>NZ_CP192087.1:0-5256841 GCF_050955855.1 Nocardia sp. CA-128927 | reverse complement strand
GACCCCAGTGTCCGCCATACGTTTTCAGGTCGGTGTAGGGCGCGCCGGTGCGGACCTCGTCGGTGAGCCAGTTCACCAGTGCCTGGCGGCCACGCCCACTCAGTGCGCGTGCGGCCGACTCGGGGTGCCGCGCCATGGCCGCACCGAGTGTGGCGGGCTCATAGAAATCGCCGACGCCGGGCAGCGCGAACGAGACCGACGCGCGCCGTGGCCCCTGCGTCGGCTGCGGTGCCGCGGGGCCGCCGACGATCGACCGATGTACCGCGGGCGCCTCCCCGGCAAGCCAGGCCTGCACCTGAGCCATCCCCCACCGGAGGTCGGGATCGCGCGTCAACAGCCCGGCCAGCAACAACTTCCAGCGTTCGCGATCAGCGGGCCGGAAGGCGATCGCGTCGATCGCGGTGAGCGAGATGTCGCGAGTGTTGATCTCGGCCTCGATGGTGCGCTCGTTGAGAAAGCGCCCTTCCTCGTCCTGGAAGATACTGCGCCCCACCAGCACTCGGTACATGATCATGCCGACGCTCCACCAATCGTCGGCGGGCTTCATCCGCTGGAGCGCGCCGGGCGCGCTGTAGGCGATGGTCCCCTGCCCGGTATTGGTCAGCTTCGACCGACCGCCGAGGTCGACGGTCAGGCCGAAGTCGGCGATGACCAGATCCAACGGGCCATCGTTGCGGACGAGAATGTTGCGCGGATTCATATCGGCGTGCACGAGATTGGCCGAGCCGCCGGATCGTTGCAGGCCGTGCAGCGACGCCGCGATCTGCTCGAGAATCTCCACCGCGTGCTTGTTGGTGCCGACGCCGCCGCAGGCGGTGAGGAAGTCCTGCAGCGACCCGAACCGGCAGTACTCCATCACCTCGTAGTGCACGCCGTGGTCGACACCCCGTTCTTCCACCTGCACGGTGTGTTCGCGGGGCAGCTGTTCGAGGAAGTCCTGCGATCCGGCTTCGCCACGGTATCGCGGCGGATGGTGAAACAGCTTGATCGCGTACTCGTTTCCGCTCGCGTCCGCGCACCGCCACACCGACGCCTCACCACCGCTGCCGAGCGGCCCGGTGATCCGGAATCGCGAGGCCAGCCCCGGCGGCAGATTCACCGGATAGAACTCGGGCGACTCGGCCCGATCTGCGGCCTGGGTGGGCGGCTCAGGCTGGTCCAGCCGCGTTCCTGGAGCACCCGGACTCGGGGGTTGGTCCAGCCGCGTCGCAGGCGCGGCGGGCGGCTGCGACGGCGGCGCCCACTCGCGCGGATCCAGCCGCGTCTCGGCCGGCCGGTCGTCCGGCGCTGCTCCGTCGAGCCGAGTTGTCTCAGCCATGGGCACCTCTCAGTATGGTCTCGATCCGGACGATGCTGATGTTGTCGCCGCCGCCCCCGGCCAGCGCCAGATCCCTTAGGCGCGAGAGCATCTCGGGCCCGCCCGCGACGACCGTCTTCTCGATGTGGCCCGCGCCCGCGTAGTCGTTGAGTCCGTCGGTACACAGCAGGAGGTCCTCGGCAGGCGATAGGCCGCACTCGAAGAAGTCCGGCTCCAGCACGGTGCGCAGACCACCGCCGAGCGCCTGCTGCAGGCGGTTGGAATCGGGGGCACGATGGTCCACGCTCAACTGGGCCAGGTAGCGGCCCTCCAGTCGGTAGGCGCGGGAGTCGCCGATGTTGAACACCAGCGCGGACCCGTCCGGGTACACGGTGACACCGACCGCGGTGCAGCCCATGCCGCGTAGATCCGGCCGCCGTTCGGCGACGTCGTTGATCATGTCGGAGGTCTCCTGCAGCAACGCACGCATGCGGTCGACGGGTTTCGCGTCCGATGCCAGTTCATGTGGTGCGCTGAGCATTTCGCTGGCCAGGCGGCTGGCATCCGCGCCGCCGGCGTGCCCGCCCATGCCGTCGCAGACCACGATGGTGACCGGCTCGACAACGGTCCGTTCGATCGAGATCTCGGCAGGCGCACTCCCCCGCAGCGACCATCCGCCGCAACCGATGCTGTCCTCGTTGTGCGCGCGGCTGCACCCCCGATGCGTCACGGCCGATATTCGGATGCGCACCATCAGGATCTCCAGTCGATAGTGATCGGCACGTCGACGGCCAGCCGCAGGGTGGTGCCCGGCTCGATCCGATGCTCACGGTGCGGTTCGAGCCTGACGCCGTCGACGAATGTGCCGTTGCTGGAATCGGTGTCGGTGACGAAGAGTTGCTCGCCGTCGTATCGCAGCATCGCGTGATATCGAGACACATTGGTGTGCGCGGCGAAGGCCGCAGCGGCAGGATAGCTTTCGTCGCGACCGAGACCGAGGCCACTACCCGGCGAAAGACTCAGCCGGGCACCACCCGCCACCGTCAGTTCGATCGACTGCGGGACCGGCGGCGCGGGCGGCGCGGTGTCCCACAGATCATCGCCGCTGAGCGGGCATTGCTCGAATTCGTTGCGGTCACCGGTCCAGCCGCACTGGCAGGTCACGATGTCGGCAGCCGGATCCGCGCCGGGTTCTGCCGGACCGAGCGGCGTACTCACGTCAACCACGATGTTCGCTGCGGCCGGACCCCGCGGTCCGCCAACGCCACGCCGAGCCGAGTCATGTCGCCCGGCAACGGGATACCGACCAGGCGGATCGAGTCGCCATCGACATGCACGCCCATCCGGTGCCGCTGATCGGCATACGCGTCTTCCAATTCCGCTGCGGCGTAGCGTTCTCGCCCGAGTTCGGTGCCGACGAGCACCCGCTGATTCGCCGAACCACGCAGCGCGTCGTCACCCGCCTGCGCGGCGACGAACGGTTCGGTGACCAGCACGTCGACCGAGGAACGCAGCCAAGGGAATTGGTCGTCGAGCAGCGCGGTCGGCCGTCCCGAATACAGCAGGATGTCGGCAGGGCGCTTTCGCTGCGCACGCCACGCGTCGATCCCGTCCAGCAGCGCCCGCAATGCGACGGGCTGGTCGGTCGGCTCACCGCCGGAAATCGTGACCCCGTCGACCTGATCGACCGGCAGCGCGCCGAGCCAGTCGAGCACCACATCGACGCCGCACCTGGTCGATTCGTCGAAGACCCAGGTGTCGCGCGCGAGGCACCCTCGGCAGAAGACCCGGCAACCTTGGAACCAGATACCTGCCCGAATCCCGTAGCCGATGTTGTCGACCGGAAAATGTAAGCGCGACAACAGCATTGTGGCGCTGTCCGGCTGCTGACTCGAGTGCACGTCGTTCTCTCCTGAGTCGTACCACGCGGCAGCGGTACGCCACGCGATCCCCATTTACCGAGTCTCGTTGTGCCGCAGCGTGCTGTCTGTCCGCCGAACACTCGACATCGGACGTCAGCCGAGCAGCGCGGTCCAACCCTCGTCCGACTCCACCAGCGCCGTGACCACCACGTCGGTCACCTTCGGCGCCAGATCGAACAGGGCGCGGGCCAACGGATTGACCAGTAGCGATTCGACGGTGGCCGCGACACCACGCCCGCCGAAGTCCAGCCGGGTCAGCGCAACGTCGAGCAGCGTCCGATGCACCTTCTCGTCGACGGTCACCGACACGCCGGTATGCGCGCGCACCCGGTCGGTGACATTGCCGACGAACATCGGCACCAGCCTGGCCGCCGTCTCCGCCGAGATGAAGTCGAACACGACGACGTTGTCGCCGATCCGATTGAGAATCTCGGGCCGCCCGATCTCCTTGATGAAATGATCGGCCACCGCGGCCCGGATGGTCGACTCGACAACGGGATACGGCGATCCACGCGCGACCACCGGCACCCGCCTGCCCTGCTCGTCCGTGCGATACACCCCCAGGTTCGAGGTGAACACAAGCAGGGTCTCGGAGAAGAACACCGTCGACCCGTTCCCGTCGGTCAGCCGGCCGTCCTCGAGGATCTGCAGGAACTTGTCCAGGATGCGCGGGTGCGCCTTCTCGATCTCGTCGAACAGGATCAGCTGAAACGGTTGCTGCCGTACCGCATTGGTCAGCTCGCCGCCGCTGTTGTGCCCGATGTAGCCCGGCGGCGCGCCGATCAGCCGGGCCTCGGCCTGCTCGGCGGAGAACTCGCTCATGTCGAATCGAAGGAACGCTTCGGCCCGGCCGAAGACGAGTTCGGCGATCGACTTGGCGAGCTCGGTCTTGCCCACACCGGTCGGACCGGCGAAGAACAGCACACCTTGCGGGCGTGCGCCGCTGCTCGCGGTATGCGCGCCGGTCAACCCCATCGATGACCGGATCAGGATGTCGACCGACTTGCGAATCGCGGCAGGCTGCCCGAGCACCTTCACACCGAGCAGTTCGGTGCCGCGCCGAATGCGTTCCTTCAGCGCCATGTCCTGCCACGGATTGTCGGGCACCCCGACCCGGAACATCCGGATCGCGTCCTCGATGTCGGCCGCGGCGATCCGGCGATCGATGGCCAACCGGTTGATCTCACGGATCGACCGCAGGGTGAGTCCGCTGGTTTGCCGCGCGTATCGATCGATCAGGGCGTCCCGCGCGGGCGTTCCCCGCTCGGGGACCTCGGGCAGCGACGACACCAGCGTCGATACCGCGTCCCGTCGTTGGCCGAGGCCGGGCGCCGGAATCGACACCACCCGTGCCGCTTCCGCACCGATCAGCCAGTGCGGCAGATCGTTCTCCTGGTCCACCAACCAGAACACCGTGTTGTACAGCTGGGTGCGATGCGGCCCCGCGACCGGATGCCTGCGCGCGGTGTTCATCAACTTCTCGGCGATGATCAGCACCCGATGCATCTCGGCGATGCTGAAATCGGAGTCCGGCACCAGCCGGGACGCGCCGTCGATGATCAGGCAGCACGGCCGGTCGGCGCCGACCACCTCGCGCAGCAACACCGAAAGCACACCGAGCGCACCCTCGGCCGATTGCGCGCCGCGCACGATCTTGGCGGCGCTGCTGTGCGCGTCATCCATCAGGACCCGCGGCCCGTCGACCGGATCGAATGCGATCAACGCGGTATGCCCGGCCGTAGCAAGCACCGCGTGCAAGGCCTCGACCACGTCGGCCAGTTGCGCCGGTGCGGGTTTGGGTCGCGGCAGCAGGATGTAGTCGCGCAGGTTGCCGCTGATCAGGATCTGCGGATTCGCCGCGAGCGCGATGTCGACCTCGCGCAGCCAGGCGGGCAGCGGCGCGAGGGGTTGCGCCGTGGTCATTCCCGGCTCCGCTCAGCAGGCTTCCGCCGCCGCTTGTTCGGCGTCGTCGGCTGCGGTGCGGGCAAGGCCACGTGCTCCTTGGCCGCCGTTCCCGGCGGCGACTGGCGCACCCGTTCGGGTAGCACGCCGCGCTGCCGCAGGGATTCCGGCAGGGTGCGCAGATCGGCACACACTGCCGCCTCGGCGGCGGCATCGTCGCTGCCCGCACCCGTGTCGACGGTTCGGACATCGATCTCGCCGTCGACCACCCGTGCCCGCAGCCCGTAGCGCGTCGATCCAGGGGCACGGGCCACGATCGAATCGGCCGTGTCCTGGCCGACCGGCACGACGGCGTAACCCAGTTCGGTAAGCGCCGCCTCGACCGCGTCGAGCACGAAGCTCCGGTCACGGGCGGCGCCTTCCAGGGTGATCCGCTCCTCGATCAGCTGCCGCACCCGGTGCAGTAGCGATGCGGCGCTGCGTCCGGCGCACACCTCACTTTCGGCCCGATCCAGCAGCACAACGGCGCCCCCTGGATCCACCAGACCGTCTGTGTCGGCACGCAATTCGATGATCTCGGCCTTCTCGGCGCGGAGCAGTCGGGTGGCGGCGTTGGCGGCCGCGACTCGGGAGCTGAGGTCATCGAGCAGCAGGCGGGCGCGCGCGGCATCGTCGACGGAAATGGTGGCCGCCGCGCGGTCGATCTCGGCGGAGTGTTCGAGTAGTGAGCCCAGTAGGCGGGCACGACGTTCGGCGATGTCCAGCGGCGGCAACTCTGCGACCGGCGCGGAGGATTCGGTGACAGTATCAACGGTTTCGGTGCGGGCCCGGGCTGCCGCCCGCAGTGCCGCAGCCGCGAGCACCTCACGCAGCGCCTGCCCGAGCTGCTCGGAACGCTGCGTGGTCTCGGCTTGCTCGAGCTCGGTCATCGCGGTAGCGCAGCGTGCTTCGAGGCGATCGCAGGCCGCGCTGATGGCGGCCGAGTCACCGGCGGGCCGGGCCGGCACGTCGATCCCGGTCAGCCCCGCTGACGCACAACGATCCGCCAAGGCCGTGGCCCGTCCGGCGAGCCGCCGCCATCGTCGCTGCGCGTCCTCCACCCGGCGACGCTCAGCGGCGATCGCGTACTGGATACCCGAGTTGCTCAACAGAATCCGCCTGTTCACCGCGCGATCGATGATGCCGTCCGGTAGCCAACGATACGACGACGACCTCGGCGGACGGTGTCGGTCGAACACCCGACACCGGGCCGATCGGTGGCGTGCGATGCGCTCGACAGATCGGCTGCGCGCGGGTCGTTGCCGACTGTCATTCATTCGAATGCATTGTGCGCGAATATCTCTCGTTTTCCGCCACAGCCCGCACAATGGCGAACAGCACCTCGGTGACGAATTCGCGCGCCGCGTGCGTGACCATGTGGAGGATCGATGCCGCCCTACGACCGACCGAGCTGGGTCGTCCCCCTCTGGTGGGTAACGGATCCCGACCAGCACGCCATCTCCGGCTGTCGGCTCATCGAGCGCTGGTGCGCCGAGATGACCCCGCCCAAGCCGCTCAAGAAGGCGCTCGAACCCGAGCTCGCCGGGTGGTCGGGCCGGCTGGGCGCGACGCCGTGGGTGCAACGCCAGTACGGTCCGCGCCCCGCCGAATTGGCGCGCGGCAGCGGATTCCGCCGCATCCCGCTCGACGAACCGGTCGACTGGTACCAAGTGAGCCTGCTCTACGCCGACTACGCCGACCCACTGGCCCGGTTCAGCGCCCAGTTCGCCGCGGCGGTCGCCCCGCTGTGCCCGGAGGGGCTGCCGAACGACGGCTGGGTGCGCCCGCTGAAGAATCGCGTGCCGCCCAGCGTGCGCGCGGTGATGGCAGGCCCGGTGGTTGGGCCGGTGGGCGGCGTCATCGACTCGGCCGAGGCGGCCGACCAGTTCCGTGCGGACCCCGCGGCGCAGTACGAGCACTACATCAATCTGGCGCGCCGCAGCTACCTTTCGGTGCTGCTGGATCGACTCGACAAACTCAGGGACGCCGACAGCCCGGACGAGTTGGTGATGCAAGTGCTGACGGACACGATCGCCCGGCACGCCGCCGACTACGGCGACCCGGAACAACCGCTGCGCAAACCCACCGACGACGAGCGCAAGCGTGTCCACGAAATGCTCGTGGCGAAGATCGAGGAGCAGCCGGAGATCCAGCACAATCCCTACTTCACCGAGGCCTACGAACGTGCGACACGCACGTTGCTCCGCTGGGTCGTCGAAGGCCGGGAAACCATCGACGCGGGCATAATCCGCAACGCGCTCAAGTGGTCTCGACTGGATGCGCAACGCAAAGAAGGCAGGATGGCCGCACACGCGGAGGTGCTCACCGACCTCCGGGCGGCGGCACCGGATATCGACCACGGCATCGACGTCCGAACACAGCTCGCTCGAGCGCATGCGGCGCTGCTCGCCTACGTCGAAGACGGCGTTTCCGTGAGCACCGAGAGCTGGGAGAAATCCCTCGCATCGCGCCTGCTCACGGACGGCAATTCACTTGCCCTCGTTGCCTTTCCGACACTGGCAGACCTGGTTACGACGGCTTGGCACGAGGCGGTTCCGGCGGGCGGGCGTGCCCCCGTCGGCGCGGCCGAGCGCGATGCCACGGCCGCAGCCTGCTACGTGCACGCACTTTTGTGCACGGCAGTCCTGCTCGTCTCACCCACCGGCGGCGCGGCCACCAAACGGCTGGCCCGAATTCGCCGCGACATCGAGAGAAACCTCGACGCGCATCGGCGCGACAATGCTGAGCGACAGTGAGGAGCTGCGGCGATGAGTGCTGACACCGCGCATCCGGCGGACGGTGTGCTGTTCGTCGACGGCGAGCGGACGGCGCGCTGGTACTCCGAACACGTCGCCGCCGTCGCACCCGTCGAGCTCGACCTCGGCGACGGGTGCGTCGTCGAGATCGACCCCGCCGATCCGGATGTTGTTCTCGCCTGGCGCGCCTCCTCCGACGCGGCCGTCACGGCATTGGCCAGGGCGGTGGACGATCCGGCGATCGCCGAAATCGTCGGCAGCGCACGCGCGGCCGGAACCGGGGAGCGAGTCGTCCGAGCGCCGATGCTTATCAACGCGTGGGCACGTTTCGCGCTGGTCGCCGCTGCCACGCGATGGACCATGCGGCCGGTACACAAGGGCGCTCTGCTGATCGACCGCGCGGTAGCCGCGGCAACGGTCGGCCAGGACGCCGCGGCCAAGACTCTGTTCATCTACGCCGAGGACGCGCTGCTCGAGCTAGGCCAACAATGTGTCGACGGCGAATTGCCCGCCGCGGTAACCGATCTCGTCGCACAAGCGGTGCAGGTGGCGAACAGGCTGGGCGTGGCAGGCGATGCGGCCGGGCTGGCCGATGAGCTGGACAGCCGCACCGCGATCGACGACGACATCCTGCGGGAGTTCCTGACCCGGCGACGGCGGGCCGCCGCCACGGCGAGCACCGACCTGCAGAGCGGAACGCTCGATGGCGAGGAAGCCGTCCTCACCATGGGATCCGATGTCGTCGACATCCAGGCCGTGCCACCGCGGATCATCGCCTGGCACGGTGCCGAGCAGCCCGAGCTGGTGATCGAACACCTCAGCGACAGTGCGGTTTTCGTCATCACCACCACACTCGCCGACGGCGTGGATCCATCCTGCCGCGAGGTCCGCAGACTGCTGGCCTACGCCGCCGAACGCGACACCGGAACGCTTGTCGCAACCGCGCCGCTGCGGCCGCTCGGCCCAGTACTCACCGCGAAACTGCCCGCAGGCCAATGGGTGATCGCCGATCTGCACTTCGGCGTGCTGGACGCGGGCACCGACCTCGAAGCACTGCGGACCGACCCGATCGGCCGCTGCCTGGCCGCGGTGGACCGCACGATGGTCGAAGCATGGGGCCACCAGCGCGCCGCGAACGCCACACTGCACACGGTGCCGGCCACCGCCGACGCCGAGCTGCTGGACAAGGCGCAGGCCGAGCACCGCGCACAGCTGCGCACCGCACGGAGCTCGGCGGCCAACGCCCGCAAGCGCATCGAGCGCGAACTGCGCGTACTCGACCCGGCCGACCAGGACACGGACGCGCTGCGCGCACTCCTTCGGGACCGACTCGACGCAGTGAACCGGTACCCGCAGGCAATGGCGAGCGCCGCGGACCCGATCCTCACCGAATTGATACCACCGGAGCAGGACGAATGACCGAGCCGATCGATGTCCTGGTCCGCGCGGCCGACGCGGGCGACACCTATCTGGCGTGGCGCTGGCTCGACGACGTCGGCCAGCCACGCTTCGAGGTGCTCACCACGGCAGCCATCGAACCCGCACTCACGGCACTCGCCGACGCGCTGGTGCACCGCCGCGCGGGCGAGCGCGGCACCGACGCCGCGCACCGGGCGCTGACCGAGGGCGCCTTCGCCGATGTAGACCGGGAGCGCGAACTCGCCCGCCTGCTCACCGACGCGGTGCTGCCACCGGGACTGCGCGCGGGCATCCGGCAGCGGATCGCCGCGGGTCAGCGGGTGCGCGTGCGGTTGACCCCGAGCCCTCGTCTGGCCCATGTGCCCTGGGATCTGCTCTGCGTCGACGATGACGATCGCCGGTTGCTCGAAGTCGCCGAGGTAGTGCTCGAACCGCCCGCCACCGTGCACGCCGAGCGCGCGATACTGCCCGAGCCGTGGCCGGATGTCCGCGATCGGCCGCCGCTGGTCATCGTCGACCCCGTCTTGCCGATGCGAGCCGGGTCGCACGGCCTCGGCCAGGTGCTCGATCGGGCGGAGCTCGACCGATTCGCCGAACGCGTCGACGAATACGTCACCGCGGGACGCATGCCGGTCACCGATGGCGATCAAGTCGTGCACTGCGCGATGGATCGGGTCGAGCTGAGCGCGGCGCTGCGCAGCCCGCGGTCGAGGTTGTTCTACCTCGGTCATGTCACCTCCTCCCCCGACGAACCCGGTTCGGCGGCAATCCATTTGAACGACACCGTCGCCGAATGGGGCATGGCGGCACCACTGCGATTCCCCGGCCGGGACGGCGACCGGCTCGACCGCGACGACCACCGGCCGTTCGCGGCGCTCGATCTGCTGATGGGCACCAGTTCGGCGGACCGAGAGACGTGGCGGCGCTACGGATTCGACGAAGCGCGCCTCGGCCACGAACTCTGGCCGATGCCGCAGCGGGTCGCCGTGATCGCCTGCGAGGGCGGCGCGGACTATCGCTCGGCGGAGACCTTCGGCCTGGTGATCGCCATGGTCAACGCGGGCGCCGCGCTGGTCACCACCACCCGCTGGACGCTGCCCGCCGATCGGGTATTCCGCTCGGCCATCGGCGGATTCGAGGCACAACCGACGACCGAACTCGCGCTGCGGGTGGACCGCGCGCACGAGGGCCTCGACCCGATCGGCGAGCTCGCCGAGTGGCAACGCGGTAGGCTGCGCGAGTGGCGGTCCCGCGGCGAACTCGCCGACACACCGCTCGTGTGGGCGGCGTTGACGCACACGATCGCGCCGCTGAAGCAGCCCGCCGTCGTCGGCGACCAGCAGCCGGAACAGTGATCACGCCATTTCCAGCACGCTGGAACGAAATAGGTAATTGCGAGACATTTCATATAACTTCGAAGATCTCGTTCGTGACCGACAAGCCCTTGCTTCGCGCAGTAATGCAGAATTCGAATCATCGACGCACCGGCATCGAGAAGGTGGTGCATCGCACGCTATGAACTCCTGATCGCCGGTGCCGCAACCGGATTCGAGGACCAACAACTCGAAACCGACCGGTCGATATTAATATACGACGTACGACTTTCCCGGCAGGACGACATTCGATCACTATTCGATCGAGCGGCACCAGGCGCGAACTCCGAATATGTGAACGACTTCACTTGGCACCTCGGTGGCCGAGTGCTTTAATCCATTCATGGTGATCCGTCGACTGCTCACAATGGCGGGCGTCGCCGTCACCGATCTACCCGGCCCCTACGCGACTCCGGGAGTCGTCCGCCGGATCGGCATCGTCGAAGACCACCAGGCGGTCGCGGTCGGCCTGGCCGCGATCCTCTCCGATCAACCCGATCTGACCGTCGTCGCGATCGCGCCGACGGTCCCCGAGTTGCTGGAGCAGGCAACGGATCTCGATCTGGCCGTCCTGGACCTCCGGTTGCCCGACGGCTCCAGCCCGCGCGCGAACGTCGAGATGCTGCACAACCTGGACATCCCCTGCCTCGTCTACACCACCGGCGACTGGCGCGACCTCATCCGCTCGGCGGCCCGCGCGGGCGTGCTCGGCGTCGCGTTGAAGAGCGACCCGGCCGAACACACCACCGCGATGATCCGCGCGGCCGCCTCCGGCAGGCAGGTCGCGACGACGGCCTGGGCGTCGGCCATCGACAGCGACCCGGCGTTGACCAATATCGATCTGCCGCCCAGACAACGAGACGTGTTGGAGCACTACGCGAATGGCGAGACCGCGGGGGCGGTGGCGCACAAGCTCGGACTCTCCGAACACACGGTCAACGACTACCTGAGCCGGATCCGCCGTCGCTACGCCGAGGCGGGCCGGCCGGTCCGTTCGCGCGTCGATCTCTACCGCGAGGCCAAACGAGACGGTTTCATCGGCGGCGATCCCCGGCCCCGATGATCGATGCCGCCGCGCCACCGCGCAGCGCCGAAGCCCGCCTCGTCCGCGGCGCCTGCCTCTTCGTCGGAACAGGCGGCCTGTTCTACGCGGCCCTCACCGTGCCGATCGCGCTCGCCCAGTCGGCGCTGGCCGCGTCGTGGTGGACACCGCTCGCGCTCACCGCGGTCTACGCGCCGACCGTACTCGTCATCGCCGCCGCGCTGCGCTGGCGCCTCGACCTGGCCCGCTACGCGGTACTCGCGTTCGCGATCGGCTATCTGCTCGCCGCGGGCAGCTGGCTCGTCGTGCGGACCGGAGCCACCGTGCCCGCCGAGGAATCGTTATGGACCACCTGGATTCCGGGACTGCCCGCGGTGGCACTGTGTATCTTCTGGCGGCGCATGCCATTCGGCTACCTCACCGTCGCCGCGGTCCTCGCCCAGATCGCCGCCGCAGCCGCCCGTGGACCGGAAACGCACAACCCGATAGTGCCGGAATTGCTTTTCGCCGTGGCATATTCGGCGCTCCCCTGTGCGGCGTGCGTCGTCCTGGTACAGGTCGGGCGGACACTGGATCGGACCGCGCACGCGGCGCGCGCGAAGGCCACCGCCGGCGCCGCCGCCGACGCCCGCCGATTCGAGCGGCGGCGCTTCGACGCCCTCACCCACGACTGGGTCATCGCGACACTGCTGGAGGCCTCGCGCACACCCAACTCCGCGGTGCTGACCCATCACGCGGACGTGACGTTGCGCGATCTCGAACGGCTGCGCTCCGGGCTGCCGGTGCAGGACAACCTCGATCTCGACCAGGTCGTCGCCAGCATCCGCGCGGCGGCGGCCGAGGTCGACGACACGGTCCAGCTGCGGGCCGACCGGGCCGCCGATGTCGACCTCGTCGTCCCGAGTGATGTCGCGACCGCACTGGCCGCCGCGGTGGGTGAAGCGATGCGTAACTGGCAGCGGCACGCCAGTTCCCGGACGCGCGAGGCGGCCTGCGAGGTACAGGTCACCGCCGACGCGGCGTCGGTGCGAGTCGACGTCATCGACGACGGCGTCGGTTTCGATCCCGCGACCGTCCCGCCCGATCGCCTCGGCCTGCGGGCCAGCATCACCGACCGCCTCGCCGAACTGCCCGGCGCGTGGTCCGCCATCGATACCGCGCCGGGCCGAGGTTGCCGGGTGAGCACCGGATGGGTGGCGACATGACGGTGAATCACACGGTCCGCGACAATGTGCGCGACATCCTCGGGATGCGGACGCCGGCCGCGTGGCTGCTGTCCGGGTTGTTCGCCGTCGCGATCTGTTCGATGGCGCTCGCCGCCGACGACGGGATCCGCGACATCCGGTTCACCGCGTTCGCCGCGGTGCTCATCCTCGGCGCCGGGCTGAGCATGATTGTCGCGCCCGGAGATCCGCTGCCCGCCCGGTTCGCGGTACCGGCCGCCGTGGCCGCCCCGCTGGCCACCGCGCTGGCCATCTGGCAGCTGCCGGTCCCGATGGCCAACTCCACGCAGATCTGGTTCCTCGGCGCCGGATCCGCGTATCTGAACTTCCTCTGTGTGCGCGGAGCGCCGCTGTGGGCATGGGTGGGCGTGCTCGGACAGATCGTCATCTGCGCAGGCTGGACCGCACACACCGGCCAGGGACTGCTCACCGGCGTGGGGTTCTCGTTCATCAACCTGACCCCGCTGCTCATGGCGACCTTCTTCGCCAGGGTGGTGCGCCCGATGGCGCACTCGATTCTCGCGCTGCGCCAACAAGATACCGAGCGCGCCGCGGCCGAGGCCGCCGCATTGGCCGCCCAGCAGGAGCGCGACGAGCGGGTCGCCCGGCTGGACAGCGCCGCGCGGCCGCTGCTGGAGATCATCGCCTCCGGTCGCCAGCTCACCGCGCAGGAACAGGCCGAGTGCCGGCTGGTCGAGGCGGAGTTGCGGGACGATATCCTGGGCGGCGTCATGATCGATGCCTCGGTCGGCCTCGCGGCGCGCTACGCGCGACAGCGTGGGGTTACGGTGGTGCTGGACGATGGCGGCGGCCTCGACGAGGTCAGTGCCGAGCTGCGACAGCACGTGCGCACCGTGCTGCGGGATGCGCTCGACTACGCCGACGGCGGCACCGTCACCGCCCGGATCCTGCCGCCCGGGCGCAGCACCCTCGCGTCGATCCTGTTGCGCGACAACACGGAACTGCGGATCGAGGTCGAGTCCACCGGCAAGGTGCGCTCCGACCTGGACAGCGGGCAACTTGTTCGCGAAGCGAAGCAAGACCCCAGACCTAAGGGCTGAGAGCTGGGGAATTCCCCTGGGCGGCAACGGATCATATATTCATTAGGCACATCGGTTATTGGTCCGCAACCTTCGGGGAGGTGGGGTACCGGAACCGACGGACAATGCTCGAAGTGGGAAGTACTGATGACCTCGATCGTTCCGGATCCCCGACCACACCCCGACCAGCCACCATCGTGGCGCGACCCGCACCTGTCGGCGCGCGAACGCGAGGTGCTCATCGCCTGGGTGAAATGCGATTCGAAAACCCAAGTGGGAAAACAGCTGTATCTGTCGATCGGAACGGTCAACACCCACATCACCCGTATTCGCGGGAAGTACGCGGCGGCCGGACGGGCGGCGAATACCAAAGCGGCGCTGGTGGCGCGCGCATTGCAGGACGGCCTGCTCGTGCTGGACGAGTTGTAGTCGAATGAACAAAGTTTCGCTGGCCGGGAATTGCCGACCAGCGAGACTTCGCCGCGATCTTCAGTAGGTCACACCCGCGACGTCGTCGAGCCGCGCGAGCTTGCGGGCCAGCCGCCACCGCTTCGAGATGACCCGGTCGCAGCACGCGGTCACGCCGAACCTGCGCGTCCATTCCGACATCCAGATCTCCACGCCGGTGCTGCCGTCCTGCCGGTCCACCAGGTCGATGGACAGCACGGGATGCTCCATCCCGTACGAGTTCAGGCCGATCCCGCGGGCCTGAAAGTTGAGATCGCCCTTCCCCTGCACCGCACGCCAGCCGGCACCCTTGAAATGCCGTGCCACCGCTTCGGCCACCACATCCGGCGGCCCCGGCGCGACCAGAATTACGTGCCGCCGGGCCGCGATACTGAGCACCCAACCCGCGACGAGCAGTCCGACCATATAGATAATGGCAAACGTAAAGAATGCCTCGACGCTGATGGCCCACGAAGCGAAGATGCCGACCATGCCGATGGCAAAGGCAATAAGAAATACTTCCACGATTCCACTCCAAATCCGACTCCGGATAACAGTCCGAGGAAACCGTGGAATGCGGTATGGCCCGGACACAAACGACGCTAACATCGCTGTCCGGGAACCGAAATCATTCAAATGACGGATGCCGACCGGGCGACGCATGCTCGCATTGCGGCAGTGCTACGCCGATCACCCGAACCCGGCCCGCGCGCTGCCGACGACACCGCGACACGGCCGGCCCGCATCGCCCGACGGAGCCCCCGGCGGTCGTGTCGGACATTCGACCGACAGACAACGATGCCAAATCGTGACACCGTCAGTGTTCGAGGACGAAACATGACAAGGCATCCGGCGAGGACCGCGCGGGGTGCAAAGCAGTTGCGCCCACGATCTTCTCGAACATTAGATTATTCTGAACTCGGTCGCCGGTGCGACAGGATCGCGACCGCATGCGGAAGGTGTGGGCACCGATCGTGAACCGTCGACAAACATATGAGGTGACTGTCTCGGCCTCGGCACTCGGCGAGCTCATCCTCGCGGTGCACGAAGCCGCGGGACAGTCGAGTGGGCCATCGGCGCGCCGGTGGAGATACGGCAACGTCGTCGGGATCAGCACGCCACGGGTGCGCGATCTGGCCCTGGCCACCGTCCGGGTGAAGCATCTGGTCGAGCGCAGGGCGATCGCGGCGATCACCGTCGCGGTGCACCGGAAGGTCGCCGTTGATGTGGTCTTCGCGCTGGACAACAGCGTGGCGTCGGCTCAGTTCCTCTGTGCGACAACCGACTCCGAGATCGTCATCGAGCAGGAGACGTCCTGGGCCGAGTACCTCGCGACCAAGACATCGGCGGCGCTCACCGCCACCGATATTGCGACCAGTCTGTCGCACCGGTGCGCGAGCGCCACCGACTGAACCCGTGAGGCGATCACAGGTCATCGATACCGACGAGCCCGTCCTGCAGCGCCCGGACGACCAGGATCGCCTTGGTCGGTGCCGGCCTGCCCACCGCCGCGTACTTCTCCCTGATCCGGGACAGGTGCGTATTCACCGTACCCAGCGAGATGAACAGCAGCACGCAGACCTCCGGCTTCGAGTCGGCGCGCAGCCACGCGAGCAGCACCTCGACCTCACGGCCGCTCAACGTCGGGCGCTTGCCCGGGTCGGTCAGGGCCCGGATCGGGTCGTTCTGGTGATCGGCCACGGTACTCATCGACGGTTCCTTCGTTCACTGTGCCAGTACCCGACGTGCGCAACGGCATCGAGGGGACAGCGCCTATGTAACCGTGGATAGATCCGCACGTCACTGCCACCGCGCGGACCGATCGCACGCACCTGAGAGCGATCACTCTCAGCGCCTGGGCGTAACGGCTCACCGGCGAGTCCGGATCAAGTCACTGACCGCCCGCGCACCACCCGAGCGAGGATTCCAGTCAGGAGCAACTCATTTCCATCGATGACCGCGCCGCCGCCGAACTCGTGCACGCCGGACTGCAGCTCGTCCTCGACCAACCGGCCAAGCTGCTGGACAGCGGTCTGCGCGTCGAGGACGTGATCGCCCGAGCGAACTCTTCGAACGCGACCTTCTACCGAAAGTTCGCCACCAAATCCCGGTATCTGACCGAGGTACTCGATCAGTTGATCGATGACGCCCGGCCCGCGCCCGCCGATGTCCGGCCGCGCGTGCAACTGGTGCTGGACAACGCCGATGGCGACCGCATCCGCGCGGTACGTCAGCTCGTACTCGACTACTTCGACCAGGCCTTCGCCGACAAGGCCGCTACCAGAAGACTTCTCGCGATCACCCTCGGCCCGTCCAGCCCGCGCACCGCGCGCGGGATCCGGGCGACGTACCGGCGCACCGATCAGCTGATCCTGCAGATCTTCGAGGTCCTGTTCGCCCGGTCCGGCGCGACGCTGCGCAAGCCGCTCACCAAGGAGAGCTTCTGCGTCGTGCTGACCGCCCTGCTGGAGGGGTTCATCATCCGGCACCGCGCCGAACCGGCGGCGGTGTCCGGCGAACTCGTCGCCGATGCCGTACTCGCGGTGCTGAACATCGCGGTCGACGGTTCGCAGCGGCACGCGCACATCGACGACGCGCTCACCGCACTCGCCGGCACCCCCGCACAGCCGACCGCGCTGCCGAGCGAGCCGCGCGTGGCGCTGCTGATGGCCGCCCGCGCGGAGTTCACCAAGCGCGGCTACTTCATGACCGGGATCGATTCGATCGCCACCGAGGCCCGCGTGCCCGCCGAGGCGGCCCGCCGGATCTTCCCGACGAAAACACAACTCATCGTCGACGCATTGAAGTCGGCGTACGCGGGCCTCGGCCAGGACATCACCGACGACACCACGATCGGGTACGACGCGGTGGCCATCGTGCGACGGCATTTCGTCCGGGTCGCGCGCCTGGTCGCCGACGAACGCGCGTTCATGGACGCGCTGATGGCCGCCGTCGCGCACGATACCTATGCCGACGAGGACGGGTTGGTCTCCGTCAAACGGGAACTCAACTTCCCCGGTCTGCTCGTCCCGCTCATCCTCCGGGCGCAGAAGGACGGCGAATTCGCCGATGATCAGCCTGCCGAGGAGATCGCGGCGCTGCTCACCAACACCCTGCTGCTCCGCTGCTTCACCCGCAGGGAGCACAGCCCGGCCGACAATGCCGACTTCGTCAGTCGGCTGGTCCTGGACGGACTGCGCATCCGGTAACCGATCATGCTGCCGCACAACCGAATATGCGGCGCCCGCCAGTCGACGCGCGCCGCATACTGTTATCGGTTGAGCATCCACCAGGCGATCATCGTGCCGCAGACACTGCCTACGGCGTTGCCGAGGCCCTGGATCGCGGCCACCAGTGCGGCGGTGGTCAGTTCCGCGCGGCGAGTGGCGCGGGTACGGCGGGCGAACAGGTCCATCTGGAATCCCTTCGGTCGAGCCGGTGCGGGTCCACCGTCTCTCCTCGCCCACCGATCCCCCGCCACAGCCACGCCACCGCATCGTCCAACCAGTCCACGAAATGACCTGGCGCACAATGATCATCATCGGGATACAGGCGCAGCGTCGCGCCCGGCACCGCCGCGGCGAGTTCCATCGAGTCGCGCACGTCGATCACCGCGTCGTGCTCGCCGTTGACGACCAGGAGCGGAATCCCGATGCGTTGGTACATCCCGCGCAGCGACAGCGCCGCCAGCTTCCCGCCGATGCCGAGCATGCTGCCCGCACCAACCGCGGCACCCATGGCCCGCAGCACGGGCTGCGGCATGCCGATCGCCGCGGCCGGGCCGAAGCCGCGGTGGGTCGGCGTGCCGACGCACACCGCGCACCGCAGCCTGGCATCGACCGCAGCCAGCCGCGCCGCCCAGTAGCCGCCGAAGCTCATGCCGAACATCGCGATTCGGCCGGCGTCCACCCGTCGATGTGCGGACAGGTAGTCGAGCACCGAGCGATAGACCTCCTCCGATGCCGCCGACATCGGCCGCGGAGCGGTGTAGCTGCCCGGCATCTCCATGATCAGCATGCCCAGGCCCGCGTTCCGGTACTTCAGCAACGGCAGCACCAGCTCCTGGACCGTCCCGTCGAGACCGTTCGTCACGAGCAGCACCGGGCAGCGCCGCGTCCCCGTCGGGAAAACCGTGATCGCCCGGACGATCTCGGACCCGGCCGGAATCTCCACCGCCTCGACCTCGACGCCGAGCCACGGCCCGAGGGCCGTGAGCAAGACCTCGAACAGTCGCCGCGAGGTGCGGTAGGCCCGCAGCCGGGCGGCCGTCGCGCCCGGCCAGGCCGCCACCAAGTGGTAGACGATCGCCTTGACCAGCACGTCCAGGGCGACGACCATCGAGCGCTCCCCTGCGTCGACTGGACGCCCGGACAGGAACCGCTCGACGGCGTCCGCGCCCGGCGCGGGACCTCGGTCGCCGACGAACTCGGCCGCAGGTCCGAGCAGCCGGCCGAGCAGCTCCGCGAACATCATGGCGTCCGCCCCGAACAGCACGTCCGACTGCGGCAGTCGTTCCCCTCGCTCGGCCGCCACGACCGTGAGCGCGCGATACGCGGTGGCAGTCCGATCCGCGGCCAGCCGCTCCCAATGCTCGGTCCAGCCTTGATCACTGAACGACCGCGCGTTGTCGATCTGCGCGGTGAACTCGGCGATCTCGAAACCGCCGAGCCCGGCGAACCGATGTACCAGCACCTCGGGCAGAAACCATCGCGCGCCCGTATACCGGGCAACGAGATCGGTCGTCTTGGTGAGCGCACAAGCGGTGACCAGCGCGCGCCGCAGCGGCCTCATCGCCGCACCTCCTGATTCGGTCTTGTGCGCTCGGCTGCGCGATTGCCATGGCATCGGCGGCCGGGCTGCATTAGTTTGACCGCATGACGTCGAAGCCCCGGTGCATCGAGGACCTGTTCGACCGCGCGGAATTGCACGATCTCGTCACGGTGCTCACCGGCTGCCTGGACACCAGGGATTTCGACGGGCTGTCCGGCGTGTACACCCCGGACGCGACGCTGGAGACGCCCGCCGGTGTGTCGACCGGCGCGGCCGCGATCGTCGACGTCGCCCGGAGCAACCACGAAATATACGCCGCCACACAGCATTTCGTCTCGGGTGTCGCGATCACCCAGAACGGCTCCCAGGCGACGGTGACCGCCGATGTGCTCGCGGTATTCGTCCCCACGCAGAGCCAGCCCGGCGAGCACCGAATGTTGGGCAGTCGCTATACCTTCCAGGCCCGCAAGGGCCGCGCCGGCTGGCGGTTCCAGCAGCACGTCATCACGCCGATCTGGGCGCACAGTCCGCCGACCGACCAGTAGCCTCATTTCTCCTGCCGCCCTTCCGAATTCGCCGACATGGCGGCGAGGAAGTCGCCCTCGCCCAACTCGTTCCAGCCATCGGTGGCGTCGGCCGCCGGGCCGAGCATCGCCCGGTCCAGATCCACCCGGTACCGCCCGGACGGCAGCCCGTGTCCGGTCGCCACCATGCGGGCCGCGTAGGCCGCCGCCGCGCCGGCCACCGTCGCCGCGGTGCCGAGCTGCGGCCAGGAGGTCAGCGAACGACCGACCTCGGTCAGCGAGAACCGGGTACGCGGCGTGAGATCCGCGCCGACGATGCGCTGCGCGATGCGAGCCCTAGTGCGCGGATCGGCGAGATCGTCGCCGGTCGCGCCCGCGAGGTCACCGGCCAGACCGTGGAAGATCGGGTAATCCCGATCCAGATCGAACCGCTCGACATCGACAATCGCGTTGTCTCCGTTGTCCGTTGCCATCACGACCGGGATGCCCGCGGCGCGGGCGCGCCGCCGGATATCGATCTTGGCCGGGAGGTCGTCCATCTCCTCGACCAACACGGTCAGCGGTTCGTCGCCGGGGCCGGTGCCGAGGAAATCGGCGGCCGCCGCCGGTGTGTAGCCGTCCGGGAGCGCGAAAAGCTCACTATAGGGATCGGTTTCGAGCACCCGCCGCTGCGCGATCGTCAGCTTCGGCAGTCCGAGGTCGCAGACCGAGGCGGACAACCGGTTCAGGTTGGTGATGGACAACCGGTCGTGCTCGGCCAGCCGGAACCGGCGCGCGCCGGTCAGCGAGCACACCGACAGCGCGGACGCGCCGACGCTCAGTCCCGCGACGCCGACCAGCGCGGCCGACCAGCGGCGCTGCTCGGCCTCGTCGAGCAGATACCGGTTGCGCGCGGTGCGCAGCCGCCAGAACGTGTCGGCCTCGGGCAGTCGCACGATGGTCTTGCGCCAGGGGTACACCACGTAGCGGCTGGCGATCGGTCCCGCCGTCGGGTCGATGGCGGCCAGTTCGTCCGACGCGCTCGTCCACGCGTCCACCAGGCCATACCGCGCGGCGGGCCGCAGCAAGTAGGCGAGGCGCTCGGCGTGGATCATCGGGTCAAGGATCTCGATCATCGGTTGCTCTCCAGGTACTTGTGCTTGACGGTGTAGTGGAATCCGTTGCCGCCGAAGGGAATCAGGGTGATCACGGGTTCGGCCACGACACCGGGAACGGTGCGCAGCTTGCGGTATTCGCTGTTGGTGCGGTCCAGCGCCGCCGTGACGAGCTGCTGGAGTTGGGCGGCGAGTTCGCCGCTGGGCTCGACCGATTCGCGCAATTCGACCCGGAGGTCCAAGGTCTGGGCGAAGGCCGCGTCGGAAACGGTGGCCAGCACGAACTTTCCGGTGACCAGCTCACGGACCGCGGCGGACTCCAACGCCGCACGGACACTCTCCGGATAGAGCTTGACCGCGTAGAAGCTCGCGGCCACGTCGCTGCGCCGGCGCAACGCGAGGAAGCCCGCGCCGAAAGTGGAGGTGCGCACCGGAATTCGGTAGCCGCAGCGGCGCAAGACCGCGGCGACGCGCCACGGGGTGCGGATCGTGCCCTCGTCGTTGATGCGGTAGCGCACCAGCGGCAGCGCGCTGTCGACGGTGAACAGGAACCGGCCCTGCTCGTCGGTTTCGGTGAACCGCAGGTTCGGGTCGTATTCGACGAAGGTCGGCATGGCCGGGTCGTCGTCGCCGAACAGCTCGGTGCGCAGCCGCGGATCGGTGCGGGCGAGTCGCCGGATATCGATGGTGGTCGGTGTCTCGTGACCCATCACTCCGGCGTCGGCGGTCCCGTAGATCAGGCACGTCCGGTCCGGCCGGTCCGGCTGACCGATCCGGTCGAGAATGTGGTCGCGCCACTCCTCGCTGATGTTCTCGCCGGCCAGCAGCACGCCCAAATTCATTGCGCGCACGTGCTTGTCGGCCCGATCGAGCACGTCCTGGACGAACGGCGGATATCCGGCGAGCACCACCTGGTCGTAGCTCGGACCGAGGTCGGCGATGTTCGCCAGGATGGTCTCGGCGTCGATGCCCGGCGCGACCACCGACACCCGGTGGCCGCGGCGGCGCAGTTCGAGCGCGGCCTGGTAGGTGTAGGTGCCGCCGATCCAGTTGCCCATCGCGAAGCCGACGACGAGCAGCGTGCTGCGCCCGATCGAATCGAAGCTCCGGGTCAGCATCCTGCTGTAGAACTCGATGCTCTCCTGGAGCGACATCAGGTCACGCGGAAAGTAGGTCGGCTTGCCCGTGGAACCGGAGCTGCTCGACCAGGTCCCGGCCTCGCTGATGTCGCCGTGCCAGACCAGGGCGCCGAGCGGATTGCGCCGCAGGTACTCCTCTTTGGTGACGACGGGAACCCTGGCGAAATCCTCGGGCGTCCGAATCGAATCCGGGTCGATGCCGTGGCGTTCCAGGTGTGCCCGGTAGGCGGGCACATCGCGGGCCGCCCGGTGGAATATGTCCAGTGCCCGAACGAATCCCGGCTCGCCGCCCGGCGCGAGCGACAGTAGCGCAGTCATTTTCGTCGAATCTCCCTCTGTGAGCTGGTGGACCGAAGTCCTGTGCTCGCAGAAGCGATCCCCCGGGCGGGAACGGCATTGTGGGTGCGACGTGGTGCGGCTTCGATAAGAATCGAGCCGTGACTGGGTGGGTTGGCACCGTTCGTGGGCGCGCGAACAAGGCGACCAATGCCGTTGCGCGGCGCGCGGAACGGATGCGGCTGCTCAACGCGGTCCTGTGGGCGGTCATCGCCGGGCTCGGCGTCGCCTTCGTCGCGCAGTGGTACCTCAAACGCATCATCCACACGAACAGCGCCGCCGCGGCCGCGCCGATCGACATCACCCGGGTCGCGCTGACCATCGTCGGCGGGGTCGGCGGTGTCGTCGCGCTGGTCATCGCCTATCGGCGGCAACGCGATCTCGAGCAAGGCCGATTCGTCGAGCGATTCGGTGCCGCCGCCGCGCAGCTCGGGGCCAGTGACGTCGCGGTCCGGATCGCCGGGGTGTACGCGATGGCCGGTGCCGCGGACGAATCCGACGGGCTACAGCGTCAGCAATGCATCGATGTGCTCTGTGGGTATCTCCGCCTGCCCTACACACCCGAGCTCGGCGGCAACCACCAGACCAAGCTGGTGCTCAAACATCACCGAGCCGTTGCGGACGGCACCCGGGCCGACGACGAGGAACGGCATCTCGAATATCGACACAACGACAAGGAAGTACGGCAGACCATCGTGCGGGTCATCGCCGACCGGACCCGGCCCACCGCGGAGTACAGCTGGTCATCGAGCGAGTTCCGCACTGCGTATCTGGAGGATGTCGACTTCAGCGACGGGGTGTTCGGCGGTGCCGCGCGGTTCGGGAATGCGACGTTCGCTGGTGACGCGATGTTCGTCGACGCGACGTTCGTGCAGATCGCGCAGTTCGAAGGAGTGACGTTCGGCGGCGCCGCGATGTTCGACGGCGCAACGTTCGGGGGCAGCACGGCCTTCGATGGCGTGGCGTTCATGGATGAGGCTCGGTTCACGAACGCGTCGTTCACCGATCGAGTCGGGTTCGCTACCGCGACGTTCTCCAGTACTGCGCAGTTCGCCGACGCGGTGTTCTCAGGTCCGGCCCACTTCGCACAGGTCGAGTTTTCTGGCCGTGCTCAATTCGTGAATGCCAAGTTCAGGCAACCGCTCGTTTTCTCGGGCACGACGTTCAGCGACACGACGTGGTTCAGCGACACAACGTTCTCGTCCGACGCACTCTTCGATCGCACGACGTTCGCGGCCGACGCCGCGTTCGCCGGCGCGAGCTTCCTCGGTGACACGTCGTTCCATGCGGCGCAATTCGCAGGCAACGCGCGCTTCGGGTCTACCGGATACGCGGGCGCGGCCACGTTCGCACTGGTGACGTTCTCCGGTGCCGCGATCTTCAATGGCGCGAGATTCGCCCGCCGCACGGTCTTCCAGGAGGCGACATTCCTGGGCAACACTCGGTTCCAGGACGTGGATTTCCGGGGCGACGCCGTCTTCCGGCGCACGGTATTTTGCGGTATCGCCGTGTTCGTCGGCGCGTACTTCGCAGGGGACACCGATTTCGAGGGTGCGACATTCGCCGATGCTGTCGACTTTCGCGGCATCGACTTCGGCGGCGACCGAGTCACGTTCGCCGGTCCCGCACAGTGGGGACCACCCGCGCCGCGGTTCGACTGGGACCCGGACCCAACTGCGATGCCCGTGAACGTCGAACCGCAGGACTGGCCCCCGCCGGTATCCAGTACTGGCCCAAACGAATTGGACCCGAGCAGCTAGCCTGTCTGGTATCCGGCCTGCGCGGTGGACCCCTCGGTCCACCACGCAGGATCTCGACGAGCAGTGTCGGGCTGCCCGCCAAGCATTTTCGGATCGCCTAGGTGGCGGCGCAGTCTCATCGTCACAACCACCTGGACCGCCTGCGCTACTTCTTGTTGACCGCGTCGATCGCGGCCTTACCCAACGCCCGGTCGGTTTGTTCGCTGCGTGGCTTCACCGGCGGCGGCGTCTCGCTCTTCGGCGTCTTTTCCTTGTTTTCGAATCGCTCCATTTTCTGTCACCCCCTTTCACGAGTTACCTGCCAACGCTATTCGCGGCGACCGCCGAATGATGTCGGCTGTTCGAGGGACATTCCACGCACCGGGTCGCCCAGGACGACGGCGGCACGCAGCCGCCCATGACAGGCCGATCACCTACAGCCACAGCATCTTTGGCGATCAGCGCCCGATTCCGGCAGGTCATCACCCGCAATGCCGGTCGACAGTGTCATTCGTTCGCACGATATTTCTCGGCGGCGCATCTCCTTACTCTTGGGGCGACTCAGTCATGCACGGCTATAAGTCAGTTGGAGAGAATCGGTGGCTGTTCCGCCAGGATCGCCTAGTCCATTCGACTACAGCGAGTATCAAAAGCGTCAGCAGCAGCGCTCGGCAATGCCCGATGGTGCATCCGATGTTCGTGCGACGCCGCGGCCGACCGATCCGGTGATCACCGAACAGCCGGAGCCGCGCATCCGCCGCCGCGACAAGCCTGCGAACGTTCCTTTCGCACAGGCGGTTTCGCACATCTCCGGCAAGGCGCCGGTGTTGTGGCTGGTGCTGGCGGCTTTCTTCGTCGCGGCGGGGATCGTGCTCGCCGTCACGGTAGGTCGTTCACCGTTCGCGGTCGCCGCGTGGGCCCTCGCCGGCCCTATCGCCATCAGCGTGCTGGCCATCTTCACCCGGGTCGATATCGAACAGCGGGCGCGGGCGCTCTACGACCCGTGGCCGTACGCCACCGTCCTCTACTGGCTCGTGCTGTGCTCCGCGGGGTGCGGGGTCCTGCTGAGCGGATGGCTCTTCGCGAACTGGTGGGCCCGACAGTGAGACGACATCGCTGGTCTGGGCTGGCCGCCGCCGGGGCCTTCCTGTGCTGCGTCCTGCTCGGCGGATTCCCGGCGGGCGCACAGCCGTCGGATGTCACGTCCGCGGTCGTCGACTACGGCGCGTGCCTCGTCGGGCAGAAGCACGGCGACCTGCTGTTGCTGTTGGACGAGTCGGGCAGCCTCAAGCCGCCCAACGGCTCCGATCCGCAGGCAGCGCGAGTCCCCGCCGCCCAGCGTCTGCTCGAGAAGCTCGCCGAGTGGACCGAGAATACGCAGGTCGACCTCGATATCGCGATTGCCGGTTTCGGCGACTCCTACGACACACGCCACCCCTGGGTGACGTTGAACAGCAAGTCGTTGCCCGGGCTGAAATCCGCGATCGATGGCGCCCGAGATCGCACCCAGGGCATCGACACCAACTACGGCCTCGCGTTGAGCGAGGCGCTGCACACACTCACCGAACACCGGCCCGACCCCAATCCCGCCGCCTGCCGCGGCATCGCGTGGTTCACCGACGGCGAGCTCGACTTCCGGACCTCCGACGACAGCCTCCGCTTGGATCGCATTGCCACGACGCGCGATTCGATCTGCCGGTCCGGCGGCATCGCCGACCAGCTCAGGGCCACCGGGGTTCGCACCTTCGCCCTCGGCCTCGGCGGCGTACGCAGCGTCGACGGGCAACCGCCCCGGGCACCCGATTTCCGGCTGCTCGAATCGATCGCCACCGGAAAACCGTACGACGGCAAGCCTTGTGGCGACATCGTGAAGCCGCGGCCCGGAGAGTTCTACGCGGCCAACAACATCGACGAATTGCTCGGCGTGTTCGCCAAGCTGGGGCCGAACTCGACCAGGATCGACACCGACCGCACCATTTGTTCAGGACAGGTCCGAGAGGACTGCAAACACAAATTCGTCCTCGACAACTCGATCCGTGCGGTCAACGTCGAAGCAAACGGTGGCGCCGCCGGTCTGATTCCGACCTTGATCGCGCCGGATAACACGACAGCCGAAATACCCGCCGCGCCCGAGGGCAAAGTTGCCCTCGGCAGCATCTCGGTGGAGTACCGATGGACCTCGTCCAGCGAACTCACGTTCAAGATGGCGAATGCTCCCGATGCCGCGTGGCGCGGCATATGGGCGCTCGGCTTCGTCGACAAGGGAGGCAAACTCCCTGCGACACAATCCAAGTCGAGCATCACCATCTACGGAAACCTCGTCCCGACGTGGACCGAACAACGCACTCGGACACTGCACGCCGCAGAGAAGACCCTGTTGCGGCTCGGCATCACCGACCGCGCGGGCAAGCCGGTCGATCCGGCCACCATCGAGGGCTCGGCCGAGTTGTCGGCGTCCATCATCGAACAATCCGGCGCGTCACACGAACTCGCGAAGGCGATCACCCGCGACCACATCGCCGACCCGCTCGCCGTAGACCTCACCGGAATCCCGCCGGGGCCCGCAACACTGCGACTCGCCCTCGGCATCACCACAGCCCCGTCCGGCGACCAGCCGGGAACCGTCCTGCACCCCGAACCTCTCGATATTCCATTGCAGATCGCACCGCCGGCCGGGTTCCCGGAGCCGGGCCCACTCGACTTCGGAACACTGGAGGGCTCAGGCGAATTCGCCGCTGTGCTCCCGGTGCGCGGTGAGGGCTGTGTGTGGGTTGCCCCCACCCGTCCGCCGGTGTTCAAGACACAGCCCGACGGAATCGGCGCCCTCGCGCTGACCAATACCGCGCCCACCGATCCGCAAGGATGCGTGCCCGGAGCGCAGGCTCGCTCGATTCCAGTGGTACTGAAGATCGAGAACCAGACCAACGGCCTGGTGAGCGGAACGATTGCGGTCACCGCGGCCCGGGCGAACGAGATCGACGGCGCGATCACGATAGACGTGCCGTTCCGGGCGAAGGTCCAGAAACAACCGGACCGTCCGCTGTTCTGGATCGTCCTGATCCTGACCATCGTGCTCGGGCCCGGCATTCCATTGCTGTTGCTCTACCTCATGAAATGGATCACGGCCCGGATCCCCGGTCAGACCCTCAAGGCACAGCAATTCCCCGTCCACGTGAAGAATGGGGCACTGTGCCGGGACGACGGTACGCGCTTCGCTCTTCGCGACACCGACCTCGTCGACAGCTTCTCCGGACTGCACCGCTCCACCCGCAAGCTCGACCTGGGCGGGGTGACATTGCGAGCGCGCACCGGGTGGGCACCCGCTGGACGCGGTTACGTCACCGCCCACGCACCGGGCATGGTGGGCGCGTCGAGCGTCGAACCGCGCACCAACGCGCGCGGCAACGCCGTACTCCCCCTCTCCCTGCAGGGCACGTGGTTCGTCCTGCACAACCCCGACGGCCCCGCCGACACCGCCACCCTGGTGCTGCTGCTGGGTGGTGGCAGCAGTCCGGCGCAGCGTGCCGGATTGGTAACGGACGCAAGCAATAACGTGCCGGGTCTCGTCGCGCAGCTACGGAACCGGGGTGCGTCCGACGGTGACCAGTCGGGCCCGCGGACCACAACACCTGAGCCCGGCGGCAATCCCTTCGCATCGCGGTACGCGGGTCCGTCCACCTCGGGCGGGAACGGAAACAATCCGTTCGCGACCGACCGGGGCCGGCCGCCGAGTCGATACGGCGGTGGCGGCGGTGCCGATCCGCACACCCGCTGAGCGAACCCCGAACGCTATGACCCGCAAGAACATTCAAGTGAAGGAACCAGAATGAGGCGCTTCCTCGTCGTCGGTTGCGGTGGCTCCGGCGCCGTGACCATCGCGTACATGATGGACCAGGTGCGGTCCGACCTCGGCCGGTCCGGAATTCACCGCATCCCCGCAGGCTGGCAGTTCGTCAGCATCGACGTACCGACCGCGCCCGGCGGATTGCCTACCGGCCTGCGTAATGTCCGGGAACAGGGCGGCACCTATTTCGGTGCGGCGCCGCAGGGCGAGAAGTACTCGGTTCTCGACAACGCGCTGAGCCACCAGCTGCGGCAGAAGAACCGGCTCGACACAATTGCCACCTGGGCACCGCGCGAGCCAGGGGCGGTACCCGTGCCGGTCAGCACCGGCGCCGGTCAGTTCCGCGCGGTCGGCCGAATGATCACGCTCAATCAGGCGACGGCCATCTCGCAGCGCCTGCAATCCTGTTGGGACCGGCTCAATTCGATCGAGACGGCCACCGAGATGCGCGATCTCGCGTTTCCCGGCAGCGGCAAATTCGAACCGGACGCCCCGCCTCTGGTACTGGTGGTGTCCTCGATGGCGGGCGGGTCCGGCGCGTCGATGGCGTTGGATGTGTGCCGTTTGCTCACCATGGTCCAGGGCCTGGATCCGTTGACCATCGGGCTCTTCATGGTCACCGCGGATGTCTTCGACCATCTCGGCACGGCCGCGACGACGGGCGTCCGGCCGAACGCGCTCGCGATGCTCGGCGAGATCATTTCCAGTCAGCTCGGCTCCGCGCGGGAACACGATGTCGACCTGCTGTCCGCGCTGGGGCAGCAGAAGGGCGCCGGTGCGCCGGTGCCGTTCGCGCGGGTGTTCCCGGTCAGCCGAACGATGGGCGCGCAAGCTGCCCCCTTCGGCGACGGCACGCAGGAAGCCATCTACCGCGGGCTGGCCCGCGGCCTGGCCGGAATGATGCTGAGCGGGCGGGCGACCGACCAGTTCGTCGACTATGACCTGACCAACCGGGCCGCCGTCGCGGGCGAACGCGATTACGTCGGATGGGGCGCGAACTACTGGGATGCGCTGCCGTGGGGCAGTTACGGCTTCTCCAGCCTGAGCATGGGCCGGGAACGCTACGCCGAGTACTCCGCGCAGCGGCTGGCCCGAAGCTGTGTCGACCTGCTGCTCGACGGCCACGCCGACCCAACCAGCCGGGCCTCCGACGACCAACAGATCGACTCGATCCTGGACAGCCAGTGGGGAACGGTCCTGTCGCGCACCGGGCTCGGCACCCACGAGCTGAATCCGCACGACGTGGTCGGCTGGCTCACCGAAATCTTGCTGCCGCCCGACGATCTCGAACGGATGATCGACCATATCGCCGAAACGGTTCTCCGCCCGGCGATTCCGCGGGCCGACGGCCAGCATGCCAAACAGTGGGTGCCCGACGTACGCGCCGCGATGGACGATGATTCGCTGCGCAAAAGGATGCGGGACGCCGCCAATCGCGCCGCCGAAACCCATGCGTTCACCTGGTATCCGGCCATGGTCGCCGCGATCGAGGACCGGATCGCCGATGCGGCATCGGCGATCGGACTGCCCTATGCGACAGCGATGCTGAACAGGTTGGCCACCCATCTCGGGGATAACATCCGGCCGGGCGCCGAAGACTTGGCCAAACACGCGCCGCGCGATATCACCGAACCGCCGCCCGCCGTCGAGCACACCCTGAAAGGCTTGCGGCGCGGTCAGATCACGTCCGGTGCGGCCATCATCAGATCCGTCGTCAACGACTATCGGCCGCAGATCCACCAGCAGATCATGGCCGCGCTGTCGGCGAAGGTCGCCGACCTCACCACCGCGGTAGTACCCGAGGTACTGAACCCGCTGCTCGACGCGCTCAACCAACCGCACACCGCGCTGCGCGCCGACCGGGATCGACCCACCCGAGACGTGGGGCTTGCCCTGCTCGCCACCGACCAGTACGCCGCGTGGCCCTCGGACCGGGCACCGATTCCCCGACGCTTCATGCATGCGAACAACGAGGTAATGCTCACGCCCTCAACCGAATTCGCCGCACAGTTCGCGGTCGACCTGCCCAGCGCCGTCGCGCTGGACGCCGCGGCGCCGCCGCAGCTGATCAAGGCGGTGCAGACCGCGGCGACGATCGTGGTCACCGGAATATGGGGCACCAGGGACGGTTCGGCGGCGCCCGGCGTGCACACGCCGCTGATCGAACGCACCGTCGATTGGCGGCCGAAGGCCTTCGTCCTCGACCCCGCCACCGGCGAGCAACTGCCGCCGCCCTCCGCCGCGCGCTACGAGGTGCACCTGCGCTCCGCCGAGATCCTGGACCGCGCACGGGCTTTCATCGCACGCACCGGGGAATCCTTCGACCGCTTCGTCCGAGTCAGCCTGCGCGAGTTCGTCTCCGACCGCCGGGAACGCGACGCGGTCCTGGCCCAGCGGCGCGAGTTGATCGCGGCCAACTTCACCGACGCGCTGCGGCTCGCTCGCCCGCTCGCCAGCGTCAACAACGACGCACTCGGCGTGCTGCACCCGAATCAGCCGCTGCTCTATCGATACAAGTTCTCGTCGATCCCGTTCTCCGACATGCCGATCGCGCCGGACCTGGTCGCTGCCCTGCGCAACGACGCATCGATCGAGGAAACCGTGCAAACGTCGTTCCAGGACTCACTCAGCAGTGAAGACGGACTGACCCGCATCGACATCTTCGGTTCCTTTCCCAACTATTCGCCGCTGGTCTTCCGATCGGTGCTCGATCCGGCGGCCAGGCAGTGGGACGGGTCGACGCGATCGCAGCAGACCGAGTTCTGGAAATGGCGGCGCGCCCGTCCGCTGCCTGCAGCGCTACCGATGACCGACGCAGAACGCCGCACCATGGTGGCCGGCTGGTTCCTCGGCCTCAGCCTCGGGCTGGTCCAGATTCCGGTGGCGCCGTTCAACGAGCCCGTCCGGGTCTGGGATGACGAACTCGGGCGCTGGCTGGACTTCCCACATCCGCTGCTGACATCGCCGGACCGGCTCGGTCCCAATGATTGGCTGCCCGCCGTTTTGGAGTCGGTGCTGCTCGCGATGGCGCATGCCCACGACGCGCCCGTCATGCATTCGCTGCGCCCGTACAAGGCGCTGCGCGGCATCTACGACGCGTCGCCCTACGATCCGGCCGAAGGGTTGAACCTCAGCAGCCGATCCTCCGACCAACTGATGATCGACTGGCTCCGCACCGGCAAGACGCGATCCGGATCGGCCCCGGTCGAGGGTGTCGCCAGGGGCGATTCGGTCCAGGCACGCGCGGCGGGCCTGACCGCGTGGTATCAGAAGGTGCGCGGTATCTGCGGCACGTTCTATATGCCGCGTGGCCCGCACGGCGCGGTGGGCGGTGGCAGGTTCTCCACCATCTCGACTCGTGAACTCGCTTCGCAGACACCACTTTTCCGCGATCTGGCGCCCGACGTCTATCAGTCGGCCGGCGACCTGATCGAGCTGGTACGGCGCTGCACGCCACTGGCGGAGGTATCCGACAAGCCCGTGTACGACCCCGATGATCCCGACCACGAGCCGGATTTGAGCGTGTGACATGCGCAGAGTGACGGTGATCGTCGCGTCGCCCGGGTCCGCGGCGGCGATCAAAGATGTCTTGACCGACCTGTCCGCGACCGGACTGGTGCGCGACTTCTTCTGGCTCGACAACGACGCGGCCGCACCGGTCGGCGGGGCGGCGCCCGTGCTGCGGCTGCACGATGGCGTCGCACAGCCGCAGCGGTTGGCGGACGTGCTGGCCGGTCCGACACCGGTCGATCACGTCACCCTCTGCGTGCTCATCACGACGGTGACCGGTGATCGGGCCACGAGCGCCGCCAGCGAACGCGCGCTGTCGGCGTATCTCGACGAACACCGTCGCGCGGCTGCGCAATTCACCAAATTGCGGGTGCTGATCGTGCGCGGTGGCGCGGAGCTGCCGGACGACGCCGAACCCGCGTTCGCCGGCTGGCACAACGTCGTGATAGCTCCCGAGGACGCGCACGGCCCGGCGCTCGGCCACGAATCGCTCGATTCCGACGACCCCGTAGTGGTGGCCCGCAACGCCACACCGGTGCTGGTCGCCCTCTGCGGTCTGTGGTCGGCGGTCGAACATCGGCCGATGGCGGACCTGCATCCGCTGCCCGGCGACACCTTCCGGGTGGCGCGTTCGTTCTACCGCCAGCTCGAATGCGGCGGCATCGCAGAACAGTTGCGGCACAAGCTGTTCGATGTCGCCGACAGGCTGCCGCTGCCGTACGACCAGATCGATCCGGTGATCTACGTCAACGACGTGCCACAGGAAACACGCCGGATGGCCGAGCAGCTCTGGACCAAGCATGAGTCGCTCTTGAAGGGGCCCCGTGCGGAACCACCGCCGGACAGCAAGCGCAAGCTCATCGGCTGGCGTGAAGTCCTGCGGATGTTTCTGTCCTTCCTGTGGGCGGCACTGCGGAACTCGCCCGGTTCCTGGCAGCAGCGATACTCCGACGAACGTGCCACCGCGACAGCGCGATTGATCGAAAGGCTGGTCCTCGGCAAGGAGTCGGACTACCGGGTGGTGGTCGACGGAAAGAGCTCGGACGGCCGCGCGGTGCAGTGGACCGCCTATGCGCCCGCGGCCCGTCAGCTCGCGAACGCACTCGACGAGTCCGCGGACGAGCCGATGGGGACCATCGCGAGCTCGGACCTGTCCGTAGTGTGGAAAGACTATGCGTCCGCGGCGTTTACGCTCTGCGATGCCCAGGAAAGGTCGGATCGGTTGCCGCCGGCGCAGATCGGTGTCAACCGGGCCATCATTCCCGCCGCGGCCGATGTCATCCCGGGGCCGGAGTCCGAATTCGTCGTGACACCGCAGGCACTCGCGCATGAAGCCGGGATCAGCTCCGTCTCCCCCGGCGACATCGCGGGCATCAATACGCTCGCCGAACGGCTCGACGCCATCGAGGCGGACGAGTCGCTCCAGGCCGAAGCAGCCAGCGCCACAGCCGAACTCGGCAGCTGGCGGTCGGGCTTGCACCGCAGCTACGGACACGTGTTCGGGCAACGGATCAGCCAGGAGCTCGACCGCACGCTCGCGGAGGTGCGCTACCTACTCGAGAAGATTCGGGAAGCGGCGCAGGCCGCGAAACCGACGGCCGCCACCAAGCGGCAACGCTGGCTGGTCTTCTGCACGCAGGTCGCGATTCTCCTGTTCCTGCTCGTACTGGCGGCCGATGTCGCGGGGGTGATCACGGAGCGACTGACCGTGGTCCGGGCGCTCGAGATCGGCGGCGGCGCGGCGATCGTGCTCACCCTCGTGCTGCTACTCGCCTTCGTCCTTACCGAACGTGCGCTCTTCCGGTTGCTCAACCGGCTGCGCGAGGCGGCGAGCACCATCGACATCGACAAGCACAATCTGCGCACGGCGCTGCGTGACGTCGAACGTCTCAGCCAGGCATGCACCCAATACCAGTCGTGGACACAGATACTCGGGACGTTCCTGGCAGATCCGCTCGGTTTCACCGGCACACCGACCGACCACGCGGCGCGAATCCGCTGGGGACTGCCCCGCAAGACCGCGGTCGGGTCGGCGCGGCCCGACGATCGTCAGGTGGACGAGGTGGCGGCTGACCTGCGGGCCAACCTCTTCCAGGTCGGCTGGCTGTCGGCGCCATGGGACCAGATCATCGGCTCGGTGGGCGAGCAGCTCGGGCCGACCGCCCGCGCTATCAGGATGAAACCTGAGCTGATCCTGTCCCAACAGGGTGCGGGATCGGGCTCCGCGCTCGATATCTGGGCCGACCGGTTCACCGGTGCGGGCGTGCCCGCGGCCGGCTCATCGTCGATGTGGGCCGCCGCGCTCCGTGAGCTCGGCCCGGGCACGGCGCGCGATCGTCTGATTCGCGACGTCCAATACTTCGAACAAGGTGTGCCGCAACTGGTATCGGTCGAGCACTTCCGCGCGGGCGTCGGTGATGCGGAATCAGCCGAGGACGGTCATTTCGATACCGAACTGTTCACCGACCCGGCGGTAGCGGGCGGGAAGACGAGGGTCACCGACGAATCCCCAATCGACTTCGTCGACAAGGACCTGGGCTGGATCGCGGTGACCACGCAGTTCAGCGATGGGGTGTCGTTCGACGAGCTGAATCTCGGTGGCTCAGCGACGCCTTCGCGGTCCCCACTGCCCGAGCCGACCTCACCGATCTTCTGAAGGAGGAAGCCGACGTGACATCTCTCGATGACAGGATCCTCGACGATCTGCGCGAGTGGCGGGACGAGCAAGTCGCCAAGGGCAATCTCGAACAGGGCGCGGTCACCGACTCGCGCCTGAATCAGATCCTGCGCTCCGGCAAGACCAGCGCGGACGATATCGCCCAGATCCTGCCCGCCTCCGCGAAGTGGGCGGCGCAATTCCTTGCCGTGCTGATCAACCGGGACCGCATCGATGCACCACTCGACCCGCCGGAACCCGAAACGCCCATCGACACAGCGGTAGCGGCAGAACCGACCTTGCCCGCACCGGACGCCGATTTCGACGAGACGCCGGATCCGTTGCCGGACATCGAATACACCCTCAGCGATGGCGACTTCCCGAACAATGACGTCATTCGAGGGACGGGTTCCGCTGCGCGGCTGTCGATCACGTCCGCTGTCGACGGCTACCGACTCGACTGGAAGAGCGAGGTCACCGACGATCCCGGCGTCGTGATCTATCGCGTCGCCGCACGTGACGATTACGAGCCGCATCGGCCCGACCGAGGACGTTTCATCGCGGCTACCACCTCGGCTGAAGCGTACGACACGGCACCACTGGTCGCGGCGGCACGATTCGTGGTGGTCTGGCGACATCGCGGCAGCACGATCGACGAGGCCAAACGGAGCGCACCGGAACTGCTGGCGCGCGGGCAGATCATCGCACCGGTCAGCGGTTTCGAGGTCGTCGCCGACCATGGCTCGGTGATCGGCAGGTGGTCGGTCCTGCCCAACACCACGCGGGTGCGGGTGTACCGCGTACCCCTGCGCGGAATGATCGACATCGGCGACGAGCGACACCGCATCCTCGCGACGAACCATAACCTCACCGGCTTCACCGACACCGAAGTATCGCCTGGTAGATACCTTTACCGCGCGATCAGCGAGGTCGACATCGGGGACGGGACCGTTTTGTCGGTAGCAGCCGAAGACGAGGTCGACAGACTCGGCGACCTGCAGCGGATCACTGATCTCACCGTTCAGCAACGGGGTGCCGGAACCAAAACCTGGCTCGATCTGTCCTGGACAACACCGCCGAGCGGTGACGTGCACATCTACCGGACCGCGGCCAAACCACCGCTGAGCCTCAGCGAGTCGGTCGTGGTTGTCGAGCGCCTCACCAGCACCACCATCGCGGCCGACGCCCAGCTAACAGCCGCTAGCCGCGTACCCAATCCCATTGTCCCCGGGGAGATGTCGCAGATGACCGAGGTTGCCTGGCCGTCGGACTGGGTGTTCGTCTACTTGACCCCGGTCACTACGCACGACGGGAAGGTTCAAGTCGGCACGACGATGGTGGCGGCCCGGCGCGCTGAGTTCATGCCGAGTGCACGAGTGGTCGAGCGCTGCAACGAACAAATCATCACGATGGCATGGCCCGCCGAGGCCGACGAGATCCGAGTGTATGTGGCAGGCAACCACATTCCGGTCGAAACAGCGGTGGCGCAACGCCCCGTGGGCACCATCGACCGCGACATGTACGTCCGTGACGGCGGGTTGCACCTGCCCGAACCACTCCCCGCGCTCGGCTGCTCGGTTCACCTGGTACCGGTGACCTTTGCCGCTGGGGCTCCGACTCTCGGCGTCGTCACCAGTATCGAATACCCGGGCTTGCTTCGAGTGCGCTACGAGGTGCTGACCATACAGCTCAAACGGCGCGATCGCTGGTTGCAAATCAGGCTGTTGCCCGAACTGGATCGGCCGTCGGCGCCGCCCTTCGTCCTGGTGCACAATCCGGAGCGACTGCCGTTGAGCATCGACGACGGCCGGCGAATCGACACCTACTTCTACGACCAGAACGCCGGATCCGCATCGGTGGACTGCATCATTCCGGCCGCATTGCGGCGCGGCGACCCGCATCTCGTCTGGCGGGTACCCGCCGACGAGCTCGCCGGGTACGTTCGGCTCTTTGCGGACGTGCGACCCGAACAACAGCAGGTGCTGGCGATCATCGATCCGCCACTGCGCACCCTCCGGCTCACCGGACCTTCCCGTGGGCGATGACATGACGACTCCCCGATACACCGCACAATCCGCGCCCGCCGACACCGGCCGGTTCGGCCAGCTCACCTACACCTCGTACTCCGCGCCTGCGGGATCCGGCCTTGCCGGACGCAGCGGATGGCAGCCGAAGGACCAGACCGCGGGCCTCACCGACGGCGAGCAGACCGCGCTGGTCGGCTGGGTGTCCACGCAGCTGGACCCGGTGACGCCGATACCACCCTTTCCCACCGCCGCTGACATCGCCGCACTACCGAGGCGACTGATGTACGTCAGTATCGACGCCCGTTCGGCTGTCTACTGTCACACTGTGCCTGCGGGCGCCGACGCCGCAGGCAGACCCGGAAATGTGTTCGCGCACATCCTGTTGGACCGTGACATCGGCGAGACGAACGGCGTGCGACCGATCGACCTGTGGCGCTCACCCGATTGGCTCACCCCCTTCGGGCAGACGAGTGTCGCCACTGCCGAACTGGAACCCGGGCAAGCTCGCCCGCGCCGAGGGCGCGCCATCGAACGGTCGACGGTCCTCCAATTCCTGCTCACCCCGGGGTTCTCATACATCGGCATACTGCGGGTGCTACTCGACGCGGTCGAGCACAGCCTGCGCGGCGGTCCGCGCATCGTCCTGGCCGTGGACGATCCCGACACCGCCGCGCTCTGGATCGGCGCCGTCAGCTATTTCATGGCGGCCGTGACGGCAGCGAGGTTGAGCTGGACCACCTTCGATCGCGCAGATTCGGTGGCATCGGCGATCAGAAGCGGCCTGCACATCGTCGCCATTCCCGCACGCGACAGTGCAGCCATCCAGGACAGTGCCGAGGTTGTCCTCGTGGATACCACCCAACCGGTCCAGCCCGGCGAGTTCGGCAGGTCCGACCACCACACTCAGCGCGGCACGATCGTGCCCATCACCGGATGGTCGGCCCTCGCCGAAACCGTGCTGCTGAACTACGCAACCGCTGATCAGGCACTGCAGCGCGTCGAGGAGATTGCGGCGCGGGTGCCGGAGCCCTACCTGACACCGGGTTGGCCGCTGGCGATGGTTGTCGCCGGGAATCCACTACTGCACGAAGCCAAAGAGGCTGCGCGACAGATTATCGACCGCGAATCACCCGCATCGTTGAAACGGGATCCGGTACTGCTGGCATCCGCCGCGGGCGTGCTGTTTCCGACGCTCGGCACCACCGCCGAGGGCGCATGGAACGCGTTGGCCGACACCGCCGTCGACACTTCGCCGGGCGGGCTGACCAGAGATGTCGTCGGCCGGATGTTCGTCGTGTTGGCCCTGCGGGATCCGGATTGGCTGGGGCGCGAACAACGCTTCTACGAAACACGATTCGTGCCGGACGCCGGCCAGGAGCCCACCGACCTCAGTTCAGAAGCGCGCGACGCCGTGCACGAGCTCGCGTGTCGTGCGCAGGAGGTCGGCGCGGACTGGGTGCAGTGCGCTCACGTGTCCCGAACGGCGCTCAGAATGCTCGAGCTGCTCGATTACGCCGGACTCATCAGCGACGACATCGACGCGGTCATGCGCGAGGTGCTGGTCAGGACGCTGCGACCACTCCTGTACGACCACATACACGGCCCGGAGTTCGTCGCGGCGATCGGATCCATTACCGAACATGTCCGTACGGCGTTCGTACTTCCCGCCGTGGTGCCCGAGGAACCGGTTGTCGGTCGCCCGCTCGGCGAGCGTTTCGCCGGCGAGGTCGGGCAGTGGCTGCTCGGTGCCGACACTGTCCGATTCGCTGCCCTGACCCGTGCCCCGGCCCTGATCGAGACATCGCTGTACCAGCTCGTAGCGGACTCGGTCTTTCGGATCTTCCGCTCGTACGACGGACAGCACCGACGGGATTGGGCGTGGGCGGCGCCGATCGGCCTGTCCCGAGCACTCTACGAGGAACATTCGCGACAGGATTGGCGCAGTACCGATATCACGCCGCTGTTCACCGATGAGCCGTGGGACATTGATGAGCTGCTGAGCGTTGATGCGCAGTGGCACAACATGATTCCGCCACGTTTCTTCAGGCTGTCACTGATCGAGACCTGCTCCCCGGCGGAGCTCGCCGCCCTCACCCACCGCATCAGCAGACGTACTGGGTCGAGCAAGTCCCGTTCCGCTCCGCTCACCGGTACCCCACACGACGATGCCCTCGACGAAGTGGCGGCGACATGGGCGAGGCTGGCGACAGTGGACTGGCGCGGATTTCACCGGACCGAAATCCGGACGCTGTGGCCATTGTTGGCGGACTACGGGCAACGGCGAGAACCGCGGCTGCCCGCACCGCTCGCCACAGATATGGCCGTCGCCTACATCCTTTTGCGTTCCAAAGAGTTCGAGCATCCGACGGCACCCCGCGTCCTGACGCTCGGCACGGCCCATGCGGTCGCGCTGGCGAACTATGCGGTGCAGAACTGGCAGGCCACCGTCGCAGGTCTACTGGCGTTGATCGATCACACCGGTCTCGACGCGCACTGGGTGTGTGTGCTCGCCGTCCTGGCCGCACCCACCGCGCCTCCGTCCGCGGCACGGCAATCGGATGACCCCTTGCTGCTTATGCGAAAGCCGGGTGGGAGAACGATTTTCGAGGAGGTAGCCGTGCAAGCCATGCGCAATCCGCACCGGTGGGACGCGCCCAGAACCGAAGCAGCGCTCGTCGACGCGGTCAAGGGCGAGCTGCGGGACCGGACCGCCGAGTCCGGCCAGCTGATCCACGAGTTCGACCGCTTCACCCGGATCTGGCATAACGCCAACTGCGGGAACGGGGTTCGGCAATGACCACCTATTTCCTCGACCGAGGGAAGCAGTTTCTGTTGCCGCATGGCGAATTACAGATCCGGTCGGAGGGCACCGGGGGCCGGGTTCGGATCAGCGTCGACCGTGCGGACCGATCCGAGACGTTGACGGCTCGAATCCATCAAGGGCATGTCGTCGTCTCGGACATCGAATCCCGCTGCACAGTAGCGGCTTTCCCGAACGACGGCACCGCGGTGTTTCGAGACGGCACCGCCGTAACGCTTTTCGTCGAGGTGGACGGTGGGCAGCACAATTCGGACTCGCTCCGGGTAGAAGTCGTCCAGCAGGATGTGAGCGGGCTGCATCGAGCGGAACTGGCACGGCTGCGACCAGCCGGGAACCAGATCGAGGTCAGCGTGCGGCTACCGGACGAGCTCGGCCCGCTCGCCCGAGCGGCCTGCAGCGCGGCGCACGAGATACTCGGCTCCGATCAGGCGCCCCGGATTTCGGCGGCCACTGTTGGTCTCGCGATCGATACGACCGCGTCCATGGTGCCGCGGATCGGCGACGGCTCCGTTACGGTCCTGACCGAGCTGGTCACCGGCGTGGCCGAAGCGGCCTCCTGCGACCTGCGCAGCGTCGACATCCTCGGGCCGACAACACTTCCCGTCGATATACACCCGGTCGGCGATCTCGCCGAAAGAGTCGAGTCGATGTTGCGCGACATGGGTGCGGGCATCGGCCTGACAACACGAGATCTGTTGCCGCACAACCAGCAGCACGTGGTTCTGGTGATCACCGATACGCCACCGCTCGGCCGCGCCGCACAGCAGGGCGTGCGTCATCTCGTCCTCGCTCATGGCACACCCGTGCCCCGGGCGACCGGATACACCGCGATCGATCCCGGACACCTGAAGAGCTTGCCCGACGCCGACAGCCGTGCACCGGTGCTGCGGAGTGTCGTCCGCGGGCTGCTCGCCGCACTGACCACCGAAGACAAGGAGATGGAGCGGTGACCCGATGCCCAATGTGTTTCAACGCGCTCACACCGGAACGCGTTAGCTGGATGGCGACCAGCGGTGAGACGAAGATCGACGAGGTCGCATCGCGCTATTACGGCGCCGAGGTCCAGACACGCCACATCGTGCCGTCCGAGTTGAAAAGGGAGCGGAACAACATCGTGCTGACTCCGTCACGCGCCCTTGCCGCGGCGCAGGTCGGATCGCAGGTCGAAGAGGTCTGCCCGTACTGCCACTACCGGATCCCCGACGGCTGGCGGGACAGCCGATCAACCTGTATCGCCATGGCAGGCGCGCGGTACACCGGAAAGACCGTCTACGTCGCAGTGCTGATAAAGGCGCTGCAGCTGTTCGGCGAGCGGATCGGCTGCGTCGTCGAGCCGAACGATCAACGTACGGCGGACACCTATCAGAAGCACTATCAGAACACCCTGTATGTGCAGCGGCAAATGCTGCCGCCCACCTCGAGCATCGGCGTCAAGGATCCGTTCCACCGCGATCCGCTGATCTTTCGTCTTGGGCACTGGAACGGCAGAAAGCAGTACCTCGTCATTCGTGACGTCGCGGGCGAGGATCTGCACGATCAGAACAACATCGGCCAGACGTGGACCAAGTTCTTCGGCAACGCGGACGGCGTTGTCTACATGTTCGATCCACTCAAGGTACCGAGCATCGCCAGTCAGCTTCGGGACCTCATCCCCGCTCAGGAGACGTACGACGTGGCGCCGATAACCGTGCTACAGACGGTGATCTCGATGATCGGTCCGCACAATCCGAAACTGGCCGTGGTGCTGTCGAAGTTCGACGCCCTGCACGCGTTGAAGAATGTGGCCGGAACCGACTGGAGCACCGTCATGGGCAATCCCGGCGCCGGGTTCTCCCGTGACCCGAGCCTGATCCGCGGGCCCTACGACAATGACGACGGCGAGCTGGTCGACGCCGAAGTACGCAGCCTGCTGGTGAAACTCGGCGCCAAACCGATCATCGACGCCGCCGACTCACCGCACACCGGCGCACGGCTACCCACGCGATTCTTCGCCGTCTCAGCCCTTGGCGCATTGCCCGCAGGCGAACAGGTACACGAAAGCGGGATATCGCCCTTCCGCTGCCTCGATCCCGCCCGCTGGATATTGAGCGAGGCAGGCGTATGGAACTGATCGCGCCGTACGGCGGGCTGAACCGCATCGACCAAGGGTGGGTGTAATGGCAGAGTTTTTCTTCCGGCTTGCGATGGCGCTGCTGATCGCAGTCGGTTGCATAGTGCTCGGGTACTGCCTACGCGCCATGGAAAACCGCGAACAGCAATCGGATTCGAACGATGAACTCTATCGGCCGACGCCACCGGTCGAGTCAGGGGCGGTCCGGCGACAGGAAGAACTCATCGCGAGGCTGCGCGGTGAAAAAGAGGGCCTGATCGACGGGCTGATCCGCGCCTACGATCTCAGTGAGAGCATCGATGAGGCGCGGATGCACATCTGGCGTGAACTCGACTGCGTCGGGGTGAAGTATTTCCAGCCGGTCGAAAACGACGTCGTCGATCCGAGCAAACATGTCCAGGTCGGGACGACGGCCACCGACCGATCCTCGTTGGTGGGCCGGGTCGCGACGACACCACGCCTCGGCTGGCGCGATCAGCACGGCGTCCTCCGACAGGCCGACGTCACGGTCTGGGTTGCCGACAGCCCGTACAGCGAAAGGTGGGACTCATGAAGCAGCTGGATTGGCCGGCCCTGCCGCCGATCGTCGGGGCCGTGGTCGGCGGCCTGACCGCACTGTCGGCAACCGTCGTGCTTCTCGTGCATACTCCGCCCGCCGAACCTGCCGAATCAGTTCCGCCGCCGCCGAATTCGGCGGTCGAGACCGCACCGGCCCGTCCCCTCGGCATCGACCTGCCACGCGCGATCACCGACTCGGGCAGCTGCGTCATCCCACCGCGCAACGCGCTGCCTACATTCAGTTGCGGCACAAGCGATGGCAAACCCCTGACCGCCGTCAAGTTTGCCGACAACGCCGCCGCACGCGACGCCACATCGAAGTACCCGACTTCCTGGCCCGCGAACGCCACCGCACTGGGACGCTATGCCGTGGAGCTGGATTGGGACGGATCGTGGGTGCTGCGGTGGGCGCAGAACTCGATGGCGACGGTGATCGCGGTTCCCGGTTTCAAGGACAAACCGGCGGCAGAGCAGTGGTTCCGGGAGATCGATCCGCAACTCGAACCGCGTTGACACCGAGGGCATTTCGCGTCGGGTATCTACAGGTGCCCACCGCCCCCGATCAACCACGGGTTGAACGTGCAGGCCAGGTTCGAATGGCCAGCAGGGTCCAGGGCGCGCAGCGCTATGGACAGGGCCCGGGGTGAGTACATCAGGGTCTGATGGTCGGAGAAGTCTGTCTCGCACCCGTCCTGGAGCGTGATGTTCTGGACAGACGCACCGCGGGTCGGCCGGAGGAAGGTCAGGTTGTAGGGCGTCATGATCTCGTCGTAGCGGGTGCCGACGATCGTGTAATCGATGCCGGGGATGGTGTCGCCGTTGGCATTCAGCTGGTTGACGAAGTCCGAGCCGACGGTTTGTTCGGCGACGGCGTGGCCGACGACGATCGAGCTGGCGCCGACGACATCGACACCGATGTTGTTGATGGCGCGGCCGAGTGCGGCGATGCCGTCGATGGTGGAGCCGTGATGCGTCGCACCGAAGGTGATCAGGTGCTGCACCTTGTCGGCGCCGCCGTCGAACTTGGTGTACCAGTTCGCCATTGCGCCGCCCTGCGAGTAGCCGATGAGGTCGACGGCGGGTGCGCCGGTGGCCGCGAGCACCCGGTCGACGAAGGTGGCGAGCTGCTTGGCGGAGTCCTCGATGGTGCTGGTGCCCATCACGCCGGGCAATACCGGCGGGAGGCCGCCGCCCTGCGCCGGGTTGGACCGGCCGTAGTTGAAGGCGAAGGTGCAGAAGCCCGCGTCCTTGATCGGCTGACTCATGAACGCGAAGCTGTTGTAGGCGTTCATCCAGGTGCCGTGCAGCAGCACGACGGGGCGCGGGTGTGCGGCGGTCGGCTTGCAACCCCAGTCGTTCGCGCCGGGCGGCGCGGCATCGGGGTTCAGCAGGCCGTAGCCGAAGGCGGCCAGCCAGGACGGCAGCACCGGACCGGAACCCGCTGTGTCGCTGGCGAATCCACCGGACAGGCCCGCGCTGAAGCCGTAATCGGCGACTGCCGCGCCGCGCCCGGCCACGTTGATGCGGTCGGCGATCTGCTGTTCGATCGACTCGTCCGGCGCGGCGTTCGCGCCGGTGCCGGCGACGCCCATGACGAGCGCCGTGACGCCCATCAGGACGGCCGCGATCGACGATCGGCTGGAGGTCCGTCGTTTCATTGATACAGGCAAACAGCGAATCATGGAGCGGATATAACCACGTGACCAATGGCACGTAAATCTCATCCAGATTCGGTAAACCTCTTACAGATTCGATGAAAAAGCACAGTGCCCACCGGGCGGCGCGTGCGGTCGCCGCTCGGTGGGCACGTTCGCCACGACGCGGACAGTTCGCGACAGAACAGGGGCGGGGTTGAGGTCCCGTTCGGTGCGGACTGGTCGCGTGGCGGTGGTGCGTCTGCCGGAACAGGCTCGGAGGGTATGGGTTTCGCCTGTTCGCCGAGACGCACGTTCTCTGCGGGTGCTACAGCTGGCCAGCGCCGCCGATCACCCACGGGTTGAAGGTGCACTCGAGATCGGGATGCCCGGCCGGGTCCAGGGCGCGCAGCGCGATGGACAGGGCGCGGGGTGAATACATCATCGTCATGCCGAAGTTGTTGATCGCCCGGCCCAGCGTGCCGATACCGTCCAGCGAGGTGCCGTGATGCGTTGCGCCGTAGGTGATCAGGTTCTTCACCTTGGCCGCGCCGCCCTCGAACTTGGTGTACCAGTTCGCCATCGCGCCACCCTGCGAGTGCGCCACGATGTCGAGCTCAGGGGCGCCGGTGGCGGCGAGCACCCGGTCGACGAAGGTGGCCAGCTGCTTGGCCGAGTCCTGGATGTAGCCGGTGCCCATCACGCCGGGCAGCACCGAGCCGAGGCCGCCGCCCTGGATCAGGTTGGACCGGCCGTAGTTGAAGGTGAAGGTGCAGAAACCCGCGTCCTTGATCGGCTGGCCCATGTAGGCGAATCCGTTGTAGGCGTTCATCCAGGTGCCGTGTAGCAGCACCACCGGGCGCGGATGCGCGGCGGTCGGCTTGCAGTTCCAGTCGTTGGCGCCGGGCGGGCGCGGCGTCGGGGTTCAGCAGGCCGTAACCGAAGGCGGCCAGCCAGGACGTCATCGGCAGGCCGTAACCGACTGTGTCGCTTGCGTATCCGCCGGACAGCCCGGAGCTGCTGCCCGAGCCGCCGAAGCAATTGCCGGAGCCGTTACCCGATCCGGCGCCGCTGCCGGAATTGCAGGCGGAGCCGGACGAACTGCCGGACTCGGCGACCGGTGCCGCCTTCCGGCCCGCGGCGATGTAGTCGGCCAGGGACTGTTCGGTCGGCGTGGCCGTGGGGTCGGCATTCGCGCCGCTCCCGGCGATGCCCATGACCAGCACCGAGACGCCCGTCATCACCGCCGCCGCGAGCGACGATCGGCCGAAGGTACTTCGTTTCATTGCATGCCTTCCTATGTCGAGCACAGAATTCGAGTGACAGTGCCGAGGTATGCGCGCAACGGCACCGAAACTGCGCCAACGCTAAAACCGTGCGGCCGGTCGACCCACTGCTCGACGTCCTTTCTGGACAGCTCACCAAAGCCGCTGTCGCGGTTAGGTAAACGACACAGTCCGGCGGCGGAGAACAACTCGGTGAGGAATAGTCACAACGCAATCGCCGGATTCTCTGGACGCCGCACAGCGGGCACGTGCCTATTACCGAATAGCGACCGCGTCGAACGGTGAGGTCTACAGACAAGCGGCGGAATCATGGAGCTGATAGGCGCAAGGGCCGAGCATGGGTGAATCTTTTCCAGCCGTCGGCGCCGAACCGATGGTCGACCCCCGGAGAGCAATCATGCGCGACGTTTCCGTGAATCCGTCCGATCAGGTCAGAGCACTGGTCGACCGCCGGTATCGTGCTACGACGCCTTACGAAGTGACCCGAGAAAAGATTCGCGAATTCGCCCGGGCCGTCCAGGATTTTCATCCGGCACATTGGAGTGAGGCGGGGGCCGCCGATCTCGGTTTCGCCGGGCTGGTTGCACCGGCCACCTTCTCGTCGATCATCCTCGGCCAGGTGCAGCGGGAAATGCTCGATACCGTGCTCACCGGCTATCGGGCGACGCGAATTCTGCATGCGGATCGAGTGCTCGACATCGGCAGGCCATTAGTCGCCGGTGACCGGTTGACCTGCGACATCTATTTCGAATCGTGCCGCCATTTCGCCGACTACGACGTACTGGCGATCAAGAGCGTGCTCATCGATCAGCACGGCGAGACGGTGCAGACCGGCTCGACCGCACTGCTCGCCAGGACCGGGCTCGCCGACCCGCGGCTGGCTGAGACCGTCCGCAACGTAGCCCCCGACGGATACTCCCCCAGCCTGCCGAACCCAGCGCCTGGTCCCCTCGCGGCCGCAGCGCGTGTCGCCCCGCTGCGCGGGATCCGAATACCGCGCACCACAGTCGATTTCGATGCGCTCACCGTCGGTACCGAGCTGCCGCTTCGCCCCGTGCGGCTGTCTCGCGGCGATCTGCTGAACTACGCCGCCGTTGTCGACGACACCGATCCGGTCTTGTGCAACGACGAGTCGACGGACGGATTACCGTCGGCTGTCGCGCCCGGAATGCTGAAACTCGGTATGGCCGCGGCGTTTCTGAGTTCCTGGCTGGGTGATCCGGCCGCGGTGACCAGATTTCGCGCGCAGTTCGCGCACTACACGCACTGCCTGCGAATCTCACCGTTCGCGGCCAGCATGATCGAGTTCCACGGCCAGGTGACCTCGCTCGATCCGCGCCGGCGCCGCGCCACCGTCTCGATCGACGCACGCTCGGACGGACGCAGACTCTTCGGCTACGCCGCCGCGGAAGTCCGCTTCCCCCCTTGCCGATCGACTCATCGCCTAGACCGCGGCGACAGCGCGATTCGCTCCCTCGGAGCCCAGCAGTCCGGTCAACCGCGCCAACCGCCGATGCGACTCCAGCCGCGCGGCACGATCGTAAGTGCTTGTGTGCACGAGGATTTCGTCGGCACCGGTACTGGTCACCAGCCGCTCCAACTGATCGGCGACCTCGTCCTCGGTACCGTGCACGTGACCCTGCAACGATTCCTCGAAGATCCGCCGTTCCCGATCAGTCATGGTCAGCGCCTCGAGCTCCGCGGGCGGGAGCAACGTCGGAAACTCGCCGCGGGTCCGCGAATACGCGTTCGACCACGCCTCCGGCAAGAGCAGTCGGTGCGCCTCCTCGGTGGTATCGGCGATCACGACCGACCCCGACACCATGACGTATGGCTCAGCGCCCCACGCGGTGGCGCGGAATCCGGCGCGGTAGCGTTCGATCGCCTCGACCATCCGGTCCTGCCCGCCGACCGCGGCGATGACCAGCGGCAGCCCGAACTGCGCGGCCCGATCCGCACCCGAACCGGTCGCCAGCAGAAACGCCGGAATCCGCAGGCCCTCGGCAGGCCAGCCGTGCACGCCGTTGCGGCCATGGTCGAAGTAGTCGAGCAGCTCGGTCAGCTGCGCGTCGAAGTCCTCGGCGTCGCGCTTGTCGTGGCCGAGCGCGCGGCGCACGCCGTCGGTGAAGCCGACCGACCGGCCCAGACCCATGTCGATCCGACCCGGATACAGCGATTCCAGCACGCCGAACTGTTCGGCGACGATCAGTGGCTGATGGTTGGGCAGCATCACCCCGCCGGTTCCGATCCGGAGGCGTTCGGTCGCCGCTGCGGCGGCCGCGGCGAGCACCGTCGGCGCCGACCCGGCCACGCCGGGCACGCTGTGGTGCTCGGACACCCAGAACCGGTGATAACCCCATTCCTCGGCGAGCCGCGCGAACTCGATCGTCTCGCGTAACGCGGCGGGATGGCTCTGACCGCGCCGAACGCGGGAACGGTCCAGGATGGAGAACCGGACGGAGGGAAGTGCCGAGGTCATATCTGTGTCAACGCGACGAACGGCCGCTGATTCCGCGCTGCGTCGATGGTCACTTCGGGACGGCGTCCGGGATCACTTCGGTGACGGCAGCTCCAGCGCCTTCGCCAGCACCGCCCAGGCCCGCGGCAACTCTGCCTCGAAGTCGGGCCAGGAGTGCATGCCCGCGGCGTCGTATTCGACGGTGGCGGGGATGTTCAGCTCGGTCAGCCGCCCGGCGAACCGCTCGGTGCACGACCGCGCACCGGCCTCCAACGCCGCGCCGCCGCCCGCCAGCCGCAGTGCTTCGACGAGCGTCGCGGACTGCGCGATGGCAACCAGATCGGCACCGGTCGGCACGCCGGTAGCGGCCGAGAGATAGATCGCGGTACCGCGCAACTCCTCCGCGCCGAGCAGGCTGTCGTGCTCCGCCCACTCCGGCGAAGTCGGTGGGCCCCAAAGGTTCTCGACGTTGCCGCCGCGCGAGGCGACGGTGATCGTGGTGACGGCGTGACCGAGCGGATCAGCAGTGGAGTAGCACCCGCTCATGCCCGCGACGGCGCGATAGCGTCCCGGATGCCGTTGGGCCAGCATCATTGCCGCCTGCGCACCCATCGAGACTCCCGCGATGGCACGACGTCCACTGGACTTCAGCAGCGATTCCACGATCGGCGGGAGTTCCTCGGTGAGGAAGGTTTCCCACCGGTTGAGGCCGAGGGCGGCGTCGTGCCGGTCCCAGTCGCTGTACATGCTGCCGGTGCCGCCGCTGGTCAGCACCACGTCGACGGGTTTGTCCGCGAAGAACTCCGCGGCGCCGCCCTTGCTGAGCCAGCCCGAGGTGGTCTCACCGTCCACCCCGTCGAGCAGATACAGCGTCGGGCGTGGGCCCGAACCGGTGCCGCGCAGCACGTCTACCTCGATGATCCGCCACATGGCCGCGGAGGCGATCTTCAGGTGGTCGCGGTGCTGGCCGGCGCTTTCGATCGAGATCAGCCCGGTGCGGGTCATCGCCGGATCGACGGCGGGCGGCGGCCCGCTCGGTAGGCCGGGCGTATCCGCCACGGCGGGCACAGCGACCGTCGCGGCGATTACTGTCATCGCCGCCACGCTGATCGGGCCCCGGAGTCTCATATCGCTGCGGCGGCTCGTTCTGCCTGCCTGGCCGCCACCCGATCCCGGTTTTCCTCGAATCGCGTTGCCTTCTCGGCTAACTCGTCGAGGTATGCGCTGAGCTCGTCGCGGGCTCGTTCGCCGTCACCGGATAGGTCGGTGCGCTCGAACACATTCCATGCCCGCAGCACCGGCCGCACCACCACATCGAGGTGTTGCCGCAGGTCGTAGATGCCGTGCGGCCTCGGACATTCGTCACTCGCAAGCGCTCCAAGCTTGGCGAGCACGACGGCGTTGCGGCGGAAGTTCGGCTGGGTGAGGCCGGGCATCTGGAAGCGCGTGACGATGTCGGTGATGGCACGCAGCGTCTCGTTCGGCATCAGATCCAGAGCGGCGGCACTGATGTTGCGGTAAAAGATCATGTGCAAGTTCTCGTCGGCGGCGATCCGTTGGAGCATACGCTCGGCGATGGGTTCGTCGCACGCTGTTCCCGTGTTCCGGTGACTGATTCTGGTGGCCAATTGCTGCAATGTCACATAGCTTACCGAACGCAGAAACTGTGGCCCTTTCACAGGTTTCGCGATACCCGTGGTCATATGCGCCATCCTGGCCTCTTCCAGCAGTACCGGATCGACCGCGCGGGTGACCACCAGATAGTCCCGCATGACGATGGCATGCCGGTTCTCCTCGGCGGTCCACCGACCGACCCAGGTGCCCCACACACCGTCGAGGGAGAACGACTCCGAGATCTCGCGGTGATAGGACGGCAGATTGTCCTCGGTGAGCAGATTGGTCACCATCGCGGTTCTGGCCACCTCGGTCAGCTTCGATTGACCTGGCTCCCAATCCATTCCGCCCATCGCGGCGAAATTCCGGCCGTCGTCCCACGGCACATAGTCGTGCGGGTTCCATGGCCTGGCTTTGCGCAGGTGCTCGTTGAGCAAACGTTCGGCGACGGGTTCGAGTTCGCGGAGAATATCGCGATCGGTCAACGCAGTGGTCACACATGCTCCTTTTGCTCGACGCCGACAGCGCGGCGAATTCGACACTAGGCGGGCGCGGTCAGGCGGAACGGCCGATTTCGTGATCGTTGGTCGAGGTGACGACGGGAATCCGAACCTGCTGGGCCGGATCACAATCCGCCTCCTCCACCCGGTAGAGACCCGGCGGTCTGCCCGCGGCGCGGATGCGGTCCAGCAGGTCGTGGGTGCGCGCGGCGAGTTCCGGGATGCGTGCGGTGCCGGCGGTGGCCACCACGGCGGTCAGCGGCACCTCGGCGGCCTCGGCCAGCGCGGTCAGTACGTCGGCGGTCATCGACGGCGTGCCGACGCGGGCGGGCCGGACGTCGGTGGGTACCAGCACGGTGCCACCCGCCGCGGACAGCAGCGACAGCGCGCGGGAGCCGAGCGGATCGGCCAGCGCGGCCTGCACTCTGCGCAGCTTGCGCCGGGCCGCCGCGGCGCCCGCGCCCGGTCTTCGCTCGTCCGGATGGGCCGGAATGCTCAGCGCCACCACCTGATACGCCGGTGCGACGGCAATCCCAATTTGGCTCACCAACTCTCCCACCGCATGGCCGCCGAGCAGCGCGGACACCAGGGTTTGCGCCGCGGTCTGGTGTTCCCTTGCCACCAGGCGATGTTCGTCCACATAGGCGGTCGACGCCGTGACGGTCACCATTTCCAGCAGCCGCAAGATCAGTTGCGCGCCTGCGACCTCGTCGTCGCCTTCGGTATGTGCCGCAATGAATTCCAGGCCCGACCGGATTTCGTCGTGATAGGCGGCCAGCACGGTTTCCAATGCGATGCCCTCGCGCGCCCGACGTGTTGCGGTGCCTGCGATTTCGGGTGGCTCGGCTACCTGGTTCGGGGTGGGCGGTGCGAGTAACTCGACGGCCGCCGCCACACAATCCCTGGTGGTTGTCGCAACGTCGCCGGAGAGATCACCGCCTGCGCGCGGTGCCAGGTAGTCGAGAAGTTTCGACGCCAGACTCTCGGAACTCGAACTCATCCGCATAGCCGTCATGACTTACGAAGGCTAGCGACGAATCGTGATGAAATCGGGATACTTGCACGGAATCGGGTAAGTCATCAGCGATCACGGCACGCGTTGGGCGAAATCACAAGCACCCGAGTAAGTTTCGTTACGTCAACCGTCCCATACGAGCACAATTCTGGTACGGACAGCATATTCGACACACTGCGATTTTCACTTCGGCGCGATCCCCCGGACCCGAGTTTGTTTGTGACGCAGCGCCGACCGCGCATTCCGGCGCTGCGTCGACGTCACCTTAACGCCACCTGCCCGTCCCCGAATAGACATCTGCGCGATCCTCGGGAGCTGTCATCGGCGCGTCGCGCGTCGACTGGTAAGTTGCACAAACACCGCGCTCCTGTGCAGGCAGCGCAGGGTGACGCATGGACCATGCGGGCCACGGCCAAACCTGTGAGCTCTCCCATGGGATGTGACGAACAACTGTGCAGTAGCTCTCACCACGGATAACATCGAGCGCTGCGCCCCCGTACGGCGACGCTGCAGAGTTTCGAAGGGCAAAGACACCACATATGACCGGTACGCGAGAGAAGCTGGAAGAGCTGCAGGGGATCCTGGAGCTCGCTGAGGAACCCGCCGGCGAAACCGGCATCGCGAAGCGCAAGGCCAAGGGCATTCCCAGCGCGCGGGAACGCGTGCGCGCGCTGCTCGACCCGGGCAGCTTCGTGGAGATGGGCGCGCTGATGCGCCAGCCCGGTTCGGCCGGCGCCATGTACGGCGACGGGGTGGTCACCGGCCGCGGCGCCATCGACGGCAGGCCGGTCGTCATGATCGCGCACGACCAGACCGTGCACGGCGGCTCGGTCGGCGAGATGTTCGGCCGCAAGGTCGCTGCCGCGATGGAGTTCGCCTACAAGAACGCCTGCCCGGTGGTGGCGATCAACGACTCCGGCGGCGCGCGGATCCAGGATGCGGTGACCTCGCTGGCCTGGTTCGCGCTGATGTGCAAGCGCCAGAAGGATCTCTCGGGATTCGTGCCGACCGTGGCGATCATGCTCGGCAAGTGCGCGGCCGGCGCGGTCTACGGGCCGGTGAACATGGACCTGCTCGTCGCGACCGACAAGTCGTACATGTTCGTCACCGGCCCGGAGGTGATCAAGGCGGTGACCGGCGAGATCGTCTCCGCGGAGGACCTCGGCGGCGCGGCCACCCTCACCAGCAACGGCACCGTCCATCATGTCGCGGACTCCGAGCAGGCGGCCTTCGACTGGGCCCGCAAGTACCTCAGCTACCTGCCGTCCAGCTGCCTCGAACTGCCACCGGTGGTGAATCCTGGCCTCGAGCCGGAGGTGACCAGCCACGACCTGGAGCTCGACAAGATCATCCCGGACACCGACAAGGTCGGCTACGACATGCACGAGATCCTGCTCCGGATCTTCGATGACGGCGACTTCCACGAGATCAGCGCCGACACCGCGCAGAACCTGATCACCGGCTTCGCCCGGGTCGACGGCCGCAGCATCGGCGTCGTCGCCAACCAACCCCAGGCACTCGGCGGCGCCCTCGACGGGCTGGCCTCGGACAAGGCGACCCACTTCATCCGGCTCTGTGACGCGTACGGTCTGCCGGTGGTGTTCGTCGTCGACACCCCCGGCGTGCTGCCCGGTCTCGAGGAGGAGCGCAACGGCGTCATCAAGCGCGGCGGCCGCTTCTTCCGCGCGGTCATCGAGGCGACGGTCCCGATCGTCACGCTGGTGACGCGCAAAGCCTATGGCGGCGGCTACGCGGTGATGGGTTGCCGACAACTGGGCGCCGACATCAGCCTGGCGTGGCCCACCGCCCGGATCGCGGTGATGGGGGCCGACAGCATGGTCAGCATCACCGGGCGCAAGCAGCTCGAGGCGACTCCGCCCGACGAGCGTGCCGCGGTGCGGGAGCAGATGGTCGACTTCTACAACGCCGTCCTCTGCACCCCGTGGATCGCGGCCGAGCGCGGCTACATCGACGCGGTCATCGAGCCGTCACAGACCCGCCTGGAGATCCGCAAGGCCCTGCGGTTGCTGCGGGACAAGGGCGCCGCGACACCGAATCCGCGCAAGCACAGCCTGCTGCCCATCTGATCGACGCTGGCCCGGTTGTGGTGTGTCACAACACAACCGAGGTTCCGATCGTGGCGTGTCCGGTGATCATGTTCCAGCCGAACGGGTTCGGGTGTGATGGCTTAACGTCGATGCCGTGCCCGGACGTCGTTCGCCGCGACCCGGGCACGCGACGTGCCCGCCGAGCCTGAAACCCCACCCTCGCCGGCGGGCACGGAGCGCTTGCGAGGACGAATGTCCGAGGCCACGCCGCACTCTTGATCAGCTGTGGCTGCCCCAGCGCAGATCCGCTGTGGCCCACTCCATTTCCCACATCCGCAGGCGCTTGCGATCGAGGCTGCGGCGCAGCGCGAAGTAGCAGGCCGCCACCGCGATCAGCACGCCGAACAGTGCGCCGGAGGTGAGCAGCACCGCCTTGCTGAGCGCCTGCGTCCCCGACGGCGGCTCGACGATCTTGTTGGCGCCGTTCAGCCAAATGGTCACGGCCTGACCGGGTTGCACGACGGTGGTCGACTGATAGTCGTCGATGTGCACGACGCCGTCGGCGTCTTTCCACTGCACCTTGGCGGGCATGATCGGCGCGTACAGCGGCGCTTTCCCGGTCTCGGTCACCGTGGCGTCGACCTGGTGCAGCTGCGCCGTCTTGGCTTGCACCACAGCGGTTTCGGTGTGATACACCCGGACGCCCACCGCGAGCACCAGTATCGGCACGATTATCAGGAAGACCAGCGCCAGGGCCGCGGCGACCACGGTCTGCACGCGATCTTCTCTGCGGCGCATCGGATTTCGGTCCAGCCCGACGCGGCGGCACGTCCTGCGATACATATTCACCGACCCTGTGGTCATGACGGTGACTCCTCGGTCCGGAATTCGGTGGTGAGTGCGACGAGTGTGGCGAAGTAGTCCTCGATGAGATCGGGTAGGGCGCTCGGATCGTCGCCGGCGGCCCAGGTCTGCAATGCCGAGATGAGCAGGCCCGCGCCAGCGGCCACCGCGGTGGCCGGACGCAGGTCGCACTCCGGGTCTACGTCGAGCCGGGCGGCGATGATCCGCACCGATTCTCGCTGACCTTCGATGCGGATGCGCTGATATCCGGCGAACAGCTCGGGTTCGTCCTCGAAGCGCTGGAACAGTGCCCATCGGCGGGCCAGCAGCGTGGCGCGTTCGCCGCCGTATTCGACGGCGAACCAGTCGTGGACGGCGTTGCGGTACGCGAGCAGCGGCGATTCGTGCACCGGTCGGCGGCACAGAGCGTCGTTGAACAGGTGAACGTCTTGGTCGACATCGCCGAGGATGGCTTCCGCGATGGACGTGAAGTGGCGACTGAAGGTGCGCCGGGTGACCCCGGCCCGCACCGCGATGTCCTCGACGGCTACCGCGCCGAGCCCCCGCTCGGTGAGCAGGTCGAAGGCCGCGCGCGACAACGCTTCCCGGCTGCGCCTGGTACGCAGCCGACGGCCATCGAGATCGACACCATCGTCGCTCATGTTGTCAGTTTACCACCTTATTGTCCCATTGGGACAATACTTCGCGCCCATTGTCGGCCCGTTTCGGGGGTCACTCATCGGGGGCGGGCTGGACCCCACTGAGCGCGCTGACGCAGCGCGATACGAGCATTCGTCTATCTATCAGATGCCCAATTCGGCCGAGCCGAATCACCTTGGCCTACTGCGGATCAGACCCTACGGGGACTCGACGGCTGATCCAGGATCGGCGGCTGACGGCGGCGCAGCGCCTTCAGCAGCGAGATGGTGTACTCCGGCGGCGCGGCGTGCACCGAAAGTTGGTTCGCCACAGCACGATACGCGTCCAGGTCGGCTTGTTTGTCCAGATACAGCGCGCTGGTGAGCTGCTGCAGGTAGACGATGTCGGGCAGGTCGGCCTCGGCGAAGCGCAGGATGGTGAAGGCGCCGTCCGCGAGCGCGGGTCCGCCGACATGGTCGGCGAGCACCTGCACGATGACGTTCTTCTTGGCGACGACGCGCAACAGGTGATCGATCTGGTCGTTCCACACGGTGGAGCCGCCGATCGGGCGCGAGAGCGCCGCCTCCTCGACGACCACCCACAGTTGCGGCGGGTTCGGACGATCGAGGATCTCCTGACGGCGCACCCGCAGGGCGACCCGCCGTTCGATGGCGTGCTGCGGCTCGCCCGAGTGCGCCAGCGACAGCAGTGCGCGGGCGTACTCCGGGGTCTGCAGCAGCTCCGGCACCGCCCGCGGTTCGTAGGCGCGGACCAGCGTGGCCGCCTGTTCCAGGCCGAGATAGGTGTCGTACCACTTGGGCAGCCAGTCGTTGTCGCGGTGCCACCAGCCCGAGGCGTTGCCCTGCCGGGCGAGCTCCAGGAATTCCTCGCGCTCGGTCGGATCGGTGACCTGGTAGAGGTCGAGCAGATCGACCAGGTCGCGGACCCGGAAGCCGGTGCGGCCGAGCTCCAGCCTGCTGATCTTCGAGTGCGAGCCGCGAATGGCCTCGCCCGCGTCCTCGCGGCTCATCCCGCAGTTCTCGCGAAGTTTGCGCAGCCTGCTGCCGAGCATCATGCGCAATACGGTCGGCCCGCCCGCCGGACTCACCCCACGCACCAGCGGGGAATCAGCCGACTGTCGAGCCTCCGAAGGACGCATTCCTAAAGTTTGCCATGCGAACCTTGTCCGTTTCTACTGACCAAAGACCCTGTGCGGGTAACGGACCACTGGTCTAGTGCCCGCCCAGAACACGCGATCCGGGCGGCCGCACTATCCGCGCGCGACGAAACCGGCCGGGTTCAGCGCAGCGCGACGTCCGCCGTCGCGCGACCGAACAGCTTCCGGCCGTCGCAGGTCGCGGTGAGCGAGACGGTAGCCGTCCGCCGCTCAGGGTCCAGCGACTTGATCTTGCCGCGGAACTCGATCTCGCTCGTCTTGCTCGCGGCGACCGGTGCGAAACCGGCGAACCGCACGCCGTAGCTGGTGACGGCGGCCGGATCCCCCAGCCACGAGGTCAGGTAGCCCGCGCCGAGGCCCATGGTGAGCAGCCCGTGCGCGACGACGTCGGGCAGTCCGGCACTGCGCGCGACCACATCGCTGAAGTGGATCGGATTCGAATCACCGGACACGCCTGCGTAATTCACCAGATCGCCGCGCGACAGCGGCATCGAATGCACCGGCAGTTCCATGCCGACCGACAGCTCGTCGAAGCTCGGCACGGTGCGCGGGGTCCGCTGACGGTCGAGCGGGTCGGCCTGCGCGGGTTCGTCGAAGCACTCGACCACGCCGGCCTCCGCGCCGAGGGTGGCCCGCTGCGCCGCCGCGTCGTTCCGGTCGGCCCCCGACTGTCCGGTCATGATCACGCCGTCGACCGCGGACCGCAGGTCGGTGGCGATTTCCACGCCGGTCTGCGCGACGGCGGTGGAGGTCGCGGTCTGCAGCAGTTCCTTGTGCTGGTTGGTGAGCACGTTCTTGGTCACCATGAAGTCTTTGTCGCCGAACTGCCGGAACGACTCGACATACGAGACGCAGTGCAGCTGGTCGCCCGCCAGCACCGGGCGGTGCACCTGGATCGACTGTTCGGTCTGCAGCACCTGGCCGATGTCGTAGGCGGTGAGCACCGACTCGAACATGTTGCGCTGCATCAACATCAGCACGATCGAGGTGAAGGTGAGCGGCGCGATCAGGGCGTCGTACCCCAACTCCGCGGCGGCCGTCTCGTGCCAGTGCGCCGGATGTTGCTCGTGCACGGCGCGGGCGAATTCCCGTATCTTCTCGCGCCCGACCTCGTAGTGCTCGGTCATCCGGTAGTGCCGCCCCACCAAGGCCAATGCCTGTTCGGACGCGGTGGTCGTGATGTCGTTCATGTGCCTCTTTCGCGAATCCTGGCGTCAAGCTCGCCCGGACCGGCCCACAATACCGAAACGCGGCAGAGTCGCACCGCCGGGGCGGCAGGGCCGGACTTGGCCCAACCGACATCGAGGGGAAGGGGTCGTCCGTCATAGATCGCGGCAAACGCGGCAAACGCTAACACCGATAATCCAGCGGACTTGACGACGCACCGCTGGATGGCTAACCGTCAGCACTCGTTAGGGGCGGGTACGCCTTGCAGCCGTTGATCCAGCCAGAGCATTGCCTCCGGATAACCGAGGCCGCCCGCGATGATGTGTTCGCCGAGCACGCTGCGATAGACCGAGGGCACCCCGAGCCGACATTGTTCGAGATAGAGATTGCGGGCGCCTTCGGCCGGAATCCAGAATTCCTGCTCGCCGTTATAGATATAGAGCGGCGTACCCGATTTCATGTCCGCCATCTTGGTTACCCGGAAGATCTCCCCCGCGACCTCGGAGTGCAGCGGGTCGGGGATGTTCGCGGCGATATCGATCGGCAACATGAGCGCGCCGATCAATCCGTAGCTGCTGCCGCACAGGTCCTTCACCGGCGACGTCGCCACCCACTGCGCCAGATTGTTCATCCGGGCCAGGATTTCCGGGCGTTCCCGGCCGATGCCGAAGACCGCCGCCATGAATACCGCCGAGGCGAGGTTGCCGTTCATGCTGCGCGCGACGATCTCGTAGTCCGCGGGCACGCCGCCCAGCGCCGCGCCGACGATGACGTCCGCCAATTCCGGTGCGTAACCGTCGATCAGCTTCACCGCGCCGTGCGTGGCGATGGCGCCGCCCGAATATCCGGTGATGCCGAACTTGCTCGCGCCGAACTCGTCCGGGAGCAGGCCGCGCACCGCGCGGATCGAGTCGAGCACCGCGTGACCCGCGACGACCGGCTCGGCGTAGGCCATCCACGGGCCTTCGTGATCCGGAATGAGCACCGCGTATCCGCGCAGTGCCGCGACGTAGGTGGTGGGCGGAATGAAATCGGTGACGCTGGTGTCGGGGTTGAATCCGTGCGCCAGCGTGTAGCCGGGAGTACAGGTGCGGCCGAGTGCGTCGATCGGCAGGTTGTTGACCACGACCGGCCGCGGACCCGGTCCCGGCCAGGCCGCGGCCGGAATCACCAGTGTCGCCGTGGCATACGAGGGTTCACCGTGCGAGTCGGTGGTGCGGAACTTGAGCAGTTGCGCCCGTTGGATCGGCAGCAGCATCAGTGGCGCGGTGGTCGCGGTAACGTCACGTGACTCTATGACCTGACCGTCGGCGAACTCGGCCAGATCCGACGGCCAGGCATCGAACATCGGATCACCGATGTTCCCGGGCAGTGCGGCGTCGCGCAGCGCGACCAGCGACGGCGAGGTGCTGGTCGCCTCCCACATCGGCGACGGCTCGGTCGGGGCGGACGCGATCGGCGGGGGCGGGATCACCCGATCGATCAGATTCTGCACGCCGGGCAACAGCGAGCCACCGTCCGGCGGCGGGAACAGGCCCGGAAGCTCCGGCAGCGCGGGCAGTTCCGGCAGGCCGGGCAGCGCTGGTGGCGCGGGCAGCGGCTCGGCGACCGCCTGCCCGGTCACTGTCGGGCAGACGATCAACAGTGCCACGGCAATGGCAGGCAAGCATCTCATGGCACACACGCCTTTGGGTGCGGACGTCGGGTTCACCTGGCACCCAGGAAGATGCGGCTTTCGCCCCCGAAATGCCCCCTGTTGTACCAGACAGTCAGGCTAACCCGCCGTACGCGCCACATCGCGCTGAAACGACCGAGTTGTGTGTGACACGTGGCCGAACCGCAACAACCGAGCCGAATGCCGCTTGTCGCGAATCAGGTTCGGCTCGGTGGTGCGTCGTGCGCTCAGCAGTTGCTCGGTGCGGGCTCCCCTCGGAAGCGGGCGTCGAGCCAATTCAACGCCGCCGGAATGCCGAGCACCGCCGCGGTGAGGTGATCGGGTACCGGGATCTGTTCGGTCTGCACGGTCGCACCGGCGGCGCACCAGCGTTTGTCGGTATTGACCACCGCGTCCACCGGGATCAGCCCGTCGATCGGCGAATGCCATTCGAAGACCGGTGTTTTCGGCACGCCGTCGTAGAGCTCGAGGCTGTTCTCCTCGACCACGCCGCGGGCGGTGTCGTCGTTGATCATCGACGTGGTCTTCGCGAAGTCCAGCGCGCCGTGCCCCGCGCCCGCGGAGAGGATGTCGTTCGTGCAGCTGTTGGCCATCTGCGCGCGGGCGGCCAGGCCGCGATCGTTCAGCTGCTCACTGAGCGGAAAGCGGTCGGGGTATTCGCGTTCCAGGCCGAGACCCGCGGCCAGCGCGAGACCGAACACCGGGTGCGAGCCGAGGCCGAGCGACTCCAGCATCTTCACCAGGTTCATCGGCACACCGCCCATGGCCGCGCCCGCGATGTTCAACTCGGGCGCGTACTTCGGTGCGAGCGCGGCGGCCCAGGCGGTGGCCATGCCGCCACCGGAGTAGCCGACCATCGCCACGGTGCTCTTCTGCACTTCCAGCTCGGCCACCTGCTTGACCGCACGGATGCCGTCGAGAGTGATCTGGCCGCCCAGTTTCGCGGCGCCGTAGGCGAAGTTGGGCCCGAGATGATCGGGCAGCGCGACGGTCCAGCCGCGTTGCAGCAGCACATTCCAGCCCGGCGCCTCGCGGACGATCAGGTTCGGGTCGCCGGTGTAGAGGACCTTGGAGACCGAGCATTCGGCGCCGAGTCCGTTGATGATGTGCTGGAAGGACAGCAGCGGTCCGTCTTTGGCGTGCACCCGCGGGGTGAGCACGGTGGTGGTCGCGGCGATCGGCTGGTTCTCGGAACTGGTGGAACGGAAGCGGACGACCGTGACGGTGGTGTCCGGGAAGATCATCAGCGGCGGCATCACGCGGGTCGCGAGCACGTCGCCCGGCTTCTTGTCGGCGATGTCCGCCGGTGTCGCGTAGAAGGGATCCGGGTCCGGTGCCGGATACAAGGGGGAGGTGTGGCCTGGTCCGGCCATCGTGGCGACGAGCACCAGCCCTGCCGCCATCGCGCCGAACGCGCGAGCCAATCGTGTGCGGGTCGCTCCCCTGCCCATCGAACGTAGGGCCTGACTCATCGATAGGTGCCTCTCGAATGGTCCAACGTTGTGACTCATCCTCGACACTTTCGGCACCCAGCGGCAGATACCGCGGCGATCACGTTGAGATCTCACAAGTTTGGAGCGACCAGTCTGTGATGGTTAGGCGCATTCGCTCGTGACACAGCCCCACCGCCGCAACCCCGTCCTGTGACATGTCCAGCCAACGAGACGGAACATGTTCCAATCCATGTCGCGGTTCTACCTTCACAGGGCCGGGCGCGGTTGCCGCGCCCGGCCCGGAAGGAGACGGTGGCATGGACGGCACTGCGCGCAAACTCGCGTACCGCGAAGACATCGACGAGCCACCGACGCGACGCGTCACCGTTTACTTCGACGGCCCCACCCCCGATGACGCGATGGTCCTGGAGTACGCGGCCAGCAGTACCGAGGCATGGGAATTCACCTCCGCCGCCGTACACGCCGGGCTCACGGTCACCGTGGACGGGATGCTACGTCCGGGATTGCGCCGTCTCCCCTGCCGATCGCTCTGGCACTGAGCCGATTTCGTCCGACGCGCGACGAAAATCGCCGAGTTTCAAGCACATCCTGCGCGTCGGCATCGCGCGCGAGTCGGCACCGCGTGCAGTTTCGAAGAGAGACTTCGCCTCTAGACCGGATCCAGTACGCGACGCAGGAAGGCCACGGCATCGGGCAGCGCCGCCCGCGCGGCACCCAGGTGATCGCCTGGGTAGATATGGGTTTCGAGGTCGGTGCCCGACAGACTCAGCTCGGCAAGCAGTTTGGCGGTCAACGGCGGCGGGACCTCCATGTCCGTCAGGCCCTGACCGACGAAGAGCGGAATCGTGTACCCGGCGGTCGGTATCCGCAGCATCTCCCTGGCCGCCTGCTCCAGCGCCGGATCGTTCAGCGGTTTGGCCAGCATCGCGCCGATCGGGACGTCGGCCAGGCGCGCGTTGGCCTCGGTGATGCACTCCGTCTCCACCACCCGCAGCGCCTCCTGACCGGTCGGTGTCAGGTAGCTGTCCACATCGAGTTCCGGTGCGCTGGCCCGCAATCCGGCCAGCAGCATGGCGACGTAGGCGGGGGTCTTCTCCAGCGGCAGGCGCGGAATCCACGGTCCGGCCAGCGGGAGCAGCAGCTCCAGGTTCGACGGCGGGCCGGTGGCCGCCGCGCCGCGCAGCTGGAGTTCCGGCGCGTCGGTGGGCCCGAGGTACGCCGTGAACAGGGCGGCCTGCGCCCCCTGCGACTGGCCGAGCACCGCCCACCTGGTGCCCACCTCCGGCGCGACCTCGCGGGCGGCACGAACACCGTCGATCACGCTGCGGGCCTGCGAAGGTCCGTCGAGGTAGGGGTGGACGCCCGGCGTGCCGAGCCCGACGTAGTCCGAGATCACCACCGCGTACCCGGCGCGCAACAACTCCGGGTACAGCGAATCCAGGTAGTAAACGCGGGGTTCCGTGGTGAACGCGCACTGATCGGCGATGCCGGTGGTGCCGTGCGCGTAGGCGACGATCGGCCAGCCGCCCGGCGGCGGCGGGCCCGGCGGGACGTATACCGCGCCGGTGCTCTGCATCGGCCCGCGTGGCCCACGCGACCAGTAGGTCAACCGCTCTGCCGTGTCAGCGCCGTCCACCCGGAAACGTCCGGTCAGTTCCGCAACATTCGTTACCGTGCCCGGCTCTTCGCCCGCCCCCGCCACCGCCGGTGGCGCCAATGCGAGACCCATCGAGATCACGACCCCGGCCGCCCCCGCCATGATCCGTGTACACATCATCGACCGACTATCCCCATCGAGGCATCGCGGAGCAAGCCACCACAATCGGTGGCCTATGCGGGGGCACCACACCGCATCTCCGGCAGTCACCGAGGCATGGCTACGCTTAGTTCCGGACACGAAAGCTGTCAAAGGTACCGGCCGGTCGCTAGGCTCGGTGGGCAGGGCCGGGTCGCGAACGGCCCGGGAACGACGCGAAAGGAGCCGGAGTGGGACACTCGAACCGGCCGACTCGCCTATCGCGACGGGCCGATGTCGCACGCCAGGCCCGAACGACCGTGTTGCTCTGTGCCGCACTCTTGCCGACAGCCTGCGGGTCGAGCAGCCCCGCCGCCGTATCCCCCGTCACGACAACGATTTCCGCGACGTCGCCACCGGCCCGAACCTCCGCGGCACCGAGCAACACGCCGACCGTCGACCCGTATGCGGGTCAACCACTCATCGACCACACCGACTGGACCGATGCCGTCGACGGCGCGCGGCTACTCGTCTACCCGACACCCGCCGGGCGCCAAACCACCTTCCCCGGCACCGACGAACGCGCCTGGCAGGAGGTGCTCGCGCAAGCACCCGACGCGGACACACCCGGCATGCGCGATCAGTTCATCTGTCACTGGACCTGGGCCCGGCTGGTCGAGCCGGACAAACCGAGTTGGAATCTGGAACCCTGGCGTCCGGCGGTCGGCTACCAGGCCACCGTCGAAGCGCGCTGCAACCCGGGTGGCCCCGAACGCTGAGTCCGGACCCACCCCCGATCGGAAGGACCGACCCATGCGCACTGTCATCGCAGGCGGACACGGAAAGATCGCGCTGCTGCTCGCCGAACTACTGACCAGCCGCGGCGACCAGGTGGTGTCGCTCATCCGCAATCCCGAGCACGCCGCCGACGTGACCGCCGTCGGCGCCGAACCCGCCGTGCTCGATCTGGAACACGCCGACGCCGCGGACCTGCTCGCCACCGTGCGGGGTTCGGACGCAGTGGTTTTCGCGGCCGGCGCCGGACCGGGCAGCAGTGCCGAACGGAAGTACACTGTCGACCGGGACGGCTCCGTCCGGCTGGCCGACACCGCCGAACGGGCGGGCGTGCGGCGTTTCGTGCAGATCTCCACGATGGGCGCCGGTCAACCTCCCGCACCCGGGAGTGATGACATCTGGGCCGCCTACATCGACGCCAAGACGCAGGCCGAAGACGACTTGCGCAAGCGCGCGCTGGACTGGACGATCCTGCGGCCCGGCCGCCTGGTTGACACCGCGGCCACCGGCCTGGTCACCCTGGCCGTGCCGCCCGTCGGGCGCGGCGACATCGCCCGGGCCGACGTCGCCGCCGTGCTCGCCGAACTACTTCCCGCCACGCACACCGCGGGCGCGACGCTCGAGCTCGTCTCCGGCGACACGGCGGTCGACCGGGCGGTGGCGGCGCTCGCCGACCGCGCCAGTTCCGATGATGCTGCCCCCCTTATCGATTGACGTTCACCTTCTCGTTAGGAGTGAGCAACCTTGTTCAGCCGCATCGTGTCCATGAAAATCCGGGAGGGATCGCGCGCCGACTTCCTCGACGCCATCTCGCGTAGCGCCGTGTCGTCACTGCGCGACGAGCCGGGTTGTCTACGCTTCGATGTCTGTGCCGACCGCCTCGACCCGCATCGATTCTTCCTCTACCAGCTATATACCGATGATGAGGCCGCCGAGGCGCACCGCTTCACCGAACATTTTCTGGCGATGCGAGCCGCAGCCGACAAGTATGTAGAGCCCGGCACGCAGATCCACTACAGCACAGACGTTCTTTTTGCGAACTGATCGTCTTATTGGTACACGGTGTCAGCAAACTTACAGACGCCCAAACCCGCATGTGCGCTTGCAAATCGATCGTGCAGATGTACTTGCATATGAAAGGTGCAGCGACCTAAACTCAGTCCCGCAACGCTTTACAGGGGACAACCAGGGGAGGCCGGATGGTCGAGCCGAAGGCCGCAGTCGCCGTGGGTCCGCCGCCGCCAAACGTCAGGGGCGTTCGAATGAACCAACCACTTTCCGGCGCTCGGCTCGGAATAGCCGCCGCCGCACTGGTCGACAAGCCAGCGAACGGTACAAAAATGAGCACACCCACGGCCCGTAGCGGCCAAAGGAACACCGCGTACTCGCGGGAAACCGCCGTCGCGTTCGTCATCGATGCCGTCGAGTCCAAAGGTGCGGCCACTCGGCACGATTTCGATATCGATCGGATCGTTACCACGGCGCACGACGTGGTCGACGACTGGGACTTCCATACCATGCAGCCTTCGACGTTCTGGCGGATAGCCTCCAGCTTCATCAGGCAGTAAGACTTCCGGGCAGCTCGATGTCCGGTAGACGCCGAATTGCCTTGTACCGCAAGCGCTGAGCCGACATGCTCCAATGGCGATGATCTACCCTCTGGCGCAGGGTTTGCGGCACAAGGCAATTGGGCGTTGATTCGGATCGAACTGCCCGATAGTGCACGCGCCGCATGAGGCTGTCCCCGCGTTGAATTCTGCTGCGCCCGTTCAGAACTGAACCGCGCTCGCGCTCGCACCGAACCACCCTGTGCCCGAGCCGAATTGCGCGCCCGCAGTGAATCACCCTGCGCCCGTGCTGAATTCGTCAGCACCGCCGACACCAGTTCGTGCTGCATCATCGGTGCGATACGGCGTCGGACTCCCCCACCGAATTGCCCTGCGCCGCAAGCACTCATCCGCGCTGCGCCACCGGCGCTCAGCTCTCCGTGGGGCAGCGGTGGTGCGGGACCCGAAAGCCCATTCGCGACGGCTGATTGCGCGTACGACCGCGTAGCGGGCACCGGCTCAGGCGAGGTGCCCAGCGAATAGCTATGCCGCGCAGAATCGCACACAGCGGCCGAAAGCCCGCGTGCCGCCCGGCTAGGGACAGCACAAAAACCAGACCACCACGGCCAACTTCGTGACACGTAGTGTTCTGGCTTATCCATACTTACGAGTTTCGACATGATCCCCTCGCGGGTGATCAGGAACCGTAACCCTCGGCATACTTTTCGAGGATCTCCACCGACTTCTCCGGCCGCTCGGCCTGCACGCTGAGCCGGTCCATCACCGACAGGTACAGCGCAAGGTCTTGCCGCCGATCCAGATACAGCGCACTGGTCAGGTGTTCGAGATACACGATGTCCGGTAGCTCGGATTCCGCGAAACGCAGGATGCTGAACGAACTACCCGCGGCAGCGTGTTCACCTGCCGAGTAGGGCAACACCTGAACGGTGACATTCGGCAAGCCGGCGAGCTCGATCAGGTGCTCCATCTGCTCGCGGTGCACCCGCGGGCCGCCGACCGGTCGATGCAACGCAGCCTCGTCGATCACTGCCCACACGATCGGCGGATCCGACCGGTGCAGAATCTCCTGTCTGCGTTGGCGTACCTGGACCCGCCGATCGGTGTCGGCGTCCTCGTACCCGAGCGCCACTACCGCCCTGGCGTATTCGGGGGTTTGCAGTAGTCCGGGAACAAGATGCGCCTCGTAGGTGCGAATCTTGCTCGCTGCCTGTTCGAGTCCGAGGTAGGTGCCGAACCACTGTGGCAGCAGATCGCTGTAGCGATGCCACCACCCGGGTTCGTTCGCCTGCCTGGCCAGATCGAGGAACCGCTCGCGCTCGATGGTGTCGTCGACGCCGTATAGCGACAGCAGGTCCCGGATATCGCGTTCCTTGAAACCGGTGCGGCCCAACTCGAGACGACTGATCTTGGCGTGCGAGCCACGGATGGCGTCGCCCGCCGCTTCTCGGGTGATTCCTTTGGCTTCTCGCAGTCTGCGCAACTGGCCGCCCAGTGCGATGCGTAGCACTGTCGGACCACGTTCCGGGACAACGGGATGCACCTGACCATCGTCGTCGGGTTCAGCGATCATTGAGTTCGTCTCCGATACTCGGGGGTTGCCCACAGTGTGTCACAACCACCTGTCGCGAAACACACCGCACCGATCGCTTATGTTACCGCTCAACTCGTCAGATAGTCGAACTCTCCGGCCTTCGCGCCGCGAACGAACGCATCGATTTCCGGGCGGGTGTAGAAGAGCGTCCCGCCTTCGGGATCCCGGGAGTTCCGCATGGCTACCTGGCCATTGGTCGCCTCGGCGACCTCGACGCAGTTGCCACTCGGGTTGCTGTAGGTGCTCTTGCGCCATGAGCCGGTGACCTTGTTGATGGATGTATCCGACATCTTCCCCACTCCTTCGGTTACGCCAGTTGGGTTAATCGGTTCGTGCATCTGCACGCTCAAACGTTCTTGCATCTGCACCAACAGTTTGGACGATAGCACGAAGTTCGCCGCCGCGCCCCTACTAATTCGGACCATCTGGTCCGGGATCTGAGGCACCAATGTTTCGATCTACGAACCGACTGGTCAGGTGGTTGATCCCGACCCTCCGAGAAAGATGAATCTTGTACTGTCCCAGGGCAGATCGGATATATGAGTCATTCGCGACACCCCCGGTGCAGACCGTCGACACGTGCTGGCAACCGGGCGTTCCAGAGGAGCTCCAACCCATGCCCGAAGAGGACAACAGCCCCGTGATCCGGACCGACATCCCGCACTCGGCGCGCATCTGGAACTACTGGATGGGTGGCAAGGACTACTACGAGATCGATCGGATCGCGGGCGACGCGGGCATCGAGATCGATCCCGAGATCGTCACCATGGCAGTGCAATCGCGCCAGTTCCTGATCCGCGCGGTCGGCCACCTGGCGGGCGAGGCGGGGCTGCGGCAGTTCCTCGACATCGGCACCGGCCTGCCGACCATGCAGAACACCCACGAGGTCGCCCAGGGCATCGCGCCGGAGTCGAAGGTCGTCTACGGCGACAACGACCCGATGGTGCTCGTCCAATCAAGGTCGTTGCTGACCAACACGACTCGGGAAGGCGTGACCACCTATATAGAGGCCGACTACAACGATCCCGAGCGCATCGTCGCCGACGCGCAGAACGTGCTGAACTTCGACAAGCCGATCGGCGTCATGTTCATGGGGGTACTCGGCCACGCCGCGTCCTATGCGGATCTGACCCACATCGTGCGGACCGTCATGGACGCCGTGCCATCGGGCAGCTACCTCGTCGCCTGGGACGGCACCGACGACAGCGCCGAGTACGTGAAGCTCTGCGAGAACTACACCGGAACCGGCGGCGCGCCCTATATCCCCCGTCCCAAGGAACAGATCCGCGGCATCTTCGACGGACTGGAACTGGTTGAGCCTGGGTTCGTTTCGATCACCCAGTGGCGAACCGACGCTTCCGAGAAGGCTCTGACCAGGGAGATCTCTGCCTATTGCGCAGTAGGTCGTAAGCCATAGTGCGATCACAGCCGACGACGGCGGTCCGCGACGGCCGCCGTTTCGATCGATTTTCACCCAAGTTCATCGTGACCGTTAGTGCAAATGTACTTGCATCTGTAAGCGACGGCGGCATAGACTCGGACCCATATCGGGGAGGTACGCAGGGAGATTCGAGCCGGCGGTGCCTACACAGCAACTCCCCACACGCCACACGCGAGGGGCGGTCGAATGAGCCAGCCATTCCGGACTCCCCGCCGGGTTGCCGTCTTCGGCACCGGCGTCGAGACTTTGCGGCAGTGTCCCGCTCCGGTACCGGTGTCCGACTGCGGTGTCGAACCACCCGGCCTCACGTATCGGCAGGCGCGTGACATCCTGTCCGCCCACGAGGTACACGGCCCGCAGTGCAGGCAGTGGCTGGCGGCGGCCGCCTACCTTTCCGCCGGTCTCGACGACGAGTAGTCGCTCGAACCCGTTGGCACGCATCGATGTTCGGACGAAACCGAACATTGTTCGAGCCGACCGAACATTCCGTGCAGCATAACGCGATTGCGCGTCGATGTCCCGAGACAGTGCAATGTCACGATCGGGTTACCGCATAGTGCCGTAGGCTCCCAAGGGATCTCGCCGATAACTCCCCAGGCGCAGTACCCTTTCGTATAGTGAGCCGAACGATTCGGGCACAGTTCTATTACGCCCGACGTGGCAATGGAGCGACCCGAATGACCTTCTCCGCGCTGCATCTTCCCGCCGATTCGTCCGACACGGCGCTCGAAATCGGTGGCCAGCCGGCTTCGGTGCCCCTGCAGAACACCGACCGGGTGGCCTCGCGGATGGTGGGCTATTTCGCCACCTGCATGGCACCGTGCCGCTCGCTTCCTGGCGAACAATTACGCGGTGACGTCACCAAACTCACCCGCAGCTGCCTCGGTTTGGTCGCCGAAATGTTCGACCGGCGAACAGTTCCCGGCGACGAGCAATTCGGCGAGGTACGCGACGCCGCGGCCCAGTGGGCCCGCGAAGGCGTGCCGCTGAGCACCATTCTGCGCGGATACCACGAAGGGGTCCGCATCGCCTTCGGCCTGGTCACCGCGCCCGCCAGGGCCGATGACCTGGACGAACTGCTGGTCGCCACCGATCTCATGCTGGAATTGCTGGAGGCAGTTACCGCGGCCGTCGCCGATTCCTACGTCGACGAACAGCATCTCGTCGCGAAGGAACATCAGACCGCCGCGCAGACCCTTGCCTCGGCGTTACTCAGCGGGCGTGGCAGCTCGGCGCTCGCCAGACAGGCGGGAATCCCGATCGCCGACGCGTATCAGGTGGTGGCCCTGTCGCTTTCGGAGCATCCGGACGAACGCGATCCGCGGGTCGACACGCACGTCGCGGCCCGGCGCAAGCTCCGCAGGCTGCAATCCGCACTGGCCACCGTGTTCGCCTCGCGCGCGCTGGCGCTGCTCAGCACCAAGGGTGGCACCATGCTCATCCCGGTCGGCGACAGCGCCGACGCCACCATGACCGCCGAGACGCTGGCGCGACTGGCCGAGGCCGCCGAGGTGCCGCTCACCGCGACGGTCGTCGCGAGCGGCACCGACGAGGTCCCCGAATCCGCCGACCAGGCGCACGAACTGCTCAATCTGGTGCGGGTGGGTGGCAAGCCCCCTGGCCTATATCAAATGGCCGACCTGGCGGTGGAATACCAACTGACCCGCGGCGGCCCGGCGACCCGGCGCATCGCCACGATCCTGGACCCGCTCGAGGCGCACGCCGAACTGTTCGAAACTATGCGCGCCTACCTCGGCAATGACATGAATCGCCAGCTCACCGCACGTCAGCTGTACGTACACCCGAACACCGTCGACTATCGACTGCGCCGCATCGCACAGCTCACCACCATCGATCTGGCCACCTCGGCCGGGATTTCGCAGGCGGCCATCGCCCTGCTCGCCCGCGATCTGGACAACAGCGTCACCCGTCGCCTGTGACAGGGCACTAGCCACCAGGGCACGAACTTGGGATCCTGAAACTGCCGCGGACGTCTGGATGGTGAAAGTATGCGAATAGCCGAGATCTTGCGCAGAAAAGGTAGCGACGTGGCCACAGTCGCACCCGACACGACAGTTCGAAGCCTGCTGGCCACGCTGGCCGAACACAATATCGGCGCCGTAGTGGTGTCACGTGACGGCGAAGGGATCGTCGGGATCATCTCCGAACGCGACGTGGTGCGCAACCTGCATGCGCGCGGCGCGGAGCTGCTCGATACCCCGGTGTCGGAGATCATGACCACCGATGTGCGCACCTGTGCGCCCGACGACCGAGTCGACGGGCTGCGAAACACCATGACCGAGCATCGGATTCGACACCTGCCCGTCGTCGATCAGGGCAGGTTGATCGGCATCGTCAGCATCGGCGATGTGGTGAAGAGCGCGATCTCCGAGCTGGCCACCGAGAAGCAGCACCTGGTCGAGTACCTACAGGGTAAGTACTGAACCTGCCGCGGCCTCAGACGCTCCCGAGGTCCGCGGACAGCCAGTGCTCGGGTCGCAGATAGACCGCGACCTGATCGCCGAATCCGGCCGCCTGCTCGAGGTACTTGTCGACGGCGTCGCCGCTCAGGTAGCGGCGCACCATTTCCAGGTGCAGTTCGTCGGTGATCGGCACGATCTTGGAAACGGAGCCCTCCACCGCAACATACCGAGTGGTCGGCTCCGATCGCTGCACCATCAAGGTGAACCGGCCGGACTCCTTGATCAACTGCAGTTTCCGCGACTCGGCGCCGGTCAGCAGCCACGGCTCGGCGCCGGGCTCGTATTGGTACCAGATCGGCACAGACAGCGGGCCCCGGCCGGGACCACCGGCCACGGACAACGCCGCGATATGCGGCTGCGCGAGGAACTCTTGACGCTCTTTCAAGGTCAAAGCCATGGAATCCACCCTAACGTGTGAAAGCCGTTGCCCTCGATAACCTTCGAAGACCCTACCAAAAGTGCGTATCGTGGGTGGCGTCCAACGCACCTTGTGAACGGGTTTTGCGGAGGGAGCGTCACGTTGCGATCCCATGCCTCGAGGTCGCATTTCGCGCGGCCACCGGCCGCTCGATTATCGACAGCATCGACGCAGGCTCCGGCCGACATTCGGAAGCTCTTTCCGGCACTGGCCGATTCCACCGAAATCTACCTCGACAGCGCCGCCACCACGCAGAAGCCGCTGCCGGTCATCGAGACCATTCATCGTTATCACAGCTCACGAACCGCCAATGCCGGGCGCGGCACCTACCCGTGGGCGACCAGCCTCACCACCCGATTGAGCAGGATCCGCGATCGGACCGCGGCCTTCATCGGCGCGGAGCATCCCGACGAGGTGGTCTTCACCGGCGGCGCGACCGCGGCGCTCAACGCCGTCACGCTGGCCTGGGGGTTGGCGGTACTGGAGGACGGCGACGAAATCCTTTACAGCCCAGCCGATCACGCTTCGAATGTGCATCCCTGGTATCACCTGCGCGGCCTGCTCGCCCGCTTCGGCCGCCGGATCGAGCTGGTCCCCTACCGGGTGACCGGCGGCGGCGAGGCGGACACCGCCGACATCCTCGCCAAGGTCACCCCGCGCACCCGGCTGATCACCACCAGCCACCTGCACCACGTGTACGGCGGCCTGACCACGCTCGGGCCACTGCGCGGCCTGCTGGACCCCGCGATTCTGCTGTGCTTCGACTGCAGTCAGAGCGGTGGGCACGTGCCGGTGGACGTCACCGAGCTCGGCGCGGATTTCGCGATCTTCGCCGCGCACAAGATGTTCGGCGCACCAGGAACCGGAATCCTGTACTGCCACAGGCGAGTACACGATAGTCTGGTGCCGTTCCTGCCCGGCGGTAACTCGGGGGTGCTGGTGAGCGAGGCTGGGCTGGTGCCGGCGGCGATGCCCGCCCTACTGGAGGGCGGCACCCACAATATCCCCGGCATTCTCGCGCTCGGCAGCGCGCTGGAGGTGTTGGAGTCGTTCGATATCGGCGCCATCGCGGCGCACAATCGCGAGCTGACGGCGCGGCTCATCGACGACCTGCGGCCCATCGACGGTCTCGAATTCCTGCCCGGGCCAGCGCATTCGCCGAGTGTGGCCGGATACGGCATCGTCTCCTTCCGGCTCGACGGGATCTCGGCGACCGACCTCGGATTCGTGTTGAGCGAACTGGGTTTCCTGGTCCGCACCGGCCTGCACTGCACGGTCGCCGTGCAGGACAGCGCGTTCGATCAACGGCTGGCGGATGCCGACGACTCGGTGCGGGTCAGCACGCACATCTACAACACCGCCGACGAGATCGACCGATTCACCCAGTGCGTCAAGACGATTGCCGAGGAGGTCAGATGACCATGGACACTCCGCGCTACGACCGGCGGGCCGCGTCCCGGGTGCTCGCCGGGCTGGCGGAGCCGGGTCTGTTCGGGGCGCCGGTGCCCGTCCCCGACCGGCGCAGGTTCGAATTCACCTGCACCGCACTGCATACCGAGCCGAACAGTCACCTCACCTACTCCCAGCGGCTGTATCTGGAGCGGTTCATGCGGCCGTGCCGGTCGTATCAAGTCACCAGCGCCACCCACCGGATCACCTGGACCGACAGCGACGGCATCCCCAACACCGGCCACTATCGCGCCGACGGCCTCGGCCCGCTGGTGCCGATCGCCATGCGCGAGACCGTATTAGCGCTGTGGCACGCGCTCGGCGCGAATACCGCGTTCGCCGAACGCATTTCCGCGCTCGGTCCGCGCGCCCACGCGATGCTGGACGGCACGACCACCGACCACGAGCCGATGGACATCTTCCGGGTCGGCATCGAGGCGGCGGGGCGGGCGCTGGCGCAGCACGCGCTGCTGGCCCGGCAGACGCCGTATCGCAGCGCCGCCGAATTCGCCATGGGCATGCACGAATCCGGCCTCTTCGCGGCCGTAGCCACCCGCTGGTATTGGGAGCTACAGGCGTCGACCTACCGGCGCGGCATGATTCCGGTGACCCTGATCGTGCAGCCCGACGGCACCGTGCGCTACTCCGCCGAGACGGTGGCGATGCTGCGGGCGATGAAGGACGCCACCATCGCCGACGCGCACACGGTGATGCGCCGGGCCACCCATGTCGAGGGGCTCAGCGTTCCGGAGGCGCTCGCCAAGTATCACGACGACCTCGACGTCATCTCGCGCCAGTACGCGCTGCTGCCCGCGGGGACCAGGCCCGCCTGTCTGGCCGCGATGCCACACCACCTCGGCGGCGGGCACTACAGCATTCTGCCGGTGGTGGTCGATCAGTTCGTCGCGGTGTTCGCCCAGGTGGCCGGGCGGTGCGAGCTCGTCGAGGTGAGCGCCGACCTGGCCGGGGACACCGCCGATCGGGCGGCCACCGCCGAGGATCAGGTGTTCTATGTGCCGGATATGACCTGTAAGCACTGTGTCCGGACGATCGGCGGGGTGCTGGAGTCGATGGACATCCGGGTGGTCGAGATCGATCTGATCAGCAAGCGGGTGGTCGCGGAGTTCCGCAGTCCGCGGAATCGGGCCAGGGCGTTCGAGGCGATTCGGGACGGCGGCTACAACCCGGTCGCCGAGCGGCCCGAGATCGCGGCGGAGGGCGCCGTGGCCGCCGCGCCGTCGGAAACCGCGGTATGACCGCACCGACCCCGGCGCTGCCCGCGAAGATCGATCCGCTGGTGCGCGCATTCCTCGATACCCCCGGCGCGGTGGCAGACACACTGGACCGGTTCGGTTCGCCGGTGCACCTGGTGTTTCCGCAGGTGTACGCGGAGAACCTGGCGCAGTTCCGCACGGTGCTCGATCGGCTGCTGGCGCGGTACCGAATCTGCTACGCGCACAAGGCGAATCAATCGTTGGCGTTCGTGCGAACGGCCGCGCGGGCCGGAATCGCCATCGATGCCGCCTCGCCGCAGGAGGTGACCAGCGCGGTCGCCGCCGGGTTCGGACCGGAGCGCACAGAGGTGACCGGGCCGAAAGGTGAGGTGTTCCTGCGTGATCTGATCGACCGCGGCCTAACGATCAATGTGGACAATCTGTGGGAGTTGGCGCGCATCCCCGAGTTGGCGAGCGACCGGACGGGAGTGCCGGTGCTGCTGCGGGTTTCCGGGTTCGAGGATGGGCAGGTGAGCCGGTTCGGGGTGCCGCTCGGGCACATCGAGCGCGCGTTCGAACTGCTGTCCGCGCACCGAGATCGAATGACGTTCCTCGGGTTCGCGTTTCACCTCGACTCCGGTGACACGAACGAGCGGATCCGGGCGATCGACGCGTGCTTGGCGCTGGTCGAGCGAGCCTATGGCTACGGGCTGACGCCGTCGGTGCTGAATATCGGCGGCGGGTACCGCCAGGTCTTCACCGCCGACGCCGATCGGTTCGACGAATACGTGCACGCGCTGCGCGAATCGCTGCTCGGCCGCGGCGAGCCGATGAGCTGGGGCAGCAACACGTTCGGCTATCACGTCGCCGGTGGCGCGGTGCACGGGATTCCGGTGTTCCATAAGTACGCCAACACGATTCCGGCGACCAGGATGCTCGAGGATCTGTTCACCGCGCCGCTGGAACGGCACGGCGGACGCACCGTTGCCGAAGTGGCGGCGGACAATTTGCTGGACGTGTGGCTGGAGCCGGGCAAGGCGTTGGTCGATCATGCGGGGATGACGGTGGCGATGGTCGAGTTCGTCAAGGAGATCGCCGATGGCAGCGTGCTGGTCAATGTGGATCTCAGCCGCGACTCGGTGACACCGGCCGATCAGGAGGTGATGGTCGATCCGATCATCCTGCCGAGAGACGGCGGTCCGACTATCGAAACACAGCCTGTCGGTGTGTATTTCGCGGGGCGACTCTGTCTGGAGCGTGATCTGATCACCAACCACAAGGTGTGGCTGGCGGCGCGACCGCGCCCCGGCGATCTTGTGGTGTTCCCGAATACCGCCGCATACCACATGGATCTGTCGGCGGCGACGGCGTCGATGCGGCCACCACTGATCAAACTGGCGGTCGCGCATCGCGGCGGCGACTTCCAGGTGTGCCACGACTCCGATTACGATCCGGACCTACCGATCGCGCCGCACCACAAGACATTTCGGCATTCGCCGGTGTCGCGCATCCCTACCGAGGCGCCCTGATGAGCTACGACCACATCACCGAACTCATCGGCAACACTCCCCTGCTGCGGCTCGACCCGGCGGTCCACGGCCTGCCCAATGTGGAGCTGTACGCGAAACTGGAGTCCTACAACCCCTTCGGCTCGGTCAAGGACCGGGTGGCGTGGGGCATGATCCGCGACGAGCTCGACGGCATCGCGACCAACGGGCAGACGTTCATCGAGGCGTCGAGCGGCAATACCGCCAAGGCGTTGCGGATTCTCGGCGCCATGCACGGCGTCGGGCTGCGCGCGGTGACCAACCGGATCAAGGTCACCGAGGTGCGAGATCTGTTGCAGCTGTTGGGCACCGAGATCGTCGAGCTGCCTGGCCTGTCCGAGTGCCCCGATCCGACCACACCGAACGACGTGTACTCGGTGATCGAGGCGACGATGGCGCAGCAGCCGAGCGCCTACTTCCACCCGTCGCAGTACACCAACGAGAAGAACATCGAGGCGCATCATCACGGTACCGGCCGGGAGATCCACGAAGACCTGGCCGCCGACGGCATCAACCGGGTCGACTACCTGATCGGCGGACTCGGGACGACCGGTTCGACCAGGGGCACCGCCACCTACCTGCGCAAGCACAATCCCGAATTGCGCACCGTCGCCGTGGTTTCCGACCGTGCCGACTTCATTCCCGGGATCCGCTCGGAGAGCGAGATGTGGGATGTCGGCCTGTTCCAAGCCGACTTCTATGACGACATCGTGACCGTCGAGGCCGGGAACGCGGTGGACGCCACCCTGCGGCTCGCCACCGGCTACGGCATCCTGGCCGGGCCGACCAGCGGTGCCAGCTACGCGGCGGCGCTGGAAACGCTTGCCGCATCGACTGTTTCGGAGCCAACGGATGGGCCGATCGTCGCTGTGTTCATCGTCTGCGACCGGCTGGAACCGTATCTGTCCTACATCAAGAAGCGCAGGCCGGAACTGTTCGATCGCGCCGACCGCCGACCGCTGCCGACCCCTGCGGAACAGGCTGGCACACCGACTCTTTCACCCGAAGAGCTGGCCGAGTTGGAACACACCGGCAAGCCGACAATCGTGGACACCCGCGGTTCGATGGCCTACCGGATCGGACATGTGCCGGGCGCGTTGAACATTCGCGACGATCAGCTCGATGACATGTTCGTCCAGGGCATCCCGTTCCCGCGCTCGCGACCGGTGGTGTTCGTCTGCCCGGTGGGCGAGCTGTCGCTGCGCTTCGCCACCCGGGCCAAGCAGGCGGGGTACGACGCGAGCAGCCTGGCCGGCGGCATCGTTGCCTGGCGGGATGCGGGCCTGCCGCTGGAAAGTGGCGGGTGACGCGCGCGGGCCATCCGCCATTCCGCGCGTGTCACTTTCGCGTCGCGCGGAGACTACCCAGCAAGCGCGGAACCCAGCGCTGTCACCACGTCAACGCCCGAGAGAGATGATTCATCATGGACCGGTCGAAGAAATCCGTCGCCGCCGCACTGACCTCGTTCGGTGCCGTCACCGCGGCCCTGGTACTCACCGCACCCACCGCAGCGGCCGCCGTCACCGCCGTCGGGGTGGCGCCGGGGCTGAGTTTCGGCAGCTCCACGTCGTTCGGCACGAACTGCAGCTACATCGCCACCGCCACCGCCGCGCCCGGCGATGTCGTCGGCTTCTTCGACCCCACCGGCACCTTCGACCCCGCGGGCTGGATCACCGTCCCGGCCTCCGGCACCGTAACGGCGAAGTGGACGCCGCTGCTCCCCGGTAACCACACCGTCTACGCGGTGCACAACTCGAGCGCGTTCGTCTCGACCACGGCCACCGTCGGCAACGGCGTCAACCTCGGCCCGGTCTGTCTCGTATTGCCCTGAGCGATGCGTTCGCCAGCGAGTCCAGCGGCCCGCGATAACCGTCGGCCATGATTCCGGCTGTCGCGGTGAAGAGAGCCACGATCTCTACCGCCGTCGCCGGGTCGAACAGCGCAGTCGGATAAATGAATACGCCGTCCACACCCGCGGGTGCCCCGAGCCGGTCGTAGCGCTCGATGAGACCGATTTCGAGGTCGTGCTTCGCCCGGGTCGCCCCGGTGGGGAGCTCGGTGATCGCCACCGGGCTCGCACAGGCGGGCTCGGGCGCGGTGCCGCGCTGCAGGATCAGTGTCGCCTGGAACAGCGGGCAGCTCGCGTCCTGCAGCAGGCAGCGCTGCAACCGTGGGTTCGGTGTGTCCGGATGCGCGAAGGCGGCCAGGGCGACCCGGCGCACCTGCTCGAGCAGTTCGTCCACGTCGGCGGCCCGGTCGAGGCGGATCCGCATGAGCACGTCGTCGGCGAAATTGCCGACCAGATCGTCGAGTAGGCGATGCTCGCGACCCGACACGGCGGTCGCGAGCGTGATATCGGTGCTGCCCGCGAGTGCGCCGACGACGACCGCGAACACCGCCTGCAGCACCATCAGCAGACTCGCCCGCGACTGCTGCGCCCGGCGTAGCAGCGCGCGGTGCACGGCGGCGTCGAACACAACGGGTACCGTGGCGCCGGTGGTGTCGCGGGGTGCCGTCGCTGGATGCGTTCGCGCGCAATCGAATTCGAGGACCGCGGGCCGCCCGGCGAGCGCGTTCGCCCAGTAGCGCAACTGCTGCGTCGCCCGGCTCCACTCGTCGCTGTAGTCGCCCAGCTGAGCGTGCTTCCACAGCGTGTAGTCGGCATAGTCGACCGGCAACGGCGACCATTCCGGCGCCCGGCCCGCCTGCCTGGCGAGATACGCGGTGGCCAGGTCACGCTTCAGCGGTGCGACGGATCGGCCGTCCATCGAGATGTGGTGCACGACCAGGATCAGCACCACATCCCGCGGACCGAGCACACACAGGCGGGCACGGAAGGGTAGATCGGTGGTCAGATCGAAGGGAATGGCCGCGAATTCCGCGATGCGGCATGGTAATTCGCTCTCGGTCGGCATGATGATATCTGGCACGATCGCGGCACCGACCATCGGAACGACCACCTGGGCGGGCCCCGAAGTGGTTGCCGGATAACGGGTGCGCAGCGGCTCGTGCCGGTCGACGACATCACGGATCGCCGCGGCCAGCGCGGGCAGATCTACCGCGTGGCCCGAAATGCGTACGGCGCGTGCCACATTCCAGTCGCTCGAGGTGCCTGCCCGGGTCGCGTGCCACATCCGCTCCTGCGCGGGGGCCAGCGGTAGCCACGCGGGACGGGGCCCGCGAGCAAGTATCGTCTGGCGCGCAGGTGTCCGGAATGATTGTGCCGCACGGCGGTTCGGTACCGCGACCGTCCCACCGCTGACGTACTCCCCCGTCGATATCCCCGCAGCGGAGCCGTCCACTCGTTACTGCCCTCCGCTGTGCTGGCGACTGTTCGGGCGCACGCTAATCAGCTCGAATGAACCGATCATGGCCGCGGGATGGACGTCCCGAATCCGAATCAGCAAGACCCCGATCTCAGGGGCGTGCGTCCTACTTCGCTCGTCGGCGCCGGTCATCTGGTGCGCGCCGACGAGCCGGCCGCCGACCAGGCACTAGTCTGGTGCGGTGCAATCAGGCCAGGAATCAGACGACGACGCGGGCCCGCGGATCTGGGGCGGCACGACCCTCACCGAACGCAGAGAGGCGCGCCGCACCGCGCTACTCGAGGCCGCGCTGGATCTGATCGGCGAGGCGGGTGCCGCCGGGGTGACCATGCGCGCGGTCTGCCGCCGGGCCAACCTCACCGACCGGTACTTCTACGAGAGCTTCACCAGCCGCGACGAGCTGCTCGACGTGCTCTACCGGCAGGTGGCCGAGGAATTCCTGCAGCCGATGACCGCGTTCGCGGCGACCGACGAACCGACCCGCGACCGGGAACTGGCCCGGATCCTGGTCGACAAGGTGCTCGCCGACCCGCGCAAGTCCCGGCTGTTCCTGGTCGAGCCGTACTCCAGCACCGGCCTGGGCCAGACCACCATCTCGGTGATGCCGGTGTTCACCCGGCTCATGCAGGACCATCTGTTCTCGCATATCGACGACCCGGTCAAGCGCAGGCTGGCCGCGGTGACCATGGCCAGCGGCAACGCGGGCATGTTCTCCGCCTGGCTCAATGGTTCACTGCGCGCCACCCGCGACGAGATCATCGACCATTGCGTCGCGGTGATCACCGCGTACCGCTCGCTGTACCGGTCCTGACCCGCGTCGTTCTCGGCTCGGCCGCAACGGAATTCGGCCCGCAGTGCGACCGCGATCACAGCTGAGTTGCCAATGTTTCCATTCGGGTGTTTACTGACCAGCGCAAGGTGCCGATCGTTCGCTGAGGCTCCTTCACGGAAACAGGCCAGCGACCCCGAACGTCGAGAGACGCCCCGGGTCAGGACAGATCTCCCCGGCTTAAGGGGTGATCCCGATTGGCTCCCGGCTACCCCGGGTTTACGCCGTGAAGTGCCAAAGGTCTTACGAGGAAGGCGGCTCACCGGCGCTTTCTTCCAAGAAGGATGACCCAGCGCCGGGTTCCTCTGCTGCGCTCTGCAACGATCAAGTCAATGACGTGCGGCATTTGCCGTGCGCTGATGGACGAAGGAGGTGAGCCGGATGCCCGGCGGTAATAGTCCGTATCCCCAGTTTGCCAAGTATTCACCCGGCGACACCTCAACAGCTGATTTCATTTCGGGAAAAGCCCCGTAACCTGCTGTTTTCGACGGTGCGCTGACAAGTTCAGGGAGTGCGGTCATGACAACAGTGGAAATGATCCTCCGGCTGCTCGCCGGGGTCGGCTTCGGCGCGGCCATCGGCTTCGAGCGGCAGTACCGGGCCCGGATGGCGGGCCTGCGCACCAACGCGCTCGTCGCGGCGGGCTCAACACTGTTCGTGCTGTTGTCGGCAAACGGCTTCTCCGGCGGCGACGCCGACCCGACCCGCGTCGCCGCGCAGATCGTCTCCGGAATCGGCTTCCTCGGTGCGGGCGTCATCATCCGCGACGGGCTCAACGTGCGCGGGCTCAACACGGCGGCCACGCTGTGGTGCGCGGCGGCGGTCGGCGCGCTGGCCGGTGCGGGCATGTACAGCACGGCGGCCGCGGGGACCGTCGCGGTGGTCGGCGTCAATGTCGCGCTGCGCGCCGCGGGACGCGCGGTGGACAAGCAGCCAGAAGCCGGTCACGAACAGCCCGCGTCGTACACCTTCGCCGCCGTCACCAACGACGACAACGAAGCACACGTGCGCGCGCTGCTCGTACAGGCGTTGACCCGCACCGACTTCCAGCTGATCTCGATCTCCAGCGCGAACACCGGCACACCGGGCCGGGTCGAGGTGCGCGCCGAACTGTTCGGCGACCAGCGCGACGATCGCCAGATGGAGTCGGCGGTGAGCAGGCTCAGCCTGGAGCCGTCGGTGACCAGCGTCGGTTGGCACATCGCCACCTCGGATGTGAAGGGCCCGCAAGCATGAGCGAGCGCAGCGAGCGAATCGAAGACACAGCGACGCCAGTCAGGCCGGAGCCGAGCGCCAGCGAGGTGCAGGCATGACTCTGCTTCGTTCCTACCCGGCCGGCAGTGCGACCGACCGGCCGCGCAATCGGTTCGCCGATGTCGTCGTGTTCGTCGGCGCGGCGGTGCTGATCTGGCTGGTCGTACGGGTGTCGGCGAGCGCGAATGTGCCGTTCGACCAGGCCGACGCGCCCGCCACCGTGTCCACCGATCCCGCGCAGCTGCCCTACTACGCGGCGCGCTCGCTGCTGCGGATGTTCGCCGCGCTCGGGCTGTCGATCCTGTTCACCTTCGTCTACGCGACGGCGGCGGCCCGGCTGCGGCGGGCCCGCACGGTGCTGCTGCCGCTGCTCGACATTCTGCAGTCGGTGCCGATCCTCGGGTTCCTGTCGATCACCGTCGCCGGGTTCATCGCGCTGTTCCCCGGCTCCCAGCTCGGCCTCGAAAGTGCTTCCATCTTCGCGATTTTCACCTCGCAGGCGTGGAACATGGCGTTCGCGTTCTATCACAGCCTGGCCGCGCAGCCCCGCGAGCTGGACGAGGCCGCGCGCAACCTGAGACTGTCACGCTGGCAACGGTTTTGGCGCGTCGACGTGCCGAGCGGCATGATCCCGCTGGTCTGGAACGGGATGATGAGCTTCGGCGGCGGCTGGTTCTTCCTGGTCGCGTCCGAGGCGATCAGCGTGAACAACCACGAGTACGCGTTGCCCGGCATCGGGTCCTACGTCGCGACGGCCACCGGGGACGGCGATCTCGGCAAGGTGTTCATCGCGATCGGCGTGATGGTCGTGATGGTGGTCGGGGTGAACTTCCTGTTCTGGCGGCCGCTCACCGCGTGGGCGGAACGCTTCCGGGTTGAGGACACCGGGGCGGCCGACGCACCGCGCAGTGTGATGCTGAATCTGTTGCGGCGCTCGCATATTCCGCTGTTGCTCGGCAAGGTGTTCGGCCCGTTGGTGTCGCCGCTGGATCGGCTGATGAGCGTGTTCGGGCTCGCCGAGTACCCGCTGCACGCCTCGCCGGTTCGGCGCCGCGCCGGTGATCTCGTCTTCGCCGCGGTGGTCGCGGCGGCGGTCGCCTACGGCGGGTATCGGGTGGCCGACTACATCGAATCCACCGCGGGCTTCGCCGAAGTCGGGCACGCGTTCGGGCTCGGCTTCCTGACCCTGCTTCGAGTAGTCGTGCTGCTGGTGTTCGCGACCATCGTGTGGGTGCCCATCGGTGTGTGGATCGGGTTGAACCCCAAGGTGTCTCGGCTCGCGCAGCCGGTGGTGCAGGTGCTGGCCAGTTTCCCGGCCAACTTCCTGTTCCCGTTCATCACCGCCGTACTCGTGTGGAGCGGGGCCAGCCTGAACTGGGCGGGCACCATCCTGATGGCGCTCGGCGCGCAGTGGTACATCCTGTTCAACGTCATCGCCGGTGCCAGCGCGGTGCCCACCGATCTGCGCGAGGCCGCCGCCAACCTGCAACTGCCGCGAAAGCTGTGGTGGCGCAGGCTGATCCTGCCCGCCATCTTCCCCAGCTATGTGACGGGCGGGATCACCGCGGCCGGTGGCGCGTGGAACGCGTCCATCGTCTCGGAGGTGGTCGACTACGGGTCGACCACGCTGGTGGCGGCGGGACTCGGCTCCTACATCCACGAGGCGACCAAAGTCGGTGACTCACCACGGATTCTGATCGGCGTGCTGGTCATGAGCATCTACGTGGTCGGCATCAACCGGCTGTTCTGGCGGCGGCTCTACGCACTGACCGAACGGCGGTACTCGCTGTGAACGCCCGCTCCTTCTCCATCCGTTCGACGGGAGACCGATCATGACCGTGACCACCACCGAAGCGAACCGCGATGTGCTGCTGGACATCTCGGGGGTCGGCAAGCGATTCATCGGCGCCGCCGGTGACGAGTTGCGGGTGCTCGACGGCATCGATCTGCAGCTGCGCAGCGGCGAGATCGTCGCGCTGCTCGGCCGTTCCGGCTCCGGCAAGTCCACGCTGCTGCGCATCATCGCCGGACTCATCGCGCCGTCCGACGGCGAGGTGACCTACCGTGGCACCCCGCTCAACGGCAGCAATCCCGGTGCGGCGCTGGTGTTCCAGTCGTTCGCGCTGATGCCATGGCTGACCGTGCAGGACAATGTCGAGCTCGGGCTCGCCGCCCGCAACGTCCCGCCTGCCGAGCGGCAGCAGCGGGCCCTAGCAGCCATCGACATGATCGGCCTGGACGGCTTCGAATCCGCCTACCCCAAGGAGCTTTCCGGCGGCATGCGTCAGCGGGTCGGCTTCGCCCGCGCGCTCGTGCTCGAACCGGACCTGCTGCTGATGGACGAGCCGTTCTCCGCACTCGACGTGCTCACCGCGGAGAATCTGCGCACCGAGTTGGTGAACCTGTGGGCCACCGACGGTTTCCCCACCAAGGCGATCTGCGTCGTCACCCACAACATCGAGGAGGCCGTGCAACTGGCCGATCGGGTGCTCGTCCTCGGTTCCAACCCTGGGCGCATAATCGCGGAAATCCAGGTGCCGCAACCACGTCCGCGAGACCGACGCGCACCGTGGTTCGAGGCGATGGTCGACGAGATCTACGGCCTGCTCACCGGACGCGACATCGAACCCGTTGTCGCCGAACCGGATAAGGCCACGCCGACGGCCCAGCCGCTGCCCGATGCCTCGGTCGGCGGGCTGGCCGGTCTGGTCGAGCTCGTCTACGCCACCGATGGCCGTGCCGATCTCCCCGACATCGCCGACGAGCTCAACTTCGAGATCGACGACCTGCTCCCGCTCGTCGACGCCGCCGAGATGCTCGGCTTCATCACCGTCGAGGACGGCGACGTGCTGCTCACCGACATCGGCACCCGCTTCACCACCGCCGACATCCAGGAGAGCAAGCGGATCTTCGCCGAGCAGGCCCGGCATCGCGCACCTTTGGTGCGGACCATCTGCAAGGGCCTCACCGGCAGTTCCGACGGCAGCTTGCGCGCCGGGTTCTTCCTCGATCTGTTGCGCCGGGGCTTCGGGCCGGAAGATGCTCGGCGGCAACTGGATATCGCCATCGACTGGGGTCGGTACGCCGAGTTGTACGACTACGACACGGATTCCGACAAGATCACGGCCGATCCGGCGGCACAGGTCTTCGCGGGCGTGCGCGGGAAGTGGACGACGTAGCCGCAGTGTCTCGGGGTCGATTACCTCCGAGGTAATCGACCCCGCAGCGTCTTTCGGGAATTCTCGTACCCATGGCAACGAATATCGCGCCACCTTCCCCACTAGCCGGCGCACTGCGCGGGCTAGCCGTCGGCCGAATCGCGTTGGGTGCCGCAGCCATTGCGCTGCCACGCACCCTGACCGTGGCATTCGGCATCCACCCGACGCCCGAACTGACCTATATGACAAGGATTTTCGGTGCGCGAGCGATCGCGCTGGGCGTGGGATACCTGACGGCACCCGCCGAAGAGCGCCCCCGATGGCAGCGCGTGGGGTTGATGGTCGACATCATCGACACCGCCCACGGTGCCGCGCATGTTGTTCGCGGTGACCTGCCACGCCCGACCGCACTCGCCATGGTGACCCTCACCGGCAGCTACATGACCGTCGGTGCGACCCGGCTCGCCCGCGACCTGCGCTAGCGCGTGCTGACGCGCGACGGAGTTTGCAGCGCAGCGGATGCTGAGCGGACCAGTGCCGCAACCGTCGGGGAGTGCGTGCTCGGCGGCCATGCGATCACGGTGGTGACGTCCGGCGCGTCGACAACGGGCACCGCGACGTGATCGGGCCACTGCCAGGCACGGCTGGAGGCAGGGATGACGAGCAGCGCTCTGCCGAGCGCCACCAGCTGAGCGAGCTGCGACTGCGTGCGCGCCTCTGGACCGGGCCCGTCCGGGTAGGACCCGTCGAGCCGCGGCCAGCGCGCGATCGGCAGGCCCGGCACATCAACGACATCCGCCAGCGTGAGTTGATCGCGTGCCGCGAGCGGATGCACCGCGGGAAGGATCGCGACCTGGCCTTCGACGCGGAGATCCTCGGTGTCGAACCCGGCGAGGTCGTCGAACGGGCGATGCATGAGAGCCACGTCGGCTTGCCCGTCGCGCAGCATCCGCGCCTGCTCGCCGACCTCGCACAGCAGGATTTCGATCGGCGCCACATCGGGTTCGCTCGCAAACGCGTCGAGAAGCTGTTGCAGCAGATCGTGCGCCGCCCCGGCCTTCGTTACGAGCACCAGCGGCCGCTTCGGATCCCCGGCACGTCGCGTCCGACGCGCGGCGGCCGCGACCGCATCGAGGGCCGCTCCGGCCTCGCGAAGTAGCACCGTGCCCGCCTCGGTGAGCTCGACGCCGCGACGGTCCCGTTCGAAGAGCTGGACGCCGAGGCGCCGCTCCAGCTGGCTGATCGCACGGGAGAGTGGCGGTTGCGCGATCCCGAGCCGAACGGCGGCGCGGCCGAAGTGCAACTCCTCGGCGACGGCAACGAAGTAGCGAAGCTCGCGGGTCTCCAGATCGTGCACGCACGAAGCCTACCCCCTGATACCCGGCAGGTATCACAACGTACTCGATCCGTCTTGGACAGCGACCGCGCGAATCGCGCAGCATGACAACGTGATCGACACAAAGACCGCGCTGGTCACCGGCGCGAACAAGGGAATCGGCTTCGCCATCGCACAGGGTCTCGGGGCGATCGGTTACACGGTCGCGGTGGGTGCTCGCGACGACGTCAGGGGCAAGGAAGCAGTCGAACGTCTGCGTGCCGCGGGCGTCGACGCGTTCGGGGTCGCCCTCGACGTCACCTCCGACGACAGCGTCACCGCCGCCGCAGCGACCATCGAGCAGACGGCAGGAAGGCTCGACGTCCTCGTCAACAACACGGGCATCGCCGGCCGAACCGACGGTGGCGCACAGGATCCGACGACCCTCGACCTGGACATCGTCCGTACCGTCCTCGACACCAACGTGTTCGGGGTCATCCGGGTGACCAACGCGATGCTCCCACTGCTGCGCCGCGCGAATTCGCCGCGCATCGTCAACATATCGAGCAGCATGGGCTCGCTGGCCCTGCAACCCGGCCCAATCCTGGCCGCCTACGCACCGTCGAAGTCGATGCTCAACAGCATCATGACCCAGTACGCCCGCCAACTCGCCGACACGAACGTCATCGTGAACGCCTGCTGCCCCGGCTACGTCGCCACCGACTTCACCGGCTTCAACTCACCCCGGACACCCGACCAAGGCGCCGCGATCGCTGTCCGCCTCGCCACCCTCCCCGACGACGGACCGCGCGGCGGCTTCTTCAACGACGAGGGCGTCGTGCCCTGGTGAACCAGGACGCGCACCTACTTCACGAGCTGGCTGCGCCAGTGGGCGAGGGTGGTTTGGGTGCGGATGGTGGCGGCGTGGGTGGGGCCGAGGGCGCGGAGTTCGGCTACCAGAAGGACTTCTAGTTCGGCTATGGCACGGGGGAGGTCGCCGTTTTCGGCTTGGCGAGTGGCCAGGTCGTTGCGGGTGGCGAAGGTGTCGGGATGGTCGGGGCCCAGCACGCGGAGACGGTCGGCGAGAAGTTGTTCGAGTTCGGCGATGGCGTCGGGGAGGTAGCCGGTGTCGGCGTGGTAGTCGGCGAGAGTGCTTCGGGTGGTGAGGGTGTCGGGGTGGTCGGGGCCGAGGACGCGGAGGCGGTCGGTGAGGAGGTGGGTGAATTCGGTTGCGGCGCCGACGAGGTCGCCGCTGCGGGCGCGAAAGGCGGCGAGGCTGTTGCGGGCGGCCAGGGTCGACGGATGGTCGGGGCCGAAGATGCGCAGGGAGTCGGCGAGGAGTTGTTCGAATTCGGTTCGGGCGCCGGTGAAGTCGCCGTTCGCGCCGCGCCAGTAGGCGAGGCTGTTGCGGGTGCGCAGGGTCTGCGGGTCGTCGGCGCCGAGCACTCGGGCGCGGTCGATGCGCAGTTGTTCGAAATCGGCGATGGCACCGACGAGGTCACCCAGGTCGGCGCGGTTGGACGCCAAGTCGTTTCGGGTACGGAGCGTATCGGGGTGGTCCGGGCCGAGCAGGCGGCGCTGGTCGGCGAACAGGCGCTTGTAATCGGTTCGGGCACCGATGTAGTCGCCGCAGCGGGCCCGGTAGGTCGCCAGATTCGTGCGCGTGCCAAGGGTTTTCGGGTAGTCGGGGCCGAGCACACGGAGGCGGTCGGCCAGCAGCAGCTCGAAGGCCGCGATGGCGCCGACCAGGTCGCCGCTTTCGGCGCGGTGGTACGCCTCGCGGCTGCGCGTGGTGAGGGTGTCGGGGTGGTCGGGGCCGAGCGTCTCGATGAAGGCGGGTACCCAGGCGGCCCAGAGATCGCGGTTGTCCGCGGATCTCGTGGTTTGCAGTAGTACGAGGAAGTGCAGGGCGCTGGCGGAATCCCGGTAGGCGAGGCAGTGGCGCACGGCCGAGCCGCGTGCATAGTCAGCTGCACGGTCACTGGGACTCTGCTTGATGGCCGTCACGATGGCGCGGTGCGCGTCCTCGAGTTCGACGTCGAGCTTCTGGCACTCGACGCGTAGTCCGGGCAGCAGCGCACCGTGCGTCACGCCGAGCGACTCGCGCGGCGTACCGGGCCTGCTGCGGGTGACCAGCGAACCCAAAGCCACTGTCATGTCGCGGATTCGCGCGATGTGCAGATCGAATCCGCGAGCCGTCAACGCCGCGTCGAGGAGTTCGATCGGCAGCACCGGCCCGACCCCGGCGGCGACCATGATGCTGAGGAAAGCGCCTGTCGCACCGGCAGTTTCGGGGTACATCCCGCGCAGCGCCGCGTCGACCCGCAGGGCGACGATCCGATCGAGGCCGATACCGGCGGCGACCGCGCCGTCGGTGATGCTCGACGCCACCTCGAGCAGCATCCGGGCCAGCAGCCAGCCGCCCGAGACGACGTGCGTTCCCTCGACGTCCGTCGGTGTTTCGGTGAGCAGCGACTGAATCCAGTCCACCCAATCCGACGGGTCCGCGGGCGCCCCGCTACCGCGCGCGGATCCGACGGCGGTGGCGATGTCGTCGGCGGCGGGTTCGCCCACGTCGATCCGGTACATGTGGGCCAGCGCGGGGTCGTCCTCGACGCCGGTGCCGTCCCGAATGCCGACGATGACCCGGACGTGCCGCAGGTCGTGGCGGCGGGTCAGGTCCGCGATGGCCGAGATCAGCAGCCGCCGCGTACCTTCCTGCGGTTGGTTCAATCCGTCCAGCACCAGCGTCACCCGGCGACCCGCGGTCGACAAGCGCGCCAGCGGATGCCGCACCGACAGGTCGAAGATGTCGAACTCGTCTCGAGCCCGGTGCGCGTGCACCGCCTGCGCCGCCTCCGCGAAACCGGGTACCCGCGCGCTCAGCTGCGCCGCCAGCTCCGCCGCGACCGCCTCGATCGAGCTGGCGGCGGTGAGAAACACTGCCGCGGTGATGTATTCGGGCGTCACCGCAAGGCCTTCGACCAGGCTGGGCCGGATCAGCATGGCAAGTAGGGTGGATTTGCCGGCACCGGCCGGGCCGATCACCACGCGCAGCCGATTACTGCCCGCGTCCACGATCGTGTCGAGATGCTCACGGACATCGGGTGTCACCAGCAGACCACGGGTCAGCTGATCGACGAAACCTGCTGCGGAGCGGCCACTTACGGCGTCGCGATGCCGAGCGGTGTTGGGTACCAGCCACAGTCCGGGGTCCGCACCGTGCGCCACCGACACCGCGCCCGAGGTGAACGAAAGGTATTGCGGCTGTTGCTGAATGCATTCGCCCGCGATCGGATCGACCAGGTCCGCGGGCAGCAGGTTCTCGCCGCGCAGCGGCAGCCCGCCGTCGAAGGTGGACAGCATGGTTCGGGTGAAGCACCCGGAAAACGCGGGTCCCTCCCCCGCCGCGACCAGCATCTCCATCCGCCCTGCCGACTGCGCGAGCAGATCGGTCCACCGGCGCGCCGCACCGATCACGCCCTGCCCGGTCTCGCAGGCGTCGACCAGCACCACCAGACCGTCCACGGCCGACTGGTTCAATCGCTCCCTGATCTCCTGGGTGAGATGAAAGGCGTTGTGCGAGTTGGGTACCGCGGGCGAATCATGCCCGAGGAGATAGAAGTCCTCGGGACTGGTCGCGACACCGTGCCCGATGAACGCGAGCAGTAGCGTCGCCTGCCGCTGCCCGGCCTCCTCGAACGCCGCGTCCACCGCCGTCACCAGCTGCGCCGCAGTCGGATTCAAGACCGGCCCGTCGTCCGCTGTCGCGGACCGCCACCCTCCCGCCTCGGTCAAACTCCCATACAAACCCGTCGCGAGTTCGCCGGTGAACCCCAGTTCCCCCAGCGCTACACACTCGGACCCGACAACCAAAGCGAGTCGTCCTCCCATGCAAGCAACATACCCGCGTGCTATCGAAAGAGATCACACACCCGCAACCTGGGGATTCCGTCGTCACAACGATCGCGTTACATTCGCCGACATCATTCGTATATCGAAACGTGCTGTGCGAGACGTAGTGTGGCGGGCCTGGATACGAGTGGGAGGAGATCGTTGCGATGAGCGACCCCGTGGTCGGTTTGACGGGTACGCTCACATCGCCGATCCGAGGTGCGGGGCTGCTCGGGGAGGTCCTGGTGGCAATTCGAGGGGGGACGGAGCTGTACATCGCACGTGCCGTCGAAGCGATTCCAGCGGGAACAACCGTGCTGGTCATCAATGTCAACCCGGGGCGCATCGTCGATGTGGTGCCCTGGATACCGCTGACGGCCGATCCGGCGGAAACCATCTGAAAGAGTAAGGGAGACAACCGTGCTGGGTTACCACGTACCGGACCCGGACGAGGCGATGCTGATCAGCGGCGCCAAGAGCAAGGACAACGCGCCGTTCAAGGTGGTGATCGGCCGCGGAAGCTGGGTGATTCCGCTGTTCCGCAAGGTCAGCTACCTTTCGCTGGCCATGTTCGAGGCCGAGATCAAGGAGCGCTGCGTCACCAAGCAGGCGATCCAACTCGAGGTCCGCGCGGTGATCGCGTTCAAGGTCGCCAACGACACCACCTCGATCGTGAATGCCGCGCAACGCTTCCTGTCCGAGCAGGAACGGGAGATGTCGGTCCTCACCGGTCGTATCTTCTCCGGTCATCTGCGCTCGATCGTCGGCTCGATGACGGTCGAGGAGATCATCCGGGAACGCCAGAAGCTGGCCGATGAAGTGCTCGTCGCCTCGAAAGTGGAGATGGGCAATATCGGGCTCTGGGTGGATTCGTTCCAGATCCAGTCGATCGATGACGGCAATCTCGGCTACATTCAGGCGCTCGCCGCGCCACACAATGCCACCGTCCAGCGCGACGCGCAGATCGCGCAATCGCAAGCGGCGCAACTCTCCGCGCAGGCCGAGCAGGAGTCCCTGCGTAGGCAGGCCGAGTACGCGCGCGAGACCGCGATCCTGCGCGCGCAGTATCAGCGCGACATCGACAAGGCGAATGCCGAAGCGGCACAGGCAGGTCCGCTCGCCGAGGCGATGGCGCTGCAAGAGGTGCTGACCGCGCAGGCCGAGCAGGCCCGCAAAACAGCGGAGCTGCGCGAGCAGCAGTTGCAGACCGAAGTGGTGAAACCCGCTCAGGCAGAAGCGGAACGGGTGCGCATCCTGGCCGAGGCAGAGGCCGACCGCACCAGGATCCAGGCCGCGGCCGCCGCGTCGAACAACCGGATCGCGTTGGACCAGTTGTTGATCGAACAACTGCCGGAAATCGTCAAGCAGGCCTCGAACGGGCTGGCGGGCGCGAATCTGACCGTACTCAACGGTCCGGATGGAGTGAGTGAACTCGTCAACGGAATGGTCGGTCAGGGACTCACCGTTTTCAATTCATTGCAAAAGGCGCTTTCGTCCAACAGCGACGATAACGCGGGCTAAGGTGGCCGGGTAGCGACGGCGCGACGAGGAGCAGGTGTTGGTGTCCATCGGGAAATTGGTGTCGTTCGATAGCTCTCGGGGATTCGGGTTCATTCGACCGGAGGACGGCGGGCCGGACGTATTCGTGCACGTCAACGACATCGGTCTGGATGAAGACGAGTTGCGGCAGGGGCGGGTGTTCGAATTCGACATGACAGAGGGTGATCGTGGGCCGAAGGCAGTCAATCTGAGCGTGGTCGGTGGTCAGCCGAGCCCGCCGCCGGCGCCGCACAAAACCAAACACCGGTCGAACTCGGGCCAGCTCAACGCCGCCGAACACAAACGCCTGATCACCGAGCTACTCCTCGACGCGAGCCCCGCACTGACCGCGGGCGAGATCCTCACCATCCGCGACCGGCTCACCGTCTTCGCCGAACAACACGGCTGGCTGGACGTGTAGGAGTTCCTCGTGGCGCCGCATCCGCAAGTTCGATGATCTTGTCGGATGCGGCGCTTACGATCATCGGCAAGTACCGATGAATTCCGCCCCATCGCTCCGTCGGTACCGGTGAGAACCGAATCCGAGGAGGATCGCGTGGACCTACCGGTGATGCCGCCCGTCAAACCGATGCTGGCCAAAACCGCGCCCGGTGTGCCACACGAGGCGGGGCTGAGTTACGAGCCGAAGTGGGACGGCTTCCGCTGCATCGTCTTCCGTGACGGTGACGAGGTGGAGCTCGGGTCCCGCAACGATCGTCCGTTGACCAGGTACTTTCCCGAGGTCGCCGAGCTGCTGAAGAAGGCATTGCCGGATCGGTGCGTGGTGGACGGCGAGATCGTCGTGGTCACCGACGAGGGCCTCGACTTCGACACTTTGCAGAACCGCCTGCATCCGGCCGCCTCCCGGGTCAACAAGCTGGCCGTGGAGACGCCCGCCAGCTTCGTCGCCTTCGATCTACTCGCCCTCGGCGACAAGGATCTGACCGAGGAACCGTTCGCCGAACGCAGGCGGCTGCTGGAAACCATCCTGGACACCGAACTCGCGCGCGTGCACCTCACGCCGATCACCCAGGATCCCGAGGTCGCCGAGGACTGGTTCACCCGGTTCGAGGGCGCGGGGTTCGACGGGGTGATGGTCAAGGCCAACGATCTGGCCTACCTGCAGGACAAGCGGGTGATGCTGAAGGTCAAACACGAGCGCACCGCCGACTGCGTCGTCGCTGGATTCCGGTGGCACAAGGACGGCGAGGGTGTCGGATCGCTGCTACTCGGGCTCTTCGACGACGAAGGCAACCTGCATCACGTCGGCGTCGCGAGCAGCTTCACCGCGGCCCGGCGCAAGGAACTGGTCGAGGAACTGAAGCCGCTGCGCGAGAACGCCCTGGACAACCATCCGTGGCGGGAATGGGCCGACGCCGCGGCGCAGGCCAAGGCCGACGGCAAGATGCCGGGCGGGGTGAGCCGCTGGACCGGCGGCAAGGACCTTTCGTGGGTGGCACTGCGGACCGAACTGGTCGCGGAGGTCCGCTACGAACACGTGCAGTCCGGACGGCTGCGACACGGCGGCAGGCTGGTCCGCTTCCGCTCCGACCGCACGCCGGAATCATGTACCTATGCTCAGCTCGACGAGGCGCCGCCCGCGGAATTGAGTGCGATCTTCAGTGAGGCGAAGTGACCGCGTCAGTAGATATCGAGACCGACGGCCGGACCGTCAGCATCAGCAATCCCGACAAGGTGTATTTCACCAAGCGCGGCGACACGAAACTCGATCTCGTGCATTACTACCAGGCGGTGGCCGAACCGTTCCTGAATGTGGTCGGCGGTCGCCCGCTGCTGTTGGAACGTTATCCCGACGGCGCCTCCGGTAAGTCGTGGTTTCAGAAACGGGTGCCGAAATCCGCGCCGGACTGGTTGCGCACCGTCGAGGTGTCCACGCCCAACGGCACCACCGCCGACGCGCTCGTCGCGCACGATCTCGCGCACATCCTGTGGGCAGTCAACCAGGGCTGCTTGGGTTTTCACGTGTGGCCCAACCGAGCGGACAACCTGAAGATCGCCGACGAACTGCGCATCGACCTCGATCCCTCCCCCGGCATCACCTTCGACGACCTCAAGCACGCCGCCGTGCTGACCCGAGAGTTGTTCGTCGAGTTGGGAATCGAGTCGCGGATCAAGACCTCCGGCTCCCGCGGGCTGCACATCTACATTGCGCTGGAACCGAATTGGGATGGCTACCAGGTGCGCGCCGGGTCCGTCGCGTTGGCGCGGGAACTGGAGCGCCGCCATCCCGAGGAGATCACCGCGCAGTGGTGGAAGGAAGAACGCGGTAATCGCGTCTTCGTCGACTTCAACCAGAATGCCCCGCACAAGACGGTTTTCGGCGCCTGGTGTGTGCGGCCGAAGGTCGGCGCGCAGGTGTCCACGCCGATCGCCTGGTCCGAATTGGACACCGCCGTACCGGACGAGCTGACCATCGCCACCGTGCCCGCCCGGCTGGCCGAACTGGGTGACCCGTGGGCCGATCGCGCACCGCAGTCGATTGCCCCGCTACTAGAGATGTCGGAACGCGATATGGCGTCCGGACTCATGGACGCGCCGTGGCCACCGCAGTATCCGAAGATGCCGAACGAACCGCCCCGCGTGCAGCCGAGTCGCGCCAAGAAGGAGGAGTAGCAGGCGCTGCTACTCGGTCCATAAGACCCAGGTGCCGCTGCGAGTCGCGGGTTCGCAGACGAGCGCACGGCCGTCTGCGGTGCGCCCCGTTTTCGCTGTGGTGCCATCGCATTTCGCGCCGGGCTGCTGGACCGCCGTGGCCACCGTGTACGGGCCTGCCCACTGGTAGCTGCCGCCGGAACCGAGTAAGCAGATAAGGGTGCCGCCGTCCGCGGCGCTGCCGATCTGCCCGACCTGTCCGTCGGCGCACGACGCACCCTTTTTCAGATTGCTCTGATTCGTGGTGGACGGGCTCGCCGTCGTGGTCGCCACCGGACTCGGCGGGACCGCGGCCGTGGGCTGGGGTAGTTGATTCACTGTCGCCGGCGCCGATGCGCTCGCCGCCGCGGTTTTGTCCGTGCGAGTCAGCGAGTCCGGCAACATGTTTCCGGACACCACCACCAATCCCGCTAACGCGGTCACCTCCGCGACACCGATCAGCAGCGCGAACATCGCCATCACGCGCCCGCGTGGGTGCGAGAACGCGATGAAGCCGAAAACGATGGCCACCGGGAACAACCCGATCAACGCGGCCACCAGCGCGACAATCGCATACGGATTCACAATGGGCGGAATCTCCACCCGTAGTCGACCCGTCCTGCGTCGACTAGGCGCGGGTTCCTGCCACCGTTCCTCGGGCTCCGGCTCGACCCACTGTTCCTCTTCGCCTGCCGCAGGCCACCGGTCGTCCTGCCCTGCCGCAGGCCAACGTTCACTTTCACGGCGTTCCGCCCGTGCCATGCCAGGTCCCTCTCCACACCAACAACCGTGCAGGAACCTCGGACTGCCCGGACCCGCCCCGATATCCCGACCCACAATAGGGGCCTAACGGCGCGACATCATCTGAAACGTCCAATTACAAGCCGTTTTCCCCTGCTAAGGGTCCATGATGATCGGAAAGTGTCACTGATCTTGCGCTGACTCCCCAGGAGGAACCATGTTCGGTAGCACCACCCCTGATGGCCGGGAAAATCGGCCTTGGCACGCTCAAGCCGGCGATTTGCTCGGCGACAATTACAACGTTCCAGGCCTCATTCTGTGTGCGCTCGGCATGGTCGCGATGGCGTGCACGCTCACCGCCGCGGGCTACGGCTTCAGCGACTGGACCCAGACCGGCGCGATCGTGACGGCCGCGCTGTGGATCCTCGGCATCGGCGCGCTGCTGGTCGAACATCGGCGCGAGGAAGTGATCGAGCTGAAGTACGGCAGGCACGGTCACATGCCGGGGCATCGGCGGCCGGTGCGCTACAGCGCGGAAAGCATCGCTCCCGGCGACCCCGCCCCGGAGGCGCTCACCTAGCGAACGGGGACCGCCGTGCGCTCAGCGCCGGCGGTCCACCCTCGGTAGCGAATCGGTGACCAGGGTCATCAGCATGTCCGCGAGCAGTTCGTGCACCTGCGGACGGGTCAGCGTGCCGCGGGTGATCCATTCGCGCCCCGCGACTTTCACCAGCCCGCCGTAGGCGCGGACCATCGCGCGCAATGCCGCACTGCGTGCCGAATCGGCGAGGCCCACCATCAGCAGCAGTCGTTCGGCGGCCGCGTCGTCGGCCTGGTCGAGGATCTGTTGCACCTCGGGGTCGTTGCCGACGCCCTCGTGGCTGGTCACCTTCACCCAGGTGCTGCCGTGCTCGGCGATGGTATCCAGCAGCCAGTGCACACTTGCCTCGACGCGCTCGCGCTCGGTGCCGGTGGGCACGATCATGTCGTCGAGCTTGGGCAGCGTGACCATCCGCCGCACCACCGCGAGGTAGAGGTCGCGCTTGTTGCCGAAGTAGTGGTTGATCAGGCCGCGGGCCACCCCGGCGCGCTGGGCCAGCTCGGCGGTGGAGACGGCCGCGTACGGGCGCTCGCCGAACATGTCGATCGCGCACGCCAGGATCTCGGCTCGCCGCTCGTCGGGTTCGAGCCGACGGCGGCGCGGTGCTGCGGCATCGTCCGCGGTCTCACTCGTCGTATCAGAGAGACCGGGCAATGAGATCCTTCATCACCTCGTTGCTGCCCGCGAGGATCCGCAAGACGCGGGCGCCGGTGTAAAGCTGCGAAATCGGATACTCCGTCATGTAGCCGTAGCCGCCGAACAGTTGCAGGCAGCGGTCCACCACGATACCCAGCTGGTCGGTGAGCCAGTACTTCGACATCGCCGCGGTGGGAATGTCGAGCTCGCCGCGCAGGTGCTTGACGATGCAGTCGTCGAGGAAGGTGCGGCTGATCTTGGCGATGGTGGCGCACTCGGCGAGCTCGAACTTAGTGTTCTGCATGGCGAACAGCGGTTTGCCGAAGGCCTCGCGGCCCTTGGTGTAGTCGATGGTCAGCTGTACGGCCTGTTCCATCATCGCGACCGCGATAATGCCGGTGACCAGGCGTTCCTGGGCCAGCATCTGCATCATCTGATAGAAACCGAGCCCCTCGGCCTCGCCGAGCAGGTTCGACGCGGGCACCCGCAGTCCGTCGAAGAACAGCTCGGCGGTGTCCTGAGCCTTGCCGCCGATCTTGTTCAGGATGCGGCCACGCTTGAAGCCGGGGGTGTCGTCGGAGACGTCGGCGAAGATCAGCGAGACGCCGGACGCACCCTTGGTCGGGTCGGTCTTGGCGGCGATGATGATGCCGTCGCAGAGCCAGCCGTTGGTGATGAAGATCTTCGAGCCGGTGATGACGTACTCGTCGCCCTCGCGGACCGCGCGGGTCTTGATGTTCTGCAGGTCGGAGCCGGTGCCCGGTTCGGTCATCCCGATCGACAGCACCATCTCGCCGGTGGCCGCCTTCGGCAGCACGCGCTGCTTGAGTTCCGCAGATCCGAATTCCTTGATGTACGGCGCGATGATCGAGGTGTGCACCGGCATGCCCATCGAGCCGTCGCCGGCCCGGGACTGCTCCTCGATGATGGCCGCCTCGTGCGCGAATGTGCCACCGCCACCGCCGAATTCGGTGGGGATGGCGGTGCACAGCAGGCCGAGCTCGCCCGCCTGGTTGTACAGCGCGCGATCGGGGTGGCCCTGCGCGACGAACTTCTCCTCGTGCGGGACGACCTCCTTCTCGAAGAAGGCCTTCGCGAGATCGCGTACCGCCTCGACCTCGTCGTCACTCCATGCGGCGCGTGCCATCGTTGGATCCTTTGCTCGCAACTCCCCGGCCCGGATGCCGGTCCTCGCCATCAGATTCCCGCACTATTGGCAACGTGTCAACAAAGCGGGCACGCGTCGAGCCGACCCAGCCCGATAAGCGCTGGCTGCGGTCAGCTTGCGGGCTGTTGCGTCTGATTGACGGCGGCGAGCGAGGTGAAGATCGGCGTCTCCGGATCGGCCGAGATGCCCTGCCTGCGCAGGAAGCCGTCGATCAGACCCCAGACGAATTCGGTGGCCTGGTCGATGAATTCGGCGGTCCGGTCCGGGTGCGGCAGCGCCGATTCGGCCAGCCACAGGTCGGTGATGGCGACAACGACACCGACCACCGCGCGGGACAGGTAGTCGATGCCCGCCGTGTCGATCGGGATGGACTCGGCGATGTCGCGCGCCTGCCTGGCGAAGCGATCCGAGGCGGCGCGGCCGAGGTCGAACTGCAAGACCGTTCCGTCGGACTGCTGCGTTACCTGCGCCTGGCCCAGGAAGCGAAAAACGTTGGGATGCTGCAGAATACTGTCGGCGTAACCGGTGAGCACTCGTCGCAACGCGGTGCGCGGCGGCTGCAGCATGAGCGTCAGATCGTTGCCCGCGGCGGCCGCGGCGGCCTTGGCCATCCGGTTGCCGATCTCAGTGTAGAGATCGGCCTTGTCGGCGAACTGCCGATACAGGCGGGGCTTGGTGATGCCCGCCTCGCGGGCGATGTCGTCCATGCTCGGGCGCGGCCCGTCCCGGTCGATCACCCGGATCGCGGCGTCGACGATCTCCGCACGGGAGGTCGTCGAACGGACGCTGGGACGTGGCACGACCGCAGCATACACGTACCGCCGGTACGGATATCGGGCGTGAGCGAGCGAACCGATAACACAGCGGTCCTACCGAACGGCGGAGCTGAGCGCCAGCGAGGCGTAGCCGTGAGGTACGCCATACTCTGCGTCTTACCCCTCCCGCTAGCGGAAATTGCCTCGTACTGTCAGTATCGGAAAACGTACTACCGGTACGGGCCGATTCGTTCCAGCGACTTCGCAGTCGCCAGTGTTCAGTGCCCGGCCGACCACCGCGTGACCGTCCGGCAGCCCGCACCCGAACGAGGCAACAACAACATGACCAACCAGCTCGATACCGATACGCCCCGCCCGGATCGGCAGTGGACGGTGACCGCCGACGGCACCGAACTCGCCGTCTACGAATGGGGCGACCCCGCCGCCGCTCCCCTGGTTCTGGTGCACGGGCTCTCCGATACCCATCGCGTGTGGGCCACGGTCGCCGCGCTGCTGACCGACGGCTTCCGGGTGATCACCTATGACGTGCGCGGCCACGGCCGTTCGGCCACGCCCGCGCTGCTGTCGGACTTCCGGCTCGACCGGCTCGCCGCCGACTTCTTCGCGGTGATCGACGCGGCGAGCCCGAAGCGACCGGTGCACACCTGCGGACACGGCTGGGGTGCGGTGCAGCTGTGGGAGGCGGTCTGCGATCCGCGGGCGAACACCCGAATCGCGTCGTTCACCGCCATTTCCGGCCCGAACCTCGACCACCTCGGCCTGTGGCTGCGGGCCTTCGCGCCGCACGCCCGGCTGCGGGCGGGCGATATCGGCTGGTGGTTGAGCGGGGTGCGCTGGACGCTCAGCCCGGTGCCGGTGGCGCGCAGGCTCTACCCGCCGCGGGTGCGCACACTGGTGGTGGAACGGCTCGGCGGGCTCTCGCCGCTGCCCGCCCGGATCGCGCGCACCTGGCGCACGGATCTGCTCTCGGGTGGTCGGATCGCGCAGGCCAATCTGCTGCATCATCTGCGGCGGCCGCGGGTGCGGCGCACCGCGGTGCCGGTCCAGTTGCTCGTCGACACCACCGACCCGTTCGTGCCCGCCTCCATCTACGACACCTCGACGCGCTGGGTGGATCGACTGTGGCGCTGCGCCGTCCCGGCCGATCACTGGCTGCCGGTCACCGAGCCGCTGCTGGTCGCCGAGGCGATCGCCAACTTCGTCGACGACATGCGGGCCGACCACGCCGCGATCACCCCGCGCAGCAGCTGACCTGCCCACCCCTTCGATACAACTCGACACCGATACGGAGATCCCATGCCGGACGCAGCCCACCCGCTGATCCACACCCTCGGCGCACCCCTGCCGGACGAATTCGACCGGCTCACCGACTCCGATCTCGCCGAACTCGACCGCCTGCTGCGCGATGCCGTCACCGCGCGCGGCAAGCGTCTCGGCGCGGCGGTCGAGTCCTCGCTCCAGCTCATTCCCCGGTTGATGCGGCCGGCCGTCAAGCGGGCGCTCGGTCTATGAGTGCCCAGCTGATGGCCCGTGCCGAGATAACCAAACTCGCACGCCTGCTTGATATTTCCGACCCGGCGGCGCTCGATTTCCTCAACGGGCTTTCGCCGGAGGCGATTCGGTCCTTTCGCGAACGCGTCACCGATCTACTGTTCAACGGTGACGCCGCACGCATGAAACGCGTTGCCGCAGCGACGAAATTGGTGCCGACCGCGATCAGCGCTAAGGCGGCCGAGCGCGCGTTCGGCCCGGTGCTCTGCGCCGCCGTCGCGGGATCGGTCGAACCTGCCCGCGCGGTCGATATCGCCAAGGCGCTGCCCGCGAAGTTCCTCGCCGAGACCGCGATTCAGCTCGACCCGCGCCGCACCGCCGACATCATCGCCGCCGTGCCCGCTCGGTTGGTCGTCGAGGTGGCGCGTGAACTGCTGCGCCAGGACGACCACGTGACGATGAGTCGCTTCGTCGGCGTGGTGCCGGAGGAGTCCATGCGGGCCGCCGTGCCAGTGTTCGGCGACGCGGATCTGTTGCGCATCGGCTTCCTGATGGAGGACAAGTCCGCGCTGGACCGGCTGATGGGTCTGGTCACCGACCGGCTCGCGGGCGTCATCCGCGCCGCGCACGAAAAAGACCTGTGGGCCGAAGGACTCGACCTGCTCGACAACGTCGGCCCGGCGAATCGGGCGGCGCTCGGCGATATCGCCGCCGGGCTCGGCGGCGCGGTGCTCGACGGCCTCATCGAGGCGGTACGGACCCTCGACGCCTGGGATTCACTGCTGCCGGTGACCAGCGCGATGAACGCGGACAGCTTGCGCGCATTCGCCGAAAGGCCTGCGGTACAGGAGGAATCGGTGCTCGCCTCGATCATGAATGCCGCGTTGAACAAAGGCTTCTGGCTCGACCTGCTGCCGCTCGTCGTGCATCTGCAGCCGTCGCAGCTGGCCATTCTCGCGGCACGCCTCGCGGACAAGTCCGATGAGGAACTCGGTGACCTTGTCGCCCAGGCGGATACGGCGGGCCTGTGGAACGCCATGCTCCCGGTGGCGCTCGCGATGACCGATATCGACCGCCGCCGGATGGCCGGTCTGCCGATCATGCAGAACCCCGACGTGCTCCGCGCGGTGATCAACACCACCGCCGAACACGAACTCTGGTCCCAGGCACTGCCTTTGGTGGACGCGCTGCCTGAGTCGGCGACTCCGATCCTCGCCTCGTGCATCGGCGATCTCAGCACCGACCAGCTGCTCGCCGCGGTTCTCGTCGCCTCGCGCAGCGACAACATCGACACGCTGGTCGATATCGCGCTCGCCCAGGACACCGACGGCCGCGCCCAGGTGCTCGAAATCATCGACGGGATGGACGATCTCGACGAGTTCCTCGCGGCATTGACGCCGGACACACCAGATGTGGTGTGGCACGGTCTGATCGAGGTGCGTGCGGAAATCCCGGCCACGCTGCGCACGCGGCTGGCCGACCGCGCGGACAGCTGCGGCCGCGGCACCGCCGCCACCAGCTTGCGCGAAGACCAGGCCTGACGCGAACGACCGGCGGCACCACCGACGAAGTGATACTTTCGCCCCATGATGGGACCGGCTGGTCAGAGGCCTCCTAGCCTCAGCAACGCCGGATGGCTGCACGAGCCGTTGACGCCGATCGGCGCGATGCGGCCGTACCCGGACGGACCGGTGCCGCCGCAACCGCTCGGTCGGTGGCGACAGCCGGGCGGCAACCGGGGCCGGCTATGGACGCTCGGCGCCATAGTCGGCGTGTCGACGCTCGTGGTCGTCGGCGTGCTCGCCGTGTCCGACAGTCATCGCGCCGACCCGGTACCCGACCTGCGCGGCTACCACCACGTCGACAACCTCTGCGCGATCACCGACACCGCACCTTATACGCACGCCGGATACGCCTTGGCGCCATCCAGTTCGGCGACGCTGAAGTACCCGCTGCACCAGACCCGGCTGCACCCGGCGCTCGACTCGATGTCGTGCACGATCCGCCTCGCCCCACCGGGCCCCGGCGAACGGGCCGACGACACCACCCTCATGGCGAGCGCGTCGGTGCACAAGCGCGCCGATCCCGGCCCCGAGTTCACCGCCCGGTACGAGACCTGGACCCAGGCCGACCTCGCCGCGGACGACAAGGTCAGCAAGATCGACGGCCTCGGCGACGAGGCGTACGTCGTCCGCAAGGAGACCGAGCACGCCCAGCACACGGGTGTCATCCTCGCCGTTCGCGACGGCTGGACCACCTTCGAGATCAGTTGGCTGCACCCGCCGGCGGTGGTCAAGACCAGCGATATCAAGGCGCCGCAGGTCATCGAATTGCTGAAGCAGACCGCGGCCACCACCATGGCGCTGCTTCGCGCGTAGGCCATCGAGAGGCAACCGGGCGGCAACCTGGTCGCGGAGTTTGCGACAATGGTCCGGTCGATTTCCCAGCTCACCGAAGGATGCCTGTACCACCGATGGCCGAAAGCATGATTGATCCGGACGAGCTCGCGACCTGTCTGCGGGTACTGGACCAGGCCGGGCAGCTGGAAAAGGAGCATCCCGACTCGGTGGCGGTGCAGCGCGCGGTCGGCCACATGTTCAAGAAGCTCAAGCAGCGCCGCCGGATCGAGGCCAGGACGGCCGTAGCCGACGCCGACCGCGAGGTCATCGCCGCGACGGCCACCGGATCGCCGCAGCGGATCGATGACGAGACCGCGGGCATCCCGCTCGCCTCGAACGCGCGCGGCGCGACCGCGGGCACGCTGATCCGGGCGCGTCCCTGCTACATCTGCAAGCAGCCGTACACGCAGGTCGACGCCTTCTATCACCAGCTGTGCCCGGAATGCGCCGCGAGCAGCCACACCAAGCGGGACGCCCGTACCGATCTGACCGGTCGCCGCGCGCTGCTCACCGGCGGGCGCGCCAAGATCGGCATGTACATCGCGCTGCGGCTGCTGCGCGACGGCGCGCACACCACCATCACCACCCGTTTCCCGAACGACGCCATCCGCCGCTTCGCCGCCATGGACGACAGCCCGGAGTGGCTGCACCGGCTGCGCGTGGTCGGCATCGACCTGCGCGATCCGGCGCAGGTGGTCGCGCTCGCCGATGACGTCGCGGCGCAGGGGCCGCTCGACATCCTGATCAACAACGCCGCGCAGACCGTGCGCCGCTCCCCCGGCGCCTACAGTGCGCTGGTCGACGCCGAGTCCGGTCCGCTGCCCGCCGGCGCGCTGCCCGATGTGGTGACGTTCGGCAAGACGATGCAGGCGCACCCCACCGCCCTCACCGCCTCGCTCACCCCGACGCTGTCCGCCGCCGACGTCGCCGAGCTCGCACTGGTTGCGGGATCGGCTACGCCCGAACGCATTTCGCGTGGCGTGGCAATCGATGCCGGTGGGCTGGTGCCGGATCTGGCGCACACCAACAGCTGGGTGCAGACCGTCGCCGAGGTCGACCCGACCGAGCTTCTCGAAGTGCAGCTGTGCAATTCGGTCGCGCCGTTCATTCTGGTCTCGCGGCTGCGCCCGACCATGGCCGCCGCCGCGGCACGGCGCAAGTACATCGTGAATGTGTCGGCGATGGAGGGCCAGTTCGCCCGCGCCTACAAGGGGCCGGGCCACCCGCACACCAATATGGCCAAGGCCGCGCTGAACATGCTGACCCGCACCAGCGCGGGCGAAATGCTCGAAGCCGACGGCATTTTGATGACCGCTGTCGACACCGGCTGGATCACCGACGAGCGCCCGCACTACACGAAGGTCCGGCTCGCCGAAGAAGGCTTCCATGCGCCCCTCGATCTGGTCGACGGCGCGGCACGCGTGTACGACCCGATCGTTCAGGGTGAGGACGGCGTCGATATCTACGGCTGCTTCCTGAAGGACTACCGGCCTTCGCCCTGGTAATCCCGTCGTGTCCCAGGCAGAATCGGCCGCGTACCGACCTGACTAAGGGGCGACATGGTGAATCAAACTGGGCTCGGCGCGATTGTGCGCGATCGGCTGCCGTTCCTTCGCTGGTCGTTCATTCGAATGGGGCTCGGCATGGGCAGCGTGCTGCGCACCGGGCAGGTGGGCGACGGTCGCGAGCAGGCCTTGCTGGACCACGTCCGCGCCACGGCCACGGCGGGCGATCCGGACAGTGTGCTCGCCGCGATCGACGACTTCGCCCGTAATCGCAGCCTGCTGATGAACATCGGCGACGAAAAGGGTCTGATTCTGGACAAGGCCATCGCGCGTGCCGACCCGATTTTGCTGCTGGAGCTGGGCGCTTACTGCGGGTACAGCGCGGTGCGCACCGGTCGGGCAATGCCTGCTACCGCGCGCCTCGTTTCGGTGGAGGCCAGCCCCGAGAACGCCGAAATCGCCCGCGCGGTGATCGAGCACGCGGGTTTTGCCGACCGGATCACCGTGGTGCACGGCAGGATCGGCGATGGCGGCGCGACCATGCGGCACCTCGCCATCGAGCACGGCTTCGCCCCTGGCGCACTGGATTTCGTCTTCGTCGACCACCTGAAGACCGCGTATCTCCCGGATCTGAAGTCGATCTTGGCCGCGAGTTGGCTGCGTCCGGGATCGATCGTGGTGGCCGACAACGTCCGTGTCCCCGGCGCCCCGGCTTACCGCCGCTATATGCGTGACCACGAAGCTTCGAAGTGGCGCACCACCGAGCACAAGACCCACCTCGAATACCAATCCTTGGTCCCCGACCTCGTGCTCGAGTCCGAATACCTCGGCTGACGGCTACGCTGGTGGGGTGCTGTATCGGCTGCTGGCCGATGCCACCGCCGCCGCGCATTTCGTGTTCGTGGCGTATGTGGTAGTCGGCGGGTTCATCGCGTGGCGCTGGCCGCGCAGTATCTGGCTGCACTTGATCGCGTTCTGCTGGGGGTTCAGCACGGTTTTGTTCGGGATCGATTGTCCGCTCACGCATTTGGAGAATTGGGCGCGGCATCGAGCCGGTGAGGCCGGGTTGCCGTCGAGCGGGTTCATCGATCACTACATCACCGGGGTGATCTATCCGGAGAGTGCGCTCGGGTTGGTGCGGGTGCTCGTCGCGGTGTGTGTCGCGGTGTCCTGGATGGGGTATGGATGGCTGCGGCGGCGGGCAGCCGGGTCGACCACCCGCCTGCAGGCATCCCACTAGTTAAACGTCCGAAACAGGTTGGGCTAGTAACAGTTTCATGCGCGCGAGCGGTCTCTGGCGAGATGTTCCGTGATGACCTCGGCAACCTCGGCGGGGCGTTCGTCGAGATAGAAATGACCGCCGGGGAACGTTGTGCGATCGAAGGTTCCGGTGGTGAAGTCGCGCCACTCGTCGGCCTGGTCCGGTGTCACGGTGGGGTCTTCGGTGCTGACGAAGGCGGCGATATCGGCGGCCAGCGGGTCGCCCGGGGTGTACCGGTACGTCTCGACAGCCTGGTAGTCGGCGCGCACGGCGGGCAGCACCAATTCCGCGAGACTCGGTTCGTCACGCAGCATTTGGATCGGCGCGGGATCGGCCGCCAAACGCTCCAGTTCCGCGATCAGGTCGTCGTCGGTTCCGAGGTGCACGCGCTGCGTCTCCACGAAAGTCGGTGCGGGACGGCCGGAGACGAACAGCATCGGCACCGGTTGACCCTTGCGCTCCAGTCGTCGCACGGTTTCGAACGCGACTGTTGCACCCATGCTATGACCGAATAACGCTAGCCCAGCACCGATTCCGAGCCGCAGCACTTCTTCAGCAATCCGATCGGCGAGCGTATCGAGGTCGGTGATCGGCGTCTCGCCGAGCCGATCCTGGCGCCCCGGATACTGCACCGCGGCAACGACGATGCCCGCGCCGAAGCGTTGCGCCAAATCTCGGTAAGCGGTGGCCGGACCGCCGCCTGGCGGGAAACACAGCAGGTGGTGCCGGGGAGTCGCCTCGGATCGCAGGATCCGCAGCCAGTCACCGGGCTCGAAGGTTCGGCCCATGTAGATCTCCTTCTCAGACGGAACTATTACGCTCTTTCGCGTGAACGCGCACATACGGCTGGTCCACGACTATGAAGCCGGAATCGGTGTCACCCCCTCTGTCATTACGCCGTCTCCCGAGCCGGGCAGCAATCTGGCTGCGACACTGCCGGTCTGGTCGCTGGCCGCCGGGTCGGTCGCCACGCTGATCGCCGCGGCGAACCGGATCCGCGGCATCCGCGGCCTGGACCCGGTGGCGCACCGCATCGACCCCGCGCGCATCACGGCGGCGTTCTGTAGTGAACGCTTACTCCGGATCAATGGTCACCCCGCGAAGATGTTCGGCGACCTCTCCGGATTCTTCCCCACCTTCGACGGGTGGGTCCGCACCCACGCCAACTACCCGCACCATCGCGACCGACTGCTCGCGGCGCTGGGCCTGCCCTACGACGCCCCCTTCGATCTCGCCGTCGCGCATATGGCGATGAGCCGCGCGGCCGACATCGAGGAGCACGCCGCCGCGCACGGGGCGATCGCGGTCCGCGTCCGCACCGAGCAGGAGTGGGCGGGCAGCGCCGAGGGCTGGGCCGCCGCGTCCGGGCCGCTGGTCGCGATCGAGACGCGCGCCGACCGCGGCGAGCCGGGATTGCCGGTCGGCGCGGCGCCGTTCCAACCGCTGCGCGGGCTTCGGGTGCTCGATCTGACCCGGGTGATCGCCGGACCGGTCGCGACCCGCACCTTGGCACTGCTCGGCGCGGACGTGCTGCGGGTGGATCCGCCGCAGATGCCCGAGATACCTTGGCAGTACGCCGACACCTGCCAAGGTAAACGCTCCACGCTGGTGGATCTGTGGACGCAACTGCCGCTGGTTCGTGATCTGCTGGCGTCGGCCGATGTGCTGGTCACCGGATACCGGCCGGGGGCGCTGGAACGCGCGGGTCTCATTGCCGCCATGCGTCCCGGCTTGGTGCACGGCCGGGTCAGTGCCTGGGGTGAAGACGGGCCCTGGGGTGGGCGGCGCGGATTCGACAGCATCGTGCAGGCGGCGTCCGGGATTTCGATCGCCGAGGGCGCGCCCTCCGTGCCGAGCACGCTGCCCGCGCAAGCTCTCGACCATGCCTCCGGTTATCTGCTCGCGGCGGGCGTGATCGACGCGCTGGTCGCCCGAGCATCGGACGGAATCGGCCGCGACGTGCGAGTTGCCTTGGCCCGCACCGCCTCCTGGCTGCTCGCAGCCCCGGACCGTACGCCGCGGCACCCTCCCGCCGCTCTACCCGACCCGACCGATGTGATGTCCACTGGCGACGTCATCACGGCGACGCCCGCCATCGCCGAATACCCGGCCTACAACTGGCCCGCCCCCACCTACGGCGGCGACCGACCCGCCTGGCCCCTGAAGACCCGCTAGGCAATCACCGCGCACCTCGTCGGACGCGCACGAATCAGCGCGATGCGCACGGATCAGCCAGCAATCCCGTGCGCATCGCACCACTTTGTGCGCCGCAGTCACCCCAGAGACCGTCCCGCCGCCACCGCAGCCGCACGCGCACACTTCAGCGGCACGCGCCCAGTTCAGCGGCACGCGCACGCATCGCCGACGAGCGCACGACTCAGCCAGCCCTTTCGTGCGCGTCACACCAAACGTGCGCGACGACTGGCCCGCTGACGCCGCGTACTCCTCGGCGGCACGCGCTCATTGCAGTGGCGAGCGCACGAATCAGGCAGCAATTGGATGCGCGTCGCGGTGAACTGTGCGCGTGGCTGATGCGAACCCTGCGGACAGGGGTGCGGCGGAGCGGCGGTTAGTCTCGTTGGGTGCGGCAGAAGATCATTATGGATGTCGATACCGGGGTCGACGATTCCCTTGCGCTGCTCTACCTCCTCGCGTCGCCGGAGGCGGAGATCATCGGGATCGCCTCGACCGCGGGGAATGTGCCTGCGCCGCAGGTGGCGGCTAACAATCTCGCGTGGCTGGACGTTTGCCGGGCGCCGGAGATCGAGGTCGCGCTCGGTGCCGCCGAGCCGCTGGCGATTCCGCTGCGCACCACCGAGGACACGCACGGGCCGCAGGGGGTCGGGTACGCCGAGCTGCCGCCCTCGTCGCGCGTTCTGTCGTCGCGTTCCGCCGCGCAGATGTGGGTCGATCTGGTGCGGGCGCATCCCGGTGAGATCGTCGGGTTGTGCACGGGGCCCCTGACCAATCTGGCGCTGGCCCTTCGGCTGGAACCCGCGCTGCCGACGTTGTTGCGCAGGCTGGTGATCATGGGTGGCGCGTTCAATCATCCCGGCAACACCACACCCACGAACGAGTGGAACGTGCACGTGGATCCGGAGGCGGCCAAGGAAATCTTCGACGCCTTCTCCGCGGCACCGCCGGACCGCAGGCCGATCGTCTGTGCGCTCGACATCACCGAGACCATCGAGATGCGGCCGAAACACCTGTCACTGCTCGCCGAGCGCGCGGGCAGCCTTCCCGTGGAGACGGTTTCGGAAACCGATCCGCCCGAGGCCAGGTCGGCAGCGAGCAATCCGATTGTCCGGCATGCCACCGACGCGGTGCGGTTCTACTTCGACTTCCACCGGCTCTACGATCTCGGCTACCTCGCGCACATGCACGACCCGTTCGCGGCGGCGGTCGCGCTCGACCCCCCGCTCGCGGTCACCCGCCCGGCGACGGTCGATGTCGAGCTCGTCGGAACACTGACGCGGGCGACCACCGTGGCAGACTGGGCGGGCATGTGGGGTCGAGAACCCAACGCGGACATCGTGATCGGCACCGATCAGGAGTTGTTCTTCGATCGGCTGATCACCAGGGTCGGCGACTTCGCGCGGACGGTATACCCGCCGAATGTGTGAGACAGGAGCGGCCGTGCACGGCGACCAGGACGACAACACCTACCTCGCCGAGTTCCGCGATCGGCTCGGCTTGCCCGGAATCATCGACGTGCACACGCATTTCATGCCGGAACCGGTGATGCAGAAGGTGTGGGCCTACTTCGATTCGGCCGGTCCGCTCACCGCCCGCACCTGGCCCATCGCCTACCGGGACGACGAGCAAGTCAGGTTGAAGACGTTGCGCGGCTTCGGTGTTCGCGCGTTCAGCGCCCTGGTCTATCCGCACAAGCCGGAGATGGCGGCGTGGCTGAACGAGTGGACCGCCGAGTTCGCCGCGCGCACACCGGATTGCCTGCACACCGCCACGTTCTTCCCGGAGCCGGACGCCGGAACCTATGTCGCGGAGGCGATCCGACGCGGCGCCCAGGTGTTCAAGGTGCACGTCCAGGTCGGTCGCTTCGATCCCACTGATCCCCTGCTCGACCCGGTCTGGGAGTTGATCCAGCACGCGGGCATTCCGGTGGTGATCCACTGCGGATCCGGGCCCGTATCCGGCGAATTCACCGGACCGGCGCCCATTGCCGCGCTGCTGCGGCGGTTTCCGCGCCTGCCGTTGATCATCGCGCACATGGGCGCACCCGAGTACACCGAATTCTTCGACCTGGCGGAGCAATACCCGGACATCCGCTTCGACACCACCATGACGTTCACCGACTTCTTCGAGGAAGTAGACCCGTTCCCCGACACCGAACGCGGCAGACTGCGCTCCCTCGGCGACCGCATCCTCTTCGGCAGCGACTTCCCGAACATCCCCTACACCTACGGCCACGCCTTCTCCGCGCTGGAACGCCTCGACCTCGGCGACGACTGGTTGCGAAAGGTCTGCTACCAGAACGCCGCGGACTTGTTCGGTATCGAGTAGCCCGCCCCGCATCCGCTGCCCGAAATAGGCTGCGGCGCAACGGCGCACAATATCGTGCCCGGCGGATTCCGGCCGCCCGTTTTCGGCGTGGCGCGACCCTTGTGGCAGCCATGTGGAGAACCGGCGTGGATTGCGCTCTCGCCTACTCCGGGGGCTGACTGCTCACCTAGGCTGACGCGGTGCTTCGATTGCTTTTCCTTGTGCCACTGGCATGTTGGCTGCTGGCCGCCGAGAATTCGAAGGTCTGGCTTCGGGTGGGGGCCGTGCTTGCGGCGATCGCAACAGCTCGGTTCGTGATCAGTATGGGCTGGGTGCTGACGGAGGGGAAGCAATCGCTGATGTTGCTGTCGACCACTGCGGATTTCGCTGTTCTCGTTTGGGTGGTGCTGGCAAATAGGCGGACCGAAGGCCGACCGGTCCGGGTCAAGCTCGGACAGGTGCTCACCTCGGTTTTCTGCATGATCAGCGTGCTGTTCGCATTGCTGATTGTCTTGATCATGGGTGGTGAGCGGGCTCGGGTACCAAGCAGTGACGAGTTGTTGCCGCTGCCGGGCGGTCTGGTGGCGCTGGCGGATCGAGACAGCGGCTGCGGGGGTAATTCGTCGACGATCTGTCTGCGTGCCTTCGAAATCGAAAGCGCGGACGGCAGTTCCGATGTTCGAGTTGCCGAGCACGTTGCCCAGCATCTGAACGAGACGCGCGGCTGGAAACTCCGGTACTCCGAGTCGAGCCGAGGCTGGACTATGTGCCGCGAAGAGGGTTGGCCGCTGGAACGGCACACCCTATGTGTGAGTGTCAGTTCGCGCGAGGGCAAGGTCCTGGTGTACTTCGAGAGCTCGGCCCATAACTGAACTCAGTCGAGCAGCCGGATCGGGTTCTGCTGAAGCAGACCGGCGATAGGCATCGGATTCGCAGCGGGATAGGCTACCGCCCGGTAGTCACGAAGTGGTTGTGCATCGGATCTGTGGGGAGTGGGGGGCGTCATGTCTTGCCGTCGAATGGTTTTCGCGGGATTACTGGTGGGGGCGGTGGCCGTCGCGGGATGTGCCAACCGTCCGGAGGCGGTGACGGCGATCAGTAGCGCTGCTCCCACCACAACGGTCGCGCCGCGGCCGATGACCGACTATCTGGTGAGCAACGCCGATACGCCGGAGATCACCTACCTGCTGCCCGCTGCGGCCGATGCCGTCACGCTCGGCACCGTCGGTGTCGCCTCGGGCAAGAACACCCCGGAGTGCGCGGCGCGCAACGCGACCATTCCGATGGTCGCCGCCGATCCGCTGACGTCCGCGTTGGTCCGGGTCGAGACCGCTGACGGCAAGCCACGCTACGACGTACAGATCGCGGTGCTGAACCGGGTTGTCGACGTCGATGCGCTGGCCTCGACCATGCGGGCGTGCCCGGCCGTGAACATCTCGGTGCGCAACCCTGATGGGTCGGATCAAGCCATCGACTGGGAGGTGCCCGCGGTCAAGGACATCGCCGGGGTGGGTTCGGTGCGGGAGATGTCCTACATCCGGGAACTGGGCAACAAGAGCGCCGGCAGTGCGCTCGCGGCTGCCGTCGTGCGTTTCGTGGCAGTTGGCAAGCACACGGTGGTCGAATTCATCAGCGGCAACATCGGCTCCTACCGGCCCGAACTGTCTACCGAGAGTATCGCTTTGGCGGATCGACTACTGTCCGCGCAGGTGGCCAAGCTGAAGCGCTGACCTGCGGTCAGCGGCTACCGATGCTCGGTTCGAGGGACGCGGCGACCCGCTGTGCGCTTGGGCAGTCATCCGCCTCGTGGTAGGTGACATTGATGCTCAAGACCCCGGTGGCGGTACGGAGGTTGACCGCGCAACCGAATATGGTCTGCGGGCCCACATACGCATCGCGACCGTTGACCTTGGTGATAGTAGGTGCCTGCCCTCCTGGCCGGTTGACAACCGACTGCGCCGAAGCGAGATAGGACTCGTAGGTCCGAACACCAGCCGTAGCGTTGGGATGCTCGAAATCCAAGCTACCCAAGCCACCCCCCGAGGAGATCTTGCAGCTCACCGAGTAGCCGCCAATGGTCTCGACGACCTTCTTCGTGGCGGGATCGAACCCGGCGCCTCGGATCGCACTGTCCGCGATTTCCTTACACGGATCGAACATCCCCGTCGGCGTGCTCGCCGAGGCCGAACAGCCACTCACCGCCCCAAGCGCAAGACCGGCAACGACGACACCAACCAGACTTATCCGCACGTATCCCCCGTAAGTCCTTTGTACACAACAGTTCTGGCCAACAGAGCCGATCCGGCTGCAACCTTACCGACCACGCAGTCTCGTACTCAAATCGGCAACCGGACCGCGACGGTGCACTCAGAGTGCGGCGACGGTGAATCTGATCCGAGGATGGGCGGGCTGCTCGGCTTCGTCGAGTAGGGCGACGGCGAAGTCCTCCATCGAGATGGTCGAGGTGCCGTCGGGGCGGGTGAGTAGTTCATCGGTGCCCGAGCGGTAGGTGCCGGTGCGCTCGCCAGGGATCAGTTCGGCCGGTGGGCTCAAATAGGTCCAGTCCGCGACGGTTTCGGCTCGGCACAGTGCGAGCTGGTTTGCGCATGCTTTGGCGATCGCTCGGAATTCCGTTGGGAAATTGGGGGTTTCATGCAAGGTCGCACCGTCAGTGCCCGGTACGAGCAAGGTGGCTGCGCCGCCAACGACGAGCAGGCGGACGCCGGTGTGGGCCAACGCCTTCAGCAGCACCGCGGTGATCTCGGGCAGTTCGTGCTCCTGACCGGACGGCGGCCGGGTCGCGGTGATCACGAGATCCTTTCCGGTACTGAGGGTTACGACGTCATCGAGATCGGCCGCATCACCGATTCTGACCTCGGCTGCGGCGGGCACGGCGGCCGCGCGGGCCGGGTCTCGGATTACGGCGACAACTTCGTGACCGCGCGACAACGCCTCGGCCACTACCCGACTGCCCACGTCACCTGTCGCGCCGAACACCGTGATGCGCATGATTCGTACTCCTCTAGATCCGTTCCGGTTGCTTAGCTCTAAGTAACTTAGCTTAGCGCTGAGTAATTCCCGCATGAGATACCTCACCGCTGAGACATTCGCTAGAGTGCGGGGGTGACCGATCACGTCGACCAGGTTCTCGCGCAATGGCAGGTCCAACGTCCCGACCTGGACGTTTCCCCCATGGCGGTGCTCGGGCGGCTGTCCAGGCTGACGCAACTCACCAGCGCCGAGATGCGTAAGACCTTTGCCGCGCACGGCCTCGACGCCGCGTCCTTCGATGTCCTGGCCACGCTGCGGCGCAGCGAACCGCCGCACAGCCTGACCCCGACCGAGCTGATGCATTCGGCGATGGTCACTTCCGGCGCCATCACCCAGCGCTTGGATCGCCTCGAGGAGCGCGGTTTGGTGCGGCGATCGCGCAGCGAATCCGATGGTCGCGGTATCAGCGTTCTGCTCACCGACGTGGGTCGCACCCTCATCGACGACGCCCTCCCCGACCATGTCGCGACCGAGGAGCGCCTGCTCGGTCCGCTCACCGCGAAGCAGCGGGCCGGGCTCGCGGACACGCTGCGTACCTTGCTCGAATCACTGGGCGACGCAACCTGATTCGTCGCCGGGCATGATCTTCCGGCCGAACTACGCGCGTCGCCTCAATCAACGCACGGGACGCCCAGTCAGGCCACGGACAGCCCTGCGACGAGGCTGCGGATGTAGTTGACGCGCCGCTCGGTGTCGATAACCTGCGCGCGATCGGTGATCCGAACCTGGGTCGCGTAGTAGAAACCGGGCCCTTGCACGCTGACCTGCACGAAGCCTTGGATCTTCTCCTCCTTGACGGCCAGGAACAGCAGCCCGAGCAGGCAAAAGACCATCAGGAGAACGGCCAGCACGATCGCGTACGACGGAATGCGCTGATCGACGCTCGTCTGATTGGTGACAATCCAGTTGGTACCCGCCAGCGGATGCTGCCCGGACGGCGTCATGACATGAGTCGCCGTGCACGCGACATCACCGACGGTCACCAGCACCGGCGCCGGAGCGGACGGATTCCACTGCGGCGGAGGAGGTTCCGGCCCGGGAATCCACGGCGGCCGAACCATGCCAGGTTCGGACGGTCGGGCAATCGCTTCATCGGACATCGCCAGCACCTCCTTCGCCCTGCGGAGGGAAGTCCCCCCGCAACACCTCAGCCGGCGAGTCCTCATCGCCGCGTCGTCGCCAGCTGAGGAACCTTCCAATCTACTACTCGTCAATGCCGCTCGACAACTAGCAGTCGGTCAGCAAATAGATCGGACACGATCGTTTGCACAGGTAGAGCTGCTGACCGAACGGCGGACAGGTCACAACCTCGGCCGGTGGGCGACCGATCAGCGCCGGGCGTTGGCTCGGACGACGAATAGCCACGACCAAACGCTCGACATAGGTCGCTGGTCTATCTAGACTGTCCAGATGGGGATGCGACAGTTAAAGCAGGAGGCGGACACGGTGCAGTGGCAGGTTCAGGAGGCCAAGCAACGGTTCTCCGAGATGCTGCGCGCGGCAGAATCGGAAGGGCCGCAAACGATCACCCGACACGGCGATGCGGTGGCGGTGGTCATCGATATCAACGAGTACCGCAGGCTGATGCGGCCGGACATCAGCTTTGTCGACCATCTCCTGGTGACGTTCTCGGGGCTCGGCGATGAGGTCGCCGACGTGCTGGACGAGGTCGAGAGCGAGCGACAGCACAGCCTGCCCCGCGATGTCGATTTGTTCGACGACACAGCGGGCTAGCGAGGTGGAGTCGTGAGTTACCTCATCGACACCAACGTCCTGTCCGAAGTGATGCGTCCGAAACCCGCCCCCGCGGTCCTCGACTGGTTCACTCGAGCTCGCCTCGCCGATCAGTGGATGAGCGTGATCACCATCGGTGAACTTCGCCGTGGCGTCGCGCTGCTGCGACATCGAGGAGGCATAGCGCGGGCGGAGAAGTTCGAGCAGGCGATCGCCGACATCGAAACCAGGCACGGCGACCGGATCCTGCCGGTCACCACCGAGGTCGTCCGGGTGTGGGCGCGCATCAGCGTTCGCCCGATCGACATTGCCGACGGGCTTATCGCGGCGACCGCCGTGACTCATGGCCTCGCGGTGGTCACCCGGAATGTGAAGCACTTCGAGGAGACCGGGGCTGCGGTGATCAACCCCTTCGGGTGAGGGTCAGCGGGTGTCGAAGGCGCGGAGGAGTTCTTCGGCGGCCAGGGCGGCGGTGAGGGTGCCGTCGCGGACCTGCTTTTCTACCTGGGCGCGAATGGCTTTCACGTTGGGGTTGTCGGACAGGCGGCGCAGGAGTTGGTCGTGCACCATGGTCCAGGTCCAGTTGATCTGCTGGCGGCGGCGCTTCTCGTCGAATTCGCCGGCGTCGGTGAGGACGCGGCGGTGTTCGAGGACGGTGGACCAGAACTTGTCCAGGCCGATGCCTTCCAAGCCGCTCATGGTGAGTACCGGTGGGCGCCACAGGGCGTCGTGCGGGTGGATGAGGCGTAGCGCGCCCGCTAATTCGCGGGCGGCGGACTTGGCTTCCAGCTCGTGCTTGCCGTCGGCCTTGTTGACCGCGACCAGATCAGCGAGCTCCAGCACGCCTTTCTTGATGCCCTGCAACTGATCTCCGGTGCGGGCCAGCGTGAGGAAGCAGAAGACATCGACCATGTTCGCGACGGTGACCTCGGATTGGCCGACACCGACGGTCTCCACCAAGATCACGTCATACCCGGCGGCTTCGAGCAGCACGATGGTCTCGCGGGTCGCCTTGGCCACGCCACCGAGGGTGCCCGCGGTCGGCGACGGACGGATATAAGCGTTGCGCTCCACCGAAAGTCGCGCCATCCGGGTCTTGTCGCCGAGGATCGAGCCACCGGTCCGGGTGGACGACGGATCGACCGCGAGTACCGCGACCCGATGCCCCTTGCCGATCAGATCCATGCCGAGCGCGTCGATGAACGTCGACTTGCCGACACCCGGAACACCGGTGATGCCAACACGATTCGACACCACCGCGGTCTCGGAACTGTGCTTGTCCGGCGTCAGCTTCAGCAACAGCTGCTGCGCCAGATCCCGATGATCCGCCCGCGTCGACTCCACCAACGTGATCGCCCGCGCCAGGGCGGCCCGCTCCCCCGCCCGCACAGCCTTCGCCATCGCATCGACGTCGATGGCCCGACTCCGCTCCGCTCGCGCCGGAGCAACGGAATGCTCGCTCATTCGGCCTCGGCGGAATCCCCGGCCCCGCTGCCGCTTTCGGCGGACAACTCCGGGTGGCCGAGCTCGGTGGCGAGCTTCTTCAGCAGGTCGATCGCGGCGTCGGCGATGACGGTGCCCGGCGGGAAGATCGCCGCGGCACCGGCCTCGTACAGCGCGTCGAAGTCACCGGGCGGGATGACACCGCCGACGATGACCATGATGTCGGGTCGCCCCGCATCGGCCAGCGCCTGCCGCAGGGCGGGCACCAGCGTGAGGTGGCCGGCCGCCAGCGAGGACACGCCGACGACGTGCACGTCGTTGTCCGCCGCCTGTTGCGCCACCTCTTCGGGGGTCTGGAACAGCGGGCCCACGTCCACGTCGAAGCCGAGGTCGGCGAAGGCGGTGGCGATCACCTTCTGGCCGCGGTCGTGGCCGTCCTGCCCCATTTTCGCGACGAGGATACGCGGGCGGCGACCTTCCGCCTCGGCGAACTCCTCGACGAGATCGCTCGCCTTGGTGATGTTGCTGACCCTCCCTGCCTCGTCGCGGTACACACCGGAGAGGGTACGGATCTCGGCCTGGTGACGGCCGTATACCTGCTCCAGCGCGTCGGAGATCTCGCCGACGGTGGCCTTGGCGCGCGCGGCGTTGATAGCCAGGGCCAGCAGGTTGTTCTCCATGCCGCCTTCGGAAGAACGTGCGGCACGCGTCAATTCGGCCAACGCACGTTCTACCTCGGCCGAATCCCGGTCGGCGCGCAGCTGGCGCAGCTTCTCGATCTGCTCGGCACGCACCCGCGAGTTCTCGACCTTGAGGACCTCGACCTGCTGGTCCTCCTCGGCCTGGTACTTGTTGATGCCGATCACCGGCTGCTGGCCGGTATCGATCCGCGCCTGGGTGCGCGCCGCGGCCTCCTCGATGCGCAGCTTCGGGATGCCCTCACCGATCGCCTGCGCCATGCCGCCGTGGGCTTCCACCTCGGCGATGTGCGCGCGGGCCCGGTTGGCCAGCTGGTGGGTCAGCCACTCGACGTAATACGAACCGCCCCAAGGGTCAACGGGGCGGGTGGTTTTCGATTCCTGCTGGATGAGCAGCTGGGTGTTGCGCGCGATGCGGGCGGAGAAGTCCGTCGGCAGCGCGAGGGCCTCGTCCAAGGCGTTGGTGTGCAGCGACTGGGTGTGCCCCTGGGTCGCGGCCATCGCCTCGATGCAGGTGCGCGCGACGTTGTTGTAGGCGTCCTGCGCGGTCAGCGACCAGCCCGAGGTCTGCGAATGAGTGCGTAGCGACAGCGATTTCGAGCTCTTCGGCTCGAACTTCGCGACCAGCTCGCTCCACAGCAGCCGCCCGGCGCGCAGCTTGGCGACCTCCATGAAGAAGTTCATGCCGATGGCCCAGAAGAACGACAGCCGCGGCGCGAACTTGTCCACCTCCATGCCCGCGTCGATACCTGCCCGGATGTACTCGACGCCGTCGGCGAGGGTGTAGGCCAGCTCCAGGTCGGCGGTAGCACCGGCCTCCTGAATGTGGTAGCCGGAGATGGAGATCGAGTTGAACTTCGGCATCTTGGCACTGGTGTAGGCGAAGATGTCGGAGATGATCCGCATCGAGGGCTTGGGCGGGTAGATGTAGGTGTTGCGGACCATGAACTCCTTCAGAATGTCGTTCTGAATGGTTCCGGCCAGCAGCTCCGGTCCGACGCCTTGTTCTTCTGCCGCAACGACATACAGCGCGAGGATCGGCAGCACCGCGCCGTTCATCGTCATCGACACGCTGACCTGGTCGAGCGGGATGTGGTCGAACAGCTGACGCATGTCGAGGATGGAATCGATGGCCACACCGGCCATGCCGACGTCACCCTGTACTCGCGGGTGGTCGGAGTTGTAACCGCGGTGGGTGGCGAGGTCGAAGGCGACCGAGAGGCCCTTCTGCCCGGCCTGAAGGTTGCGGCGGTAGAACGCATTCGAGTCCGCGGCGGTGGAGAAGCCCGCGTACTGGCGGATGGTCCACGGCTGGTTGACGTACATCGTCGGGTAGGGGCCGCGCACGAACGGCGCGACGCCGGGCACGCTGTCGAGCGGATAGCCCTCGGCCACAACGCCGTCCCGGTCGGCTTTGGTGAACACCGGTGGCACGTCGATGCCTTCGGGTGTCGACCACACCAGCTGTTCGGGTGCGTAGTGGTTGGCCGTCGCCGCTTCACGCACGTAGGCATCGATCTGGGTGGCATCCACCGCGGCGGGCTCGGGAGCCCGCTCGGTCAGCGGCACCTCGGCGAAATTGCCTATCACGTGCTTGATTTCACGGGAAGTCATCAGGCTCCCACCTTCTCCAGCAGGCCGGACAATGCGGCGACCGCATCGATCTTCGCCGCGAGGTATCCGTCCGGACGCTGCGCGTCGTCGAGCGCGGCGACCGCCTTGGCGGCACCGGCCAGCAACACCGTCGGCACCCCGGCGGCGCGCAATTGCGCCACCGCCGCACCGGCTTCCGTGCCGTAACGCTTGTCGGAACCGCACAGCACCGCGATCGGCGCACCGGATTCGGTTGCCGCCGCGGCGATTGCGTCCACTGCCAACGGTCCGGGATTGATGGACTCGATGCCACCGGAGGCCAGCAGGTTCGCGATGAAGGTCACTCGAACGTTGTGTTCGGCGACCGAACCGAGCGGCACCAGCAGCGCTTTCGGGCGCACACCGTGCTCGGCCAGATAGGCGTCGGAGCGGTTGCGCAGCGCCTCGAACGTGGCACCGTAGCGAGCCACCCGATCGTCCTGACGCGCCGCCTCGGACAGCGGACGTTCGGCCAGGTTCGGGAACTCGTTCACCCCGGTGACGGAGGTCTTCCGGTGCGCGACATCGGAATCGCGCGCCGCCTTCGTGGCGGCTATGCACTCTGCGAGCAGACCGGAGTCGAGGGCGGCGAGATAGCCACCGGCCGCCTCGATCTCCTGCATGAACTCCCACGCCTTCGCGGCGAGCGCGCCGGTCAGGTCCTCCACGTACCAGGAGCCCGCACCCGGGTCCTGCACGAAGCCGAGGCGGGATTCCTCGAGCAGCAGCAGCTGGGTGTTGCGAGCCATGCGGTCCGCGAACGACTTCGAGACGCCGAGTTCGCCGGGGGGCAGCGCCGAATCGAAGGTCAGCACGGCGACCGCGTCCGCCCCGCCGACGCCGGCGCCGAACGCCGCGAGGGTGGTGCGGAGCAGGTTTACCCACGGGTCGCGCTGGGTCATCATGGCCGCGGAGGTCACCGCGTGCTGCGGTGCGCCGCCGAAATCCGGTGCCCCGCAGACGTGTGCGACGCGGGCCCAGAGTTGGCGTGCGGCCCGGAATTTGGCGACCGTGGCGAATTGGTCGTCGGTGGCGGCGAAGCGGAAGGTCAGCTGCTCCAACGCATCCGCGATATCCAGGCCTTCGGTGAGGGCGCGCAGGTACTCCAGACCGGCGGCGACTGCGGCACCGAGCTCTTGAGCGTCGGAGGCGCCCGCATTGTGGAAGACGGTGCCGTCCACGGTGATTGCGCGCACGGTCTCGCCGCGCGCCACCGCGGTGGCCGCCAACGCCGCCGACTCCGCGAGCTCGATATCAGCGGTTCCGGCGAATCGGCTGGTGAGCGGTGCGGCGCCGAGCGAGACGTGAATGTCTTTGCGGGAGGCCGCGTCATAGCCGTCGAGCGCCGTGTACAGATGCGTAGCAGCCTCAGCAGTCGCCGTGCCCGCGTCCAGGGTCAGCGGCGCCAGGTCGAACAGCAGACCGGACAGGGCGACAGGCACGTCAGCCGCCGGAACGCCGCGTTCGCCGACGCCGAGCCACACGGCGCTGATGCCGTTGCCCAGACCGGCCATGATCTCCCGGTTGACGGCGGCCGCGTCGCTACCACCGAAGTGGGCGCTCACGTGCCAGCCGCGGTGCACGTCGCGGGTGGCGTCGCTGCCGCGGACGAAGGGGTAGGTGCCCGGCAGCGGCTGCTCGGGCAGCTCGTCCCTGCGGGTGTACAGCGGGGCGATGGTCAGCCCGTCGTAGGTCGTCTCGTCGAGCAGGTGCTCTGGTTCCTCCGGCAGTTCGGCGATCTCGACCCGCCGGACCTTCGCCAGTACCCCGGCCACGCCCTTGCGCCACGCGGCGAACTGCGGCACCGCATCGGTGCCCGCAGGCGCCGCTCCCGGTCCGGGCTCTGAAGCAATCGGCATAGCTTGCTGTTCCTCTTCCACTCGACTGCAGGCGCACTCGTGGTGTGTGCCGAAACCGCGGTATTCGCCCAGTTCAGCGACTACTTTGGTTAACGAGTATTCGTCCCGTTTCTTCTGATGCTAGCGGGACCTCGGTAACGCGTTGTCCCCTAGTACCACTACCACCCGGTAATCTTGCCCCGATGACCAGGCTGATCCGTGACCCGCGCGTGCTCGCGTCGATCATCGGCATTGCCGCGTTGTTCGTCATCGCGATGCTGGTCCCGCTGCCGAGCCCGCGGCAGATCCAGGACTGGGCCACCTCGGTCGGCCCGGTGTTTCCGTTGCTGTTCTTCGTAGTCCACGCGCTGGTGACGGTCGCGCCGATCCCACGCACCGTGTTCACGGTGAGCGCCGGGCTGCTGTTCGGTCCCGTGCTCGGCATCGCCCTTGCCGTCGGCGCGACAACGATCAGTGCCGCCCTCGCCATCCTGCTGGTGCGCGCGCTGGACCGTGAGCAGGTGGCGTCGCGCCTCACCCATCCGGCGGTGCGCGCCGTCGATGATCGGCTACAACGGCGCGGCTGGCTGGCGGTCGGCTCATTGCGGCTGATCGCGGCGGTGCCGTTCTCGGTGATCAACTACTGCTGCGGACTGTCCTCGATCCGCTTCTGGCCGTACATGATCGCCACTCTGGTCGGCGTGCTCCCCGGCACCGTCGGCACTGTCATCCTCGGCGACGCCCTCACCGGCACCACTCACCCTGCGCTGATCGTGTTCTCCGCCGTGCTGATTGCCGTCGGCGTGATCGGACTGGTGGTCGACGCGCGCTGGGGCACTCGAAGTGTCGCGCTGGTCGAGGAACCCGCTCCGGCGACAGTCCCCGAATAGCCCACCCCCTGCCCCCCGCAAGGACCCCTTCCGCGCTTTGCGGAATGCCCGTACGAGCTGTGGGGGACGAATCCGTCGAAACCCCAGCGCATCTGGGCAGTCAGTTCAGTCGACGGTCAATTCGATAGGGACGGCGATCACATCGACCATCGCGCCGTTGCGCAGAACGGTGACGGGGAGTTTGATGCCGATTGCGTCGGCGAACAGCTGTCGTTGAATACCTTGGGCGTCACGGACTTCGGCGCGGGCGACGCTCAGCACCAGGTCGCCGCGCCGGAGACCGGCTTGTTCGGCTGGGCCGCCGCGGACGACTTCCATGATGCGGACCCCGGCTGCCTGGCCGGTCCGAGCGGCGACGCTGGCGGGCAGTGGGGCAGGCATGCCGACGAGGCCTAGGTAGGCGCGGCGGACTCGGCCGTCGGTGTGCAGCGTGCCGATGATGCGGCGGGTCGTCGCGTTGATCGGGATCGCAAGGCCCAGACCGATTCCCGCGACGGCCGTGTTGATGCCGACCACGCGCCCTGCCGAATCCGACAGCGCACCACCGGAATTGCCGGGGTTGAGGGCAGCGTCGGTTTGGATCACGTCTTCGATTACGCGTCCGGCGCGGCGCGAGGCAACCGGGACAGCACGACCCAGCGCGCTCACTACCCCGGCGGTGACCGAACCGGCCAGTCCGAGTGGGCTGCCAACGGCGACAACCAGTTGACCGACGACGAGTTCATCCGCGTCGCCCAGCGTGACCGCTCCCGGCGCACCGTTGCGCGAACGCAGCACCGCCAGATCCGATAGTGGGTCGATCCCGACGACATCGAACTTGGCTTCCACCCCATCGGCGAACACCACTTCGCCGCCGTCGGCCGACCCGACGACGTGCGCGTTCGTCAGCATGAAGCCGTCGTCGGTGAACACGACCGCCGATCCGCTGCCCCGTCTGGTTCGCACGCTGGCCACGTGTGGGGTAACCGAGGCGGCCACCCTGATCACCGTGCGCGAATAGGCATCCATCGCAGCGTCATCGTCCACGTCGACCACCACCCCTGATTACACGTTGCACCAACCCCTCCAGCATGCCCGCACTCCGCGCTGGGCGCACCGTGTTCACCACACGCACAACCAATCGACGCCCTACCGTCGCCTAAACAGCCGGTGCAGCCGAGCCCACCAGCCGCGCTTCGACTTTGGCGGCGTGGCGTTCGGCGATCGAAACGTTTTCTGAATTGCGTTCAACGCAACATTGCTGTGCCAACTATGCACTGGACATCATGTCATTGGCGACTGACACTTGATCCATGACAAACGGACCAACAGCTTCCCTGGCCTCCCGCCGGGATGCGTTCGGTTCGCTTGGTGCGCGGGTGAATCCGTGCGCGACGTTGCACGGCAATGCCGCGCTGAACGGTGCCCCCGACAAGTAGGCGTTTCAACACGCTACGAGACCACATCTATCCGCATTTACCCACGGCTGCTGCGTGCGCAGCGGCCGACCGAGACAGGAGTGAACAACTTATGGCAAGGACCGTGCGACCGACGGCTTATGGCACACCGGAAGTACTGCAGATCGTCGAGACCGCAGTACCGCAGCCTGCCGTCGACGGTGTCGTCGTGCAAGTCCGCGCGGCCGGGGTCAACCCCATCGACTGGAAGATCTACAGCGGCGCCTTCCACACCGTGGAGGATAAGCACAAGGCTGCCGCCGGAGTCGCCGAGGACATGCCTCGGATCGGCATGGAGTGCGCGGGCGTCGTCACCGCCATCGGTTCGGAGGTGACCGGGGTCCAGGTCGGCGATGAGGTCATCGTCTACCCGGCCACCGGGGCCTATGCCGATTACGTCACCGCGCCCGTCACCGCATTGATCCCCAAGCCTGCCGGTCTGGGCTGGCACGAGGCCGGGTCGTTGATGCTCGCGGGTACCACCGCGACGCACGCCTTGCACGCCGCCGGTGTGGGCCCGGACGACACCGTGCTGATCCACGGTGCTTCGGGCGGGGTCGGCCTGCTGGCCGTGCAATTGGCCGCCGCGCTGGGCGCGACCGTGATCGCCACCGCCGCCGAACGCAATCACGAAGTGCTGCGTGGCCTCGGCGCCATCCCGGTGAGTTACGGCAGTGGGCTGCTCGACCGGGTGCGGGCCGCCGCGCCGGGTGGCGTCACCGCCGCGGTGGACTGCGCGGGCAGCGACGAAGCGCTCGACACGTCCCTCGAATTGGTGGCCGATCCGCAGCGCATCGCCTCGATCACCGGGTCGGGTCGTCGCGCGGACGCCGGGATCAAACTGCTCGGCTACGGGCCGGGCCAGGACGCGGGTACGGAATTCCGGCAGGCGGCGCGCGCGGATCTGGCCGCCAGTGCGGGCGCGGGCGACCTGCGGGTGCTGATCGACAACATCTACCCCTTGCCGGAGGCGGCGCGGGCGCACCAGGACGGGATCAGCGGCCACGCCCCCGGCAAGTTGGTGTTGGTCCCATGACCGTTCCTCGCGGCTGACTCGACGTACGAACTCTGCTCTCGGCGAGAGCGGGGTTCGTCCAATCGGACTAAGGCCGTTGGGGATTCAGATCAGGCGGCCGGGCTCATGGTGGCGCTTTCGAAGAACTCCGATTCCGTCATGTGCAGACGGGTGGTGACCAACTCGAGGGCCACGCGGAGGACTTCGTGGGCGGTCGGAGCCACGACCTGGGATTGTTCGAGGCGGGTGCTCCCGCATTCGACGCGGACGCGGCAGCGCCAGCCCGACCCGGTGGGGTACGGCTGCGGGCGGCCGATTTCGACGCTCATTCGGACGCCGTCCCGGAGGAACTCGTTCGTGGCCAGCAGGTCGTCGGCGGGCGTGATGATCATGGTCATGTCACCCACGACCCAGCAGAAGCAATGTTGCAGCTACAAGTCGGTTCCTCATCGGATGCTCCCGGTATTACTCAACAGGCAGGGCACTTACGACTATCCGTTCAAGAAGAAGGTAACCCGACACAGGCAACTCCGCAACATTTGAGCAAACATTCCGTCACGAGACGATCGACCCCCGCCGCCGTGCACCCATCTCGTCCGCGATCGCACCGACACAACCCTGCGGCGAAAATCGACACGAATTCGAAACGCTCAACGGATCCCGAAGTTCAGATCCCGGTAGACCTCGACGGAATGGCGTTGGCATTTCGCGCATGCGAATCTGCCGTACGGAGATTTACGAGGCTGGACATTCGGCACTATCCGGGCGGTGCGCCGATCCACGGCAACACTCTGGATTACCGCGCAAATCCCACCAGCTCGTCCGATAACTGTGTGCCCGAACACCCACCGCCTGCCCTGTGTCCAGCATCACCACGTAAACTCCTGCCGCTCAACCACTTTCCGTTCCGATTTCACTGCGGCGTTACACATTCGGCACGGGAACGGAAACGATGGAGCCGGACGCTGTGCGCATGCGTCCGATGCGAGCACGACCTCGTGTACATGTTCTGGCGTGTGACGTATGCGGCCGATTACCGCACCCACGCCGAGCGCGGTTGACGCTGGCCAAATTGGCCGCGGTATTTCCTGTCGAACTCGCGCTGCACGCGCTTGTCCTCTATTACCACCCGCCGTATCTACTCACCGTGGTCCTGCTGACGATCAGCACGACCACGCTCGTCATCTGGGTCGTCGAACCCTCGGCCACCCGCGTGCTCGGCGCGTGGCTGCACGGGCCCGAACTACGCAGCCGGGACGACGTCGACCGCGCGCCCACCCTGTGGCGCATCCGCGTCCGCGTGCACGATCGCCCGGGTCAGCTCGAATCGCTCGCCAGGCAACTGGCCCGCCGCAGCGCGAACATCCTCAATGTCCATGTGCACCAACTCGAATCGGGCGTCCTCAACGAGCTGGTCGTCGCCGCGCCGGCGGGCATCACCCCGGACGCCCTGTCGGCCGCAGTCGTGCATGGCGGCGGATCCGAGGTGCGCATCTGGCCCGCCTCGGCGTTCGCCTTGATCGACGGCCAGACCAAGGCACTCGGCATCGCCGCCCGCGTCGCGTCCGATCCCGCCGAACTCCCTCTGGCCATCGCCGAACTGCTCGGCGCCCGCTACCTGACCCCGGGCACCTTCGTGCACCGCGACCTCGCGTTCGACGGAACCACCCTGGTCGTGCCGTGGCAGGCGGATCGTCCGCTCATCTTCAGCCGACCTGATGAACCGTTCACCCCGGCCGAGAACGCCCGCGCGCACCGCCTGACCGACTTGGCCCGCAGCGTTACCAGACACCGCTGACGAACAGTCACAACAGAATTCCGTCTACCTGCGTCATTCCGAAGACCTCTTGCTCAATCCGTCTGAGACGGTATCGTACTAGTAGTACCGCATACTGACGGTACCGAGCTCAATGAGGTGCGAGATGACCGAGCAAGGTTTGCGAACCAAGGACCGCACGGGCAGCGGATATCCGAGGGCGAGGCGAATCAGATTCCGCTTCGGCGAGCCGGTGCCCATGTCGAAGTACTACGCGGGCGGTGACATGGTGTTCAGCCACTTCATCGCCGGACTGTCCGCGGGGTTCCCGCCCGGCGAGGAGTCGTTCATCCGGTCGGTGCGGCGGTTCGCCGATGAGATCACCGATCCGGTGCTCAAGAAGCGGGTCGCCGGGTTCATCGGCCAGGAGGCGATGCACGGCCAGGAACATCGGCGGCTCAACGAGAAGCTCGTCGAGATGGGCTATGCCATCGAATGGCTGGACGCGCCTACGGTTGTCGAGCGGCAGAAGCGCTTCGAGCAGCGCCTCCCCGCACGGTTGCACTTGGCCGCTACGGCAGCGGCCGAGCACTATACGGCGGTGCTGGCCGAGCGCGTGCTGTCCAGTCCCGAGATCCAGGCGCTGGCCGGTGATCAAGAGGTGCGAAACCTGTTGAACTGGCACGCTTTCGAGGAACTCGAGCACAAGTCGGTGGCCTTCGATGTCTACCGCGCGGTCGGCGGCACGGAGACGATGCGCATCCTCACGATGGCGACGTTGGTTGCGCTCACTCTCCCGCTCACGGCCGTCACCCTCACCGCGTCGCTCAGCCGCGACCCGGATGCCCGGCGTTACCCGCTGAGCCTGGCCAGGGAGGCCTTCACGCTGTTCCGCGGCCCGGTGTTCCGTGGTCTCGGCCGCGAGCTGGTGCTGTATCTGCGGCCCGGCTTCCATCCCGACGACATCGACTCACGAGAGTTGTTGGAGCGCTGGCAGAAAGAGCTCTTCGGCACGAAGGGCACCCTCGTCGATCACCTGAAGTAGCTGATCACCCAACCGAACAACCCCGGAATCAACGGAGATTCACATGACTTCCAGCGTGCAGCACACCGGCGCGGGCGGCTACCCGAAGGTGCGGCGGATGAAATTCCGCTTCGGCGAACCGGAACCGATGACCAAGTACTACGCGGGCGACGACATCGTGCTCAGCCATCTTGTCGCGCTGCTCTCGGCCGCCTTCCCACCCGGCGAGGAATCGTTCATCCGGTCGGTGCGCCGATTCGCCGACCAGATCACCGATCCGGTGCTCAAGAAGCGGGTCGCGGCGTTCATCGGCCAGGAGGCGGTGCACGGCCAGCAGCACGGCAGATTGAACGAGCAGCTGTTCGCGCTCGGCTATCCCCTTCCCCGGTTCGTCAGCGAGCGAGGCGAACTCGTACAGCGGGCCGAGCGACTGGCATCACCCGCCGCCCATCTGGCCATCACGGCCGCGGCCGAGCACTACACCGCGGTCCTGGCGGCGCGGGTGCTGTCCAGCGCCGAAATCCAGGAACTCGCAGCCGATCCCGAGGTGCGTAACCTGCTCAACTGGCACGCGCTCGAAGAGCTGGAGCACAAGTCGGTGGCGTTCGACGTCTATCGCTCGGTCGGCGGGCCGGAGTGGCTGCGGATCGCGATCATGTCGGTGTTGCATGCCTTCACGATTCCGGTGGTCGGACTCGGGGTGTTCGCCTCGATCATCGCCGATCCCCCGGCCTGGCGGCCGATCACAGTCGCTCGGCAGTCCTACCGGCTGATTCGAGGACCGATCGTGCGCGGCCTGCTCGGTGAGATCCAGGTGTATCTGAAGCCGGGCTTCCACCCGGACGACGTGGACACCGCAGCCCTGCTACGGCAGTGGCAGATCGAGTTGTTCGGCGCCGAAGGCGCTCTCGTGGATCGTGTCCGATGAGCGCGGCGCTGCCCGATCAAGGAGCGCTTGCGAGTCGCGAATGCGCGAGGCCGCACGAGGTGATCGTGATCGGGGCGGGGTTCGGCGGCATCGGTGCCGCGATCGCCCTGCAACGGAAAGGCATTCACGACTTCGTCATCGTGGACAAGTGGGATCGGGTCGGCGGGACCTGGCATGCCAACACCTATCCCGGTGTCGCCGTAGATATCCCGTCGTTCATCTACAGCTTCTCCTACGAGCAGCGCGGTGACTGGTCGCGAATCTTCGCGCCCGGCACCGAGTTGCGCGATTACGCCGAGGGGATGGTCGACAAGTACGGGTTGCGGCCGAAGCTGCGGTTGAACACGACGATCGTCTCGGCGGTGTTCGACGCCGAGGACAGCCTGTGGCTGCTCGGTACCGACGGCGGCCGGACGCTTACCGCGCGCTACGTCGTGATGGCGATCGGTGGGCTGGAACGTCCGAAGATGCCCGACATTCCGGGCTTGCAGGACTTCGGCGGCACCCTGATCCACACCGCGCTGTGGGACGACGATGTCGCACTGACCGGCAAGCGGGTCGCGGTGATCGGGACCGGCGCGACCGCGTTGCAGCTGGTGCCCGCCATCGTCGATGAAGTGGCGCACATGAGCGTGTTCCAGCGGACGCCGATCTGGGTGTTCCCGAAATCCGATGCGGCGGTTGGGCGGATCGGCCGCGCGGTGCTCGAACGGCCGTGGATGCGTTCCGGTATCCGCATGCTCGGCACCATCGCGACCGAGATCGGCATGGGCGGCATGATCGCGGGCCCGACCTGGCTCGGCGACGCAGGGCGTCGGCTGGCCGAGATTCCGGCGCGGCGGTGGATGCGGGCCCAGGTAAAGGATCCGGTCATCCGGGAGAAGCTGATTCCGGCCTACGGGCTCGGCTGTAAGCGGCCGTCGATGTCGAACGACTACCTGTCGACGTTCGATCGACCGGACGTCAGCCTGGTCACCGATCCGATCGGCTTCATCGGCGAACGCGGCATCACCACCGAGGACGGGGTGGAGCATCAGGTCGACGTGCTGATCTGCGCCACCGGATTCAAGCTGTGGGAGAAGGATTCGATACCGCCGTTCCCGGTGACCGGTCGCGACGGGCTCGATCTCGGCGAGTTCTGGGACCGCAATCGGTTCCAGGCCTACCACGGCGTTTCGGTGCCCGGGTTCCCGAACATGTTCACCATCACCGGGCCCTACGGCTTCGTGCTCGGTTCCTACATCTGGATGATCGAGGCCACGGCCGCGCATCTGAGCCGGGCCATCGCCGAGACCAAGCGACGCGGTGCGACCGTGTGCGAGATCAGCCAGCACGCGCACGACGAGTACTTCGCCAAATGCCTACGCCGCCAGGAGAAGAACTTCCTGTTCACCTCCGCCTGCGCCGGCTCGAACACCTATTACATCAACAGCCACGGCGATTCGCCGTTCCGTCCGTCCACGCACGGCGAGATGTACTGGCAGAACCGGCATTTCGATCTCGACGACTACCACTACCGGCAGACCGTGCCCGCACCGCGGACCGGCGCGATCCTCGAGGAATCCGTATGAGAATCACCAACATCCACCCGGAACTGGTGGTGGTGACCGGTGCGGGCAGTGGCATCGGCCGGGCGATCGCGATTCGGTTCGCCAAGGCGGGCGCGCACGTCGTGGTTTCCGATCTGGATCTGGATTCGGCCCTGGCGACCGAGGCGATGATCCACGCGCGCGGGCAGCGGGCCTCCGCCGCTCGGCTCGACGTGACCGATCCGAGCGCGTGGGAAGCGTTCGCGCGGGACGTGCTCGCCGACCACGGCGTGCCGGATGTGCTGGTCAACAATGCGGGCATGCTGGTCAGCGGCGCGTTCGTCGATCTGACGCCCGCCGACTGGGATCGTCAGCTGAGCGTGAATCTGCTCGGTGTGGTGCACGGCTGCCGGGTGTTCGGGCAGCAGATGATCGACAACCGCAAGCGCGGCCACATCGTGAACATCGCGTCGGCGGCCGCGTTCACGCCGACGCCGGTGATGTCGGCGTACTCGGTGTCCAAGGCCGGGGTGAAGATGCTCACCGAGTGTCTGCGACTCGAGTTCGGGCCCAAGGGAATCGGGGTCAGTGCGATCTGCCCAGGGGTGATCAACACCAATATCGGTGAGCACGCGATCACCGTCGGTGTCGATCAGGAGTTGATCGCGCGCGGCAAGGAAATGGCGCGGCGGGTGCAGGAGGTGGCGGCGAAACTGCCGTTCTCGCCGTTGAGTCCGGATCTGGTCGCGCGGGCGGCAGAGCGGGCGGTGCGCTACGACCTTGCGGTCGTGCCAGTTCGGGCGGAGGCTTGGTTGGGGTACTTCATGTTACGCATCGCGCCGGGCGTGAATCGACGGATCACCCAGCCGTTGGATGTCGAGCGGATCGAACGGATCGGGCGGCGGGTGCTCCGGTTGATCGATCTGGTTTCGGCGAGTCCGGTCGCAGCGCAGCCTGTTTCAGCGCCGGTCGAGGTGCCGAGGTAGGGCGATGAGCGCGGACAACGGCGTGCGCGTTCATGTGCTCAAGGTCGGTGCGGTGATCGAGGAGACGGCTGATGCCCGCACGTTGGTGTTCGAGGTGCCCGACGAGTTGAGCGAGCGGTTCCGGTATCGGCCGGGGCAGTTCCTCACTCTGCGGGTGCCCAGTACGCAAACCAGTTCGGTGGCCCGTTGCTATTCGCTGTCCAGCAGCCCGCACTGTGATGATCGGATCGCGGTGACGGTCAAGCGGATTGCCGATGGGTACGCATCGAACCTGATCTGCGAGACCGTTGCCGTCGGCGATCTGATCACGGTGCTGGAGCCGTCCGGTTCGTTCGGGCCGCGCGATCTGGATGCCGATGTACTGCTGTGCGCGGCGGGCAGCGGCATCACGCCGGTGCTATCGATCATCAAATCCATGATGGTCGTTGGCAGCGGGAATGTCGTTGTGCTGTATGCGAATCGGGATCGCGAATCGGTGATCTTCGCGGACACCCTCGACGAGTTGGCGCACCAGTACCCGGATCGGTTACGGGTGCTGCACTGGCTCGAGTCGGAGCGTGGGTTGCCAACTCCGAATCCCGTCGCGGAACTCGTACGACCGCATTCCGGTCGTGACTGGTTTCGCTGCGGGCCTGCCGGATTCATGACGGTGGTCGGCGCTGCCGCCGCTGCGTTGCAAGTACCCGCTGCCCGCATACACACCGAGGAATACCGGTCCCTGGCGGCGAAGCCCTTCGACGAACCCATCCGAACGAACGGAAGCACGCCCGTCACAACACCACTCGGTGACGTAGCCATTGCCGAAGTGGACATAGACGGGGAAACCCATGTCCTGGAATGGCCCAAACACACTCCCCTACTGGATGTATTGCTGGACAACGGAATCGACGCGCCCTACGTCTGCCGCGAATCAGCCTGCGGCACTTGCGTCTGTTCCGTGAAACAGGGCCGCACTCGAATGCGACAGAACGAGGCACTCATCGATGACGAGATCGCCCTCGGACTGACCCTCGCCTGCCAAACCCTCCCGGAGTCACCCCGCGTACACATCGCCTTCGACCAGTAACGTTGCCGCCGAGCGTAATTCACTCCGGGTCGAACGCGAGGTGCGCTGGCTGCGCCACGTCGAGCGGTAGGTTGTTGAGCTCGGCGACCCCGTCGAGCATGTTCCTGGCGATGATGCTCACGTGCTGAGCGAACCGCTCGGTCGACATCGCCTCGGCCCTGGTCCGGTTGGCGCCGAGCCACCAGTCGGTGGCCGAGCCGACCGCGCCGAAGATGGCGTAGGCGGTCAACTCCAAACTGCCGGTGTCGACGTTCTGTCCTTCGAGCCGCTCCTCGACCATCTGGGCCGCCAGCAGCGCCGACCGTTGCGCCACCTCGATGGCGCGTTCGGGCTGCTCGGCCTGCTGCGCCAGCCGACTGTGCACCAGGAAACGGAACACATCGGGCTGCTCCTCCACCACGGCGACATACTCGGCGGTGACGATGCGGATCAGCTCGGCCACCGAATCGGTGGTCAGGCTGATCTTCGCGAGCACCCGCTCCCACAGCATGCTCTGCACCCGCTCCAGGATCGCCAGGTACAGATCGGTCTTGTCCGCGAAGTGCCGGTACAGCTTCGGTTTCGCACACCCAGCGGCCCGCGCGATGTCGTCCATGCTCACGTCGGGCCCGTGTTCGGCGAGCGCCCGGAAGGCGGCGTCGACGAATTCGCCACGCACCTGCTCCCGATGCGCACGCCATCGTTCGGTCCGTGCATCCGGACGCGGCGCGTCGGGCGAGCTGCTACCGGCGGCCGTCATGCTTGTCATGATATTGAATACCGGCCGCGGCCACGTCGTTCGGGCCGCCAACCGGTCAGCGCAGCCAGCCCTTTCGCTTGATGTAGGCGAGCGGGATCACCGCAGCCACCAGGGTCATGAGAGTGGTGGCGAGGAAACCGTGCTGCCATTCCAGTTCGGGCATCCAGGTGAAGTTCATGCCGTAGAAGGTGGCAATCAGGGTGGGCGGCAGGAAGACCGCGGTGATGATGGTGAACACCTTGACGATCTGATTCTGTTTGACGTCCAGCCAGGTCATCACCGACTGCTGCAGGTAACGCACCTTGTCGTGCTCGAAGCCCGCGTGCTGTTTCACCCCGTCGATGTCGGCGATCAGGATGGCGAGCAGGCTCTCCAGTTCGGCGCTGTGCACGGTGATGTCGGCCATCAGATGCCGTGCGGCACGGGCCAATTGGAGCTGGGTCTCCTGGGTGCGCGAGACGATCTCCTCGGCCGCGTTCATCCGCGACATGGTGCCGCGCATGTCGGCCACGCCGATCTCGCGGCCGCGCTGGTCGTAACCGTTGGTGGCCATCTCGATCTCGTCGTTCATCGCCTCCAGCGCGTCGCTGGCGTAGTAGATGACCCGCTCGGACGCCTCGTTCAGCGCCCAGAGCAGCGCGTACATCACCCCGTGCGAGGAACCGGTGAGCGTCGGGTTGCGGCGCATCTTCGCGATCGCCTTGTCGAACGGGATGAAGTGCTCGTCCGGTTGCAGCGTCACCAGGAATTCCGAACCAAGGGCGAAGACGATCGTTTCGCGCTCGATCGAGTCGCCGCTCTTGTAGTTGGCGACGACCGGGAGGTACAGGAAGTTGTCGGTCTCCCAGACCCGGTTGCGCGCGGCGGCGAAGTCGATGCCGAGCCGCTCGCGCAGCACCGCGGCGGTGTCGCTGTCGGTGGCCGCGAGGGGTATCCAATGTTGTTGCAGGACTTCGGTGTCGAACCGATCGGTGGTCACGGCGCTGGTCAGGGCACGCATCGCTACCGGCCGTAGGACGCGTGGGCCGGGGAGACCGACGACGAGCCGACGGGGCCCTGCGGGTGGGCGTAATGCATGGTCAGCAGTCCCGCGCTGATCAGCAGGTAGAGACCGACTGTGAACCAGATCGACTGTCGCTCCAGATTCGGTGCGCGGTGCGGTGTTTCGGCCCTCTTGAACATGATCGCCATGGCGGAACTCCAATGCTTCGTAGCGTCTGGTGGTGACAGCGCCCGCCAACCGCGCGGGACTACACAGGCCGACGCCGTGTGCGTCGGCCCGTCGGGTCGAAGAATGTTGAGAATAGGTGCCGCGTCAGGCGATCGGCCGGCCGCTCAGCTCGGCCACGGATCGCGCGGGCAGATCAACGACGAACCGGCACAACCCGTTTCGCTAAGGCGGTCCGGCTAGAGACGTCGATACTGTCAACCGGCATCAGCCGCTCACCCCGCTTCGTTGGTTGCTCATCTACGCAGAATTGCGCACCCATCATTAGAAACCCGCCGTCGTACGTTCGTCAATCAGTTGCGCAAGTATTCGACTCCATGCCACGCTACGGACAGGTTGGAGGCGGATGTGACCGAGCACGGCGAGCCGGGTCCCATCCCGGCGGCTCAACTACAGGACGCGGCAGCGGTTTTCGGCATGCTCGCGGCCACCGCCCGGCTGCAGATCCTCTGGTTGCTCAGTCAGGGTGAACGCGACGTCGGCACGCTGGCCATCGATATCGGCCAAACGGTGCCCGCGGTCAGCCAGCACCTCGCCAAGCTCAGACTCGCCGGTCTGGTCCGCATGCGCAAAGAGGGCCGACGCAATGTCTACACGATCGCCGATGCGGGCATCGCCGACATCGTCCGCCTCGCCTTCCGTCATCACCGGCTGCACGGCGGGGACCTGCCCGAGGGCCGCGGCGACTGAGAGCAAGATCGCTGCCGCTCAGGTCGCGTGTCGTCGTACCGCTGGGTACCGTGACCTGGTCTGACCCGTTAATGATCCAGAAAGGGAGCGGTGATGAACCCGTTCTCTGTCCGTAATGCCGGACTTGCCGTTATTGCCCTGGCCGGATTGGTGACGGGATGTAGCAGCGCTAGCACGCCGGACGCCGCCCCCGCCGCGTCCGCGGACCCGTATGCCGACTGCGCGCCGCTGACCAACCAGCAGATCAGCGACGCCGTCCGCGCGGCCAGCCTGACTACGCACTACACCCCACAGGTCTGCTTCTGGGAGGCCCAGGTCGGCGACGGTGACGCGACCGTCAGCTTCACCTACTCCGCGCAGGACTCGCTCCAGCAGCTGTGGGACCGCGCCAGGTCCGACGGTTTCCAGACCGAGCACATGGTGATCACCAAGCACGTCCTCGGCACGGTCACCGCGACCGCGTTCTACATCCGCAACCCGCACGACCCCGGCGACTGCGCGGTCACCGCCGCCGCCAACGGCGCGATCACCTGGCGCGTCCAGAACCGTTCGCGGACAACAGCACTCAACCCCTGCGCGGCCGCACTCGAACTGGCCACGAACATGGTCGACCTGTCGCCCTAGCCCTCAGAACAGGAAGTAGCGCTGGGCCATCGGGAGTTCGGTGGCGGGTTGTTCGGTCCAGACCTCGCCGTCGATGCGGACGGTGAAGGTGTCCGGGTCGACTTCGATGCGCGGCATGGCGTCGTTGTGTGGCATGTCGGTCTTCTTGCGATCGCGAACGTTCTTGACCGGGGCCAGTTTTCGGTTGACGCGCAGGCGATCGGCGAGGCCGTCGTCGATGGCCTGTTCGGAGACGAAGTGCAGCGAGGTGGCGGCCGCGACGAGCGGGGCCGCGCCGAACATCGGACGGAGCAGCACCGGCTGCGGGGTCGGGATGGAGGCGTTGGCGTCGCCCATCGCGGCCCAGGCGATGGCGCCACCCTTGAGCACGGCGTGCGGGCGGACGCCGAAGAAGGCGGGCTCCCACAGCACCAGGTCGGCGAGCTTGCCGACCTCGACGGAGCCGATCTCGTGGTCGAGGCCGTGCGCGACGGCCGGGCAGATGGTGTATTTCGCGATGTAGCGCTGGACCCGGGCGTTGTCGGCGGCGCCGTCGCCGGGCAGCGCGCCGCGGCGGCGTTTCATCACGTGCGCGGTCTGCCAGGTGCGCATGACCACCTCGCCGATGCGGCCCATGGCCTGGGAGTCGCTGCCGATCATCGAGATGGCGCCGAGGTCGTGCAGCAGGTCCTCGGCCGCGATGGTGGACGGGCGGATCCGGCTCTCCGCGAACGCGAGGTCCTCGGGGATGGACGCGCTCAGGTGGTGGCACACCATGAGCATGTCGAGGTGCTCGTCGAGGGTGTTGACGGTGTGCGGGCGGGTCGGGTTGGTCGAGCTGGGCAGCACGTTGAGATGTGCTGCGACAGTGATGATGTCGGGCGCGTGGCCGCCGCCCGCACCCTCGGTGTGATAGGCGTGGATGCCGCGGCCCGCGATCGCGCCGAGGGTGTCCTCGACGAAACCGGCCTCGTTCAACGTGTCCGAGTGCAGCGCTACCTGGACGCCCGCCGCGTCGGCGACGGTGAGGCAGGCGTCGATCGCGGCCGGGGTGGAGCCCCAGTCCTCGTGCAGCTTGAATCCCGCTGCGCCGCCACGCAATTGCTCCCACATCGCCTCGGCGCTGACGGTATTGCCCTTGCCGAGCAGCACGATGTTCATCGGCCAGCCGTCGGTGGCCTCGAGCATGCGGGCCAGGTGCCAGGAACCGGGCGTGACGGTGGTCGCCTTGCTGCCCTCGGCCGGGCCGGTGCCGCCGCCGATCAGGGTGGTGATGCCGCCGCCGAGTGCCTCGTCCATCAGCTGCGGACAGATGAAGTGCACGTGGCAGTCGATGGCGCCCGCCGTGAGGATGCGGCCGTTGCCCGCGATGATCTCGGTGGACGGGCCGACGACCAGGTCGGGGTGTACCCCGTTCATGGTGTCGGGGTTGCCTGCCTTACCGATTCCGCAGATGCGGCCGTCACGAATACCGATGTCGGCCTTGATGATTCCCCAATGGTCGATGATGACCGCGCCGGTGATCACGGTGTCCGGGGCGCCGTCGGCGCGGGTCGCGCGGGCCTGGCCCATCGATTCGCGCAGCACCTTGCCGCCGCCGAAGACAGCCTCGTCACCCGCGAGTCCCGGTCCGCCACTGCGGTCTTCGGTGATCTCGACGAAGAGATCGGTGTCGGCCAGGCGAATTCGGTCGCCGGTGGTCGGCCCGAACAGTTCCGCGTACCGGGCGCGGCTCAACTCCGTCATCGTTTCCCCTCCAGGGTTGCCCAATTGCCGCACACCTCTCGATTTCCCGCATATCGAATCGCATGCGATTTCGTCTGCGGGAAATCAGAAAGTGTGCGGCTATGCCTACTCACCGGGCTCGTCGAGGTGGCCGGGCGGTGTCAGGCTGATGCCGTGGACCTCGCGGGTGCCGCCGAGTGGGACCAGCGAAACGCGCTGGCCCAGGCCGGGTTCGAAGCGCACCGCGGTGCCTGCCGGGATGTCGAGCCGGTGGCCGTGTGCGGCGGCGCGGTCGAAGCGCAGTGCGGCATTCGACTGCGGGAAATGCACATGGCTGCCGACCTGTACGGGACGGTCGCCGGTGTTGACCACATCGAGCTCGATCCGGATCGCACCGGCGTTCAGCTCGATAGTGCCCTCGGCACAAAGGTATTCACCGGGAATCAGGCCCACCCGGAGGTCGTCGCGCACACGACTTTCGGTGCTGGTATCGGCACCGGCCGCTGCACGCTGATCGCTCATCCAGTCCTCCTAGCCGATCGGATGATGGACGGTGACCAGCTTCGTGCCATCCGGGAAAGTGGCCTCGACCTGGACGTCATGGATCATCTCCGGCACCCCCTCCATCACGTCGGCGCGCGCGAGAACCGTTCGCCCCGAAGACATCAGCTCGGCGACCGAGCGGCCGTCCCGCGCGCCTTCGAGCACGTGATCGCTGATCAGCGCCACCGCTTCCGGATGGTTGAGCTTGAGCCCGCGCGCCTGCCTGCGCCGGGCCAGCTCGGCCGCGTAACTCAGCAGCAGGCGTTCCTGCTCATGCGGCGACAGTCGCATCCGGGCTCCTCACCGGGTCGGGGTGGATGGGTGACGGTAATTCTGGCACGCCCGTTCCGGGAACGCGGGACGAGCGCCTGGTCAGTCCCGGTTCGGCAGGTTCTGCAGGCGCACCTGGCCGCGCGCGATCACCCGCTCCTGCTCGTCGGTGATCACCACCTGCCACAGCTGCTGCAACCTGCCGCGGTGGATCGGGGTCGCCTCGCCGTAGAGGTTGCCGTCACGGACCGCGCGCAGGAAGTCGGTGTTGTTGTTCACGCCGACGACCTGGCCCTGACCGCCGTACCAGACCCCGCCCGCGACACTGGCCAGCGTCTCGATGATGGTGCAGTAGACGCCGCCGTTCTGGATGCCCGCGGGCTGGTACAGGTGCGGCTTGACGGTCCACTCGCCGCGCACCCGATCCGGGCTGATGTCGGTGTACCGCAGGCCGATCAGGTCGGTGAACGTGCCCTCGCTGACCTTCGTCATCTGCTCCGGCGTGATCGTCGCCAGCCAATCCGCCGACGGTTTTTCCTGCTCTGTCATGCGCTCCACTTTTGCACAAGCGCTCGCGGCCGATTACCGCTGGCTCGCACGAAGAAAAAGCGATGGGCTCCACCGCTAGAAGTGGAGCCCATCGCGGCAATGGATCGGGGGTCTCCGCAGCCCTCGGGACTCTCGACCAATCCTTACGCCGGTTATGAGTATAGGTCAGGCTTACCTAACTTAGCAAGGCCGTCGCGCGACGAACCGGTAATCCGCGCTGTTCCAGTGCCGCCAAGAGCCCTTGACCACGACGGGTGCCGACCACCGCGTCGGTGCCGGCCAGGTCGGGCACGTAAGTCGAAGCACCCGCGATGGATTCACCGACCAGCAACCAGAATCGGCGCGCGCTGAGACCCGAGTAGCGGGCCATGCTCGACTGGATGAGGGTCAGCGAGGGCTCGCATCGATGCGCGAGCCAGACGTACATCGCCCCCTCGCACGGCAGCACCACCGCGCCGGACTCGTCGGCCAGCGGGTCGCCGTCGAGCACGCGAATGGTGGTGTCGCCCAGGCCTGCCCAGTCGATGCCGCCGTCGTTGTCGGTGTGGATCCACAGGTTCTCCAGGCCCGGATCCCAGGCCCGGCCCTCGGCCACCACCAGCGCGATAACGCGGCCGATCACCGCGTGGATCAGCGCGGTCGCCACGACCTCCGCCGCGACATCGGCGCGGATCATCTCGGCCGCATGCCGGCGATACATCCGTTCGATCCGCCCCTCACGCACCCCGTCGGCCAACCGCCACCATCGGCGCTTGCCCTGCTCGACCATCGCCGCCACCGCATACACACGCGGATGCTCAGGTTGCAGGGCGCGCAACCTGTCACATGTGTGATCGAACGCCATGTGCGTATGGCGCGGCGGGCAGGTGGTCATGAGCTCGGGCATTGAACCTCCTCGAGGATTGGCCGTAGCGGTGCGTACCGCAAGATAGGTTAGGCTTACCAGACCAACCGGTACTCTGCTACAACGAATCTCAGGAGTAGTTCGTCACCGTGACCACGCTCGGCAACGTACGGCGGCGTCGACTTCTCGGCCTTCTCGTCCTGACCGTTCTGCTTGTGCTCGCCGTGCTCGCCAGCATCGCGATCGGTACCAGGTCGCTGTCGCCGGGCACGGTGTACGACGCGGTGCACACCGCGCTCACCTGTCCGGGCGGGCCGTTCAACTGCCCGGCCGGATCCACCGCCGAGGAGATCGTACGTGGACTTCGGTTACCTCGCACGGCACTCGGGCTGGCCACCGGGATCGCGCTCGGCATGGCGGGCTCGCTGATCCAGGGCTACACCCGCAACCCGCTCGCGGACGCGGGCCTGCTCGGGTTGAACGCCGGTGCGGCATTCCTCGCGGCGTTGAGCATCTACCTGTTCGCGTTCACCACGCCCGAGCAGTACATCTGGTTCGCCTTCGCCGGTGCGCTGATCGCGGGCCTGGTGGTGTTCGGCGCGTCGGCCATCGGCGGCGGCAAGGCGAGTCCGTTGAGCCTGGTGCTGGCCGGCGCGGCAGTCACCGCATTCTTGCAGGCGATGACGAATGCCATTGTGCTGCTGGATCCCGCGGCGCTGGACACCTACCGGTTCTGGGTCGTCGGCACCGTCGCCGGGCGCGATGCCGCAGTGTTATGGCAGGTATTGCCATTTCTGGCGTTCGGGGTGCTGCTCGCGCTGATCGCGTCGCCCGGGTTGAACCTCCTGAGTCTCGGCGACGATGTCGCGCGCGGGCTCGGGGTGAACATCGGCCGCAGCCGCGCGCTGGGGCTGGCCGCGATCGTGCTGCTGTCCGGCGCGGCGACCGCGGCGGTCGGGCCGATCGCGTTCCTCGGGCTGGTGGCGCCGCATCTGGCGCGCGCGATCACCGGGCCGGACTATCGCTGGCTCGTCCCGTATTCCGGCCTGATCGGCGCGTTGCTGCTGCTCGTCGCCGACATCGTCGGACGCGTGGTGGCCAAGCCGAGCGAGTTACAGGTCGGTGTGATGCTGGCCGTGGTCGGCGCGCCGTTCTTCATCGCGTTCGTGCGGCGCCGGAAGTTGGTGAGTCTGTGAGCTTGTCGCTCAAGACCGAGAGCGCTCGGCCCGCACTGCGCGTCGGGCCCGTCTCGGTGGTGTTGCGTCCGGTGATGGTGGCCATCATCATCGCGCTCGCCGCAGCGCTACTGCTGTTCTTCTGCCTGGACATCGCCACCGGCGAATCGAACATCCCGCTCGGTCGAGTGATCGACGTGCTGACCGGTGGCGGCACCAGATCGCAACGATTCATCGTGCTCGACTCCCGGCTGCCGCGGGCACTGACCGCGCTGGTAGTCGGTGCGGCGCTCGGACTTTCGGGGGCGATCACCCAGTCGATCCTGCACAACCCGCTGGCCGCGCCGGACATGCTCGGCATCACCGCGGGCGCCAGCTTCGGCGCGGTCTCGGTGGTCGTCGGCATCGGCGGCGGTGCGACCGGCGCGCTCGCGACCTTCGGCGCGCCGCTGGCCGCGCTCGCGGGCGGACTGCTCACGGCCGTGGCGATCTATCTGCTGGCCTGGGGTCGCAGCCCGACCGGTGATCGCGGCGTCACCGGCTTGCGGCTGGTCCTGATCGGCGTCGGCATGAACGCGGTGCTGGTGGCAGGCATCAGCTGGCTGCTCACCCGCGCCACCTTGCAGGACGCGCAGCGAGCGCAGTTGTGGCTCAACGGTTCGCTGAACAACGCCGATCGATCCGGTTTGCTGCCTGCCACATTGGCGCTGGCCATCGTGGTTGTGGTCGCGCTCGGCTCGGCGCGCACACTGGCCGCGCTGCGACTTGGCGCCGACACCACCCGCTCGCTCGGCGTGCGGATCCAGACCCAGCAGGCGATCCTCATCGGCGCGGCGGTGGTCGGCGCCTCGGTGGCGACCGCGGCGGTCGGTCCGGTGAGTTTCGTGGCACTGTCCGCGCCGCAGATCGCGCGGCGGCTGCTGCGGACGCCCGGCGAACCGCTCATCGGGTCGGCGCTCATCGGTGCCATCCTGGTGGTCGGCGCGGATGTCGCGTCGCGCACGGTATTTCCGGCCGATCTGCCGGTCGGCATCGTGACCGCGGCGTTCGGCGGACCATTCCTGCTCTACCTGCTCGTGCGAATGAACCGGAAGGCGACGCTGTCATGACCGCTGCGACCAACGCGGAGCCGACCCGGCTCGCCGCCGACGACGTCAAGCTCGCCTACGGCGACCGGGTGATCATCGACGGGCTCACCCTCGACATCGCGCCCGGCGTGATCACCACGGTGATCGGCCCGAACGGCTGCGGCAAGTCCACGCTGTTGCGCTCGCTCGGCCGACTACTTCGCCCGCAGCAGGGGCGAGTGTTGTTGGACGGCAAGGCCATTTCGACGATGAAGACCAAGGACGTGGCCAGGGTGCTCGGCATGTTGCCGCAGTCGCCGGTCGCGCCGGAAGGACTCACCGTCGCCGATCTCGTTGCGCGCGGCCGTCATCCGCATCAGGCGTGGTTCCGGCAGTGGTCGGCGGCCGACGAGGACAAGGTGATGACCGCGCTCGCGCAGACCGGTATCGCCGACCTGGCCGACCGCGCGCTCGACGAACTCTCCGGCGGGCAACGCCAACGCGCCTGGATCTCCATGGCATTGGCGCAGGGCACCGACATCCTGCTGCTCGACGAGCCGACCACCTATCTCGATCTCGCGCACGCGGTGGACGTGCTCGACCTGGTCGACCGGCTGCATGCCGAGCTCGGCCGCACCGTGGTGATGGTGTTGCACGACCTGAATATGGCGATCCGCTATAGCGACGAACTGATCGTCATGCGCGACGGACGGATCGTCGCGCAGGGCCGTCCCGCCGACATCGTCGACATCGCCCTGCTGCGCGAGGTTTTCGACCTCGACGCCTCGGTTCTGGAGGATCCGGTCTCCGGCCGACCGATGGTCGTTCCCATCGGAACGCGGCACGTTCTGGGCAAGGCAGGCGGGCCCGTCATGCCCGAAAACGCGCCGCTATGACAAATGACACACCAGCTATTCCATAGTTACGACACCCTGTAGTACGCATGCGCGTCGTTGAGTCCGTAAAATCGTGGGATGGCAGGACTTGGTGAACTCGAGAAAGCGGTCATGGACCAGTTGTGGTCGACCGATGAACCGCAGACAGTCCGGCAGGTGCACGAGGCATTGGCCGCACGCCGCGAGCTCGCGTACACCACGGTGATGACGGTGCTGCAACGACTCGCGAAGAAGAACCTCGTGGTCCAGCAGCGAGACGACCGTGCTCATCGCTACGCGCCGGTGCACACCCGGGATGAATTGGTCGCCAGTTTGATGGTGGACGCATTGCAACAGGCCGACGCCGCGGGCAGTCGCGCCGCCGCGCTGGTGCACTTCGTGGAACAGGTCGGCAAGGATGAGGCTGACGCACTGCGGGAGGCACTCGCTAAGCTCGAAGCAACCGAGGACACACCGCCCCCGCAGTAGACTCCTCGCGACCTTGCCCCCAACGCAGTGAGCTGAGTCGATGAACGCAACCGCGCCGGTATTCGCCGGACTCGCATTGCTTCTCGCGGGGCCTGCCCCGGCCCTGCTCAGCCGGGCGACCTGGACATACCGGACGCCCCGTGCCGCGCTCGTGCTCTGGCAGGCCATCGCGCTCGCCGCTGTGCTCAGCGCGTTCGGGTCCGGTCTGGCCATCGCCGCCGAACTGCTCGTGCCCGGTCCCGACGGTCGGCCGACCACGCAACCCACCCGCGAGATCGACGCGCTCGGACTACCGCTGTGGTTGGCGTATGTCTTCGTGTTCGCGCTGACGCTGCTGGTCGGTGCGCGGTTGTGTTACGCCATCGTCCGAGTCGGCGTGCACACGCGGCGGCGACGGGCCAGGCATCGGATGCTCGTCGACCTGCTCGATCAAAGCGGTCCGCGGCGTCGCGCCTCCGATATCCGGGTGCTCGCCGCGACCGAACCGATCGCCTACTGCCTACCCGGTTTACGGCAGCGCGTAGTGATCAGCGAGGGCACGCTGACCAACCTCGACGACGCCGAGATCACCGCGATCGTCAGCCATGAACGCTCACACCTACGCGCCAGGCACGACCTCGTGCTCGAGGCGTTTACCGCTGTGCACGAGGCGTTTCCACGGTTCGTGCGTAGCAAGGCCGCACTCGGATCGGTGAAACTGCTGATCGAATTGCTCGCCGACGATTCCGCCGTAAAGGTCACCGGGCCTAAGCCGTTGGCCCGCGCGCTCGTCGCGTGCTCGAAATCCACCGCGCCACAGGGTGCGCTCGCCGCGGGCGGGCCGACCACCCTGATTCGCATTCAACGCCTCACGGGGCAAATCGGTGACGTCCGGGTCGCCAGCGCCGCCTACCTCGGCTCGGCCGCCATTCTCGTCGTTCCGACGATGGCCGTCGCGCTGCCCTGGCTCGTTGAGCTGGGTCGACTGTTCCGTGGCTAGACAGTCATAGGACGTATCCTGAACACTTGGCCTGCCACCCGGTCGGCCTCATAGCCTCTTCGCGCCGCACCCTGATTCCGGGTCGCGGCGCGCGGTGCACGAACCGGTCACCGCCCCGATCCACCGAACAGCGCGTTTCACGAGCCCGAGCGCGTCGTCTTACGAAAGGCACACACCACCCGTGACCCCCTCGACCCCCGCCCCCGCTGCGCCCGTGACCTTCATGGACCTGGGCCTGCCCGCCGTGCTCGTGCAAGCACTGCGGAACGACGGCATCGAGGCACCGTTCCCGATCCAGGCCGCGGCGGTGCCGGATGCTCTCGCGGGCAAGGATGTGCTCGGTCGCGGGCCGACCGGGTCCGGTAAGACCCTAGCGTTCGGGTTGCCGATGCTGGCTCGGCTGGCCAGCGGGGCGACCAAGCCCGGGCGGCCCCGTGGTTTGGTGCTCGTGCCGACTCGCGAGCTGGCCGCGCAGATCGAACGTGCGCTGGATACGCCCGCGCTCGCGGTCGGTCTGCGGGTTGCGTCCGTGGTGGGCGGCGCGCCGATCCGGCGACAGGCCGAGCGGCTCGCACGGGGCGTCGATGTGTTGATCGCCACGCCGGGGCGACTCGCCGATCTGATCGCGCAGGGGTCGGCGGCGCTGGGCGATGTGCAGATCACCGCGTTGGACGAGGCAGACCACATGGCCGACATGGGGTTCCTGCCGCAGGTGACCAAGTTGCTCGATCAGACGCCGAAAGATGGTCAGCGACTGCTGTTCTCGGCCACGTTGGACGGGGAGGTGGACAAGCTCGTCAAGCGTTACCTGCGCTCCCCCGTCACGCATTCCACCGCGCCCGCGTCCGCGTCGGTCGCGACGATGACGCACCACCTGCTCTATGTGCGCGACAAGATGGCGAAGCGAACCGTGGCCGCCGAGATCGCCGCGCGCGAAGGACTCACCATCATGTTCGTGCGCACCAAGCACGGTGCGGATCGGCTGGCAAAGCAGTTGCGCGGCGCGGGCATTGCGACCGGCGCGCTGCACGGCGGCAAGGCGCAGAACAACCGGACGCGTACGTTGGCGGCCTTCGCCGACGGTTCGATTCCGGTGCTGGTCACCACCGATGTCGCGGCGCGCGGCATCCACGTCGACAACATTTCCCTTGTGGTGCATGTGGATCCGCCCGCGGAGTCCAAGGCGTATCTGCATCGCGCCGGGCGCACCGCTCGGGCCGGCGAGGACGGTGTGGTCGTCACGCTGGTGATGGACGAGGAGCGGCGCGAGGTCGAGGCGATGACGCGCAAGGCGGGCGTCGAGATCGTCGGTATCGAGGTGCGGCCGGGTGATCGTCGGCTGATCGAGATCACCGGCGCGCGGCAACCTTCCGGGATTCCGGTCGCCGCGCCAGCGCCGCCCAAGCAGCCTGTGGCGGAAGAGACTTCGAAGGCAGGCACCGGGCGGCGACGCGGCGGATCCGGGCGGCGTACCACGGAGACTCGCGGCGGCGGCGCTCCGGTGCGGGCCGAGGCTTCGGCGAGTGAACGTCGCAAAGACGGGTCCATCAAGGGATCCTCGCGCGATGCCGGCTCGTCGAGTCGGTCTGCTCAGGGCGGACGCGGTGCGGGCGGTGCCCGCGGGTCGGGTGGGTCGGGCGCGGCGAAGACCGGGACGGGCACGGGTGGCGCTCGCGGCTCGGGCGGGTCGGCCGGCTCCAGTCGTAACGCTGGCGGTGCATCGGGATTCTCCGGTCGCTCAACCGGATCCACCTCCGGTCGCTCCGGCGGGTCGGCAGGCGGCGACACGCCCGGGAATGCGCGGCGACGCGCCGTACGCCCGGAGCGCGCGCCGGGGACCCGCAATCGTGGGGCAAACTGACGGTTGTGTCCAACCATCCAGTGGGCGCAATTGCCTGCGCACTGCTGGCGGCGCTGTTCTTCGCAGTGGCGGCGGTCGCGCAGCAACGCGCGGCCGCGGCGGTCCCCGAGGGTGCATCGCTCGTCCGCGCACTGCTGCGCAACCCGCGCTGGTGGGCCGGGATAGTAGGCGATATCGGCGGATACGCGATGCAGGTCGCCGCACTCGCGTTGGGCGCGGTGCTGCTGGTGCAACCAATCCTGGTGAGCGCATTGGTATTCGCGCTGCCACTCGCGGCGAGACTCAACCACCGCAGTATCAGCGCACGCACCTGGGCGACTGCACTCGCACTCACTGCGGCACTCGTCTCTTTCCTGCTCGCAGGAAACCCGTCCGAGGGCAATACCACTGCGCCACTGCGTGATTGGCTGATCCCGTTGATCATCCTGGTCGCCCTCATCGGTGCGGCAACGGTGATCGGCATCGGCAGCGCCGACCCCGGAAGGCGAGCCCTACTCCTCGGCGCGGCAAGCGGTTCCCTCTACGGGCTGGCCGCCGCCCTAACCTCCTACGTCACCTCGCTCTTCGAGCACGGCATCAGCGAAGTACTCGGCAGCTGGCAAACCTGGGCACTGATCGCCGCCGGAATCACCGGTGTCTACCTGCAACAGCGAGCATTCCAAGCAGGCCCACTCGCCGCTTCGCTGCCCGCCGTCACCATCGCCGAACCCCTCGCCGCAGCGTTCATCGGCATCACCGTGTTGGACGAACGCCTCCGCACCAACACCTTCGGCCTGGCACTCACCGCCCTCGCGGTAATCATCATGTGCGCCACCACAATCCGCCTCTCCCGCGCCCAAGCCACCACCTGACCCCCGCCGCGCACCTTCCCACCCGCCGCGCACAAAACTGCGGGCAATTTCGCACGCGGCACGCGAACTTGTGCGCACAGAGCGAGCCCACTCAGCAGCGAACGAGCGTTCACGCCCCGACGACAGCCCCACCGCTGCCGCGCCCGAAACGGCTGGCCGCGCACCAATCTGCCCGCCGCGCACGAAACGATCGGCAAACGATCACGCAGCAGGAGAATTCGTGCGCGGCCGACCGATTCGTGCGCGCGGCCAATCCCCGGCGCACCTGTAAGCCGCGAGCCGCGTCCGCACCAGCCGACTTACCGCGAGGGTCGAGGCTGCCGCGCACGTCCTCGCCTGCCGCGCACGCCCTCGCGTGCCGCGTGCGAAATTGCCAGCAGTTTTGAGCGCGTCGGGCGAATTCGTGCGCGGCGGGTGGGCCGGTTCGCTGCGGGCACGCCGGGGCGTCGCGGGCGGCGACAGTTGTCTGTCGGCGGGGCGGCCGACGTCATCCGCGCAGCCGAACGTGGCCGCTGCCGACTGTGAAGTTTGTCTCCGCCGGGTGCTGGAGAATTGCGCGGTACCGGGCGGACTTGGTTATCATCGGTTAAGTGCAGTTTCTCCCTGGCCATCAGCCGCCGTATGACCTGACCTACGACGACCTCTTCCTCGTCCCTAATCGGACGGATGTCGCCTCGAGGTTCGACGTCGACCTTTCCACCGTCGACGGGTCCGGCACCACCATTCCCATCGTCGTGGCCAATATGACCGCGGTCGCGGGTCGTCGGATGGCCGAGACGGTCGCCCGCCGTGGCGGCATCGTGGTGCTCCCGCAGGATCTGCCGATCAGCGCGGCCGCCGACACCATCGCTTTCGTCAAGAGCCGCTCGCTCACCGCCGACACCCCGGTCATCCTCGGCCCGGAACACTCGGTGTCCGAGGCCGTCGCCCTGATGCACAAGCGCGCCCACGGCGCCGTGGTCGTGGTCGACGACGGCGGACGACCGATCGGTGTCGTCACCGAGGCCTCGTGCACCGACGTCGACCGCTTCGCCCGGCTGCGCGACGTCGCGATCACCGACTTCGTCCAGGCCCCCGCCAGCACCTCGCCGCGCGACATCTTCGAGCTGCTCGAGGCCAAGCGCACCCAGCTCGCGGTGCTCACCACCGAGGACGGCACCCTGGCCGGCGTGATGACCCGCACCGGCTCGGTCCGCGCGGGCATCTACCAGCCCGCCGTCGACAATCAGAACCAGCTGCGGGTCGCCGCGGCCGTCGGCATCAACGGTGACGTGGTCGCCAAGGCCAAGGCCCTGGTCGACGCGGGCGCCGACGTCCTCGTCATGGACACCGCGCACGGCCACCAGGCCAAGATGCTCGAATCCCTCAGTGCCGTCCGCGATCTCGGACTCGGCGTGCCGCTGGTAGCGGGCAACGTGGTGTCCGCGCAGGGCACCCGCGACCTGGCCGCCGCGGGCGCCGACATCATCAAGGTCGGTGTCGGCCCCGGCGCCATGTGCACCACCCGCATGATGACCGGCGTCGGCCGCCCGCAGTTCTCCGCGGTCGCCGAATGCGCCGCCGCGGCCAAGGAACTCGGCGTGCACATCTGGGCCGACGGTGGCGTGCGGCACCCGCGCGACGTCGCTCTCGCGCTGGCCGCGGGCGCGTCCAACGTGATGATCGGCTCCTGGTTCGCCGGCACCTACGAATCCCCCGGTGACCTGCGCACCGACCGCGACGGCAACGCCTACAAGGAGAGCTTCGGCATGGCGTCCAAGCGCGCCGTCGCCGCCCGCACCGCCACCGACAGCGCCTTCGACCGGGCCCGCAAGGCCCTGTTCGAGGAGGGCATCTCCAGCTCGCGGATGCGGCTCGACCCCGAACGCCCCGGCGTCGAGGACCTCATCGACCACATCTGCTCCGGCGTGCGCAGCGCGTGCACCTACGCGGGCGCCCGCAGCTTGGCCGAGTTGCACGACAAGGCGGTGCTCGGTGTGCAGTCGGCCGCCGGTTTCGCCGAAGGTCGCCCGCTGCCCAGCGGTTGGTGAGCTGTAACCAGACGATCACAACGCGACACGCCAGCGACGGCACGACCACCGGCCCACGCGACCCGACGCGTGGGCCGGTAACATAGTGGTTGCCGGTCTCCGGCCCAACATCTTCGGCTTGCGAAAGGATCCAGTTGTCACCCGCGTCCGAGGGCGCAGCACAGGAGGGCTCCTCTACCGAGCCGGGTGACAAACCCGGCGTCCTCCTTCCCCCAGCCCCAGTCCCCACCGGCCAGTTCCCAGTACCGTTCGGCGGGTGCTGACGATGTCCGTCACACTCACGGTCCTCAGCCTGCTGGGGTTCATCGCTCTCACGGCAGGCACTGCCCTCTTCGTAGCCGCCGAATTCTCCCTCACCGCGCTGGAACGCAGCACCGTCGAAGCGCACGCGCGCGACGGTGACGTCCGCGCCAGAATGGTCCGCCAAGCGCATCGGACGCTCTCGTTCCAGCTGTCCGGCGCCCAGCTCGGCATCACCATCACCACCCTGATCACCGGTTACATCGCCGAGCCGGTCCTCGCTCGGCTACTGGACCCGCTGTTCAGCGGCATCGGGCTGAGCGACGGGGCCGCACATGGCATCTCACTCGCGCTCGCCCTGGTACTGGCCACCTCGCTATCGATGATCTACGGCGAATTGGTGCCGAAGAACATCGCCATCGCCAAGCCGCTGGCCACCGCGCGCACCACGGCTCCCCCGATGGTCGCCTTCTCGGTCATCTTCAAGTGGCTGATCCACTTCCTCAACAACACCGCCAACTGGGTGGTCCGCAGGCTCGGCGTCGAACCGGCCGAAGAGTTGCGTTCCGCGCGCTCGCCGCAGGAACTCGGGTCGCTGGTGCGCACGTCCGCGCTGCGCGGCGCGCTCGACCAGCGCACCGCCCTGGTGATCGATCGGTCGCTGCAGTTCGGCGAGCGCAGCGCTGAGGAACTGATGACCCCGCGGGTGAAGATCGAGGCACTCGACAAGCTCGACACCATCGCCGACCTGATCGACGCCGCTCGCCGCACCGGTTACTCCCGGTTCCCGGTGATCGACGGCGACCTCGACAACACCCTCGGCGTGGTGCACATCAAGCAGGCGTTCACCCATCCCACGAACGTCCGCCGCACCATCCCGCTGCAGATGCTGGCCCACCCGGTCCCGATCGTGCCCGCCAGCCTGGACGGCGACGAGGTGCTGGAACGGATCCGGGCCGACGGCATGCAGGTCGCGTTGGTCGTCGACGAATACGGCGGCACCGCGGGCATCGTCACCATGGAGGACATCATCGAGGAGATCCTCGGCGACGTCCGTGACGAGCACGACGAGGAAGAACTCGACGTGCGCCGCGTGTCCGACGGCTGGGACTGCTCCGGCCTGCTGCGCATCGACGAGGTCTCCCGCGCCACCGGATACGACGCTCCCGAAGGCGAATACGAAACGCTCGGCGGCCTCGTGCTGACCCGGCTCGGCCGCATCCCGGTGGCCGGAGACGAGGTCGTACTGCCGAATCCGCGCTCACAGCAATGGTCTTCGGGCGAACAGCCCAGCACCGGCGGCTGGATCGCGCGGGTGGAACGCATGGACGGGCGCCGGATCGACCGGGTTCGGCTGATTCCGGTCGCCCCGGACGACCTCGCGTTCCGACAGCTGCAAGCCGAGCCGGAGCAGGAGCACAGCCATGGGTGACCTCTTCGCTGTCCTGCTCACCGTGGTGCTGCTCGCGAGCAACGCGTTCTTCGTCGCCGCCGAGTTCGCCCTGATCTCGGCCCGCCGCGACCGCCTCGAAGCGCTGGCCGCCCAGGGAAAGCGCAACGCCGACATCGTGATTCGCGCGGGCGAGAACCTCTCGATGATGCTCGCCGCCGCACAGCTCGGCATCACCATCTGCTCGATCCTGCTCGGCCGCGTCGGCGAACCGGCGGTCGCCCACCTGCTGGAGGGGCCGTTCGATTTCCTCGGCATGCCAGACCAGCTGCTGCACCCGATTTCCTTCGCGATCGCGCTCGCCATCGTGGTGGTCCTGCACATCCTGTTCGGCGAGATGATCCCGAAGAACATCGCGCTGGCCGGGCCGGAACGCAGTGCGCTGCTGCTGGTTCCGGTGCACCTCATGTGGTTGCGACTGGCTCGTCCGCTCATCGCCTGCTACAACCTGGCCGCGAATCTCACGCTGCGACTGCTGCGCATCGAGCCGAAGGACGAGTTGCAGGCGACCGTCTCCTCGGTGGAACTCGCCGAGATGATCGGTGAGTCGCGCTCGGAGGGCCTGCTCGACGAGGAGGAACACCGCAGGCTCACGCAGGCGCTGGGCACCAGCGACCGCGTGGTCGCCGATGTGATGGTCGCACTGGAGACAACCCGGACAGTTCCGTTGCGCGGCAACGGAACCACCCTCGGCGACATCGAAACCGCCGTCGCCGAAACCGGGTTCTCCCGTTACCCCGTACAGGCAAGTGACGGCTCACTGGTCGGCTATCTGCACGTCAAGGACGTGCTGGACAAGGTCGCCGACGAGAGCGCAGGGCCGGGAACTCCGATCCCGCGCACCGACATTCGTCCGTTGCCGACGGTGAGCATGCACACTCCGCTCTACGAAGCGCTCGCCAGGCTGCGCCGCACCAACAGTCACCTGGGTCGCGTCGTGGATACTCGCGGCAACACCACTGGCATTGTGGCGCTGGAAGATCTGGTGGAAGAGTTCGTCGGCACGGTCCGCGACGGGACGCACCGGATTATCGAATGAGTGGGTGGGGCAACGGTATAGCGCGCCTCGGCGGAGAGTGCGCGGTACAACAAGGCTCGGGCATTTGCTGGCTGCGTGCAACGCGGTCGTCCGAGTTCGAGCCGTCCGGAGCGATCCCATGAGCGAGTGGTGGGCCGAGTTGGCGGTCCTGCCCGAGGAGCAGTGGCGCACGCAGGCGGCGGAACACCTGGTTCGGGTGGATGAGCTGGTCGGGCCGTATGTCGAACGGCGGGCGGCAGGTTCGGCTCACCCGGTGATCGACTTTCTGTTCACCTATTACGGGCACAAGCCCGCCCAGCTGCGGCGCTGACATCCCGGGTTCGGTATCGGGATGGCTGGTGCTCGCGAATACGACGGTGCGCGTGGGTATCACCGGCACTCCGCGTTCGCCGATTCTGTTGCGCCACACGAGCATGTCGTTTTCACCGCGGACCCCGCGTACCTCGCGCGCCGTCGCGACACCGTCGAGTTCGTCGCGAAACTGTTGCGCGCCACCGCGGCCCGGCCCGCGCAGCTGTCCTGTTTCGGGTTGCACGAATGGGCGATGGTTTATCGCGCCGACGACGTCAGGCATCAGCAGGTGCCGCTGCGTCTGGGCCGGGCGGGCACCGACGAGGTCGTCGAGTCGATGTCGCTGCGCTGCACGCATTTCGACGCGTTTCGCTTCTTCACGCCCGATGCGGTCGGCCGCAACATCGAGCCGCTGACCCGCGGCGATCAGGTCAGCCGGGAGCAACCCGGCTGCCTGCACGCGAACATGGATCTCTACAAGTGGGGTTTCAAGCTGGTCCCGCTGATCCCTTCCGCGCTGATTCTCGACTGCTTCGAACTGGCCTGCGCCGCGCGGGAACTCGACATGCGCGCAAGTCCCTACGATCTGTCTGAGTACGGGTACGAACCGGTCCGGATCGAAACGCCTTCCGGGCGTGCGGAATACGCGCGGTCCCAATCCGCACTCGCCGAACGGTCGACAGAGTTACGCAGTATTCTGCTCGTGGCCTGCGAGGAGCTCCTCGCCTACGACGTAGCGCAACTGCCCACCGCCTGAGAACCCTCGCGATCTCAGACCGAGCTTTCCGGGATATGAAGGCCGCCCTGGCCCGTCGCTGGCACCCGCCCGAACGGGCACAGCTGTGGTCACACCATGCGGTCGACGCGGCCCAGTCGGCACGCGGCGGACGACTCTCCTGACCAGCCACTTCATCGAACTTCCGCGAAACCCCCCACATAAGTTAACGGCAGTTACTACCATTCAGTCAGTTCCCTCAGCTGTCCCAGTCAGCAGAGGGATGACGGATCAACAAAATGATGAAGGTTGGGGACTCCGACGATGCGCTCACTGACGAGCTTGCGCCGTTTCAAACCGCTGGCCCTGGTCACGGTCGGCTTGGCCGCCGTGCTGATGCTGCCGAGCAGCGCATCGGCCGACCTACAGTCCGACATCCAGAACGCCGTGCAGGAGTTCCTCGACGTCGGCCGCACCGCCGTCCCGCGGGCCGATTGCGGCCCGGGCTCGGTGCCGGAGAACGGCATGCAGGGCGACGTCACCGCCGCCGACCGAGACAGTGGCCGCAGCACTCAGGGCTACCGGTGCAACATGTCGTTCGTCGGCGGCTTCGCCGGGCGCGGCGCGGGCATCACCTCGACCAGCTTCGAGCACTGCTCCTACATGGGCTCCTTCTTCCCCGGCGACCTGATCAGCGAGGGCCGCGGCGTCCAGGTGCTCGACGTGTCGGACCCGGCGAATCCGCGACCGACCGCCACCCTCACCGAGCCCGCGATGCTCGCGGGCACCTGGGAGAGCTTGAAGGTCAACACCGCGCGCAAGCTCCTGGTCGGCACCGGCGTTCCGATCGGCACCGGCGTGGGCTACCTGTCGGTCTACGACATCTCCGACTGCGCGCATCCGCGACTGCTCAATCCGGGCCCCGGCACCAATATGCTGATGCCGCTGCCGATTACGACGCACGAGGGCGGCTTCTCCCCCGACGGCAACACCTACTGGGCCTCGGGGATCGCGCCCGGTTTCGTCAGTGCCGTGGATCTCACCGATCCGACCAACCCGCACGTCGTCTGGCAGGGCCTGACCGGCATCGAGGCGCACGGCTTCGGTGTCAGCGCGGACGGCAACCGGATGTACCTCTCCGCGCTCGGCGGTTTCACCGTGCTCGACATCAGCGCGGTGCAGCGCCGCGACCCGAACCCGCAGGTCTTCCACATCGGGCGAGTCTTCTGGACCGACGGCTGGGCCACCCAGCACAGCATCCCGGTGACCTATAACGGCAAGCCCTACCTCTACACCGTCGACGAAGGTGGTTCGGGCGGTGTGAAACTCATCGATATCGCCGACGACACCAACCCGAAGGTCGCCGCGAAGATCAAGCTGGAAATCAACCTGCCGCAGAACATCGACAGCAATATCGGTTCGTCCATGGGCGGTTCGGCCTTCGCCTACGAATCGCACTACTGCACCGCCGACCGCAGAGACAACCCGACAGCCCTCGCGTGCGGCTGGATCTCTTCCGGCATCAGGGTTTTCGATGTGCGCGACCCATTCAATATCCACGAGATCGCCTACTACAACCCGCCTGCCAGGACGGGCCAGAACCTCAGCCTGTGGAACTCGCCGCACGCGCTCGCGTCGATCATCGGTGTGCCGCTGATGAGTGCGCCGCCCGCGATTCGCGCGGTACTGGAGGGACAGTTCAATCCGTCGGACGCGCTCACCCCGCGCACCGGGCGGCTGGCCTTCGGTGACGTCTCCACCGACTGGTGCCTGTCGCCGCCGGAATGGCGTGGCTCGCAACTGTATGTCACCTGCTCCGACAACGGGTTCATGGTGTTGCAGCTCGACAACGACGTGTATTCGCCGCCGGCGGACCAAGAATCGATCGTCGGGTCGTAGCGATGCCACGCTGGATCCGCGGCGCCGCGCTCGCCTCCCTCGCTTTCGCCCTGCTGGTGCTGGGTGCGGCGCTGCGCCCGCTCGTCCTACCGGAAACGCACACGGCCGCACCGATTCTCAACTCGGTGGAGATCGGCTTCGTGCAGGACATGACCGCGCACCATCAGCAGGCGCTGATCATGGTGCAACGCCTCGACCGCACCATCGATCCCGGTGTTGTGCGCCTGGCTCAACAGCTCGACGACACGCAACGACTCGAGATCGGCACGATGCTCGGGTGGTTGCGCTTGGCCAACGCTTCTCCAGTGCCCGCGCACCCGATGGCTTGGATGCACACCGATGAGGCTGCGCCCCATCAGCATTCGGCACCGGTCGCGCAGTCGGATCAGAAGAAAGCACCGGGCACTCTGATGCCGGGCATGGCGACGATGGCCGAACTCGACGCCCTCGCCGCCGCCCGCGGTCGCGACGCCGAAATCCTGTTCCTACAGCTCATGTTTCGGCACCATCAGGGTGGGATCGCCATGGCGCAGGCGGCCGATGAACTCCTGCCGTCGGGACCGGTCAAGGAGACCGCACGCTCGATGATCCATGCGCAGGGACAAGAAGCCGGGCTCATGGGCCTCCTGCTCACCCAGCGTGGTGCCGCACCCCTGCCCTGAACTACAACCGATCGCGCACAGCCCGGCCGGGCTGGAGTTGCCGATTCATGATCGACGGGACACAGCGGCGGGCCCTGCTCGGACGATGCCGCCACCATGTCCCGCTGGATCCCCCGCACAGGGCCTCCCGGAATGCAGTGCCCTTGTGCCGCGTTGCCGACAACGAAGGGTCGGCACGGATGGTCGACCTACGGCAGAGAGGCACGGCATTGTCCGACAAGGCGTTTGCAGAGCAGCATGTTGTCGTCACCGGGGGCGGGACCGGCATCGGCCGGGCGGCAGCGCTGGCGTTCGCCGAGCAGGGCGCGGCCAGCGTGACGATCACCGGTCGGCGCAGCGAGCCACTCGATGAGGTCGCCGCACTCCATCCGGCGGTGATCCCGGTGGTCGCCGACGTCGCCTCCGAGGCCGGTGTCGACGCCATCGCGGCAGCCGTACAGGCGCGCGGCGGCAAGCTCGATGTGCTCGTGCACAACGCGGGCGTCTTCGGCCTCACCCCACTCGATGAGCTCGATCCCGCCGATGTCCGCCACCAGTTCGAGGTCAACGTCTTCGGCCCGATCCTGTTGACCGCCAAGCTACTTCCGCTGCTGCGCTCCCCCGGCGGCAACATCGTCGTCGTCTCCAGCATCTCCGCCCGCCTGACCACCCCGGCCCAGTCGGTGTACGCGGCAAGCAAGGCCGCCGTAGACAGCCTCATCCGCAGCTGGGCAGTCGAACTCGGCCCCAAGGGAATTCGCGTGAACGGCGTAGCCCCCGGCAACGTCCGCACCCCCATCCTCACCAGCGGCGGCATCTCCGACCAGGACGTCGCCGCCTGGCGCTCCGGCTACGCAGGCAAAGCCCCCACCGGCCGGATAGGCGAAGTCGCCGACGTAACCCCATGGATCACCCGCCTCGCCGAACCCACCAGCTCCTGGATATCCGGCGAAATCATCGTCGTAGACGGCGGCATGCTGGCCACTTAGACACCCCCCGAGAGGTCGACCGACTCACCACCCACCCCACCCCACCCCACAGCGCACTTGACGTAGAGAGCATGCTCTTGACGCAGGCTGCAGCATCAGTCATGAACACACAGGATGCGTCAAGTCAGCGGGTAGCCCGGGTTATTGCGTTGCGCCAGCGGGTGGCGGTGGGGTGGAAGTGGTCCAGGTCGGGCAAGGTCCAGCGGAGGACTTGGAGATCTTGGGCGCGTAGGGCGTCTTCGCGGAGTTTTTCTTCGTATACGGCTTGGGCGGGAGTGGTGTCGGGGCGGAGAAGGCGTCCGTATTTGGCGCGGCCGTCGAATTCGCCGACTATGCCGAATTCGGGAAGGGCGAAGTCGACGCGGGCGAGGAAGTTGGCCTGGACGTCGGTCACCACGTGTTGGAGTTCCGGTTTGGGGAGGCCTGCCAGGTGCATGCGGACGCGGCTGCGGGATTCGCCGGGGCTTTCGCTGCGAGCATCCATGAAAACAATCGCTCTTCTGGCCTTTGCTGCTCCGGGCCTGCGTGGCCAATGCTCGAGGGATTCCAGCAGATCGTTGGTAGTGAGCCGATATTCGCGCATCGCAGCGTCGCCGACCACAACGGCTTCCTCGAACGGCGATGTTCTCGCCAGGTCTACCACAGTGCGTGCGGGCGATAACACCCGCAGACCGTCGACAATCGTCAGCTCGGTCTCATCGAATGGCGAACTGTGCACGTGAAGGTGGTTCGCCTTCCGGGAACGCCCGCGCTGGCACGTAGTCACGTGCGTTCGCTCCAACTCCACATTCCACACCGGCAACCCCCGTACGATCGCCGAGGACTGATGGCTCACCGCCACATCACCGCCAAGCCCACTAATCACTGCTCGCACCGCCAGAGCATGCCGCGCCCCAACGTCCAGCCGATCGAGTTCGCCGCGCTCGACATAAACCCCCCGACGAACGCGCTCCAACTCCCCCCGCCGCCGCCCCGCCCGCAACTCCCCATCCGAAACCCCTTCCCGCCGAACATCCCTCCGAAAGATCAGTGGCTCTGAGGCTCCCCCCAAGCAGTGGACACCGATTTAGCGGGATCGCGGTCCTGCTGGAAGGATGTCCAGTATGTCATCGTCTCGGAAGCGCCGGTCGTTCACGGCCGAGTACCGGGTCGAGGCCGCGCATCGGGTGATCGATTCCGGTCGCACGATCGCCGCGGTGGCTGGCGAGTTGGGTTTGCATGAAAGCCTTCTCGCTAAATGGGTCCAAGACGAACGCCGCCGGATAGCGGCGGCCGAGGTACACGGCGAGCAGCCGTTGAGCCCGGCCGAGCGGGCAGAGTTGCTCCGGTTACGCAAGCAGGTCAGCGAGCTGGAGAAAGACGTCAGTTTCCTAAAAAAAGCGAGCGCGTACTTCGCGGCGATGCAGCAGAACCGGCCCGGTTCGAGCTGATGGCAGCGCAGTGCGCCGCCACCGAAATCAACGGCAGCACAGCCGATATCACGCGCATGGCGCGGTTGTTGAGTGTATCGACCTCAGGGTTCTACGCGTACCTGAAGCGGAAGACGGCCCCTGTGTTGACCGATCGGCAGCAGCGGCGCGCCGACTTGACGGTGAAGATCCTTGCCGTCCATAAAGACTCCGATGGGACCTACGGGGCTCCGCGGATCACCGCCGAGCTGCGCGATCGCGGTGATCGGGTGTCGGAGAAGACGGTCGCGGCGATCATGGCCGAGATCGGGCTGGCCGGGATCAGCCCGCGCACCTTCAAGGTGCGGACCACGATCGTGGACCCGACCGCGTCGTTCCCGGACGACCTGGTGCAACGTCTTTTCGACCAGGGCCGTGTAGACGCAGTCTGGGTTTCCGACATCACCTATCTGACTTGCGGTGAAGGCGATATGTACCTGTGCGCGATCAAGGACGAGCATTCCAAGAAGGTGCTCGGCTGGACCGTGGCCGATCACATGCGGACCGAGATGGTCACCGACGCCGTGGACCGGGCGGTAGCGGCGCGTGGCGGGTCGTGTGCGGGCACGGTTCTGCATTCGGACCGAGGTAGCCAGTACACCGCCAACGACATGGCTGCCGCCTGCGATCGGCACGGTCTGCGCCGATCCATGGGATCGACCGGAATATGCTGGGACAATGCCGGCGCGGAAAGCCTGTGGTCGACATTCAAACACGAATACTACTATCGACACACCTTCGCCACCAAAGCGGAACTCGTTGCAGCAGTTGACAAATGGATGAATTTCTACAACAGTAGAAGACGCCACTCCACGATCGGGATGCTCAGCCCCGACAATTATGAGCGGTCACTCCTCGCGGCCACTTCGGCCGCATAACCCCCCGTCCACCATTTGGGGGGAACCTCACTCCATCCCCTCATCCCACTCCCCCATCCCCACCAAAACCACCCCCACCTCCCAACATGTGAACAACCCTCACTTGACCCACGAACCACGCTCTTGACGCAAGCTGCAGCATCAGTCATGAGCGCACAGCATGCGTCAAGTCGGGCGGGCGATTGTGGGTAGGTGGGTGTGCCGGTGGATGGGGAATGGAGCGAATGGTGAAGCTACTCAGGACTCTTCGGTGAATCGGTACCAATTGCCGTGGAAGGGTGCGTATCCGATGCCGGAGGTCGGTGTGCCGATGTAGGGCGGGGCGGCGTCGGGGAAGTAGGCGAAGCCGCGGGACGAATTCGATTCTTCGCCTTCGGTGTAGAAGAGGCAGCCGCCGTCGCGGCGGGTGACGTAGGTGATGGTGTAGACGCCGAGGCGGGTGCGGTGGCCGGGGTTGACGCAGTCGGTGGCCTGGTTTTGCAGGATGTTGCGGGACAGTTTCCAGCCGGTGCGCTCGGGGACGTTCTGCCAGACGAGGGCGACGAAGACGCCGATCACCACGAGGGCGATGAGGCTGTAGAAGAAGGAGTGGTAGCGGAACAGGCCGAGTAGGCCGAAGAGCAGCGCGATCGCGCCGAGCACGCCGATGGCCACCCACAGGATGACCTTGATCGGGAAGGTGCCCTCGGCGGCCAACTGCCAGAACAAGATTAGGCAGCACAGCACGATCAGGGCGGTCAGTAGCCCCATCCAGAGAACGAACCAACCAGGGGTGCGGCGCGTCGTGCCAGCGGTCTTCACGGTGCTCAACATACGGGGGACATACCCCGATCGACAGCGAAAACCCCCTAACCCGGCGGCAATCAGAAGCCTCGGGCGAGGACGATCGGACAAGCCCGGCAAATAGCCGAACGCCCTGGCCGAAGACCAGGGCGTTCGCAAACTAACCGTTCATCGCGGCATTACAGCGGCGGGAACCCGGACGAGCCCGTGGCCATCCAATTCCAGAACATCGCCGCACGATTGGCGAGCAACGCGACAACGTCGAGGACAACGCTTCCCATAAATCTTCCTCACATCCGACAATCTCCAGTGCAGCGCCCAGGGTAGTCGATCGACATTCCGACGACCTGGGCGCAGTTTCGATGCGTCGACGCGCGGGTCAGTTGAGGGACTTCAGCACCGAGCGGTCGAAGGCGATCGTCTCGTCGAGGCTGCCCTGGAGCGCCTTGGCGGCCCAGTCCGGATTGGCCAGCAGCGCCCGGCCGACCGCCACGAGGTCGAACTCGTCGCGTTCGAGGCGATCGAGCAACTGATCGATGCCCGCCACGTCGGCCTGCTTCTGCCAGCCGGCGGCGCCGACGAACTCCTGATCCAGCCCGACCGAGCCGACGGTCACCGTCGCCTTGCCGGTGAGCTTCTTGACCCAACCGGCGAGGTTGAGGTCGCTGCCGTCGAATTCGGGCAGCCAGTATCGGCGGGTGGAGGCGTGGAAGGCGTCGACTCCCGCGTCGACCAGCGGTGCCAGGATCTGCTCGAGCTCGCCCGCGCTCTCCGCGATCTTGGCCTGATAGTTCCCGGACTTCCACTGGGAGAGCCGGAAGAAGAGGGGGAAACCGGGCGAGACCGCGGCCCGCACGGCCTCGACGATCTCAACGGCGAACCGGGCCCTCGACGCGGGATCGCCGCCGTAGCCGTCGGTGCGCTGGTTGGTTCCGCTCCACAGGAAGCTGTCGATCAAATAGCCGTGTGCGCCATGCAGTTCGGCGCCGTCGAAGCCGAGGCGCTCAGCTGCCGCCGCCGCCTCGGCGAACGCGGCGACCGTATCGTCGATGTCGCGCTGCGTCATGGCATTTCCGGTCGACTCCCCGGAAAGCCCCACGCCGGAAGGACTTTCGGCGGGCGGCTCGGTCGCGGTGCGCGCCACCCCCGTGTGCCACAGTTGCGGAATGATCCGGCCGCCGGCGAGGTGCACCTGCTCGGCCACGTGCGCCCAACCGGCGAGCGACTGCTCACCGTAGAAGTGCGGCACGTTGTCGTAAGCACCGGCCGCGGCGCGGTTGATGTAAGTGCCCTCGGTGACGATGAGACCCACGTTGTTGGCTGCCCGGCGGGCGTAGTACTCCGCGACGTCGGGGCCAGGAACGCCGTCCGGCGACATGTTTCGAGTCATCGGCGCCATCGCGATCCGGTTCGAAACGGTCAGATCGCCGATGGTGAACGGCCGATCCAGCAACCGCCGGATCCGAGTGGTGTCTACTGCCGAGGTCATATCGTCTCCAGAGTCGGCGCCGAGCTGATGACAGCGTCATGGTCGGCTGCGGTAGGTGGAAGAGCAGGCGCTCGAGCCTTCGAATAGTTGAGCAACTCAAGCGACTCCCCGACAGTAGAACCGTAAGTGCTTGATTCTGTCAAGCATTCCGTCGAGCGGTACGGGCGCGAGAAACTTGAGTTCATCAAGTATTGGGCATACCTTTACACTGTGCCGCACTCCTCACCACCGGTCTCACCGACCGCACCCGACGTCATGGCGACCCTCACGGACTTCTGCCGCGTCTATCAGCAGGACTTTCTCGCCGCGGCCCAGGGCTTGGATCTGACCTACAGCCAAGCCAAACTCGTCTGCCTGCTCGCCGAACCGCGCGCGATGCGGGACCTGGCCGAGGCCTTGTCCTGTGACGCATCGAACATCACCTTGCTCATCGATCGGCTCGAGCAACGTGGACTTGTCGAGCGGCACACCGACCAGGCCGATCGCCGGGTGAAGAAGGTCGTCGCCACCGCCGAGGGCACCGCACTCGCCCAGCAGGTGCGCGAGCGGATGCACGGCGTCCGCGCGGCGCTGGAAACCTTGAGTCCAGCACGTCGGCGCAGCCTGCAGTCCATCCTCGAGCAGCTGCATGCCCATATGACAACCAGCCAAGACTGACCCACCTCCGCACACGGTTCGTAGCGCGCGGTCCGAAACAGCCACGCGGCTCGCCTCAGCATGTCGACGACAAACCCGCGGTCCGCCGCGGAGACTCTCGCGCCAATGATCCTGCGGCCATGCCACCAGCAGAGGCAGCTCCCGCTCGTAAAACGCCGTTGGCGGCGGCGGATATGCGCATGTCTATACAGATGCAACAAATACCGATCTCTAAAGGAATCGCGTGCGAAACTCATAGAGGCCGAATCGACCGGCCGAACCAAAGGCACGCTCAATGAATTCGCCACCACATCCCACTGCGCCGCCGAGGCGAACCAGCCGAGATAGCGGGAGTGTGCGTATTACTCGCCTCCAACGACTCCACCAACCTCACGGGATCGGTCATCGTCGCAGACGGCGGGCTCAGCATCATCGATGTAGGAACGCTGGATCTACCCATCAGCCCCGCCACCGCGCTGAGCTGAAGTACCACACGTATCTCCCCCGTGTGATGTGAGTCATAATCCGGAGCAGAGCATTAGTTTTGTGCCAAACTAGTTTTGTAACAAAATACCCTTGCGACGAAAGGTAGCGAAATGACCTCAACGGCGGCGACTACCGAGATTTCTAGGAATGCGGTCGCGGATATGATCGCTCGTTTACAGCGACTGGAAGATCGTGAGTTGATCCAGGCACTGCACGGTGCCTATGTCCGGCATCTCGCGGACCGGCAGTGGGACGACATGCTCGCATTGTTCTCCGATGACGTTGTCGTCGACCTGGGTCACGACGGTATCCGGCGTGGTCGCGCCGAGGCGGCCGAGATGTTCGACGTCATCGACTCGCGCGGTAACCCGCACGCCGGTTACGTCTTGTCGTCGCCGGTCATCGACGTCACCGGCGACACCGCGACGGGCGTCTGGACGCTGCATCGGCTTACCTGCGAGGTCACCGAAATGGGTAGGCCCCTAAGGGTTTACGGCCCATGGACCGAGGCGCGCTACGCCTGCGAGTACCGACGGATCGGCGAGCAGTGGCGAATCAGCAATCTGCGTGCCCGGGTCGTACTGCCCGATCCGCAGCAGGAGCACGGCACCGACGACTCGGCCGAGGAGCAGCAATGACCACAACAGGCGTGCAGACCCCCATCGCGCCGGACTTGTCCGGGATCGTGGGCAGGCAGTTCATCTACACCTACGACGCCCTCGGCTGGCAGTACGAGGTGTATGTGCGCGAAGAAACCTCGATGGACTATCGGGTCCACGCAGGCAAGATGGGCGGCCGCTGGGTCACCGGCCAGACGATCGACCTGGCCCGGCTCGATACCGACACCTACAAGATCTCCTGGACCGGACCCACCGGTGGCTCGATCAGCCTGACCGTCATGCTGGCCGATCGCACGCTGCACGGGGTGATCTTCGGCCCGCAGTGGGCCGAGGACAATTCCGCTCCCATGATCGGCTATCAGAACGAGCACATGGCCGAGATCACCGCGGCTCGCGACAAAGGGCCCACCTATCCCCTGCACATGTTCGGGGGTTTCGCGACCATCACCTATCTCGCCGACCGAGGCCCGGGCGACACCACTGTGATCGCCTGCGCGCCTGAGGATTTGCCCGAAGGATACGCAACCCGCACCAACTGACCACGCACCCAACAGAAGGGCTCTGTCATGTCGAACTCGCAACTGGCACAACACGATCAGGACCTCACCGACCTGCTCGGACAGCATTTCATCTACACCTACTCCAACGGCTGGCGCTACGAGCTGTATGTCAAGAACGCCGATCACGTCGAGTACCGAGTACACGCGAGCACGGACGAGGTGAACCCACTGACCGGCCGCTGGGTGAAAGACCAGAAAGCCGTGATCGCTCAGCTCGGTGACGGCATGTACTCCATCGCCTGGAACGAGCCGACCGGCAGCTGCGTAAGCCTGGTGCTCAACGCACAGCAGCGATGGGTGCACTTCTCGGGGTTCCTCGCCCGATGGGCCTACAGCAACCCGGGACTCATCACTTACTTCCAGAACGATCACCTGGCCGAAATCGAGGGTTACCGCGACGCCGGACCGATCGCACCGCAGATCCAGGCCGACCTGTTCGGCACGATCACCTTCGCCGAAGACAGCGGAACCGACAACGAGGAAGTCATCAACAGCGCCCCGAGCGCGGTGCCTGCCGCCTTCCTCGATCGCACCAACTGACGTACCTATCGCCTGCTCAGTTTCGAAACTCTCGCGGAGCCAACCACATTCGACTGCTGGAAGGAACGAGACGATGAGACTACTCGAAGGCTCGACGTGGCAGGGCCGGATCTTCACCGGTCGATGGCAGAACGGAGCGGGCACGTCCTACTCGGCGATCGAACCGGCCACCGGTCAGGACCTGGCCCGCGTCGGCCAAGCGGACACGGCCGATGTCGCGGCGGCGGGGCTGCGCGCGCAGCAAGCGCAGCGTGCCTGGGCCGCGCTACCGGCGGCCGAGCGGGCTGTGGTGCTCTCGCGGGCCGCGGCACTGTTCGACGAGTATGCCGACGAAGTCATCGAGTGGGTCGCCCGCGAATCGGGTGGCACCCGAGACAAGGGCCGTACCGAGGTGGAGATGTCGGCGGCCTTGTGCCGTGAGGCCGCCGCACTGGCGACCGTGTCCTACGGCGAGTTGCTGCATTCGCCGCTGCCCAGGATCAGCATGCAGCGGCGCACGCCGGTCGGTGTGGTCGCGGTGATCTCGCCGTTCAACTTCCCGCTGATCCTGTCCATGCGCTCGGTGGCGCCCGCGCTCGCGTTGGGTAATGCCGTGCTGCTCAAGCCCGATCCGCGCACCGCGGTCTGTGGCGGTGTGCTCATCGCCCGGATCTTCGAGGAAGCCGGGCTGCCCGCCGGCCTGCTGCACCTGCTGCCCGGCGGTGCCGAGGTGGGTAGCGCGATGATCGATGTTCCGGCGGTGCGGGTGGTGTCGTTCACCGGTTCGGTCGCCGCGGGTCGCGCCATCGGCGCCCAGGCCGCGGCCTCGTTCACCCAGACACACCTCGAGCTCGGCGGCAACAGCGCCCTGGTCGTGTTCGATGATGTCGATATCGAGGCTGCCGCGTCGTGCGGCGCCACCGGCAACTTCACCCATGCCGGACAGATCTGCATGGCCGTGGGCCGCCACCTCGTGCACGAAGCGATCTACGAGGACTACCTCGCGGTACTCGGCAAGAAAGCCGACGCGTTGAGTGTGGGCGACGGTTTTCGCGAGGACGTGGCGCTCGGGCCGATCATCGACCAGCGGCAACTCGACCACACCAGAGATCTCGTCGAACGCAGCCTCGCGGCCGGCGCCCGGCTGGTCGCCGGCGGCACCCACGACGGGTTGTTCTACCGCCCGACGGTGCTGGCCGACTGCACCGCCGACACCCCGGCCTACCGCGAAGAGGTCTTCGGGCCGGTCGCCTGCGTCCGCTCATTCGCCGACCTCGAGGAAGCAGTCACCTTGGCCGCCGACACCGAATACGGTCTCGCACTCGGCATTCTCAGCAACGACCTCGTCACCGCCATGTCGGTCGCCGACCGGGTGCCCTCGGGCATGGTGCACATCAACGATCAGACCTACAACTACGACGCCAACGCCCCCTTCGGCGGCACCGGCTCGTCCGGGTCGTCGCGGGTCGGCGGACAACGAGTCAACATCGACTCGTTCACCGAAACCCAGTGGCTGACCATCCGCACCACCGCACCCGAGTATCCCTTCTGAGCGGCAGGAGTCACCATGGGCACGACATTCGATCGCGGCGAGCAAGCGTTCGCGGGCATCAACTACCCGTCCAGGGCCGAAGCTGTCGTGCACGACCTGGTCGTCGAGGGGCAGCTGCCGGCCGACCTCAACGGCGCCTACTACCGCCTCGGACCCGACCCCGCCCACCCGCCGACCTACCAGGGCGTCCTGCCGATCATGGACGGCGACGGGATGATGGTCATGTTCCACTTCCGGGAAGGACAGGTCGACTTCCGCAGCCGCTACGTCCAGACCGAGCGCTACCAGCTGGAGCACACCGCCAACCGGGCGCTCTACGGCCCGTATCGCAACCCGTTCTTCGACGATCCGTCGGTGCAGGGCACCGATCGCGGCGAGGCGAACACCACCGCCCGGATGCACGCGGGCATCCTGTGGGCGCTTAAGGAGGACGCGCTCGGGATCTCGATCGAACCGCTGACCCTGCGCACCCTCGGCGTGCACGACTTCGACGGCCACGTCACCAGCAAAACCATGACCGCACACCCGAAACTCGATCCACGCACCGGCGAAATGATCTTCTACGGTGCCGCGGCCAAGGGCGAGACGACCCCGGACATCGCGTTCTACATCGCCGACCGCGACGGCAAGATCACCACCCAGGAATGGTTCCAAGCCCCCTACGCCAGCATGGTGCACGACTTCGCGGTCACCGAGAAATGGATCATCTTCCCGGTCATGCCCTGCGTCAGCAACCTCGAACGGCTCCGCCAGGGCGGCTCGATCTATGACTGGGAACCCGAACGCGGCATGTACCTCGGCATCATGCCCCGCGACGGCAGCGCCGCCGACGTGCGCTGGGCGCACTCCGACGCCCGGTGGTTCTACCACGTCATGAACGCCTACGACGACGGCGACGTCATCCGCCTCGACGTCGCCGAAGCGGCCATCCAGCCGTTCCCCTGGTTCCATGTCGACCCCGCGAAAACCTGGAACCAGAGAGACGCCGAAGGCCACCTGACCCGGTGGACCATCAATCCGCGTACCGGGTCACTGAGCACCCAGCAGCTACTCGACTACAGCTCCGAATTCCCGCGCCTCGACGAAAGATTCGAGCTCGGCACCTACCGCCACGGCTACCTGCTCGTCAACGATCCCGCGAAACCCGAAGTCACCGGCTACAACTCCGTCGGCCACTACGACCACCACACCGGCGCTCTCACCAAAGTCTGGGCAGGTGAGCACATCTCGTTCGAGGAACCACAGTTCGTCCCCCGATCCGCCGACGCACCAGAAGGCGACGGATATCTGCTCGCCATCAGACATCACGCCGACACCATGCTCAGCGATCTGATCGTGATCGACACCGCCGACTTCGCGGCAGGTCCGATAGCCGTTGTCGCACTGCCCTTCCGGCTCCGACCGGGCACGCACGGAACGTGGGTCGACGAGGGCGACCTCGTGCCCAAGACCTGAGTGCCCGCGACCACCAGCACGAACGGGAGACAGCGATGACACGAACGCGGGAGATCCATCTGGTCTCGCGGCCATCAGGGTGGCCCGAGCCCGACAACTTCGCCCTGGTCGAGGTGGACCTGCCCGATCCGGGGCCCGGGCAGGTGCTGATCCGCAACACCGTGATGTCGGTCGAACCCTATATGCGGGGCCGAATGAACGCGGATTACGAGATACCGCCGTTTCGAATCGGGCACGCGCTGGAAGGTCACGCGATCGGCGAGGTGATCGCCTCGAACGCGGCGCAGATCGCGGTCGGCGCCACGGTGCTGCACGAATACGGTTGGCGCGAGCATGCTTTGGTCGATGCCGCCGACGTTCGCGTACTCGAACCACTGCCCGGTGTGCCGGTGTCCGCGTATCTGGGTGTGCTGGGGTTGCCCGGTCTGGCCGCGTACGTCGGGCTGCTCGACATCGCGAAGTTCGCCGCCGACGATATCGTGTTCGTCTCCGGCGCCGCGGGCTCGGTCGGCAGCCTGGTCGGCCAGATCGCACGACTACGCGGGGCGTCACGGGTCATCGGCAGCGCGGGATCGACCGCCAAAGTCGCTTATCTGACAACCGAATTGGGCTTCGACGCCGCGTTCGACTACCACGATGGTGACATCACCGGACAACTCACCGCCGCCGCTCCCGACGGCATCGACGTCTACTTCGACAACGTCGGCCGCGCGGACCACTTCGAGGCCGCGATCACCGCATTCAACAACTACGGCCGGGTCGCCCTGTGCGGCGCGGTCGCGGGCTACAACGACAAGGAGCCCGCCCCCGGACCGCGCAACCTTGCCGCGGCCATCGGCAAACGACTCACCCTGCAAGGTTTCCTCGTCTCCGACCACGAGGACCGCTACCCCGATCTCTACCGTGAGGTCGGTGCGGCAGTCGCCGATGAGAAGATCCGATCCGAAGAGACCATTGTCGACGGCTTGGCGAACGCACCGGACGCGCTCACTGCCCTGTTGCGCGGCGCGAATACCGGCAAGATGCTCGTCCGCCTCGGTTGATGGCCGTACTCGGACTGTTTTGCTCAAAATATAGTTTGCATGAAAAACTATTTTGTGTCAAAATATAATAGTGAACACCGCTACCGAACTGAGTCGGCTACTCGGCCCCCTGCGTAGGACCGTGTTGCGCGCTACCCGCACGGCGAAGGATCTACCCGATCTACCCGAAGCTCAGATCGAGTTGCTCCGCGCACTCACCGAGGCCGGGTCGCTGAGCCCGAGCGAGGCTGCACGCCAACTCCAGGTCGCACCGTCCACCATCAGCAACCTGACCCGGCGCATGATCGCCGACAAGCTCGTACGACGACACACCAGCGAGGCCGACCTGCGCGCGGTCACCCTCACCGCGACCACCGAGGCCGTCGAGCTCCTGAGCCTCTACGACCACACCAGCACCGAAATCCTGTCCGACGCCATCGCCAGACTCCCCGTCGCCGAACAGAAAGCATTGGCCCGCGCACTGCCCAGCCTCGCGCACCTGCTCACCGAACTCCAGTGATCGGTAGATAACCCGTCAACCAAAGGAGACGATAATGGAGACCGCAACGAAGCAAGATACAACGCAGGATCTGTCACAGATTGTCGGCAAGCATCTCATCTACACCTACGAAAACGGCTGGCAGTACGAGCTGTACATCCGTAACGCGACCACGATCGACTATCGAATTCACGCAGGCATGGTCGGCGGACGCTGGGTCAAAGGACAGTTCGTCGACCTCGTGCGGCTCGATACCGACAACTATAAGATCTCCTGGAGCGAACCCACCGGCACCGCGGTCAGCGTGAATATCATGCCCGCCCAACGCCGACTGCACGGCGTGATCTTCTTCCCCCAGTGGATCAAACAGCACCCGGAGCACTCGGTCTGCTTCCAAAACGAGCACATGGCCGAAATGGCCGAGTACCGCGATAAAGGCCCCACCTACCCGCTCTACGTTCTCGCGGAGTTCGCCCAGATCACCTTCATCGAAGACCGCGGCATCGACAACGACGACGTCATCGCCTGCGCCCCCGCGGACCTGCCCGCCGACTACGTGACCCGCACCAACTGATCGGTACCGCATCACCGAAGACAGTGGCTTGACCTGGACGCAACGAAAGGTCGACGTAATGCGGATAGTTGTCGGAATGACAGGCGCGACCGGCGCGGCACTAGGCGTGCGGCTGCTTCAGGAATTGCAGAAGCGACCGGAAGTCGAAACGCATCTGGTAATCAGCCGATGGGCACGCAGCACCATCGAATGGGAAACCTCGATGACCACGCGGGACGTTTCCGCGCTGGCCGATGTCAGCTACAGCCCCGACGATCAGGGTGCGGCGATCTCGTCGGGATCGTTCCGGACCGACGCGATGGTGATCGTGCCGTGCAGCATGAAGACCCTCGCCGCCATCCGCTGCGGCTACGCCGACGGTCTGATCGCCCGCGCCGCCGACGTGACGCTCAAGGAGCGACGCAAACTGATCCTGGTCCCGCGCGAAGCACCGTTGAGCGAAATCCATTTGGACAACATGCTGACGCTGGCACGCATGGGAACGATGATCGTGCCGCCGATGCCGTCGTTCTATCAGCATCCGGTCACCGTCGACGATGTCGTCGACCACTTCGTCGCACGCCTGCTCGGCACGCTGGGTCTGGCCGCCGACGAACCTTACGAATGGACCGGATTCACCAAAGAGCGTGCCCGGCAGGCGATTCAGTCATGACCGCGCAGGTCGACAGCCCCGACGGCCGCGCAATGACCGACGAGCCGCCCATCACCGATCTGCGTACGGCGCTGGAACGGTTGACCCGCTATCCCGGCCAGTTGATCGAAACCGATCACCCGGTCGACCCGGCGGCCGAATTGGCCGGGGTCTACAAGCGGATCGGCGCCTACGGCACGGTCGCCCGGCCGACGCGGTTGGGGCCCGCGATGATGTTCAACTCCGTCACCGGATACCCCGACTCCCGAGTCCTGGTGGGGCTCATGGCAAGTCGCGAACGCGTCGGCATTCTGCTCGACTCTCCGCCACGGCTCCTGACACAGCGGATGGCCGAGGCCGTGCGCAACCCGCAGGGCCCGGTCCTGGTCGGCGCCGAGGAAGCGTTGTGCCAGCAGGTAATTCACCGAGCCACCGACCCCGGCTTCGACCTGCGAACCCTGCTACCGGCACCAACCAACACCCCCGACGACGCCGGACCGTACTTCTGCCTGGGCCTGGTCCTCGGCAGCGACCCCGAGCTGGGCACCGACGTCACCATCCACCGCCTCTGCGTGCAAAGCCACGACGAGATGTCGATCTTCTTCGCGCCGGGACGTCACATCGACGAGTTCCGTCGCCGCGCCGAAGCCGCCGGACGACCGTTCCCCATCTCGATCAACATGGGCCTCGATCCCGCCATCCCCATCGGCGCCACCTTCGAAGCACCAACCACCCCACTGGGTTACGACGAACTCGCCATCGCGGGCGGCCTGCGCGGCACCCCCGTCGGCCTGGTCGACTGCGTCACCGTTGAGCAGAAGGCGATCGCCCGCGCCGAGATCGTCATCGAGGGCTACATCCTGCCCGACGTACGCGTCGCCGAAGATCAGAACACCCACACCGGCCACGCCATGCCCGAATTCCCCGGCTACAACGGGCCCGCCAACCCGTCCCTACCGGTCATCAAGGTCACCGCGATCACCACACGCCACCACCCCATCCTGCAAACCCTCGTCGGCCCCGGCGAAGAACACACCAGCCTGGCCGGCATCCCCACCGAGGCCAGCATCTACAACGCCCTCGACGCCGCCCTGCCCGGATTCGTCACCGCCGTCTACGCCCACACCGCGGGCGGCGGCAAATTCCTGTCCATCCTCGAATGCAACAAGACCCGCCCCTTCGACGACGGCCGTGCCCGCCAAGCCGCACTCATCGCCTTCGGCGTCTACTCCGAACTCAAGAACATCATCCTCGTCGACGCCGACGTCGACATCTTCGACACCGACGATGTGCTGTGGGCCATGCAAACCCGCATGCAGAACGACATCGACATCATCACCATCCCCGCGGTCGCAGGCCACGTCCTCGACCCCACCCAATCCCCCGCCTACAACCCCGCACTCCCCGCGGTCGGCACCACCGCCAAGACCATCTTCGACGCCACCGTCCCCTACCACCTCAAAGCCACCTTCGAACGCGCCCACTTCACCGACGTCGATCCCCGCCCCTACGCCCCCGACCTCAACCTGCTCTACCCATAATCAGACCGCGCCGAATGGAAGAGGCCCCGCGCCGGATGTCTCCCGGTGCGGGGCCTCGAGCCGAAAAGCGCTGCTAGGCGCTACTTTTCAGGCACCCTACTTGCACGCCGCCTTGGCCTCGCGGCGACGACGATGCAGGATCGGCTCGGTGTATCCGTTGGGCTGCTTGGTGCCCTCGAGGATCAGCTCCTTGGCAGCCTGGAACGCAATGCTGCCCGCGAAGTCCGGTGCCAGCGGCCGGTAGCTCGCGTCGCCCGCGTTCTGCCGGTCCACCACCGGTGCCATCCGCTCCAGGCTCTCCACCACTTCATCGGTGGAGACGACGCCGTGGCGCAGCCAGTTGGCTACCAGCTGGCTCGAAATGCGCAGGGTGGCACGGTCTTCCATGAGCGCGACATCCTCGATGTCGGGGACCTTGGAGCAGCCGACACCCTGGTCGATCCAGCGCACCACGTAGCCGAGGATCGACTGCGCGCTGTTGTCGAGCTCCTGCTTCTTCTCCTCGGCCGACCAGTTCGGGGCCGCGGCGAGCGGGATCTCGAGGATCTGGTCGACGGTGGCCCGGCGGCCACCCTTGAGGATTTCCTGTTGCCGCTCCAGCACATTCACCTGGTGGTAGTGCGTCGCGTGCAGGGTGGCGGCGGTCGGCGACGGCACCCACGCGGTGTTCGCGCCGGCCTTCGGGTGGCCGATCTTCTGCACCAGCATGTCGGCCATCAGATCCGGCATGGCCCACATACCCTTGCCGATCTGTGCCTTGCCGGGCAGCCCGGCGGCCAGGCCGGTATCGACGTTCCAGTCCTCGTAGGACTTGATCCACTGCTGGGCCTTCATGTCGGCCTTGCGGACCATCGGCCCGGCCTCCATCGAGGTGTGGATCTCGTCGCCGGTGCGGTCGAGGAAGCCGGTGTTGATGAACACGACGCGGTCGGCGGCGGCCTGGATACAGGCCTTCAGGTTCACCGTGGTGCGGCGCTCCTCGTCCATGATGCCGACCTTGAGGGTGTTGCGCGGCACGCCGAGCACGTCCTCGATCCGGCCGAACAGCTCGCTGGTGAACGCGACCTCGTCCGGGCCGTGCATCTTCGGTTTCACGATGTAGACCGAGCCGGTGCGGCTGTTCTTCAGCTCGGTGTCGCCGCGCAGCGAGTGGGTGGCGATGAGCGAGGTAACCAGACCGTCGAGGATGCCCTCGGGGATCTCGTTGCCGTCGGAGTCGATGATCGCGTCGCTGGTCATCAGGTGACCGACGTTGCGCACGAACAGCAGCGAACGACCGTGCAGCGCAAGCTCACTGCCGTCGAGCGCGGTGTAGACCCGGTCCGGGTTCATGGTGCGGGTGAACGTCTTCTCGCCCTTGCTCACCTTCTCGGTGAGATCGCCCTTCATCAGACCGAGCCAGTTGTGGTAGCAGAGGACCTTGTCCTCGGCGTCCACGGCGGCGACCGAGTCCTCGAAGTCCATGATCGTGGTGATCGCGGACTCCAGCACCAGGTCCTTGACGCCCGCGGTGTCGGTGCTGCCGACCGGCGAGGCCGGGTCGATCTGGATCTCGATGTGCAGACCGTTGTGCTTCAGCAGCACCGCGGTCGGCGATTCCGGATCACCGAGGTAGCCGACGAGCTGCGACGGATCGGCCAGGCCGATCTCGGTGCCGTCCTCCAGGCCGACCTCGAGCTCACCGTCGACGATCTTGTAGGAGGTCGAGCCGATGTGCGAGCCGGTGATCAGCGTCGCGGAGTCGTCGAGGAAGTTGCGCGCCCACTCGATGACCTTGTCGCCGCGAACCTTGTTGTAGCTCTTGCCCTTTTCCGCGCCGTTGGCCTCGGAGATGGCGTCGGTGCCGTACAGCGCGTCGTAGAGCGAACCCCAGCGCGCGTTGGCGGCGTTGATCGCGAAGCGGGCGTTCATCACCGGCACCACGAGCTGCGGGCCCGCGGTGGTGGCGATCTCGGTGTCCACGTTCTGGGTGGCGATCTGGAAATCGGCGGGCTCCGGACGGAGGTAACCGATTTCGCCGAGGAAGCTCTTGTAGGCGGCCTTGTCGTAGCCGGCACCGGGGTGCTCGGCGTGCCAGGCGTCGACCTTGCCCTGGATCTCGTCGCGCTCGGCGAGCAACGCGCGATTGCGCGGCGCGAGATCGTTGATGACCTCCTCGGCTCCGGCCCAGAACGCGGCGGAATCTACGCCGGTTCCGGGGAGCGCCTCGTTCTCGATGAACTCGTGGAGAACGCTGGCCACCTGAAGCCCGCCGACCTGAATCCGCTCTGTCATCTACTGCCTCACTTCTGAGAAAGCCGGGTGGGAAAGACGCATACATGTTACCCGTGGGTAGTGATACCACCGTGTAGCGGGTCAAACGCGGCGTCTCGCCGATATGTTCCGGCGCGCCGATCGTGCGGGGATCTATCCGTCGGCGCGTCGCCCGCGACGCGAGCGATGGGCCCGGAGGCGGCAGCCTGCGTAACCACGGAGGGTCCGCGAGCGTCGCCAATTAAGCCCAGTGTGTCGGCGGTCGGCCGGACAGCTCCTTGATTCTATCCGCGCGGGGATTTAATGTACTGATCGGAACATTTTCTGATCGGCAGGAGTGCGTGTGTCGCTCACGGACAAGGTCGTCGTGGTCACCGGTGGCAGCCGGGGACTCGGCAAGGAGATGGTGCTCGCGTTCGCCGCGGCGGGCGCGGATGTGGTGATCGCCAGCCGCAAGTTCGACGATTGCGCGGCGCTGGCGGACGAGGTGAAGAACACGCACGGCCGCCGCGCGCTGCCGGTGGCCTGCAATGTCAGCGACTGGGCGCAGTGCGACGCGCTCGTCGAGACGGTGTACGCCGAATTCGGCCGGGTCGACGTGCTGGTGAACAACGCAGGACTCTCGCCGCTCTACCCGAGCCTGGATCAGGTCTCGGAGGCCCTGTTCGACAAGGTCATCGGCGTGAATCTCAAAGGGCCGTTCCGGCTTTCCGCGCTGATCGGTACCCGCATGGCGGCCACCGGCGGCGGTTCGATCATCAACATCTCCTCGATCGAAGCGGTCCGTCCCGCCCCGTTCGCGGTGCCCTACGCCGCGGCGAAGGCCGGATTGAACACGCTCACCGTGGGTCTCGCGCAGAGCTTCGGACCGACGGTGCGGGTCAACACCATTCAGTGCGGCGCCTTCGCGACCGACATCTCCAAGGCCTGGACCGACGAGATGCGCACCCAGATCGGCACCCTCAACGCGCAACGACGAGTCGGCGAACCCGACGAGATCGTCGGCGCCGCAATATTCTTCGCCACGGACGCCTCTGCCTTCTGCACGGGCGCCACCCTCGCACTGGACGGCGGTTGGCGATGAAAGCACTGACTTACCAAGGCCCGCGACAGATCTCGTACTCCGACGTGCCCGACCCGATCCTCACCGCGCCGGACAGCGCGATCATCCAGGTGACCGCGACCGGCATCTGCGGCAGCGACCTGCACATCTACGGCGGACACGGGTTCACCGACAAGACCGGCTACAGCGTCGGACACGAGGCCGTCGGCGAGATCGTCGAACTCGGCCCCGAGGTGCGCGGCCTCTCGGTCGGCGACCGGGTGCTGGTGTCCGCGTCGGCGGGCTGCAATCGGTGCGCGAAGTGCCGGGTGGGCATCGTCGCGGCCTGCGAGCGCACGCCCCTGGCGATCGACGCCTGCTACGGCCTCGGTGGCTCGCTGCCGGGCGGCCAGGCCCAGCTGTTGGCGGTCCCGCACGCCGAAGGAAACCTGGTGCGGCTGCCCGAGGGCGTCAGCGACGAGGCCGCGGTTGTGCTCACCGACAATGCCCCGACCGCCTGGTACGGCGCGCGCCGCGCCCGCATCGCGCCCGGCGAGACCGTGGTGGTGATCGGGCTGGGCCCGGTCGGGCTGATGGCGATTCAGTCGGCGTTCGCGATGGGTGCGGCGCGGGTGCTCGGCGTCGACCTGATCGCCGAACGCCGCAAGCAGGCCGCCGAACTCGGCGCCGAGCCGATCGAGGCGGACGACCCGAAGCTCGCGATCCGCGAAATGCTCGGCGGCGGTGCGGATGTCGCGATCGAAGCGGTCGGTGCCGATGCCACCATCAAGTTGGCCATCAGCGCGGTGGGGCACCGCGGCCGGGTGAGCGTCATCGGTGTCAGCCAGAACCGCGCGTATCCATTCCACATGCCACTGGCGCAGGTCAAGGAGCTCGAATTCCACATCGGCCTGTGCTCGATCCAGTACGAGCTGCCCACCTTGCTGAAGCTGACCGCGGCCGGTCGACTTCGCCCGGAAGCCGTTGTCACCCATCCCCTCCCGATGTCCGACGGCGCGAACGCCTACCAGCTGTTCGCCGAACGCGCGGACGGCGTGAGCAAGGTAGTGCTGGACCCCGCGAGATGAGTACCGCATCGATGAGCGGCGGGCCGGACATCGCCCCCGCACGCAGGCGCGGCCGCCCGCCCGCCTCCGAATCGACGGCAGGCGACACCCGTGAGCGGATCGTGCGCGCCGCAGTAGATCTGTTCGCGGAGAAGGGCTTCCACGGCACCGGCGTCGCGGAGATCGGCGACCGCGCCGACGTCCAGCGCGGCGCGCTGTACTACCACATCGGCTCCAAGGAGGAACTGCTCTGGCAGATCCTGCACGACTACATTCAGCTGATGCTGGTCGACGCCGAACGCATCGCGGCAAGCCCCGACGACCCGATCACCAAGCTGCGCAAGCTGATCCACAGCCACGTCGGCCTGATCATCGATCATCGCCGCGAGGTCGCGATCCAGCTGCGCGACGTCACCGCGCTGAGCGGCGCACGCGGCGCGGAGCTGCAAGAACTGCGTGATCGCGTGCAACACTGCTGGCAGCGGGTGATCGACGCGGGCCATGCCGCCGGACTGCTGCGCTCCGACGACCACGTGGTCACCAACAGCGTGCTCGGCATGCTGAACATGGTGACCTTCTGGTATCGACCGCACGGCGGGCACTCCCCCGCCGAGATCGCCGACATACTCGCGACCACGTTCCTCGACGGCGTGGTGACCACGACCGACAACCACACGAAAGGCTGACCATGGCTTGGGATTTCGAGACGGATCCGGACTTCCAGAAAAAGCTGGACTGGGCGACGGAATTCGTCCGCACCGAGGTGGAGCCGCTCGACCTGCTCTACCCGAACCCGTACGACCGCACCGACAAAGAGGCGATGGCGCTCATGCGCCCGCTCAAGGAGCAGGTCAAGGAGCAGGGGCTGTGGGCCTGCCACCTCGGCCCGGAGCTCGGCGGCCAGGGCTACGGGCAGATGAAGCTGGCCCTGCTCAACGAGGTGCTCGGCACGTCGTTCTGGGCGCCGTCGGTATTCGGTTGCCAGGCACCGGATTCCGGCAACGCCGAGATCCTGGCGCACTACGGCACCGAGGAGCAGAAGGCCGAGTACCTGGCGCCGCTGCTGGCCGGTGAGATCGGCTCCTGTTACGTGATGACCGAACCCACCGGCGGTTCGGACCCGACGACGTTCAAGACCCGCGCGGTACGCGACGGCGATCACTGGGTGATCAACGGCGAGAAGTGGTTCAACTCCAACGCGCAGTTCGCCAGCTTCCACATCGTCATGGTGGTCACCAACCCCGATGTCAGTGCGTACCAGGGCATGTCGATGTTCATCGTGCCCGCCGACACCCCCGGCCTGGAGATCGTCAAGAACTTCCACGTGCACGGGTTCAGCGAGCACGAAGGGCATCTGCGCTTCACCGACGTCCGCGTCCCCGCCGACCACCTGCTCGGCGCCGAGGGCCAGGGCTTCATCGTGGCGCAGACCCGCCTCGGCGGCGGCCGCGTGCACCACGCGATGCGCACGGTCGCGTTGGTACGCAAGGCCTTCGACATGATGGCCGAACGTGCCGTCTCCCGCCCGATGCGCAAGGGCCCGCTGGCCGGCCTGCAGATGACCCAGGAACGCATCGCGGACAGCTGGATCGAGATGGAGCAGTTCCGCCTGCTCGTGCTGCGCACCGCGTGGCGCATCGACAAGGAACAGGATTACCTGAAGGTGCGCAAGGACATTGCCGCCATCAAGGTGGCCATGCCCAAGGTCATGCACGACATCGCCCAGCGCGCCCTGCACCTGCACGGCGCGATCGGCGTCAGCACCGACCTGCCCTTCGTCGACATGATGAACTACGCCGAGGTGATGGCGATCGCCGACGGCCCCACCGAGGTACACAAGATCACCCTCGCCAAAGAGGTGCTCAAGGACTACGAGCCGGGCGATCCGGTGTACCCGAGCGGCTACCGTCCGGCCCTGCGCGAGAAGGCCCGCGAGCTCGTCGCGCAACGCCTCGAACACATCGTCGGCAACCTGTAGCGCGTCGGCCCCGTCGTCCCGGACCGGACGGCGGGGTCGATCATGAAGCGCGAGTGACGAAGTCGGCCGGGGCGGGATTCGTGTACGGCGCCATCGGGCTCAGCCGGAGCACCGACGGCATGTGACGGGTCAGCGCGGACGGCCCGCTGAATGTCAGCCGACCCGTCCGAATCGCCTGTGCCAGTGACAATCTGCCGAGCCAGACCAAGTACAACGAGTTGACGTCGGAGATGATGGCGACGTCGACCGGGTAGCCGGGGTCGGCGGCGCAGACCGAGGGCACCCCGGACTCGATGACGATCCAAAAGCGTTCCGGCACATCGGCGAACCGCACCGCGAGCACCTGGCGCTTACCCGGGAACGACGAGGTGTCGAGGCGGGTGTGCATCCACCACACCAGCACCGCCGGATCGAGCTCCTCAGGCTGCGGATCGCCGAAGGTCCAACGGGCGCCCCACTCGCCGAGACCGAACAGGATCGACTCGAGCTCCTGGCCAGCGGCGGTCAGTAGGTACTCGGAGCCGACCTTGTCGACCAGACCGGCCCGTTCGAACTGCCGCAGCCGCTTGGCCAGCAGGCTGCGTGACAAGCCGGGTAGCCCGCGCGCGAGATCGTTGAACCGCGTGGTGCCCAGGAGCAGATCGCGCACGATCAGCAGCGACCAGCGCTCGCCCAGCACGTCGAGCGCCCGGGAAATCGGACAGTATTGGCCGTAGCCTGGTGTCGTCATGGTCACCTCGCGATAGGGGTCCAGTTTCTGGACCGGCAAAGTCCACTTTCTGGACTATTCGGTTATCGCAGCCGTTCCTACCTTCGAAACATGACGACAACCTCCCCTGACATCACCACCGACTGGGTCGCTCTCGCGCGACAGGTCGGCGAGTCCCTGCGCCCTGAAGTGGCCGACCGCGACCACAGCGGCGAGTTCTCCCGCACCGCGTTCGAAATGCTGCGCGTCACCGGGCTCTCCGCCGCTCTGGTGCCGACCGAATTCGGCGGTGGTGACGCCACCCACCGCGAGATGGGCGAGATCCTGCGCGAACTCGGCCGTCACGATCCCTCGACCGCGGTCGCGTTCGCGATGCACACCCATCTGGTCGCTGCCCAGGTCTGGCGGCACAACCACGGCATCAACGCGGCGCCGCTGTTCGGCCGGGTGGTCAACGGGGCGATCCTGATCAGCACCGGCGCCGCCGACTGGGTCGGCTCCAGCGGCCACGCCGAGCAGGTCGACGGCGGCTACCGGGTGCACGCACGCAAGGCACCGGCCAGCGGCGTGGAGGCGGGCACCGTGCTGGTCACCAGCTTTCGCTGGGATGACGCGCCCGAGGGCCCGCACGTCCTGCACTGCGCCATCCCGGTGGACGCTCCCGGCGTGCGCATCGAAAAGACCTGGGACACACTCGGATTGCGAGCAAGTGGCTCGCACACCGTGATCTTCGACGACGTCTTCGTCCCCGACGCCGCCGTCTCCCTGCTCCGCCGCGCCGACACCTGGCCGCCGCTGCTCAACGTCGTGATGGGCGCGGCGATGCCGCTGGTGATGGCCGCCTACCTCGGCATCGCCGACGGCGCGGTGGACCTCGCCGCCGCCCTGGTCGCCGACCGGGCCGACGCGCCGACCTTCCAACTCGCCGGCGAAATGGTCAACGCCCACACCACCGCCGCCGACCTGATCGATGCCATGTTCACCGGTTCCGGCAACCTGCACTTCGACAACACCGACAGCTACGCCAGCCTTACCCTCAGCCGCAAGACCGCAGCCGCCGACGCACTCATCAACACCGTCCGTCTGGCCATCGAAACCGTTGGCGGCCTGGGCTATTCACGCGCCTGCGAACTGGAGATGCGCTACCGCGACGTGCACGGCTGTCTGTTCCATCCGCTGCCGCGCGCCAAGCAGACCCGCTTCACCGGCCGAGTTCTGCTCGGGCACACGCCCATCGGTTGACCTCGCCCGCAGCCCCCATTGCCCGGATGGGGGCGAAACCCTCTCGCTGCGGAAACGGCCTCGGCATCGTCAGCGTTTGGTCACCGTTCTGTACCCCGTGATCCACCCTCGACAGTGTTCAATCGAAGTAACGCTCGTCGCGTGACATCCCGGAGGAGAACCATGGTTTCAGCACGCAAGATCGCCCGATCCCCCATCACCTGGACGCTGGCCGTCCTGCTGGTGATCGGGCTCGGCGTGGGGCTGGCGCTGGCGCAACCGTGGCGGCTGTTCACCAACACCACGGTCAACGAGGCCGCCCCCGCTGCCACCGCGCCCGGTGCAACCGCCGAGCCACGCACCATCGCCGATGGCACCTTCATCTCGCACGAGCACGACACCGCAGGCACCGTGCTGATCCTGCAGCTGCCTGACGGCAGCCGAGTGCTCCGACTCGAGAACCTCGACACCTCCGACGGCCCCGACCTGCACGTATGGCTGACCGACGCCGACGTGGTCGAGGGCAAAGCGGGGTGGTTCGTCTTCGATGACGCCAAGCACATCGACCTCGGCAGCCTCAAAGGCAACAAGGGCAGCCAGAACTACCCCATCCCCGCCGACACCGACCTGACCGCGCTGACCAGCGTCACCATCTGGTGCCAGCGGTTCCACGTTTCGTTCGGTGCCGCCCAGCTGCAGAACGGCTGACCCGCCCCCGAAAATAAATGACCCGACAGCAGTAGGTCCGTTATGTCACCATGGGATTCGACGATGATCACCAGGTAGCGGTGATCCACGAGCACGCGGAAAGGAGGAGGTGGCGATGGTTTCGAAGAACCCGATTCGGGCGAACATCGATGCGGCACAACGCTTGTCGACCATGAAACCAGCATTCGACCGACAGCTGTGCAGCGGACGCGAAGACGGCCACCTCCCGGCCGGTAACTGACCGCCCCTTCCTTGCCCGATCGCTCGACCTCTCCCGAAACATGGTGATTCCCATGACATTCCGCTATGCCGCCAACCGCGCGGCACTAACCGCCGAGAACTGGATACACACCGGGGTGCTGGTGCTGAACGCCTCCTACGAGGCGCTCACCGAGATCAGCGCCGACCGGGCCGTCGTGCTGCTCACCGCCGGGGTCGCCGAGTCGATCGCCGACCGGACGCCGCACTTCCCGATCCGCTCCCAGCACGCCGAGGTGCTGCTGCCGGAGACCATCCGGCTGCTGCGCTACGTCTACATCGAGCACACCGCGCGGGTGCACGACGAGAGCCGGGCCACCCTGGCCGGTGTGCTGCGCCGGGACAGCCACCGGTGCGGTTACTGCGCCGCCTGGGCCCGCACCGTCGACCACATCCGGCCGCGCAGCCGGGGCGGCCCGAACACCTGGAGCAACCTCGTCGCCTGCTGCGGCCCATGCAATACGACCAAGGCCGACCGCACTCCCGAGGAGGCGGGCATGCGGCTGCTCTGGCAGCCCAAGGCACCCAACCACCAGGCCAAGCAACAGCGGCGGATCTGGAAGCAACTCGCCGCAACCTGAACATCCGAGAAAGGAGAGGATCGCGATGACCGTTCGCACCGAGACCACCGCGGTCGTGCAGCTGACCCTGGCCGAGCTGCTCCCGCTCTCGGACTCCCGAGAGTGGCATCGGGCCGCCTGCCGTGGTGACCCGCATCACGAGGCGTGGTTCCCGTACCCGTCGCAGGACTTCGCCTACGCGCGCGAAATCTGCGCCGGCTGCCCGATCCGCGCGGCCTGTGGCGAATTCGCCGCCCGCACCGGCCAGTCCGGTGTCTGGGGCGGCCACGAGTTCGACCGCGGGTCGCTGATCCGCCCGTGAACATCGCCGCCGTGTCCCGCCCGGACACGGCGGCCAACGTTTCGGCACGGCTCGCCGGTCAGGCAAGACTCACCGAGCCCGCAAACCGCAGGTGAACATACACTGTGCACCGTGGGCACTCATCGCAGCGGAATCCGATCCCGGGGCGTCAGCAAAGGTCCGGTTATCGCAGTGGTGGCCATCGCGCTGCTCGTCGCTGGAGTCGTCGCATGGTTCCAGCTACGCGACCGGGCGGCCAATGAGGACAGCGCCGCGGCGGCGGAGTGCGTCTCCGGCCCCGCAACGCTGTACGTCACCGCCGATCCGGACATTGCCGCGCAGGTCAGGGGTGCCGCCGACCGGTACAACGCGACCAAGCCGAAGGTGCGTGACCACTGCGCCCAGGTGGCGGTGACCGCACAACCGTCCGCCGCGATCGTCGCAGCGTTCACCAACGGCAAGCCCTGGGATCCGAACCTCGGCCCGCAGCCGGTGCTGTGGATCCCCGATTCGACGCGCTCGATCGAGTCCATGCGGGTGCCCGGCATGATCGAAGGCACACCCGCGCCGATCGCGGTGAGCCCGATCGTGCTCGCGGTGCCCGACGAATTGCGTGGCGCGCTAGAACAATCCAAGACCACCTGGGCGGATCTGCCACGCCTGCAACAGGGTTCGCTCAAGGATGTCGGCCTGTCCGGCTGGGGCGGCCTGCGTATGGCGTTGCCACCCGGCGATTCCTCCCTCGCCGCCGCCGTCGCAGTGGGATCCGCGGTGTCCGGCGCCGAACCGCTCAGCGAGCAGGCCGCGCAATCCGGGCAGGCCGTGTCCGCGATCTCCGGGCTCGCCGCCAACGCACCGGACGCCGCCGACACCGCCGCAGCCCTCGGCATCATCGCGGGCGCGCCGCAGTCCGCCACCGTGCACGCGGTCGCCACCACCGAGCAGCAGGTGAAAACCCAACCGGGACTTACCGTCTTCCGTCCCGCCGGTGCCGCGCCGGTGGCCGACCACCCGGCCGCGCTGATGTCCGGACCGTGGGTGGACAAGACACAGAACCTGGTCGGCGGGCTCTTCGCTGACTACCTCCGCGCGCCCGAGCAGGCGCAGGCCTTCACCGCTGCGGGCTTCACCACCGCACCGGCCGCCACCCCGGCACCGCCGCGGGCCGCGCTCGACAAGGTCCGGGCCACCCTGGCCAATCCGGTGCTCGGCGTGCAATCCACTGTCCTCGTTGATGTCTCGTCCTCCATGTCGACCACCGACGGTTCGATGACCCGGCTCGCGAATGTCCTCGGCGCGCTGAACTCCACGCTGACCGTCATGCCGCCGGACTTCGGTCTCGGCCTCTGGACGTACGGCAAGAACCTCGACGGCACAACGCCTTACAAGGTGCAGGTCGACACCGCACCGCTCACCGACGACCAGCGCACGAAACTCGGCACCGCGCTCAATGCCGTCAAGGCCAGCGAGCTGCGCTCCGATCAGGCGTACCCGACGCTCATCGCCGCATACAAGAGCGCCATCAACGAATACACCGCTGGCCGTACCAATTCGGTGCTGCTCATCACCGACGGACCCGAGGACGACTCGACCGTCACCGGCGCCAAACTCGCCAGCGACATGGCCGCCGCGATCGACAAGGAACACCCGGTCCGCGTCGACATCATCGTGATCGGCGGTCAGGGTACGCAGACCCTGAAGAGCATCTCCGAGCAGACCGGCGGCACCTACACCCGCCTGACCACGTCCGACGACATCAAGTTCGGCTCAGCGGTAGTCCAGTCGCTCACCACCCCCTAAAGCCGCACACCTTCTGATCTACCGCACACCCAATCGCATGCGAAAGCCTGTGCGGAACATCAGAAGGTGTGCGTCCTCCCCATACCCGAACCGACCGAGGGCGCCCTTCAGCCCGTCTGAGCGGCTGAAGGACGCCTTCGGTCGGGGCCGGTTCGCAGTGGACGGTGGACCGAAGGGGGCCGTCAGTCGGTGTTGGGGGGTGAAGGGCGCCTTCGGTCGGGGTGATCAGTCGGCGTACGCCTCCAGCGGCGGGCACGAGCACACCAGGTTACGGTCGCCGTACGCGCCATCGATACGACGGACCGGCGGCCACACCTTGGGCCGCGCGTGGCCGAGACCCCGTGGGTACACGGCGGTTTCGCGGCTGTACGGGTGCTCCCACTCGCCGACCAGGCAGGCCGCGGTGTGCGGCGCGCCGCGCAGCGGGTTGTCGGTGACCGGCCAGACGCCCGCCGCGACCTGATCGATCTCCTTGCGGATCGCGATCATCGCCTCGATGAAATCGTCCAGCTCATCGAGGTTTTCGCTCTCGGTCGGCTCCACCATCAGGGTTCCCGCGACCGGGAAGCTCATGGTTGGTGCGTGGAAACCGTAGTCCGCCAGCCGCTTCGCGACATCGTCGACGGTCACCCCGGTCTGCTTGGTGATCTCCCGCAGGTCCAGGATGCACTCGTGCGCGACCATGCCGTGCTCGCCGGTGTAGAGCACCGGGAAGTACTCGTCCAGCTTGCGCGCGATGTAGTTGGCCGAGGCGATCGCCGTCAGCGTGGCGTCACGCAGGCCGTCCGCACCCATCATCCGGATGTAGGCCCAGGTGATCGGCAGGATCGAGGCGGAGCCGTAGTTGGCCGCCGACACCGCGTGCGAGTCCGTCACCAGCGGATCGCCGGGCAGGTAAGGCGCGAGGTGCGAACGGACCGCGACCGGGCCGACACCCGGCCCGCCACCGCCGTGCGGGATGCAGAACGTCTTGTGCAGGTTCAGGTGGCTGACGTCGCCGCCGAACTTACCCGGACGGGCCAGCCCGACAAGGGCATTCAGGTTCGCGCCGTCGACGTACACCTGACCGCCCGCGTCGTGCACCAGCGCGCACAGCTCGGCAACCTCGTGCTCGTAGACGCCGTGCGTGGACGGGTAGGTGATCATGATGCAGGCCAGCCGGTCGGCGTGGTCGGCGATCTTGGCCCGCAGATCGTCCAGGTCGACGTCGCCGTTCTCGCGGCACTTGACCACCTCGACGCGCAGCCCCGCCATGGCCGCCGAGGCCGCGTTGGTGCCGTGCGCGCTGGACGGGATCAGGCAGGTATCCCGGTGCGTGTCACCACGATCGAGGTGGTAGCGCCGGATCGCCAGCAGACCCGCGTACTCGCCCTGGCTGCCCGCGTTGGGCTGCAGGCTCACCGAGTCGTAGCCGGTGATGTCGGACAGCCACTGCTCCAGATCGTGGATCACCTGCAGCAGGCCGGGCGCGTCGTCGGCCGGCGCGTACGGGTGCACGCGGGCGAAGCCGGGCCAGGTGATGGCCTCCATCTCGGCGGTCGCGTTGAGCTTCATGGTGCAGGAACCGAGCGGAATCATGCTGCGGTCCAACGCGATGTCCTTGTCGGACAGCGACCGCAGGTAGCGCAGCATGGCGGTTTCGGTGTGGTACTTGGTGAACGCCGGGTGGTCGAGGAACTCGGAGGTGCGGTTCTCGATCGCGACGGCCGGCGCCGGTTCGGGCTGCTCGGCAGACAGTGTGGTGCCGAAGGATTCGAGCACGGCCGCGACGTGCGACTCGGTCGTCGCCTCGTCGCAGGCGATACCGACGTGATCGGCGTCGACCAGGCGCAGGTTGATGCCACGCGACTTCGCCTTCGCGACAACGGCTTCCGCACCACCGGGCACGTGCGCGAGCACGGTGTCGAAGAACGTGTCGTGCACGACCGCCCCGTCCAGCCCGGCCGCGATGGTGGCGGCGTGCCGGTGCACGCGGCGCGCGATCTCGCGCAGGCCATCGGCGCCGTGGTAGCTCGCGTACATCGCCGCGACGATGGCCAGCAGCACCTGCGCGGTACAGATGTTGGAGGTGGCCTTCTCCCGGCGGATGTGCTGCTCACGTGTCTGCAGCGCCAGCCGGTAGGCCACATCGCCGTCCGCGTCCACCGAGACGCCGACCAGCCTGCCCGGCAGCTGCCTGGCATACGCCGTGCGCACTGCCAGATACCCGGCGTGCGGGCCGCCGAATCCGAGCGGCACACCAAAACGTTGGGTGGTGCCGAAGCACACGTCCGCACCTTGATCGCCCGGCGAGGCGATCAGCGTCATCGCCAGCAGGTCCGCACCCACCGCGACCAACGCGCCGCGCTCGTGCGCCGCGCTGATCAGCGCCGTCCAGTCCACTACCCGGCCGGATGCGCCGGGCGCCTGCACCAGCACACCGAAGAATTCACCTTCGGGCAGCTCACCGCCCGACAGATCCGCGGGTACGAGTTCGATCCCCAGCGGCTGTGCGCGGGTGGTCAGCACGGTCTTGGTCTGCGGGAACAGGTCGGTATCGATGACCAGACGCGCCGACTTGGACCGGCTCGCCCGGTGCAGCAGTGTCATCGCCTCGGCAGCCGCGGTGGCCTCGTCGAGCATGGACGCGTTGGCCACGTCCATGCCGGTCAGCTCGGACACCATGGTCTGGAAGTTCAGCAGCGCCTCGAGCCTGCCCTGGCTGATCTCCGGCTGGTACGGCGTGTAGGCGGTGTACCAGGCCGGGTTCTCCAGCAGATTGCGTACCAGCACCGGCGGCGTCAGCGTGTCGTAGTAGCCGAGGCCGATCATCGTGGTGGCCACGGTGTTCGAGTGGGCCAACCCGGCGAGTTCGGCGAGCACCTCGTGTTCGGTTGCGGCAGGCGGCAATCCGGACAGGCCACCGGGGGACGGAAGGGAGGCGGAGCCGACCGGGGGCGGGTAAGCACCGCCGTCGAGGATGGTGGCGGGCAGGGCCTTCGTGGCGAGCTCGTCGAGCGAGTCGACGCCGACGACGTCCAGGATCCGGGCGAGTTCGCCCCGGTCAGGTCCGATGTGGCGGTCGGCGAATGAGCGAGTCACGGCAGCTCCCATAGGGTCGGGCGGGTCGACGGGGGTCGACGGGTACCAGCCCTCCCCCTCTGTCGTGTTGCCTGAGAGATTCGGACGCCGCGACCTTGATGAAGGTCGAGCCCCTTTCCCCATGGGCGGGCGACCCGAAGCCACCGCTTTCCAGAGGCGCCCAAGCCCGCACGGTCCCTGATGCCTGAGAGATTGACGGGGAGGTGCTGCTCCTTCGGCGCCCGGACTCTGTCGAACCCGGGACTCTCCCGCACGGCGTTGACGCGCCACCAGTTTAAGCCGACGACACGCCAGAACGTGTCACTGGTCCCTTCCCGGCGGTGTCGCGCTGGTCACGCTGCTGCGTCGAGGTTCCCAACAGGAACATAGATAGATGCGCATATCTACCTAACACAATGTCTTTGGAAGGTTCCAAACCGAGCGGTCCAGACGCCACGGCTGGTCACCGAAAATCAGGTGCCACGCAGCACAACACCCCGCTACCCTCGGTTTGTCGGGGAGGCGGGGTGTTGGTTCAGTTGGCTGGTTCTAACCGGTCTTGCGGCTCATCCGTGCCTTACGCCGGTAGGACAGCTCGTCCTCCGGCCGTTCCGTCACCGCGGACGCACGTTCCGCGGGGAAGTTGGCGATGGCGCCGGTGAGTTCGTGCATGGCACCGCTGATGGCGATGCCGAAAACGCCCTGCCCGCCCTGCAGTAAATCGACTACCTCCTCGGCCGAGGTGCACTCGTACACCGAGGTGCCGTCGGAGAACAGGGTGATGCCGGCCAGGTCCTGCACTCCCCTGCTGCGTAGATGGTCGACCGCGATCCGGATGTTCTGTAGCGAGATGCCCGCGTCGAGCAGCCGCTTCACGATCTTCAGGACCAGGATGTCCTTGAACGAGTACAGCCGTTGGCTCCCGGAGCCCGCGGCGCTGCGGATGGAGGGCACGACCAATCCGGTGCGCGCCCAGTAGTCGAGCTGCCGGTAGGTGATCCCGGCCACCTGGCATGCACTGGGAACCCGGTAGCCGACCAGATCGTCGGGAACCGAGTCGTCCGGGAACAGGCCTGGCTGCATTACATCCTGCGATTCCTCTGCCACTGACCACTCCCTTGCTTCGCCGACGGCTAGCCTCATCGATGACCCGGCTCCGTTTCGACCACCGCTGTACTGACGACCTGGCCAAAACGGACGTGGCCCAACTATCGAGATTACTCCCCCTGATTGTCCAGGGAGCACCATCGTCAGGCCAAACGCGACGCGCGGTTAAAGTCTCAAGCTCTGGTTAAGGGCGGATCCCCCGGTCATCCCGCGAAAACGCCGGTTTGCCGGAAAGGTCCTGTTCAGCTATCCGTGGCCTTGAAGTCGTCGGGCGAGACCGACTCCAGGAATTCCTTGAACTTCTCCACCTCGTCCTCGCGCTCGTCCGGCATGACCAGCCCGGCTTCCTCGAGCACCGGCTCCTCGGCATAGATCGGGCAACCGACCCGCAAGGCGATCGCTACCGAATCGGAGGGCCGAGCCGAGATGTGCAGATCGTTCTCGAACACCAGATCCGCGTAGAAGGTGCCCTCTTGTAGATCGACGATGCGTACTTCCTTCAAAGTGTGCCCGAGCTCGGTGATCAGGATCTTGATCAGATCGTGGGTCAGCGGGCGGATCGGGGTCACCCCCTCCTGCTCCAGCACGATCGCGGTCGCCTCGGCCTGCCCGATCCAGATTGGTAGATACCGATCCCCCGAGACCTCACGGAGCAACAGCACGGGCTGATTCTGTGGCTGTTCGACACGAATGCCGATCACACGCATTTCACTCATGCCTCCGCCTCGCTAACGCTCGGCTGCGCCATGCGCGATGCACGCTGTGACATGAATCGTTCGCTTCGCTCACTCATCGCACTGCCTCCCATTACTCAACACCAGCCGCTCGCGCCGACCGCCCGGCACGACCACCGCAGAGCTCGCCGTACCACGAGTCTAGGCGAACCCGCGCGAGTGCAGCGGTCCGTGTGCACAGCCGAAATCGGCGTGTTGGATGACCGAAACATGACAGAGATTCCCTGTCAGCGGTTCAACGGGATGTTCAGCCGCCCAGCGACGTCCGCACCGACGACTTCACCAGACACGCGTGCAACGTCAGCGACAGCGCCGCGAGTTCGCGCACCGTTTCCTCGGCTCTGGCCCGCGCACCGGCATCCCGGCTCTTCGCGATCGGCGCGGCGATCTGCGCGACCAGCGCGGCCTCGCGATCAGCGGCCAGTTTGAACGCACGCAAATGCCGTGCCTCCAAACCGAATTCGGCCATCGCCTTGGCGGTCTTGGCCAGCGTCACCGCGTCGCCGTCGAAGAATCCGGCGGCGCCGGGGGTGATCAGGTTCGCCCGGACGAGGTCGTTGAGGAAGGCCTCGTCGATCTCGGCCTGTGCGAGCAGATCCGCGCGGGTGAGCCGGATTTCGTGATCGAACCGCAGATCGTCGGGGGAAATCTCGCTGGGCACCACGCCGAGCCTCCTCGGCGCCGCGGCACCGTTCCGGTTCCCGCCAGGCGCGGCCGGGTGCTCGGAGTCGGACACCGTTGGTGCCGACTCCGACGCACCCGCACGGCCGGAATGCGCCCGGGCGCGGGCTTCCCGCACACCGAGCGTCGCCGCGCCGCTGTCGATCGCTTCGAGTTGTTCCTTGATCACCTTCAGCGGCAGGTACTGATCGCGTTGCGCGGTCAGCACGAACCGAAGCCGTTCACAATCGGCGATGGAGAATCTGCGGTAGCCCGAGGGCGTGCGCTCCGGCCGAATCAGGCCTTCCGCTTCGAGGAAACGGATCTTCGAGATGGTGACGTCCGGAAAGTCGGGGCGCAGCAGGTCGAGAACGGAGCCGATCGACATGCCTCCGCGCGCCCACTGCGCCGCGCCGGTCACAGCGCCAGGCTCCTCGAGACACAGAGCTCCTTCATGACCCCGAGCCCTTCATGTCGAGAAAGAACCCAGCGCCGCGTGCTCATAGGCTCCCTGCACCCGCAGACGGCTCGTTGACCTGGGCCCGCGGTCCGGTGAGGAACACGAGACGGAACTTACCGATCTGTACCTCGTCGCCGTTCTGGAGTTCCGAGGAGTCCACCGGCTCCCGATTCACATAGGTGCCGTTCAGGCTGCCGACATCGACAACCTGGAACGAATCGTCGTCCTGACGGAACTCGGCATGCCGACGGCTGACGGTGACGTCGTCGAGAAAGATGTCACTGTCGGGGTGGCGGCCCGCCGACGTCGTCGGCTGATCCAGCAGGAAGCGCGAGCCCGCGTTCGGACCACGCTTGACGACCAGGAGGGCCGCACCAACGGGCAGACCCTCGACCCCTTGGACCGGCTGTTCACCGGTCGGCTCTCCGGAGCGCGACGCGTCGACCTCGTTCAGGAAATCCGCGCGGAAGACCGACGTCGTCTCGGCCGCGGTCTCCCCGTAACCCGGGTCTTTGTTCTCGCTCACCGTTTCTCTCCTCCTCGAACCTGATTATCCATGCAAGCAGGTGATACCTGTGGCACCACGACCTGCCGTCGAGTCCCTAGATTCCCGACAATGACTGTCGGCGCATCTGTTGGCATTGACCGTACCCTGCCAGGGCGTGCCCGTGCAGGTAGAACCGGGAAGGCTGATTCAGCCCCCGATAACTCCTTGATAACCTGCCGCATCCAACAGTTCACCAAGGGTCTTGTCGAGGCCGTCGGCGTCCGCGACCTCCAGTTCGAACAGCCAGCCCGCGCCATACGGATCGGTGTTCAGCGTCTCCGGCTGCTGCACCAATTCCTCGTTCACCGCAACAACTTTCGCCGCGATCGGCGCGTAGATGTCGGACACGCTCTTGGTCGACTCGACCTCGGCGATGCTGTCCTGTACGGCAACGTCTTTGTCCGTCTCGGGCAGCTGCACGAACACAACGTCACCGAGTTGAGACTGCGCATAATCGGTGATGCCCACCCGAACCCGGGTCGGTCCGATCCGCTGCACCCACTCGTGCTCTTCGGTGTAGCGCAGATCTTCGGGGGTCTGGGTCACAGGCCGTCCGTCCTTTCCGTTGTGATCGTGTGCGGGCAACTCTATGCGAGGGTTCGGACAATGTTCGACTCGACGCCGTCGGTCAGGTCGAGCGGTGTGGCACAGCCGGTATCGAGCGTGCGATGGCGATCGCCTTACCGGTGTAGAGCAAGCCGGTCCATACATACACCGCCGTGCCCCAGACCAGTAATGCCCCACCGAAGGCGCGTCCGAAACCGTCCAGTGCCCAATCCATCTCCCCGGCCAGCAACCAGACGAACGCGGACATCAACGCGAAGGTCGCTGCCTTGCCGAGATAGATGACATCGGGCGGGGGTAGGTCGCGGCGTTTGTAGACCGACAGCGTGAGCGTGAGGATCAGGTCGCGACCGACCACGATCACCGCGACCCACCACGGGATCAGGCCGCGAACCACGAACGCCGCCAAGGTCGTCACCAGGTACAACCGATCCACGAACGGATCGAGCAGGGCCCCGAGGCGCGAGGACTGATCGAGCAGGCGGGCCAGCTTGCCGTCCAGGAAGTCGGTCAATCCGCTGGCGAACGCCAGCACGAACGCCCAGCCGTCGGCATGCTCGACCAGCAGCAGCCAGAGGAACACCGGAACGCCCAGCAGGCGCACGAAACTCAGGACATTCGGGACGGTGAGGATGCGGTCGTCGAAGACGCCGCCGGTCGCGCCGTCGGTGTCGGCGCGCTCCTCCGGTTCCGTTGTGCCCGATTCGGTTGTCACGCCCCGTGCTTACCGCACCGACCCCGGTCCACGCCATCCGGGCACGCCGGTTTTCTCGATATCTCCGTGCAAGGATGGTTTGCACCACAGCCCGGCGGTGACAGAATGAGTATGAAATCATCTCATCTGTCGGTACGGTGAGCTACTGGCCCGGTGGCCGGTTAGCGAGAGGAAGTCATGCCCGCATTCGACTACGACGTGGTGGTGATCGGCTCCGGTTTCGGTGGCAGCGTGAGCGCGCTCCGGCTGACCGAGAAGGGGTATCGGGTCGGCGTGCTCGAGGCGGGCCGACGGTGGAATGCCGAGGACATCCCGAGCAGCAATTGGAATGTGCGCAAGTCGATTTGGGCGCCGCGACTGGGTCTGACGGGTCCGCAGCGGATCAGCATCCTCGGCAAGTGCGCGGTGTTCTCCGGCGCTGGTGTCGGCGGCGGATCGCTCATCTACGGCAACACCCTCTACGAGCCTCTGTCGAACTTCTACACCGACAAGCAGTGGGCGCACATCACCGACTGGCGGGCCGAGCTGGCGCCGTACTACGACCAGGCGCAACGGATGCTCGGCGTGGCGCCGAATCCGCGAATGACCCCGGCCGACGAGGTGATCCGCGAAATCGCCGACGACCTGGGCGTCGCCGACACCTTCCACGCGACCAATGTCGGGGTGTTCTTCAACGAGAGCGATCCGGGCACCGAGGTCGACGACCCTTACTTCGGTGGTGTCGGCCCGCGCAGGCGCGGCTGCGTGCACTGCGCGCAATGTTTCACCGGCTGCCCGAACAACGCCAAGAACACCACCACCACGAACTACCTCTACCTGGCCGAACAGGCGGGCGCCGAGGTCCATCCGCTGACCACCGCGACCGTGGTGCGGCCGCTGCCGGACGGCGGCTATGCCGTCGAGACCGAGCGCTCGGACCGCTGGATCCGCAAGCAGCGCAAGACCTTCACCGCCGAGCAGGTGGTGTTCGCCGGTGCCGCGCTCGGCACCCAGAAACTGCTGCACAAGATGCGCGACGACGCGGTGCTGCCGCGGCTCTCGCCCCGGCTCGGCGAGCTGACCCGCAGCAACTCCGAGGCGATCCTCAATGTGGTGAGCCGCTCGCGCCGCGACTTCGCCGAGGGCATCGCGATCACCTCCTCGATCCATCCGGCCGAGGACACCCACATCGAGGTGTGCCACTACGGCAAAGGACAGAACGCGCTGTTCCCGATGTCGGTGCCGATCGTGGACGGCGGCGCGTTCCGGTTCCTGCGCTTCCTGCTCGCGATGGTCGTGCACCCGTTGGTCTTCCTGCGCAGCCTCAATGCCAGGCACGCCTCGGAGAAGTCGGTGATCCTGCTGGTCATGCAGTCGCTGGACAACTCGCTGACCTCGTTCCGCAGGCGCGGGCTGCTGAAGACGAAACAGGGCACCGGCGAACCGAACCCGACCTGGATCCCGATGGCGCACGACATCGGGCGGCGCTTCGGCGAGAAGGTGCAGGGCGATACGCACGGGCTGGTGATGGACGTGTTCAACATCCCCGCGACCGCGCACTACATCGGCGGCTGTGTCATCGGCGACACCCCGGAAACCGGTGTGGTGGACCCGTATCAGCGGGTGTTCGGCCACCCCGGCCTGCATGTGGCGGACGGGTCGGCGGTGACCGCCAACCTGGGCGTCAACCCGTCGCTCACCATCACCGCGCAGGCGGAGCGGGCAATGGCGTTCTGGCCCAACAAGAACGAGGCGGACCCGCGTCCGGAGCTCGGTTCGGCGTATCGGCGCATCGCCCCCGTGGTGCCGAAGCAGCCGACCGTGCCCGCTGCCGCACCGGGTGCGCTGCGCCTGCCGATCACCCCGATCGACTCCCCCGCGCCCGCCAACTGAGCCACCCGGCGGCATACCCGACCAGCATCGAACGTGGCGAAACCGACACCGTTGCGGGCGCCGACACCGGCTAGCGTCAGCAACGTGTCAGACAGTCGTATCGATCTACGCTCCTATATCCCCGCGGCCGACGTGTATGCCCGCGGAAAGGCCGTGCGCGACCGGGTTCCGGTCGATGCGCGGGACCGAGCCGCCGAAGGAGCGCGGCGGCCCGACGTGCTCGAGTTCATCGAGGCGAGCAATGCGGGCCGGATTCCGCACCTGGTGCCGCTGCGGATCGGCCGGATGATCGCGTCCCCGTTCACTTTCTATCGCGGCGCGGCCGGTCTGATGGCCGCCGATCTGGCCGACGGACCGGACACCGGGCTCACCGCACAGCTCTGCGGCGACGCGCACGCCGCGAACTTCGGCCTGTACGGCACGCCACGCGGCGAAATCATCATGGACATCAATGATTTCGACGAGACCATCGTCGGGCCGTGGGAATGGGATCTGGACCGGTTGGCGGCCAGCCTGGTGCTCGCGGGCCGGGAAAGCGGTGCGGGCGAGGACGACTGCCGCGCGGCGGCCCATGACGCGGCGCGCGCCTACCGCCTCGCGGCGGCCCATCTGGCCGAGCAGCCGTTCCTGGAATCGTGGAGCGCGCTGCCCGACGAATCGGTGCTGAATCAGGCGGCGGCACACGATCTCATCGACGACTTCAAGAAGGCCGCGAAGAAGGCGCGCAAGAACACCAGCGCGAAGGTGGTCGCCAAGTGGACCGAACACCTCGAGGACCACCAGACCGGCATCAAGAAGCACCGATTCATCAGCGACCCACCGATTCTCACGCCGGTCGACGACAAGGTCGCGGCGGCGATCACCGACGGGCTGGAGCGCTACGCCGACACCTTGCGGGTGTCCCGGCGCAACCTGCTCGCCCGATTCGCGTTGTCCGACATCGCCTTCCGCATTGTCGGCACCGGCAGCGTCGGCCTGCACACCTATGTCGCGTTGCTGCACGGTAACGAGGGCGAGGCGTTGGTGCTGCAGATCAAGCAGGCCAATCCGTCCGCGCTCGCGCCGTATCTGCCCGCGCCGCCGCCGAAGCACGAGGGCAAGCGAATCGTGCAGGGCGCCAGGCTGGTTCAGTCGGAGAGCGACATCCTGCTCGGCTGGACCGGTGTCGACCCGACCGGCGACGGCACCGAATTGCCTTTCATCGTGCGGCAATTCCGCAATCTGAAGGGCAGCATCGACCCGGCCGGCCTGTCCGCCGCCGACCTCGACGACTACGGCAGGCTGGCCGGTGCGCTGCTGGCCCGCGCGCATTCGCGCTCGCTCGATCCGCGCCTGCTCGCTGGCTATCTCGGCGACGACGAGCGGTTCGACGACGCGGTCGCCGATTTCGCCGTCCGTTATGCCGACCGCACCGAATCCGACCACGCCACACTGGTCGAGGCGGTCGAGGCGGGCAAAATCGCGGCCGAGGAACCGGAGTGATCGCGGCACCAACACGCCGACTATTGCCGTGAGCGCGGCGAACTCGGCCGCGCACCTCGTATCCTGTGCACTGTCGAGTGTCGACGTGAAGGGCGGTCGTTAATGCTCGTGCGAGTGCAGAACGCCGCAGGCACCAATGCCGAGCGGGCGCTGATCGATTGGTTGCGCACCTGGAAGGACGCGGGCAGTCCGAAGGGCGTCGCCACGATCAACTGCAGTCTGTTCCACAAGGATCGGCTGCACCAGTTCGACGCGGTGGTGTGGACGCCGACCAGCTGCGTGGTGATCGAGGCCGAGGCGCTGGTGGCCCGGCAGGACGGCGTGCTGGAGATCCCGCTCAACGGCCAGTGGACGATCAACGGCGACCCGGCCGCGATGGAGGGCCGGGACCGGCGCACCCCGTTGGAGAAGTCCCGCGAGCACACCTTCGCGCTGCAGAACTGGCTGGCCGCCCGCGGCCTCGGCCAGCGCGCGGTGCACGGGCTCGCGCTGGTGGTCCCGCTGCGCGGCGCCGAGCTGAAGATCCAGCAGGCGTGGAGCGATCCCAGCTTCGATGTGATCCTCGGCGATGACCCCGGCAGGCTGCGGCACTACTTCGACGCGCTCGCCGAACAGGAAAAGCACCTGTGGACGGCCAACGATGTCGCCATCGCCTTCCGCGGCCTCGGCATCCTGCCCTACCTGCCCGCGCCGCAGGAACTGCTGAACGAGGGCTTCCTCGGCCCGATCGACATCACGCTGTGGCACGGCGGCCCGAACCAGGCGCAGGCCGAGGCCTACGCGGAGGAGCTGGCGCAGGCCGAGCGCGAGGCGCACAAGCCCGTCTACGCGGTCGAGGCGCCCTGGTACAGCCCGTGGAAGCTGTATCCGCGGGAGACCCGTGACATGGATTTCGGTCGCGCCTTCATGCGGATCGTCCTGGCCATCGGCATGCTGATCGCCTTCGCCTGGGTGCTGTGGTTCGTCATCAGCGCGATCTTGACCTACGGCCCCTGATCCGCCTTACGCCTTGCGCGCCACGGTGATTCGCGTCAACTCGACCGTCGGCTCGTCGAACGACGGGTCGGTCCGGCCGTCCGGCGTTGGCTGCGAGTCGCGTTCCACCAGTAGCGCGACGTGTAATCGCGAGGGACAGCCCAGCTTGAGCATCACCTGACGCACGTGGTTGACGACGGTCCATTCCGAAATCCCCAACTGGGTGGCGATCATCCGGTTGGTCATGCCGGTGGCGACCAGCTTGGCGATCTCGCACTGCCGGTTGGTGAGCGCGGCAAGCGGGGAATCGTCGGGGTCGGGTAGCGTCGGACCCGCACAGGCATAGGCCACCGCGTCGGTCAGGGTCATCTCCCCCGCCGTCCGCATGATGTCGCGAAACTTGCTCTCACCGAGGGCGTTCCGGTGCTGCGCTTCGTGTGGTGCCGGATCACCCGCACCCAGTTGCGGGATGCCGTGCGTGGCACGCAACTGCCGGGCCGCGAGCATCAGCAGCACCGTCGGTTCGGCGTACTCGACACCGGCCGCGTCGTAGGCCATGGCGCAACCCTCCAGCGCGATGATCGCCTGCAGGACATGCGTTCCCAGGTCATCGTCGCCCAGGTTCTCCCGGTACAGCGACTGGGCACGATCCGCCGTCCGCGGCCCGATCTGCGTGCGCGCCAGCGTATTCAGGCCGATCAGCCGCGCCGAGCTACCCATTCGCCTGGCCCCATCCCGCATCTCGGCCCAGATGTCGGCGTCGCGGGTGGGCGGATCCGAGAGGCGCAGCAGCATGATGACACCCTGTAGTCGGCCTCGCCATGAGCCACTGAGCTGGTCAGCGTGCCGCGTCGCCAGACTCAACTGGTCTTTGGCGGCCGCCCGGTCGCCTACCGCGATCAACGCGGCAACCAGCACCACCGCGACCCGGGCCGCGTCGCCTTGTTTGTCGAAACGGCGATATGCGGCAACCGAATTCGTGAGCAGTTCGACCGCCCGCCGCAGCCGCCCCGACCGGCCCGCCCAGAGCCCCAGGACCTCGAGGCACAGCGGCGCCGTCACGCCGGGCGACAGGGTGCCGCGGTCGCTCATCTTCAGCACGTTGGCCAGGACCGACTCCAATTCGCACTGGTAGCCGTATTGGATCCAGGCCGATTCCAGGTGCGCCGCCAGGCGGACGGCGCGTTCCGGCCGTCCGGTCTCGATCAGATAGTGCACCGCCGCGAGAAAGTCCTCGATCCGTTTGCCCGCGGCGTCCAGTGCGGCCGCCCGCTGCTCGCGCTGGTCGAACTGAGGCCCGATGGACTCGGCGAGCCGGCAGAGCCGGTCCACATGGTCGTCGCGGAATGCGGTGGCGCGCAACGGGTCAGCGCTGAGCACCCGGCGGCAGTAGGCGCGGACGGGCGCGAAGAGCCGGTAGCCGTGCCCGTGCGTGCCGCTGGACGTTTGGTCGAGCAGGCTGCGCTGCACCAGTTCCGCCATCGCGGTGGTGGCCTCGTCCTCGGTGGTCCCGGCCGCGAGGCAGGCGGTGTCGGTATCGATCGTCGACTCGTAAAGCGACAGCCGAAGCAGCAGTTCGAGCACCTCGGGGCGGACGTCATCCAGACCCCACTCGACCGCGCCGTGCAGGGTCCGGTGCCGGGCGGGCACGTCGACGTAGGACGGCGAACGCAGGTCCGCGCCCGCCTCGATGCGGTGCAAGGTGCGTACCGGGCCGATCCGGGCGATCGAGCCCGCCGCGAGTTCGATCGCCAGCGGCACGCCGTCGAGCTCGCGCGCGATCTCGTCGAGCACGAGCCGATCGGCCACCGCGGCCGTCCCCCGGTAGTGGCTGTCGATGCTGTCGAGCAGCAGCTGGGCGGCGGGCGCCGAGCCCGGGTAGTAGTCGCCGCTGTCGCAGCCGGTGCGCAACGGGCGCACGCACAGCACGCATTCGCGATACAGGTTGAACGGGACGCGGCTGGTCGCCACCAGCACCAGGTGCGGGCAGTGCTCCAAAAGCCTTGCCACATCGGTGGAACTCTGCTCGACCACCCGATCACAGTTGTCCAGCAACAGGATTACCCGGCCGGCGCCGATCCTGGCGGCCAGCTGCGCCAATGCCTCGACCGGGTCGAGGCATTGGGGTGCGGCGGCGAGTGAACGGTTACTCGCTTTCTCCAGCACCATGTTCCACGCACCGGCGCGATCGGCGCACTCGCCCAAATCGACCACCGTGTCGCGGCCGCCGTGGAATGCGCTGTCCGACAACGCCTCTCGAGCTAGTCTGGATTTACCCACCCCGGCAGACCCGGTGAGCGTGAGCAGCCGGACCCGAGGATCGACGAGTAGTCGACCGAGCTCGGTAAGCTCAGCCGCCCGCCCGATGATCGTCGGTAGCCGATAGGTTCCGGCCAACGTGGGGCGGACGTCATCGCCAACCATGGGCACCTCTCAGTCACTGCCACGGCTGAGACGACCGCACGAAATACGCCCGAGCCACGATGCATCCAGGCCGGCCGAGCCGAGATATCGATTGATGAACCCGAGTGTTCACCGATCGAGTACGACCATACCAAGACCTCGCAGCGTCGCGGGGGGTAAACAGATCCACGAGTTGACCTGGGACTCCGGAGGTTTCGACGGTCGCGCGGTGCCGAGCATGCCCGGACGAGTGGCCATCACCTTCTCCGTCGACCTGCGGCCGAGCAGCAGAAACCTGTCAGTCGCTATCGTCGACCGGTGATCGGATTACGGCAAGACACCAGCATCGGGGGCGCGCTGCGGCTCGGCGGCATCGCGCTGAGCGGCGCTGTCACGGGTGTCCTGCCCTTGACGTTTCCACCCGACGGCGGCCCGACCGGGTTCGATCGCACGCTGGCCGATCCGATTCACTCTGCGCTCGACTCCCGGCCCGGCATCGCGCAGGCGCTGATGATTCCCAGCAACGCCTACATCCTGCTGCCACTGTTGCTGCTCGCGGCCGCGTGGTTCGGCTACCAAGGCCAATGGTGGCGCGCCGCGATCATGGTGCTGGTACCCGAGCTCGCCGTCGGCCTCAATGCCTGGTTGTGGAAGCCGCTGTGGGACCGGCACCTACACGACTATCTCGCCTATCCCAGCGGGCACACGGTGCATCTGGTGGCGATCGCGACCGCGTTCATCGTGCTGATCGATTCGGTCCGGGCGCGAGTCATCGCGCTCGTGATCGCGATGGTGGCACTGCTCGTGGTGGCCGTCGGCATGGTCAGACTCGACTATCACCTGCCCACCGACATCATCGGCGGTGCCGCCGCAGCCATCGCGATGGTGCTGGCGCTGTGTTGGGCGGCGCAGTTGCTCATCGACCTCGGATCGGCGCGGTCAGGCAGGCGGCACGCGAGTCCTGCCGAACAGCATTCGACTCAGTAGACCGTCGCGCAGCACCAGTGCGTGGAACGCGATCGCGCAGATGTGCGCGGTGAACACCACAAGCAAGGCGTAACCGAAGTAGGTGTGCAAGGAGCGCAGCCGCTCATACAGCTGCCAGTCGGTGGACACCAGCGCCGGCAGCTCGATCCCGCCCGCCAGCCGCACCTCTCCCCCGGACGCGGACACCATCGCCCACCCGATCAGTGGTTGCGCGAGAAGCAGTGCGTACATGAGGATTTCGGAGCCGGTGGCCACCCACCGTTCGATCGGCCCGAGCCGCGCGAACGCCCCCGGTCCGCGACGCAACAGCCGATTGACCACCCGCACCACCGCGAACGCGAGCACGCCGACTCCGACGGTCATGTGCAATGTCCGCAGCGCCATGGTCTCGCCCCACCAGTGCACCATGCCCGCCCCCGCGATCAACGCCGTCACAACGAGCGCCGCCATCAGCCAGTGCACCACCCGGGTCAACGCGTCGAACCGCACGATCTCGGTGCTCATCCGCAATCTCCCGCCGCGTCCCGGCCCGGAGTTCGCCCGCGACCTCAGCACAGTCATGACACGAATCCGGCGGGCGAACAGTTCAGCGAGACCGGTCGATGAACGGCAAACCCTTGGTGCCGGTCTGGAAAGGTGGTAGAACTTGTTCTAGTTTAGACGATGGGAGCGCGTACGGTGCGGTACGGAATTGTGTTGTTCACCAGCGATCGAGGCATCACGCCCGCGGACGCGGCGGTGGCCGCCGAGGGTGCCGGTTTCGACACGTTCTACGTGCCGGAGCACACGCACATCCCGGTGGTGCGCGCTGCGGCGCATCCGCAGACCGGCGATGCGAGCCTGCCGGATGACCGATACCTGCGCACCCTCGATCCATGGGTGGCGCTGGCGACCATCGCCGCCGTGACGAGCCGGATCGGCTTGTCGACGGCGGTCGCGTTGCCCGCCGAACATCACCCGATCACCCTGGCTAAAACCATCGCCTCACTCGACCACCTGTCCGGCGGCCGGGTCAGCCTCGGCGTCGGATTCGGTTGGAACACCGACGAACTCGCCCACCACGGCGTGCCCCCGAACAAGCGCCGCACGGTGCTGCGCGAGCACCTGGACGCGATGCGCGCGATCTGGACCGACGAGGAGGCCAGCTTCGCCGGTGAGTTCGTGAACTTCGGCGCCAGCTGGTCCTGGCCCAAGCCGGTGCAGAAGCGGATTCCGGTGCATCTCGGCGCCGCGGGCACCGAGAAGTCGTTCACCTGGCTCGCCAAGAACGCGGACGGGTGGATCACCACCCCCACCGAGGACGGTGTCGACACCAAAATCGCACTGCTGCATCGGATCTGGCGTGAGCACGGTCGCGAAGGCACACCCGAGGTCATCGCGCTCGCGGGGAAACCGAACCCGGCACAGTTGGCCGAGTGGGCCGAAGCCGGTGTCACCGAGGCCGTTTTCGGCATGCCCGACCGCTCGACCGACGAAGTGCGCGCCTACCTCGACCGCCTCGCCGGAAAGCTCGGCATCACTGCCTAGTACAGATACAGCAGCGGCCCGCGCGCAATCATCCCGCACGGGCCGCTGCCTACTGTTTCAGCGCAGATCTCGCCTACGGAAGGCCACGATGCCTACCGCGAGCAGCGCCGCTGCGATCGCCAGCAGCCACAGCACCGGGGCGAACTGGAACTCCGCACCGGGCAGCTTCGGCGGATGCACGAACGGCACCAGGTCGACGATCCACTGCGGCAGCCCGTCCAGCGAGCCTGCGAACAGGATGACGATCAGGACGCTGAGAACGCCCCAGGCGACCGGGGTGAAGCGGGGCGCGATCCCATAGATCGCCACCGCGATTCCGGTGAAAACCCATACCGCGGGCACCTGGACCGCTGCCGCACCCAGCGAGTCGGTCACCTTGCCCGCCATATCGCCGTCGGACGCGCCGTAGACGATGCCGATCGCCAGACCGGCCAGCAGCAGGAGCAGCACGGGACCGAGTAGCGCGAAACCGATGTGGCTCAACGCGTATCGCTCTCGACTGATCGAACCGGCCAGCGTCGAATCGGCCCGCTGGCTGGCCTCCTCGTCGTGCAGCCGCAGCGCCGCCGAGAGCGAGTAGGCGGCCGCGCCCGCGGCGAGCAGGGTCAGCGCAAAGGTGATGAACGAATCCTGCAGCACGTCCGACCCACCCATGCGGTTGACGATGTCCGTCACCGACGAGTTGTTCTCGAGCATGTCGCCGACGCTCTTCAGCGCGCCGCCCATCAGCAGCCCGTACAGCAGGAATCCGATGGCCCAGACCAGCAATGAGCCGCGTTGCAGCCGCCAGGCCAGGCCGGTCGGGCCGGACAGTCCCGGTGCCGCGGCCGGTGCGCCGAGGCGTTCGGCGAGCAGCCCCGAACCAGTATCGCGACGAGTGAGCAACGCGTACGCAGCCCCCACCATCAGCACCGCGAGTGCCAGCAACGGGATCAGCACCCACCAGCGTTCCTGCGCGAACGCCCGCATCTGAATGCACCAGCCGAGTGGCGAAAACCAGGTCAGCACACCGTTTCCCGCGTCACCGAGCGCCCGCACCGCGAACGCCGCGGCCAGCGCCCCGAGCGCGACACCGCGGGCGATTCGCGCGCCACTGCTCACCTGTGCGGCGACAGCGCCGACCCCGGCCCAGACCAGGCCGGAGCAGGCCAGCGCCGCGGAGAACGCCACCGAACCGGCGATCGGCAGGTCGTTGCTGTACAGCATTGCGGTAGAAACGATTCCGACGATCACACAACCGAGCGTTGTCAGTACCAGCGCGGCGGTGAGTCCGGCGAAGCGGCCGATGCTGGTGGCACCGACCAATTCCGCGCGGCCGGTTTCCTCCTCGACCCGGGTGTGCCGGACGACGGTGAGGATCGTCGCGATCCCGATCATCGCGAAGTACGGACCCGCCTTCCACAACGCCATGGAGCCGATATCCGTGCTGAACACCGGCCCGTACATGGCCATCAGCGCGGGGCTGTCGGTGATGGTCTTCGCGTAGTTCGCGAGATCGGCCGGGGTGCCGTAGACACTCTTGGTGCTCGCGACATAGAAGGCAGGCAACAGTCCGAAGGCAATCGCCCACAGCGGCAACACGATTCGGTCGCGGCGCAGATACAGGCGGAGTAGCTGCCCCGTACCCGCGAAGTCGGCCGAGCCGCGCACGGCCGGGGCGGCGTAATGCCTGCCCGCGGTGACGGTCGTCATGCGCGCACCTTCTCCCCGCTCTTGGCCGCACTCTTCGAGGCGTCGCCATCGACGTGATAGTGCCGCATGAACAGCTCTTCCAGGGTGGGCGGCGCACTGGTCAGGCTGCGCACGCCGGTGTCGCCGAGCACCCGGATCAGCTCGCCGAGATGCTCACTGTCGACCTGGCAGCGCAGCGTCTTGCCGTCCCACTGGATGTCGTCGACCCCGGTGATCCGATGGAGATCGCCTGGGTCACCGAGCAATTCGGCGGTGATCGAGGTCCGCGACAAGTGCCGCATCTCCGACAGCGAGCCACTCTCCACGGTGCGTCCGGCCCGGATGATGGTCACCCGATCGCACAGCACCTCCACTTCCGACAGGATGTGGCTCGACAGCAGCACCGTGGTGCCGCGCTGCTTGGCCTCCTCGATGCATTCACGAAAGACCTGTTCCATCAACGGATCCAGGCCCGAGGTCGGCTCGTCGAGCAGCAGCAGCCGCACGTCCGAGGCGAGCGCCGAGATCAGTGCGACCTTCTGCCGGTTGCCCTTCGAGTAGGTGCGGGCCTTCTTGCGCGGATCCAGATCGAACCGCTGGATCAGTTCCGCCCGGCGCTCCTTGTTGATCCCGCCACGCATCCTGGCCAGCAGATCGATCGTCTCGCCGCCGGACAGCGACGGCCACAGTGTGACATCGCCTGGCACATAAGCGAGTTCGTGATGCAGCGCGACCGCATCGGCCCACGGATCGCTGCCGAAGAGTTCGACCCGACCGGAGGTGGCGCGCAGGATCCCCAGCAGGACACGGATGGTCGTCGACTTGCCCGCGCCGTTGGGCCCTAGGAAGCCGTGGATTTCCCCTTCTCTGACAGTCAGATTCAGTCCGTCCAGTGCGGCGACATGGCCGAACGTCTTTCGGAGATCGTTGATTTGAATGATCTCGGACATCAGTGCTCCTTGTTGAAGGCGTCCAAAAGTGTGGGGTCGGTGAGGATGCCCTGGGTGTAGAACTCCAGGGCGGGGGCCGTGAGCTCTTCGGTCAGCTCACGGATTGCTTTACGGAAATCGAGCTTTTCGCCGGGCTTCTGGTGCAACTGCACCCAGAGCAGGGTCGCGCCGACGTTGAGGGTCATCAGGTATCTGGCCCGCGCGGCCGGGTCGCGGCTCGGCTTGATCGTGCCCGCCTCGACACCCTGCTGGATGTAGGCCTCGGCGTCCTCGGCCATGTGATCGAACAGCGACAGTGCCAGCGGACCACCCGCCTGCAGGCTGCGCACCATATAGGCGACCAGCGGTCCGTACACCTCGATCTCGGCGAGCGCGGCCAGCATGCCCTTCGCGACGCTGCCCGCGGTGAGCGCCTTGAGCTTCTCGTCGCGGATCAACTGCAGCACCCGCTCGTCACAGGCGGCGCGCAGACCGTCCTTGGAGCCGAAGTGATGGTTCACCAGACCGGGCGAGACACCTGCCGCCTTCGCGATTGCGCGAACGCCCACCTGGAAGCCCTGGTCGCCGAAGACCTCGATCGCGGCATCGCGTATTCGCGCGGCCGTCGTCAGATCCGTGGCGGGTCCTTGCGATAGGGGCTGTTCGTTAAACACGTGTTCAATATACTAAACACTCGTTCAATCCACCACAAGAGCCTTGCCCGGAATGTCGTGTCAACAGTCACGGTTTGGTCGGCGCAGGGTGACGCGGGCTAATGTCGAGTTTTAACGCTTCCCCCGTCTGAAGGCCGGGGATTTCACGCTCAGACCGCAACCGAGCCCACCGCCCGAAGGAGGTGATCCGATTGGCTTACATCCTCAACACGTGTGCGGCCACGCTCTGCCACAGCCAGAATCACCCTGGCGGCGTTCCGATCCCGACAGTCGGTATATCCGCAACTGTGGCACCGGAAGGTTCGCTCCCCGAGTTCGAGTCGCTGCTTGGCTCTCGCGAAACAACTCGAACACGTCATGCTCGTATGAGCGGGCCGCACCAACACCACCCTCCGGCCAGCCCGCACACCACGCTCGATCAACTCCCGCTTCGCCGCACCGATCGCCGCATCCGCGGCCTTACGCGCCAACGTGGACTTCGCCAGGAATATCGGCTTGAAATCCTCCACCGCGATCACACCATGATGATCGACAACACCTTTCGCCCACACCCGCGAATCGTGCCGGGTCTGCCGGACAGCCTTCTTGTGCAGCTTCGCGGCCACCCGCGCGGCACGCTGATACCCATGCGACTGCTGACCGCGCTCGACCCTGCGCCTGGCCATCTTGCGTTGCGCCGTGCCCAGCTCGGCCGCGCAGCGAGCACGGTGCCCCAGATACGGCAGATCGAACGAAGGGTCAGTCGTCGTAGCTGTGGCACGCACGCCCCAGTCGATGCCGATGCCAATCTCAGTCGTAGCGGCGGATTCGACGGCGCGGCGGACGACGAACGACGCGTACCAATGTCCCAGCGAATCCCGGATGATCCGCACACTGGTCGGTTCGGACGGAAACGTCCGCGACCACACCACCGGGATACTGATGCCCTTGGCCAGCACCAGCCGCCCATCATTGATGCTGAATCCGCGGCGCGTGTACTCCAACGACACCCGAGCCCTCTTGCGGGCCTTGAACACCGGCCGCCCCCGACCCTTGATCGTGAACGACTGAGTGAGCGTCTGCGCGTAGGTCCGCAGCGTCTGCTGCTGCGCGACCTGCGACCCCTCCCGCAACCACGTGTTCTGGGAGCGGGCCTCAGTCAGCAGCTTGCTCAGTCTGTTGAAGGTCGGCTTGTTGCCCGACTTCTGCTGGTGGACAGCCTCATTCCACAAAAACCGGCAGCGATCCCACTCAGCGAGCAAAGCCGATTCCGCAGTGCGGCCCGGCCGCAAACGAAAGCTGTACCGCACCACCTCATGCATGCTCTACAACCTAGCCCGCACCACCGACACCGAACGGAGGACAGTGCGAACGCCCCCTCGTGTGCGAGGGCGTATCCGCGCTAAACATGTCATGACAACTGGCACCGTAACGACGGCGGATCACCTACGCGCGGCACTGGACGGACCGTGGGGCGAGATCCGCGAGCAGGCCCGCATCCAGCTCGCGGACGACAAGTTCGCCGGCGACTCGTACCTCGACTACAAGGCCGCCCGGGCGCGGGTGCTCGAGCAGATGCGGGTCATCGCCACCATGGACTACGCCGAGCGCGGTTTCCGCAGGGAGAACGGCGGCACCAGCGAGCCGGGCGCGGCGGTGACCGGGCTGGAGATGCTCGCGTACGCGGACCTCTCGCTGTGGGTCAAGGCGGGCGTGCAGTGGGGGCTGTTCGGCGGCGCGGTGGAGAACCTCGGCACCGAACGGCATCGTGAGTACATCAAGCGGCTGATCTCGCTCGACCTGCTCGGCTGTTTCGCGATGACCGAGTCCGGGCACGGCAGCGATGTCGCGCACCTCGAGACCACCGCGACCTATGACCCGGATACGCAGGAGTTCGTGATCCACTCGCCGACGCCGTCGGCGCGCAAGGACTACATCGGCGGTGCCGCCGAACACGCAAGAATGGCAGCGGTTTTCGCGCAGTTGATCACCAAGGGTGAGGGTCGTGGCGTGCACTGCCTACTTGTGCCGATCCGCGACGAGAACGGCGCGGACCTGCCCGGCGTGACCACCATCGACGACGGGCTCAAGGGTGGGCTGCCCGGCGTGGACAACGGGCGCATCGTGTTCGACCAGGTCCGCATTCCGCGGGAGAACCTGCTCAACCGGTATGCCGACGTCGAACCGGACGGCACCTACAGCTCGGAGATCGAGAACCCGAGCCGTCGCTTCTTCACCACCCTCGGCACCCTGGTGCGCGGGCGGGTCAGCGTCGGCGGCGCCGCTGCGGCAGGCACCCGGGTCGCATTGAGCATCGCCATTCGATATGCGTTGAAGCGCAGGCAGTTCTCCGATCCGGACAGCGGGCAGGAGACGGTGCTGATGGACTACCGCAGCCACCAGCGGCGGCTGCTCCCCCTCGTCGCCAAGACCTATGCGCTGGCGTTCGCGCAGAACGATCTGGTGCGCCGGATGCACCTCGTGCAGACCGGTCAGGATCTGAACCCGAGTTCGCAACGGGCACTGGAGAAGCGGGCCGCGGGCCTGAAGGTCGCACAGACCCGGCACGCCACCCGCGCCATCCAGGAGTGCCGCGAAGCCTGCGGTGGCGCAGGCTATTTGACCGAGAACCGGCTCGTCACGCTCAAGGCGGACACCGATGTGTTCACCACCTTCGAGGGCGACAACGTGGTGCTCACCCAGCTGGTCGCGAAGGAGCTGCTCACCGCGTACTCCGACGAGGTGCGCGACCTGGACGCGCTGGGCTGGGTGAAGTTCGCCGCCACCATGGCCGGTGACGAGGTCCGCAAGGTGACCGGCGTGCGTCAGCTGATCCAGCGGTTGCGCGACGGTTCGAACGACTCCGTCGACGAGGGCGACCTCGCCCGTCGCGCGGTTCAGCTGCAACTCTTCGCCGACCGCGAGGAATACCTGGTGCGCACCGCCGGTCACCGCCTGCGCGCCCGTGCGAAGGACACCACCCCGTTCGAGGCGTTCAACAACGCCCAGGATCACATCCTCGCCGCAGGCACCGCCCACATCGACCGGCTGACTTTGGAGGCCTTCATCGAAGGCATCGAGGGCATTCAGGACCAGGAAGCCCGCGAGCTCGCCGAAAACGTCTGCGACCTCTACGTTTACGCCACGCTGGAGGAGAACCGGGACTGGTACATCATGCACCGGTTCATGTCGGTCGAGCGGGCCAAGGCGGTGCGCCGCGGCGTCAACGAACTCGTCGATCGTCTCCGGCCCGAGGCACTCACCCTCGTCGAGGGTATGGGCGTGCCGGAGTCGATGCTGCGGGCGGCCATGCTGGACGACGCGAGCGTGTTCGAGCGGGGGTAGCCGCGATAAAGGATTCGACCTACTCCAGAGGATCACGCCCGGCTTCCTGAGGTTGCTCGGCTCGAACTTCGGTCACTGCCCGCAGAAGCTAGGTGCTCACCTGATGAACTTCGCAGCACGGGCCTACGCAGTCTGTCCGCCGAACACCCGACATGGGCCGGGCACGCGGGGTTCAGTGAACCGCCGACGAAGATGCCCGAACAGCACCCGCCCAGCGGCCGCGCCAGGAAGCCGGCCGCATAGGTGACCCCCACTTCGGCGGCGCCAAATGGAGCGACTAGCAGTTCACATCGAAATCGAGGCGAGGTCGATGCCTCGCAATGGCGTCGCTGTCACGTCATGCACGCGGGGTGTCCATACCGCGTGGCCGTGTCCGGACCATAGCGGTGCTACCGGGAGATCGCGGAGTAGTTGGTTTTCGGCCAGGCGGTATAGCTGGCCGGTTTCCTCTGATAGGGCTGCGGAATCGGCGGAAGTCAGTAACTGGGCGAAGCCTTCGTCGGTGTAACCGGCGGACTTCGCGAGGACGGTGAGTAGTTCGTGCGGGGTCGACGTGTTCAGTGCGCGAGTCATCAAGAAGGGGCCGTCGCCTGGTTGGTTTGCCTCGTCGCCGCGCTGTTTCGCGGTCACGTCGACCGCGAGTGCGGTGCGGATCTGGTCGGCGAGAGGTCGGGCCCATTGTTCTTGTCCGGCAACGAAGTACACCGTGACCGGGCCGGTGAAGGTGACTTGGCCGAGCAGTGATTTCGCCGCGGCCTGGTCGTTGGTGCACGGTCGGCAGGTACCGGAGCGTTCACCCGGGGCTATGCCGGGCGGCAGGATCGTGCGGGCTGGGTCGACCTGGTGTGCGAGTGGACCGGCCGCCAGTGCCGCACGGTCCACTGCCATCGCGAATGCGTAGCGCACCGCTGGGTCTTCGAAACGCTTGTCGGACATGGGGAATGCGAGGTAGCTGGCTTCCGGCAGAGGCCACATCGCGTGACGGTCAGCGAAATCGTGGTGCATGACATCGTGTCGCGCGCCGGGTACCTGGCTGGCCAGGTCGAGGGAGCCCGCCTTCACTTGGTCGTACTGCGTGGCGGAATCGCCTATCTCGAGCTGGATTTCGCGTGCTTTGCCGGTTGCTTCCCCGACTCGCAGGAGTCGGCCGCCCGTACGTGGCACCCACGGCTCCGCCATTCGGAACGGCCCGTTGCCAATTGGGTTGGCGGCGAAGCCCGCCCAATCGCGGGAGGCCAGTACCGACGCGGGAAGCGGCAGTAGCGCCGGCGAAGCCAGAACCGCGGGCACCTGACCGAAGGGACGGTCGAGCACGATCCGAATCGTGTGCTCATCCGGCGCGCCGATCTCCAAGGGGCGCAACACTTCAGTGAGCGCACCGGATCCGGCCCACCGCTCGTCCGCAACCGCACGCCAGGTGTCGACATAGGACTTCGCGGTGACCGGTGTCCCGTCGTGGAACCGGCCATCCGGACGGAGCTTGACCTCCCAGGTCACCTGGTCCGCACTGGAGACCGATTCCGCGGCCCGCGGCGTGCTCTTCCCGGTCGCCGCGTCATAGTCGACCAGCGGCGTCCACAGCGCGCCGACGATCATCCGGCCTGCCTGGTCGCGCAGATCGGCGGGAAGCAGGCTGACCGGCTCGCGGACACCGACCGTGAGCACACCAGCCTTTGCGGGCTCTGACGATTCAGCGCAACCGGTGATTCCGAGCAAGAGCACAGCGAAGACGACGAATAGGCGCGGGATTGCGGCAGACGGCCATTGCGTACGTCGCGGATCATCCGACATGCCAACATCATTCACTTTGCCCCCAGTGAAAAACACCGCAATACCCCGCATCACGCAGCCCACCACGCGAAAGTCGTTCCCCAGTTGGGTATATCGCGAGATGGGGATCACGAGTCACAGCGTCGCATTTAGAGTAAGGACATCTCGGCGACCAGGAATCCCTGGTCACAAAAACGTATTTCGCTGGGAGGTAGTCGTGCGCCGCTGGTTGCTCCAGTCGTCCCTACTGTTGGTCACCGTGACGGCAACACTCGCCGCCACCGCGCTGCCCGCCGCCGCCTGTGGTGAAGAGGACGGCCCGCACGGCGCGGCCGCGCAAATCACCGGGGCACCCGGCGCGGAGAAGAACGTCAAGGCGGTCGGCAACGTCCCGGCCGCGCAGGGCGCGATCTCGCTGCAGTTCCTCCAATACGGCACCAGGGACGTCATGGTCGTCTCCGGCGAGTTCGGGCTCAAGACATACGATCTCACCGCCAACCCGGCCGCACCGAAGCTGATCGGCCAGCTCAACATGCCGGGCATGTGGGAAACCGAGGACACCGAGGTCGACCCGGTGCGCAAGCGCGTCTTCCTGTCGCGCGACCCACGCGCGTTCAACGGCAATGTCCGCACCGGCGAATCCGGCATCTACATAGTCGATTTGGCCAAGCCGGAGAAGCCGACCCTGCTGAGCTACGTCAAGGTGCCCGCGGGCCACACCACCAGCTGCATCAACGACTGCCAGTACCTGTGGACCGGCGGCCCCGCCAAGGCGGACAGTATGCCCGCCGCCTGGGGCGGTCGCCCGATCTGGGTCACCGACGTCCGAGACCCCCGCAAGCCGAAGGTCAACCCCAACCCGATCGAGTTGGCGCGCAACGACGGTCAGACCGACTACGTACACGACGTGCAGGTGGACGAAACGGGTGTCGCCTGGGCGTCCGGTCGCGGCGGCGTCCGCGGATACTGGACCGCGGGCATGCACAAGGACCCCGTAACCGGCAAGCTCCGGATGGCCTCACCGAACGACCCGGTCCCCTACGCGGGCGGCGGCATCAAAGAGACGGCCGCACCATCCAAGTTCATGCACAACAGCTTCCGCCCGGTCGGCAACCGCTCGAAAGACGGCGGCGGCACCGGCCACTGGGACAACGGCAACCTCATCTACGCCACCGAGGAAAGCTTCGTCGACGGCTGCGCGGGTGACGGCGTGCTGGTCATCGCATCACTGGAAGGCTCCTACGGCGGCGAGGGCTGGCGCTCTACCCCGCAAAAACCGTACCGCCTCAACACAGTTGGCACCTGGGGCGTCGCCGGCCAAGAAGGCAGCGACCCCGCCTCCCCCGACTGCTCCGCCCACTACTTCGACGTCCAAGACAAGATCCTGGTCCAGTCCTTCTACGCCCAAGGCACCCGATTCCTGGACGTCAGCGACCCGACCAACCCCAAGCAAATCGCCTACTACCGCCCCGCCGACGCAGCCGCCTGGGCCCCCTACTGGCACCGAGGCTTCGCCTACGTCGCCGACCGGACGCGAGGCATCGACATCCTTCAGCTCACCCGCTGACCGAGCGCGTTACTCGCTTGTCCGCCCGAGCAATTGGACGAGCAGAGCCACCTGGTCGGCGAAGTGGTCGATGAAATCGGGTGCGCGAGGGTCGGTTCCGCAGACGCCTTCGATGACGTGCGGCAGGGTGGTGGGGGCCATGGCGGCGGCCATCAGCATGACCAGAAGTGCGGACGGATCCAGTTCGGCGGGGAGTCGCCCTGCGGCTTGCAGGGTGCGGAGTTCATCGACGCTTTGCTCGAGCATCTTCGCTCGAGGCGCATGGTCGGGATCGCTGTCAGGGCCGCTGTATTCGAGCCCACCCCAAGCCATCAAGCGAACGCCGTCGGGGTTGTGTCGCGCCTCCAATGCGTAGCGGCGGAACTGTTCGGGTAACGGCGTTTCCGGCGGAACGAGCTCGCGGCGGCGTTCCTGCCAGCGCTCCGACATGGCCTGGTGCAGGCCTTCTTTGCCGTCGAAGTAGTAGGAGATCAGCTGCTGGTTCACCCCGGCGCGGGCGGCGATCGCGGCGGTGCGCGCGCCCTGGAATCCGTGCGCGGCGAACTCGGCTTCGGCCGCGTCCAGGATGAGCTGGCGGGTGCGCTCGGGGTCGCGCTGACGCTCCTGCGGCTTGGGTGACCTGCGGGGTTTCGACGACGGCACGAAGTCATCCTACATACGCATAGCAGTTTCAGTCGATGACTCAAGTTAATCAATCAAACGATTGACAGAGTGGAGCAATCGATTGAATGATGGGTGGACCGTCCCGCCACACAGGAGAAACTCGCCGTGCACACACCGTCAGATATCCAGCAGACCGAGGTCCTCATCGTGGGCGGCGGCATCACCGGCCTGTCCACCGCACTGTTCCTGGCCAGGGCGGGTATCCGCCCCACGCTCGTCGAACGGCACTCGTCCACCGCACTGCAACCGCAGGCACGGGCGTTCAACCCGCGCTCGATGGAGATCTACCGGGCGCTCGGCCTGGAGCAGGCGATCCGCGACCGGACCTCGATCCTGGCCGACTTCCCGGAGATGATCGGCGCGGACACCCTAGCGGGCCAGGAACGCTTCCGGGTCGACATCCTCAGCCAGGTCCGGCCACCGGCCACCCTCAGCCCCACCGACTGGACGATGATCGACCAGGACGAACTCGAACGCGTCGTCCGTGCCGACGCCGAAAACCACGGCGCGGAAATACGATTCGGCACCGAGCTGATCTCCTTCGACGCCACACCCGACGGCGTGGCCGCCCTGGTCCGCGATCTCGCGAGCGGCGCCGAGCGCCACATCCACGCGGACTATCTGGTGGCCGCCGACGGCAATCGCGCGGGCATCCGCACCCAGCTCGGCATCGGCGCCGCCGGGCCGGGCGAGTTGATCAACGCCGCGAGCTTCGTCTTCGACGCCGACCTCAGCGCGACCCTGCGCGACCGCCGATTCCTGCTCGGCTACTTCGACCAGCCGACGACCGGCACCGCCCTCGTGCCCGGCCGCGAGTTCGGCCGCTGGTCGCTCGGCATCCCCTTCGGCCCCGAGTCCGGCGAGACCGCCGCCGACTTCACCGAACAACGCTGCATCGAACTGGCCCGCCGCGCGATCGGCGACCCGAACCTCGAACTCACCCTCGTGCCCTTGATGACGGGCTCGGATCAGAAGGTCGCCACCACCCGGATCGGCGCCTGGGTCGCCGACCAGTACCGGATCGGACGGATCTTCTTCGTCGGCGACGCCGCCCACGTCTTCCCGCCCACCGGCTCGTTCGGCGCGAATACCGGCATCGCCGACGCCAACAACCTCGCCTGGAAACTCGCCGCGGTCCTCAAAGGCCAAGCAGGCCAGTCGCTTCTGGATAGCTATGGAGACGAACGCCACCCTGTCGCACTGGTCACACTCGACCAAGCGATGCAGCGACTACAGGGCCGCCACAACGGCACCGGCGACGACGCGGCCACCATCGACGACCTGACCATGATCCTCGGCTACCGATACCGCTCGGGGGCCATCCACGCCGAAACCACCACTCCGGACGGCCCCGTCGAGGACCCACGCCACCCCAGCGGCCGCCCCGGCCTGCGCGCACCCCACGTGTGGCTGCGCCAGGACGAATCGACACTGTCCACGATCGACTTGTTCGACGGCGCGTTCACCCTGCTGGTCGGCGCGGCCGGTACGGAATGGGTAACCGCATCGGAAAAGATCTCCGCCACAATGGATCTCGACCTGCGCGCCTACCGCATCGGCACTGATTTCGCCGACGTCGACAACCAGTTCCTCGCCGCCTACGGCCTCACCGCCACCGGCGCGACACTCATCCGACCGGACGGATTCGTCGCCTGGCGCGCCACCGAACTGCCCACACAGCCGGACCGAGAACTGCTGCTCGCACTGACTCAACTGCTCGCCCGCGAAGACAGCCACGCCCGCTGAATCGGCGCCCGGACGGCGGCGCCTGCTGTCCGGGCCGCCCGCACCTCGACCCATCTCGACACGCGTCCGGCGGGCGGTTGTGCCAGCCCGGATGCGAAGGTCGCCGGAAGGTGACTACGTTCGCGTGCATGGATTCACAAACGCTGCCGGGAGGCGACAGCACGGAGACGCGGGTCGATCATCTCGGTCGGCGGCGGCTCTTCCGTCGGGGACGACGGATCCCGGTAGTGAGCCAGGCGGTCGGCAAACTGGTGGCCGATCGTCCGGCGACCGCCGACTCGATCGTCGCGGCACCTTCACCGCTGCAACCGATCGACCTCACCGACGACGCGGCCGTCGCCGAGGTACTCGACCTCGCGGTCCGGGTCGGCGAGGTCGTGCTCGCCTCGGGCACCGGCGTCATCGACACGACCACCCAGGTCCGCTTCATCGCCGCCACCTACGGACTGGTCCGCTGCGATGTCGACGTCACCTACGACACCATCCGGATCTGGACCGACCGGGGCCCCCGGCTCGCGCCCGCCAGCAGCATGCGCATCGTGCGCTACCGCTCACTCGACTTCACCCGGCTCGCCGCCGTCGACCGGCTGACCCGGCGCATCCGCAACGAGGTGGTCGCACCGGAAGACGCGCGCGCGGCGCTGGACACCATCACCAAGGCGCCGCATCCCTACCACCGCTGGACGGCCACCTTCGGCTGGTCGCTGCTCGCCGCGGCGATCGCCGCCCTGCTCGGCGGCGGAATCGTCGTCGCCGCAGTAAGTTTCGCCACCACGCTCGCCATCGACCGGTCCAACCGCGTGCTCAACCGCTACGGCCTACCGTTCTTCTTCCAGCACATGGTGGGTGGCGTGATCGCCGCGACACCCGCCATCGTGCTCGCCACACTGGCCGGGCCACTCGGCATCGATGTCGATCCGTCACTGATCATCGCGGCCGGAATCACCGTGCTGCTCAGTGGATTACAACTGGTCGGCGCGGTCCAGGACGGAATCACCGGCGCACCGATCACCGCGACCGCCCGCATGCTCGAGGTCATGATGATGACCGGCGGCATCATCGCGGGCATCGCGATCGCGCTGCGCGTCGGCTGGATGCTGGACGCCACCGTGCCGCCGTTCCTCTTACCAACGGGTGACATCACCGACCTGCCCGTCAAGATCGTCGCCGGTGCGGTCGCCGCACTCGCCTTCGCGCTCGCCTGCTACGCGGAGAAGCGGGCCCTCACCGCGGCGGCGGGCAGCGGCGCGGCGGGCACGATCTGCTTCCTGATGGTGCAGCAGGCGGGTTTCGGGCCGGTGCTCTCCTCGGGCGTCGCGGCCACGGTGATCGGCATGGCCGGTGGTCTGATGGCCAGGCGGGCATTGACTCCCCCGCTCGTCGTCGCGGTCGCGGGCATCACCCCGCTGCTCCCCGGCCTCAAGCTCTACCGAGGTCTCAACGCGCTGCTCAATGATCAGCTGGTGATCGGCGCCAACCAGTTGCTCGCCGCGTTCGGCGTCGGCTGCGCGCTGGCCGCGGGCGTCACCCTCGGAGAATGGTTCGACCGTACCGTTCGGCGGCCGCGCATCCTGCGCCGCTTCGGTTCGCTGCGCCGCCCGATCGTGCGGCGCATCCGGCCGCGCAGTCGCCGCAGGCCGCCGCCCATTCAGTGAGCCAAGTGGGTGCGGCCCGCACGCGAAGCCTGTATCGTCGAACGTGTTAGTTAGGGTAGCCATACTTGCTGGGCACCCCGTCGCGATCAGGTGAGGTGGTTCGGACATGTCAGAGGCAGCACCGTTCTCGAAGCAGATCCGCAGTGCCACCGAGGAGCAGCACGAGGACGCGCGGAGCTCGCGGTTCATCACCGACATGCTCGGCGGCGCGCTCGGAATCGGCTCGTATCAGCGCTACACCGGCCAACTCTGGTTCGTCTACCGCGCGCTGGAGGCCCGCTGGGAGAGCCTCGCCGCGGACCCGGTCGCTGGACCGTTCATCCGTACCGAGCTGTTCCGCACCGCCGAACTCGAACGCGACCTCACCCACCTCATCGGTCCGCAGTGGCGCGACGAGCTGGCGCCGCTGCCCGCGACCGAGGCCTATGCCGCGCGTATCGATGAGTGCGCCCGCAAGTGGCCCGCCGGCTACATCGCCCACCACTACACCCGCTACCTCGGCGACCTGGCCGGCGGACAGATCGTCCGCGACACCGCCGAGAAGCTGTGGAACCTGCCGCACCGCGGCGACGGCGTCCGCTTCTATGTCTTCGACGCCGTCGGCAACCCGGCCGCGTTCAAGCGCGAATACCGCGCCCTGCTCGACCGATTGCCGCTCGACGACCTGGAACGCCGCCGCGTGCTCGACGAAGGACAGCACGCCTACACCATGAACACCGCGCTGTTCCAGGAACTCGCACAGGAGTTTCCGGCGGCTCAGTAGGCGCCCGCGCCGCGCGTCACCGCCCCGATGGTCCTGGCGATGAGTAGCAGATCCAGCACCATGGACCAGTTCTCCACGTAGGAAAGATCCAGCCGCACCGAGTCTTCCAGCGATAGGTCCGATCGTCCGCTGACCTGCCACAGCCCGGTGACCCCCGGCTTTACCAGCAGCCTGCGCCGCATCTCGCCGTCGTAGCTGTCCACCTCGCGCTGCACCTGCGGGCGCGGTCCGACCACGCTCATCTCGCCACGCAGCACATTGAAGAACTGCGGTAGCTCGTCCAGGCTGAACTTGCGGATCACCTTGCCGATCGGCGTGATTCGCGGATCGTCCTTCATCTTGAAGAAGACCGGATTGCCCCCGTTGCGCTCGATGAGCGCGTCCACGCCCGCCTCCGCCTCGGTGTACATGCTGCGGAACTTGATCATCCGGAACGGCTTGCCGCTCCGCCCGATTCGCTCCGACAGATAGAACACCGGACCCGGGCTGGTGAACTTCACCGCCATCGCGATGGCCAGCATGGTCGGCGCGATCAGCACCAGCACCGCCGCCGCGAAGCACACGTCGAACACCGCCTTGCCCGCCGACTTCGCACGATCGTATTGCGGTTTGGCGATGTGCAGCATCGGCACTCCCGCGACGAAACGATTCGTCAACCGGGTGCCCGCGATGTCGACCACGCCGGGCGCAACGATCAGCTCGACCCCGAGCGGGTCGAGTTCCCAGGCCATCCGGCGCAATTCGATCGGCCCGAGATGATCGGTCGCGGTGACCGCGACGGTGTCGGCGCCACTGCGGCGCACCGCGTCGAGCACCGTGCGGTCGCTGCCGACCACCGAGAACGTGTGCCCCGACGGTTCCCGGATGTACTCGGTGATGTCGTTGAGCCCGTTCGGGATACACACACCGACCACCCGGTATCCGGAGGCCGGGTCGGCCGCGAACGCGTTCGCCATCGCCTGCGCCGCCTCCGCGCAGCCGACGACGAGCACCGAGGTCCGGTACTCCCCTCGCCCGCGTAGCTGCCGCGCATGGATCCGCCATAGCAATCTGCTCAGCATCAGCCCGAACAAACCGAGCGGTAGTGCAATAGCCAAATAGCCACGCGCGAACTCGATCTGGAAAACCAGCGACACGATCGCCAGCACCCCGAACAGTCGCAGCGTCGCCGAGACCAGCCTGCGGTACTCCTCGGTACCACTGCCGACCACCTGCGGCGATCGGGTATGGCCGACCGCGAGGAAGGCGGCCCAGGCGAGCGCGAGCGCGCCGGAGACGACCGTGTACCCGACCTCATAGGGCAGGTGCCAGGCCAGCGGTGGCGCGGCGGGTCCGCCGAATCGGATGACCTGGGCGAGCACCATCGCCGCCACGATCACTCCGAAATCGGTTGCGCCTAAGCGCCTTACATACTCAGCCTGCCATCGTTCACGCTCGGAGCGCGGCAAGGTCTGCGACGATCGACGATAGTCCAGGTCGTCGTCGTCAGCGAGCTCGAAGCTCATGGAAACGCACCTCCCCATGGGAGAGAAGAAGAAAGAAGCCCCCCGATCCGCATCGATCGGTCCCCACGGCACCATCCTGACCGTGTCGGGTGTCCCGTCCTTCGGCGGCCAGAAGCCGATTGTTACAGAACACAATCCGTTTCACATGTCGAATCATCAGGGCCGCAAAGTGTTCCGAACAGTAGCCGACAGGGGAACGGTCGGTTTGCCGCCCCGGTCCGTTTCGGGTGGTCACCGCCATATGAGGCCAGGTCGCGAACCTTCGCTACCACCAGGCGAATTCGTCCCATGAGGGTCAAACCACTAAGCCCCCCGATAGCGGCCGGGAAGCTACCCGCCGGAAACGGTTGAAAAGTACCGGAAATTACTTCCCGACCAGCCGATTTCGACTACGACACGCGGGGCTTTCGTTGTAACGTCTCACTGGATCGGGTCGACGTCAGGGGTGCGCCGGCAATGCGCCGGTACGTACGACTCTCGGCAGAAGGTGGGCTGCGTTGCTGTGTCGACTGTGTGATTCCGAACGATTGACGAGTGTGCTCGATTTGGGCGCAACACCGCCGTGCGAGAAGTTCCTCGCAGCGGACGAACTCGATCTTCCGGAATCAACTTACCCGCTGCATCTGCGGCTATGTGCGGACTGTCTGCTGTTGCAGATACCAGCGTTGATCACCCCGGAGGAGACATTCACCGAGTACGCATACTTCTCGTCGTACTCCGACAGCTGGGTCCGGCACGCGGAAACCTTTGTCGCACAGGCGATCCAGCGACTCGAACTCGACGCCGACTCGTTCGTCGTCGAGGTGGCGAGCAATGACGGCTACCTGCTGCGGCACGCGGTGGCAGCGGGCATCCCGTGCCTCGGCGTCGAACCGTCGGTGAATGTCGGCAACGCCGCACGTGCGGCGGGCGTGCCCACCGAGACCACCTTCCTCGACGAGGAGTCCGCGGCGAAGATCCGCGCGACGCACCGGCCCGCGAATCTGGTGGTAGCCAACAACGTCTACGCGCACGTGCCCGACCTACGCGGCTTCACCAGATCGCTACGCGACCTGATGGCCGACGACGGCTGGCTCTCCATCGAGGTGCACCACGCGCTGAACCTGCTGCGGCTGGGCCAGTTCGACACCATCTACCACGAACACTTCCAGTACTACACCGTGCACTCCGCGCAGCGGGCGCTGGCGACGGCGAATCTCTCGGTCGTCGATGTAGAACTGCTGGACACGCACGGCGGATCGATCCGGCTGTGGGCCCGGCCGAGCGAACTGGGTGCCGCCCCCAGTACCCGCGTCGCCGAAGTGCTTCGCCTGGAACAGGATGCGGGCCTGCACCAGGTCGAGGGCTACGACCAGCTGCGCACGCGCACCGAGGCGGTCCGCCACGACCTGCTGCGTTTCCTGCTCGACCAGCGCGCCGCGGGCAAGCGCGTCGTCGGCTACGGCGCACCGGGCAAGGGCAACACCCTGCTCAACTACTGCGGCATCCGCACCGACCTACTCGAGTACACCGTCGACCGAAACCCCTACAAGCACGGCCGATTCACGCCGGGCACGCGGATCCCGATCCACGCGCCGGAACGGATCGACCTGGATCGGCCCGACGTAGTACTGGTGCTGCCGTGGAATCTCGAAGCCGAGATCACCGAGCAGCTCCGCCATATCGCTTCGTGGGGAGGCCGATTGGTCTACCCACTCCCGGCACTGCACAGTGCCGACCTCACCAGTCACAACGACGTGAACAGCGCACGACATCAGGAAATGACAGGGAGGGGAGCGCGATGAAGGTTGTGCTGTTCTGCGGCGGATACGGCATGCGGATGCGTGATGGCACCGATGACATGATCCCGAAGCCCATGCAGCTGGTCGGTCCACGACCGCTGCTCTGGCACGTGATGCGCTACTACGCGCACTACGGCCACAAGGAATTCATCCTGTGCCTCGGCTACGGCGGCCTGCACATCAAGAACTTCTTTCTGACCTACCAGGAGTCGGTGTCGAACGACTTCGTCATCCGGGACGGCCGGGTGGAGATGCTGAGCTCCGACATCAGCGACTGGCAGATCACCTTCGTCGACACCGGCCGGGAATCGCCCATCGGCGAACGACTGCGCCGGGTCCGCGAACACGTCGCCGGTGACGAAACCTTCCTGGCGAACTACGCCGACGTGCTCACCGACGCACCGCTGGACCACATGATCGAGAAGTTCACCGAGTCCGGTGCGGCGGCCTCGATGATGGTGGTGCCGCCGCAGTCGTCCTTCCACTGCGTCGACATGAAGCCCACCGGTGAGGTCAAGGAGATCATGCCGGTGTCGCGGATGCCGCTGTGGGAGAACGGCGGCTACTTCGTGCTCAACCAGGAGATCTTCGACCTGCTGCCGCCAGGCGGCGATCTGGTCGCCGACGCCTGCGGCACGCTGGCCGGGCAGGGCAGGCTCTTCGGTTACCAGCACCTCGGCTTCTGGAAGCCCGCCGACACCTTCAAGGAGCGGGCCGAGCTCGACGCGGGCTACCAGTCCGGCACCCGGCCGTGGATGGTCTGGGAGAACGCGTGATCCGGCTGAACGTCGGAGCGGTCGCCGAGATCGCGGTGCTCGGTGCGCACTGCGACGACATCGCGATCGGGATGGGGGCCACGCTGCTGACGCTGGCCCGCGCGCACCCGGGCCTCCGGGTGCGCGCCCTGGTGCTGTCCGGCGGCGGCACCGCGCGGGCGGATGAGGAAAGCCTTGCGCTGGACGCGTTCTGCCCGGGCGCCGAGGTCGACCTCACCGTGCTAGATCTGCCCGACGGCCGGGCACCTGCGCACTGGGACCGAATCAAGAACGAACTCAACACGTTTCGTGCCCGCATCGATCCCGACCTGGTCTTCGCGCCGCAACGCGGTGACGCACACCAGGATCACCGGCTCCTCGCCGAACTGGTGCCGACCGAGTTCCGCGATCACCTCGTGCTCGGCTACGAGATCCTCAAGTGGGAGAGCGACACTCCCGCCCCCAGCATGTACCACCGGCTCACCGCGGCACTCGCCGAGGAGAAGTCGCGACTGCTGCTGAAACACTATCCGTCCCAGGCACATCGGGACTGGTTCGACGAGCAAGCCTTCACCGGCCTGACCCGGCTGCGCGGCGTGCAGTGCCACAGCGGGCACGCCGAGGCATTCGTGCTCGACAAGGCCGTCATCGATTTCGGAGGTTTGTAGCAATGCGGGTACTGCTCACCGGCCACCAGGGCTACCTCGGCACCGTCATGGTGCCGATCCTGCTCGCCAACGCGCACGAGGTGGTCGGTCTGGACGCAGGCTTCTTCGCCGACTGCGTGCTCGGCGACCTGCCGGGCGATCCGCCCGGCCTGACCATGGATCTGCGCGACGTCACCGTCGAGCAGCTGCGCGGCTTCGACGCGGTCATCCATCTCGCGGCGCTGTCCAACGACCCGCTCGGCGCGCTGGCGCCCGAGATCACCTACGACATCAACCATCACGCGTCGGTCCGGCTGGCCCGGCTCGCCAAGGAGGCGGGTGTGCGGCGCTTCCTGTACGCCTCCACCTGCTCGGTCTACGGCGCCGCGGGCGCGGACCTGGTCACCGAGGACGCGCCGCTGCGTCCGATCACCCCGTACGCGGAGAGCAAGGTGCGCGTCGAGGACGACGTCGCCGTGCTGGCCGACTCCGGCTTCTCCCCCGTATTCCTGCGCAACGCAACGGCATTCGGCTTCTCACCACGTTTACGGGCCGACATCGTGCTCAACAATCTGGTCGGGTACGCCACGCTGACCGGCGAGGTGAAGGTGCTCTCCGACGGCACACCGTGGCGGCCGCTGGTGCACGCCCGCGACATCGCGTGGGCCTTCGCCAACTGCCTCACCGCGCCCCCGGCGGCAATTCACTGCCGCGCCTTCAACATCGGCACCGAGGCCAACAACCTGACCGTCGCCGACATCGCCCGCGCGGTGGTGGAGGCGGTGCCCGGCTCCCGGCTCAACATCACCGGCGAGAACGGCGCCGACCCGCGCTCCTACCGGGTCGACTTCTCGGCCGCCCGCGCCGCCATCGGGTTTCGCGCGCTGTGGACCGTGCAGGCCGGCGCGGACGAGCTGTTCCAGGAGTACACCGCGCGCGGACTCACCTACGACGACTTCTTCCAGAAGTTCACCCGGCTGCCGCATCTGGAGCGGCTGCGCGACTCCGGGGTGCTCGATGAGTCGATGCGCCGGATTCAGCCCGGAACCGCTCGTGTGCCAGCCACCTAGGCGCAATGGAGGGGCCTGCCGTGGTTGCCGCCGCTGACGCGCGTCGCTGCCGAGGTTGCGCGAGCACCGAACTCGGCCCGGTGCTCGATCTCGGCATGGTGCCCGCCGCCGACTACTTTCCACCCGGCACCTCCCCGGTCGGCCTCGCCGAGACCGCGCATCCGCTCCGGATGGTCCTGTGCGCGCGCTGCGGCCTCGCGCAGCTGGCCGAGGACGACACCCGCGCCGAGGAGCCACGCGGGATCGAACCGGCGGCATTGCGCGAGCAGGCCGCCGATGCGGTCGCCAGGGTCGCGAAAGCCGGTCTGCTGCAGGGCAAAACCGTGCGCGAGTTCGGTAGCCCGCACGGCGGCACCTGGGTGCCGCTGCTGACCGACCGTGGCTACTCCCCCACCGACGGTGTCGCCGATGTGGTGCTCGATTGCTTCGGGCTGATGCACGAGCCCGATCAGCGCGCGGCCTTCGCCGAGCGGGCGGCGGCGACCGCGCCGGACGGCCTGCTGTTGATCCAGTTCCATTCGCTGGCAACCATCGTCACGTCGGGTCAGTGGAACGCGCTGCGACACGGTCATTTTGCCTACTATTCGCTGTCCGCCCTCGGCCGGTTGCTGGCCGCCGCGGGCATGAGCATCACCACCGCGTGGCAGTTCGACCTGTACGGCGGGACCGTGCTCGTCGGCGCCCGGCACGGCGCGCATCGCTCCGATGCCGCGGCCCGCGCGATCCGCACGCAGGAAACCGAATACACCGAGCCCGCCGCCGTCGGCCGCCTCCAACAGGCCGCCGACGGGCATGCCGAGGCGTTACGGCGCTGGCTGACCAGGCATGCGGCGCAGGGTGATCGGGTCTTCGCCTACGGCGCGGCCTCGCGTGCGGTGGCACTGTTCAGCCTGGCGGGGGTCGATCGCGGGCTGATCGCCGCCGTCGCCGACGCGTCACCGGCCAAGCAGGGCCGACGGATGCCCGGCACCGACGTGCCCATCATCGCGCCCGCCGAACTCGTCGCGGCCCGACCGGATCTCGTGCTGCTGACGCTACCCGATCTGCTCCCGGAGGTCCGCGCCCGCTATCCGGAACTCGACGGTTGCTGGATTGTCGACGACCCGGCCGACTCGACCGTCAAGGGAGGATGAGTTGCCTCGAATTCGCTGGCCCCCAGCATATTTGTTGCCCGTTTGCTCTATGCGCTTGATCTGACATGATTTCGTTTACCGAGCACCTGACAGCCCCAGATGATCGATGAAGTTCTTCGCTCCTGCGTGCCGGGGAGCGGGCGTCGAGCGAACGACCGCGCTCGGCCAGGTGTGTGTGCAGAGGGGACAACCTGATGAGGGATATCACGCAGCAATGCGGCCGCAGTGTCCGTATGTTCGCGATCGCCACCGTGGTGGCGTCGGGACTGGCGCTCGGAACCGGCACCGCGGGAGCGGTCGTCGACAGCAGTAGCCAGATCGTCGATCAGAAGGATCGTTCGATCGAGGCGATCCAGTCCGACACGAGGATCGATTTCGTGCCGCCGCTGGACGGAAATCCGTTCACTCGCGAGTGGTTTCACAACGGCGAGGCTTCGTTCAAGGTCACCGGCCCGAGCGCCGACGACTGGCGCGGGCACATCACCATCGGCTATCAGGTCGGCTATCCGGCGACGCTGAGCGGTCGATTGAAGTTCGGGTACTCGACCCCGGATCTCGGGGTGGATCTCGGCGGCGACAGCGGCGCGCTGCTCAAGCTGAACGGGCTGATCCCGCGGGCGGGCATCGAGCTCGAGGTCGGCCTCGGCCCCGGCATCCAGACCGTCGAATTCGCGGGCGGCGACGTCTCCGGCACCGGTGGCTTCATCCGGATCGGCGGTTACCACGCCACTGTCACGGGTGTGGTCGGGCAGACCACGATTCGGCCGTTCGTCAAGGTGGTCAGCGGTAACGGCGACACCGTGTACACCTACGGGCGGCTCTGGAGCATCTGAAGCGTTCCACCAGCCGTCGAACACCGAAGCCGCCCCGGACTTGTCCGAGGCGGCTTCAGTATCTTCATGGCCTCGTTCAGACCAGCAGATCCGGCCGGTTGCGCACGGTCGCCACCGTACGAACCCGCAGGCGGTACAGCGCCGCCCGCGCCAACCGGGTATCGCCGGCCAGCACGTCGCCGCGGCTCACCAGGTGCGGGTAGTCGCCCGCGATGCGGTGATGGAACCGGTACATGTCGGTCAGCTTGCTCACCGTCGAGGTGCGGCTGCACAGGTTGAACGACGAATTACGCCAGGCGGCAAGGATTTCCGACATGCCGAAGAACACCCCGAACGAGGAGACCCTGGCGAACAGATCGACATCCATCGGGAACACCAGGTCGCCGCGCAGCCCGCCGACCTGATCGAAGTGCTTGCGGTAGAACATCGCCGCCGCGGTCGGCCCGAAATCCGCGGGCCCGCGCCGCACGATGACCCGGGCCAGCGCCCGCGCGCTCTGCCTGCCGAGCAAGCCCGCCAGACCGAGGCCGCTCTCGAGTAGCGCGCCCTCCTCGTCGATCACCTCGAATCGGCTCGACGAGATGGCGATCGACGGATCGCCGACCATCACCGCGAGCTGCGCGGCCAACGCGTCCGGCCGCAGTACGTCGTCGGCGCAGACGACCTTGATCAGGTCGCCGGTCGACGCGGCGATCACCTTGTTCCAGTTGTCCCCGATCGGTAGCACGGTGTCGTTGCGCAGCACCCGGATTCGCGGGTCGTCGATCGCGTGCGCGATCTCGCCCGTCTCGTCGGTGCTGGCGTTGTCCAGCACCACGAGTTCGAAGTCCACGTCCTGGTCCAGCACCGAGCGCAGCGTCGTGGCCAGCGTGCGTCCGGAGTTATAGGCCGGCACGCAAACCGACAGTTTGGTCATGTCTTATCCCCCTAGCTGATGGGCCGGGCGCACCGGTCCGCTTTCCACCAGGCGGAAGACTCGTTCGAGCCCGGCCCGGCTGGCTTCGATCTGTTCGACGGCCTTCTGCTGCAAGCCTTCTCGCACCACCGGCGCCTCATCCCACGACTCGCGCACGGCTTCGGTCAGCGTCTGCTCCAGTGCCGGGTCGTTGAGGTGCACGATCCGCAGTCCGGTGCCGAACATCTGGAGCAAGCCGTGGAACTTGTCGTCGTAGTACTCCGACGCGGTGATGCCGACCGCCGGAATCCCTTGGGAGAGTGCGAAAACCGCGAGATGGTAGGCGCTGGTGACCAGCACCCGGCAGCCCGCGACCTGGCGGGCGACATCGTGTGGCGTGCCGCCCCGGCCGACGGCGGGCCGCGCACTTGCCGCGCCCGCCAGCAGTGGCAGCGTGGAAAGCCGGTCCTCCGAGGCATATTCGGAGATGATCAGCGGCACCACCCCGGCGTCGAGCCGGCCCGCGGACGTGCGAACCACCCGTCCGAGGGTCGCCTGCGCGGCCGCGGTGACACGCGAGTAGTCCGCCACCCGTAGGCACAGGCCGATGTCCGCGCCGATCCTGGCCTGCCGCAGCCGATAACCGAATTCGACCGCGTCGTCCCCGGTGACCAGCACCCGTTCCGGCGCGACGCCGAACCGCGACAACAGCTCCGGTCCGCGCCGACCTTCGCGTAGCGCCAGGAAATCGACGTCCGGTAGCACCTCGGCCGCGCGCCGCACCAGCGCCGGATCGCGCAGCGGGCCGAGGCCCTGCCCGACCAGTGCCGTCGGAATGCCTCGCGAGCGAGCATGTTCGAGCAGGTTCAACGTGCGGTGCGCCTGATAGCGGTCGACGTCGGTCATATACCCACCGCCCAGCGCGAGCACCAGGGACGCCTGTTCGACGGCGGCCGGGATCTCGACCGGGAATTCGGTCTCCTCCGGCGTCGCGACGTGTTCGGTGATGCCCGGCCCGTTCGCGCGGCGCCGGGCCGCAGAGCGCAGTGCCCGCAGCCGGTCCTTCGGTCCGTCCGTCGCCGCCCGCCAGTGCAAAGCCGCCGGGCCGACCAATCTTGTTCCCGCAGAACGGGATAGCCGCCCGGACCAGCCGTCGCGGCCCCAGCTCCAGTCGGGCCCGCAGAGCGGTTCCGCCTCGGGCAGCAGCGCCTGCAGGATGCCTGGTTGATGCGTGAGCACGCCGATCCTGGCTCGCGGCCAGCGCGCGCGCAGCCGTTCGACCGTCACGGCCATCATCGCGATATCGCCGCGGTTACGCAGCCAATACTCGCCGTTTTCGACGAGCACCCGGATATCACCCTCGGTGATATCGGCGCGCTCGGCCTCGGAACCTGAGGTCCCCACTGTCCATACCCTCCCGCCAGCCCCCCGCGGGTCGGTCCGTGCCGAGCACGAACTCGTCCTGAAATCTACCCCACGCTATGCATCGCGGCTACCGCATGGAGAGTTACCCGCCGGCGCCGAGCAACTTACTCCGTTGCGCGCGAAGGTACTTCGTGCCGACCGGATTGTTTGGTTATCCGTCCGGCGTGGACCGCGGCGAGCGACGCACCGGCGAATGCCGTGCAATAGTCCACGAGTTCGTCCATCGGCACGTCCAACCGCCCGCCCTGTTTCTCGACCAGAACGCGCTCGAGCATGCCGACAACCGACAGCGCGTAGATGTCCACCAACTGCGCCGGCGGCGGCGTTTCGGGGCGCGCGTCGGTGGCGGTCGCGGCGACCAATCGCGCGAACCGCCACAGTGCCTCCCGCATGCGGTGTTCCGCGCCCGCCCCGTTGGGTTCGACGAAGACGATCCGGAGCTTGCGCGGATCCTCGGCCAGCGCGGTGAGATAGGTGCCGATGCCTGCCCGCAGCTTGCGGGTCCCCTCGGCCCGTTCGGCGTCCACGGCGACGGCGACCGCCTCGAACAGCTCGTCGATGACGCGGTCGAACACCGCGGCGAACAACTCCTTGGTGCCGCCGAACGATTCGTAGAAGTACCGGTCGGTGAGCCCGGCGCTCCGGCACAGATCCTTCACCCCGGTCGCGGCGTAGCCCTGCGCCCCGAACAGCTCCAGACCGGCATCCAGGAGTTTGCTCCGCCGCGCGGCGACCCGATCCGCCGCGCCGACCCCGCCGTAGGGCCGCACCGGTCGTCGCTGCTTGGCGTCGCCACTCATCGCTGGTCCCTGCTCGTCATCTCGGCATTGTCTCCCATCCCGGGCGGCCATCTGCTAAATATGACGATCAGGATAGTCAGAATTGTGAACGGGGTCGTGCAGTGACAGCTCAATATCGGGACAGCGCGGTCAGCAGGCGTTCGGTACTGCGTGGCGCGGCAGGTTTGGCCGGAGCGGCCGGGTTGGCAGCAACCGCGGGTCCGGCGGCCGCACAGGTGACACGCAGGCGAAACGGCCCGCCCCGCAACACGGTCGCGGTACTCGGCGCAGGCATCGGCGGGCTCACCGCGGCGCACGAGCTCGCCGAGCGGGGCTTCGAGGTGACCGTCTTCGACCGCAAGGAACTCGGCGGCAAGTCACGCACCATCCCGTTGCCGGGCACCGGCAGCGACGGTCGGTTGCCACTGCCCGGCGAGCACGGCGCCCGCGGTTTCACCTCGTTCTATCACCACGTGCACGACACCATGCGCCGCATCCCGCTGCCCGGCACGCGGAATACGGTGCACGACAACCTGGTTCCGTTCTCGGTCAACGACCCGCGGTATCCGCGCGCGAACAATCTGCCGGACGGCTTCCCACTCATGTTCGGGTTCTACTTCGACCCACGCCAGGCGCTCACCCCAGAGGGTTTGCAGCGCATTCTGATCGAGGGCTTCCTGAAGAACAACCTCATCCCGCTACCCGAGGCGATCCACATGGCCGGGCGGGTGGTCACCTTCCTGACTTCCAGCGAAGAGCGCCGGTTCGGGCAGTGGGAGCACGTCAGCTGGTGGGATTTCGTCGGCGCCGCGAGCCGCTCGACACAGTTCCAGTCCCTGGCCGCAACGGGTTTGACGCGCGCCCTGGTCGCCGCGAAGGAGTACGTCGCCAGCACCCGGACCATGGGCAACATGATGGAGAGCTTCTTCATCGCCCTGCTGCAGGAGCTCACCGGCGGCCCCAAGGTCTACGAGGTGCTCAACGGCCCGACCAACGAGGCCTGGCTCGACCCGTGGATCACCCTGCTGCGCGACATGGGTGTGCAGTTCCGGCCCGGTCATGCGCTCGACGGCTTCGAGGTGGCGGGCGGCCAGATCGGCGGCGCCCGGATCCGCACGCCCGACGGCTCGACCCAGCTGCACCAAGCCGACTGGTATGTCTGCGCGGTACCGACCGATCGCGCGCGGGGCCTGTGGTCGCCCGAAATCCGCGGTCTCGACCCGGGTCTCGCGCGGATGGACGAACTCACCGTCGACTGGATGAGCGGCATGCAGATGTTCGTCACCGAGAAGCTGGAACTCGGTGCGGGGTACAACATCTACCTCGACGCACCGTGGCGGCTGACCTCGTACTCGCAATGCGCGTTCTGGGATGTCGACTACGCCGCGAAGTACGGCGACGGCAACATCCTCGACGGCCTCACCATCGACATCTCCGACTGGGACACCCCGGGCATCCTGTACGGCAAGATCGCCAAACACTGCACCCGCGAGGAGATCTACCAGGAGACCTGGGCGCAGCTGGCCGCCGCGCTCAACGACGACGGCAAGATCCAGCTGAAGGACGGCATCGTCCGCGACTGGCTGCTCGACCCCGGCATCAGCTGGCAGAACGGGCAGAACCAGAGCGACGAACCGTTGCTGATCAACACGATCGGCTCGTGGGCGGCCCGGCCCACCGCGCATACCAAGATCCCCAACCTGTTCCTCGCCGCCGACTACGTGCAGACCAACTTCGACCTGGCCACCATGGAGGGCGCCAACGAGGCGGGCCGCACCGCGGTCAACGCACTGCTCGACGCCGCGGGCTCCCCCGCCGCGCGGGTCACCATGTTCGCCCGTGACTCGGTTCCCGCGTTCGAACCGCTGCGCCAAATGGACGCCGCACGCTACCGCGCCGGGCAGCCGAATCTGTTCGATCTCGGTTGACCGACCGGTAGCTCACCGACTGCCCGACCAGAAGAGCCCCCGTCCCCTAGACTTTTGCGGGAGAGGCGAGTTCACCGATTCCGGCTCGTCCGCCATCACCGCCAGTAGGGGGCATGGGTGACGGGAGGTACCGAGATAGTCCGGGTGCACATGACGGGTTCCGAGTGGTTCGCGTCGGCGCCGGGAGGGCTCAATCGGTACTTCACCGAGCTCTTCCACGCACTCACCAGACAGGCCGAAGTCGAGGTGTCCGCCGCCGCTTTCGGCGCCGACTCCCCCGCCGCCCCCGGCGCCCAATCATGGGGCGGGCTAGGCGGTTCCACGTTGCGCCGGGCGCGCACCGCGTTCCTCGATCGCGCCGAGCTGCACCGTGACACCGTGCTCGATCGGCACTTCTGTCTCTACGGTCCGGCCGCCATCGACCGGCGCGGGCGGCTGCCGCTCGTCATCCATTTCCACGGACCGTGGGCCGCCGAAAGCAGACTCACCGGACAGCGCGAAGCGGCGGTGCGCGCGAAGTATCTGCTCGAGCGCCTGCGCTATTCGGGCGCGGACCGATTCGTGGTGCTGTCCAACCACTTTCGCGACGTACTACATACCGACTACCGGGTTTCCTTGGACCGCATCGCGGTCATCCCGCCCGGAGTCGACCTGGATCGCTTCCACGCATCCCCAGTTCGCTCGGACACCGACACCCGAACCGTGCTGTGCGTGCGCAGGCTCGAACGCCGGATGGGCATCGATACGCTGCTGCGGGCGTGGCCCGGAGTGCTCGCCGAGCATCCGACGGCCCGCCTGGTGATCGTCGGAACCGGGGCCGCTGGGGACGAATTGAGGTCCGCCGCAAGATCACTCGGTGATACGGTCCAGTTCGCCGGGCACATCGACGACGAGCGCCTCACCGAACTCTACGAACAGGCGGAGCTGACCGTCGTGCCCACCACCGCCCTCGAAGGATTCGGTCTGATCGCCCTCGAATCGCTGGCCGCCGGCCGCGCGCCCATCGTCACCGACTGCGGCGGACTGCCGGACTCGGTGCGCGGGCTCGATCCTTCGCTCATCGTGCCCGCCGGCGACGCGGACGCGCTCGGCGCACGCATCGTCGCCGCACTGCACGGCACCATGCCGACACCCGCGCAATGCCGGGCGCACGCGGAGACCTTCACCTGGGATGTCACAGCGGAGCGGCATCTCGCGATGTACCGGGCAATCAGACAATGAACAGGGCACTGTTCCTCGCGCACACCGCCGCGCCGTCCGGCGCCGAGCTCGCAACGCTGCGGCTGGTGTCGGCCCTACGCGACCAGGGACGGCTAGGTGTCGCCATGGTCTACACGGAGGACGGCCCGATGGTGGAACGGATGCGCGCACGCGGCGTCGAAACCCGGCTGTTGCGCGGCCGATTCGACAGCCGGGCGATGACCATCGGCTCGGGTCCGCTGCGCCTGGTCGCCGGGTTCCTCGGGCTGCTGCGGCTCGGCTGGTCCCTCGGCGCCACCGCCACCGAGCTCGGCGCGACCGTGCTCGTGGCGGAGAGCAGTAAAGCGCTGGTGATGGGTGCGGTGGCCGCGCGGCGCGCCCGCGTTCCGCTGGTCTGGCAGGTGCACGACCGCATTGCCGCCGACTACTTCGGGCGCCTGCCCACCCTCGTACTGCGGCTGCTCGGTCGGCTCTTCAGCCGCGGCTACCTCGCCAACAGCCGAACGACCCTGCGCACCTTGCCGATCGGACGCAGGCCCGCGCTGGTGGCCTATCCCGGCGTCGAACTCGGCACCGACGTCGCGCGTCCCGACCAGCGCCCGCCCGCCGACACCGTGGTCGCCGTGGTCGGCCGGTTGTCCCCGTGGAAGGGCCAGGATGTGCTGCTGCGCGCGCTCGCGGGGACCAAAGTGCGTCCACGCCAAGTGTTTCTGATCGGCGGCACGTTCTTCGACGAAGAGCCCTACCGCGCCGAACTCGAACGCCTGGCCCGCGAGCTGGCGCTGCCGGTGACGTTCACCGGCCACGTCGACGACCCCGCCGAATACCTGCGCGACACCGACATTCTCGTGCACAGCTCGGTGCTACCCGAACCGTTCGGTCAGGTCGTGGTGGAGGGCATGCACGCGGGCTGCGCCGTGATCGCCTCCACGCCAGGCGGTCCCGCCGAGATCGTCGAGCCCGGCGTCAACGGGCTACTCGTCGACGGCGGCGACGAACACCAGCTCACCACCGCACTGGACACCCTCATCGGCGACCCGGCGCTGCGCGGCAGGCTGGCCATGGCGGCCCGCCTGCGCGCCAAGGACTTCGACATCACCGAAACGGCGCGCTCGGTCGCCGCCTTCCTCGACGACATCGCACAACGCAACGACGCCGCGGGCACACCACATTCACCGGAGAGAGCCCCGCATGGCTGAACACCCAGCCCCGAACACCTCGGACCAGCCGCCGGCGCCCGGCGGCGCGCATCGCTCGAATGCCCAGCGCCGCCTCGGATTTCTCGGGATCATCCGCGATATCGGCTATGTCAGCTTCGGCAAGTACGGGCAGTACGTCGTCACCATCGTGACCGTGCCGCTGATCGCGCGGGTGCTCGGCACGCACGGCCTCGGCCTGCTCGCGATCGGCATGTCGGCTTACTTCATCGGTTCACTGCTGGTCGATCTCGGCATCACCTCGTACCTGGCCGCGCGGGTGCACGACGCCAATCTGGGCGCGGATCGCCTCGAACACATCAACCAGTTGCGCGGCGATTACCTGGCCATCCGCGCAGGCACCCTGGTCATTCTGGGGGCCGCCCTGCTGCTCAGCTACGCGGTGGGCGCGCCCGTTCACCTGGAGATGATCCTGCTCGGGTTGTTCGCGGGTGGCTTCTGGTCGGCCTCCGAGGACTGGTTACTCATCGGGCAGGGGCGCTTCGGCGCCTCCACCGCCTACCAGGCTGTCGGCAGAATCGGTTATCTCGTGCTGCTGGTCGCGGTGCTGCCCCGGATGCCCAACGCCCAGGTCGCCTTGCTCTGCCTGCTCGTCTCGTCCATCCCCACCGTCATATTGACCTGGTGGGACTCGTTACGCACCTTCGGCCCGCCCGCACGACCGCGCGGCGTGAAGACCGTCTTACGTACCGGTGCACCGGTTTTCATCTCCCGGCTATTGGTGACGACCTACGGGCAGGGCGCGGCGGCGGTGTACTCAGCGGTGCTGGACGCCGTGTCGCTCGGCCTGTATTCCGCCGGGGATCGACTGGTCCGTGCCATCCAATCCACCCTGGACCCCATCGGATTCGCGCTACTACCGCGAATGGCGCGCAAGAGCGCCGACGACAACTTCTGGCGGCACGCACTGCAGGCGCTGTTCGCCTGCGTCTGCACCGCCACGGTGGCGGCCGCGGCGGTCTGGCTGAGCGCGCCGCTGCTGATCCACCTGGTGTTCGGCGAGGACTTCACCGCCGCCATCGGACTGCTGCGGGTGGAGACCTTCGTGCTACCCGCGACGGCCATCACCTCCTTCGTCACCACCGCCGTGCTCCCGGTGCGCCAGGACACCACCGGCGTGCTGATCGGCGCGGTGCTCGGCACCTGCGTGGCCGCCGTGGCGCTGGCCATCGCGTTTCGCACCCACTCGGTGTGGACCTTGGTCTACGGCACCGTGGTCGTCGAATTCACCGTCGCCTCTTGGTATCTGCTCAGAATTCGCACCCTGATCACCCGTGAACGGGTAACGCCCGCCCCTGGTCCCGCGATTGTGCTGATGCGGGAGGAGGGCGGGTCATGAGAATTCTCTATCTGGGTGACGACTGGGTCGGCAGCAACGCGCATTCGCTGGCCGACGGCTTCCGGCAGGCCGGGCACGACGTGGTGGCCATCGACACCACCCGGGTCACCTTGCCGCCCAGGCTCTCGCCGCCGTGGGTCTATTCGAAGCTCGCACGCAGGCGCGCGCCGTGGAACGTCACCGGGCTGCACGCCGAAATCGACCGGGCCGCTGCCGAATTCCGGCCGGACATGGTGTTCGCGTTCAAGGGGATTCACCTCGACCAGCGCAGGCTGCTCGATCTTCCTGCCCGGCTGCACGTGCACTACAGCCCCGACGACGTCGCGAACCCCGAGAACACCAGCGCGGAATACCTTGCGCACGAAGCGGAATGGGATCACGTCGTCACCACCAAGCGGCACAATGTCGCGGAGTTGCGCGACCGGGGCGCTCGCGCGGTCACTTTCGTGCGCAGCGCCTACGACCCGGCCTGGCATCATCCGACCGCGCGCCGCGGAACCCGGCAGTTCCTGGTCGGCTTCATCGGCGTGTGCCGACCGGACCGCAAGGCCGACATGATCGGACTGGCCCGCACACACGGCTCCCGCATGCTGGTGCGCGGGCCCGGCTGGCGGCGGGTCCCCGAATTGCGTTCCACCGGAGCAGAAGTGGGCGGCGCCGTGTATGGCGAGCGCTACTCGGAGGTGGTCGCGAGCGTCACCGCCAATCTGGTGCTGCTCAACTCCGACAACCGCGACACCCACACCTGCCGCACCTTCGAAGTACCAGCTGCCGGTGGGCTTTTCGTCGGTGAACGCACCGACGAGCACGCCGAGCTGCTGCAGGACACCAGCGAATGCTTCCTGTTCACCGACGCCGACGAGCTGTTCGCCATCCTCGACTGGTGCGCGGCACATCCCGACAAGGCCGCCGCCGTGGCCGAGGCCGGATACCAGCGGGTCCTCGCGGGCAATCACCGCTACGTCGACCGGGCACGGGAGATCATCCATGCGATCAGCTGAGCCCGTCGCATGACCGCCACCACCGAGGTGCTGTTGATCGCCCTCGCGCTCGCCACCATCGCGGTGGCGGCCACCACGATTCCCGGTGTCGCCCGGGTGTTCCTGATCGCGCAGGCGGCGTTCTGGTCGCTGTCCTATGTGGCGCGGCCCGTGGTGTTGCTCTGGGTACAGCCGGAACCGCACTTCGGTGACAACGTCCCGGACCCGCGGCTGGCTCAGCTCGGTTACGACAGCGGCATCGCACTGGTGCTCCAGCATGTCGTCTTCGGCCTGTGGGTCTACGCGGGATTTGTTGTGGCCTACGCATTTTGGGCCCGGCGGCACCCGCCCGTGAAGCTGCCCGCGCTGACCAACGACCCGGATTTCGTGCCGACGCTCGCCGCGATGTACGGCGTCGGTATGCTCGGCCGGGCCGCGTCCTACGGCTCCGGTTCCATCGGCAGCGCGGGCGATGTGGAGAGCGCCAATCCGATCCTGTCCTTCGTCGCCATTCTGGCGACCATCGCCGCCCTCGGCTTGATCATCTTCGTTCGACCCGAACGCCCGCAGATGGCCTGGCTGATCATCGGCGGGCTGCTCCTCGGCGAGCTGGCCTGGACCGCGATCGTCGAATCGAAGACACCGATCATCGGCGCCGCGATGGCCATCGCCGTACGGTTCGCCATCCTCGGCTGGACCAAGCGCAAGGCGGTCTCCGTCGCGGCCATCGCGGTCCTCGGCATCGGCGGCTTCGGCTGGCTGCAATCGCTGAAGCAGACCCAGTACGCGAAAGCCGAGTCGTCGCTTGTCGATTCGGGCTATCCGCCGGTCGTGCAACCCTTCCTCAGCATCCTGCGCCGGTTCGACCTGCTGGAGGCGGCCACCGACGCCTACTTCCACCAGCCGGGCTTCTGGCTGACACCCGCCCAGGCGCTACAACACGCCATGTACAGCCTGATCCCCAGCCAGCTGCTCGGCACGACCAAGTTCCAGTCCGGCACCGAGTGGGCGATGGAGGTGCGCGGCGCCTCGGTCGACATGACCAAGGTGTCGGTGTCGCTGGCCGAGGGCAATCTCAACGAGGGCTTCGTGCTCGGCGGCTATACCGGCGTGGTTATCTGCGCCGCCTTCACCTTCCTGCTGTTGCTCGCCTGGGCCAAGGCGCTGTATTCGCGCTTCTTCCCGATCGTGATCCTCGGGCTCGCGATGACCGGCGCCTCCGCACTGTTCGAACGCGGAATCCTCGGCAGTATGGAGAATCTCGGCAAGTTCCTGCAGGCCGCCGTGCTCGCCTGGCTCATCTCGCTGGTCGTGCGCGAGTATCGCCGCCGCACTCGAACTGAACCACTTTCCACCGCTGGCCAAAGCTTGCCCAGCGTGCAGTCTGTCGGGGCATCCACCATCGAAAAGAGAGAATCCCCATGGGATTGATCGACTATTGGCATATCGCGCGCCGACGCTGGGCCCTTATCGCCGCGGTGGTGGTGCTGTGTCTAGGCGCATCGGCCGGATATCTGAGCACCCTGCCGACCACCTACGTCGCCACCAGCAGCATGTACGTGTCGATGGCGACCGGCACCTCGGTCAACGACTCCTACCAGGGTGGGCTCGCCGCCCAGCAGCGCGTCCGCTCCTACCTGGACCTGGCCACCAGCGCGACCGTCGCCAAGCGCGTCATCGACGACCTCGGGCTGAAGATGTCGGTCGGTGAGGTACAGAGCAAGATCAAGGCGTTCTCCCCGCCCGCAACCACGAACATCATCCTCACCGTGCAATCCTCGACCGCCGAGGGGGCGCGCGACTTCGCCAACTCGGTCGCGGCCCAATTCCGCAGGCTCGTCGACGAATTGGAGACCATCGAGCGCGACGCGGCACCCGCCGCGCGCATCACCGTGGTCGACCGCGCCGAGATACCCGCGTCACCGAGCGGACCGCAGTCGAGTCGCATTCTGTTCCTCGGCCTGCTGGCCGGACTCGCGCTCGGCTGCGCGGGCGCCATCGTCCGCGACCGCACCGACCGCACGCTGCGCACCTCCAACAACCTGGAAGCCATTCTGCCGGTGCCGATCCTGGGCATCATCGACGCGGGCCGCCCCGGCGCCCCGGACGAGACGCGCAGGCTACGCACCCGGCTACTCCGTGAAGGCGAGGCCAGTAGCATCCTGCTGACCAGCCTTTCGCCGCGCTCCGAGCCGGAAGTCGCTGTCGCACTCGCTAAATCGTTCGCCGACATGGGCAGCAACGTGGTGCTCATCGACGCCGACACCTCGGGCCACGGCAGCTCGTACGCCGTGGCGAACGCGAGCGTCGGCTTGGCGGCCGTGCTACAAGGTAACGCGCCCGTGCACGAGGCGTTGACCGGCTGGCCGGAGACCGGCGTCACCGTGCTCCCGCTGGGCGAGGCGGACGACCAGACGCCCGATCTGCTCGCCTCGGACCGATTCGCGGCGATAGTCGCGAAACTGACCACCGACTACGACCACGTCGTGGTGCAGGCCGCGCCGATCGCCCATGCCGCCGACGCCATCGCCGTCGCGCCGCTCTGCGAACAGACCATCGCCGTCGTGTTGCTCGGTGAGACCAGCGGACCGCAATTACGCGGCGCCCTGGCCACATTCGGCGACAACAAGCTGACCGGCGCGGTAGCGTACAGCAAGCCGGGCAACCGGCTGCAGCGACTGACCGGGAGGCTGCGGCTTTGAAGCACGAAACCGTTGGTCGGCGGAGCATGCTTGCCGCGGCGCTCGGCGCGGTAGGTGCCGCGCCGGTGCTGGCAGCATGTACCAGCTCCCCCTCCGCGACCCCAAGCATCGAGTTCCGTTCCCCGCACGTCACCGACGCACCGTCCGCGCGCAACGTCCGCGACTTCGGTGCCGTCGGTGACGGTGTCGCCGACGATACGGCGGCGATCGCCGCGGCGGCCGCCGTACCGGGCGGCGCACCGCTGGTGATGTATCTACCGGCCGGCCACTACAACGTGACGTCCTGGCCCGAACTCGGCGACTACGCCACGGTTCTCGGCGACGGCGCCGATGTCAGCGTGGTGAACTGCACGGTCGACACCACCCTGATCAGCCTGCGCAAGCGCAGCCGGGTGCGGTTCGCCCGGCTCGGCTTCTACCTGGCCGGGCCGAAGGCGACGGCCGTCCTGCTGTCCGAATGCTTCAGGTGCTCCTTCGATTCCGTGGTGATCCGCGGCAATCACATCAGCGAGAACCATCCGCGCTACCTCGAACAGCGCGGCGTGGTGCTGGAAGGCAACACCGGCGGCACCGCGTTCCTCAACTGCGACATCAACAATTTCGGCTACGGCATCGTCACCTCCTGCATCCAGAACTACGTCACCTCGTCCAAGCTGACCAGCAACTACATCGGGGTGCTCGGCACCGGCAACGATCACAACGCCGGATTGGCGCTCACCAACGTCGAATTCGTGTCCGACGCCGACCCGAAGACCACCGACAAGCACATCCTCATCGATGGCGCGGCGAACGACTGGTGGCTCACCAACGTTTGGTTCGAGGGCGCCGATATCGCGCTGTCCGTCGGCCGGGTCGACCGCGGCGGGCCCGCGCAGTTCGGCATGATCAACTGCAAGGTCGCCGCGCGCACCGTCGGCCTCGACCTGATCTATTGCCGCCAGCCGTATCTGGCCAACGTGCAGTTCGACAAGGATCTGGAAAAGGCGCCCATCGAGTTGCGGATCGATCCGACCGGTTGCCCCGAGGGCACCGCGGTGAACCTGATCTCCACGGCCGCAGACGATCTCAACCCCGCGCTGTTCCCGCAACGCTGGCATGTGCTCGGCCGCACCAGCACGCACGCGCCGCAGTTCACCGGGACCATCGTGGCCAAGGCCGGGCGCGGTGACGGCGACGTCTTCCAGGCGCAGTCGGCCGACGGCGCGCTGCGCTCCGCCGTACTCGCCAGCGGGACTTGGCTATCCGAGCAAACGGAGGGTGGCATCGTACTGAAAGATGCGTCAGGGACATATTGGCGGCTGTCCGTCTCTACCGAGGGCGTGCTCAAGACGATGTCACTGGGCAAGATGCGACCGCGCGAGTAGGCGCGATGTCGACAAGCCCGAAATCGTTGGCGCGCATCAGTCTCGGTCCGGTGTCGCTGCACGGCAACGCCGTCGTGCTGCGCCCGCCACGGATCGCGGACTACCCGCACTGGCGGCGTATTCGACTGCGGGACCGGCGCTTCATCGAGCCGTTCTGGTACAGCTCGACGCTCGACTGGTCGGCGCGGCATTGCGGAACCCATTGGGTCCGTGAATGTTTGACGAGCCGCGCGGAGGCGCGGGCGGGCCGTCGACTCTCGACGGTGATCGAGGTCGACGGCCGGTTCGCGGGGCAGGTCGAGCTCGGCTCGATCGATCCCGCCACCGGCGCCGCGGAATTGGGCATCTGGGTGGACGCCGAGGTCGCCCGGCACGGGATCGGCGGCATGGCGGCGGCGCTGCTGATGGATTACGGCCTCGAGCACATCGGCCTGGAACGAATCACGGCGCCGATCTCACCCGAGAACGTCGCCGCCGCGCACGGTGCGGCCGAGCTCGGGTTCCGGCGAGAAGCCTTGATGGGCCGCTACTTCGACGTGGGCGGCGCGCGGCGCGACCACGAGCTGTGGGCGGTCACCCGGGCGGATGTGCCGCCGAACGGCTTCGCGGGCCACTGGCTCGACCGGTACGACGCCCATGCCGCGCAGCCGCCCGCCGCGGGCGAGGACCCGACCGGCGGCGCGTTCCCCAGGCGCGCGGCGCTCGCCGCTGCCGCACGCTTCTACGCGGGGCGGGGATTGCATCTGCTCGATCCGCTACAGGCCGCCCGGCCGGCTCGGCTCGCCGATCCTGATCGCGGAGAGGTCGTCGTGCGCAGCAGGCGACTATCCGACTGGGGTCGCTGGCGTGCCACCCGGTTGCGCAGCCGTGCCGTTCTGGACCCGGACGCGCTGGTTCCCGAAGAAGCGTGGGCGCGGCAGCACAGCAGGCTCCGGTGGGTGCGCCAATTCCTCTGTGCCCGTCCGGGTTTGCGTTCGGCGAGTGGGCTCGTGCTGGCGATCGATGTCGACGGCGAGTATGCCGGGGAGGCCCGGTTGTTCGACCTCGACATGTTCGACCGCAATGCCCGCATGTTCGTCTGGACCGACCCTGATCACGCCGACGACGTTCGGGCGGCCGCCACCCGGCTACTGCTCACCCATGCCTTCGGCCCACTCGGCCTGTGCCGGGTCTCGACGGCGATCGATCCCGCGGACAGCCGTTCCGCCGATATCGCCGCGCGCGTCGGCATGACGCACGAGGGGCGGATGCGCTGCTACGTCGGCGCCACCGGCCATCGCGGCGACCATGACCTGTGGGCCGTCACCATCGGCCCTACGGTCGAGTCGGACGCGGAATCCTCGGCGCCGTCCGCGAGACCGACGCTGGGACCCACCGACCGCCAGTGACCGGCACGGTGAGGGGATCACCGGATGACCTACGGCGGAACGGATTCCACCGATACGGCACAAAAGCGACAGGCCGTATATCAAACGACCGACAGGTGACACTGTTGCGCGGACAAGCCGATCCCGCCGACGTACAGTAATGCGCAGAACCGGTGCGCGCAGGGAGGATTCGCGCAGGCAGTCTGCCGTGCGTGTGCGACCCGACTCTTCAGGAGCCCGACCATGGAGTCTATTTCCGATGATCCGGCGGTACCCCGCCGCTTCACCCGCAGCAACGAGCTACAGGCGCGGCTGCACGATCTGGTCCCGGGCGGCGCACACACCTACGCCAGAGGCGCGGACCAGTACCCCGAGTTCATGGCGCCGATCCTGGTGCGCGGCAGCGGCTGCCGGGTCTGGGACGCGGACGGCAACTGCTACGTCGAGTACGGCATGGGCCTGCGCTCGGTCACCCTCGGCCATGGTTGCCAACCGGTACTCGACGCCGTGCACAGTGCGATCGCCGACGGCATCAGCTTCAGCCGTCCGACCGAGCTGGAACTGCTTGCCGCACAAGACTTCCTGACCCTCGTGCCGGGCGCCGACATGGTGAAGTTCGCCAAGAACGGCTCCGACGCGACCACCGCCGCGGTCCGCCTGGCCAGGGCCGCCACCGGCCGCACGGCGATCGCCGTCTGCGATCAACCGTTCTTCTCGGTGGACGACTGGTTCATCGGCACCACCGCGATGGACAGCGGCATCCCCGCCGAAATCGCGTCGGGCACCTTGCGATTCCGCTACAACGATCTCCCGTCGCTCGCGGCCGTAGTCGAGTCGGAGACGGTGGCCGCGGTCGTCATGGAGGCCGCCACCGCGCTGGCGGAGCCGGAACCCGGTTTCCTGGCGGGCGTTCGTGACCTGTGCGATCGCCACGGCACGCTACTCATCTTCGACGAGATGATCACCGGCTTCCGCTGGTCGGCGGGCGGCGCGCAGGCGGTGTACGGCGTGCGACCCGACCTGTCCTGCTGGGGCAAGGCCATGGGCAATGGTTTTCCGCTCTCCGCCCTCGCGGGCAAACGCGAGTACATGGAGCTCGGCGGGCTGCGCACGGACCACGACCGGGTCTTCCTGCTGTCCACCACGCACGGCCCGGAATCGGGTTCGCTCGCCGCCTTCCGCGCGGTCGTGCACGAGTACCGAACCGGTGACCCCATCGCCAAGATGGAGCACGCGGGCCGCCGTCTGGCGGCGGGGGTCAACGCGGTCGCCGCCGAGCTCGGCATCGCCGACTACCTCCAGGTCCTCGGCCGCCCGTCCTGCCTGATCTTCGTCACCCGCGACCTGAACGGTCGGCCCTCCCAGGAGTTCCGCACCCTGTTCCTCCAGGAGCTGCTGCACCGGGGCGTGCTCGGTCAATCCTTCGTCACCTCGGCGGCGCACACCGACGCCGACATCGACGAGACGATCGCGGCCTGCCGGGAGGCGGCCGCCGTGTACCGCAAGGCAATCGAGCAGGGCAGCGTCGACGGGCTCTTGGCAGGCCGCCCGGTCGCACCCGCCATCCGCCGCCGCGCGGCACCGCGCCAGATCGCCGCGGTGCACGAATGACGCAGCCCCGCATCGCGATCGTGCACGAGCGGTTCACCGAGTTCGGCGGTTCCGAGGCGGTGGTCGGCGAGCTCGCCGAAACCTGGTCGGGGGCCCAGGTTTTCGCGCCCATCGTGGATCCCGCGGGCGTTCGCCCGCCGCTGACCACGGTTCATGACACCTGGCTCAGCCGCGCCTACGCCGCCTCCGGACGTCGCTCGCACGCGCCGCTGCTACCCTTCGTCCCCCGTGCCCTGCGCCGCCTCCCCCTCGGGCACCGCTTCGACGCCGTCGTCGTCAGCCACCACGCGTTCGCCACCCAGGCGGCCTTCGCCACCGATGCGCCGGTCATCGCCTATGTGCACAGCCCGGCACGCTGGGCCTGGGACAAGGACTTCCGCGCACAGGAGGCGGGCGGTCGTGCGGGTCAGCTCGCCCTTGCCGCGCTGGGGAGGCTGGCTCGCCACGGTGAATTGCGTGCCGCCCCTAGGCTTTCCCATGTCGTCGCCAATTCGCGCGCCGTCGCCGCCCGCGTGAACGACTGGTGGGGACTGCCCGCGACGGTCACCTATCCCCCGGTCCAGATCGACCGATTCACCCCCGAGCCGACCATCCCCCGCGACGACTTCTTCCTCTTCGCAGGCAGACTCGTCCCGTACAAGCGCCCGGACTTGGCCATCCTCGCCGCGCAGCGAGCAGGTTGCCGGCTCGTCATCCTCGGCGACGGCCGCTTCCGCGCCCATCTCGAAACCCTCGCCGGCCCGGAAACGACCTTCCTCGGCGCGACATCGCACGACGTGCTGCTCGACACCTACCGCCGCTGCCGAGCGCTGCTCATGCCAGGTGTAGAGGACTTCGGCATCGTCCCGGTCGAGGCAATGGCTTGCGGCACAGCGGTTCTCGCGGTCGATCAGGGTGGCGCCCTGGACACCGTCGATCCCGGCCGTACCGGCGAACACGTCCCGCACGGTTCCGACGAGGCGGTCGTCGATCACCTCGCCAAAGCCATGCGCGATTTCGATCCCGCGGCGTACGACGCAACGACTATCCGCACGCATGCCGAGACGTTCTCCTCCGCCGCCTTCCGCACGCAGATGGCCACCACCGTCTCCCAGTTCCTGAACTGACCCGCGTAGCCAGGCCACCCAGGCGGTGCGGGAATAGGGTTCGCCGCCCCATGGTTGCGGGCGATGGTCGAGTAAGCAACGTGCGAGGGAGGCAGCAGTATGTCGCAGGTCGGGGTCGATACCACCGCCAAGGGGTCCGGCGCACCGAGCGATGCCGAGGATCTTCGAAGCCGGACGGTCGTCCTGATCGGCGGCGGCTCCGGCATCGGGCTGCGGGTCGCGCACCGCGTGGTGGCGGCCGGTGGCCGAGTCGTGTTGGGCGGCCGCACCGCATCGCGTTTGGCCGCGGCGGCGACGGAACTGGGTGACGCGGCCAGTTGGCAGGCGTCCTACGAGGTCGGGCCGATGCGCGAGCTCAGCGACGCGGCGGCCGCGTCACCGTTCGAGTCCAAGTTCTGGGGCCAGTACCACGCGGTCCCGCTGGCCGCGCCGAAGCTGGCCGAGGACGGATCGGCGGTCTTGATGTCGGGCGCCGCATCGGCACGTCCGGCCGGACTCGCGCCCGCGTACGTCGCCTGCAACGCCGCCATCGAAGGACTCGGTCGCGGCCTCGCGGTCGAGCTCGCGCCGGTCCGCGTCAACGTCATATCGCCGGGCACGGTCGACGGGCACCTGTGGTCGAACCGCCCGGATACCGCCCGTACTGCGGCATTCGATCAGTACCGCCGCGAAACCCTGCTCGGCCGCCCCGCCACCGAGGACGAGATCGCCCACTCCGTGGTCTACCTGTTCACCAACACCTTCACCACCGGCTCCACCCTCTACCCGGACGGCGGTTACACCCTCCGCTGAGGCACCGAGCGGAACATGTTGCGGCACAACGTGGGCCGCTCGGTGTGCGCCTCAGGCCGAGCAGGTGGGAGCGGGTGGCTTCGGCGCGTTCCAGTCATTGGCGGCGACCCAGCGGAAGACGGCGAGCCTGCGGTCGATAAAGCGTTGCAGGCCTTCGGTAGTGCCGCAGTCCTGAATCAGATTTCCCGGCTTGTAGTACCTGGTGATCAACTCCTTGAGTTTCTCGTTATAGGCGTCCTCCTTTTCACAGGTCGCCTTCCGGGTGTCCGCACTGAACACCGGATTCTGGAAGAGTTCGACGCGGGTTTCGGTGTGCACCGGTTTGTCGAAGATGGCGGGTGACAACTCCAGCCATTCGCCGACCTCTTGATACCAACGGTCGTCGTGATCTTTACCGTCGCAAATCTGCTTCTCGACCTCGGGCGCGACACCGAACAGCGCACCATCGGCGTGCGCCGGTGCTCCGGGCAGCGCCAACGCGGTAGCGAGCGCACACGTCAGCACCCAGGATTTGTGTGAGGATTTCAAAGACCGAGCCTCCATGTGGTCGTGAACTTCACATGCCTGTCCCTTTGACTGGGCAGTATGTCACTCACCGACCCCAGGATCGGGGCATCCCCGCGCACCTCGGTGTGCCGCATTCGCCGCGGCTGCCGTCAGCCCAGTTGATAGGTCGCGAGAATCGCTTTGTGGTCGGTGACCCATTTCGGCGGCGAGGCGATGAAATTGTCCTGAGTGTTTTCCTCTTGGCGGGCGTTGCGCACGATCGAGCCGCGCGGGCCGACGATTCCGGCGCCGGTGAGTTTCAGCGCGGAACCCGGGCTCGTGAAGATGTAATCGATTCGGTCGCGTTCGTCGGCCTCGGGCGCCCAGGTGAGTTGGGAGACCGGTGCGCCCGGGTTGCTGGCGGGCCAGGTGAACCCGGGGTGGGTCACCGGATTCGGATAAGTCGAGCGGTAGGCGTCGACGAAACCGGCCTGTTGCAGTCGGCGGGTGCTCTCCCATGGCAGTACGACGCCGTGGTGGTCGAACATGTTCGCCGTCGCGGGCGTCCAGTCCAGCACGGACGGCTCGTTGAAATCGCCGCCCATGATCACCGAGTTGCCCGCCGCTGCTTCGGCTTTCGCATCGGCGATGAAGGTCCCGAGCACGTCGGGACGGCTGGACGCCACATTGACCCGCTGGACCGCCACCGGATCGGTCACCGGTCCGCCCGGCATCTTGTTCCAGCCGAACTCGGAGTACTCGCCCGGCGCGGGCACACCGGCACCGTAGCCGCGCGGCAGATAGGTCGCGTACCAACGGTATTCGAGATGGGCCGCGTAGGCGGTCACCCGCTTGCCGCCAATGTTCAACCGGGCCTTGACCATCCAGTCGAGTTGGCTACTGTCCTCGACCGGGAACTCCGAAAGCAGCCCGGTATCACCGGAAGACACCGCGTTGAACTTGCGGCCCTTCTTCTCCAGCGCGGTCGCGATCGCCTTCGTCGCCTGATTCGCCTCCGAGAGCAGCACAATCGAGGCCTGCGTGGCGATGATCAGATCGGCGACCAGACCGATCCCGTTGGAGATCTTGCTACCGCCCAGCCAGATGTTGATCGCCAGCACCCGGACCTCGCCGGGGGCGGGCGCCGCGCCAGCAACCGGCAGCGCGGCACCGGCGGCCAACACACCTCCCGCCGCGCCGAGCACCCGCATCGCATCGCGTCGCGTCATCGAACTCGTCATGGTGACCATCACTCCGATCGTCGGCACAGCGGAACGTTGTCCCTTCAATGGCTATCCAGCCGATCGGAATTCGACGTGAACTGAGCACGATCACCGCGCAAACACCGATGGCGCCTGGCGTGTGCGGTGGCAGCGGGGGGCCGCGCGTGGGACAGTCTCAGCATGAACGCGCGCCGTCGCATTGCCGCTGTTGTTGCCGGGGTCCTCAGCATCGCATTGGTAGCGGGATGCGGTACCGCCAGCGAGAAGAGCAGCGGGCCGACCACGTCGACGGTGGCGAGGGTCATCCCCCTGATTTCGACGAACGATCTGCGCGAGGCCAAGCCCGACGAGGTGCACCTGTTCGGGCTCAACGACCTGCACGGCAACCTGGAGCCACCGGCCGGCTCGACCGGCAAGGTGTCCGGCTACGACGCGGGCGGCGCCGCCTACCTGGCGACGCATCTGGCGCGGCTGAAGGCGGCCTATCCGGCGAGCGCGGTGGTCGCGGCGGGCGACGACATCGGGGCCAGTCCGCTGGTGTCCGGGCTCTTCCACGACGAGCCGACCATCACCTTCATGAACAACATCGGGGTCGGCGCCTCGTCGGTCGGCAATCACGAATTCGACCACGGCGTCCTGGAATTGGCGCGCCTGCAGCAAGGCGGCTGCGCGCCGGATGGATGTTCGCCGGGCGAACCGTTCACCGGGGCCAAGTTTCCATACCTGGCCGCGAACGTCACCGACGCGGCGGGCAACCTGCCGCCCGCGCTGAAGCCGTGGACCATCCTGCAGGTCGGCGGCCACAAGATCGGTGTCGTCGGCACCGTGACCCCCGATACCGTGAATCTCGTTTTCCCCGAGGGCATTCGGGGATTGACCTTCGGTGACGAGGCCGCGGCGATCAACAAGTACGTGCCGGAGATGAAGGCGGCGGGCGCCGAGACCGTCGTGGCGCTCATGCACGACGGCGGCGCGCAGCGCCCCGCCAAGGACGCCCCGCTCGACTACAACGGATGCGCCGACATCACCCCGAATGTCACCGATCTCGCCAAGCGGGTCGACCCCGTGGTGAAGGCACTGTTCACCGCGCACAGCCACCAGTCCTACGTGTGCACGATCGAGGGCAAGTCGGTCACCCAGGCCGCCTCCTACGGCAGGCTGATCACCGACCTCACGCTGCGCTTCGCCCCCGACGGCGTACAGGCCTCCGCGGTCAACCGAGTGGTGACCCGCGACGTCACCGCCGACCCGGCCACCACCGCCCTGGTGAACTTCTACACCGAGCAGGCTCGCCCGCGCACGGCCCGCGTAGTCGGCGCGGCCGCCGCGGCACTGCCGCACGATCCCGACGCGACGGGCACCTCGCCCCTCGGCAATGTCATTGCGGACTCGATGCTCTCGGCGACCGCGGCACCGGCGGGCGCGGTGGCGGCCTTCATGAACCCGGGTGGCGTGCGCGCCGACCTGAAGGCGGGCCCGGTCACCTACGGCGACATCTACACCGTCCAGCCCTTCGGCAATCAGGTCGTCACCCTCACCCTCACCGGCCAGCAGGTGCTGCGTCTGCTCGAACAGCAGTGGACCAATGCCAGCAAGCCCGCGATGCTGTCCCTCGCGGGCATCACCTACGCCTTCGCGGACGCAGCGCCCAAGGGCGCCAAGGTAATTGCCGACAGCGTCCGCATCGCGGAGCAGCCGCTCAACCCGGCCGCTACCTACCGCATCACCACCAACAGCTTCCTCGCCTCGGGCGGTGACGGCTTCGCCGTCTTCACCGAGGGCACCGACAACGTCCCCGGACCCACCGATCTCGACGCTTTCGAGGCGCTGTTCCGCGACAAGTCTCCGGTCCAGCTGCCGCCCGCCCGCGTCGAGAAGCGATAGCTGCCTAGTAGCCCTGACAAACTGGACGATTGACCAGTGAAGGTATACCTGGAAATCGTTGTAACACTTACCCTTTGACCTGCACCGATGGGTGACCAGTCCCACAGAGTGATCCAGCCCGGAACGCTTGCCGGAGATGATCAGGATCATTACTGTTTCGTATAAGTCAGGACGAAGGGGTTCCTACTTTCGGCCCGATCGCTGTTACCGCGTCAGGTCTGCGTCTCGCGGCCGAACCGATATCTCCGCATTCACCGTTGCATGCTGGATGACTTGTGCGACAACACGGTTCGAATGAACAGCAGGAGAGGGCGATGGCTACCTACATCGTGACGGGCGGTACCGGATTCTTGGGACGGCGGGTCGTTCAGGAGCTCCTGAACAATGAGCCCGACGCCGTTGTTCATGTTCTGGTGCGCGAGGAGTCGCTGCAGAAGTTCGCCGACCTCGCCACCGGATGGGACGGCGGCGAACGAGTGTTCTCGCTGGTCGGTGACCTCACCGCGGCCGGGCTCGGCCTGACCCGCGAGGCGCCGCAGGCCGACCACGTGATCCATCTCGGCGCGGTCTACGACATGACCGCCGACGAGGAGACCGCGCACGCGGCCAATGTCGCGGGCACCCGGTCGGTGCTCGCCCTGGCCCGCTCGATCGGCGCTGTGCTGCACCATGTTTCGTCGGTCGCGGTGGCCGGTGACCACAAGGGCAAGTACTTCGAGGAGGACTTCGACCTCGGTCAGCGACTCACCTCGCCCTACCATCGGACCAAGTTCGCGGCGGAGAAGCTCGTTCGTGAATCGCGCGGGGTGCGCTGGCGGGTGTACCGCCCCGCGATCGTGGTCGGCGACTCCCGCACCGGCGAGATGGACAAGATCGACGGCCCGTACTACTTCTTCGCCGCCATCGCCAAGCTCGCCGCACTGCCGTCGGAACTGCCGATGCCGCTGCCCGATCTCGGCGCGACCAATATCGTCCCGGTCGACTACGTGGCCGCCGCAATGGCGGCCCTGGTGCGCAGGCCCGGCTTGGACGGACGCACCTTCCACCTGGTCAACCCCGAACCGCAGGCGTTCAGCGACGTGTACGGTGCGCTGGCCACGGCCGCGGGCGCACCCGCCGGGATCGGCGTCGTGCCGCTCAGTGCCCGCGCGTTGAGCGGACTGGCCCAGCTGCCCGGTGTGCCCGCGGTGCGCGATTTCCTGTTGGAGCAGTTGGGAATTCCCGCCGCCGTCGCCCCGCACACCTCGTTCTCGGCGGAGTTCATCTCCGACTCGACGCGTGCGCAGCTGCGCGGCACCGGATTGTCGGTGCCGTCCTTCGACAGCTACGCCGGACAGCTCTGGCAGTACTGGCGCGACCACCTCGACGCGCACCGCGGCCAGCCCGCGGTGTCCAACGAGCCGCTCAACGGCCGGGTCGTGCTCATCACCGGGGCGTCGTCGGGCATCGGCCTGGCCACCGCGCACGCGGTCGCCCGGCGCGGCGCCACCGTGCTGATGGTGGCCCGCGGCAAGGACGACCTGGCCGACGCCGCCGATTCGGTGCGCGCGAAAGGCGGTGTGGCCCATGACTATCCGTGCGACATCACCGATGCCGACGGGGTCGAGACGCTGGTGCAGACCATCCTCACCGAGCACGGCCACGTCGACTACCTGGTGAACAACGCGGGCCGGTCGATTCGCCGGTCGGTGCTGAACTCGACCGACCGGATGCACGATTTCGAGCGGACGATGGCGGTCAACTACTTCGGCGCGGTCCGGCTCATCCTGGCGCTGCTGCCGTCGATGCGGGCCCGGCGCTTCGGTCACGTCGTCAACATCTCCTCGATCGCCGTGCAGACCAAGGTGCCGCGGTTCGCCGCCTACGTGGCGAGCAAGTCGGCGCTGGACAACTTCAGCGAGATCGCGGCGGTCGAAAACCGCGATGCGGGAATCACTTTCACCTCGGTGCGGATGCCGCTGGTGCGCACCCCGATGATCGCGCCGACCGATCTCTACAAGTCGCTGCCGGTCCCGGATCCGGATCAGGCCGCCACCATCGTGGTTCGCGCCTTGGAGGATCGCCCGCACCGGATCGACACCCCGGTCGGCACCTTCGCGCAGGCGGTCGAGCTGCTGATGCCCTCGGTGAAGCGGACGATCCTGCATCAGGGTTTCCGTCTCTTCGGCGAATCCACTGCGGCACAGGGCAATAAGAAGGCCGCCGCACCGCAGAAGCCCACCGGCGACTCCGGACGCAGCCCATTGACAGTGCTCGCACCGGTCCTCCTGCCGTTCATGGCGCTGCCCGGCCCCGCCGCGCGCGTGGCCAGAGTAGTCCCCGGCCTACAGTGGTAGTCACGCCATGATCAGCGGTGCGCGGTTCCCGTTCCCGGCCGCCGCGCACGAATCAGCCCGCCGCGCACGAATCAGCCCCCCGCGCACGAATCAGCTAACAATCTCGTGCGCGCCGGAACGAAACGTGCGCGGCTCGCAGACCCCGCCCGGTTGTGGTTGCGTCGCAGACGCTTTCGGCAAGGGCGGGCGGGGGCAGTTGGTAGGCGGTCGCTCCTGCCGCGCATTGGTTGGCACGCTGCGCACGAATCAGCTTGCAATTTCGTGCGCGGCGGGACGGGACGTGCGCGGCGGGACGGGACGGGACGGGACGGGACGGGACGGGACGGGACGGGACGGGACGGGACGGGACGGGACGGGACGGGACGGGACAATCAGATTCGAGCTCGGTTTGTTGGTGCGATGTCGGGATACCGGTAGTGGATTCGTGCGATGCAGTGGCGCACCGTGTGCAGCTCGGCATGTAGTTCACGGAGCCGATGCGTTTGGAATGTCCTTTCGGCGGTATTGATGGCGCGCGCGAGTGTGCGTGCGTGTGCGGCGAGCAAGTCCAGAAAGACCCGGGCTTGTGCGATGTCTGGATCATCGGACATTTGCTGTTCTTATCACGCACGGCCGACCGGCACCACTCGAACTGTGCGCGTTCCACGGGATTTCGCCGCAGCGTATCCGAATCGAAAAGGACCACAGATGTTTCAGAGAATTTGCTGTACACAGCGCACAATTCGCACGCGACGGACCTGAACCGCCGACAGCGGGGGCCGACGGCACGCCGGCCCCCGCCGCGGTACACGACTTACACCCGGCTCGCGACGAGATCCGCCGCAGGCCACATGGCCCAGCCGTAGTTGGAGTGCTGGGTCGGATCGCCGCCGCCGGTGCAGACCGGATCCCCGGCCGTGCAGTAGTTTCCGGTGCGCCACGCATACAGATCGGGCACATTCCAGCCGGTCAGCCGCATCGGATCACCGAACAACAGGACTGCCGCCACCCGTGATTCGAGGTCGATCGGCAACGAGCTGATGCCCCCGAGCGCGGTCACGGCGCCGGTGCCGAGCACACCGTGCGTGACGACCGCCCCCTGCGAGTAGCCGACCAACACGAACCGCTGGTCCGGGCAGACCGCCGCCTGCCACATCACATGGGCGTTCATGTCCTGGGTGCCACGGCTGATCGAGGCCGGATCGAGCAGGTCCGCAGGGTAATTGACGCGATAGGCGACCGAACTCGTCGGCAGCCTGCGCAATAGGGTGTCGTAGAGCGGGTCACCGGCCACCGCACCGAGGTACCCGGGTTCCTGGGTGCCCCTGGCGACCACCACGTCGACGGCCGCGCAAGGCGAGGCCAGCGCGGGTAATCCCGTCGTAGCTCCGAATCCCGCGACGAGCAGTAGCACAACGAATGCTTGCACCACCCGCCACTTCTCGAAATGAATTACCTTCCGGTTTGCCATCGTGATCACCCACTCACGCCGTTGTGAGAAGCCGAATGACACTTGTCAGAGACAAGTGCCACTCGGCTATATCTGCGAAGGTAAGAACGGCGAAGCGAGCCGTCAAGCAAAACGACCCGAAAGATGCGTACTCAGCGCCGAATCGTGTCCTGGCGTATCTTTTCTATGGCACGAGAACCGCTGCGCCCGTGAAACGTCCGTGCGCGAGGTCGGCGAGGGCCTGATTTGCCATCCCCAAGGAGTACCCACGGGTGGTCACTTCTATGCGATGTTCGCCTGCGAGAGTGAGAAATTCGCGGGCGTCGGTGCGGGTGTTCGCGGTGACCGAGCGAATTTCCCGCTCCTGGAACAGATGCCGCTGGTAATTCAGGGCCGGGATGTCGCTGAGGTGAATGCCCGCGATGGCGAGGATGCCGCCGCGATCGAGCGCTTCGAGCGCCGGCGGCACGAGGGTGCCGACCGGCGCGAACAAGATCGCCGAATCCAGTTGCACCGGAGGCGGATCCGCGGCGCCCTGCACGGAGCTGGCGCCGAGTTCGCGCGCCAGCTCTTGCGCGGCCGGGTCGCGGGTCATCACATGCAACTCCGCGCCGCGGGCCAGCGCGACCTGCGCGGCGATGTGCGCGCTGCCGCCGAAGCCGTAGAGACCGAGGCGTCCGCCGGGTGGCAGGTCGGCTCGTTGCAGCGAGCGGTAGCCGATGATGCCCGCGCACAGCAGCGGGGCCAGCTCGGCGTCCGTATACCCCTCCGGTAGCCGGAGCGCGTAAGGCGCTGGCACAGTGGCGAATTCGGCGTATCCACCGTCGGCATCCCAGCCGGTGTATTCCGAACGGGGGCACAGGTTTTCGGCGCCGCGCAGGCAGTACTTGCAGGCACCGCAGGTATGACGCAGCCAGGCGATGCCGACCCGGTCCCCCACGGCGAAGGTCTCGGTAAAGCGCGAGTCCTCCGCGACCCCGCCGACCGCCGAGCCGACGGCTACGACCTCGCCGACCACCTCGTGTCCCGGTACTACTCCGACGCGATGCACCGGAAGGTCGCCTTCAGCCACATGCAGGTCTGTTCGGCAGACGCCGCACGCCAGCACCCGCACGAGTAGTTCGTCGGCGGCGGGTTCGGGGACCGGCTCGCGCACTTGGTCGAGCGGGCCTTCGTCGATCGGCCCGGGGCGGCGCACCCGCCAGCCGGTCATCGATGCGGTCCGGGCAACCTCGTTCATACCGATCTCCCCTTGTCGTCAGGATGCACGGTCGTATCGAGCTGCGCCAACCCTACTCGTCCGATTTCGCCACGTCACAGCTCTGCGTCTGATACATTTGTGTATTGAATACATTTCTGTATCCATTCGGCCGGTGACCGCCGGTCGCACCCAAGGAGGTGCCCGTTGGCGTCGTCCACCGAAGCGAAGACCTCGGCAACTCGGGTCACCCGCCGCCGCGCCGAGACCAGGGATCGTCTGCTCACCGCCGCGTATGAAGCCTTCTCCGGGGAGGGGTTCGGCAAGGCCACGGTGGAACGGGTCTGCGAGCGGGCCGGATTCACCCGTGGTGCCTTCTACTCCAATTTCGGCTCACTCGACGAGCTGTTCCTGGCCATGTGGGAACAGCGGTCGGCCGCCATGCTCGCCGACGTGCAGCGCATGCTCGACGAGATCCCGGTCGGCAGCGACGACGTGCGCACCTCGATCGAACGCCTGGAGCGCGCGGTTCCGGTCGACGAGGGCTGGTATCGCATCACCGCGGAGTTCACCACGCACGCGTTGCGCAATCCCGAACTGCGGCGGGTGATGGCCGCGCGTGAAGAGGCGATCGTGAACGCCTTGATGCCGACCATCGTCGCCGGGCTGGCTCGGATCGGCCGCACCGTGCCGGATCCGGAGGCACTCGGCCAGGCGCTCGTCGCGGTGCACGACGGCACCAGCGTGCAGGTCCTGATGGAACCGCGCAGCCGCGTCGTGCGACGCCGCCGCACCGACCTCATCTACCACGTCGTGCTGGCCTACAGCACCGAACCCGAAGGATGAACATGTCCGATCCCGCATTCGCCGAACAGGCAGATGTCATCGTCGTCGGCGCCGGACTGGCCGGCCTGGTCGCGACCCACGAACTGGTCAAGGCCGGCCGCAAGGTGCACGTGCTCGACCAGGAGAACCGCAACAACCTCGGCGGGCAAGCGTTTTGGTCACTCGGCGGACTGTTCATGGTGGACACACCGGAGCAGCGGCGCCTCGGCATCAAGGACTCCTACGACCTCGCGTTGCAGGATTGGCTCGGCTCCGCCGGATTCGATCGCGACGACGAGGACCTGTGGGGTCGGCAGTGGGCGCAGGCCTACGTGCGGTTCGCGACCGACGAGAAGCGCGAGTATCTGCACGAGCTCGGGCTGCGGGTGACACCGCTGATCAGCTGGGCCGAGCGCGGCGGGAGTTTCGCGGACGGGCACGGCAATTCGGTGCCGCGCTTCCACCTCACCTGGGGCACCGGGCCCGAGGTGGTGCGGGTGTTCGCCGAGCCGGTGCTGGAGGGCGAACGAAAAGGCCTCGTCGGCTTCAGCTTCCGGCATCAGGTCGATGAGCTGATCGTCGAGGACGGTGCGGTGGTGGGCGTGCGCGGCAGCGTGCTGGAGGAGACGGACCTCGACCGAGGCAAGGCGTCCTCGCGAAACGTTTTCGGCGAGTTCGAGTTTCGGGCGAAGGCGGTGATCGTCACCTCCGGCGGCATCGGCCACAACCATGAGCTGATCCGGCGCAACTGGCCCACCGAGCGGCTCGGCAAGTGCCCGGAGAGCATGATTTCCGGCGTGCCCGCGCACGTGGACGGGCGGATGCTCGGCATCACCGAGTCCGCCGGCGGCGCCATCGTCAACCGGGACCGCATGTGGCACTACACCGAGGGCATCAACAACTGGGATTCGATCTGGCCCGACCACGGCATCCGGATCATCCCCGGCCCGTCCTCGCTGTGGTTCGACGCGAACGGAAAGCGGTTGCCCGCACCGTGTTTCCCCGGTTTCGACACCATGTCCACGATGAAGGAGATCCTGGCTACCGGCTACGACTACTCCTGGTTCGTGCTAACCCAGTCGATCATCGAGAAGGAGTTCGCGCTGTCGGGTTCGGAACAGAACCCCGACATCACCGGCAAGGACCTGAAATTCACCCTCAAGAGCCGACTGGCCAAGGGCGCGCCGGGTCCGGTGGAGGCGTTCAAGAAGCACGGCGTCGATTTCGTGGTCGCGGACAACCTGCGCGAGCTCGTCGCCGGGATGAACAAGATCGCGCGTGGCCCGCAGCTCGACCACGACGCGCTGGAGCAGCAGATCGTCGCCAGGGACCGGGATGTCGCGAACAAGTACTCGAAGGACAGCCAACTGATGGCGATCACCAACGCACGTCAGTTCCTCGGCGACAAGATCAGCCGGGTCGCCAAGCCACACCGCATCCTCGACCCGGCGGCCGGTCCGCTCATCGCGGTCCGGCTGAACATCCTCACCCGAAAGACGTTGGGCGGCTTGCAGACCAACCTCGACTCCCAGGTGATGCGCCCGGATGGCACCGCGTTCCCCGGCCTCTACGCGGCGGGCGAGGTGGCCGGGTTCGGCGGTGGCGGCGTGCACGGCTACAACGCGCTGGAGGGCACCTTCCTCGGCGGGTGCATCTTCTCCGGGCGCGCCGCGGGCAAGGCGCTGGGCGCGAAGCTCCGTTAGGGTCGGCAGCTCGCCGCCGACCGACTCGATGACGGTGCGGCGGCCACGGTGGTCGGCGAAACCAACGGCGGCCGAGTGGTTTCCGGAGCGGCGTACGGCGGTGTCCCGGCATAGAGCCGGGCACCGGTCGCGCGCGTGCCCGGCGTCAAGGTGATGCCGAGGATCTCCGCCTGGTCGCCGTGCACGTCGGTGACGCGCGCGTCGAACGGTCCGGCCCCGGCGCCGGAGATGGACCAGTAGTTGTCCATGCCCCGCGTGAGGTTCTGCCACGCGCCGCCGGTGTTCGGCCGAATAGCGACCTCCCGCAACGGGTTTCCGGAACCGCTGAGCAGGATCGCGAACCAGGCGGTGCTGGAGTCCGGCTTCACCTGATAGAACAGCTCCGGCGGCGGCTCCGGATTGCGCACCACGCTGTAGCGGACCTTCGCCACGCCGTCGGACAGATCGGCGAGCTGAGTGAAGGCGGCGATGCTCAAATCCAGTTGTCCCGGAGCACATGCCGGGCAACGGTCCACGATCAGCGCGCGCACGTCGCCGCGCGGGCCCTGGATGTCGAGGTACGCGCCGCACGGATCGGCCTTGCCGAATTCCGGTGTCGACATCCCGACATAGAAGCCGTCCATCGGCAGCCCGGGGAACGAACAGGAAACCCCTTGGCTGAACGAGTAGAAGCGGGCCTCACCCGAGACGACCGGCTGCGGTTCCTGTGCCTGGGCCGCAGTGGGCTCAATACCGCTGGCAGGCAACGGCGTTCGCGAGATCGTCGACTGGGCCAGCGTGTTCGTGGTCGCCGACTGGGCTAGCGCACTCGGTGGATCGCAGTGCACCGGCTCCGGACGGGTCAGCCACACGGCCGTGCCCGCGATCGCGACCAAGCCGATCGCGGACCACAACCACCCCGAACGGAAGTGTCGTTGGTTGATCGGTATCCGGTGCATCGCTCCCCGACTACGCCTCTACCTACTCACGGACTCTCCATCCTGACGTCCATAGGAAAGCAGCCGAACGGTCGTCGCACGTCGGGAACGTAAATTCTTCGCAGTGAAAGACTCACGCTTCAGCAAGCATGGGGCAAATGCCCAGCACACTGTTGGACACTCCGGCAGCCCACCGGAAATTAACCGGTCCGCCGCGCCCGGGTGCGGCGCGAAACCCCAAGTCACGAAGCGCGACTCTTGGTCTTTCGCGTTGTCTTGGTAGTGATCTTGTCGACATCCGCCAGGAGTTCCCGGCCGAATTCGGCCTCGGCTTCGTAATGGCGCACGCACCAGCGCAATACGGCGGCCGGATAGGGGCGAGCCGGGTGTTCGCCCGCACCGTCGGCATCCGCCTCGGCCTGTCCGCGCATCCGGTCGGCGTAACCGATGTGCTCGGTGAGAATTTCGCGCAGCCGATCCGGTTCGGCCAGGTGGCCGAGCCAGGCGCGCAGCATGACGCTGTGCTTGAGCACCGGGGCCTCGACCGGCGCGTGGTTCACCCAATGCGCCGCCGCCGCACGGCCACTCGCGGTGATGGCGTACATCCGCTTGCCGCGCACGCCGTCCTCCTGCAGGACCGTGCGCGAGGTCGCGAAGCCGTATTTCTCCAACCGTTTGAGCTCGGCGTAGACCTGGCTGAACGACGGGCTCCAGTAGAAGAACTGCACGCTGCCGTCGGCCCACTTCTTCAGGTCGTAGCCGGATAGCTCGTCGGCGTGCGAGAGCATGCCGAGCACGGCCCAACTGGTCGTCGGGAGATCGGGTACCTCGGCTTCCGCCGAAACAGGCTTCGCATCGGTCACGATAGGACTATATCGCTTAGGCATATGTCCGGGGGCTATGCGAAACCGTCCATCAGCGAGAGAACGCGCAGCATGACCTCGTCGGCGCCGCCGCCGATGCTCAGCAGGCGACTGTCCCGATACGCGCGGGAAGTCCAGGTCTCCTCCATATAGCCCATGCCACCGTGAATCTGCAGACACCAGTCCGCGACCTGACGGGAGAGCCTGCCCGCCTCGAGCTTGGCGATGGTGGCCATCCGCGTGACATCCCCGCCGTCGGTGTAGTTCTGGGCGGTCACCTCTGTATAGACGCGCAGCATGTCCACTCTCGCCGCGAGCTCGGCGTAGGTGTACTGGAGGTACTGGTTCGCGGTCAGCGGCTGGCCGAACACCTTTCGCTGCTTGGCGTAGTCGCGGGTCAGCTCCAGTTGCAGGGCGCAGCTGATCGGCGTGCTGTAGGCGGCGAACATGCGCTCCATCACGAACTGCGACATCTGCTGCTGGAAGCCGCGGCCGATCTCGCCGATGGTGTTGCGCACCGGGACTCGCACGTCCTCGAAGGTCAGCAGGCCGGTATCGGAGGCGCGCATGCCCAGCTTGTCCAGCTTACGGTCCACCCGGAAGCCGGGAGCGTCAGTGGGCACGATGATCTGGCTGATCCCGCGATAGCCGCCCTCCGGCGAGGTGCGCACCAGGGTACACAGCCAGTCCGCTTGCACGGCATTGGTGATGAACATCTTCGACCCGTTGATCACCCAGTCGTCGCCGTCCCGGCGCGCGCTGGTCCGGATCCCCGCCACATCGGAACCGGCCTCCGGCTCGGTAACCGCTACGCCACAAACGGTTTCACCGCGCATGGCCGGTGCCAGGTACTCCTGCTTGAGTTCCTCGCTGCCGTGCGCGTGCAGCGACGGCGTCGCCATCGCGACGTGCACACCGAGCGCCATCGGAAACGACCCGTGCGCGACGCGACCCAGTTCCTGGCACAGCACCACCGTGAACAGATGGTCGGCCCCCTGCCCCGAGTAGGCCGGGTCGTACTCGAGCCCGAGGATGCCGAGCTTGGCCATATCGGCGAAAATCTCGTGCAGCGGCATCATTTCGGCCCGCTCCCACTCGTCCACGTGCGGGTTGATCTTCTGCTCGATGTACCGCCGGACCATCGCCCGGAATTCCTGATGTTCGTCGCTGTACATCACCCTATTGTCGCCGTGCCAGTCCCGCACTCGAACGAAACAGCCGCACACCCCCTGTTCTCCCGCACATCGAATCGCATGCGATTCGATGTGCGCCACGTCAAGAGGTGTGCGGCTGCCTTGGTTCTGTGCCGGAAATCGGAAGGCGTGCGGCTCCGTGGTGGTGGCCGGTCGCGGCCGGAGTAAGGTGCCGGACATGTCGCGTACGCGCATCATTCGGATCGCCACTCGATCCAGCCCCATGGCGTTGGCCCAGGCGGAGCAGGTTGCCGCGCTCCTTGCCGCGCTCGGGGTGGCGAGTGAGCTGGTCAAGGTCACCACCGCCGGGGATCGCTGGATGGGTGATCTGTCCAAGCTCGGCGGTAAGGGCGCCTTCGTCAAGGAGATCGACCACGCGCTGCTGGTGGACGACGCCGACCTGGCGGTGCACTGCCTCAAGGACATTCCCGGCGATATCCCGGTGCCCGACGGGCTGGCGTTCGCGGGCTACCTGCCACGCGACGACGTGCACGACGCGGTGATCACCGGTAACGGTGCCTCGCTGGCCGACCAGCCCGCGGGGACCGTGGTCGGCACCAGCTCGGTGCGCCGGACCGCGCAGCTGCGCCTGCACTACCCGCACCTGACGGTGAAACCGTTGCGCGGCAACGTCAACACCCGGCTGGCGCGCCTCGAAGAAGGTCACATCGACGTGCTGATCGCGGCCGTCTCCGGGCTGCACCGCGTCGACCAGGCGCATCGGATCACCGAGACCCTCGACCTCGACACCATGGTCCCGCCCATCGGCGCGGGCATCATCACGCTGGAGTGCCGGGCCGACGACACCGAACTCCTCGAACTCGGTGCGCGCCTCGACGATCCGGACACGCACCGCCAGGCCGATGCCGAGCGCGCCATGCTGCACGCCCTGCAAGGGCACTGCAACTCCCCCATCGCCGGTTACGCGACCACCGACCGCACCGGCCGACTGACGTTGCACGGCAAGGTGTTCAGCGCGGACGGCGACAAGTGGCTGGACTCGCACCACTGGGGTGTTCCGGAAGACCCGCAGGCGCTGGGCTTCTTCGTCGGCGGCGACCTGCTCCGCCAGGGCGCTCGGGCCATCATCGACGCGATCCCGCACTGACGCGGTAACCGCTCCGGCTCAGCGCCAACGCGCGTGCCGAGGGAAGAGGGAACGACCGGCCTCGTGCGCAACCTCGACGAGGACGCGAGCCAGGCGCGCGGTATCCAAAGCCGCTCGCTCACTACCGATCTGACCGGACAACGACAGCGCGGCCACCGCGGCGCCGCGTCCGCGGATCGGCACGCCCACACAGGCGATGCCCGCCACCGACTCCTCGTTGTCCACCGCGACGCCCTGCCGCTGCCGGATGCGGGCGAGTTCGCGGTGCAATTCTGCTCTGTCGCAAATGGTTCGGGCCGTCAGCTGCGGCAGGTGATCACGGAACGACGTTTCGACGATGCTCGGCTCGAGCGACGCGAGCAGCGCCTTGCCGAGAGCCGTACTGTGCGCGGGCATTCGGCCGCCGAGCCGGGTCGGCACGCTGGCCGCGAATCGGCCGCCCGCCTTGTCGAGATAGAGCACCTCGCGGCCGTCGAGCACGCCGAGGTGGCCGACCATGCCGGTGCGTTGACAGAGATCGTGCAGCAGCGGGCTCACCACATCGCGAATCTCGTTGTGGTCGGCGGCAAGTCCGCCGAGCTCCAGCGTGCGCATGCCGAGCCGATAGCCGCCCGGGGCGTGCGCGAGCCAGCGCAGCCGGATCATCTGGTCGAGGATGCGATGCACCGTCGAGCGCGGTAGGCCGGTACGTTCGGACAGGCCTAGTAGGGTGAGGGTCGGCGTGGCACCGTCGAAAGCGTCCAGTATCAGCGTCATTCGTTCGATCATGGACACCGGCGGCTGCGGCGGCCGAGCGGACACCTGTCCCGATCCTGTCCATAACTCGCCGGACTCGGGAGGGGTCACCGCCTCGACCGTCATAGCTCACCTCCACTGTGTGCTCGCCTAGAGCTTAGAAGTATTTCTATTAGGCATGTGCGTTTCCGGCACACTCCTTTGTGTCACCCATCACAGTGCCTCGGCGAGCCCGCAGTGGAATCCCGGAAACTACCGAGAGCACTACGGATCTTCTCGGTAGCCGGGAACGAATCTTGACAGCTATCCGGCGCTGCTCTGCTGTCCGACCAAGGCGTACAACCACTCTCGCGTGTAGCGCTCGGCGAGCAGCGGGAGGAAGTGGTCGATGGTGGCGTGGTCGGCGACGTGGTCGTAGGCCGAGCGGAGGAACTGCTCGATCGCGTCATCGTCGACGAGACCGTCGAATTCCTCCTCCAGGCGGTTGGCCGCGGCATGCAGGGCGACCGCCTGGTCCAGGGTCGGATCGTGGGGATTGGGCGCGGTAACAGGGCTGTCGTTCACAGCAGACTCCCGATCGTGACGAGACATTCGGTGCGGTGAGCACATGCGCTGGTTTCGGCATGTCTCATCGAGTCGAGTACCCATCGACGAGCGCGGAACACCCCCGCTAGGCGAAAGTAGAACAGGTTATTGTCTGACGGGCGGTGGCGTGCCACCCTGATCAGATGGATCTCGCCGCCATCGAAGCCGTCCGTCAGCTCAAGTACCGATACTTTCGGACGCTCGACCTCAAACGGTGGGACGAGTTCGCCGACACCCTCACCGTCGACGCCGCGGGCCGCTACGGCACCCACGCACTCGGCGAACCGCTGAACCTGGACGGCCGCGCCGCCATCACCGCGTTCATGCGCGAGAACCTCGGGCCGACGATCGTGTCGGTGCATATCGCGAATCATCCCGAGATCACCGTCGACGGCGAGACAGCCACCGGCTCCTGGGCTTTCGAGGACACGGTCATCGCCACCGAATACGGCGTGCTCATCCGCGGCGCCGGCTACTACTCCGACACCTACCGGCTCGACGCCGACGGCAGCTGGCGCATCGCCTCGACCAGCTACCAGCGCATCTACGAATCGATGCAGTCCCTCGCCGACACCCCCAGCCACCAACTGCTGACGAACATGTGGGCGACGCCGACCCCGAAGTAGAACGGTCCACTTTCGGGGTGCTGGCGCTGGACGGGTTCGTGGCGGCGGCGGATGCTCCTATCTATGTCCTCCCTTGCGCCCGACGAGTTCTCGACCGAAGTCACCTACCTCAACACCGCGTCGTTCGGGCTGCCGTCCGCGCGTGCGCTGACCGCCATCGGCGAGGCGAATGCGCGCTGGGCGGCGGGCCGTGGCGGTCCGATGACGAACGACTACCTGGTTCCCCGACTGCGCGAGTCGTATGCCCGGCTGCTGGCCGGTGCCACCGCGGATGACATCGCGCTCGGCAGCACCGCCGCCCAGTTGATCGGTCCGGTTGCCGTCGCGCTGCCGTCCGGTGCCGAGGTACTGGTGGCCGAGGGCGAATTCGCCTCGGTGACCATGCCTTTCCTGCACCGCGGCGATCTGGCGGTGCGCACGGTGCCGCTGGAGCGGCTGGTCGAGGAGGTGCGGCCGGAGACCGCGCTGGTCGCGGTGAGCGTGGTGCAGTCGGCGGACGGGCGGATGACGGACCTGCCTGCGCTGCGGGCGGCCACCGCGGCGCACGGCGCGCGGCTGCTGATCGATGCCACCCAGGCCGCGAGTTGGCTGCCGCTCAGCTTCGCCGATGCCGACTACTGGGTGTGTGCGACCTTCAAGTGGTTGATCGGCGCGCGCAGCATCTCGTTCTTCGCCGCCGGGCCGGAGGCGACCGAGACGGTGCGGCCGGTCGGTCCGGGCTGGTACGCGGCCGCGGATCCGTGGGCCGAGCTGTACAACCCGGTCAAGCTGCCGACGACCACCCGTCGATTCGATTCCACGCCCGACTGGCTCGGCGTGACCGCCGCGAGCGCGGGGATCTCGTTGATCGAGGAGTTGACGGTCGAGAAGATCAACGCGCACAACCTCGAGCTGGCCGACCGCTTCCGGGCCGGACTGACCGAGCTCGGCCTGGCGTCGGTGCCCAACCGTGCGCCGATCGTCACCATCCCGGGTGCGGGTGATTCGGCACCGCGACTGGAGCAGGCCGGTGTCGTCACCACCGCGCGAAACGGCGGGCTGCGCTTCTCCTTCCACCTGTACAACAGCGTCGAGGACGTGGATCGGGCACTGGAAGTTCTTGCCGCCGAATAACTCACGCCTCGACCGAGGCCGGTGGCGACGACTCGCGCGCACCTACGGCGTCGCGGCATCGCTGCCTGGCCCGGCCGATCCCCTCGATCTCGACCTCGACCACGTCGCCGTCGCGCAGGTACGGAAAACGACCGGAAAGTGCTACCCCGGCGGGGGTTCCGGTGTTGATGATGTCGCCGGGTTCGAGGACCGCGTACTGGGACAGATGCCAGACGAGGTAGCCGACGCCGAAGATGAGGTCGGCCGTGCTGGAGTCCTGGCGCGCTTCGCCGTTCACGAACGAACGCAACCGCAGGTTGCCCGCGTCGACCTGATAGCGCGGCACGAGGGCGGGGCCGAGCGGGTTGAAGGTCTCGCAGCACTTGCCTTTCGACCACTGCCCGCCCGATTGTTCGAGCTGGAAGGCGCGTTCGGAGACGTCGTTCGAGATGGTGTATCCGGCAATGTGATTCATCGCCTCGTCGATGGAGTCGAGGTAGCGTGCGCGTCGGCCGATCACCACCGCGAGTTCCACCTCCCAGTCGGTCTGCTGGGAGTCGCGCGGGATCAGCACGTCGTCATAGGGGCCGACAACGGTGTTCGGGGTCTTGAAGAACAGGACGGGAGTCTGTGGCGGTGCCGAACCCGATTCCGCGGCGTGCGCGGCGTAGTTCATGCCGATGCACCACACCGCCTGCGGGCGGGCGATGGGGGCGCCGATGCGCTCGCCGGTGATGTCGACGCGCGGAAGTCGGCCCGCCGCAAGCGCTGCGGCGACGGCCTCGATGCCGTCCGCGGCGAGGAAGTCGCCGTCGATGTCGGCGGTGAGCGAGCGCAGATCGTAGGCGTGGTCGCCGTCGACGACGATCGGTCGTTCCGCGCCTGGTTCGCCGATGCGCTGCAACTTCATTCGGGTTCTCCTTCGGTCATCCAGGTCGGTGCGAGTGGTAGATGGTAAGTGCGCCAGGCGACTTCGGTCAGCACCTGGACGCGGTCGGCCGGGGTCAGGTGGGCCAGCGTTTCCAGGGTGGTCCGCCATACCGTCCGATACGACGCCGCAGTGAGCGTGAAAGGCCAATCGCCGCCGACCATCAGCCGCCCCGGCCCGAAGCAGGACACCGCGTGATCGACGTACGGCTGCCAGCGTTTGGCGGTGATCTCGGTGCCGGATACCGTAGCCAGTCCGGAGATCTTGGCGACCACGTTCGGCTGGGCGGCTGCCGCGGCGAGCAGATCGGCCCACGGTTGCCAGCCGCCGGTCGCGATCGGCGGCTTGCCCAGGTGGTCCAGGACGATGGTGAGATCGGGGTGCTCGCGAGCGATCAGCGGAACCTGCGCGAGCAGATCGGGGCGTTCGGCCACCGCGTCGAAGACCAGTCCGGCCTCGGCGAGCAGCGTGAGACTGTCCGAAACCTCGCGGCGCAGCAGCCATTTCGGGTCCGGATCGCGGTGGATCATGTGCCGGACGCCGACGAATTCGGGATGCGCCCGCAGCCCGGGCAGTTCGGCCGCCACGATGTCGGGCTGATGCAGCGGCAGCCAGCCGACCACGGCGACCGGGTGCGGCGACGCGGTCGCGGCCGCCAGCAACGCGCGATTCTCAGCCAGCGAATCGGACGCCTGCACCAGGACGACCGCGCCCACGCCGTACTCGGTCAGCTCCGGCTCGACCTCATCCAGCGTGTAGTTTCGGTACAAAACATCCGATGTTTCGGTCAGCCAGTCGTACTCGACGCCGAATGTTCCGCCGTCTACCCGCCAAACGTGGACGTGGGAGTCTACAGTCATCGGAGGCATAGCTTCACATCCTCGAAGGCGAAGGAAACAGGTGTCGGTCACCGACGACGCGATAGCGAAGATCAAGGCGATGATCATCTCGGGCGATCTCGAGCCCGGTGCGCGATTGCCCCGCGAAGCCGATCTCGCCGCCCAGCTCGGCGTCTCGCGCAACTCGCTGCGCGAAGCGGTCCGCGCGCTCTCGCTGGTCCGGATCCTGGACGTGCGCCAGGGCGACGGCACCTATGTGGCGAGCCTGGAGCCGAAGTCGCTGCTCGACGCGATGAGCTTTCTGCTCGAATTCCACCAGGACAACTCGGTTTTGGACGTGCTCGGCATCCGGCGCATCCTGGAGCCGGCCGCCACCGCCCTCGCCGCGCAATCGATGCCCGAGGACGAGATCGCCCGCCTGCGTACCCTCGTCGAACCCGAAACCAACTCGGTGACCGAGCTGGTCGCGCTGGATCTCGAGTTCCACGCCGCCATCGCCGCCGCGTCGGGCAACAAAGTGCTTGCCTCCCTGCTGGATTCGCTGTCGCTGCCGACGATGCGGGCCCGGATTTGGCGTGGCATGACCGAGGAGCGAGCGTTCGAGCGCACCGTCGCCGAGCACCGCGGCATCTGCGACGCGATCGCCGCCCGCGATCCGGAACTGGCGCAAGCTCGCGCGCTCGCCCACGTGGCGGGCGTCATGGAATGGCTGCGCCGCGCCGCAGGCTGACCCAACAGCGTGAATGTGGCTGGTCACGCGCACCGGTCTAGTTCGTGCCAGAGGTCCTCTGGGACAGAGGTGTTCAGCATTGCGATGGTGTCCGCGACTTCGGTCTCGGTGCCCGCGCCGATGACGGTGGCGGCGATCGCCGGGTTCCGGCGTGCGAATTGTAGTGCGGCCGCACGCAGGGGGACATCGTATTTCGCGCAGATCCGCTCCATCGCCTGTGTACGTTCGATGATGTCGCGTTGCGCGGGTTGATAGTCGAAGGTGGCTCTATGCAGTGGATCGGCCAAGATCCCGCTGTTCAGTACACCGGCGACGAGCACCCGGATGCCTCGCCGTGCGCACTCCGGGAGTAACTCGGCTTCCGCACGCCGGTCCAACAATGTGTATCGACCGGCGATCATCACGTGATCGATGGTCGTCTCCCGCACGAAACGCAGTGCTACGTCCACATCATTGACGCCGACCCCGATGCCCGAAACAATGCCCGCATCGCGCATCCGTGTCAGTTCGGGCACCGCCTCGGCAAGCGTCTCGTCTTGATGGTCGTCCGGATCATGGATCAGGAGCAGGTCGACCCGATCGAGGCCGAGTCGCTCGAGCGAGTCCTCCAGGGATCGCCGGACGCCCACCGCCGAATAGTCGCGTCGCCGTGAACGTTTCGGCGCTCCGTAGAAGTCGTGGGTACCGTCCGATGCGAATGGATCGTCATAGAGCAGCCGCCCGACCTTCGTCGACAGCGTGTACTCCGACCGTGACCGGAGGAATCGGCCGAGGCGTTCTTCGCTGAGGCCCGCCCCGTAGTGCGGTGCGGTGTCGAAGGCACGAATGCCCGCGTCCCACGCCGCCGCGATACCCGCCTGGGCATCCTCCTCGTCGACCGCGCGGAACAGGCCAGCGTAACCCGCACCGCCGAGAATGATGTCGGCTACGTCATTCACCCGCGCCACCCGAGGAGTTCAGTTCCCAGACCACCGGCAAGGCGGCATCGACCGCTGAATAGTCGTGCGACGCTTCGAGATACTCGTTGATCCGCAGTTGCCATGACACATTGACGGGCAGCTCCGCCAACCGGCTCAGCAGCACATCGTAGGCGGCACAGTCGATCACGTGGAACAGGTCGGTGCCGCTGCGCCAGATGGTCCAGGACGTGGCCCCGGCCTCCTTGATGGCAGCGACGAGTTCGGCAGGTACCGCACGGTGCGCTTCCTCGTATTCGGCCTCGGCACCGGGTTTCAGCTTGGTGTGCAACGCGATTCGCACGCTCACTCCTGCCGTCGTCCGCTGGCGATGCGGGTGATCACCAGGGCGACCAGGATCAGCGCGCCGTTGATGAACTTCAGCGAGTCGGCACTGACGCCGCCGTAGGACAGCAGCTTCTGGATCAGCGTGAGGATCAGGACGCCGAAGAACGCGCCGAGCACCGAACCGCGCCCGCCATTGAGCGCGACACCGCCGATCACACACGCGGCGAACACCTGGAAGATCATCCCATCGCCCTGGCTCACCTGCACGCTGGCGAACTGCCCCGAGTAGATGAGCCCACCGATCGCGGCGAGCCCGCCCGCGACGACCAGTACAGCGATGACGACGTTGTCGGTGCGGATGCCTGCGGCCCGCGCGGCGGCCTCGTTGCCACCGACGGCATAGAGGGCACGCCCGGCGGTCGTATAGGTGAGTACGAGATAGCCGATGAGGAACAACGCCAAGCACACCGCCACGTCGACCGGCACGCCCAATATCCTTGTGTTCCCGAGCCATTCGACCGACGGCGGAATCTTGGTCAGCGTGAATCCCTCGGTCAGGAAGGTCAGCAGCCCGCGCAGGGCGATGAGCATCGCCAGGGTCACGATGAATCCGTTCAACCCGAACCGGACGATCAGCACCCCGTTCAGCGCGCCGACCGCGAGCCCGACGAGCAGCGCGATCGGTATCGCCATCCACGGCGACGTCCACGTGTAGGCGCCGACCTTCGCGGTGCCCATGGTCGCCCAGATGGCGACACCGGGGGCCAGCCCGAACGTCCACTCCAACGACAGGTCCATCCGGCCGACCACCAGCACCAGCACCTCGGCCAGCACGATGAGCGCGATACCGCTCATCGAGGTGAGCACGTTGGTGAGGTTGGTCGACGAGACGAAGTTGGTGTTGATGAAGTAGCCGACCACCAGCACCAGCAGGATCGGCGGCACGAGCAGGAAGTCGCGCAGCGCACCCCAGCGGATCGTCGGCCGCCACCCGGTGGACTCGCGGGCGGCCGGTTCGCGCCCGGTAGCGATCGGGGTCATGACAGTCCTTCCATCGCGGCGACGAGTTCCTTGTCGCCCCAGCCCTGCTCGAATTCCTGCGCGATCCGGCCCTGCACCATCACCAGGACGCGATCGCAGTCGCGGAGATCGTCGAGTTCGTCCGACACCACCAGGACGGCGGTGCCCCGGTCCGCGGCGTCGCGCACGACGCCGCGCAGCGTCTCCTTCGACCTGACATCGACGCCCGCCGTCGGCGTGATCAACACCAGCACCGCCGGGTCGGTGGCCAGCGCACGGGCGAACACCACCTTCTGCTGGTTACCACCCGACAGCTCGGCGACACTCTGATCGGGGCCCTCGGTTTTGATCCCCAGATCGTCGATCGCCTTGCCCGCCACCATGTTCCGGGTGCGCCGGGACAGCAGCCCGAGGCGTCCGAGCTGGCGCGGGACGGTCAGGGTGGCATTGTCTGCGACACTCATCTCCGGAATCAGGCCCTCGTCGTGCCGATCGCGGGGCACGAATCCGATACCGGCGTCGAGCGCGGCGCGGACTCCGCTGCGGCGCAACCGGTTGCCGGACACCAGGATGGAACCCGTTGCCGCCTTGCGTAATCCGACGATGGTCTCGGCCACCTCGATGCGGCCGCTGCTGCCGCCACCTGCGAGCCCGACGATCTCCCCTGGCTTGACCTCGAACGTCACCTCGGCGAATTCGCCAGCGTGCGAGAGTCCTTCGACCCGCAACGTCGGTGTTGCCGTGTCATCGGGATCGCGCCGGGCGACCGGTGTCTCGAGTTCGACCGAATCACCCGTCATCGCCGCGATGAGTTCCCTCTTGCCGAGCTCGGCGACCGGCGCGGTCACCACATGCCGAGCATCCCGGAAAACGGTGATGTCCTGGCAGATTTCGTAGGTCTCGTCGAGGTGATGAGAGATGAACAGGAAGGTGACGCCCTGCTTCTGCAGATCCCCGATCCTGTTGAACAGCCGCTTGATCGCCGGTCCATCGAGTTGCGCAGTCGGCTCGTCCAAGATGATGAAACGCGCGCCGTGCGAGAGCGAGCGGGCGATCTCCACCAGCTGCCGATGCTCCACGGACAGATCACGGGCGACGGTATCGACATCTACCGGCACCGACCAAGTATCGAGCAGTTCACGGGCTCGCCCGCGGACCCTGCGCCAGTTGATGATTCGACCGCCGAACCCCTGGCTGTTGACGAACAGATTCTCCGCCACCGACAGATCAGGAATGATCGTCGACTTCTGATATACACATGCCACCCGGGCCCGCCACGCGTCCCGGTCGGCGGGCGACGGCGCCGGGAGACCGTTGAACCGCACCTCCCCCTCATCAGGAGTTGCGAGCCCGGTCAGAATCGACACCAGGGTCGACTTCCCGGCGCCGTTGCGCCCGACCAGCGCATGAGTCCGACCCACCTCCACCCGCAGGCCGACCCGGTCGAGCGCAAGCACGTTGCGGCCGAACCGTTTCGACACGTCAATCGCCTCGGCGATCGCCTCGGCGATCGGTTCGCCGGTCATCCGCCGTGACCCCACAGGCCGGGCGCGGTGGTGTTCACGGTGTCGAGTTCGCCCACCTTGCCGCCCGTTCGGGTGACGACCGGGGCGGACAGCTGATCTTCGAGGGTGCCGCCGACGCCGGTGTCGATAATCGTGGAGCCATGGTCGGTGGGTCCCGGGGCGAACTTGCGGCCGTCGATAGCGGCCTTCGCGTAGAACGCCGCGTACTGCGCGTACAGGTCGGCGGGCTGGGAGATGGTCGCGTCGATCTCGCCCGCTTCGATGGCGTCCAGCTCGGCCTTGATGCCGTCGTTCGAGACGATCGTGATGTGGCCCGGCGCACCGGCTTTCACCAGTTTGTTGCTGCGCCGCAGCAAGGCCATCGTCGATTGCAGGAACACCCCGCCCGCCTGCATGTAGATGCCGTTGATATCGGGATCGGTCAGCAGTTTGTCCTGTAGGCCGGAGACGGCGCGATCGCCCTTCCAGTCGGTCGGGATCTCGATCACCTTGATGCCGGGATAGCGCGTCTTCATGCAGTCGGCGAACGCTTCGGACCGATCGCGTCCGTTGATCGAACTCAGGTCACCCTGGAATTCGACGACTTTGCCTGCGCCCTTGAGTGTTTCGCCGAGGTAGATGCACGACTTGGTGCCGTAGGCACGGTTGTCCGCGCGCACGACCATGTACACGCCACCGCTGTCGGGGCGGGTGTCGACGCTGACCACCGGGACGCTCTTCGCGGATGCCGCGGCGAGGGCGGGCTTCACCGCGGCGGTGTCCTGGGGCGCCATGATGATCGCCTTGACGTTCTTGGACAGCAGGGTGTCGACGTTCGACTTGAGCCGGTTGGCGTCGTTGTCGGAGGAGGTGTTCTCCAGCTTCACACCCGCCGCAGCGGCTTTCGGGCCTAGATAGCCCGCGTAGGCGCTCCAGAAGTCGGAGTCCGAGCGCGGCTGGTCCGCGCCGACGAGGACGCCGTTGTCCGCGCCGGCGCCGACGGTGACCGCCGGGGCGCTGTCGACGGTGCCGGTGGACTCACGGGAACAGGCGGCGCCCGAGGCGATGATCAATGTGGCGCCGAGGGCTACGCCGATGATGCTGGCGGTTTTCATGGGTTCTCCTGCAGTTGGGTCGAGCGGGCCTGCGGATCCGCGCGCCACGCGGCTCCGGTCGGATAGGCGTAGTCGCGTAACGAGTCCGGCAGCATTTCGGCGCTGAAGCCGGGCTCGCGCGGGGCGAGGTAGCGGCCGCCGACCACGCGCACCGGATGCCGGAAGTGCTCGTGCAGATGGTCGACGAATTCGATCGCGCGGTCCTGGGTGGTTCCGGTGATCGCGACGTAGTCGATCATCGCCAGATGCTGGACCAGCTCGCAGAGTCCGACGCCGCCCGCGTGCGGCACCACCGGAACGCCGAACTTGGCCGCCAGCAACAGGATTGCCAGATTCTCGTTGACTCCGGCGACCCTGGCGGCGTCGATCTGCAAGAGATCGACCGAACCGGCCTGCAGCAGTTGCTTGAACAGGATCCGGTTCTGGCCGTGCTCGCCGGTCGAGATCCGCACCGGCGCGACCCGGCGGCGGATCTCCGCGTGACCGAGGATGTCGTCCGGGCTGGTCGGTTCCTCGACCCAGGCCGGATTCGCTTGCGCCAGGCGGGAAATCCAGTCCACGGCGGCGTCGACGTCCCACCGCTGGTTCGCGTCCACGGCCAGTCCGATGTCGGGTCCGATCGCCTCCCTGGCGACCTTGACGCGGCGCACGTCCTCTTCCACGTCACGGCCGACCTTGATCTTGATGGTGCCGAACCCGTCGGCCACCGCCTGCCGAGCCAGCCGGGCGAGCTTGTCGTCGGAGTAGCCGAGCCAGCCCGGTGAGGTCGTGTACGCCGGATATCCCGCATCGAGTAACTGGGCCGTGCGCTCACGCCTGCCCGGTTCGGCGCGGCGAAGCATCTCCAACGCCTCGTCGGAGGTGAGGGCATCGGTGAGATAGCGGAAGTCGATCAGGTCAACGATCTGCTCCGGTGACATCTCGGAAACCAACTGCCACACCGGTTTTCCGGCCAGCTTGGCGGCGAGATCCCAGGCGGCATTGATCACCGCGCCCACCGCCATGTGCATGACACCCTTCTCGGGGCCTAGCCAGCGCAGCTGGGAATCGGCGGCAAGGTCGCGGGCGAATCCTCCGAGGTTCTCGGTGATTTCGGCGACCGACCGGCCGACGACCAAATGCGCGAGCGACTGGATCGCGACGCGCTGCACGTCGTTCCCGCGGCCGATGGTGAACGCGAACCCGTGCCCCTCGGGTCCGGCCGGGTCTTCGGTCCGAAGGATGACGTAGGCCGCCGAATAGTCGGGGTCGGGGTTCATCGCGTCCGAGCCGTCCAGCTCGCGCGAGGTCGGGAACCGGACGTCTAATGTGTCCAGCGCCGTGAGGTGCGCCATCGGGTGATCCTCGTTCCAGATAGTGATCTGGGTCACGACTATACATCGGATGTCTGTCTGCGCAATGGTTGATGGAGGATTCGTCAATCCTGGTTGCGCAGTGGCAATCTGGCTCGAGCGCTGCCGATCGGTGTTATGTTCGCCAGAGTCAAACATCGGACCTGTCCGGCGGCGCGCTCGCGCACCGGAACTGAGGGGAGAAGGTGGGTCGGTATGTCGTCACAGGGCACGTTCGACGGACTGGTGGCGGTGGTCACCGGGGGTGCGTCCGGCATCGGGAAGGCGATCACCGAGACGTTCGCAGGCGCGGGCGCGCGGGTTGCGGTGCTCGATCTGAACCCTGGTGACACGTCAGGGGTGGCGTTGCGCTGCGATGTCGCGGATGACGAATCCGTTCGCCGGGCGATTGCGGGAGTCGTCGACACCTTCGGGCGGATCGACATTCTCGTCAACAATGCGGGCATCGGCGCGCAGGGGACTATCGCGGACCACACCGATGACGAATGGCGGCGGGTGTTCGAGGTCAATGTCTTCGGCACGGTGCGGGTTTCCCGTGCCGCGCTCCCCCAGCTCCGGCGGTCGCCCGCCGCCGCGATCGTGAACATCTGCTCGATCGCGGCCACCACCGGGCTGCCGGACCGCGCCGTCTACAGCGCGAGCAAGGGCGCGATCCTCTCGCTCACCCGCGCCATGGCGGCCGACCACCTTGCGGACGGTATTCGGGTGAACTGCGTCAATCCCGGAACCGTCGATACGCCGTGGGTGCAGCGGCTGCTGGCGGCCAGTGCGGATCCCGACGCGGAAATGGCCGCGTTGCAGGCGCGTCAACCGCATGGGCGGTTGGTCACGACCGAGGAAGTCGCCAGCGCTGTCGCGTACCTGGCCGGTCCCGCGGCGGCGTCCATTACCGCGACGATGCTGGAGGTCGACGGCGGTATGCATTCCCTGCGGTTGCGTGCCGCGGCGCAGGTGGCCGGGGCGGCCCGGTGACCGCGCGCAGGATGCCACGCCCCCGAGAACTCGCCCCGCTGGTCAAGTTCCAGCGCCCGTTCGGTGGCCGAGAGCGCAAACTTGCTCGCGCCCAGACGATCTGGGAGCTGCGCGAGTTGGCCCGTAAGCGCACGCCGAAGGTCGCGTTCGACTACACCGATGGTGCGGCGGATGCGGAGATCAGTCTCGATCGGGCGCGGGAAGCATTCTCCGACATCGAGTTCCGGCCCGCGATCCTGCGTGACGTCGCTACCACCGATACCTCGGTGCAGGTGCTCGGCAAGACCGCCGCGCTGCCGTTCGGTATCGCGCCCACCGGGTTCACCAGGATGATGCACACGGCGGGTGAGCTGGCGGGGGCGCGGGCGGCCGAACGCGCGGGGATTCCGTTCACGTTGTCCACCATGGGGACCACGGCGATCGAGGATGTCGCGGCAGGCACGGGGCCTAACGCCCGCAATTGGTTTCAGCTCTATATGTGGGCCGACCGTGATCGTTCGATGGGGCTGGTCGAGCGTGCCGCGAAGGCGGGATTCGACACCCTGGTCGTCACGGTCGATGTGCCGGTGGCGGGTGCCCGGTTGCGCGATGTGCGCAACGGCATGACGGTGCCGCCGTCGATCACTATGACCGGCGCGTTCGATGCTTTGCGCAGGCCCTGGTGGTGGTGGGACTTTCTCACGACCGAGCCGTTGGCGTTCGCTTCGCTGGATCGTTGGTCAGGAACCGTGGCCGAACTGCTCGACTCCATGTTCGACCCGACCGTCGGCTTCGACGATCTCGCCTGGATCAGGGAGAACTGGCCTGGGCAGATTCTGGTGAAGGGTGTGCAGACCGTCGACGACGCGAAGCGCCTGGCCGGGCTCGGCGTCGACGGCATCGTGCTGTCGAATCATGGTGGGCGGCAACTCGATCGCGCGCCCGTGCCACTGCACCTCCTGCCGTCCGTGGTGCGCGAGGTGGGCGACGACATGGAGATCCACCTCGACACCGGCATCATGCACGGTGCCGACATTGTCGCCGCCCTCGCCCTCGGCGCGCGGTTCACCCTCGTCGGGCGGGCCTACCTGTACGGATTGATGGCTGGCGGTGAGGCCGGTGTCGACCGCACGATCGACATCCTCCGCACCCAGATCGTCCGGACCATGCGGCTGCTCGGCGTCGGCTCGGTCGAGGAACTCGAACCGGCGCACGTGCGGTTGCTCGAGCGGTATCGAGCTCGCGAATAGGTTTACCGCTGTGCGGGATTGGTGATCAGCGGTAGATCCAAGGCGGTCAGGATCCCTGGGGGTGCCTGGACTACGGCGGGGACGGCGTTGACGATGCGCATGGCGGTGGCAAGCAGGGTGGCGTGGTTGTGGTCGCCGTTGCGGCTCGAGGTCACCAGATCCATGGCGTAGCTGGGTTCGCCGGTGATTTCGACGCGGTAGGAGCCCTCGTGGTTGGCGGGTTGTGGCCAGTCAGGGCAGAGGTCGGGGTGTAGGCGGGTGACGTGTTCCAGGGCCGTGACGGGGGTGTCGCCGACCATGCCGCGTACCTCGAAACGCAGTGCGGCGGCAGTGCCCTCGGCGATGTGGCCGGTGGCGATGTCGAAGGAGTGGGTGGCCGGGATCCGCTGGTAGGTCTCGGTGACCGCGTCGAGGGTGACACCGATGCCCGCGGCGAGTTGGCGGACGGTGCCGCCCCAGGCCAGGGACAGCACGCCGGGTTGGAGCAGCATCGGGATGTCGTCGAGGGGTTTGCCGAATCCCATGATGTCGAACATGACTTCGCGGTTGTCGTAGCTGGCGTAGTCGACGATCTCGATGCAGCGGAGCTCGTCGATGCGCAGGCAGGTGCCGGCGAGTGCAAGCGGGAGTAGGTCGTTGGCGAAACCGGGGTCGATGCCGTTGACCCACAGTGACGAATTGCCCTGCACCGCAGCTTCTTGCACCGGCTTCAGTAGCTCGTCCGGCAAGACGCCGTAGGGGTATTGGAAGAACACCGGGGCGCAGGCGACGACATTGATTCCGGCGCTGAGAATCCGTTGCAGGTCGCCGATGGCTTCCATCAAGCGGTTGTCGGTCATCGAACAGTAGACGACGCAGTCGGGCTTTGCGGCGAGGATTGCGTCAGTGTCCGTTGTCGCGGCTATGCCAACCGGATGATCAAGCCCGGCAATGGTTCCCGCGTCCATCCCGTCCTTCTTCGGGCCCGAGACCCACACGCCTGAAAGCTCTAAATCGGGGTTGGCGATGACACCGGCCAGGGCGTGCCGACCGACATTGCCTGTGCCCCACTGCACTACGCGATACGTCATGTCACAGATCCTGAATCGGGAGGTCGAGGTTGGGGGTGATCAAACCGCCGTCCGGCTCGAGCACCTTGCCGGTGAGGTACTTGCCCGCCGGGGAAACGAGGTAGAGGGCTGCTGCGGCGATGTCTTCGGGGTCACCGATTCGGTGCAGCGGCGTCTTGGTTTCCAATTGGGTCCGCATCGCGTCGTTGCTCGCGACGATCTCCAAGGCGGAGGTCAGGATCGAACCGGGGGCGATGGCGTTCACCCGGATGCGCGGGTTCAGGTCCAGCGCGGCCAGTTTGGTGTAGTGCGCCAGCGCCGCCTTGGCGGTGCCGTAGGCGGCGAAGGCGCGGCCGGGTAACCGGCCCATGGTCGAGGTGATGTTGAGAATCGAACCGCCACCGGCGGTTTCGAGGATGCGGGGCACCGCGGCGCGGACGAGGGCGTGCGCGTTGGTGACGTTGAAGTTGAACGCGTCCACGAGGGCCTGCGGCGTGGTGTCGAGCAGTGGGCACGGCATGGCGCCACCGACGTTGTTGACCACGATGTCCAGCCGGCCGAAGCGTTGCACCGCTATCTCGGCGAGTGCCGCCGTGGCCTCGATGTCACTCAGGTCCGCGGGAACCACGTGGGCCTGGCGACCTACCGCGGTCACCTGCTCGGCCACCTCGTCCAACTGGCTCTTGGTGCGGGCCGCGATGACAACGTCCGCGCCCGCCTCCGCGAAGGCCACCGCTATCGCCGCACCCAGACCACGACCCGCGCCGGTCACGATGGCGACCTGCCCGTCTATGCGGAACCGATCCAGAATCATGCGCGCTCCATCCATGCCGTACGCAACCCACACCAGCTCAGACCACTAGTGTCGAATACTCGACAGTCAATGCACTAATATTCGACACATAGTAGGTTGCCTGCCCGAGCAGAAACAAGGGGTTCCGTCATGCCGGACCGATCAGCGTCGCCGCCGACGCGCCGCGTCGTGGACATCGTTTCGCTGCTCGCGACGTCGACGGAACCGGTCAGTGTCGCGGGGATGGCCGAGCGCCTCGGTATCGCCCGCGCCACTGCGACCGCGATCCTCACGGAGCTCGACGCGGCGGGGTGGGTCGGCCGGGACGCGCACCGCGGTTACGTAATCGGGCCTGCCCTGGCCGGATTGAACGGTGCCGCGCTCCCCCATGGTGTCGGCGCGATCCTGGCGACACTCGCCGCGCGGACCGGATCCGGTGCGACGTTCAGTCGTATCGAGCCGGATCGTCTCACCGTTCTCGATGTCCGGCACGGCACCGATCGTGTTGTGCCGGGAATCCCTGTCGGACATCGCATTCCGTTGCAGTTCCCGGCCGGTGCGAGCGTGATGCCGTGGCGTTCGGCGAGTGAGCAGAATGCTTGGGTATCGACCGCTGCCGGTGCGGATCGTCGGACTGCGGGCACGTTGCTGGCCCTCGTTCGGGACCGCGGGGTCGCGGTGTTCCGGCCGCGGGCCGATGATGCGGGCATGGTCGATCTGCTGGCTGATCTGCTCGGCGCGGTGGGAACCGAGCTGCTGCAACCGCACCTGCGCACGCGCGTGCTGCGGCAGCTTGCCGCACTCACGTCGCGGCCGTTCACCAAAGACGAATTGGATTCCGACGAGGCGCTTCCGTTGAGCTACCTTGCGGCCCCGGTTTTCGATGCGACCGGTACCGCCGCGTACGAGGTTCAGCTCGGCCCGCTCCGCGCAGAAGCATCCAAACCTGAACGTGAAGAGTACATTTCGGCGACGTTGGACGCTGCTCGTCAGTTGACGGCGGCACTTTCTGTTGCGACGCACCGCTGATCGGGCCGATGCCCGCCAGCGCTGTTGAACTGTGCCGTCGATCGGTACCTCCGCGGCCCCGGAGTGCCTGATCTTCCCGTAGCCCGCGGGTTCTCCGCCATGCAGTCGGACTTTGCGGCTTGGGCGTCCACACCCGCGCGACAGTGCTGTCGGTGCGTTGCCTATCGTTGCGGGGACGTCGAGACCACGAACAAGGGGGTGGCGAACATGGGCAAACAGAACCGTCGGCGACGTACAGGCCGCCGCCCGGAGACCGGTTCGTCCGGCAGCTCCAACTTCTGGTCTGCGCAGCAGGCGCCTGCGGACGCGGAGCAGATCGCGAACGCTTTGATGGCTGCCGCGATGGAGTCCGCGCAAGGCGCTTCGGCCGCGGCGGGACAGCGTGCCGCCGCGCTGGCCGGCCGTGATCCGCTGACGTCGCAGCTGGAGCAAGGCGCGCACCTCGCGAGTCAGCACATCATTACCCGGGTCTTCCAGAACGGGTGGCTGCCCGAGGACATCCATCAGGCCGCACGGCGACATCTCGACGAGTATGCGATCACGCTGCTGATCGACGTAATCGCCTCGTACATGGAGCCTTTCGCTACCGCACCGGTCGATGAGACCTGGCGCGCGCAGGTCACCGAGCTCGATGCCGTTGTCTGGTGGTCGGAGTCGGCGCCGCACCTCGGCCAGTGGGCGACGAAGCACCTGTTGACTCCGGTCGAGGCGCTCACGACTGTGGTTCAGGCGCTGGCGTTGCTGATTCGGCTGTCGCGGTTGGAACTCATCCGGCCGCTCCCCGGCACCGCGCAATCAACGACCTCAGCGCACCACCATGTCGATGAGAAGATACTCAGCCGAGTCAGAGGGTTGCTGGCGAAGGCCGAGTCGACCTCGTTTCCGGAGGAGGCCGAGACTCTGTCGGCGAAGGCACAAGAGCTGATGACCAAATACGCGGTGGATCGCGTGCTGGTCGATGCGGACACCTCGGTGCCCGATCTTCCTGGTGCGAGCCGGATCTGGTTGGACACGCCGTATGTCGATGCCAAGGCGCTGCTGGTCGACGTGGTCACTAAAGCGAACCGCTGCCGGGCGATCTTCTCGGCGTGGGGGTTCATGACCATCGTCGGGGATGAAGGGGATCTGGAGGTCGTCGAGCTGTTGACGACGTCGCTGCTGGTGCAGGCGACCGGGGCGATGATTGCGAGTGGTAATCAGGCTGAGCGCAGTGCGGACTCGCGGAGTCGTTCGTATCGCAAGTCGTTCCTCATTGCCTATGCCACGCGGATCGGTGAGCGGTTGGCGGTGGCGAATGAGAACACCATCGCGAAATCGGCTGATTCCGAACGGTTGCTGCCGGTGCTTGCTTCGCATCAGCTGAAGGTGGATCAGGCATTCGACACTCTGTTCCCGGAGGTGCGGAACCGCGGCGTATCCATCCCTAACGCCAATGGTTGGGATGATGGGCGTGCCGCCGCCGATAACGCCGAACTCGGAGCGCGGTGGCCTATTCGGAAGTAGTTCTGCCGCTGTGCAACTCGGCATCGGGTTGATTCTCGGCAACTGTCCTTGAACGCAAGAAGACCCCCAACAATGTTGGGGGTCTTCTGCAATGATGTTCCGGCGGTGTCCTACTCTCCCACACCCTGTCGAGTGCAGTACCATCGGCGCTGGCAGGCTTAGCTTCCGGGTTCGGAATGGGACCGGGCGTTTCCCTGCCGCTATGGCCGCCGTAACTCTATGAAACTGTCACACTCCGTGCCCCAGGTTCACCAGGGAGGAATCTTCAGGGGCCTGCGGCCCCTGAAACCCCACCAGCGAGACAGAACCTCCAGGAAGTAAACCCTGAAATCCTGCCAATCCGGTAAGTGTTCAAAGGCGCAAGCCTCTGAAACTCTCACTCCGAACCCGTGAACACGGATCGTGTGTTGTTTCAGATACTGCACAGTGGACGCGTAGCTTCTTTGTTGGTAAGTCCTCGGCCGATTAGTACCAGTCACCTACACCCGTTACCGAGCTTCCAGTTCTGGCCTATCAACCCCATGGTCTGTGGGGGGCCTTAACCACTCAAAGGTGGTGAGAAACCTCATCTTGGAACAGGCTTCCCGCTTAGATGCTTTCAGCGGTTATCCCTTCCGAACGTAGCTAACCAGCAGTGCTCCTGGCGGAACAACTGGCACACCAGAGGTTCGTCCGTCCCGGTCCTCTCGTACTAGGGACAGCCTTCCTCAAGTTTCTGACGCGCGCGGCGGATAGAGACCGAACTGTCTCACGACGTTCTAAACCCAGCTCGCGTGCCGCTTTAATGGGCGAACAGCCCAACCCTTGGGACCTACTCCAGCCCCAGGATGCGACGAGCCGACATCGAGGTGCCAAACCATCCCGTCGATATGGACTCTTGGGGAAGATCAGCCTGTTATCCCCGGGGTACCTTTTATCCGTTGAGCGACACCGCTTCCACTTGCCGGTGCCGGATCACTAGTCCCGACTTTCGTCCCTGCTCGAGCTGTCGCTCTCACAGTCAAGCTCCCTTGTGCACTTGCACTCAACACCTGATTGCCAACCAGGCTGAGGGAACCTTTGGGCGCCTCCGTTACATTTTAGGAGGCAACCGCCCCAGTTAAACTACCCACCAGGCACTGTCCCTGAACCAGATCATGGTCCGAGGTTAGAAGTCCAATACGATCAGAGTGGTATTTCAACGATGACTCCACAAACACTGGCGTGCCCGCTTCACAGTCTCCCACCTATCCTACACAAACCGTACCGAACACCAATACCAAGCTATAGTGAAGGTCCCGGGGTCTTTTCGTCCTGCCGCGCGTAACGAGCATCTTTACTCGTAATGCAATTTCGCCGAGTCTGTGGTTGAGACAGCTGAGAAGTCGTTACGCCATTCGTGCAGGTCGGAACTTACCCGACAAGGAATTTCGCTACCTTAGGATGGTTATAGTTACCACCGCCGTTTACCGGGGCTTAAATTCTCAGCTTCGCGCCGAAGCGCTAACCGGTCCTCTTAACCTTCCGGCACCGGGCAGGCGTCAGTCCGTATACATCGTCTTACGACTTCGCACGGACCTGTGTTTTTAGTAAACAGTCGCTTCTCACTGGTCTCTGCGACCTCGCCCAGCTCAGGAAGTAAATTCCGTCACCAAACCAGGTCCCCCTTCTCCCGAAGTTACGGGGGCATTTTGCCGAGTTCCTTAACCACAGTTCTCTCGATCGCCTTAGTATTCTCTACCTGACCACCTGTGTCGGTTTGGGGTACGGGCCGTGTACCAACTCACTAGAGGCTTTTCTCGGCAGCATAGGATCACTGAATTCGCCTCAATCGGCTACGCATCACCTCTCAGGCTACATGCGGTGCGGATTTGCCTACACCACGCCCTACAGGCTTACACCAGTACAACCACTGACTGGCCCAGCTACCTTCCTGCGTCACCCCATCGCTTGACTACTACCAGCCAGGGTCATGTGCATCCCTCCACTCGAGACCCGAAGGTCTTCTCGGAAGTTCAGGACACTTAGCACAACTGATTCATCATGGGCGCGGATACACGGGTACGGGAATATCAACCCGTTGTCCATCGACTACGCCTGTCGGCCTCGCCTTAGGTCCCGACTCACCCTGGGCGGATTAACCTGGCCCAGGAACCCTTGGTCATTCGGCGGACGAGTTTCTCACTCGTCTTTCGCTACTCATGCCTGCATTCTCACTCCCATAGCCTCCACAACTAGGTCACCCTGCTGCTTCCATGGCTATAGGACGCTCCCCTACCCATCCACACCGCTGCACACACCCCCGTAAGGATGTGCGGACGTATTGTGTGAATGCCGCGGCTTCGGCGGTGTACTTGAGCCCCGCTACATTGTCGGCGCAAAATCACTTGACCAGTGAGCTATTACGCACTCTTTCAAGGGTGGCTGCTTCTAAGCCAACCTCCTGGTTGTCTTCGCGACTTCACATCCTTTTCCACTTAGTACACGCTTAGGGGCCTTAGCCGGCGATCTGGGCTGTTTCCCTCTCGACTACGAAGCTTATCCCCCGCAGTCTCACTGCCACGCTCTCACACACCGGCATTCGGAGTTTGGCTGATTTCGGTAAGCTTGTAGGCCCCCTAGACCATCCAGTAGCTCTACCTCCGGCGTGAAACACGTGACGCTGCACCTAAATGCATTTCGGGGAGAACCAGCTATCACGGAGTTTGATTGGCCTTTCACCCCTACCCACAGCTCATCCCCTCAGTTTTCAACCTAAGTGGGTTCGGGCCTCCACGACGTCTTACCGTCGCTTCACCCTGGCCATGGGTAGATCACTCCGCTTCGGGTCTAGAACATGCGACTCTGGTCGCCCTATTCGGACTCGCTTTCGCTACGGCTACCCCACACGGGTTAACCTCGCCACATGCCACTAACTCGCAGGCTCATTCTTCAAAAGGCACGCCATCACCCACAGCCGACCAAACGACTCGCAGGCTTTGACGGATTGTAAGCGCACGGTTTCAGGTACTATTTCACTCCCCTCCCGGGGTACTTTTCACCTTTCCCTCACGGTACTAGTCCGCTATCGGTCACCAGGGAGTATTCAGGCTTACCGGGTGGTCCCGGCAGATTCACAGCAGATTTCACGGGCCCGCTGCTACTCGGGTACTCACTACAAGAGCCGCTGAGTTTTCGTCTACGGGATTCTCACCCTCTACGACAGGCCGTTCCAGACCACTTCGACTAACACAACGGTTTCTGACTCTCGCCAGGCTCGGCAGAACCTGGAAAGTGAGCCCCACTACCCCGTCTAGACAACCCCTGCCGGGTATCACATCTAAACGGTTTAGCCTCTTCCGCTTTCGCTCGCCACTACTCACGGAATCACTATTGTTTTCTCTTCCTGTGGGTACTGAGATGTTTCACTTCCCCACGTTCCCTCCACACACCCTATATATTCAGATGCGGGTAACACGACATCACTCGTGCTGGGTTTCCCCATTCGGAAATCCTCGGATCTCAGCTCGGTTGACAGCTCCCCGAGGCTTATCGCAGCCTCCTACGTCCTTCATCGGCTCCTGGTGCCAAGGCATCCACCGTACGCTCTTAAACACTTACTAACAAAGATGCTCGCGTCCACTGTGCAGTTCTCAAACAACACACAAAACCGAGCTTCGATCACCACCATGCCCACCAACCCCTCTCCGAAGAGAGAAGCCGATGCGGTCTGCGTGACCACTCGGTCTTGTCGTTATCTTCGCCTAGAGAGTCACTTGCGTGTTCTCTCAGGACCCAACAGTGTGTCGATATATCCCCCACGGGGCCAGTCACTGAGGACCGGCCACTATGTGAGAAAGCTTGTCAGCGTTCCACCCATGAGCGTCCGCAGTCCCACGAATGGGGACACAAACGGTCTCTGCCACAACCACATTCACCTACGTGAAGCGTCGTGGAGATGTGCTCCTTAGAAAGGAGGTGATCCAGCCGCACCTTCCGGTACGGCTACCTTGTTACGACTTCGTCCCAATCGCCAATCCCACCTTCGACGGCTCCCTCCCACAAGGGGTTAGGCCACCGGCTTCGGGTGTTACCGACTTTCATGACGTGACGGGCGGTGTGTACAAGGCCCGGGAACGTATTCACCGCAGCGTTGCTGATCTGCGATTACTAGCGACTCCAACTTCACGGGGTCGAGTTGCAGACCCCGATCCGAACTGAGACCAGCTTTAAGGGATTCGCTCCACCTCGCGGTCTCGCAGCCCTCTGTACTGGCCATTGTAGCATGTGTGAAGCCCTGGACATAAGGGGCATGATGACTTGACGTCGTCCCCACCTTCCTCCGAGTTGACCCCGGCAGTCTCTCACGAGTCCCCGCCATTACGCGCTGGCAACATAAGATAAGGGTTGCGCTCGTTGCGGGACTTAACCCAACATCTCACGACACGAGCTGACGACAGCCATGCACCACCTGTACACCGACCACAAGGGGGCCTACATCTCTGCAGGTTTCCGGTGTATGTCAAACCCAGGTAAGGTTCTTCGCGTTGCATCGAATTAATCCACATGCTCCGCCGCTTGTGCGGGCCCCCGTCAATTTCTTTGAGTTTTAGCCTTGCGGCCGTACTCCCCAGGCGGGGTACTTAATGCGTTAGCTACGGCACGGATCCCGTGGAAGGAAACCCACACCTAGTACCCACCGTTTACGGCATGGACTACCAGGGTATCTAATCCTGTTTGCTACCCATGCTTTCGCTTCTCAGCGTCAGTTACTTCCCAGAGACCCGCCTTCGCCACCGGTGTTCCTCCTGATATCTGCGCATTTCACCGCTACACCAGGAATTCCAGTCTCCCCTGAAGTACTCTAGTCTGCCCGTATCGCCTGCAAGCTTAAGGTTGAGCCCCAAGTTTTCACAGAAGACGCGACAGACCGCCTACAAGCTCTTTACGCCCAGTAATTCCGGACAACGCTCGCACCCTACGTATTACCGCGGCTGCTGGCACGTAGTTGGCCGGTGCTTCTTCTACAGGTACCGTCACTTGCGCTTCGTCCCTGTCGAAAGGAGTTTACAACCCGAAGGCCGTCATCCTCCACGCGGCGTCGCTGCATCAGGCTTTCGCCCATTGTGCAATATTCCCCACTGCTGCCTCCCGTAGGAGTCTGGGCCGTGTCTCAGTCCCAGTGTGGCCGGTCACCCTCTCAGGTCGGCTACCCGTCGTCGCCTTGGTGAGCCGTTACCTCACCAACAAGCTGATAGGCCGCGGGCCCATCTCGCACCGATAAATCTTTCCACCAACCAGCATGCACTGGAAGGTCATATCCGGTATTAGACCCAGTTTCCCAGGCTTATCCCGAAGTGCGAGGCAGATCACCCACGTGTTACTCACCCGTTCGCCGCTCGTGTACCCGAAGGCCTTACCGCTCGACTTGCATGTGTTAAGCACGCCGCCAGCGTTCGTCCTGAGCCAGAATCAAACTCTCCGTTGAAGACTCTTGACTTACCCCGAAGGGCTAATCAGAAGAATAACTAGAGTCCGAAAACCTAGCAAAACAAAACGCCAGCAAAAAGATTTGCTGACTAAATGTCCGACCTCGTCAACCGGGGGGTATGAGAGGCCGGAACCAATTAAATAATTGGCACTGACATTCATCGACACACTATTGAGTTCTCAAAGAACACACGCACAAACCACCTAGCGGGCTTGGCCCGGTCGGTCGGTGAGGCAACTTTTCAAGCTTAGCGTAACCATGAACCCGACGTGAAATCGGGGTACCGGTCAAGCTAGTGTGAGCGTCAGGCGCTCCTCGTACTACCTCGTTTCCCGGTCCATCCGCTCAGCGTTTCCGCTGGGCTTCTCGGCTCCGGGTCGGTGTCCGTGTCGCTCTGACTCGGACTAAGTTACGCGGCGGCGAACGCCACGTCAAATCGCCTGCGCAGCCCAAGAATTCGCAGGTCAAGACCCCTGACATCGGCCGAGTATCGGCTCGAATCACAAGAATGTGACTCAGACCACCGAGACTTCACTCGAACGAGTCCCCGGGGCCGTCCTGCGGGCCCCGTCAGTTGGCCAGTGCGTGCTGTGCCCCGCGATGCAGCGGGACCGGGTTCGTATCCCGCGCGGCACCGAGGACGATCCCCTTGGCCGCGGCGTTCGCCTGTTCCAACTGAGGTTTCCGATCGAACAGCGCCTTGGTGAGTACACAGGCCACGTCGGCATCCAGGTTGTCGCGGACCAACAGCACGTTGGGCACGACGATGGACGGCACGTCTTCCGGCAGTCCATAGACAGCCGCGGGGATGGTGCCCAACTCATACGCCGGGCTCAGGATCCGCATGCCGGCCAGCAGCTCGGACGTATCGAGGAAGCGGTACTTGTCCCCGCCGGACCTGAACAGCTCGGTGAGGCCCGGCGTCGGCAAGCCCCCGGTAAAGAAGAGCGCATCGAGCGAGCCGTCCTTCATACCGGCGACAGCCTTGGCCAGATCCAGGCGGTTTACCGCGATATCACTGTCCGGGTTCAGGCCACCGGTCCGCAGGATGCGCCGGGCCAGCATCTCGGTGCCGGATTTCGGTGACCCGGTCGAGACCCGCTTACCGCGCAGCTCGGCGATGGAGGTGATACCGGAGTCGGCACGCACGACCACCTCGGTATAGCTGGGGTAGAGCCGTGACAGCGCCTGCACCGGCTGCTTGTCGCCGTCGAAGGTGCCGATACCGAGCACCGCGTCGGCCGCGGTGTCGGTTTGCGCGAACGCCACCTGGTACTTGCCCGCCACCAACTGCTGAATGTTCTGCACCGACGCGAGGGTCTCCGCGGCCGTCGCCGTCACCTTGCCGTCGGTGGCCAGCGAGATCTGATCGGCGTAGGCATTGCCGAGCGCCGAGAACACGCCGGTCGCGTTGCCGGTGGCGATACCAAGCTTGGTTCCCTGTTTCACCTCGCAGGTGACCGGGGCGCCGGAGTCGGTGAGTGCCTCCACTCGGCTCTTCCCGCAGCCCGCGACGAAACCCGCCGATACCGCGACCACGGTGAAAACGATCGCCACTCTTCTCATCTCGTCCTCCCTGGCGCGGGCCGAGCGACCACAATGGCCGCGACCAACCCGCTCGCCCACCTACTCGACACCCATGCGGGCCGCTCCACGTCTTCGACCACCACCGACGGCTGACCCGCGGCCGCGACGGCAGTGCTCGACAAGGCGTGACGATATCAACGAGCGACGCTCAGCTAATGAAAAACGTTGGTATCTGGTCGATTTTCAGCTTTGCAGCAACGCCGCAGCGGTGGCGACCAGTACGGTGTCGGTCGCCTCGCTGCGCGCGCCCGCGATACCGGAGCGGAACAGGGAGGCGCCCTCTATGAGGATCATGAAGACCTCGGCGCGGGCCGCGCGGAGGTCTTCCGGCAGCTCAGGGTTGCCCGTGCGCAAGCCGTCGGCGACGTGCGATCGATAGCTCTGATAGAACTCTCGGAGCACCGCGCCGACGCCATCGTCATGTCCGGCCAGCGCCCACAGTTCGGTAAAGACGCGCACCAGTCGCGGATCGTCCTGCTCGGCCAGCAGCACCCGCACCAACTCCTCGGCCGAAAGCAGCTGCCCTGACGAGGCGAAGACCGGAGCCAGTCGCTCGAGGGATCGCTGCAAGGTGCGCTCCAAGACGGCGGCCACCAGGTCCGCGCGGCCGGGGAAGTAGTACTGCAGGTGCCCGACGCGCACACCTGCGGCGGTGGCGACCGCGCGCATCGTCAATTCGCCGTGGCCGGACTCGGACAGGATGGTTTCGGCGGTGTCGAGCAGCTCGGCCCGGCGCTGCGCACCTTTGTCGGTGCCGCCACGAGAATCAGTCACCCGACCCGGTCCCCGACCGCCTCACGGCTGATCTGCAACTCGATGTCATGCGCGGCGAGCAAGTCCGGTACAACCGCCGGGTTCGGAAGCTGTTCGGGGAAGCCAACTCCACGCAAGGCCGGTTGGCCATCCGTGCCGAGTACACGCTGCAAACCGAGCAGGGCACCGACCGCCGTGAGATGCGCCTGCCCCGCCGGGTCGGAGATCGTCGCGCTATGTGTACGTCCCGCGTGCGTGACATCGACCCGCAGCAGCGCGACGCCTTTTTCACCAGGTGAGGACAGCATTGCTCGCCGCGCCGAGGTGAAGCGGTCGCCTCGTCCCCAGCGGAAGAAGCCGAGGCGCTTGACCATCAGCAACCCGGAAGTGGCTGCGGCCGAATTGAATCCGAGCCGAGTGGTCGCGGTCGCGGTGCCGAGGGTGAGCGGCAGCGTGAACTGCTCGGGGGTGTCGAAGCGGAACACCTTGGTGACGGTGTCGCCGATGCGCACCTTGCGCACCTCGCTGAGCGGCATGATGGTCTGCCGCTGCCCGTCCCGGACGATCTCGTAGTCCAGTCCGAACCGATCCATGAATTCGACCGAGTCGGTGCCCGCCCGATCGTCCAGGTCCCACCGGATCGCGATGTCGACGGTGTCGGCCCCGCCCAGTTCCGCCGCGAGATGCGCGGCAACGAGACTCGTGACGCCACCCATCCAGGCCGAGCTGAGCAACACCGGTGAAGTGGGACCGAGCAGGGCCGCCACGGTGGCCGCCCGCTGCATCCGCGCGGTCCACCGCGTGATGTCCACGTACGGCACTCCCCCGGCGATCGCTGCCCGCAACACCCGGTCGTCGGGATCGTTCACGATCCCGACGACGGCACGTACCTTGGCTTGAAAAGGCTTGGGATCGGCCAGATCCCAAGCCTGCAAGCCAGCTCCGGTCTCCTCGGCCAGCGCTCGCCCGCGCTCGATCGTTCGACCGGTCAACAGCAACGGCCAGGACGGCGCCGCCAGCCGCGCGAACTCACCGCCGACTACCCCGTACCCACCGACAACCAGTACCGGCCCCTGGCCGTCGAACTCGAGCTCGTCGTTCATGACCATCAATATAGGTCGAACGACCTAAAACTGTCGGGTGAAGTCCGGCACAGCTACCGACCGCGTCATACAGTGGGAGCCGTGTGCGGCTTGGCGACGGTCACGAACCGGGAGCTGAGCAGCATCTGCTGGAACGGTTCGGGGATCGGCGGTAGCGGGCGGTGGTAGCGGATCGAAAGGTCGAGCACGGTCAGCGAGTTCGCGGTCCAGCCGTGACTGGCGAACCAGGTCTCGGGTTCGGTGCGTTCGTCGGTGTAGAACAGCTCACGTAGGTCGATGATGGCCATCGGTGTATTGCTCATGTGTTCGGCCTGGAATTCAGCAAGCTGATCCAGATCGATGTCTCTGTTGAGGATGTCGAGGGCCAGGCCGCTGCCCGGTGCCGACAGTTTCTCGATCCGGGCGAACAACGAATCCTGTGCCGTGCCAGGCAGATACGGCAGCAGGCCCTCCGCGCTCCACACCGTGGGCGTGGTCGGATCGAAACCGGCGTCGAGCAGGGCGGCGGGCCAGTCGTCGCGCAGATCCACCGCGACCTCGCGCCGATCCGCGGCGGATACGGCACCGTGTTCGTCGAGCACTTCGCGCTTGAACGGACGTGACATGTACGCCAGCTACTACGGCGAGCACTTCCCCCGACTCCAGGCCATCAAACGCAAGTACGACCCGGGCAACCTGTTCCATAACGCCATGAGCATTCCGCTCGACTGAAACAAGCCCTCGGCCCGCACCTGATCCAGGTCCAGATCACCGACGAGCCCACCGCAGTCTTCGACTGAACGATCCAGCTACTTGGTGAGGGCCTGGTCGGCACCGCGGTGCAGCGGGACGGGTTCGGTCTTGCGGGCGTCGGCGCGGGAGATGTCCTTGGCGGCGGAGTTGGCTTGTTCCAGTTGGGGTTTGCGGTCGAAGAGCGCCTTGGTGAGGACGCAGGCCAGGTCGGCGTCGAGGTCGTCGCGGACCAGGAGGACGTTCGGGACGACGATCGTTTTCGCGTCGGCGGGCAGGCCGTAGGTGGCGGCGGGGATGGTGCCCGCCTCGTAGACGGGGCTCAGCTTGCGCATGGCGGGGAGTTGGTCGGTGAGGTCGAGGAAGCGGACCTTGTCCTTGGCCGAGGTGAACAGGTCGGTGATGCCGGGGGTGGGCAGGCCGCCGGAGAAGAACATGGCGTCGATGGAGCCGTCCTTCATACCGTCGACTGTTTTGGTGAGATCCAGGCGCTGGGCGGAGATGTCGCTCTCCGGGTTCAAGCCTGCGGCCTGGAGTACGCGCTGGGCGATCACCTCGGTGCCGGACTTGGGCGAGCCGGTGGACACGCGCTTGCCGCGCAGGTCGGCGACGGAATTGATGCCCGCGCCGGTGCGGGCTACCACCTGGGTATAGTTCGGGTAGAGCCGCGAAAGCGCCTGCACCGGTTGCTTTTTGCCGTCGAAGCTGCCCACGCCGAGTACCGCGTCGGAGGCGGTATCGGCGAGCGAGAACGCCACCTGATAGGTGCCCGCGACGAGCTGCTGGATGTTCTGCACGGACGCGCCGGTCTCGGCGGCGGTCGCCTTCACCTTGCCGTTGGTGGCCTGGGAGACCTGGTCGGCGTAGGAGTTACCCAGCGCGAAGTACACGCCGGTGGCATTGCCGGTCGCGATGCCGACCCTGGTCTCCTGTTTCACCTCGCAGGTGACCGCGCCGCCGGCATCCTGGTGCGGCGCGTCCCGGCGCCCGCCACATCCGGTCAGCAGCCCGGCCGATACCGCGGCGACGGCGAAAACTATGGCGACTCTTCTCATGTCGTCCTCCTTCGAGAGAGCAGAGTGATCCCGACGGCCGCGGCCAGCGCGACCACGCCGGCGATGAGCGCGCCGGTCTCCAGGTACAGCAGCAACAGACCGCCGATCGCGGCCAATGCTCTGGCCAGCGGCTTCGCCGGGCCGACCCCGAGGATCCAGCCGCCGGTGGCCACCGAAAGCGCGGCGACGCCGAGGCAGGCGACGGCGGTGGTCCACACGATGCCGATCACCGGTCCGCGGCCCAGCAGGTATTCGCCGGGTTCGGTGAGCACGAAAACGACCGGCACCAGGAACGCGGGCAGCGCGTATTTCAGCGCCTGCCACATGGTCGGCACGGTGCGGGCGCCGGTGACCGCGGCGGCGCCCACCGCGGCCAGCGCCGTCGGCGGCGTCACCTCGGAGAGCACCGAGTAGTAGAAGACGAACATCGCGGCCGCCGGGGGTGGCACGTCGAGCGCGAGCAGCGCGGGGCCGATGATCGCCCAGCCGATGATGAACGACGCGGTCACCGGGACGGCGAGACCGAGCAGCGCCAGGGCGATGGCCGCGAGCACGACGGTGCAGGCCAGCACCACGGTGTGGTTGTCCGACAACGACTTCGCGGCCCGCACCAGCAGGGACGCCAGCTGTGCGCCGAGGCCGGTCTTGGTGGTCATCGCGGTGATCACGCCCGCGGAGGCACACACCGCGACAACCGGCAGCGCGGCACGCACCCCGCTACCGATCGCGTGGTAGACGCGCCGTGGCGAGAGTGCCGTCGCGCGGGTGCGCGGGTCGAAGAAGGCGAGGACGAAAGCCAGGGCCGTCGCGTAAACGACCGCCCTGGTGGCGCTGACGTCGATGAGCAGCAGCACGACGATCGCGATCAGCGACAGGAAGTGGTAGCCGAAGCGCAGCAGCAATCGCCACGCCGAAACACCGTCGGTCTGCACTGGTTTGGTGCCCAACCGGCGCGCGTCGATCTCCACGGCCAGCAGGATCCCGAGGTAGTAGAGCAAGGTCGGAATCAAGGCCCAGCCGAGCACCGTCACATACGACACGTCGAGGTACTCGGCGACGATGAACGCCGCGACACCCAAGGTGGGTGGCGACAGAATCGCGCCGACCCCGGCGGCCGCGAGCATGCCGCCCGCCTGCTCCGGTGGATAGCCTGCCCGCTTCAGGATCGGCCAGGTGACCGCGCCGATGGTCACAGCGGTCGCGGTGCCCGAACCCGATACCGTGCCGAGCAGGAATCCCGAAGCGACGGCGGTCCTTCCGGCCGCGCCGCGCGAGCGCCGGAACGCGGCCACCGACAGGTCTACGAAAAACTGTGCTGCGCCAGAGAATTCGAGCACTGCGCCATATAGCGTGAACAGCACGATGTAGGTCGCTGCGACATCCAAAGGCGTGCCGTAGAACCCGCTGCCCGAGTTGTACAGCGCGTCGACGATCTGCCCGAAGTCCAAGCCCGCGTGCGCGATAGTCCAGTCCTGCGGCAGGAACCCGCCGTAGTACCCGTACGCCACGAACACCAGGCAGACCGCGACGAGCACCCAGCCCGTGGTCCGCCTGCACGCCTCCAGCACCAGAATCAGCAGTACCGCGCCCATGCCGACGTCGACGGGATCCAGCAGTCCCTGCCGATCCAGGAAGGCGTTGTACCCGCCGCCGCCCGAGCCGATCGAGAACGGCAGCACCGGGTAGAGGCATACCAGCACGGCGACAACGGCCAGCAGCCAATCGAATACGCCGGGCCCATCCGCTCGATCGAGGAATCGCACGCCGGATCGGTAGGCGAGGAACACCAACGGCAGTGTCGCCGCGAGGAATACGACGAGGTAGTACTGACTCCCCTGCGGCAGCGGCCGAAACACCTGCCACACCACCAGAATCGCGACCACGAACGAGGTCGCCGCGACTACCCGCTCGGCCCAGCCGGTCAGTACGCGGGCGGGCCGCTCCTCATCATCGACCTCCAGCAGCGAGGGCCGATCTTCTTCCACGGGCGCCTCGGCATCCAAACGCTCGCCCGCCGTGTTCGACATGGCGGAACGATAGCAACGCACGACCGGGTGTATAGCGGTATTGAAAACAGGGGTACCGGTCGCCTTTCAGTTCCGGCCTGTCCGTCGCGATCGGTGCACGTCAGCCCGACGGGGTCGCCTGCGGATTCCCTGCCGCACGAAGGAGTTTCGCGCCTAGGTCGTGCAGCATGCGCTGCATCTCGGGTGGTTCCTTGACCTCGAACTCCACGTCGAGGTGCGCGATCCGGAGAGCGGTCCATTCCAGCGAGTCGGCGCTGGTGCGGATCAGGCAGCTGCGGTCGTCGATCGGTTCGACCTCTTCCGGTCGCACCCGGAAGGTTTCGGCCAACTGCTCGGCCGAGGCGTGCACGAGGAAGACCACGCTGCGCATCGGCCGCGAGCGGGCCAGCTGGCTGGTGACGAAGGCCGCGGCATCGTCGTCTGGCAATTCCCTTGGCGGACAACGGACTCCGGTCGGAAACGGGGCATCGATCCGGTCGAGGCGGAAGGTGCGCCAGTCGGCACGGTCGATGTCCCAGGCGACCAGATACCAGCGGCGGCCCGCGGAGACCAGGCTGTGTGGCTCGGCGAATCGCTTGCTCTCGGCGTCGCTCTTGTCGCGATAGTGGAAGCGGATGCGCTCGCCGTCGCGGGCCGCGGCGGCCAGCACGACCAGCGTTTCCGGGTCGACGCGCGGTCCGGCGGCCGGGCCGCCCAGCGAGACGGTCGCCGAGTCGACCGCGTCCACCCGTCCGCGCAGCCGGGACGGCAGCACCTGCTGGAGTTTGATCAGGGCCCTGGCGGCTGACTCCTCGATGCCCGCCACCGAGCCCTGGGCGGCGCTGCGCAGGCCGAGGGTGATCGCCACCGCCTCCTCGTCGTCGAGCAGCAGCGGTGGCAGGTCGGTGCCCGCTTCCAGGCGATATCCGCCGATCGAGCCGAGGCTGGCGTGCACGGGATACTCCAGCTCGCGCAGTCGTTCGATGTCGCGGCGCACGGTGCGCACGGTGACGCCGAGCCGGTCGGCCAGCTCGGGGCCGGTCCATTCGCGGCGGGTCTGCAGGAGCGACAGCAGTTGGAGCAGTCGCGCGGCGGTCTCGGTCACTGTTTCAGTATGGCTCGCAATGAGGACTGATCCTGACCTCATTGCCGCATAGCGTGGTTGTTGTGAATGCAGAGCGAGACACCATCCAGATCGTCGGCGCCCGCGAGAACAACCTGCGCAACATCTCCCTGGAGATCCCGAAGGGCAAGATCGTGGTCTTCACCGGGGTGTCCGGCTCGGGCAAATCGTCGATCGTTTTCGGCACCGTCGCGGTCGAGTCGCAGCGTCAGCTCAACGAGACCTACACCTGGTTCATCCGCAACCGGCTACCGAAGTACGAGCGCCCCGAGGCCGACGCGATCGACAACCTGGCCCCCGCGGTGGTCGTCGACCAGCGCCCGATCGGCGGCAACTCCCGCTCCACCGTCGGCACCATGACCGACATCCAGTCGATCATCCGGGTGCTGTTCTCCCGGCACAGCGAGCCGAGTGCCGGTGAGGCGACCAGCTATTCGTTCAACGACCCGCTCGGCATGTGCCCGGAATGCGGCGGGCTCGGCCACGTGGTGCGGCCGGACCTGGACAAGCTGCTCGACACCGACAAGTCGCTCAACGAGGGCGCGATCATCTTCGCGCCGTTCGCCATCGGCACGTTTCAGTGGCAGCTCTACGCCCAGTCGCAGCTCTTCGATCCGGACAAGCCGTTGCGCGACTTCAGCCCGGAAGACTGGCAGCTGTTCTTGCGCGGCAACGGCTTTCGGGTGCCGCGGCCGAACAAGACCGGAGGTGTGGGGAGCAACGCCTATGAGGGTCTGCTCGAACGGTTCGATCGCCTCTACATCAAACGCGATCTCGACTCGCTGTCGGACAAGAACCGCGCGGCCGCGCGGGAGGTGGTCACCGAGGAGATCTGCCCGGCCTGTGGCGGTGCGCGGCTGAGCGCGGCCGCGCTGGCCAGCCGGATCGACGGGCTCGGCATCGCCGACTACGGCAGGTTCGAGGTGTCGGATCTGATCGAGGTACTCGCCGCGATCGAGGATCCAATGGCGGAGGTGATTGCCGGGGCGGCGATCGCTCGGTTGCGGCGGATCGAGGAGGTCGGCCTCGGTTACCTGTCGCTGGATCGCGAGACCTCGTCGCTGTCCGGCGGTGAGGCGCAGCGGCTCAAAGTTGTTCGGCACCTGGGTTCGAGCCTCACCGGCATGACCTACATCTTCGACGAGCCGAGCGTCGGCATGCACCCGCGTGACGTAGGCAGGCTGAACAACCTGTTGATCCAGTTGCGCGACAAGGGGAATACGGTGCTGGTGGTCGAGCACTCCCCCGACGTGATCGCGATCGCCGACCAGGTGGTGGACATGGGCCCCGGTGCGGGCGGGCACGGCGGGCAGGTCGAGTTCCAAGGCACGGTCGAAAAGCTGCGCGCCTCGGGCACTTTGACCGGCGAGCGGTTGCGTCGGGTGCAACCGGTCAAGCACGAGACGCGCACGCCGACCGGGTGGTTGACCGTTTCCGATGTCGCGCTGCACAACTTGAAGAACGTCACCGCGCGGTTCCCGACCGGAGTGCTCACCGCGATCACCGGTGTGGCGGGTTCAGGCAAGAGCACGCTGGTCTCCGGCGCGTTTCTCAGCGCGCACCCGGACGCGATCGCGGTGAGCCAGGCGGCGATCCACGCGTCCCGACGCTCCAGCCCGGCCACCTACATCGGCATCATGGATCCGCTGCGGCAGCTGTTCGCCAAGGAACACGGCGTGAAGCCGGGGCTGTTCAGCTTCAACTCCGAGGGCGCCTGTCACGAATGCGGCGGCGCGGGAGTCATTTTCACCGATCTGGCGTACATGGATCCGATCACCACCGTGTGCCAGACCTGCCACGGCAGGCGGTTCCGGCCCGAGGTGCTCCCGTATACGGTGCGTGGCGCGTCCATCGCCGACGTGCTGGACATGACCGCCGAGCAGGCCCTCGACTTCTGGGACGGCAACGCCGACAGCAAGATTCGCAAGCCGCTGCGCTCGTTGAACGAGGTCGGCCTCGGCTACCTCACCCTCGGGCGTTCGCTCAGCTCGCTGTCCGGCGGTGAACGTCAGCGCATCAAGCTGGCCGATCACCTGCACCGCAGCGGCGGCGTCTACGTCCTCGACGAGCCCACAACAGGCTTGCACATGGCCGATGTCGACACGCTGATGGCGCTGCTGGACCGGCTGGTGGACGCGGGCAATACGGTGCTCGTCATCGAACACGACCTGGACGTGGTCAAACGCGCGGACTGGGTGATCGACCTCGGCCCGGACGGCGGCAAGCACGGTGGCGAGATCGTGTTCACCGGAACGCCTGCCACGCTGCTGGCGGACCAGAACTCGATTACCGCCGACTATCTGCGGCGCAGCCTGGTCGACGCGGCTTAGGTCGCGTCGACCATGGCCCGGCGCAAGGCGGTCAGCTCTGCCTCGGTCAGACCGTTCGCGAGAAGCCAGCGGGCGGCGCCGCCGTGGTCGGTGTGCAGGTCGGCCACGAAGCGGCGCATGGGAGTCGGGTCGACGGCGAGGATGCCGGTTCTGGCGGGTGGGAGGCCGCGGTAGGAGTGCATGGCGTCGAGGCGGGTTCGGACGCGGACGATGCGTTCGGTGGTGAGCGCGTAGTCCGCGACGATGGCCTCGGCGGGAACGCCGACCGCGTCGAGCAGGATGGCGGCGAGGATGCCGGTTCGGTCTTTGCCTGCGGCGCAATGGAAGACGACCGAATGATGACTGGCATCGGCGATCAACCGTGCCGCGGACACCACGGATGCGGCACTGCCGCTGAGGAGTTCGTGGTACAGCTGGCACAGGTCGAAGAAGCGCACATCCGACACCAGTTCATTGGGTGCCGCCGTGCTCGCCGCCTTCGATACGGGGAGATTGACCAGGCGCACGGCGCTTTTCGCGAGGCGGCCGTACCCTTCCTGCGCCACCTCGGCGGGTGTCCGCAGATCGACGACGGTTCGCAGGCCCACCGGTCCGAGTAGATACGCCAGATCGGATTCGGATAGCTCCTGCGGTGTACTCGACCGGTAGACAACCCCGAAACGGGTTGTGCCGCCGCCATTCACGGGCAGGCCACCGAGATCGCGCGCATTGTCGATCTCCGCGAACTCCACCCAGCGGCTCGGCGTGGGAACGGTATGCATATCAACTCTCAACTGGGCTCGGATAACGCTCGCCGAACCCGCACAACCAGTTTAAGCCGAGGCGATCGCGACCACTACGTAAAGGTGTTGCCGGGCTCCTGCTTTCGTGTTTCGCTAGCTGATTCGTAACCCGGCGAGAGGAGCGTGCCCAGTGCCGATGCTGACGTCGAGCCCGTCCACCGCCGACGTACGGTCGGCGCTGTGGTCGGTCCGGTTGACGTTCTTTCTCAGCGGGGCGCTGTTCGCGACGTGGGTTGCCCGCACGCCGACCGTCAAGGACGAACTCGGGCTCGACGAGGCCGGGCTCGCAACGGCATTCGCAGGCATGAACCTCGGGGCGGTGCTCGGGCTGCAGCTCGGCAAGTTCGTCACCCTGCGGTTCGGCAGTCGCGCCACGCTGCGGGTCGCGACACCGCTCTTCGCGTTCGCCCTGTCCGGGTTGCTGATCGGCGGGAATCTGGCCGGGCTGACGGCCGGGTTGTTTGTTTTCGCTGTGGTCAACAGCGTCGTGGATGTCGCGATGAACGCGCACGGTGTCGCGGTGGAGAAGGCGAGTGGGCGGCCGCTGCTGTCCGGCATCCACGCCTGTTTCAGCTTGGGCATGATCGGTGGTTCACTGGTCGGCGCGGCGGTCGAGCGCGCGCACGTGGCGATCGCGGCCCACTTCATCGGCGTCAGCGTGCTCGTTGCCGCGGCGGCCGTCGTCGGGGCGCGCGGGATGCTGCCGTCGTCCACCGATCGCACGGTGCGTGGCGCGGAGGTGACGCGTGGCGGCGCACGGCGCTGGCCGACCAGGTTGATCGTTCTCGGCCTGCTGGCGTTCTGCGTGGCGATGGCCGAGGGCGCGGCCAACGATTGGACGGCCGTCTACCTGCGCGACGAGACACACACGACCACCACAGTTGCGGCGCTCGGGTTCGCGCTGTTCGCCGGTTCGATGTTCGTCGGGCGGCTGATCGGCGATCGCCTCGTCACGTGGTTCGGCCCGGTGCGGCCATTCCTGCTCGGTACGCTCGCGGCCGGGCTGGGCCTGGGTGTGGCATTGCTGATCGGGGATACGATCTCGGGTTTGCTCGGCGTGGCGATGTTCGGTTTCGGCATCTCGTTCACGCTGCCCCTCGCGTTTGCCGCGAGCGGCACCGTCCCCGACGTGCCACCGGCCCGCGCGATCGCGAACGTCTCCTTCATCGGTTATCTCGGCTTCTTCACCGGTCCCGTGCTGATCGGATTCGTCGCCCAGAGCCACGGACTCGCCGGCGGGCTCGCGGTGCCCGTGCTGTTCATCCTGCTGGCCGCCGTCGGCTCCGGGGCGCTGCGCCCACGGCCGTGAACCGGCCACGGTGCGATACCCGAACCGCATCATTGCGGGTGATCGGCGGCGGGGCGTGGAGTATGACGAGGATGATGGTGAGTATGGCGATGCGCGATGTGGTCTGTGCGGGCGCCTTTGTGCGTATCTACGATCCCGGTGTCGGGGAGCCCGAGCCGTGGTACATCAACGATCACACGCTCGTCCGGGACGCGGACGGACGATGGCACCTGTTCGGCATCACCCATCCGGAACCCGCGAATCCGTTCGAGGAGATCGAGTTCGCGCATGCGACGGCGGACGAGTTGCTCGGGCCGTGGACCAAGCAGCCGTCCGCGCTGCAGGTGGACCCAGATTACGGGGAAACCCACCTGTGGGCACCGTTCGTGGTCGCGGCGCACGGGCGGTACTACATGTTCTATGCGGGCGGCGGCGACGATCGGACGGCCGCCGCGATCAACCTGGCCACCTCGACCGACCTGTTCAATTGGGCGCGTAGACGTTCCGGCCCGTTGTTCACCGACGGGTACGACGCGCGTGACCCGATGGTGGCGCGGGTCGGCGACCAGTGGGTGATGTACTACTGCGCGACAAGCGAACCCACGGGTGGCAACCACGTCGTCGCCTACCGCACAAGCACCGATCTGGTGCACTGGGGCGACCGGCACATCGCCTACACCGACCCGACCGTGGGCACCGAGGCGGGAAATACGGAGTCGCCCTTCGTCGTCCAGCAGGACGGCTGGTGGTACCTGTTCATCGGCCCTCGCCCCGACTATGTCGGCACCGACGTGTTCCGCAGCGACAACCCCTTCTGCTTCCGCATCGGTGACAAGGTAGGCCATATCGCCTCCCACGCAGCCGAATTGGTGCACGACGACGTTCGCTGGTGGATCACTCACGCGGGTTGGGGTCAGGGCGGCGTGTACCTCGCGACGCTCACCTTCCCGCCTGCGCGTGATCCGTATGCCGCGAAAGCCGTGCCGCGGTAGTCGGTTCAGGCGGCCCGGCCGGTCGATGTTCGGGGCTGGCGGGTGCCCTGGATGGCGGTGATGATCTCGGCTGCCCATTCGGCCGGATTGTGTTGTCCGAGTGATGCGCTCAGGCAGGCGAGCCGTTCTCGGCGTTGTGTGGGAGCGAGATTCAATGCTCGGTGGAGCATTTCGACGAGGTCGGTGGGTGAATTCGGCTCGGTCAGCAGAGCACCGGATGACAACTGTTCGGCGGCGCCGGTGTGCCGCGAAAGTACAAGCACGCCATCGCCTCCGACTGCGGCCTGGGCGGCGATGAACTCCTTCGCGGTCAGGTTCATGCCGTCCTGTAGCGAAGTCACCCAGAACACGTCGGCGGCGAGGTAGTGGTCGATGACCTCGGGGAAGGTCAGGAACCTCGGGCAGTATTCGATGGGTTGCCATTCGCCGAACGACCAGGCGCGGTTGACCTCATCGATGCGGCGCTCGAGCACCTGCCGGGTCGCCTCGTACGCGGTGATGCCGGGTTCCGGCGGTGGGCAGACGAGCCGGAATCGCAGTGTGCCGCGCAGCTCTGGATGGCGCAGAAGTAGCTCCGCGATGGCGTCGACCTTCTGTACGGGCGCTTTGATGTAGTCGAGGCGTTCGACCGAAAGCACTACGGGCCCAACGGTTGTTCGTCGGTCGAGTGGGCGGGTGCGGGCCAGCTCTTCGATTGCGGCGCGGTCGATGCCCAGGGGATGAACGCCGACCCTGGGTGGTTGGTCGGTGACCGACCCGAGGAACCGCTCGGCGAAGACTTCGGTGTGGAAGCCCGCCCAGTCCAGACCACTCAGCGCGGCGCGGATCTCGGCGGCGGGCGGCAAGGCCGCGAAGACGTCAGGCTCAGGAAACGGTGTGTGGTGGAACAGCCCGATCCGGAGGTCCGGCCGCGTCTCGCGTAGTCTCCCGGGCACCAGCCACAGGTTGTAGTCGTGCAGCCACACCGTCGCCCCCGGCGCGGCCCGGACGCTGATGTGGTCGGCGAAGCGGATGTTCACCGCGCGGTATGCGGCCCAGGCGGCGGGGTCGAAGCGTAGTCGGTGGGGTTGCGACATGAGGATCGGCCACAGCGCTTCCTTGCAGGCACGGTGGAAGTATCCGCTCCACTCGGCCGAGGTCAGCGGCAGGAAGGCGAGCGGTAGACCGGTGTCGTGATCGTCGAGGTGCGCGGCGGATTCGTCGGGTTCGATCACGACTCCTGCGGCCCACACCGCTCGCAGGTCTCCGGTGAACACGCTGTTCAATGTGGGCAGAATGCCGTTGGGGCTCGACGGGGTGTGCCAGCCGTCGGGAGTCCAGGTGATCGGTGCGCGGTGGTATCCGACGACCAAGGGATAGTCGGATCCGACCCAGCCGAGGTCTTGCAAGGCCGAGAGGATTCCTGCCGCACCGGACAGATCCGGTCGATGCGCCGCCTCCGCCACGGGTACCGCTGCCGGTAGGTCACGTTCGGCATTGCCGACGATCACGCCGTGCGCGCCGCGGCCGAACATCGAACGGTCGTTGCCGGAGTCCCCGGCGACCAGCACCGAATCCAACGACCAGCCACGAGCTTCGGCGAGCGCGACCAACGCGTTCCCCTTGTTCGCGTGCGCGGGCAGCACGTCGAAGTAGGTGTTCGCCGAGTATTGCCACGAGCAGCCCAGCCCCGCAACGGCATCGATCAGCTCCGGCGTCAACGCCGTGCGCGGCAGATGGAACGAGCAACGGCCGTCCTGGGATACACCTTCCTGATAGGCCAGCGCTGGAAAGTGCTGCAAGGCAGTGCGGACGCGGTCGGCGCCCGGCCACCCTGCGCGCAGCCGCGATTCCAGCGCTGTGACGGGAGTCAGATCCGAACCATCGATGATGCTGGCACCGACATCGGCGATGATCCAACGCGGCTGCGGCACAAGCGGATCGCGCAGCACTTCACGGATCGAATCGATCCCGCGACCCGTCGCGAAGACCACGGTCACCTCAGGATGACGGGTCAGTGCGTTTCGCAGCCGCAAACGATCGGCGTCGGTGCCGCCCAGCAGGGTGCCGTCCAGGTCGGTAACCAGGATCTTGCCCGGACCGACGTCGCCCGCAGCGACACCGCAACATCGATTGCCGGGTGAACTTGCTTCCGGCTCAACAGATTTGGAACCCTCGCCGGTTGCCATCTACGCAACGATAGCAGGCGCACATCATGAGACCGCTCGGAATCTTCAGACGTCACGTGCGTGCGGCACCCGGGCAAGCCACGCGGGCAGCTCGGTAAGGTCCGGTGCGGCACTGGATCCGAGGGCGGTGGTCGCCGCCGCGCCGCAGGCCACCGCGGTGGCGAGGCAGTCCGGCAGCGACTGTCCGGCCAGGTGAGCGTGCAGGAAGCCCGCGTTGAAGCAGTCGCCCGCGGCGGTGGTGTCGACGACATCGACGGGGACGGCATCGATCTCGCACCGTCGACCATCGCGGACCGCGATGGCACCGCTGTTACCCCGCTTGACGACGACCGTATTCACCAGGCGCGCAAGGATATCGACGGCCACATCGAGCGATGTCGCGCCGGTCAATCGGACTGCCTCGTCGGCATTGGGTGCGAAAATGTCTACCTGAGCGAGGATGTCGCGCACGGTCGGCGTATCGAGGGTGCACGGAACGTCCTGGCAATCCATGAACACCTGGGTCCCGAGCCGATGCGCGACCTGAAGCGCGGCGTGCACACCCTCGCCGTACTCGAGCTGCGGGAAGACCACCGCCCGGGTCCGATGCTCGCGCAACAGCATCGCGAGCGGATAGGGCGCGACCGGATCCTGGTAGCTCACCATGGCCCGGTCCGCGGGCGACGACAGTGCCGCCGTGACGCTGCGAACCGGCACGGTGTGGAAGCGAAAGCCGGTGTCGTCGAGACCCTCCGCCCGCGTCGCCGCCAGCACCTGCGCACTGAACAGATCGGTGCCGAAGTCGGTCGACCACACCACGTCGTGCCCCAGCCTGCGCAGCGCCATCGCGGGCGTGAAGGCCCCGCCGGGCAGCATCTCGAAGCCGCGAGCAAACACCTCGGTACCGGGCCGAACGGGCCGCGACAGGCCGTGGAAGACCAGATCGGCGAAGTAGGCGCCGACCACGAGCACCTCGCCGCGGTACCGCCCGCTGTTCGATGAGGTCGGGGTATCGACCCGCCCCGCCGGGTCCGTTCCCATCGGCCGACATTAGCAAATCACGCGCCATCAACCTGGTCGGTCGCTCGATTTGCCGAATCTGCCCAAAGGCTCTGTTCTGCCTGGTATTTCTTGAGGTGGACCGTCTATCCACGCGGAGGGACCGGCATGGCTCGTATCGGTGTTATCAGCATGTCCGACGGTCGCGATTATGTGCATTCGGGCATCGCGGAGTTCATCAGCACGACCGAGGATCACTTGGTCGCCGCACTGACCGCGGCCGGACATGAGGTGGTGCGCGGCACGGCGCCGATCAGCGACAACGCACTGGCGAGTTCGGTCGCACGGATCGTGGCCGCGGCCGACGTCGATCTGACCGTATTCCATTACGCGGTCTGGGCCTTCCCGCATTTCACCATGCTGGCCGCGGGCGCGACGCCCGGTCCGCTACTGCTGCTGTCGAACATCGACCCGGTACAGCCCGGCATGGTCGGCATGCTGGCCGCCGGCGGCGCGCTGGATCAGATCGGGCGAACGCACACCCGATTGTGGGGCGCCCCAGCGGATCCCGCGCTTATCGAGGCGATCGGCGTGCAGGCCCGCGCGGCCGGGGCGGTGGCGAGCCTGCGCGGCAGCACTTTCGGGCGATTCGGTGGACGACCGATGGGGATGAACACGGCGGTCGCCAATACCGATCAGTGGCAACGGATCTTCGGCATCGACGTCGAGGAGATCGATCAGTGGGAGATCGTGCGCCGAGCCGAACTGGCCGACGCGAGCGAGGCGAAGGCGGCCCGTGAGTGGCTGGAACGCCATGCCGCGGGCGTGCACTACGACGGCGCGAAGCTGACGCCGGAAATCCTGGAGCGCCAGATCCGTTCGTATCTGGCGGTGCGCGAGCTGATTGCCGAATGGCGCCTGGACTTTTCGGGCATCAAGGGCCAACCGGAACTCACCCAGTACTTCGCCACGATGGACATCACCGAGGCCTTCCTCAACGATCCGTACGACTGGAACGGACCGAAGGAAACCCACGTGTGCGCCACCGAGGCGGACATGGACGGCGCGCTCACCATGCAGCTGCTCAAGCAGATCGCAGGCACCCCGGTGCTTTTCGCGGATGTGCGGCACTATCATGCCGACCGCGACATTTGGGATCTGTGCAATTCGGGGCAGCACGCGACGTGGTTCGCCGCCCGCAGCGCGGACCCGGCCGAGAACCTCGCGAAGGTGCACCTGTATCCGGAGGTGTTCTTCTTCCCGGCCGGCGGTGCGTCGGTGCACCACTTGGCCGCACCCGGTGGGATGACGCTGGCCCGCCTCACCCGTAAGGACGGCGACTATCGAATGCAGTTGATGCTCGGCGACTTCGAGACCTACGACGAGCAGACCAACGAATCGCTGATGAAGCAGTCCACCTGGGAGTGGCCGCACGCGTTCGCCCGGCTCGACGCCCGCGCCGAGGATTTCCTGTCCCGCTTCGGCGCCAACCACATTCACGCGGTGCCGGGCGACCACCGGGCCACCGTGCGGGCGGCGTGTGACCTGCTAGGAGTCACCATCGATGAGTTCGTCCGGTGACGAGGTTCCTGGGCGTCGACATCGGCACGTCTAGCTCGAAGGGCGTACTGACCGACGAGCACGGCACCATCCTCGCTAGATCCGAACGCGCGCATGGTGTTTCGACACCGCGGCCGGGTTGGGTGGAGCACGACGCGGAGCTGGTGTGGTGGGCCGACTTCGTCGCGATCATCCGCGAACTCGTGGACGCGGCAGACGGCGCAACCCTCGACGGATTAGCGGTCTCCGGTATCGGCCCGTGCCTGCTCCCGGCCGACTCGAACGGCCGCCCGCTGCGCCCCGCCATCCTCTACGGTGTCGACACCAGGGCAACCACCGAAATCGCCGAACTGAACACCGAATTCGGCGCCGACGCCGTGCTGGCACGCGCCGGGTCACCACTCACCAGCCAGGCCGTCGGCCCGAAGCTGCGCTGGCTGGCCCGCCACGAACCGCAGGTCGCCGCCGACACCCGCATGCTGCTGATGGCGAGTTCCTTTCTGGTGCACCGACTCACCGGCCGATACGTGCTCGACCATCAATCGGCCAGCCAGTGCGTCCCGATGTACGACCTGCTGCGCCGCGAATGGGCCACCGACTGGGCCGAACAAGTTGCGCCCGGTCTCCGATTGCCGGAACTGGCCTGGCCGACCGAAGTCGTCGGGCGGGTCTCCGCCGAGGCGGCGGCGAGTACCGGTCTCCCCGTAGACCTTCCGATCACCACCGGCACCATCGACGCCTGGGCGGAGGCCACCAGCGTCGGTGTCCGCGCACCGGGCGACGCGATGGTCATGTACGGCACCACCATGTTCCTGGTGCAGGTGCTGACCGACCCGCGCCCGCACCCCGGCCTGTGGGGCACCTGCGGAACCTGGCCCGGCACATACACTCTCGCCGCAGGCATGGCCACCTCCGGCGCCGTGACCGCCTGGCTGCGCAACCTCGTCGGCGGCGAGTTCGCCGACCTCGTCACGGAGGCCGCGCAGGCGCCCGCCGGTAGCCGGGGACTGCTGGTACTCCCCTACTTCGCCGGAGAACGCACTCCCCTGTTCGATCCGGACGCCAGAGGCATCGTCGCGGGCCTGACCCTCGGGCACGGACGCGCCGAGCTCTATCGGGCGGTCCTGGAAGGCATCGCGTACGGCGTGCGACACAATCTCGCGGCGATGACCGAGGCCGGTGGGCAGGCCGGGCGTCTGGTAGCGGTCGGCGGCGGCACCAAGAGCGGGCTGTGGACGCAGATCGTCTCCGATGTGACCGGTCTACCGCAACAACTCCCAGCGGAGACGATCGGCGCGTGCCTCGGTGATGCCTTGCTGGCGGCGGAGGCGACGGGCGTCGACACCGCCCGCTGGAATCCTGTCGTCGATACCGTCGAGCCCTATCCTGAACGCACCGAAGAATACGATTCGTACTATCAGCGCTACCGCGAACTGTACGAATGCACGAGGGCTATTACCCATTTCCTGGCGGGCGAGCAACATCGCAAGGGGGTGTTTTCATGATCCTCACCAGCCATGCGAGGATTCAGGGTTGCTCTGTCGGACATCTATACGAGGATCCAATGCCCACTCTCGCCCTGACCCCGGAGAACTACGATGCCGTCATCGCCCGCCATCCGATCGTGCTCGTCGATTGGTGGGCCGACTGGTGTGGTTGGTGTACCCGTTTCGCTCCGGTGTACGAGTCGTCCGCGGAACGGCACCCCGACGTCGTGCACGCCACCGTCGACGCGGTAGCCGAGGAGGCGATGAAGGTCGCCGCACAGGTCAGCGCGTACCCGACGCTGATGGCGTATCGCGAGGGCTTGCTGGTCTTCAACGAGGCGGGCTTCCTTGCCCCCGAAGCGCTCGAAGATCTGGTCCAGAACATCAAATGGATGGATATGGAAAAGGTCCGCCGTGAATTCGCGGCGGAGCAGAACGCGCCGTTCGATCCGAACAGCGCGGCCATACCGGCCACACCGGGGGCGAGTTCGCGGCAGGCGGGCCTCGCGGCAATCCCCAACCGATACGGCTGGCCCGGCTTGTAACCCAACGGAGGCGCCCGATGGAACTATGGCAGCTGGACAACACGCGTACGCGGTCGATCAGCGCGGAGAATCCGACGGGCGCTCCCGGTGCAGGCGGCCGCGCGACCACCGGCACCGGCGCGCACGCGGCCCGGTTCCTCGGTGTCGGGTGGAAGGTTTCACCCTCGATCCTGCTCGACGACGGTGAAACCGCCACGCTGGCAGACATTTCCGGGCCCGGCGTGCTTCGCCACTTCTGGTTGACCACCGATCGCGGTGCGCTGCGGGACATCACGCTGCGGATGTACTGGGACGACGAGACCGAGCCCGCGATCGACTTGCCGCTCGGGTACTTCTTCTGCAATGGCTGGGAAGAGCTGGCACTGGTCGACCCGGAGATGGTGGTGGTCGCTCCGGCGGGTGGCCTGAACAGCTACTGGCCCATGCCGTTTCGCGAACACGCCAGGATCACCCTCGAAAACCACTCCGGCCGTACGGTTCCGGTGTACTACCAGGTCACCTATACCGAAGAGGAAGTGCCTGCCGCCGCCGGATACCTGCATACCCAGTGGTCGCGCCGAAACCCACTGGGCCACCCCGCCATCCACACCGTGCTGGACACGGTGCCCGGTCCAGGGCGTTATGTCGGTACCTACCTTGCGATTCGGCCCAACGTCCCCGGCTGGTGGGGTGAGGGCGAGTTCAAGTTCTACCTCGACGGCGACACCGACTTCCCCACACTGTGCGGCACCGGCACCGAGGACTACTTCGGCGGCGCTTGGAATTTCGACATCAACGGCACCTATCGCATGTACTCGGCGCCGTACGTCGGACTCGTCCAGGTGCTGCCGCCGGACGAGATCTACCAGCCATACCAGCAATTCGGCATGTACCGCTGGCACACGCGCGACCCCATCTGCTTCGACCGCGAATTGCGGGTCACCGTGCAGGCACTCGGCTGGCAGGGGGATGCCTATTTGCCGCTGGAGAATGCGGACATCGCCAGCACCTCGTGGTGCTATCGGGCCGTGCCGTCACGGTGATTCGTCGGGCTCCGCGGCCAGGTCGTCGATATCCATGGCGAGCAGCTCGTCGGCGCGGGCCATCGCGTCGTCCATAGACGCCTGGATGCCGTCCAGCACCGCCATGCCGCCCAGCAGATCATCGAAGTCGCGCAGCACCGACTGCACCTCCGCGACGGCCGGATCGACCCGATACCAGGCGACGGCGTCGCGCCACCACGGGTCTTCGTCCACCCACGCCCACATGACGTCCCGCACCAAGCGGGCGTCGGGGGTGTACACCTGGAACTGCTCGTCCGATGCGTCGGCGCGATGCTCGATCTCGTAGACGCCGTCGGGGAGCAGTCGGGTCTGGATGTACTCGTGGTCGCCGCGATTGATCACGATGAACGGGCATTCCGGATCGGGTGGCTCGTCGAGCAACTCGGTGAGCAAGTCGTCGGTGAGCTCCGGCACCGGTGTGCCGTCACCGGTCCGGACATGCACGTCGGCAGGTCGGTCCGGATCGTCGGTCACCGGGCCAGTGTGCCCGATCCGGCCATCGAATACCCGAAATGCGTCGTGCGGAGACGCTCCGGGTGCAAGGTGGACAGATGTGTGCGGCGACGGTGGCCGGGGTGGACAGCTCCACCCAGTCCTGCAAAGTGGTGGTCTGCGACGCGGACACCGGCGCGATCCTGCACCAGGCGCAGGCACCGCATCCGGACGGCACCGAGGTGGCGCCGGAGGCGTGGTGGGACGCGTTGTGCACGGCGGGCGCCGGGTTGTTCGAGCACGTCGACGCCATCGCGGTGGCCGGCCAGCAGCACGGCATGGTCGCACTCGACGCCGAGGGGCGGCCGGTGCGCGATGCGCTGCTGTGGAACGACGTCCGCTCCGCGGCGGCGGCCGATGAGCTGATCCTGGCCCTCGACGGCCCGCGGGCCTGGGCCGATGCGGTCGGCAGTGTGCCGCTGGCCGCCTTCACCGTGACCAAGCTGCGCTGGCTGGCCGATCATGAACCGGAGCTCGCCGACCGCACCGCCCGGGTCATGCTGCCGCACGACTATCTGACCTGGCGGCTGCGCGGCGGCGGGCCGTCGAGCCCCGGGATCGAACCGACCACCGATCGCGGCGATGCTTCGGGCACCGGCTACTGGTCACCGGCTGACTGCGAGTACCGCAAAGACCTACTCGCCCTTGGCTTCCGCGGCCGGACACCGGAATTGCCGCGGGTGCTCGCGCCGTCCGAGGCGGCCGGGCGTACTCCCGACGGCGTGCTGGTCGCGGCGGGGACCGGCGACAATGCCGGTGCCGCACTGGGTCTCGGCCTCGGAGAGGGCGATGTGGTGGTTTCACTGGGCACGAGTGGCACGGTCTTCGCCCGCTCCGCCGTGCCCAGTGCCGACGCCAGCGGTGCGGTGGCCGGATTCGCCGACGCGACAGGGGCATTCCTGCCGCTGGTGTGCACCCTCAATGCCGCGCGAGTCCTCCAATACGCGGCCGACCTGCTCGGCGTCGACCTCGACACCCTCGAAACGCTTGCCACGCAGGCACCTCCGGGGGCTGACGGTCTCGTACTACTCCCCTACCTGTCCGGCGAACGCACGCCGAACCTGCCACACGCCACCGGCAGTCTGCACGGTCTGCGTCCGGAAACCATGCGCCCCAGCCACATTGCCCGCGCCGCCTACGAGGGCATGCTCTGCAACATGGCCGAGGCGCTCGATCATCTCCGCGCGCGGGGCACCGGCGTGCGGCGCATCCTGTTGATCGGCGGGGCCGCCCGCTCCGCCCTGGTCGCCGAGATCGCCGCGCAGATCTTCGGTGTCCCGGTCACCGTTCCGCAGCCGATCGAGTATGTCGCGCTCGGCGCGGCCCGGCAGGCCGCGTGGGCGCTGAGTGGTGCGGCGGAACCACCGACCTGGGCCGCGCATACCGTCGCCGAGATCCCCGCGCCGAGCGCGCCCGCGGTCGGTGACCGCATCCGTGCGGAGTATCAGCGGGCGCACGGTGACGTCTATGGCAGCTCCAGTGCGGCAACGCCGACTCCGGCGCCACGGCGCCGTTGGCGGCGGCGGAGCCATGAGTGAAGGACCGGAACGGCAAAGGACGCTACATCCACTGACCTGCGAATCGCTCCAGGGCCGCTTGATCCCCGTTGAACCTGTCCGCACCCCGGTTGGCTCCGGAGACCGCGTACTGCGTAAAGGTGTCTGTCCAGTCCGTATGCACCGGGTCGGCCGAACTGCCGGAGTGCAGTGTCCACAACGGGTTCACGGAACCGAAGTCGGCGGAATTGCCGGTGCAGTCCTGCCACCATTCGGTGGTAGTCGCGATCACCGGTGGACGCTGCGACCTCGTGCGATAGGTGTTGCTGAAGTCCTTCAGCCACCGGACCATCGCTTCGGGCGAGATTCCAAAGCATTTCTTGTCTTGCAGGAGGACGGCCCCGGGCAGCGTGTGTCCGCCTTCGGCAGTCCAGGCACCGCCATGGTCGACGAAGTAGTTGGCTTGATCGACGGCGCTGCCCGCATCGGCGACAGGAACGTGATACGCGCCGTGGAACAGATCGGTGCTCGTCACGCCGCTGTTCAGGCGGCCGAAAGCTGAACTGGCGCTTCTTCCTTCGGTCGCCTTGATGTAGGCGAATACGACACCTTTGGCTTTCACACCGACCCAGTCGACAGTGGATCCTGCGACATCGATGCCTTCGACGGCACTGGCCGCACGCGCCGTACTCGACGGCAGCACGCCGACCAACGCGATGACACAGCAGGCTGCCAGCGTGGTGATCCGAGCCGACCTGACGCGCATGCATGCTCCTCGTTTCCACTGCTTTTCACTGCCGCGACGGCGACTGCGGTCGCGGGTGGACCGAGAGATCCACCGTCCTCCTATTCGTTTCTGCGGACGGCCTGGATGGACGGGCATTCGACACCTCATGCACCCATCGGATGACCGCGGGTGGCCGCCCGTGCGACGATGTACTCATTACCGGTGGTACCAGATACCGGACAGCATGGAGGCGCACATGACGCGGTACGACGTGGTTGTTCGCGGCGGGTCGGTATTCGACGGCGCGGGATCGCCACCGCGCACCGCGGACGTCGGCATCAGAGACGGCAAGGTGGTCGCGATCAGCGCCGAGGCACTGCCGGATGGTGCGCGCACTGTCGACGCGACCGGCAAGTGGGTCATTCCGGGCATGCTCGACGTGCACACCCACTACGACGCGGAGGTGCTCGGCAGTCCCGGGCTCGGCGAGTCGGTGCGGCACGGTGTCACGTCGGTGGTGATCGGGAATTGCTCGCTGTCCACGGTGTATGCCGAAGCCGACGATTGCGCGGACATGTTCGCCAGGGTGGAGGCGCTGCCGTGGGATGCGGTGCATTCGGCGGTCAAGGAGCACAAGGACTGGGACGGGCCGCGCGCCTACGCCCAGTCGCTCGCCGCGCGTCCGCTCGGCGCGAATGTGGCCGCGCTGCTAGGTCATTCGGATATCCGAGTCGCCGTCATGGGCCTCGGTCGCGCGGTGGACCCGAAGGCACAGCCGACCGGCGATGAGCTGAATCGCATGCGGCAGATGCTGACCGACGCGCTCGATGCCGGATTCCTCGGGCTGTCCACCATCCGCAGCTCGTTCTCGAAGCTGGAGGGTGTGCGCTTCCCGACCAGGCAGCTGCCGTCCACCTATGCCAGCTGGCGCGAGTACGCGGTGCTGAACAAGATTCTGCGGCAACGGAATCGGATTCATCAGAGCACACCGAACCTCACCTCCCGGCTGGAGATCGCGCGCTACTTCGCGCAGAGTGCCGGGCGATTCCGCAAGCCGCTCAAGACAACTCTGATCGCGGGCATGGATGTGAAGGCCGATCGCACGACGGCTCGTGCCGCGACCACGGCGGCGTGGATCGCGAACACCCTGGGCGGGGCGGCTTTTCGGTGGCAGCACCTGCCGGTGCCGTTCGAGGTCTATGCCGACGGTGTCGATCTGGTCGTCTTCGAGGAGTTCGGCTCCGGGGTCGCGGCGTTGAACATCCGCGATGTGATGAAGCGCGGCGAGCTGCTGGCCGACGAGTCCTACCGCAGGCAGTTCCGCAAGGATCTCGCCAAGAAGTACGGGCCGCGGGTGTGGCATCGGGACCTGTACGACGCGCAGATCGTGTCCTGCCCCGAGGAGGACGTGGTCGGGAAGTCGTTCGGCGAGGTGGCCGACGAACGGGGCATTCACCCGGCCGACGCTCTGCTCGACCTGGCGGTCGCGCACGGTTCGAAGCTGCGCTGGCGCACAGTCATCGCCAATGACCGCGACGACGTGCTCGACTGGCTGCAACGCTCGCCCAATGTCCAGGTCGGTTTCGCCGATTCCGGCGCGCATCTGCGCAATATGGCCTTCTACAACTTCGGCCTGCGCATGCTGGAACGAGCGCACCAGCGCAAATTCATGCCGATCGAGGCGGCGGTGCACCGGCTGACCGGCGAGTTGGCCGAGTGGTACGGCCTGGACACCGGCCATTTGCACGAAGGCGCCCGCGCCGATATCGCCGTCATCGACCCGGCGGGTTTCGATGGTTCAAGCGCCGCTTATGCGGAAACTCCGTTCCCGGGCATTGCCGGGCTGGACCGAATGGTCAATCGCAATGATCGCGCCGTGGCCGCGACCCTGGTCGGCGGGCATGTCGTCTACGAATACGGCACCTTCGCACCCGGCTTCGGCACCACTCTCCACGCAGGTACATTCCTCAGCCCCGCCTAATTCACAAACGCGACACGCCGGTCTGAAACGCCGAGAACCCACTCGTCGGCATTTCGACCGGCATTAGGCATAGCATCAGCAAAGGGGATATACCCATCAAATCTTAATTGAGTTCGCGATAGTGTCCCGTCCGATGGGCAAATGTCGCGAGCCGAATGCCATCTCCGGATATGAGGAGGAATGATTACGGCGACGTTGACAGATAACGGGGTGCGCACGGCGATCACGGCGGAACGAACCGACCTCGCCGAGCTGCTGACTGGACTCGATGCCGAAAGCTGGGACGCGCCGACACTGTGCCGCGGCTGGCGGGTGCGCGAGGTCGTCGCGCACATCACTCTCCCGTTCCGCCTCTCCGAAGCCCGCTTCGCGTTCGAAATGCTGCGGGCGGCAGGCGGTTTCAACCGAATGGCCGATCACACCGCGCGACAGGACGCGGCCGAGCTCACCGCCGAGGACCTGCTGAAGTCGCTGTGGGACAACGTCGCTCACCCATGGAAGCCACCCGGCGACAACTTGGTGGGCGCGCTGAGTCACGATGTAATCCACGGCTTGGACATCACGGTAGCCCTCGGCCTGAAACGCAACGTGCCCGAAGACCGACTACGCCTCGTCCTGGATGCCGTAAATCCCAAGAGCCTCAAGTTCTTCGGGGTCGACCTCGAAGGAATCCAACTCCGCGCCGAAGACCTCGACTGGAGCTACGGCACCGGCGAAATCCTCTCCGGCGCCGCCCAGGACCTACTCCTCGTCCTGTGCGGCCGCACCCTGGCCGACGGAAAACTACACGGCCTGAAAGCCAACCGCTTCACCCGCTCCGGTCAACGCGGCCGCCACCGCAAACACCGTCCCTACCGCCGCCTACACACCGAGATTCACTGGCAAACCGTGTAGGCCGTATTCCCCCTGCGCCCGGTCCAGCTCGCCGATGAATTTGCCAGTTGTGTGGCGCCTCGGCTCGTGGGGAGGAATGATCGCGGGCGAGGAGACACTATGACCGATACCGAGGTGCGCAGGGCGATCGCGGGTGAGCGGACCGACCTTGCTGAGCTACTGGCCGGGCTGGATGCCGAGAGTTGGGATCTGCCGACGCTGTGTCGGGGGTGGCGGGTGCGGGAGGTGGTCGCACACATCACCATGCCGTTTCGGTTGTCCGGGGGGCGGTTCGCGCTGGAGATGGTGCGGGCGGTGGGCAGTTTCAATCGGATGTCGGATCGCACGGCGCGCCACGACGCTGCCGAGCTCACCGCCGAGGATCTGCTGAAGTCGCTGTGGGACAACGTTGCTCATCCATGGAAACCGCCGGGTGGTGGTTTCGAGGGTGCGTTGAGTCACGATGTCATCCATGGCCTGGACATCACCGTAGCCCTCGGGCTGGAGCGCAACGTGCCGGAGGATCGGCTGCGTATCGTGCTCGATGCCATCAATCCGAAGAGCGTCAAGTTCTTCGGCGTCGACCTGAAGGGGATCGAATTGCGCGCCGATGATCTGGACTGGAGTTATGGCTCCGGCGAGGTCGTGTCCGGTGCCGCGCAGGACCTGCTGCTGGTGTTGTGCGGGCGAACCCTGCCCGCCGAGAAGCTGCATGGGGACAAGGCGAAGCAGTTCACCGGCTCCGGCTAATGCCTCGACAATAACCGCGAGCCGCCGCAGCCTCCATCGAGCTACAGTCGGCTGCGTGAACTGGACCGCGCCCGACCCCACCCGAACCCAAGCACCGCTGATCGCCGATGAGCGACCGATGTTGCAGGGCTGGCTCGACTTTCATCGTGCCACGCTGCTGATGAAGTGCGCGGGGCTCACCGAGAAGCAGCTCAAACAGCGTTCCGTCGAACCGTCGACGCTGTCGCTGCACGGCCTGGTCCGGCACATGAGCGAGGTGGAGCGCGGCTGGTTCCGCCGCGCCGCCACAGCCACGGACCTCGCGTACCTCTACTGCACCGAGGACAACCCGGACGGCGACTTCGACGACACCGAACAGGCCGACCCTGCAACCGATTTCGCGACTTACCGACGTCAGATCGAACTGGCCGACGCCGCGGTCGTCGACCTGCCCCTCGAGCACACTTTCCCGCACCCGTTCCGGCCCGAACTGGTGTACAACCTCCGGTGGGTCTACGTGCACATGATCGAGGAGTACGCCAGGCACAACGGGCACGCCGACCTCCTGCGTGAGCGCATTGATGGGGCTACCGGCGACTGACCTGGTCAGAGGGAGTGCTGGCTCACCCAAGCCGCGACTTGGGTGCGTGATTCGAAGCCGAGCTTGGTGAGGATGTGGTCGACGTGACTCTCCGCGGTACGAATCGAGATGACCAGCTCGGCGGCGATGCGTTTGTTGCTGTAGCCGGCGGCGACCAATCGGGCCACGTCCTTCTCCCGACGCGTAAGTTGTTCGTCCGCAGTAGATTGCGGCGTCGGTAGCGGCGCAGGTTGTTCGACGCCGAGGGCGTAGCTCACCGCCTCGTCGAGAGTGAGGGCGGCACCGCTGTCGAACGCCGATCCGAACTCCCCGTCCCCCATGGCGTCATGAACCCGCAGCCGGACCTTCTCACCGACCGCGTCGGTCATGGCGTGCGCGAGACGCTGCGTACTGCCGCGCCGCACCGTCGTCGCGGCACCCATCAACCGAGCGGCGCGACGCTGGTCACCACCGGCGGCCGCGGCCCAGGCGAGCCCATCGAACGCGGACGCGGTCCACACGCAACGATCGAACAACCGCAGCAGCTCGACCGAGCGGCGCAGCTCATCGATCGCCTTGTCCTCGTTGCCGTTTCGCCAATGGTTCGTCCCGACCGCCCACGACGCCAGTCCGCCGAGCAGATGCGAACCGTGCTCCGCGGACTTGGCCAGGAACTGCTCGGCCAGCGTGCCCGCGCGGTCGTCCTCCAGCACCATCGCGCACACATACGCGAAGGCGAGACATTCCATCTCCGTGCCGTGATGCCCACACGCCCGGGCCCGCACCACGGCAGCCTCGGCGATTTCGAGCGCACGCAACGGATCCGACTCAGCAAACGCCAGCACCGCCGACAGCAACATCGCCTCGACCAGCACCTCCTCGGCGGCCAATTCCGTTGCTATCAACTCGCATTCGCGCAAGTACTCGTGCGCCGACACCGTGTCCGACAGCATCGCGGCAATGACGGACGCGGCGGTGAGTGCCCGCGCCCGGTCGGCGGTGCGCGCCGGATCCTTGCCGAGCGCGTCCATCAGCCAGCGATAGCCCTCCAGCAGAAACCGGTAGTGCTCCCAGAACGGCCGCAACTCGGCGGCAATCTGTAACCCCCGGTGCGCACCGGCCGGATCGGCGAGCGCGAACTGCAGCGCCGCCCTTAGATTCGCGTGTTCGCGGGTGACATCCCGGAACCAGATGACGTCCGCGTCACCCCAGTATTCGATGCGCCCCCGCTGCGCGACCCGGTAGTAGTGGTCGCGGTGCCGGATCCGTAGCGCGTATTCGTCGCCGTGCGCCGCGAGCCGCGCCAGCGCGAACTGCCGCAGCGGCTCGAGCATGAGGTATCGGCCGGTGCCGTCACTGTCTTGACGATGACTCAGCACGGACTTGTCGACCAGACCGGTGAGCGCGTCCACCAACGCACCGGGCGGATCGAGCAGGCACACCGCCTCGGCGGCGGCCAGGTCGAAGCCGCCCGCGAACACCGCGAGCTGCTCCCACAGGTGCTGTTCGTCCGGGGTACACAGGTCGTAGCTCCAACGGATGGCGGCCTCGAGCGTCTGCTGCCGTTCCGGTGCCGTGCGCAGGCCGGTGGTAAGCAGCCGCATGGTGTCGTCGAGCCGTTCCAGCACCTGATCCGGGGTGAAGGCCCGCAGCCGCAACGCCGCCAGTTCCAGTGCCAGCGGAATGCCTTCCAGTCGAAGGCAGATCGCCGCCAGCGCCCCGAGATTGGTCGCGGTGACCCGGAATTCGGGATTCGCGGCGGTGGCGCGATCGATCAACAGCCGCAGGGCAGCATTGTCCGTCGGGTCGATTTCGCCGGAGTCCTCGTCGATTTCGGGCACCGGCAGCGGTGCGACCGGCAGCACCTGCTCCCCCACGACGCCGAGCGGCTCCCGGCTGGTCGCCAGCACCCGGATATCGGGCGTGCGGGCGATCAGCCGGTCGACGAGTTCGGCGCAGGCGTCGATGAGGTGCTCGCAGTTGTCGAGGACGAGCAGCAGGTGCTTGCCGCCGAGGTAGTCGGTGAGACCGGCCAGCGGCGCACTGGTGTCGTCGCGCAACCCGAGCGCCTGCGCGACGCTCAGCGCCACCAGCTCCCCGTCGTTGACGTGTGCCACCTCGACCAGCCACACACCGTCGGGAAAGGCCCGCCGCACCGCCTGGCCCACCCGCCTGGCCAGCCGGGTCTTGCCGACGCCGCCCGGCCCGGTGAGGGTGAGCAGCCGCGTGCTGGACAGCAGTTTCCTGGCGGCGGCGACTTCGCTGCCTCGCCCGACGAAGCTGGTCACTTCGGCGGGGAGGTTTCCTGTCACGTACCGCGCCACGCCGATTACCTTCGCACGGACGGCCGCGACCCCGGGCGTTTTGCCCGAAGATGCCGCGCGTGTCAGTGCGTCGGCATCGTCGGATAGACGGCCTCGAACAGGTCGCGCAGTTCGCCGGCGGTAATCTCCTGACCGGTGCTGTCGGTGTGCGCCTGCACATGCCTGGCGAAGTCGATCTGCAGGTGCCGGGGCAGGTCGATGCCGAACTCCGTCTTCAGCAGATACGCGATGCCGCCCTTGCCCGACTGCGAATTGACCCGGATGACAGCGTCGTAGGTGCGTCCGATGTCGGCCGGATCGATCGGCAGATACGGCACCTGCCAATCCAGTTGGCGTTCCGGGATTCCCGTCTGCGCGGCCCGGGCCCGATGCGCCGCCATGCCCTTGTTGATGGCGTCCTGGTGCGTGCCGGAGAACGCGGTATGCACGAGATCGCCTACGTACGGGTGCCGTTCGGGAACCGGCATGCGGGTGCAGTACTCGACGGTCCGGCGGATCTCGTCGATATCGGCGAAGTCGATCATCGGATCCACGCCCTGCGCGTGCAGATTCAGTGCGAGGGTGGCGATGTCGACGTTGCCGGTGCGTTCGCCGTTGCCGAAGAGGCAGCCCTCGACGCGTTGCGCGCCCGCAAGCACGGCCAGTTCGGCGCTCGCGATGCCGGTGCCGCGGTCGTTGTGCGGGTGTACGGACAGGATGACGCTGTCGCGGCGGGCCAGGTTGCGGTGCATGTATTCGATCTGGTCCGCGTAGACGTTCGGCGTCGCGACCTCCACTGTGGCAGGCAGATTGAGGATCACCGGGCGCTGCGGGGTGGCGTCCCACAGCGTTGTCATCCGGTCGCACAGATCCAATACGTAGTCGGGCTCGGTCAGGTTGAACACCTCGGGCGAGAACTCGAACCGCACGTTCGGCAGGTCGGCGGTGAATTCCAGGACGTCGCGGCCACCGGCGAGGATCAGCTCGCGCAGCCCGGCATGGTCCTTGCCCAGCACCGTGTTTCGCCAGGTGGGTGCGGTCGCGGCGTACATGTGGATGACGACATTGCGCAGGCCGCGCACCGATTCGACGGTGCGTACGATGAGATCTCTTCTGGCGGGGGTGAATACGACGATCGCGACGTCGTCGGGCGCGAGGTCGGTGTCGGCGATCAGCCGGACGAAGTCGAAGTCGGTCTGCGACGCGGACGGGTAACCGACCTCGATCTCCTTGTAGCCCATGGCCACCATCAGTTCGAAGAAGCGCCGCTTGCGTGCGGGATCCATCGGTTCGGCGAGTGCCTGGTTGCCGTCGCGCAGGTCGACCGGTACCCACAGTGGGGCCGCGGTAATCCGCGCGTTCGGCCAATCACGCTCGGTGAGTGGGACTTCCACCCGGTCGTAGACGGATCGGTAACGGTGTGACGGCATCTGGGAGTGCCGCTGCGGATTCCAGGCGGGCGCGTTGGCGGGGATCTGGCCGGCGGGAGTGTTGATCGTCGGGAAAGACATGCTGTGCTTTCTGGCAGTCACGAAACAGAGGTGACCGGCCACGACAAAGCCCCACGGCGGGGGGCCGGTCGTTCAGGCCCCGCCGTGGCGGCTAAGGAGAAGCATGGCGCGCATGATGGCTAAACTATACACAACTCCTCAGACAAGTAGAGAGGTTGCGATGGTCTCGCAGGTACGGCGTCATCCGCTGGCCGCCCAGGCGGCCGAGCTGATCATGACGCGCATCAAGGCGGGCGAATGGCCGCTCGGGCACCGGCTGCCCGGCGAGACGACGCTCGCCGCGCAGCTCGGCGTCGGCCGCTCGACGCTGCGCGAAGCCATCCGTGAGCTGGCGGGCAAGGGCGTGCTGGACAGCCGTCAGGGCGCGGGCGTGTTCGTCACGGCGCTGGATGCGAAGGACGACTGGGATGTCGTGCTGCGCCGCGCCACCATCGCCTCGGTGATCGAGGCCCGCATCGCCATCGAGGCAGAGGCGGCGGCGCTCGCCGCGCACCGCCGCACGCGCGCCGACCTGCGCATCCTCCGGTCCACCCTGCTCGCGCGCGAAGCGCACGGCGAGCCGGTGGCCGAGCACGTCGACGCGGACATGGCCTTCCATCGCGCCGTGCTGGTCGCCGCGCACAACGAGGTGCTCGTCCAGCTGTTCGACACCTTCCTCCCCCGGCTCCGGCTGGCGATGATCGACATGCTGACGATCCGCCCGGCGCCCTCCGAGCGCGCCGACCATGCCGCGCACGAGCTACTCGTCGAGGCGATCGTCGCCCGAAATGCCACGGCCGCAGCGGAATTGAGCCGCTCGCATCTGACGACACTGAAGGAGGCATTCACGTGACCGGAGCTCCGGTGCTCGAACTGACGGACGTGACGTTCCGCCGCGAGGGCAAGAAGATCATCAACGGCATCTCGCTGACCGTGCGCGCGGGCGAACACTGGGCGCTGCTCGGCCCGAACGGCGCGGGCAAGAGCACCCTGCTCGGTTTCTGCGGCGCGGTCACCTTCCCCACCACGGGCACGGTCCGGGTGCTCGGCGAGCAGCTCGGGCGCGTCGAACTGCAACGCCTGCGCCACTCCATCGGGCACGTCAATCCGCGGCATCCGCTGCAATATCCGCTGACCATCCGCGAGGTCGTGCTGACCGGGATCACCGCGACCATCGATACGCCGATGCGCTGGACGCCGCCGCCGGATCAGCTCGTCCGCGCCGACGCGATGATCGACACCGTCGGCCTGACCGGCAAAGCCGACAACACCTGGAACACCCTCTCTCAGGGCGAGCGCGGCCGCACGCTGATCGCCCGCGCTCTCATCGCCGAACCGCGGCTGCTGCTGTTCGACGAACCCTCCACCGGCCTGGATCTGGCTGCGCGCGAACAACTCCTGGAAACCATCGACACCCTCGGCGACACCCATCCGGACGTCGCGTCGGTACTGGTCACCCACCACCTAGAGGAACTCCCGAGCACCACCACGCACGCCCTGCTCATCGCCGACGGTGAAACCGTCGCGGCGGGCCCGGCCCGGGAGACGCTGACCACCGACAACGTCACCGCCGCCTTCGCGCACCCCGTCGAGGTCCGCTACGACGGCCGCTGGACCGCCCGCGCCGCGCACACCAACCCCGCTTGGCCGACCTGAGGCACGCTGTTCCGGCACCACGCGCTGATTCCCGAGCGTGGTGCCGGACGTCGAGCAGCCTCAGAGCAGCCCGAGCAACTGCAGATTGGTGATGTACTTGACGATGATCGGCGCCGTGACATGCGGAATGTCCTTGTCCTGGCCGACTTTCGCCTCCTGCACCGCCGCATGGAATCGCTCGGTGGGCGCGAACGACCCGCGGATCGGCTGCTCGGGCCGCTGATAGTTGTGCAGCAGCGGCAGCAGTGAATGCTGACGCTGCTGTTCCGGCAGCGCCCGCAGCGCGGTCTCGAATCGCCGCAACCAGCCGTCGTATTCGGCGATCCGCTGGATCGAGTAGCCCGCGTCGATCAGCCAGTCCACGTACTCGTCCAGCCCGATGCCGTCGTCGTACGGGTTCATCACGTGATAGGTCTGGAACCCGTCCGTCACCTGCTCACCGAGCGTCGAGATCGCCTCGGCGATGAAATCGACCGGCAGCCCGTCGTAGTGCGCGCGCTGCCGATTGCCGTCCGCGTCGGTCTCGTAGAACGAGAAGGGCGCGATGCCGCTGGCCACCAGACTCAGCATCATCCGGGTGAACATGTCGGGCAGGTTGAGCTGACCGAAGTACTTGCCGCTCACCAGAATCATGTCGCAGCGGAAGACCGCCACCGGCAGACCACACAGCTCGTTGGCCGCCCGCAGCAGCACCTCCCCCGCCCACTTGCTGTTCGAATAGCCGTTGGCGTAGCCGTCGTCGACCGTGCGCACCGGGCTGGCGGCGCGGATGTCGGCGGCCTCGGTGAACGACGACGGTTCGATCTGCGCGCCGACGCCGATGGTCGAAACATAGGTGAACGGCTTCAGTTTCGTGGTGAGCGCGATGCGGATCAGCTCGGCGGTGCCCACCACGTTCGGGCCGAACAGCTGGCTGTAGGGCAGCAGGTGATTGACCAGCGCGGCAGGATCGACGATCACATCGACGGTGTCGGCCAACCGCTGCCAGGTCTGCTGATCCAGGCCGAGGTTCAGCTCGCCCTTGTCACCGGCGATCACCTCCAGATGATCGGCGGCCAGAGTTCGGTAGTGCCGCAACAACTCTGGGTCACCACTGTCGAAGGTCTTGTCCAATCGCGCGCGTGCGGCGGCGTCGTCCTTGGCCCGCACCAGGCAGATCAGCTTGCCGCCGACCAGGGACAGTCGTTCGAGCCATTCCAATGTCAGGTAGCGACCGAGGAAACCGCTCGCGCCGGTCAACAGGACGGTCCGCACCTGGGTGCTCGGCCGTGGCAGCGTGGGCGCGGCGGCGAGTGTCTCGGCGTCGATGAACTTGTCCAGCGTGAGATCTCGCGCGTGCGCCTCGGTGGCGTCGCGGCCGTGCACCGTCGCGAAGGTGGGGCGTTTCGCGCCGGAAGTCCGCTCCGCCTCGATGTAGTCGGCGATGGCCTGCAGATCGGTCGCCGGGCTGACGATGACGCCCACCGGCACATCGATGTCGAAGATCTCGTGCAGCAGATTGGCGAAGGTCAACGCGGACAACGAATCTCCACCCAGGTCGGTGAAGTGCGCGTCCGGTCGTCGATCGGCGACCGAGGCACTGAGCAGCGCACCGGCGGCCCGGCTGACCGCCTCCAGCACCGGCCGGTCAGCCCCGCCGCGACGCAGCGCACTCAGCTCGCTGGCCTGTCCTTCGGCCAACTCGGTGTAGAGCTGTTCCAGCCGTTCGCCGTAGTGTTCCTTGAGTTTCGGCCGCGCCAGCTTGCGAATGCCGGTGAGCAGACCGTTCTCCAGCGTGAAAGGTGTTGTCTCGATGATGATTCCGCGCGGGATCTCATAGGACTGTAGTTCGGCCGCTCGCGCGACCTGCTGCAGCGAGTCACTGATCAGCGACTTCAGCGCCTCGATATCGCCGCCGGTACGGGCCAGTGTGTCGGCGGTCGGCACGACCACCGCCAACAGGTAGGCGCGTGCGCTGTTGCCATAGATGTAGATCTGCTGGACCTGCGGGCTGCTGTCGAACGCCGCCTCCAACGTCGAGACGGTGACGAACTCGCCCTGCGACAGCTTCTGCACGTTGTTACGACGGTCGAGGTAGACCAGCTCATCGGGACCGATCTCGGCCACGACATCCCCGGTCCGGTAGTAGCCGTCCGCGTCGAACACCGCCGCGGTGACCTCCGGCCGCTTGTAGTAACCGGGGAACATGCCGGCCGACTTGACCAGCAGCTCGCCGCGCGGATGCGGCCGGTCGGTGCGGAAATAGCCGAGATCGGGCACGTCGACCAGCTTGTAGTCGGTGATCGGCGGGCGCCGCACGAGCCCGTCGATGAACACGGCGCCGGACTCGGTCGATCCGTACCCCTCCAGCAGATGCAGGTCGAGGAAGGTTTCGACGAACGCCCGCAGTTCCGGGGAGATCGGCGCGGACCCGGTCAGCGCCGTAACGAACCGGCCGCCGAGCAGTGACTGGCGCTGCTCGGCCATCACCTCAGCTTCCAGCGCCGCCCGATCGGTGCCGTCGACGAAGCGCCGATCCAGCTCGCTGTGGAACTCCTGGAACAGCATGTCCCAGATCCGCGGCACGAAGTTCAGCTGGGTCGGCCGCACCAGCGCGAGATCTTCCAGCAACGTCGAAAGATCGCTCCTGGCCGCGAAATACGCGGTGCCGCCGGTGCCGAGCGTCCAGTACAGGACGGCGCGACCCATCACGTGGCTCATCGGCATGAAGTTGAGCGTGATCGACGGCGCCGAACCCTCTTGTCCCCAGGCCGCTTTGGTCGACTTGCGCCAGAAGTTGGCGACCAGCCGTTCGGTGTACATGGCGCCCTTGGGTGCGCCGGTGCTGCCGGAGGTGTAGATCAACAGCGACAACGGGTCGGCCTCGTCGGGCACGACATCCGTTGCAGGCAGCGCTTTCCCACGGTCGAGCAGATCCGCCAGGCTTTCCAGCACCGCCGGGCTGCCCGCCTCGGTCAGCCGCGCACGGGCCGCGTCGAACGCCGCCCGCTGCTCGTCCACCTGCGGCAGATAGTCGAACACGACCAGCCGCTCGGGTGCGGTGGCCAGCACCAGCTCGACGGCATCAGCGAGATAGTCGACGCTCGAAGCGATTACCCGCGGTTCGGTCTCCTCGACGATCGGGCGCAGCTGGGTGACCGGCGCGCTGGTCTGCAACGGAACCGACACCGCACCGACCGGGACCAACGCCAGGTCGATGGTTGTGTAGTCGACGCTGCTGAAACCGAGGATGCAGACACAATCACCGGGTCGCACATGGTCTTTGAACGCACCGGCGATGGCATCGATGCGTTCCGACAGCTCGCGATACGTGATGGTGTCGAAACTGGGCAGCAGTTCGGTGGCGACGCGCCCGGTCGCCGGGTCTTCGACGAGCCGCACGGCGCGTTGCCCGAGCGCGGGCCGGTCCGCGTAACCCGCCAGTGCGGTTCTCACCAGCTGCGACAGTCGCAACCCCGGTTGCTCGAGCGCCGCCGTGACCGCCTCATCGGGCAGGGCGCCGACGAACTGTGCGTCATTGGCGTGCAGATCAGCGATGCGGCGTGCGAGCCGCTCTTCACGAGAATCAATCGACATAACAGGTCCACCTCCACGACCAGCAAAAACTTGACGGGATCCGGTAGAAACTCGGCGGCGCGATACGCGCTCGACATCATTAGCTTAGCAAACTAATGGAACTTGTTGCTGGCAATCTGCTGTGAATAGCGCGGCCCGCCGCCGAGCTCCCGAAGCCATTGCCACGCACCGAGATCGTGCGCCGATGTATCGGCCGTAGGCCGCATCACGGAACGGCACGGCCAGGAGTACGACGTCCGCGCCGAGGAGGTGACCGAGCTGCTCGACCGGCGGCGAGTGGTGGAGCTCATCGACGGGGCAGAGTTCGAGGTGTGATCACGGTAAGCCGAAGGCCAGCAACACATTTCCCGGCATGCCGGTGGTAATCGGATGCGCGTAACCAGAATTCGTGTACAGCATGCCGTTCGCGACGACCGCACCGTTGCCATTGAGACCGCCGCCGATACCTGGCACCCCGTTAACGGTGAAGTACGGCCGGTGCGTGTCGTACTCCCAGAGGATGGCCCCGGTGTCGGCGGCGAAGACCCGCATCTTCCCGTCCAGGCTGCCCTCATAGACCAGTCCGGGCGACGAGGAGACCGCATTGGGCATGGACTCCTGGCGCAGCGGGTCCATCGGCACGGGCGGCAGATCGAGCAGGCAGCCATTGGCCGGATTGGGTGTGCGCCACAGGATGCGACCGTCGCCGGGGTCCAGCGCGAACAGTGTACCCGGATTCGCCCCATAGGTGGCCACATACAGTCGATTGCCGTCATAGCTTGCGCCCCATTGGATTCCGGCCAGCGACTCGGCGCCCACCAAGCGGTGTACGTCGAGGATCTGTGTGCGAAAGGGCTCGCGCGGACCCGCCTGGCGAAATCTGTACACGACGCCGGATGGGCGATGTTCACTCGCATGCTGGCGGAGAAGGCTGCCCGGTACGGGCGGTACTTCGCCAAGGTCGACAGGTTCTTCCCGTCGTCGCAACTGCGCTCGGACTGCGGGGTGATCGACGGGAAGAAACCATTGTCGGTGCGGTCGTGGACGTGCCGGTGTGGCGCGGTCCACGACCGGGATGTGAACGCGGCACGAAACATACTCGCCGCCGGGCAGGCGGAGAGACGAAACGCTTGTGGAGCGCAGGTAAGACCGGAACTTGTTCCGGCACCGCGCATTGAAGCAAGAACCCGCCGAGAGCGCCGTTCGACGCTGGTAGGAATCCCCGGCCTTTTGGCCGGGGAGGATGTCAAATGATGCTGATACACGCGCTCTCTCTCGACCGCGCAGTGACAGACGGTCGAGCCCGCTAGTTCGGTTGTAACGCCGTGGTAATCGCCGGACCGCAATCGCGTGTGAGCATGCTACGAAATCGCTTACCTCCGAAAGGAATCCGGCCACGTGCGGCAGTTCTATCGAGCAGTGCTCCTGGACGACGACCATCGGCTGATCGGATACGTGGAGCCCGGCGCGCAGCTCGAGGAACATGCGTGGATCGGTAACCACGGCGTTCAGGGTGTCGAACGTCTGCTGTCTGTGCCGGCCCGTGTGGTGTGGGCGCGGCGGGAGTTCGGCCGGGAGAACCTGTACGAGGTCGCGGCTTCCGTCGCGCCGCTGGTTGCGCCGGAACACGGATGCACCGGGCGGTACATCGTCAATCACGATCAGTGCGGGTACGTGGACAAGGCCGCCGCGCGGGAGAACGCGCGGCGGCGGCGCATCCATCCGCTGCCGATACTCACCGCCGAGGAGGGCACCGAGCTGCACGCGTTGGCGGGCGCGTGGGCGCGGGACCGGATTTCGGTGAGCGACAACGTGCCTGAGGGGTTCGAGTTATGGAAGTTCGATATAGCGGAACTTAACCAGTTTCAGTAAATCGTGGGCAACCCGCCGACGACACGCGGCATCTCCACCGTGTCGTCCATAGCCTGGGCGCGCACGTCCGCCAACTTGTCGAGGAATGCCTCTGCGGAGCCGAACCGGGCCGCAACCTGCGCTAACAGTTGTTCAGCTGGTTTCATGAAGTCCATGCCGTTCAGCATGACCGGTCAGATGTCCAACAGTCACACCGTTAGCACATAGTTTGCCGAAATGTCTTGCGCGCGCAAGCGCGACCCGGAATCTGCTACCGAGTGGAAACGTTCGATTCGGCAGCCGGATACTCAGGCACGGCGGATCGGCTGCCAGGTTTGCGTCGCATCGGTGCTGAGGAAGATGCCGACGAGGCGGTAGACCTCGGCGGGCTTCTCGACGACCAGCAGATGTGACGTGCCGGGGATGATGGCGAGCTCCGAATCGGGGATCGCGCGGTAGAGGGCGATCGTGTGTTCCAGGCTCATCGCGTCGTCGTCGGCGGCGATGACGAGGGTCCGGCTGGTGATGCCACCGAGCTCCGCGACGGTCATGGTCGGCTCGTTCCGCGACATCTGGAGGATCTTGTCGGCGATGACCCGGAAGTGCTCCTCGCCGTCCGGCGACACCTCGCCATAACGAGAGGCCAAGCGCTGCATCGGTTCCTCGTGTGCGAAACCGTCGAGCACACCTGGCAGCACGCCGTCGTAGTGGAAGTTGCCGCTGATCGAGACGAGCTTGCGGACCAGATCCGGACGGCGGATGGCGACCAGCAGCGCGACGATCGCGCCGTCGCTGTAACCGACGAGGTGCGCGGCGCCGCCGACCACCGTGTCGAGGAAGGCGATGGTGTCCTGTGCCATCAGGTCATAGGAGAGCGGACCCTCGACATCGGGGGTGCGGCCGTGGCCGCGGCGATCCATCCGGAAGACGCGGAACTGCTCGGCCAGGCCGGCGACGGCGGGTTCGAACGATCGCGAGTCCACGAATCCACCGTGCAGCAGCAATACCGGCTCGCCGTCGCCCGTTTCGTCATACCAAGTCCGGACATCGCCGAGCTGTACATCGTTTGCCATGTGGTGATCATGCTCGATGCTCGATCGGCAGTGCGAATCGCGGGCTGGAGTGCGGTGCAGCGGCGTCCGCGCTCGAACTACTGCCGCAGCCGAGCTCGCGGCTCGGCATGATCCTCGATTTCGGCCAGCTCCTTCAAGTTCAGCAGTTGCTTGCGCATCATGACAAGGTCGCCGACGGCCAGCAGACGGCCGACTATCCATGGGCCGCCCATTCGCACCCTGGCGACCAACCGCGTACCTGCCCCTTCCGGCCGCACCGCGTAGGTGACTGCGATCTTCCCGGTGACCAGGGTGATGTGCTGACTCAGCGCAAAGGACGCCAGGTCGAACTGCCCCATGAAGCGTTGCCCCACTTCGAGTTCGGCGAGCTTCGGGTCGCGATGCCGCGGACTGGGTCGACCCCAGCGGTCGAGGAGGTCGTAACTGTATGGTGCCACCCGCAATTGGCAGAGCCAGGCATAGACCAGGCCGTACGGGGCGTCGATGCTTATGGCTCGATCCGCTTGCAGCCCAACGGGTTGCAGCGCGTCACACGGCAGCGGATCGGCGCACTCGGCTTCAGTTGCGCCCCAGACCAGCCCGATCATGCCGCGGCCGCGATCTTCCGGAGCATCCGGCGCACCACGACCTGGTGGCCGCCGCTGCCGATAACGAGCGCGCGGTAGATCTTGCCGTGTAGGCCAGGGAAGTTCGCCCAGGATTTCGCGTGAATGCGGGTCCGGTTCGCGCATTCGTCGTCGAGTTCGAAGACCAGGGCATACTCCGAAAACCAGTGCCGCCCTTTCATTGCCAGCCGGGCGGGTACCTCCGCGGACTCGAGCACGAAACCGGCCGGCACGGTGGACGGATCCGACGGGTCCTTGCAGACGACTTTCAGCAGTGCTTTCCAGGCCCGATCGCGATTCGCGTCGATGGATCTGGCATGCTCATCGATATAAGACAAACGCTCCATATAGAAGGAACGTACTAGTACATGGCGCCTCCCCGCAAGCACGACACCGACGTGATCCTCGACGCAACACGCGCTTTGGTGCTCGCCGACGGACCTCGCGCGGCCAGTGTCGCAGCGATCGCCGAGGCCAGCGGCGCTCCGGTCGGCACGCTGTACCACCGCTTCGGCAACCGCAACGGCGTGCTCACCGCCGCCTGGCTGCGCGCACTCGAACGATTTCAGCGCGGCGTTCTTGCTGCGGCCGCCCACCCCGATCCGGTCGAGGCGGGCGTCGACATGGTCCGCGCCGCCCTCACCTTCGGTCGCGAATTACCTGACGACGCAAGGCTTCTGCTCAGCCTGCGCGTCAGCGACCTGCTTGACGGCGGCCCCGACGAAGACTTCCGCGCCCGCCTCGCCACCATGAACGCCCCCTTGTTCGACCACCTCCGCCGCATCGCCACCGCCCTCTTCGGCCGCGCAGGCGACCGCGAAATCGACGCCATCAACCGAGCCGTCGTAGACCTCCCCTACGCCGCCCTCCGCCACCACGCCCACGCCCCCACCCTCCCCGACTGGCTCGACACCGACATCCCAGCAGCCGCCCGCACCCTCCTCACCTCCTACCGACCCGACGAATCACCGAACGGGACGTAGACGGCGGCTCACTCGCACTCCCGCGCCACCATGTCCCGTTCGACGCGCCAGTCAGCTCGGTGGTTCGGCCAACGGGACATGACGGCGGCGCCACTCGCGAATCGGCGCCACCATGTCCCGTTCGGTGCGAGGGTCGGCCCGGCGGGGCCCACCGGACAGGTGGTGAGTTAGTCGGGTTCCGTGACGAGGGTGGGGGTCAGTTCGGCCAAGTCGGTGATTACGTGGGTGGCGAGGGCCAGGGCATCGGGGGCTGGTGGGTATTCGGGGCGGGGGGCGGCGATTACGCGCATGCCTGCGGCGTGGGCGGAGCGCATGCCGTTGCTCGAATCTTCTACTGCGGCACAGTCGGTGGGGCGTTGGCGGAGGAAGGCGGCTACGGCGACGTAGACGTCGGGGGCGGGTTTGCCGCGGTCCACCTCTTCGGTGGAGAAGGTGACGTTGAAGAACTCGATCAGGCCGGTGCGGCCGAGGACGACGTCGATCAGGGCGCGGGGCGAGGAACTGGCCACACCGAGGGGCCATTTCTCGCTCATCCGCTGCACCGCGTCGATGGCGCCGGGCAGCAGCGGGACCTCGCGGTCGTAGTGGGCGGCCATTCGGTCGATCACGTCGCGCGCTACCGTTTCCGGCGGTGCGTCGACGCCCAGGTCCGTGCTCAGGTATTCCGACCATTCCCGGGTGCTCATGCCCATCAACCGTTGCTGGGCATCGGGTAGCCACTGCCCGCCGCGCTCGGCGACGTAGTCCCGGCGCACCTGTTCCCATACCGGCTCGGAGTCGATCAGTACACCGTCCATGTCGAAGACAACTGCCGTAATACCCATCTACCCAAAGCCTTTCGCCGCCGGACCCGTCATTGCGCGCAGTGGTCGGCGGCTATCGAGCTCGTGCCGCCAACCGTCTGGTTCCCCCTGAGTAACCCTGATTGATGATCGCGAACCAGCCTAGGGCACATCGGACGATTCGGATCACACCAGCCGACCCACCAAGTCGTCCCTTGAAGTGGGCATTCGGCGGGCAACCTATAACGTGTTCTGCATGAACGAACAACAGGCCGGTGACTCGCTGCCGAACGAGGAGCACCACGAGGGCGCGTTCCGGCCGATGAGCGAGCTGATCAACGCACACGAGCAGAACGTCGACATCACCCGCGGCGGACCGCACTACGGCGAGTTCATCGAGCAGGTGCGCGGCCTGATGGACCGCGTGCGGCTCGCCTCCCCGTCCGACGAGCTGGCCGTGGAGACGATCGGCCTGCTCAAGCAGCTGAACGACAAGCTCGATGCCGCGCAGGTCGACGAGTGGTCCACGCCGAACTGGACCAGGCACGACCTGCCCGGCCGGGGCAACATCACGCTGCCGCCGTTCGTCTTCGATCATGTCGGCCGCGACGGTGTCGACGCCCGCATCACCTTCCGCACCTTCCACCTCGGCGGCAACAACGCCGCGCACGGCGGCCACATCGCGATCGCCTTCGACGACCTGCTCGGCATGGCCGCGGCGGTATACGCGGGCGAGGTGACCCGAACCGCGTCGCTCACCGTCGACTACCGCTCCATCACCCCGCTGCGCACCGAACTGAAGGTCCGCGCCTGGGCCGAACGCCAGGAGGGGCGCAAGGTCTACGTCCGCGCCACCCTGCACGACGGCGACCGCCTCTGCGCCGAAGCCCACGGCCTCTTCATCACCCTCAAGCCCGGCCAGCCGTAACTCGACCCGTGCCGCGCACGGTTTCGCCGGCCGCGCACGATTCAGCCAGCGATTTCGTGCGCGGCCGCATGGAACATGCGCGGCTGGCAAAGCCGTGCGCGCCCACGATGCGGCGCGTCGACTACGGCGGCTTGCGGTTGCGGTGGACCGCGGTTCGGCGCGGATTGGCACACACTGCATTCATGCATGAGATGTCCTGCTGTTCAGGGCATTACAGGATTGGGCCCTCGGAGCGGCCGAAGCCGGCCCGTGGGCCCGATTACTGCACACAGTGCATGCATGCGCGAATTGCCATGCGCGGCAGTGTTCCACGCCGCCGATCACCGCCCCGGGAAGTGCGCCTCCCGATATGCGCCGAACCGTTCGTCGACTTGATCGGCGGTGAGTCCGAAGTCGGCGAGGGTGTAGCGGTGCACGGGACGTGCTGCGCCGGAGGTGCTTTCCGCGTGCAGCGAGGTCATCGCCGACGAAGCCGTCTCGGTCAGCGGCAGATCGAAGTGCCGGTAGATCGATTCGACGGTGCCGATCGGATCGGCAACGAAGTCGTCATAGTCGACGTCGCAGAACTGGGCGGCATTGTGACGCTTGCGATCCGCCAGGAATCTATCCGCGCCACGTGCCCACAGATCGAGCTGGGCGGCACCGACCACAGGTCCACGGAACTTGTCGGACCATCCGGCCGACGCCTGCTCGTTGAGACTGCACACCGACGCGATGATCGTTCGCGGATCCCGATGCATCTGGATGACGAGCGCGTCCGGATACACCTCGAAAATGGCGTCGAGTGCAAACAAGTGGCTGGGATTCTTCAACACCCATCGCCGTCCGGCGTCGGGCATCCCGATCAGTTGCAGGTTGCGCCGATGCCTGCGATAGGCCGCGGTCCAGTCCTGCTCCCGCAGCCACTCCGAGTAACTCGGCAGATACCCCAGGCACTCGTAGGACACCGACATGGCCGACTGCCGAAGCAACTGCCAGCACTCTTCCACCTGGTCGGCGGAGATGTGGTGCACGCCCATGAATTCGGGATGCTCCACGTGGTGCTTCTCGAACGCGGCCTCGATCCGCTGATACACCGGATTGCTCGCCCAGGTCTCCCGCGGCGGCCGCGGCTGCGGCATCTCGGTGAGCCACATCTCCAAACCCTGGTGCGCCGGATCCGCATTGAGCAGCCGATGCACCGCCGTCGTCCCCGACCGCGGCAGCCCGGTCACGAAGATCGGCCGTTCGATCGCCACCTCGGCGTACTCCGGAAAGCGTTGCCACGCCGACTCGCTGAGCAGCCTGGCGATCAGCGCCCCGCGCAGGAACGCGCGATTCACCTTGTTGCCGAACGGCGTCAGCTCCGCGTCCTTGGCGTAGGACTCGAGCAGCACCTCGAGCCCGGTGCGGTAGTCGTCGGCACCGAAATCGGTCAGCCCGACGACCTTGGTCGCCGACGCGTGCAGATCATCGATGGTCCCGACATCGTCCCTACCGATCAACGTTCATCTCCTCAGTAGTGGTGCGAGACAGTCGCACCCGATCAGTGGTGGTATTCGCCGCCGTTGACATCCAGGCACGCGCCGGTGATCGCGCGCGCCATCGACGAGGCGAAGAACACGACCGCGTCGGCGATCTCGTCTGGTTCGGGCAGCTTGCGCAGATCGATGGTCTTCGCCGTCTCGGCATAGACCTCGTCGGCGGTGATGCCGCGCTGTTCGGCGAGGTAGTTGAAGTACCACTTCAGGTTGTCGGCCCAGATGTAGCCGGGGGCAATGGTATTCACCCGGATGCCACGCGGCCCGAGCTCGGTGGCCAGGCTCTGTGCCAGCGCGAGCAGGCTGGCCTTGGCCATCTTGTAGGGGCCGAAGGTGCGCCGCGAGTGCCGCAACACCGCCGAGTTGATCATCACGACCGAGCCGTTGGACTCGTCGAGCGCGGGGATGAACAGGCGGGTCAACCGCAGCGCCGCAAGCACATTGGTCTCGAACCCGGCCCGCACCTGATCCAGGTCGACGTCGGCGAGATCGGTGATCGGCGGAATCGCGAACGCGTTGTTCACCAGGGTGTCGACCCGGCCGAACGCACTCTGCGCGGCCTCGACCAGATTGACGGCGGCGGCCTCGTCGTTGATGTCGGTCGGCACCACCACCGCGCGCCGGCCGAGCTCGGTGATTTCCTTGGCCACCTCGGTGAGCCGCGATTCGGTGCGCGAGGCCAGTACGACATCGGCCCCCGCTTTGGCGCTCTGCACCGCGATGGCGCGACCGAGTCCGGGGCCGACCCCGGAGACCACAACAACCTTGTCCTGCAACAACATCAGCCGAGCATCCTTTCCGCGACGGCAGCCTGCCGTACCGCGATTCGTGCGCGCCATTGTTCCGGCGTGACGCTCGCCTGGTCGTGGAACGGAAGTCGCTGGGCCAGTTCGTCGACCGGCACCACCTCGACGGTCGGGCCGTCCTCGGGCTTCATGTCCCGAGCGAGCCGCTGCCAGCGGAACTGTAAGTACCCGCGATCGTGCCCGGTGCGTTCGATCCAGTTGGCCAGACCCGGATTTCGCTCGCTGACCACCAGGCGGATCATGCCGTCGGGGTCCACGTGCGCCTGGTCGGCGGTGAGGCTGGTCTGGTGGTTGATGTAGTCCAGCGACAGGTACCACATGCTGCCGAGCTGGAAACCCTGGTACGGCGCATCGGATTTCGGCACCGTGATGATCATCGCCTGATCGTCGGTCAGCTCGTAGTGGCCCGCCGAGGAGAACTGCGTGGTGAGACCGCCCGGCGTGGAACGGGGTTCGGTCATCGTGTTCACCGGCAGGTTCAGATAGAACCACTCGGGGAAGGCCAGGAAGGTCTTCAGTCGCGAGATCAGCATCTTGCCCGCGACGCCGTACCGCTTGGTCAGCACGTCCTTCGTCAGCGGCAGCGGTGCGTCGCCCATGCCGTCGACCCGCGCGATCCGGATCGTGCCCGGCTTTTCGGCGGCCCAGTCGCTGTAGACCTCGCGGACCACCAGCATGGCCGAGTCGGCGGCGAGGTGCACATAGCCCGGTCGCGCTTCGCCCGGGCCGAGGCGCAGTTCGAACGAACCGTCCGGCCCGACCGCCAAGGAACGGTCGTCGAAGGCGGTGAGACTGTCCGGCACATCGACCGGCGAGTAGTTGCCGTTCAGCACCTGGAAGCTCAGATCCCGTGTGGTGCCGCGCTTTCCGGTGACCACGTATTCCGCGTCCGGTCGCAGGTAGGAGTGGAAGTAGAGGGTGTCCGGGTTGTCCAGGCCCATCTTCGTGTACGGCCCGGTCGACTGGACGAAGAACGGGAAGTCCCGCTCGTAGGCCCACGCCATCTGTAAGGCCGCGCGAATGCTGCCCGCCAAGTAGTCGTAGCCCTCGACGAGGTCCTGTTCGGTGCGGATGTGCGCGGCCTCGGTGATGATCTGCTCGGCGGCGGCGATGGCTTCCGCGAACGGCTGTGTCAGCAAAAGGTCTCCATTGAATCGCGGTGTTCCAAATACGTACCACTCTGGTACATTTCGTCTGAGGCAAGATTAGAACGTGTTCTAGGAGTGGTCAATGGTCAGCCGTAGATCCGCACCCACGGTGCGGGTGGTGCAGGTGTTGGATTTCCTCGTCGAACAGTGCGGCAAGCGCTTCGGCCTGTCCGAGCTCGCACGGGCGCTCGACCTGGCGAAACCGACCTGTTTGGGCATCCTGACCGAGCTCACAGCGGGCGGCTACCTGGTACGTGACGCCGATACGCTCACCTACGGGCTCGGACCCGCACTGATCGCCGCGGGCCGAGTGGCCCAGGACAGCTTCGCGATTTCCGCGCTCGCCCGCACCGAGCTGGAGAAACTCACCGCGCAATACCGCACCACCTGCACCGCGTCGGCCGTGGTCGGCGAGCAGATCATGGTCCTGGAGAGCACCGGGCCCGGGCTGGTGAAGGTCGGCGCGGCCTACCACTTCGCGCCGCCGGTCGGCCTGATGTACGTGCTGTGGGATACCGACGCGGCGTTCAACGCCTGGCTGACGAAACCCGCCACGGTGCCGTTGCAGCAGGACGAGGCGCGATTGCGGCAGATCGTCGTGGAATGCCGTGCACGCGGGTATCTGGTGGAGAGCCTGACCGCCGCGGGCGGCAGGCTGTACTCGATGCTGGCCGGATTCGCGGCCCGCGAACTGCCCGATGAGCTGCGCGAACTGGTCGGCGAGCTGGTCACCAGCCTCGGCGAACGCGTCTACGTCGGCGCGGATCTGCGGCCACGCAAGGAACACCCGGTCAGCCTGCTCGCCGCGCCGACCTACGGCGGTGACGGCAGGCAGAACATGGTGTTGACCATGTACGTCGGCACCTCGATCACCGGCGCCGAAATCGACCGGCGCGGAACGGCTCTGGTTGCCGCGGCCGATGCCGTGACCACCGCTTCGGGCGGCCGTCGACCGAGCTGATCGGAACGAAACCCACACGGCCCCGGCGCGCACCCGTCATCCTGGACTGAATCCCGCCCTCGCCGGAATGCCGCGAGCTGTTGCCAATGATCGAAACGTGTTCTAGTTTTGCGGTGTGAGCCAGTACGCGAAGTCGACGGCGAGCACCTACGAGCTGCCTCATCTGGACGCGCTCGAGGCCGAGTCGGCACATATATTCCGTGAAGTAGCGGCGACATTCGAACGTCCGGTGTTGCTGTTCTCCGGCGGCAAGGACTCGGTGGTGATGCTGCACCTGGCGGCCAAGGCCTTCTGGCCCGCGCCGCTGCCGTTTCCGGTGCTGCACATCGACACCGGACACAACTTCGACGAGGTGATCGCCTTCCGCGACGAAACGGTCGCGCGGTTCGGGCTGCGACTGGTGGTCGGCAGCGTGCAGGACGACATCGACGCGGGCCGCGTCGTCGAGGAGACCGGACCGCGCACCTCGCGCAACCGGTTGCAGACCACCACGCTGCTGCGCTCGATCCAAGAGGGCGGCTACGACGCGGTCTTCGGTGGCGCGCGGCGCGACGAGGAGAAGGCGCGCGCCAAGGAGCGCGTCTTCAGCTTCCGTGACCAGTACGGCCAGTGGGATCCGCGCAGCCAGCGACCGGAGCTGTGGAACCTCTACAACGGCAGACACCGTGCGGGCGAACACATTCGGGTGTTCCCGCTGTCGAACTGGACCGAGCTCGACATCTGGACCTACATCGCCGCCGAGGGCATCGACCTGCCGCCGCTCTACTATGCGCACCGCCGCCCGGTGGTGCAGCGCGACGGAATGTTGTTGGCGCACACCCGCTTTCTGGAACTCCTCGACGGCGAGGAACCGCACGAGACGACGGTGCGCTTCCGCACGGTCGGCGACGCCACCTGCACCGGCTGCGTGGAATCGACTGCGGCCACCCCCGCCGAGGTAGTCACCGAAGTTGCCGCGGCCCGGGTCACCGAGCGTGGTGCCACCCGCGCCGATGATCGAATCTCCGAGGCGGGCATGGAAGATCGCAAACGAGAGGGCTACTTCTGATGACCGCAACACTGCTGCGTCTCGCCACCGCGGGCAGCGTCGACGACGGCAAATCGACCCTCATCGGCCGCCTGCTCTTCGATTCCAAGACGATCTTCACCGACCAGCTCGCCGCCGTGGAGCGGACCAGCCGCGACCGCGGCGACGACTACCCGAACCTGGCCCTGCTCACCGACGGACTGCGCGCCGAACGCGAACAGGGCATCACCATCGACGTGGCGCACCGCTATTTCGCCACGCCCCGACGGAAATTCATCATCGCCGACACCCCCGGGCACATCCAGTACACCAGGAACATGGTGACCGGCGCGTCCACCGCCGACCTCGCGCTGATCCTGGTCGATGCCCGCAAGGGCGTGGTGGAGCAGACCCGCAGGCACGCGTTCCTCGCCAGCCTGCTCGGCATCCCGCACCTGGTGCTGTGCGTGAACAAGATGGACCTGGTCGACTGGTCGCAGGCCCGGTTCGAGGAGATCCGCACCGAATTCGCGCAATTCGCCTCGAAACTCGACATCTTCGACCTGACCTTCGTGCCGATGTCCGCGCTCGACGGCGAGAACATCGTGCACCGCGGCGCCAGCATGCCCTGGTACGAGGGCACTCCCCTGCTGCACCATCTCGAAGAGGTGCACATCGCCTCCGACCGCAACCTGATCGACGCGCGGTTCCCGGTGCAGTACGTAACCCGCAGCCACGCACAGGATTTCCGTGGTTACGCGGGCACCGTGGTCGGCGGGGTGTTCAAGCCCGGCGACGAGGTGGCGGTGCTGCCTTCGGGATTCACCACGACAGTCGAGGCGATCTGGGGTCCGGGCGGCAAGGCGGTCACGGAAGCGTTTCCGCCACAGGCGGTGACGATGCAGCTGGCCGACCACCTCGACGTGTCCCGCGGCGACATGATCTGCCGCCCGAACAACCGCCCCACCGCGGGACGCGATCTCGACGCGATGGTCTGCTGGTTCGCGGACGAGGCACAGCTCACCCCCGGCTCGACCTACACCATTCGGCACACCACCCGGACCGCCACCGTCGAGGTGCGGACACTGGACTACCGACTCGACGTCAACACCCTGCATCGCGACGAGAACGCGGAATCGTTGTCGCTCAACGAAATAGGTCGCGTCCAGCTGCGCACCCGCCAGCCGCTGCTGTTCGATCCGTATCGCCGGAATCGGTTCACCGGCAGCTTCATCCTGGTCGACGACACCACCCACAACACCGTCGGCGCGGGCATGATCACCGGCCCGAGCCTTCCGTCGTCACGCGTGGTCTGGCATTCCACCGCGGTCGGCCGGGACGAGCGCGCGACCCGTGGTCTCACTGTCTGGCTGACCGGGCTGTCCGGCTCCGGAAAGTCCACCGTCGCAGTGGAACTCGAACGGCGCTTGGTCGCGGCGGGCCGTCCCGCCTTCCTGCTCGACGGCGACAACCTGCGGCACGGACTGAACGCCGACCTCGGCTTCAGCGCCGCCGATCGTGTCGAGAACGTCCGCCGTGTCGGCGAGGTCGCCCGCCTGTTCGCCGAAGCCGGTGTGGTGGCGGTGGTTTCGCTGATCAGCCCGTACCGCGCCGACCGCGACCGAGTCCGCGCCGCACACCTCGAAGCAGGCATCCCCTTCGTGGAGGTCTTCGTCGACACGCCACTGGACATCTGCGAATCCCGCGACCCGAAAGGCATGTACGCCAAGGCCCGTGCAGGCGAGATCCGCGGCTTCACCGGCATCGACGACCCGTACGAGTCCCCCACCGAAGCCGAGCTCGTCCTGCGTCCCGACGACGGCGACCCGGCGGCGATGGCGGCAACCATCCTCGCCCGCCTGTCCGGCCTCGACTAGACCGACCGAAGGCGCCCTTCAGCCCACCAGACAGGCCGAATGCCACCTTCGGTCAGCAGTCCACCCGCCGAACGCAAACGACCGAAGGCGCCTTTCAGTCTGCTGGGCAGGCTGAAGGGGGCCTTCGGTCGGGTTCGGGGCGGGTGATCAGGTCAGCGTGCGGAAGAACTCACGCATATCACCGACGAGCAACTCCGGCACTTCGAGGGCCGGGAAGTGGCCGCCGGAGTAGAACTCCGACCAGTGCGTGATGTTGTGTACCTTCTCGGCGAACCGGCGGATGGCGTAGTCGCCGTCCTTGAAGACCGCGACCCCGGTCGGCACGGTGCCCTTCGGCTTCGGCGCGAACATGGCAGCGTCATGGAACCGCTCGTAGTAGAAGTTCGCCACGCTGCGCGCGGTATCGGTGAACCAGTAGACGCTGATGTTGGCCAGCATCCGGTCCTTGTCGATCGCCTGCTCGGGCAGGTCGTGCACCTGGTCGACCCACTCCTTGTACTTCTCCACGATCCAGCCGAGCTGCCCGGCCGGGGAATCGGCCACCAGCTGCGCAAGGGTGTTCGGCCGGGAACCCTTCAGTTTCATGTAGGCCGAGCCGTCGTCCTGGAACTTCTGCATCCGGCCCAGCCGCTCCCGCTCCGCGTCGGTCAGCGCGGCCATATCGGCTGGATCACCGGTCGGGAAGGTGACCAGCGCGTTCACGTGCACGCCGAGCACATGGTCGCCGTCCACCCGGCCGGCCACCCGAGCCGAATACCGCACGCCCCACCACATTCGGTCTCACCCCGCGAGAGCTCGACGTCTTACGCCTCGTCGCAAAGGGTTTGAGCAACCGTCAGATCGCCGCCGAACTCTTCATCAGCGGCAACACCGCGGGCGTCCACGTCTCCCGGATCCTCACCAAACTCGGCGCCGCCACCCGCACCGAAGCGGCCGCCGCCGCACACACGCACCACCTGCTGGACACGGACGCAGCGGTCGACTCGTGAGCGAGCGTCAGCGAGCGAACCGAAGGCACAGTGCGCCCACGCGCACGACGGAGCTGAGCGTTAGCGAGGCGGAGTCGTGAGCGAGTGGACCGAAGACTGAGCGCTACGGTCATGTCCTATCGAGCGGGACGGTCATTGGCGACCCGCCCCGAGCGGGCTTAACCTCGGGGCACCGATCCGGACGGGCGGGGTTCGGCCGTGGCCGCATGCCCTCGTCGAGGACGACAGAGAGCGGAGACATGGGACCACTGCACGGAGTGAAAGTCATCGAGATCGCCAGTCTCGCGCCCGGCCCGTTCGGCGCGATGATCCTGGCCGACCTCGGCGCGGAGGTGCTGCGCGTGGACCGCGGCGGCGCACCCGGCGCGGGCATCGTCTCGCCGGAGGGTCCGCTGGACCGTGGAAAGCACTGCATCACACTGGATCTCAAGCAACCCACCGATCGCGAAACCCTACTCGGGCTCACCGATCACGCGGACGTGCTCATCGAGGGGTTCCGGCCCGGTGTCGCCGAACGCCTCGGCTTCGGCCCCGCCGACCTGGCCGCCCGCAACCCGCGCCTGATCTACGGCCGGATGACCGGCTGGGGCCAGGAGGGCCCGCTCGCGCACACCGCGGGCCACGACATCGACTACATCGCGATCTCCGGCGCCCTCGGGCTCGTCGGCCGCGCCGGGGAACCGCCGGTGCCGCCCGCGAACATGCTCGGCGACTTCGCGGGCGGTGGCCTGCTGCTGGCACTCGGCGTACTCGGCGCACTCTACGAACGCGAACGTTCCGGCAAAGGCCAGGTCGTCGACGCGGCCATGGTCGACGGCTCCGCCCTGTTCACCGCGTCCATGCACGGCCTGCACCACCTCGGCCTGTGGAACTTCCCCCGCGGCGAGAACATGCTCGACGGCGGCGCGCCCTTCTACGACACCTACGAATGCGCCGACGGCCAGTACATGGCGGTCGGCTGCGTAGAGATCCCCTTCTACAACCAGATGCTCGCCATCCTCGGCATCGACGACCCCGACCTGCCGTTCCAGCTGGACAAGAACGGCTGGCCGCAGCTCAAAGAGGTGCTCGGCGCGAAGTTCAAGGAGCGCACCCGCGACGAATGGGCCGAGGTCTTCGCCGGCTCCGACGCCTGCGTCGCCCCGGTGCTGAGCCCGTGGGAGGCCCACGAACACCCGCACAACCAGGCCCGCAACGCCTTCATCGAGGTCAACGGCGTACTACAGCCCGCACCGGCGCCGCGCTTCGACCGCACGCCGATCGACACCCCCGCGCCCCTGTCGTCGGACCCGGAACAGGTCCGAAAGCTGGTGTCCGGCTGGGGTGTTCAAGCCGAGCAGATCGATCGCGTCACCAGCTGACCCGACTCCGCCGCGCAGCCACTTCCCGTGCACTACCTTGATTCATGCGCGGGGAGTGGCTGCTGACGCCACGCCGACGTAAGATACAGTGGTTGGCACATGTCTCGAAAGGACGGCTGATGCGCTCCACGCTGCTTTCCCGGCGCGATCTCGACTTCCTGCTCTACGAGTGGCTCAACGTCGAGGAGCTGACCAAACGTGCGCGCTACGCAGATCATTCGCGCGAGACCTTCGATGCCGTCCTCGAGCTCAGCGAGCAGCTGGCCACCAAATACTTTGCGCCGCACAACAAGCTGAACGACGCGAACGAGCCGACCTTCGACGGCGAACGCGTCACCATCATCCCCGAGGTCGCCACGGCCCTCGAAGCCTTCGCCAAGGCCGGATTGCCCGCCGCGGCAATGGACTACGACCTCGGCGGGTCGCAGCTGCCCGTCACCGTCGCGCAGGCGAGCTACGCGTGGTTCCAGGCGGCCAACCCCGGCACCTCGGGCTACTCGTTCCTGACCGTGGCGAACGCGAATCTTCTGCTCACCCATACCGGTCCGGAGTTCACCGAGCGGTTCGTCCGCCCGATGCTCGAAGGCCGATTCTTCGGCACCATGTGCCTGTCCGAGCCGCAGGCGGGCTCGTCGCTGGCCGACATCGTCACCCGCGCCGAACCCCAGGACGACGGCGCCTACCGCCTGTTCGGCACGAAGATGTGGATCTCCGGCGGCGATCACGAACTCGGCGAGAACATCGTGCACCTGGTGCTGGCGAAGATCCCCGGCGGCCCGGCGGGCACCAAGGGCATCTCCCTATTCGTCGTGCCGCGGTTCCTGGTCGAGGACGACGGCACGGTCGGCGCACGCAACGATGTCGCGCTGGCCGGGCTCAATCACAAGATGGGCTTCCGCGGCACGGTCAATACCGTGCTCAACTTCGGCGAGGGCCGCTGGACACCGGGCGGCGCGCCGGGTGCCGTCGGCTACCTGGTCGGCGAGCCGCACCGCGGACTCAGCTACATGTTCCACATGATGAACGAGGCGCGCATCGGCGTCGGCATGGTCGCGACGGCGCTCGGCTACACCGGATACCTCGAATCCCTCGACTACGCCCGCACCCGCACCCAGGGCCGGGCGAAGCTGCCCGCCGACCCGTCCGCGCCACAGCGGCCGATCATCGAGCACGCCGACGTCAAGCGAATGTTGCTGGCGCAGAAGTCATATGCCGAAGGCGCGCTGGCGCTCGTGCTCTACTGCGCGCGACTGGTCGACGAACAACACACCACCGCTTCGGAAGACGAGAAGCGCGCGCTCACGCTGCTGCTCGACATCCTGACCCCGATCGCCAAAAGCTGGCCGTCACAGTGGTGCCTGGAGGCGAACAACCTCGCCATCCAGGTGCTCGGCGGCTACGGCTACACCCGCGAATACAACGTCGAACAGCACTATCGCGACAACCGCCTCAACCCGATCCACGAGGGCACCCACGGCATCCAGGGCCTGGATCTGCTGGGGCGCAAGGTAACCCAGCAGGGCGGTGCGAGCCTGCTCGCCCTCGGTGCGCGGGTGCAGAGCACCGTGGCCACCGCCCGCGCGGCCGGTGGCGAGGCGGCCGAGCTTGCCGCACAGCTCAATTCGGCATGGCAACGCCTGATCGAGGTGACCGCGGGACTGTTCGCCACCGGCGACTTCGAGGCCGCACTGGCCAACAGCTCGGTCTACCTCGAAGCCTTCGGCCACATCGTGCTGGCCTGGATCTGGCTCGAGCAGCTGCTCGCCGCCGCCGCGCAGACCGGCGATTTCTACGACGGCAAGCGGCACGCGGCCCGGTACTTCTACCGGTTCGAGTTGCCCAAGACGACACCGGCATTGGACCTGCTGGCCCGCCTCGACAGCACGGCGCTCGAAATGCGCGACGCCTGGTTCTGATTCGGTACACGCATCAAAGGATGTACCATTTTCCGATGACCACGCCCAGCCCACGAACCACCCGCCCGCCTGGCCGACCGGCGTCGGCGACCAGGGAAGAGGTCATCGACCTGGCGCGTCAGGCCTTCCTGGCCGGTGAACGGGTGGACATCCAGGCGATCGCGGCGCAGCTCGGGCTCAGCCGCGCCTCGATCTATCGCTGGTTCGGCTCCCGCGAGGGCGTGCTCGGCACGGTGCTGGCCGGCGAGTTCGCGGCGCTGCTCACCCGCGCCGACAACCGGCGCCGCTCCACCGGGGCCCGGCGCATCCTCGACGTGCTGTACCGGGTCAATCGCTGGATGACCGACAACGTGCCGTTCCGGCGGTACTTCGAGAACGAGCCGCTGGCCGGTTTGCGGATTCTCACCGCGAGCGACGGGCCGGTGCAGCCGCTGGTGGTCACCACCGTGCGCGAGCTCATCGCCCGCGCCGAACGCGAAGACGGCTACCGGCCCCCGGTCGAGCCGGAGCTGCTCGCCTACACACTGGTCCGGTTGGGTGAGGCGTTCCTGTACAACGATAATGTCGCAGGCATCCGAGGGGATGTCGACCGGCTGCACGAAGTTCAGGCCGCGCTGCTCGGCATCCCCGAGGCGATCACGAGACCTCCCACCGGAAGCTGATATGTCGGACTCATTGCTGCACAAGCGTTTTCCTCAACTCGCCGACACCCTGCCGTATGTGCGACTCGGTACCGCGCCCACACCGATCCGCCCGCTCGATGTCGGTACCGGAGTTGCGCTGTGGTGCAAGAACGACAGCGGTTACGGGGACGGCGGTTGGGGTGGCAACAAGGTCCGCAAGCTGGAATGGCTACTGCCGGAAGCGCATCGGCGCGGCGCACGGACCATCTTCACCGTCGGCGGCACCGGCACCAACTGGGGACTCGCCACCGCGCTGTACGGGCGCGACCAGGGTATCGACACCGTCCTCGCACTGGTCGACCAGCCGATGGACGACCATGTTCGCGAACAGCTGCAGCGGCTGGAGAAGTCGGGCGCCACAATCCATTTCACGCACACCAAGCGGCGAACCATGCTGACGGGGCCGCTGCTGTACCTGCGGCACATGCAAGGCCGCACCCGGCCGTACTTCCTGCCGGTGGGTGGTTCGTCGCCGATCGGCACGCTCGGCTATGTCGAGGGCGCGTTCGAATTGGCCGATCAGATCGCCGCTGGCGCGATGCCCGAGCCCAGCCATCTCGTGACGGCGGTCGGATCCGGTGGCACCGCAGCCGGTTTGGCGCTCGGCCTGCGGTTGGCTGGGTTGAGAACGCGCGTGGTCGGCGTGGTCGTCAACGATTCACTCCCCCTCGACGCCCCACACATCGCCCGCCTGGCCGGGCGCGCGGAACGGCTCTTGCGTTCACGCGGAGCGCAATTCGAGCCGACCGGCCTGGGCCCCGACGATCTGACCATCACCACGGACTGGCTCGGCCCCGGCTACGGCCACCCGACCCCCGCCGCCCGCGAGGCGCAAAGCCTTGCGGCGCAGGACGGGCTTCAGCTCGAAACCGTCTACACCGCCAAGGCATTGGCGGCCGCCCTGCACCTCGATACCGCGGCTGCGTTCGGTGCGGGCCCCGTGCTGTTCCTCAACACGTACGGCCCTCGCTAGCGCGCCTACACCCGCCGCGCATTACCGCAGACCACAGCCCGAAAACGGACAATCACGGCGCACAAACAGCGGTCAGAACATTGGAGGCGTGACCTTGCCGAATTGGCTCGACCTCGTTGCGCTTTCGGTGACCGCGCTCCAGATGACGGCAGTGGCAGGCGATCAGCGAGCGCGCACGATGTCGCGAAGGAGTTCCGGCAGGTTGGTCATAATCCCGCTCACGCCCGCGTCGACGAGACGGCGGAGATCGTCTTCAGGTGCGTCGGCGCTGATGTCGCCGTAGAGGGTATCGGCGCACGTCCACACCGGTGTCCCTAGGTCGAGGACGGTGCGGACGAGGTGTGCACCTGTTTCGTCATCGGTGAGGATCCACGCTGGCCAGAGCCTGATGAGATCCGCTCCCGCCGCAACGAACTCCGTTATGGCGGCCAAGTCTGGTGGCGCATCCTGACGTCCGGGCACCAACGCCAGTTCACGCAGTCGCGGATCGAGTTTCTTGAACGCACGTAAATCGGCGACAGTGCGCGGACCGACGATCACCTCGCGCGTTGCGGAGTAGCGCCCGGTCAACTCGACCACCGCTGCTATCGCGTCGAGTGGACAGTCTTTGATGTCCAGCAGCAACTGCATTCGGCTGCCCTGCAAGGCCTCGAGCACTTCGCCATAGGTCGGTACCCGTTCTCCGCCGAAGGCCGGACCGGCATAGCGGCCCGCATCGAGCGTCTTGATCTCGGCGAGCGTCAGGTCAGCGACGCGGCCATGACCATCGGTGGTCCGATCCACCGTGTCGTCGTGCATGACGACGACATGCCCGTCGGCGGTCACTCGAAGATCGATCTCGATGGCGTCCACGCCGAGCGCGATCGCGCCGCGGAACGCCGCCAACGTGTTCTCCGGCAGACCGGACGCCAGACCACGGTGTGCGATGACCGTGACCTCCTGGGACTCGGTCGTCGCGGACATGCACCGAGTGTGCCACAGGCAGTTCAGGCGGTGTCGGCGACGATCACCACGCCACTCGCGGCCTCCAGCAGCGGAATCGTTTGAGCCGCAGCATCATCGATGTGCACCCGCGGGTGGGCCGGGAGTTCACCTTCGTAATAGGTTCCGGGGCCGTAGAACTGGCCGTACTTCACGACCACGCCGTCGATGGCGAGGACGGCGGCTTCGTGGTCCTGGATGACCTGGCCGCGTCCGCCCGCGGGTTCCCAGGCGATGCTCTGCGCGAGGAACCGCTTCGCGCCTGCCGCACGGGCGGCGGCAATGAGGTTGTGCGTGCCCTCGGTGCGGATACGCGAGTTCGCGTCGCCGGACTCGGCGATCCGGGCGACGTCGTCGGGGAGGTCGGTCAGCTGGTGCATCACCATGTCGGGATGGAAGTCCACGACAGCGGCGGTCAACGCGTCCAGGTCGTAGACGTCGCAGATCACCGGAACGCCCCCGGCGGCGCGCACCTGGTCCGCTTTACCGGCCGATCGAGTCATTCCCGCGACCTCGTGGCCCGCCGCGACCAGCAGCGGCACCAACCGTGTTCCGATCACGCCGGTCGCCCCGGCCAGAAAGATCCGCATCATTCCACCCTAGTGATCGGCTCGGGTGTGAGACGTTCAAGGTGTCGTCGGCGATTTGTGAGGAACCTGGATGAGTACGTCAGTAGTGGCCATACCGCAGGGCAAGGTGCGCGGCAACGCCACCGGTTCGGTGCACGAGTTTCTCGGAATCCCGTACGCGGCAGCACCATTGGGTGCCACGCTGTTCCAGGCACCCGGCCCGGCGCCCAGCTGGGACGACGAACGCGACGCCACCCGATTCGGGCCCACCGCACCGCAATTGGGCTATCCGGAACCCTTGCGCTCGATCCTGCACAACCCCATCATCGACGGCCCCGAATTCCTCAATCTCAACGTGTGGACACCCGATCCGACCGCCTCGGGTCTCCCGGTCATGGTCTGGATTCACGGCGGCGCCTACCGCATCGGTTCCAGCGCCGTCTCGGTCTACAACGGTCATGCCTTCGCCCGCGACGGTGTCGTCCTCGTCAGCATCAACTACCGCCTCGGCGCCATCGGTTTCGCCGCGCTCGACGGCACTCCCGCCAACCGCGGCCTGCTCGACCAGATCGCCGCCCTCCAGTGGGTCCGCGACAACATCGCCAGCTTCGGCGGTGACCCCGACCAGGTCACCATCTTCGGCGAGTCCGCGGGCGCCATGAGCGTCGCCACCTTGCTCGCGTCCCCCTTGACCGAGGGCCTGTTCCACCGCGCGATCATCCAGAGCGGCAACGGAACCGTCGCCTCCACCCTCGAAGACGCGCGCCTCGTCGCCGCCGATTACGCCAGCCGCCTCGACACCACGCCCGGCACCGCCGAAATCCCCGCGCTACTCAAGGCCGAGCGAAACCTCGTGCTCGACTTCACCCTCCAACAGGACCCAGGCCGCTGGGGCCAGTCCACCATCACCGCAGGCCTGGGCCTGATGGCCTTCCTCCCCACCATCGACGGCCACACCCTCACCCAACTCCCCCTCGATGCCATCGCCGCTGGCGCAGCCCACAACATCCCCCTCATCATGGGCACGACCGCCGACGAATTCCGCCTCTACTCCGCTCCCACCGGCCTGACCACCTCCCTGAACCTCGAGACTGTCACCAACATCCTGATCTCCCGAGGCATCGACCCGGCCATCATCGACACCTATTCCGGCAACCGCCCCAACGCAACCCCCGGCGACCTGATGGCCGCGATCCTCACCGACCGCGCCTTCCGCGTCCCCACCACCCGCCTGGCCGAAGCCGCCTATACCGCCTACGTCTACGAATTCGCCTGGCCCACCACCCATCTAGACCTCCGAGCCTGCCATGCCATCGAAATAGCCTTCGTCTTCGACACATTGACCGCCGAAGGCACATCGATGATGCTCGGCCCCGACACCCCACCCCAAACCCTCGCCTCCGAAATCCACCACACCTGGGTCGATTTCGCCCACGGCCGCACCCCCTGGACGCCGTACGACCCGACCACTCGATCCGTAATGACGTTCAACACTCCACGCTCACAGCTCGTAGCCAACCCTCGACCCGACGAACTCGCCCTCTGGCGCGACGTCAACTGACAGCCTGTCTCGTCGACAACGCATGATGGTTCGGTGCTCGACTATGACTACGAAGCGACTCACTACGACCGGACGCGTGGCGGATTGCCACGAGCTGAGGCGGCAGCCGCCGCGCTCAATGGACTGATCCCTTCGCGCAGTACGGTTCTCGACCTCGCCGTGGGGACCGGGATCGTGGCTGCCGAACTCGGTGCTCTCGGACACCGAGTCGTCGGCATAGACCTCTCGGTCGGCATGCTGCGGCACGCGGCCGATCGACTGCCGGGTCGAGTGGCGCGAGCCGACGCCACGGCACTTCCCCTGCCCGACAGCTGCGTCGACACAGTGACCGCAGTGTGGTTGCTCCACTTACTCGACGACGCCGAACCAGTCCTCGCCGAGGTGAGCAGAGTCCTCCGACCCGGCGGCCTCTTCCTCACCACCGCAGACAAAGTCGCCGCGGCCCGCCTGGCGTCCAACACAACTCCCGAAGGCCGCCCCCGCCCCGACACCTGCGCTCAGCTCACCGCACTAGGCGCCCGCCACCACCTCCACCTGGCCGCAGCGACATCCTTCATCGGCCACGGCCAAGCCAAACCAGGCGGCACCGACCCCCGCTACCCCGTTCTGGGCTTCCGCCGCGCCGTCGACAGTGCGACCTAGCGCGCCGAATGAATAACCGGTCGGTACAACGGCTTCGGTTTACCTACGACGAAGCCTTCGTCAGTTCCGCTGCGGCAGCGTCGAGGACTTTTCCGAAGATGTAGGTGACTCCCGGCTTCATCAGAAGACGAGTCAGGGTGGCCGCGAACGGGAGTCGCACTTCCGCGGTTGTCGTCCACACCACTCGCGTTCCGCCGGACACTTCGGTGAACGCCAGCTTTCCGCCTTCGTGGCGCGAGGGCGGAAAGCTGCGTTCGACCAGGTAGCCGAATTCATAGGGCGGGTCGTAGGAGGTGATTCGCTCGCGAAACCAGCCAACCACCCAGAGGAGTTGACGGACCGCGTTGCGACCGTACGGTGCGTCTTCGCCCGGTGTGGTCAGTTGCTGGCGCAGGACGACCCGCGTTGCGCGTGGGTAATTGCTTGCGTCAGCAAGCCATTCGAAGACGTCCTTCGCCGGTGCCGCGATGACGCGTTCGATGGTGACGGTTTCCATGGTGAACCCCTCCCCGATAGATTCACCCATACTACGACTGGTAGTACTTCTGAGGCAACATCGTGTCGAATGCCTGAATCAGCGGTATTCCGAGTGGGTTCTGGCGATTGCTTCCTCGGGTGAGCAACATCCTGGTGCGCAGCACGCACTCGCCGGTTCGGCCACTCCGATAGCGTCCGCGGGTTTGGTGGCTTTGATGATCGCGGAGTGCATTCCGTCGGCGACTTGGTGGGTGGAGGTGATCTCGATGTCGGTGAATCCGGCTGCGGTCAGGTGGTTTCGGTATTCGGTGAATGACAGCGCTCCGGCGATACATCCGACGTAGTCGCCGCGTTCGGCGCGTTGGGGCGGGGTCAATTCGTCCTCGGCGACGACATCTGCGATGCCGATGCGCCCGCCGGGGGTGAGGACTCGGGCCATTTCGGCGAAGACGGCCGGTTTGTCGACCGATAGGTTGATCACGCAATTCGAGATTACGACGTCGATAGTGTTGGCGGGCAACGGAATCGCCTCGATGTTCCCCTTGAGAAACTCGACGTTCCCGATTCCCGCCTTGGCGGTGTTCTCCAGCGCCAAGGCGAGCATCTCCTCGGTCATGTCGAGGCCATACGCCTTTCCGGTCGGCCCGACGCGGCGCGCGGACAGCAGCACGTCGATCCCGCCGCCGGATCCGAGATCGAGGACACGTTCACCCTCGCGCAGTTCGGCGACGGCAGTCGGGTTGCCGCAACCCAACGATGCCGCCGCGGCTTCGATCGGGAGCTGGTCGCGGTCGGCGGCGCCGTACAGGCTTGCCCCGAAGGTTTGATCGACCGCGATCGGGTCGGTCCCGCAACAATCCTCAGCGACGCCGCCCGCGGTGACGGTCCGCGCGGCCTGCGCATAGCGGGCGCGAACGGTTTCGCGGAGGTCGATCTGCTGCTGGTCTGTCATGACATCACGTCCCTGACTGGTTGAATTCAGGCCTGATCCATGGATCCGACCTGGTTGTATCGATGACTGCCGATACAGCTTGCGCCGCTGGATCGAAGTCTGTCAATATAGACGTGTGCCTAAACAGGACCTGCCGCTGATCGCTTCGACCGACTGCTGCAACAGCACCCTCGCCGCGCCCCTCGGCATCGAGGCGGCGGTGGAGCTGGCCGCCGCGTTCAAGGCGCTGGCCGATCCTGTCCGGCTGCGCTTGTTGTCGTTGATCGCCTCCCGCCCCGGCGAAGAGGTCTGCGTCTGCGAACTGACCCCACAGTTCGAACTATCCCAACCCACCATCTCCCATCACCTCAAAGTGCTGCGCGAAGCCGGGTTGATCGACTGCGAACGACGCGGAACCTGGGTCTACTACTGGGCGATTCCCGCAGCGCTGCACAGACTTTCCGATGTCCTGATCACCTCGGGCGTCAAAGCATCCACATGAGTCAGATCGCTGCACTGAGTCGGCGGCTGGTAGCGGAGTTCACCGGAACCGCGCTGCTGGTGACCGTCGTGGTCGGCTCCGGCATCGCGGCGAGTGAACTTTCACCCGGTGACGCCGGGTTGCGACTGCTGGAGAATTCCACCGCGACCGCGTTCGGGCTCGCGGTGCTGATCCTCGTGTTCGGACCCGTTTCCGGCGCTCACTTCAACCCTGTTGTGTCGCTGGCGGATTGGTTGTCGGGTCGTCGCCACGGCACCGGCCTGACCGGCGTGGATGTCGCCGCCTACGTGGTCGCGCAGATCGGCGGGGGCGTCCTCGGCGCGATGCTGGCCAACGTCATGTTCGACCAGCGGGCACTACAGATCGCCACCCACCAGAGCGTCACCAACGGACACCTGATCGGTGAAATCGTTGCCACCGCAGGGCTTATCGCGGTCATCTTCGCTTTGACGCGCACCGGACGAGCAGCCCTGTCCGCGGCCGCGGTCGGCAGCTACATCGGGGCCGCCTACTGGTTCACCAGTTCCACCTCCTTCGCCAACCCGGCCGTCACGATCGGCCGCATGTTCTCCGACACCTTCGCCGGGATCGCGCCCGCCTCCGCGCCCGGATTCATCGCGGCGCAAGTCGTCGGCGCACTGATCGGGCTCGCCCTGATCGGCATCCTCTACCCGATCGCCGTGCCGGCTACCCGCGACGCGATCTCCGAATCCGCCTGAAAGGCACGGTCTGTCATGTCGCCAACGCCCAGCGTGCTGTTCGTCTGCGTCCACAACGCCGGTCGCTCGCAGATGGCCGCCGGATTCCTCGCGCATCTCGCGGGTGACGCTGTCGAAGTCCGCTCTGCCGGAACCGCGCCCGCCGACAGCATCAACCCGGTTGCGGTCGAAGTCATGGCCGAGATCGGCATCGACATCGCCGACCGAACCCCGAAGGTGCTCGCCGCCGACACGGTTGAAACCTCCACCGTGGTGATCACCATGGGCTGCGGTGACACCTGCCCGTACTTCCCCGGCGTCAGCTACCGCGACTGGAAACTCGACGACCCCGCGGGGCAAGACCTCGACGCCGTGCGAGCCATCCGCGACGAGATCGAACAGCGAGTTCGCGACCTGCTCACCGAACTCGGTGTCGGCTGAATATGCCGCATAAACCATGCGCTAAAACAGTGAGTTCGCCAATGTCCCTGACGATCCTGATGCGGTAGTCGCGGAAAGCCTTGAACGGCAGCGGGTTCTTTACAAAATCGAATTGGTGTCGCTGACAATCACGCAACCGCGAGAGATCGCGCTCTGCGCACCACCTTTCGGAAACTCGCAAAGCGGACTGCGATCGGTAACGCGAAAAACGCGTTGAGCACCTACGTCGTAAGAGGGAGTAGCGCTGGGGTGGGCCTGGGTCGTATCGTGACCCGGCCCGACCGTGTGTGTCTATCGTGGACGCGGCACCAGCCGCGCTCTCATTCTCAGGATCACAAAGGAGTATGCCCGTGAACGTAGACCTGTCCGGCGCGAAGTGGTTCAAGAGCCGTCGCAGTGGTGCCTCCAAGGATTGCGTGGAGGTGGCCTTCGTCGAAGGTGGCGCGGTCGGCGTCCGGGACTCCAAGAACCCGACCGGACCGGCCCTGGTGTTCACCCCCGCCGCCTGGGATGCCTTCACCACACGGGTTGCCGACGGCGAGTTCAGCGCATAGTCGTTTCCCGCCCAGTAGCCTGTCGAGCCCGACTCACCCGTTCGAGTCGGGCTCGCCGCTGCGATATCCGGTGTAATCTGCGCATCGCTTAGAACCGTTCGCCAGACAAACTGTCCGCCAGTGAATTCGGCGCTGCGAGCGCCGATTACCATGCCCCCGAGGACCTAACGCGAGGAGCGGCTTGATGGAAGCAACGTTCGATGTGGCCGCCCTGGTGGGGCATCACTACCGGGCCGACGACTATTACGAGGTGGGGCGGGAGAAGATCCGCGAATATGCGCGGGCGGTGCAGGATTTCCATCCCGCGCACTGGAGTGAGGACGCGGCCGACGGGCTCGAGTACGCCGGTTTGGTCGCGCCGACCACGTTTGTCTCGATCCCCGCGATGCTGGCCAACCGCAAGCTCTTCGAGACTGTCATCACCGGTTATGACGTGTACGTGCAGACCGATCAGGTCTTCGAGATGTACAAGCCGGTGGTCACCGGCGACCGGTTGGTCAGCGATGTCGAACTCGCTTCGGTCCGCCGGATAGCGGGCAATGATCTGCTCACCATCAAGAACACCTTCACCGATCAGTCGGGTGAGGTCGTGCAGGTCATGTACACGACCGTCGCCGGAATCACCGGCGAGAGCGTCGCCGCCGGAATCAGCGACGCGATCGAGCGCGTAGTCATGCACGGCATCGAGGTACCTGCCCGAACCACGGCCGCCGCGACGGACACGCAGATCGCGACGAACCCGACCACCAACCCGAGTCTTTCCGAAGTTTCCCGAACACGAGTCCCGCACACCGCAATCCGCTTCGAGGACCTCACCGTCGGCGACGAACTCCCGCCGCGAATCACCCAGCTCACCCGCGGCGACCTGGTCAACTACGCCGGTGTGGCCGGCGACGCGAACCCGATCCACTGGCACGACGACGTCGCGACACTCACCGGCCTCCCTGACGTGATCGCCCACGGCATGCTCACCATGGGCCTCGGCGCGGGATTCGTCACCGGCTGGCTGGGCGACCCGGGCGCCTTGACCCGATACGGCGTCCGCCTGTCGAACTACACCGTCATCGACGCCCGCTCCGTCGGCAGCGTCGAATTCACCGGCCGCATAAAGTCTCTCGACCCCGAGACCAAAACCGCGGTCATCGTGATCGTCGCAAAATCCGCGGGCCGCAAGGTCTTCGGCCTCGCCACCGCAAACGTCCGCCTCGCCTGAACCTGGACAAGCGATCACGGGGAACTGGTGCTGCTGGCCAAGTCGGGCGACACCAGCACCAGTTCCCCGTGATCAGTTGACCAACAGCCCAGGCCGGAGGTGGGCTACTTGCGAGTGCGGGAGCGCTTCGATGGAGCGCCGACGTAGTCCGCGAGGTGCTCACCGGTGAGGGTGGAGCGGGCGGCGACGAGGTCGGCGGGAGTTCCTTCGAAGACGATCTTGCCGCCGTCATGGCCCGCGCCCGGACCGAGGTCGATGATCCAGTCCGCGTGCGCCATAACCGCTTGGTGATGCTCGATGACGATGACGGACTTGCCGGACTCGACGAGGCGGTCGAGTAGACCGAGCAGGTTCTCCACGTCGGCGAGGTGCAGGCCGGTGGTCGGCTCGTCGAGAACGTAGACGCCGCCCTTGTCACCCATGTGGGTGGCCAACTTGAGCCGCTGCCGCTCGCCGCCGGACAACGTGGTGAGGGGCTGACCGATGGTGAGGTAGCCGAGACCGACGTCGGCGAGCCGCTCGAGGATGGCGTGCGCGGCCGGAATACGCGCGTCACCGGCGCCGAAGAACTCCTCCGCCTCGGTCACCGACATCGCGAGCACCTCGCTGATGTCGCGCCCGCCGAGGTGGTAGTCCAGCACCGAGGCATCGAACCGCTTGCCCTCGCACACTTCACAGGTGCTGGCTGTGCCCGCCATCATTCCCAGATCGGTGTAGATGACCCCTGCGCCATTGCAATTGGGGCACGCACCCTCGGAGTTGGAGCTGAACAGCGCCGGCTTCACCCCGTTGGCCTTCGCGAACGCCTTCCGAATCGGTTCCAGCAGACCGGTATACGTCGCCGGATTGCTGCGCCGCGAGCCGCGGATTGGCGTCTGGTCCACCGCGACAACACCTTCCGAGGTGGGCACCGACCGATGCACGAGCGAACTCTTGCCGGAACCCGCGACACCGGTGATCACGCAGAGCACCCCGAGCGGGATATCGACATCGACGTTCTGCAGGTTGTTCGCCGAAGCACCGCGAATCTCCAACGCCCCGTTCGGCTCTCGCACCGACTCCTTGAGCGCTGCCCGATCGTCGAAATGACGCCCGGTGATGGTGCCGCTGGACCGCAGCCCGTCGACAGTTCCTTCGAAACAGACTGTGCCACCACCGGATCCAGCACCGGGACCGAGATCCACGACATGATCGGCGATCACGATCGTCTCCGGCTTGTGCTCCACGACGAGCACCGTGTTCCCCTTGTCCCGCAACTGCAGCAACAGGTCGTTCATCCGCTGGATGTCGTGCGGATGCAACCCGATCGTCGGCTCGTCGAAGACGTACGTGACATCGGTGAGCGCCGACCCGAGATGCCGAATCATCTTGACGCGCTGCGCTTCACCGCCCGACAGCGTGCCCGACGGCCGCTCCAGCGAGAGGTAGCCGAGCCCGATCTCCACGAATGAGTCCAGGGTGTGCACCAGCGAGTCGAGCAATGGCTTGACCGACGGCTCGTCCAGCGCCCGAACCCATTCGACGAGGTCGCGGATCTCCATCGAGCAGAGGTCAGCGATGTTCTTGCGCTTGATCTTCGACGACCGGGCCTCTTCGCTGAGCCGGGTGCCACCGCAGTCGGGGCAGGTGGTGAAGGTGACCGCCCGGTCCACGAACGCCCGGATGTGCGGCTGCATCGACTCTTTGTCCTTGGACAGGAACGACTTCTGAATCTTCGGGATCAGCCCCTCGTAGGTGAGGTTGACGCCGTCGACCTTGACCTTGACCGGCTCCTTGTAGAGGAAGTCGTTGAGTTCCTTCTTGGTGTACTTGCGGATCGGCTTGTTCGGATCGACGAAGCCCGACTCCGCGTACACCCGCACGGTCCAGAAGCTGTCCGACTTCCAGCCGGGGATGGTGAACGCGCCGTCGGCGAGCGACTTGGAATCGTCGTAGAGCTGGGTGAGGTCGATATCGGAGACCGAGCCCCGCCCCTCGCAGCGCGAGCACATGCCACCGATGATGCGGAAGCTGCGCCGCTCCTTCACCGTTCGCCCGGCGCGTTCGATGCTGACCGCGCCCGCGCCACTGATCGAGGCGACGTTGAAGGAGTACGCCTGCGGTGAACCGATGTGCGGCTTGCCGAGTCGGCTGAACAGAATGCGCAGCATCGCATTGGCGTCGGTGGCGGTGCCGACCGTGGAGCGCGGATCCGACCCCATCCGCTGCTGGTCGACGGTGATCACCGTCGTCAGCCCCTCGAGCACGTCGACCTCGGGCCGCGCCAGCGTCGGCATGAAACCCTGGACGAAGGAACTGTAGGTCTCGTTGATCAGCCGCTGCGACTCCGCGGCGATCGTGCTGAATACCAGCGAGCTCTTACCGGAACCGGAGACACCGGTGAACACCGTCAGCCTGCGCTTCGGGATCTCGATGCTGACGTCGCGCAGGTTGTTCACGCGCGCGCCGTGCACGCGGATCAGATCGTGGCTGTCGGCAACGGGCAACGCGGGCGATTTCGTGCCGTTCTTCTTCGTGGCGGTGCTCATGATGTCTCCATTTAACCTGATCAGTGCTGCTACGCGAGGTTCGGACGAACGCTGCGGCGCTTTGCGCGGTACGGCTGGACGAACATGTACAAACCGGTGCCCATCAGCAAGAACAGCGGGGGCAGCGGCAGGTAGAACAGCCACACCGCAGTCTCGGTCAGACCGAAGGCCGCGCCGATGAACGCGAGGATGACGGTCGCCGTGAAGATAATGGACAGCATGCGGTGCAGCTGACGGTTTCGCTTGCTCCAGGCCATGGTGATCTTTCCTTTCTGCGCACGATCTTCGGTCATGTGGTGGTCATTCGAGACGCTATCCGGCAGCTATCGCTCGTCGACCGCTTTGCCGTCCACAACGGTGTGTTCGGTCGTCAGCACCCTCGATCTCGATCCGTCCACCCTGCGACGTCTGCGTTCGATGAGCTAGCTCTGCTGCTGGATCCGGACCATGTTGCCCGCGGGATCACGGAAGGCACAGTCGCGCACGCCGTACGGCTGGTCGGTCGGCTCCTGGACCACCTCGGCGTCGCTGGCCTGCAGCCGCTCGAAGGACCCGTCGAGGTCCTTGGTCGCCAGCAGGATGCTGCCGTAGGTGCCCTTGGCCATCATCTCCTCGATGGTGCGCCGCTCGTCGTCGGTGAGGCCGGGGCTCGCGGCGGGCGGGTACAGCACGATCGACGTGCCGGGCTGGTCGGCGGGGCCGACCGTGATCCAGCGCATCCCGTTGTAGCCGACGTCGTTGCGGACCTCGAAGCCGAGGATGTCGCGGTAGAAGGCGACGGCGGCGTCCGGGTCGTTCTGCGGCAGGAAGCTCGCTTGAATGTTGATGTTCATGGTGATCAGGCTAGTTCCGGCGCGGCTACCTGCGCTTCTCGATTCCTGATCGGTCTGGTGACCTGTTTGGCCACGCAGGACGGCATTCCGGCGGTCGATTCCGCCGCGTCGCGCTTGTAGGCGCTCGGCGGCACCCCGACCAGCTCGGTGAAGCGGGTGCTGAAGGTGCCCAGCGACGAGCAGCCGACCGCGAAACACACCTCGGTGACGCTGAGGTCGCCGCGGCGCAGCAACGCCATCGCGCGCTCGATCCGCCGCGTCATCAGGTAGCTGTAGGGCGCCTCGCCGTAGGCGAGCTTGAACTGACGGCTGAGATGGCCCGCCGACATGTGCGCGTCGCGGGCGAGTGCCTCGACGTCGAGTGGTTGCGCGTATTCCCGGTCGATCCGGTCGCGAACCCGACGCAGCCGCGCGAGGTCGCGCAGGTGCGGCGCTTCGGCGGAACTGCTGGTCATCTATACGATCGTGCCACGTCGCACCGGCGTTGCCTAGCGCGGTCGCATCGCACGGAGCAGTATTACCGACGCCGTTCGAATTCGAGGCGGGATTTCTGCCTACCCCATCTTTCCGAACTCAATGGACCTTAATTCTATGGGGATGCACGGCGTCGTGCATTAGGACAGGATCAAGGGTCGTGACCGCTTATCTCCACCATGAATCACCAACGCTCGAACAGTTACTCGATGACGCCGCGTTAATGTCCTTTGAACATCAAGAACACTGTGTCGAGGTGCTCGGTGAGCATCGGTGGCAGGTGACCTATGAGCCACCGCGGTTCGAATTCTTCGGCGATCATCCGTTGGCGTGCACGCGGTTTCACGTACTGGGGACGGCGGCGCCCGGTCCGCAGAGTTGGTTGTGGAGTTGGGCGAACAACGATTGGTATCCGCCGGAGGTGACCGAACTCGCCCGGTCGGTGCGCGATTACGGACTGCGGCACGGGATTTCGGCGCTGCACACGGCCGAGGTGCCGTTCGCGGAGCTGCCCGGATCGCCGACGAAGCCGAGTCGGGTCACCTGGTTGATGGGTGAGCTCGCCAAGGCGGTGTCCGGCAGTTGGACCTGGTACAGCTGCGATGTCGGTGGTGGCACGCGGCTCGCGGTGTTGATCGAGCATCCCGATCTCACGCTGCCCGCTCCTGAACTGCCACGAATTAGGCACGTGCTGGATTGGGCCCTCGAGCTCGGTCTGCCCGACCACAAGCGCGTGCTGCACAGCTATGCCATGCAGCGGGGACTGGACCCGAGGTTCAACCAGGACGCCTCGAAGCTCCGCATCACCGGTCCGGGTATCCAAGTCGTCGTCACGTTCAACGCGCGAGGTCACGTCACGGCGATGTCGTCGTCACGCGGCACCGACAGCGTCGCGTGAGCACCGGCGGTTTAATCGTTCGCGTCACCGAATCGACCGGCTAAGATCGAGCACGCGGCACTGACGAGCGTGACGAACTCCGAGCCGCGTCGGCCGGTCGCCGACTGAGAAACTCGACCAGCAGAGGCAGCGAGCATCGCGCTGCGAAGGTGTGGTGGCACCGCGACGGACCCGATCGCCCACACCTCCCGGGGATAGCAACCAGGAGGTGAAACTGATGCCACGCACACTCTGTTCGGCACTGCCGAGCTCACCCGCACGTAGCGGATCGGTGACCGTCGAGGGCTGGATACACCGGCGCAGGCAACTCGCGACCGTCACGTTCGTCGTGGTGCGCGACCGATCCGGACTCGCGCAGGTCGTGGTGACCGATCCGCAAGTCCGCGAACAGGTTTCAGGCCTGCCGGAGGAGACCGTTGTCCGGGTGACCGGCACGGCGATCGGCAACCCCAAGGCACCCGGCGGTGTCGAGATCGTCGATCCGACGGTGCACGCGCTGGGCGCTCCGGCCGAGCCGCCGCCGGTCGAGCTGTGGCGGCCCAGCCTCGGCGTCACGTTGCCGACCGAGCTGGACCATGCCGCGATCACCTGGCGCCACCCGACGCGGCAGGCGGTGTGGCAGATCGCGGCCGCCTCGATGACCGGCTTCCGCCGCCACCTCGACGGTGCCGGATTCACCGAAGTCACTACGCCCAAGATCGTCGGTCAATCCACCGAATCCGGCGCAAACGTGTTCACGCTGAACTACTTCGGGTCGACCGCCTACCTCGCGCAGTCGCCGCAGCTGTACAAGCAGATGCTCACCGGAGTGTTCGAGCGGGTCTACGAGGTCGGCCCGGTCTTCCGCGCCGAACCACACGACACCGCGCGGCACCTCGCCGAATACGTGTCCCTCGACGTCGAATTCGGCTTCATCCGCGACCATCGCGACGTACTCGCCCAGCTACGTGACACGCTCGCCGCGATGGTCGAAACGATCAGTGCAAAGGCCGGGGCCGCAGTGCAAACCGTGGGCGCCGAGCTGCCGTTCGTACCCGAGCAGATCCCGATCATCCACTTCCGGGAGGCGCTCGACATCGTCGGCGCGGCACCGACCGAGCCCGACCTCGCCCCGGAGCACGAACGCTTCCTCGGCAAGTGGGCTAAATCGCAGTTCGACTCGGATTTCCTTGCGGTAGAGGGATATCCGGCGGTCAAACGCCCCTTCTACACCCACCCGCAGCCGAGCGACCCACGGTGGACGAACTCCTTCGACCTCCTGTTCCGCGGGCTGGAACTGGTCACCGGCGGCCAACGCCTGCACAACCACGCCGACTACCTCGAGGCGCTGGCGGCCCGCGGCGAAGACCCCGCCGAATACGCCCCCTACCTCGAAGCCATGCGCCACGGGATGCCACCGCACGGCGGCTTCGCCATCGGCCTCGAAAGGTGGGTCACCCGCCTGATCGAAGCCGACAACATCCGCCACGCCACCCTGTTCCCCCGAGACCTGCACCGCCTCCGCCCCTGACGCTCGCCGAACGGGACATCACGGTGGCGCAACACGTGTTTCGCCACAGCCATGTCCCGTTCGGGAGCTCTCGCGGTACGGTGGTGGCCGATAGGGGAAACTGCGGCGAGAGTGGGGAAGATGACCATCATCGGTAGGTCCGTAAGACGACTCGAGCCGAACGCGCAAGACATCCGGGTCTTCGGCGAACCATACGAAGCCGCGGACGGGTCCACCATCATCACCGTCACCAGGGGCGGTGGCGGACCGTTCACAGCGGGACCGATGGGGATCTTCGTCGTGCACGACGGCAAGGTGACGTGGGAGGCGGCCCTCGACAAGACCCGCCTGGGACTGTTCGCCGAGTTCGTCGGGCTGGCGGCCACGGTGATCGTCACGCTCACCCTGCTGCGCCGCCCGCCGTGGCCCGACGTATCCGCCGCCGGCATGCGGGCGATGCGCGGCCTCAAGACGGCGTGGTCGTAACGCCGAGCCTTATCGCTCAGCGCATTTCGTAGACGTAGCAACCGAATCCGTCGACCCGCGTAGGCAGCGACGCCTCACCGAAGGCGTTCTTGGATTCGCCCTCGCAGACGGCGACCATGTCGGGCTTGGGTTGCACGCCACGCTGATGCAGCTTGAACTTCTGCTTGATCGGACCGGCTTCGGGTGCACCGTTTTGGGCTTGGCAGTTCCCCGATCCCTTCGCGCCGACCTCCTCCGGCTCCTCGATGTCGTCACAGACGTAGGTCCACTGCTCATCGGCGGACGCTGCGGAGGCGAGGGCAACCAGGCCGGCGGCCGCCGCGATGAAGACGACTGCGAGGGCTGCGATCCGGGTCGGGCGAAAGCGCATGACTATCCCCATTCTGTACGGTGTCGGGTCCATTGGCCGCAATACCTGCCAGGCACCTGTCACGGTGCGGTTCGACGCGGCCGAAAGGATTCGAGGTAACACGCGATAGCGCGAACCGTAGCTGAGTCGAGCGACGCTTTGTCCGATTTGAAACCGGGTGTCGCGTTCGAATCGATATCCATCGAAAAGCCGGACAGAAACTCCCGCAAAACGCGTCTGCGAATGTCGGTAAACGACGTAAACAATGTTTGTCGGCGCCGCGCACCGGGTATAAGTCTCAGCTACGAACGCGCCCGGTAGTCAGCAGGTTTCGCGCCAAGCATCGAGGTCGCGGTTCTTCCGAATGGAAGAGAGACCGAGGCGCGCGGAGTCGGCACAGAAGTCGGCGAGCTTCAGTTTGTACTCCGCGTGGAACACCGGCTTGTCGGCCGCGATGAAGGGCTTCAGCTGCTCGCAGGTCGCGCGTTCTTCGAAGCACTGCTCGTTGACCGCGAAGTCGAACAGTCCGGCCAGCGTGGACACCTGGTCGAGATCATTCTTCAACCCGACGGCGAGGCCGCGATCGTGCGCCAGGCCCGCCAGCATGCGGTTGTATGCCAACTGGTCGGCTGCGGTGATCTTCAGATCGCCGGTGTCCTGCTTGTGCAGATCCGCCCAGTCCGGCTCGACGCCGTCGAAACCCTTCTGCCTGCACAGATCCATTCGCTTGGCCATCAGTGGTTTCAGCACATCGATCTGTTTGATGTCGAGCCAGCGCTCGTCGTCCCATTCGGGGACGGGACCGCTCTTCACGCTGTCCGGGAAGTCCTTGGCATCCGGCCGATACGGCTCCCAGGAGCCGCCCGACAGGTAGCAGATCACCTTGCGACCCTGTTCGTGCAGGGTTTTCACGGTGCTCGCGGGGTTTTCGAACAGGTCGATGTCATAGACCTGGGCGTTGATCGAGGTATCGACGGGCTCATTGTGCAGCTGCCACTGCCAGGTGAGGCCCTTCCCCGGGTGCCACCACGGGCCCGGGTCAGCCGTGGCGGAACCGAAAGAGCAAGCCGCGGCGACTGTTACGACGGCGACGACGACTGTCGTGCGTAGCCATCGACGCGAGGTTCGAGCGAAACTCATACGGCCACAGTAAATCCTGAATTCCCGAACCGGCCATGAAGTTCTTACTGTTCAGCGGGACCACCGAGCGACAGATTCGGCCTCGATATCGAGATTTCCGGCCAACGAATGGAACTTGACACAGCGCTGTGTCAAGATTCGTCGGTGTCCACAGTCGTTCGCCCGTTCCGCGGCGTCAGCGCCGAGCAGCGGCTCGCCCAGCGGCGCGCTGACCTGCTCGAAGCCGGGCTCGACGAGATCGCCGAGGTCGGCGTCGCACAGCTGCGGATGAGCTCGGTCTGCGAGCGCGCCGGTTTGACACAGCGGTACTTCTACGAGCACTTTCGCAACCGCGACGAACTCCTCGACGCCCTGCACGAGACGATGATCAGCGACCTGATCACCCGGACCATCGCGGCCGTCGAGGCGGAGCCGCTGGACATGCTCGTCCGCGCGCGGGTGGCCGTGGCGACCTTCTTGGACTTCTTCGCGGAGGAGCCGCGCCGCGCTCGCCTGTACACCGAAGCCGCCACCCTGCCGACCCTCGCCGCGCGCAAAGCCGACGGCATCCAGCGCTATGCCGAGCAGGCAGCCCGCCAGGTCTGTGCGGTCTACGGCGAGACCGACCCGCAAACCCAGGTCCGCATCACCCTCGCCGCGCTGGTGGTGGTGCACGGCAACTCCGCCGTCACCCTCGCCTGGCACAACGGCGAAATCGACATGGGGCGAGACGAATACGTCGATCTGCTGGCGCGGATCTTCGTCGACGCCCTGGTGGGTGTCCATCAGCACTGACCGTCGCACCAGCAGCCGGGGAACACCGGCGACCAACGAGCCAGGAGATCGTATGCCCACCTTCGCGTCCGCGTCGTCCACCCTATGTGAGGCGTTCCAAGCGACGATCGCCCGCGATCCGAACAAGGTCGCGGTGCGCACACTCGGCGACCGGAGCACCCTTACGTTCCGCGAGTGGGGTGAGCAAGTCCGTTCGCTGGCAGCGGGATTCGCGGCACTCGGGGTGTGGCACGGCGATCGGGTCGCGCTGCTGATGACCAACCGGCCGGAGTTCTATCCGATCGATGTCGCCCTGCAACACCTCGGCGCCACCCCGTTCTCGGTCTACAACACCTCCTCCCCCGAGCAGTTGAACTACCTGCTCACCGACTCGGCCGCGACCGTCGTCGTCTGCGAAACGCAGTACGCCGCTACCGTATTCGCGAGCACGGAGGGCGCCCGGGTCGAGCACGTGGTGTGCATCGACGGCGCGCCGGAGGGAACCATCACGCTGGACGAGGTCAAGGCACGCGGCCTGCAAGGCTTCGACTTCGAAGCCGCTTGGCGCGCAGTACAACCCGACGACGCGCTGACCCTCATCTACACCTCCGGCACCACCGGCAGCCCGAAGGGCGTGCAACTCACCCACGCCAACATGCTGGCCATGGTCCATGGCACCGAGCTGCTCGCGAGCACCACCCCGGCGGAGCGGATCGTTTCCTTCCTGCCCTCCGCGCACGTGGCCGACCGGTGGTCGGGGCTCTACATCCTGACGGTGGTCGGCAATCAGCTGACCACCGTGGCCGATCGCGCCGACTTCGCCGCGACACTGGCCGACGCCCGCCCGACCGTGTTCGGCGCGGTCCCGCAGGTGTGGCAGAAGCTCAAGGCGGGCATCGAAGGCAAGGTGGCCGAGGCGACCGGAGTCAAAGCGGCCCTGGCGAAATGGGCGCTGGCCGTCGGCCGAACCGCATCCGACACTCGACTCGACGGCAAGCCGGTCCCGGCGATCCTGGTCCTGCAGGAGAAGCTCGCCGACGCGCTGGTGCTGTCGAAGCTGCGCGCCGCGGTCGGCCTCGCCGACGTACGGCTGGCGCTCTCGGGTGCAGCCCCCATCTCGCCAGACGTACTGCGCTTCTTCAACGGCGTCGGCATCGCGGCCTCGGACGCGTGGGGCATGTCGGAGCTGTCCGGCATGGCCACCATGAGCCCGCCCGGCCAGGTCCGCCTCGGCACCGTCGGTAAAATCGTGCCGGGCAACGAGATTCGGATCGGCGACGACGGCGAGGTGCTCGTGCGCGGCCCGATCGTGATGAAGGGCTATCTGAACAAGCCCGACCAGACCGCCGAGGCGATCGACGCCGAGGGCTGGGTACACAGCGGTGACATCGGCACCCTCGATGACGACGGGTTCCTGCGGATCGTCGACCGCAAGAAGGAACTCATCATCAACGCGGGCGGAAAGAACATGTCGCCCAGCAATATCGAGAGCTGGGTCAAGGCGTTCGCGCCGCTGATCGGCCAGGCCGTGGCGATCGGCGACAACCGCAAGTACAACGTCGCGCTGATCGCGCTCGATCAGGACGCGGCCGCGGTGTACGCGGACAAGGCGGGCGTTGCCCTCGACGCGGCCGTGCTCGCCAAGGATCCCGGTGTGCAGCAGATCGTGGCCGACGCTGTCGCGCAGGCGAATTCGAAGCTGTCGCGGGTCGAGCAGATCAAGAAGTTCACCATCGTGCCGGACTTCTGGCAGCCGGGCACCGAGGTGCTGACCCCGACGATGAAGCTGCGGCGCAAGCCGATCAACGACCGGTACGCGGCCGACATCGAAGACCTCTATTCCTGAAACGCGTCGCGCGGCCGCGCACGAGGACGACACAGGCCACTACTGTGCCGTCCTCGATCGGTCGACGACGATGCCAGGTACGCATTAGGGGATCGTGAAGCCGGCCACATCGTGGCTACTCGTATGCTCTGTGCGCAGTCGCGACGAGGGAGATGGAGGATCCATGGCGGATCGGGAAGTGCTGACCTGGGAGTTGTTCGGTTCGGCGAGTCGGGAGTTGGCGACCACGATCGCGGACGACGGGTTCGAGCCCGATCTGATCTTGTCGATCGCCCGTGGCGGGTTGTTCGTGGCGGGCGCGCTCGGTTACGCGCTGGACGTGAAGAACCTGCACGTGATGAACGTCGAGTTCTACACCGGCATCGACCAGCGCCTCGACATGCCGGTGATGTTGCCTCCGGTGCCGCAGGCGGTCGACCTGGCGGGCGCCACCGTGCTGGTCGCCGACGATGTGGCCGACACCGGCGCCACCCTCAAGCTGGTGCGCGATTTCTGTGAGCACCATGTAGCCGAGGTCCGCTGTGCGGTGATCTATCAGAAGCCGCGCTCGGAGGTCGAGTGCGAATACGTCTGGAAGCACACCGACCGCTGGATCAACTTTCCGTGGTCGACCGAGCCACCGGTGGTGCAGCGACAGGTCAAGGTGCTCGACGCGTAACGCGCGAGCCTCAGCGTTCTTTTCGCTCCTCCGCGATCGCGTCGAGACGTTCACCGAGCGCGTTGACCTGATCGCGCAGGGCGATGAGATCGTCGAGCGGGTAGCCGACCGACGCCATGACCGCGTCGATCATCTCCCTGGCCTGACGCTGCAGGGCGAGACCCGCTTCGGTCGCGCGGAGTTCGACCGAGCGGCGGTCGTGGGCGCTGCGCACGCTCTCCACGAAGCCGTGCGACTGTAGTCGTTGGATCAGCGGCGAGACGGTGCCGTAGTCCAGGCGCAGCTGTTCGCCCAGCTCCTTCATCGTCATCCCGGGCCGTTCCCACAGCGCGAGCAACGCCAGGTACTGGGGGTAGGTGATCTCCATTGCCTCGAGGAACGGCCGGTAGGCAGCGGTCATCGAGCGCGAGGTGGAGTACAGGGCAAAACACAGCTGGCTCGCCAGCGACAGCAGGTCGTGGTCGGCGTCCCCGGCGGTTGCGGTGGTGCCCGGCGCTGCGGCCGGTTCGACACGCACCGCGGAATCTGGATGCGCTACTTCGGGCATTCAATCACCTTACGCCAGCGAGTTTGCTGCTGTCCGTGCGCTATTACGGTGTTTGTGCGACGGTCCGCGGGCAGTCGTCGGAGTCGTTGCTGGAGCGACACCGGCGGTGGCAATGACTGAGGTCGCTGCGGTTGTCCCCTCGACTCTGTCGGGCCGGGCTGAGGCTGGCGGTGTCGTCGTGCCGGGCCTTCCCCTGGCCCCGATCCTGGCGCCCCATCAGTCAGGTCGGCTGACCTCGGTATTCGGTGTTCGCTCAATCGATCTCAACGGCCGAGTGATCGACCGGTTCGTGGTCGATGCGCTGGGATGGACGAACGGCGATCGGCTGTGCTGGCGAGTCTGCGACGGGATCGGTGTCATCTCCGCTGCCGGGGTGCCGGGGGTTCGTGTTTCCGGGCGCGGCCACCTGTGGCTTCCGGCCGGCCTGCGTCACGCGGCTCGGCTGGAGGCCGGAGACCGAGTGTTCCTGGCAGCCGACACAATCCAATCGGCGCTGGCAGTCTTCCCGCCCTCGGCGGTGGAAGAGATGGTCACGCGCTGGATCCGCGATCAAATCACGGGAGGTCGCTCATGAGCTCCGCCCCCGACGCTCAGATCGTTGCGGCTCTCACCGTCCTGCGCAGTATGGGCCTCAAGCCCGAAGACCTTCTGGGCGCCCGAGATAACCGTCCGCCGGTGCCGACGTTCGCGCAGTGGGTTCCCCAGGTCTATGCCGCCATGCCCGACACCACCACCCGCGACGGATACATGTCGTACTGGAGGCACCTCGTGCGGTGCTGGCCCGATCGCCGCATCGACGAGCCGACCCTCACCGAGTTCAAACAGCTCATCGAGACGATCAAAGCTCAGAGAAACGTCCGGCGCAGCGACCGCAACGGAACCGGTATGACCCAGACAATCGTCAGCGCCCTGCGCTGCCTCTATCACTTCGCGATCGCCGACAAGATCATCGCCCCAGCCGACAATCCCGTGCTCGCCCTGGCTAAACCCCCTGTGCAGGAATCGAACCGACGCGCCTTGTCCAATCAACAGCTACACGCGATCAACACCGCCACAGCGAGCACCACCTCAGATCCCGAGCTCTACCTTCTGATCCTGCGCTTGCACACCGAGACCGCCTGCCGCCGGGGTGGCGCCCTCAATCTGCGCCGGAGCGATCTCGACGAGGAACAATGCCTGATCCTGCTGAAGGAAAAGGGCGGCTTAGAACGGTGGCAACCCGTGTCGCCGACCTTGATGGCCGCGCTGGTCCGCCACTACGAACAACGGTGCCCCGCACTAGATCACCAGCACAGCTGGGCAACCAACGGCAGACCCATCTCCGCCGAAGCCCACCAGCGACTGCTGCGCTACTCCAACGGAAACCCGATCAGTAAAGCCGTCTACGACCGATTCTGGATCCACCTCGGCAAACACCTGCCTTGGATCGCCAGCCGCCGCGTCACCATTCACTGGCTGCGACACACCACCCTGCGATGGGTCGATCGCAACTTCGGCGCCTCTGTCGCCAAGGCATACGCCGGGCACACCGACCGGCGCGGCGGCGCCACCGCGATCTATACACGCGCCCATATCGAGGAAGTCGCTGCCGCTCTCGCCGCTTTGACCGGCGAACCCCATCCCCTCATGTCCAGCAGCATCCCAGTAGAGACTGACGCCGACCCGATCCCGTTCCTTGCGAAGGAGAAACTCGCCTAAGAAACAACCACGACCACGCATCGGATGGGCGGCCTTCAGGCACCGAGCGTGTGCGTATTGGTCGTGCGCAGAGGGGGGACATGACCAATACGCACACCTACTTAACCGGTGAACATCCCCTCGAAGTGGAACTTTCGTAGTCCAGGCCGCCAAGTCAGTCCGCATAACAAGCATCCACCCGCCAACGTCAGGACGCCGGCCCCGCCAGCACCCGGTGCACGCCTCTCGCCTCAACCTTCGCGCGGCGGGACACGACACCGCCGATGCTCGCCATCGGAGAATTGGCAGACGCGCCAGATTTAGCTCCTGATCTCCGACGACAGAGGGGCGCAAATCCCCTCTCGCGCACCTCTGACCGGCGTATCTGCCGGATGTTCGCATCGTGTGTTCAAGCGCTCTTGAGCACACGAGAGGCGAGCTGTGATTACCAACTCTGACCTGCACCGACTTCCGACCACCTCGCCAGAAACGACCCGATCGATGGCACGCGAGGGGTTTGCTGGGCGAGGGCAGGCATGATCCCCGCGCTGGTACCGCCCCAAGGTCAACTCCAGGAGATGATCCATGGTCCAGTACCTACCGACCAGATTGTCCGGGTAGCTGACGGCGATCTCGTCTACGGCGTGTCGTCGGTGAGCGATGGTGGCCGAATCGCTGACAAGCATCTACTGTCCGCGCTAGGGTGCCGCCCCTCCATTCGCCTGGAAGTAGCCACCACCGATTCCGGTGCCCTGCTGATCCAACCGGACGATAACGGCACCATGGTCGTTACCAGTGACGGATATATCCGGATTCCCTACCGCAAGCGTCGGCGGGTGTGCTTGTTCGTTGGTGATCGGGTGCTGCTGCTGGGGCGACGCAGCACCGGCCGCCTGCTGGTCTATCCACCAGCCGCCATGGGTGAGCTGTTCGAGACGAGCCTGCCCCTGCTCGTGGCGGTGATCAGGTGAGCGTCCCCGCCGTCGAAGCCGCTGCGCCCGCGGAGACCATCGCAGCGGCGAAACTGCTGCTCGCGCAGATGGGCATTTCCCCTGCCGATCTAGTCACGATCACTACGCGCGTGCCGACGTTCGCCGAGGCCATTCCCCAGGTCCGCGCCACCCTGTCGCCGGGCACGCTGCGCACCTACAACACGGGGCTGACTCGGCTGGAAGTCACCTGGCCCGACCGTCGTCTCGACGAGCCGACTAAGGCCGAATTCGAAGAGATGACACGTGCCATCCAGGCGGGTGCACGCGTCAACCGGGCGTCGCGTGGTGGCACCAGCGCGGTTCAGAACTTCATCAGCGCGCTGCGCTGTATCTACAGCTACGCCGAAGACAGCGGGTGGATCCGCCGGACCGATAACGTGGCCCGTCAGTTGGCCATGCCGGTGCGGCGTCCCTCGCACCGCTACGCCATTCCCTCGGCTCGGCTGGCCGAGATCTGCCAGGCTGCCGCTACCAGCGGCGACGACCCCGAACTCGACGCGCTGATCCTGCGCCTGCACATCGAGACCGCTTGCCGCCGCAGTGGCGCGCTCGCTCTGCGCCCGCACGATCTTGACCGTGAGCAGTGCCTGGTCTATCTGCGGGAGAAGGAGGGCAGCGACCGTTGGCAGCCGGTCTCACCGACGTTGATGCGGTATCTGATCGAGCACGCCGAGCAACGCCACAGCCCGCTGATGGGGCAGTTGCTGCGCTACCGCAACGGGCGCGCGATCAGCTCGCGTCGCTACGACCACCTGTGGCATCGCGTCGGCGAGATCCTGCCGTGGGTCGCCGCCCAGGGCATCACCACCCACTGGCTGCGCCACACCACCTTGACGTGGGTCGAACGCACCTTCAGCTACGCCGTCGCCCGCGCATACGCCGGACACAGCGGCAAGGGCCCCGGCGCCACCGCCACCTACGTCAAGTCGAATCTCGCCGAGGTCGCCGCCGCACTGTCGGTGCTCACCGGCGAACCCCATCCGATCTTGTCCGCACAACTGCCCAGCCCGACCGCGATGACCGCGTCCGCACGCTGACCGCTCCGGAAGGTTCTCATGGCTGACACCACCACCGAGTTCACCTCGAACGCACCTCCGAGTCAGGAGGTGCGCGTGCCGTCGCGCTCGCGTGCGCACATCTTTTTCTGGAGCGTGCTCGCCGCGGCGGCCGCGATCAGCATCATCGGTAATGCCGCCCAAGCAGTCCTGCACACGACCGCACTGCCCGCGATCGCCGCGACCGTCGCCGTCGTGCCGCCGCTGGCCCTGCTGGCCGCCGTGCACGGGGTCTCCATCCTCTTGGGTACGCATGCGCACGCGCGCGGCATCCACTTCATGGCAGCGGCAATGACAGCGCTGATCGCCGCAGGCGCGTTCTGGCTGTCGTTCACCGCACTGCGATCCCTGGCACTCCTGGCCGGCATCCCCGCGGGCGAGGCATGGCTCTGGCCGCTCATCGTCGAAGGCTCCATGGCGCAGGCCACAATCGCGCTCCTCGCTCTAGCCCACACCACGAACCGCCTCGGGCACCGTGCGCACGCCGACGGCCTCTCCACCTGCCCGTCCGTGAATCTCACGGACACAACCACTCTCGAGGTGGAACCACCCACCCACCCGGGCGTTAACAACGGTGCCGTGCACACGCTCCCAGTTGCCACACCGCAACCGAATCAGTTCGCTGACATAGCGACCAGGGTGTGCGCACAAGATCCTGGACGCCGCCGAGACCCGGACATCGTCATGCGCATCCTCACCCGCCATCATCTCGACGGCTGGAGTTCCACACAGATCGCCAAGGAAATACAGCGCAGCCGCTCAACAGTTAGTCGAATCATTAGTGACGCCGCCGACCTGGTCGATCTCACGCAACACCTCACGCCGACTCACCAACTCGCTGACCAGAGAGAGCGACCACCGATGGCGAACGAACTCATCGCCATCCCCCACTCAACTCAGCAAGCAGCCGTATTACACGACCTACCCACCGCCGGAGGAGCGTCACTATGAAATCGTCCCCTACAGCATCTCTGTTCTCCCCCGCCGCTGAACCTCGACATTCGCAGCACACCGGAGTTCAATATTCTAGAATTCGTCCACGCCCACGCCAGACGTCAGCAGCGGCACCGTCGCGCAGCAGGGTCTATCGCAGCGCACCACCGCTGGGAGGGGAACTGCTCATGGACATCAACATCTCGTGCCCAACCTGCGGACAGATTGACTGTGTTCAGAGCGTGCCCGCGATCCGTGCAACTGGAGTCCACTCTGTCTACGGCGCGGATTCCTACAGCGGGATCGGAATCGCGCAGTCTGGATTTGTCCCGGTTTTCGGCACCGCGACAATCGAGCGCACACATACGTCGATGCTCGCGCAGGCTCTCGCACCCGAGCCTGCACGACGGTCCTCTGGGCGATTGCTCGGCTTCGGGTTGCTGATGTTGATCCCATTCCTCGCTGGGCTCATGCTTGTGTTCGCCGCGTTCAACAGCCCTGATCCGGCTGGGGATCTGCCGACGGCTATAGTCGTGTTGGCGTTCGTCCTTCTTGCTCTTGCTACTCCAACGGCGCTCGCATGGACAGCCGCTGTCCGGCGCGAACGCCGCAACAGCCGAATCGCACGCGGCCGCCCCGCAGCGTATGCGGCCTGGCAGGCCGGGAAGTATTGCCACCGATGTGGCGTGTGCTTCTGGCCGCTTTCGCCCCAAGCCGATGATCGCGGCCCTCGTGCGCTCTCACCCAGCCAGTTCCGGTGGGAAGTATGGAATGCCGGAGGATACGCGCACCTCTAAGAACCCCGGATCAGACACAGCAGTTGGCTAGACAAGTCCGTCTCGTTCGCTCGCTGACTGAGGGATGTCCACATTGGCGGAGCCGCTGTTCGGTGCCGTACCGCCCTTGCTCGGCAAGTCCCTCTCGGCTTGTTGCTTCGCCGCCGATTCGCCGATGCCCGAAAGGGGATCGGCGGGCGCAGAGTCAGGACTTACCGCGGACCCGTCATCTGCCGTCGTCGACGACACCGCCGCACGGCTGGTGGCAGTGTTGACCAAGCCGATCAGCTGGCGAACTTGCTTCGGAGTGATTTCGAGCAAGTCTGCGACATCATCGTCGCGGTGCCCTTGCTCACGGATCATCACGGCGGCTAACGCTTGTTGGCGACGTTGCGTGGCGATTTCGGACGTTGCGTGTTGGCGAATCGTGTTGATCTGCTGCTCTAGCGCAGCGATCTCGTCGTCACGCGCCTGTTCAAGGCCCCTGATCGCATGCCATGCGTGTATGTACTCTTCAACGGCGCTGGCAACGACTTGCTCTCTTTGGGCTGCCGCAGCCCGGCGCTCACGAAATCGGTTCCGGGATCGTTCAAGTCGTTCGATCACAGCCGGTGAACTCGGACGACGCGTACGACGAGGTTTGCGGTTGTCCACGACAGATTCCAGACCAGCCGATCGGTACGTCAATCCAGGTCAATAGTACGCTTACCGCCTGCTACGTCGAAGATCGGCGAACGTGGCGCAGGTTTCGGCCCTTTCGGAACGACGTGCAAGAACTCCTGATTCATCCGCCGGCTACTTGGTGATCAAATCCATCCAGTCCCGCACGGCCGCTTGATATTCGGGCGCACCACTCGACAGATTGATCATGTCCCCGCCGCCTTCGAGAACATAGGTGCGTAGCTGGGCGACCGGGTCGAAGAAGCGCGCTTCGGCCGCGTACAGCGTGGCTGCGTCGCGACATGCCGGGCCGCAGCCCAGCTGATCTTGGCTGCCTGCTGCGAGGAGTACCGGTGCGGTGATGTGGGAGGAGGCTCCGGGCAACGTAGCCACAAGTCCGTCGGGCCACTCGGTCAACGAGAACCGGTCCTTGGTCCGCTCCGAAGTCTCGATGACTGCGGGATCGTCGTGCGGCCCGAAAAAATTCCGGACTGCTTCAGGAGTGTTGAACGCCAGGGTCAGCCATCCGGGCTCGGATCCTCGGAACTTCGGATCGTCAGGGGCGTGGCGAAACGTCTTGGCGGAGTCGAGCGCGACTACTGGATCAATCGAATGTGAGTATCCGGTAAGGAGCAGCCCGTCCACATCGTGATAGTTAGCAGCCTCAAGCACGCTTACCCCGGAGCCGAGTGCATTGCCCCCGAGGATGACCGTCTCGAATGGGTCGACATCCGGTATGCCGCGCCGGAGCGCTTGCACCGCGGTGTGGACTCCTGACGCATCGCCAGAGGCTGTGACCGTCCAGACTGGCGGCGTCGAGGACTGTCCGTTTCCCGGGCGATCCAGAGCCAGCGTCGCGTAGCCCGCAGCGTTCATTGCGCGGGCGAACGAGTACACCTCGGGTTTATACGGGAAGTCCCAGTACACGGCGTTTGCAGCGGAGCCCGATGTAAGGACCATGACTGCCCGTGCGTCGCTGGCCGGTAGGCATAACGATCCGGCGATGGTGCCGCCCGGCACAGTGAAAGACACTGCCTGACAGTGTCGTTCGGTGTCTGCGTGGGCGGTCGGGTTCGACGCGCCTACGACTGCCGTGGCCACCAGCACAGTCGCGATCGGCAGGCACCAGCGGAAGCGTGCCTTCTTATCCGGACGTGTTCGCACCCAACGGCGTTGTACCCGTTCACGATTGCGCGCGGGCTGGTGGTGAAAAACCGTGTGGCGCCGCGATCGCGGGGACGGATTCGAATTTGGTGTCGGCATGACGGGCTCCTGGATCGACCCGTCAACTGATTCCCGCTTATCAGCGTACCCCGCGTGTCAGTCCTTCCGTGTCCACGACTCGATCTACGCCGCCGTTCTGTGGGCATCGCCGGTCAACTCTGCGTCACCAACCCCATTCATCGCCCTGCCGAAAGGACGTCTGTTATGAACCAGATTGAGCTTCTGGCCCGAGTCACCCAGCTCGTCGAGCACGAACTTTTGGGGTCTGGCTGGTCCCCGCCGTGCGCTGACTATGACGGCACCGTCGCCCTCACCGGGCCCGACCACCACCTGCTGGCGTTCGATGTTCAGTCCGATGACCGCCCCGGACACACCGATCGCATCAGAGTTCGCGGCAGTTTCGGCGACCTGGTTGTACCAGAGGGCGTACGACCGCACCCAACCATCTATCTCTCGGCATCCCACACTGACCAGCGGTGGGCCAATCAGATCCGGATGAGGTTGCTCCGGGGTGGTTCCCGTGGCAAGAACTACACCGCCGCTCTCGCTGCCCTCGTCGCGCTACACGAAAGGTCAACCTCCCGCTCCGCGACCACGGAGGCCGAGCAAAGGGACGTCTGCGCTGATCCGGCGCCGCTGTCCGCGGCGGGGGTGCCGGAAGGCGTTGTGTGCGTGGGTGAACCAGGGGAATTGATCGCAGGAATTCCTGCGATGATCGGGTTCTCGCCGCAGCGTTCGCTCGTCGTGCTCCTGTTGCGGGCCGTGCCGGACCGGCACGAGAGCGTGCTCATCGACGCCGTGATGCGATTGGATCTGGATCAGGACGGCGGGCGTAGCCGCCTGCGGGCCAAGACGGTGGTGTCCTGCATCACGCAACTGTCGGCTCACAATGACGTCGCCGGGGTGCTCGCGGTCATCATCGATGACCGAGTCACTGAGTCGACCGTGCAACCCGACGATGCTGTCGACCCTTGCCGCACAGGACGATTCGCCGGGCTGGTCGCTGCTGTGGACCGGTTGCTCGCCGTCGAGGACATCCCGCTGGCGGGTGCCTGGGCGGTGCCAGCGATCGAACCGGAGCAGTGCTGGCAGAGCCTGCTCGGTGGGCAACAACGCGGGGTACTACCGGATCCGGCCGCGTCGGCGCTGGCGCTGTCGCATGTGCTCGACGGCAGGCCGGTCCTTGGCTCTCGTGCCGAGTTGACCGCCCTGGTGGCCGAGGACGTCGAGCTTCAGCAGGACGTAGCCGCGCTGCTGGACAGTGCGGCCACCGTCGCGCGCGACCGGTATGCGAGGGCTGCACGCCGGGGCGATCCCGACGCGTACACCAGGCAGGCTCTGGAATATGTGTTGTGGCAGGTTGGCAATGCCGGGTCGGGCAGCCAGCTGATGGCCCCTGAATTGGCGGAAATCGCTGTCGCACTACGTGATCGAGCGGTCCGCGACATTATGTTCGCGGTCGCGGTCGGCGAGCACGCTGCGGCGGCGGCAGACCTGTTCTCCGTTTTGGCCTCGGCGTTGTCGGGTCGTGATCGTGCCGAAGCGGCCGCCTTGCTCGGCTACTGCGCCTACACCCGCGGTGACGGCCCCTTGGCTGGTGTCGCGCTCGAGGCGGCATTGACCGCGGACCCCGACCACTCTTTGGCCCTGTTGCTCCACGACTCCCTGGCCGTCGGCATCCGCCCAGAACAGATGCGCCGCCTGGCCCGCAGCGCTTTCCAAGCCGCCGCCGACCTCGGCGTAGACCTGGCAGGGACCTGAGCGAATCTCCCACACAAACCCGCCACCCCGGATCGAAGAGGCCAAGAGCAATGGTGCACTGCAAGCAGTCTCCCAGTGGAAAGTGATCGAAGGTCGTGCGCCGAGAGCTGGACCACTCTCGGATGAACAGATGAACCGGCTCGACCGGGCCAGCGCCACCTCGGACATCCGGATGCCATCGAGACGATCGCGGCCAACCTCGCGAGCACGTTGATTCAACGGCCCCGAGTCTCCGGCGTCGCCATCGATCCCGTTCAGCGGTACGCCGTGTCAACCGACTTACGTGGCGTGGCTTTCCTGCTGTTCCTGCCCAGTGAAAGGAGTTTCGCGATGTGCATTGGCTACCTCACCCGCAAGTACCACGCTGATCTGGCGCTGGTGTCGAGATACACCATCGGCCCGGCGCAGGTCAGTTCCTCTTGCGGCGGCTTTCATGGGATCGGCGGAGAACTGTCCAACGGGCTGACGGTGTGGGTGTCCAATGACGAGATGGAGGGCCACGACGACACCGACAACGCCCAGTGGACTGTCGGCCTTCATCTCGGGGGCGGCTATGTCGGCCGTATCGAAACCGGCTCTCTTGCTGAGCAACTCGCCATCGCTGCCTCGCTCACCGTAGAGCAGGTCCGCACCCTCAAGACGGGCTCGCGATGCTCCACTGTCCTGCCTGAACAGATCATCGTTTCCTGACCAGCGACATACCTTCGCGCCGCCTCGCTTCTACCGTGCAGGCTCGAACGATCTGTCGAAATACCGGCGACGGCAATAACTCTCGACCCAGTCGCACACCGATGTGAGCCGCCGATGCGGCCCTGAACAGCGTCCACATCCTCGCTTCCTGCAGGCGTGTCAGATCCGCAGGTCCGTCCGCTGTTGGTGAGCCTCTCGTAGTCCGTGACATCCCAACCCCTCAACGCCAGGCCCGCGCATCCGCGTGGGACCTGGCGTTGTTTCGTTTCTGGAAGGTGATCTCGCCATGCCTGCTCCCATTCTGTCTCCGCCGTTGTGTGTCTTGTGTGCCTCCGCCGATTTGGACAACGGGCATTCGATCGAGGATCAGCCGATCTGCGCACGGTGCTTTCCACGAGTGCCGCGCTGCGATAGCTGCCTGGCCCCCGCCCTGTCTCTGCGCACCACCGCGGAGGGGCATCTGCTGTGCGCGCGCTGCACGACCAGCTGGAATGCCTGCTCGTCGTGTCGAATGTTGACCAGCCCGCACTTGCGCACCGACACCGACGAGGCGCTGTGCAGCCGGTGTGCGGGGGTGTTCTTCGATCTGTGCGGGCGGTGCAGCCGGTTCAGCGCGAACAGCCGTTACGTTTCCGGCGGAACCCGTGTGTGCACCCGCTGCGCGCGCAACTATGCCAGCTGTATCGACTGCGGGACTCTCCTGCGCGACGGTGGTCACTGCGATGGCTGCGATCGACCGCACCACGTGTGGAACTACAGCTATAAGCCCGATCCGCGCTTCCATGGCGAGGGTCCGCTGTATCTGGGTTTGGAACTCGAAGTCGTTGTCCCCGACCACTACTACAGCCGGTGCGTGCGCCTGGCCTGCGACCAACTCACCACGTTGGGCTATCTCAAACAGGATTCCTCGATCCAGCCCTGCGGGTTCGAGATCGTCACCCACCCCATGTCCTATCGGCACGCCATCGAGGAATTCCCGTGGCGGCTGCTGGGCGACCTCGACGAGCTGGGGTGTGAAACCGATACCAGCGTCGGATTGCATGTGCACGCCAGTCGCGACGGATTCGACTCCCCCGCCCATGTCTACCGATGGATGAAGCTGTTGTACCGCAACGAGTCCGCGGTCTCGACCATCGCGCGCCGCCGCTCGCACTTCGCACCGTTCGACCGGATCGCAAGGGCCCGGGTCAAAGACACCGCCAAAGGCAACCTCTACGCCCTCGGGTTGGACCGGTATCAGGCGATCAACCCCTACCCCCGCAAAACCCTGGAACTGCGGGTGTTCGCCAGCTCGCTGCAGGTCCAGCAGGTCCAAGCGGCGTTGGCGTTCACCGCCGCCAGCATCGACTACACCCGCGGCCTGGATGTGGCCGCCGTGCGGGCCGGCGCGTGGGAATGGCCTCGCTTCGCCGAATGGGTGCGCAATCAGCCCGACTACCAGCCGCTGTGGGCGGAGATGGAGGAACTCGCATGTGCCTGCTGACCTATTTCCCCGCCGGAGTCGCCCCCGACCCGCAAGCGCTGTTGACCGGTGCCGAGACAAATCCACACGGGCACGGCTTCGCCGTCATCGCCGAGGGCCACATCATCGTCGGGCACGGCATGAACCCCGAGACAGTCATCGATCAGTTCACCGCCATCCGGACCCACCATCCGGCGCGAGCGGCGCTGTTTCATTCCCGCTATGCCACCCACGGCGTGCGCAGCCTTCAGAACTGTCACCCCTTCGCACTCGGCGGCGATCAGCGAACAGTGTTGGCGCACAACGGTGTCCTGCCCAAACGGGTTCATCCCGGCCCCTACGATCCGCGCTCGGATACCCGCATCGCCGCCGAGGACTACCTGCCAGGTGCGCCGTTCGGGTCGATCGACACCCACCGCGGCGCACGCGGGCTCGCCTCGTGGCTGGGCACCAGCAAACTCCTCATCCTCACCGTCGATCCGGCCTACCGCCACAGCGCCTATCTCTTCGGTGAGCGGGCTGACCAGTGGGACAACGGCATCTGGTATTCCAACACCAGCTACCGCCCGTTCCCCACGCGGTGGCCAGCACATATGCGCTCACTTATGTGCTGGTACTGCGAAGAAATCAACCCGGATCGCACCAGCCGATACTGCGGCAAATGCGGGTGGTGCTTCGACTGCGAGGCCGTCTTCCCCGACTGCGAATGCCCCGACCGCGCATCCACCGAGAAAGCCCCGCCGCTTGATCGCACGCCGTCGCAGCCACAACGTGCCCTCACATCGGTGACCCATCACCGATCCCGTCCTCGAGCCACCGCCACCTGAAAACAACCCTCCCGCTGATTCGTCCCCCTGAACCCCGTGTGCAGCCACTCGCGCTGCACATGGGGTTCTTTCCTTCCGTCGAAAGGCGTTGTGTCATGCCCGCATCCACGCTGGTCGAACCGTTGTGCTCGGACTGTTCACACCCTCTCGTGACCACGATCGAGGGTGAGCAGTTGTGCCCGGACTGCACCACCGACGTCGGGGTCTGCCACGGGTGCGACGAGCCCACCCGCACCCTGCATCCCACCACCGCCGCCACCCTGTTGTGTGCGCGGTGTGTGTCGGGCTGGACCCTGTGCGCGGACTGCGCTGACTACACCCGAGATATCCACACCCTCCTCGATAGCCGCCCCGAACGCCATGACCGCATCCTGTGCGAGGGCTGCGTCGACTCCTATGCCACCTGCGATGACTGCGGACGCCCTACGACCGAGACCTTCCGCGTCGAGGGCGGCGACGATGTGTGCCGTACCTGCTGCGAGGACGACTACCACGAATGCGGCGAGTGCTACACCCTCATCTCCTACAGCGACACCTACTGCGAAAACTGCGCTCCCGCCGAGCACGACGCGGTCCACAGCTACGACTACAAACCCAGTCCTCGCTTCCACGGCGACGGGCCGCTGTTCCTGGGGCTGGAACTGGAAATCAAAACCCCGGAACGTCGATTCGAGGACGCCGTCGATACCGCGGTCGACCACATCGGCGAGCTGGCCTACCTCAAAGAAGACAGCTCGATCGAACCCTGCGGATTCGAGCTGGTGACCCACCCGATGAGCCACGAGTACGCGCGAACACGGTTCCCGTGGCAGCTACTGAACCGGTTGCGGCTGCTGGGCTGCTACACCGACACCGACGTCGGTATCCACGTGCACCTCTCCCGCGCCGGATTCGACTCCCCCGCCCATATCTACCGGTGGTTGAAGTTCATCTACCGCAACGAAGTCCCGGTCACCACGCTGGCGCGGCGGTCCTCGAGCTGGGCGGTGTTCTCCCAAGATGCCCGCTCGAGCGTGATCCATTACGCCCACGGTGACCGCTATGCCGATCGCTACGAGGCGGTCAACGTTCGCCCGCCCGACACCTTCGAGCTGCGGATCTTCGCCAGTTCCCTGCAACCCCAGCAGGTCCAAGCCGCCCTGGCCTTCGCCGCCGGGTCCGTCGAATACACCCGCCGCCTCACCCCCGCCGACATCGCGCGGCACCGCGGCTGGGAGTGGACCGCGTTCACCACCTGGCTGCGCGGGCGCCCGGAATATTCACCGCTTCTCGCCGAACTGGAGGACCTCGCATGTGCATCCTGACCTTCATCAAGCCCGGCGCCAACCCCGACCTCGACGCCCTGCGCGGCGGCGCGGTCGCCAACCCGCACGGACACGGCTACGCGATCATCACCGGCGACACCATCACCGTCGGCCGCGACATGGACCCCGACGCGGTCATCGCCGAATTCGCTGCTGTGCGTGCACAATTCCCCGACGGCCCGGCACTCTTCCATTCCCGTCTGGCCACCCACGGTCTGCCGGCGGTGGAGAACTGTCACCCCTTCGCCGTCGGAGGGGACGCACGAACTGTGCTCGCGCACAACGGGATCCTGCCCCCGGAAGTGCACCCCGGCCCCAAGGATCCGCGGTCGGATACACGCATCGCGGCCGAGGAGTTGCTGCCGCGCCAGCCGTTCGGGTCGCTTGATTCCTGGGACGGACGCGAACGGCTCGAACGCTGGCTGGGCACCGACAAGATGGTGCTGCTCACCGTCGACCCCGCCTACCGCTACCGGGCTTACATCTTCAACGAACGCCAGGGGCATTGGGATCAGGGCAGCTGGTATTCCAACAACTCCTACCTGCAAGCGATGTGGGCGAGTGATGGTGATTGGGGTTTCTGCGAGCACTGCGGTGTCTTCGACGAGGACCCGCTGGGCCCGCACTGCGCCTTTTGCGGCTACTGCGCCGACTGCTCGGCGATCTATCCCCGCTGCGAGTGCCCGGAGCTGGAAGGCCAGGAACGCTACGCCGACCTGTTCGACCTCGAACCCGCCTGACCCCTCTGCACCCGTCACCTGCCAGGAAATGTCGAGCCGCGGTGGCCGTTTCGCCCCGCCCGATGGAAGGCACCGAACTGCGATGAAACAGAACGCGAATCTCGCCAGTATCTTGGCCCGGCTGCGCGACATCCACGACCAACCGGTCATCGCCAGCACTGACGGTGGCCGGGTCCGGCTGCTCATCCACGAGCGCCATGACGCTCACAGTGGTTGGCACTACACCGATCTCGCCCCGGCCGCCGCCGATCAACTCGCCGCAGCGCTGAACGCACGCTCGCGGCTTCAGCACGACCGTGGCCTCACCGGCTGGTTCACCCGTCTGCAGACCCGGCGATGACCGGCCCCTGGGTGCCCCCACAGGCCGCGACCGAATCCGAACCCGAGTTCCTGCGCCGGGTACTCAAGGGCATCGACCACTGGTTCGTCGGCGGCGCCACCGGCGAGGACCCAGGCGACCCGCGCCAACTCCTCACCAGCCGCCTCGCCGCCCTCGACCACCCCGCCAGCCATCCCGGCACCGAGGATGCCGAGCCCGATCCGGTGGTCGAACTTCTCGCCACCGAGCTGCACCGGATTCAGCACTGCCACGCCCAAGCCTCCGTCCTGACTCACGGCGGGTTCCGCCATGACGGTGTGCGCGTCAAAGCCGTGCACCGCCATCACACCGTCCTGCACTACGACAACGACAGTTTCGGTTTCCTGCTCCCGCTGGCGTTCATCGAATCCGTGCAGCAACTGCCCCGATCCATCTCCGAGAGGAACCTGACTCGTGAACAGCACCGCACTCTCGCGCGCACCATTTCACCGGGATCGAGGATCCAGCGGTGAACACTGATTTGACCCGCTACTGCGCGCGGATACGTCTGGATCCCCGATACGAGCGCGATCTGCCCGCTGGTGCCCGCACTGTCGAGCACGTCGTGATCGCCGGATATCGCGCGGCCTTCGCCGCCGAGCCTCGACCGGCCACCGTCCTCGCACCGTTTCCCGGCCTCGACCTAGCCCAGGCGTACGCCGAGCACCTTCCAGTGATGGCGTTGGTGCGTGTGGAGCACGCTACCCGAGTCGTCATCACCGATGACGACGGAACCACCCGAATCAGCTGGGAGGAAGATACTTTCGGGCATTCGCCGAGCCGGATCAGCTGGTATCTCGCTCCCGCCACGCTCAACCGCGAGCGCCGCTGCGTCCTCGCCGAAGGGCGATGGCGTGCCGGTGGCCGGCAAGGCGTGCTCCCGCGATCGGTGACCACCCTCGCGCCCGGCGTACCCACTGTCGTAGATCTCCACGACCACGACCCACACTCCGGAACCCGCTGGCCACCACCATGATCGGCACCGGCAAGGACCTTCTCGCCTGGATCGAGGCGAACCTTCCCCCTCTCGACGAGCACCGCTACGGACCCTGGCAAGCCGAACCCGCCTGCCCAGGCTCGGTTTTCGCCGACGTCGAGGTCCGCATCCACCACGCGGGAACCACGGACCGCGTCGCCGCCATCACCTTGTCGGCCGCACTCCGCACCGACCTACCCGATTCCGACCTGCGGAGCCCGAACCTGCCCCGCTCCAACATGATTCGAGGTGAACATGACCGAGCCCACACCCTCCCCGGCTGGCGCCGCACGCGTGCCGATCCCTGACCGTCTGGCCGACGCACCGCGCTCGGGAGGCTTGGTCGTCCCCTACATCACCCTGACCCATCACGATCGGACCCGCCCGGTCTGGGGCAAGGTCCACGCCCCGGCGCAGCGGCGGGTCTGGCGCCAGAAACTGTGCCAGATCTGCGGGCAGCCCTTGATCGACTGGGTGGTGGTGTACCTGCGACCGTCCGACTATGGGCGAGGTATCGCCGTAGAACCCGGGATGCACCCCGAATGCGCCCACTATTCCGCATCGGCCTGTCCGGTGCTGGCCGGTCGCCTCGACCGCTACCACCCTGATCCCGACCGCCACCTCAGCGCGTGTGGCGACACTCGATGTGCGTGCCGGATCTGGCAGCGCGTCACCGACGAGCCGTCCCATCTCGCGGGCCAGCCCGCCGAAGCCTGGTACGAGGGGTGGCTCCCGCTGTCGGAATACATCGTCGTCACCGATCACGGCAACGACACGACCCCACCGATCACCGGGGTCGATGTCCGTGAGGTGCGGTTGCGCAAGCTGCGCAGAATCCGCGCGGCCGGGCCTGGCGCTGAACCGTCCACGGATCTGCTCGCCATGATCATCGCCGCGCGAAAGCTTTTCGGCTACGGCGAGGACCTCCAATGACCGGCAACGGTTGCCCGGCTCCAGGTGCGCTGACATGACCCGGGTGGTGTTGCGCGACATCCACCGCAGCCGGGTCTATCGCGCTGAACAACGGCTGTGGAACCTGCTCGATGACGCCGACTACACCGGAGAGCGCACCGTCGAGCTGCTCAGCACGCGGATCTGCCTACCAGTGGAAAAGCGTATGGCCAGCATCGACGCGGTGGCCGCCTACCTGGACGGAGTCCTGGCTCTGCGCGCGGTGCGCCGCAGCTACAGCCGGGCCGGGCTGCCGCTCACCGTCCGTGCCCGGCGAGGTGCCCGCGCTCACGGCCACTACGAACCCACCACAGCGACCATCGCGATATCCATGCACGACCCGCACGCCGTCCGGGAATTGTTGTTGCTCCACGAGCTGGCACACCATCTGCAACCGGCTGTTTCGGTCGCCCACGGGCCCGAATTCTGCCGCGCCTACAGCGATCTCATCCACCACGTGATCAGCCCTGACATCGCCCGGCTCCTGCGCGCCTACTTCACCGACGAAGGCGCTCGCTGCCGATAGTCACCGATATGTGCTGATCAGCAAAGGAGCACGCCATCGTCACTCATCACCACGCCGACCAAGGCCCGCAGTGAACGCCACTCTCGCCCCAGCTGAGACCGACTTGCTCGAGGCCGCACTCGACAACGCGGGCCGAGGATTCCACGTCTTTCCCCTGCACCCGGGCACCAAGGTTCCCGTGATCACGCACTGGGAAGACAACGCCACCCGCGACGTGGACCGAATCCGGCGATGGTGGCGCCGCTGGCCCACCGACAACGTCGCCGCCGCCTGCCAGCCATCGGGCCTGCACGTGCTAGACCTCGATACCCGCGGCGGCCACCCCTGCTCACGCCCGCCGTCGCTCGATCTCGACGGCCGCGACGTCCTGGTCCAGCTCGCCGCCCAGACCGGCCAGCCGCTCCCGATCCCCACCTACACGGTGCAGACCCCGTCGCAGGGCCTGCACCTGTACTACCGTGCACCACGAACACCGTTGTTGCGCAATACGATCGGGCGACTCGGACGCCACATCGATAGCCGAGGAAGCGGCGGCTACGTCGTCGCCGCCGGGTCCAAACTGCCTTACGGCAGCTACCGGCTCCTCGACGATCGCACACCGATCCCTCTGCCTGGTTGGCTCACCGGACTTCTCGCCCCGCCACCGGCTCCTCACCCACCACGGATCGGTATAGCGGTGCACCATCGCGATGCCTACGTCGAGGCCGCTGTGTCGAACCAGTGCGCGCGTATTCGCCACGCGCGCACAGGGACTCGCCATCGCGAGGTCCTGCTGGCGGCTAACAGTCTTGGCCGGCTGGTCGGTGCCGGGCTACTCGACTACCTCCACGCCGAGACCGCATTGCTCGATGCCGCCGGGGTTCATGTCGGGATCGACGACTTCACCGCTGAGGAAGCTCGACGCACCATCACCGACGGCCTCATCTATGCCGCACAACGAACTCACCCGCCGCCGGGCGGCCATAACGAAACGGAGAATTGCGATGCCGCAGATGATCGTCGATGACCGCTACCGGATTCTCGATCTCGACCGGCGCACGGTCGTCCGCGACGGGCTGTGCGCCCAGGACGCGCTCGACGCACTCGATGACCTGCTGACCCAGCAAGAGCAGGCCAATCACCCGGTCATGGTCAATCGGTTCTGGGACCGTGCCCTCGTCCACTCCCCCGCCACCGCCAGCGGGTTCCGCACCAGGTATCGGATCATCGCCACCAACACCATCGACTTCCGGGCCAGAGTACATCTGTTGCGAGCGAGCTTGCGTAAACGCTGGCCCGCAGCGGCTTTCACCGTCATGCCGAGATCCTCGGGTTCGGTCTCGATCCGCTGGATCGACGGACCTGACTATCCCGCGGTCGACCATTACTGCGACAAGATCGACGGCGGGGTGTATGAACACAGCCCCATCACCGAGGTCGAGTTCAACCGGATCCTCACATTGCGTGGATGGCATGCCGTCGCCGAACTCGTCGCCTCGTCGCTGCAGATCCGCGTGCCGCGCACCAGCGATGACGACATCGATTGGACCGCTGCGGATTCCCTCAACATCGACGGTCCCGCTCCCGTGGCCGGGCATTGCGTGTGCACGGCAGCGAAGGTGCTCTCGATCAGCCTCGGTGAACTGCTACGCCACCTTGCCGACGTCTGCGATCTGACGAATCTCGATCACTCGATCGCTACCCCGCAAAAGGACACACCTCATGGCGACTAGCGTGAACGACTTCCTCATCCAAATCGACCCTCCGATCGGCCAGCATTCCACCGACCGCTACAGCGGGCCCCAGGTGGTGTTAGTTATCGGCCATACCACCGCCCGCAACAGCCGTGCTCATCCAGGAACGACAGTCGAGTCATTCCCTGGCATCACCCCGCAGGACTACGCGGGCAGCACCTATCGATGCCCGATGGCTCTGGTCATCTCCCCACCGTCACCAACGCTCGCCCTCGACCGTGACGGCACCCTGCGCCCGCTGGAACCGCCGTCGCCGTCCTCGATCCCGATGATCCAACGCGATGACCGCCCTGCCCACGCCTGCCGCCCGACCGCCGACCTGGTCCCGGTCTGGTTCCACGAACCCACCGACCGGTTCATCCTCGCCCCCTACGAACGCAGCGGGTATCCGATCGATGTCGCGATCCCTGCGGCCGTGCTCGCCCAGCTGCCGCACGCCCCCACCAATGCAGTGACCGTCTACTCCCCGATGTTCCAATAGCTCACCGGCACACCATGTCCCGCTGCCGCACCGGCCCGGCTTCACACCAACGCGGTGGCGCCCGTATCCGCATCGGCGGCTTCGCCCGTTGCGCATGCTTCCCGGACGTGCACCGATCTGCCCCTCGCTAGATCCGTTGTCCGGCGCACCATCTGGCGCCGTGTGGCGTACGCGAGTGGATTGCTCGAACCCTAATCGCCTTCTGCCCCCAGGAGATTCGATGCCTCCGATCCAAGACCCCGGTACCTTTCTCGCCGAGTTCCTGTCTCAGGTTCCCCGGTCACAGCACCGCACCGTGTTCCTGCTTCCCATCCGCACCGACACGACCGACCGTGATGTCGACATGTATGTCGATTTGTATCGCGGCGTGACGTTGTATTCCACCGGCCAGGATCTGGGATTGGCCGAGGAGAACATCGCGACCACACCGATCCTCGCCCACTGCGCCGATCTGTGTGAACGGGATCGCCCGGACGCGGTAGCCGTGGTCATCGTCGATGATCCGCGACTGTATCGGGCGGTCCCCCGCCGCGCTCACCGCGACGTGATCGCCCGGTTGCGAGGGCAACTGCAAGCCGACAGCGTCGTACTGCTCGACGCATGGACCGTCACCGGCATCGCGCCAGGCCAGCACTGGCAGAGCCTGATCGACAACCGCGCTGGAGTCCTGCCGGCGACACCCGGGCTCCTGATCGCGCAAGTCGAGAACCTCGCACCCGCACCAGATCCGATACCGGCGGACCTGTCCTCCGACCCTGATCTGGGCGCTGAGGTCAACCGCGCATTACGGGCGCTCAACCAAGCCCGCGACGCCACGGAAGCCCTCGGCATCTACACCCCGCCCTCAACGCGGGAGCTTCTGCGGTTGGTTATCGATCGACTCCGAGCCGTCCTGCGCGGAGCCACGCTCACGGCCGTGGATCTCGCACGGGTGGAGGTCGCGATGCACGATGAAACCGTCCGCCGATGCCTGTTCGCGCTGTCTTCAGGACCCCACGGCCCACGCACGCAACCACTGTGGACCCAGCTGATCCGGGCGCTTCCCGCGCCACGCCGCGCGCAGGCCTCGTTGCAGTTGGCCGTCAGCGCTTACGTCCAAGCCGATTTCGACCTGGCACTGGCCGCCCTGCGCACCGTGCTCACCGATGACCACAGCGAACCTACCGGGCAATCGCTGGCCGATGCGGTCGCGACGTCGGTTCCCGCCGAGTTGATCCGTACCGCCCTCGCGCCCGGCTACGACCTTGCCGTCGAACTCGGCGTCGATCTCACCCTCGACCCAATCGACGAGGGCCCCACCGTGACTCCCCCACCGGACTGATTCGTCACCGCACCGCGATCTGCGAACTACCCCGTCGATCACCTCAGGAGTGCCTCATGCCCTACACCGACATCGTCGACCGGTTCACTGTCTTCGACGGTCTCGACCACGACTTCGACCATCACGTCGACCCCGAGCGCATCATCGCCACCGACCTGACCGCCGTCCAAGCGCTTGCCTTGCTCCGATACCGCAGCACCGAAGTCGTCGACGAACCCGGGCGTGCGCTGGTCCAGCTGTGGAATCACGTCATCGTGTCCGAGGGCGGCTACCCGCCGCCGGTGTTGGTGAATGTCATCCAGCCCGTCCGCGAGCACAATCGTGAAGACCTCGAACATCTGCTGCGCACCAGCTTGCGAACACGGTGGCCTGAGGCGCAGTTCAGCGTTGTCCCGCCCCCGTTCGCCGACGCCGCCGTGGAATGGGTCGACGGTCCCCAACCGAACACGGTGGATCATTTCGTGCGCGGGTGGTTTCCTCTCGATCACCCCCTCGGTGCCAGCTTCGGGCTGCGCCGGCATTTGAGCCCGCAGGCTTGGCAGCAGATCACCGACCGTGCCGAGCCCGCGCTTGGGTTGACGGTGCCGCGCACCAGCACCGGCGACATCGACTGGTCTGCAGCTCACGCGATCCGGATTCCGGCACCGGTCCGAATCGGCTACCTCGACACAAGCAAATACCCCGGCGACTACACCGAGTGGGGTCTCGACGAGGCGTTGCGCATGCTGGCCGACTACATGGACTTCACCGATTCCCGCTACCGATAGATAAGTCCCGATGAGGCTCCCCCCGAACGGTGGGCACCTAGTTAGCGGGATGGTTTGTCCTGCTGAGAGGATGTCTGTATGTCTCGGAAGCGTCGGTCGTTCACGACCGAGTACAAGGTCGAGGCCGCGCATCGGGTGATCGATTCCGGCCGCTCGATCGCCGAGGTAGCCCGCGAGCTGGGCTTGGGTGAACCGCTTTTGGGCAAATGGGTCGCCGATGAACGGCGGCGGTTGGACGCGGCCGCGGTGGTTGGTGAGGCGCCGTTGAGCGCAGCCGAGCGGGCGGAGTTGCTGCGATTGCGGAAACAGGTCGCCGAGCAGGAGAAAGACATTGTTTTCCTGAAAAAAGCCTCGGCGTACTTTGCGGCGATGCAGCAGAACAGGACCGGTTCGAGCTGATCCCTCTCTGTCAGGCTGTGGTGAGACACTCGGACTTCCCTGAGTTCACTGTTTGAGGGCATGACTGGAGCAGCAATCCCCATGAGTAGCCCGAACCCCGCGGCCCGAGGTGGTGGGCCGGTTGATCCGGCGCCGAAGCCGACGCGGCGGACCTTCACCGCCCAGTACCGCGACAAGATCATCGAGGAGTACCGTGACGCCCCGCACGGGCAGAAGTCCGCGGTCCTGCGCCGTGAGGGTCTCTACCAATCCCAGATCGCCGAGTGGACCCAGGCCCGCGCCGCGAAGCTTTCCGGCGCCGCCCAGCACGCTGCCCGGCGATCCAGTGAAGCGGTCGCATCCCAGGCCGTGGACACGGCCGGGTGTCGGGAGAACCAACGTTTGACGCGTGAGAATGCCCGTCTGGCAAAGCAATTGAAGCAGACGGAGGCCGCGCTCGAGATCATGGGAAAACTGCATGTGCTTTTGGAATCCATCTCCGAGAGCACGGGCACAGCGCCGCGACCGACCAAGCCATGACCGACGCCTACGGCGACCTACGGGCCGTCGAGGTCCCTATCCGCCGGGCCTGCACGCTGATCGGGCGGGCACGAGCCACCCACTACCGCCATCAGCGCCCACCGATCCAGGGGCCCAAACCCGCGCGGGCGGTCCCGGGTAACGGTCAAGGGCTCACCGCCACCGAACGCGCCCATGTGCTCACGGTGATCAACTCAGCGCCCTACGCCGACCTGGCGATATGCCAGATCTGGGCGCGGGAACTCGACGAGGGTAACTATTGGTGCTCGATGTCGAGCATGTATCGCATCGCCGCGGGCGCCGGTCAGAACCGGGAACGGCGACGACAGGCCACCCATGCGGCGAAGGTGAAACCCGAACTCCTCGCCGACGGCCCGTCACAAGTGTGGACCTGGGATATCACCAAACTACGCGGCCCTGCCAAGGGTGTCTGGTTCCACCTGTATGTGCTCATCGACATCTACTCCCGCTACAACCCGTCCTGGATCGTTTCCCACCACGAAAGCGCTGAACTGGCACAAGAATTCATCGACGAGGCCATCGCACGCAACGGCGCCATCCCGCACACCGTCCACGCCGACCGCGGCCCGTCGATGACATCGGGGCTGGTCTCGGAGCTGCTCACCAACCTCGGTGTCACCCGATCCCATTCCAGGCCACGGGTATCCAATGACAACCCCTTCAGTGAGGCGCAGTTCAAGACCCTCAAATATCTTCATGATTTCCCGAAGTCCTTTGCCTCCCTGGCGGATGCGCGGTTGTTCCTGGAAGGATTCTTCAACGAGTACAACCACATCCACCGCCACTCCGGTATCGGCTGGCACACCCCCGCATCAGTGCACTTCGGCACCGCCGACGCGATCGACGAGGCCCGCCAGATCACCCTGACCGCCGCCTACCACGCCAACCCCGCCCGCTTCGGCCGCCGACCCACCCCACCGAAAATACCGGCCATCTTCTACATCAACGAACCCACACCCCAACCCCAAATCAACTGATCAGCACTGTCTCACTTGACTTGACAAATTCCGGATGGCTGTGGAGTGCGCCGGCTCCGATGTCATCGCCACCGCCGGGCGTGCCGAGCGATCTGGGACTACTGGTGTTGTCCGTATGGCACGACTGTTGCAGGTCTCGACGTCGGGCTACTACCAGTACGTGAAACGCACGGCAGCAACGGCTTTGACCGATCGGCAGCAGCGACGCGCCGATCTGGAGGTTAAGATCCTTGCCGCACATCGCGCATCCGGTGGGGTCTACGGGTCACCGAGGATCACCGCCGAACTGCGTGCCGCCGGTGAGATCGTGTCGGAGAAAACCGTCGCGAAGGTCATGGCCGAGATCGGCGTGGCCGGGATCAGCCCACGCACCTTCAAAACCCGGACCACGATCGTGGATCCGGCTGCGTCGTTCCCATCGGATCTGGTCGGCCGGGACTTCGACCGCGGTCGTGTCGATGTCGTGTGGTCGACCGACATCACCTATCTGAGCTGCGGTGGGATAGACATGTATTTGTGCGCGGTCCGCGATGAGCATTCCAAGAAGGTCCTGGGCTGGGCCGTGGCCGATCATATGCGTGTCGAGTTGGCCACTGCGGCGGTCGAGATGGCCGTGGAAACGCGTCGTGGCCGCTGCGACGGCACGGTCCTGCATTCGGACCGCGGCAGTCAATACACTGCTGATGCCATGACTCAGGCATGCGGTCGGCACGGCTTGCGGCGGTCGATGGGCGCGAGGGGGATCTGCTGGGACAACGCTGGAGCCGAATCGCTGTGGTCGAGCTTCAAACACGAATACTATTACCGGCACGTATTCGCCACCAAAGCTGAACTTGTTGCCGCAGTTGACAACTGGATAAACTTCTACAACACTACCCGGCGACACTCCAGCATCGGGATGCTCAGTCCCGACGATTACGAGAAGTCACTCACCGCGGCCACTGAAGCCGCTTAACCCCCTGTCCGCAATTCGGGGGGAACCTCACGACTCGACCCTGCCCCCGCAGGAGTCCAACGCACCCCCTGGGAAGCGCACTGATACCTCGGCCGAGGCCCAGCGCTTCACTCGCTGCGCGATCGCGCCCGTCTCGACACGGGCCGCTCATCTGCCGACACCCGACTGCGCACATCCATCGAATACCTCAGGGAGGCAACACTATGCCACAACCGAGCTGGAATGAATATGCGGCGATGCTGGCCGATCTCTACCGCGCAGAGATCGATTTCCTGACCGAGCGTGGTCACGGCTCGGTCGAAATCTCTTGGCGCGGTAGTTCCAACACCGCGATCCGCGCTTCTACCGCCAACGGATTTCTGCTCGCGACCAACGCATGCGATGGCAGCGAATTGGCGAACGCGACCCGCGCGCGTGAGCCGTGGTTGCTCTGCCTGTACCGCGGTGCCGACGGCGACGCGCCAGTGATCCTCGGCCAGGGCCGCAGCGTCGATTTCGCGATCGCTTACCAGCAGGCCATGGGCCGGTGATCTCGCACGACCTTCGCCAACCTCCATCGCTCTGATTGCACTAACCCTGCACCGCACCGAGTCGCTGGCGAGCACCGGGTTCATGCGGTTCGTCCGTCGCGGACGTCGTGCCTGCCTCAATCCGACTCTGCCCCAGGAGGCTTCATTCCCTCGATCGAGAACCCCGGCATCCTCATCTCCCAGTACATCGCCGCTGCTCCCCAGCCGCCGCGTCGGTCTGTGTTGCTGGTGGCGGTCCATCAGCTCGGGTGTTGGCCCGACATTCACATCCGTGGCGGGATGGGAGTCCTCACCGATCTCTATCTGAGCTGTGATGACCGATTGGCCGGAGACTATGTCGCGACCACACCGATCCTCGCTCGCGCGATGCAGTTGTGCCGGCAGTTCAAACCCGACGCGGTCGCGGTCGTCGTCATCGATGACCCGCGACCCAACCGCCCGGTGCCGCGCGAATCCCATCGCGAGCTGGTGAACCTGCTCGGTGCCCGGTTACGTGAGACCGGCACCGAACTGCTCGACGCCTGGATCCTCACCGACACCACCGCCGGGCAGCAGTGGACCAGTCTGCTCGACGGTGACAGCGGCACCCTGCCCGCCCTGACCGATGATGGCTCCGATCTGCCTGCTACCCAACCCTTCCCACGCATCAGTGAGCGGCCCGCTTCCCTCGAACCCGACCCTGACCTCACCCGCCAGGTCGGCCAACTCCTGGCCCACATCCACATCAGCGACACCGAACCTCCGGATGCCGCCGAGGATGGTGACGACTGCACCGCTCGCCGCCGTGAGCAATTGCGATTCGTACTCACCCAGATCCATGCCGCCGATTCCGGTACCGACCTGGCGGCCCAGGACTTGGCGCGATTCGCGATCACCCTGTCCGACGAGACGATTCGCACCTGCCTGTATGCGCTGGCGACCGGACCGCGCGGCGCCGCAGCAATGCCGATGTGGACCCAACTGGTCCGGGCGCTGCCCGCACCACAGCGCACGCAGGCCACGATGCTGCTCGCGATCACCGCCTACACCGACGGCGACACCGCATTGGCCTCCACCGCCATCGACATCGCGCTGGCCGACGAGCCCACCAATTCCGCGGCGGTGACACTCTCGACCGCCCTCGCGTGCTCCGTGCCGCCAGAATACATCCGCGCCCTGTTCCGGCGTGGATATGCCACCGCCACCGAACTCGGTATCGACCTCGACTGATCCACGCGCACCGTCGGCTCCGAGAGATCCGATTGCGCCGATCCACGCCCGCACGGTGCTTGCCCGTGCCCTTCTGATCAAGGAGCTCCCATGAATGCACCTCTACGCCAGCATCATTCGGTTGTCCTTCACCCCGTGGTGGTGAGGCGGTGATGTCAGATGAGCGGCAACTGATGTGGGCCATCCTCGCTCGCGCGGCGTTGACCGCACCCCGCCAGGTCCGGTCGTTGATCAGCCAGGTCGGGCCCGAGCAGGCTGCGGAGATGCTGACCACCCGTGGCACCCTCATCGACATTCGCAGCGATCTGCGCGATGCCGCACGCCGCGACCTCGACCGCAGCGCGGCGTCCGACGGCTACCTGATGACCCCCGACGATCCGTCTTGGCCCGCGCGCCGACTGGCCGACCTCGACACCGAACACCTCGACACCACCGCACCGATCGCGCTGTGGACCCAAGGCAGCAGCCGGGTAGAACTGTTCGCCCACAACACCATCGGCATCGTCGGTGCTCGCGCCGCCACCGACTACGGCCGTCGAGTGAGCGCCGAGATCGCCGGCGAACTCGCCGACCGCGGATGGACCATTGCCAGCGGCGGCGCCTTCGGTGTCGACGCCGAAGCCCATCGCGCCGCCCTGGCCCATGGCGGGACCACGATCGCGGTCCTACCGACCGGGCTCGATCGCCCGCATCCGCACGCGCACACGGACTTGTTCGCCGAAATCGCCGCCACCGGATTACTGCTCAGCCAGTACCCGCCCAGAACAGAACTGGCCAGGAGTCAATTCCTTGCCCGCAATCGCCTCGTCGCTGCCCTGTCGCGTGCGGTGGTCATCCCCGAGTCCGGGCTGCTCGGCGGTACACGCAACACCGTGCGATGGGCGACCAAACTCGCCCGCCCAGTGTTCGCCGTGCCGGGCCCGATCCACTCCGCGGCCTCCGCAGGCTGCCACGCGATGATCCGCGACGGCGAAGCCGAACTGATCACCAGCACCGCCCAGATCCTCGACAGCCTCACCCCGCCCGCTGACCTCACCGTCGGGTCCTCAGCGTCGCCTTCCAGCACTTGTTAGGGCCACTGTCCCCCGCATCGCCGCACCAACCCGAAGGTCCGGCGATCACGCCGTCCGTGGATGCCGTGCCGACCGTGACCACGACGACACGGGGTCGCGCTTATGTGAACCACCAATGAAAGGAGACGCAGTCATGGGGCAGTACTTCAACGCGGTGTTCCTCGCGCCGGATTCCGACGAGATCCTCGGCGTGACATTCAGTGGGGTCCTCAAGATGAGCGTGTCTGGGAATTTCCGCTACCACTGCGCCCGGCCGGTCGAATCGGTCGAGCGGTTGCTCACCGAACCGACCCGCGTGGTCTGGGCCGGCGAGACCGCCGACCCTGAACCCGATCACCCCGTCCCGACCAACCTGCACATGCGGGGACTCGATGCTCCCCGTTTGCCCCACCTCGAGCAGGGTCCGCTCGGACGCTATCTGCTCAACCATGACCAACGCCGCTACGTCGACAAAAGCGCAGCCAACAGCAGCCGTTGGCAAGTCCATCCCCTCGTCGTCCTGACCGCCGAGGGCTGGTACGAGTACGACAGCGACAGCGGCGACCACGTCGGTGACTGGGCACGCGAGCGCATCACCGTCGCCGACACCGTCCCCGAAGGCTTCGAAGAACTGCCCTTCACCTACACCTACCCAATCCCTGTGTAGGCCCGGCGAAATCGCGTCCGCCCACGATCCCACCGGCCAAACCACGGCCAACCCGGCCATGCGATCGGTGAACAGCTCGGGATCATCGCAGCCGGATCGCCGTCCGAACTAAGACGCTCGCCAGCGCGCAGGTGTGCGGCCGCGGCCCGCAATCCATGCATCGAGTCGTCATAAACCCACTGACCGACCAGGAGGGACCATCCATGTCTGACATCACCGCTGTCGAGACCCTCACCCGCGAGCACTACTTGCGGCGGCAGTACCACGCCAAGGCCGGGCCGAGCACCGAAATCGAGGACACCACCGTGCTGGAGCGCTGGTGCTCGCAATGGCCGGACTGGCGCGGCAAGTACTGGACGCTCACCCCCGACGCGGACGAGGTGTTGCGACTGCACCCGATCAACGTCGCCGCACGACGCGCCACCACTCCAGCGGCCTGATATCGAACCCCGGGCTTGAGCCTGGGGTGTGTTCGTCACTGCCCATTTTCGGCGGGACAGCCCATCTCGATCGGTGGGCTGCCCCGCCGTCTGTCTTCGAAGGAGTCTCGATGTCCGACACCGAAATCGGCACCGCCACAGCCGTCCTCGACCGAGATACCGCGACGGAAGTCGACACCGGACCCGTCAGCGATCCGGCCGAAGCGAATGATCCGCCCGCAGATCTGCCTGTGATCGAGGCGAAGTGGATGCCGCCAGCCGAGCTGGTGATCGATCCGAACGTCCGGGAGAGCTTCCGGATCGAGGACCATCCCCTGCAGGTCGCCTCGATCAAGGAACGTGGGGTGAAGGATCCGATCAACGCGATCCGCGAGGCCGACGGATCGGTGCACGCCGTGGACGGCCAGGTCCGCCTCCTCATCGCGCTCGCGCTCGAGATCGAAGTGGTTCCGGTGTTCATCGTCGCCGCGCCGGTCGGGCTCACCGAGACCGAGCGTCGTATCGAGCGGATCTTCGATCAGATCAACTTCAACGAGCGCCGGATCCCGCTGACCGACGCCGACTACGCCGGTGGCATTACCCTGGCCCTCGACCTCGGCGCGAGCGTGCCCCGCGTCGCGAAGGCGTTGCAGACCTCCCGCGAAACCGTCAAGGCCAACGCGAAGATCGGTGCGTCTCCGACCGCGAAGGCGTTGCTGGAGACCGATCAGTTCAGCTTCGATCAGCTCGCGGTGATCGGTCACTACGAAACACTCGGCGATGCCGAGGCCGTGGCTCGGCTCAACCGGTGCACCCGATCCGGTTTCGCGCACGAGGTCGAGCTCATCTTGGCCGAACGCGCCGCTGAACGCGCCTACCTCGAAGCCGCATTGCCCTACGGCGCGTACGGGTTCGGGATCCTCACCGCCGAGCCCGACACCAGCAGCGCTGACGCCGAGTTCGTTCCGGCCGAACTCCTCGTGACCCCCGACGGCGAACCGGTCACCGCGGAGCTGGTCAACACCGACCCTGCCCGGTGGGTGGTGTATCTGCACCACGAGGAGGACGGGCAGCTCGTCGAGAAGAACACCGGCGCGATCGTCGAGCCCGAAGCTGTGGACTGGGACACCCAGGACAACACCGACGCGGCCCCGGCTCCTGGTCTGCTCCACGCCGATCTGGTCGAGCAGCGTGACCGGTGGGTGCCGTTCTGCTACCTGCCCGCCGATCAGTTGCCCGAGAGCGGTTTCCAGATGCTGGCGGTCACGGCCGCCCCTGCCGATCTCTCGGGTGACGAGAACGTTGACGAGGCCACCCGCGCAGAGGCGAACGCCGAGGCGGCCAGGCAGGCCGCGGCCGATCGTGAGCAGGCCCGCCTGAAGCGGGTCCGGGTCGAACAACTCAACATCCGTGGTGTCGCGGCCGCCGAACGGCGCGACGGTGTGCTGCTCAACTTCCTCAGCCGCCGCACCCCGCACACTGCGGCCTCCCGATACGTCGCCGAATCCATGGCGAACCGACTCGGCATGAACGATCTGCGCCAGACCCTGCACCTGCTCGGAGTAGGCGGCACCCGCGACGCGTTGATCAAGGCCATCCGGGCCGCGACGCCAGCACGCGCGTGGGTCATCGTCACCGCCATGATCGTCGCCCGCCACGAGAACAGCCTCGATAAGTCGCTGTGGCGCAACCACACCGCCGACACCGAACGTTATCTGCACTTCCTGGCCGAGGCCGCCGCCGGACTCGACTACACCCTCTCCGACGTCGAGCAAGCCGCCGCAGGCGACATCGACTACCGCGACATCGATCTCGCCGCCTGACCCGCACCGTCCTGGGAACCGCACACCTCGCTGGTGTCGATCACCGCTGCCAGCGAGGTGGCGCGGCGACCGCTGCCAGGGGATCGGGCGTCGACGCAACTCCTTGCGGTGGATCTGCCTTCGACTCCGCGTCCACACCCGGATACGAGCGCATGCATCCCCGACACCCTTCGGAGATTCCACGCCTCGCCGGGACAGCGACTCCCACCACGCCCAGACGGCCGGCGGCTTATCCCGATGGCACGTCAACACCTATCGAAGGAGAACTAGTCATGCGGGCTGTTGCGAAATGGGTGCTGGTGTTGCGGGCCGCGTAGTGGCCGGCAACACGGGGTTGGTAGATCCTCCCGGTCCTGCTTGTCAGCAGGGCGCCAGGGTGAGGTGGCGGGTTCCGATGGCTTTGAACAGGTTGTGAACGAGGGCGTGGAAGCTGAATTCTGCTGCGGCCCGGCTGGTTCCGCGGCTGGTGAAGCGTCGGAAGCCGAGGTTGTGTTTGGCGTGGCCGAAGGGGGTTTCGGCGATGTGGCTGCGTTGTTTGTAGAGGGCGGCGCCTTCTGGTGTGCGCAGCCGGTGATCCATTTGCTCGATCACCGGCGCGTCGGTGGGCGGGGGGCCGGTGGTGGGCCGGGTGCGGGCGGCGGTGGCCAGGTCACGGCGTTTGCCGATGGCGATGAGCCGGGCGGGCCCGGCGGCGGTGAGGTTATCGGTGCTCAGGTAGCCGGCGTCGGCGAGCAGCATTCCGATCGGGGCGGGTGAGGTTTCACCAGTGGTGTCGGGACCGGCCGGGGCTGTTACCGCGGCCGTGTAGTCGTTGAGAAGTGTTGCGATAGCAGGGTTTTCGTGTGTGTCTACGGGATGGTGGGCGGTGATGAGGTCGGCGGCGGTAGCGGCCTTGCCCATCATCTCGGCGAAGGCGGGACAGTCGCTGGGATTGTTGGCGACCCCGGTAGCGATGATCAGTCCGTCGCCGCAGGTGACGGCCTGACAGTTGAATCCCTGCAACCATCCCCCGCCGCGCAGCGGCATCGGGCGAGACTCGGGGTCGGTGATATTGCGCTGGGCGTCTTTATCGTTGCCGGCCCGCTCGGCGGCCTTGCGGGCCGCCCCAGCCCGGGTCACCGCCTCGGCCTGCGCGGTTACCGCCTGCGCGGCGACCGCACGATCCAATGCCCGGCGCACGCGTTTGACCGCGTACTCCTCATCCACCGGGGCGGGCCGGCGCCCGCGCCCGCCCGCCGCCAGCCAGCGCTCGATCTTGGCTTGCTGCGCGGCGCGGGCCTGTTCCCAGTTGCGGGTCAGCACCTGCACCCGGATCTCGGCCGGGGGCAACCCGACCCGGGGCCCCCGCTCGTCACGACGGCGCTGATAGTCAGCGACCATCGCATCACGAGCGACCTGCCTGGCCTGCTCACGCTCGCGCCGACGGGCCCCGGCCCCCTCACGCGCCTCGGCGCGAGCGGCGTTTTCAGCCTCCAACTCCGCCAACGCCGCAGCGATCCGCGCCGCCCGAGCCGAGGGCTCGACCAACTCCGTGGACATGCCCCCACCACGCTCATCGGGCCCGAACTGCTCGTCCTCGGCGGCATCGGTGGCCGCATGCTCGGCCGCCGCCGCCCGCGCGGCCGCCCGCGCGGCCGCCCGCGCCGCATCAGCGACGGCTTGCTCGCCAGCAGCCGCCCGCAACCCCTCCTCGGTGCGGTTCGCGCTCAACGACGCGTTCGAGGCGATCTTCACCGAATCCATCGCCACCACCCCCAACCGGCCCATACCCAGACGCGCGCACAACACCAGGACCTGGGTGAACAACTCCTCCACCACATCAGCCAGCTCGCCACGGAACCGGGCAATGGTCACATGATCAGGCACATCCCCGGCACAGATCACCCGGAAGGTGACATCACGCGAGCACAACCACTCGATCTTGCGCGAGGACCGCTGGCCTTGGGCCCACGCCCAAATCAACAACGTCAGCAACATATCCGGGTCATACCCCGCACGCCCCACACCACCAGTGCGGCGTTTGGCATGCAACCGCGAAGTGTCCAACCCCGCCACCGCCTCGATCACCAGCCACACCGGATCGGAATCACTCAACCACTCACGCATATCCGGCGGCATCAAAAACTGCTGATCACGATCCACCCAGCGATAACCCTTGGCCACCAACACATCATCGATCACCAACCCTCGACACACCCAACAACCCACAAATCCTGTTGCCCGGCCGCTACGCGGCCGGACAACACCCACCCACCATTTCGCAACAGCCCGCATGGCTGGAGATACACCACTGACCGTGATCGGGAATCTGACCGCGGATCCAGAGCTCCGGTTCACCCCCGCGGGTGTGGCGGTCGCAAATTTCACGGTGGCCTCGACCCCGCGCTATTTCGACCGCACCACCAACGAGTGGAAGGACGGCGAGGCATTGTTCATGCGCTGCAGCATCTGGCGCGAGGCCGCGGAGAACCTGGCCGAGTCGCTGACCCGGGGTGCTCGGGTTCTGGTCTCGGGACGACTCAAGCAACGCAACTGGACCGACGCCGAGGGCAACAAACGCAACAGCGTCGAACTCGACGTCGACGAGGTCGGTCCCTCGTTGCGCTACGCCACCGCCAAAGTCAACCGTACTTCCTCGCGCAGCCGCGCCCGGTCCACCATACGCACGTCCGACACCACTGCGGCGTCGGATCGTTCCGATCAACTGGTCGGTGCCGGGGTCGGTAGCCAGGCGGGCCAGGATCCGTGGCGGGAAGCCAACGGCTGGGGCGGGGCCTCACCCACCGACGAACCAGGGTTCTGAACCCGGCGGTTATGCGTGTGGTGAGGGCTGACCGTCTGGTCGACTGCCCGGCCTGACGAGTGCTACCAGCGCCAGACCCCGCCACGGCTACGGGCCCGCGCCCGGACGTCACCGAATTTCTCGGCGCGGCGCACCAGCTGACCACCATTCACCGTCTCCTGCGCAGAAATTCGATGCCGCCCGTCTCGGCGCGTTCCCTCCGCCGCGTCGGGGTCTGTCACTGGTCGGTCGCACTCAGGCCGGTCAGTCGACCAGCCGCCCAGCCCCGTGCCGGGGTTCGTGCCATGCGCGCGTGCCCGGCACGGGGCTGGCCCATTTCTCGGACAGACAGGAAATCGTGATGACCGCTGCTACATGCGTTGCCGAAGTTGCTGATCCGGCTGCCCTGACACCGTTCGCCAGTGCCCTGGCCCAGATCGAGTATCTGCTCGAGGTCGACCCCGATCGAGCACGTAAAGAGTTCGCCGCCGTGCTGAGCCTGGCTTCACCACAGGAGCGCGCCTTCCTCGAGGAGGCCGCGACGATCCTGTCTAGCAAACCTTTCCGCCAGGCGGCGCACCAACTGGGGTGGATGGCCAAGAACCGGCCCGAGGTGCGCCACATGGTCATCCACCTCACCGCCGACAGCAATCCCGACCTCTACCGACCAGCAATGCCCGACCCCAGCGAAGTGTCGATCGAGGCCGCCGAATGGGTCCGCCGCTCCATTCGCGAGTATCGCCGCGCTGACCGATACAGCGCGACACCCTCGCGAGACACTGACGACGCTCGCTTCACTCCTGAAGCGATCGCGCACCGCAGGGCTCGCCAGCCGATCGGCGCGGCGGTGCGGCGCGGCCTTCACGATCACCACGTGCACGCATGGCGACGCCGCCAAGATATTCAGTTCGCCGCTTACGCCGCCGATCGAATGTTCGCGATCGAAACCGACACCGATCTCACTGCGCCGGTACCGAACCCGCGCAAGCCCGCGCACTTGATGTGGGCTCACATCCAAGCCGCGCTGTGGGATCGCAGCTATTTCCTCTACGTCGCCGAGACCTACACCGAACGCGACCGCGATCTGCTCGCACCTCCCTCACCGGTCACCCGCGCGGGCAGCACACGGCAGGGGCGCTACGCCGCCCTCGACGATGCCGCTCAGACCTTCCTGGGCGAGGACATGACTGACGCAGCGCGGGGTGATCGCCGCCGAGGCGCTCGCCGCCGCTGGACCAACTTGCCCAAGCGGATCACTCCCGCCGACCAAACAGACTTCGCGCGCAAGCGGACCGGCCTCCCGGTGCCGAGCGATTACGACGAGTTCCTGCCCTACACCGAGCTCGACATTGTCGAGGACACCTGGCAGGGCTCGGGGTTGGACTACGACCTCGCCGCGATGAACCCCTACCACGGTTGGCCGTGTGTCGGATGCTGGATCGACCGCTGCGACAACGACCTTCGAGTGGTTCATCTCGTCGACGGCCACCGGGTCAGCGACGACGGCCTGTGCCGCGACTGCCGCGATGACGGCCGCCCCGGCATCGCGCCGCTGCCTGTTCCGTGGGGATTGCAGGAGTTCGTCCAATCTCGGTGCGCGCACATCGCGGCCACCCATCCTCAGCAAGCCCGCGTGATCCTCGACCGTATCCGCGCCGCAGCCGCGAACACCGGACTTACCTGGCGCATCATCACCCGCTGGATGGCGATGAACCTCGAGCAGCCCATCACCACTCGCTCTGCGCCACGTACACCGGCCCGCCGTCGGCGACAGCCCGCCGCGCTCGGAGCCGGACAACGAATCGGGCGCTGCGACCGCTGCACCAAACCCGGCGTCGTGCACGCCGACAGCCTGTGCACCTCATGTCGCGCCGAACTCGCCGCGATCGCCGAGCGCCGACGCTCCAGCGCCGCCTGAACCAAAGGCCCTACCTCGATCTCCGGTCCGCCGTGGCTACCTCTCGCCCACGGCGGACCAGATCGCTACCACCTATCCCCGCCCAGCTCGTCGGCGTTCAACACTCATCGGAGGTTGCAGAAGTGACCGACTTCTTGTCCGAGAACTGGGCCTGGCTCCTCGTCGTGGCCTGGTTCGCTCTCGTGCCGACCCACTGTCAATCCCATTGCCAGCGTTGCTGTCCCAGACCGCGCCGGTTCGATGCGGATCCGCGCTCGTAGCACGCGTCGTCTGGCCGTTCCTGACCGCCGAGCGCCGACGCACCAGCGCGCCTGAACCGAACGCACTACCCCGATCCCGGTCCGCCGTGGTGACCACATCCCGCGGCGGACCGGCCACCAATCCCTTCTCCCACGCAGGAGCGCATCGTGTCCCGATCCATACTCACTCGCATCATCGCTCGCATCGCGCCTTCGCTTCGAGCAAGACGCGGCCTGCGCATCAGCGTTCACCTCAACCAGGACGGCAGCGCGCTCGAACGCGGCTACCACGCCGGTGATCCCCTCACCCTGGTCTACCGAGACCACTTGCCCGATCTCGCCCCCGGCACCACCGACCGTGTCATCCTCGACCGCGTCTTCGCCGCCGCCAACGACAGCCCCGCCAGCCCTCACTACGAGCAACTCGCCCATCACTGGGCAGCCCACGGCCTTCGCTCACTCTCGGTCGGCGATGTCGTCGTCATCGGCCGTCGCGCCTTCGCCTGCCAACGTTTCGGCTGGGACCGCTGCCCGCCCCGGCTCTGACGCGACCTGCGCTTCGATTGCGCGCTCAGCCGGGACTGAACCGCTCTACCTCAGTCCCGGCTCTTCCACCTCGCTACCCCCTCCGCATCAAGCCACGCGTACCATCAACTCTTCTTCACCACTCAATTCGCATCTCGCCCTCTCTCTCTGTCGCTTCCCGCTTGGTCTGTCGGGACTGTGTTCGCTGACCTGCGGTTCGCCATTTGGTGTGTCGTCGTGCTTGGTCGTTGCTTCTCATTTGAAGTGGCGGATTTCGGGGAGTGGGACTTCTCGGCTGCTGGCGGTTCGGGCGGTTTGCCAGTGGTTCTCCCGGGTTTCCTGATGCTTTCGACGGTGCTCGTCGACCCAGTGCCTGGCTGGTGAGTCTGGCTGGCTGATTCTCTCGGCGAAGCCGAGAGGCTGCCCGAGGCGACGGCTAAGGAGCCGATAGAACGGTCGGATCTGGTAGTCGTATTCGGCCAGGGCGACATAGCGTCGCCACTTCAGGTTGCAGGTCACCTCGGCGATGGTGATCGCTTCCGGTAGCACGATCACCCCGTTCGGGACGTGTGCCCCAGCGACAGCCAATGCCGTTCGGCGGCGCTGCCATTGGTCGCGTAGCGAGTCCGACAGGTTGGTGAACCGCATGGTTGTGGTGAGCCATCCGACCGGGATTCGCTGGGCCCACCAGATTTCGCCGACTGCCCATCGGGAGTCTTCGGTGGATGCGATCAGGCGTTGGCGGCGCTTGACGGCGGTGATGATTTCTGGTGTTTCGGCGAGGTCGAGTTGGTGGGGTTCGTGTTTGTGGGTGGCGACCCAGCGTCGATGACGGCGGCAGATCCCGGGAGCTCGATGGAGATAGACCCGGATGTCGGGTGTGCCGGGTAATCGGGCGATGCATCGTTCGCAGGCACGGCGGATGCGGCTGCTGTCGGCGAAGACCTGGAACGCCGGTGACCGGCGATCTGGTTCGCCGCAGCTCTGTTCGAGGGTGGGCAGCCGTTGTCGCAGGTCTTCGAGGTCGATGCCGCTGAAAGCCGCCAGACGTAGTTGGGCGGGTTCGTTGAGGGTGACGTCGCGGTTGGCGATCATCGTTTGCGAGGGCGCGGTGTTGAGTGGTTCGCCCAGTGCCCGCAGAAGTGTTGTCGGGCGGTCGAGTTCATTCGCGGCGGCCAGACGCAACACATAAGACAAGGTGGTTTCGCCCTGGACCGGGCGGACTCGGAACGGCAGTCGTGCCGCGTCGTCTTGCCAGAGGTCCACTCAGGTCACCGCTTGGGTCGGCGCGGCGGCTCGTATTGATCGTTGGCGGCGATGTCGAGGATGACCGCGTCGAGGTGGGTTCTGGTGATCTTCTCGCTGCTGTCGCTGATCGCGTCGTTGGCCGCCTCGTAGATGAGTTGATCGAGACTGCCGATCATGCCGCTGGTGCGGGCGTGCAGATAGGGCGCCAGTTCGATCAGTGTTCCCGGTGTGTGATGGTGAAGCCGCAGTGAGCGTTCCATCGTCGCCACGAGTTTGATCCAGTCGCGTTTGGCCTCGGCGGTGTGGTGGGCGAACGGTTCGGTCGAGACCGGGATGAACCGGCCGGCGATCTGGCGACCACGGACCCCAGTGAACAAGCTGGTCTCGGCGAGGTCGAGCCCGGCGTAAACGAACGTCGCCGAGATCGTGTCGAAGAAATACTTCAGCTGATCGGAGGCGTCTTTCCCCTTGCGGGTCGTCAGGTCCAGACGATGGATCTCATCGACGAGGACCAGCCCTGTGCTCGCGCGGCGCATCACCGCCGCGACGGTGTGGGCCAACGCTTGGGGGCTGTCGTGGCGCCCGACCGGCAGTCCGAGGAACACCGCCATCTCCGCGGCCAATGCTTTGGGGTTGGCATCGGGCGGGACGACGATATAGACGACCGGGATCCGGTCGGGGATGCCGGGATTGCGACGCTCGAACTCGACCTGGAACTTCTTGCCCAACTGGGTGATCGAGGTCGACTTGCCGGTGCCGCTGGAGCCGGAGACGATCAGCCCGCGACGGCCCAACTGCTTGCCACGGTTGTTGATGATCAACTTCGAGCCGGTGTGGATGATCTTGCGGATATCGGGGGTGGCGACCAACAGCAGCGAAGAGTGATAGTCCTGGCGGGCGTCGTCGTAGACTTCACGCTCGAGCCCGTCCAATTTGCGCCAGTCGGCATCGGAAAGCAGCTGCGGCGGTTCGGGGTTGGCTTGAGCGATGAACGCCGACCAGCCCTGTTTGGTGGCCAAGGGATGACGCGAGTAGAGCATCGAGTCACTCACCAGCGGACCTCGCGATCATCGAACGGATCGAACATGCCGAACGGCACCACCTCATCGGCAGCGACCTCCACCGATTCCTCGGTCGAGCCGACAGCGGTGTCGGTGGCGGCGGGCAACGCGAGCGGTGGCGGCGCTGGGTCGGCAGGCCAGTCACCGATCGAAGCGGTCAGCTCGGCAGGCAGATGGTTGGTCATCGCCCGGGTGGAGAGGGTGCGCGCCAGGGCGCGAGTCGCGTGCGGGCCAGCCTCGGCGCGGCGCAGCAGCGCCGCCAGGATCACCGCCACCGCCATCTCGTTGGCATCATCGACGCCGCGGTCGGCGGCGATCTTGCGTGCCGCGCGCCAAGTGAAATCGGCGAATGGTTGCCCGACGACACCCTGATGGGTCCAAGGGACGGTGAACCAGCCTTTGCCGCGGTGGTTGCGCACCCAGATCCGGGAAACGTCGTAGGGGTCGTAGTGGATCTCCCAGCGCCCGCCCCGGCTGCTGACACCCGAACTCTGCCGCGCCCAAGGCCGCAGTTCGGGACTGTTGTAGGTGCGGTAGTCGATCTGGATCCCGCCGTCACCGATCGCCCGCCAGTCCGCGGGCAGCAGTTCGATGTAGTCCTGACCGGTCAGGGTCACCGGAACATACCCAGCCGCCGCGATCATCGCCGCGTAAGCGTCATTGGGCGAGATCGCCTGATCAGGAGTGAACGGATGACGCAGCCCCTCATGAGGGCGTGTCTGCCAACCGGCGAGGACCCATTCGTCGAACAGCTCCTGCAAATCCGGCAACGACCAGACCGCGCGTTCGCCGACATCAGCGCCGCGCCGGGTGACATCGCGGCCGGTGTAGCCACTGACGTGCTGGCAGAACAACGTGTTGATCGAGGAGAACGTCCGCTCGACGATCGCCTTGTCCGTGGCCGTCAACTGATGGGCAGGCTGAACCGAGATGCCGAGGGTGTCCGCCGCGCGCAGGAACACCTCCGACAAAAACACCTTCCCGTGATCGATGACCACGGTGTCGGGAACGATCACCGGTTTGGCCGCCGCCAACGCCAACCGCGCATCCAGCGACACCATCCGCTGATGCGGGATCCGCGACGCCGACATCGCCAACGCCTGATCCCATCCCGGCCGCATCGGTTCGGGAACCATCACCCGCGCCAGGATCAGTGCCGCGTCAACGGCTTTCGCCCCGACCGGGCGCAGCACACCCGCGCAGATGGTGCGGGTGGCGATATCGATCGCCAGCACCAACTCCGCGCGCCCGATCACGCCGTCGTCCATCACCGCCATCACATCCAGCGGTGTCGCATCCAACTGCACCTGTTCACCCGGCCGCGCCGCCAACGTCGCGGTGTAGACGCGGTCGGGTTTGTTCGCGCTCTGCCGACGAGTCACCGCCGAGCCGAAGGTGTGCCGCCCCTTCGACAACACATCAAGCAGCCGGTAGCACGTCGCTTGCGACGGCATCGCCACCACACCCTCACCGTGCTCATCATCGAGCAACTGCCGGATCTGACGGATAGCACGGGTTTTCGTGCCCGTCGAGGTTCCGGTCTGCGCCGCGACGACCGTGGTCGCCGCCGCGACCACCCGCGCATCGACGTTCCCGGTTGGTGTCAATGTCCGGACGTAGCGCGAATCGACCAAACCCCACAAACCCTGCTCTCGATAGCGTCGCCGCATCCGCTGAACCGTGCGGGCACTGGTCTTGCGGCCCGCCGCAGTCAACTCCGCCGCCTTCGCCTGCTCCCGCGCGGTCAGCGTCCGGGTCACCGGGTCATACTCGGGCCGCGCGGTCGCCGCGACCTCATCGCCCGGCGCAAGGCCCGTTTCGACTTCGATGACGTGGCGTTCCCACTCCCTGGCCTCGGCCAGCACCGCCTCCGGCAAAGTGTCGAGCAGGTTGAACGGTTCGATCTTCGGTGCCGGTCCCGATCCGACGAGCTCAAAATCCGCTGCCGCCAACAAATACGGCAGGGCCACCACACTCGCCTCCCCGGCGTTCGACAACAACCGGATCCGGGTGCCGGAGATGGCGACAACAGTGTGGCCCATCCCGCCGAACACCACCTGATCCCCCACCGACAACACACTTGGCCGCTCCATCACCGACCACCCGCCGACAGCAGCTCATCCGACAGACTCGCCACTTCAGACAGACTCGCCACCTTCGGCGCTACCCGCACCAGCGTGCGATGCGACAGCACCACCGACAGATCCGCCACCAGCCACCGACGCCACACCAAGTGATAGAGCACCGGCAGCGTCCCCAGCGGATCACCCGCCGACTCCGCGCCATCCATCAACGGCCCCGGCCCCTCGAACACCGCCAGCAGCCGCGCCGCCACCTGCTCATCGAAACAGCGCGGATGCCGATACCCCGCCAGCCAACGATGATTCGCCGCCACCACCGGGTCCACACGATCCCAGACCGCGTACTCCCACCCCACCATCTCGCAGGCCCGCGCGGTCGCCGCGAACGCCTCACGATCACGCCCGGCGATCAGCTCGAACGGACGCGAGTCCAGCACCAGTACCCGCCCGCCCTCGAGATGCACCAGAAAGTCCGGCGTGTGCTGTCGCGGCCCGTCCCCACCCGACCAGATCAACCGAAACGGTTGAGACACAAGGTCGACAACCGCGGGGTCGAAGTCCAATGCCACCAGATGATCCCGCTCGACCCACGACTCGAACCCGATCCGCCGCCCCAACGTCGCCGACCAGTACCAGCCAGGAAAGTTACGTTGACCTCGATACGAGGGAAACGACCGCACCGGCCCGGCGATCTCGCCGACCAGCCCCGGCAGCGACCGCCACCCCACCCGGCGCTCGACACCGGCCCCGGCCACGAACACGGCCTCGAATTCGTCAGCGGCGCAGCCTGTCTCATCTCTCGGTCCCAGCATCAGAACATCTCGCCACATCAGCTGAGAATCCGCCACCCCACCGCCACATCACATGAGAACTCGCCACATCACATGAGAACTGACACTCTCCACCACCACCACTCTCACCTCTCCCACCCCTCACCTCTCCACCATTTTTCACAAGCAGACCTCTTGCATTTAGGGTAACGATTCCATAACGCCCTGGGGATTTCGTGGATTTTACGCAACCAGCGTTAAACGAAAGACTGGCACCATTGAGCCGACAGGGCGCTTGATAGATGTGTGACCGCGACGATTCATAAAGTCGTGGCAGGCAATGGGTATCAATATTATCTGCGCAATGTCGCCGCGAACGACGTCTCTTCCCGGGGTCGTTCCAGCCTTGCCAACTACTACTCCGCGCAAGGGGAGGCTCCTGGCCGCTGGCACGGCTCCGGATTAGCCGCGCTAGGCATCGATGCTGGTGACGAAGTCACCGAAGAGCAGATGAAGTCGCTGTTCGGGCTAGGGCGTCATCCGAACGCCGAGGTCATCGAAACCTGTGTATACGACGAACAGGTACGCCTCGGCGCCAAGCACAAAGACGCCGCCCGTGCCGCCGATCAGGCGAGTCGTTTAGGTCACCCGTTCCGGCTTTATGCCGAGGTTTCCGAGTTCCGGAAACGGTGCGCGAAGGCGTTCGAGCAACACAATACCGCGAACGGATTGGCACCCGATGACGCTATTCCTGACGCAGATCGGTCACGGATTCGTACCCATGTCGCGTTCGATATGTTCACCGAACAGTACGACCGGGCTCCGGTTGACGCGCGGGAACTGTCGGGGTGGGTAGCCAAGAACTCGCGCCCTAACACCACCGCAGTTGCGGGTTTCGACATCACGTTCTCACCCGTCAAGTCGGTGTCGGCGTTGTGGGCGGTAGCGCCGCGTGCGGTATCGGAGAAGATCGAGGCCGCACACCGTGCCGCGGTCAAGGATGCGTTGCGGTGGTTGGAGAAGAACGGGATCTTCACCAGGCTCGGCCGTAACGGTATCCGGCAGGTCGATGTCGAAGGCTTGGTCGCCGCGGTTTTCACCCATCGGGATAGTCGCGCCGGGGATCCGGACCTGCACACCCACGTGCTGATGGCCAATCGGGTGCGCACGCTCGATGGCAAGTGGCGCACCCTCGACGGCGCCACGATCTACGCGGCGTTGGTGACAGTCTCGGAGATCTACAACACCCGCCTCGAGCATCACCTCGAGCGGATGGTCGGGGTGGAGTTCGCCGAACGCGCCGGCCAGGACCCGTCCAAACGCCCCATCCGCGAGATCGTCGGTATCCCAGCAGCATTGCTCAGCGCGTGGTCGCGGCGCGATACCGCAATCACCACCCGGCTCGGGCAGCTCGCCGCGCAGTTTCAGCAGCATCTCGGCCGCGAGCCGACGCCGGGGGAAATGTTCGATCTGGCTGAGCGTGCCACGCTGCAAACCCGGCCGACCAAACACCTGTTGCGCTCGCTCGCCGAGCAACGCAGAGCATGGCGGGCTGAGGCTCTGCAGCTGTTCGGTGGGCGAGAAGCATTGTCCCGCATGGTTAGTGCAGCGTTGAATCCGAGCCGGACTCGGCGCCCCGCGATCACGGCGCAATGGATAACGCGCACCGCCGAGCGGGTGGTCGAGGTCGTCTCCGAGCACCGCGCGACCTGGCAAGCGGCCAATCTGCGCGCAGAAATCGAACGCCAACTCCGCGGACACGTGACCGGCGAAGACTGGGAACACGTAGCCGAAGCGATTCTGGCCGAGACCATTTCCCCCGCATACGCCGTTGCCCTGGACGATCCGGACCTGGCTGATCAGCCGGAACTTCGGTCGGTGCCGGTGCTGTTGCGGCGCCGCGACGGGGCCAGCGTGTACACCTCGGCGCTTGCTCAGCGCTACACATCGGCGCGCACGTTGTCGGTCGAGCAGCAGCTGATCGAGATGGCGGTGCAGCCTGGCGCACGCCAACTTTCGCCCGACATCGTCGAGGCTGCGGTACGCGAGTACAACACGGCCAATCCCGATCGGCTGCTCAACGCCGGGCAGATCAGCGTGATCGAGGGTTTCGCCCAGTCGAGTTCGCGGGTACGCACGACCAACGCGCCCGCGGGATCGGGCAAGACCACCGCGATGGCAGTGCTCACCGATGCCTGGCAACGCAGCGGTGGGCAGGTCCTCGGGCTCGCCCCGACCGCGGCCGCGGCGGCGGTGCTGGGTGAGTCGATCCACGTGCGCGTCGAGACCGTCGACAAGGTCCTCGACGTCCTCAGCAACCACGCACCCAGTCCCGACAACCTTGCCCTGGACCGCGAATTCCCGCCGCCGTTGCCGCAATGGATCCTCGATATCGACCCCGAGACGTTGGTGATCGTCGACGAGCACGTCAAAATCGGCAACCTCAAACGTCTTCGGCTGCTGCGGTATCTGGCCGACCGCGGCGCAACGATCCGCTGCATCGGTGACCCGCGCCAGCTCGCAGCGATCGAAGCCGGTGGCGCCGATGCCGACATGGATGCCGCGACCCCTGAGCCCGCGCTCACCTTGACCCACGTCGTGCGCTTCGACTCCACCGGCGAAGCCACCGCGAGCCTTCAACTGCGCGAGGGCGATCCGACCGCGCTCGGCTGGTATCTGGACAACGGCCGCATCCACGCCGGACACGAAGGCGCTACTCACGACGACGCCTTCACTGCTTGGACCGCCGACTATCTCGCCGGTCGCGACACCGTCATGCTGGCCGCCAATCACAAGGTCGTCACCGAACTCAACGCTCGCGCCCGCGCCGACCGCCTCGCCCGTACAGGCAGGCCAGGGGGTGAGCAGTCGGCGCTCTGCGACGGTCTTGCGGCGTCGGTCGGTGACACGATCCGCACCCGCCACAACGATCCGCGGCTGCGATTGGGGGCCTATGACTGGGTGCGCAACGGCTACGCATGGACCGTTACCGCGGTCCATGACGACGGCAGTCTCACCGCCATCCACCAACGCCCCGGCGGAAAACTCAGCCACAGTGTGCGGCTTCCCGCCGTCTATGTCGGCGAACACGTGCGCCTGGGGTATGCGACAACGATCGATTCCGCGCAAGGAATCACCGCCGATACCTGCCACGTCGCACTCACCGGACACGAGTCGCTACAACAGCTTTACGTCGCGCTCACCCGCGGGATCTACGCCAACCACGCCTATGTTCCGACCGCGTTGGACGGTTCCGAAGCCTCGTTTTGGTCCGAGCCGGCGGTCTATCCGCGCACCGCCGTGGAGATTTTGTTGCGCGTTTTCGGTCGCGATGGTGCACAGAAATCAGCACACACGATGCTGCGTGACGCGCTCGACCCGCACCGGCGCATCGGGCGCGCACTCGATGTCTACCTCGATGCGGTCGGCCTCGCCGCCGAAAACGCCCTCGGCCCCAACGGTCTCGATCGCCTCGACACCGACGCTGACGCGGTCGTTCCGCATCTCACCGACTGCCCCGCCTACCCCGTGCTGCGCCAGCATCTGGCGATGATCGCCCTGTCAGGTCGCGACCCGATCGACGCGTTACGCGCCGCGAAGAACGCCCGCGAACTCGACACCGCCGACGATCCTGCCGCTGTGCTGGACTGGCGACTCGACCCGACCGGCGCCCACTCCACCGGTCACGGACCGCTCCCGTGGGCAACCGGGATCCCCGGCGGCCTGGACGCCGGACACGACTCCGCCCAACTCTCGGCCCGCGCGCGCATCGTCGCCGACCTCGCCGACCAGATCCGCAACGATGCGCGGGCGTGGACCCCAGCGTCCGCCCCGCGCTGGGCGCGTCCACTCATCGGCGCAAACTCTCATCTCGTCGAAGACCTCGCGGTGTGGCGTGCCACGCTGCACCTCGATGACCGTGATCTGCGCCCGACCGGGCCGGCACGCCACTCCGTGCTCGAACGAGACCATCAGGAACTGCTCGACCTTCGCGTCACCGACGTCCTCGGAGACCCGCACCGCCCGGCCAATACCTGGGCGCCCGTAGTCCAGAACATCGCAGCGCGCGTCACGACCGACCCGTGGTGGCCGATCCTGGCCGACAAGATCGAGACCGCTCACCGTGCCGGAATCGACATCGAAACCCGCCTCACCGACGCCGCACACGCTCGGCCGCTGCCCGATGAGATGCCCGCCGCCGCACTCTGGTCCCGGCTCGAACTTGAACCCTCCGCCCTCGACACCCCCCACGGCCACACCCTGCGCCCGGACTGGATCACCGACCTGCACACAGTTCTCGGCGACTCGATTGCCGAACGCGTGGTGGAAGACCCGGCCTGGCCGCGGCTGGTCGCCGCGATCGACCGCACCGGAGGCCGTGAATGGACACCCTACGAACTCCTCGCCACCGCACACGAACTCATCCTCGGCGCCCAACCCGACGGCGCAGCTTCGTTGCGGCCCGACCAGCTCGTGAGCGCGTTGGCGTGGCGCATAGATGCACTGCTTCGCGAACCCAACCAACCCCAACCAACCCCCACCGAACCCGACCCGGACATCACCATGCACCCACACGACACGGAACCCGAGCCCCAACCGCCCGATACGTCCCGGGATGACATCACCGAAAATGCAGCACCACGACCACCAAGCCAGCAAGCCAACGCCGACAACGACTTCCGAACCGTGCATCCCGACGGCGTCGCGACGGTCGCAGCGTTGTTCAGATCCGGCGATATCGCCGCGGCCCGGCGCGCCTTTCACGAGCTCGACCAGAGGCTCACCGATGAGCAGCGCTTCATCCTCGAACGCGTCGGCACCACGCTCTACCGCTATCCGTTCGTCAACGCTGTCGCGCGATTGCGGTGGGCTGCAGATCAATACCCGCAACACCGCGACCTCATCATGGCCTGTACCCCCGAGCATGACCCGCACGCCTACCAACCGACTCCCATGCACCCCAAACGACGGCCACCGCGCAATCATGGGGCGGTCCCCGCCCAAGACCACCCCGACCAGCTCGACCCCACCCGCATGCGTCCACTAGCTTCAGACACCGAAACCGCTGCCACACAACAACACCAGGACTACACCGACAACCGCGGCGACGTCGACGACAAACCCGAATACTGGCCGATCCCCCGCGGGGTCGACCACCCCTATTACGTCGCGCCGTATCACCGCGACCGCATCATGAACGGACCCGAATACGGCGAAGACGACCCCGACTACGACCGTTTCGCCGTCCGCAACACCCGTGACTTGCCGTGTGTGGCGTGCGGTATCGGTCGCGCCGCGAACGAAGCCCGTCCGATACCGCCCCGACGCAGCGACGACGGTTTGTGCGGGGAGTGCCGCGACGACAACCGTCTTCCTATCCCCGACCACGATCCCGCCGACCATATCCGCGTCCGCTGCGACCACATCGCCGCCACACATCCACCCGAGACGATCCGTGGCCTGCTACGCCGCGACTGGCACGCCGCCCGCACCCTCGCCGAACGCCTCGCCATCAGCACCTGGGCTGAGTCCCAACTACCTGCCGAAGCCGCTCAACTCGGCGTTCCGTCCGACCCGATCGAGCCAAACCCGTTGGCCGCGTTCACCGACAGCCAACTCCAGCAACACATCGACGACCTCGAATTGCGCATCACCCTCGTCGATGACGACGCCACCCTTTACGGCCCTGCCCCCGAAACCTCCAGTGTTGACACCGACTACGACGAGGCCCTTCGCCGCCACCACACTGCCCAGAAAGCGATCCGCACCGCCCGCACCGCCGAGAACACACTCGGGCAAGCCGTCCGCGACCTGCACGCGCTCACCACCGAAATAGAGGATGCACGAGCACGTCTGGACGCCACACCTGGTTACCGTCGCAGCGCACGACACGACCTACAGGCCCACGTCGATGCACTGCTGACCCAGCAGCAAAACGCCACCCGCACACGGGAATCGGCCCGCACCACTGCCCGCGACGCCCGACGCGAGGCCACCCTCCACGTCGGCTCTGTCGACCAATGGGACCGAGTCCTGGCCACGCCACCGCCGCAACGCACCGACCACCAACCCGCCACAGCCAACGACTCCGCCGCTGACCAGCAAGACCAGATCGCTGATTACCAGCACCAACTCGAGCGGCTACGCACCGAACAACAGCGACGCACCGCACTCACTACGGCCCAGCGGACAGACGAACAACAGCGACATCAATCCGCTACGCAGGAGGACGGCACGGTCGAGTTCACCGACTATGCGCTCCCGCACCAGCCCGACACCGATCTCGGCCTTTGACGATCGAACCAGGATGAATTGCATTTGATGAGCCCGCCGGCAGAAGCTGTAGGGTCTCGAAATTCGTGGCGGACCACCAGCTGACTGACCTGGCCATTTCCGGCTTGTCTCACGTCGTGGCGGCTGTTGCCAGTCTCAATTCGGTGGCTTTTCTTCATGCTTCGTCCATGGTCACGACATCGCGCCACCTCTGTCGGCTGATCGCTCGATAAGCGGACATCGACCCAAGCCTCAGAACGGCATCCACCACCAGCGCGGGACACCCGCTGCAATGAACTCGCTGCTGGCCCGCCGTCGGAGCGCTACTGTTAATGAGCGCCGACGAGATCAGCAACCTGCGTCAAGACCTGGCATCGCGAGTCGCGAGCATGTCCGGGGCGCTACCGATCTGGTTCGGAGCTGTATCCGTCCGCAAGTTGAGTAAGTCGATGCAGCGACAGGATCGCCGCAGGCCGGATGTCCAGAGTCGTCGTTCGGTCGGCGAAGTACTCGAAGGCCATATTCACGATCTGATCCATGAATTTACGACTGTAGGGGCCGAACTCGCTCCGATCGATGGCGTAAAGGACCGCTTGAGTACCAATGCTTTCCAGGGCGCGGGCAGCATCGCGAGGGATACTGCTCCTACCGCTTGGGTACCCCATCTCCATGAAGAGGATCGGAGCCGAGCTGGGGTTGCCGATGTATCCGAGCCCTTGAACCGCCCTGAGCCAATGCCTGTCGGCTCCTTCAGCCAACGCTTCGATCAGGATAGGGCCCGCAGATTCGACGCCCGCCCCGGCCAATGCAACAGCGGCAGTGAACCGCACGTCGAGGTTCTCGTCGGCCAACGCCGATTCCAACGCGTGCCTGCGCAGTTCTGCGATCGGATCCCCTTCAACGACACGGTTCGAGCTCACACGTCTCGACCCCTCTCCGTTCAACGCCCGCGCCACCGTCAGTCGTAGCTGGAGATCGCGTGAGGACATTGCGTCGCGAATCTTCTCGAACGCCAACGTCGACCCGATAGCGACCAAGCCCCACGCCGCCCACGGCCGAAGTGCCCGGTCTTGTAGTGCTTGAGCCAGATCCCCGACCGCGTCGTCATTGTCGATGTACGCCCTGGCAACCAGACAAGCGGCCTCAAGGGTCCGACCGGCGAGTGCTTTCTGATCGGAGTCGATCACGCGGTATGTCACGGCCTCCGCGGCGCCGGCACGGACTTCATTTCGAGGGTGATCCAATAGCCGGATCAGCGCGGCGAAGGATGCCGGAATTCTGTGCATCGACAGTCTGTGGACTGCGTGGGTGGCAACCTGACTGTCCGGATCATCGGTCGCTCTTTCCAGGACATCGATCGCGGCGGCATCGTCGATGTATCCCAGCGCATCGACGGCCAGGCGCCGGGCTTTCATATGCCGACCGACACCCTCGGTATCTTCGATGATTTCCCGCAAGGAAGGAACCGCGTCGGCGCTGGCGATCGGCTGCAGACTTTCCAGTGCGGCATAGACGATTCGAGTGTCGGGGTCGGCGAACAAAGCGGTCAGCACAGGGACAGCACCGCGATGCCCGAGTGCTCCCAGCATCTCGACTGCACGCTTGCGGATCGCGGGATCGGTGTCATCCAACCGGGGAACTACCTCGGCGATCGCGTAGTACGGGTCGAGGCGGCGAAGCGCCCGTCCCACTGAGTTCACACCGTCCTCATCGAGGAGCCTTGGTGTGAACCATGCCTTGACCAGTGCCGGTGCCTGCGCCGAACTACCGATCACACCGAGCGCGTCCGCGGCATGCGCCGATACCTCGATATTCTTGTGGAACAACGCTTCCACCAACCCCGGGATGGCCTCAGGATCTCTCATACTGGCGATCGCCGAGCAACGCTCCACGAACAGCACGAGCCGCGCGCCGAATTCCAACTTTTTCGAAGGGGCTATCGACCCGGTGAATATCGGCAGAGCGGGCGCACCCACTGCGACCAGCCCATCGACCGAAGCCATCACCGTGTCGTCTTGAGTCATGGCGTCGGTCAATACCGGCAGGGCCCGAGAACCCAACCGGCCCAGCGCGACTGCGGCCAGATGCCGAACGTTGCGGTTCGCGCCGGGGGCGCGCAGTAGACGAGTGGCGAGATCTTGAATCAGGGCGATCAGATCGTCGAGGTCGGTCTTCTGCTCGGGGCTGAGTTCCGCGACCGCGTCCGCGGCGAGTTTCAACGCGATGTGCAGTGAATCGATCTCACAGCCCACCAGATGGGCCAGGACCGAGCGGGGGGCGATTCCGGCGGCCAGCAACCATACCTCGCGCCAGTTCGCCGCCAAATGCAGATGGGTGCGCGCACACTGCCCGAGCAGTTCCGGTGTGGTGGCAATATGTTCTGCCACAAGGTATTCCATCAACGTTCGATGAATGAACAGATAGGGCGGGTGCCGACCGTCGCGGACATCCCCATCGGGAACCAGGATGCCGGTCCGCACCGACACCACACGCAAGACCTGCGCCGGAGTCATACCGGCCGGCCGGGCAATGCCGAGCAGGTGGCGCTGCAATTCGGCTTCGGATATCCGATCGCGCCACCCCTCCGGGCTCACCGCGACGGCATAGGCCAGCGGACGCAGAACGGCCAGTAATTCATGTTCACGCTCGATCGGGTCGGCGGAGAGCCGGTCATCCACACCGCGGTCTTCTCCCCTGTGTTCCTCGCGAAGGAACCTGCGCAAGATCTGCCCGTACAGACCGCTGCGGATCTCCGGCAGTGCCCCTTCGGGATCGGCAGCCAGATGGCACAGAAACACGAGCAGCAGCGGGATCTGCACCATCTTGGCGATCGCCTGGTGCCGCAGACGCTGATCGAGTTCTCGCCGACGCTGCGCGGGCAGGTCCCAGGTGTCGATGTAATCGTCCACGCGCGTCATGGCCAGCAACTCGGCCTCACACCGACCGGTGGCCGGAAAGATGCCGACCGAATATCCAGCGTGCCGACAGGTCACCACGATCCGATCATGTGATCCACCGGTCTGGTGCAACAAGCGATGCAACGCTGGGCGCTCGGCGGCGGGCGTCTCATCGAGCGCATCGATCAGATATTCAGCGGGCCCCTCCTGGCAGTACTTCTCGAGCCATGCCCACAACTCCTCCCCGAACTCGGACGTGCGGTGCTGCGCGGCCAACACCGACATCGTGACCGCAGGGAGTGTGAGCGTCTCGCCGCTGTGCTCACGACGTCGGCATTCGACGGCCATCGCGTCGCATCGGACGAAGAAGGGCAGTGGCACAGTCCCCGGGTCGGTGTCGGGATCCATCAGCAGCGTTCCGGCGGCCTCGAGCAAGTCGATCGCGTGCCGAATCAGCAGCCACGACTTGCCCATCCCGGGATCCCCCAGCAAGACAACGCGCCGGTTGGCGGTCACGAGCTCGCGATAGCCCACGACCGGACCCGAGCCCGTCTTCCTGTCCGCAGCAAGGGCGTACACATCGCCGACGTACTCGAGCGGCTGTTGTTCGCGGGGCCGCAAACGCACCATCGCTTCGATCGCACCGCCCAGGGGATCGGGATGCCCAGTCAGATAAGGCAACCGGACCACCGATCCATGCAGTCGCGCCACTTCCGCCGCGCACCACTGCCTGAGGTGATCCCGCGCTGAGGACGGGGGTTCTCGCCGATTCGCCCGCGCCCACAACTCTCCGAAGTCCGGCGCGCGATACGTCGAGTCCTTTTTCGATGCCTCAACCATCAGTACATCGGTCACCAAACGAAGCTCGCGGATCTCGCGCGGACAACCCCGACCCCGCATCCACCTCGAAAGTTTGTCCGCGGTAACAGGTTTGCGCCGCAGAGCTTCCCACAGAAGCGCCCGTTGTGGATTCCTGCCAACCCGATCGAGGGCCTGGTTATCGTGGTGCCTCACCACAGCAGCCAGGAGCTGCGCATTGGTCATACCGGCCGCGTCCCGCGCGGCAGTCAACGCCTCGGCCAGATCCGCCAGCCCCGACCGGTCGATGTCGGTCATCAGCGTCCCGACCCTTCGGCCGTCCTCTCGCAATCTGATTCGGACCTCGTCAGATCTGAATCAGAAACCATCCCGCGGCCGCCTGAACTGCACACACAGCTCAGCCTACGTCGCGAACCCGCAGCACAAGGTGCCTTTCCGCCTTACCTGGCGGTGCACCGGCAACAGCCGAGTGCACTGAAACCGAAAGGCGCACACGATGTTTCCACCCACTCCCGCACTTCCCTCACCTGAATCCCTGCCCTGCCTCGCACAAGGCCCACAGCGCTGCACCGACTGCCCGTTCGTGACTGCCGATGACTGCGACCAGAACCCGGTACGCCTCGCCCGCCGCCTCGCTCCGGCCGACGCGACCCCGCAGGACGCCGTCGTGCCCGAGTCCGAACTCTCGGCGCCGACCACCACTCGGCGGAACCCGCTCGCCCTCAGCGCGGACTGGCTCCGCCGCCACAGGCTGACATTAACCGCCGGCGCCGCCGATGCCGCCGCCTTCGTCTGCTACACAATCGACCACGACACACTCGGCGACATCCTGCGCGATACAGCCTGTGGCCTGCGCGTCGCGGCAGCTGCCGAAAAGATCCGCCGCGAGAACCGCTAACCACAACAACACAACGCGCGACTGAATCGCGTCCGCGCCTAGAATCCCACCAAAGAGGTGCCGCGCTCACAGCGAGGCACCTCTTTTCTGTGCCTGCGCCGAGCCCGACATCGTTGAGCCCACCACCTGCCCGTCCTGCGGACAACCGGTCACCGAGCAAGGCAACAGCCAGGAACTGTTCTGCACCAACGTATCCTGGCCAGGCCCAAACTATCCGCCAACTCATCCACTGGGCATCGCGGGCCGCCGCCGACATCGACGCCATCGGCCCTGGGGTGGATCGAGCGCCTCGCCGAGTCCGGCGACCTGGAAAGCCCCGCGGACTTCTACACCTTGACCACCGCAACAGGCGAGGATGTCACTATGCTAGCGACGGTGCGGAATCTCAAAAACATGGCGGATCCGCCATGTCACCGCCAAACCTTTTGAGATTCCACCATGAGTTCTTCTGATAGTTCGCGACTGTCTCAGTGCGAACGTCTGCGTGTCGCTCTGACCTTTCATGTACGACTGTCCTCCACTGGGGTTTTCAGAGGAGGACGGTTGGTCCTGTCGTTCGTAGACCCGGCGTTGGTGCGCGGCCACTTGTTCGGTCAGTCGATCGATGCCGCCGAGGTCGTCCGGCTTCTGGAGTTCTGTGCGATCCCTACGAGGACTCCGGTGTTCGTGGACGAGATCACGATGGAGCCGATCGAGCCGCTGTGCTCATGGTTTCGACACCAGGCGTACGAGCGCAACGACGCCAAGGCGATGCACGAATATGCCTACATTGCACGAAGATTCGTGCGCTTCCTCGAATTATGAGGGCGCGGGCTCACCACGGCTACCGAGTCCGACCTGACCGCCGGTCGATCTGGCGCACTGAGCTGCAGAACCAGAGATCTACTCCTACCCTGAGCACATGAGTTCCCGCACCCTCGACGTGCTCACCGTAGCGATAGGGTCTGGCGGTGCGTTCTCGGTCCTTGCTGCGTCTTTCAATGCATGGCTCAGAAGCAGACCGAGGACCAAAATAACGATCACGCGGGGTGGCGTCACCGTCGAACTCGACTCGAAGGATCTCGGCGACGCGGAGACAATCGCTGAGTTGGTCACAAGGGCAATGAGCGAGCCCAGCATCGAGCCCCGAACTGCGGGCGATCATCAGAGCCCGGAGGGACGACGATGACACGGGCCAACGGTGTCGCTGTCAAGACACGGCGTCGCCGTACGACGAGTGGTCCCCAATCGGGCAGGTTGAACGCTGGCATCGGTGGTGCGGGGGGCGGCGCCGCACTGATCTCCATTGCGCAGCATCTCGGTGTCAATACTTGGCCAGGATTGATTTTGATGTACTGCGCTCCCGCAATCGCTGTTGGCTACGGGGGTGTTATTGCTCAGATCCAGCTGTGGGGCGACTGGACTCGTGAGCGGTCGGTGATTAGGCAGGCACGCAAGACTATTGAGAAGGGCCTCAAGGATCCGCATACCTCCGACGAACATAAAGCTGATCTGACGGCAAAGCTGGAGCTGCTCGATAAGGCTGTTGCTGAGAACCATCTCGATCGAGTCATCGCCCTGCGATAGCAGCGTTCTGCAGCAGCTCGACGAGCTCGACAGCATCCGCTACCGCAAGATGAATCTGGGGCACCCACCAACCATGCCCCACCCCGCAATCGGGAAGAGCAATGAGGTTAGCGTGACCAATTCACTCGGCAGATCCCGGGACGGCCTGTTCGCAGGAACCGCCTGGCACTACGCGCGCTACCGGCCAGGCTATCCCCAAGTGTTCGTCGACGACCTCGTCCAGCGGTTCCGCCTCGACGGCACCGGGCGACTCTTCGACTTGGGCTGTGGCACAGGCCAATTGACCCTCCCTCTTGCTGAGCACGTCGCCGAAGCCGTTGGCATGGACCCCGAGCCCGAAATGCTCGCCGAAGCCACCCGGCAAGCCCAGGCAGCCTGCATCACCAACGCGATATGGGCCCAAGGCAACTCGGCGGACCTCCCGGGCGAGCTCGGCCGTTTCAGGCTCGTGACCATGGGCCGCTCGTTCCACTGGATGGACCGCGAACACGTCCTGGTAGCCCTCGATCGCATGGTCGAGGACACTGGCGGACTCGTGCTCGCCAACGACAGTTGCCTGGTGCGGCCGGTCACGGGATGGCAGCAAGCCATCGAGGATATCCAGCGTCGCTTCCTGCCGCCGGGCTTCGCGCCGCCGGACCCGCTGCCCGGCCGCATGAACGCGGCCGTCGACTATCGGCCACACGAGGAGATATTGGCTCGTTCATCTTTCGCGCAGGTGCGCCGACTGGTCTACGAATTCGACCGCCCATGGACCCTCAAGCAGGTCATCGGCTACCTCTACTCAACCTCACTGCCGCTTCGCCAGCTCCTAGGCGACCAACAGGCCGCGTTCGAACAAGCAATCACCGATGCATTGCTCACGATCGACCCGAATGGGCAGTTCGCTGAGCCAGTCGCTCTGGAAGTCTTGGCGGCCACCAGGGGATGAGTGCCGTCGGAAAGGTCCCGGGCAAGCCCGCACCACGGTGTCTCATGAGACGTGCGGATTCTGGAGAACACGAGATTTGAGACCCTACAGAAGCACCCGAACGTCCGCATCCGCTAAGGACAGATACGGACAACCCCGCCGCCATTGGGAACCGATCGCACCGCTCGGCGCGTCAGAAGGTGCATGAGTCAACACCTGAACTCCGATGACGACTGGACTCCGTTGTTCGGCGGATGGACTGCCGAGGGGCTGATGAGCCAGTGTCAGCGCTGGCAAGAGTGGATGGACGGAACGTACTTCGCCAACGTTCAACCGCCCGGCGTGGACAACCCGGAGCCACCACCGCCGGTCATCTAACATCCGGTCTAGCCCATGTGCGAGCGTTCGACCGACCCTGATCAAGCCGTCTGTCGAACGCTCGGAGAACGTCCGGATCTGCCGAAGAGCGCGCATGTGACCGCGCAACGCTTGTCCTAGCCAGGGCAGCGGAGACACCTTCGTCGCTACGGCTCCCCGGTGACAGCCCATGCGAGGCTGGCGGACGCCCAATGCTCGAACCATGCGGTAGAGGTGGGCCGGCATCTGCAGAACCGTCCGGCAAGCCGTTAGTGGATAGGCCCTGAACTAGCGACCCGTTCCGTCACTGTGACGGCACCTGGCGGTCGGTTTCTACGCAAGAAGCGCCATTCTCGGATCCAAGCGCACGTTCGATCGTCTGTGTCGGTCGGTGAAGGGCGGAGCAGCTTCGTGCTCAGGTCGTGAGCCGCGAGGTTCTGGTTCGAGATTTCTACGGGCGCAGGACATCTCGCAGTCGATGAGGCTGAGCGGCAGACGGTTCAAGTAGGCTTCAGCAATGCGCTGCCTTGTCATGAAGCCCGCGTCGCTCGATATGGGGGTACTCGATGAAGTCCTGTCCGAAAATAATCTTGAAAAGGTATTGTCCTCGGACGTTGGCGCCGGAATCAATCTCGCAGAGTTCAGTGCACTAGAAGATTTTTACTGCGGGATTGCTCTACTTCCGGCTGAATCTTCAAACAATGGCGCTAGGGCTGCGATCTTTGTCGAGATCGGAATCGCCACTGCGCGAGGAATTCCGATTCTAGTCATCGTCGATCCAAACGAACCTCCTCTGCCAGCGCTCGGTGGTCTACAGGTCATAAGGGCAGCGCTCGACAATTATGCGGCCCTCGAATTTCATATCCGATTGTTCGCACTTGGGGCGCCCGATTCTCGCGGTCCGGCTCCTGAGTCTTTTGATGTAGCACTGGTCGATAGGCCGATCAAGATTTTCGTTCCGCGAGGCCGAGGGAAGTCGAGTCAGATAGACGATCTTCTCAATGAGTATGCGAAGCTCGGCTCGAAAATCATGTGGACTGGCCACGGCCAACGTGAAGGACGAATCGCAGAACTACTAGACGATCTGCTGACTGAGCAGGGGGCGATCGTCCAGCGCGAGGTTCGGGATCAAGATGGAGGCGTTGTCGATATCGCTTTCACGCACCCCCGCATCCGGGAAACCGTTCTGGTTGAAGTCAAGGATGCGGAGGACGAGTCCTCCATTGATTCGGCACGTGAACAGTTATATCGCTATGTGTGCCACAATGACCAGGCGTTCGGTCTTCTGCTTTTTCGTGGGACGGGTGAGAGGTTCACGCCGGAGGTATCTCCCGACTTTCCACTGATCTGGGCGATGGAGATAGGTGACTTTTCCCGAAAGGTTTCACGACAGGAACTGGGAGAATTCCTGCGGCAGACCCGGAACCGGTTGGTGCACGGGTGATAGGAGGAATCGATCCGGTCGAGATCAAGCGACATCTTCACATCGCCAGATCTGCGCCAGATACGGATGCTCAGGGCAAAGCCTATGAAGCCTTGGCGCTCTACCTCTTTGAGAACATTCCAGGTTGTCTCGCGGAGCGAGATGGCGTCAGCTTCTTCAGGAGCGAGCAGATCGACCTTGGCGTCTGCAATGGCAGGCATCAAGATGGACTGCATGCGCTTCCGCCCGTAATCCTGGTGGAATGCAAGAATTGGAGCCATCCCGTTGACAGCAGCACGCTGGGATACTTCATCAACATACTTGCAAACCGTTGTGTCGAAACCGGGATTCTCATTGCTGCCAACGGAATTACGGGAGACTCACACGAGTACACCAATGCGAATGCCCTAGGGGTCAGTGCGATGGCTCGCGGGATCAAGGTGCTCGTCATTACAACGGAGGAAATCGAAGCCCTCACCTGCACAGCTGATTTCGTCGAGCTGCTGCTTCGGCGGTTCCTTCTCGCTTACATGCGTGGGGGTGTCGGCGTTCCCTGATCCGGACGGCCCAGTATTCGTCAAGGCCACCGGTCAGACACCCAGATTCACTGCTCTGCAATGGGTTTTGTTGCAGTACCCGCCACGTCGTCGAGACCGTGCCCGCCGTCGTGTGCAACAGCCCTGGATCTGGCCTTGCAGTTGGTCGGTTGTAGCTCCGGAAGTCGGCGAAGTGGGATTGAAGTCAAGAAAAGTAGACGGATCCCCGGACCTTCAGGCCACAAGAGATGAATAGGACGGCTTGTCAGTTCAGTGGCCGTTACGCTGGTCGTTCCATGCCGTCAGACGGTTGTGTGCAAACGTCCTGTATTGCAGCATATCGCGCGCGGATCCGCTGCTGTAGTTAGGGGACGACTCGCCGCTGTCACCCCATGCGCGCCGACCCGTGGTGCTGTTTCCCGTTCGCGAGCATCCGCTGCCAGGATTGACGAACGGAGCAAACAGCTCACCTCGCCGCCTCTCACAGACCGGAGCACGATGACGAACGTCAGCGGCGATTCACCGAATACTGCACGTTCGGAATACCGGTACGTCACCAGTCAATCCACTCCAGGTATCCGCCTGCGACACTCGAGCATCGCAAGCTGAATGATCAGGCAACCGCGATGGCTCGACGCTGTCCGGTGCTCACTCATCGGGATTGACCGCGTCGGTGGAGTGGGTGGTGTTGCCCGCCCAGCCCGTGCACGCAAGACGGACAACTCGCCACATCGGGGACGCCCGGAACAGCGCGTTTCGGCACCGACACTCGGCGGTTACCCCTCCGCCCCGGCGACAATCACACTGCTCTTGCCACAAGCAACCACAAGAGCCGAGGACTTCCACGACCTTTGATCCCCCTGACACAGACGATGTAGGCGACCGCCCTGCTCCTTAGGCGTGAATCTCAGTTGGGCAGGTCAGCTGGTCCAGCCTCGATTGAGGCGTTCGAAATAGGCGTCGTCGGCGGCCCGGATCTCGTCTTCTGACATCGGTTGTCGCGGTGCTGAGGCTGGTTCCTCGATGATGCCGGTGACGGTGGCGAGTCCGGCCTGGACACGGTGGTCATCGGTGAGCGGGCGGGTCGCCTGCTGGGCTTTGGTGGCGGCGTCGGTTTCGGCGTCGGCGGTGGCTTGCAGGATCAGTTCAGCCAGTCGGTCGCCGTAGCGCAGCGCTTCACGACTCAGACGAAGGTCGCGCAGCCGACCGTTCGAGTCGACGATGGCGGTGACGGCTCCGTTGCCCGCTGTACCTTTCCCGCGGACGCGGGCCAACGCCGAACGAACTTGGTGGGCTTTGGATTTGATCTCCTCGACGGCGGCGTCGAAATCGGTGTGCTCACTCATCATCGATCAGGTCCGCGAACTCTGCCCGGATGTGGGGTTCGTTGGAGACCTGCTTGACCATGTGGAGCGTGCTGCGCGGCCCGAAATAGGTCTGGATAGTTTCCTTGGTCGGATCGGCGCCCCGTGCGCGGAGCAAGCGAATGGTGGCAACCGGGTCTCCGGTGGCAGCGTTGACAGCCCAGTAGATCGCGGGGTGGCCTTTTGCTGTGACTGCGTCGATGTCGGCTCCGGCGTCGAGCAGCAGGGCCACGATTCGGGGCGCGCCTGCTTGCGCAGCGAAGTGCAGCGCCGTCCAGCCCTCGTTGTCGGCGGCGTTCACGTCCTCGGCATCGAGGAGCCGTTCGACTGCCGCGAGATCGCCTTCTGCGGCGGCGTAATGCAGTGGTGTGCGGCCGAACTCGTCTGGTTGTGGCATCTACTTGTTCTCCCGTCGGTGGCTGCGGTTCCCGGGGTGGTCCTCGACGTGGAAGTAGTCGGGGTGGCTGTTGACGTAGTCGTTGAATTCTTGCTGGGTCATGCTCTTGCTCTGGGCGATCTCCAGAAGTCGTCGGTGCTCGAACCCACTGTTATGGCCGAACTCCCAGGCCGGATTCACCGGATAGAGAGAATCGTTCGCGGCATCGACGTAGTACTTGCCGTCCTCGGTCTTCGGCAGCTGGGTCACCCATGGTTTGTCGTCGTAGGTTCTGTTGATCGGTACCTTGACCTCGTCCTCGGATTTGACGACGTACCACTGTTCGTCAGTATCGCCGGGCCGCTTCCACCGCTTGGTCGTGGCGAAGATCTTTTCTCGTGTTTCAACCCTGAGCTCAGGTCGGCGCAGGTTCGCGAACGTCGTGAACGGTCCCGGCGCGACGACTCCGTCGGCACCGGCGAGTGCCGGCCGGGCACGGATCAGGGGAATCAACGCCTCGGAGCCGCGGGCGATGGCTTGGGACACCGCTATCGGGATCCGCGCGGTTTCGGTCAGTCCGATCAGAGCGCGGATGATCGCGGCGATGCGGGCACCGTAGATGCTGATGGCGACGGCCATGCCGCCTTGGGCGGCGAGTGCGGAGGTGCCGCCGGTGAAGAACGCGCCGATCCAACCGGCGGCCTGGTCCACCGCGACCAGCGCGAGCAACTCCAGCAACGCGCGTTTGATCGCGTTCTTGGTCTGCTCGACCGAGTTCGCATACGAAGCACAGGATTTGCCGAGTTCGTCGCACACCCCTGCCAGGGTCTCGACCTGAGTTTTGATCAGGTCAGCTTGCTTGAGCGCCTGGGCAGTCTCGGGACTCTGCTGGGCTTCGATATCGGTCCGGGCCGCGGGCAGCATCCCGGTGATGAAACGCAGGGCGTTGCCCGCGTCGCGCCACGAGGCGCCCATTGCCCGCAACTTCTCCGGAGCCCCGTTGGGCCACAACTCGCCCTCCACAGCGCCTTTGACCAGGTCCCAGCCCGTCGGCTCGGGGTCGCTGCCACCGTAGGCGGCGGGCGGTTCGGGCGGCTGATAGATCTGCAGCGAGCCCGGCGGATACACCAGGTCGTTCGGGTTCGGCTGCGGTGTGGACTGGGAATTGGCGTTGGCGTGGTTGGCGGCGGTGAACTGCAGCAGGTCGTGCATCTGCCCGACCGCCAGGGCGAGATCACCGAGCGCGTCGACGGTGTCCCACGCCGCTGGGTCGTAGTCGGCGGACCATTTGCGGCCCGCGTTGTCCGATCCCGCGCTGCCTGCGCCTTTGGCCAGTCGGTTGCTCAGCGTGGTGATGTCGTTGACCAGGGTGTTGTGGACTCGTTCGTACTCGCTGGCGGCGTGGGTGAACCCGTCGGGATCCACGCGCACGGTCGGCGGGGCCATCTAGGGCCACATTCTCGTGTTGGTCTCGATGGCGGCGGTGTAGTTCGTGTGCGCTTTTCGGGCGATTTCGCGTAGTTCGTCGAGGTTCTGCCGCAGCTCGGCGGCACCGGCCATCCACCGGGAGTGGGCTTGCTGCTGCGCGGTGGCGGCGTCGCCGGACCACGACAGGTGCAGCTCGCCGATCCTGCGATCGATGTCGGCGAGCTCGGCTTCGACGTCGCGACTGAACGCTTGCAGCACCGCAACGGCCGCGTCGAGCTGCTCGAGGTTCACGGTGTAGGCGTCCTCGCTCATGGCTGCTGCTCTCCAGCATCATCGAGTCCGGAGGCGCGGTCGCGGTCTTGTGCCTCGTAGCGACCAGCGGCGTTGGTCAGGGCGGTGGCGGAATCACGCAAGGCGGCGATGATCTCCCCGGCGCCGTGCATCCATTCCAGCCAGCTCTCGTCATAGGCGCTGGCGGCCTTGCCGCGCCACCCGTCGGTGAGCAGCTCCTTGCCGATCGTGCGATCGAGCTCTCGCACTCGGTCCTCGATGAGCTGGGCTTTGTCGGTGACGTAGCGTGACGTCACTCGTAGCTGCACCAGATCAACCCGCAACTCGTCGGCCACGCCGTCCACCCCTTCGCGTCAGCCTGCTGGAACCGCTCCCGACTTGATGCAACGCCTCCGACTATAGAGCGCGCACGCGAAGCATCGGGAGGGTCGTTCACACCCACCATCGCGGCCCACCGAACGACCGCGTAATAACCGCGGCGAAACTGACGCCTGGTGGCGATCAGCCATGTTATGGCGCGAGGACGCGCCATACTGGGCGTCGTGTCAACGACATTGGCCGAACTCGCGCAGCAGATCCGCCCCACTGGCACCGACAGCATCGCCCTTGGTGGCGCGACCGTGCGGTACCGAAGTCTCAACACCAGTGAGTACGACCCGTGCATGGATTGGTGTGCACAACTGTGGATGACCGTCGATGCACCCGAGGGCTACGACGACACCTGGCTGTGCGTTGGCTGCGTCGACTTCCTGACGATCAGGCTGGGGCGCGAGCTGGTCGGCGCCGATCTCCTGGACTCCTACTCCCAAGCTGCGGTTGAATTCTCGCCCCTGTTCGACGGGGTTTGGCTCGACGATGCGGTGCAGCAACAATTCGACGCCACCCCCGTCAACGACATCATCATCGTGTTGTCCGCTGAACTAGCACCGCCTGTCCGTGGCCATCAGCTCGGCGCATGGATGATCAGCGAGATCACCGCACGCATGCTGTCGTCCCACGACGGCATGGTCCTCGTCTCGCCCGTCCCCGACCAGACCGATCCGCTCCGGCACCCGGATCAGTTGGCGCGAACACGGTTTGAGGTTCCCCCCAAATGGTGGACGGGGGGTTATGCGGCCGAAGTGGCCGCGAGGAGTGACCGCTCATAATTGTCGGGGCTGAGCATCCCGATCGTGGAGTGGCGTCTTCTACTGTTGTAGAAATTCATCCATTTGTCAACTGCTGCAACGAGTTCCGCTTTGGTGGCGAAGGTGTGTCGATAGTAGTATTCGTGTTTGAATGTCGACCACAGGCTTTCCGCGCCGGCATTGTCCCAGCATATTCCGGTCGATCCCATGGATCGGCGCAGACCGTGCCGATCGCAGGCGGCAGCCATGTCGTTGGCGGTGTACTGGCTACCTCGGTCCGAATGCAGAACCGTGCCCGCACACGACCCGCCACGCGCCGCTACCGCCCGGTCCACGGCGTCGGTGACCATCTCGGTCCGCATGTGATCGGCCACGGTCCAGCCGAGCACCTTCTTGGAATGCTCGTCCTTGATCGCGCACAGGTACATATCGCCTTCACCGCAAGTCAGATAGGTGATGTCGGAAACCCAGACTGCGTCTACACGGCCCTGGTCGAAAAGACGTTGCACCAGGTCGTCCGGGAACGACGCGGTCGGGTCCACGATCGTGGTCCGCACCTTGAAGGTGCGCGGGCTGATCCCGGCCAGCCCGATCTCGGCCATGATCGCCGCGACCGTCTTCTCCGACACCCGATCACCGCGATCGCGCAGCTCGGCGGTGATCCGCGGAGCCCCGTAGGTCCCATCGGAGTCTTTATGGACGGCAAGGATCTTCACCGTCAAGTCGGCGCGCCGCTGCTGCCGATCGGTCAACACAGGGGCCGTCTTCCGCTTCAGGTACGCGTAGAACCCTGAGGTCGATACACTCAACAACCGCGCCATGCGCGTGATATCGGCTGTGCTGCCGTTGATTTCGGTGGCGGCGCACTGCGCTGCCATCAGCTCGAACCGGGCCGGTTCTGCTGCATCGCCGCGAAGTACGCGCTCGCTTTTTTTAGGAAACTGACGTCTTTCTCCAGCTCGCTGACCTGCTTGCGTAACCGGAGCAACTCTGCCCGCTCGGCCGGGCTCAACGGCTGCTCGCCGTGTACCTCGGCCGCCGCTATCCGGCGGCGTTCGTCTTGGACCCATTTAGCGAGAAGGCTTTCATGCAAACCCAACTCGCCAGCCACCGCGGCGATCGTGCGACCGGAATCGATCACCCGATGCGCGGCCTCGACCCGGTACTCGGCCGTGAACGACCGGCGCTTCCGAGACGATGACATACTGGACATCCTTCCAGCAGGACCGCGATCCCGCTAAATCGGTGTCCACTGCTTGGGGGGAGCCTCAGTTGGCCCAGTATTGGCGCAGCTGTGGCCTGGTGCCCGTCACAGCCCACCCTGAATTCCTCGGCCAATCCAGCGCATACACGACCCTCGAGAATGCCCGACAAGCCCTCGCCACCGTTCCCGAGCAGGAACTCACCCTCGCCGTCACCGACCTGACACGCTGGTCCGAGCGCTACGACAGCCACGAAGAACGGTAGCGACGGTTCCTACAGGCTGTCGAGTTGACCGTGTCTGCCATGCCGGGACATCTGCCTCCGGCGTGGTTCGGTCGCGCGACATTACCGTGGCCCGCTCGCCGAGGTCGATAGTGCCGTGTTGTCGCCGCGGATGTCGAGCTGCTTCACGTCGCCGGAGGCGTTCCGCACGAACTCGTCGATCGCCTGGTCCTCTCGCGCCTCATCCCGCACTCACATGACGACCGTGACTGGATCGGTGCGGGGGCTCGCTGCGCGAATGGCTGGCAGGATTACGCTTATGACTTCACCCGAGGAGCGGCCTGGCGACGTTCTGTCCGTTGTCTGTGCCGCTATCGATGATGAGTCAGACGCCGGCGAGAGCTTCGCGACCGCCGATCTACTCCGCGTCGTGCGCCGTGACCTCGACCCGCCGCCGACACCAGACGAAGTCAATGCAGTGCTGAGCCTCTTAGCACTGCCCATCATCAATGGAATCCGGCCACACGGCCATGGGTGGCAAGTCGTCGATCCCGTGGATGTGGTCGCGCGCCGACTGCACATCTTGGCCGATGCTATCGCGGACTACCGGCAGGGATACGGCGGCAGACTCTACTTAGACGACGACCTCCCCTGACCGTCTCCTCTCACGCGCCTACGCCGACGCTCAACGTTGGAAGAACATCACGCTGACTCGGCGTGGTCTCGATGCGGAATCACTGCCGGGCGCTCTGAGCTGCACAAATACTGATATTCAGCCCTCATAGCACGTTTATGGCACGAATTCAGTCGTGGAGCGCGTCGTTGACGTCCACCAGCGCGCGGTCATTTCCTATAGCGCTTGGCTACGGCGGCGAACTCCGACCTCGCTCATCAGCGAGTTCTGACGTCGGACGACGAAGTTGAGAACAGCTGCTATCGGCCCGATCTGACGTCAATGACGAGCGTGTCACGCGGGATTGGCGTGCCCGCAGAACGATGAACGTCGGCATGAGGCGCGGTGCCCGACATTTCGTCGGGTCCGTTTCCTCATGCCGCGTTCCCGAACCGGACGGGCCAGTTTCCCGGCATCCGGCTCTCCAGCGACCATCGCAGCCGAAGCTGCGCCAGATGTCCAATCCCGTTACGGCTCTCCGCATTTCGCGTACCTCCCGAGTCCCGGACATCCCGGTCACCTGTTACGCTTCGCCCATGCGGACGGCTTTCCCGCCCTCCCCGGTGGGGCGTGACTCCCACGACTACTACCGGAACTCTGTCGCCATAGGGCCAGCGACCCCGTAGGCGATCCCACGTTCGTCATCGTCATACGTATCGAGCACGACTTAGGTGGCCCACTCATCTCCTTGAATGTCCTCACTGGACATCGCCCCGTATCCGAAGGGTGAGCCGGCCAGCGCGCGGGACCGGCCCGGGACACGGCGTCGGTCATCAAGCATCATTTCCGACGGGCGGGCATTTGCACCAACTGGAGATTGGGCTTCAGGCAATCCAGCTTTCACCGTATCGCGCGGGCCCCCCGGACGCACCGCCCCGATGCTTGGACACGGCCGCCGGTTTCCTGACATGCTCTTGTCCACGTTAACCTTTCGGCCTCGGGTAAGTCAGCGGACCCACAGACCTCCTTCCAGTCTGTCCCGGCTACGCCGGGGATATGACGATGCGTCGACCAGGACGATGCCCGGTTCCACCGAATCGGGTTGCGGCTGAGGTGGATTCGAGGATGCGCTGATTAGCCCTGTCGTCGTAGCGATCGTCGCGGAGGCACCGATCAGGCCGAGGATTTGGCGTCGGCTCAGTCAGGTACTAGGCACTGTTTGGTCATGGTCTAGACACATGGGCTGTGTTCACCTTTCGGGAGGCGTTCGCGGTGGGGCGCGTACGGATGTCCGGCAGTACGTGCGGCAAACGTCCTCAACTGCGGGCGAATTGGCTCAAGCCTCGCGGGTGTCGGCGTGGTCTACGCGGGACGCCGATCTACCCGGTCCAGGACGTGCTCGTACAGCAAGCTCGGCTGTCGAGGCCGCAGTGGAGGGATGGTCTCTGCTGGAATTCCCGGAACACTGCCGCGCGGGCTCTAGTCTGGCCGTGTGAATCTCGAGGCACACCTCCAGGCGACTGCTCGGGAGACAGCGTGACCCTGATTGGCTGTGGTCAGCGTTGCCACAAGCTCCACATGGCGAGGCTGTCGTTATGTAGCCGGACTCGCTCAATCGCGTGCAACAGTTCTTGCCCCTCAGTGAGCTCGTAGAACGAGGAGTAGTGCAGCCATGAACGGCCGCATAGCAGTCCGGTGTGCATCAGTGGGCGCAAAGTAGCTACTGGCACCGGCCTCCAGAAACGCCTCCGCCAATGCTGTCGGCAGCACGTGAAAAATGACCACCGCGCGGCAACTCAAAACGGACCACCTGGTCGGTGACCCTGGTTCTATCCGAACCAGGGAGGACCGAAGGGATGCTTGCTGTGGAGGATTGGGCTGAGATTCGTCGTTTGCGCCGGTCGGAGGGTATGCCGATCCAGGCGATCGCTCGGTTGTTGGGCGTGTCCCGCAACACTGTGAAGAGGGCCCTGGTCTCGGACAGGCCGCCGAAATACGAGCGTGCGGCCACGGGGTCGATCGTGGATGCGGTCGAGCCGCAGATCCGGGAGTTGCTGAAGATATATCCGACGATGCCGGCGACGGTGATCGCCGAGCGGATCGGCTGGACGAACTCGATTCGAGTGTTGTCGGGGCGGGTCGCGGAGTTGCGGCCGGTGTATTTGCCGCCGGATCCGGCGTCGCGGACCGCCTATGTCGCTGGTGAGATCGCGCAGTGTGATTTCTGGTTTCCGCCGATCGAGTTGCCGGTCGGGTTCGGGCAGGTCCGTGGTCCGAAACAGTTGCCGGTGCTGACGATGGTGTTGGGGTATTCGCGGTGGCTGATGGCAGTGTTGATTCCGTCGCGGCATGCCGAGGATCTGTTCGCTGGCTGGTGGACTCATATTCATGGGTTGGATTCGGTGCCAAGGGTTTTGGTTTGGGACGGAGAAGGCGCGATCGGTCGCTGGCGTGGTGGTCGCAGTGAGCTGACCGCGGAGTGTCAAGCGTTCCGGGGAACGTTGGGAACGAAAGTGCTCGTCTGCAGACCCGCTGATCCGGAAGCGAAAGGGATGATCGAACGGGCCCACGATTATCTGGAACGTTCTTTCCTGCCGGGTCGATCGTTCAGTGGCCCAACCGATTTCAACATCCAGCTGAGTGAGTGGCTGGAGTTGGTGAATCGTCGGCCGCGGTGCGCGCTGGGTTGCGCGCCGACTGATCGGGTCACCGCGGACCGCCAGGCGATGCTGGCGTTGCCGCCAGTGGCTCCCGAAACCGGGTGGCGGCGCTCAGCACGGCTGCCTCGCGATCACTACATTCGCTTGGATTCCAACGACTATTCGGTGCATCCAGCGGTGATCGGGCGTCGGATCGAGATCGTCGCCGACCTGAACCGGGTCCGGGTGTTCTCGAGCGGGCGGATCGTGGCCGATCACGAACGGATCTGGGCCTGGCATCAAACCTTGTCCGACCCCGATCATGTCGAAGCGGCGAAAGCGTTGCGGCGCGGCCGGATCGGTGTCCTGCGCCCGGCACCAGAGCCGCAAGTCGAGCAACGTTGCCTGACCGACTACGACACCGCACTGGGCATCGATATCGAAGGCGGGGTGGCCTGATGCCTGGCCGGACCAGAACCACCACTGCGAAAACATCCACCATGACAAGGGATTTCACCGCCGAGCTGACCTTCCTGACCCGTGCGTTGAAAGCGCCGTCGCTGCGCGAAGCCGCTCAACGGCTGCCCGAACGAGCCCGCGCCGAGAACTGGACCCACGAAGAGTTCCTCATCGCCTGCCTGCAGCGAGAGGTCTCCGCCCGCGAGTCCCACGGCGGTGAGGGCCGCATCCGCTCGGCCCGCTTTCCCTACCGGAAATCGTTGGAAGAGTTCGACTTCGGTCACTCTCGCGGGCTCAAACGCGATGTGATCGCCCACCTTGGCACCCTCGATTTCGTCACCGCCAAGGAGAACGTCGTGTTCCTGGGCCCGCCCGGCACCGGCAAAACCCACCTCGCGATCGGCCTGGCAATCCGGGCCTGCCAGGCCGGGCACCGCGTCGCCTTCGCCACCGCCGCTGAATGGGTCGCCCGCCTGGCCGAGGCCCATCACGCGGGCCGCCTGCAGTCAGAGTTGATCAAGCTCGGCCGCTACCCGCTTCTGGTGGTCGACGAGGTCGGCTACATCCCGTTCGAGAACGAGGCCGCCAACCTGTTCTTCCAACTCGTCTCGTCCCGCTACGAACGCGCGTCACTGATCGTGACCAGCAACAAAGTCTTCGGCCGCTGGGGCGAGGTCTTCGGCGACGACGTCGTCGCCGCAGCCATGATCGACCGCCTCGTCCACCACGCCGAGGTCATCGCCCTCAAAGGCGACAGCTACCGGCACTACCGACGTCGCCGCGACCACGGCGACCGACACGCCCCCGCCGTCCGGCACCTGTTCAACAAAATGCTCGGACAGCTCCATCACTGCCTGCAAACCCGCCAAACCTACGACCCGACAAAAGCTTTCGGCCAATCACCCACAACGCCATCGATATCCACCGCAGCTTGACACTTAGCGGAATCGGAGGTCTTTATGTCAAGACGCTGCTGCGGGTGCGGGGTTAACCTTGTTGGTGGTAGGTCCGGGATGTGGCTTTTCCGAAGGATCGGTGTGCGGGGTGAGGCCGGTCGCGCTGGATTGCAGAGTCGTTCCCGAGTGCCCTCCCGGGCTTGCCTTTTCGCGTTGTTGCTGGTCGGCGAGCATCCGGAGGTAGACGGCGTTGGAAAGCCGGCGTTTGAGTGAGCGCATCGATTCCATCGAGGTCTTTCCTGCGGCTTTGCGGGTGTCGAAGTAGACGCGGCCTTGGGTCGGATTGCGGAGTTGGACCACGGCCATGATGTGCAGGACGCGGTTTATGCGCCGGTTCCCGGCGCGGGAGAGCCGATGGCGTTGCTGTTCGCCGGAGGAGGCGTCCAGGGGTGCGGTACCGTTCCAGGAGGCGAACCGGTCCCGGTTGCGGAAGCGATGAATATCGCCGGTGTCGGCGAGAAGCCTTGCAGCACTGGAGGCTCCGATGCCGACCAAGTCCAGTAACGTCGAGCCGCGGTCGATGATGAGCTGGCGCAACTCCTTGTCGGCGGCTTTGATCTTTCGGTCGATGGTTTCGAGTTCCCCGATCAGCTCGACGGCCAGCCGGCGTCGGGCTTTGCCGAGCGGATCGCGTGGTTTGATCGTCGCGATCAGTGTGCGTGCTTGCTTGGCGGACAAGAACTTCTTGGCTCCACCAGGGAAAAGTTCGAGCAGGAACCGGTGTAGCCGGTTGATGGTTTCGGTGCGGGCGCGTCCGAGTTCGTCGCGGCGGTCAGCGAGCATGCTCAGCAGGAGCAGGTCTGGATCGGGTTCGACCCGGCGCAGGTTCGGTGAGTGCAGTGCTGCCATCGCGACCGAGTGAGCGTCGACGGGGTCGGTTTTGCGGCCGTTGCCGGTGGCGAATACTCGTATTTGGGCGGAGAGTTTCGCTGGCACGTCCAGCACGGTTTCCCCGTCGTGGACCAGGCGGTGGGCGATGTGGCGGCCGATACCGTTGCAGCCTTCCACCGCCCACACTCTGTTCCCGAATTTCCTGCCAGCGGTGAGCATTTCGGCGTATCCGGCTTTGTCGGTGCCGTATCTTCCGGTGGTCAGGATCTTGCCGGTGTGGTCGATGATTTCGATGGTGGCTGAGCGTTTGTGTGGATCCATGCCGATGATGACGGTCATCGGTGTCCTCCCTGGTCAGCGGATGTTGTCGGCGAGGGAGGGCAACGCTACTTCGAGCTCGGCAGACCCCTTTCCAGCCACTCCTCGCGCGGCGCCCGGCGAGAGGCAAGCCATGAGAGAGCCACACCAATGACGCAGGTGGGCAGCCGATTAGGGAGCTTCTCGTCGGGCACCTGGACTAGATCCTGGCCGGGATCAAGTCCTACCACCAGTCTTAAGTAGCCGATTATCGAGCGTTCGGCCGATGAAAAATGCTGCGACTCAACATATCCGGTAATGCCGATTTGCGTGCGTCTACTCTGGAGGCAGACTCGGGCATTTTCGGCGGCCTCGGGATGGTCGTTGCCGTCCGGTGTTCTGGCGATTCTGTCCGCCTCGGCCCTGCTCTGCACGCACTGTAGCGGAGTCGGTGCAGCGTCGGGGCAGGCATTTGCGAACCGCGTTGCAGCACAACAGGATAGTGTCGATGGCACGCGATGGGCGCCGTGTCGGCTAAGGCTTGGATGCTCTGCCACGGAGGCCCCTGAGCGACGTGAGACGACAAGAGGCACAACGAAACCACTCGGGAGTAATACATGAGCGCAAACAGAACCAAATCGGCCCTGGAAAAGCTCCGCAGCGCGATCGAGGGCGACAGCACGGTGGATAGCGAAACAAGGACTTTGTTCGATTCGCTGAATGCAGACGACAGCAACCGATCCGGCCTGATGGACCGTGCCCAACAACTTTCGACGCGGGTTTCGGAAAAGAGTCCGCATCTGGAACCGGCAGTGCGTGAACTCCTTGATGCGCTCCGTGATGAGGGCATCTGAACGGCGAGCATGATGCACTAGCGGCCACGTCGACATAGCCGTGTTGCCGGTAACGGTCCGTCGGTAGGACCGACGGACCGTTACGGCTTGTTGGAGCGCCCCTCTCACCTCTCACGCGAGTGCCGCCCTGAATGCCTGGGGCGCAACCGATCTCACATCGCTACGTCCGTCGCCATGGGACGATCTGTGTCGGTCGGCGGGTGGTCCGTTCAGAGACGGCGGCATGTCAATCCATCCACGCGGGATCGCCGAAGCGGTCACGGAACCCGTCGTTCATGTGCTGGAAATCAGGGGCCTGTTGCAGACCGCGTACCCGGGTCGCCGCAAGCCAGCAGTTGTCCGAATCAGACCGCTTGAGAATAAGGTCCTGATGCCACTGGCCGTTCCGCGCGGTAAAGAACGCGCGGAGATAGTTCTCCCCTTTTAGTGACCACTTCCCGAGCCGGTAGTAGGCAGGTGCGTCGAGATCTCCCCACGCCTCGGCGTACTGCTGCTGGTTGGTGTCCATATCGACGATCCGGAGCGTGACGTTGTAGAGCGGATACTCGCCGCTTTTTATGATCACGAAGTTCCGCGCCACCGCTTCGTCGAGATCGAAGTGGTAGAGCATGAAGTACGCATAGGTGTCACCACCGGTCAGCGTCGCCATTCGCCGATACTCATCGTTCTGGTCCTCCAGGAAGAACTGGCGCCGCACCGGGCCCATACGTGGCTGGTCGAGCACCGCGACGCATCGCTCTAGGTGGTACAACTCGACCGCCGCGTTTGTCAGTCCTACCAGCTTGTCGCGCTCGGAGCGGGTCAGCTCTTGGTTGGTGACGAACGCGATGCCATCAGCGCCGTTCTTATCGACGCCGACCAGGTCTGCGAGGAACTTCTTTTTGATCTCTCTGTAGGGCTGTTGCCCGCGGGGAAAGTAGGCGGCCATAATCCACCTCTTCCCGTCGCGCTCTGCGATTGCGTCCCGAGTGCCGTCTGGCCCCCCAAGCGGGTGCGAGGGGTCGAGATTCTTGTACTGCTCGGCAAGCAGGATCTGCGCGGCCAGGCGTTCTGAAAGCGCTTGCGCGTGGGTCCATCCCAGCAACCGATGCCAGGTCTCATCTGGTCGCTTGGACATTTCCGCTGCTACTCCTTGCCTTAGAAGGACATCGCTCCTGCAACCCCGCGCTCACCAGAGCCTAGCCAGCCCGTGGGGTAAGGGATACGCGTCCTCTACCAGCCACGCGGCTCAGCGATTGCAGTCTCGCTATCGGACGGTGCAACCGCGACGGGCTGGCCGGCCAGCGCGGAAAACTCCCGAGATACACGATCGACGGACGAATCGTCTACCAGCTCGGCGACATCCTCGACTGGAACGCGACAAGACTGGCGCGACTGACCGGGGTGTACCTCAATGGCTGACCCGGTACAGGACGCCTACGCCGACTGCATCGATGTCGGATGTCCAGAGCCGAAATGCCTGGCCCCGGCACAGCACTACTGCCGCAACCCGATCAACGGCCGGACGAAAGCGATTGGCTGCCTCGCCCGATACAAGGCCGCCGATGAAGTTGCCTCCGTAGCACGCCGTCGGCCCGCTATGTGAGGATGCCGTCGACGGGAGCGGCGCGCCGACGAGGGTCAAGATTCGTGTCCGGTGATAATGGCGCGTGGACGAGGGTGCGCTGTCAGAACTTGCGGAGGTGCTCGGCGATGCAATCACCAGCCGATGTAGATCATTGGCTGTCCGAAATGATCGCGGTTCTCGATTCTCGATTCACCGTCTATGTCGAACCGATGACTCTGCCGGCGGCTACTGCCGAGTTGCTGGCATGGCTCGACGACCACCGTCAGTTCATCAGTGCACAGTACGACGACTGGCAATCAATGCTCGACGATTTCCGCGACGCCTTCACCGCAGCTGGGCCCAAACTGCGGCGTGCCGTAGAGCACTGGTATCAGACAGTCGAGTCCCAGTTCGTGACACTGTTCACGATCTCGATCGATGCCAACGGCACAACGTCGCCATCGATCGATGAGCAGACGCGGGTCACGACGCGCTCGGCCGCAGCAGCGCTCCAAGCGCATCTCGGCTCGGACCAACCGGTCAAAGCAGCGTGGGTTGATCTTCAGCAGGCATGCATGAGTCTCACACAATCGGTCGAAGACATCGAGTTCAAGCGGAAATGTCTGTGGGCTCTTGCACAGACCCGCCGCCAAGACACCAGCAGCAGGTTCGGGCTGAGACGCCAACTTGTCGAAGTGATGAGAGGCATCAAAACGACGCGCCCTCCCGAGCAACAACATCCTCAACCCGCAGAGTCTGCGATTTCGACCCCAGATGTTGTCTCCCCCCATCAGGCTGACGCGCTTGCCTGGTGGCAACGTGCGCAGTTGTGTGAGCAGATCTTGCTACGCAGCCCACGAAAGGCGGATTGCATAGTCTGGCTGCGGTTTGCCTCAGCCTATTCGTACCAAGATGAGGTCACCCACGGGCAAGTCACGCTGTACATTGCCCAACGGCTCGGCGCGTCCGTCGGACATCCCGAGTGGGCCCACAACTTCACCGTCGTCCCTCATGAAGTCCTCGACCTTCCCCCAGCCACTGAGGAGAACGACAGGCTGGGGTGGGCGAGCGAGCCGGGCATGGTCTACGCGCGAGTCTTCCTGCCCGACATCGAGATCCATCTCGCCCCGGTACAGGCATCGACGCTTGTCTCAGCGCTGGTTCAGGTCAGTGAGCCACACCCCGAGACCTGGTCCTTGCTCGAAGGGCACCTGTTATTCGCCGACGATCACCTGCTCACCTCGTGGGGATGGTGGCCCAGCGACCTCCCCGACCTCCCGCCACAGTTTCCATTCAATGACGCTGTGTCCAGACGCATCGAACTCATGGACAGCACATCTCGTTCGCTCGACACGGCAACGGTTGAACAGCTTGCCGCTGCCCTCGCGCTCAGCAACGCGCTCAAGCGTGCCCGGGATGAAGGCGCCGAAGCGACAGTCATGGCGGCAGTCCGCGCCATCGAACATGTCAATGCCTGGGCCGTTGGTGGCCGAAGCGCCTGGGCCAACTTCGCATGCACGTACTTCAAGAAAGCAACAGCCCGCGCACAACTCGTCGCCTTCCTGGGCGACTTTGCCCAGACTGCCACCACCGAAGTACCAGATCCCTCTCCAGACGCTGACACACCACCGCCGGACCTCGGTGACATCCACGAAGACCTGTGGACGAGTTCCGCAGGCGTCGACTACTTCAACGTCAAGAAGGCCATCGCGCACCTCACCCGGCTGCGGGAAATCTATCAACAGCATTGGCTGCACCGCGGGCTGGCCGAAATGGAATCCGTATTCGCGTCCGGCCGCGCCGTCGCAGCACGACTCGACACCTACGGCCGCCGTTTCGACGCTCACCTCAGACGCCTCAAACGGATCCGCAACGCAACGGTTCACGGCGGCCCCGTCACACCCGACTCCTGCGAATCCGTTGCAACTTTCGCCTACCACCTCGGTCACTTCTGCCTCAACCAAGTCATCACTGCCTACCTCACCGGCACCGATATCGCTGTCCACTTGGACAACTTCCGTGAGCAAGAGATGGAACGACGCCACAAGATCGAGGCAGATAGCGCATACGACGAACTGTTCGTGGCCTCGCCCATATGATCGCGTTTGCCATCGGAACAGGTTCCTCACCTATGAACCGGTGTCGCAACAGCCCCGCAGTCGCTCTCTCATACCAGGACCGATGGCCTGCCAGTCCATGCTCCCTCGACGTGTTTCGCAGGGGCTAGGATCGCTGACGCGGGGTTACCCCAGGATTTGCTGGACTGTCGGCTGGTAGCACGCCATAGCACGTTTTGTAGCACGAATTGAGCCCGATTTGTGCCGATACGGACCGATGTACACCGATGTAGAGCAGTGCCACGATTGGAGCGAAATGCCCTGCAAGACAAGGGATCAGACGCCTGGACGTGCGGGGCTGCGACGCCCGGCTAGAGGGCTGGCGTGATCACGACGCGGAATCACTGCCGGTTGCGGTGAGCTGTCGGTCATGGCCAGCACCCGGCGCAACGAGCTGATCCATCGGCTCCTCGCCGGACGCTGCGAGATTTGCAAGGCCACAACGGATTTGGATCATCGAGACCGTGCTGACAGAGCGGATGCCAAGGTGGATCACGACGTCAGATTTCGCCGACACAACACCTCGTCGCAACCGGAGCGGAGGACCGAGACAACTTCGACGGTGAGATCCCAGGAATGAGCGGCGCGAGTGCAGCCGCCGATCACGCGTCCAGAGTAGCGACGGCGATCGACTTATCGTCATGTCGTTTTGAGCGGGGCTGCAGCTGCCCGCAAGGATCGATCTCAGTTTCCCATCTCTGGCATCGGGTCAGAAGTTGGGCCAGTCCGCAGGCATCCATCCGAGCGACTTCGGCCCACGAAACGTTCAACGGGCCAAGAGGGTTCGAGGCACCGTCGGTTGCGAGTACGACCCAGTCGATCTCGTGGAGCCGGTAATTGGTAACGAGCGCGTGGTCGGCCGCGGACGGGTCGGCCTCAGCGATCCAGTAGCCGCCTGGTTGATTGCGATGGTTCCGTTGCTTGCGCTGCAACGACCGCAGCAAGTTGTAGTGATGCTCGTCGTACCCGCTCCCGGAGGCGAGCCGTTGCCGGTATTGCTCAGACTCCGGGAGATTGAGCTCGGCCATACGCCGGTCGGTGATCAGGTCGGCAGAACCGTTGCGCCCAACCACAATCGGCGAGTCGCCGAGGACGAGTAGATCCACGGTCCCTGGGTTCGTGCGCAGGACCGAGACAGTGCTGGTCGGTGCGTGCTCCGGCTCGAGCCGGAGCTGGTCCGCTGTTGCTGCGATGGCGTCGGAGAGGACTGTCCGAAGATCCTGGCTGCTGCCGAGTCGGCGGTTGAGTTCCTCGGCGAGCACGTCGACGTATGCACTCGCTGAGGGCATGTCTGGATCGAAGGTGGTTGCTCCATCCAGCATGACGACGCCATGGGCGGAGACGATCACCCGATCATCGCCCGACTGGGCCGGCAGTTGCGCGGTGGCGATGTTCATCCGAGGTCCGAGTAGGGGCCGACGATAAGCCTGCTGTCGGTAACAGCGAAATCGGTGGTGAAGTCACATTCGACCACGCCGCTGAGGAAGGTCGAAGTCGGCGCGAACACCTCGGATAGATGCTGATCGAGCCAGCGTGCCACCCCGAGTGACCCGATGCTCGTAATGCCAGCGATGTGCACGACGACTCGCCCGCCTTCCTGCCGTCGTGAGAAGTATCCGATATCGATTCGCCTCGCGCCATCGCGACGATAGGGCGAGCCATAGCTCTGACCTGTCCGCGAATCGGTGATCGACCAACCGTCCTTGTCGGTCCGCTGGAAACTGAGGACCGGATCGTCGTCGAGCAAGCGGCGTGCGATCGGAGCGGATTTCGGCCCGCAGATGACAACCAGATCCCCGGCAGGCAGGTCCGCGCGATCCTGATCGATCGCAAATCGACTACTGGCCAACGCAAGTCGCGTTACTGTGGCCTCGATTGCTTCTTGCGCAGCCTGATCGTTGGCGTCGAAGAACGGGCGTTCGCGCCCTTCTTCGAACCCGAACCGTCGAGGGATTCCCACCGCGACGGGACCGACGCCGAAGAAGGCGCGTTCAGCAGGTGGTGCGCTGGCCTTGATCTGGCTGATGCGGCCCTTCGTGAGACCGAACCGTTCGGCGATGTCGGTATAGCTCATCCCGCCTCGGTGAGCTTCCTCGATAGCAGCCTTGCGAAGCCGCGCAAGCTCTGTAGCCCGCTGCTGGTAAACGATCATCAACTCCGAAGCCCGCTGGCCACGACGGATGGGATCCGGGTCGTTCCGGACCTGTTCGAAGTCATCCGCCTGCGTCACGGCTCCGAGTTTAGAGGCCCTTGACGCTGTTTCCTGCTAGGCGTAGCCTCCTGATTTAGCCCCCCTAAACACATTTTTCCAGCATCATCGGATTGATGTTTAGGGGGGTAAACAGCAGGTATTCCCGTTACCGCCGCGACCAGGGGGGCTTGATGACTGCGCCAGCTGTAACCGCCGAAGTACTCGGGGCGTGCCACTACCTCCGCACAGTCGGCCGGCTCCCGTGTCACGTGGACGGGAACGGGTTGTTGAGTCTCCCGATCGGCGGCAATGTTCAGGCGCTGCTGATCGGCGAGCACTGGGGACGTCAGCTCAAAGAACAGCTTGGCTTGAGCGGGATAGCCGGGCCGGTCGTGGCGCACCCATACAAGCGCCAGGCGTTCCTGGCTAACGGGCCGCTCGACGCGGCCCAGATGCTTCGGGACTACCTCTATGCGATGTACCGGTCGAACTCGATGCTGGCACCTCCCGGCCGCCCCCTGGTCCTGCCGACTCCTGGCAATGGGCGCTGCGGTTGGGACTTGCCGGTGCGTGATCATTTCAGGCCCGCGTTGAGTTCGGTCCTCGCGGCGTTGCATGCCTGCGTTGAGCGTGAGGATCGTAAACAGATCGGAGAGTTCCGTGAGGCTTCACATCACATCCAACTCCCAAGGTGAGGCGGTCTGGTGGATCGACCACCGCCAGATCTGGATGGACAGCGTGCGTGACTGCCGCGAGGGCATCGAACTTGCCCCCGCCTATCGGATAAGGATGGACGGGACGCGAGTCGAAATACCCAACGGCGCACCAGGTCACGTCTATTTCGGGGAAGCTGCCGAACGCCCGCCGCTGTCGTTCGTTGAGGACCTGCTGCCCGAGCATCACGACTTGTGCGTGTTGGTTGAAGCCGCGTTTTTCGATGCGACCGAACCCCAGGACCAATTGCGTCTGCTCAACATCGATCCGATGGCCGGTGATTACATCACCGACGAGTGGCGCCTGGACGAGATCCACGAATTCGCCGTCTCCGCAAGGCAAGTTGCGTAACTGCCCGCCACCACGAATCACGGAGAGGACACCGCCATGGGTATCGAGGACGACGACGATTGCCAAGGGGCATGCCCGTGGCTGACGTGTCACCATCCGCCGTTCGAGATGCAAACGGTGGACGCGGTATGGCGTGTGTTTCGCAGCCATGAGACCCATCCCGGATGCTGCCGACAACGCAAACTCTCGATGGCGGAGTTGGCGCGCCTGGGACGGATCGATCCCGACAGTATCGCTCTCACCCGCAAACACCAGCGCGCCCCGGCACTCCATGAGGCGCAGGCGAAGGGGCTACGAAAGTGCAACCCGGTCAAGCTGTCTCGCGGTCATGGACATGTTCCGGAGTACGTCATCTCCTCGCCGGCCGAATCCGGCGCGAAGCTCGCCCCGAGGCTGTTCCTGGCGACCATTCGCCAGCGCTTTCCCGCATCTCTCACCGAAATCGGCCTGGACGACGGCGACGTGATGCCAACACAGGCACTGATCATCGGCCCACCCCTGCCTGCACTAGGTATCTCTTTGCACACCAACGGAAGGCAGGCGTACCTCGATCCCGCGACCGACACCAGCGCCGCCTTCATCACCGCCTGGTACGCGCGAACATTCCCGACTCCCGGACTGACGCTTTACCACCTCGACACCGACACCACCACCACCCTCACCCCCGAGACCACAGCGCTGTCCATCCTCGCTGAACTGAGCTCGGCCCGTGGTCATACGCGCGCAGCGACCATCTATCGGCGCAACCCGCTATGACCCGCGAACCGGATCTCAATCCCAATGTGCCTGCCTCCGCGCGTATTTGGAACTGGCTGATCAGCGGTAAGGATAGCTACGACGTTGACCGCGAAGTGGTGGAGCGGATGCTCGCCATCGCACCGGACACCAAAACACTCGCCTGGTTCTGCCGCGACTTCCTCAGTCAGGCAGTGCAATCGGTCGCTGAGGCTGGTGTGCGGCAGTTCATCGACCTCGGCGCGGGAATGCCTACCTACCCCAACGTGGGGGAACTAGCCCGCAAGATCGAGCCGTCCACTCGGATTCTCTATGTGGACAACGACCCGCTCGTGCACGCGCATTGTGACGCGCTGCTGACCGGCTGGGTCGGCACAAAAGCACTCAAGGCCGATATCAGATGGCCGCATCTGGTCGACACAATCACGGCCGCGTCGGTGATCGACTTCGCTGAGCCGGTCGCGATCCTGATGACCCAAGTCCTGGACTACGTGAGCGCCGACGAGCAGCCCGAGGAGATCATCAGGGCACTGCGTGAGGCGATGGCACCGGGCAGCTACCTCGTGATCACCCACGCCAGCGACAAATCCCACGCCGATCTTCGCCACCAGATGATCACCCACACCAAACACTCTCCGGCGCTGCCAACGTTCCGATCGGCCGAGCAGATCGAACTGCTCATCAAAGGGTTCGACATCCTGGAGCCCGGCTTGGTGCCGGTACAGCAGGCACTGGACTCGGAGCTGCCGGAGACCGGGCTCGTCGTTCTGTCCGCAGTATGCAGACTGGAAGGTTGAATCATAGTGCGCAAGAACAGGGTCAAGCTCGTGACGGAGCTCTACTCGCTCGAAATGATCCCCGACCCACCCAGGGGTGCGGGACGCGGCACCCCGATAGGTGACGAGGGCACGCTAGCGGAGGTATCCGAGCGGCTGAGGATAACGGCGAGGGTCTTCCGCAATGGCAAGTGGTTGGATCGCGACCGGTACCGCGCCGAACTCGAGAACGGCTTCTTTATCTTCCGTGTCGTCCAGATCCAGCGAGACGCCGAAACCCTTTTCCCGCAAACTATTTCCGCACCTACCGAGGACGGCGGCCACTCCGGAGGTGAAACGAATGAACACTAACCCCGCTGCGCGCGTCGATGCTCCCGACCAACCCCAGTACGCGAAGTCCGGCATGGGGGCCGAGATCGCTGTCCTTGATGCATTGGCCTCCGGAACAGTCCGCACGATAGGTCAGCTCGCGACAGAGGCACGGCTCACAACCGGGTCCGCTCGCGGTGCTGTAACCCGGCTCATACACCGGGGGCTGATCGTGCCACGTGATACCGCCGCACGTCGCGGTGCCTACCAGATCACCCAACGCGGACAATCCGCCCGAAAAGTAAAGGGTAGGCGGGTCCGATGAGCGGAAACCGACAGCTCTCGGATACCTCCGCAAAGACGTATCCGGGCAGTCTCAGTCCTGGGACGAAACCCAGATCCGAATCCTCGCAAAGCGACTCGGCCGGAGTTGGCCGACGCTACGATGCGGACCGATGTACACCGATGTAAAGCAGTCTCACGATTGGAGCAAACTGCCCTGCAAGACAAGGGATCAGACGCCTGGACGTGCGGGTCTGTGACGCCCGGCTAGGGGCTGGTGTGATCACCATGCGAGATATTGCGGCCTAGTACTGCAACGGCACTCGCGTGATTTGGTGCTGGTGGATCTGGTGTGTGGTGTTGGATCGCGCTGTGGCCGAGCCGGATTCGTTGATGTCGCGGGTCAAGGGCGGTTCACGAGGAGTCATCAAGAGCGCCCTCCTCGCACTAACCTCCGCCGCAGAACTCGGAACCGAGTGGAATCGGGCTACCAAACGTCACCGTGGAGATTTGGATCGGCTCATATCCTGACGAGCCCGAATCGGTGGCGGCCCAAACCAGGACCAGGCCCGGCCTCCGAATCCCCAGCGGACCGGGCCCAGTCACCTCACTCGGAACACCGCCCTGCCATCGGGTACCGCGTCATACTGAGCACACGGAACGGGGGGTGTCTCGTGATCAGCGTTCTCATCGCAGCTGTCGGAATCTTTGGCACGGCGATCGGATCTGTGCTGACCGCGTCCATCTCGGCGAAGGCCGAGGGGCGGCGGCAGGTCGCGCTGGAGCGACACCAGATTCGAGAAGAACAGCTACAGCAGGACCGACAGCTGCGCGAGTTGCGGCTCGAGCACCTTCGATGGCGTCGTGAACGGCGCCAGGGTGCCTACCTCGAACTGCTCACGAACATGAGCACCGCGGACCGAGCCAACCAGCAGTACTTCCGCGAACTACTAGCCGCGCCACAGTCGGTGCCGACCGACGAAGCCCGGTTAGAAGGAATCCGCGGACTCTTCAAGGCCGCGGAACACACCACCTACAAGGTCGTCCTGGAAGGACCGGCCAGTGTCGCCGAGATGGCGCAGGAGTTGATCGCTCAGCTTGGTGTCCTGGTGAGCGCAGTCCGCGATTACGCACGGGCACATGCGAGTTCGACATCTGATGTCGTAGTACACCGCAGTATCGTCGAGTCAGCCGGGCAGAGCTTCCTCGCGGCACAAAGCATGTTTCTCGGGACCGCCCGCACGGCGCTCGACGAGGTCGTCGACGCGACTCGAGACGAACGTCAAACCTAGTTGAGAGTCGGGCTCGCGGATCATCCCCGCGTGCGCGGGGAGCACGTTGTTCATCGCGTAGCGACGCCATCGGCGCCCGGATCATCCCCACGTGCGCGGGGAGCACTCCGCACGGCGACGCTCGCGGTCCGCGGCCTGCGGATCATCCCCGCGTGCGCGGGGGAGCACTGAGAAGCACACAAGTAGGGCTGTCTGCCTACCGGGTCATCCCCGCGTGCGCGGGGAGCACTCGGTCGAGATACTTTGTTGCGGACGTGCGGCCGGATCATCCCCGCGTGCGCGGGGAGCGCTGCTGCGGCCGTCGTCCCAATGCGCCCAATTGCGGATCATCCCCGCGTGCGCGGGGAGCGCATGCTCAACGGAATTGGCTGGGGTGGAAAGCAAGGATCATCCCCGCGTGCGCGGGGAGCGCGCAACGTCCGACTCGATTAGGACAGCGTGCGCGGGGAGCGCCAACCCGCGCATCTGGCGCATTTCGATTTTGAAGGATCATCCCCGCGTGCGCGGGGAGCGCGACAGACCGGGACCGTTCGGGCCGTAGATCGTCGGATCATCCCCGCGTGCGCGGGGAGCGCTAGATCAGGGCGGTGTTGTACAACAGCCCGCGCGGATCATCCCCGCGTGCGCGGGGAGCGCCCGATGATGACGATGCGCCCGGTGTCGGGTGCCGATCATCCCCGCGTGCGCGGGGAGCGCCTGCTGACCGGTTCAGAGGTGTACGCCAAGGGCGGATCATCCCCGCGTGCGCGGGGAGCGCCAGGCGGTGTAATCCGCCCACCACGCGGCTTCCGGATCATCCCCGCGTGCGCGGGGAGCGCCAACTCCTTGTCGACCTGAGCGATCACGGTGCAGGATCATCCCCGCGTGCGCGGGGAGCGCTTGGGGGTCCATCAACCAGTATGTGGTTGTTCCGGATCATCCCCGCGTGCGCGGGGAGCGCGCCCTGGTCCTGCTCGTCCCGCTCGTCATCCCAGGATCATCCCCGCGTGCGCCGGGAGCGCCCGCGGAGGCAAGGCCCTGGCCCTTCAGGTCGCGGATCATCCCCGCGTGCGCGGGGAGCGCCGGTGGCAGCCGATCGCCTGGTGCCCATTCGCCGGATCATCCCCGCGTGCGCGGGGAGCGCCGGGATAGACCGGCGCGGTCATCGCTGCCCCACGGATCATCCCCGCGTGCGCGGGGAGCGCTTCGGTCTCCGTGGCTACGTCGATCACTGCCACGGATCATCCCCCCGTGCGCGGGGAGCGCGAAGGGCCAGTATCGGGATGCTCCGGTCTGGCAGGATCATCCCCGCGTGCGCGGGGAGCGCGTGTCATCGGTGGGCGGCAGTTCCAGCGACGCCGGATCATCCCCGCGTGCGCGGGGAGCGCTGATTAGTTCTCGTCTTCGGTGAGTTCGAGGGCGGATCATCCCCGCGTGCGCGGGGAGCGCTGCTCGAAGAAACTCAGTGCCGCGTCGCCGACCGGATCATCCCCGCGTGCGCGGGGAGCGCGAGAAGCGGGGCCACATGGTCGTGGTGGGCAGCGGATCATCCCCGCGTGCGCGGGGAGCGCGTTGGTGATCGCCGGGCCGATGAAAATGGCCTCGGATCATCCCCGCGTGCGCGGGGAGCGCTATCCGGTCGTGGCGTTCTCCTGGTGATACGGCGGATCATCCCCGCGTGCGCGGGGAGCGCCTGCATGTTTCGGGTCCGCCCTCGCTCGCGGTCGGATCATCCCCGCGTGCGCGGGGAGCGCCGGTGCAACACCTGACCGAACAGCCCGCCATGCGGATCATCCCCGCGTGCGCGGGGAGCGCCTGCGCCGCGCTCTCGACAACCACCACACCCGCGGATCATCCCCGCGTGCGCGGGGAGCACCTCGTCGAGGTCGGGAAGGATCTTCAACGCGGAGGATCATCCCCGCGTGCGCGGGGAGCACGTCACCAGCGAGCCCGCGCTGCCCTTGCCTTCCGGATCATCCCCGCGTGCGCGGGGAGCACCCATGCCGCGATCGAGCGCGGGCAACTGCACCGGATCATCCCCGCGTGCGCGGGCGGCACAGCTGAGAACGCTGGCGAGATCGCAAGCCTCGCGGATCATCCCCGCGTGCGCGGGGAGCACGCCCGCTGGACCAACGTGCAACTCTCAGAAGGCGGATCATTTCCGCGTGCGCGGGGAGCACCCGGTGCGGTTCGGCCTCGGCCTGCTCGGTGACGGATCATCCCCGCGTGCGCGGGGGAGCACGGAATAGGTGTGGTGAACCGGCCGGTCAGCAGCGGATCATCCTCGCGTGCGCGGGGAGCACGCCGTAGACGATCATTCGGCCGCGCGGCAGTGCGGATCATCCCCGCGTGCACGGGGAGCACGCCGGTTCGGTGGGGTCGGCCAAGCACAGCTCCGGATCATCCCCGCATTCGCGGGGAGCACCCCGCGCGGATCAGGTGGCGAGCATGATGGCGATCGGATCATCCCCGCGTGCGCGGGGAGCACCTCTGGCCGCCAAGCGGTCGATCCTGCAGTCGTGCACGAGTGTTCGTCACTGCTTGTGCTTAGGCATCCAGCAGCCGCGAAGATCGTGACAGAGCAACGCCGTGCGCGTAGTACCGTACGCCGCGCTCACCAACCCATACCACTGTCGATCCGCTATCTGACATCAGCGAAATCGCTTGGTGGGTAATGGTTGTCCCCGGGCCCAGCAACAACACACCGACCGACGCGGCGGGAATGTGGGTGGTGCCGCGTTCGTCGATCGCCGTTATCGCGTTACTGTCCCGATTGACCACACACCTATCCAGGTAGAGGAATGCGATCCGGTCTGAGATCCGCACCAACTCCTTGGACTCCGAGGTACGACGCCCGATGGTGCTCATTGCGGACTGTCGGGCGTGGCTGGGTAGGCGAGAGTGAGTAGCCCGCACCCGTAGGATTTGGCTCGTCCGATACCGAAGGTGAGTGAATTCTTCAGTGCGGCAACGTCGGTGACCTCCAGCAAACCCTCGAACGTTGCGGTGGAGATCGTGACACGACCGTCGCCTCGGCTGAATCGCCGTACACCACGGTCGGTGATAACGAGTTCGACTTCGCCGTCAACTGCGTTGTCTGCTTTGCGGGGCAGGATCTGGAATCCGAGTCGTGGGGTGCGGTCGAGTAGCCATTGTTCTTGCTGGCGGATGGTGACGTGGCCGAGTGGTTTCGTGTCGGTCCAGCCTTCGCGGCGGGCGGAGTGGACGGGGTTGGCGGTGAGTCGGAATTGCCATTGTTGGCCGAGGGTCAGTCGGTCGAGTAGGCGGTCATACGGTTTGGTGTCCCATGTTTCGGTGGTGGGCCAGCCTGCTTGTTCGATGATGTGGGTGAAGTCGGGTTTGTCGGGGCTGGCGACGAACAGGATCACCCGGTGCGGTCCGTAGTTGTCCAGGCGCCACAGGATTCGGCCTTCGCCGCTGGGGGTTGCGTCGGCGAATCCGCTGCACACTGCGGCGTGCAGGACTTGCGGGGACGACAGCAGTAGCCGCGCGCCGCGGCGGCGTGGGTTGATTTGCATTCTGGTCAGGAACATCGCGTTATGCCTCCAGGACCGACATGGCGTGGTGTTCGGTGACCGGTGCTGTGGTGCCGTGCGGGTTGGGGATTTTCACGGTGCCGCGCACGATGTTGCGCCATTCGTACTGGCGATGGTTCGGGTCGAAACTGACTGGGGTGTCATGGATTGCCTCCGCGGTGAGTTCCCCTTCGGCCGCGTCGCGGACGGTCGCCAGGGTGACGAGGGTGTCACGGGTGCGTTTCTGGACTCGGGTGCTGGCCAGCCATGGCCGGGTGGCCAGTGCGGTGTCGAGGTCTGTATCGAAGACTCCGAGCGCGATCGGGCCGGCGGGCGGGCACGAGCGGCGTCCGAGGTAGAGCGGGAACTCGGGGCTGCGGAGCGCGGCGTCGATGGTGGTGACGAGATCATGCTCACCTTCGAGCACGGCGAGGTAGGCGGCATCGGAGATGTAGTACCGATACGACAGCGGCAACGGGGTCCAGCTGGTAGATCCGTCACGTTCGCGTTTGGGCTTTTGCGCGGTGTGGAAGTCGCGCAGAAGTTGGCCGGGTTGATCGAGGCGGACACCGAATCGCAAGCCCAGCAACGATTCGAGAGGATCGGTGCGACGTAACCCTTTGGCTGCGGCGACGAGTCCGAGGACGCCGCTTTTGGTGGGTGCGGTTTCGGTGTCGCGTCGCACGAATTTGCTGCTGGCGCCCCAGGATTGCAGGGGTCCGGCCAGCCGCAGCGCGACGACGCTCACTGCTGGTCTCCGAGCCTTGCCTCGACCAGCGCCGCGAGCTGGTTCACCAGGTCGGCGAAGCTGACGTTGCTACCCAGGTCGTCCAGGGCTGCGGTGTCCGAGCCCAGGCGGGTCACCCAGCCGGTGACGGGGGTTTCGTTGTAGGCGCGCTGGATCTCTCGTGCTTCGTCGCGCAGTGCGTCGGCTGCTCGTTTGACCCGACCGCCGGTGCTGGATTCGCGGATCGGGTGTTCGAAGGCTCCGACCAGGTTGATCGGCTGGCTGTCGCGGACCAGCACGACGACGGCTTCGGGCAGGGTCCGGTTGGCGAAGGTGTTTTGTTTGCCGGTCGGCATGGACCGCACGAACGAGCTTACGAATGCCTGGACCGCGCGCCGGGTGGCTTCGCGGTCACCGAGGTTGTCGTTGAGGCGGTCGACGTCGATGGTGGCGTACCGGTACAGGGTTGAGGAGTTGAACTCGACGGTGCCGATCATCGCGGCACCGGTCTCGTCTTCGCCGATGTGGTCGTCGACGGCGGTGAAGTAGTCGAATTCGGTCTCGACCGGGTGGACGCTGATGGCGTGGGCGACCTGGACTGCGGCGTCGACGTTGAGGTCGGCTTGGTCGGCGACCATGCGGCCGAACAACGCGATATCGACCGAGTGGTCACGGTCTGCGAGGTCTTTGACTTTGGCTTCTCGCAACGCTTTAGCGACGTCGTCGGTGGCGGCTGCGGCAACAGCGGCTTGGGCCAGCGCCGTGATTTGATGCTTGCTGAAGAACACCAGGTATCCGGCCTCGTTGGTGGCGTCCTTTTTCGGCGGTTTGACCTTGATTCCGATCTCGGTCATCACCGCGGTGGCCAGTTCGAGGGAACGTGGCTCCAGATCGGGTGCGCGGGAGGTGATTTCGGCACCGAGGAGCTCGACCACGCGTCGTGTTCGCACGCCGAGTTCGGACTGGTCGAGGTGGTCGTCGAACGCGACGCGGGTGGCGCGTTTCCAGGCTTGGCTCGAGACTCGTGCGCGGCGCACTCCGCCGTAGATGGCGGTTTTCGGGCTGCCGGTGTCGTCGCGGTTGAGGTTGCTCGGTGGCACGGTTTGCAGGATGTGCAGCTCGATCAGGGTTCGGTTCATCAGCTCGGGTCCTTTTCGATGGTCAGCGTCGGGGTGGGTTCGGGTTCGACATCGCTGGGTGCCGGGGTGCGGTAGAACTCGCGTCCCCAGGCGAGTCGCACCTGTTGGGCACGCCCCGGCGTGAGCAGGCCGGTGATGTCGTCGGCGAGGCGGGCGTAGTCGAATCCTTGTTTGGCGGTACGTAATTGCGTCACGAGCCCGCGGATGTGCGTCAGCACCTCGCTGATGGACTGGGCGGTAGCGACCGCCATGAATCGACGCGTGACTGCCTCGGCGCTTCGGCCTTCGGATTGCGCAAGGTTTCCCACCGCCCGACCGAACGACACCTGTGAGAGGTGGGCTCGCACCGACATCGACTGCTGGTGTGCGGCGAACAGCGTCAGTGTCGCGTGCGCGGCCTGCTCGGCGATGCTGGGCTCTGAATCATCGAAGCCGTCTTCACCGTGTAGCGAGGTGGGCACCGCGGCGATGGTCGAGTCCCATATCTCGGGGACACTGCCTGCCGATTTTCCTAGGCCGCGGCGTAGCTTGGCTAGCTCCGCTCGGGCGAGCGGGGATCCGCGGAGGTATTCCTCCTGCAGCCTGTTCAGCCGCCAGTCCAGGGCCGCACCCAGCAGACCTAGACGTCGCCGAGCCGGTTTGGCTGGTGCTTGTTGTTCGTTCTCGACGGTACTCACGCCACCACCATCTCCTCTGATGTTGAGTCGTCAGGCTGGGTATCGGTGAGAGGTAACGCTTTTCGCAACGCCGATCGCAGCCACGACTCGGCTCGCGAGACGTTGACCAGTTGCCCTCGAACCTCGCGTCCGACCCATGCGGCAGGCGAGGCGGCCGACACTAGTTCCGCGACAACGGGATACGTTGCGGCTCGGACAGCGTGTTGCCACTGTGCCCGCGCTTCGCTCAGGTCGGCACCGGGGCTCAGTGACACCAACCACTCGCGGTATCGGCTGTCCAGAGTCGCGTACAACCGCTCTCGTGCTCGGTCACCAGCACCTGACTTGGGGGCAGCGCCAGCGGCTTGGGCGATGTTCTCCGCGAAGCTCCATACCGCGAATGCCGCACGCTCGGCATCATCGACGGCATTCGTCGCCGTCTGCCCTGCGGCAGGTTTGTCCTGGCGCAGCAAGATCACGGGAATCGGGAGCAGGTCCTCGACGATCTCGGCGAACGTAGCACTCTGTGCACCGTATTCGGCACCCACGATCCGCACGCGTGGCGTATATCGTTCCGGCAAAAGGTCTTTGGATCCGAGGTCCCCGATCCACTGCAAGACTCCCGGCGCCAACCGCGGCTGCGGATCTCCCCCATGGCTAGTTCCGCGACCGGAGACCGTCGGCAGCATAGCGCCGATACCGCGCCATACCGAACGCTCCGGATCATGAGTCAAGGGCATGTAGACGACAGTTTTGTGTTTCTTCGACTGCGGTTCGCTGTAACGCCAGCAGGTGTGCGGGTCCATGTCGTGACGGTTCTGCGGCACGATCCGATCGCCGTTGGCCAGCACGACCCCCGTTACCCCGGTTCGGTCCCCCACCAATCGGATTCGACGAGTCTGCCACGTATACAAGTCGATCGCCCCGTTCGGCGGACGCTCCTTCCACACCGCCGAATCAGGATCGCGTTCCCACGGCGGAATATCATGAGCCCCGCCGATACTGACGTACGGGTTATCTTCGTAGGCAACAAGATTCAGCAACAACGTCTCCCGCAGATTCTCACCCTGCGGCAGCACTCCCCCGATCTGACCCGACCAGCCGGTGCCGATCGGATACCCCTTGCCGTGCTTGACACTGCCATCGCCGATAGCACCGGACTTGATACCCGACGGGTCGAACGCGTGCGCGTGCACCAACCAGCGCGCCGCCTCCGACGCCTCGATCCGCCGAAGACTCACCGCAGACCGAGTGGTGAAGAAGGGCTGCCCGTTCGGCACATCCGCGACGATCTTCTCCAGCCCCGACACCTCCCCCTTCTCGGTCTGCAAACCCGCGACCTGGAAGAACGGTGCCTCAGTGGCGAACAGGTCGAACCGAGGACGCAACGGATCGACATAGGCGCGCACACGATCCAAGGGCAGCCCGTCCGAAGCCCACAACTCAGCCCACCCATCCGCGTCGGTCGGCCCGTCGAGTGCCCGATGGATGATCGCCAGCAACAGGCGCGTGATCGCGAACCCCTGAGTCGGCACCTCCCCACCGATCGTCGTCAAATCCGTTGCCTGCTCCATCAATTCGAGAATCGATAGCTCCCGCTCACGACCGTCGCGACCGAGCGCGACGATCCACGGCTCGTCGAGCAGACTGAATCCTGGTCTATTCATGGCGTTCACGGGTGGGAGCTCGCCTCTCTCGGTGAATCATCAGCGCCTTGCGGACTTTGTTCCTCGGGGGCCAGCACTTGTAGGCCCGAACCCGGGGTGTAACGCACAGCTCGGCCGGCGATCTCACCGAAACCGTCCTGGTCGAGCACCAAGACCGGCAGACGGTAGATGAGCGGCGAGAACTCCCATTGCTCTGGTGTCGCGGCCCATAGTCCGCGTTCGGCCATTTCGGTGCTGAACTCGAGCGGCAGACGAAGCGAGCAAGTGGCAATAATCTGGGCCAGCTGATCTGACGGTGTCGATTCCCGGGGAACACGGCGGTGGCCGTGATCTTCAGACAGCCATGCCGGGGTAAACCAGTCACCGTCAGCATGCTGCTGGATCACGATCACTTCCAAGCTGGGTGCACCGTCGCGAACTTGGCCTTGCCCTTGCGAATCATCCTCGGTCTCACCGACATTGGCCGCGACCCAACCGATAATCGAGTTCCCCGGTCGCGCAGGCTCTTTGAGCTGAAACTTCTCCGCATTCGCAGCACGAGCTGCACAACGATCCCGCCAGCGCTCACGCGCGGTACTCATGGCGTCCTGCCAAGACTCTGGGCCGGTTTGCTGGGGACCGTATGCCTGCTGCACGAGTGGTGCGATGTCGTCGGGCAGGTTGATCGTCTGGCCGAGGTGCGGCAACAGGACTGCGGCTGCGCGGAGCAGTGGATACGCGCCGTAGACATACCGGGCAGCCGACGGTTCCAACTCGGGCGCGCCCGCAGTGAACTCCACACCCGCGATGTAGGTATGAGCGGTACGCAGCTTCGGTGGCCGCTCGACCTGGCCTACACCGCGGTGGTGACGATGCAAACGGCCCATCCGCTGCAAGATCAGATCGATAGGTGCCAGATCGGTGACCAGCAGGTCGAAGTCGATGTCCAGCGATTGCTCCACCACCTGGGAGGCGACAACGATATGCCGTTCGGGCCTTTGCTGTGATCTATCAGGTGATCCGAAAAGATCGAGAAGCTCTGCGTCCTTACGCATCCGATCCGCGGCGATGAACCGCGCGTGCACCACCGTCACCTCACCGGGGAAGGAGCGCTCCAGCGCGGCGGCCGTGGCCAGCACACGACGGACGGTGTTCCGTATGACCAGTGCACAACCACCGCCGGACAACTTGTCCTTCAGCAGCGCGACCAATGCGTCCGCATCGTCGTCGACCCTCCCGCCAAGAGAACTCACCTGCACCGAAGTGCTCCGACCCGAAGGCTCGATCCGGCGATGGTGCACTGACTCACCCGCTGTCCACGACAAGATCGGGTAGCCCTCGACATCGCTCATGGATGGCAGGGCACTCCGATGGGAACCGCGCTGATAGGCCTGCATCAGTTCCTGCCGACGATCGGCAGGCAGCGTCGCCGACAGCGCAATCACCGGAACCCGGTAAGCGCCAAGCCATGTCAACACCTTGGTGAGGTATGAATTCATGTAAGCGTCGTAGGCGTGCACCTCATCGAGCACGACGACCTTGCCGGCCAATCCGAGGTGACGCAGCATCAAATGCCGGGACTTCAACCCCGCGAACAGCAACTGGTCGATGGTCCCCACCGAGAAGTTCGCCAGCTGGGCCTTCTTCCGCCCCGACAACCATGCATGTGCTGTAACCGCGTGGCGGGCAACCGTTTTACTCCCCAGACCGTCGTCGCAGTCAATTTCGGCGTGACCGACTTTTCCGGCCCGGACCAGACCTTGGAACAGCCGGTTCAACCGGGCCTTACCGTGGCCGAGAGTGATCGATCCTCCTACCTGATGATCGTCAGCACCCAAACGGTCCAGCCAATCGACAACACGATCGAACATCGCGTCACTGGTTGCCTGCGTGGGTAACGCCACCATCAATCCCCCTGCGCCCCACCGTTGCGCCATGACCTCCGCAGCCGCCAGAGCAGCTTCGGTCTTGCCTTCGCCCATCGGCGCCTCAATGATCAGCAGCCCCGGCTCGCTCATCGCCCGCGCAACATCGCACGCGGCGATTTGTACCGGTCGCACCGCCGCGCCCAGCGGCAAAGAGAACCGCGTCGCGAAAAGCTCTGACACCTCATCCGGTATCGCCGAAGGGATCCACGGCACCGGCAAAGCCAATGCCGCCAACGCCCGACCCGACCGCTGAGGGTCGACCACGTCCTGCGGCAATACCTCTGCATGGAAACCCAGCAGGTCCTCGTTACTGGCAATCCAATCCGACACGATGACGATCCCCGTCACCAACACCTGGAACCGCACCGACAACCTCAGCTCGCGCCAACCATCGAGGTAGTTCAGCACACCCACCCGTTCGGCTATGCGACACAACAACTCTCGCTGTACCTGCACCCACACACCCTCGCCGAACAGGTGCGGATAACTCTGCGGCAGCAGTCGGTCGTCCTCATCTGGCGGTGCTCCATGATGGCCTCCGAGCACTACTCCCCACGCGACGGCCCACCGCCGAGACCACCCCTGATCCACCAGCCAGCGAATCAGTAGATGATGTCCGGCTACCGTATGGTGTGCCAGCTGCCGGTCAACCAGCTCACGCCGCATGAGTGGCATATACAAACCTCGCTCACGCATCTGCTGAGCAAGCCCTTCATGTTGAATCGCGAAGGCAGGTGTGGCTTTTCCGAGATCATGCACCCCTGCGAGGAACCGCACCGCGCACCGCGCCGCGTCACGGTCACCGTCCAACTCCCCCGTCAACATCTCGACCACGCTTGGTGCGAGCCACTGGTCGAACAGGTGCCCCGCGACGTCAGCGGAATCATCCATGTGTTGCCACAACGGTAGCCACTCACCAGCATCGTTCGGCGACTTCGCCCACACCGATCGAGCAGCCTCGCTCAACATCAAGGATCTATCCCCTATCGAAAGAATCCACCCCGAGTCTTGGGAGCGCACAACACTCTTGCATCTCCCACCGACAAGTTCCCTCCGCCTCCGGATGCCCAGAAGCCCAACAACTTCCAGCAACGCTACTCCCGGCACCGAGCCCGCTAGGCGCACTTCCAGCAATCCGCACCAGAGACACCAACATGACCAACCGACCGGTACTCCAGTCGGTTGGTCATGCTCGTGCCATCTGCCAACGGTCGAGTCATCCCCGCGTGCTCGGGGAACACGAACTGGGCGGTGCCCGATGGCCGGATGTCGACTGATCATCCCCGCATACGCGGGGAGCACGTCGGGCTGGTCTTGATGCCCCAGGCGGTGCGCGGATCATCCCCGCGTGCGCGGGGAGCACGCGGCGGTGACTACTCCTGTCATGTCGATCCCCGGATCATCCCCGCGTGCGCGGGGAGCACATCGGTAACTGGTATCACCGCGTGCATGTCGCCGGATCATCCCGCGTGCGCGGGGAGCACGGTTACGGATCGCTCACCTCCCGGGTCGCGTCGGGATCATCCCTGCATGCGCGGGAGCACCCATGGCCAGGCATCGCCGGCCATCTCCGCCCAGGATCACCCCCGCGTGCGCGGGGAGCACATCGCCACACGCAAGCCGCGCCGCGCGTCACGCGGATCATTCCCGTGTGCGCGGGGAGCACGTGTCAGCCACCTGTTCCTTGGTAGGCGGTGATCGGATCATCCCCGCGCGGGGAACACTTCTTCTTTAACTTCGTGATTCGCGACTTTGGCGAGAGATCGTCAGTCCGATTGTAGGCGTCGAGCAGCACCTGAGCCTGGCCTGGCTGGACACAGTGTCTCGCGGGACGGGGCGGTTCGCTCGTTTCTGGCTTCAGGAAGCATTGTTGACCAGTTGAGTCCGTGTCCGCCGGTCACGTTGACGGTCACCGAGCTCAGGGTGTCGCGCCACGGCATCCATCTGCGTATTGACCGCACCCTGAACTCGATGCGCTGGCTTCCGCGGCGCTCGCAGCGATGCACGAAGCCTACGGCGACGACGCACGTCGCGGTCGCGTACGGATGCGCCGACGTCGACACCTACACCGGCCCACTGCCTCTGGAACTGGACACACCAGCGCGACAGCAGGTGAGAAGCTTGTTCGTTGTCGACCACGACACTTGGCCATCCGAGCCGGGCTACCTCCAACGCTGGACGACTTCAGACAGGCCCTTACGGCCTGGTAGCCATCTCACCCAGGTCGGCGCCCCAGGCCACAAACCGAGCTATGGTCGCTATCGAAACCGACCGCTAGAGCCAGAAAAGGGAGGGTGGGGATCGACGGCGGCTTGATCCGTGCCGCCCGAGATGCGTAGAGCTCATCGAGCAGCATCTCGACCTTGATCCGAGCGCCTACCGGACCGAGGGATTGACGGTCCAGGTCCAGTGCGTACTGATCGGAACACCTCGGTCGCGCACGCGGGCTCCATGGCTTCCTGACGACGCAACATCTATCGCTTCGGTCCGCGTCTATCGCCAATGCACTTGGCGAGAACCGCCATATAGCTTGCAGCGTCCTGCTGCAGCTCGTCGATACGCCACCCACTGCCGTCCAACGCATGCGCCAACTCGTCCGGCGACATGAACCAGTAAGCAAACCACGGCGTGGCTTCGCCTCGGTGGCGTACTCGCAAACGCATCTGGCCGCCATATCGCCCAGCGGCCCGATTGTAATCGTGGTAGCGAAGGTGATTAGGATCTTCGGTGGAGTACGGATCGAGACCGCGCCCGATAATTCTTCCGCTAGGCGTCGACATGCGCGTAAAGGCCTGGAGTAACCGGTGTGCCATTTTCGGTGACTCAAGGAGGCCGAAGTTGTTGCCGAGCAACAAGATCGAATCAAATCTTCGATCAGGCATCTGGCGGGCCAAGTCGAGCGCACTGCCTAGAAAAGTGTCCCGGACGCCCCGACATCTGCATACGTGCAATGCCTTCTCCGAGGTATCCAGCGCGAGCACCGGCAAGCCGCGGTCTTGCAGCTCAATGGATGCTCGTCCGGCACCGGCCCCCAGGTCGAGCACATAGCCCAGACAACGCTCGACCGCCGCGACATCGAGCGGACTCCATCCATCTGGTTCGGAGAAGTACCGGTGTGCTACCGATCCGCTGCCCACCAATATGTGCCCGTCATCGCGCTCGACGACCTCCGACACGTCCTTCCCGTGCCACTGCTCCAGGAGCAGCGCGCCAAAGGCATCTCCCACCGTAGGTCCTCGATCCATGACTCCCAGGATCCGCATATGAAGGACATACGACAAATGATTTCCAGAGCCGGAACAGCAGTTCGCGCTACATCTCCATCGTTGCCTGGCGGTGTAGGCGTTCTCGAGCATGGACCCATGCAGGCTCGATCATCTCTAGTCGCATCTCGCGCACATGACTCGCCGGCAGTTCGCGGTGGATACGGAGTTCGCGGGTCAACACGGTTGCCAGGTTGATCACAAACGGTGTGTCGTTGCCGTCGGCCGAGACCATCGCATCTATGCGTTCCTTCATGCTGGAAGTGTTGGCTCCGAGCTGGGTGTGCATCATCGCGAGATCGAATCCGGGCAGGAACAGGCCGGTGTATTCCCAATCGAGGAGAGTGACACTGCAGTGGTCGCCGAGCAAGATGTTGCTTGCGATCGGGTCGCCGTGGTTGACCTCTGCTGGCGTACCCGCGCGCGGGAGCAGCTTTTGAAGGGCCGCGAGGTCCCGGTCTTCGAGCCATCCTTGGGCGTGATAGCGGCGGAAGCGATCGGCATAGTCGAATACCGCCGCGAACGCACCGCCTGGCGGTTGCCATTGATTGAACGCCGCCACGCAACTGAGTACGGCCTCGGAGTCGACGACGGACAGCGCCTGTTGCGGGTAGCGGTCATCATTGAGACGTCGCCCGTCAAGCCATTCCAGAACAAGAATCCGAGAGTTGTCGGTATAGAGCAGCTTTGGCACACGCAGCGGCGGGGAAACGGTCGCGAAGACTCGATACGCATCCAGCTCATGACGCCACTTAGCGGCCCACAACGGATCAGGGTCCAGCAGGCATTTCACCGCGACCCGCTGGCCCGAGAGCTCGCCGATAGCAAGCGCCGTCTTGTCCGTGCGATGCCGCACCTCGGTGACACGAATGCCCGCGGCATCAGCCGTCGAGACCAGGTCAGCGGGTAGATCCGGCATTAGCACCACGCCGAATCTAGCAGTATCAACTGTCACTGAAGCAGACTCGGCCGAGCGAGAGCAGATCGATGCCGTGCCGGGCGTAGACCTTGACGGTGTTTTCGCCAGTCAGTTGGTCTTCGCCGTACCCGAGCAGCTGCGCGATCCGCACGACTTCATCACGCCGTTGTGCCTCAATCTCAAGGTATGGCGGGATCATCGGCCACTCGTCGATCTCCAGCTGGGCGCCGTCGAGTTCGAAGCTTGTTCGCCGATTCTCTTGATAGTTACGAGCGACGAAACCAAGCCTTCCAAGCAGATCGTTCATCGTCTCGAACGATGAAACCTCCACTTCCACCTCGTCGGTGCCGTCGATGCCATCGTGACGGATCTCCTTGACTGTCAGCGAGGAGCCAAACTCATTGTCGCGCAGTCTTATCCATCGACTCGTATCCCCTGGAACGATGTCGTAGACGTAGCGGCGCAGCATGATCGTATCCGCCGTGCGACGGCCGCCCCTCGCGATGATCGCCAGGGCCGTCGCCTGCGGATCGATATCCAGAACCTTGGCCTCATACTCGGTGTGCACGCATGAAATCCTGGACCACCGCAGGATGATGGGGAGCGAAAGGTCGAAGTTCGGTTCCTCGGTGGCGGATCGTGTTGGGTCATACGGTGGAGGGATGACCGAGCCAGCAGATGAGGGCCGCGCACCAGGTGTTGGTGCTGCCGTACCGGCTCACTGCTGACGGTGTGCGGTATGCACTGTTCGACGTAGGGATGCCGACTACTGGCAGGGCGTCGCGGGAGGTGGGGAGGCCGCCGAGACTCCGGTGGTTGCGGCTCGCCGAGAAGCCGCCGAGGAAGCGGGGTTGACCGCTGCGCATGAGTTTGTTGCCTTGGACGCGCGAGCCACGATTCCGGTTGTCTATGTCACCGGCGAGTTCACGTGGGGACCTGACGTTTTGGTGATTCCCGAGTACGCTTTTGGCGCTCACGTCGAGGATGGCGAGCTGAAATGTTCGGATGAGCACACTGAGTATCGGTGGTGCACGCTGGCAGACGCTACGAAGAGAGTTCGCTGGGACTCGAATCGCACCGCCCTGTGGGAACTGGACCATCGGTTGCGCCACAACATGATTCGGGCCGCCGTCTGACCGGTGAGCCTTGATATGCCAGGTTGAAGTATCACTCCAAATTGGGGGCAGTGCATGAAAGAGCGTTATCGCAGCATCGTTGATGTCCATATCGTCCTGTGGCGTGATGGCCTGGTTCTACTCGGGGAGCGAGCGAACACGGGATTCGGCGATGGGTGCCTAAATTTGCCGAGTGGTCACCTTGAGGAAGGTGAGTCGGTCATCGATGGGGCGATCAGGGAAGCAAAGGAGGAGATCGGAATCACCGTTGCCCCACAGGATTTGAGGTTCGCGCACGTAATGCACCATCGCGGCGACTCGGGGTCGAGCAGGGTCGGATTCTTCTTCGAAGCCGTCCACTGGGAGGGAGTGCCGGTGAACATGGAGCCAGCCAAGTGCGCCGGGCTGGTTTGGGCTGATCCGAAGTGCCTGCCGTCCAATACGATTCCGTATCAGGCGGCAGGGGTCGTGAACTGTCATCAGGGTGAATCGTTTGCTCTCGACGGTTGGAGCTGATGGATCGGCCGGCGATGTTCGGTTCCTGGTTGCCAGTCGCGTATGCGTCATACGATGGCGGAATGACCGAACTAGTGGACGACCAGTCGACCCGTCCGATGTGAAGGAGGCCGCCTGAGATGGCCGGACACCCGCTGTCCGTCGAGGCATGCGGCCAGCTCTGGGAAGCCTGGACGCCCGCCGAAGTCGCCGAACGGCTGTCAGGCACCCCGCCATGCTGGTATGTCGCAGCCGGATGGGCGCTGGATCTGTTCGTCGGCGGCCTCGAACGTGAGCACTCCGATCTCGAAATCGGCGTTCCGCATGAACGATTCGCCGAGATCGTGAACGCGTTCCCCGGCTTCGAATGGGACGTCGTCGGCGACGGGTGCACCTGGCCGTTTCCCGAGGAAGCCGACAACCAGCATCAGACATGGCTGCGCGAACCGGCGACAGGGCTGTACCGCCTCGACGTGTTCCGCGAGCCGCACCTGGGCGATCGTTGGGTATGCCGCCGCGATGCCTCGATCACCCTGCCCCGCGACGAACTGATTCTCCATACCACCGACGGCATCCCATACGTGATCCCCGAGGTCGTACTCTTGTTCAAGGCGAAAGCGCGGCGGGCCAAGGACGAGGCAGACTTCCTAGACGTGCTCCCCGAGATGGACCGATCACGGCGATCTCGATTGTCCGGGTGGCTATCGCGAGTACACCCCGGCCATCCCTGGCTGGAAACACTCTCGAACCATAGGTATTGATAATTTGAGCGTCGGCGACATCGGGATTGTAGGCTGTCCCAATAGCAGGGTAGTCGGATGCCATTTCGGTCGCGAGAAATCTGTAGTCGTCGCTATATTGATCAACTATTGATGGTTGTAGATCCAGGAGTTTCCCGTCTGACGATATTGCTCGACAGGAATAGGTTGCGCGTCTGCGCGCATGCGGGCTGTGTACAGGATGCCGTCGAGGTGGTCGATCTCGTGATGAACGAGTCGAGCCAGTCCGTTGCGGTATTCGGTGGTCTGGGTTTGACCGGTGGGCGTGGTGGTCTCGACCATGATCGATAAGGGGCGTGGAACTAGCCCTCGCACGTCGAAGAAGCTGAGGCAGCCTTCGTACTGCTCGTCTTCTGTCTCGGAGTGGGAAACGATCCGCGGATTCAGCAGGACAATGATCGATGCCTGCGCATCGGGCGGTTGAACCACAGCTGCTCGCCGGTGGATCCCGATCTGGGGAGCTGCTATGCCCATCCCCTTTGCGAAGTCGTGCGCCTCGCGTACACGATGGGTAGCTGCGATTAGTTCGGTGATGATCGTTTCGGCCAGGCTCCGCTCGCCGGGCAGTTCGAGTGACGTGCACTGCTCGTGGAGGCTTTGAGTGCTGGACTGGACGATCCCGCGTTCACGCATGGCGTCGCTTGGCTTGGCGTCGATCACGCTGGATCCTTTCTCCGGGAGGTAGTTTCGGATTGTGCACGGAACCGCCACTCCATGCGGTAGCGAGTGTGCAATGGCGGGGCGGTGGTGCTCCAGGTGAAGATTGTGCGCTCCCCGTCGATGGTCTCGGTCGGCGAGGTGGGTAGCGGCCGGGCGTTGGCGGTCATCGATGTTTCGATGCCCCACACGACCGGATCGAGTGCGGTTGGAAAGGACAGCTGGACTTCGAGCCGTTCTGTAGGTAATCGAACCGCGCGCTGGAACCAATGCCCCCACTTATCGCGACCAACCTTGTAACCGTAGGTAATCCATACGGACTGTCCCGGGTACAGCGGAAATCGGCCATCGCTGTTCTCGAACAGAAACCACACCTCCTTGAGGGCGTCGAGATCCTGTTTGACCTCCCACCGCATGGGCTCACCGCCGCACTGTGCTGTCAGCTCGGTCTCATCGAACGTGAGCGGGTTTTGCCGGTAGTAGGCATTGGAGCGTTCGGGGTCTCCTGGGTAGCGGTCGACGTTGATTCGGGCGAGATATCGGGTGACGGGCTCGGCCCCGATGTTGCGCAACAGCCTTCGCATCGATGGCCGGTATGTGATTCCGTCGTAGTCCAGGTGAGCGGCGTCGCGCTCGACAACGAGGGCGCTCTGCCCTATCAGCGCGGTATCAGGCGAAGTCCACTGGAGCCCTGCAGGTTTGGCGGTGCTGGATTTGGCCGCGTCGTATTCGCGCCAGCGTTGCCAGATGACGCTGCCTGTACCGAGGGCGAGGTCGGCTTTACGGGCGAAGTCTTCGGTCGGTGGATGGCGCCCTGACTCGACGTGACTGACATACGACGGGTCGAAGCCCATCTTCAGGGCCAATGCCCTCTTGGCCCACCCCTTGACGTCACGCCAGTGCGTGACTTCGGCCGCGAATGCCGCTGCGGCGTGTTCGATCGATATGGAGTCCGCTGGTGCGTCCAAACCCGTTGCCCCCGGCTGCTAGTGATCGGCATGAGTTGACATGAAGCGTGAATGAACCCAGTTCATCATTCCTTCACGCGGCCCGCCACCGGTTCACTGGTTCGAGGAAGTTGACCGGGTGTATCGACATGGATGGGGGGATCGTCGTGCAGGAGTTGTGCCTGTCCGCGAGCGGACGACCCGCAACCGTAGGCTCACTGGTTCGGCGGCCGAGCGTTCTCGGCTCTGGCGGTCGGCCACGTTCACAACTCACTGAGGTCAGGTCCATGATTGTTCAACCACTGAACCAGAAGCAGATACCCGATGTGATCGCGCTGATGGGGCTCGGCGGGCCATACATCACCGCCCGTACCTATTCCGACTACTGGCTCTACGCGACGCTGTTCTCCTCTACCTGTCCGCTAGCCCTTGTCGATGACGAGTTAGCTGGTGTGGTCATCGGATTCCGAAGCCAAGACGACCCGGACGAGCTCTACGTCCAGGACGTGATGACCCACCCGAACTATCGGCGCAAGGGCGTCGTTCGAGAGTTGCTGAACGAGGTGCTCGGTCGGGCGAAGGCGATGGATTGTCGCCGTGTGTATCTGACCTCGGAGCCGAGCAACCACGTTGCCCACAAGACCTGGACCACGCTCGGATTCACCAACGTCCCCGGCGATGACATCGTCGACGGGGTCTCGGTTATCACCGACTTCAAGGGGCCGGGAAAGACGAGGGCGGTCTATGAGTTTCGACTGAGCCCAGATAGTCAAGCATGAAATGCGTTGCAGAGTAACACCTTCGCGTCCTCGCCTGGCGCCAGCGCCTGACTGAGGCGCTATGGGTTCATCGCACCGTCGACTACAGATAGGAAGGTTGCTCACCATGCCCGACAAGGTCGTCCGGGACAAGGTCTTGTGCTACATCGTTCGTGACGGCAAGCTGCTGGTTTTCCGGCATACCGACTACTCCTGGGAAGAAGTCGGGGTGCAGGTGCCCGCGGGCAGTATCCGCGCCGGAGAAGCTCCCGAAGACGCCGCTCTTCGTGAAGCTCGGGAGGAGACCGGGCTCAGCAACTTCTCGATTCGACGCAAGCTCGGCGAGGCCGAATATGACATCAGCCCTTACCGATTCGAGCTCCAGCACCGCTACTTCTTCGAACTCGAACTGCACGAGCAGGCACCGGAGCGGTGGATGAGCCAAGAAGACCACGACGGTCAGGGCGAGCCGACAAAGTTCGAATGCTTCTGGATACCGCTGGAAGCCGCGCATGTCCTGCAGTCAGGACAGGGCGCACTGCTCGGTCGACTCGTCGACTGAGCCGACCATGATCAACCCTATGGGGAGCGTGCTGGATGACCGGGGAACCCAATAGTCAACATCCTCAGACATATCTGACGCTTCCGGATACCGACACCGCGACAGCGGTGTCGGTCATCCTGAAGCTCCGCGGCGAGACCTGCGACATCGACTGTCTGTACTGCTACGAGAAGCGCAAAGAAGCGCCCGGTGGCGCTCGGATCAGCGCCGAAGACATCAGACGCCTGCCTGAAATCTTCGGTGACCGTCCGCTTTCTCTGGAACTCCACGGTGGCGAACCACTGACCGCAGGAAAGCCTTACATCGAGCACCTGCTGTCCGAACTGGCCGGCCAGCCAACCGTTCAGCGAGTTTCCCTGCAAACCAACGGGATTCGACTCGACAACAGTTGGCTGGACATGTTCGACAGGGTGTACCCAGCCCTTCGAATCGGGATCTCCCTGGACGGAGACCCGGAAGGCAATGCGTGGCGTGTCGACTACGACGGCGCGCCGACCTACTCAAAGGTTGCCACCGCTTTGGAACGGCTCGCGGCCCGCGGGCGCAAGGTCGGGATCATCACCGCAGTCACCCCGCGCGTACTGGGCCGCGCGTCAGCGGTGCTGGACCATCTGGCCAGCTTTGCCGCAGTTGACGCCATCAGCTTCGCGCCTTGCTTCGACGCCACGGTGACCCTGCCCACCGCAGCGGTCGGCCGCAGGGCAACGGCGAGTCGTATCGCTCAGCAGGCGAGCCTGTCCTCTAACGGCCCGGCGTGGGCCATCACGCCTACTGAATATGTGGAGTTCGTTCTCGCTGCTGCGGTGCGCTGGGTGCACGCCGGTGCGTACCGCCGAATCAAGCTCGAACCGATCGTGTCGGCCATCCGCAAGCTGCGCGGCCTCGACACCGGCTTCTGCCATTTCAGCAACCTGAAGTGCGATCACATCTTCACTCTCTACCCAGACAAGCGTGTGGGTAGCTGTGACGAATTGCCCTGGCCAGCTGCACAACTCGCCACATTGGATCAGTTCGGTGGCCACGAACAGGTCGCCACCGCCCAGCGTCAGCTCCCGCTGCTACAACAGGGACGGTCACTGACGAACAAATGCACCGAGTGCCGGTATCGCAGCACCTGCGGAGGCGGCTGTATCGCTACCCGCATTCGGGCGACGATCGCCTACGGAGATGACAATGAGTACTGCGGCCACCGGATGCGGCTCATCGACGGTGTCGCGGCATTGATTACCCAGCCCGGGATGCCGTCGGCGGTGTCCTGCCGACACGTCCGTGCCCGTCCGAAACGTCTCAATGAGATGCATGATGTGCGCGGCTTCATCGGGCGATGGCGAGATCCGCGCGCCACCCGTCACAAGCCGCGCCTACAGATCAGCACTCACGGCAACATCAACACTGTGGGCGAGCCGGGGATCCATGAGGCCGATGATCTTGACCCGCTACATCCGTTGTGGCGCAATGCAATCGAACCTGGAGTTTGGCCGCTGGTCGAAGTGATCACCGCAGAGTGGAATCTGATTACCTACGACAGCTGTGAAGGTCACGCCTACGCCGGACTGGCGATCGAACCGGGCGAACGTCGAGTGGGGATCCTGCCTCGAGAACCTGCCCAGTATGCGCGTATAGCGGCGGCGCTATGCCGATGCTGCGCCGCAATCGAACAGCATGTGCCCGAAGCGATCCGGATAATCATAGGCCGGGCTGATCTGACCTGTGCAACCTCTCAAAAGCGGTTCCCCGTTCTCAATATCCTGTTCGAGCGCACCGACGGCTACGACTGGAGTGCCTATTTCGACAATCTCGCCGACGCCACACGCCTTCTCACAGAACAACTTCGAGCAACCCCACCAGATGAGCGCACAGAATGCGGATGCGCCGTCGTGCGCTCAACAGCCGGAACATCATGACCGCTGCCGAGACGGCTATCGTCAACCAGCTGCTAGGGCGGCTGTGCTACTTCCACGTTCTCTTTATCGAACCAGCGTTGTCGACACCCCATGCGCTCCTAGACCAGCAATGCTGCCACCATCGGGGGTCGGCTATGGCTGCGGTCACCGCAGCAGAGAGCGCAGCGCTGGAGAGCTCCCCCTGGCGGGTCCTAGCCGAGATCGGTGGATCAATCGGCGTCCAGCAGTGCCGGCCAGATGTGAGTACGTGCTGCGCCGCTTGCCGTGTGCGCTCCTATGCCAGCGCGATCGCCGACTGCTGGATCAGCACCGAATCCCGCGCGTATCGGCACAGTCGACCCAAGGTCACTCACCGGACGCAATGGTGCAAAGTCATCGCCGAGCGAATGGTCACGGCGTTCGATCGCCAGTACGGCACCTCGTGTACCGCTGTCGTAGAACTTCCGGCAGAGCGTGCGATGCCGGATCTGAGCGGGCTTCCGCTCTCGGGTGAGCTTTCCGAATTGTGGGTCGCTCCGATAGGCGCCGCGCCGGTAGCCAGTTGGCTCAACCATTGCGCAGGCATCGACGACATCGCACACGAACTACGAGTGAAGGGGGACATGTGCGCACACAACCGCTGATCAAACTCGGCGAAACACTCGCCATCGGCAGCATCGAAGGATTCTTGACCGATGAGGAATCCCACACGCTCCACGACACGATGGAACAGTTCCTCACCGACACAACCAGACCCGGCTTCGAACACGACCGCAGATCTTCCATCCATGAGATCCCCGGACAGACCGCACATCAGGCGATGCAAATCTACGAACCCGCCGGACGCCTCGAAGTCCCTAACATCCCGGCAGCGGCAGAAGATCTGCTTCAGAAGGCTTTCGACCGATCCCGGACAACGCTTGCGCGGCTGCTGCCTTCGGTGAGTTCGTGCCGTCCATGGACATACGTGGAATACGGACCTAGACAACACATCACGCCCCACCTCGACTGCATCGCACCAGATCCTCACCAGTGGCCTCGCCAGATAGCCGGAATCAGCGTCACGATCGGTCCACGGTGTAGTGGCGGCGAGTTCTTCGTCGAAACCACCTCCGATGAACGGTTGTGGGAGCCGGCCACGTCCGGCCCGGTAGTGGGCTACGAGGACGGAATGTCGTTCGCGCACGACGGCGCTGACAATTCCTCACCATGGTTCGCGGAAATGGCGCGCACGCGATGGTCTGTCGAACCGGCTCGGGGTACCGCCCTGCTGTACGGATCTCAACTGGCCCACGGAACCTGCCCAGTCACCGACGGCCGCATGCGCAAGTTCATCAGCTGGCTCTTCGCCGACGCAGCCTGAACCACAACCCCAAGGCTATGACCATGCTGATCGCACTCGAAGGCATTGCCGCATCCGGCAAGAGCACCTTGCGGAACCAGATCCTGGATCGTGCCCAAGCCCGATCGCTCACTATGACCCATCTGGGCCAGTTCTCCTGGCTCTCTCTGAGATCCACCCGGTCCCTCGTCGCCTTAAGGACAGCCCGGGACGCCGTCGCCGAGGACGATGCTCTTGGCGCTGTTCTCGACGACCTCGCCCTTCACATGCAAAACAACCTCGCCCCAGCCGCTCGCCTCGGCGACGTTATCGCCGACCGACTCGTTCTCTCCACCGCATGCATGCTCGCCACGGCCTACCAGCGCAGCGTCGACGGTTACGTCAGCACGCTCATCAGGCACACCGGCATCCGGCCCGATCTGACCATCCTGGTCACCACAGCCCCAGAGCTATGCCAGCAACGCCTGGCCCAGCGTCGGGCAGCAACTCGGCCAACGGACACCCCGGATTCCGCCGTCGTACTGGACGAGCTCTATCAACAGGCTGCTTCCGAGTCCGAACGCTGCACCGGCACACCCCTATGGCGTCGTGAGCTGAATGCCCCCGAGGACACTGCCCGAACTGCCGATGAAGTCCTCAATCAACTCCTCTCCCAAAATGCAGGAGGGACCTGATGCAGCTGCATCCAATGCATCCAGCAGCATGGGTGCTCGACCAACTCACCGAGTGCTCCTGGCGCGTCGTCGAGCTGGTGTCGTTCACTCGATCCAGCACTCTCGTGCTCGCGCACCGCGACGGCGAGCAGCCCGTAGTGCTCAAGGCAGGCTTCGGCAGCAACCACGTACTGGAAGCACTGCCCGACGAACAGCGACCCGCCGCCTACGGGTTCTACTGGTACCAGCAGATGACCGCCGCCGAACGTGGTCTCGCGCGTGAAGACTTCCGCTACGAACGCGACCTCGCCACAGAGGTTACCGGCAGCAATCACGTTGTCCCCGTGCTAGATACCGGAACATGTTCTGCCTTCGATTGGTACACAATGCCGCACTACCCCGACGGCAACTTCCGCACCTCCATGCTCCGTGCCGGAACGCCAGCAACCGGTGTCACGCATACCGGACAGATATCGATACTTGCTGATGTTGCCGCAGGACTGATCTCGCTACACCAACACGGAATTGTGCACCGCGACGTGTACCAGGAGAACATCCTGATCGACCATGGACGCGGACTGATCACCGATCTGGGTGCCGCTCGCCGACTCCCATCCCCACGAGGCCCGCACCGACGCGGCCCCGAAGTCCACTGGCCGCCCGAGTATCGGACCAGCTACTCCGACGCGGGCGTAGAAGCCGATGTCTTCAGCCTCGGCGTCCTGGCCTATCGAGTGCTATTCAACGATATCCCCCGAGCCGGTGATCCGCCCAGACCTCCCGCCGGGTACTCAGTCCTGACAGAAACAGTCGACGCGGCACTCGCTCACCGCCCCGCCGACAGGCCAACCATGGCGCAGCTGCACAGCGCTCTGCTTCACATTGCTGTCGCTGCCGCGTCGTAGTCGTCAACAGAAAGGGGGTACGAACCAGGCCCGCGAACCAGACCTACCCAGCACCCAATGTTTTGCTAGAGAACGGAATTGACCATGAGCAATACCACCATCAATGAGATGACCGACTTCCTCGACGCCGTCGGCGACTTACGAGATGCCGATGAAGCCATTCGCACCACGGCGCACACGTCGAGCATCATCTCCGAAGGCTGGATGGCCGCCGAGAAGTAGACCTTCGCTGTGGGCTGCGGCGAACAGTCGCCCAGCCCACAGCTGCCCGCCATGCGAAAGGCCCTCTCGTGGAAGTCTTGAATGGCGTATTCCGCCTCGAGCAAACCGACCAACTCCACCAAACCCGGACCGCGGCAATCCATTCGATCCTCAACACCAACGGATCACGCGAGCATCTAGCACCAGATGATCAAGCCCTGGCCTACGCCGTCGCCCATCACTACCTCGAAGGTGCCGAGCAGGCCGCGCGTAACGGCAACCTTGACGAATTCCACTGGTACAAGGAAACAATCGTCGAGCCGCCCGCCATCTGGTTCGAATCGACAGCACACGGACGGAAACTCGCCCAATCGCCCACACCTGAGGACATGCAGCAATCCCCACTAGCAGACGCTCCCTACTACGTAGTCGGGCCACGCACCACGCGAGCACCACGCCACACCATCGACCTCGTCACCGACGCCCTCAACATCGCCGCCAGCGTTGGATTCGGTGATCTCGTAGATAACCACGCACCGATCATTTGCCTACTTCGGTCCAAGGCCCCCACCGACGCCCTCGACAGCTGGACCATCAGCCGACTGCCCGGAACCATCTTCCTCGACCACATCAACGACCCAACGGTGTTAGCCCGCGACATCATTCACGAAGCTGGACACAATTGGCTCAACGATGCGCTCGCGGCGACGAGAACCACCATCCACGACAGCCGAACCTACTACTCGCCATGGAAACGAACGATGCGACCAGCATTCGGATTCCTCCATGCCTGTTGGTCGTTCCCGCTCACCATGTTGTTCACCGCTACCGCCGGCGACCTCGCACCTGGCCCCGTAAACGTGATGCTCCAGCAGTACCTTGAACAGCAACATCGGAGGCTGTCGGTCACCGCCGCCGATCACGCCAACGCGCTCCAACTCGTGGACGATGCCAGCGTGCGAGACCGTTTACGCGCTATATATGCCGCTGCGACTGTCCTCGGTTGATGACGTCGTCACATGGCGCATCCGCTGGCCACCGCGATCAGCGGAACCGCTAGGTGGTTACGAACTTGCCATCACACACCGTCGGGGGCTTGCATCGGGCTACACAGTTGCGAGCTCGAATTCACCGTCACGGATACCGGCTGTGAACGCAACCCACTCGGCTGCGGTGTAGGAGAGGGTGGAGCCGTCATCGGCGCGGAGGCTTACTGCACCGGATGCGAGTCGGTCAATGGTGGGCAACCCGTTTGGCGCCTCGGTCTCGGCACCCATGGCAGCTTGGAGAAACTCTCGCCAGCGATCGGCATTGATTACGATCATGGGTTGTGCCGCTGGATCGTTGGAAGGGTCGCGGAGGTACTTGCTGTCCCGAACGAGGACGGTGTCGCCGTCAAAGGCAATCTCGACGCACTCGCCCCCGTTGGTCCCGCTGTAGCTAGAGGTCCGCCAGGTGAGGGCGATGGTCTTCATGGTGGGTCGCTCCGAACTCATGCTTGCAGGTTAGCGATGCGGGCCGCGATCAGGTCGGCGGACTCGGATGGCGAGAGCGCTACGCTGCACAAACGGTCTGCCATCATTCTATACAGGCGGACTTGGTCCCGATCCTGCACGTAAAGGGCACCTGCCGCATGCTCCAGATAACCGATGCTCTGTGCCGCGTCGAAGTCGAGCAGCATGAACTCATCATCTAATCCGTCATGAACCGCCACGCTGGTCGGCATCACATGTAGCTCAACGTTGTCCAGCTGCATCAGGTCGAGCAAGTGCTGGAGTTGTTCGCGCATCACGGGTGGGCCGCCGACTGGCCGATCCAATACAGCTTCTTCGATTACCGCCCTCAGTCCCAGCGGATTGCGTTCGTCGTTCAGCCGCTGTCGAGCCATCCGGCTCGCAACCACCTGCGGCGCATCCATCAACGCGATCTGCAAGCTGGCTTCAAGGAGCGTGGCGGCGTATCGAGGCGTTTGCATCTGTCCAGGGATGGTCTTGGACCGGTAGACGAACTGATTGGTCGCAAGTCCTTCCAGGCCGACGAACGTTCGGAACCAGTCGGGTAGGACATCCGAGAACGGTGCCCACCACGTGTTCTGGTCCGCCTTCCCCGCGAGCGACGCGATTCGATCGATGTGCTCGACATCGGCGCCGTAAGCCCTCAGTAGCGCTGTCGTCTCATCCGGCTTCTGCTGCGTCTTTCCGGTCTCCAAGTAGTTGATCTTCGGTTGGTTACACCCAAGAATCTTGGCGGCTTCGGCCTGCTTCATCCCGGCCTTCTCGCGAGATACCCGCAGGTCGTGACCGATCAAGAATCGCAACGCAGCTGGATCGGAACGGCTGTCCGGCACCTTGGCCTCCCTGTACTGGCACATGAAACGACCTGTGCATCGTACGTGCACCTGCTCTTGGAAGATTTCAGCCATTCCATTGAGTCATGTATATATACAGACTAACATGGAGATCAATAGACGCACATGATCCCATGTACTACATGAGACATGGATCTCTTACCTAGGTGGTGGGGTAAATGTCGATCAACGCAGTCGGCCAAAAGTCGATGACCAGCGACTTAACGCAGCATCAAGCGAGAGCGGCGGGTCAGGACAGCTGGGTAGTGAGCTTCCTGCCCGGTCGAATCCTGACAGCGGATCAGGCCGTCGCGGCCCTGCACGCGGCAGAAGAGTGGGCTGCTGTCCAAGCGGACGCCGCACGCCTCGGCTTGACCGGGCTGGAACTGGCTGGCCTGGCGGAAGCGGAGTGCATGTGGCCGCCGCCCGAACCAGGTCGCCTACGGAGCCGTTTATGGAAGGGGACGCGGTGATGTTCGAGCGATGCCACAGCCCGCATGACGTTGCCCATGTGTACGGCCAATATGGGTTCCCGGTCGAGCTGACGTTCGGCCGGACTTCGATGCTGACCAGCGCCCGGCTCGGTGCTGTGGTGATGCCGCCCAGTTTGGGGCGATCGGTACAGGAGCTGCTCGGCGATGCCGCGTCGGCACCTGTCATCAGCCATTCCAGGCCGGATCGACGGTGGATCTTCCTGGTCGGTCCCAACCGGAGCAACAAGCTGGGCGACCGCTCTCTTGCCGAGCTGGAACGCCACGAGGTCCGACTACTGGATATCGGTACACGGGTGTGGTTGCCGATGTCGGACTCTCCGCTCGGATGGTATTGGGCGGCACCGCCTCTGGAAGGCGCGAGCGCGGCCCCCTCCCGCACATTTGTGCTTGGGGCAGCCCGCAAAGTGCTCGACGGTCACGCCGTCGCGCGGTCTCAAGGGTGCTGATCTCATGTGCGCTGCGCCGACGAGCCTCACGCTGGTCATGACCGACATGCGATTGTCGTTCCCCTCGGGCGAAGAGCTGCTGTCCGCCATCCGCGGGCACCACATCGGCGACCAGCCACTGTGCGGATTCGCGCGGGAATTCGGGATCCTGCACGAGCAGCGTCTCGAAACCTCTGACATCCATGCCGAGATCGCTCGCTGCAGAGACGAACTCGCCGTCGAGGTTGATACGTGGGTAGCGGCCCGGCTACCGGTGCCACATCCGAACGCGAGCCTGCACACCGAAACGGTGGGCCGACTGCTCGACCGGATCGCCGAAGCACAGGTACACGCCTATCGCCTGCTGATGACGATCAGTCCAGACGACCCGAAGGTGCACGCGGCCTGGTACCGGCTGGCGGAATTGGTCGACGGCTACACCGACTTGACCCGCGAAGTAATCCAGCGTGCTCGACGCCTTCCCGCACTGGGGGATCGCCGCTGATGGACATCAGTACGTAGGAAGACGCGAGGGCTGCCGCCTGCCATCGCACCGAACGCAGGCCGATCGCATCCCGCAACCGGCACAGTCACGCACACGAGGGCTGAGTCACGATCAAGGAGATATTGTGTCCGATGCCCCGAATACGCTGCGCGGCAACGGCAACGGCAACGGCAACGGCAACGGCAACGGCAACGGCATCGCGGTCGCGATCGCTGTGCAGCTGCTGATAGTCAGAGATGGCCGCCTACTGCTGACGCCACGCCACAACACCGGTTTCGCCGATGGCGACTGGAACGCCCCCGGAGGCCGACTCGAGCAGGGAGAGCACGTCCTCGCCGCCGTCATCCGTGAGGTGAACGAAGAGGTCGGCGTGCAGCTGGTCCCCGACGAGGTCCGAATGGTGGCGGTGATGCACATCCAGTCACCGCTCGGCGGTACACGGATCGTGTTCACCTTCCATGCTGAGACCTGGACCGGTGAACCGTATAACCGTGAGCCCGAGCGTTGTTCGGACCTGCGGTGGTTCGGGTTCGACGAGATCCCGCCAGCGACCCTGCTGAGCACCCGTGCCGGACTGAATATGTTTCTACGCACGGAGAGCACTTCGGTGTGTGTGGGTGGTCGCAACATCCATTGGTCGATGGATAGTCGAACCGGGCTGCCGGGCAAGGACATGGTCTTGGCCGCCTGCAGGGGTTTCCCTCCGATCGAGGAGGTCGTGCTGCTGGACGCGGCCGGCGAGCTCGCCGCGCTGCATCAGACGCGTGAGCACACACCGCTGTGCGAACTCGAGGAGATCGACTGGCATCGCTCTCGTTTGATGTGCGAGATCGATGACTGGGTGACGATGGTGACTCCGGACCCTTTCCCGGACGCGCGAGTGCATACCCACACCATGGGTCAGGTTATTGATCAGCTTGCGCAGGCGACCGTCCAAACCTATATCGCCCTGACTGCCGCGCCGGATCGCTTGTTCTACGACGCTTCCGCGCAACTGGCCGACCTCGGCAATGCCTATCAAGACCTCGCCGACGAGCTCGAGCGAGGTACCCGCCGCCTTCCGGAGATCACTGTTCCGTGGTGAATAGTCCTGTCACACAACATATCCCGAATCTGAAGATAGTACGTGAGTAGGAGTGAATATCCATGTTCGATCCCCCCACCACATCGGTGGCTGAGCTAGATGGTGCGCGGGCTAGCACATCACCGGATTCTGAACCACGATGTCTTTTCTGCTGCCCGGCGAATCCGGACCTGAACAGGATCGCTGGCAGCTGGGGCACGGTGTACGCACGGTGGGACAACTTCCCCGCCAGCCCAGGCCATCTCGAGATCGTCCCCTTCCGGCACGTGCTGTCGTTCTTCGATCTGACCGATCAGGAAGCAAGCGACCTGCACCGGCTGGCCCGTGCCATGAAGGGTCACCTCGAGCAGCGTTTCCGCCCCGAGGGATACACGATCGGCGTCAACGACGGCCCGGCGTCCGGACGCAGCGTGGACCACCTGCACCTGCACATCATCCCCCGCTACCACGGCGACATCGCCGATCCCCGCGGCGGGATCCGGCGCATCTTCCCCGGCGATCCCGACACCTGGCGCTGAAACACATTGCCGCTAAAACACATTCACCGACAACAACCCCCGGAAGGATCCTCCTTTGCCGCTTTATGCACTCGCCAGCTCCGATGAAACGTTCGACGTGCTCACACTTTTGCGCGCCGGACTACCGGAACCGCCTGCGCCGTTGGATCGACTACCCGTCTGTGGCGTGCCGATGAGGGGGCGGGCGTAATGGGCTACGAGGACGAGGCAGACACCTGCGACAGCTTCCCGCTGTCGTTGAGTCCGCACGACGCGCGAGTGCTCTGGTCGGCGCACTATTGGCATGAATGTCGTGCCCACTTCGCGGCGCGAGCGGTGATCGACGGTGCCCGCAATCACGGCTGGGACGACGCGGACTCATTGACCACGCCACAAGACTGGGCGATAGCCTATCGCGAGCGAAACCTGCCCGCGACGATCAGCGACAACGGGCAGGTGGAGCTGATCGCGGATGACGCCATAACCGCCGTGATGATGCCCCACGCCTTTGTCGGGTGGGTGAACGACCGAATCGGGTTCCAGACACCGACACTGGCCCCCGCGCCCGAGAAGCTCTCCACCGCGGACTGGACGATAGTGGCGACGCGCGAGTCAATCCCGCCCAAAGCGCTCGAAGAACTCGGCTGGCTGGGAGTGCGGGTCCTCGAGCCCGGACAACGTCTCGCCCTCCCGATGGCCGCGCGCCCGTACGCGGTGGGCGAGCCCTGGTGGCTCGAATGGCCCCAGCAGCACCTGCGATACAAGCAGCTGCTCGGGGCTCCACCGTTGATGATCCTGCTCAACATCACATTCTGGGCCGCGCACAGCCTCCACCAACTCAAACGCCCGCGTCACGAGATCCAGTTCGAAGTCCTGCCCAACAGTCACATCACCGTCGAGCTCGACGCCGCCGCGGCAGCAGGGATCCGAAAACGGTCAGTCGCCATGTCATGGCACAGGGCCGCCAGTCAGCTGATCACGGTCGGAGCACGAATCCTCGAGGCCGCAGGAACCGAAGGCGAAGTCCTGGTCCGCGACACCGCAGGAGCCGAAACCAAGGTCGAGATCAATGACGCGTTGACCATCTCCCGATCAGGGCGATGGCCGATCGAATGGGAGGTGTACCGATGAGGACAGCAATCCGAGACCATCCGTGGTCCCTATCAGGTTCGTGTGGATATCCCCGCGACACCTGTGGCCTGGAACGGTGTCGCCAACCAGGTTGGCGAGCAGTTGATTTCGATGATCATCAGGGAAAGGGGGTGCGCCGGTGAACTGGCGAGATCAGCTCGCTCGACGCATATCTCATCGATCCAGTGGAGCCCCGTCCCGTCGGCCGAGCTGTCGCAGCTTCGTCATGTTCGAGAACGCCGAGCTCAACCGTCGATGTCTGAAGCTCTATTCCCATTGTGGGCGACCGGAGTTCGATGAGGATGGACGTCTGGTCGGCGTGGTCTGCCCGGCGGTATTGTGCGGTCATGTCCCAGTGCGAGAGAACAAGATCGAGGCACATCGAACCTGGGACCATCACCTGTGTACGTGGGTGGGATGGCGCATCGTGGACGACGGCCGCCGCCCCACGATGGGGTGTGCGTCGTGAACGCCCCGGACACACCGAATCCGGGTGCGACCGGGTTCGGTGACTGCCTGGTCGACCCCGGAGTCCTCACTCGCGACGACGCGATTTATGCGATGTGTGTCCATTTTTCATGTCCGGCGCAATGTCTGGTACTGCCCCGTGCCGAAGCAACTCTCAACGACGAATTCGCGATTCTGCCGCTGGGCATGCCCAGTCCCGAAGCGCCAGCAGTCGGCCAGGAGACAAGGGTCGCGAACATTGCCGACCTCGCTGCCACCCTGCGTGTGCCACCGGCACAGCCTGTGCAGGAGCCCGAGAGCGGAGGACAAGACTAAGGCACCTGGCCGATCCTGATGCGATACCGGCCGTTCGGGTACGCCTGGAGGAAGTCCATATCCGAGGGCGGCGTCGAGTAGCCGGTCGTGGACCGAGGTATGCCAGCCCATCGCCTAGATCCAACACGCGGGCGCGTCCGGGGGTTATCGCGCTAGCGTCTCGTGATTCTGTTTGTCTTACAGCATGATTGGGTGTGGTGTTTACTGTCGGGGTGGAGTTGACGGCGGATCAAGTGGCGGAGCTGCGGGTACTCGCGAACAGTCCGGATGTGGCTGCGTCGGTGGGAACTCGGGCGCGGATCGTGTTGTGGCCGCGATCCGATACAACGTCGCAAGCCATATCACCAGCTGCTGGTGGCATCGAACTCCTTGTAGTCATCTAGGGCTGCTGCTGGTAGCCAGTGCTCGGAGAACGCGGCGACCGCCGCGGTTGCTGCGGCGGCTTGTTCAGCCAGGTCGACTGGGCATCGTCCCAGACCGCAGGCAGTGGCCACCGCGTGCACGGCGCGGTTGGCTGACTGTTCGAACAGTCGCAGGCTGACCATGCTGTCGATGACGCTTGCCGGCGAGACCACACCCGCTGTCAAGGTCCACTCGGAATCCAGGCTGCGCAGCGGCAGGTAGAAGCGGGGGTCGAGTGGAGCGGGTTCGGCGCCGTATGCGCACGGTATGTGGACGTCGGGAAGCGGGGTGCCGTGACGGCGCAGCTGGCGCGCCAAGGCGTTGAGTAAGGCGACCGCGGGCCCGGTGCTGCGCGGTTGCAGCAGGGCTGTGTGTTGGTAGTCGCCGTAGCACAGATGCAGGCTGGCGTGCGCGCCGATCGCGTGGAGCCGGGTGAGGAATCGCGCAAGTTGGTGTGCCACCAGTACCGCGACCGCGGTCTTCGTTTTCAGTTGCGCGGCTTTCACGACGGACAGCAACGCGACCGGCGACTCGACCTGCCAGGTGATGAGGGAGCCGTGAACCCTTGTGACAGCGGCAATTTCATCGAGTACGGCCTCGGTGACCAGTTCAAGATTGCGAAGTGCTGTTGCGACGTCGCCGACGTTGTGTAGAGCCTGGTGAAGGGGAAGCCCGTCAGCCACGGCGGCCCCGGCGAAGATGAACAGGGTCAGATCGAGCGGGTTGGGCTGGCTGAGCTGTAGTTTGACGTTCGCCAGCTCTGCTCGTTCCTGCCGAAGGTTCGTGTATGCCTCGACGATGTGGGCGATTTTGTCGAAGCGCTGCATGGAGAGGTGCTCGGGCTCGAGTGTCACGCCGGGCCGAATTCGCCCGGAAGGGAAAACGTTGTAGTCGGCGTAATCATCTGTGGTGTGCTGGAATTCCAATAATTTGGTGCGAGTCCCCAGGTCACGCAGGTAGCCCACGATCCAAACGGGGTCGAGGTCGCACGGTAGCGCGGTGAGTGGTTGCCCCGCGCTGTGGTCAACGATCCATTCCAGCGCGTCGTGGTAGCTGGTCATCAGCGGTTCGGGGATCGAGCCGACAAAATGCACATGCCGTGTCATTGAGAGTCCTTTCCTTGGTGGCGCTCGGTTGTTCACGTGAATCGGTCGAATTGCGGGCACGCTCGACGACCTCGAGCCGCTCGGGTGACCTGGTTTTCGCTGTTGGGCTGGGCGCTTCGGTCTGCACGTTCTTCTGCAGTCGGGTGCCATCGGCGGCAAGCCGGTGGATCGGGCCCAGCATCGCTGCCTGATCTGGCGCGGTATCCCGCACGCGACCCGGCGATGCCGGGCTGGTCATTGCTCGAGTCCCCACGCCGGTGAGATGAACTCGGGAACCGGAATGTCGGGTTCAACGTCAGGATCGAAGCTCGATCCGTCCGCACGCGGTGCATCGCTGAACAACCCGGGGCCGCTGGCTGATTGCTTGTCGGTGTCGTAGGTCAGGTTGGCGGCGCTGAGGGCCGTGTGGATTGCTTCACTGCTGCTGACGGGGGCCCGGAACAGAGGTTGGACAGGCTCGAGGGCGACGTCGAGAGCCGACGACAACTCCTCTGGGGAGGGCAGCGCGACGGTAGTAGCGGTCGTGACTCCCGCCGCAGCCAGCGCAATAGATTGCAGGCCGTATGCGCCGAGGTTGGTGTGTGCGGCCGCGCGCCAGCGCTGCAATAGCCCTTCGGCGGGCACTCCGCCGAGTGCCGCGGCACCAGCCTGCGCCCAGTCGGAGGCGTCGCCCCACAGCTGATGTCCTTGCTCAGCCGTGAGGCCGAGCAAGTTCGCTACCCCGGCGGTTCTGCTGCGCAGGATGTTCAGGTTGCGATCGAAGTCGAATGACCCGCCGGTCCCGGTCTCAGGACGGAGTTGGGCGCAGGCCACGTCGAGGGAGGCCCACTCACGCAGACGTCGAACGTCGAGGTCGAGGTCACCTAGTATTCGATTCCATTCGACGACCTCGGGGGCACGAAGGTACAGATCGGCACGCCAGGCAACGCCGCGCTGGCCGCGTTCGTGAACGTGGTCGATCCATGCCTTGGGTACGCCGCCCGCGCGCGCAGCGTTGGTCAACTCTTCGTGCAGGATTGCGCGGCCGTGGTAGTCCTCGTACCAGGATGGTGGTGGGCTTTGGCCGGTCTGCTGCTGGCGCTGGGTTGCTGTGGCCACCGCGTTGTTCAGCCACACGGTCTGGTTCTGTAGCGTGCGCAGGACCTTGACCTGAGTGCGTGTCGGCGCGTTCACGACTCTGCTCCCGACGTCGCCATACTGTTGGTCAGGGCTCGGAAGTCCGGTCCCCATCCGAGATGTTCTATGGAGGTCTTCGCACCCGGGACACCGAACCAGTTCGGCGCGATCGCGCTGTTGGGTAGTCCGGTCAATTCGGTATGTTGCTGTGGACTGCATCGGTGCAGCGGTCCTTGCGCGGCGTCCAAGATCAGCCTCATGTGCGGGTCGATGTGGCGAACGAACAGGCTCGACATGGCGGTTTTGTCCTCGGCGCGGCAGGCGGCTTCGAAGCACTTGTGCAGGGCGGCGAAGCGCAGCGCGACGCCGTGGTGGCGCCACCATTGCCGGCACCAGGTGTTGTGTCCCTCTCGGCTGTTCGCAGTGACCCGGACCGCGATGACCGGGAGCAACCACTGCTGGACGAACTCGCTGTAGTGGGAATAGCGCGGTGGCGGTGGTGGTTTCGCCGCGACGGCCTCATCGGCCGGTGTCGTTGGGGTCGAGGTCTGTTTGGTTTTGACCCGCGTCAAAGGCATGGGATCTGCGGACAGGGAGTCCAGGGGGTTGTGTTCGGTGCGCGTGCACCGGTGCATTGGACCGTTGGCCGCATCGAGGATGATTTTGCAGTGGGCATCGACGTGGCTGAGCAGATATGAGCTCATTGCGCCGCCCGCTTGACTACGGCGTGATGCTTCGAAGGCGTTGTGCAAGTGTGCAATTCGTACTGATACAGGCCGATGACGCCACCATTGGCTGCACCAGGTGTAGGTGTTCTCGCGATTGGCCTCGGCCAGGCGCACGTTGATCAGCGGAAGCAACCACTTGTCGGTGAACTCGACGAAGTCCCGGTACGCCGGTGGCCGCGGACGACCTGTCGGCTTCCCGCCCGCAGCCGCTGCCGGGTTCGATGACGGGCTACTCATCGCTGATGTCCTCAGCAGAGTCCGTCGCCCCGGTCGCCGTTGGGGTGACGGCGTCCGCCGCGGCCTTCTCGAATCGGTCCAGCGATCGCTGGACCTGGGGCTCGAATTCGGGATTGATATACCAGGGAACCTTTTCCACCAGCACCGGACCGTGATTCGGTAACCGCACCAGCGCACGGTCTTTCGGCAATGCGCCCAGCTGGGCGACGGTCAAGATCGGTTCCGGTCGCCATGACAATGTGCGGTTAATTCCCCCGGGCCCGCGGCTGTGGGAGCGGTCGGCCACGTCGTGGTCTCCGGTCATCCGTGACCAATGCTCGAGATATTCGAGGGTGGCGATTCCGCCGCCGTAGATCTCGATCGATTGCGCCCGCATGATCCGAAGGCCGTTGGCCCCCCACAGAGCTTCGCCTTGTTCCAGAACTTGCAGAATCGTCATCAGGATGATTCCGCAGCCCGCACAGTAGGTGTAGTACTCCGGAAGCTCGCTGATCCGCGCACAGTTGGCGGCCTCGTCGAGAACCGCGAGCAGCGGAATCTTCAGCCGCCCATCGGCTCTGACCCTGGCGGCGGCAAGTGCGGCTTCCAATAGCTGCCCGACCAACGCCGAGGTCAATGGAGTCGCGGAGTCGTGGCCGGCCATCGACAGCGCGTAGAGGGTGTCGCGGCTGTGCACGAATTCGGCGGGCTTGAATTGCGGTAGGTCGTGCGTGGGGTCACTGAGTTCGGTGGTGAGCACCACGGTGTTGTTCTGTGCTTCGTGGGCTTTGATGATGGTGCGCTGTGGTGGTGTCACCATCTGCGCGTAGCCCTCATGGGTCAGGACGTTGAGGTGCCGCCGTGCCATGTCGAACAGGCCGTCTCGCTGTCGTGCATACAGGCTTTGGGCTTCCAGAATCCGTTCGGCGGCACGGTGATGGTTGTGACGGCGCAGGATCAGGGCCGGGGTTCGATCCTGGTCACGACCAAGCCAATCAGCGGCATGCATCAAGTCCCCGCCCGCACACGCGGCCGCGAATGCATACAGCGCCAGAAGCTCGCGGGCCCCGCCATCGAAATAGGCGTCTACGTGGGCATTTTCAGAGTTCGAGTCAGCGATGAAGAATCCGGCCAGCTTCCTTGAGGCGGGCAGCGTTTTGACCTGAGCCAGCAGGTCGACCCAGAATCCGCATTCGACCTTCCCTGTGACCGCTTGCAGGTCGCACATCCAGATCCGGCTGCCCTGTTCTTCGCGTCCGCCGACAGTGTGGCGATAAACATCCGGTTTGTTGCTGGTCGCCAGCACCGGCCCCCACGCCGAGAGAACCGCCGGGATCGCCCACACCATCGTTTTGCCAGTGCGCTGACCAGCGGCAACGAACACACTCTGCTCCGCAGGCACGAATAGCTCGACCCCGCCCTGGACCGTTGTGCCCAGTGGCGGGCCTTTGAGCGCTTGGATCTCGGCCGGAGCGTCCTTGAGTAGTCGGACCGCGGCGGCGGCGTTGTCGGCCGCTGTGGCCATGGTGATCTCGCGGGGTCGTTGCATGGTGCGAGCCGCGGTATCGATGCGCTGACCCGCACCGACCGAGTGCCACCCCACCCGTATCAGTGCGGCTACCGGAAGGACGAACCCCAGTCCGATCACAGTGGATTGCCACGGCCAGCGATGCTGTCCGGTCACGATTTGCAGCACCGCGACCACCGGATGCCCGGTCACAGGCAGCCCAGCCCACCAACTGCCCAGGCTCAATGCACCCCAGACAAGCAAAAGGAAGATCAGAACGCCCGCAAACAACAGCAACGCTGTCGTTTCGGGTCCGAGTCCACCGACCGTGCGCCGGCGTGCTTCTCTGGTCGATATCATGAGTGGGCACCCCCTACCGCGCGTCGGCGGAGGTCCGGAAGTCGTTGCTGGAGAACAGATTTCATAAGTTCAACTCCTGGCCGAGTTCGGCCTGTTGTGTTGACTCGAGAGGTTCGGCGCTGGCGGGGGGATCCCACTCGGCGCCGGAGCTCTCGGGGAGGGCGGCGTCGATCGCCGCGTCGATCGCGCCGCCACTGTCCTCGGCGCCGATCGCCGAGCCCACAGGTGCTGCCGTCGAAACCGGCAGTGCGACTTCGGTTTCAGCACCAGGTGTGCGGTGCTCGAGTTGGTGGCGCAGACTCTCGATCTCTTCGCGCAGATGAGCGGCGTCGGACAGCGCGGCGTCACGCTGGGCGGTGAGCTGCTCGATCTGGCCCAGTTGCGCGTGGGCGGGTTTGTCGCTCCACCGAATTCCTTCGAGCCCGGCGCGGCGGGCGGCCTCGATGTCGGTGTCGTTCACTCCGGCGTCGAGGGCATCGAGACGGGCTTGATTCAACCCGGCGAGTAGTCGTTCCAGGCGTTCGATGTGGCCTTGCCGTGCTTCGGAAGAGACAGGCCAGTCATCAGCGAGGCGTGTGTGCTCGGCGGCCAGATTCTGTACTTCTCGCAGCAGTGCCGCGTGCACAGTTTGCTGGTCAGCGATCTCGGTGTAGCTGTAGCTGATTCGGGCATCGCGCACCCGCGGTGACATCAGCGTGGCGTCCGTCTCCTCCCAGCCCAGAACCGCGTCGGTACCGGCGATGACCGCGTCGACCTCTGCCAGGCTCAGGAGCTTCGCGCCTGGCGTCGCACCCAACGATCGGTCGACCGCGCTGAGCGGTTGCGCGTTGTCGACGGTGCGCACTGTGCGTTTCGCGCCCGGTTCGGTGTCGGGTGAGTTGGTGATCGACCGCAGTTGCGGGCCGGGCGCGCGCCAGTGGGCTTGATCTTGGGTGGAGCCGTAGGCGACGCCGTCGGTATGACCGGTGACCTCACGGGCTTGGCGCAGTGTGCGCCAGGTCATCTCATCCACACCCAGATCACCGGCGTCGATGGATTGCGCCACACGGTCGAAAAGAAGGCGGGTGGTCTCGGGACGGGCATCCCAGGCGTCGGTCGCGGCTTCGAGTTGCTCCCACAGGGTTCGCCACTGTGGTAACTCATGGTCTCGCCAGGTCGCCGCAGCTTGATCGGCGTAGCCTTTGAGCTGCGATTTCCCTTCCGGGCCCTCGCCATACTCGGCGATATTGCGCAGCGTGTGATACCTCGCGTAGTCCGCGCGCAACTGGCGTTCGATGTCGGAATTCGCATCGCGGTAATACCGCGGGTCTAGGTAGCCGCGTGGCTGCTCGAGCCAACTCATGCCCCCGGCCCTTGCCGTGCTGGTTTGAGCGAGGCGGCTGATGGTTGTGTGCCGTTACTTGCTGAATGTCTGCCACTGCGGCGTGCGCTAGCGGTGGCGGTGAAATCAGCATTGTCGTGAAATGTGTTGTCGGACATCGTCCTCGACCTCGTCGAAGTGAGCCGCAGCGCCGGAGCGCGTCTTGTGCGGCGGTTTTCTGATGTCCCCTGCGTGAATGGATGTTCTTCTCGTCGACCGGCACCTACGGTCGGCGCGAAGACTTGGTCTTTGGCGTATCTACGGCTCGGGACCTCCGTCCGGGTGTGGTTGTGGATCAGAGTCCAACTGGGTTTCCGACGCCCCGTTCATGAGCGTGGCGCCGGCAGGATCACTGCCACGGTTCTCGCCGTTGTCGGCGGGCAGTGCTGCGTCGATAGCCGCGGAGATCTGCCCCTCGGGGTCGATGGCCATGTCGATGAAATCGGTGCGGATCGCCGCAGCGGCATGGCTGATCATTTCCTGCGGGGTCGGGGGAAGCGCTTCAGCTTGTGTGAGTGGGGCTCCGTCGAGGCCGACACCGACGTACGGCGGTAGCGGCATTTCAGGGCTCGGTCGGGCTACGGTCCGCCATTGCGCGACGAGTTGGGCTTCGGAGTAGGTGGCGACGGTGCTCGCATGCATGTGCTCCCACGTCGGAGAGTCCAGGTCCCACAGGTGTCGGCCCTCGGCGGCGGTGAGGCCGGCGGCGTTGGCCAGCGCTGTGGCCCGCTGATACTTCACCGCCATATTGGCCTGCATGTGCGCCCACGCAGCCGGGTCGAGGGGAATAGTCGATCGTCCGGTGACGATCCGGTCTTGGACCGCCGCGGCGAGCATCGCCATCCGTTGCAGATGCGCCAGCTCGACACGGAGCATGTCCACCAGAAACGACGACGCCTCGTTGGGCAGCGGAACAGACGGTGCCCCCTGTTCGCCTTGTCGTGCGGGCCGACCCATGCGGAATCCGAGTTCGCGGGTGTCTTCTATCGACACCTGCGGCACTCCGGCTTCGAAAGCGGCGGTCTCCGCGGCCTCGCGTTCAGCGGTAAGCCCATCGAGATGCGCGGACCATTCCGCCCGTGGGTCCCCGTCGGTGCTGTCGTAGCCTTCATAGCCGAGTCCGGTGATCCGGGTATGTTCACCGGCGAGATGCTGGATTTGACGCAGCAGCCGAGCTTGCTGCTGCGCTATCTGCGCTTCATAGGCTGGCAGCTCAGGTCCGGTCATGACCGAAACCTCCTGCCGGGCAAAGTGTTTCGATCGATGTTGTGTATTTCACAGTTCGAGTCCGTCATCCCTGACCGGCGACGGCACAGCTGGGTCGGTTTCGCCGACAGGCTCCGAGCCCCAGCTGTGCGCAGTTCCCAGCGGCAGTGCGGCATCGACGGCCGCGCCGATCTGTTCGGTACCCGCCTCGGCCGGAGCACCGGGGTTCTCCAGGGCTTCCTCGGCTTGCTGGATCATCAGGTGTGGCAAGGGCGGTGTCTGCTCTGCCGCGGCGCTCGTGCTCGAATCCTTGCCGGGGTTCAGGGTCTCGACGGTTTGTTGAGCGTCGTGTTCGATACCGGGCCATGCGAAGACTCGCCATCGTTCTTCCAACGCCGGATCGTCGTAGGTGTGCACTGTCGCTTGCATCAACCTCTGCCAGCCTTCGGCGTCCCTCCCCCACAGCTGGTCACGTTCTTCGGCGGTGAGTCCGACAACGCGAGCGACCTCGCTGGCTCGCAGCCACAGCGCGATCATGTTGGATTGCAGCTGGCTCGCCGCGATGGGGTGGGCTTCGGAGTGAATTCCTTGGGCGGCCAGTCGATGTCGGTGTGTGGCGCTGATGGCGGCCATGTGTTCGAGCTGCCACACATCGGCGGCGACGCCTTCGACCATCATCTCCCGCACGGCGTCCTGGCCACGGTCGCCTGTTGGTGGTGGAGGTTGGCGCTCATTCCATCGCACGCCGCGGCTTCCGAGTGTGCGTGCGTCCGCGATCATCTCCTGCGGTATGCCGGCGGCGCGGGCATGGACCTCTACTTCCGAGCGGTCAGCTTCGAGTGCACGCAGGTGGGTGCGCCAGGTCTGCATCTGCACTTCCGCGCCGCCGAAGGCGAGGTTGTAGGTCGGGTATCCCCGCTGCAGTACCTGCGTGTGATCGACGGAGAGGTCTTGAATCTTCTCCAGTAGCCGGGTGTTCCAGGGGGGCATCGTCTCCCACGGCTGCGGCGGCCGGGTCACGGCACCCACCTCCAGCCTTCGGGGTAGCGGAGTTGCTGAATCTTGCGGTATTTCATCGGATCGTTCCTTCGCTGATAGTTGTTCGGGCAGCGCCTTGGGACACCGGTGAGCTACGGTTCCGGGCCTGCGTCGTTGCCGGGTGTCTGCTGCCAGAGTTCGGTCTCGGGGTCGGTAGTCCATTCGGCCGCTGTCTCGGTGGGTAAGGTCGCCTCGATCGCTGGTCCGATGTGCTGATCTCCGGCTCCGGCGCTGTCCCACGTGTGGGCACCGAGTGCTTGGGTGGCGTGTTGGAGCATCTGGTGCGGTGTCGGCGGTAGCTCTGTCTGCTGGTCTGGGGACAGGTACTCATCGGGTCCGCGGGGGTTGATCAGCTGTACGGCGTTCGCCTCGATGGCTGGGTTGGTGTGGTCGCCCCAGATGAGGTCGAGGGTGTAGTCGTCGTAGGTGTGCACGGTGTCGGCCACCAGTTGACGCCATTGCGCGGCGTCGGTGATCCATAGCCCGTGACGTTCATCGTCGGTGATCTGCAAGCCCTCGGTGAGACCGCGCGCCCGGACCCACAGAGCGGTCATGTTCCGTTGGAACCGCGCAGCCCCGCCCGAATCTGGTTCGGAGGCAGTGCCTTTGACACTGAGCCTTTCTCGGCGGGCGACGCTGAGGGCGGCCATGTGCTCGAGGTTCCAGACGGTGTGGGCCAGCTCGTCAATAGCCTCTTCGCGGGAGAACCAGGTGGCTGGCGCGACGTCGGGGCGGTGGTCTTTGCCGCTCCACTGGGCACCCTGTTCGCCTTGGTCGGCGGCCTCCCTGATCAGTGTTTGCGGAATCCCGATCGACGCCGCCTGTTTTTCGGTGTCGCGCCGGAGCATGTCCAGCTCGCCGAGGTGAGTTCTCCACGCCTCTATTCCGCCGTCGTGGTTTTGATATCCGTCGCGGTGTATTTGTGTGCGTTGCACGGCGAGCTGATGAATTCTGCCCAGTAGCCGGACATTCCACGGCGGCAGGGCGGTCCACGCCTCGTTCGGTTCTGTCACGACGAATCCGCCTGTCCTGGCATGACTTCGGTCTGTCGTGCTGGTCGGGTGTGCATGTCGGGCTCCTTGCGATTCACAATTCGATTCCGTCACCGGCTACCGGGGTCGGGATAGTCAGCTCGTCACAGGCTGATTCGGTGTTGGCCGCGTCCATGGCGTCGATGAGTGTCGGCAGGTCGGTGGCTGATGCTTCGATGGCCGCCTCGATCGCGGCGCCGTGGTGATCCGCGCCGGTTCGCTCGAGCGCCTGTGTTGCGGCTTCGGCGAGTGCGAGCAGCTGTTCTGGTGGTGGGGGCAGGTTCTCGGGTGCGACGGTGCGCACGTCGATCTGCGCGAGACGCAGTGCGGTCACCGGCAGGCGGACGATCTGTGGATTGGCGGGGGCGGCCATTTGATGCCAGGTCGCCGCGAGGGTCATCGCGCCTTGGGCGCGCACGGTGGCGACGATCCGATGCCAGTTGGCGGTGTCGGTCGGCCACATGCGGTCGCGCTCGGTGGCAGTGACGTCGAGCGCGTGCGCGACCGCGCCCACCCGTTCCCACTGCATGGTCATGCGGTGCTGAACTCGGGCAAGCTCCGCGGGTGATGGTTCGCCGAAACGGTGGGTGTAGCCCGCCGACACTGCGGCCATCGCTTGCAACCTGCGTGCTTGATCGGTGAGTCCGTCGACGAGCCGATCCCGGTCGATCGGTCCGGGCGCCGGCAGGCGCTGGGAGACCCGCCAGCGCACGCCTCGGTCTCCGGCCGTTCGCGCGTGTGCGGTCCATTCCGCGGGCACTCCGATGGAGGCCGCGATCTCCTCTGTGATCCAACGCACGCGTCGTAGGTCGTGTGCCTGCTTGGCGCGCGGGTCCCAGATCGCTTGGAAGGACTTGTCAATGCCCTCGGCGATCTTCGCGCTGGTGTTCTGGATCGTCGCGAGTAGCTGTGCCTGCCCGGTGGGAACGTCCCTGCCGGTGAATCGGGGCTCCGGTGGGGAGTTCATGGTTCCAGCCCGAGGTCAGGGTCCAGGTCGACTCCCGGCGATTCCACGTCGAGGTCGGGATACTGATCCACATCGAGTACGGTGACGATGCCGTCCTCCCCGGTTAACCAGATGGCCGCGGTGATCGCGTTGGCGATTGCTTCATCGGAGTCGGGTGTGGGGCCAGTCTGGGATCCTGTGCCGATGAGGTGTTCTGCATAGATTTCGGTTGCCAACTCCGCGGTGAATTCGCTGATCGTCGATAGTGTCGGTTCGGTGTTGACTGTGATGAGCGCTTCATCGATCAGGTCTTGCGGGTCATAACCGGCGTCTTGGGCGAAGCGTTCGGCATAGGCGTCCGCGTGATCGGCGTGTTCGGGCGAGAGGTCTCTGCTGCTGTGTGCGGCAGCGAATTCGGCCGCCGATTGGTTTGCCGTCGCAGTGCTCTGGTCTTGGGCGGCAAGGACTTCGGTCAGGCCCAGAGACCGCTTACGTCCGTCGATGAGCAGCTGCTTGTACTCAACATCCAGGTCGTGTAGTTCAATCAAGCGCTTCTCGCGGTTCCCACGCCATTGTTTATCCAGGGCGTACAGGTCCCCTTTGCCACCGCGCTCGAGAATGCCGTCGGTGTTGCGCCGGTCGAAGTCGGCATCCGCGCGTTGCATCTGCCGTTTCTTGATTTGTTTGTCCAGTTCGTGCAGCTCATTCGCGCGCTGTTGCTGGCCTAGCTTGAATTGTGTTTCCAGCGTGTGCAGTTCTGTTTCGCGCCGGTGGCGATCGTGGTAGCTGTCGACTTTGAGGTCGTGAAATTCGACTTCGCGATCTTCTTTCGCGGCGGCATCCGCGGTGCGGCGGTCGAACTCTGCGACCGACCGGCTCTCGGCACCGCGGCGTTGCATCAGGTTCGCCGTCATCGCTCCGGTCTGCAACGCCTGGATGAAACCGGTGCGGACCGCAACCGCTCCTTCTTCGACGGGATCCCCGCTCATCCCAGGACCTCCATCCCTGAAACCAGCCATGCGCCTGCGGAACTGGTGCGGGAAGCGTGTGTATAGACCGCGAAGTCCACCGCCGTTGTGCTGTCGTCGCTGGGGCGCAGGTCAACGGCGAGTACTCGGCTGATCGCTGACGCGGTGTCGGCGGGGTGATCGTCATCGGTCAGCCGCGCACTGGTCGTGACAGTGACTGCGTCGGTGCGCCATTGCTGCCAGGTCGCTGCAGTGATCGGCGAGAAGACGGGCGCAGCCGCTTCCGCGCGATCGGCGAATTCCGGGGTCATCAGGGGCATCGCTGTCCGGAACGCGGCGCGCGGATCAGCGTGCACAGTCGGCTCGTAGCCGAAGATTGCGGCCACCGCCGCTTGCAGCACCTCCTCGCCGCTGCATGGATCGACGTTGTGGTGCGGTGGCGCGAATCGTGCTGCACTACAAGTCACTTCAGCGCCTGTGTCGTATTCTTGTCCGCACCCAACAGTCAGAGCCCATACAGTCGCGAGCACCACGGTCGACGCCGGCGTGCGGCGGGTCATTTCCAGATCCTGTGCTGAATAAGTGACCCGAGATCGGTGTGGCGCCAGTCGACCGCATCACCAACAGCCGACTGGCATGCGGCAGCGGTGTTGTCCGGATCTGCGTCCACGTCCAGGACCAGCCCAGCCACGAACGCCGCTTGGCTCAGATCGTCGATGAGGCGGCCACAGCAGCGGGCCATGATCAGATGCAAGGTCGCCACGCGCGCGCCCCAGTCGTGGCGGGCTTGGCCTGCCAGCCAAATCGCTTGCTGCGCGGCGATACTGCTCGCGTCGAGGTCGGAGGCGATGGGTAACTGCGGTGTGAGGTCTTCGAATCGTTGTCGCCAGATCACTTGACCGTCGCCGCGGCACACGGCGAACTGTGTGCGCGTCGCCGCCGACCACAGCATCAGATGCGGTCCGGTGGCACCGGCGGCAGCCAACTCCGCGAGTTCGGCCTCGCGGGCACGATCGGCGGCACGGCGTTCGGCGTAGTTGATTCCGGCCTCAGATCGCAGCGCCGTGGTGAATCCGGCGAACAGCGCTGAGGTGGTGAATCCATGTTTGGCCGCAAGGCGATCGAATTGCCGATAGCTCGTGTACCCACGAAGTTCTTCTGCCATTACCCGAACCACCAGCTCCGGTGTGACAGTGCATGTTTCAGGGCACGTAACCTCGTGCCACCTAGCGTGCTCGGCCGGAATGGGACCTGGTGCCGGATATGCGGCAATGAGACGGGAGTGGACCCGCTCGGCGCCGCGCTGGTCGGCCGCTGTTTGGGTCATCATGAACACCTCCTCAAGAAACGACGGATAGAATCGACAGCGGCGCTGTCACGGATCGAAGTTCGCTCGCCGCGCCCGCGGCGCACGTATGGAAGGCCAAACCTGTTCAGGTACCGGCACTTTCGGAGGATGCCGCGGTCGGTGGGCTGTATCGGCGTATGTCTAGATGCTCGCCGGCCCAGGCTGACAAGGGAGTAATCGTGACGGCTTGGCCGGTCTGCGGGGCGTGGAGGACGAGGTCGGAGGATTTCTTGGGGTCCTGGCTGTCGTCGCTGCGACTGAACAAGATCGCGACGTGGTGGGAGTCCGTCGAACCGGGTGTGGTGAAGAAGATGAGGTCTCCGGGCGCGCGCTGGTCGAATGGCACGATTTGTGCGCTGGGGTGATCTTGTTGGGCTTGTGTGTAGTGCGGGAGTCGCAACTGTCCGCGCGATGCTTGGTAGAGGGCGTAGAGAGTCAGGCCCGAGCAGTCGAATCCGCCGCCGGTTGGTCCATCCTGGTCGCCACCACCCCAGACATAGGGTGTGCCGATCCACCGCTGTGCTGCCTGGATGACAGCCAGCCCGAATGGGCCTGCCGCAGTCAGCGGTGCACCAGAACCTCCCGAACCGCATCCGGCTGCTGGTTGCCCAGCGCCAGTGGCAGGCATCGAGGCCGGATCGATGTTGGCGAACATCGCATACAACTGCCTGGCGAGGCCGAGTTGCCCGGCGTACGCCGCCGGGCCGGATATCTCGATGGCCTGCGCCAAGTCCGCTGGCGACATTCGCGCCGCCCCGGGGAGACGCGCAGCCTGGTCGTAAAACCAGTTGATCTGCCAGGCAGGATCCATCAGTCGGGCCATCGAACCCGCTTCGGCGAGGTGGACCGACACCCGGATCTGGTGCGGGCCGACCGAGTCGTGGTCGTGACCTATGCCGTCGTTGCTGAACCGAAGCGACTCCGGCACAGAGGAATTCGCCAAGTTCCGGAACGATGACTCGGTGGCTTGCGCCATCAGCTCGGCAAGAATCACCGATTCCGGCATGCGGCGTTGCACGCCGATGGCGACACCATTGCGCGCCAGCCGCACTTGGCCGTCGCTCAAACCGGCGACCTGCGAACCCGTCGACTCCGGCGCCGCGCCCGCAACGCTCGGGGTGAGCGTGGCCGCACACGAGACGGCAGGGTCGGCGCCGATGACGATCAGCAGCATCAGAATCAGTGCGACCGGCAGCGACAGTGCCACAGCTACAACGGTTTTCGAGGACTCCACGGACGGTTCTCGCTATGTCTGGCGCTCGCATCGGCTATCGACCTGCCTTCACCGGGCGGTTTCTCACCGGCGTGGTGCTGGCTGGTTCCCACGCGTTCTGCCAACCCGCGACTTCGATCCAACGCGCGACGTAGTCTCCGGCGATCGGGGCCTGTAGATCGGGCAGGGCGAACGACTGAGCCAAGGTCGGCAGGTGCGCCTCCACGGCGGCGACTCGGGAGCGCAGTTCCCTGTCGAGCCTGGCGGCGCGGCTTTTGCCCAGCATCCGGTGTGCGGCGAACCACCCGGCATGAGCCTTCACCTGCTGCAGCCCGTACACCGCAGCCAAGTCGAACAGCACTCGCTGTGCGACAGGGTCTTTCGCTTCTTTCGCGGTCTCGGTCAACGCGTCCGCGGCGGCTCGGACTGTGACAGCCGTCGCGAGTTCGACTGCCGCGCAGTCGGGTTGACTCACCGACTCTGTGCCGTCAGCCAAGAGCCGCTCACGTTCGATGAGTAGCTGATGCCACCACCTGTGTCCGCGCCGATCGTCCAGCCCGACGATGCCCGATCGGCACACCGCGGCGATCAGCCGATGCCACCAGCTCCGCGCGCCTTGATCGTTCGTGCCGGTCAGTCGGGGGCGACCTGATCGGCGCACAGCACGCCCCGCCGCCCCCAGCATTGCCCAGTTCTCGCCCTCGGCGGTCATGATTCCCTGGCACAGGGCGATGTAATCCACCAGATAGTTGGCACGCAGGATGCCCTGAGCAGCGCAGCGTTGCCGACAGATCTCCAGTGATCTCCATGCCGTGTGCGAGGCGATGGGCTTGACGAGCATCCCCCACAGCGCCACCTGTTCGACGGCGACGTCGTCGCGGGCGCAGTGCTCGCGCACGGTATTCACCAGACAGGTCATTGCCCACACCTCGGCCATCGCGTGCACCAGATGGCGCGCCACATGGTCACCGGCGATCATGGTGCGCCCGTTCGGACCGATGACTCGGCGTCCGGCGTAACCGATGGTCAGGGCCATTCCTGCACGTGCGGCTGCCATGACCGCCCCACTCATGCACAGCCGTGCGGAGGCGAGCGGGCTGGTGGTGCGGGCGAAGCGCTGCGCCAAGCTCAGGGTGCAATGGAACCGGCCATCTCGATCGAACCAGGCGACTTTGCCGCCGAGCAGAGAGGACTCGGGCAGCAGTGCACCGTCGAACTTGGTCAGCGCGTGATCCATCCACAGTCCGAAGCCAGCGTCGGGTAATGCGCTGACTTCGACGCCATCGGTCAGTCGATCGGCGGTACGCAGGCGCATGAGGAAAGGCCAGACCCCTTCGTCCTGACCATTCACGATCAGCCGCGCGACCACGATCCCTGTTTTCGCCACTCCGATCGCAGCGACATTGGGCATGAACTTCACGCTCTGCGGTGCGGGACTGTCCAGGCGAAAGCCGCGGCGTTGCGGTTCCCAAGTGGCGGTGGTCTCGAGGTGCATCGCATCGGTGCCGTGGCCCAGCTCGGTGAATAACGCGACTCCCGTCGCGCGGACGGGATCCAACTCCTCGAGGCACGACTGCTGGAACGGCGACGGGTCCCCAAGCTGCTCGATAGCAGCGACAGTCAATTTGAGGTGCCCCGACAGCAGCGCCAGCACGCGCGGCGCCAGCACGGCAGCCCAGTCGAACAACGAATACGAGGCACGCTCGTCGACCGCGATCGCGCGGCTCGATCCCCCGAGGGCGTCGACGGCGATCTTCAGCAACCTGTAGCTGTCGCACGCTTGTTCGGCCTGAGTGGTGCCGGTGCCCGGCACATCTCCGACAGCCGCCAACGCGTCACGGATCCGCTGGTGGCGCGTGAATTCGTGCTCGTCGCCGAAGATGGCGCGGGTAAGCGAGGCGGAGGGCTCCGTGGCAACGGGAGGTCGCTGATGTGACGGCAGTGCTCCGGAGTCGGTGTGCTGTTGTGATGGAGTGCCGAACGTTGCCATGGCCGTCCTTCCGGTGTGGTGCGAGCTGGCAGGTCAGGTTGTCGTGGTCTTGGTGACGTTCCAACGTCCTCGAACGTGCGTGTTCGCCGCCGGAACATGTTGTGCGGGGCCGGTATTCGCAGTTCTAGACGTCTACGGGTCGGGGCCTATGGCGCCGGGCCAGAACGATTGATCAGTGGGGCCGGGAGGCTGGCTCCATTCAGGTTCTGCGGACCACACCGCGTCGGGAACGATGTCGCTTCCCGGATCTGTGTCGGCAGCGGTGATGCTGGTTGGGGCATTCAGCTCGGTCGCGGCAGCTGCCAGCCAGACCGATGGGTCCGGGGGCCAGACCCCTGTGCACGTGTGGGCGCGTGAGCCGGTCGGTGAGGTGAGTTCGGCATATAAGGGCAGATTCCGAACGAATCCACGGACGTGGGAACGGATCTCCGGGTCGGTGTAAACCGACCACCACCGGTTCAGCGCAGCGATCTCGGTACTCATGTGCAGCGCGATCAGCGCCTGCCAGCGGACCTGCGATATGTGCCACCACTGGCGGCGCTCGTCATCCTCGGCGCCGATGGCCTGGGCAGTGCGAGCGGCACTGGTACGGATCGCTCTCATGTTGCGCAACAGCTGATCCGCATCCTCACCGAACGTCCACGGTTCGGTTGGTAGACCGGTAACGCCAGTACGGTAGGCACGGACGACGCAGGCCGACGCCATCGTTGTCAACCGGTTCACGTCCGCACGGATACTGCGCACCAGCCGCGCACGATGGTCGATCCATGGGGTCGGCAACCGGTGATCGGGACTCAAGGCCACACCCATGTGCCCAAGGTCTCCCGCATAATCGATCCAGGTCCGTGGAATCCCATCCGCAGCAGCCTTGTATTCGAGCCGGCGGCGGTGCCAGATCAAGCTAGAGAGGCGTTGCTCGTCGGCGGCACTGAGTGGATCGGCCTGCGACCACAGAGCCTCTGCTGTGCCAGCCAGGAAATTGATCGCCCACAACTGCGCGATGGATTCAGGACTGATTGCATCAGCACGCACCGCAGACCAGGTCGAATCGTGTGACCGGAACATGCCTCGGCCCAGAAACAATTGCGTCGCGACGCGGTAGCGGTTATTGTGCATTACCATTCTCGCTGCCTCGTCTCTACCGGAACCCATTGTGGCTCGAACGGCAATTCGTGATTCATCATCATCTGACCGCCTCCTGTGTTGTGCCGAGGTTGTCGAAACGCCGATTTGTGTTGTGGATGTCGCTATCCCGCTCTGTCTGAGTGAAGCCCATCCGAAATGGAATTCCAGGTTTCCCTGATTCGCCGGTTTTGAGCAAAAAACATCCTGTGCCCGGGGGAGTTTCGCGAGTAGTGGAATCAAGATTGTCGTCGGTCGCGGGACGTGGTGCCGCCCAGGAATTGATCAGGAGTTTCTCGGTCTCGGTAATCGACACCGCGGCGCGCAGCCGATCGACTTCTTCGGGCCCGACTGGACCGATAATCTTGGCCCGCGCCCGTTCGAAAAATCCCAGCGCTTTAGATCTAGCCGCAAGAGAATCAAAAGAAGTGAGGTCTTTGATGGTGTGGCTGCACATGATCAATCCCGTCCCCAATGGCCGATTGAGCCTGGTCAACGCATCGACCCGGTCGACCATGAAGTCCCCTACTCCGAGAACACGCCAGATCTCGTCCATGACGACTTCAAAGGTCCGTTTGGGGGCGAGCCCTACATCGGCGAGGTAATGGGCCGCAGCGACAGCCCCGAAGCCGCTGGACCAACACACCATCAGTACCGCAGCAAGGAGTTTCGTGTCGCCTTCAGGAATCCGTGATACGTCGACGCAGATCGCGGGCGTATTCAGATCAAGTCTGCTAGTGGTGCGTCCGTCGAAGATTTCGCCGAATGGCCCTTCTACCAAGGCACGTAACGACCTTCGCAGCGTTTTGGTGCTCGCCCGATAACTCGTCGGGTCGTCTTCTTCAGCGAACTGCTGCAGCCGCTCCGCACTACCGGAAATCACCTCGAGCAAGTTCGACAGCAGTGGCGGATCCTCCGGGGTGAATCCGCCAGCCGGACTGTAGAGTTCACGCAGTCCCGCCGCGATCAGAGTTTCCTCGTAGTCCGCGCAGCGCGAGCCACGCACCAGCTCGATCAGCCCGGCAATAATGTTGACCTGTCCCGCCTCTACCCGTGCGGCTACTTGGCGGCGCAGGTCCGGGTCCGGCAGTCTGGCGATAATCGTGCCGAGTGCTCCGACATCGAGTGGGTTGAGCTTTCCGTGCCCGTAGCCGATGTCGATGACTTGTCCGCCTAGGCGCTCCACCAAATCTCGGTAGTCGGGTTTGGTGTCGCCCATACACAGCACGGTTTCGCCTGCGGCGACCGCGCCGGTCACCATCCTGCGAATCAGTGAGGACTTTCCAAAACCGTTGAGCGCCAGAACGAATGCGATCGGAGCGGTAATGAAGCCCCTCAAGAACCACGCCATGACATCGAAATGGACAGGGGTCCCTGTGATGTAGTGGGCACCGACTGGAGTTCCGACGATCGGAGCGCTCGCACCGATCGCCCACGGCCACAAGCCCGCGACTTGCACGGTGGTCGACCGCCATTCCGGGGTCGTTGGCACCACTGCGGCTCGCCCACCCCCGAGGCCGGCGTATCCGCGGTCGGTGAGCTTTGCCAGCGACCGATGGAAGCCGTTGTCTCGCTTGATATCTTCCTCGCGTCGGGCCGCTGTTGCTCGGCGATGATCATCGGAGGAGATCCTCAGCCGCGCCCGCAGCCCTGTCAGACCGCGGCGTGTAGCGTCGGCTTCTGCGAGGGCGCGGGCCTCGGGGGTGAGGACTCGGATTCCGGCGACGGTCATCGATGTCGCGGCTCGTGTGCGCTTGCGGTGGTTTCTTTCTCGGGCGGTGCTCACGCTGAGACCCGCTTCGAGATCGACGTATGTTCCGGCAGGATTAGCCCGATTCCCAGCGACGCGGCGAATGTCGCGGCCTGCGAGCCGTAGCAGCGCCGAACCCCCAGACGGGAGGCGTCGGTCATTCCCTTTACCGATGCTTCGATACCGGGCAGATCGGCCTGGAGGTGATCGCTCACCGTCACCAGCAATCCAAACCGCGTCAGTCCGGCCCCCCGGGCTTGTTCTTGGCGGGCCGCGTTGGTGTTGCCTACGCGCAATGACGCTGAGGCCGAGGCGATCCCGCGTTCTGTCTGTTCTGCGGCGAGCGCGTCACGGAAGTCCGAATCGACCAGCTTGGTTGCTTCGGCGGCGGAATGGAGCCGGTAGACGATCGCGATGCGTTTGCGTGGCACGTCCGCGCGTGGGCGCAGTAACTCTTCGAGCCCGGTCTCGAAGACGGCGCCGCGCGGGGCGGCATCCATTTCCCAGGTGATCGAGCGTGCGCCGTCGTGGCAGTAGTGGTCCCAGCGATCTTGGTGTGCGACGGGTCCTGCGGTATCCCACGATTGAGTGGTGGTGATGTCGGGTCCTGCCGCTTCGACGTCGCGCTGGGACGCGAGGTCGTATCGAGACCGCACGAGTCCGATGACTTCCCACGCCTGCAGTGGGGTTGCGGGCAGTCCCGCGCGGGCCAGGTGGGACAGCACTCCTTGCAGGCGTTGCCCGATCTCGCGTGCTTGCTCGGCGACGTCTCGACGAATCCTGCCTTTGCCGATCGCGCGGTAGGTCAACGCGATTCGTGCCTCGAGTCGAACGCCGATACCCCCGACATCGGCAGCGGCTTCGCGCATCACTGCCTGCGCGAATTCCGGTGCGTCCGGACGCACCAGCCGGGCGACTTCGCGACGCTGCTTGAGCCGGGTCTCGACGACGTTCTCCACGACCGCGGTGACAGCGACGACTTCACCACCACGGCTTTGCGCGGCGAGGAATTGTCCCCAACCTTCCACCCACGCGTCGATCTGGTGCTGGTCCACCAACTCCTTGCCACAGGGGATCACCCGAAGCACCACCGAGTAGTGATCCGTGCGGCGGATGTGGAGCATGGCGAAGCGTTTGCCGCCTGCGGTCTCATATTCGCTCAGCCGTGAATCTGCCAGCAGGCCAGGCAATCTCGCGGTTCCGGGAATGCGGGAGAATCGGCCTGCGTGATAGACCTGTTCGCCGCGTGAGCGGGCCATCGCGTACTGGGTGCGCAATACCGCGATTTCCCAACCGGTGCGCCCGTTATGGGTAATGACCAGCGGTACGAATATTGCGGCAGCGACCGTTATCGAGAGCCCTGTCAGCGGTAACGAGCGGGTGGTCATGAATGTGGCCATGATCGCGATGACCAGACCGAGACCGGCCATGGATGCGCCCCAGGTGAGGCCGAAGAAACCGGCCGAGCGTGGACGTTCCCATCGCCCGTACATGCGTGTACTCATCGCCGGACCTCCCCCGGCACCGGTGCGTTGACTTCCATTCCGGAATCGGTGGCATCACGCCCCTGGGCGTCTATCGACGAAATCCCCTGTTGAGCAGCGTTTTTAGCCATCTGTGCTCCCATCACGGCTGCGCCGACAGGCCCAGCAGCCGCGCCCGCACCACCCGCTGACGCCGCGGTGGCCCCGCCCTGGGCGCCAGCGGCACTCGCTCCGCCCGCCTCGGCAGGGGCAGCCGCTGCGCCCGAAGTCCCACCACCGCCTGCCGGCGAACCTCCGTTTCCTCCACCGCCGCCCGATGCGCTGATCCCTGTGCTCGCACCCCCGCCGGTTCCACCGGCCAGCGGCCGACCACCGCCGCCTCCACCGCCCCCGCCGCCTCCTGATGGCTGTCCCCCTGTCGGAGACGCCCCACCGCTTGGCGCGTTTTCGCCTTCGCTGACCTTGCGTGCGTCTGACCCGCCGCCAGCTGATCCGGTGGCGAGGCCGATCGCACCCCCGGCCAGTGCCGCTGCGGCACCTCCACCGCCGCCCAGGGTCGCTACCGCCGGCGCGATCAGCCGCATCAGCGCCGGTAGCACGATCGGCACCATCAGAAGCAGGATCAAGCCCAGCAACACCAGTTGCGTATCCTGTTGCTGCCCTTCAGTTTTCGTCCCGGCCGCGGTGAATGCGATCGCATAGACGAGCGCGCCGGTGGGTTTCCACAACACAAACGCCAGCGACCAGGCCAGCATCTTCTTGTACGCCTGCCCTCCTGGCGCGGTTCCCGCCGCTGCCGCGGCGATCGGGATCGCCGCGACCACCAGAATCAGCAGCGCTTGGCGCACCACCAGCATCACCAGTTGCACCAGCAGGCTGATCAGCCCGAGAATGCCGATTACCAGCAGTACCCCGGATCCCAACCCGGTGTGGCTGCGCAGATCGAACTCGGTGAGCCGAGCTACCGCGGTGTTCAAGTCGCCGTGGGTGGCGTCGAAGATCACCCAGCTCGAGAACGCGTCTCCTGCGCGGGTGCCCATGGTGATCACCGCGGCGAAGGTCATCGACGCGAAGACCGCCCTGCCGTAGACCAGAAACGATTCCTGCGCTTCGCCCGCGACGCCGCCGCGTTTGGACATCGCCAACCGGGCAGCGGCGAACATGATGCCACCGGTCATCAACAGAATCTGTAGGCCGCCGGTGTAGCCACGGATCGACGTCAGCACCGGACCCGGCTCACCAGTACTCGCCGTCAGTTGTGGTGAGGGGAACTCCAACCACCACATCAGCGCCAGCCTGAGCACGAATGCCACACCGGAGACGAGTTTGTCCACGATGTCGTCGAACCCCGAGTTGATCGCGTCGCCCGCTGCTTCGGTGCCCAAGTCCCGCAGCGCGCAGGCTTCTCTCGGTCCGAACGGGATATCGCAAATCCCAGGGATAGGAACCTGGGTGCGCCAGCCGTGTGCGTCGACGGCCATCTGGATAGCAGCCGTGTTCATTCGGTGCCCTTCCATGACCCGAAATCCGCCAACGAACTGATAGGAATGCCTGGGGCCCAGAAGGTTTCGATATCGTCAGGGACACGGATTCGCCAGTCGTCATCGGTCCAAGCCATCGGCCACGTCGAGTAGGCCCAGCCGCCAACGGATTTCACGGCTATCTGCACGACGGCGAAGTCCCGGCGGTATCCGGGCAGCACGCGGAATCCTTCGGGAACGACAACGAAGCTGGCCGCGTCGGGGGTGCCGCGGCGTGAGCGCGTGAACCGGTCGATCAATCGTTGTCCACCGCCGAAGTAGCGCTCGTTCACCACCTGCTGCCAGACACCAGAGGGTGCGGCCAGTGCTCGGCCGAGTGCGTCGTAGGCAGCCAGGCCAGCGCCTTGGGGTGTGTTGGCGAAGCCGGAGGCGATGCCATCGCTGATGTGTGTGGGTCCGTCGCTGCTGGAGACGGGCAGAGCGGCCCCTCCCCAGCCGCGCTGCCATTGCATTCGTGCGGGGGCCGCGGTCAGGTAGCCCGGTCCTGCGGGGTCCGGTCTGGTCGAGGGATCTTGTTGTAGCGCTACGCCTTCTTCGCGCGCTGGCACGTCGAGTCGGTTGCCGAACAGGTCGGTGGTCGGGAGTTGGGCGGGGCTACTCGATGCTGGAGCGGCTTGATTCGGTGAGGATGACCTGACGGGGTGGTCGGTGGCCGGGGGTGTGCTCGGTGTGCTGTGGTTGTCGGTGATGGTCAGGATGAACGCGGCGGCGACTACGACAGCGATACTGACGAGGAGGATGATCAGCAGGCGGTTGGATTTCATAGCTGTTGTCTCCATGCTTATTTCGCGGCCAGCTCGACCATGCCGATGGGTGGAATGGGTATCGCTGATACCGGCGGTGTGCGGGGTTGCTCGGGCAACAGCAGTCGCCAATCCTCGGACTGCCACACGACGCTCGCGAGATTTCGGGTGAGCGAGGAGTCCGGATGGATGGTGTAGATCGCGACATCAGCGTGATCGGCCGTGTAGCCGGTGATCTCGTAGCCGAGGGTTTTCGGTGCGCCGGTCGCGACCGGCGTGGTGATCGACACTTGGGCGCGCGTAGTGGCCCAGGCGTCGCGGCCCGGTCCGGCTATCAGCATCTGCTGCCCGATCAGCGGCCATTGAGTATCGGTGGCCGCCGAGATTCGGACCGTGGCTTGGATTGCTGCCAGCGCCGCCCCGGGCGGTGTGTGAGCGAAACCTGCCACCACCGCGCCATTGGTCGTCGTCGGGCCTTGGTCTGCGGTCGGGACCGGGATTCCCTGGAAAGTGGTCCACTTCACGCCGGTTGGCGCTGTGTGAACGTCGACTTGTTCACTGGTAGGAGCTCGGCCGGGTTGGCTGTCGCTGCATCCGATCAGTGTCGTGAGACCTAGTAGGGCGAGCAGGCCGAGCGCGGTCAGTCTGCCGTAGCTGAGGATGTTGTTCACCTGGTCTCCTGCTAGTCAGTGGAATAGAGGGCCGCGGCGAGACCGCCTGCGGATCCGAGAAGGACTGCGCCGAGCAGGGCTCCGACGAGTCCTTCGATTGATTCCTCGCGGTAGATCCGGACGGCCAGGAGGCCGCCGACCCAGATGGCCCGACCGATGCACAGCAGCAGCACGATCCAGGCCAGCCACCCGAGTAGTTGGGTAATGGGTGTGACCACGTCATCGGGTAGGCGTTTGTATGTCATGGCCGGTCCACCCGAGGCGAAGGGGAATCGCTGCCGCCGGGACCCCGCAGCCGATCGGCATCGGTGCGGTAGGCGATGTCGAGTGCTCGGAGTATGAATGCCGCTGCGGCCTCCGGATCGGACTGCGGCAGCAGATGTCCCGAGGCTGGAACGATGTCGTAGTCGCCCCAGATGGCGTCGGCTAGTCGGACGGACTGACTCGGGGGCACGATCTGGTCGTTCGCGGCGGCGACCACGAAGGTCGGGACAGCGCGCAGTGTGGCGGCAGTGGCGGCTTCGAGGCGGAATTCGGTGATCGCACCGAGCACGTCGGCGAGGACTCGCGGATCGACGTGACACCCGGCGTCACCGAGTTCCGCTGGCGTTTCGGAATACGGAGTCCCGGCTGTCAACCGCCGTTGCAGCATCGCGTGAGCGCTTGCGGTGGCAAAGTCGAGCCGTCCGTGCCGAAGGCGCGATAGGTGCACGAACTGACTTGGCAGACACGGCAATTCCGCTGTGCCGTTGAGCAGAACGATTCCCGAGAGCGCTGCGGCACGATCGGGATAGAGCTCTGCGTAGGCTTGGGCGACCAGTGACCCCACCGAGTGCGTGACCAGCACGACAGCACCGACAGCATGGGTCATGACCGCATCCAAGTCATCGGCCAACTGATGCAAAGTAGTGCTCTGGTGTCGGTTCGGACGACCGGAGTGTCCGTATCCGCGCTGGTCGTAGGCAATCTGGACGATTCCGCCGTCGAGGGTGTCGTGCAGATGCCGGGTCACCGCATCCCAGCACGACGAGTCGGTGAGTATCCCGTGGAGGTAGACGATCGTCGCGGGGGCGTCGACGCGACCGAGGCGTCTGGCCGCGAGCCGCAGCCCATCACTCGTGGGCACGGTCAGTACGTGTTCCTGGTTACGAATCATCGGATGTGTCCTCGAATAGATCGGCGAGGCAGACGCTGATGGCGGGTGTGATCACGCGGCCGAATCTCTGAGCAACGCATGACTGGCCGGCGGGCGAAACTGCTGCGGGCCAGCCGCATGCGGCGCCTCACGGTGATCCACCCGTGACGACGGCGTTCATGATGCCGCCAGCACCCGTAGCGATAATTCCGCCGATGAGCGCGCCGAGGACGATCTTGGGTGATTCGAGGCTCCCGCCGTGGAAACGTTCCCAACCGAACTTGCCGCCCGCATAGATCAGCGCGGCGACCCCGGCCAGCATGACGATCCAGGACAGGTAGTTGACGACGTTGATCAACTTCAGCGAGCCGGGTGGTGGTTTCGGCACGATGGTTATTTCGTCGGCCAGCACTCTGACTGCTTCACCGATCAGGTAGGCGGTAGTCACTGTTATCTCTCTGAATCAGGTTGTGGTGCAGCGTTTTCCCGTGACGCCGCAAGCCGGGTGAGGATGGCGGTCCCGGCCCGGTGCACGTCAGTGGGGACGGCGTCGTGTATGCGAGCACGTCGCGGTGGCACGGGGTCGAAGGGCAGATATTGCGCGAGGTCGGCCAGGTCGCAGGCGATCAGCTCGTCGTGCCAGCCGATCGCGTAGAGGTCCTCGACCAGTTGGGCGACCACCCGGCGGTAGCGGCGCACGGTGGCGGGCACGCGGCCGGGACGTGCCGCAGTCAGCACCAGACCGATCACAGTGACGCCATCCGGCGCCAGACCGGCATGCCATTCGCGCAGTCGCTCGGCTGCGGCGGTAAGTCCGGGCATACACAGCCGTGCGGCCACCACGACACGCTGGGTGCTGCGGGGCGAGCCCGGCCACGCCAGCCCGGTATCCGCTGCGGGAGCCCACCAGCGCGCCAGCGTGCTGGCACCGGCACCGCCGTGCGCGCCGAGGACGGCGAACAGTGGTGGATGTGGACCGGTGACCGGTAGCGCTGTACTGCGTACTGACGCACAACGATCCGATGGGGGCGCGGTGACCGTTCCCGGATCCAGCCGCCGATCCGAGCCCACTGATTCCGGTTCGTCACGATGCAGTCGCAGGGGTGTGGCCATCGGCTCATCCCTTCTTCTGGATGTTCGTGATGACCGCGCCTTCGGCGGTGAGGCGGACGTTGATCACCTGCAGGTAGTCCAGGCGCTGGCCATCGGGGTGTAGCTCGGCCAGGTGCACGTCGGCGACAGTGGGGGCGATCGGTGTGATCGCGACGCAGTGCCGGGTGCCGAGCGGGATGGAGGCGATCCCCGCTCCCAGCGGCTCGGGCGTTATCCCGGCTTCGGGTGCCAGCAGGCTCAGCGCGGCGTCGCTGCTGCGCTCGACGTAGTAGGCGTGCTCGAACTGGGTGATCGCTCGTGTCGTGGGATCATCACCGCTGACGGAATCGGTGACCGTCGCTCCGGACAGTCCCGTGCACGCGGTACTCGCGGGGATCGTGCTCGCAGGCGGTGCCGCCGTCATCGTGGGCACCGCCACTGCGGGCTGTTCGCGATTGACTGAGACCGCGCCCCCCACCACCAGTACGGCGGCGAGGACACCGACGCCACCCAGCGCGATCCACGCCGGTCTGGGCAGACCTCGACGTTTCCCATCCCATGGTTCGGCAGCAAGCTCAGCGGGTTCACTTCGCTGCTTATCGAGCCAGTTCCATTCGGGATTCACACCGTCACGATCGGGGGCGAGGTCTGGCATCGGATCAGGCAAGATCGTGGCGGAGGACGGTTCCAGCCAGCCCCATCCGTGGCGGGGGTCGGCATTGGTGTTGATGTTGGGGGCCATCGGTGGGTGTTCACCTCCTGTGTGGTGCGAGTGGGGGTGGTGCGAGTTGGGCCCTTCGGGGGGAGCCGCAGGGGATTGACGAGACGATCAGCGTTGAAAGGTGCGCTGATGCGACTCCTTCCCCCGAAGGGGTCTAGGGGGCGGGCAAGCCGCCGGGGGTGGGGGTAGTCGGTGTCGCCGCAGAGGTGGGTCGCTCGCTGGAAGCGGTGGGCGCCGGGCTAGTTACTCGTGGTGTTCCACTGACCGGCGCGGACCGTGTGGGTGTTGTCGCGGCGAGGTCGTGGGCCGCGGCGGCGAACCAATCGGCAGTTGTCGCCAAGGCCGAGCGGCCGGTCGCAGCGGCGGGAAGGTTGGTGTAGCTGCTGTGGCGGCCGTCGGTGTCGCTGTAGCGGGTCTGGCTACTCAGCTCGTAGAGCTGAGTGTTGTCTTTGATCTCGCTGGTGACGGCATCGAATGCCTCGTTCACCCAGCGACTGGCGGTTTGCGGTGGCACCAGCTCAACGGCAGCCGCGGCGATCTTCGTACCGAGCACTGCGAGCGCGGCGAGGGGGTCGGCCAATCCGACGGTCGCCAGTTCCGCAAAGGTTTGGGGGGTGAGGACCCTGCGGGCGACGGACACGACGGCTCCGAGTCCGATGGTGCCGATCTTGAACAGCGCGGCCAGCGCCTGATCGGGGCCAGGCAGTGGTGTGGCCGGATCGGAGGCGTCGGCCAGGCGCTGACTGATCGAGGTGCTCGGCTGATAGGACAGTTGGTCAAGGCTGTTGCCTTGAATGTCCTCGTTGACCACGCCGACGGCGGTCTTGTACACCGTCGCCGCCAGGGACTCGGCGACCGTGGAGATCGCGGCGACGGGATCACGCAGATCCGTGCGCGCCGCGATGTTGCCCACCGCGGTCGCGATCGGCCCCGCAGGCGCTACATCGCAGGTCACATCTCCGGTGGCGCAGAAGTCGGCGACTCGGCCGGCCAAGGATCCGAATTCCGCGGGCGTGGTGCTGTTCTGGGCGATACCGCCCCCGCTCGGCTTCGAATCCAAGAGCGTGACTCGCGATACCTGTGCACCGGAGGTTCCCGGAGCCGAGGACGGGGTGCTCTCTCCTGGACGGCCAGGAAGGATCGCGGTGTTCTGCCCGCGTGCGGGGTTGGCGATCAAGGCGATCGCCGCGACTTGGTCCGCGCCCACTGCGCTGGCACCGGCGCCGACTCGCCGGGCGAACGCCGAGACCGCGGGTGCGCCTTGGGTATAGCCCGCAATAGCGATTTTGGTTGCTGGGCAACGGTGCACGATCTCGGTGGCGGTGGATTCCAGGCGTGTGGCCGCGGTCGTGATGGCCTGTTCGTAGGGTTCATCCGCGCCGGTATCGCTGCGACCGTAGGGAATGTAGAGGCGTTGGACCAGTCCTTGGGCGGCACTGTTGAGCGAGGCGAACATCTGCCCGAGGGCGCCGGTGTCGGTCGTTGCGCCAGTGTCGGGGGCGCTCTCGGCTGGGCCTTGCACGCCGAGGACATACAGCGCTGGGCAGCTCGGTCCGAGCGGCACTTCATCGTCGGCGCGTGCCGATACGGTGCCCGCAACGGTTGCACAAACCAGTGTCGCCACTGTCATCACCGTTGTCGCCAGTCGCGGGCGGCGGTAAGGCGGTGCGGCGTCCGCTCGCTGGATTAGTGGCATTGTCTGGTTGTGCCGCACGATGTTTCACCTCTCTCGGTTTCGGTTGGTCTCGGAGCCTGCCCGCGCCCGGCAAGGGGGAAGAGTGGGCGCGGGCAGGGTTTCCTGGGGGCAGGTTCAGGGCATCGCGGTCGGTGTCTGCGGAGCCGGCGCGGGGCGGGTCTGGGGCGAAGGTGCCCGTTGCAGGTAGGCGGTGAGCCGGGCGATGGCATCGGCCGCGCCGTCGATCGCCGCTTGTTGGTTGTCCACGGGGTACTCGCGCCAGCTCAGATCCACGCCGTGGTCGCGGTAGTCGCGGAACAGTCGTCGGCCTGATGTGACCGGAATGAGGGTGTCCTCGCTACCGTGGTAGAGGTGCACGGGGACTTTCGGGGCGTCGATTCCGCATCGCTCACGGGCGAGCACGTACTTCCACATCGGGTCGTTCCATGGATCGGGCCGCTCGCACCAGCGTGCGAGTGGCTGCCGCCGGTATGTCGCTAAAAGCTCAGTAGCGCTGAGTGTTTCGGCGTACTCTGCGACGAGGTGTCCTTCTGCGGTCAGTACGTGCAGCATCGGTAGGTGTGCGTAGGCGCGTCCTAATCCGATCAGCCCGGCCAGGGTGAGCGCAGACCACTTCCCGCCGTCGAAATCTTCGATCAACTCACCCGGATCCGACACCGTCGCTCCCGCGGCGATCCCCCGCAGATCCAGCTCGGATGCGTATTGCGGTTGGATCTCTCCGGCCCACAATGCGGCTCGGCCGCCGTCGGCGTATCCCCACAGGCCGATGGGCACGTTGTCGAGGTCGAGGTCGGGAATCCGCTGCGCGGCCCGCGCGATGTCCAGCGTGGTGTGTCCTGCGGCGCGTCCAGCGAGGAAGGTGTGCGGCCCCATGCCCGTGAGACCTAATCCCTGACCATCGGGTACGGCGACGGTCCAGCCGCGTTCGAGGCCGCGGGCCAGGAGGTCGGCCTCGGATTCGGTGCCTGTGGCCAGTTGTTGGGAAGGCGCACACACACCGCCGAGTCCGTGAAATGCTGGGCAGTACACCAGCAGCGCGCCGGGTGTCGCGGCGGTGTCGGGGGCTATGACCATGCCGGAGGCCGGGGTCAGCTCGCCGTAGGAGTTACTCGACACGTACACCACTTGCCACGCGTCGGATACCGAATCCAGTTGTGGTGTAGTTGTTTTCCGCATGCGCAGTAGATCGCCTGACTGCCGGTTAGGTTCGACCGGCTCGGCCGCGAAGAACAGGTCGTCGTCTTCGGTGAGAGTGTCGGTCATCATCTGCTCCCGATGTCATGAGCCAGTGCCACGAACCAGGCGATACCGGAGCTCAACTGCCCGGTCGCGGCGTAGCCGTTGTGGCGGGCGACGGTGTCGGCGTAGTGCAGCCACACGCCGGGGTTGCCGAGGTCGGCGTTGTCGGCCATCAGTTGGCCCCAGGCATTGCCGAGTTGCCCGGTAAGTTTCGGCAGGAGCCCCAACGGGTTGCTTGCCACCGCCGCTGTGATCTCGTTCCATTTCGTCGCCGCTGCCGCCGCGTCGGCGGGACTCGGAGCGGGGATCCTGGGGTCGGCTGCGTCGATCAGCCGTTGCGCGAGGCTCTGTTGCGGGAAGTAGTCGGCATTACCCGCTCCGACCTGGAAGTCGTGATTGACAACCGTCGTCCACGCCTCTCCTAGCGCCGCGGACAGCAGCGCGTTGAGCGATCCGAGGGCGGTAATGGGATCGTGCAGGCTCGCCTGCGCGGCGATTTCAGCGCCCACTCGTAGAAGCGCCGCTTTGTCCGGTGCTGAGCACGCGAGGTCACCGTCGACACAGATGTCGGCTACCCTGCCGGTCAGTTCGCCGTATGTTGTTCCGGTATCGGCGATCCCGCCGCCGCCCGCAGCAGCGTTGCTGATCTGTACCGCCGATGTTGCGGCACCGCTAGTGCCAGGTGCCGGATCAGGGATGACTTGACCCGGCCGGCCGGGAAAGATCGGACCGCCAATCGGCCGTGTGGGGTTGGAATACAGTGCGATACCTGCGATTCGGTCCGGTGGCACCGGGCCGACGCCTGAACCCACGTCCTGCGCGAAGCCCGCCATCGCCTGTGCCCCTTGGGAATACGCGACTCCAGCGATGAGCGTTGCCGGGCAAGTTCGTACGACCTCGGCAGCGGCATCGTCGAGTTGAGCGCGCTCGTCGGCGACCGACGCCGCATAGGGATCAGCCCCGCCACCAGGCACTGCCCCGCCGAAACCTGCCTGGTAGCCGATATAGCTGTGTTGCACCAGTCCGGGTGCCGCGGCCTGGACCGGTCCCAACAGTGCACCGACCACGCCGGTGTCCGCCAGCGGATCCGCGGTGGGTGAGGACTGGCCCGTCCCTTGGATCCCGATCACATACAGTGCCGGGCAGCCGGGCCCGATCGGAACCGCCTGCGCGGGACTGCTCACGGCGGCGCTGATCAGTCCCGACCCTGCCAGGGCTGCTGCCCCGGCCACGGCCTTGAGTCGATGTGCGTTGTTCGGTGTGCTCATGGCTGGCCGACCCCCACTCCGGCGCCGAAGCCCGCGCCGACGGTTCCGCCCACGGCGGCGCCGACGGCGGCGGCTGGAACTCCGGCGATTGCCGCACCAGCGGCAGCCCCGGCGGCCGCACCCAATGCGGTACCGGCGACTCCGGAGGTCACGGTCCCGATAATCGGCACCGGCACGAGGGTTCCCAGTGCTGCTCCCGCGATACCACCGACCGTGCCGCCGATCAATCCACCGACCACTGCCGCGGCGGCGGCCACGGGCGCGCCGGCGATGGTGGCGCCTGCGGCTCCGCCGACGACGAGTCCGGCGGTCGTCGCGCCGCTGACTCGATCCGATCGCCCTGGCGGGAGGCCGATCGAGTCCAGGCCCTGTGCCACTTGGGCTTCCAGCCCCGCTGCGGTGTTGTTGATCGCGTCCCGGCATTCCGGTGGTAGCCACTCGGGCGACGGAGTCTGGAATTCGCCGATCCTGATGGTGTCCGGGGGTGCTTCGATCGGTGCTACCGGCGGCACGGGTTCGGGCCAATGCAGATCCTCGAGTTCGATTGGCGGCGCGGGCGCAGGTGAGGGAGCAGGTCTGCTGGGCGCTTCGTTCCGTACTGCCGGGGGTTGTTCGTAATAGGCCGGTTGCGGTGCAGGTGCGGGTTCAGGCGGCGGGGCCGGTGGCGGTGGCGGAGGTGGTGGTGTCGTTCCGGGCTGTGCAGGGCCGGTGACGCCCGGTTGGTCGGCGATGTGGTCAAGAATCGATGTTGCTGCGGCTGTGCTGGGACATCCCAGGAGCAGCGCGGCCGGGATCGTCGCTGCAACAGCTACCCAGCTACTTCGGGATGCCCGCCCTGCGTGGGCATTCGATCTTTCCAGCGCGGCAGTCGATGTTCGCAGGGCGCTGATCCGCTGCGGAAGTTCTATGCGATCCGGTCTCCCGCTCGGACTTTTACTTCTGGTTTCGGACATGCCGAATAAACCCTCCGTGGTGAAGGCGAAGAATGGTTCGAAAGAAGCGCTGAGTACGTTCCCCGGGGGCCTCTCAGCACGATGCGGTCGGCCGAGAGGCCCAGCTCAGAGCTGGTTCTTCTAGATGAACGGCAGAACGAGCGACAGTACCTGGGTCGCCAACGACAACCCGTTGGACAAGAAAGATACGGCCATGTTCGCCCAGGACAGAATTACAAACGGATCCATGAGTTTGTTTCCCTTCAGAGCAGGTTGCGGTTGCTCCACCATCCAAACCCTGAAGCCGATCGAAAATCTAGGGGTACATTTCATGCAGTTTGCGTTAACGCGCTCAGCGTAAAAACTGCCATTCCAGTCACAACCAGCGGCAATCGAGCACATTTGACGCACAGAGCATCAAATAACATTCTTCCTCGAAACCGTTGCTCCCGTGCAAGTTCCCGCCCTCCTGGCCAGGCCGTCGAAGCACTGGATTCGCTATCTTTCCGCAATCACGTGGCGAAATGTACGTTGCCGATTCGTACCCATTCTGGTAGACACGAAACAACTCGGGGGAATCGAGTCAACCATAATATCTGCCTGATACATCCATGAGAAAGACGTCAGAAGAGAGGGGGGACTCCGTATGAGCCGGAATCCCACGAACCGTTCGCGTGTTGGCCCTCTGCGTGTTGGCTCTCGCCGCCGCCTGTCCACACCGCGGACCGCTCGAATGCCCCGGCTGCGTACCTACTGCTGGCAGATCCGCAACGAGATGGGATTGTCCCGACGCGAAGCCGATGCTCTCATCGGCATCAGCTCCTCCTACATCGGGCAAATCGAAACCGGCGAGCGTGTACCCAGTTTCGAGATGGTCGAGAAGATCATCAGCGGCTACGGGCTCACCTGGGCACAGGCCCAGCACATGCGCGAACTGCGCGCTTCGCCAGTCGAGCTCATCGCTACCGACCAGCTCCGGGCCGACGTTCATCAGTCGCCGAACCTACTCGCGCACCTGGCTGACCTCGAGGATCAGGGGGTCCACGCGGTCGTCGCTGATCCATTGTGGAATGTACTCGCCGCCAACCCGTCGTTCTGGCAAGCGTTCCCCGGGCTCGGCCCGACCGACAACCTCCTGGCTTGGTACTTCGGCCCGACGGCTAAAGAGCTCGTCATCGAGTGGAAGACTGAAGCGCTTCACGTCGTCGCGACAGCGAAGGGTGCCGTCGGACGTCACCGCGATTCTCCGCAGGCCCGCCAGTTCCTCAACCAGATGAGCCCCGACCACGAATTCAGCAACATCTGGATCAACAGCACCCGCATCGCCTACGGCCGCGGCGCCGATGACTACCTGCACTGGCGTGAACCCGGCACGGGGGATCCATATTCGCTGAGCCTGCAGGTCAGCGAAGTCTCCGAAGCTCGGGACGTGTTGCTCGGCTACATCTTCCGCAAGCCGTACGCCGGTCCACCACTCACCTGACACCGATAGCTGCGCCACCTGCCCGGACGGTAGACGCCCGTGATCGTGCGTCGACCGGCGTGAGCTCTGGTTGGGCTCGCGCCGGTTCTCAAGCAGCTCCCAAGCTGTCTTGGCCGCAATACTCCACGGCACCAACCGCATTCGTCTGCCAAGTCGCGTCGCCGCGGCACGATACGAACCCCGATGAACCGTCAGATGCGTTTCACGCAAAATGCGTGCATTCGAGCACTGGCGCAACTATCCCGAATCGATTCTCATTGAATTGGGGGGATGTACTCGGTCATTCGACAACGAGGTCCTCATCTGATGACAGCCAAACCTGATACCTCATATGCCACAAGCAATCCCGATCACCTCGTGCAACGACGCTTGCCTCCGGCGACACCTCAGCGGAAGTCACCTACGACGGAACAGACGGCCTATCGACCGGGATATAGCCGATGAGCGACCGCAGCCCGACACCGCCCACTGAGCCACCGGACGACGATGGGACTTATCCCGTCGAGTTCGGAGCAAAGAAGTCGCACAAGTCGGTCCGCTGGTATCTGCGGCAGCTCAACGCCGGCACGCTTCCCGGGCACCGTGCCGGGCGCAGTTGGTTCCTCACAGACGACGATATTGCTGCCCCTCTGAAGCTGACCGAGAAGCCGATCACCCAACGTCTCGACAGAGCCAGCGGGCCGAGCAAACACCCACAGCAACGACGTCGGCCGAATCGCCGTCCGCGCCGGCCGATTCCGCCTCAACCGCCGCCCTGAAGCCCCCTGCGGGGACCGATGCCGACCGGCCCCCACAGACGGGATCGCACGGCCTGGAGGGGACCGCCAGATGCGCCCTGCACCTGCCCTCCAGGCCGTGCTTATCCCGTCATCGGGCTTCGGCGCCCGTTCCGTCAGATCGTTGAAACGGACCAAAGTTCTTGCCGGAGCGACCAATCCTCTCTCGAACTGCGGAGTACAACCGAGCCACGGTCAGCCGCGCTCGATGAGCCGGACTGATCCCGACAGACCGCACCCCCTCCGCGGTCTCTCGATACGATGCCGCTGGATCACATGGTCCGGCGGCATCGGTCGTTGGTGCGAGCAACCGACCGTTGCACAGCCCGCGCGGGATGTAGCTCCGTGACCTCCGAACTGTTCACAGGATTCTCGCAGCTGATGCGCGGGGATCCAACAGCCAGACCACCGAACGTCATACGTCTCTCTGTGCCCGTCGAGTTGAACCCATGCCCACCGGATTCGGTGACAACTGCCCCTGCGGTGCGACGGCGCGGGAGTACACGCGACTCAGCCCGCTGTACCCCGGCCGCTGTCGAAGGACTCGCTATGCATGGGCGGAAGCTGACCGTGAATCTTCGCACCGTCGGCACCGTCGGCACCGTCGCCAGCCTCCACACAACACCCAGGACAGGCCGACCCCTCGACTCGTGATTCTGCCTCCGCCAGAACCACCCAGGGTCTAGCCCACTATTCACACCAGCACGCGCAAGGACAGCGCACATCAGGGCTTTGAGGCCACGATTATGCTGTTTGTCGTCACGGACTGGCACGGGATCGTCGCGATGTCATCGAAGCCAGTGGCCGCGAGCCATGCCGTGTACTCACCACCGGAATAGTTCTTTCCGCCTTCTGTCTCCACCAGCATGTTGATTCCTACCAGAGCAGCGCGAGCCGGTCCGGTCCGCGCTTCGTTGAGTAGGTCTTCCAAGATCACTATCTTGCCGCCTGATGGAAGCGCTCGGAAGCATTTCTCCAGGAGTGTCCGACCGGTCTGCTCATCCCAATCATGGAGAACCGCTGACAGCGAGATAGTGTCATAACCTGCCGGAAGCTCCTCGTCTACGTTGAAATCTCCCGCTTCAGTCGATATTCGCTCCCCGAATCCGGCGGCGGTGATCTTCTGTGCCGCGATTTCGCAGACGAAAGGCAGTTCAAAGACAGCAGCCCGCAAGTCTGGGAAGGCTCTACACGCTTCGATCGCCAACGCACCTGATCCCCCACCGACATCAAGCAGCGCCTTTCGTCGAGCCAGATCAGGAAGAGCCTGCGTCAATACTCGCCCGGTAAAGCTCGACATCGAGTGCATTGCCTCCCAGAACATGGACACGACGAGCTGGTCACCGCGATCGAAGACAGTGTCCTGCTCATCCGGATTCCATGTGGTGGGTCGATTGGTGCGCAGCGCAGTAGGTAGATTGTGCCAGCCGGGATATTGGCGGCGTTCGGCATAGCGGACAAACCCGCCGAAATAGTATGGCTTCCCCTCGACCAGGAACTCCTCAGAAATTGCCGAGTTTGTATACACATCGCCACGTTTGTCCAATAACCCTAGCGAAGCACAGGCGGCAAGTAGTAAGTCGGCGGGCCGATCCGCAATCTTCAATTCGATCTCAGCCTGCTCACACGTAAGGCCACCCGATCGATTCATCACCCCGAAGAGATCCATCTCGACGGCAGCAGCGAATATCCTTGCAGCCCAACCGCCGGTAATCAATTCGAATAGTGGAATTGGCGTAAGGTTCGCGAATATATATTCACCCACACCGGACACATTGACATCTGTTTCACTCACTCGCAGCCTCCTAAACAAGGACTGTCCGCACACAGTTCGAGGGATCACCCGGCGTCGAGCGTATCCATGTGCACGAACCTTCGCTGCGGTGGCCCCTGCACTGCGGACAGTAGCAGAACAACCTCGAAGCTAGCAGAATGGTCGGACCTTCCACACCTTGTTCGCACTAATTCATTCGAAGTCTCAGGGCGTCTCGAATTCAGCGACATTCGTGCATACCGGCTGATCGGTAGGCGTCGAACGCTTCGCGCTCAAATTCCGAAACACGATGCCATCAGCATTATCGAGGCACATTTGACGCTGGGAGCGTCAAACGATTCGCTGATCCGATCTGCTTATCGACCCTCGCTCCCTGGAAGGGGACGATCCGTTGCGCTAACATTCGGCAGCCTCCTCGGCAAATGCGAAACGTTGCCTGGTCACGGCCGTTCTGGTATGAACAAAACGATTGGCTAGTCAGGGGAGATCCACAGGTTCGTCGTCCAGTTGCCATGCTCGAAATCCTGAGGGGGAGGCATCTCGCATGAGCAGGAAGCCCAGCACGCACCGGCCACAAGCACGTGTTCCGACGTTGTCGGACTTCATGATCCAGGTCCGAGGCGGGTTGTCTCGCCGCGAGGCGGCCGAAATAACTGGCGTGAGTGAGCACTACATCCGAAACATCGAGGACGGGGACCGTCATCCGAAGGCCGCGATAGTCGCGCAACTCATTGCCGGCTACGGGCTGAACATGTCCCAGGCCCTTCACGTACGTGATTTGCTCGCGCCTCCGCTGGATCTGACTCCGACCGAAACGCTCAAGGAGCAGGTCCTGCAGAGCCCGGGCTTGCTCGACCACCTAGATCTTCTCGAATCCAAGGGTGTCCTGGCCGCATACGTCGATCCCTTGCTCAATGTCCTGCTGCTTAACAAGCACATGGTCCGTGCATATCCCAGGCTCGACGTGGTCGGGAATGTCGCACCGTGGATTTTCGGACCTCACTCTCGAGACATCCTCACTGACCGGGGCAACGAAAAGGACCAGGTGGTTGCTCTGTTGAAGGCGGTCATGGGCCGACACCGCGATTGTCCCCAGACCATCCACCTGCTCCGGCGACTACGCCCGATACCCGAGTTCAACCGGATTTGGAACACTCGCACTCGTATCGCCTATGGTCGCGAGACCACCGATTATCTCCGCTGGCGCGATCAGTTCACCAAAGAGCCCCTGACTGCCAGCATCTACAGCACCGACGTCGAGGTACGTGACGTCGTGCTGTATCTCGCCTTCATCAAAGACGATGCCGGTATGCAGCGGAATATCTCGATGAGCTGACTTTGGCTGTCCTGCTCGCTCGTTCGCATGCGGCTCGCACAACCTTTGTGCGATGCCCGCTTGTTAGCCGAGCCTCCGAGCCCGATTGCCCTACACGCTCCACGGTAAGTGCCGGTTCTCCTTCGCCGTCGGCACGGCCGATCGAGCGACCCATATCTGTGACGTCCACCGGCGAGATCAGCGCACAAGGCAAGCTCGGAAGGATTCCCAGGTTCGGCTCACACTCCCACGGACTGCCTACGAGCTGGCCCTGGAACCGATGGCGCGGACCGCGCCCAGGGCCGACGCCTTACCCTTCTTCTCGTTCGGCGTCGGCACGGCCGATCGTAGGACCGCAGGAAGAAACGCTAGCGGTCTGCCGCAGCACGGTAGGGCCGCTCTCCGAATCGTCGGCTGAGCAACGTCCACAGCAGCAGTGGACTCTCGTTGCCGACCTCGACGGGTTCTTCGCGCCGCCTGCCTTTGGCCGACAACTGCACGAATGCTGTGTGATGACCGCAGTGACGGCGAGAAGTCCGGTCCAGTATAGCTTTTGACCCCTGACCAGGAATTACGAGAGCGGCCTAGGAGGACTTGAAAGTACTCCAGTTAGCGCGGCCGACCTGGATGTAGCGCATTGGTCGAAATTCAGGTTTGATGGTCTAAGGGTTTAACGAGTCGGTCGGTAGAGAGCAGATTTCTCATGTCCGCGATCGAACTGGACTCGTCCGTCCCACTATCGCCAACGAGCGAACATCTGGCAGCTCGCACACCAACAGCCGCTCAACAGAGCCGATACAGCACAGAAATACCCCTTCAGTGGAGTTCGAAGAGTGGACTCGACTCTGATCCACGCGGGCCGATCTGGAGGTCAGGCACGGATCAGCCCACTGCCGATATCTCGACGGGCGACGCTCTACTCCTCGTCGTGCTCCTCGCGAATTGCGGCGTCGTCGCCCCTCCCTCAATCGTGGTCGAAGCCCTCTCGAGTGTTTTGGCTCACCTCAAAGGATTGTCGTGAGCACGCAGGATGTCGACGTCGCTCGACAGCTCCTGCAGCACTTAGGAGTTCGCCCCGAGGAACTACTACGAGCGCCAAACGACAGCAGGGTAGTACCGACATTTGGAGAGTTCATACCCCGAGTCAGCGCGACCGTTTCCGACGGAACTCGCCGGACATACAGTCCATACTGGCAGCGGCTCGACGCCATCTGGCACGACCGCTCCCTCGATGAACCAACTCCTCTTGAGCTGACCGAAGTGGTGCAGCAAACCCGACAACAAGCAAACACCAGGCAGAACGGCCGGGGAGGGCGCTCGGCCGCGGAGAACATGGTCAGTGCCATTCGCTGCTTGTACCGATTCGCCGTCGAAGACCGCCACCTATCCGCGTTCAACAATCCTGCAGCCAACCTCAAAGCGCCTCGTCGCCTTCCGAGTACCCGCCGAGCGCTCGCCAAAAGACACCTTTCCGACCTCCACGCCGTCGCGGCTACGACCGGCGATGACAAGGACCTCGACCAGCTGATAGTTCGCATACACATCGAAACCGCGTGCCGGCGTGAGACCGCTCTGCGTATACACGGCGACGACCTTGAACCAGAGCAGTGCGTGGTCCGGCTACACGGCAAAGGCGACACTGTTCACTGGCAACCCGTCTCTCCGACCTTGATGGACCAGTTGATCACCCACAGGGCGCGGAGCGCGGATCCAACCGGCCAGCTGCTGCGCTACAAGAACGGTCGCCCTATCACTCGCCGTCGTTATGACCATCTCTGGGATCGAATTGGCCGTTCTCTGCCATGGGTCGCTATCCAGGGCGTCACGACTCACTGGATTCGGTACACCACTCTCACTTTCGTTGAGCGAAATTTCGGTTACGCCGTGGCTCGTGCGTTCGCCGCCCACGCCGATCCGACTGGCCAATCTGGCGCAACCCTCACCTACGTTCGGGCCACGATCGAGGAAGTCGCCGCAGCGGTACAAATGCTCACGGACGAACCACATCCCCTTGCGCCCGATTACCACGAAGGCGAGCAAGGTCTGCTGTCGAGCGCCGCCCCGAGCCTGCACCGCCAGGCGCTGCGGCCTACTCCTTCACGACGGGACTAGCTGGTGATCCCGATAGTGGCGCCTGCTTGGCTTGAAGGTTCCCGCCAAGGACGAGATCTGAGCGTCGGACCTCACGGATCAACACCCCCAGCGAACGACACCAGCCCACGCCCCAACATGTTTCAACCACCAAACGAGCCAAACACCTGTGCGCACTTAAGCACACGGACAGCCAGCTACTTCCGAGAGGAGACCGAAACTCACTACTGCTCAATGCAATACAGATTCAGAAGACGTGAACATCAGCTATGTGCTATGTTTTGGCGACGTAACTGACCACCGCTTTAACACGCATTGTGTTCAGCGGTGTCGCGAATAGGGGTTCAAGTCCCCTCTCGCGCACAACTTTGACACGTAGATGTCACGAATGTCCCGTTCAGGGGTTCAAGGGCTCCCGCGCACGTCACAGATGCGCCATTCAGGCCTCTTCCAGCACACCATCAGGTCACGGATGACGCTGCAGCGTGTTCGAGTGGCCCCTTGCACGCCCTTGAACACACGCCACGACGTACTTGAGACACGCGAGATATTTGCTGAAGCGAACAAGCAACCAGCTCCATACCCGACCGACTGGCCTCTACCGAATAACGGGGTGGTCGCTGGCCCAACCCCGACGAAGACCGACGAGCCCGGCGTGTCTCACCGAGTCGATTTCCGCGAATCCATGCGAAGCCAGCAACCATCGGTGTAGTGGGGCCACAACCACCCCTACCCCGGCACTCAGCCCACCGAGAACTCCCTAAAACGGGCACCGCAACGCAACAGCTAGCCCCCTAGCCAGTGCGCGCGCCGAACACGGGAATCACCCTCTGGTTCTGCGGATCCCGCAACGGCGCCAGCAGCGACGACAACGCCTGCTCCACCATCCACGAGCCCATCACCCCGACCAGATCGACATCGGGCATCGCGACCAGCAGCACCGGATCCCCCGGCTCGATCCCGGCCTGACGTCGCCGCTCGACCGGCAACCGGACATGCCCCCGACGATCGATCAGAGACCGACTCCGCTCTACTGAACCGATCGTGATCACCGAGCCGACCAACCCGAACCCCACCGCCGTCCCCGACGGCCACCCCATCGCCTCGAACACACGCTGCCCACACACCCTCGACCGATCATTGATGATCGACACTGCCAACTCCGGCAACCGCAACGGATCCGAGGAAGGCGAAACCGCCGACTCGAGCAGGGACTCCGACTCATCCAGGCACCGGTCCAGCAAGACATGGAACTGCAGACGATCGAATCTGGGCATAGGTCATCACTCCTCAGACCTGCCGCTGATCGCCTCGTCTCCCAACACCATCAAAGCCGAACCCGACAACGCACGCCACCCTGAAACCGACCGCGAACGAACTGGAGTGTCGACCCTTGCGGTGAAAACCTGCCGTCGACACCATGGCCGCCCGAACGTCCGTACATCGACGTAGGCCGATCTGTAGCCCACCAACTCACGCTGACTTCAATCAGAACGAGTAAGCGACCAGCCGCCTGTCGCGCGTTCTCATCGGTCGAGCGGCGGGCTTCACGCAGAGGATCACGACCGCAAGCCTGAAAGCTCATTCACCTGCGGTGATTCGGATATCAGCCGCTGGGGCCAAGTCCAGTCGGTGATGGCGGGGTCGTCTTCGCCGTGCTGGCGGGTGTAGGCGCGGGCGGACAGCCGGGCATCGGCCATCTGCTGGCGCAGGATCGCCACCCGGCTGCCGAGCGACGGAACGCGATCGATGACGTCCATGACGAGGTGGAAGCGGTCGAGGTCGTTGAGCATCACCATGTCGAATGGTGTGGTGGTGGTGCCTTCTTCGTTGTATCCGCGGACGTGGATGTTGTGGTGGTTGGTGCGGGCGTAGGTGAGTTGGTGGATCACCGACGAGTAGCCGTGGAAGGCGAAGACCACCGGCTTGTCGGCGGTGAACAAGGCGTCGAAGTCGCGATCGGACAGGCCGTGGGGGTGTCGGTTGTCGGGTTGCAGGCGCATCAGGTCGACGACGTTGATGAACCGGACCTTCAGTTCGGGAAGGTGGGTGGCGAGTAGGTCTGCGGCGGCGAGTGTTTCGAGTGTGGGGATGTCGCCCGCGCAAGCGAGTACGACGTCGGGTTCGCCGTCGGTGGTGCCTGCCCACGGCCAGATCCCGAGTCCTCTGGTGCAGTGGGCGATGGCCTCGTCCATTGTCAGGTAGGTGAGTGCGGGTTGCTTGCCCGCGATGATGAGGTTGACGTAGTTGCGGCTGCGCAGGCAGTGATCGGCCACCGAGAGCAGGGTGTTGGTGTCCGGCGGCAGATACACGCGGGTGATCTCGGCCTTCTTCGTGATCACGTGGTCGATGAAGCCTGGGTCCTGGTGCGAGAACCCGTTGTTGTCTTGACGCCAAACATGGGACGACAGTAGGTAATTCAGCGAGGCGATCGGAGCTCGCCACGGGATTTCCCTGGTGGTTTTGAGCCATTTGGCGTGCTGGTTGAACATCGAGTCGACGATGTGGATGAACGCCTCGTAGCAGTTGAACAATCCGTGCCGCCCGGTGAGCAGGTAGCCCTCGAGCCAGCCCTGACACAGATGTTCGGAGAGCACTTCCATGACTCGTCCGTCGGGAGCGAGATGGTCGTCTCCGGCCACTGTGCTTGCGTCCCAGGCTCGATCGGTTCGTTCGAAGACCGCCGAGAGTCGGTTCGACGCTGTTTCGTCCGGGCCCATCAGCCGGAATCGGTCGGGGTTGGCGGCGATGATGTCGCGCAGGAATTCTCCGAGTACTCCGGTCGCCCCACTGAACGTGACAGCGGGATGTGCCACCGGGACGGCGTAGTTGCGGAAGTCGGGCATGGACAAGTCGCGCAGCAGTCGACCGCCGTTGGCATGCGGATTGGCGCTCATCCGCTGAACACCTTGGGGGGCAAGGGAAGCCAGCTCCGGAACGAGCCGTCCGGTAGCGTCGAACAGCTCCTCGGGACGGTAGCCGCGCATCCACTGCTCCAACTGCGCCCGGTGCCCCTCGTCGGTTCGAGTGTTCGCCAGCGGCACCTGGTGCGCGCGCCAGGTGCCCTCGACCGGGAGACCGTCGACCACTTTCGGCCCGGTCCAGCCTTTCGGAGTGCGCAGGACGATCATCGGCCACGACGGGCGCTCCGAGCCGGTGCCGGCCCGGGCGTCGCGCTGGATGGTCGCGATGTCGTCGCACACTGTGTCGAGGGTCGCGGCGAGTTGTTGGTGCACCTCGGCGGGGTCGTCGCCGACCACGAAGTACGGGGTGTGGCCGTAGCCGCGCATCAGCGAGGCCAGCTCCTCGTCCGGGATACGTGCCAGCACAGTGGGATTGGCGATCTTGTACCCGTTGAGGTGCAGTACGGGCAGCACCGCGCCGTCGGTCACCGGGTTAAGGAACTTGTTCGAATGCCAGCTCGCGGCGAGCGGGCCGGTCTCGGCTTCACCGTCGCCGATCACGCACAGCGCCAACAGATCCGGGTTGTCGAAGACGGCACCGTAGGCGTGCACGAGGGCGTAACCGAGTTCGCCGCCTTCGTGGATGGACCCCGGCGTCTCGGGTGCGACGTGGCTGGGAATCCCGCCGGGGAAGGAGAACTGCCGAAACAGTGCCCGCATGCCGTCCTCGTCCTGGCTGATCGAGGAGTACACCTCACTGTAGGTGCCCTCCAGGTAGGTATTGGCCACCAGTCCCGGTCCCCCGTGCCCGGGGCCGGTCACATACAGCGCGTTGAGGTTTCGTGCTTTGATGACGCGGTTCATGTGCGCGTAAAGCAAATTGAGGCCCGGCGTCGTGCCCCAATGTCCGAGCAACCGCGGTTTGACGTGTTCGGCGCGCAACGGTTCGCGCAGCAGTGGATTGTCCAGCAGATAGATCTGGCCCACCGACAGATAGTTCGCCGCTCGCCAGTAGGCGTCGATCAGCTGCAGGTCATCGGCGTTCAGCGTGGGGTTCTCGGCAAGATGAATGGACGGCACGGTGGCCTCCTCTGGGTAGTTGCTCAGGTGTTGGTCGCCACCGACGCGGATTGCTTGGTGGCGGTGCTGAATCGGGCGGCACGGCGACGCAGCGAACGGCTCGTGCTGTAGCGCCTGCGCCGCGGTGCGACGGTGACGGCTGCCATGCGATAGAAGACGCGTTTACCGATTTCGATCAGAACGAGATAGCCGACGACCATGGCGGCCAGTACGGCGAAGTACAGACCGGGCAGCGGACTGAAACCGAGCGTTTGCGCCAGCGGTGTGGCCGGCAGGACGGCGCCGATCGCGACTACCCCCAGAGCGGCCATGGTCAGCGCCACGCTGGGACGGCTGCGGAAGAACGGGATCCGGCGGGTGCGGATCGCGAAGATCACCAAGGTCTGCGTCGCCAGTGACTCGACGAACCAGCCGGTGCGGAATTCCACCGGCCCGGCATGGAAGATCCCGAGCATGACCGCGAAGGTCACAAAGTCGAACACCGAACTCAGCGGACCGAAGAACATCATGAAACGCCGGATGAAACCGATATCCCAATGCGAGGGACGACGCAATTGCTCCTCATCGACATGGTCGGTCGGGATAGCGAGCTGACTGGTGTCGTAGAGCAGGTTGTTGACCAGGATCTGCGAGGGCAGCATCGGCAGGAACGACAGGAACACCGATGCACCCGCAGCGGAGAACATGTTGCCGAAGTTGCTCGACGTGCCCATCAGGACGTATTTGATGGTGTTGGCGAAGATACGGCGGCCCTCGCCGACACCGTCGGCCAGCACGTCCAGATTCTTTTCCAGCAGGATCACATCGGCCGCGTCTTTGGCGACGTCGATGGCCGAATCCACGGAGATACCGACATCGGCGGCGTGCAGTGCGAGCGCGTCGTTGACACCGTCACCAAGGAACGCGACAGCTCCCCCGCTGAGGCGTTGGACCCGCACTATCCGGGCTTTCGCCGCGGGGCTGATGCGGGCGAACACGGTCGTTGCCGTAATCGCGACTGCGAGCGCGGCGTCATCGAGCGCATCGACCTCAGCGCCGGTCAGCACGCCTTTGCCGAGTCCGAGATCGCGGCAGACCTTCGACGCGACGGCCGGGTTGTCGCCGGTGACCACCTTGACCGAAATCCCCAACGTCGCCAGCCTGCGCAATGCGGCGGCGGCGTCGGTTTTGGGTGGGTCCAGAAATACCAGCAGCCCGACCAATCGCAGGTCGTGCTCGTCGCGAGTTGTCGGTGGCTGCTGATCGCGGGCGGGGCGGGCGGCGACGGCGACCACGCGGTTGCCTGCGGCGAACTCCGCGGCCAGTGCTTCGCGTGCGGCGGCGGGCACCTCGATGCATCGTTGCAACACGGTTTCGGGTGCGCCTTTGGTGATCAGGGTCGACCGGCCCGCACTGTCGCGGACCAGGACCGAGACCATGTTGCGTTGATGGTCGAAAGGCAGCACACCGAGTCTGGTGTAGCTCGCCAGGGCGGACTGTTGGGCCTTGACTTCAGGTGCGTTCCACAGTGCTTGGTCGAGCGGGTTTCCGCCGACGATGTCGCCGGGTTCTCCGCTGTGTTCGGTGCACAGCAGTCCCCACCGCAGCACACTGTCGGGGTCGGCATCTGCTGCCGGTATCGCGCGGGTGAAGTCGATGTGTCCCTCGGTGAGGGTGCCGGTCTTGTCGGTGAACAGGACATCGACGTTGCCGAGATCCTCGATGCACACCAGCCGTTTGACCAAGACTTTGCGCTGGCTCATGCGCCGCGATCCCGCGGCAAGACTGCTCGACACCACCGCGGGGAGCAGTTGCGGGGTGATCCCGACCGCGATCGCCAGTGAGAACAGCAGCGCGTCCATCACCGGTTTGTGCAGGACCATGTTGGTCACGAATATCGACGTGGTCAGCGCCCCGGCCACGTAGACGAGCAGCATCGAGAACTTGCGCAGTCCGACCTGAAACTCGGTGTCGAGTGGATGGGTGTTCAGTCCCGCGGCGATCTTGCCGAACTCGGTGCGCGCCCCGGTGGCAACGACGAGCCCGCGACCGCTACCCGCATTGACCACCGTGCCCATCAGCGCACATCCGGACAGCTCGGCCAACGCAGTGTGCGCGGGCACAGTGTCAATGGTCTTGTCGACGGGCAACGACTCCCCGGTCAGCACCGATTCGTCACAGGACAGGCCCGTGACCTCCAGCAGCCGAAGGTCTGCGGCGACGATATCGCCGAGCCGCAGATCGAGGATGTCCCCCGGGACCAGGTCGGTCACGTCGACCTGGCTTGGCCGGCCGTCCCGGATCACCACGGTCTGGTGGTGGATCTGGTCGTGCAAGCCTGCCGCGGCCTTCTCGGCCCGATACTCGTTCACCGCCCCGAGTCCGACCGACAGCGCGACGATCACGCTGATGACCAACGCGTCGCTGCGTTCACCAAGGAAGAAGGAGACGAACGCCGCGGCCAACAGCAACGCGAGCAACGGCGAGCGCACCTGATGCCAGAGCACCAGCAGCAGACGGGCGCGGTGTGAGGACACCGCGTTGCGCCCCCATCGCGCCCGCCGACACGCGACTTCACCGCTCGACAAACCCGCACCGATATCGGTGCCGAGCTGCTCCAGCAACTCGGTGCTGGACATTGCCGCAGCGGACACGATTCCGGTTGCGGGTGAGTCCGGGCGCACGGCCTCGATGGCGGTCATCGTAGAGCGGACGGTGATCCGTTGTTCACCGACGCTACCGACGCCAGCGTTCGCCAGGGCCAGAAGGCAACCGGCCTGATACTCGGAAATGTTGCAGCAGACGCATTTTCGCGAACCGTCCGATGCTGGACACCACGGGACAGTGAGAAACCCTGTGAAGCGACAAGGACGATCATGGCAACTCCAGCACTGCTGGTAGCGCAGTCGCGTACAGAGTGTCTACGACTTACGTCTACAGCGTAGTCGTGTGACCGCGCGACAGCGCCCTGCCCGACGACAGCTCCATCGATCGGCGATGTCAGCGGCATAGAGCGTTCGTCAGCGCTCACGGACGACGATCATCGGCACCTCAACTGAATGCAGCAGTGCGTTGCTGGTCGAACCGAGCACCATGCTGGCGAATCCACCACGCCCGTGACTACCGACGACGACCAGTTGGGCGTTGGCTGATTCATCCAGCAGTGAGCGAACCGGCCTGTCGGCCAACACGATTCGGCGTACCGCGACGTCGGGGTAGCGCTCGGTGTAACCGGCGAGGCTCTCGGCAAGGACGGCCCGCGCGGAGTCCTGCATGCCTTCCCAAACCGCGGCCGTCGAGTCTTGTCCGCTGACATCGCTCCACGTGTGCAGCGCGGTCAGGCCGACCTTGCGGCGCGAGGCTTCCTCGAAGCCGAGCGCCAGGGCCGCAACGCTGTTACTGCTGCCGTCGACTCCGACGAGTACCGGCTGACGCGCTGAGACCGCGTCGATTGCCGACATCCCGTGGATCACCGCGACCGGGCAATGCGCATGCTGAGTGGTCGCGGTGCTGACCGACCCGAGCAGTCCGCGCTGGAACGCACCCATCCCACGGCTACCGACGACCAGCATCCGCGCCTGTGCGGACCGTTCGATCAGCATCGGGATGACAAGCTCGAACGACAGCTCGGTGGTGATCTGCGATTCGTCGCCCGGTGCCGCGGTGTGTGCGATCCGGGTGGCCTCGACGAGGATTTGTTCGCCGTCGTCGCGCTGCCACTCCAAGTCGGCTTCAGCCAGGGAGATGCCCGGTCCGAAACCGGCCTGGATCGCCAGCGAGGTGACCAGGTGCAGTCGGCAGTGATGCAACCGTGCTTCGACCGCGGCCCAGGCCACGGCCTGGGCCGAGCTCGCGCTGCCGTCGACGGCAGCGATGATCGGTGGGTTGAGTTGTGTTGATGGCGAATGACTTTCGATAGACATCGGGCACTCTTCCTCGATAGGGAGATCAGTGGTTGACTCGGACCGAGCCGACCGGTTTCGCGGCAGTCGGACACAACACAGCGCGTCGGTGCAGGTACTCGGACTCGTCGACATCACCGCTGGCGAACCGTTCAGCCAGCAGCGCCTCGGGCGAGAGCCTGGTCGGCTCATTTGTCGTCGTCGCCGGCTGCGTGCTGGCGGACCTGCCGATCGCGATGATCGCGACGGCCGCCGTGATCCACAGCGGGACGACGACCAGAATCATGAGGACGAACATCCACCACTGTGGGCCATCCTCGTACCAATACATCATTGCCTGTCCTCTGTGATCGGCTGATTTTGGTTCTCCGGCATGACCGTTCAGCGCGTTATCGGCGGCGTCGACCGTCTACATCGAGCATTCCGCTGAACCTCGCACGCGGGCAGAGAAGAAGGTCACCCGTTCCCTGCCGAGTGGCCCGACCTGCTCGCAGTGCCGCGCCTTTCCCCGAACGCTGGTGGCCGAAGGTCCTTCGGTAAGCGTCGGTTCGGCACTGTGCGCTGCGACAACGCGAACGTAGCGTCGAAGTCAACAGCTTCCGCAGGTAAATGAGGAGAAACAGATGCACTCACGAGTCGTCTACGAATCCATGTTCGGCAACACCGCCGCTGTCGCCGAGGCCATCGCGGCGGGGCTACGCACCTACGGCACCGTCGAGGTGCTGAACGTCGCCGCGGCCGCGAACGTGTCCGCACCGTCGGTCGATCTGCTGGTGGTCGGCGCCCCGACGCACACTTTCGGCTTGAGCAGGCAGCGAACCCGGCGCGACGCCGCCGGACGCACCGACGCGCCGGTCGTGATCGACATCGGCGTTCGGGAATGGCTCGACGCGGCGCTTCCCGTACCCGCAGGCAGCCGGGCGGCGGCATTCGGGACGAAGATCGCGAAGCCGTCCTGGCTGCCGGGCTCTGCCGCACACGGTGCGGGTAAACGGTTGCGGCGCTTGGGTTATGAGCTTGTCGGCGACCCGATGGACTTCCTCGTCGACGGCATGACCGGACCGCTAAGCGCGGGGGAACTGGCACGGGCCCGTGCCTGGGCCGAACGCCTCGCCCACGTCGAGCACGACCACCTCGCGCACCGCGTCTGAAATCGACCGGCCGACAATGAACTACCACATTCTGGTCGATCACTCGGCCGCACAAACAGTCCTCGAACTGCACCGTAACGTCTACCCCGACGACGCCGGAGACGACATCCGCAACGGCATGCAGGCACTCTACGATCTGGGTGCCACGACCGGTTTCGTCCCGTCCGGACCGCCGACCACGACGTATCTGGGCAGATTCGGGTCCGGCATATCGACCGAGGTCCAATTCGAACTCCCGATGACAGCGGGACCACTCGACGATCCCGACGAGCAGGCCGGACTTCGGCACAACGACCCCTTCTTGTTCGCACACACCACCCATCGCGGCGGCTACCACCAGATCGGCGAGGCCTACCGCGCCCTCTACGCGTGGCTCGACACCTCGATGTTCCAGCAGGCCGGGCCGCCGACCGAGGTGTACCTGGTCGCACCCAGTGAGGTACTCGATCCTGCCGAGCTACTCACCGAGATCCGCATCCCCATCGTCCCCGCCGAACTCGCGGTGCGCGTCGCGGCGCCGTTCGACCGGACCGTGTCGATCGTGCGAAACGCGTTGACCGAGCAGGGGTTCGGCGTGCTGACCGAAATCGATGTCCGGGCGACCCTGCGGGCGAAACTTGGTTGCGAGATGGAGGATTACCTCATCCTCGGCGCCTGTAACCCCGCCCTCGCGCGAGAAGCCCTCGATATCGATCGTCAGGTGGGCCTGTTGATGCCCTGCAACGTCGTGATCCGCGCCGACGCCGACAGCGTTGTCGTTGAAGCGGCCGACCCAGACCGGATGCTCGGCGCGGACGATCGACCCGAGTTGCGTCCGATCGCACAGGACGCCCGCACCCGTCTCGCCGCCGTACTCCTGGCCGTCGCGCAAGCCACCGCGGCATCTCGATAACCACACCGATCACCGCCCCGCAGAAAGCCGAAATCAGATGTCCCCCAACACTATCAACCATCCAGTTCTCGTCGGCACCGATGGCTCCGAAGCCGCGACCGACGCCGTACGCTGGGCCGCCTGCGACGCGGCACGCCATGGCGCGCCGCTGCACATCGTGTACTCGATCGACGTCCCGATGGACTTCGGCCCCAGCCTGGCCTTCACCCGCATCGACTATGACGCCTACCGGCAAGCCGGTGCCGTAATCACCGACAAGGCACGCGAATCCGCCATTGCGGCGGCCGCGCCGATCGCCGGCCTCGACGTCAGGACTTTTGTCGTCGAAGCCCCGCCGATTCCGGTGCTGCGTGATCGGTCCGCGGACGCGCGACTGCTCGTCATCGGTACCCACGGTTACGGCGCTATCGGCCGGGGTCTACTCGGGTCGGTGAGCACATCATTGGCCAGACACGCACTGTGCCCGGTCGCGGTGATCCCCGCGGCGACAGACGGCAAACCGCAGCGGGCGCATGGCCCGGTAGTCGTCGGCGTCGACGGTTCCGCAGGTGGTGCGCTCGCGCTCGACGTCGCTTTCGACGAAGCGTCCCGCCGTGCCGCTCCGTTGCTCGCAGTCCGCACCTGGTCTGGGTTCAGCCACTACATCCCGCGTGTCGATCTGCGTCAAGAGGCCGAGATGCTGCTCGCCGAGGCCATCGCGGGCTACCAGGAGAAATACCCCGACGTTCAGGTGACCCGGCTTATCGCCCAGGCGCGCCCGGCCACGTGTCTGCTCGAGACCGCCGAACTCGCTCAGCTGATCGTGGTCGGCAGCCACGGCCACCGCGGCTTCGCCGGAATGACGCTCGGATCGGTCGGCCAAGCCGTGTTGCACGGCGCACACTGCCCGGTCATCGTCGCCCGCCCACCGAACTGACCTCCCGACCACCGTTCACCGTAGGAGAAACCCCGTGTACGCCATGACTTTTCGTGGTCCAGGCCAACCCAGCTGGGACCAAGTCCCCGACCCCGAAATCCAGCACAGCACCGACGCGATCGTGCGCGTCGACGCGGTCACGATCTGCGGAACCGATCTGCACATCCTCAAAGGCGATGTCCCCGAAGTTATCCCGGGACGTGTTCTCGGCCACGAAGCGGTCGGCACGGTCACCGAAGTCGGTGCTGGTGTGCGCTCCCGCAAAGTCGGTGACCGCGTACTGATCTCGTGCATCTCCGCCTGCGGTACGTGCCGATTCTGCAAGGAAGGCCGCTACGGTCAGTGCATGGGTGGCGGCGGCTGGATTCTCGGCCACCTGATCGACGGTACCCAAGCCGAATCCGTGCGTGTGCCCTTCGCCGACATGTCCACCCACCCGATCCCCGACGGCATCACCGACGAACAGATGCTGATGCTGGCCGACATCCTGCCGACCAGCCACGAAGTCGGCGTGCTCAACGGCAGGGTCCGTCCCGGCGACGTGGTCGTCACCATCGGCGCGGGACCGATCGGGTTGGCCGCGATCATGACCGCACGGCTCTACAGCCCCGGCCACATAGTGGTCGTCGACCTCGTCGACAGTCGGCTGCAGGCCGCCAGCAAGTTCGGCGCGGACAGCACACTCAACAGCGCCCGCGATGACGTCCGAGCGCACATCGCCCAGCTCACCGGCAACCTCGGCGCCGATGTCGTCATGGAAGCCGTCGGCGTGCCCGAAACCTTCGAGCTGGCAGTCGATCTCGTCCGCCCCGGCGGTCACGTCGCCAACATCGGCGTACACGGCGCCCCGGCCACCCTGCACCTGGAACGCCTCTGGACCCGCGACCTGACCATCACCACCGGCCTGGTCGACACCAGCTCCACCCCCACCCTCATCCAACTGATCCGCACCGGCCAGCTCGACCCGACACCGATGATCACCCACCACTTCGACATGAGCGAATTCCCCAGCGCCTACGACACTTTCGCGCGCGCCGGCGAGACGGGAGCACTCAAAGTGATGGTCTCGCGGACCGCGCAACAATGACCGCCCGTCACGGACGAACCCCGGAGATCGATCCGGAACTGGATGTGACGACCAAAGTCGACGCCGGCGCGGCCGAACGACTCCGGATCCACGCCACTTTTCGAAGGACCGTACGCATATGAGAACAAGGACAGCCCTCACGGTCGGCACCACGACATACCTTGCCGCACTGGCATTGAGCTACGAGGCAATACTGCGCCGTCGGTGTCTCACCTGGGGCGCGACGACCGACGAGGTCGCTCGCATCATGCCGGGTGACGAGTTGCCGACGGCCCCCGACATCATTACGACCAGGGCGATCACCATCGCCGCTAACCCGGCGGCGATCTGGCCATGGCTGGTCCAACTCGGCCCCGGCAGAGGCGGCGCCTACACCTACGACTGGATCGAGAATCTACTCGGGCTGAACATGCACAGCACCGACAAGATCCTTCCACAGTTCCAAAACCTCTCTGTCGGCGACACTTTCGCCCTCGGCAAAGGCGGACAGCGCCTTCGTGTCGTCACTCTCGAACCCGAACAAACCCTGGTGTTCGCGTCCACCGATGGACACTGGGCGTGGGCGTTCGGGCTCTATCCGAGTGCCGAGGGCACCCGGCTGGTGAGCCGCAACCGAATCGCCCTGCCCGAATCCGGTCTGCCCAGCAGGCTGTTCAACCGATTCGTCATGGAACCGGGAAGCTGGCTCATGGAGCGCAAGATGCTGATCGGCATCAAACAGCGAGCCGAACGCGGCAGCACCGTGGCGAACAACTTCGGCCCACCCGATCAGGACCGCACGCACCTAGTCCGACTGACGTAGCCGGAACAGGCTCAATCAACAACCAGTCGTGAGAGAGACACTCGGATGCCAGCGATTATCAGCACCAAAGGATTGACCAAGCTCTACGGGCGCAAGCCCGCCCTGGTAGACGTGGATCTCGAAGTCCCAGCCGGAGTCGTCTTCGGCTACCTGGGACCCAACGGCGCGGGAAAGACCACCACCATCCGACTACTGGTCGGCCTGATGCGACCCACCCGCGGCACCGCGGCGATCGGCGGGGCGGACACGGTGCGCGCACGATCCGAGTCTCAACGCCATATCGGTTATCTCCCAGGCGAATTCGTCGGATACTCCGACCTCACCGCCAATCAGTATCTGAGCTACCTCGCACACCTGCGCGGCGGCGTCGATGACAAGGTCCGCCGCCTGTTGACCGAGCGGCTAGGACTCGACCCCACCGTGCGCATCGGCGCGATGTCCCACGGCAACAGGCAGAAGGTCGGCCTCGTGCAGGCGTTCATGTCCGAACCCGACCTGCTCGTCCTCGACGAACCGACCTCCGGCCTGGATCCCTTGGTACAGCGCGAATTCCACACCCTGGTTCACGAGGCGAAGGCCGCTGGCAGCACCGTGTTCCTGTCCTCGCACGTGCTCTCGGAGGTGCAGGAGGTGGCCGATATGGTCGGCATCCTGCGCCAAGGCCGACTGGTCGAGGTGCGCTCCATCGGTGAGCTCACCGCCCGGCCGCTGCGCCACATCGATCTCGTATTCACCGGTGCGGCACCGGCTCTGGATCGGCTGCGCCAGCTCGACGGCGTGCGGTCGGTGCACCGCAACGCCAAAGCGGTGCATATCGAACTCGAAGGCTCGACGGCCGAACTGTTACGGGTCGTGGCGCCGTTCGAGGTCACCGACATCATCAGTCACGAACCTGACCTCGAAGAGATCTTCCTCAACTATTACGGTCAGGACTGAAACGCCATGCTGCGCAACGTGTATACGAAATCACTGCGCGATCAGCGCCGAGGACTCGTCGGCTGGAGCATCGGCGTCATCCTGCTCGTCCTGCTCGAATCCGCCATCTGGCCGACGTTCTCGGACATGGCCGGCATGCAGAGCTTCCTGAAGAACTACCCCGAAGCCATGCAAAAACTGTTCAATCTAGACCAATTCAGCACGGGCACAGGGTTCTTGAACGCCGAGCTGTTCACCATGCTGCTGCCGATCCTGTTTCTCGTGTTTGCTATCAGCCGGGGCGCCCGCGGCATCGCCGGCGAGGAGGAGCGCGGCACCCTGGAAGTTCTCCTCGTGAACGGTATTTCACCGATCCGGCTGGCGCTGGAGCAGGCTGCCGTGGTCATCACCTCGGTTGTCGTGCTCGGACTCGCACTGTTCGGATCAATCGTGGTGTGCTCGGCGATCTTCGGACTCGGCATACCGATCGCCGCCATTGCCTCCGGCGCGTTGTCGATGACGCTGCTGGGAATGGAGTTCGGTTTGATCGCCGCCGCGATCGGTGCGGCCACCGGCAAGCGCGTGCTGGCGATCGGTGTGTCCTCGGTTCTCGCGGTCGCAGCGTATGTGCTGTATGTGGCCAGCCAGCTGGTCACAGCGATCACCCCGTGGGGGCCATGGTCACCGTTCCATCAAGCCGTCGGCGGCGGGCCGATGGGCGCCGGACTCCCCCTCCCTTATCTGTGGCTCGCGCTGGGCGGAATCTGCTGTGTGCTGGCCGCTTTGCCGATCTTCGACCGCCGAGACATCGCAGGCATTTGAGCCGCCCCGAATTCGATGCGCGGCGTCGGCACCGTCGAACTGGATCGTCAACAACGTAATCAACGGAGGTTCTCAGTGACACGAGTACATGTTCCTGTCACGCCAGGTCCGCCCATTCGTTCGCGTCCGGACCTGATCGAGCGCGCGGGACCGATGGACCTCACCGTGCTGGTCGCCGACCACGCTTCGATACCGATGAACCTCGGCGCGATCCTGCTCTTCGACAGTGCGGCCACGCCGACTCCCGAGCGCATCCGGTCACTGCTCGCCGACCGGATCCCTCGGATACCTCGACTCCGGCAAACGTTGCGGCGCACTCCTTTCGGCTGTGGACGGCCCATTTGGGTCGACGACCCAGGATTCGTGCTCAACGACCACCTGGAAGTGCTCGCCCACCCGGGATCGGCGGCGGAACCAGAGCTCTTCCGCATCGCCACGGACATGTTGTGCCAGCCTCTGCCACCGGATCGACCGTTGTGGCGGGCAGGCCTGGTCATCTCGCCGGAGCATTGCGCCTTGATCGTCATCGTGCACCACGTACTCACTGACGGTCTCGGCGGTTTGGCCGTGCTAGCGGCACTGGCCGACGAGGGGTCCGTGCAGCCGGTCCGAGGTTTCCCCCAGTCACCACCGAGTAGGTGGGCGATGGCCTCCGACGCGGCCCGCGCGCGGCTGCACACGATTCGCGCCATGCCGGTCGATATTCGGCGGGGGTTCGCGGGCCTGCGCGAACTCGGATTCAGCTCGACCAGCTTGCGTCCGATCGAACGAACCTCCTTGAACCGGCCGACTTCGTCTCGCCGCCGTGCCACCCGGGTCGTGGTCGAGCTGGCCGACGTCGTCGCGACCGCACACCACGCGGACGGCACCGTCAACGACGTGGTGCTCGCCGCGATCACCGGTGCAGTGCTGGATATTCTGCAGGCCCGCGGCGAGCGGCCGCGTCAACTGGTGATATCGGTGCCGATCTCCGGCCGCTACGGCGCGGATCCGAGCAAACTGGGCAACAACACCGGCGTCCGGCCGATCTCGATTCCCGCGATAGACGACGACGCGACGCGACTCATCGATATCGTCGCCGTGTCGAAGGCGCTGAGCAGATCGACCGTGCGGGCTTCGTCAGCGGCGCCGTTGGGTGGTGTGTTTCGGCTGCTGCATCGGACCGGCCTGTTCGAGGTGTTCATCGAGCATCAACGCCTCGTGCACACCTTCGAGACGAACCTGCGTGGACCCGCCACGGCCCTGCATCTGGCCGGGTACCGGGTGGCTGGGCTCATCCCGTTGGTGGCGACCCCGGGCAACGTCGGTGTGACCTTCGCCGTGCTGTCCTACGCAGAAACCCTCGCCGTCACCGTGATCGCCGACCCGGACATCGTCACCGACCAGGACCGGCTCACCGACGCACTCGCGACGAGGCTCGAGCGCCTGAGCCGAACGCATCGGTAATGGTGGCCGGTGACCATCCGCCTCCGCTCGCCGAAAGATCGCGCACTGAGGCAAAGGGCCATCGGCTACCGCGGTTGGTGGCTTTCGGTCCTGCCGACCGGCGCGTTCGGTGGCGACGATTGATCCATGACGACCACGACTCGATACGAGGTACCAGGCATCGGCGCGCCGTATCAGGGATTGTGGCGCCGCTGGTTCATCAACGTCACCCTCGGTGAATTCTTGGGCTTCGCGGCACCGGCGATGGCAGGAGCGTTCCTGCGGGACGCCACACCGGCCGCTGCCGCGGTTGCGCTGCTTGCCGCCGGTGCGGTCGAGGGCACGATCTTGGGTTGGTTCCAAGCGCGGGTGCTGCGCTCTGTGGTGCCCGGATTGCGTTCCGGTGATTGGATTCTCGCAACGATGATCGGCGCCTTGGCGGCTTGGTCGATAGGTGCGATCCCGGTGCTGGCCGGCGACAGTTTCAGCACATGGCCGCCCACCGTGGTCGTCCTCGCCGCGATCGTGGGCGGGACCGTAATCCTGCTGTCCATCGGCGTCACCCAGTGGCTGGTGCTACGTCACCGGTTACGCCGTGCGGGCCAATGGATTTGGGTGACCGCCCTGGCCTGGCTGGCGGGTCTGCTGGTGTTCATTGCCTTCACCACGCCCCTGTGGCAGTCGGGGCAATCCATCCCGCTGGTCGCGGTGATCGGCATCGGCGGCGGGCTGCTGATGGCCGCGGTCATGGCCGCCGTGACGGGAGCCTTCTTGGTCCGCATCCTACGACCCCCTGCCTCTACGCAGTGACTTTGGACCCTCCGGATCGGGCTCAAGTCCCGTATCTGCCGCCTGCCGGGTCGACGGACACTCGATGTATGACCGAAAGCGATGTTCTTCTCGAAACCTTCGTACCGGATCGACCGACGATTACGGCGGCTGTGCGGCTGGCCGGGCGGGCGCCGTCGGTGCACAATACGCAGCCGTGGCGCTGGGTTTTCGACGGCACGCGCCTGCACCTGTATCGCGACAACGAACGGCTCCTCGCGTCGGCCGATCCGCACGGCCGGAAGCTGGTTATCAGCTGCGGTGCGGTGCTGCATCATCTGCGCACCGCGCTTGCCGAACGGGGCTGGCACACCGACACCGTGCGGTTGCCCGATCCGGAGCAGCCCGATCATCTGGCGGCCATCGAGTTCCGCCCGTGGCCGGATGCGCCGATCGGCGTGCATGCCCGCGCCCGCGCGATCGAACTGCGCCGCACCGACCGGCTGCCGATGCTCCCGCCGCGGAACTGGAACGAGCTTGTGCACGCCGCACGGATGCTGGCGAACCCGCACGATATCGAACTCGATGTCCTCGACGCGGATGCGCGATCGCGGCTGGCCATCGCTTCGCAGTACGCGACCGCGCTGCGCCGCTACGACATGGAGTACCAGACCGAATTACATTGGTGGACAGGCCATTCCCACGTGACCGAGGGGGTGCCGCGCAGCGCGCTCGTCTCGGATGCGGAATCCGCCCGGGTCCCGGTAGGTCGCGCCTTCCCGTCCGCGCCGCATTCGGCACGCCGCGGCGAAGTCGAGGACCAGGCACAACTGATCGTCCTCAGTTCCGCGGACGACTCGATGCTCGCGTGGCTGAACACCGGTGAAGCGCTGTCGGCGGTGCTGCTGGAGTGCACCGTGGCCGGCCAGGCCAGCTGCGCACTGACCCACATCACCGAGCTGCCCACCGTCCGCAAGACCATCTCGAGCCTGCTGGCCGATCCGGTGGTACCGCAGGTCGTGATCCGGATCGGCTCGGCGCCGGACGGAGAAGTACCGCCGACCTCGCCGCGCCGTCCGGTCACCGACATCCTCACCTTCGAATAGGTAAGGCCCGGGCTCGCTCCCGACCCAGCGAACGGTCACGCTGCTCCTCGAACTTGGGAATCCGCACCCGTTCGAGGTCATCGAGATAAGCCGCGAGCCGCTCCCGAACCCGCTCACCGCGAGCGGTGAAATCTTTGCGGCCGAGGATGTTCCACTGCCGCAACACCGGCGCCAAAACCTCCTCCAGGTGTTGACGGAGGTCATAAACGCCGTGTTTGGCCATCAGGACGCCGTGGCGGCGGAAGTTCGGCATGCCCGCGCCGGGCATCTGGAAGTTGCGCACGATGGCGTCGATGGCCTCGATCGCCTGATCGGGCACGAGATCGAGCGCCGCGCCGCAGACCGTGCGGTAGAAGATCATGTGCAGGTTCTCGTCGGCGGCGATGCGCTGCAACATCTTGTCCGCGATCGGGTCCTGGCACACCCGGCTGGTGTTGCGGTGGGTGACCCGGGTGGCCAATTCCTGGAAGCTCACATAGGCCACCGAATGTAGGAAGCCCGCGCCGCTGTCCACCTCGGCAGCGGTCGCGCCGGAGGAAAAACCGTTGGTCATGTGGATCATTCGCGCTTCCTCGAGCGCGATCGGGTCCACGCCCCGGGTCACCACGAGGTAGTCCCGGATGACGGTGCTGTGCCGCATTTCCTCCGCCGTCCAGCGGCCGACCCAGGTCCCCCACGCGCCGTCGCGAGAGAAGTTCTCAGCGATCTCCCGGTGGTAGGAGGGCAGGTTGTCCTCGGTGAGCAGATTCGTGATCATGGCCGCCTTGGCCACCTCACTGAGCCTGGACTGCTCTGCGTCCCAGTCGATTCCGCCGAGCATGGCGAAATTACGGCCCTCCTCCCACGGAATGTAGTCGTGCGGGTGCCAGTCCTTCGTCATCGAAAGATGCTGGTGCACACAGTCTTCGGCGATCGGCTCCAGCTCGGTCAGGATTTCGCGTTGAATCAGGTCACGCGGCAATCTAGGTGCCTACCTTTCTTTCTCGGTGGATTCGGCGGGTGCGACCACAGCGAGGTCGCCGTCGTAACGGCGATAGAGCAGCCGCCCACGGCGATCTCGCGGATCGGCATAGAACAGGAACGGCAAGCCATAGCGGCACAACCGATCTACGGCTTCACCCTCGCTCAGATATGGCGTCGGCAGCGGATTGACGGTGAGCGCCAACGACTCTCCAGCGGTAGGCAGACCTAGCCGGTGCTGCCTGGCAAGGCGCGCACCCCGCGGACCCGCACGATAGACCACGGCGTCCAACCCGGTCTCGGCGTCGATGAACAGATGGGCGTCGTAGTCCATCGATTCCAGCACCGCGATCGCCTCGGCCACCGTCGCGTTCAGCAAGGCGCAGCGCTTGCGGCGCACGATCGGACGAGGCTCGCCGGGCAATGCCAGCTGCGGTCGCCGCGGATCCGGCCATCGCGGCCGCACCTCGCCCGCGGTGACACCGGCGAGGATCCGATCCAGCCGCTCGGCGGCGAAGGTTGTCGCAAACCCGCCGGGTCCCACCGCTTGCGCCCGGACCGGCACACCCCCGAAAGCGACGGTTACCTCCACCAGCATCGGCCCGTCGGCGCACGGTGCCGCGCTGAGGCGCACCCGCGCGACGTCATCGATATGGTGCCGCCGCACAACTCGCCCGATGGTGCGGATCGCCTGGGTGAGCTGTCCTTCGGTCACCGCGCCACGGGGCGAGACCAGTACCGGCGTGGTGTGCGACGTGGTCGACCTCAGTTCGGACACTGTCATGGATGGGCCCACTTCCCGCTAGTCCGGCATTTCAGCGGTCCCTATGTCACCACCGGGCGCACCGACCGGGCAGGGCCGAAGGTCCCTGGAGGCAGGGACCGACTACCCGACAAAGTCCCTGCCGCGGTGAACGCGGATCAGAACGCCGGAATCGGTGACGATAGGCCCCGGATTCGGTGCGTAAAGGCCATCCCGACAACGGATGCTGTTGGTCGACACTCGAGATATGGATGCGGAGAACGATTCAGGTACACCCGACCTCCCGACTGTGCGGGCGGCGCTTACGGTGGCCTGCCGCGCGCCATCGGTACACAACACCCAACCCTGGCGATGGGTCTTCGACAGCACCTGGCTGTTCCTGTACAGCGACACCGATCGGCGGCTCCCCGCCGCCGATCCGCAGAGCCGCCAGCTCATAGTCAGCTGCGGTGCGGCACTGGACCACGCACGCCAGGCGTTCGTTTCGATGGGCTGGTTCGCTTACGTCACCCGGATGCCCGATCCCCGCCGACCGGAACTGCTGGCCGTATTCGAGTTCCGGCCGTGGTGCGGACCGCTGAACAGGACAGCCGCCCGGGTCCGCGCTATCCCGCTGCGGCACACCGACCGACTGCCGATGGCAGCGCCCGACGACTGGTCCGGCGTTCTGGACACGGTGCGCGAACTGGCGCGACCACATCATGTGACGGTCGACGAGATCACCGACGACGACCGCCCCCGACTGGCCGACGCCACCCGCCAAGTGACCGCGCTGCGTCGCCACGACAACGCATATCAGGATGAATTGTATTGGTGGAGTGGCCATTCGGGTCCACACGCAGGTGTTCCGGTGTCCGCCTTGGTCTCGGATGCCGAGGCCGCCCGGGTCGATGTCGGGCGAACCTTTCCATCCGCGCCGTATTCGACACGGCGACCTGACCTCGATGACCACTCACGCTTGGTCGTACTCAGCACCATCGGCGACTCCCCCGGACAATGGCTGCACACCGGCGAAGCGATGTCCGAACTACTACTCGAGTGCACCGCGCGCGGCTTGACCACCGGCATCCTCACCCACATCACCGAACTCACAACTACCAGAGCAGAAATCGCCGACCTGATCACCCAACCGGGCGTTCCGCAGGTCGTGATCCGGATCGGCACCGCGCCGGCGGAAACCGGCGCCGACCCGACACCGCGGCGACCCCTGTCCGAAGTACTCGAGGTCTACCCGGCCCACATACGCAACCCAGCATCGATCGACCTGACGCTGTCGACTCCGGCGCGATCCTGACCCCGGCGGCTCCGAGCATCTGCATGCCACAACGCACGCAATTCGGCCGTATTGCTCTTTGGGAAGTGCCGCCAGCCAACCTTTTTGGACGAATGACCAACGCGCGGGTCGCCATTACCGGATGTCCGGACAGTCGAGCAATCCAGATGACAGTTGCGCGACTGTCCAAGCAAATCAGGCCGGACTTGTTGAACATCAACCGTTTTCGACACGTTTGTTGAACACCGGCCCGGTGCGGCAGTCCTGGCGATTCGGTCCGACCGGTCCGGTGTCCAACAGACGATCCGGCGTCCTGTTCACGGTCCGGCTGCTCACCGACCCGGACTACTGACGCCGTGTAGCTTCCACCGGAAAAATTTCACGCCTGGACCTATACGCACCGCCGAGCAGCCTGTAGTCCACCGCAGTTGTGGATACCAGTTTGTGCGCGGCCGGTGACCCAGCCCGGTTGTCAGGACGTCCAGAGGTCTGCCCCGTCGCACGCGACCGGGTAGATGTGTTTTTTGTAGGTCGTGATGCAGGTGTTCCTGATTGGGTGACTCCGATCGTTGGTTCGAACCCTGCCGAGCTGGAACAAACGCTGGTGATTCGGAATCGAGCAGCTTCCGGATGGTACGACCCCTCGCCTACGCGGCGTGGGCGCGGGGCGAGCACACCGAACGCGGCTTCATCCTGGACCTGGCGCTCGCGCTCGCCGAAGGCCAGTTCCTGCGCGAGATCGCCCGCGACGTTGGGGTCAGCCTGGCCGTGGTGCGGCCTGAACGTTCTCCGACAGCCAGTCCGTTTCACCGTACTTCCATGTATTCGGACCAGCGAACATTCCGGATGGAGTGTCGAACCAACACGCCAACACGCAACTGTCGGACCAGGACCCGCGTCCGCCTCAGTGAGCAGGTGCGCGCACATCGGCAGAGGCGGAGTGCGCCACGATGCGCATCGTCATATCCCTGGCGTAGCCGGGACGGACTGGAAGGAGGTCTGTGGGTCCGCTGACTTACCCAAGGCCGAAAGGCTAACGGGGACAAGAGCATGTCAGGAAACCGACGGTCGTGCCCAAGCATCGGGGCGGTGCGTCGGGGGACCCGCGCGATATGGCGAAAGCTGGATTGCCTGAAGCCCAATCTCCAGAAGGTGCAAATGCCCGCCCGTCGGAAGAAGATGCTTGATGACCGACGCCGTGTCCCGGGCCGGTCTCGTCCGCTGGCCGGCTCGCCTTCCGGATACGGAGCGATGTCCAGTGAGGACATTCAAGGAGATGAGTGGGCCGCCTAATACTGCAACGGCACTCAGGTGAGTGGGTGGCCGCGCCGCCGGTAGTGCGATAACCGGGCTTGGTGCTGGCGGCGTCGCCGCCAGCTCGACCAGGCCCAGATGTGATCGGCGACATGGTGTGGGGTGAGCACGAACGCGATGAGCAGGCGGCGGATTTCCGGTAGCGTGAGCGCGATCATGTCTTGCTCGAGTTCGCTGGTTCCCCTTTTGCGGCAAGGGTTTTCGACGCTGCCAGCCAGGCGAGTGCGAGCATCGAGAGGGTGATGTGGGCGTACCAGGCCCGCCAGCTGCGGACCTGGTAGTGATCGAGCCCGGCTTCGCCCTTGGCTTGCTGAAACGCCTCCTCCACATGCCAGCGTGACCCGGCGACCCAGGCCAGGTCGACCAGGCGGGATCGGTGCGGGCCGTAGCAGATGTAGTAGGCGATCTCGTAGACGCCGTTGCTGTTGGGACTCAACGCGCGTCGTGCCAGCAGCCAGTGCCCGCGCCCGCGGGCCCAGGTCCCCTCGATCGGGCGGCGTGCCCAGTCGTATTCGCGGGGTCCGTGCGCGCCGGCTCCGACCGAGAGCCGCTGCCACTTGCTTGCGGCGAGGTCGGCGATCAGTTCGTCGGCGCGTGCGGTGCGCTCGGCGCGGGTGCTCAGCTGGTGGTCACAGCGGGTGGCCAGCACATAGGACACGTCCTGGTCCTCGAGCCAGTCCCGCAGGTAGGGCGCCTGTCCGTAGACCTCGTCGGCGGTGAACCACGCGAACGGCACTGCCGCGGCCAGCGCCCGTTGCAGCATGGCGATCATCTGCCGCGCTTTGGTCGCGAACTCGACCTCGTCGGGGATCCCGGCGTCGCGGCAGCGGTCTCGATCCGAGGTCCACGACTCGGGAACATAGAGTTCACGATCGATCAAGGCATGCCCGTGGCGCGAGGCGTAGGCCAGGAACACCCCGATCTGGCAATTCTCCGTGCGACCGGCAGTGCCGGAGTACTGGCGTTGCACCCCAGCAGATTTCACGCCCTTCTTCAGGAATCCGGTCTCGTCACCGACCAGCACAGCCTCGGGATCACCCAGATGTTCGACCACATAGTCACGCACATCATCACGCACCGCATCGACGTCCCAATCAGCCTTGCGCAGCAGCCGCTGCATCCCGTCCGGACTGCCCTCACCAGCACGTTCAGCGAGCGTCCACCCGTTCTTGCGTTCCAAACCCGCCAACAGCCCCGACACATACTCCCGCGCCCGCTCCCGCGGCTCGGACCGGGCGAACCTGCCCGCAATCCGTGACATCAACGAATCCAACTCGGCCACAACACGATCCAACACCACACACCAGATCTACCAGCACTCACTCACATAGGTGCCGTTGCAGTACTAAGTCGTGCTAGAGACGTATGACGATGACGAACGTGGGATCGCCTACGGGACACGAGTCCTATGGCGACGGAGTTCTCGTAGTAGTCGTGGGAGTCACGCCCCACCAGGGAGGACGGGAAAGCCGTCCACAGGGCGAAGGGGAACAGGTGACCGGACACCAGGAATCGTGAGGTATGCGAAATGCAGAGAGCCGAAACGGTTTTGGGTGTCCCCGTGACATCGCGGTATAGGTCACTGGAGAGCCCGGTGCCGGGAAAGCTGGCACGCCGGGTTCGGCGGGAGGTTGTGCGGAAAAGGACCCACTTGGGCGCCTCGCTGCACGGCCTACCCAACCGTTAGCGAACGCCCGCGCGGCGGGGTGGTCTCAATAGGTCAGCGCAACAGGTGCTTGCCCGGGAGATGCGCAGGTATCCCTCGACGGTGCGTGAACTGCTCAAACGTTGTGGCGACCGAAACCGACGAAACTGTCGCAGGATCGGCGCCTGGTCGAGGTGGTCTCTGGGTTGTTGGCCAGGCGGTGGTCACCGCAGCAGATCGCGGGGTGGCTGCACCGAAATCCGCAGGCCAGTATGGGTTATGTGTCGCATGAGACCATCTATCGGTCGTTGTTCATCCAGGCCCGCGACGATCTGCGCCACGAACTGACACGGTTCCTGCGGACCCGGCGGGCGATGCGCCGACCCCCGGAACCAGATTCCCCGACGGACGCGGGCGCCACCGAAGTCCGCGCCCCAGACCGTCACACCTGGACAGGTTCTCAGCAACCGGTTCGGAATCGTTGATCGCGAACGTCGCGATGTTCTGGCCCGTCTCGACGGTGCGCTCGAACACCGCCGCGCGTACATCGGTTTCGGCGAAGCTCGCCTGATCGAGGTCCGAGCTGGCCAGGCTGGTTTGCCGCAGCTTCGCGCGGAACGCGGTGGCGCGATTGACCCGCGAGTCGCTGATGTCGGCCCGGAACGGCATATCGCGGACAATCTGGGCGAGCCGGATTTCGTTTCTTTCGAACCCATCCGTCGGGCGTGCGGCTTCGAATGCACAAAGAGTTCTCTGTCGGGATGTTCGGAGACCGTAGGGAGCAAACGGCTGGTCGTTGCCGAGTGTTCGAGCCCAGGGCACCTGCCGCATGCGCAGTGGCGTTGTGCTGTCGGCGCGGTGCTGGGCCTGGCCAGTCCGGAACGAGGAAGGCAAGAAGGCCGGAGGAGAACGCGAAGGAGAATATGGTTCAGTGTCCGTTTGGTGTGTCTACCGCTGCTCTCGGTGTAGTTGTATGGCATGCTTCCTGCTTTGTGCAGGCCACGACGCGACAGAGTCGGGGAAACCGGATTCGACAAAGCTGACTTGAAACGCGGTCACGTCTCCTCGCACCTCGATTCTCGATTCTCGATTCGAATATCGCCACCGTAACCGAGGAAAGAGCGTCGCACGGGAACGGCTTCAACACTGCCGTGAAAGCTCGAACAGCCGTGATACTGCTTGCCCGAACATAATTCTCGGCTGCTTTCGAACGCTTTCGGCTGCGCTGGACAACTCTGGCCTCATCTGCCGAGTTTGTGAAATGTGTGTGGCAACTGTTGTTGTGTTTGATTTCGACGCAGGAAGACGGATGTCTCCAGGGCCGACTATCTATGTGAAGGGGTTGATTGTGTCAGGTATGTGTCTATTATCGCTGCGATCACGGTGGTATCGCGCGGGAATCGGTGTCGTTGTGGCGTTCGGGTTGGCGGTTGCGGGGCTGTCGCTCGAGGCGCCGTCCGCTCCGGCGGCACCGGCGCCTGCGCCGTGGCCTTCGCCGAGTTCGCCGTTGACCGTGGACAAGGTGTGGCCGGGTGTCACGGCCGATCCAAAATTGCTGACCACGGTGTTCGAGGAGTCCAGCATCGTGCGTGGTGGTCCGGAGGCCAAGATGTCGGCCGCGGACGTCGCGAATATTCTGCCTGATACCAATACTGATATCGAAGCATTGAATGCGGCTCTGCTTGCCGATCCCGAGGCGAAGAAGGTGGCGTCGGAAGTCGCCGCGCCCGGCATACTTGGGCCGTTTTCGGCTGAGGCGAGCGCCCAGGATATCGCGGTCAAAGCTTCGGCGATCACTAATCTGTTGAAGGCTGCCGGTTCACGGGTCGGTAAGGTCAAGAACGCCGCCGCGGTCAAGCGGCTCACTGAACAGACCGAGCAGCTCGGCCGAATCGGCGAATACGCCGGGCACGTCAAGAACAGCCTGGCCACGGCGGGCGAGTTGACCACCGGCAATGTCGAAACCATCGCCCGCGCGGCGGTCGGTGTCGCTCTGGGCTTCGTGCCCGTGGTCGGCGATTTGTACACCGTTGCCGATTCGATCGCTAGCGGGAATGTGCATGACGGGATTTGTGCGGTAGTGAGCCTTACCGCTACCGCGATCGGGCTGGTATTTCCCCCCGCCGCCGCTGTCATCGGCGCCGCACTCGCGGTTTACCAGCTCGGTCGGTTGCTGTGGGGTTTTTTCCAAGCAGAAGCCACGCCCCGGGACTGGGTCCAGGACCCGCCCGCCACACCCGGGGAACTGCTCCAGTCCGGTGCCGACATAAAATACGAGGCCAGGCCCTTCGCGGGCAAGTCCGCCGATGTCGTGTTCGCCCGCAATACAAACCTCACGACCCAAACCTTGCTTCTGGACTCACGGTGGGGCGAACACAATAGCGACAACCGGCCCGTCGTCACCTATACCCTGCCCAAGACGGAGGTGTACCGGTCCTTGCTGCCCTTCCGCGAATCCTCGGTCTATCTTGCCACATTGAATGTGTGGCAAAACGGAAACATTTACACTGCCACCTGTCGAAGGACTCAGACGCATGGCCATGCCACATTTATATGCTCCGATTTAGACGGGTCGCCTACTATCGGCAAAGGGAGACCGGCCGTTGTCACGGTGACCTATCTGCACGACCAGAACATAGTGAACGGCCCCGACGGAAAGGCGATTTGCGGCCCGCCCCCATGTGTTTTCCCGGGGTTCGATGTTTTCTCCTCTACCCTGACGGTCCTGGCCGAAGGAAAGCGGTCGGTCAAACTAAACCTTCCTTTCTCGGTGGGAATCGGCTGAGCCCCGGATCCACCAAGTAAAAGTGTTGGGAGACTGTCGCAGAGGCGCCGAGATGCCCTGCCAGCTGCGTTGATCTGGGTTGCGAAGCCTGAACCTGGATCTACCGAAGTGGATTCAGGCTCAGGCAAGACGATCACGAAGGTGGGGCACGGCGACTGCTTGGGCCTAGGTGTCCCATAGGTGGGGGAGTCCGGCGCGGTAACGTTCGGCGTCTATGCGTTTGAGGGGCTCGAGCATCGGCGGGGCGTAGAGCTGGAAGATCGCGGCTCGCGCCGCTGTGTCGCCCGCGGCGTCGAGGATCGCGTTGGCGGCGCGGCGGCCTGCTTCGATCGCGCCCTCCATGGTTGCCAAGTTGATATTGGTGCGTATGTAATCGCCGCAGAAGAACAAGTTGGGGATGGCGCAGGCGGCTTCGGGGCGGTGGTCCCAGGATCCGATGGTGTTGACCAGCAGGGGTGTGTCGTTTCTGGATGCTTCGGGGTCGAAGTGGATACCTGGGTCGATGTGCCAGGACACGATGTTGTCGTCGTGTAGCCAGTCGGTGCCGGTGTTGAACCACCGTTTCAACTGTGCCCAGACTTCCTGTGCCACTTCATCTCTGGTGCACGCTTTGGCGGGCTTGCCGAAGATTATCCCCGGTGTGTCCCAGTCGGAGACGTCCACCGACAGGCACTCCGCCACAGTCCCGTCTCCGTAGCGAGCAGCGAAATCCCCGCGCCACATCGGCGCCTGGCACAGGGCTGTCAGAGCCCACGGAGTGCCCAATGCCGCCAGATGCCCCGCCGGGACGGGGATGGGCCGTCGGAGATAGAACTGCACTCCAGTCATCCAGTCCACCACCAGTTCACCGATTCCTGCCAGCCGTGGGTCCGCCTCGAGAACGGCGTCGTCGAGTACATCGGCAACCCGCTCGGCCGGCATCGCGCACACATACCAGTCGGTGTCCACCCAGCGGTCTCCCGCGATCGCGCCGGTGATCTGCCCGTTTTGTAACCGCAATCGAGTCAAACCCGCGCCTGGTACGAACCGCACACCGCAGGACCGCAGATATGTCACCCACGGCTCTATCCATGCCTCGTTGGTCGGGGCATTCAGCACCCGATCCACCCCACCCTGATATTGGGGCACCAGACCTGTAGCGGTCAGAATGATGGCCTCGCCTATCGTGAGAATAGTGCGCGCGGAACTGGTCTCGGGCTTGGCCGCGACGGTGATGCGGGTGGCAGCCCGAGCCAGATAGTTGCGGTAAGCCGCTGATTTGCCGTTCGCTTGGACAGCATCGAGCCACGACAGGTATTCCCACTGACCGAGGCGCCGTTCGGTCGACATGGTGAACCACATCATCAGCCGCCCGGCGAAAAATGCCATCTCCGAGGGCGGCACTTCGGGCACGAGCGTGCACGTGGTGAGGATCGCATTCCTGATTGTCTCCGGCGTCAACTCACCGATTCCCTCGGGCTCGGCTGGTGTCGACACCGGCGGCAAACCGTCGAAACCCCAGGTGCCGGCCCGCACCCGCACCAGGTTGCCTGCCACGCCATTGACGTTGCCGGGGAACGGAATTCGCGCCATCGTGTCGGGCACGTGCTGGTAACAGCCGGGGAAGAACCGGAAACCGTGCTCACCGGGAAGATCAGCTCGCCCACCCGATCCTGTACCCAGCACGCCGATACTGCGCGACTTACCACCCAGCGCCACCGGCTCGTACACCACTACCTCGTAGCCACGTTCGACCAGCTCGTGCGCCGCCGACAACCCGGCCATCCCGCCGCCGAACACGCCCACACGCCGACCTCGAGGTACGGCCTCGAAGGCCGGGTGAGCCCGCCGCTGTCCAGGTGTGGCAAGCAGTGTCGTGCCCAGCGCCGTCACGCCCCGAAGGACTTGGCGCCTGTTCAGGCCGATATTCGGGGTGAGCGCCGTGAAATCGATCGACATCGTCGGTCCTCTCGATCCATCAACTCGCCTACCTGCACAGGGCCTGAGGCTCTACCGGGCAGGAGCGGACTATTTCTTGCTGTTCGTCTCCTTCTGCACAGCCTTTTCGAGTGCCTGCGCCTTCGATCCGTACAAGTCGCGCAGTGCGGTGTCATTCCGATATTCGGACTTCAGACCGGTCGAGTACTCCTTGGTGAACTTCACGATCGCGTTTCCATATTTGCTCTTGTCGGCGCAGATCGCATCGCGCGAAGAATCATTCAGCTTGCCTCCCTGGTCGGCCACATAATTACGCGCCTCCCGGACCGGATCCTTCCCCGGCTTCAACTCCCACGGCGTAATATGCTCGGCCGCGTCCCATTCGGCGTAGAACGCGGCACTGCGAGGAGTTTTTTGACAGAAGAACTTCAAGGCTTCCGCATAGCGAGCAGTGAACGCCTCCTGTTGAGCCTCAGTGTCCTGACGCACCGCCGGAGGCGGCGGTGCGGACTTACCCACGTACTCCAGCGCATGGGCACTCGCGGTTCCCACACCCACGCCGACCACGCACACGCCCGCTGCCATACCTGCCAACATCGGACCGGCCATCCGCCAAACGGCGGTAGCCATTCCACCTTCGCGCGCCCTCATGACAATGCACTCCTACAGTCGATGTTCACGGATGACATCAGGGCTTCTCGCCCGCGACATATGCGGATGGGCGACCGAATCCGATCTCTTGACGCACTCCTCAGCCACCGACCTCATATGTGCCACGCTCCGCACGTATATCGCAAAGAAGCAGCTATCCGGGCCAGCCCTATGTCACAGACATATTCGGAACGACCGACCAGCAGGATGGGAACGACCTAGCACAGTTCGCCCGGCACGGAGTGGAACTTCGACGTCCACCACTGGATCCCGTACGACGACCAGGCCGCCAACCTCGCGCGGGGTCTTAGACAAGGCAGCCCGAGCAGGCCAACCCGGATCTGTGTCTCCGACGACAACGCCCAAAGCATCCGAGTCTGCCCGACATCACACGAGCACCCACACATCCAGATGATGCAATAAGCCACGCCCCGACCGATCGGTCCACGTAACCCGCACCACCCTGGCATCGGCTACCGGACGTTGAGAAGCCTGTCGGCCAACCACTTTGGACGGATGACCAACGCGCGCTCCGCGGCATAGCTCACTCGAGCCAAATGTAGCCAGAGTGTCGAGGAGACTCAGGCTCTCGCCCTCCATCCAGAACGTGTGGTCAGACGGGGCGGTCGATCCGGAAGACCGGATACTGGTCGGAGATCTTCTCGAATTCGTCCAGAGACGCGTGGCGATCGACCGGGCAGTGCGGCCGGGCACCAGGCGCCACCGCGAGGTAGCGGCGCAAAATGGGGGCACGGGATTCGGATGCGACTTCTTCCAGTTGCACGCCTTCGGTGCCGCAACGGTGCAGCACGGCCTGGCCGCCGGCGGCTCGGACATTGCGGACCCAGTTGACGTCCGGGCCGAGCATCGACACCAGATACCGGTTGCCGGTGTACTCGACTGCCACCACCGGCAGCATCACGGCCCGACCGGTACGTCGACCGGCCACCTCCAAGGTCACGGCATAGTGCGGAGACAGAAGACCCGCTGAGTACTGCACGCGTGCGATCCAGTTCAATACTCGCGCCGCTGCGCCCGGTCGCCCGTCTCGATACATCCAGCGTCTGATCGCATACAGCCGTTGACTTATATTGCGTCTCAGGGTATTTGGCGGATCCATCAGCGGAACTCCCTTCGTGCCAGGGCTCTCTACCCTCCAATCGGGTGAGTCCTGCCCACTGTGCCCGCTCCGCTAACCACCTGGCTACGGACCAAAGACACCGACATCAGGGACCCTGCGCCCAGGCACATACGACCGGGCCGAACCGACTGCCGGAGAGGCGGTTCCACGCCACGAGGGCCAGCGGTTCGATCAGTCCGCAGTGGGATCGGCGGGTGTGCGGTTGCCGAGGGCGTGCTGGAGGTTGGCGTTGAGGCATTGGGCTTCGGCGAGTTGGTCTTCGAGGATGACGATGCGGCACGCTGCTTCGAGGGTGTTGCCGGCGTCGACGAGTTCGCGGACGCGCCCGGCGATGCGCAGTTGGTAGCGGGAGTAGCGCCGGTGCCCGCCGGAGGAGCGTTGCGGGGTCAGTAGTTTCGCGGCGTCGAGACCTCGCAGAAACGCTTGGGTGACGCCGAGTATTTCCGCGGCGCGGCCCATGCTGTAGGCGGGGTAGTCGTCGTCGAGTTTGTCAGCGGCACTGGGGTCGTCGACGGGGTTCGGGTTCGGTTGCTGCACAGCACCTCTCGGGTTTCAACGTCGGCAGGCCCCGGCGCGTGTGCGCCGGGGCCTGGGATTTACGGAAGAGGGGGATACATATTAATTCTGTTCACCGGCCGTGCAGGCCGATAGTGCACACCACATCCGGCACGTGCCGGGACGCGGAACCGATAAATGACTACTCAGTGACCACCTCCTGGATTGCCGAGCTAACCCTCGCGTTAGATGTTTGCCTTGCGTGTTCGCCCCCTCCGGCGGTCCGGCCGACTGCACCGGATTCTCTTCCCGCCGGAGGGGCGGGTGGATCTCATGTTCCGGGCAGTTCACCTGCCCGGCCTCTGGACTTCTCTGTTCGACGACAGTGATTGTATACCGCCGCTCGGAGACTGTCTACATTCGCCACGATAGATTTTTTCCGCCTGCGACGAAGGCTTATGTGCTGCCCCCGCAGCGGCTTACCTGCTGGTAGTCGGCCCCGCGATAGGTGAGACCAGGGCCGCGTTGTCCAGCCCCATGAGGCACAGACCTGCCTCATCGCGCCGCGTGGACGTGCGCTCAGCAGGCCGCCGCTTCGAAAGGGTCCAAGACATCGGCGAGCGGGCGACGCGACGCGACCGGCAGTGCGGCGACATCTGCGGAAGCCCAGCCGATCCTGATGACGGCCTGCGGATAGGCCCGTTCGTCCAGCACTCCAACCCGGATCCGTTGGCGCAGTTCGGGAATTTCGAGTGGCTCGGTCAGGACACAAGTCGCCAAGCCGACATTGGTCGCGGTCAGCAGTACCGCACTGAGCGCCTCGCCCGCGCACAGCTGCGCCAACCGGTCGTCGGTCGTGGTGCCGAGCACCAGTAGTTCAGCGAAGTCGGGTCCAGCCTGCCGCGGCGCGCCGACCATCCCGGGTACTCCCCCGGGATGTGAGTACAGCGGGACACTGCGGGCAGGCGCGCCGTCCCGCGTCACCGGCCTGCCGCTCCATTCGGCCAGGTCCAGTCGATAGCCGGCACCTGGGTCCGGCGCCGCGCGCAGCACCTCGACCAGACGCTCCCGTGTGGTGTCCACGGCCTGCCGGATACTCGCGCCGAGCGTCGCCGCGCGTTCGCTCACCAACCCGAGGTAGCCCGGCGGGATCGGCGCCGAACTGAAGGGGCGCCGATCGGTCTGTCTGCGCAGGATCATGCTGTTCAGCGCGTGCTCTAGCATGGTCGGTCGATGTGGCACCAGCTCGATCGATGCGAGGTGGTTCGGATCAGCCGGATGCGGTAACCGATGCACGACAGCCGACCACCCCGCCGCCGCGAGCGCGATTCGCAGATGGTGTAGCGCTGCGCCACAACTCAATACGGCGTCGCGCTGATCGATGCCGGACGACTGATGTGCCCGCGTCGAGTCGAGATACAGGTGTATGTCATGGTCGCTGATCCGGAACCGCCACGGCTGTGTGTTGTGGACCGACGGTGCCCGCACCGCGAGCGTCAACGCCGCCCGCAGGGTGTACTCGTCGGGCCATCCGTGGTTCATCACCGTCCACCGTCCATTTCGTCGTCAGCCTCTACGCTGCCATTTCTCTGACGTCCGGATACAGAGCAAGACGGCCCCATGTCGAGGGACTTCCAGAAATGATCCGAAGTCCCTCGATATCAATGACCTTCGGCCGTCCCGCAGCAACCCACCGTGCGTGATCCTGAGTACAGGAATCGGATTCTGCGAAAGGCTGTGCCCCATGCCCGAATACGGATCGCCCCCCGAGCTGCGGGAAACGCACTCCGGGCTCGTGATGCTGTGCGGAGAACGGGCTTACAAGGTGAAAAAGCCCCTCCGCACCGACTTTCTCGACTTCAGCACACCGCGGCTCCGTGAGCTCGCATGCGCAAGGGAGGTCGAGCTGAACAGTCGGCTGGCGCCGGATGTGTACCTCGGCGTTGCCCACCTCACCGACCCCGCCGGTGGGGCGGATGAGCCGGTGGTGCTCATGCGCCGGATGCCCGAGGATCGGCGGCTGTCGAACACCCTCGCCGATCCTGAGCTGTCCCGATCGAGGCTCTCGGCGCTGGTACAGGTGATCGCACTGTTCCATCACTCGACCCGCCGTGGCCCCGAGGTCAACGCCGAAGGCACCCCCGACGCGCTACGCGGCCGATGGCGAATGCTGTTGCGCAGCCTTGCCGATCAGCCCGAGGTAGCCGATCCGTACCTGGTCGATCGGATCGACTGGCTCGCGACGCGCTTCATCGACGGCCGAGAACCGTTGCTGATGAACAGGATTGCCGACGAACGTGTCGTCGACGGTCACGGCGATCTACAGGCCGAGGACATCTTCGATCTGACCGACGGCTTCCGAGTGCTGGACTGCCTGGACTTCGACGATCGGCTGCGCTACGTCGACGGCCTCGACGATATCGCCTTTCTGGCAATGGATCTGGAGTTCCTCGGCTACTCGGGACTGGGTGATCAGCTGCTCTCGGACTATCTGCTGATTACCGCCGATCCCGCGCCACGCTCGCTGCGCGATCACTACATCGCCTACCGCGCACTGGTTCGCGCCAAGGTCGACGCCATCCGCTTCGCGCAGGGCGACAGTTCCGCCCGCGATCGCCTACGGCGGCATCTGACGATCGCCGCACGGCATCTGGACGAGGCAGCCGTGCGTCTGGTGCTGGTCGGCGGACTACCGGGCACCGGGAAATCTACTGTCGCCAAGGAGCTTTCGGGCTTGACGGGGGCGGTAGTGTGCTCCAGCGATCAGGTGCGCACGCAGCTACGCGCGACCGGACAGATGTATGGGAGCAGCGGAACCTACGGTGTGGGAGCGTATTCCGCGGCGAACAAGACTCGGATCTATACCGAGCTGCTGACTCGCGCACACTTGCTGCTCTCGCTCGGCGTCTCGGTCATCCTCGATGCCAGCTGGATCGATGCGGACGAACGACAACGCGCCCAGGAGCTTGCTACCGACACACACGCTGATCTGATCCAACTGCACTGCGTCTGTCCACTCCCGGTGGCAAACCGCCGGATCGACGATCGCGGTATCAGCGACTCCGAGGCAACCTCGCATATCGCCGCCGACATGTCCGCGGCCGCGTCGGCCTGGCGCGCCGCGACAACACTCGACACCGAATTGCCGCTGCACGACACCGTGGAGCGCGCCTTCCACGCTTGGCAAACGGCCACCGGTCCGGAGATGTCAAGGGACTTTGGTCCTCAATCGAGAGTCGAACTCCGTGCCGCGGACGAGGAAATCTTCGTAGGCTGAATCAACGGCTCAGGAAGGTGCATCCGAATGGTCACCGTGTTCTTGGTGGACGACCATCACATCGTGCGACGCGGGGTCGCCGACCTGATCGACGCCGAAACCGACCTCGAAGTAATCGGTGAGGCAGGCAACGTATCCCAGGCGATGGCGAGGATCCCCGCATTGAAACCGGACGTCGTCGTCCTCGACGTGCGACTACCCGACGGCAACGGCATCGAACTGTGCCGTGACCTGCTCAACCAGCATCCCGAGCTACGCTGCCTGATCCTGACCTCGTTCACCGACGAGCAAGCGATGCTCGACGCGATCCTGGCCGGAGCCAGCGGCTATGTGGTCAAAGACATCGGAACTCTCGAACTGGTCGACGCCATTCGAGAGGTCGGCGCCGGACGATCACTCCTCGACAACCGTGCCGCGGCCGCGCTCATGGCAAAACTGCGCGACGAGGCCAGCGCCAAGACCGGTCCGCTGGCCAGCCTGACCGATCAAGAACGCACGTTGCTCGATTTACTCGGCGAGGGATTGACCAACCGGCAGATCGCCGCCCGGATGTTCCTGGCCGAGAAGACCGTGAAGAACTACGTTTCCCGCCTGCTGGCCAAGCTCGGCGTCGAGCGCCGCACCCAGGCTGCCGTCATCGCCTCGAAGCTCAATGCACCGCAGCAGAGAGAATAGGTCGCTAGCGGCTAGCGGGAGTGCAGGCGGGTGGTCGGCCGACCGCTGTGGTCATCTCCACGTGGGAGGATGACCGATATGGATGGCAAACGGTCCGGCCCGGCTGGACCTGGTCAAAGCCCGGTGGTCGAAACGTTGTCGCAGATGCGACTGCGTGAGCTGCTCGCCGAGGTGCAGGAGCGGATCGCCCAGATCGTCGGTGTGCGCGATCAGATGGACCGGCTGATCGAGGCGATGCTGGTCGTGACGGCGGGCCTCGACCTCGACAACACCCTGCGCACCATCGTGCACACCGCGATCGAGCTGGTCGACGCCGGATACGGTGCCCTCGGCGTCCGCGAAACCGACAAGGAAAGTCTGCAGCTCGCCGAATTCGTCTACGAAGGAATCGACGACCGAACCCGCGTGATGATCGGCGACCTGCCGCGCGGTCACGGCGTGCTCGGCGTGCTCATCGAGGAACCGAAACCCATTCGGCTGACCGATCTTTCAGCCCATCCGGCCTCGGTCGGCTTCCCCGAGCATCACCCGCCGATGAATACCTTCCTCGGTGTTCCGGTCAAGGTGCGCGATGAGGTGTTCGGCAACCTCTACCTCACCGAGAAAGCAGGCGGCCAAGAATTCACCGACGACGACGAAGCCATCGTGCTGGCCCTCGCCGCAGCCGCGGGTACCGCCATCGCCAACGCACGCCTCTACGAACAGTCCCGCGTCCGCCAGCAGTGGCTCGAAGCGACTCAAGACGTGGCCACCGAACTGCTGGGCGGCAGCGAACCGAACGAGGTGCTCGAGCTGATCGCCGACCGGGCGCTGACACTCACCCACTCCGCGGCAGCCTTCCTCGCACTCCCCGAGGATCCCGATATCCCGCATGACGAGGTCACCGAACTCGTTGTCGTCGCCGCTGCCGGCACCGGGTCGGAACACCTTCCTGGACAACGTATCCCGATTGCCGACTCACATTCCGGCACGGCGTACATGTCAGGCCGGGTGGTGGCCAGCGACCAGCTGATGTTCCGCCCGCAATTCGACGGGTCCGCCGAATTCGGACCTGCGCTGATTCTTCCGCTGCGCGCCGAAAACGCAGTCATCGGCGTGCTGGTCACCCTGCGTCCCACCGAGGCACAGCCCCTCGACGCAGCCGGACAAGCCATGATCACTGCCTTCTCCAGCCAGGCCGCGCTCGCCCTGCAACTGGCCGCCACCCAGCGACGCATGCGCGAACTCGACGTGCTCTCCGATCGCGACCGGATCGCCCGCGACCTGCACGATCACGTCATTCAGCGACTGTTCGCGGTCGGGCTCTCGCTGCAGAGCACAGCGCAACGAACCCGCACCCCCGAGATCAAGACCCGGCTCACCGAAACCATCCAGGACATCCAGGCCATCGTCCAGGAAATCCGGCACTCGATCTTCGACCTGCACAGCAGCACCGCAGCCGATGCCCCGACCCTGCGCAAACAGCTACATGCGGTGATCGCCGAGATGACCGCCGACACCGGCCTGCGCACCACGATCCGACTCGCCGGCCCGGTCTCGGTACTCGCGCCGCCGCTGTCCGAGGATGTCGAGGCAGTGCTGCGCGAAGCCGTCAGCAACGTCATCCGGCACGCCTCGGCGACCACGGTGTCGATCAATCTATCGGTCCGCGACGACGTCATCATCGAGATCAGCGACGACGGCACCGGCATCCCCGAAAACCTCCCCCACACCAGCGGACTCGCGAACCTGGCCGCACGCGCCGAGCAGTCCGGCGGCAGTTTCGACATCGGACGCGGTGCCGACCGTGGCACAGTGCTGCGCTGGTCCGCACCACTGCCCGACCAGCCGCCGCGCGAAGACTGACGGCTTCCGGACCTTCGGCCCGTCATCCGGGTCCGGGACCATCGCCCCGCCGGATGGCAACTTTCGGCCCTGTGGCGTGCCGGTAGCGATGCCGCAGGCTGAGTAGTACCACCTCCTCTTCGTATCGGGTGTGGCACCGAGGAGGAACATCCGTGACAACCGATCTGGAACGATCCCATGAGTAGCACTCGGGCGAAACCCGATGTGCCCCAGACGACCTTTCATGATCGGCACGAAGCCGGGCAACCGATGACCGCATCACCCGGGCATCATCACGGCGACCCGGACATACCGGTGCGATTCCATTGGCACACATTCGGCTGGATCGCCGCAACTGTCGTCGCGACCTACGTACTGCTGCCACAGATCGGCCAGCTCGGGCAGACCATCCACACCCTGGGCGATGCGCAATGGCAGTGGCTCGCAGGCACACTGGCAATGTCGGCCATGACCTACGCCACGGCGGCACTCGCGGTAATGGGCGCCAGTCTCCGGCCACTCCCCTTCGGACGCACGATGAACGCGCAGCTGGCAACGTCGTTCGCCAACCTGCTGATGCCATACGGTGTCGGCGGCACCGCCGTCAACGAACGGTATCTGGAACGCTGCGGGCTCACCAGGACCACCGCCGTCGCGACCGTCGCCCTCACGGTGACGGTCGGTGTCATGCTGCACCTCATCGAGCTGGCCTGCGCCGGAATCTGGCTGGGCCGGACCCGGCAGATGCTGGGCGCCGCGCTGCCATCCGGCTGGATACTGCTGATCGGCTTCGTCGCCGTGATGACCGCGCTCGGCGTCGGGATCGTGCTCATGCTGCGGCGCCCCGCCTGGCTCACCGAGATACGCACCACCCTCGATACGATGGCCGGCATCCTGCGCCAGCCGTCACGCGCCGCGATGCTGATCGGCGGTCAGATCGGCACCAATATCGCTTACATTGCGGCCCTCGGGTTTTCGGTACACGCATTCGGCGGTCACGCCCCGGTCGCTTTGGTCGCCGCGGTCTTTCTGGGCGGGGCCGCCCTCGGCGCGGCCAGCCCAACTCCATCGGGTCTCGGCGTCGTCGAGGCGGCCCTGGCAACCGGGCTGATAGTCGGCGGTGTGCCGAGTGCACCAGCGGTCGCGGGCGTCCTCGCCTATCGGCTGGCGACGTTCTGGATCCCCGCGGCGGCCGGGTCTATCTCCTTCAAATCCTTGCAGCACCAACGATCCCTGTGACGGATGGAACTGACCGACGTGGGACAGACTGGTTTTCGGCTGCCGAGTCGAGCAGAGCGCAGACCTCGAGGTCAGTCACTTCGGCGAAGTCCAGATACCACGGACGGATCGAACCGAACGGCTGCGGCGTGTGCAGGCAAACGATGTCGTCGGCAACCGTGGCCAGCGCGCGCATCGGTTGATACGAGCCGACCGGTACGGCGAACACCACCCGGGCCGCGCCCCGCGCGCGGGCAACCGCGCAAGCCGCATGAGCAGAAGCGCCCGTGGCCAGGCCGTCATCGACGATCACCGCGGTGGCGCCGGCCAACGCCCGGCACGGCTGATCACGGCGGTAGCGAGCGACGCTGCGGCGCAACAGTTCTCCTTGCTCGCGGGTCACCGCAAGCCGTTCCGGCTCGGAAACCACCGCGTCGGCGACCATGTCTTCGTCGATGACACGCACCCCGTCCTCCCCCACAGCGCCGAACACCAGCCACGGCTGATCCGGGACGGTCAGTTTGCGTACCACCACAACATCGAGCGGGACCCGTAGCGCAGCCGCAACCTGGTAAGCGACCGGAACCCCGCCACGCGGCAACGCAAGGACGACCACACCGGATCCAGACAACGCCGGCAAGCGTTCGATGAGTCGGCGGCCGGCATCACAACGATCGGCATACACCATGCACTGCTCCTGAGTCTGTCGTCCACACGGACGCGAGCCGCGCTTCGGGACCCAGGGAAAGCCAACCGAACACTACGCCGCAAAACCCATGGAACACAGAGCTATCCGCACCCTGCTCGACGGACCCCATCCCTACCGACGAATAGCCGCTGTCTCGTCCACGGCGGAGACCTCTCGGCGCGCCGAGGGTGCGGGCGTCGAGGTACCACAGTTCAGCGGCACTTCCCACGATTGCCCAGCGGACAGTGTTTTCTCGATGTCCTCGACGCTGACACGGATGGGAGCGACCATGCTGGGATGCAGGCGCAGAACGGCTCTCGTGCTGGTCAGGGTGACGGTAAGCGGTTGCCCGCGGTAGCTCAGGGTGAATTCGGCCCGCGGCAATTCCTCGGGCAGGACCGGATGCAGCCGGAGGATATCGTCGCGGGTTTCGACGCCGCCGTAGCAGCGGATGACCATGTCCGCGGTGCCTGCCATGGCGCCCAGATGGACTCCTTCGCGAGTGGTGCCGCCTTGGGTGTCGGCGAGGTCGGCGTCGAGGGCCTCGGTGAACAGTGACCACGACAGGGCGCGGTTAGTGCGCGCCAAGACCCAGGCGTGCGCCAATCGGCTCAGGGTGGAGCCGTGGCTGGTTCGGGCGAGGTAGTACTCGACGGTGCGGGGAATGAGTTCCGGCGGCAGCGGGTAGTCGAGACGATCGAGGAGCTCACGTAGTTCGTCGGCGGAGAACAGGTAGAACAGCATGAGTACGTCGGCTTGTTTGGAGAGCTTGTAGCGGTTGGTAGTGTCGCCCTCGGCTTGCAGGATCAGGTCGAGGCGGCCGATCTCGCCGTATTCGGATCGGTAAGCGTCCCAGTCGAATTCGGCCAGTTGCTCGTATCCTTCGAATTGGCTGATGACGCCTTCGTGGAATGGCACGCGCAGGCGTCTGCTGATCCGATCCCAGTGCGCGGGTTCGTCCGGCCCGATCCGCAGCCGGTCTCGCAGCGGGTCGCAGTCGAGCCCGGTGAGCAGTGCGACCGCCTCGTGGGCACGGGCCAGGACCCACGCGGTCAATACGTTCGTGTACGCGTTATTGCGCAGACCGCTGCCCGGCGTATCCGGGTAGCCGTCGTGGTACTCGTCCGGGCCCATCACCCCGGTGATGTCGTATCGGTCCTCGACCGGGTCGTACACGGCCAGGCTCGCGAACAGCCGCGCCACCTCCACCAGCATCTCGGCGCCGCAGTCCATGAGGAATCGCAGGTCTGCGGTGGCCTGGTAGTACTGCCACACGCTGTAGGCCACCGCGAGCCCGACGTGGCGTTGTCGGCGTGAATTGTCCGCCATCCATTGGCCATTGCGAACGTTGAACAGCTGGCCCGGCGTCTCTTCGCGCCCGTCGCTGCCGCTCTGCCAGGGAAACAGGGCTCCAGCGAATCCTTCGGCGTTTGCCGCTGCGCGTGCCTGTGGCAGCCTGCGATAGCGGTAGCGCAGGAACGCTCGGGTCAGGTCGGGTCTGCGCAGTGTCAGTACGGGGTAGACGAACAGCTCGTCCCAGAAAATATGGCCTCGATAGGCTTCGCCGTGCAGCCCGCGAGCGGGCAGGCCGACATCATTGTCCGGACCGACCGTGACAGTGGCTTGCAGGACGTGGAAGATGTGCAGGTTCAACGCGAGTCGGTGACGGCGACCGGCGCCGAGCTCGATGCCGAACCTGTCCCACAGGTGCGCCCATGCTTCGATGTGCGCGGCGAGCAAGGCCTCGAAACCGGGTGCCCTGCCGATCCAATGCTCGGCCGCCAGCACTGCGGTCGAGAGGCCTCGGTCGCGCGAGGTCGTCACGGCGGCGATCTTCTCGATAGCCACGGGCACGCCGGGACGGAGTTCGATCGTGAATTCTGTTCCGGGACAAGCACTGTCAGCAATCGCCTGGCGATCGGACACGGTGACTTCGGTGTGTGTGCGTGCGGCGGTGGCTATGGCGATGCCCGATTGATTGGTGATCGTCTCGTACAGCACTGTGTCCGGATCCAGCTGCCGGAATCCGACCGACTTCAGATGGTCGTGCGTGAGAGCGCGGTCGGCGGCCACGTTGCGGTTCGCCACGTGTCCGTTGATCGCCGATGTGACCGCGACGGATCCGGCCCAGTCCTCCGCTTCGAGGGTCAGCTGCACTGCGGCGAGGTGTGGATGCGACAGCGACTGGAATTGCCGGAAGATGACGCGCGTCGTCCGGCCCGCGCCGTCGCGGTACCGGTTGACCCGGGTGAGCACGCCGGTCCGTAGATCCAAATCCTGATGATGACTGAGCATTTCGGGCGAATCGGGGCACAGCAGTTGGCCGTCGGCTGGGCGGACGGTCAGGAACGCCCAATCCGGTGCGTTCACCAGATGCTCGGTTTCGACGGTGCCGCCGTTGATTTCGGTGGTGCGGCGGTTGTAGATCCCGGCCAGATACGTCCCCGGATAGTGGACCGAGTCCGCCGCGCTGCCCGGCACCGCGCCGCGGGTGGCCCAATACCCATTCCCCAACGTGCACAATGCTTCCCGCGTCCCCTCCAGCGCCGGGTCGAACCGGTCGTAGATCAGATTCCAGCCGCCGTCACCCGCGGTGGTCGCACCACCACACCATCGGGTGTCTCGCTCGCCGATCTCGGTGGTGGGTGGCAGTTGCAGGTCGGCGAGGTCGGTGACCACGACATCGGCGCCGGCGCCAGTAAGTTGCGGACCGGTCCCGGCGTGGTCCACTCCGACGACCAATCCGAATCCGCCCATCGCCGCGGCACGGACGCCAGCTACCGCGTCCTCCATGACCACGGCGTCGATGGGTTGGACGTGCAGTCGCCGCGCGGCTTCGAGGAACATGGCCGGGTTGGGTTTGCCTGGGAGGTTCATGCGCAGCGCGTCGGTGCCGTCGACGCGGACGGTGAACAGGTCGGCGATGCCCGCCGCGTCGAGTATTTCGGCGCAGTTGCGGCTCGCGGTCACCAGCGCTGTGGGTACATCGGCCGAGCGCAGCTGTTCCAGCAGGTCCTTCGCGTCGGGGAACACCCGCACTCCGACCTGTGCCAGTGCGGATGCGAACAGTTGTTGTTTGCGGGCGGCCAGGCCCGCGACGGTCACCTGGCGGGGGTCGTCGGTCGGGGCGCCCTCGGGCAGTTCGATGCCGCGGGATGTCAGGAAAGCCCGTACCCCGTCCTCGCGGCTTCGCCCGTCGACCCACTTGTGGTAGTCGACTGCTGCGTCGAAGGGTGGCTGCTTCGGGCCGGCGAGTTCCGGCAGGACCTGATCGAACAGCGACTTCCACGCGGCCGCATGGACTTCGGCGGTGTCGGTGACCACGCCGTCCATATCGAAGATGACCGCACCGTAGTCATTGGCGGTGCGACCAGGCGTCGCCGCGAGATTATCGAGCCGCATCTGGGGCAGACCCTCGCCGCTTGCCAGGACCGAACCACCGTGTCCGCGCGGGGACCCGCCGATGCTGCTGATCGGCGGGTCTTCACTTGCCATGTCGATTACGGCCTCGTTGTTTCCTCAGTTCGATATCGGCGTCGTTGCCGCCGGGGTGGCGGTGCCATTGGGCTTCGGTCTGGGCTGGATCGGTAGCGGTTGCACGGCAGCGAGCGCGGCTGCGGCGGCGGTTTCGCGGGCGAAGTAGCTGCCGACGTCGCCGATCGCGCTCATCAGCTGAGCGGGGAAGACGACGGTAGTGTTCTTGTCGACACCGAGCTCGATCAGCGTCTGCAAGTTGCGCAACTGCAATGCCAACGGGTGTGCCATCATCGTGTCGGAGGCGTCGCCCAGCGCGGCGGCAGCCATTGATTCACCTTCTGCGGCAATGATTTTCGCTCGCTTCTCGCGCTCGGCCTCGGCCTGCCGGGCCATGGCGCGCTTCATGCTGTCGGGCAGTTGAATGTCCTTCAGCTCGACCAGGGTTACTTCGACGCCCCATTCCAGCGTGGTGGTATCGAGGATCTCCCGGATGCCGGCGTTGATCACGTCGGTCTCGGAGAGCGCCTCGTCGAGGGTGTGCTGTCCGACGACCTTGCGCAGCGTGGTCTGGGCGATCTGATCGATTGCCGCGTAGACGTTTTCGATCGCGACGACCGACTTTTCGGCGTCCACGATCCGGAAATAGGCGACGGCGGAGATGTCGACACTGACATTGTCGCGGGTGATGATGCCCTGCGATTGGATCGGCATGGTGATGATGCGCATCGTCACCTTCCGCAGTTGATCGATCACCGGGATGATGAGGTTGAGACCGGGTTCACGGACCGCGATTACGCGCCCGAGCCGGAACAACACTCCCTTCTCGTATTGGGTGACCACTCGAATGGACAGTGCCAGCACGATCAGCGCCACCACGACCACCGCGAGGACAATGACGACTACGTTCACAACTTCTCCTGACTGAGGCACGAATCCGTTTCGGCCATCCATAGAATGCGCTCGACTGCGACTCGGTCCCAGGGGCGAACGGCACCGGGTGATAGGTAGTTCGGCCTCTGGATGCCGCCTGCGACGGCTATTGCCATGTTCGGTGTGTCGCGGCCGGTGGCTCGAGTGTCGCTCCGGCGGTGGCGCCGCCGTCGAGGACGAATTCCGATCCGGTCGAGAAGGCGGCCTCGGTCACGATGAAGCCGACCATCGTGGCGACCTCCTCAGGCTCCCCGAAGCGCGGGAGCGGTTGCCCCGCAGCCATATTCGTCAGTCCGGCGGTCATCGGCGTGTGGATCGGACCCGGGTGTACCGAGCAGACCCGGATGCCCGCGTCGCCGAGCTCGATCGCCGCGGCCTTGGTCAGTCCGCGCAGGCCCCATTTGCTGGCCACGTAACCGGCCATCCCGGAGTAGCCCATCAGGCCTGCGGTGGAGGAGATATTGACGATGACGCCGTCCCCGGCGGCCCGCAACCGAGGCGCCGCAAGGTGCATCCCGAGCCAGGCGCCGACCAAGTTGACGTCGACGACATGCCGGAACATCGCAGGCGACTCGGCTTCGATGCCACCGAAGTCGAGGATGCCCGCATTATTGATCAGGACGGCCAGCGGCCCGAAGTTCGCCTCGGCATCGTCGATCACGCGCTGCCATCCATGTTCGTCGGTGACGTCGAGTTCGCGGAATATCGCTGTCGGACCGAGCGATTCGGCGGTCTCGGCACCTTCTTGCTCGAGGATATCGGCCACTACGACGCCGACGCCGGACTTGACCAGCGTGCGCGCGATAGCCGCGCCGATGCCGCGGGCACCGCCGGTGACGATGGCGCTTCGACCTTGGAGTTCGAGCATGATATCTGCCTCTCGGTTTGCGGGGTACGATGTCTTCAGGTTTTCGCGAACGCGACTGCGGGCGCGATGGTTTCGTGGATTCCGGCCCTTCGGCGCAGCAGCCAGCGCCGGATCTCGTCGGCGCCCCAGATGATGAACGGGAACGGCGCCGTGAAGGCGAGCATGGCCGGGGTGAGCGCCGCGGTGCCGAGCAGGTGCTGAACCGGCGGCACGTAGATGACCACGGCGGCGAGTGCGAGTTCGAATGCGATACCCCACAACAGCAATGGGTTGGACAGCACGCCGATCGAGCGCAACGAGGCCCGTTCGGTGCGGGCGGCGAACGCAGTGCCGATCTGGCCGGCCACCAGGCCGAAGAATGTCATCGTGGTGGCCTGCAGGTAGGCGTGATGTAGGGGCGTGCCGGGGCCGGTGGGATCACCCAGATGCCATCCCGCGCCGAGCAGGACATAGAAGAAGCCCGCCATTCCCAGTGTCGCGGCGATCACGCCGAGAAACAGCCAAGCGCGCAACACCATCGGGATCTGAATGATCGACTCGTCGCGTCGCCGCGGTGGACGACCCATGAGACCGGGCTCGGCCGGTTCGCGACCGAGGGCGAGTGCGGGCAGGGTTTCGGTGCCGATATCGATGACCAATAGCTGTAAGACGGTCAGCGGCAAGGGGATCGAGCCACCCGACAGCGCGAACACGACGAACGGAGTCACCTCCGGAGTCGCGTGGGCGAAAATGTAGAAGATGAACTTGCGGATATTGTCATAAACCCGCCGCCCGGCCTCGATCGCCGCGGCGATGGTGGCGAAGTTATCGTCGGTGAGGATCATGGTGGCGGCCTCGCGGGCCACATCCGTGCCGGAGCGACCCATCGCGATACCGATATCGGCGCGCCGCAGCGCAGGAGCATCGTTGACACCATCACCGGTCATCGCCACGACATGCCCCGCCTCGCGAAGTGCGTCCGCGACACGGAGTTTCGCTTCGGGCGAGGAACGCGCGAAGATCAGCTCGGGAGTCGTGGACAGCAGCGTGTCCAGCTCGGCTTCGCTCATCCGCTCGAGTTCCTCGCCGGTCACCACCACCGGTTCGCCATGGGTGATCCCGACCTGCGCGGCGATGGTCGCGGCGGTCAGACCGTTGTCGCCGGTGATGACGATGATGCGGATGCCGGCGGCGTGGCACACCGTCACAGCGTCGGCGACCTCGGCGCGGGGCGGGTCGGTCATCGCAACGAAACCGAGCAGCAGCAGGTCACGTTCGGCTTGGTCGCGGACATCCGGTGGGGTGCCGCTCAGCAGTCGGCGTTCGGCGACCGCGAGCACCCGAAGTCCTTGCCGCGCTTGCGCGTCCACTAAATCCACCAGCGTTGCGCGCCGGTCGGCGGTCAGCACTTGAGGGTGGCCGTCGGCGTCGAGTTCGGTAGTGCACAGTGGTAGCACTGTCTCGGGTGCGCCTTTCGTGTGCACCCGGACTCCGTCGCTGGAGCTGTCGATCGTCGACATGCGTTTGCGTGCCGGGTCGAAATGAAACTGCTTCTGCCGCAATCGTTGTCGTTCGTCAGCGTCCACATCCGCACCCAAAGCGGCACCTGCCACCAGCATGGCGGTCTCGGTCGGATCACCCAGTGCCCGTCCGGTGTGATCGAAACGGGCGTTGTTGCAGGCGATCATCGCGGTCGCCAGTCGAGTGAGCGTGAGGTCGGCCGAGCGCGGTACGCGGGATTCGAGGTCGTGCGTACCGGTTGCGGTGTGCAGCAAAGTGACCCGCATCCGGTTCTCGGTGAGCGTGCCGGTCTTGTCGGTGCAGATCACATCGGTCGACCCGAGGGTCTCCACCGCACTGAGCCGTTTCACGACCGCGCCGCGACGGGCCAGGTCGCGGACGCCGACCGCCAACGCCAAGGTGATCGTCGGCAGCAGACCTTCCGGGACATTGCCCACCAAGAGGCCGACCGCGAAGACCACCGCGTTGAGCAGCGAGAGCCCGGCGCCCAGCGTCGCAAGCGGCACGAACGCCGCGCCGAGCAGCAGCGAGACCACGGCGATCAGCCAAGCCACCTGGCGCACTTGATGTTCGAGCGGGCTCTCGTCGTGTCCGACCCGTTCCGACAGTGCCGCGATCCGGCCGAGCTCGGTATGCATACCGGTGGCGAATACGACGGCGCGTGCGTCGCCACCGGTACATGCTGTCCCGCTGAAGGCGATATCGGAGGCCTGTGCCAGCGGCACCCCGGCCTCCGTGGCATCGGCCGAGCGGAACACCGGCAGCGATTCCCCGGTCAGTTCGGACAGATCGACCTCGATACCGCCATCGAGCAGCCGGGCATCGGCCGAAATCCGATCGCCTTCCTGGATCACCAGTACATCGCCCGGCACCACGTCGACGGCGTCTATCGCGGCTATCTCACCGTCGCGCACTACCGTCGCGCGGGCCGGCAGATACGCCGCGAGCAACTCCACCGCCCGCTCCGCATGCCGCTCCTGAATGAAGGCGAATGCCGCGTTGATCAGGATCACGACGATGACCGCGATGGCCACCGGCTCGATGCCAACCAGCCAGGCCAAACCCGCCGCCGCCCACAACAGCAGCGCCAGCGGATGGGTGAACTGCACCATCAACTCGCGCGGCCAGGTCCGGCCGCCCCGCCGATGCAGCGCATTGGGCCCGACGTGGATCAACCGGCGCTGCGCCTCGCGACCGGTCAGGCCGGATCGAGAACTGTGCAGATCGCGCAATAGCAGCTCGACCCGCTCGGTGGGGTCGAGGTCGATCCCCGGCTCGCCATCAGTCAGCGCGGCGTCCGCGGAGGCGACGCGGTCGAGCGGCAGCGAAACTGAGGAAGGCATACGGGTCAGCCTGCGCGTGTGCGAGCCCTGCGATAAGAGGACTCGGGCTCACGGCGGCGGGACTTACGTCCTCACCCGATTGACCTTCCCACACATCGCGGCGACCATGAAGTATGGCAAATGATGAGACCCACCAGATCAACGAAGTGGTCCAACGCCTCGCCAGACGATACCCACAGGTCGCTCCCGACAGAGTCGAGCAGATCGTCCACGACGCACAGCAACGGTTCCTCGGCCGACCGATACGCGATTTCATCCCGCTGTTCGTCGAACGAATCGCCAACGGAAAGCTCGCCACACCGGCGCTCTGATCCGAGAAGTCTTCAGGTGCAGCTATTTTCGGCGCACGACCGGTTAGCACTCCCAACTCGAGAGTGCTAACGTAGGACTTGCACAACCACCGGCGTCCGCCGCCTTGGCGATGCGCCGCCACTCGAAATCGAGGTGATTGTTGTGCTGAGGTTCGATCCGTTCCATGACATCGACACAGTCGCACGTCAACTACTCGGCGAGGCCGCGGGTACCGCGCGGGCCCCACGATTTATGCCGATGGATCTGTTCAAAACCGGTGACCACTACGTGCTCAACGCCGATCTACCTGGCGTCGACCCCGGCTCGGTCGATGTGAGCGTCGAAAACGGCACGCTTACACTGCGCGCGGAACGCAGCCTGCCGAGCGCGGAGGGCGTGCAGTGGATCGCGTCCGAACGATTCGCCGGCCGATTCATGCGTCAGCTCACCCTCGGTGAGGGTGTCGAAGCCGACAAGATCAGCGCCACCTATCAAGACGGCGTGCTGTCGATAATGATCCCGGTCGCCGCCAAGGCCACACCGCGCCGCATCGAGATCTCCGGAATGTCAGCCAAGAAGAGCATCGAGACCAGCTCGTCCAGCTGATCGCACAGTTCCACGCTGCGGCCGCCCCTTCGGAGCGGCCGCAGTGCCGTGCGGGGCCAGTGTGCAATCGGCTACCTGATGCCGAATGTCCCGCAGCCGAAGTGCCTGTGGCCCTATGTTTCTCAAATGGCCTGAACAACCATGACCCTATGACGAAATCTGATGTCGACCGCATGCTCATCGAATCAGCGGAGCCGGTGTTCGACGCCATGATCGCGGAGCACCAGATAGTTCAGGCTGATCTGGCTACCACGTTCCGAGCCGCGCGGTCGCTGGACTTCCTGACCGTACGCACACCGCTGCTGACGACGGCGATGTGGCTTCGCGGGCTACCGAACCGATGGTCGGGTCACCCGGCTTCGCCCCTGCCCAGACTCGTGGTCGCCGACGGTGTCGGCCTTCCAGGCTGGCTGTTGCTCGGCGAGCAGCCCGAGCGGGAGATCACATTCGGCGCGGTCGGGAAGTTCTGGCAACCAGATATCGAATGGCGCGACGTAGCGCAAGCAGACTTCGCCGGATTCGCCGAGCCGGGGTGGGGCAAGATCGCCGCGAACTTCTCGGTGGAACGTTATGGCCAGCACGCCACACTGCTCAGCTACCAGTGCCGCACGGTGACAACGGATCCGGACTCACGGCAGCGGTTTCTGCGATACTGGTGGCTGATTCGGCCGTTCGTCGCGCACATTATGCGCGCCACCGTCCACACCATTCGCAACAATGCGGAAGCGGCGGCCCCTCATGCCGAAGGACGAGCTGAGTAATAGCACCGAACAGCGTCATGGCGAATATGATCGACAGACGCAGCCTTCCGTCCGAAAGCGCCGAGTTCGCTGCGCGGGACTGAGGTATGGAAAACCTTGGTGTGCAATGCATTACCTCACTTCGGGCAGCCTTTCATTGCTGGTGGCGACAGCTGGAAATCATTAGCGTGCACGGTATGAGTGGAGATAACGCCGCGTCCGAGGGACTTTCGAACTCAATTCTCACGCCCCACCCGGCGGAGCCACACGCGGCGGGCTCGGCCGCGCGGCTCAATTGGTTGCGGGCCGGTGTACTCGGCGCCAACGACGGGATCGTCTCGGTCGCGGGAATCGTCGTCGGCGTTGCCGCGGCGACCGCCGAACGCGCTCCGATTCTTACCGCAGGAGTCGCAGGCCTGGTCGCGGGAGCGGTCTCGATGGCGCTCGGAGAGTACGTGTCGGTCAGCACCCAGCGCGACAGTGAGCGTGCATTGCTGGCTACCGAGCTCCGTGAGCTGGCAGAAGAACCCGAGGCCGAACTCGCCGAACTCGCCGCGATCTACCAGGCGAAGGGGCTGACTGCCGCCACCGCGCTCGCGGTAGCCGAAGAGCTGACAGCCCGGGACGCGTTCGCCGCCCACGCCGAGGCCGAATTGGGTATCGACCCCGACGATCTGACCAATCCGTGGCACGCGGCACTGTCCTCCGCACTGTCGTTCACCCTCGGGGCGCTATTGCCGTTGCTGGCGATTCTTGTTGTCGCCGTGCCACTTCGGGTGCCGGTGACCGTAATCGCGGTACTGATCGCCTTGGCGCTGACCGGTGCGCTCGGCGCACGACTCGGCGGCGCGGCACCCGCGCGAGCAACGGCCCGGGTCGTGATCGGTGGCGCCTTGGCTATGGCGGTCACCTACGCCATCGGTCGTGCCGTGGGGATCGCCGTGTGAAATCGGGACGCCCACACCGGGTCACTCTCCTGTACGAAAGCCGGACCCGCTGAGCAACTTCTCGAGTTGGGCCATGCGATGAATCGCGGCGTGTTCCCACGGTTACCGGCAATGTCGGCGATACTTGCGCTCGCGCCGTTGGGCGCGGTCGAGGACCAGGAGAACCGTCATGTCGACAATCAATGGTTTGCCTGCGCACGTGCTGTTGGTGCACATCATCGTGGTATTTGTGCCGCTGACCGCGGCATTGCTCATCTTGTCCGCACTATGGGCTGCGGCCCGTCGACGGCTGGTCTGGCTTGTCGCCGTGCTTGCGGTGGTGACCACGGTGTTGACTCCGGTGACCACCGATGCCGGGGAGTGGCTGGAAAAGCGAGTCGGTCAATCGCCTGCACTACACACCCATACCGAGCTGGGTGACACCATGCTGTACTTCGTCATCCCGATGCTGGTGGTCACAGCCCTGCTGGTCGTTGTCCACGTTCGTGAACAGCGCGGCAAACCGCTGATGCGTGTCCTCACTGCGGCAGTCGCTGTCCTCGCGGTCTTCAGCGGGGTTGCCGCGACCGTGCAGGTCTACCGAATCGGAGAATCCGGTGCCCGGGCCACGTGGGGAGACAAGGTCGCCTCGCTCGGTGACGAGCTGCACCACTCGGGTCGATGATCCTTGGTGCCAGATGAAAGCTACTACTGCCGTACGGGTTGTCGGCCGTCGAGTTGCGGGCGGACGGCCGGTTCGTCGTCAGCGAGGGTGAAGTAGTTTTCTTCTTCTTGCAGAAAGTGCAGGTGCAGCAGCGCATACAACCCGTAGAGGCAGGCGAGTAGGTCATCGACCTGATCGGGCTGCACGCTGCCGGCGACTTCCGCCAATGCCGTGTGGGTGCCGATTCGGTCGGTGAGACGTTGGATCTCGGCGTGCGTCCTACTCATTGTGGCGGTGGCTTCGGTGCCGCCCAATGGTTCAGCGAGTGCCGGGTACAGCTCAGCTTCTTCGGCATGTTCGTGGGGTAGCAGCTGCTCGGTCAAGAATGTGCTGGCACGTTGCAGCGCGTCCAGCGCGGACTTGTCGGGGCGGGCAGCGAGCCGATCGGCGGCATCGCGGAGCAGCGTCAGGGTGTCGCGCAGTTGATCGTGCTCGCCCGCGAACCTCCGCAGCAGGTGCACGGTGTCACCGGAGAGGTCCATTCCGACCGACGGGTTGCCGCGCAATGCGCGCAGGGCGTTCAGGATCACCGCGACATCGATGCCTTCCTGCAATAGTGCACCTGCTGCTGGAGGTAGCCACCCCAGCGCGGCGACGACCATCGCGACCAGTGACAGCGCCATACCCGCGACCGCACTCTGCACCGCGAGGTGCCGCGACCATCGTGCGATGTCCATGGCATCGGCGAGACGATCCAAACGATCGGTGGTCAACACGATGTCGGCGGCTTCGGAGGATGCGGTGGCCCCTCTGGCACCCATCGCGACCCCGACAGTGGCCGCGGCCAGCGCGGGGGCATCGTTGACCCCGTCACCGACCATCACGGTCACCGCACGTACACGCTCGGCGCGTACCGCGGTGACCTTGTCGGCAGGGCTCTGGTCGGCGCACACCTCGTCCAAGCCGAGCACGGCGCCGACTTCCCGCGCGGGTGCCGCACGGTCACCGGTCAACATGACAAGCCGGTTCAGTCCGGCCGCACGTAATCGGCGCACAGTTCGGGGAGCATTGCGGCGCAGCGGATCTCGCAACAGCACCGCACCGACCGGTACGTCATCGACACTGACCCACGCGATAGCGGCGCTATCCAAGGCCGCTCGGTTGACCGCCGCACGCACCCAGCCCGAGCCCGCGCATTCCTGCGCCAACTTGCCGACGGCCACCGTGCGATGATCAAGCGTGGCAGTAACGCCTCGGCCGGGTTGTTCTACCACCTCCGTGGGCACCGACAACTCGAGGTTGCGGGTCGCTGCTTCGGTCACGATGGTTTCGGCGAGTACGTGCGGTGACATCTGGTCCACCGACGCGGCCAATCGCAGGACCTCGGTGGCGTCATGGCCCGGTACGGCAAGGATATCGACCACAACAGGACGGCCCATAGTGAGGGTGCCGGTCTTGTCCATCACCAATGTGGTTGCGTGCCCGAGATTTTCCAGCGCACCACCACTGCGGATCACCACACCCTGACGCGATGCACGCGACAGACCGGACACGATCGCGACCGGTGCCGCAAGCAACAATGGGCACGGAGTCGCTACGACCAGCACCGCGACCGCACGCACCGCCGATCCACCGGCCAGCCACGCCACTCCGGACATGAGCAGCGCCAACGGGAGAAACCAGGCCGCGTAACGATCGGCGAGCCGCACGATCGGTGCGCTCTCCGCACCGGCCTGCTCGGCCAGGCGCACGATCCCGGCATAGGTACTCTGCTCCGCGTTCGCGCTCGCACGCAGCTCGAAACCACTTCCGGCATTGACCACACCGCTGCGCACCGGTTCCCCGATCGCGCGCTCGACCTGTAGTGATTCCCCGGTCAGTACGGACTCATCCAGCACCGCCACCGCGCCTTCGACACGGCCGTCGACCGGCACCACCTCACCAGGGCCAACGAACAGCAGATCCTCGGCCACCACATCGGCCAACGGAATCACCGTCATCGTGTCGCCGATCCGGCACCGCGCGAAGCGCGGTGCGTGCTCGAGCAATGCGCGCAAATCGTGCGACGCTCGTCGAGTCGCTGTCGCGTCCAAGGCACGGCCGGTGGCCAGCATGACCGCAATCAACACACCCGCAATGTATTCGTGCACCAACAGGGTGCCGATCAGCGCCAGCACGGCGAGCAGATCCACCCCCGCCCGGCGCCTACGCAGCGCTGCGACAACCCACGCCAACGAGGGGACAACCGCAACGAGCGTGCCGGCGATCCACAACCCGTCGGCCATCGCACGCCAGTGAACCAGCCAGGCCAGCCCGCCGAGCAGCAACGCGGCGACAGTGAGAACAACCAAGGCCGGCTCGGCGACCGAACGAAGGCGCGTGAGTCTTTGTAGAGGTATCGCTTGCGCTTCGGGCACCGGGAACTCCTGTCTCGACAGCACCACGCTCGGACGATGCTGAACGAATCCAGTTGATCCCGATATCGCCGCCACAGACAGGGCCGCAGGACCTCGGGCCAATGGCCGTTGTGCCCGCAGGCAACTCTCGGCCGCACCCTCGAATGCAGTCACGCGCCCGGATCGGTGTAGAAAGCCAGATCACGGGTACTTGCCTCGCAGATCCCATTCGACTAGCAGGGCGAGTTACCTATGAATCAGGCATCGGACGTTCCCGGCTGGTTTCGGCGGGAAGGTCACGCAGATCAGCAAGGGCATACCCAGCGACGAGCATGTTAGGCACGCCTGACGCCGAACACCACCGACTAGCGCGTCGCCTCGAAGAGGTCGACCGGCATTATCGCCAGCCGTTGCGCCGCTTCGCCAACCGTCTCGTCGGCGATTCGGGCCGAGCCGACGAAATCGTGCAAGAAACCCTCACCCGGCTCTGGCAGCGACCACGACTACTCGACCAGCCCGCCACGCGGCTGCGCTCGTGGCTGTTCACCGTGGCCCGCAACCTCGCCTATGACGAGTTACGTTGTGGCCGAAGACATCACGAGTTCACCACCGACACCGACTCGGTGATCGACCGGCACGTCGATGACCCCTGCGCCGGCCTCGCCGACACCTGGGTGATCCAGCGCGCTCTGGCGACGCTCAGCTACGACCATCGGGAGGTCATAGTGCACGCCTACTACCGCCGCGCGACCACAAAAGCCATCGCCACCGAGCTCGCCATCCCGCCAGGCACCGTCAAATCACGCCTGCACTACGCGCTGCGCGCACTCCGGCACGCCTGCGCCGCCCAAGGCGTCACGGTCGCCAGCTGATCGGCCGGCCCCGCTGGAGGGCACTTCCTTACAGCCACAAAAAGCCTTTGGACCCGCGCATTCGGGACCAACGACAGACGTGCTCGACCACCTCGGCTTCGTAACCTACGGGTACCAGAACCACTGGATCCGAAAGGAAGCCGTCCATGCCCACCTCCCCCACCATCGATCCGCACCGGCTGGCCACAGCCGCGGTGGTGGTCGGCGTCGACGGTTCCGCAGCCTCCGACCTCGCCGTCGAGTGGGCCGCCGACACTGCGTCCCGACACAACCGTCGACTGAATATCGTGCACGGCTTCGACTTGGCGGCCTCGGCGGAACTGGCCGGCATCTACGACATGCTGGTGCCGGCGGTGACCGACGAGCTGCGCCGGCGCGGAGTCGACCTGGTCACTACAGCCAGTAAACTGGCCTACCGGATCGATCCGACCCTCGAGGTGGAAACCGAAGTCTCCGAAGCTAATCCGGCTCGACTGTTGATCCGTCGATCGGAAACGGCGCATCTGGTCGCGCTCGGCGCCGCCGGCAGCGGTGCTGCGATCGGTTACCTAGGGTCCACGCTGCTGGCCGTCACCAGCCACGGCAAAGGCAGCATCGTGGTCGTCCGCGACGCGGGCACCGAACAGCAGACGCCATCCGTCGGTCCGGTGGTGGTCGGTCTCGATGGCACTCGACACAGTGAACCCGCCGTCGCGGCGGCATTCGCCGAAGCAAGCGAACGCCGCACCCAGCTCGTGGCTGTGCACGCGTGGGGTGACATGTTCGACCGAATCGCCGGCGTCCCCTACCCCGTCCCGGACAAGGATGCCCAGATCGCCGGGCAGGCACTCATCGCCGAGCAGCTCGCGGGCTGGCAGGAGAAGTTCCCCGACGTCCAAGTCATCCGCAAGGTGTACCTGTTCGGTCCGCGACGGGCACTGACCGACTGGTCCAAGTCGGCGCAACTCGTTGTCGTCGGCAGTCGAGGTCGTGGCGGATTCCGTGGCCTACTACTCGGCTCCACCAGTAATTCGCTTGTCCAGCAAGCAGATTGTCCGGTCATGGTCGTCCACTCCAAGTAGCGACGACCCCCGATTTCCACCAATGGAAGGTACGAAAACCCATGTCCGTCAACAATATGAATCCACCCGTCGTGGTCGGTATCGACGGTTCCGTCGACGCCGATGAGGCCCTGCGCTGGGCCGCCGTCGACGCCGTCCACCACAACGCGCCGTTGCACATCGTTTACGCCACCGGCGCTGCGGCCGACTTCGGACAAGTCATCGATTTCAGCCACGCCGACTACGCCGAACATCTCACCGCCTGCGCTGCCACGCTCGCGGCGGCACGCCGATTCGCCACGGCGGCAGCCCAACCCGTCGGCGACCTCGACACCGACACGTTCCTGGTCGAAGCCCCACCGATCCCAGCACTGCGGGACCGGTCCAAGGACGCGCGGCTGCTGGTCGTCGGCACCCGCGGAATGGGTGCCTTCCGCCGCGGACTGCGCGGATCGGTCAGTACCGCCATGGCGCGACACGCGCAGTGCCCGGTCGCCGTCGTCCCTGAGCCGGAACACTATTCCCCGCAGCGCGTTCGCGGGCCGGTAGTGGTCGGCGTCGACGGATCGGCGTGCTCCGCCCGCGCCGTCGACATCGCCTTCGATGAAGCATCGCGTCGCAATGCTCCGGTGCGTGCCGTGCTCACCTGGTCCGAATCGAACCAGTACATTCCGCGCACAGCAATGCAGACCGAGGCCGAAGCAGTGCTGTCCGAAGCGCTGGCCGGCTACACCGACACCTATCCCGACGTCACAGTGCAACGCGTAGTCACCGAGGATCGACCGGCCAAGCGGCTGCTCGAGGAGGGCGAACTGGCACAGCTGCTCGTGGTCGGCAGCCACGGCCGCGGCGGTTTCGCTGGAATGACCCTCGGCTCGGTCAGCCAAGCCGTCCTGCACGCGGCCGATTGCCCGCTCATCATCGCCCGCCCGGAGAGCTGATCAGCTGGGTACGGTGTCGCGGGCCCGCTGCAGCAGCTGATCGATGGTCTCCTCGATGCGCTCGGCGAGCAGGTGCAGATCGGGCGTGCTGTCGTAGTCGCCGGTGACACCGAACCGTAGCTGGTCGCCGTAGCTGAGGATCGCGATGCTGATGCGCACGCGCATCGCGATCGGCGCGTAGGCCAGGATTTCCAGCACCTCCTGGCCGTAGAGGTGCAGTCGACGCCGAGGGCCTGGCACATTCGTCGCCAGACCCGAGATACCTCGCTGCGGGTATCGCGACGCCAAGCGCACGGTCCACGCGATCGAAGCGAACGGCAGCCACCGTGCCAGTGCGAGAAAAGAATTCGCCGCAGATGCCTCACCGCTGGCCTTGTGTTCGACCATCCTGTCGTGCACCATCGCCAATTGCTCGACGGGATCGGCGGATTCGATCGGGAGCAGGGGCAGCATCGCCGAAACCCGGTTGTCAAGTGCGCCTTTCGCGTCTGCCGCGCGCACCGATACCGGCGTGAGAATCCGTAGCTTATCCGCGGTCGGCTCCTCACCGCGTTTCAGCAAGACAGTACGAAATGCCGCGGCGACCGCGGCGAGGACCACATCATTGACCGTCGTTCCGAAGGCCGCACCGATCTCGCGGACAGCAGGCAACGACGCCCGCGCCACCGTGTAGCGGCGTTGCCGACCGATGGAACCGTTCAACGAGGACCCCGCAGCGGGCAACACCGCCGACAACGCGAACGGCACCGCGGCGCGCAACGTCTGCACCGCGAACCGTGGCACGTCGACCGGCAGTCGCAACGACTTCATCAGCAGGCCACGCCAATCGATCGGCGGATCGGCCGCATTCGGCGCGGCGGTGTCCGGGCGTTCTGCCGGGTCATCGCAGAATCGCTCGAACAGGGTGATCCCGGAGACGCCGTCGACCATGCTGTGGTGGACCTTCACGATCATCGCCCAGCGGTCGTCGACAAGATGCTCGACGACGATGCATTGCCAGAGCGGGTGATCACGGTCGAGCCGTTCCTCCATCACCTCGGCGACCAAGTCGCACAGCGCATCCTCGTCCGCGGGCGCGGGCAGCGCCAACCACCGAAGATGATGTGCCAGATCGAAATTCGGATCGGTCACCCATGTCGGCGCGGCAAGGTCCCATGGGGTTCGGTGCACTTTCTGGTGCAGCCTGCCGTCGACGGACAATCGTTTCGCCAGCTCCACCTCGAGTTCCGCGGGGGACGGTGGCGAGCCCGCGACGATCGCGATAGCCCCGATCCCGACGCTCACGTGGCGATCGGTGTCTTCCAGCTCCATGAATCCTGAGTCCAACGGGCCCAAAACGGCCATCGTGGGTGTCCATTCCGACAGGTGGACGCCGGGCCGAGGGTCGGCGACGGTCGCGACCACAGGGTCCATGATCGCGTAAGGACACGGCGTCGAGAAGATGCGAAAGCCACTGATCGGCGGGGACATTCGGCCCCGACTCCATCCGACAAGGGCACGCGACCACGATGACCACTACGCCGCCGACACCTGTCGGCACCTGATGCCATTGGTCCCCACAGCACAGGCATCACGGCACTGACCTCCCGATAGGTCTCTAGACCACGCTCAGCGTATGGAAACCAAACCCACCTGCATCGCGGTCATCTACGCGACCGCCCAGGGATCTACCCGCGATATCGCGGAGTTCATCGCCGCGGGCCTCATCGACCGTGGCGCGCACGTCGAACTGAGCGACTTCGAGCACGCCCCCGACCTGTCCCGCTTCGACGGGATCATCCTCGGCAGTGCGATACACAACAGGGACTATCTGCCTGCCGCCTCGGCCTTCGTCCGGACCCACCGCGACGAGCTGCGCAAATCCGATGTGTGGATGTTCAGCGTCGGCCTCGGCCCGGCACTGCGCGGACCGATCGGACGACGCATCGGCAACATGGTGCCGAAAAAGATTGCCGCTCTGTGCGAAACGGTCAGTCCGTGGGACTACCGCCCCTTCGCCGGACACTATGAACGTATCGGCGTGTCGTGGCAGGCCAGGGCTATCTACCGCCTGATGGGCGGCGCCCGGTACGGCGATCTGCGGAACTGGCACGCGATTCGTACATGGTCGACCATGATCGCGCAATCACTCGGCCTGCCCAACACCAACCTGGCGACCATCCACCCCTAACGCCGCAGGGCCCCAACAGTCGACATACTTCGGACGATGACCGGTGGCGGGTCTTGGATCAGACTGGTGCCGCTCACCGTTCTAGGCACCGCAATCGTAGGAATAGCCGTATTTCTCTGCACACCAGTAGAACCCTTCGTTCGGATTTCTGAGATCCTTGCCCGGGTCGACGAAGTGCAGCACGGTCTTGTTATCATCGGGTGACTTCTGTAGTGCGGCAACCCATTTCGTACCGGGCTTCAAGTCCCCGAGGCCGGCCCCGGTCTTCGATGTCAACGACACGAGGCTAACCGTGACACCGGTCGCGGTGGTGTCCCAAGTGGCCGACCAGGTTTCACCGTCGGCCGCGCCGGAGAAGATGGTGACGTCGCCAGTGCCGTCCGCATTGAGGTGCATCTGTCTGGTGTGGCCCGTCCAGGTGAGCGCGTAGTCGCTTTTCGGGCGTCCGCTGCTGTCGATGGTCACGATGCCGTGGTTGTTGCCGGTGATCTCGTTCCAAGCGGCGGTGAGGAGTCCGGACACGAGGCCGGCCCCACCGTTGAAGATATTCAGCAGGAATGCGAGTGGTCCCGGCGTCACGGCCGAGAGGCAGCCGAGGATCGTGTTGAATGCCGAGGAGAAGTTGTCGACGAAGTTCTTGTCCGAGGTGTCGAGGGTGTCTGCCGCACCGAGCAGGCAGTCGTAGGTTCCTGGGATCTTCTCGACGTTGTCGTAGGTACTCGCGCCGGTGATATCCAGGATCGACGTGATCTGGTAGACCAGTGCCGAAGTCAGCAGGAGTCCCGCATCGACCTGCACCTCGGCGCGCGCGGGTGGGTTGTCCGGCGAAAAGGTATAGGTGAGGGTAGTGCCCGGCATCAGGGTGCCGGTCGACCGGTGCTTGCCGATGTTGTAGAACAGCGTGAAGAATCCGGCGGCGGTGGCGTCGCCGGAGGTCGGCGCCGAGAGCACGCCCGTGCCGACGTCGGGCTGGGACCGTGCCAGCCATGCGCGGTTGCCGTTGGCCCGCAGGTCGAGCTGGATCTGTCCGCTGTCGGACCGCAGGCACGGCCACACCGCGTCGATATTGGCGCCCGACTCGTTCTTGGTTCGGTTCGCTTTCAGCGTGACACCATCAACATCGATCTGCTTCTCCAGGCAGTCAGGGGCTTTGCTGCTTTCGCCGGTGAGCAGCGTGCGCATCGAATCTCCGACGCCGGTGGCGAACTTCGAGAAGTCCATCTTAAAGAAGTCGAGCGGTGACAGGTGCGTGAGCGTGGCCGTCAGCGTTCCGGCGCCGGCCGTCACTGGCACGAACTCGGGCTTGCCTTCGTGTTGGGTCACGGCGAGGGCGCTCGCGGTGTCCTGTCCGAGGTCGGGTGGGACCGGGATACTCACGGTGATAGGCGCTTTCGGCTGGTCTCCCGCACCGATGACGATCTCGACGGAGCGGCCGAGATAGGTCAGCGCAACGAGGTCGCCGCCTTGCGGCTGCTGTCCGGGAGTGATCTCGACCGCCGTCCCCGGTGCGGCGACACCGGCGGTCCCCGCGACGGTGAGTCCGTCGGGACCCGAGTAGGAGAACGCCGACGATCCGTCTACGCGTAGCCCAGTCGTCCGTGGATCCGACTGATTCCCCGCGCACGACGCGGTGAGGCTCAGCGCCGCCAAAACCGGGATGGCGAACAGAGCGACCAGACGTCGGCGCATCGAAACCGCCTAGATGAGAACGGATTATCTACTTCCCACGACTGGAAGTATATCCCTGCAAACTTGTTTCAGACGCCCAACAGCACGGGGCGTTGAGGGCCTTGCTGAAACTTCGGACGCGGCGGCCCCTAGATGAGTTAGGCCAACCCGACCGCATCGGGCCGCACCAGCGTGCAACCTTCGGCTGTGGGGCATACCCAGTGCTGCTCAGACTGGTCGGAATATTGGGTCCAATTTGCCCGATACGTCGAGCGGAAATCGGTCAACTGGCACGGAATCGCCTAGCTGACCCCACCATTCAATGATGCTCTCGGGTCATATCGCTGATGCGGATTCGACGTTGCTGGAAGGGAACACGAATGGTCGCTCGGTTTCGGTCACTCCGCACTCGGAGTGCGCAGCACACCGCGATCGTATTACTGATCGTTGCGGCCCTTACCGGCCCGACGACCGCACCCGCCACCGCGGCGCCCGAGTTCCCCGATACGGGTAGCGGCAGTTCCGGCAGTGGGACCAACCCGCCGACGCAGACAACGGTGACGACCACGGTCGGCGACAACGGATTCACGGCCGCGGTCGGCGCAGTAGAAGTCGCAGGTGATGCTGGGGTGGCACCGACCGGCACCCCGGTCACCGTGGCGGTGGTTTCTACTCAGTTGAACACCGCGCAAGCCGAACTCGCGGATGTGATCGCAGCTCCGATATCGATCCGGCTCGGTGACGGCAGCCTGCAGCCAGCCACACCAATCACGGTGCGGTACAACCTGTCCGGGCTGCCAGCAGATCGACTGGGCGGCAACACGCACCGCTCGGTGCCGCAACTGCTGGCCCAGCACGAGGGCGAACAGAACGCGACCTGGACCGACGCGGTATGGGATCCGGACACCAAAGTGTTGACAGCGCGGCTCGCGCAACTCAGCACCATTTTTCCGTTCGAGATCAACTGGGACCAAACCAGTACCTGGCTCGGACAGAAGTGGGGCGAGGTGACCGGCACCCGGTTCCCGAAGCCAGCGTGCGCGTTCGTCGACTATGTCGACGGTGGAACGAAGTACCAACTGTCCCACGTGAACTCCCCAGGCGTCGGGCCCGTCCTCGGCACCGACGATGTGGTCTGGCCCTGCCTCGCGCGGGGATCATCGGGAGGTGCCGCACTGACGCTGCATTCGAACACCAGTCTGGTCTGGGATGCGACGACGGACCCACCAGCGCCCGGTGTGATCAATACCGACACGATTGCCACCGTTGACGATGTATTCAATTGGATAGCAGGAGAAATCGGCTCCGGGCTCGATAGCGGGGCGACCCAAATTCTCACCGGAGGGTCTACCTCGTTCGCATCAAGCGTCCCGCCTGCCAGCGCGACGTTGACCCCGAATGCCGGGCTGACAACCTTCCAAATCCTGGTAACCGTAATGAAAATTGTTACCGACCGACTGACAACGGCGCAGCCGCTCGCGCTGATCAAACCGGCTGGTGAGTGCGTGCGCAAGGCCATGGACCTGGCCCCCAAGAATCCGAGCAATATCGATGATGTGCTGTCCTCGGCGCGGATCGTGGCGCAGTGTCTGATCACCTATGCCGAACAAACTGGTGCAGTCACCGAAAAAGGCAGCAATATCTTGGCGCTCGCACACGATGCGACCGAGCTGTTCGACAGATTCGATGGGCAGGCACGTGGGCTGGTTGCCACGCTCAGCGGTCCCGCAACGCTGATCATCGCGCGAAGTACCGACAGTGGCGGACCATCCGTCCTCCCATTCACCGGCCCAGGTGACCCTCAAGAACTCGCGTCCACCAGCAATGGTGACGTATTCATAACGACCAGCGCTAACCGTATCGTCGAGATTGCGGCGGGAGCGACTGCGCAGACAACACTGCCGGTAACAGCGCCATCAGGATTCGGACAGATCGCGGTCGATGCGATGGGGAATGTCTTCGCGACCACAATCGCCCCGAACCAGGTACTGAAGTTGTCTCCCGGGTCGACCTCGGCCGAGAGATTGTCCTTCCCCAACGTCGAGCCATTCGGCATCTCAGTCGATGGCAGCGGTGATGTCTTCGTAAGCGGCATCTACAATTCCGAGCCAAGTCCCACGGGGACGCATGTGTTCATGCTCGCTCCCGGCGCGAGTACACCGATTGTTCTGCCGTTCACCGGCCTCAATGGCGCTACCTGGCTGGCATCGAATGCGTCAGGCGATGTCTTCGCCTCAGACGGCAACCAGGTATCCAAACTGGCTGCCGGTGCGAGCACTCCAACCGTTCAGCCGTTCACGGGACTGAACGGGCCGAGAGGCCTAGCAGTCGACACGTCGGGCAATGTCTTTGTCGCCGATTCGAACAACGCGCGGGTCGTCAAGCTGGCCGCGCAGACCAATGTCCAGACCGTGGTCCCGTTTACCGGACTGATCGGTCCTGAAAGCGTTGCCGTTGACGGTGCGGGTGATGTGTTCGTATCGGACAACCACAAGGTTCTAAAGCTGACGGCGTCCTGAGCCCCCGGGCAACTCCTCGACCGTGATCGGTCCAGGCACCCCAATGGATGTTGTGCGCGGTGCGGCCCTGACTACGCTCCGCGGGCGTGCTCTGCCAGCGGTCAGCGTGCGCCTCACGATCGCCGTTCATGAATCTAGCGGGCTGAACATGTCGGCGGACCCAGCGCACTGATGCCGTCACGTCGCGGCGGTACGGTCAGGGCACCTGGGACGGTCCAGGGAGACGGTTTGCCAACTCCCGGAGAACTCAATGCAATTACGTCTCGTGACCCTCGTCCTGCTCGCCGGCACCGCGGTGGCGTGTTCGAACGCCAGCCCCCCACCGGCGCCGCCGCGCAGCACCGTCTGGACTGCGCTTTTGATCAATCATGCCCGGCTGATGGACACCGATTGCTGCGATTACGAGTATGACTATTCGCTGCGGGCCACCTGCTCGACGATGGTTAACTCCATGCTGGACGGGCTTGAGCCGGACTTGGCCACGCTTCCGGCGGATAAGGACCGGGCCGACCTCGAGCGGGCGATTGCTGATTGGCGTAGCCAGTTCGACACCTTCTCCAGGAATGGGTGCTTCGTCCACGAGACCGCGCCTGAATGTGCTTCTGGGACGACCCGTTTGGAGCTTCGGCACGATGTGGTGAAGAGGCAGATCGAAGACCGCGCCGACACCGAGCAGAGAATGTTGCGGACTTCCACTCGGTAGATTCAACGCGTAGGGCGCCCCCTCGCCAACCCGGTCTTCACGCCGAGCACTCCGCCTGTCCTGTCCCGTCCCGCGTTGTTCCGCGGGATGGCGGTGCGAATCCCCAGGTCGAGGACTCGTCCCGCGGGGCGTCGGCGCTCGCGGTATTCGGGATACGCGCCTCGTTCATGATGCTGGGGCAATGACCAGCTATCTGACGGCGGAGCAGCCTCACCGGGTGGCCGATGTGCTGCCGGTCCTCACTCAGCGCGCCGAGTGGGGCGCGGTGCGAATGCTGTTCAGCCAGCAGTTGCAACAGGGCGACAGCGGGGGCCAGAGGGTTCCGAATCTCTTGATGGACGCGTTTGCCGTTGCGCTCGAACAGGTTTCGGCGTGTTATGCCATGGACTGGGAGACCATGTGCTTGCACGCGCTGACCGCCCTCGCGGACGTGCAGCGCGCAGAGTACATCGATCTTGAGCTGTTCCAGAAGTATTACGAGTTCGATATTCGAGGCGTGGCATCCGGAATGGTGCCGGGTTCGAGGCGACGTCCAGGGACGGGCGAGGCGATTGTCGAAACCTGTCGCAGGCTCCGCGACGTCCATCGTCTCAGCGCGGCTCTGCGGCGCACGGGGAGTTCAGGTCTGCTGATCGGCTCCATGAATTACGGCCGCTACTACAACATTCGCGGTAATCGGGATGGAGAAGGAGCATCGGACCTGGACCTCATCGTCGTGCTCGACGACGCGACCGGCCTGCTCCCACTGGCCGACGGGCTGGCGAACGTGCCGTGCGTGCGGCGTTCGGATGTGGATCGATTCCGGCAACGCGCCGAGGTGTTTATGAGCGAGTTCGACGACAGCCGCACGGTGTTCAGTCACAAGGTCCAGCTTTGGCCCGACTGCGTTCCGGACCCGATGCTGCCGCGCGAGATAGCCGCGGCAGACTATCTGCTGAGCATCCACGTGATGACGCCGCCGGTATTGCGGTACATCCTGGTGGATTCGACGCCCGAACTGGCGCGCGAAACCTCGGGTGGACGGCGGACACTGCCCGATTACCGTGAGGCGCAACACGATCGATGGGACGACGTCTACGATTTCGCAGCCCGCCAGGACCGTGCCGTGCTGCATGAGGTCGAGGTCCGGGACGGGTGGGTGCGTTCTCCGCGCTGCTACCACTTCGACGATGACGACTGCTATTTCCCAGGGTTCTACCAGTCGATGTTCATACCCGGACCGAATCTGGTCTGGGACGACCGCGCCATCCACTTCCCGATCGCCGTGTTCCGCAACAAGCTCGCACAGCGGCTGCGGGACGAGGCGACGCGGCGCCGGCATGCAATGCTGCGGCAAAGCTTCGCCCACGTCCGCCGTGACGACTTCGCCCCCAGCGTGCTGAGGACGCTGGACGGAGCCTATTCGGGTTCCTGAATCCATACCGCGAGCGGCGACAGCTCGAACTCGTCCGCGTTGCTCCCGATGCGCCGAGTTGGCCGGTCCCCGATCTCGAAGTCGTGGGGCAATCCCAGTTCCGCGCGCGCGGCGAGCACGAACTCCCGTTCGGCGGACCACAATTGCTCGAACGCCCGTGCCGGTATGGTTTCGACGTCATGGTCGGCGCGTTCGGCGGCAAGCTGACGGGCACACCGCACCATCAGATTGGACGAGCGCACGACGCGCGGCTGCCCCGACACCAGCCGCAGCGTGGTCTTGGCCGCCTCCAGTCGCTCCTTGTACACCGCTCCGGTTTCGTCGAAGACCGGCATCGGGTCGTGCGGCCGCACCGGACGCGGCACCACCGCCACATTCACACCCGGCCGCTGAACGTAGGCGACGTACTCCCGAAAGGCGCTCAAGTAACCGGTATAGGCCGCCAACCGGATATCTCGCCATTGGGTGCTGTGGTCGCGTCGCAACAACCGGCCCTGAGCTAGTAGCGTGACCCAGCCGCCAACCGCGACTCCGATCAATGTCATTGCCGCAGCGATGAGTACGGTCATCGGCACCCCCAAGAAGAAACCACCTCAAGTATCGCATTCGACCGCCGGAGCCCGGAAGTGCGAAGACCGACTACCCCGGCGAGCCATTGGCTACCATGAGCGGCGATCCCTCGCATACCAGCAGCGCATCACCGGAGGTCCATGTGACGTCCACTCGGACCGTCGCAGACATCGTCAAGCACTATCTCAGCAAGCGGCACCGGCCAACGAAGACAATCAAAGAGGTGGCTGCAGAGCTGACGAATACCCATCGGGTGAGCGGCAGCCGGAGTGCACTCAGCGCTTGGTCCAACGGGACACAGATGCCCAAGTCGTCGGAGCAGGTGAAGGCCCTGCGCCTAACGGTTGGGTGCCAGTGCCTCGAATTCGGCGAGGAGGCCATCCGGCACGCGTTCAGCAAGGCCGCCACGACCGGCGACGTGGCGAAGCCGAATCGTCGAACCGAGCCGAAACGCGATGTCGCGTTGCAGATTCCGGCTCGGATACCAACCTCGGCGAATCGGAAACCGAAGGGCTTCATTGTCGGTCGCGGTGCCGAAATAGAGGAGTTCGCGGCATTTCAGGCGGGGCATACCCACAGCCGGGTGATCAATATCTACGGGCCGGGCGGCATCGGTAAATCCGTTGTCTTCCAGAAGTTCATCCAGTTCGGCGAAGCAGGGGGCTCGTTACTCGGCTACGCCGATGTCGCGGACCTGCGTGGCTCCGAGCCGGGACAACCGCATATGGGTGCAGAGATACTGGGCACGCTCGCTGCGAGCATCGACCGGCCGGAGCTGGAATCGTTCCGTATCGCTCTGCGCGATTACGATCTGGCCGAAGCCACGGTGCGCAGCGTCGGTAAGTTCGCTGACCTCTACGGTCCGACCGGGTGGCCGCGCGAGGGCCTCCACCTGCCCGGCGCGGACGAGGGTGCATCGCCTGCATTGCGTGCGGCCCTGGCGAACCGGATAGCTTTCAAGAACTATCGCAACAGAGTTCGGCAGACCCTCGTCGATGCATTCTGTGACGGGTTGGGTGCGATCGAGAACGCCGACGTCGGTGCTACGACGTTGCTGCTAGACACCTACGAAGATGTCGGGCATTGGGACGAATGGATCTGCAGGGAGGTCGTGCCCAGTCTCCCAGAATACGTGCGTCTGGTCATCCTGGGACGCGATCATCTCGTCCAGGCCAACAACGATTGGGTCGAACACGGCGACATCTTGCAGGTTCAGAAGCTGCTGGAGCTGTCCGCGCCCGACGCCAAGAACTATCTGCGTCACTACGGGCTTACCGATTCAACTGCGCTGCAGGCGGTTTACCGGGTAACCGGCGGATACCCATTACTGCTGTTCTTGGTGCGGGTGCTGGCATCCATAGCAGGCGGGTGGGAGGCCATCGGGGAACTGACCAGCGACGCCGATCGCGACACAATCGCCGACGGTCTGCTGTATCGAATTCTGAATAAGGTCAAGGTCGAAGGTGTGCGCGACACGATCGTCACCTGTTCGATCGCACCATGGATCAATCCGGAGATCATTCGCGAGCTGACCGGAGCCGGTCCATCGGATGCGCGAACCCTGTACGAGGCGATCGAAGCGCAATCGTTTGTCTCCCGCCATCCTCACGGTGTCGTGCTGCACGACAAGATCAGAGAGTTGCTCCAGGTGCGCTTGCGATTCTCCGACAGTACCCGGTTCGAGGAGCTCGAAGGCTCTCTCACAGCGTATTTCGGTAGAAAGGGCGGTGTCCCGAGTGGATGACCAAGCACTCGATGTGCAACTGGACATGTTCATCGAATACTTCCGGCGGTTGCTCGACGGTAAGTCCATGGTCGGCCTCGAAGTCTGGGCCACGAAGTTCAGCCAACTTCGCCAGAATGGCGAGTTCGAACTCTGCCGGAAGCTCGCACATGCCTTACGGACTCGAATCGATGCCCAGGAGCATGAAACTGGAGTAGCGCGCTATGCCGAAGGCTGGCTTCTCGATCGAATTGGTAAGAAGCAGTCCGCCATTGAAGCCTACGAAGCCAGCTTGAAAGCATTCCAACAAGCCGGAATACCGCTCGATTCAATCGTTCAATGCCAGATAGGCGCGCTCTACCAAGAGCAAGGTGAGTGGCAAAAGGCCGACGAGAAGTACCACGAGGCGATCGAGAGCGCACGCGATGACCACGATCGCGCGCTCGTCCTGAACAATCTCGGAAATCTTGCCTTGCAGAACAACGACTCGGCCGCCGAGCAGCACTTTCGCGACGCCCGGGAGTTGCTGCGTGACAACGACACCCGAAACTACGCGGCGGCCACACACGGCCTTGCCGCAGCGTTGCTTTCCCGCAATGAACCGCAGCAGTCCCAAGACATGCACCTCGAATGCTATCGCCTGTTCCAGGAACTCGGCGATGCGAGCGGCAGCGCGGCCGCCATCGGCGGGATCGGCATGGCACAACTGTCCGCCGGGCACCCTCGCGTAGCGATCCATAATTTCGAACGCGTCCTGCAGATGGACGGGGACTCGGCCCTCGATCCCCACATCGGTGTGCAAACCCTGACCAACCTCGCCGTCGCCCATCAGGAGCTTGGCGAATACGACGCGGCTCTCGGATATCTGAGCATTGCCATCGCCGGATACGCCGACCTGGGTGATTGGCGCAGCTACATCGCCGCTCTGGTGAATCTCGCACGGCTACACAATCTGTGTGGCGACCAGGCGGCCACCGAACAGACAACCGCAAAGGCAATGCGAGCGGCCGAGAAGTACGGGTTTCCCGAAGATTTACGGCGACTGCCTTCCTGACCGCGTCACCCTCACTCGTGTGCGCACCGCGCCTATGCCCAGCAAATACCGCAGTAGAGAATTCTATTGTCCGACACCGTATTACGGAACTCGGGGAAAGTCAGTTACTCCGCAGCCGCTCGATCTCACGAAACCGGTGGGCTCCCTAATTCGGCGGCACGCGCCATCACTGAGGCCGCCCCGATCACGCTCTTTGCAGAAACTCGCGGCGCCCGCTACTTCATCATCGATACCGACTAGACCTACACCAGCTCGCCTCCCAACGGACAGATAAAACGACACGCGGGGGCAGCGTGGTCGAATGCGCCGTCATCGTTCGCGCACCCGACGGTGCGGCTGACCGCACCCGGGCCGTGCGGTCGAGTGCCTCACCCCGGAGGCAGCATTTGGCGCACCCCGTCACACCACAACACCAGCACACACCCACAACCGCACCAGAACGCATTCCACCGCAGCGCCACCACCGCACCAAGGCGCGCGCCGTGCTGATCCCACCAGCGATCCCACCCCTGACACCGATAGACGAACTGATCGAAACCCTACGCACCACACCACCACCAGTCGCGCAACCGATCACACACGACATCGTCTACGGCATGTGCCCCGTCGGCGATGCCGGACGCATCCACGACAAACACCTACTCGCCGCATTGGATTGGCCCGCCGGCACCCGACTCGATATCAGCTGCCGCCCTGACGGTGCCGTGCTCGTCCACCCCAGCGAGTACGGCGAAACGCACGTGAGCGCGAACCACCATTTCCGGGTTCCGTTTCGGCAGCGACGCATCGCCGACCTCAACGTCGGCGACAAAGCCCTGCTCGTCGCCCACCCCACCGATCAGCAACTCGCCATCTACCCACCACCGGCACTACACGCCGTTTTCGGGCAGCCGCGAAACCGGGCGTTATAGGAGATGACGACACCAGTCCGCAGCGTCGCGGACCCCGCCGCCATCGCCACCACCCGAATCCTGTTGTCGCAGATCGGCATCACACCCGCCGAGCTCCTCACCGACAGCCATCCAGCACCCACCTTCAGCGAGGCGATCCCGAAACTGCGCACCACCCTCACCCCAGGCACCCTGCGCACCTACAACACCCACCTGCGCTGGCTCGAAAACAATTGGCCCCAACGACACCTGGATGAAGTGTCCAAAGCCGAACTCGACGAACGAGCAAGACAGGTCCAGGCGGACAGTAGAACCACCCGCGGTACCCGCAACGGTGCCAGCGCCAAACAACACTTCATCAGCGCCGTGCGCTGCCTGTATCGCTATGCCGAAGACAACAACTGGGTCCACCCCACCCGCAACCCCGCCCGCAGCCTCGCCATGCCCACCCGGCCGCCGTCTCACCGGCAAGCGATCCCCTCACCACGCCTGGCCGAGATCTGCCACGTCACCTCCATCACCGGCGACGACCGCGAACTCGACACCCTACTGCTGCGCTTACACATCGAAACCGCCTGCCGCCGCAGCGGCGCCCTGAACCTACTGACCGTGTGACCTCGACCCACACCAGTCCCTTATCCTGCTGCGCGAGAAGAACAACATCGACCGCTGGCAGCCGGTCTCCCCCACCCTCATGGCCCACCTACTGCACCACGCAGCACAACGCGGCAGCCCACCCGACGGTCAACTCCTGCGCTACCGCAGTGGTAAACCCATCACCCGCCGCCGCTACGACCACCTCTGGGACCGCCTCGGCCGCCATCTCCCGTGGGTCGCGGCCCAACGCGTCACCACCCACTGGCTTCGACACACCACTCTCACCTGGGTCGAACGCGCCTTCGGCTACGCCACCGCCCGCGCCTACGCCGGCCACCACACCCGAACCCACGGCACCACCGCCACCTACGTCAAAGCCAACCTCTACGAAATCACCACAGCCCTAGCAACACTCACCCAACAACCCCACCCACTGCGCACCGACGCCCCTCCCTCGGCGGCAAACAGCTACTGAGTACCGGCCGGTCGCTGCCATGCGGCGACCGGGTCTGCCACCACGGATCCCCCGCGCCGGCGGCTTTACACCTCAGCACTGGGGTCGCAGCTGTGCCAGCCCAATTCTCGGACGCGACCGACAGTCCGATCCAGATAGTCACGCAGCGCTACCGGAGGCTCGGATCTCTGCAGCACTTCGTGGAGAGCTTCGGCAATCTTCATCAGTCCGAACCGGAGTTGCAGCGCAAGATGATTGCCAGTCGGCTCAAGATCGAGCAGTGTGTCCAAACCCCTTGTTGCCGTTTTATATCCGCCAGTGTGGAGTTGGGCGACCACCTCGATGGCGTCAAAGGTCACTCGGTCATACACGGAGGTATCCATGACGCGCATCCGTGGAACCAGCGCAAGTATCTCGGTGAAAACTCGTTGCTGCGTCAGATCGTTGACCTGCTGCATCAGCGCATAGACACTGGCGTTCCGCTCAGGGTTGCATGCCGCGACGCTTTCTAATCCGGCCGCGACCAGTTGCAGCGCAGGGTCCGCCGGACCATCTGCAACGATTGCTCGGCCTGCTCATAGGCCAATGCTCTGATCCCAGCGTGGCCGCTGTTCTCCGCAGCTTCGACAATGGGGACCAATCGTTCACTGATGGCGGCAAGCCCTCTGGTGCCACCCCAGCGTAGGAGAGGTCGGCGACGATGTCGGCTTGTCTTCGCCAGGAAGAACGCGGGCAAGAGGTGAATGTCACTTCCATCGCCACCACAACCACTGATCTGCGATCACGGGATCGACGAGGCAGAAGCGTCTGAACCCCTGCGGTGGCATGAACGCCGAAAATCAGGTTTCATGGACTAGGGAGAATCAGGCGAGACGGCAGAGAAAGCGGTCCCCCATGCCTCTCCGCATTCCTCTCACTCGAGATACCGGCCAACCGACGCCATCGTATCCACGTTGTTCACCGGCGGCCCTTGTTGTCTCGACGCACTGCACGTTTCGATCTCCAATACTGAGCGACGGCGTGGCGTGATGGCGATCAGCTTCGACGGTCTATACGAATCCAAGGGGCACGACGCCGACCTCCCGGGTGTCACGTTCGAATTTCCGCCGACGATCTCGGACACGCCGGTTGGCGATATTCATTGCGCCACAACGTCTATCGATGTTCGGGGTCGCCTGGGCGAGCGGTCGGCAGTGCAAGCGCTAGGGTGGCATCCTGGCCAGCGGGTCTCGGTCGATACGTACGAATGCGTTGCCGTCGTATCACGTGCAGCCGACAGCGGCGTGATGGTAAGCCCAGCTGGATATCTCCGATTGCCGACCGCCGTTCGCAATGCTTGCAATCTCGCCTGCAACCAGCGGGTCCTGTTGATCGCCTCACCGCCACGAGACTTGCTTGTCGTCTACCCGATGCCCTCCGTGTCAGCGGCACTGTGGGCCCATTGTCCAAACCTGTGGTTAGCGGACCGTTGAAGTCCGACGACCTCAGTACCGCACTCCATCTCATCGCCAGGATGGGACTCACTCTCGAAGACCTGACCTCGGCAAGCGCAGGGTCCACCGCGACGATGCCGACATTCGGCGAGTACATCCCCCGAGTACGAGCAGCGGTACCGAAATCAACGGCCACCGTGTACAACACCTACTGGCGAATCATCGAACGAGATTGGACCACAAGGGCCCTCGACGACCCCTCCGCCACCGAGATCGAGCAGATGGTTCACGACCATCAACGCAATGCCGTGGTCAGGGCCAATTCCCGGGACGGCCGCGCAGCAGTCGGAAACTTCGTCGCTGCCTTCCGGTGCCTGTACAGACACGCCGAGCGCGATCGACTCATATTTCCTTTCGACAATCCGGCCGCGCTGGTTGAAAAGCCTCCACCCCTGCCGGGGCTACGACACGCGCTAACCGTCGTACAAATCCACGAGCTGGCACACGTTGCCGCCACGACAGGGAACGATCCAGCGCTCGACGCGCTCATCGTTCGCCTCCATATCGAGACGGCCTGCCGTCGAGCAGCGGTCTTACGCCTCGAGGTAGGCGACTTGGACGTCGAAGATTGCCTGGTCAAGCTCCACGAGAAAGGCGGAATCATGCGCTGGCACCCCATCTCGCCAACCCTGATGACGCACCTGCTGCGTCACGTCAGCGAACGCGGTGGCCGAGATACGACAACGCGGGTGCTGCGGTATCGCAAAGGTCATCCGCTGTCCCGGCGCCGTTATGACACGCTGTTCGCCCGTATCCGCGCGCACCTGCCATGGGCCGCGTCCCTACAGGTCAGCGCACATTGGATCCGTCACACCACGGTGACGTGGGTCGAACGCGAGTTCGGCCTTGCTATCGCCCGTGCCTACGCCGGCCACAGCGAACACACATCAGCACGCAGTGCGACAACCTTCACGTACGTTCGTCCCTCCGTGGTGGAGCTGGCCGAGGCCCTGGCGGCGCTCACCGGTGAACCCCATCCACTGGCCCGCAATGGCCGACACCCGCTGGCACCCCGACACGAAACAGGAGGCACCCGAGCGTAATGTTGCACGCTATGAACCACTCATTTGTCGCGAACTTGCCGCAAAGTGAGCCTTCCGGGCATACCTGCACTGTACGCATTGCCTCCGACAGATTTCTCACCGTGCCGCGGAGACGACCGCCTCCGTTGCCGCGGTGTCGCCCACGGTGATCCGAACACTCGCAGTGGCAGCGCGGCCACCTGTGGCATCCGGCCGACTTGCGTCACGCCGCGTCCCTGCGCTGGGTCGATCGCAACTTCGGGGACGTCAGTCGGTCAGATCCAGGGCCGCACGCACGACGGCGTCGGTGTCGATGCCGTGGTAGCGGTAGACGTCCTCGAGAGATCCGGCTTGACCGAACTTGCTGACGCCCAATGACATACAGCGCACGTGGTTGATCGTGGCCAGGAACGCGAGCGTGTGGGGATGGCCATCGAGGACCGTCACCATGGGTGCCGCGCGTTCGGTCCCGAAGACTTGATCGAGAATCCAGGTCGGCCCATCGCCGAGCCCGCGACGCGCCTGCAAGGCTTCGAACAACAGGCCCGGACTCGTCACACACACGACGTCGGCGCGGGTACCCATCGCGGCGAGACGGTCCGCGGCGGTGAGAACCTCGGAGGTCATGGCCCCCATACCGACCAGAGTGACCGCGGGACTCTCGACGTGACGCAGGAGATAGGCGCCTGCGATCACCTGCCTGCGGCGCCGTTCGCGGGCGGTGGGATCGGCCGGGATCGCGGCGAGGGCTTGACTGACCGGCCGCGTCGACAGCCGCAGGTACGTGGAGCTGCCATCGGGTCGGCCGAGTCGCGAAATGGCCTCGAGCAGCATCCATTCCACGTCGATCGCGAAGGCGGGCTCATAACTGACACATCCTGGTTGTTCGAGCCCGATCGACGGAGTTTTGATCGACTGATGCGCACCACCCTCACCGGCCAAACTGACACCGGAAGGGGTGCCGACCAGAATCGACTGTCCCCCGGCGTAGATGCCGTAGGACCACGGTTCGAGCGCTCGTTCAACGAATGGGTCGTAGAGGACTCCGATCGGGAAAAGTGGTTGGCCCCACCGGCTCCAGGTCGCGCCCAGCTCGCCCATCAGACCGACAAGGTTGGTCTCGGCTATCCCCAGCTCCATGTGCTGGCCGGTCGGCTTCTCCCGCCAATGCATGATCGTTTCGGCGTCATCGCCGAACCAATCGTGGCGTTCATTCGGTGACCACACGCCGACCTTGTTCAGCCAACCGGCGAGGTTGGTGCTGGAACTGACATCGGGGCTCACCGTGACAACCCGCTTGGCGGCCTCGGGAGCTTGACGAGACAGATCGAGCAGGGCTCGGCCCAAAGCGGCCTGGGTTGTCGCTATCCCCGACGGACTACGTCCGAAGTCGGTCGGCACCGACGGCCTGGTGACCGGCGCCGGCCGTTGCCTGCGCAACCGTTGACCGACGGTCTCGCACAATTTCCCCGCATCGCTTCGGTCATCGAACCTGTCCCACGGCTGATCGGCGTCCATCCCGAGAGTTGTTGCCAGCTCATGAAATTGGTCGACAGTCAGCAGCGAGGAGTGATTCTGGGGGTGTCCTTGTGTCGGCAGCCCATACCCCTTGATCGTGTACGCGATGATCACTGTCGGGCGGGTGTCGTCGATCTGTGCGTACGCCGCCCGCAGCGCGTCGAGATCGTGACCGCCTAGATTCCGAATCGCCTGAGTCAGTGTGTGGTCGTCGAGTTTCGCGATCAGTTCACCGATTGCCGAAGCCTGGGCACTGGCGCCTGGCAGGCGCACACGGAGCTCGTCCACGTCACAGCGCAGCAGGCGCTGATACTCGGGATTGGCCATCTCCAGGATCCGAGACTGCAAGGCAGCACCGCCAGGTCGCTCGAACAGTGCCTCGAGAAGTCTGCCGAAGCGGACCGTCAGCACCTGCCAACCTGCCGCCGCGAACATCTTTTCGAGCCGACCGGCGGCGATGTTGGGGACTACCCGATCCAGCGATTGCCGATTCAGGTCGATGATCCAGACGATCTCACCGAGTTCGGCGACCGAGGGGTCCAGGATCGCCTCCCACACCGCACCCTCGTCCAGCTCCGCGTCACCGACCAACGAATATTGCCGGCCGGTTCCAGCATCGCCGATCGCCGCATTCACATATCTACGGGCGACGGCACCCCAGATCGGTGCGGTCGCACCGATTCCCACGGATCCGGTGGAGTAATCCACCGGATCGGGATCCTTGGACCGGCTCGGGTAGGACTGCAAGCCACCGAACTCACGCAAGGTCGTCAGATACTTCTCGTCGAGTTCACCGAGCAGATAGTTGATCGCGTGCAGGACCGGCGAGGCATGCGGCTTGACCGACACCCGGTCACCCGGGCGCAGTTGCTCGAACCACAGCGAGGTCATGATCGACACCATCGACGCGCACGAAGCCTGGTGCCCACCGACTTTGAGCCCGGAGGGATTGGCACGAACGCGGTTCGCGTGGTGCACGATCGCGGTCGACAGCCACAAGACCGACCGTTGAACTTCTTCGAGAACGTCGGGCGAGCCACCGATCGCAGTTCGCGCGTCGGCGGATGTGCGGGAGATGGGCGCGGTCATGGCGACTTCCTGGTAGGCGATCACGAGCGGCAGGTGGTCCCTGGCGCAAGTCGGCCGATACGACGATGGACGTGGCATTTCGCGGCGCGGGGCTGATGTTCCCGGCTGCGAAGACCATGTCGTCGGGTGCTCGGGTTCACCGACCACCAAGTCACGTCCCGGTTGTGCAGAACTGCAACACAGTCCAGCATTGCTCTAAGAATCGCGCAATCGATGATGTCGATTTTGATCAGAATGCACGCCGCCTGACGACTGCGCTCCTGGAGAGGTCAGCAATATGACAAGCAGGACCACCGCCGACGAGATCGACGCGCGCCTGCTGCTGGCGCTGCGCAAGGATCCGCGGGCGCCGACAGTAGTGCTGGCCGACCGCACCGGGATCTCCCGAAATACCGTGCAAGCGCGACTGAGCCGCTGGGATCAATCCGGCGTGCTCTCCTCATTCGAGCGTCGAGTCGAACCGGCCTTCCTCGGATACCCGCTCCGCGCCTTCGTCTTGACGAATGTCAAGCAGCGACGACTCAGCGAGGTCGCCGCCGCTCTCGACGCGGTCCCGGAGGTCGTCGAGGTACACGGCCTCAGCGGCATCGCCGATCTGTTGATCCAGGTGGTCGCCCGCGATGCGGACGATCTCTACCGAGTCGCCGGCGTCATCCTCGGGATCAAAGGGGTCAAGCGCACCAACACGGCCCTGGTCATGCGCGAACTCGTCGATTACCGACTCTCGCCCCTGATCGAGCCGATCACCGACCGGGGCAATGGGGCAAGCAGTTGAACTTATTTCGTCTCGGCCGGGCGGGGCGTCGAGAGCTTGGTCAACAGGTCGAACAGCTGTTGTTGCTCGTCTGGTTCGAGGCGGGCCAATAGCTCGGCATCCAGCTTCAGGGCCTTCTTTCCGGCCGAACGAAGTGTGGCTTTTCCTTCGTCGGTAAGCCGGAGCAGATAGCGGCGCCGATCTTCGGGATCGGGGTCGCGTGCGATCAGGCCCCGCTTCTCCAGGCGCAGCACTACCCCGCCCAGGGTCGCGGTGTCGACCAGGGCTAGCCGTGAGGTGGTGACCTGGTCGATACCCGGATTGCGAGCCAATGCCGTCATGACCACCAGCTGCGGTTTCGTCAGATCCGGAATCCGCGAATTCCACACCGCGGTGTGCTCCTGCAGGATCTGGCGCATCACATGGTAGGTGATCTCACGGGGGTCAGGCGCAACCAGTCGCTTAGGGGCGGGCACACCCCCGACTTTAATACGCCTACTAATCATATGCACACCTATCATGCGGCCGACACGCCGATCAGCGTGCCCGAGCTCGCGAGATTTGACCAGGAGTACCCCGAGCCCCGAGTCAACGAGTCGGCAGCACCAACAGAGGTGTTCGACCAGGCCATCACGCGGTTCGTGATCTCGATCTCAAAACACACCGTACACAGATAATATGTATACATACTGTCTGTACAAGTATTAATTGAACCCATTCCCGCGCTGGCTCCACCGAATCCACACCACAGATCGAACGTTCTCGACGTGAGGAGACCACGATGAACAGCAACCGAAATGAGGACCTGAATCGGCGAATCGACGCACCGATCGCCGATGATCCCCAACTGGCCGCGGCCGCGCCGAATCCGGTGATCCTGGCAGCGATCGACCATGACGGGGTTCCGTTCGCGGAGATTTTGAAGACCGTCATGTACGGCTACGCCGATCGACCGGCGCTCGGCCAGCGTGCGGTGGCGTTCGTCGCCGACGACGCCGGGCGACGGCACGCGCGACCGCTGCCGTGGTTCGACACCATCACCTATCGGCAGCCGTGGCGGCGTATCGGCTCGGTTGCCGGAGCCTGGCATCACGACTCCGAAATACCGCTACGGGCAGGGGATTTCGTGGCGACGCTCGGATTCGCCAGCATCGACTACCTCACTCTGGATCTGGCGTGCGCTTATCTGGGCGCGGTGTCTGTGCCGCTACAGGCCGGCGCTTCCGCGGCGCAGCTGAGCGCAATTGTCGCCGAGACCGAACCGAAAGCCTTGGCATCCGACATCGAGAATCTCTCCGCCGCAGTGCGATTGGCGCGGGAGGCCGACTCGGTGCGGTGGCTGATCGTGTTCGACTACCAGGACGCCGACGACGACCACCGTGCCGCGCTCGACGCCGCCCACCGCGACCTTGCCGATGCACCGATTCGAGTCGCGACTCTCGGCGAAATGTTGGTACTCGGACGACAGCTACCCGCTCCGCCGCTGCACACTACAGCCCGCGAAGACGATCTCGCATTGATCATCTACACCTCCGGCAGCACCGGTACGCCCAAAGGGGCGATGTACACCGACCGGCTCGTGGCCGAACTGTGGCGGCACGGCTGCGGGAATCCGCTGCCGACCATCGAGCTGTGCTATATGCCCATGAGCCACGTGGCTGGTCGAATGTCGTTGGCGGCCACGCTGGTCGGCGGCGGGACACTCTATTTCGCGGCCCGCAGCGACATGTCGACAATATTCGATGATCTCGCCCTTGTGCGTCCGAGCAAGGTGTTCTTCGTTCCTCGGGTCAGCGAGCTGATCTATCAGCGGTTCTGCGGCGATCTCGCGCGGCGGGCCACCGACGGGGAGCCCAGCGAGATCACGCAACAGGTAAAAGCCGAACTGCGCGAACAGGTTCTGGGTGGACGCATACTGCTTGCCGTGACCGGCAGTGCGCCGATTTCGGCCGAGCTGCGGGAGTTCATGGAGTCCGTGCTGGACGTTCCGTTGTACGACGGGTACGGCACGACCGAAACCGGCGGGGAAAACATCCTCGACACAGTGGTTCGACGGCCGCCAGTGCTCGATTACCGGCTCGTGGACGTGCCCGAGCTCGGCTACTTCCGCACCGATCAGCCGTACCCGCGTGGCGAACTGCTGATCAAGGTCGACACCCAGATCCCGGGCTACTACAAACGCCCCGAGCTCAACGCCGAGATCTTCGACCCGGACGGCTTCTACCGCACCGGTGACGTGATGGCCGAAATCGCACCCGATCGGCTGGTGTATGTCGATCGCAGCAAGAACGTGGTGAAGCTGTCGCAGGGTGAATTCGTGGCGGTGTCGAAACTGGAGGCGCTGTTTATCGGAAGCTCGCTGGTCCGGCAGATCTATGACTACGGTAGCGTCGAGCGTTCCTATCTGCTGGCGGTGGTCGTCCCGACCCCCGACGCGCAGGCTGAGCACCCTGCCGCCGCTGAATTGAAAGCGGCGATCTCGGCTTCATTGCAGCGGGTCGCCAGGGACGCGCAACTGAACTCCTACGAGATCCCTCGTGATCTGATCGTCGAGACCGAACCGTTCAGCGTCGACAACGGATTGTTGTCGGGTATTGGAAAGCTGTTGCGTCCCAAGCTGAAAGAACGCTACAGCGACCGGCTCGAGCGGCGCTATGACGAACTGGATCACCGGCAGGCCGCTGAGCTGACGACCTTGCGCCACGAAGGGCGAACACTACCGGTCACCGAGGCCGTCACCCGTGCCGTGCAAGCCGTGCTCGGCATCTCCGCGACCGCGTTGCAATCTGACGCGTACTTCACTGAACCGGGCGGAGATTCACTTTCAGCACTGTCGCTGTCGAACCTGCTCGGCGAGATCTTTGATATCGAGGTGCCGGTCAACATCATCGTCAGCGCCGCCACCGATCTGCGGGGAATAGCGAATTACATCGAGGCACAACGTGATTCGGAAGAGCACCGACCCACCGTCACATCCGTGCACGGCCACGGCGTGACCATCTGCGCCGCAGACCTGACCCTCGACAAATTCGTTGATCCCGCCACCCTGGCCGTCGCGGCGACGGTTCCGGATGCGGATACTCCGGCCCGCACCGTGCTACTGACTGGAGCCAACGGCTATCTGGGCCGGTTCCTGTGCCTGGAATGGCTGGAGCGACTACATGATTCGGGCGGCCGATTGATCTGCCTGGTGCGCGGCAGGGACGCTACCGCCGCCCGCAAGCGTCTCGACGCCGTCTTCGACAGCGGCGATCCCGAACTGCTGCGGCGCTACCGAAGTCTGGCCGAGGACACCCTGGAGGTCCTCGCCGGTGACGTCGGGCCCGCGGATCTCGGTTTGACACAACAGGATTGGCATCGACTCGCGGGCGTAGTCGATCTGATCGTGCATCCTGCGGCTTTGGTCAATCACGTCCTCCCCTACGAGCAGTTGTTCGGGCCCAATGTGGTCGGCACTGCCGAGATCATCCGGCTGGCGCTTACCGAACGCAAAAAGCCCGTGACCTTCCTGTCGTCGGTCGCGGTGGCCAACCAGATCAATCCGCGGTTCTTCACCGAGGAGGGTGATATCCGGGACATGAGCCCGACCCGCGTCCTCGACGACAGCTACGCCAACGGCTACGGCAACAGCAAATGGGCCGGTGAGGTGCTGCTGCGCGAAGCCAACGAGCACTACGGCCTGCCGGTCGCGGTGTTCCGATCGGACATGATCCTGGCCCACAGCTACTACGCGGGTCAGCTGAACGTCACCGACATGTTCACCCGGCTGCTGCTGAGCCTGTTGATCACCGGCGTCGCGCCGAAGTCGTTCTACGAGCTCGATTCCGACGGTGACCGCCAATGGGCCCACTACGAGGGCCTGCCGGTCGATTTCACCGCTACCGCCATCACCACCCTCGGCGCGATCAGTTCCGGCCACCACACCTTCGACGTGCTCAACCCACACGACGACGGCATCTCGCTGGACACCTTCGTGGACTGGCTCATCGACGCCGGACACCCCATCCGGCGCCTCGACGCCCACGACGAATGGCTGTCCCGCCTCAGCACGGCCCTGCATGCGCTCCCCGAGCGGCAGCGTCAGGCATCGGTCCTGCCGCTACTGGACGCCTACCGCCGACCGGCGGCTCCCAACGCGGAGATGGCCTTGCCCGCCAAGGCCTTCCAGACCGCGGTGCAGGCCGCGGGCATCGGTCCCGACCGCGATATCCCGCACCTGTCGCGTGCCTTGATCGAGAAGTACGTCGCCGACTTGCACCAGCGAAACCTTTTGTGAGCAATCGCAGTACCCGCGAAGGATTCGCAAAGTACAGCGGCTCGTGCCGTATTCGCGGCCCTTCTAGCCTTCTCCGGTCCTTGTGCGGACCGGGATACAAATCCTGAGGAGGATGACAAATGTTTACTGACAAAAGGTTTCGCGCGCACGTACGGACACCACGGTCAGGACATCAACCCGTCCGCCGCCGCGGGATGCTCGTGGCGACAGCGGTGATCGCATTGCTGGCCGGTTCACTCAGCGGGTGTGGCGTTAACAAGGCACAGCCATCAGAGTCCGACAACGCGGTGGTAGCGACCGCATCGGGTTCGGTGCGCGGCGTGGTCACCACGGACAAACGCCAGTTCTCCGGTATCCCCTACGCCGCCGCACCAGTCGGCGACTTGCGGTGGAAGCTGCCGATGCCCCCGCAGGCATGGTCACAAGTGCGGGATGCGACCAATATCGGTGCCGACTGTCTGCAACCCGCAACGAGCGGCCCGGCGGGCACGTTGTCGGGCAGCGAGGATTGCCTGTATCTGAATGTCACGACACCACGCGGCCCAGCCGACCGGCAGCGGCCGGTGCTGGTGTGGATTCATGGCGGCGGTTTCCAAACCGGCAGCGGTAGCTGGTTCGACCCCTCGAAACTGGTAGCCGCCGGTGACATGATCGCCGTGAGCATCAACTACCGGCTGGGTGCCCCGGGCTTTCTGGCACATCCAGGATTGGCACAACCCGACGGGCAAGTCGGCAATTTCGGGCTACTGGACCAGCAGGCCGCATTGCGGTGGGTGCGTGACAACATTGCCGCGTTCGGCGGCGATCCCACCAAGGTGACCATCGCCGGTGAATCCGCGGGCGCGATGTCGGTCTGTGACCATCTGGCCTCGCCGGCGTCGGAGGGGTTGTTCCGCGGCGCGATCCTGGAAAGCGGGCCATGCGAACTTCAGGCGGATCGGACGACCGCGGTCACCCGAAGCGAGGAGTACGCCAACACCGTCGGATGCCCAGGCGGCGATGCCACCGCCGTCGCTCAGTGCCTGCGCGGACTGCCTGCCGACAGACTGATGACCACTCCATTGGAATACGCCGGACCCGCCGGATCGCGTGTTCCCGGCCCGGTCACCGGCCAACCCCTGCTGCCAGAGCCGACCAGCGGCTTTCGTGCTGGCAAAGCCGCGAAGGTGCCGGTGCTGATCGGGACCAATCACGACGAATTCACCTTCTTTGCCGTCAGCGGACCACTCGCCCAGCACCCCATGACCGGCGAGCAGTACTCGCAGCAGTTGGCGCAAATCTTCGGTCCGAATGCCGAGGCGATCGCCGCACGCTACCCACTGACCAACTACGACCAACCGGTGCTGGCCTTCTCGGCGGCGATGACCGACTACGCCATCGTCTGCCCGAACGCCGACATGTCAACCTCCCTGTCCCGTTCGGCGCCGGTCTACGCCTACGAGTTCGCCGACCCCAACGCCGCGCCATTCAAAGGCATGCCCGCTCCGCCACCGTTCCCGCTCGGCGCCGCACATGCCTTCGAGCTGCCCTACCTGTTCGACACCAACTTCGGAACACCCCCGGCGAGCCCGGCCCAGCAGAAGCTCTCGGATCAAATGATCCACTACTGGGCCGCATTCGTGCGCACCGGCGATCCGAACACACCAGGACAGCCGACCTGGCCACAACACAACAACAACACCGCCCTCATCCTCAAACCCGGCACCCTCACCACCGGAAACGTTGCAGCCGAACACAACTGCGACCTCAGGGCGACGATCGCATCCCAGTGACAGCGCAGCCGAGCGACGCATTGGCGGTCGCGGCATCGGCACCGCGACCACCAAAGGCTTTCCAATAGGACTCTCGCGCCGATGGCGCCGAGGAAGGCAGACAATGACTCACACGCACACGTCGTCTTTTCACAGCGCCACAGACCTCGGGGCGCGCGTTCGTCGCGCGCGGAACAAGGCGGCGGTGCCGGGATATGAGATACCGATCGCGTCGACGTCGAGGCCTGGAACCTGGTCGGGGATCCGTTGTGCGAAGCCGTGTACGGTGAGCTGCGGGAACGAAAGATGCTGTCGGGCAATGTGTATGACAACGCGCGTCGCCTGCGGGCGCTGGGCTCGGTGGCGGCTGACCGGTTCTTCGCCGACGTCGAGACGAGCACAGGGGTCAGCCTGCACGACGCCGAAGGTTCGTAACGAGCTTCCTGCGCGAGCCGCTCGGCGCCATTGAGGCCGAGCAAGATACGACAACATCGAACCGTTGCGCACCAAGCTGGTCGGCAATCCAGATGTTGCGATCCGATGCCGTTTCAACCGATCGCCCCAGGGTAGTTCGCCCGAAGCCCACCTGCGCCGATGCACCCGGCATGGTGGCCGGTGGGGATCAGCGAGGTGAAAAGCAATGGCCGACAAGGAAAATGTGCAAGCCGCGAGTCAGGGCCATAGCGAGATGATCGCGCAACCGCACTCGGCCGACGAGGGGGAACCAATCATCGCCGCGGAAGCGGCGGCGGCGCGAGCCAGCACCGAAGATCATCCGCTCGGGCGGCCGGGTCGCCAATTCGACCGGTCCTCACCGTTCATGATCGGACTGATGGGCGCGTTCGGCGTGGCGGTCGCCTACGGCACCATCCAAGCCGTCCTCGCCGTGACTCAGGTGCTTGTCCTGGTCGTTATCGCATTGTTCCTGGCCATCGGCATGGAGCCGGTGGTTTCCTGGCTGGTTCGTCCGTGGTTCCCGCGGTGGGCGGCAGTCACATTGGTGTTCTTGGTCGGGCTCGGCCTGTTCGCCGGATTCCTCGCCGCCGCCATCCCACCGCTGGTGCATCAGGGCGGCGCCCTGGCACATAACGCGCCGGACTATCTTCAGCACCTGCGTCAGCGCTATCCGGTCATCGACAACCTCGACGAGCGCTTCCATCTGCAGGACAAGCTGCAAAAGACCCTGGATTCGAACTCGTCCGTGGTGACCGACGGCGTCCTCGGCGCCGGCCGACTGGCGTTCTCCATCATCAGCGGCACCGTCATCGTCGCGGTGCTCACCGGGTACTTCATGGCGAACTTCAGCCAGGTCCGTGCGTCGATCTACCGGCTTCTTCCCCGTTCGCGCCGACCGCGCGCCATCCTCATCGGCGACGAGATCTTCGTCAAAGTCGGCGGCTACATTCTGGGCAACCTGATCATCTCCCTGATCACCGCGGTCCTCACCTTCATCTGGTTGCTGTTCTTCGACGTCCCCTATCCCCTGCTGCTTGCCGTCCTAGTTGCGGTGCTCGACCTGATTCCAGTCGTCGGATCCACCGTGGCCGGGGTGATCGTCGCGCTTGTCGCGCTGACGGTTTCGGTGCCGGTCACCATCGCAACGGTGATCTTCTTCATCGCGCTGCGGCTGATCGAGGACTATGTGCTCGTTCCTCGGATCATCGGCCGGTCGGTGGAGGTCCCGGCCCTCGTTACCGTGGTTGCGGTCCTACTCGGCGGTGCGTTGCTCGGCATCGTCGGTGCGTTGCTCGCCATCCCCGTCGCTGCCGCGTTGCTGCTGATCATGCGCGAAACCGCGTTCCCCTCGCTGGATCAGCGTTGAGCGCATCGGCACGCCGGCGATGACCCCGCCCCTACTCCCCCGCACCGCATTGACGGCAGCGAGCAGGGCATATGGACAGTTCACTTCTCGGGGGGCTGGTCGAAGGTCACTGCGATGTCTTCGAAGTCTTTGTTGCGCTGGGCCTGTGCCTGATCGGTGTACGTGCGCCGGTCCCCGGTGGTCAGGGTGACGTTCTCAGTGAATGGCGACAACAGTGCCCGGGGATAAAGCTTGTCGATCCGCACGACGTTGATCTCCACGCACAGCACGACCGAGCACGAGGCCAGGTAGAGAAAGCCGAGGAGGCCGAGCACCACGGCGAACACGCCGTTGGTGTCAGAGGATTGGCTCACGACCTGACCGACATAGAACGAGCCGAACCGCTGCAGCAGCTGCCACGCCACGGCAGCGACCACCGCGCCGGGAGCAACCTGCCGCCAGCTCAGGGAGCGCACGGTGGCCCATTTGAACGCGATCGCGAACAACCCGGCGTTGACCACGATCGAGGCCAGCACCAGCAGCCAGGCGAACCCGAAGCCGATCCGCCACGCGGCGCCGATCTGGGACAGCACAGTCGATCCGAGGATCAGCGGACCGAGGATGAGCAGTCCGATCAGCCCGCGTACCCGGACCATCAACGGATTGGGGCGTTGGTTGACCGGCACCGCCCAGGCGACGTTCATCGCGTTCTGCACAGCGACGGCAACGCCGAGACCGCCGAAGGCGGCAACGCCGATTCCGGCGATCAGGCCGGCGGTGCCGCCGCTGAGCCGCTCCGGGCGGCTGATCTGGTCGCCGATCACCGGAAACTGGCTCAACGCCGAGTCGAGGATGCGCTGCTGAAGCTGCGGGTCGGCTTTGAGAAGCACGCCGAGCACGGTCGTCAAAATCAACAGCAGCGGAAACAACGACACGAAGGCGTAGTAGGTGATCAACGCGGCAAGGTATCCGCCCTGATCGTCGACGAACTTATAGATCACGGCCAGCGGAAAACCCAACCCGCGGTGACGTCGTTGCAACCTATCGATCCTGCGGATCAATCCGACCAATCATTCCTCGCGATGTTCTGTGCCGACGGCCCCTGCACCTAGTATCACCCAGATCGAGCGCCAGCCGCGATGCCTATGGCTCGCGGCAAGATTCGTGTGTACATGGCCTGCTCGCACCTACGCCGGCCACAGCGAACGCACACTGTACGCATTGCCTCCGACAGATTTCTCACCGTGCCGCGGAGACGACCGCCTCCGTTGCCGCGGTGTCGCCCACGGTGATCCGGATACCGGTGGCGCAGTGTTTCACCTGGATGCCGCCGCGGGTGAAACCCGCGCGCAGCCGGTCGAGTTCGGCGGGGACGCAACCGGACAGGTAGACGAAGTTCGCGGCGCTGGTCGGCACGTGGTAGCCGAGCTCGCGCAGGGCCGCGGTGAGCCTGCCGCATTCGCGGGTGATCGTTTCGGTGCGCAGGGCGAGTTCGTCTTCCGCGGCGTAGCAGGCGCGGACGCCCGCCTCGGCCAGGGCGGTCATCCCGAACGGCAACTGCCAGCGGCGAATTCGGGCGATGACCGGCGCCGAACCGAAGGCGTAGCCGACGCGCAACGCGGCGAGACCGTACGCCTTGGAGAAGGTGCGCATCACCACCAGATTGGGGTGCCGCTCGACCAGCGCGGCGGTGTCCACGCGGTCGCCAGGTGGCACGAAATCGATATACGCCTCATCCAGCACGACCGTGACCGACGGGTCGATGCGTTCGAGGAACCCGGCGAACGCGTCGTGCCCGATACAGGTGCCGGTCGGGTTGTGCGGACTGCACAGCACGACCACCGCCGTGCGCTCGTCCACAGCAGCCGACATCGCCGCCAGATCCTGATGTCCATTCCGCGTCAAGGGCACTTCTACGACGCGCCCGCCGACCGTGTCGGTCAACAGCGGGTAGCCGTCGAAGGTCGGCGTCGCCATCACCACGCCCGCGCCGGGCGTGACGAACTCCTGCAGGATATGCATGATCACGCCGGTCGCGCCCGCGCCGACCACGACGCGATCCGGTGGGTAGCCGAGCCGTTCCGCGATCAGCCCGGGCAGCCTGCGGGGCAGGAATTCCGGGTAGCGGTTCGCGGCGGCCAGCGCGCCCGTCAACGCCGCCCGCACCGAAGGCAATGGGCCGTACGGATTCTCATTGAGCGAAAGTTGGTGGCCGAGTTGCACAGTCTGCACAATCATCGACCTCTCAGCGCCCGCCCCAGCGCACCGCGGCGGCCGCGGCGAAATCCCCGGCGTGGGCGAAACCGGCGAGCATCACCAGCGATCCAGCAGGCACCTTGCCCGCCTGTATCGCTTGGTCGAAGGTGACGGGAATGCCTGCGGCGAAGAGATTTCCGCATTCGTCGAAGGTGTCGGGATGCCGTTCCACCGGCAGTTGCAGGGCGTCGCGCCAGTTGCGCAGGAAGGCCCGGTTCGGCTGATTGGTCACCAGCACGTCCAGTTCATCCGACCGCACGCCGATCCGCCCGCACACCGCCTGCGCCGCCTCCGGAACGATGCGATTGCCGCGGGCAAGGACTTTCGCGATCTTCGACTCGGTGAAGCCGACGTGCATCTGGCCGGTGCCCGCCTCCCAGTACTTTCGCGGCGGATCGGCGACCACCGTCATCTGCCCGGCGAATTCCGGGAGATGCCTGGTCTCGATATCGAGAATCGGTGAGTCATCGGACTTGACGAGCAGCCCGACGCCCGCGCCGTCACCGGGGATGGCGGCCTGCGGCTTGCTGCGCACCTGCTCCTGGGTGAAGACCTGCCCGGCGACGTTCTGCACGGTCACGATCAGCGCGGCGCGTGCGGCGCTGCTCATCAGGATCTGCCTGGCGATCTTCATGCCGTGGACGAACGCGGCGCAACCGCCGTTGTGCAGGTCGATCAACCATTCCGGATTGATGCCGAGTCGGGCGGCGACCTCGCCACCGCTGCCGACGATGCCGATCTCGGGCAGTTGGGTGTGCACGATGAGAACGTCGATTTCGCCGAGGAATTCGGTGCCGCGGCGTTCCAGCATGGGCGCGATCGCCTGTTCGACCATATCGGCGGGTGTTTCGCCGGGGGCGATGTGGTGCCGGAACGGCGGCGACTTGAACATCGCGTTCGAGATGTTGTCCTCGGGGTCCGCGTAGCGGGTGAAGTAGTCGGCGGTGACGCGGTTCTTGGGGAGGTAACTGGAAACGTCGACGAGGCTGATCGAGTCGGTCACGGTGCCCATCACTTCATCCATTCCGGCTTGATCGGCTCGCCCTTGGCGTGGCGGTGTTCGCAGATCGCCTTCAGATTGCGCAGTTCCAGCAGATGACCCGCGTAGAAGAGATTCCAGAAATCGCCGACCCAGACCGGGCGATCGGGCGGTGCGGTATCCGGGTAGCCGTTCTCGTCATAGAACGGGTGGTGGCAATTGGTCCACAGGACAACCGATCCCGGCTTGTTCAAGACCTGTTGCGCGTCGAGGACTCGCATCAGGTAGATCATCCAGAGGTGGTCGGGCTGATCCCAGGCACAGTGGTAGTCGACGGTGCGGGCGGCGGCGTTCGCGACGGTCCGGGTGTAGATGCGGGTGTGCTCGCCGATGCGGTCGTCGGATACCCAGAGATCCGGCTCGGCGGTGCGCTCGAAACCGCGCATGCTGTAGGTCCATTCGCACAGGCTGCGGGTGTCGGCGAGATACTCGAATACCTCGTCCGGCGGCGCCTCGACGTATTCGTTTACGGTGCAGAACTGTCCATAGACTTCGTCGTGCGGGTACACGGCGCGGGTCATATCGAGGACGATCGGCATACCCTCTTTGACGCTGATGTTCTCGACCCGATAGACACCGGGGATATCGAGTTCCGGGGCCTCGACGGGCTCGGCCGAGATCGCGGCAGGTTCGGTCATGCGGAGAGCTCCTTCAAGAATGGCGCGAATGGTGGTATTTCGTCTGGGTCGCAAAGGATTTCGATGAAGACGGGTCCGGTCGCGGCGCTGGTCGCATCCAGCGCGGCCTCGAATTCCGCGCGAGTGTCGGTGGAGTAGGCCGGAATACGCGGGAACATCGCGGCGACCGCGGCACCGATGCGCGCGGGGCCGAATCTGTTGAAGGTGTAATCGCCGGAGTAGTAGAGCTGTTCGCGGGTCACGCACATCGCGTGCGCGTTGTTGTTGAAGATCACGAAGGTGACCGGCACGTCATGTTCGACGGCGGTGTGTACTTCGTGGCCGTGCATGAAATACGCACCGTCTCCGGCGATTACGAACGTCCGGCGGCGACGGCCCAGCGCGCTGCCGATACCCGCGCCGAACGCGTAACCCATGCCGCCCATGCCGAGGGCGATGACAAAGCGGCCGTCGGGTGGCACCGGCATGTGGTGTACCGCCGCCGCGCCGGTATTGCCCGCGTCGACAACCACATCCGTGCCCGGCGTCAGCCTGGCGTTGATCGCCTCGATCGCATCGCGGTAGCGCACACCCGGACCCGAGGCGGACGGAACACGCTGTGCGGGAGACACGATCGACCGGAGCGGCTCGAATCGCGCGTCCGCAGGCGTTACCGCCGAGGCCAACTCCACCAGCCGTGGCCGAAGCGGCCCGCGCAGCCAGGCATCCGTCCGCACGAACGCAGGGTCAGTACCCATATGCAGCACCCGCGGGCAATTCGCCAGTGCCGCTTCGAGACCGGCGCGAGCCATCACCGGCATCGGGGTGCCCACCAACACGCACAGGTCGGCATCGGCGATGAGCTCGACGACCCGAGGATGACCCATGCTGCCCGCGATGCCCGCGAACAGCGGGTGGTCGTTCGGGAAGGCGTCCTTGGCATCCGGTGTCACCGCCACCACCGCCCGCAACGCCCTCGCCAGGATGACGAGCTCGGCCCTGGCATCGGCGCGGGCCACCTCGGGGCCTGCGACAATCACGGTGTGACCATTGCCCGCGGCGGAGGCGACGAGCGCGAGCGCCTCGTCGCTGGCACAGCTCTCCTCGGAGAGCAGTCCGTCCCGCACCGCATAGCTTTGTTCCAGCACCGGCTGGGTCTGAATATCCTTGGGCAGCAACAGCACCGCCGGACCGCCTGCCATCGCGGCATCGATCGCCTGCGTGACCGCCGCGGTGACATCCCCGGCCCGGGTGAGCTTTACACAGAATCGCGTGACCGAGCCGAACAGCCGCTCCGCATCGATCCGCCCGAAGCCACCGCTGGTGTCCTGAAACGCGCCACGCCCCTCCAGCGCGAGCGGCGGCTGCCCGACCAAGGCCAGCACCGGAACTCGCGAATCGAACGACTCCCCCAGCGCGGCAATCAGATTCAGCGCACCACCGCCGGAGGTGGCGGCCACGACACCGAGCCGATTGGTGGTGCGCGCGTAGCCGTCGGCCATTGTCGCGGCGCCGAATTCATGCTTGGCGACGATCCCGGTGATCGATGCGATACTGCGGTGCAACGCGTCGTAGATGTCTTCGATATTCGCGCCACCGACACCGAAAACGTGGTCACTGTGCTCGGCGATCAGGTCGACAATGCGGTCGGCGACGGACTTTCGGCAGTTCACGGCAGTTTCACCCGCCGCTTCCAAGATAGATCGCGTGCGATTCATCGCCCACAATGTATCTCAGACAGTCGTCGCATCACAATGTGACCTGCGTCATGGCGGTCAGGAAATAGCTTGTTGTACAACAACTTTGAACAAGCGACCAATTCTTGGTCCGATGCCCAACTCAACCAGGCAGCAATGCAACTGTGGCACAACCGAACCCGGCTCAACGAGATCAACCCGCCGAGCCGGTGACAGTGAGTCGTGCCGAATCAGCTGATAACGGAGTTCATGATGGTGCCCGCGCTGGTCGCCACCGCACCGCCCGCCATCGCGCTGGCGATCATCTTCGGCGATTGCAAACCGCCGCCGCTCCACTTCTCCCACGCAAACCGGCCGCCGCCGTAAGTAATGGCGGTGATACCGGATAGCTGGACGAGCCAGGTGAAGTAGCGGCCCATTTGCAGAAGTTTATCCGCGAGGGGCGGCGCCTCCGGTGTCGGATTGCCGACCTCCGCAAGAACGGTGTCGTGTAGCGCGGCGAGGATCATGCTCACGTTCGTGCTCCTTTTCGCAGGCTGAGGTGGGTCCGGACACGAGCAATCACGGTCTGGTCGCTAATGACTCGGTAATCGAAGAAATCGCGCCGCCGAAGAATTCGACGACACCACCGGCACGACGGCGCTAGCTATCGCTGCGGACTCGTGCCATGTCGTCTCCTGCTTTCCGCTCGTCGCCGGAAAAACTCGTGACCTGGGCAATTCAACCCCATCAAGATCACATGTACCCCGCGACACACCGGACAAACAGCACACTCCACACCAGAGCGACCGACCGGTCTGCATTCAGTCGATGGCCATCCTGAGCGACACTTACGGAAAAGATCACCGAAACCGGATGGATCCTCGAAAACCCTCCCCCATCCGGCCGAATCACCGCATGCCGAGCGTTCGCTGGAATATCCTTACCGAGCAAGATTCGCAGTCGCAGTCGCCAGCCGTGGGTGACTCGGCGGTGACCGGGACCGACTCTCCCGTTGCCGCCACAGGAGGGAATCACCATGCCGGACAGTCATTCACAAACCGCCGCCGCATTACCGACCAAGATCGATACGAGCGTCGCGCACGAAGCGCGCGTTTACGACTATTGGCTAGGCGGGCGGGACAACTACCCGGCCGATCGCGCGCTCGGCGACGCCATCGCCACCCACATCCCCGCCATCCGCACCATGGCCCGCGCCAACCGCGCGTTCCTCGGCCGCGCGGTCGACTACCTGACCCGCGAGGCGGGGATCGACCAGTTCCTCGACATCGGCACCGGCATCCCCACCGCGGGCAACACCCATGAGGTGGCCCAACAGCTCAATCCGGCGGCCCGCGTGGTCTATGTGGACAACGATCCGATCGTGCTCGCGCACGCCCGCGCCCTGATGTCGAGCAAGCCGCAGGGCAAGACGGCCTTCATCCACGCCGACCTGCACGACCCGGTGGCCATCCTGCGCGACGACACCCTCCGCGTCACCCTCGACCTCGACCAGCCGGTCGCCATCATGCTGGTCGCGATCATGATGTACTTCCGCGACGAGGACGAGCCGCACGACATCATCAAGAATCTGCTCGACGTGGTGCCCGTCGGCAGCTACCTGGTGATCACCCACCCCACCGCCGACTTCGATGAGCAAGCCATGGCCGGCGTGGTCGCCGCCGCCGAACAGGCGGGCATCACCTTCCATCCGCGCAGCCGTGCCGAAACCGAGACGCTGTTCGCCGGGACCGAGCTCATCGAGCCGGGCGTCGTCCCCGTGGTCACCTGGCACCCCGAGCCCGGCGAGGATCCCGCCGACCCCGAATCCGCCTGGTACTGGGCAGGCATCGGCCGCAAACTCTGACCGAGCAACAATCCAGCTCTCCCACAACCGGTCTCGGCGACTGGACACGCCGTTGACGGCGGCAACAATAAAGAACACACTGTCTTTTATGGATAAAGACAGTGTGTCTATTGCCGGTCCCTCCGCACTGGCATTACCTGATCATGGTGCGCTGTCGGACTTCTGGGAGAGCACCTCCGGCGAGCACGACGTCGAGATCACCGAAATCACCGGCAGTCTGCCGCCGGATCTCGTCGGGACGCTCTACCACAACGGAGCCGGGCGCGGAAACGTCGGATCATCGTCCGTCGACAGCCTTTTCGATGCGGACGGGATGGTTACCGCGTTCTCGCTCGACGGGTCGGGCGTCCGATTCCGCAACCGCTTCGTCTGGACGAAGCACTATCTGAAAGCGAACAAGGCCGGAAAACTGGTGCAGCGCGGCATAACCCGGCAGCGCGCGGGCGGCATCCTCGCGAACGCGTTCCGGCTGCCCGCGAACACCGCCAACACCAATGTGATGACGGGGCCGGATTCGCTGTTCGCGCTACACGAGGTCGGCAAGCCGCACCGGCTCGACCCGGACACCCTGGAAACGCTCGGGATGTGCGATCTCGGTGGGGTGCTGCGCGGACCGCAGGGCGCGTACTCGGCGCACTACTGTGTCGATCCGGCCACCGGCAGCAAGGTGAACTTCGGATTCGACGCCTGCTATCCCCGCTTCGATCCGAAGTGGGTGCTCGATGCTCCAGATCGCGGCGAGCGCTTACGCCGGTTGCGCGAGCTGGCCGGGGAAGCCATTCCCCGACTTCGGTTGCGGCTCTACGAAACCGACCGCCACGGGCAAACCCGCTACCTGCGTTCCGTGCCGCTGCCCGGGCTCACCCGCGTCCCGTTGATCCACGACATGGCGCTCACCGCCCGCTACGCGATCTTCACCGTCTCGCCGTTCCGCATGGACCCGCTGGCGATCCTCGGCGCGAAGTCGTACTGGAATTCCATGTCCGTCATGGACGATGAGCCGACCTACCTCCTGCTCGCACCGCGCGACGGCGGGCCGGTTCGGGTGGTCGAGACGGAGCCGTTCTTCTCGTGGCACTACGCCAACGCCTACGACGACGGCACCGATGTCGTGGTCGACCTGAGTCGCTACTCGCCCGCGACGATTCCGGGCATGCAACGCTGGACCGCCGATGTCCGATCCGGTCTGCAGACGATCTACCACGAACTCTCCGCCGCACAGCAGTCCGATTCGGTCCAGCTGGCCCGGTATCGAATCAGCCTGTCGGGTCGGGTGATTCGGGAGCCGCTGGCCGACATCGTTTGCGATTTCCCGCAATTCGATCAGCGCCGAGCCACCGCGAAGCACGCGTTCTCCTACGTTGTCGCGCTGTACGCCTCCGACACCGAGGGATCCGGGATCGCACGGATCGACAACCACACCGGCACCGTGCAGAAGTACTGTCCGCCAGGGCACATCATGGTCGAACCGACTTTCGTGCCCCGCGACGCCAAGTCGGCCGAGGACGACGGCTGGGTTCTGACCGTCGGCTACGACGAAGCGGCACACCGCAGCAGGCTGATGGTCTTCGACGCCGCGCACATCGATGCCGGACCGCTCGCGGAGGCGTGGCTGCCGTTCCATGTGCCGCTGCGCTACCACGGTGCCTTCACCGACCGGGTGATGCGCCGCCCGGATTGATCGCTGCCGCAGCCTCCTACGATTGTCAGGTGGTAGAACAGCGACGTGGCCGCGGCAGGCCGACCGGTTCCCGGGTCGATCCCGCGGTCCGGTACGAGGAGTTGCTCGACGCCGCGGAGCGCGCCATCCGCGAGCAGGGGCCGCAGGCGAGTCTCGTCGAGGTCGCGCGGCACGCCGGGTTCGGCCGGTCGGCCGTCTACGCCATCTTCCCGAGCAGAAGCGCGATGCTGGCCGCACTCAGTAAACGACACGTCGCGCGGATTCTGACCACCCTCGTCGAACGCACTCGCGGCGCGGACGATCCGCGCGAACGGGTCAGCGCCTTCATCGACAACCTGTGCGCATGGATCGAAGAAGAGCCCCAGCTCTACCGCGCGCTCAGCGGGCACGCGCTGATGGGCGGCGACGACGAGCGCGGCATCTTCGAAGAGCTGGCCGATGCCACCGAGCAGGTGCTGGTGAAGAACCTCAGCGAACTCGGCGCACCGACGGATGCCGCGGCACCGTGGTCGCGCGCGATGATCGGCTCCACCGCTGCGGCGGCGGCGTGGTGGCAACGCACCGGGACGATGTCCCGCGCCGAACTCGTGCAGCATCTGACGGTGCTGAGCTGGGGCGGCGGCGTGCGGATGCCGCTGTACCCGCCGCCCGGAGACTGACGGCGGGTCGAATATGGTTGCTAGTCGGCGACTTTCACGACGGCCTTGCCGAAGTTACGGCCCTGGAGCAGGCCGATGAAGGCTTCGGGGGCGTTATCGAGGCCCTCGGTGATGTCTTCCAGGTAGCGGACGCGGCCGTCGCCGACCCATTCGGTCATGTCGCGCAGGAAGTCCGGGAAGAGCTCCTCGACGAACTCGTTTTGGATGAAGCCGCGGATGGTCAGGCTCTTGACGAGGATGCGGCTGTAGAAAGCCGGGAGGTGGTCCGGCCCTTCGGGGACGCCCTCCGCGTTGTAGTTGGCGATGAGGCCGCACACCGGGACGCGCGCGTAGAGGTTGAGCAGCGGGTACACCGCTTCGGCGACGGCACCGGCGACGTTCTCGAAGTAGACATCGATGCCCTCGGGGACCGCGGCCTTCAGCTGCTCGGCGAAGTCGGGGGCACGGTGATCAAGTGCGACGTCGAAGCCCAGCTCATTGATCAGGGCCGCGCACTTGTCCGGTCCACCGGCGATGCCGACCGCGCGGGCGCCCTTGATCTTGGCGATCTGGCCGACCGCCGAGCCGACCGGGCCGGTGGCCGCGGCGACCACGACGGTCTCCCCCGCGCGCGGCTGACCGATCTTCAGCAGACCGGAGTACGCGGTGAAACCGGGCATACCGAGCACGCCGAGCGCCGTGGACGCCGGCACCTTCTCGGGATCGAGCTTGCGCAGGCTCGACGCGGGCGCGACATCATGCGACTGCCAGCCCGAATAGGCCTGCACCACATCGCCTTTCACGAATCCGGCGGCGCGGGAATCGACCACCTCGGCGACGGTGCCGCCGACCATCACGGCGCCGACGTCGACCGGCTTCGCATACGACTTCGCGGCGCTCATCCGGCCGCGCATGTACGGGTCCAGGGACAGATAGAGCGTTCGCAGCAGCACCTGTCCTTCCTCGAGCGGCGGCAGCTCGGCCGTTTCGGTGCGGAAGTTCGCCGGGGTGGGTGCACCCTCCGGGCGGGAAGCAAGCACGATTCGTGTCGTCTCGACCATGGATCCGAGCTTAGCCCCGAGGTCGTTCGCACCCGGTCGGGCTAACGACGGCGAAGGTGCGACCGATAGGCCGGGTGTCGGATGCCACGACAGCGGCTCGTCCATGTCGACGGAAGGATCAGGACGAATCGTGCGGTGCTCGGTAGCGCCGCTGCGAGTTTGCTCACTCTGGCACCGGCTCACCTCGCTGCCGATCGGCACCTGGCCGCACCCTGGTAGGGCTCCGCCCTGTCTCGTATACGACCACCTGCATAGGGAGTTTCTCTTGGCACGCCTCCGTCGTACCCGCGTCGCACTGACCATGACCACCGCCGTGACGGCGGTCCTGCTGACCGCGGGCACCGCGGCCGGACGGCCGATCGGGCCATTCGACGTCGGCGGGGCGATCGAGGTCGAATACGACCAGGCCGGTGGGGGTGGCGTCTTCGGTGACCCGGTCAATCCGGAATCCGACGCGGGCCGTGGCGGCAAGTACCAGGCTTTCGAACGCAACGCTTCCATCTACTGGCACCCCGCCACCGGGGCACACCAGGTCGGTGGCGCGATTCGCGACAAGTGGGGCAACCTGGGCTTCGAGAACGGGCTGCTCGGCTACCCCGTCACCCGGGAAGCGTCGACACCGTCGAAGCCGGGCCGCTACAACCACTTCCAGGGTGGCTCGATCTACTGGTCCATCGGCACCGCCGCGCACCAGATCGGTGGCGCGATCCGCGACAAGTGGGGCTCGTACGGGTGGGAGAACAGCCCGCTCGGGTTCCCGATCACCGATGAAGCTCCCGCCAAGAACAACGGCCGCTACAACCTCTTCGACGACGGCGCCATCTACTGGTCCGGGGCCACCGGCGCGCACGTCATCTGGGGCGCGATCCGCACGACCTGGGAAGCCAGGGCGGGCGTGAACGGCGGCTACGGCTACCCGACCGGCGACGAGTACGACTACCAGAACGGCAAAGCCCAGGACTTCCAGGGTGGGCGCATCACCTGGCAACCCTGACCCCGCTCGTCGCACCTTCGTCCGACCGACCAGGCCGCCTGAGCGATGGTTGTGCCTTCATGCCATCATCGCCTACCAACGCTCCGTCCTGTCTCGTCACCGAGTAACGCCTGACCGAGGAGTTCTTTTGGCCCGCCTTCGTACCCATCGCCCGTCCGGATCGCGCGGCAGCGCGGCGCTGGCAACGGCCACCGTCGCGCTGGCGGTGCTGCTGACCGCGGGCACCGCCGGTGCACGCCCGATCGGCCCCTTCGATGTGGGCGGCGCGATCGAGGTCGAATACGACGCGGCAGGCGGGCCCGGTGCCCTCGGCGACCCGACCTCCCCCGAGTCGGATGCCGCGGGCGGCGGCAAGTTCCAGACCTTCGACCGCAACGCCGCCATCTACTGGAGCGCCGACACCGGCGCGCATCAGCTCGGCGGCCCGATCCTGGACAAGTGGCGCGGACTCGGCGCGGAAACCGGCGGGTTGCGCTACCCGGTGACCAGCGAGCAGTCGACCCCGGTGAAGCCCGGTCGCTTCAGCCACTTCCAGGGCGGTTCCGTCTACTGGTCCGTCGGCACCGCCGCCCACCAGGTCAGCGGCGTCATCCGGGACAAGTGGTACGCCCTCGGCGCCGAGAACAGCCCCCTCGGCTTCCCGATCACCGACGAGGCCCCCGCCAAGAACAGCGGCCGCTACAACCTCTTCAACGACGGCGCCATCTACTGGTCCAAGGCCACCGGCGCCCACGCCGTCTGGGGCTCCATCCGCACCAGCTGGGAAGCCCGGGCCAGCGCCGACGGCATCTACGGCTACCCCACCGGCGACGAATACGACTACGAGGGTGGCAAAGCCCAAGACTTCCAAGGTGGCCGAATCACCTGGCGTCCCTAGGAGATCAGATCACCGCCCCGCGGTGCTGTCGCCGTAGATCGGATCGGTGAGCGCCTCGAGAGTTGCCGAGGTGAGCGGGCACTCAGGCGGGTTGGCCCATTTGGCTGGGGTATTCGGGGCGGCCGTCGTTGGCGGGGATGGTGGGGTAGGCGGCTCGGAGGCGTTGGTGGGCTTCGGGTTTCGCGTCCAGGTGGTCGAGGCCGAGTAGGGCGGCACCGAGAACTGGTGGGGCGATTACGATTCGGGGCTCGGCGAGCGGGGCCGCTACGGCGAGGCGGGATTTCACGTTGTCGATCAGTAGCGGCTGACGGGCGGCCAGGACGCCGCCGCCGAGGATGACGGGGGTGGGCTCATCGAGCATGTTCAGTTTTCGCATGACGACGAAGGCGAGTCGGGTGATCTCGTCGGCTTGGCGGTCGATCAGCTTCAGAGCGGTCGGATCGCCCGCTTCGGCGGTGCTGAACAGGACGCGGACCAGCTCGTGTAGTCGGTCCTCTTCGAGCTGGCCCAGGTGGATCGCCTCGGCTACCGCATTGGCTCCGGCCAGGCCGAAGTACTCGCCGATGGCCGCGGATAGCGCCGTCGGCTCGCCCCGGCCGTCCTCGGCGCGGGCGGCGTGCCACATGGCCTCGGAGGCCATGCCACCGCCGCCGCCCCAGTCTCCAGTCAGCACGCCGAGGGCCGGGAAGCGGGCGGTGCGGCCGTCCGGTAGCAGGCCGACGCAGTTGATCCCGGCGCCACAGACCACCGCGACGCCGCGCGGGCCGTCGGTCCCCGCACGGAGCAGCCCGAAGGTGTCGTTGACGACGCCCGCTGTCAGGCCCCATGGCCGAGCCGCGATGGCGGCATGGATCCGCTGTTCCTCGATGGGCAGATCGACGTTGGCCATACACGCGCTCACCCGGGTGGTGAGCACCCCGCCTCGGGTCAAACCGGCTTGCCTGGCAACGGATTCCACCAGCGGGGTGAGCCCCTCGATCGCCTGACGCGCCCCGGTGCGATGGGGCTGGTAGCCGCCGCCACGCGCGGTACCGAGGACCGATCCGTCGAGCCCGACCAGTGCCACATCGGTCTTGCTATTGCCTGCGTCAATGGCCAGGACGCCCGGGACCTGTTCATTCTGTGGGAGTTTCATCAGACGCTTCCCCCGCCAACAGTGCACGGTGTTTGTCGGCATGATCACGCCCAACCCAGGTAGGCGCGGTTGTGAACGATCAGCCGGTCGGTCAGCTGCTCGGCCAGTTCGTTCTGGCCGACCAGCGGGTGTGCCAGTAGTGCGTCCAAAACAAGGTCGCGACCGCCTTCGACCGCGGCGCGCAATGCGAGCTGCTCGTAGGCGGTGACGTGGGCGATCAGGCCCGCGTAAAGGGGTTCGACCGGCTTCTGCGGTAGTGGACGCACCCCTGCGGCGTCCACCTCCGCAGGCACTTCGATGACGGCGTCATCGGGCAGGAACGGCAGGATGCCGTCGTTGCGGGTGTTGACCACTTGGACGCTGCCGCCGGTGCCGAGCAACGCGGCGAGCAGGTGCACCGCGGCCTCGGAATAGAAAGCGCCGCCGCGTGTTCCGAGCAGCTCGGGTTTGGTGTCGAGGGCCGGGTCGGCGTACATCTCCAGCAACTGGCGCTCGATGGCCGCGACTTCGGCGGCGCGCGAACCCTTGATTCCGAGTTCCTCGACCACCACGTCGTGCTGGTAGAAGTAGCGCAGGTAGTACGACGGGACGACACCGAGCCGCCGGATCAGCGAAAGTGGTAGCCGCACATCGGCGGCGATCTCCTCACCGAAATCGGCGAGGAGCTTCGGTAACGCCTCGTGCCCGGTCCCCGCACCCGGGTAGTCGAGCACGGTCACCCCGCGCTCCCAGGTGAGGTGATTGATTCCTACGTGGTCGAGTCGAACCAGTTCCGGGTCGACACCCAAGTGCGCGGCGAACTTTCGCTGGAATCCGATGGCAACGTTGCACAGTCCGACAGCTTTGTGCCCTGCGGATTGCAGTGCGCGCGTGACGATCCCGACCGGGTTGGTGAAATCGATGATCCAAGCATCAGGGTTGGCCCGGCGTACATGCTCGGCGATATCGAGCACCACAGGGACCGTGCGCAGCGCCTTCGCCAGTCCCCCGGCTCCGGTCGTTTCCTGTCCGACACAACCACATTCGAGCGGCCAGGTCTCATCCTCGTTCCGGGCGGCCTGCCCACCCACCCGCAGCTGGAGCAGCACGGCATCGACGCCGTCGACCCCGTCCGCGACCGAGGTGGCAGTGGTGACCCGCGCGCCGTGCCCCTGTTTACCGAAGATCCGGCGAGCCAACCCCGCGATCAACTCCAGCCTGTCCGCGGCCGGGTCGATCAGTACCACTTCATCGATCGACAGGGTGTCACGGAGTCGCGCGAAACCGTCGATCAACTCCGGCGTATAGGTGGAACCACCACCGACTATGGCTATTTTGAGTGCGCTCATCAGCCTTTGACCCCTGTCAGTGTCACGCCTTCGATGAAGGCTTTCTGTGCGAAGAAGAACAGGAGGATCACCGGCGCCATCACCAGCAGGGTGGCGGCCATGGTGAGGTTCCAGTTGGTGTGATGAGCACTCTTGAACGACTCCAGGCCGTAGCTCAGCGTCCAGGCCCCCGGATTCTCGCTGGCATAGATCTGCGGCCCGAAATAGTCGTTCCAGCAATAGAAGAACTGGAACAGCGCGACCGCCGCGATGGCGGGCTTGGCCATCGGCAGCACGATCCGCAGCAGTATGCACAGCTCGCCACAGCCGTCGATACGGGCCGCCTCGAGATAGTCGTTGGGGATGGTCAACAGGAACTGCCGGAGCAGGAAGATGGAGAAGGCGTCACCGAAGGCCAACGGAATGATCAACGGCCACAACGATCCTGTGAGGTGAAACTGTTTCGCCCAGATCAGATACATCGGGATTACCGTCACCTGCGGCGGCAGCATCATCATCGAAACCACAGCCATCAGCGCCAGATTGCGACCACGGAAGCGAAACTTGGCCAGCGCGTACGCAACCGGAATGCTGGACAGCAGCGTCAGCGCCGTACCGGCCACCGCGTACACCAGCGTGTTACGCCACCAGGTGAGGAATCCCGTTGTCTCCCAGACCTTTACATAGTTGCCCCAGTGCCACTCGGCGGGCCAGAGATCGGAGGTGAGCGCCTGCCGGTCCGACATCACCGAGGTGAGGAAGACGAACACGAACGGCATCAGGAACAGCAGCGCAGCCGCGATCGCCAGCGAGTGCATCGCAACCCAGTTCAGCGTGTCTTTGCGGCGCGCACCCCTGGCCGCAGGCGTCGGCACGGTGACCGGCGGCGGCAGCGTGGTAGTCATGGTCATCGCTCAGTCCTCCTGCAGGAAGCCGGATTTGCGCCGCAGCAGCAGCGCGGTGAACGCCATCGAGATGGCGAACAGGATCACGGCGATCACACACGCGGACCCGATATCGAAGCGCTGGAAGCCGAGGTTGTAGACCATCTGCGGCAGGGTCCAGGTGGACCCGTGCGGGTAGCCGGGCTCGAACGCCTCCCCCGAGCTACCCGCCTTACCGCTGGCGACCTTTCCCGCGACGATCGCCTGGGTGTAGTACTGCATCGTCTGAATCACGCCGGTCACCACCGCGAACAGCACGATGGGCGTGATGTTCGGGAGCGTGACGTACCGGAACCGCTGCCAAGGACCCGCACCGTCCAACTCGGCCGCCTCGTACTGCTCCCTCGACACGTCCAGCAAGGCCGCCGTGAAGATGACCATCAGGTCGCCGATGCCCCACAGTGCCAACATGGTCAGCGCAGGCTTCGACCAGTCCGGGTCGGTGAACCAACCCGGTTGCGACAGACCGAGATTGCCGAGCAGATGGTTGACCGGCCCGGTCCCCGGATTGAGCAGGAAGGCGAAGGCGATTGTGGCCGCCACCGGCGGCGCGAGGAACGGCAGATAGAACACAGTGCGGAAGAACCCGACCCCGGTCTTGATCTTGGTGACCAGCATCCCGATGCCGAGCCCGAAGACCACCCGCAGCGAAACCATCACCAGGACCAGCCACAGGGTATTGCCTAGCCCCTGCCAGAAGAACGGGTACTTGTCGAGGACATAGTTCCAGTTCTTCAAGCCGGTGAAGGTCGGCGCGGCGAACCCGTCGTACCTCATGAAGGAGAAGTAGAGGGTGGATAGCAACGGGTAGGCGAAGAAGAACCCGAACCCGATCAACCACGGCGCGAGGAACATCAGGGTGCGCAGGGCCCCGCGGCGGCGCTTGCGCTTCAGCGCCGCCGGGACGGTGGTGGTCAGCAGTGCCATCGCTACATCACTTCGCCTGGACGATCGCCTCGTCGATTTCCTTCGCGGTCGCGGCCAGGCCCGCCGCGAGGTCGGCCTTGCCCGCCTCGTAGTCGTAGCCGAAGTTGCGCAGGGAAATCTGGTACGCGCCGCCGTTGATGCTGGACGGCGCGGTGGAGGAGTTCGGGTTCTTCGCGATCTCGATGAAGGTCTTGAAGTTCGGATCCGCCGACAGCTTCGGCGAATTCAAAGCCTCGTTGGTACTCGGCACATTGTGGATGGCGTTGGCGAAGCTGGCCACCGCGTCGGTGTTCGTGGTCAGGTACTTCACCAATTCCCAAGCGGCGGTCTGCTTTTGGCTGGACCTGGCGACGCCGATAATGGTGCCGGTCTGGTAGCCACGGCCGTAGGTGTCGGCCTGATCGTCCGGCACCGGGAAGGGTGCGGTGGCCCAGTCGAAGCTCACCGGATCGGCGGCGAGCGAGGCGGTGCGCCACTCGCCGTCGAAGGACATGGCCACCTGGCCGGTGTGGAAGGGATTCTTGGCGCTGAACTCCTCGCCGAAGGTCGTGCGGTACTTCTCCAGCTTGTCGAACCCGCCGAGCTTGGCGATCAGATTCTTCTGCCAGGCGTACATCGCGGCGACCTTGGGATCGGCGGCGACGTCCGACTTACCGTCCGCGGTGAAGTATTTGGCGCCGTACTGGCCCAGGTAGTACACCGGGGTGGTCTCGTAGCCGTGGTAATTCGGCATGAAGCCGAGCTGCTTATAGCTGTCCCCCTCCGCAATGGTCAGCTTGACGGCTGCGGCTTCGAACTCACTGAATGTCTTTGGTGGAGCGGTGATTCCGGCCGCCGCGAAGGCCGCCCTGTTGTAGTACAGGCCGTAGGCGTCGCCCAGTAATGGCAGCGCGCACTGGTTTCCCTCGAACTGGCTGTACTCGAGCATCGCCGCCGGGAACGTCTTGACGGGGTCGATGCCGTCCTTCTCCAGGAACGGCGCGAGGTCGGCCCAGACGTTGGCGGCGCAGAACTTGCCCACATTGTTGGTGGTGAAGGACGAAACCACGTCCGGAGCGTCCCGGCCGCCGCCGCGCAACGCCTGCTCGAGCTTGTCGTCGGCGATATTGGCGACCGGCTTGACGTGGATGTTGGGATGCAGCTTCTCGAACGCGGCGATGTTGTCGTTGATCGCCTTGACCTCGTGGTCCTGGCTCCAGCCGTGCCAGAAGGTGATGGTGACGTCCTTGCCGGCGTCGGATCCGTCGTTACCACCGCCGGAGCTCTGCCCGGTGCAGGCGGTGAGGAACAGCGCGGCAGTCGCGCATGCGGTGAGGGCGGCGAGGGTGCGTCGAGTGTTTCTGCGCATGTGCGGTTCTCCTGGGTACTGCTGGGTGTGGCGGTGGATCAATGGGTCGAGAACACGGTGTCCCTCGTGGTGGCCAAGGCGCGTTCGAGCGCTCCGTGCAGTACTGGCGAGCCCGGCACGGTGCTCGAGCGCACCTCGGGTCGCGGAAAGGTGAGGTCGGTCAGCGCGTCCTCGACGAGCGCCCGCAGCCGTTCGCCGCCTGCCCGCGGCACGTCACCGGCCAGGATCAGCAGCTCCGGGTCGACCACCGAGACGATCGAGGACAACCCGAGGGCCAGCCGGCCCGCGAAGTCGGCCAGGAACGCGTCGCCCGAGCCCGGCGTCTCCAGCGCCTCGGCCACGACGAGCGCGGCCGTCGGCGCGGACATTCCGTGCTGCCGTGCCAGCGCCAAAACCGCTGGCGCACCGGCTAATTGCTGGAAGCCGCCGGAGTTCTTCCGACGCACGTCACGCACGATCGGCGCACCGGGCAGCGGCATGTAGCCGACTTCGCCTGCGCCGCTGTGGAAACCGCGGTGCAACCGGCCCGCGATCACGATCGCCGCGCCGACGCCGACGCCGGTCCACAGCAGCACAAAGTCCTCACAGCCCTGCGCCGCGCCCTGTGCCTGTTCCGCGATGGCGGCGAGGTTGACGTCGTTCTCGATCGACACCGAGCAGCCGGTCGCCGCCTCCAGGTCGGCGACCAGTCGCGGCGAGTGCCACCCGGGCAAGTGCGTGGCATACCGCAGTTTTCCGGTGGCCGGGTCGAGCGCGCCGCCGATCCCGACAACGATCTCGCAGCAGACGCCCGCCGCGAGCCCGGTCAGCTCGACCGTCTCGGCGACCGCCGCACCCACCCTGGTGATGGTCTCGGCGGCGGGCCAGCCCTTGGTGGAGACCTCGTGCTCGGCGAGCGTGCGACCGGTGATGTCCGCGACCGCGATTCGAATGCGGGAGGCCGTCACATCGAGTCCGGCCACATACCCGGCGGCCGGATTGACTTGGTACAGCTGCGCATTCGGCCCTGGCCCGCCCGCCATGGTGCCGACCGGGACGACCAGCCCGGCCGTCTCCAACCGGGAGAGCAGCTGTGAGGCCGTCGGCTTGGAAAGACCGGTGAGAGTACCGATCTGGGTGCGGGACAGCGGGCCGTTGGCGAGCAGCAGTTCCAGCGCGGCGCGATCGTTGATGGCGCGCAGCAGGCTCGGTGTGCCCGCGAGGGTCTGTCGCGTGGTCACGTGACACCCCTCCTCTCACCCCACAGCGGGTGAACTATTAGGAAAGTTTCCAATTACTTTGAGGAGGGACTGTATGTCCGGTTTGACCGCATGTCAATCGCTGTCCGTGTGGCGGATACCCAAACGTCATGTGGCACAAAGCCGGGTTTGACCTCAACTACTGTTGAGGATCTAGCGTCGTCCTCGATCGAGCGAAATCGAAGGGAACCGCCATGAACATTCGCGAAGTAGTCATCAGCACAACGGATCTCGATGCGGCGGCGGACTTCTACCGGAACGTGCTACGACTTCCGGTCGCGACGAGACCGATCGTGTGACGGTGGAAATCGGCCTCAGCGAGCTCGTGCTGACCCGCGGCGCCGCTTTCGCGGGCGCGCATCATCTGGCGTTCGGGATTTCCCCAGACGATTTCGAGCTTGCGCGGAAATGGTTGCGCGGTCAGGTCGATCCGATCGCGGTCAACGGGTCCGATGCCATCGACGGTCCGCCTGGTTGGGATTCGCGCTCGGTGTATTTCCGTGGGCCCGATGGCATCGTGCTGGAGCTCATTGCGCGGCAGGCCGACGCGGAGGCGCCTGCGAGCACCGGCGATGCGCCTCGGTTGCTATCGATCAGCGAGGTCGGCATCGGCGTGCCGGACGTTCAGCAAGCGGTTGGCGAACTCGCTGAAACGTATGGTCTGCACGCCTTTACGCCGCGGCTACCGGACTTCACACCGGTCGGCGACAACGACGGCCTGCTGATTCTGGTTGACCGCGAACGGATTTGGTTCCCGACCGAGGCAGACCTTCCTGCCCAAGCCTCGGGTCGCCGTGCGCATCGATGCGCCCGAGGGCGGCGAACGCTCGCCCTCACCGCGGCAGCCCGCGTCGAAGGGTGAGTGGTCAGCTGCGGGTGCCACGGCGCCTGTCGTAGACCGCGCGGAGGTTCGCGCTGACCTTCTTGGCGGTGTCCTGAGCTTGCTGTCCGCGTTCGGAATTGAGGAGCTGCCTGGCGGCGTCGCCGGTCTGTCGTCCGGCATCCTGCCCGAGCCGGCGCAGCTGTATCGCCTGGGTCGATTCGCGTAGCTGCCGGAGCCGTTCGTCCTCGGCGAGGTGCTGCGCCTGTTGCTTCATGGCGTTGGTGACGGCCTGCATTCGTTCGAGTCCGACCTGGGTGCCGCGCTCGAGGATTGCCGCGTCCCTGGCTGCCTGCCATGACCTTTGGTATAAGCCCGCGTGGACAACCGTTGTCCCCGCAATGCGGTCGATCATGGTCCGACCGCCCGCCAAGGGGACGGCGTTGAGCACCAGAACCGCGACGGCTACGGCCCAAAGAATAAGGGACAGAACGTACTTGCCCGCCAGCAGCGCGATGCAGGCCGCAGCGTACAGGCCCACGTCCACCACGGTGCTCGCGAACGCCCGGCGGGCCGACTGCCACTTGCCGAGTCCGCCTTGCGGATCGGTGAGCGAATGAACCCTGATGTCCAGCAAGAACTTTCCGAGCGTACGGCCCTTCCAGGCCAGGGATGCGAACTGGTAGGCGAACACGATCAGCACCAGCGCGACGAACGCCTCGGCGATCAGTAGCAGGATTTCACCGAAGACGTCCCAGCCGAACGCTTTACCCGCGCCGCCCCAGTCCCCGTTCGCGCGGAACAGGTCCCAGCCGCCGGTTTGCGCCAGGCCCGGCCAGCCGGAGAGGTAGTCGGCGATCCGATAGTGCGTCACCGAGCCCAGCAACGCTGCGGCACCCAGGATGAGGGCGAAATCGATCGCCCATGCGGCGATTCGCCTGCCCGCCGAAGCCCGGTCGGGTGGCGGAATGTGCTCGGCCATCGGGTACACCTCTTCGCAGTATCGGCGGTGCGGGCTTCCGGGAGCCGACCTGCCGATGCCCTGTTCTTGCCTATCCCAGATTCCTCGGCTGGACGAGGTCGCACTATCGGCTGAACAGCCGACACGGATCCTTCCGGCGGTGGCCGAGCAGAAAGCTGGCGACGCACACCATAGGCGCGTGCGAGACACCGAAGATTCAGGCGGAGAAGAGGTTTCGAGGGGTGACGCGTGCGGTCAGCGCTACGCCGATACGCGCGAGGACGGCGTGGGGAGGACGTCTACGGCAACGGCCCGGCGACGAGGCGCGGGGCGGCGCTGCGCCAAGTGCGCGGCGACCACCAGACCGTGCGTTGCGATGACGACGGCTGACGCAGTACCGATTCCCACCAGCAGCAAACCCACGACAGATACCGATCCTTCCGATACACGGTTCCGATGGCGCCCTGTGCGCCGTCGGGCAGTATGCCCCGCCCTCCGCACCCCAAACAGGCTGTGATCCAGAACACAGCGGCGCACCGAGCAGGCAACCCTGATACCTCCGTGATCGTTAGGCTGACCTCGTGATCACCTGTGTTGTGGAGTACGTGATCGATCCCGCGAAGATCGACGCGTTCGAACGATTCGGTCGGCGGTGGATGGACCTAGTTGATCGGCACGGCGGCACCCACCACGGCTATTTCCTGCCCTCGGAGGGGGCAAGCGACAAAGCGATCGCGCTGTTCAGCTTCGCCAGCTTCAGCGCCTACGAGCAGTACCGAGCGCTGTTCGGCGTGGATCCCGACTTCATCGCAGCCGACCGCATCAGAGACGAAAGCGGATGCGTCCTACGGTACGAGCGCACCTTCATGCGCCCATTACTGCCGGAACGCGACTAGTCAGCGAGGACGTTCTCCGTGAACGAGCCAGCGATGTTGCCCGGCGGGGCATAGGCGCACACGATGTAGGTTTCGTAGAACTGTGCGCCCATCCCTCCGGCCCGGGCACATCCGACAGCGGTCGTGTCCCTCCACACCACTTGGGTGAAACTCGCTGTCTCAGTCGAGAATGCGGGGTTGTTGGGATCGTAGAAGGCTCTCTCGCGGTACCAGTTGTCCACGGCCGCAGAGCAGGGAGCCAACTCAGGGGCAACCGACCCCGTCCAGAACAGGGTCTCCCCGTAGTGGCCGTTCAGACCACGGTGCCCGTGCGACAGCCCCGCACTCTGACTGATCAATTGAGCGCGGCTCTTGGCGTACTCGACAAGGTTCGGATCGATTGCCAACGCGGGTGCGTGATGTCTTCCCCGGTATTTGGTAAGGGAGGTGCCACATTCCGCTTGGAAATCAGCTGTCGTTTGGTCGGCGAGCGGATCACGGGCGGCGGCTGGACCAGCAGCCGCAACCACCACGCCCAACACAACCATGCCTACTGCCACTGCCGTGCCGTAGCGGTTCAGCGCGTTCGATCCAGTCACAACGTCTCCGATCAAACTGTTGTCGGTGTCAGTCGGCCGATCACCCAGCAAGCAGGGCCGGTTTCGGAGTGTATTCGGAACAGCACGCATCGCGGATGGCACGCGCCGTCCTACGCGCGGCCGAACGCCCAACGGATCAGGCAGGGGCACTGTCGCGGACGTGCACGGGCACGTCGTCGGCCCACGGCTGCCGGGTCACCATGTCGGCGACGTGCACGACGCCCCGTTCGAACTCCCCCGTAGCGGCGTCGACGAGGCGGTACTCCTGTGTCCCCTTGTGGATCGGCTGGGCGTCGAGCAGCACGATCCGTACTTCGCCGGGCTCGAACTGACATCGCTGCTGCATCGCGGCGATGAGCTGCTCGTTGTGCATGTGGCCGTCGCCGAAGTTCCAGCCGACCGCGGTGCTGCAGATGCGCTCGCCGTCGGTGATGGTGTACTCGTCTTCGCGGCCCGTCGGCATGGCGCGGTGCACGAGGGTGAACAGGGCGCGCCCGTGGGTGTTCATGGCGCGGAAGGCGTATCCCATGTACATCGGGATCTGCGCCCGGTCTTTGCCGTAGAACCGCTCCAGCTGTGCCTGCGGCATGCTGGCGATCGCGACGATCCCCCGGCCGATCTTCGCCGCCGCCGACGGTTTGATGCACCACATCGTCGTATCCCAGTTGCCCGCGTAGTAGCGCATGCCGGGCAGGAAGGAGATCTTGCGCGGGAACAGGTTTCCGGCGATCACGATGCCCGCGATCACGACGAACAACACCGCCACCGGCATCGGGTTCTGCAAGCTGCCGAGACCGAGATCAGCGTGCGCGACGAACAACACGAGCACGCCGAAGATCATGAAGACGTTCCACTCCAGCGGCACGCCCATCGGCACGGCGGTCAGGATCCCCAGGTGGAAGCCGACCATCACGACCGCGGCGATCGCCGTCACCAGACCACCGTGCGAGAAGAACAGCACCAGCGGGACAAGCATCTCGACGGCGGTGGCACCGTGGGCGAAGATGCGGGACAAGCGACCTGGCCGCAGGTCGTCCGGGAAGTTCTCGAAGAACTTGCGCTTGAGTGACTTTCGCCGGAAGACCGGGCTGTTGGACATCATGGTGGACACCACGAACGGGAAGTGCTTGTTCAGCTTCGACGTCGCCGCGCCCATCCAGATCACCACGAAAACCACCTTCGCGGCGACGATCACGTCGACGCCGGTGAACAAGAAGGTGACCGCCAGCGTCGCGTACACCTCGCCGCGCGCCGCCAGGAAGATCACCTTGTCGCGCAACCCGATCAGCGCGAGCAGGGCGAGGATCGCCGCGATCTGCCACAGCGGCAGCAGCCCCACCGTCGTATCCAACTCGGGTATCGGCCCGGTCCCGTTGGACAGCAACGCAATCGCCGTCAGCACCAGCAATGCCGCATACAGCGCGACATCCACCACCGACCGAGTAGTGCCCCCGGTCAACGGAATACGCTCCGGCCATGGCGGCAGCCGAATGGTCTTGGGCCGCAACCAATACAGGATCGAGCCGAACGGCGGAAAGAACCGGTTGTTCAGCGGCCCGAACCCGCAACCGAGCCCCACCACCTCGAACAGCAAGGTGTACAGCACGACCTTCTGGAAGACGATCGGCTCCGACCACCACGCACCGACGTTCGTGAACCCATCGATGCCCTTGGTGCACAACACGATCAGCCAGCCGCCGAGCACATACAGGCCGACCTTGCCGACATAGAACAGATGCAGCGCGACGGGCGTCCCGAAACCCACCTCGGCCCAGTGCCGGGCCATGGGCCGGATCCGTTCGCTACGAGTGCCCTTGCTCCACTCCGCCATATCGACCACGGGCAGGTCGGGCTCGAGAAACCCCATTGAGCACTCTCCGATTCGACGACGCCGAGGTGCCCAGCCGAACCAGGGACCTCGCGGTCCTTCGATACGTTCACATAAACTGCAACGCGTGTCAATTCTGTACCCTCGAATGATCGCGCCAAGGGAGTCGCCGTGGGCGGCGCTACCCGTGCAATCGCAGGACGCGGGTGGGAGTCGTCGGGATAATCGGTGGGGTGCCCGATGCGGCACGCCGGTCGAGAGGAGACCTTCGTGTCGGATTCGCCCAATTCCCGATCGTTTGCCGTGGGCACGATGGCGGGGGTCAATCCGCCGGTGAGTGCCTCGCGCTTCCTGGTGCGGATGGCTCGGCTCGGCCGGCTGGATTCGGTGCTGGCGCCGGATCACTTGATCAGCGTGTTTCCGCGGGCCATCTGGGATACCGACTTCACCCCGCAGGCGAAGGCGCTCGAGAGCCCGGACGAGCAGTTCGATTACGCCCCGCTGCTCGCGTATCTCGCCGCCGGCGCCGGGCGGGTGCAGTTGGGGGTCGGGGTGACCGATCCGCACCGCAGGCATCCGGTGCTGCTGGCGCAGACGTTTCTCACGCTGGCGCATATGACGAAGGTGCCGCCGATCCTGGGTCTCGGGTCCGGTGAGACGGAGAACCTCGATCCGTACGGGTTCACCTGGAATCGGCCGGTCGATCGCCTCGAGGAGGCGCTACAGGTGATCCGCGCGGCCTGGTCCGAGGCGAAGTCCATCGACTTCGCCGGGAAGTACTACCGGATCGACGGGGCGCCAATGGATTTGACGGCTCCGGCGGATCGGATGCCGCAGATATGGCTCGGTGCGCACGGGCCACGGATGCTCGAACTGACCGGGCGATACGCCGACGGCTGGTATCCGTGGGAGACGCTGTCGCCGGACGAGTACCAGCGACGACTGAGACTGGTCCACACGTCCGCCCGCGCCGCCGGTCGCGACCCGGCGGCGATCGTCCCCGCGCAGATGATCCAAATGCTCACCGCGCGTACGCATGCGGGGATCAAGCGACTGCTGCGGGCACCGTCGACCCGCTATCTCGGCCTGCTCGCACCGGACACGGTGTGGGCGCGCTACGGCGTGAAACATCCGTTCGGCGAAGGCTTCCGCGGCCTGATCGATCTGATGCCGCACCAGCTGACCAAGGCCGAGGTGCAGGAGGCGATCGCGGAGGTGCCCGACGAGGTGCTGCACGACTGGCTCATGATCGGCACTCCGCCCGAGATCCTGGCCCGCATTCGCGAGCTACAGGACGCGGGACTGCGGCACGCCATCGTCTTTCCGACCGCCGCCCTGGTGTCCAACGCCGACATGGCATTTGGTTACGGGGTCGTGCTGTGGTTGGCCCGGAGGTTGCGGCGACAGGCGGTTTGATTCGCCGGATTACTCGCTCCCGACGGGAAGGTTTAGTTCGGCTACCTTGACCAGGCCCTGCTCTTCTCGGGCGGTTTCCAGGGTGAACCGTGCGGCACGGCCTTTGACGTCGAGGGACGCGATCGAGTTGCCGAAGTGCGGGCCGCTCACCTTGTGCCACTGGACCGGGTCGGCGGAGATTCCGCGCCGAGCGGCGAGCCTGCGGAGCGCCGAGGCGATCGGTGTCGCCCAGGACAGGCTGAAGACCAGACGGAAGATCTTGGGTGGGTCGTTGTGGACCGGTGAGCACACCAGTTGCAGCACTTCGGATTTCGTCGGGTGGACGTAGGTGGCGCGGGCGGCGTAGCTGTGGTGTACGTCGCCGGATAGGACGCAGATCGTGCTCGGTGCGTCCGGTGCGGTGCCTAGTCGGTGGATCAGCTGCGCCAGCCGTTCGAAGGAGGCTCGGAACGCTGGCCAGTGCTCCAAATCGGCGGCCTGCCTGACCTTTTCGCCGAGTCGACCGCGCCAGCCCGGCAAGCCCGCCGCGCGCTCGTTCAGTGACTGCAAGTGGCTCAACGCATGTGGCATCAGCCATGGCAGCGACGAGCCGATGAGCAGGTGGTCGAAGTCGCCCGCGGCGTTCTCCTCGATCCAGTCGAACTCTTCGGATCCGACCATGAGCCGCTGACCGTCGAGTATCCGGCCGCTGCGCGTATCGATCACCAGCAGCCGGATCCGGCCGAAGTCGCGGCGATAGCTCCAGCGGGTGGGTTTGCGGCCGTCGACCTCCTTGTCGGCTTGCTCCGCGAAGTCCTCCAGCAGGCCCTGCACGTCCTCCCCCGCATCGATAACCTTGCGGTAGAGGATGTTTCGCGCCAGCTCGGCCGGGCCGAGGTTACCGATGTGCTGATACACCCAGTACGACGCGAGCCCCGCACGAATACGCTCGCGCCACCACGGCTGCTCCGCCATCTGCTCGCGCCAGGTCCGCGAGGTATTCCAATCGTCGCGCACGTCGTGATCGTCGAAGATCATCGAGGTCTGCACCGTCGACATCAACCAACGGATCTCCGGATCCGCCCACGACTCGTGATACAGCTCCGCATACTCACGAAACGACACCACCTCGTCCTCGGGTTCCTGCCCACCCCGCCGCCGCGCCAACCACTCCTTCATCCGCGGCGTCGGCTCGTCGGCATAAACCTGGTCCCCGAGCAACAACAGCGCATCCGGCCACTGCTCTTCGGGCAGCGCCTGCATCCGCACCGCATACGCGTCCAGCGCATCGGGCCCCACCTTGTCCGGCCCCTCCCCCGGTGTCGCCTTCGCCGCCCGGCACGAGCCGAACAGCACCTTCTCGACAACCTGTGTACGAATCCGACACGGCGGCAACGCAGATCCCGCCTCCGGCCACACAGTCACCCCATCGAGCGCCACCTCATAAGGAATCGAGGCACCGGACGCCAACCCCTCTATCACCACCAGCGCAAAGTGCTGCTCCCCCACCTGAAACGTCCGCGCACCCCGCCCCAACACCCCCACCTCACACGAACCGTCCGTCTCCACCCAAACAGTCGCCGAAGACGCATCGACATGCCGCAAAGCCGGGCCCAAAACCAACTCAGCCATACCAGCCGACGTTACTTCGTAAGACGGCAGCGGGTTCGAGAAAAGGGCGGACAGTCTCGAACGCCTTCAGCAGCCCAGTTTTTCGGCGAGTTCGATGAAGCTGGTGGCGGTCAGGTCGCTGGGGGTGTCGGCGGCGCGGTCGGCTTTGCGGTCTGGACCCTTTTCGTGAGGGCGTTCGAGGAAGGCGGTGCGCAGGCCGACCTGGCGGGCGCCGTCGATGTCCCAAGCTGTGCGCGACGACCATGAGTATCTGGGCGGGTTCGACGTCGAGTAGGCCTGCCGCGGTGCGATATACCTGCGGCGCGGGCTTGTACGCCCGGGCCTGTTCGGCGGAGAGGATGCAGTCGAAGGGGAGGTTTGCGGCCTTGACCAGGCGAGTGAGGAGTGCGAAGCCGCCGTTGGAGAGGGCGGCCATGGTGTAGCGCTTGCGTAGGCGGGCAAGGCCTTCGATGGAGTCGGGCCAGGCGGGCAGGAGGTGCCAGGCGCGGACCAGGCGGGCGCGGGCGTCTTCGTCGAGGGCCGCGCCGACGTTGTGGCGGCCGAGCAGGTGGTCGAGCGACTCGCGGTGCAGCGTGTCGAGGTAGACCCAGGATCGTTCGCCGTCTCGAACACATTGCATGGCAGGCCGATACATATCGCGCCACTGGTTGGTGAAGGCTTCGGCGTCGAGATCGACACCGGCAGTGCGGAAGACATCGGCGGCCTGCTCGGACACCCCGGTGAACCAATCCACGGTGGTGCCGAAGATGTCACAGGACACCACCTGGATCTCTGTCGGATCGAACGCGGTCATCGGCTCTCTCCCTTCAGCCCCCACAACAACATCGCACAGATCGAAACGGCGCGCGACGGTCTCGCGGACCTACCAGTCGACGAGGCCGAGCTCGTGCAGCTTCCGGAATACCAGCATCGAGCCGGGCGCGACGTGGTCCATCGCGGCGTACTCGCTCACCGTGAAGTACCGCAGCTCGGCGATTTCGCTGGTCGGCTGGGGCTCGCCGTCCAGTTCGGCGGTGAAGCACGTCATGTGCAGCTGTGTGCCGAAGGCGTGGCCGTAGGCCTCGGCTTCGAACACGCCGAGCTGGTCGAAGGACAGGACGCCGACGCCGAGTTCCTCGCGCACCTCACGATGCAGGGCCAGCTCGGGGGTCTCGCCGGGGTCGATCTTCCCGCCCGCCATGTAGAAGACTTCTTTGCCGATCGATCGCGCCTGCAGCAGACGACGATCCCTGACGTGGGCCAACGCGGCTGTGCGAATCACCGGACTACCCTACTTTTCCGCCTCTGGATCGCTGCAAGCGAATATCCACCACAGCGTCGGTATCGAGTAGTGGACACGTACTCGACCCGGTCAGCGGCACCAAACCTGTTCGGCAACCACTATCGTGACGGAGCGAAACTGTTCAATTTGGCGAGAAGCACGGGGGCACACACGGTGAACACCACGCAAAGTGGATGGTCGACCCTCCCATCGGAGCCGGAGCGCGCCCAGCACAACCGCAAGGTTCTGATCGGTTTGGTGGCGGGCGGCGTACTCTTCGCACTTGTCGCGGCGGTCTGCGTCGGGATTGTGGCGCGGGATCTCAGCAAGGACGTCATCGGCACGCCGAAGGCGGTCCAGAACGCCAGCAAGCTCACGCCGAGCAGCCAGCTTCCCCCGGCCAACCCGCTCCTCGCGGCTCCGGCCGGCGTCACCGACAACGGTGCGGTCCGGATCGGCGACCCTGCCGCGAAAGTTGTTGTCCGCGTTGTCGCCGACCTGCAGTGTCCCGCGTGCCAGATGTTCGAAAAGGCCAACGCCAAGGTGCTCGAGGACGCCGTCACCAGCGGCTCGGCCGTCGTCGAATACAACGTCATCTCGTTCCTGGACCGGGCGTCTTCCAGCCAGTACTCCTCGCGCGCGGGCAACGCGTCGTACTGCGTGGCCGAAGCGGACCCGTCGAAGTACCAGGCGTGGTTCGCCGCGATGTTCGAACAGCAGCCCGCCGAGGGCGGCGACGGCCTCCCCGACGACCGCCTGATCGAGATCGCCCGCGACGCCGGATACGCCGATCCCACAGTGGCCCAGTGTATTACCGACCGCAAATACGACCCGTACCTCCGCGCGAAGACCAAGGAGCTCCTCGCCGGCGGCATCAAGTCCACGCCGTCGGTGTTCGTCGACGGCCAGCAGGTAACCGACGCCCAGCACATCTTCGGCCAGGACGGCCTCGCCCCGCTGGTGACCGCCGCGAAGTAAGGGCGCCTGGCGCAGGCAGGCCGCGGGTGGATTGTGGTTTTAGGGAACGCGTTTCGGCGCTATCCGCTAGTTTGCTCGCTATGAATCCACGTTGGGGCGCTGCGCTCGCCATTACCGTCCTATCGTTGTCCGGGCTGGTTGCGGGTACTGCGCCGGCATCGGCCGGTCCGCCTGTGGTGACGTGTAGCTTCACGCCTACCGCCGCGGACAACCCGGCGGCTCGGCCGGTGGTGGCGCCACCGCCGGTCGCGGTGGCGGTGGGCACCATGGATGTGACGTTCCAGTTCAACTATGGGGCGGTGACCGTGCGGCTCAATCGGGGCGGGGCCGCGCCTTGCGGCGTGCAGAACATGGCGAGTCTGGTGCTGCAACGGTTCTACGACCAGAGCCAATGCTGGCGGCTGACCGATAGCGCTCGGCTGGGTGTCTTGCAGTGCGGGGATATCCACGAGGTGGAGAAGGGCGGGCCCGGCTACCAGTTCCCCGACGAGGTCGACGGCACCGAGACGTATGAGCGTGGCACGGTTGCTATGGGTAATCAGGGGCCCGGCACGAATGGCAGCGAGTTCTTCATCGTTCACTCCTTCGCGCACATCCCGGCGAACTACTCGGTGCTCGGCCAGGTAGTGAGCGGGATGGACGTGCTGGATCGGATGGTCGCGGCCGGGATCACGCCGACCGAGCGCGGTCCACTCGATGGACTTCCCGCTCAGCCGGTCGTGATCAACGGCGCACACCTGGTCTAGCAACACCGCGAGACCCCATAGTTGGGGGGTGCTGTGCGGCAAACGGTTTCACGACATGGTGCGGTAGCTTCGTAGGGATGAGTACATCGAAGAACAGTGTGCAGTGGACGCGTGGGATCGGCGGTGTCGTGTTGGCCGGCGGGATTGTTGCCGGTGTGCTGGCAGGATCGGGGACCGCAGCAGCGGAGAGCGGGCAGCCCGTCGGCAGTGCGATCGGTACGTCCGCGATCGCGGACGACGGGTGCACCTTCTCTTCGGTCGGTGGTTCGTGCACCGACCCGGGACCGGTCGGCGGCGCATTGATCGCCTTCAAGAATTGGCTGAAGACCATGGGGTACGGGACGGGAAGTTCGTCGGGGACCGCCTACTTCTTCTGACGGTCGGAAATCGATCGAATGCCCCCGCTACGGCGGGGGCATTTCCATAGCTGTTGAGCTGGTTGGGATTTGGGGAGGGAACAGGGATGATTCCTGAATGGTCGAAGCAACTTCCATGGGGAGTGCGGATCGAGTGGGGGTTGGCTGGGGCGCGGGCTCTCGGGCCCGATAGTGCGGCCGTCGTAGTCGTTGATGTGCTGTCCTTCACGACCTCGGTGTCGGTCGCGGTCGACGCTGGGACACGAGTCTTCCCGTACCCGTCGCGCGACGACACGGCCGCGGAATTCGCGCTCGACCACGACGCGCAACTGGCCGTCGGACGTAAAGCCGCGTCCGCGCAACAGCCGTGGTCACTGTCTCCTGCGGCGTTGCGACGGGCACCCGCCCCACCTCGTCTGGTGTTGCCGTCGCCGAACGGATCGGCCATTTCGGCCGCCGTCAGCGGAGTGCCAGTGCTCGCGGCCTGCCTGCGGAACGCCTCCGCGGTCGCGCGCTGGATGGTCCAGCAAGGCTGGGGCACCGCGGAACGCCCGATCTCGGTGATCGCCGCGGGTGAGCACTGGCCGGGACAGGACGTGCTGCGACCCGCGATCGAGGACTGGTTCGGCGCTGCCGCGGTCATCTCGGCCCTCGCCGAGAACGGTGCCGGGCCGCTGTCGCCCGAGGCATCGGCGGCCAAGACCAGCTACGACGGGACCGCTGACGTCCCTCTGCTGATATCCCGATGTTCCTCCGGCCGCGAATTGGCGGATATCGGGTTCGCCGACGATGTCGCCGTCGCGATCGAAATCGATCAGAGCAAGGTCGTTCCCATGCTGGTAGATGGGGCTTTTACCGACGCCGCACACTGATCTGGCGGAGAATGATGACCTAAGTGTGACGTCCGGCCGGGCGGGGACTTTCCCACCCGGGGCACGGGTTATACGTGGGGCCGATATGAGGAGGTCATGTGGCACAGGAATACAACAGGAATCCCGCGGCCGTCGCCGCCCTGTCACCTGAGCAGTACCACGTCACCCAGGAGAACGGGACCGAGCGGGCGTTCACGGGCGAGTACTGGGATAATCACGAACCAGGCATCTACGTCGATGTGGTGTCCGGTGAACCGTTGTTCGCTTCGGTCGACAAGTTCGACAGCGGATCGGGATGGCCGAGTTTCACCAAGCCGATCGACGCCGCGAATGTGGTCGAGAAGCGAGACTTCAGCCATCTGATGATTCGCACCGAGGCGCGCTCGGCGCACGGTGGCAGCCATCTCGGGCATGTGTTCACCGACGGGCCGCGCGCGGAAGGCGGCCTGCGGTATTGCATCAATTCGGCGGCGCTGCGTTTCGTCCACCTCGACGACCTCGAGGCGGAAGGGTACGCGCAGTACCGGACTCTGTTCACGAAGGAGGACGCATGAGCGAGCGTAGCGAGCGAGCGATAAGCACAGCCGACCTGTTGGTCATGGCGGAGCTGAGCGCCAGCGAGGCGCAGGCATGACCGACACGCGCAAGGCGATTCTGGCCGGCGGATGTTTCTGGGGCATGGAGGATTTGATCCGTAAGCAGCCCGGGGTGGTGTCGACGCGGGTCGGCTACACCGGCGGGCGCAACGACCACCCCACCTACCGCAACCACCCGGGCCATGCCGAGGCCGTGGAGATCATCTACGACCCGGCGCAGACCGATTACCGTGCGCTGCTGGAGTTCTTGTTCCAGATCCACGATCCGACGACCAAGGACCGCCAGGGCAACGACATCGGTTCCAGCTACCGTTCCGCGATCTTCTACCTCGACGAGGACCAGAAGCGGGTCGCGCTGGACACCATCGCCGATGTGGACGCCTCGGGGCTGTGGCCCGGTCCGGTGGTCACCGAGGTGACCCCGGCGGGTGAGTTCTGGCAGGCGGAGGCGGAGCACCAGGATTACCTGCAGAAGTACCCGGACGGGTACACCTGTCACTTCCCGCGGGCCGGTTGGAAGTTGCCGAAGCGGGAGAACGCCGCGCAGTAAGTCACTGAAGGCGTTCGGCCACATGGCAACTGAGTGACGCCGAGATCGTGCGTAACCGACTGCGCCACCTGAATCAGGTGGCGCAGTCGTCATTTTCGCGGCCGGTCGGCATCAGCCTCGGGTATGCCTGCGTCGTAAGGCGATTCTAGGTTCGGCGAGCTTCGAGCGCGTCCAGGATCAGATCGAGGCCGTAGTCGAACTCGGCTGCGTAGTCGTAGCCCGGCCGTAGTGCGTGGTCGGTGATCATCTCCCGGAGGTACGGCAGGTGATCCGGCGGTAGGTGTTCGAGGATGTTGCCCGCTACTTCCTCGACGTCGGTGGGTGTCGTCATCGGCAGGCTGGTTTCCTGGAGGACGTGTCCGCCGATGTAGCTGTCGATGAGCGAGATGGCGTGCGCTGCCATCGGGAGCGTGAAACCCGCCTCTCGGAGGACGCCGAGGTGTTGGGCAGACCGCGGATCTGCGAGATCGTCCCGAGCGGCTCGGGGTCGTACCCGGCGGTGTACACCTCGACCGGGGCGCCGACCGCGAGTGTAAAAGCGACGGCCGCGACCGCACCCAGGACAGCGCCGAAAGCCGCCAGCATTGCAGTCAAAACACGCACGAGCTACATCCTCTTTCAAGCTATTCGGTTCGCATACGCCGGGCAGGTACCTGAATCCGCCCGCCTACACAGGGAATCCGACGGACCAGCGGGACATCGAGCCATGCCAGGAGGTGACCATTGGAACTGGTCACCGGCTGGTCAGTCCGGGATGTGCGCTGTCCATCCGTCGCCGCCGACCCCAAGGCCTTCGCCCAGAGGGGCAAGCGTCTCCGGTGCTGTGCCTGGTCCGGGCTTGGAATCGTCGACGAAGTCCTGCGCAGTCTTCGGTGTCGGGCCGTCGATGTTCGATTCCTCGAGACCGTCGAGGCCGGCAGTTTGCTCGTTGACGAGCTTGTCGTTGTTGACCACGGAGCACTCCTTCGGTGTGGCTTCACGAAGGAACGGCCCACGGAAAGTTCTCCGTGGGCCGTTCCCGATGATGAAGTAGCGATACTCATGGCATCGAGTTCAACTCAAACCGTAGCGTCGGTCATTCGTCCACTCTTCGTGCCTTGCCGTCAGGGTCGATGTCCCATGCCGCCATGGTCATCCCTGGATGACTATGAACGCTCTCAGTCTCCACGGGATTCGTACCGACTAGCCAAAAACGAAGCGCCCGGAAGTGGTAGCCGTCCTGCTCCGCCGTCTCCCACTCCACTTGCACACTATCGTCGGCGGACAGGTTCCTGCGATCGGATTTCAAGGCTCCGAAGGAGGCCCAGCACCCTCCCGGTGTCGAGTCCGAGTCGATAACACCCCAACCTTCCTCGACATGCCACTCCCGCACTATTCCTAAGGTGGTCACTAATCGGGGACCGGTGATCCGAAGTCGAGAGTCATCCAACCTGCGGCTAGGAACCCACCGACGAGCAGTGCGGTGACCAGATATCCGACTGCAACCCCGCGCGTGCGTGGGAACAGCAGGAGCATCAGGCCAGGGGCAGCTAGCCCGAACGCCGAGATGGCCCAGGAGATCCAGTAGGACGGCGGTGTGTCGTCCAGCCGCTCACTCAAAGGACGAGGACGCGGACTGATGTCCGGCACCCCCAACGCACTCTGGAGCTTCAACTCAGCCGGGATATAGACGATGACCGCGATCAGCAGTCCGAAGGTCACGCCCCATCCGGCGCTCCAGCGGTTTTGCGGTCGGGTCTCGTTTGTGATCATTGTCGTCCTATCGTGTTCCGGACCAGGACTTTTCTGAGCCCGAGCCGTAGTCCAGGAAGGGTTTGGCCTGGCCGAGTTTCTCGCCGTCTACACCGGTTTGAACAGCTGCCTGCGCCAGATCGCCGTACTTGTCGCCCGCCGCGAAATTGTATACGTCATAGACGTGGGTCTGCTGACGGAGCTCGATACGATGGGTGCCAGGGCCTACACCACCGGGCTGGGCGATGACCGCGGTAGTCGAACACAGACTGTATCGGCCCAGTGCCTGGACTTGATCGTTGCTGTTACCACCTGTGACCTGCCACGGCGTGCTGACGATGATCTTCGCGGGCTGACCGGTCCGATCGGCTTCGGTGATCGCTTGCCGGATCGCGTCTTCCTTGTTCGCCTCCACCAGCGGGGCAGGCGGCTTCACCCCCGCGTAGTCGGTCTTGGCTTCTGCGGTCCAAGCGTCGACGATCTTCGAGTCCAACACGTAGTCGGTTCCGGTGTTCTTGTAATAGTGGTCCCACAGGTCTGCCGATTTCAGCCGGTCCTTCGCTTTGAAGTACGCGAGAACACCGGCAGCCTTCTGCAAGTTGGCTTGGGTGGCAGTGCCATCAGGGTCGGGAATGGTGTTGTACTTCGAGAGATCGACTGCCGGGTATCCCGGATGCAGGCCGGTGTCGTAGCTGGCGAATCCGCCGTCGGCTACCTGTTGCGCACGGACGTATTCGCCTCGGACATAGATGTTTCCGTGCTCGAACTGCTGGCTGACCGCTCCGGACTGGCCGGACACGGGCGTGGCTTCTCCGGTCGGGTAGCCGTATCGACTGCCTTCGTAGCCGGAGCCGGCCCACACGTCGAAGATGCGTCCGCTCACGGCGTGAGCACCTGTGGCGGGCGACCAATAGATCATGCCGCGTTCGAACCGATTGAACCGTCCGGCTCCGTCCGGGGTTCCGGTTTCATCACTCGTCGGATATCCGAGATAGCCCTGTTCCCAACCGGTTTGGCCCCACCTGTCGAAAATCGCGCCACCGATCGAATACCCCTCGTTGAGCTTCCAATAGATGGTCGCGCCGGTGAAATGCTGACGGCGGCCGATCTTGTCGGGATTGACGATCTCGTCGGTGGTGGGGTAGCCGATGTAGCCGCCCTCATAGCCGTGACGTGCCCAAGCGGCCAGGAAGTGGTTGACCACCGGGTGGGCCCCGCCTTCGAGCGACCAGTAGATGGGGCCGTTGACAAATTCGGTGCGTTTCCCGCGTCCGTCGGGGTTGGTCAGCTCGTTGGTTTTCGGGTGCAGCAGAAACCCGTTGGGGCCACCAAGGGAGTTGTACTTGTCGCGGATCGCGCCACACACCTCATACGGGGCGGGCCAATACACCTGACAGCCATCAGAGACCCGGAGCTGCGCATTACGCGAGGCCATCGCGGCCTCCATCGTCTCAGCTTTGTCGGCGTCGGCCTTGGTGTAACCGTCGGGGATCTGCTCGCGGTCCGAACGCATCTTGCCGGGCACGATCTTCGCATTGGGGCGCTCGGTGGCCTTCCAGTCGCCGAGCTCGGTCTTCTGCTTGGTCGGTGGCGTCGACGGTGCGGGCACCGATGTCGAGGGTGCCGGTTTCGACGTCGAGGGTGCCGGCACCGAAGTCGAACTCGGTTGCGGCCGAACTTGACTCGGCGTCGGATCCGGTGTTGGCCGCGCCGAGCTCGGGGCCGGGGTGCGGCTCGGCTGGGTCGCCGGACCCGTACTCGAGGGCGCTGGCGACGGAGTAGCCGGCGGTCGGGTCGGCGTGACCGTACCCGGGACGGCAGGGCTCGTTGTCGTCGAGGGGTTCGGAGCGGGAGTCGGGTCTGCGGCCGCGACCGAAGCCGCGAGGGCGACGGTCGACAGCACGGCGCCGGTAAACGCCAGTAGCCGGGAACGCAGGCGTGATCTACGCCGAGAGACGGGTTGTTCTTGGGGTGGGGTCAATGCCACTTCTCTGTGTCGGCGGCGACCGGTTGTGGGGTCGCCGTTGGATACTGTCTTTGATGCTTCGAGCCGCCAGATTACTCAGTCGCTCAACAGGATTCGCGCACGAAGAGGTCAGGTTTCGACCTGGTACGTGGCGCTTGATCACCTTGAAGCGGTTGACATGTTCTCCGACCGGTCCACTGCTCCAGGGCAGCGTTGAGCCCGCGGTGACGGCATCGACGTCGCGGCGCAAGCCGCAGACGAAAGGAGTGCATGGCTGGCAGATCGCCGCCGTTGACGGATGCGATCCACCAGCTCATGGCTGCGAAGCTGACCCAGTGGCCGCAAAGGCGCGGACGCGCTGCATGTCATCGCTGGCCGCAGCCGCCGAACGTAGCGTGATCGCGGGCTATCCGGTTCTGGCGTTGCGTATCGCGGCGGTCACCGCGACAGCATCGGCCTGCATGCCGACGGCGTTGGGGTGCAGGGTAGCCGCCTTCGAGCCCGGCACCACCGGTTCGACCCAGCGGGTACCTACAGGTTGGCAGGCATCGTGGCCGAGGCTGGCGGTGTAGGTGTCGACGAACACGGCGTTGTTGAGTCGCGATTGGTCACCCAACACGGTGTTGAGTTCAGTTTCGATGCCATCGATGTAGGCGGCATCGCCGTCGGTGATGGGGACCTGCGGATAGCAGCCACCGTTGCGGGGCAGGATGTCGGGGTATCCGACGACGAAAACCTTAGCGGCAGGGGCGATCTGATGGATTTTGGCGATAGCCGCACCGATGACCGGTGCGTCGGCGTGGATCTGGTCGACGAAGGTCGAGCCGTAGGTGTCCTTGCACGGAGTGCCGGTGGGAGTCAGGCTGTCAGTGGCGATACAGGCGGCAACCACGTCGCGGAAGGTGTTGTTGTCGTTACCACCGATGCCCAGTGTCACCACCTTGGTCGTGCCGGTCAGGGCGGTGATCTGCGGAGGCTGATCCGGGAACTGCGCGGTGGTGGTGACATTCCCGGTCTTGGCACCGGTACAACTGCGGTCCTCGAGTTGCAGCCCGAGCGTGGACGCGACCAGGTGCGGATAGTTCACCGCCGATCTGGCACAACCCAACGGAGCCACCCGATCCACCGGCGCGACGTTCGGGCCCGCCGTGTACGAATCGCCCAGGGCCACATAAGTGTCGCTGGCAGCGCCAGCGGCGGGCGCGGGCGACAGCACCGCCGCGACCGCAGCAGCGACCAGAACTACGGCCAGGGACCCCGAAACACTCAACTTCATCATTTCTTGAGATTCCACTTCCAACTAGTAATGATTTGAACGCTGCGATACTCCCCGCGCTCGCTATCGGAACCAACGCTCACACTGAGCCCCGGTTCGCCCCAAACGACCTATCGCATTGCTGAGCGACCCAACGACGCCCGCGCAGTAATTCGGTTGCCAGACAGGCGATCTCGCCGCGAACACCACCACACCCGGCAGTGATCGGTGCCCGGCCTCCGGCGAGCCTGGATCCCGGGGCTACGCAAGGTCGGTGACACCACACCGTGTAACGAGAGCCCGCTAACCAACCGAGCTTCTCATTCTTATTTCTCGGCCGGAGAATTCATCAACCCGCTCGACTGAGGTTCCCCCCAAATGGTGGACGGGGGGTTATGCGGCCGAAGTGGCCGCGAGGAGTGACCGCTCATAATTGTCGGGGCTGAGCATCCCGATCGTGGAGTGGCGTCTTCTACTGTTGTAGAAATTCATCCATTTGTCAACTGCTGCAACGAGTTCCGCTTTGGTGGCGAAGGTGTGTCGATAGTAGTATTCGTGTTTGAATGTCGACCACAGGCTTTCCGCGCCGGCATTGTCCCAGCATATTCCGGTCGATCCCATGGATCGGCGCAGACCGTGCCGATCGCAGGCGGCAGCCATGTCGTTGGCGGTGTACTGGCTACCTCGGTCCGAATGCAGAACCGTGCCCGCACACGACCCGCCACGCGCCGCTACCGCCCGGTCCACGGCGTCGGTGACCATCTCGGTCCGCATGTGATCGGCCACGGTCCAGCCGAGCACCTTCTTGGAATGCTCGTCCTTGATCGCGCACAGGTACATATCGCCTTCACCGCAAGTCAGATAGGTGATGTCGGAAACCCAGACTGCGTCTACACGGCCCTGGTCGAAAAGACGTTGCACCAGGTCGTCCGGGAACGACGCGGTCGGGTCCACGATCGTGGTCCGCACCTTGAAGGTGCGCGGGCTGATCCCGGCCAGCCCGATCTCGGCCATGATCGCCGCGACCGTCTTCTCCGACACCCGATCACCGCGATCGCGCAGCTCGGCGGTGATCCGCGGAGCCCCGTAGGTCCCATCGGAGTCTTTATGGACGGCAAGGATCTTCACCGTCAAGTCGGCGCGCCGCTGCTGCCGATCGGTCAACACAGGGGCCGTCTTCCGCTTCAGGTACGCGTAGAACCCTGAGGTCGATACACTCAACAACCGCGCCATGCGCGTGATATCGGCTGTGCTGCCGTTGATTTCGGTGGCGGCGCACTGCGCTGCCATCAGCTCGAACCGGGCCGGTTCTGCTGCATCGCCGCGAAGTACGCGCTCGCTTTTTTTAGGAAACTGACGTCTTTCTCCAGCTCGCTGACCTGCTTGCGTAACCGGAGCAACTCTGCCCGCTCGGCCGGGCTCAACGGCTGCTCGCCGTGTACCTCGGCCGCCGCTATCCGGCGGCGTTCGTCTTGGACCCATTTAGCGAGAAGGCTTTCATGCAAACCCAACTCGCCAGCCACCGCGGCGATCGTGCGACCGGAATCGATCACCCGATGCGCGGCCTCGACCCGGTACTCGGCCGTGAACGACCGGCGCTTCCGAGACGATGACATACTGGACATCCTTCCAGCAGGACCGCGATCCCGCTAAATCGGTGTCCACTGCTTGGGGGGAGCCTCAGACCACACCCTGCAGCCGAGCGTCACTTCACTGACCCGATCAATCCGAGTCAACTGGCGAATGAATGCGACGCCACAAGACAACGCGCATCGCCTCGCCGTCACCCATTCATATATCTGCGCTCGTCAATGACTGGCCTGCCATTCACTAACGAGTCGACACCCCATCACCTGGTCATCGACGTTAGAACCGTCCCGAACAGCCTCTGCGAGAAGCGAACTCGGCGACTCACCGATCACGACGGAGCACGTGTTACTTCGGGCAGCCGTTGGTAGTCGGGTTGGTCGCGCACAGGGCAGCGCTACCGGTGCCCGCGCTACCGGTGGACAGCGCAGTACCGGCAACGTTGCCGTTGCCGACCTTGACCCCACCACTGACCGAGGAACCAGAGTCACTGCTCCCAGCACCCAGCACCTCGATCAGACCACCCAGCGTGCTTGCCGAACCCGTGCTCGCGACAGGTGCCACCGGAGTGGTCTCCTCGGCCGACGCCGCACCCGCCGCAGCCAGCATCAAACCCGATGCCACAACCACCGCGGCACCGACCGCACGCAACTTCTTCATCGAATTTCTCCTCATCAGAATTTTTAACGCCACCCCCATCGGTCCCCACCGAAAGGGTCGCGACCGAGTCAACACAAGCTGTGTCGATGATTTTTAACATATCTTCTAGAGACTGACAACCCGAAGCGACAACACTGCCCAAATGCATAGACCTCGAGAAATAGAATCATCGAACCCTACCCAATGAAAGCCGGGCACACCAAACTACCCGTACCCCACGATCAGGGAAAGGGTCAATTTCTACATATGTGCGCCTACTGAAATTCTTGAGCCCCGCAGCAGCACAGCTCACACTTCCACCACACGGAATGCAACCAACACTCACGAATGCGATACGACGATCCACGGCGATAGGCCGAATTACCTCCGAGCGTCCACACCCCTAATAACGGAGTCGCCATCAGTATTCACTGGCGTGCGATGAGCCCTTTAAGCGTTATGCGGTGTAGCTGGTGGCGGTCGCTCGTATTTGCCTCACATAAGTATCGGAATGGTTGTAGGCGAAGATGGCGTTTCGCCAGCCCCGAGCGGTGGCCAGGTCACCACCGGAGGCACACAGGTAACGCCCGGCCGCCAGAGCCGCGTCGTCGATGTTGTCCGGGCTGCCGAGCTGGTCGGTAGATACCGCGGGTTTGGCTTTCTCGACGGTGCTGGCCAGGGTTGTGTAGTCGGTGTCAGCGCGCACACCCCACCGTTTCCACGTGTCGGGAATGAACTGGAACGGACCCGCCGCTACCGCATACACCGTATGCCCAGCCCACGTCGAGGCATCGGGATCGATGATGCGGGCGTTGCCGTTGGTGCCATCCAGGGCGACACCCCGGATCGGAGGTTTCACCAGGCCGTCAACAGCGATCTTCGCACCGCGATGACGGCCGTGATCGCTTTCCACCCGGGCGATACCAGCCAAAGTGGTCCACCCCAGATGGCAACCGGGTTGAGTTTTGGCCAGCACCACCGCCGCATACCCGTAAGCCTGCAACGCACGCACCGGAATCCCGTACTTACCGCCCCGACTGCGCGCCCACTCCTGCAGGGGCGCGGCGTGGCGACCGGCCGCGACGAGCTGGATCGCCGGTAACGGCTCACCGGCACCAGGCGGCGCGGCACCGACCTCACGATCAGATCCACCACCGCACCCCGCGACAACGGCAGCCACCGCGACTACCGACACCAGCAACATAAGACGTGGCACGATTCCCCGCCGACCACCCGCGCTCGGTATGTATCTGCTGTTCATCATCTTTCGAAACTCACCGCCACCATCTTGTCCAGCGCCGAACATCTACGTCTGTCACCTACCTGCACGGACGAGCCGTGGTCGTGGCGGTGGTGGTGGTAGTCGGCTTCTTCGACGTCGGTGCCGGTGTAGTCGTGCGTTGCGGACTTGTCGTCGCCGGCGCCCGGGTGATCGTTGTCGGTGACGGCGTCGTCGTCTTGGGCGGTGTTGTTGCCGTCGGGCACCCGGTCGGCTTCGCCGTCGACGGCCTCGGCTGTGGGGGTGCTGTCGTCGCCGTGACGATCACGGTGACGGTGACGGTTGCGGTGGCGTCGTACCAGCCGGGACAACCACAGTCACCGTCGACGGGCCACCACCCGGGGTAGGAGGCTGCCGGGAGGCTTGTACCGAAATGCTGCCGTCGATCGAGAGGCCGGGACCCCGCGCCGCTGTCGGTGTCTCCGTAATCGTGGACGGCGCAACGGTTTCGGTCATAACGCTGGTCTCCGTCGTCACCGGGTCTCCGCTGACGTTCTCGATCGAGGCCGAGTCGGTCACCGTCACTGTGGCCGGAGTGATCGACTGATCACTGCCCTCGGGTTCCACATTCGGAATATCACCCGGAGGGGGCACATCACCCGGTGTCTCGGAAACGGTCGTCGGGAAACTTGTCTCGAGCGGTGTCGTCGTGCTGGCCAGACCGCCCTGCAACAGTTGAGTGATGTCAGCGAAGCTCTGCGTCCCCGACGACGCGGCATCAGTCACCGCGTCAGACTTTTTCGGTCCGGTCCCTGTCACGATCAAGACCGTGATCACAGCGATGATCGCGACGGCCGCGGCCACGGCGTAGGGCAGATGCCGACGAACATCACCCGCGCTGGCGTATTCGATGACCCGCCGCCATCGCCGCAGCAGCGGCGACACCGACTCCTCATCAAGAGCCTCACCACCATCGGAGACATCATGGTCCGACACATCGTCGACCGAGTCACCGGCAGTTTCAACGGCATTCGTCTCATCCGAAACGCGCTCACCGTCTAAAGCACCAACGGGGATGGCGATGACTTTGGTCGCCTCGGGATCGTCGTAGTCAGGTTCGTTGTTGTCGGGTGGTCTCACCAGGTGTTGCTTTCTTTCTCAGAGACGAGCCGCCCCACAGCTTCATTGGCATGCAGGATGGGCTCGTCGACGGCCCACACAGGCACGTACTACGAGTGACGGACATCCGATGTGATGTGTGATCCGTGGAACCGCGCTGCCCGCACGGTTCCACGAATCAGGAGCGGCCATGCCGGTCAGACCCCGGCACAGCCACCCGCGATGACGACAGCGGATCTCAGGAACCGGTCACCACACCGCGCAGAACACGGCCCAAGAACCGCCCATTCGAAGAGCCCGACGACCCATCGCTCCCGCCCCCACCCTCCTGCGACCCAGTGTTGAGCGAACCGGAAGACCCGGTCGTCGACGAACCCGCGCCGACCACGAAACCACTTTCAACCGATACCAACTAGCAGGCAACCAACGCACCAACGCGTCGCCCTGACGACGAAACCTCATCACACTCCACAACACCTGAGCCCATTCCCTTGATGGACCATCCCCAAATCGGGCGAAAGCGTAGCAACGCGACAAACACTTCAAGACGGAACCAGTTGTGCACGATCCACCTGCGTTGTAGAACAGCTCACACAAATCTAGGCAGCGCATAGCGTCAGCAACTATTCAACAGTCTATTCTTCAACTTCGTTCCAGAGCAATAGATTTGAGTCATCCACACCACCGACCCCATCACGCCGATCACTCGAAACAGCTAGCTGCCCAACTAGATTCAAGTTGCCCAACCGGTACACGGCTCGTGACCATTGGTGTGCTCAATTGAAATCGCTTAACCGTCACTGTATCCCGAGTACGCAAGCCGATTATTCGAACGCGTCACATGAGCAACCGAGGCGTTACATCACTTTGGCACAACGTCTTTCGATGCCTTCGCCTTTGCGGTAAGGACACCGCTGACGCCGATCCATCGGGATACCCTTGGCTCTGAACAACATTGGTGCACACCCCTTCCATGCGGAAGGTCTCACGCACGTGGCACGACGCTAATGATTCGACTGCGGCCCCATCGACACCCAGACACTGGCCCTATGAGGCCGAGCCAGCGTGCCCAGTCGCCCGGACCGTTTACCCAGCAGATCCCCACTCTCAACCAAATCGGCTGCACACCTTCACATCTGACGAACCATCTGCCGCAGCATCCACGCAGCACACCATCCGATGAGTAGGCCTTGCCTAGACGCCAACCGAACCAAGATGATCGCGCGCTCAGGCTTCTCCCAGCTTCCGCTCAGCCTCCCCTAACGTGAATACGCCATAACGTCGAGCCACACCGCTCCGCCCTGTCCAGTTAATCCATTGCGGCACAAGCATTTTAGAAATCCGCGCGATCATCAGCCATCCGGGGCGGCATCCCATCAGGTGGTACAGCAAACCCTGCGCGACAGTCGCAATAAACGCGTCCATCGGTCGGATCGTCACCCAAAAAGTGAGATAGCCCACCATGGTAGTTACCTTCAGTAACTTCTCCGCACGTCTCAACACCAAGGTTGGGCCGGTTGGCGACCCAACCAGTTGTCCTGACACAGCCACTCCATGAACACATTCCAACGTCGGATGCCTGCCCTGCGCCGACCCCCACCCGGCTCATGACTGAGCCCTCCCGCGCCACTGGTGGGTGACCGGTCTGATGGAGCTCAGTTGTGCGCTCGCTGCTGCGAGCCCGTACTCGGTGAACACAGCTTCTCTGCCACGCCGTCGTTCGATGCCGCCCTCAGCACGTTCGACGAGTTCCGTGGATAATGAGATGTGGGCCCTACCCGCAGTTCATTTGGCAAGTCGGGTGTCGGAATGATGTTTGTCGGCTTCGTTGGTCGTCTGTCTGTGGGGTGGCGCGAGCCCGGTTGGGCCGCGCCTGAGCGGCTGGGAGTCGATCGTGGTTGAGCGCTATCGCAGCTTCGTCGACGTCTACGTTCTCCTGCGCCGAGCTGATGGCCGTGTCCTGTTGATGGAGCGCGCCAACACCGGATATGCCGACGGGCAGCTCTGCCCGCCCAGCGGTCACCTTGAGGAAGGTGAGTCGGTGATGGCCGGAGCAATCCGAGAGGCGCATGAGGAGGTCGGTGTTGTCATCACGCCAGCTGATCTGACCTTCGTCCATGTAGTGCACCATCGAAGCCCGGAACAGGTGGGCCGCGTCGGCTTTTTCTTCCTCGTCGATACTTGGGACGGCGAACCGACCAATCGCGAGCCGCATAAATGTGCTGGTCTCCTTTGGGTCGAGCCAGCTGATCCGCCCGCAGCAACCGTCCCCTATAGCGCTGCGGCCCTTCTCCAAATCGCCCAAGGACGCCAGTTCTCCCTCGATGGCTGGACAGAACTGGCCGAGATCACTGAATCTGTTCCACCAAAGGTGTTGCTGTGGAACGTCATCGAAGAGAACAATCTGCCCGGTTAGGACGGTGAAGAGTTCAGTGGCCTGTCATAGAGTTCAGTGACGGCTATCGGCAGATGGTCGTGAGACGCCACGAAACCTCAGTAAGCAGCGATGGGGCTATGGTGTTGACGTGGAACTCCGCGAGTCGTCAGGTTCGTCGGCGTTAACCGAACCGTCGGTGCCGTCCGCACTCCGCGAGATTCGTAATGCTCTTGTCGGTTCAGAACGTGTCGACTTCGAGCGCCGTTACGGCGAGGAGTTGGTGGCCGCAGCCTCGTCACTGGACCTGACGGGCGTATTCGCGGTGTTGGACAGCTTCCGCGAGGTCGCCGAGATCACCCGACGTCACGGCACCGACGCGCACATCCGGATGCTCGCTCACGTCACGGACCTCCAGCAGGGTCGGGATGTCGCCAATACCACCGCCGCGGCCACGCACCGAGCGGAGATCTACGCCAAGCTCGGCTTGTAGGCCGATGACTTCCTACGAGATCGCTTCCGGCGCCCGCGAACGGATCGATGGCAATCTCAACGATCGCGCTGGTGTCCTATGCCGATCCGACAACTAACGAGTGCTGGCGGCCATCTGATGGGAGATGGCCGCTAGCAACACGCAGGTACGGCGGTCGGTGCCAATAGGCTTCAGGCCGCTTGCAGTGAGGCGGAAGCCTTTCGCAAGGCCGTGCGGCGGTTGGTTTCGGCCTTGGCGCGTTCACCGCGCCGGAGTTGATCATCCTGTATGCGAATCCACCCCTGGGTTATTAGCCATCGTTGTTGCGCCCGGCCGTCGGCGGCGCTGAAGAACAACGGGATGCCCTTCCGGTCGGCGGTTGACGCGGCGATCTGCTCCCAGCTCGGGCTTTGATCCCCATGGAGTCGTCGATAGATTCCGATGTAGCGGGCGACGAGGTGGCCCACAGTTGCTGCGGAAGCGGGCGAGACATGGTCGCCGTGGAAGCGGTTGTAAAACCGTCGGCCGGTGCACAGGGAGCGAGGGGTGCGATTCGATGTGATCCACCCGGCCCGGTCGAGGATGGTGAATGTCGGTTTCCTGGCCAGCCGATACTCGGGCACCTCGCCGAGTGCCAGGATCCACCAGTCCACAACTGGGTCGGATTGCCAGGCTTCCTGCCAGGTCGGGCCGACGCCGTAATTGGCCCATTGCAGCGAGATGGACGACGACATCGCCTCACCGAGTGAGTCGACATCGGTGCGAATCAACGCCTCGAACTGTTTGATCTCAACCCGCTCCTCGTCGCGGACTGCACAGACCCTATTGCCCGGCAGGGTCGTCACCGCAGCGTTCACTGCGTCCGGCGTCGGTACCTGCCCGGCCTCCAGCAACTCGATGATGACCGCGGCAGCTTCGCCGGTGTACAGCGCTAGATCCAGCGGCGCACGTTTGGCGAAGCCATAGCGAGCCGGGTCGATCGCTCGCGACAACCGTGCTGCGGCGACGGTATCGCCGGCCAACTCAGTGGCGGTCAGCCAAGACTGGGCCGTCTGGTCGACGCCGGCCCGGCGTCCTTTCAAAATCACTGTGGACAACGCTCTAGCTCCGATCTCGTGTGATGTGGTCAGTCACTCGAAGCGAGTCGATCCACGACGGACGCTCGCCGAGCTCGGCTTGCGCGGACTGCTCAGATCGGTCCGGTCGTGAGGGGCGCACGTGGCGTCGGGACGAGCATAGTACGACATTTATGCATGGGATGAAAGAGCATAGGACGTTTACGCTCTGGATCATTATGCGCGGGACGTATGTGGTTGGTCCCGTATGTCGAGCCCAGGCAAGCCACCCCGCAATCCGACCGCTATGGCGTTCGGAGCGCGGGTGCGTGCCCGGCGCACCGAGCTCGGGTGGAGTCAGGAAGTGGCTGCACACGAGTGCGGCGTCCACTGGACTTATCTAGGTCAGGTCGAACGCGGGCGGCGCAGCCCGCGGGTCGAAAATATTATGAGGTTCGCGATGGGGTTGCAGACGACACCAGGCCAACTGATGGATGGTCTGCCTGTGCCGCCAGCGCCTTGAGCGCCTGCTTGTGTCGACAGCACGTCAATACTGGCTCTGGCACACATTTCGTGATCGGTTATGCCTACGGAACGGCGCGCAGGCTCTCATGGCGTGGGTAGCTTGGGTCTCCGCGATTTCCAGCCGCTACTTGTGTGCGGCAGGTCTACGAGTTCAGATACTCGCGGTACTGCCAGCACCCGCATACGGCAAACACGAGAGCGAAGGCGAAACCTATGCTATTGCCGATCGCGCCGAGGACTACCAACATGGACGCCAAAACAGCGTTTAGAACCGCGAGCACAAGATGGCCGACATGTCCGCGTGCTGGAGGCTGGCGAGGGGTTCCCCCGGTGGCACCAATAGCTTGATTTGCGGCTGCCGTCGCATGCATGCTGTGTCGGGTGTCGGCGAAGACCGCCTTGCTTCGAGACGCCCGTGAACGCTGTTGATGCAAAGCCGCGCTCGCTACGGGCACGTGCCCGTTCGAGGCTCCAGACCGTCGCTGAGCGATCTGTCCTCTCTTGTGAGCTTTATTGCGATTCTTCGCAATAAGTTTGGCGAGCCGCTCCTCGGTCAGTTCGGGCAGTTCAGCTGAGGTTGCAGGTCGCTGCCGAGGGGTCTGTTCTCTATCGCGCGCCCCCGCAATATGTTTGGCGACGATGTTGATCGGCGTAATAGTTCCGTTCGGAAGGTAGGTGAACAATGCTATGTCGTGCGCGTCGGCGTAATCGACCGCGTGAGCGCTGTAGCCTGAGGCAGCAAAGAAGAGCATCTGCAGATCAAGTCTCATACCTCGTGCGCCAAATAGCCGTTGCAGGTCGGGTCGACCAGCTTGAGCTGTACGCCATTTCACCTGCGCTACGGCCCCAGTAGCGCGGACATCGATGCCGCTGTCTGCGCCGCGTGCGGTCACTTGGGCATCGCGGTATCCGAGCGAACGCATTTGACTCGTTGCGTTCATCTCTGCTTCCTCAGCGGAGCTTATGTGTTCCACGTGCGTACTCCCCTGCCGCGCAACGTCTCTGGGCCTTGCGAGTCTTTGCCTCCGGCCCATCGTGGCCTGGCTTGACTCACACTAGTTCAGGCGGGTGGCCGGATGACCCGGCTTCTGGCGGCCACTGTCAGCCGGATGACGCTGTCGCGGCAAATCCGGCGCGCGCCCGGCCACCGTTGCCCCTACGTTTGCGGTGGGCGGTCTGATCGCTGCCTTCGGGAGCTGCTGCGCCCCCGGCGGCGCAGATCCACGAACCGAGGCCGCCAGGAGAGCTGATCACGAAATATGTGCCAGAGCCAGGATTCAGCTGCCGTTGACAGCTTGAGATATGTCCGATCAGATCAGCATGGACAGCGTCACCGCGGGCTCTCGGTCACATTAGAAGTCGAGCGCACACCCACTGCCTAGTCGGCGCCCCAACCGAGGGGCCGATCGTTGATGCGGTCAGCTACCCAGGCTGAGACCAGTTGGCTTGGGCCGAGATCTTGGGCCCGGCCGAGCTGTTCGAAGCGCTTGTACAGGCTGGCGGGCAGCCTCAGGAAGATCTTCCGGACAATCACGATCTCCTGATCGACTGGTGGCAGCTCGATTGGCGCGGCGTCGGGGTCCACGCGCACGTTCTTGAGGAACTCGTCGCGCCAGTCGGGTCCGTAAGCCGCCCGCATCTGGGCTTCGAGCTCCTCCATGGGGTCGGTCTCCCCTTCGGTCCATGGATCCTTCACAGTCAATCCCTCCAGTCTCGTGAACAGTTGAGTCAAGCCATGGGTCCAGCTCTCGGCGCAGACCGCCAGCAAGGCCGGCCCGCACCGGGGGCACTGGGTATAACGAGTTGCAAACTCGATATCCCCAGTGCCCAGCGCGGGCTACGCTGATCTACCGGAGGTTGCCTAGGTGCACGGTGCAGCTGTCTCGGTGGTGATGATGATCGTGGATATCGCCTCGAGCCCGGGTCGCGAGTTGATCCGCCCGATCAGTGATTCGGTGCGGGCGCGGATGGCCGATGCCCAGGGCAACGAAACGGTCGAGATCACTAGCGTTGTGTTGTTCAGTCCAGCTGGGATCGGCATCTCGTTCCGGTCGAGCAAGGGCTCGTCAGCGAACTCGGCAGTGATTGCGCTGAGCCACACGTCTTCGATCGGGTGGCGGCGCAGCGGCTCTTGTGCTTGGCCGCAATCGTTGATGTGTGCGGTTTTCATCAGATGTGGTCGGCAGATGACGCAGGGGATTGGTTTCTTGTCGTCATCCTTGCCGAGCCAGCCGTTGTGGCAGCCGTGGGCACTCACGTAATGCACTACTGATCGGCCCCTTCAGTTGTCACGCGGCTTCGCCGTCGTCGTCGGATTCGTCGGATTCGTCGTTCGGTCGGCCGGCGGGATGATTGTGGATCCAGGCGAGGCTGCCGAGATCGAGGTGCAGACGAGCTCGAGTTACTGCGACGTAGGCCAGGCGGGCATCGTCGTCATGGATGGGTCCGGGCTGTCCGTCATCAGTCTTCGCCGGCTCGTTGAAGTCGCTGGCGATGCGGAGTTTCCTCCATTCACGCCCCTTCGCTTTGTGTGCGGTGGAGATCGTCAATTGAGCGCTGGGTTCATCGCTGAGCTTGTTGATAGCGGCCAGAATCGCTTCGACACCGTGTTCGTCGATGAGCTTGACGAACGGGAGAAGATCGCCGCCCTGGGGGTCGCCGCTCGCGTAGTACTGCACCTCTCCCCACGATTCGAACAACGAGAGTTCATGATGGGTTGCGCGCCGTCCAGCTTTGAGGTCGCGAGCGGCTTCGGCGAGCGAGCGCAACGTGCCACCCCCACCGACCAGAGCAACCTTGATGCCCGCATCGAGGGCCGCGATCACTTCGCACATCGCTCCCGCGTTGGTCCGGCAGACAATCGCGTCGGGTTCATCGACAACCCCGACCTCGGTGGACAACTGCTCGCTGCCAGTGAGTCGGATCGGCGCGTCGATGGCATGTAGCCACAGATTCGCGACGTCGGCTACCGCGGCCCCGAAACGGAACGACTGCGTCAGGCCCAGATGCATCCCGTCGAAGCCGGACATGACGTCACGAGCTCCGCGCCACCCATAGATCGCCTGCGCTGAGTCACCCACCATGATCAGCTGTGCCCGGCCTCGTTGGGCGATGAAGATCTGCTCGATACACGGGTTCGTATCCTGTGCTTCGTCGAGCAGAAGAAATTCATAGTCCAGCTCCGGAAGGGTGAGGGCCCACATCTTCAGGTAATGATCGTGCTCGAACCGCACGTGTCCGAATGTGGGGTTCTGAAGATCGTTCCATGCTCGCCGGGCGAAGGGCAGGATGAGATTCGTGAAAGCGTGGTGGTGTTCGTCGGTTTCGATGCCCCGCATCCGCGGCACGTGCCGAGCGTTGATCGTGTCGTCGCCGGAGTGGCAGTACTTGGCCACCGCTCTCATCGTGGCGTAGTACTGGGCGGAGACACTTGCAAGTCGTTCCCCGATGCGGACTTCGTTGCGTATACCGAGCTCGACGGCTACTTGACGTGACGGGGTTCGTGGGGCATTGAGTCGGTCACGGTAGCGCTGTCCGACTGCTCCGAAGGCCAGCGAATGCGTTGTGCGGCAGTCGATATTGCGTGGGAAACGCCGACGGGCTTCGTCGGCGACAGCCTTGTTGAATGCGATGTACAGCCCCCGCCTCGGGGTACTCGCCCCCAGCAACTGCAGCGTGGTTGTCTTGCCGGTTCCTGCGCCAGCCTGGATAGCGAGGTGCTTGTCGGTCCCGAAGGCAGCCATGGCCGCATGCTGCTCCGGTGTCGGTTCCCCAGCAACAACTTTCGGTCCGGCTACAGCCGCATTTCCCGTGGCGAGGGCCGGTGCGAGACCGGTCGGCGCCCTGGTATCAGCCCGTTCCGGGCCGAGGATCTTGATGTTGGAGATGAGCTTGTCACCCGCGGCACCGTTGATCATCGCGATCAGCTGGGCTGATGTGATCCGAAGATGAGCAGTCCGTGCCTTCGTCGCGCACTGGACGGTCAGCACTCCGCCTACCAACGACGTGGGCGTGGCCGTCGCCGCGGTGTCTTGGCCGAGGAGCTCTGCCCACCTCTGCTGGATGAAGCACAGTCCGGATTGTGCGGTGGCTCTCTGCGTATCTGCCGGTGAGGGAAATGGGACAGGTTCGGTTGTATTCAGGCCTTTCTGTGCCACCGGCTGCGCGGTCGCGTTGTCCTTTTTTCCGACGGCGCGCCCAGGCCGTTGCCGGTTTGCGGGCTTTCGTTGCGATCTCTTACTCATGACTGAGATTTGTACACTCAGGTTCGCTTAAAATAACGGATATTTACCCCGGCGTGTTATGTCGGAATCATGCATGTAATTCGCTGACTCCTACCTGTTGAGGCTGTTCAGGAAGGTCTTCGGATATTTGTGCCGATATCTGCCGGATGGCTGTAAAAATACTCTGCGCACGCCATTTGACTAGAATGCAGTACGCATTCTAGCTAAATGAAAGAACTATTTCCGTGCCTGGATGTCGTTTCTCAAGCCTTCAGATTTTACTGAATGCTTGAATTCTGGAATTGCAACCATTTAAGAACAGCTTGAGTATGTGCTACTCCTATCGTCCTTTGTCCTTCGATCGGCGGGGTCATCACCGGCGCCGTGTTGTCGTGCCGGATCGGTCTTCGGCGGCGGCTCCGCGCTGGAGCGGGGCCGCCGGCCTGCCGGTTGAAGGCAGCCGGAATCCCCCGAGTGGATCTCCACTCCCGCGAGCCTGCCCGAGCCCACGCGAGCGAGCAGGTACGGTGACACCTGGGTCGTTTCGAATACTGACGATTCACGCGCGGAACCCCGCCCGCGCCCTCGACAAGCATCGGGCGGGGTTTCACCTTCCTGAGCCGACGTCGCAGCGCGCCGTGAACCGACCGCAAGGGCGGGCGGCGACTCAGCTACACAGTGGCGGGGACCAATGGGAACACGACGGTCGTCCTGTCGCGCTCAACCTCTGCCGCGCCAACGAACTGCCGCGCGCCTGCGGCTTCGAAGTATGCGGGGCTATTCGGCGGCTCCAGCCATATTGCCGTCGGCGGAGCTGCTGCCGAGGTCGGTGTAGGTTGCGGATCATATCGCCACGACGCTCGACCGACTCGCGATACTCCGCTTCCTTCCTTGGCCGCCAGCTTGACAAGGGCTCGGTGGATGGCGTGTCCGGGCCGCATCGGCTCGGCCCACCCGCGTTCGATCATCCATGTCGCCAGATCGCGCACCGCCAAATCCTGTCCAGGATGGGAAGCTAGCGCACCCTGCAGCAACTTCGTCAACGTGCCGGCTGGTGCGCGACTTCCTGAGGCCCGCTTGGGTTGTTGACTCGACGGCCGTTTGGGTGAGGGTGCCCGCTGTCCGGCGGGCGAATCGGGGGCTGGCCCGGCAGGCGACAAGGCCATCAACCGCTGGCACACCGTCTGGGTGGCTTTGCTCGGGTAGACCGAATCCCCCAGAGCTTGTGCGGCCTCGAAGAACTTCGCCAGGTGCTCCATGATCTCGCGCGCTGCACGCTCTTGCTCGACGATGGCAGCGTACGACCCACGTACACGCTTCATGATGGCCTTTCACTGTGGGTAGATTGAATACATTTCCACGCGCGATACTGCGGTGTTCCCCTCCAACAGCGGGGGTAGCCCTCGACGGGGCCATTTGATCACACAACGTGTCAAGGCCGTGGACGCCACGCCCGAGAGGCTTCGATGATGTGGCGAGTGGAGTAGGCGGCCTGCTCGAGCCTGTGGGAGTCTCGCCACCGAGGATTGCCGCCGATCACCGTGTCATGTTCGGTGCTTGTGCTCGGATGTCACGGCCTGGGCATACGCCATCGGACTGCACCACCATCCCGGTGGTCTTGCACCCGACACAGCGACCAAGCCACAAGGGGGTTCGATCAAGGGAGCATTCGGTGCACCTCGGGTGCGATTGTCGGTTCACCTACATCTCGAAGGATCGGTCCTCAGAACCGGCAGACTCCCCGGGTGGATGAGGTAGTGGCTATAGCCCGCTTGTACGGGGCACCGATGAGATCTCTGTGTCGAGAGCATGCGCAGATGCTTGACACTCGAATCCCCTGGGGCGTAGGAAGTTTCGGGGGAGCGATCTGCTAGGGACCGCGAGCTGCGTCGGCACCTGGCGGCCCTGCGCCATGTCGAGGAGGCTTCCGGTGACGGCGCGGTGACCCGCTGGCATCTCGGTAGCAGCCATCCGGCGTGAACGGGGCTGCTCAGGCTCTGTGGTGTTCGCAGAGCTCACTGGCGGCAACCGTGGACAACCCGGCAGGGTGTTCGGAGAGGCGTCAGGGCTCGAGCCACCCCTGGCGTCGCTTGCGCGCGTAGTAGTCGTCTTCTTCGTCCCAGTCGTCATTGTCTCGGTCCGTAGCTGACCCCGTTGATGTCTTTGTGACTGGCGCAGACAGTGGCGCGCGATGAGGACTCTCTATTCCCGGTGTTGTCGTGGGAGTGGTCCAGCGTCGCTCGTGCGCATCCGATTGCGCCGCCGTCGGCTGCACCGTGGCGCGCGTCAGGGGGTCTGGCTGAACGGTCATGTCCACTACTCGGGCGACCTGTGGATCGTCCATCAGTTCCTGCATCGCCGTCGCGGCACGCGGTTCGGCATCCTGAACTGCCTGCTGGTATGCGTGCAAGATCAGGTTGCACAGTCCGTTCGGGCCACCTGCGATGGCTTGGGCGTCGATCGATATTGCCTGCAGGTGGCCTTTCGAATCGACCTCGATTGATACGCCACCGGTCCGGGCCGACCCTCGGATCTGAGCCAATGCCTGCTGCGCTCGCAGGATCTTGATACCGACCTCGTCGTGGGGACTCGACATGATCAGCCTTCCGTCAGTTGGCGGGCGGGATGTGCGGTTCCAGCACGGTCGCTATGCGTGTCAGATCAGTGCACGGGTCTGGTCGTTCGGCATTCATGTCATTGAACTCGAAGGTGACATATCCGCCGACGGTATCAAGCCTCATGAGACACACGAACTTTCGATTCTCACCGGTTCGATGGTCCAGGTCGCCGCGATGGGTGCCGACGGTGATCGGCGCCAAATCCCGGTCCTTTCCCTTCTTCCATTCCGCGGCGCCGTCACCGCTGGCGTAACGGATACCGAGAGAAAAGTCGGGATTGGCCTGGCTGAGCCACGTGCAACTTTCCCCGGGGAACTGTCCTTGCGACTTCCGTTCTGGATTCACTCCAGCGTCGCGCAACGTGGTGTCAGGAAACGCGGAGCAGGGATCCCATGGCGGCGCCTCTGCTGGTCTGTGGTCCCCGTCGCATGCCGTGATGAGGACAGTAGTCGCGGCTAAGGCTGCGGTGAGGGCGGTGATGGCTTTGGATTTCGAGTGGACTGAGCAGCTGATGGTCGCCATCTCACTTCCACTGGTTGACGTGGGCGGGCACCTTGTCGCCTCGCAGTACGGAGACGAATAACTGTTGGTCAGCGGTGGTCATGTTGCCGCCGAAGACGATCTGATTGATCTCGTTGTCCCCTGATCGGGCGTCGATGACGTACTGATTGGAGTCGTCCCTGTTCAGGCCGGCCCCCTCGAGAATCTTGGGGACCGAAGCAAGATCACCGCTTTTGAGATCTTCGAAGGGTTTGAGAGCGCCGTGGTCGGTGAAGTTGCCGGGCAGCGCGTTGGGGTCGACGCGGCCTGCGTCGACGAGTGATTGCAGCATCGTGTATCGGCGGCCGGCGTCAGCGCGTACATCGGTTTGCTGTTCGGTGAGGTCGAAGTTGTCGTAGCTGATGGCTGGGTAGGGAGTGGAGGGTTTGTCGTTGATTGCGCCTACCGTGGGGTCTTTGAGGAAGGCCTCGATGGAGTTCGCCATCGGGGACCACACGTACTTCTCATAGGGCAGGGCCTTGACTCCCAGGTTGATGTACTCCTTGGCGGTCATGAATCCGGCGCCGAGCTGCTCTTTGCGGTGGGCACTTGCCGATTGATCGTCATAGCCGTGCAGTCCACTCTCGGCGGCGATACCGCCTTCGACGAGCCCGCGTAAGCGACCTGACTCGAGGGCCAGTTCCGGTCCTCCTTGCCCGAGGGCGAACGCGCGATCGAAGTTGTGCGCTTGGGCTATGGCGGCCCCGTTGATGATTGCCGCAGCCTTCGGATCGCCGTCGAGTAAGGTAAAGATGCGCGTCGATTCGACTGGGTTCAATGTGCCGAATCCGTGTGTGCCGGTGAGGTTTTCCGCCGCACCTGCCATGTTGCCGACGTAGGGTGCGAGTGCCCCGGCGACGTGTTGGGCCACGCCTGGGGTCATTTGCGCGCCGTGGGGCATCTTGAGGTCGGCGGAGTTCTCACCAGTGGACAGGACGTTGAAGTTGTTGGTGCCGTCGGAGGAGTGTGTGGTGGACAGGATCTGTGACAAACCGTGCGCGGATCTGCCGGCAAGCTCGGCGTTGGTGAGCTGCGATTGGTAGTGCGGATCGCCGGGCGCGACGGTGACTTGTGCGTCTTGGTGGATCCAGTCGAGCATCGAGTTGATCGCTGGTCCGTTGGGTCCGTCGGGCCAATGCCGTTGCAGTAGCGGCATCACGTCGGTGTCGGCGTGGTAGCCGGAGCCAAGGATCTCCGGGCCGCCTTGGCCGGTGAGGATGGCGGTGGTTCCTTCGTGGTTGCGGGCGGCGATCTCGACGGACTTGCTGATCGAATCATCGAGCGGGTAGCCAGAATCCGGATTCAGCTGGTTGTTGTGGGTCTGCTGCCAGGACAGGTGCGAACCCTGGCGATACAACTCGGTCGAGGTTTTGGTACCCGGTTCGATGCCCTGGTCGGACATGCCGAGTGCGTCGAGCAATTTGTTCTGTTTGGTGAGGAACGCGTTCATGTTCGCGTTCTCGGGACGCTGTCCCATGTCGGGGTATTGCTGGGTGTTGGCGTCGGGCCCTTGGGTGCCGACCCGGGTGGAGATCAGTTGCTTGATATCGGTGGGCAGCCGGTCGTAGCTACCTGGCGAGGTCGGTTTGCCGTTCCTGTCGCGGCCGGTGCCGACCTTCTCGTCGGAGAGCATCAGCAGCGCATTGCTCATGGCCGCCGCGCTGGTCTGTCCAGCCGGGCCTTGGGCTTTGAGCTGTTCGCTGGCGGCGATGAAGCCGTCGGCACCGGCATTGTTGAAGAACTGCTGGGTGAACTCTTGCGTCGCCGCGGGGATGGTGGCGCCGTTGCCTTGGAGGTAGGCGGCGAGCTGTTCGGGGGGCACGCCGGAGGCTTTCATGTCCTCGCCGAGTTCGGTCAGTAGCTCTGGCGGGATCGGCTGGCCGGAGGCAACAGCGTCATGGATCTTCTTGCCCAGGGCCGCTCCTGCCGGCCCGCTCAGTGGTGTACCACCGCTGTCCTTGCCCCCGCCGGGGCCGCCGTGCGCGGCGAGGTCGTCGAGGCCTGCCGCGATAGTGGCTTTCGCCGCTGCGATCGCTGAGCCGGCATTGGCCAGCTGCTCTTTGAGGCGGGTCTGAAAATCGGCGGCCGCGCGATTGAGGTTGCCCTGCATCATCGCAGCCGTTGGGTCGGTCTTGGCGTTCGGGAAATCCGGTGCCGTCACACCGCCGTCGGGCCACACCGACATACCGGCGCTGGAAGCTTCGCCATGGATCTTGACCAGTGCGGCCTTGTACCCGGCAATCGTCGATCCAGCGGAGATGAACGACTGGGCGACGGCATCGGCGGCACGGAAGGCCCTGGACGCAGCGAGGAATTCGGTCAGAGCACGCGCTGAGGCCGCGGAGGCCGCGTTGCCTTGCCAGCGGAGTGCCGTATTGTCCACTGCGCGTTGAGCTTCGGCCATCCGATCCGAGAAGTTCTTCCCGGCGGCTTCCAGGTCGTTGCCGGCCTGAGTCAGGGTCTCGGGCTGCCAATTGTAGACCTGGCCGAGGGTTGGAATTTGGATCGTCATAGCTCTGCCCGCAGCTTGTTCAGCTGGTCGGTAAACGCTTGTTCGACGGTCTCGTAGTCGGTGGCGCTGGTAGCGGCGGCATCGGACATCGCTCGAAGGCTGTCGGCTTGTCGCCCAAAGGTGGCAGTGAACTTTTGGGCCACATCGGTGGCCACTTCGCCGAGACCACTGTCGGGCATCACTACCTGCGTAAGACCGGGCATCGGTATGTGCGCGATGGCATCGGCCTTGCCCGACAAGTCCTGCGCCAACTGTCGTAGCGCATCGAGATCGGCCTGCAGCATTTCCCCCAACAGACGTACCTCTCCCTCGCAGATATCAGTCTGGGGCCGACGCTATCACAGGATTACTGGACGATGCCGGGTGTGGATGCTGCCAAGATTTGAGAGTGAAATAGGCAGCTGAGCTGGGCCGATTCAGTATGGACTGAGCTGGTGATTAGCGGATTTCGGCGAGCTGGGCGAGGTGCTGGGCGAGCTCGCTGTCGCCGACGGGGGTGAGTGTCATGTCATGACCGATAGTGAGCAAGTAACGGCCGTCGCTGGTGAAGTCCAGCCAGGTGCGGTGCCGCGGCGGCGGTGACATCGGATCCTCTGGGGCGACAGTGATAGTGAAGTAGCCGCGAGCGTCGATCGGTCGGCGCAAGACGTGCCGAAACCGTTTGGCGCGGCGACTGTCCTCGGTCTCTTGCCATTGGCTTGCATCGGTGAACAACACCGACCGCCGAGCTTCTCGCAGGGCGTCGAGCCTGCCCGCAGGCGCCGAGCCGATCGCGGTAATCAGGTGTTTGGCGACGTTGCGGGCGTGGCAGGACACCACCGTGACCGTGTCGGTCGTGGCAAGGATGGCCGCGCCCCAGTCAGAGAAGGCGGCTCCCAGCGCCAGGATCGGGTCAGGCAGTCGCTGTCCGCCGAGGTAGCGGTCGCCGAACACCGCGATCGTCGTGACATCGGTACGGGCGAGGAACGTCAATGTGCCGGTCAGGTCCGGGTCACCGTTGAGCGGGAACCGCTCGGCGAGTTGCAATGCCGCCCTTGCGCTTTCAGTGCCTACCGTGCCCCTGGGTGCGAGATTGATCGGGTATGGACGGCGATCGTGCCTGGTCTCGGTCGCCCAGACATGACTGAATTCGTCCGGGGTGAACACCCACCGCACTAGCCATCTCCTCGTGTCCTGTTATCGGACTTCCCACTTGGGGGTGGCTCGTCGTCGGTTGCGTCCCAACCGATGACCGCGGGCATCGTCGGATCGACCTGGACGAGCTCCTCGTGCGTACGCCGCAAATAGTCAGGGCTGCCCTTGCTGCGGTCAGAATCTGAACCTTGTCCACGGCTTGCCCCCGGCATCCCGCTCATCGGCGCGGTCGAACTGCCCGTTGTTGAGCGGACACCAGCGGGGACGGCTGGGTTGGTTCCCGCAGGTGACTGTGGTTGTCCAGGTATCGAGATCCCTGGGCCGCCTGGGCGATTGCCGGGCGATCCGGGGGCGCCGCTGGTGACCCGAGGGGTACTCGGTACTCGGGAGCCGGGCGATCCGGGGACGGAAGGCACTGTGGGCGAAGGTGATGCCTGCGTTTTGTCCACAGGGTTGACGCCTGCGGGGACCGTCGGTGTGTTCGGGGTTGACGACGGCTTCGTTGCGTTCGTTGCGGCAGGGTCATTCAGTGACGATGTCGTCGTCTGCGCAGGCGTCGTGGCGTTGTTTGGTTGCGGATTTTCTCCAGGCGGCTGCTCGGCTGGCTTGCCGTCTCCGGTCTCGCCATTCCCGTCTCCGGGTTCACTATTTTTGCTGTTTTTGGTGGGGTCTCCGGCACTGTTGCCACCGTCGACTCCGCCGGGGCTCTCACTCGGCTGCTGATTGACATCACCAGGGCTCGGCGCGCCAGGGCCAGGGGGCAGCGGAACGAACCGGGGAACACTGTCACCGGAGGCAGGCATGGTCGGGTTGTACACGAAGTTCATCGTGTCCTGCGCGCTTGCTTGGGCTTCGGCTGCCGCGACGTTGTAGGCCGTGCGCCGGGCCGCTCCGTCCGCGGACTCCTTCACCGGGTCGGGGTCCTCCTGATATGGCGGAGGCGGCGGCGGGATCGCGGATTTGACCGTCTGCGCGGCGCTGGAATTGAGGGCAATCAGGCGCTGAACCGTCCGGGCTGTGTCGTGCTGTTCGGCTCCTGCGCTCACGAACGCGGCGGTCGACTGCTGGGCGGTCGAGGCGAATGCGCCTGACCAGGAAGCGAACTCGCTCTTCACCTCGCGGGAGAATGCGTCGAACAGTTCGTGCAGCTTGTCGGCCCGGTAGCTCCATTCACTCGCGATCTGTCCCATCGCACCCGGATCCAGCTTCTCGTGCACCAGATCCCAGATCTGCTGGTGTATGTAGCTGTCGAACGATTCGCGATCGGGAACATAAGCCGGGTCGACCCCTGCGGCCCCGAATCCGCTCACGTGAGCAAGCTGGCTCTGCTGCTCGCGAATGTCGTCAGCGATCTCTTTGCTCGTCCGTCTGCCCACGACGCCCTCCCGATTCAGCTGTCCCCGACACGCGGAATAATCCCGCGCACCAAATCGACCATCCCCGAACATCTTTCAGGTGTTGGTCCGTCGATGAGATACGCGGCGATGACACGGTTGAAGTCGATGTAACCCACCTTGGTCTGCAGCAGAACATCGCAACCGGTGGCGGGTGCCTTCGGTCGCGCGATCAGCGCAGCGTGACCATCGATTGTCGTGTCCTCGATCTGTGCGCCGTCTGCGGTGAACTTCGCACGCCCCTCATCCAGGGTTCGGTTGCCCGACAGGATGCCCAAGCTGTACGCCTTGTCTGCGGACTTGAACTCGCAGCCCCGGAATGTGTACTCGGCGTGGATGTCGGTCGAGCGTTTGCGTGAGCGCGAGTCGTATCCGAGATGGCTGATTGTCTCGTCGTCGATCCAGGTACAGGGGTCGAAAGCAACGTCTGGGCGGTTCTGGTTCTGCTGCTTCGGCGGCTGCAGCTCGGGCGCGGTCAACGTCGGGAACGGTGGCCGACCGGCTGTGCTCGCCGCGGTCGAGCCAGATCCCGAGGCTGTCATGGCGGGGGAGCTCGACACTGGGTTGCCGTCCCCTGACGAAGTGCATCCGGCTGCTGTCAACACGCTCAAGACCAGAAGCGAGGCAGTCGAGAAGCGGCGAAAACTCTTGGTTTGCAACGCTTTTGCGACTGTCATGCGGGATCCTCGAGTTGGCTGGCTGCGACTTTGATCGCTGCTCGGTTCGCGGCGTCGGCTTGTTCGAGTTGCTTCCCGGCTACCAGGTAGGCCGCTTTGTAGCGCAGGACCGTTTCCTGGAATGCGGTCAACGTTTCGATGTACTCGCGCCCTTTGGCGCTGAACCCCTTGGCTAGCGCATGCCCTGAGGGGAGATCGGGGAAACCCGTCACGTTGTTGAGAAGCGAGGCGGCCATGATCTCGTCTTGCAACCCTGCCGCCAGCTTGTCGCAGGAGGCCGCGAGGCGGGTAGCGCCTTCTGCTGGCATCTCGAACGTGCCAGCGGTGGCCGCGTCGTAGGCCGCTTGGGCGTTCTTCTGCCCCTTGTCCGGTAGCGCCATGACCGTACATCCCCTCCGGTCTCGACAGCCGGGCATTACTAACCCGGCTTCGGTCCGAAAAGCGTATCAGTGCGCGTGTGCCGGCATTGGGTACTGACCTTCCGCCTGGCTTGACCTTGTACTTGTCTCTCGTGCTCAGCGGAGCAGCAACGGGACCACGACGTTCGCGACCTCGATCGCGCGGTCGTGTGGAGCGACACGGCTTCGTGGGTCCAATCGCAGCACCACGATGCTGAACGAGCCCAAAATCGAGGGGAAGGTCAGGTTGCACTGGTCGCCGGTTCTGTCGGACCCCGGGCGGTATCGCAGGCCGTTGCGGTCCGCGATCGTGACAGGTAGAAACTCGGTTCCCGCTTCCTTGCGGGTGAAGTCGTCGACTGTGTAGACCTGCGACCACACGTCGACCGAGTAAGTCCGCGGCTGGTCGTGACCGCCGCATCGTCTGAACCCTTCGATCCGGTCGATACCGCCGATGTCGGAGCTGAGTGTGCCCGGATCGACGCCGATCTGCCGCCAGACTTCCTCGCCGATCAGGCAGGGATCCCACAAGTCATCCAAGGGTGCACTGCCCGCGCCTACGACGGCTGCGATGGTTTCCGCTTTGTCCTGCATGCCGCGCCTCCTGTACCGCCAGCTAGGCCAGCGGCTCTGCGGAACTTTAGGTAGAAATAATGGTTCCTACATGCCCTTTGTATCGCATGCGATACATTCGCGCTACCGTACATACGTCGTGCTGTGCAGCGAGCTCACGAGATCGGTCAGGTCAGGCGTGCGATGATGCGGCCATGCCGGTGCCAGAAGCCTCGCTGTCTCCACAGCAGAGGAGGGTGCGCAAGATGAGGCGGGACGCTGTCGGCGGTGCTATTCGTCGCGCCCGTGAGTTGGCCGGGATGACGCGAGATGATCTGGCCAAGGTCTCCGGTGTATCGCAACCCGCTCTTGCTCGCATCGAGTTGGGAACCAGCAGCGTCCAGATCGATCGGCTGTGGGATCTCGCCGAGGCATTGTCCACTACGCCGTCGGTACTCCTGGCCGACGCCGAGAAGCACCTGTCACCGACCGCAACAACTGGCCGCGGCTGACTTCTGATTGACGACTTCACGCTGCCGCCCGGAGAGTACGGACGCGGCGTGTACACATAAGCGGGAAAGGATGTTCGTTGGTCAGAGGTGGCGGCGGCCGCCGCCTCGGCTGGCATCTGTACTGGTGGATGCCCCGACGTCATGCTTTTAGCCGAATGCTCCCGACAGCCCGCAGAGGTGGCCGGGAGCATCAACGCCTAGCTGGCCGGGCTCTCGCCCTCCGCCAGCAGCTTCTTTTCCATCAAGTCCACGATGGTGTTGAGCATGTCGGTGGTTCGCTGGACGACCGACTCGAACGCCTGCAGATTCGTCATGCCGTCGATTCCGAGGGCCACGCGCGTTTTCCGAGCCTCCGATCCGGCGAAGTGCGCGACACCGCCGCTGGACCGGAAGTCATACAGCTGCCGAAGGATCGCGGTGCAGTTGCTGTCATCGCCCAACACCTCGGTGAAGCGCTGTAGCAGGCCCATCGATCGTTCATTCTCCCTTGCGCCGCCGAGGTACGTCTTCAACGGCTTCGGGTCGATGCCGTCGATCATCGCGATCACAAGCAAGAGGAGGGACTTGCCGAGTGACGTCGAGTCCTCGTTCAGCGGGCCGATCATCGACTCCCACTCGGCAAGCTGGTCGTCTCGCAGTGCGCGCCAGATGGGTTTGCCGAGTAGCTGTTCCGAGACTCCGGCCGCGCGCTGACGCGCCCGCCGGAGATCGCCCGGGATGTCCTTGGAGCTCGCCGACTGGTTCAGGATGTCCCGCCTGAAGCGCCCTTCCTCCATGTGCCCCTCGGGCGGAACGTTGTGGGCCAGCCAGTGGTTCCACTCTTCGGACGGCAGCCGCTGGCCGATATCACCCAGGTAGACCTCGACCAGGCCAACTGTATTGAAGCCGATATCGACACCCCACAGGTTGTCGCAACTCAGGTGGGTTGCCGTGATTCGGTAGGCCGTCGGCTCGGCTGCATACGGCGCCAGTACTGCACGGTTGAAGTAGATCGGTGTCAGGTAGTGCGGACGACTGCCGTCGGGGTCAAAGTACGTCCCGAGTTGCTCGGGGTCACAGGTATGCCTGATCGGAGCGTACGAGTCGGGATCCACGTCGTAAATGAACGAGGGGTAGTCGACGTCCTCGCGATCGAACTGCTCAAACCGCGGCACGCGGGGACCACGTCGGCCAGTGAGGATGTACTGGCCCAACGCCCGGGAGCAAGACGGACGACTCAGCAATCCGCCGGAGGCCACGCCGAAGTGCAAGTGCGCCCACTCGTTTCGGAACGTATCGGAAACCCGTTCGAATCCGTCCTGATCTGAGTACCGAACCAGATCTAGCTGGAGGATGGCGCTTTTCCCCACTGCGGCGAGGTACTGGCGGAATTCGAGTACCCGAACCTCAACCTTCCAGCGATCTTTCGCTACGTCGTAGTGGATCAGGTCATGCTTCCGACCAGCCTGATCGGCATATTCCCAGCTGGTCGCGGTCGGATACGCATCCCAGTACCACAGGAACGGCTGGGCGATCTCGACCAGCGGCGTCGGCGCTCCTTGCGGCTGCCGGACCTGCGCGAAGAACTCCATGTCGACACCCTTCCGGGTTTCAGCGAGGCCAGAACCGAACCCCTCAGTGCCTGACCCGTCCGACCACACCTCGAACTGCCCGAGGCCGCGCCCGACCCAGCCGGTGTCGTCCAGTGCCGGCTCAGCGTGGGCCGGAACAATCAGGACACACCTGCGTCCGTCCCGAATATCTCCACTGACAGTGAGTTCTTCGATCGTCAGCCACCCGGACGGCTGGATCGTAATCGTTCGCAGAGCATCATTTGGCCATAGTTCCGCCGGGAACTCGGCGACCGGCTTCGGCCAGAGGTCAGCCAGGGTGTTGTTCAGGGGCGGGGTCGTATATCCGGGGATCGACGGCATGCTCACCAGATCAGCGTATGCCGGTGCACCCCATGGTGATCCTGGCGGCGATGAGCGATCTGAGAGGTTTGGACACGGCGTCTTGTGTGGTGAACGCGTTGTTCTCGGTGTCCGGTCGCGTCCAGGGCAGTCGCGTTCGAATTCTGGGATCATCGCCGCCCGCAGGTCGGCGACGTCGATGATCATCCACCACCGGTGATCGCTAACTCGTGCAGTATGCCGTGCCCTGGACGAACGCCGCCAGATCCTTGCGAACATCGACGACTAAATTGATTGCAGGACAGAATGTTTCGATAGTTGGCTATTGATTCCGGTGGCGGCTGTTCAGTTGCGTCACGGCTGTGGCTGCGGAGAGCTGTCCTTTGGCTTGATCGAGTTCGAGTGATAGTTCGGCAGCGATCTTGCGTAGTGCTGCGGTGATGCCGCGTTCGGTTGTGAGTTCGTATGTGAGCTTGTCGTTTTTGCCATGCAATGCCCTGTTCTCGTCAGCGAGCTCCTGCATCGCTGCAGGGGTCGCGTCCTGGGCTTTAGCCCTGGCCTTGAACAAATCGACGAGACCGGGGTGTTCGTAGACGACGTCACGGCGAAGCCCGGATTCGGCGATGAGTTCGCTGATGGTGAGTTTCCCCGACGCCGATCGTAAGGGGGTGCCGGCCAGAAGCCGGTCGGTAGCCGCGTTGATCGCTGAGGCTTCGGCGGTGCGGTCGCGAGGGGTCCGTGCCATCAGCTGCCTTCCGCTGCCCTGGTTGGCCGGATGTCGCGGCGGTGGTCGTGGCGGTCGATGATCACGCGTGCACGCGTAGCCAGTGCCGCGGCCCGGTCCCGCAGGGGTGCCGGTGCCAGTGGGTCCGCGGCAGCGGCTTCCCACTGCTGCGCGTTCTTTCGTTGCTGATCGATGTCGCGGTCGGTGAACGCCAGATTCAGGCAGTTCGAACGGCATTCGGACTCATCGGGCTGGTCCTCGGCGGCCAGCCCGGCCTCGAGCTTTGCTTGTCGGCAGGCTGCGGTCTCGGCCCGCCAGACGCAGGTTATGCCGTCGCCGTGGTGAATGTTGGGATCCGCTTTGGCGAGAAGCCGTTCGACGTTGCGGATGTTGGTGGTGACTCGACCGGCGAAACGGGCGCTGCGCTCGATGCGCTCGCGGTAATAACGCGCGGACGGTCCAGAGACGTGCTCGCCGTCAGCGAGAAGGGCAGTGTCGTCATCGATTTGTTCGAGCACCATCTCCAGCCGCTCGACGGACAGGTCGTCCATCCATGACATGTCCGCCCTGCCTGCGTAATTCATGGTGACTTTGGTGCTGACGTGCCCATATTGCAATGCCGCGGCAATGAGACCTCGTGGTCGGCGGACGATGAAATAGGCGAGGCTGCGCCGGAAACGAGAGGTATGTAGATGTTTGGTCGGGTCAGGCGGGATCGGCAGGCTGCCGTCGACGGGTCGGAATGTCGAGTTCACCCAGGCCACAAAGTCTCTGAGGTCCAGGAGCATCATCGCTGCGGATCTGGCATTGTGCTGGTTGGGGCGGACCGCATGAGGGTGATGCGGGCTTGCCGGAAACAGCAGCGGATACTCGCCGAGGTTTTCGAGCATGGCTATGGCTGTGTGAACGGGCTCGACGACTACCCAGGGACGATCCTGGGGATCGTCGTCGGGTGCGAGGGGATTACGGTCGAAGCCTTTACCGCGGCGGCCGACGATCAGCAGTTCGCCGGTTTCTGGATCACGGTCTCGGCAGCCGCGGACCAGGTTGAGAGCCTCTCCCGGGCGTAGTCCGGATAGGTAGCAAACGATGGTGAAGCAGGCGGCATACAGCAACCGCACCAGGGTCGGCAGTTCCGCGACGCTGATCGGACGGCTCCGCCATGGCTGTCCGTCGATGTGCCCGGTGATCGTGCCGATGTAGGTGTCGTCGGCGACCGGAAGTCCCGATTGCTCGATCATTCGTTTCTGACGCTTCGACAATCCTCCGCGCTTGTCGTCCGGGACGCCGACCAGGCGTAGGACCGCACCGAAATTCAACCCGCCGTCGAGCTTGCCAGGCAGCGAGCCGCCTGTAGCGCGCAACCGATCAAGGAAGGTCGGAAGTCGTGAGCCGAGTGTGCCCACGTAGACGGCTTGCGAGGAGTGGGTTCCCTCGTCGAGTTGGCGATGTTCGATCCAAGCGTCGCTGATATCGGGTCCGAGGACTTCGACCATGCGCAGGGCCCAGGCAAGCAGCGCCTCCATGGTGTCGGGGTGGATGCGCGGGGTCTTGTTTTCGAACCCGGTGCCGAGGCGGGCGACTAGGTCCTTGTCGGAGACGCCGGCCCAGGGATAGTTGGCGCGTGGGCGTGCAGGTTTGGGGATGTGCTCGCGGAAAAGCCAGAACGTGCGGACAACTTGGAGCAGGTCGGCCTTGCGGTCTTCTCGGCGCGCCAGAGCGTGAATGTGAGTTCGGTAAGTGTCCAGATCGCCGTCGGTGACGTCGCCGAGGTGGGTGATGCCGCGATCGACGAGCCAAACCGCGAAGACGCGCAGATCACCGAACCAGTAGGACACGGTCTTGACGCTGGCGCGCTCCCCCGGTCGTCGGGCACCCGGACCTGGTGGATAGTCATGATTCAGGGCAGCGAGGAAAAATGCCTTGAAGGTTGTCACCATCTGGTCTGGGTATCGTGTCCAGCGTAGCGGGGAGACGTTTAGGTGAGCGTCGGGATGTGCCGGTTTGATGTGCCAGATGGCATCGCTGAACCGCGACAGTGACGCTTGGTGGGTCCCGGCCCGAACGGTTCGGTTGTGTAGTACCACCGTGTCGTCGGCTGGCCATTCGTCGTCAGATTCGACCGCCAGGTTGTGGACGTGGGTCACCGCAGATCGAACCTTCCGTTGATGAGGTCATCGATGAGGTGCAGCTGGGCCGCGGTGAGGTCGCGGCGTGCCCGGTGGTGTTCAGCCGGTGTGTAGTGGCGCAGGATGTCGTGGAGGCCGTCGAGCGCATCCTGGTAGCGGTGAGTCCAGGTGTCGGGGTCCATGTGTGCCCGTAGGGCGTCGATTCGGTCCTTGACGGTGATCTGAATGGGTAGTTGATGTGGCAACGCGCGAGCGTTTTCGCAGTTAAGGCAGTTAAGAAATGAAGCGGGGCACGGTTCTCCGGGTTCTGTGTACGGGCCAGCGCGGTGGTCGATGCAGGCAGCCAGGGCGGTATCTTGCTCACCGGTGATCAGGCTGCGCAGAGTCTGCGGGCTCACTCCGGCTTCGCTGGATGCGCTGGTGAGGTCATTTTCCGCGCGAGCGAGGAATTCTGCGGTGAGCACTGTGCCGCCTTGCCGCTGGCGGGCTTTGTCGACCTGGTCGCGTAATGCTGCGCCGACGATGACACGGCTGTCGGCCTGAACTGTTCGGCTCGGTCGCAGATAACTGTCGTTCATGGTTTGGCGGGTGTGTGCGACGGGGCGGCGTCGGCGTTCGATCACCGTCAGTCGCATCCGGACGACATTGATTGCTGGTTTGCCTTCTCGCCCATCGTGTTTCGCCGTTGGAAAGCCACGGTTATGCGCCCAGCGCGCGACGTCTTTGGCGTTGGCTGCCTGCGGCCATCGGTGTCCCCAGCGGCCAGGAGTGGGGATGTAGGCGGTGATTGCCGTGCTGTGCCCGCCGTGGCGGCGTGTCAGTTCGGTAAGGTCGAGCAGCAGCCGGTAGACGCGCAGAGGTGACCGAAACAGTCGATGCTCTGTTTCATCGTCTTCGAGCACATCCGCCAAACCTGGCGGGAGGTCTTCCAAAGCGGTGATCATGTGTTCACGGTCGGGACCGCGTCGCGGTTTACTCGTTTCTAGCAAGGCGATGCCGTGCTCGGTGTGGGTGCCATCGCCGCGGTGGTGAACTGCCGGCCACGAAGCCACCGTGCCGAAGTTCTCCCCGGTGAGCGCGGTGAGCAGCAGCGCGAATGCGGTCGCCTCACCCTGAGTCAGACAAAGGTTGGAGACCACCTGGCCGAGCCCACCTAGGCGTGCGACTATCGCGACGCAATGACCGGATGGCGCCCGGGGTAGATCCCCAGTGCGGTCGAAGAAATCCAGTAACCGACCCAGTTCAGCCTCGCGACCGCTCGTTGTGCCGCAACGGAAGCCGTCGAGCAGGGCGCGCCCGGCCCGGATCCGATTCCGCGCTGTCCGAACATCCCTACGCAAGGCTGTCGTGATCAGCTGCCATGCAGCGTCGTCGTAGGGCGCACGGGTAGTGGATGCGGGGACGGGAACGCGAGCAGCTAGCAGCGCCGCTCGTGCGGCTGGCGGCAATTCCGGATCGTGCCTGAACGTGGTGCGCAACCGCTTGAGGTATTCGTGCTGCGACGGTATGTCGGCGTAACGGTCGACGAACACCTGGATATGCGCAGCCGTCAATTCCAGGGGACCTCGCGGCCGGGGCTGGGAGTCGGTTAACGACGCCGCGAACTGCTGAAGCGTGGCGTAGCGTCCTTCCGCGCTCTTCACACGTTTCACCGCCGAGCGAGCGCCGATCTCACGCGCGAATATCCGCGCCAGCCACCGCTGTATGCCAGGTTCGACGGGCAAGCCGGAAAAGTCGAATGTCTTTGTGCGTCCGCCAGATTCCTCGACGAACCGCACCGACGTTCCGTCGCAGCCATCCAGCAATCGTTGCGGCGGCCGCCAGTTCGGATCCGGAAGCGCGGCTCGCCGCCCCGCCCTCACCGGATGCCACCGGAAGGCGGGGAAGGCGCCACTCCCGTGACGACCCTGCCGCTGTCTTCGGCGACCGCACGTACCAGCGCATCGACAGCGGTCTGTTCGTCCTCGTCCAGCAACGACATCAGATAGTCGACCTGGAGCCCGGTGAATGGCTCGAGATAATAGTCGCGGGTCACCGACGGGCTCGCGTGACCCATCAAGGTCGCCAGCTGATACCAGATATCGCCGAGTTCCTCGCGCAGATCCTTCAACTCGTCGGTGGTGAACCCCTTCACCTTCTGTTCCCAGACCAGCGACAAGACCGAAAACCATTTCAGGCAGAAGGAATGTCGCAGCATATGGGGCCGGGCCCAGAGCGGGCATGGCATTCTGGCCCGATCACCACCATGGTTCGGGTCGCTGACGTGCCAGGCCCGCGTTACCCGGGTATTGGCGTGGTCGAACGTGTCCTCCCAACCGTGAACCTTTTTCGGCAATCCGTTCGGCGCCAACCACACTGCCAGCGGTTCCAGCCCCGCCGGTGTCGTACGGAACAGCTTGCGGCGCTCGTCGGGGCCGACCACATCTAGCGACAGCAACTCCGAACTAGCAGTTCCTTCGATATGCAGCGTCCTGCTGGGCAGGTTGTAGCCGGTGACCACGCGGATTCCGGGCAGTCGGTCGTAGCGACCGGACCGCTGTGCTCGCCGAATCACCTCAGCCCGCGACCCCTCTACCGGATCCAGACAGGCGTTCACCGCGGCGAGCGCTCGCCGCGGAATCCGGTAGACCCGTCCTTCGCGGCCGCCCTTGATGCACGCTGCCGACAACCACATTCGAGCACTGCGCCCACTCTCTGACACAGGTATCTCGACGTCGAGGATGCTGGCCCATTCCCGCAACCGCAGACCCGTCCCGTACAGGCCGTCAACGAACGCGACATCACGGTCCTCGTTGAACCCCTGCCAGCCCGTGCGCCGTAAACCATCGAATCCGTAACCGCGCAAACCGATGTTGCGCCACTGCTCAAACGCCGGTCGAAGCAACCACTTCACCTGACGCCGCGACGCGCCCGCTGGCCGCAGCGGATCGCGTCCACCGAAGCCGGAACCACCACCGACATGGCCGTGCTGTCGAGGCCCAGTACGCCGTACTCGTATCGTCGGCACCGGATTAAAAACGCCGTAGCGAGCCGACGCCCACTCATAGAAGCAGTTCAGCGCGGCGCGGTCAGCGTCGAAACTGCTGGCCTGGACCCGGCCCTCATTGCGCGCATCGGTCAACCGCCAGTCCTTGAACGCCTCCACATCGCCAATGGTCGCCTCATCCCAGCACCGGCCGAACACCCCCAAGAAGTCCAGCCACACCGCCAATGAGTACGCGTACCGCCGCCACGTCGTAACCGCCGCTCCTGCCATAGCTCCGGTCCTGAAGAACAAGTTGATTCGCGAATCCGGCCGAGTTCCCGCCGACGGCGACAGGATCGGCGTGCCGTGCCTCGCCCCGTTGCGCGCGGCGCGCTCGTGCAGACCGCCAAACCACTCCAGCTCTGAAAAATCAACCGTAGGAGAAGAATCGAAGAAGTTGTAGAAGTCCACCGACCAACGTGTTGAGCCACTCACTGAGACCCCCGAACACTAGTTTGTGTCATACATGAACCGACAGCTGAAGGAAGCCTAGAGAACCAGGGGCAAGATGGAACTCGGCGAGTATTGTCGCCTGCCTGTCGCAGAGTATTCAGCCGTATCGACACTTGCGGGACGGACGTACCAGCCTTCGAGGACGCGGGCGCTGCTGTTGATCGGCGGCTGCTCCCGATTTTCTGTCGGTGGCCCGTGCCAGGGTGAACGGGTGATCACGAACGGCGAGTGCGCAACCGACCGCTACCCCACCGCGGTCGCGCTGTGGCCGGATACAACCGTGGTCAACGCGGACCTTCTCGCCGCGAAAGCGCTCGTCTACGACCCCTGCGGGTTCGCTTGCACGCGCCCGATTCCCGAAGCAGAGAGCGCCGCGTACGCCGCCCACTCCTTCACCGTCGACGGCCGCTCGATCCGATTTCGTGTGGCCAAGTCGACGCCCACCAAGGTCGGTCAGTTCGTCACCGTGTGGAAGAGGTCGGCGGGCGGGCACATCGAGCCCTTCGACGTCACCGACCCGGTAGATCTCTTCGTCATCAGCACTCGCGACCGAGACCAGTTGGGCCAGTTCATCTTTCCCGTCGACGTGCTCCGTGAACGCGGGGTCGTATCGGTGGATGGTTCCGCTGGCAAGCGAGCGTTCCGCGTCTATCCACCGTGGGTGGGCACCACCAACCGCCAGGCCGCAAGTGCGCAAGTGCGCAAGCCTGGCAACTGGACCACTTCTTACATCTGCGGCGCGATGGACCGATCGACACCGCTCGTGCCCGAATGCTCTACCGCCGGTAGGCGATCCACGTAGACCGGACTACCAGGGCAATGCGCCAGTGGCGTCGAAGTAGCCACCGGTGGGGCCGTCGGGGTTCAGCTGTGCCATCCGGACGATGATCTCCGCTCCCTCCTCGACGGTCTGAGTTCCCGCGTGCCCGTTCAGGTCCGTCGCGGTGTAGCCGGGCTCAACCGCATTGATTCGCATGTTCGGGAACGCTTTGGCGTACTGCACGGTGATCATGTTGACCGCGGCCTTCGACGCGGGATAGGCGACTCCCGGGTAGGCGTACGCGGGCGTGTCCGGGGTGGTGACGTTGGCCAGTGAGGCCAGGCCGCTGCTGACATTGACCACGACGGGCGCGGAAGATCGTTGCAGCAGTGGCAGGAAAGCGTGGGTCACGCGGACCACGCCGAAGACGTTCGTATCGAATATCGGCTGCATGATGTCGACGGTCACCGCGGCGGCGCCGATCTCGTCGCTGTCCCTGGTTTGCCCTTCGAGGCCCGAGATACCCGCGTTGTTTGATCAGCACGTCCAGTCCTCCACCGGCCTCGATGGTTTTCACCGCCGCCGGGGACGCCGCCGCCGAGACGAACGCGAAGTAGCCCTGCATTTGTGAGAATTTGTGAGATACAGCAGCGAGTGATGGGCTGTGGGCGCACGCCGACGGCACCTGAAAGCAGAATGACCGTCCTGGCGAACCGGGCCGGTCATTCTTTGCGGTGCAACTCATGAGTGTGGTCGCGGCGCACGCCAAATTTACGCTGGTCAAGACTCGGTGAAACCCTGTACGGCCGGACCGCACGGTCGTAGCGTGGGCTTATGAGTGTGGTTGGTGCCGAACGGCTGAAGAATGCCCGGAAACGGGCCAACTTGACGCAACGACAGCTGGCGGAGGCGTCTGGTGTCTCGCTGTCGCAGGTCAAGAAGATCGAAGCGGGCAGGTACACGCCACGCCTGGAAACGCTGCGTGCGTTCGCCGTCGCAATGGATATGCGCACATCGAAACTGCAAGATGAGCCTGACTTCCAGGTGCCGGATACCGACACCGAAAACCAGTGGGCACCGGTATGGCCAGCACTCTCCGGCAAAATCTCGCAGCCCGACGAACCGGCGACTGTCGAGGGTGTGCAGTCGGTGTTGGACAGCGTGCAGGCGATGATCAGTGCCGACCGCTACGCCGAAGTAACTGCGCTGCTGCCCGACTTGATTCGAGATGCCGACAGCCTCCAAGGTGGCGAGCGCGCACGTGCTGTGCGGTTCCGGGTGCTGAATCTGGTGGGATCACTGTTGGCACAGACTCGCCAATTCGAAGCGGCGGACGTCGTCTTGGACCGTGCGCTCGACACCGCCGAGAACGGCGTCGAGGCTGCCACTGTCACCGATACCCGGCTGTGGGCCGTACTGCGGCAGGGGCGGTTGGAAGACGCGCGAAACTTGGCGATCGGAGTGGCCGACAACATCGAACCGCGATTCAGCCGGGCCAGCCTGTCCACCGTTGCGATGTGGGGACGCCTCTGGCTGAAGGTGGCCAACGCCGCCGTGCGGGACAACCAGCCCGGTGAAGCTGACGAGGCGATGTCGATGGCACGTGCCGCCGCTTACCGCATCGGGCGCGACATTTATGTTGAACGCCTGCTCGGTCGAACATTCGGGCCGCTCGAGGTCGGATACATCACCGGCGAGATGCACGTCATCGCAGGTGAACCCGAGCTCACGCTAGCGGGTGCCAGGCAGTTGCCGCCGCCGATGCTCGAGCCAACGGGGTCGAGCAGGATGCGGCACCGACTCGATCTGGCGAATGCACACGTTCAACTCGGCAACTACGGCGATGCACTCCAAGAGATGCGGAGAGTGCAAGCTAAGGCACCGGAATGGCTTGTGCAGCAACGTTATTCGCGAGACATCCTTGGCTCGATGATCAGCAAACGCCGGTCACTGACGCGGGAGATGCGGGATATGGCCACGGCGATCCGGCTCGATTACTAGGAATTCAATTCGTCCCAGGAATGTCCCTTCCGGTCCGCCATCGCCGGAAGGGACATTGTTTTGCCTGGTAGGACGATGTGACGCTGGTTCCCAGCACGCGGCGGGCGGTGAGAAATTCACCCTTTTGGTCATCGGTCGGCCCGGTCGCCGGGTGCCTCCGCCGACGACAGGGGCAACGATGTCGCTCTCCCGAACACAGCTCGCGGTGTTGTCCGCATTGGCCGTCCTGGAACCCGCGCAGGCGCGTTCGGTGCGGCAGCTGTCCGAGGAAACGGGCTTGGCGGCGTCGACGGTGCGCGCCGCGCTCAACGCGCACTCGTACATGGGATGGGCGCTCAGCTCCCGCAGGAGCCCGGCGAACTGGCGAATCACCGCACTCGGTCGGGCGGTGCTCAGCGCGCCCCGATACCGCGATGTCCTGTCGCACCGCAGCAGGAGGTGAGCAGCGATGCGACACCGCTTGTTCCCCCGGAGCCGGACCATCGAGCCCCCGGACAGCCCTCCGGGTGGCTCTGGCTCCGCTACGACGACGGCACGTGGGCTGCTGTCAACGCGTACGGCATTCCGGGGAAGCCGTTCAAACCGAACTTCGATGCCGTCCATGACGATGTGCCCCTGCACCGGAGCTGGCAGTTGTGGGCGTGGCGGTGATGGCGCGCATGACCAACGGGTGGGTGTTCGTCCTAGTGTTGATTGCGGTGCTCGGTGCGTGCATTTTGGTTTATGCCGCCATCGTCTGCTGGCCGCAACGGATACCGAAAGACCAGAGTGTCAACGGCATTCGCGAACGTATTGAAGACGAGGAGCGACAGAAGCGGAGGTGTGATCGTGGATGACGACGCCGGGACACATGGGGTCTCATGCATGCCTCGAGGCGACCGGTGACGACTTCAGCTCGACGGCATCCCATTAGGCGGGCATAGCGCACGTGCGCAACGGCAAGATCGCCCCCAACGCTGCCACCCCGGTCCGGACACGGTCCTCTAGCAGAGTCGGCAAAGGACCCGAGTACGAACTCAGGCCCGAACAGCCCGGCGTGGCGAACCGAAACGATGGTACGGCGTGGCTCGATGGGCTGGGTATGCGTACCGACCTCACCTGCGGTGAGCGGCGGCAAGCCGTACGACGGCTGGTCGCCGTGTGTCATCTGCTGAATCAGCTCGTCGAACTGGCGGAAGACGGCTCGTCGGAGCCGTTGATCGCGCTGGCGCACACGACCCGCCGACTATTACAGGATCTCGTCCTCGACATGGTCGCGACCACTTACACCAGCCACTGACGAACCACACCTGGACGCGTGCGCCGAAATTGCTTCGGCGCGCCGACAATCCAGACGGGCGACCAAGCCGAACGTAGATGTGTAGGCATCGACGTTTCGGAATGAGGTCACCATCGGCACACATCTGCCCGGAAGTCACGGAACACCGGGGGCAGTGATTCCGGGTACAACGAGGCACTCGCGTCGAGATCGGTTGCGCAGCAGTCCATGACCGCGCGCGCAACCGCGGGATTCGCGCAGCGTTTGCGGTGTCGCGATGACACCATGGGGCTATCATTTAGTTAATCGTTCGGGGTACCGGGGGTCGGGTGGTAGCCGAGAGCGGCTCGGCGAGTCATGACAAGGCAGGGGTTGAGTGGCCACGATCGCGCAATTGAGGGCAATTCTCGCGGTGCTGCATATCGACCCAGGCGATACCGATGTCCTCGCGCACAACGACACCGCGGTCGAACGCGCCAAGCTGGCCGCGTTGCTGCAGCGGGTCTTCAGCAGCGAGTTGCGCAGCGCGGTCACCAACGCGCCGGATCAGAACGAGCTGGCTCGCCGCTGGACCGCGGCAAGCACCCAGCCCGCGCTGCATGGCGAGAACGCCACCGAACAGGCCCATTTCGACGCGCACTGGCTACACAACCGGATCGACGCGCTGGCCCCGCGCGACACCTCCGACCAGGCGCCGGTGCTACTCGACGCCGCCGCGCGCGCCGCCGAGGCGGCCCAGGTGCTGCTCTCACTGAGCAGCGGCAACCCGCACGGCGACGGCACCGAATCGCTCTGGCAGACCGCACTCGACGACCTGGCGTCCGCGTTTCACCTGATCAACGACGAACACAACGCGATCACCCAGCCGATCGAATAACTGAGCTCAGCTCCAATAACTGAGCCCAGCTCCAATAACTGAGCTCAGCTCCGGCCGACCTTGCTGTGGTTGAGCCGGAATTTGAACAGCGCGACCAGTCCGCCCGCCACGCCGACGGCGATCAGGATCAGACACGGCTTGACGATGTCGCTGAACCCTGCACCGTGCAGGATGACGTCCTGATAGCCCTTCAACGCCCAGTACTGCGGGGTGTACGGCGACAACGCGCGCGCCCAGGCGGGCAGCGTGTCGCGCGGGGTGATCGTGCCGGCGAGCCCGCCGATGGCCAGCGAACCCACCTGCGCCATGATCGAGAGCTGATCGATGGTGCGGCACAACGAGACAAGAGCAATGCCGAAACCCCAGGTGGCCGCAAGCAGGGAGGCTGTGAGCGGCAGCAGAAGCCAGCTCGAGCCCTTGCTGTGCAGGTCCCACAACGTGAACACGGCCAACCACAGAATGGACACCTGAGCGACCGAAAACAGCACTGACGGGAACGACTTCCCGATGATGACCTCGATCGCCCGTACCGGAGCTGCTCGAATCCGCTGCCAGGTTCCCCACTCGTGTTCGCGGAAGAACGACGCACCGAGCAAGGTGGTGATGAAGAACGCGAACATCACGATCGTGCCCGGCCCGGACTGCTCGACACCGCTCGCGTTGAAGTATCCGGTCAGCCGCAGCTGTGCTCGGTTCGCCGGTGTCAGGAACGCGATCATGCCGATCGGCAGCACCGTAAGAACAATGAGCTGAGCCGGGTCCGACCGAATACGGCGGAGATCCGCCCAGGACAGCGCGCGTACTCGATCAACAGCAGAATCATGCAACAGCATCTTGGATCCCTTCCACGGGCCGGTCGTCCTGCGCCGCGCGCATGATCGCCAAGTACGCGTTCTCCAGGTTGGGGTGATGGATCTCCGCCGCGAGCAGTTGATCGGTGTCGGTATCCAACGTGGCGAACAACTGAGCGAGCAGTTGCCCCGGCACGTTGGTAGGAATGTTCAACCGCTTCGACTCCAGCACGGCGGCACCGGGTGCGGCGAGGAATCCGCCGAGGCTCGCGGGGATGGCGGCCGAGAACTCCAGGCTCACCGCGGACTGTGCGTACTGCTCCACCAGATCCGAGGCGTTACCCTCCGCCAGGATCCGGCCTTGGTGCAGCACGACCACCCGCGCGTCGAGCACCTCCAGTTCGGGCAGATAGTGCGTCGCGTACACGACGGCGGCACCGTGGTCGGCGAGGTTGCGGACCTCTACCAACAGATCCTGCCTGGCCGAGACGTCGGCGCCGACGGTCGGCTCATCGAGCCACAACACATCCGGTTCGTGCAGCAGTGCCATCGCGGTGTGCAGCCTGCGCTGCTGACCGCCGGAGAGCTGGTGCGCCCTGGTCTTCAGGAAGGGCGTGACACCGAGCCGGTCCGCCACCTCGTCGATGCGCGCGACCAGATCTTTGCGCCCGACGCCCATCAGCCGACCGAAGAAGGTCAGGTTCTCCAGCGCGGTGAGCGTGGGATTTACGCCGAGTTCCTGCGGCGCGAATCCCAGCTTGCGCCGCGCCTGGCGCGGGTCGCTCGCGACGTCGATGCCATCGATGCGCACCGTTCCGGAATCGGCCGGTGTCAGGCCCGCGACGATCGACGCCGTGGTGGTCTTGCCCGCGCCGTTGGGTCCGAGCAGCCCGACGATCTCGCCCGGCTGCACGATCAGATCGATCCCGGTGAGGACCTGTTTCTTACCGTACGACTTGTTCAGGTCGGAGATCTCCAGCATCCCGCACCTCCTCACTCAGAATTGGCCATGGTGCGCCCCATCCGGCGGCGCCGAGCACCGAAACTTCCCCGGCGACAGCGGCTTCCGCGGAGAACGCGTTGACGATGTCGGCGGCGACCGGCGCGATGGGGTTGCTCACGGCACGTCCGCCCGGCGTGTTCGTCAGGTCGGTCCAGAGCCGCGGTGGCCGCACCACCACGACGTTCCAGGGATGGTGTCGCGCAACGTATTCCGCGAGACCCTCGACGGCCGCCTTGGCCGCCGCGTAGTGCGGCCACCAGCGGGGCGGCGCGAGCACCGCCTCCGAGGAGATCATCACCACCGTCGCGCCTTTGCGTAGGCGAGGCACGCACACCGACAGCGGGGCGAAGACCAGCCGGGTGCTCGCCGCCATGAACTGTGCGGCGGTCTCGACCGCGTCCGGTGCCAAAGGCAGGGTCGGAATCGCCGGTGCGGCAAGCAGAACCACGCCGTCCAGCTGTCCTTCCGGCAGTGCCGCTCCCAATGCCCAACCGTCGCTGGCATCGGCGAGCACCGGCCACAACCGATCTCGGTACGCGTGCGAGGCGGCCGCCAGTACCTCGGGTGCGCGGGTGCAGCTCACCAGCACGCGCGCGCCCTGGCTGGCCAAACCCAGTGATACCGCGGCGCCGAGGCCACGGCTGCCGCCGACGACCAGGATGGTCTGTCCGGCAAGCGCTTCCGAAGGCGGCAGGACCGCGGCCAGTTCGGCAGGATCCGGGCCGGGCACCGACTCCCTGATCAAACTCTGCACGGTGACATCGGCGCTGGCACCGCAGCGCATGCCCGCGCGCAAGGTGACCAGACCGGATCGCCGGTCCACCTCGGGCTCGTTGGTCTCGAATTCCACCGCGCCGGAACCGGATCCGTGCAACACGACGGTGCACGCGACGAGCAATGCATCCCGGCCGGGCGTGCACATCCCGGTCCAGTAGCTTGCCCAACCGAGCACTGCCGCAACATGTTCGGGAACACGTCCGCCGATGACCCGCGATACCAGACCCGCGATCAGTGGATAGTCCACCGAGTAGGACCCGCTCTCCTGACCGGGCGCCTGCGCGGAATCTCCGGCCACATCGGCCAATCCGAGCACCCGCGGCGCGTCACGACGCGGCTGGTCCTCCGCGGCGGGCCCGCACCACGGCAGCACCGAGCCGAGCCGGCACCGGATGCCGACCACCTCGATACCGCCGAAGCTGACCCGCCCGCGGGCCTCACTCTCCGACACCGTCCAGTCGACCTCGTAACGTCGACCCGGAATCGTGGGCTGCCGGAACGTCGCCCGGATATCGCGCACCGCCATCGGGTCGGTCGTCTCGGCCAACGCCGCCAAAGCGAGCGTGACCACCAGTGCGCCATGCGCGACCGGCCTGCCGTAGGGCGATCGATGGCCGAAGTCGTTGTCCACGTGCAGCGGATTGCGATCGCCGACCGCGGCGGCGTAGGTCGCCACGTCCGTATCCGTAACCCGGAAGACCCGTGAGTTCATGACACCCGCTCCTGCCGTGCGGCCACCACGGAGGCGGCGATCTCGGCGAGCGACGGTTCGGAGGTGAGTGTGCTCTCCGGAAGTTCCACCGCGAAGGCGCGTTCCACCGCGTAGACGAGGCGCACCTGGGCGAGTGAATCCCAGGTGTCCATGTCGGCGCGGACGGTGTCGGGGCCGTGCGCGGCCGGCTCGCCGACCACCTCGGCGAACAGCTCGAGCAGCTGCTCCATCACATCAGTAGCCATGTTGCATCTGCGCCTCTCGCACATGCGGGCTGCGCGCGAGTGCGCCGCCCGAAAGGTCGTAACCGAATACCGACCCCTGTTCTGACTCCGCTTCGAGTGCGAAGCCGTGCCCGGGGTACAGATCGCGCACCAGCGCGTTGCGGGCGGTCGGGAGATACCGGCCCACCAATCGCGAACTACCCTGTGCCAGCGCCCATTCGGCGGTGGCGGCCAGGAGATTGTTTTCCGCGTTCCGGCCGATCACCCGGCAGCTGAGCAGCAGGGTGTCGATCTCGACGGTGCCGCCGAGGTCTTCGGCCAGCAGCACGCCGACGATGCCGTGGTCGGCGAATCGGTCCCGCAGGCGCAGGGTGGCCGCGAACCATTGCGGGTCCTCGGCCATCTTCCGGACCTGGGTCTGGGTGTGCCTGCGGGTGGTCAGGTTGAACTGGTTGGTCTTGGCGATCAGCTGCGCGGCCCGGTCGAGGGTGGTGCTGTTGATCGGCTCGATGGTAGCCACCATCTCCAGGCCCGCGAGGAACTCGTCCAGGTTGTCCGTCGCGGTCCGCTCGGCGGCAGCCAGCGCCTGGTACGAGCGCTGCCTGGTGAAGTCCTCGCTGGACAGCGAACCCGGATGCAGCCAGGGCAGTGCCGCCAGTTCGGTGGCGAACTTCGCGGGCGAGGCGGGCAGGCAGAGCGCGCGCACCTCGGGATGCGCGGCGACCACCTGAGCGCATTCGGCCGGGTTGTCGTCCACGAAGGCGAAGCTGTTCAGGCCGAGCCGGATCTTGTCCGAGATCTCCTGGAGCTGTTCGGATTTGGGTCGCCAGTCGGCGACGATGTGGGTGAAGTCCTCGACGCGCAGCACCATGCCCGGCGCCTCGGCGATGGCGCGCAACGCGAGGTCGCGATCGTTCTTGCTGGCCACCGCGAGCAGCACGCCACGCTCGGTCAGTCCGCGCAGGTAACGCTGGAAGTCGGCGAACGCCTCGCCATCCGGACCGGTGCCGACGCGAATACCGTCGATGCCGTCGTCACCGAGGATGCCGCCCCAGAGGGTGCCGTCGAGATCGACCACCACGCAACGCGCGGAGCGGCCACGATCGGCGGCGATCGTGTCGGCGATGGCGGCGGCGAGCCACGGCAGGCTGTCGGGCGCGTACGGCTGACGCACCCGGTACCAGCTGCGCGGGTCTTCCCACTGACGCAGGCCGACCTGAGCGGCGAGCTGCTCGACATCGACGAAAAGCACTCGGCCAGCGGCCTGTTCAGCAAGTCGAGCGTTGATCTCACGCACTCGATACGAGAGCGACTGCGGCGCACGCCAAGCCGCGGGACCGTACGCGTCCACCGCAGGCGGCGCGAAACCTAGCTGGACGACCCGGACACCGGAGCGCGCGGCCGCGTCCCAGAGCCCGACCCACCGGTTGACGGTCTCGTCGACCGTGCCGGTGACGTCGTGATGAGTACCGGCCAGCACCACGTAATCGCCTTCACGGAAGGGCGTTTGGGGCGCGAGCAACACCTGCTCGACCTGACCGAACGGGAACTCCAGGAGCTCCGGCGTCAGACCGGCCCGTGCGCCCGCCAGCGGCAGCAGTTCGGCGAGGAAGTCGGTCGTGTAGGTGGCCAGCAGCGCCATCCGCACCCCGATCCCGGGCACGCCGGGTTCGCGCGCAAGCGTTTTCGCCTGCTGCGTCCACGCCACGTAGCCGTCGGCGGGGGAAAGTTCTACTGCCACATCGGTTGTCATGACTACTCCCGCTCCGTGCGAGGCTGGTGCGCGAAAGCCGAGTGCTTGCCCTCGTATTCGGCGAGCGACAGCAGTGTCTCGGCGATGTGCGCGGTCTGTACGGTGCCGCCCGCGGCGGCGCGCATCCTGGCGTGCATCAGCAGCGGTGGAAGTTTGCGCCACTGCGTGACCGCACGTTCCCAGTGGTCGCGCCCGGCCGCGTCGAGTAGTTCGGGGTCCAGATCGGACGCCCACAGCAGCAGCTCGCGCTGGCGCAGCGCCTGCCACAGATCGTCCAACTGGGTGAAATCGTCTGGCGTCGAAGCGAACTGGTAGCGACTGGCCAGTGCGATGAGCGCATCAGCACCCACCAGACGGTCCTCGCGCGGTGAGAGCGGCGCCACCGGATGGGATTCGAGCCACCGATAGGTCTTGCCGACGTGGATCGCGTCCGAACCGGCCATCGCCCGTTCGCGCAGCAGCGCGACCGTGTCGTCCTGGCCGAGACCGGTCGACCACTCGCGCAGCTCGGCCGCCGAGAGCACCGGAATCCGTTGCCCGGTTTGCTTTCCGAGCTCGGTGGTCATGGTCAGCGGATCCTCTACCACCCAGCCTTCGACGGTCTCCACGATGGCCAGCCAGTGCGGGGCGTGCCAGCGCTGGTATCCGTGCTGCCACGGCAGGTGGAAGATGTCGGCGAGCAGCACCACCGAACCGTGCTCGGCCACTTGCTCTTCGAGCGCGTGATAGGCCGTCGCCCAGTCGTCGTCGCCGTTCACCCGCAGGCCCAGCGCGGGCAGCGGCGGGGTCGCGTCGTGCTCGAACAGCAGCAGGTCGTCCTCGGCGGGGCTCACCGCTAGGGTCGGCCCGCCTGCGAGCAGCGGCCGCCACCACTGGGTTTCGCCGCGGGCCACCAGTGCGCTGGCCAACGCCGCGGTGAAGCAGGTCAGCTTGTCGCCGTGGGTGGCGAGGGCCGTGGTCATTTCGCGCCTCGCAGGGTGCCGTCGAGGTAGGCGGTGCGTGAGGCCGAGCGCTGGATCTTGCCGCTCGACGTGCGCGGGATCGCACCGGGGCCGAGCAGCACCACCTCGTGCACGCCGACGTCGTGAATGCTGAAGATGGCCTGCCGCACCGCGTTCCGCAGTTCCTGCGCGGTGTTCTCGTCGTCGGACGGGATCCGGGCCTCGATGAGCACCACGATCTTCTCCTGCACGCCGACCTCGATGGAGAAGGCCGAGCAGCGACCGGGCAGCACCAGCGAATGCGCCTTCTCGGCGGCGTCTTCGAGGTCCGGCGGATAGTAGTTGCGGCCGTCGATGATGATCAGGTCCTTGAGCCGGGTGGTCGGATAGACCTCGCCGTCGTGCAGGAACCCGATGTCACCGGTGCGCAGGTAGTACTTGCCGTCGCGCGGCGCGAGTTCACCGCGGAAGGTGTGTTCGGTCTCTTCGGGCCGGTTGTAGTAGCCGGTGCAGACGGCCGGACCGGACACCCAGACCTCACCCAGCCGGTCCTCGGGCAATGCCAGCCTGGTCTCCGGATCCACGATCTGGATCGTGGTGCCCGGCGCCGCGGCGCCGCCGCTGACGATGTCCGCGCCGTCCTTGGCGACGACGACCTGACCCGCGGCGAGCGCCTCACGGTCCACCGTGAGCGTCTGCACGCCGGACAAGGTGCGCCAGTTCACCGACACGATCAGGGTCGACTCCGCCAGCCCGTACCCGGCGATCAGACTCGACCGGGCCAGGCCGTTGTCGGCGAAGGCCGCGTGGAACTTCTCGATGGTGCTCACCCGCACCGGCTCCGCACCGGACAACGCGTACCGCCAGCGACTCAGATCGATGCCTTCGAGCTCCGTCGGGCCGACGCGTTCGGCGCACAGTTCGTAGCCGACGTTCGGCGAGGCCGCGAAGACCTGCGCGGGGTTGTCGCTGATCGCCTGTAGCCAGCGCTCCGGCCGACGCAGGAACGAGGTCGGCGACATCTGGACCACACCGTGGCCGCTGATGATCGGCATGATCACGCCGACCATCAGGCCCATGTCGTGGAACAGCGGCAGCCAGCTGACGAAACCGACCTCGTCCTCGGCGGAAATGCCGACGTGGTACATCATTTCGTAGACCTGCCTGGCGTTGTCCAGGAGTCCGCGATGCGGCACCATCACCCCGGCGGGCGTGCGAGTGGAGCCGGAGGTGTACTGCAGCAAGGCGATCTGCTCGCGGTCCACCAGGACCGGTTCCCAGTCGATCGCGAGCTTCTCGTCGACCTCGCCGGTGGTCACGATGAGGCGGGTCGTGTCGGTCGGCGAATTGTCCAGCCACGCCGTCACATTCGCGAGTGCGCCGTCGGTGGTGACGATGCAGGCCGGGTCGGCGTCGACGCAGACCGCGTCGATGCGTCCGTTGGAGTTGTGCGCGCTCGGCGGATATAGCGGCACCGCGATGATACCGGCGTAGAGGCAGCCGAAGAACGCCTTCACGTACTCCAGGCCCGGCGGCAACAGCAGCACCGCCCGGTCGCCGGGGTGCGCGACCTGGAGCAGCGTGGCCGCGTATGCCCGTGCCGCGCGGTCGATCTCGGCGTAGGTCAGCGACTCGGTCTCGCCGTGCTTGGAGGTCGGATCCGGGTAGTGCAGGAAGCTGTAGGCGACCTTGTTCGGCCGTTGCGCGGCCTGGTTGGTCAGCGCGCGCACCAATGTGTCGTACTCGAGCGCGCCCCCGGTAAGCAGTGTTGTGGTCATACTCCGACCTCCTGTGGTGACGGAACGGCGAGGAAGCCGACCTTGCGGAAGTAATCCAGGTAGCGGATGAACAGGTCGCGGGAGACCGGCGGGCAGTGCACGCCGACCTGATCCAGTGCTGTGACAGCCTTGTCGACGTCGAACTGGATGAGCGGGGTGAGGCCGCCGTTGGCGCTCAACAGGCTCAGCACGCTGAAGGACGCCGATCCCGGTCCCGCGCTGGCAGCGTGGGCGGCGATCGCGTCGCGCCACTGGTCGAGGGCGACCAGTCGCACCGGCCAGCCGCTTTCCCGCAGCCACCCGATGGCCTCGGTGAAGGTGCTGGGCTGGGGGTTACGCAGGTGGTAGATGTGGGTGCCCGGTTTCGGGTTGCGGGCCAGTTCGACCATGGCCGAGCCGGTGAAGTCGGCCGGGGCCAGGTCGACCGCGAAGTCCACCTCCGGCGCGAGACCCACCTCCTGGCTCGCCTTGACGAGCAGCCAGAAGAAGTCGCTGGTCTGGCAGGCGCCGGTGCGGCTGTCGCCGCCGATGCGACCCAGTCGGAACACACTCACCGGCAAGCCACGCTCCCCCGCCTCGGTGACCAGTCGCTCGGAAACCCACTTGCTGCGTAGGTATCCGAGGGACAGCTGCGAGGGGTCCTGTGCCGCAAGCGGTTCCGCGACCCGTCCGTCGACCGCGTCACCAGGGCCGAGCACGTACAGCGAGGACACGAAATGCAGTGGCGCGCCACTGGTTCGGGCCAGGGTGACGAGCTCCTGGGTGCCCTGGACGTTGGCCGCCTCCAGCACCCGGTACGGCAGCGCGAAGTTCACGTGCGCGCCGTTGTGATAGATCGCGTCGATGGTGCGGCCCAGCAGCAGGAACTGCTTCTCGGACAACCCGAGTCGCGGCTCGGCCAGGTCACCGAGCACCGGGATGACCCGGTCGAACGAGTCGCGCGGCAGCTCGTAGCTGTCGAAGGTGGCGGTCAGACGGGCCAGGCCTTCGTCCCGGCTGTCGGCCCGCACCAGGCAGTGCACGCGGGAGTCGGTGCGCGCCAGCAGTTCATGGAGCAGGAAGGCGCCGACGAAGCCGGTCGCGCCGGTGAGCAGCACCTCGCCCGTGGTGGGCGGGGTGACGGTCCACGGTGCGGCGGGCCAGGATTCGATCGCGGCGGCCACCTCGGCTTCGAGGTCGATGACTTCCTCGGCGGCGGTCTCACCGGCCAGCAGCGCGACCACACCCGCCACTGTCGGCCGGGCGAACAGCGAACCGAGCGGAATGTCCTCGCCGAAGGTTTGTTTCAGCCGCAGGATCAGCTGAGCCGCCAGCAGTGAGTGGCCGCCGAGGTCGAAGAAGTTGTCTTCACGACCCACTCGCGGGATACCGAGGACGTGCGCGAAGACGCCCGCGACGCGCTGCTCGAGCGGGGTGCGCGGCGGCTCGTATTCCAAGGTGTTGCGGCGCAGGACCGGAGCGGGCAGTGCGCGTCGATCCAGTTTTCCGTTGGTGGTCAGCGGGAATTCGTCCAGCACGAGGACGGCTGCGGGCACCATGTGCTGCGGCAGTCGTCGCGCCAGGTGAGCGCGCACGTCGACGACCAAGTCGTCGCGGGCCTTGACGCGCAACGGGTCCGAGATGACGAGATCGTCCGGCCATTCGGCGTCCCGCGCCGTCGGGATGGACGGCAACGCCACATCCCAGCCGGTCACCACGACGTCGTACCGGCCACCCGGGCGGCGTAGCGCCTCGATGCGATACGGCACCCGATCGGCAAGGGCGAGATAGTCTTCCGGGCTGATGCCGCCGGAATCGGCGAGCGCGGCGCGGATCTGCGCGGCGCTGGCCCGGCCGCGCTGCAACTCGGCGACCACCGCGAGCGGACCGGCCACTCGGGCGTCGAGGACGTCGGCGATCAGCACCGCCGCCGGGCGATCCCGCTCGAGCAGCTCGGCCAGCAGCTGCGGCGTGGTCGTCGCGTCGAGCAGCTTCGGCCGCACCGGCAGGCCACGCTGGCCCGCGAACAGCACCGCGTCGTACCGGAATCGGGACATCTCGTTGAGGTACTCGCCGCGCTTGAGCCGCATCCTGGAGCCGGTCAGCGTCGGGTGGGTGGCCACGAAGTCTTCGAAATACCGTGGCGAGATGACCAATTCGGCATCCCGGTCGAGGGCGGCGCGCACGGCGGGTGCGAGCTCACCGGCACCGGCGGACGGCGCGTTGGTCGCCTCGACGGTCGCGTGGAACGACTCGCTGAGGGTGAGGTCGCGGACGTCGCCGACGAACAGCACGCCTTCGGGGGCGAGCAGGCCGACCACCGAATCCAGCACGCGGGTCAGGTAATCGGCGCTCGGGAAGTACTGGACCACCGAGTTGATCAAGATGACGTCGTACGGTCCGGCGACGTCGTAGGGCAGCTCGTCGGCGGCGCACATGTCGAGCCGGACGTGCTCGAGGTCCGGGTTGCCCTCGACGATCTTCGTCCGCACGTTCTCGATGGCCGAAGCGGAGACGTCGGTGGCGTCGTAGACCGCGCACTGCGGTGCCAGCCGGGACAGCAACAGGCCGGTGCCGCAACCGATTTCGAGGACGCGCTGCGGGGCCAGCGTGCGCACCGCGGCGACGGTCGCGTCGACCCATTCCCGCATGTGCTCCTCGGGGATGGCGGCATTGGTGTACGAGTCGTTCCAGCCGGAGATATCGAAATCGGCGTCGCCGTCACGGCCTTGGCGATAGGTGCTGTTGAAGACGATCTGCCAGTTGGCGACCTGGTCCTGTTCCGCTGCGGCCGCGTCGGCGGTCGCGTCGCCCGGCGTGAAATAGGCGACCAGGGACAGGCTTCCGCCGGTGTCCTTGCGGGCCAGCACGACCGACTGATCGACGCCGGGGTGCGCGGTGATCGCGGCCTCGATCTCGCCGAGCTCGATGCGGAAGCCACGCACCTTGACCTGCTGATCGATGCGGCCCAGGTATTCCAGGTCGCCGTCAGCCCGGCGGCGGGCGAGGTCGCCGGTGCGATAGACCCGTCGTCCCTCGAGCACGGGGCTCTCCACGAACCGTTCGGCCGTCAGGTCGTCGCGGTTCAGGTACCCGCGCCCGACACCGGGCCCGGATACAAGCATCTCCCCTGCCACGCCGTCGGGCACCGGACGCCCCGCCGGATCGACAATGAGCACACCGAGATCGGGCAGCGGCACGCCGATCAGGCTGCCTGCCGCCGAGACCACGTCGGCGCGGGTGAGTTCGCGATAGGTGACGTGCACGGTCGTCTCGGTGATGCCGTACATGTTCACCAGCCGCGCGGACTCGCCGAAACGATCGAACCACGGTGCGAGCGTGGACAAATCGAGTGCCTCGCCGCCGAAGATCACCCAGCGCACCGCGAGCTGCGTGCCGGGTGCGTTCTCCAGCGCGCGCAGCAGTTGGGTGAACGCGGACGGCGTCTGGTTGAGCACCGTGACCTGTTCGCGCGCAAGCAGTTCCGCGAACTCGGCGGTGGACCGGCTGACCGAGCCGGGCACCACGACGAGCCGGCCGCCGTAGAGCAGCGCGCCCCACATCTCCCAGACGGCGAAGTCGAAGGAGTACGAGTGGAACATCGTCCACACGTCCTGCGGGCCGAAGTCGTACCAGCGGGTGGTGGTGGAGAACAGGCGAACCACGTTGGCGTGCTCGATGACAACGCCCTTCGGGACGCCCGTCGAGCCCGAGGTGTAGATGACATAGCACGGGTCGTGCGGCTCGGCCTTCTCCAGCGGGAGGTCGGGCACGGTCTCGTCGGCCTGTTCGTCGATGAGCAGGAGTTCCGGGCCTGATTCCGAGGCCGAGACGAGGGCACTGTGGCTGATCACCAGACGCGCGCCGGAGTCCGCGATCATGAACTCGATCCGGTCGGCCGGGTACATCGGGTCCAGCGGGACATAGGCCGCACCGGCCCGCAGCACGGCGAGGATGGAGACGACCACATCGGCGGAACGGTCCAGATGGATGCCGACGAACGAACCGCGACCGATGCCGCGCGCACGCAGGCGCTGGGCCAGCTGGTCGGCGGCCTCCGCGAGCTCGCCGTAGCTCAGGGCGCTGTCGCCGAACGTGAGCGCGACCGCGTCGGGTGTCTGGATGGCCTGGGCCGCGAAGAGCTCGTGCAGCGTCAGGGCGGGCTCGGCGACGGTCTCGCTGGGCAGTGCCGCGGCGATCGCTCGTTCCCGCTCGTCCGTCTCGAGGAAGTCGAGTTCCGGCAGTGCGGTGTCCGGGTTGGCGACCACCGCGGTCAGCAGGGCGACGAAGTGGCGCGCGATAGCGGCGACGGTGGGCTCGTCGTAGAGGTCGACGTCGTATTCGAACGCGCCGACCAGTTCCGCGCCGACCTGGCGCAAGGTGACCAGCACGTCGAATTTGGTAGTGCCGGAATGCACTTCGACGTATTCGGCGCTGAGTCCGGGGATGGCGAGTTCGGGTAGCGCGGTGTTCTGCAACACGACGGCGGTGCGGAACAGTGGCGAGTGGCTCAGTTCCCGGTCGGGGCGCACGTGCTCGACGACGAGGTCGAACGGCGCCTCCTGGTGGTCGAACGCGTCGAAGACGACGCGCTGTTCCCGGCCGAGGAGTTCGCGGAAGGTCGGCGCGCCGGACAGATCCGTGCGTAGTGCTAGGGCGTTCACGAAGAACCCGATCAGCGGCTCGATCTCGGGCCTGGTGCGGCCCGCGATCGGTGTGCCGACGGTGATGTCCTCCGCGCCGGTGTAATAGCGAAGCAGCGCTTTGAATCCCGCCATCAACCCGATGAACAGGGTGGCGGGGCGGTCGTTCACCCGGACCTCGTCGACGAGATGCCGCAGGCCGGACAGCACCGGTGCCGGAATCGTGAACAGCACCCGGGCGCCGCGGTTTTCCGGCTCGAGCGCGCGCGGCCGGTCGGGGTGGAAGGTCACCAGTGGCGGTTCGTCGCCGAGCACGCCGCGCCAGTAGTCGAGGTCGGCGCCGAACTTGTCCTGCTGCGCGAGATCCTGCAGCCAGGTCGCGTAGTCAGGGTACTGCAACGACAGTTCCGGCAGTTCCGGAAGGTGCTTGCCCGCCGTGAGATCCGCGTAGGCGGACATCAGTTCGGTGGCGAACACGCCGAGCGACCAGCCGTCGGAAATGATGTGGTGCATGGCGACCGCGAAGATCGAATCGTCCTCGCTCAGCCGCACCAGCAGCACCTCGACCAGCTGACCGGACAGGTCGAAGACGGTCCGGCTGAACTGCTCGACCTGCTCGGTCGCGTCCGCCAACGGCCGGTTCGGGTCCAGCTGCGACGACGACACCATGGTCATCGGCAGCGGCGCCACCGGCCCGACGACCTGGACCGGAACACCGTCGCGCACTTCGATGCTGGTGCGCAGCGACTCGTGCCGGGCGACGACCAGCGACAGCGCGCCCTGCAGGGCCGCGATGTCGAGGTGGCCGCGCAGGCGCAGCGCCAGCGGCATCGTGTAGGTGGCCCGATCCGGGAACAGCTGTTCCAGGAACCAGATTCGCTGCTGGGCGGCCGAAAGCGGTGCGGCGGCAGTGGGATCGGGACGGCGCGGAATACCGGCGCGCGGGGTGCCACCCGCGGCCCAGCGGCGCAGCAACGCGCGGCGGGATGCGCCCGTGTCGACGAGTTCAGGCATTGTTGCTCCGTTCTTCGGCCGCCCCCGGCTGGTTGAGCAGCAGCTCGACCTCGCTGTCGGACAGTTCGTCCAACCGCTGCATCAGGTGCGCGGCGATGGTGTCGGCCATCCCCGCGGCTGTCGGGCTGGCGAACAGCTCTCCGAGTGCGAGATCCAACGGGAAGATGGACCGCAGCTGTGTTGCGACGTGCACGGCGAGCAGCGAATCCCCGCCCAGTTCGAAGAAGTTGGCGTCGTTGCCGACCTCGTCGATGCCGAGCGCCGCGCACCACACCGCGACGACCTGGTTGCGCACCGAGACCACGAAGTCGTCCTCGTCGGACGGTTCGGCAGTAGTGCTGTCGATCGGGGCCGAGGCGGGCGCCACGGGATCGATGCGCCGGGTTTGCGTCGGCGCCACCTCTGGGGCGTCGACCCAATAGCGTTTCAGGGCAAAGGGATACGTAGGCAGGCTGACCTTCGCCGAGGTTTCGCCGCCGTAGATGGCGTCGAAATCGATTGCGACACCGGACAACCACAGTCGTCCGGCTGCGTCCACGATCGCGGTCTCAGGCGCGCCCGCGCCGAGGCCGATGCCGAGGGTGCCGACCGTGGCCGAGGCGCGATCGGCGGTGCGCAGGAACGAGACGAGGGACTTGCCCGGGCCGACCTCCAGCGCGACGGTCCCCGGGTTGCGGCCGACCAGGGCGAGGGCGGCCTCCCGGAAACGAACGGTGCTCGTCATCTGGCGGGACCAGTAGGCCGGGTCGACCGCCTGTTCGGCGGTGATCGGCGCGCCGGTGACGTTCGACCAGAACGGCACTTCCGGCGCCTTACGGGGAACGCCGCGGACGAGTTCGGCGAAGCGAGCCGCGGCCTCGTCCATGAGCGGCGTGTGGAACGCGTGCCCGACGGGCAGCAGCGAGCTCGGCACGCCCTCCTCGGAGAGTTCACCGGCCAGCCGGAACAGGGCCGCCGGGGAGCCCGCGACGACGCAACGGTTGGCGGAGTTGTCGGCGGCGAGCCAGACGTCCTCCGGCAGGCGCTCCGCGACGACGTCCACGCCCTTGGAGATCGCGAGCATGCCGCCGGGCGGGGAGGCCGCCATGATCCGGCCGCGTTCGACCACCAGTTGCAGTGCGTCGGCCAGCTCGAAGACGCCCGCGATGGTGGCGCAGACGAGCTCACCGAGGCTGTGCCCCAGCAGTTCCCGTGGTTCGGCGCCGAATTCGCGCCACATCCCGGCGAGTGCGTACTCGACCGCGAACAGGGCGACCTGGGTCTGCTCGGTGCCCTCGGCATTGCGCACCGCGGCGTCCAAGTCGAAGCCGCTACGCTCGCGCAGGATGTCGGCGCAGGCGCGGTACCGGTCGCCGAACGGGCGGACCGTCGCGGCGAGTTCGAGAACGGCGGCGCCGAGCGCGACACCCTGTCCGGGGAACAGCCAGGCGAGCGCGGGAGCGGGCGAGGCCTCCCCCGCCGCGGGCTTACTCAGTGCGGCCGCAGCCTCCGCCGTCGTGCTTGCCACGACCATGCGGCGGTGCGGGAAACGACGGCGGCCGTGCGTCAACGTTTTTGCGACAGAAGCGAGTTCCGCGTCCGTGTTGCTCAGGTGCTCGGCGAGCCGGGCCGCGATACGGTCGGCGTCCTGTGCGGTGCGACCCGAGATCAGCAGTGCGCGGGGGCCGGACTGCACCGGGGCCGGTGCCTGTGTCGGCGGCTGTTCGACGATCACGTGGGCATTGGTCCCGCCGATGCCGAAGGCGCTCACGGCCGCCCGCCGCACCTCGTCCGACCAGGTCCGCAGTTCCGTGTTGACGAAGAACGGTGTTGCGGCGAAGTCGATTTCGGGGTTCGGCCGGGTGTAGTGCAGGCTGGCCGGGATGCGCCCCTCGCGCACGGCGAGCACGGCCTTGATGAACCCGGCGACGCCACCCGCGGAGTTGAGATGGCCGACATTGGATTTCACCGAGCCGAGCGCGCAGTACTGCGCGGCGTCGGTGTGCTCGCGGTAGGCCGCGCTCAACGCCGCCACCTCGATCGGGTCACCGAGCTTGGTGCCGGTGCCGTGCGCTTCGACGTAGCCGATGGTGTCGGCCCCGATTCCGGCGGCCGACAACGCTTCCCGGATGACAGCACGCTGGCCCGCGATGCCGGGCGCGGTGAAGCCGATCTTGTTGCCGCCGTCGTTGTTCACCGCGGAACCGACGATCACGGCGTGGATGTTGTCCCGGTCGGCGATCGCGTCGGCGAGCCGCTTGAGCACGACAACGCCGACACCCGAACCGAATACGGTGCCACTGGCATCCGCGTCGAACGCCCGGCAGTGACCGTCCGGGGAGAGGATCGACCCCTCTTCGTAGATGTATCCGGCCTCCTGCGGCACCTGCACGCTCGCACCGCCCGCAAGCGCCACGTCGCACTGGAAGTCGAGCAGCGCCTGCGCGGCCTGATGCACGGCGACCAGGGAGGTGGAGCACGCCGTCTGCACCGCGACACTCGGCCCGGTCAGGTTCAACTTGTAGGAGACCCTGGTGGCCATGTAGTCGGAAGCGTTGCCGTGCAGCGCGTGCAGCTGCGAGCTGGGTGTCTGGAACAGGCTCGCGTGTCCGACGAGGTTACGTAGCAGATAGGTGCTGATGCCCGCGCCCGCGAAAACGCCGACCGGCGTGGGGTTTTCGGCCGCGATGTGACCGGCGTCCTCCAGTGCCTCCCACGCGCACAGCGTGAACAGGCGATGCTGCGGGTCGGTGAGTTGTGCTTCGCGCGGCGGCATTTCGAAGAACTCCGCGTCGAACTTGTCCGCGTCCGCCAGCAGCGCGCCCGCGTGCACGTATCCGGCGGGCGGGTCGGCGGGCATGGCTTCCGGGGCGAGCGGGCGCACCGATTCGCGGCCCTCGCACAGGTTGCGCCAGTAGTCCGTGACGGTGTCCGCGTCGGGGAAACGGCAGGCCATGCCGATCACCGCAACGCGGAATTCGTTGTCGTCGTGTGTCATCGCTGGCTCCCAACGCTGTCGGGCAGGGTCTCGGTCGCCTGGCGGTGCGCCCGGCGGCGGGCGGCAGCCGCGCGCCGGTCCTGACCTCGGTCCGCGTCCTCCTGCGGCGCCGTCCGCCCGGCTAGAGACTTGGCCAGCCCGTCAACAGTCGGTGCCGCGAACAGGTCGGTCATCGCCAGGTCCACGCCGAGGCGGCGCTCCAGCAGCCCACGCACCCTGGCCAGCGCGAGCGAATGGCCACCGAGGTCGAAGAAGTTCTGCCCGAGACCGATCTCGCGGTCGAGCACCTCCGCCCACACCTCCGCGACGACGCGCTCCAGCTCGGTGCCCGGCGGCGTGTACACCGGCGCCACGGCCGGGGCGATCTTCGGCAGCTTCGCGCGATCGAGCTTGCCGGTGAGGCCGCGCGGCAGGTGGTCGAGAACCATGTAGGCCGACGGAATCATGTAGTCCGGCAACCGAGTACGCAGATAGGCGGACAGCTCGAGGTAGTCGGGCTCCAGCGGACCGTCCTGGGTGAGGTAAGCGACCAGCCTCGGCACGTCGGCCTCGGCGTCGAGCACCACGGCGGCCTCGGCGACCGTCGGGTGCGACCGCAGGAACGTCTCGGCCTCGCCCGGTTCCACCCGGTGGCCGCGGATCTTGACCTGGCGGTCCTTGCGGCCGACGAAGACGAGTCGGCCGTCGGGCAGCCGCCGGGCGAGATCGCCGGTCCGGTAGTACGGGACGCCGTTGGGGCCGGTGCCGAACACCTTCTCGGTGAGTTCGGGACGATGCCAGTAGCCGAGCGCGACGTACGAGCTGCGCAGCGCGATCTCACCGTAAACCTCGGTGGGACGGCCACTTCCGTCGACCAGATCGACCTCGACGCCCTCGACCGGGTGGCCGATCGGCACCCCTGCGCTGTCCGCGTCCTCGGGAGTGATGATGTGCTGCAACGCGACCGAGCATTCGGACGGCCCGTACAGGCTGACCAGGCGGCAGGTCGGGCCGAAGTGCTTGCCGAAGTCGACGACGTCGCCGCGGACCACTTCCTCGCCGCCGAGCGCGACCAGCCGCAGCGCGTCCGGCACCCACGGGCCGTCGGTGTCGCCGAGCAGGTAGCGGAAAAGCGTTGGCGTGCAGTGCAGCACGGTGACCCCGGCGCGTTCGATCTCCTCGCGCAGGCCCGCGGGACTGAACAGGTGCGGGTCGATCACGTACAGCTCGGCCCCGGCCGCCGCCGCGCCGAACGAGTTCAGCACACCGGCGTCGAAGGTGTAGCGGGCGGGCGCGGCCACGACGTCGTCGGGTCCGATGCGCAGTCGCCGCGCGTAGGTGACCGCGTGGGCCAGTGCGTTGCCGCGGCTCTGCGCCACACCCTTCGGGCGGCCGGTCGAGCCGGACGTGTGCAGGATGTAGGCGAAATCGTCGGCACTGATATGGGACTTCGCCCAGGTCGACAGGTCGTTGGTGGGCACCGTGCTCAGCGTCGGGTGCGGTTGATCGGTGCGCCCGGACACGGTGAAGACGTGCGCCCCACCGGCGACCGAGCGGGCGAGATCGGCGAGCGACGGATCGCACAGCAGCGCGGAGACGTCGGCCTCCTCCATGATCTCGATCAGCCTGGCCTGCGGCGCGCGCGGGTCGAGCGGGACGTACGCGACACCCGCGCGCAAAGCCGCCCAGACGGCGACGAAACTCTCCGGCGTGTGGTCGTAGAGCAGGGCGACGCGGCTGCCATCGAGGCCGGCGCCGATCAGCTCCTTGGCGATGGCGGCGGTGAGCACGTCGAGTTCGGCGAAGCTCGTGGTGCGATCGCCCGCGCGCAAAGCCGGTGCGCTGCCGCGCAAGTCGATCACGGCGTCGAGCCGATCGATCAGTCGCTCGTCCGGCTCCGCCTCGGGCACCATCGGGGAGCCGGGCAGGGTCCAGATCGCCTCGGCCGCAGCCTGATCCGGGCTGTCCAGGCGTACCTCGCCGACGAGCTGTTCCGGGTTCGCGACAATGCTCGCGAGCGCGGTCGCGTAATGCCGCAGTGCCCGAACGGCGGTCGGCGCGTCGTAGAGGTCGGCGCTGTATTCCAGGGTGAGCTTGGTCGGGCCGTCGGTCTCGTCGACCGTGAGGTCGAAGTCCATCTTGGCCGTGGTCCGGGGCGCGTCCACCAGCTCGACGTCGAGGTCTGCCATGTCGAGAGACGGTGGGGGCGTGTTCAAGTAGTTGAACATGACCTGGGCGAGCGGGGTGCGGCTCATGTCCCTGGTCGGCACCATTGCCTCGATGACCTTCTCGAACGGCAGGTCCTGGTTGGCATGCGCCGACAGCACCGTCTTGCCGACACGGGCCACCAGCGCGGAGAAGGTCTCCTCGGTGTCGACCTCGGTGCGCAGCGCCAGGGTGTTCAGGAAGCAGCCGACGAGCGGCTCGACGGACGAGCGGGTGCGCCCGGCGATCGGCGAGGCGACGATCAGATCCTGTTGGCGGGTATAGCGATTCAGCATGGTGTAGAAGGCGGCGAGCAGCACCGCGAAGGTGGTGACGCCGCTGCGGGCCGCGAGCGCCCGTACTTCGGCCATCACCTGCGGGTCGACGGCGAGCCGCTCGACCGCGCCGCGGGAGGTGCGGCGGGCCGGACGCGGTCGGTCGCCGGGGATTTCGGTGACCGTCGGGTCGGCCAGCTCGGCGCGCCAGAAGTCCAGCTGCCCGTCGAGCCGGTCGGCGTTGCCGCGCTGCCAGCCCGCGTAGTCCGCGTACTGCACGACCAGCGGCGGTAGCGGCGAGTCGACGCCCGCGACCTGCGCCCGGTAGTGGGCCGAAACCTCTTGGCTCAGTACGGCAACGGACCAGCCGTCACACACGATGTGATGGAGGGCGATGGCCAGGAGGTACTCGTCCGGCCCCGACTTGATGAGGTGGTAGCGCCAGACCGGGCCTTCGGCGAGATCGAACGGCGCACGATAGACGCTCGCCGCGAGTTCGGCCTCGGCGGTGCCGCGCTGTTCGGTAGGCAGGGTGCTGAAGTCCGTGAACTCCAGTGGCCGTGGCGAATACGGGCGGATCACCTGACGCAGCTGTCCGTCGTCGGTGGTGCGATAGACGCTGCGCAGCACCTCGTGCCGCTGTTCGACCAGGGCCAGGGCCTGCTCGACCGCGGCGACGTCGAGCTCGCCGCGCAGCCGCAGGCCGCCGGGCATGATGTAGGTCGCGTTGCCGGGATCCAGTGTCTCCAGGAACCATAGGCGTTCCTGGGCGTAGGACACCGCGAGCAGTTCGCCGTCCGTGCGCGGCACCGGCTTAAGCGGCGGCAGCGAATCCTGTTCTGCGGACGCCGCTTCGATCAGGCGCGCGGCCGTCACGATCGTCGGACTCTCGAAGAGCTCACGCAGCGACACGCTGACGTCGAACTCGTCGAGGATCTGGGAGATCACCCGGGTTGCCGCCAAGGACGTGCCGCCGAGCAGGAAGAAGTCGTCGTGGCGGCCGATTTCGGTACGCTCCAGCGCCTGCGCCCAGAGAGCCGCGAGGCGGGTCTCGCGTTCGCCGATCGGAGCCTCGAACGCTACGTCATCGGAGTCGTCCGAATCCGCTTCGGCCGCTTGGTCGTTCACCGCATACTCGCGCACCGGTAGCACGGCGAGCAGCTCGTCGACTGGTGTCGTCGGTGCGGCGGCGGCCGCTGCCGCGATGGCGAGGAAGTCCTGCGCCAGATCCGCCGCGGCGGTCGCGTTGAGCAGCTTCTCGTTGTAGGTCAGGTGGCAGACCAGCTCCGAGCCCGTCTCGGCGACGTGCATGACCAGGTCGTAGAGCGTGGCGCCGGTATCGATGGTCTGCCACTCGACAGTCAGTCCCCATTCGCTCAGATCGGGGCGCTCCAGCATCTGCTGTACGAACAGGGTCTGGAATACCGGGCTGAAGGCCGGATCCCACGGCCCGCCGATGGCCTCGACGACCCGCTCGAACGGGACGGTCTCGTCGTCGTAGGCCGCCATCGCGCTGTCGCGGGTCCGGTGCAGCAGGTCGAGGAAGGTCTGGTCGTCGGCGAGATCGGCGCGAACGGGGACGGTATTGACGAAGTGCCCGATGGTCTTCGCGAGCTCGGCGTACGGGCGGGCCGCCATCGGGATGCCGACACAGAAGTCGCGCTGTCCGGTGCGGTGCGCCAATGTCAGCTCGTAGCAGGCCAACAGGAAGACGAACGGCGGCATGCCGTTGTCGGCCGCAAAGGCGCGCACCGCGTCGGCCGCCTCGCGGGAGAACGAATTCTCCACGCGCGCACCGTTGTTGCCCACCCGCCGCGGGCGGCGGCCGAGGGACAGATCCAACGGCGGGGCACCACGCAGCAGCGCGGCCCGGCGCTCGACGGCCGCCGCTTGCGTTGCGGAGGCGCCATGTTCGGCACTCCACACCGCATAGTCGGCGTATTGCCGCGGCGGCACCGGCAGAATGGTCTCCGCTCGGTGCACGACGGCACCGTAGGCCGCCCACAGCTGATCGATCAGCAGCGCGATCGACAATCCGTCCAGCACAAGGTGATGCGCGACGACCGCGAGGATCCACTCCTGCTCGGCCAGCCGGATCAGCGCCCAGCGCACCGGCGGCCGATCCGCCAGATCGAACGGCGCAGACGCGAGGGACTCGAGCAGCTGATCGACCGCCGCCGCCCGCGATTTCGCGGGCACCAGGCGCAGATCGGGCGTCTGCCAGTCGGCGCCCTCGACGTCGACGACCTCGGCTCGCAGACCTTCCGGTGACTCCTTGAAGACCGTCCGGAAGGCGTGCTGCTGCTGAGTCACCGCGTCGGCGGCCGCACGCAGCGCCGCGGTATCGAGCGGACCGGTGATCCGAATGCCCAGCGGCACATGGTAGATCGCCGCGTGACCGGCCAGCTGCTCGTGCAGCCAGATGCCCCGCTGCGCCGGGGTGACCGGGAACGGACCCGCACCCTCGCGCAGTGGAACGGTGGTGGTGGAGATACCCGCCGCGCGGCGTTCCCGCAGGCGGGCCAGGGCCAGGCTGCTAGCCGGTGAGTTCATGATCGCTCTCCAAAAGGGCTGCATCGGCTTGTTCGACCATGAGCTCCTCCAGCGCCGCCGCCACCTGGGCGACGGTGGGCTCCTGCAACATGCGCCGGAGGGCGAACTCGATCTCGAAGAGTTCGCGGAGTCTGCGGACGAACTGGGTGGCGGCTAGGGAATGCCCGCCGATGCGGAAGAAGTTCTCGAAAACGCCGACCTGCTCCAGCCCGAGCAGTTCGGCCCACATTTCGGCGACGACCTGCTCGTATTCGGTGCGCGGCGCGACATAGTCGACGTCGGCGGTGAACAGATCCGTGGTCGCGCGCGAGACCGGGGCGGCCTCGACGCTCGGCACGCCACCGGCGATCCGGTACGACTTGCGGTCGAACGGATACAGCGGCAGCCGGGCCAGCGGCCGGGTCGCCGCGTCCACACCGGCCCAGCGCACCTCGTGCCCGCGGACGTGCAGTTCGCCGAGCGCCGCCAGCATCACCGACAGGTCGTCGACGTCGCGGACCAGCGACGGCACCGCGACCCCGGCCCGATCGTGATGGCGGAGCAGGCTTTTCAGCATGCCGTTGAGCGCGGGATGCGGGCCGATCTCGATGAAGGTGCCGATGTTGGCGTCGATCATCGCGCCGACCGCCTCGGCGAACTGCACCGGGCGCACCACCTGATCGGTCCAGTAGAGGCCGTTCAGTTGCGCGCCGTCGATCCGGCCGCCGGTGACTGTCGAGAAGAACGGGATGCTGCCCTCGCAGGGCTGGATGCACGGCATGTCCGTCGCGAATTCCGGCAGGCAGTCACGCATCAGCGGCGAGTGGAAGGCATAGCGGCCGGGCAGGCGGCGGGTCATGATCTGCTCGCCGTCGAGCCGGTTGAGGTAGCCGTCGACCGCGCCGGTGTTGCCCGAGATGAGCGTCCACTTCGGGCCGTTGGTGCCCGCGAGGTAAACCCGTTGCGGCAGTTCGAGTTCCGCAGCGGGGCGGTTGACCACGGCCATGCAGCCGTTGTCACGCAGGCGCGCAGTGGCTTTGGCCCGGGCCGCGATGATTTGCGCGGCGGTGCGCAGGTCGATCGCACCGCAGACGTGCGCGGCGGCGACTTCGCCGACGCTGTGTCCCACCACCGCAGCGGGGGTGATTCCCCACGACTGCCACAGTGCAGCCAGCGCGACCTGCAGAGCGAACAGCACCGGCTGGGCTGTGCCGGTATCGGCGAGAGCTTCCTCGTCGCGGCCCCGGTCGAGGATGGCGAAGGTGGACCAGCCGAGCTCCATGCGCAGCTCACGATCGACCGCGAGCAGCGCGTCGCGGAATACCGGCTGGTGCCGGATCAGCTTGCGGCCCATGCCGATCCACTGGTTGCCCTGACCGGTGAAGACGAAGCCCACCTTGCCCGGACCACTGCGCGGCACCCGGCCCGCGGCGGCGCCGAGCGGTAGCGAACCGCCGGAGATCGAGGTGAGCTGCTCCGCCAGGTCCGCGTGACCGCGGGCGGTGACGGCGACGCGGAACGGGTGCTGCGCCCGGCGCGCGGTCGAGGTCTGCGCGAGTTCGGCGATCGGCGGGGCCGATCCGTCACGCAGTGCGTCGATCCAGCTGTCGACCAGATCCAGGGTCGACTGCTCGCTCCGGCCGGAAATGCTGACCAGATAAGGCTTTTCGGGCGCGGCGGCCGGCTGGGTGTGTGCCGTCTGCGCCGGAGCGCCGGTGAGGACGGCGTGTGCGTTGGTGCCGCCGAAGCCGAACGAGCTCACGCCCGCCAGGGCACGGCCACGACGCTGCGGCCAGACCTGGTTCTCGGCAGGCACATTGAACGGCAGATCTTCGAAAGCGATGTGCTTACTGGGCGATTCGAAGTTCAGGTTGGCGGGCACCTGCTCGTGGTGCAACGCGAGGGCGGTCTTCACCAGTCCGGTGATGCCCGCGGCGGCCTCGAGGTGACCGACCACCGTCTTGGCGGAGCCGACGAGGAACTTCTCGTCGCCACCGCGGTTTTCGGCGAAGACGGTGCCGAGCGCGCGTGCCTCGATGGCGTCGCCGAGGATGGTCCCCGTGCCGTGCGCCTCGATGTACTGCACGTCGCCGGGATTCACGTTGGCCCGCCGATAGGCGCGACGGAGCACGTCGACCTGTGACTGATAGCTCGGCGCGGTCAGCCCGTTGGTACGACCGTCCTGGTTTATCGCCGAACCGAGCAGCACCGCGTAGACGCGGTCGCCGTCCTGCTCGGCCTGCGCCAGCGGCTTGAGCACGACCGCGGCGCTGCCCTCGCCACGAACGTACCCGTCGGCCCGATCGTCGAAGGTCTTGCAGCGCCCGTCGGCGGCCATCATTCCCGCGTCGGCCAGCGACTCGGTGACCCGCGGGTCGAGGGTCATGTTCACCCCGCCGACCACGGCGACGTCGCAGTCCCCGTCGTGCAGGCTGCGCAGCGCCATGTGCAGCGCGACCAGCGACGACGAGCAGGCGGTATCCACGCTGACGCTCGGCCCGCGCAGATCGTAGAGATAGGACAACCGATTTGCCGCGATGCTGCTCGCGTTGCCGGTGACGGCGGCGATCGGCATCCCGGACTCGGCGGCGTCGCCTATGCCGCGGGCGTAGTCGCCCGCAGTGATGCCGACGAAGGTGCCGGTCGAGGTCCCGGCGAGCCGCTCCACCGGCACGCCCGCGTCCTCGAAGGCGTCCGCGACGGTTTCCGCGAGCAGCCGGTGCTGCGGATCCATCGCCGCTGCCTCGGCATCGCCGATGCCGAAGTAGTTCGCGTCGAAGGCGTACGGGTCATCGAGGAAGGAGCCGAACCACGAACGGCGCTTGTCGTCGCGTCGCGCGGTGCCCGACGGCCAGTCGTGCCTGGCCTCCGGCGCCTCGCCGACCAATTCCCGGCCGTGCCACAGGGTTTCCCACAGCTGCTCGGGTCCGCGCAGTCCGGGGAACGAGCAACCGATGCCGATGATGGCGACCGGTTCCTGCGCGGTGTCGGCGCGAGGCGGGCGCCCCCCGACTTCGGGCTCCCGAGCCGCGGCATCGTGCTGCGCCGGTTCGGTGCTGTCCTGTGCCGCGGCCAGCCCCTCGGCCAGGGCGTGCACGGTCGGATACTCCCAGGGGAGGTCCGGCGGTAGTGGTTTACCCATCCAGGTGGAAATCTTGCCGACGAATACCAGGGCCACCGCCGAGGTGAGCCCGAAACTCGAGAAAGGCTCACTCAGCGCGACATCATCCGTGGCAATGTCCAGTAAATCTCCGAGCGTTTCGGTGAGAAACAAACTGATCTCGTCGGCCGTCCGACGGGCCATTTCTGCAGACATCTAGCACTATCCCTACTACGTAGAAACAGAAGTACGTGGCTCGACTGAATTATCAGTATTGTCCGCGACGGCGGGGACATTATGGTCGGTGAGAGTTTTCCCGGGAATCTCGGACAATCCACGCTCGGCCAGGTTGCGCCGAGCCTGCGCCAGCGGGAATGCCAGCACGCGCAGGTCGTGGAAGAGCTTCACCGCGATGGTCGGCCAGATCGCTCCGGTCAATTTGTAGGTCAGCGCGAGTGCGACACCACCGAATATCACCTGAGCGGAGACGGCGGGACGGAATCCGTGCCGCAGACCATCGATGACGCCACCGGCAACGATGATCAGGATCCAGAACGGCATGTCCGGCCACAGCAGCGCGACCGCGTAGATGGTGAAGCCGCGGTAGACGACCTCCTCGGCGGGCGTGCTGAACGAGTTGGCCAGCCACCAGAACCGCTCGATCGAGCTCTCCGGCGTGATGAAGACGACGTACTCGATCTTGTGCGCGATCCAGTCCTTGCCGCGCCGACCGCCGACCAGCGGAATCAGCACGGGGCCAAGCAGATACGACACGTAGATGGCGACGATGGCCAGGCTGATGATCTTCTCGGCCAGCGAGAAGCCGCGGAAGACGGAGAAGTCGAAGTGGGTGAGTCCGAGCTCGTGCACCGAGGTGCCGCTGACCGCGAACGCGACGAGGATGACGGCCAGTGTCGCCCAGGTCCGGAAGACGCCACCCTGGTACAGGCGGACGCGCGCGTCGGACCGTTCGCCGAATTCCTTCGTGAAAACGCGAACCGAGAATATCTCGAAGAATGGCTCGGCGAAGACGAGGTAGACAAGCAGAATAATGCAGAAGATTTCCATCGGGAGGCCCCGTTCACTATCCGGTCGGGTCGGTCTTTACATTTCAGTGGAGTGGGGTCGTCCGTGCCCTCATGCCGGGACAACTAATTACACGCAGGTTGCGGGAAACATCAGGTGACTTTGCGGTACTGCCCGAGCGCTGACATCACCTACCTACGGCGTCGTCCTGAACACATCGGCAGACAGTACAACCGTACTGAGATGACTGTCTACAGCTTCCACCTGGAAGCGCCTGTGAGCTGAGACACCGGTTTTATACGGAGTAAGGCCCTCCGCATGCGACGAGAGCAATACGTCCCATTCGTGCCGTTTTTTCGTCCGATTTCACCTGATCGGACAAATGACGTTAACCATTACCTACGTCGCATTAAACTGATGGAAACATTCCACACATCCCAGCGAGACGTCCAGTAGCGTCAAATTGATAGCTAGTTGTTTGCCGGAGATGTGCGGCCGTCCAACTTCGTATGTACGGCCGTCCAACACCGGGCCACGGCACCCCTACGCGGCACCGGCCCGATCGGGTGCCGACGCGGACCGACCGCAGGCCACGTCGACACCTGAACGCCGAGAAAATTCCGAGCGGGAATAGCTGTGCCCGGACTACGTTCGTTGATGATGGTTAGTTCAACAAAAGAAAGGGCCCGCGCGCGTGGCAACCGGGACAGTGGCATCATCGGTCGGCTTTCGATCGGAGCGTGGCGCCATACTCGGTGCGCTGATGCTGGCGACGGGGCTGGTGGCACTGGATTCCACCATCATCGCCACCGCGGTGCTGACCATCACCAGCACGCTCGGCGGGTTCGCGCAGTTCCCCTGGTTGTTCTCCATCTATCTACTGGCGCAGGCGGTCACCGTCCCGATCTACGGCAAGCTGGCCGACACGGTCGGGCGTAAGCCGGTCCTGATGTTCGGGATCGCTGTGTTCGCGCTCGGCTCGCTGCTGTGCGGGCTGGCGACGAGCATGCTCGGGCTGATCATCTTCCGCGCGGTGCAGGGCATCGGCGCGGGCGCGATCCAGCCGATGACGATGACCATCGCCAGTGACCTCTACACGCTGACCGAGCGGGCCAAGGTGCAGGGTTACCTGGCGAGCGTGTGGGCGATGTCTTCGGTCGCGGGACCGCTGCTGGGCGGTGTCTTCGCCGATTACCTCAGCTGGCGCTGGATCTTCCTGATCAACCTGCCGCTGTCGGCAGTCGCAGCCTGGATGCTGCTGCGCAAGTTCACCGAGACCGCGCCGCGGCGCAAACAACGGGTGGATTATCTCGGCGCCGCCCTATTAACAGTGGGTGCGGGTGCGCTGATCCTCGGCTTGCTCGAGGGTGGGCAGGCCTGGGCGTGGGGCTCCCCTGCGAGCATCGGCATCTTCGTCGGCGGTGCGCTGCTGCTGGTGCTGTTCGGCCTGGTCGAGTGGCGGGCGGAGAATCCGATCCTGCCGCTGTGGGTGTTCACCCGGCGGGTGATCATCGCGAGCAGCCTCGTCTCCGTGCTCGTCGGCACCATCCTGATCGGCCTGACCTCCTACGTCCCGACCTTCACGCAGGGCGTGCTCGGCACCAGCGCGCTGGTCGCCGGACTCACCGTCGGCGTGCTCACCCTCGGCTGGCCGATCGCCGCCTCGCTGGCCGGAAAGGTGTACCTGCGCATCGGTTTTCGGTCGACCGCGCTGATCGGCAGCGGGCTGGCGACGGTGGGTGCCGCGACCACGCTGCTGATCAACGAGAATTCGACGCTGTGGCAGGTGGCCGCATCGTGCTTCGTTCTCGGTGCGGGCATGGGTCTCGTCGCGACGCCGACCCTCATCGCGGCGCAGACGAGCGCGGACTGGTCCGAGCGCGGCGTGGTTACCTCGGCCAACATGTTCGGGCGCTCGATCGGCAGTGCGGTCGGCGTGGCGATCTTCGGTGCGATCGTGAACGCCCGGGTCGGTCACACCGATCATCCGCTGCCGTCGACCCTGTCGTCGGCGGTGCACCTGGTCTTCATCACGGTGCTGGTGATGGCGGCCGTGATGGTGCTGGCCTCGGCGTGCATGCCGAGCCGTAAGACGGTGGTCAGCTAGGCGAACTCGAAGGTCGCGACGACCGGCGCGTGATCCGATTCGGGGTACTTCTTGTCCGTCGCGAAGTCGGCCGACTCGTCGTGCAGCAGCTCGTTGTGGATCTCGGTGCCGCGGTAGTTGGCGAGCATGTTCCGGGTGACCAGCAGGTGGTCGAGCATCTGCCCGCGGCCGTGGTGGAACAGCGAATAGCGCGAGGATTCGGGGACGGTGGACTCCAGCGGGACCAGTACTCGCCCGGCCAGCGCGCCGTTGCCGGTGTCCTCCACATCGCCGCGGATCGCGACCAGCGGCACCTCGTCGGCCGTGGAGTTGAAATCGCCCGCCACCACGATGCGGGCGTTCGCGTCCTGGTCGAGGATCTGATCGACGAGCCGCCGGACCTCGACGGCCTGACTCATTCGTTTCATCGAGGACAGGAACGAGCCCTCGGCGGCGGCGCCCGCGTCGCGCCAGGTGAAGCGATCGAGCTTCTGGCCGGCGATGTCGGTGGGCAGCTTCGACTTCAGGTGCACGACGATCACGTGCAACGGCGCGCCGAGCAGATCGAGTTCGACGTGCAGGATCGGTCGTTCGATGGCGATCGACTGTGGTTGCGCGGCAGGCGGATTCGAGGTCAGCACCTGGTAGACGGGTGCCGCGACCAGATCGTTGAGCAGTTGAGCGTGCGCGGTGACCGGCAGCGCGGTGACCACCGCGAGGTTGCGTTCGTCGAACACCTCGCCGTTGGCCTTCTCGGTCGAGACGATGCCCGAGCCCGCCAGGGCGGTGTCTTGCAGCAGCTCGGTCAACGCGATCAGCGAACGCGGCTGTCCCGGCCGCTCCTGCCCGTTCACCTCCTGCAGGCAGAGGATGTCCGCGCGGAGCCGGTTGATCTGGGGCCGCATGATCGCGATGCGGTCCGCGAGCGTCGGCGTGAACGGGGTGGGATTCGGCGTTTCATCGAAGTTTTCGAGATTGAACGTCGCGATACGCAGGGTGACCATTGCACACATCCTCATCAGGCCCCGACGGTTTCCAACACCTCAATTGTCGACCCGCGGGGCCGGTTCGGTATGCGTACTCGACTACCTGAAAATCTCCGTTCACGCATCGGCTACGCGCATACGCCGGTGGGCATCAGGGGGATCCCCGATGTTCAGGTCCCGCGTGCTCCGGCATGCTCGGGCTTGTGGCAAATCGCGGGTGGTCGTGATGACGGTGGTGTCGGCGGTGTTCGTGATCGTCGGCTGGGGCTGCTGGTCTGGCTCGTCGCGACGGTCGCCCGGTGAATGATCGGATCACCGGTGGGCTGGCCGCGGACGGTGCTGCTCTCGGCCGTGTTGCCGGTGGCCGGGTCGGCGGCGGCGACCGGGTTGGCGGGCAAACTCGGGCTGGCGGACGCTGCCGACCAGATCCAGCATCTGTGGGGCGCGCTCACTGTGGTGGTGCTGTTGTGGGCGTGGATCTTCGTGCTGTGGCTCGCGGTGCTGTATGTCGCGGAGATCGTGCTGCCGAGTGGCTCGATACCCGGGCCGGTCGCACTGTTCCGGGCGTGGCGGCGGTCGCGGCAGGAGGCGATTCGCTACTGGCAGTTGCTCGGGGTGCTGGTCCGGCACGGGTTGGGCGGGTTCCTGCTGCGTGGCTCGCGGGCGCATCCGGATCGGACCAGCGCGGCGGCGGCGAATCTGCGGGACGCGTTGAACGACGCGGGCGTCACCTTCGTCAAGCTCGGCCAAATGCTTTCCACGCGACGGGATGTCATCCCGGACACCATCGCCGACCAGCTGGCGACGCTGCAGACGGATGCGACGCCGCTGCAGTGGGCGCGGGTGGAATTGATCATCGCGGCGCAACTCGGACGCCCGGCCACGGAGGTGTTCGACTCGATCGAGCAGGAGCCCTTGGCGGCCGCGTCGGTCGGGCAGGCGCACGCGGCCGTGCTCGCGGACGGCACCCAGGTGGTGGTGAAAGTGCAACGGCCAGGGGCGCGTATCCAAGTCGGCCGCGATCTGCAGATCATGCGGCGGATCGCGCGCAGGCTCGAACGGGAGGCGCTGTGGGCGCGCGAGATGGGGGTCGCGGATCTCGTCGAGGGCTTCGCCGCGTCGTTGACCGAGGAGCTCGATTACACGGTCGAGCTCGACAACATGCGCAATCTCGCTGCGGCGCTGCGTGATTCCAGCACCGGTAAGCCCGCGATCACGATTCCGGTGGCCTATCCGGCGTATTCGTCGTCGACCATGCTGGTGATGCAGCGGCTGGACGGCACGCCGGTCGGTTCGGCGCGGCGGGTGCTCGATGAACTCGACTCGGACACAAGGGCGTTCGCGGCGTCGACGCTGTTGGCCGAGACGCTGCGACAGATCCTCGTGGCCGGTGTCTTCCATGCCGATCTGCACCCGGGCAATGTGCTGGTCGATAAGGCGGGGCGGCTCGGTCTGCTCGATTTCGGGGCGGTGGGCAGGCTCGATGAGACCGAGCGGCTGGCGTTGACAGCCTTTCTGGTCTCGATCGACGGGGATGATTCGGTCGGTGCGACCGATGCGATGCTGCGGTTGCTCGGGGAGCCCGCGGAGTTCGAGCGGCGGGCGTTCGAACGGCGGATCGGGCAGGTCATCGTGCGGTTCCGGGGCGGGTTCGGGGCCGGTGGGAGCAAGGCGCTGTTCGGCGAGATGGTCGCGCTGATCACGTCGGCAGGGTTCTCGATTCCGGGTCAGGTGGCGGGTGTCTTCCGGACGCTTGCGGCGGTGGAGGGCACGTTGCTGTTGCTCGATCCCGGTTTCGAATTGCTGGTCGCCGCACGGCGGGTGGGGGACGATGTGCTCGCGCCGATGCTGGCACCGGATCGGCTCGCGCTTCGCGCCAAGGGTCAGGTGCTTTCGGTTCTTCCTGTGCTGCAACGTCTTCCGGGGCGGATCGATAAGATCACCGCGGATCTCGAGGCTGGGCGGTTCAGTGTCGGTGTGCGGGTGTTCGAACATCCTGCCGACCGGGCGTTCGTGTCGGCGCTCGCGCAGCGGCTGATCACGGCGTTGTTCGCCGCGGCGTGCGTGGCGGCCGCGGCGGTGCTGCTGGTTGCCGGGAACAAGGCCGAATTGATCGACGGTGTCGCGGTTTCCGCCGTGCTCGCCGCCGCGCTGGGGCTGATCGGGGCAATGCTCGGTATTCGGACGTTGTTGCGTACCTGATCGCTAGGACGCCGGGTGACGGTCGGCGAGTTCGGTGCGGGCGCGGTCGCGGTGTTCGGGCGGCAGTTGGTCGACCGCGGCGCGGACCGTCGCGAGGGCGGTGTCCGAGAGGCCGTCGAGGGTGCTGCGGTATTCGTCCCAGAGGTCGTGTTCGGCTGCGGCCCTGAGCATTTCGGCCAGTTTCGCCTCGGATACCAGGCCGACCATTCGTTCCAGGTGCTCGACGTCGTCGACGAGGACGGCCGCGTGGATCAGGGCGGTTCCGTCGAGAGCTGATTGCGCGGCGCGGGCGGCGTTGTCGGAGATCGTGCCCATCAGATCACCCAGGGTGATCCAATCTTCGTGCTTGGCAAGTAATTTGCCGACCGCGACGATCGTGTCCGTCGGTACCCCGGCGATGATGTAGGCCGAGCGGCGCGGGTCGAGCAGCGGGGCGACCTCGGCGAGGAAGTCGACCGGCAAGCGCTTGGCGACGTCGACCGCGTGGGACGGTTCGAGCACGTCTGCCATGCGCGCCGCGAGCAGCGCGTTGCGGTTGCGCGCCACCAGCTTTGCGATGACCGGGGCGGGGATCACCTTTGCCGCGGCGGCGGTTTTGCGCAATCCGCCCGACTGGCTTTCGAACAGTAGGTCGGCGACCTGGAAGCGGAAGTCCCTGATGTCGGCGGCGGGGACGTCGGCGAGATAGGCAAGCTGCTCGACGGGGACGCCGAGGGTGCGGGCAAGTTTGATGAGCTGGGCGCTCGCTGCGTCGGTCACAGCCCGGCCGCCTTCTTGACCGCGCCGCGCAGGAAACGGGGAACGAAATCCAGCAGCGAGTACGCGGCGGTTTCGAGGTCCTTCGCTTGTTTACGCCTGGCTTCGGCGACCACCGTGGCGAGTTCGGCCTGGATCTCGGGGGTGAGCGCGGCGATACCGGCGGGCAACTCCCCCGGCACGAGCTCGTCCAACGTCTTCGTCGTCATGGTCATGGTCACTTCCTCCGCGGCTCGACTCGCTGCCGAATCGCCCAGCCCTCGCTGACGTCCGGCTTCGTTGTGCGCAACCTTACTGCGCGGTCAGGTTGCCCGCCGCGCAGTGTCGAGGACCAGCTTGCCCCGGAGGTGACCGCCGTCGAGCAACCGGTGCGCGTCGGCGACGCGCTCGAACGGGAACACCTCCTGCACATGGACCCGGAGCCTGCCCTGTTCGACGAGTTCGACGAGACCACGCAGGGCGACCGGATCCGGGTCGACCGCGATGCCACTGAATCGCACCCCGGCCGCCGCGAACTCGGCGGCCAGCTCCGAATCCTCCTCGGCGACCGCCGTCACGAGATGGCCCCCTGGGCGGAGCACTCCGAGCGACCGCGCGGCGGTGTCGCCGCCGATCGTGTCGAGCACGACGTCGATGTCGCGGACCGCCTCGGCGAAGTCGACCGCCGTGTAGTCGATCACCTCGTCGGCGCCGAACCCCTCGACGAACTCCCGCTTGCTCCCGCTGGCGGCCGCGATCACGTGCGCGCCAAGCGCTTTCGCGATCTGGATCGCGACATGACCGACCCCACCGCCACCGCCGTGGATCAGGACGCGGTCGCCCGCGGTCACGCCGCCGAGGTCGACCAGGCCCTGCCACGCCGTCAGCCCGACGACCGGCAACGCCGCAGCCTCGACGTGCGAGAGCGACGCAGGCTTGCGCGCCAGATGCAAGGGCCCGGTGCGCCATGGTGAACTGATCGAGCTGATCGGCGGCATCTCCCGCAAGATGCTTACCCAGACGCTTCGACGGCTCGAGTCGCACGGACTCGTCCGCCGTGACGCGTATGCCGAGGTGCCGCCCCGCGTCGAGTACGAGCTCACCCGCTCGGAGCGACGCTGATCGATCCGATCCACGTACTGACCGAGTGGGTGAGGGCGAACGGCGACGCGGTCCTCGCTGCGCTCGACGCCGGTACCGAGCCGGTTGCTCAGCACGGCTGAATGCTTACCGCTCCAAAGGTTGTCAGAGGTCGAGGACGAGGTGGGTGAGCGGGCCCGGGGCTGTTATGCAGAGACGGAGGGGGCGCGGGTAGTGGTCTGCGGAGCGGGGGCCCGTGGCGGACAGGGCGACCGTTTCGCAGGTTCCGCAGATGCCTGCTCGGCACATCGAGTCGATGGGGACGCCCTCGTCTTCCAATGCCTCGAGCACGGTGAACGCGGGTGGGACGAGGACTGTGCGGCCCGATCTGCGTAGTTCGACCACCAAGGGCGGGGTCATCGGACCGGGCAGCGGGCGAGGCCGGTGGCCGAGTCGTCGTGTTGGTCGTAGGGGGTGCCGTAGATGCCGACGCGGGCGGCGAGCAGCTTGGCGACCTTCGTGTTGCGACGCCAGACCGGGTCGTCGGCGGCGGCGCGGCGCGCCCTACGGCTACGGGCACCCGGTAGTGCGTCATCGAGGGCTCGTAACCGGACGTCGACCGATGCCGCGACGCCGGTCAGTGTCGACCATGGTTGTACCGGGACGTCACGTAATGGCGTGCTGCGGACCAACTCTCGCACGAGCGGTTCGCTGCTGAAGTAGGTCAGCAGGCCGAGAAGGGGTGCCGTCGCTTGGACCTTCAGTCGATCGACCACGCTGGTGGCGCCCGCGAGGCGGTGAGTGGCCGCCCCGGCCATGTTCGCGGTCCATTCCGGCGCGACACCGGCCGTGGCGACCATGTAGTCCGACATCTCCATGCCTTCGACGGCCGTGCGCGGGATCAATTCGTCCGCGACGCCGAAGACGTAGGCGATGTACGCCCAGTAGTGCATCACCGCATTCAGTTGTCGCTCAGTGCACTTGCGGCCGTGGGCGTGGTCGAAGCACATCGGCGACAGGCCGAATGTCACCGCCGCGCCCATCATGGTGCTGTTGGAGATGGGATTGCCGTGCGTGGCGAAATGGTCGGCGCCCCAGGCGCGGCGCAGTCCGGCGCGGACCTGGGCGTGCATGATCCGCACGCGCACAGTGTCTTTGAAGACCGGTGACCAGCGCTCCATGCCGCCCCGGACCGTCACGTTGCGGAACCAGGTGGAGGTCTCCAGGTTTCGCCGATACGGATCGTTGACGAAACGGCCGGTGGCCCCGGTCGCGGAGGCGACCTCGGCACCGACGAAGGTGCCCATGAAGTCCTGCACGCCCATGGCGAGCTTGCCGGAGGTGGAGACGTTGATCCACAGTTGGCGGCCGTATTCCCAGAGGTCGGGGTCGTACCAGTCCGGCGGGTTGTCGAGCGTCGCGAACAGCGCGACCAGTTCCGGTGGCGGATCGTCCAGGGTTTCGATGCCGTGATCGAGTGCCTCGTCGAGCAGCCGTCTCCCCTCGGCGGTGCCGATCCGGCGGAACGCGGCGACCAGCTGGTCCATCGGCTCGTCACCCTGCCAGAGGTGGTCGGCCATGAGTCGGGTGCGTGCCGTCTCGGCGGGGACCGGCCGCACGTCGATCCACGGTGCCAGGATCGATTTCCTTGGCTCGTACCACAATTCGGAGGCGACGGCGCGCGGTGGCGGTGGGCGCAGCGGCATGCCCGGGCGGTAGTAGTAGTCGTAGGGGTGCGCGGCGGTATTCACGTCCAGCATCGGTCAAAATCCTGTCAGTTGCCGGAATTTCGTGGCGGGGGTCGAGCCGTGGTCGGCGTGCACCGGGCAGTAGTGCTTGGGGTCGTCACGATGCTCGGTTGCGGGCCAGAGCAATTGGGGTGCCTCCGGCGGTGCCAGCGCCGCGGGTCGCAGGCCGCGTTCGCGGCGGCGGCCCGCTCGGATGCGGGGGAAGAAGTAGCGGATCTCGTCCGGTGTCACCCGGTTCATCGCCGTGAACAACGCGCACCAGCGGTCGAAGGCGAATTGGTCCCGTCGAGTCCAGGTGAAGCCCATCGTGCGCCGGATCGCCGGGTCACACAGGCCGATGGTGAGGAACTGATAGAAGCGGGCACCGAAGGGGCGAACCATCTTCTCCCACAGCGGTTTAGGCAGCATGTCCAGCACGGGGAACGGTGGCACCGGTGCGTTCTCGGCCAAGCGGTACACATCCCATGCGGCGGGTGTCGACTCCAAGACGTTCTCGCACATGTCATTCCAGTAGTCCTGGAACTCCGGCCAGCTCTTCGGGACGACCCGCATGCTCATGCCGTACATCTCGTACCACTGGTACTGCTCGCGCCACAGTTGTTCGCGTTGCGCGGCTGAGAGTCCGCCCATGAGCAGTTCGCCCGCGCGCAGTGTCTGCACGAAGAAGACGGCGTGCGCCCAGTAGAAGGTGCCGGGGTCCAGTGCGTGATACCGCCGACCTTGCGCGTCGATGCCCTTGATTGTGCGGTGGTAGTTCACGATCTCGCGTGCGGTCTGCTCGGCCCGCGGGCCGTCGAAGACGACGCCGACAATCGGATACGCCGAGCGCAGCACCCGTTGATAGAACTCGTCCTGGATCTCGGAGTGGTATTCGACGCCCGCGCCGAGCCCGGGATGCATGTTCTGCACCATGCCGAGGAACAGCCCGGTCGGCGCGAAGTAGAGCGAGCCGAAGATCTGCCAGGTCAATGAGTCCGGACCGAGCGGCACGGGCGCCTTGTGGCTCTCGTGCACCACGTCATTGTGTGCAACCATGAAACGATGCTGACACGAACAAATGCTCGCGTTCAATTCGTCTTCTGATGCCACCGAAGACGCGGAAAACGCCGCAGCAGCAACGCTCGCGGGAGATGGTGCAACGCATCGTCGACGCCGGGCAGACGGTGCTGATCAAGCATGGTTATGACGGTGCGTCCACCAACCGGATCGCCGACGCCGCCGGGATCAGTCCCGGCTCGCTGTACCAGTACTTTCCGGGCAAAGACGCCATCGTGACGGCGGTGATCGACCGCTACAACAGTGAGGTCGCGTCGCGGGTGCACAGCAGTGTGCTGGCGCAGCTCCATCAGCCGCCCGAAACCGCCGTTCCGGCAACGATTTCCGCGTTGCTCGACGCGCTGGGCAGTCATCCGGCGCTGCTGCGCGCGGTCATCGAACAGACGCCGCGGCTCAGCGGCGACAACACCGTCTTCGCCTTCGAACAGCAGATCGGTGATCTGGCGCGCGTCGCGCTGACCATGCATCGGAACTCGCTGCCCGACGATGTGGACTTCGAGGCGGCCTCGTGGATGCTGGTTCGCGCGGTAGAACATCTGGCCATCCGCTACATACTCGACCAGCCCCCGGTTTCCCGCGAACGGTTTCTCGCCGACATCACGCGGCTGGTGCTGAACTACTTTCGCCCTGCGCCGGGGTCTCTACCTGCGAAAACCCCGACACCACGGTCATCACGAGCAGAACGCGAGTAGGAGCGTCCGCGGGGTTCGGCGACCCGAGCCGCACACCTACTGATTTCCCGCACAGTGAATCGCATGCGATTCACTGTGCGGGAAATCAAAGAGTGTGCGGCTGCCTTGTCCTGGCGTGCGACCTAGCGCGCAGTGGTGGTGCGTGCGGGATCTGTTGTGCCGCCGCTCTTTCCGAGACGAGTGAGCGTGAGGTAGCCGATGGACACCACTGCTGCCCATACGATACCAACGACCACGGCGGTGCGACCACTCTCGGTGAAGAACAGCAGGACGACCACCAGCGCGAGGAACGCCAGTGCCAGCACAGTGCTGTACGGCGCCCCGGGGAGCCGATAGTCCGCCGCAGGCAGCTCACCGCGAGCCACCCTGGCGCGGTAGATCAGGTGACAGACCAGGATCATGCCCCAGACGAAGATGATGCCGATGGTGCTCACCGAGGTGATGTAGGCGAACGCCTTGTCCGGCGAGATGATGTTGACGATCACGCCGATGACCATCGCGGCCGCCGAAGCCGAGATGCCGATGTAGGGCACGTGCCGCGAGCTCAGCTTGTTGAGCACCGACGGCGCTTCCCCGTGCAGCGACAACGTGCGCAGCATGCGGCCGGTCGAGTAGATGCCGGAGTTGCACGACGAGAGCGCCGCGGTGAGCAGCACGAAGTTGATGATGCCCGCCGCGCCGGGGATGCCGATCTGCTGGAACACCTCGACGAACGGGCTCTTGCCCGCGTGGAAGGTGCGCCAGCTGGACACCGACATGATGACGATGAGCGCGCCGACGTAGAACAGGCCGATTCGGAACGGCAGCGTGTTGATCGCCTTGCGCAGCGTCTTGCGCGGTTCGCGCGCCTCGCCGGCGGTGACGCCGACCAGCTCCACACCGACATACGCGAACAACACGATCTGCAGCACCAGCAGCGACTGGCCGAAGCCGTTCGGGAATACGCCGCCGTCGGCCCACAGGTTGGTCACGGTCGGGTTGGCGGCGTGGCCGAAGCCGATGGTCAGCACGCCGATGCCGAGCAGGATCATGCCGATGATCGCGGTGACCTTGATGGTGGAGAACCAGAACTCGCCCTCACCGAACAGCCGCACCGAGATCAGGTTCGCCGCGAACATCACCGCGAGCACCACCAGTGCGGTGATCCACGGTTGGATGTCGAACCAGTACTGCACGTACTTGCCCGCCACGGTGATCTCAGCCATGCAGGTGGCCACCCACACCGCCCAGTACGACCAGCCGGTGACGAAACCCGCGTAGCGCCCGAGGAATTCGTGCGCGTACTCGGCGAAGCTGCCCGAGACCGGACGATAGGTGAGCAACTCCCCCAGCGCGCGCATGATCACGAAGATCGCCACGCCCGCCGCCAGGTAGGCCAGGATCAGGGCGGGTCCGGCCTGCTCGATCGCGCCGCCCGCACCGTAGAACAGGCCGGTGCCGATCGCGCCGCCGATGGCGATCATCTGAATGGTCCGCGGGCTCAGGCCGCGCGAGTAGCCCTCCGAGTCGCCGGTCGAATCCTGCGTTCCAGCGTCCGATAGATGACTGTCGGCGGCTGTCATAGTGCGGTCCTTCTCTCTTGCGGCAAACAACGCGACGCCCGGGATCGTCGGTCGGTGACCCCGGACACATGACATGGGATCATCGCATGTTCCGGAATCGGACAGCACGTCACGCCACCCGTCGGTCGCCTCGCACGCAGCCGGGTGGACCGGACACCGCAGGTCAGCGCCCTGAACGCAGCATGCGTGCCACCGACAATTCATCTGGGGAGACGCGTTCGGTCGCGGCGTCGACCATCCGATGTAACCGTCGAGGCTCCGTGGAACCTCGACGGCCGGATCCGCCGCAACGACCCGCGCTGTGGGGAGAAGGTTGCCGGGTTACTTCAGATGGAAGCCGTGGTTCTCCAGGGACGTGCGCAGGCGGTGGCGGCCGTTGAGGCTGGCGGCGGTCGCGAGGCGGGCCAGGACGCGTTCGGTCCAGGAGTGTGAGAGTTGTTGTTCGGCATAGAATTCGGCGATGCGGGTCTCGTAGTCGGTGACGTGTTCGCGTTGGGCTGCTAGGTCGTAGGTTTCGTGGTGCAGGATCGCGCCCTGCGGCAGGCGGGGTTTAACCTTAGCGTTCTCGGTCGGGTCGGGGTGGCCGACGAGGAGGCCGAAGACCGCGAAGACCTGTGGGGGCAGATTCAGTTCCGCCGCAACGTCTTCCGGGTTGTTACGCAACGCGCCGAGGTAGACCGTGCCGAGGCCGAGGGATTCCGCGGCGACGACCGCGTTCTGGGCGGCGAGGGCGGCGTCGATGAATCCGACGTAGCTGGATTCGAGGTAGTCGGCCCCCTCCAGCGGCGCCTCCTGGTCGTCCGCGAGTTGCCGCAGCCGCGCGAAATCGGCTGTCCAGACCAGCAATACGGGCGCCTGCAAGATGTGGGCTTGATTGCCCGCCAGTGTCGCCAGGCGGGCCTTGCGCTCGGGATCGCGTACCGCGATAACGCTCCACACCTGCAAGTTCGATGAGGTCGGTGCGGATTGGGCAGCCGAAATCAGCAGGCGCAGCGTGTCATCCGAGACCGGGTCGGCGAGATAGCGGCGGACCGAGCGATGCTCGTGCAGCACCTGCAATACCGGGTTCCACTGGGTGGGTTCGGTAGGCTTGGGGTCGCGGTAACGCTGCTGCACCAGGTGGGTCGGTGTCGGCACGGTCTGGGTCATATCCGCCATCCTGGACTGCCGCGGCGTGTTCGTCAGCGGTTGCTCGCACGATGAGCCGAACGGCTACGGGGGGATTTCGTTGGAGATCAACTCGGAGTAGGGTCGGTAAGGTAACCCTAATTAGCAGTGGGAGGAACACCTATGGCCCGACCTCGCACCACCCTGACCGTGCAGCACACCGAGTGGTTGAGCCCGCACCTGATCCGGGTCCACCTCGGCGGCCCCGGCTTCGCCGCGTTCCAGGTCAGCGAGTTCACCGATTCCTACGTCAAGTTCATCTTCGAACGTGACGGCATCGAGGTGCTGCGCACCTACACCGTCCGCTCGGTCGACCGGGACGCGGGCCAGCTCGCGGCCGATTTCGTGTACCACGGCGCCGAGGGCATCGCGGGCCCCTGGGCGGCGGAGGCCAAGCCGGGCGACACCATCGACCTGTTCGGCCCCGGCGGGGCCTACTCGCCCCGCGCCGACGCCGACTGGCACCTGCTGGCCGGTGACGAGGCGGCACTGCCAGCCATCGCCGCCGCGCTCGAGGCGATGGACCCGACGGCCGTCGGGTACGCGTTCGTCGAGGTCGCCGGACCCGACGACGAGTTGCCGCTGCAGAAGCCCGAGGGCATCGAGCTCACCTGGCTACACCGCGGCACCCAGGCACCGGGCGAAGCGCTCGCCGAGAGCGTTCGCAACGCGCCGTGGAAGGACGGGCAGGTCCAGGTCTTCATCCACGGCGAGGCGCAGGCGGTCATGCACGACATGCGCCGCTATGTGCGCCGGGAACGCAATGTGACCGCCGAGTGGGCGAACTCGATCTCCGGTTACTGGCGTCGCGGACGCACCGAAGAGGGCTTCCGCGAATGGAAGGCCGAGCTCAAGCAGAAGGAAACCGCTCCGGCGAGCAGCTGAGCACACCGCTCTGAAGCGGGGCGTCCCTACCGGGCGCCCCGCTTTCGGTGTACCTCTTCGATCCCCGAAAGAGTCGCCGCGACATACGTCACCGGGTCGACAAGGAAAACATCGTGCGCGGCGTCGATTTCGATCACCGTCGCATCGAGCAGCGCAGCCAGCGCCCGCTGATCCTTGGGCGGCACCGCACCATCCCGCGTGGTGACCACGGCCACCGTCGGCAGTCCCGCAAGCTCCGCCGCATGCGGCCGGAAATCGAACGCATACTCGGCCAGGATCACATCGACGATCACTCGCGGATGACACTGCCCCAGCTCCGCCCGCAACCACGGCCACAGCCGCGCGACCTCGTCCGATTTGACCCGAGCCTTCCGGAAGTAGGACAGCGGCACCGATCGCCCGATCCCGCCACTGCGATCCGCAAACGGTCGCAGCCCCCGAAAGAACACCCGCCCGATCTTGTCCTCGGCACTATCGAACGCCATCGCGGTGGCTTCGAACACCAACCCGCGCACCCGATCCCGATGCCGCCGAGCGAACTCCAACCCCACCGGCCCACCCAGCGAATACCCGCACACCACCACCTGATCGATCCCCAGCGCGTCCAACACCGCAGCCGCATCATCAGCACACTGCGCGATATCGAACCGCTCCCTTGCCCCCAACGCCAGTCCCCGCCCATGCCCCCGCATGTCCATCGCGACGACCCCGTAGCCATCGGCAACCGGCTGCATCAGATAACAGAAGTTCACATCGGCCGTCAACGCCCAACCATGCAGCAGCAGAACCGGATTCGCACCGGACGCATACCGGACAGCAACGCTCGACCCGTCGGCCAGCTCGACATCCCGACGTGGCGGAAACGCAACCGGAGCGGCGATCGCATCACCACTTCGTGGAAGACCCGTCATCTACTCGACGGTAGCCGACATTCGCGCCGCTCGTTCGACCAAACCGCGCGGAGCTTCGTACTGTCCGCTTTGCGCGCTAGATCACGTTTCCGGGTAACGTTCACGACGGGGGGCGGCCGAGCTGCAACCTGTGCTGAATATCGAGATGAGGGGGAATCATCCATGATTACAACACTTTTGAGTAGGCGCCTGCGCCGGTTCGGTCTCGGTGCCGCCGTGGCCACCGCGGTGATGGTGCTCGCCGCGCCCGCCGCGTCAGCGGCTGAAGCCCGCATCACGATGTCCTCCGACAACGGTACGTTCTCGGTCTGGTCGACCTATACGGTGACGGTCACGGCGGACCCGCCCATGGAAGGAGCGGTCAGCCTCTGCTTCTTGGTCGATGGCATCGCGGGGTGTACCAGGCAGCCGATCCCAGCAAAGAACGGCACTGCGACCTATCAATGGAGACCGACTCAGCAGGGCAAATACAGAATCGACTCCACGTATGTCTATGCCGATCCGCACGGGCCGGGCGGACGCGCCGGAGTCAGCGATCGTGTGACGATCTGGGTCTACTGCCCGGGCCACCAAGGGCAGTCGTGGGACTGCCGCCGAGAGCCCTGAACCGACTAACCGGCCGATGCGCCGTCCAGGGCTTCCTGGACGGCGCATCGGGTTCCGGGTGAGTTACTGCTTGGGGGCGCGCAACGCCTCCTCCACGAACTGCGTGGTGTAGGTCTTCGAGAGATCGATGCGGTCCTTCATCGGGGCCACGTTGCGGGAGTACTTGCCGAGGATGTTCAGGACGTTTTGGGCGCCTTCGGGTTTCATCAGGCCGTCGCCGTTGAACATGCCGATCGAGTCGCGGATGGATTGGATGTAGAGGTCTTTGCCTGCGCTCGCGTATTGCGAAGGCATCTTGGCGGCGATCTCTTCCGGGGTGTGGGTTTTGATCCACTTCAGGGTCTGCACGAAGGCGGCGGCGAGCTTGCGCACGATGTCCGGGTGGGCGTCGACGGTCGCGCAGTTCATGTACAGCGACGTGGCGGGATAGAGCCCGCCGAGGGCGGCGCGGGTGCCCGCTTCGGTGCGCATGTCGACCAGGATTTCGGCCTCACCGGAGTTGACCATCTGGGCGACGGTCGGGTCGGTGGTCATGCCCGCGTCGATGCCGTTGTGGTTCATGCCCGCGATGAACGTCTGTCCCGCACCGACTTTCACCCGGGTGTAGTCCTTGGTGGTCATGCCCTGCTGGCCGGTGAGCGCCTGGGTGAGGAAGTCGGTCGACGAGCCGAGCGACGTGACACCCAGGTTCTTGCCGCGCATGTCCGCGGTCGATTTGATGGTTGCCGCGTCCTGCTTGGAGACCAGTTCCACCTCGCCGGGCACATCCGAGAACTGCACCACCGATTTGATGCACTGCTCCTTGGCCTGCAGGTCGATGGTGTGGTCGTAGAACCCGACGACTCCCTGCACATCGCCGGTGAGTAGCGCGGTTTCGGCGTTGGCGCCGGACTGCTCGCCGAGCAGCTTCACGTCGATGTCGTTGCTGTCGAAGTAGCCGAGCTGTTTGGTGAGCATCGCGGGTAGGTAGATCACCTTCTCCAGCCCGCCGACCATGATGGTGATCTGTGGCCGCCCGTTCGCCATCGGAATGTGCCGGGAATCCCGGCATCCCGTGGCCAGCAGCAGCGCCGCGATGGCAACGACGACGATCGTCACATGTTTGCGGTACCTCATGCTCAGATCCCGTGGCCCGAAGTCGCCTGCGACGGACGCCATTTGAGCAACTTGCCCTCGGCGATGCCGATCGCCCATTCCGCGAGCAACGCGATCACCGTGATGATGATCATGCCCGCGTAGATGCCCGCCGAATCGAAGGTGCCCTGGGCGTTGCTGATCAGCAGACCCAAACCCTTACTGGCACCGGCGTATTCACCGACCACGGCACCGATCAGGGCGAAGCCGAACGCGGTGTGCAGGCTGGACAGGATCCAGGTGGTCGCGCTCGGCAACACGATCGCGGTGAGCACCTGCCGCTTGCCCGCGCCGAGGATGCGCGCGTTGTTGATGACGTTGCCGTCCACTTCGCGAGCACCGGTGAAGGCGTTGAAGAACACCGCGAAGAACACCAGCACGACCACCGTGGCGACCTTCGAGCTGAGCCCGAGACCGAACCAGATGATGAACAGCGCCGCGAGCACGATGCGCGGTACCGCGTTGAGCGCCTTGATGAACGGCGCGAGCACGTCGGCCCAATACCGGCTGCGGCCCAGCAGCGTGCCGAGCACGACACCGGCGACCGCACCGATCAAGAAGCCGAGCACGGCCTCCTCGACGGTGGTGAAGATCTGCAGCCAGATCGAGCCGAATTGGGTTCCTTCGGTGAACCATTCGACCAACCGGTCCCAGATCAGCGATGGCTTGGAGTAGAAGAACGGATCGATCCACAATGAGGCGGTGAGCTCCCACGAGCCGAGCCACAGTGCCACCAGGGCCAATCGCAGGCCCCAGGTGCGGGTTCGCGCGCGCCGGGCATTGGTGCGCACCCGGGTGAGGATCTGCTCCTCGGTCTCGTTCTCCGGCACCGACGCTGCGCCGGCACCCTTTTCGAGGACGTTATGCGACACGGGAGGCACCTTCCTTACCCGCCCCGCTGGCTCCGCCAGCTACCGTCCCCCTGGTGGCTCGAGCCGCCTCGACCTCGTCGCGCAGCGTTTCCCAGATCTCTTTGTAGATATCGCGGAATTCGGTGGTGAGCCGGATCTCTTCGACATCGCGTGGCCGGTCGAGCGGGACGGTGAAGTTGCCGCACACCGTCGCGGGGCTGGCCGTCATGACGACCACCCGGTCGGCGAGCACGATCGCCTCTTCCAGGTCGTGCGTGACGAAGATGACCGCCGCACCGGTGCCCGCCCACACGCGCAGCAGTTCGTCCTGCATGAGCTGGCGGGTCTGCACGTCGAGCGCGCTGAACGGCTCGTCCATCAGCAGGATTTCCGGATCGTTGACCAGCGTCTGCGCCAGCGCGACGCGCTTGCGCATGCCGCCGGACAGCTGATGCGGGTAGTAGGTCTCGAACCCGGACAGGCCGACCTTGTCCACCCAGACCGAAGCCTTCGCCCGCGCTTCGGCTTTCGACGCGCCGCGCAACCGCGGACCGAGGGCGACGTTGTCCAGCACGGACTTCCAGGGCAGCACGGCGTCCTGCTGGAACATGTAGCCGATGCCGTCCGGGATGCCGTCGACGTCCTTGCCGCGCACCAGCGTCCGGCCGGCCGAGGCGGGCTCGAGGCCGGAGACGAGGGACAGGGTGGTCGACTTGCCGCAGCCGGTCGGGCCGACCACGGAGACGAATTCGCCGGGGCGGACCTCCAGGTCGAGGTTCTTGACGGCGGTGTGGATGCCGCCCCCGGTGCCGGGGAAACGCTTCGTTGCGCTCCGCAGCTCGATGAGTGGGTGGTTCATGGTGCTAGCTCCTGCGAGATCGAGGTAGAGCGAACGTACGTGTCCCCGGTCACACGGCGGAGCTTGTGCGCACAAGCCGTGCAAAGTACCGATTCGCTGGTTCTGCGCATTCTGCTCACCCTCGGCGGGTGGTCTATGCTGCGGCAATGGCGAATGAGGGCGCGCCTGCCGTGCGATTGAGGACTCAAGTTCTGCTGCTGCAGATCATGGTGGTCACCCTGACCCTCGGCGTCGCCTTCGCCGTATTCGGCTACCTCAGCGACCAACGTCTGCGCGACGGATACGGCCAGCGCGCCCTCGCGATCGCGCGCGCGGTGGCGGCCGAGCCCGTGGTGCGGGACGAGGTGACCAAGTACGCGCCCGGCGCGATCAGCACCGACCCGCAGCTGCGCGAGCGCCTCGCCACCGGGCCGTTGGAGCGGATCGCCATCGACACGACGCAGCGCACCGACGCGTTGTTCGTGGTGATCACCGATGATTCCGGGATTCGGCTGGCGCATCCCGATGCGGCGCGGCTCACCGAGCACGTGAGTACCGATCCGTCGGGCGCACTGGCGGGGCGCGAGGTGATTGCCGAGGAGCGCGGCACGCTCGGCGACTCGGTGCGGGCGAAAGTTCCTGTGCTGGAACCTGGTTCGGATCGGATCGTGGGTGCGGTCAGTGTCGGGATCTCCACCGACGCGGTGCGTGATCAGCTGCTCGACGACCTGCGGACGGCGGGGCTACTGGTCGGTGCTGCACTGCTGGTCGGGATCGCGGGATCCATGCTGCTGGCCCGTCGTTGGCGCGGGCTGACATTGGGGTTGGAGCCAGCCGAACTCGCCGAGTTGGTGCGCGGTCAGGCCGCGGTGTTGCACGGCATCGGCCGCGGCGTGCTCGCCGTCGACTCTTCTTGGCGCACAACGTTTATCAACGATGAGGCGCGCAGGTTGCTGGGGATCGGCGCGGATATCGGGCGGCCGGTGGACGAGATCGGGCTGACGCCAAGGGTTCTGGAAGTGTTCCGCGGGCTCGACGAGCAGCCCGCGTCGGCGACGGTCGGTTCGCACATCGTCGTCGTCGCGGCGCGGCCGGTGCATCGGGACCGTCGCGACCTGGGCGCGGTGCTGACCGTTCGGGACCGCACCGATGTGGAGGCGTTGACTCGTCAGCTCGACGCCGTGCAGTCGATGAGCACGGTGCTGCGCGCGCAGCGCCACGAGTTCTCCAACAAGATGCACCTGATCAGCGGCTTGCTGCACGGTGGCCGCACCGAGGAAGCCTCGCGCTCGATCGACGAGATGATCGGCGCCGGTCCGCTCGGAGCCGCCGCGCCCGGCATCGACGCCATCCACGATGCCTACCTGCAAGCGTTCCTCGCCGCGAAAGCGGCGCACGCCCGCGAGAGCGGCGTCGAACTGGTCCTCGGCCCGAACACCTGGGTGGACGGCAGCCTCGTCGATCCCGTCGACGTGACCACCGTGCTCGGCAATCTGCTCGACAACGCGATCGAGGCCGTGCGCGCCTCAGAGAATCCGGTCAAGCAGGTGGAAGTCGAACTGGTGCAGGAGGATTCGACGCTGCACATCGTGGTGGCGGACAGCGGCGACGGCGTCGCACCCGAGCTGATCGATGTGCTGTTCACCGAAGGTACCTCCACCCGCGACAGCGGTGATGTACCCGGCGGCCGGGGTGTGGGCCTGGCGCTGATCAGGCAGATCGCCCGCAATCACGGCGGCGACGTCCGACTAGCCAGTCCGCGTGGCGGCACTCCCCCGCTGACCGGTGCCGAATTCAATGCTCGTATTCCAGAAGTGCTCGTAGACAGCAAGGTGTCATGGCTCCATCAGATCTGACCGTTCTCGTCGTCGACGACGACTTCCGAGTTGCCAACCTGCACGCCGGAATCGTCGACTCCATCGCCGGTTTCACCGTGGCAGGCACCGCCAACACGTTGGCCACCGCCCGCGAAATCCTGGCCGCCGAACCGGTCGACCTGGCCCTTGTCGACGTCTACCTTCCCGACGGCTCCGGCATCGACTTTGTCCGCGAATTACGCTGCGACGCCATGGTTCTCACCGCCTCCACCGACAGCGGCGCGGTCCGCGCCGCCCTCTCCGCCGGTGCCCTCGCGTTCCTCGTCAAACCGTTCCCGCACACCGAACTCGCCGCGCGGTTAGCCGCCTACGCCCGCTACCGCCGGATCCTCACCGCCCCGCAGGTGGACAACGCCCGAGTCGACGCCGCCCTCCAAGCGCTGCGCCCCACAGCCAGCACCAGCACCCCGACCCCGGTCACCTCCCCCACCAAAGACCTTGTCCTGCACTCGATCCTAGATGCGGGCATCCCGCTCTCCGCCGGTGAAGTAGCTACCGCCATCGGCATCTCCCGCGCCACCGCCCAGCGCTACCTCGCTACCCTCGTCGGCACCGGCACGCTCCGCATGAGCCTGCGCTACGGCAGCACCGGCCGCCCGGAACAGGAGTACTCGGCCGCGCCCCGGGGGTGATCAGACCGTGTCGACCTGCTGGAATTTGACCTTCTTGTCGACGCCGCGGGCGCCCGGCTGTCCCGGCGCGCCCGGCGCACCTACGGCACCCACTTTGCCCGGGCTGCCGGGATCGCTCGCGGCATGCGAGTAGTCGCTGCGTGCGCCGCTCGAGTGGCTTCCGATATCACCGGGGTCGCCGCCGCGCCCGGCACGTCCAGCCGCCCCGGCCGCGCCCGGGTCACCACCTTTGGACTTGTAGATGTTCTGCCCGGCACTCTGATCGTTGACGTAGTAGACGAAGATGTCACCGGCGTCGCCGCCGTTGAGTCCGTTGCCGCCGTTGCCCGCCGGGCCACCTTTGCCGCCGTCGCCGCCGTAGGCGTCCGGTTCGCAATCCATGCCGTAGCCGCCCTTACCGCCCTTGCCACCGACACCGCCCGCGCCACCGGCACCGCCGTCGCCGCCCTTGCCGCCGGCGACATCGATCTCGATGTCGCTGCCAAGCACCTTGACGTGCAGTTCGACCACGCCGCCGGTACCGCCGGACACGCCGTTGCCGCCATTTCCGCCGACCCCGCCGTCACCGCCTTGGCCGCCGCGGCCGGCCCCTACGTCGCCGACGAAGAACCATCCGCTGCAGTTGGCCTGCGCGCCAGGGCCGCCGGGCTGACCATCCGGGCCGGCCACCCCATCAGGCCCCTTCGGTCCGTCGGTACCCCGTTTGTCGATGCCGCCCATGATCGGCTCCTTCCTTGCGCACCAGCGCTTTTCAGCGCCAGCCTTGCGATACTGCCTGTGCCCGTTGCCGGATCTCGTCGATCCCGAGCCGGTCCGTCCAATGCTCGATCGGACCCGGGTCGGGCCCGATCCCGGCCATCTCCTGCCAGACCATCGACTGCCAGTCCGGCGGTTTGGGGTCGCCTTGTATCCGGTCGCAGGTCAGCATGAAGTGGCTGCCTTCCGGCACGATCCAGCCGGTGTGCCGGAACCGAACGTTTCGAGCCGTCAGTCCGTGAATCTTGCGGCTGACATAGAGAATTCCGCGCACATCGAGATCGAGGCCGGGGAACTCCACGGTTCGCCAGACCGGGCTGCCGAGTGTCGTCGGCGCGAGGAAGGACACGGCTTTCCTGGCGATCAGCATCGCCTCGGTCGAGTCGTAGCCACGATGTTCGAGGTGCCGCGACGTTCGCCGGATCGTTTCCGCGGCGATGGCGTACTCGTGCGGGACGGGCACGATGCCGGGGATCGCACGATCGCCGAACCAGCGCCCCGCCTCGTCGACGAAGACCGCGTCGGGCAATGAGATCCGTTGCGCCAGTTCACGTGCTTCGTGCAGGTGGTCCCGCTCGACCGAGGACGGAATGATGCCGAGCTCGTACATGTCGTCGAGACTGGACGGCCGTCGCTCCACCAAGTACGGCGCCGCGGGCGAATCCGGACTCGTGGAGAAGACGACCGGCGCCGCTCCCTCTTCGATGACGAATGTGTCGTGTGCCCGCATGGCCGGTCCTTCCGCCGCGTTGTCCGTCGACGGTAAGTGCGGGAACCGGTTGCCACACGAGTAGTTGACTACTCGATCAGCGGTAGCTGCCGGTTCACGCCGGGAAGCGGCGGGCCCAGGTCTCGTGTTCGATGCGGGCGGTGTTGATCACGGTGCTGAGCAGGCGGTACCAGCCGGTGGTGGTGATCAGTTCGAGGATTTGGTCGTCGGGGCAGCGGGCGTGCAACTCGGCCCATAGGGCGTCGGAAACTGTTGCGGTGTCGTGGATTTCGTCGACGAGGCGGATCAGCGACGTGTCGTCGGCGGACCATGCGGGGTCGTCGGGCTTTCCTACGACCGTGGCGTCGATCTGTTCGGCGGTCAATCCGACTTCGGGGGCTTGGATTACGGCGTGGATGCCCCATTCGTATTCGGCGTTCGCGCGGGCACAGGTGCGGAGGATGACGATCTCGCGGTCGCGGGGTGGGATGCGGCCGTGGCCGAGGATGCCCGCGCCGAGGGGGCGCATTCGGCCGAAGAGGTCGTCGTGGATGGCGAGGGTGCGGAACAGGGCCAGCGGTTCGATGGCCGAGCCGGGCGGCATCCACTTGAGCAGTTGTGCCTCGATTTCAGGAGCGTAGGGCGGGCTCAGTGGCGCGATGCGTGGGGCGGGGTCAGTCATGGTCGATCCTCATGCTTCCAGCGATGACGTATTCTTGCTTCGAAAATAAGAGCAAGGACGGTGACGATGGTAGCTTCGGAATCCGAAGCGGGCAAGACTCCGGTGGTCGGCGGGCCGGTGCGTGGGTCGCGGACCGGGCGCCCGATCATGGTGCTGCTGGATCTGCTGGGCAGGCGGTGGGCGCTGCGGGTGCTGTGGGAGTTGCGCGACGGACGCGCGGTGACGTTCCGGGAGTTGCAGGCGCTGTGCGGAGGCGTCTCGGCCAGCGTGCTCAACGATCGATTGCGCGAACTCCGCGAGGCGCGGGTGGTCGCCGCGGAACCGAACGGGTATCAGCTCAGCGCGGACGGTCTCGACCTCGTGGCGGCGCTTGCGCCACTACAGGTCTGGGTGCAGCGTTGGGCGGACGAACCGGAACCACCAGCGGGACAACATCACTGAAGCCCCGCACACCCGAATCAAGCGGCGTGCTACTTCGGCGGGGTGCCGATCATCCGCACTTTCTGCCCTTCCCAACGGAATTGGACGCGAGTGACAGTGCCATCGGGGCAGGCGTTGCAGCTACCGGGTGTCTTGTAGGCCAACCCGACCGTGTCGTCGTTGGTGCTGTCGACATCCAGCGACGTGAACCCATGCGCCTCCGGCGTCGCCGTGCCGAGATAGGCACCCTTGTGGAACAACAACGCCTGGTTCGGCGAACTCCCCGTCGCCCCTTGCACCGTGATGATCACCGTCGACAAGGTGGCACACGGATCGAAGTTCCCCTCGAACCCGCGCGCATCGGTGGACCACGGTGCGTGCGTGACCGATTCGGCGGGCAACGCCGCGACAGCCGACTGGATCACCTGAGCCGTCAGATCAATACCGCACCCGGCGGGCACACCAGACGTCGTCGGCACCGCGTTGTGCACATGAGTCTCCGATGACCCACTGTCATTTTCGGCCGCACATCCGGTAGCCGCCATGGCAAGTCCGGCACACATCACCAACACAGGTCGAGCTATCCGCACCACGAAAGATCCTCTTCAGGTCCGCCGACAGATTCGAGCTAGCTCGGATCAGCCTATGCGGTCGGCGCGGTCGACGGCGCATTGGCCACCGCGAGGTATTCGATCACCTGATGCAGGTCCGGATACAGCCGGTGCGCCAGCTGCCGGGTCTCCTCGGTCGGCTGCACCAGATCGGGCACGAGGATGCAGCGCAGGCCCGCGGCACACGCGGCACGCAGTCCGTTGGTCGAATCCTCCAGCGCGAGTGTGGTTTCCGCTTCACCGCCGAGCGCCGCCATCGCCTTCAGGTACGGCTCGGGGTCGGGCTTGCCCTTGGTCACGTCCTGCCGCGTCACCACCACGTCGAACCGGTCGGCGATCCCGGCCAGTTGCAGATGGTGGTCGGCGCGGTCCCGCGACGACGAGGTGGCGATCGCCTTCGGCACCCCCTGCGCGTCCAGGGCGTCCAGCAGCGCCACCGCGCCCGGCTTGGTCTCCAGCCTGCCGCTGTCGACCAGCTGACGCAGGTGCACGTCGTGCAGGGCGAAGTACTCCTCCAGCGGGAAACCCCGCCCGTAGGCGGCCGCGGCGAGCGTCCGGCACCGGTCGGCGGGCACGCCGATCATGCTGCGGCAGAACTCGATCGGCATCGCGTAGCCGAGCTCAGCACCGGCGCTGACCAACGACTCCATGGCCAGGCTTTCCGAGTCGATCAGCAAGCCGTCCATATCGAAGACGACCGCGCGAACCGGATTTTCGGCGTTCACCCGTTGCTCCCTTCCGATTGCGGCGCCAGCCTGCGCCGGACCGCGGCCTCGACACCGTCGCGGCTGATCTCGGCCAGGGCGTCACCGACCTGTCGCTGCACACTCTCCAGTTCAGGTAGCGTGCCGAAGATATCGGTGCGCTGCAAGAACGCCTGCGCACAGCGGTGCGGATCGGCGTCTACGAGCACCGCGAGCGAATCTTCCCTCGGGTCGATCAGTTCCATCACCGCGCCGGGGGCGTGGCTCGCGGTGAACCAGCGGATCCACGCGGCGATCAGCAAGGTCGCTCCGGGGGTCGGCCTGCCTGCCTCGATGTTGTCGCGCAGGGCGTCGACGACGCGCGGCATCATCTTGTCTGAACCGTTGCGGCCGATCCGGGTCATGTCCTGGGCGATGGCCGGATTGCGGAAGCGACGCATCAGATCGTCGACCGTCCGGTGCAATTCAGGGGTCGCGAGGGCCAGCGTCGGCCCCTGCTCGTCCAGCATGAACTGCCGGGCCAGCGCCGCGAGCGCCGGGCTGGCCGTCGCGTCGGCGATGGTGCGGTGGCCTGCCACGCCGCCGAGGTAGGCGAGCAGCATGTGCGTCCCGTTGAGCAGCCGCAGCTTGGCCAGCTCGTAATCCTTGACGTTGGAGACGAATTGGGCGCCGCCGAGTTCCCACTGCGGGCGCTCGCCCTCGAAATCCTCGATCGTCCAGGTCATGAACGGCTCGGCGGATACGGGCGCGAGATCCTCGATGCCGCCGAGCCAGTTGCGGGCCACCGCGGCGTCGGTGGGCGCGGTCGGCTGCACGATTCGGTCCACCACGCTGTTCGGGAACTGAACGTGCCTGGCGATCCACTCGGCCAGATGATCGTCGCGCAGCAGCGCGAAATCGATGACCGCGCGGCGCAGGGTGCTGCCGTTCGCGCACAGGTTGTCGCAGCTGATCACCACCGGCGGGGTGCCGCCGCGGCGCCGGACCAGCTCGAGGCCCTGCGCGAGCATGCCGATCGGCGTGATCGGCCGGGTCGGCGACCGGAGGTCGTGGCGGACGCCGGGGCAGTCCACCTCCAACCGTCCGGTGACCGGCGAGACGCAGTAACCGCTGGCCGTGACGGTGAGCGTGACGATCTTGACGCGCGGGTCGGCGATGCGCTGCGGCACGCCGATCAGGTCTGTCGGCGCGTGTACGGCCTCGGTGATCGAGCCGACCACTTCCACCCGCGCCTGCCCGTCTTCATGCAGCAGCGTGGTGTACAGGTGGTCCTGCGCCCGCAACGCGTCGACGACGGTCGGGCGGTTGATCGCGACGGCGGCGATGCCCCAGCGTGGATCGCCGGTCTCGTTCATCGCGTGCTGGGTGGCCAGGGCCTGGTGCGCCCGGTGGAACGAGCCGCAGCCGAGGTGCAGGATGCCGGTGGTCAGGCTGCGCGGAGCAAACCCCGGCCGGGCGACCGAGTCGGGCAATCTGGTGAGCATGTCGGTGGACAGACGCGGCACCACCTTGCCCGGCATCCGGGACGTCATTTCGGTTCGAGTTTTCTTCGCCGTAATCAGCGGCACACGCATGTGCGGCCTCCGTTGGGTCTGCGAGAAGGAGCGATATAGAACGCCTTATCAGCATTGACTAAGCGACGTTTCACACGGTATGTCAGGCCTGCCAGTATTTCGACAGCAAACCCCGAATTGCCCAACTGAAGGCACTTCGCCGCAGGTCACTAGCTGTATTGCAAATATTCCGTAAAGCACCACTTCAGGCCGCATGAATCGTCGGTAACTATCGGGAACACGCACTGCCGAAATGCGCGCTCGTGACCTCTGTCACGCGTAGTCATTTCCGATTTGCCCGATAGGAAACGCTTTAAGATTGCTCTCAGATTTGCTGAGTAATTGCTGATTTCCAGCAGGGGAATACGCCGTAAACCGCACGCCCACGGTCCCGCGCGACGCCGAGAGGCGGTGCGGCATAGCTACTTCCGAATGGAAACATGTGCGAACGGACAGGCCCGCGCCGTCACGGTTGAGCGCAGGTCGTAAGCAAGGCTAAATGTTGCCTCACAGTTGCGGAAGGGCCCTCGGTGAGAAACGCGCGGATTCCACTCGGCGCCGCACCCGAGCTGGGACGTTTGGCGCCGACTCGCGGATGACTGCGGTCATCCCCGCCCAACAGACTCGGCGGCGGGAAGCACCTTCTCGCCGCCGAGTCTGTAAACCATCCAACCGCGCCGCCTCAGACCACCATGACCCGACGCCCCCGCGTGTGACCGGCATGGCTGTCGATGTGCGCCGCCGCAGCCTCGGCGAGCGGGTACGACTTCTCGACCGGGATGTGCAGCTTTCCCTGCGCGATGAGCCCGGCGGCCTCGGCGAGCGCGTCCGGCACGCTCCCGGCCACGCCGGAGAATCGGACACCGAGCTCCGGCGCACCGAGATCGGCGATCGAGACCACCTTTTGCGGATCCCCGGTCAGCTCGATGAGCTCACGAATCACGCCCGAGCCGGCCAGATCCAGAGCGGCGTCGACCTGACCGAGCTGTCGCACCCGCTCGACCCAGCCCTCGCCGTAAGTCGTGGCGACGGCCCCCAGACTGCGCAGATAGCCCTGGTTCGCAGCCCCGGCCGTGCCGATCACCGTGATGCCGCGCTCCCGGGCGATCTGCAACACCGCCGATCCGACTCCCCCGGACGCACCGCTGACCAACAACGTCTGCCCGGACTGCACACCGACCTCGCGGATGATGCGCAACGCCGTCTCCACCACCGAGGGATACCCGGCCGCCTCTTCGAACGTCAGCCCCTCTGGCATCCGAGCCCAAGCCGATAACACCGCGAACTCGGCATACGTGCTCGAGCCTTCGCCGAACACGTAGTCGCCGACCGCGACCCCATCGACACCCGCACCGATCTCATCCACCACCCCGGCCGCGTCGAGCCCGACTCCGGCGGGCAACTCGAGCGGATGGGCCTGCAGCTTTTGACCTTCCCGGACCCGCCAGTCGACGGGGTTCACGCCCGCCGCCCGCACGGCGATACGTACCTGACCTGGGCCCGCGTGCGGCTCCTCGGCGTCTACGAGTTGCAGAACATCTGGACCGCCGAACTCGGCGAAGCTCACTTTCTTCATGAGATCGACGATAACACTAACCGTTAGCGTTTTGAAACGGTTGCATATTTGTATCTGATAGCATAAAACGATGACCGTGCCGACCGGGCGTCGCGAGCGCAAGAAGGCCGCGACCCGCCAGAAGATCGCCGACACCGCCCTGCGGCTCTTCCTGGAACGCGGCTACGACGAGGTGGGCATCCGTGACGTAGCCGCCGAGGCCGACGTCGCCGTCACCACGCTGTTCTCCCACTTCACCTCGAAAGAGGCCCTGATATTCGAGCGCGACGAAGACTTCGAGCACGGCCTCGCCAAGGCGGTCGCGGGCCGGGCACCGCACGAGCCGTTGATGACCGCGCTGCGCCGCGAGATCCAGGCCCAAGTGCGCCATTGCGCGTCGGCGGATGCCGCCCCGACCTGGCAGATGATCGACGAATCACCTGCCCTGCGGCAGTACGAGGAGTCGATGCGGCTGCGCCATGCGGAGTCGCTGGCAACGGCCATCGCCGCCGATCTCGAACTGCCACAGACCACAACCGCCTGCCGGACGATCGCGCGATTCGTCGTCGACGCCCATTCACTGGCCCGCGCGGCAGCCGATCCGGATGCCGCGGTGGACGAGATCTTCCGGATGATCGACGCGGCATGGGAGGTCAGCAGCCCGGCTAAGGCTTCGGCCGGTCGGGCCTAATCCGGCTCGCGAGCCGCGCGTCGTATCGCCCAGACCCGCGCGGGCACAACCGTCAAGGCGGCGGCAACCAGTACAACGATCACCAGCGCGATCGCACCGATCTGCCACGGCGACGCCAGAAAGTGCTCCTCGCTGTAGTTCCCGTAGCCGACCAACGCAGCCCCGGCAACGAACACCACCGAGGTAACCACCAGCCCGATCCGCCCGAGCCACAACGTCTTTCGCCCCTCGACAGCAATCGCTTCGACCAACATGATCGGCGCACAGATGCTCCAGATCGTGTGCAGCGACGACACCTGCTGCGTCAGCGCGACACTCATCCCGACCGCCGGAAGATAGGTGGGCCCGTGCAGCAGATCCTGCCCTGCGTACGAGTCGTTCCACAGCAGCTGATCGACCGGCCCCTCCTCGAACAACGCATACGCGGCCGCGAGCAACACCATCGACGGCCAACCGACCTCACGCACCAGCAACGCCCCGCACCCATACATCGGCGCGAGCAGCAGCCCGAGCGGCAACGCGGACACGGTCAGATTGCCGAGCAGGAACTCACCCACGAAAGGCGCGACAACCAGCAAGCCGAGCACCGGCCCCCACCGCGTCGCGCTCCCCCGCATGACTGGCACGCTACGCAGCGACGGCCGATCCCTCATGACCCGAATTCCTGGGACGATCCGCTAGCGTCGAGACATGAGCTTGGACGTCGCTGTTATCGGATACGGATTGGCCGGATCGGTTTTCCACGCTCCGCTGATTGCCGCCGAACCTCGCATGCGGGTCGCGGTGGTGGTCACCTCGTCGGCCGAACGGGCGGCGCAGGCCGAACGAGACCACCCCGGCGTCCGGGTCGTCGCCAACGCCGACGAGCTGTTCGCCGATCCCACCGGCGTTGACCTCGCGGTCATCGCGACGCCCAACCGCACGCACGCGCCGTTGGCCAGGCAGGCACTGGACGCGGGCCTGCCGGTGGTGGTCGACAAGCCGTTCGCGGTAACCGTCGCCGATGCCGAGGACCTGGTCGAGCGAGCCGAACAAGCCGGGCTGGCTTTGACGGTCTTCCAGAATCGCCGCTGGGACAGCGACTTCCTGACCGTGCGCGCCCTCGCCGAGGCAGGCCGGTTCGGCGAGGTGCACCGCTTCGAGTCCCGATTCGAACGCTGGCGCCCGGTGCCCAAGGGCGGCTGGCGGGAGATGGGCGACGCCGCCGACGGCGCGGGCCTGCTCTTCGATCTCGGCAGTCACCTCATCGATCAGGCGCTGACCCTGTTCGGCCCGGTGAAATCGGTTTACTGCGAACTGGATCGGCGACGCGCGGACATCAAGACCGACGACGACGCCTTCGTCGCGCTCACCCACACCTCGGGCGTCCGCTCGCACCTGTGGATGAGTGCCGTTGCGCCGCAACTGGGTCCACGCTTCCGGGTGCTCGGCTCCGAGGCCGGATACGTCACCTACGGCCTCGATCCGCAGGAGGCCGCGCTGCGCGACGGTCGCCGCCCCGACGACGGCAAGCCTTGGGGCACAGTCGAATCCGAGCACTGGGGCACCTTCGGCGCGGAACCCGCAGTCGAACGTGTCCCCACCCTCGCGGGCAACTACCCTGCCTTCTACACCGAACTGGCCGCCGCCCTGCTCGACGGCGGGAAGGTTCCGGTCGACCCACGCGACGCCGTCGCCACCCTGCGCATCCTCGAAGCCGCACGCCGATCGGCCGCCGACGGCGCGGTCGTCGCCGGGTAACCGACAGCAACCTTAAGGCAGGATCAAACTTCAGCAAATCGACTGGCAACCCGTCCCGTACGTCGATAACGTCGACGCTCGGTGTCGGCTGTGTGTAGGCCGGTTGTTCGGCTGAGAGGAGATCCCCATGGGGTCAACGATTTTCGCGGTGTTCCTGCCGCTGGCTCTGGCCCTGGTGATGTTCGGTCTCGGCTTGACCTTGGCCGTGGACGATTTCGCCAGAGTGCTGCGCTACCCGAAAGCGGCGATCATCGCACTCGTCTGCCAGATGGTGCTGCTGCCCGCGGTCTGCCTCGGGCTGATCTATCTGTTCCGGCTCGAAGGCGCTCTGGCCGTTGGCATGCTGTTGCTCGCCGCGTCGCCGGGCGGACCGTCGGCCAACCTGTTCAGCCACATCGCGGGCGGCAATGTCGCGCTGAACATCACCCTCACCGCGATCAACTCGGTGCTGGCGGTGTTCACCATGCCGCTGATCGTCGCGTTCGCCTACAGCCAATTCATGAGCGGCGACGGGTCATTCGGACTCCGGCCGGACAAGTTCGCGCAGGTGTTCGCGATCGTGCTGGTCCCGGTCGCCGTCGGCATGTGGGTGCATCACCGGTTCACCGGGTGGGCCGAACGGATGCGCGGCAACGTCAAGATCCTCTCGATCGTGGTGCTCGCGCTGGTCGTGCTCGCGGCCGTGGCGAAGAACTTCAGCACGCTCACCGAGAACATCGGCAAACTCGCCTCGCTCAGCCTGCTGTTCGCCGTGATCAGCCTGGCCGTCGGCTATTTCGTGCCGCGCCTGTTCCAGGTAGACGCCGATCAGGCGATCGCCTCGGCCATGGAGATCGGCATCCACAACGGCGCGATCGCCATCGCCATCGCGGGATCGGTGCTGCACAACGACGCGATGGCCGTCCCGGGCGCGGTCTACGGGGTGCTGATGAACATCCCCGCCGCGATCGCGGCCTATCTGCTGGCCAGGTACGTGCGGCACGGCCGCCCCGCACCGGTGCCCAGCGCAGCGACCAGCTGAAACCGCACCGGCTGCTGGGAAACAGCTAACTGAACCAGACACCGCGTCGAGCGGTAGGTAACCTTTCGATGTTCGACACTCGAAGGGACCAGCATCGCGATGCGACCGCTCGGCGCAGACGATCCCACGCGGATCGGCGACTACCGGCTACTCGGCGTGCTCGGTGCGGGCGGCATGGGCCGGGTGTATCTGGGCCGCAATGCCGGTGGCCGGACCGTCGCGGTCAAGGTGATCCGGCCGGATCTGGTCGGCGACAACGAATTCCGGGAGCGGTTCCGCCGCGAGGTCACCGCCGCCCGACGGGTCGGCGGGCAATTCACCGCGGCGGTCCTCGATGCCGATGTCGACGCGAATCCGCCGTGGCTGGCAACGGGTTACGTGGCCGGATTCTCGCTGACCGAAGCGGTCGAGGAATACGGCCCGTTCACCGAGAGCTCGCTGATCGTGCTCGCGCACGGGCTGGCCGAGGCCTTGGTCGCCGTGCACGCCGCCGATCTGGTGCACCGCGACCTGAAACCGTCCAACGTGCTGCTCGCCCTCGACGGCCCCAAGGTGATCGACTTCGGCATCGCCCGCGCGATCGACGACAGCCAGTTCACCACCACCGGAAAGGTCATCGGCTCACCGGGATTCATGTGTCCCGAGCAGGTGACCGGCGAGCCGGTCGGCCCGGCGAGCGATGTGTTCGCACTCGGCGGCGTGCTGGTGTTCGCGGCCACCGGGCAGGGTCCGTTCGGGATCGGCGAGATGGTGCAGATGCTGTGGCGGGTGGTGTACGAGGAGCCGCGACTCGACGCGGTGCCGGAACGCCTGCGCCCACTCATCGCGGCCTGCCTGAGCAAAGACCCGGCCGCTCGGCCGACCCCCGAGCGCATCATCGCCGACCTGACCGAACTCGGTCTCCCTGGCCGCGGCGGCTGGCTCCCCGGGCCCGCGCTGGAAGAGGTCAGTAGGCGCGCTGTGCAGTTGCTGGACCTGGACTCCGGGCCCTTCGACGTGCCGGAGGCACTGAGCAAGAATCCGACCCGAACCGCCGAGACGGTGGTGCGGCCGTTCACGGATCCGAATGTCCGGACCGCCACGAGCCTGCCCGGTGCCGGACAACCGGACGTCACGCCGCGATCGTGGTGGCAGGGCGCGCCCGATCCCGGCCACCCGCCGAGTCAGCCGTATTCCTATGGACCACAAGACGGCTCCTACGGACCGCAGGACGGCTCATACAATCCGCAGCAACCACCGCAGTCAGCCGCCCAGCCCGCACCACAGCCCACCCGCCAACGCCCACGCCGCCGCGTCGCGTTGATCGCCGGTGCGCTCGCACTGTGCCTCGTGATCGCGGCCGCCGCCTTCGTGATCACCAAGCAGTTCACCGGCTCCGACGGCGCCACCGACCAATCCGCCACCTCGACCGGCGAGCCCGCCGCCGAGCTGCCGGAAGCATTCGTCGGTGAGTGGAAGGGCGTCGCCAAGGACAAACTCGCCAGCTTCGACATCGTGCTGACCCTCAACGCGGGCACGGTCGGCGAGGAACTCGGCACCTCGTCCAACACCGGCAAACTCGTCGGCATGACCTGCGGCCGGGCCGAGACACTGACGGCCGCGAGCACGGAAGAAGTCACGCTGACCGCCCGGCTCACCGAGGACAGCGGCGGCTGCAACGACGACGGTTCGACAACGCACATCCAGCTGCAACCCGACGGGACCCTGGCCTATCGCACCCGCAGCGTCATCGGCGACATGACCGGAATCCTGACCAAAACATCGTGACCCGGCTCTTGCTACCCGGTAGCTGAGGAAGTGGCAGACTGCGAATCATGGGCGATGCTTCGGGCAGCATGTCAACACCAACCATTACCTGCGCGGGCCGGGTTCGGCCGCAGGCCGAGGCGCATCAGCGGGCGGGACGGCTGGCCGCCGCGCTCGCCGCGGCCGGGGTGCGGCCCGGCGACCGCGTCGCGATGATGATCCGCAACGACATCGAATTCGTCGAGGTGTCCCTGGCCGTCGCGGTCTGCGGGGCGAATTCGGTGCCGATCAACACACATTGGCGGGTGCCCGAGGTCGCGCACGTGCTCGTCGACAGCGACGCACGCCTGGTGATCGCGCACACCGAGTTCATCGATATCGTGGAACAGGCTGTGCCGCAAGCCGATACGCCCATCCTCGAGATCGCTATGCCGAGCGAACTGCTCGCCGCGGCCGGACTGGACGCGGCACTGGCCGAGCCGACCGGCAGGCACGCGACCCTGGAGCAGTGGCTCGACGCTCATGTCGAACCGCTCGGCCGCATCGAGGGCTCGCGCGACGACTCGACCGGCTTGATCTACACCTCCGGCACCACCGGACGGCCCAAAGGCGTGCTGCGCGAACGGATGACCCCACACCAGTGGTTATCGATCGCAGGCAGCGCGGCCAAGCGACTCGGTCTCACCCCGCGCGGGCAGGCGGTGATTCCCGGTCCGCTCTATCACGCGAGCCCGAACGGAATCGCGACGCTGGCCTTGCGGGTGGGCACCAACATCACCATCATGCCGCGCTGGGACGCCGAGCAGTTCCTGCGCATCGTCGACGAGCGCCGCATCACCCAGGCCAAGGTGGTGCCGACCATGCTGTCCCGGTTGCTCTCGCTGCCCCGGGAGGTGCGCGACCGCTACGACGTCTCCAGCCTCACCCATCTCATCCACTCCTCGGCCCCCTGCCCGCCCGCGGTGAAGCAGGCCGCGATCGACTGGTTCGGCGACGCGCTGATCGAGTACTACGGCTGCGCCGAAGCGGGCACCATCACCTGGATCTCCGCCGCCGAATGGCTGGCGCATCCGGGCAGCGTCGGCCGTCCGGCGGACGGCGCGGCCGTCGTCATCGCGGACGACGCGGGCGAGCCGCTGCCCACGGGCGAGACCGGTCAGGTGTTCGTGCGCGGCGCCGACTACTGGCCGAAGTTCCGCTACCTGCACGACACCGGCGAAGCGGAGAGTCCGATACCGGGCTTCCTCGCCGTCGGCGACCGCGGTTATCTCGACGACGAAGGCTTCCTCTACCTCACCGGACGCTCCGCCGAGATCATCATCTCCGGCGGCGTGAACATCTATCCCGCCGAGATCGAGAACGCCATCATGGCCCTGGAGGGCGTCGAGGACGTCGCGGTGTTCGGCATCCCGCACCACGGCGATCTCGGCGAAGCCGTTGCCGCCCAGATTGTTCCGCGACCCGGCGCCGAGCTCACCGAGGAAGGCATCCGCACCGGCCTGACCGGGCAGCTCGCCTCGTACAAGATGCCGAGGGTGCTGCGGATCGTGGCCGAGCTGCCCCGCGACGATGCCGGGAAGATCTACAAACGTCAGCTCCGAGCGGAGATGTCCGGCGCCGGATAAGGTGCGGCGGTGGACAGAGCCGAATGGGTCGAGCGTGGCACCTCCATCGTCGACCGCTTGACGACAACGCAAACCCAGCCGCCGTGGTGGTTGGTGGCCGGCGCCGGCGTGGTGGCGCTGGTGCTCGTCGGATACACGCCCATCTGGCGATTCACCCGCAATATCGTCACCATCGCGCACGAGGGCGGGCACGCGCTGGTCGCGCTGCTCACCGGACGCAGGCTCAATAGCATCCGATTGCATTCGGACACTTCGGGTCTCACCGTGTCGAGCGGAAAACCCTACGGCCTCGGCATGATTCTGACGACGATGGCGGGCTATCCCGGGCCGCCGCTGCTCGGGCTCGGCTTCGCCGCACTGCTCGGCGCGAGCCGGATCACGCTGATGCTGTGGGTCGCCATCGCGTTGCTGGCCGCGGTGCTGATCATGACGCGCAATGTCTACGGCATGCTGACGGTGTTCGCGGTCGGCGCGACCGTGTTCGCGGTGTCCTGGTTCGGTACCGACACGCTGCAAGCGGGTTTCGCCTATCTCGGCGCGTGGTTCCTGTTGCTTGCCGGCGCGCGGCCGGTGATCGAATTGCAGCGCGGCCGCTCCCGTCAGCTGCGCAGCCGCTACCAGGAGGACGTCGCCTCCGACGCCGATCAGCTCGCCCGCCTCACCCACCTGCCCGGCCTGCTGTGGGTCGGGTTGTTCGGGGTGATCGCGGTGGGGTCGCTGGTCATCGGCGCGGGGTTCCTGATCTCCGATATCTCCGGGATCTGCCTGCAGAGTGTGTCCGGCGGGACTTGCCCCACCGGGCAATAGGTTCGGGTCGTTGCAGCATGAGCAACAGCTGGGTCGAGTCCGCTAATGTTGGGCCACCTCCGGTTTCGCCGGAATGTCTCGACCCGCCCACTCGTCGTCGCCGACCGTCAGCGCACGTTCGCCGACGGACCAAGCGGCGCGTGCACCTCCCGGAGCAGCACATGATCACCACCATCCGCCTCGCCCTCGTCTCGGCTCTGCTGCTCGGCGGCGCCACGCTGTTCGGCGCGGGCCAGGCCTCCGCCGCCGTCGACTCCGCCTGTGGCACCGCGTTGTCGCCCGCCGAGATTTCCTCGATCGCCGCGCTGTCCGACACCAGCACGCTCACCGGTTCCTCGCTGCGACAGCTGGAACAGGCCGTCGAACAGCATCGGCAGCTGACCCAGATCCTCGTCGAGCATCGCGATCTGCGCGGCGTCTTCGCGCTCGGCCTCGACGCCGTCGAGCAGGCCGCGGTGATGCCGTTGCAGCGCGACCCGGCCGCGTTCGCCGATCCCGAGTGGGCGCATCGGATCAGCCTCGAACTGCTGTCCCGGTTCCTGCGCAACGTGCACGCCGAATTCACCGGCGCGCCGACCGATCCGCAGTGGACCAACTACTTCGACCTCGCCCGCCGCTGCGACCGGTCCCCGGCCCGCGTCGCGATGGCCGGATACGACGCGCATCTGTCCGTCGACCTGTCCTACGCGGTGGCCGCGGTCAACGGCACGCCCGCCAACGCGTCCGACTACTTCAAGATCGTCGACTCGATCGCGCAGCAGGGTTCGTTGATCGTCAGCGCGACCAAGGAGATCTATCACGGCGATCTCGGGCCGCTGTGGCGGTTCTACTTCGTCGGCGAGGGCCTCGACCTGATCGTCGGCCAAGGCGTCGCCACCCCGCAGCTGCTCCGCCTCGCCGATGCGGGTGCCAACGTGGTGATCTTCGGCAACGGACTCGCGCTGACCGATCCCGCCCTGGCCCCGGCGGCCCGCGTCGAGATCGACGCGCTGTGGCGCAGCGCCGACGTGGCGTTCGAGGTGCTCACCCGACTCGGCGGGCTGTAGAGGTTTAGCTTTCCGGATTCGCGGCACGCCTACTCCTGAGACGAATGATGGAAGGGAGTTGTCGGCATGTCGGAAGACCTGAATGGGACGCGCGTACTGATCATCACTTCGAACACGGGTGTCGAGCGGGATGAGCTGTTGGTTCCACAGAAGAAGTTGACGGAGCGGGGGGCCACGGTCGTGCACGCCGCACCCAAGAACGAGCAGGTGCAGACCTTCGAGCACGACACCGAGAAGGACGTCACGGTGCAGCCGGATTCGGCGCTCGAGGATGTCGAGGTGGACGACTTCGACGTATTGGTGGTGCCCGGTGGCACGGTCAATGCCGACAAGTTGCGTGCGGAGGATCGAGCGGTCGAACTGGCCAAGGGGTTCGCTGCCGCGGGTAAACCGATTGCCGCGATCTGCCATGGGCCGTGGCTGCTGGTCGAGGCCGAGCTCACCCCGGACAAGACGCTGACCTCGTACTTCTCGCTGCGCACCGACCTGACCAACGCAGGTGGCCGGTGGGTCGATCAGCCGGTGGTCCGGTCGGCCGAGAACGGCTGGGCGCTGATCACTTCGCGCAATCCGGACGACCTCGACGATTTCTGCCGGGCGATCGCTGACGAACTGCGCGCGTTGGATCGGCAGCCGCACAACCTTTGACATCCGCACGCGTGTCAGTGCGGCGAGTCGATGTGCGGGGCATCAGAAGGTGTGCGGCTGTCACTGTGGCGCGCTATCTGAGCGGGCACGGCGTCACAGCGCGTGCAGTACCGCCGAGGTTTCGCGTGCCAGCTCGGCGGGGTCTCGGGTCGCGTCGACTGTTGTACCGCGCTCGTCACCGGCCAGCGGCTCCAGCGCGGCCAGCTGCGAGTCGAGCAGGCTCGACGGCATGAAATGTCCGGTGCGATCGGTCATTCGGTGCGCGAGTTCTTCGTGCGATGCGGCCAGATGGAGGAAGAACGCGTCAGGTGCGGCGGCGCGCAGTCGGTCGCGGTAGGCACGTTTCAGTGCCGAGCAGGTGACCACGCCGCCTCGCCTGGTGTGTTCGCCCATCCACGCGGCAACCGTGTCGAGCCACGGAGCCCGGTCCGCGTCGTCCAGTGGGATGCCTGCGGCCATCTTGGCGATGTTCGCTTGGGGGTGGAAATCATCGCCCTCGGCGTATTCGACCCCGAGCTCGGCGGCGAGTGCTCTGCCGACCGTCGACTTGCCGGACCCCGACACCCCCATCACAACCACGACGGGCAGCGCTCGTTCCGGCACATCGGCTCCTTTGCTGGTTGCGCGACGCCATCGGTGGGCCGCGCGATATGTCCGACTAGACATTAGCGCGGCCGCCACGATGCCTGGTGTCGCACGTCGGCGCCCGCAGCGATCGCCGCGCTCGGGCGCGATCAGCGGGCCGCCGCGATCAGTTCAGCCAGCGCGCGATACGTGTCGTTGTCCACCGACAGCAGTGGCGGTCGCGGGTCGCCCACGTCGATCCCGAGCGACCGCAGTCCCGCTTTGACAGTCCTCGGCAGGCCGCCACGGCTCATTGCGGTGAGCAATGGTTCCAGCCGCTCGAAAAGCCCTGTCGCCGCCGCGGTTTCGCCCGCCGTCAGCAGCCGCCACACCTCCACGATCTGCTGCGGCACCAAACACGGTGCGGCCGTGCACCATCCGACGGCACCGGCGTCGAACGCCTGCAGCGCGAGCCGATTGCTGCCGTTGAAGAACGGCACACCGTGTTCCGCGAGCCGCCGCATCCGCGCGATATCCCCGCTGGATTCCTTGATCATCGTGATGTTGTCCACGGCTGCGACGAGATCGACCAGGAATTCCGGCGTCATGTCGATGCCGCTGGTGCCGGGATTGGTGTAAGCCATGATCGGCAGTGCCACCGCGTCGGCGACCGCGGTGAAGTGTCTGCGCAGCTCCGCCTCGGTCAATCGCCAGTAAGCCACCGGCAACATCATCAGCGCCGTCGCACCGAGCCGTTCCGCAAGCCGAGCCCGGGCGATCGTCCCCGCGGTGGTCAACTCCGACACCCCGACCACCGTCGGCACCCGCCCATCGACCTGCTCCACACAGATCGACGCCACCGCCGCCCACTCCTGATCGTCGAGATACGCGCTCTCCCCGGTACTCCCCAGTGGCGCAACACCATCCACGCCCGCGTCGACCAGCCGATCCACCAGTCCCCGCAGCACCCCCTCCTCGACCTTGCCGCTGTCAGCACTGAACGGCGTCACCGGATACGCCACGATCCCCGCGATAGACCCACTCATCGGAACCTCCAATCGCCCCCATCATTCCTCGGTGGCGAAGTCATAGCGCGGGGTGAGCAGCGGCCCCCGGTCGTACCGTCCGGAAGTGTCCTCGGGCACGATGGTCGTCATGGAATTGCGCATCTTCACAGAACCGCAGCAGGGCGCGAGCTACGACACGTTGCTGGCCGTCGCCAAGGCCACCGAGGACCTGGGATTCGATGCCTTCTTCCGGTCCGACCACTACGCGGCGATGGGTGGGGTGGACGGGCTGCCCGGACCGACCGATGCCTGGATCACCCTGGCCGGGCTGGCGCGGGAGACCAAGCGGATCCGGCTGGGCACGCTGGTGACCGCCGCCACCTTCCGGCTGCCCGGGCCGCTGGCGATTCAGGTCGCGCAGGTGGACCAGATGTCGGGCGGCCGGGTGGAACTCGGCCTCGGCAGTGGCTGGTTCGCCGACGAACACGCCGCTTACGGAATCCCGTTCCCCGCAGACAAGTTCGCGCGGTTCGAGGAGCAGCTCGCGATCATCACCGGGCTGTGGTCGACCAAGCTCGGTGACAAGTTCGACTTCGACGGCAAGCACTACCAGCTGACCAACTCCCCCGCGCTGCCCAAGCCGGTGCAGGATCCGGTGCCGGTGCTGATCGGCGGTCACGGTGCCACCCGCACACCGCGTTTGGCCGCGCAGTACGCCACCGAGTTCAACATGCCGTTCTCCTCGATCGAGGACAGCGCCGCCCAGTTCGAGCGAGTCCGTGCCGCCGCTGTGGCGCGCGGTCGCCGGGCCGACGACCTCGTCTACTCCAACGCACTCGTCGCCTGCGTCGGCGCGAACGACGCCGAGGTGGCCCGCCGAGCCGCGGCGATCGGTCGCGAGGTCGACGAGCTGAAGGCGAACGGCCTGGCCGGTTCGCCCGCCGAGGTGGTCGACAAGATCGGCCGCTACGCCGAGATCGGCGCGCAGCGGATCTACCTGCAGATACTGGATCTCGCCGACCTCGACCACCTCGAGCTGATCGCCGGACAGGTGCAAGGGAAGATCTGACATGGAGGTCGGCAAGCCGAGCCGGACGGCGCTCGCTACCGCGCATGTGCGCGCATACCACCAAATCGCTCCCGAGCCACGGGTATTCACCGATCCCCTGGCCGTGTCGATCATGGGCCTGACCGCTGCGGAGCTGACCGACCAGACCAATGCCGCGACGGCGGGCGAGGACGTCGCATTTCATCGCGTCCGCCGGTTGTTCATGGCGAGCCGGTCGCGCTTCGCGGAGGAAACGGTCGCCGAGGCGGTGGCGGACGGGGCGCGGCAGGTGGTGATCCTCGGCGCGGGCTTGGACACCTTCGCCTATCGCAATCCCGATCCGACGCTGCGCGTCTTCGAAGTCGACCATCCCGCGACGCAGGCGTGGAAGCGTCAGCTGCTCGCCGAGGCGGGAATCACCGTCCCCGATTCGCTGACCTTCGCACCGATCGACTTCGAGAGTGAAACGCTGGCAACAGGTTTGGCCTCTGCGGGCTTCGCCGGAGACCAACCTGCGGTGTTCGTTTGGCTCGGTGTCGTGATGTATCTGACCAGGGAGGCCATCCAGTCGACATTGCGCTACATGGCCGGGCAGGCGACTCCGGTTCGGTTGGTCTTGGACTACATCCCGCCAGCATCCGAAGCCGCACCGGAACACCGAGCACAACTACAGGCGCGAGCGGACCGCATGGCCGCGCTCGGCGAACCGTTGTTGAGCCACTTCACCGCCGCTGAACTGGCGGCGGAACTGCGTGCGGCAGGCTTCGACAGCGTCGAGGACCTCAGCGCACCCGACCTCATCGCGGGCTATGTAGGACAGGACGAACTCGGGCCCGAGCGTCTGCACGCCCGCGTGGCCCGCGCCGTGTGCAGCTGACTCAGCCGAGCGGCCTGCTGGTCGGCAGGTTCACGAAGCTCGGCTGGGCCGGATCCAGTTGCAGGGACTGCGGTTTGAGTTCGGTGTTGTTGAGCAGCGGCCGGAAAGGCAGTGCCTTGGGCGAGTTCCCGGCGAACACGTCGACACGTAGCCGATGTCCGGGTTGCAGCACCGCCTGGATCGGGATCACGGCGATGTCGAGCGCAACGGGCTCACCGGGAACGACGGGCAACAGGCTGTCCAGGGTGATCGGGTTGTAGGGCGCGGTGTAGTCGCCGTTGGACGAGCGGGTGCTCTTCGCCTCGTCGACCGCGCGCATCGACGCGGTGAGCTGGCCGGTGCTCAACACGGTCGAAGTCCCTTCGGGGGCAACATCGTTCACGGTGACCGCCCAGTAGCCGTCGGTCGCGTCATGAACGGTGTTGAGGTGCATATTGATCGGACCGGAGATCACCGTCGGTTCGGTTACCGGTGTCCCGGTGAAGGTCAGCGCGTTGCGTTCGGCGATGCGAGAGTCTTTGGCGCACATATCGAATACCGCGGTCATCCCCGCGGCGCCCTGGGCGGTGTCACGCGAACACGCGTTCGCGAGGCCGGGCGACACCGTCAGCGTGCGCTGCTCGTCCGGCTTTGCCGCCGACAGTGACCCGTCGTAGACGCTCTCGGCGGTCCCGCTGGGCGCTGCCGAAAGGTAGACCCGCCGATGGGTCGTGTCCTGCTGCGGGAACTGGCCCAGCGTGATCCAGCCACCGCCCTGTTCCCACACGGTCACCGGCCCGAACTCGCCGACGCCATGGTCGATGTCCTTGAGCCACTTGTCGAACCAAACCCGCTGCAACACCTCCAGCCGCGCCGGACCACCGGGCCCGCCCGTGCCCGCGCCGGGATTCGCGTGATACGTGTCGCCGACCAGCAGCTGTTTCTTGTTCGCGGGCAACGGGATCGCGTTGAACAGCGTGGTCGCGCTGTTGGCAAAGATGTCATGCCAGCCGCCATAGACGAACGTGGGCACCGTGATTCGCTCCGGATGCCCCAGAATGGCCTGCCGGAAGTCACTTTCATGATCCAGCGCTGCCGCCAGCGTCTGCGGAACCTGATCCAGCGTTGGGGTGAGCAGCGCCTGGGTCAGCAAGTCATAGTTGGTGGACGGGTCGGCCATGCGGTCGTTCAACCACCGCCAGTCGAACGTCCCGTTCAGCATCGACCGCACGTCGGGGACCAGCTTCGTCTGGTTCACATTGCTGAGCCAGAGCGGCAGGAAGGTGGTGCCGATGCCGCCGCCCGGCGCGACGACATCGCGCATCAGGTCACTACCCGGTTCCACCGGAAAGATGGCTTTCAGTGCAGCGGGGGCGTTTTCGGCCGCGCGCAGCTGCGTGATGCCCGCATAGGAGCCGCCGCTCATGCCGACCTTGCCGGTGGACCACCGCTGCGCCGCGGCCCACTCGATCACTTCCCGGGTGTCCAGTTGTTCACGAGCGCCGAGCGTGTCCCACGTGCCCTGGGAGAACCCCGTGCCGCGCACATCCGCGACCACCAGGGTGTATCCGCTGCGAATCAAGCTGCGGTCGATGCCGAGCACGGTCTGCACAGTGCCGCCATCGAGCGCGTGCAGCAGATCGCCGAAGCCGCTGATCGGCGTCCCCGATAGGTTCATCCGGCGCAGCAGATCCATCACCATCGGCTGCAATCCCGGCGTCGCCAGCGCCGAATCGACCAGGTTGGACAGCAGTTTGGTGTACGGCGTGAGATTCACGATGGTCGGCAGCGGACGCTGCTCCACCGTCCCCGCCGCGTCCACCGGCCGGTACACGTTCGCCTTCAGCACGACCCCGTCGCTCATCCGGATCGGCACATCCCAGTCGATGTGTACATCGGTGTACGGCTGCGGCCCGTCGTGCAGCGCCGTCCACTGATCGCTGTGCGTGGCCTCGCCCGGCTGACCCGCCGCCGATCCCACCGCAAACCCGCCGCCAACCACAACCATCGATAGCACCGTCGCCAATCGAGCCGCACTGACAAACCGTTGTGCCACTTGCTGCCCCGAAAGCATCCTGCTCCTCGACCGATGTGCCGCACGTTGATTGGGTTCCGCAGTATTGGAGTGACAACATAGCAATCTGTTCGCAAATCACGGGGAGGTACGGCCCGGTCGGTTTGTCGCACGGGTAGTAGCGGCGAACCGATCCGGTTGCGCGGTAGCGTATTTGCGCAAATCGGGCACCATAGATACCGCGCAGTTTGATTTAAGAATCAGGCGGGCAACAGGGTTCCGGTCAGTCGTTCAGCTTCGTCCCACAGTCGCCGAGCGGTCTCCTTGTCCCGCGCCCGGCGCGGCACCGATGCGACACCGGTCGGGCCGACGAGGCCGAATCGTCCACTGGGACCGTAGTATTCGCCGTTGCGCGCCGCCGGATCGACCGCGGCGAAGAGAATCGGCTCGGCTCCCTGATCCACCTGCTGCTTCGGCAGGAAGTCCAGGCTGGTGAGCAACGTCCGCTTCGGCCGTTCGCCACCGAGGCTCGCCCCCGCGGTCTGCAGGTTGGTGACGGTGTAGCCGGGATGAGCTCCAGTGCTCAGCAGATTCCAGCCGCGCTCCTCGGCAATCTCGGCCAGCCGCATCGTCAGCATGAGGTCAGCCAGCTTCGACTGCGCGTAGGACATGTTCGGGCTGTAGCGGCGTTCCCACTGCAGATCGTCGAACCGGATCCGCCCGTACATCGCGGTGCCGCTGCTCATCGTCGCGACCCGAGGCCGCTCGGTGCGGCGCAACAGCGGAAGCAGCAGCATGGTCAGCGCGAACGGGCCGAGGAAGTTACTGCCGAATTGCAGCTCGAACCCGTCGGCGATGGCGTTCCTGGTCGGCGGCGCCATCACGCCCGCGTTGTTGATCAGCACATCCAGCGCCCGGTCTTCGGCGCTCAGCCCCGCGGCGAATTCGCGGACCGAGGCGAGATCGGCGAGATCGATGCGCCGCACCTCGAGCGACGCGCCCGGGTGCCGACCGAGGATCTCGGCCTTCGCCTGCTCGCCTTTGGCTGGTGTACGCACCGCCATGATCACGTGCGCGCCCGCACCCGCCAACCGCGCGGCCGCTTCCTTTCCGGTGCCGCTGTTCGTACCGGTGATGACTACCGTTTTGCCGGTCTGATCAGGTACTTCATACATCGCGAGCTCCTACCGAGATTTAAGAGACCGTTGGTCTGTTGATAGATCCAACGCTAACGGACCACCGGTCTGTAGTCAAGAGACCGCCGGTCTGAAATACTGGTGGCATGGTCGGATTCCAACGCGCACGCAGTGAAGAGCAACGGGAGCTGCGCAGACACGCCATCCTCGACACGGCGGCGACGATGCTGGCGCAGATGCCGGTGGCCGAGGTGGGCTTGAACGAGCTCGCCCGACGCGTCGGGTTGGCGAAGTCGAATGTGTTGCGCTACTTCGATTCTCGCGAGGCCGTGCTACTCGAATTGCTCGATGTGTCCTACCGGGAGTGGCTGGTCGCGCTGACACCCGAGCTCTCGGACACCTCGGGTGATCTGCCGACCCGCCGCGACCGCCTGATCCGCGCCATCGTCACGTCACTCGCGCAGAACCCCGTGCTCTGCGATCTGTTCAGCTCCCAGGCGGCCGTGCTGGAGCGCAACATCTCCCCCGACGTCGCCACCCGATTCAAACGCGCCGCGATCGCCACGACGGGCGAGTTCGCCGACCTGGTCGCCGGACTGATCCCCGAGTTCGGCGCGGAACGCGCGCGGAAGTTCTGTGTCGCGACACTGCTCACCGCCGGTGCGCTGTGGACACACAGCCAGCCCTCCGCGGCCATGCTCGCCGCCTACGAGCAACATCCCGACCTGGCCGCCGCCCGCATCGACTTCACCAGCACCTGCACCGAACTGCTGAACATCCTCACCACCGGACTGCTCGCAGGTGAAGCCTGATCCAACTGTTGCCGGAAAGCCACGCGGATCGTGACATCGGGGCCTACCTTGGGGGGCATGACGCCGCTGCAGCGCTATATCGCGGAAGAAATCGCCGTCGATCATGCCGACGGCCTGCTGAATCGCCGTGAGGCGCTACGCCGCCTGAGCCTGCTCGGGTTCGGTATCCCGGCGGCCGCCGCGTTGCTCGCAGCCTGCGCCAGCGAGGACAACGCGCAACCCGCGACCTCGCAACCGCCCTCGGCCGCAACACCATCCACACCACCCGGCTCGGGCACTGCGGTGCCGACAACGCCGATTACCTTCGCGGGTCCCGACAATCGCGAATTGCAGGGCGCCTGGGCCGCCGCGGCGCAGCCCCGTGGTGGCGTGCTCGTCATCCACGAGAACAAGGGCCTCACCGACCACATCCGTTCGGTGACAGGACGATTCGCCGGAGCCGGCTACTCGGCCCTCGCCGTCGATCTGCTTTCCGAGAAGGGCGGCACCGCGGCCTTCACCGATCCGGCGCAGGCCACCGCCGAGCTCAGCAAGACCCCGCAGGAGCAGTTCAACGCTGACCTGCGCGCGGGCCTCGACGAGCTCGGCAAGCGAGTCCCCGGCAAGAAGCTCGGCGCGACCGGGTTCTGCTTCGGCGGCGGCCTGGTCTGGTTGTTGCTCGCCTCCGGGCCGCCTCCCCTCGCCGCGGCCACGCCGTTCTACGGGCCCTTCCCCGAAAACGGCGACCTTTCCGCTTCCAAGGCCGCTGTGCTGGGGATCTACGCGGCGGCGGACGCGCGCGTGGACGCCACCCGCCCGGCCGCCGAGGCCGCGCTCGGTCGCGCGGGCAATCCGCACGAGATGTGGGTCGCGCCGAATGCCGATCACGCGTTCTTCAACGACACCGGACCGCGCTACGCGCCGGAGGCCGCCACCGAGGCCTGGCGTCGGGTACTCGATTGGTACGGAACACATCTCGGCTGACCGAACATCACCAGGCGGCTAGGAAGTCCTGGATCGGCGCGGGGTCCGTGGCGATGACACCGATGTAGCCGTCCGGGCGGACCAGAACCAGCGTGCCCGGAGCTGACGGGTCGATGTCGTAATTGCGGAAGGCTGGACCGACAGTTGACGGGTCGGCCTCGCCGGGTTCGAGAACTTGCGCGCGGACCCGATCACCGTGTCCGCGAACGACTTCGGCAACGGCTGCGGCAGTATCGGTGCCGAACCCGAGCACCGTGAAATGAGTACCGCGGAACAGGTCGAACAGACGAGAATCACCGCACTGCGCGTCGGGCGCACGGTCGCCCGCACGCACCGCGCCTGGCGTCTCGCGCGCATCCACGGCCAGTGGTCCGCCACGATAGTTGACCTTCAGCTGGAAGATATCCAGACTCTCCTGCCCGGGCTCCGCATCTCGAAAGTCGCGGCGATGCGAGCGCGTCGTCACGTCGAGGACCCGCGCCGCGATCGGAAACCGCTCGGCCTCATAGGTATCCAGCAACCTGTCCGGGGCGCCCGACAGCACGGCCGCCAACTTCCAGCCGAGGTTGTAGGCATCCTGCACGCTGGTGTTCAGCCCCTGCCCACCGGACGAGGAATGCACGTGCGCCGCGTCGCCCGCCAGGAACACCCGGTCGACCCGAAAACGGTCCACCATACGAGCATTCACCCGATACACCGAGATCCAATTCAGATCGAACAACCGGATATCCGAACGGCCGGACCGTTCGTCGAGGATCTTCTGCACGGCTTCCAGGGTCAGCTCAGGCACGTCGTCCGCAGTCATGTTGGCAATGAACTGGTAGTAGTCGGTCCCGGGCATGGACCACAGCGAAAAGCGTTCCTGCACATCGCCGGTCGTCAGCATGTGGCAGTAGGTGCCAGACAGGCCCTCAGCTTTGACATCACCGATCAACGTCCGCTCGGTCTCGAAGGTTTCGCCCTCGAAGCCGACGCCGAGCGTCTTGCGCACGACACTGCCACCGCCGTCCGTGCCGACCAGATACCGCGAACGCACCTGCTCGAGCTCACCGTTGCGACGCAGTGTCGCCGTGACCCCGGTGTCGTCCTGAACGAAATCGACCAGCTCCGTGCGCAATTCGAGGCGCCCGCCGAGTTCGAGCAGTCGGTCCCGGAGCAGCTCGTCGGTACGCCACTGCGGCAGGATCCACGTGTTCGGATAGGGCACGCCATCGCCGCGTCCGAGCGGCGCGATGCCCAGCATCTCCTGCACCGTTCGCGTCCACTTCACCTGAGTGTCCGCATACATGCGGAACGACGGGAACGGCGCACCGTTGGCAACCACCGCATCGATCAAGCCGAGATCGTCGATGACCTCCAGAGTCCTTGGCTGCAAACCCTTTCCGCGCGAACCGATGAAGAGCTGCGCGGCCTTGTCCACCACCAGACAGTCGATCCCGCGCCGAGCCAGTTCGCAGCCCAGCGTCAGCCCGGTCGGTCCGGCGCCCACGATCAGCACCGGCAGTTCTGTTGTCATGATCTGTCTTCTTTCGTAGCAAAAGAGCGGGTGAGGATCGGCAGCAGCAGCTCGTCCACCAGGTCGGCGAGGAACGCCCGGTCGAGCGGCTCGCCAAGAAACATCCGGCGCATGATCTGCCCCTCGGAGACCTGGTGTGCCAGTTCGGTTTCGGTGCCTTCGGGCAGTTCGCCGCGGGCGATGGCACGGTCCACGATGGTGCGGAACGGGCCGAGGTCCTCGTCCGCCACGTGTTCGCACAGCGCGTCCGCGAGTTCGGTGTCCACCCGCATCGCGTGCATCACGCCGGTCATCATGGTCACGTAGTGGTCGTCGACCTGCGCGGTGAGCGCGAGCAGCGCCGCGATCAGATCGCCGCGTGTGGTCCCGGTGTCGGGGATGTCCGCGACGTACTCCGCGTCGTGCGCGTCCATCGCGGCCTTCACCAGCGCGGGCTTGCCCGGCCACCGCCGATAGATGGTCGCCTTGCTCGCCTGCGCTCGTGCCGCGACGGCGTCCATTGTCATTGCCGCATAACCGATTTCGCCCAGCAGCTGATACGTGGCGGAGAGTATCGCCTGCTCGCGTTCCGCACCCCTGATCACAATCCCTCCAAGTGAACGGTACCGTTTCGTTCACTTGTAAGGTAACGCAAGACCAGCGACAGGCACAAGGCCGATTACAGAATTTGATCGCCGAGCGCGACGTCCCGGCAGGCCTCCAGCAGCGGGTGCAACCGCTCCATGGCATTGGTGCGCACGGCGAGCACCGTGGGCAGCGCGAGCACACCCGGCGTGCACACAGGCAAGAAGGCCACCCGGCTGCTGTGTAAGAGTCGTGCGTGCGGCGCGTAGAGGACAGTCCATCCGGCGGCACCGGCACCGAGTGCGGCGAGGGTGTCTTGGATCGAAACTTGCTCGGGACCGAACACCGGCTCGAATCCCGCTTTGCTGCACGCGGTCAGCACAAGATCATCGAGCAAAGCGTTGTTCTGCCGGTTTGTCAGATAGAGCGGCAGCTCGGCGAGCTGAGCGAGATCGACACACCGCTCGGCGGCCGAGGGGTGATCGGCAGGCAGGGCGACGACCAGTTCGTCGTACCACACCGGAATCTGCTGCACGCCCTCCGGCGCGGCCACCTCGCCGCGCAGGAACGCCGCGTCCCACTCGTGCTCCGACACCTTCCGCAGCCGCTGCCCGAGCGCCGCCGACGTCAGTTCCACCTTCACCCCGGGCGCGCGGTACTTCAACGCGACGAGCAGCCGCTCCAGCCGCTCACCCATGCCGCGGCTGGTCCCGATCCGCAAGACGGTCGGCGTGGTCAGGAAGTCGGCGACGCTGGTCCTGGCGCGCTTCTCGGCTGCTAGGACCTTCTTGGCGGCAGGCAGGAACGCCACCCCGGCTTCGGTGAGCCGGACGCTACGAGGCGAGCGTTCCAGCAGCACGACGCCGAGCTCGCGTTCGAGTCGGCCGAGCTGCTGGCTGACCGACGATTGCACAATCATCAGTCGTTCCGCCGCCCGGCCGAAATGTAGCTCCTCGGCCACCGCGACGAAATACCTCAGTTGACGAAGTTCCATGACCTCAGCGTGGTTCGGGGACAAGACTGGGTCAGGCTACCGCCCGTGGTGCGCAGCCAACCGATGTGGCTTCATCCCGCGCGCCGCGCACACACAGATCTCGTCGGAGGTGCCCGCGTGAGTTATCCGAAAGTCAGGTCAGCGCGTCGTCGCATTGTGGGCGTCGCGATCACCGTAATACTGGCCGTCGGCGCGATCTCGGCGTGTGAAAGCGACCGACCCGGCCCCTCCCCCGAGACGGTGCGCAGCACCGCGCCGAGCAAACCCGAGGGCGCGCCCGACCTCGGGGCGGCCGAGGAGATCGCGCGCGGGATCGAGGTGCCGTGGGGTTTGGCCTTCCTGCCCGACGGCAACGCATTGGTGGCGGAACGGAACAGCGGGCGCATTCTGCGAATCGGGCCGGGTCACCCACCGGAGCAGGTCTATCAGGTGCCCGGTGTCGTCGCGCGCGGCGAAGGCGGTCTGCTCGGTTTGGCGTTGTCGCCGCAGTATGCCGAAAACCATTACGTCTACGCCTACTTCACCGCCGAAGCCGATAATCGGATCGTGCGATTCCGGCTGGACGGACCGCCGGAGGTGCTGTTCCAGGGGATTGCCAAGGCGGCCAATCACAATGGCGGCCGGATCGCGTTCGGGCCGGACGGAATGCTGTACGTCGGTACCGGTGACGCGGGACAGAGCGATCGGTCGCAGGATCCGGCCAGCCCGAATGGGAAGATTCTGCGGCTGACGCCGGAAGGCCGACCGGCGCAGGACAATCCGACACCGGGATCGCCGATGTACAGCCTCGGGCATCGCAATGTGCAAGGGCTGGCCTGGGATCGCGCCGGACGGCTCTTCGCGGCGGAGTTCGGGCAGAACCGATTCGACGAGATCAATCGGATCGAGTCGGGGCACAACTACGGCTGGCCGACGGTCGAAGGAGTGGGCGGCGCCGATCGCGGGTTCACCGAACCGTTGATCACCTGGACGACCTCGGAGGCCTCCCCGTCGGGCATCGCGATCGCCGGTGACACGTTGTATGTCGCTGCATTGCAAGGCAAACGGCTGTGGACCGTGCCGCTGCGGGACGGCACGGCCGGTCAGGCGCGAGATGTCCTGCGGGACAGCTACGGTCGGTTACGCACGGTCGTAGCCGCACCGGACGGCGCGCTGTGGCTCACCACGTCCAACACCGACGGCCGAGGCAACCCGCAACCGAATGACGATCGCGTCCTGCGTTTCCCGGCGCGGTGAGCGGTCAGTCGAACATCGGCACGCGGACCGGTCGGCCGAGCCGCCACACCGCGTAGGTCAGCGGCACTCCTGGACGGTAAGCCAGGTGGGTGACCGACGGTGCGTCCAGCACCTGTAGATCCGCGCGAGCGCCCACACGCACGACACCGACGTCGTCGCGGCGCAGCGCTCGCGCACCGCCCGCGGTCGCGGCGTGCACGGCCTCGGCCACCGAAAGTCCCATCTGCAGTACGGCGGTGGCGACGCAGAAGGCCATCGAGGTGGTGTACGAACTGCCAGGGTTGGCGTTGGTGGCCAACGCGACGGTGGCACCCGCGTCCAGCAGCGCGCGGGCCGGTGCGAGGCGCTGCCGGGTGGACAGGTCGCAGGCGGGCAGCACGGTCGCGACGGTGTCGGAGGACGCGAGGGCCTCGATGTCGGCGTCGGTCAGGTAGGTGCAGTGGTCGACGCTTGCCGCACCGTGGCGCACCGCCAGTTGCACGCCCGGGCCTTCGCCCAGCTGATTGCCGTGCACCCGCAAACCGAGCCCGTGCTTCTCCGCGGCGCGCAACACCCGATCCGACTGATCCTGATCGAAAGCGCCTGTCTCGCAGAAGACATCGGCCCACCGCACGTAGGGCGCGACGATGTCGAGCATCTCGCCGCACACCAGATCGACGTACTCATCAGCGTCCATGTCGGACGGAACCAGATGAGCGCCGAGAAAGGTCACCTCGTCGACGGCCGCCGCGGCGAGCCTGGCCGAGCGGAGTTCGTCGGCGACGTTGAGCCCGTACCCGGTCTTCGTTTCCAGACACGTGGTGCCCTGCCGTCGCGCCTCGGCGATATGCCGGGCCAGATTGACCGACAGCTCGTCGTCCGACGCGGCCCGGGTGGCGGCGACGGTGGTGGCGATGCCGCCTGCCCGGTACGGCCGTCCCGCCATCCTGGCCTCGAACTCGGCGGTGCGGTCACCGGCGAAGACGAGATGGGTGTGGCTGTCGACCCAGCCGGGCAGCGCGGCCCGGCCGCCGAGTTCGATCCGATCGTCGGCTGCAGGCGCGGCGTTCGCCGGACCGACCCAGGCGAACTGCTCGCCGTCGAGGACCACCGCGGCGTCGCGCAGCGGGCCGCTCTCGGTGTTGGTGGTCAGTTCGCCGATGCCGGTGATCAGGGTCGACACAATGCCTCGATTTCCTCGCGCAACACGGTTTCCGGATGTTCCACTCGCAGGTGGCGGTGTTCGGACACGATCTGACGACCCGCGACGAGCACCGAGCGGATATCGCTCGCGGTCGCGGCGAACAGCGCGGCGGCGGGCGCCGCGCCCGCCGTGCGGATCGAGTCGAGATCGATGGTGACCAGGTCGGCTGCGGCGTTCGGGGCGATCCGACCCGCCTCGGGCCAGCCGATGGACGCGTGATCGGTTGCGGCGCGGTAGAGCTCGGCCGGGCTGAATCGGCCGCGGGCCCGGCTCGCGAGCCGCTCGTCCAGTTCGAGCGCGCGCCACTCCTCGAAGGCGTCGATCACCGCGTGACTGTCGGTACCGAGGCACAGACCGACTCCGGCGTCGGACAGCGCTCGGGCCGGGCCGATACCGTCGCCCAGGTCGCGTTCGGTGGTGGGGCAGAAGCAGGCGCGGGTGCCGCTGTCGGCGAGCAGGCCGATATCAGCACTCGTGAGGTGGGTCGCGTGCACCGCGACCGTCTGCGGCCCGAGCAGGCCCGCCTCCGCCAGCAATGCGGTCGGCGTACGGCCGTGTGCGGCAAGGCAATCGGCGTTCTCCGACGGCTGCTCGGACAGGTGGACGTGCACCGGCCGACCGGCGGCCGCGTCGGCGACCACGGAGAGCGCCGCCGCAGGCACCGCGCGCACCGAATGGGCGGCGACACCGGTACGCACCAGTTCCGGCTTCGGCGCGAACGCGGCTGCACGTTCCGCCCACGCGTCTACACTGCCGTCACTGAAGCGGAGTTGATGCTCCCCCAGCTCAACCCCGAATCCGCCTGCCAGATAACACGTATCGAGCAGGGTGAGCCGGATTCCCGCGTCGTCGGCGGCCGCCGCGAGTGCCGCGCTCATCGCGTTCGGATCCGAGTATCGAGCACCACCGGGAGCGTGATGCAGATAGTGGAACTCGCCGACGCTGGTATATCCCGCCAACACCATCTCGGCGTACACCCCGCGCGCAAGCCGATAGTAGGAGTCGGGATCGAGTTGGGCGGCAACGGCATACATGCGTTCGCGCCAGGTCCAGAACGTGCCTTGATCGTGCTGCGTGCGCCCACGCAGCGCGCGATGGAAGGCGTGTGAGTGCGCGTTGGCGAAACCGGGGATCGTCAATCCCGGCAGCGCCGTGCCGGTTCGATCGGTATCGCGAGCCACCGACTGGATCGTCGCGCCGTTCACCTCGATCGTCACCGCCTCGGCCAGCCCGTCCGGCAGCCAGGCGTATTCGGCCCAGTAGACGGTCATCCGGCCAGTTCCTCGAGCACCCGCGCGAGACCCTGTGCGCCGCTGTCGATGTCGGCGGGCTCGGCGTATTCCTCGGGGGCGTGGCTGATCCCGGTCGGGTTGCGCACGTACAGCATTCCGGAGGGGACGTGCGCGGCGAGGACGCCCGCGTCGTGCCCGGCGCCGGTGGGCAGCGCAGGTACACCGCCGAGCACCTTGTCCATCCGGTTGCGGAGGGTCTCGTCGAAAACGACGTCGTCCGAATAGGACTCCTCGGTGACCGTGAGCTCGCACCCCTCGGCCTCGGCGGCGGCCCGCGCCGCTTCGGTGATGTCCTCGACCAGCGCCGCGGTGCGGCCGTCACCGGCCGCACGGGCATCGAGCCACAGATCGACGCTGGACGCAATGACATTCGTGCCACCGGGATTGGGCACCAGCCTGCCGACCGTGGCCCGCGCGTCGGACATCGCCGCGGCGGCCCGGCGCGCGGCGGCCACGACCGTCGCGGCCGGGAGCATCGGATCGTGCCGGTCGACGAGACGGGTGGCGCCCGCGTGATTTCCCTGGCCGGAGAAGGAGAATCGGTACCGCCCGTGCGCGATGATGCTGCTTCCGGTGGCGATCGGACTGTCCAGCTCGATCAGCCCGCGCCCCTGCTCCACGTGCAGCTCCACGAAACAGCCGATCTGGGCGAGGGATTCGGGATCGGCGCCGAAACGCTTCGGATCATGCCCGGCCTTCACCGCCGCCTCGGCGAGCGTGATGCCCTCGGAGTCCCGCAGACCCCGGGCCCGATCGGCGTCGATGGCGCCGGTGAGCAGTCGGGAGCCCAGGCACGGCACACCGAACCGGCCGCCCTCCTCCTCCGCGAACACCAGCAACGCGAGCGGCTTGACCGGCGCGAAACCCTTGCCCCGCAAGATCTCCACCGCCGCGAGCGCGCTGGCCACGCCCAGCGGACCGTCGTACGCGCCACCACCGGGCACCGAGTCGAGGTGACTGCCGGTGACGACCGCGCCGGTCCCTGGACTTCCCCACCAAGCCCAGATGTTGCCGTTGCGGTCCGTGTTCACGTCCAGCCCGCTGTCCAGCGCCTGGTCGATGAACCAGTCCCGCAGCTCGAAGTCGGCGTAGTCGTACACGTGACGCGAGTAGCCGCCGCGCCGGGCATCCCTTCCGACGCCGGCGATCTCGGCCATCAACTGGTTAACGCCCACCGCTTCGCTCCTGCTGTGCTCTGGGATTTGGTTCACGGCGCCTCGTGCATGGGAATCCGCACACCACGCTCCGCGGCCACCTCGCTGGCACGGTCGTAGCCCGCGTCCACGTGCCGCATCACGCCGGTGCCGGGGTCATTGGTGAGCACGCGCTCGAGCTTCTGCGCGGCCAGTGGCGTGCCGTCGGCGACGCACACCTGTCCGGCGTGAATGGACCGGCCCATGCCGACGCCACCACCGTGATGGATGGACACCCACGTCGCACCGGATGCGGTGTTCAGCAACGCGTTGAGCAGCGGCCAGTCCGCGATGGCATCGGAGCCGTCGGCCATCGACTCGGTCTCGCGGTACGGGGAGGCGACACTGCCGGAGTCGAGGTGATCGCGGCCGATCACCACCGGCGCGGACAGCTCGCCGCTGGCCACCATCTCGTTGAAGCGCAGACCGGCAAGGTGCCGCTCGCCGTAGCCGAGCCAGCAGATGCGGGCCGGAAGTCCTTGGAAGGCAACGCGTTCGCTGGCCATCCTGATCCAGCGGCGCAACGATTCGTTCTCCGGGAACAGGTCGACGATGGCGCGGTCGGTGGCCGCGATGTCCTTCGGGTCACCGGACAGCGCCGCCCAGCGGAACGGGCCCTTGCCCTCGCAGAACAGCGGGCGGATGTAGGCGGGCACGAAGCCGGGGAAGTCGAAGGCGCGTTCGCAGCCGCCCAGGACGGCCTCGCCGCGCAGCGAGTTGCCGTAGTCGAAGACCTCGGCGCCCTTGTCCAGGAAGCCGAGCATGGCCCCGACGTGCTCGGCCATCGATTCGCGCGCCCGATCGGTGAACTCGTCCGGCTTCTTCGCCGCGTACTCGGCCCAGTCCTCGACGGCGATGCCGCGCGGCAGGTAGGCCAGCGGGTCGTGCGCGGAGGTCTGGTCGGTGACGATCTCCGGATCGAGACCGAGCGCGAGCAGCTGCGGCAGCACCTCGGCGGCATTGCCGATCAGGCCGACGGACAACGCCTTTCGCTGCCTGCGCGCGTTCGTCACCCGCATCACCGCGTCATCGAGGTCGGTCGCGATCTCGTCGAGGTAGCGTTCCTGCACCCGCCGCTGTGCGCGGGCCGGGTCGCATTCGATCACCAGCGCGACGCCGTCGTTCATGGTGACCGCCAGCGGTTGCGCGCCACCCATCCCGCCGAGACCCGCGGTGAGCGTGAGGGTTCCGGCGAGGGTTCCGCCGAATCGCTTGTCCGCCACCGCCGCGAACGTCTCGTAGGTGCCCTGGAGGATGCCCTGCGTGCCGATGTAGATCCAGGAGCCCGCGGTCATCTGCCCATACATGGTCAGCCCCAGCGATTCGAGCCTGCGGAACTCCGGCCAATTGGCCCAGTCGCCAACGAGATTCGAGTTGGCGATCAGTACCCGCGGCGCCCATTCGTGCGTGCGGAACACACCGACCGGCTTGCCCGACTGCACCAGCAGCGTCTCGTCGGTCTCCAGCGTCGTCAGCGACCGGGTGATCGCGTCGAAGCTGGCCCAGTTCCGGGCCGCCTTGCCGGTGCCGCCGTACACCACCAGATCCTGCGGCCGCTCGGCCACTTCCGGATCAAGGTTGTTGTGCAGCATCCGCATAGCCGCCTCGGTCTGCCAATTCTTGGCAGTCAGCTGCGTCCCCCGCGCCGCCCGAACGATCCGACTCATAGAACCAACCTCCAGTGAATTCCTGCCGCAAGCGAGACTTGGCCGCGGCAAAGTTCGTAAAGCCTCGGTGTCACGACCCGTTCGCGGCAGCGAGGTGCGGGGCGACCGTGCGGGCGAGCTCGCCGGAACGGACCAGCGCCTCGGCCGCGGCGATCTCGGGCGCGAGATGACGGTCGGAGCCGGGGCCCTCGACCTTCGTGCGCAGCAGCTCGAGTGCGGCCGCGGTGGCGGGCGCCGGACGCAAGGGCGCACGGAAGTCCAGTGCCCTTGCCGCCGTGAGGTATTCGACAGCCAGCACGGTGCTCAACCCGTCCACCGCGGTGCGCAGTTTGCGGGCGGCGGACCAGCCCATCGAGACGTGGTCCTCCTGCATCGCGCTGCTCGGGATCGAGTCCACCGACGCGGGCACCGCCAGGCGCTTGAGCTCGCTCACCACGGCGGCCTGGGTGTACTGGGCGATCATGTGGCCGGAGTCGACGCCGGGATCACCCGCCAGGAAGGCAGGAAGACCGTGCGACCGTGCGACATCGAGCATCCGGTCGGTGCGACGCTCGGCCATGCTCGCCACATCGGCCACCGGGATGGCGAGGAAGTCGAGCACGTAGGCGACGGGCGCGCCGTGGAAGTTGCCGTTGGATTCCAGCCGACCGTCGGCGAGCACCACGGGATTGTCGACGGCAGCGGCCAATTCGCGACCGGCGACCAGTTCGGCGTGCGTCACGGTGTCCCGTGCGGCGCCGTGCACCTGCGGCGCGCACCGCAGCGAGTAGGCGTCCTGCACCCGATTGCAGTCCGGCCCACGGTGACTCGCGACGATCTCCGAATCCGCCAGGGCGGCACTGATCCGCGCCGCCGAGCGGGCCTGGCCCGGGTGCGGGCGCAACGCCTGCAGGTCGGCGGCGAACACCCGGTCGGTGCCGAGCAGCGCCTCCACACTCATGGCCGCGGTGATGTCGGCGACGTCGAGCAGCATGTTCAGGTCGGCCAGCGCGAGCATCAGCATGCCGAGCATGCCGTCGGTGCCGTTGGTCAGCGCCAGGCCTTCCTTCTCGGCCAGCACGACGGGCTTGATGCCGTTGGCGCTCAACGCCGTTGCCGCGTCGGTCACGTTTCCGGCGGCATCGGACACCTCGCCCTCGCCCATCAATGCCAGCGCCACCGCGGCCAGTGGCGCGAGATCGCCGGAACATCCGAGCGAGCCGTATTCGTGCACGATCGGGGTGATGTCGGCATTGATCAGCGCGGCCAGCGTGGCCGCCGTCTCCGGCCGGATCCCGGTGTGGCCGGTCGCCAGGGTGCGCAGCCGCAGCACCATCAGCGCGCGCACCACCTCCCGCTCGACCGGGCGGCCCGCGCCCGCCGCGTGCGAGCGGATCAGCGAGCGCTGCAGCGCGACCCGGCTCTCCTGCGGGATGTGGCGGGTGGCCAGCGCGCCGAAGCCGGTGGACACGCCGTAGGTCGGCACCGTCCCCGCGGCCAGCGCGTCGACGTGCGCCCGGGCCAGCGCCAGCCGGTCCTCCGTGGCCTCGCTCAAATGGACCTTGGCGCCGAGCCGCGCGACCGCGACGACCTGTTCCCCGGTCAACGGTCCGTCGAGTGCCACGGTGGGTAGCTGTGCAGTTTCGGGCATGGGGTCCATTCCACCGTCGCGGCGGGCAGTGGAGAATGACGGACGGTCCGATAGTGTCTGATATCCAAGACTTGCCGAGGAGATGGCATGGGAACGAGCAGCGACGTCCCGGCGTTGCGCCGTGGCCTTGCGGTGTTGCAGCTACTCGCGGGCCGAGCCGGGCCCATCTCCGCCTCGACTATCGCGCGCGAGCTCGGCCTGCCCCGCTCCACCACCTATCACCTGCTCGGCGAGTTGGAGGCGGCTCGTTTCGTCACCCGCCTGCCCAGCGAGCGCCGCTATGGGCTCGGCATCGCCGCGTTCGAGCTCGGTTCCGCCTATCTGCGCCACGATCCGCTCGAACGGCTGGCCGGGCCCTTGCTGCGCGAGTTGGTGGAACAGGTCGGGCACAACGCGCACCTCGGCGTGCTGCACGGCAACGAGTTGCTGTACCTCATCAAGGAGCGTCCGTCGCGCCCGGAAACCCTGGTCACCGGCGTCGGCGTGCGGCTGCCCGCGCACCTGACCGCCTGCGGCCGCGCGATCCTCGCCTATCTTCCGGCGGCGCAGATCCGCGCGCTGTTCCCGTCCGCGTCCTCGTTCGTGCGCCGCACCGAACGCGGTCCCAACTCGCTCGCCTCGCTGCGCACCATCCTTGCCACCGAGCGCAGCCGCGGGTGGGCCTGCGAGGACGGGCACGTGACACCGGGCTTCGCCTCGGTCGCGTATCCCGTCTTCGATCACAACCAACGCCCGATCGCGGCCATCAGCGTCACGCTGCGCCACCACTGCGAGGCCTCCCCCTGCCCCGCCGACTGGACACCCCTGGCAGGCCGGGTGCGCACTACCGCCGACAGCCTCACGCAGCGCATCGGCGGCCGCGCCACCTAGAGCTTGCGACCGATGCCACCCCACGCCGCCGACGGCAGCTCGCTGGTGGCTTCGGACTCGGCACGCCATTGATTCACCGGAACGATGCCGGGCGGGACGAGGTCGAGATTCTTGAAGACTTCGCGGACCTGATCGACACTTCGCACGTAGTACGGAACGGCGCCGGTTTTCGAGTAGTAATCCGATAGGCGAACCAACCGAGCGTCTTCGTTGGTGCCTTCGTACATCGCAAAGTAACTTCCGGACGGAATTGCTTCCTGCAAGGAGCCGGTGATCCGCAGTACGTCGTCCCAAGTGCGCGCGTGGCCGAGCACACCCATGAACATTACGGCGATCGGCTTGTTGAAGTTCAAAATGTTGCGCGCTTCGGTGACCACCTGATCGGTATCGTGGAAATCCGCTTCGATTAGCGCGGTGACGCCCTCATCGGTGGTATTGACCAGCAACGCGCGAGCGTGCGCGAGAACGAGCGGATCGTTGTCCACATAAACGATCTTGGATTCTGGCGCAACACCCTGCGCGACCTCGTGCGTGTTCTGCATGGTCGGCAAACCGGTGCCTACGTCGAGGAACTGCCGGATGCCCGCCTCCTCCGCGAGGTAGCGCACCGCGCGTATGAGGAACTTGCGCGATTGCCGCGCCATCGTCCCGATATCGGGAAACACCGATACCCCGGACTCCCCGGCTATCCGATCGACTTCGTAATAGTCCTGACCACCGAGCCAGTAATTCCAGATTCGTGCGGAATGGGGTACATCGGTGCGGATCAGCCGATCGCTTTCGCGGACCATGATGCGGCTCCTCGAGAGGTGGTACGTGCGGCTGACTGTACAAGCGCCCAACGGCCCGTGTCGGTGAATTCGGACATAAACACCGAAGAGTCAGAATTGGACACGAGTCGCTTGTTCCGTCGAACGCTCGGAAGCACTTCTCGTCAGCCCGGTGGGCTTCGACACTCTACATGCATCGACCTCCAGGACTGTGACCGGGAACACCCACTTGATTGGTTGTGCACAATATAGTTGCGGACTACGTTATTGGACATGACCGATCATCTGACCCTCGATGAGCAGATCTGCTTCCCGCTGTACGCGGCATCCCGGGCGATGACTGCGGCCTACCGGCCGAAACTGGAACGGCTCGGGCTGACCTACCCGCAGTACCTGGTGATGCTCGCCCTGTGGGAACAGGACGGGCGTAGCGTCGGCGAGGTGTGCCACGCGCTCGCGTTGGACTCCGGCACGCTGTCCCCACTGCTCAAGCGGCTGGAGGCGGCGGGCCTCGTGCAGCGGCAACGCTCGGCCGCCGACGAACGTCGCGTCGATATACAGCTCACCGAACGCGGCCGCGCCCTGCGGGCCGAGGCCCGCGGCATCCCCGCCGAAATGGCCGCGGCCTGCGGTCTTTCCGTCGACGAATTCTTGGCGCTGCGCGCAACCCTGCGGCGACTGACCAGCGCACTCTCGGCACCACCGAACGAAGGAGAATAGCCATGCAGATCCTCTACACCGCTGAGGCCTTGGCGACCGGCGACGGCCGCAACGGACACGCCCGCACCACCGACGGCAAGGTCGACGTGAACCTGGCCGCGCCCAAGGAAATGGGCGGCAGCGGCGAAGGCACCAACCCCGAGCAGCTGTTCGCGGCCGGTTACGCGGCCTGCTTCCATTCGGCGCTGCGCCTGGTCGGCAAGCAGGCCAAGGCGAACATCGACGATTCCGCGGTCGGCGCGAAGGTCGGCATCGGCCCGAACGACGCAGGCGGCTTCGGCCTGGCGGTCGCCCTCGAGGTGTCACTCCCCCATCTGTCCCGCGAGGAAGCACAGGCCCTCGCCGACAAGGCGCACCAGGTGTGCCCGTACTCCAACGCCACCCGCGGCAACATCGACGTCAACGTCGTTGTCGCCGAAGACTGAACGAAGGAGCGAAGCATGCGTGCGGTAGTCATCCAGAGTTTCGGCGAACCCAAAGACGTTCTGGCCACGGCGGAACGACCGCTGCCCGAACCGGGCGAGCACGAGGTGCGGGTCGAGCTGATCCTCGCCCCCATCCACAATCACGACCTCGCCATCGTTCGCGGCGTGTACGGATACAAGCCGCCGCTGCCCGCCATTCCGGGCACCGAGGGCGTCGGCCGGATCGACGCGCTCGGCTCCGGCGTGACCGGACTTACTGTCGGCCAACGGGTTACCGTCTCCGGTGCCCAGAACGTGTGGGCCGAGTACTTCGTCGTCAAGGCGGGCCAGGTTGTGCCGGTGCCGGATTCGGTGTCCGACGAGACCGCCGCCCAGCTGCTCGCCATGCCGCTCAGCGCGCTGATGCTGCTGGAGGATCTCGAGGTGGCGTCGGGCGACTGGATCGCGATCAACGCGGCCAACGGCGCGGTCGGCAGACTGGTGAATGTGCTTGCGCGGCAACGCGGTGTCAATGTTCTCAACCTGGTGCGCGGGCCGAAATCGGTGGAGGCGCTGACGGCGGCGGGCTACCAGCCGGTCTTCGACACCGAGGCCGAGGGCTGGCGCGACGCGGCGGTCGCCGCGACGTCGGGTGCGCCGATCGTGCGCGCCGTCGATCAAGTGGGCGGACGCGCGGCCAGCGACGCGATGGCCTTGCTGGCGCCCAAGGGCGAGCTGATCTCGTTCGGCGCCCTGTCCGGTCAGCCGTTGACGCTCAGCCCGGGTGACCTCATCTTCAAACAGACCGTGGTCAAGGGCTTCTGGGGTTCCAAGCGAATCGAGGAGACCTCCGCCGAGGATCGCAGGCGGCTGATCGGCGAGCTGGTGTCCGCGGCAGCGCAGGGCGTGCTCAAGCTCGACGTCGAGGCCACCTACCCGCTGGATGCGGCGGCCGACGCGGCCGTCGCCACCGAAAGCCCGGGACGCAGCGCGAAGATCATGCTGGCTCCGAAGGTCTGACGCGCTACGGGCGCAGTTCGAGAACGGCCATGGCGGCATTGTGACCTGGAATGCCGCTGACACCGCCGCCTCGAACTGCGCCCGCGCCGCAGAGCAGCACATTGCGGTGACCGGTCGAAACGCCCCAGCGTGCGGCCGGGTCCGTTGCCGAGTCGTCGGGTCGGTACGGAAAAGCCAAGTCGCGGTGGAAGATATGACCACCGGGCAAGCCGACCTCCTGCTCGAGATCGAGCGGGGTCTTCGCTTCGAGACACGGCTCGCCGTTCTCGTCCATCGCCAGACAATCGCTGATCGGCTCGGCGAGCACCGAATCCAGCTGAGCTATGGTCGCTTTCACCAGTTCCGCCTTCACGCCCGCCGGGTCCTTGGCGAAAAGCTTTGCCGGTGTGTGCAATCCGAACAGGGTGAGGGTGTGTGCGCCCCGCGCGGCCAGCTCCGGCGACAGGATCGACGGATCGGTCAGCGTGTGGCAGTAGATCTCCGACGGCGGCGCGGACGGAATCCGGCCGATCGCCGCCTCACCGTATGCTCGGTCCAGCTGGACATACGATTCGCCGATGTGGAACGTCCCGGCGAATGCTTCGCGCGGGTCGACCGAGGTGTCGCGTAGCCGCGGCAGGCGGTGCAACAACATGTTGATCTTCAGTTGCGCGCCTTCGGGTTTCGTCTCCGCCGGTTCACCGAGCAGCCGAGCGAGTTCGTGCGGCGCGGCATTCACCAGCACGTGGGCAGCGCCGACCACACCGTCCACGTAACTCACTTCCGCTGAGTTACCGTCGGTTTCGATCGCGGTCACCGCGCAGTCGGTCACGATCTCCGCACCCGCGGCACGCGCCGCCTGGGCGAGCGCATCCGTGAGCGCGCCCATACCGCCCACCGGCACATCCCAGTCCCCCGTGCCGCCACCGACCACGTGATACAGAAAGCACCGGTTCTGCCGCAGCGACGAATCGTGCGCATGCGTGAACGTGCCGATCAACGCGTCGGTGAGCACGACCCCGCGCACCGTGTCATCGGCGAATTCCGACTCGACGATCTCGCCCAGCGGCCGCTCGAACAGCGCCGCCCAGGCGGCCTCGTCATCGACGACGTCCCGCAACTCCGTCCGCGACGGCAATGGCTGGGTCAGCGTCGGAAACACCCGCTCGGCCAGCCGCCCCGTCATCGCGTAAAACCGCTGCCACGCAACGAAATCCCGATCCGACCCGGTCAACCGGACGAAACTCTCCCGCGTGCGCTCCGCGGACCCGGTGTCCACCAACAACCCACCCGCCCCCACCGGCGTATACGACGAGATCCGCCGACGCCGCGTCTCGAACGACAAGCCCAACTCGTCGACAATCTGCCGAGGCAACAAGCTCACCAGATACGAGTACCGCGACAACCGCGCATCCACCCCGGCGAACACCCGCGCCGACACCGCCGCCCCACCCGTACTCGACTGCCGCTCCAACACGGCCACCGACCGCCCGGCCCGCGCCAGATAGGCGGCGGCCACCAACCCGTTGTGACCACCACCCACAATCCCCACGTCATACGACGACCGCGTCGGTTTCATCCGTCCTCGATAGCACGGATTCCGGTCGATCGTCACCCCAACACACAGAAGACCCCGGTCACCTGGACCGCGCGGGGTCCGCCGACGTTTCAGAGGTCGAGAACGAGAACGTCCGACTTCGCCCGCGAAACGCACAGCATCATGGTGTCGCCCCGTGCCTGCTCGTCCGCGGTGAGCAGCGAATCGCGATGGTCGATATCGCCCTCGAGAACAGCGGTTTCACAGGTACCGCAGGTGCCTTCGCGGCAAGAGGTGACAATGCTGATCCCTCCCCGCTCCAGTACATCGGCGATGGATTGCTTCGCACCGACCCGGAAAGTTCGACCGCTACTTGCCAATCGGACCTCGAAGGACCCGTTCGCCGCGAATTCCATCGGCCGCGGCACGAACCGCTCCACATGCACCGGCATCTCCTGCCGCACCCCCTCGGCCTCAACGGCGGCGAGCAGCGGTTCGGGCCCGCAGCAGTAGACCGCGGCGTCGTTGTGCGCGGCCAGGATGTCGGCGAGCGGCAGCAAGCCGTGCTCGTCCTGCGGCAACAACTGCGCGGCCGGGTACCTGCGGGCGAGATCATCGGCGAACGCCATGTGCGCACGAGTGCGGCCGCCGTAGTACAGCGACCAGCGCGCACCGGCGGCCTCGGCGGCAGCCACCATCGGCATGATCGGCGTGATCCCGATGCCGCCCGCGAGAAACACATAACTCTCACGAGCAACCAGCTCGAAATTGTTGCGCGGCTTCGACACTCGTAGCTCGGTACCCGCCAGCGCGGTACCGTGCAGATGTTGCGATCCGCCACGCCCGGCGGGCTCGTGCAGCACCGCGATACGCCACCGGCTCGACTCCGCCGGAGCACCGCACAGCGAATACTGACGGACCCCAGCGTCGCCCACAGCAACATCGATGTGTGCGCCCGGCGTCCACCCGGGCAACTCTCCGCCCGCCGCGTCGGACAGCTCGAGCGAGAACACGCCCTCGGCCTCGTCGCGGCGCGCCGACACCCGTACCGGAAACTCAGTCATCTCGGCCTTCTTTCGCGAGTTGGTCGAGCCAGAAGTAGATTGCTGCCGTCTCGATCACCGTCTCGGAGATCCCCAGGCCACGCACCAGACGAACGGGCAGTCGATTCGCGCAATCGACGTTGACTATCGCCCCGACTCAGACGGCCCTTCGGCCCCGAAACTGGCGCCATGACGACTGTGGGGCAATTGGTGGAGCAAACCACCCGGTTCATTCGTGACCAGGTCGTTCCGGTGGAACGCGAGGTCATCGTCGACGGGCGGGTGATGGACGACGCGCTGCGCCTCGACCTGCAGAAGAAGGCCAAGGAGGCGGGCGTCTTCGGCCCGCTGTCCGACCCGAAGTACGGCGGGCTCGGCCTCGACACCCGCGCCCAGGCCCAGGTGCTGGAGGCCGCAGGCGCCAGCCTGCTCGGCCCGATCGCGGTGAACGCCTGGGCACCCGACGACGGCAACATCCATCTGCTCGCCCACGTAGCCAACGCCGAGCAACAGGAGCGCTACCTCGCGCCGCTGGCCGCCGGCGAGGTGCGTTCGGCGATCGCGATGACCGAACCGGCCCCCGGCGCGGGCTCGGACCCCGGCATGCTGCAGACGGTGGCCGAGGAGACCGACGACGGCTGGATCATCAACGGCGCCAAGCACTTCACCACCGGCGCACAGGGCGCCGCGTTCACCATCTGTGTGGCCCGCACCGGCGACGGACCGACGATGTTCCTGGTCGACCAGGACAACCCGGGCCTGAAGGTCGGCCGCCGGATGCCGACTCTAGACCACACCAGCGCCCCCGGCGGACACTGCGAGGTCACCTTCGTCGACTGCGCCGTCCCCGATTCCGCCGTGCTCGGCGAGGTCGGCCAGGGACTGGCGCTCGCCCAGGTGCGGCTCGCCCCGTCCCGGCTGGTGTTTTGCATGAACTGGCTCGGGCTCGCGGTGCGCGCACACCGGCTCGCCATCGAACACATCAGCACCCGAACATCTTTCGGCGTCCCGATCGCGGAGCACGGCATGGCCCAGGGCATGGTCGCGGACAACGAGATCGACATCGCCGCCGCCCGCGGCGTCATCCGCACCGCGGCCGAGACCATCGACGCCCAGGGACCCACCTCCTCGCAGGCGCGGCACGACGCGTCGATCGCGAAAACCTTCGTCTCCGAGGCGGTCTGGCGGGTGCTCGACCGCGCGGTCCAGCTGCACGGCGGACTCGGTGTCTGCGAGGACTACCTGGTCGCGCGGTTCTTAGTAGAGGCCAGAGCGTTTCGCATCTACGAAGGCCCGTCCGAGGTCCTGCGCTGGTCCATCGCCCGGCGCGCACTGCGCAATCGCTGAAGTCCGTAATCGCTGAAGGGAGTACCGCTATGACCACGCGAGAGATCGCCGGCTTCGCCGCCGCCTACCCCGAACTCGACGGTGCCGCCGTCGACTACGAATACCTGCGGGCCGTATCGCAGGACATGGTGCCGTTCGGCCGCCACGTCGGCACGCTGATCACCGAGATCGGCCCGGAGCGGGCCGTTGTCGAGATCCCCGCCGTCGACGGCGTGCGCAACCACATGGGCACCGTGCATGCCGGCGCGCTGTTCACCGCCGCCGACATCGGTGGCGCCGCAGCGTTCGTCGGCGCGGCCGCCACTCGCCTGTCCACCATCGAGCGACTGGTGTTGCGGGCGGGCACGGCGTCCTACCGCAAGCCCGCCATCGGCCGGATCCGCGCGATCGCCACCGTCGACCGGCGCGAGCTCGCCGAGGTGCTGACCGCCACCGTGTCGAACCGTTTCGAGTTGTCCGGCAAGGCTTCTCTAATCGACGACGGCGACGTGGTGGTCGCCAAGTTCACCTTCGACTACGTCTGCGATGTGACGGTCCCGGAGTCGGACCGGTGACGACCACGGCACCCAAGAAGGCGTCCGAATTCACGACCCTCGAATCGACCACCGTCTCGACCGCCGACGGTGTCACCTTCACCGTCCGCTTCCTGCCCGGCAAGAAGGCGGACGCGCCGGTGGTGCTGATCCTGCCCGCCATGGCGATGAAGGCGAAGAACTACCTGGCGCTCGCGAAAGAGCTGAACGCCCAGGGCCTTTCGGTCGCCACCTGCGACCTGCGGGCACACGGCGAGGCACAGCCCGAGCTCGGCCTGCACCGCAACTTCGGCTACCGGGAGATGCTGGAGATCGACATGCCCGCGATCGTCGCCGCTGTGCGGCAACGCTTTCCGGCCGCGCCGATCCACCTGTTCGGGCACAGCCTCGGCGGGCAGGTGGCGCTGCTGTTCGCCGCCGCCGAGCCGGACGCCGTCGCGGGGGTCACCGTCATCGGCACCGGCACGGTGTTCTGGTGGGCATTCGGACCGAAGCGCTGGTTCGAGGCACTGAGCCAGATCCAGTGGATCGGCCTCGTCGCGCGCTGGAAGGGCCACTGGCCCGGCGGCGTGCTCATCCCCGCGCCGATGCCGGGCGGCGTCATGCGCGACTGGGCGATGCACTCGCTCACCAGCTACTACCGCCCCAAAGGCAGTGCACGGCAGTACAACACGCTGCTGCGCAACATGACGGCGCCGGTGCTGGTCATCTCGCTGTCCGACGACGTGCTCGGCCCGAAGTCCAATGTCGACTTCCTGGTCTCCCGGATGCCGAAGGCGCGCGTCACCCAGTGGCACATCGACGAGGACTCGCCGGTCGAGCATCGCGATCACTTCACCTGGGTCAAGGATTCCCCGGCGATCGCGGCCCGCGTCGCGACCTGGGTTGTCGCCGGCGAACTGCCCGGCTGAGGAGAACTGGTGGCAAGACTGCGAATTGACAAGGTGTCGAAGCAATTCGGCGCGACCTACGCGGTGCGCGAGGTGAGCCTCGACATCGCCGACGGCGAGTTCCTGGTGCTGCTCGGACCCAGCGGCTGCGGCAAGTCCACGCTGCTGCGGATGATCGCGGGCCTGGAGGATCCGACCGGTGGCCTGATCCTGTTGGACGACAAAGACATCACCCACCGCGCGCCGCAACAGCGCGACCTGGCGATGGTGTTCCAGAGCTACGCGCTGTACCCGCACCTGACGGTGGCCAAGAACATCGGTTTCCCGTTGCGCGCCAGGCACACCCCGCGGTCGAAGATCGCCGAGCGAGTGGCCGAGGTGGCCGCGATCCTCGGGCTCGGCGAACTGCTGCGCCGCAAGCCCGGCGCGCTGTCGGGCGGCCAGCGGCAGCGAGTCGCGTTGGCCCGCGCCATGGTTCGCGATCCCGGCGCCTTCCTGATGGACGAGCCGCTGTCGAACCTGGACGCCAAACTGCGCAGCGCCACCCGCGCCGAGCTGATCGCGCTGCATCGCAGGCTGGGTGCGACGTTCCTCTACGTCACCCACGACCAGGTCGAGGCGATGACCATGGCGGACCGGATCGCGCTGCTCAACGAGGGTCAGGTGGAGCAGGTCGGCACCCCGACCGAGCTGTACGACCGGCCGCGATCCACCTTCGTCGCCGGTTTCCTCGGCGCCCCGCCGATGAACCTGATCCCCGGTGTCGTTACCGAACGCGACGGCAGGCTGTTCCTGGTGACCGACGGCATCGATGTCGAATTGGCTATCGCAGCCGACGATTTCGGCTCGGCGGTCGACGTCATCGCGGGCATCCGACCCGAGCAGCTGCGCATCGACGCCACCGCCGCGGACGTTCGCGGCCAGGTGACCATGGTGGAGAACCTGGGCAGCGAGGAACTGATCCACTTCACCACCGGCGACCACACGCTCTGCGCCCGCGCCCCGCGTCCCGCGGATGTACACGCCGACGACAGCATCGCGCTGCGCGTCGATCCCGCCCACATCCACCTCTTCGACCCCGAATCCGGTCTGCGCATGACGTGGCAGGAGCCACAAACGGATTCCCTACGCGACCGCGCCGAAGAAGTCGTCGCCGTCGCCTGACTCGTGACAACGCCGTCCGACATCACCGAACAATGAGGAGAACACCGTGAACCGCACCGCGCCCATCTTGGGCATGGTGTTCGCAACCACCGTCGCGCTCAGCGCTTGCGGCGGACTCGGGAGCACCAGCACAGATTCGAACTCCAGCACCGCGCAGATTCCGGACTTGAAGCCGGATCAGCACGTGGCCATCGTGTTCGAGTCCTACAACTACGGACTCGCCGGAGCGTGGACCGACACCTTCAACACGCTCATCGGCGACTTCCGCAAGAAGTTCCCGAACATCACGGTGACCGCGCAGAAGCCGCAGGGCAACAGCCCGAACCCGGCCACGGACACCATCTCCAGCATCCAGAACCAGACGGTCGCGGGCACCCCGCCGGACGTCGCACAGCTCGGCTTCAGCGACCTGGACTACACCGTCCATCAGCTGGGCGCCAAGCCGCTGGACACGCTGGTCTCCAAGCAGGAGGTGCAGCGCAACTTCGACGGCGCCAAGTACCCGTACGCGCCGAAGGCCCGCACCCTCGCCGATTGGGACGGCCACACCTACGGCGTGCCGTTCGTCTTCTCCACCCCGGTGCTGTACTTCAACGCCTCGCTGTTCACCGAGGCCGGACTGGATCCGGCCAAGCCGCCGAGCACCTGGCAGCAGGTCGCCGAGGCGTCCGCCGCGATCACCGGCAAGACCGGTAAGGGCGGCGTCTACGTCGACTGCCTGACCAAGACCGCCAAGGACTGGTGCTTCCAGTCGCTGGTCCGGTCCAATGGCGGCCGGGTCATCTCCGAGGACCGCAAGTCGCTGACCTTCGCCGACGCACCCGTCATCGAGGTCGCGAAGATGCAGCAGCAGCTGGTCGACTCGGGCAGCATGCCAAAGCTCAACCAGAAGCAGGGCTACGAGGCGTTCGCCCGCGGCGACGTCGGCATGATCCTGGAGACCAGCGCGATCCAGGGCACCTTCACCACCGGCGCCAAGGACAAGTGGGACCTGCGCGCGGCGCCCATGCCGAGCTTCGCGGGCAAGCCCACGGTGCCGACGAATTCCGGTGCGTCGCTGCACATCCTGTCGAACGACCCGGCCAAGCAGCGGGCGTCCTGGGAGCTGATCAAGTTCCTCACCAGCGAAGAGGCCTACACCAAGATCTCGCAGGGCATCGGCTACCTGCCGCTGCGCACGGGGCTGATGGATGACCCTGCCGGACTGAAGGATTGGTCGGCGAAGAACCCGCTGCTCCAGCCGAACGTGGCGCAGCTGGCGAACATGGAGCCGTGGATCTCCATGCCGGGCAACAACTACCTGCAGATCCGCGACGGCATGATGGACGCGGTCGAGGCGATCGTGTTCCAGGGCAAGGATCCGCAGTCCACCTTGACCGAAGCGCGTGAGCAGGGCGCCAAACTGCTGCCGGTCTCATGAATACGCCGGTCACGATCGTCCAGCTGACCGACACCCACATCCGGCCCGCCGGGGAAAAGGTGCACGGCAAGGTCGATACCTACGAGAACCTCACCCATGTGCTGCAACAGCTTCGGGCTTCCGGCCAGCGGATCGATGCGCTGGTGCTGTCGGGCGATCTGACCGACAACGGGTCGCCCGAGGCGTATCGACGGCTGCGCGACGCGGTCGAGCCGGTGGCCGCCGAGCTCGGCGCGCAGACGGTGTACGTGATGGGCAATCACGACGAGCGCGCGGCGTTCGGCAGCGAGTTGCTCGGAAACGATGCCGCCACAATCGATCCCGATGTCACCCATGACAGTGTCACCGAGGTGGCCGGGTTGCGGATCATCGCGCTGGACAGCTCCACCCCGGGTCGTCATGACGGCCGGCTGGAACCCGAACAGCTCGACTGGCTGGCGGATGAGCTGCGCCGACCGGCACAGCACGGCACCCTGCTGGTGCTGCACCACCCGCCGATCCCGTCGCCGATCGCGACCACCGAGTACCTGAAGCTCGAACGGCCCGAGCTGCTGCAAGAGGTGCTCTCCGGATCCGATGTGCGGCTGATCGTCTGCGGGCACAACCACCTGACCGGTGCGGCCGCGCTCGGCGGCGTCCCGGTCTGGATCGGACCGGCGCTGTCGTATCGGATCGATCCGATCGCGCCGGTCGGTCGGCACCGCGGGCTGGTCGGCTTCGGTTACAGCCGGATCGATCTGCTCGGAACGTCGTTGGTGGCCACCGCGATCGAGGCGACCCCCGCCGAAACCGTCTACGACAGAACGGAACAGGACGTGCTCGATCAGCTCGCCGCGTTGGCCGCGGCCGAGACCAGGTAGGTCGATGTTCGTCATCGAAACCCCCCGCGTCGCCGAGGAAGTGGCCGAGCCGGTCACTTCCCCGGCGCCGCCGCCGCACCGCCTCGCCCGGTTCCGCCGGGCGGGGCGGTTCGTGGTGCCGTACCTGTATCTGGCGCCCGCGCTGTTCCTGCTCGTGGTGTGGACCTACCGGCCGCTGGTGCAGGCGTTCGAGTTGTCCACCTACTCTTGGAATCTCCTGCCGACCTCGCCGATGAAGCCGGTCGGTACCGGCAATTACGAACGGCTGATGGAACTTCCGGCGTTCTGGAATTCGCTCGGCCGCACGGGTGCGTTGATCCTCGGCATGCTGCCGTTCACCGTGGTACTTCCGGTGCTCATCGCGTTGGCGAGCAAGCGGGTGCACGGTCGGGCCAGGACGATCTATCAGGCGTTCATCTTCGTGCCGTTCCTGGTGGCTCCCGTTGCGGCGGCGGCGGTTTGGCGGTGGCTGCTGCATCCCGGCGCCGGGATCGTCGACCAGCTGCTCGGATCGGATCGCAACTGGGTGTACGACGTGAGCACCGCGCACATCGTGATCATCGCGATCACCGGCTGGCAGCTGCTCGGGTTCTCGGTGCTGGTGGTGTGGGCCGGATTGGCCGGTGTCAGTGGCGATTACAACGAGGCGGCGCAGGTCGACGGCGCGAGTCCGGCGCAGATCCGGCGCTGGATCACGCTGCCGCTGCTCTCCCCCACCGTGATGTTCCTGGTGCTCACCACCGTATTGCTCAGTCCCGTGCTGACTTTCCCGCTCATCGACTCGATGACCCAGGGCGGTCCATCGCAGGCCACCACGAACATCTATTACCTGCTGTGGGACTACGCCTTCCACAGCTTCGATGCCGGGCTCAGCGCGGCCGCCGGAGTGCTGTTGTTCGCCGGATTCGGCGTGATCGCCGGGATCCTGGTGTGGATCTCGGAAAAGGTTGCCTTCCATGATGATTGATCGTCTACGCACCGCGGGCAGCCATGTGCTGCTCGCGGTGACCGCCTTGGTGTGTATCTTCCCGATCTACTGGCTGTTCGCCACCTCGCTGCGCAGGCCGGAGGACATCACCTCGCTGTCGCCGATCCCCTGGCCGATCTCGTTCGCCAACTACACCGACGCGGCCGAGAAGGTCGACGTGGTCGGCCTGATCGGCAACACCTTCTTCATCGCGGCGCTGTCCGCGGTGGGTCAGCTGCTTGTCGCACTGTTGGCGTCCTACGCGTTCGCGATGTACACGTTCCCGTTCCAGAAGATCCTGTATCTGGCGTTCGTCGGCACCTGGCTGGTGCCGTTCCAGGTGACCATGTTGCCGAACTACGTGCTGCTCACCCAGCTCGGCCTGATCAACTCGCTGATCGGTGTCGTGCTGCCGACCCTGTGCTCGGCGTTGGCGGTGCTGCTGTTGCGCCAGCACATGGCGAGCTTCCCCAAGGAGCTGGTAGCCGCCGCCAAGATCGACGGCCGGTCGTCGTGGTCCATCCTGTGGACCGTGGTCGTGCCCAATCTGCGGCCCGCGCTGGCGGCCCTCGGCATCCTGCTGTTCATCAATGCCTGGAACGAGTACTTCTGGCCCGCGGTGGTGCTGCGTCAATCGAACAGCGTGCTCCAGCTCGGGCTGCGCAGCTTCATGGGCACCGAGGGTGAGCAGTGGGGACCGATGATGGCGCTGGCGAGCCTGGCGTGCTTGCCGGTCCTGGTGATGTATCTGTTGTTGCAACGCCACATCGTGAACGCTTTTGTGAGGTCAGGACTGAAGTAGTTTCAGGTGGTCGGTTACGAATCGGTGCGCAAACTGAGATTCCGCTCACTCACTCGTGCGGAGACCGCGATCACCGGACATCCTGATCTTGCTGAGTGCGCAGCAGAGACGAAGGAGCGAATGGATCGTGCGTCCGAAAAGGGCACTGACGTGGGTTTCCTTGGCCGCCGCCGCGGTATTGGTCGCCGCGAGCTGCGGGTCCGCCTCGGACACCGCCGCTGAGGCGCCGCAGAAGCCGGGCACGCTCCTCTCGCAGCGGCCGCTGACCAATGGCGGCCCCAAGATCTCGGCGGCCGCCGGTTCGGCAACCTACTTCCGGTACATCTCCACCTCTCCGGACAAAACGCCCATCGAGGTGTCGGGGGCCGTGTACTTGCCGAAAGGCGCCGCGCCGCAAGGCGGCTGGCCGCTGGTCGCCTACGGGCACGGCACCTCCGGCGTGGCCAACGACTGTGCGCCGACGAGTTCACCCGAACTGTTCGGCAACGACGTCACGGTCGCCAATCTGCTCGACGCGCACAAAGCCGTGGTGATGACCAACTATCAGGGGCTCGACGGCCCCGGCTCGGCGCCGTATCTGCAAGCCGAATCCTCCGGATACGACGTGCTCGACTCCGTTCGGGCCGCGCAGCAGCTCGACCTGCCGGTGACCAAAGAGGTTGTGCTGGTCGGGTTGTCCCAGGGCGGGCGGGCGACGGAGTCCGCGGCCGAGACCGCCAAGACCTACGCACCCGAGCTGAAGATCCTCGGCAATGTGCTGCTCTCGCCCGCGCTGCGCAGTGAACTCGCGCAGGCGGCCGCGACGAACACGTTGACCGTTGGCCAGTATCTGCTGCTCCCCTACCTGGTGGCGGCTGTCCGCTACGACCACCCGGACTACTCGTACGACAAGCTCCTGCACGGCTCGCTACTCGCCGCAGCGCCCCGGCTCGAAGGACTGTGCACCGGCCAGACGACGCTGAGGGACCTGGCCGTCGGCCAGGCAGCCACACCGGCCGCCGCGCAGTTCGTCGACGATTCCGCCCGCAACGCGCTGGCCGACTACGAATCCGGTGGAAACCTCCCGAAGGTCGCCAGCGATCTGCCGACCTTCATCTCACGCGGCGACAGCGACGACCTGGTCAACACCGCATGGGGCAACCAGGCGGTCGCCGACATGTGCCGGCTCGGCACCAATCTCGTCGACCACGTGCTGCCCGGTGGCCACGAGGCCTGGCGCGCCCGCGGCGATCTGGTGACCGCGTGGATCAACGACCGCTTCGCCGGCTCCCCCGTCCCGCCGACCACCTGCCGCCCGTGACCGCCCGCCTGAAAACCGGTGCAGCCCTACTGTTCCTGACGATCACGTACTACATCGCCGAACTGATCGTCGGCAGCCGCTGGCACGACGCCAACCCCTACAGCTGGTCCGAAAACATGATCAGCGACCTCGGTGTCCCCGAATGCTTCGGCGACATGGGGCAATACGGCGCGACCACTCCGCGCTACATCTGCTCGCCGTGGCACGCACTGATGTCCGCCGAGTTCGTCCTGCTCGGTGTACTCGTCCTCGCGGCCGCCCTACTCCTTACTCCGCTGCTGCCGAAAACCCTTGCCGGACGGTCGATCCCCTACCTGGCCCTGATCAACTGCCTCGGCATCGTCCTCGTCGGCACCTTCCCCGGCAGCGCGGGCGAGGTCCCCGGCGGCAACCAGCTGCGCGCCGTCCTGCACCCCACCGGCGCCTATCTGGAACTGCTCTCCGGCCTCGCGATCATGATCATCATCGCCCGCCGCTACCGCGCCCATCGCGCCTACGCCGCAACAACTCTCACGCTGATCGCCATAACCATCATCGGCATGATCACCAGCCTCGCCCCCAACCACCTGGGCCTCGGCGCAGGCACCGCCGAGCGCCTCGCCATCGACCCCTTCGTCGTCTGGCGAATCCTCACCGGCCTCGCCCTGCTCATCGCCTTGCCTCGAATCCAGCGCCAGACCACCTGAGCACCCCGCCGGAGGTCCCAGTCAGGCAGCGCCATCCAACCGCTGCTCTTGTCGTAATCGCTCACGATGCTGTTGCCCCTCTTGCTCTTTTCGGCGTTGGACACGAGCGAGTGCCTCGGCGAGAAGTTCGCCGGGATGGTGACGATTGTTGATTCGCGGCTTCCCGCTGGGATCGATGTGGGGTGGTGCAATCCACGCGACACGGCCAGGATTCGCCGAATCCGGTCCCAGAACCACGGTTTTCCAGCCGCCGGGTCCGTCGTGAACCATGGCATGGCAGCTATCGCAGGCCAGCGTTTCGTTGCCGATGTCGGTAGGGCCGGATTTGCTCCAGTCGGTAACGTGGTGGGTGGCGGACACACTCGCGGGAGCATCACAACCGGGACGCGAGCAGCCGCGTACAGCGGCGATCAACGCCAATCGCTGTGCGGCAGAAGCCAAACGTTTGGTGCGTCCTAGATGCAACGGCAAGCCTTGGGCGTCGAAAACCATCAAGAACGGCTGCGACCCCTCGGCCAGTTTCAATGCCTCACTTATCGGGACCATGCCCCCGGTCGCGGTGGTCGCGACCCCGGCGGCCTTCTCGACATCCGCGACGCTCATCGTCAAGATCGTCGAAACCGGCAGTCCACGATGGGATCCCAGCTGCTCCGGCCCGACACAGTGCGTCAACAATGCGACGAAGCCATCGTGGGTACGTTGCGCGACACTGCGGGCATCGCGCCGCGCGGCCTCGGCGAGCTGGACTTGGTCGACGTATTCGTCGTCCCCGGAGGGGCTTTCGGGATCGTCGGGATTGTTCATGCCCGGTCGGGCAAGTTTGGCCATCACCGGATCCAGCAGCGCGCGCAAGGTCGGGGTGATCTCACCTTTGATCGGTGACATCCCATCCGCGCGCTGACGACCGATGCGGATACCACGCATCCGGGCACGATCGGTGTCGTCCGTGCGTTCCCCGTCGGGATCCAGGTGCGCCAGGATCGCCTCCCCGACCTTGGGGATGTCATCGGGCGATCCGGTGCGGGCGAAATCGGCCAGCAGGCATTCTGCGGCTTCGAAATCCGTATTTGCCGTCGAACCGGGGACGCGCTTCATCACCGCCGCGATCTGCCGCGCATGATCGACCGAGATGTCGCCCTCGAGCTGCGCCGCCGCGGTCGCAGGCAGGCGCGCCTCATGTGCCTCGCCGCTCATGTCATGCCAAGACCCCAGCTGCAGCGCTGCCGCGACGCGCGCACCGGCGTCCGGGCTGGACAGTCGGAGGGTATGCATCAAGAACTTCTTCACCGTGCCGGTACCGGTCTGATTCGGCAGGTTTCGGTCCGAGGCTTGCACGATCAACCGATGCCCCACGGCCGCGAGCATCCGAGTCGCCTGTTCGACATCACGCAGCAACGCGATGATCTTGTCATCGGACATAGCAGTCAACGATTGCTCGAGTAGATCAGAGACAGCGCCGAGCAGCGGGTCGGCGACCCGCTCCTCCTGCACGACGCTGCTCGAACTCATGTTCTAACCCTATCGAGCCGCAGCCGCCAATGCCAGGGAAAACTCTATCTGATCTGCAGGTTTTCACTTCAAAAGGTCTGCGAAGTGAAGATCTTCGACAGGGCGCACCGCGCCACGATCAAACATGATCACCAGTGGGATCACGACCGTCTCATGTCCGCACGGCGGGCGCCTCCGCGCGACGGGCGTCAATCATCCACGCGGAGCCGATCCGATGCCGAAATAGGTTACCCACCTTATGATTCCGCGGCGCGCGGTCGCTCAGATCAACGTGGTGGTGAGTGGCGCCGATTCACGCTTGCTGGCCTGGCGGGCGGCGATGCGGTCGCGGCGCTCTTCGAACTTGAGCATGTCGCGTTCGTACTTGGCGAGGTACTCGGCCAGTTTCTCGCGGGTCTGCTCGCCTGCGGCGGTGAAGTCGTTGCGCTCGAAGATCTTCCAGATGCGCAGCACCGGCATGACCACGTCTTCGAGGTGCTGGCGCATGTCGTAGATGCCGTGCTTGGCCATCAGCGCGCCGTAGCGGCGGAAGTTCGGGTTCTCCGCGCCGGGCATCTGGAAGTTCATCAGGGTGAGGGCGATCGCCTCGATGGCCTGATCGGGGGCCAGGTCGAGGGCGGCGGCGCACATGTTGCGGTAGAAGATCATATGCAGGTTCTCGTCGGCGGCGATGCGCTGCAGCATCTTGTCGGCGATCGGGTCGTCGCAGACCCGGCCGGTGTTGCGGTGACTGAGGCGGGTGGCGAGTTCCTGGAAGGTCACGTAGGCCACGCCGAGCAGGAAGCCGGTGTCGACCTCGCTGGGATCGACGTTGCCGTACTTGGCCACGGCCAGCGGATCGAAGCCGGTGGTCATCGCGATCATCCTGGCGTTTTCCAGTTCGACCGGGTCGACGCCGCGGGTGACCACCAGGTAGTCGCGCATCACGATGCCGTGCCGGTTCTCCTCGGCGGTCCAGCGACCCACCCAGGTGCCCCACGCACCGTCCTGGGAGAAGTTCTCCGCGATCACCCGATGGTAGGAGGGCAGGTTGTCCTCGGTGAGCAGGTTGGTGATCATCGCGGCCTTGGCGACATCGGACAGCTGCGACTGACTGGGGTCCCAGTCGACACCGCCCATCGCGGCGAAGTTACGGCCCTCGTCCCACGGCACGTAGTCGTGCGGGTGCCAGGCCTTCGCCATCGACAGATGCCGATTGACGTTCTCCTCCACGACCGGCTCGAGCTCGGTGAGCAGCTCGAGCTGGGTCAGATGTCTCCCCATTTGCGTTACCCCTCAGACGTTTTGGCTCACTTTGCGCCCGGGGCCGATAACGACCGTCAGCGCGACAACCTCCGCGAGCCTACGGATCCGTAGGTGGCAATTCAACTGGCCAATCCGATGCCCCCAGAACTGGTGGCAGTGCCGATCAAGGCGGTGTCGTGCGTTGCGGCGCGGAAGCGCGGGTGGTCCAGGATGTCGTGCAGGAACTCGGCAGTGGTGGCGATACCCTTGCCCCGAATGCGGGTCTCGGCCAGCGCCCGGCGCATCCGGGCGATCGCGGTGGGGCGGTCGGGGGCCCAGACGATGATCTTGGCGAGCAGCGAGTCGTAATGCGGCGGAATGGTGTAACCAGGGCCGACGTGGGTGTCGATGCGGACGAATTGCCCACCGGGCAGGACGCACTCGGTCAGCGTGCCCGGCGCCGGCGCGAATTCGCGGTTCGGATCCTCGGCGTTGATCCGGCATTCGATCGCCACGCCGCGCGGAGCGGCGGATTCCGTGGTCAGCGTGAGTGCCAGTCCCGACGCAATGCGCAGCTGTTCGGCGACGAGGTCGATGCCAGTGACCATCTCGGTAACAGGGTGTTCCACCTGCAGGCGGCAGTTCACCTCCATGAAGTAGAAACGCCCCTCAGGATCGAGCAGGAACTCGAAGGTGCCCGCGCCGACGTAACCCACTGCCTCCGCGCCACGGACCGCGGCGGCACCGATGCGCGCGACGAGTTCGTCGGGCAGGCCGGGAGCGGGTGATTCCTCGACGAGTTTCTGATGGCGTCGTTGCAGGGAGCAGTCCCGTGCGCCGAGGTGGATGACGGTGCCGTGACTGTCGGCGAGGATCTGGACCTCGATGTGGCGGGCGGAGTCGAGGTAGCGCTCGACGTAGAGCCTGCCGTCACCGAAGACGGCGGTGGCGTTGGCGCGGGTCTCCTGCCACGCGCCCGCGAAATCGACCGGATCGCGGACCACCCGCATACCGCGGCCGCCACCGCCCGCGACCGCCTTGATGATCACGGGGTAGCCGATGTCGTCGGCGAGAGTCTGTGCGTCTTCGGCGGTTTCGAGTGGATCACGGCTGCCGGGCAGCAACGGCAGGCCCGCGGCGTCCATCAAAGCGCGGGCGGTCGACTTGTCGCCCAGATCGGCCATGACGGCGGTGGGGGTGCCGACGAAGATGAAGCCCTCGGCCTCGCAGACCTCCGCGAAATCCGGGTCCTCGGAAAGGAATCCGTATCCGGGGTGGATGGCGTCGGCACCGGTAGCGCGCGCCGCTTCGATGATCGCCGGGATGTAGGAGTAGCTGCGCTTGGCCGGACCCGGCCCGATCCGAACCGCCTGATCGGCGAGCCTTACCGCGGCCGAGTCGGCGTCGGGAGCCGAATACACGGCGACCGTGTCGATCCCGAGTTCGGCGCAGGTGCGGATGACCCGGACGGCGATCTCGCCACGATTGGCGACAAGCACCTTGCGGATCGTCCGGGTCGTCACCGAACCACCTCGAGCACCAACAGCGGTGCACCGTGCTCGACCGCGTCACCGTTGTCGACGAGGAACTCCGCCACCCGGCCCTCGCGGGTCGCGGTCACCGGGATCATCAGCTTCATGGCCTCGACGATGCCGATCTGCTGACCGGCACGCACCGGGTCACCCTCGGTGACGAACGGCGCGGCACCCGGCTCCGAGGAGCGGTAGAATACGCCGACGGTCTCGGAGACGACAGTGAAAGTATTGGCGTCGGAGGGGGTTTCGACCGGAGTCGGCTCGATAGCAGCGACCGGGACAGCCGCCACTGTTTCCGTCGCGGACTCCGCGTCCCAGCTGATTTGCAGCACCAGTGGCCCATTGGCCACCGTCACGGACGTGGGTGCCGTCTCCGCTCGCACGGACAGCGCGTGCCGGGACAGCACCGCGAGCGCACTGTCTGCGTCGGCAGCGGTCAGCGCACGGCCGACCGGTTCGATGGTCAGGGACTCGGTCATCACATCTCCTGATGGTTCGTCGTGCGGGGTAGACCGAAGGCGCGGAATCGGTTGTGGCGCTGGTCGAGTAGTTGCCGGACGGGCAGCGCGCCGAGCCCGGCGATGGCGTGCCGGAGTGCCCGGCGCAGGTGTGCGGCAGCGGCGGCCGGGTCGCGATGTGCACCGCCGTCCGGTTCCGGCACCACCGCATCTGCCACACCGAGTTCGAGCAGCGAAGTCGAGTCGACGCGTAGTGCGGCGGCCGCACGCGGGGCGGCAGAGGCGTCCTTCCACAGGATCGACGCGCACCCTTCCGGGCTGATCACCGAGTACACCGCGTTCTCCAGCACGAGTACCTGGTCGGCCACGCCGAGCGCGAGCGCTCCCCCACTGCCGCCCTCACCGGTCACCACGGCGACCACCGGAACAGGCAGTCCGGCAAGCAGTTTCAACGATTCGGCGATGGCGACCGCCTGTCCCTGCTCCTCCGCCGTAATGCCGGGGTAGGCACCTGCGGTGTCGATCAAGGTGATCACGGGTATGCCGAGCTTGGCGGCCAGCCGCAGCACTCGCGCGGACTTCCGGTAACCACCCGGCGTCGGCATGCCGAAGTTGCGCTTGGACAGCTCGGATGCGGTGTGGCCCTTCTGCGTTCCGATCACCACCACCGGTGCGCCGTCGAGGCGGGCGAGCGCGGTGATCATCGCCGGGCAGTCGGTGGACAGCCGGTCGCCGTGCAGCTCGACGAATTCGTCGAACGCCGCGGCCAGATAGTCCAGGGCCGTGGGACGACCCAATTCCCTTGCCGCACGGACGCTTTGCCACGCGTCGCGGACCGGTAGCTTCGTGACATCCGACCGCACCGGCGGCGTGGCCTCGACGAAGTCGATCCGCCGCGAACTGTCCGCGGCGAGTGCGAGCAGCCGAGCCAACCGGTCCCGCAGGGCGGACCGGTGACAGATCATGTCCACCACACCGTGCTCGAGCAGGAACTCCGCCGTCTGGAAGCCGGCGGGCAACGTTTCGCCGATGGTCTGCTGAATGACCCGCGGACCCGCGAAGCCCAGCCGGGCACCGGGTTCGGCGATGATGATGTCGGTGGAGGTGGCGTAGGAGGCCGCGACGCCGCCGTAGGTGGGGTCGGTGATCACCGAGATGGTGAGCACGCCCGCGTCATCCAGATCGCGCAGGGCCTGGCTGGTCTTGGCCATCTGCATCAGCGCCAGGATGCCTTCTTGCATGCGCGCTCCGCCGGAAGCTGTGACGATCACCAGCGGCACACGGGCGGACAACGCCGTCTCGGCGGCAGCCGTCACCGCCTCACCCACCGCGACACCGAGACTGCCACCGAGGAACCGGAAGTCCATGACAGCCAGCACAACCGGAGCGCCACCGATGGTGGCACGCACGCAGCTGATGCCGTCGGTCATTCCGGTGCGCCGCTGCGCTTCGGCGTGCCTTTCGACATAGCTCCGGGAGTCGCTGAACCCCAACGGATCTCGGACCGTCGCGGCGATCTCGATGCGGTGCACCGAATCCGCGTCGACCAGCGAATCGATGCGCTGATCGGCGGTCAGTACGCCGTGACCATCACAGTCCGGGCAGACTCTGCCCGCGCGGTCGTAGCGCTTCGCGTAGATCATGGTGCCGCAGGACGGGCACACCATCCAGGAGGTCCGGGTATCCGAGCCGGTCTCGAGTGTCGTCATCGTTGCTCCATCGGTCGCGGAACGAATCGGGTGCAGTCGGCGGGTAACCGCACACCCGCGGTGCGTAGCTGAGCGATTCGAGTGAGATACGCGGCGCCGAGCATCATCTGATCGGCGATATCGGCGACATGCCGGTTACTGAGCGCGGCCAGGTAGGTCCCGCCGACCCAGTTGTTGAAGCCGCCCATCGCAGGCCCGGACCACACCTGGTAGTCCGCGACACGATCGGCCTCGCCGCGGATGCTCCAGCCGGACGACAGACCCAGGTACCACCGGAACACCAAGGCCATCTTGCGTTTCGGATCCTCGGCCGCACCCACCAGCTGCGCGGGGTCGCGTTCGGTGAAGTAGCTGACGCAGTCCTGCCACACGGTGTCCAGCGGCCGCCGGAACAGCGTGGCCTCGAGGTCGCGGCGCAGTTCGGCCGGGATGTCGTCGATTCCGGCGTAGGCACGGTAGGTGTCGTACAGCCGTTGCGCGCGGGCGGCGAACATGGTGCCCCGGCGCAGCACCTGCACCTGCACCCCGAGTTCGAACATGTCGGAGGAAGGCGCCATCGTGCAGTCGGCGAAATCTGCTTGGGCCAGTAGCTGTTTGGTGGTGTCGCACTGGGCCGCCTCGCGGGTCGCCTGATTGATCGACCCCGTCACCACGTAGGCGGCACCCAACGCGAACGCCGCAGCGGCCGCGGCGGGCGTCCCGATACCGCCTGCGGCACCGATCCTTACCGCCGCAGCGGCGGGCAGGGTGCTCCGATCACGCGCGGCGATCAGTTCCGGCAGCAGCACCAGCAGCGGCCTGCGGTCGGTGTGACCGCCGGAGTCCGCCTCCGCGGTGATGTCGTCAGCCATCGGCACCCGTTCCGCCAAGCGGGCCTGCTCGGCCGTCACGTCACCCGAGGCGACCAGCTGACGGAGCAGATTCGCCGGTGCCGGTCGCAGGAACGGCTCGGCCACCTCGACGCGAGAAACCTTGGCGATCAGCCGGTTCCGCACCTCGAGCTGCCCGTGCCGATCGACGCCGAGACCGGCGACCCGGTAGCGGACGACCTCAGCAGTGAGCGCCATGAACGCCGAAGCCTCCACGCACCGCACCTGATGCCGCAGGCAGGAATCGACGATCGCCCGCTCCAGCGCCGGTTCGGAGGGGCTGTGGATCAGGTTGCAGGCAAACGGCTTTCCCCGCAAGGTGGCGCTGAGTTCGGCCAGCGCCGCATCCACCACCGCAGGCGTAACGCCCGCAGCACCGTACGACGCGAGGTAACCCGCCCGCGCCATCGCCGAAACCAATGCCGGAGAGGCGATCCCATTGGCCATCGCCCCCGCCGCATACGCAGCGCGCACCCCGTGAGCGGCATGGAACTGCTTGTCGCCGAGCAGCTCCGGCGGCAGCGGCGCGACCGCGGTGAGCACCTCCGAGCAGGCGACAATGCCCTCGTCGGAGGTCGCGCCCACCCGGCCGTCGTGACGCACGATCCAACACGGCCGCCGCACATCCAGCAACAGGGCGGTGATCTCGTCGGCCGTCTCCGCGACGACACTCAACCGGGACGTGGTCATCGGCCGCCCTCTCGCTCGCCGAGTTCGACCGCGAGGTCGATGAGTTCGTAGATGCGCAGGCCCGGCTTCCACAGCGAGCCGTCCACGATGACGGTGACGCCGTCGGGTCCGCGCCGGACCTCCTTGATGTGCGCGTCCAGTTCCACCGTGCCGTCGGTCGGCAGGAACTGGCCGCGGTAGCGCCAGCTGAAGGCGAGGTCGGCGGGGATGCGGAAGACCGGGTCGGTGAGCTGGTCGGCGAATCCGGCGTCGAGCATCCACTCCTGGACCGCGTGGATGACCGATTCCACGCCGAGCGAACCGGGGATCACCGGGTCCAGGTGGAAGTGGCGGTCGAAGTACCAGTCCGACGGGTCGATCGCGCGCAGCGAATGCAGGTAGCCCGCTTCGTATTTCCCGCCGCCGTCGACCACGTCGATGTGGTCGATCAGGGCCAGTGTCCGACGGGCGCACAGCTGAGCATTCGGGTCGGCGCGCCGCGCGGCGACGTCGATGGTCCGAATCGACACGTCCACGTGCTCGTCCAGCCAGGTCGGTGCCGCCCGCCCGGCGTCGAGGCCGGTCTGGTTGGCCAGTGCTTCGTCGCTGAAGTAGCCGAACATGGTCTCGCCGGTGTAGAACGGTTCGCCGTCCACACTCAGGGTGTAGTCGAACGTCTGCAGCGACGAGCCGGGCAGGATCGTGGTCGACAGCAGCCGGGACGACTGCTCGATCGTCTTGTCCCGCAGATCGACCTGCCGCAGCACCGTCGCCGTGCCGCCGAGATTGCGCAGGCTGAGCGTGACGCCCGGCTGGGTGAGCGTCGGCCCGGCGTAGTAGCCCATCAGCAACGCCGCTTGCAGCGAGGTTTCCATGTAGACGAAATGCGGCATGGAATCGTTGGCGGTGTCGCCGTAGTACCAGGAGTCGGCGGGTGAGTCGTACTCGGTCGTGTACGCCGCGCCATCCAATCGGCCACGCGCACCGTCGAATTCGATGACCCGGTCGACCAGCAGCAGGCCGCCGGTGGGCAGCCGGGTTGCCCGCACGCCGGTGTATTCGGCGAATTCCGGTCCCATGGCGATGCTTTGATCGCCGCGCGCCAGGTGGGTCATGTGGAATTCGTTGAGCAGCAGGCCCGGTGCGGCTTGGCCTGGTCCGACTCCTGCGCCGACGGCTTCGGCGACCACAACGGTGACCTGCAACTCCCCCTGTGCCCCAGCGACACTCGCCCTGGCGGAGACGTGCGGCCGTGGTACCAGGTCGATATCGGTGACAACAAGATCCACAGTTCCGACGCTGCTACTTTCGACCGCACCGCTGTTCTGTGCGGTGCCCAACCTGCTTGCAGACAGGCACAGCTGCATGCCGGTGAACAGGGCGAACACTTCCGCCGCCTGCACCGCCGCCGCGCGTGGGTCGCCGTCGAACTGCGCGACCACGCGGCCTTTCCCGGTGCCACCACGCAACTCGATCGTGGTGACCGCGGTGAGGACCAGCGGCCCCGCCGCGGCGAGTCGCGCCACTGATTCGACACCGGGGCGTCGATGCCCCGATCCGAACACACCGACGACATCACCCTCGACGAGACGCAGCAGGGCAGCGTGATCCAGGCTGCTGCGCTGGGTACGAGCCAGCGGCTTGAACGCGGATTCCGCTGCGGCGGCGACAGTTCCGATGGTCGCGCCATTGCGACCAGCGAAGCCGAAGCCGTGCCCGTCACCGGCCGAGCGCATCGTCCGTTGCCAAACCGCACGCTGCAACGCCAGCTGCGCCGTCAATGCCGCACGGTGCGCGGCGACCACGCCGGAGCGAATCTCACTTAGCGGCTGAGCAACTCGTGGTCCTCCGCCGACCGAGGCGGCGACGCCACCGTTTTCGGGCCTCAGCGCCACCGTGCCACTGCTCGCTTGCGCACTTCGCGATGCCGCGGTCGGGTGCACCGGGGCATCCGCATTCGCCTGCGCCGCCGAGGTGGCAGCGGGCATCGGGGTCGCTGCCACCGGATTGAACGGGATTCCGTCGAACTCGAGCACTGTCATGCCATCCACCTCCTCACCGAGGTCTGGAACTTCTCTGTCAGATCCGGTGTCGTCACCACGGTGACGTCCGAGAACCGTTGCAGCACTGTGCCGTCCGCCGTGGTGGCAGTGGCGTCGATGCGGGCATCGACGCGTCCCGCGCGCGGGTTGTCCACGGTGAGCAGGAACGTCTCGTCCGTGGGCAGCGGCCGGTAGTAGTCGGCCCGGCCGACCCCGAGGGGCAGGCAGGCACCGCCGAGGAGGCGGTAGCCGAGCACCGGTGGGCCTTGCAGGATCAGGTCGGCCAGGACCGGGTCGTGCAGGCGGCCCGCATAGGCGCCGTTCGCCACTCGTGTTGCCGGGAGCGAGCATTCGAAGACGATGGCGTCATCGGAGGCGGCTCGTACCAAATGCAGACCCTGGAGGGCCGGCGCATGGAACTGGATGGCATCACGGTAGATGTTCGCGTCGCTGGCCGATCCGCTCGGAATCAGCTTGCTCGGCGGTTCATCCGCTTCGGCGGCCAGCAGCAACGTGGCCCGGAAGTGCAGGACGTTGCCGCCGCGGATGTTCGCCTCGACCAGCGTCCGGCCGTCAGCGGATTCACCGGGGATCAGTTCGAGTTCGAGCTCGTCCACCGGGTGGTCGAACACGATCCCCTTGAGCACCTGGAAATCCCTGGCGCCGACCACGGTTCGGCCTACCAGGCTGCGTTCGGCGAGGTTGATCATCGCGCCGAGCCCGAAAGTGGCTGGCAGCACGACGTGTTCGCCGATGCGGTGGGCCCGGATGATCGGCTCGTCGGTGAGCCCGGTGAGCACCCGCCGGGCACACACCGCGCTCGGCTCGACTCCGGTGTCGCCGGACAGTCCGTTCGCGGGCCCGATGAGGACGACGGTGTCCTCGCGGTGGTCCGCCGTGAACTGCTCGGTGAACGCCGCCGCACCGATCTCCGGGTCGAGCAGCGCGACGCCGCGGGCCAGGAAGTGGCCCCGGAGTGCGGGTGTCACCATGCCGCCGTCCCAGGCGCCCCAGTCGATCGCGGTGACGTGGCAGTCGGGATGATGCCGCCGCCAGCTCACCGCGAAACGGGACAGTGCCTCGTTCGCGGCCGCGTAATCGGCCTGGCCCGCATTGCCGAACAGCCCCGCCACCGAGGTGAACAGCACCAGGTGCCGCAGTTCGCCTAGTGCGGCGAGCACGGTGGCCAGCCCGGCGATCTTCGGATTCAGGACCCGTTCGATGGATTCGGCGGTCTTGTCCGTGATCATCGAGTCGGCCAGCACACCCGCACCGTGGACAACACCGGTGATGGTGTCCCGCCACGGCGCGAGCGCCGCACTGACCGCGTCCCGGTCGGTGGCGTCGACCGCGAGATACTCCGCCCGCGAACCCAATTCGGTCAGCGTGGCACGGATCTCCCTGGCCGCCAGTACCCCAGCGCATGCGCGCTCGATCTCTCGCGGCTTGACTCCGGTACTCGCCAGAGCGCGCACCGCCGCGGGCTTGAGATCCGCGTCGGAAACACCTGACGCCCAGTCGGGTTCGGGCGTCAGCTCGGATCGACCGAGCAGGACGAACCGCGCCTCGCTGCGCTGAGCCAAGGCTTTGACGCATGTTGCCGTGACGCCACGCGCGCCGCCCGTAACCAGCAGCAAGTCCTCCGCCGTCAGCAGACTCGGCTGCTGCTCAGCACCGGGACGCACGATGGTCACGGAACCGGCAGGCGCGTACGCACTCGGCACCAGCGTCCGCCGCTCGCCCGCCGCGTCGATCCCGACTTCGAGGGTATCCCGTGCCGCGTCGAACAACTCGGCGGTCACGAGATCGGCCAGCTGTTCGGACTCGACACCGGGGTCGATATCCAGGGCCCGGCAGAACAGCGACAGCTGCTCGGCCGCAAGAGTTTTCACGACTCCGCCGACGCCACCGAGCAGCGCACTGACGGGATCGGCCGTGCCCGCAAAGCCAAGTTGGCCGTCGAGGCGGGTGACCGTGACGAAACTCGCTCGGTCGTCTGCCTTCTGCAACAGCGGCACCGCTTGACCGGCGGCCAGAATGGTCTCGCCGATCCACCGCTGTGCCGAATCCCAGTCGGCCGAACCGCTGCCGACCAGCACGAGGCACACATCGACGGAGCCGAGCTCCGACAGTTCGGCCGACCCGCCGATGCGGTGCACTACCCAATCGAGTGTGCCGAGCACGGATTCGATTGCGGCACAGTCTGACGCCGCCTCTCCGCTGAGGTCCAAGAGTGCGACGACCGCACCGGCCCGGTAGGGCGCGACGGCCCGGTCCAGCGTCGGCAGGGTGATCAGTTCGACGGCGTGCCGCGGCGTTTCGGCCGCGGCCTCAGCTTTTGGGTGGACATCACCGCCCACCGACGTGGCGAGCTCGTCGACGATCTGATCCAGGGTGCGCAGCGTGCCCAGTTGCTCCGGGCCGAGGCTCGGTAAGTCCGGAAACCGTTCCTGCAGTGCGCCGATCACCTGAACTCGCTTGATGGAGTCGACGCCGAGATCGGCCTCCAGATCCATCGACGGATCCACCATCTCGACCGGATAACCGGTCTTCTCGGCCACGACCTCTTGCAGTGCGCGGCGCAAGACGTCACCGGTGGATGCTTCGCCTTCGGCCGGTGCTGCCGAGGCGCTGGCCGTGGCAGTCCCGTTCGAAGCCGTATCTGCCCCGTTCAGATTGGCCGCAGCCCCATTCGGCGCGACCTCACCGAGCAGGCTCGCGATCTGATCGAGCGTGCGCAGCGTGCCGAGCTGCTCCGGACCGAGGTTCGGCAGATGCGGGAAGCGCTCCTGCAATGCACCGATCACCTGGACCCGCTTGATCGAGTCGACGCCGAGATCCGCCTCCAGATCCATCGACGGATCCACCATCTCGACCGGATAACCGGTCTTCTCCGCGACAACCTCCTGCAACGCCCGCCGCAGTGCGTCGGCCGATACCTGACCGTTGGTCTCAGCCACCAGAGGGTGAGATCCATTGCCATTGGTCTGCGGCTCCGAAATAACCTGTGCCACAACAGTTTCAACGGTTGCGACCGGCTGCCGCTGTTCCACCACCGGCGCGGTCGTCAGCGGCCGACGCTCTGGCGCCGATTCGATCGCAGGTTGCCGCGCCGACTCCACCCGACGCGTAACCGGAGCAGCGGGCCGCGGTGCCGGTGCGAAACCACTTTCCAGCTCGGCCAATTGCGCGAGCACATCACTGGCCCGCGAATGGCTCTCGCTGATCGCGACGCCGTGATCCTTGACGGCCTCGATCGCCCGCACCATCGCCTCGTCGAGCGACCCGTTGCCGAGCACACCGGCGAGCCCGCGGGCCATATCGAGCTGTCCGTCGAGGAACTGGCGGTGCGTCTGCAGGTGCTGTACCAGCGCACTGTCCAGTGCGTCCGCTCCTGGGTCGTAGGACTTCGGGGGTTGATACACGGTGGTCTCCGTTGCTTCGGTGAAAGTTGGGGCCACGACCGGCATTTCGGGTTGGCGATCGACCACGGTGTCGACTGGGGTGGAAACGGGAGCAGCCGGGGCCGCCGCCAGGCTCACCTGGTAGCCGTCGTCGAGCACGGCGGCGTAGGCCGCACGCCGACTCTCGGGCACGTATTCGGGCGCCGACATCGTCACGGTCATCGCGCGACTCGGCTTGTGCCGCACCGAGGCCGGGGCAGCATGCTGGTTGATCTCGTGCAGGCCGAAGCCGAGCACCGCAAGCCGAACAGCGGCCCGCGCCAATGCGAGATCGCTGTTGCCGATCGGCCCGCCGTCAGTCGGGATGGCGATGACGTCGTCGCCGAGGGTGCGGCGCACCAGCGAGGTGAGCACCTGTTTGGGCCCGAACTCCACGAACACCGTGCAGCCTGCCTCGTGCATCGCCGTCAGTGCCGACGCGAATTCGACCGGCTTGCTGAGCTGTTCGGTGAGCAGGTCCCGATTGGCCGCGACGTCACTGCCGTAGTGCGCGTCCGGTGTGTTCGCGTAGACGGGAGCGTCCGGCACGCCGATCGACACCGTGGCGGTGGTTTTCGCGAACGCCGCCACCGCGTGCCCAACGTACGGCGTGTGGAACGCACCGGACACCGGCAGCGCCCGGGTGGCCACGCCACGCTCGGCGCTACGCGCGACCACGGCGGCAACGCCTTCGGTCCCGCCGCCGATGACGACCTGGTCGGGCGCGTTGTGGTTGCAGATCCACACGTCCTCGACGCCGTCGAGCAGCTCCTCGGCGGTCTCCCGCGAGGCACCGAGCGACACCATCGTGCCCGCCTCGACACCCTCCTCCGGCGTCATCGCCACGCCACGTGCCCTGGCCAGCTCGAAGAACTCCTCGGTGCCGACCGCACCCGAAGCCCACAGCGCGGTCAGTTCGCCGAAGCTGTGCCCGAGGTAACCGTCGGCACGGAACCCGTACCCGGTCAGCACCTGGAACTGCCCCGCCGACAGCGCACCGATGGCGGGCTGCGCGAATTCGGTACGGCGCAAAGCGGTTTCCTGCTCCTGCGCGGTCTCCTCGTCGAAGGCGGGCGGCGGGAAGACCACCGACGAGACCCGCACCGGCGCCCCGGTGAACGCGATGTTGGCCGCGTCGAATGCCGCGCCCACCGCCGGATTGTTCAGTGCCGCATCCAGTCCCATATCGACGTACTGGCTGCCCTGACCCGCGAACAGCGCACCGACCTTCCGGTCCGGCAGCGCCGCGGCCCGGAAGTACACGCCCTCCGGGTGATCCCACGCGGCGAAGTCCGGTCGGCGCACCAGCTCATCGACGGCGAGAGTGCGCAGATGCTCGGCGTTCTCGTCGTCCACCGACACGAATCCGATGCGCGCGTGGCCCTCTGGGATATCGCCACCGTCCACCGGATCGGCACTGCGCACCGCGTCCACCAGAGCGGCGACATCGGGCGCATGCCAGAGGTGTGCCCGCGCGGTCCGGTGCAGCACCGGCTCGTCGCGAGACGAATCCGCCTCCTCCAGCACGACGTGAAAGTTGGTGCCGCCGAAGCCGAATGCCGAGGCGGCGGCCCGGCGCACCGGGCGCTGCGGGTCACGGATCCACGGGCGGGTGCGCGTATTCACGTAGTACGGCGCGTTCTCCGTGGCGATCTCGGCATTGGGCGCCGACACATTGATGGTGCCGGGCAACACCTTCTGATGCAGCGCGAACGCCAGCTTCATCAGGCTCGCCGTACCCGCGGCACCCTTGGTGTGCCCGATCTGCGACTTCACGCTGCCGAGCGCGGCGAAGCGCGGTTCCGAAGTCGCTTCGGACAGCAGCCCTTTCAACGCGGTCAGCTCGGTCTTGTCGCCCACCGGCGTGCCGGTGGCGTGCGCCTCGATCAGCGCGACATCGGCGGGCGAGCACTCCGCGTCGGCATAGGCCCGATCGAGTGCCACCCGCTGCCCGCTGGCCCGCGGCGCGTAGATGCTCTTGGCCCGGCCGTCACTGGACGAACCGAGCCCGCGGATCACCGCGTAGATCCGATTGCCGTCGCGCCGTGCGTCTTCCAGCCTGCGCAGCGCGAGCATCGTGATGCCCTCGCCGAGCAGCGTGCCGTTGGCGTCCGACGCGAACGGGCTGATCTGCCCGCTCGACGACAGCGCACCCACCTTGCTGAAGCACATGTAGATGAAGATGGTGTTCTCGGTGTCCACGCCACCGGTGATCATCATGTCGGCCCGGCCGTCCTGCAGCTCGGCGATCGCCGTCCGCAACGCGGCCAGCGACGCCGCGCAGGCCGCGTCGACGGTGCAGTTGATGCCGCCGAGGCCCAACCGGTTCGCGACCCGGCCCGCGGTGATGTTGGCCAGCAGGCCGGGGAACGAATTCGCCTCCCACGGCGCGAACGCGGCGACGAACTTGTCCGCGATCGCATCCGCGTCGGTATCGGACAGCCCGACCGACCGCGCCGCCTCCTTCAGCACCGGCGTCGACAGCCGCGCTGCTAGGGGGTGCATCAGCGGCACCGGACCGGTGGTGCCGAGCACCACGCCGGTGCGGTCCGCGTCGTACCAGCTGGAGTCCACCGCACCGGCGTCGATGAGCAGGTCGCGGGCGACCCCGAGGCTCAGCGTCTGCATGGTGCTGGTGACCTCGAGCTGGTTCGGCGGCAGCCCGAATTCCAGTGGGTCGAACTCGATATCGGGCAGGAAGGCGCCGCGCCGCGAGTACGTCTTGTCCGGGGCGTCCTGGTCGGCGTCGAAGTAGTCGTCGAGGCTCCATCGGGACGTGGGCACCTCGGTGGTGCAGTCCACGCCGTCGACGATGTTCTGCCAGTACTCACGATGGTTGTGCGCGTTGGGCAGCAGCCCGGACATCCCGACGATGGCGATCGGGTTGCGCGCCAGGCGTCTGTCGTCTGTCACGAAAGTTCCTCTCGAACCGGATAAAGAAAGATCAGGCGGCGACGGTGGTCGCGGTACGCGACGCGATGAGCTCGGCCGCGCCCGCGGCGAACATGTGATGACCGAGCGAGCTCGGGTGCAGACCATCGGCGGTCCACACCTCGGGCAGCGACCAGTCCGGCTGGGTCGCGATATCCAGCAGCAGTGTGCCGGTGTCGGCGGTGACCTCGGCGAGCGCTGTATTGGCAAAGGCGAACCGCTCGCGCAGCAAGCCACGGAACCCGTCCGGTACCGGCAGCCGCGCCGGGATATCCGGGTAGCTCGCGGTGAACACCGTTGCGCCACCGGCACGCAACGCGCCGAAGATGGTCCCGAGGTTGCGCTCGAATCGGCCCTCGTCGAAGTCGCTGACCAGATCGTTCACGCCGACCACGACACCGTAGAGGCCCGCCCGCGCCGACACTGCGAGGCGCAGCTGCTGTTCCACCACGACGGTCGTGGTAGCGCCGTGCACACCGAAATTCCGCACCACGGCGGGCCGCAGGCCGAGCTGGCCACCGAGCCTGGGCACCCAACCTCGGTACCCACCCCCGGCCGCGGCATCGCCGCGGCCCTCAACGAAACTGTCCCCCAATGCCGTTAGGCCGGGGACCCTCATGCCGAGACCCCATCCTTGGTGACATGCCGTGCGGCCGCCGGGAAGTCGACCTTCTCGTACAGGTCAGCCAGTTCCTGCTCACCGAAGTACTTGTCCGGCGAGTAGGTTCCGGCGATCAGCCCGAAGAAGCCCTTGGTGTACTGCGGGTCGTAGCTGGTGGCGCGGAACACCGAGTCGTAGTACGGCGTCAGCGACAGCTCCGAAATGCTCAGCGTCAGTTCGAAAGTGCTCGCGCTCTGCACGTCGCGCTCGCGCTCGTACTCGGCCAGCACCTCGTTCATCGGCCGCGCGCCGGACAGGCCCTCGTGCACCAGATCGGAGAGCAGCTGCGCGTACTTGAAGGCGTCGGTGATGCCCCAGCCGGTGAACGGATCCTTGTGGTAGCCGGCGTCGCCGACCAGCGCCCAGCCGGGGCCGAACGAGCGGCGACGGTAGTTGTCCGGGTACAGCATCGGCCGGAACTGCTCGACCCGCTTGCCCGTATCCTGCAGGCGCGCCCCGAGTTCCGGGTCGATCTGGGAGACGATCTCCTGCACGCCCGCGTCGGGGTCGGTGCGGAAGTCGCGGAACCGGTCCCGCTTGCGCATCACCGCGACGAGCGAGAGCCCGTCGTTGGTCGGCCAGGCCGCGAACTGCTGCTCATTGAAACCGGTGCGGTGCTGCATGCCCCAGTCGACGCCGTCGTAGTAGGAGTAGTAGATGAAGCAGGACGCCGGGGCCCCCTCGTAGACCTCGGCACCGACCGACTTGGCGACCACCGAGTTCGCGCCGTCGGCACCGATCACCAGCTTGGCGCGGAACTCCTGCTCGGCGCCCTCGCCGACCTGGCCGCGGATGCCCACCACCTGGTCACCGTCGAAAACCAGCTCGTTGACGGTGAATCCGCTGATCACCTCGGCGCCCGCGTTGCCGGCCGCGTCGACCAGGATCTTGTCCAGCACGGTGCGGCGCGGGCAGTACACGGCGTCGATGCCGTCGGCCGACACGTCGGCGAAGCCCTTGATGACGATGTCGGTGTAGGAGAAGTTCAGGTGCCGGATCGCCGGAGCGCCCGAGGCCACCACCGCGTCCAGCAGGCCCCACGACTGCAGCAGACCGAGACCGGCCTGGTGGATGTAGTGGGTGGAGGGGGTGTCACTGGGGAAGGCGGCGCGGTCCACGGCGAGGACGCGGTAGCCCTTCCTGGCGAGCAGCATGGCCAGCGGGGAACCCGCGACCCGAGTTCCGACAACGATGACGTCGTACATGTTCGCATCACTTTCAGATAGTCGAATACTGAAATCGAGTCTGTGGCCGACGCTGGTCGAGAACCACCGGGCGCAGCCGTAATTCATCGGGCGATTGGCGTGGCCTATCTACCCAGTCCGACCCCACGCTGCGCCGGACCGGGTGACGTGCCTTCGGTGTGGCTATAGCGCGGGCTGACGAGCCCGATAGAGAACGTCGATATCCGCGACATACGCGGCTTCGATGGCGGCCCGGCGCAATTTCCGTGACGCAGTCAACAATCCGTCCTCGACCGTGAAATCACCGTCTACTATCCGGAATGCTCGAATCGACTCGGGCCGGGAGACAAGCGAATTCGCGTCGTCCACCGCGGACTGGATGGCGGCCGACAGATCCTCGTCGGGAGCCTCGTCGCGCCAGCGCAGCACCTGCAGCGGATCCAAAGTCACCAGGGCGGTGACGAAGTCGCGCCCGTCCCCGATCACCATGCAGTTGCTCACCAGCGGATGCAGCCGCACCCGGTCCTCCAGCGGCGCGGGCGCGACGTTCTTGCCGCCGGAGGTCACCAGGATCTCCTTCTTGCGGCCGGTGATGCGCAGGTAGCCGTCGGCGTCGAGTTCACCGATATCGCCTGTGCGCAACCAACCTTCGGCGTCCACGACGGACTGATCCGCCGCCGCACCCCAGTAGCCGGGCGAGACGTGCGGGCCGCCGACCAGTACCTCGCCGTCGCTGTCCGCGATCGCCACCGACGTACCCGGGATCGGCCTGCCGACCGTGCCCAGGCGGTTGGTCTCCGGCGCGCTGACGGTCACCGCGGTCGCCGCCTCGGTGAGCCCGTAGCAGTTCAGCAGCACCACACCGAAACCCGCGTAGAAGCCGGTGGTCGAATCGTCGAGCGACGCACCGCCGGAGATGACGTAGCGCAGCCGCCCGCCCAGCGCCGCGGCCACCGGATGATCCGAGAGCTCGGGAGTGGCATGGGCGCGCAGCAGTTCCAGCCCGCGCTCGACCGCCTCCTGCTCCTCGGTGCCGGCCAGCATGGTGCGGCAGTACTTGCGAATCTTCTCCAGCCCGAACGGAATCAGCGCCAGGAAGGTCGGGCGCAGCGTCGGCAGCACCGGCACCAGATCGGGGATGCCGGGCAGGAGGTGGGTGCGGCTGCCGCCGGCCAGGCAGGCGAACAGGATGGTCTGGCCGAAGACGTGTGACAGCGGCAGCGCGAGCACGGTCGTGCCGTCGAACATCGCGCCGGTCTGGCGCACCGTGTTGGACGACGAGACGAACATGTTGCGGTGGGTGATCAAGCAGCCCTTGGACACTCCGGTGGTGCCGCTGGTGTAGACGATCATCGCCAGATCCTCGGCCCGCACCGCCGCGACCCGCTCCGCGAGGTCGGGGTCGGGGTCGATCTCGCCGCTCGCCCAGGTGGCGAGCTGGGCGAACGTCCAAACCTCCCCGGCGCCCGACGCCTGCAGACGCTTGGCGTCCGCCGCGTCCTCAGCGGCGAAATACGCACTGCCGCTGTCGGTCAGGATGTGTTCGATCTGCGACGCCGAGGAGGTCGGATAGACCGGGACCACCACGGCGCCGAGAGCGAGTAGCGCGCAATCCAGTAGCGCCCATTCCAGGCTGGTGCGGCCGAGGATCGCGACCCGATCCCCCGCCGCGACCCCGCGCGCCGCCAGGGCCGAGGCCAGCGCGCGGGCCTGCCGATCGACGTCGGCACAGGTGAGTTGCGTTCCGTCCGCGCCGCACAGCGAAAGCCGTTGCGGGTGTTCGGCGGCCGCTCCGGAAATCACCGAGTACAAACTCGCGTCGTCCGGAAGATCGATTCCATTCTCGGTGCTGGACACCGCGGTGACAGACACTTTGTTCACAGTGTCGAATTCTGGTCGCCGCCACCGAATTACGGACCCGTCGATATCGCGGTTCCTACCGCGCGAATGTCATGGCCTATCGAAGAGACTAGGCGGACACCGCGCGGGCAATATCGATGCGTGCCGATTCAGGTGATTCCACGCACTCCAGGAAAAGCGATACCGCCGGATTCGACTCGTCCGCACGCCACACCGCGTACAAATCCAAAGTCGGCACCGGATCGAGCAATTTGACCGCCACCGAACTACTCCCCGGCGCACCCATACCCATCGAAATCGCGCGCGGCAGCGAGGCGAACCCCACCAGCGGCCGCACCGAAACCATGTGCGCGGTGGCGCCCGGATCGTCCGCGGTCTGCGCGACCGACAGGGTGATCCGAGTATCCGCCGCCGCGCGGAAGATCGAGTCGTACATGGCCGGACACTGTTCGCGGGCGAACAGCACACACTCCTGGCCCTCCAATTCGGCGAACGGCACGCCGGGCCGATCGGCCCACCGGTGCCGCCTGCCCACTACCGCCACCAGCGGAACCCGGTGCAGCAGACGCCGATACCGGAAATCTGTGGTGCTCGGATGGCCGTACACCAGGGCCAGGTCGAGCGAGCCGTCGGAGAGCGCGGCCAACTGTGGCCCGGTGCGTTTCTCCCACAGCGACACCACGATGTCGGGGTGCTGCTCGGTCATCTTCGTCAAGGCGTCCGGTAGCACATGTCTGCTGGCCGGAAGGTTGTAACCAATGTTGAGCGTGCCCGCCCGCCCCTCCGCGGTCGCCTTCGCGACCTGGGCGGCCCGATCCATCTGAGCCACGATGATCCGAGCTTGACTCTCGAACTCCCGTCCCGCCGGGGTCAGCTTGACCTCGTGCGAGTTGCGTGCGACCAGTTGCACGCCAAGCGATTTCTCCAGCTTCTGTAGCTGGGCACTGAGACTGGGCTGCGTGAGATGCAAGCGCTGCGCTGCGCGGCCGAAATGCAGCTCTTCGGCAATCGTGATGAATGAAACCAGATGTCGGAACTCCATGCCGCAGGCTCCTTTTCCCGTACCCCGAAAGGTAGGCCGCGTCGGGTAACCCCGGATGAACCGCGATCGCACGGATGTTGCCGGGACCGTTGCGGGCGGGTGAACTCGCACCGGTCCGGCGATGGAGTGTGCTACGTCGAATGCCGTGACCATCCAGCATCCCCGATCAGGCATCGGAGGGCAAGACCCCAACTCCTCGACAGCGGCCGGAAAACGTTGCGGGCCAGGCACAACACCGCCTGCGACACGGTTGCGGCACGCGCGTTTCGGGCCCGTCGGTCGCGGCGATCACCGTGACCACTCGGTACCGTATGGATGGTGTTACGTCGGGAGGAGGGGCCATGATCGAGGTCCGCGCGCAGTTCGGCGTGCTCGGTGCGGTGGAGTTGGCGATCGACGGAGTCGGGCAGGCACTCGGCGGGCCGAAGCAGCGAGCCGTACTGGCGTATCTGGTGATCAACGCGAATCGGCCGGTGTCGGTGGAGGCGCTGGCGCAGGCGGTGTGGGAGGGCAACCCGCCGCCGGACATCCGGGTCAGCCTGCACACGATCGTCTCGAACCTGCGTAAACCACTGCGCGACAACGGCATCGATGCGCGGACGATGCTGGCGCAGGTCGGTCCCGGCTACCGGGTCACCGTGGCCGACGGTGCCAGCGACGTGCAGCGGTTCCGGGTGCGCAAGGAAGCCGGATTGCGGGCGCTGAGCGCCGGACAGTACGGGACCGCCAGCGAGTTGCTGACCAGTGCGCTCGACCAGTGGCGCGGGCCCGTGCTCGCCGATCTGCGCGGGCTCGGCTTCGCCGACTCCTATGCCGCCGTGCTCGACGACGACCGGCTCGGCGCCATCGAGGCGCGCGCCCAGGCCGACATCGCGCAGGGACGCGCCGATGCCGTGGCGTCCGAACTCGGGCTTCTGGTCGGCGAGTACCCGCTGCGCGAACCACTCTGGGAACAACTGATCACCGCCCTGTACGTGGACGGCAGGCAGTCCGACGCGCTCGACGCGGCCCGCCGGCTGCGCGCCACCCTCGCCGACCAACTCGGCATCGATCCGAGCCCGCCCATCCGCGAGTTGGAGGCGCGCATCCTGCGCCAGGATCCGCTGGACAGCCACGCGCGGGCGGCCGCGTCGTTGATCGGTGCGACGACCATCGTCGATCAGACCTCCGGCGAGCAGACGGCATTGCTGCGCGATCGCTCCGGTCAGACCTACCCCATCGCGGGCACGGTCACCCGGATCGGCCGGCTGCCGGACAACGACATCGTGCTCGAGCACGGCAAGGTCAGCCGGCATCACGCGGCGATCTTGCATCACGGGCCCGCCTATCTGATCAAGGATCTGTTGTCGTCGAACGGTGTTTTCGTCGATGGGACGCGCATTGCCGATACCGCCGTGCTGAGCGACGGTGCGGTGATCGGGATCGGCGACTATGAGCTGACGTTCACGCTGGTGCGGCCGGGCTGAGGAGCGGCCGTTGGTTCGTCGTTAGTGGACCGTTGGTGGGTGGGGCGACAGTTGGTTCTGCCGAGACCGGTTGGTCACAACACCTAGGACCGCAGACATGGTCTGCACCCCGTTCCTCGCCCCCTGCGCGCACTGCCCGTCGCGCCGGGAATCCGCGGCGGTGGCCGGTTTCGGCGTTCTCGTTGCAGCGGCCCTGCGGTCTTGAACCGCGGGGCCGTTCGGCGTGCGCGGGTCAGCGGTGTGGGGTCGGGGTGGGTTGTGTCGACGGTGTAGTGGTTTGCGTCGGCCGGACTGTGGTGGTGGGGGTTCGGGTCGGGGCCGAGGTTGTTGCCGGAGCCGATGTGGTCGGCTGCAGGTTGTAGGGCTGCACGGAGGTTGGTTGGCAAGTCATTGCCGGAGGTAGCAGCCGGGTGGTCGGGGTGGTGGAGCGGGTGGACGGGGTCGGCTGCCTGGTGGTGGGAGGTGGTGTCGTGGTGGTTGTTCGCGGCGTCGGGGTTTGCGACACGGACGTGGTCGGTCGCTGACTGGTGGTCTGCGTCGGTGTGGTCGGGCAGGGTTGCCACGGCGGGGTTGTCGTTGTCGTTGTCGTCGTGGTTGTCGACGGCGAGGGGCAGTAGATAGCGCAGGGGACCTGCGACCGACCTGGGATCTGGATCGTCACCTCGATCGACAGCTCGATCTTCGGGGGCTGCGTCGCGGACGAGGGGGTCGGCAGTTCCGTCGGGTAGGTCGTCGTCGGCGGATCCGTGGTGGTGGTGATGGTGATCGGCGGGTCGGTCGTGATGGGCGGATCCGTGGTGATCGGTGGGTCTGTGGTGATCGGTGGGTCCGTGATCGGCGGGTCCGTGATCGGCGGGTCCGGCACAGGCGCGGGGTCCAACGGCTCTGTTATGTCTGCGTTGTCCGACGGCGGGGTGGCGTCCGGTTCGATCGGCGGCATAGGGTCCAACGGCTCGATCGGCGGATCGAGCGCGGGCGGGTCCTCGGGTGTGCTCGACTCGGGGACTGCGGTGTCGGTCGTATTCGGCGCTGTCGGAAGGAGATCGGACGATTGGTCGGTCGTCGGATCGGGCAGGCTCATGCTGAGTTCCGACTGGTCCGCGGAGTTGCTCGGGTGCGCCGTGGTCTGCGCAGCCGACCCCGAAATCAGCAGCCCGGCCACGACTACCAGCGATCCGGTAATCGGACCGGACTTTCGCATCGTTCGTGCCGCCTGCCACCACTTTTCGGGCACAGCTTGTATTCCGAACATCGTCTGAAGCATGGCACGAAGGACGGCGCCCGGCGCTCCCCAGTCAAATGGGGAACGGGTCGGTCACGGGGTGACGATGGCGAAGTTCGGGTCCGGCTTGTCGAACAGGTCCTTGAGCTTCTTCAACGCCATGATGTTGCCCTCGACGGCGATGTCCCCCTTCAGCACGGCCGCCTGAAAGTCTTGACCGGCCAGCAGGGTTCGGGCCAGTGCGCCCCTGGTCAGGGTGATCGTCGCGTCGGCGGCAGGTAGGCCGTCGTCGGGGCTGCGGTCGTAGTGGATGAGCACGCCGTTGCCGAGTTCGGCGCGGTGCAGGCGGTTGTTGTCGTCGCGGAAGCGCCAGTCGGAGGTGATGGTGGTGTCCCACGCGGCGGGGCCGTTGATGCGCAGGGACATCGCGTCGAAGGCTTGGTCGACGGTGAGGGCGGCCAGCAGGCCTGCCGAGGAACCCTGGGTCGGTGTGCCGAAGGGTCCGTTGCGTAGTTCGGTGGCGCCGCTGAGGTAGAAGTTGCGCCAGGTGGCGTTTTCCGCGCCGTAGGCGAGTTGCTCGAAGATACTGGCCTGCAAGCGTTTCGCGGTGTTGTTCTGCGGGTCGGCGAAGATCACATAGTTGGCCAGTTGGGTGGCCCAGCGGTAATCGCCTGCTTCATAAGCTTTTTGTGCCTTCGTCAGCACATCGTTCGCGCCGCCCATCGCTTCGACGTGCCGTTTAGCGGACTCGACCGGCGGATGTTCCCACAGGTGTGCGGGATTGCCGTCGAACCAGCCCATGTAGCGCTGGTAGATGGCTTTGACGTTGTGGCTCACCGAACCGTAATAGCCGTGGGTGGACCAGGATTTCGTGATCGCGGGCGGCAGCTGGAGCATCTCGGCGATCTCGCTGCCGACGTAACCCTGATTGAGCAGGCGCAGCGTCTGATCGTTCAAGTAGGCGTAGAGGTCGCGCTGCACGGACAGATACTCGACGACCTTGTCGGTGCCCCAGATCGGCCAATGATGCGAGGAGAAAACAAGATCCGCGTTGCGCGCGTACAGGTTGATCGACTCGGTCAGGTACCTGGACCACACGTGCGGGTCACGCACTAGCGCACCGCGCAGGGTCAGCAGGTTGTGCATGGTGTGGGTGGCGTTCTCGGCCATGCACAGGATGCGGCGGTCCGGGAAGTAGAAGTTCATCTCCGAGGGGGCCTCGGTGCCCGGTGTCAGCTGGAACACCAGCCGCACGCCATCGATGGTCTCTTCCTGGCCGGTACGGGTGATATCGCGGGTCGGCTCGAGCAGGGTGATCGTGCCGACCGAGGTGGTCTGCCCCAGGCCCGCCCCGATCTGCCCCTTCGGCCCGCGCGACAACGCAGCGCCGTACATGTAGGCGGCACGGCGCGCCATCGCGGTGCCCGCGTAGATGTTCTCCGACACAGCATGTTCCAGGAATCCGGCGGGCGCGAGCACCGGGCAGCGGCCTGCCGCCACGTCCTCCTTGGTGGTGACGCCGAGGGTGCCGCCGAAGTGGTCGACGTGCGCATGGCTGTAGATCACACCGGTGACCGGTCGATCGCCACGATGCTTGCGATACAGCGCGAGCCCCGCGGCCGCGGTCTCCGTCGACACCAGCGGATCGATGACGATGACACCCGTATTGCCCTCGACCAGCGTCATGTTCGACAGATCCAAGCCGCGAACCTGATAGAAGCCCGGCGCGATCTCGTTACAGACCCTGCTTGGTGGTCAGTTGCGATTGCCGCCACAGACTCGGATTCACCGACAGCGGACAGGGTTCCCGCAGAAAGCCATAGGAGTCGTTGTCCCACACCATCTTTCCGGTGGCGTCTTTGACGACTCCAGGTTCGAGTGACGCGATCCAGCCGCGATCGGCGTCGGCGAAGTCGGTGACATCGGAGAACGGCAGCGTCGCGGCGATCCGCTTGTTCGCGTCGGCGATGTGCGCGCTGGGCTCGACCGGCGTCGTCGACGGATTCAACTCCACCGAATCGGCACACCCGCTCAACCCGACCCCGGTCCCCGCCACGGCCAGCGCGGCCGCGCCGACCCCGAACACCCCACGCCGCGAAACCCGCGCTACCGGGCCTTTCTCCTGCGCACCGTCCACCATCGCGCTCCCATCCAGATCCAATTCACGCGGCCGACCGACAGCCGCCGAGCACGACCGACAGTAGCCACTATTGCAGTCCGACTGCAATAGTGCCACCATGTGATGGGATGAACCCCATGAGCGAGGTGACCCGCCCCCGGCGACGACGCAACCCGGAACAAACCCGCCGCGCCATCGTCGACGCCCTGCTGTCCCTGCTCAAGGACGGTAACCTGGACCCGACCACCAGGGCCATCGCCGCCCGCGCCGCCGTCTCCGAACGCAGCATCTTCGTTCATTTCCCCGGCCGCGACGACCTCCGCATCGCGGCCGTAGACCAACAGTCCGCGGACGTGGAAGCCCTCATCGAACACCCCGACCCCGACCTCCCCCTCGGCCAACGCATCGACGCCGCCATCCGTCAAAGCGAAGCCATCTTCACCCTCCAGCGAAACCCCCGAGTCCTCGGATTCCTGGAATCCCAACGAATCCCAGCCATCGACGCCCGAATGCGCCTGACCGACAACCGCATTCGCGCCGCACTAGCCCAAACCTTCGCCCCCGAACTCCCCCACCCCAACCATCACCGCCTGGACATCCTCGACGCCACCCTCGGCTGGCCCCTCCGCCACCACCTAATGGACCGCCGCAACCTCTCCCAACAAGCAGCCTCCACCGCCATCCGCCAAACCGTCCACACCCTGCTGACCCATCCAGTGGACACCGCGACCGAAGAGGCTTGATCAGGTAGTAGTTAGGTGCCATACTAAATCCGTGGGAACAGAGCATTCGGGGAGTCCGACGCTGGCGCAGGCCGAGCGGCAGATCCGGCGTTACGGGCTGGAAGATGAGGCTGATCCTCGGGCGGTGCTTGTCGCGGTGCGGTTGATGGCTACGGGGGTGCAGCTCGGGCAGGCAACGGAGGCGCACTTCTCTCGATTCGGGTTGTCCACCGGGCGCTATCGGCTGCTGGCCGACCTGGAGGATTGGGATGGGGAGAAATCTCCCTCGCAGTTGGCGGCCAGTCTCGGCGTAACACGTGCGACCGTAACTGGTTTGATAGACGGGCTGGAGCAGGAGGGGTTGGTCTGTCGGCGCGCCTCGGCCGAAGATGGTCGTGCCGTTGTCGTCGTACTGACCGCGCGTGGTGCACAGAGACTGCGCGAGATGGCGCCCGAGCATTTCAGCCGCCTGCAAGCAATGGTGAACGTACTCACCCCCGACGAGCGCACGGTCTTCCTCGAACTGCTCGGACGAATTTCGCAGGGCATCGATGCGCTGAACGCCCACTGACAACTCCAGCCCCTCGAATCCGAGGGGCTTTTTCACGGACATATAGTTAGGTTCCTAATTAAATGATCAACACGACGGCACCACCCACGTTCGTGCTGTGGCGCGAAGTTCTGTTCGCCTACGCGGCGCCCGCACTATGCGCGGGCATCGGCGGCCTGGTCACCGGACAACACGATCTACTGCTGGCCGCCGCCACATCGATCGCGGGGACATCCGCCGTGGTCGCCGCGCTGGTCGGAATATGGTTGCAGCGGAACCGATTCCGACGCGGATGGCTGGCGCGGACAACACCGGTCCTACTGACGGCCGGGTTCGCGATCGGCGCAGCCGCTCTCGCCGCCCTCATCGCCTGGCTTACCACCGAATCCTCGACGCTTGTGCCCGAGCGCATTCGGATCGATTTCCCGATCGCCGCCGCCCTCGCCGCGACGATCACCACTTGGCGCTGGCGCGCGGCACAGCGAAGGGCACAACAATGATCGTCATTCTGGGCGCGACCGGAGCAACCGGCAGCGCACTCTTGGCCCGCCTCGTCGCCCTCGGGGCGCCTTGCCGGGCATTGACCCGAACCCCGGACCGACTCCGTGACACTCTCGCCGAAATGTCTTGCACGCAAGTCGAAGTCCGCCACGTAGACGCGACCGACCCAGCCTCATTGCGGGCCGCTTTCGCGGGCGGCACCCAACTGTTCCTCACCATGACCAACAGCCCCGCCCAGATCGAACTCGAATCCAGAGCCATCACCATCGCCGCCGACAGCGGCATCGAGCACATCGTCAAACTCTCCGCACCCACCGCAAGCCCCGACTCGTCAGTGGCCGTCGCGCGCTGGCATCACGCCATCGAGGAAGTCCTGCGCGGCACCGGCGTGCCGCACACCCTGTTGCGCCCGTACGCGTTCATGCAGAAGCTGTCCCACCTCGCACCAGCGGTCGCGGCACAGGATGTCATCGTCGGCGCGATGGGCGACACCGCTTGCAACTACATCGACTGCCGCGACATCGGCGACGTCGCGGCCGAAGCGTTCACCCGACCCGAAATCGCTGGGCACACTTACACTCTCACCGGCGCCCGCACCTTCAACTACCCCGAACTCGCGGCACTGCTGAGCGCACTACTCGATCGCCACATCCGCTACATCGACGTGCCTCCTGCCGCGTTCCGCCAAACCAACATCGAACGAGCCGGAATGCCGGATTGGCTGGCCGATCACATCATGGAGATCCAACAACTCGCGGTGACACACCCCGAACAACCCACAGACACCGTCGCCCGCATCCTCGGCAGAGCCCCTCGCACCATGGAATCCTTCCTCACCGAACACCTCGACATCTTCCGCCCGAAGTTGCGTGGACGGAGCTGACAACGGCAGGTAGGGTCTCCCCATTCTGATGAGGAGATCGTGATGAAAAGCATTGCCTTGCTGGCCATTGGTGCCGCGCTGGCACTTTCGGGGTGTAGCTCGTCGGCAAGCACGGATGCGGCGCCGACGAGCGCCGCGTCGAACAACGCGGTACGCGCGAAAGCATGCCAGGACTACCTCCCGCTGCTGAGCAAGTTGAAAGCAGCCAGTGAGGACGCCGCGAACAAGACCGCGGAAGAAACCATCAAGCTGCTCCCCCAATCCGCACAATGGGGAACGCTCAGCGAAACAGACCGGCAATCGACCATCGCCGGAATTCGCGACGCCGCCAAGGGAACGTGCTAGCGGCACAACAATAGCCGCGCACTCTCTGAATTCCCGCACACCGAATCGCAGGCGATCTTCGTGTGCGGAAAGCCAACAGGTCCTTAACCGTCAGCGCGTGGCCGATCCGCCCTCACGACCATGTGCACGCCGGTGTAGTGCGAGCTGGATTTCCAGCAGGAGCCGATCGGCGGGGTCGGTGAGGTCTATGCGGAGGATCTCTTCGACGCGACGGATGCGGTAGCGCAACGTGTTCGGGTGGACTTGGAGGGCGTTGGCGGCGTTGCGGACGTCGCCGTGTTCGCGCAGGTAGATGTCGACACTTTCGCGCAGGCTCGCGGAATGCTTGCGGTCGTAGTCGGACAGGTCGCGCAGGCGGGGGTCGTGCAGTTCGGGGCGGGTGCCGACGAGGTCGAGGATCTCACCGAGCAGCACAGCGGTGCGGGAGTCGGCGAGGGTGGTGACTCGGCCACGGGGGTAGGTGGCGATGCTGCTGTCGAGGACTCGGTCGACCTCGCGCCGTGCGTCGGCGACACTGCTCAGGTCGGGCACGGGGCACGCGATGGCCGCTCGAAGTGCCAGCGCGCGTTTGGATTCGAGCTGCTCGACCAGCTGACGGGTCCAGGCGGTGACGGCGTGTGCGGCCTTATAACTGGGCAGCAGAACGTAAACGCGGTCGCCGAGGGTGGCAGTCACCGAGTCGTTGCGAAATGAGCTGGCGCGCAGGCGAAGCATGTTGCCCAGCGCGGAAGGTTCGGTGGCGGGCGCGGTTTCGGTCGCGGTCAACGCGAACCCGACCACGGCGGCCGGACCGGTCAACGGCAGGTTCAGCGCAGTCGCCACAGTCGCGACATCGACGGAACCACCCTCGCCGAACAGTCTTTGGACGAGCAACGCCTCGGTCGATGGTGCGTCGAGACTGCGCGAGATAAGGCGGGCGGCAATGGCCGAGGCGCCGCGCAGGATCTCCGCCGCGTCCGGCTTGAACGGTCGATCCCCCTGCTGCAACCAGATCGTGCCGAGCACCCGCGGCGCCCGCGCCGCACCGTCGGCGGGATGCCGGACGCTGACCGCGAGCCTGCGCTTGATGTTCAGCTCTTCGTGTTCCGGCACATCGATGACCTCGTCGGTCCGTCGCAGCCGATCGAACACTCCCCACTTCCGCAGGACCGCCAGATACTCGCGCGGCCCCTCCCGCCCCAGGATCGACATCACCCGCATCTGATCCGCCGCCTCGTCGGAGGCGGAATACGCCAGCACATGAGACTGCGGGTCTTCGATCGACACCATGCCACCCGCGTTCTGCGCAACGATCTGCGCCAAACCGAACAGGTCGATGTCCGCGGCAACAAGCCCACTATCAACAGCCACGACTACGCCTTTCGGCCAACTCGACAACACACTCATCCCATCTTTGTCCTTTTAGCCCATTTCCCGGGACCTTTTCCGGTGTTGACTTCGGCTCACCTCAGTTTCAGAGCGCTTGCGAGCCACGAATGTGCGAGGCCGCATTGCCACATCCAGCAGGAGGAATCATGGACGCCATCGTGTCCACACCGCGGCCGGTCAACGAGCCGGTCGGCACGTTCGCCCCCGGTAGTGCGGAACGTACACGGTTGCAGGCGAAACTGGCCGAGCTCGGCGCGACGCCGACCGAGGTGCACCACGTTATCGCGGGTGAGCACCGGCGCAGTTCCGGCAAGACGATCAACGTCGTGCAGCCGCATCGTCATGCCGCCGTGCTCGGCACGCTCACCACCGCCAAGCCCAGCGATGTCCAGGACGCGATCAACGCGGCCACCGCGGCGGCACCCGCGTGGCGGGCCCTGTCGTTCGAGGATCGCGCCGCGGTGTTCCTGCGCGCCGCCGATCTGCTGGCCGGTCCGTGGCGCGAAACCATCGCCGCCGCAACCATGCTGGGCCAGTCGAAGACCGCGTACCAGGCCGAGATCGACAGCCCGTGCGAGCTCGTCGACTTCTGGCGCTTCAACGTGCAGTTCGCGCGGCAGATCCTCACCGACCAGCCGATCTCCTCCCCCGGCGTGTGGAACAAGGTCGAATACCGGCCGCTGGACGGCTTCGTCTACGCGATCACCCCGTTCAACTTCACCGCCATCGCGGGCAACCTGCCGACCGCGCCCGCGCTGATGGGCAACACCGTCGTCTGGAAGCCCGCGATGACCCAGTCGGTCGCCGCGTACTGGACGATGAAACTGCTCGAAGCGGCCGGTCTGCCGCCCGGTGTCATCAACCTGGTGAACGGCGCCGGCCCCAAGGTCTCCGACGTGGCGCTGGCGGACCGCCGACTGGCCGGCATCCACTTCACCGGATCCACCGCGACGTTCCAGCACCTGTGGCGCTCGGTCGCCGCGAACATCACCGACTACAACTCCTACCCGCGCCTGGTCGGCGAGACCGGCGGCAAGGACTTCGTGGTCGCGCACAGCTCGGCCGATCCCGACGTGCTGACCACGGCGCTGATCCGCGGCGCGTTCGACTACCAGGGACAGAAGTGCTCGGCCGCGTCGCGCGCGTTCATCCCGAAGTCGGTGTGGGCCAAGATGGGTCGCGAGTTCCTCGACAAGGTCGCCACGCTGAGCTACGGCGACGTCACCGACTTCAGCCACTACGGCGGCGCGCTGATCGACAAGCGCGCGTTCGACAAGAACGCCGAGGCCATCGCCCGTGCGAAGGCGACGCCGAGCCTGTCCATCGCCGCGGGCGGGCACGCCGACGACTCGGTCGGCTACTTCGTCGACCCGACCGTGCTGCTCGGCGAGGACCCGACCGACGAGGCGTTCAGCACCGAGTACTTCGGCCCGATCCTGTCCGTGCACGTCTACGACGACTCGGCCCGCGGCTCCTTCGAGCAGACCCTAGAGCTGGTCGACAAGGGTTCGCCGTACGCGCTGACCGGCGCGATCATCGCCGACGACCGCACCGCCATCGCGACGGCCACCGAGGGCCTGCGCTTCGCCGCGGGCAACTTCTACATCAATGACAAGCCCACCGGCGCGGTCGTCGGCCAGCAGCCGTTCGGCGGGTCGCGCGCCTCCGGCACCAACGACAAGGCAGGCTCGGCGCAGAATCTGCTGCGCTGGACCTCCGCCCGCACCATCAAGGAAACCTTCGTCCCGGCGACCGATCACCGCTACCCGCACATGGAGGCGTAGATGAGCCACAATCGCGCAGCCAGGCTCATCGGAGCCGACCGGGTGCGGGTGTCCCGCAGAACACAGGAGATCTGATGGCCTTCTCCGCTCTGCTGCGACCCGCCATGCTGGCCGCGTCCCGCTCGCCGCGCATGGAGCGCACCATCACCCGGATGCCGACGACCAAGAAGCTGGTCGACCGGTTCGTCGCGGGCGACTCCGCGGATCAGGCGGTGGCCGCGGTCGAGGCGCTGCTCGGCTCCGGCCGCTACGTCACCATCGACTACCTCGGTGAGGACACCACCGAGATCGAGCAGGCCCGCACCACCGTCACGCATTACCTGCACATGCTGTCCGCATTGGCGCAGCTCGACGTCAAGGCGGAGACGGAATCGGTTCGGCCGCTCGAGGTTTCGCTCAAGCTGTCGGCGCTGGGCCAGTCGCTGCCGAAGGACGGTCACGCGATCGCACTCGAGCACGCGCACCGCATCTGCGCGGCGGCGGCGGAGGCCGGGGTCTGGGTGAACGTCGACGCCGAGGACCACACGACCACCGACTCCACCCTCGGTATCGTGCGCGAACTGCGCGCCGACTTCCCCAGCCTCGGCACCGTGTTGCAGGCGTACCTGCGGCGCACCGAGGGCGACTGCCGGGAACTGTCGGGCTACGGCTCGCGCATCCGGTTGTGCAAGGGCGCGTACAAGGAACCCGCTTCGGTCGCGTTCCAGAGTCGCACCGAGGTCGACGAGTCCTACCTGCGTTGCCTGCGTGTCCTGATGCTCGGCGACGGCTACCCGATGGTCGCCACGCACGATCCGGCGCTCATCGAGGCCGCGCAGAAGTGTGTCGATCAGACGCACCGCAAGGCCGACGAGTTCGAGTTCCAGATGCTGTACGGCATCCGCGACGCCGAGCAGCGCAGGCTGGTCGAGGAGCGCAACCATCTGCGGGTCTACGTGCCCTATGGCGACCAGTGGTACGGCTATTTCATGCGCAGGCTGGCCGAGCGTCCGGCCAATGTCGCGTTCTTCCTCCGGTCCCTGAAACCCGGTAGTCAGCGGTGACGGGCGGGGCGGCCGTTCGCATGAAGCACTTGCGAGCGGCCGCCCGTCCGGTTGGCCAACCAGGCTGAACATTATTTGGCCAACTCGCCGATCACAGTCGCGCTGTGGTCGTATTTAGTAACCACAGCTCGAAGTGTGATCTGCGTTACGCACCGTCGCGTAGCGCGGAGGACGAAAGGAACAACATGTCCATCGCGGAGTTGCGCATCCAGATGCTGCGCCGTAAACCCATGGGGCAGGTCGATGACGAGGGCCCTGCCGACGAGCAGTTGGCGCGGTCGCTCGGCCTGTGGCAGCTCACGGCGATCGGCGTGGGAGGCATCATCGGCGCGGGCATCTTCACGCTCGCCGGCGCGGTCGCGCACTCCGTCACCGGACCTTCGGTGCTGATCTCGTTCCTGATCGCCGGTGTCGCCAGCGCGGCCGCGGCGCTCTGCTACGCCGAGTTCGCCGGGATGGTGCCGAAGGCGGGCTCCGCCTACACCTACGGGTACGTCTCGCTCGGCGAGATCGCGGGCTGGTTCATCGGCTGGGATCTGTTGCTGGAGTACATCGCGGTGGCGGCGGTGGTCGCGATCGGCGTGTCCGGCTACTTCCGCTTCCTGCTCGGACAGGTGGATGTCACGCTGCCGGACTGGATGATGGGTGCGCACGGCACCGGCGACGGGCATGTGGTCGACGTTTTCGCGATGCTGTTCTGTCTCGGCACGGCGTGGCTGCTCTCCCGCGGCATCAAGAGCGTCGGCCGGTTCGAGACCGTCGCGGTGGGCATCAAGGTGGCCCTGGTGGTGCTGATCGTGGTACTCGGTGTGTTCCACATCGACAGCGCGAACTACACCCCGTACTTCCCGTTCGGTCAGGGCGCGGTGTGGACCGGCGCGGCCACCGTGTTCTTCGCGGTGTTCGGCTATGACGCGATGAGCACGGCCGCCGAGGAATCCCGGGACGGCAAGAAGCATCTACCGAAGGCCATCCTCTACTCGCTGGCCATCGCGATGGTGCTGTACGTGCTGGCCACCCTGGTGCTGACCGGCATGCAGAAGTACACCGAGATCAGCCCGACCAGCGGTTTCTCCACCGCGTTCGAATCGGTCGGCATGCCGGGCATCGCCAACATCATCGCGATCGGCGCGATCGTCGGCATCGTCACCGTGGTGCTCACCTTCATGCTGGGCGTGACGCGCGTCTGGTACGCGATGAGCCGCGACGGGCTGCTGCCGGAGTGGTTCGCCAAGACGCATCCGGTGCGCAAGGTGCCGACCAGGGTGACCTGGATCGTCGGCATCGGCGCCGCGGTGATGGCGGGTCTGCTCGATATCACCGTGGTCGCCGAGCTGACCAACATCGGCATCCTGATGGCCTTCATCGTCGTCTCGGTCGCCGTGATCGTGTTGCGGCGCACCAGGCCTGACGAGCCGCGCGAGTTCAAGCTGCCGTTCATGCCGGTGGTTCCGCTGATCGGCATCGGCTTCTCGCTGTACCTCATCTGGTCGCTGCCGTGGCAGACCTGGGTGCGGTTCCTGGTCTGGCTGGTTGTCGGGCTGGTCGTGTACTTCGCGTACTCGCGCACGCATTCCAAGTTGGAGCGCACGGGTACGGCTGGTGCCATCGGGACTCTGTCCGTCGACATCAACAAGAGGGACTCCGAGGGGCACTGACGCCAGCTTCTCGGGCCGGTTGGGTGGGTTGGCCGAAAGGCCACCCACCCAGCCTTATTCTCAGAGCAAGACTGATGCTCCGCTGGCATCAGTCGATATCGAAAGAGTGTTGGACATGCATCAGTCCAGCGCCTTAGCCTTCTGACACGTCACACGGAGAGTGATCCACCCCACACTCGCCGATGGACACAGGAGGACGAAGATGTTGCGAATTCTGATCACCGGTGCCGGTGGTGGGATCGGCACGCTGATGCGACCGCGATTAGGTCGGCCCGATCGCATTCTGTGCTTACTGGATCTGACCGAACTCCCCGCTCCCACAACGGATGAGCGGGTCGAGATCGTCACCGGATCGCTCACCGACGCCGACACCATGGCCGCCGCCTGCCGGGATGTGGATGCGATCATCCATCTCGGCGGGATCAGTCGCGAGGACAGCTGGGAGCGGGTGCTCGCGGTGAATGTCGATGGCACGCATACCGTTCTGGAGGCCGCGCGGCAGGCGGGCATCTCGCGCGTAGTGCTGGCGTCGAGCAATCATGCTGCGGGATATCGGGTTATCGGCGAGGCGGGCCCGAATGGCATTGCCGGAGAAGCACCGCCGCGGCCGGACACCTACTACGGGTTCAGCAAAGCGGCGATCGAAGCGCTGGGCAGTCTCTACCACTCCAGGTTCGGCATGGATGTCATCTGCGTGCGAATCGGCTCGTGCTTCGAGCGGCCGAATGATGTTCGCGGACTGTCGATGTGGCTGTCGCCCGACGACGGCGCGCGGTTGTTCGAAGCCTGCCTGACCGCGGAAAGCCCTGGCTTCAAAGTGATTTGGGGCGTGTCGAAGAATACCCGCGCGGTCGTCTCGCTGAAGGAAGCCGAGGAGCTCGGTTACCGCAGCCTGGACGACGCCGAGAAATACGCAACGGACATCCCCGACGGAGCGGCGCCGACATTCATCGGCGGCGCATTCCTCGACACCCCGCTCGGCACCCCGAATCCGCTCTGACGTTTCGCTGTCTTCGGCGGCACCAGTACTCGAAACGCATAGCGCGATACCGAGTTCGCATCACGCTTTCCCTCAATACAGCCAGCTCAGCGTGTGACGCTGAGGGCACTTGCTCGACCGCGAAAGAAGCGCAGCACAATGCAATACAAATCCACGGTGCAGGCACGGAAATCGGCCCTCGGCACCAATGTTCATTTCCTCTATTTCTTCGGCGCGCTCGGCGGCATCCTGTTCGGTTACGACCTAGGTGTCATCTCCGGTGTGCTCTTGTTCATCAAGGACGCCTGGGAGCTCACCTCGGTGACCAAGGGCGTCATCGGCGGCTGCCTGGCCGCGGGCGCGATCATCGGCGCGGCCATCGCGGGCCGGATCACCGATCGGCTCGGCAGGCGGCGCACCATCATGATCGCCGCGGTGGTGTTCGGCATCGGCGCGCTCGGCTGCGCGGTGGCACCGAATGTGACTGCGCTGGTCATCGCCCGGTTCGTCACCGGGATCGCGGTCGGCTGTTCCTCCGCGACGGTGCCCACCTATCTGTCGGAGCTGGCGCCGACCAGGGCGCGCGGTGCGTTGTCGACGTTGAACCAGTTGATGATCGTGTCCGGCATCCTGATCGCCTACATCGTGGACTGGGCGTTGTCCGGATCGGGCAACTGGCGCTTGATGTTCGGCGTCGCCGCGATTCCCGCGGTGGTGCTGTTCCTCGGCATGACGGTGCTGCCGGAAACCCCGCGCTGGCTGGTGAAGGCCGGCCGCGAGGACGAGGCACGCGCGGTGCTGGCGGGCACCCATCGGTCGAACGAGATCGATGCCGAGCTCAACAGCATTCGCACGGTCAACCAGCTGGATGCGCAGCAGAAGGGTCGACTGCGCGACCTGTGGGCGCCGTGGGCGCGGCCCGCGTTGGTCGTCGCGCTCATTCTTGCGGTCGGACAGCAGTTCTCCGGCGTCAACGCGGTAAACTTTTACGCGCCAACGATGTTCACCGATCTCGGGTTCGGCAACTCGACCTCGCTGCTGGCGGCGATCGTGCTGGGCGTGGTGAAGGTGGCGTTCACCGCCTGGGTGATCTTCGTGGTCGACCGGTGGGGCCGCAAGCCGCTGTTGCTGCTCGGAAACGTCTGTATGGCGTTGTCGCTGTTCCTGCTCGGCGTCATCGTGCTCACCGTCGACAATCACACGGTCACCGGGCTGACCACGCTGATCCTGCTCAACGTCTACCTGGCCGGTTACGAACTCGGCTGGGGTGCGGTGGTCTGGGTGATGATGGCCGAGGTCTTCCCGCTGCGGGTGCGTGGCGTCGGTATGGGTGTGGGCAGCGTGGTGCTGTGGAGTTCGACGTTCGCCATCACCTTCCTGTTCCCGGTGATGAACGACCATCTGGGCCTGGCCAAGTCGGCCTGGTGCTTCGCCGGTGTCAGCGTGGTGCTGTTCGTGCTGGTGCAGCGGTTCGTGCCGGAAACCAACGGGCGCAGCCTGGAACAGATCGAGCTCGATCTGCGGGCCCGGGTCGGCGGGCACGCCACGGAGCGGGCGTGACTCGGATGCCCACTGCCGAGACGCACAGCGTTGTCTACGTATCGAACGCCGACAGTCGCGAGATCTCGGTGCTGCTGCTCGACTCCACCGGCGTGCTCACGCCGGTGGGGTCGGCCCCGGTGGACGGGACGGTGATGCCGTTGGCGATCAGCCCGGACCGCCGGTTCCTCTACGCCGGATTGCGTTCGGAACCGTTCTCGGTCAAGACCTTTGCCATCGACCCGGCGACCGGTCGGCTGACGGGTTTGGCCACCACCGCGCTGCCGGACAACATGGCCTACCTCGCCACCGACCGGGCCGGGCGGTCCCTGTTCAGCGCCTCCTACAGCGGAGACAAGATCGCGGTCAATCCGATCTCGTGGAACGGCACCGTGGGGCCGCAACCGGACGAGGTCATCGCTACTGCGCCGCATGCGCATTCGATCGTCGCCGATCCGTCGAACCACCATGTGTTCGTGGCGGTGCTGGGTGGCGACCACATCCTCCAGTACCGGTTCGACGCCGCGTCCGGCAGGTTGAAGCCCAATCGACCCGCGGCCGTCGGGACCGAACTCGGTGCGGGACCGCGCCATATCGTCTTCCACCCGAACGGCTATGTCGCCTTCGCGACGAACGAGCTGGATGGAACGCTGAGCAGCTACCTGTTCGATCCGGCGACCGGCACGCTGACGCCGGTGTCGTCGATATCCGTACTGCCAGAAGGCTTTTCCGGCAGTCCATGGACATCCGACGTGCACGTAACACCCGATGGCCGCTATGTCTATGTGTCCGAACGAACTTCGGACACCATCGCCGGATTCCGCGTCGACGGCATGCCCGGCGCGCTCGAGCTCCTCGGCCACACCCCCACCGAGTCCCAGCCGCGCGGCTTCGCCATCGATCCGCACGGCCGCTTCCTGGTGGCCGCGGGCCAGAAGTCCAACGCGATCACCAGCTACGCCATCGACCACGCCACCGGCGCACTCACGGCTCGGCACCGCGTGCCCGTCGGCCGCAACCCCAACTGGGTCGAGATCATCGACCTACCCGCCGCATGACCCGCATCGAAGATCTCGGCACCCGCCCGTGGCGGCGGGATCACCCGCATCATCGCGCCGAGGCGGGCAGGCTGGCACCCATGGTCTCACTCGAGCAGGTCCGCGGGTTCGTCATGGTCGCCGACGAGGGCAGCTTCCGCCGTGCGGCGGAGCGACTACGGATGACCCAGCCGCCGCTGAGCAGGCAGATCCAGAAGCTCGAGCGCGACATCGGGGTGGAGCTGTTCGACCGCAGCCAGCGGCAGGCACAGCTGACCCCGGCGGGCGAGGTGTTCCTGATCGAGGCACGCAGGCTGCTCGCGCTCGCCGAGGGCGCGCCGGGGACCGCGCGACTGGTCGCGGCGGGCGGCGCGGGCACAGTGCGGATCGGCTTCACCGCGGCATCCGGGTTCGGCTTCCTCGGCCGGTTCCTCAACCACATCGAGCAGGGGCTGCCCGGGGTCGAGGTGGTGCTGCGCGAGATGGTGAGCTCGGATCAGTTCGAGAACCTGCGCAGCGGCAAGCTGGATCTGGCGCTGGCCCGGCCGCCGTTCGATCGGACCGAATTCGATTGCGAGCTGGTGCATTCCGAACGGCTCATGCTCGCGCTGCCCGACGCGCACCCGCTCGCAGCCGACGGCCCGATCGCGGTCGAGGAGCTGGGTGGCGAGACGCTGCTGGTGTACGCGCCCGGTCCGGCCCGGTATTTCGCCGATCTGGTCGCGGGAACCCTTGCCGCCGTGCCATATACGTCGACGCACGAGCTGACCCAGGTGCACACCATGCTCGCGCTGGTCGCCGCGGGCCGTGGGCTGGCGCTGGTGCCGGAGACGGCCAGTCATCTCCATCCCGACGGCGTGCGGTTCCGGCCGCTGGCCGGCGTCGACGATCCGGTTGTCCTGTACGCGGTATGGCGGCGCAACTGCGCGAACCCGGCGTTGCCGCGGGTCGTGCGGTTGCTCGACTCGCTGCCACCCGCTCATTGAAAGGAAAGCAATGTCGCATCTATCCGCTGAAGAACTAGGACCCGCGCTGGGTCAAGGACTGCTGTCGTTCCCGGTCACGCATTTCGACGCGGACCTCTCGTTCGACGAAGCCGCCTATCGCAAACACATTGCCTGGCTGGCACAATACGACGTCGCCGGGCTGTTCGCCGCGGGCGGCACCGGTGAGGGCTTCTCGCTGACACCGTCCGAGATCGATCAGGTGGTGCGTGCGGCGGTCTCCGAGACCGGCGGCCGGATACCCGTCATCGCACCCGCGACGGCCGGAACCGCCGCCGCTGTCGAGCAGGCCAGAGCGGCGGAAGTCGCTGGGGCCGAAGGCATTCTGCTGCTGCCGCCGTATCTGACCGAGGCCGGTCCGGAGGGTCTGATCGAGCATGTCGCCACGATCTGCGCGGCCACCTCCCTCGGCGTCATCTTCTACAGTCGCGCCAACGCCACCTGCAACGACGTCACCTTGGCGCGGATGGCCGAACGCTGCCCGAACCTGGTCGGCTTCAAGGACGGCGTCGGCAATATCGAGACGATGACCCGGATCTACGCCCGCCTCGGCGACCGGCTCACCTACATCGGCGGACTGCCCACCGCAGAGACCTTCGCGCTGCCGTACACCGAAATGGGTGTCACCACTTACTCTTCCGCGATCTTCAACTTCATGCCCGAGTTCGCGCTCGCGTTCTACCGGGCCGTGCGCGCTCGGGACCGCGACGCTGTCTACCGGCATCTGCGCGAGTTCGTCATCCCCTACCTCGACATCCGCGACCGGCGGCCCGGTTACGCGGTGTCCATCATCAAGGCCGGGCTGACCGCCATCGGTCGCCCCGCCGGACCGGTACGGCCGCCGCTGACCAACCTCACCGACGACGAACGCGCCGAACTCGGCACGCTGATCCGGACCGTCACCGGCACGGCGGCGGCATGACCGGCGCGGCAACGCTGGACCGCATCACCGAGGTCACCATCTCCTCGGTCGCGCTGCCGCTGCCCACCGGTATCAGCGACGCCAAGGTGCTCACGGGTCGGCAGCAGCCGATGACCGAGGTGGCGGTGCTGTTCGCGGAGATCACCACCGCGTCCGGGCTGGTCGGCCTCGGCATCAGTTACTCGAAACGGGCAGGCGGCCCAGGGCAATTCGCGCACGCGCGTGAGCTCTCCCCCGTGTTGCTCGGCGAGGATCCCAGTGATATCGCCAAGATCTGGGACAAGCTCATGTGGGCGGGGGCGTCGGTCGGTCGCAGTGGGCTCGCCGTGCAGGCGATCGCGGCGTTCGACGTCGCACTGTGGGATCTGAAGGCCAAACGCGCCGGGCTGCCCCTGGCCAAACTGCTGGGCGCACACCGGGATTCGGTGCGCTGCTACAACACCTCCGGTGGCTTTCTGCACGCACCGATCGAGGAGGTGCTCGACCGTGCGACGGAATCCCTCGAACACGGGATCGGCGGCATCAAACTCAAAGTGGGACACCCGGACAGCGCCGTCGACCTGGCCCGGGTCACCGCGGTGCGGGAAAAGCTCGGCGATCGGGTGCCTTTGATGGTCGACGCCAATCAGCAGTGGGACCGGGCGACCGCGCGCCGCATGTGCCGGGCGTTCGAGCCGTTCGGGCTGGTGTGGATCGAAGAGCCCTTGGACGCCTACGATTTCGACGGTCACGCCCGGCTCACCGCAACCTTCGACACCCCGATCGCGACGGGTGAGATGCTGACGAGCGTGGCCGAGCACACCCAACTCATCCGCGCGGGCGGCGCCGACATCGTGCAACCCGACGCGCCACGCATCGGCGGCATCACCCAGTTCCTGAAGGTGATGGCCCTGGCGGACAGCGAAAACCTGCAACTTGCCCCGCATTTCGTGATGGAGGTGCACGTCCACCTCGCCGCGGCCTACGCCAGAGAACCCTGGGTCGAGCACTTCGAATGGTTCGACCCGCTGTTCGAGGAGCGCCTGGAGATCGCCGACGGACGGATGCACCTCTCGGCACGTCCCGGCCTCGGCGTCACCCTCAGTGACCTTGCCCGCGCCTGGACCGTCGCCGAATACTCGGCCCGCGCCTGACCTTTCGGAGGAATCATGGATACCGACCCGAACGACCTATCCCGAATCATCGCCGCGGCAGCGGCATCCGCCGCCCGGCTCGCCGAGTCCACCCCGGCCGAACGCGCGCGATGGCTCACGCACGCCGCGGACGCGCTCGATGCCGCGGCCGACGAGCTGGTCCCGCTCGCCGCCGAAGAAACACATCTCCCCGAAAGCCCCCGCCTGCGTGGCGAATTGGCGCGCACCACGTTTCAGCTGCGCTTGTTCGCCGAGGTACTGGCCGACGGTGAGTTCCTGCGCGCCACCGTCGATCACGCCGCCCCGCAGTGGCCGATGGGCCCGCGACCGGATATCCGCCGCAGCGTTGTCCCGATCGGTCCGACGCTGGTGTTCGCGGCGAGCAACTTCCCGTTCGCGTTCAGCGTCGCGGGCGGAGATACCGCGTCCGCGCTGGCCGCGGGCTGCCCGGTCGTGCTCAAGGCGCATCCCGGGCATCCGCGGTTGTCCGCGCGCACCGGCGTTATCGTGCGCGACGCTCTGATCGAGGCGGGCGCTCCAGCCGGAATCTTCGACGTCATCCACGGTATCGAGGCAGGCACCACCGCACTGCGCCACCCATCAATCGCCGCGGCAGCCTTCACCGGGTCCGTGCCCGGCGGGCGCGCACTCTTTGACGTCGCAATGGCACGGCCCCGACCTATCCCGTTCTACGGCGAACTGGGCAGCGTCAATCCGATCGTGGTTCTCCCCGAGGCCGTTCGCGCACGAAGCCGCCAGATAGTGGCGGGTTTCCTCGGCTCGTTCACCCTCGGCGCCGGACAGTTCTGCACCAAACCCGGCCTGCTGCTGCTTCCCACGGGCCACGGTCTCACCGACGCGCTCCGCACGGCCGTTCGTGACGCGCCCGGGCAACGGCTGCTCAACGACCGCATCGCCGACGGCTTCCGCACCCGAGTCGCTGATCTCCGCGAGCACCCTGCTGTCACAGCACTTTCCCTGCCCGATATCGAGGCCGACCTGCTCGCGCCGACGCTGTTGAAAGTGTCCGCCGCCGACTTCCTCGCCGGTGACGAACTGCTACGCACCGAATGCTTCGGTCCCGCCGCACTGGTGGTCGAGTACGCGAATTCCACTGAGCTGCAAACACTTCTCGACGAGCTCGAACCGGGCCTCACTGCCACGGTCTTCGCGGAGGACAGCGAGATCGAGGATGTCCGCCCGCTACTGCCCGCGCTAACGGCGCTGGCCGGGCGGCTGATCTGGAACGAATGGCCGACCGGCGTGACCGTCACCTGGGCCCAGCAGCACGGCGGCCCCTACCCGGCCACCACCGCACCCACCACAACCTCGGTGGGCACCGCCGCGATCGACCGGTTCCTGCGCCCCGTCGCCTGGCAGGGCTTCCCCGACAGCCTGCTCCCGCCCGCCCTGCGCGAGGAAAACCCGTGGCGTGTACCGCGTCGCATCGACGGAAAGCGGGACTGACCATGTCCGCTGTCATCACCGATGTCCGCCTTACCCCGATCCTCATCGCCGACGCACCGCTGCTCAATGTCGGTGGCGTACACCAGCCCTACACGCCGCGCCTGATCGTGGAACTGGAAACCGACAGCGGCACGGTCGGTCTCGGCGAGACCTACGGCGACCACCAATACCTCGCCTGCGCAACGGAACTGGCGCAGCACCTGATCGGCATGCCGGTCGCCGCGAGCAACGCCATCCGGCTGCTCGGCGCGGGCGACACCCGCCTGCTCGACGACAACCCCGTCGCAGGCGGCCTACGCGGCACGCTGACCACCGACAAGGTCCGGCTCAGCGTGATCTCGGCCTTCGAAACCGCAGCACTCGACGCGCACGGCCGCGAGCTCGGCCTACCCGTGCACGCTCTGCTCGGCGGCAAGGTACGCGACCACGTCGACTACTCCGGCTACCTGTTCTACAAGTGGGCCGAACACCCGACGCCGAACACCCCGACCGACGAATGGGGCGAGGTGCTCGACCCCGACGGCGTCGTCCGGCTGGCCGAAAGGTTCAGCGCCCACGGCGGATTCCGCTCGTTCAAGCTGAAGGGCGGTGTCTTCCCACCCGAGGAGGAAGTCGCCGCCATCACCGCGCTGGCCAAGGCGTTCCCCGAACACCCGCTGCGCCTGGACCCCAACGGCGGCTGGTCACTGGCCACCGCGACGGCGGTCGCCGAACAGCTCACCGGTGTCGTGGAATACCTCGAAGACCCCACCGCCCGTCTCGACGACATGGCCGAACTCCACCGCCGCACCGCAATGCCGTTGGCCACCAACATGATCGTCACCGCCATCGACGAGATCCGGCCCGCCTTCGACGCGAACGCGGTCCAGGTCGTGCTGTCCGACCATCACTTCTGGGGCGGCCTGCACGCGACCCGCGACCTCGCCGCGGTCTGCCACGCCTACGGCAAGGGCATCTCGATGCACTCCAACACCCACCTCGGCATCAGCCTGGCCGCGATGACCCAGGTCGCCGCCACCGTCGCGCACCTCGACTACGCCTGCGACACCCACTACCCGTGGCAGGCCGAGGACGTCATCACCGCACCGTTCGCCTTCACCGACGGCGCCGTCGCGGTCACCGACACCCCCGGCCTGGGCATCGAGCTCGATCGGGACGCGCTGGCCCGGCTGCACGAGCGCTGGCAATCCATGCCCGCGATGCGTAACCGCGACGACGTCGCGGCCATGCGGGCCGCCGATCCGGAATATCGCCCACCCGGTTCGCCGAAATACTGAACTCCTTGTGATCCGCATCCGTATTGATTGCGAAATGGTCATACGGCTATCTACTGTCGGGTCTTCGGCCCGACGGCTCAGTCGTGCTGGTCACGCGCCGTTGCGTGGCCGAGAGGAGCGGTAGCAGATGGATCTCCAGGACGTCGTGTCCGCGGGTGTGCTCGAGCAGCGGGAGCTGCTCGAACAGGGAGCCGTGTCCTCGCAGGAACTGGTCGCCGCCACGCTGGCGGGTATCGACGCGGCCGCGGACCTGGGCGCGTTTACGCAAATCCGGCACGAGCAGGCCCGCGCCGAGGCCGCCGAACGGGACCGGGAGCGCGCGGCGGGCAACGTCGGGCCACTGCACGGCATTCCGATCGCCATCAAGGACGAGATCGACGTCGCGGGCCTGGTGACCACGTTCGGCACCCGGGCCAACTCGACCCCCGTCAAGGCTGACGCCGAGGTCGTGCGCCGGTTGCGGGCGGCGGGCGCCGTCGTTGTCGGCAAGACCGCGATGCCCGAATTCGGACAGTGGGCGTTCACCGAGTCGAGCACCTACGGCGTGACCCGCAATCCGTGGGATCGGACCCGGACCACCGGCGGTTCCAGCGGCGGCTCCGCGGCGGCGGTCGCGGCGGGCCTGGTCCCGGTCGCGATCGGCAGTGACGGGGGCGGCTCGATCCGGATTCCCTCGGCCTGCTGTGGGCTGTTCGGCCTCAAGCCGCAACGCGGGCGGGTGCCGACCGCGCCGTACGAGCATCTCTGGTGGACGCTAGGCGTCAGCGGACCGCTCACCCGCGGCGTACTCGACTCCGCGATCGTGTACGACGTGATCCGCGGCAACATGCCCGACAGCCGGTTCACGGCACCGGACCCGTTGATCTCGTTCGAGCAGGCCGCACGGCGGCCCGCCACCGGCCTGCGCATCGGGTACAGCACGAAACCGCATACGCCACTGGCGAAGCCGGATCGTGAGAACGTGCGCGCGGTGCTCGATACCGCGAAACTCCTTGCCGAGCTCGGACATTCCGTGTTCGAGGTGGACCCGAAGTACCCCGAGTACCTGCACGCCTTCTACCCGCAGTTCTTCGGCGGTGTGCGCGACGAAGCGGACCATGTCGAGCATCCGGAACTCCTCGAACGCCGCACCCGCCAGACCATCACGATGGGCGCATGGGCCCGGCGTCCCGTGGTGGACTGGGCGATCCGCCAAGGAGAATCCGTGGCGCACAAGGTCGATCGCGTCTTCGCCGACTGCGACCTGCTGCTTACCCCCACCATCGCCTGCCGCCCGCCGGGCCTCGGCGCACTGGACGGCGCCAGCACCATCCGCGCCCAGATCCGCTCCATCCCGATGGTGGCCTACACCGCGCTGTGGAACGTGACCGGCCACCCGGCGGCGTCGCTGCCTGCGGGTATCGGCGAAGACGGGCTCCCGCTAGCGGTTCAGCTCATCGGCCCGAGCAATGGCGAAACGACCATCCTCACGGTCGCCGCGCAGCTGGAACAGGCCCGGCCGCACGCGCGACCGGTGGGCTGAAGAGGCCGCGGCGGCTAAAGTGGCCACTGTGAGCGAATTGGGCGATATCGCACCGTCTTTCGTGGAACTGGCGCACAGCATCGTGTGGTGCACCGTCTCCACGACCGATCCGGCGGGCCGCCCGCGCAGTCGCGTCCTGCATCCGATCTGGCAGTGGGACGGGCAGGAGCTGACCGGCTGGATCTTCACCGGTAAGACCCCGGCCAAGCTGGCTCACCTCGCGCACAGTCCCTATGTCGCCTGCAACTACTGGCTGCCGACACACGACACCTGTCTCGCGGAATGCGCGGCCGAATGGGCCGACGACCTCGAGACGAAGACCAGGCAGTGGGAGCTCTTCCGGAGCACGCCGGGACCACTGGGCTACGACCCGGGCGGGATCGGCATCCCCGGCTGGACCGGGCCGGAATCGCCCGGCGTCAGCCTGCTCCGGCTGCGGCCGTGGCGACTGCGCGTGCTGCCAGGGAAAGACTTCCTGAAGGGCTTGCCAGCCACCTCCTGGCGCGCGTGAACTGCACGAGAATCCCAGTTGTTGAAGATCATTCACAAATAAGGCGGATTTACGAACAAGATTCTGTACGGTCGAGGCATGCGTAAGAATGATTCACCCGGCGGATCGACCTCGCCGGTGTCGCCGCTGCACCCTCCGGCCGGTGTGCCGATCGATGATATCGACCGGATCCTGCTCGACCAGCTCGCGCGGGACGGCCGGATGACGAACAACGCGCTCGCGGCGGCGGCGGGCATCGCGCCGTCCACCTGCCTCGGGCGGGTGCGCGCACTGGTGGAACGCGGCGTCATTCGCGGATTCCACGCCGATATCGATCCGGCCGCGCTCGGCCGGAGTCTGCAGGCCATGATCGCGGTGCGGTTGCGCGCCAGCGCCCGGCAGCATCTGGCCCAGTTCGGCGAGCAGATGTCGGAGTTCGAGGAGGTGCTCAACGTGTACTTCATCGCGGGCGCCGACGACTACCTGATCCACGTCGCCACCTCGCACACCGACGAGCTGCGCCGTTTCGTGCTGAACAACCTGAGCGAGCACCCGGCCGTCGCCTCGACCGAGACGATCCTCATCTTCGAGCACATGCGGCCGCGGACGAATACCACGACGTGACAAGGGCGGCCGACCCAACGGGGTCGACCGCCCTTGCGAAACGTGTTACGCGGCCAGGCTTTCGGCAGCGTAACCGTGTGCGGCCGCGACAGAGGCGGACAGCAGCACACCACCATGCGTACTGAGACCGCTCGCCAGGCCCTGGTCCATCGCCACCGCCTCGCGCCAGCCGTGCTCGGCCAGCGAAACCACGTACGGCAGCGTGGCATTGGTGAGCGCGACGGTCGAGGTGTAAGGCACCGCGCCGGGCATGTTGGCGACGCAGTAGAACACCGACTCGTGCACCCGGTAGGTCGGGTCGGCGTGCGTGGTCGGCCGCGAATCGGCGAAGCAGCCGCCCTGGTCGATGGCGATATCGACCAGCACCGAGCCCGGCTTCATCTGCGCGACAAGGTCATTGGAAACCAGCGTGGGCGCCTTGGCGCCGGGCACCAGCACCGCGCCGATCACCAGATCGGCTTCGCGAACGGCCTTTTCGACCTCGAGGCGGTTGGACATGATGGTCCGCACCTGACCCTTGTACTGTGCGTCGATCTCGCGCAGGCGGGCGATGTTCAGGTCGAGCACGGTCACCTCGGCGCGCATGCCGTGCGCGATGGCGATCGAGTTGCCGCCCGCGACGCCCGCGCCGATCACGACCACGTTGGCGGGCGGGGTGCCGGGCACGCCGCCCATCAGCACGCCGCGGCCGCCGCCGTTGCGCATCAGGTGGTAGGCGCCGGCCTGCGGGGCCAGCCGGCCCGCGACCTCGCTCATCGGGGCCAGCAGCGGCAGCGAGCCGTCGCGGCCGGTGACCGTCTCGTAGGCGATCGAGGTGATGCCGGAGCTCAGCAGCGCATCGGTGCATTCCTTGGAGGCCGCGAGGTGCAGGTAGGTGAACAGCACCTGACCTTCACGCATGCGCGAATACTCTTCGGCGACCGGCTCTTTCACCTTGAGCACCAGGTCGGCGGTGCCCCAGACCTCGTCGGCGGTGTTCAGCACGCGCGCGCCGGCGACGGTGTACGCCTCGTCCTCGAACGCTGAGCCACGACCGGCACCGGACTCGATGTACACCTCGTGCCCGCGCGACACGAGCTCGTGCACACCGGCCGGGGTAATCGCGACCCGATACTCGTGGTTCTTGACCTCGCGGGGGACCCCGATCTTCACCTGCGCTCCTGAATGTCGATGGATGTCGATAGTCGATCCGCATAATATGGACCGTTACTGCTCAAATTATGAAGATCATGCAAGATCAGGTCTATATCTTTGAAGATAATTCTCGATACTGGCCCACAGTCAGTGCAATCCTCAGATCGAAGCCAGCGCGAGAGCCATAGCCCGCAAGATGTTCGGCCTACGGGCCATTCCCCACCTACGCCCCACACGGCCAGTAACAAACCTCACAGTCGGTTCGCCGCTGATCTTGCCTAAGATACAACTTGTGTCTAAGACGTATTCATCAGCTGAGCAGGCCTATTGCGAGGTCAAGGAACGGATCCTCACCGGGACCCTGGCGGGTGGCGAGCTGATCAGCGAGGGCGAGATCGCGGCCGACCTCGGCACGTCGCGGACGCCGGTGCGCGAGGCGTTCCTGCGGTTGGAGACCGAAGGGTGGATGAAGCTCTACCCGAAGCGCGGTGCGCTGGTGGTGCCGATTCCGCCGGACGAGGCCGAGCACGTCGCGTACGCCCGCTATGTCGTCGAGGCGGCCGCGGTACGCGCGCTGGCTTCGACCGATCGCACGGCGCTGACATCGATGTTCCGTTCCTCGCTGGACCGGCAGCGCGAGCTGGCCGCCGCCGGGGATCTCGACCAGTTCGCGCTCGTGGACACCGACTTCCATCGCTCGTATGTGATCGCGGCGGGCAACCCGCTGCTGGCGAGCTTCTACGACTCTCTGCGCGAGCGGCAGCGGCGGATGAACAGCGTCGCACTGCGTCGCGGACCGATCGATATCGACCGGATCATCGAGCAGCACGCACACCTGGCGGGATTGATCGAAGCAGGCGAGGTGGACCGCTTCGCCACCGCGTTGGCCGAGCACCTGTCCGGTGTGCACCAGCTAGAACTACGAGGACTGTGATGGCGACGCTGACCACCGCGGTCCGGCCCGCACCCGCCGAGGTTTCGTCGAAGGCGTGGTGGGGTGTCGCCGCCGCGATGTTCGCGATCGCCTGGGGCGGAAACGAATTCACGCCGCTGCTGGTGATGTACAAGAACCACGGCCTGCCCGCCACCACCGTGGATCTGCTGCTGTTCTACTACGTTCTCGGCATCGTGCCCGCGCTGTTGATCGGCGGACCGTTGTCGGACCGGTACGGCCGCCGCGCATTGCTGCGTCCGGCGCCGCTGATCAGTGCGGCGGGCTCGCTGCTGCTGGCGTTCGGCTCGGCGTCGGTGCCGGTGCTGTCCGCCGGACGGGTGCTGTGCGGAATCGCGCTCGGACTGGCGATGGCGGTCGGCAGCAGCTGGTTGAAAGAGCTCGCGCAGCCGCCGTTCGGGCCCGCGCTGCCCGGCGGCACCGGGGCGCGGCGCTCGGCAATGAGCCTCACCGGCGGTTTCGCGGTCGGCGCGGGATTCGCCGGGGTACTGGCACAGTGGGCGCCGTGGCCGAACGCCCTCGCCTATCTGATCAATGTGACGCTGTGCCTGGTCGCCGCAATGTGGGTGGCGCGGGCGCCGGAAACGGTACTCCCCCAGGAGAATCCGGGCCGGTTGATCGATGACCTGAAGGTGCCCGCGGCCGCCCACCGCCGATTCCGTTGCGTGGCACTGCCCGTCGCGCTGTGGCTGTTCACCTCCGCCGGAACGGCCTACGCGATCATGCCGACACTGATGGCACCGCACATCCATGGCGCGCCGATCGCCTTCTCCGCGCTCGTCGGAGTCATCACGCTGAGTTGCGGTTTCGCGATCCAGTCGGTGGCGCGGCGGATCGACAAGCCGGGCACCGCCCGCGCGGCCGTCGTCTCGCTGGTGTTCGTCACGTGCGGAATGGTCGCGGCCGCATGGGCTTCCGGTGCGCTGACGCTCTGGGCGACCCTGGCAACGGCGGTCATCCTCGGCGCGGGATACGGCATCGGCCTGGTCGCCGGGCTCCAGGAGATCGAACGCATCGCTCGCCCGGACGATCTGGCCGGACTGACCGCGGTGTTCTACTCGGTCAGCTACCTCGGCTTCGGCGTACCCGCCCTGCTGTCGTTCCTGCATCAGCAGTTCGGCTTCGGCTACCCGCCCATGTTCGCCATCGCCGCACTCGCCGCGGCGGGCAGTCTGGGGCTCGTGGCCCGCAACTATCGGTCCTGAGCACCGCTCGCCTAAATCGGTGGCGACCAACGAGCCCGCGTTGCTACCGTTGCTGCCGCGCTGGTAGAAGCGCCCGAGAGATCGGTTACCGGGCCCGACGGCCCAGGAAAGAGCGTCTATGACCCGGATTGCGCCGAGCGCGCCTCACCGCGTCGAGTCGAACCGCATCGGTTCGACCGCGCCCGCACAGCCAACCGCCGCTAGATAGGTTCCGAGGCGCGCTCGGCCTGCTCCTGCTGTTATCAAGCCCTCAGCAAAGGAGTAATCCGGGTGTCAGACAACACCTCTCACGGTCCGAGCGCATCGCTCCGTACCGACACTTTCACCTGCGTCCGCTGCGGCCTCGTCGTAGCGACGCTCGCGCCGGACAACAGCTGGCGCAACCACTGCCCGAGTTGCCTGAACTCACGGCACACCCACGACCACGTCGAGGGTGGCACGTCCGACTGCCGCGCCAGGATGGCGCCGCTGTCGATCGCCGTGCTGCGCACCGGCGAATGGGCTGTGGTGCATCGCTGCACCCGCTGTCACGAGCTGGCGCTGCACCCCGTGTGCGGTGACGACAACCAGCTCATCCTGATGCGCATGGCGGTCCGCCCGCTCGCCGAACCACCGTTCCCGCTCGAAGTCTTCGGCGATCTGTAGGGGGTGCGACATGCCACGCAGAAAACCGGCGGGCCACCGCCCGCAACGCGCCAAGGACGTATTGCACGGCCGCACAGGCGAATCCGGCGATGCTTTCCGGTGCATCGGCTGTCGGATGGATGTACCGACCGTCGCGCCGGGCACCGCTCACCGCAACCACTGCCCGCACTGCCTGACCAGCCGTCACGTGGACCGACGCGTCCCCGGCGACCGAGCCGAGCAGTGTCGCGGGCGGATGGAGGCGGTGAGTATGTCCGCGCGCGACAACGGGGAATGGCAACTCGTTCACCAGTGTCTGGCGTGCGGTTCCCTCAAAGCGAACCGCATCGCTGGCGACGACAACGCCCTCGCCCTCATGCGAATAGCGTTGCGCCCGTTGGTCGATCCCCGTATCGGGCACCGCGCACTGTTAGCGCTGTGAGGTTGTCCGGTGCCTGCCGCTCGGCAGGCACCGGACAACCCCTAGGAGGTTCTGGCTGGTTGCGTTTCGGCCTGCAACGCACGACGAACCTGCGCGGCTTCCGCGTCGAGAGCCGCCGCCTGCAGGTATGCGGCGGTGGTTTCGGCGAGGAGGGTGGTCCAGCGAGTGACGCGTTCGGTGCGGTGGGTGACTTCTCGTTCGGCTGCGGCCAATGCCGTGGCGTCGCCGTTCGCGGCCGTCTCCGCCGCAGTCCGTGCGTCGCGTAGTTTCTGCTCGGCTCGAAACTGGAGTTCGCGGCAATGGTCCGGGTCGAACACCTCTGAGCGGATGTCGGCGGCTTCGCTTTCCAGTTCCGCGATTCGAGCCAGGCGGGGATCGGACTGGTCGATCGTCTCGTCCGGCGTCCACGATTCCTCGGTGGATTCCCATGGGAGGTCGAAGGTTTCGTCGTTCAGGGCCTTCTGCTCGAGGAAGCGGCGGTGGTCTTCTTCGGCCCATTCGAGGTAGTCGCGATACTCGGCCATGTCCGTGTCGGTGATCGGGCGGTGCCGCGGGTGCGCGGTCATCGATACCGCGATGCTGCCGTCGGTGTAGCGCAGGTTCACGGTGACGACGGTGATCGGTCGCGGTTCGGACTGGCCTTCCACCCGCGCCATCATCACCTCATAGCGGTACTCCTCCACCGCGCGGTCGCAGGCTTGTTCGAATACCCCGCAGGCGATCTCGTAGTGCTGGCCCGCGGTGCTGCCGGTCAGCGGATGCGCTTCGCCGAGGCGGGTCTCGCCCGACTCCGCGGTCGTGCCGTCGTGGACGATCTCCCAGGTGTAGGACTCGGCGAGTTCGTCGGCGGACGCTCCCGGCCGCGCCTCAGTGGTATCGGTGACGTCGTGCACAGTCCGCTCCCATCTCGTGGCCGAACATGGCGGAGGCGGCCTGATTTCGGCGTGCCGTTCCCGCTGGCGGTTGCACGCCTATATTTCTCCATCCGGGCGCAGCACGCCAGCGGCAAATCTGGGGATGTCGCGCTACGCGGCGAGAGCGACCGTGTCGGCCAGCACCGTCGAGATCGACTCGCGGTGCGCCCTGAGTTCGGCGACGAGTGCTTGCTGGGCTGGGGTGCGCTCCCCCCGCAGCAGAGCTTTGAGCATGGTGCTGTTGACCACGTCGCTCGGTGCGACGAGCAGTCCGGTCATCGCGAAGTAGCTCATGAAGGTCGGGCCGGATCCCGCTGCGTCGCTGGACATCCGCGTGGTCAGCCGTTCGAGGACGAGGTCGAAGTACTTGTGCATCAACGCGACATTCTTGAACGGTTTGCCGCCGGTGTGTTCCACACCCGGCCAGCGGAGGTCTTCGAGCGCGCTGAGCCACCAGGCCGGGTACGAGGCGCGCTGCAGCTGCTGGAGGACATTCCGCTCGAAGCCGGGTCCGGCTTGTTCGCTCAAACACGTGCCGATGTTCTGGGCTTGAATGGCGGCCACGGTCATGCCCTGGCCGTAGATCGGGTCCACCGTGGAAAGCGCGTCGCCGAGCACCAACAGTCCGGCGGGCCAGTCCGCCATCTGCTCGTAATGCCGTCGCACGCAGACCGGAATGCGAAAGCTGCGGGGCGCGGTCAGCGGTTCCGCATCGCGCAGTGCCTCGGCGATGGCGGGACTGATCAGCTCGGTCAATCCCTGCTCGAACCCGGCGGCGTCGGTCGGCGGATAGTGACCGCCGATCCCGGACAGACACGCGCTCCAGACGTCGCCCTCGATCCGCTTCAGTACCCCACCGGCTGGATTCCCTGTGCTGCAATCGTTTTCGACCACCTGCAAGGTGGGCACAGCCGCGTGCGCCGGCAAGCGGTAATAGCGGGTGCTGTAACCGATCCCGGACTTGACGACCTCATCCGGCGGTGTGGTGTAGCCGAGCGCCGAAAGCCATTGCGGCAGCTTCGTAGACCGCCCACTCGCGTCGATAACCAGGTCCGCCGATATGGTGGTGGCAGGCTCGAGCCGCCCACTGTGCCGAACCTGCACACCCGTGATCTTCGTGCGATCGGCGTTGGCGCACAGCTCGACAACCTTCTGTTCGTACACGAAACGCACGTTGCCGATCGCCGCCACCCGGTCACGAATGGCCTGCTCGACCAGCCCCCTGCTGTAGAACGCCCCCTTCGGCGGAGCAGGCATCGCCAAGGTGCCGTACCGATTGGTCCAGTTCAGCACCGAATCCTTCAGCGGAAAGGCCCCGGCCCGCAACACGCCATCGAGGAAGCCCGGAAAGAGCTGCTCCAACGCCATCTCGCCGCGCGGCAACATCTGATGCAAATGAAACGCTTGCGGAACCCCGCCCCGCCGCACCCCCGCCCCGGGCGCGGCATCGCGATCGAGCACCACAACCTCCCCGTAATGCTCGGAAAGCACCCGCGCCGAAAGTAGCCCGGCAATCCCGCCCCCGATGACCACTGCCTTCTTACGCTGACCCGCCTGCAAGCTGTCCATACGGCAACGCTAAGACCGCCCCACCGACCCTCACCTCACCCCGCAGCGTGAACGCCGCATCCCCCACGAGTATGAGTTTTCCGCGCGCAATGCCCGGCTAGTGCTGGATGGCCAGCCGGACGCCGAGCCCGATGAAGATGCCACCGGTGGCGACTTCGATGCGCCGACGCGCGGCCTGACGACGACGCAGCCAGCCACCGATCCGCCCGGCGAGCACGCCGACCGCCCCGTCGACCAGGAACTCGAAGACGATCATGACCGCGCCGAGAATCGCGAACTGCAGCCAGATCCGGCCGAGGCTCGGATCGATGAACAGCGGGAGGAACGCGATCGTGAACGTCACCATCTTCGGATTCAGCAGATTCGTGAGCAGCCCGGAAACATAGGCCTTCCGGCCGGAAACCCCGACCTCCGCCGACTCCGTCGGGATGCTGTTGCGGCGCCGGATCGCTTGCACCCCAAGGTAGATGAGGTAGGCGGCACCGAGCGTCCGGACCACGGTAAAGGCAACGGGGACAGCAGCGAACAAAGCCGCCAACCCTGCCGCGGCGACCGCAACGTGGATCGCCTCGCTGGTCGCGACGCCTGCCGTGGCGAACAGCCCGGCCCGCGGACCGCCACGCATCCCGCAACCGAGAACGAAGAGCATGTCGGGGCCCGGTGTGATCATCGCGATGAACGTTGTGGCCATGAAGGCGAGGAGAAGATTCTGGTCGACCGGCACGGGCCGATCCTTGCAGCCCAATCCACATCTGGCGACGCAATTTCGAGCGTGTGCAGCTCGTCTCCCGACAGACGCGGAGGTCTATGACCGTCCCGACCTTATTGCCTGGGCGGACAGTATCGCGACGATGTAGGTGACGTCTCGGCCGTTCTGCACGCAGTGATGGCGGTCGTGCTCGACGAATCCGAGTCGGCGGACCAGTTGTCGGCTTCGGCGGTTCCAGGCTTGGATGGCGGCACGGATCGGTGTCGAGGGGTGGTCTCGGCGGAGGTGAGTCAGCACTACCTCGCCGAAGTCCTTGCCGTGGCCTTGGCCGACCCATTTCGGATCCATGCCTACACCGAGGTCGATCAGGTCGGGGTCTTCATCGAGGCCGGGGACTCTCGCTTCTGTTCCGGTGCAGAAGAATCCGACGATGCGGTCTGTGTCGGCGTCGGCCACTGCCCTGTACCCGTCTGCGGCAGTCGGCAGGTCATCGGTGAGGTCATAGATCTCCCATGGGCCGCCGTACTGCCAACCGGCCATCTGGTGCGCGTCGGTGGTGGTCAGGGAGCGCACCACCAAGTTGTCGGGCCAGCCGTCGTTCACTCCGTCATGATCTCCCGACTGTCCGTTGGAGTCGAAGGAGTTTCCGGGCTCGGATGTCGCGGGAAGGTGAGGCGGAATCGGGCGCCGTCGCCTTGGGTGGATTCGGCGGTTGCGGTGGCGGCGTGGAGGTCTGCTACCTGTTTGACGATGGCTAGGCCGAGGCCGTGGCCGGGTTTGGCTCGGGCGGTGGTGGAGCGGTAGAAGCGGTTGAAGATGTGAGGGAGGTCGGCGGGTGGGATGCCGGGTCCGTGGTCGCGGACGGTCAGGGCGTTCTGGTGGAGGGTGATGTGGATTGTGCCTTGAGGTGGACTGAACTTGGCAGCGTTGTCGAGGAGGTTGGTGATGGCGCGGGTGAGACGGGCGGAGATGCCGTGGATGATGGTCGGTTCGAGGTCGGGGGCGAATGTCATTGTGGGCCAGTGACGTTCAGCAGTGCGGAGACAGTCGGTGACGAGGAGGTCGAGGCGTAGGTCTTCGAGGGGTTCAGGGGCGGCGGTGGGGTCGTCGGCGCGGGCGAGATCGATGAGATCGGTGACCAGGCCGGACAGTTCCTCGGATTGGATTCGGAGGGCGGACGCTGTTTCGTCGAGCTGTTCTGGGCTGAGGCGGGAGGCTCGGCGGAGTAGGTCGATGTTGGTGCGGAGCGCGGTAAGTGGGGTGCGGAGTTCGTGAGAGGCGTCGGCGATCAGGCGGTGCTGGGCGGCGCGGGAGTCCCGTTCAGCAGTCAAGGCTTGGTCGAGTTCGTCGAGCATGGTGTTGAAACTGCTTGCCAGGCTTTGCAGTTCGTCGGGGCCGGTGACGGTGATGTGGTGGCGGGGGTCGCGGGTGTTCGCGATGCGTTCGGCGGCGGTGGTCAGGGTGGTGACGGGGGCGACTGCGCGGCGGGCGACGGCGAGACCTGCCGCGAGGGCGAGCAGGGTGCCGATCGCGGCCGCGGTGAGGAGGGCGTAGGCGACGCGGCGCAGGCTGGTGTCGACGGGGTCGGAGCGTTGGGCGATCTGCACCGCGGTGCCGGAACGTAGTGGCGCGGTGTACATCCGGAGCGGGAACCCGTCGAGGGTGATGTCGGTGAAGTACGCCGAACGGGTGCCCGCGGCGACCGCTTCGGTGGCCGCGTCGACCGGCAATGGCTGGTTCGGGTCGTGCTCGGATTCGATATGCCCGTCGGCGGCAACGACTTGCACGCAGCTCGGTGCGGTCAGGTATCGGCACGGGCCGGAGACGGTGGCGACGTCGGCCTACCGGCAGGCTGCGTCGACGCGAAACTCGCGACCGACAACGCACCAAAGCGACTCTGCCCAGGCAAGTAACCACAATGGACCCGGCGCCCTCCGGCACCGGGTCCATCCTGATGATCTCGGGTGACTATGCAGGGGTGAATCGGGTGGGCAGGGATTCCAGGCCGCGGATTACGACATTCGGCTTGTAGGGCGGGGTTTCGGTGAGGACGTCGATGTCCTTGACCTTGCGCAGTAGGACCTCGAGGAGGACCTCCATTTCCAGGAGGGCCAGGGGGGCGCCGAGGCAGTAGTGGATGCCGAGGCTGAAGCCTAGGTGCTTCTTGGCTGGGTTCTTCGGGTCGGAGTAGCGGGCTACGTCTACTCGGTCGGGGTTGAGGTAGGCGTCGTCGTCTCGGTTGGCTGAATTGATCAGTACGACAACGCCTTCGCCGGTTTCGAAGTCGTGGCCGGCTACGGTGATCGGGCGGGTGGCGGCTCGGGTGGTGATCTGGACCGAGGGCTCGAGGCGGAGGAGTTCGTCGGGGGCGCTGGCGCACAGGTCGGGCCGGGCGCGCAGGGCGGCGATCTGGTCCTGGTTGCGCATCAGCTGGAGCATGCCGGTGCCGATCAGGTTGGCCGTGGTCTCGTGCCCGGCTACGAAGGTGGTGATGCAGGTGGCGAGGAGTTCCTGCTCGGTGAGTACGTCGCCACGATCCTCGACCTGCGACAGCACGCTGAGCAGGTCGTCCTTCGGGTCCTTGCGGCGCTCGTTGAGCAGTTCCCGGAAGTAGCCCATGAACCCGCGCGAAGCGGCGCTGCGCGCCTTCAGCGACTCCTCGGGCAGCGTGTAGTCGTGGTCGAACCCGCGCGCCAGGTCCTGCGACCACTGGTGCACCTGGGTGTACGCCTCCGGCGGCACACCGATCAGCTCGCAGGCGATGATCAGCGGCAGCGGGTAGGCAATGAACTCGACGAGGTCGAATTCGCCTGCCTCCAAGGCTTTGTCGACGAGTTGCTCGGTGAGCTCCTCGATGCGCGGCCGCAGCCTGGTCACCATGCGCGGGGTGAAACCCTTGGTCACCAGGTTGCGCAGCCGGGTGTGGTCCGGCGGCTCCATCCAGAGGAACGAGGTGGGCAGTTCCTCGGGCGCGTCCTCCGGCGACACCGTGGGATGCATCATCGCGGCCTCTTCCGCGTGACTCCACGCGGTCGTCGACAGCACGGCGACGCAGTCTTCGTAGCGGGTCAGCAGCCGATGGCCGAGCGGGGTCTGGTGCACCCGGCCCGCCTCACGCAACACGCGGGCCGGCGTATAGGGGTCGGATCTGCCTTCAGGGCCGAACAAGTGGGCGATCGCGGTCTGTACGGAATCCTGTTCCGCGACAGCCGTGCTCGCGTGCGTCGAGTCCATGTCGAGTGGTCCCTCCTGTGCGGTGCACCGGCGAGCTGCCGGTGCTGCCGGTCGTTCGGAAAGCGTCAGCGTTCGGAATGGGTAGGGAGGTGTCGGCCCGCGACGATGCGCGCCGTCACCTCGTCGGCTCGATGGGGATAGGTGTGCGGTCGACGGACGGTTGCCCGTCGAAGTCGGAGACCGCGGCAGTACTACTGCTGCCGCGCAGCATGATTCGGCCCGCAACGCGCGGCCGCAGCAGCGCGGTCGACGGTTCGATGAGGTTGGCCACGCGCATGAAGGTCCGCGCGACCAAAGGATCGACGTGGGCGGCACGGTGGACACGCGCCACGTAGGCATTGGTCAGACGGGTCCGCGCCGTACGCGGGCCGAGCACGCCGGGGTGGCTGAGGTCCGCACCCGCCGCCAGCTGCCAGGCGACATCCACTACTTTGCCTGCGGCGGAATAGAACCTGGCGGGCAGGTCAGCCGAGTCAGGGCCATCGGATAAGCAGTCGCGCAGGGCAAGCGCCTGTTGCGCGGCCACCGCCATCCCCTGGGCATACAGCGGATTGAAGCTACAGAACGCATCACCGAGCACCAGAAAGCCTTGCGGCACAGCATCCAGCCGCTCGAACCGGCGGCGCACCGGCGACCGGAATCGGTGCGGCACCGCATCATCCAACGGTTCGGAGGTCGTCACGATCTCGTGAATGTCCGGCGCCGCGATAGTGCTCGCGAACGCCGCGAACCCGATGGGATCGGTCGGCGGATGGTCGCCGAGCATCCCGGCCAGGGTGACGTGCCAGCGGTCGCCCTCGACCCGAATCGCCCCGCCACCACGGCCGTTCGCGCCCGTCGAGATGATCACCGACGAGTGCCCGCCCAGCTGCCCCGGCGTGCGCCGGAACATCCGTGACGCGTACCCGAGATCGACCTCGAGCCGGTCCTCCGCCGGTGCCTGCGCCCCGAGCGCGGTGAGCCACACGGGCGCCCGCGATCCCCGCCCGGTCGCATCGACGACCAGATCGGTCGCATGCGCCTGCGCCCCGTACTCGCCGGAAACCGATACCGCTCGAACCCGATCGGCGTCGCCGATCAGACCCCGCGCGGCACCTTCGCACAACCGAACCCCGGGCGCGGCCAGCGTCCGTTGTCGCAGCACCGATTCCAACAGCGGCCGCGTGGCCATCACCGAGGTGAGCCCCGTCGAAGTCGGCACAACCCGCAATCCGCCCACATACCAACGGGTTCCGATGAGCGCCTCCGCGGTAGTCGCACCGCACGAGGCCATCTCGGAGGTGAACCCCGGGTACAGCTGCTCGATGATGGTGCGACCACGATCGAGCAGCCCGTGCAGATGCCGCGCCTGCGGCACCCCGCGCCGCACCTCCGCACCCTCGACACTGTCTCGCTCGAAGATGGTGACCTGCGAGAAGTAGTCGGAAAGCACACGGGCGGCCAGCAATCCGGCGATACCCGCGCCGAGCACTACCGCGTGCCGCCCCTCGCTCACAACGTCACCGGCAGCGACATGATCCCACGATGGATCAGGCTCGGCTGGTATTCGACCTCATCGGTCGCCAGACTCAACTTCGGCGCCTGATCGAGCAACTGACCGAACGCGGCCTCGGCCTCGATCCGGGCGAGCGGCGCGCCGACGCAGTAGTGGATGCCGAGGCTGAACCCGAGATGCTTACGGGCAGGCCGGTTTCCGACGTAACGAGTGATGTCGAACGAGTCGGCGTCCGGAAAGACCCGATCGTCCCGGCTGGCCGACGCGGTCAGCACGACAACACCGTCGCCGCGCTTGAACCGATGCTCGCCAACCATGTTGTCCGCCAACGCGACCCGGATGGTGAACTGCGTCGGCGCGTCGTAGCGCAGCATCTCCTCCAGCGCCGGGCCCATCAGCGCCCGGTTGTCCCGCAGCAGCGCAAGCTGTTCCGGATTGCGCAGCAGCGCGAGCATGCCGTTGCCGATCAGATTGATCGAGGTCTCCATGCCCGCGACCAGGGTGAGCAGCGCGATGCCGATCACCTCGGGCTCGGTCAGCTGACCGTCCACGCTCGCGGCGACCAGGGTGCTGAGCAGATCCGGCGTCGGGTTCGCCTTCTTCTGCTGGATCAGCCTGGCGAAGTAGCCCATGCACTCCATCGCCGCCATGCCGCGCGCGGCCACATCGGCCTCGCCGAGCAGCGAATCCGGGTCACTGCCCCGGGCGATCGCCAACTGCCACTGCCGGAACAGCGCACCGTCGGCCGGGTCGGCGCCGAGCAGCCGCACCGGGACCATCGCCACCGCCAGCGGTACCGCAAGCCCGTTCAGCACGTCCAGCTCGCCGCGGCGCACCGCCGCCTCGACCAGCTCGCCGACGACCTGCCCGGCCAGGGGCACCATCTCGGCCATCATCCGTGGCGTGAACGCCTTGGCGACCAGCTTGCGGTAGCGGCCGTGTTCGGGCGGATCCATCCGGACGAACGAGCCGGGGATCGCGGCGGTGGTGTCGCGGAACGGGCTGATGCCCGCGGCGTAACCGTGTCCCCAGTCGGAGCCGGTCAGGATCGCCGCGCATTCCTCGTACCGGGTGATCAAAGTGACTGGCACGTCGCCGAATTCGTAGGGAAATAGCGGCGCGGCGTCGCGCACCCGGCGATAGGCGGGATACGGATCGGCCCGCTCGCTCGGATCGAAGGCGTCGAAGGTGACATCTACCGGAACAGCTGTGCTCATCGTGGCTCCTGTATCAGTACGCGACCGTCTCTCATCTGCTTTCCAGCCGGACGCGAAGTTGCGACATGCCGCGCACGACCACGTTCGGCCGGTACGGCGGTTCCTCGAGCAAAGTCATCGCCGCGACCCGTTGCGTGATCGCGCGCAGCACCACCTGCATCTCCAGCCGGGCCAGCGGCGCGCCGAGGCAGTAGTGCAGGCCGAGCCCGAAGGACAAGTGCCGCTCGGACTTTCGACCGCGGGCATAGCGGGCGATGTCGAACCGGTCGGCGTCGGGGAAGGCGAGCGAATCCCGGTTGGCGGAGGCGAGCAGCACGATCACCGCGTCGCCGGGCGCGAAAGTCTGCCCGGAGATGGTGATTTCGTCGTGCGCGGTCCTGGTGGTCAGGTGCACGGGTGCGTCGTAGCGCAACACCTCGTCCACCGCCGGCTCGCACAGTTCCGGGTAGGCGCGCAGCCGCTCGAACTCGTCCGGGTTGCGGATGAGCGCGAGCACGCCGTTGCCGATCAGATTCACCGTGGTCTCGTGCCCGGCCACCACGAGAATCAGCAGCGTGCCGAGCAATTCGGTGGACGTCAGCCGGGCGCCCGCGTCGTCGGCCTGCACCAGCGCGGTGATCAGGTCTTCCCGCGGGGTTTTGCGCCGCTCCTCCACCAATTCGCCGAAGAAGTCCAGGAAGGCATACACGGCGGCGGTACGCGCGGCCAGTTCGTCCGGGGACAGCAGCACGTCGGGATCGAGGCCGCGGGCGATGGCCGTCGAGATCTCACGCACGTGGTCGTGCGCTTCCGCGGGCACGCCGAGCAGCTCGCACACCATGGTCAGCGGCAACGGATAGGCCAGCGCGTCGAGCAGGTCGACATCGCGCTCGGCCAGCATCTTCGCCATCAGGTCGTCGACCAGCTGCTCGGCCCGCTCCCGCATCCCGCTGATGGTGCGCGCGGTGAACGCCTTGCTCACCAGCCCGCGCAACCGGGTGTGGTCCGGCGGCTCCATCCACAGGAACGACCCGGGCAGCTCGACATCGCTGTCACCGTGCAGCAGCTGCGGCTCCTCCGCGTGGCTCCAGCGCGGGTCCTGCATGATCGTCTGCGCCTCGTGGTGACGGGTCACCAGGTGCATGTCGTGCGGGCCGGGCACGAACGGCCCCGCGGCGCGCAGCACCTCGTAACTGCCGTACGGGTTGTGCCGCATATGCGGTGCGACGCTCTCGATGACCGCCAGCTGGACCGGGGTCAATTCCTCGACCGCCGAATGGTCGGAACTCACCGGCAACTCCTGGATAACTGGAAAACTGGATAGAACAGGGACGCCGCCGACGAAATACGGCGCGTAATTCCGGTTTGGAAAGCAATTCCGCGGTCCATCGTCGGGCTTCCCGACACCCCGGAGCGGCGGCGATCACCCGTTCCTATCGAGCCATAGTCGAAATCCTTTATCGTGCACTGCGATTGGTTGATCGCCCTTCTTTATCGAACACCGCAATTCACAATCAGTTCAAGGGACCGTCACAATTCGCTGTTGTCGTGGCAGTCATGAATTCTGCGGAATCGGTCGAAACCCTGAACGGCCGGATGGCCGAGATCGCGGCAGGCCACCCCCGGGTGGCCGCCACGTTCTGCTCGGTGTCGGAAACCGTGGACTACGCCGAGCTGCACCGGCGGTCCCAGGCGGCCGCCACCGCACTGGTCCGGCGCGGCGTCTCGCGCGGCGAACCGGTAGGCATCCTGTGCCCCAACGCCCCCGAGTTCCTGATCAGCCTGTTCGGGGTTGCGGCGGCGGGCGGCGCGGCCACTCCCCTACCGCTGCCCGCCGGTGCGCGCCAGATGGGTGGATACCCACAGAAACTCGCGGCCATCGTCGAGGCAGCGGGCATGCGTACCGTGCTGATGTCGCATCGGTTCGCGGAGCTCGCGGCAGTGCTCGCCGACGCGGTCAACGTCGAATTGATCGACACCGCAACACTGTTCGCCGAGGGCGACACCGACGACATCCCGCTGCCGACACTCGGCGCGGACGACCTGGCCATCGTGCAGTTCACCTCGGGCAGCACCGCGAAACCCAAAGGCGTTCGCCTGACCCACCACAACGTGCTCAGCGGGTTGGCCGCCATCCGCACCGGCATCGCGCTGGACCTCGCCGACACCGGCGGATTCTGGCTGCCGCTGTTCCACGACATGGGCCTGTTCGGCACCCTCTCGGCGATCCTGCGCGGCATCCCCGCACACGTCTGGTCGCCGCTGGCGTTCGTCAAGGACCCCGCCCGCTGGCTCGCCGAATTCGCCACCAGCGCAACGACGATCACCGCCATGCCCAACTTCGGCTACGAGGCACTGCTCGCCGCGATACCGGCGGAGCAGGTGACCGACTACGACCTGAGCAACTGGCGGATCGCGTTCAACGGCTCCGAGCCGATCTCCCGCGACGTGGTCACCGCGTTCTGCGAGCGTTTCGCCCCCGCGGGCTTCGCGCCGACGACCATGTTCGGCGTCTACGGCATGGCCGAGGCCACCCTCGCCGTCGCCTTCCCGCCCCTGGGCCGAGAACCGTTGTTCGAGTGGGTCGATCGCGCAGCCCTCTCCGATGACGCACAGGCACAACAGGTTTCCCCGGACGCCCCAGGTGCGAAGGCAGTGGCTGGAGTCGGTTCCGCCGTCGACGGTATGCGGCTGCGCATCGTCGACCAGGACGACGACCACGAGCTGCCAGACGGCGCGGTCGGCGAGATCCTCATCCAGGGTCCCTCGGTCACCGACGGCTACCTGACCGCCGAGCCTGCGACCGTCGCCGGGTTGTTCACCGACGGCTGGCTGCGCACCGGCGACCTCGGATACCTGCGTGCCGGTGAGCTTTTCGTCACCGGGCGGCGCAAAGAGATGATCACCGTGCGCGGCGTGAACTACTACGCCCAGGACGTCGAGGCCACCGTGCGCGACCTCGACGGCATCTACAAGGGCCGCTGCACCGCCGCCACCGATCCCGACGGCGCGGACGTGATCGCGCTGATCGCCGAATCCGAACTGACCGGCGCGGCCGCTGCGGCGCTAGGCGAACGGATCAGGGCGCAGGTCGCGGCTGAACTCGGGCTGGCCGCGGTCGAGGTGTACCTCGTCGAGCCACGCAGCATTCCACGGACCAGCAGCGGCAAGCTCCAGCGGCTCGCCGCCCGCGATCTCGTCTCCGCTCGAAAGCACTGACCACCAAGCCAATTCGCAACAACCGAACTGGAGTCACCTGTGCACAGCTATGAAGTCTTCCGCCATTACGAGCGCCTGCATTGGAAGCTGGCCGACCTGGACCTCGACAACGTCGACCGCTCCTTGGTCCGTCCCGAATACGTCACGCTCGCCAAAAGCGCGACGATGGGCGAATCCAACGTCATCGCCGCGGTGCACGGCTTCATGAACGAATTCGTCGACGACTACGACTTCTCCACCTTCGCGGTGGTGTGGGGCTACCAGGAAGTGCAGCACCACTACGCATTCCGCTCCTGGCTCGGCGCGATCGGCGAGAGCGTGGACGACAAGGCCGTCGACTCCATGCGCGAGCCGTACGCGCCCGGCAGCACGCCGTCGGCCACCCTGGCCACCAACATCATCTCCGAGCTCACGGTCAACCACATCTACCGCGCCGTCGCGAGTTGGGTGCAGGAGCCGGTGCTGAAGGGCTTGCTGCTCAGCGCGAGTCGCGATGAGGCGGGCCATGCGCGTGAGTTCATCCACTACGCGACCAAGCGCCTCGAGAAGCGCCCGGAGGAGCTGCCTTCCGTCCTCGAGACGCTGTACGTGTACAGCTCCGAGGCCAAGATCAAGCACCCGGTGAGCACCTTCAAGGCGGGCATCAGCGAGCTCGGCGAGCACGAGACCATCGACACCGGGTTCGACCTGTTCCTGGAGGAGGTCGCCGCCGAGGGTGAGCTGGATGTGTTGCACGACAAGGTGCGTCGCACCTTCGCCAACATGACAGGCCTGGATCTGTCGAGCAATGCCAAGGTCCGCCGCGCACTCGCCGACACGATGGCCTAGCCCGATGGACCGCGCAATCGCCGTAGCCGGCCCCGAGTTACCGGGCGAGCCGACGCTGCCCGAGGCCGTCCAGGTGCCGTGGTCGGTGATCCCCGACTACCACTGCTTCGGCTGCTCGCCACACAACCCGACCGGCCTGCGGCTGGCGTTCACCCCGCACCAGGACGGCCTGCAGGCCCGGTTCCGGCTCGGCCGCGAGTTCGAGTCGTATCCCGGTGTGGTGCACGGCGGCCTGATCGGCGTGATCTGCGACGAGGTGATGGGCAACCTGATCGTGCTCGCCCGCAACTACCCCGCCTTCACCGTGTCCCAGCGCACCCGGTTCATCACGCCCCTGCTCGTCGACCACGAATACACCTGCGTCGCAACACTGTCCGACCAGGCACCGGATCGGCCGATCCAAGCGGCGGCCGAGATCCTCGACGGCGACGGCGCCGTCTGCGCCACCTCCACCGCCGCCTACCAACGGTTCGCGCTCGACGATGTGCGCCACCAACTCACGCTCGGCGACGACGAGGTCGCTCTGCTCTCGGACGCGCTGTCCGCCGCGAATACCTTCTCTACGAATGGAGTTCACTCATGACGAATCCCGCCGACATCCTGCGCACCGTCACCGAGATCGCCGCCGCCGAGACCGGCATCGCCGCCGCCGACCTGCTGCCCGACGTCGACCTGCGCGGTATGGCGGGCGTCGACTCGGTGCGGGTGCTGCGCATGGTCGCCAAGATCGAGAAGAGCTACGACATCGAGCTGGAGGACGAGGACGTGTTCGGCCTGTCCAGCCTCAACGACGTGGTCAAGGTCGTGGATCGGGCGCTGCGCGAGGCCGCGGCATGACCGTCACCGATCAGCCGGTCACCGCCGACACCAATCAGCATTACGACCTGGACCCGGACATCTTCGGCCAGTTCCTCGACCCGCTGCGCAAGTACAGCTCCGCGCTGTACGCCTCCGACACCGACACCCTGGAGCAGGCACAGCGCAACAAGCTGCGCTTCATCGCCGACCGGCTCGGGCTGCGCGGCGGCGAACGACTCCTCGACGTCGGCTGCGGCTGGGGATCGCTGATCCTGTTCATGGCCGAGGAGTTCGGCTGCGACACACTGGGCGTCAGCCCGGCGCCGCGGCAGCACGAGTACATCGCCGAACAGGCGGCCGCGCGCGGCATCGCCGAGCGGGTCCGCACTCAGGTCGGCCATTTCGAACGGCTCGACCTGCCGCCGCGCAGCGTCGACGCGGTCACCCTGGTCGGCTCGATCGTGCACATGCCCGATCTCGGCGAGGTCTTCCGCCGCGCCCGCGCGGTGCTGCGCCGCGGTGGCACGCTGTATGTCTCGGAGAGCTGCTTCCGGAATGCCTCGGCGCACAACGCGTTCGACAGCCGGGTGGGCACCGAGTTCGTCCGCGAGGACATCTTCGGCTGGGGTGACCTGCGGCCGCTGTCGGATCTGCTGACCGCCGCCGAGGACGCGGGCTTCTCCATCATCGCGGTGGACGATCTCACCGACCACTATCGGCGCACCATCGACGACTGGATCGCCAATGTGTACGCCTCCGCCGAGCGCATCGACGCGCACGGGCCGGGCCTGGCCGCGAAGCTGCGGCACTACCTGGAGATCGCCAACGCCGGATGGGGTTACACGACAAAGCATTACGCGCTGACGTGTCGTAACGCCCGCTGAGGGTCAGGAGAGGCACATGGATATCGAGTCAACACTGATTCCCGTCGACGAGGTGGCCGAGGCGGTCGACGGGTTCCTCGCCGCCTCGCCCGCCTCGCGCGCTTGGGATGTGGAGACCGCGTTCAACTGGTCCCGCGCCGACGCGGGCAGGCTCACCGAGGGCCAGCGGTCGGCGGTGCAGTTCGTCACGCTCATCGAGGACCACCTGCCCGGCTACTTCGAGGTCTACCACCGGTACTTCCCGGTGGACGACACCGTCGGGCGGGAAGCCTTCGTGCACAACCGCGAGCTGTACCACTTCACCGTCCGCTGGGCGCTGGAGGAGGACACCCACGCGCGCGCACTGACCCGCTACCAGGAATCGTCCGGGATGGCCGAACGTAGTTCGCTGCGTTCGGAATTGGCGATCGAGGGGCAGAAGCCGTTCGACCTGCCCTACGACCATCCGGTGCAGTTCTTCGCCTACGCACTGGTGCAGGAGAAGGCGACGCAGATGTACTACCAGCATCTGCGCGACGTGGTCGAGGATCCCGTGCTCGCGTCGGTGCTGGCCCGGCTGTCCAGGGACGAGGCACGGCACTTCAGCTTCATGGCCGATATGGTCGGCCGCTACCTGCGGGTGCACGGCGACGCGACGGTGGAGCCGATCCGCGACGTGATCGCCAACTTCCGAATGCCGTTGGCCGACACCATGCGTGGCTATTGGCGGTGGGCGTTGAAGATCGCCGACGTGGCGTCCTACGACCACACCGAGGCGTACGAACACCTGGTGAAGGTGATCGACCGCGCGGTGGACGCGCGCACCGATCGACTCGACGAACTGGTCCACTTCATCGAGGAATGCCACACCCTCGCCTGATCGCCGGGCACGACAATGGCCCTGCTTCCGAAACGCCTTCGGAAGCAGGGCCATTCGCGTAGGTCACTGCTCCGGGTTCAGCACCAGGATCGTGGTGGAGCCGTGCGCGATCAGCTTGCCGTTGCCGTCGACGATCCGGCCCTCGGCCGTGGCGGTGCGCCTGCCGACGTGAATCGCGTTGGCCTCGCAGGTGAGTCGCGAGCCGTCCAGGGTGACCGACCGGATGAAGTTCACCTTGAGCTCCAGCGTCGTATAGGCCACGCCGTCACCGAGTTTGGTGAAGACGGCGCTGCCCATCGCGGTGTCCATCAGGGTCGCGATGACCCCGCCGTGCACGGTGAACATGGCGTTGATGGTGGCCGGGTTCGGGTCGAGGTAGTACCGCGTGTAGCCGTCTCCCGCGGTTTCCAGTCGAATCCCCAGCGACGCGCCGACACCCAGGTTCTCTTGCAGCCCGCGCTCGAAGACCGTGGTCAGTTCGTGTACTCGGGACGCCACCGTGGCGTCGGCCGGTGTGCCTGCGCCGTTGGTGTGCGTGGCCGGCTCGTTGGCATGTGTTTCGGTGCTGGTCATGGCCTCTTCCTCCCTGGCGAACGATGCCAGGCCATTCGATCAGCGCCCGGTGAACGCCAGCAGGCTTGCGGCCATTGCATTTCCAGCTTCGATCGGGTGATCGAAACACGGAGCCGGTCAGACGTGCACCATGACGTAGGTGTCGTCGGCGTTGACCAGGCCGAAGCCGGTGCGCTGTTCGATCTCGGTGAGGCGGTTGAGGATCCCGGCCGGGTCGGGGAAGCTGTGCTCGGCGAGTTCGGTCAGTAGCTGGCCGCGGAGGGGCATGAGTGGGGCCAGGGCGCCGAGGACGACCAATGCCTCCAGGAGGTCGCGGTCGTAGTCGAGCAGGGCGTACACGCCGCCGGAATCGAGGGTCGACAGCACTTCGTCGAGGCGCTCGTCGGGGACGGTGTTCAAGCCGCTGTCGAGGTAGAGGTTGCGGGTGACCTCGGCGAGTTGGTGCTGGACGGTGGCGAGGAGGGCGGCTTGGGGTGTGCCGTCGAAGACGCTGTCGACCACCAGTTGCATGCGCTCGAACAGCTCGACGTACCGCGCGCCGGGGTGGGCGTGGGTGTAGAGCAGTGCCATTTCGTGGGCATCGTCGGGTTCGATGCCCGGCGCGACAACGTCGACCGCCGAATCCGGGCCGTGCACGATGATCGCTCGGTGCAGACCTGAGGACAATGCACTGAACACCAATTCCACTGTGCCGGAGCCGGATTGCCGGGCCGCCTGTGGTGCTCGCCCGCGCAGCAACACCCGCTTGCCGAGTCGCACGACGTACTTGCCGCGCCGTGCGACCGTCACATCGACATCCACCGTGCCGAGTCGCGCGATATGGCGGCGGTCGAGCAGCACACCGAACGCCTGGCGCAATCCCTCCGCGAGCGCCGCATCCGCGGTGTCGGCGACCTCCCCCGGCTCGGCGTTCAGCTCCGCGAGAAGCGTCGCGTAGGCGCGTTGACCCGCACGCCAGTGCGCGGACGAAACATGCAGCGGAGAAGCCCATTTCGCCGACTCTGTCGGCTCGTGGTGCAGAATCAGCTGTTCGAGCGTCGCCACGTCGGCCTCGGTCATGCGGGCCAGTTCGCGTACCCGTCGAGTGACGTGGTCGACGATCAGGTTGGCCAGCTTGCCCATATCCTTTTCGCCTGTACCGAGCAGGATCTCGACCAGCCACCGATCCTCGAAGAAGACCCCGCGCAGCACCGCCAGCACCAGATCCGTTTCGGTATAGAGCCGTTCGCATCGGCGGCGCAGATCGCGCCACATGCTCTTCGCACTCAAGTAGCCGAGCAGGTAGCCGTCAGCGTCCCCCGCGAGCCCGGTCGCGAGCACGTTCACCTTGCGACGGATACCTGCTTCGCTGGCCCGAATCGTCCTGAGGTGCGCGCTGATCGGCAGCGACATCGCCAGCGCGGTGGCATGGTCGCCGACCATCGGGGCAAGGTCGCCGCCGAGGATGTGCGGCGCCTTCCCGGAGAACAGATTGATGGCCGCGAGCAGCGGTGCCGTGACCACCGGGCTCCGGACGGTGTTCACGTCGAACTCGGCGAACAGCGCCAGACCCTCGATCAGCGGCCGCAACACCGCGGTCACCGTCTGATAGGCGACAGCGTCCCGCTGTATCCGATCCAGCGCACGGTCGTCACCGGCGAGTGCGTCACGGGCCATCCGGTATTGCAAGCCGGTGATCGCGAAGCCGACCGCCGAGTGAAAGCACCAGTGATGGGTGAACTCGTGCAGACACCCGAGCGTCAACTCCGGCGATCCCTGGCCCGGACGCAGCAACTCGTCCAGGTGATCGGCGAGCCGAACAGCGCCGAGGTGGGTCAGGTTGCTGGAAAGGTCTGTCCAGCTACGGGTTTGCGCCACCGTCGCCCTCGGGCAGGCCGTGCAGGCCGAGACCGTCGATGAGTTGCTTGATGACCTGCGCGTCCGGCGCCTCGCTCTCGCTGAACGAGATGATCGCCGAACGGTCCACCTCGCTGCCGTCCGAATACAACACCTTGGCGCGCAGCTCGATCCGCTGTTTCCGGCGGTTCTTCAGCGCCCACGCGGCCAGCGCCTGGATCGTCGGGATCGCGAACGCTACGGCGAGCACGAGCATGGTCGGCTCGCCGTAGCGGCTGCCCGGCACCGTCTCCGGCGTCAATCCCGGTGACTGCGTGGCCAATTCGCGGCTGATGTCCTGTACATCGGCGTGGTCCAAGTCGAACAACGTGATCTTCACCGGTTCGGCGGTCATCTGACGACTCCCAGCTCTCGGCCCGCCGCGACACTGTTCGCCGCATGCGCTGGCAATCGAGTATCGACCACTTTCGCCGCGCTGTTAGCGAATCGCGTTTACTCGCTTTCCGGCACGCCCAGCACCGACCTGCCGATCTCGCCCGCGATCACCTCGGTCGAGTACGCCATCAGCTGGCCCGCTTCGGCGTCGCGCAGATGACGTTGAATGGGCGACTGTTTGAGGTAGCCCGACGCACCGCCCACCCGCACGCCCAATTGCGCAACCTCCACGGCAACCTTGTTCGCGAGATACTTGGCGCGCGACAGGTTGGGGAAGAAGGTCGGTATCCCGTTGTCGGCCTCCCACAGCGCGCGCTCGTACAACGCATGCGCGGCCGCCAGCCTGATCTGCACGTCGGCGACCTCGTACTGCACCCACTGCTGATGCGACAGCGGCTTGCCCAGGATCACCCGCGACTGCGCGTGCTCGACCAGCGCGTCCAACGCCGCGTCGGCGATGCCGAGGGAGATGGCCGGGAGTCCGGCCGGGATCACCGCGAAATCACCGAACCCCGGTGCGCGACCACGGTATTCGGCCCGCAGCAAGGTGTTGTCGAATGACAGCAGCTGACTACGCGTGGCCCGCATGCCCAAGGTGTCCCAGATCGGGATGGTCGAGACGGTCTCGTCGGGCACCACGCCGAAGAAGGCGGGCAAATCGTCGACTCGCGCGTTCACCAGCAGGTACTCGGCGATCTCACAGCCGGAGACGAACCGCTTCGCGCCGGTGAGCGACCAGCCGCCCGCGACCGCGACGGCATCCTGCTGCGGGTTGAGAAAGCGGTTCCCGCTGGCCGGTTCCGACAGCGCGTTGGCGAATCGCTTGCCCGCCAGGAACTCGTCGGCGAAGAACGAGCCGAGCGTCTCCCGGGTGAATTCGGCGAGCGCGACGCCCGCGCCGGCATGCATCGTCCAGATCGTCGCGGTCGACGGATCGGCCTTGGCGAGCAAGCACACCACGTGCCCGAATGCCGCGTAGCTCAACCCGATCCCGCCCACCCGTTCGGGTAGCACGGCCCGATCGAGGTCCGCGTCGTGTAGCGCCGTCAGGTGACCCACCGCGATTTCGGCCCGCTCGTCGTATTCGGCCGCGCCGGCCCGAAATCCCTCCGCCAACTCGGCGACTCGATCGAGCACCTTGCGCTCGACATCGCGGACCGGAAAAGGAAACTGGGCAGTAGTCACGAAACGCTCTCTGGTCGAAGGAATTCGCCAGACACCACGGTCACCGGACGACTGGCCGACCCAGGGTACGCAGAACCCCTGCCCGCTGCGGCAAGAACGGACAAGCCTGGCGGCTGGTGTCGGCGGGCGGCAATGCTCGCCCCTGCCACCACGATCGCCGCCTGCCGCGCTATGCCGGTGCGGGGCGCCCGGTTCCGGTGCGGCGCAAGCCTTTGTAGTCGTAGAACCGGGTGATCACGGTGCCGAGGACGAGCCCGACGGCCAAGCCGAGCGCTGCCATCCAGACTCCCCTGCTGAGCCCCGCCGGACCGCTGGCGTCGAAGTAGAGGATCGCGCGGACGCCGAGGAATACCTGGTGCATCGGCTCGAAGGACGCGAGCCAGCCGAAGTACTTCGGCGTCGCCTCGATCGGCACGGTGCCGCCCGACGACGGCAGCCCGAGGATGATGAACAGGATCAGGTTGATCAGCAGGCCCGCCGAACCGACGGCCGCGAGCACGGACAGTCCCGTGACGCCGACGGCGATGATGGCCAACGCGCTGTAGAGGAACAAGCCGAGCGGGTGATCGATCGGCATGCCCAGCGCCTTCGCGACGATAAGGAACACGCCCGCAACAACATTCGCGGTCACCACCATCACGCCCCACTTGATGAGCAGGGTATGGAAGCGTGAGATGGGTGTCGGCGGGAAGTGCACGAACCACGGCCCGTACTCGGTCGGCACGAAGCCGAGCTGCGCGTCAATCATCGTGTGAATGGTCATCGAGCCGACCAGACCGGCCAGCAGGAGCAGCAGCGCGTAGAAGAACGCCGTGAGGCCCTGACCGGTGCCGCTGGGCAACGGATGGAACGGCTCGACGGTGATCTGCAGCGGCTCGGCGAGGGCGACGCGGGCGGCGCCACTCAGTTCCGGCGCGGGCGCCCCGCCAGGCGGCGGCGTCAGCTGCGCCCGTACCTGCTCGGTCAGATGCGCGCCGACCTGCTTGTTCACCTGATCCAGCGCCTGGCTGCCGATCTGCGTGACTATCTCGGTGACGAACGCGCCGCTGCGTGGATTGGTCTGCAACGTGATGATCGGGCGTTGGATGTCACCGGGGATCGCGCTGCCGACACCGAGGATGCCCAGACGTTTGCTGAAGTCGCTCGGAATCAGGATCGTTCCGTAGACCTTGTTGTCCTGCATTCGCTGCGACGCCTCGTTGACGGCCAGCACCTGCAGGTCGATCTTGTCCGAAGGCACCGCCTTCTGCAGCCCGTCGGTCACCTCGTCGCCGAACTTGACCTGCCGCTCCTGGCCCGGCGCGCCGATCGTGTCGCCGACGTCCTGATTGACCAGCGCGATCGGGAAATCGTGCATGTTCTCTTCCGGATCGACCACGTAGTCGAGGTACATCGTGCCGAGCAGGGCCATGAAAACGGCCAGGATGGCGACCGGCAAGAGCCACATGCGTAGCCCGAGGCGGCGGTCCGAGCGAGCTGCTTCCACGCTGTCCGTAGTCACGGTCTCGGACGGTAGCAGCAGACCGGACGAGGATTCGGGAGCTTCGCCGAGCTGTTTGCTGTGAGGATGCGAAGTAGGCCGCCCACAGCGGTTCGGCGATCCGATTGCGAAACGCAATCAGACGTGCGATACCGACCGAGCACAAGGACGTAGCAGACCCAGGCCCGCTACGGCGATCTCAGATCGAGGCGGCGCATGACGCGATCGACCAGATCCGGTGGCACGCCTGGTTCTCGCCGCGCGGCCATCGCCTCGGTGCGCCCCGCCGTCAGCACCTCCTGATTGATCCGATCGAGCTTGCGGTTGAGCCGGAAGGTCCGCTCGGCCGCCGCCTTGGCATCGTCGGCCGCTTCGGGATCCGCTCTGGCGAGCCGTCTTTCGATGCCGACGTGCAATCGGTCATAGACCTCGTCCGGCAGGTTCTCGGTGCGCGCCACCTGCTGCAACCGGGTGAGCTCCGCGCGCAGAATCCGAGTCCACAACTGGCGCTCCATGTTCCGCTCCGCCTCGGTATCGACGCGAACTCCGGTCGCGCGCACCACCAGTGACAGCGTCGGCCCCTGGATCAGCAGGGTGAACAGCACCAGAGCGAAGGCGGTGAACAGGATTCCGCTGCGCCACGGGAACTCGGCGCCCGACTCGGTGGTCAGCGGCACGGCCAGGGCCAGCGCGGCGGTGGCGACGCCGCGCTGCCCGGCCCACCAGGTCACCATGGTCTCGCGCCAGGTGTAGGGCTCGTCGGCCTCCCGGCGCCGCCACCAGCGACCGAACAGCGCCCAGGTCGCCATCAACCAGACCAGCCGGACGCCGACGACGGCGGCGATCACCGCGCCGGAAACACCGAGGAAGCGCGGCCAATCCGGGCCGACGTCGCGCAGCACGGTGGCCAGTTCCAGCCCGATCAGGCCGAAAGCGATTCCGGTGACCAGCATTTCGATGATCGACCAGAACGAGTCACCGATCAGCCGATAGTTGCTATCGCCGAAATCGGAAGCCGCGTCCGTCAGATACAGCGCGCAGACCAGCACCGCGAGCACCGCCGACCCACCCCAGGCATCGGCGAGCCGATAGGCGGCGAACGGTAGCGCCAGACCAAGAGCCACCTGCCAGGCAGCCTCGTCGAGCCGACGCATCAACCAACTGCCGCCCCAGCCGAACACCAGCCCGACCGCAACACCTACCACCGCGGACACCACGAAATCCATGGCCGCCGACCAGGCGGAGAACTGCCCGGTGACCACCGCCTGCACCGCGATCCCGTACAGCACGATCGCGGTGACGTCGTTGAACAGCCCCTCCCCCTCCAGCACCGCGATCAACCGCCGCGGCAGCCCGAGCCGACCGGCCAGCGCGCCGACGGCCACCGGGTCCGGCGGCGCCACCAGCGCGCCGAGCACGAACGCGACGGCCAGCGGCACCCCCTCCCACAGATGCACCACCACCGCGACCACGGCCGCGGTGACCACGACCAACCCGACCGCCTGCAGTGCGATCGCACTCCAGTTCTGCGCGAAGGTTCGCCACGAGGTGCGCCGGGCCGCCGCGTACAGCAACGGCGGAAGTAGCAGCGGCAGAATCAGATCCGGCGCGACCCGCACGTCCGGCACCGCCGGGATCAACGCGAGCACGCAGCCGAACACCGTCATCAAGACGGCCGGGGCCACGCCGAGCCGCCGCCCGATCGGCTGGGCGAGGATCGTGCCGAACAGCACGAGAAACGGCAACTCCAGATGACTCACGCCAACCCAGGCTGCCTCCGCTTGCTGAGAGCCGACGCTGCCGGAGCCTGAGAATCGCTGATGTGTCTTGCCGTCGGCCGCCTGCTCAGCCCTGCAGGCTGCCCGCGGCGGTCTCGATGAGCTCCGTGACCGCCTTGGGCTGCGACAACGCGACCGCGTGGCTGCCCGCCTGCTCGACGGTGGTGGCGTTCATCCGCTTGGCCATCTCCCGCTGCCCGTCGGCGGGGATCATCCGGTCGTCCTTGGCCACCAGCGCCCAGCTCGGCAGCGACTTCCAGGCCGGGACACCGCTCGGTTCCATGAACGAGGCCACCGCGATCGGGCGCTGCGCGGCGGCGAGCACGGTCGTCTCGCTCTCCGGCAGGTCCTGGGCGAAGTTGTCGTGGAACTTGTCCGGCGCGATGGTCAGCTCCTGGCCGGATCCGCCGCCGGGCAGCGGGAACTCGTGCGGGACACCGATTTTGGTGGCCGGTCCGCCGAACTTCGCGTCCAGCGCCCCAACCGGCTCACCCTGGTCCGGGGAGAAAGCGGCCACATAGACCAGACCCGCCGCCTTGGGCGAACCCGTCGCGGCATTGGTGATCACGGCACCACCGTAGGAGTGGCCGACCAGGATCGTCTTGCCCGGCAGCCCGTCCAGCACGCTGCGGATGTACGCGGCGTCGTAGGTGAGCCCACGCAGCGGCACGGCCGCCGTGGTCACCTGATAGCCGTCGCGCTGCAACTGCGCGGCGACCTTGGCCCAGCTCGACCCGTCGGCGAACGCGCCGTGTACCAGCAGCACGGCGGGCTTGTTCCCGCTCGGCGCGGGCGCTTGCTCGCTGTCGGCGGACGCGGTGCGGGCCGAGACGGTCATGCCCAGCGTGACCGCGGCAACGGTCAGTGCGGCGCCGCGCAGGCCGCGGCGGGTACGGGAAGTGTTGTTGCGCATGGTTTTTCGACCCCTTCAACGATGGAACGTGCGGACTCTCGCGGCGAGCAAGCTCCAAGTTAGCTGGACAATCAGGCAATAGCTATGCTTCAGAAGCCGAGATAGTTTGCCGAAACTCCAGGAGCGTCGATCGTGTTCAGCCAGCCCGAGGATCTCGACGCGTTCTCGGAGATCCTGGAGGCGGTCCGGCTACACGGGGACACCGTCGCCCGGTTCGCCCCGCCGCAACCGTTCGAGGTGACCATCCCGGACGGCATCCGGCTGCTGCACATCGCGGAACGCGGCACCATCCGGCTGCGTGTCGGCGACGACCCGCCGATCCTGCTCGGCCCCGGCGACCTGGTGCTGCTCGGCTGCGGCGACGCCCATTCGCTCAGCGTCGGCACCGGCGCGACCCCGCGGCCACTACAAGACTCCGACACCTTCCGCCTCGACTCCGAGCTGACCGATCCCGAGGCCCCGCGCTGGGTCACCGGAACGTTCGCGGTGCAGGAGGCGATCGCGGCGCCCCTGCTGTCGGTGCTGCCCCGAGCGATCCATATTCCGGCCGACCCGAGCCACCGTCCGTGGCTCGCGGCCATCCTCCCGGTCTTGCTCATCGAGGTGACGAGTCCGAATCCCGGTGCCACCGCGATGATTTCGCGAGTGCTGGATCTGCTGTTCATCCACACCCTGCGCGCCTGGTTCGCCGGGCACGACGCCGAGCCCGGCTGGCTCACCGCGGCAATGGATCCCGCGCTCGGCCCGGTGCTCGCCGCCATTCATCGAGACCCGACCAAACCGTGGACCGTCACTACACTCGCCCAGGACGCCAGGATGTCGCGCTCCGCCTTCGCCGAACGCTTCACCCGTCTGCTCGGCCGGGCCCCGGCGGCCTACGTCACCGAGCGCCGCCTCGACCACGCCGCCGAACTGCTGCGTTCGACCACCGACCCGGTCTCCCGGATCGCCGCCGACACCGGTTACACCTCCAATGCCGCGTTCAGCCGCGCCTTCCAACGCCGATACGGCGACGCACCGCAACGCTGGCGCAAGCTGACAGTGCGGTGATCGAGTTGTCCGGTGGACGTCCGGGCGATCGCCGTTTGGGGCGCCCCGTACTGCGGCAATCTGGTGCTTACGACGCAGTTCCCTGAAGTGGTGAAAGGAGAGTCCGATGATTATCGGAATGGTTAGCCACTGGGTTCGTTCAGTGCTCGAGCTAATCGGCATTTGACCCGGCGTTCCGATCATGTCCTAGCACACGGAGACCCGCGGGACCGTTCGGTCCCGCGGTGTTCTCTCCCGGTGCCACCAGGAATCCGTAATACGCGTACGAACTCGACTGACGGGTAACCTGAACTCCATGGACGCAGACACTGCGACCGTCGGTGTCGAAGAGGAATTCCTCCTTGCCGATCCCGAAACCGGTGCGCCTGTCGCGAAAAACGTCGAGGTCGCTCGGACCGCGGCCGAACTCGGCATCGATTTGCAGCTCGAACTCACCCGATGCCAGGTAGAAACCAGCACCGGCGTGCATACCGATTCCACCGAGCTGGCAACGGAATTGCGCGATCTGCGCTGCGGCATCGCCGCCTGCGCGGAGAAGAACGGCACCCAGCTGCTCGCGGTGGCCATTCCACCGACCGTGCCGGACAAGTTCCCGATCACCGATACGCCCCGCTATCAGCGGATCGCCTCGGCGTTCGGCATGCTCGCGCAGGAGCAGGGACTGTGCGGATGTCACGTGCACGTGGCCGTGCCCGATCGCGAAACCGCCTTGCACGTCAGCAATTTCCTGCGGCCATGGCTGCCGCTGTTCCTGGCGCTCACCGCGAACTCGGCCATCTATCGCGGCATCGACACCGGCTTCGCCAGTTGGCGCAGCATTCTGTGGCGGCGCTGGCCGAGTGCCGGTCCGCCACCGTATTTCGGCTCGGTCGCCGAATACGACGCGATGGTCGCCATGATGCTGTCGAGCGGCAGCATCCTCGACCCGAAGATGGTGTATTGGGATGTCCGTCCGGCGCTGAGTTTCCCGACGGTGGAAATCCGGGTCAGCGACGTGCCCGCGACGGTCGAGGAAACGGTATTACTCGCGACCCTGGTGCGCGCGACGGTGATGACCGCGCAGAATTCGCTGGCGCACAACATCTCCGCGCCGCCGGTCAGCGACGAGGTGTTGCGCGCGGCCTATTGGAAGGCGGCCCGCACCGGACTCGACGGCGACGCCGTCGACCCGGTGCACGGACGCATCATGCCGGTGCCCGACCTGCTCGCCGAGCTCATCGGCTACATCGGCCCGGCCCTCGACGAGCTCGGCGACCAGCAACTGGTCACCGACTCGGTCGCGGCCGTGCTGGCCCGCGGCAACGGAGCAATGCGGCAGCTCAACGCTTTTCGCGTCAACCACGACGTCGGCGATGTCGCGACGGAGCTGGCGGCGGCCACCCTGGCGGGCTGCCGCGCGGCTACAGCCACATGAGACAAAAGATGTGCCCCACTGGATCGGCATAGACCCGGAACTGCTCACTGTCGTTGGGCTGCACTAGCTTTGCGCCGAGCGCGAGCGCCTTCGGTTCGGCCTCCTCGATATCGGAGACCAGGACATCGAAGTGGATCTGCTGGGACGCTTCGGGATCCGGGAAACGCGGCGGCTTGTACTCGGGGTGCCGTCTGGAAGACGATGCGCCTGCCGTCGCCGTCCACCGTGACGACCCAGGTGTCGTCCTCGTTCTCGGTCAGTTCCAGGCCGAGCAGACCGATATAGAACTCCGCGAGCTTGCGCGGCTCCGGGCAATCCAGCACCACGCTGCGCAGGCGTCCGACAAAGCTATCCGACGTCATGAGATACCTCCCTTGATCGGCACCTTCGTCGCCCACCCGGCTCCAGTGGCAGGCAAACGCCCAGCGCGGACGCAACCTTCCTGCGACGGTAGCGGCCCAGGGCCCGACGGCCTCGTGCGCAACCATCGAATCACCCCTCAGTGCAACTCCCGCAATGGTGAAACATGTTGTGGTCAAATAAGACTCGCTACGGAAGCACGCACCATCCCCGCACTCGGCCTCCTAGGATTAGAACCAACAGATTCAGCGGACGAGGGGGCAATCGAGATGACCGACCTGGCGCATGTGATCGACCAATCCAAGCCGAGTATCGCCCGGGTGTACGACTACCTGCTCGGCGGCAAGGACAACTTCGCCGTCGACCGCGCGATCGGCGACCACTTCAAGAACAATCTGCCCGGCTCGGTGGCGATCGCCGTCACCAACCGGCAGGCGCTGATCCGCGCCGTGCGCGACATGGCGCAGGACGGCGTGCGGCAGTTCATCGACCTGGGCAGCGGGCTGCCGACCGCCGACAACGTGCACCAGGTCGCGCACCGCTACGCGCCCGACGCCAAGGTGGTCTACATCGACAACGACCCCATCGTGCTCGCGCACGGCCGCGCGCTACTGGCTACCGACTCCGACACCACCGTCTTCCAGGCCGATCTCCGCGACCCGCGCACCATTCGGGAGCACCGCGAGGTCGTCGACATGATCGATTTCGACCAGCCGGTCGCCGTCATCTTCAGCGCCGTGCTGCACCACCTCAACGACGACGAGGATCCGGCCGCGGTGGTGCACTACTGGTCCGAGCAGCTGTCACCCGGCAGCCTGCTGTACATCTCGCACTTCCGCTCAGGCGAGAACCGGGAGACGGCCGTCGCCGAGGAAAAGCTCCAGTCGACCTTCGGGCGCGGCCGCTGGCGCACCGACAAGGAGATCGAGGCGCTGTTCGGCGACCTGGACATCCTCGAACCCGGCATCACGCCCTGCGCGAGCTGGCGGCCGGATCTGATGCCGACCGACGAGACGGCACCGCACCGCGCGCTGACCGTCTGGGAGCAGCTGATCATCACGGGCCTGGCTCGCAAGGCCTAGACATGCGAAAGGGGCGCCGCGTCCTTGCGGCACCCCTCATTCGAATAGTGTTGCGCAAGTGGCTAGTCCACCGGCTCCAGAATCACCGGCAGCTTGCCGTGCCCGTTCGAGATGAAGCTGACCACGGTGCCCAGTTCCGACGGATCCGCCGCCAAGCGCATGTTCGGGAAGCGCTCGAAGATGGCGGGCAGCGCCAGCGCCGCCTCCAACCGGGCCAGCGGCGCACCGAGGCAGTGGTGCACGCCGTGGCCGAAGGCCAAGTGGTCCTTGGTCACTCGGGTCACGTCGAAATCGTCGGCGGTGTCGCCGTGCACCTTCGGGTCCCGGTTCGCCGCCGCGTAGGCGGGCAGAATCGGTTCACCCTTGGCGATCCGCACGCCCTCGATCTCGATGTCGTCCACCGCGAACCGCAGCGGCAGATGCGCGACCGGCGCCTCGAAACGCAGCGCCTCCTCGATCAGATCCGACCAGCTGACCTTGCCCTCGAGCACCGTCGCGCGCTGCTCGGGCCGGGTGATCATCGCGTAGATCGCCTGGTCGAGCAGGTTGACCGTGGTCTCGTGGCCCGCGCTGATGACGAGCAGCAGCGTGTCGATGAGCTCCTGCTCGGTCAGCTTCGAGCCGTCGTCCTCGCTGCGGTGCGAGATCAGCAGGCTGGTCATGTCGTCGCCGGGATGTTCGCGCCGGTAGGCCACCAGCTCGCCGAGGATGCGGTACATCTCCATGTAGTTGGCCTGCGACTCCTCCGGGCTGAGGGCGGTGTCGAAGATGCCGTCGACGCACTTGCGCAGACCGGGATTCAACGACTCCGGCACACCCATCAGTTCGGAGATGACCTCGATCGGCACCGGATACGCGAAACCCTCGCGCAGATCGACCACTTCACCCGCGGGCACGGCCGCGAGCCCGGCGATCAGCCGCTCGACGATCCGGTCGATCCGCGGCCGCATCGCCTCGGTGCGCCGATGCGTGAACGCGGGGGCGACCAGCTTGCGCAGCCGCCGATGATCGGCGCCGTACGCGGTGAACATGTTGTTCACCGCGACCCAGAGGAACAGCGGCCAGTCTTCCGGCACTTCACCTTTGCCGAAGGCGGGCCAGTGCTGTCTGGCATCCTTGGACACTTTCGGATCGACGAGCAACCGCTTGAGCAGGTCGGCGTCGGTGATCGACCACGCGCGCACGCCTCCCGGCAGCTCCACCAGGGTGGCCGGTCCGCGCTCCCGCAGGCGGGCGGATTCTCCTTGAATGTCGGTGCCCGTCGGGTCTAGGACGAGAGGCTCAGTGTCCATCGGGGTCTCCTTAAAACACGTTCAACGGTGGTGACTTAGGGAAGACTACCGGGAGGGAGACCAGCGCTCGGTGGAAAGGACCTGGCCGCCAAGACAATTCACGGGCGGCGACAGCAAGATCCAACTCGGGCAACGCATCGAGGAGCTGATCGATGGCGTCCTGCACGATCAGGTAGGCCATCGACCTTGCGGGGCAGGCGTGCGGCCCGACGCTCCACGCCAGATGCGATCTATTGTCCACGTACTCACCGACACTGATGGTCGGATCGTTGTTGCAGCCGGCCATGCTGATCACCACCGGCTGGTGCGCGGGCAGCCAGACGCCGTCGATCAGGATCGGCTGCCGCGGGTAGGACACGCAGTAGTTCGCCATCGGCGGGTCGGTGAACAGCACCTCGTCGAGCGCGTCGCGGGTCGAAAGACTGCCGCCGAGAACGTTTCCCGCGAACCGCTCGTCGGTGAGCATCAGCAGCAGCGTGTTGACGATCAGGTTCTGCTGCGGCTCGATGCCCGCGCCGTACAGCGTGACGAGCTGGTGGATCATCTCCACGTCGTCGAGCTTGGCGGGATGCGCGAGCAGCCGCGAGGTGATGTCGTCGCCGGGCTCTTTGCGCTTGGAGTTCACCAGATCGAACAGCGCGTCGGTGAGCATCGCGTTGCCCTTGTCGGCGTTCACGCCCTCGAAGATCGCGGCCATGCCGGTCGCGACCTGCTGGCCGATCTCCGGCGTGCAGCCGAGCGTGGCGTTGAGCACCGCGAAGGTGAGCGGAAAGGCGTACTGGCTGATCAGGTCCGCGGCGCCGTCCTGGCAGAACGCGTTGATCAGCGGGATCGCGATCCGCTCGACGGTGGAATGCAGGCTGTGCAGGTCGACCTCGGCGATGGCGGCCACGTTGGCCTGCCGGTACTTGCTGTGATCGAGCCCCGCGCTGCGCAGCGCGTTCGGCCGCCACTCCAGCATCGGCAGGATCGGGCACTCACCCGGTACATCCTTCTGCCAGGTGCGTGGGTCGGCCGGAAAGTGGTCGGGGTCGTTGAGGATTCGCAGCGCGGTGTGGTACCCGATCACCAGCGTGGCGGGCACGTCCGGCGAGAGGTTCACCGGCACCAGCGAGCCGTATTGGCGGCGCATCTCGCGGTAGGCGAGGTGCGGGTCGGCGGCGTATTCCGCCGAGTACAGCGACACCCGTGGGCCGTCGCTGTCGATCGGTGATCCGTGCTGGACCGGGCAGGAACGCGAGGGCGTTGTCAAAGTCGTGACTCCTGACGATGGAACAGGAATTCAACAAGCGTGATCAGGGATCGCAAGCACGTGCCCCGGTCACGCGCGTCTAAGGAAGTGAGCGGTGTGTCGGGCGCTAGATCCAAGGCGTCCCGAACCTCGCCCAGCGGAAAGTCTTTGAAGCCTTCGAATTGGTTGACCGCCACCGAATACGGCACACCGCGCTCCTCGAGCACCGAGAGCACCTCGTCGGACTTCTCGATGCGCCGGGTGTCGACCAGCACCAGCGCGCCGAGCGCGCCGCGGGCCAGCTCTTCCCACAGCGGGACGAACCGCTGCTGGCCGGGCGTACCGAACAGGTACAGCGCCAGCTGCGGGTTCAGCGTGATGCGACCGAAGTCCATCGCCACGGTCGTCTGCGATTTGCCGGGCAGGCCTGCCATGTCGTCGACGCCGACGCTGGCCTCGGTGATCGTCTCCTCGGTGCGCAACGGCTTGATCTCCGAAACGCTGCTCACGAAGGTCGTCTTACCGACGCCGAAATTGCCTGCCACTAACAGTTTTACGGAACGAGTAACGGTCTCCGGCACATAGTCGACTGGACGATCAGACGGCGAGAGCACGGAGCCCATTAAGTACCTCCTCGAGCAGAGCGATCTCCGGCAGGTTTTCCGCCGGTGTAGGTGTGACCAGGTGGCCGTTGTCCATCAGATCGGCCGCGACGATCTTGACAACGGACGGTGGCAGATCGAGGTACGCGGCGATCTCGGCGATCGACAACGTGCCTCGGCGGCTACAGAGATTGATGACCCGGCGTGCATCGGGTGCGGCACCCGGTGATGGGTCCTTGGCGGCGCGGACCAAGGTGACCAGGTCCAACTCGCGAGTGGGACGGGTGCGTCCCCCGGTGCGCACATACGCCCGAACCAAATCGGGATCACGCCGGGCCCGTGGTGTCATGGCAATTCGCCACCATCAACGCGCCTGCGCGGCTGGCTGCCCAGCTCGTGCCCGACCCGGCTGGCGAGTTCGTTCATCCGATGCGCGATGAGTGCGACGTCGATCTCGGGGGTGGTCGCCACACCGAGCAGCGCGCCGTCGCCGGCGGCGGTGATCAGGATCATGCCCTGGTCGTATTCGGTCATGTTCTGCCGCACACCGTTGTCGCCCTCGCCGCAGAACTCCCCGAGTGCCTTGCCGAGCGAGCGCAGGCCCGACGCGGCGGCGGAGAAACGCTCCGCCTGGTCGCGTTCGATTCCCGCGGAATGCGCGATCCGTAAGCCGTCTTCGGACAGGAGCACCGAGAATCTGACGCCCGGGACGCTGAGGTCTTCGAGTAGCCAGCCCAGCTTGTTGCTGCTGTCGGTCACGGGTGTGGCCATCAGGATGTCATCCCTTCCGTGTGATCGGAGTGATCGGACTGTTCGGTGGCGGCGGCGCGGCCGCTCTGCGAGCCGGTGTGCCAGGCCGCGGCGACGTCGGGCCGGGCGAGGCCGGGTTCGGTGCGCGGCCCGACCGGAGCCAGCGCGACCGTCCTGCGGCGACGCTTCGGTAAGCCGCCGCTGGTGATCTCGTGCACGGCGAATGGCTCACTCTCACTGGGCTCTTCGATCTCCGGGGCCCGGTGCGACGCGGTCGTGGTGACCGACGCGGGGACGGGTTCGGCGAGGATCTCGACCTCGCGGGCCGGCACGACATCCTGCATGGCCGGTTGCTCGGCCGTCAGCAAAGCTTCGGGGATGTAGACCATCGCGCGCATGCCGCCGTAGACGTTCGGGCCGTCGATGTAGACGGTGAAGCCGTAGCGACGGGCCAGCGCGGCGATGCCAGGGAAGCCGACCTTCGGCGCGGGGCCGAGCTGGTGGATGTCGACCGAGCGCTCGTGCGCGAGCACCTGCCTGGTCTCTTCCATCTGCTCGGCATTCATCCGCACGCCCGCGTCGTCGATGATGACGGTGACGCCGTGGTGTCCCTCCTGGAAGCTGACATCCACGAAAGACGTTGGCGGAGAATAGCGCAACGCGTTGTCGAGCAGCGTCGCCAAGGTGTGCACCAGTGGCTCGACGGCCCGGCTGATGACCACCCGGTCCAGCTGGCCGGGGCGCACCCGCAGGTAGTCGCGGACGCGGCCGGTCGCGCCACCGATGACGTCGGTGAGCGACTGGGCGGGCCAGCGCCGACCGGGCAGGCCGCCACAGACGATCACGTAGGACTGCGCCTGCCGGATCATCTGCTGCACGGTGTGGTCGATCCGGGTGAGGGTTTCGTACACCTCGTCCTTGCGGTGCTCACGCAGTGCGGAGCTGACCACCTGGCTGACGTCGGCGCCGAGACTGACCACCGACGTGCCGAACGAGCGCACGGCCGCGCTGGTCGCCTGCCGGGACGCGGTCGACACCTCGGTGCGCACCTTGTCCTCGGCGGACTTCATCGCCTGCTGCGCCTCGTGGTTGGTCTGGTCCCTGGTCTCGGACCGCAGCAGGCTCAGGTCGTCGGCGTATCGCTCGGCGATCCACCGTAATACCTGCGCGGTGCGCGAATTCTCCAGCCCCGGTGGCACTTCGACCGTCGGCGCCTGGCTGTCGAAGCGTCTGATCGCCTCGGCTACCGCGGGCATCGTGGTGGTCGCGAAGCGCTCGACGGCTTCCTCCGCGGCTCGTTGCTCTCTGCTGAGTGCTTCGGCCCTGGCTCGCTGCTGTCGCGCGTATTGCACTGCGTATAACGCGACCGCTGCCACTACCACGAGAGCAGCGGCGAGGATCCATGAAAGCACCACGGCGATATCTTGGTTCATCAGTTCTTTCGTCGTCGATTGGCGCCGAGGAATCGACTCTCCGTCATGTGCTTCGTCTCGCCTTCCTCGCGACGCCGACCAGCACACCCTGGTCGGATCTGGTCCACGTCGGAGGACCGGCTACCTGCCGAACAACAGATTGTGTCCGAACAGTTACCAGAACCCGACGTTCCGACATTAGCAGCTATGCAACCAGTTCTCTTCAGATCCACTCACATGATTGCGTTTGCAGACAAGAGATGACGGGTGCCGCGAGATGCGCAATAATGCTGCGCCACTGGTGATCACGATCGCTTGCCACGCGGTGACCAGCGGTGTTTCCGGCGCGCCGATAGAGGACACATCATCCGATCTATCGGCGGTGCCGCATATCCCGCGCATGCTGTCAACCGCGCCTATCCGAAGCAGGTGGGAGAACAGGGTATTCGGCGCTATCGCGACCAGAAGTTTGCTGGAACGTCCAGTTTGTTCTCGGCGGGTGTCTCCGGGACCCGCCGAGACGACACGCGGATGAAGGTTGCTCACATGTCGCTCGACAACACCTGGTCGAATGGGTGCGCACCGATCATGAAGCCCAACTGAAGGGGCGGACCTTCGCATTTCGGCACCAACTACGGCGAACCGCGGGTACCGGATACTATGCCGCCATGGCAAAGCTGAAGGTCTCCGTCGATGTGCCGATCTCGCCCGAGGACGCGTGGTCGCACACGTCCAATCTGGCCGAACTGGACAAGTGGCTGACAATGCACGAGGCGTGGCGCAGCGAGGTACCGAAGGAACTGACGGTCGGGACCGAATTGGTCGGTGTCGCCTCGGTGAAGGGTTTGCGGAACCGGGTGACGTGGACGGTGAAGGCCGCCGAGGCGCCGCGTCGGCTGCTGCTGACCGGTGCGGGCAAGGGTGGCACCAAGCTCGGTCTCGAGTTGTTGGTAGCGCCGAAGGGCACTGGCTCAGAGGTGACCGTCGATATCGAGCTCGGCGGCAGGCCGCTGTTCGGGCCTATCGGCGCCGGTGTCGCGCGGGCGGTGAAGGGCGACATCCAGCGTTCGCTGGACAAGTTCGTCGAGCTGTACGGCTGAATCGGGCTGTGCCACAGGCGCTACCGCGCCGCGCCGGTGATTCGGCGGCCGAGACCGGCCTGCTTCTTCGTCGAAGCGCAGGTTGACGAGGTCGAGCGCGTCGAGGTCGAGCCGTCGCGACCTCTCGGTGGCCCGAATGCGCCGGGTCCGACGAGTTGCCTTGCGCCGTAACCCATCCGGTTGAGATCGATGTCGGCCACGCGATAGGTGCCGCCAGGCAGTCCTGTCGTCATGCGGCACCGCGCATTCCGCGGGTGCCGACGCCGACACAGACCAGCAGGGCGATGAGCACGCCTGCGAAACCGGTCATCGCGACTCGGGTGTCGACGAATTGCGTCGCGACGCCCATGCCGATCACCGGCAGGATCAGACCGGCGTTGCCGATGACGAACAGTCCGGCGACTGCCTCGCCCCGGTTCGCCGCGGCGGCGGCCCGCACGGTGCGCGCGACGGCGGACTGGATCAGGACTCCGGCACCCGCACCGCTCACCACACCGGCCGCCAAGAACAGCGCCAGATTGCCCGCCAGCATGGCGGCGACCAAGAGACCCAACCCGACGACGGCACCGATCAGCCCCGTGACGAGACGAGGCAACACCGGTAATGCCATGGCCGCGTGCTGCGCGACCGGCGCGCTACCGAACACCAAGAACACCACCCCACCCGCCAGCAGCGGCGAGGTCTGGCCCAGCGTCCCGGCGAGGAAAACCGGGCTCAACGAAGCGAACAGACCGAAGGCCGCGAACGCCGCGAAGATACTGCCCGCGGCGACGACCCAGCCGAGCTTTGATCCCACGACGGACACCCGCTGCGGGCGATACGCCGGTCGCCGCGACGGCGGCACAGACACGGTTTCCGGCACGAACCGGATCAGCGCCGCGATCACCAGGACCAGGAACACCGCGAAAACCACGTACGAGGTCCGCAGCGGCCACGGCGCCCACTCGGTGAGCACGCCCGCGACCAGCGCGCCGACCCCGAGTCCGCCGATATTGGCTGCGGGCGAGGCGATTTCGAAGCGTTTCACGCCGTCGCGTGGCCGGGCGAGCGTGTGCAGCTCGTGCAGATACGCGGTCGCGGTCGCCGTGATCGCGCCGACGCCCAATCCGCTGATCAGCCGCCCGGCGATCAGCAGCGGCAGCTGCGGCGGCAGGATGAACACCACCGCGGCCAGCACCTCCACGGAGATCGCGAGGGTGAGCACCCGCCGCCTGCCGATCCAGTCCGACACGTGCCCGACGGTGCACAGGCTGAAGATCACGCCCGCGCCGTAGACGGCGAAGATGATGGTGATCATCAACGACGACAGACCGAGTTGCCTGGCATAGAGCGGATACAGCGGCGTCGGCACCATCGAGAACGCCATGGCACCGCAGAACGCCGCGGTCACCAGCCAGAAACCGATGTTGTGCGTGCCAGAGTCCGGTTGCCCGGCCGACACCTCGGAATTCTCCTGGTGGTCAAGGGACACAGTCGTCATCGCATGCACTCTTTCCCGGGGAATCGCGGCGACCTGCCTGGCCCCGCCGAATCCATGGTCGAGCCTGCGAACGTGCACGTCCAACGATTCATTCTTCTATCAACTATCACCAAATGAGATAGTTGACCGATGGAGCTCAGGCATCTCGAGTACTTCGTCGCCGTCGCCGAGGAACGCAGTTTCACCAGGGCGGCGGCCCGATTGCACGTGGTTCAGTCGGCGGTCTCCGCAACCATCAAGGCGCTGGAGCGGGAACTGCGCACCGAGGTCCTCCGACGCACCTCTCGCGAGGTGGCACTGGCCGAAGCCGGGATCGTCCTACTGCCCCGGGCAAGGGCGATCCTGGACAGCGTGCGCGAGACGGTCGATGCGGTCGACGCTGTCCGCGGGACGGTCGGCGGTGAAGTCCGGTTGGGACTGATGTCCTCGGTGCCCTGGTTCGATCTGCCCACCGTGCTCGGCCGGATGCACACCGAACACCCCGAGGTACGGCTGCGGTTGAGCCACCGCGCGGGCGGCTCCCAGGAACTCGCCGCCGCCGTGGTCGCCGGGGAGCTGGATCTGGCGATCCTGTCCGAGCCCGGCTCCTTCGGCCGCAAACTCCGGCTGACCGAACTGCGGTCCTTCCCGATGCGCCTGCTGGTCCCGGCCGCCCATCCGCTGGCAGGTAGGCGCTCGGTGCGCCTAGAAGAGCTGGAGGGCGAGACGTTCGTGGACCTGCCGCAGGGTTACGGCAGCCGGGCGGTGGTCGACCGCGCGTTCGCCGCGGCGGACCTGACCCGGAATGTCTCCATCGAACTCGGCGATGGCCGGGTCGTCACCGACTACGTGCGCCAGGGACTCGGCATCGCGATCCTGCCGGAGGCCTTCGCCCGTGCGGACCCGACGGTCCGCTCCCTCGCCGTCACCGGCAGCGGGCTGACGTGGCGCATGTCCCTGGCCGTGCCCCGAGACCGGGAACTCGGGGCAGCGGCAAAGGTGTTGACGGCCATGGTGTTCGACGCGCTCGCCGAAACGAGCGACCCTACCGCCGGTGGCGATTCAGCTCTTGGTCGCGAGCCAGCGTGAGTTCAGTTCTCGTTCGGCGTCGGCGGTGAGTGAGCCGAGCACACGCAGGCGGGCGATGCCGCCGTCCGGGTAGATGTCGACGCGGACGTGCGTGGCTGGACGATCGGAGGGGGTGAGCCGGAACCGATGAGGAGTGTCGGGTTGCAGCGTTGTCCTGGGCAACAACTCGAACCACGCGGCGTCATCGGTGGGCGGAAGTGGTTCCGGGCCTTGGTGATCGATGGCAAGGATGCGAGTTTCGCCGGGGGCGTTGAACAGCAAGTTGGTGGTGTCGAGTTCGATCAGGGCGGGGACACCTTGCGCCGCGAGTTCGATGACGGCCCAGTCGTTTCCGCTGTCGCGACGGCGCGCCGTTTCCCACCCCTCGGCCTGATTGCGGGCCAAGCCGGGCGAGAGCATGTTGTCGGGCGCCGAGTAGAACATGTTGGAGCAGGCCACAGTTCGGGCACCGTTCGCCAGGGCGGCGAGATCTACGGTGAGGCCGGTGAGCAGGGTCGGGTCCGGCACTACCTCGCCGTGCACGCGAAGACGAGCGACGCCGCCGTCCGGGTAGATGTTCAGGCGGACGTGGGTGAAGATGCGGTCGTCGGAAACCGGGAGCTCATGCGTCGCGTCGCCGCCGAGCGCACTGCGCGGCACGATCTCGACCCACTCGGCCGAATCCAGTTGGGACGGTGCCGGATAGCCGGGCGCGCGGCAGGCCTCGATCGAGGTGAACGGCGGGTAGTTGCCCTTGAACCAGGCGGTGTCGATGACGACGCCGCGGATCACGCCGGGCATGCCGAGCCGGATGATGGCCCAGTCGTGGCCGGGGCCGCGGTGGCGGCGGGTCTCCCAGCCGTCGTACTCCTGGCCCTTGGGGCCGAAGGTGTGCTCGGCGAAGCGGGGTTGCCAAGGGTTGATGAGGTTTTCGCGTTCCTCGAACGACTCGTCGCTGGCGGCGATCACGCCGGCGCGGTTGGTGCGCAGCGCCAGGTCGGGCAGGCTGGTGAAGTCAGACATTGTTCCCTATCCGGTTGTGGTGCAAGGAGATGAGGCTGCCTGCGGGCGGGTGGCCGTTACCGACGACGCGGCCGCGGAGCCAGGTGGCGTGGACGAGGCCGCGCAGTTCGCGGCCGCCGTAGGGAGTGATCGGGTTCTTGTGCGCCAGCGCGCCGGGATCGACGGTGATCGGCGCCCACGGGTCGAAGGCGACCAGATCGGCATCGCAGCCGACCGCGATCCGGCCCTTGTGCGCCAGACCCGCCAGCTCGGCAGGCGCGGTGGCCATCCACTTGACGACATCGGTCAGCCGGAACCCGCGCTCGGCGGCGGCGGTCCACACCGCGGGCAGGCCGATCTGCAGGGACGAGATGCCGCCCCACGCGGTCGCGAAATCGCCCTCTTTCAGGTCCGGCGTGCACGGCGAATGGTCGGAGACCACGCACGACAGCACGCCGTCGGCCAGGCCCTGCCACAGCGCGTCCTGGTTGCCCGCGTCGCGGATCGGCGGGCAGCACTTGAACGCCGTGGACGACGCCTCGGCGGCCGAGAGGGTCAGATAGTGCGGGCAGGTCTCCGCGGTGATCCGCACGCCACGCGCCTGCGCCGCCGCGAGCGGCTCCAGGCAGGCGGCCGCCGAGACGTGCAGGATGTGCGCGCGCACGCCGGTCAGCTCGGCGAGCGCGATAACCTCTTGGACCGCAGCCCTTTCCGACTCCCCCGGGCGCGAATCCAGGAACGCGCGATACGACCCGTCCACCGGATCGTGCAGGCGCACCGGATCTTCGGCGTGCACGACGAGCAGCCCGTCGAAATCGGCGAGCTCGCGCATCACCTGCTCCACCTCACCGAGCCCGAGCGGCGGGAATTCGTCCACCCCGGACGGTGACAGGAAGCATTTGAAGCCGACCACACCCGCCTCGTGCAGCGGGCGCAACGAGGCGAGGCTGCCGGGAATCGCACCACCCCAGAAGGCGACGTCCACGTGGCATTGCCCATCCGCGACAGACTGTTTCGTCTCCAGGTACGTCACCGTCACCGTCGGCGGCAGCGAGTTGAGCGGCATGTCGACGATCGTCGTCACCCCGCCCGCCGCGGCCGCCTTGGTTGCCGTGGCGAAACCCTCCCACTCGGTGCGCCCCGGCTCGTTGACGTGCACGTGCGAATCCACCAGGCCGGGCAGCACGACGAGGTCGGCCAGGTCGGTGGTCGCCGCCGCGGGCAGCACCGCGTCGTAATCGGCCAGCGCGGCAATCTTCCCGTCCTGCACGGCAATCGAGGCCGCGCGGATTCCCTCCGGCAGGGCGACCCGCCGGGACCGGATAACCAGATCATGCATGAGCACTCGCTCCCAGCCAGGCGCCGGCGATCTCACCGGCGAGCCGTTCCAACAGGGGTCCTGCCTGCGCCATACAGACCTCGGGGTCGGGTTCGAGGTCGGTCAGCGCGTACGCCTGCTCGATGTGCGCGCGGCGCAGCTGCTCGTCGGTGAGCGAGCGCTGCCCGGCCACCGCGACGACCGGCACGGCGGCGCCCGCCGCGGCCCGCGCGACCCCGACCGGCGCCTTGCCGTGCAGAGTCTGCGCGTCGAGGGAGCCCTCGCCGGTGATCACCAGCCGCGCCCCCTCGACCTGCTCGGTGAAGGACATCAGCTCGAGGATGAGCTCGATGCCCGGCCGGACGGTCGCGCCGAGGAAGGCTAGCGCGGCGTAGCCGACCCCGCCCGCGGCACCGGCGCCGGGCCGGTCCGCGACGTCGGCACCGAGGTCGCGTTCGACGATCGAGGCCAAACGTGCCAGGCCCCATTCCAATTCGTCGATATCGCCGGGGCGCGCGCCCTTCTGCGGGCCGTAAACCTGTGCGGCGCCGCGTGGTCCGAGCAGCGGGTTGTCCACGTCGGAAGCCACGATCACCGGCACCTGCAGCATGTCGCTGGCATCGATGTGCGCCAGCCGGGTCAACGCCGCACCGCCGCGCGGCAACTCGCGACCGTGCTCGTCGAGGAACCGGACGCCGAGCGCGGACATCATGCCCACTCCCCCGTCCGTGCACGCGCTGCCGCCCAGGCCGAGCACCACGTTGCGGGCACCGCGTTTCGCGGCCGCGCGAATCAGCTGGCCGGTGCCGTAACTGCTTGCGGTCATAGCGGTTTGGAAGGTCGGCCGCACCGGCAGCCGACGCAGGCCGGACGCTTCCGCCAGCTCGATCACGGCCGCTTCGCCCCTCATCGCGAACGAGGCGGCCACCGGTAACCCCAGCGGACCGGCGACACTCGTCTGGAAGCGGACGAAGCCCGACTCCACGACGGCGTCGACCGTGCCGTCGCCCCCGTCCGCCACCGGCATGGTGACCACGGGGATGTCCGGGCGTACCCGGCGGAGTCCGGTCGCGATGTGCGCGGCGACCTGGGGCGCGGTCAGCGACCCCTTGAACTTGTCGGGGGCGACGACGCAATGTCCTTCGCGCCACCCGCCGCGCACATCTCTCGAGAGCGGAGCGTCCGGCCCGCTCACCTGCCGCCTCCGACCGGTTCCGGTTCCGGTTCGATGGCGACGGTGGCGGTGGGCGCGTCCGCGGCGGACAGCGCCAGCTCCTCGAATTCGACGATGTTGTCGATCTCCAAGCCCATGGACACGTTGGTGACGCGTTCGAGGATGCACTCCACGACCACGGGCACGCGGTGTTCGGCCATCAGCTTCTTGGCGTCTTCCAAGGCCTGGCCGATGTATTCGGGTTGGAAGACGCGGATCGCCTTGCAGCCCAGTCCCTCCGCGACCTTGACGTGGTCCACGCCGTAACCGCCGACCTCGGGGCTGTTGATGTTGTCGAAGTCGAGCTGCACGTAGTAGTCCATCGAGAAGTTCCGCTGCGCCTGACGGATCAGGCCCAGGTAGGAGTTGTTCACGAGGACGTGGATGTAGGGGATGTTGAACTGAGCGCCGACGGCCAATTCCTCGATGAGGAACTGGAAGTCGTAGTCGCCGGACAAGGCGACGACGGTGGCGTCCGGGACGGCCGTCGCCACGCCCAGTGCCGCGGGCAGGGTCCAGCCCAGTGGTCCGGCTTGTCCTGCGTTGATCCAATGCCGCGGCCTGTAGACGTGCAGCAGCTGCGACGCTTGGATCTGGGAGAGGCCGATGGTGCTGACGTAGCGGATGTCGGGTCCGAACGCCTTGTTCATCTCCTCGTAGACCCGCTGCGGCTTGATCGGGACGTTGTCGAAGTGGGTCTTGCGCTGGCCGAGTTGCTTTCGGGCGCGCACCTGCCCGGCCCAATCCGATCGGTCGCGGAGTTCGCCCTTCGCCGCGAGCTCACGGGCCACCTCGACGAACACCTTCAGCGCGGCACCGGCGTCGGAGGTGATGCCGAAGTCGGGAGCGAAGACACGGCCGATCTGGGTCGGCTCGATGTCGACGTGCACGAAAGTGCGGTCCTTGGTGTAGGTTTCGACGCCGCCGGTGTGCCGGTTGGCCCACCGGTTGCCGATGCCGAGCACGAAATCGGCTTCGAGCATGGTGGCGTTGCCGTAGCGGTGCGAGGTCTGCAGGCCGACCATGCCCGCGTGCAGTTCGTGATCGTCGGGGATCGTGCCCCAGCCCATCAGGGTCGGCACCACGGGAACACCGGTCAGCTCAGCGAATTCGACGAGCAGCGCAGCCGCGTCGGCATTCACGATGCCGCCACCGGCGACCAGCAGCGGACGCTCGGCCGCGTTGAGCATGGCGATGGCCTTCTCGGCCTGTGCGCGGGTAGCCGCGGGCCGATGCACTTCTAGGGGCTCGTATGTCGCGATGTCGAACTCGATTTCGGCGAGTTGCACATCGATCGGCAGATCGATCAGCACCGGGCCCGGACGACCCTCGCGCATCAACCGGAACGCCTTCTGGAAGGTGCCTGGGACCTGCGCGGGCTCGAGTACGGTCACCGCCCACTTGGCGACAGGTGCTGCGATCGAGGCGATGTCGACGGCCTGGAAGTCTTCCTTGTGCAACTTGGCCACGGGTGCTTGACCGGTGATGCACAGGATCGGGATGGAATCCGCGCTGGCCGAATACAACCCGGTGATCATGTCGGTGCCCGCCGGACCGGAGGTGCCGATGCAGATGCCGATGTTGCCTGCGGTGGCGCGGGTGTAGCCCTCGGCCATGTGCGAGGCGGCCTCGACGTGGCGGGCCAGCACATGCTTTATCCCGCCGTGTGCGCGCATGGCGCTGTAGAACGGGTTGATCGCCGCGCCGGGCAGACCGAACGCCTGTGTCGCGCCCTCTTTTTCGAGAATCAGGACCGCGGCGTCGACGGTACGCATCCGTGCCATGGTCAACGCTCCTTGTTCTGGCGTGTGCCGCAAGATTGCATCGCGTGCAGCACCGCACTGTCGGCAGGTTTATCGCTGCGCACCCAGCCGTCGGGCAGCCGGATGCCGCATTCCTCGTGGCGCACGAGGGCCTGTGTCGCGGCGGGCATTCTCATGCCTCGCCCCGGCCGGACAGCGCCTCGGCCACCAGCAGCAGGCCCGAGTGGTCCAGCGAGCCGTAGCCCATGGCCCGGCCCGCCGCGATCAGCTGCGCGGTGAGCGCGCCCATCGGGATGGACACCTCGGCCTCGCGGGCGGCCTGCAGGATGATGCCCATGTCCTTGTGGTGCAGGTCGATCCGGAAGCCGGGCACGAAGTTGCGGGCCAGCATGGTCTCGCGCTTGAGCTCGAGGATCTTGCTGCCCGCGAGCCCGCCGGCCAGCACGTCGAGGCCCTTGGCCGCGTCCGCGCCCAGGTTCTCCATCAGCAGGATCGCCTCGGCGACCAGGGCATAGGTGCCGCCGACGACGAGCTGGTTGGCGGCCTTCACGCACTGGCCCGCGCCGCTGCCGCCGACCAGCGCGAAGGTCTTGCCGACCGTCTCGAAGATCGGTGTTGCGGCTTCGAAATCGGCCTGCGAGCCGCCGACCATGATCGAGAGGGCCGCGTTGATCGCCCCGTTCTCCCCGCCGCTGACCGGGGCGTCGAGCACCCTGAGCTCGTTCTTCTTGCCCTGCTCTGCGGTCCACTTGGCCGTCTTCGGGGTGATGGTGGAGAAGTCGATGTAGAGGGTGCCCGCGACGGTGTTCTCGACGATGTCGGGGAAGACCTGTTCGATCTGCTCGTCCTGGGGCAACATCGTGATGACGATGTCCTTGTCCCGGACCGCCTCTGCGACGCTGCCTGCGGCGGAACCGCCTGCCTCCTTGAGCTTGTCCAGCCCCTTGGGCCCGATGTCGTAACCGGTCACCTCGTGTCCGGCCTTGACCAGGTGTCCCGCCATCGGGCTGCCCATGATCCCGAGGCCGATAAAACCGATCTTGCTCATTTGATCCACTTCCAATCAAGCTCGGGGTCTTTGTATTCCAGGCCGATCCAGCCGTCGTAGCCTGCGGCGCTGAGGGTTTCGAAGAGTGTGGCGAAATCGAGTTCGCCGGTGCCCGGCCGTCCGCGGCCCGGATCGTCGGCGATCTGTACGTGGCCGATGTGCTGGGCGTAGGTCTTGATCACCTGGATGAGGTTCTCGTCCATCCGCGCCAGGTGGTAGAGGTCGCAGAGGAAGCGCACGTTCGGCTCGCCGGTCTGCTCGATCACGCGCACGGCATGCTCGGCGCTGACGATCGGATAGTGCGGCGACTCATGCGCGTTCAGTGCTTCCACGAGCACCGTGGCGTCGATCCGGGCGGCCGCTCGGGCGGCCAGCCGCAGATTCTCCAGCGCCAGCTCGTCCTGCTTCGCCGGGTCTTCGCCCGCAATACGGTTGCCGTAGAGGGCGTTCAGCGCGCGGCAGCCGGTGCGCGCGGCGATCCCGACGGCCACCTCGATGTTGTCGCGGAACCTGGCGATCTCCCCGGGGACGGAAACCAGGCCGCGACCCACCGGAATCAGATCGATGAAGTTCAGGCCGACCAACTGCACACCGGCGTCGTCGATCGCGCGAACAAATGCGTCGATCTCGTTATCGCCCGGCGTCGGGTCTTCGCCGAACGGCCACCAGAATTCGACCGCTTCGAAACCGGCGGCCTTGGCGGCGGCGGGACGCTCCAGCAATGGCAGATCGGTGAATAGAATAGAGCAATTGACGTCGAATTTCGGGAGACCGGACTCCCCTGCGTAATGCTTCACTCAGCTCCTTCGCGGTATTTCTTCCAGCTGCCGACGCGGGTGATGTCGATCAGCTCCGGGTACGAGGTCGGCGGGCGCCGCAGCACCATCGACAGCACCGACCTGCCGTCGTCCAGCTCGATCGCGCCGAGCTCCAGCTCGGGCGGTTCCGCAGGTAGCAGGTGTTCGCGGAGCACATCGAGGGGCACGTCGAACAGTTCGCCGGTGATCGAGTAGCCGCCGTCCGGCGACGGGTCGAGGCCGGGAAAGCGGTCGCCCACCGAGAAGAATCGGTACCGCGGCGCGGTTTTCGCCTCACCGGCGAACGGCGCACCGTTCAACAGATGGTTGAGCGGCCCGCCGCGCATGGCGGAACCGTTCAGGAATATCAACGGCATAATCGGGTCCTTTTGTGTCGAATTTCACCAAGTATGCAGGGATTACGGGCTATCGGGATAGATGAGATCAACCCAAAGCTGATCGATCATTCTGAAGTAGCATTTGTATGATGCTCCAGCCGAATAGCTTCACCAGGTCGGAACTAAGTCCCGATGGATAGGTCCGTCACTGGTGGTGAGTGGCTGCGTCGAGCCGCCGCGCCGCACAGCGACGATCTCGGCGGCGATGGCGACGGCGGTCTCCTCGGCCGTGCGCCCGCCCAGATCGAGTCCGATGGGCGAATGCAACACGGCCAGTTCGGATTCCGAGAGACCGACGGCGCGCAGGCTGGCCATCCGCTCGTCGTGGGTGCGGCGCGATCCCATCGCACCGACGTAGGCAACGGGTAGACGTAATGCTCTCTCCAGCAAGGGGATATCGAACTTGGCGTCATGAGTCAGCACGCACAGCACGGTCCGGGAATCGACGGTGGTGCGGGCCAGATAGCGGTCGGGCCACTCCACAACGACCTCGTGGGCGTCGGGAAATCGCGCCTGAGTGGCGAAGACGGGGCGGGCGTCGCAGACCGTGACGTGGTAGCCGAGAAACCGGCCGATCCGCGTCACGGCGGCGGCGAAATCGATTGCGCCGAAGACGATCATGCGCGGCGGCGGCACGTAGGATTCCACAAAGATGGTGACCTCGCGATCGCCACAACCGATCACGCGCACGCCCGTGGCGGCAACCTCGAGCATGGCCCTGGCTTCCGCAACCACCGCGGGATCAAAGGTCACTCCGAGCGTCCACCACGGTCCCAAAGCCATTGCGGCGCCGGTGTTCAGGTCGCGAACGAGCGCCACCGGCTCGGCCGATCGGAGCAGGGCTTCGATCGTGTCGTGCTCGGCGGGGGTGATCGGCTGGACGAACACCTCGATCTTGCCCCCGCAGGTCAATCCGACGGCGAACGCGTCGTCGTCGCTGTAGCCGAAGGTTTCGCGCACCGGCTGCCCGGTGCGCAGCGCCGCGCGGCAGAGCTCGTACACCGCACCCTCGACGCAGCCACCGGAAATGCTTCCGATGACAACGCCTTCGGCGTCCACCGCCAATACGGCGCCCGGTGGCCGCGGCGCGCTGCCGCTGACGCCGATGACGGTGGCGACGGCGTAGGACTTGCCCGCCGTGTGCCATTGCAGGAGTTCTGCCGCGAGGTCACGCATTTCGATTCGCCGTTCTATCCGCCGAGCAGTAGTTCGATGGCCGTGATGCCGAAGTAGCCGGCGAACACGACGCCGACCACCCAGATCAGCCAATGGATTTCGCTGAACTTGCCGCGCGCCGCCTTGATCACCACGAAGGCGATGACGCCTGCGCCGACGCCGTTGGTGATCGAGTAGGTGAACGGCATCAGCACGATGGTCAGGAAGGCCGGTACGGCGACTTCCAGGTCGGCCCAGTCGATCTTGCGGGCCTGGGTCATCATCAGCGCGCCGACCAGCACGAGTGCCGGTGCGGCGGCCTGGATCGGCACCACGGCCGCGAGCGGGGTGAACAGCACTGCGAGGCAGAACAATCCACCGGTCATCACGCTGGCCAGTCCGGTACGTGCGCCCTCACCGACGCCCGTCGCGGACTCGACGTACACGGTGTTGCCCGCGCCGCCGCTCACGCCGCCGATGACCTGTGCGACACCGTCGATGGTCAGCACCTTGCCGAGGCCCGGCATGGTGCCGCGCTCGTCGAGCAGCCCGGCCTCATCGCAGACCCCGAACACGGTGCCCATGGCGTCGAAGAAGCCGGTCAGTACCAGGGTGAACAGCACGACGCCCGCGACCAGCCCACCGGCCTTGGCGAATCCGCCGAGGAGGTCGATGTTCAGCAGCAGCCCGAAGTCCGGCGCGGCGAAGAAGCCCTTCGGCGTCTCCGGGACGACCGGCCCCCACGTCTTCGGATCGATCTTCGCCAGCGAGTTGACCGCGATGGCGAGCACCGTGGCGATGGCGATGCTGATCAGGATGGCGCCGGGCACCTTGCGGATGAACAGCGCGAGCATGAGCAGCAGTCCGACGGCGAAAATCACTACCGGCCAACCGGAAAGGTGACCGGCGACGCCGAGCGTGACCGGTGGCCCGGTCTGCGAGCCATGGCCGACCACCCCCGCGGACACCAGGCCGATCATCGCGATGAACATGCCGATCCCGACGCCGATGGCGTTCTTGAGCGACAGCGGGATGGCGTTGATGATCATCGTGCGCAGGCCGGTCGCGGCCAGGATCACGATGATCACGCCCATCAGCACCACCAGGCCCATGGTCTGCGGCCAGGTCATGTGCGGGGCGGCCTGGAAGGCGACCACCGGAACGACACCGAGGCCGGCGGCCAGGGCGAGCGGAACGTTGCCGACGAGGCCCATCAGAATGGTGCTGAGCCCGGCCGAGAACGCGGTCGCGGTGGTGAGTTGCGCGATGCTCAAGCTGTTGCCGTCAATGTCCTGGACCCCGCCGATGATCAGCGGGACGAGCAGGATAACGTAGGCCATCGCGACGAAAGTGGTGATGCCGCCGCGGATTTCGCGGGAGATCGTGGTCTTGCGTGCACTCAACCGGAAGTATCGGTCGAGCGGGGACCTTCCGGTGACCGGCTCCGGGACGGAGGAGTGGGTCTGGACTTGGGTCATGGCGTGCCCTCCTCGGGGCATGGCCGACCTACGAACCGGCCGTTACGGCCGGATCGCGTGGTTCGGTTCTGCTGTTGTGGGGTCCCTACCGCGGTCGCTGGACACGAGATACGGTCTGCCCCTGTTGATCAACTGCTCCGGATGATGTCTTCCGGACGCACCGGCACTCGGTTGATGTGCACGGTTCCTCCTGCGGATCGGCATGCGTCCCGAATGGCCGAGACGATCGCGGGAGTCGAGGAGAGTGTGGGTGGCTCTCCGGCGCCGCGCAGCCCGTATGGGGCGTGCGGGTCGGCGTTTTCGAGAATCTCCAGCCGCTGTGGCGGCGTATCGAGAATCGTGGGGATCAGGTAATCGGTGAAGGACGGGTTGAGCACCTTTCCGTCGCGAACTTGAATTTCCTCCATGACCGCGAGGCCGAGACCCTGCGTAGAGCCGCCGTGGATCTGGCCCTCCAGCGACAAGCGGTTCATGATCTTTCCGACATCCTGGACGGCGTCCAGGGCGACGACCTTGACCAGGCCGAGTTCGGTATCGACATCCACCACGGCCCGGTGCACGCACAAGGCGAGCTGGGTGTGGCTGTTGCCCTGACCGGTCACCGGATCCATGCCGGTGGTCGGCTTGTGGTGGTATTCCCTTGTCTCCTCGATGATCTCGTCACCGAGCAGGTCGACGATCGCGGCGTAGACCTCACCGTCGCGGGAGACCACCTTGCCGCCGATCAGTTGCAGGCCGCGGGTGGCGCCGAAACGTCCTTGGGCAAGGGCGAGTACGCGCATCCGCACCGCCTCGCACGCGGCCTTCACCGCGCCGCCGGTCATGTAGGTCTGCCGGGAGGCCGAGGAGGAACCGGAGTCGCCGACCTGGTTGTCGGCCGGGTGAATGGTCACCCGCTCGATGCCGAGCTCGGTGCGCGCGATCTGGGCCTCCACGGTGACCAGTCCCTGGCCGACTTCGGACGCGGCGGTGTGCACCAGCGCAACCGGTTCGCCACCGATGACTTCCAGCCGCACCCGGGCGGTCGACAGGTCGTCGAAACCTTCGGAGAAGCAGATGTTCTTGATGCCGACGCCGTAGCCGATGCCGCGCACGACGCCCTCGCCGTGCGTGGTTTGCGAGGCGCCGCCGGGCAGGTTGCGGATGTCGGAGGCATCCAGCGGTCCGGGCAGCGGCATGGCGCGGGCCTGGCCGAGCATCTCGGCCATCGGCATCGGGGCGTGCACGATCTGCCCGGTCGCCAGCTTCGAGCCCTGCGAGACCGCGTTGACCTGACGGACATGGATCGGGTCGAGCTCGAGTGCCTCCGCGACCTTGTCCATCATCGACTCGTGCGCGAAACACGCTTGCACCGCACCGAATCCGCGCATCGCGCCGCAGGGCGGGTTGTTGGTGTACACGCCGTACGCGTCGATCTTGATGTGCGGAATCTCGTACGGGCCCACCGCGAGTGAGGACGCGTTGCCGGTGACGTTGAGCGTCGCGGAGGTGTAGGCACCGCCGTCGAGCACGATCTGCACCTCGGCGAAGACGATCTTCCCGGCGCGAGTAACACCGTACTCGTAGCGCATCTGCGCCGGATGCCGGTGCACATGCCCGAAGAACGATTCCTCGCGGTTGTACATCATCTTGATCGGCTTGCCGGTGTAGAGCGCGAGCATGCCCGCGTGGATCTGCATCGACAGGTCCTCGCGGCCGCCGAACGCGCCGCCGACCCCGGCCAGGGTCATCCGGATCTTGTCGTCGGTGAGGCCGAGACAGGGCCCGATCTGCTTGAGGTCGTTGTGCATCCACTGGGTGGCGACGTAGAAGTCGAGCCCGCCGTCCTCGCCCGGCGCGACCAGACCGGCCTCGGGGCCGAGGAACGCCTGGTCCTGGATGCCGACCTCGTACTCGCCGGACACCACCACATCGGACAGCGCGCGACCGACCGCCATATCGCCGACCCGGACGGGCTGGTGCCTGGCGATGCCGCCGCGCTCCTGCACCTTGTTGGCCTCGGGGTCGGCGACCACCGCGAGCGGATCGGTGATGGGCGTCAACACCTCCCACTCGATGGCGATCACCTCGACCGCGCGGCGCGCGATCTCCGGATGGTCCGCGGCGACGAGCGCGATCGGCTCGCCGTGGTGGCGGACCTCGCCGATCGCGAGAACCGGTTGGTCCCAGGACATGTCGAGGCCGAAGACATTGCGGCCCGGCACGTCCTCGTGGGTGAGCACGGCATGCACGCCGGGCAGCGCGAGCGCCTGGCTGATGTCGATGCTGACGATGCGGGCACGCGGGTGCGGGCTGCGCAGGGTGGCGCCCCACAGCATGCCGTCCATCCACATGTCGGAGGCATAGGCGAACTCGCCCTTCACCTTCAGAGTGCCGTCGGGGCGCAGCGGGCTCTCGCCGATGCCGCCCTTGCCCGGCGCGGCGACCTCGCCGGGGAATCGCGTGCTGCGTACCGAAGTCATCGCTTTTCCTCTCGCCGTTGGGAGTTCGTACAGTCGCTCGGTGTTGTCATGCCCGTCCCCGCATCAGCCGTTTGCGGGCGGCGGCGCCTGCGCGACCGACCTGGTCGTGCGAGACCGTGCGCAGTTCGTCGTTTTCGACGACGGTGCGACCGCCGACGAGCAGCCTGGCCAGCGGCGGCGTCGGACCGAAGACCAGCGCGCAGACCGGGTCTTCGACGGCGGCTCGGAAGCCGTCCACTCGCCACATCGCGATGTCGGCGAGCTTGCCGACCTCCAGACTGCCGAGTTCCTGCTGGCGGCCGAGATTGCGTGCGCCACCGAGGGTTCCGATCTCCAGGGCCTGCCGCGCGGTGAGCGCGGTGGGTCCGTGCACGGCCCGCTGGAACAGCATGGCCTGGCGCATCTCCCCCGCCATCGAGGTCAGCTCGCTGGATGCCGCGCCGTCGACGCCGAGGCCGACCGGCGCACCCGCGCGCAGCAGCTCGGAGACGCGGGCGATACCGGCACCGAGGCGAGCGTTGGAACTCGGGCAGTGCGCCGAGCCGGTGCCCGTCTCGGCGAAGCGGCGGATGTCGGCGTCGTGCAGGTGCACCGCGTGCGCGAACCAGACGTCCTCGCCGAGCCAGCCGAGCTTCTCCATGTATTCGACCGGGGTGCAACCCATCTGCTCGCGGCAGTGCTCTTCCTCGTCGAGCGTCTCCGCGAGGTGGGTGTGCAGCCGGACGCCCTTGGTGCGCGCCAGCAGCGCGGCGTCGGTCATCAGGCCCTCGCTCACCGAGAACGGCGAGCAGGGCGCGACGGCGACCCGCAGCATCGAGTCGAACGACGGATCGTGGTACTTGTCGATGGTTTCCGAGGTGTTGATCAGGATCTCGTCCCGGTCCTCGACCACCTCGTCCGGCGGCAGGCCGCCGTCGGACTGACCGCGGTCCATCGAGCCGCGGCACGGGTGGAACCGGATGCCGAGCTCGTGCGCAGCGCGGACCTCGGCGTCGAACAGGTCGCCGCGGCCCTTCGGGAAGACGTAATGGTGGTCGCTGCTGGTGGTGCAGCCGGTCAGTGCCAGCCAGCCCAATCCCGCTGCGGCCGCGCCGTATACGACGTCGGCGTCCATGGCCGCCCAGGTGCGGTAGAGGCCGGTCAGCCATTCGAACAGCGTCGAATCCTGGAACAGGCCCTGGCTCGCCCACTGGTAGAGGTGGTGGTGGGTGTTCACCAGGCCGGGGGTGACCAGGCAGCCGGTGCCGTCGATGCGTTGCGCGTCGGGCACGATGGGAGCCGGTCCCGCACCGAGGGATTCGATCCGGCCGTTCGCGATCACCAGGTACCCGGAGGCGATCTCCGGGCCGACCACCGGTGCGATGTAGGCGTTTTCGATGATCGTCTTCATTGCGCCGTCGCCTTCCGCTGAGCCGCGAGCCGCACGGCGTCGAGGATCTTCTCGTATCCGGTGCAGCGGCAGAGGTTTCCGGCCAGTGCCTCGCGGATCTCCACATCGGACGGATCGGGGTTGTGCTCGATCAGGTCATGCGCCTGCACGATGAGACCCGGTGTGCAGAAACCACACTGGACCGCGCCCGCCTCGACGAACGCCTGCTGCATCGGATCCAGCTTCGCGCCCTGCGCGAGACCTTCCACCGTCCGCACCGAACAGCCTTCGGCCTGACCGGCGGCCACCAGGCAGGAACACACCGGCGTGCCGTTCAAATACACCGTGCAGGAACCACATTCGCCCTGCTCGCAAGCGTTCTTGGAACCGGGCAGGCCCATCCGCTCGCGCAGCATGTAGAGCAGGCTCTCGCCCTCCCACACGTCGTCGACGGTCTCCGTGGAACCGTTCACGTCGAAGGTCACGCGCATCAGGCTGCCTTCCTTTCTGCTAGGTAGTCCGTCCATGCCCAGCCCAGGGTGCGGCGGGCCTGCACCGAGAGAGCGTGCTTGCGGTAATCGGCGGTGCCACGGACGTCGTCGATCGGCTTGGCGGCGGCCGCGACCAGCGCGCCGAACTCGCGCAGCACCCGGTCGGTGAGCGGTGCCGGATCGTGCCACGGCAGCTGCGTAGCCAGGAATTCCTCGGCGGGCTTGGCGCGCAAGGGCGTCGGGCCGGACGAACCGATGCCGGTGCGCACCGTCCCGTTGCTCGGATAGAGCGCAATGGCGAACGAACACACCGCGATCACCATGGCGTTGCGGGTGCCGACCTTCGAGAAGTACTGCGGCCCTTCGGCGGGCGGCAGCCAGACCGCGCTGATCAGCTCGTCGGCCTCGAGTGCGGTCTTGCGCACCCAGATGTAGAAGTCGTCGATCGGGATCATCCTGGTGCCGCGGGCCGCCGACGCGACCTCGACCACCGCGTTGCCCGCGAGCAGCGCGGGATGGGCGTCACCGGCCGGGGACGCGCCACCGAGGTTGCCGCCGACCGTGCCGCGATTGCGGATCTGCGGCGAGCCGACGGTGCGGGAGGCCTGGGCTAGGCCGGGGAGTTGGTTGCCGAGCCGGTTGATGATCCGAACGTAGGGCACGCCGGAGCCGATTCGGATCTTGCCGTCGATCTCTTTGTAGTCGAACAACTCTCGGCACGGGTTCAGGTCGAGCAGGGCACTCGGGCGGCCCTTGTCGAAGTTGAGTTCGACCATCATGTCGGTGCCGCCCTGAATGGGGGTGGCGTCCGGGCGGCCTGCCTTGATATCGAGGGCATCCGCCCAGGAGGTGGGTCGTAGGAAATCCATCGTCACTCCCACGCCGGGCCGGCCGCGGCCGCGTCCTCGCGCAGCACGGTGCCCTCGATCAGGCCGTAGGGGCGGTCGGCGGCGTAGAACACCTCGTTGTCGTTCTCCAGTCCGAAGGCGGACAGGTCGACGACGAAGTGGTGCTTGTTGGGCAGTGACAGCCGGACCTCACCGATCTCCGGGCAGGTGTTGAGCACACGCTCGCCCATCGCGTAGAGGGTCTGCTGCAGTGAGTAGCTGTAGGTTTCGGCGAACGCCTCCAGCAGCGCGCGCCTGGCCTCGCGGTAGGTCTTGTCCCAGTCGCTGGGCTCGCCGATGAAGCGCCACTCCGCGTTCACCTCGGTGGCGAGGACGCGGTCGCAGGCTTCCTTCAGCGTCGTGTACTTGTCCTCGAGGTAGCCGTGGAACTCCGAGCCAGTGGAGTTCAGCACCACCAGGCCCTGCAAACCCGCGACGACCCAAGCGTTTTCGCCGTTGTAGTGCACTCGCGCGGTGCGGACCTCCTGGCCGGAACGGACGAACGAGTGCTGATCGTTGCTCGCGTCGAGCACGATGCGCTCCCAGGCGTACTCCTCGACGCTGACCCGCGCGTGGTGGATGGTCGGCTGCGAATCGACGAAATGCTTTGCCAGCAGCACACCGAACGCCTCGGGCGAGGAGATGCCGTGCTCCTTGGCGAACGCGAAGACGGTGTTCTTCTGCGTGTCGGTCGTCAGCACCGCGGCGTTGTCGCCGGTGAGGTGCACGTCGTCCATGTCACCGGAGAGGGCGACGCCGACATTGAGGTCGCGGATCTCGTGCACGCCACCGTTTTTCGTCACGCTGACGACATGGGTCTCCGCTTTGCCATATCGGTTCGGTCCGAGCTTGATCGACATTGTTCAGCTACCTCGATAGGTGGAGTAGGAATACGGACTGAGCAGCAGCGGCACGTGGTAGTGCGCGGCCGGGTCGGCGACGGTGAAGTCGATGGCGACCGAGGGGTAGAAGGGGCTGATCTCGCCGGTGTCGAAAGTCAGCCGGTGCGTGCCGGTTTCGGGCGCGGGCAGGTCCTTGATGCGGCCGTCGTCGTCGGTCTGCCGTTCGGCGAGCACGGTGCCGTCGGCGCGCGACAGCTGGACCCGCAGCCCCGCGGCGGGGCGCCCGGTCACCGCGTTCAGCACGTGGGTGGACAGACTCACTTGTCCCCCAACAGCTTTCGCACACGCAGCCGGGTGATGTCGGCGAGCTCGCTCTGCACCTTGATGCGCTCGTCGAGCAGCGAGTTGGTCAGGCGCTTGCGCAGCTCGGTGAGCATCTCCTCGGCGCTGCGGCCGGTGGCGCGGATCAGGAAGACGTGGCCGAAGCGATCCTCGTAGGCCCGGTTGCCCGCCGCGAGCTCCGTGCGCACCGCGAGGTCGGCGGTCGCCGCGCCGGACTGTTCGCCGCGCGACCACGCTGCCTCCCGCTCGGACAACTCGGCCTTGGCCCGGTCACCGATGCGCGGATGCGCCGACAGCGCCTCCTCGACATCCGGCCAGCTCAGCTCGCACACCGCGGCAACGGCCGCGTCGGTGGCACGCGCGGCGTCGGGATAGGGCCGGGAGGCCGCCACCTTCTGCGCCCACCGCCGGGACGCGCAGCAGGTCAGCAGTTCCTGCTCTGCCTGGTCCGGCGGCAATGCGTTGAGCCATCCGATGTCGCCTGCCATCTGACCTCCTGTCGGGGTTCACCAATCTGTTCCGCAAGTACACCCGCAGCGGAACAGCGCAGCTAGAAACGAGAAATCTGAACTGTGCGCCAGTTCACAGCCAACTCTTTGTGCGAATGTCCAAGGGCGTTTACCAGGGGGGCGACTGTTAGCCTTCGCAACGTGCGCCTTCGATCACTGCTGACCATGGCGGACCTGGGGCTCGAGCTCGTCACCGGCGAGGAAGAGCTGGACCGGTTCGTGCGTTGGGTGGTGACCACGGACATGCTCGATCCGGGTCGCTACCTGTCCGGCGGGGAGCTCGTGCTCACCGGCTTGCAGTGGCGGCATGATCCCGCCGACAGCGAGGTGTTCGTGCGCGCGCTGGCCCAGGCCGGGGTGGCCGGGATGGCCGCCGGTGACGCCAGGTACGGAGGTGCGCCGCCGGATGTGGTCGAGGCCTGTCGCAAGCATCGGATTCCGCTGTTCCGGGTGCCGGAGACAGTTGCGTTCGCCGCGGTCACCGAGCAGATCACCCGCAATCTGTCGACCGGGCGGGCGGCGGATCTGACCGCGATCCTGGACCGGCATCGCCAGCTCGTCTCGGGTGCCGGGCTCGGCTCGGTGCTGGAGCTGATCGAACGCGATCTCGGCATGCGATGTTGGGTGGTGTCGTCAACCGGTCGGGCGGTAGCCGGGCCCGGCACGCCGCCACCGGTCGAGGTGACCACCGCGTTTCTCAGTGCCCGTCGGCTGCCGGTCGCGTTTCTGCACGAAGGCAGCCGGTATTCCCTGTTCGCTGTCGATGAGCATCGAACCTCGCGGGCCGCGGACTGGTTCCTGGTCTTCGAGGGTGACTACACCGAGTGGCCCGAGGAGCGGCGCGCGCTGGCCGGTGAGCTCGCAGCCGTCGTGTCGCTGGAACGCGCGCGGCAGGACGACCGGCAGAGCGCCGAGGGGCGACTCGCGCAGGAACTCGTCGAGTTGATCGTGTCCGATGCCAAGCCGACAGAGATCATCTCGCGGCTGGAGCTCACCGGGCTCGGCCCCGCGGAGACCTATATCGCGGTCGCAGCCGCCGCCGATGACACCTTGCGGCCCGGGGAGTTACGCGTGATGTTGCGCGAAATCCTGTACGGCAGAAGGCCTGCCGCCGGTGTGGTGGACGGCGAAGCGATCGCGTTGATTCCGGCAGGTCCGGATACGCCGGTGATCGATGAAATCAACCGTGCGGTAACCGCTTTGGAGCCCGGGCTGCGTGGTAGCCGACTATCCGTGGGCGTCAGCGGCGTTGTCGACGGCGAGGGCCTACGCGGCGCCGTCGAAGAAGCCCGGTACGCCCGCCGGATGGCCGCAGGCCGACTACAACCCGCCAGCGTCGTCGGGCACGACGAACTCGCCACCCACATGCTGCTGCTCGCGTCGGTCCCCGACGAGGTCCGCCGCATGTTCCGGCTCCGCCTCCTGGACCCGCTCACCACCTATGACCAGGACAATCGCGCCGACCTCGTGCACACCCTGGAAACCTTCCTCGAGGTTTCGGGTTCGTGGACCAAGTGCGCCGACCTCCTGCACGTCCACGTCAACACCCTGCGCTACCGCATCCAGCGCATCGAAGAACTCACCGGACGCGACCTCTCCCGCCTCGAAGACCGCGTCGACTTCTTCCTCGCCCTCGCATTGCGCTGATCCTTCTGACACGCAACAGCTTCGGCACACTTACACGTCCGTCGAGCCGACCTGGATGATCTTCTGGAGGTTCAGGCGCGTCATCAGGTCCCGATGCAGGATACGGAGAAGATCGGTCAGGTCGGCCCGCTGTTCGGGGGTCAGGCTGGCGAGCAGGTCGGTCTCGCGGCCGAGCACATGATCGACCAGCCGTTCCACCAAGGCGTGTCCGGCTGGCGTGAGTGCGATGACCACGCCGCGGGAGCCGTCGTCGAGTGGCGCCCTGGTGACCAGGCCCTCGGCTTCGGCGCGGGTGACCCGCTGGGAGATCGCGCCCGCGGTGAGCATGGTGCGCTCGGTGAGTTGCCGGGTGGTCAGCTGATACGGCTCGCCGCTGCGGCGCAGCACGCTGAGTAGATCGAGGGTGGCCGCGTCGGTACTCTCCGCGGCGAGCACGCGGCGGCGGTCGTCGCCGAAAGCCTTGGCCAGATGCCATATTCGCGTCACGACGCCGATGCCGTCGACCGGGGTGCCCGGCCGCTCGCGGAGCCAAGCGAGCGCGATCGCGTCGACGGGATCGTTGTCATCCATGCCACTCCTCGGTTGCGTTTAGGTCTAAACGTCATCTACGTTTAGACCTAAATGTACTCGATGAGGGAGCTGACATGGGACGGAACATCGTGGTCACCGGCGGAGCCACCGGGATCGGCCGGGCGATCGCGCGCATCTTCGCGGCCGCGGGCGACACCGTGGTGATCACCGGGCGCCGGGCCGAGCCGCTGCACGCGACCGCGGCCGAACTCGGCGTCACGGCACGCGTCTGCGACGCGACCGATCCGGCGCAGATCGAGGCGCTGGTCGAACAACTCCCCCGCGAAATCGACGTGCTGGTCAACAATGCGGGCGGCAATACCGACTTCGACAACGAGGCGCCGACCGACCTGCGGAGTCTCGCCGCCGCGTGGCGGGCCAACCTGGACGCCAACCTGATCAGCGCCGTGCTGATGACCTCCGCACTGCGCGAACGGCTTTCGAGCACGGGGGCCGTGGTGAACATCGGCTCGATCGCCGCGGACAAGGGTGCGGGCGCGTACGGTGCGGCCAAGGCCGGACTCGCCTCCTGGAACACGCAACTGTCCGCGGAGCTCGGGCCGCAGGGCATCACCGCGAATGTCGTTGCGCCCGGCTACATCTCCGACACCGAGTTCTTCCGTGACAAGTTGACCGACGAGCGGCGCGAATCCCTCATCGCCGCGGCACACACCCGGCGCCCCGGCGTCCCGGAAGACATCGCCGCCGCGGTGCACTATCTCGCCTCGCCCGCGGCCCGGCAGGTGACCGGCCAGGTGCTGGCGGTCAACGGCGGCGAACGCACCACTCGATGAGCCCCGGAAAACCGGCGCGGCGCGCGGCGCAAGGCGGGCAATAGGGGCGATCCGGGCATCCCGGTAGGTAGGGGCTAGCATGGGCGAGCTGGTAACGGTGGATTTGCCGATCCCAAGGTGGTTCGATGACTAAAGCTGTTCCAAGGCCGGTTGCACTGGGCGATGATGCTGCCCGGACACTGGCGAATGCTACGAAGAGCGTTCCGCAGATGGAGTCGATCACCCCACGGTGGTTGGTTCATCTGTTGAACTGGGTGCCCGTCGAGGCCGGTATCTACCGGCGTAACCGGGTCACCGACGAACAAACCGTCGATATTCAGTGCGATAACTTCGACGAGTCTCCGCTGCCGGAGACGTTTATCGACTACGAGCGGGACCCGCGGGAGTATCGACTCAAGGCGGTGCACACCATTCTCGATGTGCACACCCGTGTTTCAGATCTCTACTCGAGCCCGCACGATCAGATTGCTCAGCAGTTGCGGTTGACCATCGAGGCAATCAAGGAGCACCAAGAGGGCGAGCTGATCAACAGCCCGGACTACGGTCTCATCGCGAACGCCACGAAGAAGCAACGGATCTCGACGATCGCCGGGCCGCCGACGCCGGACGACCTCGACAATCTGATCACGAAGGTCTGGAAAGAGCCGGGGTTCTTCCTCACCCACCCGCAGGGCATCGCGGCGTTCGGCAGGGAATGCACCCGGCGCGGTGTGCCGCCGCCGACCGTGAGCATGTTCGGGTCGCAGTTCCTGACCTGGCGCGGGATTCCGATCATTCCGTCGGACAAGGTTCCGGTGGAACGCGGGAAGACCAAGTTCGTGCTGATCCGCACCGGCGAGGCCCGTCAGGGCGTGATCGGTCTGTATCAGCCCGGCCTGGCCGGTGAACAGGGCCCGGGCCTTTCGGTGAAGTTCATGGGTATCGATCGCAGCGCGATCGCGTCATATCTGGTGTCGCTGTACTGCTCGCTGGCGATCCTGACCGACGATGCGGTGGCAGTGCTCGACGGAGCCGAGGTGGGCAAGTTCCATGACTACGCACCGACCTACCGGAGCTGACATCTCGCGCCCAGCGGACGATGGTGGCGCCGAGTGGATGCTGCCGGACGAGGCGACGCTGAATCGCCTTGCCGGAGCGTTCTTCTCGGCGCTGCCGTCGGGGTCGGCGGGCTTGCCCGCCGCTCCGGTGGGCCTGAGTGTGGCACAGCCGGATATGCCGACGTCGCCGCCGAACGCACCGGTGCCGTCACCCGTGCCAGCGGCGACAGCTGCTGGTGCGCCGGGGTTCTCCGGTGCGACGCATCCTGGTGGGCACACGCCGGATGCGGCATCGACGGGCGCATTGGGTACACCACCCCCAGGTGGCCGCACATCGTCGGGTACACAAGGTGTTTCGGGTACGACGCCGCCCGGCGGCAGCACCCCCGAGCCGTCGGTCCCCGGTGTCTACGGCACCGCGCCCGCCAGCGGCCGCACGTCGGCCCCAGGTGCGCAGGGACTTTCAGGCACCACTCCGCCCGGCGGCAGCACGCCGGAGCCGACGGTGCCGGGTTGGGGACGCGACGTGCCGATGGCCGACGCCGCGGGCCCGCCTGCGTACCCACCGGCGAATACCGCCGGAATACACAACGACCGATTCCTCACCACACTGCCGTCGTTGAGCAGTGTGCTGTCCCCGCAACGCTTTCCCGATGCCGCGCCCCAGCAAGCCGCCGGTGCGCCGAGCTTCTATTTCCTGGATTCGCCCGGTGCCGCGGCATCGACCGGTCCCGCCGCGTCGTATCGGGTACCCGACGCGCACCCGCCGCTCAACGTGCACGCGGTGCGCAACGATTTCCCGATCCTGAGGGAGCGGGTGAACGGGCATCCGCTGGTGTGGTTCGACAACGCCGCGACGACGCAGAAGCCGCGCGCGGTGATCGAGCGCATCGCGCATTTCTATGAGCACGAGAACTCCAATATCCACCGGGCCGCACACGAATTGGCGGCGCGGTCCACCGATGCCTACGAGCAGGCCCGCGACATCGTGGCCCGGTTCATCGGCGCGTCCTCGGCGGAGGAGATCATCTTCGTCCGCGGCGCCACCGAAGGCATCAACCTGATCGCCCAGACCTGGGGCCGCAAGAACATTCGCGAGGGCGACGAGATCATCATCTCGCACCTGGAGCACCACGCGAACATCGTGCCCTGGCAGATGCTGGCCGCCGAGACCGGCGCCCAGCTGAAGGTCATTCCAGTGGACGACAACGGCGAGCTGCTGCTCGGCGAGTACACCAAGCTGCTCTCCGATCGAACGAAACTCGTTTCGGTGGCGCATGTTTCGAACGCGCTCGGCACCATCACGCCGGTGCGCGAGATCGTCGCCGAGGCGCAGCGGGCCGGGGCGGTCACCATCGTCGACGGCGCGCAATCGGTCCCGCACACCTCGATCGACGTGCGCTCGATCGGCGCCGATTTCTTCGTGTTCTCCGGCCACAAGCTGTTCGGGCCCACCGGAATCGGCGTGGTCTACGGAAAATCCGAGATACTGCAAGATGTTCCGCCCTGGCAGGGCGGCGGCAACATGATCAGCGATGTCACCCTGGAACGTTCGCTGTTCCAGCCGCCACCCGGGCGATTCGAGGCGGGCACCGGCAATATCGCCGACGCGGTCGGGCTCGGTGCGGCAATCGAATACGTCGAACGCATCGGCATGGACGCCATCGCACGCTACGAGCACGAACTGCTCGAGTACGCGACTCCTCGGGTCGCGTCGGTGCGCGGCATCCGACTGGTGGGCACCGCCGCCGACAAGGCGAGCGTGCTCTCGTTCGTCATGGCGGGCTACGAGCCGCTCGAGGTCGGAAAGGCGTTGAACGAGAAGGGCATCGCGGTTCGGGCCGGTCACCACTGCGCCCAGCCGATTCTGCGCCGCCTCGGCCTGGAGGCGACGGTGCGTCCGTCGTTCGCCTTCTACAACACGTGCGAGGAGATCGATCGGATGGTTGCCGTCCTCGAACAACTCGCCGCTCGCGCGCCGCGGTGAACGCGGCGACCGGCAGTACCTGACACCTTTACGTCAGCCGCATATCACGTGCGGCTGACGTAAAGCTCTGTGCGCCAACGGCAGCCGATACGGCTGGAATCAGTACGACTTCGCCTGACCCGACCACCGCAGGTTCAACGTCCCGGATAAGCGCGCAGGGAAGGAGATCTGCTTTGGGTTCCCGTCCGAGGTGTAGCGCTGCTCCGGGCGCGCGGCGAGCCGGTCCAGCCAGTAGGTCGAATCGAAGTCGACCGCTGTTCTGCCCGAACGGATTCGGGGAACGGCCGTGGGATCGAGTTCGCCGTATTGCGACGGCGCGGGCTCGGAGCCGACCAGCATCACCGCCTCGAACGCGTAGCTCGTGCCGTCCCAGCTGCCCGCGGTGGCCAGGGTGCGATCGGCCGGGGCGATGCCGAGCGGCAAGGCCATGGTCCGGACCGGACCCGGGGTCGCCGACTCGATCGCGCGGACGTTGTCCGCCAGCTCGCGTTGGACTCCGGTGCTGTCGAGCTGCGCGAGGTTCGCGTGGGTCGCGGTGTGCGCGCCGATCTCGTATCCGTGTGCGGCCAACCACGATAGGGCTCGCGGATCGTCACCGAACGGCTGATTGTTGACGTAAAAGGTGGCGGTCGGCGCGAAGTCGGGGTGCTCGACTCGGAACTGTTCGAGCATGCCGACAACGGTATCGGGCGCGACCTTGCCGTCGGCGGTGAACGCGAGCTGGCTGAGGGTCGAGTCGTCGAAGGTGAGCACTATCGGGTGTGTGCCCGCGGGAAGGTCGATGGCGCCGGAGATGTAGGCGGCAGCGGTCACGGGACGGTAGTTCTCGCGGTACAGCCGATCGAGTTCGGCGCGGAATTTCTCTGGCGTCTGGTCGTATTCGCTGTCCGGCTCGGACGCCAGCTGGTGGTACATGAGGACGGGCACAACGCCGAGCTCGTTGGCGCCCACCGCGGCAGGATCGGGCGCAGGACTGTTCGACGGCTGCGCGGCCGCGATCAACGTACCGGCGGGGTTGGCCGGGCCGGGGTCCGCGGCACAGGCCGCGGTGGCCGTGCACGCCAGCACCGACAACATAACTCGAACACCGATAGTCGCGTTCTTCGTCACCGCGCAAACAGTACGCGAGCGCGACCATTTCGTTGTGTAAGGAACTCGGGCAAAGTAGCGACGGGCGCGGGCCGAACCCGCGATAGTTGAGCGATATCCTGACGAAAGTTGGTGTGCGCGTTGCTAGAACGACTAGGCGTTACAGGACACCGGCGTTTGGCGGCAGTCCTAGTTATCTCAGTCTTATCAATTCTTGTCGCTTCTGTGACCCTGAGTTGGGTGCGCACCGAACCGCGGGGATTGACCGTCACCGGTCTCCCGAGCAGCCTGGTCGGCGCGGCGACCTTGTCCGCCATGACATTGCGCGTGGACGCGGGTGAATACGACCCCGCCACCATGCGACTCGAACTCGACGGCAAGCCCGTCTCCGGCACCATCGACGGCCGCACCGTCGTCTACCGGCCAGGAGCGCTGCCCGACGGCGAGCACAAGTTCACCGCCGAGATCCCACCGAACTTCCTCGGCTTCCTGCGCACCGGGCCCGGCGTGTCCAAGACGTTCACCGTGGACAACGAGGCGCCGACTTTGGAGCTGACGCAGCCGACCGGCGTGACCTCTTACCGCCAGCCGGTTACCTTGCGCGGCAAGGCTAATGGGGCCGAGCGCGTATCCATCGGCACCCAGTCGGTGACACCCGCCGACGACGGGGCGTTCGAGATCACGATGCCGCGAGCGCAAACCGGCGGCCAGGTGGTAGCCGTGGACGCGGCGGGTAACGAGGCCGTGCAGGCGATCACGGCGGCGATAGAGCAGCCGCGGATCAAGGCGGTACATGTGACCGCGTACGGCTGGTCCGACGACGGACTCCGCGAGGACGTGTTGAACATGGCCCGCGACGGGCGCATCAACACGGTGCAGCTCGACATCAAGGACGAGGACGGCGTCGTCGGCTACGACTCCCAGGTGCCGCTCGCCCGCGAGTCGGGTGCTGTCAACAGAATCTACGATGCCCCTGCGGCATTGCGGCAATTGCACGACATGGGCATTCGGGTGGTGGGCCGGATCGTCGCGTTCAGAGACAAGACGATGGCCGAATGGGCCTGGCAGACAGGTCATCAGGACTGGGTGATCCAGACGCCGTCCGGTGAACCGTATTCCAGCAAGTACGGACCGATCGCCTTCACCAACTTCGCGAATCCCGAAATGCGCAGATACAACATCGATCTCGCGGTCGAGGCGGCCAAGCTCGGCTTCGACGGGATCATGTACGACTACATCCGGCGCCCGGACGGCGCGCTATCGCAGATGCACTTCCCCGGCTCGACCAGCTCGCCCACTGTATCGATCGCCGAATTCCTCAGAGAGAGCCGCGATCCCGTGCGTGACGCGGGCGCCGATCAGAGTGCCGCGGTGTTCGGTATCGCGTCCACCAGACCCGACGAGATCGCGCAGGACATTCCGATGATGGCCAAGTACGTCGATTACATCGCGCCGATGCTGTATCCCTCGCATTGGAACTCCGGTGAGTACGGTGTCGCCAACCCGAACTCCCAGCCCTACGACATCATCTTCCGCTCGCTGCAGGACTTCCGCACCCAGACGCAGGGCACCGCCGCCAAGGTCGTCCCCTGGTTGCAGGACTTCAGCCTCGGCGTCAGCTACGGACCCGGCGAGGTCAGGGCGCAGATAGACGCCGCCAACGACGCAGGCGTGAACGGTTTCTTCCTCTGGAGTCCCACGGTCCGCTATCACCTCGCGGGCCCCTCGGACTGAGTTCGGCAGGCGATCGCGCAACGCCCTGACGATGCGCGATCGCCATGCACGACCGATCGGTTGGATTGAATGAGCGGCAGCACACCCGTACCAGTCGACGCGGTTACGCTGGTGGAGTGAACGTTGAAGTGACGCGCCTACCGGGTATCGGTGTGCGCAAGGACTTTCCGGTCAAGGGCGTTCGCCGCCGGATCGGCGTCATCGATCACAAGGACGGCACGATCTATCTGATCGTCAGCAAGTCCGACAATCCCGAGGCCACCGACCAGATTCCGTTATCGGCGTCGGAGGCGGCCGCACTGGCCAATCTGCTGGGCGCCCCACAGCTGGTCGCTCAGCTGCGCGAGGAACATCGCGAGTTCGACGGCGTGAACACCCGGCAGTTCTCCATACTCGGCGGCTCCCCCTACGCCGACCGGCCGCTCGGCGAGACCGAGATGCGTACCCGGACAAGGGTTTCCATCGTCGCGATCATGCGCGGCGGGGCGGTGATCCCGTCACCGGGCCCGGATTTCACCTTCGCCGCCGGCGACCTGCTGGTGATCGTCGGAACCACCGAGGGGCTGGACGCCGCCGCCAGAATCCTCACCGACGGCTGAGCCTGTCCGCGATCAGCCGCTGAACAGGTCGAATACCGCTTCCGCCCGGTCTCGGGCGCGGTACATCTCCCACGCGGTGGCGGCGAGGTCGTCGGGATCGAGGGTGCGTCCTTCGAGCGAGCCGAAACGGCCCGGGTCGGCGGTGACCATTGCGTGGATGTCACCGCGTTCGATCAGTCTGCCGATGGTGAGGGTGGCCGCGTAGACGCCCCGGTCGGCGAGGGCGGCGTTGAGGGTGACGGCGTAGTTGCGCAGAGCGGCGGAGGGCAGGGCCAAGTGGCCGAGCATCGGCATGGGTCGGACGCTGGAGAGGCCGCCCGCGAAGAGTAGTGCGCCAGTGCCCCTGTCGAGCATGGCCGGGAGGACTTCGTGCACCATGTCGACGGCCGGCCAGACCCAATCGAACGCGGATTGCGCCGTGGTGGAATCGATTTCGGTGAGCGGGATGGGTTGTTGCGTCGGGCCCGGGCCGTAGTAGGCGACCTCGATGTCGCTGTCACCGGCGATCTCGGCGAGGACAGACTTCAGGCGGGCGCGGTCGGTCACGTCGGCGGCATAGGCGGTGGCATCGATGCCTTGCGCGGCAAGCTCTTTCAGATAGCCCTCGTGGCGTGCGTCGCTGCGCGAGACCAGCGCGACCCGGAATCCTTCGCTACCGAAACGCTTCGCCATGGACATGCCGAGGCCGGGTCCGACGCACGAAACCGAGGAGCCCCTCGACTTTTGTAGGATGGTCCTCATGACCAAGCCGATGCGCCGCGACGCGGCCCGCAATCGCGAGAAGCTGTTGCGGGAGGCCGCCGGTGTATTCACCGAGCAGGGGCTCGACGGATCACTGGAGGAGATCGCGCGGCGGGCCGGGGTCAGCATCGGCACGCTGTACAACCACTTCCCGCACCGCGACGCGCTCATCGAAGCGCTGCTGCCGCCGCGCCTGGCCGCCATCGGCGAATTCGCCACCCGGGCCGCGGCCGAGCCGGACGCCTGGCTGGCGTTCAGCGGATTCATCGAGGAACTACTCGGCCAGATGACCACCGACCGCGGCCTGCTCGAGGCGTTCACCGGCGACCATCCCGCCGCCGCCCAACTGGCCGAGGCCTGCCATCGCGGGATGTCGCACCTGTCGACACTGCTCCAGCGCGCCCGACAGGCGGGCGCGGTGCGTGCCGACGCGAGCGACGAAGACGTGGTGCACCTGGTGTGGGCGCTGTCGCTACTCGGCGAGGCGACCGGATCACCCGCCTGGCGTCGCTGCCTGGAACTCGTCCTCGACGGCCTGCGCCCCATCCACCAACCGACCCGATAGGAGCAGCACCGTGCCATATGCCAAGGCCGCCAACGGCGTTCGCCTCGCGTACCAAACCGCGGGCGCGGGCGCTCCCCTGCTGCTGCTCGCCGGGCAAGCCAACAATCACCACTGGTGGGACGGGATCCGCGAGGACTTCGAGACCCGGTATCGCACCATCACGCCCGACTGGCGCGGCACCGGCGACAGCGACAAGCCCGACGAGCCTTACAGCACAGTCGGTTTCGCCGACGACGTGATCGCGGTGCTGGATGACCTCGGCATCGATCGGGCCGCGGTGTACGGCACGTCCATGGGTGGCCGTGTCGCACAATGGCTGGCCGCCCGCCATCCGGAGCGAGTGCACGCCCTGGTCCTCGGCTGCACCTCCCCCGGCGGCAAGCACGGCATCGAACGCGGTCCCGACATTCGACAGTCGCTCATCGACCCCGATCCGGCCGTGGCGCGGCAGGCGCTGCTGGAACTGATGTACACCCCGGAATGGTTGGCGCACAACGCCGGTCCGTACAACACCGTCGGCGACCCCGCGATGCCCGCCTATGTCAGGCGTCGCCATCTGATGGCCAGCAACAAGCACGATGCCTGGGATGTCCTGCCGGACATCGAGACTCCGACCTTGATCGTGCACGGCACCGAGGACCGGTTCAATCCGGTCGCGAACGCGCCGCTGCTCGCCGAACGCATCCCGCACGCGCGCATGCACCTGATCCCCGGCGCCCGGCACGCCTACTTCGACGAATTCCGGGCCGTCGCGGGTCCGCTCGTGTTGAACTTCCTGGACGAAGTGTGCGCATAGCCCTATTCGTGCGCCTGCCGAATTGATCGAATTCCGCCGAAAGCCTTGACTCAGGCAGGTTCCCGGGGTTATTATTTCTACAGAGGAAAACATTCGACGTGGTTGTTACATGACCCCAAGTATCGAATGCCTATTGTGCTGCGCCGAATCTGTGAGTAACTTGGGACGTTGCGCTGGCTGCCTCCTGTCCGACCACACGAACCCAATTCCGTGAATCGCCATCAATGATGTGGTGTTCGCTTCTTGCGGTGTGCGAGTTTCGTTCGGTAGGTGACCACACGCAATTCATCAGCAGTGTGAGGTCGCGGAAGGACGCACCGTGTCAGTCTCGTCCCAGAAAGTCACCACAACAGCCCAGGTAGTTGCCGGTATCCCCGGCGCCCCGAAGCGGGTGTCGTTCGCCAGAATTCGTGAGCCCCTGGACGTGCCGGGGTTGCTCGACGTGCAAACTGACTCGTTCGAATGGTTGATCGGCGCACCGCAATGGCGGGCGCGCGCCGCCGCACGCGGCGAGAACAGCACCGCGGGCGGGCTCGAAGACGTGCTCGCCGAGCTGTCCCCGATCGAAGACTTCGCGGGCACCATGTCGCTGTCCCTGTCCGACCCGCGATTCGAAGAGGTCAAGGCCTCGATCGACGAGTGCAAAGACAAGGACATGACCTACGCGGCGCCGTTGTTCGTCACCGCGGAGTTCATCAACAACAACACCGGTGAGATCAAGAGCCAGACGGTCTTCATGGGAGATTTCCCGATGATGACCGACAAGGGCGCGTTCATCATCAATGGCACCGAGCGTGTCGTGGTCGCCCAGCTGGTTCGTTCGCCGGGTGTCTACTTCGACCAGTCCGTCGACAAGACCACGGAGAAAGACCTGTACAGCGCGCGGGTCATTCCGTCACGTGGCGCATGGCTGGAGTTCGACATCGACAAGCGCGACTCGGTTGGTGTTCGCATCGATCGCAAGCGTCGCCAGCCGGTTACCGTGCTGCTCAAGGCCTTCGGCTGGACCGCAGAGCAGATCACCGAACGGTTCGGGTTCTCCGAGATCATGATGTCGACGCTGGAAAAGGATCACACCGCGGGCACCGACGAGGCGCTGCTCGACATCTATCGCAAGTTGCGTCCGGGTGAGCCGCCGACCAAGGAGTCCGCGCAGACCCTGCTGGAGAACCTGTTCTTCAAGGACAAGCGTTACGACCTGGCGCGCGTCGGGCGCTACAAGATCAACAAGAAGCTGGGCCTGGACATCGCCTCGGCCACGTTGACCGAGGAAGACCTCGTCGCGATCATCGAGTATCTCGCCCACCTGCACGTGGGCGACAAGACGATGACCGCGACGGGCGGCGTCGAGGTGCCGATCGGGGTCGACGACATCGACCACTTCGGTAACCGGCGCGTGCGCACGGTCGGTGAGTTGATCCAGAACCAGATCCGAATCGGTCTGTCCCGCATGGAACGTGTGGTCCGGGAACGGATGACGACGCAGGACATCGAGGCGATCACACCGCAGACCCTGATCAACATCCGCCCGGTGAGCGCGTCGATCAAGGAGTTCTTCGGGACGTCGCAGCTGTCGCAGTTCATGATGCAGGACAACCCGCTCGCGGGCCTGACCCACAAGCGCCGCCTCTCGGCGCTCGGGCCCGGCGGCCTGTCGCGGGAACGGGCCAGCATCGAGGTCCGCGATATCCACTTCAGCCACTACGGGCGGATGTGCCCGATCGAAACGCCGGAAGGCCCGAGTATCGGTCTGATCGGCTATCTTTCGGTGTTCGCGCGGGTCAATCCGTTCGGGTTCATCGAGACGCCGTACCGCACGGTGGTCGACGGTCAAGTGACCGACCAGGTGGTCTACATGACGGCCGATGAAGAGGAACGGTACATCCGCGCCCAGGCCAACTCGCCGGTCGACGCGGACGGGCGGCTGCTGGAGAACAAGGTGCTCGCGCGGCGCTTCGGCGACGAGGTCGAGTTCGTCGCGCCCACCGAGGTCGAACTCATGGATGTGTCGCCGCGCCAGATGGTTTCGGTCGCGTCGGCGATGATCCCGTTCCTCGAGCACGACGATGCCAACCGTGCGCTGATGGGTGCGAACATGCAGCGGCAGGCAGTTCCGTTGATTCGTTCCGAGGCTCCAGTGGTGGGCACCGGCATGGAACTGCGGGCTGCCATCGATGCGGGTGATGTTGTCGTCAACGAGAAAGACGGTGTGGTGGAGGAGGTTTCGGCCGACTTCATCACCGTGATGGCCGACGACGGGACACGGAAGAGTCACCGCCTACGCAAGTTCGCGCGATCGAATCAGGGCAACTGCGTCAACCAGCGGCCGATTGTCGACGAAGGCGCGAGAGTCGAAGCGGGACAAGTACTTGCCGATGGCCCGTGCACCGAGAACGGTGAGATGGCGCTGGGCAAGAACCTGCTCGTCGCGATCATGCCGTGGGAAGGCCACAACTACGAGGACGCGATCATCCTGTCGCAGCGCCTCGTGGAAGAGGACGTGCTCACCTCGATCCACATCGAAGAGCACGAAGTCGATGCTCGGGACACGAAATTGGGCGCCGAGGAGATCACCCGCGATATCCCGAACATCTCGGACGACGTGCTGGCCGATCTCGACGAGCGCGGCATCATCCGGATCGGTGCCGAGGTGCGCGACGGCGACATTCTCGTCGGCAAGGTGACGCCGAAGGGTGAGACGGAGCTGACCCCCGAAGAACGGTTGCTGCGGGCCATCTTCGGCGAGAAGGCGCGCGAGGTCCGCGATACCTCGCTGAAGGTGCCGCACGGTCAATCCGGGAAAGTCATTGGCATCCGGGTCTTTTCGCGTGAGGACGACGACGACCTGCCTCCCGGTGTCAACGAGCTGGTGCGCGTGTACGTGGCGCAGAAGCGCAAGATCCAGGACGGCGACAAGCTCGCCGGTCGCCACGGCAACAAGGGTGTCATCGGCAAGATCCTGCCGACCGAGGACATGCCGTTCATGCCGGACGGCACCCCGGTCGACATCATCCTGAACACGCACGGTGTGCCGCGTCGTATGAACATCGGCCAGATCTTGGAGACTCACCTCGGGTGGATCGGCAAGACCGGCTGGGAGGTCAAGGGCTCCCCCGACTGGGCGCAGACCCTGCCGGAAGAGTTGCTGTCCGCGCCCGCGAACAGCAATATCGCCACACCGGTGTTCGACGGTGCGCGCGACGAGGAGCTCACCGGGTTGCTCGGCTCGACGCTGCCGAATCGCGACGGCGACGTAATGGTCGGCGGGGACGGCAAGGCGACGCTGTTCGACGGTCGCTCCGGTGAACCGTTCCCGTACCCGGTCGCGGTGGGCTATATGTACATCCTGAAGCTGCACCACCTGGTAGACGACAAGATCCACGCCCGTTCGACCGGCCCGTACTCGATGATCACCCAGCAGCCGCTCGGCGGTAAGGCACAGTTCGGTGGTCAGCGCTTCGGTGAAATGGAGTGCTGGGCCATGCAGGCCTACGGCGCCGCCTACACGCTGCAGGAGCTGCTCACCATCAAGTCCGACGACATCGTGGGTCGCGTGAAGGTCTACGAGGCGATCGTCAAGGGCGAGAACATTCCGGAGCCGGGCATCCCGGAATCGTTCAAGGTGCTCCTCAAGGAACTCCAGTCGCTGTGCCTCAACGTCGAGGTGCTGTCATCCGACGGCCACGCGATCGAGATGCGTGACGGCGACGACGAGGATCTCGAGCGCGCCGCGGCGAACCTGGGCATCAACCTGTCCAGGAACGAGGCGGCCACCGTCGAGGATCTGCCCAGCTGATAATCATGCGCCGAGATCGCCTGCCGGGCAGGCGATCTCGGTGCGTGATCGCTAAACGTGAACCGCGGCAACCGCGTCGGTCAGGTCCGGGTTCTTCGGCTTGGTGCGCGGCAGGAAGAACGCCGGAACCAAGGTCAGGATGATCAGCACCAGCGCCACCACGTAGGTGTGGCTGAATGCCGTTGCGGCCTGGTTCAATCCGGTCTCCAGCACGCCGGGTGGCAGCTTGCTCGCGAACTCGGGATTCGAATTGGCCGCGATCGCGGGCTTGGCGAATTCCCTGTTGTTCAGGAAGTTGGTCAGCACCACCGAGATCGTCGCGGTGCCGATCGAACCCGCCGTCTGGTTGACGATGTTCATCAGCGTCGAGCCGCGGGCGACCTGCTGATGGCTCAGCGTCTGGATGGCCGCGGTCATGATCGGCATCATCGTGCAGCCCATGCCGAGGCCCATCACGAACAGCGCGCCGAGCATCAGCGGGTACGAGGTGTCGACGGTGAGCTGGGTGAAGAACACCGTGCTGACCGCGATCAGCGTGATGCCGACCAGCACGATCTTCCCCGGCCCGATCTTGTCGACCAGCTTGCCGGCAATCGGCATGGTGACCATCGCGCCCAAACCCTGTGGGATCAGCAGCAATCCGGCCTGCAACGCCGATTCGCCACGGACCTGCTGCAGATACGTCGGCAGCAGCAAGGCCCCGCCGAAGAACGCGATCGCGAACAGCACCATAGTGAGCACGGCCATGGTCAGCGAACGGTTGCGGAACAGATGCAGATCGATCAGCGGATGCTCGGTGCGCAGCGCGTGGAAGACGAACGCGACCAACATGACGGCGCCGATGATGGCGGGCAGCAACACCTTTGTCGCGATCACCGTGCCCTCACCGGGAATGGACGAGACGCCGTACAGGAACAGCGCGAGTCCGGGCGAGGCGAGCAGCATGCCGAGGAAGTCGAACGACTCCGACGGCTCCGGCTTGTCCGCGGGGAACACGACGTAGGCCAGGATCAGCGCGATCACGCCGATCGGCACGTTGATCAGGAAGATCCACTGCCAGTGGAATTCGATCAGCCAGCCGCCGAGGATCGGGCCGCAGATCGGGCCGAGCAGCATCGGCACACCGAGCACGGCCATCACCCGGCCGACGCGTTGCGGGCCTGCCGCGTGCGTCATGATCGTCATGCCGAGCGGCATCAGCATGCCGCCGCCGATGCCCTGGATCACCCGAAATGCGATGAGCGACTCGATGTTCCACGCGGTGGCGCACAGCACGGAGCCGAGGACGAAGAAGGTCAACGCCGCCATGTACAGGCGTTTGGTGCCGAACCGGTCCGCCGCCCACCCGGTGAGCGGAATGACGGTGGCCAGTGCGAGCGTGTAGCCGGTGATCGTCCACGCCGCGATGGCGTAGCTCGTCTCGAATTCGGCTTGGAAGGTCGGAAGCGCGATATTGACGACGGTGATGTCGAGGATCGACATGATCGCGCCGAGCACGACCACGCCGGCCACTTTCAAGACCGCCGGGTCTAGTTTGTCGGCGGTCGGGTCAGGCCCCGTCGCCTGATTATCCGGAGGTTGAGTCACCGCTTCAGCGTTCCACCTCTTCGGCTCCTACACCAGCAATTTCTGTGGCAATTCGCGAGAACAATTCTCGAGGGCGGTCAGCGCGGCCGTTGTCGAGGCCTCGCTGGCAGGGAGCAGCGGCAGGCGAACCGCGGGGCTGGGGATGCGTCCCTCGGCAGCCAGGACCGCCTTGATGACGGTGGGGTTGGGTTCGGCGAACAGCGCGGTGGACAGAGCGGCGAGCCGGTGGCTGAGGGCGCGGGCCTCGTCGAGCGGGCCGTCGCGCCAGGCGGTGACGAGGGCGGCGAACTGTGCGGTGACCAGGGTCGCGGAGGCGAGGATGCCGCCTGCGGCGCCGAGGGCGAGCAGGGGTGCGGCGAAGAGGTCGTCGCCCGCGAGGACGGCGAAATCGGCTGGGCGCGTTCGCATCAGCTCGATGGTGGTGTCGTCGATGCTGCCGACGGCGTGTTTGACGCCGATGATGTTCGGGTGCGCGGCGAGCTGGCCGAGGGTGTCGGCGCCGAGGATGCGGCCGGTGCGGTACGGAATGTTGTAAATGACCAGCGGCACGGGGCTGGTGGCGGCGAGGGCCTGGAAGTGGGCGAGCACGCCCGCCTCGGAGGGGCGCGTGTAGTACGGGACGACGGTGAGCGCGGCGGTGATGTGTGGGCTGAGGGCCGCGACCGCGTCGATCGAGTCGGCTGTGCAGTTGGAGCCCGCGCCGACGATCAACTGGGCGTGGTGTTCTCGGCAGACTCGCGCGCAGATCTCCACGACGAGCGCGCGTTCCACGGCGGTCAGGGTGGCGGCTTCCGCAGTGGTGCCGAGCGCGACCAGGCCGGTCGCCCCTTCCGTCAGGGCCGAATGGGCCAGACCTTCCAACGCGTCGGCGCCTAGCGCGCCGTCTGCGGTGAACGGCGTGACAAGGGGGACGAATAAGCCTGCGAGCGTCATGAGTATGAGCTTGACCGGATTGAACCTTCAGGTCCAGTTCACGTTTCTACAGTTGAGCATAAGATGAGCTGATGCTGGACATTCGTAAGTTGCGGCTACTTCGCGAGCTGGCGCATCGCGAGACCATTGCCGCGGTCGCCGACGCGCTCGCCTACACGCCCTCGGCGGTGTCCCAGCAGCTCAGCGCGCTCGAACGGGAAGCCGGTGTGCCACTGCTCGAGCGGACCGGGCGGCGGGTCACGCTGACCCCGGCCGCGCGCACGCTGGTCGAGCACGCGGAGACGATCCTCGCGGTGCTCGAACAGGCGGCGGCCGAGTTGGCCACCACTCGTGCCGGACTGACCGGAACGTTGCGGATCGGGGCGTTCCCGACCGCGGTTCGGACGATCCTGTCCCCCGCGCTCGTCACGTTGAGCCGCGATCATCCGGGGCTCGAGCTGATGGTGACCGAACTCGATCCGGCGACTGCGCCCGCCGCGTTGCGGGCGGAGACCTTAGATGTCGCGCTGGTCCAGGAGTACGACTATGTGCCCGTCGAGCCGGATTCGGCGTTGGACACCGAGCCGTTGCTCGAGGAGACCATCTATCTGGCCGCGCTTTCCGACGCGTCGCTGGCCAGCTGGCGCGAAACCTCCTGGATCGCAGGGACTCCCGATACGTTGTGTCACACGATGACCGTGCGTGCCTGTCAGGCAGCGGGATTCACGCCGCGTATTCGGCATCATGCCGACGACTTCGGCACCGTGCTGGCGCTGGTGGCGGCGGGTCAGGGGGTGGCGCTTGTTCCGGAGCTCGGTGCGTTGACGTGTCCGGCGGAGGTCACGCTGACGCCGCTGCCGACGCGGCGGCGGACGTTGCTGGCGTATCGGCGGGGTACCGGGGACCATCCCGCCGTTCGGGCCGCTCGCTCTGCGCTGCATGCCTCGGTCGAGGAGATCGAGGCGGCAAGGCTGCCTCAGCTCAGTCGGTAGCGGCTGGTCGGCACCACGTCGATGTCGCGGTCGGCGCCGAAGGTGCTGATGCTGTTCATCAATCGGTTGATTCGCCGGGTCAGTTCGGCGTTGTCGCCGTTGCTGCCGTAGAACGCATGTGCGTCGGTGAGGGCTTCGATCGGGAACAGTTCCTCGACGATGGCCGCGATGTCGGGGGCTGCGTCGGTGACACTTTCGAGCACGAGGTTCTGGACGTAACCGAAGGTCGCCTGGGTAGCGATGGCGACCTCGGTGTGCTGGTCGCGCCAGCGGTGTAGCCATTCGGCTTGCGGGAGGGTGTCGGGGCGGCGCAGGAACGCGATGTTGGCCAGGCCCGGTGCGCGCTCGCGGAGTGGGACGCTGGGCGGCTCGATCGGGCTCACTTCCTCGACTCGCCAACCGGCGACCCGCTTCGCCGTCGACGCGAGAATGTCGGCGACGGTGTCGGTTTCGTGTTGATCGGGCAGCCAGACGCTGACTACGGCGTTTATCGGATCATCGAAGGTGGTCAGGCGCAGCATCGCGTTCGCGACGGTGGCGTCGGAGATGTTCGCCTGCACCGCAATGGTTCCGGCGGCCGACAGGCGCACGGTCAGTTCGTCGGCGAGGAGGTCGCCGGCGTCCCAGAGTGCGAACATCACCTTCATCGTGCAGCTGCTTTCTGTAACAGGTTTCACCTTGGCGCAGCGTAGCTCAAACTGTCGCGGGCACAGCTAGGGTTTGCGAAGTGAACAGGTTGGATCATCTTGTGCTGGCCACGCCCGATCTGCCGGACGCGGTGGCCACGGTGACCCGGTTGCTCGGGGTGGCACCGGTCGCGGGCGGGCGGCATGGCGGCCGAGGGACGCGTAACTTCCTGCTCGGCCTCGGGGACGGTGGGTATCTGGAGATCATCGGGCCCGACGACGACCAGCCCGCGCCAACGCTTCCCCGGCCGTTCGGGATCGATGAACTGGCCGAGCCACGGGTGGTGACCTGGGCGGTGCGGGTTACCGACATCGACGCGGTTGTTGCCGAAGCCCGGGTGGCCGGTTACGACCCGGGCGATGCCTTCGAGATGTCCCGCGACACTCCGGACGGGCAGGCGCTGCGCTGGCGGCTGACGTTGTCGCGGGACGCAGGTGTGGTTCCATTCCTTATCGACTGGGGTGCGACCGCGCATCCGTCCGCAAACCTGCCTGCGGTGACGCTGCGCGCCTTCGAGGCCGTGCACCCGGACCCCGCGGCGACCTCCGCCCGGCTGGGCACGCTCGCGGTCGATCTCGCGGTGCGACCGGGCCTGCGACCGGCTCTGATCGCCACTCTCGACGGGCCGAACGGCACCCTCACACTGCTCTGAATACTTGCCATCGCCTCGGGTAATCGGTCGGCACTGACCGAAGGTGGGTGGCCTGTGAGGACGATATCGACCGATATTCCGGCGCGGCTCGATCGTTTGCCGTGGTCGCGCTGGCACTGGATGGTGGTGATCGGGCTCGGATCCGTCTGGATCCTGGACGGCCTCGAGGTCACCGTCGTCGGCAGCGTGGCGAGTCGGCTCTCCGAACCGGGCAGCGGCATAAACATCACGGCCGCACAGGTTTCCGGGCTCGCGGCGGCGATGTATGTCGCCGGGGCGGGCTGCGGTGCGCTGTTCTTCGGTTGGCTCACTGACAGATTCGGCCGCAAGAAGCTGTTCCTGATCACCCTCGCCGTGTATCTGTTCGCGACAGCGATGACCGCGCTGTCGTTTTCGATGTGGTGGTTCATCCTGTTCCGCTTCCTCACCGGATTCGGCATCGGCGGCGAGTACGCGGCGATCAACTCCGCGATCGACGAGCTCATCCCGCGAAAGTATCGTGGGCGCATCGACATTGTCATCAACGGGACGTTCTGGCTTGGTGCCGTCGGCGGTTCGCTGCTGTCCATCGTCGCGTTGAACACCGACCTGTTTCCGGCGAATATCGGCTGGCGCTTGACCTTTGCGCTCGGCGCCGTGTTCGGGCTGATCATCTTGGTGGTGCGTCGCCATGTGCCGGAGAGTCCGCGCTGGATGTTCATCCATGAGCGCGAGGACGGGGCCGAGCAGACCGTCGCCGACATCGAAAAGCAGGTCCGCGCCGACACCGGACGCGAGCTGGAAGACGTGTCGGATCAGCGGATCGAGATCCATCAGCGGCGCACCATCAGCTTCCGGGAGATCGCCGCGGTGATGGTGAGGCACTATCCCAAGCGCAGCGTGCTCGGGTTGTCGCTGTTCATCGGGCAGGCGTTTCTGTACAACGCCATCACCTTCAATTACGCACTCATCCTGTCGAAGTCGTTCCATGTGGCCGACGATCGGGTCGGCTACTACTTCGCCGTGATCTGTTTCGGCAACTTCCTCGGACCGCTGCTGCTCGGCAAGCTGTTCGACACGGTCGGGCGCAAGCCGATGATCGCGGGCTGCTACATCGGCTCCGCGATTCTATTGTTCGGCACCGCATGGCTTTTCGCGGCGGGAGTGTTGTCCGCGGTGACGTTGACCGCGTGCTGGACCGCAGTGCTGTTCGTCGCCTCCTGCGGCGCCAGCGCGGCGTATCTGACGGTGAGCGAGATCTTTCCGATGGAGACGCGCGCCATGGCGATCGCGTTCTTCTACGCGCTCGGGACCGTCGCGGGTGGCGTGGCCGGGCCGCTGGTGTTCTCGAAGCTGGCCGCCGACGGTGATCCCGGCAAGATCGCGCTCGCCTTCGCCATCGGGGCCGCGGCGATGTTCGCCGCCGGGCTCGTCGAGGTGGCGTATGGCGTACGGGCGGAAGGCCGTTCGCTCGAGGACATCGCGAAACCGCTGAGTGCTACCACCGCGTCGGCCGAGGCTTCCTAAATTGTCTCAGACACCTTAGTCTGGAGGCCAGTCACGCCGAAGGGACACCGATGTCAGCCGCCATGCCGCACGCGCCGACCCGCGCCTTCAACAGCCTCGTCACCCACGGTTGGAATCGGCTCGCCCGGGTGTACAACATCCCCCTGGTGCAGCGGGTCGCCTACCGGCCGCCGCAGGACGAGATCATCGCGCAGCTGCGGCAGGATGATGTTCGCCGGGTCGCCGATGTCGGTTGCGGCACCGGGATTCTCGCGTCTCGCATTCACCAGGACCTGAAGCCCGACGTCGTCTTCGGTTGTGACGCTTCGGTCGGCATGCTGCGACAGGCGAAAGCGCGCTCCGGCGAGGTCAATTGGGCGTACTTCCCGCCAACCGACGAGATGCGGCTACTGGTCGAGGCCGCGGGCTTCCGGGTCACCGAGCAGCGCGCGGTGCGCAGGCCCGTGCCCAACCCGCTCGTGCCGGATGTGCTGACCGTCGCCCGGCGCGCCTGATCGGAGAATCGCTGTGCCACAACCGAGCTCGACCCAGTACCTGACCGCGCGGATCGACCGGCTGCCCGGGCCCATCCCCGCCGCATGGGGCGCCCGGATCCGGTTGCACACCGGGATCGAGGGTTTCATCAGCCGAATCCAGCAGCAGCACTATCGCTTTCGGGACACCGTCGCGTGGCCGAGCCTGCGCAGGATCGGTGTCGGCGAGCAGCTGCTCAATACCGCGCGCGTGCGACACGGCCGGATGTTCGACCGGGTATACGACGTCGCGCGTACCGCCCACTGGTACGTCTGACCTCGAAGTTCCGCCAGGTCACGGCCCTTTCACGGACTCCGCCCGCCTCGCCGACGAACTGTCGGCAGGCCGATGTAATCTTGTCGACCGGACGCGCTGCCCCAGCCCCCGCCAGCCGACCGTTTTGATACTGACATCGGTCTAAGGTTCGAGAGGGGCAGGTCGTTGGATCAGTCTGTTGATGTTCCGAACGTCGCACGTGGGGGCGGCGAAACATCGAGCACGGTGCTCGACGGAGCTATGGAGTCCGAGACGGTTCGACCGGTCGAGGAAGTGCTCGGCGCGGGCCGGGCGCAGAGCGCGGGCACCTTCCGCTTCTGGCGGGCCGATCAGCGCTGGGAATGGTCCGACGAGGTCGCGCTCATCCACGGCTACGAGCCGGGGTCCGTGCGGCCGTCCACCGAATTGCTGCTGTCGCACAAGCACCCCGAGGATCGGGAGCAAGTCGCGAACACCATCGCCAGGACGGTCGAGACCGGCGAGCCCTTCTGCAGTCGCCACCGGATCATCGATACCAGGGGGTGCGTGCACCACGTCCTCGTCGTCGGCGACGACATGCTCGAAGGCGGCGAGGTGGTCGGCACGTCGGGCTATTACGTCGATATCACCAACGCGCTCGAAGAAGACCGCAGGCAGACCCTCGACGGCGCGCTGCCCGAGCTCTACTCCGCGCGGGCCGAGATCGAGCAGGCCAAGGGTGCCCTGATGCTCATCTACGGAATCACCGCCGAGCAGGCGTTTCGGGTGCTCATCTGGCGTTCCCAGGAGACCGGGACCAAACTGCGCGCGCTGGCCGCCCAGCTCGTCTCCGAGGTGACGATGCTGGACGGGCCGATGGTCGAACTGCGCACCCGATTCGACTATCTGCTGCTGACGGTGCACGAGCGCATGTGAGCTCAGCGCGGGCGGTCGAGGATCTTGCCCGGGTCGATGGTGCGGTCCACCACGGCACGAGCGAGGTCCGGCAGCCGCCCGCGGGTTTGCCGGGCGTAGCCACGCAGCGCGCCGAACGCGGTTTCCGGGTCGAGATCGCCGTGCGCGGCGAGCATGCCCTTGGCCTGCTCGATGACGATCCGGCTCTGCAGCGCCAGCTGCAACTGCCCATTGACCGTCTTGTGGTCGGCGAGCAGCCGGGCCTGCAAAATCGCGATGCTCGCGATATCCGCGAGCGCCTGCCCGACCAGCAGATCGTCCTCGGTCAGATGCTCCTCGCCGGCGCTGAACAGATTCAGCGCGCCCACCCGATCCATCCGCAACCGCATCGGCAGCGCGTACACCGACCGAAAGCCATCCAGCAGAGCCTGTTTGGCGAACGCAGGCCACTGATCGCGCGCGTCCTCGAGGTCCTCCACAATCACCCGCTCACTACCCCGATACGACTGCACACACGGCCCGTCCTGCGCCTGAATCTGCAACAACTCCAACCACCGCGTCGCCTCACTGGTCGACGCCAGCACCTTCAACTCCCCGTCCTCCCCCGCCAACAGCACCGCGGCAGTATCAACAGGTAGCAAGTCAACAGCCCGATCCAGCAGCTCCTGCACCACGTCCACCGGCTCGTAATCCTCCACCAGCGAGTCCGCCAACTGCACAAACGCCTCAACCAGCCGCCGCTCCCGACTCATACCCGCCGTCTCCTTCCAATACGCCGGGCCCCGCAATCACCCGACACTTTCGTACCCTCCGGATGCCCCCACTGCTCGCCGCCAATCGGCCCCCACCTTCAGACCCTCGTCACACCCCCTGCGGCCGACCATGATTCACGCCACCCACCACCCCCCGCCACGCCGCTCACCAGGCGATTCGCTCCCCCGGGCTCACCTGAGGTAATCTCTTCGAGCGCCCAGCGATGGGCGTGAACGGGCTGTGGCGCAGCTTGGTAGCGCACCTGACTGGGGGTCAGGTGGTCGCAGGTTCAAATCCTGTCAGCCCGACAGCGAGAAACCCCTCCTGACCTCGGTCGGAGGGGTTTCGTCGTTACTCGACGATTCGGAGCTCGGGACCAATTTGGGACCAATCGCCCTGGCCCATGCGTGCCAGCAGTTCGGGCAACTGTGGTCCCCCGTGCCGAACTCGCCCAGCTCATCGTCGTCGGCAGTCACGGACACGGCGGCTTCACCGGAATGACGATCGGGTCGGTCAGCAGGCCGTACTGCACGGCGCCAACTGCCCGATACCCGCACCCGAACAAGTCGGGTGCGGGTATACCCCTCGGCAATTACGGCCGAAATTCAGACCCGGCTACAACGCTCGGTCTTTGGTCTCCACCAGCGCCTTGGTGCAGAGGAAACTCAGCACCGCCAATCCGGCCATCATCACACCGATTGCGTTGCTGCCGTACGCCGATGCGAGCGGGGTGGCGATCAGCGGCGGAATCGCACCACCGAGCACGCCGCCCAAGTTGTAGCCGAGTCCGGCCCCGGTATACCGATAGCGAGTCTGGAACATCTCCGGCAAGAGCGCACCGAACGGCCCGTATGCGACGCCGAAGATCGCCAGGGTAGTCAGGACGCCCATCACGAAGGCGGCCCGAGAACCGCTGTCCAGCAACGGAAACAGCAGCAGCGACCAGAAGATGGCGAGTCCGGACGAGACCATGATGACCTTGCGACGACCGAGCCGATCCGAGTACAAGGCCGAAAAGACAATGGCCGCACCGAAAACCACAGCTGCCACGATGCCTACGGTCAGCACGAAGAGACGGCTGAAGCCGAGGGTCTTGGTTCCGTAGCTGGTCAGGAATGCGGTGCCCGTGTAGAAGAAGCCGAACAGGATGGCCATCGCACCTGCCGAAAGCAGGATCTCCTTGGTCTGGACGCGCCAGGCTTCGAGGAACGGAATGCGCGTGTACCCGGTGTCGAGTGCGCGTTGCGTCGCACTCGCACGGAAAACGGGTGTCTCATCGATCGCCAGGCGCACATACAACCCGATGCCGACCAGCACGATGGAGAATACGAACGGGATCCGCCAGCCCCAGGTGAGGAAGTCGTTGTTCGTATCACCGAATACCGTGCCGGTGATGAGGAAGGTGGCACTGGCCATAGCGAAGGCGAAAGCGGACCCCATCTGCGGGAACATCCATAGAGGCCACGCTTTCCCGGTGGCGCATACTCGGCTGTCAGCAGTGTCGCACCTGCCCATTCGCCACCGACGGCGAACCCTTGGCCGAATCGCAACAGCACCAGGATCAGCGGTGCCGCGATGCCGATGGTCGCCGCGCCGGGGAGCAGGCCGATCAGCAACGTGGAGATACCCATCAGCAAAAGCGTTGAGACAAGGGTCTTCTTACGACCTATCCGGTCCCCGAAATGCCCGAAGACCATCGCGCCAACCGGCCTTGCGACGAAGGCGACCGCGAAAGTCGCGAATGAGGCGACGGTGCCCGCCGTCGAGCCGAGCGCAGGAAAGAACACCTTCGGAAAGACGAGCGCCGCCGCGGTCCCGTAGATGAAGAAGTCATAGAACTCGATGGTGGTGCCGATACAGCTTGCGACGGCCACGCGCCGCATACTGGTGTTGGCCGTCGTCAGCGTCTCCTGTTGTGGCGACAGTCTTTTCATACGTTCCTCATCTCATGCGCCACGCGCTGCCGGTCGGTGCGCGTAGTGAAGGGGACCGTAGTGATCTAGATCACTTTGCACTACCCCCGAAGAGGGGTAGTCGCTCAGCAGGAGGCCACGGGCACCGGCTTGCGCACCACCCACGCCGCGATCGCGTGCCAAACGTTCCTCGGCCGCGATCCGATCGTCCGCACGCAGTACCGCGCGGGCCACCGGCCGGGTGCCCACGACGCGGAACTTGCTCGCTTGGCCGGATTCGGACTACTTCGGGTGTAGTTTACTGATCGTTAGCTGTCCGCCCCGGTCCGTCTGGCAGGGAATGGAGTAGGTGATGGCACGCTGGGGATGTGCGGTGGTGACAGTGGCCGCCGTGATGTCACTAGGCTCGATATCCGGGACCGCCGCGGCAGATCCGGCACCAGAGATGGCGACGCACGCGTCCGACACCGTGGGTTACGGTCCGGTCCTGCCTCAGGGTGACGCCGCCTGGGTGGCCTACGGGCTGCTGGGCGATACCGATCTCGCGCCGCAGGGAGCGAACGACTGGGCTTGCAAACCCACGGCGGAGCATCCGCGGCCGGTCATTCTGCTGCACGGCTCCTGGAACAGTGCCATCGGCGGTTTTTCGCGCCTGTCTCCGCAATTGTCCCAGGCCGGTTATTGCGTCTTCGCACTGAACTTCGGCCGCCCCGACGTCGCCGGTGCCGGGCTAGTGCAACCCTGGATCGGCGCCGTCGGACCGATCACGGAGTCCGCGCGCCAGCTGGCCGTCTTCGTCGAACGGGTGCTCGCGGCGACCGGCGCACGACAGGTGGACATGATCGGACATTCCCATGGCGGGTTGGTCATTCGCCAATACCTGAAGGACGGCGGCGGTGCCGACCCAGCCGATCCCGCCGCGAACAAGGTCGAGAAGGTAATCACCTTCGGTGCCACCAATCACGGCACCACACTGATCGGACTGGGTAGCCTCGCGGTAGCTGTCCAACAACACTTGAGTTCGGGCTTTCTGCCGCTCTTGCAGGAATTCATCGGCCCAGGAGGCATCGAGCAACTCGCCGGCTCGCCCTACCTCACGCAGTTGAACGCGGACGGCGACACCGTTCCAGGGATCGAATACACCGTCGTCGGCACCCGATACGACGAGGTGAGCACACCGTTCGACGCCACCTATCTGAACGCCGGTCCGGGCGCCACTGTGCACAACATCCTGCTGCAGGACGGCTGCCCGCTCGACACGTCCACCCACAACGGCCTGCCCTATTCACCGCGGGCGGCCACGATCGCATTGCGGGCGCTGGATCCGGACAACCCACCAGAACTGGCCTGCACGCCCAATCTGTAATCCAAGCAAGTCCGTCGCCTCGGGAGTGATCGCGCACCGCTGCCGTCACTCGCCTGGCAACGAATAACACTCGGCCACATACACTTTGGAGCCAGTCCAGCTGCCTGTAGGAGCTGCGGAATCGTCCGCGGCCGAAACACCCACCGACAGAAGAAGTCCCGTGCGGCCGAGAGTTCCGCCGGAATGACAAGTATGGTCGGGGCATGTCGACGACGCCCGACTCCTTCCCCCGCCGGAGCGCTCGCACCCAGCGATTTACGCTCGGCGCACCGCGTGCTTTCACCGTGGCCCCCGACGGTGCGCGCGTCGTGTTCCTGCGCTCCTCCTCCGGTACGGACCGGGCGAATTCCGTCTGGGTCCTCGACATGGCGCTGGGCGAGGAACGGGTGGCGGCCGACCCGCGCGCCCTGCTGGGCGGCGCAGCCGAGGACCTGCCACCTGAAGAGCGCGCACGTCGCGAACGCAGCCGCGAAGGCGGCGAGGGGATCGTCGGCTATGCCACCGACGATGCCGTGGAGTTGGCGGCTTTCGCGCTGTCCGGCCGGTTGTTCGTGGCCCAACTGCAGGCCGGCACGGCACATGAACTCCCGGCCGCCGGTCCGGCGATCGACCCGCGTCCCTCCCCTGACGGCCGCCACGTCGCCTATGTCGCACACGGCGCGCTACGGGTCGTCGGGACGGAAGGCAAGGACGAGCGGGCGCTCGCCGAGCCGGAGTCGGCCAACGTCACCTACGGTCTGGCCGAGTTCATCGCGGCGGAGGAGATGAGCCGCTATCGGGGTTTCTGGTGGTCGCCGGATTCGCAGCGTCTGCTGGTCGCGCGCGTAGACGACACGCCGGTTCAGCGCTGGTGGATCTGTGACCCGGCCAGGCCGGAGGCTGACCCACGGCAGGTCGCATACCCAGCGGCGGGCACCGACAACGCGGACGTACAGCTGTTCGTGATCGGCCTGGACGGGGTGCGCACGGAGGTCGTCTGGGATCGGGAGCGCTATCCGTATCTCGCACATGTGCACTGGTCAGCAGCGGGTGCCCCGCTGCTACTCGTACAGGCGCGTGATCAGCGCAGTCAGCTGTACTTGGCGGTGTCCCCGGAGACCGGCGCGACCCGGATCGTGCGCGCCGACGAAGATCGAGTTTGGCTTGACCTCTTCCCCGGCGTGCCCTGCTGGAGCCCGTCGGGACACCTCGTACGGATCGTCGACGAGGGCGACGCACGGGTTCTCGCGGTCGGTGACCGCCCGCTGACCGGCCCACAGTTGCACCTGCGCGCGGTACTCGATGCCGGGCAGGACGACGTGCTGGTCACCGCATCGGCCGGCGCGGAGGCCGCCGTCCCGGAAACCGGCGAGGTACACGTCTATCGGGTCAACGAGGTTGGCCTGGAGCGGGTTTCGCGCGAGCCGGGTGTGCACTCGGCGGTGCGCGCCGGGGGCACCACCGTGCTGATGTCCGCCGCACTCGACCGGCCGGGCACCCAAATCCAGGTACTTCGCGATGGGACACCGGTGGCGACAATCGCCTCGTATGCGGAAGATCCCGGTCTGTCTCCGAGAGCGACCCTGACCGAGGCGGGCAAACGGCGCATCCCGTGCACCGTCCTCCTCCCCCGTGATCACGACGGCAAGACCCCACTCCCTGTCCTGATGGATCCCTACGGCGGTCCGCACGGTCAGCGGGTGGTCGCCGCGCACAATCCGCATCTGACCTCGCAATGGTTCGCCGACCAGGGGTTCGCGGTCGTGGTCGCCGACGGTCGCGGCACCCCTGGTCGCTCCCCTGCCTGGGAGAAAGCGGTCCGCGACGACCTCGCCGCAGTCGTCCTCGAAGACCAGGTGGACGCGGTGCAGGCGCTGGCCGACGACTTCCCCCTCGACCTGAACCGAGTCGCCATTCGCGGCTGGTCCTTCGGCGGTTATCTAGCGGCGCTCGCGGTGCTGCGCCGCCCGGACGTCTTCCACGCGGCCGTGGTGGGCGCGCCGGTCACCGATCTCCGTCTGTACGACACCCACTACCAGGAGCGCTACCTCGGCCACCCGGACGAGCAGCCGGACGCCTATCGGCGCAACTCACTGATCGACGACGCGGGCCTGGTAGACGCGGCCGAGCCGCACCGGCCGATGATGATCATCCACGGCTTCGCCGACGACAATGTGGTCGTCGCCCACTCCCTGCGGCTGTCCTCGGCGCTGCTGGCCGCCGGTCGGCCGCACGAAGTGCTGCCACTGTCCGGCGTCACGCACATGACCCCGCAGGAGTCGGTCGCCGAGAACCTACTGCGCCTCCAGCTGGAATTCCTGCGTCGCTCGCTCGCATAGCCGAGCAACTCGGGTCGCTCGCCCCGTCATCCGGTACACCAACGGCCACTGGCGAATTCGACAGCGCGGGCGGCATCGTGCCTGTGGGTGCGCCACAACGGTGGTGACACCCCACGCATCCGGGAGGTCGTGAGCCAACTCGGGGTCCAGGGTGTGGGCGTGCCGCCGAAGGTCGAGCCGATCGTGTTGTCCATACCGAGCGTCAGGTGTTGTCGGGGTAGGTGCGCCGCCGAGCAGGTGGAACGGGCGTCACCGCGGCACTGAAATCGACACCGGCACAGCATGATTCACACTGGTCCACGCGGTCGATGGCGGCGGCCACGGGCATGAGTCAGTCGGCGGTCTCGCGGATCTGATCGACACCGCGGCGCCCGGCAAGTTCGATCTGCACCTCACGAACGACGACGAGATCGCCGCTGTGAGCGCCCGGCAACCTCACCGGGCCGCGCTCTCGTTCCGGGAGCGCAACCGCATCCTGAGTCCGATCGGCTTCAGAGTGACGAGCTCATCGACTTCGAGTTGGTACTTCGAATCCGACTCGAGGTCGAACGCGTACAGCACGTGTGCCAGGATCAGGACGATTTCATGGATCGCGAACTGGCGCCCGATGCACGAACGCAATCCGATGCCGAACGGCTTGTATGCACCTGCCGTGCGCCGCGGGGTTGTGTCCGGAGCGAACCGATCCGGATCGAACCGGTCGGCGTCGGGTCCCCACGCGCGTTTGTCACGTTGGGCGGCAAGGAGATTCACATACACCCATTCGCCGCGCCCGATGTTGTAAGCACCCAGGTGGGTGTCCTGCTTGGGTCGCCGGAAGTACCCGCCCGCAACCGGCCACAATCGTAGCGTCTCATCGACTACTCGACGCAGATACTGAAGCTTCGCCACCTGCTCGTAAGTGAGTGTCGTCGGGTCGCCTCCGGCGATTGTGTCGATCTCCTGGCGCACCCGTTCGACGATGTCGGGCCGATCCCCCAGCGCGTGGAGAGCGAAAGCCAATGTGCCTGCACTCGTTTCGTGGCCAGCAATCAGAAAGGTGAGTACCTGGTCCCGCACGACCGTCCGCGACAGCGGGTGTCCGGTGTTCGGGTCAGGCGTTTCCATCATGCGCTGCAGAAGGTTAGGGGCCTCGGCGGCAGCGGGCCGACAATTGTCGATCATGCCGTCTGCGATTCGCTGCAGCTCCGCAACGTTGCGCTGGTGACGCCGCTGGGCGAATCGACCGATCGTCGCATCCAGGAGCTTTATCGAGACCGGTCGACTGGCGTACCGGAGCACGTCGAGCATCAGTTTCACGACCGGTAGACTTTTCTCGGCGCGCGGCCTGTCAAGCTTCGTGAAGCTATGCCCGAATCCCGCGCGGGCGATGACTTCCAGTGCCATGGAGTTCATTTCACCCGCCACGTCGACGGGATCGCTGCTCTGTTCCCACTTGCGTATCAGCTCGCCGACCACCTGCACCATCACTGGGTGGTATACGCGCATAGCCTCACGAGTGAACCCCGGCATGAGTACGCGGTGCGCGGCCCCCCACTGCGGATCCTCGGTGGACGCAACAATCAGCCCGGTGCGCACCACCTTCCGCAGGCGCCGGATCGGAGGCCCGAACTCCTTCTCCCACAGGGATTCCGATTGCACCACATCAACGAGGTCCGCGCTGTTGACGATCACCATCCGCATCGGACCGAAACGCAACTCATAGACCGAGCCGACCTTCTCCGAAAGCTTGGCCATCGACTGAACCGGCTTACGAGGGTTGATCGACAACACGTCACCGAGCACGGGAAGTCTGCCGGGCGGGTACGGAACCTCGTTCAGAGCGCGATATTTCCCTTCGATTGCGGAACACTCTACAGATCCAAGCGCAGGCAAACCCGAGCGCGAAATCCAGCCCTCGATGTACACGCGCTCAACCGATGTCGGGCAAACTCGCGTGCGCGTCGAGCTCGATGCCCAGTCCCCGGAGTCGGTGGTCGAGCAGTAGCCAGGCTTCCGTGGTGAGCTGGTCGACCAGGGCGTGCTGGCTGATCTCGCGGTGCACGAGCCACCAGCGGACCGAGGCGTCGATGAGGCCGAGTAGGGCGACGACGAGGCGGTCGGCGGCTTGGGGGTCGGCACCGAATTCGGGGATGTATCTTGTTGCGGCGGAGGATATTTCGGAGGCGAAGGCGCTGCCGCCTATTCTGGGTTCGTCGTTGCCGCGGCGGTAGTTTCGTTCGAGGAGCAATCGGTACAGGTTGGGGTGTTCGCTGGCCCATCCGACGTGTTCGGCGATCGGGGCTCGGATGATCGCGTACGGGGAGCCTTCGATTTCCAGTGCGGCACGGATCTGGTGGGTGAGGTCGTCGTGGGCTCGGCGGGCGACGGCGAGGTCGAGTTCTTCTTTGCTGGCGAAGTGTCGGTAGACGTGGCTGCGCGCCAAGCCGGCGCGGTGCGCGATCTGACCGGTCAGCGCCTCGGGGCCGTGCTCTTCGATGGCGGCGATGGCCGCGTCCACGATGGTTCGGCGGCGCTCGTCCCGGCCGGGGGCGCGGCTGGTCGATCGCCGGGCCTCGGCGGTGTCGGTCCAGCGTTGTTGTGCCACGGGGTCTCACGTTATCGGAAGTCGAGCAGGTCACGCGGCAGGATCCCTTGCCCGCGCGGCTTTAGTGGTACACACTGTACCCGCTGGGTACATGGTGTACCCGCGAACGCTGGTTACATATATTTGCCAGTGGTGCGCCCCCGAGCCAAAGGAGACTCGATGGCCGCCTACCGGTCGAGTTGGATGAACGACGATCTCGCCGCGCTGCGCGATCTTGCCCGAGCCTTCTTCGAGAAGGAGGTCACCCCGAACATCGACAAGTACATCGACCAGCATCATGTCGACCGCGACCTGTGGAACAAGGCGGGCGCACTCGGGCTGCTGTGCCTGTCCATCCCCGAGGAATACGGCGGCGGCGGTGGCACTTTCGCGCACGAGGCGGTGCTGATCGAGGAACAGGCCAGGGCGCTCGACACCGCATGGGGCGCGAGTCTGCACAACGGCATCGTCGCGCACTACCTGCTCAGCTACGGCACCGAGGAGCAGAAGCAGCGGTGGCTGCCGCAGATGGCCAGCGGTGAAGTGGTCGGCGCGATCGCGATGACCGAACCCGGCACCGGCTCCGACCTGCAGAACATCAAGACCAAGGCGGTCCGCGACGGCGACGAATACGTCGTGAACGGATCCAAGACCTTCATCACCAACGGCGCCCAGGCCGACCTCATCATCGTGGTCGTCAAGACGGACACCACGCAGGGCGCCGCGGGCGTCAGCCTGGTGCTCGTCGACGCTGATCGGGACGGATTCCGGCGCGGGCGGGTGCTCGACAAGATCGGCCAGAAGGGCCAGGACACCTCCGAGCTGTTCTTCGAGGACGTCCGCATCCCGGTGACCAACCTGCTCGGCGCCGCGGCGGGCCAGGGCTTCGTTCAGTTGATGCAACAGCTCCCGCAGGAGCGCCTCATCATCGCCGTCGGCGCGGTGGCAGGCATGGAAACTGCTCTGGAACAGACGCTTCGGTACACCAAGGAACGAGAAGCGTTCGGCCGCACCATCTTCAGCTTCCAGAACACCAAGTTCAAGCTCGCCGAAGTCGCCACCGAAGCCAAGATCGCCCGCGTCTTCACCGACGACTGCATCGCCAAACACATTGTCGGCGAACTGGATATCGCCACCGTCGCGATGGCCAAGTGGTGGACCACCGACCGCGCGATGTCGGTCGCCAGCGAATGTCTGCAACTACACGGCGGCTACGGCTACATGACCGAGTACCCGATCTCGCGCCTGTGGGTCGACAACCGCGTGCAGATGATCTACGCGGGCACCAACGAGATCATGAAGGAAATCATCGCCCGGACCCTGTGACGGACACGGCCCCCGACGTGACCATCCGCGTCGGGGGCCGCGCCCACCCCGTTCGCCGTCCGGCTGAATGCCTCTCAGATATGTTGGCGCAGTAAGCGACCGGACGCGGATCCAGTTGCAGACGTTCAACTGGAGACGCTGGCCTGGCAGACTTGCGGGGAGAACGGCGCCGAGTGCGCCTCGCTGCCTTGGCGGCCTACAACCGGATGGTCGGCACGGAATGCCGAGAGTGGTGTCGCGCCGACAGCAGCTGCCCGCTGCAAGGCCGCGATATCGCCGCCGAATATCGCGGCCTGGTCCTGGCGAGGTACTGGAGGTCGGCGATACCGGTGTGGTTGTTGTAGGCGGCGCTGTCGCCGCGATCGAAACCGATACGGCGAGTAGCGCGGGCGGTCGAACGCTATGCCGGTGGCGACGGGGTCACGTGGTGGCGGGGAAAGGCTGGGTCGCGCGCACCGGTGCTCAGCGGGGCCGGTCCGCGCCGTTCGATGAGCCCGTGCCGCTACGGCTCGGGCACCTCCTCGGTGCGCGGGACGTGACTCGATTCTGGGGCAACGGATGACTCGGCAGGAAGGGGTGATCGGCGACGGCTCGCCGGAAAGGTGCGCTCCAGCCACATTCCGGCCATCGCGGAGGTCACGATGGACAGCACGACGATGCTGGTGAAGAACTTCTCGTTGATGAGGCCTGCGGACAGTGTGACGGTTGCCAGGACGATCCCGGGGCCGCCGCGGGCGTTCAAGGCGACCGCGAAATTCTTTGCGTCGCGGTTGGATTCGCCGACCGCGCGGGCGGCGGCCCATACGCTGACGCCTTTCACCGCCGTCGCGGTCAGGAAGAAGGCGGCGAAGAAGGTGATGTCGAAGTTGCGGGCCAGGTCGAGTTGCATTCCGACGCCGGCGAAGTAGATGGGGATGAAGAACGCGAGGGAGAACTGTTTGATGGTGTCGCCCGCGCTCACGCTGAGTGCGGGCTCGACCTCTCGCCGGTCCGGCGGCGTGGCGATGTCGGCGGAGGCGATCCCGGCCAGCAATGCGCCGAAGATGGCGTTGATCCCGAGGAAGATGCAGGCCAGGACCAGCACGAGGGCGAACACCAGCCGGAACGCGACGGGACTGGCCCTTTCCACCAGGTTCACCCTGCTCGTGGCCAGCCGGTTGAACAGCTGCTTACCGACGAGCAGCACGGCGGCGATGAACACCAGGCTGACGATCACCTGATACGTGATCGCGGCGGTGCCGTCCAGCCCGAGTAATGAAATGAGCCCGAACGTTTGACCGTTCTTCGTCTGAACAAGACCGAATGTCACGGCGAGCGCCACGTACAGCACGACGTCCTCGAGCAACGCCACCGCCAGCACGATCCTGGCGAAACTGGTATTGAGCAAACCCAGATCGAGCATGATGCGCGAAATGACCGGAATGCTGGTGACGGCGAACGCTATTCCGAAGATGAGCGCGAAGGTGGCCTTCGTCCCGTGCGGGCCCGAATAGTCGTCGTGATCGAGCGCGAGGGCCACCGCGAGGCCGAGCACCATCGGGATGACCAACCCGGCCGCGGCCAACGCGGCAACCGTCCGCTGCCGACCCGGGTTGCGATAGGTCATGACCTCGCGCCCGGCCAGGAACATCAGCAGTAGCAGTCCGAATTCGTTGAGCACCTGCAACCCGGAGTGGACGACGCCGGTGGCCGGAAACAGCTCGCCTGCCACGCCGGGCGCCAGCTGCCCGAACACCGTCGGCCCTAAGAACAGGCCACCCAGGATCTCGCCGATGACCGGAGGTTGACGCAGCCTGGCACAGATCTGCGCGCCGACATGAGCGGCGATGAGGATGATGGCGAGCGCGACCAGCAAACTGGCGAACTCGTCCCGGGAAAGTGACATTAGACGCTCCTTGCCCCGTTAAGTTTGGCTCGAATTCAATGGAGTCGAGTGGCCTCCGGCGGCAAGGCCGCCAGCTTGTGGTCCACGGGCGGCCAGGGCTCGCTCGCGATCCGCCGAGTCGCCGTACCCGCGACGATGAAGGCGGCAGCGAACGGGAACCACGCCACAGCCCCCCAGACCGCGAGCAGCGACACGATGCCCGGACCAACCGAATGCTGCACGCCCACACCGATACTGAACACCGCGAGGTGTGCACCGCGCTCGCTGCTCGGCGCGTGCTCGTAGGACAGCTCCCAGGCCCCGGCGACCTGTAACGACTCCCCCACGGTCAACGCGATCACGCCGACGACGAGGGCGCCGACCCCGGCGACAGGTGGCAGCACAGCGCCCGCCGCGAAACAGGCGCACGTCACGGCCAACAGCACCCCGGCCACCTGCTCCGCGCGGGCCGCGCCTTGGATGGTGGCCGCCCACCGGCTCAACCTGCGCTGCAGCACCACCACCAGCACGGTGTTCAACACGTACAACGGCGGCAGCACGGCCGCGGGAAGCTGAGTTTGGTTGAGCACGTACAACGGCAGGGCCAGCTGAAGAATGCTGTCGTGCATCAGCATGACGACATTGAGCGAGGCGAGAGCGAGGTAGCGCGGCCGGACCCGGCGGTGCGGCGGATCATCGCTGCGGGTCCGCGGCGCGCAGGCATTGGGTATGCCGGACAACAGGATTCCGGCCAGCGCGAAGGAAACCGCGTTGCCGATCGGCAGCACGTTGTAGGCCGTCGTGGTGCCGATCGCGATCGCCGTGCTGGTTATCAATCCACCGACCGCGAACCCGCCATTGCGCACCGCGCGCACATAACCCATTGTCTCGCTGCGTTTTTCGGTCCCGACCGTGGCACCCACCATCGCCTGGAACGCGGGCGAGGCCAGCCGGTCCAGCACGGTCACCAGCGTGATCAACACGATGAATTCGGCCACGGTGCCGACGAAGAGAAACATCGGATAGAGCAACGCGTGGGCGAAATGTGTGACCCGCAGAATACGCTGATAGCCGAACCGATCGGACAGCATGCCGAGCGGAGTCACGGCGGCAAGCGCCACCGCGCCCGCGACCGCCAGACCACCGGCGATGACGGCGATACTCAACCCGAGCCGCTGACTGAAATACACTGCGGCACCGGAGGCGAACACACCCGTACCGACCGCGTCTGCCAAAGCAGAACCGGCGATCCGACCGGCGCCGACCGGTGGCAGGACTACCTTTCGCATCGCCTGCGCGCGGGTCACGACGCCATCACGACTTCCAGCTGCTGTACCGCCTGTTCCGCTGCGGCACTGGCGGATTCGACATCATCGGCGACCGAAGTGCAGTACGCGACCCGGTCGTCCGAGTCGCGCATCGGCACCACCAGCCGCGCACCGGGTTCCTTGAGGACCGTGCAACCGCTCACGCACGCAACCGCGATGGCTTCATCGACATGGTCCACGCGGAGCAGGCGACCGGACGCAGGCGGGACCCGATACCGAATGGCACCGGCCCGCGATGCGCGACCGGGTTCGGCCAGCAGCGCGTCGACTACCGGCAGCATCCGCTCGCCCAGCGACTGCCGCACCGCCAGCTCGACCAGATCGATTCCCGCCGCCGCGTGCAGCAACTGCGGGATCTGGTCACCGCCCGCACGGGTGTGTGTCTCCACGATCCGCGGCCCATCCACCGTGCGGATCAGCTCCGTGTGTGTCGGCCCGAAGGCGATACCGAGTGCGTCCAGAACCGAGCGCACATAGGCGGCCACCGGTGCGTCGGCGGCCGTCGCCTCGCGGACCACGTGCCCGATTTCCACGAAGTTGGCGTCCTTGATCTTGCGTGTGATCCCGAGGATCCGATGCGAACCGCGTTCCGAGAACGCCTCCACGCTGATCTCGTCGCCGTCGAGATACCGCTCGACCAACAGGTCACCGTCCACCTCCGACAGTGCGGCGTGGAGCTCAGCCGCGGTCGAGATTCGGACGATGTGCTCGCTGCCGGAACCGCTGCGCGGCTTGAGGATCAGCGGCAACCCGTACTCGTCGGCGAAGTGCTTCAGATCCTGCGCAGTATCGACCGCCGCCGCCGGTGTGTCATCGATCCCGCACGCCCGAAGTTGTTGCCGCATCAGCGTTTTGTCGTATACCCGGGCGATGACGTCCGGAGCGTGGAAGGGCAGGCCCAACGCGCCCGCGATCGCCGCCGCCCGATGCTGGTCGTACTCACCGAACGCGCCGACCGCGTGAATCGGCTCGAGCTCGTGCACGCTGCGTGCGAGCGCGACCCATTCGCCGGTCGATGCTGAGTCATCGAGCGCGATGACCCGGGCGCACGCACCGGAATGGCGAATTCTGTGCAGCCGAGGCACCGCGACCATGACGGTGATCCGCAACTCGGCCAGCCGACTCCGCAAAGCCGGCGTGACATCCCGAGCCCCGCCGATCAGCAGGAAGTGCCCGATCATCGCGGCACCACGGTGATACTGGCGAACAACCGCGTCAGCCAACTCTCCAACTCATCGGGGTCGGGCCCGGCGATCATGCCTGCGAAGGCGAGATGCTCAGGCTCGTAGCCAGGATCGGTCGTCGTCGGTGCGCCTTCCGGATGAATCCGGTGCGTCACCAACACGGGATCGGCAAGCAGTTCCGATGGCACCGTGACCGAGACCGGCGCCCCCGCATAGACGTGCCCGGGAAAGAGGAAGTCACCGTAGTAGAGCTCAGGCGCGGGTTCGGCGATCAGATCGGTCGCCAGCTCGCCGCGCACATCCGTGGCCATATCGACGGTGTGCAGATGAACACCGCTACGCCGAAACAGCATCTCGCCGAGATGCCCACCGCCGCCGCGCGCGGCGACCTCCAGGAACGCGGGGCCGTCCGCGGTCATGATCGCCTCGAGGTGGAACGTCACGGTCTCACCCCCGAGCGCGCGCACGCACTCGCAGGCCCACTTCTCGAGGTCCGGCGCGTCGTATTGGACTGTCCCGGAGGGCCGCCCGTCCTCGTAGTCCAGGCAGGTTCCGACGTATCGGGCGACCTGCACGGCCACCGGCTCGCCCCGGAACAGGAAACCGTCGATGGCGCAGACCGGGCCGTCGAGATACTCCTCGATCTCGTACCGCTCGACGAACCCGGGCTCCCGGCTACGCTCGGCGATCAGCTCGCGAGCACCGGCGTAGTCGTCGCAGACGAAGATCCCCCGGCTGGCATTCGCGTCCCGCGGCTTGACGACCACCTTGCCGGACCACGGACTCTGCTCCGGCATCGCGGCGACCGGGAACCACCGCGGCACCCGAATCCCTTCTCTGGCAAGGACTTCCTTCATGACGACCTTGTCCCGGAAGCGCAGCGCCGTCGCGGGCCGCATGCCGGGAATGCCGAACTCCTCGCGCAACTCGGCGGCCGGCATGATCAACAGCTCGCGCCGGGCGAAGATCCGGTCGAACGGCGACTGCTCCCGCAGCCACGGCCGGAGCTGATCGACAACCGGCAGACCGGGCGCCAATTCGAGCTTGCCGCAACGAATACGGGCCGGGATGTTGCCGAGTCGATCGGCATTGCCCGCGTAGACGACGTCGTGCTCGCCGTGATCGAACGCCCGCTCGTAACCCATGCGCTCGAACTTGCTCTCGTGCAGGACAAGGATTCTCATGCCGCACTCACCATGGGAGCGAGCAGGTCTTGACGGTCGTGTAGTTCCGCATTGCCTCGACGACCCCTTCTTTGTCTCCGAGCCCCGAATCCTTGAGCCCACCGAACGGCATCGACTCCAGCCGGTAGCCAGGGACTTCCGCGATATTGACGTTCCCGGCATGCAGCCCAGTGACGAAGCCGAACGCACGAGTCAGGTCGCGGGTGAGCACACTGGCCGACAGCGCGTACCGGCTGGAGTTGGCGATCCGGATGGCCTCGGCGTCATCCGCGAACCGCACTATCGGTGCCACCGGACCGAACACCTCCTCGGTCACCAGCGCCATCTCCGGCGTCACCCGCTCGACGACGGTCGGCGCATAGTGCGCGCCGACACGTACTCCGCCGCAGGCGATCTCGGCACCAGCACGGACCGCCGCGTGCACGGCATCTTCGATACGCCTGGCCGAACCCTCGTCGATAACCGTGCCGATGTCGGTCGCCGAATCCAGCGGATCGCCGGTTCGCCATTTCCGGGTCTGCGCCACGAGCAGCGCCGTGAACTCCGCCGCGACGGCGTTCTGGACCAGCACCCGCTTGATCGCGGTGCAGCGCTGGCCCGAATTGCCGTACGCGCCACGGGCAACGAGTTCGGCCGCCGCCGCCAGATCGGTGTCGTCGCAGACGATGGCCGGATCGATCCCGCCGAGTTCGAGGATCACCCGGCGGTATCCGGCCCGGTCGGCGATGCGCTTGCCGACCGTGCTGCTGCCGGTGAACGCGATCATGCTCACCCGAGGATCGTCCAGTAGCGCCGCACCGAGTTCGGCCGGATCGCCGGTGACCACCTGGAGCATTTCCGGCGGCAGCCCGGCTTCGTAGAGTGTGTCGGCGAACATCAACGCCGAAAGCGGCGTCTTCTCCGACGGTTTGAGCACCACCCGGTTGCCGATCGCGACGGCCGGAACGACCTTGTGCGCCACCTGGTTCAGCGGATGGTTGAACGGCGTGATCGCGCAGATCACCCCGAGCAGCGGTTCGGTGAGGGTGACAATCTTTCGTGCGCTGCCGCTTTCGGTCACGTCGCCCGGATAGACGCCGCCATGCTCGACGAGCACCTGATTCGCCGCGCACTGCAGGACATCGCAGGTGCGGCGGACCTCGTGCCGGGTATCCCGCAGGCACAGACCGGATTCCAGCGTGATCAGCCGCGCCCACTCGTCGGCCCGCGCCTCGATCAGTTCCCGTGCGCGCACCAGAATCCGATGTCGCTCATACCGACTGAGCGAGGACCGGAATCCCTCGGCGAAATCCAGTGCCTGCCGGACATCATCGGCGCTTGCCCGCCCGACGAGTCCGATCACCTCCCCGGTATGCGGGTAGCGCACTTCGATCGCGGAGGCACAGACCGGCCGCTTACCGCCGATCCGCGGCCCGTCCTCGCGGATGGCCAATACTTCAGTGCTCATATCACCAACTCCACCAAGCGTTCAGACGCTGCCGGGTCGCCCATTTCGAGGATCGTCTCGAGCGGCACGCCGAGCCGGTCGGCGAGTGAGCGCGAGTTCTGCTTGAGGCTGCCGATCCGCAGCGGCGGGCTGCCGAGCGCGTCGAGCCGCCGCAACCCGTCACACGCGCCCATCGCGTCATTGGTCACCAGCACGCACGACGCTTGCAGCTCGACCATGATCTCCAGCGCCTCGGGTGCCCTGGCCTCGAGCAGGTCGCCGCCGATCTCGACCACGACGAGGTCGGCGCGGTCGGCACAGTGCCGGATCAAGGTGCGTAGCATCGCCCGAAACCGTTCGACGTCGACGTCATAGGTCGAGGGCATGCCCGCGTCCACGAAATCGGTGACCACGTCGTAGTTCGCGTCGCGGTAATGCAGGCGGTCGCGCGCCCGGCCGGTGCCGCACGCCTTGATCGCGGCGATGCGCATGTTCGGGCGACACCGTTTCGCGGCGATCCCGAGGTTGCAGACCAGGGTCGTCTTGCCCACCTCGGCGGACGTGCCGCAGACGAAAAGCACCGGCGTGTCCGTGGGCTCCGGCGCGATGTCGGCGATCGGAATCACCGGCGCGTCAGCGATATTCACGATGCGGCCGTTGCCGGGAAAGCCGACGACCTCCACCGGCATTGCCCGCGAACCGTAGTACGCGGGCACCGCGACGCAGGTGGCGACCAGCCCGCCCTGCGCGACGAGGTCGAGCGGGTCGCCGGTGGCCAGCGGCCGGTCCGGGACCTCGCCGACCAGATTCGTGCCGGAGCGGCGGGTGCCGAGCAGCGCGACGAACACGTCGCCGGGATAGATGCGCACGGCCGCCCCGGTTTCGTCCTCGACATGGTCGTAGGCGCCTTTACCGTCCAGACAGCGCACCAGGACGAGATCGCCATCGCGCGGCTCGTTGTTCACCGGGACCAGCTTCTCCCGGCCGTCCAGCAGTGCCGATGCGTTGCGCACGCACGAGCAGATCAGCTTGACGGATTCGCCGGCTACCTTCGGTCGCAAGGGGTTCATACCGGCACTAGTCCAGCGCGACCAGTTGGACGGACGAGACATTGCGCTGCTCAACACCTTTGAGCGAGGCCACCGCGTGGTCGAGCGAGCCGACCGCCTCGTCGGCGTCGCGTTTGCCGAGCATGGCATCGAGCTCGCCCTGTAGTCGCGCGCACGCGGTCGCGAGGTCTTCCGGGGCGGGTGTCTGATCGGTCATTGCCTTTTCTCCATTCATTCGACGGTCACACTCCACAGCTCGCGGGGGTTGATCGCGTCATCCCGCATGCCGACGATGTTGCGGCGACCGTGCGCCATCCGGTTGTTGTCGATCAGCAGCAGATCGCCCGAGTCCATCGGGAAAACCGCTTGGAAGGCGGGATCGGCCGCGTTGGTCACCAGGTAGTCGACGGCTTCGGTGTAGGCGTCGAAATCGTCGATCTCCCCTTTGAGGTCGGGAAGTTTCTCCGTGATGTCCTGCTTGAGCCGGACACCGACGTCGTAGGCATCGGCGGCGTCGGGCAGCGGGTAGCACAGCGGGATATCCGTGTACTCCTCGCGAACGTTGTTGGCCGCGAATTGAATCGGCGTCGTGGTGAGCCGTTCGAAGTGCCGGGTGAACGTCTCGCCGTCACGCGCGGCGAGACGGGCGAACAGGTGCCGCCAGCTCAGCACCAGTGACTCGCCGCGCTGGCCCTCGGGAGTGTCCCGCCAGCCGGGGTCGACCATCAGCATCGCGAAACACGCGGGCCGCGGGGTGCGCCAGGAACGCGCCGAGTGCGGGCGCAACTCCCCCTCCTGATAGTGCACGGACTTGCGCGTGTACTGACCCGGCGGCTTGTACTTGACGCGATTGATCTGGGGATGTGGATCGTCGTCGGCCAGTTCGCTGCGCGAGGCGTAGTTGTCCAGAGGCTTGCCGAAACCGCGCAGGAACTCGAGGTACTTGCCCGGCTCGGTGGGAAAGCCGCGGACCAGGCAGACGCCGCGTTGATCCAACACCGCGCGCGCGGCGGCAACGACATCGGCGACGGTCTTACCGGCCGCGGGCACGCTTGCGCCCAGGATGGTCTCACTGGAAATCTCAGGGGCCGATTGTTCAAGCATTTTCGCGTTCCTTTCGTGCGTGCAGCAACATGGTGGCCAGCGCGACGCGGGTCAGTTCACCGGCGTCGGGGCGTTCGGCGCGCTCGGTCAACAGGCTCGCGGCCGCGTCCGAATGTCCTTGGCGGAGTAGCAGATCGGCGAGTTCGACGGCCACCTCCTCCTGCGCGGCGTTACCGGCCAGACTCTGCCGGTAGAGCACTTCCGCCAGGGCGGCGTCGCCGAGCTCGCGATCGGTGAGCCGAGCCAGCCTGCCCAGCGTGTAGGGGTGATTCGGACGTCCGGCCAGCGCGCGCAACATCAGTCGGCGCGCCTCGTCCGGGTCGTTGCGCTGCCGCCAGACGAGCTGCGCGTAGTTGCACAGCGTCCGCGGGTGCCGCGGATCGAGTTCCAGCGCGCGCCGGTACCGCTTCTCGGCGTAGTCCGCGTCGGCGTGCTTGTGCAGCGCGGACAGCGCGAAGTTGCTGTGCGCGCGGGCATGCCGGGTGCCCGCCGCAACCGGTCTGCCAGCGTTGCGTTTGACGTCATCCGGTTGCCAGTGGGTCTGCTCGGTCCACAGCGCGAGTAACCGGTAGTCGTCGGCATGCTCGGGGAACCGCGCGCGCATCTCGGCGAGCCCGATCGGGTCCGGCCGGTCCGGCAGATAGCCGAATCGCTCCATCGTCTCCCATTCGGAGAGCGTGATGAGCTCCGCGAGCTCCTCCGGATAGTCCGGCCGGGTCGACGTGGCGTTGACGACGGGGCCGCTCCGCAGCACGGATTCGTCGAAGTCCTCGCCGATGGTGCGCAGGAACTTCGCGAAGTCGTCCGCCAGTCGTTCCTGGTGTCCGATGAAGTCGATCTCGTCGTCCGGCGGACCGATGTAGGACCGGTAGATATTGCCGAGCGCACCGGGGAGCACGGAAACGGCCTTGCGCACAAAGGTTTCGAAGTCGTCGCTGGCGCAGTGCTCGTCCAGCGGATACACCGGCCGCCAGCCCTTCTCCATCCGGTAGGCCCAATACGAGCGATACCACTCGATCGGGCTGCGGACGAATGCGCCGACGCAGGAGTACTGCGCACGGTCGTAGGACGCGAGCAGGTCGTGGTCGCGCATCGCGGGATCGCCGATGTATTCCACCTCGATCCCGAGCTCGCCGAGCTTCGACCGGATCCAGGTGCTCCCGGTTTTGGGTACCAGGAGAAGTAATGCGTTGCTACGGACGAATCGAATAGCCATCTGAGCCTCCTTCGGCCGGTTCTTTCGAGCGACCTGCAAGCAGTCGCAAGCGAGTGGCGAAATGGTCGGTGACGTGATTACGGAACCGGAGTGCGAGATCGGGCAGCCGGTCCTTCGGCCGGGGCGGCTTCGACTCGACGCCGGGGCGGACGAGGCAGTGCACGAGCACGCAACCGTCCTGGTACGCAACGGCTTCCCGCAACGCGGCGGCCACGGCTTCGCGCCCGTCGCAGCGCCAGGCCGCCCGGTAGCCGCAGGCCAGCGCTGCCGCGGCGAAGTCGACGCCGCCACTGTTGGTGCGCTGACCGCCGGTGGATTCGTGGCGGCCGTTGTCCAGCACCACGTGCAGGAACGGCGTGCGGACGTGCCGGGCCAGGGTTGCTAGGGAGCCCATCCGCATCAGCAGCGCACCGTCACCGTCGAGCACGGTCACCGGCAACCCGGTGATGGCGAGCCCGGCGCCGAGCGCGGAAGCACAGCCCATCGAACCCACGAGATAGAAGTGGTTGTCCCGGTCGTCGAGGCCGTACAACTCCCGCGACGTGTAGCCGGTCGTTGCGACGGTCGGACGCGAGATGCCCAGTGCAAGCCAGCTATCGAGCACCTGAGCCCGGGTCGGCCGCGGTCCGCCGCGCAGTACTCGCACGGTAGCGCGCGGAAGTGGTTCGGGCTCAACGACTTCGCAGGACGGCACCGCGTTGTCCATAACGCCTTTTTCCAAAACGAATGCCGTCGAAAGCCGTTCGTCACACCGATCGGCCGCATAGGCCAGCTGCCGCGCTGCGGTGGCCGGGTCGGCGGCGAGGTTGTCGGTTTGAATATCCAACAGCCGCAACAGGTCCGGGGTGATCTGCCCCATGAGCGCGTGCTGCGGTTCGTCGGTTCCCGCTGGCCAACCACGGCGCGAGACGCCGAGGATCACCGGGATCTCGAACGGTTGGGTGAGCGAGCTCAGCGGATTGACCATATTGCCGAGACCCGAGTTCTGCGCGAGCACCAGGCCGCGCGAGCCGGCCAGCCAGGCGCCCGCCGCCATCGCCACCGCCTCGCCCTCGGAGGTCGCCGGAAAGTAGGGTCGCGTCCCGTCTTCGAGCATCGAATACAGGCCCGAGATGTAGGAGCACGGCACGCCGGTGATGCAGCCGATCCGGTGGTGGTCGAGTTCGTTCAGGAACCAGCCGGGGTTCAGCATGGCACCTCCTGCATGTCGCGGGTGGCCAGGGCATTCGGCGAGCGAAGCAACCGCATGCTCGACGACCCCTGCGGGTCGGGGGGTTCGTCCGCGCCTCGTAGCTGCCGGGCGAGGAAGCCTGCGATCAACTCGTCCTTGGCGCGCTGATTATCGGCGCCGACGATTTCGTGTCCCTCATCCGGAAAGAGCGCCAGCGTCGCGTCCCCACCGGCCCGGGCCAGCGCCAGGAACATCCGGCTCGACATCTCGACCGGCACCCGCGCGTCGTTGGCGCCGTGTACTAGTAGCACCGGACAACCCAGCGTCGCAGCGTTATTCACCGGCGACCGCTGTGTCAGTTGCCGTCGCTGGTCGCTGATTGCCGGATCGCCGATGCGGCGGCGGACCATCGGCGCCGCCGTGCGCCACGGTGCGGGCAGGTTCGCGACGAAGTCCACCAGATCGGTGAGCGGCGATGTAGCGACGACACAGCTGAACGCCCGGGCAGAGGTGGCGGCGAGCTGGAGCACGGCGTAGCCGCCGTAGCTGCCGCCGACCAGCGCGATGCGCTCGGGATCGACGTAGCCACGCCGAATCGCCCAGTCCAGGGTGTCTTCCAGGTCGTCCTGCATGGTCGCGCCCCACTGCCGATCGGCGGCGTTCACCCAGCGGGCACCAAAGCCGATCGAGCCGCGAAAGTTCGGCTCCAGCACGAAGTATCCCTGCTCGGCCAGCCACGCCCGGCGAAGTTCGAACTCCAGGCCGGTGCGCCGCCAAGGTCCACCATGGACGAGCAGCACGGCGGGTTTCGCCCGATCGTGCTCGCGGGGTCCGGCCAGATAGGTGACCGCTCGTTCCCCCGTCCGCATCGGCACGTCGGCCACGCGGCAGAAGATCGATGAGGGACGCCGGGCCGGTCGCGCGTGCGATATCGGCCACAGCTCGTCCCTGGCGGGCTCGTAGCCGAAATACTTTGCGTCCGAGTCGGTCTGGTGCTTGGCAACGAGCCAGTAGCGGTCGCCGAGCTGTCGTTCCAGGATCAGCGGCTGCGCGACGAGCCGACGCCGCAGCGCGCGCAGCGGCTCTTCCAGCGTCGGCTCGAGCGCGACCATGCGCCGCCGGAACCGTTCCACCTCGAGGTACTCCGGTCGCCCGGACGCCGAATCCGCCAGCACCCGGGCGATGTCGGCACGCTCGACGGAAAACAGGGTCTTCTCTTCCGACGCCTGCTCACCCTCTTCGCAGCGCAACGCGACGAGGCACGTTCCCGTATCACCCTCGGGCAGCACGAAATACGCGAGTTCGCCGTCGGCGGAGAAGTGGCTGAACCGGGTGACCAACGCGGCCTCGTGCGGTACGTGCAGGAACAGCTGCCTGGCCGCTCGGTCGTGCCAGACGTCGCGTGATCCGTCCGGGTTCACCGTCTCGATCAGGCGCGGCCGGAAGTCGGCATCGAAGTAGCACGCCGCGAATCCCGTATTGCGCAGTACGCGAGTGCGTTCGCCGGTGCGCAGGTCGAGGACGTCGTAGTCGTGATGCTCCGGGTCTCTCGCGTTGGTCGCGATGAGAACCTCCGCCGGGCGCCGGGGACTGAGCCCCGCGATTCGCAGCTGCGCGCCCGAATCCTGTGCCGCCACAGTCCATTCCCCGTCTTGTAGCCGGTGCAGCGACCACTCTTCGCTGCCCGTGGCGTCCGCCAGGGCCAGCCCGGTGCCGGGCAGGTGGGTCCAGCTGAACGCGCGCACGCGGTCCGGCGTACCGGTGATGCGAGACTCGATGCGGCGGCGCGCGACGTCGAACAGCACCAGCCGCGGCGTCGCGTCACCGCTCGACAACCATGCGATCCGACGCCCGTCCGCACTCATGGTCGGCGGGCCGTTCAACTCCCCCGCGCTCATCGTGTGACCGCCCGATCATGTACTGCCGCAACCACGTCGAGCACCGTGTCGAGATGCGGCGGGCGCGGCACGGTCAGTCGGATACCGACCGGGAAATCGGTGGGGTAAGCGGAGAGGTCGTGCAGCAGCCGGACCGGGTAGCCGATCTCGGCGAGGCAGGCCGCCGCCTTGCCGGCCAGCGGCGTCTCCATGCACAGGTAGTTCGACTGTGACGGCCACACGCGCAGATTCGGGATCTCCCCCAGCGCGGTGATCATCCGATCGCGGGATTTCCTTGCGGCCTCGATACTTTCGACGACACGTTCCGGGTGCGCGAGCAGGTGACTTGCCGCGCGCTGCGCGATCCCGGACACCGCGTTCGGAATCAGCGGGATGGACGCGCCCTCTTCGAACGCGGCGGAGGCGGCGAACCCGATCCGCAGATTCGCCAGACCCCAGGCCTTCGAGAACGTCCGCACCACATATAGATTCGGATACTGCGGGACCAGGCTCAGTGCCGAGAAGTCGGCGAAGTCCGCGTACACCTCGTCGAGCACGACGACTCCCTGTGCCCGCTCGAGCAGTGTCGTGATCGCGTCGGGCGGGAACTGGTAGCCCAGCGGATTCCGTGGCGACGAAAGGGATATCACCGCCTCCGGCCGGTCCAGGTAGGGCTCGAGCGCGGGGAGCAGTTCCTCGGGTTCGCGCACCGGAACCGCCACGCGCTGCCAGCCCTCCTGCGCGCATATCGTTGCGGTCAGGTGGAATCCGGGCGCGACGTCGACCACCAGTCCGCGATAGTGCTTGCGCAACAAGACATCGATCAGCTGCGTGGCACCGGCCGCTACTCGGACCGAACCGGCAGGCAATCCGAAGTATCGCGCGCAGGCCGCGGCCACGGACGTACACCAGGTCTCGTCCTTTGTCGTCAGATCGACCGTGCCCAGCGCCGCCACGATCTCCGCGGTGTGCGCGACCGGGTCGAGGAACTGACTGCCGGTCCAGGTGAGATCCACCGTCACCGGAATCTCCGCTTCTTGCCACCCGGCGGAGTGATCCGCGAGCACAACTCGAACTCCACTTCCTGATCCGGCAGCAGCTCGTCGACGGCGGCACGCAGGCTGCGGCGCAAGGCTTCCGGTTCCGGCCATCCGGCGTCCGGCATCCAGCGCAGCAGCGCTCCGTCCATTCTGGAGACGATCTGGAAGTCGCCCATGCCGGGCAGCGAGCCGAACCGCTCGGTCAGCTCCTGCGTTTTCAGCCGACGGGAACCGAAGCGCAGGGTTCGCGGTTCACGCCCCCACAGGCGCAGCAGCCGCTGACTGCCGTCGGCGTCGGTCTCGAGTTCGGCCCGGTCGCCGGTGCGGTAGCGCAGGAAAACGGTGTCACGGTAGATCAGATTGGTCAGCACCAGTTCACCGACGCCCGCGTCGCGCACGGCGCCGTCATCGGTCAGTACCTCGAGCCGCACGTTCGGCGCGAACACCTGATAGCTGTCCTCGCCCGGCCGAGTCGCCGCGATCAGCCCGCCCTCGGTGGACGCCAACGCGTCCACCACCGGCGCGCCGTAGTACTCGGTGAGCCGGGCCCGGTCGTCGGTGTGCAGCGGTTCGCCGCTGACCAGCACCAGCCGCGGCGACCAGGGCGGACTCGCGATACCCTGTGCGAGCAGCGCGGCCCGCAGATCGAGCAGATAGGTCGCTTTGCCGTACAGGATTTGCGCGGGCAGTCGGGTGAAGGTCTGCGCCGCCTTGGCCGAGAGGTCCAGCTGAATTCGGGCGTAGAGACCGTAATTCAGGGCGGGCAGCGGTCGGACGAAGTTGTCGCGGCCCGGCTTGTTGCTGACGAACAGCACCGCGAGCTCGCCCGCGGTGAAACCATCCGGCGGCAATCCGGCCAGCTCGCAGATCTGCGTGAAGAAGTGGTAGTTGACGGCGTACCAGGACGCGTCGTCCACGGCGACCGTGAGCGGGTTGCCGGTGGTACCGCTGGAGGTCAGGTGATTCTCCCCGGTCGGCGCACCCGAAGTGAAGTCGGTGACGCCGTGGTCGTAGGCCCGGCGATCGACGATCGGCAGCTCCGAAAGCTTCTGTGCGCCAACGCCTCGGTAGAACGGCACCGTGGCACGCGCATGGTCGAGCAGGTTCGCCTCGGCGTTCTCGGTCAGCGGTTGCACGGCCGTCCAGGCTCGGCGCAGACGGATAACGTCCTCCACCGTTTCCTCGGCCCGGCTCAGGGATCCGTTGCTCGCCACGGCTTCTCGGCCCGGCGGAACGTAGCGGCTGTACTGCGCCTTGGCTTGATCGAGTTCCGCGTTGTTCGCCAGCTCGAACACCCGGGACAGGTCGGCGATGCCGTCCTCCAGCCCCCGCATGGTTCGCTGCTCCGCCAGATCTCCGCACAGCCGCTGCATGGCGATGATCGCCGCGCGCAGGCTCTGATTCGCCCAGATAGCGACGGATACCCCCGCCTCTTCGAACACCGCCGCCTCGACGTGGGAGTACTTCGTCGGCACGATAGCGACCGGCACCCGGGAGTCCCATTCCGCCATGAAGGCGAGGATCTCGTCGGGGACAGTCTTCTTCGAGTGGATCAGCACTGCGTCGGCGCCGGACTCGGCGTACAGCCCGCAACGGTCGATCGCCTCGGACAGTGACTGTCCGGCTACCAGCGCCTCGCAGCGCGCGACCAGGAAAACGTCGGCGGCCGTATCCTTCGCCGCCTTCAAGCGACCGCAGAACTCGCCCGGCTCGGCCAGGACCTGGCCGGCGGCGAGGAAGGAATTGGCCTTCGGGAACAGCTTGTCCTCGATGCAGGCGCCGCCGACGCCGATCCGCTGCAATCTGCGCACCGCAAGCCGCACATTGTTGAAGTCGCCGTAGCCGGTATCCATGTCCACCAGCGCCGGCACGGCAATTCGGTCCGAGAGCATTTCGATGCGCTCCATGACCTGGGTCCACGACAACTCATTGGAGTCGCGCAACCCATTGATCGCCGATAGACCGAGACCGGAAACCCAAACGCCCGGAAAGCCTGCGTCCTGTGCAATTTGTGCAGAAACCGCGTCGTGTGCGCCCATTAAGAAATCGAGACTGTCACGTCCGAATAGGCTCTCCAGAGCACGAACTTTCTCCATCACACCTCCATACCCCAGATGTGAGGTTCGCTGATACATCCCCCTATAAGGCGATCAGGCACAGGAGAAAATGATCATCGTCAGGGCGATGATCACTTTCCCGCCGCTTAACCTCGCGTTCATCCAAGCATCCTCCGATTCATCCAAATGTCAACCGACTGAAACCAATTGCCGGGATCGCTCTACAGCACCTACCCACCGATCACGAACGGGTGACACCGACAATCGCACCGGGCCCCCGAAAAATGGGGCATGACAGCAACTGAACTAAAGTTACCAATGAAGACAGCGGCCAGAGCATCTGTGTTGATCATGGAGGCACGGGTCAACTATTCGCCAAAAAGGTTTGCAGAGCTGGTGTTTCACGGCGCGACCCTGACTTCTCCGCCGACTTGTCGCGCGCCTTGCACACGCTGCCGCCGAACGCGTACACCCGATTGTGTTGGTATGCAACTTGTTCCACGCATGGAACACGCCGGCGCACTGACCGGTCCGCAGGTGTACAAGCACAAGCGGAAGAAATATTCCGTTTGAAACGAAGCACAATCACGGCGTCATGGCAAATGGGGACAAATGGGGTGCCTAACTCCAGCCGCACGTGGTAAAACATTTGACATCACCGCTGTGCGTCCGACGCCGTTAATGATCTCGTGTCACGCACCGGTCGTATACGGGAGATCCGCAAGGGGGATCAATGATCTTGAAGTACGACGTGTCGTATTCACAACGGCTGGAAGCCGAAGCGGTACACATATTCCGCGAAGTGGCAGCAACACTCCGCCGCCCGGCACTGCTGTTCTCCGGCGGCAAGGACTCGATGGTTATGCTGCACGTCGCGTTGAAGGCGTTCTGGCCCGCGCCGCCGCCGTTTCCGATACTGCACATCGACACCGGACACAATTTCGACGAGATGCTCACATTCCGCGACGAAATCGTCGCCCGCTACGGCGTGCGACTGTTGGTGGAGCGGGTGCAGGACGATATCGATGCAGGCCGGGTCACCGAGGAAAGCGGACCGCGAGCGAGCCGCAATCGTTTCCAGGCCGTCACGCTGCTCCGGGCAATCGCGGAGCATCGATTCGACGCACTGTTCGGCGGCGCCAGACGCGACGAGGAGAAGGCGCGCGCGAAAGAGCGAGTGTTCAGCTTCCGTGACGAATCCGGCCAGTGGCTGCCGCGCAACCAGCGCCCCGAGGTCTGGGATCTCTACAACGGCAAGTGCCGCACGGGCGAGCACATTCGCGTCTTCCCGCTGTCCAACTGGGCTGAGCACGACATCTGGTGCTACATCCGCGATGAACAGGTCCCGCTGCCCGACCTCTATTACGCCCACCGGCGCCAGGTGGTCCAGCGGGACGGAATGTTGTTGCCGCACACGCGGTTCCTCCCGCTACTTCCCGGCGAAGATCCGTTCGAGGCCACCGTGCGGTTCCGCACGGTCGGCGACGCCACCTGCACCGGATGCGTGCGGTCGATGGCCGCGACTCCGCAGGAAGTGCTCAGCGAACTGCAAACGAGCAGGCTGAGCGAACGCGGCGCTACCCGCGCCGACGATCGCATCTCCGAGACCGGGATGGAAGATCGCAAGAAGGAGGGCTACTTCTGATGTCGGATCTGCTACGCCTGGCCACCGTCGGCAGCGTCGACGATGGGAAATCGACGCTCATCGGTCGCCTGCTCTACGACTCCAAGGCAATCCTCGACGACCGGCTCGCCGCGCTGGAACAAGAGGGCATCACGCACGGCCGGGACGTCCCCGATCTCGCCTTGCTCACCGACGGCCTGCGGGCCGAGCGCGAACAGGGCATCACCATCGACGTCGCCTACCACTACTTCGCCACGCCACGGCGCCGGTTCATTCTCGCCGACACACCGGGCCACGTGCAGTACACGCGCAACATGGTGACCGGCGCATCCACCGCCGACCTGGCACTGGTCCTGGTGGACGCCCGCAACGGCATGACCGAGCAGTCGCACCGGCACGCCTTCATCGCGAGCCTGCTCGGCGTGCCGCATTTCGTGCTGTGCGTCAACAAGATGGACCTGGTCGACTGGTCGCAATCGCGGTTCGAGGAGATCCGCGCCGAATTCACCCGGTTCGCCGCCAAGCTCGACATCCACGACCTCACCTTCGTCCCCGTCTCCGCGCTACGCGGCGACAACGTGGTGCAGCCGAGCCTCGAAATGCCTTGGTACGAAGGCACTTCGCTGCTGCACCATCTCGAGGAGATCCATCTGGCGTCGGACCGGAACCTGATCGACGCCCGGTTCCCGGTGCAGTACGTCATCCGTTCGCGCCAGCAGTCCGGCGACTTCCGCGGATACGCGGGCACCATCCGCGGCGGTGTGTTCCGGCGCGGCGACGAAGTGCTGGCGCTGCCGTCGCGCAAGGCCAGCCGGATCGAGGCGATCTTCGGTCCCGGTGGGGTCCCGCAGGACGAGGCGTTCACGCAGCAGGCCGTGGTGTTGCAGCTGGCCGACGAGATCGACGTCGCACGCGGCGACCTGCTCTGCCGCTCCGGCAACCGGCCGCAGATCGCGCAGGACCTCGACGCCATGGTCTGCTGGCTGTCGGACGAATCGGCCCTGTCCGAGAACGGGACCTACACGCTGCGGCAGACCACGGCGAGCACGCGGTCATGGATCCGGCGGATCGACTATCGGCTCGACATCACCACCCTGCACCGAGACCAAGCGGCTACCTCGTTGGCGCTCAACGAGATCGGGCGCGTCCGACTGCATACCTCGACACCACTGCTGTTCGACGCCTACCGCCACAACCGCGACACCGGCGGCTTCATCCTGGTCGACGAGCACACCAACAACACCGTCGCCGCAGGCATGATCATCGGTCCCGCGGCCACCGCGGGCAATGTCGTCTGGCACGCAGGCGATGTCCGGCGCGAGGAACGGACCGGCGCGGGCACGACGGTATGGCTGACCGGACTTTCCGGAGCCGGGAAGTCCAGCATCGCCGTCGCCCTCGAGCAGGCGCTGGTCCGTTCCGGCAGACCGGCGTATGTGCTCGACGGCGACAACTTGCGCCACGGGCTCAACGCCGATCTCGGCTTCAGCGCCGTCGCCAGGGCCGAAAATGTCCGCCGCACTGGGGAAGTCGCGCGGCTCTTCGCCGACGCGGGCGTGGTCGCGATCGTCGCGCAGATCAGCCCCTATCGCGCCGACCGAGATCGCGTGCGCGCGCAGCACGAAGCGGCCGGTCTGCCGTTCATCGAGGTGTTCGTCGATACGCCACTGCACGTCTGCGAAGCCCGCGACCCGAAAGGCATGTACGCCAAGGCGCGGGCCGGTGAGATCAGCGGCTTCACCGGTGTAGACGAGGTTTACGAGCCACCGCCGCGCGCGGACGTCGTGCTTCGCCCGGAGGACGGCGACCCGACGGCACTGGCCGCCAGCCTGCTCGGCGCGCTCAGCGACCTCACCGCCTGAACACGGCCAGATGCAGCACTGCGACCACCAGGCCCACCGCCGCGACACCGGCCCACAGCACAGTCCGCCCCGCCGAGGCGAACAGCAGCTGTCCGACCGGTGCGCCAGCGGCCAGTCCGAGATTCCACATGAACCCGTAAGCCCCTTGGTAGGCACCGATTTCGCCGACGGGCGAGCGCGCGGCCATGAAATCCGCGGCCAGCGGCACCTGCATGATCTCGCCCACCGTCCACACCGCCACCGTGACCGCGTACCACCCCGGGTTGTCCGCGAAAACCGTTGCCCCCAGGCCGAGTGCGATGAACGCGGCGGACAACGCGGCGGCAAGCCCGAACGGCATCCGGGCCACCGCGGGCGTAATGACCGGCTGGAGCACCACCACCAGCACCCCGCTGAGCGACAGCACCAGACCCAACTCCGTCGGCGTCAATCCCTGAGCGGTCATGTCCAGCGGCAGCGCACCCTGCTTCTGCATGTAGAGGCAGGACAGGATCAGGGTCGCCACGAGGAACCACGCCACGACCGGATCGGCATACGGTGCGCGGATACCGTGAATGAGCCCCGCGCCATTCGTTTTCCCGGTACCCGGCACCTCCGGCAGACCCGCGGCGAACAACGTGAACAGGGCCGAGGTGACCGCTCCGAGCACGAAGATGCCGGGCGGCCAGAACTGCACCAAGGGACCGGCGACCAGCGGGGACAGCGAGCTGCCGATGTTGCGCGACCAGTAGAGCCGCCCGTAACCGGTGATCTGCGCGTCGGCCGCCATCAGGGTGGGCACCATCGCGTTGGCCGCGGGCCGCGGCATGGACGCGCACGCGGTACTGAGCAGCACCAGCGCGGTCACGGCCACCACGCCACGGACGCCTGGCAGCACAGCGCACGCGAGGATGCCGACGGCTTGCGAATACACGATCGTCTTTCGCGGCCCGTATCGGTCGGCGAGCACACCCCCGGCAAGCGACGCCACCGTCTGCCCGACCCCGCTCGCCGCCACCACGGCGACGATCCCCACGCTCCCCAGATGCGTGACACTCGCGTACAGCACCACGAACGGCGGAGTCGGCATACCCAGTCGATTGAGCAGGATCCCGGCCCACAGCAACCGGAAGGCCCGCGGCCCCGCGTCGCTCGCCGACACCACCCGCACGCCGACCAGTATGCCCCCGGCGCGGTCGGCCGAAGTGCCGTTCGACCCAATATGTTTCGCCGAACTAACCGAACTACCGCCGAGCCCGGCGTAAGGACAGAGCTATGACAACTTCCTTTCTCGATCGTGCGCACGCCGTCCTCCGCGACACCCCGGTGGCGGACGGCCACAACGATCTTCCCTCGGCCATGCGAACCAAGGCCGGTTACGACCTCGATGCCGTCGACCTGGCAATGGATCAAAGCGCGCTGCTACACACCGATCTCGATCGCCTGCGCACCGGTGGCGTCGGCGCGCAGTTCTGGTCGGTATACGTGCCATGCCACCTAGCAGGTGACGCCGCGATCAGTGCCACCCTCGAGCAGATCGACTTCGTTCGGACGCTGATCGCGCGATTCCCGGATCGCCTGCAGTTCGCGAGTACCGCCGACGATATGGAGGCCGCCCGCGCCGCGGGCCGGATCGCCTCGTTGATGGGTGCTGAGGGCGGCCACAGCATCAACTCCTCACTCGCGACCCTGCGCGCCCTGCATCAACTGGGCGTGCGATACATGACCCTCACCCACAACGAGAATGTGCCGTGGGCCGATTCGGCCACCGACGAGCCGAAGGCCGGCGGGCTGACCGCGTTCGGCACGGAGGTGGTCCGGGAGATGAACCGCGTCGGCATGCTGGTCGACCTGTCCCACGTCTCCACCGACACCATGCGCGCAGCCATCGCCGTTTCCGAAGCGCCCGTGCTGTTCACGCACTCCTGTGCCCGCGCGCTCTGCGACCACCCGCGCAACATCCCCGACGACGTCCTGGCCACCCTCCCCGCCAACGGCGGCGTAGCAATGGCCACCTTCGTCGGCTACTTCCTGCTGCCCGCCGCCAAAGCCTGGGCCGAGGAAGCCGACGAAAACGGCCGCGCCCACGGCTTCCACCGCCTGGACCGCTCACCCGAGGCGACCGCCTGCCGCCAAGCATTCCAGGCCGACCACCCCCGCCCACACGTGACCACCGCGACGGTCGCCGACCACCTCGACCACATGCGCGAGGTGGTCGGCATCGACCACATCGGTCTCGGCGGCGACTACGACGGCACCAACTACCTCCCCGCCGACCTGTCCGACGTCTCCGGTTACCCCAACCTGATCGCCGAGCTCCTCACTCGCGGCTGGTCCGAACCAGACCTCGGAAAACTGACCTGGCACAACGCCGTTCGCGCCCTCCGCGACGCCGAAGACGTCGCAAAGTCCCTACAGCGCACCCGTCGCCCGTCCACCGCCACGCTCGACCAACTCGACGGTTCCGTGCGCTAGCAACATGTTTCGATCAGTCGAGCTCCCGGCTCACCGAAATCCGTTTGCCAGCAGGGTTTTCAGTTGGTCGTGCGGGAGCGCCGGTGAGTGGTGGTTGTCTCGGCCGGTCATCGAGGTGTTGACGATGAGGGCGTTGAGGACGGACTCTTCGACTGCTTCGACGACTGCGGTCAACCTCGTCGATCCATGCGGTGCCGGTCATTTCGCGATTCCACGAGATAGCGAGGAGAGTTGGATGGTCCACTAACCGATCTCCAGCAGTGGCCATTTGACCCAAGCGACAGACAGGTTCGGCTTCGCACACCTGCCCCTGACTTCGCACACTCCTCAGCACGCCACGAGCTATGTGGAAGAAGAAGCAGGTGTGCGAACAGGCCTGGCCGCCGCCGTACTAGCTGATCACGCCGGAACTGCACACCCTTTGTCTGAGCCGCACACCCTGTATGCGGGCGTGCGGGGTGTGCGGCCTAGACAAAGACATCCCAGGAGCTTGAATGTCAAGCAGCGGACTGCTGAGCTGGGTCGGGCCAGGCTGTGGTCTCGTTGTAGAGGGTTCCGGTTTTGAGGCAGCCGTGCAGGATCCCGACGAGTCGGTTGGCGAGCTGGCGTAGCGCGGCGTAGTGACCGACACCGCGGGCTCGCTGACGGTCGTAGTAGTCGCGGGCGCCCCGGGACCACATCAGCGCGGATTGCGCCTGGGTGGTGAGGGCGTCGATGAGCCGGTCGTTGTGTACGAACCGGGCCAGGGCGACCTTCTTCTTGCCCGACGCGCGGGTGATCGGGGAGGTGCCCGCGTAGTTCTTGCGGGCTTTGGCGCTGCGGTAGCGGTCGGGGTCGTCACCGAACTCTGCGAGCACCCGGGCACCGAGGACCTGTCCCAAACCGGGCTGGGACGCGATGATCTCAGCGGCCGGGTGCTGCCCAAAATGCGCCTCGACCTGCCCCTGCAACGTCTTGATCTGGGTGTTGAGGACAGTCAGGACCGCCAGCAGCGCCTGGACCGAGGCTGCGTAGGCCTGCGCCACGACCTCGGGCTGGCCGAGCTGCTCGCTGCGCAGTGCGGCCGCAATAGCGGTGGCTTTGTCGGCGACGTTGCGGCGGCGCGCCCGCTTCAACGCGGCACTGATCTGGGGGATCGTGAGCCGGGCCGCCGCAGCTGGGGTGGGTGCTTTGGCGAGCAGTTCCAGGGTGTCGGCGGCGTCGAGGTCGTCGAACGCGGCCAGCGCGGCGGGGAAGTAGTCACGCAGAGCGTGACGCAACCGCTGGGTGTGGCGAGTTCGGTCCCAGATCATCGTCTTGTGAGCACGGGCCACCACCTTCACGGCCTCGGCTCGCGCGGAATCCCCAGCGACAGGTCGCAATTCGTGGGAATGGGTGCGGACCATATCCGCCAGCACGTGAGCGTCACCAGCGTCGCTTTTGGCACCCGAGACTCCCAGCCGGTCCCGAAACCTGGCCGCCTGCAATGGATTCACCGCCAGTACCGTGTATCCGGCGGCGACCAGCGCCCCGACCCAGGGACCGCGGTCGGTCTCGATCCCGACCAGGACCTCGACCTCGTCGGCGTCGTCGACCAGGCCGCCGAGGATCGCGTGCAGTCTCGCCATTCCGGCGACGCCCTCGGGCACGCGCGCTTTGGCCAGGCGGCGCCCGGCGGTGTCCATCACCTCCACGTCGTGGTGGTCTTCAGCCCAGTCATCTCCTACGAACAGTCGCAACAATCCTCCAATTGCTAATGCCGATCACCGTCGAGCAGCCAGCAGGAGAACCATCAGCGACCTAATCAAGCAGTGCTCACGCCCATTCGGGCGGGCACGACATCCCAGCAGCGATCAACTCTCCCGGCCTACCGGCAGGGGCACGGTCTTTCTCCAGGACTCGAAGTCCAGGGTGCGAAAGTGCTCACCTACCGGCCGGCTACTACCAGGAGTGTGCCGGATAGCTCACTCCCAGAACTGATAAGGGTGTGCACCCCTTAACTCGCCACGCTGACAACAGAATCCTATGACTCGCCTCGATGGGTTAGCCTCGATCACGCCGGGCCTTCGGCCCGGCGTGATCGGGTTCGGATTGTGTTTTTCAGCCAGGTGGGCGGGGATCGAGAACAGCCGCAGCCGTAAGGTTTTCGGTTCCCAGCGGGCGCGCGTCGTGGTCGTGCAGGGCGAGGGTTTGCATCCATGCGGTCAGATCCATGGCGAGCGCGACGAGGGCGAGCCAGATGCGGTTGGCGTTGTAGCCGTGGAACGGTAGGTTCCGCAGGCCCGTGTCCTTGGCGGCACGGATGCGGTCCTCGCAGCGGGCGCGGCGGCGGTGGCGTAGTTCCAGGTCCGGGAGCTGGCCTTTGGTGGTGTTGGCGACGAACGCGGTCAACCTGAGTCCGTCGCGGTCGGTGGACCGCAGCTGCGCACCGGGATGCGGGCGTTCCTTGCCGACTGTGAGCCGCATGCCCGGTGGCCATCCGGTGAGGTCGAGGATGCCGGTGGCCTCGATGACCCAGGCGCCGTCGCGGACCTCGCCGTCAGCGTCGTAGGCCGGTGTCCAGTCCTCGGGCGTCGGGTAGGCGTCGAGGGCCTGCACGATCTCGTCGGTGAGGGTGAATCCGATCGAGTACTGCAGTCGGCGACGGTGGCAGTAGCTGAGGAACCCGTGGGTGCCGCCGCCGGAATCGGTGCGCACCAATACTTTCCGACCGACCCGCCACGACGGTTGCCACGGCAACCGCGCAAGGGCTTCGTGGAGCACCTACTTGTGGTCGGCGGCGGTGTTGGAGCCGGAATTACCTGGTCGCAGCATCGCCGCGGCGGGCTCGCCGGTGCCGGTCGTGCCGTGGTCGATGAACGCCCACAGCGGGTGGAACCCGAAACCTTTCTTGAATGTCGTTGCGGCACATTCTTTTTCCGAGTGGACGTCGGTCAGGGTGGCGTCGAGATCGATGATCAGCGGATGCTCGGGGTCGATATCGTGGTCCGGGGCGTGCTGACCGGGCTGTCCCCACCCTCGTGCTCGCGCGTCGGCGCGAGCAGAAGCGATGGCGGCCAACGCTTCCGGTGCGTCGGCGGCCAGCACCGACACCAGCCGTGACACCGTCGGATCCGAGGCCACCAGCCCGAACACACCCGGTTCGGCCCGCAGTAACGACAGATCCGACACGCAGTCCCCGCCGACCGCGAGCGAGATCGCCAAATCCATGATGATCATGCACGGCCAGAGGTTTACGCCACGGTGCCAATGCCAATGACAGGCCCTTGACCAGGCCGATCTTCTCAGCGGTCCGCAGCAACAGCACCGCCCCGGCCTGCGACACCACCCCCGAACCGTCCCCGTCGACAACCAGCCGCGGATACGACGATATTGACTCACTCACCAGAAAGGTGCTCCGTAACTCGATCAATTCAACCTTAGACAAGTCGAATTATCGCAGCTCAGAGCACCTTTCGCCATTCCAAAGGCGCCTCATCGGCAATTACCATGACCGGGCGAGGTTAACATTGCCGATCACCGCTGCCGTCCCGGCATCAGCACTGCGACCACCACGGCCGCGCCCGCCGTCGCGGTGGCCGCGGCCAGCGAACCTGCGTGCACCGAGGACATGAATGCGTCGCGCGCGGTGTGCATCGCGGGTCCGGCGACCTCCTCGGGCAGCCGACCGGCCACGCCGAACGCCGCGACCACAGACTTGGACGCCTCCTCCGCGGGCACCCCGAGCGCGGCGAACCCCCTGTTGACCCGGTCGGCGAAGACCTGGTTCATCACCGAGCCGATCACCGCGATGCCGAGCGCCGCACCGATCTCGCGGGTAGTGTCGTTGACCGCCGATCCTGCGCCGAAACGATTGGCAGACAAGGCATTCATGATGGTGTCTGTCGCAGGTGCGGTGCCCCAGGCCAGACCGGCCGCCATGAGCACCATGGAGCCGACCACCGGCCCCCAGTAGTTGGAGTCGGCGTCACAGGCCGTCGCCGTGAGCACGAAACCCGCTGTCAGCGAAAGCATTCCGAGCGTCACCACGATCCGCGTCCCGATCCGCACGGTCAGCGCCATGCCCACCGGCGCCATCAGGCCCAAGACCACGGCGAACGGGAGGGTCGCCAGACCTGCCTTCAGGGTGTCGTAACCGCGGATCACCTGGAAATACTGGGTGATCAAGAAGACGAAGCCGAGCAGGCCGAGGAACGCCATCATGATGGCGACGCAAGCCGCGGTCACCCGCCGGTCCCGGAAGATGACAACCTCGAGCAGCGGGTTGGCAACCCGCAACTCCCACCAGCCGAACAGCACGAAAAACACCGCAGCGCCGGCGAATCCACCCAGGGTGAGACCGGACAGCCAGCCGTCGGTCGGACCCTCGATCACGGTGCGCACCAGCAGACCGACCCCGGCGATGGACAGCAGCGCACCGACCACATCGAACCGGCCGGCATGTTCGGCACGCGAATTCGGCAGCAGCACAAGGCCGCCGATCAACGCCACCGCCACGATAGGCAGGTTGACCAGGAACAACGAGTGCCACGAGTAGTGCTTCAGCAGCAGACCACCCGCGACTGGTCCAAGCGCGACGCCGAGACCCGAGACCGCCGTCCAGACGCCGATCGCCGCGGCACGCTCCTTACGTTCGGTGAAGATGGTCGACAGCAGCGCCAGTGTCGCCGGATAGATGAGCGCGGCAGCCACACCGGTGGCTGCCTGCGCGGCGATGAGCTGGCCGGTCGTCGCTGCGCTCGCCGCGGCCGCCGAGAACACCGCGAACAGGACCAGGCCGATCTGCAGAGTTGTCTTGCGGCCGAAGCGATCTCCGAGGCCACCGCCGGTGAGCAGCAACCCAGCGAACACCAACGTGTAGGCATCTACGATCCACTGCATCGCCGTGGTGGAAGCGCCGAGGTCACGCCCCAGGGTCGGCAGCGCAACGTTGACCAGGGTCGCATTGACCACCGAGAGCAGCACGCTGACGCACACGACGGCCAAGGCCAGCCAGCGGCGCGCGCCGCCGCGTCCAGCCGGTTCGAGTTCGGCAGGAGTCCGTGACGGAGGTGCCTGCTTGATGGCCGCCGAGGTGTCGGCCTGCCCGGAAATTGAAGCGTTCACGTCGCCCTCCTATAGAACGATGCACTACTATTGTGTAACACTGTTCTACATCATTGTGGGCCAAGCCGTCAACCAGGGAAAAGCGGTTAAGATAACAGCCCAGAATCCGAACCGAGGAGACCCGACAGTTATGGCCGACCGCGCCCGCACCCCGAGCAAGGACGTCGAGCGAGCGCTCGTCGAAGCCGCCGAGGCGGTCCTGATACGCGACGGCCTGGCCGGCGTCACTGTGCGCGCGGTCGCAGCCGAAGCCCGCGTTGCGCCGATGGGTGTCTACAACCGATTCAGCGGAAAGCATGGCCTGGAACGAGAACTGCTCATCCGCGGCTTCCAAAACCTGCGCACCGAAGTCGGCGCACCGGCTGATGCCGACCCGCTCACCAGGCTGCGCAACGCGAGCATCGGATACCGCAGATTCGCCATCGAGCACCCCCAGCACTACATGATGATGTTCCACCAGACCTCGGCCAGCGAGCACTTCGCCAACGAAGCGGTCCAGGACACCGCGAACGGCGCGTTCAGCGAACTGGTCGCCAATGTCCGCTACGCCATCGCACGCGGCGCGATCGCCGAGGGTGACCCTGTCGCGCTCGCCCAGCATGTCTGGTCGGCGCTGCATGGCGCCGTGTCGCTCGAACTCGACGGCGCCATGCGCGTCGCCGACCCGGCGGCCAGTTACGCCGAACTCGTCGAGCTGCTCATCCGGGGCCTGCGGACCGGTCTCTGAACTACCGGTCCTACCCGCCCGGGATACGGGCGGGGTACGGGTCGTCGTCACGGCAAAGATGTTGCGCTGCGGGCGATCCCGCGGCGCTGGCGGCCGACCTTGTCCGCGATCAGGTCGGCCAGCTCGGGGTGTTCTCCGAGGTATAGAAATGCCCGCCGTCGAACACCTTCATGTCGAACTCAGACGTCGTGTGATCCGACACCATCACCTACGCGAAGAAGATCCGCACCCGCGCAACAGAATTGGGACGCGCGGACGGACTGCCGCTCATCATGAGCTCGTTCCACGCGACCTACGGCACCTCGGAAGCCGAGGTGCGTCGACTGGTGCGTGAGCGCGACGAGGCCACCGATTTCGAGGCCGGACGGATCGCGCTCGCCGACATGCTCGGCGGCGGCGTCGATCTGTCCGGACTCCCGTTGGATCAGCCCATCCCGGAACACCTGTTACCCGACGTGCGGTCGGTGCGCCGCCGACGCGGCCGAGTCGAGATCTTCAGCGGCTTCGCCCGTTCCGGAAAGAGGCTGCGCGAGTTGATCATTGCCGCCAAGGACGCCGGCCACTGGGCGGCCGCGGGCACCCCGGAACAACTCGCCGACGCCATCGCCGAACGCTACGACGCGGGCGTGCTGGACGTGATCAGCCTCGGCGGCCTCGCCGACCCCCGCACCCGTGACTTCCTACTGAACGGCCTGCTCCCAGAACTGCGGCGCCGCAACATAATCGGCACCGACTACGTGGGCGCGACCTTCCGCGACAACCTCGAATTGCCGCCCCTGCCGCCGATCGCACCTGCCTAGCGGACCGGCGCGATCGGCAAAGGCAAACTACTCGGTGAACGCGACCGCACCGGACGGACAGATGTTGACCGCCTCACGGACAGCATCCGCACTACCTGCGCCCGGTTCGGCCGCCAACACCTTGACGAGACCGTCATCATCGTCCTGGTCGAAGACGTCGGGCGCCGTCAACGCGCACAGCCCGGCGCCGACACAAACGGATCGCTCGGCAGTTACCCGCATGAGATCTCCTTTCGCTTCTCGCGCAACATCATTCACCATGTCACCGGAAGTTCGTTCACACCCTGAATCGTCGAACCCGGCCGCAAAACCAGTCGCTCCACCGGCACAGCCAGCCGCAATGTCGGGATACGCGCGAACAACGCCCCGAGAATGATCTCGAGCTCCAACCGCGCCAGATTCTGACCCAGGCACTGGTGCACGCCGTAACCGAACGCGATGTGATGACGCGCCGAGCGGTGCACATCGAAGGTGTCCGGCTCGGCGAACACCGAACCGTCGCGGTTGGCAATGGCATTGGACACGATCACGCCGTCGCCCGCCTTGATCACCTGCCCGTCGATCTCGATATCAGCCTTCGCGAACCGGCCGCCCGCGAGGTCGGCGATGGCGAGGTAGCGCAGCAGTTCCTCGACCGCGCCCGGGATGAGGGTGGGATCGGCGCGCAAGGCGGCGTGCTGATCCGGATGCTCCAGCAGCGTGATCACCGACAGGGAGGTCATCGATGCCGTTGTCTCGTGGCCCGCGACGAGCAGCAGGATCGCACTCGACACCAGTTCCTCGCGGTCGATCTCGCCGTGCGCCAACTGATCCGCGACCAGGCCGGACAGCAGCCCGGGGCCGGGTTCGGCCTGCAACCTGGCGATCAGCCCGTCAAGGTAGGCGCCGAGTTCATTGCGCGCGGCGATCGCGTCGTCCGCCGTCGTTGCCTGCAACAGCCGCCGGCTCGCGTCCTGGAACAGCTCATGGTCCTCGTACGGCACCCCGAGCAGTCGGCAGATCACCATGGACGGCACCGGCAGCGCGAACTGGCTGACCAGGTCGGCCGGCGGCCCCGCGGCCAGCATGTCGTCGATGAAGCCGTGCACGATCTGCTCGACGTCGGCTCGCATGCCCTTGACGCGCTTGACGGTGAATTCGCTGATCAGCATGCGCCGCTTCGGTCCGTGCTCCGGCGGGTCCATGCTGATGAACGCCCGTCGGCTGTCTTGGACAGCACGAACACGTGGCGAGGTGGCCGGAAAATCAGCGTGTGTCCGATCGGACGACAGCCGAGGGTCGGCGAGCAGCGCCCTAGCGGTCTCGTGCTTGGTAACCACCCAGGCCGGACGACCATCGAAGAGGGTTACCTGTCGCAGCGAGGGCGCTTCGTCCCGGAACCGGGAGTACTGCTCGGGCAGTTGGTAAGGACACGTGCGGTCGTTCGGGAAAGTAGGAGCATTGTCGGTTCGGGGCAGCGAAACAGTGTCGGTCATCAGTTCCCCTCGAGCTCGTAAGATACGCTTAGTACTCTATTTTCAGGTTAAAGTGTCTTCCCAAGCGACGCAACGTTTTTCAGGAGCTCGACTTCCAGTGAATGTCCGGCAATCCGTCGACGCGACGGACGACTACCGCAAAGGCACCCGCCGGCGCGGCGAAGAACTCGAACGCGCGATCCTCACCGCGACGCTGGATGAACTCGCCGACGTCGGCTACTCCGGCCTGACCATGGAGCGGGTCGCCCTGCGCGCCCGCACCAGCAAGACCGTCCTCTATCGCCGCTGGCCCGGCCGCGCCGAACTGGTCATGGACGCGTGCAAGATCGGTCGCATACCGGAGGTCGACATCCCCGATACCGGTTCCCTGCGTACCGATGTCCTCGCCCTGCTGCGTCAGATGTCCGCGACCATGGCCACCCCGTTCGGCGGCATCATGCGCGGCCTGCTCGCCGAGATGACCCGTGATCCCGAACTCGGCCGCCTCATCCGGGAACGGGTACACAAGGTCGGCCCGGTGAGCATCAACGCCATCCTGGAGCGGGCGATCGAGCGCGGCGAGGTCGATCGCCGCATCCTGGACTCCCGGCGCGCCACGGTCGCAACCGATCTGCTGCGCAACCATTTCCTGCTGTTCGGCACACCGGTCGACGACGCGATCATCGTCGACATCGTCGACGAGGTGTACCTACCGCTGGTCCTACGCCACCCACAATCCGCTGCGGAGTAACGACCACCGGTGAGATACGAAGCACCGCTGAGACTTACACCCGGCGAACAGGCCTGAACATCGGCGGTACAGCGGGCGAACTGTAGCGAGAGTCGACGGCACCACGGGCGCGGACCCCTTAGCTTTAGTTCCGTGTGGAAATGTCTGCTATGTCTGTTAATCACCCTGACAGTGATCACGGCACCCAGTCCGGCGTACGCGGCGGCGGATGCCGCTGTCGAAGCGCGCGGCACCGTCTTCCTCGACCAGAACGGCAACGGCGTGCGCGACAGCGGCGAGCGCGGACTGCCGGATGTATCGGTCACCGACGGATCCGTCTGGGCGAAGACTGACAAGGACGGCGGCTACCGCCTGCAGATAGATCCGAAGCGCCGGGAAACCGATCTGGTACAGGTGGTTTCGCCGGACGGCTACACCCCGGTACTGCGCGAGGACTCGGTCCCCCGCTTCTTCCGCGCACTCGACGAGGGCAAACCCCGGCAGGACGGCATCGACTTCGCCCTGGTCCCGGACAAGCGCGCCGCCGATCCGCGCGAGGCGTGGCTCATGTTGTCCGACACCGAAACCGACAACCGCAGCGACGCCTCCGCCGCGAACACGCAAGCCCAGTGGACCGGGCAGGTCGAGGCGATGGCACGGAACCGGGAAGCCACCGTCGCCATCGCGACCGGCGACATCACCGTCACCGACTACACCGCGCCGGGTCGCCGCCAGGGCAGCTACGACATCCTGCGGACCGGCCTCACCAAGGGTCGCTTCGGCCGCCCGTTCTACCCGGTGATGGGCAACCACGACGCGGGCGGGACCGGGAACAAGCCCGGGTACGCCGCGAGCATGGAGGTCTACCGGCGCAATATGGGACCGGAGTGGTACAGCTTCAACCGCAACGGCCGCCACATCGTGGTGCTGGAGAACAACTACGACACCAGTGCGCTGAATCCCCAATTGCAATGGCTCCGTGAGGATCTGAGCCGCCATGCCACGGGCAAGCAGGTGTTCGTCTTCGCACACCGGTCGCTGTTCACCAAATGGGGTCCGGGACAGGCCATTCAGCCGATCGTCGACGAACTCGCCCGCTACGACACGCGAATGTTCGCCGCAGGCCACAACCAGCAGAGCGAGTTCCGCCGCGGCGCGTTCCCGCGCTCGGTGGAGGTGAACAACATGGGCGCCACCTACGGAATCGACGGCGCGCGACCCGGTTACAAGGTGCTGGACTTCGCCGGCATCACCGATGACCCGGCGACACCGCAGAACGAGGACACCGGCTACGTCTCCGGCACGCACCGGCAGTTCTTCGTGCGCGACCGGACAGCCCTGGTGAGTCCCGCACCGGACAGCGCGCATCGGGCAGGCACCTCGATCCCGGTCGACCTGTATGTCGAGGATGCCGGTCGGACTCCGGCGAATGCTCAGGTACTGGTGCGTGATGAACGCGGCGGCGAGGTGTGGCGCGCGGACCTGCGCTTCGGCAGCACGCAAGCCCCACCCGGCTGGGTGAACTGCTACACGCCGCCCGGCGGCCAGGCCGAGTCCTGCCCGGCCATTCGCACCAACTGGGCGACCGCACACGGCAGCATCATGTTCCTGCAACCAGGCACCTACCGCGTCGAGGCGAACGCGACCGATACCGCGGGCGCGAAATGGCCTGCGCTGCAAGGAACTTTCCGCGTGCTGCCCGTCGGCGCACCACCGTCCGCCGGCGCGGACTGGCCGCGCCAGGGCGGTACCGAATCAGGTGGCTCCACCGCGGCATCCGACCCGGGTGCGGTGCTGGACCAGCGGTGGTCGGCCAACACCGGCGAGCAGTTCGGCCTCAACGGTGCCGCGGTGTCAGGCGACCTCGTGGTCGTGACCTCCCAAGCCTTCGCCTCGCCCTACAACCAGGTGCTGGCCTACCACCGCGACACCGGCAGGGAGCTGTGGCGAACCTACCTGGACGGTGACGCCGAGTCGTTCCCGACCGTGCAGGGCGGCCGGGTGTATCTCAGCACCGGAGTCGGCCGGGTCTACGCGCTCAACTCGCGTACGGGTGGCGTTGATTGGCAGACCATCGATGACGAGAATCGCACCGGAAAGACCGTGCGCCGCTATGGCCGAGCGGGCGGCCCGGTGAGCGTCTTCGACCTGCCCGAGCAGCATCGCGCGGTCGCGGTGTACCAGAAGTACGACCAGATCGTCTGTCGCGACGCCGCCAACGGCAAGCAGCTACCCGGCGGCTTCACCGCACCCGCGGGCTGGGGCGAATTCCACAGCGCCGCGGTACGCGGGAAGGACAAGGCCGCGGCCTACCTGCACTCGGGATCGAGCCAATCCCTCATCGCGATGGACCTGAACACCTGCACCCGCCGCTACTCCGTCGACACCCCGGGCGGACTGTTCAGCCACTCCTCCCCCGCGTTCACGGACGCGGATCGCCAGCTGATCACCATGACCGGCGGCGGCCTCAGCGGCCACGACCCGCGCGACGGGCGCGCACTGTGGCACGCCGAAATCCCCGGCAGCGCTTGCGAACCGGGCCCACCCCCGGTGACGAGTCCCGCTGTTCGCGGGCAGAACGTCTACGTCGCGTCCATCGATGGCACCGTCCGCGCATACGACACTCAAGCGAGCAATCCGGCCGAACCGATCTGGACGACCGGCACCGGCTACCTGCCCGGCACCAGCCCCCGCGACGACCCCGCGCGGGTCGCCGCAGGCTGCACCGCCGCACCGAACGCCCCCGCGATGCACGCGCTCGTCACCGAAACCGTGGTCTACGCGGGCACCTGGGACGGCCGACTGGTCGCACTCGACCGCCGCACCGGAAAGCTGTTGAAGCAGTACGACTTCGGCGGCGCGATCACCTCGGCGATGTCGGTCACCGGCGACTGGCTGTTCGTCCTGACCACCGACGGCACCGTCCACGCGCTGGCCCGCCGAGCGGACCAGCCCGGTACCTGGCCTATTTCTTGATCAGCGCGATCTTGGTGGTGTCGATTTGCACCCCTGGGACTTTCAGGACTTTCAGGGCTGCGGCAAACGCCGCGACGGCGTCGTTCTCGGCAGTGGCGGCTTTGTTTGCGAGGTCGACGTCATCCGGTTCGGCCTCGCTGTCCTTCGCCGCCGTTGCGGCGATCTTGGACTTGTCGATGATGTTGGTCACCTCGTCCATGGCCTTTTTCGCCTGGGCGGCCTTGTCGGCGGCCTCGGAGGCGGCGGTACCGGCGGCAGCGGCCGCCTTATCGAGCGCCGCGTCGACCTCGGCGTCGGTACCGCCGCCGGTCGCGGCCTGGGCCGCGGCCGCAGCGGCGACCTCCGGCGTTTCCGCCTCGTCCGCTTTCTCAGCGGCTTCATCGGCCTTGGTTGCCGCCGCGTTGGCCTTGGTCGCGGCGTCCTCGGCGGCCTTCTTGGCATCCTCTGCGGCAGAGTTGACCGCGCCGGAAAGGAGGTCGCTTGCTGTCGCCAGCAGGGTAAGCCGCGACGCGGCGCTGTAGGCGCGTTGGCAGTGCTAGATGATCAGTGCCTTCGCGAGCTCCCCGGCCTTGCCTTCCTGCGGTTGGGCGTTTTCGCCTGCACACTTGCCTGACCACGGCGGATCCGCGTAGGCGGGGGGTGGCTGCCAGCCCCGCTCCCAGACACATGGTGGTGAGCGCCACGGTCGATACCAGCGCACGCATTCCAGCCTTCACGAACACCTCCAGGAGAGATATCGAAATCGGGCAATGGACAAACGCAGCCAACCCCGGGATCCCGGGAGCCGGATGATCGAGCCAATCTCCTGTTCCACACCATCAGCGTCCAGGATCAGCGGAAGCGGCAGTTCGTGTCGCGCACACGACTCACTGCCGCCTGCGGTAGCGGACGCGGCACGGCTGCTGTAACTGCACCACCATCTTGGAGTGATCGTTGCGGTAGGTGTCCGACGGCTGTGCCAGCTCGAATTCCCAGTCCCGCAATAGAATCGAGAAGATCGCCTTCAACTGCATGAGCGCGAACGGCGCCCCGACGCAGCGATGCCGGCCCGCCCCGAACGGAATCCAGGTCCACCGGTTGACGATGTCTTCCTGCCGCGGATCGAGATAACGCGCCGGGTCGAAGGTGTCCGGGTCGGGGAAATCCGCCGGAATACGATTGGAGATCGCCGGGGTCGCGGCCACCATGTCACCAGCCGCGATCCGGTGACCGCACACCTCGAATTCGTCCCGCGCGATCCGCATCAAGATGATCAGCGGCGGATGCAGCCGCAACGTTTCCTTCAGTGCCGCTTCCAGGTTCGGAATCTGACGCAGCGCGTTGTGGCTGACCTCCGAACCGTCGGCATACAGCTCGTCCAGCTCGGCCACCACCGCGCCCAAAAGCTCGGGGTGGCGCAGCAATTCGATGATTGTCCACGCCGCTGTACCCGAGGTGGTGTGATGCCCGGCGAACATCATCGAGATGAAGATGCCGGTGATCTCGCTGGCGGAGAACCGCGGCACCCCCGCCTCGTCCTTGACCGACACCAGCACATCGAGCATGTCGCGATCACCTTTGCCCGCAGGTGGATTCGCCGCTCGACCGTCCATGATCGCCTGCACCAACTCGACCAACTGCACCCGCGCCGCATCCCGACGACGGAAGCTCTCGATCGGCGCGTAGGGATCGACGTAGGCCAGCGCGTCGGTGCCCTGCTCGAGCTCGTGGTATAGATGCGCGAACCGAGAATCGAGCTCCGCGCGGAACTTTCGGCCGATCAGGCAGGACGAGGACGTATAGATCGTCAATTCGGCGAAGAACTCGAGCAGGTCGATCTCACCTTCGTCCGCCCAACCGGCCAGCATCCGATCCACCTCACCGGCGATGGTCGCGGCATGCCCGCGCATATGGTCCGCCCGCAACGCCTGGTTGTGCAGCATCTCCTTGCGCCGTTCCGGACTGGCGTCGAACACCACGCCCGCACCGAAGATCGGCTTCATGAACGGGTAGGCCGCGCCCTGATCCAGGTCCTCGTCACCGGCTCGGAAGAAGAACTCGTTGGCGTCGGCCCCGGACAGCAGGATGACATCCCGCCCGGCGAGCTCGAACGACCCGACGTCACCGCATTCGGCGCGAACCCGCCGCATCAACGCGATCGGATCGGTGCGGAGCTCCTCGAGATGCCCGTGCTCGTCCGCTTCCCCGGACACCCGCTGCGGCTTGACCAGTGTCATTGGAAATCCTTCCCAGAAAATGCCCGACACACTAGGTGGACATGTGTCTGGACACTACACGGAAAGGGTCTCCCGACAAGCCCACTTCAAGCCAAAGGGCCGGTCCCGCACGCCCGCCTCGCTGTACTGCAGGCCGCGGATGACCGATGGCCGAGCACGGCTTAGGCGCGCTGACCGTCGAGGTTTCAGACGGAAGCATCGCAACGGGGCGAAGGGGCGAACGGGCGAAGGGGCGAAGGGGCGGTCAGATCTCGCGTCGGGTCGGTTCGAGGCACGAGTCCGCAGCCGTCGCATACGTGTGTGGCCCGCCCAGCGGTATCGAGATACCACCGGGCGGGCCACTTCCCCGTACACCCAAGGAACGCCGCCACGTCCACAAGGGCCGCGTAGATACTAACCCGTACCCGGTCCCACAGCGGGGAGGCGCTACCCCGTGTGCAGGGCGCGGAAGACTCGGTGGAGGTCAGCCTTGTCTTCGAAGCCGATGCCCGGAGTGTCGGTGAGCCGGAGGCGGCTGTGCTCGATGACGGCGGCGTCCGCGAAGCCGCCGGTGGGCTGGAACTCGCCGGGATAGGACTCGTTGCCGCCGAGCCGGAGGGCCGCGGCGATGTGCAGCGAGAAGAGGTTCTCGCCGGTGGCCAGCGGGCCCGGGCCGTTGGCGCTCCTCTCCGGAAAAGAGCGAATGCTCGCCGCCCTGCGGGACTGAGCCCGTCGACTATCCGGTGCGGGCGTCGGGCGCCGCGGTCAGCGCCGCATCGATGACGCGGACGATGTCGCCGACCGTCCAGCAAGAGAGCATCTGTTGCACCGTCAGCCGGACCCCGAGTCGTTCCTCGATGGCGACAATGCCGATCGCGACCGCGACCGAATCGAATCCCAGATCACCGACGAGGATCTCCTCGGGACGGGACTGCCGGACTTCCATACCCAGGTCCGTCTCGAAGATGTCGAGCACTATGGGCAGCGTGTGTTCGGACACGATCTGAGCCTATCGGCCGAATCCGGGCCGGTCTTGCATCGAATGATCGGACTGTACTCAACGAACGGCGTGGTTACGAACGGCGTTGAGAAGAGATCGACTTTCGGTCGATGAGCCGCCCGGGTCGCGGAAATTAGACTCGCCGCCATGATGACGAGCACGCCGCGGGTTCTGGTCGTCGGCGGCGGCATCGCGGGACTGACGCTTGCCGCGGCCTTGCGGTGCAACGGAATCGAACCGACGGTCGTGGAACGGGTCGCGCGGTACGGGGACGTCGGATACGTGATCACGCTGTGGCCGATGGGCCGCCTGGTGATCGAACACCTCGAATTCGGTCGGCGTTTCGACGCGCTCACGGTGCCGATCAACACCTACTCGACCCATGTCGACGGCGGTGGCAGGCTGCGCGACTTCGACTTTCGCGGTCGCCTCGGCGACGGTGTCCCGCGAGCGCTGCGACGGTCCGAGCTGATCGAGTTACTCGGATCCTACGGCGGGGGCACCGAGGTGCGGATGGCGCGCACCGTGGCGGGCATCGAGCAGAACGGTCGCGTCGTCGTTGTGCGTTTCGACGACGGTGCGACCGCCGAATACGACGTGGTGGTCGGTGCCGACGGCATCGACTCCGGAGTACGCAGGCTGGTCGCCGGGAACGTGCCGATGCATCGCACCGGGCTGCGGCTGTGGACCTGGTGGACGCGCGGCATCGGCGTCGCACCCGACGAATCGCACGAGTTCTGGGGTAAGGCACGGTATTTCGGCTACAACCCGACAACCGGTTCGGTCGGCTGTGCGGCCGCGCTACGCGCCGCGGGTGCCCCGGCGACCCCGAGTCAGCTCCGCGACCGCCTGTACGGCGTTGCGGGACCGATGGATTGGATGATCGACGCGCTCGACGGCATCGATCGGGTCGGCTGTTTCGACCTCGACGATCTGCGAATGCCGAACTGGCAGTTCGGTCGGGTGGTGCTGCTCGGCGACGCGGGCGCCGCCTTCCTGCCGACCGCGGGCGTCGGGGCATCGATGGCGATGGAATCCGCGCTGGTGCTCGCCGAGGATCTGTCGAAGGTGGATGCGGCCCAGGTACCCGATGCGTTGCGGCGGTATGTGCTGCGCCGCCGAACCCGAGTCGACGCCGTACAGAACAGATCGCGGTGGCTGATTCCGGTGATGCTGCGCCGGACCAGGTTCGGCACCGCGTTGCGCAATACGATGATGCGCGCGATGCCCGAGCAGGCGGTGATCTCCGAGATAACGCGCTGGAATCCGTGAGTCGGCTATCGCCCGGCCCGCGACAGCTCGGCCACATCCAGCAGCAGGTCGCGCAGACAGTCGGCGAACTCCGTTAGGGCACAAGGCAATATCCGAGGATCGGCAACGACACCGACGGACAGCTGATCGCGCAGGATCAACATGGTGACCATGAGCTCGTCGGCCATCAGCGGCGACAGCGGCAGCGTGGCGGTCACAGCGCGGCCGAATACGGTGTGCCGCCGGGTGAATCCCGGTGTGATGCTCACGCTGAGCTGACAGGTGTCGCGCACCATCCGCGCCATCAGGCGCGTCTGCGCCCGCCACGGCAGATACTGCAGATCCACACTGGCCGAGGCTAATGCGCGGGCCTGCGCCACCGGATCGATGGCGGCCAGTCCTTCCCGCACCGCCCGGACCCGATCCGTCACCGGCGCACCCGACGCGGCGACATCCAGGAACGCCGACGCGCTGGCATTACCCGTGTGACGCAACTCCGCATCGAAGGTGACCGGCACCATGATTCGCAGGTCGTTCCCCGAAACGTGCGGCGCCACCCGCCGATACGCTTCGGCCGCGGTCGCCAGCAGATACTCCGTGCTCGACCCGGCACCGCGCGCCGCGTTCTGCCGTATCCGCCGCACCGGAACCGAGAACACGGCGACCTGCCGCACGCAGTCCGGCGGCGGGAACGGCAGTACTCGCCCACCCCGGCGCACCGAACGCGCGGCGCGATACTGTCGAGGGACCTCGGTGCAGGTCCGCCAGGTGAGTGACCTGGTGAACGGAAACCGTGGTGCGGTAACGAATCTGGCGTAGTCGACGACCGGATCGCCGACGGTGTCGACGACGAGCGCGGCGAAACCCGGCGCGGCCAGACCGTCGCTCAGGCAGTGATGCACGCGCAGCAGCACCGTCTGGCTCCCGCGGTCCTGCTCGGTAACCAGGGTGATGTCCCACAGCGGCGCGGTGCGGGTCATCGGGGTCGCCATGAGCCGCTCGATCGAGCGCAGCAGCCCGCTCCGGTCCGCCACCACGGACTCGTGCACGCGCGGCCGCGGATCTACTTCTGCCCGAATGAATCTCGGGCGCCGCCGGAGGCGCTCGGGCAGGCTCAGCCGATACAGCTCGGGCTCGCGAGCACGCGCGGCCACCCGGGTACGCAACTGCTCGATCGTGATCGGATCTCCCGGATCGAGCTGAAAGCCGAGCATCCAATGCATCGGGTGCCCGATGCTGTCGAGGCGCAGATACTGACAATCCAACTCGCTCAACCGATCCCCGCGCCGTCCGATGGTCCGTCTCATGGTCCGAGCTCCCCTGGATAGCCGAAGTACCGCACCGTCGGCGCCGATTCGCCGCGGCCGATGGATTTCGCGAGCACCCGGCTCGGCCCGACCTCCACCAGCCGCGGACAGCCGAGCCGGGTCAGTCGCCCGATGACGGCGGTCCACCGCACCGGTGCGGTCAGTTGTCGCTCGGCCAGTTCTCGCCACCGCGCGGCGGTATACCGCCCAGCGTCCACATTCGCGACCACCTCGATAGCGGTCGACCGGAATTCGACCGCCGCCAGGGCCTGACGCAGCATCGGTGCCGCGGATTCCATGAGCGGGGTGTGAAATGCGCCGTCGACGGCGATTCGCACGACCTTCAGCCGGGACTTGCGGGCCGCCGCGGCCACCGCCTCGACCCCCTCGACCGTGCCGGATACGACGACCTGCCGCGGCCCGTTCACATTGGCCACCCAGACCAGCGCACCGCCGGAACGCGCGGCGGCGGTGAGCTCTTCGACGCTGTCCCCGCTCGCTCCGAGAATCGCGGCCATCGTGCCGGGTCGCGCCCGGATGGCCGCCCGCATCGCCGCGCCACGAGCCGCGACCAACCGCGCACCGGCCTGCGGCGTCAGCGCACCCGCCGCCACGAGCGCCGTGTACTCCCCCAGGCTGTGCCCGGCGCACGCGAGCACCCCATCGACCAGCCGATGCTCGATCAGGTAGTCCAGCGCCATCAAGGACATCGTGAAGATCGACAACTGCGCCGCATCCGTACTCCGCAAACGCTGCTCGCCCGTCCGTAATACCAGCTCGGCAATGTCACACCCGGTCCATTCGGAGACATCGCAGACGATCCGCCACTGTGGCGTGTCTCGCCATTGCTCGCCCATGGCGGGTCGCTGCGCGCCTTGACCGGGAAAGATCAACGCACATCCGGTTGGCTCGCCGGACCGGGTCAGCGTTGCCACCCTGTCGTCGCTCTCGAGCACAGCACGAGCGTATCGCCGGGCGCGGCACCGGTATTCGGTCAGACGTTGAGATCGGTTCAGCGAACGCACGATGATCCGCGCCGCGCCCGTCGATACGCTCGCGGTAGCTCGAACCACGAAGCCCGGTGTGCGACATCGGCCGTGGCACGGACAGCGCCTCGATGAGAGGGAACCGTGGACAAAACCGCAGTGACCACCCGACCTTCGCCCGACGGCGACCGAAAAGCGTTAGCAGAGTTGCGCTTCGAGCAGACGGTGCCCCGCTCCCTGGTGCATCGCGCCGCGGTCAACGAGGTGTTCCTCACCGACGCGGCGGTCATCGGCAAACGCGAATGGGCCGTGGCCGCCATGCTCCCCCGCAGTCACATGCTGTTCAACGACGGTGGCAATCCGGATTATCTGGACACGATCGCGATCATGGAGGTCACCCGGCAGGTGACCGAGTATGTGGCGCACCAGTTCGTCAATGTGCCGGACAACCAGTTCCTCGTCTTCCGGGATATGCGGATCGATGTCTTCGCACCCGAATGGCTACGCGCGGGGCCGGATCCGGCGCGCGTGGTGACCATCGTCAATGCGCGCACGTCCGAGCGACTGGCGCAGCACCCGGTGACCATCATCGTCGACGGCCACGAGTGCGGGCGGGCCGGCGGACGGTGGCTGCCGCTACCGCAGCACTACTACGAATACATTCGCGAACGGGCGCGGAAGAAGACCCTGAAACTCGACCCGGAACCGGCGCGCCAGGTCGACCCGGCCGCCATGCTCACCCCGGACCGGGTCGGCCGATACCATCCGCGAAATATCTTGCTCGCCAACGGTATCGCGACCGATGACGACAGCATGACCTTCCTGTTCACCTTCGATCCGACGCATCCGGTGTTCTTCGATCATCCGATGGATCACGTGCCGGGCATGTTGATGCTGGAGGCGGCCAGGCAGGCCTGCCTGGCCGCGCTGTCCGAGTATCGGAACACCGACCCGCGCCGAGCTCTGATCGTCGGCTGTGACGTCGATTTCGGCAACTTCTGCGAACCCGATCTGCGCACCGACTGCCGTGCCGAGATCGCCGACTCCGGCGCTCCCGGCCCGAGCAGGCGGCATCGGGTGCGCGTCGCCTTCGAACAGGCGGGAGAGTCGCTCGGCGCCATCACCCTCGAGGTGCTCGACGAATCCGGTTCGGGCTGACGGGAGAACCACGTGACGACACCGGAACGCGTCGCGGTGGTCGGGGCTGGGGTCTCCGGTATCGCCGCCGCGCTTGCGCTACACCGCGCGGGCTGCACGGTAGAGCTAGTGGAACGCGACGATCGAATCGGTGGCCGCCTCGGTTTCGCCGAACTCGACGATCGCGAGGTGCTGCTCGGCGGCAAGAACATCGGACGTGGCTACACCCGATTCCGAGCCATGCTCGACCTGCTCGGTGGCACCGGATACGAGCCATTCGGCATCAATACGTCCCGGATGGTCGCAGGCCGACTTGTCGGCCTGGACAGCGACAACCGCACCGAAGCGATCAACGGCATTCTGCGCATGTGCGATTGGCGGGACCTGACCAAACTGGACCGCATCGCCAGGAAGGTGCGGGCCGCGGACACGGCGCGGTTCCTGGGGTCCGATCTCGCCAGAAGCCTGGCGCGCCACGATGATCGGCCGCTGTCCGAGCACTTCGGCAAGCGCACAACTGACAACTTCCTCCGTCCGATCACGGTCCGGATGAACGGCGCCGAGCCGGACGAAGCCTATTACGGCAACTTCCCCACCAATATGGGGATGCTGCTCGACAAGTTCGACCAGCCGATCGTCGGGCTGTCGGCGCTGCTGTCCCGCATCGCGGATCTGGTCGAAATCCGTTACCGCACTCGCGTTACCGGCATCTCCCGAGTCCAGGGCGGGGTTGTCCTCGACCTCGTCGACGCGGGTGGCCGTGCCACGCAGACGCGATACGACGCCGTCGCCGTCTGCACGCCCGCCTACGCGGCAGCGCCGCTGCTCGCACCGCTGTCGGAGGCGCTGGCCGGGCTGCTGCGCGCGGTGCGATACTTCCCGGCCACGGTCGCGGTCGTGCGGTACGTCCACGACGTCTTCGCCGCCGATGTCCGCGCCATCGCACTGGACGACCAGCCGTGCAGCAACGCGGGAAGCTACGGCAAGGACACGAGAAACATTGTCCGATACACCTTTTCGGGCAAGCACGGCCGCCTCGGCGACACCGCCGAAGCAGACGTTCTCGACCTGGTCACCGACACCGAACAGCAGTTGCGCAGCCACCTCGGTGTCGTGCGACAGCCGAGAACCGCAGCGGCCATCCGCCATTGGCCGCAGGCCTACTGCGGCTACCTGCCGCACTACGGCGACTTCCTCGACACGCTCGCCGCGACCGCGACCCCACTCACCGGTATCGCCTTGGCGGGCGACTATCTGCTCGGCACCTCACTCGAGGCCTGCTGTCGCTCCGGCGAAAACGCGGCCGCCGCACTGCTTTCGGCACCGGTGCCACAGGGAGCGAACAGGTGAGAATCCTGATCGTGGGCGGCGGTATCGCCGGGCTCACCCTCGCGGCACGGCTCCGGCAGCGCGGCCTGCGCCCCACCGTGATCGACACGATCGACAGCTACGGCCGTGCCGGATACGCGATCACGTTGTGGCCGACCGGCAGTCGGGTGCTGCACGGCCTCGGCCTGTGGAACTCCTTCATCGATATGAGTGCGCCGCTACGGCGCTACGTCGTGCACGATCGCGACGGCGCCATCCTGCGCACCTTCGACCTCGACCGCCTCGACGCGCACAACGGGCTGCCGCGCGCGGCGCCACGCGCCGAGCTGCTCGCCATTCTCGAGTCGGCGAACGGCGGAACCCCGGTCGATCTGGAGACCGAGGTGGACCGGATGCGGCAGATCGGTTCCACCGTGCGGGTCCGCTTCGACGACGGCCGCGAGCGCGATTTCGACCTGGTCGTCGGCGCGGACGGCATTCGCTCACGAACCCGCAGACAGGCCGAGCTGGACACCGCCGAGCACCGGTTCGGCTGGCGCATCTGGTGGTGGTGGGCGCGCCGCGGTGTCACCCCACCGGGCGAGCTGCACGAAACGTGGGGGCTGCGGCGGATCATGTCCGCGTATCCGACCCAGGATCGAGTCGCCTGCTTCGTGGCGATCGCAGGCTCGTTCGACAGCGCGGCCGCCTCGGCAGGCACCGACCAGTGGCCGCCGAGCGACACCGACGCATGCTGGATCCTGCGCACCCTGCCCGACGCCGACCGGGTCGAATGCCTGGATCTGGTGGAAGTCACTGTTCCCCAGTGGATTCGGGGCCGAATCGTGCTGCTCGGGGACGCCGCGGCCGGGCTGGTGCCGAGCACCGGCATCGGCGCGTCGCTCGCGATGGAGTCGGCGGCGGTACTCGACGACGAACTCGTACGCGTCGACACCGCGCACATCGACATCGCCCTGACCCGGTTCGCCCGCCGTCGCATGCCCCGGGTCGATGCCGAGCAGCACCGGGCCAGGGTGTTCGGCGATTTCATGATGCTCGAATCGCCGATCGCGCGGCACTTCCGCGATCTCGGACTGCGCTACTTCCCGACGCCGGTGCTCTGCCGCGAGCTCGACCGCCGCAACCGCATTCCGCTGTGAACACCCATTGCCGAGGGAGACCCCATGACAACCATGCCGCTGGACGATATCCCCGGACTGTTTCGCTGCGAGACCGTCTCGCGCACCGACGCCACCGCCGAGCTGCTCGCGCTGACCAGACAGCTACGCGCGGGCACCGCCAACCGCGAGGTGTACACCGTGCATCAGCACGTCGAGTGTCCACCCGAGGTGCTCTACGACTATCTCCTCGATATCCGCAGCGTGGCCGAATTCACCTACAGCATGCGCAATTTCCGGCCCGACGGTGACAGCGGCCGGTACGTCGGCGAGGACGCGACCGACCCGGACACCAAGATCCATCTGCGGATCCGCGGCAATCGCGAGGTCGGCACCGTCGACTACGAGTCCGCGTTCGACCAGGGCGACGATCTGTGGATGGTGTTCTGCGGCCGGGTGCTGTCCGCCCGCCACGTGCAGCGCCGCAGCGGCGCGCTGGTGTCGTGGACGATCTGGCGCCACCCGTACTACGACAAGAATCCGTACCCGCATCTTGCCCCGCGCCGCGGCCGCGTGTGGCCCGGGTCGATGTGGCCGCTGTTCCACGCCTGCGATGTGCTGGAGCTCCGCAATATGCAGCGGATCCTCGAATACCGCATGCGGGCGCAGCCGTCGTCCGTCGCCGGGCGGTGACCCGTCGTGACCGATAACTATGGCGAGGCGGCGGAGTTCTACGACATCGCCGGTCGCCCCTACTGGAAGCCGCGCGCAGCCGCATTGACGAAGGCGATGTCGCCTGCGACACAGACGAATACGCCGATCGTGGATGTCGGCGCGGGCACCGGACTGGTCGTCGAGATCATCGGTGCCGCGGTGGCCGAAGTCCCGATCATCGCGATCGAACCCTCCCCTGCCATGCGCGCCGCGCTCGCCTGCCGGGTGCAGTCGAACGCGCTGGCACCGCGGGTGACCATCATCGCGTCCACCCTCGAGGACACCGCCCTGCCCGACCGGCTCGGCGGCCTGATCGCGTGCGGGGTGCTCGGGTATCTCGCACCCGACGATCGCCATCGGCTGTGGCGACTGCTCGCCGACCGGCTGGCCCCCGGCTGCCGCGCGGTAGTGGACTCCGCGCCGTTTCCCGCCACCCGGACAGTCCGGCCGATTCGGGTCGGTGTCGCGAGATTCGGTGTGCGACAACACGAGATCTGGCTCAGCTCACGGCCCGCCGCTATCCCGGGGCAGATCGAATTGACCACCACGTGCCGAGTGCTGCAGGACGGGCGGACGGTACGGGAGACGGTGAACACGGTGCAGTGGTGCGCCCTGGATATGCGGACCATCGCCGAGGAGGCCACCGCGGCGGGGCTCACCTGCCGTCGCGCCGGATGGGACCTCGCGACGCTGTCCGCCGCCGCGATCGGGCCTCTCGATGCTCAGCGGAGCGCCGCGGCGGCATCCACCAAGTGTTGAGACAGGTGTGACCATTCGGCCGAGGAACCAGGCCCGTACCCAAGGATATCGTCGTCTCAGACGGTGCCGGTTCGCCCGGCACAATCTTCCACCCCGGTCAGTGTTCGAAGTGGCGACGCGAGGAGTGTCATGCCGAATCAGATTGCGTCGGAGACAGATTCGACATTCTGGCACGGATTCACCAATATGCGCGGTTTTCGCCGGCGCGGCATCAGTATCGCCTCGGCCGAGGGTGTTTGGGTGGTGGACACCGAAGGCAACAGGTATCTCAACGCATTCGGCGGACTGTGCAATCTGAGCCTCGGCGGCGCCCATCCGGAGATCATCGAGGCCATCCGCGAGCAGGCGGGCAAGCTGCTGTACTTCCCCATCGAGCGCGCGACCCATCAGGCCGCCGACGAGTACGCGCGCCGACTGGCCACGGTGACCCCGGACGGCATGAACACCGTCTTCTACGCGTCCACCGGCTCCGAGGCCAACGAAACCATCATCAAGATGATGCGCCAGTATCAACGGCTCCGTTTCGGCGCGGACACCACCAAGCTCGGCGTGATCGCCTTGGACCGGGCCTACCACGGGGTCACCTACGGCGCGTTGAGCGCCACCGGCTCCGCGTTCCGCCGGTTCCGAAAGCAGTTCGAACCGCTGGTGCCCGGCTTCCACCACGCACCGTCGCCCTACGCGTATCGATGCGAATCCGGTTGTGCCGGAACATGTACCCTCGCGTGCGCCGATGCCGTCGAGACCATGGTCGAGCGGCTCGGCGCGGCGAACATCGCGGGTGTTCTCGTCGAACCGGCGCTCGGGGTCGGTGGCGCCATCGTGCCGACCCGCGAGTATCACGAGCGACTGCGCGAGATCTGCGACCGCAACGACATGCTGCTCGCCTACGACGAGGTGATCACCGGATTCGGCAGGCTCGGTGAATGGTTCGGCGCCGACTACTTCGGAGTGCGACCGGATTTCATGGCGCTGTCCAAGGGCATCAACAGCGGTTACCTGCCGTTCGGCGCCGTGGTCGTGCACGACGCCGTGTACCGCGAATTCCTTTCCACGGTAGACGGTTTCATCGCGACCGGCAGTACGACGAACGGCAACCCGCTCTGCTGCGCCTCGGCACTGGCGACCCTCGACATCATGGAGCGCGACGGCATCGTCGATCAGGTACGCCAGACCGGCAAGTACCTCTTCGACAAGTTCGCGAATCTGCGCGAGCACTCGATCGTCGGCGACATTCGCGGGGCCGGCCTGCTGATGGGCATCGAGCTCGTCAAGGACCGGAACACCAAAGAGCCGATCCCGCAACAGCAATGGCAGGTGATCGAGGACCGGCTCGCGCTGAGCGGACTGATCATCGGCAGTCAGGGCGCGGAGGGCCTCGGCGGCACCATCGGCATCGTCCCGCCGCTCACCATCACGACCGATGAGGTCGACGAGCTCTATCGACGCCTCGACGGCGTGCTCGCCAGGTATTCCCGGCTCACGACCAAGGGCTGAAACCCGTTACCGCAGAAAGAAACCCAACCATGTACACCGATCCGAGGAGAACGCCGTGGGGTCCATGCTGAGTTCGGAGGAACTCGACGACATCGTACGCAGCGCGGTCGCTTTGGCGCTCGCCGTCGAGCTCGACGACGTGACGTCGGACAAGTTACTGATTCCGGAGCTCGGCGCGGAATCAATCGACTTCCTGGACATCACCTTCCGGCTCGAACAGTTCCTGCCGATCTCGGTGCCGCGCGATGACCTGAACGAACAGGCCGAGGACGTGTTCGGCGCCGGAGCGGCGGTCGACACGCTCCGCAGGCTGACGCCGCTCGGCGCCTATCTGGTCCGCGAACGTCTGCTCGGTGTCGACCTGAGCAAGGTCGAGCCCGGCATGCGCGTCGAAGACGTCGCCGCGCTCTGGACGGTGCACACCTGGGGTGGCCTGTGCCAGCGGTTGCTCGACACCATCCCGGAGAAGTGCCAGGTGTGCGGTGGCGGCCGCACCTTCGTGCGCAACGAGGACGGCGAGTTCCACGCCGAATGTGACAGCTGCGCAACCGAACTCACCGCGATCCCCGGCGACGAGCTGAACCAGCTCTGGTTCGAGCAGATCCGCGATCTCGACGAGGTGGCGCAGCTGCTCGAGCAAAGCCGGGTGCAGGCGGCCGAAGCGGAGGCCGCGACCGGTCAAGCCCAGACGCCCGCCAACGCCGTCGCGGAGTGACCGGTGTTCGGCGAAGCGCACCAACGACGGGTGGTCATCACGGCAGCGGAGATGGTGACACCGCTCGGCTGGGATGCCGAGACGACCTTCCGTGGCTTCGTCGACGGCCGCTCCGGCGTTCGCACCACCTCACGATTCGACGCGTCCGGACTCGGCTCACAGGTGGCGGGCGAGGTCGATGACGGGTTTCTGGCCGCGGCGGTGTCGGCGGGGTACCTCGCGGGCGTCGAGGAGCTGTCGAGCACGGCGCCGCGCGCGATGCAACTCGGGCTCGCCGCGGGCACCGCCGCCGCGAAACACGCTGCGGGGCTACGTGGTACACCCGCCGAGCGATTCGGGGTGTGTGTCGGCACCTCCGGCCAGATGTACGACATCGGCGCCCTGGACGGGCTGATCCACAGCAGGCAACGCACCTCGGCCGCGGCCGGACCCGGCCGGGAGTTCGTCGGCCTGCTCGCCGCGCAGCGCCACAGCATGCGCAAGAACGCCAGCGCGGCGGCGCTGGCCAATGTCTGCGGCGCGGCCGGGCCGACCATGACGGTGTCCGCGACCTGCGCCTCGGGCACCCAGGCGATCGGCGAGGCCGCCCTCTGGGTCCGGGAGGGCGACGCCGACGTGGTGCTGGCCGGTGGCTGCGATTCGCTGCTCAGCTTCCTCGGGATCTCGTCGTTCGATCTGCTCACCGCGCTGGCCACCCGGTACAACGACCAGCCGAGCGCGGCAAGTCGTCCGTTCGACCGCAGACGCTGCGGCTTCGTGATGGGCGAGGGCGCCGCCTTCGTGGTACTCGAGGAGCTCGGACATGCGCTGCGGCGCGGCGTCGAACCGCTGGCCGAGGTGGCCGGGTACGGCGCGTCGTGCGATGCCTACCGCATCACCGACAGTCCGCCGCACGGTGAGGGCGCCGTACTGGCGATGTCGGGCGCCCTCATCGACGGCGGACTCCGGGCCGAGGACATCGACTACATCAGTGCGCACGGCACCTCGACGCTGATCAACGATCGGGCCGAAACACGGGCCGTGCACAAGGTTTTCGGGGACCGGGCGACATCGATACCGATCAGCTCGCAGAAGTCGATGATCGGTCACACGATCGCCGCCGCGGGCGCGATCGAATGCGTCACCTGCCTGTACGTGCTGCGCACCGGTCTGATTCCGCCCACCATCAACTACGAGTTCCCGGACCCGGACTGCGATCTGGACTATGTGCCGAATACGGCTCGCGCGCAGGAGGTTCGAGTCGCCATGAGCAACTCGTTCGGCTTCGGCGGCCAGAACGCGAGCATCGTGCTGCGCCGCTGGCCGGGCCCGGCGGACGGCAACGGCCATGCGTGAACGCGTGGTGGTGACCGGGGTCGGTGCGGTGTCCGCGCTCGGCAATGATCCGCGGACACAGTGGAATGCCTTGCTACGCGGGCAATCCGGGGTCGCGCCGCTGCACGCTCTCGCCGAGGACATCGAGCTGCGGGCCGGTACCGACCGGCCGCTCGCCGCGGGCCGGGTGCACGGTATCGATCCGCGGGACTGGATCACCGACCGCAAGGCCGCCCGTGCCATGCGGCTGCATACGCACATGGCCTTCGCCGCGACCGGACAGGCGATGACGTCGGCGAAGATCCACCGGGGCAATGTGGACGCCGACGCGACCGGAATCACGTTGGGCGTCACCATGATCGACTACGACATCGCCGATCTGGAACTCGCCGCACGGCGATCGGTACACGATTCGACCGGCTTCGACATCGAACGATTCTGCCGCACCGGCTGGCGCGCCATCTCCCCCATGGTCTCGATCGTGATGCTCAACAACGCCACGCTCTGCCAGATCGCCATGCAGTACGGGCTGCACGGGCCGAACGCCTCGTTCAGCCCGTTCGGCGAGGCGGGCGGGCAGGCCATCGGCGCGGCGCTGCGCATGCTCCAGGAGGGCGACGCCGAGGTCATGCTCGCGGGCGGGGTCAGTCCGCGGCTGAATCTCTCTGCACTGCAACGCATTCTCTACCTGGACATCGTCGCGGCGAGCACCGACCCGGCGGCCGAGTCGTGCAAACCCTTCGATCGGGACCGCACCGGAACCGTGCCCGGCGAGGGAGCGGCCGTGCTGGTGCTGGAGACCCTCCCGCACGCCAGAGCCAGGGGTGCGCACGTTCTCGCCGAGGTACTCGGTCACGGTGCCGCGGTCGGCGTGCCACCCGGCCGGGAACCGCACCCGCCGCGCCGGGCCATCGAACAGTCGCTCGCCGTGGCGCTCGACGACGCTGCGGTGTCACCCGATCGGCTCGCTTGCGTGTATGCCGACGCGCCGGGTCTGCCGTCGGGTGATTCGGTCGAGGCGGCCGCGATCGGCGCGGTACTGGGCAAGCACGCGCCTGACGTCCCGGTGACGTCCGCCAAGGGAGCCACCGGCCACCTGCTGGCGGCCGCACTGCCACTGCACAGTGTCTTCGCGGTGCACAGCCTGGTCGAACGGCGCGTACCGGCGATCACCAATCTTCGTCGTCCCGAACCCGATTCGGGCCTGGACCTGGTGTGCGACCGGCCGCGCCGGATCGGCACCGGCGATGCCGTCGCGTGCCTTGCCGCAGGGTTCCAAGGGCAGAGCGAGTGCGTCGTATTCGGCGAGTTCGAGGCGAAGGGGACGTGATGCGATTCCTGCTCTACGACCGGGTGCTCGAGGCGACCAAAGGCGAATCCATGGTCGCGGTGAAGCATGTCTCGCTCACCGAGGACCATCTGGCCGCGGGCTACGCGGGCCGCAGGGTGCTCAGCGGTTCGCTGCTGCTCGAGTCGATGGCCCAGGTGGCGGGCTGGCTGGTCCATCTGAGCACCGATTTCACCGTCTCGGCCTTCCTGTGCATCATCGATCGCGCCGAGATCGTCGGCGAGCTGCCACCGGGCCGGGCGATGCGGGTCGAGGCCCACATGCTCAGCCTGAGCAAGCGCTGGGCGCAGCTCAGCTGCGACGCCTACGACGAAGCAACGCCCGTCGCGCGCATCGCGCGGTTGAACTACGTCCTGCAGGACATCCACGACCCGGCCGAGGTCGCGGCCGAGGAAAACCGGTTCCGCTACTACTCCGGCTGGCCGCTCGACCGGATCCGGGCCGTACAGACCGGGACGGTGACCCCGTGAATCGGGTTGTCGTCACTGGCCTCGGAGCGGTGACGCCGATCGGGCTCGGCCACCGCCAATTCTGGGACAACCTCGTGGCAGGCACCTCGGGTGAGGCGCCGATCACGCTGTTCGACGCGTCCGCGCTGCCGACCCAGATCGCCGCCGAGGTAACCGAATTCGACGTACACGACTACTGGGACGGCCCCTTTCCGGCCGAGCTGCGCGCCGACCGGCAGGCTCGCTTTGCACTCGCGGCCTGCGCCATGGCACTCGCCGACAGCGGCTTGACCCGGCCGGGCGATCCGATCATGGCGACCGCCACCGACCGAGTCGGGCTGGTGATCGGTGCGGGGCTCGGCCTCGTCCGCATGGACGACATCGCCGGGCATCTCGACGACGACGGCCGGTTTCGCGTGCCCGCCCCGCTGACCAACGGGGCCACGATCGATCCGGTCTCGTTGATCCGTGACCCACAGGACCTGGTGATCGGGCTGCTGGCCGGACACCTCGGCGTCACCGGGCCGACCACGGTGATCAGCTCGGCCTGCGCGGCAGGCGCGCACGCCATCGGCACCGCGTTCCGGCTACTCCGGCGCGGCGACGCCGACGTCGTGCTCTGCGGCGCAATGGATTCCATGATCAACCCGCTCGGCATGGCCGGGCTCGTCGCGCTCGGCGCACCGTCCACCGACAATCTGCCGGGCCGGACCGGCAGGCCATTCGATGCCACCCGAACAGGTTTCGTGGTCGGCGAGGGTGCGGGCATGGTCGTGCTGGAGACCGAGGCACACGCCCGCCGCCGGTCGGCGCCCTGGTACGCCGAGGTTGCCGGATTCGGCAGATCCCTTGACGCACACCGGTTCACCGAACCGCACCCGGACGGCGCGGGTGCCGCCCTGGCCATGCGTGCGGCCATGGCCGACGCGGACGTGACCGCGGACCAGGTCGGGCTGGTCAATGCGCACGGCACCGCGACCATCCTCAACGATCGGGTGGAGACCACCGCGATCAAACACGTCTTCGGTAGTGCGGCAGCACGACTCGCGATCACCGCGAACAAGTCGATGACCGGCCATCTCATCGCCGCCTGCGGCGCCGTGGAATTCATCAGCACCGTGCTCAGCGTGCGCACCGCCACCGTGCCGCCGACCGTCAACTATCGCCATCGCGATGCCGAATGCGACCTCGACTATGTGCCGGGCACGGCACGGCACCTGCCGGTGGACGTGGCACTGACCAACTCGTTCGGCCTGGGCGGCCAGAACGGCTGTCTCGTGGTGCGCCGCGCCGCCGACGACTCGATGACACCAGTCCGATGATGGGATCGCGCACATGCACGTGTTATTCGTGAACCCCGACGTCCGGGACAAGAGCGTGATCTACGGCAACCGCATGCTCAATCCGGTTCCGGTCAACCTCGCCTACCGCGCGGCCATGACCTCGGTGGAGCACCGCGTCACGGTGATCGACGAGAACTCCACTCCCCTGACCGATTTCGCGTCCTTCGCCGATGTCGACCTGGTCGCCGTCACCTCGAAGTTCTTCGGCGAGCGCCGAACCGGTGAATTGGTCCGGGGTTTCGGTGAACTCGGTACACCGGTCGTCGCCGACGGATACTTCCCCAGCTACGACCCCGAGGCCGAGCGGATCGGCGCCGCCGCGATCATCCGTGGCGAGGTCGAACAGATCTGGCCGCAGGTGCTCGACGACGCGGCCCGCGGGCACCTACGTTCGAGCTACCTCGGCGGACCCGTAGACCTCGCGACACTGCCGCAGTACGGTCCCGAGCACCTCTCGCCGCACGACTACGTCTTCCCGATCGAAGCCACCAGGGGATGCCCGTTCTCGTGCAACTTCTGCATCGAGACCAGATATCACCACGAGGTGTTCCGCACCCGCCCGATCGAGCACGTACTCGCGCAAATCGACGCGCGCACCGGCGATTTCGTGCAGTTCTCGGACATCAACATCGTCGGCAACCCCCGCTACGCGCGGACGCTGTTCGCCGAACTCGAACCGCTTCAGGTGCTGTGGGGCAGTCAGGCGACGATCACCATCGCCCAGCGCGAGTCGCTGGTGGCGGCGGCCGGACGGGCCGGGTGCATGCTCGTGTTCATCGGCCTGGAATCGGTTCGCCCGCAGAACCTCATCTCCTCGGACAAGGGTTGGAGCCGCCCGACCGACTACCGCGGCCACATCGCCCGCCTGCACGATGCGGGCATCGGGGTGATCGGCTCGTTCGTCTTCGGTTTCGCGGGCGACACCCCGGACGTGTTCGAGCGGACCCTCGAGTTCGTCGTCGAGAACGAAATAGAGATCGCCCATTTCAACCCGCTCGGCAGCGGCCCCGGAGTTCCGCTGTACGAGCAACATCGACGCGAGGGTCGCATGATCGACCCCGGCCCGGCCGGTCCCTCCCACCTGCGCGCCTCGGTGGCGCCGGTGTCGATGACCGTCGGTGAGCTCGAGGACGGCCTCGAATACCTCTACACCAGTACCTATTCCCGCGCGGTGACCCGGCAACGGCTGCGCCGCCACATCTCCGACAGCACCCTGCCCGGCCCGCAGTCCGCGGCCAAGAAGCGGGCCATCATCGGCCTCAACCTCGCCTATCGGCGCGCCGTGGAGCGACACTATGGATCGGCCGTCGGCGCGGGTGGCGTCGGCACCCGGCACGACACGGAGCGACGGCCATGACCGCCGCCGCGACCTCCGTTCTGCTACCGGCGATCTCGGGCAGCACGGCAATGACGGTCGGCGTCGACATCGCGGCGGTCGGCCGGGTGCGCGCGCTGCTCGCCACCGGCAACGCGTTCGCCGACCAGGTCTTCCGCCCGGCGGAGATCGCGTACTGCGTCGGATTCCGTGATCCCGCACCACATTTCGCCGCACGATTCAGCGCCAAGGAAGCCACTCTCAAGGCTTTGCACGTCGGCCTCGGGCTACCACCGGCGATCCGGCGGCTGCGCGACATCGAGGTCTGCCGGGCGACCGGAGCACCACGGTTACTCCTGCACAACCGCCTCATGATGCTCGCGCAACGACGCGGTATCACCGGTGCCGCACTGTCATTGAGCCACGACGGTGACTACGCCGTCGCCTACATACTGCTGGCCACCGAGGCGGTGCGCGGATGAACCGCCTCAGTGACTCCGTCGCGATGGTGACCGGCGCCGCGGGCGTCTTCGGGACGGCCATCGCCACCCGATACGCCGAGGAGGGCGCGTCGCTGGTCCTCACCGACGTCGACGAGACCCGCCTGAAGGTCACCGTGCAGGCGGTCGAAGCCGTTGCCGCCGTGTCGATTACCGCCTTCGCGGCCGACCTGACCGAACCCGCCGCGGTAACCCGGCTCTTCGAGCACACCGACGAAGCCTTCGGCCGAATCGACGTGCTGATCAACAACGCGGGCGGTGCGCTGCGTTCGCCGCTGGTCTTCCACAACGACGCCGACTGGCATCGCATGCTCCGGGTCAACCTCGATACCGTCTTCTATTGCAGCAGGCAGGCGGTGCGCCGGATGCTGCCGCGGCGCAGTGGGCGGATCGTCAACGTCGCCTCGGCTCTCGGATTGACCGGCGGCGCCGACGAAGTCGCGTACGCGACCGCGAAGGCGGCGGTGATCGGCTTCACCCGCAGCGTCGCCCAGGAGGTCGGCCGACGCGGCATCTGCGTCAACGCCATCTGCCCCACGCTGGCCGACAGCGGCGTCAGCCGGGAGTACTTCGGGGGCTTCGATGTCGACATCCGGGCGGTCGCAGGCTATCTCGCCCGGCGTGCGGCGATGCCGCGCGCGATCGCGCCGGACGACGTCGCCGATATCGCGGTCTTTCTCGGCGCACGCGAAAGTGCGTACCTCAATGGGCAGGCCATCCTGGTCGGCGGAGTGGGATAGGAGTACCCGTGCGGTTCCTCATGGTTGACGCGATCACCGAGCTGGACGGCGGACGCCGGGCCGTCGGGGTGAAGAATGCCGCGATGAGCGAAGACTACTTCGCCGATCACTTTCCCCAGCAGCCGATTCTGCCCGGTGTGCTGGTGTTGGAGGCGATGACCCAGCTGGCGCGCTGGCTGGTGATCACCAGCAGCGACTTCCGCACCACCGTCGTGCTGAGCGCGGTGCAGCACAGCAAGTTCATCGACTTCGCGGTGCCGGGTGATCGGCTGACCGTCGAGGTGGACAGCCTCGACGGCGGCGCCGCGCCGGTCCCGTCGGCCGAGCTCGATTTCCGCGGTACCGCGCAGGCACACGGGCGCAAGATCGCCACCGCCACCTTCCGCTGCCGGAGCTACCCGCTGGCGGAGTTCGAGGATCCCGAAAGCACCCGCAGGCACTATCAGGTGCTGATGCTCAACGGTACGAAGGTGAACGGGAAATGAGGCGCCGCGTCGCCGTCGTCGGTGCGGGAATACTGTCCTGCCTCGGTACCGACTATCGCGCGCAGTGGCGGCGAATTCTGGCCGCCGAGACCGGATTACGGCGACGAGACAACGACAGTCCCTCGGAGATCGGCTATTTCGGCGCGGTCGACGACGCCGGACATCCCGTCGCGGCCGCCGACCGCAAGCATCTCAAACGGCTGACCAGAGCCTCCCGGCTAGGCGTATTCGCGGCCGATCTGGCGGTAGCCGACGCGGGTCCGGTCTTCCGTGCGGCGGCGGCACCGCGGCGCGGAATCTATATCGGCTCCAACGAAAACGAGGACGAGCAGAACTACCTCGAACGGTTCGCTCCGGTCCTGGCCACCGCGCGGCGCGCCGACGGCACCCTCGACTACGAACGACTCGGCTACGCGGCACTACACCGCGCCAAGCCGGACTTCCTGCTGTCCGGCCTGCCCAACGCGGCGCTGTGCCAGATCACCATCCGGCACGAGATCTGCGGCGCGAACAGCACTTTGGTCGACGGCTCGGCGATGGGTCTGTGCGCGATCGGGCGGGCCTTCCGCGCCGTGCGCGACGGGCGCGTCGATGTCGCGGTGTGCGGCGGAACCGACGCGGGCGCCGACGAATTCGCGCGACTCGCGCTACGCGAATTCGGGTTGACCTCGGCCTGCGCGGACGGCGTGCGCTCGGTCCGCCCCTACGACCGGCACCGCGATGGCTACATCTGCGCCGAGGGAGCTGCCGCGCTCGTACTCGCCGATGTCGAGCTGGCCCGCGCCAACGACGCGAACATTCTTGCCGAGATCATCGGTTTCGGCGCCGCCACCGATCGCGGTCGGCCGCTCGCCCCCGACCCCGAAGGCAGTGGCATCCGCGGCGCGATCGCCCGCGCGGTCGCCGACGCCGACATCGACCCCGAACAGGTCGGCTACGTGTACGGGCACGGGGACGCCACCGCCGACGGTGATCGCTCCGAACTGCGCGGCATCGCGGAAACCCTGGCCCGCGAACGACGGGTGCGACTCACCGGCACCAAGGCCGCCACCGGCCACATGGGCCCGGCCACCGATGTCGCCGAGGCGGCGTTCGCCTGCCTCAGCGTGCGCGACGGCGTCATCCCGCCGACGCTCAATCTCGGCAGGCTCGACAGCGCCGCACGCGATATCGACGTCGTCGCGGATCGGCCGTGCGCACTCGGCGCGCGGTACGCGATCACGCTCAGCCGGAACGTGGACGGTCCCGAGGTCGCCGCGCTGGTGCTCGGCGCACCGCGAGAAGAGAGGTGAGGCGCCATGTCGGAGGATCTCGCGGGTCGATCGGTCCTGGTCACCGGCGGTTCCCGCGGCATCGGCCGGGCGATCGCGCTGGAGTTCGCCGACCGCGGCTGCGACGTGATCCTGACCTACTGGCGCAAACGCTCCGCCGCCCGCGAGGTGGTCACGGAGATCGAACGCAAGGGCAGGCGGGCGCTCGCGCTGCGCGTCGACGTCGGCGAAAGAGACCAGCTGAAACGGCTTTTCGCGGACATCGGCGAACAGTGGGGCGGAATCGACTGCTACGTCAACAACGCCGCGTCGGCCATCATGAAACCGCTGTTCGCGCTGGAGAACCCGCACTGGCGCTACACCCTCGACACCAACGTCACCGCCGCACTGTTCGGTTGCCGCGCCGCGTACGAGCTGATGCCCGACGGGCGCGGCGCCATCGTGCTGCTGTCGAGCATGGGTGGCCGCCGCTATCTGCCCAATTACGGCGGCCTCGGCATCTGCAAGGCGGCGATCGAATCGATGGGCCGCTACCTGGCCGTCGAACTCGCGCCGGGGGTCAACGTCAACACCGTCTGCGGCGGGCTCATCGAGACCGATTCCGTGCGCGCACTGGCCGGCGCCCAGGAATGGATGCGGCAGGTCGCCGAGGTCGGTCCGATGCGGCGGATCGGGCGACCCGAGGATCTCGCCAAGGTCGTCGCCTTCCTGTGCACCGACGACGCGAGCTGGATCAGGGGCCAGACCATCGTCGTCGACGGTGGCGCCTCGCTGACGTCCGGATAACCAACGACTAGGAGAAGCTCCCGTGCGTACCGTGATCGAGCAGACCCGGGAAATCTACGACCTGACCCACCGTCAGATCACCCTCACCCCCTCCGGCCAGGCCATGATGGCCTACCTCTGGCGCGACTGGGGCGGCTACATCGGCCAGCTGAGCTGGACCACCAGAGATCAGCTGCGCGAGCTGACCCGCGCCACCGCATTGGCGCCGAAAAAGGCCGGCCTCGATCTCTGTTGCGGCACCGGCGGAATCGCCCGCTACCTGGCCGAGGCCACCGGCTGCGCGATGACCGGCATCGACTACTCCGGGCCCGCGATAGACATCGCCCGCCGCACCGCGGCCGATGTCACGCCGCCGATCCGCTTCGATCACGGCGACGCCCGCGAACTGCCCTACCCCACCGCGACATTCGACGCGGTGGTGAGCGTGGACAGTCTGGTCATCGTGCCCGACCGGCATCGGGTCATCGCCGAGTGTGCCAGGGTGCTGAAACCCGATGGCCGCCTTGTCTTCACCGACGAGGTGCTGACCGGACCATTCCCGCGGGACACGGACACGTTGCGTGCCTTGTCCGTCTACGGCCGCTTGTTTCCGCAAACGCCGTCGGGGTACCGGCGATTACTGACCCACGCCGGATTCGTCGGCATCGATATCCGGGACAGTACCGCGATGTTCGTCGCGATCAACCGGCGTTGGGCCGAGTCGTATCGACTGTTCGAGACGCAGGGGCGAGAGGTGCTCGGCGACAAGCTGTTCGACGACGGCCTGGCCTTCTTCGAGACACTCGGATATCAGGGAGCGGCGCACCGGCTCGGCCAGATCCGGGTGCTCGCCACCCGCAGGCACGGCTAGCCGATGTTCCACGCCGCCAGCCGAACCGGCCGCGAACACCGCACGACCACCGTGCCCGCGGCATCCACACTCGCGGTGCTGCATGCTGTTTCGAAGACCTTCGGCAGCGGGGACACCGCCGTGCGCGCACTGGCAGCGTTCGACCTGACCATCGCCGCCGGCGAACTGCTTGTGGTACTCGGCCCTTCGGGATCGGGCAAGACCACGTTGCTGAACGTGTTGGGCGGTATCGAAGCCCCGACGTGCGGTGCGATCAGCATCGACGGTCGAGCACTCACCGGTCTCGATGCGAAGGGGCTGTCCGCGCTGCGCCGGGAATCGCTCAGCTTCGTCTATCAGTTCTTCAACCTCGTGCCGACCCTCACCGCCTACGAAAACATCGCCGTACTCGCCGAATTGACCGGCGGTTCGGTCCGATCCCGCGTCGATGCAGTGCTCGCCGAGGTCGGGTTGGCCGACTGCGCGAACCGCTTCCCCGCCCAGCTGTCCGGTGGCCAGCAGCAGCGGGTCGCGATCGCGCGGGCGCTGGTGAACCGGCCGCGGCTACTGCTGTGCGACGAGCCCACGGGCGCACTCGATCTGGATACCGGGCGCAGCGTGCTCACCCTGCTGCAGGATCTGTGTCACCGCGACGATCGCGCCGTCGTGCTCGTCACCCACAACCAGGCCATCGCCGCCATCGCCGACCGGGTGCTGCGCATGTGCTCCGGTCACATCGTCGAAGATGTGCACCAGACCACGCCGCTGGCGGCGAGCGAGGTCTCCTGGTGAATCGGCATCCGACGTTGCGCCGAAAACTGTTGCGTGACATCCGCACCCAGTGGCCGCAGTTCGCCGCGCAGACCGTGATCATCGTGCTCGGAGTCGCGCTGTTCACCGCGTCCTACGGCGCGTACCGAAACCTGACGGCGTCCTATGACGGGACATTCGAGACGGAACGGTTCGCCCACGTCTGGGTCACCGGCGGTGCCTCGACCGTCATTGCGGCGCAGGCGCGCACGGTGCCCGGGGTCGCGGACGCCATCGTGCGCAAGCAGGCCGACCTCCCGCTGCGCGTCGGTGTGGAGAAGTTACGCGGCCGGATCGTCGGCATTCCGCCGGATCGCCCACCCGAGATCAACTCCCCGACCATCCTGTCCGGGCACTATCCGGCCGCGAACGAGATCCTGGTCGAGCATCACATGGCCGAGCACTTCGGGCTACGCGCCGGCGCAACGCTTTCGGTGCTCGGACCCGACGGCTGGCGCGACGTTCCGGTCGCGGGCGTGGCGTCCTCGGCCGAGTACCTCTGGCCCGCGCGCAGCCGACTGGACATGTTCCCGCTGCCCGACAACTTCGGCGTGATCTTCGCGGCCGCGCCATTGGCCGCCGCGGTCGTGCCGGACGCGACGGACCAAACCCTGATCCGATTCGCCGAAACCCCGAACCAGGCCGCGATGGACCGGATTCGGGATCTCGCGAACAGCAACGGTGCGCAGGAGGTACTCGACCGTGCCGACCAACCGTCGAACTGGTTGCTGCGCATGGACATCGACGCGTTCGGGCGCCTCGCCTATCTGTTTCCGCTGCTGTTCCTGAGCGTCGCCGGTCTGGTCGCCTACATCCTGCTGAGCCGGCGGGTGCGGACCGAGCGTCCGGTGATCGGTGTGTTGCTGGCCGGTGGCATGGACCGCGCGACGATCCTCTGGCATTACCTGCAGTACGGCATCGTGGCGGGGCTGGCCGGTGCGGTGAGCGGAATCCTGCTCGGGCTGGCCGGATCCGGTGCACTGAGCAGCATCTATCTGCGGGCGATCGACCTGCCGGAGTCCGCGGCGGTGGTCGAGGTCCTGCCGATCACCCTCCTCGGCGGGCTGGTCTTCGGCGTCGCGGCGGGCGCGCTCGGCGCACTGGCACCGGCGCTGCTCGCGTTCCGCACGCCACCTGCGACGGCGATGCGCGGGCCCGCACCACCCGGTCCCGGCCGAATCAGCCTGCCGGAACGGCTGATTCCAGCGCTGCGCCGACTTCCCGCGCGCTGGCTGCTCGTGCTGCGCAATATCGGCCGCAGTCCGCGACGCACCTGGAGCACGGTACTCGGCACCGCACTCTCGCTGTTGGTCATCCTCACCTCCTGGACGATGCTCGACACCATGGCCGAGGCGTTGGACGTGTCCTTCCATCAGGTCCAAACCGCCGACGCCCGAGTCGATTTCACCACTCCGGTAGACCAGGCTCGCCTGACCGAACTGACCGGCGCCGCCGGTGTCCTTGCCGCCGAACCGATGGTGCAACTGCCGGTCACCATGACCGCGGGCGGCCGTACGTATTCGACCGCACTCATCGCGTTGCCCCGCGACACCACGATGCACGGACTCCGCCCGGTCGCCGGTTCCACCGTGTCCCGCACCGCCGACGGCATTCTGGTCGGCAAGGGCATCCGGCGCCTGCTGCAGGTCGATTCCGGCGCCACGGTCGAGGTGAAAGTGCCTGGCGTGCAGGCTGTCCGGGTACCTATCGCGGGTGTGCTCGATGAACCGATCGGCACCTTCGCCTACCTTTCGCTCGAACAGCTCGACGCGCTCGCGGGTGCGCAGGTCCCGGTCAACTCGGCGCTGCTGCGGCTCGCGCCGGGCACCGATCCCGATCACCTCCGGCGCGAGCTGTCCGGCCGCCCCGGTGTCGCGGCTTACGAGGATCTGGCCGAGCTGAACCGGCTGATCGACCGCTACGCCGGATTCTTCTTCGTGTTCGTCGGCGTGATGCTGGGATTAGGCGGCGTGATGGCCTTCTCGATCATTTTCACCACCATGTCAATCAATATCGTCGAGCGGCGTCGCGAGGTCGGCGTGCTGCGCGCGGGCGGCATGCCACCGGGGATGGTCGCGCGCCTGATCACCGGCGAGAACCTGCTGATGACCCTGCTCGGTATCGCGCCAGGCCTCGTGCTCGGGGTGCTCGGCGGCCACGAGTTCCTGTCCACCTACACAAACGACCAGTTCCAACTCGAGCTGGTCGTCCGGCCGGGCACGCTCGGCATCGCGACGCTCGTGATTCTGGCCGTCGCCACCGTGTCGCTACTGCCCGGGCTGCGTGCCGTGCGCGGCCTCGACCTCGCCGCGATCATTCGCGAACGGTCCGACTGAGCCGCGGAGGTGTGCTGATGAACCATTCCGCCTTCGTCACCGGCGGCAACCGCGGCATCGGCCTGGCCATCGCCCGCGAGCTCGCGGGCCGAGGCAAACCAGTGGCGGTGTCGCTGCGTTCGGGTGCGCCGCCGGACGGATTGTTCGGTGTGCCTTGCGATGTCACCGACGAGCGACAGGTCGATCTCGCGTTCGCCGCGATCGAGCAGGATCTCGGCCCGGTCGACGTGCTGGTCGCCAATGCGGGTATCACCAAGGACGTGCTGCTCGCGTCGATGACCGAGGCCGACTTCGCGTCCGTGGTGGACACCAACCTGGTCGGCACCTTCCGGGTGATCAACCGGGCGGCCCGGACCATGATTCGACAGCGGCGCGGCCGGATCATCCTGGTGTCGTCGGTGACGGCACTGCTCGGTTCGGCAGGGCAGACGAACTACGCGGCATCCAAGGCGGGCATGATCGGCCTGGCGCGGTCCCTGGTGCGCGAACTCGGCGCCCGCAACATCACCGTCAACGTTGTCGCGCCGGGCTTCGTGGACACCGACATGACGGCTTCGCTGACCCCACAGTGGCGGGCGGAGGTCACCAAGAAGATTCCGCTCGGCCGCATCGCCCGTGCCGCCGAGATCGCGCGGGTCGTGGCCTTTCTCGCCAGTGACGACGCGGGTTACATCACCGGCGCGGTGATTCCGGTGGACGGCGGGCTCGGCATGGGCCACTGACGACCGCGGTGCAGTCCGTTGGCCTGCTGTGGCGCGTGGGCCTGCCCGTTGCCCGCGCTGTCGTCGAGCAGCGCGATCAGTCCGGTCTCATAGGCCACCGCGACGGCCTGCCCCCGCGTCCCGACCGCTAGTTTCTGCAGCACGTGATGCACGTGGCTGCGCACGGTTGTCGCCGAAACCGAAAGCTGCCGTGCGATTTCCGCGTTGGAACGGCCGTGGGCGAGCAGTCCGAGGACCTCGGCCTCGCGGCGAGTCAGGCTCCCGGCAACCTGGATGTCCAGGTTCCGGGTAACGCTGGAGGCGACGACGTGGTCGAGGCCACCGACGATCTGCGGCGGCACCACCAGCCGATTGCCCACCGCGACAACGCGAATGGCGCACAGCAGCTCGAACGGCGAGCAGCCCGAGGACAGCAATGCGCGCACTCCGGTCCGAACAAGCTTGACCGCGCGGGCCACGTCCTCCTCCGTCATCACCATGATGACCTTCGAGGCCGCGACGATTTCCGCCAGGCGATGTTTTCCTTCGACCGCACCGACGAGCAATACGACGTCCGGTGCGTGTGCCTTGATGGCGCCGATAAGGCTGTGCCCACCGGCGACATCGTCGACGACATCAATATCGGGCTCGCGATCGAATTGCACGCACAGACCCGAACGCATCAAGGCACTGTCCGCGCAGACCACCAAGCGAATGGTCACCGGTCTGCGCGCCGACATGTCCGATCCTCGGCAATCGCTCACCGATCCGAAGATCGGTGCCGCAACGGTAATCGTGCCGCGAAGTTGCGGTGCACGCCATTGCACTTGATCAGTTCCCTTGCGTGACAAAACATCTCACGCTCCTATCAGTCCTGGACTGTTAACCAGGGTAGCACGTAAATGTTGTATAAATACCTTGTTTCATCCGTAATATCTTGTGCAAATCAACGATTCTTCATGTGCACACTGTCGATTTACCGAAGACCGCTTCGGCGCCATTCTCAAACGGGCGTCCTATCCTTTCGGTCACCATAGCCCTCACGCACCCGGAGTAGCGTGGCGGCAATTTCGCGACCTGCCGTGCCCACTAATGAGCTCAGCGTTGTGCGATCCACGGTCCAGCGTGGCAGCCGTTCGAGAAACTCGCCGACCTCGGCCATCGCCGCGATCACCTCGGCCGCGCCATCGCCGGCCGTGCTCGGCGCGATCCGCATTTGCAAAGTAATTGCACCGCAACGCTTTCCGATAAGGCGCGCGACTACCGCCTCCGCGTAATTCTGCACCGACGGCCGCGGCCGCGCGCCGATCGCGCGCGGCGAAAGCACCAGCCTGCCCAGCAATCCGACCCGCCGATAACCCGAGAAGAGTGGAGATCGCGCCGCCCGACGGAACATCGCGTCCATGGCCGCCGCGATGTCGGCGGCCGACTGCCGGTCGTGCTCGGCCGCTTCGACCGCCGCGCGGGCGAGTCCGGCGGCCATGTCGTTGCGGTAGTGCGTGCGCAGCCAATGCGCCATATCAGGTGCCGCGCGGGACATCTGCTCGAAGACCTGGGCCGAGATCATCGCCGCCCCGATCGGGACCAGCGCATCACTGAGCGCCTTGGACAGCGCAACCAGGTCCGGCCGGAAGCCACGACCGGTACAGGTCAGGAAGTTATCGATATCGCATCGCCAGAAACCGGTGAACACCTCGTCGACGCCGACCAGAAAGCCGCCGGGCCCGCGCCGGTGCTCGATCTCGTCCAGCGCCGATTGCGGTATCTCGACGCAGTCGTAGCCTTGCACGAGCTCCAGCCAGACCAGGGCGATATCGTTGCGGCGCAGCGCTCGTCGCAGCCCATCGAGGTCGTCGATGTCGACCTCGAGCACCTCGACCGGGTACGGGCTGAAGGCATGCTCATCCCGGTCGCGGAAGAACGAACTCGTCCTGCTCAAGGCCAGCGACATCGGGCCCTTGCCGGAATAGTTTCCGCGACAGGTGATCACCGTCGCGCGACCGGGCCGACAGCACAGGGCGGCAAGTATCGCGCTGTCGACCGCGCTCTGCCCGCTCACCGCGGGGAGCATGATCGGCAATCCGGTCAGCTGCGCCAACTTCGCTTCCAGCCTGGGGGTTTCGTCGCCGTCCGAGCCCGCCGTCAGAATTGCCTCGGGCGACTGCACGTTGTGCCCGCGGAACGCGGGACCGGTGCCGGAAGCCAGGTCGGTGTAGGTGCGCGCGCCGAGCCGGTACGTGACGCCGTCGGCATGGTCGAAGGTCAGATTGATGGCCGCGAGATCGATCGCCCGGGTCTGCCAGGTGTTGCTGTGCATGCGCAGCCGCGCGCTGCGGGCAAATCTGTTGCGCCGCATCCGCTCTATCGCCGCGCGCTCGTGCCGATCCGTCGGCCGCCAGCGCATCAAAGTCTCGGACAGCATGTGCATTGCCAGTCCGTTGCCGCCGAAGGTCGACACGTGCGCGATGCTGTCCATCGTGTTGTTCCACAGCGCGAACATCTCGCGAGTGAACGACACAGTGCCACAGGGCATCTCACTGTCGGCGCCGACCTCACCCAGGAACACCAGGTCGGCCACGGCCACCGATCCGCGGAGCGTATCGAGTGCGGCTTCGTCGCCGAGCAGACCCAAGGCCACCACGGCTCCGCGCGCGCGTGCGTGCGTGAGCTCGATCCGCACCGACGCCATCTCGACCTGCGTAATACCGTCGGTAACAACGACATACGATTCCCAGTCCGCGCCGAGCCGACGCAGAAACTCCTCGACGGTGCCGACAATCACCATGCCGTCCGCGACCACCGCTTGCAACCCGGGCACCGCGTGCCCGAATGCGTATCGCGCGGTCCCGGTCGAGTCGAGCACCAGAATGCGGCATGCCCCGGCGCCGCCGCCACGATTATGCCGGTTGCGCAGGTACTTCCCCACCGTACCCAGTGCCTCCACACCGGAATTCACGAATACCGAATGCCATGCGGTTCCGGTGACATCGCCACGACTGAACATCCGGTGCAGCAGATAGGCCGCCACGGCACCGTCCGGCGGCACATAGGTGCTCGCCAGCACCATGTTCGGCGACTTCGCCGCGACCCGCTCGGCCAACACCTCCCGCACCCGGCCGTAGTCACCGGAAAACGCGGTCACAATGTGCGGTCGCGCCCACCGCGAGCCCCCCGGAGCCACACCAGCCGACATCGCCACGCTCCTCGCCGAACTCGATAGAAATACAGCGGCCACCGACAGCGCCACCCGCCCACTGATACCGGGCATGATCAAGTCCAGCCAGAATACCGCCGAAAACCCCGCCCTTTCATCGGTCGAACGCTGATATGAATATCAACGCTTGTCGGATATCCCTCGCATCGGACCGGCCGCAAATGAATTACGTGACAACCGAATCCAGCTGTTCCCTACGCCCTGCTCGCCACCACGATCTCATTCGTCCACGTCGACTCCGTATCCGCGCGCCAGGGTGGCCAGGTCGGTGGTGTATCCCTGACCCACCGCACGCAGCCGCCAGACGTCGCCGCGCAGATAGATCTCTGCGAGCAGCAAAGTTCGCTCCTCGGTCGCCGCATCAAGCGTTGATCGCACGGCGGTGCTCGCCTCGCTGCCCGGCGCGGTTTCGCATGGTGGCGATGCTCAACGACATGTTCGCCGCGGTCGTCCACTGCGTCGGCGCCGAAGGCGGATGGGTGAACAAGTTCGAGGGCGACGCCGCGCTCTGCGTATTCGGCCCACCCGACAACAACATCGGGCATGCCGCCGCTGTCTTGCGCGCAGCGCGATCGCTGCAAATCGCACTGATCGCGCTCGCCGAGAAGTATCCCGAACTCGATGCCGCGATCGGGGTGGCCTCCGGAGTCGTCGTGGCAGGCAATATCGGCGCCGAGCACCGCTACGAATACACCGTCATCGGCGACCCGGTGAACGTCGCCGCCCGTCTGACCGAACGCGCGAAGACCGTACCCGAACGGATACTGGTCGCACACGACACGATCGCCGACGCCGCCGACGAGGCTCGATGGTGGCAGCCGCACGAAACGTTGATGCTGCGCGGCCGCTCTACGCCGACGAAGACTTTCACCCCGGTCCCGGCCCACGATCCGACCGGGGCGCGCGCCTGAGTCCGCTACTCGAGGATCGCCGTGAGCCCGTACTCCGCGAGCACCTGCTGGACCACTTTGGCGAGTTGCTCGGCGTCGACCAGCTTCGGCGGGTGAAAACCGTTGGCGCGCAGTGTGATTTCCCCGGCGGATTCGAAGAGCGAAACGTAGAGGTTGCCACCGCGTTCGGTCAGCACGGTCCGCGAGTCGAGGCTCTGATTGACCAGGCCGAGCCTGATCGTCGAGGCCGGGTGGCCGTCGATGCAGAGCATCGCAGGGTCGATTTCACCGAGGTTGGAACATACCGAGACGGTCGCGTCGGCGGCGACCTTGCGCACCAGCACGGCGAACAAAACACGCGGTAGCGCGACCGCGATCGGAATCAGCGGTGCGGCGGGCTGTCCCGTGGTGACGGCCGCACTCAGCTTCTCCTTGATCAGGGCACGCAACGGGGCCAGGTCGGTGAGTGCTCCGTCACGAAGGTCCACCTCGAAGTCGATGGAAGCCAAGGCATTCGCGCGACGGTCCTCGTCGCTGCGGGTGCTGACCGGCATGATCATGCGAGCCAGCCCTTGTTCGTCGGTGCGACCGATCTCGGTGGCGATTGCCGCGGTCACCGCGACCGCCAACGTGGTCGCGGATCCGCCTCGGGCCCGGGCGGCCGCGTGCCATTGCGCCGCCGGAACTGTCGCGTCGACCGTCGGCAGGCGGAAATTCCGGTCGTCCACGTCGCTCTGGGCTTTGGTGTCGCCGCGCCGGGAAACGGCCAACTGCGCCGCCAGCCCGACGGCTTTCAGCAACGCCCCGCCACGTCGCGCGGCATCGCGAAAATCGCCGGACAGCAATCGCATCCGACCGAATTCATCGGACGAATAACGGACGTCGAAAGCCTTCCCCGCGACCGCCTCCGCGATCGCGTCACAGAACGCGAGACCATCAGCGATTGTGTGCGAAGCAAGCAGCGATACTGCACTTTCGCCGTTGTCGCAGTTGACCACCGACAACCGCCACGCAGGGCCGCCGAAAGTATGCAACTCCGCGCGCCCTTGCTCGACGATCCACGTCTCTAGATCCGCACGCGGAATGGGCGTCTCCGCGACCTCGAGCGGGGCGAATTCGGCTCGCGCACTCCACCGGTCACCTGCGGCAGGAATCATCGCAGCCACGACCACCCGCCCCAACCTGCCGGTTCGCAATGCCGCGTGAAATTCCGTCAGGGCGGCCATATCCACCGCACAGTCGTAACGCCAGACCGCCTGTATCGCCAAGGTCCCACCGAGCGCGGAATGCCCCCGCGCACTGACACAATCGATGTCGCCGAGACGGTACGCCATGGTAAATCTCCCTCGAATTGCCGCAGCAGCTACAGCGGTGCGGACTGCCGGACCCGGACATTACATCCGGCCCGGCAGCCCTGCGGTCAACCCTGTATCGGTGGGACAGCCCATTCCGCATCAACTCGAGTGATTTCCCTCATTCGGTGGCGGATTAGTTCACGAGATGATCGGCATACCGCACAATGGCAGCGAGAGCATCCTGAAATCAACGGGGTCGCCCGATCTCCCGAGCAGATGTCGGGCTCATCACCGAGATCCTGGGAAAGGGACGACTGGAGCGCGGCTATCAGCCCGACTTTCCGCTGCTGACGGTGGCCCGCAACCCCGGTCGATTCGGGCTCAGCCGCCCGTCCCGCCCCGGGGTGCCGATGCCGGACCCGTTCTGGCTACCCACTCCCAAGATGGTATTCGACTGGCACCGAGCCGGTTTGGGCCATTTCTTCCGCTACCACCTGCGCTGAAGAGTCCTGGACAAGCGAAGCGCTCAGCCGCGTTGGTCGCTCGGGGTGTACGGGATGTTGAGGGCGTTGTTCTCGTCGACGCGGATGGGGCGGCCGAGTTGGGGGAAGGCGCGTTGGGCGCAGGTGGGGCGTTCGCATACTTTGCAGCCGGGGCCGATCGGGATGGCGGTGCTCGGGTCGTCGATCGGGAGTCCGTGGGAGTAGACGAGTTTGTGGGCGTAGCTGAGGTCGCAGCCGAGGCCGATGGCGAAGTCGCGTTTGGGTGAGAGGTAGCCGGGGGTGCTCTCGTCGGTGGTGCGGGCCAGCCAGAGGTAGCGGCGGCCGTCGGGCATCTGTGCGATCTGGGTGCGGATCCGCCCTGGCGTGCCGAAGGCCTCGTGGACAACCCACAGTGGGCAACTTCCGCCGACGCGCGAGAAGTGGAATGCGGTGGCGGACTGGCGTTTCGAGATGTTCCCGGCCCGGTCGGTGCGGACGAACAGGAACGGGACACCACGTCGACCGGAACGCTGCAGGGTGGACAAGCGGTGGCTGACGGTTTCGAAGCCGACCTCGAACTTCGTCGACAGCAGATCGATGTCGTAGCGCAGCGCTTCCGCGGCGTCGTGAAAAGCGGTGTAGGGCAGGATGAGTGCCCCGGCGAAGTAGTTGGCCAGCCCGACCCGCAGCAGGCCGCGTGATTGTGCGGCAAGCGAATCGGCGCGCGCGATGATCGCGTCGATGGTGTCGGCGTGGGTGAGGAACGCCAACTGGGTCGCGAGCTGAAAAGCGCGCTGCCCGGCCGAAAGTCGTCGCGCGAGGGTGAGGATCCGGGTGCCTGGATCGAAAGTACGTTTCGGGCCGGGCTGATCGGGATCATCGGTCCTGATCGAGACCGCGATGTCGTGTTCCTCGCGCAGCAGTCTGGTCAGCTGTAGATCCAGCCCACCGAGTGTGAATCCGCGCCGGGTGAACAGTTCTTCGGCGGCGGCATCCAGGTCGGGGATGTGGTTGCGATTGTCGTAGAAGAAGTCTCGAACATCCTCGTACGGCATGCCGATACCCGAGCCGTCGGCATGGGTATCGATACCGGCGGAAACACGTTCGAGCTGTTCGGTGGCGCCACGCAGCCGACGGTGCATGCCGACCAGCACCCGCGCCGCGGCGGGGATCCGGGAAACGAGTTCATCGATCTCCGTGGTCGTGATGGTCGCACCATCCGGATCCTCGGCGAAGACTTCCTGAAGGTCGGCGAGCAGCCGCGCATCGGTGTCGGCGGCGAAGAACTGCATGTCCAGATCGAAGGTCGAGTTGAGCCGCAGCAGCACCGGCACGGTCAGCGGCCGCTGGTCGTCTCCAGCTGATTGATGTAGCTGATCGAGAGCCCGAGCGTCGTGGCCATCCCGGTCTGGGTCAGCCCCCGTTGCTCACGCAGCGCCCGCAGCCGACCGCCCGCGTACATCTTCTGCATAACCCGAAATCTAGCACCACCGTCTTACACAACTTCCACAACTTTGCAGATTACCTTCCACAAATATAGGCATTTGCGAGGTGTTTCCGCTGTGAACCGTTGTGTGTAGCGTGCGAAATAGCACGCATGAATCGATGTCTGGAGGATTTCAACGGTGAAGAATCATCTCGTTCGCACCCACCGCTCCGCCGAGCAGTTCCCCCGCGACGAACACCTCGCGTGGCGCATCGCCGAGGTCGCCACCGACCCGGTCGAGGTGGCGCCTGAAACGGCGGAGATGATCATCAACCGGATCATCGACAACGCCTCGGTCGCGGCGGCCTCGCTGACCCGCCGCCCGGTCGCCAATGCCCGCGCCCAAGCACAGGCGCACCCCTACCAGCCGGGTGCGGCTGTCTTCGGTGTCGGCGGCAGCTACTCCCCCGAGTGGGCCGCCTGGGCCAACGGCGTCGCGGTGCGTGAACTCGATTTCCACGACACCTTCCTCGCCGCGGAGTACTCCCACCCCGGCGACAACATCCCGCCGATCCTGGCCGTCGCCCAGCACGCCGGCCGCACCGGCCGGGACCTGATCCGCGGCCTGGCCACCGGATACGAGATCCAGATCGACCTGGTGCGCGCGATCTGCCTGCACGAGCACAAGATCGACCACGTCGCCCACCTCGGCCCATCCGCGGCGGCCGGCATCGGCACCCTGCTCGGCCTCGACGCCGAGACCATCTACCAGGCCGTCGGCCAGGCGCTGCACACCACGACCGCGACCCGGCAGTCACGCAAGGGCGAGATCTCCAGTTGGAAGGCCTACGCACCGGCGTTCGCGGGCAAGATGGCCGTCGAGGCCGTCGACCGCGCGCTGCGCGGCGAGGGCGCGCCGTCGCCGATCTGGGAGGGCGAGGACGGGGTGATCGCCTGGCTGCTCGGCGGTCCGAACAAGGAGTACTCGGTCCCGCTGCCCGGCCCCGGCGAGCCCAAGCGGGCCATCCTGGACTCCTACACCAAGGAACATTCCGCGGAGTACCAGAGCCAGGCACCGATCGACCTGGCCCGCCGGATGCGCGACCAGATCGGCGATCTCGACCAGATCGCCTCGATCGTGCTGCACACCAGCCATCACACGCACGTCGTCATCGGCACCGGCTCCGGTGACCCGCAGAAGTTCGACCCGACGGCCTCGCGCGAGACCCTGGACCACTCGGTGATGTACATCTTCGCGGTCGCGTTGCAGGACGGAACCTGGCACCACGAGCGGTCTTACGCGCCGGAGCGGGCGCAGCGGCCCGACACCGTCGAGCTGTGGCGCAAGATCTCCACCGCCGAGGATCCCGAGTGGACCCGGCGCTACCACTCCACCGACCCTGCGGAGAAGGCATTCGGCGCACGTGCCGAGGTCACCTTGAAGAGCGGTGAGGTGATCGTCGATGAGCTCGCGATCGCCGACGCGCACCCGCTCGGCGCGCGTCCGTTCGCCCGCGAGCAGTACATCGCGAAGTTCCGCACGCTCGCCGAGGGCGTCATCGCGCCGGCCGAGCAGGATCGCTTCCTCGAAGTCGCCCAGCGCACAGCCGAACTCAATGCCGCTGAGCTTTCTCAGCTGTCGTTCACCGTGTCCGACGAGGTCCTCGCGCGGGCGCCGCAACTGCCGAAGGGGCTGTTCTGATGAGTGGACTGATTGCCGCGGACACCTCGGCCGCCGACAAGCGTGTGGCCTTCCGTGCGGGTTTGACTTCGGGTTCGATTCAGCGGTTCCCCGGCGCGTTCAATCCGTTGGTGGCCAAGCTGATTCAGGAGATCGGGTTCGAGGGAGTCTATGTCTCCGGTGCGGTGATCTCCGCCGATCTCGCGCTGCCCGATATCGGGCTGACCACGCTCACCGAGGTTTCCGAGCGTGGGCAGCAGATCGCACGGGTGACCGAACTGCCGGTGCTCATCGACGCCGACACCGGTTTCGGTGAACCGATGAGTGCGGCGCGCACCGTGACCGTGCTCGAGGATGCCGGGATCGCGGGTTGTCACTTCGAAGACCAGGTCAATCCGAAACGCTGCGGCCACCTCGACGGTAAGGCCGTGGTGCCGACCGAGGAGATGGTGCGCAGGTTGCGGGCAGCCGTATCCGCAAGGCGGGAGCCGAATTTCGTGATCTGCGCGCGCACCGATGCCGCGGGGATCGAGGGGATCGACGCCGCCATCGAACGCGCCAAAGACTATGCCGACGCCGGAGCGGACCTTATCTTCGTCGAAGCGTTGATCACTGAAGACGATTTCGCGAAGTTCCGTGCCGCCGTCTCGATTCCGTTGCTGGCCAACATGACCGAGTTCGGCAAGTCCGAGCTGCTGACGGCGAAGACCTTGGAGTCGATCGGCTACAACGCGGTGATCTACCCCGTTTCCACACTGCGCCTGGCGATGTGGGCTGCCGAGAACGGGTTGCGCGAGATCTTCGCCGAGGGTACCCAGTCCGGTCTGCTCGATCGGATGCAGCCGCGCAGTCGGCTCTACGAACTGTTGCAGTACGAGCGCTACAACGAATTCGATTCCGAAGTCTTCAATTTCAGCTTGGGAAGGGACCAGTGACTACAGCATCGCATCGCGATTCGATGAGGGGTGGTGGCCGGGCGACGGGTGGGCCGGAGACCGCCGTACCGACGATCTACAAAGGTCTTGCCGGTGTCGTCGTGGACACCACTGCCGTCTCAAAGGTGGTGCCGGAAACCAACTCGCTGACCTACCGCGGCTACGCCGTGCAGGATCTGGCCGAACACTGCGGCTTCGAGGAAGTCGCCTACCTGCTGTGGTACGGCGAGTTGCCCAATGCCGCTCAGCTGGAACGGTTCTGCCAGCAGGAACGCGCCTCGCGCCGCGCGGATCGGTCGCTGCTGTCGCTCGTGACGAAGATGCCCGACAACTGCCACCCGATGGATGTCGTGCGCACCGCGATCAGCTACCTCGGTGCCGAGGACCCCGCCGCAGAGGACAACAGCCCGGCGGCCAACCGCGCCAAGGCATTACGGATGATGGCGGTACTGCCGACCATCGTCGCGGCCGACCACCGCCGCCGCCACGGCCAAGACCCGATCGCGCCGCACTCACATCTCGGCTTCGCCGAGAACTTCTTGAACATGTGCTTCGGCAAGATCCCGTCCCGAGAACTGGTGCACGCGTTCGAGGTCTCGCTGATCCTTTACGCCGAGCACAGTTTCAACGCTTCGACCTTCGCCGCCCGCGTGGTCACCTCGACCATGTCCGACGTCTACAGCGCGGTGACCGCGGCCATCGGCGCGCTCAAGGGCCCGCTGCACGGCGGCGCCAACGAGGCGGTCATGCACGACATGATCGCGATCGACGATCCCGCCCTGGCCGAGCAGTGGCTGCGCAACAAGCTCGCCAAGAAGGAAAAGGTGATGGGCTTCGGGCACCGGGTCTACAAGAACGGCGACTCCCGGGTACCGACGATGCAGAAGGCCTTCGTCGACATCGCCGCCGCCACCGACGGTCACAAGTGGGTCCGGATGTACGAGATCCTCGAGCGCACCATGAACGAAGCAACCGGCATCAAACCCAACCTCGACTTCCCCACCGGCCCCGCCTACTACCTCCTCGGCTTCGACATCGAGGTCTTCACCCCCATCTTCGTGATGAGCCGAATCACCGGCTGGGCCGCACACATCATCGAACAGAGCGAATCCAACGCCCTCATCCGCCCCCTAAGCGAATACGTCGGCGTACCCCAACGCCCACTCCTCGCCTGACAGAACAGTCGAATAGCCCCGGGAGCTGACTATGGCCTGGGCTTCGATTGGGGGCGGGTCGCACCCTCCGCGATGAACTAACGTGTGTTGGTGAAGGGGCCCTTCGGATCTTGCTGTGGATGTGGAGTTCGCTCGGCGGCAATAGGATTCGGGGTGGTCAGGTTGGGGAGGGCGGGTTGAGCCGTGCCACTACAGGGAATGGGGGGATCGTGACTGATATCGAACAGCACACTCAGGGTGTGGCCGAGTGGGTTGAGACTCGGGATGGGCGGCGGCTGTTTGCGATGGTGTTGGCGGGGCCGCGCTCTGATGTCGCCACACCTACTGTTGTGTTCGAGGCGGGGTCGGCGGCGGGGCGGTGGTCGTGGGCCGCGGTGCAGCCGGAGGTCGGGCGGTTCGCGCGGGCGATTGTGTACGACCGGTCCGGGTTGGGGCGTAGTGCACCGGATTTGGCGGATCGGACCTTGTCGCACATGGCCGATGATCTGAATGAGGTGCTCGATCATTTCGGGCCGGGGCCGTTCATTCTTGTCGGTCATAGCGCGGGTGGGCCTATTGTGCGTCTCGCCGCAGCGCGTCGCCTCGATCGGATAGCCGGTCTGGTGCTGGTCGATCCCACCGACGAAGCAGCCGATGTGTTGTTCAGTCGCGGGTTCCGTCGAATGGAGCAAGTCGCGATTGCCGTCGGTGCCGTTCTTGCTCGGTTGGGGCTGCTGAAGTTCTTGTTTCGTGGGCAACTGCGCGACGTCCCGGCCGACGTTCGCCGCGATATGGAGCGGGAGGCATTCAATCCCAGCGTGATTCGCACCCAACGGCAGCAGGCACGCACGTTCCTCGACGAGCTCGCCACCTGGCGCGATACCCCGCCTGAGCTGGGATCCGTCCTGGTCACCCTTATCTCCGGCGCACTCCCGGGAGACGGCATGAACGCTTCGATGCGTGCCGCGGCCATCGCTTCGCACGCCCACCGCGCCGCACAATCGCCGCACGGCCGCCATGTGATGGCCGAACACTCGAGCCATTACGTCCCCGCCACCGACCCGGAACTGATCGCCCGCGAGATCGCCGGAATGATCCCCTCGGCGGAATCTTCGCCTGAAGAATCCGGATAGAATTTACCCAATTGCACATTGTCGCGTTGCTACGGAACGTATACCGTGCAATGTCTTGCCGCAGCTTAACTTCTGTGTAGAACAACTTACACTGCTGGCCCGAATTGGTCGCGCGTCCTAAACTCTCAGACCCGACGGTATTCGACGGAAAGTAGCCGATGGGTAAGCACCGCGCAGTACGAAAGCCCGACGTTCCGATGCGGTTGGCAATGGTGTCGACAGCCGCACTGCTCACCGCCCTGGTCACCGCCGACCGGGACAGCTCGCAGAGCGGTACGCCGACCGCCACCGGCAACCACACCACCGTGGGCGAGCCGAGTGGCCCGTTCTCCGCACCACAGCCGGAAGCCCTGCCGGACGCGCCGAGTGACGAGCGCCCCTTCGTCGAGACGGCGCCGCCTGCCGAACCCGAGCCCGGCGGCAGACATCGTCGCGAAGATCCGCCCGCACCGGTCGACGAGCCCGAAACCCCGCCCCACCACGACGTGCTCAGCGGCATGACGGCCGCCTGGGTCTCGGGCACCACGCAGGGCTACGAGTGGCTGGTGCACATCGAGCAGTGCATCGTCTCGCACGTGATGTCCAACATGGAGCAACGCACCGTGTGATCGACCGTAGCGACTTGCGGTGAGTCGTTGCGGTCGGCACTATGACACCAGCTATGCCGCCGGTTTCCGATTCCGTTTCCGACAGCCTCGATGGCCTGTCCGTTGGTGATGCGCTGGGTGCGCAGTTCTTCGTGCCCGGCCGGTCCGTACCCGATCTACTCGCCGGGCGACCGCCGGCCGCTCCGTGGCCGTGGACCGACGACACCGAGATGGCCTGTTCGGTCTACTCGGAGATCCGCAACCGCGGCCACGTCGACCAGGACGCCCTAGCGGCCGTGTTCGCCGATCGCTGCGAACCCTATCGCGGCTACGGCGGCGGCACAGTCGTTGTGCTGCACGAGATTCGCGACGGCCGCGCGTGGGGTGACGCGGCGGGCGCTGCTTTCGGCGGACGCGGCTCGTGGGGAAACGGCGCCGCGATGCGGGTCGCCCCGCTCGGCGCGTACTTCGCCGCCGACCTGGACCGAGCGGCCGCGCAGGCGGCACTGTCTGCCGAGGTCACCCATCGGCATCCGGAAGCGATCGTCGGAGCGATGGCGGTCGCGGTGGCGGCGGGCCATGCTGCGGCGAGTCGCGAAACAGGCTGTGCACCAAGCGAATTACTACAGGTGGTCGAGCCGTATCTGGTCGATGGCCGGACGGCCGACGGTATCCGTCGAGCCCGGAAGCTGCTGGGCCGGTCGGTAGCCGAAGCGGCATATGAGCTCGGCAATGGCGCGGAAGTCAGCGCACAGGACACGGTCCCGTTCACCCTGTGGGCGGCGGCAACCTTTGTCGGTGATTATCCGGCCGCTATCACGGCGTGCGTAGAGGCTGGTGGTGATGCGGACACGACGGCTGCGATCGTCGGTGGAATCGTGGCGGCGCATACGGGAATCGGACGTCGAGGCGATATCCGCGGCATCCCGGAGGAGTGGTTGACCGCGCGCGAACCGCTCCCCGCATGGGCGACAGATTGACGCCCGATCATGTGTGGTTAGCACGGATTCCGGTCAGACAATGACCCGCATGATTGGTACTCGCCGATACCCAGCCACGCGAAGCGCCTTCTACTTCGCCGCGCTCGAATTAGGTTCACGGTCGAACAGTGGCGGCCACACTATTTGCAGCCGGTCGGGATCGGCGACAGAGTTCATTACTGCCCGTCCGCGCAGCCGCTTGGCATATGCCTCTGCGAATGCCGGACCGTCCGGTCCGGTAGTGCCGCTACAGAGGTAGCAGTAAATTAGCCGAGTATGCGCATCGCAAGCATCGAGATTTCGAGATGTCACGTCAAACACCGCTCACGACAAGGCATTTCCCCAGTTGAAGAGACCGCTCCGGCGCTAGTCGCCTGCGATTAGCCTCGATCTTTCGCCGGGTTGATGTGCTGGCCTGATCGGGTTCGGATTGGGTGTTTCGGTCGTAGTTTTCCGGTTGCGGGCAGGGCAGCTGGCCCGCGCAGCGGGCTGGCTGCCGGGTTCCACTGGCCCGGGTGGTTGGTTTCCTTGGTTGCAGGGACGGTTTCTGGCTGGTCAGCCGGGTTGCAGGCGTGCTGCGGCGGTGGTGAGCAGTTCGGTGTAGGGGGCGTGCCGCGCCAGGTGCAGTGTGGTTTTGCGGGCATGGCGGGCGATGCGTCCGGCGGCTGAAAACAGCCGCAGCCGTAGCGTTTTCGGTTCCCAGCGACGTGCGGGGTGGTCGTGCAGGGCGAGTGTCTGCATCCAGGCGGTCAGGTCGAGTGCGAGCGCGACGACGGCGAGCCAGATGCGGTTGGCGTCGAAGCTGTGGAACGGAAGATTGCGCAGGCCAGTGTCTTTCGCGTTTCTGATCCGGTCTTCGCAGCGGGCCCGCTGGCGGTGACGCAACTCGAGGTCGGGCAGCTGGCCGCGGGTGGTGTTGGTGACGAACGCGGTCAACCGCATCCCGTCGCGGTCGGTGAACCGCAGCTGAGCACCGGGGTGTGGTCTCTCTTTCCTGACGATGAGCCGCATGCCGGGCGGCCATCCGGTCAACTCGGTGATGCCGGTGACTTCCACGACCCAGGCGCCGTCGCGGACCTCGCCGTCTGCGTCGTAGGCCGGTGTCCAATCCTGCGGATTCAGGTGGGTGCCCATGGCGGTGACGATCTCGTCGGTGAGAGTGAACCCGACCGAGTACTGCAGCCGGCGGCGGTGGCAGTAGTCGAGGAACTCGTGGGTGCCGCCACCGGAATCGGTGCGCACCAGCACTTTCCGGCCGACCCGCCATCCCGGCTGCCACGGCAGCTGAGCGAGGGCATCGCGGAGAACCTGCTTGTGGTCGGCAGCGGTATTACTACCGGCGTTGCCCGGCCGCAGCATGGGCGCGGCGGGCTCGCCGGTGCCGGTGCGACCGTGGTCGATGAACGACCACAGCGAGTGGAAGCCGAAGCCCCGCTTGAACGTCGGTGTGGCGTTCTGTTTTTCCGAGTGCGCGTCGGTCAGGGTGGCGTCGAGATCGATGATTAACGGATCATCGATGTTGATCCCGTGACCGGGGGCGTTCGGCCCAGCCACGGCCCACGCCTGCGCCCGCGCGTCCGCGCGTGCAGAAGCGATGGCGGCCAACGCTTTCGGTGCCTGGGCAGCCAGCGCGGTGATCGTCCGCGACACCGTCGGATCCGAGGCCACCAGACCGAACACGCCCGGCTCGGCCCGTAACAACGCCACATCCGCGGCGCAGTCACCACCGACCGCGAGTGTCACCGCCAAATCCAGCACGATCTTGCCCGGGTCGTGGACAGCCATCGGTTTGCGCCACGGCCCCAACTGTTCCGACAAACCCCAGGTCAAACCAGTTATCTCGGCAGTACGCAGCAGCAGTGCCGCACCTGCGTGTGACACCACGCCCGCACCGTCACCGTCGATGGTCAGCCGCGGATACGGCGATATAGACTTGCCCACCAGAAAGGTGCTCCAAAACCTCGATCAATTCAGCCTTCGCAAGTCGAATTATCGCAGGTCGGAGCACCTTTCGCCATTCCCGCCGCAGGTTAGGCGCCATTACCATGATTGGCCGAGGTTAGTTACGAGTCAAACAGGAGCCGCAGTGTGATAACGGTCACACTGACACAGGCAAACACCATCCAGGCAGAGAGGCGTGAACCACCCCTGTCGAGTTAAATTCTGGCTACTGAAACTTATTTGCTCCGCCACGAGCAGCTTGATACGATAATTTCATCACAACAATTGTTGAAGATCAGTGATGACTAGATTTTCCATCAGCGTGATGATTTGTCAATGATTTCGGTTCAGAATACATGGATGAGCCGGTGGAAATCAAGCGCAGTTCACCGGAGGGAAAGCAGTGCAGGGGCTTACGCAAGAGGACGTGCGACATACTTTCGACGGTGGTCTCCCGTCCAGCAATAACATAGAGACCGCAATCATTGTCGGCGCCGGACTGTCCGGGCTGGCCGCCGCATATGAATTAGCGAAGCAAGGCACCCGAGTCACCGTCCTCGAAGCAAGTGATCGTCCAGGCGGGCGGACCTGGACCTATCGTCAGCCATTCGCCGACGGCCTGCATGCCGAAGCCGGCGCAATGACGGTGACCGAGCAATGCCATTACACCATGCATTACCTCAGGGAAATGGGCCTCGAGACCGAACCGAGCGATCTGGTCGACACCGACTTCAGCTACTACCGCAACGGCATTCGGATCCGCCCGGACCAGGTCGACGACCACGCCGAAGCCCTGGGCCTGCATGCAGACGAACAACATCTCACCGTCGCCGACCTCTTCGCCAGATACGTCACCAAGTTCAACGAGAACATCGGCCCGGAGGTCGCGGCCCTCGACTGGACCCCGACACCACACCTGCTGGAACTCGACCGGATCTCGGTGCGCCGCATACTCGAGGACCGCGGCGCATCCGCGGCCGCGATCGGACTGATCGAGCCGCTGTTCCTCGAAATGCGTGGCGGCGAACTGGAATCCGCCTCGGCGATGGCCTGGGCCCGCTACGAGTCCAGCCCCCGCTCCTTCTCCGCCGCGGACGCCCAGTGGTACAAGATCAAGGGCGGCACCGACCTGCTCGCCCACGCGCTCGCGGACAAGATGAAAGACCGCATCCACTACCGGAAGCCGGTCGTCCGCATCACCCAAACCGATCAGGACGCGCAGGTCACCTTCCTCGACCGCGACAGACTGCACACGGTGAGCGCGGACCGGGTCATCGTCACCGCACCGTTCAGCAGCATGCGACGGCTCAACCTGTCGACGGCCCGGTTGTCGGCCGCAAAGCACACGGCTATCCGCAAACTGAAGTACGTTTCGGTCCTTCGGATATACCTGCAGATGCGCACGAAGTTCTGGCCCGAAGATCGGCTGATGTTGTCGACCGACACCCCGATCTGCACGGTGCGCGATGCCACACCACGCCAACCCGGCCCCCGCAAGATCCTCGAATGCTGGCTCACCGGATGGCCCGCCCAGGCGGCCGCGAGCATGAGCGAGGACGAGCGGGTCGATTTCGCGCTGACCGAAGTGGAGTCGATGCTGCCGGGCGCACGCGACAACTTCGAGCTCGGCACCTCCGTAGCCTGGGACAACGAACCGTACGCCGGCGGCGCCTACGTCCTGCCGGAGGTGGGCCACAGCGAGCTCATGGCGCACACCCGAACACCTGAGGGCCGAATACATTTCGCAGGTGAGCACACCGCGTTCGAACCGAACGGCGGCTCGATGAACTACGCACTGGAGTCGTCTATTCGAGTTCTCCTCGAACTATCTTCCACCAGCTGACCTTTCCGCCACCGCCCAGCGCAGCACCGCCGGGCGGTCGGCCCACATTCGCGAGCAAGAAAAACTGAATCGCAACACCAGAAGGGAGGAGCGCTTTGCTTCATCCGCGCTTGTTGATCGTGTCGGATTGTGAGGGGATCGAGGATACGGTCAACGACCTCAAACGGCACGGTTTCGAACCCGAGCCGTCCTCGACGGGAGCCAAAACCATGGCGTCCTACCCCGACTTCGACGTAATACTCATCGACCTCGACTTCACCGATTTCGACGGGCTCACCCTGTGCCGGGAAATCCGCCGAGCCAGCGACATCCCGATCATCGGTTTCTCCTCGTTCGAACTCGACCAGGTGCTCGCGCTGGAAGCGGGTTGCGACGACTGCGTCGTCAAGCCGTACCACAGCCGTGAGCTCATGGCGCGCCTGCGAGGTCTGCTGCGGCGCGTGCACATGATGTCCCAACCCGCACTCATCGTCGGCCAGCTGGAGATCGACTCCGCGCTACGCGAGGTCCGAGTCGGCAATCGACTGGTCGAACTGACCCGCAAGGAGTTCGAACTGCTCCGCCTGCTCGCCACCGAACCGCAGAAGGTCTTCTGCCGGGCCGAGCTGTTGCAGCGGGTGTGGGGATACGACGACGTGGACGCCGAGGTGACGTCCTTGGCCAGCCGGACGATCGACACCCACCTCAGCAGTGTCCGCAAGAAGCTCGGATCGGCGGACTGGATCGTCACCGTGCACGGCGTCGGCTTCCGCTTCAATGAGGAAGCGACGCGCGGCAAGTCGGCGCTCGCCGCCGAGCCGGCCAGCGCCGGCGGAGCGGCCGGATAGCCTGCTACCCCGTCCGCGGCGGGAACTGCGGACTGAACGTGCCGCCGTGCACCGCGGCGAACTCGCCGATGATGGCGTCCTGCTCCGCTCGCACGTCGCGCCCCTGGCACAGCGAGTCGAGCACCGCGCTCGACTCCTGGTGCACTCGCTGTACGGCGTCATACGGCATGTGGGTGAACGCCACCAACTGGTACAGCGGCGTGTGCAGATCGGGACGCAGCTCGTGCAACCGTCGTTCCAGCGCCTTGCGTTCCAGGAACAGCGGGCTGTTCACGTGGTCGGAGAGTTCCTCGAGGTTCTGCATCGACAACTCGGCGAGCGCGTGCCCCGCCTTGACCCGCACGTCGCTGTATTCGTCGACGACGACCTCCGCGACGCTCTTCACGGTGCCGCCCTCGGCGCGGACCGCGGCCTGGAACTTCTCCAGCAGACTCGCCAGCGTGGCGGCGTCCTCGAAGCTGCAGTTGATGCCCTGCCCATAGAACGGGACAACGGCGTGCGCGGCATCACCGACCAGCACCGCGCGCCGATGGTGATACGGGGCGCAGTTGATGATCCGGAGGTATCCGGGACTCCGGCTCGCCAGTTCCTTACCGACCTCGGCCATCCGGCCGAACACATCCGGGAACTCGGTCGCGCAGTACTCGCTGATCGCCGCCGCCGACGGCAGGCCCGAAAAGTGCCGCCGCGCACCGTCTCCGGCCAGCGGCTTGAACAGACTGGTGGTGAACGTCCGGTCCCGGTTCGGTTGCGCCTGGAGGAAGTGATCGCCGCGCGGCCACAGATGCATACCCGTCGGATCGGCGTCCCCGTAGTCCATGGTGATCTCGGCGTAGCCGTGCGCGATCGTATCGCGCGTCATCCACATGTCCTTCGGGTGTGCGGCGACGATGGCATCACGCACCACGCTGTTGGCGCCGTCGCAGCCGACGAGCAGATCGCCGGCCACCCAGGTCGAGGACCCGTCCCGATCCCGCAGCAGTGCCGAGCCGCGCCCGGTATCAACGTCGATACACTGCTGCCCGTAGTGGATCCGCGCACCCGCGCGCAATGCCTGGTCCCGCAACAGGTCCTGCAAGACCCCGCGCGGGATGGACAGCAGGTGATGGTTGTACATCGTCCCGTACGCCTGGGTGGAGATCGCACCGTCCCGATGGTGGATGATCCGCTTGGCCAGCACCGAACCCTGTAGGTAGAGGCGGCGCCGGACCGACAGCGGCAGGCAGTCGAGCCCACGCGAGGTGAGCGTCAGGTTGAACGAGTGCCCCGACCCGGTCCCGGCCGACTCCGTTTGCCGCTCAAAGAGATCCACCTCCAGCCCCTGCCGCCGCAGCAGCGTGGCCAGCGCGCAGCCGACCGGTCCGGCGCCGATGATCACTACCGAGCGCATCGCTAATTCAGTCATTGTGGTCTCCTCCAAAGGCGATCCCGTCCGGCTGCGCGATGGCGCCGACGGCGCGGAAGTACTCGAACATCCGGTGGATCCAGCCCGGATCCGCTTGCGGATAAGGACATCCGACATCGGCGAGAGCGCGCCCGGACTTCTCGTTGTCGAACGAGTGCGCGCCGAGGCGCATCACACCCTCACGCATGAGCGGCACCAGGGGCCCGAGTCCGCGTCGCTGATCGTCGTTCTCGGCGGCCTCGCGTTCCAGCGCGGCCATCCACTCGGTTCCGGTGGTCGAGTCCGTCGCGTAGCCCTCCGCGCGAATGGTCTCGATGATCGCGGGCCAGGCGAGCCCGTCGGGGTGGTACAGATGCCAGTTCTCGTTGTCCGCCTTGCCTTCTGAGAGGCGGATGATGGCCCGCGCCACGTAGTCCACCGGCAGCAGATCGATGGCGGGTGTCTCGACGATGTCGTCCGGGTAGCAGCCGAGCAGTGCAAAACCCTTCATCTGCAACCAGAAGAAGTCGTCGTGCCTGCACGCGCCGGTGCGGCGGTGACCCGCGATGCGGCCGACGCGGTGCACGGTGACCGGCAGCCCGGCCTCCCGTGCCCGGAACGCGAGTTGCTCAGCGACCCACTTGCTTTGCGAGTACCCGATGCCCAGCGACGCGGGGTCGCCCGGCACCGTGTCCTCCCCGACCCGACCGGACGTGGAGTCGGGCGGGAAGACACCCAGCGTGGAGATCAGGCGCAACGGCGTGCGGTTGATCCCGCAGAAGTCGAGCAGGTGCCGCAGTCCGTCCACGTTCGTGCGCTTGACCGTGTGATAGGGCACAACGAAATTGATATGCGCGGCAGCGTGATACACGTCGGTTACGTCACGGGCCTGGGCTTCGTAGTCGTCGCCGAGGCCGAACCGTGGCTGGTCGAGGTCGCCGAGGCAGATGTCCACCTCGTCGAGCCCGGAGGGATCGAGCGCGAACTTCCGGAATGTCCTACGCAGGCGGTCCCGCCCGTCCGCGACGCTGTCGGCGCGGACCAGGCAGCGCACGCGATGCCCGGTGCGCTGTAGCTCATCGAGCAGGTGGCTACCAAGGAATCCTGTTGCGCCGGTGAGGAACACGGTGCCGTCGACCGGTTCCTGCCGCTCCCCCACGACCAGGTCGTGCAGGGCGGCGTCCGCCGAAAGGTCCGGCGCCGCAGCGGCATTGCGGTCGGCGAGGCTCTTCGTCATCCCGCGCGGTGTCGGCGTGCTCAGCATCGTCGACAGCGCGACGTCGGTGTGGAAGTGCTGCTTGACCAGCCGGTGCAGGCGCGCGGCGAGCAGCGAGTGGCCGCCGAGGACGAAGAAGTCGTCGTCCGGCGTCGCCGGACGGTCGCCGAGCACCTCGCTCCACAGTTCGGCCATCGTCCGTTCCGAATCCGTCCATGCGACATCGGATTCGGTGGGGTCCGGTGTTGTGGACTCGGTAGGCAGCGAAGCCAGGGCACGGCGGTCGGTCTTCCCGTTCGGTGTCACCGGGATGGCGTCGATGCGGGTGACCTGCCGCGGGATCATGTATCCGGGCAGGACGGCACCGAGCCGAGTGCGCCAGTCGGTGGGCGGCTCCGCGTCGCTCTGCACGAAGGCGTGCAGCGCACGGTCACCGCCGTCGGAGACCACGATCACGGCGGCCGCGTCCACGCCCAACTCCCGTTCCAGCGCGGCCTCGACCTCCCCCGGTTCGACGCGATAACCGCGGATCTTGACCTGGTCGTCCTTGCGGCCGCGGTAGTGCAGGCGTCCGTCCGGTGCCAGCACGACCACGTCACCGGTGCGGTACATCAGCTGACCGGGGACGAACGGATCGGGGACCATGGCTTCGCGCGTCTTGTCCGGCAGCCCGATGTATCCGGGCGAAACGACCGGGCCCGCAACGCAGAGTTCCCCCTCGACACCGAACGGCACCTGTCGGTCCGCACCGGTCGAATCGGCGTCGAGCACATACGCGTCGACGCCCGCGACCACCCGCCCGATCGATGGAATGGTCGGCCACGTGTCGGAATCGGCGGGAAGCTGGTCCCAGCTGCAGAGGTGGGCCTCGGACGGCCCGTAGGCGTTGATCAGCCGAGCATCCGGATTCCGCCGGAACATCGCCCGCACATCGCCGGTGATGACCAGCCGCTCGCCGGTGACATACACCTCGCGCAGATCCGGCAACTCCACCGTGGATGAACTCAACACGGCGGCGAGCTCGCGGAGCGTGACGAACGGGAGATACGCCCGCTCGACCCGCTCTTCCGCCAGCAGCGCGGCCAACGCCTCGAAATCGGTACGGGCCTGCGCTGGCGGGATGACCAAAGTTCCGCCGTTGCAAAGGGTTCCGAAGACCTCGATGGCGAACACGTCGAAGGCGGGCGGCATGTATTGCAGGGTGCGCATCCGCCGGTCCGACGTGAAGATGGCCTGGTTGTGCACGAGGTTGGCCAGCGTGATCTCCGGCAGCCGGACGCCCTTGGGGCGGCCGGTGGAGCCGGAGGTGTACACGATGTAGGCCGTGTCATCCGGTGTCTTCCGGGACTCGTCCAATGCAGCTTCCGTACTGGGGATTTCGGTCGAGTCGATGACCTCGAGACCGGCGGGCAACGATGCATCCGCTATGTCGATCTCCGGCGCACGCACCAGAATCGTTGCACCACAGTCGTTCAAGGTGAAGTTCAGTCGCTCCCACGGCTGATCGGCGTCGAGCGTGACGTAGCTGCCGCCCGCACGCAGGATGCCGATGACCGTCGCGATCAGATCCAGTCCCGGCCGCATCAACACGGCGACCGGCTGCCCGTCGCGGACGCCCCTGTCCACCAGTATCGCCGCCACCGCGTCTGCGCGCCTTGCCAATTCGGCGTAGGTGGTCACGGTGCCGTCTACCGTCACCGCGGGATCCGCACTCGCTGACGCCGTGGTCGCCGCGAACAGGTCGGCGGTCAACTCGGTGCCGAGTTCGGCCGCATCCGTCCGGCGGGCGCACAGGTCGGCGATCGCCCGCTGCTCCTCGTCGCTCGTCCAGTGCAGGTCGTCGACCTGCGCGTCCGGGTCGGCGAGCACGCTGTCCAGCAGCATCCGCAGGCGCAGAGCCAGGTATTCCGTGAAGTTCTCGCCGTCGGCCGCGGCTGTCGCGTGCTCGACGACCAACGTGTAATGGTCCGAGGTCTCGTCCACCGTGATCGCCAAGTCGTACTTGGCGCCGCCCGTCTCGTGTTCCCACGTCTCGACTCCCCAGTCGGGCAGGTCCAGACGTCGAGCAGCGGCGGGCATTACGGTGACCATCGCGTTGAACAAGGCCCCGTCCTGACTGCCCCCAGCCGCGCGCAGCTCGCCCAGGACAGCTTCCAGCGACGCATGCCGATGCCGAAGTGCCTCCAGCACTTCCCGTTTCACCGCACGCAGCACATCGCGGGTCGAGTCACGGTCGAACCGGTGCTGCAGCACAACGGTATTGGTGAGATGCGCGAGCACCTCGGCGTCACCGGCACCGCGCACGGACACCGGGATGCCGAGCAGTACGTCGTCCTGACCGGTCTGCCGGTGCAGCAGCACGAAACTGAGCGCGACAAAGAACATGCTGGTGGTGACGCCTTCCGCGGCGCAGAACGCACGCAGCGCCGCCGACACCCGCTCGTCGAGCACAACCTCCCGGGTGACGTGCCGCGCCGGCCCCTCGGCAGGCAGCCCGAGTGGCGCCGCCGCTGGTGCGTCCGCCAGCTTGTCCCGCCAGTACCGCAGTGTCTCCGCATCGGCGGACAGCTCGGTCCAGCGCTCGTAGGCCTCGATGGCCTGGCGCCGATCTTCCTGCGGCGGCTCGTCACCGTGCGTCACCGCGGTGTAGGCCGCTTCCACCTGACTGAGGTACGGCTTCCACGACATGCCGTCGAAGACGGTGTGGTGGATGTTGAACACCAGCACGCTATGGCCCGCATCGCTGAACCGAAGGTGGCGCACCCGCGCGAGTGGACCGGCGCGCAGATCGAAAGCGGCACCGGCGATCTCGGCCACCTGCTCGGCCACCCAGGCATCGGCCGCGTCGCCTGGATGGTCACGCACATCGACGGTCGGCGCCAACTCGCGGTGCACCACCTGTCGCAGCTCACCGTCCGCCGCCATCTCGAAAGTGGTGCGCAGTGCGGCATGGTCTCGGTGGACGACGTCCAGCGCCTCGACGAGACGGTCGTGGTCCAGCCGAGTTCCCAAACGCAGGACCAGTGGCTGGTTGTACGCCGTGGGATCGGCGCCGTAGATGCTGTCGAACCACAGTCCAGGTTGAGCCGGTGACGCGGGCAGGCGCTGCGCGCCGTTCGCGGTGTGTTGATCAGTAGCCGTCATGTCAACCTCGCACGCTTGGTGCGGATCAGGTCGGCGACACCGCGCACGGTGCCTGCGCCGACGATTTCGTCGGGTGCCAATGCGACACCCAACACGTCCTCGAGCCGGGCGCCGAGGTCGATCAGTTGCAGTGAGGTGACCCCGCTTTCGATCAGCCCGGCGTCCAGGTCGAGCTCGCCCGCCTTGGTGATGTCCGCCAGCGATGATCGGACAACCGCGGCCAGCCGGTCCGGGGTTTCGCTACGTGTGGCGTTGTCGCCTTCCGCAGCCTCCTCTTCGGCGGCCTCGTCGGCGCTGTGGGCCGCGAGCCGCGAGCCGAGTTCCTTGCGGTCGATCTTGCCGTTGGCGTTGCGCGGGAAGGCGTCGACCACCAACACCATCGACGGAACCATGTAGTCGGGCAGTTGATTTCGCAGATACGCCGTCAGGTCGGGTTCGGCGATTTCGTGACCGGTCGCCGGAACACACCACAGCGCAAGCTGATCCGCCGCGCCATCGCTCGGCACGGCCTGCGCGACGGCCTGCTGAACGCCGGGGAACGCCTCGGCCGTCACCTCGACATGCCTTGGCTCCACTCGGAATCCGCGCACCTTCACCATCTGGTCGGTGCGGCCTGCTAGGACGATCTCCCCGTCGGTGGTCACTTTGGCCAGGTCCCCGGTCCGCAGCAGTCGCTGACCGTCGTGCCGGACGAACTTCCGCTCGGTCTGTTCCGGGTCGCCGAGATATCCGAGGGCCACGCCGTCACCCGCGATGCACAACTCGCCGATCTGGTCGGGTTGGCATTGCTCCAGTGACTCGTCGCGCACCGTCATCTCGACGGTGGGCATCGGCCGGCCGACCGGGATCTCGGCATCGGACAGGTCCGCCGAGGTGATCTTGTGGACCGCGGTCAGCGCGGAGTTCTCCGTGCACCCGAAGGCGTTGAACACGTCACCGTCGACGACGGCCAGCGCGCGTTCGAGGTGCGACGCGGACGGGAAGTCGCCGCTGACGATCACCGTCCGAACGTGGTCGAGGCTCTGCCCATGATGCTCGACGAGCAGATTGAACAGGCCGACGGAGAGGTTGAGTACCGTGATCCGCTCGCGCGCAATCAGTTTCGCGAGCTCACCGAGTGGCGGCATCTCCTGCGGCGCGATCGTGAGGCGACCACCCCGCAGCAGGCAGGTCCAGATGTCGGTGGTCGACGCGGCGAACGCGGGCTGCGCCAGCTGCAGGAACCGGTCGTCCGGTCCCGGTGTGAAGCCGGTGAGATGCTGGGAGACCCGCGAGATCCCACGATGCGCGATCACCACGCCCTTGGGCACGCCGGTCGAACCCGACGTGAACAGGATGAACGCCGGCGCGGCCGCAGTAACCGCGGACGGTCCCGATTCGGTGGACAACGACGACGCCGCCGACAACAGATCACTGACCGGCAGGCATGTCTCCGCTGGAATCCCTTCTGCCGCTTCCGCGTCCGTCACCGTGAGCACCGGCTCAGCGACCTGAACCATGCGCGACTTGTGCTCTGCGGGATGGACCGGATTGAACGGCACCACCACGAGCCCGGCCTTGAGGATGCCGAGGATCACCTGATAGGTGGCGAGACTCCGCTCGAGATGCACCCCCACCCGTGACCCCGGGGCGAGTCCGCGTTCCCGCAGCGCTCGCCCGATTTGGCTACTGAGGCCGTCCAATTCGGCATAGGTCAGCGTGGTGCTGCCGTCGGAAATCGCTTCCCGTTCGGCATGTGCACGCGCGGTCCGCACGAAGGCGTCGGCGATCGTTTCGGTGGTTGCGGCCTCGGACGTGCCCGTCGTGACGGACTCGGCTGGGGCGGTCAGTGTGTGTTTCATCGCGCGGATGTCACCGTTCCTTCCGGTGTGGATGGTCCTGGGCGGCGCGGCGCCAGGCCGAGGTGCCGCAGGCTGGTCCGGCCGAACGGGGTCGACGGATCGGCCAGGTCGAGCGGCAGGTCGAAGTGGTCCCGCTCGGGCACGATCTGCGCGGTCACCGGGATCGACTGTGCGGCCAGGTATTCCGCGTACATCTTGTGCTGGCGCAGGTACGTTCGCGTCTCGTAGCGCCCGGCGGCGAGCAGGATCGAGTCGCAGCGCGGCGGCGGCATCCGCAACGGGCTGCAGTCGCGGGCGAGCTCGGGTGTCAGCCGGACCGCGTCGTTGACATAGGTGTCCGGGATCTCGGTGAGGTCGTACAGACCGCTCAGCAGGCACGCGCTGCGGACCTGGGGTGCACTCTCGCCGGTCAGCGCCGCGGCGAGCAGGTGCGCGCCCGCGCTGCTACCCGCCACGTGCAGCTGCTCCGGGTCGATGCCCAGCATCGGCCCGGTGGTGACGAGCCACTCCAGGGCCCGGGCCACCGAGGCGATCATGCCGGGCACCGTGCGGTCCGGGGCGAGCCCGTAACCCACAGCGACATAAGCACATCCGTGCGCCACCGCGTGTTCGGCAGCGAAGCAGGCGTCGTCGATACCGGACTCCTGCCAGTGCCCGCCGTGCACGAAGACCAGCGCGGGCGTCTCCGGCCCCCGAGTACCTTGCGGCACAGCGGGAAACACGTGGCACCGCTCGCCGTGTCCCTCCCCGTACGGCACGGCGATGTGCACGTCGAGCTGGGACCGGGCGGCGTCGCTGTGCGTCCGGTACCGCCGCAACGACCGGGCGGTATCACGCGCGACCGAACTCGGCGAGTATTCGCGGTCGAGTAGCTTACTCATCGGCCTTACGCCCTTCGATGACGCCGTGCGGCGTCCAGCCTTCGTTGCGGATCCGCTTGATATCGACGAAACCGGAAGCGACGAGCCACTCTTCGTGCTCGTGCCACGGATAGATCGTCGACTCCTCGGCGGGCAATGTCGCGAAGTACACGTTGTCCAGCGCGGTGTAGAGCGGGCCGCGTCCGTCGTCGTCGGCGAACGCGTTGAACACGATCACCCGGCCGCCCGGCGGCAGCGCCGCGTGCGCTCGTTCGAGCAGCGCCCGGTTCTGCTCCGGTGACCAGATGACGAACTGGTGCGCGAACAGCGCCATGTCGTATCCGCCGGGCAGCGGGTCGCCGAACATGTCACCGGCGACGACGTCGATCCGGTCGCCGAGCCCGGCGGCGGCGATGTTGTCACCGGCCACCTCGACGGCGCCCGCGAGGTCGAATACCGTGATCTTCAGGTGCGGGTGGGCCTGTGCGATCGCGATCGCGTTGACCGCGTCGCCACCACCGATGTCCAGCACCTTGGTCACGCCGCTGTAGTCGACCTGGTGCAGCAGCACCGGATTGGACAGCTCCGACCAGGAATGCATGCCGCGGAAGAACAGCGCCTCCAGCTCCGGCGTCTGTTCGAGCCGGGTGTACAGGTCATTCCCCTTGCCGGGCAGGTGTTTCAGGCCGAGGTTCTTGCCGGTCCGCAGCGACTCGGCGTACTCCTTCGCGGGCAGGTAGGACAGCCGCTGCTGGAAGTCGATGATGTTGCGGATGAGCGGCCAGGTGCCGTCGGCCATCGCGTCGTGCAGCATCGCGCTCAGCGTGTACTCCTCGCCCTCGCGGTCGGTAAGGCCGAGCGAGGTGGTGCCGAGCAGCAGCTGGCGCGCCGATTTGGCGGGTATGCCGAGGCCGGCGGCGGCCTGGTCGCTGGTGGACGCGCCGTTCAGGTCGAGGTATTCGAACAGTTGCAATTCCGAGGCCGCGCGCAGCTGCTGAAAGGCAGCGAACCCGAACAACACCGGGACAAGCGAGGTGAGGTCGACCGGTTTCGTCAGCTCGGTCTTCAATTCCGTCATTGTGATCGTATTCCTCCAGCAGTTGTTCTTGATCGGTGTTTGCCGCGTCTAGAGCCGGGTGCGGAAGGTCCACAGTTCCGGGAAGAAGCGGTGTTCGTTGATGGTGCGCAGCCACGGTGCTCCGTCGGTGCCCGCCGTTCCGTTCTTGCCGCCGAGCATCCGTTCGACCACCAGCAGGTGGGTGGAGCGCCAGTGCGAGAACTGATACGCGACCTCGAGCAGGCACTCCGCCAGCCGATGCGTCTCGAGATGCCGGTCGGGGTGCCGATAGATCTCCAGCCACACGTCTTCGACGAGCGGATTCGACTCGTGTTGCTGCGTCGGCGGTTTCGCGACGCAGTCGACCGGAATCGGAAACCCCTGCCGGGCAAGGTATTGCAGTACCGCGTCGTAGAGTGACGGCTCGGCCAGCTCCGCCCGCAGCATCGCGTGGCCGTCCCGGATCGCCGCTGTCACTTGACGTTCCGGCCGGTTACCCATCACGAATTCCAAGGCGCGGTAGGCGAACGACTGGGTGCCCGAGGCGTCGTTGAGCACATCCCGGAACGCGACGTACTCGTCGACCGACATGCCGTTCATCGACTCCCAGCAGGCCACGAGCACCCGCTGCGTGCGGGTCGCCCGGGCCAGCGCCAAGCAGGTGTCGGCCACGTCGTCGCGTTGCAAGGCGCAGCGGGCGGTGTCGAGATCGTCGATCACCGCACGGAACAGCAGCTCCTTGACGTGACTGATCAGGATGAAGTTCATCTCGCCGCGGGCTTCACTGCGCGGGCGTTGCAGCTCGTGCAGCTCGTCCATGTGGGCGTAGGTAACGTACTCGGGCGCAACGTATTCGGGGGCGCGGGTCATTGCACTCCTTCCACGGCGCGGCACAATGCGTCGACTGCGTTCGCCACCTGCTCGTGCGTCACATACAGCGGCGCGAAGGCGAAGCGGATCAGGTCGGGCGGCCGGGCGTCGACGAGCACGCCGCTGTCGGCGAGTGCTTCTTCGACCTTGTCCGCCTGGGGAACTCGCAACGCGAGGTGTCCGCCGCGGCGGTCCGCGTCCAACGGGGAGGCGAGCCGGCCCAGCAGTTCCGGGCTACGGTCCGCGAGGCACTCCAGGAAGAACTCGCCGAGTTCGCTGGAACGCCGGTGCAATTCGTGAATACCCACCTCGACCAGCGGGGCGAGCGCATGATTCAGGGCGACGAGGCTGAGCAGCGGCGGCGTGCCGGTGCGTGCCTGATCGATATCGTCGGCCGGGATGAAGGTCTGCACCATCGCGAACGGCTTGGCGTGCCCGTGCCAACCCGACAGCGGGAAGTCCACTGTCGGCTGAAGCCGGATGGGGACGTAGGTGAAAGCCGGTGCGCCCGGCCCGCCGCCGAGATACTTGTAACCGCACCCGACGGCGAGGTCGACCGCGTTGGCGTCGAGATCGACCGGCAGCACACCGGTGGCATGGCTGAGGTCCCACACCGATATAGCTCCGACGGCATGGCACAGCGCGGTGGTCGGGCGGATCTCGCGTCGCTCTCCCGTGCGGAAATCCACGGGCGCGGCGAGGGCCGCCGCCACCCGAGAGCCGTTGTCCCGCAGGTAAGTATCGAAGCCGTCGCGCGACTCGACAACGAGCTCGCGGTCAAGAAGCTTGGCCACCGAATCCGCGATGTACAGGTCGGTCGGAAACGACTCGGCCTCGATCAACAGCACCGGACGGTCCGGACGCAGGCGGCAGGCGGCGGTGAGTGCGTTGAACAAGGTCGTCGAGGTCGTCTCACCGGCCACCACCACCTGACCGGGCCCCGCACCGAGCAAGGTGCCCAGCTTGTCGCCGACCGTCCGCGGCAGATCGAGCCAGCCGTCCTTGAACCAGGCCTGCACCTGTCGAGGCGCCCACTGGCCGGTCACGACGCGATCGAGCTCGGCCGCAAGGCCGCTACGGGGCGGGCCGAGAGAGTTTCCGTTCAGGTGGATGACGCCGTCGGTTGCGAACGCACGCACGTACTCGGTGAGCGGAGCAAGATCGTCACGACGTCGCGCTTCATCGAGCAGGCGGGAGTTACCCGCGCTTGGCATAGTTGCTCTGGACTCCGGCAGAATTGTCATCAGATGTTTAGCGCCGATACCCCTCGTTTCATGAGGAGGAGGAAGCGCTGTCCTCCAATCGGTGTCGGTGGTGCGGGCTAGGTTGTGGGGTATGGATGAGGTGGTGCGGTACAGCTTTCGTATGCGGCCGGGCCGCACTGCGGAATCGGCCCTGATCTCTGAGTGGCATCGCTGCCGGTTCTTGTGGAATGAAGCCGTCCACCAGCAGAAGTCGGGAAACAGGCTGACTTTCGCCAGACTTGGAAAGCTTCTGACCGAGGCCCGTTCGGCAAGTGCGTGGTTGCGGGAGGGTTCGCAGGTCGCACAGCAGCAGACGCTGCGGACCTATGCGCAAGCGCTCACTCAGTCGTTCACCGTCAAGGGCCGGGGGCGACCGGTGTTCAAGGCCCGCAAGAGGACTTTGGTGTCGCTGGAGTACACGCGCCGCGGATTCACCGTCAGCGATGGGCGGTTGATGCTGGCCAAGGGCATCAGCGTCCCGGTGGTGTGGTCGCGGGAGTTGCCGTCCGAACCTACCAGCGTGCGGATCATACGAGATTCGCTCGGACACTGGTATGTGTCGTTCGTCGTCCGTCGCGCCGTCGAGCCCGCTGCCAAGACGGAGGGTGGCATCGGCATCGACTGGGGTGTGCGAACCACAGCCACTACAACAAACTCGGCATTCGATCTTTCCTACTGTGGGTATCGTGCCCGCGCCGCGGCGGAACTGGCTCGGGCGCAACGGAAGATGGCCCGCCGGAGGGTCAAGCACGGCCAGCAGTCTGGTGGGTATCAACGAGCCGCGCGAGTGGCGGCGAAGCTGCATAAGAAGGCGGCTCGGCAAACCCGACACGATTCGCGTGTCTGGGCGAAAAGTGTTGTCGACCATCATGATGTGATCGCGGTAGAGGACTTCAAGCCGAAATTCCTGACGAAGTCCACGATGGCGCGTAAGGCCGCTGACGCCGCTATCGGTGCGGCGAAGCGAGGGTTGATCGAGCGTGGCAGGCGGGCCGGCCGGAGGGTGGTGTTGGTGCAGCCCGCACATACGAGCATGACGTGTTCGAGTTGCTTCGCGAGAGCCAAGCAGCGACTCGAACTCGGCGAACGAACCTTCCGATGCCACGGCTGCGGATATACCGAAGGCCGGGATCGGAACGCTGCCAGGGTGATTCTGGCTGTGGCAGAGCGCGGCCACACACGTGTTGAGGATGTAAGACAATCGGATGACCTCCTTCGGGCGGTTGGTTCGGTTGCGGTCTGAGCGTGAGATCTCCTGTTTTTCGGACAGAAGAAGCGTTAAGCCTCGCTCACTTTCTGCTCGTCGTCGATCGCCGGAACCCATACCTGCCCGGTGATCTGCACGCTCGCGGTGCCGTCGTGCACCGAACCGGTGCAACCGAATACGGACTCGCTACCGTCGGCCGTCACCTGGCGGACCGTCACCCGACTGCCGTCGGTCAGGCCGAGCCCGGTGAGACCGAGCGCGGCTGCCGCGGGCAGGCAACCGGCGTCCTCGGGAATGCCGAAGCCGGGCGCGAACACTCGGGCCAGTACCTCCTGTCGATCCGGGTCCCAGCGAAACGCGGTGAGATCCGTCAGCCCTAGCTCCCGCATGCGATCGAGATCCGGGACGGGCAAGGATCGTGGGTCCTCGGTGACCCGAACGAAGTTGAAGGCGCGGCCGACGCCACCGGCGTGCGACGTACCCATGTTCCAGCCGAACACTTCGGGATCGTGCGGAATCTGTTCGTGCACAACGGGTCCGTCGAACGGCACCCGTACCTCGTTGCCGTCGGTCCACAACCATTGGCAGCCGACCTCGGCGGTGCGGCCGACTTCGCCCGGCGCCAGCTGGCCGGTGCCGACCAGGCAGGCGGCCACGCCCGCCAGCGAGTGCGTGCCGAACGGTGTCTCGCCGTCGGTGTTGAAGATTCGCGACGCGAAAGTCTTTTGGGTTCGGGAGCATTCGCTGACCAGCGCGCTCTCGTCCGAATTACCTTGGCGCGCATACTCGGTGGCTTCGGCCACCACATCGTCGTCGCACCGGCCGTCCGGGATGAGCACGTCCAGGGTGCTGCCCTGGCCAGGCGCCGCACCGAACATGTCCACTCGTAGTACTCGCATCACTCGCCTCCGAGGTGCTTCTCGGCGAAGTCGACAACGACCTGTTCGTCGCCCTGATACGGCTGGTCCAGCCGCGGCCAGTGCACGACGAGATCGGTGATGCCGACCTCCGCGAGCTCGCCGGCGGCATCCTCGTAGGCGGCCAGCGAACTGGTGATCCCGCCCACCGCCGCGTCGGCGACGAACAGCTTGCCGAGGGTGGCCGGATCCCGGCCCGCCCGCTCGCACGCGGCGTCGATGCCGCGCACCTGGTTTCGCAACGTGGGCACGACCTCGCGCAGCGGTCGCATGCGGAAGTCGTTGGGCGGGCCGGAGGTAACCCAGTACCGCGCGAACGTGGCCGCCAGCGCCATGCCCCGCGGGCCGGTCGCGGCCACCGCGAAGGGCAGGCGCGGCACGTCCTCGGCGCGCGGATGGAAACTCACGCCCGACGCGGTGTACCAGCGTGACACCTTTGTCACGGAGCCACGGACGAGCACGGTGTCGAGGAGTTCGACGAACGCCTCGAATCGGTCGGCCCGCTCGCGCGGGCCGAGGTCCGGCCCGCCGAGCACGCTCGCGTCGAAGCCCGGTGCGCCGGAGCCGAGTCCGCAGATCAGCCGTCCGCTCGCGATGTCGTCGACGGTGACGAGTTCCTTGGCGAGCGCGACCGGATGGCGGAAGTTCGGGGTGGCCACGAGCATGCCGAGGCCGATGGAGTTGGTGACGGTGGCGGCGGCCGTGAGGGTCGGAATCGAGCCGTACCACGGGCGATCGGCGAGCCAGCGCCACATCAGGTGGTCGTAGGTCCAAGCGTGCTGGTAGCCGAGTTGCTCGGCGGCGCGCCACCGGTCGGCGGCGACCTTCCACTCGTGCTCGGGCAGCAGGACTATGCCGTGTTTCATCGGCGCGCCTCCTCGAGTCGCATGTCCGATACCAGCCGGGCCGCCCGATCCAGCACGTGCAGGATGTCGGTGACCAGCGGTCGCATCGCCCCGCCGGACTTGGTGACGACCGGGTGGTGGTGGCCGTCGACGTTGGGGTACAGCCCGTTGTGCTTCAGGTCCGCGGTGAGATCCGCGATCCGGGAATCGAGCTGTCCCACGAATTCGGCGTGGCTCACCGGGCGGCGCATGGTCAGGAAGAAGTTGTCGTACAGGTCCTCCTTCTCCCGCGAAACGCTCACACCCGGTGCGCCGACGGACTGCTGCAGCAGCGAATTCCCGTCCGGCACAAGGTGATCGGCAATGTGACTGTGCGTCTCTTCGTTGCGGGCGACCGCCTTGCCGAGCGCCGCACACGACGGGTCGTCCTGCCACGGCATTTTGCCGCGGAAGAGTCGACGGACCGGTCGATAGTCCGGTGCCCAGGTGCCGCTGAATGCCGGGTGCTGCAACGCCATTCGCACCCTGATGTCGGCGTGATAGTGGTCCCGGGGGACGGTGGACGAGTAGAGCAGCATCGCGCTGTACCCGTCGAGGCAGGCGGATAGGAGGTCTAGTTCGCGCTCGCCGGGCCCGTCGGCATCGTCGTCGGAGTGATGACATACGACGTCGCGCATAGCTCGCCACAACAGGAACGAGACCTGGTGTCCCGCGATCCAGCGGTACCAGAACAACCGTTCCTCCTCGACCGGGTGGGCGCCGAAGACCGGGTAGTCCAACATTTCTCGGTCAACAGCCGCCGCCTCGTTGTCCGCATCCGCGGATCCCTCGAAGTCGTCGCCCACCGGCGGCATGAACAGCACGTGCGGCTGCAGTGGGGGCGGACGACGCCCATTCGAATCATGTCCGTTACGGCTACTCACGACCCTGCTCCAGGAAAGTAGAGGAACTCCATCTCGAGACCGTTGGGGTCCACGACGTACAAGCTCTGCATGCCGTCCGGATCGGTCACGATGTCGGACGGTGCCTCGTCCCTGGCCCACTCGAGGTCGGTCGATTGCCGCGCCTTCAGCCACTGCTCCCGAAGCGTGACAAGGTCTTCCGGTCGGTTCACCGTGATACCGACGTGTTGATATTGGTAGCCGAGCGGGTCCGGGCCGTCTTGCGTGTGCTCGGCCCGGTCGAAGACGTGAAACCGCACGTCCCCCGTCTTCAGCTCAACCAGCTTCTCGATTCCCGGCAGTCGCTCGAGAGTCAGTGGCGAGAAGTTGTTGAGCTTCCATTCCACTGTGGCGCCGAGGAATTCCTGGTACCACCTGATCGTGGAGTCCACGTCGTCGGTCTGAATGGCGAGGTGGTGAAATCTCGGCGCGATGTCAAGCCCGTGCATCGGATGCCTTTCCGTCCCGAATGTGCTCATGGCGGGTCCCTCACCGCTGTGGGAGGGAATGTCCCAGCACCTTCCATACTCGACGGACAGCGACGTCCGGGGCAATCAAAAGGGGTTCAAGAAACTCTTAAATCGCCGTCAGACAACAATTGTCGACACTTGCCGGAAACCTTTGCCTGCCAGGGGGTTTAGTCCGGCCCGGACGGGCTACTCCAGCGCACAATGGGATTGAAACGAGCGTTCACCAAGGCATGGCCTCGGTGAACGCTCGAAATGGACGATTTCGTCCGCAAACTATGTTACGCCGCAATGCAATCGGCGCTCCTCACAAACGCTTCCCGACCTCCTCGGCGGGCTGCATCGCGCCGCTGTCCTGGGTGGACGGGTGCGCGCGTTGCACGAGATCGGGTATCAGCGTGAGCAGCCCGCACAGCGCCATCGCCGCACCGATCCACAGCGGTGCCGCGAGGCCGAGCCCGGTGCTGATCCCGATACCACCGAGCCACGGGCCGAGCACGACACCGATGTTGATGGCGGATCCGTTGACGGTGTTGACCAGTGCACCCTCGTTCGACATCGACATCACCCTGGCGGCCATCGCCGGGTTGAGCGGCAGACCGACCAGGCCGAGCAGCACGGTGGCGACGAGCGTCGGCGCCTTGTATTCGACGCACAGCGCGAAAGCGGTGAGTACCAGCATCAACGCGATCAGCCCGCCGAACAGGATCGGCCGCGTATAGCGGTCCGCGAACCGGCCGACGACGGCATTGCCCACCACCGTCGCTATCCCGTACACGGCGAACAGCAGCGGCACGGTCGCCGGCGCGAAGTGTGTCGCGTCGGTGAAAATCGGTGAGAGATAGGTGAATCCGGCCACCACCGAGCCGATGACGAGGGCGTTGGTCACGTACGCACCCCACAGGCGCAGGTTCCGGAAGGCCTGGATCTCCGACCGGAAGTCCATGGTCTGGGTGTTACCGCCGGACGGAACCAGCAGGACGACCGCCGCGATACACACCACCGCCAACGCGTCGACCAGCCAGAAGCTGGCTCGCCAGCCGAAGTGCTGCTCGATGAAGGTGGCCACCGGCAGACCGACCACCTGGGCGACCATCATGCCGCCGTACAGCACCGACATGGCGCGTCCGCGCCGCTCGGCACCCACGAGTCGCACGCACACCGCGGCGGCGACGCCGAAGAAGGCAGAGGCGGCCAGCGCGGTCACTACCCGCGCCACCACGAGCACCCAGTAGTCCTGGGCCAGAGCGCCGATCGTCTGCCCGACAACGAACACCACGAGCAGCCAGATCAGCGACTTCTTCTGCGGCACTTTGGATAAGCCGACGATCAGCACCGGCCCGCCGACGACCATGCCGAAGGCGAAGATCGAGACGAGGTAACCGATGGCGGCAATCGACACACCCAGGTCGCTCGACATGCCGGGGATGAGCCCGGCGACCATGATCTCGGTCGTGTTGAGGCAGAAAACACCCAGGCCCAACACGTATACGGCGAAAGGCATAGCTCCCCTCCGGGGCGGAATGTGCGATTCGGTGTCAGCTGTCCGATGGCTGGGCGAACGCGGTCCACCGGTTGCCGAACGGGTCGGTGAACTGTCCGATGATCAGACCGGTCGCGTCGGAGAACGGATCCATCAGGCGTTGTCCGCCAGCCTGTTCGCAGCGTGCGAGCAGGTCGGGGACGTCGGTGACGAGCAGTCCCGGAATCGCGTAATCGGCCGGGTTCGGCAGGGTCGACACATCCATCGTCCCGCCGATCGGTTCCTTCGAACCGCCGGGGTGAATGCTGTAGTAGATCGCCCCTTCAGCGGCTTCGTCGCGCTCATACTTCCAGCCGAAGGCCTGTTCGTAGAACTTCCGTGTCGCCGCGAAATCCGTTGTCCCGATTTCGAACCACGCCGTGGCGTTCGGCACCGGGGCCGAACGAGCCTCGCGCACAGCGGGTTCAAACAGGCCTAGCTTGTTCCCCTGTACATCGGTGATCACCGCGTGCAGGTCGCCCGCAGCAGTACGGGCGGGATCCTCGAAAACCTTGGCGCCCAACGATTCCAAATGCGGAATCGTTGCCGCTATGTCATCACAGACCACGCTGATCCACAGCGCGTCCGTGCTGCCTCGGCGCAACGCGCCCATACTCGACGGCGCACCGGGCGCGGTGATCGTGTAATAGCCGGGGCCGAACGAGGTGAATTGCCAATCGAATATCCGCTGGTAGAACTGCTTATTGAGCTCCGGATCAGTGGCGGCGATTTCAAACCATCCCACAGTAGTCGGGTGCGTACCCGAGGTGCTCACGACTCCACCTCGCTAACGCTCGGTTCCGTCGTACGCACTGGGGCGCTGTGTCTTTGGTTCACTCGCTGACGCTCCCTCACGACCACTCCTCCTGTATGACAGAGTACGAGTTGGTGTAGCAATTGATACCGTAAACTAGTTTCCAGCGGGAAATCAAGTCCATGACCGGGTGAGGAGCGGCCAGTGCCTGTTGACGAAAACGAAAACAGCCAGGTACTCGACTGGCAGGACGGGATCGAGAACGCGCTGGCTCACCTGACGTGTGTGCTGGTGGCGCAACGCACCCGGACGACCCCCGAGCGGGTGAGTTGGCAGCAGTACGACGTGCTCGAAATGCTGCGCCTGCGTGGCCCGATGACGCCGTCGTCGCTGAGTAACGCACTGAGCGTGTCGCGGCCGACGATGTCGAAAGCGCTTCGGGTGCTGAAAGATCAGGACCTGGTCGAACAGGCGGCGCTCGGTACGGACCGGCGGGAACAGACGACCTCGCTCACCCCGGCCGGACGCGAATTCCTGGACCGCGCGGCGGCATGCAGGCGGGATAACGCCAAGATCGCCGAATCCGTGCTCACCCCGGCCGAGCAGACCGTCTTCGCCGAACTGTGCGGCAAGGTTGCCGAGGCTATCAACGCGTCCACCCAACCCGCGCCGATATCGTCATAGCCTGCACCGATTTACGGCTTCAAGAGCTTTTGACAGTAACTTGAAGATTCTCTGGATGTGCCGGGCACACCAGTCCGGATATGTTCGATGTAGTGGAAATTGGCCGCAGCCATAGTGCTTGCCATCGGTCAAACCATTGCGTCGAAAGGAGTTTGCCGTGCCTGAATTCAGCGCCGGCACAATACAGTCCGCGATCGTGGGTTTCGATCCGCTCGAGCGCAGTTGGGTCACCGGCGAGAATGCGGGCCTGTCGTTCGCTACCGCGCCCGCGCTGGACGGTGAGTTACTCGTCGATGAGCAGGCGCGCCAAGCAGTCGCCACCGATCTGGGCAACATCACCAACCACCAGCCCGCTGCGGTACTGCGGCCGCGCTCGGCGGACGACATCGCCGCGATGATCCGCTTCTGCCGCGCGCACGACGTGAGCGTGTCGGTCAGAGGCGCGGCACACACCACCCTCGGCCAGGGCCTCACCGACGGCCTGGTCATCGAGAACAAGTACCTCAATCGCATCCATTCCATCGGCAAGGACGTCGCCGAAGTCGACGCCGGGATCCTGTGGAAGGACTTGATCGAAGCCGCATACGAGCAGTCACCGCGACTGACACCGCCCGCGATCACCGGCTACACCTCGCTGACCGTCGGCGGGACCCTCTCGGTGGGTGGCCTCGGCGGTCTCGTCGGCGCGCTGAACACCGGCCTGCAGGTCGACCACGTGCGCGAACTCGAGGTCGTCACCGGGACCGGCGATATCGAGCGCTGCTCGCCCACGCACAAGCCTGATCTGTTCGAGGCGGTACTCGGCGGGCTCGGACAGTGTGGCGTCATCACCAAGGCCGTGCTCGACCTCGTGCCCGCGACGGAACGTGCCCGCAGCTACGTGCTGGAGTACACCGACAACGGCAAGTTCTTCAGCGACATGCGCACGCTCATCGAGCGGCCCGCCATCGACCACGTCTATGCCGAGATGTACTCGCCGGAGTCGGAGCCGACCCACCGGCTGTACGCCACAGTCCTTTACGATCCGGCCACGCCGCCGGACGATCAGGTCGCCGCGGAGGGTCTGACCACCGAACCGCTGATCGACGACACCACCTACCTGGATTACGTGTACAAGATCGACACGCTGGTCGACGGTATGCGGGCGGAAGTCGGCTGGGATCAGCTGGTCAAGCCCTGGTACGACGTGTGGCTGTCGGGCGCGGTCGTCGAGGAGTACGTCGGCGAGGTACAGACACAGCTCACCGCGCGCGATATCGGGCCATTCGGGATCAGTTTGATCTACCCGCAGCGGCGTTCGCGGATGACCAGGCCGTATCCGCCGGTGCCCGAGGCGAATGGCTCCGACTGGGTGTTCGTTCTCGATATCAACACCGTGGCCGAGACCCCCGGCGTCGATCCGGCGTTCATCGAAGAAATGCTGGACCGCAACGACCGAATGTTCGCCCACGCGCGCGATCAGTACGGTGCCGTGCTCTATCCGATCGGCTCGCTGCGATTCACCGCGCAGGACTGGCGCGCCCATTACGGCGACAAGTGGACGGCTTTCCGGGCCGCGAAGACTCGTTACGACCCGAGCGGCCTGCTCGCCCGTGGGCTGCGCATATTCGAGGACGCGTAACCGCTTTTCGCCGGAGTAAGCCGTCGAACTCGCATTCGCGCAACGACCTCCAACTACGCATTCAGAACTGTAGGGAGTACCCCCCATGCCTCCATCCAAGCCCGAGCTGACCGGGACCACCGGTGCCGTTGCCAGCACCCATTGGCTTGCCTCCGCGGCGGGCATGCGAATTCTGGCGAACGGCGGCAACGCATTCGACGCCGCCGTCGCCGCCGGATTCGTGCTCCAGGTCGTGGAACCGCACTTCAACGGCCTCGGCGGCGATCTGTCCGTCGTAGCGCATCGCGCGAAAAGCGATGACGTGCAACAGATCTGCGGCCAGGGCCCGATGCCGCAGGCGGTCAGCATCGACACCTTCGCCGAGCTCGGATTGAACAGCATTCCCGGCTCGGGCCTGTTGCCCGCCTGCGTGCCCGGCGCGTTCGGCGGCTGGATGCGGTTGCTCGCGGAGTTCGGCACGATGCACCTGGCCGATGTGCTGCAACCCGCGATCGGCTACGCGGACAATGGTTTTCCGTTGCTGGCCGAAACCGCGCAGGCCATCGAAGTGCTCGCTCCGCTGTTCCGCGAGGAGTGGACGGGGTCGGGTCAGACCTACTTGAAGGGTGGCGCCGCCCCGGCCGCGGGCAGTCGCTTCCGTAATCCCGCGCTCGCCAATACCTATCAGCGCCTCATCAAGGCGGCGGAGTCCGCATCGACCGACCGCGAAGCTCAGATCCAGGCCGCGCACGACGCCTACTACAAAGGCTTTGTGGCGGAGGAGATCTCGGAGTTCCTCGCGTCCGGTCCGATGCTCGATGCCACCGGCAGGCGCCACCGCGGCCTGTTGACCGCGGACGACCTGGCCCAGTGGCAGGCGACCGTCGAGACCGCGCCGAGTCACGGCTATGGCCCGTACCAGGTGTTCAAACCGGGGCCGTGGTCGCAGGGACCGGTGTTCCTGCAGCAGCTCGCGCTGCTGGACGGATTCGATCTGAAGAAGATGGGTCAGGGCAGCGCCGACTACCTGCACACCGTGACCGAGTGCACGAAGCTTGCGATGGCCGATCGCGAAGCCTGGTACGGCGATCCTGCCTTCAGCGATGTTCCGCTGGCAGCCTTGCTCGACGAGGACTACAGCCGGGAACGCCGCGCTCTGGTCGGGCCCCGCGCCTCGCTGTCCCTGCGGCCGGGGGCGCCCGGCGGCCGCACCTCGTTCATCCCCGAGCGGTCCGAGCCGGACTATCCGGAGGCCGAATCGGAGTGGATGTCCCAGCTGCGCAACGGATTGCCGACGATCCTGCAGGAGACCACGACGAAGGGCGACACCGTCACCGTCACCGCCGTCGACCGGCACGGCAACATGGTTGCCGCGACCCCGAGCGGCGGCTGGCTGAAGAGTTCACCCGCGATCGCGAGCCTCGGCTTCCCGCTCGGCACCCGCGGCCAGTGCGGCTACCTCACCCCCGACCACCCGAACTCGTTGGCGCCCGGCAAACGGCCGCGAACCACGCTCAGCCCGACCGTGGTGCTGCGCGACGGCCGCCCGTACGTCGCCTTCGGCACACCGGGCGGCGATCGGCAGGACCAGTGGACGTTGCAGTTCTTCCTCAACGTCGTCGACTTCGGGCTCGATTTCCAGGCCGCGACCGAGACCACGGCCTTCCACACCGATCAGGTGCCCGCGTCCTTCACCCCGCACGCGCATCGACCCGGCGTGCTGGTGGCCGAGGAGACCTGCGACCCGGCGGTCGTCGAGCAGCTGGCACAGCGTGGCCACGAGGTGGAACTCGTCCCCGCGTACTCGCTCGGCCGCGTCTGCGCGGCCGGCTTCACCGAGGACCAGGAGTTCGTCCGAGCGGCCGCCAGCCCGCGCAAGCGGCACGCCTACGCGGTAGCCGAATAGCGCTGGGCGACAACATTTTCGAAAGGGAACAACGATGACGACCACCGAACACCGTCCGGAGATCATCGAACTCACCGATGAGCAGCAACGCAGGGAGTGGCAGGCCTTCACGCTGTCCGGCCTGCCCGAGATGATCAGCGCGATGCACGTCTGCCACGCGGTACGGGCCATTGCCGACACCCCGCTGCTGGAGCGACTCCGTTCCGGTCCGCGCAGCCCCGCCGACGGCCTGCTGGCCGGGATCGATCCCGATATGGGGCCCGGCTTCCTGCGCTACCTGGTCAATCGGGGCATTCTCGAAACCCGGGGCGAGGAGTTCTACCTGACCCGGCTCGGCGAGTTCCTCACCACCGACGTCTCGCTGGCCAGGCTCGGCGTCTACGTCGACGCGTACGGCATGGTGACCAGCAAGACCGGTGATCTGCTCACCGGCAAGGCGGTCTACGGCAAGGACGTGATCCGCGACGGCGGCAAGCTCGGCGCTCACTGCGACACCCTGTTCTCCGCCTTCCACACACCGACCCTGCTGACAGCAATGCGCGGCCGGAATGTCTCACGCATCCTCGACATCGGTTGTGGCGGAGGTCAGTTGGTGGTGGACGCGTGCCTGCGCGACCCCTCGCTGACCGGTATCGGATTGGACATCGATGCCGACGCCGTCGCGGTGGCCAACGAGCACGCCCGCACCTGCGGTGTGGCGGATCGGGTCAAGTTCGTCGTCGGTGACGCCTTCGCCCCGAAGACCTGGCCCAAGGAATGCTTCGAGGCCGACGGGCTGTGCATGATGAGCGCGCTGCACGAGCACTTCCGGCACGGCGAGCAGGCCGTCATCGACCTGTTGAACGAGATCTCCGCGACGTTCCCGGCACTGAAGATCCTGCTGGTCGGCGAGCCCGAAATCCGTTACGACAGCAGGGAAAACGACGACGACTTCTTCCTGATCCACGTGCTGACCGGTCAGGGCCTCCCCCGCGACCGCGCCGCCTGGTTCGACGTGTTCGAGAAGTCCGAGCTGACCTGTCGCCGGATGTACACGCGACCGGAAGCCGGGCCCCGGTTGTGCTTCTACGACCTGGCCGGGAAGGACCAGCCGTGACCAGCTCGACACGGACGACCGTGGTCGAGACCGAGCTGGACCTGTTCTCCACCGAAGCACTCCTCGACCCGGTCCCCCACTATCAGACCTTGCGCGACCTGGGTCCGGTCGTGCACATGACCGAACACGATCTCTACGGTCTGTTCCGATACGACCAGGTGCGTGCGGCGCTCACCGATTGGGAGGGGTTCAGCTCCGCCCAGGGCATCGCGATGAATCCCACCGCCAACGAACTCTCGGACGGCTCACTCCTTTCGATGGACCCGCCGCGCCACCGCGCGGTGCGCAAGGTGATGGACGATGCGCTGCGACCGAAGTATGTGCGCCAGGTCGCGGGCAATATCGAGCAGCTCGCCGACGAGCTCGTCGATGATCTGATGCGGCGCAAGGACTTCGACGGTGTCACCGATTTCGGAGCCAAACTGCCGGTCGACATCGTCATGGACCTCATCGGCTTTCCCCGCGACGAACAGCGGGACAAGATTCTGGTGTGGGCCCTCGGCGCCTTCAACTACTTCGGGCCGCCCGGCGATCGTCAGCTGTCGACCTTTCCCGATGTACAGGCGCTCATGCAGTATCTCGTCGCCGACGCGACACCGGACAAGCTGCTGCCCGATAGCTTCGGCCAAATCGTCTGGGAGGCAGCAGATCGCGGCGAGATCAGCGAGAACGAAGCACTGATGACCATGAGCGCTTACGCCTGTGCCGGGTTGGACACCACCATCGCCGGGGTCGCCAGCACCCTCTGGCTGCTGGCCCAGAACCCGGATCAGTGGGCGGCTGTTCGTGCGGACCCGAAACTCGTCCCGGGCGCGTTCCTGGAGGGCGTCCGGCTGGAGACACCGATCCAGCACTTCTCCCGAGTCACCACCGAAAACCGGGACGTCGACGGCGTCACGATTCCCAAGGGCGCCCGGGTCCTCGTCTCCTACGCCGCGGCCAATCGGGACGAACGCCACTATCCCGAGCCGGACAGCTTCCAGGCAGACCGAAATCCCGCTGACACTGTCGGTTTCGGCTTCGACGTGCACAACTGCCCAGGACGCACCCTCGCTTCGATGGAGGCGAATGCCCTGTTCGGCGCGCTCGCCAAACGAGCGACCACGCTCGAACTCACCGGCGACCCGATCCGGGAACCGAACAACATCACCCGGGGACTGGAAACCCTCCCCATCCGTATCTCCTGAAAGGGGCGACCATGAGAGCGGCACAGATTGTCGAATACGGCGCCCCACTCGAGTTGCGCGAAATCCCTGATCCCGCACCGGAACCCGACGGCGTGGTGCTCGAAGTGCTCGCCACCGGTATCTGCCGCAGCGACTGGCACGCGTGGATGGGCGATTGGGGGTGGATGGGTGGCCAGGTCGCGCTGCCGCGCACGCTGGGTCACGAGATCGTCGGCACGGTAAAGGCTGTCGGTGCCGAGGTGCGCGGCGTGCGGATCGGCGACCGCGTCACCACCCCGTTTCACCTGGCGTGCGGCACGTGCGCGTACTGCCGTTCGGGGCAGGCCAACGTGTGCGACAACATGCAGGTGCTCGGGTTCTGGTGCGACGGTGGCTATGCCGAGTACGCCCAGATCGCCAACGCCGACTTCAACTGTGTGCCAGTACCGGACGAGCTCACGCCGGTGGCGGCCAGCGCGATCGGGTGTCGATTCATGACGGCCTTTCACGCGGTCACCGAGCAGGGGCAGGTTCGTCCCGGCGAATGGCTGGCGGTGCACGGCGTCGGCGGTGTCGGGTTGGCGGCGGTGCAGATCGCCAGTGCCGCAGGCGCTTCCGTGGTCGCGGTGGACATCGACCCGGCCAAGCTCGCGCTCGCCAAGGAGCAGGGCGCGGCGCACACGATCGACGCGAGCGTCGAGCAGGATGTGCCCGCGGCGGTCCAGGAAGTCACCGGCGGCGGCGCGCACGTCTCGATCGATGCGCTCGGTGTCCAGGCGACGGTGGTGAATTCCGTACGCTCGCTGCGCAAACGCGGGCGGCACGTCCAGGTCGGGCTGACCAGCGCGGCGGATGCCGGGGAGATCGCGCTCCCGATGGACACCATCACCATCGGTGAGCTGTCCATCGTCGGCTCGCACGGCAACCCGCATTCCAGCTATCCGCGGCTGCTCTCGCTGGTCTCGTCCGGTCGGCTCGCGCCACAAACGCTGGTGCAGCAGACCGTTTCACTGGATCGCGCCGGGGAAGTCCTCTCCGCGATGAGCGATTTCACCACCAATGGCATCACCGTCATCGACCGCTTCTGACACGGACCGGGAGGACCCATGGATACCGCATGCAGCACCGTGGGCGTAGCGGCCCGAAACTTCCTGTCCCGTAAGCACCTGCTGTACATCGACGGTAGGTTCGTCGCCGCGGCGGCCGGTCGGACGTTCACCACGATCGACCCGTCCACCGGCGGGGATATCACCGAGATTGCCCATGCGGGAGCGGAGGACGTCGCAGCAGCCGTCACCGCAGCCCGTGCCGCGCTCGACGGACCGTGGAGTCGCTTGTCCGCAGCCGACCGCGGCCTGCTCATCGCGCGCATCGCCGATCTCATCGAGCGCAATGGCGAGGAACTTGCCGAGCTCGAAGCCCTCGATGCGGGCAAGCCGATCACCATGACCCAAGCGCTCGATATTCCGGCGGCGGCGGCCCAGTTTCGCTACTTCAGTGGCTGGCCGGCGCGGATCGAGGGCGAGACGATCCCGGTCGCGGTGCCGAATACGTTGTGCTACACCAGGAAAGAGCCGGTCGGGGTGTGCGCCCAGATCATCCCGTGGAACTTCTCGCTGTTGATGACGGCCTGGAAGGTCGGGGCGGCGTTGGCCGCCGGGTGCACGGTGGTGCTCAAGCCCGCGGAGCAGACGCCGCTGACCGCGCTGCGACTCGCCGAGCTGATCGAGGAGGCGGGTTTCCCGGCGGGCACGGTCAACGTGCTGACCGGTGACGGCGAGACGGGTGCCGCGCTGGTCGATCACCCTGGCGTCGACAAGATCGTATTCACCGGGTCTACCGCGGTGGGGCGTGAAATCGGCGCGAAGGCGGGCGCGCAGCTCAAGCGGGTGACCCTGGAACTCGGCGGGAAGAGTCCGAACATCATTCTTCCGGACGCCGACCTCGATGCCGCGATCGCCGGGAGCTACAACGGGATCTACTTCAATACCGGCCAGGCGTGCAATGCCGCATCCAGGCTGTATGTGCACGCGAGTGTGTTCGACGAGGTTGTCGAGGGACTGGCGGCGCGGGCGAAGAGCGCGCAGGTCGGTCCGGCGCTGGATCCGGCAACCGAGTGCGGGCCGGTAGTTTCGGCCGAGCAGTACCGGCGGGTGCGTGGTTATATCCACGACGGGGTCGCCGCCGGTGCGACATTGAAGTCGGGCGATATCCCCGCATCGGTGCCGGATGGCGGATACTTCGTTCGCCCAACGCTTTTCACCGATATCACGCCGGACATGCGGATCTGCCGCGAGGAGATCTTCGGACCGGTTCTGGTGGCGGCTCCGTTCGACACCATCGACGAAGCCGTGCGCCTGGCCAATGACACCGAATACGGTCTCGCGGCGGGTGTATGGACCCAAAACCTCAGCGACGCACACACTCTCGCCGCACGCCTGCACGCAGGCTCGGTCTACCTCAACACGTGGGCACCGGGTGATCCGGCGGCCCCGTTCGGCGGGGTCAAGGCGTCCGGTGTCGGCCGGGAGATGGGGCGCGCCGGGCTCGACGCGTATCTCGAACCGAAGACCGTGTGGGCGACCCTCGCGTGAGCAGACGATAGCGAAAGGATAAGACGATGTGTGGAATCGTCGGCTGGGTAGATTTCGATCGTGATCTCACTGCCGAGCGCCGAGTTCTCCAGATCATGGTGGACACCATGGCTTTTCGTGGGCCGGATGCCGAGGGCATGTGGTTGCATCCACATTGCGCCCTAGGGCACCGGCGACTTTCGGTGATCGACCTCGAAGGCGGTAAGCAGCCGATGGTCACACCGGAAACGCTGCCCGACGGGACGCCACTGGCCGCGATCAGTTACAGCGGCGAGGTATACAACTTCACCGAGCTTCGCGACGAACTCGAGGCGCACGGTCACCGCTTTGCGACCAGGAGCGACACCGAGGTCGTCCTGCGGGCATACCTGGAGTGGGGCACGGAATTCGTGCGGCGGCTGAACGGCATGTTCGCGTTTGCGATCTGGGATAGCCGTGTCGAAGAACTGCTGCTGTATCGGGATCGGTTGGGCGTCAAGCCGTTGTTCTACTATCCGACCCCGAATGGTGTCCTCTTCGGGTCCGAGCCGAAGGCGATTCTCGCGCATCCGGAGAGCCGGGCGGTGCTCACCATCGACGGACTGCGCGATGTGCTGTCGTTTGTTCGTGTGCCCGGGCAGACACCGTTGCAGGGCATGTACGAGGTCCGGCCCGGGCATGTTGTTCGGGTTCGCGATGGTCGGCGAACCGAGGAGAAGTACTGGGAGCTGGAATCCCGGCCGCACACCGACGACATCCCCGCGAGCGTGGGCAAGGTCCGAGAGTTGTTGGAAGACATTGTCGCCCGGCAATTGGTCGCCGATGTTCCGCTGTGCACTTTGCTGTCCGGCGGTCTGGATTCCAGCGCGTTGACCGCCCTCGCCCAGCGCAAGCTCGATGGCGGCGAGCGTATCCGGAGTTTCTCGGTGGATTTCGAAGGGCAAGTGGAGAACTTCGCGCCGGAGCCGCTCCGGGAAGCCCCCGACCAGCCGTTCGCGACGGAGTTGGTGCGGCACGTCGGTACCGACCACGAGACCATCCTGTTGAACAACGCGGATCTGGTGTCGCCGAGCATACGGTCGGCGGTGTCGCGGGCTTGGGATCTGCCGTTCGGTGACGGCGATCTCGGGCCGTCGCTCTATCTGCTGTTCCGCGCGGTACGGCAGCAGTCCACTGTTGCCCTTTCCGGCGAATCCGCGGACGAGGTGTTCGGCGGATACCTATGGTTCCATGACGAAAAGGCCGTGCAGGCCAATACATTTCCGTGGCACGCGCTCGGCGAGCGCTCGATCACCGAGCAATCGACGGCTTTCCTGAATCCAGATCTGACGGCGAAGCTGAACCTTCCGGAATACATTGCCGACCAGTATCAGACTGCCCTGCAAGAGGTTCCGCACCTGACCGGCGAGACCGGGCACGATCGACGGATGCGGATCGCGAGCTACCTGAATCTCACGCGGTGGCTTCCGGTAATGCTGGACCGCAAGGATCGGTTGAGCATGGCCAGCGGGATCGAGGTGCGTGTCCCGTTCTGCGATCATCGCCTGGTCGAGTATGTGTTCAATGTGCCGTGGTCGATCAAGACCTTCGACGGGCGGGAGAAGAGCCTGTTGCGCGCCGCGACCGCGGATCTGCTCCCGGAATCAATTGTGAAACGCCGCAAGGCACCTTATCCGTCCACCCAGGATTCCGGGTACGACCGGGCGATCAAGCAGATACTGGGGAAGATCGTCGCGGAACCGAGTTCTCCTGCCCTGCCTTTGTTCAATCTGGACGCGATCGACAAGCATCTCAACGCGCCGGTCGACGGTGCCTCATCGATGCAGGAAAGAGGGCTATACAACGAGACGCCGATTCGCCTCGCCGAATGGCTGGACGCCTATGACGTGGACGTAATGGTATAATTTCCATTTGGAAACTAGTTCTGATCACGCTGAGGGGAGTGGATATGTCGGATCGAACCGGACGGCAAGCGAACGACAGTATTACGCTGCAAGGCGTCCGAGAGAACAACCTGAAGAACGTGTCGCTGGAGATCCCCAAAGGACGGCTGACCGTCTTCACTGGCGTATCGGGTTCGGGTAAGTCGTCGCTGGTGTTCGGCACGATCGCGGTCGAGTCGCAGCGACAGCTCAACGAGACCTTCCCCTGGTTCATCCGCAACCGGCTGCCGAAGTACGAGCGGCCGCACGCCGAGGGCATGTCGCATCTGTCCACCGCCATAGTGGTGGACCAGCGACAGATCGGCGGCAGTTCCCGCTCGACCGTCGGCACCATGACCGAGATCAATCCGATACTGCGCGTGCTGTTTTCACGGCACGGCAAACCCAGCGCGGGCGAGTCGACCATGTACTCGTTCAACGTTCCGCAGGGCATGTGCCCCGAATGCGAAGGACTGGGCCGCACCGCGAAACTCGACCTCGACCTGCTGCTCGACAAGAAGAAGTCGCTGAACGAGGGCGCCATTACCTCACCGCTGTTCGCCGTCGGCGGCTATCCGTGGATCACCTACGCGGAGTCCGGCGTGTTCGATCCGGACAAGCCGTTGCAGGAGTTCACCGCGGAGGAATACGAAAAGCTGCTCTACGGCGGGGGTTTCAAGGTCCGGCGGCCCGGCAAGGACGTGACGCACTCCAACGAGTACGAGGGCATCGTCGTCCGGTTCAATCGCCGCTACCTCAAGAACGGCCTCGATGCGCTGAAGGACAAGGAGCGCAAGGACGTCGAGAAGGTCGTGACGACCAGCACCTGTGAGGTCTGCGGCGGCGGGCGGCTCAACAAGGCCGCGCTCGCCTCGAAGATCAAGGGCAAGAACATCGCCGACTACGCGGACATGGAGGTGAGCGAGCTGATCGTCGAGCTGGGGAAGATCGATGATCGGGTCGCCAAACCCGTTGTGCAGGCGGCCATCACAGCTCTGACCCGCTTGGAGTCGATCGGTCTGGGTTACCTCAGTCTCGCCCGCGAGACTTCCACTCTGTCCGGCGGTGAAGGACAGCGGCTCAAGACGGTGCGCCATCTCGGCAGCAGCTTGAGCGACCTCACCTTCATCTTCGACGAGCCGAGCGTCGGCCTGCATCCGCGAGATGTGCACCGCCTCAACGAGCTTCTCGCCGAGTTGCGCGACAACGGGAACACCGTGCTCGTCGTGGAACACAATCCAGACGTCATGGCCGTCGCCGACCGGATCGTCGACATGGGTCCCGAGGCCGGTGCGCACGGCGGCGAAATCGTGTTCGAGGGGACCTACCGGAAGCTCCTGACGGCCGACACGCTCACCGGCCGAAGGCTGCGTGAACACACAGGTTTGAAGGATGAGGTCCGCAAATCGACCGGCTCGCTGGACATCAGCAAGGCGACGCTGAACAACCTGCACAATGTCTCGGTGAGTATCCCCACTGGAGTGCTCACCGCCGTGACCGGCGTGGCGGGCTCCGGTAAGAGTTCGCTCATATCAGGGGCTTTCGCCGCTCAGCACCCGGATGCGGTCATGGTGGACCAGTCGGGCATCGGCATCTCCTCGCGATCGACGCCTGCTACCTATGTCGACATCATGGACACCGTCCGCAGCTTGTTCGCGAAGGCCAACGACGCGGAGCCCGGGCTGTTCAGCTTCAACTCCACCGGTGCCTGCCCGGCTTGCAAGGGGCGCGGTGTCATCGAGACAGACCTCGCCTACATGGATCCGGTCACGGTGACCTGTGAGGTGTGCGAAGGCAAGCGGTACAACGACGAAGCATTGCAGAAGACGTTGCGCGGCAAGAACATCGCCGAGGTGCTTGCGCTCACGGTCGAAGAAGGGCTCTCCTACTTCACCGAGGAGAAGGTGACCGACAAGCTCGTGCTCCTTCGTGAAGTTGGCCTGGCGTATTTGACTCTGGGCCAACCGCTTTCGACGCTGTCGGGCGGCGAGCGTCAACGGCTCAAGCTCGCACTCCGGCTCCAGGACACCGGCACCGTCTTCGTGTTCGACGAGCCGACCACCGGACTGCACATGGCCGACGTCGACCGGCTACTCACCCTCTTCGATCGCCTTGTCGACGAAGGAAACACGGTCATCGTGGTCGAACATGATCTAGAGGTCGTCAAACACGCCGACTGGGTAATCGATCTCGGGCCCGACGCAGGGCGACACGGCGGTCGAGTGCTGTTCGAGGGCACCCCGAAACAGCTCATCTCGGACAAGAAGTCGGTCACCGCTCAGTACCTGCGGAAGGACCTCGAACGAGCAGATCGCTGACTAGCCCGGCGCGGCGAGCGCTCGGTCGGCCAGTGCGGCAACGATCGGAGTGAGAGCTTTCGCGTAGGTGACCGTCAGGTGGTTGTCGTCGCGGTAGATGAGGTTGTTGCGGTTGATGAGTGGGCAGCGGGCGGTGGTGCAGAACAGCTCGGTGAGGTCGACGTACTGTGCGCCGCCCGCTGTCGCCGCGGCTCGTTCGGCGGCGATGCCCACGTCGTTCACGGCAACCTGACGGGTCGGCGCGCAGGCCAGTGCGTCGTCCAGATGGTCGGACAGGCAGGTCGGCGCGGTGCTGTGCGGATCCGGAATGGGGCCGAGGACAAGGACATTCGCGCCGGTGGCCCGTAGCTGCGTGGTCAGTCTGGCCAGGCTGTCGATCCAGGCTTGGTCGTAGGTGGTGAAGCCGAAGTCGCCGCCGTAGCGCCGGGACATGCTCAGCACGATCAGCCGCGGATGCTCTGCTTGCAACCGGGTCAGGATCTGGTGGCGCCACTGCACACATTCGGTGTACTCCCGGCCCAGGTAGGGGCTGGTGATGGGCAGCTCCATCAGCGGGCAGGTGACCTTACTCATCGTCTCCAGTCGCCAATGCCGCTGCTCGGCAACCTGTTCGAACGCCGGGCTCCACATCGCGGCGTGCGAATCGCCGACCAGTGCCACCGTGCTGGCCGAATCGGGATCGCCCGAAACACACTCGGGCTGACCGACGTCGAGCCACGAACGCACGCAACCGTTTCCGAACACCGCGGCCTTGTCGCCCGGTGCGTCCGCCAGTGCCGGTGACAGATTCGAGGGGACAGCTCGCTGTTCGGCCGACGCCGCGACGGCAGCCTGCACCTGTGCGGTCAGCTGTTGCACCGCCGCATCGTGCGGATCGATGGCTTGCGACGACGCTGTCTCCGGTGCCGCCATAACCGTGAGAGCCTCGGCCGCCGCACCACGACCGACCGGAGCGGGCACAAACACCAGCAGCGCCACCGCGACTCCGACGGCTGCCGCGGTGACGCCGCCGCCACTGGCCAGACTAAGCGCCGCCGAACGTCGTAGCGGAGCCGCGAATCGGAGCGGATCCTCGACGAACCACAGGGTGAGCATCGCGAGACCACCGGCCGTGACCACCGCACCCACGGCACCGACTGTGTCGAGGCTGTGGCCGAACACGTGTGGTGCGAGCAGCAACACCGGCCAGTGCCAGAGATACCAGGAGTAGGAAAGTCGACCGAGTGACCGCAGCGGACTCACCGACAGCGCCCGACCGACTCCCCAGCGGGTCGCGGCACAGCCTGCGACTATGACCAGCACCGCGCCGAGGACAGGCAGCAGCGCCGCAGTACCGGGATACGGCGTCCGCCCGTCCAATCGCGTACAGGCAAACAGGATCAACGCCAACCCCAGCCACCCGGCAACGGTGGCCACCGATTCCGGCAGCCGCCGCCACACCGGCACCGAGAGCGCCACGATGCCGCCGAGCGCCAGCTCCCACGCCCGCGCAGGCAGTGCGAAGAACGCCCAAGGCGGCAACGTGCGAGTCCAGGTGAACGAGACCGCGAACGACGCCGCGGCAACCACCGCGAGAACAAGCAGGTACGGAGTCGGCGAGGCATCCCCTCCGCGCCGACTCCGCCGGTGCGCAAACCAGGCGACTCCAATGATCAACGCAGGCCACAACAGATAGAACTGCTCCTCCACCCCCAGCGACCAGTAATGCTGAAACGGCGACGGCGGCGTATCAGCAGCCAGGTAATCCGTGCCATTGAGCGCAAGCCGATAGTTGCCCACATACAACGCACTGGCAATCCCGTCACCGAGAACAGCCCGAGCCTGCAACGGCGGCAGCAACACCGCCGCCCCCACCGCCGTGGCAACCAGCACGATCCCCGCAGCAGGCAACAACCTCCGGGCCCGAGCACCGTAGAACCGCGCAAGCCGGATCGTCCCGGTGGCGGCCACCTCACGCCACAACATTCCGGTAATCAGAAACCCGGAGATGACAAAGAAAACATCAACCCCGACAAACCCACCACCAACTCCCCAAACCCCTGCATGAAACACAACCACCGCCAAAACCGCAACAGCGCGCAGCCCCTCGACGTCAGTCCGGAACGCCCGCACTCCCTGCCCCGCACCAGACCGACCACCCGAGCCGTCCTGCCGAACCATCAATTCACCGGAGGCAGTCCCTATCATGGGACGCATTCTTACCAACTCTTGCCAACAATGTCCCAACGACATTTACTAATCAAGACAGACTGAACAAATCTGTAAGCCACGCTTATTTACCACCGACAGAATTCCGGCGGAGCACCGATACCGGGTGATCGTCGGACTCGCCCGACTTTCAGATGCTTGACGTAATGATTACGTCACTATATTGTTGACGCGTGCTGTTCCCAACTCCCCCATTGAGCGACGCTGACGAACGCGTGCTGTCCGAAGTGGACCTCATGCGCGATATGCTGCGTCACCAGCTACAGGGCGCACCCACCGGGTGGACCGGTGGGCTGCGGAAGTTCCTGACCGCAGACGCGGTGGCGGCGTCCAACTCCATCGAGGGGTTCAAAGTCGCCACCGTCGATGTAGAGGATCTGATAGTCGGCGAGCGCGATGTCGATGTCTCCGAGGAAAACCGTGCGGAGACATTGGCCTATGAGCAAATGCTGACGTATATCCAGACCTTGCACGATGCCGAAGACTTCTCCTACAGCAAGGGCCTCCTCAACGCATTGCACTGGATGTTGCAGGGACACAGGCACGCTGCGCGCCGACCAGCCGGACAATGGCGACGCGGACCCGTATATGTGACCGATGTACGCGATCCGAGCATTGCCGCATACACCGCACCGGCGGCCACAGCCGTGCCGGCGCTAATGGAGGAGTTGGTGGATTGGCTCGATATCGAAAAGGGATCGCATCCCTTAGTTCGCGCCGCGATGGCGCACCTGCATCTGGTATCAATCCATCCATGGGCTGACGGCAATGGCCGTATGTCACGCTCGCTCCAAACATTGATGATTGCGCGGGAAGGCGTGCTGGCCCCAGAGTTCTCCTCGATCGAGGCGTGGCTGGGACGCCCTGGCAATACCTGGGAGTACTACCAGGTATTGGGACGGTGTGGTAGCGAGTATCGACCAAATCAGGATGTCTCGGAATGGATCCGGTTCAATCTGATCGCCTATCACCAGCAGGCGCAGACTGTCCACGCGAGGTTCATGCGTTCCGGTCGGGTGTGGGAGGTGCTGGCCGATTTCGCAAGAGGAAACAGCCTGGACGAGCGGCTCATTGCCGCGATGCACGATGTAGCGATGTCGGGTCGGGTACGTCGCTCCCGCTATGAACAGAACGAGGGACTGAATCTGCAACAGGCACAACGCGATCTACGCGAACTCGTACGTAGGCAGATCCTGGCACCGGTCGGACGCACCCGCGCCCGGTTCTACGTCGCAGGTGCGATGTTCCCCGAGACAGCGTTGGAGATCGCCCACACCCCAACGACATTGACAGATCCTTACGCTATCGCCCGGTAGCGAATCGCCGCCCTAACATCGGGAATCGGCTTTCCTGTGGGCGCCTTATCCATGGAGGCCATGGGCAACGGAGTAGCCGATGACGGCTGCGGCCAGACCCCCGCCGATACCCACTACGACATTGAGGATCGCGTACCGGTAGCTGCCTTGCTCGGCGAGGCGGACGGTCTCGTAGCTGAAGGTGCTGTACGTGGTGAACGCACCGCAGAATCCGGTGCCCGCCAACAACATCCACGGCGCCGACAGGCCCGCACCGGTCAGTCCGCCCAGCACGAGGCAACCGACTACGTTGACGGCCAGTGTGCCCCAAGGGAAACGGCTGTCATGGCGCACCTGGACAGCCCGGTCGAGCAGGTAGCGCGAGGGTGCACCGAGGGCCGCACCCACGATCACCAGCAGCGCGTTCATGACGCCACCTCCACCCGGGCGAACCGGGCTGCGGCCCGGGTGAGCAGCAGGGCAACGGTGGTGGCGACCAGTGCCGCGACCAAGGTGGCGATCAGGTAGACAGCGGCGATGAGGACGGTGCCCGGGTCGAGCAGCGCGCGAATGTCTTCGGCATAGGTGGAGAAGGTGGTGAACCCACCGAGCACCCCGACACCGAGAAACGGGCGGACCAACGGGTGCACCGGGCGGATCTCGGTGATCACGACCATCAGCACACCGAGCAGGAAACTCCCCGCAACGTTGATCGCGAATACCGCCCACGGGAATCCGCCCGCAGGTACGGGCCAGGCGAGGAGCAGGCCGTAGCGGGCCAAAGCCCCGAGCGCGCCACCCAACGCAATGACGGCGAGCACCGCGCCGTGCCCGCCTGTGAGCTCGCGCCGCTGGCCACGGATGTGCAGATCGATGTCGGGATCGACGGAAAGGCATGCTTGCGGGTCGATGGGCACGGCTGTCTCCTACTCCAAGGCCGCCCGAGAGCGGGGTGATGGGGTAGGGACTGTTGGCCGGCGATGCCCGCGGTTGTTCCGAATCCGATGTCCGGAGCGGCGAGCCCCACCGCCGCGGCAACCATTATATGCCGTGTCAACACTGCGGTGCGCGCGAGGTATGGCCGGAGGATTCCGAGGTCGGTCAGAGCACAGGTGTCATCGACGACGGAGATTGATCACCGCGCGGATCAGCCTCGGTGCGGCGAGCCCGGCGGCCAACGCGGTCAGCGGCACGAGAACCTGGCCCCAGGCATCCCGGATCGGGCGATAACGCGCAACACCGTGACTGATTTCGATATAGCCGAGCGGGCGCGCATCAATGCCGCCGCCCAAAACACCATCCGCACCACCGAATCCGATACCCGCGCGCGCAACGGGGACGACGGTGATGCCGTCGGCCGTGATCGGTTCGCCGAAAACCATTGCCGCCCCGGATTTTCCACTGACCAACTCCGCCATCTGCTCCCGCATCGCCACCGCATCGGCCGCCGCGAGCTCGGTGGAAACCGGATCCTGCGATGCCTGCATAGTCCTGAACCTCCATTGCCGTCGAAAGTGCCCGATCTCGAGGCTAGCTGGACGGTGCGCGGCAGAGCGCAACCCGGCGGTGCTGGCCCGCCGGGTTGCGTTCTGCCGTATTCGATTTCAGACCTACATGGCGAGTCCGCCGTGGTGGGTCTCGGTCTTTCCGCGCTGCTGGGGAGCAGACTTCGCAGCCGGGGTGCGGCTGGGCGGGTTGTCGCTGAAGGCGAAGGTCGCGACGGAGTAGGCGATGGCGCCGGTGTTCACGGCCAATGCCTTGTCGTTGATGTTCTTGGTCGTGTCGCAGGCACCGTGGTAGCAGGCGTCATAGGGCTTGCCCGCTTCGCCGCCGAACATCTTCTGTTCCTCGGGTGTCTTGATGCCCTCCGCGCCGGTGAACAGACCACCGACCGGGATCCCGACCGCCATGAACGGGCCGTAGTCCGAGCGCCCGTCGAGGGTTGCCGGGACGTGCGGGAGGCGGAGGAAGTCGAAGTAGCGAGCCAGGTTCTTCTCGATATCGACAGACCCGGCCGGTCCCGCGCTGCCGTCATAGATCATGTACGAGAAGTTCGGCGAACCGATCATGTCGTAGTTGGCATAGAGCGCGATCTTGTTGCGGTCCGCCTCGGGCAGGTTCGCCACGTAGTGATCGGAGCCGAGCAGGCCGAGCTCCTCGGCACCCCACCAGGCGAACCGGACCTTGTTCTTCGGCGGCAACTTGGCCAGCTGCAACGCGACCTCGAGCAGTCCGGCACTGCCGGAGCCGTTGTCGTTGATACCCGGACCGGCCAGCACGGAGTCGAGGTGCGCCCCCGCCATCACGACCTTGTCCGCGTTGCCGCGCTTGGTCTCCGCGATGATGTTGTTGGTCTTGCGGGTCGTGCTCTCGGTGTCGGTCTTCAGCCGGACCACCGTGTTCGCCGGGGAGGCGAGGTCGACGCCGAGGGCGAAGCTCACGCCGACCACCGGCACCGTGATGCCGGGCCCGCCAAGGGTTCCGGTGAAGGTGTCGGTACGGCCGGGCTGACCCTCGTTGAAGATGATCACGCCCGAGGCACCAGCCGTCTGCGCGTTTCGGGCCTTGTCGGCGAAGGTGCAGGTGCCGCGCTGCAGCAGGGCGATATTGCCCGCGGTGAAGCCCGCGAAGTCCTGCGCCTCGCAGCCGGAGGTCGAGCTCGGTTCCGGCGTGGGCGGCAAGACCAGATCGACGGCCTGGACTGTGCCCTGCGCGTTCCCGGAACCCGAATAGGTCAGGGTCGCGAAGTCACCGAGTTCGCTGCTGCCCGGCGCGGTCGGCTTGTAGACCTTGGCGTCGGGTGAGACCTGCTCCATGGCCGCGGTCGACTTCTCCCGGAAGAACGGGAAGTCGAACTTCTGCACCGTCACCTGGTATCCCGCGCCGCGCAGCTTTCCGGCCACGTAGTCGCTGGACTTGTCGAAGCCTGCTGTGCCGGAGGCGCGGGTGTGGCCGTTGGCGTCGGCGATCTTCTGGAACTCCTGCAGGTGCCGCTTGATGTTGGGCGCCTGGACCGAGTCGGCCAGTTGTCGCTCGGGTGGCGCGCCTGGGTCGGCGTGCGTGGTCCCGGCCAGCGCGAGGGATAGAGCGAGAGGCAGAGCGGCGGCTACAGCGATAACGCGACAAGCCTTGGCACGGCGGAAGATATGGGGCATGAGGGCTCCTCCAAAGGGATGGACAAATCCCGATCTTCGGAGGTTAGGCCCGGTATGTCGCTTTGGTGAAACCCCAGTCGAACTGGGGAAAGAGGTTGCGGGGGTGCGTCATCCGAGACGCGGTGGGGAAACCGAGAACGACGAAACCCCCGGCATGCGCAGGCAGCCGGGGGTCTTCGTGGTCGAACTACGTTCAGCCCTTGATCAATTCGGGTGCCGCGGCCTCGGACTCATCGGCGGCCACGTGGTCGGCTGCCCGGTTCGGCAGCAGCACCGCCATGACGATCACGACAATTGCCACGACGGCGGATACCAAGAAGGCCAGCCGCATACCGTCCAGGTGAGCGGTGATCGCATCGACGCCGTCCTCGACGAGCGAGGTGCTTCGGGCCGACATCACGGTCACCACCAGGGCGGTACCGAAGGCCGCGGCGACCTGCTGCAGGGTGCCGAGCATCGAGCTGCCGTGTGAGTACAGGTCATGCGACAGCGCACCGAGGCCGAGGGTGAAGACCGGGGTGAAGGTCAGGGCCAGCGACACCATCAGCAGGATGTGCAGTGCCAGCAGCTGCCAGTACGGCATGCTCATCGAGATCTGGGTGAATCCGAACAGCGACGCGGCGATGCCGATCGAGCCCGGGATCACCAGCAGTCGTCCGCCGAACCGGTCGAACAGCCGCCCGATGGTCGGTCCGAGCAGACCCATCGCCAACCCGCCCGGCATCACCAGCAGGCCGGTGGCCAGCGGGCTCAGGCCACGCAGGTTCTGCAGGTACAGCGGCAGCAGGATCATCGAGCCGAGCATGGCCATGAACGCGACCGACATCAGCACCAGCGCCTTGGTGTAGGTGCCTGCCAACAGGACCCGCAGGTCCAGCAGCGGACTGCCGGAGCGCTGCAGGCTCAGCTGACGGAACACGAACGCGGCGATGAGTGCGACACCGGCGGCGACGATCAGGGCCGGGCTGGTGAGGTTGTCGGCCTCGAATCGGCTGAGCCCGAACACCAGTCCACCGAAGCCGAGTGCGGCCAAGAACACGCTGGCCCAGTCGATCGCACCGGTCTGCGGCTCACCGACGTTCTCCAGCTGACGCAGGCCCAGCCAGGCGACCACACCGGTGATCGGCAGCACCAGCACGAAAAGCCAACGCCACGAACCGACCTGCAGCACCAACCCGGAAATCACCGGTCCCATCGCGGGGGCCACCGAAATGGCCAGGGTGACGTTGCCCATCACTCGACCGCGATCCTGCTCGGGTACGACGGTCATCAGCGTGGTCATCAGCAGCGGCATCATCACCGCGGTGCCGCCGGCCTGAATGATCCGGCCGAGCAACAGCACCTCGAAGGTCGGCGCGACGGCCGACAGCGCGGTACCGGCCAGGAAGACACCCATCGCCGTGGCGTAGGCCTGCCTGGTCGAAACCCGTTGCAGGAACCAGCCGGTGGTGGGAATGATGGCCGCCATGGTGAGCATGAACGCGGTGGAGACCCACTGCGCCGCCCGCTCGGTGACGTCGAGATCCTCCATCAGGCGGGGGATCGCGTTGATCATGATGGTCTCGTTCAGGATCACCACGAAGGTCGCGAGTACCAATACCCGGATTACGAGCGGTGTCCGTCCTCCCGTCGCGGGAGCGGCTGTTTTGGCGGACATCGGGTTACCTCCGGCATAGATGTTGACAGCAAGTGCGTGGCCTAGAGGTCCGAGGTCCCGGCGCCACAATGGATGAGACGGACTCGGGTGCTCGAACTCATCGGGCGCGCATCAGTAAACCGGGCGGTACCGACAAACTTCACCGGGTTTTACTGGCGATCCAGCTGCTATCTCGGCTGAAAGTGCTGTTCAGGGGCGTTTTGATGCCAGGCATCGGTGCCTGATCGTGAGCCTGATCACTCATCCATCCCGAGGAGTGGACTCTGCGCTCACGTTGTCGCGGCGTGCCGGGTCAGGAAGTCGTCGATCATCGTGTTGACGGTGTCCGGTACTTCCAGGGCGACGAGATGGGCCGCGCCTTCGAGTAGGACGAACTCGGCTCCGGGGATACAACGGGCCATCTCTTCGACCTCGGCCGGTGGGAAAGTCGCGTCCTCTCGGCCGGCGACTACGAGGGTTGGCGTGCGGATTTCAGTGAGCAGTTGGCGCTGATCCGGTCGCAGCGAGACGACGCTGCGGATCGCCGCAGATACCGAGGCAACGTCGTTGGCGCGCGCGACGCGCAGCATCGCCTCGACTACATCGGGTCGGGTTCGGCGCGAGGTCGGTCCGAGGAAGGCGGCGACGACGGATCGGGTGAGTGGTGGACGGATGCCGCGCAGTATCCGGGCGATCGCCAGCAGAGCCGCGTATTCGAGGCGTTGGCGTCGTGGTGCGGGCGAGGCCGTGCCGTTCATCAGCACGGCGCTGGACACGCGGTCGGGGTAACGGGCGGCGAAGGTGGCGCCGACCATCGCGCCCCAGGAATTGCCGACGATGGGGGCTCGGTCGAAGCCGAACGCGTCGAGGGGCTGCGCGATACATAAGGCGCATTCGTCGAAGGTGAAGGTTCGGGTGAGCGGGCTGCTCGCGCCGTGGCCGGGTGGGTCGATCGCGATGGTGGTGAATCGCGGGGCGAAATGCGCGACCTGGGCTTGCCACAGCGAGTGGTCCATCAACAGGCTCGGCCATAGCAGGATCGGGTCGCCCGCGCCCGCGATCTGGACGTGGAGCGTCCCCAATTGTGTTGGTATATCGCGGGTCTCGATGGTTTCCTCCGTTCACCCGAAGGCTTGTTCTACGGAATGCGTCCTTATCGCCGACGGTGGATCGCTGAGCATCGCAAACGTTACGCCGGAGGGCGGCTTTTCCGAGGGCGTGAGGTCGGGGTGATCGCCAGTTCATAGAGTGCGTTTGCCCCGTGATTCACCATTCGGCGAAGGAACCGTCCTTGCGGTGCCAGACCGGGTTGCGCCATCGATGGCCCAGCTCGGCGGCGCGCACGACCGCTTTCTCATCGATTTCGATCCCGAGCCCGGGGGCGTGCAGCAGGTCGACATAGCCGTCGCGGTAAGCGAATACGGCGGGGTCTACGAGGTAGTCGAGTAGGTCGGATCCGGTGTTGTAGTGGATGCCGAGGCTTTGTTCCTGGATGAGCAGGTTGGGGGTGGCGAAGCCGACTTGCAGGCTGGCCGCCAGCGCGATGGGTCCGAGCGGGCAGTGCGGCGCGAGGGCGACGTCGCGGCTCTCGGCGAGGGCGGCGATCCGGCGGACCTCGGAGATGCCGCCCGCATGCGAGAGGTCCGGTTGGATCACGGCGACGCCTTGGTCGAGCACGGTGCGGAAGTCCCATCGGGAGTACAACCGTTCGCCGGTGGCGATGGGAATGCTTGTCGCGCGGGTGATCTCGCCGATCCGGTCGCTGACCTCGGGCACCAGCGGCTCTTCGACGAAGAAGGGCAGGTACGGCTCGAGCAGCGGCAGTACCCGTCGCGCCATCGCGACGGAGAGGCGGCCGTGGAAGTCGACGGCGATATCGAAGTCGTCGCCGGTCGCTTCGCGCACGGCGGCGACGCGGTCGACGATGTCGGTGGTGGCGCGCGGGCTGTCGATCGCTTCGAGTTCGGCCGATCCGTTCATCTTGATCGCGGTGAAGCCCTGCTGCTTTCGTTCGAGCGCGGCTTGGGCGACGTCGTCGGGGCGGTCACCGCCGATCCAGCTGTACACCCGGATCCGATCGCGGACCGCGCCGCCGAGCAGCTGCCAGACCGGGACGCCGAGGGCCTTGCCGGTGATGTCCCAGAGTGCTTGGTCGATACCGGCAACCGCGCTCGACAGGATCGGTCCGCCGCGATAGAAGCCGCCCTTGGTGAGCACCTGCCAGTGCGCCTCGATACTCATCGGATCCTTGCCGACGAGGTAGTCGGCCATTTCGTCGACGGCGGCGGCGACGGTGTGCGCGCGGCCCTCGATCACCGGTTCGCCCCAGCCGGTGATGCCCTCGTCGGTGTCGACGCGCAGGAAGCACCAGCGCGGCGCGACCAGGTAGGTGGTCAGTGCGGTGATCTTCACCGTGATTCCTTTCGTACGCTCCAGCCGCCGTCGACGACGAGGTTGGCTCCGGTGATGAACGAGGCGTCATCGGAGGCGAGGAAGGCGACCGCGGCGGCGACCTCCTCCGGGGCGCCTAATCGGTCGAGGGCGGTGGCTCGTGCGGACAGTCGTCTGCCTTCCTCGTCGACGTCGTCCCAGACCGGGGTGAGAACAGGGCCGGGCAGGATGGCGTTGAATCGCACACGGGCGGGGCCGTATTCGACGGCGAGTTGTCGAACCAAGGCGGTCAACCCGCCCTTTGCAGCCGCGTAAACCGGGTACCCGGGCAGCCCGAACTGCGCGTGCACGCTGGATATGGCGACCACGTTGCCGGTGCGGGCGCGCAGATCGTCGATGAAGGTGCGCACGCCGAGGAACAGCGGCGTCAGGTTGATCGCCAGCCCTTCGTCCCACTGCGGACGGGTCAGCTCGTGTGCGGGGATGGTGGCCTGTTTGGATGCGTTGCTGCACAACGCGTCCAGTGGACCGAACAAGTCGTTGACCCGGTCCCGCAGCTGCACCCATGACTCCTCGCGCGAGACATCGCACCGGACGAATTCGGCGCGATGACCCGCCGCGCGAATCTTCGCGGCGACGTCCGCTCCCCCGGCTTCGGCGATATCGGCGATGACGACCGAGGCTCCCTCGGCGGCGAGGCGCTGCGCCGTGGCGGCACCGATGCCCGATGCGGCACCGGTGACGACCACGACTCGGTCTGCCAGACGACTCAATGGAATTCCCTTCGTGGTCATCGTTGAATGTCTGCGCCGGCGAGCAGGTCGAGTTCGTGCCGGAACGGCAGACCGGCCCAGTCGCCGGGTACGGATACCGCGAATGCGCCGCAGGTGGCTGCCAGCCTCAGGTTGTGCCGGACCGGGCCGCCGTCGAGGACGCCTGCCAGGTATCCGGCGACGAACGCATCACCGGCCCCCACCGGATCCACCATGGTCACCGGAACCGCCGGTTCCCTGAGCAACCTGCCGCAGTGCAGCGCGAGCGCGCCCTCCGCGCCGAGCTTCAGCACGACCTGCGACGGGCCGAGGGCCGCAAGGGATTCCGCCATTGCCGCCGCGCTCGCGGTGGGCACCAGCAGCGCCGCCTCGTCGAGTCCGGCGAACACGATGTCGGATCGCGACACGAGTTTCGCCAGTTCCGCCGCGGCTTCCACGCGGGGCCACAGCGCACTGCGATAGTTGATGTCCAGCGACACCGTCACGCCCGCGTCGACCGCCGCGTCCAGCGCGGCGTGCACCGCGTCGCGTGCGGACGAGCTCAGCGCCGGGGTGATTCCGGTCAGGTGTAGGACACCCGCCATGGCGATCTGTTCTTTGTCGACCTCGGCCACAGACAGCCGGGAACCGGCAAGTCCTCGCCGGTAGTAGGTGACCCGGATCCGGTCTGCGGTACGTCGTTCCCGCACCATCAAACCGCTCGGCAGGTCCGGATCGATCCGGCATCGAGATACGTCGACGCGCTCGGCGCGCAGTCGATCCAGCACCATCGTGCCGACCGCGTCGTCACCGACGCTGCCGATCCACGCGCTCTCGTGCCCCAACCTGCTGACCCCGATGGCAACGGTCGCCTCGGCACCCGCGAAATCCATCCGCATCGCCGCACCCGGAGCCAATGGCCCCGGCCCGATCGCCCCTACGACTCCCATCGCTTCGCCGAGCGTTACCAGCTTGCCCCTCATGACAATCCGTTCGCCGGGACCGACCGCCGGGACAGCTCCTCGCGCAGCACCGCAACCCGTTCCCGTAGTGCGTCCAGATCGCCGCCGGTGCAGGCATCGCCGATGAGCGGGGAGCCGATCCCGAGGGCAGTAGCGCCCGCGTCCAGGTAGGCCCTGGCATCGGCGAGGGCTACGCCGCCGGTGGGCACCAACGGGATGTCGGGCAGCGGGGCCCGGATCGCTCTCAGGTATTCGGGTCCACCGACGGAGGCGGGGAAGACCTTGATCATGGTGCTGCCCGCCGTCCAGGCGTGGTGAATCTCGGTGGGGGTGAAAGCACCTGAGATCACCGGGATGCTCAGTCGGCAGGCCTGGTCGATGACCTCGTCGCTGACGATCGGGGTAATCAGGTAAGCGGCTCCGGCATCGACCGCGCGGTCCACGTCCTCCGCCGTCAGGACCGTGCCGACGCCGATCGGGTGGGCGAATCCCGCGCAGTCGCGGAGCGCGTCCAACGCGCCGTCGGTGGTGAGCGTGAATTCGACCGCGGTGATGCCGGATTCGTGCAGGACGGCGGTGACTTCGGCGAACCGGGCGGCGGTCGGTGCGCGCAGGATCGCGATGACCGGCGTTTCCAGCTGCAAGAGATTATCGGCCATCGGTGCGCACCAATCCCGCATCGGCGTAAGGAGTTCCAGGCAGGCCGACGGCGCCGGGGACGCAAGCGAACAGGCGCCCGGCATCGGGCTCGTCGGCGGCCTTTCCCTCTGCGGCGGTAGTGATCACCAGGACGTCCAGGTCCGGCCCGGCGAACACACAGCTGGAGACTTGCGATGGACCGACTTCGATGATCGCCCGCCGCTGCCCGATGGGGTCGAAGGCGTGCACCTGTCCCGCGCCCCAGACCGCTACCCACACCCAGCCCTCGCCGTCGACGGTCAGCCCGTCGGGTTCGCCGTCCGCGAATCGCGCGAATGGTCGCCCCTCGCCGAAAGTGCCGGTGGTGATGTCGTATTCGAAGGCCTCGACCTTCTTCGTCGGGCTGTCCACGTAGTAGAGGACGGTGCCGTCGGGACTCCAGTCGATGCCATTGGAGATGGTGACCCCGTCGCGCAGGGTGTTGAGCGCACCGTCGGGGTCGAGCCGGTAGAGGGCGGCACTGCCCTGAATGCCGTCTTCGGACATGGTGCCCGCGAACAGACGGCCGTGCGGATCGGCCTTCGCATCGTTGAGGCGCCGCCGAATCCCGTCGTCCGGCAACGGTATTGCCGCGAGCCGCGTGGTGGTGCCGTCGGCGTCGATCCGAGAGATGGTGTCGCCCGCGGTGGCAAGCAATCCACCGGATGCGCACGGCACGACCGCACTGACCGGCGGCGGCATGCTGACGGTCGATCGAACGGTGAGGTCGAGCGTCGCTCGGTCCAATGCCGCCCGATGGATGTGTCCGCCGCGGATGTCCACCCACACCAGCTCATCGGTCCGGCTGTCCCACACCGGACTTTCGCACAACCGCCCCGGTGGCGGAGCGCACGGACGCGCACGCAACGTGATCATGGTTCGCTCCTGAAATGTCGGTCGGCCCCGGCGATGCCGGTGACCGTGTTGTCCGCAGGCCATGGCTAGGTCGGCAACCCGACCGCACGTTCACCACTGCGCCGCTGCTGAATCACCACTGCGGCGACAAGCAGCGATCCCTGTGCGACGTTCTGCCAGAACGTGTTGACGCCAACAACATTCAGTCCGTTGTCCAGCGCCCCGAGCAGCACGACCGCCAACAGCGTGCCGCCGACCGTCCCCTTACCGCCCTTGAGCGCGCACCCGCCGAGCGCCGCCGCGGTGATCGCCTTCAGCTCGAGACCTTCACTGCCCGACACCGGCTGACCCGATCCGGTCCGCGCGGTCAGGATGATGCCCGCGATCGCGGCCACCACACCGGCGAGCACGAACACCGCGATCAGGTACTTGTTGATGTTGATACCGGAAAGCCGTGCGGCGGTGTCATTGCCGCCGATGGCGTAGATGTTGCGGCCGATATCGGTGTACTTCAGCAGCACATGCACGGCCAGCGCGACAATCGCGAGGATGATCACCGGCACCGGCAGCCCGATGATCTTGCCTCGGGCCAGGAAGATGAACAGGTCGTTGTCCAGCACGAAGCCCTGCGCCTTGCCGCCCGAAATCAGTTGGGCCAGGCCCTTGTACGCCGCCAACGTGGCCAGCGTCGCGATCACCGGGTTCACCCGGCCGTAGACGATGATCAGCCCGTTCACCAGGCCGAGCACCACCCCGATGCCGATCGCGGCGAGGATGCCGAGCAGTGCGTTGCCGGAGGTCGCGGTAAACGCCATCGCGCTGAGCACCGAGGCGACGCCCGCTTGCGAGCCGACCGAGATATCGAGCGCACCACAGATGATCACCACGGTCTGCACGACGGCCAGCAAGCCGAATACCGTGACCGCGTCACCGATTCCGGCCAGGTTCGCCGGATCTAGGTAGCCGTCGTTGAGCGAGCCGAAGATCGCGACGATGACTACGAGCGCCCCGATCAGGCTGAGGTTTCCGGGGCCGATCGCGTGCAGTAATCGGCGAGGAGTGAGCGCGGCTGTATAGCGGGTCAGCGGAGGAACAGGTGTGGCGGAGGCCGGCACCGGCGGCAGTTCAAGTTGTTGCTCGGTCATCGGTTTCCTTGAGAGATATGCGTCAGGTCTTCGGCCATGGCCAGCGCGAGAATGGCCTCCTCGCTGGCCGCACTGCGGTCGAGTTCGCCGGTGACGCGCCCGTGCTGCATGACGACGATCCGGTCGGCCAGGCCGAGTACTTCGGGTAGTTCCGAGGAGATCACCAGCACGGCGACCCCGGCTTCGGCCAATTCCTCGATGATTCGGTAGATCTCGGCCTTCGCGCCGACGTCGACACCGCGGGTCGGCTCGTCCAGGATCAGCACCTTGGGTTTGCGGGCCAGCCAGCGGGCCAGCACCACCTTCTGCTGGTTGCCGCCGGAGAGTTTGCGCACCTCCTGCTCGATCGAGGGCGTGCACACCCGCAGCGATTCCACGTAGTGCTGGGCGAGCCGCCGCTCCTCGCCCGCCCTGACGAATCGAAACCGCCGCAGGTGGTCGAGCATGGCCAGCGAAATGTTGTCGCGCACACCGCGATGCAGCAGCAGGGCTTGGGCTTTGCGTTCCTCCGGCGCGTAGCCGATGCCCGCCCGCACCGCGTCTCGTGGCTGACGCAACCGCAGCTGCTTGCCGTCCACCCGCACCACGCCGGAGCGAATCGGCAGATCACCGGCCAGCGCACCCGCCAACTCGGACCGGCCCGCACCGACCAATCCGGCCAGCGCGACCACTTCACCGGCGCGCACCTGGAGGCTCACATCTCGTACGTCGTCGGTGGTGACCGCGTCGACGTCGAGCAGGACCCGACCCGGCGTGCTCGGTCCGCGGGCGAACAGCGTGGACAGGTCGCGGCCGACCATCATGCGGACGATCTCCTGATCGCTGGTCTCCGCGGTCGCGCGCACGCCGACCAGCGCACCGTCCCGCAATACCGCGACCTGGTCGGCGAGCTGGAAGATCTCCCGCATCCGGTGCGATACGTAGATCACCGCCAACCCACGCGCACGCAACCGGCCGATCAGCGCGAACAGCGATTCGGTTTCGTGGTCGGACAGCGAGGAGGTCGGCTCGTCGAAGGCGATCACCTTGGCCTCGGTGGTCAGCGCCCGCATGATCTCGACCAGCTGCCGTTGTGCGGCAGTCAGTTTCGAACCGAGGGTGGCCGGGTCGAGGTCACGGTCGAAGCCGAGCCGGGCCAGGTCGGTGCGCATCCGCTCGTGCAACGCCGCGCGGTCGAGCAGGCGGCCCGCCCGGCGCGGCAGTGCCCCGAGGTAGACGTTCTCGGTGACCGAGACATGCGGCACGATCTCCGGCTCCTGGCCGATCACCCGGATCCCGGCTGCCCGCGCGTCGGCCGGGGTGGCCGGTTCGAGCACGACCCCGTCGAGCTCGAGCCGACCGCTGTCCGGGCGGTGATCGCCGCCCAGGATCCGGATCAGGGTGGATTTGCCCGCGCCGTTCTCCCCCATCAACGCGGTCACCGCGCCGGCGGGGAAGTCCAGGCTCACGTCGCGCAGGGCGGGCACCCCGGCGAAACTCTTGCTGAGGCCGGTGGCGCGCAGGCCGGTCAGCTGCATGTGACGCCCGCCTGCTGCCAGCTGCTGGAGTCGACCATTGTGGTCGGCGCGAAGGCCTCGGCGGGCATGGCCTTGCCGTTCTTCAGGTAGTCGTAGATCGTCTGCACCGCGAGCGCGCCGACATCCTTGCCGTTGATGAACAGCGCCGCCTTGAACCCGGTCGGCTTGCCGCCGCGCCACTCCTTGCAGGCCAGGTAGGCGCCGAGGCCGACACCGAGCACATTGTCGGCGGCGTAGCCGGAGTTCTGGATGGCGGCGACGCCACCGCTGACGTTCTCGTCGTTGCAGCCCATGACGATCCAGTTCTTGACCGAGCGGTTGCCTGCGACCGTCGCGGAGATCTTGTTCTGGGCATCGGAGGGGGTGTTGTCGGTGCCGACGTCGATCACCTTGACGTCCACCCCGGCCGCCGCGCGGAAGGCCTTCTTGTTGGCCTCGACCCGGTCGGTGCAGACCGTCACATCCTGTTTCCAGGCGTCGACGATCGCGGTCTCCTCCGGCTTCCAGCCCGCCTTCTTGAAGTCCTCGCCCGCCCGGCGGCCGACCTCGGTGCCCATCTGGGTGCCGCTGAAGCCGACCCGCGGAACCAGTTGGTCCTTGGCGCATTTCGACGGATCCGGGCCGGTGGTACAGACCTGGTCGTCCGAGGTGAGCAGTGCGACGCCGCCGGTCTTGGTGAGCTGGGCGACCTGCGGACCGACCGAGGGATCCGGCACCACGACGATCACGCCGCTGGCCTTCTGGTTGATCGCGTTGTTGACCTCGGTGACCGCCTTGTTCGCGTCGTTGCCCAGGTTCACGACCTTCAGATCGATGCCCAGTTCCTTGGCCTTCGCCTTGGCGCCCTCGGCCTCGCCGATGAAGTACTCCTGGTCGCCCTGTTTCTGGGCGTAGACCAGGCTGACCGCGCCCGTCTGGTGCTGTGGGCCACTGGCGGCTGAGTCGGACTCCTTGCCCGATGAGCAGGCGGTCGCGGCCAGCGCCAGCGACACCCCGCACAGAACGGCACTGGTCCAACGTCGTCGATGGGTCCAGGACATGGGCACTCCTCGGTGATCTGACGCATACTCGCGTCGTGTAGTGATGCCGGTTACAGTAAGACTTCCACTAACTGTTGTAAATACTGTTGGTCGAAGTCGTTGGGTATGTTGGCGACCACCAGCGGAGGAGGAGGCCCGACCCGTGTACCAGCTGACCGCGCGCGACATCCGGCGCCGCAACAGGTTCGGCGTGCTACAGGCGGTGTATGCCGCCGTCGGCCACATCAGCAGGCAGGAGATCGCCAGGGCGACCGGCCTGTCGTTCGCCACGGTCGGCAACATGATTTCCGAGCTGCTCGACGTGGGCGTGCTGGCCGAACTCGGCTACGACGCGCCGGGCATCGGCCGACCGCGCGCCCAGCTCGCGATCAATCCCGAGCGCGGCATGCTGGTCGGGGTCGATATCGCCGAAACCGCTATCCACTTCGACCTTTTCGACCTGGCCATGACGGTGCAGCGATCGGTCGAGATCCCCGTCGATCCGGCGGCCACCGAACCCGACGATGTCGTCGCGCTCATCACCCGCGGCATCGGCGAGCTCACTGCCGACGATGCCGACAAGGTGCTCGGCGTCGGGCTGAGCGTGCCTGGGCTGGTCGAACCCGTCGGCGGCGTCTCGGTGTTCTCGCCGTACTGGCATTGGCACGACGTGCCGCTCTCACAACTGCTCGAGCAGCACCTCTCCTACCCGCTCTATCTCGATAATCCGCTCAAAGCCAGTACCGCGGCGCATCTTTGGTTCGGCGCGGGCCGGGACGTGGACGATCTGATCGTCGTCACGCTCCGCGCCGGTGTCGGCATCGGTGTGGTCGTCGACGGCATGCTCTATCGCGGCGTCACCAACAGCGCGGGCGAATGGGGGCACACCAATCTGGTGCTCGACGGACGCGAATGCCGTTGCGGGCGAATGGGTTGCGTCGAGGCGTATGTGAGCGCGCCCGGCATCGTGCGCACCCTGCGCGAACTCGCACCATCGAGCCCTTTGTTCGACACCGACGATGCCGTCACCATCGCGGCCATCGCCGAGGCCGCCGAGCGTGGTGAGACCGCCGCGCTGGAAGTCATCGACAAGACCGGCCATTACCTGGGCGTTGCGGTCGCCAACCTGGTGAACCTGTTCAACCCGAGAACCATCGTCTTCGGCGATCTCGTCGCGGACCACCTCGGCGCACCACTCTTGGACGTGACCCGCCGCGTAGCCGCCCACCACGCGATGACCGACCCCTTCGACGCAGTGACACTGCAACTTTCAACCCTCCCCCACAACCCCGCCAGCCTCGGCGCCGCGACCTTCGCCCTGGAAGGTTTCCTCGCCGACCGCGAAACCTTCGGTTCGATCGCCGCCCGCCGTGCCCTCCGAACCCCCACCCCCTGACCATCGACTCGACACCGAACCGAGTTGACCGGCCGCCGAGAATTGAACGATCTTTATCCCGTCACCATCCCTAGACTCACCCAGATGATTTACGAACCCGCAGTGTGGGCAGCCGCGGCAATGGGGGCCGTGGCGGTGTACCGGCTGCGCTGGTGGCGGGACATCCCTGAATCACGGCTGTTCACAATGGCGTTCGGCGCGCTCAGCGGCGCCTACGTCCTGGCCGTACAGCCGGTCGTCGAAGGACTCAACGGCATCTCGATCGATGTCACCGGAAGCGCGATCGCCCTGCTCGTCTCCGTTCTGCTGGCCACGCTGTCCTTCAGCGCTTTTGCCGCTGTCGCGCTCAAAATCCTTACCGGCTCACGACATCCCGGTCGCTACGTCGGTCTGGCATGGTCGGTGGCGGCGGCGATCTTCGTCGTATGCTGGATCACCGGCGACGCACGGCAATCCAAGACGCTGAATACATTCACCGCCGACGACGTCCCCGCCGCGGTATTCGCCCTCACCTACGTGATACTCGCGATCGCGACCGGCCTGACCACCGTGGTCGCCACCTGGCGGGTGCTCCGGCGAAAAGGCTTGCGCCCGAGGCTCAGTCGCGCCACCGGCGGCTTGTTCATAACAGCAGCCTGCCTGGTCGGCCTCGCCGCCTCGCTACTCCTCAACGCACTGGTCCTGCACCTGTCACCAGGAAATGCCCAGATCCTCGAGCAGATCTGGTGGTTGCCGATCACCATCGGTCTCGCAGTCGCGGGGCTGTGAGGCGAAAGGACGCCTTCATTGTCGAACACCTTGCGGCAGTGTGGATACGGGGACGGTTGAGAGGGCGGCGGCTTTTGCGGCGATCTCGGCGACTGGCTTGTCGACGGTGGCATCCACGATCACCAGGGGTGACAGGTAGGTCTTCCTGTTCATTCTGCCCATGAATGCCTGCCAGCCCGGGAGTTGGCGTAGATAAAGCTCGTCGTCGTGCAGCATGAAGGCGATTACCTGTCTGGTGTCTCGCGCCGTTGCTCGTAGCGGAACGACTCTGATCTCGTGGAAGGATTCCCAGCCGACCCGTAGACCAGTTTTCGGTATGTGCACGCCTTCCGCGTCGAGGACGACCACCGGGTGACCTGGTAGCGACCACGCCAGCAGCAGGTAACCGATGTATCCGATGACCGGGACACTCACGACGACCGCTGTCCCGATCAACCATGGATTCGTCCATACAACGCCCACAATGAGTAGGACAGCGACGATGAACAGGTAGGGCGCCGTCATCCGCATGATGCCCAGAGAGGTCAGCCTGATCTCCACTTTCTCGGACGAGCCCGGCGTAACCAGCTCCCTAGGCATCCCGCGGCTGATGTTCAGTAGCCGGATCAGCGCAAGCTTGCGACGGATCGTGACATAGCCGAATCCGACCACCATCAAGATGATCACTGGCACCAACACGATGAATGGCAGGCCAGCCAGCACGTTGAGAGTTCCCAGCAGCGAACCGATGACCAAACCGCCGGGTATAGCGACCAAGCCCATCCGGAGCTGAAAGTGCTTCAGCGCCTTCTCCGCATGAGCACTCGCGATCCGATCGGTCTCGGGATCGACGGCGGGCTCGCCACGCAGCAGCGCCTTCCGCGTGGCAGGGTCCAGATCGCGCCAGGTCTTCATAAACTCCACTCCTCTTAGAGAAGGAGCACCTTAACCGACCAAAGTGTCCGGTACCGCCGCTAAACTGCTCATCGAGCCAGTGGTACTTCGCGCGGCGAGCCCATTCCTGCCTGGCCGAGTCGGCTGGCTACTCCCATCGCAGGAGGTGGTGCCGTGCCGATTCGTCGAAGTGTGCTGGTTGCGGTGATGTGCGCGGTCCCGATCCTGAGTTCGCCCCAGGTGCATGCGGAACCGCAAAGCGACGGCTGCCACCAGGGCAGCGTGATGACCGGGCGGTTCATTCCCGGCACCGGCAGTGCGGGACAGTCCATCTGGCGTGAAGCCGCCGTGCACGAATGCGCGAGCTCCCTCCTCCCTGGCATCGACTCCGGTCGGTTCACCGCGACCATCCCGTGGAGTGCGCCCGGCACGAATTCGGTGGCCGAGTTCGCCTGGTCGGATGGAAGTGTCAGCACCGCAACCGGATACGGCAACGGTCTATGGCTGATCACCGGCGGTCCGGCGACCGGCCACGGGATCCAGGTGAACGTCGCCGACCCATGGAACGGGTGGTACCTCAGCAACGCCGACGTCGTCGTCACGTCCGTCGCCTTCGTGTCCTGACCAAGCCGCATACTGGCCCATGTTCGGTTTCATCAGCATTCGGGCCGGCCGGCCCAGGCGAGGAACTGGTTTGCGGTGAAGATCGGCTTGCCGAACCTGATCGCAGTCTTGGCCTTGCCGGATTGTGACCCGGCCTCGGCAACAACCAGGGCGTCGCACTTGGTTTTGGTCACGGTCCGCACGGGCACGAGTCCGCGAGTTGTGGTGAGGTCTTCCATCTCACCCCGCGACCACTCGTTGCCTTTGCCGTCGATGACCGTGCCGGTGAAGCAAATTCGAGCGCCGACGATTAGAACCTCGTTGATGTCCTGCTGAGTGACATCGACGTCGGAATCAAGGATGGCGTGCCCGAGCTGGTCCTCGAGTTGCCGGAGCAGCGCCACGGTTCGGTCGTCCAAGTGGAGCTGCTGGGCTTTGGTGCGCAGATACCCCGCCAGAACCTGTTCGAGTGTTGAAGAGGAGGTGGCGGCTCCGATCGCCTTGTAACAGCTCGGCTCGTGGCCTCGCTCGAGTAGATATCCGGTTCGAGCCTCTCCTGGGGGAAAGATGTCGGCGTGCGTGTGTGTCGTGGATCGGCGCATCGAGATCTCTCGCACGGCGCGGGCCCGGACGAGAGCATGTGAAGCGTTGAGTTGCTCCCGCTCTGCCGGTGACAGCATCGCATTGTCGAGCTCAGTGCCGACGGGCATGGGCGCGACATAGCCGTTGCGCTTGAGCTCGTAATCGAGGTAGCCGAGGTGTTGGTCGATGTCGATGCCGACTGGAGTTCTGCCCGCCAGGTGAGGTGCCAGTGCAGCCCAGGCTTCAGTCAGCAAGGGGGCAAGTTGGACATCGCTTGCGGTGATGCCGTAGGCGCTGCGGGCGTCACCGAGATCGCGGCCGGGGTTGATCAGCGTGGTGATCTCGGTGCCATCGTCGGTCACCACGGCGATCTCCACCGGCCGTGGCTTCCAGGCGCGTCCTTCGTCGCCCACGGTGCAGATACCCAGGTACGCGTTCCCCCGCGTGACCGTCTCGGGCCTGTCCGACTGTAGGAAACGGCGGATGCGTTGGTCGACTTTGAGGTCTCGGGGTTGCACCTCGCGCCGTAGTACGAGTCCATTCATCGATGTGCACCGGCTGAGTGCGACGTACAGTTGCCCGTCGGCGAAAGTCCCTCCGCTGAGGTCGACTACGAGGCGATCCAGCGTCTGGCCCTGACTCTTGTGGATCGTGATGGCCCACGCGAGGCGGAACGGCAATTGGGTATAGGTCCCGACCACTTGGTGGCGGAGCGTCCCACCCTCGAAGACTGGACGGGTGACCTCCCACGTGTACGGGCGCACCTCAGCAGCTTCGCCTGCGGGAAGTTCGACAGTGACGACCGGATCGCCGCGGTCGACGCGGTGTCCGATGATCCGCCCGATGGTTCCGTTCACCCATCGATCGCTCGGGTCGTTGGTCAGGAGCATGACCTGCGCCCCGACCTTGTACAGCAGATCGTCCTCGGTCGGCGCATCGAACCCGTCCACGTCTCCGGTCGTCGTGGCTCGATGGCGCGATTCAGTGCCGGGGAGTTGCTCGAGCATCTCCCGATTGCGGGCTTTCGCGATCCGATTGGTGGTGGTCAGTGTCAGCCAGTACTCGTCGACGGGCGGCCGGAACGCCGTATCGGTTCGCGAATTCAGTTCTGCGCGAGCGCCTTCCAGCAGTGCACCGACACGCACAGCATTCAGGATGTCGACGAGTCGCGAATCGCCGATCTGCCGGAATACGGTGGTGAGCTCGGTCATCGGGAAGTGCCTGCGGTCGTAGGCGTCGGCGGAGAAGAAGTATGGCGAGGTGTACCGCGTGCCGAAGTACTCTGTTTCGGCCTCGGTTACCACGGGCGGCAGCTGGAACAGATCGCCGACCAGCACCAGTTGAACCCCACCGAAGTGGGTTCCCGGCCTGGGCCCGAAACGTTCCAGCGCAGCGGCAAGGCAGTCGAACAGGTCTGCGCGCACCATCGATGCCTCGTCGATTATCAGCGTGTCGAGGTTCCGAAGAGTGGTGGCGAATTTGCTCGGAAAGTATCTGCCCCACTTGACCTCCTCGAGGGTGGTCGTCGATCGGAACGAGAACAGCCGGTGGATCGTGTAGCCCTCGACATTGAGTGCGGCGATACCCGTGGGTGCGGCGACGACGACATTCCGGTTCGTTGTCGAGAGGAACCGACGGATGAGCGTGGACTTGCCTGTACCAGCTTTGCCTGTGAGGAAGAGGTTCTCGCCGCGTTCGAGGCGGGACAGCGCTTCCTTGAACTCACCGGTGAGCGTGAGACCGGCAGATTCTTCGATGAGCATTTGGCGACCCCCCAGTATTTTCAGCCATTGCGGACTTGATCGCGCCTGTTAATCCGTCTATTACACCCAGAAGATGCCCGGATGCTCGCACGGGATCGACTGTGCTGTCACAACATTGATCGCCGTGAACGAGCGACCGGTCCCTCTCTGTCAGGCTGTGGTGAGACACTCGGACTTCCCTGAGTTCACTGTTTGAGGGCATGACTGGAGCAGCAATCCCCATGAGTAGCCCGAACCCCGCGGCCCGAGGTGGTGGGCCGGTTGATCCGGCGCCGAAGCCGACGCGGCGGACCTTCACCGCCCAGTACCGCGACAAGATCATCGAGGAGTACCGTGACGCCCCGCACGGGCAGAAGTCCGCGGTCCTGCGCCGTGAGGGTCTCTACCAATCCCAGATCGCCGAGTGGACCCAGGCCCGCGCCGCGAAGCTTTCCGGCGCCGCCCAGCACGCTGCCCGGCGATCCAGTGAAGCGGTCGCATCCCAGGCCGTGGACACGGCCGGGTGTCGGGAGAACCAACGTTTGACGCGTGAGAATGCCCGTCTGGCAAAGCAATTGAAGCAGACGGAGGCCGCGCTCGAGATCATGGGAAAACTGCATGTGCTTTTGGAATCCATCTCCGAGAGCACGGGCACAGCGCCGCGACCGACCAAGCCATGACCGACGCCTACGGCGACCTACGGGCCGTCGAGGTCCCTATCCGCCGGGCCTGCACGCTGATCGGGCGGGCACGAGCCACCCACTACCGCCATCAGCGCCCACCGATCCAGGGGCCCAAACCCGCGCGGGCGGTCCCGGGTAACGGTCAAGGGCTCACCGCCACCGAACGCGCCCATGTGCTCACGGTGATCAACTCAGCGCCCTACGCCGACCTGGCGATATGCCAGATCTGGGCGCGGGAACTCGACGAGGGTAACTATTGGTGCTCGATGTCGAGCATGTATCGCATCGCCGCGGGCGCCGGTCAGAACCGGGAACGGCGACGACAGGCCACCCATGCGGCGAAGGTGAAACCCGAACTCCTCGCCGACGGCCCGTCACAAGTGTGGACCTGGGATATCACCAAACTACGCGGCCCTGCCAAGGGTGTCTGGTTCCACCTGTATGTGCTCATCGACATCTACTCCCGCTACAACCCGTCCTGGATCGTTTCCCACCACGAAAGCGCTGAACTGGCACAAGAATTCATCGACGAGGCCATCGCACGCAACGGCGCCATCCCGCACACCGTCCACGCCGACCGCGGCCCGTCGATGACATCGGGGCTGGTCTCGGAGCTGCTCACCAACCTCGGTGTCACCCGATCCCATTCCAGGCCACGGGTATCCAATGACAACCCCTTCAGTGAGGCGCAGTTCAAGACCCTCAAATATCTTCATGATTTCCCGAAGTCCTTTGCCTCCCTGGCGGATGCGCGGTTGTTCCTGGAAGGATTCTTCAACGAGTACAACCACATCCACCGCCACTCCGGTATCGGCTGGCACACCCCCGCATCAGTGCACTTCGGCACCGCCGACGCGATCGACGAGGCCCGCCAGATCACCCTGACCGCCGCCTACCACGCCAACCCCGCCCGCTTCGGCCGCCGACCCACCCCACCGAAAATACCGGCCATCTTCTACATCAACGAACCCACACCCCAACCCCAAATCAACTGATCAGCACTGTCTCACTTGACTTGACAAATTCCGGGTTGGTTTCCAGGCTATTCGACGACTAGCGGGAGAGGGCGGAGGTCGGGTCCAGTGTGTTCGATGAGGAACGGTCGGGCCACACGCAGTCGCTCGAACTCGAACCAGGTGACAGCCAAGTCTTTCAGACTGTGTGCGGTGGCCAACACCGGCCGGATCACCGCTTCGGTTTGCTGGGTCAGCGCGAGAGTATTCGCCGGGTACACCACTTCCGGCCAGTTGGGCCGGACCGGTTGTTTGTACTTCGGCGTGCCCGCGACGTGCTGGGTGAAAAGAGCATCGGCAGAGTCGATCTCGGCTCGTACGCTGGCGACCATTGCGTCGATGTCGAGCGGACCAGCGGTGGTCACGCCTTTCGGAAGTTCCAGCCCGGTAACGCAATTGACGGTGTGGTACCCGTTGAGCAGGACGCCGATCTCCTCTGTTTGTTCGATGTCCAGCACCCAGGCGCCCGGCAACCTGGACAGTCCCGTACCTGAGCCGACATCGACGTGCCAGATGGCAAGACGGTTGTCGATGCGGTTGAGTACCGCGACGGCGAGGAACCTTGTCGTTGACGTCATGGACGTGAAGGTACCGCCGGGTGCCGACATGTCGAGCATTTCCCAGCGAATCGCTTTGCGTACAAACAGAAGTCGCCTGCAACCACTTGGACATAGCTGGGTACGGTGAGCCCGGGCGTGGGGTGACGCGTCGATTGTGTCTTCGATCGATCGGCGGGGAGCATGGCCAGTTCGCCGAGCAGCGGGACGGTCACACCCGGTTTCGCTACGTTCTACATGCCGTAGCCGGGCGCGGGGTGTTCTGCGAGGAGGACGCCCGAAACTCGTTGCAGGCTTTGGCGGCGGCGAAGTTCCATCGTTGCGCCGTAGCGTCGGGTCGGTGAGACCGAGGCCTGGCAGGCGCACCACCGCGACAGCACCAGCAACGATCGTGGGTCGTCCTCGTTCAGTGAGACCAGCAGGGTCGCGTTCCGCTGCGGGAACGCGGGCCAGTCGACGTGCAACAGCACGAGTGACTCCTGGTCGGGTTGCGCAACCACGGCTTGCACATGGAGCTCCGGCCAGTCCAATGCCGAACTCGGCTGCGGCACCGCCACTTTCTCGGCTAGCGCCTGCGCGTCCAGGTTGCCCGCGCGGACGAGGTAGGCCGTCCAGATCAACCCTGATCCGAAGAGCAGGGTGATGCCGATCAGCCCGACCGCTAGGCCCACCGATCGACAGTAAGCCGAAACAGTCCGCGACGCAGCAGGATTCCGTGGTCCTTAAAACGCTGACACTCGCGGCTGGATTCAGCTGCCGCCGCCATTGGATGCGATGGGAGGCAACGCAGGAGTTGACTCAACGGTCGCGTCACACGGTTCGGGACCGGGCGCTGCTTCCTGTTCAGGTTCGAGCGTGGGTTCCGGCATCGGCGTCAGCACCGGTTCCGGCTCCGCGCCAGGCTCTGGCTCTGGCTCTGGCTCTGGCTCTGGCTCTGGCTCTGGCTCTGGCTCTGGCTCTGGCTCTGGCTCGGGCTCGGGCTCAGGTTCGGGTTCCGGCTCGGGCTCGGGTTCCGGCGCCGGTTCGGGTTCCGGCGCCGGTTCGGGTTCCGGCTCCGGTTCGGGTTCCGGCTCCGGTTCGGGTTCCGGCTCCGGTTCGGGTTCCGGCTCCGGTTCGGGTTCCGGCTCGGGCTCGGGCTCCGGCTCCGGCTCGGGATCCGGCTCCGGCTCGGGATCCGGCTCCGGCTCCGGCTCCGGCTCCGGCTCCGGCTCAGGTTCAGGTTCAGGTTCAGGTTCGGGTTCGGGCTCCGGCTCGGGATCCGGCTCAGGCTCAGGCTCGGGATCCGGCTCCCACACAGAGTCGTCTGGAGGCGCTGGCGCCTCGTACTCGGGAATCGGGGGGACGCCGAAGTACCTTGGTGTGTACGGGATCTTCGATGTCGTGTCGGGGATCTCGTCGGGCCTCCGCTCGCTCTCAGGCGTTGTCTGGGGCTCTGGGGTGGGTGTCTGTTCGCCGGTCGGCGGCTGCCCACCCTCTGGCTGTTGCCGACCCTCCGGCTCCGGAGTCGAGTGCGGCTCATGCTCTGGGCGCGGCTGCGGCTCAGTCTGCGGCTCAGGGCGCGGCTGCGGCTGCTCGAACTCCGATCGGAATTCTCTACGCTGCGCGAGGAACTCGTCGACCTGCCGTTGCATCTCCATCCGCTGTGCGAGTAGCTCGTTCGGCCGCAGACCCGCCCCTTCGAGCGCGGCGGTCCGATCCGCGAATTCGGCTACGCGGTGGGCAAAGGCCTCCTCGCCGGTGCGCCGCAGCTGCTCCGGAGTCATGCCGTCCGGATCGATGCCGAGCGCCCGCGCTTTCTCACGGGTTGATTCGGCAACCTCGGCAGACTGCCGGACCTCCGCCGGTGCACGCTCCCCGGCCGGTTTCGACGTGCTCTCGGCTCCCGCTGCGGTTTCCGACTGTGGGTGCGCGGTGGCGGCCGGTCTCTCGGTGGCCGTGTTTTGCTGCTGCCCGAATCCGGCTCGGAGATCGTTTCGCAGGGACAGGACCTCATCGATCTGCCGTTGCATGGCCTTGCGATGGGCGAAGTGTTCGTCGGGCGGCAAGCCCGCAGCGTCCAGGTCGGCCATCGAGCCGGTGAGTTCCGACAAACGACGCACCACCGCATCCATACCGGCGCGCTGTACCTGTTCCGGGGTCATGCCCGCCGGATCGACGCCCAGTCCGCGCAGCTTCTCGCGGGTCGAATCCGGAACCCCCGCGGGTTGTTCCTGCTCCGGTGCGGCCTGCCGCTGTTCCTCGGCATGCGCACGGGGCTGGGCTTGTTCCGTTCCAGGAGTGTGGGTTTCGGACGCCTGCTGGCCGGTGGAGCTCGCCGCGATAGGCGCCTCGGCCCCGGTCGAGGCGGGACGACGTTCGGGTGTACCCGCACGCGATTCGGACCCGGCCGCACGTGATTCGTTACTGCCTGTTCGGGGCGTTGTCGGTTCCGGCGCCTTCACCGACGGCTTCGACTGGTGGCTGTCAGGGCTGGCTGTCGGCTTCGAATGGCTGCTGTCGCTGGCGGACGCCTGTGCAGGTGCTGCGGGGTGTGATTGGCCGCCTCCCGCTGTCTGCGCTGGACCGGACGGATGCGGTGTGCCCGGAGACTGGACCGCGCCGGTCGGCTGCCCGGCACCCGTCGGATCGGCCGCACCGACCGGGTGCTCGCCACCGGTGTTCGTCGAACCGCCGACTTCGTTTCCAGGGGATTTGATCTCGCCACCGATGGGTGAAGCCTGCTCCAGCGGAGCGGCTTTCGCATCCGCGGATGCGGCTGGGTGCGGCTCGCCGGTGGACGACTCCGGGTGCTGTTGCACCGACTCTGGTCGCGCATTACCTTCCTGCGGTGCAACGGGATTCGTGCCCTCGTTCACGTGTCCGGTCGGGTCCGTCGCGTGCGGCGGCGTGCCAGCGTTCTGTCCTGCATGAGTCGTGCCGGTCTCCTGCCCCGCACGGGTCGGTGAGGTAGCGCTCTCGCCACTCTGTCCGCTCGGGGCGGCGGCCTGAGATTCCCGGGGGCCAGCGATGATTCCGGATTCGCTGGTCCCAGCCGGTGTCACCTCGTTCGCACCCCTGCCCGAGGAGCCGTCTGGCATACCGGCACGGCTTTCACCATTCCGTCCTCCGGAATTCGTATTGGACGGGCTCTCAGCCTGATTCCGGGTACCGCTCGGCGACTCGCCCGGATGAGTGGGCGATCCGCCGTTCTCATTCACCGGATCCGCGGTGCGGGGCGCGGAACCATCGCCGGTACCGTTCCGCGAACCACCATCAGCACCGCCTGCGGGTCGGACCGGCGTGGAACCGCCGTCGCCGCCGTACCGTGCAGAATCCGGTGCGTTGAAACCTCTTGCACCAGAACCGCGCCCGGTCGGTGCATGGCGAAACCCTTTGCTACCGCCCGTCAATACACCGTACGCCGCGCCGCCGGTCAGCAGGCGTGGGTCCCAGGTCCAACCATTGGCGATACCACCGACTCCCCACGCCCCCAGCGCGCCGACCATGCCCGAGCCCGCGCCGACGGCCGCACCTTTGAGCGCCCCGCTCCAACGTCCCTCGGGTAGTGGAACTTTCGTCGCCGCCTTGCCCAGCAGTCCACCTGCGGGGCCGCCGATCGCGCCCGCAGCGGCTGCGGTATAGGCGGTCGTGCCGACCCGGTTCCAGTCGATGCTGTCGCGATGTCCAGCCCCGACCTGGTATCCCTGAATGGCGAGGTCCTGGCCCGCACCGAGCACGGTGCTGAAGACGACATGTTTCGCCGTGAACTTGGCAAGCGCGGCGAGACCGGTTTTCGCGGCGAATCGAGCGATGGCACTGACCGCCCGCTGACCGAGCAACCGCACCGCCAGCCGGGTGAGGCCGACGGCCGCCGCTTCGACGAGCGGTGCGGTGGGCGGAAACAACCATGCCGCAGCGATTTCGAACGCCAGCATGGCCAGCGAGCTGATGACGAGGATCTTGGTGTACTCGATCTCGGTGGCCAGCGCATCCGCGGATTCCGCGACCGAGTCCAGGATGTCGGCCAGCTCCCCGAACGACTCCGGGCCACGGTCCAGCTTGTCCAGCGCGGTGGTCATCGCCTCGATGCCCTCGCCCCAGGGGTACGCGTCGATGGTCGCTTTCTTGGCTGCGGCCAGGTCCGGTAGCAGGTCACGGATGTCGGCGGCGGCCTTGCGCCAGTCGGCGGCGATGGCCCACATCTTGTCTTCATCGCCGTCGGGCCAGTCCGATCCGGCGATCCAGCCGAGCCTTTCCAGCTCGCTGGGGATAGTGATGGACACGCGTTGTCAGCAGTAGTCGATCTACCGCCGGTCCATTCGAGCCAGCAGATCTGCGGCCTTGTACTGCCCGTCGGAGTACGAGTCGAGGGTCACCGCGGTATTGCCGATGCCCTCGGTGAGGTTCTTGTGCGCGGCCATGTAGCCCTGCGGGCCGTCGGCGAAGGTGCTGCCGTAGCCGTCGCCGCCCCAGGCGGCACCCTTTGCTGCCAGCGAGGTCTCCAAGGTGCTGAGAATGTCGTTCATCCGATCCCGCAGCACGCCCATTTTCCCGGCCGCACTGACCAATTGCTCCGGGGTCACCCCGACCTTCGACGCCACACCTGATCCCTTCAACCAACGATCCGGATTCAGACGATGTCAGTGCTGGATCGCGCCGGAAAGATCCGCGGCACCGATTTGACGCTTCCCTGACATGCGCTGCGGTGCAACAGTTCTCACCGAAGAAGCAGATCCGCCGGTCGCGCCGCTGACACCAACACGACTGACCGCCAACCAGTCCGGCGGCTTTGACGCGTCCTTTACGGCCACAAGCGCTACGACGAGCGCGCGTGCTCTGCCCGCATACGCTCCGCCAACGTGCGGAAGATCGTGAAGTTCGGAATCAAGCTCACCGGAAGCGATTCCAGCGGCACCGACTCCCCCACCACACCAACACTGACCCACCCCTTATCCAGGGCGATCCCCGTCACCCGCGACCACAGTTCCGACCGCTCCCCCGCGCCGATCTCGTCCTGCGTCATCCAGAAGTGCTCGAAGTCGAGGCAGCCACCCGCCTCCAGCACATCGGTAGCCATAGGCAACTGCGTGGCGGTGATCTCCCGATCGATCTCCGGACCCCACTCTTCCGGATGCTCGATCCCATGCCGCAACACAATCGGCTCACCGAGCGTGTCGTCAAGGGTGTAGGCGTACGAGACCTGGTTCAGCGCAGGAGAATCCGCGTGCTCGACGATGTTGCGCCGCAGCGTGGTGGTGTCGTACCGAATACATCGAGCTACACCCCCGACGATCACCACGAGACCCCGCTCGTACAGATCCAGCCGAACACGGCGGTTCCGACCTTGGATATAGGCCAGCCACAACAGATCCCACAGCAGCCGACCACCGACCATCAGCATCCCCGTCACACCGACAATCGCCACCACCGCAACACCACTCGCAAACCCGAACACTGCCACCAAGCAGGCGGCAACCGTCGCCACCCCTTCGATGACATAGCGCCGGACATCGGGTTGCGCTGCCGCATAGGTCCTTCGGTGCAAACCCAGATCCTCCCGCGCAGCGACACGGCCGATATCAGCGCGAAGATCGCGATCATCGCGGGCAGGATCCGTCACGACGGCTGACTATGCCCCGAACCGCCAGCCCCGACCACGGTCATTGACGGAACCCATACACATGGCCCATCGACGACCGACCCGAGCTCAGCGGCGCAGCGCGGTTTCGCTTTCCATGTGCAACAGCTTCTCGGGATTGCGCACGGCGTAGAGACCGGTGATGAGACCGTCGTCGATGCGCAGCGCCAACACGGTGTCGACCTCGCCAGCGAGTCGGTAGATCAGCCCCGGAGAACCGTTGACCTGCACCGGCTCGACCGACATCTCCGCACGAATCCGGTCGAACCCGACGGCCAGCAACCGAGCCACCTTGTCGGAACCGATGACAGGTCGCGGCACAGCCTGCTTGATTCCGCCGCCGTCGCCCAGTAGGACAACGTCCGGCGCGAGAATGTCGAGCAGGTCTTGCATATCGCCCGTTTCGATCGCCCGCTGGAACGCAGCCAGCGCATCTCGGGTCTCGGCCTGCGATACAACCCCGCGTGGTCGCCGCGCGGTGACGTGCGCCCGCGCCCGGTGGATGATCTGGCGAACCGCGGCCGGAGTCTTGTCGACAGCTTCGGCAATCTCGTCGTAGGACAGATCGAAGACCTCGCGCAACACGAACACCGCACGCTCGGTCGGCGCGAGCGTCTCCAACACCAGCAGCATCGCCATCGACACGCTGTCGGCCAACTCGACATCATCGGCCACGTCCGGTGCGGTGAGCAGCGGCTCGGGCAGCCAGGACCCGACGTAGGACTCTTTGCGTCGGCCGAGCGTGCGCAGCCGGCTCAACGCCTGCCGAGTGGTGATCCGCACCAGGTACGCCCGCTGATCCCGGACCATGTCGAGATCGACGCCCGCCCACCGCAACCACGTCTCCTGAAGCACATCTTCGGCGTCGGCGGCCGAGCCGAGCATCTCGTAGGCGACGGTGAACAGCAGGTTCCGGTGCGCGATGAACGCGGCGGTGGCGGGATCAGGGCGGTCACCCTGGCCGCGGTCCTCGGGCGCGGTCTTGGACGTACCTGCCATGGGTGGCTCCTGTCTCGCTCTCAGCTGTGTCACCCCACCAGACGCCGGGTCCCGCGGTTTTGTGACACCCCCGAGCCTTTGGCGCTCGTCACGCCGCCGCGTCTGTCACACGGATCGGGTCGTCGGCATCTCTTGTTCGTTCAGTGCAACACCACGAGTGAGGACGAAGTCATGGAATCTCGTATCGACCTGATCACCAATCCGATCGGCGTCAAGTTCGCCAAGCGGTTCGCCAATGCCGGCATGGTGATCCTCCAGTCGTCGCTGCCGAAGACCACGCAGGAGCTGGTTTCGCTGCGCGTCAGCCAGATCAACGGCTGCGGTTGGTGCATCGACCTGCACACCAAGGATGCCGCGGCCGCCGGTGAAAGCGCGCTCCGGCTCAACCTGGTCGCCGCGTGGCGCGAGGCCACCGTGTTCACCGAGGCCGAGCAGGCCGCGCTGGCACTCGCCGAGCAGGGCACCCGGCTCGCCGACGCCCACCAGGGCGTGTCCGACGAGACCTGGGCCCAGGCGAGCAAGCACTACGACGAGGACCAGCTGGCGGCGCTGGTTCTCCTGGTCGCCTTGATCAACGCGGCCAACCGGATGGCGGTGATCGTGCACCAGAAGGGAGGTTCCTACCAGCCCGGCATATTCGACAGCCTGATGAGCTGACCGGCAGGCAAATGGTGGTCCGGCCCGGGATCATTCGATCCGGGTCGGTCCCGCGCCTGTGCAGGTGCGCTGCACAGTGATCTAAAACTTACGCGGATAGGCCGCGGGCCGCGCAAAACTGGGAATGAACCGAGCGGTCCCAACGAGCGGACCCGAAACCGTGTCGATGAGGTCAGCCGCGATGACAGTGCCACCGCCCGCCCATTCCGTGAGCAACGAACCGCAGACGACCAAGCACAATTCCGTCCGGTTGCGACGGCCACGAATAGTCGCCGTGATCGCGCTGTCCGCACTGGCGGCGGGGGCGGTAGCGGGCGTCATCGCGACCCGACAGCCGCGACTCGACGGGTCGCCCGCACAGGTGGTCGCGACACAGACTTTGACACCGGAGGAGGAGGCAGAAGACAGATTCTACGACTTGAATGAGCTGGCCAAAGAAAGCTTCAATGCCGGGAAAATCAAGCAAGCCCGCGCCTACGCGCGAGAGTTGATGGCGCTGACGCCGCAGTACCAAGGGAATTGGAACTACGGCAATGCCGTGCACGACGCCAATATGGTGCTCGGCCGCATCGCGGTGCGTGAGGGGCACCGCAATGACGCCAAGCGTTACTTGCTTGCGGCGGGCATGAGTCCTGCCTCCCCGCAGATGAATTCATTCGGTCCGAACATGAGCCTAGCCATGGATCTGCTGGCAAAGGGCGAACGCCAGGTCGTCCTGGAGTACTTCGAATTGTGCCGAAAGTTCTGGGAGTTGCACCGTGGCCGATTGGATGAATGGAGTCGGCAGGTCAACGACGGGGCGATTCCCGATTTCGGCGCGAACTTGCTCTATTGAGCGGCACCGATCTCGCCAACTGTTGCCACGCTTGGGCTTTCACACCTGGTTAAGCTGCCGGACCGTAGCTTTGCGTAGGGTCGGATCGTGGTTGCTTTAGGGGTGGAGCGGTGGACTCGGCCGATGGTCGGCCCCACGGCGGTGCGGCCGGAGCCTGAGGGCAGATTGGATGACACCGCGCGGGGTTGGTGGGTCACGATCACGCTGACGGTGATCGCGGCGGTGACGCGGTTCGTGCGGCTCGGCTCGGTCACCGATGCGGGGCTGCCCGTCTTCGATGAGAAGTACTACGCGTTGCAGGCGTGGGACATGCTGCACAACGGGATGGGCATCGAGGACAACCCCGGCTACGTGGTCGTGGTGCATCCACCGGCGGGGAAGCTGCTGATCGCCATCGGCGAGGTGCTGTTCGGTTACAGCCCGCTGGGCTGGCGGTTCTCGGCGGCGGTGGCCGGAACCGTGTTGGTACTGCTGGTGATCCGGATCGTCCGGCGGCTGGCCCGGTCGACGCTGATCGGCGCGATCGCGGGCATCCTGATGATCACCGACGGCGTCACCCTGGTCTCGTCGCGGATCGGCATGCTCGACATCTTCCTGGCGGTGCTGGTCACCGGGGCGTTCGGCTGCCTGGTCGTCGACCGCGACGAGGTCAGGACGCGGATGGCCGCCGTCGAGGCCGCCGGGCGAATCCAGTTGAGCCCGTTCGGGCCTCGGCTGGGCGTGCGGTGGTGGCGGTTCTCCGCCGGTGTGCTCCTCGGATTGGCCTGTGGCACAAAGTGGTCGGGCGCCTACTTCATGGTCGTCTTCGTGATCCTTTGCCTGAGTTTCGATGTCGTCGCGCGACGGCGCCACGGTGTGCTCCGGCCGTTCGTGGGCACCATCGTGCGCGACGCCGCTCCAGCCGTTTTCGCGCTGATCATCGTGGCGATCGGGGTGTATCTGGGCTCCTACGCGGGGTGGTTCGCCAGCGAGAGCGCGATCAACCGGCACGCCGTCGGGATACAGGTCGGCCATGGCGGGTTCTTCTCGCTCGTACCGGAAGCGTTGCGGTCCTTGTGGTTCCAGCACGGCGCGGTGCTCGAAGTGCACACCCACCTGACCAATTCCGCGGGTTTCCACCATCCGTGGGAGTCCAAGCCGTGGACGTGGCCCATGGGGCTGCGACCGATGCTCTATCACTTTCCCGAGCCCGGGCAGACCACCGGATGCGGGCAATCGGCGTGCGTGCGCGCGATCATGCTGATCGGCACGCCCGCGCTCTGGTGGCTGGCGCTACCCGCCGTGGGGTGGGCGCTGTGGCAGTCGGTCACGCGCCGCGACTGGCGATACCTCGCCGTGCTCGCCGGCTATGCCGCCGGCTGGCTGCCCTGGTTCGCCGTGCTGGACCGGCAGATGTACTACTTCTACGCGACCGCGATGGCCCCGTTCCTGGTCATGCTGGTGGCGCTGGCGCTCGGTCAGCTCCTCGGACGCGCCACCGAATCCAGCGAGCGGCGTGGCACCGGATTGCTGCTGGTCTGCCTCTATCTGGGGTTGGTCATCGCGAACTTCGCCTGGAACTACCCGATCCTGACCGCGCTGCCGATCACACTCTCTACCTGGCAGCAGCACCTCTGGTTGCCGAGCTGGCATTGACCGACGGGTGATCAATCTCATTTAGGTGAGGCTTGCCTAACTGACAATCAGTCGTTCTAATGGCCGACATGGACACAATCCATATATCCCGCCGCCGCCTGCTCACGACCGCCTGCACAGTCGGGCTGGGCGCCGTCGCCACCGCGTGCAGCCGGTCCGCCGAGGACGAACAGTTCACGGGCCCGGGCGGCTGGTCGTTCACGGACGACCGGGACGCCACCATCCGTACGAAGGAGATCCCCTCCCGGATCGTCGCGTTCGTCGGCGCCGCGGCGATGCTGGCGGACATGGGCTTACAGGATCGTGTCGTCGGGGTCTTCGGCGAAACACGCACGGCGGCCGATGAACTCGCCCCACTCATCGGCGATCTCGACCTCAGCAAGGTGACCGTACTCGGCAACAACTGGGGCGAGTTCAATGTCGAGAAGTACGCGGCGCTCGAACCCGATCTCCTTGTCACGGATATGTATGTGCGCGACCGCCTCTGGTACATCCCGGATGAGAGCAAGGCGAAGATCCTGACGATCAATCCGAATGAGGCGGCGGTGCGGGTCACCCGCCGGACGCTGCCGGAGACCATCGCACGCTACGGCGAGCTCGCTCGCGCGCTGGGCGCGGATCTGAACGCACCCAAGGCAATCCAGGCCAAGGCTCGATTCGACGCGGCGGCGCAGGCGGTCCGCGACGCGGTCGCGCAACGGCCGGGACTGCGCGTCATGGCCGCCTCCGCCGCGCCGGGCATCTTCTATGTGTCCGATCCGAAGGCATCTGCCGATCTGAGCTATTTCGCGGAGTTGGGGGTGGATATGGTCCGGCCGGACCACCTCGGCAGCGACGACTTCTTCGAGCAGCTGAGCTGGGAGCATACCGACAAGTACCCGGCCGACCTGATCCTGCTCGACCGCAGATCCACCGGGCTGTCACCGGACGCGCTCGCCGCCAACCCGGTGTGGCGCGGCCTGCCCGCGGTGCGCGGCAACCAGATAGGCAGTTGGCAGCCGATCTACCGGTTCTCGCACGCGGGAACCGCACCGCTGCTCGAGGATCTGGCCGCGACCATCCGACGCTCCGGCAAAGTCATCTGACGAGGAATCATCATGCGCGCCCAACCTTTTCGTTTCTTCGAGAACGTGCCGTTCCTGCGGACCGAGCTGCTCAGCCCGTCCCAGCTCCGCATCGTCTTCGGTGGTAAGCCGCTGGCGGGCTTCGCAAGTGGCGGACGCGACCAGAGCCTGTCGCTGTTCCTGCCGCAGCCCGGCCAGTCGAAACCGTGGATACCGGTCGATGCCGGTGACAACTGGTTCGCCGAATGGCGGGCCGCCGATCCCGCCGTCCGCGCGGTGATGCGCGCGTATACCGCGCGCGAGCATCGGCCCGAAACAGCGGAGCTGGATATCGATTTCGTGCCACACGCCGATGGTGGACCGGCCTCGCGGTGGGCGGCCGAGGCGCAACCGGGAGATCGGGTCACCATCCTCGGGCCGTCCGACGGCGACAATCGCAGCGTCGCCTTCCGCCCGCCCGGCGACGCCGGATACGTCCTCATCGCCGCGGACGAAACAGCGTTGCCCGCGGCGGCGAGCATCCTCGAATCGCTGCCCGCCGGAACGGTCGCCAAGGTCTGGATCGAGGTGCCACACAAGGCCGATCGCAGGCAGCTGAACACCAAGGCCGACGCCGAGATCACCTGGCTCGTGCACGACGACCGCGACCGCGGCCAGATCGTGCGGGCAGTCGAGGCCGCTGCCTTGCCGCACCGACGGCCTTACGCGTGGATCGCGGGTGAATCGGGTGTGGTGCGTGCGCTGCGCCGCCACCTGGTCACCGAACGACGTATCCCGAAGGCCGACGTGACCTTTCGCGGCTACTGGCGCCTCGGTGCTTCGGAGGACGACCTGCGTAACGAATGAGCCGGTCGGTACTCCCTTCGACCGACGACTACCGGGACCGCAGGTTCTGATGAGTTAGGTCCTCTCGATCCTCAGGCAATCCGGGAAAAGTGCTTTACATCTAAAGCTTTAGATATAAAGTACTTGCTACCGCGACTTCTGAGGAGAGCGAATGAAGGTCGTGTGCATCGGCGGCGGGCCCGCCGGACTGTACTTCGGGCTGCTCATGAAGCAGCTCAACGCCGACCATGACGTCACCGTGGTCGAACGCAACCGTCCCTACGACACCTTCGGCTGGGGCGTCGTCTTCTCCGACGCCACGATGGAGACCATGCGGGTGTGGGATCGCACCACCGCGGACCGGATCGAGTCGGCGTTCAATCACTGGGACGACATCGAGTTGCGGTTCAAGGGTCGCGTCCTGCGCTCCGGCGGACACGGTTTCGTCGGCATCGGCCGCAAGAAGCTGCTGAACATCATGCAGGCGCGGTGCGAGGAGGTCGGGGTAAAGCTCGAGTTCGACCGAGAGGTCAACTCCGACAGGGAGTTTCCCGACGCGGACCTGATCGTCGCGGCCGACGGTATCTCCTCCAGGATCCGCAGCGAGCACCGCGACGTCTTCGCCCCCGACCTGGTGACGCGCCCGAACCGCTACATCTGGCTGGGCACCGAGAAGCTGTACGACGCTTTCACTTTCGACTTCGTCGAGACCGAACACGGCTGGGTGCAGGCCCACATCTACAAGTTCGACGAGAACACCAGCACCTTCATCGTCGAAGCGCCGGAACACGTTTGGCGAGCACACGGGCTCGACCAGGCCCGACCCGACGAGTCGGTGGCCTTCTGCGAGCGGATCTTCGCCGACAACCTGCAGGGCGAGAAGCTGATGACGAACTCCCGTCATCTGCCGGGGTCGGGGTGGCAGAACTTCCAGCGGGTCAAATGCGAGCAATGGTGGCTGCACAACGGCAACAGCCACGTCGTGCTGATGGGCGACGCCGTGCACACCGCGCACTTCGCCATCGGCTCGGGCACCAAGCTCGCACTCGAGGACGCCATCGAACTGGTGCGCCAACTCGGCGAGCACGGCGACACACCCGCGGACCTGCCCGCCGTGCTCACGCAGTACCAGGCGGTCCGGTCGATCGACGCACTGCGACTGCAGAACGCGGCGTGGAACGCGATGGAGTGGTTCGAGGTGTGCGGCGAACGCTATTGCGACCAGCTGGAACCCGAGCAGTTCATGTACTCGATGCTCACCCGCAGCCAGCGCATCAGTCACGAGAATCTGCGGCTGCGCGACAAGGGCTGGCTGGAGAACTACGAGCGCTGGTTCGACGCGCGGGCCGGAGTTACCCGAACCGCTGAAGAGCCTTCCGTCCCACCGATGTTCACGCCGTACACCGCCCGCTCGGTGACGCTGAAGAACCGGGTGATCGTCTCACCGATGGCCCAGTACTCGGCGGTCGACGGAGTGCCCGGCGACTTCCACCTGGTGCACCTCGGCGCCCGCGCGCAAGGCGGTGCCGGACTGGTTTTCGCCGAAATGACCTGTGTGAGTGCGACAGGCCGGATCACGCCCGGTTGCCCAGGCCTGTACACCGACGAGCAACGGCAAGCGTGGCAGCGCATCGCCGACTGGGTGCACGACAACACCGACGCGAAAATCGGTATGCAGCTCGGGCATTCAGGCGCCAAAGGCTCCACTCGCCGCATGTGGGACGGTACCGATCAACCGCTCACCCCTGACGACGATGAACCGAACTGGCCGTTGATCTCGGCCTCGCCGCAGCAGTACCTGGACGGGGTGAGCCAGTGGTCGCGGGCGATGACCCGGGCCGACATGGACGGGGTGACCGCCCAGTTCGTCATCGCGACCCGCCGCGCCGCCGAGGCGGGCTTCGACTGGCTCGAATTGCATTGCGCGCACGGCTATCTGCTGTCCAGCTTCATCTCGCCGCTCACCAACCAGCGCACCGATGACTACGGCGGCTCGTTGTCGAACCAGCTGCGCTATCCGCTGGAGGTCTTCGCGGCCGTCCGCGAAGCATGGCCCGCCGAACTGCCTATGTCGGTGCGGATTTCGGCACACGACTGGGTCGAGGGCGGCATCACTCCGGCCGATGCCGTCGAGATCGCCAGGTGGTTCAAACAGGCTGGCGCCGACCTGATCGACTGCTCCTCGGGCCAGGTGACCAAGCAGGAACAACCGACCTTCGGACGCATGTGGCAGACACCGTTCGCCGACCGGGTACGCCAGGAGGCCGGCATCGCCACCATCGCCGTCGGGGCGATCTCCGAGGCCGACCACGTGAACAGCATCGTCGCCGCCGGACGGGCCGACCTGTGTGCCATCGCCCGCCCGCACCTGGCGAACCCGGCCTGGACCCTCACCGAGGCGGCCAAGATCGGCTACACCGACCTCGGCTGGCCCAAGCAATATCGCGCCGCCAAACGGCAATTCGAAGCGAACATCCAGCGCCAGCAGACCGCCGCGGCAGCGGGGAAAGGCTGACCATGCCCGAGGTCGACTCCACCCGCGGTCTCGCCGACCGGCACGCGCTCGTCACCGGCGGATCACGCGGTATCGGCGCCGCGATCGCGAGCAGGCTCGCACACGACGGCGCGCGCATCACCGTGCTCTCCCGCGACTTCGCGCGTGCCACCGAAACCGTTGCGCGGCTGCCGAAGTCGGCACAGGCGCACGCCATCGCGTGCGACATCACCGACCCGGAGGCGATCGCGGCCGCGTTCACCGACGCCCGCCTGCTGCACGGCGCGGTCGACATCCTCGTCAACAACGCCGGGCAGGCCGCGAGCGCACCGCTGCGACGCACCAGCGATGAACTGTGGCAGCGCATGCTCGCGGTCAATCTCACCGGCACCTTCCTGTGCACGCGGAGCGCGGTCACCGACATGCTCGCCGCCGGACGCGGCCGAGTGATCAACATCGCCAGCACGGCCGGGCTACGCGGCTATCCCTACGTCACCGCCTACGCGGCAGCTAAGCACGGTGTGATCGGTCTGACGCGTGCGCTGGCACTGGAACTCGCGAGCACGCCGATCACCGTGAACGCGATCTGCCCTGGCTTCACCGACACCGACCTGTTGCAGGAGAGCGTGACTCACGTGATCGAGACGACCGGCCGCAGCGCCGACGACGCACGGGCGGCCTTCACCCGGCACAACCCGCAGGGACGGCTGATCGAGCCGGACGAGGTCGCGGCCACCGTCGCCTGGCTGTGCTCGGATGCTGCGGCTTCGCTGACCGGCCAGTCGATTTCAGTCAGTGGCGGGGAGGTGATGTGAGGTGACCGTCCGCCCCGAGCTCGGCGACGAACGCATCGGCATGGAGGCCCGCACCGTCTCCGGCGATCACCTCGACGTGCGACTGTGGTTGCGATTGCTGGCCACTACCAACGAGATCGAGCAGGAGATCCGCACCCGGCTGCGGGTGCGGTTCGCCACCACCCTCCCCCGCTTCGACTATCTGGCGCAGCTCGACCGGCATCACGACGGCCTGCGGATGAGCGCGCTGTCCCGCTATCTGATGGTGACCGGCGGCAATGTCACCGGCCTGACCGATCAGCTCGTAGCCGAGGGCTGGGTCGACCGGGTCCCGGATCCGGTCGACAAGCGCGCGACGCTGGTGCGGCTGACCGAGCTCGGGCGCGAACGCTTCGAAGAGATGGCCGCCGAACACGAACGCTGGCTGACCGAGATGTTCGCCGGGTTCGGCCGCGGCGACGAGCAGGCGCTGTTCGATCTGCTCGGCATGCTGCGCGTGCACTTGGCCGGGACGGCCGACCCTGCCCCTGTATCGAACCACCAGGAACGCTCATGACGCAGAACCTCGACCCCGCACTGCGCGAGGCCAACCGGACCACCCTCGCCGACTACTCGAGCATTCATTTCCAGTGGCGGGTGCACGACGGTGTCGGCACGATCATGCTCGACCGGCCGGACCGCAAGAACCCGCTGACCTTCGACTCCTATGCCGAGTTGCGAGATCTGTTCCGCCGCTTGGCCTATGCCGAGGATGTCGCGGTGATCGTGCTGCACGGCGCGGGTGAGAACTTCTGTTCCGGCGGCGACGTGCACGACATCATCGGTCCGTTGATCGCGCTGCCCGCGCCCGAGCTGTTGATGTTCACCCGGATGACCGGTGATCTGGTCAAGGCGATGCGGGCCTGTCCGCAGCCGATCGTGGCCGCCGTCGACGGGGTCTGCGCGGGGGCGGGTGCGATTCTGGCGATGGCGTCCGATCTGCGCGTCGGGACCGCCCGCAGCACAACGGCGTTCCTGTTCACCCGGGTCGGGCTGGCCGGGTGCGATATGGGGGCCTGCGCGATCCTGCCGCGCATCATCGGGCAGGGTCGAGCGTCCGAACTGCTGTACACCGCACGGGCGATGACCGGTGACGAGGCGTACGCGTGGGGGTTCTTCAACCAGCTGGCCGAACCGGAGCAGTTGCTCGAAGCCGCCGGGAAGCTCGCGCAGCGGCTGGCCGAGGGGCCGACCTTCGCTCAGGGCATCACGAAAACCATGCTGCACCAGGAGTGGTCGATGTCGGTGGACCAGGCCATCGAAGCCGAGGCACAGGCCCAGGCGCTGTGCATGCTCACCGAGGATTTCAAGCGCGCCTATCACGCGTTTCGCGATAAGCAGCGGCCGAAGTTCGAAGGGAACTAGTCATGTCCGAAGATCACTGGGACTGGCCGTTTTTCGAGGACGAGCATCGAAAGATGGCCGCCGGATTGCATGATTGGGCAGCCGAGCACGTCGACCACGAGACCGGCGACCTCGACGACCGTTGCCGCCAGCTGGTTCGGGACCTCGGCGACGCGGGCTGGCTGCGATACACCGTCGCCGGTACCGAGTTCGGTGGCATCAACGACCAGATCGATACGCGGGCAATATGTCTCGCTCGCGAGATCCTCGGCGAACGTGACGCACTCGCCGACTTCGCGTTCGCCATGCAGGGACTCGGCTCCGGCGCGATCAGCCTGGCGGGCACCGACGAGCAGAAGCGGCACTATCTGCCGCGGGTGGCCGCCGGAACGGCGATTGCGGCGTTCGCGCTCTCGGAGACCTATGCGGGCTCCGATGTCGCCGCGATGTCCTGTGCCGCGCGCGCCGACGGCGACGGGTTCGTCATCGACGGGGAGAAGACCTGGATCTCCAACGGTGGCATCGCCGACTTCTACGTGGTCTTCGCCCGCACCGGGGAAGCCGAAGGCGCACGGGGCATCTCGACCTTCATCGTCGACGCGGACACTCCGGGCCTGCACATCGCCGAACGCATCGACGTGATCGCCCCACATCCGCTCGCACGGCTGCGTTTCGACGGCTGCCGGGTGCCCGCCTCGCGACGGCTCGGCGATGCGGGTGCGGGTTTCACGATCGCGATGCGCACCCTGGACATCTTCCGGACCTCGGTGGCGGCTGCCGCCGTCGGCTTCGCCCGGCGCGCCATGGCCGAGGCCCTCACCAGGGCGACGTCGCGGCGCATGTTCGGCGGGGTGCTCGCCGACTTCCAGCTCACCCGAGCCGAACTCGCGCAGATGGCGACCACGATCGACTCGACCGCCCTGCTCACCTATCGCGCGGCCTGGCAGCGCGATCAAGGTCGGCGCGTCACCCGCGAGGCCGCCATGGCCAAGATGGCGGCAACCGAAGGCGCCCAACAGGTTATCGATGCCGCCGTGCAGATGTGGGGCGCGCTCGGTGTGGTCCGCGAGCAGCCGGTCGAGCGGCTCTACCGCGACATCCGGGCGCTGCGCATCTACGAGGGCGCCACCGAGGTACAGCAATTGATCATCGCCCGTGAACTACTGCGCGGCGCCACCGCCGATGTGACGTCCTGACCCACGATTCTCCTTCTCCCCCAATAGGTTCGACCATGACAAGTGCGCACATCGACACCTTCGCCCGCGACAACCTGCCCCCGATCGACCAGTGGCCCGATCTCGTGTTCGACGCACCCGAGTTGCAGTTTCCGGACCAACTCAATTGCGCCGGTGAACTACTCGACCGTCAGGTGGCCGACGGCAACGGCGACCGCCTGTGCGTACAGGCACCCGGCGGGCCACGGTGGACCTACGCCGATCTGCACGAGCAGGCCAACCGCATCGCGTCTGTGCTGGTGCACGACATGGGACTCGTGCCGGGTAATCGGGTGTTGCTTGACGCACCGAACAACCCGATGCTCGCGGCGTGCTGGTTCGCCGTGATGAAAGCGGGCGGCATCGCCGTGACGGCCATGCCGCTGCTTCGGGTCAAGGAACTCACCCAGATCGTCGACAAGGCGCGAATCACGCACGCGCTCTGCGATGCCGCGCTGTCCGCTCGACTCGACGCGGTAGTGGCGGCCTGTCTCACACTGGACCAGGTTCGCTACTTCCACAGCGAGTCCGACGACGGTCTCGAAGCGCTGATGGCACGCCACGACGGCCGGTTCGACACGGTGGCCACCGCCGCCGACGACGTCTGCCTGATCGCCTTCACCTCCGGCACCACCGGCGTGCCGAAGGCGACGGTGCACTTCCATCGCGATGTCATGGCGATCTGCCACTGCTTCCCGCAGCACATCCTGCGGCCGGAGGCTGACGACGTGTTCATCGGAAGTCCGCCGCTGGCCTTCACCTTCGGCTTGGGCGGGCTGCTGCTGTTTCCCATGTCGGTCGGTGCCTCGGCGGTGCTGCTGGAGCAGGCAGGCCCGCCGCAGCTGCTCGATGCGATCGAGAAGTTCGGCGCGACAGTTCTTTTCACCGCGCCCACCTCCTACCGCTTTCTCGCCCGGCACGACCTGCGCGGAACCTCGCTGCGCAAATGCGTTTCGGCGGGCGAGCCGTTGCCACCGGGCACCCGCGCTCGATGGCGCGAGGCCACCGGTATCGAGCTGATCGACGGCATCGGCGCGACCGAGATGCTGCATATCTTCATCTCCGCGGACGAAGCGCACGCCAGGCCCGGTGCGACCGGCCTGGCGGTACCCGGATATGAGGCGCGTGTCGTGGACGAAGACGGAAACACTTTGGGCCCCGGCGAGATCGGCCTCCTCGCGGTGCGTGGCCCGACCGGCTGTCGCTACCTCGCCGATGAGCGCCAGACCACCTACGTGCGCGACGGCTGGAACTACACCGGTGACGCCTATTCGATCGACGCCGACGGCTACTTCCACTATCAGGCCCGGTCCGACGACATGATCGTGTCGTCCGGCTACAACATCGCCGCACCCGAGGTCGAGGATGCCCTGGCCGGGCACTTCGCGGTCGCCGACTGCGCGGTGATCGGCATACCCGACGAGGATCGCGGTCAGATCGTCAAAGCGTATGTGGTGCTACGTCCGGAGATCGAGGCACGCGAAGGTATGGTGGAGGAGTTGCAGGATTTCGTGAAACAGACGGTGGCGCCGTACAAATACCCGAGGGCGATCGCGTTCGTCGAGGCGCTGCCGCGGACGCCGACCGGCAAGCTACAACGCTTCCGGCTGCGTGAAGTCGGTGCGGTGCACGGCGATTCGGCGGCGACGGCATGAGGGTGCTACAGCCACCGGGGTGGCCACGCCCGCGCGGTTACGCGAATGGCATTGCCGCACGCGGAGAGCTGGTGTTCGTGGCGGGCATGATCGGCTGGGATGCCGATGGTGTGATCCGATCCGATGACATCGCCGACCAGGTGCGCCAGGCACTGCTCAACATCGTGGCGGTGCTCGCGGAGGCAGGCGCGGAGCCAGCGCACATCGTTCGAATGACCTGGTACGTCACCGATGTCGACGCGTACGTACAGGCGTATCGCGAAATCGGCGTGGCCTTCCGCGAGATCATCGGCGACTTCTACGCGGCGATGACCGCCGTCGAGGTTACCCGCCTGGTCGAGAAGGACGCCAAGGTCGAGATCGAAGCCACCGCCGTGATCCCGGACCCGCCGCAGGCTGGGACAGCAGAGCAGGAGTGAACTCATGGGAGTTGTTGTCACGACGAAAGCGGGTGCCGTCGAAGGTCGTACCGACGGTGGGCTTTTCGTCTTCAAGGGCATCCCCTATGCCGCCGCACCAGCCGGGGCGCTCCGCATGCAAGCGCCCGTCCCGGTCGCCGACTGGGATGGCACCAGGCCCGCGCTCGAATTCAGCGTCGCGCCACCGCAGTTGCCGCTGACACCTGGCACCCCACCACTGTGGCGGCCCGCCGACGGCCTGGACTGCTTGAGTGTGAACGTCTGGAGCCCCGGCGGCGCCGGTGACCGGTTGCCCGTCATGGTGTGGATTCACGGCGGCGGCTGGAAGGCGGGATCGTCCAGCGATCCGGCGCACGACGGCGCGATCCTCGCCCGCGGTGGCGTCGTGCTGGTGACGTTCAACTATCGAGTCGGCTTCGAGGGCTTCGGTTTCGTCCCCGGCGCCCCCGCCAATCGCGGCTTCCTCGACCAGACCGCGGCACTGCGCTGGGTGCACGACAACATCGCCGCCTTCGGTGGCGACCCGGACAATGTGACGGTCTTCGGCGAATCCGGTGGCGGATTGTCCATCGCCGCTTTGCTTTCCGCGCCCGGCGCGCGCGGGCTGTTCCGGCGCGCCATCGTGCAGAGCCCCGCCGCACGCTTGCTTCCCGAACAAGAGGCCCAGCGGATCGCCGAAATCATTGCCGCCGCACTAGTGTCCTGCGCCTGAAATTCATTCAATTTATTCCGGGATGTGTTGGTGGGGGCGTAGGTTCGGTGCGTGGCGATGGGGCGACCGAAGTCCGAATTGGTGCTCAGTGATGAGGAGCGGGCGGCGTTGACCCGTGGTGCGCGCGCGGCGAGTTCGTCGCAAGCGTATGCGCTACGATGCCGAATCGTGCTCGCCTGCGCCGAGCCCGCTCCCAACACTGAAGTTGCTGTGCGGCTTGGGGTTTCGGCACCGACGGTGGGTAAGTGGCGGTCACGGTTCGTTGCCTCGCGGTTGGCTGGTTTGGCCGATGAGCAGCGGCCGGGTCGGCCGCCGTCGATCCTGCTCGACCAGGTCGAAGAGGTCCTCACCGACACGTTGGCTTCGAGCCCGGTGAACGCGACGCACTGGTCGCGGGCCTCGATGGCAGCTCACAGCGGATTGTCGAAATCGACGATCGGGCGGATCTGGCGCAGGTTCGACCTCAAACCGCATATCCAGGACGGATTCAAGCTCTCGACCGATCCGCTGTTCGTGGAGAAAGTCGTCGATGTTGTTGGCCTGTACCACAATCCGCCCGAGCGGGCCGTGGTGCTGTGCGTGGACGAGAAGAGTCAGATCCAGGCACTGGACCGTTCCCAGCCAGTATTGCCGATGATGCCGGGCATGCCCGAAAGACGCACCCATGACTACCAACGTCACGGCACCACAACACTTTTCGCGGCATTCAACGTCGCCGACGGCACCGTGATCAGCGAGCTGCGCCGACGTCACCGCGCAGCCGAGTACAAGAAGTTCCTGGTCGCTATCGACAAGGCGGTGCCGGCCGAGTTGGACGTGCACATCGTGTGCGACAACCTCGCCACCCACAAAACCCCGGCCGTCTACCAGTGGCTGGCACGGCACCCGCGCTTCCACGTGCACTTCACCCCGACCGGCTCATCCTGGCTCAACCAGGTCGAACGCTGGTTCGCCTACCTCACCGACCAACTCCTGCGTCGCGGCGTGCACACCAGCGTCCAGTCACTCGAACGCCAGGTAAACGCATGGATCACCACATGGAACGACAACCCAAAACCGTTCGTATGGAAGAAGACCGCCGAGGAAATCCTCAACTCCCTGGCGAAATATCTTCAACGAATTTCAGGCGCAGGACAATAGTTACGCAGTTGGGCGGCAGAGTCTTTGGCGAGCCGGCCGTACTCGGTGTCCCCGGGAGATCGGCTTGATCACCGAGGTTCATCCGGCGGCGGATCAGGCGAAGAGGTCACTCTCTTCCGGCACGACGTCGACTTGGATCAGCGAGGGACCCCGGTCGGCGAATGAGTGTTTCAGCGCACTGGCCAGCCCGTGGGGGTCCGTGACAGCGACCGCGGGCACGCCGTATCCCTTTGCAATGGAGACGAAGTTGATTCCTGGCAGGGTCAGCCCGGGAAGCTCGGGGGCGTTCAGAAACGAGCCGAAATCGGCGAGGACCTGGTAAATGCCGTTGCGGACAATGACATAGGTGATGTCGAGGTGTTGTTGTGCCGCCGACCATAAGCCGGTGATGCTGTAGTTTGCCGAGCCGTCACCGATCAGCGCGACCACCCGTCTGCCCGGCTGTGCGAGGGCGACACCGACCGCGGCAGGTAGTCCGTAACCCAATCCGCTTGCCGCGGCGTAGAAGTAGCTGTTCGGCTGGTTGATCGGCACCATGTCCCACCAGCTCCCCAGGGACGGGGCCTCGTATATCCAGGACGCGTCGTCGGGTCGCAATTGGGCGAGGACCTGCTTGAGTCGCGTGTTGGCGAGGGCACTGCCAGGCTGCCCGACAGGTTTCGAAAGCGGCTGCGGCATAGGGCGTTTACCCGAGTCGACCAGCTTGGCGAGTCGGGCCAAGGCGTCGGCAGGGTCACCGACTACCGCGTCGCCCACCGGGCTACGTGCCGCTTGATCCGGGTCGGCGGTCACCGCTATGAGTTCGGTGCCGGGTTTCAAATACGGGCCCGGTGTCCAAGCGTGATAGGGCAATACGGCTCCGCCGATCCAGGCGATGAAGTCGTAGGGCGCGAGTTGGTCGTGGATCTGTTCGACGGACAGACCCAAAGTGCCTTGGTAACAAGGGTGATCGGTGGGAAAGCCGATCCGGCCGTATTCGAAGCTGCCCAGCAGCACCGGTAGCGCGACCTGTTCCGCCAGTGCGACGGCGGCGTCCCACCCGCCGCACACGTCGACGTCGGGGCCGAGGACCAGCACCGGATTTCGAGCGGCGTTCAACCGCTCGGCGAGCCGTTCGAGTGCGGCGGTGGCGGCAACGGGTCGTCCTGCGACCGTCCTGGCGACCAGAAAGGACTGGTTGTCCGAGTCCGCTGTTTCGTTCCAATCCGACAGTGGCACAGACACATACACCGGACCGGTTGGCGCGGTGGTAGCGCACGCGATGGCGCGGGCGAGCACCGCGGGTACCGACTCCGGCGAGGGCGCTTCGAAGCTCCGTTTGACGTGCGGCTTAGTGGGCTTGCCCGTAACTCTGTCGGGGGTCAGTGGTTGAGGTAGAGGCCGCAGGCGCAGTCGAGGGCTTCTTGAGGGCTACCGATAGGCAGCCCGGAGGGCAGGATCTGGTCCTGGTATTTATCGTTGCTGGCCAGGTAGAGACCGAATCCCCAGAATGATGCCGACGAGCCGTATCGCAGGCGCAGCAGCGGTAGCCGGTTCCCGTCGGCGAGTTCGGCTTCGACGTAGGCGAATTGGGCGTGGAAACGGATGTGCAGCTCGACCAGCTGGGGCCAGTGGTCGCGGGCGTGCTGGCGCAGCCGCTGGCCTAGGGAAGTTTTCGTCGAGGCAGGGATGGCAGCCATACCGGCCATCTTGCCTGTTGCGGCGTGTCGTCACTGGTGACGGTGCCGAACCAGGGCATCCTCGCGCGGTCGGTTCGAAATTGATCGTGATGAAAGTTGTTGCCCACGTGCCTGTTTGCCGTGCCCGCCAGATCATGTTGACCGCGTCCGGGCGGCGCCGGCTGCAAAAGATCGCCTATTCCCGCACCCTCGCCTACCAGCACGTCATCCGGGCCCGGATCGTCTTGGACGCCGCGCGCGGGCACTCCAACAATATGATCGCAGCCCGCCGCGGCGTGGTCGTCGACACCGTGCGGCTCTGGCGCGGCCGATACGCCGACCACGGCCTGGCCGGGCTGGGCGACCGGCCTCGGTCGGGTCGCCCGCCGCGGTTCACACCGCTGCAGCGAGCCCAGGTCAAAGCCCTCGCCTGCGGACTACCAGCCGAGACCGGGGTGCCGTTGTCGCGGTGGAGCAGCAGCGATCTGGCCGTCGAGTCTGTCAGATCCGGTATCGCCGAATCTATTTCAGCCTCGACGATCCGGCGAATCCTGGCCGGTGCAGCACTCAAACCGTGGCAGTTCCAGTCGTGGATATTCATCCGCGACCCCGATTTCACCGCCAAAACTGCCCGAGTGCTCGACCTCTACCACCGGATCTGGGACGGGCAACCCCTCGCCGAGAACGAATACGTGATCTCCTCCGACGAGAAGACCTCCATCCAGGCCCGCTGCCGCTGCCACCCCACACTCCCGCCCGGCAAGTCGCGAATGATGCGCATCAACCACGAATACGACCGCGGCGGAGCACTGTCCTACCTGGCCGCCTACGACATCGGGCGCGCCCGCGTCCTCGGGCATTGCGCAGCCAAGACCGGAATCGCCCCGTTCATGACCCTGGTGCGCGACGTCATGACCAGCGAGCCCTACGCCTCGGCGAAACGGGTGTTCTGGGTGGTCGACAACGGGTCGAGCCACCGCGGGAAAGCCGCATGTGACCGGCTCAGCGCCAGGTTCCCCAACGCGGTCATGGTCCACACCCCGGTGCACGCCTCCTGGTTGAACCAGGTGGAGATCTATTTCTCCATCCTGCAGCGCAAAGCCTTGTCTCCCAACGACTTCACCAGCCTTGACCAAGTCGAAGACCGGCTCACCGCCTTCGAGCGTCGCTACAACGAGACCGCCCCGCCCTTCAAATGGGAGTTCACCCACACCGACCTCAAGGACCTCCTGGCCCGGATCGAGCGGCATAAACAGAACGAGCACTCCCAACAACCCACCGGCTGCGAGCACCAGCCTGCCGCATAACCAGCCGCCGCGTGAACCCCCGAGAAACTAACGGGCAAGACCACTTAGTACTGCAACGGCACCTATGTGAGTGAGTGCTGGTAGATCTGGTGTGTGGTGTTGGATCGTGTTGTGGCCGAGTTGGATTCGTTGATGTCACGGATTGCGGGCAGGTTCGCCCGGTCCGAGCCGCGGGAGCGGGCGCGGGAGTATGTGTCGGGGCTGTTGGCGGGTTTGGAACGCAAGAACGGGTGGACGCTCGCTGAACGTGCTGGTGAGGGCAGTCCGGACGGGATGCAGCGGCTGCTGCGCAAGGCTGATTGGGACGTCGATGCGGTGCGTGATGATGTGCGTGACTATGTGGTCGAACATCTGGGTGATCCCGAGGCTGTGCTGGTCGGTGACGAGACCGGATTCCTGAAGAAGGGCGTGAAATCTGCTGGGGTGCAACGCCAGTACTCCGGCACTGCCGGTCGCACGGAGAATTGCCAGATCGGGGTGTTCCTGGCCTACGCCTCGCGCCACGGGCATGCCTTGATCGATCGTGAACTCTATGTTCCCGAGTCGTGGACCTCGGATCGAGACCGCTGCCGCGACGCCGGGATCCCCGACGAGGTCGAGTTCGCGACCAAAGCGCGGCAGATGATCGCCATGCTGCAACGGGCGCTGGCCGCGGCAGTGCCGTTCGCGTGGTTCACCGCCGACGAGGTCTACGGACAGGCGCCCTACCTGCGGGACTGGCTCGAGGACCAGGACGTGTCCTATGTGCTGGCCACCCGCTGTGACCACCAGCTGAGCACCCGCGCCGAGCGCACCGCACGCGCCGACGAACTGATCGCCGACCTCGCCGCAAGCAAGTGGCAGCGGCTCTCGGTCGGAGCCGGCGCGCACGGACCCCGCGAATACGACTGGGCACGCCGCCCGATCGAGGGGACCTGGGCCCGCGGGCGCGGGCACTGGCTGCTGGCACGACGCGCGTTGAGTCCCAACAGCAACGGCGTCTACGAGATCGCCTACTACATCTGCTACGGCCCGCACCGATCCCGCCTGGTCGACCTGGCCTGGGTCGCCGGGTCACGCTGGCATGTGGAGGAGGCGTTTCAGCAAGCCAAGGGCGAAGCCGGGCTCGATCACTACCAGGTCCGCAGCTGGCGGGCCTGGTACGCCCACATCACCCTCTCGATGCTCGCACTCGCCTGGCTGGCAGCGTCGAAAACCCTTGCCGCAAAAGGGGAACCAGCGAACTCGAGCAAGACATGATCGCGCTCACGCTACCGGAAATCCGCCGCCTGCTCATCGCGTTCGTGCTCACCCCACACCATGTCGCCGATCACATCTGGGCCTGGTCGAGCTGGCGGCGACGCCGCCAGCACCAAGCCCGGTTATCGCACTACCGGCGGCGCGGCCACCCACTCACCTGAGTGCCGTTGCAGTACTAGGCAATGTCGTCGAATCAGGGTTGGCGAGCATGCCCTGCGAGGTGAGCAATGCGCGGCACTGCTGGCCGCTCATGATGACCAAGGGTGTGCCCGCCAGGTAGGAGTTGACCAGGTTGCCCATGGCCTGCCCGAAGCCTGCGGCCGAATGCAGGCTCACCAGGACCGGGCCGCCGGTGGCCTGCGCGTATCCGTCGGCCATGGCCAGTCCGGCGCCCTCGTGCAGCGCGAGGATGTAGCGGAAGTCTTCCGGAAAGTCTTGCAGGAAGGGCAATTCGTTGGAGCCCGGGTTGCCGAAGAATGTCGTCATTCCCCGTGCGCGCAACACCTCATATGACGCTTCCCGCACTGTCGCCACGGCCGCTCCTCCGATTACCCCTGGTCAGTTGTCTTTCCGGTCGAGTGATTCACGAATCTCGGCCTGGGCCGCGTGCGGCAGGGTGTGCATGATCTCGCGGACGCGGTCCTTGCGGCGCAGCACCGCCTGGCGGACCGGCATGCCCGGCTGCGCCTGCATTTGCGGGATGATGCCCTCGACCTCTTCGGCGCCACCGTGGTGGTGGCCCGCGTCGAACATCGCTTGCTCCCGGGCCATTTGGGCTTCGTCCTTCTCCTCGGACATACCGATCGGGCCCTGCATGCGTCCGTTGAGGAACTGCTTGACGACCGGTTCATCGGACGTGAGCAGCACCTCACGCGGGCCGAACATGACCAGCTGACGACGGAACAGCATGCCGATGTTGTCCGGCACGGTGCGCGCCAGGTTGATGTTGTGCGTGACGATCAGGATCGTGGCATCGATCTGGGCATTGATGTCGATCAGCAGCTGGCTCAAATAGGAGGTGCGGACTGGATCCAGCCCGGAGTCCGGCTCGTCGACGAGGATGATCTGCGGGTCGAGCACGAGGGCGCGGGCCAGGCCCGCACGCTTGCGCATGCCGCCGGAGATCTCACCGGGCAGCTTCTTCTCGTCCCCGAGTAGACCGGTGAGCTCCAGCTTCTCCATGACGATGTTCTTGATCTGCGACTCCGACTTCTTCGTGTGCTCCCGAAGCGGGAAAGCGACGTTGTCGTAGAGGGTCATCGAGCCGAACAGCGCGCCGTCCTGGAACAGCACGCCGAAGAGCTTGCGGATCTCGTAGAGCTCCTTATTGGAGCAGGTGGTGATATCGGTGTCACCAATATAGATCGAGCCGCGTTCCGGGCGTAGTAGCCCGATCAGCGACTTCAAAAAGACCGATTTGCCCGTACCCGACGGGCCGAGTAGCGCGCTTACCTCACCGTATGGCAGCGTCAGCGAGACGTCCTGCCAAATTCGTTGCGAGCCAAATGATTTGGTTACGCCCTCAGCCCTGACCGCGACGCCCATTGCAGACCTCCATAGATTCCCGACGAGAATCCACCGGCGAGGCCTGACCGCCTCCGACATCTCGTGCTGGACCGTCGATCCACTGTAAGGCCGGGAGCGGCACCGCGGTCGAATTCTTGTCGCATTTACCGATTCGACGCACTAATGAAACTGGACGGTTGACCCGGTTTTGTTTGATGCATGCTGATCGATCGTCGATCACCGACAGGTGGCCAGCGGATGAGATCGGCCGCTGTGCGGTCTGCGGCTCTTGGTTGCGAAGGGTGGCGTATGTCCCGGTTCGGATTTCGGCGTGGTGCCGCGGCAGTGCTAGCTGCGGGTTCGTTGCTCGCCGGTATGGCGTTCGCCGCCCCCGCCTCTGCCGACTCGTACGACCCCGGGGCTATACCGCTGAGCCGATACGCGCCCGCCGGGGAACACGAGGCGGTCAGTACAGCGGCGGTGTATCCGTGCCAGGCCCTCTACGCCGTGTACGACGCGGTTGGCCACGTGCTCGGCAACCATTCGGCCATGACCTGCACGCGCGAGTTTCCCGGCGGTCTGGACTCGCCGGTCGGCGTCGATTTCTACTACCCGAAGGACATCGCCACGATGACCCGGGTGCCTACGGTGGTCTGGATTCCTGGCTTCAGTTCCGAACCGGGCAATTACGATGCCAGCGCCCGGCTGTGGGCGAGCAACGGTTTCGTCGTCGCGATGCCGCACGACCTGGTGAACTCGCTGGACGAACTCCCCCTCGCGGCTGCGGCGGCCCTGTCTTCGGCTAATCGCGATCCTCGAAATGTGTTGCACGGCAAGCTCGATCTCAGCCGCACCGTGATCGGCGGCCACTCGGGTGGCGGGGGTGCCGCGATCAATGGTGCCGGTATCCCGCCGAACATCTACCAGCTGATCGATCCGGACTTCCGCATCATCGGCGCGGTCCCCACCCAGCCCGGACCGGTCGCGGCGGCCTTCCTCGTCAACGTCCCCACCCTGTTCCTCACCGGCTCGGCCGACTTCATCGTGCCGCAGTTCCTCCCGCGACTCGTCGAATACGACCTCGCTTTCAACGCCCCCGCAATCCTGGTGTGCCTCAAGGGCGTAACCCACTGGACCCCCTTCGACGACGCAACCCACAACCCGACGGCGACCATCACCCTCGCCTGGCTGCGCTACCTCGTCGACGGCGATAAGACCGCCGCAAGCTACTTCACCGGCCCCGGCTGGAAACTCCGCGCCGACCCCGCCGTCGACTACGCCCTCCGCAACGGACGCGCCGACAACCTCCCCGCTTAATACTGCAACGGCACTCAGGTGAGTGGGTGGCCGCGCCGCCGGTAGTGCGATAACCGGGCTTGGTGCTGGCGGCGTCGCCGCCAGCTCGACCAGGCCCAGATGTGATCGGCGACATGGTGTGGGGTGAGCACGAACGCGATGAGCAGGCGGCGGATTTCCGGTAGCGTGAGCGCGATCATGTCTTGCTCGAGTTCGCTGGTTCCCCTTTTGCGGCAAGGGTTTTCGACGCTGCCAGCCAGGCGAGTGCGAGCATCGAGAGGGTGATGTGGGCGTACCAGGCCCGCCAGCTGCGGACCTGGTAGTGATCGAGCCCGGCTTCGCCCTTGGCTTGCTGAAACGCCTCCTCCACATGCCAGCGTGACCCGGCGACCCAGGCCAGGTCGACCAGGCGGGATCGGTGCGGGCCGTAGCAGATGTAGTAGGCGATCTCGTAGACGCCGTTGCTGTTGGGACTCAACGCGCGTCGTGCCAGCAGCCAGTGCCCGCGCCCGCGGGCCCAGGTCCCCTCGATCGGGCGGCGTGCCCAGTCGTATTCGCGGGGTCCGTGCGCGCCGGCTCCGACCGAGAGCCGCTGCCACTTGCTTGCGGCGAGGTCGGCGATCAGTTCGTCGGCGCGTGCGGTGCGCTCGGCGCGGGTGCTCAGCTGGTGGTCACAGCGGGTGGCCAGCACATAGGACACGTCCTGGTCCTCGAGCCAGTCCCGCAGGTAGGGCGCCTGTCCGTAGACCTCGTCGGCGGTGAACCACGCGAACGGCACTGCCGCGGCCAGCGCCCGTTGCAGCATGGCGATCATCTGCCGCGCTTTGGTCGCGAACTCGACCTCGTCGGGGATCCCGGCGTCGCGGCAGCGGTCTCGATCCGAGGTCCACGACTCGGGAACATAGAGTTCACGATCGATCAAGGCATGCCCGTGGCGCGAGGCGTAGGCCAGGAACACCCCGATCTGGCAATTCTCCGTGCGACCGGCAGTGCCGGAGTACTGGCGTTGCACCCCAGCAGATTTCACGCCCTTCTTCAGGAATCCGGTCTCGTCACCGACCAGCACAGCCTCGGGATCACCCAGATGTTCGACCACATAGTCACGCACATCATCACGCACCGCATCGACGTCCCAATCAGCCTTGCGCAGCAGCCGCTGCATCCCGTCCGGACTGCCCTCACCAGCACGTTCAGCGAGCGTCCACCCGTTCTTGCGTTCCAAACCCGCCAACAGCCCCGACACATACTCCCGCGCCCGCTCCCGCGGCTCGGACCGGGCGAACCTGCCCGCAATCCGTGACATCAACGAATCCAACTCGGCCACAACACGATCCAACACCACACACCAGATCTACCAGCACTCACTCACATAGGTGCCGTTGCAGTATTAACCCGCTGACGCGGTGGGCTAGATTCGCTTGATGGTCGCCAACCAGGCTGGGGCGCCGTTGTCGCCGTGGTATCTCGTCAGGACTCGATCTGGTTGGACGGCAACGATATCCCAATCATCGGCGCGATCGAAGGCTCCGCTGAGTTCGTCCTGGGTGACGGGGTGTGGGCCGGGGTCGGGGCCGATGTCGCTGAAGCACAACACATATAGGGTTCCACCGGGTTCGATTGCTGACGCGAGGCTTGCGGCGTAGCCCGGTCGCTCGGCGGCGTCGCAGGTGTGGAACATTCCGCAGTCCAGCACGGTGTCGAACTTGCGGCCCAAGCGGTCCAGGTGGAACGCGTCGGCCGTGGCGAATTCGACCTCGATCCCCCGTTCGTCGGCCCGCTGTCGGGCGATCGCGAGGGCGGTGTCCGCTACGTCGACACCTAGGACCGAAAAGCCAAGTGAGGCAATGTAAAGCGCGTTGTCGCCCGAGCCGCAGCCGACATCGAGCACCGCTCCGGCGAATCCGCCTTCAGCGGCCACCCGCGCTATCGCGGGCTGCGGGCCACCTACGTCCCACGGCGCAGGGCCATCCTGATACGACGCGTCCCAGGGGAGGCCGGTCATCCGCTCGTGACTGGTCGGTTGCCGACCGTCGAACGGATCTTCCGCTGACCGCTCCGACAACGTCTTCTCCTTCAGGCGACCGACCATGTCACCTCATCATGGCACTGCCGCCGCCGTCATTTGACGTATCCGATGCGCTGGTTCATCCAGTCGCCGAGCCACTGGACGGCGTTTCGGCCGGAGCCGTCGACGATCAGGGCTCCGTAGTTCGCGTGCACGCCGGAGGCGACGAAGTTCGCGGCGCTGAGACCGTCGACGACGAGGTTGACCAGGTTGATGTCGTGAAAGGGGGCCATTCGGCCGAGCGGGGCGGTCAGGTCGTCGAGGTCGAGGGCCGGCTGGGCGATGGTGCGCGCGGGGGTGGGGGCCGGTTTGCCGAGCACCACCGGCGGGGTCTGCAGTGCCTTGCCGGAGAACATGTCGACCGCTGCCGAGGCCAGGTCGGCGCCGATCGGCAGCAGGCCGGACAACGCGGCGCCCGCGCCGATCAGATCGGGTGCCTGTCCGGGTGGCGGGACCAGCTTCTGCACCACCGACCAGGCGACGTCTTGGATCCGGGCGACGATGGTCGCCAGCCGCGGGATATCGACGCTGGACAGGATCGAGGTCACCCGTGCCGCGACCTCGGTGTAGCCCTGCGAGTCCGGGATGATCGACAGCACCTGCGAAATCCATTTGAGGTCAACGGATCCGACGAGTTCGACCAGGGGTTGCAGCTGGTTGTTCAGCGCACCGGCGACCTCGTTGGCGCCACCGGCGTCCATCGCGACGATCTTCTGCGGCAGCAAGTTGAGGTTGTCGAGGATGCCGGGGAGGTCGAACGTGGTGACGTCGGCGGCGACGTCGAGTGCCTGGTCGACCATCACGGTCGGCTTGAGCAGCGACAGGATTCTCGTCGACGATCCGAGGGTGTTGGACGGAGTGGAGGCCAGCGGTGCAACCCGGTTGCGAACGGTGTGTGCCTCGGCGCGCAGCGAGCGCGCCTTGGGTGAGTTCGCGGCCAGGGTGCCGACGCCCCGGTCCAGCAGTTTGGTCGCGGTGTCGGCGATCATGGAGGCCGCCGACGCGGCACCCGCTAGGTCGGAATCCCCTGCCGCGGTGAGCACTTCGCCTGCGTTGCGCTCGGCGGAACCTTCCGGGGCGGCGACCAATCGGGCGGTGGCGGCCGGGTTGGCCGCGCCGGAGTCGATCAGGTCGGCGAGTGGGTTGATGGTGTCCAGCAGCTTGTTCGCGCTGGTGCGGACCCGCGCCAGGTCGATGCCCGCGGGGGAAGCGAGCCCGGCACTCAGACCGGCGACGGAGGCGGCCAGGCCGGGGAGGTCGGACTTCGAGAAGTCCGAGGTCAGGGCCCCGGCCAGCGGGAAGCTGGTGTCGGCCGGTGCGGTGCCGCCGCTGAGGGCCTTGCTCAGGATCGAACCCAACGCGCCGAGCAGTGGGTTGACGCCCTTTTGGATCGAGCAGTAGAGATCCTTGGGGTCGCAGATCGAGGTGACCCGGCCCGAGAGCTTGCCCATGCCCAGCGGGCGGGGATCGGCGATGCCGGTGCCCGCGGTGCCGGGGCCGACGGCTCCTTCGCCCTTGGTGCCCGCGCCCGGGTCGGAGAGCAGGCCGACGGCCAGCACCCGGTCGGCGGGGACCGGGCCGCGATCGTTGCCGATCTCGGCCGCAAGGTCGCCTGCGGCGTCGGCGCCCTGGCTGTAGCCGTTGATGGTGAATCTCGCAGTGGGGCAACGGGAGCTGTAGTCACGCAGCGCGGCGGTCGCGTTGTTCAGTGCGGTGTTCTTGCTGTCGGCGTAGGTGTAGCCGTTGTCGAAGGCGCGGGCCATGTAGGGGGTGAAGAAGATTTCGGAGCGCGGACCCTGCTGGCGTTGGATGGCCTCCGCGATCGGCGCGAGCATGCCGACGGGGCGCGCGGGATCGGCGTTCTCGTCGGTCTCCCAGGTGCCGGGGATGAACAGGTTGAAGGTCGCCGCGCAGCCGCTCGGGTCCGCGTGTGCGATGGCGGGGGCAGTGACAGCAGTCGAACCGACGGCAACACCGACGGTCACCATCGTGGTGACCACATACCGCTTGGACGAACGCATGACGGACATCTGCACCTCACTACCGAGCTCGCCTCGGTGGCCGATCGCCGCGCGGACACGCGCCTCACCGAGCCGTCCGCCTCGAGGCGAGTGGACTGCGCTCGGGGCCCGTCGCCGGGCGAAGTAGCGTGCCGCGCTTCGATATATGGAATTCATGTCGAAGTAGCGCCGCCTGCACCGCGGCCTCTTCGTCTGGTCGATCCGGGACTACGTTAAATCAATTTCCCGAAACATGAACTCTCAGCGGTGCCTTACTAATGCTCTTTAAGAAGCCCTTTCAATCGACCCCGTTCAGCCGAGGACGAATGGGAGTTTCTTTGTCAGTTCGCCCAATTCGGCTTGTTCGGCTTCGGTCGGGATCCGGCGGCCGGTGCCGATGAGCAGCACGTTCTTGTCGGACCAGGACTCGGGGAACGGTGCCCCGGTGATCCTTTCGAGCATCTCGCGGGCGCGGGCCAGGGTTTCGGCGGGCGGCTCGGGTGCGTTCGGTAGGTCGACGATCAGGTCGAGGTGGTGCAGCGTCCATTCCATGACGTAAGCGCCCAGGTAGTCGCCGACGGTGAGTACGTAGTCCTGGGTGCTTACTCGGAGATCCGGATTCGCGAGTTCGGCGGCGCGACCCGCGGCGGCGCCGACGTCGTCGAGGTGAAACTTCAGCAGTTCCGGCTGCTCGTACGCGGCGGCCAGGCGGACGATGAGCGCGTCGAGTGGGTCGTCGCCCGTCGGTGGCTCGACGACCTTCCAGTAGGTCACCGCGTCGCGGTTCGGTTCCTTCTCGGTGGGGGTCACGAGGGTGATCAGGACGTCCTGCGCGTCGATGATCAAGTGACACACCAGGTCCCGCACCAGCCAGCCGGTGCAGCCGGACGGCCGCTCGAAGTCCTGGTCCGGCAGGTCTGCGACGGCCGTGCGCAATGCTGTCCAAGAGCGTGCGAAGAGTTCCACGGCGGCAAGTTAGCAGCGCGCGGACGCCGCAGCGACCTGTTTTCGGGCAATGGCCGACCGATGGTGTGTGCACCGGCCGGCCACAGCCGTTCGGCGCGGGATCAGTGCGGGCGTTGGACGCGGGCGATGGTCCGGTCCATGATCCACGCCATCAGCCCGGGTGCGACGGCGGCGAGCCAGCTCATCAGGCGACCGGACAGGGTCGGTACGACCGAGGCGCGGCCGCGGGCGGTGCCGACGAGCAGGGATTCCGCGACAGCGCTCGCGGTGATCGGTGCCGACGAGCTCAGTGCCCGCAGCTCCGGTGGTTTGGTCGCGGCCTCGGCTGCCAACTGCGGGGTGTCGACATCGGGCGGCATGACCACGGTGACCGTGACGCCATGGGGTTTGAGCTCTTGACGCAGCACCTCGCAGAGCGTCCGCACAGCGGACTTGCTGGGGCTGTACGCGCTGTAGCCGAAGCAGGGCAGCACGGCCGCCAGCGACGAGATGACCGTGACGCTGCCGCGTTCACCGGCGCACAGATCCGGTAGCGCCGACTGGATGATGTGCAGCGCCCCAAAGTAATTCACCGCCATGTGCCGGACGAAGTCGGCGTCGTACAGGTGCGCGAAGTAGTCGGGTTTGGCGATACCCGCGCACGCGATCACCGCACCGATCTCACCGTGGCGGGCACGGGCTTTCGCCACGGCGGCCTCGACCACCGACTTGTCCGTCACATCGGCGGCGAACACCGCCAAGCGCGGCTCGGACTCCGCGAAGGCCGAAAGACATTCCAGTGCAGTGTCTTCGAGCGCGAGGACACTCACCCGAGCACCCGCGGCCAGCGCCAACTCGGTCACCACCAGCCCGATTCCGCTACTGCCGCCGGTGATCACGACATGGCGACCGTTCCAGTACCGCACCACGTCGGCGGGCAAGGCGAGCTGGTCCGCGCGGCTGGATATGACCTGCGGGCCCGCACCATTCGGCAACGACCCATCGCGCCCGGTCAGGTAGAGAGGCTGAGACATAGCAAGCACTTCCTTCCGTCACGATCACCCGGCAACCACCGAGCGTCTCGTTCAGGTTGGGCGGCTCCCGTCAGAGCAATGCCAAGCCGACCGCAAAGCCGCGTAAGAATCCGCTCCGCCCGCCCTGATCGACGGCTGGGTTCGACTGCGGCGGGTTCGGGCTGCGTGTAGAAACGGGGTGGGTGTACCGAGCGGGACGAGGTTGGTATGTGGAAGATCTGTCAGACTTGCGCGGTCGAGCATGACGAGGTGGCGGAGAGCTGCCGGACGTGCTCGGATGAGCGGCAGTGGGTGCCTTCCGCAGGCCAGCAGTGGACGACGCTGGAGAAGCTCGCCGCGGCGGGGCACAAGGTGGCGGTGCGGGAGTTGGAGCCGGATCTGTTCGGCTTGACGGTCGAGCCGGAGTTCGGGATCGGGCAGGAGTCGCATCTGGTGCGGACGCCCGCGGGGAACGTGCTGTGGGACGTGACCGGATACGTCGATGAGGATGCGGCGCAGCGGGTTCGGGAGCTCGGGGAGGTGGTCGCCATCGTGCCGAGTCACCCGCACCACTATGGCGTGCAGGTGGAGTGGAGTCGGGCGCTCGGCGGTGTGCCGGTGCTTGTCGCCGAGGCCGACCTGGCATGGGTTGCCCGGCCGGATCCGGTGATTCGTCCGTGGTCCGGTCAGCTCGATCTGTTGCCGGGTATCACGGTGCGCCAGTTGGGCGGACACTTTCCGGGCAGCGCGGTGCTGCACTGGGCGGCCGGGGCCGCGGGCAAGGGTGTGTTGTTCAGTGCGGACACCATTCAGGCCAATCCGGACCGCAAGACAGTCGCGTTCATGCGTAGCTACCCCAACCGCATCCCGCTGTCGCCCGGGGTGGTCGAGCGGGTCACGAAAACGGCGGAAGAGTTCGAATTCGATCGCCTCTACGACAACTTCGGCAAGGTCATCGACGGTGACGCCCGCGATGCCATCCGCCGTTCCGCCGAGCGCTATATCGGCTGGGTGCGTGGCGATTTCGTCCACTTGACCTGAGTTACCAACCCCACCAACAGCATTCGCGTCGGTGCCGCACGATTCCGATCGGCTGTCCCCTCATCGATCGTCGGATCGCCACTCACGCCCGAGCATTCGGATCATCGACGGGTAGACGATCAGTCGCCGCACCGGCGCGATCGCGGCCAGGTAGGCGGCGCCGAACACGCCATTGGGTTTCACCAGTATCGCCAGCTGGCCGCGATATCCACCGGACACTTCGTCGGGCACCCAGCCGATGTGTAGCAAGGCGTGCACGGTCCGGTTCGCGTACTCCGACACCCACTCGTCGTCGATGAGGTACACCGACTTGAACGGAATCATGCGCAGGTCCGGGCCCGGCGGAGCGGCAAGGAGATCCGCGGGCAGCCGGTCGCGCAGGGTGCGCACCCGGGTGCCGACGCCGGAGTCTGGTCGGTCCCAGCCGAACGCTTCGCCGAGCGTCCAGCGAATTGCGAAGAGCGCGCGGACAACTCGCGAGGTATCTACCGGGTTGCTGTCAGCGAACTGACGAACCAACCGAGGGAAATCGTCAGGGCCGCCGGGGGTCGGCAGCGCCCACACGTCCTCCACTCGGAAGTCACTCGCGATTGCGTGAATCCGCCAGGGCTTATCGATGTGCGCGGCTTTCGAGAGCCTCAACACGGGGCAGGGGTGAAGCCCCAGCGGGCGGTGTCGGTGATTTGCGCGAGGCGCGAAATCTGGTCGCCACGAGTGGTGATGACGTGCGCGAAGGGCGCGTCGACCTCGGTGTCGCCGTTGCGGGCCGGGCCCCAATAGCGGCCGAGCACGACGACGCGGTCGGGGGCGACGGAGAGGTACTCGGTGGGGTCGACGTGGATGTCGCAGACCTTGCCGAGCACGTCCCACATTCGATGAACCATGTCGTCCGGACCGTGGTGCAGTCCGGCGACTCCGTGCGGCATGCCCGCGCTGATCTCGCCGACGAAGTCGTCGGTCAGCAGCGTTTTGAGCCCTTCGATATCGACCTTGGCCAATGCGGCGTAGAGCTGTTCGGCGGTTTCCGTTGCTGTGTTCACGATTCCTCCCAGCTAGTATTGGAGATCTGTCTCTAATACTAGCTGTAGGATTGCTGTCATGCCCAGACCTGCGATGTACGACACGGATCTGCTGCTGGATACGGCGGCCCGGATCGTCGCGTCAGCCGGGGTGGGCGGCCTGTCCGTGAAAGCGGTAGTCCGCGTTTCGGGCGCACCGAGCGGATCGGTGTATCACCGCTTCCCCACCGGCGCGGCGCTGAACGGTGCTCTCTGGGTCCGCACGCTCGAACGGTTCCACGCCGGGTTGCTGCCACTGCTGGCCGCCGACGATGCCGTCGAGGCCTGCGTCGATGCGGCTCGCTACGTGCTCACCTGGTCGCGTGCCCACCCCGACGAGGCGCACGTCCTACTCGCGGGCCCGGCCGCCTATCTGCCGGACCGATGGACCGCCGACCAAACCGCGCGGAACGCCGAACTCGGCTCCGCACTCCGAGCGGCGATCGGCAACGTCGCCCGACGGCTCGAACCAGCCGAACACGCCAGCGACAAGGTAGTGATCGCCGTGATCGACCTGCCCTACGCCATCGTCCGGCGGTATCTCGACGCGAACACCGAAATCCCGCACCACGTCGAACAACTCGTCGCGACCTCGGCTCGCGCGATCGTCACTCCCCCGTGACGACTTCCGCTTTCCGTGGCGGAATGCTGGTGCGTTCGGCTTCCAGCAGGCCGTTGATGTGATCGGCCAGCCAGACGACGGCGGCTTCCGACGCCTCGGACACGCGATCGGTGAACGACACCGGACTGTCGGTGACGCCGTGGGCACGATCGGGGTTGATCCATTGCTCGCGGCTGAAGAGCGTCTCCGCGCCGCGTTCCTCGAAGGTGTAGCGCAGGGTGGCGTCGTGCCCGCGGTCGTACAGCATCACCCGTCGGGGACGCTCGTACTCGCGCACCTCCCAGTACAGGTGGAAGTCGATCCCGTCTGTGACGCCGTGCTCGTAGATCGCATCGCCCAACCGGAAGGGTCGCTCGGTCACGCCGCCGACCGAACGGGTGTAGGGATGCCACTGGGGCCAGAATCGGGCCTGTGTGATCAGGTCGAATACAGCCTCGATGGGGCCGTGCAAGAGAACCTCGAACCTCAAGACGACCTCCGCAATCGGGGGAAACGCCCGGCACTCGGCCGTACTCAGCAATCCATCCGGACCCGCTGGATACGGTTCGAACATTCAACCATGCAGAACCGTCTATGTATGGTGACCCTGGACACTGGCACCGGTGGTTACTTGCCGTCGTGCCGGTGCCCGATTTCCTTCGTCAGGGCGATGATGTCGGTCAGCAATTTCGGCGATTCGTTGCATTCGTCGGTGGTGACGCGCTTGCTGCTGCCGTCGCGGTAGTTGACGGTCACGGCGTAGAAGTACGAGTCGCGGCAGTCGCTCGGGCCGGTGTAGGCGTCGGTGAGCGTCCGGAACTCGGGGCTGTCGACCATCTCGAACAGGTTGCCGCGCCGCTGGTTATCGACCGTTTCGTCGACGACGTACAGCTGGTTGACCCCGGCGAAGCCGCCGGTCTGGTTCACCTCGACGCTGGTGGCCGTCGAAGTCTCTGCCCCGGAACGGCTTTCGCCCGCGCCGCCGCATGCTGCCGTCGAGAGCAGCAGCGCGCCGACCACAGCGGAAAGGAGCAGCGGCTGCGCGAGACCGCGGCGATACCGAGATTCGCTCATAGCCGCAGAGTATCGGCGCGGGCGCGTCGAGACAATGCCGTTGCTCCCCAGTTGAATCGCGTCAGGAAGCGATGTCACCGCCACTGCGGGCCCGCAGGATTCGTTGAGCACCGGTCAGCGCCGCCGCGCCGAGGACGTCCTCCAATTGCTCCCAGCGACTGACCAAGTCGGCGAGCATCATCATCATGACGTCGGGGAAGGCGTAGAGGAACGTCTTGTACCGATAGTGGTCCAGGTAGTAGAGGCGGACCGCGGTCACGGCGGTCACGGTGCTGGTTCTGGCGTCGAAGAACAGGTCGTGACTGCCGAGTACCGCGCCTCGGGTCAGCACGGCGCGGTCGTAGACGCCGCCGAAATCCACCTCAACGTCACCCTCGGCGACCACGTAGACGCCGTGCGCGGTGTCGTCCTCGCGGCAGACGGGATCGCCAGGGCCGTAGGTGAGTTCATCGAACATCGAGGCCAGGGTCTCGAGGTCGGCGTCGACGAGGGGCGCGAACAGGCGCACGCCGAAGGGATCGACGCCCGCGGCGAGGCAAGCCACCCGGTCCCGCAGGCACTCGAAGCTCACGTGGCTCATCCGCATTCGCGCGAAGCGTTTCATCCGGTCGATGTCGCGGCGTTGTCGGCGTGAAGTTTCCGTGCTCGGCGGGCTATAGATCGACGGGTCGTCGGCGATCCGGGCCGCCTCGCGCAGACCCGATTCGTAGCCGCTGTGCACGCAGCCCAGTGGTAGCTGTTCGTCGCCTCGCCCGCGAAGAACATGCGGTCGCCGACGGGTTCGGCGAGGGTGTCGAGATCGCGCGGGGACGCGTCGACGCCGATACAGGCGTAGGAGCCGTGCGCGAACGGATCCGATGACCATGCGGTCCTGGAAACCTGCTTGGGCGCAGGGCTTTCCGCGCCGAAGATGTCCCGCACAACGGTGGTTGCGTAGTCCTCGACTTCCGCGTCGGACCACGTTTCCATGGCGCGGCCAAGTGATGCGCCGAGCAGCAGCACCAGGATCGGCTTGCCGTGTGACTTCCACATGCTGATCACCACGGTGGGGTAGCTGTCGGTCGCGCGGCGAGTTGTTCGACCAATTCGGTGAGCGGATTGCCCTCGGTCCCGTGAATCCAGTGCGCGCCGAGGTCGACACCGTCGCTGTCGGTCCAGATCCGGCCGCCGATCCTGGCCCGCGCCTCCAGCACGGTCACGGGATGCCCGCACTTCCGAAGTGCTTGTGCGGCAGCTAATCCTGCGATTCCCGCGCCAACGATGAGGACACGAGACGGCCCTTTCACATCGGCGATCCGCCCCGCGGGAGCGGGCTCCGAATCATCGTTCGAAGAACGAATCGCCCGGCTGTTCCATCACCACAGTATCGAGGAAACATGTTGCGCGACAACGCACATTTATCAGATCGTAAACCGACCAATCGACCATTTCTGTCTTGCGAAACAGACAAAAGCCAGTTTTACAGCACTAGGCCAATGACCCGGCGAAGTGATCGGCATCACCGAGTTTCACCCGAAGTGATCCATTGCATAGCATTACTATTTGGTCATGCCGCTAGGCTATGAATCAACTCGTTGCCATCTCGGTAAGGACGGAATCGTCATGCTGGATACGGTACGCACACAGAAGATCCGCATTATCGAGCAGTTCTTCTTCCGCATCTCGACGAAGGACCTCGATGGACTTCTCGCGCTGTGTACCGAGGACACGCAGATGTCGATTCCCTATCAACTTCCGGGCTTTCCGGACTACATCGACGGCGCGGACGAGGTCCGCCAGGCGTGGTCCGCGCTGGACCGATACGAGCCGAGCACGATCGCGATCGTCAACGTCGAACCGATGCTGAACCCCGACGCCTTCCTGGTGGAAGCCAAGGGCCACATGATCGTTGCCGAAACCGGCAGGCCGTACCGCAACGACTATCTGAACATCTTCCGCTTCCGCGACGGCAAGATCGCCGAGTGGACCTGTTATCGCGATCCGATGCGGCAGGTCGCCGCCTTCGGCGCCGAGAAACTGGCGACGGAAGCCGATTCCTTGGCGCCGATGGCGTCGTGATCACAAAGGCTTAGTGAGCGTCCGGGAACTCTCGCCAGCGGCGGCTGGTGGTGGGTTGCCCTTGGATGCGCCCACGCCGGGGGCCGGGATGCTGGATCGATGAATGTGGTTGCGGGTGAATGATATTCGGGTCGGCGTGGCGTAGCCCGAACATGAAGAACTCCTGGTAGATCAACGGTTGTCGAGACCAAGTTCCACCAGGAGTTCGTGTGCCAGTATTGCCGAGTTGGCTGTGTTCGTCATGCCCGGCCCACGGCAAGTCGCCGACGCCGTGTCCGGCGTATCCATCTTCGTGCAGCGACGAGCAGTGGGTGCTGCTCGAACCGCTGTTACCCGCGCCGGGCAACACCGCGGGTAAGGGTGGGCGCGGTGAGAAACATCCCCGCCGCCTGGTGCTCGACGCGATCTTCTACCTGGTGCGTGGCGGCATCGCCTGGCGAGCGTTGCCCACCGACTTCCCGCCCCCGACGACGGTCTACGACATCTTCTGTCGCTGGACCAAAGCCGGCGTGTGGCAACGAATTACCGATGTGTTGCGTGACCGGATCCGAGTCCGCGCGGGCCGGCGGCCCATCCCGACGGCGGCGATCATCGACTCCCAGTCGGTGCGCGGGGCCGACACCGTGCCCACCGGTTCACGCGGATGGGACAACGGCAAAAAGGTCGGCGGACGCAAACGTCATATCGCCACCGACACCATGGGCCTGCTACTGGGGGTCGTGGTCACCGCCGCCAGCACCCAGGACCGCGACGGCGCGGTCCCGCTACTGGCCGAGCTACGGGAGCGGTTCTCCACCATCGCACTGACCTGGGCGGATTCCGGCTACAGGGGCAGGTTGGTGGCCTGGGCGCACCAGGTCCTGGACCTGGCCGTGACGATCGTCAAACGCACCGATCCCGGCTTCGTCATACTGCCGCGCCGCTGGGTCGTGGAACGAACACTGGCCTGGATCAGCAAACACCGCCGCTGCGTCCGTGACTACGAAACCCGACCCGAGCACCACGAAGCCATGGTCTACATCGCCACCATCATGACCATGTCACGCCGACTCACCCGAGCATGACCGAAGTTCCCGGACGCTCACTTAGGCCGCTGCGGTCCGGATGATGTTCGCGACCACGTCCGGACGGGAGACGTAGATGGCGTGGCTGCCCGGGGTCTCGACCACGGTCGCGCCGATCCGCTCGGCCATCGAGGCCTGCGCCGCGGGCGGGATCATCTTGTCCTCGGTGACGCGCAGGTACCAGCTCGGCTTCAGCCGCCAGGCGGCCTCGCTGATCGCCCCGCCGAGCGCTTCCAGACCCCACGGAACCTGGGAATCGGCCAGGAACGCCCCCTCCTGCGGGGTGAGGTCGCCGGCGAACGACTCGTGGAACTTCGCCCGATCGAGGAACAGGTAGCCCTGCTCCGGCGGCAGGATCGGGGGCTGCGGCCCGTCCTGCGGGAAGGTGCCGAGTAGCGTGTTCACCGACTCGCCCTTATCGGGTGCGAACGCGGTGATGTAGACGAGCGCGACGACCTTGTCGTGGGTGCCCGCCTCGGTGATGACCGCGCCGCCGTAGGAATGTCCGACGAGGACGACCTCGCCGTCGATGTCGTCGAGGATCTGTCGCGTGGTCGCGGCGTCGTCGGCGAGTGACTTGGTCGGGTTCTGCACGACGCGCACGCTGTACCCGTCCTGGGTGAGGTCGTCATAGACCGCCCGCCATCCCGACCCGTCCACGAAACCTCCGTGAACCAGGACGACGGTCTTGTTCTTCGCACTCATAACGAGTCTCCTCTGCGCCGAATTGCTGTTCGCACCACCGAATCTAGGCTCGCGGGTAGGAGCGGTGAATCCGTCAGATGACGTATATCAGCCGGGTTGCCGACTCATCGCGTCGCGCAGTGCGCTGCGGGTGGCGATGCCGAGTTTCGGGAAGACGCGGTGCAGGTGCGTGGAGACCGTCCGTGCCGACAGGAACAGTCGCTCGGCGATCTCCTTGTTCGTCAGTCCCGAAGCCGCCAGCTCGGCGACCGCCTGCTCCTGCGGTGTCAACGCCGAGCCGCGAGCCTCGACGGGTGCGGGTTCGCCTGCTGCGGGCAGTTCCGATCGAGTCCGTTCCAACCACGGAATCGCTTGCAGCAGTTCGAAGGCCTGCGCCGCGATCGTCAGATGCGCTCGGGCCGCCGCTGGTTCGCCTTCGCGACGCAGGCGTTCGCCGTACAGCAGTTCGATTCGGGCACAGTCGAATACCCATCGACCACTGTCCGGCGTGGCCAGCGCATCCTCGAACAGGCTGCGCCACTCGAGTGGATCGGTAACGGCGAGAGCGGCTTTGGTGAGCATCCGGAGTCTGCTCGAAAGCTCGGGCAGACCGGCCGCGACGGCGGCCTCGGCGTGGGCGCGCGCCTCGACTACCCGGCCACTGCGCGCGGCGGCTTCGGTGAGATCGAGTACCAGCCAGAGCGCGTGTGGTGTGTAGCGCAGGAAAGCACCTGGTGGGTTGACCGACGCGGCATGCCGATACGCCTCGTCGAAACTCGACCGGCCGAGCGCGACGAGGCATCGGATGTGCGAGGAGTACCCGGCGTAGGTGGCGAGGTGACGCGGTGCGGCCCACAGCAGCAGTTCCTCGGCAGCCAGGTCGGCGGCCTCGGTATCGCCACGAGCCGCGTCGACGAGTGCGCGCAGGAATCGGCCCGGCCCGGCAACCAAGGTGTAGCCGAACTCGGCGCACAACTGGAGCCCCTCGTCGGCGACCTCGATCAACTCCGCCCAGTCACCTTCGAAGAAATCGGCCTGCGCGATCAGGAACAAAGCCTCGATGGCTTTCGCGACCGCCCCACCGCCGCGACCGTCGATGATCACCCGCCACAAGGATTCCCGGGCGAGGCCGACGCGATCGACATAGGCCGCCGCTGTCGCGACGCGGACGATGCGCAAGGGGTCGGCGGAGAAGCGCAGTCCGTCGAGTGCGTCGACGAGCTGGCGCAGCATGGGCGGCTTGGCTTCGACAGGATTGGCAAAGACGTTGTGCAGCAACGACAACGTGTCCATCGGTTGCGGCTGGGCGCGCTCGAGCACTTCCCCGATGTCGTCCCAGAGTTCCGGCTGTCCGCTGTAGAAACCGACGTACAGCAGCGTGTGCAGGGCCTCGACCATGACGTCCGCGCCGCCACCGATATCGTGCTCGTGCACGCAAATAGTCGCGAGCAGCAACCGGTTTGCGGTGGCGGCGTCACCTTCGTCATTGAGCAGCTGGGCGGCCGCGGCGACCGCCGTCTCCAATGACGGTGTGTCACGGACCTCTACGCGGTTCGCGTCCAGCAACAGCCGCGTGGTGTCCGCAAGGTCACCGGTGATCGACGCGCCCAGATAGGCCGCGCGAGCGGTGCGCCGGGCGCGATCGGCGTCCGAGGTGCTCAACTCGGCGGCCCGCAGCATCGCGGCCGTCGCACGTCTGCTGTCGCCGTGACGGATCAGCTGCTGCGACAACGCTTCCAGTGACGTGGCGATCTCGTCGTCGGGACCGATCGCCGCCTGCCCCAGATGCCAGGCCCGGCGCCGCGGGTCCTCGGCGAAGGCCTCGGCGAGGATGCGATGGACCTCGTGGCGTTCCGCACTCGTCGACTGCTCGATCACCGCCGCGCGAATCAGCGGATGACGGAACTCCCACCGGCCGGTGTGCGGGTTCGCGCGGAGGATCCCCGCGCGTTCGGCGGGCGGTAGATCGGCCAGGCCCGCCGGTGTGGGCGAACAGTCGTCCAGGGTCACGCTGTTCTCGGCACCGGCGAGAATGACGAACAGCAGCATCCGCCGCGTTCCCGCGGGCAGCCCGGCGAGCCGATCGGCGAACATGCGCTGCAACCGGTCGGTGAGCGGCAAGACCGCGGGCAGGTTGGCCGGGGACATGCCGTTCTCGAACGCGGCGGGCAATTCGAGCAGCGCCAGCGGATTGCCGTGCGCGTCGGCGCGCAGACGGCGGCGCACCCGTGCCGTCAGCGCGGGATACACCGCGCGCAGCAGCGCGTCGGAATCGCTGTCGTCCAGCGGTGCCAGGTCGTGGACCCGGAAACCACTGCGGGTGAAGCCGTCATCGGCGTCCGCGCGCACCGCGACGAGCATCCGGATGTCGCTGCCGATCCAGCGCCGGGCCGCGTAACTCAGCGCCATCGTGCTGGACAGATCCAGCCACTGCACGTCGTCGACGATCATCAGCAGCGCGGCGCCCCGTTCCGCCGCCGCCCGCAGCAGCGCCAGCGTCGCCGCGCCCGCGATCAGCTGCGACGGCATCGCGCCCGGGGTCAACCCCATGATCACCCGCAACGCGTCGCGATGCGCGGCACCGAGCTCATCGATTTCGCTCAGCAGCGGATGCAGCAGTTGATTGAGCGCACCGAACTTCAGCTCGGCCTCGTACTCGAGCGCCGCCGCCCGCAAGATCCGCAGACCATGCGACCCGGCGATATCGGCGGCCACGTCCAGCACGGCCGTCTTGCCGACACCCGGCTCACCCCGGATAACCAAAACCGGCTGGTCAACGGCCTGTCCGAGGACGAACGCCGCAACCAGGTCACGCTCGACTTCACGACCAACCAACACGGCGACCCAACCCTCGCTCGACAGCACGGTTCATCGAGTCAACGCACGCGACGAACAGAAACACAACTACTTCGCTCCATGATCGCGTCGAGGCAGCGCGTACGTACCCGATACAACCAGAACGCGAGACGGGCAATGTCCGGTTCCCGTCCCGCCGAGGAGACGAATCCGCCACCGAAGGCCGATACTGTTTGTACGCACTGTGATTCATCGATACGACCGGCCCGATCCGAAATGCCGGTTATTCGGAGGACTCACATTCCGGCCGTCAGCGGCGCTTCGTGCAACCTACGGACCGGTAACACCCGTTCGCTGTGCACATATTTGGATAAGAGGTGCACACTACGCGGGACCGTGAGTTGTCACCCCCGCCCGTCGATCGGGCCAGCTCTGGAGAGGAAGGAGTCGGCGAGTGTTCAGCCGCATCGCCATCGTGAACCGGGGAGAGGCCGCAATGCGCCTCATCCACGCCGTCCGAGATTTGGCCGCGGCAACCGCGCGTCCGATCGAAACCGTTGCTCTGTATACCGATGTCGACCGGAACGCGACGTTCGTGCGCGAGGCCGACATCGCCTACGACCTCGGTCCGGCATCCGCACGCCCGTACCTCGATCTGAAGGCGCTCGAGCAGGCGCTCGTCGCGACCGGCGCCGACTCGGCCTGGGTCGGTTGGGGTTTCGTCGCGGAAGACCCGGCGTTCGCGGAACTGTGCGAACAGATCGGGGTCACCTTCATCGGCCCGAGCCCGGATGCCATGCGCAAGCTCGGCGACAAGATCGGCGCGAAGTTGATCGCCGAGGAGGTCGGCGTGCCGGTCGCGCCGTGGAGCCGCGGCGCGGTCGAGACCGTGGAGGCCGCCATGACGGCCGCCGCCGAGATCGGCTACCCGCTGATGCTCAAGGCGACCGCCGGTGGCGGTGGGCGCGGTATCCGTGTCGTCACCAACGACGCCGACCTGGTCGATGCCTACGAGCGCACCCGGCAAGAGGCCGCGCGCGCGTTCGGCAGCGGCGTCGTCTTCCTGGAGCGCCTGGTCACCGGCGCCCGGCACGTCGAGGTCCAGGTGATCGCGGACGGCCAGGGCACGGCGTGGGCGCTGGGCGTCCGCGACTGCTCGGTGCAGCGGCGCAACCAGAAGGTCATCGAGGAGTCGGCGTCACCGGTGCTCAGCGCCGAGCAGGCGGCCGAGCTCAAGGCGTCGGCCGAGCGGCTGGCGATCGCGGTCGATTACCGCGGCGCGGCGACCGTCGAGTTCCTCTACCACCCCGGCGACCAGCTGTTCGCGTTCCTCGAGGTCAACACCCGGCTCCAGGTCGAACACCCGATCACCGAATACACCACCGGCTTCGACCTCGTTCGGGCGCAGCTGCACGTCGCCTCCGGCGGACGGCTGGAGGGCGACATGCCCGTGGAACGCGGGCACGCCATCGAGGCCCGGCTCAACGCCGAAGACCCCGACCGCGACTTCGCGCCTGCGCCCGGCCGCATCGCGCGGCTGAATCTGCCTGCGGGCCCTGGCATCCGGGTAGACACCGGTGTCAGCGAGGGCGACACCATCCCCGCCGACTTCGACTCGATGATCGCCAAGATCATCGCCTACGGCAGCGACCGCGAGCAGGCGCTCGGCCGACTGCGCCGAGCGGTCGCGCAGACCCGCGTGATCATCGAGGGCGGCGCGACGAACAAGAGCTTCGTGCTCGACCTGCTCAACCAGCCCGAGGTGATCGACGGCAGCGCCGACACCGGCTGGATCGACCGCGTCCGCGGCGAGGGCAGGCTCGTGTCGCACCGGCACTCCGCCATCGCGCTGGCCGCCGCCGCCATCGACGCCTATGAAGAGGACGAGCGGGCCGAGCAGCATCGGCTGCTGTCCACCGCCTCCGGCGGGCGCCCGCAGGTACAGCACGAGAGCGGCCGACCGCTCGACCTCAAGCTGCGCGGCTCGGGCTACCGCGTGCGGGTGGCCCGCATCGGCGCGCACCGGTTCCGCATCGGCATCGAGGCGAGTGGTGACATCCGCACCGCCGACGTCGATCTCGAGCGTTTCGACCGGCACACCGGTCAGATCATGGTCAACGGCACCCGCTACCGCCTGACCACCGGCACGCACGGTCCGATCCACCTCGTCGATGTCGACGGTGTGACCCATCGGATCAGCCGCGACGAGGGCGGCGCCGTCCGCTCCCCCGCGCCCGCGCTGGTCGTCGCGACGCCGCTCGAGGTCGGCGCCGAGGTCGAGGCCGGCGCACCGGTGCTGGTGCTGGAAAGCATGAAGATGGAAACGGTGCTGCGCGCGCCGTTCAAGGCCCGGCTCAAGGAATGCGCCGTCACCGTCGGCACCCAGGTGGAGACCGGCGCACCGCTGCTGTGGCTCGAGCCGCTCGGCGATGAGGACGAGGCCGAAGCCGAGGCCGCCGTCGGGTCCGTCGAACTGGACCTGCCCGTCGGTCCCGCACAGATCCAGCCGCACGAACGGACGACCCGCGGCCAGGAGGACCTGCGCAGCCTGCTGCTCGGCTACGACGTCGACCCGCACGACGACAGCCGCGTGCTCAGCGACTACCTCACCGCGCGCCGAGCCGCCCTCGCGGACGGCCGCAGGCCGCTCGCCGAGGAACTCGAACTCATGCAGGTGTTCGCCGACCTTGCCGAGCTGAGCCAGAACCGCTCCTCGGAGGAGGACGGCAACCACAGCCACGTACACAGCGCCCGCGAGTACTTCCACACCTACCTGCAGAGCCTCGATGTCGAGCGGGCCGGGCTGTCGGAGTCGTTCCAGGCCAAGCTCTCCAACGCGCTCGCGCACTATGGTGTCACCGAGCTGGAGCGTTCGCCCGAGCTCGAAGCCGCGGTCTTCCGGATCTTCCTCGCTCAGCAACGTCCGTCCGACACCGTCACCGTCATCACCACGCTGCTGCGCGAGTGGTTGCAGGAGCCGATGCCGGATCGCGCGCTGCGCGAGCCGGTCGGTCTGGCGCTGGAGCGACTGGTGGCCGCCACCCAGGTGCGCGTCCCGGTTATCGCCGATCTCGCGCGTGGCCTGGTGTACGCCTGGTACGGCCAGCCGCTGCTGCGGCGCAACCGGGCTCGCGTGTACACCAACATCCGTAAGCACCTGCGCCACTTGGACGCTCACCCGGACTCGACCGATCGGGCCGACCGCATTTCCGACATGGTGCGCAGCACCGAGCCGCTGGTGCGGCTGCTCGGCCAGCGGCTGGTGCGCGGCAACCAGGACAACACCGTCATGCTCGAGGTGCTGACCCGCCGCTACTACGGCAACAAGGGCATGGCCGGGGTGCGCACGCACGAGGTCGGCGGCTGCACCTTCGTGATCGCCGAACGCCGTGGCTTGAGCCTGGTGTCGGCGGCGGTGCGTTTCGACGCACTCGACACCGCGCTGCGCGGGCTCAAGGAGCTGGCCAGCGGTGCCGCGTCCATCGACGCCGACATCTACCTCAGCTGGGAGAAGCAGCCCGCGGACTTCGACGCGATGGCGGCGGCGTTGCACGAGGTGCTCGGCGCGCATCTGCTGCCGAGCCAGGTGCACCGGATCACGGTCGCCGTCGCGGGTAGCGGCGGCGCGGTGATGCACCACCACTTCACCTTCCGTCCGTCGGCCACCGGCATGGTCGAGGAGCGACTGATCCGCGGCCTGCACCCGTACATCGCACAGCGGATGCAGATGCAGCGGCTGCGCAAGTTCGACCTCACCCGGCTGCCGTCCTCCGACGACGAAGAGGTGTACCTGTTCCGTTGCGTCGCCAAGGAGAACCCGTCCGACGAGCGCCTCATCGCGTTCGCGCAGGTACGTGACCTGGCCGCGCTGCGCGAGCAGGACGGCAGGCTGCTCGCGCTGCCGACCGCCGAGATCGCGATCGCCACCTGTCTCGACTCGATCCGCCGGGCGCAGTCGTTACGGCCGTCGGCGAATCGGTTCAACACCAACCGCATCGTGATGTACATCTGGCCGCCGATCGACGTCAGCCCGGCCGAGCTGGAAACCGTTGTCCGGCATGTGCGTCCGACCACCGCGGGCGCCGGGCTGGAGGAGATCCTGCTCATCGCGCGGCAGCGTGATCCCGAGACCGGCGAGCTCACCAAGGTCGCCCTGCGGATCGGCTTCGATGCCACCGAGGTGACCGTCGGCGAACGCACCGACGAGGTGGTCGAGCCGCTCGACGAGTACCGCCAGAAGGTGCTGCGGGCCAGCAGCCGCGGCACGGTGTACCCGTACGAGCTGACCGGTTCGCTCGGCGAGTTCACCGAGTACGACCTCGACGCCACACACACGCTGGTTCCGGTCGACCGGCCCAAGGGACGCAACACCGCCGCGATCGTGGCCGGTGTGGTCAGCACCCCGACCCCGCAGTATCCGGAGGGCGTCACCCGGGTGGTCCTGCTCGGCGATCCGACGAAATCACTTGGCGCACTGTCGGAACCGGAATGCCGCCGGGTGATCGCCGCGCTGGATCTCGCCGAAGAGATGCGGGTACCGCTGGAGTGGTACGCGCTGTCCTCCGGCGCCCGGATCTCCATGGAGTCCGGCACCGAGAACATGGACTGGGTGGCGGGCGCGCTCAAGCGCATCGTCGAGTTCACCCAGGACGGCGGCGAGATCAACATCGTGGTCGCGGGCATCAACGTCGGCGCGCAGCCGTACTGGAACGCCGAGGCGACGATGCTCATGCACACCAAGGGCATCCTGGTGATGACGCCGGACTCGGCGATGGTGCTCACCGGCAAGCAGGCGCTGGACTTCTCCGGCGGCGTGTCGGCCGAGGACAACTTCGGCATCGGCGGCTACGACCGGGTGATGGGTCCGAACGGGCAGGCGCAGTACTGGGCGCCGGATCTGGCCGCGGCGCGCGACGTGCTGATGTCGCACTACGACCACACCTACATCGCCCCCGGCGAGCAGGGGCCGCGCCGGTCGCAGACCAGCGATCCGATGGATCGGGACGTCTCCGACTTCCCGCATGTGCTGGCGGACAGCGACTTCCGCACCGTGGGCGAGATCTTCTCCGCGACCGCCAACCCGGATCGCAAGAAGCCCTTCGATATTCGGACGGTCATGCGGGCGGTCTCCGACCAGGACCACCCCGTACTGGAGCGCTGGGCCGGGATGGCCGACGCCGAGACGGCCGTGGTGCAGGACGCGCACCTCGGCGGAATCCCGGTGTGCCTGCTCGGTATCGAGTCGCGCGGCGTGCCGCGGCGCGGGTTCCCGTCCACCGACGGGCCGGACACCTACACCGCGGGGACGCTGTTCCCGCAGTCGTCGAAGAAGGCCGCGCGGGCCATCAACGGGGCCAGCGGCAATCGCCCGCTGGTCGTGCTGGCCAACCTGTCCGGCTTCGACGGTTCGCCGGAATCGATGAAGAAGCTGCAGCTGGAATACGGCGCCGAGATCGGCCGGGCGATCGTGAACTTCCAAGGGCCCATTGTGTTCTGCGTGATCTCGCGGTACCACGGTGGCGCGTTCGTGGTGTTCTCTAAGCAGCTGAACCCGAACATGACCGTGCTCGCGCTCGAGGGCTCGTTCGCCTCGGTGCTCGGTGGCGCTCCGGCCGCCGCAGTGGTGTTCGCCGGTGATGTCAACCGGCGTACCGCGGCCGATTCCCGGGTGCGGGACCTGGCGGCGCGGGCCGCGAACGCGTCCGGCACCGATCGGGCGACGCTGACCGCCGAGCTCGATGAGACTCGGTCGTCGGTGCGCACGGAGAAGCTCGGTGAGGTCGCCGCGGAATTCGACAAGGTGCACAACATTCACCGCGCTGTCGAGGTCGGTTCGGTCGATGCGGTGATCAGTGCGGCCGAGCTTCGGCCGCGAATCATCGATGCGATCGAGTCGCGGCTGCTCGGTTAGTACCCGCTGACGATTGCCCATAGGCGAGCCCGGTCCGTTATTCGGACCGGGCTCGCCTTGTTTATGACGAAGCTCTCCCCGCGCGCAAAGCGATTCTGAGTACGGTCGAATGCCGCAGGCCTGCTACCGGCGCCGCTGCGACCGCAGTTGGTCGGTGATTGGGCGGTCGCGGGGATCTGTCTCGTTCGGCTCGGCCAGGTGCGTCCGGTGGGGCTGCCCGGTTCGATCGGTGTGCGCAGCGAGAATGCGGCACATCGAGTTGCTGTCGAATGGGACGGGCCGGATGGGGTCGAGAGTGGTGTGTACATTCCGCGGCGGGACAGTGGATCGCCGTTGAATGTGCTGCTCGGTGGACGACTGTTTCCGGGTGTGCACAGCCTGGCCCGTTTCGAGGTCGAGGAGAGCGAGCACGATCTGCACGTCGCGTTCACGAGTAAGGACAGTTCGACCCGGGTCAGTGTGGATGTCCGCACGGCCGACGAATTGGCGGGCAGCACACTGTTTCCCGACCTGGCCGCGGCCTCGGAGTTCTTCCGCCAGGGCCGCATCGGGTTCTCCGCCAGCCGTGACGGTAGACGTCTCGACGGTCTCGCGTTGAACACGTCCAAATGGCAAGTGCGCGCGGCACATACGCACGCTGTCCAGTCGACGTTCTTCGACGACCCGACTCGATTCCCCAGTGGCAGTGCGACTCTCGACTGCACGTTGCTCATGCGTGACGTCCCGGCCAACTGGACCGTCACCACGCCGATGCAGATACCGGCCATGGCCTGATTCTGTTCGGTGCGAACGATGTCTTGCGCCGCGGACGACCTGTCCTGAGGTTCCGGGATGACCGCAAATCACCTGGGCCGAGGCCGTCAGCGACTATCGTCAGCTTCGGCTGGTACTCGGACGTGCACAGATTCTCGGGAGGCATGCGTGCGCACCTTTGGCGACCCGATCGACATCTTGCTCGTGGAGGACGACGCCGGTGACGAGCGCATGACGCGAGAGACGTTGGAAGAGAACAAGGTCGGCAACACCCTGCATGTGGCTCGCGATGGACAGGAAGCGTTGGATTTCCTGTACCGGGAAGGCAATCACAGCGACGCACCGCGGCCCGAGCTGATTCTGCTCGACCTGAACCTACCGAAACACGACGGTCGCCAAGTCCTCGAACGAATCAAAGGCGACCCGGACCTGTGCGCTATCCCGGTGGTCGTGCTGACCACCTCCGCCACCGAACAAGACGTGCTCGGCAGCGATAAGCACCACGCCAACGCCTACATCACCAAACCCGTCGACCTGGTGCAGTTCCTGCACGCGATCAAGCAGCTCGACAACTTCTTCATCCAGTTCGCCAAGGTGCCTCAGCACGACTGACCGCGGAAAGCGACCCGGTCAGGATTCGATCCGGATGTATGCGAGATCGAAGTCGTGACGATCGAATTCGGTGCTACGGGTACGCGCGCCAAAAGATCTGGGGCCTCTTGTATGTTGGTGGAGTCTTCTCACCGGAAGAGTCCATGGGCTCTCGCAGGCTTCGGCCTCACCGACTGGTTTCTTGGTGTCACGTGGCATCGAGAAGGTGGGAGTCGCTTGCGACTTCGGTGAGGTATGCCTTGATCAGTTCACGTTTCTCTCCGCACGTCATTGTTATCGGTGCGGGTCTCGGCGGTCTTTGTCTCGCGCAAGGGCTGCGCCGAGCGAGGATCGGTGTTGCCGTCTATGAACGAGATGTCGCTGCGGTGGCGCGGTGCCAAGGCCACCGGCTGCATATCGATGGGCGTGGCCGGCGGGCGCTGTCGGAAGTCCTTCCGCCGCAACTGTTCTCGCTGATTGGTGCCATCGCCGGGCGGCCTGCGCCGAACGTCAATGGTTTCGACCATCAGCTGCGCCCGACCGGGGTGTTCGCGCTCGACGGTCCGGCACTTGGTCGACCAACCGGGGCGATGCCCGCGCACACGGTTCTCGATCGGCAGGTGCTGCGTCGGATTCTGCTCACCGGACTCGACGACGTCGTGCATTTCGGACGCCATTGCGTCGGTTACGACGAAGACGGGGAGACCGTGACGGCCCGGTTCGCCGATGGTGGCACCGCGCAGGGGTCGGTGTTGGTGGCGGCCGATGGCGTCGGGTCGGTGATTCGTGCCCAGCGGCTACCTCACGCGCACGTGATGGATTCTCAGACGCGCTTGATCTACGGCCGCGTGCCGCTGACACCTGAACTGCGCGACGCGTTACCGCCTGCGATGTTCAGCGTCTTCAATTCCATTGTCGGACAAGACCGCACGTTCGTCGGCATCGCGCCGGTGGAGTACCGCGAACCACCGACGACCGCCGCAGCCCGACTGGCACCTGAAGTAGCTCTCGAACCAGCCGAAGACACTCTCGCCGTGATGTTCGGTCGCCGCCTCGATCGGCTCGGACGCTCCGATCGCGAGCTTCGCGCGGCCTCCGGCCAGCAGCTCCGCGAAATGGTCCTCGAACAACTCGCCGGTTGGCATCCCTTGGTGACCCGGATCGTCGAGGCGTGGACTCCGTCGAGCGTCTACCCGATCAAAGTGCGCAGCAGCGTGCCGATCCCACCATGGCCGACCTCGAACGTGACGCTGCTCGGCGACGCGATCCACGCTATGAGCCCGGCCGCCGGGGCGGGCGCGAACATGGCACTGCGGGATGCCGCCGCGCTCGCCACCTCGCTGACCGAGGTCGCCGCAGGGCACCCACTCCTGGCCGCGGTGGACGGCTACGAGCGGGCGATGGCCGACGAGGGTTTCCGGATGGTTCAGTTCTCGGCCGCGAATGGGACACAAACACTCGGAGCGGACCCGCTGCCCAGCTGACCCAACCGGCGGCGTTGACAAAGCGGAACACTGCTCCGTATATTTATGTGGAGCAGCGTTCCGCTTCAAGATAGCCGAAGCCGCTGCTCCTGAACACCTCACCTGCCATCGGCAGCGTCCATCGAAGGAAATGCGCATCATGAGTGAATCGACTTACCCCGCCGACATCTTCGGCTCCCCCACCCCGGTGCTCTCGGTCAGCCCGGTCGTGCTGTCGGCTCCCGGCCGACCCGTGGACCTCCAGCTGCGTGTGTCCGCACCGCTGACCGGCAGCGATCTGCCGATCATCCTGCTCTCGCACGGTCAGGGCCACTCGAACAACCTCTCCTCGCTGAACGGCTACGCACCCCTCGTCAACTTCTGGGCAGCGCACGGCTTCGTCGTGATCCAGCCGACCCACCTGAGCTCCACGACGCTGAGCCTGGATCCCAATACCCCTGGGGCACCGATGCATTGGCGATCACGCGCCGAGGACATGCGACACATCCTCGACCAGCTCGACGCGATCGAGGCCGCCGTCCCACAGCTCGGCGGACGCCTGGATCACGGCAAGGTCGCCGTGGCCGGGCACTCGATGGGCGGGCACACCGCGAGCCTGCTGCTGGGTGCACGGCTCATCGATGCGGACGGAACGGAAGTAAACCTGATCGAGCCCCGGATCACCGCGGGCGTACTGCTTGCCGCGCCGGGCCGCGGCGATGCCCTCACCGAGTCCATTGCGCAGAACTACCCCTTCTTGTCGACCCCGGACTTCTCGACGATGACGACACCCGCGCTAGTGGTCGCCGGGGAGAAGGACGCCTCGGCCCACCTGACCGTGGCCGGCCCGGACTGGCACTCCGATCCGTACTTCCTGGCGCCCGGCCCCAAGTCCCTGCTCACCCTGTTCGACGCGGAGCACGGGCTCGGCGGGATCTCGGGATACGACGTCGCCGAGACCACCGACGAGAACCCTGCGCGAGTGGCCGCGGTCCAGCACCTCACCTCGGCCTACCTCCGCACCGAGTTCTACCCCGGCGATACCGCCTGGCAGGCGGCCCGTGACGCGCTGACGGGCAGCTCCGACCCGCTCGGACGGGTCGAATCGAAGTAAGCCGAAAAGGAACCCTCCGAATTGCGCGAAACACGGTGGGATGCTTGCTGATCCGATTCTGTCGGCAGGTACCGCTAGCCTGCTGACATGGTCGGAACAGACTCGGCACTGCGCCGACTAACACGCGAGGTAGGCAAGCTACTCCAGCCGTACGGCTTCGACGGCTCGGAAGACACGTGGGTGCGGGTCGTCGAGGGTGGTGTGGCGTCGGTCGGACGCACCCGAACACTGCGCACCTGGACCGACGGGCAGCAGGTGGTCAGATTCGGTCTGTGCCTCAGCGCTACGCCGATCGCCTGGTGGGAGTTCCGCAACTGGCGCAATGCGCGGCTGGGTCTCCCCCGCCTGCCGCTCGAGCAGGCGACCGGCCCCGGACTGATCAACGACCGTGGCATGCCGGCCGACCTGACCGAGATGTGGTCGCTGCGGGTGGATCCGGCCCAACCGGGTCGGCATGCGCTGCAGGCGGATGTCGACACCATCCGCGGCGAGCTACACCGGCGCGTGCATGCCTACGCGCGCCGAGCGCTGCGGCTGCTGGAACCGGACCGATATCTCGATGAGCTGTTGGCCGACCCGGATCCGCGGTTCGCGACCTGGGAGGCGGTCGTCGTCCTACTCGCCGATCGCGGACCGGGACCGGAACTCGACGAAGCGGTCATCCAACTGCGCGCATGTCTCGCAGATCAGGATGCTGCTGCTTACGTAGAGGATCTCATCGCATATGCGGAAAGCCGAGCCGCCCTGGTCTGAGCCGACCCGTCAAAAGGGTGCCAGAACTTCGCGTTTCGCGGCGGTGGCTATCTCTTCCCCTCCCAACATATAGCGCACTACGGGGCTTGCGGCAAGACCCGGGCACTACGGCATACTCGTCCGCCGTAGCCAGAACCTGCGTAAATGGGAGTAATGAGTGACGGACATCGACGTAATCATCGTGGGTGCGGGCCCGAGTGGCCTGATGCTGGCCGGTGAACTACGCCTGGCCGGAGTGCGAGCGCTGGTACTGGAACGGCAGTCGGCGCAGCGAGACACCCCGAAGGCCAGCGGCCTCGGCGGACGGATCCTGGACCTGCTGCGCTACCGAGGCCTGCTGGATCGATTCGAAGCAGTCAGCAGCGACCCGCACGTGGCTCCCCGATTCCCTTTCGGCAACATCTATTTGGACTTCACCGCCATGGCGGAGTCCCCGATGCACGCGTTGCCGATCCCGCAACATGAAGTCGAGCGACTGCTCGACGAGCACGCCCGCGAACTCGGCGCCGAGGTCCGGCGCGGACACGAAGTGATCGGGTTGAGTCAGGACGATGCCGCGGTGACCGCGGACGTGCGCGGGCCGGACGGGACCTACCAGGTGACCGCCCGATACCTGGTCGGCTGCGACGGCGGGCGCAGCCGGGTCCGCGAGCTGGCCGCGATCCCCTTCCCCGGCACCACCTATCCGGAGGTCAACAGGCTCGCCCAGGTCACCGTGCCCGATTCGGTGACTGTGCTCGACAACGGCGACATCGAAGTTCCCGGGCTGGGTCGAATCGTTGCGGGTTTCACCCGAACAGACAACGGTGTGTTCGCGTTCGCGGTCATCGACGGGATGTGGTCGCTGCAGACCACCGAGGACGAGTCCGTCGAATACGACGACGACGAGCCGCTGACCCTGACCGAGTTGGCGGCCAGCGCGCGCCGGGTGCTCGGCGCGGAGCTGCCGCTGGGCGAACCGATTCGACTGTCGCGCTACACCTTCAAGGATCGGCAGATCGAACGGTACCGCGACGGCCGGATCATGTTGGCCGGTGACGCGGCCCATCTGTTCCCCGCCACCGGAACGGCGCTCAATGTCGGCATGCTCGACACCGTCAACCTTGCCTGGAAGCTCGGCGCCGAGATCAACGGTTGGGCGCCGGAGGGGCTGCTGGATACCTACCACGACGAACGGCACTTCGCGGGCGCGCGGGCAACGTTGCAGACACGGGCGCAGGTGGCCCTACGGCGCGGAATCGACCTGCCGGGCGAGGCGCTTCACCAGGTCTTCCAGGAACTGGTCACCGACGAGCCCGCGCTGCGCCGGATGGGAGCCCTTGTCGGCCATGCCGATATCCGGTATCCGATGCCCGGCTCCGACCGGCACGCCTTGCCCGGGACTTTCGCGCCCGATCTCACCTTGCACACCGACGAGGGCGTCACCAGCGTCGCCGAGCTCATGCACGACGCACGGCCCGTGCTGCTCGTCCTCGCCGATCGTCCGGATCTTCGTGAGATCGCCGGAGACTGGCAGGATCGCGTCGATATCCGCACGGCGAAAACCGGTGACCGACCGGCCGACGCGCTGTTGATCCGCCCGGACGCCCACATCGCTTGGGCCGCAACGATCGACGAACCCGCCGACACCGCCGCAGCCACGCTGCGCGAGGCGCTCTCGCACTGGTTCGGGGCTTAGAAAACAGCCACAGCCGCCTCCGCTCGAGGGCGGCTAGGTCAGCGACTTTGCCCCCAGTTAGGTGATCGCGCAGGTTCACCCGAGCTCTGGCGACGCCTCCACTTCGTTTCCGATGCGGGCCAGCACGTCGATCTGGGCGGCGTTGTAGAGGTCGTTCATGGCCACGTCGACTGTCTCCCAAGCGAAGTGGGCGCCACGGGGGGCGTCGGCGTAGGCATTCAGCAGATCAGGATGCCCGGCGAGCATGGCCCGGACCTGTGGCCCCATACGTTCGGCCAGGTCGCGGCGGGTCTGCTCGTCGGCGTCCGCAGGGAGCTGGTCGAACTCGATGGTTTCGGGTTCCGCATTGTAGGCCTGCAGCATCTTGATGTAGGCGTCGATGCCTGAGGGGCCGAGCACGCGGGCCAGCACGACGATGAACGCGCGGTCGGCGTCGGAGAGGTCCGCGCGCGCGGCGGCCTCGGCCAGTTCCGGCGGCAGGTCGGTCGGGGCAGCGTGCCGGATGGTCAGTGCGAGCTCGACCCGAATCCGTTGCAGCCGTTCGATACTCGCGGCGAGCTCGGCGTCCAAGGTGCGTAGCGCCTGTTCGGGATGTTCGTCGGCCGCACCCATCTCGGCGATCTGGGCCAGCGAGAACCCCAGATCGGTGAGCCGTTTGATCCGCAGCAGGCGCACCAGATGCGCGACGCCGTAACTCTTGTAGCCGTTGGACCGTCGCTCGGGCTCGTCCAGCAACCCGACCTGGTGATAGTGCCGCACCGCCCGCACGCTCGTGCCCGCGAGTTCCGCGAGCTGACGGGTGCTCCACGCCACGACTGCCTCCTCAGGAATCGAAGCTGCCGGCCGGAGACCGCGCCGATAGCTCTTCCATTCAAAACTATGCCGGTGCGGCACGGTCAACCCAATCGGGGTGCCTCGACCCCGCGCGAGCAGGCGAGACTACCTTCCCAAGCACCGGCGAGTAGCCCTTACTTGGCGTCCCAGTAGCACTCGACCACGGCTGTCGTGAACGGGAATCGCACCGGTGTCGGGCCGAAGGTGATCCGGCCCGCGGTGTCCCCCGCGGTGGTGATCATCTCGGCGACCTTCGCGGCCTCCTCCGCCGGGCAGTGCACGATCACTTCGTCGTGCTGGAAGAAGACCAGCTCGGCGCGGAGACCGGCATGGGTCATGGCATGACGCAGGCCTGCCAGCACGAGCAGGGCCCAGTCGGCGGCGCTGCCCTGTACAACAAAGTTGCGGGTGAAGCGGCCGCGGGCGCGCGCCGCGGCGTTGCTGCCGTACCCGTTGACCTGCTCTTGGGCCAGGTCCGCCTGCTCGGGCGAGGTGACGGAGGCCGGTGGGCAGGTGCGACCCAACCAGGTGCGCACCAGCCGACCCTGCTCGCCGGCGCGTGCCGCGTCGTCGACATAGGCCATCGCCGTGGGATAGCGGCGGCGGAGTTCGGCCATGTGGGTCAGGGCATCGCCGGAGGTCTGGCCGTAAATGGCGCCCAGCAGCGCGAGTTTGGCCTGGGCGCGATCGCCGCCGAAGGCGCGTGCGGCCAGATCCGCGTACAGGTCTTCGCCGCGACCGGCCACTTCCATCAGCCCCGGGTCGCGAGAGACCGCGGCAAGTACTCGCGGCTCCATCTGATCAGCGTCGGCGACCACCAGGGACCAGCCGGGGTCGGCGCGGATCGCTTGCCGGATCACCTTCGGGATCTGCAGGGCCCCACCGCCGTTGGTGGTCCAGCGGCCGGAAACCGTTCCGCCGGGCAGGTATTCGGGACGGAAGCGACCGTCGTGCACCCACTGTTCGAGCCAGGACCAGCCGTTGGCGGTGTGCAGACGGTAGAGCGATTTGTATTCCAGCAGTGGCGCGACCGCGGGGTGATCGATCTGCTGTAGCTCCCATTTCCGGGTGGAGGACAACAAGAATCCGGCGCGGGCGAAGGCTTTGATGATGTCGTTGGGCAGGTCTGGTCGAACCCGTACGCCACCGAAGGCACGCGATACCTCGTCGGCCAACTCCGCCATTCGGCGCGGTTCCAGCCCGCCCGGAAAGCGCTCGCCGAGCAGCTTGTCCAGCAACTCGCGGTGCACGTCTGCGCGCCAAGGGATTCCGGCTCGGGACATCTCGGTGGCCACCAGCATGCCCGCCGATTCGGCGGCAACCAGCAACCGCATTCGCTCCGGATGTTCGGCTTTCGCGGTACGGGCTATCTGTCCCGCGTAGACCTCCAGCAGGGCAGTGAATTCGTCTGTGCCGGGTGGCAGCGGCACCGGGCCCGACTCGAACAGCGACGGCTGGGTCTCGGCGGCGCGTGCGGGCGCGTCCGCTGGGACGGGCAGGTTGTGCAGTCGCGCCCAGGCCGCCGCCAGCGAACGGGCCTGGCCGGACTGTCCCTCCTCGTGCCCGATCAGCAGGGCTTCGGCGGCCTGCACGTCGTAGCAGCGCTCGACCCGCACGCCCGCCGCCAGCAAGGGTCGGTAGATCTCCGCCGTGGATCGCCAGACCCACCGCTCGACCTCCGGCCGCGCGCGCACCGCCTCGGCCAGCGAGGGCTCGCATATCACCGGCCCCGCGGGCCGACCGTCCTGATCGAGCGGACAGAGGCGCGCACCCCCATCACCCGTCTCCGCCACCGCCCATCGCATGTCCCGAAGTCTCGCACCGGGCACCGACATCTTCCTCGGTGGTCGACCACTTCGCGAGAGTCGCGGTGCGGATCACCAGGCCGGGCGGCCGCCGATCGGCACATTCACGAAGCTCGGTTCGTTCGAGTCGAGCTGTAAATGCTGCGGTTTGAGCTGACTGTCGACCAGCATCGGCAGCAGTGGCAGTCCTTTCGGGAGGTTGCCCGCGAAGACGTCCACTCGCAGCCGGTGGCCGGGTTGCAGGACGGCATCGGTCGGGGTGAGGCCGATGTCGAGGGTGGTCGGCGCGCCGGGGAGGATCGGCTGGCGGCTGCCGAGGGTCAGCTGTAGATAGGGGGCGGTCAGGTCGCCGTTCGAGGAGCGCGCGCTCTTGTCGGGGTCGATGGCGCGTAGCGAGGCAACGAGTTGGCCGGTGGCCAGCACCGTCGATCGGCCGTCGGGAGCGACATCGTTGACGGTGGCGGTCCAGTAGCCGTCGATCGCGTCGAGCACGGTGTTGAGGTGAACGTTGACTGGGCCGGAGATCAGCGTCGGTGCGCCGACCGGTGCGCTGGTGAAGGTCAATCCGTTGAGTTCATGGGGCCGTGCGTCTTTCGCGCAGCCGGACAGGATCGAAGCCGCACCGGCGGTCACCACAGCGGTGTCGTTGGAGCAGATACTCGTCACGCCCGGTGCGACGGTCAGCCGTCCCGGGATGAAATCGTCGGCGGCGGTGAGGCTTCCGTCGTGCACGCTGGTGTTGCTGGTACCGCTTGGTGCGGCGCTGAGGCACATGGGCTGGTATTCGACGCCGGCGCGCGGGAACTGGTCGGTGCTGGTCCAGCCGCCGCCGATCTGCTTGCTGGTGACCGGCCCGTAGCCGTCGATGCCGTTGTCGATGCCCTTGAGCCACTTGTCGAACCACGCCCGCTGCAATACGTCTAGTCGGGGCGGGAAGCCCGGTTCACCGAAATCCGCGCCGACGTTGATGTGGTAGGCGTTGTCCATCAGCAACTGCTTCTGCCCCGGAGGCAGCTGGATCTGTTGGTAGATAACGGGTTCGGTGTTGGTGAACACATCGTGCCAACCGCCGACGACAAAGGTTGGCGTGCGGATCCGTTCCGGGTGCGACAGCATGCCGTCGCGCAGCGGACCGTGTTCGTTGAACAACGCGCGCACGGAGTCGGGTAGCTGGTCGACATCGGGCACGGTCAGTGCGGCGAACAGCAGGTCGAAGAACGTCATCGGACTGGAGACGCGGTCCGCCAACCACTTCCAGTCGAAGCGTCCCTGCGCGGCGGACAGCAGGTCCGGCAGCAGCTTGGTGCCGTTGACGCCGACCAGCCACGCGGGCACGAAACCGATCTGCAACGCGCCACCCGGTGCGAGGATGTCCCGCAACAGATCACTGCCCGGCACCACCGGAAAGATCGCCTTCAGCGCGGGAGGCTGCTTGTCGGCGGCCTGGATCTGATTGACCGCGGAGTAGGAGACGCCGCTCATCCCGATATCGCCGGTGGACCAGGGCTGATTGGTGGTCCAGTCGATCACCTCGACGGTGTCCTGCTGCTCGCGCGCGCCGAAGAACTCCATCACCCCCTGAGAGAATCCGGTGCCGCGCACGTCGACGACCACCTGGGTGTAGCCGGACTTGATCAGGTTGCGGTCGACGGTCAGGTTCCGTGGCAGGCCGGTGCCCCACGCCTTGGTGATGTCGGTGATGCCGTCGAAAGGCGTTCCGGTGAGGTCGAAGTCACGGAATAGCTGCAACAGCGCGTCGCCCAGCACCGGTACTGCCATCGCCGAATCCAGCACGTTCCACACCAGTTTGGTGTACGGCGTGAGGTTGAGAATGGTCGGCGTCGGCTCGGCGATCGGTGCGCCCGCCGCGTCGGCGGGACGATAGATGTTGGCTTTCAACACCGTTCCATCACTCATCGTGATGGGCACGTCCCAGTCGATGTGCACGTTCGGATAACGAGGTGACGCAGTGTAAGTCGCGGCCCACGTCGCACCATCCGCACCGGCATCCGGATTTGCATGTGCCACAGGAGAATACGGCGTTGCCATGAACAGGGCCGCGGATACCGCCAACAGCATCCGAAGCGCGAAACGATAGGGGGCGCGCATGCCGCCACCATATGTGGGCTGCATCACTATCGACTAGGACCGAGCCGGGCGGAGACAGTCGCCGAATCGAGCGCTGCGGTCACTGCTTTGGCGCGAACAGCGCAGTATCGGGCGCGTGCGATGCCTTGTAAAGAAGTCTTTCTAAAGATATCTTTAGATGGTGGCTGACCAGCATTCGCCCCGCTCCATCCAGCTGACCGACCCGCGCGCGCTACGCGCTTACGCGCATCCGACGCGACTTGCCTTGGTGGGCTTATTGCGTCGCGAAGGTCCTATGACCGCCACTCAGGCCGCGGACGCCATCGGCGAAAGTGTTGCCAGTTGCTCCTTTCACCTGCGCCAGCTCGCGAAGTATGGGTTGGTGGAGGAGGCCGGGGGTGGTCGTGGGCGGGAGAAGCCGTGGCGCGCGACCGCGATGTTCACCAGCTGGGACACCAGCAGTGCGGATCCGGCGGCGGCAGCCGCCACGGAGGCACTCGAATTGGCCGTCGCAGAGCGGTATTTCGAGCTCATGGCGCGCTGGGTTCAGACCCGCGCCGAGGAACCGGCCGCGTGGCAGGAAGCTGCTCGGTTCGGCGACACGGTGTTGCACTTGACAGTGGCGGAGTTGCGGGAGCTCGGCGACAAGTTCCAAGAGTTGGTACAGCCGTATCTGGAGCGGCTCGACGACGCGAGTAAGCGTCCCGCGCAGTCGCGTCCGGTTAGCCTGCTGCAGTTGGCGTTCCCCGTGGACGCCGCAGGCAGGGACAGCCACCGGGGCTGAGTACCGTGGCCGCTACTCCCTCCTGGCTACCTGAGCTTCTGCGGGATGTGACCTTCCGCCGTTACTGGACCGGCCAGACCGCATCCGCCCTCGGCGATCAGGTCTCACTCTTCGTGATTCCATTGGTCGCGGTTGTTGTCGTGCATGCCGACGCCGCACAGATGGGTTATCTCATGGCGGCACTCTGGTTGCCGCACTTGCTATTCGGATTGCATGCCGGGGTCTGGGCGGATCGCCGCGCTCATCGGCGCCGGGTGATGATCGCGGCAGATCTCGGGCGCCTCATACTCATTGCCAGCATCCCGCTGACCTATCTCTGCGGTGGACTGACCCTCGTCCAGCTCTACCTCGTCACCTTCGCGGCGGGCACGCTCGCTGTTCTCTTCGACGTCAGCAACGCGGCCCTGTTTCCCGCTCTTGTTTCGCCGCAACGGTATATAGCGGGCAACTCGCTACTCGGCAGTAGCCGGGCCATGTCAGCGATTTCCGGTCCGAGCATCGGCGGCTTGCTCGTGCAGGTTCTGTCAGCGCCGTTCGCCCTGCTTGCCGACGCGGTCTCGTTCGCCGTCTCCGCCTTCACCTTGTCCCGAATCGCACCTACGGAACCGCCTGCGCAGCAGGCGGTTCGAGGCCAGCTTGCCGAGGGCGGCCGGTTCATCGCACGCTCGCCCATCATGCGCGCCGCACTCGCCGCCACCGCCATTGTCAACTTCTTCACCTTGATGGTGGCCGCGGAGTTCATGCTCTATGCCATCAACACCCTGCACCTCGAACCCGGTGTGCTCGGCATGGTTTTGGGTGCGGGTGCGGTCGGCGGGTTGCTCGGCGCGTTCACTGCCGGGCCGCTCGCCAGAAAGATCGGTGTCGGCCCGACCTTCCTTGTCGGCTGCATCGCCTTTCCCGCCCCCATGCTGCTGATTCCGGCCGCCCATGGCTCCGATCCCGTCGTCCTCGGCCTACTCACCGCGGCCGAATTCGGTTCCGGTGTCGGCGTGATGTGGCTCGACATCGCCGCATCCTCCACCTTCACCGCCATCACCCCGAATCCCCTGCGCTCCCGCGTCTTCGGCGCATACCGCACCATCAACTACGGTGTCCGCCCCCTCGGATCCCTCGCGGGCGGCGCCTTGGCCACCACCATCGGCCTGCGGCCCACCCTGTGGGCAGCCGTAATCGGCGCGCTCACCGCATTCCTGTGCCTTCTACCGTCGCCTATCCCCCGCCTTCGCGAACTGCCGGTGTCCCCCGCCAATCCGGTCAATGACGGAGCACACCAACAGATTTGAGTCCTTCCCGCTATCGAAGGACGTCAAGCGCTCATTGCAGGTTCTTGTGCCAGTGGTCCCGGTAGGGCGTCGGCGTGGATGATGCGGAGGTTGCTGACGGCTCGGGTGAGGGCGACGTAGAGGCGGCGCAGGCCACGCTGTTCGGCGTCGACGATACGGGTTGGTTCGATGACCAGGACGGTGTCGAACTCGAGGCCTTTGGCGAGGGTGACCGGGACGAGGCTCAACCGGGCGGAGTCGCTGCTTGTTTCGTCGGTGCCAAGGATGACGTGTCGTAACCCGCTGCCGGAGAGGACTTTATGTAGTTCCGGGATATCACGGTCGGCGGCGATCAGTCCGACAGAACCTTCGTCGGCCAGCGCGGTGGTGCATGCCGCGACGACCGTCTCGGTCATCTCGTCCGGTGCTGTTCTGCTGGTCTGGAGGGCGTCGGCGGACTGTCGATACGATGCCGGGCCGCGTAGTTCGGGGGCGATGTGTGGCAGTAGGCGGGCGGCGTAGTCGATGACCTGTGCGGGGACGCGGTAGCCGCGGGTCAGTTCCTCGATCTGGCCGTCCGGTCTGCCGAGGTGGGTGAGGACGGCGGTCCAGTCTTCGACAGCCGAAAGGCTGGTGGCTTGGGCCAAGTCGCCGAGGACGGTGCAGGAGCCCGCAACGCGGCGGCCGATCGCTCGGATCTGCATCGGGCTGAGGTCCTGGGCTTCGTCGACCACGATGTGGCCGAGTTTCGCGGGGCGCTCGATCATGGCCGAGGCCTCGTCGATCAGCGCTAGATCGGCACTGGTCCAGCTCATTGCCTTCAGGCTGCGCGGACGTGGTGTGCACAGGATGGCGTGTTGCTCATCGGTGGAGAGGATGCCGTCCGCCGCACGGGCAAGGTAGTCGCTATCGGTCAGGAGATCGAAAACTATTCGCGCAGAATCGGTCTCGGGCCACATCTGCTGGACGGCGCGGACAATGGCGGTGTTTCGACGTAGCTGACGCAGGGTGGCGGTGCTGCCCGGATGCCCGGCCCGCTCCATCTGACGCAGCACGAGCAGGGCCAGGCGCTGAGCGAGCAACTCGATACCGCTGCTGTAGTCGGTGCCGCGGTCGCGCACCTCGTCGAGTTCGTCGGCGACCTCTTCGGGATACAGGTGCCAGGTGCGTTGGAGATGCTTGACATGCACCGTCTCGTCGAAGGGCCGGATTCGTGACCACAGTTGGCGCCGAACAACTTCCGCCATCCGGGCGTCACCTTTGATCCGCTCTGTCCGCGGTTCTTCGGCACGCGTAACGGTGATGCCCGAGTTCGTGAGCTCATCGATGGTGGTTTGCAAGACCTCTACTTCGCCGAGGGCGGGCAGTACGTTGCGCACATAGGCGAGGAAGGCGCGGTTGGGGCCGATCACGGCGACCCCACCCTCGCGCTGCAACCGTTCCCGCTCGGTGAACAGCAGGTACGCCAGACGATGCAGGCCGACAGCGGTCTTTCCGGTGCCGGGCGCACCCTGCACGCACAACGTGCGCTCCACCGGCGAGCGCACCAGGCTCATCTGTTCGGGCTGGATCGTGGCCACGATGTCGCGCATCGGCCCCTTGCGCGGCCGTTCGATCTCCGCGGCCAGCAGATCGCTGCCGCCTGCCTGCGCGAATCGCCGGTCGAGCGATTCGTCTTCGAAGGCGGACAGCTCGCCGTTGTGGTCGAAGCCGAACCGGCGGCGAACTCGGACCTTCATCGGATCCTGTTGGCTCGCTTCGTAAAAGGCACGCGACAGCGGGGCACGCCAGTCGATGACCATGAGCTCGCCCGCCTCGTCACTGACGCCGCGGCGTCCGATGTAGACGCGATCACTGTCCGGCGCGGCCGAAGGTGCACCGACATCTCGGATCTCGTCGTAGACGTCGCCGAGTGGGAAGTCCAGGCGTCCGAAGAACAACGGCACGTCGTCGAGGCCGGAGAGCTCCTTGATCTCCCTCTTGTGGAACTGGCGCGCCGCGAAGTTCTGGACCTTGTCGAAGACATCGCCCTCGCCCACACCCGTGGCGAGCGCCGCGACGGCCACTTCTCGGAGACGAACGAGCTCCGCCTGGCAGGCGCCCAGGTAGTCGCGTTCGACGCGAATCTCGGGCTCGACCTGGTCGTGATCAATGTGCTGCATGGTCGCCCAAGAGCAAGATCTCGCCGACGCGTTGCGCAGCACCGTCCGACCGAGCGACGAATTCACCGCGCATCTTGTTGCGGCGCAAGTCTTCAGCGCGCAGCGAATCCTCACGTACCACAATGCCCAGGCGATACGGTCCGGACAGAGTGCCGACGAGATCTACCAGACGGCCGTCGCGCACGCCGAGACCGCTTTCGGCCTCCTGGAGAGCGGATTGCCGCGGCGGTCGTGATTGCTATCCGATGTGTGCGGCGAACAGGTCGTCGACGAGGCGGTGAGCGTAGTCGGCACTCAGACCGTCGGGGCGAAAGAGTATGCGGTACATCATCGGAGCGACCACACGGTCGAGAATGACTTCGACATCGGGTGTGGATTCGCCGCGGCGATCGGCGCGGGCCACGATGATGCCGATCTGCTCCGCGGCGTAGTCCGAGCACTGTCCGGCGTTCGTGCCATCGGGGTCGCCGAGCAGGGCGTCGCGGGTGTAGGCGCGGCCGGGGGGTGAGTTCATTTCATCGAGGAATTGCTCGGCCCAGGCGGCCAGGTCGGCGGCCAGGGTGCCGTGGTCTTCCGGTTCGGTTTCCGGCCGGAGTCGTTCGACCGCGACGTCGGAGAGCAATTCGCGCAGGTCACCCCAGCGGCGGTAGATCGTCGACGGGGTGACTCCGGCGCGGGTGGCGATCAACGGAACGGTGAGCGCGTCGCGACCGACCTCGGCCATCAACTCTTGCGTGGCCGTGTGGACCGCCTGTTGGACGCGAGTGCTTCGCCCTCCGGGACGAACCATCGGCTTGCGACTCATCCCGTCACCTTAATCGCGTCGAGGGGGTCGTCGAGCTGCGGAGACGCGGTCTGTTCGTAGGCCTGCCCGACTCGGAGCAGGGCGGCTTCGCCGAAGGGATGGCCGAGTAGTTGCATGCCGATCGGGAGACCCATTCGGTCACGGCCGACCGGTAGTGACAGCGCGGGGATTCCGGTGATGTTGGCCGGGGCGGCGAGTCGCACGTAGGCGTCGGCGATTGCCTCGGATGTGCCGTCGGGCCAGGTCACGGTTTGTTGACCGACCCGTACCGCAGTGATCGGAACCGACGGTGCCGCAATCACATCCACGTTCGCGAGCACGTCGGCCCATGCGCTGCGCATCATGGTTCGGGCACGTTGAGCGCGTAGGTAATCCCCTGCCGACAGCAGCTCACCGGCCTCCAAGAGGACGCGCACATCATCGCCGTACTGCTCGCCGGACGTGCGGAGGGTTTGCTCGTGGTAGGAACTGGCTTCCGGAACCATCAGGCCCCACTGGGTGGCGTGGATGTAGCGGGTCATCGGGATTTCGACGTCGACGAGTTGGGCACCGAGGTCGCGCAGGTGATCGATGGCTCGCCAGACCGCGGCCGTTGTCTCGGGGTCGACGTGGTCGAAGTAGTAGTTGGTCGGTATGCCAATTCGCACTCGGGTCAGATCGGGCGGGGTCAGGTCTTCGGCGGGCGTCGGGACCGAAGCTGGATCGCGAGGGTCGTATCCAGTCAGCGCGGTCAGCACCAGGGCGGCGTCGGCGACTGTGCGGGTGATTGGACCGATGTGGTCCAGCGACCACGACAGCGGGACGACGCCGTGGCGGGAGATCCGGCCATAGGTCGGTTTGAGTCCGACGACGCCGTTGAGTGCCGCCGGTACCCGAATCGAACCGCCGGTGTCGGTGCCCACCGCAAAGGTTGCCGCCCCCGCCGCAACGGCTACGGCGGATCCGCCACTGGATCCACCCGCGACCCGAGTTGGGTTGCGGGCGTTACGTGTTTGCGGGGTGATCAGACCGTAGGCGAATTCGTGGGTGTGCGTCTTACCGAGCAAGACGGCTCCGGCGGCGCTCAGGTTCGCGGCGACAGCGCTGTCGGCTTCGGCGCGGTGGGTGGACCGAACGCGCGAACTGGCCGTGGTCCCGATACCCGCGACATCGATCAAATCCTTCAATCCCATGGGGATTCCGTGCAGCGGACCTCGCGAACGTCCGGCGGCAATCTCGGTTTCCGCTTCGTGTGCTGCGCGCCGGGCTCGATCCGCAGTCACCGTGACATAGGCGCCCAACCGTGACTGCACCTGATCTATGCGGCCGAGTACCGAATCGACCAATTCGACGGGCGAGATCTCCTTGGCATGGATCGCCGCCGATGCCGCGGATGCCGTCAGCTCATACGGTTTCATCGTGGTCTTCCTTCGCGCGGTAGACGGCAGCGGGCGGGGTGTCCGCGAAATCGAGCTCCCGCAAAACCGCGACGACAGAGTGGATGTGCTCGGCGGTGGCTGCCAGACCGGCGTGCCGCTCGAGCGGCAGCACCAGGCCCGCGCGTGCAGTCCAGCGCGCCGCCTCGGGCCCGGTGAGTGGGTGTGTCGACATGGGACCTTCCATCGATCGTTAAACGCGAATGGTTTGCGTTAACGTCACAGTAGGAGTTACCGTCACTTAACGCAAACCAATTGCTTTTACCGTCAGTCGGAGGAACCCCATGCCCGCATCCCAGTCCTGGACCGTCGGCAACCTCACCATCCACCGCATCGACGAGATCGCCCTGCCACCACACACCGGAGCCTGGCTACTCCCTGCGGCCACCCCCGAACTGGTCACCGAACAACGTTGGCTGCAACCAGATTTCGCCGACACAGACGGCACGCTGAACCTGGACAGCCACACCTTCGCCGCAACGATCGATGGATTGCGCGTACTCGTCGACACTGGCATCGGCAACGGCAAAACGCGCGCGAACCCCGCCTGGAACAACCTCGACACCGACTACCTACAGCGTCTCGCCGCGGCCGGATTCCCACCCGAGTCCATCGATCTCGTCGTACTCACCCACCTGCACACCGACCACGTCGGCTGGAACACCCACTGGCACAACGGAAGCTGGAGCCCCACGTTCCCCAACGCCCGCTACCTCACCTCACGCACCGAATGGTCCTTCTGGGCCGACTACGACATGGACGAGCCGCGACAGCAGATGTTCGACGACTCAATCCACCCCATCAACGACGCCGGCCTCCTCGACATCCTCGAAATCCCCGACTCAGGACTCGACGTCTCCCCCGGCCTACGCCTACTCCCCACCCCCGGACACACCCCCGGCCACCTCGCCGTCCAACTCGGCCACTCCGCCCTGATCACCGGCGACTGCATCCACCACCCGATCCAATTCGCCCACCCCACCATCGGCAGCTGCGTCGACATCAACCCCCACCAAGCCGAATCCACCCGCCGCGCCCTACTCCACTCCCTCGCAGGCACCGAAACCCTCCTCCTCGGCACCCACTTCCCCTCCCCCACAACAGGTCTCGTAGTCAACGACGAAACCGGCTACCGACTCATCCCCAGCGATCGGTAGTGATTATGCCCATCGCCGCCAGTGCGGCCGCGGGTTCCGGCATCGAGACGGTGACCATTCGACCGCTGGCCAAGGTCAAACGCAGCGCAGGTCCCATGTTCGGGGTCAGGAACCATTCGCGTTTTCGGGTCCAGTAGGTACCCCAACGACTCCGAAGCGTGACCGGCAAATCGACGATCTCGGCGCGGGCAATGTTCGCGCGGGCGACGGTAACGCGAGGGAAACCGAAGGCACCGAGATTCACCGTCAGGCCATCAGGCCCCGCGCTGACACGTTGACTGGCCTCCACTATCGCCTTCACTAGCGCGATGATCATGAGCGCCGTGAACAGGAACCTCAGCACCACAGAATATGACACCAAACCGAGGTAGGTCGCGAGGACCACACCGAAGATGTCGATCCACAACACCGGCCAATTGGTGGCTCGGCAGGTGTAGACCATCGCAGCGGGCATCACATCAACTCCTCAATCAAGCCGAGCACCTCGGCCTTGCCGTAACCATTTGCACGTGCAGACTCGATCAGCTGGTGCACGGCCTGCTCCACCGGCGCTGTAGTAGGAGCAGCCGCGGTGACTCGGACGCCACGCCCGCGCCGGAAGTCCACGACCCCCTCCTCCCGCAGGCGCCGATACGCGGCGAGCACGGTATTGCGATCGACAGCCAGCGCCTGCGCCAATTCCGTTGCAGGCGGGAGCTGTTCGTTGACCACCAGTTCCCCCGTGATGACCGCACGTCGGACGCACGCCGCGATCTGGTCTTGCAGCGACGCCCGGGAGGCCTGATCAATATGCCACAGCATGGTACTAATGAAACTAGCACTATTTCTGGAGTTCAGCCGCGCATCGATACGGTGCGGGGCGCCTCCTGACAACGCCGCATCAAGGACCCACCGCCGAGCTAATGAAAACGGCCCGGAGCTGTGTGCTCTGAGCCGTCTTCTTTGTAGCGCGGACACAGGATCTGAATCTACGACCGCTGGGTTATGAGTTCGGACGTGTTCGAGTCACATCATCAACTCAGACTTCGTTGGATGGCGGCTCATCCAACGACGAAATCTCCTGCAGAAGGCGCCACCCGAACCGAAGGAACCGACGTTGCCCGGCTTCCGAATGGCGCGCGTTGTAATTGGTGTAGTGCCCCACATGTCTATCGTCTCGATATCGTCGAAGACGTCGGCAATTTCAGACTCGAGAAAACACCAAGGAGCTACCGACGCGACGCCCGCAGGATCCTTTCTCCGAACGAATCCATGCGGTGCGATCAACGGCATAGATTCACGGTAACCGATCGAAAAGACGAAGTCAGGCCACAGATCGAATCCATACGATATTGTGTCATTTCCAGGGTCGACCGTCTCATTCACAACAACCGCCGCCAGCGCATCTCGAACAACTCCAGAACTTCCCGTCCGAAAACGCGTCGCCGCCGAAAAAGCCTCGAACTTCTCCTCCATTTCGCTTTCCGACTTCCGACGAGCACGCAGCGACGGTTCCAGCAATGAAGGCTGCGGCATCATCGACCGTAATAGATATAGCTGGAAGTCATCGGGGTTCAACACCCTAGTCCTTTGCTGCGATCATCGAACCATAATTTCAATGTTACCGCCGCGCCCTACTTTCGGTCTGTGGTGATGATTTTCCAATCCTGGGGCCGACACGCCATAGGCGCCGACCCCAGTCATGGAGCATCACTGCTTGCGCTTCAGCGGCGCATTCTCCCTCGCTGCGGGTCGTAGCAGATCAGGCCATACTCGTCTGCCAACTCGACGACCTGGTCCGAAATCTGATGCTCAGTGCCACGCAGTATGTGCATCAGAGACACCGGACCACCCACCTGTCCGGCTTCACTGACGGCCGGTGGGCCGAATCCGCCTTTGTCGTCGCGGTCCGACGCAGGCCGGAGGAGTTCCTCGATATAAGCCGCGACTTTAGGAGTCGATGGCAGGTTTCCGTCGTCGCGCACCAACTAGCACTCGGACAGTTTCGAGCAATGCCTATTCGAACTGCCGGTCCATGCATGTCTCCACCGTAGCGCCGGGTTCAGTTGGGTTCCAACCGTTCCCATCCATGGTGCCGCACCCAGCTCTGGGCTCGGGTTGGCTCACACGACAAGCACCTGAACTCGAAGTCGTCAACATCACGACTGCGCACCGCGATGATTGCGCCACCATCGCTGCCCCCATTTCCGCCACGCCACCTGCAAACCGAAGTAAAGAAATCCGACGGCTGCGCAGGCCTGCGCGTAGCGAATTTGCGTCTCGTCACCCAAACCTCGCGTGAAAGCGTAGTAGATCGATGCCGTCAATAATGCGATGCATATAACTATAGAAACTGACTGTATCCATCTCATTATAGAAACTGACCGTATCCATTTCATTTCAGAATACCCCCGGAAGCCAAGGCCCGTTGAGGCCGCCCAGCGAATAGACATCCGACGAACCATCCGCGTTCGAGCCCATTTGAATCGCGCCAGCCTGTATTGTGAGAATCGCACCAATAATAATCGCAGGAACACTCTGCCCTAGGGCTCCGAGGCCAGTAATTCCAACTCCGACCCACGTGGCACCTTGTATGGTTTGCGACATTGCAGGGTCTAGATGCATATGATAGCCATACCAGCGACCCTCGAGATAACTGCCGTCACCAAAATATGTTTTCGATATTTCGCTGCCACGCGGGATATTCGATGCGCCAGACAATAGCCGAACATCCGCCACTCTCGATTCAGGAGCTGGCGAACTTGCCGGCGCTGGCTTGTCATCGCCCCCAAAGGTGTTGACGCTCGGCGCTTCGATCGAACGATCTTTTAACTGCACCCCAGGACTATATATTAGCGCCGCATCGGCGATCACGGGAATCACCGCGACCGCAGCAGCACATGTTGGGCATCTTCCGCTGAGATCCAGAGAGTTCACCGGGTCGCCGTTGACATAGTCATAGTTGTTAGCCGAACCACCGGGGACGGGGTCGGTTTGCAGGAATCGGCCCAGGGTGGGTAGGTAGGTGCGAGCTCCCATTTCGAGAGCTTGCTGGCTGGCAAGGTGTTCGATGGGGACAGTGTGCTGGCCGAGCCATCCGAAGTCCATGCCGCCCTCGGCGGTGGCCGGGATCGGGATATCGCCGAAAGCGCCGGTGGCCGGGTCGATGTTCTGACCATAGGGGTCGTAGAGGTGGAGCGTGCCGGTACGCGTGCCTGCACCGTCGGCGGTGAACAGGATGTCGCCGTGGATGTTGGGGTAGGACCAGTTGCTGCTATTGGCGGTGTAGTTCTTGGTGAGTAGGGCACCGCCGGGCAGCTTCAGCAACCGCTGACGCAGGTTGCCGGATCCGTCGAGGACGAAGTCGGGGCCACCGGAGTCGGAGGTGAACCCGTAACGGGTCACCTGTGCAGGTTTGTCGTTGTCTTTGACCGTTCGCATCGTGATGCGGTCGATGACGTCGCGACTGTAGGTGACCGAGCGTCCGGCAGCGGTTTTGCTGGTTACGTGGCGGCGGGTGGAGTCGTAGCCGAGGGTGTCGGTACCGACCTTGATCGCGTTGCCGTATTTGTCGTAAGTGAACGAGAGATCAGTGGCACCGTTGGTGGACAGCAACCGGTCTGCATCGTCGTAGCAGTAGTTGGTGGTAGCAGGGGCTGCGCCGTTGAAGCTGTCGGTGAAGGCAGTACGGTTGGTGTTCAACCCCGCCTTCTTGTTCGGTCCGCAGCCATTGTCACCGGCGAAGGTGTAGGTGAGCTGGTGATGCGGCATGGTCGCGCCGACGAGGCGGCCAACACCGTCGTAGGTGTAGGCGTAGTCGTAGTTGGTGCCTGTGTTAGTGGAGTCGGTGATGGTTTCGTTGGTGATGCGTTGGTCGCGGGAACGGGTCACCGCACTGGTGACCACGGAATCGGGTACCTTCCAGGCATAAGCTGCGGCCGAGCCGACATCGTTATGCGTGATCGAGAGGTTGGATTTGTTGCTGTAGGCAACGCTTTTCAGGATCCCTGCGTTATAGCCGGGGGTGGCGACAGCGGTCCCGTCCAGATCCAGGCGCGTCAGGCGAAACGCGTCGTCCCAGGAATAGTTCAGGGTCGAGGCGACACCCTTGACCTTGGTGGTCTCACTGGCCTTACGCCCTGCGCGGTCGTATCCGACCGTGGTGGTGACGTCATTGGGGTCGGTGTAGGACACTGTCCGGCCGAGCAGGTCGACCACTTTGGTGGATGATCCGTTGTCGTCGCTGATCTTGAGTTTTAGCGGGTCACCACCGACTGCGTAGTCGTAAGCGCTGCTGCGAACTGGCTGGTCGCCCATCGCGGGGTACAACGTTTTGACAATCCGGCCGCGGGCGTCATAGCTGCGGCACGACCATGGCTCGTTGTTGGTGCGCATGGCGGAGATACGTCCTGCGGCGTTGTACACCGTCTCGACGATGTTGGCCGACCCGTCCGCGTCCTTTGCCCCGAGGACAAGTTTGACCCTGCCTCCTTGGCTGACGGCTGCGGACTTCGAATCACACGGGTTCGCGCGGGTTTCGTTGTCCCCGTAGTAGGTGGAGGCACCATGTTTGTCGGGATTGGTGAGGTCACCGGCAGGCAACACTGCAGTGAGTTGGCGCAGGAACCCTTGGCCGGGCCGCTCGAACACTGTCCGGCTGGTCAGATTGATCCCGCCCGGGTCACCGGTCTTGGAGACCGCCAGCCCGAAGACCGGGTCGATCCCGTTGGCCGGGTCGGAGTATCCGGTCGTGATCTGTTTAGCCGGGGCACGTTCGACATCACCACCGGAGGTGTTCTCAGTGACCAGGTTGGTTTCGAGTCCGTAGCGGGGCTGCAGGTTCTGGCCCGGCACAGTCACCGCACTGCCGGAACCCGGTGGTGTCCAGGTGAAATCGAGTGCACCGGCGGTGCCGCTGCGGTTGTAGTAGTCGACCCGGACTCGATGCCAACCACCGGGGGTGGTGTTGGTGTAGGTGCCGGGAACGGTAGCGGTGGCGGCTTTGTCGGTCCAGCTGTCCACGATCAACACGTCATCGATCCACAACCGGACACCGTCGACCACGGTGAATCCGAGCTTGTACTCACCGGTCGCGGGGAACTTGACCTCACCCATGAACCGACCCGACCAGCCATCACTGTTCGCCACCGGCGGCGTCGAACCCCAGCTACGTTTCAGGCTGCCGTCGGGGCTGCCGACACCGGTGCCCCACTCCTTCGGGACACCTGACAAGAACCGGTTGTCGTAGAACGCGGACTCCAACCCGACCAGATTCTCGTCAAACCCCTTGCTGACGTGCGGCATGGTCTGCGCACACTCGGGCTTGGGCAATTGCCCGTTGAAACAATCACCGGGGGCCGGACCGTACTGGTCCGTCGGGCGATCGGCATGGTCATAGATCACCGTCGAGCGCCGACCAGTCGTGTCGACCTTGGCCGTCTGTTTGTCTTTGGCGTTCCATTCGGTGCGGACAGTGTCGCCGACACCATCTGTTGAGGTGAGTTGACGACCTGCATCGTCCCAAGTCACCTTGCGGACACCCCATTTGTCGATGCCGCTGACATTGAGCAGTGAGCCTTTTTCATCCTGCTTGATGCGGGACTGCGGGATCTGTTGCCCTGCAAGGTAGTTCGACTGGACGTATGGCGAAGCCCCTGGTAGATCGGTTGTTTACCGCAACCTCCGAACACCAAGGGCTTCGATGCTTTTCTACCGTGCCGCGCTGCCGTTGTCACGTCAGACCCTCGACTACGTGGCCGGGGTGATCCGGCGACACCGTGGCGCGATCGGGTCGGTGTGGCGGCGGTTGAACCCGGGCCGGCAGGCGTTGCTGGTGCTGGCTTACCTGCGTAAAGGCGAAACTTTCGGTGATCTGGGAGCCGGGTTCGGGGTGTCGACTACGACGGCGTGGCGGTATGTCGAGGAAACCGTGGAACTGCTGGCCGGGCGTGCTGTGGGTCTGCGGAAGGCGTTGCGGCAAGCCAGGACTGACGGACATGCCTACCTGATCCTGGATGGCACGCTGATCGCTATCGACCGAGTGGCCGCGGATCGGCCGTTCTACTCGGGCAAACACCGCCACCACGGCATGAACGTGCAGGTGATCGCGACACCTGACGGTGACATCGCGTGGGTATCGGGCGCGTTGCCCGGCAGCGTGCACGATCTGAAGGCGGCCTGGATCTGGCGGATCTGCCACGAACTCGAGGCCGCTGGCTGGATCACCTTGGCGGACAAGGGATATCAAGGCGCTACCGCGCTGCTGACCCCGTACAAGGGTAAGAACAAGCCGGAATCCCAGAAGGCCGCCAACCGCGCGCACGCACGACTACGCGGCTGCGGCGAACGAGCCAACGCCCAGCTCAAGAGCTGGCGGGTGCTGCGGAAACTCCGCTGCTGCCCCGACAAAGCCGGACAGCTGGTCAAGGCCATCCACGTGCTACAGGATCGCGAAATCCGGACTGCCCGACAAGGATGAAAAAGGCTCAGTGCAGACTTGCCTGTGGTGTTGTATTGGTAGCCGTGGACGAGTCGGAAGCCCGTGTCTGCGCCGTCTGATTTAGGGGCGGTGAGCTTGATCGCCCGGGAATGCGGGGGCCGGGGTATTTCGGGGTCGTCTCGAAACTCGTCGTATTCGATCAGATACCGTTCGGCGTTCGAGTTGTAGGCCCCCTGTGTGGCCCGCCAGTCCACCGCCAAGCTGTCCCGGACCTCGTCCAGCGACCCGACAGCGTCCATGGCCTTCTGCTTTTTCTCGGTGTTGTTACCCGCCTCGTCGAAATCGCGTTTGGCGTTGATCAGGTTCAGGTAGCTGTAGTCCCGGATTTCCGAACCCGGGTTCTCGATCCGGCCCAGGGCACCGACGATGTACCACAAACGGGTTTCGGTGCCGTCCCAGTACTTGATCCGGCACAGCTTCTGCGCCGGTGCCGAGTTTGCGCCCGGCGGCAAAGCTGTTCCGCCGTAACAGTTGTTGCTGTTGTCGGTGTTGTAGTACAGGGTGTGCGCGCGATCCGACACCGGGTCCTTGATCTCGGTCAACCGCGCCGGATTCCCGGCATACCGGTACTGCAGAGAGGCAGGCTTCTTGCTGTCGGCCACCTTCGATACCGCGGACAGGGTGCCGTCGACGTTGAAGACCGACACCACACCGTCCTTGGTGACCGAGACCCGGCCCTCGGCATCAACAGCGAGAACACCGTCCTCATCCCTCGGTGGGGTATAGCCGCCCGCCGAGGCTTTGGCCCAGCCGTGCTTACCGCCTGAGGAATCGGTGAGCACGACCGACCCGTCGAGCATCTGGGCCGAGACAAACTCGCTGCCCATCAACCCGAGTGTCCATCCGCCCGGCAACGGCGACGGGTCCTGGGCGAACAACCAATCCGTCGTTACGATTTGAGGATTCCAGTTGTGGGTCCGCGAGGTACCGGCGCCCGTGGTGCTCTTGGCCCACAACACCATCTTCGGCCGCTCGGTCGTGCGGTGATAAAGCTCGATCTTGATCGGCACCCGCTGCCCGCCGGTCAGCGACACATCGGTGTTCTTCTTCGCGGTCGCGGTGGAGAAGTCACCGCCGACCGTGGCCGGGTTCGGATTGTCGTAGGCGAGGTTGTTGTCGACCCAGATCTTCGCGCCATCGGCGTGCGAGCCCGCGAAACTGAAATCACCCGTCACCGCTGCCCGGAAGTACCCTTCCCACCGCACGACGAACCACTGCTTGTCCAACGCGGCCGGCATCGGATCTTCCCGGAAGGGAGAGTTTTCCGGCACGTTGCTCCAGACGTTGCCCCAGTCCAGATTCACTTGAGCTTCGTTGCGCACCATCACCGGAGTCGCGTCTGCGGCACCGTTGTGGTCGGCGTCGTTGAAATACGACGCGCGCACACCATTCCCGTCTCCGCCCTGTCGCGAGTTGTAGGCGAAGGTGACTCCGGCGGCCCCGCCGACGGCCTCGAACACCGGCCCCGCTGCGCTGGTCTGCGCGTTGCCGTTGAAAAGGTTGACCGTGACCGGACCTATCTGGTCCGTCGGCGCCGGCCCCGGCTGACCGACGCGCTTGTCGATGGTGAAGTGCCCGACCCATTTGGACGGAGTAGGAGTTGTCGCACCGGCTGCCACCGTCGCCACGGTCCAGCTGTAGCGGGCGCCGTCGGTCAGCACATGCTGCGGCACCGTCCACTTCGGTGCGCTCAAGCAACCGGAATCGACCACGCTCCCGGAGCGGCCGTCGAAACCGGTGGAGATCTTGAAGCAATACTTGGTACCCGACGGGGCCGCGCTCACCGCCAGCGTCGGTTCATCGGTTGCTATTACCGAATCCTCCACCGGTGCAACCAGGTTCACCTGCGGGCCCGGAGCCGGGGGGTCGGTGGGGTTCGTCGGATCCGTGGGATTCGTGCCGCCGTCGCTATAGTCGACGATCAACGCGCCCTGGAGTTGTTTGTAGGTGTAGGTATTGGTGGTTTCGGCGCCACCGAGCATGAACCAGGTGTTCTTGTCGGTAGCTTTGACCCGCTCGCCGAGGTAAGTGGTCAGCGCCGGGCCAGTGAGGGAGCCGGATTCAGCGATACTTGCCGAAGCCAGCTGCGGGCCGATCGCACCGAAGCCAAGCGGTGTGGTGGCCTGATACAACGTCAGCTGGGATGCGGGCTTCATCTCTACCGGCGCGGCCCCCAGCTTCAGATCCAGGCGCGCACCGGTGACGGTCTTGCCCGCCAGCGGCGCAAGGTCGTAGCGGATCGCCGAGCGCCACAACACGTTCTGGCCAAGCCAGTCCCGCGCGTTGCCGGTCCGGATACCGCAATTCTGTGTGCACGGCGCGGCACCTGCTGGTAAGCGATCGATTCAGCTTGCTGACCGAATCCGAAGGTGTAGGTCGGATCGACCACGACCGGAAACTTGCGGGCAGAGTCTTTCAGCCACTTGGTGTCGACAGCGACCGTGAGCTGCCACGCGTCACCGTCACGGGCGAGGGTGTAGGTGCCATCGGTACGGGCCGAGGGCTTCTTGTCCTTGTCGTTACCCGCGGAATCCCAGACCTCGATCGGGGGTAGCGCGGCGACGACCTTGCCAGCTTTGTCGCTGATCCTGACCGTCTTGCCGTCGACCTTCGGCGTCAGCGCGCCGGTGTTCAGCTTGAACACCCAACGCCCTTCGCCCACAGCAGAAGCCGACTTCAGGACGATCGACTCTTTGATCGCATCCGCGGTCACGTCGTAGGTGACGTCAGTGTTCGGCAGGGCGTTGGCATAGGTCGCGGTCGACCCGGTGACCTTACGGCCAGCCTTGCCCGCACCCTTCAACTCCAGGGTGACCGGGGTGCCGTTCTGGTTGACCCGGAACAGATTCGGGTCGTTGGCGAACTCGGCGAGGTCGATCCCGACACCGGTCCGTGCTGCGGTAACACGTTTGGAATCCTTCTGCTCCACCAGCCGGGTATCGATCGGATCCCAACCGCCCTTGCTGTTGCGGACACTGACCGGGACCTGCGACAGCACCATTGTTTTGGTGCCGTTGGCGTTGGTGAACTCGACCGAATCCTCGGTCCGCGCCGACTCTTTCGACGTCTTCGGATCGAAACCGCCCTTCGCCGGAACAGCAGCGGCACCGCCAGCGAGCAGTGGCGTGAAATCGGCCTCCGGTTGGGCCTGCTTACCAGTTAGCGAAGGCTTCGAAACGGCCTTCGAAATTATCAGCGGAACATCGCGCGGGTTCTTCGGTTTCGGTGCGGCGGCAGCCTGTGGCGCCACAATCACCTGTATCAATGTGGCAATCAGCGCGGCAACCAATACGGCCGCCCACGCAATCCTGCTCAGGCCATGCATATAAGAGGGCCACCAACGCAGCGTGGCACCCCGACGGTGAGTACTCATCAAACTCCCCAATAACGAGCCCATCGACGACCAGCCCGAAGCAAGCCGTGACAACACGGGCAGACCAATTCCTGACGGAACCAGATTCAGCTGAATTCGACGACGTTCACCACGTCACCGTTACAGCTCTCGATGTCTTACTTCATATTTCTATCAAGCAGCAATGCTCCAATTCGATAAGAGGCAAGAGGTTGCCGATCAACCTACGACAAGGCTCGTCATGGCAGCCCGAACAGCGTTGCAGCCCTGAAGGTTTCGACACTTCAAGTCAGGCGCATACGCCATCGACTCAGCAGCGAACAGGGAAGTGATCTAGAGGCGGAATGTCCCGCAAACTCGAGAGGTTGTCCATGCACAACCTCGCCCGACCACTGGAACGGCGTACGCCGTTGCCACGCAGCTCGTTTCGAGAACTTCTCTTCAAGGAGTCATTGACCGATACACACTCCCCCGACATGAACTTCTTGATACCGAACGATATCGAGGCGACCACCGCCCGCCCGAACAACGGTACAGTCGAAATCAAATGGGGAACGCCCACAAGATCACTGGGGAACCGATCCAGTATGGCTCATGGTGCGGCCAACAACCCCTGGGCCAAGGCTGCCGTTACGGCAGCGGTGCGGTCGGAGACGTCGAGTTTCGTGAATGCGCGCTGGAGATGTGTTTTCACGGTTGTCTCGCTGATGTGCAGGAGTCGACCGATGTCGGCGTTGGTCAGTCCGTGCGCGACGTGACCGAGTACCTCCACCTCGCGGGCGGATAATGCCACGCGCGGGTGCTGACGTCGGTGATGCAGTCTTGCGCTGATCGATGGGGTCAGCACGGTCTCGCCGCGGGCGGCCGCGCGCACGGCGGCGGCGAGTTCGGCGCGCGAGCTGCCCTTCAGCAGGTATCCGCAGGCCCCGGCCTCTACCGCGCGCACGATGTCGGCGTGGGTCTCGTAGGTGGTGAGGATTACCACCCGGGTGTCGGGGCAGGCGGTCAGGATCCGCTCGGTCGCCGTAGCACCGTCGACATCGGGCATCCGCAGGTCCATCAACACCACGTCGGGCCGCAGCGCGGTTGCCACTGTCACGGCCTCCGTCCCACCGGCCGCCTCGCCGACAACAGCGAGATCGGTTTCCCGGGAAAGCATTCCGCGCATGCCCTCCCGCACCACTGGATGGTCATCGACGATCAATACAGTGATCACGCTGGCACCACGATATCTACCCGGGTGCCCATCCTCGGGGCGCTCGTGACCGTGACCGTCGCGCCGATCTCCTGCGCCCGGCTGCGCAGGCCGGGCAGCCCGAATCCGTTGGTGTCGTCGATGTCGAACCCGATTCCGTTGTCCGCCACCGACAGTCGCACCCCCTGGTCGATCTGGGTGAGTGTGACATGCACGCTGTCGGCATGTGCATGTTTGCGTACGTTGGCCAACGCCTCCTGCACGGCACGTAGCAGCACCACCTCGGTACCGATATCTAACTGCGGCACAGTCGAATCCAGCTGCACGACCACCTCGATCCCCGTCTCGTCGGCGAGCCTGCGACAGCGCCGCCGCACCGATTCGGCAAGCGGGCCGGTGCCCAATTCCGGGGGTGTCAACGCCTCCACCATGGTGCGCGCTTCGATCAGGTTCTCCCGCGCGGTGGCCTCGATCAGCGCGATATGGCGGCGTGCGACAACGGGATCCACGTCGAACTCCGATTCCACGGCCTGGGCCAGCGTCGCGATGCCGGTGAAACCCTGGGTCAGGGTGTCGTGGATTTCCCTTGCCAGCCGGGCACGTTCGTCCGCAGTGCCAGCTTCGCGGGACAGCCGGGCGACTTCGGCACGGCTCCCTTCCAGCTGGCGCAGCAGGACGGTCAATTGTTCACCGCGGTCGATGGCCAGCGCGATCGTCGCCCCGATCGGCGGGTTGAACACCACCGCGATCAGCGAGATCGCCAGGCCCATCGGCACATCTGTCTGGCGGACGAGCGAGTAGACCAGTGGCGTGAAACTGATCGCACCGGCGACCAACATCGCCGGCCGCACCGGCAGCGACATGTAGATCAGTGCGTACACCACCATCACCGCCGCGACGGCCTGTGGCGACCACCAGGCGACAACGAGATACAACACCAGCGCTACGGCCACGAACAGCACCGAGTTCCGATTCACCGTACGGCGATAGAACTCTTCCGGTTTGTTGCGGCGCGGCGCCAACTGCGCCGACCAGGCCAGCAGGCAAGCCAACGCCGCCAAACTCGTCCACTGGTACCCGGCGGACTCACGCTGCAACACGACAACGAGAACGCCGGTGGCGATGATGCCGACCACCACGTAGGCCGCCCAGATCCGAACCCAGAAGTCCCACCCCACGGGCACCGGGCCGCGCGCTGTCATGTTCCGACGATAACCTGGATCGGGCCTCCAGGTGTCCTTCGAACGGCGGACGTTTACCCCGCCGTATCCGCATACGCTGCGACAAAAGGCCACGTGAACAAGGGATTCACCATGACGACAAGTTCGGTCACGCCCAACCCGACCCTCTACCCGCCGCGCTGGCAGCCAGCTCTGCTGCGCTGGCACCACACCCGAGTGTCATGGTGGCAGTCGTGGCAGATTGCCGCTCAGGTGGTGCCGCGTTGGCGCAACCGTAGCGTCGCCGACTTCTACGGCAGCGGACTCCCCGGCCAGGACGACATCATGGTGGCCCGCATGCCGTTTCGGCGCTATGTCGCGGTGCGCAGCCCGGAGCTGGCGCGGCATGTTCTGGTCACCAACCAGGCCAACTACACCAAGAGCGCGGAATACGACATGCTCGCCGTGGGTTTCGGGCATGGCCTGGTCACGGAGCTGAACGAGCAACGCTGGCAACGAAATCGGCGCCTGGTGCAGCCGGTGTTCGGCAAACGCAATATCGCCACCCTCGCGGGCCCGATCACCGACGCTGCGCGCGATAGCGCCGACCGCATCCTCCGGCTCGGTGCCGACGGCGCATCCGTCGACGTGAACGCCGAAATGAGCAGGTTCACTCTCGATATCGTGGTCCGCACCATGTTCGGTGTCGACCTGACCGGACCGATGTCGCAGATCAGGTTCTCCCGCTTGCTGAGCCTTTTCGGATTCGGGTTCGTCGTGGCCCCCGTTCGTCGGCTGCGCGCACTCGCCGAGCTCACGGACCGGCATGACCTGCCCATGCGGGTGATGCGCGCCGCCAGTTGGCTTATCGCGCCGCGTACCGTCGCCGATCTCCGGCACGTCGAGCGGGTGATCGACCAGCTCATCGCCGATCACCGCAGCGGTGCGATCACCCATCGCGACAACCTGCTCGCGCTGCTGATGGCGGCGTGCGACCCGGAGACCGGACACCGCTACACCGATGCCGAAATCCACGACGAGCTGATGACATTCATCGGTGCCGGGATGGAAACCACCGCCACCGCGCTGACTTGGACGTGGAAGCTACTCGCCGAACACCCTGATGTCCGCGCCCGCCTGCATACCGAACTCGACGACGTCCTGGCCGGCCGCACCCCCACCGCCGACGACGTGGATCTCCTACCGTGGACGAAAGCCGTTTTCGCCGAGACCATGCGACTCTATCCGCCCGTCGTCGGACTCGCCCGCGTTGCGAAAGACGATGACCTGCTGGGCGATTTCCCGATTCAGGCAGGCACCACCATCGCGCTCAGCCTGCACGCCCTACATCATCACGACGGTGTCTGGCCGAACCCCGAGGTCTACGACCCGACCCGCTACCTGACAGAAAACCTGACACCCACTCAACGCCACGCTTCCGTGCCCTTCGGAGCCGGAAAGCGCATGTGCGTAGCCCACGTCTTCGCCAACACCGAAGCCGTTCTCGCACTGGCGACCATTGCCCAGCGCCTCGAGCTGGATCTGGCGACCACCAAACCGATTCGCCCCCAGTTCTCCTTCACCGGTGGTCCCGACGGACCGCTGCCCATGCATGCGAGCGCCCGGGTCGTCGATCCCGACAGGGAAACCCTCCGCAACTGAGGTTGCGACTCGTGGTGAACCACGGACTGCGCGAGCAGTATTGGGACAGCAGCCCGCGACGTACACTAGGCTCCCGACCACACGAACTAGAACAGGTTCTCAGGGGAGGGGCTGCCGCGATGCGGACAGTGTGGATCACAATGTTGCGGGCTGCCGTCGTGACCGCAGTTTTCGGGCTGATGGCGACATGTGCCTGCTGGGCATCGGCGGTGCCGCTGCCGGAACAGGATTCGTTCTACACGATGCCTCCCGGTATCGCCGACCTACCCAACGGAACCGTGCTCGCTTCCCGGCCGATCAACGCAGAGTCGTTCCTGTTGCCGCTACCGGCCGACGCGTGGCAGGTGCAGTACAAGACGATCGACAATCACGGGCGGCCCAGCGCCTATGTCGCCACAATCTTTGTGCCACAGCAAGAATGGACCGGCGCCGGTCCCCGCCCGCTGTTGTCGTATCAGGTCGCCGAAGATGGCGTCGGCTCGAAATGCGCGCCCTCCTATGCGTTGCGCGGTGGACTCGGCGGCGGTCCGAGTAACGCATTCTCCGAGACCGGGGTTATTCGTCTTGCGCTCCAACAAGGTTGGGCCCTGGTGGTGCCGGACTATCAGGGACCCGCCTCCGACTTCTCCGGTGCCGACGGTTACGCCCACGGCGTCCTGGACGGCATTCGCGCTGCCAAGGGTTTCGCGTCGGCGGCTATCGACTACGCCGCTCCGATCGGTCTGTGGGGGTACTCCGGCGGGGCGCAGGCCACCGCCGTCGCGGCCCAAATGCAAAGCGCCTACGCCCCGGATCTAGAACTGACCGGTGCGGCACTGGGCGGGGTGGTCGCCGATCTGGAGGCCACCATGTCGGGCTTCAGCGGCGGATCGCGGGCGGTGCAGTCGTTGTCGGCTTGGTCGGACTGAACCGGTCTTATCCGGAGGCCAACGTGCCGCAGTACCTCAACGAATCCGGCCGCGCGATGCTGGCGGCCGGCCAAACAGACTGTCTGCATGACGCCGCACTCGCGCACCCGTTTCTCAATGCGGCCGAGCTGGAGGCTTGGCCCGGTTCGGTCACCGACAACTCCGAGTTGAGCAAGGTTGTCCACATGGCGAGCCCACTCTTCCGTGAAGGGGCGCCCACCACGCCGGTGCTGCTCTATCACGCGATCGCCGACGAGTTCGCCCCGATCGGCGCCGCGCGGGCGCTCGCCGGAAAGTACTGCGCCGCCGGGACTCCGGTGCAGCGAGCGGAGAATCCGATCGGCGAGCACGGTACCGAGGCCGCAGCCGGGCTACCCGCTGCACTGACCTACCTGACCGACCGCTTCGCGGGAAAGCCTGCTCCCAGCACCTGCTGACGATTGCGTGGTCTTGACCCACGCACAGCATGGTCAATTGGGCATTCAGGATCTACCGTGGCAGTACGGATCATTAGGGGGATTCATGGATCTCGGCTTTCACATATCCGATTTCGAAATCGACGGCGGCACCGCCGCTATCGCCGGTGAGCTGGCCCGGATAGGTGCCGCGGCGGAGGCGTCGGGGGCAACCTGGTTGTCGTTCATGGACCATTACTTCCAGATCGAGCTGACCGGCTATCCGGCGGAGTCGCCCATGCTGGAGGGGTACACCACGCTCGGTTATCTGGCGGCGCACACCTCGACGATCGGTCTCGGCCTGCTCGTCACCGGTGTCACCTATCGGCATCCCGGCCTGCTCGCCAAGATCGTGGCCACCCTCGACGTGCTGTCCGGCGGCCGGGCAATGCTCGGCATCGGCGTCGCCTGGTTCGAGCGCGAGCATCGCGGGCTCGGTGTGCCCTTCCCGCCCGTCGCGGAACGATTCGAGCGACTGGAGGAGACGGTACGCATTTGCGCGCAGATGTGGGATCCGCAGCGCAACAGTTCATTTCGCGGCAAGCACTATCAGCTGACCGAGACCCTCTGCGCGCCACAACCGATCAACCGGCCCAAGGTCCTCATCGCCGGTGGCGGGGAACGCAAGACGCTCCGACTGGTCGCGCAGTACGGTGACGCCTGCAACCTCGTCGGCTCTTCTCCCGAGGATGTCGGGCACAAGCTCGACGTCCTGCGGCGGCATTGCGACGAAGTCGGCAGAGACTACAGCGAGATCCGCACGACCATCGTCGCGAGCAACCCCCGGCCGACTCCGGACACACTCGATGAATTCGTGCGCGGGATGGGCGATTACGCGAAGCTCGGCGTGCACGAGGTCCTGGTCATCCCGATGGGCGGTGCACCTGCGGCGTGGATCGACGGCATGGCGCCGGCCGTGGCGCGGCTCGCCGAACTCGGGTAGTGCCAGGAAAGGCTGCGCGCCTGTGAGATTGCCGGACCTACCGTGCCACAGTCGATCCGGCGCACAGACGTGATCTCAAGCAGGACACCGACATACGCTCACCGAGCTATGGGGGGCGCGGTCGGCGCGGTGACTCTAGGCCCGGTTGGAGCGTTGGCGGGTGCCCTGCTGGGCGGAAAGGGCAAGGACGTGACCTTTATCCTCACGCACGAGGACGGCCGAAAGATGTTGGCTACCAACACTTCCAAGCAGTATACGAAGCTGCAGGCCATCCTGTTCGCCTTCGAGACGATCCCAGAGCGCTACCGCCTAGTGTCCTGCGCCTGAAATTCGTTGAAGATATTTCGCCAGGGAGTTGAGGATTTCCTCGGCGGTCTTCTTCCATACGAACGGTTTCGGGTTGTCGTTCCATGTGGTGATCCATGCGTTTACCTGGCGTTCGAGTGACTGGACGCTGGTGTGCACGCCGCGACGTAGGAGTTGGTCGGTGAGGTAGGCGAACCAGCGTTCGACCTGGTTGAGCCAGGATGAGCCGGTCGGGGTGAAGTGCACGTGGAAGCGCGGGTGCCGTGCCAGCCACTGGTAGACGGCCGGGGTTTTGTGGGTGGCGAGGTTGTCGCACACGATGTGCACGTCCAACTCGGCCGGCACCGCCTTGTCGATAGCGACCAGAAGCTTCTTGTACTCGGCTGCGCGGTGACGTCGGCGCAGCTCGCCGATCACGGTGCCGTCGGCGACGTTGAATGCCGCGAAAAGTGTTGTGGTGCCGTGACGTTGGTAGTCATGGGTGCGTCCTTTCGGGCATGCCCGGCATCATCGGCGATACTGGCTGGGAACGGTCCAGTGCCTGGATCTGACTCTTCTCGTCCACGCACAGCACCACGGCCCGCTCGGGCGGATTGTGGTACAGGCCAACAACATCGACGACTTTCTCCACGAACAGCGGATCTGTCGAGAGCTTGAATCCGTCCTGGCTATGCGGTTTGAGGTCGAACCTCCGCCAGATCCGCCCGATCGTCGATTTCGACAATCCGCTGTGGGCTGCCATCGAGGCCCGCGACCAGTGCGTCGCGTTCACCGGTCTCGACGCCAACGTGTCGGTGAGGACCTCTTCGACCTGGTCGAGCAGGATCGACGGCGGCCGACCCGGCCGCTGCTCATCGGCCAAACCAGCCAACCGCGAGGCCACGAACCGTGACCGCCACTTACCCACCGTCGGTGCCGAAACCCCAAGCCGCACAGCAACTTCGGTGTTGGGAGCGGGCTCGGCGCAGGCGAGCACGATTCGGCATCGTAGCGCATACGCCTGCGACGAACTCGCCGCCCGCGCACCACGGGTCAACGCCGCCCGCTCCTCATCACTGAGTACCAATTCGGCCTTCGGTCGCCCCATCACCAGACGCCGAACCTACGCCCCCACCAACACATCCCGGAATAAATTGAACGAATTTCAGGCGCAGGACACTAGCCAGTGTTTTGAAAGTGTTTCGGGTTGAGGGGCGCCGTGTAGCGGCGCCCCTCAACCCGTGGAATGCAGAAGGTGTTGCCTGCGTTGGCGTGTCGGTGACCAGATGAAGGGAGGTCTCCGGTAGATGGTTCAGCGACGAAGAAGAACCTGAATACCGGAGACCTCGTGACCAGCGTATCGGTGGCGAGGCGCGCGGATCTGACCGATGCCCAGTGGGCGCGGCTGGAACCGCTGTTGCCTCGTGGCAAAAAGGCGGGCCGCCCGCCGAAGTGGACGAAACGACAGCTCATCGACGGGATTCGATGGCGCACCCGATGCGGGACACCGTGGCGGGACGTGCCCGAGTATTACGGGCACTGGCAGACGGTATACGGGCTGTTCCGTCGCTGGCAGCGTGCGGGGGTGTGGACGCTGATCTGGAAGATGCTGCAAGCGTTCGCCGATGCCGCCGGTCGCATCGGGTGGCAGGTGAGTGTGGATTCCACCATCGCCCGAGCGCATCGGCATGCCGCCGGGGCCCGCCGCGACGGCCACGCCCAGTCCGAGCCGCCTGGCGGGGTCGACATCGAGCCCGCCGATCACGGGCTCGGGCGTTCCCGTGGTGGATGGACCACCAAAACCCACCTGGCGTCCGAGCAGGGCCGCAAGGTGCTGTCCTTCCTGATCACCGCCGGTCAGCGCGGCGACAGCCCACAGTTCACCGCCGTGCTCGCCGGTATCGCGGTGCCCCGCCTCGGGAAGGGACGCCCGCGCACCCGGCCCGAGCGGGTACGCGCCGACAAGGCCTACAGTTCCCGCGCCAACCGCGCACACCTGCGCGGACGCGGGATCAAAGCCACCATCCCGATCAAGACCGACCAAACCGACAACCGCAAGAAGAAAGGCTCCGCCGGTGGGCGACCACCAGCGTTCGACGCCGAGGACTACAAGCAACGCCATGCCGTGGAATGCGGTATCGGCCAGTTGAAGGAAAACCGTGCCATGGCAACCAGATACGACAAACTCGCCGTCCGCTACCAGGCCACCGTCCACATCACAGCCATCGACCAATGGCTCCGACACGGGTGAGGGCGGGCACCTGCCCGCCCTCACCCACTTTCAAAACACTGGCTAGGCCCGCCTCGCCGCGTAATCTCCCAGCGATGAGTTCCCGTCCGGCCATACGTCGCTACTGTCGAACCCACATCGGGACCTACTGGCAAGGGAGATAGGGCTGTGGCGATTCAGCGGATGGACAACGTTCTGATCGTTGTCGAGGACCTCGACGCTGTCATTGCGTTCTTCGTCGAACTCGGTATGGAGCTGGAGAACAGGGGGCCGGTGGAGGGGCGTTGGGTGGAACGGGTGATCGGGGTCGATGACGTTCGGGAGGACGTCGCGATGCTGCGGACTCCGGATGGCCACGGTGGGGTCGAGTTGGCGATGTTCCATACGCCGAAGGCGATCAGGACTGAGCCGAAGAACGCGCCGACGAACACGCTGGGCATTCGGCGGATCATGTTCGCCGTCGATGACATCGACGATGTCGTTGCCCGCCTGCGCGCCCACGGCACCGAACTCGTCGGCGAGATCGCGCAGTACGAGCAGACCTTTCGGCTCTGCTATGTCCGTGGCCCCGAGGGCATTATCGTCGGGCTGGCCGAGCAGCTGAACTGATTGGTCATCCTGATTTTGCCGCGCCGCTGCGAGTGGCGACAATGGCTCCATGGTCGAACTCGTGCTGGTCCGGGGCGATATCACCGAGCAGGATGTGGATGCGGTGGTGAACGCAGCGAACTCATCACTGCTGGGCGGCGGGGGCGTCGACGGTGCCATTCACCGCAAGGGTGGTCCGGCGATCCTGGCCGCGTGCCGTGACTTGCGGGCATCGCATTACGGGAAGGGGTTGGCAACCGGCAAGGCCGTCGCGACGACCGCCGGGAATCTGCCCGCACGATGGGTGATTCACACGGTCGGGCCGGTGTGGTCGGCGCAGGACGACCGATCGGAGTTGCTGGCCTCCTGCTACCGCGAATCACTGCGGGTGGCAGACGAATTGGGTGCGCGGACGGTCGCGTTCCCAGCCATATCCACCGGTATCTTCGGCTGGCCGATCGACGATGGCGCCCGTATCGCGATCGAGACAGTGCGAGCCACCGACACCACGGTGCAGGAGGTGCGTTTCGTACTGTTCGGGCCAGATGCCTTTGACTCCTTCGCCGCCGCAGTGTGATTCCGATGTTGCCGAAAGAGGCTGCCATGCTTCAGTTTCCGGTGCCCGGGCCCGAACCCGGGTGGGAGCCAGCCGCGCAATACCAAGGGGGGAAACGGAACCCGGCACTTCAGTACAGTGCGTGGGAAGCGGCTTCCGCGAACCTGATTCTCGGCGGCGTCCTGGCGGCACCGTTGGATGCGCTCGCAGCACGATTACGTCTGCACGTCGAGCACACCTGGGCGGATCCCGGTCCGGTCGCAGTCGCGCTGTTCCGAATCGCCGGTGCCGAGATTGCCCTGAGCGCGATTGCCCTGGACTCGGAACACGCAGAGCTCGACGCCAACACGATGGTCTGGATCAGCAAATCCACCGTGGGTGTCGAGGAGACGATCGCTACCCTTCTCACTGCTCTCGGTCTACCTCAGGACGCGTTCACCACCGTCGATCGGCAGACTTGATGCCTACACCCAGGTCAGCTCACCTGCGACGACGGATGGTCGGTAACGCAGGAACTCTGTGCCTGCCTCGTAGCTGTCGGCGAGGTTGGTGAGCATCGCGGCGAGTGAAATCCACAGCGGCCCTTCGTCATCGCTGCCTTCGGCGGTGTATTCGATGATGCAGCCAGTGCGGTCGCCGGGGCGGGTGTCCACGACCAGCGTTGCACCGTCACGGTCGGCGATCGGTACGAATTGGGGCAGGAAGATTCCGGCCGGTGTGCCAGCAGGCATGGCGCCCAACGCTTCCTGGTCGAAGTCGGCGGCCATTTCGGGATGGCGTTCGCGTAGATCGACCATGATGTCGAGCCAGAGCTTCCGGATGTCGTTGCTGCGGTCCATCGATAGTAGGTCGTGATCCGGCAGGATCGGCAGTTCCGAACCGTTGGCGTGGGCGAACAAGTCCAGCATGTCCTGTGGCCATCGGTTTCCCGAATGTTGTTGTGCTGCTGTGATGGCTGCAGCATCGGCGGCGGGTAGGAACGCGACGCGACCGAGGTGGGTCTGGGTCCAGGTGGTGATGCGGTCGAGTTGCCTGCTGACGCCCCCAGGACCCGCGTGGATGTCGAGCCGGGCTCGGGAGATAGCCGGGGTGGGGCTGTTCTCGCCTGACGGTTCGAGAATGTTCCTGGCGTTCGGTAGCGCGGCAAGTATCTGTTGGACGATCGCATCGGTGGGTATGGAGAGGTCTGCGATGCCGAGGATTTCGAGCTGGAAGATTGTGTCAAAGTGCGCGATCGATAGTTCGCCGTAGCGTTCGGCTCTTCCGTGCAGGAATGTTCTGGCCGCGTCGACGAGCTCGCGAGCCGCCTGCTCCGGCGAGTCGGCCTCCCCGCGCAGGACGGCCGCCCCGGCTGAATCCCTGTGCTGGAGACCGACTGACCACTGCACCATTGCTGATCCCCTTTCTAGTTTGCCTGGTCTTGCCAGGGTGCTGCGTCGTGTCGAACACCACGCAGCACCCATCGTCACCGATTCTGGCTGGTGGCCGGTACCGGGAGGTATCCGTTGAGTGCCTCGACGTAGAACGGATCGTCTTTGAGAATCCTGTTCCAGTGGTAGAACCAGCGAACGTCGCCTCCTCCACTACTGTTGTGACCCGCATTGATGAAACAGACGCTGTAACCCGGTCCGGTGGGTCCGATCGCGACGTCCGGCATCTGGCATCCGTTGAAAGTCCGTTCCGTGCCATCATCTTTCGCGCCTTCACGAGACGACGCGAACGGGTACTCATCACAGCTCGTGGTCCGCGGCACTGGCTTGGGCACCCGCGGGTTCTTCCTACAAGCGTTGTCCCGGTGCTCTGTTTCCAGCTCTTTGGTTCCCTTGTGCAGCACCACGCCGCCGGGCCGACCCACGACACCGGAATTCTGTGCGGCCGCGATATGTCCGGCAAGCTCGGCGTTTTTGGCAGGGTTGCTGTAGGACAGCACCGGAGCCTCCTCTGGGTAGATGCACCCTGGCTTGTTTGCCGACATGTCGTTGTCGCATCGGATCGTGGACAACAGAGCCTTCTGGGTGTGCTGTACCTCTTTCCACGTGTATGACGGCGACGGCGCGAAGTTGAAGTCGGCTCCTAGTGTCTCGTGATTCTGATGGCGTTACTTCCCGTTGTTGTCGACGAGCTTCTTGATGTTGGTTTGAGTGAGTCGGACCTTGGCGAGGATCTCGTCGGTGGTCGCGGTCCATTCGAAGGGCCTCGGGTCGGTGTTCCAGTGAGTGATGTAGTCACGGATCTGTGTGACAAGGACTTTCACCGAACTGAAGGTGCCACGGCGGATCGACTGGCGGGTGATGATGCCGAACCAGATTTCGATCTGGTTGATCCACGACGATCCGACCGGGGTGAAGTGGAACTCCACGCGCGGGTGGGCCTCGAGCCACTTCACCACCTCGGGTGTGGCGTGGGTGGACAGGTTGTCGAGCACGATGTGGATGTCCTTGCCACGGTGTGGCTTGACGGCCTTGTCGAGGAACGCCACGAAGTCGGCGCCGTTGCGGGTCGGTTTGCATTCGCCGTAGACGCGCCCGGTGCCGATATCGAGGGCGGCGAACAGGTTCGTGGTGCCATGGCGCACGTAGTCGTGGGTGCGTTTCTCGGTCACCCCGAAGCAGATCGGCAACTGACGAATTGGCGGCGTCTGCGCCGGAGGGCAGCGCGGCGGTTATCGAGAAGGCCGGCCTCGGAAGTCGACTCGATCACCGCATAGATTCTCTCTGTCCACGGGATCGCGGGCGCGTTAACCTCGGCCAATCATGGTAATGGCGCCTAACCTGCGGCGGGAATGGCGAAAGGTGCTCCGACCTGCGATAATTCGACTTGCGAAGGCTGAATTGATCGAGGTTTTGGAGCACCTTTCTGGTGGGCAAGTCTATATCGCCGTATCCGCGGCTGACCATCGACGGTGACGGTGCGGGCGTGGTGTCACACGCAGGTGCGGCACTGCTGCTGCGTACTGCCGAGATAACTGGTTTGACCTGGGGTTTGTCGGAACAGTTGGGGCCGTGGCGCAAACCGATGGCTGTCCACGACCCGGGCAAGATCGTGCTGGATTTGGCGGTGACACTCGCGGTCGGTGGTGACTGCGCCGCGGATGTGGCGTTGTTACGGGCCGAGCCGGGCGTGTTCGGTCTGGTGGCCTCGGATCCGACGGTGTCGCGGACGATCACCGCGCTGGCTGCCCAGGCACCGAAAGCGTTGGCCGCCATCGCTTCTGCACGCGCGGACGCGCGGGCGCAGGCGTGGGCCGTGGCTGGGCCGAACGCCCCCGGTCACGGGATCAACATCGATGATCCGTTAATCATCGATCTCGACGCCACCCTGACCGACGCGCACTCGGAAAAACAGAACGCCACACCGACGTTCAAGCGGGGCTTCGGCTTCCACTCGCTGTGGTCGTTCATCGACCACGGTCGCACCGGCACCGGCGAGCCCGCCGCGCCCATGCTGCGGCCGGGCAACGCCGGTAGTAATACCGCTGCCGACCACAAGCAGGTTCTCCGCGATGCCCTCGCTCAGCTGCCGTGGCAGCCGGGATGGCGGGTCGGCCGGAAAGTGCTGGTGCGCACCGATTCCGGTGGCGGCACCCACGAGTTCCTCGACTACTGCCACCGCCGCCGGCTGCAGTACTCGGTCGGGTTCACTCTCACCGACGAGATCGTCACCGCCATGGGCACCCACCTGAATCCGCAGGATTGGACACCGGCCTACGACGCAGACGGCGAGGTCCGCGACGGCGCCTGGGTCGTGGAAGTCACCGGCATCACCGAGTTGACCGGATGGCCGCCCGGCATGCGGCTCATCGTCAGGAAAGAGAGACCACACCCCGGTGCTCAGCTGCGGTTCACCGACCGCGACGGGATGCGGTTGACCGCGTTCGTCACCAACACCACCCGCGGCCAGCTGCCCGACCTCGAGTTGCGTCACCGCCAGCGGGCCCGCTGCGAAGACCGGATCAGAAACGCGAAAGACACTGGCCTGCGCAATCTTCCGTTCCACAGCTTCGACGCCAACCGCATCTGGCTCGCCGTCGTCGCGCTCGCACTCGACCTGACCGCCTGGATGCAGACACTCGCCCTGCACGACCACCCCGCACGTCGCTGGGAACCGAAAACGCTACGGCTGCGGCTGTTTTCAGCCGCCGGACGCATCGCCCGCCATGCCCGCAAAACCACACTGCACCTGGCGCGGCACGCCCCCTACACCGAACTGCTCACCACCGCCGCAGCACGCCTGCAACCCGGCTGACCAGCCAGAAACCGTCCCTGCAACCAAGGAAACCAACCACCCGGGCCAGTGGAACCCGGCAGCCAGCCCGCTGCGCGGGCCAGCTGCCCTGCCCGCAACCGGAAAACTACGACCGAAACACCCAATCCGAACCCGATCAGGCCAGCACATCAACCCGGCGAAAGATCGAGGTTAAGCTCGGAATATGGTCGACTGCGCGCAGGTCGCCGTTCTATCGAGGCATTCCGGTCACAGGCTGGACAGGGTCGAGATTCCTCGTGCGGTCGCAGCCCTCGAATCGAGCCTGCCGCACAGCAAAGGGCCACTCCTCGGTGGCGTCGCCACGGTCGGAGCCGGACTCACCGTGCACAGCCTGCCCCTCGCTGTGCTCGGCGGTGTCGCGGTCGCAATGACGTTCATCGGCCCATGTCCGACGCTGACCCCGTATTGGCGGACCCGGCGACAGGTACAGCGATGGCAGCGGTTTGTCGCCGACCACGACGTGCTCAACCTCGACTCACCCGAGCTCACCCAACTCGCCGACGCCTACGACCAGCTCATCCACGCCACCACGCTGTCGGGCGTGGATCTCCCGGACGAGGCCGCCGGCGTCGCGCATCTCGCGGTGCTCGAATGCACCACATTGCTCTCCGGGCGGATTCCTGCCGGTCCGGCCGAGGCTAAGTACATCGCTGCGCGGACAGTCGAAATCCGCAGCCTCACAAATGAATTGACTCAGCAGCACCTGAACCGCGAGCGCCGCAAGGACCAACGAGTGCGCGAGGAGCGCCACCGGCTGGACGCTATCGCGCAGGCCAGAACCGAACTCGAACACACCACCCACGTCAGCGCACTGACCGCGGGCCGGGACCTCCGGGCCCGATATCACTACCGCGACTTCGAGATACACCACGGCTAGCGGGTCGACGAACCGGCTCTCTGCGAGTTTGACGTGGAGTACCTCCGCGACAGACCACACTCTTTACGAAATCCATTGTCGGACAATCAGAATCGACTGCACAGCGAATCGTCTAGTAGGAGTGGCACTGATGAGTGAAACAGGTGCAGTCCGCGAGTGGCATGCCGAGGAAGGGTGGGGCGTGATCGACGCGGCGGCGGTTCCTGCGCTGAAGTCCGAGCGCAGGGATCTGGTCGCCGGTGAGCAGGTGGAATTCGAGTGGGAGTTGGCCGAGCAAGACGGATTCCAGTTTCGGGCGCTGCGGCTGTGGCTTGCGGGGGCGAGTCCTGTCGAACCATCGATCAGGCATGACGCTGGAGGCGTCACTATGGCCGAATGGGATATCGACCCGGATACCTTGCGGCGACATTGAATTGACGAGTAGTGATACCGCAGCTGCTTGACTGCCGGGTGTACAGGACGATGGGGACCCGGCTACCAACGCACGATCGTCGAACCGGTTGTTCATCTGGCATCGGACTGCTCGAATCGCTGGGGCTGGGAGTTGGAGGTCGGCCCGGTTCTCACAGCTGGCGGGTGCGTAGTACCCCGGTCAGCATCGGGAGGGTGAATTCGTCGCTGATGGTCTCGGGTCGGCTCGCGAGGAAGGCGCGGATTCGGCTGAGTGTGGCCTCGCGTTCCGGTTCTGGCATGACCAGCATCCCGGCGCGCGTAGCGATTGTCGCGACCAGGGAGTCGGCGGTGCGGCGCTGCCCGTGCGAGAACTCGTCCTGCTCGGGCGAGCCGAACCGAGCGCGCACGCCGGTGGAGGGAAGGTGCAAGCCTGCTGTCGCGGCGCGCCAGCTGCTGAACGTGTCACGCGGGCCGACGGCCGCGGTGCCGCTGATCTGCTCGAGCCCGGCAACCCAGTCGACCCGGTTGTCCATGACATTCCACAGACCTGCCAGGATGCCGCCGGGTGCGAGGACCCTGGCGATCTCGGGCCCCGCCACACCCATGTCGAACCAGTGCAAGGCATTTCCCGCAAGCACGGCATCGACGGACCCGTCCGGCAGCGGTATCACCTCGGCACTGCCCGCCAGGGCATGGACAGTCGGCAGTGCATTGCGCAGCTGGGCCAGCATCGCCGGGTCGGGCTCGACCGCGATGACTTCGGCGCCCAGCGCGACCAGCGTGCCGGTCAGCTTGCCGGTCCCAGCCCCGAGATCCAGTACGCGCGGGCCGGGCGCGGACTCCAGTGCCCAGCGCACCGCGGCCGGCGCGTAATCCGGGTGGTGCTCGGCATATTCGACCGCCGCTGTGCCGAACGACAACGCATGAAGTTGCCGCGCATCCGGTTCCATCCACTCACCCTAGCCATGCCGCAGGTGCCTCTGACGCTGAATCAGGTCCGCGCTTCGGCCGACGATGCGGATTTCCCGCGGCCGCCGAATCGGCACGCTTCCCGATGTCGAGAATGTGGCACCGGCTCCGTCCCAGGGACAGAGCGGCCACAACGGCCCGCACGACGAAGGAGATCACCACCATGCGCAAACTCGTAGTCCAGCAGTGGGTTACCGTCGACAACATCGTCGCGGAGGAGGACGGCGGGCTCAGCTTCGTGTCCGCCGGGCCCTTCTCCGAAACCACCGACAGCGCGTTCAAGGCGAGCGTGCTGGGCATGGTCGACTCGGTCGACACGTTGATTCTCGGCGCGAACACCTACGCCCAGTCCACGGGTTGGGCCGACGTCACGGACCAGGGCGAGTACGGCGAGAAGCTCAACAAGCTCACCAAGTTCGTCGCCTCGTCGAAGCTGGACGACGCCCCCTGGGGTGACTTTCCCGCCGCGACCGTGACGCGCGACCCGATCGCCACTGTCCGGGAGCTCAAGGAGCAGAGCGGCAAGGACATCTGGCTGTGGGGAAGCTTGACACTCATGCAATCCCTGATGGACAGGTCGGCACCCGCCAGATCCGTGCGAGAAAGGTTGGCACTGACGAGGTTTGCTGCGGCGAGCGACGTGCACGCCGCACCAGCACTGCCGAAGTAGCAGGTCAGCTCGGCATCGGTCAGATCGGCACCGACGAGAAGCGCGCCGGTCAAGTCAGCGCCGCCGAGCTTCGCGCCAATCAGGTTGGCCCCGAACAAGTTTGCCTTGGACAGGTCGACGCATTGCGGTTTCTCGGTGGCCGGACATGACAGGGCGGCATGGGAGAGGTTCGAATAGGTCAGAGTCGCGCGGTACAGATTCGCACCGCGCAGGTTCGCGTAGGCGAGACATGTGTCCGTGAGGTCGATCGGGTTGTTGTCGTGGCGAGTGTTTCCGCGGCCGATCACGGTGAGTGCGGCTTGGGTAGTGGCCGGAATGGGCGCGGTAGATCCCGGGTTCGGCGAACTCCCCAATTCAGTTGTCTGGCCGCATGTTTGCGCAGAGGCTGGGTGGGTGCGCACGAACGCGCTGAGTACCTCGAAGATCGTTGCGCGATCGGGCGGGGAGTCACGAGCGAGGCGCTCGAGCGAGTAGATACCGCCGAGTTGGGTTTCGACTGCCGATGACCCGAGATGCTCGACAGCTCTGCTGAAGCGATCGGCGACTTGGCCCTGTTCGGACAGTCCGTACTGATCTCGTGTGGCACGAAGCGATTGGTTGGTGAACCAGAGTCCGGCCACCGCGGCGATAGCGACGGCCACCGCGGCGACCCCGGTGCCGATGCTGCCGACTCTCCCCCAGCCCGCCCAGCCGAACGTTGCCTGCGCAGCGTGTCGTACCCGCCGCCACCGGCCCGCGGGCGGGGGTGAAGGGCGACGTAGGCCACCCGATCCGCGAGCCAACACTCCGCTCCGACGGCGGGGCGCAGGCGGGATCGGTTGCGGAGAACCAGAACTCATGCCTGTCATCATCGGGTTCGGTCAGCCAGTTGTGCATCGTTTTGCGTGCGGCAAGTAGCGGCAGCCGATCGATTTGCCGCTGTCGTTCCGGGACGGTGAACGCTTCGGTGGTGCCGCCGTCGAGCCGTGACAGCTGCGATTTCGTCGGCACCCCTGCCCGCGCCGTCGACGGACGTGCCATTGGGGATGCGGGCAGCGGCCATCGCGTTGATGTTTCCAAGAACGCAGAGCGAACTTCAGGCAAGCGATCTCCGAACGATCGGGATCATCCCCTTGCGACCCGGCAAGGCATCACGACGATCGACATCATCGAAACTGAACTGCTCGATGGACTCGTGGAAACCGCAGTTGAACAGTTTCTACGAAGAGCTGGCCAGCCCGGATAACGCAGTTCGTCGGCGCGCCGCGACGGGCGTTGCGCGATAGAATTGAACTGCACGGTTTCCGGCTGCGGCGACGTTGTTCAGTAAAGGGAGTCCGAGCGAATGGATCGCCAGAACATGGGGATCAGCCGACGCCGGGTGCTGTTGGCGGCGGGAGCTTCGATCCCGCTCACCGTGATGGCACAGCCGACGCAGGCGGTGCTGATCACGCGCAAGGTGTCCGCCGGCCCCGAGGATCCAGGGCAGCGGGCGGAGCTTGCCGAACAAGCAATCGTGCAGCGACATGTGCGCACGCTCTGGGGCCAACCACAGATTCAGCTCGGCACGCTCATCTGGCCTGCATCCTTGCTGGACCAGTCCTTCATGCGATGGTGCTACTGGTGGCAAGCCCATCTGCTCGACTGCGCGGTCGACGCCGCGTATCGCGCTCGCACCCCTGAACGCATCGACCGGGTCATCGCCCTCGCACGCGGTATTCGGACCCGCAACCTCACCGGCTGGACCAACCGGTACTACGACGACATGTCATGGCTGGCGCTGGCGCTCGAACGCGCCGACCGGCTGCTCGGAATCCGGTTCGGCAACGCCGTCGGCGACCTGCGGGCCGACTTGCTGGACGGCTGGAACCCGGCCGTCGGTGCGGTGCCCTGGCGCGCCGGCGACGAGTACTACAACACTCCCGCGATCGGTCCGACCGGTATCGCCATGGCGCGTTTGGGTGAGCTGTCACGCGCCCGAGAACTCGCCGATTTCCTACATAACCGACTGCGCGACAACGGCAGCGGCCTGATTCTCGACGGTGTCCATGAGCCCGGCGGACGAATCGAGCGGATCATCCTCACCTACTGTCAGGGCGTCGCTATCGGGCTGGAAACCGAATTAGCTTTGCGCACAGGCGAATCGGTCCATCATCGGCGCGCGAAAGACCTCATTGCGGCGACCGGGGACAGGCTCACGAACGCGGGGGTGATCGCCGCGGCCGCCGGGGACGACTCCGGGCTGTTCATGGGTATCCTCGCCAGGTATCTCGCGGAAGCCGCACTGTCCCTAGGCGATACCACCGCCGCGGATATCGTGCACGCTTCCGCGCGGGCGGCCTGGCGGAACCGCGCCGAGGTGGACGGGCTACCGCTGTTCGGTGCGGACTGGAACCGCCCGGTCACGGTGCCGCCGCTGCCGGGGACGCTTCCCCAGCTCGTGCGCTCGTCCGCCGCTCCGTCGGAGAATCTGAACCGCGATCTCTCGGTACAGCTGAGCGGATGGTTGCTGCTCGAAGCGGATTATCAGCTCACCGCCGCAGGACGCTGAGACCGCGGCGGCGCGGTGTCAGCGGAACTGTCAGGTGGGTGTCAGGTCGGTGTCAGCCGGCCCGGCCAAAGTGTGTACATCGAACAAAACGGCCCAGTGCCACAAACGATTTCGAGGAGTACACGACATGTCCAGCACCATCACCCTCACCGACCAGGACAAGAGCACCCTGCGCACCGCCGCCTACGGCGCCGTGTCACTGATGGCCGCCGCCGGCGCGCCACACAAGGGCATCAGCCACGGCTCCATCGCCCTGGCCTCGGCGACCGGACTGGTCGGGCACGTGCTCGCCGCCAAGTCCAAAGACATTCACCTGCAAGGTAAGACGGTCGCCCAACTCGCCGACCAGGTGCTGCCTGCCCTGTCCGCGGCCATGCACCTGCTGGGCGAGCAGCATCCGGGCGAGGCCGACAACTTCCGCGACACCGTCCTGGTCGCCGTCGAAGCCGCCGTCCAGGCCCGCAAGGGTGAGGCAACCCCCGCCGTGGCTGCGATGGCCCGCAAGATCACGGCGGCACTCGACGCCGCCTGACGGATGCGGGTCGGTGTAGTTCAGCCGGTCGCGGGGTCCTGTCGGGGCCCCGCGGCACGGTTCAGTTTCCGCAATCCAGCCAGTATTTCGGTGGCAACTGCGTCATGACTACCGGGTACTTGATATTCCATTGAGGCGGCGCTGACGGACCGTTCTGGATGTTCCCGACCACGAACAGCCCGCCGATTACGATCATCACGGCCAGTACCCCGCGCAGCATCGAGACTTTCTCCGCGTTGGTCATCACACACCTCGATCGCTCCCCGTAACAGGTCAATCGCGTTCGGCACCACCGTGTTACGCGGGCAGCGCAAGTTGTTCACCTCGATTTGCCAACCGCCGATCCGCTTTCCGGGCGGCCGCGAGACGTCGTTACCGTGAGTTGTCATCGGACAGTTGTCGGACCAGGCGAGGAGACGTCTCGAATGAGCAGCATGGACAGCAAGGTCGTCGCCATCACGGGAGCCAGTAGCGGTATCGGCGCGGCAACCGCGCTGGAGCTGGTGACCCGCGGTGCGGCAGTTGTGCTGGGCGCCAGGCGAACTGACCGGCTCGGCTCGATGGTGACGCGCATCCGGGCTACCGGCGGCCGGGCCGAGATGCTGGAGGTCGACGTCACCAAGCGAGTCGATCTCGAGGAGTTGGTGACGCTGGCGGTGGACCGATTCGGGCGTCTCGACGTCTTGGTGAGCAATGCCGGAGTCGCCCGGATAGCGCCGATGGCCGACCTCGACGTCGACAGTTGGGACGCGATGATCGACGTCAACCTGCGCGGTGTGCTGCACGGCATCGCCGCCGCGCTGCCGGTGTTCCGCCGTCAGGGCCGCGGGCACTTCGTCACTACGATATCGACGGCAGGGCTGAAAATCGTTCCGACGCAGGCTGTCTACGCGGGGACCAAGAATGCCGTGCGCACGCTGTTGGAGGCGCTGCGCCAGGAGTCCACCGACGGCGTGCTGCGCACGACCTCCATCTCACCGGGATTCGTCCGCACCGAACTCGTCGACTACCTGGACAACCCGGAACAGCGCGAACAAATGCAGCAAAGCATGGCGAATCTCGGCATCAGCCCGGATGCCGTTGCGCGCGCCATCGCGTTTGCCATCGAGCAGCCCGATGACGTCGAGATCGGCGACATCACCATCCGGCCCACCAGACAGAGCTGACCGCAGGTACAGCCGCGCCTGTGCTTACGGCAGGTCGGAGAAGCGCACGTCGTGGGCGACGGCGGTGACATGGAGGCCGTCGGCGCCCGGCTGGATTGCCGTCAGTTTCGCGCCGAGTGGCAGCCGCTGTAGGGGCACGGTGAAGGTGAGGGTTCGGCGGAGCATGGCCAGGGGCATTGTCGGTCCGCCTGCCGCGGACTGGACCGAGACAGGAGTGACCTCGATGCCTTCGTCGGTCGGTGCGACGGTGACGACGATCGTCGCCGGCACCTGGATACCCTCCACCGGGAATGTCCCGGTGACGCGCAGCCCGTCCGGGCTGTTGGAAATCGACTCCACGCCCGACGGCGCGAAGCCCTGCACGGTGTCGTAGGGCACCACGGCCGTCGCCGTCGCGGTGGCCGCGACGAGGTTCGACGTGCGGTTGTTGAGCAGGTCGGTCAGCGGCGCGGCTACATCGATCAGCGTGACATCGAGGTTGTGCACCGAGAGGTTCTGCCCGCTCCAGTCGCCGACTCGGATGTCGATGTGGTGATAGTTGCCGTCGACGGCCTGGGTCAGGAACGGGAAACCGCCGATGTCGACGCTCGGTTGGTTCGGCAGACTGTAGTCTGCGGCGATCTTGCGCCCGATCTCGTTCTGCGCCATCCCCACCGCGACGCGGTCACCGACGATCAGCGCAATCACCAGCACAACGATCAATATCAACAACGCACGCATGTGCTCACCCGCTCGGTCATCCCCCCATCATGCTGTGCATCGCGGCGGGCCACCGCGCCGCGACCGATTCAGTCTGCGGACCCGGCGCGTCACAACCATCCGAAACCGATGCACGGAGCCGGCCTGCCGCGCACATCGTTTGGGGCCGTCGGGTCAGGCGGCGGGTTTGGCGCCGAGCTTGCCGACGACCGCGATGGTGATCGTGGAGTGGCCCATCACCTGGCCCGCGCGGAAGACCACCGCCGGATTGGTCTGGTTGCCCTCGCCGAGCACCATGTCGCGAACCATGGTGTTGCGGGTGCCGATGATCTGCTCGCTAACCGGATCGATGATGATCTCGTTGAGTTCGGTACCTTGCGGCAGGTAGCGGGTGCCGTCCACGAAGCCGAGCGCGGTGCCCTTGCGCCCGTCCAGATTCGGCACGTTCTCCTCGACCTTGATCCCAGGCATCCGCAGCAGCGCTTGGTGCAGCACGGCGCGCAGGTCCTTCGGCACCCTGCCGGTGGAAAGGAACTCCTGGGCATCACCGAAGGCATCGAGTTCCGGACTGATCTTGGCGTCGGGACTGGGGCCTTCCTTCAGCTTGGCCAGCAACGCGTCCGGGTCCCGCGGTAGCGCGGCAAGGAAATCCGGTGTGGGCCGGTGCCACTCGCCCTCGATCGGGCGGCACGCGGGTTTGTCGACGTTCACGCCCATATAGCTCCACGACCCGCAGGCAGCCCGCCATTCTCCGTCGAAAACACCCTGCTCGAACCACTGCTGTTTCTCGGGGGTGTCCTCGCTGGCGGGGATTATCTTGAACGGCCGGGCGTGATCGCGGCGTTCCATCCATTCGTCGGTCCAGACAGCCGGCATCCAGATTTCCCGCGTCGACTGCCCTGGTAAGCCACGTCGCCCCGCGAATTCCCGATCCCGTCGCCGCGACTCCCGACGTAGAGGTACTGGCCGGAGGCCAACCCCTTGTCCGGGTCGGCAGCGATGGAGAGTTGGGCCGCCGGCGGGGATTGGTCACCACCGGCCGCGGTGCAGGCCGCGGCACCCGCGATCACCACGGCGGCTGCGACCGCCATCGGCAGCCATCGGGATCTGCGCGAGACCGGCTTTTCCTCGCCCTGTGGGCGGAAATCATTGTTGATCATCAAGAGAACACACTCCATTCGGCCTGTCTGTGGAACACGCTCTCCAGAGAACCAACACCGCGACCGACCGGCGTCATCGAGCTGTCATCAACCGCTCATCGATCTCATTCCCGCAGGTAGCGGAAGAACTTCCGGCGGACCCGGTGACGAGTCTTCAGGTCTGCTCAACTGGCTCGTAGATATCCGCTTCGACGCCGAAGGTCCATGTCAGCTTCGTGCAGGCCTGCGGATTTCGGAAGAAGCCGCCGACTGTGGTTCGGCAACACCACCGCGATCGACTGCTGGACAAGATCGCCGCTTCCAGCGCGCAGAAGACCCTCGATGGTTACGACGTTTCAGATCCGGCGCTGGTGCCCGCGGTCGGGTTGCTCCGAGAGAAGGCGAATACCCAGGGCAGTAACGACATACCGGACGTTGCGCCCCGATCGTTCCCGAGCGACAAGCCCGCAATCGCGCAGTACGCGGAGATGTTGCGACACCGCGCTGGGCGTGACACCGAACATTCGAGCCAAGTCCCCGGTCGTCGCGGGGGATCGCAATGTTTCGAGCAGTTCGGTCCGCACCCGTCCGAGTAAGCGGATCGTGCTGGCTGCGGGCGTCTGATTCCCTGCAGTCCACAGTGACCCGATACCCCGTGCCGGATACCGCACTGTGGTCTGCGTGGACGTGCTCTTCTTGATCAGCACTTCCGGAGGGCAGAGAACGACGGGGATCAGGACAAGCCCGCGCGGTCCGAGACACACTGGACGTTCGCTCTGCCCTCGCGGCCGCTGCAAAATCAGCCGACCATCACGCCAGTGCAGATCCGAGTGCAGATCGGCGAACAGCTTCTCGGCACCACCGGCGACCAGATGTTTGGCGCGATAGCTGACGTCGGCGTCGAGGACGGCCCTGATGCGTGACCAGTGCGGAGCGATGAGCCGGTCATGTGCCGCATGCAATTCCGTCGCGATCGCACTCAATCCCGCGATCGGCCGCGCGGCGAGCGAGGCGACGTTCTCCGGGAGGGATTCCCCGAACACGCGGCGAAGGCTAGCCCGCACCTGCCCGGCGCTGGTGCGTTGCAGCGCTTCCAGATCGTCGATGATCGATGACTCGGTGCCCACCGGCGCGGGGACCAGGAATTCGGGCCAGCTCGCTCGCACGTTCGCGACCAGCGGCCAAGTAGCTGGAAGGTCGAGTGGATCCCCGGCAAGCTCATCGGTCGCCCATCGCAGCCATGGCAGGTTGCTGGCCTGCCGCTGGCGACCCGCCAACTGTTGCAGCGCGGAAACCGTCTCTGACAGAGGCGAAATCGCGAAGCGGGTAGCCGCCAACTCGGCAACGCCCAGATCAATCCGCAACGTCATCATCCGAGTGTGTAGCACTGACCTAAATACTGTCGCGACGGCGCTTGAAACCAGACGATCTCGCCATGACTCGGACACATGCAGAACCACGCCTATCTCGTGCCTACTGGCGATCGTGGTTGGCGACAGGCATCAGCAACATCGGCGATGGAGCCTTCACAGCCGCGGTCCCGCTACTGGCAGTGACCATCACCCACGACCCGCGGCTCATGTCGGTCGTAACTGCCGATGTATCTGCCCTGGTTGCTGCTGTCCCTGCAAGCAGGCGCGGTGATAGACCGACGCGAGCCTGTCGGCCTCATGTGGCGCTCGCAATTGATACAGGCAGTGATCGTCGGCGTCGTCGCGATCCTGGCCGTATTCGACCACGTCGACATCTGCGTGCTGGCGTGCGCCAGCTTCGGGTTAGGGGCGTGCGATGTCGTCTTCAGCATCGCGTCCCAAGCGATCCTGCCGGACATTGTCGCGAAGTCGTTGCTACACAAGGCGAATGGAAATCAGCAGACGTCGGTGACGGTCGGCAAGCAGTTCCTGGGACCACCATTGGGCAGTCTCCTGTTCGCTATTACCGCGGCGCTGCCGTTCGGGATCGACGCTGCCACGTTCGTTGTGTCCGCCGTACTGCTGTCAACGCTGCCCCGGCGTCGAAGACCAACGGTCCAGCATCGACCAATCACAGAGGGCTTGCGTTGGTTGGCCTGTCACCGGCTGCTGCGCACGCTCGCAATCCTGCTCGGAGTCAACACTTTCTGCGGCCAACTCGGCAACGTAGTACTCGTCTTGCTCGCGACTCAGACATTGCGGGTCGACACCGCCGGCTACGGCCTGCTGCTCGCAAGCGCCGCTACCGGCAGCGTATTCGGCGGTCTGATCAACGCACGCATCATCGACAAGATCGGCGCGCTTCCCGCTCTTCTCACCGCGCTCGCCACGAACGTCGTTGCCTTCGTTGGCATCGGACTGAGTCCGAACAGTTTCGTGCTGGGCAGCATGCTGGCTGCCAACGGCTTCGTCGTCACACTCTGGAACATCGTGGTCGTCAGCCTCCGACAAGAAATCGTGCCGACCGAACTCTTCGGACGAGTGAGCAGCGTCTACAAGATGCTCGGCTGGGGGCTGATTCCGGTCGGCGCGCTGATCGGCGGACTGGTCGCGCACCTACTCGGACTGCGCGCACCGTATCTCATCGCAGGCGGAGTCCGAGGGATCGCTTTACTGCTCGCGGTACCCGCCCTATGCCGCGCGATGCGTGACCGGCCGCAGGCCAACAAACACCAATCCGACCTCACCTGATCCAAATGCGCTGTCCGCGTACGCTCAGCAATCCGCGCTCCCGCTGACTTCGGGATCGGTGGGCAGCGCCACATATCGGTACAGCCGGAAAGGCGCATCCGCGTCGGCAGAAGCGCTCCGGCTCCGATGGTCAGACCGGTTCGAGTCGAACTCCCTCGACCGTCATCTTCGGGCCGACGAGTGCGATCGCGGCGAGAATGCGGTCGTCACCGAGCCGAAGCCCGAGAACCTCGAGCAGCGCCGCAATCTCGCCCCCGACGACAGTCATATCCCCTACTCCGACTCAGCTCACGCCGATCAACAGTTCGGGCACCCGATCGAATCGCCCGGCCTGCAACATCGGCCACCGAATGACCCCCGCTCTCCGATGACACCCGCTCGTTGGCAGAGGCGGACATTCGCGAGAACGACTGCTGGCCAATGTTTGCGTACCGTCCCGCCTCAGCCGGTGCCCTCCTGCACCGGATAGTGGATGACGACCGCACCGCCGGTGGCGTAGTTGGCGACATCGGCGGCCAGCCGCTGGCCGTGCGCCGACGCCTGTGCCGCGGCCATGGCGGTGGCGTCAGCGAAGTCGGCTTCGAAGACCGCGAAATACGGCGTTTCTCCCTTGGTCGCCGCCACGTCGAAGCTGTAGCGCCACGCAAGCAGGCCGGGCCAATTCATGACCAGTGGAAGGTGGTTGGTCACGTAGTAGTCGCGGAAGTGGTCAGGGTCGGCGGGCTCGGGATACAGGACCACCAGCTTATGCATGACTGCCTCCTGCATCGTTCATGAGTGCGGTGTCCGGTACCGCGGTCGGTTGAATCGTCATATGCGCAGGTTAGGGCTTGATGTGTGACCAAGGGAAAGACCGGGACGAGATAGGCTCAGAACGGATCGTTATCAATCGAGGGGGAGGGCATGTGGCGCCGGATACGGTGAGCCTGCGGTACTTCCTGGTGCTGGCGCAGGAGTTGAACTTCACCCGCGCGGCCGCACGGATCGGTATCGCGCAGCCCGCACTCAGTGCCCGGATGCGCCGATTGGAGGCGGAACTCGGTGCGAGCCTGCTGGTTCGTGACACGCGTAGCGTCGTATTGACCACGGCCGGTGCGGCTTTGGCGGAGTCCGCGCCGCCCGCGCTGGCGGCGCTGGACCGGGCATGGGACACCGCGCGGAATGCGGGGGCCGGCGAACTGGGTACGCTGCGCATCGGATACAGCCTCAGCACGGGGGCCGAGACGGCACCGGCACTGGTGGACAGGCTCATTCGCAGCAGCCCGGGACTCGAGGTCGGCGCGGTCCCGATGGCGACACCGGAGATCTCCCCCGCGGTCGCCGACGGCCGCATCGATGCGGGGATCACCCGCGGTGAACAGCCGGGTCGTGGCGTGCGCCGGTTCCTGCTGCGGCGTGAGCGCGTCGGTGTCCAACTGGCACAGCATCATCCGCTGGCCGAACACCCGGAGATCGAGATCGCCGATGCGGCCGCGTATCCGCTGCGACTCCCCGACCGTACAGCCAACCCCGTGATCCACGATCAGCTGTCCGCACTGTTCCGCGACACCCGGCCGAACCCCCGATTCCGCACGCCCGCAGTCTCTTTCGACATGTTTCAGCGCGACCTACGCGACGGGCTCACCCTCGCCCCGGCCAGTAAAGCCGCTGGTCCCGGCACTACCGGCCGGTCTCACGTGGCGACCGCTGCAGGGCGCACCCACCTTGACGATCCACCTGGTCCTCCCGCGCGTGCAGTCACCACTACACCGCCGCATCCGTACCGTCGCCAAAACCCTGGCACACGAGCTGCACTGGCTGCCGGACTGACGCGCAGCAGGTCACGCGAGACGGACGTCGCGGTGGTGGCGCAACACAGGCTCCGTCACACGGTATGGGCGGAGTGACAAAGGCCAGCGTCGGAATGCGGCTGGTGGGCAGTCGAGGGACCCATCCGCCCCGCCAACGCATAGGCGCTGGCGAGATCGTTGCGGTGTGTTTATGGCCGTTCAGCCGAGGTACTTGTCCGGGCAGTGGCCGTAGTCGGCGCGGATACCTTGTCGCAGAAGGGTATCGGGGAGTGCCGCGTAGAACTTCTTGAGGCGGGGCTCGCCGAACCACCCTGTCGGCAGGCAGCCGATGCTGAACGAGCAGAGCCTCTCATCCTCGTAGAGCCGGACGACGTAGATTCCGGCCGGTGCGCCGTTGCTGGATCTGAACGTCATGGTTTCCACGTCGATCTCAGGCCGCATCTGCGGTGCCGCGGACCTCGGACGGAGCACGTCGCCGCCAAGCGCGAAGGGACCGTCGGGCGGATGCCAACTCGTGTTCCCAAACAGGCCGAGCACGATGGGCTGAACTGTGCCCAACGAAGAATCGGTGTCAAGCCAAATCCCGGACATGGTATTTACCTTTCGCATTACGATGATTCGGACTCGACGCTACGAGTAGCTCCCAGCTGTGACCAGACGCGATTTTCGAGTGTCACCGCTGACCCACGTCACGCTGGATCGCTGACGCGGGGTGACCTGAACTGCGATGATTTGCCAATGACCGATCCCGTGGATCCGCTGGGGGCCGTATGAGCAGTACGACCGGCGTCCGCATCGGTGTCGTCGAAGATCATGAATTGTTGATCGATGGCCTCCGACAAGCCCTGGGTACGGCGTCCGATCTGACGATCGTCGCGACCGCCGCCTCGGTCAGTTCGCTACTATCCCTTGCGATTTCGGTGGACTTGGTGGTGCTCGACCTGTCCCTGCCGGATGAGTCGACGCCCCACGACAACGTCGAACAGTTGCGGTCGGCAGGAATCGGCAAGGTGTTGGTGCTCACCACGGGCGATCGGCCTGATCTGGTTCGCGAGGCTGCTCGCGCCGGCGTACTGGGCGTGGTTCGGAAATCCGAGTCCGCGCAGGCGATCTGCGACGCGGTGCGAATGGCCGCCAGCAATCAGCCCATCGGCACCATCGACTGGGCTGCTGCCATTGACTGCGATCCGTCCCGCCCGCACCTGGCGCCGCGGGAAGAGGAGGTACTGGCGTTGTATGCCGCCGGCGAGTCCGCAGACCAAGTCGCGGCATTGATGGAGATCAGCAAGAACACCGTGAATCAGTACCTCACCAGAATTCGAGTGAAGTATGCCGCTGCCGGTTCGCCCGTGACCTCCAGAGCTGATCTCCGCTATGCGGCGCGGCGCGACGGTTTCGTGTCCCGGCTGTGGTGGCGTCGAAGGAAATGACCAGCCCGGCGGGGAGAGTCGGCCGGACCGACTACGAACAGGTCCTGCGCTCCCTCGCCCGACTCATCGCCGTCGGATACCTCGGGTACGCAATACTGCTCGCGACCCGGGTGCATGCCAACTCCGCCTTCGTCGCGCGATGGTGGACCGTCGCCGCCGTGTTGCTGACGCTGATCCTCCCGCCGGTGTTGCTGGCGTTGTCGGCGCGGTTCGGCACAGCGACAACCATCCGCCACGCCGGGGTGTTCGTTGCCGCAATGTTCCTAGGGGTGGCGCTTTTGTGGCCGTGGGCCTGGCGCGGTGTTCCGCTGCCGGAATCCCTCTGGATGGCGTTCATTCCAGGGCTGGCGGCGATGGCGGCGGCGCTGGCATGGCGATGGTGGATCACGGTGTCGTACCTGCTGGCGGCCACTACGACGGCGCAATGGCTCAACCAGCATCGGGAGGCCGCAGCCAACTTCGCGTTCGGCTTGGAGTTGCTCTACTCCTTCGGGTTCTCGCTCGTTTTCGTCGCCATGATCCTCGAAGGTCTCCGCACGGCACGTGGCCTGGATCTGACCCGGGTGGCCACCGAACAGCAAGTGGCTGCCACCACCGCGGCGGAAACGCGTGCGCGCCAGCGCCTCGTGCACGCGGCGCTCGTGCACGACTGGGTGATCACTACGCTTCTCGCCGCCGCGAAACTCCCGCATAGCGAACGACTCCAGCGGCAGGCAGGGCAAACTCTCGCGAAAATGGATTCGATTCCGCTGGTCACCGAGCAGGTAGCGGTCACCGCCGACGACGCTGTCGGCACCATTAGTTCCGCTGTCGCCGAGGTTGCCGCGACTGTCGAAATAGAGGTGTTGACCAATGGCACAGGTGGTGATTTCGATGCCGACGCAGTGCGTACGGCGGCAGCGGGGGCCGCTGAAGCCGTGCGAAATAGTTTGCGGCACAACACGGCCAACGTGCGATGCCGTGTGCGTGTGATCATCGAGGCACATCTATTCCGGATTCTGGTCACCGACGACGGAGCCGGATTCGACGCGGCCGAGATACCGGCGGACCGGTTCGGCGTGCGCGGGAGCATCGACCAGCTGAACCACCTTGCGGGTGGGACCGTCACGATCTATTCCGTGCCGGGGCGGGGAGCCCGGGTGACCTTCGAATGGCGGCGGCCCACGAAGAATGATCCGCCGGACATTCGGGTTTTTCTCGGTATCAGAACACCCGCGGCCGCCGTTGTCACCGTGCTCTATCTGCTGGGGATCACCGCGCTCGCCATCATGAGCACGTCCGGCCCCCTCGGCTGGCCTGCCACCGCGGCACTGCTGCTGTATGCCGCGATGGCAGCAACATTCATCACAGCACCACGAGATCCCTTGGCGCCGTGGGCGGTCGGAGCAGCCGCACTCGGGCCGCTCGGCGCGGCCACGGCGTTGTGGGGCATGGATCCACTGCACTCGCCTGAGCAACTGTGGCCCGCGTCGGCGACCGCGGCGATCTATGCGCTACTGATGCTGCGCGGCCGTACCACCGTCGCATGGCTCGGCCAGGGGTCGGTCGTGGCGATCAGCGCGGTGTGGGCCCAATCGCACGGTTTTCCGGTATTTCCGCTGGTTATCGCACGATTGGCGGACTTCGCACCCTTGATCGGCTGTGCGGCGTTCGCCGCTATGGTCCGGCCTCGACTGCACGCGATCGTAGAGCTTCGTCATCACGCACTGCAGTTGATGAGACAGGAAGTCGCCGCACACACCGCGATCAGCGAACGCCAAGGCCAGCTGAAACACTTTGACAAGATCACACGACCACTGCTGTCAAGAATCGCACGGAGCGAACCGCTGAGCATCGACGAACGCCGTAAGTGTCTACTCGTTGAAGCTCGGCTCCGTGACAGCCTGCGGGGTGGAATCCTATCCACACCCGCACTCGCACAACCGATTCAGCGGGCTGTTGCGAAATGGTGGGTGGGTGTTGTCCGGCCGCGTAGCGGCCGGGCAACAGGATTTGTGGGTTGTTGGGTGTGTCGAGGGTTGGTGATCGATGATGTGTTGGTGGCCAAGGGTTATCGCTGGGTGGATCGTGATCAGCAGTTTTTGATGCCGCCGGATATGCGTGAGTGGTTGAGTGATTCCGATCCGGTGTGGCTGGTGATCGAGGCGGTGGCGGGGTTGGACACTTCGCGGTTGCATGCCAAACGCCGCACTGGTGGTGTGGGGCGTGCGGGGTATGACCCGGATATGTTGCTGACGTTGTTGATTTGGGCGTGGGCCCAAGGCCAGCGGTCCTCGCGCAAGATCGAGTGGTTGTGCTCGCGTGATGTCACCTTCCGGGTGATCTGTGCCGGGGATGTGCCTGATCATGTGACCATTGCCCGGTTCCGTGGCGAGCTGGCTGATGTGGTGGAGGAGTTGTTCACCCAGGTCCTGGTGTTGTGCGCGCGTCTGGGTATGGGCCGGTTGGGGGTGGTGGCGATGGATTCGGTGAAGATCGCCTCGAACGCGTCGTTGAGCGCGAACCGCACCGAGGAGGGGTTGCGGGCGGCTGCTGGCGAGCAAGCCGTCGCTGATGCGGCGCGGGCGGCCGCGCGGGCGGCCGCGCGGGCGGCGGCGGCCGAGCATGCGGCCACCGATGCCGCCGAGGACGAGCAGTTCGGGCCCGATGAGCGTGGTGGGGGCATGTCCACGGAGTTGGTCGAGCCCTCGGCTCGGGCGGCGCGGATCGCTGCGGCGTTGGCGGAGTTGGAGGCTGAAAACGCCGCTCGCGCCGAGGCGCGTGAGGGGGCCGGGGCCCGTCGGCGCGAGCGTGAGCAGGCCAGGCAGGTCGCTCGTGATGCGATGGTCGCTGACTATCAGCGCCGTCGTGACGAGCGGGGGCCCCGGGTCGGGTTGCCCCCGGCCGAGATCCGGGTGCAGGTGCTGACCCGCAACTGGGAACAGGCCCGCGCCGCGCAGCAAGCCAAGATCGAGCGCTGGCTGGCGGCGGGCGGGCGCGGGCGCCGGCCCGCCCCGGTGGATGAGGAGTACGCGGTCAAACGCGTGCGCCGGGCATTGGATCGTGCGGTCGCCGCGCAGGCGGTAACCGCGCAGGCCGAGGCGGTGACCCGGGCTGGGGCGGCCCGCAAGGCCGCCGAGCGGGCCGGCAACGATAAAGACGCCCAGCGCAATATCACCGACCCCGAGTCTCGCCCGATGCCGCTGCGCGGCGGGGGATGGTTGCAGGGATTCAACTGTCAGGCCGTCACCTGCGGCGACGGACTGATCATCGCTACCGGGGTCGCCAACAATCCCAGCGACTGTCCCGCCTTCGCCGAGATGATGGGCAAGGCCGCTACCGCCGCCGACCTCATCACCGCCCACCATCCCGTAGACACACACGAAAACCCTGCTATCGCAACACTTCTCAACGACTACACGGCCGCGGTAACAGCCCCGGCCGGTCCCGACACCACTGGTGAAACCTCACCCGCCCCGATCGGAATGCTGCTCGCCGACGCCGGCTACCTGAGCACCGATAACCTCACCGCCGCCGGGCCCGCCCGGCTCATCGCCATCGGCAAACGCCGTGACCTGGCCACCGCCGCCCGCACCCGGCCCACCACCGGCCCCCCGCCCACCGACGCGCCGGTGATCGAGCAAATGGATCACCGGCTGCGCACACCAGAAGGCGCCGCCCTCTACAAACAACGCAGCCACATCGCCGAAACCCCCTTCGGCCACGCCAAACACAACCTCGGCTTCCGACGCTTCACCAGCCGCGGAACCAGCCGGGCCGCAGCAGAATTCAGCTTCCACGCCCTCGTTCACAACCTGTTCAAAGCCATCGGAACCCGCCACCTCACCCTGGCGCCCTGCTGACAAGCAGGACCGGGAGGATCTACCAACCCCGTGTTGCCGGCCACTACGCGGCCCGCAACACCAGCACCCATTTCGCAACAGCCCGTCAGGACGCACGCGAACGCGGGGTGGAGGTATTGCTGTACGACGATCACGGGGCCGACGATTGCGCAGCCGCCGACCACGAAACGATCTTCGCGGCCGTTGCCGCCGAGCTGGCCGTTGTCGGCGTGGGGCAGGTCGTCGTCCGCATCCCGCCACCCGGCCGGGATATCCTCACGACAATCGTCGTCCGAACACCTACAGGCACAAGAAGACGCACAGTTGCCCGCAGTAGCCCGCTCCCCGTGAGCACGAGCGGAAACACCGGCAGTTAGCAGCCCAAATACTTTGCGGCGCAAGCGATGACGCCAATAGCCGACACTCGCGGTGTAAGCGCTTCGGCCGCGCTGCAGGTCGTTCGCGACGCCGAGGATGTCGCGAACGACCTGCGGCGCAGCCGTGGACCCATCGGCGCCACCACGACCGACTCGACGGTTCTGCGGGGTAACCCGAGGGTGTTCAGGTCTGCTGAACTGGCTCGTAGACATCCGCTTCGAGGCCGAAGGTCCATGCGACTCCTTCGCGGGCGGTGCTCGTCGTCGGAGGTACTCGTAGCCAGTAGGTGCGGTTGGTGCCATCGGGTTCGGGGGTGGAATTCACTACCTCGACCATTGCTACGTCCTCGTCTCCGTCGAGTTCGATCCGCCACAGCACGCCGGTTTCGTCGCGGTGTATCGGGCACGCGCCGGATTCGTCGAGGTAGCGGTCGTAGCCGTAGTACTCGAGCATGATGCGGCGGAGTTCGGCGTTCTCTTCCGCGCGGATCTGCTCGGGCGTCAATGACCGCAGGCTGTCGAGGAATTCGGCGCTGACGGACATGCCGCGCCAGGCGTGTAGTTCAAAGCCGTCGGTGTACGCCAGTGCGGGACCGTCGCCGCGGTCGAGGCGGCCTGCTTCGTCGCGGTGTAGTTCGGTCGGGCGTTCGCTGATCAGGGCGATGTTCTCGTACGGCCACCACCAGCCCGTTTCCCGTGCGACCGCGGCCAGTCCGCCGAGTGGCGAGCTCGCGTCGGTGTCGAATGCGCACAGCCATGCGGCATCGTGTTGGCCGAGTACGGCGTCAAGCAGCAGCAGCCGGACTCTAGTGCGTTCCTTGGGCTTGCTCGCCGCGGCTTCGATGACGCCCTCGCGGATTCGGTCGACCACGGTTCGCGTCAGCTCCCACAGGTCCGCGCCGATGGACTGCCAATGTTCGTTGAAAGCCTTCGGGCCCAACTCCGCGTGCACCCGTGCACGTTCAGCCGCCCACGGTCAGCTGCGCAGCGCCTCGCGCACACTGACGCCGCGGTCCCCCAACTCCCCCGCCGACAGCATCCGCACCGCCGCCAAAGGCGAAGCGGCCCAGATGATTCGCTCGGGCTCACGCAGTCCCGCCTGCCGGTAGGCAGAGCGCACCCCAGCCTCCGCCGCCGCCCGATCGCCGGCGCCGGTCTTGGCCGAAATCGACCGCCACACCTCATGTTCCGTCACGTCTTCGCTCTTCCTGTACTCGTCCAAGGTTTCTGACACCATGTCGTTCAGTCGGCAACGATCCGTACCGAACCCGGCACATACTCACGCTGGCGCACCACCCGATACCACCCTTGCGGCAGCGTGATGGCCGCGTGTTCCTCGTGTACGACGCGCCCACCCTCGGGTAGGTGCAGCAGCATCGGCCCGAACGCGCTCGCCTCGCGAATCAACCTGCCGGGACTCGGAATCGCGTGCGCGTGGCCGGTGACTTCGCCGAGCGCGAGGATCAATCGTCCCCGGGCGTCGCGGGGCTCCGACGCGGCGTGCACGGCCGTTTCGGGTACCGCGCTCGCCGCCAACGGAACGATCAGGACGTCGCCTTGCCGATACATGATTTCTCCTCCCACCGCAGCCCGAAGTCGGTGCCATGCCGAGGACGGTAGCGGCGGGCACCGACAAACCACGCCCGGTTCCCGGCTTGTCGGTGGGGCTTGGTAGAAAGCAGCTGATCACCATCCACACAGGGCGAAAGGTGCGGGGAAGCATGACCGTTGGGGAACACTTGGAAGCGCTCGGCGGCCTGCCCGCGTTCGACTTTCCGACCGCCGATTCGGACGGCACGAAGAAGGCGGCGGACGCCGAGAAGCTACCTGCGCCGGACTCGGTCGCGTGGCGCGTCGCCGCCTATGACGAGAGTGATTCCTGGGTCGAGGCCTTCGAGGAGTTCCTCGACACTGTCGACAGCACCCAGGTGCAGGCGTTCATCGTGGGTTGTTGGCCCGATGCGTACGACACGAGGCCGGATGCGGTATTCGACGCCTTGGTCGCCGCCAAGGATCGGCTGCCCGCGTTGCGTGCGTTGTTCCTCGGCGACATGGTCGCTGAGGAGTGCGAGATCTCCTGGATCCATCAGGGGCGGCCGACGGTGCTGCTCGAGGCCTTCCCGAAGTTGACCGAACTCGGCGTGCGCGGCGGCGACGAGCTGGAGTTTCCGGCGATACGCCACGAGTGCCTGGAAAAGCTGACCGTGGAAACCGGTGGTCTGGACGCCGAGGTCGTGCGCGGGATCGCCGAGAGTGACCTGCCCGCGCTGACCCATCTCGACCTGTGGCTCGGCACGACGGAGTATGGCGGTGATGCCGACGTCACCGATCTCGCCCCCATCCTTGCCGGGACCAGGCTGCCCAGCCTGAAGCATCTGGCGTTGCGCAACAGCGAGATCCAGGACGACATCTGTGCTGCGCTGGCGTCGGCTCCGGTGGTGGCTCGTCTCGACGTCCTCGACGTTTCCATGGGGGTACTCACCGACGACGGCGCGGCGGCCCTGCTCAGTGGACAGCCCCTCAGCCATCTGACTTTCCTTGACCTGCACCACAATTACCTGTCGGAGGCGATGCGTACTCGGCTGACCGAAACGCTCGAGCCCGCCGGGGTGCGGCTGAATCTGGATCCCGATGACGCCGACGAGGAGGAAGACGAGGACGAGGGCACCGTCTGGCGCTACGTCGCCGTCAGTGAATGAGTCGGTGGGGTCGTCGCCGCGCTGGGTAGTCGTCGGCAACAGCGAGAATCGCCGGGTCGGGTTGTTCATCGAGGTCGCGCGGGCGGCAGGTGTGCCCGAACCGCGGGTCGTCGAATGGCGTGACGTGCTGCGCGACGGCGGACACGACTTCGCCGACGACGAGATCGTTCGGCTCGATTCACCCGGCGAGAACCAGGCGGTGGACGAACTGCTGCGCGGCGTGAAAGATCCGACCCGCGTGGAGGGTTCGGCACGGTGGTACGCGCGGTTCCTCGACGCGGTCGGATCGCTGCGCGGCGGCATCCGACTCGACGATCCGGCGGAACTGGCGGTGCTGTTCGACAAGCGGCTATGTCATGCCCGTCTGGACGCCGCCGCAGTGCCGGTGCCGCGCTCCCCCACCTCGGGTGCCGCAGCGCCCGTAAGAGGCTGGGCCGACGTGCGAGACCGCATGCGCGACGGCCTGCCCCGCGTATTCGTGAAGCTCGCGCACGGCTCCTCCGCGTCGGGTGTGCTGGCGATCGAATCGACGAGCGCGGGTAAGTGGCGGGCGACCACGTCGGTGGAGGTCGCACCCGGCGGCCTACTGCACAACTCCCTCGAGATCCGTTGCTACACCAGCGAATCCGAGATCGCCGCGATTGTCGACCGGCTCGCGCCCGACGGGTTGCACATCGAACGGTGGGTGCCGAAGGCGTCGCTGTCCAGCCGGACCGCCGACTTACGGGTGCTCGTCGTCGCGGGCCGCGCCACCCATGCCGTGGTTCGTACCAGCCGGGCGCCGATAACCAACCTGCATCTGGGCGGCACCCGCGGCGACCTCACCGCCGTTCGCGCGGCAGCGGGTAATCGCTGGGACGAGGCGTTGACGATCTGCGAACGTGCCGCGGCATGCTTCCCCGGAACGCTCTGTGTCGGCGTCGATCTGCTGCCCTCGATCGGGTGGCGTCAGTTCACGGTCGGCGAGGTGAATGCGTTCGGCGACCTCCTGCCGCGACTCACCGGATTGCCGGAAGGTCCTGCCGAGGGACGAGACACCTACACCGCGCAGCTTCTCGCAGCACCGAACTTTATTGCTTCGCAACTGGATTCATCGGAGGTGACGTATGCGACGGCCTGATATGAACGAGGCTGTCGGCCGTGACGATCTGCTGCTGCTCACCCTCGATACCCTCCGCTACGACGTCGCGGTCGAGCTCGCGGCCGCAGGCAAACTGCCCAACCTGTCCGCCCATCTCCCCGACGGCAAATGGGAACAGCGGCACGCCCCAGGCAATTTCACCTTCGCCTCCCATCAGGCGATCTTCGCCGGATTCCTACCGACGCCCGCGGCACCTGGTCCGCACCCTAGACTCTTCGCCGCGCGCTTCGCAGGTAGCGAAACGACCGCGGACGGCACCTTCGTCTTCGACTCCCCCGATCTCGTGACCGCGCTCGCGGACCGCGGCTACCACACGGTGTGCATCGGCGGCGTGGGGTTCTTCAACAAACAGGGCGCGCTCGGCAACGTGCTGCCCGGGCTGTTCGCCGAAAGCCATTGGGAGCCCGACTTTTCCGTGGCATCGCCGAGCTCGTTCGAAGCTCAAGTGGCCTGCGCCGAGAAGGCGGTCGCCGACCTCTCCGCCGAGCAGCGACTCTTCCTGTTCCTCAACGCTTCCGCACTCCATCAACCCAACTGGTTCCATCTGCCAGGAGCCACCCGCGAGACCGGCGACAGTCGCGAGACACACGCCGCCGCACTGCAATACATCGACGCACATGTAGGCCGCCTATTCGACGCGATGCGCTCCCGGCGACGCTGTTTCGCGATCGTCTGCTCCGACCACGGCACCGCCTACGGCGACGACGGCTACACCGGCCATCGACTGGGCCACGAATCCGTATGGACCGTCCCTTACGGCCATTTCTTCCTGGAGTCTTCCGCATGATCGACACCATCGCGCTACCCCGGCCCTACCAGAACTACGTGTACGCGTATCCGCACAAGACGGCGTACCGACCGCTGACGCCCCGTCCCGCACTCGCCGATCTGTGGGCAGGTCAACCGCGACAAGCGCTTTCGCTGTATCTGCACATCCCGTTCTGTGAAGTGCGTTGCGGCTTCTGCAATCTGTTCACCCGCGTCGGCGCACCGGACGGGCTCACCGGCCGTTACCTCGACGCACTCACCCGGCAAGCGCGGGCCGTGCGGGAGGCACTCGGCGACGAAGAACCGGTGCGTTTCGCGAATGCCGCGTTCGGCGGTGGCACGCCCACCTATCTAGAGGCGGCTGAGTTGTCGCGGCTGTGCGATATCGCCGAGCTGGTCATGGGCGCCGACCTGCGGTCCATTCCCCTGTCGGTCGAGGCGTCGCCGAGCACGGCCTCCGCCGATCGACTGGCCGTACTCGCCGAGCGCGGGACAACCCGGCTGAGCATCGGCGTGCAGAGCTTCATCGACGAAGAGGCCCGCGCCGCCGTGCGACCCCAGCGGCGCGCGGATGTCGAGGCGGCGCTCGGGCGCATTCGCGACACCGATATCCCGGTCCTCAATATCGACCTGATCTACGGCATCGACGGTCAGACCGAGTCGAGTTGGCGACTATCGCTCGATGCTGCGCTGGCCTGGCGGCCGGAGGAGATCTACCTCTACCCGCTCTACGTGCGCCCGCTGACCGGGCTCGGCCGACATGCCGATCCCGCTGTCGCCGACCTCGATTGGGACGAACAACGGTTGCGCCGGTACACCGAGGGCCGTGATCATCTGCTCGCGCACGGCTACCAGCAGGTCTCCATGCGCATGTTCCGGCGAACCGACGCCCCGCCGCAGGGCCCGGACGATTACGCATGCCAGACCGACGGCATGATCGGACTCGGTTGCGGCGCACGCTCTTACACCTCCGAACTGCATTACTCGTTCGACTACGCGGTCGCCATGCGGGAGGTGCGCAGCATTATCGATACCTACACCGCCACAACTGATTTCAGCAGCGCGGTACACGGGCGAGCGATCGATCAAGACGAAGCCAAGCGCAGGTATCTGCTCCAGTCGCTGTTGCAGGCGGACGGCTTCGCACTCGCGGACTATCGACTACAGTTCCACAACGATCCGTGGCAGGACTTCCCCACCGAGTTACGGACGCTCGGTGACCGCGGCTGGCTGTCGGACACCGAACCCGACCACCTACGCCTCACCCCGGTCGGCCTTGCCTACTCCGACGCGATCGGACCTGAATTCTTCTCTCCCGCAGTGCAAGCGGCAATGGCCGCGTACGAGTTGCGGTGATCCGTGGACCTGACGATCCTCTACCGCGGGCCACTCGCCTCCTGCGACTACGACTGCCCGTACTGCCCGTTCGCCAAACGCCGGGACAGCACCGAGCAACTGCGAGCGGATCGTGCCGCCCTCGAACGATTCACGGCATGGGCGCACCAGCAGACCGGCGATCGACTCTCCCTACTGTTCACGCCGTGGGGCGAGGGACTGGTGCGGTCCTGGTATCGGCGAACCCTGGTCGAGCTGTCGCACGCACCGCATATCGACCGTGTCGCGATCCAGACCAACCTCAGCTGCCGCACGAACTGGTTGTCCGACGCCGACCCCGACACCATCGCCCTCTGGTGCACGTATCACCCCGGACAGACTCCCTACCAACGTTTTCTCGACAAGACCGACCAGCTGGCCAGTTCCGGCATCCGCTTCAGCGTCGGAATCGTCGGCATGCCAGAGCATTTGGAGCACGCGCAACGGTTGCGGAAGGATCTCCCCGACCACGTCTACCTCTGGGTGAACGCCGCTGAAGGCTACACCTACACCGACAACCAAGCCGACGACTGGACAGCGCTCGACCCGCTGTTCCCCTTCAGCCGTCACCCGCACAACTCTGCCGGACAGGCGTGCCGAACCGGGTCGTCGGTCATTTCCGTCGACGGCGACGGCAACGTCCGACGCTGCCATTTCGTGCGAGACACGTTGGGGAACCTCTACGACAACTCGTACCGCAGCGCGTTGACGCCACGCGCCTGCCCGCTCGCCGTGTGCGACTGCCACATCGGCTACGTGCACCTGGAAACGCTGCCGCTCTACGACGTTTTCGCGGGCGGTGTCCTCGAACGCATTCCCAGCCAACTCGGACCTGTCGACCTCGCGATCCGCACATAAACCGAACATGTGTCGCGGGCTCTCCCGCAACCGTCACCTCACGATCCAAAACTTACACCCGTTACCTCTTGCCTCAGATCAACTTACAGCCGTAGCCTTACTGTCGTTAGCTCAACAGATCGGGCCCGCATCCGATCACCGCAGCAGCACACAGCAACCGGATCTGAGCATTGGAGTTCTTCGCATGTCCGCAGTCATGTCGCAGCCCGTCCGCCGCCGCTGGTGGTGGTTCCTGTGGGGTCTCCTGGCCGCCCTCGCGATCGGCATCGCGGCCTACTTCGTGACGCCATACCTGTTCGGCGGTTCGACCGTGCCGGTCGACAGGGGCATCCCGGGCTATTACGTGAGCCTGGTGGTGCACGCGGCCCCGGCCGGCCTGGCGTTGATCATCGGACCATGGCAGTTCGTGCCGCAGTTGCGAACTCGTTTTCCGAAGTTGCACCGGACAGCAGGCCGGGTCTACTTGATCTCGGTCGTGGCAGCCGCAGCCGCGGCGTCGTACGCCGCCGCCGTGACGCCGAGCGGTTTCCCATTGCAGGTCGCGTTCTACATGCTGGTGGTGGCCTGGCTGTACACCGCCACGCAGGCCTATCGAACGATCCGCCGCCGTGAGATCCAGTTGCACCGGATCTGGATGATCCGCAACTACGCGTTGACCTTTGCCGCCGTGACCCTGCGTCTGTACCTACTCGCCGGTACGGAGGCAGCCAAGTTCATCCCGTCACTGGAGTACCGCGATATCTACACCGCGAGCGCGTGGGCCTCGCTCCTCGGCAACGTGCTCGTCGCCGAATACTTCATCATCCAAACCACATTGGCCCCGCTGGCCCGCCGAGCGCGGCACAGCGTCACCACGGTTACCGAGACACCGCAACCGTTGAGCCAAGCCCACTGACGCCGAGCCGGGTACGCACCGCACCACCCGCGCACGCGATGACCGCGAGCCCGCCCGCGAACGTGAGCCAGCCGATGTGTTCCCCGAGCAGTAGCGCCGCCCAGCAGATGCTCATGACCGGCTGAACGAGCTGAACCTGACTGACCCGGGCGATCGGGCCGATCGCCAAACCCCGGTACCAGGCGAAGAACCCGAGATACATGCTCACCGCCGAAAGGTATGCGAAGCAAGCCCATTCGACTGCCGTGCCCGACGGCGCCTGACGGGCAACGGCAACTCCGGCCAGCACGAGCATCAGCGGCGAAGAGAGGACCAATGCCCACGACACCGTCTGCCAGGACCCGATCTCACGGGCGAGCAGCCCGCCTTCCGCATACCCCACGGCGGCCGCGAGCACCGCACCGAACAGCAACAGGTCGGCCCAGTGGACTCCAGCGAAACCACCGCCTTGCAGCAGTGCGAACCCGACTGTCGCGACCGCGCCCGCGAGGGAGAAAAGCCAGAAGGCCGGCGCGGGCCGTTCGCCGGTACGCAGCACAGCCACCACCGCGGTAGCCGCCGGAAGCAGCCCGACCACGACGGCACCGTGACTCGCGGGCGTCACCGTGAGGGCATACGACGTGAGGATCGGAAAGCCGAAGACAACTCCTGCCGCGACGACACCGATCCGCTTCCACTGCGCGACCGAAGGCAGCGCTTGACGCGTGACCACCAGCGCCACACCCGCCAGCACCGCGGCGACCACCGCACGACCCGAACCGATGAACAGCGGTGAGAGCCCGCCGATAGCAACGCGGGTGAGCGGCATCGTGAACGAGAACGCCGCGACACCCACGAATCCCCAGACCAACCCGGTCGATGTGGACGATAGCGGAACCCAAGCATTGACAGTAGCGCTACTCTTGACTGACATGTTCAACGATAGCAGCACGCGAATCGCCAACGGCATACGCGCGTGGATCGCCACTGCGGCCCCGGGCGCGCAGCTGCCGTCCACCCGTCAGCTGGTGACGGAATACGCCGCCAGCCCGGTAACCGTGCAGAAGGCCCTGCACGCCCTCACCGCCGACGGCCTTATCGAGAGCCGCCCAGGAGTCGGCAGTTTCGTTCGTGCGCCACGGCCCATGCGTCCGCAGGATTTCGGTTGGCAGACCGCAGCTTTGGGCACTCCGCGCCGCACCCTGCCGAGCATCGGCGGCACCATGCGCACCGCGCCACCTGACGCGCAGGCTCTGCATTCCGGCTATCCCGAGCCAGACCTGTTGCCCGAGCGGCTGATTCGCGCAGCCCTGACGCGCGCGGCGCGCGGATCAACTGCCACGTCACGACCTCCCGCCGCGGGCCTTAACGACCTCCGGAACTGGTTCGCGACCGAGTTGGCAGACAAGACACCTGCCGGGCATGCGTCCCCCACCGCGAACGACGTGGTGATCGTCCCCGGCAGCCAAAGTGGGCTCACCTCAACGTTTCGCGCATTGGTCGCCCCGGGACACCCACTGCTCATCGAGTCCCCGACGTACTGGGGCGCGATCCGCGCGGCACATCAGTCCGGCGTCCGACTCGTTCCCGTACCGAGTGATGCCGAAGGACCCGATACCGCCGGACTGGATCGTTCCTTCCGCGAGACCGGTGCCAGAGCCTTCTACGTCCAGCCGAACTACGCGAATCCCACTGGCGCACAATGGTCCCCGGACCGCGCCGACGCCGTACTCGAGGTCGTCCGGTCCCACGGCGCGTTCCTCGTCGAGGACGACTGGGCCCACGACTTCGGCATCGATACAGACCCGCGGCCAGTAGCAGCCCAAGACAGCACGGGCCACGTCGTCTACGTTCGGTCCCTGACCAAGAGCATGTCACCGACCATCCGGATCGGCGGCGTCATCGCCCGCGGTCCCGCCCGCGACCGAGTCCTGGCGGACCAATCCGCCGAGTCCATGTACGTGAGCGCGCTCCTCCAGCAAGCCGCGCTCGAGGTCCTCACCGATCCCGGCTGGAAGACCCACCTACGCCGCCTCCGCGGCCAACTCCGTGAACGCAGAGACCTGCTCATCGACAGCCTGAACGCGCACGCCCCGCAACTCCGAATCGACCACGTGCCGAAGGGTGGACTCCATCTCTGGGCACGACTGCCGGACAACACGAACACCGACCAACTCGTCCGCGACTGCGAGACCGGCGGTGTGTACGTCGCATCCGGTCACGAGTGGTTCCCGGCCGAACCCTCGGGCCCTTACCTGCGCCTGAACTTCACCGGCCCGAACCCGAACGGATTCCCGGCGGCCGCGCAGACCATCGCCGCGGCGCTCGCCACCCAGCACTGAGCAGCCACCGCGCAAGCGTCGCGCCAGGCCGGTGCAAGAGGTGTCGAAAAGCATTGAGTCATGGATGAATTCGACGTAGTGATCGTGGGCGCGGGCCCGGTTGGTCTCTTCCTCGCCTGCGAGCTCGGTCTCGCGGGCTGCGCTGTCCTGGTGCTCGAGCGGGAAGCCGAGCCCGAATCCCCGTGGCGGACAGCACCGCTCGGGATGCGGGGCCTGTTCACCACGTCGATCGGGGCGTTCTATCGCCGTGGGATGCTGGACCCGCTGCTGACGGCGTCGGGCGGGCCCGCCGATCCCGGCGCGGACGAGCCCGCACGTCCGCGCAACGTCGGCCACTTCGCAGGCATGATGCTCGACCCGGCCAAGGTCGACCTCGACGTACTGCCGTTCCGATTGCCCAGCCCGACACCGGGATTCATGATGACAAGCCTCGAAGCGGTCGAGACCATACTGTCGGAGCGGGCGGCCGAGCTCGGCGTGCAGATCCGGCGCGGCGCCGCGGTCTCGGCCATTGTGCAGGAGACGGACAGCGTGGTCGTGCACGTCGGCGAGGACGAATACGCGGCCCGCTGGGTCGTCGGCTGTGATGGCGGACGCAGCACGGTACGCAGGCTCGCGGGCTTCGAATTCGTCGGCACCGAACCACAATTCACCGGCTACGTCGCGCTCACCACCATCGCCGATCCGGAGCAGCTGAGCCCCGGATTCAACCTGACGCCGACGGGCATGTACCTCCGGATGCCCGCGTCAGGGCACATCGGCATGATGGATTTCGACGGCGGCACGTTCGACCGCTCGCAGCAGCTGACCCGCGACCACCTCCAGGCGGTGCTGCGCCGGGTGTCCGGCACCGACGTCACGCTGAGCGAGGTCCATCTGGCCTCGAGCTTCACCGATCGGGCTATGCAGACGACCACCTACCGGCAGGGCCGCGTTTTGCTCGCGGGCGACGCCGCGCACATCCACTCCCCCCTCGGCGGGCAGGGACTCAACACCGGCCTCGGCGACGCGGTGAACCTGGGCTGGAAGCTCGCGGCGACGGTGCGCGGGCACGCGCCGGACGGGCTGCTCGACACCTATTCCGCCGAGCGTCATCCGATCGGCGCCAAGGTGCTCGACTGGTCGCGCGCACAGGTGGAGGTCATGCGGCCGGGGCCGTATGCCGGGGCGCTGCAAGGAGTGATCCGCGACCTGCTGGCGACCCGAGACGGCACAACCTATGTGTTCGAAAAGGTTTCGGGCGCGTCGATCCACTACGACTTGGGCGGCGAACACCCGCTGGTCGGCCGCGACGCCCCGGACTTTCAGCTCGCGGACGGTACTCGCCTCGGCGACCTGATGCAGGACGGACGCGGCGTCGCACTCGATTTCAGCACCGACCGACGCTTGCACGATGCGGCGACAGGCTGGGAGAACCAGCTCCGGTATGCGGCCGGGGCGGTGCGAAACGACCTCGGATTGGGTGCCCTGCTGATCCGACCCGACGGCATCGTGGCCTGGGCAGCCGGTCGCCACTTCGATCGGGAGGAGTTCGAGCGAGCCGCCCGCCAATGGTTCGGCAGTCCGGCAAGCCGATCCCTTTTGGCTGCGCCTGGTCGCGTGACCGTGCCGAAACACGCTCGATGACGCAGACTTCCTCGCCACGGCATCTGACGAATGTCGACATCGTGGCGGCGGCTCCGACGTTTCGGGTAAGGATGGGTCAATCGGGCGCATCCGCGATCGTGAAGGAGCCGTGATGAAGTACGTGATCCTGATTCACTCGAACCCGCAGCCTTGGGGACATCCGACAGGTGACTACCTGCCCGAGTACCAGGCGATGTCGCAGGAGGAGCGGGATCGGGTGAACTCCGATTTCGAGAAGTTGCTCGGCGAGATGCGGGAGCAGGGTGAGTTGCTGACGGGGGAAGCCCTCGGTGCGCCCGAGTCGTCGCGGCTGTACCGCTGGGGTGACGGGAAACCGCTGGTGACCGACGGCCCGTATTCGGAGGCCAAGGAACACCTGGCGGGGTTCTTCCTGATCGACGTCGAAAACCACACGCGCGCCGAGGAAATCGCCGCACAGTTCGCCGGTCCGGGGGAAACCGTCGAGCTGCGGCCCGCGATGTGGCCGGGCGGCGACGACCAGTGAGCGACCGGGTGGTGGAGGACGTATGGCGACACGAGTCGCCGCACGTCCTCGCCGCCCTGCTGCGCAGGCACGGCGACTTCGGCGACTGCGAGGACGCCGCCCAGGAGGCGGCCGAGGCGGCGGCGGTGCAGTGGTCCCGCGACGGGGTGCCCGACAATCCGCGGGGCTGGCTCATCACCGTTGGGTCGCGGCGCTTGATCGATCGGGTGCGAGCCGACCGAGCCCGGGCCGGGCGGGAAGAGGCGGTGGCCGTCGCGCAGCCGAGCGACGCATACCTCGCGCGGTCGGCGGATCAGCCGACCGCGGGCGACGACATGCTGCAACTGTTCGTGCTGTGCTGCCACCCGAGCCTGAGCCGCTCCTCGCAGGTCGCGTTGACGCTGCACGCCATCGGCGGTCTGGGCACCGCCGAGATCGCCGCCGCCTACCTCGTTCCGCAACGCACCATGACGCAACGTCTTACCCGGGCCCGGTCGACCCTGCGGTCGGCCGGTGCGACGTTCGAGCTACCGAGCCGAACGGACCTGCCCGCGCGCATCACGTCCGTACTCGACGTGTGCCATCTGCTGTTCACCGAGGGCCACACGCGTTCTGCCGGTGGCGCACTGATGGATTGGAGCCTGACCGATGAAGCGATTCGGCTGACCCGTCAATTGCATTGTGCGATACCGGATCACGACGAGGTCGCGGGCGCGCTGGCGCTCATGCTGCTCACCCACTCCCGGGCAGCGACCCGTACCGAGAACGGCAATCTGATCCCGCTGGCCGAGCAGAACCGTTCGCGGTGGGATCAGCACCTGATCGCGGAGGGTGTCGCCATCCTCGAACGGGTGCTGCCCCGCGGCCACGTCGGCCGGTTCCAGTTGCAGGCGGCGATCGCTGCCGTGCACGCGGAGTCGCCCACTTGGGAGAGCACGGACTGGCGGCAGATCTGCGTCCTCTACGCCATGCTCGACCAAGTAGCGCCGAGCCCGGTCGTGACGCTCAACCGGGCCGTCGCCATCAGCATGGCCTTCGGCCCCGAGCAGGGCTTGGACCTGATCGCGCCCCTGCTCGACAACCAGTCCATGGCACGTCATCACCGGACCCACGCGGTGCGCGCACACCTGCTGGAGATGATCGGCGACCAGGCCGGTGCCATCGACAGTTACCGGCGGGCCGCGCAACTCACCGCGAGCGTCCCCGAACAGCGGTACCTCAACGATCGGGTGCGTCGCCTCACGCGCTGACTTCGACCACGCTCACATCGGGTACACCGAATGCTTGCGCGGATTGAACTCCGGCTTGGCCGGCGGCTTATCACGCAACAAACGCAGCGCGTGCCGGATCTCCAAGCGAGTCCGCGCGGGTTCGATGACCGCGTCGATGTAACCGCGTTCGGCCGCGATCCACGGGGTGGCCATCGTCTCGTTGTAATGGTTGATCATGAACTCGCGCGCGGCCGCCCGCTGCTCCTGCGGCACCGCCGCCAACTGCCGCTTACCGATGAGGTCGACCGCGCTTTCCGCGCCGATCACCGCGATCCGGGCCGTCGGCCAGGCGAAACTGATATCGGCACCCACCTGCCGGGCCGCCATCATGCCGTAGGCGCCGCCGTACGACTTGCGCACCACCAGGTTTATGATCGGCACCGTGGCCTCGATGATCGCGCGCGGGACCCGGCCGCCGCGGATGATCACACCGTTGGCTTCCTGCTCGAGACCCGGCAGCACGCCCGGGGTGTCGACGACGAACACCAGCGGAATGTTGAACGCGTCGCAGAGCCGGATGAAGTAGGTCGACTTGTCCGAGCAGGCGGCGTCGATCGAACCACCCAGCACCAACGGCTGGTTGGCGATCACACCGACCGGATAGCCATCGACCCGGGCGAATCCGGTGATCAGGTTCGGCGCGAACTCGCTGCGGACCTCGTGGAATTCGCCGTCGTCGAAGATTCGCAGCAGGATGTCGTGCATGTCGTACCCGGCGCGATCGGAGTCCGGGATGATCTTGTCGAGTTCCCGATCGGTATCGGTGATCTCCGGCTCCAGGCCGGGGTTCACGACCAGCGGTTGCTCGAGGCAACTGGTCGGCATGTAGCTCAGGTACCGGCGGGCCCAGTCGTAGGCGGCCTGCTCGGTGTCCGCCACATGGTGCAGCGTGCCGCGCTTGGCCTGGACCTCGGCGCCACCGAGCGCCTCCGCCGTGACGTCCTCACCGTTGACGGCCTTGATCACCTCCGGCCCGGTGACGAACATGTAGGAGTCCCGAGTGCCGATGAGCACGTCGGTGTTGATCGGCCCATACACCGAGCCCGCAGCGCACTTGCCGAGAATGATCGACACCTGCGGCACATAGCCGGACAGCTTCTCCAACACCCGGGAGATATCACCGAACGAGGCGATCGAGCCCACCGCGTCCTGGATACGCGCGCCGCCGGAATCGTTGATCGTCACCACCGGGCACGCGTTGTCGAACGCGAACTGCAGCGCCCGCATGAACTTGCGGGCGGAGGTGACACCGACCGTCCCGCCGTACACGGTCTGATCGTGCGCCACCACCACCACCGGGCGGCCACCGATCAAACCTCGACCGGTGACCAACCCGTCGCCGTACAGCGTGTCCGGTTGGTCGGGCTGACGAGCCAAAGCACTGGTCTCGATGAACGTCCCGCGGTCGAGCAGCATGTGCACCCGCTCGCGGACGCTCGGCACGCCCTTCTTCTCTCGCTTGGCAATACCGGCTTCACCTGCCGGTTCCGCAGCGATCGCCAGGATCTTGACCAGTTCATCGAGCTTCGCCTGGGTATCAACCACGCCCGCCGCCACCTTCCCTACAACTGTTGTGCTGTGGCGACGTTAAGCGGTGTGGACACTAGAACGGGTAATCGGCCCGCAGATGCGGGAGAGGTCACAGTCCGGGCCGGGTTCCTATGGCATTCCGAACAGCTCGATTGGCAGGTTTACCCGCCTACGTGGTCGCCCGCTCGCCCGGTGGCCGAGTTCAGTGTGGGCAGGTAGCCGCGGGCATGGCCGTCGCCGTCAGGATGGTAGGACTCGACGGGGTCGGCGACGTTCAGTTGGTTGATCCACGGATCGCGGCCGCAGATTCCGTGTCCGGCGAAACGGGAGGTCGGGTTGGCGAAGGTGAATCCGGCGGACTGCGCGCGGGCCGCGATGACGCGGTCGAGTTCGTCGGCCCCGCGGTTGAGCGAGTCCCGTTTGTGCAAGCTGAAGCTGAACGGGCAGACGTCACGCTCGAAGAGCCGAGGGTAGCCCAAGACGACGACCTTGGCCTTCGGCGCCTTGGCCTTGATGTCTTGGTAGAGCCCGTCGAGGCGGCCGGGCAATGTGCGATTGGCATAGTTGATGCCCGCGTTCACCGCCGCGTCGCAGCTGGCATCGCTGGCCGGGAACACGCAGGAGCGCAGGATGTCGGAGAAGCCGACGTCGTTGCCGCCCGCGGTGAGGGTGACCAGGCCGGTCCGATCGTTGAGCACGTTCAGTTGGCCGGAGCGGACGTCCTGAGTTGTGGCGCCGCTGCAGGCCTTGAAGGAGAAGGTGCCGACGGTGTGGGATCCCGCCCATAGTGCTGGGTAGGCGGAATCGCTACGGCGACAGTCGCCGCTGTCGGGCCGGTACTCACCGATGCCGGTGCCGGACGAGTAGGAGTCGCCGAGCGCGGCGTAATCGATGGGTGCGGGGGTGGGGGCAGGTGCGGCAACGGCGATGGTGGCGGGCAGCAAGGCAGTCGCGAGGGCGGCGAAGGTCGCCTGCAATGCCCGGGCGCGGATCATTTTTGCTCCAAGGGGAGGGAACAGCAGCGGCGCGGAATCATGAGAAACACTGCCGTTTACCAAAGATGGCTGCGTGCAGTGCCGAGCAGTGAACGGGGGCATTGCAAACCATACGAACACTTACGGTCCCGCCGCGAAAGCCGTTGTTCCCCAATGTTTGACATGCGGCGATACACAACTGGGGAGTTCGCCGTGCCGACCTCGATCAGCTGCTCAGCGTCGCCTCGGGCGCCGCCGACGCGAGGACGTAAACCCACGCCTGCTTGCCCGACCCCAATGGCACCAGGATCCGAGTGTAGTCGGCGACCTCGTAGGCGTCAGCGGCCGCCAAATCCGCTTCGGTAACGGCGAACACAGTGCCGGCCACGCCCGCGGCAGCATCCGCAGGCACCAGGACCGGGTGGCGCGCGCTACCACTGGTAGCGATCACCGCCGGATCGGTAATGACCACCTCACCGAGCTCGTACCCGACGATCTCATCGACGTGACCATCCAGCTCACGCCCGAACACGGTGCGCTGCACCTCGACCTGCCGCAGGGTCCCGTACGAGAACAACCAGATCTCTCCCATGCATCCACCCAATCAGATCCGCGCGGCACGGCACTCGTGGCGTTGCTCTCACGTCTGGCACAACCCCACACTGGACGCGGAGAGGTGCACGTGCCGGAATGGACACGGCGAAGACGCCCTGCTGCGCTCTTGAGACGATCATGCTCATGGAGACCCGATCTGTTGGCATCATCGGACTGGGTCGGATGGGGTCGACCCTGGCCGCAGGGTTCAGCAGAGCGGTCGAGCCGGATTGTCTGTTCGCATCGGGCCGCTCGGAGGCCGGCATGGCGCGAGTCCACGAAGCGGTGCCATCCATCACGATCGTGCCGTTGGCCGAGTTGCCGACCCGGGCCAGACTCATCGTGCTCTGTGTGCGCAACGCCGATCTCCCCATGGTGCTGGGCGATATCCGGCCTCAGCTGACCGACCAGCACGTCCTCGTCACGATCAACAACGGGCTACCACTGCTCGAGCTGGCCACGCAACTGCCGCCCGATCTGGCCGAACAGCTGGTCACACAGAGCGTAAATGCCGCAAGCCGACTGCTGACACAGGGCGCATGCTTGGACGAGATCATCGACCGGGTAGCCGTACCGGGCGGCAACACCGCGGCTGCCGTAGCGGTCAGCCGCGACGATCTGACCGCAGCATGGCGGGCGGCATTCCAGGCTGCGGCCGACAACGAGCGTCGCAAACCTCTACCCGCGCTTTGACTTCCACGGCCCACGGTCAGGGTTTGCGTAGGATCCCGCCGTATTCGTAGACCTTGCTACGACTTTCGGTGGCACCGACGTATCGGCGCAGTGGCTCGGGTACCGGTTCCAGCGGGGGCTGGTTCGGGTCGGGACGCCAGTCGACGAGATTGACCAGACCGGGGGCGATCTGTTCGAGACCGTCGAACAGTGCGTCCACCTCCTCGGGTGAACGATGCTGCCAGGGGATTCCGGACTCGTCGATCTTGCGGGCGAACGTCGCACCGAGCGTCGGGTCGTCGCTGACGACCTGGGAGAAGGCGAGGTGGCTGCCGGGCACCGCGACGGTGTCGATGACGTGCCGCAACACATGCCGTGCACCCTGGCCGACCTTGTCGACGTCTTTGAGGTGATGGCCGACGGACAGGAAGAGCACGGCGACCGGCTCGCTGAAGTCGATCAACCGTTCGACGTCGGGATCGGCGAGAATCGTTTCGGGCGAACGCATATCGGCGGTGATGACGGTGGTGTTCGCCCGGGCTTCGGCCAGCATCGCGCGGCCGTGTGCGAGGACGATGGGGTCGACATCGACGTAGGCGACACGCACGTCGGGGTTGAACCGTTGGGCGACCTGATGGACGTTGTTGTCGGTCGGCAGCCCGCATCCCATGTCGAGAAACTGGCTGATGCCGGCTTCCTGCACGAGGTAACGGACCGCGCGGTACAGGAATTGGCGGTTCTGCCGGGCGATGTCGACGCATTCGGGAAACCGGCCGAGCATGTAGAGGAGGATGTCCTGGTCGGCCGGGTAGATGTCCTTCCCGCCGAGCATCCATCCGTACGCGCGCGCCGAACTGGGCCGGTCGAACGAGATCGCCGGTCTTTCCCTCCTGTCACCCGAGCTCATTGTGACGTCCTCTCACCCTGCGCCATGCAGCCGAACGGAGGCCCCGGTGCGGCTGTACCGCATCGAGCACGACAACCGGATTCGAGTCATCAGCCGCTGCACGCGTCCTGAACGAATATAGCCGTACTCAGGCGTTTTGGACGCAGACTGCGGACTTTGGATCGAACAACGTGGATGGCCGCGCCGGGCTCGTAGCCGATCAGGTCGGATCGGCGATGAGCTGCAGGTACGCGGTGTCGAGGGGGATGTCGACGGCGAACCAGGCCGCGGGTCGATCGTCGTCGCGGGGGCACCAGGCGGTCGCGATGCACAGTCGGGCTACTTCCCCGGTGGCCAGGCCGGGTAGATGCCACTCGATGCGGGCCGGATCCGCGTATCGGACACCGTATTCGGAGGTTGCGTCGGTCGGCAGCTGACGCGCCCAGCGGGTAGGCATCAGCCGACCGTCCGCGGCCTGCATGGCGAGCAGCTCGGCATCCGGGCCGCCGATCGACACCATGAAGTGCTCGTTCTCCACACTCACCGCCGCGAGGCATTCACCGGAATCCGGCCCGCCGTACGCATCGGCGGGCAGGTCGGTCAGTTCGGCCGAGACAATCAACCCGGACACCCTGGCTCGCGCCTCCACCTGCCAGATTCCGGCCCACATCGGGACCGGTGCGCCGCCGTCCCAAGCCGGTACGTCGATGCTGCCGATCAGCAGATCCACCGTCGCGTTGCGATGCCGCCACCGATGCAGATGCGAGCCATTCGGCAAGCGCCACAAGGTATCCGGCTCGGCCGGTAGCAGATCCGAGCCGAGCGTCACGGAGAACCCGGTGATACCGAGGGGCGTGTCGATCACGGCTCGGCGACGGTCCGCCTGGGCCAGGTCGTCGGTGGGGAGCATGCGCCCATCATCCAGGTTTGCGTTCCCCCGCCACCGACAGGCCACAACTTTCCCCGCACGCCGCACCCACCAGGGCCGCCTCCGGCTGCCCAGAACGCATGGCCCGAAGACCGCCGATATCCGCCGCATCTCGAACAGCACGCCGACCGGCTCGTCCCCCAGCTGATCGACACACCAGGCAGGCAACCAGTCCGGCAGAGTGTCCGACGGCACGGTGAGAGATGTGCCATGGCGGCGAGTACGGCGGAAGTCCGTCCGGCGATTCAACTCTTGCCGGAGTCCGCGGCGGTCAGGAGCAGGCTGGTTACCTGGGTGATGATCGCGTCGCGGTTGTTGTCGAAATCAGGGCTGGTCAAGCCTGACTCGGGCAGACCCTCGAGTACCGGGACGTGAATGTGTCCACCGGGCAGGTCGGCACCCACTACGTCACGCAATAGTGTTGCACGATAGGCACTTTCGTTGGAGAGGTAACTTCCGCCGCCGCCTGCCCAGGCGACCGAATCCGGCGGCGGGCCGTCGGGGGCGGGGACGCTCGGAATGGTGGGGAGGCCGCAGAATGTGATGACAGGCAGTGTGGGGAAGAAGGGCAGGGCGGTGTCCACCGAGGTGCGTACCTTGACCGCGAACGCCCCAGGGACAGTTGCCATCTCCGGTAACGGCAAGGTCGAACGAGTCCACTGCGGCTCGGTACCCGCGGCGGCCGCGGTGTTGGGGGTGCGACCCAGGTAGCAGACGGATTCGTTGTCGGCCTTGCCGCCGCGCCAGGCCCCGTTGGTCTGCTCGAGGTCGAATTCGCCTGGGCTGCCTACGCTGAGCGTGGCAAACAGGTCCACCTGGTCGGCGCCGTTGGTCAAGAACGGCCGCAAGGTCTGCTCGACAACTCCGTCACCGAAGTCACGCCAACGAACCGGGAGCATCGCGGCGGCGAATTCGACACGGCCCTTGTCGGTTTCGATGACCTTGCCATCCAACGCCAAAGCCGTTGCACCCGAAGGATTCCCACCCCTGATGTCCGTGTCCAACCGATAGGGATCGAACCCGGTGATCAGGACATGCCGGGTAGTCGAACGGGGCGTCGAGTAGGCAATGCCATCCTGGCCGCGCCCGGTTCGGTCGATCGCCGTGACGATATCGGCGCGTTGCTGTGGCGACAGGCCGAACGACGGCTTCCACTGCCGCACCGATGCCACCGCGGCCAGCCGGGCCCAGTACAGCGGCCGATCGTCGCTTGCCGACAACGAGCCGCTCGGCCCCCTCCCCTGGGCCCGGTCGACCGCACGGCGCCACAGCTGTCGCGCATCGGTGGTGGCAAGCGCAAGGGCCGCACCGTAATCCGTTGTCGAGCAAAGATCCGATGCGAACGACTGCACCAGATCGGTGAAGCCACCACCCTCGATCAGCGCAGCCGGTTCCGGCCGCTGCAAGCGTGCTTCCTCGGGACCGAGTTGGATCGACCGATCGATGCACTCGGCGGTGGGAATCTGTGTTACGCCAACGCCGTCGTTATCGGCTGTTGCCGGACCAGCCGCGACAATCGGCGCGATCAGCACTATGACAGCGGCCGACAGCCGCACACGGATATTGCTCAGCAACTACGTTCCTCTCAGCGCGTCCGGAACCGCGCATGACATGCGCGAACTCCTATGACCAAAACCCGTGCTACGACACCCTGTTCGTCCCGACGGGATACTAAGAACGGCTCAGTTCTGCGGCCGTCCGACGTTCTCCGGGAACCGACCCTGGACGTTTCCCGGCGGCGTGAAGCGAGCCACCACGAAGGTGCTGGGCTGAGCGAGATCGTACCCGCCGGACACGATCCGATGCCCACGGTGAGCTGCGTGCTTCCCTTCCACACCACCTGGGTGAAGTGCCCGGTCGCGGACGAGAAGCCAGGATGGTTGTAGTCGTAAGCGCTCGCCTCCGACATCCAACTCTCCATCGCATCGTCGAAACTCCGGTCACCGGTACCCGCGTACAGGTTCTCGCCATAGCGACCGCCCGAATTCGAATGCTCGAACTTGCACGCCTCCGCATATTGCTTTGTGCTGGAAGACAAGTCGGAGTTTCACGTCAACGCCGTCGCCCCATACTTCGCCCGCGCCGCGTTCGCCACCGACAGCATCTGATCCTCGGACGTCCCCGCACCGGCCGGAACAGCACCCACGACCGACCCCACACAGCGGGCCACCAGAGCACCGGCAATCGCTGACCACGACTTCTTCATTCGATTTCCTTCCGATTGGTACAGACACCGAGTGCAAGCCAGGTTAGGGCCGTGTGCCCGACGCCACAAGAGACCGCTCCCCAACGCGTTCAGCGTGGGCCTCGACGTGGGCGTGGTAACCGGCGCCGAAAACGCTAGCGTGGCAACCATGAACGCCGTGACTGTCGCCGCATTGCACAGCTATCCCGTCAAGAGCTGCGCCGGGATAGCCGTCGACGATGGTGTGCTCACCCCCGCCGGGCTCGAACACGACCGCAGTTTCCTGGTCGTGGACGGCGACGGTGTCTTCCGTTCACAGCGTGGCAATCCCCGTTTGGCCTCGATCCGACCCGAAATCAGCAGCGACGGAAGGCAACTCGTCCTGCACGCACCCGACATGGACCCGTTTCGGCTCGCGGTGGACCCAGCCGGTCCCCGCCGAGAGGTGACTCTGTTCGGCGCTCCGTTCGAGGGCATCGACCAGGGACACGATGTCGCGGAATGGATCTCGACCGTGCTGCAAGCGCCGAGTGGGCTGATGCGGGTTCCACCGGACCACCATCGCGTCACCGACGGACAGACACCGGGGACCTCCGCCTATGCCGACAGCTGCCCCATTCACATCATCTCGCTGTCCTCGGTCCGCGATCTCAACCAACGCATCGCCGCCCGAGGCGCGCACCCGCTACCCGTCGACCGCTTCCGCGCCAATCTCGTGCTCGATGGTTGGGACGACCCCTACCGCGAGGACGAACTGCGCCGAATCACCATCGGCGACACCGAATTCGGCTACGCCAAGCTCGCCATCCGCTGCGCCACCACCCTGGTCGATCAGCAGACCGGAACCAGAACCGGCCCCGAACCGCTACGAACCCTCGCCGGGTATCGCCGCACCATCGGCGGCGTCGCGATCGGCGCCAAGTTCGCCGTGTCGCGCCCCGGCAAGATCAGCATCGGCGACTCGGTAGATGTAATCGACTGGGGCCCAACGGAACTGTGATGGCAGCGGAGGAGAAACGATCGGAGTTCGTGTCAGCCGCAGGCCGTTCAGCCTGTTAGCTGCTGGATAGCGATGCTCGTGATCTACAGCCGCGCGGCGGCTGCGGCCATCAGCTCCCGCGAATCCTCCGGCGTTTCGGCCTGCACGGCGAGCCGGTCCATCACCTCGCGGTACAGGTGCAGGTCCTCCCGGCTATCCAGATACAGCGCGGTGGTCAGCTGTTCCAGGTAGACGAGGTCGGACAGTTCTCGTTCGGCGAAGCGCAGCATCGTGAACGAACTGCCTGCCGCCGCGCAGCCGCCGGATCGATAGGACAGTACCTGGATGGTGACGTGCGGCTTGGTCGACATCTCCACGAGATGCTCGATCTGCGCGCGCTGCACCTTCGTGCCGCCGACCGGTCGATGCAGCACGGCCTCGTCCAGCACCGCCCACAGCGTCGGCCCGCCCCGCACATTCAGGATCTCCTGCCGCTTGGTGCGCAACTCCACCCGCCGCGCCGCCTGGACGTCGATCCCCTGGCGCTGACCACGCTCCCTGCGCCGGGTCGCTTCGGAGTTCTCGTAACCCACCGCGACGACGGCGCTGGCGTAGTCCGCGGTTTGCAGCAGTCCCGGAACCAGCTGGCCCTCGAAGGTTCTGATCGTGCGCGCCGCGCCTTCCAACCCGAGGTACGTCTCGAACCATTGCGGCAGCAGATCGTTGTAGCGATGCCACCAGCCCGGCTCGTTGGCCTTGAGCGCCAGATCCACCAGCTTCGTCCGCTGCTCCGGATCGGTGACCCCGTACAGGGTCAGCAGGTCCACGATGTCGCGTTCCTTGTATCCGGTCCGGCCGAGCTCGAGCCGACTGATCTTGGCAGCCGAACCGCGGATGTGCTCGCCCGCAGCCTGCGGCGTAATGCCGCAGGCCTCACGCAGCTTGCGCAATTGACCGCCGACCGCGATCCGCAGCGCCGTCGGGCCGCGTTCTGCGACACCCGAATCGACTTCGATCAGCCTCGGTTCTGCGGTCATTAGCGTCCACTCCGATGTTTGAAGACCACCGGCGGTGCCGCGCCCGTTACCGTCGCGCACCACACCGCGTCCACCATGATGGTATCGCTGATATACGCCAGAACAATCATTCCGCAGGGGAACGTTCCCGAGATGTCGAGTCATCAATCGGTCGACCGCACAAATCGGCTTCCACAATCGGTTGTCGGCGGTGAACGTACTGGTCACCCCGGTTCGCATCTCTGTCGAGCCACGCCACGGCGAAGAACCGGTAACCAGCACCTGAATCCCACTGGCGTTCAGTATTTTTCATCGAACACGGCGTCAAGATTGAGGCCAGGCGAACCGGTCGCTCAACTCGAAGCAGTCCGGCTGTGGAGTCATCGCGAAGCGCCTGAGCCCATGTGACAAACGATCTCGTTCCGAACTCACGATTCGTGCGCGCCGGAATGGTGTCGCGTTGTTCGAATTTCGATGGAGCTGGAGCGCCAGCGCACCGAGATCGGCCGGGACGGACCCGAAAAGTCGTGGCTTCGCATCAGCGAACGGGATGGATAGCGTCTCGCCGGGAGGAGGCATCGCCGCCCGCGGTCAGATCAGCTCTGCTAGCGTGGAACTTTGCCAGATAGTTGCTGGGCCCGCAGTGGGGGGCCTGGGTATCGCCCCACTGATCCGCGTAAGGACAGGAGTCATGATGCGAGGCGTTCTGAAGTTTTCAGCAGTATCGATCCTTCCGATGGTCGCGTTCGCCATATCCTCTGGTCCAGCGTCCGCGGACCCGGTGTCGTTCGACCCGGCACGCGTCGACGGCGGGCCGGGGTGCTCAGGAAAGGCCACCGCCGAGGTCTCGGCCAGTCAGGGGCAGCAAGCCCGTGAGTTCGCGGACTTCATCGATAGCTCGGCACGCGTGACGGTGAACTTCACGCCCGACACCGCCAGCAATCCGTTGGGCTCGATGTCCGCCGCGCCGGGTGGCGCGAACGACTGCCAGATCTCCACGACGGTCACGATGCGCAATGTGGATACCGGCGCGAGCACGACCGAGACACGGACCACCGAGCACGACGGCCATTACGGCTGGAACGCCGCCTTCTTCACGCTCGCCGGTTCGGGGCGCGTCGTCGTCACGGTGAGCACGAACCCAACCCCGTCCGAGCTGACCATCGACGTACCCGCGCCCCTCTGACGGCCGGGACCGGTTGGCCGGACGCCGATCGGTCCCAGTCAGCTGGCCGGGGTCTGGCCCGGCCGCAGTACCGGTCCGCAGTCGCCGGACGACCGGAATCCGGGCCACAGGGGTGGGAGGACTCGGCCTGCGTAGTCGCGCAGTTGTTGCAGTTGATGTTCGTCGCGCACAACGTCTTTGCGCACCCAGTCCTCGTCCGGCCGTTCGAGATCCGGGGATCGGTGCATCCGGTAGTAGTCGCGTTCGATTCGTGGGTCGATGGTGATCTCGTTGCTCAGCCAGATTCCGTGCGTGTGGATGAAGGTGGGTTTGAGGTCCTCGTACACGTAGTCACCGAGGTTCGTGGAATCGTTGCCCGCGTAGATGTCCGCGATCCGTGATTCGGTGAGTCCGGCCATGTCGATCAGCTGCAAACGCGAGGTCAGCGAGCTGCCACCCATGTCGGGGGTGAGCAAGGTGCCCTGCTTGATGTCGAGGATGTCCGCGTAGCCGTTGAAGACCTGCCCGAAGCGAAGGACGATCCAGCACAACGGGACATCCGAGTTGGCGCGGTACGAGTCGGATGCGTCGGCGAACGCGACGCCCGACGGGATCAACGCGCCGACCAGTGCCAGCACGACCAGAGCCCGGCGGTGCGCGCGCAGCCTAGACAGCAGCTCCCCCACCGAGATCACGGCAACGAACGCGCCGAGAACCCATGCCGGAGTGGCGAATCGGAATTGCGCCATCCAATCCGGTTGCAGCACGCAATAGGCGATCATCGCCAGTGCCAGCGGCACCAGGAATGCGACGGCGCCGTCACGCCACCTGCTCGGTGCGGCCAGGGCGAGACCGACTACTCCGACGGCCGCGAGCACCGCGGGTGCGCCCGCATACTGCACCAGGTCGCCGCTCCTGGTCAGGTCGTGCACGGTGGGTATCGCCTGGTTCTTGGCGACCGCGGTGTTCGCGACGAGCCTGCCGAACTCGTTGAACCGCCACAACAGGTAGGCCCCGAACGGAATCGCGAACGCCAGCCCCGAGTACAGCACGCATCGAACAGCGGCGGGCAACGTCGCGCGGCGCACCAGAATCACCGAAATCAGTGGGTACGCAGCGAGATAGATCAGGCCGTCGGGACGGGTCAACGCCGCGAACGCCGCTATCGCACCGGCGGTCACCGCGACCGTCGGCGTCCACAGCCGGTCATCCAGCACCGCCACGAACAGGTGGACGGCCAGCACGCATACCGCCAGCGCGAACAATGCGTTCTCCAGGCCGGAGAAGCACCAGATCACGAACGACGGGATCGCGGCGAGCGTCGCGCCGGTTCCGAAGGTGACCAGCGCGGGCCATCGCGAGACCCTGCGCGCCGCAAGGTAACAGGCAACGAGGATGCCCGCGCAACAGATCAGCGCGACCAGCTTCGGATAAAGGACATAGTCGGGGATGCCGAAGACACTGCCTCGGTCGAAGAGTCCGCACCATTCGCCGATCACGAGCACCAAAAGCCAAGTGGGATTGGAGAATCCTTCTACCGACGGTGCGCCGGGCTGTAGCACCGGACCCAGACCCGCGGCGACGCTGCGCGCATACGCGAAGGTGATGCCCGCGTCGTCGATCATCCAGCTGCCGTACGTACTGGCCCGCCAGCCGAGCAGCACCAAACCGCCCGACACCGCCACCAACGGAGCCAACCACGACCCAGCGCGCCGTTGCCGCAGGCCCTGCAACGCCTCGACCGAAGATCGCAACCGCGCTCTCAAATACCCCACCAATCCGTGAACCGGCTGCCAAACTTACCCGGCCGTCGGCTGCAAGACACGTTTTGTGATCCTCAGCTCCCCCGAAACGGGCCGCGTTACAAGGTGATTGGCTTCGATGGGGAACTGGCATCGCTGCGGCTCTTGAAAGCCGTTGAACCTCAGCGTATTCAGCTCCGATCCGTACCGACCTGCCCGGAAAGTATGGATACGCAGTCGGAGCGGCGATGTGCATCACCACCGAACTGGGGGCTTGACTTGCTGGCTGCACAGCGGGTCAGGCACATCGGGCGAACCATGCTGGAGTCGGCGGCTCGCCACGATCGTTCGACGCAGTAGCACCCAGTTTTGATGGCGAATCGCAGTGCTCGCCGCGAACCGATCTAGCCTCCAGACCCGGCGCTACCCTGATGACGACGTACCGCACCGCTGCCGATATCGCGAGCGGCGGCGCAGCACCCTGATCGGTCCGTCCGAATTACTGAACAGGCGAAGGGAAGTCACAGGATGCTGTTGCCATCGACCGAGCGGGCGTTGTTGCACCGGGTCGCCGTCGAGCAAGCGGAGTATCGGGTGCCCTCGCTGATCGCCGCCGTGGTGCGCGACGGGCAGCTGGTGTGGTCGGGTGCCCGGGGCCGGGTCGATGGGAGCCAACCGACCACCGATACGCAGTACCGCATCGGCTCGATCACCAAGTCCATGGTGGCCACCGTCGTGCTGCGGTTGCGCGACGAGGGCAAGCTCGACCTGTCCGACCCACTGGCCGAGCACGTGCCCGGCGCACCGCTGGCGGATCGTACTGTTGCCCAACTGCTTTCGCACACCTCCGGTCTGCGCGCGGAGTCCCCCGGCGACTGGTGGGAGCGCACCGAAGGTGGGGATTGGGCCGAGCTGGCCGCCGGCCTGGACGGCGACGCGGGCAGCAAGGCGTTGCTGCACCGGGCGGGCCGCCGGTACCACTACTCCAACGTCGGCTTCGCCGCGCTCGGCGAGTTGGTCGCCCGGTTGCGCGGACACAGCTGGTTCGAGGCACTGCGCACCGAGGTGCTCGCCCCGCTCGGCATGGACCGCACCACCCTGTTACCCGCCGCCCCGCACGCCACCGGCTGGGCGGTGCACCCCTGGGCGGACGTGGCACTACCGGAGCCGTCGCACGACCACGGGGCGATGGGCGCGGCAGGCCAGCTGTGGTCCACGGCGCACGATCTGGCCCGCTGGGCGGCGTTCCTCGGCGGCGACACCGGCGATGTGCTCGCGGCCGACACACTGGCGGAAATGCGCGAGCCCGCCACGGTCGAAGACGGCGACGAGTGGAACTCCGGATACGGACTCGGCATGCAGTTGCAGCGCCACAAAGGTCGCCGACTGTCCGGCCACGGCGGAGCCATGCCCGGCTTCATCGCCACCGTCTGGGCGGACCCCAAGGACCGCACCGGCGTGCTGTTCCTCTCCAACACCACCTACGGCGGCATCCGGGGAAAGCTGACCGACGCGATGCTGGATATCCTCGCCGAGCACGAGCCGAGCTTGCCCGAGGAATGGTTGCCCGCCTCCTCCGTCGACCCAAAGCTGTTGGCGCTCACCGGAACCTGGTACTGGGGCACCGCCTCCATCGCCCTGCACCTGCGGGCCGATGGTCTGCTACAGCTGAAGGCCCTCGCACACGGCGGGCGGCAGTCCCGGTTCCGCCCCGAGGCCGACGGCTCCTGGACCGGACTCGACGACTACTACGCCGGTGAACGCATGGCGATCGTGCGTGACCCCGACGGCACGCCACAGCGGCTGGAACTCGTGAGCTACGTGTTCACCCGCGCGCCTTACGAACCCGCCGAGCCCATACCCGGCGGTGTCGACCCGGCGGGCTGGCAAGCCCGGGACTAAGGGAATCTGCCGCCCGACTTGGGCGTATCCGCCGCAGCTGGATTCTCCAAATCCAAGCAGCGTCAACCGAATACCCGCAGCAGACCGGCACCCATCACGGCCCGGTCTGCCACGTGGTGCCGCCATCGGCGCGGCCAAACCCACTGAGTCGCAGCCATTGCCGTCATGGTTACCCATCGTGTATTCAATATAGGTAGCGTAAACCTAATACTGGAGGGGACACCATGGGATTCATCAGCTTTCCCGCCGCGGCGGGCGTGGCCGGCTTCGGATTCGTGCTGCTCGCGGTCGTCATCAACGTGGCCTACGTGCGCGGTCGACTGCCACTTCCGGTGGGCGCCAAGGACTTCGATGCCGTCGCGGCGTCCTTCGCTGCGGTCGGCGACGCCCTGAAGAAGCCCTCGGTCGCCGCTCCGGCGGGCTGGGTGTGCACCACCGTCTTCGCCGCAGGCATGCTGTCAGTGCTGTGGCGCGGCGGGTCGGGGCCGGAAGCCTGGGCGCTCGTCGGATTCGCCGGAGTCCTCATGCAGAACGTCGCGTTCACTTGCGTAGAGGCGCTTCGGTTCGGCATGGCCTCGGCCGCCGAACGTGATCGCGATTCGGTGGCGGGCCTGTGGAGCCTGAGCAACGTACTGTTCGGCTTCAACCAGGTCTTCCTGGCCATCGCACTGTTCGGCTTCACCGTTGCCGGGGCGAGCACCGGATTGATTCCCACGTGGCACTCCTGGCTCGGATACATCAGCGCCGCACTACTTTTCGTCGCTTCCGCAACCAGCCCGTACAACGCCGACGGAGCCAATCGGACCGCACTGATCGGTTTCCTCGGCTGGCTCGGCTGGGCAGGCTGGATAATCGCCTGCAGCGTCGCCCTGCTGCGCTACTGACCGGCCGGTGACCGATGGTCGGCGGCGAGGCCTGCCGGCCACCGACCGATACGATGACCGATTCCCCGATGCGCGCAGACTTCTAACGTTGCCCGCATGAGCAACAACACCGCATCCCCCACCGTCGTGGACACTGATCAAACACCTCTCACCGCGGTGGACAGATTCGAGATCTTCGAACAGCTGGTGCGCCACCAGCGGTACATCGACAACGACCCGAGCCGCGAATCCGTCGACAAGTACGTGAGCCTGTACTGGCCGGAGGCCACCTTCACGGTGCACGACCTGCGGTCGCAGACCTTCACCGGACCCGAAGGACTGAAGAGCCTCTACGACTACGCGCACAGCGTCTTTCCGCTGGAGAAGTGGTACCACGACGTCGGCTGGTTCGAGATCGACGGCGCGGGCGACACCGCCATCGTGTCCTGGCGCTGGCGCGTCAACTGGAAAGAGGACAACGAGGGCGTGGTGTCGACCGGCACCTACCAGGATCGGTTCGAACGCCGCGCCGGCGTGTGGAAGGTGATCGATCGCGTCTCGAACATCGATCCGAACTGGCCCGCCGCACTGTTCCAGCCCTACCTCGACCGCCAGGACGAGTTGTTCAAGGCCTCCTGAATCGCAGCTGCCCCAACGTGTTCGGCCACAGACCGAGCGCCCAGCCGAGCCGGGATTCGCAGAACTGTTCCGGGCCGCCGCGCGCTCCCGCGAATGAAACGCCCATCCGAGTTACTCGTAGGTCCGAATACCGGGAAGTACGGTGAATCGGACCGCCCGGTCCACCTCGACGAACGGGGCTTTGAATGCAGCTGAGGCGAGCAGGCAGCACGGCAGTCGTAGTGGCGTGTGTTGTTCTTTGTGTGTCGACGCAGGCCGACGCCGCGCCGACTGAGATGCCGAACTTGGCGGGTAAGAGTCTCGTGGATGCCGTCAAAACCTTGGACGGGCACGAGAAGACAGATGTCAAGGACATGGACGGACAGCAGTCCGTCACGTGGCCTGTCAACTGGAAGGTCTGTACTCAGTCACCGAAGGATGGTGCACCACTGACCGAGGACACCACCGTGTCGCTCGGCGTCGTCAAGACGAAGGAGAAGTGCCCGAAGTAGCCGAACCGCTGTGGCGGCACTGCACAATTCGGCTGAGAGTGCCGCAAAGCTCCTGCGGCAGCTGCACTTTCAGGATTCGCGGGCCGCGATTGCGGCCTGGATTCGTCGTAGCGTGCGCAAGCCTTTCTTCGCGGCGACGCTCACCATGCCGTCGAAAACCGTAGAGCCCCGGTCGTTAGCCATCAGTCGCTCCAGCGTCGGCACAGCACGATCGTCGCCGGTCGAACCGAGCGCGACGGCCGCCCAGTAGCGCTGGTCGGGGTCGGCGCTGTCGGCCGCCTCGCACAGCCTCGGGATGATGTCGGGAGCGAATTTGGCCAGCGCGCTGGCGATATAGCCGATGCGGTAGTACCGGCGGTGCTCGAGTTCGTCCCACAGTGCGGCCAGGGCCGTATCGCCGCCGATCATGCCGAGGGCCTCGGCGGCGCGTTCGCGCATTCCGCCGATCGAGTCCTGCAACAGCGGCGTGAGCGCCGGAACCACCGATTCGTCGCCGAGTGTGCCCAGCGCGATCACCGCTTGCTCGCGCGCCATCTCCTGCGGGTGATCCAGCATCGCGACCAAGCCGGGAACCGCGGCACGGAAGCCGAGCGCCGCGCAGCCCATCGCCGCCCAGGCCTGGCAGTTGTACCGAGTGTCGGCGAGTGACGCGAGCAGCGGTGCCTCCAGCGCGTCATCACCGAAGACCGCCGCCCGGTTCAACGCCCGGCTGTACAGCGACCGGTGGTAGTCGGGATAGTCGCGGACGAGCGCGCACAGTACTTCCTTGGCGGATGCGTCACCGTCGGCAGCCCGCACGAACAGCAGGCGCAGATTCTCCTCACGGGTATCGAGATCGCCGTCTTTGAGGAGTCGCGCATCAGCTGGGTTCACCGCCCAACGGTACCTGGCGACGATCTCGACCCCCGCCACGCTTCAGGCGGTCAGCGCACGTGACATTTGCACATGCCGCGTTCGTTCCGAAGAACGCGAGAGTCTGTCGCGTTCAACCCACAGCACGACCTGACGACGGCGATCTCGGACACCGAAGGCTCATGGCAGGCTTGGACGAGGTGGGTGCCGACCTCCCTCGGCCCGACCATCCAGCGTGACGCGAGCATACGAAAGGGGAGGTCGCTGATGACCGTCCACACCGTGGACACCGAGGCAGGGCGACTGTCCGGCGACCACACCGACGGCGTTGCCCGCTTCCTCGGAATCCCCTACGCGGCAGCTCCAACGGGCGAACGCCGATTCGCACCCCCGGCACCTATCGAACGTTGGGCGGGCACCAGGCACGCCACCGCTTACGGCGCCACCGCACCCCAGCCGACATTGCACCCCGCGCACGCACATCTGGCGCCGCTGACCGGACCCGGATGGGTCGTCGGCGACGGCGACTACCTCAATCTCAACGTCTGGACACCCGACCCCGGCACGGGTGGACTGCCGGTGCTGGTCTACCTGCACGGCGGCGGGTTCATGATCGGCTCGGGCGCCGCCCCCGCCTTCGACGGCACCTCGTTCGCGCGTGACGGCGTCGTCCTGGTCACCGTCAACTACCGACTCGGGGCGGAGGGTTTCCTCGCATTCCCTGGTGGGAGTACGAACTTCGGATTGCGCGATCAGATCGCCGCCCTGCGCTGGGTTCGCGACAACATCGCCGACTTCGGCGGCAACCCGGACAACGTCACCGTCTTCGGCGAATCGGCCGGGGGCACCTCGGTCGCGTTCCTGCTGCACTCCCCGCTGGCCGCCGGACTGTTCCGGCGAGCGATCGTCGCGAGCGGACACGACGAGATGGCCCGCAGGCTCGAGCTCACCGAAGAACTCACGAAGGCACTCGCCGCCCGGCTCGGAACCGTCCCGACGACAACGGCATTCAGAGCATTCGCTGCCTCCGATCTGCTGCGCGCGCAGGCAGCTCTGTTCAGAAACGAGCCCCGCCCAGATCTGCGCGACGACAACGGTATCGACCCCGGCCACCGCCGCGCGCTGTTCCTCCCCACCACAGGTGACGACGTCCTCCCCGACCCGGTCGGCGTCCCGAGCGCACACTCGCGCGGCGTCGACCTGTTGATCGGCACGACACTCGAGGAAGCCAACCTCGGTTTGGGTGCCGAGGCATTCGCCGCCTTCGACGCGCACGACGCCATAGCCGAGCTGGCCGCCACCTACCCCGACGCCGAAGCACTCCTGCAGCAACACGGCCTCCACGACGCCGCCGTCACCCCCGCGCACGCACTGACCGCCGCCTACACCGATCTGATGTTCCGATCACCGAGCCGCCGCACCGCACGCCGCCACCCCGGCCCCACCTACGTCTACGAATTCGCCTGGCGCGCACCACAACACGGTGCCGCACACGGCCTCGACATCCCCTTCGTCTTCGACACCACCCAGGCATGCCGCGACCTGATCGGCGACGCCGCCCCCAACACCCTCACCCGCGCGATGCACCAAACCTGGCTCGACTTCGCAACCCACGGAGACCCCGGCTGGCCCACCTACGACGACGCCAGAAAAACGATGAGGTTCGACACCGACCCCCGCCTCTGCGAGGACACCGCTCCGGACGACACCACCCGCTCTGCCGGTTCGGCCATGTGAGACCGGAACCGGTTGCGTGGTAGTCGGCGCTACCGAATGTTATGAGCCGCAACGGCTCTGGTCTCGCAGGCCACCTCCGCGTGACCGCTTCGTGCAGCGCGCGGGTCGCGGCATTGCCGCGCGTTCGCAGGTCCCCGGACCAGCAACCAAACTGCGCCATCGCAGCCTGCCACCGTAGTCCAGCGCCTTTGCGAAACGAGCGTTTCCAGAGGTGATCAGTCCGGCCAGGGGTGGCCCACCAGCCTGCCCACCGAAGGCGGTGTACAGCGTGCCCAGGTGACCGCCGAACGTAGATCGGCGCGCTGGGCCGCACCCGGGCGGTGAGCCCGCACCAGCTACACGACCGCAATCGACCACGATGGGAGGTGTGACTTCAGCCGTGAATGACGCTCGGACCGTTCGCGTTTCGGCAGAAGGTCAGGGCCGGTCCGGGATCCCGACTAATGTAACGTATCGACGGGCAACAGACCTCAGTGATCCAGCTCGGTTGACGCCTATTCGTGCAGGAGACCCTGTGTGGACGATCGAGGAAGTCTGAAACCGAGGCAGGTCTGTCGAGAGTGGTACGGAGATCGTTGCTCGACCGCTGATCCAGGAGTGGCAATGACTGACCTGGTCGTAAGGACCGCTTCGTGTAGCCGGGGCATCCAGCGTCTTGCCGCCGACGGCGCGGGCCGGTTGTTCAGCGACCTCACCGACGGACATCAGAGAAGGAGTGGGATCGCTGTTGTCCGAGATGTGGTCCGATCACCCGAAGTCTCTGGCCTCGAACCTGCCGGATAGAAAGGCAACATCCAGTGGATCTTCATGACGTCCCGTGCGGGCCTGGACGTGTGCCGGTTCTCGGGCACGGTCAGCAAATGTTGCGTGATCCAGTCCAGTTCATGGTGGATCTGGCCAGCGTCGGGAAAATAGTACGTGTAGATATCGGCAGTCTCGTTGTCTACGTCATTACCGATTTCGAATTACTGCGCCGGGTGCTGGTAGAGAACTCCGAAGCCTACGAGCGAGGGCTCCTCTTCGAACGCATCCGTCTCATATTCGGAGAATCGCTGATCGTCGCGGATGGCCAGCAACACAAGGATCTTCGTCGTCTGCTGCAGCCGGCGTTCCATCGGACAGAGTTGGAAAGCTACGAGCACACTATAAAGCGTAACGCGGACGCCTTGGCGAGTTCGTGGCAGCCAGGCCAGATTATCGAGGCCCGTGCCGAGCTGCTGGGGTTGGTGATCGCCAACCTGCTCGGGTCCATGTTCTCGCACGAACCCGACACCGAGGAGCTGCAACTCATCTCGGGTCTGATCGAGGACATAGGCGCAGGTGCCATCGTGGGCAGCGTGCTGCCGAAGTGGTTGGCGAGCCTGCCATTGCCGGTGAACCGCAAATTCCTGTCGGCTGGAACGCAACTGCGGGAATACTGCCAGGAGCTGCTCGTCGCGCGCCGGGGCAGCGGTGAGCGACGGAACGACCTGATCGACATCCTGCTGAATTCGTTCGGTGACGAACACCGTAGTGACAAGTTCCTGGCGGAGCAGGCCGTGACCATTCTCTTCGGCGGGATCGACGCCTCGACCGCCGTGCTGACCTGGGCTCTGTACGAGTTGTCACAGCATCCGGAGGTGGCGTCGAGACTCCAGCAAGAGATCTCCGCCGCAGGAGATTTCGATCCCCGAAGCCCTGACAAACTCGACTACCTGAACCGGTTCCTGAACGAGGTCACGCGGATCCATTCGCCGCTACTGCAGACCAGACGCACCGTCACCACGGTCGAACTCGACGGTTTCACCTTTCCCGCTGGGACCGATATCGGCTACAGCATTGCCGCTATCCACCGCAACCCGCATGTTTTCACCGATCCGAACACTTTCGACCCCGATCGGTGGCCGACCGCGGGCTCCGGCTCGAAATGCCGGAGCTTCGTTCCATTCAGCATGGGCAACCAGATGTGTATCGGTAACAACTATGCCTGGATGTCACTGGAAACGACGCTGCGCAGTCTGCTGTCGAAGTGGGAATTCCAGCCGGTGCCGACCAAGAAGCTCCCGCGAGCCATGGGTCCGATCCCGGTGATGCGAAGGCTTCCGCTCGAGGTTCGTCCAGTCTCTGGTAATCGCGCGGCCGAAGTCCGTGGCGACCTTACAGCGGGCGAACAATCGGCGCCGCAGTCACCGGGCTCGTAGAGCTTCGCTCAGGTTGTGCCTGATTTGGCGAGCGTCGTTCTGCGCCGTCCGGACAACCGGCGAATGAGCGAGGGTAGGACGGCTGTGGTGACGAAGAGGGCGCCGGCTATGAGGACGAAGTAGAGCAGAGATCCGTTGCGGCCGAAGCGAGGAAGGAAGGCGACTTGCTGGCCGGTCGCGGCGACGGCGTTGAGGAACGGGGCGTAGGCCTGCAGAGTGAATCCATTGGGTAGCAGATTGAGGGAGTTCTCGGCCACATAGACCCAGAACAGGAGGAAGGCGACGGCGGCGGACGGAGTGCGAATCACCGACCCGGCCGCGACACCCACTCCGCATGCGGCGAACGCGTAGGTCGGTACGGTCCAGAGGAACCGGATACCGGCGGAGTCGGTGATGTCCACATTCCCATAGATCTGGGGGAACTGGTGTGGCAGCGTGACCATTACGACGACGAGTAGCACGACTGTCGAGATCGCCGTGATGGCGCCGTAGTAGATCCACCGGGCCAACGCCACCGTCCAAGACCGGGGAAACAGGAAGGCATTGAGATCGCTTGTCTGACCGCGCCATTGGCTGGCATGGGCGTAGGCGGCGGCGACCATCATGACCGACACGGACAGGGTGATCACCCAGTACACGGAGTTCGTGGTGGAGACCGTGGCTACGTAACTCTGTCCGAGGAGGGTGGCGAGTCGTTCTGCGACAGCAGCGATTCCGAAGGTGACGACCAGCGGCAGCACGAAGGTGAGGGGGACAGCGACGGTCCACAGGAAGCTACGTCCGGCGGTGCGGGTCCATTCGGCGGCGACGCCGCGGCGGATCAGGGTGGCCGGACCGGGGCTGTTCATGGGGCCACGCCGAACGCGCGGTGGGTAGGCAGGCCGGCGATGCGCAGGTAGGCGTCTTCGAGGCTGGTCTCACCAGGCCCCAGGGTGTTCATGAGTTGTGCGAACGGCTGGTCGGTCAGAATGCGCTGGTTGCCGAGGATGACGATGTGGTCGGCGTTGCGTTCGACCTCATCGAGCAGGTGTGTGGCAACCAGGACGCAGGTCCCGGCATCGGCGAGCTGACGCAGCAGTTCGCGTATCCAGCGGATGCCCGCAATGTCGAGGCCGTTGAGCGGTTCGTCAAGCAGCAGGGTTCGCGGCTCGGAGAGCAATGCGGCGGCGATGCCGACACGTTGGAGCATGCCGAGCGAATAGTGCCCCAGCCGGCGATCGGCGACCCGGACGAGGTCGACGATCTCGAGGACGTCGTCGACCCGGCCGGTGGGTAGTCCACGCGCGCGGGCGATCCAGCGCAGGTGCCGACGTGCGGTGTGGCGTGGGTGGAAGGCTCGATAGTCGAGGTGCATGCCGAGAGTTGCCGGTGTGGTGTGATGGGCCCGGATGAGGGTGCCGTCGACCCGGACGGTGCCGATGGCAGGCGCGATGACGCCACAGATACACCGCAGCAACGTAGTTTTGCCGGTGCCGTTGAGACCGATCAGGTAGGTGAGTGCCCCATCTGCCACGGTCAGCTCGGGGACTTCGAGGACGGTGACGCCTGGGTAGCTCAGGGCGAGGTCACGGATGTCGATCACGGCGCTCGGAGCCGGTCAGAAGTCGCAGCCCATTGCCAGCCCGACGGCCTTGACGCCCTCGCACACGGAGCTGTTGGACAACTTCCAGACACCATCGATACGCTTCCAGACCACGCGCGCAACAAGATCCGGCTGTCCCGCTGACTTGCTGCGCAGCATCGCGGTGTGCACGTTGCCGTCGTGGGTTTCGGGACCAGTGATGTCATTCGACCCGCGCGGAGCTCGGTACCAGCCGATGTTGTAGAGGGTGTCCGCAACCACGACCGCCCGCATGCCGCCTTCCATATTGGCCGCCTTGGCCTCGTCGGAGGCGGGTGTTTCGATCAGGAACGCGACCTGAGCGTCGAGATCCTCCAGGGTGGGAACCTCTTTGGTGATAAGGAACCCGCCGGGAGCGGCAGCGGCGATAGGGGCATTGACAACCGTGGCGCCGGTCGTGACAACGGCGACCGATGCGATCGTCGACACGACACCAGCGACAGCTTTGAGGGTCTTCATTGTTTCATCCTCTGATCGACTGGGACAGCACCTGACGCACGCTCGAATGTGCAGGCGGCCAACAACAAATTGGCGTGTTCGAGATTACTCTTGTTCCTGTCGGATTCTCAGGGTTTGCGGCCGATGGCACCGAGCATGACCATTCGAGTTTCCGGCAAGTCGGGGCGGAGCCACTCCTGTACTGGCACCACACCAGGTTCGAACAACTCGAAGCCGGCGAGGAATGCCTCCGTCTGTGCTGTGGACCGAAATTCCACCTGGGTTGACGTGTTCTTGGTGGCGGCGAGCACCTCGAGTATTTCCGGGGAGGAATCACTGGAGCCATGAGTGATCGCCAGGTAACTGCCTGGTGCCATCTGATCGCGGAAGGCGGCGATGATCTCGGCGGGGTGTTCGTCGTCCATCACGTAATGCAGCACACCGATGAGCAGGATCGCCACCGGCTCGTTGAAGTCGATCAGGGTCTGGTTCTTCAGCTGATCGAGGATGTCGTGGGGATGACGAATGTCGCCCAGTAGTGCTGTGACACCGCGTGGTTTGGCCAGCAGCGCATCGCAATGGGCCCGCACGACCGGGTCGTAGTCGACGTACACCACCTGCGCCGACGGCTCGATCTCCCGCGCCGCCTCGTGCACGTTGGGCGAGTTCGGGATGCCCGAGCCGAGATCGACGAACTGACGGATACCGGCGTCCGCGGCCAGCTGGACCGCTTTGAGCATGAAACTCCGGGCGAACCAGACCACGGTCTTGATTTCGGGTGCGCGAGAGAGCATTTCATCGGCCTTGTCACGGTCGCTCTCGTGACTGTCCTTTCCGCCCAATAGGTAGTCATACACCCGGGCAGAGTTGGCCAGATCGATGTCGAACGGTTGCGGCTTTCGGTCGTCCTCCGCCGCCGGCCCTGCAGTTCCTTCGATCACAGGTGCAACGGTAGCCGATCGCTACCTCGGCCGGATGCTCCTCCAGAGATCTGCTGCCCAGATTTTGTGGAGTACGCGTTGCCCGAACGAGGCGCTGCTCCGCCCGCCCGAACCCGGCCCCCGATCCGAGCCATCGACGAACCGTGCTCCGACACAACATGATCCAACACTCCGCGACAGGTCTGCCAGCACTTACTCGCCACCGCCGTCGCTGGTGGGGCTTGGACGTGTGCGTAGCACCGTCGAAGAGTTCCGGCCGCTTTACGGATCTGTTTCAGCCAAGGCGACTGCGTGTGCTACCGCGGACCGCGCCCGGTCGACGGTCGTATAGCGGCCTAGACCGCATGGGGCCGCGACGTCCAACAGGCCGCCGTAGGCCGACTCCGCTGCCGCCAGCCCCTGTCGTGCTTGCGCGAGCGGCTGCGTCGGATGCGCAAGCCCGGCGACAACACGCGTAGTGGCAGGCAGTTCGAGGCGCGCGAGGGGCGCGTAGTACTGCGGCCGAACCGGTGCCTGTTTGCCGTCGCCGATGGGGAAGTGGACGAAATCGAGATGCCTTCCCGCAGGCCAGTATCGCGCTATCGCGTTGGCCAGTGCGACGACCGGGGCCGTCGATCTCGGCTTGACGACCGGCTTGTCGTCAAGGCTCCCGTAGCACAAGTGCACACCGAAACGGGAACCATGAGGCGCCCGTGCGACGAGGCGTGCGATCGCTCGACCCGTCACGGTGGCCGGGCCCTGGCGCAGGCCCGCAGGCATCCCCGCGCAGAGGAGCGTCTCCCCTGGCAGTTCGAGTTGGAATACGACGTTGTCCCGCAACGCCTCATGGATACGGACGATCTCCCGGACAGTGGCATCGATAATCGGGCGGTAATAGGGAAAGCCTCGGTCACCACGACCGGCCGAGCCGCGACGCCACCTGAGCATCCGCGCCTCGAAGGCGATGAAACCGATGACGAAGGGCGTCGGTATGCCTACCTGCAAGCGAAGTCCGGGATCGGTTCGGCGCCTGTCGACCAACGCGTCCCAGGCACGCCGGGCCTCCTCCGCATAGCCGAGCGCGGCGTCGATATCGGCTTCGGCCAGCGATCGGCCTGCCCGCAGCTTGAAGGTGTCACGGGAACGCAGGGTCGACCAATCACCGCGGCGCACGGGCGTCAGCGCCGGGGATTTGCCGAGCCGATCGATGATGGGTCTGACGTACCACTGGGCCCGATAGGGATCCGCTTCACCGCCCGGAACCAGGCCGTCCAGGAAGTCACCGGCGGTGTCGAGGGCGAACGCCATTGCCTTCTCTGGACTGTCCAACTGCGCGGGCAAGCTGCCCACGAAGTGAATCCTGCGCTTAGGCTGCACAGCGCCAGTCTCGCATAAAGACCATCCCGAGACGGGGGCGTTGCTCAACTGTCGGGAGACCTAGGATTCGTCGCCCTGACAGTGAGATTCGACGTGCATCAGGGTGAAGCCCGGTCTTGCGGTCGGTGATCGGGTTGTTCCACCGCGTACTGGCATCACACCAGGGGTCGGACGCATGACCGAGTACTCCCGCTGGCCGCGTCCTCACGGGCACCGTCGAATGTTCACGACCCCCAATAGATCTCCCAAACTCCATCGTCCCCCTCGTGGATGCCTTCGAAGAAGACGTGATGCACGTCGACGCCGCCGAACCACTGCGACTGCTGGCGAGTGCTCCGTTCCGTCTCGGCGATAGCGGCGATCAGGTCACGCACAGTGAACCGCTTTCCGTTGGGCGCTCGGTGTTCAACGGGATCGCCGAACCCACGCAAGTTCAGCATGGGCAGTTCCAGGACGACGCGGTCGAACTCATCGACGGTCAAGTCACGGAAGTCCCCCTCGCCGAACACATTCAGCGCAAACGAAACTCCCCTGATCGCCGCGGTTGCCGTCGCACTCTGATTAGACAGGTTCGCCGCGACATCTTTGGTCGGTTCCGTCAGCTCGATCGCCAACGTCCCGGACAACCCATTGAAGAACTCCAGTGACATACGAGAATGGTGGCATGGAGCGCCGACACCTCACACACGCCGACCGACCGCCGATCGCGCGCCAGTCAGCGTGTGCGGACGTCCTTGCGCCGTAGCGCTGCACACGACGGCGCGTATCGCGCTGGCCGTTTCGATCAGCGCGGTATGCCGGTCGCGGTGCACGCGCATGGACGCCGCGAGATCGACCGCGGCCCGCCCGTTGAGGATGGCTGGACACACGGAAATGCCGGGTAGGCCGAGCGCATTACTGCGCCCGGCCCCCCTCAGAACCGGACGTGCACGATTTCCATGCATCCGGCTCAAGCAAGCCCTTGGCGGGCTGATGGTGTGCCGGGCTGCCGGGGGTGGCAGCGTGTGTGGATGAGACGGAGTTCGGATTGGTCCGGTGCCCGGTCCCGTAAGGTGATGGCGTTGTTGGTGATTGCCTTGCGGGTAGCCGCCAGCCACTGTTCCCATTCGGCCGGGGTTTGTGGCGGATGCTCGGCGTGCAGGAGCAACTCACCGCATCGCGGGCAGCGACCGTGCTGCGTTTGGAGCAGCCGCAGTCGGGTGCTGTCGATGGGAAGCCGTATTCCTTTGCGCCGCCGGGTTTTCCAGTAGTCGGTTAGGGCGGGATCATCGACCGATGCGGTGCCCTTGACCATCTGGTGCCGGACAATCCTGGTCCAGGCGAATTTCAGCAGGTAAGCGCCGCTGACGCGGTCACCGAACACCCACCGATCTCGCCGGGATGTGTTGAACGCACCGAAGTAGCGGCGAACGATCCACCGCGTCGGCTTGTTCGGGTGGCTGTGTTTGGCCCATTTGTAGATGAGCTTCCACAGGTAGTGATCCAGATCGTTGAATTCCTCACTGGATACCACGCTCCGGTAATAGGCGGCCCAGCCCCCGATGATGGGGTTGAGCCGTGAAATCACTGCGGCCGCATTGGATCCCCGCAGGGACCATATTTCGGTGCGCAGCCGTTCCCGGATCCGTCTCAGTGCCGCTTTGCTCGGTTTGATCAGCAGCGTGCCGCGATAGCGGCGGACGTTGAACCCGAGGAAATCGAAGCCCTCGTCGAGGTGGGCGATGCGTGTCTTGTCCTCGTTGAAGGCCAGTCCCCGTGGATTCAGCCATGCGGCAAGCTGTGCTTTGATCTGTTCGGCCTGCTGCCTGGAGTGACAGAGGGCGACCAGGTCGTCGGCATATCTGATCAGCACCGGGGAATTCCGTTGCGCCACCAATGAATTAGCATCGACACGCGCATATCGGACTCCGGCGGCCTGCTCCATTCCGTGCAGGGCCACGTTCAGCAGCACGGGGCTGACCACCCCACCTTGCGGTGTTCCCGCCTCGGTGGCAGTGAACTGCCCGTTGTCGACCACTCCGGCCCTGAGCCATCGCCGAATACTCCTGCTGGCAGGGAATCCGCCGATCTGATCGAGCAGGCTGTCGTGGTCGATGCGGTCGAACGCCGCCCTCAGGTCGGCGTCGAGCACCCACTGGCGTCCCGGGTTGGTGCCCTTGGCCACCTGGAAGATGGCCTCGATCGCGTCGTGGCAGCCGCGACCCGGCCGAAATCCATAGGATCTCGGTTCGAATCGGGCCTCCCACTCCGGTTCCAGCGCGTTGACCACCCGCGCTTGCAGCACCCGATCCACGATCACCGGAATGCCCAGTGCCCGCCGCTTCCCGTTGGCCTTGGGGATATACACCCGCTTGACCGGCCGGGCCGTCCACGGTTTCACTTGGCGGTGAACCCACCGCGTCAGTTCCACCTTCTCCGGGCCGGTCGAGATGACCTGCCCGTCGATGCCCGGGGTCTTGCGACCGGCATTGATCTCCGTCACCCGCCGCACGCTGATCAGCGTGTTCGCGCGCGAGCGGAGCATCAGCTTTTGCAGGTTGCGGACCCGTTTCCAGTTCCCTGCCTGCGTCGCCGTGAAGATCCGTTGCCGCAAACGCCGTACGTTGTTCTCGACGGCCCGCCAATCCAGCGCGGCCCAATCGAATTCGCCGTCCTCCGGTCCGTTCACCATCACAGCTCGCGCCGATCCGGTATCCAACTTGTCCGTCGGTTCCAGTGTCGTTGTCAACCAATACCTCACAGGCTCACCTGGCCCGCGTCAGCACCCTAATCAGTTCTGGGAGTGAGCTATCCGGCACACTCCTGGTAGTAGCCGGCCGGTAGGTGAGCACTTTCGCACCCTGGACTTCGAGTCCTGGAGAAAGACCGTGCCCCTGCCGGTAGGCCGGGAGAGTTGATCGCTGCTGGGATGTCGTGCCCGCCCGAATGGGCGTGAGCACTGCTTGATTAGGTCGCTGATGGTTCTCCTGCTGGCTGCTCGACGGTGATCGGCATTAGCAATTGGAGGATTGTTGCGACTGTTCGTAGGAGATGACTGGGCTGAAGACCACCACGACGTGGAGGTGATGGACACCGCCGGGCGCCGCCTGGCCAAAACGCGCGTGCCCGAGGGCGTCGCCGGAATGGCGAGACTGCACGCGATCCTCGGCGGCCTGGTCGACGACGCCGACGAGGTCGAGGTCCTGGTCGGGATCGAGACCGACCGCGGTCCCTGGGTCGGGGCGCTGGTCGCCGCCGGATACACGGTACTGGCGGTGAATCCATTGCAGGCGGCCAGGTTTCGGGACCGGCTGGGAGTCTCGGGTGCCAAAAGCGACGCTGGTGACGCTCACGTGCTGGCGGATATGGTCCGCACCCATTCCCACGAATTGCGACCTGTCGCTGGGGATTCCGCGCGAGCCGAGGCCGTGAAGGTGGTGGCCCGTGCTCACAAGACGATGATCTGGGACCGAACTCGCCACACCCAGCGGTTGCGTCACGCTCTGCGTGACTACTTCCCCGCCGCGCTGGCCGCGTTCGACGACCTCGACGCCGCCGACACCCTGGAACTGCTCGCCAAAGCACCCACCCCAGCTGCGGCGGCCCGGCTCACGATCCCCCAGATCAGTGCCGCGTTGAAGCGGGCGCGCCGCCGCAACGTCGCCGACAAAGCCACCGCTATTGCGGCCGCACTGCGCAGCGAGCAGCTCGGCCAGCCCGAGGTCGTGGCGCAGGCCTACGCAGCCTCGGTCCAGGCGCTGCTGGCGGTCCTGACTGTCCTCAACACCCAGATCAAGACGTTGCAGGGGCAGGTCGAGGCGCATTTTGGGCAGCACCCGGCCGCTGAGATCATCGCGTCCCAGCCCGGTTTGGGACAGGTCCTCGGTGCCCGGGTGCTCGCAGAGTTCGGTGACGACCCCGACCGCTACCGCAGCGCCAAAGCCCGCAAGAACTACGCGGGCACCTCCCCGATCACCCGCGCGTCGGGCAAGAAGAAGGTCGCCCTGGCCCGGTTCGTACACAACGACCGGCTCATCGACGCCCTCACCACCCAGGCGCAATCCGCGCTGATGTGGTCCCGGGGCGCCCGCGACTACTACGACCGTCAGCGAGCCCGCGGTGTCGGTCACTACGCCGCGCTACGCCAGCTCGCCAACCGACTCGTCGGGATCCTGCACGGCTGCCTCAAAACCGGAACCCTCTACAACGAGACCACAGCCTGGCCCGACCCAGCTCAGCAGTCCGCTGCTTGACATTCAAGCTCCTGGGATGTCTTTCGAGTCCGGACACATGGTCCGGTATCCGGCCGGTTATCCACCACGCACCAGCGGAGGGGCCAGTAACTACCGTCGTGGTTTCCCGTTGCCTTTCGGCCACCGGCATTCGCTTCTCGGGCCATCCCGATCCCGCTCGGGGAGTTCAGCTTTCCTCACAGTCGGCCTACCCGACACCAACATTCGATGCCCGGACCCCGTCGGGGTTACCACGTTCCACACGCGCGAGATACGACCGGGGAGGGTGCCTCCTATATCCCGGGGACGGCGGTGCTCTCCCGGTCGAGTGCCGTCCCCGACCGGCGCCTGCCGCTTCCCAACGGCCAGCCCCTACCCCCTGCCAACACTTCATCCATCGACAGGGCCCGCTTTACGAGACATCAACGAAGGTTCACGCAATTCACCCGTCCGGCCTGCCCCTGGCCCGTGGCCCCCGGATGGAACGGAGACCCTTCGGCGTTCCTCTGAGCTTCGCACCCTGCCGTTACCAGCAACGCACGTCAGAGCGGGGCCGGGCATCGAGCACGCACCCGGAACTCACACAGCCGAAACCAAGTTCGGCCCTCCTATCTGCGAGTTCACTCGCATCGTGTGACCTCGTGTCGCAACGGCACTACCGGACGTTCGATCACCCAACGACGAAGCCGTCTTCGAGATACACGACGCCACCGTCGCGGCGGACTGAGCGCGCGGCGGCCACGCGGCGAGCCAACACCGCCGGCAGTCGCTCTGAGACCTCGGCCTCGTCGCACCACGCCCAATTGCGAAGTTCGTCTGCCTGCAACGCTATTGCCGCTGTCTGATCGGCTCCGAGCTACCCGCCGTCGTAGAGGAACATCACCCCGTCGCTGGGATACAAACCTGGCGGAACCCAATCCACCACCAGTAGCCGACCCATCGACACCGTCAGACCGAGCTCCTCATCGATCTCCCGGACAACCGCGGCCAGGGGCGATTCGTTGGCTTCGACGACCCCTCCTGGTAGTTCCCAGTAATCCTTGTACGTCGGCTCAACCAGTAACACACGGTCGCGCTCATCGACGAACAACGCGCCGGAACCCATCCGCTTACGCGGCAGCCTGGCAACGCCTTCGACTAGCCTCGGCCAATCATGGTAATGGCGCCTAACCTGCGGCGGGAATGGCGAAAGGTGCTCCGACCTGCGATAATTCGACTTGCGAAGGCTGAATTGATCGAGGTTTTGGAGCACCTTTCTGGTGGGCAAGTCTATATCGCCGTATCCGCGGCTGACCATCGACGGTGACGGTGCGGGCGTGGTGTCACACGCAGGTGCGGCACTGCTGCTGCGTACTGCCGAGATAACTGGTTTGACCTGGGGTTTGTCGGAACAGTTGGGGCCGTGGCGCAAACCGATGGCTGTCCACGACCCGGGCAAGATCGTGCTGGATTTGGCGGTGACACTCGCGGTCGGTGGTGACTGCGCCGCGGATGTGGCGTTGTTACGGGCCGAGCCGGGCGTGTTCGGTCTGGTGGCCTCGGATCCGACGGTGTCGCGGACGATCACCGCGCTGGCTGCCCAGGCACCGAAAGCGTTGGCCGCCATCGCTTCTGCACGCGCGGACGCGCGGGCGCAGGCGTGGGCCGTGGCTGGGCCGAACGCCCCCGGTCACGGGATCAACATCGATGATCCGTTAATCATCGATCTCGACGCCACCCTGACCGACGCGCACTCGGAAAAACAGAACGCCACACCGACGTTCAAGCGGGGCTTCGGCTTCCACTCGCTGTGGTCGTTCATCGACCACGGTCGCACCGGCACCGGCGAGCCCGCCGCGCCCATGCTGCGGCCGGGCAACGCCGGTAGTAATACCGCTGCCGACCACAAGCAGGTTCTCCGCGATGCCCTCGCTCAGCTGCCGTGGCAGCCGGGATGGCGGGTCGGCCGGAAAGTGCTGGTGCGCACCGATTCCGGTGGCGGCACCCACGAGTTCCTCGACTACTGCCACCGCCGCCGGCTGCAGTACTCGGTCGGGTTCACTCTCACCGACGAGATCGTCACCGCCATGGGCACCCACCTGAATCCGCAGGATTGGACACCGGCCTACGACGCAGACGGCGAGGTCCGCGACGGCGCCTGGGTCGTGGAAGTCACCGGCATCACCGAGTTGACCGGATGGCCGCCCGGCATGCGGCTCATCGTCAGGAAAGAGAGACCACACCCCGGTGCTCAGCTGCGGTTCACCGACCGCGACGGGATGCGGTTGACCGCGTTCGTCACCAACACCACCCGCGGCCAGCTGCCCGACCTCGAGTTGCGTCACCGCCAGCGGGCCCGCTGCGAAGACCGGATCAGAAACGCGAAAGACACTGGCCTGCGCAATCTTCCGTTCCACAGCTTCGACGCCAACCGCATCTGGCTCGCCGTCGTCGCGCTCGCACTCGACCTGACCGCCTGGATGCAGACACTCGCCCTGCACGACCACCCCGCACGTCGCTGGGAACCGAAAACGCTACGGCTGCGGCTGTTTTCAGCCGCCGGACGCATCGCCCGCCATGCCCGCAAAACCACACTGCACCTGGCGCGGCACGCCCCCTACACCGAACTGCTCACCACCGCCGCAGCACGCCTGCAACCCGGCTGACCAGCCAGAAACCGTCCCTGCAACCAAGGAAACCAACCACCCGGGCCAGTGGAACCCGGCAGCCAGCCCGCTGCGCGGGCCAGCTGCCCTGCCCGCAACCGGAAAACTACGACCGAAACACCCAATCCGAACCCGATCAGGCCAGCACATCAACCCGGCGAAAGATCGAGGCTAGTTCGGACTCCATGGGGCACAACACTATCCAGCCGACCCCAGGCACGGTGTGATGTTCCAGGGCCGTTGGCAGCCAACCGATCAGCGGTATGGATGCGCGCCGAGCTTGTTCAGTACGGGCAGCGGCCGCCGTGGCACCGGCTCGGACACAACGATCGAGGTGGTCGTCTGCCCGAACATGAGGAATCCGTCGAGCAGTTCCTCGAGCTCACCGATCGACGGGCCGTGCACCTTGAGCAAGAAGCAGTCCTCGCCGGTGATCCGGAAGCACTCGACAACCTGCGGCGTATCCCGTTCCGCCGCAACGATTTTCGGCAGTTGACCGGGCCCCGGCCGGATACGCACCAGCGCGGTCACCGGCATGCCGAGGGCGGCCGGGTCGACTTCCATCCGGAAGCCGGTGATCACGCCCTGCTGTTCCAGGCGCTGCACCCGCTCGGTGACCGCGGGCGCCGACATGCCGACGCGGCGGGCCAGTTCGGACATGGACAGCCGCGGATCGTCGTGCAGTTCGTTGAGCAGCCGCACGTTCACCTCATCTAGCAGCCGCGATCGCTCGGTAAAGGAATCTCGACCATTCAGCCTTGTTTTTTCAGCCAACTCACACCATTTTCCTGGATAGTGCCATTCCCGCTGCGGGCATTTCTTTGGAAGATACTCCGCATGACAACACCGTCCGGGATCGCGCCGCGACGAACGATGCCGCGGCTGCCGTCACCGGCATACTTCGGCATCAGCGCAGTCTTCCATTACCTCGGGCCCGCCTTCGCCGTTCTACTGTTCACCCGGATGGACGTACTCGGCGTTGCGTGGCTTCGGATCGCCAGCGCCGCAGTCATTTTCGCGATGTGGCGCAAGCCGTGGCGGCTGCTCCGACACAGCACACCGGAGCAGCGATGGGTGCTGCTCGGGCTCGGCGTGGTACTCGCGGCCATGAACGCGACGTTCTACCTGGCCATCGCGCGGCTACCGCTGGCAACCGTCGGGGCGATCGAGTTCCTCGGCATCATCACGCTCGCCGCGATCGGTATGCGCAACGGCCGCAACGTGATTGCCCTCGCACTCGCCGTGGTCGGCGTGGTCGCGTTGGTCGACATCCAGCTCGCCGGCGCGCTGCTCGGGTTCGTCTTCGCCTTCGTCAACTGTTCACTGTTCATGCTGCACGTGGTCCTCGGCCACCGGATCGCCAACACCGGTGGGCTCTCCGGAATAGACCAACTCGGCGCCGCGATGCTGATCGCCGCGGTGGTCGCGACACCGTTCTGCATCGGCGCCGCGACCCCTGCCTCCACCAAACCGGTGGCGCTGCTGGCCGGAGTAGGCGTGGGCATCTGCTCGTCGGTAATCCCTTATGTGACAGACCAACTCGCCATGGCCCGGCTACGCCGCAACACCTTCGCGCTGATGCTGAGCATCCTGCCCGCTGTCGCGACGCTGATCGGGATCGTGGTGCTCGCGCAGGTCCCCACAGTCCAGGAGCTGACCGGCATCGCGCTGATCGCCGGTGGCATCTCGATCCACCAGGAACAACGAGAAACCAAGGAGAACTAATGGAATACATCCGATTGGGCACGTCCGGTCTCACCGTGTCTCGAATCTGCCTCGGCATGATGAGTTACGGCAATCCCGACTCGTGGGCGTGGATGCTCGGCGAGGACGCCGCGGAGCCGATCGTCCGACAGGCCATCGAGTCCGGAGTGACGTTCTTCGACACCGCGGACGTTTACTCCGAAGGCGTCAGCGAACTGATCACTGGACGCTTGCTCGCCAAGCTGCTCCCCCGCCGCGACGACTTACGTGCTGGCCACCAAGGTCTACTTTCCGATGGGGTCCGGCCCGAACGATAAAGGCTTGTCCCGCAAGCACATCATGGCCGCCATCGACGCCTCGCTCGACCGGCTCGGCGTCGACCACGTCGACCTGTACCAGATCCACCGCTGGGACAACGAGACGCCGATCGAGGAGACCATGCACGCACTCAACGACGTAGTCACTGCCGGAAAGGCTAGATACATCGGCGCGTCCAGCATGTTCGCCTGGCAGTTCGCCAAGGCACAGCACGACGCCGAGACACATGGCTGGACGAAGTTCGTCTCGATGCAGAACCACTACAACCTCGTCTACCGCGAGGAGGAGCGGGAGATGATCCCGCTCTGCCGCGACCAGGGTGTCGGCGTCATCCCGTGGGGCCCGCTGGCACGCGGGCTGTTGACCGGCTCCCGCGCACGCGGCGGCGAACAGACCACCGTGCGATCCAGCTCGGACCACATCGCGAACAGCATATACACCGACGAGGACTTCGACGTGGTGGACGCAGTGCGCGCGGTCGCCGCCGAGCGCGACCTGCCGCCGGCGCAGATCGCGTTGGCCTGGCTACTCAGTCGACCCGGAGTGACCGCGCCGATCATCGGGGCCACCAAGACAAAACACCTGGAGGACGCCGTCGCCGCAGTGCGGATACGACTGAGCGACGACGAGATCGCCACGCTGCAAGCGCCTTACCGACCGCACCCGGTGCTGGGCCACCAAGTGACCTTCGGCCGGTACCGAAAGCCCACAACTAGCCGTATCCGGCAAGCCTCCGGCCTGGGTCACCATCACGACCAGCAGTAAACATTCAGCCGGTTCGGTAGCTGGATGGTTGTCGGGGGCGTGCGGTGTCGCAGTTGGTGGTATCGGTGCTGGTGGTGCACGATGTGGGGGTGCCGGTTGAGCTGGGAGTCGAGGAGCTCAGAGAGCTTCTGGCGCAGCGTGATCGGCAGGTTGACCGACGTGATGAGCAGATCGCGGCGCTGACCGCGGCAGTGACGGCGTTGTCGGAGACGAATGCGGAACTGGTCGCTCGGGTAGCGCGGCTCGAGCATTTACTGACTCGGAACTCGGGTAACTCCTCGATGCCGCCGTCGCGGGACGACGATCCGGGCCACAAACCCCCGGCGGAGAAACAGAAGAAGCCGAACCCTGCTGTCCAGCAGCGTAAACGGGGCAAGCAGCCGGGGTCCCCTGGCACGAATCTGGCGTGGACCCAAGACCCGAACGCGACGGAAAACCTGTTCCCGCAAGGCACATGCGATTGTGGTGCGGACCTGGCCGGTGGCCAGGATCTGGGAATAGTGGACCGGTATCAGCGCCACGACATCCCGGAGGTGACCGTGCGCGTCACCCAGTTCGACTGCCACGAGGTCGCCTGCGGGTGCGGGCGCACCCACGCCGCGTCGCGCCCGGACGGAGCCCGGTCGGGCCCGGTGGGTTACGGCCCGAATCTGCAAGCTCTGGCCGTCTATCTCCTTGTCGTACATCATCTTCCGGTCCAACGATGTGTGGCGTTGCTGGCAGCGTTGACCGGTGCCGCACCGAGTGCGGGGTTCGTGCACGCCATGCTGGCCCGCACCGCGGCCACATTGGGTGCGGTGCAGGCACGCATCCGGGCGTTGATCGTGGTGTCGCACGTGGTGTGCTGCGATGAAACACCGATCCGGGTCGGCCCGGCCGCCCCGAAGGCGGGGAAGAAGAAAGCCGACAAGTATCTGCTGGTCGCTGCCACCGATCTCTATACCCATTACCTGCTCGGTGGCCGTGACCTCGAGACGTTCAAAGCGTTCGTGCTCAAAGACCTCGCCGCCGCCGGCGCGATCGTGGTGCACGACCGCTACGTCAACTACGACTCCGACCACCTCGGAGCGCTCATCCACCAGTTGTGCTGCGCCCATCTTCTCCGAGATCTCACCGGCGCGGCCGAGGTTTATCCCGACGCCGAATGGCCCACCCAGGTCGCGGACTCCCTGCGCGGGCTGATCCATCACGCCAATCTGGCACGCGCGGAGAACCTTTCGGCGATCGAGAAGGGCGCGGCCCAGGAGTTGATCACCCGGCTGCGGGACGGGGTGAAAGTCGGGTTGTCCGAAACCGTCCGCCACGGTGACCGGCCCGGGGAACGCAAAGCCCGCCTGCTGCTGCAATGCCTGCGCGACCGCGAAGCCGACGTACTGCGCTTCACGACCGACTTGCGCGTCCCACCCACCTCCAACCAAGCCGAACGCGACCTGCGGCCCGCGAAAATTCAGCAGAACATCTCCGGGCGCCTCACCAGCGAAGACCGCACCGAAGACCGGTGGCGCATCCGCGGATACGTCTCCACCGCCATTAAACACGGTCACGCAGCCCTCGACGTCCTACGCGACGCCCTGACCGGACGTCCCTGGATCCCACCCGATCCTGTCCCCGTCTAACCACTCCCAGACAGCAACCCGACCGCACACCGGCCGGGCACACCCTCACACCCGAAAACCGCAGGTCAGCAACGGCGCTGAATGTTTACGACCAGCAGTGCCAGTAAAACAACCGACCAGGCCACCGCACTCCGGAAACGCCACAATGCAAATAGCCATCGCACCACTGCGCCACGACTACGAAACCTACTCACACCCCATACCTCAACAACGACCCGCGAACGGGCGAATCAACCTAACAACGTGGTGCTGGCCTCCGTCGAGCCTGGATCCTGAGGCTGCGCAAGGTCCGGCACATCACGAGAGCCCGTTAACCCCTGGGCTTCTCACTTCTCCGGAGAATTCTTCAATCCGCTCGACCACACCCGGTCGAGCGCCACCTCATCGACCCGACCAATCCGGGCCAACCGGCGGACGAACGCGACGCCACACACCAGCGGGTCGCACCGCCGCCACCCATTCACTCATCTGCCGCTCGTCAACGGGCGATCTGTCATGCACTGACGAGTCGGCAATCCATCACCTTTACATTTACACCGAACATCTTCTGCAAGAACAGAACTCGGTTACTGGTCGTCTTACTTCGAGCAGCCGTTGGCGCACACCGCAGTGTTGCCGTTGCCGACCTTGATACCACCGCTGACCGACGAACCGGAATCACTGCTACCGGCGGTCAGCGAATCGATCAGACCGCCCAAGGCGCCTGCCGAACCGGTGCTTGCGACGGGTTCGGCCGCAGCGGGTTCCGCCGAAGCCGTACCCGCCGCCGCCAGCAACAGACCCGATGCCACGAGCATGGCGACACCGACCGCACGAACATTCTTCATGGAATTTCTCCTCATCAGGAATTTATATCGCTACCCAATTGGTCCCCACCGAAAGGGTTGCGGCCGAGTCGCAAAAGCTGCGGCGACGAATTTCTAGCATATCTCCAGGGGTGTGACAACTAGCGACAAAGATGCTCTCCCCCAACGAGTTACGGGCACGCCAAATCGCCCGAACATACAGTTCAGGAAAGGCTGAATACCTATATTCTGCGCTGACGAAGCGTTATCTCGTGTAGCTGGTGGCGGTGGCGTGTATTTGCCTCACGTAAGTGTCGGAATGGTTGTAGGCGAAGATGGCTTGTCGCCACCCGCGGGCCGTGGACAGGTCACCACCGGACGCACACAGGTAGCGTCCCGCCGCCAGTGCCGCGTCGTCGATGTTGTCCGGGCTGCCCGTCAGCTCGTTGGATGCCGCGGGATTGGCTTTCTGCAGCGTGCTGGCCAGAGTTTTGTAGTCGGTGTCAGCACGCACGCCCCACCGTTTCCAGGTATCGGGGATGAACTGGAACGGACCCGCCGCCGCCGCGAAGACAGTGTGTCCAGTGCGGGCGGATGCGTCGGGATCGACGATGCGGGCGTTGCCTTTGGTGCCATCGAGCGCGACACCACGAATCGGCGGCTTCACCTGTCCATCGGTCGCGATCTTCGCGCCACGGTGACGACCGTGGTCGCTTTCCACCCGGGCGATACCGGCCAGAGTGGTCCACCCGAGATGGCAGCCGGGTTGGGTTTTCGCCAGCGCCACCGCCGCATACCCGTAGGCCTGCAACGCACGCGCCGGAATCCCATACTTACCGCCCCGGTTCCGTGCCCAGTCCTGCAACGGAGCAGCCTGCCGACCGGCCGCGACCAACTGGATCGCCGGCAACGGTTCACCGGCACCGGGCGGCGCGGCCCCGACCTGACGATCAGGGCCGCGACCGCACCCGGCGACGCCGATAACCACTGCGACTACGGACACCAGCAGCGCGAGACTCCTCCGACCCCCAACGCCGGAGGCGTATCTGCTGTTCATCATTCCTCGAAACTCACTGCCGCCGTTGCCGATACCACGTTTCCTACTTGCACGGACGGGCCGTGGTCGTGGTGGTGGTCGTCGGCTTCTTCGACGTCGGCGTCGGTGTGGTCGTGCGTTGCGGGGTCGTCGTCACCGGCGCCCGGGTGGTCGTCGTCGGCGACGGTGTCGTCGTCTTCGTCTTGGGCGGCGTCGTCGCGGTCGGGCACCCGGTCGGCTTCGTGGTCGGCGGCTTCGTCGGCTGCGGTGTTGTCGGTTGCGGTGTTGTCGTCGCCGGAACGATCACCGTGACGGTGGACGGTTGCGGTGGCGACGTAACCGCCGGGACAACCACGGTGACCGTCGACGGGCGACCATCCTGCGTGGCAGGTGGCCGGGACGCCTGCACCGAAATGCTGCCGTCGATCGAAAACCCAGGCCCCGGCCCCGCGGTCGGTGTCTCCGTAATCGTCGACGGCGCAACAGTTTCGGTCGCCACGCTGGTCTCCGTCGTGACCGGATCCCCACTGACATTCTCGACCGGAGCCGAGTCCGTCACCGTCACCGTCACCGGAGTGATCGACTGATCGCCGTCCCCAGACTCCACATTCGGAACCTCACCCGGAGGCGGCACATCACTCGGCGTCTCGGAAACGGTAGGCGGGAAAGTCGTCTCGAGCGGTGTCGTCGTATTACTGAGACCGCCCTGGAGAAGCTGAGTGATGTCATCGAAACTCTGTGTCCCCGAAGACGACTCCGACGACGACGCGGTATCGGTCACCTCATCGCTCTTCTTCGGAGCAGTCCCCGCCACGATCACCACCGTGATCACCGCGATGATCACCACGGCCGCCGCCGCGGCGAACATCATATGCCGACGAACATCACCCGCGGTGACATACGCGGTCGCCTGACGCCACCGCCGCACCAACGGCGACACCGCCTCCTCATCCAGCGCCCCGTCCTCCCCGGAGCCATCCCCGTCCGACACCTCGTCGGCCGAATCATCCACATCCTCAACGGCATTCGCCTCATCCGAACCATGCTCACCATCAAAAGCACCAACAGGAATGCCGATGACTTTCGTCGCCTCAGGATCGTCATAGTCGGGTTCATTGTTGTCGGGTGGTCTCACCAGGTCTTGCTTTCTCCTCAGAGACGAGCCGCCCCACCGCCCGAAGACATGCAGGACCAACTCGTCAACGCCCCAAACGGGGCACGCACTACGAGTGACGAACTATCCGATGTGTTGATCCGCGGAACCGCGCTGCCCGCACAGTCCCGCGCCCAACGGGCGGCTATACCAATGCCCCAGCACAGCCGCCCACGATGGTGCTACCGAATCTCAGGACCCAGTAACCACACCACGCAAAACACGCCCCAAAAACCGCCCATCCGAAGACCCCGAAGACCCGTCCCCCTCTTCCCCACTCTCCTGCGACCCGGTATTCAGCGACCCCGACGACCCAGTCGTCGACGAACCCGAAACCCCCGGCCCAGAGAACGACGACCCACTACCACCCTGATCAATCGGCTCGGCGGTTACGGCGTTGGACGCGACCGACAACGGCTGTGCAGTCGCGGTTACCGCGGGCAGAGCCAACGCCCCCAACAAAGCACCAGTAAATATTACGTTGATCTTTTTCATCTAACCCATAAACCCTTCAACATAAACCGGCGCAATGGCGCACCGTAACATTACCAATTACCACAAGAACACGCCGCTCGATGGCGCGATCCAACCACATGTACAGCACCACAAAGTATCTATCGTCTTCGTTGCCACACGTCGAATCACTCAACGACACTAGAGTCGCCGATGTACTTTCTACGACTCTCCAGGATATACGTAGCCGCTTTCGCCAATTTCTTCCAGCCGTTCCTCACCGATCACTGACTCCACAAGATCCCCCAGGCGTCCCCGTATCTTGGCCAATCTCGGAAACACGTTCCTGTCAACAATATAGTCCATCAGGATCTGCGGATCAGCACCCCAGGTGATCCGAGAGGAAATTCTATCGAACGATATAACAAACTCATTCATATCACGAAAGAGCTCCAACGCATCGACCAGAGGGAGTGGCACATCAACATTCTCTGACATCATCGCACCATCTCGATATTCGGCACACCCTGACTCTTCTCGGCTACCCACGCCGAAGTGTCCATTCGAGAATCAAGAAATCTCCGGAGAGCGTGTCAGCTGATCGAACAAATTGCACAACCTCACCACTCCTACAGGACGCTGACATAGTTCCCGTACCGACCGTTCAGCGCATCATTCGCGGCTGCGGCGATGATCTGGCGGCTGTCTTGTGAACCGCGGGTGAGGAAAGCCCGCACCCGTGGCCCGGACCATCCGGCGGCAGCGACAGTGGGCCAATACGGCAGGTACTTCTCGTCGAACCTAGTCTCGGTGTAGTCCAAGATTTGGTCGACCGCGTCTTCTGGAAGGTTCAACTGGAGCATCGCTACCGCACGCAGCGCGCCGTCATCGAGGAGTTCTACGTCCTGTTGCAGGCACCAGAGCGCGGGGCGCGGGTCGTTGTCGGTTTCGCGGTCGAGTCGGACGATTGCGTCTCCGAGCGCGGCGTTGACGGCTGTGGCCTTGCGGGGCTGCAGAGCCAATTCTTTCAAGATTTCGGCGTCACCCTGGGAGCCGGTCATGCCGAGGGCCATGATCAGGTGATATTGAGTCTCCCAGGTGCGTTGGTCTTGCATTTCACGTTCAAGCGCACCGCGTATCTCGGCTGATGTAGTCGGATCAGCGAGCGTACGTAGTCTTTGGGCTCCACGCCGTCGCCGTGCTGACGCGCGATCGGTGAGTAGCGCCAATGCCTCGTCTCGCGACAGTGTCATGATGGTCCGCCTTGCTGTGTTTACGTGCTCAATTGGATATTCAAGTCTTACGATTGATCGTCAACTCAGTTTGCCGTTTCGCGCCCCGGCCATCCAAGCCGGGGCGCGAAACGATGACACCACTGACACACCCGCCCTTCGAGAGACTTATGGATAGCCGACTATAGCGGGCTCGACAGGTTGATCATGGACTGGTAGTCGAATCAGAGACTTGGGCCAATCATTCATTTTACGTCCATCCCCGTTAGCTTCGTCCAGCGATATACCTTCGACGGAGTACCTATTACCATCCCAGCGGAAAAGTTTGTCCGACTTTTCGATGTTGCACGCTCGACATTTGATTTCTCCATTGTCTGGGGTGCCGGATCCTCCCTTGGATCTCGGTTCGACATGGTCACGTTGCCTCTCGTTCGAGGGAGGAACGTACCCTCGAGTGTGTTGCTGCCCGGGCACAACCTCGACCTTGCACTTTTCACACCGGTTCACACCTCCATACTTAGCGGCATTCCGTTCATCGATAATTCTCTTTCCAGCTGGAGTGAAATCCTTATAAGGACGGCTGCCTGGCGCGCCACCCACAACCCTGCAGTTGTGGACCAGGATCGATGATTCGGAACGTAGAACATAGTAGGAATGGACTTCATCGACTGTCAGGTTGTAGACGACGCTGTCTGCTACGTCTCCCTTATCGCTGACCCAGGCGACTCGTCGAAACTCGAATTCCCTCGCCCCGCGGAGCAAGTCTCCTTCCTTGAGGTCGATCGAGGACACCCAGCCCGAATTCTCGACCCAGACCGGATGACCAGCCGTGGCAGTAATCGCCACATCGGACCCTTCGATTCCGATCTCGACGAGGTGCCGCACGCCTCGGCCGACAATGACATCGACTACAGGTTGTGGTCCGGTACTTCCCGTCGCGGTATCTGTTGCGATGACCGAGTCGCCGACCTGGATCTGAGAAATAGGCTTCGATGTCCCGTCGGACAGCAAGACCAAGGTGTCAGGTGTGAATGAATTGCCGCCAGATCCGCAGCTAGCGGCTTGCGCTACCTTCCCAGCTGCAGATGCTTCCTTGCCGGCGGCTTTAGCGACGGTGGACACCAATTTGCCACCGGGGACCATGCCCATTGCGCTGGTCGCCGCTTCGGAGTACTTACCCTGCGCCAGATTTCCAGCCGTCGCCACGCCTGCTCCGACTGTGCCGATCGGCCCGGGCACGAATGCGACAACATCGCCGACCTTGGTGGCCACCGATAACGTCGTGCTCCATGCCGATGTGCCAGCAAGGTCAAAGCTATTGATCGGGTCGGCGTAGACGTAGTCGTAGTCGTTGGCTGAGCCGCCTGAGACCGGGTCGACTTGCAGGAACCGACCCAGAATGGGCAGGTAGGTGCGGGCGCCCATCTCGATCGCTTGCACTCCCGCAAGGTGTTCGATCGGTCGCTGATGCTGGCCTAGCCAGCCGTAGTCCATGCCACCGGACACGGTGGCCGGGAGCGGGATGTCACCGATCGCCCCGGTGGTCGGGTCGATGTTTTGACCGTAGGGGTCGTACTGGCGGATCACCGCCGATCGGGTCGCGGTGCCGTCCGCAGTGAACAGGATGTCACCGTGCAGGTTCGGGTACGACCAGTTCGTCGTGTCCGGCTGTGGGTGCGGACTGTAATTCTTGGTCAGCACCACACCCGAGGGCAGCGGGACAAGGCGCTGGATCATCGCACCGTCGCCATTGAGAATCACATCGGCGGTGTCTTGATCAGTGGTGTAGCCGTACCGAGTAGTGCCGTTGTCACTGGCCGCAGGCGCGCCGGTGACTGTGCGAGTTTTCAGCCGGCTCGTGGCGTCGTACTCATACGCGACCAGTGTGCCGCTCGGCGTTTTGGAGGAGACGTGACGTTTCGTGGCGTCGTAACCGAGTTCGTCGCCGCCGACTTTCACCACGTCGCCGTGTACGTCGTAGCCGAACCGCAATGCCGAAGCACCATTGGTGGACAACAATCGGTCAGCGTTGTCGTAGCAGTAGGTGGTCTCCTCGGCGGGAGCACCATCGCGACTGTCGGTGGAGCTGGTCCGATTGGTGTTCAATCCAGCCGATCCGGCTGGGCCGCAACCATTGTCGGGCGCAAACCCATAGGTGAGGTCGTGGTGCGGGACCTTTGCCGCGACAAGACGTCCGACAGTGTCGTAGGTGTAGGAGTAGGCGGCGGTGGGTGCGTTGTCAACGGTCACGACGTCGTCGGTGATCCGGTTGTTGCGCGAGCGTGTAACGGTGTCGACCACGGTCGATTCCGATGTCTTCCATGTCAGGCTGGTGAGGGCGCCGGTATCGTTGCGTCCGATGCCGTCGAGCCGAGACCCGTTGCCGTACACCACATTTGCCAGCTCACCTGCGGGGTTATATGTCGAAGTGGCGAGTCGTTTTCCGTCTAGGGTGACGCCGACCATTTGACCGACGTCATTCCAGGTGTAAGCGAGTTCGCTGGTCGCACCCTTGACAGTCGTGCGGTCCTTGGTCAGTCGGCCGGCGAGATCGTAGGTGGCGTCGTTGACTACTCCATTGGCGTCGGTGTATTTCACGACCTGACCGAGGAGATCGATAACGGTCGTCACTGAGCCGCTCTCGTCGGTGGTCTTCTTGACCCGAGGGTCGCCGCCCACAGCCCTGTCGGTCACGACTGTGCGCGCCGGCTTACCGCCGAAGGCGGGTTGAACGGTCTTCGTCACGCGTGCACGCGCGTCGAACCACGTGCACGACCAGTCACCGGTACCGATTCGACTGGCGACCACCAGACCTGCGGCGTTGTAGATACTTTCGCCGACCAGCGCCGCCGCCTCACCAGGTTTCGCGCTGGTGACAGTCTTGGCCATACCGCCTTGGTTCACCGCTGGCGATGACGGTTCGCACGGGTTGGCACGAGTTTCGGTGTCACCGTAGTAGCTGGTCGAGACCCGCTTGTCGGCGTTGCCGATATCGCCTGCGGGCAGCGCCGAGGCCAGTTTTCGAAGGAACCCATCGCCTGGCTTTTCGAAACTCGTCCGGGTGGTGAGTTTTGCTCCTTCTGGATCAGCGGTTGTCGAAACTGCCAGTCCGAGCACCGGGTCGATAGCGGTAGCGGCGTCGGCGTAGTTGAACGTCGTCCGCTTGGAAGGCGCACGTTCAGCACCGCCGCCGGAGGTGTCCATGACGTGCGTGCTGGTGGACAGCCCGTACCTGGGAGCTAAATACTCTCCAGGAACGGTCTCCGAAACGCCACCTGGACGGGTCCAGTTCAGGTTCAGCGCGCCGGTGGTGCCGCTGCGGTTGTAGTAGTCGACTCGAATGCGGTGCTTGCTGTCAGCGACGGTGTTGCTGAATTCGCCCGTCACTGTGGTGGTGGCTTTGTCGGTCCAGCTGTCGATGAGCAGGACGTCGTCGATCCACAGGCGGACACCATCGACCACGGAGAACCCCAGCGCGTATTTCCCGATACTGGGGAAGGTCACTTCACCGGTGAAGCGGGCCGACCAGCCGCCGGAGTTGGCGACCGGCGGGGACGCCCCCCAATTCCGCGACAGGGAACCGTCAGGTGAGCCGACCCCAGTCGCCCACACGTCGGGTACTCCGGAGAGATAGGGGTTGTCGTAGATCGCCGTTCCCAGTCCAACCAGCCCTTCGTCATACCCGGCGCGGGTATGTGGCATAGATTGCGCGCATTCCGTTTTCGGAAGCTGACCGTTGAAGCAGTCCGCCGCGGCGGGACCGAACTTGTCGACGACACGGTCGGCGTGGTCGTACACCAGCGTGCTCCGGCGTCCGGCGGAATCTACCGACGCGGTCGCCTTATCCTTCGCATTCCACTCGGCACGAATAGTGGCGCCGCTCGAGTCCGTCGTTGTGAGTGTCCGTCCTGCGTCATCCCAGGTCGAAATTCGGTGGTACAAGCCATCGAGGCCCGCGATCCCAACCGAGGCCTTCTTCTTCTCGATGTCGTAGTAGTACCTGTGCAACGGCATCGACCCGATGTCCCGACCGCGATTGTTCGGCCCGGTGACACTGACGGCCCGCGAATGCGGAGGCCGGGTACCCGATAAGTCGTCGTAGAACGAGTCGTACTCGATCTTGTACCGTTCATATCCGGGAACTACCGCATCGATCGCGCGTAGATCCACCGCCAGACTGTCTCGGACCTCGTCCAAAGACCCGACAGCGTTGACGGCCTTCTGCTTTTTCTCGGTGTTATTACCTGCCTCGTTGTAATCGCGTCTCGCGTTTTCCAGATTCAGGTAGCTGTAGTCACGGATTTCCGACCCGGGATTCTCGATCCGAGCCAGCGCACCGACGACGTACCACAGTCGGGTTTCGGTACCGTCCCAATACTTGATCCGGCACAATTTCTGTGCGGGAGCCTGATGGGAACCGGACGGCCGCGAGGTTCCGCCGTAGCAGTTGTCGCTGTCATCGGTGTTGTAATACAGGGTGTGCGACCGACCGGATACGGGATCCTTGATCTGCGTCAACCTCGCTGGGCTACCGCTGTACAAATACTGCAAGGACGCGGGCTTCTTACTGTCGGCAACGCCGGAGACCGCCGCCAAGGTGCCGTCGACGTTGAAGATCGACACCACGCCGTTCTCGGTGACCGAGACCCGGCCACCGGGATCAACCGCGAGGACACCGTCGGTGCTTACCGGTGGTGAATAGCCGCCCGCCGATGCCTTCGACCATGCACGTTTTCCGCCTGAGGCGTCGGTCAATACAACGGAACCGTCGAGCATCTCCGCCGAGACATAGGCGCTGCCCATCAAACCCAATGTCCAGCCACCAGGCAGTGGCGAGGGATCCTGCGCGTACAGCTGATCGGTCAATACGATTCGCGGCGACCAGTTATGAGAGCGCTGCGTCGTGCCGGTGGTGCTTTTCGCCCACAACACCATCTGCGGTTTCGCGGTGCTGCGGTGATACAGCTCGACCTTGATCGGCACCCGAGCGCCTGCAGTCAACGAGACATCGGTCGAATTCTTCGCCGATGCTGTATTGAACTCCGAGCCGACACTCGCGGAGTTCGGATTGTCGTAGGTGAGCTTGTTGTCGACCCAAATCTTGGCTCCGTCGGCATGGTTGCCCGCGAAACTGTAATCCCCGGTGACAGGTGCCTGGAAATAACCTTCCCACCGGATAACAAACCACTGCTTGTCCAGCGCGGCAGGCATCGGATCTTGCCGGAACGGAGAATTCTCCGACACGTTGGACCAGACATTGCCCCAATCCAGATTCACCTGTGCCTCGCCACGCACCATGATCGGCGTGGTGTCAGCGGCACCGTTGTGGTCGGCGTCGTTGAAGTACGAGGCCCGAACACCGTGGCCGTCGCCGTTCTGGCGGGAGTTGTACGCGAACGTCACGCCCGCGGAGCCACCAACGGCCTCGAACTTCGGGCCTGCCATTTCGGTCTTGGCGTTGCCGTTGAACAGGTTGACGGTCATCGGCCCGAAGCTGTCGGTCGGTGCGGGACCAGGCTCACCGATCCGCTTGTTCACCGTGAAATGACCCACCCAGTTCTGCGGTGAAGGCGTCGACCCGCCAGCGGGCACCGTGCCCACCGTCCAGGTGTACTTCGCGCCATCACTGAGCACGAACTGCGGGACAGTCCATTTCGGGACCTTCAGGCACCCGGAATCGACCACACTGCCCGAGCGGCCATCGAAACCAGTGGAAATCTTGAAGCAGTACTTCGTATCCGACGGTCCCGGGCTGACTTCGAGAGTCGGCATATCGGTCGAAATCACTGAGTCCTCGGCCGGGGCAACCAGATTCACCTGTGGACCAGGAGTGGGATCGGTCGGCTTGGTGGGATCGGTCGGCTTGGTCGGATCAGTGGGCTTGGTCGGGTCAGTCGGGTTAGTGCCGGTTCCGTCGCTGTAGTCGACGATCAACGCAGCCTGGAGTTGTTTATAGGTGTAGGCGTTGGTGGTTTCGACGCCGCCGAGCATGAACCAGGTGTTCTTGTCGGTGGCCTTCACGCGGTCACCGAGGTAGGTGGTCAGCGCAGGCGCGGTCAACGAGCCGGATTCACCGACGCTAGCCGAAGCCAGCTGATCCCCGAGTGCGTCGTAGCCAAGCGGAGATTTGGCTTGGAACAGGGTTACCTGGGACGCGGCTGTCATTTCTACCGGCGGTACCGGTGGGTTCGGTACCTTCAAGTCGAGACGCGCGCCGGTCACGGTTTTGCCTGCGAGTGGTGCGAGGTCGTAGCGAATCGCCGAGCGCCACAACACGTTCTGGCCCATCCAGTTGCGGGCGTTGCCGGTCCGGATGCCGCAGTCGGTGGTGCAGGGGGCCGCGCCTTGCTGGTAGGCGATCGTTTCGGCTTGCTGGCCGAATCCGAAGGTGTAGGTCGGGTCGACCACCACCGGGAACTTGCGGGCGGAGTCTTTCAACCACTTCTTGTCGACAGAGACCGTGAGCTTCCACGCCTCGCCGTCGCGGGCCAGGGTGTAGTCGCCGCCGGTGCGGGCCGAGGGCTTCTTGTCCTTGTCGTTGCCGGCCGAATCCCAGACCTCGATCGGGGGCAGTGCGGCGACCACCTTGCCGGCTTTGTCGCTGATCTTGACGGTTTTACCGTCCACCATCGGCGTCAGCGCACCGGTGTTCAGCTTGAACACCCAACGGCCCTCGCCCACAGCAGAAGCGGACTTCAGGATGATCGACTCTTTGATCTCAGCCGCGGACACTTCGTAGGTCACGTCCGTGTTCGGCAGCGCGTTGGCATAGGTCGCGGTCGAGCCGGTGACCTTGCGGCCGGCCTTGCCCGCACCCTTCAACTCCAGGGTGACCGGGGTGCCGTTCTGGTTAACCCGGAACAGATTCGGGTCGTTGGCGAACTCCGCCAGATCGACACCGACACCTGTGCGCGCCGCGGTAACCCGCTTGGAGTCCTTCTGCTCCACCAACCGGGTATCGATCGGATCCCAACCGCCCTTGCTGTTGCGGACACTGACCGGGACCTGCGACAGCACCATCGTTTTGGTGCCGTTCGCGTTGGTGAACTCGACCGAATCCTCGGTCCGCGCCGACTCTTTCGACGTCTTCGGATCGAAACCACTCTTCACCGGAGCAGCCGCGGCACCGCCGGCAAGCAATGGCGTGAAGTCGGCCTCCGGCTCCGACTGCTTACCTGTCAGGGAAGGCTTTGCTACCGCCTTCGACAGCATCAGCGGAACGTCGCGCGGATTCTTTCCTTTCGGTGCCGCAGCAGCCTGCGGCGACACAACCACCTGCACCAATGTCGCGATCAACGCGGCGACCAAGATAGTCGACCACGAAACCACTTTCACCCGATACCAACTAGCAGGGAACCAACGCATCGACGCGTCGCCCTGACGGCGAAACCTCATCACACTCCACAACACCCGAGCCCATCCCCTTGATAGGCCATCCCCAAATCGGGCGAAAGCGTAGCAACGCCACAAACCACTCTCATCCACTTCCATGCGGAATCAATCGTGCACTAACTACACGAAATGTGAAACACATCACACCATCGCTTGCCGGGGCATTGATTTAGCGCCTATCAGGCAGTTGATTCTTCAACTTCGTTCCACGGCAAGCCATTTGAGTTCACGGCCAGCCATTCCGATACAGCGGCCAGGCGAACCATCCAGGGATACAAACGCATTCGACCAGCGCCACCGAAGTAGGACGCGCAATGGAAGCTGAGATCTGGCCGAACTCGTCGGTACTGCAAGGGCTCTCGCGCACACAATCCATCCGTCAACCAACGGCAGTCGGCCACCAGGATCGACAAACCCCTGCCGCACAACATTTTTCAAGGCAGACTCCACACACAGCACAATGCTTACGGCGCTCCACAACCGTCATATCTCCTGCTCCCAAACAACATTGGCGCACACTCTTATCACCCGGAAGCAGCTACATGCTTGCCGTAGCGCAGACGATTCGACCGCGACCCCATCGATGCCCGGACTCAGCCCCAGAATGCCGAACCCCGCTTGCCAGGTCATCCGAAATGCCTACACGCCCAATTCCAGCATCGACGAAATCGATTGCACAGCTGTAGATCCGACAATCCACCACCCGAGGACAGGACGCGGTCCAGCACCCGACGAGCAGGCCTCCACGGACGCCAGCCGAGCCGGATCGGCGACATGCCCACCCTTCTCTCAGCTCCCCCTCAGCCTCCCCTGCTAAGAATACTCGCTAACATCAAATCCGGATCGCTGGCGGTAAGCAGATAAACCACTGCGGCACAACGCCTTTCGCGCAGTCATCAAACCCCGGTCATCAATGGACGCATCCCAATAGGTGGTACAGCAAGCGTCGCGCGGTAGTTAGCAATGATCACGACAACCGTTCGAATCTGCATCCGGCTAGTGAGATAGATCACTGTTAAGTTGAACTTCACCAACTTAACTACACACCGGTCACCCACCATTCGACCTGCTCACGGCCCATCTAGTGCCCGACACCGCCACTCCAGGAACACATTCCAACGTCAACGCTGTCGCTCGGTGACCACCCGCACAGACTCGCGACCGACTCGGTCAGTGAGCGTCCGCTGAGCGCAGGTTCGTGAACGCACCGGCACGCGCGGCGAGCGCGGCACCGGCAGCCGCATGGTCGGGCAGACAAGGATCAGGTGGCGTACGCAGCAGCACCAACTGGTGATAGAGCGGCGCGGTAGCGGCGATCAGCAAGGCACGCGCATCGACATCAGCCGAGAGTTCCCCCCGCCGAACCGCTCGCTCAACGACGATCTCGCTCTGCACATACCGGTCCTCCCACAACCGCCGCAGAGCTCGCGCCGCCTCCTCGGACCGGAACGAAACCGCGATCAACGCCGCAGCAAACGACGGCTCCTCGAGCAAGGAATCCTGAATCTCCTGATTCAGCGCCGCGAGATCACCACGCAGCGAACCGGTGTCGCGCGGATGCCACTCCATGTCGGCCGTCGCGTCGAAGACATCAGCGAGCAGTCCGCCAACGTCGCGCCAGCGGCGATACACCGTGGTGCGGTGCACCCCCGCGCGTGCGGCAACCGTGTCCACGGTCAACGCGTCGTACCCATACTCGGTCAGCTCCGCGCGAACCGCATCGAGGACTTGGTCGCGGATGCGGGCGGTTCGACCACCCGGCCGAGGTCGGGGCGCGGAGGAATCGCCTGGTGAAGGCGGTGTGGAACTCATCGTCGGCAGTCCGGTTGCTCGTCGGGGCAGGCTGTGGCAACATGTTAACGCAACATCCGTAGCACTAGCGAGGTCAGCCGATGCTCATCCGAAACGTTCACCCGACCCTGTGGTCCCCCACGACCGCGTCGTCCTCGAATGCTTCGGAGTGTGTACATGCCAACCCAGATCACCGCGCTCGCGGTCAGCAAGTCCTTCAACGGCAGACTCGTTCTCGATGAGGTGACGTGTTCGCTCGCCGCGGGTGAGCGCACCGGCATCATCGGCGAGAACGGATCCGGCAAGACCACCCTGCTGCGTCTGCTCGCCGGACGGGAACGGCCGGATCATGGCGAGATCGTCGTGCAGGCCGACGGCGGCGTCGGCTACCTCGCCCAAGACGAGCAGCTGCCGCCACAGATGACCGTTCAGCAGGTCATCGATCGGGCATTGAGCGAGCTACGAGCGATCGAACAGCGGCTGCGCAGCCTCGAAGTCGCTATGGCCGCGGACGATGCAGGACTGGCCGAATACGGCGAGCTGACAACAGTTTTCGAACTACGCGGCGGCTACGACGCCGACGCCCGCGTAGAACGTGCGCTGCACGGCCTGGGCTTGGGTCTGGTCGACCGCGACCGCACGGTCGGCGGGCTGTCCGGCGGCGAGCAGGTCCGGCTGCGCCTGGCGGCGGTGCTGGCGGCAGGCACCGAGGTGCTGCTGCTGGATGAGCCGACCAACCACCTCGACGATGACGCCCTGACCTGGCTGGAGGATCACCTGCGTACCCGCCGCGGCACGACGGTGACGGTCTCCCACGACCGCTTCTTCCTCGAACGGATCGCGACCACTCTTCTGGAGGTCGACGCGGACCGCCGCCGAGTTATCCGCTACGGCAACGGCTACGCGGGATTCCTGACCGAGAAGGCGGCGGCACGTCAGCGGTGGGCGCAGGCGCACGAACAATGGCGGGCCGATACCGACCGGCTGCGCGAGGTTGCCGCCACCACGGCCCGCAACGTCGCACCGGGCCGGGCGATGAAGGACAACAACAAGATGGCCTACGACCGGGCCGGTGGACGAGTGCAGCAGTCGCTGGCCAGCCGAGTCCGCAACGCCGAGGAACGGTTACGCCGTCTCCTCGCGGACCCGGTGCCACCGCCGCCGGAACCACTGCGTTTCGCGCCAACCCTAAGCAGCGGCCGGGTGCACGGCAGCGTGCTCGAAGCCACTGATATCGGTGTCGCGGGCAGGCTCGACCGGACGAGTGTCACGATCGCCGCAGGTGACCGCATGCTGATCACCGGCCCGAACGGCGCGGGCAAGACGACCTTGCTGCGCGTGCTGGCAGGCACGCTCACGCCGGACAGCGGCACTGTAAAACGCTGCGGCAGAATCGGTTACCTCGCGCAGGAGCCCTGTCCCGCCGAACCCGGCGACACGCTGCTGGCCGCCTTCGCCCGCGGACGCACAGGAGGAGTCGACCACAACACCGAAAAGCTGTTGTCGCTAGGACTATTCGACCGCACGCAGCTCGACACACGCGTCGAGAACCTGTCCACCGGTCAACGGCAGCGCCTCGCGTTGGCGCGTTTGGTCAGCGAACCCGTCGATGTACTGCTGCTCGACGAGCCCACCAACCACCTGTCCCCCGGCCTCGTCGAAGAGCTGGAAACCGCGCTGGCCGAATACCGCGGCGCTGTCGTAATCGTCAGCCACGACCGACGACTACGTACCCGTTGGCGAGGCGCGCACCTCGACCTCCGCGCGTCGGCCTCCGTCTGACATCCAATCCCGCACGCACCGAAGGAGTTTCGCTGTGCCCAACGATCCCACCCTGCTTCCCGCAGACCCGACGGTGCTGCACCCCATGCCCGGCCAGCCGCGCGTGGTGCTGTTGAAGCCGCTGGTCACCTCTCCCCTGATCGAGGTCGGGGAGTACTCCTACTACGACGACCCGGACGACGCGACCGCGTTCGAAACCCGAAACGTGTTGTACCACTACGGACCCGAGAAGCTGATCATCGGAAGGTTCTGCGCACTGGCCACCGGAGTGCGGTTCATCATGAACGGTGCCAATCACCGCATGGACGGACCCTCCACGTTCCCCTTCCCCACCATGGGCGGCTCGTGGACGAACCACTTCGACCTGATCACCGGACTGCCGAACCGAGGAAACACCGTCGTCGGCAACGACGTCTGGCTCGGTCACAGCGTCACGGTGATGCCCGGCGTGCGGATCGGCCACGGCGCGATCGTCAGCACCGGCTCCATCGTCACCGGCGACGTGCCCGACTACGGCATCGTCGGCGGCAATCCGGCCCGCCTCATCCGAACCCGCTACGACGACAAGGACATCGCCCGACTGCTGGCGCTGGCCTGGTGGGACTGGCCCGTCGAACACCTCACCGAACACGTGCGAACGATCATGTCGGGCAGTATCGCCGACCTCGAAGCCGCCGCCGCTGACCTGAAATGAGGGAAACCCCAATGCCTTCAGACCCTATCCACATCGCGATGGTCGGCATCCCGATCGTCAGCCACGTCCTACCGAGCCTCGAGATCCTGCTGAGCTGAGCTCAAACGGGGCAGTCGTTCCCGGGTTGACCCTGACGCAGGGTCAACCGCTCAGCATGGTTGGCATGACTACGAACGTATTCACCGTCCACCACGATGGCGTCACAATCCCGGTGTCTCGCGGCGGCGAAGGGCCGCCGTTGGTTCTGTCCCCCGGTCTGACCTCGACGCAGGCCGAACTGCACGAACTCATCGAGCTGTTGCGGCGCGACTTCGATGTGCTGACCTTCGACCTGCGAGGTCATGGCCTTTCCTCGGCCGGCGACCGGTACTCCTTCGAGGCGTTGCTCGGCGATTTCGCTGCCGTGATGGCGGAGGTGGGACGGCTCGGGCTGCCCTCGGCACCGGTGCTCGCGGGTCACTCGTTCGGCGCGGACCTGATCGTGCACTACGCCGCCGATTTCCCCGACGCCTTCAGCGAACTCGTGGTCATCGATGGGGCGAACCCGGTGCCCGCACCGTTCATCACTGCGGCCGACCTGCCTGAGTTACGCGGAATGTGGGAGGACTTGGCGACGTGGCAGCAGACCATCAAGGGCACCCCGCGTCAGGTGTTGCTCACCGCGCAGGAAATCCTCGACCTCAATCTCGAGCTGGACGTGCTGCGGTCCGGAATCGACCTCGAGATCGATGTGGTCGGGTCCGGAATCCTCGACCAGTACCGCAAGATCGACCGCCCGATCCACCTGATCATGTCGACCTCGATGGCAGGCGACAGCGGCGAAGGACGTGCACCGCGACACAATCGACTGTGGCGCGCGGGCATCGAGCGACTCACCCGGGAACAGCCACAGATCCGCACAACCTGGCTCGACGCCACGCACGCGTTGGTCGTCACCCACGCCCCGGACATCGCCCAGATCATCCGGGGCGCGCAAACCCGGGCGACTAGCCAAACCTAGGAGACTTGTTCGATGCTGACCATCGGCGAGCTGGCGTCGTACGCCGGAGTAACGGTGCGCGCGGTGCGGCACTATCACGCCAAAGGGCTACTGCCAGAACCTGAACGGGACCACTCCGGTTACCGCAGGTACGGCCCCGGCACCGTGGTCGAGCTGATCAAGATCCGAACCCTCGCCGAAGCCGGAGTCCCACTGGCGCGCGTGCGAGAGCTGCTCCAGGCCGACCCGGAGGAGTTCGCCGCAGCCGTCGCCGACATCGATAAGCGCCTTCAGGCCGAGATCCGGCAGCGGCAACTCCACCGCGAGCGGATCGCCCGGCTCGCCGCGGGCGACAGTCTGGCGTTGCCATCCGAGGTGGTCGAGTTTCTCGACCAATTGAGGGCACTCGGTGTCGACGAGCGGATCATCCAGGTCGAACGCGACGGCTGGATCCCGCTGGCCGCGCGCACACCCGAACGAGTCCCGGAGCTGATGGCACGCAAGCGCGAGCAGATCACCCACCCGCCGCTCATCGACTTCTATCGCACCCTCAGCCAGGCCCTCGACCGGACCGACAACGACCCGATGCTGACCGAGCTGGTCGACAAGGTGGCCGACTACCTCACGCAGCTGGCCGACGACCAGGGCGAGGACTATGTCGGCGGCGCCATCGAGCCATCGTTGGTCGACCTACTCGACACCCTCGCGCTCGATACCGCCCCGCCCACCCGTCGCCTGATCGAACTGCTGAACAAGCGAGGCTGGACCGGCTGGACCAAGCTCGAGCGCGTGGCGCCGACGGCCTGACGCAGACCTCAGGCCGACAGCTTCGAAACGACCAGCTCCAACGCGATGTTGTCCGGGTCCCGGAACTCCAAGATGTAGCTGACACCGATGTCTTTGATCTCCTCACGTTGCACCCCGCAGACATCGAGATGGGCTGCGGCAGTTTGCAGTTCACCAAGTGACCCGAGCGAGAACGCGAGATGGTCGAGCCCGACGTTGTTCTCGTCGAACGGATCGGTGCCCACCGGCCGCAGTCCGATCAACCCGTGCTTCATCCGGTAGATCACCCCACCGTGCAGGAAATCGAGCTGCTGACGGGTCTCGTCGTCCGCATCAGCCGGAATCTCCAGTGCCACAGGCCATCCGAAGACCTTCTCGTAAAAGGCCCGCGACCGGTCGATGTCACACACCGTGAGGCGCAGATGTGCAATGGATTCCACAGAGATCGACATGCGACCGATGCTCGCACACCGCTGCCCTACCCGCCGGTTCGACGGGGCCGGACGAGCTAGTCCAGGTTCTCGACGGTGACCGGCTCGATACCTTCCGCCGGTGGTGTCTTGAACCCGAAAACCTGGCCGTAGAAACTCAACTCGGCGTCCAACGCCCGGCGGATGTTCTCCGCGCGGCGGAAGCCGTGCTGCTCGCCCTCGAAGACTAAGAAGGCCACCGGGATTCGCCGCTCCCGCAGTGCCTCGACGATCATCTCCGACTGATTGAGCGGCACCACCGGGTCGTCGCTGCCCTGCAACACGATCAGCGGTTTGCGCAGCCGGTCGACGTGATGGATCGGCGACCGCTCGCGGTAGATGTCGCGCCTGGCCGGATATTCGCCAATCAAACCGTCGAGGTATCGACTTTCGAACTTGTGGGTGTCAGCGGCGAGCGCCTCGAGGTCGGCGACGCCGAAATGGTCCGCACCGGCGGCGAACGGAGTGTCCGTCCGGGCCAGCGCGGCGAGCGTCGTGTAGCCGCCTGCCGAGCCGCCGCGGATGGCGAGTCGCTGTGCATCGACCCGGCCGTGCTCGCCGAGCCAGCTCGCCGCGGCCATACAGTCGGCTACATCCACGACTCCCCACGCGTCTTTGAGCAGTTCACGGTATTCGCGGCCGTATCCGGTGGAGCCGCCATAGTTGACGTCGACGACGGCGAATCCTCGGCTGGTCCAGTACTGGGTGCCCAGCGACAGCACCGGTAGCGCGGAGGAGGTCGGGCCGCCGTGAATCATCACCAACAGCGGTGGCAGTTCGCCGGCCGGGCCACCGTAACGGTGGCTCGCGGGCGGGTAGAACAGCGCGTGCGCGGTCCGTGGCGCGCCGCTGCGGTCCGTCGAGGGAAACGAGATCGGCTCGGGCACCGAGACCGACGCGGGATCGAGGTCGAGTTCCCGCGGCGCACGGAGGAGCTCGATATGTGTTGTGCCGTCGCCGAATTCGATGCGGTACACACCGAATTCGGTAGTCGGAGTGGCCGCCACCACGACGACGGCGTTCGTACCGGCACGCTGAATCGCGGTGATGGTCGAGAAAGGCAGGTCCGGGTCGACCACCGAGCCGTCCGGCCTGCGTAATCCGAGGCCGTCGTAGCCGTCGCGCCAGCGGGCGAACACGATGCCGCCGTCGTCGAGAACGGTGTAGCGTGCCGACCCCAATTGCCAAGCGGGCATACCGATCTCGGCGTCCAGCTCGATCACCGGGGTGACCGTATCGCCGGATGTCCAGCGGTAGAGATTCCACCACCCACTGCGGTCGGAGAGGAACAGCAGCGAGCCGTCGGGCTGCCAGCGCGGTTCCATCACCGATTCGCCCGGGCCGCCCGCGACCACGGTATCGGCGCCGGTCGCGAGATCACGCACCCGCAGCACGGTGTCGTCCCACGGCATGGACGGGTGATCCCACGACACCAGGGCGAGCGAACCCCCATCCGGACTCAGCCGGGGCGCGACGACGAAATCCGGTCCGGTCACCAGGACTTCCGGCTCCGACGCACGGTCCGCCGACAACCGCACGATCTCGTTGCGAACATCGCTCGCGCCATGCCCGTCGACCGGATGCCTTTCGCGGACAGCCACGACGGCAGTGCCATCCGGGGCGAGCTCGCCGTCGCCATACCGGTCGCCGCGGGGCGCGGCCGGGACCGGGGTCAGCGGCACCGGCACACCACCGGTCTCGAGCCGGTACAACCGCTGGTCGGCCCAGTTGGTGAACCAGAGCACGCCATCGCGCACCCACCATGCCGCGCCGCCGTATTCGTGGACCGCGGTGCGCGCGTCCATACCCTCCGGCAGCAGGTCGGCGACGGTGCCGTCGGCACCGCGGCGCACGATCTGGGTCCGGCCCCCCTCGCTGGGACGTCCCTCCGACCAATAGACATCGGTCCCGTCCACCCGGACCTCCGACAGCCGCACCGCGGCCGTGACAACGAATTCGGAGGTGATGGAGGTCGGCCACGATCCGAAGGGCATCTCTGTGACGGTCACGCGGCCCAGGCTAGTCGTTGGGGCTCGCGTCGCGCCGTCCGATGCGCGACCATTGAGTTGCGTGGGTGGAAGGAGTCGGTGATGCCGCAGCCAACCATTTCGGTCGAACTCCGTTGCTGGCACAGACGTTTGGCTGCGCTGTTCGTATGCGTTTTGGTCGCCGCGATGCAGGTGGCTGCGGCGTCCGGGTCGCAGGCGGCGGGACTGACGCCGCTGCAGTTGGCCGGGCAGCGGGTGATCTATTCGTATCCGGGTTTGGTTCCGCCGCCGGTCCTGTTCGACGCCATCCGCAATGGTCAGGCCGCCGGGGTGATCTTCTTCGGGGAGAACATCTCCAGCGCGGCTCAGATTGCCGGAGTGGTCGGGCAGTTGCGGCAGGCGCAGGCGGAAAGCCCCATCTCGGTGCCACTGTTGTTGATGACGGATCAGGAGGGCGGACTGGTGCGGCGGCTGCCCGGGGATCCGGTGCTGTCGGCGAAACAGGTTGGCCAGTCGGCCAATCCGGTGCTCGCCGCCATCGATGCGGGTATCGGTGCGGGGCGCAACTTGCGCGGGGTAGGGATGAACGTCAACCTCGCCCCGGTGCTGGATGTCTATGACACGCCTGGCAATTTCATCGATCGCACCCAACGCTCCTTCAGCAACAACCCCGCTCTGGTGGCCACGCTGGGGCTGGCGTTCACCGCCGCACAACAGGCCACCGGCGTTGCCGCCACCGCGAAGCACTTCCCCGGCCTCGGCTCGGCGCCCAACGGCCAGAACACCGACCTCGGCCCGGTCACTCTCCCCGTGAGCGCGTCCACACTGCGCTCCGTCGACGAATTCCCTTACCCGGCAGCGATATCCGCCGGGGTGAAGCTGGTCATGCTGTCCTGGGCCATCTATCCGAACCTGGACCCCGTCCTCCCTGCTGGCCTGTCACCCACGATCGTCAACCAGGAACTACGCGCCCGCAACGGCTTCACCGGCGTCACCATCACCGACGCCATCGAGGCAGGGGCGCTGGACTCGTTCGGGACCACCGGGCAACGCGCCACCGCCGCAGCGGCCGCAGGCATGGACCTCATCCTGTGCTCGGCTCGCGACATCAGCCAAGGTGAAGGCGCCACGACCGCCCTGGCAGACGCCTACACCAGCGGCCAACTCGACCCCGCCGCGTTCACCGCCGCCGTCGACCGTGTGACCGCCCTGCGCGCCGGGCTCCCCTGAACCGCGGCATCCAGGATCGCGGCGGCGACCAGCTGTGACGTGGCCGAACACCGTGTCAGCGACCATGTCAGGTCAACGTCAGCCCGGTGTCAGCCGAGCTCGCGACAGTAGTCCACATGAACAGCACACCGAACAACGCGACCGACTCGACCTGGACCGGCCTGGTGCCGATCGACGACACCGCCCTATCCGTAACCGACACCCGCGGCCCCGGCCTCCCCATCGTCTACCTCAACGGCTCCTACGCCGACCGACGCCCGTGGCGGCACCTGATCGCCGAACTCGGCGCCGAGTACCGGCACATCAGCTACGACGAGCGCGCCCGCGGCAAGTCGAAGCAGTCGGCGGACTACTCCTTCGAGGCATGTCTGCGAGACATCGATGCAGTCCTCGACGCCACCGGCGTGGAGCGTCCGATCCTCGTCGGCTGGTCCTACGGCGCATTGCTCGCGGCGCACTGGGCCGAGCGCAATCCCGACCGCATCCGCGGCGTGGTCTCCGTGGACGGCGCGATGCCCTACGGCCTGACCGGCGAGGACGGCCGCGAGCGAATCCGAAAGCTGTTCCACCAGATGCGATTCCTGCTGCCACTGGCCCGTCCGCTCGGCCTGGCCGCGCGAATGAGCGCCGAGCAGCACGCCGACGTCAACATCGAAGCGAACGAACTGCACGCCGCCCTCGCACCGGTCCTCGACAACGTGACCTGCCCGATGCGCTACGTCCTGGCCACCGGATCCAATCTCGGTGGCGGCCAAGAGGAAATGGAAGCCGCGCGCGCCTCACTCGATCCAATCTTCGCCCACAACAAGAACATCCAGGTCAGCGCGAAAGTCCCCAGCAACCACTCGCACATCCTGCGCAAGGACTTCCGAGCCGTCGCCACCGCCATCCGTGAGACGGCAGCGGCCCACGACCAGCAGGGTTCGTCGAGCCGATGACCAGGCTACTTCCAGGCCACCTTGTCGGACGGCCCAAGTGGCAGCACTACTTTCGATGGGTACTGGGCTGAGTGCTCGATCTGCACCGACGACCCGATCAGCCCGGGAATGTCCTGCGGTAGCGGCATCGTGGACGGGAAGCTGCCACTGGAGATTCGGACACGCAGCCGATGCTGCGGTTCGAGTTTCTGAAACGTGGGAAAGACCCGCACCTGATACTCGGTGACCACCCCGGGGGCGACCGGCTGCGTCGAGGTCGTCGTGTTGGGGTGGATCACCGCGTAGATGGTTCCGTCGTCGGTCTTCCACGATCTGTCCTCGTCGACCGCTCGGCGCGTGGCCATCAACGAACCATCGGTGAGTTGCCGGACCGAGCCATCCGGGCCGACGTCCTCGACAGCCACCTGGAAGAGCGCATTGGCGGTGGTCGAACTCGCGAACAGGTCGGCGGTGATCGGTCCGGCGAGCACCATGGATTCATCGAATGGTGCTGTGGTGTAGGTCAATCCGTGCTGCGGCCCGAATTCCGATTGCGAACACGGTTCGTGCACATTGCCGAGGCTCAACAGATTGAAGAGGAATTCGAAGACGCCACCGGTCGCCTTGCCCAGTTCTCTGCCGCATGGATTGTTGACCAAGGAGTAGTCCCAACGATCCGAGGGCTGGTCGCCGGACACCGGTGTGTCGGTCAACCGGTTCCCGTCCAGGTAGAACTTGGTGGGCGTGGCCTCGGTGAAGGGATAACTCGCGGTGCTCAATGCGTTGCCGTTGTTATCGATGACGTTGACCAGCTTGTCATTTAGACCGACACCGTTGTCGATATCCTTGAGCCAATGGTCGAACCAGGCGGCGGTGAGTTCCTCGGTGCGGATCTTCCCGGCCGGGGCGAAGCCGGTGGTGACATGCTGCCAGGGACCTTGCAGCACCTGATAACGCGGATCGGGCTTGATTCGGGAATCCATCGGCCCGTAGGGATCACGGCCCGCGGCGGCATTCTGCAATGCCGCATACATCTGGAAAACCGCGCCCTGGAAGATGTCGGAGTCGCCGCCGACGGCGTAGACAGCTACGTCGTTGTGCACGATATCGGCGATGTTCTCGGACAGCAGCCGGTTGCCGACGATCGGGTTATCCGCGTAGATGCCCTGAGTCAGCAGGTTGGCCGCGAGGCCGAGAACGCCCTGGCCGTCGTCGCCGATGAGTCCTTTGAGGCGGTCGATGATCAAGCCGGGCAACCGAAGTGGCTCGACAAGCGTTGCTTCCCACAGGTTGGCGTACTGGAGCCAGAGTCCCGGCCAGATCACCACGAACAGCGAGATCAACGGGGCCCAGATGCCGTCGCCGAAGACGGACTGGACCACGTCGTAGTCGGTATTCATCGCGAAAATCGCCTTCAGCGGGGAGTTCTCGCCGATTGTCGTGGCGGCATGCATCGCTTCGACACCGGGGAAGGAGTAGCCGAACATGCCGACCTTGCCGTTGGCGTTCGGCAGCTTCGCACTCCAGTCGACGAGCTCGGCGACGTCCTGGGCGCTTCGTGCGCTGATCGGCGACCATTGGCCGCCGGACGCGCCGGTGCCGCGAACATCGGCGATGACGTTGATATAGCCGCGATTGACCAGATCGACCGGGGCGCTCACCTCTTGCAGCACCGAGTTGATGACCGGACCGAGATCGCCGGGCACCGGAATCTTGTATTCCTCGAAAACACCGCCGATCGCGGCCACCAAGGCGCCGTTGTACGCGCCATACGGTGTCACCGACAGCACCACGGGAAACGGGCCTACCGCTGGTTGGTGCGTAACCGGATCCAATGGGAACCGGATCGTCGTGTGTAGATCGGTGCCGTCGCTCATTCGAACGTTTTCGACGATGTCGTAGCCGGACTGGTACTTGCTCTCACTCGGCGTGTAACCCGCAGGCAGGCCGAAACCATTGGGGGCGATGGAAACTGGTCCTACGGCCGGGGCCGCAGTCACCTGAGCGGCCGGTATTGCCGTCCCCGCCAAGGCAATACCGAGCAATACCGCGACCACTGGCACACACTTTCCGCCCGGAATACCCACGCGGTGGAAACTCCGAAATGTGTACCTCATATGCCGACTCCTGCGCGTTTTCCCCGGATGGGTGGTATCCGGTGAATCACATCACGCGCGTTCCCCGGGCCACCATTGACAGAGTTGAGGGATATCGACCTCGTCTGTTGTGCATATGCCCGGCCGCGATCACGCCTCCGAGGGTTCACCTACCTTGCGAACTCGGGTTGTTGCCGCAGTGACGAGCTTGCCCTCGCGGTTTTCGGCGCGCAGTCGGGTGAGCGGATCGCCGTCACGATCGATGAGGGTCGAGTGGGGTTCGTTGTCGGCGAAGGCGTGGCGTTCGCCCCACTGACGCAACGCCACGACGACGGTGAAGAGATCCCGCCCCGCTTCGGTGAGTTCGTAGCTGTGCCGCTTGCCGCCGGGGGTGACGCTGGTGGCGAGGATGCCGTGCTCGACGAGCCTGCGCAGGCGGTCGGTGAGGATGTTCCGGGCGATCCCGAGGCGGTGCTGGAAGTCGGTGAAGCTCGCCGCGCCGTCCATGGCGTCGCGCACGATCAGCAGGCTCCACCGGTCGCCGACGAGGTCGACGGTTCGGGCGACCGGGCAGGTGGGGTCGGTCCAGTCGCGGCCGGAGCCGAGCGTCGTGGTCATGAGCCTCCACCCGATTGGTTGCAATTCGAAACCATTATGCCCTACGCTCCAATGGTTGCATTTTGCTACTAAATTGGGAGGTGCGGTGGCACCAACAGTCACCCGATCGCAGCGATTCGTCTTGGCGCTGGTGTGCGCGGTGGCCGTGTCGACGATCTATGCGATCCAGCCGGTACTGGAAGCAGCAGGCACCAGCCTCGGACTGGCGCGTGGGTCGCTCGGCTGGCTGGTCGCCGCCGGGCAGGTCGGCTACTTCGCCGGGCTCGTCCTGCTGGTCCCGCTCGGCGACGTGCTGAATCGTCGTCGGCTCATCACCGTGCATCTCGTACTCACCGCCGCTGGAGCCGCAGTCGTTGCTGTCGCGCCGAACGGTGCCATCGCGGTGACGGGACTGGCGATCGCGGGCCTGTTCGCGGTCGTCGTTCAGGTGACCGTCGCCTATGTCGCCGCCGTCTCCGCGCCGAGCGAGCGGGGCCGCAACATCGGCGCGGTCACCTCCGGTGTGGTGATCGGCATCCTCGGCGTCCGCGTCCTCGCGGGCGTCCTGGGCGACACGGTCGGCTGGCGTGCGGTGTACGCGCTACTCGCCGCGCTCTGCGTCGCGCTGGCCCTCATCGTCCACACGACGCTCTACCCGGACCACCGAACTCCCGGCGCACGGTACGCACAGGTGCTGGCATCGATGGGACGCCTCGCACCCACGGATCGCCTGTTCCTGAACCGAGGACTGATCACCTTCTTCCTCTTCGCATCCTTCGGAACCCTCTGGAGCGGCCTCGCCCTCCCTCTCAGCACCGCCCCTTGGAGTTTCGGCACCACCCAGATCGGGCTGTTCGGATTGGTAGGCCTGGCCGGAGCACTCGGCGCCGCCCGCGCGGGCCGATGGGCGGATTCCGGTCGCGCACAAGTGATCACCGGTTCCGCATTGGTGTTGCACAGCGCCTCCTGGCTACTCATCGCCCGGACCGAAACAACCCTGTGAATGCTCATCATCGGCATCGTGCTGCTCGACTTCGCCGTCCAAGCAGTACATGTCAGCAGCCAACACCTACTGACCGCAAAGCACCCGGACCACGCCAGCAGCGTCATCGGCGCCTACATGGCCTTCTACTCCCTCGGATCCGCCCTCGGTGCGATCACGACCACCTGGGCGTACAGCCCCTGGGGATGGTCGGCCTCCTGCTGGGTAGGCGCGGCCTACTCCCTCGCCGCACTGGTTCTGTGGGCACTGGCCCAGGTCACCGGCAACACCACTGTCGCCAGTTTGCCCAATCGACAACCGAAACCCAGCACCCATGCGATGCACTAGCTGAGGACTTGACCCTGACCCTGCGTCAGGGTTGGAGGGTTGTCGCATGACGAACAACATCACTTCCTCGGAGCGGCTCGCGCCGCCGATCGGAGGGTTTCAGGAGATCGACGGACGCCGCGTTTTCGTGCATCGCTCGGGTAGCGGCGGACCGGGCGTCGTGTTCCTGCCAGGTGCGAGCGCGGTCGGACTGGACTATTTCGTTGTGCAGCAACAGGTTTCGCAGTTCACCACCGCCGTGGTGTACGACCGCGGCGGCACGGGCTACAGCGATCCGCTTGCCCTGCCGCGCACCGCCACCGCGGTCGCCACGGAACTGCGCGAGTTGCTGCGCGCCGAGAACATCCCCGCCCCATACATTCTCGCGCCACACTCGCTCGGCGCCTTCTACGCGCATCGGTTCGCACAGCTGTATCCGCAGGACGTGGCCGGACTGGTCTGGCTGGACGGACTGCATCGTGACTGGGACGAGTTCATGCCGCCCGCAATGCAATTGGCCGCAGCCGAGCAGATGGGACCCGATTTCGAGCAGCTCGCACGGCTGCGCCCGGCCCTGCGCGAGATGCACGCCGAGTTGTACGCGGACTACCCGGAGCACATCCGGCAACCGCTGATCGACGCCCGGGTGAGTGACGAATGGCTGCGCGTCGGCATCGCCGAGCGCGGCGGCCTGACCGACGTCGCCACCGAACTGCGCGCCGGGGCGAACCTTCCTGACGTCCCGTTGGTCGCTCTCAGCGCGGTGGGCCCCGACCCCACCCAGCAGGCGGAGACGTTGCAGCAGATGCACGACGGCCGAAAGAGAATGGACGCCGCCGTGGTGAGCGCGGTCTCACACGGGGAACAACGCATCCTCACCGACACCGTCCACCACCGCCTCTGCTTCGACCGCCCCGACGCCGTCGTGCAGGCGATCCGCGACGTCATCGACCGGGCTGCTCGCCACTGAATTCCCCCACCCCGCCGTCCCCCTAGACTCGGCACGAACACGTTTCACGAAGACCTGAGGAGGGCGGTGCTCACGATCGGCCAACTGGCGGCAACCGCCGGCGTGACCGTGCGCACCGTCCGCCACTACCACCACGTCGGCCTGTTGCCCGAGCCCGAGCGCGACGCCTCCGGCTACCGCCGCTACAGCGCGCAAGCGGCGGTCGATCTCATCCGGATCAGAACCCTCGCCGATGCCGGTGTGCCCCTGGCCCGCATCGACGCGCTGCTGCACGCACAGCCGACCGAGTTCGACTCGGCCATCACCGACATCGACGCCGAATTACAGCGCAAGATCGACCAGCTCACCGAATACCGCAGCCGGATAGCCGAATTGGCCAGCGGCGAAAGGCTTGTCCTACCCCCCGACGTGGTCGCCATCCTGAACCGAATGCGCAGCCTCGGAGTCAGCGAACTGCGGGCCCGACTCGAGCGCGACTCATGGATTCTCCTGCAAGCACTCGACCCAAGCGCCATGCCTCGGCGAATACGGGCCAAGAACGCCAGCCTCGACGACCCCGAAACAACCCGCCTGATCCTCGCCTGCGACCAATCGGTCGACTGGGATCCCGACGACCCCCGCCTCGACGATCTCATCGATGACCTGGACGCCTGGGAAATCAAATACGAACGAGACAGCACCCAGCCCGAAACCCTGAAGCTGGTCTCCTCCCGAATCTCCGAAGCATCACCGGCCTGGCAACGCATCATCGATGCACTCGCCCACCGCGCCCAACGCCGCCGAACCGCAGGCACCGCGCTCACCTCCGACAGCTGATATCCACGTCGACATACACTGAGTCGCAACGCATCTCGCTGGCCCAGACCTCCTACTTGCCGTTCTGTCGACGCACCATTTCGGTGATCCAGGTAGGTGCGAACGGAGACGTGCAGTTCGGTGGGGTCGGGTAGTCGGCGAGTACCTGCAGACGTTCACCGATGGCGATCGCGCGGGCGCGGTGGCCGAGGTGTTCGATTCCGATCTGGGCCAGGCAGTGGTTCATGGACCATTGCAGGCGATCTGGGGCGTTCTTCATCTCGGCTTCGATGAGGTCGAGTAGTTCGGCGAGGTCGAGGCCCTCGGGCTGTTTCGCGACGCGTTCGGTGGTCAAGGCCCAGCCTGCGCTCGCCACCACTGGATCCGGATCGGCAAACCAGGCCTGGCGCAGGTCTTCTGCGTGCGGGTTCTTCTTCACCACGTAGTTCACGAGCCAGTCGTGCACCTTGGGTATGCGGGCCTCGCGCAGCATGACGTCCAGATCGTCGCGTTCGAAGGCCTTCGGGCGGCAGATCAGGATCGCCAGCAGTCGAGCCGCGGTGTCTCCCGTCTGCCAGAGCTCTATCGCAAGTTCCTGCTGCGTTTTCAACCTCTTCGCGAGCGCGCGCAACTTGGTGAGGTTCACGCCGTGATCGTCACCATGCTTCTCGTTCACCGCGCGTGCCTTCGGGTCTTCGAGCGCGACCAACTCGGCCATCACCTCGGCCACCGGCGTCTCGGTCACCTCAGCCTCCTGTCCGTCACGTGGGATTCAGCCTAGCTTTGCACTAACTGCCTGCAGGCAAGCCAAGCCCCGAAAGTCGTTCCAGATGGGGGTAGTTTGGTCAGCGGACATACGATAATGCCGTGGCCGCCGGTCGCACGTACTGCGCTGTGCCACAGCCGGTTCTACCTATCGGAGGAATGCCGTGCGCGCTGAGGGAGATTCCTGGGACATCGTGAGCAGCGTCGGTGCCACCGCACTGGGCATTGCCGCCGCTCGGGCCATGGAGACCGCCAAACCCGACCCGCTGGTGCGCGACGAGTACGCCGCGCTCTTCGTCCTGGCATCCGGGCACGAGCGGATGATTGCAATGCTCGAAGGCCCTGCGGCCCAGGATGATTGGCTGCTCGGCTCGGGCATGATCGGCCTGCGCACCAAGTTCTACGATGACCATTTCATCGCCGCCGCCGCCGACGGAATACGCCAAGCGGTGATCTTGGCCGCGGGCCTGGACGCGCGTGCTTATCGGCTGCCGTGGCCCGCTGGCACGGCCGTGTTCGAACTCGATCAGCCCGCGGTGCTGGAATTCAAGCGCCGGGTGCTCACCGATAACGACGCGCAGCCGTCGGCGGATCGGCGCGCGGTCGCGGTGGATCTGCGCGAGGACTGGCCCACCGCTCTGCTCGACGCGGGTTTCGACGCGTCTGCGCCAACGGCATGGCTCGCGGAGGGTCTGCTGCCATATCTGCCCGGCGCGGCCCAGGAGGGGTTGTTCGAGCAGGTCACGCAGCTGTCGGCGCCCGGAAGCCGCCTGGCGTTCGATTGGATCGGCAACTACCAGAATCTGGATCAGGTGACCGAGCACCAGACCGAACAAACGCAGAACTCGCCGATGGCCGAGATAGATCTGAGCGAGCTGTTCTACACCGACCAGCGCATCGAGCCGGAGGATTGGTTCGCTACCCGCGGCTGGTCGGCGAACCCGGCGAAGGTGCCCGAACTCGCGGCCCGCTACCACCGCGAACTGCCGCCGATCCCGGAACCGCTCGAGGCGATGTTCCACAGCTCGCGCTGGGTGACGGTCGCCAAACCGCGTTAGCGAGTCGATCCGTCAGGTGTCGAGCAGGTCGGGCGCGATGATCTCCTCGACCGTCCAGCGGCGGGCCGACAGTCCCTGCTCATAGTGGTAGCCCAGGAAGGTGTCCAGCGCCTTCCAATTCGCAGACACCCCGTAGGGCCACCAGTCCTCGCCGACCAGCCGGTCGTTCGCCTCCAGCAGCGGGTTGAGCCACGGCACCATCAATGGCGTTTGGTAGAGATGACGGAACCGCCGGTAGCGTTGGGCGCCAGCCTGTTTGGCTTCGAGGAAGGCGGTGTAGAGCGCGCGGGCGAGGCCCGGGTTGTGCTCGAGTAGTTCCCGCCGAACCACGACCGTGTGCATGATCGGGAAGTACCCCGTTCGCCGGTAGTAGTCGCGTTCGAGTGGCTCGTAGTCGGGAAACAGCCGGCCGATGTGCGGTGAGCCGTCCAGGAACGGTTGCGGCACATTGGCGGTGAACAGCGCGTCGATCTCGCCGGAATCGAGCATGGCCGACAACGTCTTACCCGCCGGGGTGGCGGTGATGTCGAGGTTGTCGGGATGCGGGTGGCTGGTGAAGGTGAACGGCGGCGCGGGATGCTCCAGCCCGCCGATCACCCAGCGATTGCTTTCGGGCCGAAACCCGTACTCGTCGGCCAGGATCCCCTTCATCCACACGCCGGGATCCTGGCCGTAGACACCGAACTCGCCGATCGTCTTGCCGACGAGGTCGGCGGGCCCGGCGATGCCGCTGCCGGTGTTGACGAAGACCGCCGAGTGCCGAAACGCCCGGACGGGAAAGGCCGGTACGGCAACGAGCGGCACACCCTGGTCGAGTGCCCGCAGCAAGAACGTCAGGCCGAATTCCGACGCGTCCACCTCGTCGGCCACCACCCGCTCGAAGATCTCGGGCAGGGTCGCCGCGGTCGACATCGTGGTGCTGCGGGCCCCCTGCACCGTGACCGATCCGTCGAACAGCGCCTCGGTCGTGTCGTAACGGAAACCCCCGATACGCAGGTCCATGTTGGTTGCTCCCTTCATGACTGGCTACGTTCTCGATCCTCGTGACGACGCTGATGAGCGGCCAACACCGTTGTGGTTCAGTCGATACCGGATCGGTATGGTGAGGTGGTGGAGCTGCGCGGACTGCGGTACTTCGTTGCCGTCGCCGAGGAACGACACATCGGCCGGGCCGCCGCCCGGCTCCGGATGACCCAACCGCCGCTGAGCCGAGCCATGCACCAACTCGAGGCCGACCTCGGCGTGACCCTGTTCGCCCGGACCCCGAGCGGGGTCGAGCTGACCGAAGCGGGGCACCTCCTCTACGCGGACGCCCGGTCGCTGCTGGAGCAGGCCGACCGGATCGAGGCGCGGGTGCGCGCCACCGCTGGTCGCGCCACCCTGACCGCCGGGTCGCTGGCCGACACCGCTGACCTCGTCGGTGGACGGATCGCCGCAGCGTTCCGCGAACGCCACCCGACCGTGTCGGTGCGCATCCACGAGGCGGACCTGGGTGATCCCAGCGCCGGTTTGCGAGCCGGGCTGGTCGATGTCGCACTGACCCGAATGCCGTTCGAGGACAACGGACTACGCAGCCATGTCCTGCACGTCGAATCGATCGGAGTCGTCGTCCGCGACGATGACCCGCTGGCCGGGCAAGCATCGGTACGGCTGGCCGACCTGCCCGACCGGCGATGGGTGCAGCTGCCGCCGGATACCGATCAGATATGGCGCACGTACTGGACCGGGTCGACGGCCGCCGCCGACCCGGCCACCCCGATGCGCACCATCCAGGAGTGCCTGCAGGCAGTGCTGTGGAACGGCATGTCAGCACTCGCCCCGCTGGACCAGGTGATACCTGCCGGGCTGGTCACCGTTCCCGTCGTCGACCGACCGCCGAGCACGCTGGTGCTCGCGTGGCCCGCGATCCGCCCGTCGCCACTGGTCCGCTCGTTCGTGCGCATCGCGGCCGAGGTCTACCGCGGTAGGCAACGCGGCTGATGAGCGCATGCCCCCTCGCGAGGCCACACGAGTTCCATAGCAGCTCAACATGATTCAACCAAGCTCGGTCGATCGAATATGCCTTGCACGAAGATCGGTACGTGAGCAAGCTGGGTCCATGACAGACTACGAACCCATCCGTCGTGTCGTCACCGGCCACGACAGCACCGGCAAGGCCATCATCGTCCGCGACGAACAGGTGCCCTCCATCTCGCCACCGGAATTCGGTGGGCGCTGGGCGATCTGGGGCGCCGACGCCACCGTATCCCTCCCGAACGACGGCACCGCACCGGACGAGACCGACAAGCAGTTCCCGCCGCCCGGCGGAGTCAAAGTGATCAAGCTGGCGCTACCCCCGAAATACAACCCCGACGCACTCACCGACACCACCGAACTACTCGACCCGGAACTCCTCGCCCAACTCGGATTCCTGGTCGACCCGAACCCCCCAGGCACCTACGGCTCCCGGCCAGGCATCGCAGGCATGCACGCCAGCGCAACCGTCGACTGCGTCCTCCAACTATCCGGCGAAACGGTACTCATCTTGGAGGACAACGAAGTTCACCTGAAACCAGGCGACTCGCTAGTGCTCAACGGCGTAGTACACAGCTGGCGCAACGACGGCAACGAACCCTCAACCCTCATCGGCATAATGGTCGGCGCCGACCACAGCGGCATCCCGAAGCGCTAGGCCCGCGGACGCCATCCGGGCTCGCCATGTCCCGGATGGCGGTGGCTGCGGAGGACTACACGCGATGCCGGATACGCGCAGCGTCCTGAGCGAGCTGCGCCAGCCACATCCATGCGACAGTGGCAGGACGGAATCTGTTTGCTACCAAGGCATTTGGCCCATGGACGGCATCGGCGGCCGCCCAGTTGTCGGACCGAGGTGAGATGCTTCGGGCGTGACTCCTTGGAATCTCATAACAGTCGACAAGGCACTGCGGGCGAGTTGGGCTGCTGATACCTGTTCTCCGGATGACATCGAGCGGGCGGGTTGGCAGCCGGAGAATCCTGCTTGGGGGCATTGTGATGTCACTGCTTTGGTTGTCAATGACATCTTCGGGGGTGAGCTGATGGTTGGGGAGGTTTGGCTCGATGGGGAGCAGCACGGGTTTCACTGGTGGAATCGGTTGGGTAGTGGTGTCGAACTCGATTTGACTCGTGAGCAGTTTCGGCTGGGGCAGACGATTGCGGCGGTTCGGGTTGTCGAGCGGCCGGGTGGTCCCACGCGGTATCGGTGGAGTGAGTATCTGCTCTTGCGGGAGCGGGTTATCGGTCGTCTCGGTGAGCTGCCGGAGCCTCCCATGTGAGCACTGTTAGGCGAGAAGGGGCCGGTTCGCAGTGTGGGTAACCCTCACAGTTCGGCGCGGAAGTTGGGGGAAGTGGCTGATGCCGTTGACTGGCGGGCAGGTAAAGCTCAGTGGGGCTGAGCATCTCGGCTCAACCGGTTCACTCGAAGTGAGGATTTGCATGTCGAAGCCGACCACCCCGCGCTCGGTTCTGGTCACCGGCGGTAACCGCGGTATCGGGCTGGCGGTCGCGCGACGGCTGGCCGAGGACGGCCACCGGGTCGCGGTCACTCACCGTGGCACCGAGGCTCCGGAAGGGCTGCTCGGCGTGCGCTGCGACGTCACCGACACGGCGTCCATCGATGCGGCTTTCGCCGAAGTCGCCGAGCAGCACGGCGAGGTCGAGGTGGTGGTCGCCAACGCAGGGATCACCGACGACATGCTCTTCACCCTGATGAGCGAGGACCAGTTCGAACGCACCCTGAACACCAATCTGACCGGCGCGTTCCGCGTCGCCAAACGCGCGAGCCGAACGATGCTCCGCGCCCGCTGGGGACGATTGATCTTCCTCGGCTCCGTCGTCGGCATGCTCGGCACCCCGGGCCAGGCGAACTACGCCTCCTCCAAAGCAGGCTTAGTCGGCCTCGCCCGATCGATCACCCGTGAACTCAGCTCCCGCGCCATCACCGCAAACGTCGTCGCCCCCGGCTTCATCGACACCGACATGACCCAGGCCCTCGACGACAAGTACACCCAGCTCGCCAAGCAAGCCATCCCCATGCAACGTATCGGCGATCCCGAAGAAGTGGCCGCCGTGATCAGCTTCCTCGCCTCCGACGAATCCAGCTACGTCTCAGGTGCGATCATCCCCGTCGACGGCGGACTCGGCATGGGCCACTGACGGTCAAAGCGTCAAGCAGCCGGGACCGAACAAAGCCTTGAGGTCTCCCATCAAGGCAGGCGACTTGCGAATTCGCAACTGCGGATCGATCGAATACTTTGTCGGCCCGGCCTTTCCGACGAGTTCGATATGGAGTTCGGTGCTGCCTGGATGACGTTGCAACGCTTCACGTAACGCACGCACGTTGTCCTTCGTACACGCCTGCACCGTAATGGTCACCGTGATCGGCCGTCCCCCACTCGCTCCCGCCAAATCGGGAGCGGTGACGCGTTCGCCGAACAGCGAGGTGCGCCCGTCCCGAATGCTGACCTGCGCGGTGACGAGCAGCACGGCATCCTCGCTGAGATACGACGCGACATCGGCGTAAACACTTGGGAAGAACAGGATCTCGGTGCTCGCATCGAGATCTTCGAGCCGCACGATCGCCCACGGATCACCGTTCTTGTTCACCCGCCGCTCGGCCCCGGCGACGATCCCACCCAGAACGACCTGCTGCCCGTGCCGAACCCGCCCCTCCAGGATTGCGGCGATGGGGGTGTCGGCCAGCGCGGCCAGCGCATGGTCGACACCGTCGAGCGGATGTCCGGACACATACAGACCGAGCATTTCGCGCTCGAAGGCAAGCAATTGCGTTCTGTCCCATTCCTGTTCGGGCACCGCCACATCGAAGACCGGCGCGGCGTCAACCTCGCCGGTACCGTCCGCGAACAAGTCGAACTGACCGCGCGCCGCCGCCTTCTTGGTGCCCATCACCGCCTCGATCGCGTCTCCGTGCACCAGGAACAACCCCTGCCGCCGATACCCGAGCGAGTCGAAACCCCCTGCCTTGACCAAGGCTTCGGTGACCTTCTTGGTGCAGGCCGCAGCATCGATCTTGTTCAGATAGTCGGAGAAACTCACGAACGGCCCCGCGGTTTCGCGGGCACGAATGATCGTCTCGACAATGTTGGCACCCACGTTCCGGATGGCACCGAGCCCATACCGGATGTCGGTGCCGACCGAGGAGAATGTGCTCACCGATTCGTTGACATCCGGCGGCAGCACCCGGATCCCCCGCTTGCGGCAGTCGGCCAGGTAGATCGCGGACTTGTCCTTGTCATCACCGACGGAAGTCAGCAACGCCGCCATGAACTCGGCGGGATAGTTGGCCTTGAGGTACGCCGTCCAATACATGATCAGGCTGTAGCCCGCGGCATGCGATTTGTTGTAGGCATACCCTGCGAACGGCAGCACCGCCTCCCACAGTGCGGTAACAGACGCGTCGCTATATCCGTTGTCGCGCATCCCATTTCGGAAGTTCTCGAACTCCAGCGCGAGCACCTCCGGCTTCTTCTTCCCCATCGCCCTGCGCAACAGATCCGCTTGACCGAGGCTGTAACCGGCCACCTGCTGCGCGATCTGCATGATCTGCTCCTGATAGACGATCAATGCATAAGTCTCGGAAAGGATTTCGTGCAACGCCTCGTCGAGTTCGGGATGGATCGGGGTGACCTTCTCCCGCCCGTTCTTACGGTCGGCGTAGGACCAGTGCGCGCCGACACCCATCGGCCCCGGCCGATAGAGCGCGTTGGACGCGATGAGATCGTTGAACTCCGTCGGCGCCATCTTCAACAGCAGTTCCCGCATGCCCGCCGAATCCATTTGGAAGACACCGAGATTGTCGCCACGGGCGAGCATCGCATAGGTAGCGGGATCATTGAGCCCAAGAGTGTCCAGATCGAGATCGATACCGCGGTTGCCGCGCACATTGTCGAGGCAGTCACCGATGACGGTGAGCGTGCGCAACCCGAGGAAGTCCATCTTGAGCAGACCGATGGCCTCGCAGGACGGATAGTCCCAACCGGTGATGATGGCGCCGTCCTGCGGCCTTTTCCACAGCGGCACAACATCTATCAGCGGTTCGCAGGACATGATCACCGCGCAGGCGTGCACCCCGGCCCCGCGCACGATCCCTTCCAGACCGGCGGCGGTGTCGTAGATCTTGCGCACGCTCGGATCGGCTTCGATCAACGCCCGCACCGCGGCGGCCTCGCCGTAGCGTTCGTGCGACGGGTCCATGATCCCGGCCACCGAGATGTCCTTGGCGGCCACCGCGGGCGGCAGCGCCTTGGTCATCCGGTCGGCGATGGCGAAGCCGGGCTGGCCGAATTGCACTCTGGCCGAGTCTTTTATCGCCGCCTTGGTCTTGATGGTGCCGAAGGTGATCACCTGGGCGATCTTGTCGGCGCCCCATCGTTCGGTGGCGTAACGGATCATCTCGCCGCGCCTGCGGTCGTCGAAGTCGATGTCGATGTCGGGGGCGGACGGCCGCTCGGGGTTGAGGAACCGCTCGAACAGCAGACCGTGCTCGATCGGATCGATATTGGTGATCGCCAACGCGTACGCCACCAATGACCCGGCGGCCGACCCACGCCCCGGGCCCACCCGAATGCCAACTTCGCGCGCATGCGCCACCAGGTCACCGACGACCAGGAAATAGGCGGGAAAACCCTTGTCCCTGATGATGTTCAGCTCGAACGCCGCACGGCTCAGGTAGGAGTCGGGCACGCCGCCGGGAAAGCGCCAGCGCAGTCCCGTGTCGACCTCGTGCCGCAACCAGCTGTCTTGCGTATGCCCATCGGGCACGGGAAAGACCGGCATCCGATCGTGGAACTGCCAGACCTCATCATAGGGCTCGACACGCTCCGCGACGACAAGAGTCGCGTCGCAAGCACCGGGAACCTCTGCGTCCCAAAGCATTCGCATTTCCGCAGCGGACTTCAGGTAGTAACCGTCACCGCCGAACCGGAACCGAGTGGGATCGGACAATGTCTTTCCGGTCTGAATGCACAGCATCGCCTCGTGCGACGCGGACTGCCCCTGCCGCACATAGTGGCAGTCGTTGGTCGCCAACGGCGCGATACCGGCCTTGTGCCCGATCGCCAGCAGATCATCGCGCACCTTCTTCTCGATCGTCAGCCCGTGATCCATCAGCTCCAGGAAGAAGTTGTCGGGACCGAAGATCTCGCGCCACCTCCCCGCGGCCTGATACGCCTCGTCGAACTGCCCGAGCCGCAACCGGGTCTGCACCTCACCGGACGGACAACCGGTAGTCGCGATGATGCCCTCCGCATGCGCCGCGATCAGCTCGGCATCCATCCGCGGCCACTTGCCGAGCTGCCCTTCGATGGAGGCCAGCGAGGACAGCGTGAACAGATTCCGCAGCCCGACAGCGTTTTCCGCGACCATCGTCAGGTGCAGGTAGGCGCCCGACCCGGAGACGTCGTCGGCCTTCTGCGACGGATCGCCCCACCGCACCCGCTTGGTCGAGCGCCGGGATTCGGGCGCCACATACGCCTCGATCCCGATGATCGGCTTGATCCCCGACTGCTGCGCCTGCCGGAAGAAGTCCGCGGCACCGTACATATTGCCGTGGTCCGTCATGCCCACCGCGGGCATGCCCAACCGTTGCGCCTCGGCGAACAGCGGCCCGATCTTCGCCATCCCATCCAGCATCGAGAACTCGGTGTGGTTGTGCAGATGCACGAAAGAAGCTGCCTCATTCATCACGGTCCACCTCACGACGTCGTTCGACGCACCGGCTCCTGCTGCACTCGAACTCGTTGTGAATCAACGAGATCGATCGCCGGTGTGCTACGCATTCGACCTGAGGTGAGGGCGGCTGGTCGAACACCCGACACGCTAAGCTGCACACCCATCGGATGTAGGAGGAGGTTGACGATGGATCTCGATCTCGCCGCGGTCCGCACGGTCGTCGCGGTCGCCGACGAAGGACAGTTCAGCCACGCGGCCGCGGTCCTCGGCATCAGTCAGCAATCGGTGTCGAAGCGCATCGCCAAGATCGAGGCACAGCTCGGCCCCCTCTTCGAGCGGACCGCTACCGGCGCGACGCCGACCGCGTTGGGCGCGCGCTTCCTCCCCCACGCCAGGGCCGTGCTCGCCGCGGCCGACGCCGCCATCCGAGCCATTCGACGACCGTTGCGCGTCGCCATCCACGGCGAGTCGATCGCCGACGCCGAACTGATGCGGTTCTACGCGAGCCAGCGTCCGGATGCCGATTTCGAGACGGTCGTTCCCAACACCCTCACCACCGCACCGGATATCAAAGCCTTCACCAACACCGTCGTCACTCCGAGGAGTGCGGTCATCGGCGGGCGAGTCGACGTCGCCCTGGCCCGCGCGCACTGGGCGGCCGAGCCGCTACCCGCCGGAATCACCAGCGTCCCCGCCTATCTCGAACCCTTCCACCTGCTCGTCGGCAAGGATCACCCGCTCGCGACTCGAACCAGCGTCACTCTGGAAGACATGCGTGCCTACCCCGCCTGGGTCCCGGGCGCAGCGATCAGATCCGAATGGGCTGACTACTACCGCGAACTCAGCCGCTTCAGCGAGATCGACATCGAAACCGGCCAACGCCCGGAGCCCATGGGCAAAATCGTTGAGCGGGTGGCCAACTCCCCCACCTTGATGACCTTCATCGGCGAAGGCACAAGCACCCCATGGCATCCCAACAGCCGCCGCCTACCGATCACGAATCCGACTCCCGCCTACCCCTTCGCCCTGCTGTGGCTCGCCACCAACCGGCACCCCGAGTTACCCCACCTGATCGACCACATCACCACCAACTACAACGACGACACCGCCGCCGACTGCTGGATCCCCGCGGCAGACCGTGCCCTGTTCGCGCCGCACCGCGCGGTCGTTCGTCGGAATGGGTCGAGTCGAGGTTGACGGTCAGCACCAGGGCAGGCGCACCGCTTCGAGATCCGGCGCCGCCAGCAGCGCCTCGATCAGCTCGACCGGCCCGGCCACCTTCGTGCCGCAGAGGTCCCAATCGGACCAAGTGATCCAGGATCGGTCCGCCGCCCAGAGATTCGAGGGCGAGCCGACCCCACGCGGATGGTCGTACAGGTCGACGGCATCGCCGAGGCGGCCCGCGACCGTGACTCCGGTGTCGTACTCGCCGCTGACCGCCGGGCCGAAATACGCCACGCACGTGGTGTTCACACCACCCGGGGACCATCCGATCAGCACGTCGATCAGCACCCGCCACGACTCTCGATCGAGGGAACCCTCGGCGGGCGGGCGGATGCTCACCGGCCAGCTGCCGCTCGGGTGCGCGCCGGCCAGGCTGCGGAAAGTCGGGTATTGGCCCTCGGCAACGGCAGACTCGCCAACCCGAGCGGCGAGTTCGGTCCAGCGCAACCGCTCCCAGCCAGGCCCCGGATGCTCGGATCGGCCCAGCTCATTGCCGATCACATACGACTTAGCCTCGAGATCGAACCCGGCGATCATCGTCGGCTGCTCGACCCCCGCGGCCACTCGCTGCCGCCGCTCGTCGTCATAGGTGAGCTCCGCCGTGCCGGACTCACGCTCGTACATCGCATGCAGTAGCCACGCCGCGTCCGGTCGCGAGTCGACCTTGTACCCACACCACCCGAGATCGATTTCGGGCGTGCCGAGCCACGAAACCAGTTCTCGATCGGCAACTTTCCAGTTCACAGCGGGTAAGCGTACCCAGCATCACCGACACCCCCGAGCACCGACTCGACCCGCCAACCCGCGACCCACGCCGCACCCACAAGATCTTCATCGACCGCCCCGCCGCAGCGCGAACAGCACCGCGCCGGAACACAGCAGGCCTATGGTGTGGGACACGTAGCTGAACTGGAGCAGAGGGGGAGACCGCTGTGCCATATAAGGACGAGAAGCAGTCGGCGCACCGGGCGTTGGTGGATAGCGTGCTGAACGGAAAGGGCAGGGCGTCAGCGGATGAGCGTGCTCGCGCCTTCCGAAACACGGATGTTCCTCCGCCCTTGCAGGAGCTGATCGACAAGGTCGCGACGCGGCCGACGCAGGTCACCGACGCGGACTTCGCTGCGGCCAAGGCAGCGGGCTTCAGCGAGGACCAGCTGTTCGAGTTGGTGGTCTCGGCGGCGGTCGGTCGGTCCGGCCGGCTGTACGACGCGGGGTTGGGCGCCTTGGCCGAAGCACTCGGTAGCAAGGCGGGCGAGTGATGCGACTCGAGATCCTCAACAGCGGTTACCGTCCCGGAACGAAGTTGCTGTTCACGCTGATTCGGGTGTTCTCCAGGCAGGCGGTACCGGACGCCGCGAAGCTGGTCTTCTATCGCCCCGACTTCTACGGTGGCCGGGCCAAGGAGTTCACGCATCAGGCGATGCGGGGCTCTTCCGAATGGGCGGTGGCAGATCGGGAGTTGATGGCGGCGTTCGTGTCGAAGGTCAACGAATGCGCGTTCTGCATCGGCGCGCACTCCGCGACCGCGGGGCAGGCGTACCACGATGACGCGAAGGTTCGAGCGGTGCTGGCCGACGTGGATTCGGCCCCCATCGAGGAGGGGCTGCGGGCCACGCTGCGGATGCTCGGCAAGCTGACCAGGTCCGGCACGGTCGACGCGGCGGACATGCGCGAAGTGCTCGCCGCCGGTGTCACACCCCAGCAGATCGAGGACGCGCTGGCAGTCTGCGCCGCGTTCGACACGACCAACCGACTCGCCGATGCCTTCGGCTTCGAACTACTCAGTCCCGCGGGCTTCGCGGCGGGAGCCAAGTACCTGCTCAAACGCGGCTACCGCTAAGCGCGCATAGAGCGCGAGATCTGCTGTGGCACAGCGCATCCCACTCGCCAGGGCGGTCGACCGGCATCCATAATGGCGATGGCCCCCGAACCAGAGCAGGTTCGGGGGCCTCGACCAGCAAACTTACACCGGTAATCCGTCGCACCGAGGCGGATTCGCGAAACTTTCGACTAGTTTCGGAGACTCGCAAGGTCGGCAGACCGTTTTCACATTTGGAGGGGACCCCAATGATCAGTGCACCGGAGCCTGAGTTGACGCGCATCAAACCGGTCGTGACCGCCGCTGTCCGCGCCGTTGTGCCGGTGGCCGGCCTACGCGACTTCTTCGACGCGTCCTTCGGCGCATTGGCCAGGACGATCGCCGCCCAGCGACTGGAAATCGTGAGCCCGGCGTTCGGTCTCTACCACGGCCCGGACGGCGACCCCATCGACATCGAGGTCGGGTTCGCCGTCAGCCAGGCAGTGGAACCCAACGACACGGTGGTCAACGGATCGCTCCCCGGCGGCAGGGTCGCGCGGGTGATCCACGCAGGCGGTTTCGATGAATTGAGCTCCGCCTGGGACGGATTGCACGCCTGGATCTGGAGCCGCGGCCTCACCCCTGGTGACGAGCGTTGGGAGGTCTACACCACGCAACCGTCCCCGGAAATGGATCCCGCCGACCTGCGCACCGAGCTCAACTGGACTGTGGGCGGCTGATCTCGCCGTCACGCGCACTGGCATCAGGCGACAACGATCCGGCGCGTGCTTTCCCGCACGCGCAACCGGGCAGCGAGAACAGCCCGTTGAATCGGGAACTCTTCGCCGACGATCCGGCGTAACAACAGTTCGGTGGCCTGTCGTCCGATTTCATAACTGGGCTGCTCCACCAACGTGATCGGTGGCGCGAATCCCGCCCAACTCATCTCATCGAACCCGGCGAGCAGAATGTCCGCCGGGAACGTGACACCGGCATCGACGAGTGCGTTCAAAGCGCCGACCATCATCAGGTTGTTGCCGACGAACAACCCGTCCGGACGATCTGGCAGCGCGAGAATCGCCCGCGCCGCCGCCCGCCCACCCTCGATGCGATAGTCACCGCAGAACTCGAGACCCGGATCGGGTTCGATCCCGGCCCGGCGCAACGCCGATCGATACCCGCTGAGCCGCCCGGTCGCCGTCGACGCATCGGACGGCCCGGTAATCATCGCGATCCGCCGACACCCGGCCGCGATGAGATGGTCCACCGCCTCCTTGGCGGCCTTCTGATTGTTGACGGTCACGCTGTCGACGTCCGCCTTGCGCAGCCGCCGGTCGATGGCGACCACGGGAATGCCACGCTCAGTGAGCGTGCCGATCCGACTGTGCGTGGTGGAGGAGGGTGCCAGGATCACGCCCGCCATCCGCTCGGCCGCGGCAACCTCCAGGTAGCGCTGCTCCTTGTCGAGACTCTCGTCGGAATTGGCCAGGACCACCGAGTAATCACGCTCGCTGGCAGCATCTTCGACCCCGCGGGCGAGTGCGGTGAAGAACGGATTCTGGATGTCGGTGATGATCAAGCCGAGCACCTTGGTCGCCCGGGTGCGCAGGGACCTGGCCTGGCTGTTCGGCCGATAACCCAGCTTTGCGACGGCACCGTGCACGCGTTCGCGCAGCTCCGCGGCAACCCGCGGGTCCGCGTTGAGCACCCGCGACACCGTCGCCGGTGAGACGGCGGCCAGTGCCGCGACATCACGAATCGTCACCGTCGCCATCTGCGGCGTAACCACCCTTCGGTCCCGCGCCGGATTTTGCTGGCGCTCAATGGTCTTGACGGCTCGACGAGTCAAAATTTACGGTATCAGAAATCGATTTCTGAGACCGGTGTCACACTGGATGGATCAGTCACCGTTCACGGCGACACCCACCGGTCGATGAAGGGGAGGGGTCAGGTGGCACACATCGGGCTTCGCGGAATCCCATGACCGGCACCGACGCTCACGCGCCGCTGCTCGCGATGCGCGGCATCGTCAAGGAATTCCCCGGCGTGAAAGCACTGCGCGGCGTGCAACTGACGCTGCGCGGTGGCGAGGTGGTCGCGCTGCTCGGCGAGAACGGCGCGGGCAAGTCGACCTTGATGAACATCCTCGCGGGGGTCTTCACCCCCGATGCGGGCAGCATCGAAATCGATGGCAGCCCGGTGCATTTGCGCTCCCCCAAGGATGCGACCAGGCACGGCGTCGCGATGATCCACCAGGAGCTGAACCTGGTGCCGGAGTTGTCGATCGCCGACAACATCTTCCTCGGCCAGGAGCTGCGCACGATCCGAGGGACGCTGGACCGCAAGGCAATGGACGCGCAGACCAGCGCGCTGCTGGCCCGGGTCGGCCTGGAGTTGAAGCCGCGCAGGCTGGTTCGGCAATGCCGCCTCGCCGAACAGCAGCTCATCGAGGTCGCCAAGGCGCTCAATCACGACCTGAAGGTCCTGGTGATGGACGAACCCACCTCCGCGCTCACCGAATCGGAGGTGGCGCGGCTGTTCACCGTCATCCGGAACCTGACCGGGCACGGCGTCGGCGTCGTCTACATCTCGCACCGGCTCGAGGAGCTGGAGGAGATCGCCGACACGGTCACGGTGCTGCGCGACGGTGACTACGTCGGGCATCGATCGATGAAGACCACACAACGCGCCGAACTCATTCAGCTGATGGTCGGCCGACCGCTCGGCGAGCTGTTTCCGCGTCGCGCCGAACAGCATTCGGGCGGACAGGTGCGCCTGACCGTGCGGCAGCTGACGACTACGCCGACGGCGGGTAGCGACGCCGTGCCGCTGCACGACCTGTCGTTCGAGGTGGCCGAGGGCGAGATCGTGGGGTTGGCCGGTCTGATGGGTGCGGGTCGCAGCGAGGTCCTCGAAGCCATCTACGGCGCGGGCACCGGTATCAGCGCGACGATTCAGCTCGCGGGCCGTCGCTACCGGCCGCGCAGTCCGCGCCGCGCCATCGCGAACGGCATCGCCCTCGTCGCCGAAGACCGCAAGGCGCAGAGCCTGATGCTCGCCAACAGCGTGCGGTTCAACGCCTCGCTGGCCGCGCTGAACCGCTACCTGCGCCCGTGGGGCACGGTCGACGGCAAACGAGAGCGCGCCGCGGTCGCCGCGAAAGTTGCTGAGCTGAAGGTGAAGACGCCGTCGCTGGCCACCACCGTGGCCACCCTGTCCGGCGGCAATCAGCAGAAGGTCGTGCTGGCCAAATGCCTGCTCACGCACCCGTCGGTGCTGCTCATGGACGAGCCGACCCGCGGCATCGACGTCGGCGCGAAGGCCGAGGTGCACGCCCTGATGGACCAGCTCGCGCAGCAGGGCACGGCGATCCTCGCGGTGTCCTCCGAACTGCTCGAACTGATCGGCATGTGCGACCGCATCCTCGTGCTCTGCGAAGGACGCCTCACCGGTGAGTTCCACCGTGACCCCGGCCGTGGAGCGCCGTTCGACCAGGAGGCGATTCTCGCGGCGGCCATGGCCAGGGCGCCCGCCATCCGAACCCGGCGAGAGGACCAGGAATGACGGACCCACAAACCCCGCCTGATGATCAACGTTCCATCGGCTCGCGGGTGTGGTTACGCCTGACCCGGCTGACGCCGTATCTCGGTGCGGCCCAAGGGTATATCGGTCTGTTGCTGGTGATTCTGATCGGGATCAGCACCAAGGGCCAGTACTTCTGGAACCAGACCAACATCACCAACGCCATCACGGCGTTCTCCTCGCGCGGCATCCTCGCGGTCGGGGTCACCCTGGTGATCATCACCGCGGGTATCGACCTGTCCGTGGGGTCGATCCTCGGCATCGGCTCGATGACCGCCGCGATGCTGCTGGTCGATCACAGCCTCGACCCGTGGCTGATCATCCCGGCCTGCGCGCTGGTCGGCGCGTTCTTCGGGCTGTGTAATGGGTTGGGCACCACCGTGTTACGGATTCAATCCTTCGTCATGACGCTGGCGATGCTCTCGATAGTCCGCGGGATCGACCGGCAGATCTCCGGCAATGTCGCCGTCGGCACCGCCGTGTACGACGAGAACGGGCACCTCACCCCCACCTCGTCCGAGTTCGCCCTGCTCGGCACGCCCGGCCACACCCTGTTCAAGGGAACCTGGTTGCCGCTGTTCGGCACCTCCGGGATCCCCTATCCGGTGCTCGCCCTGGTCGGCGTCTGCATCATTGCCCAGCTCGTCCTGTCCAAGACCACGTTCGGCCGCCACATCTACGCGGTCGGCGGAAATCCCACCGCCGCACGGCTTTCCGGTGTCAACGTGACACTGGTGATCATCGCGGTGTTCACCCTGTCCGGGATGCTCGCCGGATTCGCCGGACCGATCGACGCCGCCTACCGCGCCTCCGGCGACCCGTTGGCCGGCGCCGGATACGAGCTGGACGCCATCGCCGCCGCGGTCATCGGCGGTGCCAGCCTGGCGGGCGGAAAGGGCACCATCACGGGCACTTTCGTCGGCGCGCTCATCCTCACCCTGCTGGACAACGTGCTCGGTTTGAACGCGGTCAGCGACAACCTCCAGCTGATCATCAAGGGTCTGATCGTCGTGGTCGCCGTTGTGTTGCAGCGGCCCGGCTTCTTCCGCGGCATCAGCGGTCCACTGGCGCGGTGGCTGCCCCGTCGACCGGAGATCGTCACCCGCGAGTAAGCGGCGGCACTAGATGCCGTTCGCGACCGAGGCCGCCGGGCCGGAGTCGTTCCCCACCAAATCCGTTCCAGGAGTGCAAATGTCATCCACTCGTCGCTCGATTCTCATGGCGATCGCGCTGTGCACGACGGCCGTGGCCGCCACGGCGTGCGCGTCCAATCCGCCGAGCCCGTCCGACGGCGGTCAGTTCGTCGTCGGATACTCACAATCCAACAACGCCGAGCCCTACCGGGCGCAGCTCAACCTCCAGCTGCAGTACTTCGCCAAACAGCATCCCGACCTCAAACTGCTCCCCATCACAGATGCGCACCAGGACAGCGCAACTCAGGTGAGCCAGGTGCAGACCTTCATCCAGCAGAAGGTCAACGCGCTCATCGTGTCGCCCAACGAACCGGCCCCGCTCACCGCCGCCGTGCAGCAGGCCTGTGATGCCAAGATCCCCGTCATCATCCTGGACCGCACCGTCAGCACCGACTGCTACAACGCGTTCATCGGCGGCGACAACTACGTCATCGGCAAGCTCGCCGGGGAGGCCGCCGTGCAGGCGCTGCCCAACGGCGGCAACGTGGTCGAACTCCGCGGCATCCTGTCCGACCAGCCACAGGTCGACCGAGACAAGGGGTTCCGGGACGCCATCGCCGGCCACAACCTCAACATCATCGAGGAGCAGGAGGCCAAATGGCTGAAGGCCAACGCCACCACGGTCATGCAGCAGTGGCTGTCCAAGGGTGACAAGATCGACCTCGTCTACGCGCACAACGACGACATGGCGCTCGGCGCCCAACTCGCCATCCAGGGCGCGGGCAAGGCCGGATCCATCCAGATCATCGGCGTCGACGGCCTCGCCATCCCCACCGGCGGCATCCGCGCCGTACAAAACGGCCAACTGCTCACGACATTCGTCTACCCGACCGGCGCCGAGCAGGCAGTCGACACCCTGGTCAAGCTGCTGCACAACCAGGCGGTGGAGAAGAAGCAGGTGCTGTCGACGACCCGAGTAACCCCGGAGAACGCCGCACAGATCTACCAGCAGTACGACATGTCCGACAAGGTAGGTGGCTGAACCTCGGTGGCCCGTTTACCCAGCCGGACTAAGAAGGGTCGATAATCCCTGGGCAGAGTCGATTCCGCACGAACCGAGGGGGCAGAACCGTGGCTGGATGGTGGAAACGGTTGTTCGGCAAGAGTTCCAGCTCCAGCACCAGGTGCTATCCGCCCGGCTGCACCAAGGAACAGATAGCGCGGATCGACGCGCAGTTCGATGACTTCGACCGCCAGCGGCGCGAGGCCGAGGCCGAATTGCGGGCCAATCCTTACCATCCCGACCCGGGCGACAATCCCGGTATCGAAGCTGCCCTCCGTGCCGCACCGCCGGAAGCATGGCAGCGACTGTGGTCGGCTGTCGATGAAGTCCTCTCCGCAGCCCCGGAGTCCCAAGGAACTTGGCGATTCAAGAATCGCGACGGCTCCCTGTCGATGCCCCACGTCGACTACAGCGACGCGATCTATCGAATGAACAAGGCGCTCTACGACGTCGATGCGATCGTGAGTTTCTCGTGGACGAAATGGAACATCAGGAGTATCTACCCGGGCGGCCATGGTCTGGACACCGCTCCGGTTGCCGATGCCGCCCGCGTGCTGACCGCCGTGGTCAATGCCGAGCGCTTCAGCGATGGCACGATCCTCGCGGCACTGAGCGACGGCCTGCTTCCGTCGGCTCTGCAACGGCTGCGGAGCTGGTACGAGCAGCAAACGAGACCTTGATCCGAGGATCAACCGATCGCAGGTTGTCCGAAATACATTGCGTTAGAGCAACATTCGTAAAGTCCTACGATGGACGTATGGGGATGCCGCGAATGTCCCCGACGACGCGAATGGAGACCGGTCTCATGGCGGATATGAACAAGTGCAATCTTATCTACTTCGAAAACCCCTCCATGCGAGGGTTGTTCGAGACCATGGAAGCTTGGCAGCAGGCGGCTAATCGGCGCCTGTTGTCCATCAGTGTTCAGCAGGATCGAGACAACTACTGTTGCATCGCATTGACCAATCCGACCGAGGTTGTGATCACCAGCCCGGATGGGCATAACCACGCGAACGTCAGTCGGTTCGGGATGCTCGCCGTGGACCCGGGCTAGCCGCGGCCCGCGTTGCGGGCGGTGCCGCGGTGGGCGGGCACGGTGGTGGGGTCTTCCGGCCAGGCGTGTTTGGGGTAGCGGCCGCGTAGGTCGGCGCGGACCTGGGGCCAGCCGGTACGCCAGAAGGAGGCCAGATCCGCGGTGATCGCGACCGGGCGTTGGGCGGGTGAGAGCAGGTGCAGCACGATCGGGACGCGGCCGTCGGCCAGGCGGGGGGCTTCGGTCCAGCCGAAGACCTCCTGCACCTTGATCGCGAGCACCGGTGGATCGGTCGAGTAGTCGAGGCGAGGACTGCTGCCGGAGGGGACCGCGAGGCGTTCCGGCGCCAGTTCGTCCATCCGGGCGGCGTCCGGCCAGGGCAGCAGGCGGCGCAGTGCCTGTCCGGCGTCGATGCGTTCGAGGTCGGCGCGGTTGCGGGCGGTGGCGAGTTCCGGGCCGAGCCAAGTATCAACAGCGGCGAGCAGCGACTCGTCATCGACTGCGGGCCAAGGGTTTCCGAGGGTGCGGTGCAGGAATTCGAGGCGCTGACGCAAGGCGATCGCATCGGAACTCCACCGCAGCATGCCGAGACCGGTCGAACTCAGTCCGCGACGCACCGCGGCACCGAGCAGATCGCGATCGGGATCACGAATCCGCTTCTCCGACAATACGATCGCCCCGAGCCGTACGACCCGTCTGGCGACCACATCACCGTCGATCCAGTCGACCTCGTCGACGGTCGTCAGCAGGCTCGATGCGGCACGGCGGGCCAACTGCTCATCGGCGACCGCGGCCAACCGGATCCATCCGTCGGATCGACCCGGATCGCGCGTCGCCACGCCGACCGCCAGCCACTCCGCGTCACCCATTCCGGAGGCGGGCGGCAGTGTCACCGCGGTGCCGCCGACCATCAGGTAGCTGGCAGATCCCGGACCTCGCCGTCGCGCCAGCCGTTCCGGATGAGCAAGTGCGACAACGAAAGCCGGATCATCGACGCCGTCCGACGCCTCGACTAAACGGGCCAGCCGATCGACCTCCCGCTGCCAGCGCGCCGGTCGCTCGCGCCGCAGCACCCGCAGACCGGCCGTGAGATCGACTCCGGTTATGAGGGCGTCGTCGTCGAGGACGGTGACCACTTCCGCGGCCGCCCGCGCACCGACCACGGCCGCCCCATCGAGCAACGCTCGCGCCAACCGAGGATGCAGCCCGATCGCGGCGATACGCCGACCACGCTCGGTCACCGCACCGTCCTCGTTCACCGCCCCCAACGCACACAACACATCTCGGCCCGCCGCCAACCCACCGGGCGGCGGCGGATCCCACCAAGCCAGGCCATTACCATCTGCTGTCCCCCAGCAGGCCAGTTCCAACGCCAACCGCGTCAGATCCGCCGTCTTGATCTCCGGCTCCGGATAGGCGGGCAGCGTGCCGTGCTCGAATTCCGGCCAGCATCGCCACACCCGCCCCGGCGCCTCACGCCCGGCCCGTCCGGCGCGCTGCTCGGCCACCGCCGCCGAAACTCGAACTGTCGCAAGCCCGGACAGCCCACGCCCTCGATCGATGCGCGGCACCCGAGCCAGTCCTGAATCCACCACCGCGCGCACGCCGGGCACCGTCAAACTGGACTCGGCGACCGCCGTGGACAACACCACTCGCCGCCGCGGCCCGGGACGCAATGCCGTGTCCTGCCCCGCAGCCGAAAGTCTGCCGTGCAACGGAACGATGTCAACGCCGTCCACATCAGCCAGAAGCGCTGTCGTCCGGCGGATTTCGGCTGCACCGGGCAGGAAGACCAGCACGTCACCCTCGGTTCCGGCGAGCGCGGCCCGGGTAGCGCGGGCCACCTGCGCTTCGATCCGCTCCCGTGGCAACGACGGAACATACGTCACCTCAGTCGGATAGGTCCGCCCCTCGACCTGAACCACCGGCGCCGCACGATCTCCACCCAACAGCGCCGAAAGCCGTTCGGCCGCAACGGTCGCCGAGGTAGCAAGCACCCGCAGATCCGGCCGTAACCCGGCCCGAGCGTCGAGCAGCAACGCCAACAACAGATCCGCGTCGAGATGCCGCTCATGACACTCGTCGAGCATGACCACATCGACCCCGGCCAACTCTGGATCGCCCTGTAGTCGGCGCACCAGTAACCCCGACGTGACGACCTCGACCCGCGTCCGTTTCCCGACTCGCCGATCCCCGCGGACCGAGTACCCGACGGTCTCCCCGACCGACTCCCCCAGCAACGCGGCCATCCGCCCGGCCGCGGCGCGCGCCGCCAACCGCCGCGGCTCGGCCACCAGCACCCGGCCCGAAGTCCCCGCCGCCAACGCCAGCGGCACCAACGTCGTCTTCCCGGTCCCCGGCGGCGCGACCAGCACAGCCGTCTCCCGCTCGGCCAACGTCTCGACAATACGATCGAGCACACCGCGGACCGGTAGATCAGGAAGCTCAGGCAGTTTCATTGCCAACCAGTCTGCTGCCTCGGCTCGGAGCGACGGCACCCACCCACCGTCACCGCCCCTGGGTCGTCAGAAGCTGCTGTTGGACTCTTTGCTGATCCGGAATCCATGGCCGCCGGAGTCGTTACTGCGGCAGGTCATGCCGTCCGTCTGCGTTACGCAGGTGAATCGGTACGCGCTGATCTTCGACCCGTGCGGCAACGCGGTCGTGGATTGCGTGTTCGGAGCGAAGGGTCGCCCAGGGTCCGTACATCTGGATCTGACGGTGTCCGGTCCAGGGGTCTGCGAGTGCCAATTGGTGATCGTCATATCGACGGTGAACCCTGGGGCCTGGTCGGCGCAGTTGGCGGCGGTAGCCGGTGCCACGCTCTGGCCTTGGCAGGAGGTTTGACTCGGGGCGATGAAGCACTCGAAGTCACCGGTGGGGGTGGCGAAGTTGTAAACCAACTCACCCTGGGCCGTGTGGGCGTAGGGAGCAATGTCGACCGGTGTGGCATCGTCACCGGGCGCGGCGGCGGCGACCGACTCGGTCCCGCTGGCCCCATAAGCCAAGAACGACACAGTCATGGCAAGTGCCACGACGACTGTAGTTCTCCGGGCTCGGCGCGGCGACCTCGGAAACTGCTGCGCCGCAGACGCATTGCCTAGTTCAGTCCGGCGAGGAACTCGCTCAACAGACGGTTCGCCGAGTCGGACTCGAACAGGCGCTCCAGGTCCGCCCTGGCGATCTGGCGCCGGAATTCACCTTGATGCGAAACGTCTCCAGCGTTGTGCACCAGGTCGTTCCACCATGCCGCGAAGGCCTGATAGTTCCACACGTGCCGGAGACACGTCGTCGAGTAACTGTCGAGCAGGCTCGAATCGTGTTCCTTGGTCTGGTACCGGATTACGGCTTTCGCGAACACCTCTGCGTCGTACAGGGCCAGGTTCATTCCTTTTCCGCTCATCGGCGGAACAATGTGCGCGGCATCCCCGAGCAGGTACAACCGGCCGTAACTCATCGGGCTGTAAACCACACTCCGCAGCGGCACCAGCTGTGTGCTGGTAATCGGCCCCCTATTTGCCAAGGGCGCACCGAAGCGGGCCTCCAGCTCATCCCAGATGTTCTCGTCTGTCCACTGCGATAGGGAGGTGTCGAGGGGGCACTGCAAGTAGATTCGACTGGTTTGCGGTCCGCGAGTGACCTGGCCCGCGAACCCTGCTGCGGGCAGAACCGCCCACCGCCGTCACCGCCTGATTCGACCGGCAGGGCACGCGTCTCGCCGTCGATGCGGAAGTTCAGCACCGGCGCGAAGGGGACCCCGCCGACCACCCGATCCTCGAGCCCCCATTCGCGGAACATGTGTACCGACCGAGCGTCGAGACCCCCGGCTCGCTGTCGCTGCTCGACGTATTCGCGGCTACTCCTTTCCAAGATGATGCAATCAATCCCATTGCGCAGCAGGAAATTACCGAGCGTGAGCCCGGCGGCGCCCGCTCCGACGATTACTACGGTGGTGTTCTCATCTGCTTCGGACATGACGCTCCCTGATCAGCTTCAAACAGACCGAGGCATGCCCGGCCCGCTGGCTTTCCAATGTGAGGTCCTCCAGAATTCGAGGTGGGTAACGAGATTCCCGCTGAAGCGGGAATACCAATACGGTATGCAGGCCCCCGAATGCGCACCACCGGCATACCGTCACCTGACACCGGAAACCCGCCAGGGTCTCAACGCGACGAGCCCGAGCACGGTGTGCGGAACACGCACTATCTTTTGCCTATGACGCAAAAGGACGACGAGCTGGACAGCCTGGTGCGCAAGCGCATCCGCGCTCTTCGGGTCGCGCAGGGCTGGTCCCTGGAGGAACTGGCCGCGCGCGCCCGGCTCAGTCAATCCACGCTCAGCCGTATCGAGAACGGCCAGCGCCGCTTGGCGCTGGACAGTCTCGTCACGCTCGCCCGGGCCCTGGACACCTCACTGGACCAGCTGGTCGAGACGGCCACCGACGATGTGGTCTCCCATCCGATGATCGACGGCGCGCACGGGCTGATGCGGTGGCCCATCAAAGCGGATCCGGGCATGACCGTTGTGCGTCAACGCATGACGAACCCGGCGCCGGACGACCCCGCGCGCCTGCGCGCCCACCCGGGCCGTGAATGGCTCGTCGTCCTCTCCGGCACCGCCGTCCTGCTGCTGGGCAACCGGCGCCTCCGCGTGGAGACCAACCAGGCCGCGGAGTTTCCGACCATGCTTCCGCATGCGATCGGTGCGGAGGGTGGACCGTGCGAGATCCTGGGCATCTTCGATCGTGACGCCCGCCGGGGGCACAAGTCCGACCTGGAGACTCCCGCAAAGTGACCGCTGCACGGCCCCTTGCGTATCTGGCGGGTTCGGCACCCATCGCCTTGCCTTATACGCAAAGCCCTGTGTATTCGGCGCATGATCGACTTACCGTGGCGTTATGACGCACACGGACCACGACCATGGCGCGCACCACCTCCACCAGCACGGACACGACCACGGACCCCGCGACGACGACCAGTCGGAGATCCTCGACCTCGACGCCGAAGTGCTCGCGGAACACATCGCGTCCATCATCGCGTGGCTGCCCGTCGAGACGAGTCCTGGCCAGATCGTCGATCTCGGCTGCGGAACCGGCGCAGGCACTTTCGCCTTGCTCGAACACTTCCCCGAGGCGCACGTGACCGCCGTCGACTCCGCTGCCACCCACCTGCACCGCCTGTCGGAAAAGGCCAGTGCGCGTGGGGTAACCGGCCGCGTGCGCACCGTTCAGGCCGATCTCGATACCGAATGGCCGGACCTCGGGCGGCCAGACTTGGTGTGGGCATCGGCCTCCATGCACCACATGGCCGACCCCGACCGCACGTTGCGCCAGGTCCACGACACGCTCGCCCCCGGCGGGCTGTTCGCCGTCGTCGAGCTGGCCGGGTTCCCCCGATTCCTGCCCGAGAACGCCCCGGCGGAACGGCCCGGTCTGGAGGAACGCTGCCACGCCGTGAGCGATCGCTACCACGCCGAGCACGTCTCCCACCGCGGCGCCGACTGGGGTCCCAAGCTGACCGCCGCCGGATTCACCCTCGAAGGCGAACGCACGATCGCCGTCGCCGTCGCCGTCGACGTCGACGTCGACGTCGACGTCGAACCGTCCCGCTCCGAGGCGGTCGGCCGCTACGCACTCAACAGTCTGCGCCGCATGCGCAGTACCGTCGCCGATGCGCTGTCCGCCGAAGATCTCACTGCGCTGGATGAACTGCTCGACACCGACGGTCCGCACAGCATCCTGCGTCGAGCAGACCTCGCGGTACGTACCGAACGGATGGTGTGGGCCGCGCGCCACACCTGAGCGATACCAGGCGAAACCGTCTGCGTCCCTGACGAATTTGGTCACGATGGTCACGACTCGCGGTACGAACGGCGACTATCGCGCGATCCGCCCGTGCGCGGCGCGCAGCCAGTTACCCTGAGGTGATGCGATTCCGGTTCCGTAGGTATGCCTTGGCCGTACTCGCCGCCGCCGCGTCGACCATGATGCTGTGTACGAACGCTCCTGCGGCCCCGCCGATTCAGCCGGTGGCGGCTGCGCCGCCGGTGGACCCGGGTTTTCTGTGGGGTGTCGCCGCCTCCGGATTCCAGTCCGAAGGCCATGCGCCCGACAGCAATTGGACGCGGTACATCCCTGCGCACCCCGACTACGAACCAGTGTGGGATTCGGTCGACTTCTATGACCGCTACGCTTCAGACATCGACCTGGCGGCCGGGCTCGGCGTCAAGGTGTTCCGGGTCGGGATCGAATGGGCCCGTGTGGAACCGGCACCGGGCGTGTGGGACGAGCAGGCGTTTCGTTTCTACGACGACGTCGTCGCGCATATCGCGCGGGCGGGGATGCGACCGATGATCACCCTCGACCACTGGGTGTACCCGGGTTGGGCGGTCGACCGCGGCGGCTGGCGCAATCCTGGCATGGTCGGCGACTGGCTGGACAACATGCGTACGGTGGCCGATCGCTATGCCTCCCGTAATCCGCTGTGGGTCACGGTGAACGAGCCTGCCGCCTACGTCTCGCAGGAGGTCCGCCTGGCCGGCGCCGATCCCGGCGCGATGCAGGACCGGATCGCGCAGGCGCACAACGCCATCTACGACTACATCCACCAAATCCAGCCCGGCGCACAGGTGACCAGCAACGTCGGTTACGTCGCGGGCTCGGAGGCAGAGGTCAACGGCGCGTTCATCGATCGCGTCGCGAACCGGCTCGACTATGTCGGCGTGGACTACTACTTCGGCTACGACCCGGCGCAGTCGGTACTCGCCGCCATCACCAGGGCCCTCGGATCCGGCATGCCGAGCCTGCCGGGCATGAACATCTGGGACCTGCCCTTGCGTACCGAGGGCATCTACTATGCGCTGCAACACTATTCACGTCGCTTCCCGGGCAAACCGCTCTACATCGTCGAAAACGGCATGCCCACCGAGAACGGCCGCCCCCGCGGCGACGGCTACTCCCGCAGCGATCATCTGCGCGACACCGTCTACTGGATCCAGCGCGCCAAGGCCGACGGCATGAACGTCATCGGCTACAACTACTGGAGCATCACCGACAACTACGAATGGGGCAGCTACACACCACGTTTCGGCCTCTACACCGTCGACGTGCGTACCGACCCCGGCCTCGGCCGCCGCCCCACCGATGCCGTCGGCACCTACACCCAGCTCATCAACGAGGGTGGCGTCCCCGCCGACTACCGCCCCACCCGCAGCCCAGCCGTCTGCTTCGTCGTCGACCCACCGGCCAGCTGCTTGACCCCGGTCGGCGTCCCGTAACCGCGTCCCCGGACACGGGCGGCCGACGATCTCGATGATCGAGGTACACCGATGCGCATTCTGATTTCCGGAGCCAGCATCGCCGGACCCGTACTCGCCTATTGGCTCGACCGGTACGGCTTCGACGTCACCGTCGTCGAACGCACACCGGCACCACGCAAGACCGGGGGCGGTCATGCCGTAGACCTATTCCGGCCCGCCATGCAGATCGTCGAGCAAATGGGTGTGGCCGACCAGATCCGGGCGAAAGCCACTGGGACGGAAGCCCTTGTGCTGCGGCGGCCCACCGGCAAGCCGGTCACTCTCGATCTACGCAAACTCTTCACCGCCGTGTCCGACAACCACGTCGAGATCATGCGTGACGACCTGAGCGAGCTCCTTTACAACGCAACATGTTCCGACGTCGACTACATCTTCGCCGACTCGATCACCGCCATCGATGACGGCGAGGTGACCTTCGAGCGCAGCCGGGCGCAACGTTTCGATGTGATCGTCGGCGCCGATGGTCTGCACTCGAATGTCCGCGCACTGACCTTCGGTCCGGAATCCGAGTTCACCACCTGGCTCGGCGCGTATCTCGCGATCTTCTCCGTGCCGAACTATCGGGAGCTCGATGGCGTCATGGAGATGATCGTGGATTCCGGCCGAATGGCGGGCATCTACAGCGCCGCGCACATGGACGACGCCCGTGCGGGCTTCTTCCTCCGCCTACCGCAGCCGCTGGATTACCACCACCGTGACATCGAACGGCAGAAACAGTTGCTGCACAATCACTTCCACGACATGAAGTGGGAGGTTCCCCGGCTGCTGGCCGAGCTGGACCACACCCCGTCCTTCTACTTCGATTCCATCATGCAACTACGATTGGACACCTGGTCCCGCGGCCGGGTGACCCTGGTCGGTGACGCCGCGTACTGCCCCGGCCCGGCCGTCGGCGGCAGCACCAGCATGGCCGTGGTCGGCTCCTACATTCTCGCGGGCGAACTCGCCGCGCACGCGGGCGACCACGCGGCCGCGTTCGCCACCTACGAACGCGAGATCGGTGAATACGTCCGCCGCAGTCGGGGTTTCGCCGTCACCGCGGCGAAGTCGCTCATCCCCCGCGGCCGCTTGGAGGTGTGGGCAATGGTCAACGCCATACGCCTGATCAACGTGCTACCCGCACCGGTGAGCCGCGCCGCGGCCAAACTCAACACCAAAGGCGTACGCCTGCACGATTCGATCGCCGTGCGGGACTACACGGGATTCGACAGGATGCGCGAGTAAGCCGTGTAGTCCCGATCACGGACGAGGTGTCGGTTTCCTAGGAGGTCAGCACCCGGGTCGCGGTGTCTGCCGAATTACGGATGGCGTCGAGCAGGCGGTGGAGGTGGACTCCGTCAGCGAAGGTCGGGGCCGTTGTGGTGCCGGTTCGAATGTCCTGCGCGAGTACCGCATACAGCCTCGCGACGTTGCCGACCTCGGTGCCGAACGTCATCTCGGTCAGCGGATCGTCGCCCGGCAACGGCTGCCAGGTGTCCTTGCTGCGGGAACCCAGCAGGTTCAGTTCACTCAGCGAAATGCCGCCCGGCCCGTTGACGCCCGAGACGATCGCCAGATCGCCTGCGGTGCCGGAGATTTCGATCCGGGTGCGACCGTTGGTCACCTTGGAGTCGTGGATGTGCGCCGACACCACGACTCCCGCCGCCGTCACGGCATCGAGCAGCAGATGATTCGGAGTGGTGACTTCGATTGCCGCGCCGGTCTCCTCGATCACCGCATGCGGGTGGCGGATGGCCAGCCGGGCCGACAGGTCGGTGAAATCGCCGATCAGGTGTTCGACCACGTCAAGGGTGTGCCCGCCGACGATCTCCAGGACGCCCGCACCGTTGCTCCGGTCGAGTGTGTAGGCCGCCCAGTCCGGCACCTGCGTGCCCGCGCCCAGGTGCCGTGCGGAGTACACGGTCGCTGAAACAACTTCCCCCACAAACCCTTCCGCGAGCAACCGGCGGGCACGGACGATGGCTGGTGCGAATCGGGTCTGCAGGCCGACCGCGTGGCGGACGCCCGCGTCCTCGGCGAGCCGAGTCAACGATTCGGCCTCGGTGGTGTTCAGCGCGAGCGGCCACTCGCAGTAGACATGCTTGCCCGCCGCCAGCGCCATGCGGATCAACTCTGCGTGTGCGGGCACCTTCACCGTGATCGCCACCAGGTCGACCTCAGGATCCTCCGCAAGTCGGCGCGGATCGGTGAAGGCGTGCGTCGCGCCGAACAGCCGCGCCGCCCGCTGTGCGCTCTCCGCGCGACTGGTGCCGACAGCGGTGATCCGGAAGTAGTCGAGCGCTTGCAACGCGGGCACATGTGCGCGCACAGCCCAGCCGCGATCGGGACTTGCGCCGATGATGCCCACCCGAATGGGGTCCATGATTGCCCTCCCAGATAAACGGACCTGACAAGTCCGTTTATAGCCAAGCGGACTCCGCAAGTCCAGTTGTTATGCTGGCCAACGTGATCAGCGCCGTGGATCGACTGCTCGCCGACGAGGCTGGTCAAATACCCAGGGCCGATGCGCGGCGCAACCTCGAGCGCCTGGTCACGGCGGCACGGTCGGCGCTGGCCGAGGTCGGAGTCGAGGTCACCGCGCAGGAGATCGCCCAGCGCGCCGGAGTCGGCAAAGGCACCTTCTATCGGCGGATTCCCTCGCTGGCGGCGCTGCTGCAAGTTGTGCTGGAGGAAGTGCTCGGCGACATGATCGCCAGCGCGGATCGCGCGATCGCCGACCCCGACCCATGGCACGGGTTCACCGACTTCGCCTCCGTGTACGTGCGACTGCGCGCGGAGAGCTGCGGCGCCAACGAAGCTCTAGGCGGCGCTGACATCCCGGGCCTGGATCGCCTGCTGGCCGAAATACGCAACCGGATCAGGCATTTGGTCGAGGCCGCGCAGCACGCGGGCGAGCTGCGACGCGATATCACCTGGCAGGATGTAGCTTTCCTGCTCGCCGGAGTCTCGACCGACTCGCACACCATCGGACTGCGGAGCGGCAGCGACCAGTGGAGCCGCAACCTGCGGATCGTCCTCGATGGACTCAGGGACCGCGACGGTTCCTAGCAGCGATGAAGGGGGAATCTCCTTGCCAAGTCCCGTAATTCCGTCACGATCCAGCGGTATCCCCGGTCGCGCGGTCGCCGTGCTGGCGATCCTTGCCGCGGCCCTGGTCGTTGCGTTCTTCGTTGCTGTGCCCACGCTGGCGGCGAATGGCTCGAGCGGTGACTTCGGCGATGAGGGCCGACTGCGCGACGCTTTTCACCCGGCGTTCGTCGAGTATTGGAGTTCCGGCGAGCGGGATCTCGCCCCCGGCTTGGCGACGGTTGTCGATTACTGGTTCCGCTACCACGTGGTCAAAGCCGTCATCGCCGCGATCCTGCTGGTTGTGCTCATTACACTCGGGGTTCTCCTCTGGAAGGCGTTCCTGAGGATTGATGGTCGCGGGATGCGAAGGAGAGGGGCGCTCGCGTCGGCCGTTCTTGTCACGGCGCTCGGGCTGCTCTCGTTGGTGACGGTGATGGCGAACATCCAGGGTGTAGTGACACCATTCGCGTCGCTGCTGCCGATGCTTACGACCGGCACAACCGATGGTGAGCTTGCCAATACGCTCGATCAACTACGACGGCAACTGGCCGAGTCCCTGAATGCAGGTGGCCGAACCGCACCCGCCCTCGACGTGATGATCAGCGACTTTGCTCGATATCACGCGGCGATGGCCGTGATCGCCGCGACGGTGGCGGTCGTCTTCATCGTCGCCAGCATGGTGTTGTGGTGGAAGTTTGCGAGAACGGACTCCGCTGACCGGCGAACCAGGCGTGTGTTGGGGTCGTTCGACATCCTCACCGTGTTGTCGACGCTGGGCTTGATCGTCGTCGCGGTGGTGAACACGAGCACCGCGGCAGATCCGGGCCCGGCCCTCTTGGCCCTCTTCGAGGGCGGGTGGTGATGCGCCGCTCCACGTTCGGCAAGCGTCAGACGAGCAGCGTTGCGGAACTCAGCCCGATCGCGCCGATCACGACCAGCAGCAGAACTGCCAGCAGAGCGCCGTGGACGTTGTCGATGAGGGCGGGTTCGTTGCGCGCGGCACGCGACACTGCCATGAAGAGGACCTCCGGTTGTCGGACGGGTGATTGCATCGCGATTCCCGGTTCGGCGAATGCCAAACATGACGTGTTTCGACTCACCCAGGTTTGCCGAACCGACTGGCCCCATGTCCAGAAGTCCCGCTGCGGATTTCCCCGCACGGCATCCTCTAATCATCAAATCGATCGAAAGCCTAACGGATGCAAGATAATCCGTTCGGATAGCGGCTTTCGTCACTGCAGGAACGGCAAGCTCATGATTGTTGTCTTCATTGCCAAGGACATCGATGTTCTCGAGGCCGGATATGACGACTCGGAATACAAACCGGCCACCTTCGGTCACGCGTACGCCTACAACAAGAAACTCTGGCCCTGTGCCACGCTCGGCAAGACCGAGAACCTCTTCATCACTGCCCACGGCGACGCGGACTCCATCGGCGACGAAGACTCCACCCCCGGCAAAGGACCGGTAATCGACCTGAACGCGGATCAGCTCGCCGGTATCATCAAGGCCATCCTGCCCGGCGGCTATACCGGCAACATCTACATCTCGACCTGCAATTCCTTCAAGATCGCCCAGGCGGTCGCGGCGAAACTGGGCATGCTGGTCGGCGGCGATGTGTACGGCACCAAGAAGTCCATCGACTTCGCCATCCAAGGTCCGAGCGGTAGCAACTGGTCGCTCGCGGGCTGAGATCCGTAACAGCACCGGCGGATGGTGGCGGTTCGCGCCCCCACCATCACGCCTCGGTCAGCAGTTCGTCTTACGCAATGGTCAGTGCCGGCAAAGCCATTCGGTGCCGTAGTGCGCGGCGTCGCCGCCGGTGAGGTGGACCCAGTGGCCGTCGCCTTCACAAGGGGCACCTTCGACCCGGGCCGTGTCTTGCGGAGCCGTTGAGGTGGTCTCGAGCGGCGGCGGGGTGGTTTCGGGACCGGCACCGTAGTTGGGGTTGGTGCAGATCGTGCCTTCACACGGCACCCAGGTGCCGTCGCCGTTCGGGCTGGGGATAGCGTTCGGGCCGATGTAGCTCCCCAGCGGGCAACCCGGATCCTGGTTCTTGGCACAGTATTCCGGGCTCAGGTTGTTGTTGGTGGAGCCGTCGGCACCACGCTGTTGCTGAGTGGTGGTCGGTTGCGGCGCCACCGCCGCCGTCGTCGTGGTGATGGCGGTGGTCGGTGCCGCCGAGGTGGTGGTCGTCGCCTTCGCGGTGGTGGTGCTCGGTGCTGGTTTCGAGTCGTCCGAACAGGCTGCGACACCCCAAATGGCGACCATCCCGACCAGGACTGTCAGTACACGTTTCATCGTTCCCGCCTCTCTCGAATGAACCACGAACCCGTTGCCGGTCATTGGGGTCGCCGTGCGATCACCGGATGCGATCGCGGTGCCAAGTCTTCAGGTGCGGGCGCCCAGCAGGGCATATCGCCAGCCCGCAACGGTGTGTCGGCGGTAGGTGGGGCCAGCACTACCAGAAAGAAGGGTGGCTACCGGATAGGAGAGGTACCCCGATTCCTCATAGCGTGACGGTGTCCGCAACAGGAAGGAATCGCCTTGCACATCAGGGTAGGTAATCGATCGTTGGCCACCGCGGTGGTAACGGGAGCATTGGTCGTCGTCATAGCCACGTCGTGCAACTCCACGGGACCCGATCGAACAGAGCCCGCCTTCATGGCTGAGGGAAGGGCGAAAGTCACTGCGGCCCTGCACAATTTGATCTCGGCAGACCACCTGCCCGGCGCCCAGGTCGTGGTCACCGAGCACGGCCAGGTCTGGACCGCGAACGCGGGAGCGGGCAACCTCGAACAAGGCACACCTTTCCCGGACAACGCACAAGTCCGGATCGCCAGCAACACCAAGACATTCGTGGCGACGGTCATGTTGCAGCTGGTCGCCGAGGGCAAGGTCGAATTGGATGCGCCGGTGGAACGGTATCTGCCCGGCGTGGTGCACGGCCCGGGTATCGACGGAAACCACATCACGATCCGAAACATGTTGCAGCACAACAGCGGAATTCCCGAATACGCCGCCGAGTTCGGCGTAACCCCCAAACCGGGACAGATCGAGACCCACAACGAGCAAGTGCGTTGGGGGATAACGGATATGGACGAAGTAGTGCGCAACGCACTAACCGCGCCAGCCGATTTCGAGCCCGGGGCACAGTGGGCATACTCCAACACCAACTACGCCCTCGCGGCAATGGTGATCGAAAGGATCACGGGGTCCTCGATCGGCGCGGAAATCACCCACCGCATCATCGAACCTCTCGGCCTACTCGACACCTACTACCCCAACCCCGACGAAACCGACATCCGCGGTGCACACCCCCTCGGCTACAGCCAGATCGACGGCAAACTCGTCGACTACACCCGCCAAAACGTGACCTCGGCGGGCGCGGCCGGAGCAATGGTCTCGACCGGCGCCGACCTCAACCGCTTCTTCACCGCGCTCCTGAACGAGAACCTACTCCCACCCGCCCAACTGGCGGAGATGAAACACACTGTCCCCCTGCCGGTTCCAGGACCGCCAGTAGGCTACGGACTCGGCCTCATGTCCCAACAACTCTCCTGCGGCAAAGACAGCTGGGGCCACGGCGGCGACATCGACGGCTTCGAAACCCGCGGCGGCGTCACCAGCGACGGCCGCTCGGTCACCGTCATCGTCAACCAGGTCCCCGACGCCCCGGAACCCACCCGCAACATCAACCAGATCGTCGACACCGTCCTCTGCGCCACCCCCTGAACCACCGTCTCGCAGTATCAAGGGACAGCGGATGTGTCGGTCCCTCGTGCCAGGCTGAAGAGTGGAACCACCTGGCCGGAGGAGATTGATATGGCCGTGACCGACGACAAACCGGAGGTGCGGGTAGTGGCGCACTGCCGCCGATGCCACGGGTGGCTGGTGTCCGCGGCATCGGTCTCACAGGGCATCGGGCCGACCTGCGCGGTGCGTGAGCGCGCGGAGCAACATGCCGCGGCGGCGCGCGAGCTTACGCTCTTCGACGTCGCGGTATGACCCCTGATCGCGTCGATTTCGCTAGTAGCGCAACCGATTCCCGGCACGCCACGGCGGACGTACCGTGAGCGCATGAATTCACCGATCACGGGCACCGCCGCCGGCGTGCCGTTCACCGCGTTGCCGCCGGTCGGCGACGCCGCCGCGCCGTTGATCGTCACCTGGCACATGCTGGACGCGCCGCGGTCGGACGCCGCGTTCGCGGCCGCGTTGCCGATGCACGACCTGCCCGCGTGGCGGGTGCACCTCGGGATGCCGATGTGCGGGGCGCGGATGGTCGACGGCACCATGGATGCGGGCACGGAGTTGATGCGCAAGGACGTTCTGATGTCGTTTCTGTACCCATTCGTTCAGCAGGCGACCGAGGAGTTCCCGGCCGCGCTCGCCTCGATCCGCGAGCAACTGCCGGTCGGCGACGGCCCGATCGGCGTGCTCGGCGGTTCGCTGGGCGGTGCCGTCGCGTTGCGGATCATTGCCGACACTGAAACGCCGCTCTTCGCCGCCGCCCTCGTGAACGCCGCTATTCATATGCGGTCCGTCGTTGACCTGTTCCCAGGCGAGTACCCGTATGACGCCGAGTCCGAGAAGGCTGTCGACAGCCTGGATTTCGTCGCCAAGGCGGGTGCCATCGCCGGTCGCGCGCCGCTGCTGGTGGTCAGCGGCGAGCTGGATCACCCGGCACTGCGAACCGACGCGGCCAACCTCGTCAACGCGGTGGGCGAAGGTGCCGAACTGCAGACGATCCCCGGTTTGGCGCATCCCCTCGCCGACGAGCCGGGCATCGAGCCCGCACCGCAGCTGCCCCAGGCCCGCGCGGTGGACGTCGCCCTCACCACGTGGTTCCGCCGCCACCTCACGTAGCAGCGAGAACGCCCTCGAACCAGCGGTTCGAGGGCATGATCTCAGCCGACGTAGTCGGGCTCGATGAGCGCGACGACCCGATCCAGGTCGCGCGAGTAGGGGTTACCGGTGTACTTGATCGCGATGCGGTCGATGATCGCCCAGGCCGCGTCGCCGTCGAGCCACTCGACGACCCTGCCTCGAATGGCAACCGGATGAAAGAAGTTGTCGGACGGCGTCATCGAGAGCGCCACCCGCGGGTCACGTCGCAGATTGCGGGCTTTGCGGGAACCGGGTCCGGTGAGGATCACGACGTAATCACCCTCGGTGCCGACATAGACCGGAACCGAATGGGGAGCACCGTCGGGAAGGATCGTGGACAGGTGAGCATGCGGCGCGCCGTCGAGCACCTGGCGGACCTCGGGTTCGAGATTCATCGCAGCACCTCGTAGTGCAGATGCGTAACACCCGGCGCCGGAACCGCTTCGATCAGGCGCAGCCGCACGTGCTCGGGCAGCGCCTGGAAGAAGGGCTTGCCACCACCGAGCAGGATCGGCACCTGGTGCAGGATCAGCTCGTCGACGAGCCCGGCCCGCAACGCCGCGGCCACGACGCCGCCACCCATCAGACCGACATCCTTACCGCCCGCGGCCTCGCGAGCCGCCGCGACCGCGTCCTCGATCCCGGTGGTCACGAGGATCTGTTCCTCGGTCACCTCCGGTGCGGGCCGGTGACTGAGCAGCACCAGCCGAGCCTTCGGATGCGGGCTGCCGCCACCGAAATGCTCGGAGTCCTCGTAGGTATTGCGACCCGCGATCACCGCACCCACGCGTCCGGCCGCGGCGTCGAAGACCCGCGCGCTCGGCTCACTCAGCTTGAACCCGTCGAATTGCTGGCTGGGTGTGTCGCCGTCGAAGTACCAGTCGAACAGCATCCCGCCGTCCCCGAGGCCGTGCCCGGCGCGGGGATCGCGACCGGTGATGTACCCGTCGACCGACACTGCGTGGGCCCCTAAAACCTTGCTCATCTCCGCAATCCTTCCCAAGTTCCTTCAAGAGACTCCAGAACCATAACAGCCAAAGTTCCCTAAGGGAACCCCGATTGCTAGACTGATTTCATGCAACGTACGAACTTCGGCGAGATGGCCTGCTCGCTCGCACGCACCCTCGATGTGATCGGCGAACCGTGGTCACCGTTGATCCTGCGCGACGTGTGGGTCGGACTCAGCCGCTTCGAGCAACTCCAGGCCGACCTCGGCATCTCCCGCAAGGTGCTGACCGAGCGGCTCAACCACCTCGTCGAGCACGGCATACTCGACCGAAAGCCCTACGACCAGCGGCCACGCTACGAATACACGCTGACCGAAAAGGGCACCGAACTCGTCGACCTGCTCATGGTCATGGTCGGCTGGGGCGACAAGTGGCTCGCGGGCGAGGCAGGCCCACCGGTCCTCTACCGCCACCACGCCTGCGGTGAGATCAGCAACGTCGACCTGCGCTGCGCCCACTGCGGCAAACCGATGCACGCCAACGATGTCGACGTACTCCCCGGCCCCGGCGCCGCCGTCTAGGCGAAGCCGTCCCTGCTACTCGGCCCGTCGCCGACGATCGCGCACGGTAACCGCGATCACCGACCGGGCAAGTGCACGCAGGTCATCGGGGATGAGCAGGGGTTCGACCGCGCCCTCGAAACCTTCCAGAATCGCACCGTCGGGCCAGCGGACTTCGTAGCGATACCAGCACCAGACCTCACTCGGGTGGTACGGCAGTTCCAGCTCCAAACGCACCGCCATCTCGACCAATGCCGCCGCCACCTGCGCGGCACCGCCGGTATTGGTCACCTGCCACCACAGCGCGCTCCCTCGGTCGTTTTCGGAGATTTCGACCAGGTACATCAGCTTGCCCCTGTCGCTGAACTCGGTCACATCTGACACCCTGCCAGAACGAACCGAGCCAGCGAACCAAAACCGGTGCGCGACGGCGCATCTCGCTAGTCAATGCTTCAACAATCCGAGTGCTGCGCGCAGCGGAACGGACCCGGATTCCGTGATCGGCAGCGCGCCCGGCACAACAGCCGTCGGCACAATGACCTTGAACAAGGCGATCACATCGAGGACGAATCCGGTTCGGCTGACGCCCAATCGACGCAGCGCGGGCCCGTGGTCCGCGGCGACCACCACCGTGGCGCCGATCAGCACGATCCACCACAGCAACACCGGAACCAACCTGGCCGCGGGCGAGGTCTTCGCGAACGCGACCCGCAGCCGGTGACAGTGTAACGGCACATGCCGCATTTCGTCGTTGAGGATCAACCCCGCGACCTGGGTAGTCAACGCATCATCAGTACCGTCACGCAATGCGCGGTAATACCGCAGCGCCACCACCTCGGCAACCATCAGCACCATCAACTCCAGCCGCAAACCCAGCGCGCGCCGCAGCCGGACGAACACCGTGTCACTCCAGTGCGCGCGAATCGTTTGCCACGCACCGGCATTCAGCAGCAGCTCCAACATCCGCGCGTGGTTGATTTCCTCGGCGACGAACAGTCGCACCGCGGCGCTGTACAACGGATCCCCCGCGGCTTCGGCCTTGGCGATCAGGTTCGCCCCGTCCCCGCTCTCGCCGACCTGAAACCGCTGCACACTACGAGCCACCGCCGGATCGAGATCCGCTCCCCTACTCCACTCCGGATCCCCCGTCGCGGCTCGTGCGACCTTCTTCGCCTCGAATTCGGTTGCCCATCTGGAAAACTCGTCCACACCCTGCATACCGACCTCCATCTCGTCGGCCCGCCGCGACGGCGGGCTTCCCGGTTGAGGCCAACCTAGACATCACGTGTGCAGGTCTAGGGCGTCAAACGTGGAGATCCTGTGCAGACCCCGAGGCACAATAAGCCCGTGAAGCTCGAAGACCTGACGATTCCGGACGCTGCGAGCTGTCGCGCCGCCACCGAGGTAGCGGCCGCCTACTGCACGCCCGCCCTGTTCAATCACTCGGTCCGCTCGTACCTGTGGTCCGCGGGCCACGCCCAGCTCAACGGCATCGAATTCGACGCCGAATTGCTCTATGTCGCCGCACTGCTGCACGACCTCGGCCTGGTCGAAGAGTTCGACAACAACGCTCTCTCGTTCGAGGTTTCCGGCGGCCACCTGGCGTGGGTCTTCGGTGCCGCCGCCGGTTGGCCGGCGCAGCGGCGGGCGCGCGTGTCCGAGGTGATCATCGCGCACATGGCGGACAGCGTCGACGTCACGATCGATCCCGAAGGCTACCTACTGGAACACGGGACCGGAGTGGACATCTCGGGCCGCGGGTGCGACGCGTTCCCGCCGGAGTTCCGGCTGAGTGTCCTGGAACGCCATCCTCGGCTCGGCCTGCCCGACGAATTCCTCGCCTGCTTCAACGCTCAGGCCGGTCGTAAGCCACACAGCTCGGCAGCGGCCGCCGTGCGCAGCGGGATGGTCACCCGAATCGCGGCCAACCCACTCGACCACTGAACGCGTAATCACATGTCGCGCAACGTTTCCACGGCGAGCGCGAGCTGCTCGCCGTCCACCGTCGCGGCCGACGGCGCGATCAGCTGCGTCATCGCGAGCCCCTGAAAGAGCAGGAAGTAAAGGGTGGCGACGGCGCGCGCCTGCTCGGCCGACAGCTCGGGGTGCGTCTCGCGCAAGACGTTCGCGAGATCGCTGAACGCGGTCTCGGTCGCGTCCGCCATGAACTCCTGCGACTCCGGCGACCGCGCGACGAGCAGAGCGTTCTCCGCACTCAACAGCAGCGCCTCATGATTGGTCCGCAGCACCTCGAGCAGCCCGGTCCAGGTGGGCGCCACGGCATCCCGCAGCGATCGGCCTTCGCCCCCGGCGCGGATCGCGGCCTCCATGCCGTCACCGATACCGCTGCCGATCGACCCGGTGATCGCCTCGGTGATCAGGCGATCCTTCGAACCGAAGTGGTAGCCGATGGCCGCCAGGCTGACCCCGGCGGCACCGGCGATATCGCGCGCGGTGGTTTTGGCGAGGCCGCGCTCGAGCACCGCCTTGCGCGCTCCGGCCAGCAGGTCTTCGCGATTTCCCATCATTCGAGACTATCAGCGTCTTAGACGTTTGTCACAGACAAATGTGCCACCATGGCCGTGACCTGCGAGAACTTCACTCCGCGACAAAGTTTTCCGAAACCGCCCGCAGCCAAGACTTGAATGAGTAATATTTCTGAACGTGTCCAACCCTGGTGAATTCGAGCGGATGCTGCGCGGCGCGGCGCTGCGTGTGACGGCCCCGCGATTAGCGGTGCTCACCGCGGTGCACGACCACCCGCACTCCGATACGGACACCATTCTCGGCCACGTGCGCCAGACCCTCGGCGCGGTTTCGCACCAGGGGGTTTACGACGTGCTGCGCGCGCTCACCGCCGCGAAACTGCTCCGGCGCATCCAGCCGATGGGCACCGTGGCGCGCTACGAAACGCGCGTCGGCGACAACCACCACCACCTCGTCTGCCGATCGTGCGGCGTAATCGTCGACGTCGAATGCGCCGTTGGCGAGGCCCCGTGCCTGACCGCCGCGGACGACAACGGTTTCGTCCTCGACGAGGCCGAGGTCATCTACTGGGGCTTGTGCCCCGACTGCGCGGCGCTACCCGCGCCGCTCCCCCACTCGTGAATACAGCCCGATGCACCACCCCTGAAAGGAATTGCCGTGCCCGAAGAACACCCGCCCATCGGAGAGGCCAACACGGAGCCCGCAGAAAGCGGTTGCCCCGTTTCCGCTCGCCTCAAGTACCCGACCGAGGGTGGCAGCAACCGTGACTGGTGGCCGAACCAGCTCAACCTGAAGATCCTGCAGAAGAACCCGGCCGTGGCCAACCCCATGGACGCGGACTACAACTACGCCGCCGAATTCAAGACCCTCGACCTGGCCGCAGTGAAGCAGGACATCGAGGCCGTGATGACGACCTCGCAGGACTGGTGGCCCGCCGACTACGGCCACTACGGTCCGTTCTTCATCCGGATGGCCTGGCACGCCGCGGGCACCTACCGCGTCAACGACGGCCGCGGTGGAGCCGGTGCGGGCATGCAGCGGTTCGCGCCGCTCAACAGCTGGCCCGACAACGCGAGCCTGGACAAGGCGCGCCGCCTGCTCTGGCCGGTGAAGAAGAAGTACGGCAAGAAGCTCTCCTGGGCCGACCTGATCGTCTACACCGGCAACGTCGCGTTGGAGTCGATGGGCTTCGAGACCTTCGGTTTCGGCGGTGGCCGGATCGACCAGTGGGAGCCCGAGGAGGACGTCTACTGGGGTCCCGAGCACACCTGGCTCGGCGGCGACGAGCGCTACACCGGCAAGCGCGACCTCGAAAACCCGCTTGCCGCAGTGCAAATGGGTCTGATCTACGTGAATCCGGAAGGGCCCAAAGGCAATCCGGATCCGCTGCTCGCGGCCACCGACATCCGGGAGACGTTCCGCCGGATGGCGATGAACGACATCGAGACCGCGGCGTTGATCGCGGGTGGCCACACCTTCGGCAAGACACACGGTGCGGGCCCGGCCGACCACGTCGGCCCCGAGCCCGAGGCCGCCCCGCTGGAGGAGCAGGGCCTCGGCTGGCGCAGCTCGTTCAACACCGGCGTCGGCAAGGACGCGATCACCAGCGGTCTGGAGGGCGCCTGGACGCCGACCCCGCGGACCTGGGACAACAGCTTCGTCGAGACCCTCTACGGCTACGAGTGGGAGAAGACCAAGAGCCCAGCCGGTGCGTGGCAGTGGATTCCGAAGGACGGCGGCGGCGCGAGCACCGTGCCCGACGCGCACGACTCCTCGAAGACGCACACCCCGGTCATGCTGACCACCGATCTCTCGCTGCGCGTCGACCCCATCTACGAGCAGATCACCCGGCGCTGGCTCGACCACCCGGAGGAGCTCGCGCAAGAGTTCGCCAAGGCTTGGTACAAGCTGACGCACCGTGACATGGGTCCGATCGTCCGCTACCTCGGGCCGCTGGTTCCGCAGGAGACGCTGCTGTGGCAGGACCCCGTCCCCGCGGTGACGCACGACCTCATCGGCGCGGCCGATATCGCCACCCTCAAGAGCCAGATCCTTGCCTCGGGTCTCACTGTCTCGCAACTTGTTTCGACCGCGTGGGCGGCGGCGTCCTCGTTCCGCGGCAGTGACAAGCGCGGCGGTGCCAACGGTGGGCGCATCCGGCTCCAGCCGCAGCGCGGCTGGGACGTCAACGAGCCCGACCAGCTCACCCTGGTGGTGCCGGTGCTCGAGGGAATCCAGGAGTCGTTCAACTCGGCGCAGACCGGGAACACGCGGGTGTCCTTCGCGGATCTCGTGGTGCTGGGCGGAACCGCGGCGGTCGAGCAGGCTGCGAAGGCGGCCGGGTTCGACATCGAGGTGCCGTTCAGCCCGGGCCGTACCGACGCCACCCAGGAACAGACCGACGTGGAGTCCTTCGCCGCGATGGAGCCGAGCGCCGACGGCTTCCGCAACTACCTCGGCAAGGGCAACCAGCTGCCGGCCGAGTACCTGCTGCTCGACAAGGCGAACCTGCTCACCCTGAGCGCGCCCGAGCTGACCGTCCTCGTCGGCGGCCTGCGCGTGCTCGGCACCAACTACCAGCAGTCGTCGCTCGGCGTATTCACCGCCACGCCAGGGTCATTGACCAACGACTTCTTCGTGAACCTGCTCGACATGGGCACCAAGTGGGAGCCGACCTCGGCCGACGAAGGCACCTACGAGGGCAAGGATCGCGCCACCGGCGTGACCACCTGGACCGGCAGCCGAGTCGACCTGGTCTTTGGATCCAACTCCCAATTGCGTGCCCTCGCCGAGGTTTACGCAACCGACGACGCGAAGGAGAAGTTCGTCAAGGACTTCGTCGCCGCCTGGGACAAGGTCATGAACCTCGACCGCTTCGACCTGTCCTGATCACTCAGCGCTAACCGCCCGCTAGGCGGTCACCGCACACCGCACCCCGCGAACTGATTCAGTTCGCGGGGTGCGGTGCTGTATCAAGCGCCGTATGCGGTGAATCCGGCCCAGGTGAAGCTGTGGTCGCCGCGGGCATAGGACGTGGCGATGGCGGTTTTGAGTGCGACGTGGGCTTGCTTGCCTGCGCGGAGGGCGTGGTGGAGGTCTTCTAGGAATCTGACTGTTGCGCGGGAATCGATTACCGGTAGGGCAGAGGCGATTACGGTGCGTGCGCCGGCGGATAGGAAGACGGCGGGGAAGCCTAGTAGTTCGTTGGGGAGGCTGGTTACTGCTCCGCCGACGTGGCAGGCGGATAGGACGATGACGCCGCCGGGGGCTACCGGGCGGATGAGGAATTCGCTTAGGGAGACCGGGTTTTCACCGAGGAGTAGGACCGAGTTGAAGACCGGTTCCGCTACCAGGACGCAATGGCAGGCGAGGTGCACGATGGCGGCGCGTTCGATGGCGGCGAGGATGCCGTCGTCGGGGTGCGGTGGGTGGAAGGCGAGATCGTCGGTGATTTCGCGTAGTCGGCTCGGGGGCATGGTACGAGTGCGGGGTGATGCGGCGGCCGCTTGCGTAATGCTGTTCGGCCGCAGGTTCATTGAGCGTGTCCCGTGGATCGCGGCTATCGCGTCGCCTTCTCGTCCGACTTCGGGCAGGAAGTCGGCGCCGGTCGACGGATCCACGGCGACCACCGCGGCGCGGGAGGTCGGTTTGGGATGCAAAGTGGCGGAAAGGAAGATGCTGGCGTTGGGGATGACGGTCATATCGAACTGCATCTGCGCGGGCTGTCCGTCCACCAGTGCGCCACCGAACGGCAGTGCGGCGGCCGCGCCGACCGGGGCGAGCGCGAACGCCGTCAGATCGGGCCACCGCACGCGGATAGCCGCCAGGCTCGCGTCGCCGAGTTCCGTCAGGATCTCGCTGAGTTCGTCGTGCAGGGCTGCGGCACTCAGATCTTCGGTCTCCCACCGCCGATAGAGATCGCCGATCTGGCTCTGCCACATCTGTACCCGCTGGCTCGTGAATCGGGGAAGGTCGATGCTGACCGTGCGACCGATACGCGCGGCATCACCGAACGTGCGAAACGCGGCACCGCCGACCGGGCTGGCGACGACGTAGACGACGTCACGACCCGAGCGGCTCGCGGCCAACTCGGTGACGCAATGCCGAGCATCGGCTTCGAGCGTAATGCGGTGGGCGGGTGCCGCTTCCACCATCTCCACCTGCCGAGCGCGGAACTCTTCGAGCCGCCGGTTGATCATTCCGGTGTCCCGCTCCCCCGGATCCCAGAACTCCGCCGACTTGATGTCGGCACCCCAGAGTTGGCTCTCCTGCGAGAGTTCGACGAGCTTCTGCGGATCGGGATCGAACGCACGGATCGCCGTCATGACTTGCGTTGCCAGATACAAACTGCCCGAGACGTTCTCCAGCAACAGCGGCGCGAACGCGGGCATCGCGCACCGGTGATGCGCATACGCACCGATCTCGAACACGATCTGATTGGCCGCCCGAAGCGGCATCTGAGCCTCGTCGTTCTGCCAGAACTGCGCCACCGCGTGCGCATATGCGCCCGCGTGCATCGTCGCGGTCAGCGCCACCCGGAACCAATTACACTCCGGCAGCTGCGATTCCAGCACGATCGCCCATCGCAGCACATCCGTGCCGATCAGCGCCCGCCCGACATCCCCACCTATCGTCGGCACGAATTCCAAGATGAACAGGTTCACCTCGGCAAGAGCCGCCCGAACCACATCGAGCGAACCCGCCTCCTCGGCCGCGATGACGCGCTGTTTCAGCGACTCCACCTGCCGCATCAGCGCCGGGTCGAGGCGATCCTGTTGGCGCGTGAACAGGTGCTGCGCCGACGGCTGTTCCGCGCCGCTGAAAACGAACCTTCGCTGCTCCATGGTCCGATCCAGCCTATCGATGCCCGCCCGAATGCGGTGTCCACCAAACGGTCTACAGCAGGCGTCGAATCGCGATCATGCTGGCCAACAACAGGTTTGCGCGCTACACCTCGACCCGCTCACCCATGATCACCGTCCTATTTCCGGGCAGCCCGAAGTACTCGGCAGCGTCGGAGGTGATGTAGGAGGTGGCGATGAACAGGCGCTTGCGCCATGCCGCCATCGTCGGTTCCGGCCCGCGCTTCAACTCGATCTTCGACAGGAAGTAGGACGCGTCGTCGACCGAGATCCGGCCCTCGGTCTGCGACGGGTCGAGCAGGCGCAGCGTGTCCGGGATGTTCGGGGTTTCCATGTAGCCGAAATGCGCTGTCACATGGATGATTCCGTCGTCGCCGTAGCCGAGCGCGTCGATCTCGGTCCGCTGCCCGTCCGGCACGCGCGGCACCGGCAGCGTGTCGATCGCCATGATCACCACGTGCTCGTGCAGCACGTGATTGTGCTCGACATTGGCCCGCATCGCCAGCGGCGCGGTCTCTTTGCCGCGGTTCAGGAACACCGCCGTGCCGGGGACCCGCACCAAAGGTGGCTGATGATCCTGCAATTCGTCGATGAACGCGCGCAGCGGGCCCTCCTTTGTTTCCCGCGCGCGAGTGACTACGTCGCGACCGCGCGCCCAGGTGCTCATCACCGTGAACGCCGTGAGCCCGATCAGCAGCGGCAGCCAGGCGCCGTGTACGAGCTTGGTCATGTTCGCCGCCAGGAACATCGCGTCCACCGCCAGCAAGGGGATCGCGCCGAGCAGGACGAGCCAGAGCGGCGTGTTCCACTTGATTCGGGCGAGATAGAAGAACACCAGCGTCGTGATGGAGATCGTCGCGGTCACCGCCATGCCGAACGCGTAGGCCAGCGCCGCCGAACTGCGGAACGCGAAGACCAGCGTCAGCACCGAGATCATCAGCACCCAGTTGATCCACGGCACATAGATCTGGCCGATGGTCGACTCCGAGGTGTGCGCGATCCGTAGTCGCGGCAGGTAACCGAGCTGCGCGGCCTGCGAGGCCACCGAGTACGCGCCGGTGATCACCGCCTGCGAGGCGATCACCGTGGCAGCGGTCGCCAGCAACACCAGCGGCAACCGCGCCCAACCGGGCGCGAGCAGAAAGAACGGACTACCAACGGTGCTTTCGTCACCCAGAATCAGGGCACCCTGCCCGAGGTAACTCAACACACAGGCGGGCAGCACCAGCCCGAGCCAGCCGCGGGTGATCGCCCGCCTGCCGAAGTGCCCCATGTCGGCATACAGCGCCTCCGCACCGGTGATGGCGAGCACGATCGCGGCCAACGCGAAGAACGCGATGCCGAAGTGCCCGAACATGAAACTCACCGCGTAGGTCGGCGACAGCGCCTTCAGAATCTCCGGATGCCGCGCGATACCGGAGATACCGAGCGCACCGATCGACCCGAACCAGAGGATCATCACCGGCCCGAACAGCCGACCGACCGCCGCCGTGCCGCGCCGCTGCACCGAGAACAACACGATGATGATCACCGCGGTAATCGGCACGATCAGCTCTTCCAACCCCGGCTGAACGATCTTCAAACCCTCCACCGCGGACAGCACCGAGATCGCCGGGGTGATCATGCTGTCGCCGAAAAACAGCGCGGCACCGAAGATCCCGACCCCGGCCAGCAGCGTGGCCGCCCGACCACCGCGCGCACCACCCAGCCGCCGCAGCAGCGTGATGAGCGCCATGATCCCGCCCTCACCGTCGTTGTTCACCCGCATCACCAGCGAGATGTAGGTCAGCGTGACGATGATCATCACCGACCAGAAGATCAGCGACACAACGCCGTACACGTTGTCCGTGCCGATCGGCACCGGATGCGGATCGCCCGGGTTGAACACCGTCTGAATCGTGTAGATCGGACTGGTTCCGATATCACCGAACACCACACCGAGCGCCCCGACCACAACCGCGGTCCGGACCTTTCGATCCGCACCACCCGCGGCTACCGACGGTGTCACGTCGACCCCTGTGTCCATGACGCCTCCTCGCTGCGCGGCCCGCACCCATCGTGCCGTGGTTTGCCGCCACGTCACTGTAACCACGCGGCGAGTCGATGACCTGGCACGCAGCGACGAGACGCCCATGCCGTCCTAGAGATCGATCGCAATTCCCCGGCGCCCTCGGACACGCGCTACGACAACGCGCTGGCAAATGGCGATCCCCCTTGACACAACCGCGATTCAGATCAGGCTCCGGAAAGGGTCGAGAAGACCTGGCGCGCAGCCGAACCCAGCGAGACATCATCGCTGGTCCGCGCGGCCGACACCCCGGAAGATCAGAAGCAAAAGCGGGTCACCCGCACCGGCCTCGCCGGGCGGCCCGCCGACCGTCTCGATTGGACTCGAGCTTAAGACACTTGAAGCAGCGGCGAATTCACAGCATTGACATATGAATTCACGTACTCTTATACACAAGTCCCATCGCGGATCGGTCGCTAGTTCATCACCATTGGATAACAGGTAGTCAGCGCTGCCGCATGCGTGCGCGCTAGACGCCTGACTTACGTGACGATCGAGGTCAAACCGGATGTGCATACGGGTACAAACGCGCGCCGATGCGTGGCGCCGGTTGGTTGGGAATCAGCGTAGCGGGCACCGAGCGCTGCCGGACGGAGGCCTGGGATGACCCCGCCGCCCGATCGAACAGCCAACTGGCACAACGGGTTCCGAAGATTCGGCGGGCGCACGGGCATGCTGAGCGGCCCGCCGCTGATCGAGATAAGGGAACCGGGCCGGGCCGCCAGACGGCTGATGCTGAGCGGCCCGGTGACCTTCGGTCGTAATGGCGACAACGAGCAATTACGCGACACCATGATTTCGCCACGACACCTACGGCTGGTGCCGAGCCCGACGGCACTATCGGTGGTCGATCTCGGCAGCCGCAACGGCACCACGGTCAACGGCATCCCGCTCACCGGCCGCGCCGCGCTGACCTCCGGCGATACCGTTCAACTCGGCGACACCGAGATCATCGTGCTGTACGACCCGGTCACCGAACCACTGGCCCGCGTCGAGGAAGACACGCCCAGCCCGCCGCCCGCCACCGCCCCGCCGGAAGATCCGCCGCACTCCGCGCTGATCACCCTCGCAAATCGAATTCTCGGCATCGATCCGACCGGAACCCGAAATCTGTTCCCCGCCTCCACCGAACTACCCACCCGGATGCCGCGGAAGATGTGGCACCTCGTGCGAATCGCGAGCATCTCCGTCTATCTAGAAATGATCGTCGCGATGTTCGTCAGACCCGCGGGCGGCTTGTTCGTCTTCTTCGGCGTGGTAGTGCCGCTATTGCCGGGACTGTTTCTGATCGCGCCGGGGCTGTGGCGAAACAGTTGCCCGCTGGCCGCGACAAACCAGATCCCGCGCCTACTTCGCTTCACCCGCGGCAAGAATCCACCCGATTGGCTATATGCCCGCGGCTATCTCGTGGCGACCACACTGTTCTTCGGCATCGCGGGCGCCCGACTGGCGGGCCTGGATCGCAACGGGGCGGCCGCGGGCATCGTGCTCCTGCTGGTTGCCGTCGCCGCTTTCACCGGCGGCGTGCTGTTCAAAGGCAAGAGCGGCTGGTGCAGCAGCATCTGCCCCCTGTTTCCGCTGCAACGCGCCTACGGACAGACACCGTTCGTCACCGTGCCCAACAGCCATTGCGAACCATGCGTCGGCTGCGCCAAGAACTGCTTCGACCTCAAGCCGCGTGCCGCCTACCAATCGGATCTCACCGATCCGAAACTGGCGTGGAGCGCGCCGCGCAAGCTGTTCGCGGCCGCGCTCCCCGGCTTCGTGCTCGGCTTCTTCACCCTGGCCGGAAAGACCGAAACCAGCCTGGTGCAGCGCTATTCGCTACTCGGGCTGTTCATGATCGTCGCGGTCGGCCTGTTCTTCGCACTGGAGGCGATGACACCGCTCAGCATCGCGACGATCAGCGTCGGCTATTCGGCGCTGGCACTCAACATCTTCTACTGGTTCGCCGGAGCGACCCTGGCCCGGTCGTTCGCGACGGTCACCGGGCTCAACGCACCGTGGCTACATTGGCCGATCAGCGCCGCGATTCTGCTAGCCACCGTCGTGTGGATCGCCAGGACCCGCGTCGTCGAACTGCAATTCGCGCTCAGCACCGGAACCCGCACCGAACCGGTCTTGCTGTCGCTGCCGAAGATACGACCGCGCGACCCGGAAAAACCCAGCGCGCCTACGACTTCGGTCAGCTTCGATGGTGTTCAGGTGGACGCCGAGAGCGGCATGAGCCTGCTCGACGTCGCCGAACGCGGCAAACAGACCATCGAGGCCGGCTGCCGGATGGGCGTGTGCGGCGCCGACCCGGTCGCGGTGCTCGACGGCATGTCGTGCCTGTCGCCGCCCGGCCAGGACGAGCGGAACACGTTGCGACGCCTCGGTTTCGCCGACAACACCCGGATGGCCTGTTGCGCGCGGATCAGCAGCGGTGCCGTCCAGGTTTCACTGACCCCGGAACCCGGCAGCGGAAACCGACAGCGGCCGAAGCGATTCGATCGGTCCATCGTCAGCGTCGCCGTGATCGGTAACGGCATCGCGGGCGTGACCGCCGCGGACTTCCTCCGGCGCAACCACCCCGATTGCGAAATCCACCTCGTCGGCCGGGAATCGCATCCTCTGTACAACCGGATGGGTATCTCACGGCTGGTGTACGGACGCTCCGCGATGCAGGGCCTGCACCTACTACCCGAGCAGTGGTACGACGACCATCAGATCACCACCTGGCTGAACACCCTCGCCACCAGCATCGATCTGGCAGGACGGCGGGTCTTCCTCGGCACCGGCGAGGCACTCCCCTACGACCGCCTGATCCTCGCCATGGGCGCGAGCAGTGCGCTGCCACCGATCGAAGGGCTCGCGCGGCCAGGCTGTTTCGTGCTTCGCGAGGCCAGCGACGCGATCTGGATCCGCTCCTATGCCCAGCAATTCCGCTGCGCCACCGCGGTCGTCGCGGGTGGCGGGCTGCTCGGCCTGGAGGCCGCGCACGCGCTGCATCAGCTCGGCCTCCACGTCACCGTGCTCGACCGTGGTGATCGGTTGCTGGCCAAGCAGATCGACGCTCGCTGCTCGCAACTGGTGCTCGAGCACTTCACCAGGACCGGCATCCAGGTGCTGCGGCGTGCCGAAACCGTGAGCGTCACAGGCGATCCCGCGGTTCGCCGAGTGGTGCTGCGGGACGGCCGCGAGATCGATTGCGACCTCTTCCTGACCGCCACCGGCATTCGGCCGAATATCGAACTGGCTCGCAGCGCGGGTGTGCCCGTCGAACGCGGTGTCCTGGTGGACGATCGGATGCGCACGCACATCCCCGATGTCTACGCCGCCGGTGACATCGCCGAACTCTATGGACAGGTGTTCGGACTGTGGCCGATCGCGGCCGAGCAAGCGCAGATCGCCGCCGTGAACGCACTCGGCGGCGACCGGACCCTCGCTGGTGCCGCGCCCGCCATGATTCTGAAAGGTGTTGGACTCGAGCTGTTCTCGACCGGAAAGGTAGAGCCGGAGTGGGGCGACGAGCTGATCGTCATCGATCGCCCCGACTCCTATCGGCGCCTGATCCTGTCGCACGGGCGAGTAGTCGGGGCCACCGTGCTCGGCCACCATCCCGGCGATCTCGCGGCAGCACAGCAGGCGATGGGTAGTCGACTGCCGGTGCCGGTCACCGCGCGGGCCGCCCTGTATGCCGGGGATTGGTCGGTACTGGCCCACAGCGAAACTATGCCGCCGGTTCCGACGAGGTGAGGTGCCCTGCCTGACCCCTCGGACGGGCAGGGCACCATGCGTCAGCGCGCGGTCCGGGTGGTCGACACCACCAGGGCCGCAAGGACACTGAGCCCTGCGCCGAACCAGAGGACCGCCGAGAGGACGGCGCTGTCGGCGATGATGCCGCCGATGAGCGCGAAAAGCGCTAGGACAGCGGCGATCAGCGTGCTGATGGTGATGAGGGCCGTGCGGACGTTGCGCCCCGCCGCCACCCCGGTGACGAAGTTGCCGACGATCCCCGCGGCACCGAAGGCCAGCAACGCCGGGCCGACCATCGACTTATCGATACCCGAGACGGACTGCAGAATCAGGCTCACGAAGGTGAAGGCCGCGAAGTGACCACTCACCATCAGGAACGTAACCAGCACTCCCGCACGGACAACCGGATTGCGGAACTGCTCGCCCAGGGTGCGCAGCCGCACCGGCTCGGTCGCGGGCATCCGCGGCAGCAGCCACAGCAGTGCGACCACCACCAGCAAACCCAACCCGCCGAGCAACCCGAACGCGATCCGCCAGTCGGTCAACTCGCCGATCAACGTCCCGGCGGGAATGCCGAGCACGTTGGCCGCGGTGGCACCGCCGAAGGCGATCGCGGTGGCCTGCGGCACATACTTCGCGGGCACCATGCGCACCGCGATCCCGGCGGCCAGCGCCCAGAACCCGCCGATCGCGATGCCGACCAGGAACCGAGCAGCAAGCAGCAGACCGAAGTTCGGCGCGAAAGCGGCCAGCACATTCGCCGCCGCCATCAGCGCGATCAAACCGAGCAGCACCACCCGGCGGTCCAACCGCCCGATCGCCACCGGCAGAATCGGCGCCGTCGCCGAAGCGACCAGCCCGGGCACCGTCACCATCAGACCCGCCGTCCCCGGCGAGACGCCGAGCGCGCCACTCACCGAGGTGAGCAGCCCGACAGGCAACTGCTCGGACGTCACCATCGAGAACGTCCCCAGGGCTACTGCGACAACCGCGAACCATCGTCGAAGCGGCACCTTGTCCGCCGTGGAATCGACTGCCGAATCGGCAACTGTCATCATCTCAATCACTCCTCGTTAAGAACATCAACGTTAAGTAACTGAGCACTAAGGTTTATTCCGTCCCCACTCCAGCCCCACGGAGGTAGCGGACCGATGCTGTCCGCTAGGGGTGTCAGGGTAGCTGCGTAGCCGCAGGCGGCCGAAACCATCTCAGCGGGAACGAGATTGCGATCGAGTGCCTGGGCTGGTGCGAGAAGTGCCGCGGGTGGCGGGGATTCGCGGCGCTTCTCACACCAGCTCGGGCCGCCACCGATCGCGTGGCGCCCGTGAGATCACGGTGAAACTCGCATGAGACCCGCACCCTCGACACTTCGATGCGTACTCATCCATCGGTCAAGAATCCGGGGGCACCACATGAAACTATCGACTCTTTCCGCGGCCAAAACGGCAGCACTGACCTTGATCACCGCGGCCTTCGCCAGCACAGCGGTGGGCGCGGCGGGTCCCGCGCACGCCGAGTTCGCCTACTGGCTCATGTACAACCGGGGTACCGGTCAGTGCATGACTACCGAGAACGACCCGCACAATGGGTTCACCGGCACCGCCCGATTCGCCCCGTGCAACGCGGGCGATCGACGTCAGTGGTGGCTGCGCGCGACGACCGGACCGGACACGATCGCATTCAGCACGCATGATCTGACGTCGAGGGGCAAACACCAATGCCTCGAAAATGCGCCGGGTGGTTGGGGTTTGGCCTTCCTGGCCAACTGCGACAGCGGCAACTTCCGGCAGAACTTCACCCTCGAATACGTCTTGTTCCCGGACGGCACCGGCAGCACCGTCTACAAGGCCGCCCTCGACACTCGTCGGCTCAGCGTTCCCTACGCGGCAGGCACGTCCTACGTCACCATCCGCGATGGCTTCCCGAACGAAGACGCGCGAATGCAATGGGACCAGCTCCCCACCCCCGAGCGAACTGGATGACACCGGTTTCTACGAGGGACAGCTGCAAGCGCCGGACGGCACCTCGACGGCCGACGAGCGGAAACCATGGTTTTCCCCGCCGGTTTGGGCGCGCCCACCGTTCGACCCACCGGCGCAAAGCACTCCAGGACGCAAACGCGGCGACCCGGTTCTCATTGCAGGCCGCTACCTGGTCACCCAGGCGATCCGGCATTCCAACCGCGGCGGGGTCTACCGTGCCCGTGATCAACACACAGGCGAAGAGGTCTTGCTCAAAGAGGCACGCCCGCATATCGCGGCGGATCCGAACGGGCAGGACGCCAGGGACCGTCTGCGGCACGAGGCCGAAATCCTCGAGAAACTCGGGCCTGCCGGGATCACTCCCGCGGTGCGCGAAGTAGTGGCCGTCGCGGAGCATGTGTTCCTCGTCGAGGACCTGATCGACGGCACGAACCTGCAACGATGGCCCGCGGAGCGCGACCTGCAGGCCCCGGTGTGGCAGTTGGCGCGCGAGCTCACCCGGCAGCTCGGCGAGGTGCACGAAATGGGTTACGTACTACGCGATCTCACACCGAGCAACGTCATGGTGACACCCGAGAACCTCCCGGTGCTCATCGATATGGAATGCACGGTGCGCACCGGTCAATCAGCTTATGTCGCAGGCACACCGGGGTTCGGTGCGCCCGAATACTTCGACGCGACCGGCCCCGAACGAGCAACGCCGCTGCCTGCCCCCGGCCCGGAAGTCGATTGCTTCGGCCTGGGCACCACCCTCCTCTATGTCGCCAGTGGCATCAATCCCGTACTGGCGGCGGATATCCCGGCCGCACGACCGACTGGAGCACGGATCGCGGCAATCGTCGAGGCCGCCGCGCCATCCTCTCCCGCGCTGCATGCACTCGCCCCACTCATCCTCGGCCTCACCGCGGACGTACCGCACCGCTGGTCACTGCCACGAGCAGCCGCGTTCCTCCGATCCGAACCCGCTGTAGGGCAATCGCTTCCGGGGCCAGAACTGCCAAGCGAGAAGATCGACCGGCTGGTAAGCGACGGCCTGACGTATCTAGCGGACACGATGACCCCGAACAACACATACCTCTGGCCACGACCACCAGCCCTACCGCCCGGCGATCCATGCAACGTACAACTGGGCGCCGCAGGCGTACTCGCCGTCATCGACCGCGCGGTGCGCTCCGGAAACCATTGGCTGACACCGACATTGGCAACCGCAGCAACCTGGCTCGACCATCGACTCACCAATCCGAGCCGAATCCTGCCCGGACTGTATTTCGGCCGCTCGGGCACCACATGGGCCCTACACTCCGCCGCCGAAACCCTGGGCGACGACGCACTGGCGAACCGCGCGCTCGACTACGCGCTACGCATCCCGCTCGACTGGACGAACCCCGACATCTGCCACGGCCTGGCAGGCGCGGGCCTTGCCCAACTTCACCTCTGGCAGGCCACCGGCGACCAACGGTTCGCCGACCGAGCAGCGGAATGCGCCGACCGACTGGTCCAACTGACCAAGGCGGCCGACACCGGCGTGGACTGGCTGGCCGGTCCACAGTTCCGCGACGAACTCGCAGGCTCGGAGTCCTACGGCTTCGGCCACGGCGTCGCGGGCAACGCGGCATTTCTGCTGGCCGCGGGTCGCGACCTGAATCAACCCGACCTGATCGAGATCGCGGTGGGCGCCGGACACGCGCTCTGCGCCGTGGCAGAACGCGACGACGACAGCGCGCGCTGGCCGAAAGGACCGCGCAAAACCGACACCCCTGACGTCAACTTCTGGTGCAACGGCACCTCCGGCATCGGCACCTTCCTCGTCCGGCTGTGGCAGGCGACCGGGGAACCGCGATTCCGCGAGTTCGCCGAACGCGCAGGCCACGCGGTGTACCAGGACAGGTGGCGACTCGCGACGGGCACCTGTCACGGCATCGCGGGCAACGCCGAGCTGCTGCTCGACCTCGCCGAGGCGACCGGACAGCCGCGCTATCGGCACTGGGCGGCAGAGATCGCCACCTGCCTGTTCGTCCGGGCCGTCGAACGAGACGGCAGGCTACTGGTCCCCGACGACACCATGCGTGCGGTCTGCGCGAGTTACAACGTCGGGCTGGCAGGCGTACTGGATTTCCTGTTGCGCCTTGGACATGGCGGGCCCCGTTCCTGGCTGGTCGACAACGACCGATCCAGCGACGGCCCACCGTGATGAGAAAGAACACCGGAATCGCAAGAAAGAAGGCGAATCATGGAGACCGACGTCTTGGAACTGCAAGACCTGCCGGAGACCGAAGAGCAGCCGATGGAGCCGCAGATGTGCTGCCGCAGCCATTACCGCAGCTTCGAATGGGGCCGACAGCTACAACTCGACGCCCGAATAGCGTGATTCTGCCGTGCGGGGAATATCGCTATCCCTGCACGGCAGCCGCTCGGCGGCGATGTGACGCCGCCCAAGCCCGCACGGAAAAACTGTGCCGCATCCCAATCTGAAGTTCGGTGTGAAGTAGATCCACACGCACAAGATGCTGGTCAATGCGGTGTGCGCTAGGCTCGGCACCGCGCAACACATCCCCAGTTGGCGCTGTCTTATTCTTAACAGAATATCGACGCCGAAAATCGACTATGCCCGGCATATTGATAAACGTGTCCCGCTGGTTTCGCACCGTCGAACCGGAGATGAGGAGCTTTTGTGCGTGGTTTCAGAATATGTGCGGCCGGCCTGAGCGTGCTGGCGCTCACCTTCCTGTCGGCCGCCACCGCCTTCGCCGATGACCCCGCACCCGCCCAGGGCTCGTCCGACCTGGATGTCGTACCACCGCCGCCGGGCGCGAACGACTGGACCTGCCGACCGAGCGCCGCGCACCCGCGTCCAATTGTCTTGGCACACGGCACCTTCGAGAACCGCCTGGACAACTGGTTCGCGATGTCGCCACGGCTCGCGGCGGCAGGCTACTGCGTCTACGCGCTGGATTTCGGCCGCGGTCTGGGCGGCACGGTTTCCGGTCTCGGGCCGATGCGCGCCTCCGCACAAGAGATCTCGGATTTCGTTGACCGGGTGCTGGCGGCGACCGGTGCGCAGCAGGTCGATATCGTCGGTCATTCCCAGGGCGGCATGCTGCCCCGGTATTACCTGAAAAACCTTGGCGGCGTGCCGAAGGTCCATACTCTCGTCGGCCTCGCGCCCGATAATCACGGCACCACATGGGGTTTGGTCGGTCTGCCGATCACCCTGATACCACCGGCAACCAACCTGGTCTGCCCGTCGTGCACCGAACAGCTGCCGACCTCCGACTTCATCACGCAGCTGAACAGCGGTGGCGAAACACAACCCGGCGTCAGCTACACCGTGATCGCGTCGAAGTTCGACGAGTTCGCGACGCCGTACACGACCGGATTCCTCAACGGCCCGGATGTCGACAACATCACCCTGCAAGACGTTTGCCCGGGAGACTTCTCCGAACACATGGGGATTACCTCCGATCCCACAACGATTCAGTTGGTACTCAACGCACTCGACCCGGAACACAAGGCACCGGTTCCGTGCGGCTTCGGCACCGGATCGGCACAGACGAAATAGCACCCCAGTTTCGGTGGCGCATCTTCCCGGGTCTGTCCGCGACGATGTCACCGCCGATAGCCTCACGAGCGGCGGCCCCGGCCGCCGGCAACGCGATCGGCTATCGCGGCGGTCGCCTGCGATAGCCGCTCGCTCGGTGACTAGCCGGGAATCTGGAAGTCTGCCTTGAATCGCGGCCCCGGCGGCAGACCACGCAGCACCGCGCTGATCCAGGCCACTGCGGGCGCCCATCCCGCTGCCGCGTTGACGACGTGTTCAGGCAGCGGCATCGTGTAGAACCGCAGGTCCGCACCGCGGTTCCAGTAGTCGTTCACGACAGGCAAGACCACGGACGCGGGAATCAGCTCATCCCAGATCCCGTGGAACCAGAAGATCGGACTATCCGGAATGTGCTGTCCCAGGCTCTGTTCCTGCAGCACCTGCATAACGCCGGGCGCGTTCTCCAACGTCATGCCCGGGTTGAAGTAGTCGCTGATCGGCCGGTACATGCCGGACAGCGCCACCGTGTAAACACAGCGACTCTGCATGTCCTGCAGGATCGCCTGACCTTCCTTGGTCAGCAGCTTCGCCGCATCGAACTGCTCGGGGAACTCGCGGGACAACCCGGCGAAACCGAGCCACATGGTGAAGTTGCTGATCCCGGTGAGTCCAGGCCGCTGCTCGGTCGCGTACCGCGCCTGCAGCCGCAGGTCGCCGGGCGTGCCACCGATGGCGGTACCGAGCAATCGGACGTCGGGAGCGTAGCTTTCGCGCAGTTCGGCCGCGCGGATCGACCCGGAGCCACCACCCGAATACCCGTACGTCGCGATACCGGAATCCGTAAGACCAAGCGAGGCATCGTTTTTCATCGCCCGCAGACTGTCCAACACCATCTTGCCCTCGTCGAAGGTGTTGAAAGTGTTGAACTTACCGTCGAAGTCGGGCACGTTGATCGCGAAACCCTGCGCCAACCAGCCCACCGCCAGCGCGGCTTCCTTCATGGTGCCGACCTGCAGCGTGTAGGACGGGTTGCACGCCGAGTTCGTCGAGTCGATCGCCTCCTGGAAGGAAACTACCGGCCGCGGTCCGCCTGCCCAGGGAATCCCCGGCGTGATCACCGAGGTCGCGGTGGCGATCGGGTTGTCGTGAAAATCGTTGCTGCGGAACAACAGCTGCTTGGTATCGACAGGGAACGGGATGCCGAGGATTCGAGTCTGCACGGTGCGCGAGCGAATGATCTGCCCCGGCGCGTACGACGCCAAATCCTCGGGATCGGCGTACCACGGGTCCTCGGCGGGCACCGGGATCGGGAGCAGGTCATAGATCTGCGGTTCGGTGGGCAACTGCGGCAATTGATTCTGGTCCGGAGGGAACACCGGATACGGATCGCCTGCCGCGATACCGGCGCCGGATACCGCGAGGCAGAGTGCCGTCAGTGGCACCGCCGCCCATGTGAATCTCTCCCCGAACATGCACCCTCGTCTCGTCGCGTGTGATCGGCATCATGCGAAGACCGAACTGGTGTCAGTACACCCCCGCGCGAGAACGTTCCGCTATCGACAAACGGACAGAGTCCCCTCTGGGACAGTTGTGCACATCCATAGAAATCGACCCGCTGCGGCCATTCCCGAGACAGGTCAGGCGGAGAACCCCTTCGCCTCCAGCAGTTGCGCGGTCCGCGCCGCCGACAGTGTCATCGCCTCCGTCGGACGCTGCGGGTCGTATCCGGTGAGCTCGGCGATCCGCGCCAGCCGATAGGTGATGGTGTTGCGGTGCACGAACAACAGTCGGGCAGCGGCATTCTGGTTGCACTCGTTCGCGAAGAACACACCGAGCGTCTCCGCCAGCACCGGTTGATCCGCGAGCGGCTCCAGCACCGAGGCCAGCTCTTTGCGGACCGACCCGTCGACCGCCACCGCGTACTCCAACCGCAGGTCCTGCCGACGGCAGATCACCTCGCCGCGCGACAGGCATCGACCGAGTTCCGCGACGACCCGCGCCTCCGCCAAGGACGCCGGTATGGCCGCCCGAGTCGGCGCAGGCGAAACCCCGATCCACAGCAAAGGGGGTGCACCCGTGCCGATTCCGGGTGCCAGCCGGGCCGACAGATTCTCGGTGACCGCCGCGCTGTCGTCGCGCGAATCGATCGGAATCAGTGCGGTCCAACCACTGATATCGCGGCGCAGGAAGGCGCCGGGGAGATCGTGGATCCGATGCCGCAGATCGGTCAGCGTGCCGGGACCGGGGTCGCCGGGGCGGATCACCGCGACCACGAACGCGTCCGCGACCGGCACCGCGGGATCACCCATCCAATCGACCGGATCACGCCCGGCCAGCAGCGCGTCGACGATCCCGCGCCGCCGTTCCAGCTCGTCCCACGGCCGCCGCCGGGCATCCTCCACACAGGCCATCGCGATGCGGGCCGTCATGAGCGAGAGATACTCGGAAAGCGGGCGACCGATCTCCGCCAGCGCCTGCCGACCGGCCGAGGATGCGGAGTTCGGCAGCTGGGACCAGAGAAAGTCGACGCCGATCCGATAGTTTCCCAATACCTCGTCCAGCGGTATACCGTCGTGCACCAGCGACACCGCGCGCTCGACCAGCGGACGGGTGTCCTCCTCGGCTGGCTCGTTGCCGTCGAGCCAGAACCGGAAGAACAGCCGCACCTTCAGCTCGGCGGCAGGCACGAAGTCCGCGTCAACGAGCGAGCTCGGGAGTTCGTTATACAGCGGTGCTTGCGTCGAGAAGCCGTGGACCAACGCGATCGCTTCCGCCAGCAACCGCTCGATCATGTCGGACCGACGGGTCGTGCGGTCGAACGCGGCAACGGTCACGGCAACTCCCAACGACGATGTTTGGTACCGCCAAGCGGCACCGGATCCATGAACCCGGTACCGCCGGTAACGCCAATTTAGCAGACCTTCAGTCACCGCCAGCGGGATTCACCGCTGCCCTTCCTACCGATCGCCCTCGTCGTCGCGACACCCGCGCAGCGTCCGGTCGGGGTTGTTTCGCATGTACGTGTCCTCGGTCCAGAAGCTGATCGTGCCCCAGACGGCGATCGCACCGATCGCCAGCGCGACGAGCGTGACAATGATGTCCATCGAAAGTCACACTCCCCGTTCGGAAATCGAGATCCGCGCAGGCGGGCCCGCGGCGCGGATCTCGGATAGGTGAGAGTTCGCGTACTTCAGTGGTCTAGCCATGCAGCAATGCTCGCCGCCGAGCGGCGGTCGGGGTATCCGCTGAACATCCGACAGCGCCTACACCGGCATCGATCGCCAGTTCGCAGCCCTGAAATAGCTGTCCCGCCGAGATTAGAGCCGATATCTCCCGCGCATCCGCCAACCGACCAGCGATTTCCAGCAGAATCCACGTTTGATCTCCCGGCAACCGGGGAATTGCCCGCCTGTAGCTGATCGACCGTGCCTGTTCGCGGCGGGAATCAGCCACGAAACAGGAGCGCAACGCTGATATCGCCAACAGACAGTCCGAGTTCGACCGGGACGCCGATGACAACCAGCTGGCAAGCGCGACCCTCATCAACGATCACGTCCAGGCCGAAGGCACCAAGGACCTAATCGCCGCAGCATCGGCGGCGAACTGGCCACGCTTTGTCGGCTCGCGCATCGCACTGACGAATCGAGGAGACCATGCCTGAAATGTTGGATACCCATCGAGGAAAGACCCGGCGGCGCACCTATCTCGCGGTCAACGCCGTGGCTCTGCTCGCTTCCGGGCTGCTGGCCACCGCACCGTCCGCGGTGGCCGATCCGTCCGCGGACGCGACCAATGCGATCGACGCGCACTATGCCGAGTTCGGCGGGGCGGGGTCGTTCCTCGGCGCCCCGCTCGGTCCGGCCACCGATGTTGCCGGTGGCGCCGAACGGGCCTACCAGGGCGGCGTCATCTACTACTCGCCGGATACCGGCGCGAAAGCGGTCTACGGCGAGATCCTGGTGAAGTACAAGTCCCTCGGCGGGCCCAGCGGGCCGCTGCGCTTCCCGACCAACGATGAGACCGGCGCGGGCGATGGCGTCGGCCGCTTCAACGAGTTCGCCGAGCCCGGCGGGGCCGCTATCTACTGGAAGCCGGAACTCGGCGCCTGGACGATCAGCGGCAAGGTGCTCGACGCGTGGCGCGAAAGTGGCGGAATCACCGGACCTTTCGGTTACCCCCGATCGGATCTGACCGTCCAGGACGGCGTCGCGACGGCCAACTTCGAGGGCCCGGCGGGCACCGAGATCAAATGGTCGGACAGCGACGGACTAGCGACGCTACCGCCGGAGCTAGCCGCGTCCCTACCGGGATTCCGGGCGAACTCCCCTGACGTCGCGGTACCGAATCCGGTGCCGAACCCCGACGTGAACGCCACCAACGACTCGAACAGCTCGGGCATCAACAGGTGGTGGGGCATCCCGATCGGTCTGGCCATCACGGCCGTCGTTGCGGGGCTGCTCGCAATGCTGGGTCGTCGTCGGTCGGATCCGACCCACTCGACAACGCGGGGAACCGTCGCGCCTAGCGCGCGGACCTCGGCGGCGACCACGACGGGCGATCGAAAGGGCTTCGTGCCGCCGCGCGCCGATGCCACCGCCGCAGCCACCGCTGCCGGAGCCGGAGCCGGAGCCGCACAGCGCGGTACGGCGACTGTCGCTGGTGCACATGAGATGCACCGCGACGCACCGCGCACTCGCGGCTAGCCGGAACAAACGACCACGGGAAAGGAACGACAATGGAATGGCTATTGGGCGTACTCGGTGGATTGGTCGGCGGGAACATCGCCGGTGCGGGTAAAGGTTTCGGCATGGCGGGCAACACCGCCGCGGGCGCGGTCGGTGGCGGTGTCACCGGCGCGATCATCCAGGCGGCGACCGGTTCGGGCCTCGATCTCGGACAGGTCATCGGTCAGGTCGCGGGCGGCGGTGTGGTCGGCGCGGTGCTGACCGCGGTGCTCGCGATGTTCGCGAAGAATCGCGGGACGGCGGACCGGCGCGAGACGGTCAACCACCGGTAGTTTCGTTGTGACACAAGAATTCCCGGCGGTGCAACCTCTTCGGAGTTCGCACCGCCGGGAATCTCTGTCAGCTGTTGAGCGCTACTCGTGCAGGCTCGACTGCAGCCGGTCGAACTCTTCCTTCGTCAGTTCGTCCGGCGACCGCTCCGGCAGCTGCCGGGATTCGACGCCGACCGGACCGACGTTGCCGCCGTCGAATACCACTGAGGCCCAATTGTTCTGGGCTTGCAGCGTGGTGTAGTTCCGGTCGTTGTTGACGCTGGTCCGGATGGTGCCGGTCTGGATCGACCCGTTGCAGTTCCAGTCGATCGGCTGGTCTGCCGATCCGGTGGTCCGCCTACGGGTGTTGTCCGGGCAGAAGTACTCCGTCTTCCACCCCGCGGCCACCGCCCCGAGTCCCGAACGCTCTTGCAGCGAGTTCTCGTTCAGTGCAGGAGGATTCACGCTCGAGTAACCGAAATTCGAACTGCCGTCCGTCTTCGGTACACCCGAGAACTGGAAGCTGTAGTTCATCACGCTGAGGTAGTTCGGCTTGTAGTTGACATGGTCGGTACCACCATGTTTCAGGCCGAGGTTGTGCCCGAGCTCGTGGATGAACGTGCCGACGTTTCCGTTGTCGCCCGGATTCCAGTTGCACTGCGGCCCCAGCGCGACGACGAAGGTGTCGGCCGGGATGCCCAGCGAAATGCCGCTGCTGCAACCGTTGTCGTAGGAGTCGGCCCAGATCATGTAGTGGAAGATCCGAGCACGAGCGGAGGCGAAGTTGGTTCGTTTGATCGCGGCGACCTGATCGTCCACCGGGGACAGATTGCTGTCGTAGGGCACCTGGTTGCCGCCGCCGAGATCGTATTTGGCGCCTCTGGCGTTGCCCGCGTCCAGATGAATGTTGATCCCGTTGCGGCCGTCCGGGTTGGTCACCGGGGCATCAGCGAATACCCCGGTGACCCGGTCGAGCGCCGCGGCGGTTGGCAGACGCCCGTTCATGTAGTCCATCTCCACGAAGATGTCCTTGTGTTTCGGATTCGCGCCCATCTTGGGCAGATCGACATCGATCTTCCCGTCGCCGTTGGCGTCGTATCCGTTGGTCTCCCACGCGTCGGACAATCCGTCACCGTCGCTGTCGACCGCGGCGGCCTCTGGTTGGGCCACTGCGGTCACCGGGGTCAGGAAAGCCCCCAGCCCGGTTAGTAGCGCGAAGCTGGCGATAAGAGTTCTTCTGTAAGGCGACACCTCGGACTCCTTCCGGATCGTATTTGGGGACGATCCTGTTATTCGGCCGAACCGAATTGCGATGGGTATTCGATATCCGAAGTGGCCTTCGGATTATTGCGCAGCGTCAGCTATTTCCAGTCCACCTGCGGGGAGCGATAGAAATTGATGCCCTGCGCGGTCCAGATCGGGCCCTGCTTGGCCAGCCGCACCCGATACTTGTCCCAGTTGTGGGTCGCCTGCGGCGACCAGCCGATCTCGGCGATGCCCGCGAGCCGAGGGAAGGCCATGTACTCGATGTCGGCGCTGGTCCGCAGGGTCTCCGACCACAGCGGCGCCTCGACCCCGGCGAGCTGCTTCTCCGAAACGCCCTGCAGGAAGGTGGCCGGATCCCAGTTGTAGGAATCCTTCACCTCGACGTAGCCCGCCCAGTGCAGACCGAGTGGTGAATCCTTGTTGTACTGCATATCCAGGTACGCCTTGTTGGCCGGCGACATCAGGATCTTGTTGCCCCGCTTCGCCGCCGCCGCGACATCGGCATTGGTGTTGGCGGTATCCCAGTACTGCGGGATCGCCGACGTGGGCGGGTTGGTGACGACGATGTTGTGCCAGCCCGTCGCCTTCTTGTCGTAGGTGGCGAGCATCGGCGTGACCTTGTCGTAGAAGGTCTTGTAGTCGGCTGGGGAGGTGGAATGCGCCTCGTCACCGCCGATGTCGATGTACTTGCCCGGGGTCATCGCCGACAGCTCGCGGATGACGTCCTCGACGAACTTGTAGGTGGTCGGGCTGCCGATGCACAGCGAGCTGTAGCCCACCTCGATGTCGGTGCGCGGCGGCACCGGCTTGCCGTCGCAGTTCAGCTCGCCATACGACGCCTGTGCGGCATTGGTGTGGCCGGGCATGTCGACCTCGGGAATCACCGTGATGTGCCGGGACGCCGCGTAATTGACGATGTCCTTGTACTGCTCCTGGGTGTAGTAGCCACCAGGATCGCCGCCCACCGCGGTCAGCCCGCCGATCTCGGCCAGCTTCGGCCAGCTCTTGATCTCGATGCGCCAGCCCTGATCGTCGGTCAGGTGCAGGTGCAGGGTGTTCACCTTGTACTGGGCGATCTGGTCGATGTAGCGCTTGACCTGGTCGGGCTTGAAGAAGTGCCGGGCCACGTCGAGCATCGCGCCGCGCTGACCGAAGCGCGGGTAGTCGACCACCTTGCCGCCGGACACGATCCAATCCTGGTGCTGCACCGACGTTTTGTTGATCGCCGCCGGGAACAGCTGCCGCAGCGACTGCACGCCGCCGAACAGACCGTCGGTGGTGTTCGCCTTCAGGGTGACCCCGTTTTTGGCCACGGTGAGCTGGTAGCCCTGGTCGCCGACGCGATTGCCCGCGTCGCCGAGCTCCAGCGTGATTCCCGGCTTGGCCTTGTCATATCGATCGACCACCGGCAGCGGGAAACCCGTGGCGGGCCGGAGCAGCCCGCCGAGGTAGTCGGCGACGCCCTTCGCCTGGTGCTCGGCGCGGATCACGCTCGCGGCGGTCAGTTTGAAGTTCGCGCCGGGGTCGGCCTTGGCTTCGACGGGGATGGGCACGATATCGGTGACACCGCGTTCGGTCGCTTGTTGGTTATCGGCGGCGTAACCGGTTTGACCAGGCATCACGAGCGTGGTCAGAGCCACGACTGCGCCGAATGCAAAGGGGTATAGAAACTTTCGCATAGCGTACCTCCGGTACAACTTTAGGGGGCATCCAGAAGTATGGATCAGCGCGCAAGATATGAGTGGGGACCTTCTCAACTGGGGATATGCGCCGATTTACCGATCACGCGCCGACGTCGTAACAGGCCCGCACCGAATTCCCCACTTCTACTGGGGATCTCCGGGGAGCCCTTTCGTGTGATGCTTGCGCCGGTTGTTCGGGGACATGGCGGTCAGCAGGCTGTCCATTGACTGAGACATAGAGTTGCACAACGGCTCTCATGAGACATCCACTTGTACAACAGCTCTCGGGCTCGTTGAGATGTGACGGTCGGCGTCGCACGCAACGAGTAGCGGGAAATAGATGTCGCGGTGGACGATTCGTGAACGCGGCATGGATTTCCGTGCCCGACGAAGACTTTCGCCGGCGAGGGGAATTCACAAATGGTGGCGGTACCGCTCAGGTCACCGTCGACACCGACGAAGGATTGGTGACCCGATGCGAATATCAGGTCCGATTGCCGCATCCGCGCTCGTATTTGCCGGGCTGTTGATTTCCGGGTCCGCCGCGTCCACCACGGGACGCACGAACGTCCCCGCGGGCTGGCTGGCGGCCGCGAGTTCACCTACCGGTCAGGCGAATACCTCGACCGTGGTTCCGACCTCCACCGAACCGCTGAACATGCAAGCGAATCCGCCACAGATCGAACCCGACGGGACGGTGCCGATCCACGATGTCGCGCTGCCGGACGTGCCGACCCGCGGCATTCCGGAGATCGCGCTCGCCGCCTATCGCAACGCCGAGTTGTCCCTGGAGGCCTCGACACCCAAGTGCGGGATGCCGTGGCATCTGCTGGCCGGCATCGGGAAGATCGAGTCCAACCACGCGGGCAACGGACGCACCGACGCCGACGGCAACACCCGCGGCATCATCTACGGCCCGGCACTGGACGGCACCCTGCCCGGCAACGAGATCATCAAGGCCGCCGACGGCAACTACGTGCGCGCCGTCGGGCCGATGCAGTTCCTGCCGGGTACCTGGACCCTGTACGCCGCGGACGGCAACGGCGACCGTAAAACCGATCCAAGCAACATCTTCGACGCCGTGCTCGGCGCGGGCAAATACCTGTGCTCCGGTGATCTGGATATGCGCGATCCGAAACAGGAGACGCGCGCCGTCCTGCGCTACAACAACTCGCTCGACTACGCGTCGAAGGTGCTCAGCTGGTCCAACGCCTACAAGACCGGCGGCGCTCCCCCACAGGGCGAGCTCGCCCCCATTCCGGACAGCACCCCCGACGGTGGCATGCCGGACGGCGCGGGCTCGAGCATGAGCGCGGGCGAAACAGCCGTCCTCGCCGATCCGGCCGATCCCGCCGCCCCGGCAGACCCGCCCGCGCCGGACACGACGACCGACCCGAGCCTCACGCCCGCGCCGGACGCGCCCACGACCACACCGCAGAGCCCCACGGGCACACTGGAACTGAGAATCCAGGTGATGATCAACATCCCCGGCCGGGCACCGATCCCGTGCGGCGTCTTCTGTCCGCCCGCACTGCCGAAACCGCCCACCATCCCGGTGCCGATCACACCCCTCCCGACCTCGACAACCCCGGTGCCGACCACCACGTTGCCGACCCCGACAAGCCAAACCACCACCACGACAACACCACCCAGCTCGACCACCACACCAGCGCCGTCGACCACACCAACGCCGACAACAACATCGACGACACCGACACCCGCGGTCGCGCCGAGCTTGTCCACGCCGCCGCCGCCCACCACCCAGCAGCCGGTCGCTCCGGCCCCCAAGACCACCGAGCAGAAGCCACCACCCCAAACACCCACCGCAACACCAGAAGTCAAATCGGAGAAGCCGAGCACCCCGGCCCCGACAACCACGTCGAAACCCCCGGCCCCTCAGCCCACTCCCAACCGGACCCCGCCAGTCCAACAACCGCCCGCACCAACCTCACCCGCGCCAGCCCCCAAGCAACAACCGACCCCGACTACCCCCGTATCGGCCCCAGCAGCACCTGCACCTAAGCAACAACCCACCGCGCCAGCTGCACCCGCACCCCAGCAACAACCAGCTGCGCCCACCGCCCCGGCCCCCAAACAGCAACCAGCTGCACCAACCGCACCCGCACCCGCGCCCAAACAACAACCCACCGCGCCTGCGGCTCCCGCGCCCAAGCAACAGCCAGCAGCACCAACCCCTGACCAGAAACCACCCGCCCCGAAACCCGTTCCAGCACAACCAACCGCAACCACTCGGCCACCGATACCGCCCACTCCGTAACCGCGAGCGCCCCACGACGCTTCATGCTCAACGGGACACAGTGACGCCCCTTCTCACACGTCGCCCCCACCATGTCCCGTTGAGCCCGGCCCGCCCGGTCACTCAGCTGGTTGGTGCGGTTTCGACCGAGGCCGCACGAGTCGCTCGACCGGCCCAGCGATTATCCACAGCAACAGCGACCACAGTCCGACACGCGGCACTGATATCGCGATCACCAGCGCGAAGCACACCGTCACCACCGAAATCCAGCGCACCGCAATGTCGGTGCCCGTCACCTGCGCCGCGTCCGCCAGCAGCTTCGCCCGGTAGAGCACCAACTCCGCCAATCGACTGAGCGACATCGCACCGATCATCGCCCCCAGGTAGATACCGATGGCAAGCCGGTCACCTCGATGGGAATACACCTCGAGAACGGTCGCGAGCGGCAAGGCAACGATGCAGAGCAGCCACAACATGTTGATCCGCACGAGCAACGGCGTATACCCCGTCGCGCGTTCGAACAGACGATGATGCTCACGCCAGAACGAACTGATCACCACAAAGCTGACCAGCGCCGCGGTGAGCGCATAGCTGTTCTCGGACAAGAACTTCGCCGTAGACGTGGCCGCGACCTCGCGCGCACTGTCGACCAAAGGCAACACGATCAACGTAATGGCGATCGCCACCACCGCATCACTGAAGAAGATCAGCCGTTCCAGTCCCCGTTCCGTCCGAATCGGTCCGTGCACGTCGCCGGTAACTTGGTCGGTCATCGTGCGAGACTACCGAGCGCAACGGAAATCCCCTGACATACAAGCGGACCGCTCCGATATTCGGGTGCGCGTGCAATAGACGCCGACTAGCGTCCGAGTGATGACGCTCCCCCACGATGTGGCAGGTGACGGTCCGGCAGTGGTCCTGTTGCACGCGGGCGTGTGCGATCGGCGAATGTGGGATCCGCAGTGGACCGCCCTCATCGATGCCGGATATCGCGTGCTGCGTTGCGATTTCCGGGGTTTCGGCCAGAATCCGGTGCCGCCGCACCTGTTCAACGATGCCGAAGACGTCCTTGCCCTGCTGGACCTGCACGACATCAGGCAAGCGGTACTCATCGCCGCATCCTTTGGCGGGAAGGTCGGTCTGGAGATCGCCGCCCGCTGGCCGCACCGCACGGCGGCTATGGCGTTACTGTGTTCCGCTGTGCCGGAACATAATCCGAGCGCTGAACTACAGGCGTTCGACGCACATGAGGACACACTGCTCGAAGCCGGAGACATCGCGGCCGCGGTGGAACTCAATGTCGACACGTGGCTCGGCCCGAACGCGAATACGGAAACGCGAGAGGCAGTGCGCCAGATGCAGCGGCGCGCCTTCGAACTCCAACTGGCCGCCCCGGACGCCCCCGGCCGGATCAAGGCCGCATTCGACCTGTCCGCGATCACCGCACCGGTGCTGGCCATCTCCGGCGAACACGATCTGCCGGACTTCCGCCAGTTCGCCGCCAGGCTCCCCGACCTACTCGCCGACGCCCGGCACCTGGAACTCGCAGACGCGGCCCACCTGCCCAATTTGGAGCGTCCCGTCGAGACGACGGCAGAGCTGATCGCCTTTCTGCGCAAGACGATGCCGACCAACTGATCTGCCGCTATCGGAATTCAAATCCGGTAAGACAGCTTGTCAGATTGCATAATCCTTGCTAGGTTTCGAATATCAGCTATTCATCAGCTAAATCGACGCACCCTCGACCCCAGGAACTCACCGCCCACACCGCCAGGAGGACCTGGATGCGCCGACCCCCGACGCCGCGATACGTTCTGATACTCGAAACCACCGTCCTGATCATGATCGCGATCGGTTTCGTCTTGGTCCGCCTATCCGTCAAGATCTCCGGCGGCCACATGACGAACTACTGGACCGCAGGCGCGGTACTAGCCGGCCTCGCCGCGATCTGGGCGCACTACAGCGCCCGCCGGGCACGCGCGGTACTGGAACCGCCCGATGCCGACAACCCGGTCACTGACCCGTAGCAGACCTCGTCACGGCCGCCCGGCGCGAGTGCCGGAAAAGCCACCACATGCCCGGTGGTAGCGGGCCCCGAAAACTCGTCGCGCGCACAACTACTGCGGGCGGTACACCACGATGCCGGGGACCGACCCGACGTACTCGGCGAACGACGAGTCGACCACCTTGTTGTTCGCAACCAGTGAGGACGCGTTGCGGAAGACCGGCCCGTTCGGCGTCATGACGAAGATCCCGACGTGGGTGACGTCCAACCCCGGCTCATCGGTGTACGCACCGATGTAGTCGCCCGTGCGGAGTCCACGGATGACGCCGTCGTCCACGTTGGCACTGGGAATGTAGGTGATGTCGCGATCCACCACCGGCAGCCCGGGCAGATACGTCCCGCCGTTCGCCTTCGCGTTGAGGTGCTTGGCGACGGTGACGGCGGCAGTACTCACCGCGCCGGTGATATCGGTGGCGGCGACCCTCGGTGTGTTCGCCCAGTCGCTGAAGAAATGCTTGCGCTGGAGGAAATCGACTCGGCCTCCGGCATATCGCGTGTTGATCAGGTTCGCGATGAACTGGTCTCGATCGGTGGACCTGCTGAGCGCTTCGACGTAGTCGAGGTAGGTGAAGCAATCCACGCGCCGGAAGTCGACGACGAGTCGTTCGGGCTGGGTCGCCGAGCCGACGAGCATGTCCGCCCCGTACGGCGTGCCGAGGAACTGCCGCGACAGCAGCTCGATCAACTCGCCCTTGCTCTGCGCGCCGGGCGCAGCGGCCCCCACTGCCAGCCACGCATCGATCTTCGCCGCGGTGGCATCATCGATCGCCGAGCTCGGCGCACCGATTGCCGCGGGCACCATCGACGCCGTGCCACCGGCGACAACCAGCAGGACGAGCAGTACGCGGGCGAGGGTGCGCAAGAAGCCTCCAACACGGGTGAACGATCTGTCGACGAACACCCACGGTAGCCCGCCGGTCAATCCGGCCGGTCCGCACGACGGTGGACCGTTGCGAGAAACCCGCAGCGGTCCACCGTGTGCGACCTACCGTCAAGCCACTAGATAGACAGGCTTCTTCTTGAACACACCCTTGATCCCGACCGGCGTATCCGTGCCCACATTGACCCCTTGCACACCCTGCGGCTCATAGCTGCCGGGCCCGCACGACACCACTCCCTGCGGACAGCCCGTAGGCGAGGAGATCCGGTCGTCCGGTACCGCATGCAGCGCGGCCACAATGAACGGTGCGATAGTGGCCGCCGTGACGAAGGTCCTTATCGACCGCGGCAGTGCCTGTATCGAAGCGACGGACGTCATTTCCGGTCCCCGCGACCGAACGGCCACGCGTCGGTACCCGGCTCCTCGGGAGCGCCCTGCAGACCCTGGTTGCTGAGGCTGCCCGGGTACAGGTATTCACTGGCAGGCCGCTTCTTGCCGTTCAGCCAGGCATCGAAGAAGCCGTCCAGCTTCTTGGTGGTGCGGGACTGCACGAACTGACGGAACTCCGGAATCGACGCGTTGCCGTGCTTGTGGCCCTGCGCGAAATCCTTGACGGCGGTGAAGAATACGTCGTCACCGATGTAGCGGCGCAGTGCGTGCAGGAACAGCGGACCGCGGGTGTACACGGTGGTGAATTCCTTGCCCTTGCCGGGATCGTAGAGCGGCGTCGACCAGACGCCCTGCTGATCGGCACTGGCGAGGGCCCGACGATAGATCTGGTCGGCATTCTTGCGATCGACCCGTTCCGGGTACAGGATGTCGGCGGTGTAGCTGGCGAAGCATTCGTTCAGGCAGACGTCGCGCCAGTCCTTCACCGATACCGAATCGCCCCACCACTGATGGGCGTTCTCGTGGATCAGCGTGTTCAGGTCCGTCCACGGCGCGTAGATCGGCCGGGTCTGCGTCTCGAGCGAGAACTGCAGGTCGGTGTCCACATAGATGCCGCCGCCCGCTTCGAGCGGATACGGGCCGTACAGCTGCTCCTCGAAGGCGAGCACGCTGGGCAGCTTCTTCTCCAGATCCTTCTTCTGCTGGGCGCCGCCCGGGGCGAAGAAGCTCTCCAGCGACGTGTTGCCGACCTTCTGGTTCAGGCGGGTGAACTTGTCGATCGCGATCGTCGACAGATACCCGATGATCGGATCCTTGGCCTCCCAGGTGACGGTGTGCTTGCCCGTCCCGGCGGCCACGTCGGACGTGCGGACGCCGTTCGACGCCACATCCCAGCCGGTCGGCACGGTGGCCTTCACGGTCAAGGTGACCTTGTCCAGCGGGGTGTCGTTGAGCGGGTACCACGTTGTCGCCGAATGCGGTTCGCCGGCCGCGAAGGCGCCACCGGACGGTGAGTAGGTCCAGCCGTTGCCGTTGGTGTTGGGAACCGTGCCTGCGTAGTCGACGATGACCGTGAACGGTTGTCCCAGCGGCAGTGCCGCCTTCGGGGTCACCACGAGCTCGTGCTCGCCGGTCTTCTTGAACTGCGCGGGCTGACCGTTGACGGCGACGGCACTGACTGCGGGACCGGCGTAGTCGAGGTTGAAGGCCGACAGATTCTGGGTGGCCTTGGCCGTGATGGTGGCCTTGCCTTTGAGGTTGTGCGTCGACGGGGTGTAGTCGACGGCGACGTCGTAGTGGGTCGCGTCGTAGCCGCCGTTGCCGTCTTTCGGGTAGTAGGGGTCACCGAGACCGTCGGAGCCCGGTGTCGGATCGGCCGCGCTCGCGGCCGCCCCGTTCGGCGCGTCCGGTGGCGCCGCGGCCACCGCGGCAACGCCGGCCGTCAGGCTCAACGCGAGAGCCAACGCGGACACCGCGACCGGCCGCGCTCTCAGCGCGGCCGGGATCGGATTGCCTCTGTCTGACCATCTTTGAATTCGCATGGTGCACAACCTCTGTGGTAGGCGATCCGGTGAGCGAGCTCGGTCGCGCGAACGTATCGATGCCCGATCGGATCTGTATTCGACTGCAGGAAATGCCAACTCGGCAATCTGCAGGTTCTGCCGGGGAACGACCTGGCCGGCCGCTGAGAGCCACCAGGCCGATCCCCGTAAACCGATGTGCCGCTAGGCGGCAGATTCAGCGACCACTCCAGCCGCCGAGCACGCGGCCGGTGTTGTTGGCGTCGATGAACACGACCCACTGCACGGGCTGCTTACCTTGCGCGGCAGCGCCTTTGACCGAGACCTGATACGCGGGGACCGCGACACTGGGCGCTGCCGAGTTCTTGGCGGCCAGCTTCGTGTCGAACCACATGGCGACCGTCCCGGAGACGGCGAACTTGTCGCGTGACTGCTTGGTCTGCTCGGCCAGTGCGCGCAGCGCGGTGGCCGCCACGGCGGTGGGCGGCGTTGTCACCCCTGCGGGGTACTTGCCCTTGGCCTGCTGGGAGAGTGCACCGCTGGCCGAGACGAGCGAACCGTCGGCGGACAGCTTCTCCGCCACCGTCGCACCGTAGACCGGCACCGAGTCGATCTCCTGGCGCATCTGGACTGTGGAACCTTGGTCGGCCGGGGACACCTTGTCGACGACGAGGTTGCCTACCGAGTTCGCACCGAAGACCTGCTGGACTGTCTGCGCCTGTGCCTGCGCGATGGCCGGGGCCTCGGCGGCGGTGCCCGCTGGGATCGGCAGCGGGTTCTTGAAGATCACCTGCATACCGATGCCGTCAGGCTCGGTGAAGATGTTCCTCGGCAGGGAGGGGAGTTCGAAGATGCCCGGCTTGGTGGTCGTCGGCGGGGTGGTCGTCGGCACGGTAGTCGGGGATGACGTGGTCGTCGGCGACGGCGAGGTGGTGGGCGACAACGTCGTTGGATCGGTGGACGGCGACGGCGGGGTGGTCGGAGCTGAGGTCGTCGGCTCGGTCGTTGTCGGCGAGAACGTCGTCGATTCGGTAGTGGTCGTCGAATCGGTCGACGGGATTGATTCGGTCGACGGCGACGATGAGGTCGTCGGCGATGTCGAAGGGGTAGTCGGCGTTGGGGTTGACGAGGGCTGGGCAAGCGCACCGGAGCTGGTCGTGAAAACCGTTGCCGCTAAAACGAACACCACGGTAGCGGTGAAGCGAGCCGCCCTTCGATGTGGGTATTTCATATTCAAGTAGAACCACACCGTGGGCGTCATTTTCGACTGGGGACGTACTGGGGAGTTTGTATTACGACTTAATTAAGTTGCCTGAACCGTAATTCGGCGAAGTGTCCCGCACTTGCGCTCGGGCAGCAGCACTTTCGGCGCAAGTGCGACGAAAGATCAAGCCGCCGAGACGGACTGGCGCCATGATGACACCGCCGCGCGACGATGTCCTCCGACGGACCTTCGGTGCCGCAATCAACTCGGTCCGGAGAGCAATCTGCTCCGTCTCGAATAGCGCCGACGCCGGTAATGCCGGCGTCTGCGAGGTGGATCGCGGCACCGAAGGCTCGCCGACGCGCAACCTGCGTACAAAGTTCGATTCGCAAGTCACGCACCGTATCGCGAGGTAAAATCCGCCATCATTTACTCTGCAGCCGATCGCCGATTCGCGTTGCGAAGTCCTGCCAGTTGGCCGCGTTCTGTCGTGCCATATCGAGCACGAGGTTCAAACAGTGTTCCGGGATGCGGTCGGCCAGATCGAGCGACTGCGTCGGCGTGCGCGGGCTGGCGTCGAGCCAGCGCAGTACCGTGCGCCCGGTTTCGGTGAGCCGCAGCGATGGATCGCGGCGCAGGCTCTGCAATACCGAGGAGGGGCAAACCCGCTCGGGTGGTGTGGGATCGGGCGCGAGCGGTGCGCCGTCGGAGCCGTCGCAGGGCTTTTTCCGGCGCTGGTGTTCGACGTCCGGGCGGCGCACTCGGCGCATCCGGCCGTCGCGCCCTAGTCGGTGCCTCGTCTGGGGAACATCCCCAGACGACTGCCTGCGCACCGCACCGACCGTCTTGTGGTCCAGCCCGGCCACTTCGGCGACCTTGCGGTCCGACCACAGCGGGTACATCCGCATGATGCGCAGCGAGGCGGCTTTGCGATCGAGAATCGACAGTGGCAGGCCGTGCGCGATGTTGGCCTGTACCGCGAGCACGAATGCCTCTTCCTCGGTGCCGTCGAAGAACTGTGCCCGGATGACGTTGTCCCCCTTCAATTTCGCGGCCTTCAGACGGTGTACACCGTCGATCAGCCGCATGGTTTCTCGATGCACCAGGATCGGCGGAAGTTCCGCCTCCGTCGTCGCTAGCACCTGCGTATGCGCCGAGTCCTCAGCACGCACGCGCAGTGCGCCGCTGATGTCTATCGACTCGATAGGAATCTCGATGACTACGTCGGCAACTCCGACTCTCGCATCGTCTTCCACGTTCAACCTGTGTTCACTCACGGCGGTACTCCTGCGTCGAAGCCGAGATCATTCCGTAGCACACTTCGCCCCGCTGCCAGTACCGATCCGAACCACCACAACAAGCGGGACGTATCGATGCGGTAGGCACGGCGCTGTGCCGGGTCAGCAGTGACTAACTAGCGCGGACAGCAATATTTCACATTGGCAGAGTTCCGGCAACGATACGGTGTCGAAACGGTCCTGCATTCGCAATCTGCGGATCGCCAGCTTGATTCATGGCGTTATTTGTGAATGGTGTTAACCCGAAGATCCCCCCGCCCACCTTTCGGAAACATTTCGGAAACTACCAGTTCCAGCCCGAAACCGCAGTCAGCGTGCATACGCTTGAGAGTTGGACTTCCGCATCGGCCGCGAAGGCTACTGCGGACATGCTTGTTCGCCAAGATATAAGGCGGGACAAAGCTTCCGAACACGATGACCACCCTGGCCACCGCGATGACAATAAATAGAAACCTGCACCATTTGAATAAGGGCGCAACAAAACGACGGTATTCCGACCGAAGGAATAACCGCTGTACCTATCCCACGTGCCTCAGGCACACCAATCGCGCGTTCGTGTTCAAGTCCCCTCTCGCACACGAAGAAGCAGGCGTGTTCCGCCTTCTTCCAAACGATTTGATCCGAGGAACTCATCTGCCCGAACATCCCTCAGTTCCGACCCATCCTATCATCGGACCTCCCACCCAGCAGCGCGACCAACGAAAAACCCCGGGTTAGCTCACCCTTCGAGAGTCCATACAGCAGAACATGTTTCGGTGATATCCGGTAGCGGCCACCGAAAAAAGTGTCGGGGGTCCGTTCGCCGCCGTCTAGCTGGATTCCGGCAGCGCTACCGGCGAGCATGGAGTCGGCGTCCTTGTGACACAACACATTGCTGGCCTGATCGGACACGCGACGAGGCCTGGTCGCACTATCCGAGCCGTATCGGCCACGCACTGCGCCCGCCGCGCGCCAAAGTGGGTGCGACCGAATCCAATCCACGCAAGCACTCTCGCTACCGGTGCCGAAACCCTGAGTCAGCTATACAGAATGCTGCGGAATCACCCCTAGCACCACGGTATTCCGAGCAAATAGCCCTGCGGCGGGATGCTCGATCGGGTTACCGATTCATACGGTCGAGACATGCTCAACGTCGAACCCGATTCAGCCACCAACGACGCGCCCCGCGCGCTTTCCACCGTCCCCCGGCCGCGCCTGCGCGCCGGACTGGCCCTCGCCGCAGCCACGGTCGCCGCCGCAGGCCTCGTCGGCGCGACGACCGGCAGCGCTAGCGCCACACCCGCCGGAGATTGCCTGTGGGCAGGCACCGGCCATGCACAAGGCACTACAGTCACGGCAGGTGGCCGCGCATTCACCTGTGCGACAGACCAACTCGGCGCACCGCGGTGGCTTCAGGGTGCGGCCGTCCGCACACCGAGCACCGTCGCCAGTCCGGGCGCCCTGACCGCGCCCGCGGGCAACTTCAGTGCCGGCGCGCAGCAGCCGGGCACCGAGTACAACGACTACTGCGTCGGTACCCAGCTCATCGGCGGCAGCGAGTCGGTGTACGAGGTGGTCTCGGACGCGGCGGGTGCCCTGCGCTGGAAGGCAGCGGGACCGATCGCCCAGTGGACGTTCACCCCCGGCACCGGCCCGGCACCGACCACCCGCTCGGCCGGCCTGTGCCTGCCGGACCAGGTGATCTTGCCGGAGCCGAGCCGCTTCACGAATCAGTAAGCGATGAACAGGATCTCGTCGCGCGAGTAGTCGTGGCCCGGATGATTCTCGGCCAGGTGGGCCTTCGTCTTCTCCACAAGATCGTCCTCGTCGATGCCGACGATGGCTTCTCCGCAGGGGCAGTTCAGGTTTCGCTTCATCAGTGGTCCTTTCCGCTCTCGATCGACAGTCTAGGAGGACGACCGGCGGTTAGCGCCCCGAGGAGTACTGACCTGGTCCTCTCGGGGTAGTCCCCTACGCATCTCGGGGTACCCCGCCTCGTCCGACGGGCTGACGCGCTCGCGACGCGACCTTTGCCATCATGACGTCGAGCCGAACGTCGAGGAGGACCACCGAAGTGATCACATTGCGCAGCTGCGCGCTGGCGCTGACCGCCGGCATGGCCGCGACCGTCCTGCTCACCGCGTGCGAGCAGAACGCGCCCGAGCCGACCACAACGGCCACTGCGAAGATCACCTTGCCGCCGCTGAGCGGGCGCTATCCGGTCGGCACGACCGACCTGCATCTGGTGGACACACGGCCGGACCCGTGGCATCCGGCCGACAAGCGGGAGCTGATGGTCACCGTGACCTATCCCGCGCAACGCACCGGTGAACGCGCCGCCTGGATGTCGCCGGGCGTGGCGGCCGCCGTCGACCAGCGCACGGCCGGTTCGCCCGAGAACGGCCTGAAACCGGGCACGATCGACTGGGCGGGCACCAAACGCCAGGCGAGCACCTCGGTCGAGGTGGACCGCACCGCCGGTGCCTGGCCGGTCGTGCTGTTCTCGCACGGTTTCGGGGTGGAACGCGAGCTCAACTCGGTCCGCACCGACGACCTGGCCAGTCACGGCTATGTCGTCGTGTCTATCTCCCATACCTACGACGCGAGCGTGGTCGAGTTCCCCGGCGGACGCGTGGTCACCCGCGATGCCAGCCCGGATACGGCGTACCTCGCGACCTCGGTCGACGCCCGCGTCGCCGACACCAGGTTCGTGCTCGACCAGCTGACCCGCCTGAACCTCGGCGAGAACCCGGACGCCGAAAATCGCACGCTCCCCACGGGATTGCCGGGCGCGCTGGACCTGTCGAAGGTCGGCATGTTCGGCCATTCGCTGGGCGGCTACGCGGCGGGCGAGGCGATGTATCAGGACCAGCGCATCGGCGCGGGCATCAATTTCGACGGCGGCATGAGCGTCGGTAAGGTCGGCGAGATCGTGCAGCACGGCGTGGACCGTCCGTTCATGCTGGTGGGTGCCGACGGCGTGGATCCGGAGACCGGGCGCAAGTTCGAGCACTCGCACCCGGCCGACTTCGACACGAGCTGGGGCCAGTTCTGGACCAATCAGCAGGCGTGGAAACGGGACCTGCACTTCGACGCCGCCGCCCACATGAGCTTCACCGATCTCCAGGTCGCGGTGCCGCAGTGTGCCAGCCTGCTGACCGAGGAGGTGCGGCAAAGCATCGTCGGCACGATCCACCCGGCCCGTTCGGTGAGCGCACAGCAGGACTACATCGCGGCGTACTTCGACCTGCACCTGAAACACCTCGCCACCGACCTGTTCGACGGGAACAATCCGCGCTACCCGGACACGAGGTTCATCCCCTGACGCCGCCCGGCGGACCACCAGCGACGTTCACCTAAGCTCCTGGACCTATGGCCCTTCCCGCAACACTGCACAACTTCGCCGTCCAACTGGCCGACGTCGACCGCGACGTGTACCAGGATCTGGAGTTGCGGATAGCGCGCCACCCGTCCGAGACCGCCGAGTTCATGGTGACCCGACTGCTGGCCTACTGCCTGGAGTACCAGGAGGGCATCGCCTTCAGCGAGGGTGGCATCTCGTCCACCGACGAGCCCGCGGTGCTGGTGCGCGATCTCACCGGGCGGCTGACCGCCTGGATCGAGGTCGGCGCGCCCGACGCCGAACGCCTGCACCGGGGTAGCAAGCTGGCCGGACGCGCCGCCATCTACACCCACCGCGACCCGGCCAAGGTGCTGGCTCAGCTCGCGGGCAAGCGCATCCATCGCGCCGAAGCCATCCCGCTCTACAGCTTCGATCGCGACTTCATCGATGCCGCCGTCGCCGCGATCGACCGGCGCAACACCGCGACGCTGTCGATCACCGAGCGCTCGCTGTACCTGGATCTCAACGGCACGAACCTGAGCGCGCCCGTCGAAGAGCACGCGATCGGCTAGCGCTGGTTCGGAATTCGGGGGCGTGACCGCGGCCGGGCGAGCGGTATGCGTTCCGCTCGCCCGGCGCAGGGGTCAACGGCTGACGGCGAACTCGTCGCTGACGAGGCGCAGCCGACGGGCCAAGTCGGAGACGAACACTCGCTCCGGGTCGACGGCGTCGCGGACTCGGCGCCATTCGTCCAGCCGCGGATACATCGCGCGGACCATTTCCGGTGTCGTGCGGGAATCCTTCGCGAAGTACAGCCGTCCGCCCGCGGCCAGTACACGCTGATCGAGTTCGGCGCAGAACTCGCCGAGTCCCGGCTTGAGCGGGAAGTCGAGGCTGAGCATGAATCCGGGATGCGGCCAGGACAACGGAGCCTGGTTGCCGGGACCCATGCGCTTGAAGACGTTCAAGAACGATCGATGGCCCGAGTGCGCGATCGCTCGCACCGTGTCGGCGAGTTGTTCCTCGGCGCCGAACGGCATCGAGAACTGGTACCGCATGAAACCGCGGCGACCGTAGGCGCGGTTCCACTCGCCGAGCAGATCCAGCGGGTGATAGAACTGCGTCAGGTTCTGGATCCGGCCGCGTGCTTTCTGCGGATACACCCGGTACGCCGCCTCGGCGGCGATTCGGGATGTCACGTTGTTGACCATCCCGTTCGGAAAGATATCCGGCACGGTAAACAGTTGCGGCGCATCGAATTTCAGTGGATCCCGCCGCAATTTGACCGGCAGCTGGTCGAGCTTGGCCAGTGATCCTCGGCTGAATGCGGCGCGGCCAACTTTCGCGCCGGTGCTGATCGTGTCGGGCACCGACATCGAGTACTCGTAGCCCTCGTCCGAACCACCGGTCAGCAGTTCCATGGTCTCGTCGAGGTTGTCGGTGCGATCGTTGTCCACGATGAAATACGCGGTCTCGGTGTGCTTCATCCGTACGCGGGCCCGAGCAATGATGCCGGTCAGCCCCATTCCACCGACCGTTGCCCAAAACAGTTCCGCGTCAGCGCCTTCCGGTGCGATGGTGCGCACCGATCCGTCGGCGGTCAACAGCTCCATCGACAACACGTGATTGCCGAAACTGCCGTGCGAATGATGGTTCTTGCCATGGATATTGGAGGCGATCGCCCCGCCCACCGTCACCTGCCTGGTACCGGGCAACACCGGAACCCATAGACCACTCGGTAGCACGGCCCGCATCAGCGCGTCGAGACTCACCCCCGCGTCGACATCGACCACCCCGCTATCCGGATCGATGCTGTGCACGCGGTCGAGCACCGTCATATCGACGACGAGACCACCACCGTTCTGCGCCGGATCGCCGTAACTGCGGCCGAGCCCGCGCGCGATCACCCCGCGTGGCCCCGCCTCGCGAACGTGCCGCGCGACCTGGTCGATATCAGGCGTGGACAACACCCGCGCAACAGTCGACGCCGTCCGGCTCCAGCCGGTCAGTGGACGCTGATCTATCACCGAGCCCCCTTCTGCGAAATTCACCAAGCCACCGTACCGCTCGACCGAAGATGGGCAAGCCTGCACCGGCAGTGCAAATTTCAACTGATATTGCCCCAATTCTCCCCACTTCCACTGGGGAGATACGGCCTATCTCTTTCATGTCACTATTCAGACAGTTGTTCAGAAAATGGCGGCGGACCCCGCGGCCGTCGACTGGGACATCCTCTCGCACAACAGTTCTCGTTCGGCCATATCCTTCGGCGACCGCTCGCGGCGAGCAAATGGGAAAGTCCCCGGCGCCGGTAGTAATGGGTTCGTCTGACTGTTCAGCACCCTGCCCGGTACGTTCCCCCGAAGCGAGATCAACCATGAACCGCAAACGTCTTTTACCCGTAGTCACCGCCTGCTTAGTCCTGTCGCTCGGACCCGGCTCAGTGGCGGTGGCGGCCCCCGGTCAGGCAGCAGACCCCGTGGCTGCCGCGCCCTTCTGTTACGAAGAACCGTCCAACCCGACGGCCGATATCAGCGACCTCAAAGCGCGCTTCAACCGGTCGAATTGGATGCCGACCCTGCAGGCCATGTACAAGCGTCGCTGGCCGAGCGGGGAGAAACTGGCGATCGCCCAGGCCAAGGACCAGTACTGGAATCAGTTCGTGGAAACGAGCAGTTTCGAGGCGTTCGCCGAGTCGATGATGGTGGCGATCCACGAGGAAACCCACATGTGGGACCTCGACGGGGCGCGCACCGAGTGGGACAAGTACACCGCGTCGTGGATCAATGCCACCCAGCAGATGACGAACATCCCGCTGTACGGCGGTTTCCCGCGCAAGGAAATCCTGCCGTTGATCAAGGACAAGCTCAGCGACGACATGGACGGCATCTACCTGCGCGACCGCGAGCAGGGCGACTATCACCTGCAAGGCGTGACAGCGGAATTGAACGCCGGGCTCACCGGCCTGCCCGCGGTGACCGTGGTGCAGGAATACATCAAGGGCATCGGCGCCAGCAATGCCAGGGACATCGCCGCGACCAATCTCCGCTACCTGCTGCTGTACTTGCGCGTGGCCAAGACTAAGCACCCCGACTACTGGGCCAAGATCAAAGCCGAGCCCAAGCTGCGCGACCTGGTGCTGACCCAATTCCTGCGCACCGCTTACTGGTTGGAGAAGTCCGCCCCATACACCGGCAAGCTCGGCGGCCCGAACGCTGACAAGATCACCGAGAAGAATTACGCCCCCGAGAACATCTCCATCCTCGAGGAGTTCACCGGCCGCAAGGTCCGCACCGACGCCCAAAAGAACTGCACCACCTGATATTCCGCAGGCGAGTTGGCTTGCCGCGGACTCGGCCCGTCCGCGGCAAGCCCACAGGCGCTCATCTTATGGCCGGACCGCCTCGGTTGGCTTCGGTAAAGAAAAGGGCGTGCCTAGTGCATGGATCGGGTGTTACCGTCGCGCGTTCCATCCGGTCGATCAAGGAGGCCATCATGCAATACGACAAGTTCCAAGCTTCGTTTCGAACGAACCAGTAAGCGCCGCAAGGGGTTCCCTTAGCGAGACCAAGGTCAAGCGGGGCACTCGCACGGTCGGCGACGATACCGAGCTCGTCGAGAAACTCGGTGGTAAAGACCCGTGTCCCTGTGGTTCCGGGCGCCGGTTTCCGCCGCTGTTGCCGACCCGTCGGCCGTTACGACGACACTCTCGGCCACTACTACGTGCGTGACTGACCGTGACGGTGTGATGCCCGTCAGACCGTCTCGTGAGGATGTTGGGCCCGTGCTGGATATGATCTTCGGCACGGGCCGACTACGCCGACCGAGACCGAGATTGCCGCTATGCCTGCACACCCCGACCTGGCCGATGTGATCGAGGCCCTGCACTCGGACCTGGCCGAGTGGATGGGTTCGAACGCTCCACCCAAAGTGTTCGACCGATTCGCCAATGCGCTGCACGACGAGTTCTCCTCGGTCACCACGACCGGGCAGGTCATCGATCGGGACACACTGCTGGCCGGCGTGTGGTCGGCACGAAATGCGCAGCCGGGGTTCAACATCGAGATCACCGACATCCAGGAGATCGCACAGAGCGGCAGCATCCTCACCGCGCGCTTCACCGCCGAGAACCAGCAGGGTGAGGTCCGCAGCCGCCGTTTGGTCACCGCGATACTGCTCAACACCGACCACGGGTACCTGTGGCGCTCGGTGCACGAAACAGCCACTCCCCCAGCCGAATAAGGCGCTCGAGCCAGCCGCTTCGGACCGGGTCGCCAAGTGCCAGAATCATTTCCGACAGCCGCGCCCGAACACTATCCGGAGGCGAACATGACGAAACAGGAATTGCCCGAGGAGCCGACGAGCGAGGCAGACAACACCTCGCCTGCTGCGGAAGATTTACGCCACTTGGCAGAACTCGTCGTCCTGGACGACACGGGCAAGCCGATGCCCTACGAGGAAGCGGCCGCCTGGCTGGCGGAAAACGTCGACGACCGCAAAGAGGAGTTCCGCTCCTATCTCACCGACGATCCGCAGGCTACTTACCCCAACGAGCCCGGATCCGCCTGATCGTCTGCTGCCACGCCAGTTTCGGCACCGCGACGGTTTCTCTGGCGAGCATCCCAGCGTCTGCGCCGTCGACACCGACGCGGGCCATCTCCACCATCACTTTGCGGCGGAACGCATCGGAGACCTTGCTCGGATGGCCTGCGTCGTACGGTGGTTGGGGGTCGTACTCGATCAGCAGCTGGGCTGCCTCTGCCCGCTCCTTGCCCGCGATCTCGCCGAGGAGCCACAGCGCCATGTCGATCCCCGCGGACACCCCGGCCGCCGTCACGTACTTCCCGTCCTGGACGACGCGCTGATCCCGCATCGGTTTCGCGCCGAGCGCCGCCAAACCCGATTGCGCCATCCAGTGCGTGGTCGCGGACCTGCCGTCGAGCAGGCCCGCGGCGGCGAGCACGGTCGCCCCGCTGCAAACCGAGGTGGTCCACGTCGTGGTCTGGTCGACCTTGCGGAGCCACGCATGCAAGGTGGCGTCGGCGGCCACCGCCAGCGGCATGCCGCCGGGCACCAACACGATGTCGGGCGACGGGGTCTCGTCGAAGGTGTGCGTCACGCCGACGGTGAGCACACCGCTGTCGACGATGACCGGGCCGATCTCGTGCCCGACGAAGCGGATTCGCGAGTCCGGGATCCACCGCAGGACCTCGTACGGCCCGATCGCGTCGAGAGCGGTCATCCCCGGGTAGAGCACAATGGCAATCTGCACAGTTGCCACCGTAATCCTCCGGGGCCCCGACTGCCGGGGTCATCGCGTGGGTCAGTCGATCCACAAACGAGTGTCGTGGCCCTCGATCAGTGCACGGATTTGCGCGATCGCATTGTCGGCAGGCTGAGCAGGTAGACGACGTCCGTCGCGCAGCCGCACGGCCACGTCTCCATTCGCGATCTCGGCTGGCCCGAGAATGAATTGGTAAGGCATCAGCCGGGTTTCCCGTACTCGCGCAGACAGACTCCCGGACTCCGCGTCCAAAACCCGCACGCGCAGACCCGCATTGAGGCAACGGTCGCGTAGTTCAGCGGCAGCAGCTTCCTCGGCCGCGGATATCGGCAGCACCGCCACCTGAACCGGGGCCAGCCAGGCGGGGAACGCACCGCCGTGCTGTTCGATCAGCTGGGCGACCGCTCGCTCGATGCTCCCGATAATGCTGCGGTGCACCATGACCGGCCGATGCTTTGCACCGTCGGCACCGATGTAGTTCAGGTCGAACTGCTCCGGTTGATAGAAGTCGACCTGAACGGTGGACAAGGTCGATTCACGGCCTGCGTGATCGGTCACTTGGACGTCGATCTTCGGGCCGTAGAACGCAGCCTCACCCTCGACGGCCTCGTAGGGCACCCCCGCCCCGTCGAGCACCTCGCTCAGGATCTTGCTGGCGCGCTGCCACATATCCTGTGACGCAACGTATTTGCCGCTCGCACCCGGCAGCGACAGGCGGTAGCGCGCGTTGCTGATACCCATCGCCTGGTACGCGGAGCCGATCAGCGCGAGTGCGCTGGCGGCCTCGTCCGCGACCTGGTCGAGGGTGCAGAAAATATGCGCGTCGTTGAGCTGGATGCACCGCACTCTGGTCAAACCGCCCAGCACGCCAGACAATTCGGAACGGTACATCCCGCCGAGCTCCGCCATCCGCAACGGAAGTTCGCGATAACTGTGCGAGCGAGACCGATACATCACGGCGTGGTGCGGGCATAGGCTGGGACGCAGCACCACCTGCTCGCCACCGATATCCATCGGCGGATACATGTCATCGTCGTAATGCGCCCAGTGCCCGGATATCTCGTACAGTTCCCGTTTGCCGAGCACCGGTGAGTACACGTGCTGGTACCCGGCGCGACGTTCCGCGTTGCGAATGTACTCCTCGAGACTGTGCCGAACGATCGCGCCGTCGGGCAGCCAATATGGCAATCCAGCCCCGATCAGCGGGTCGGTATCGAACAAGCCGAGCTCCCGGCCCAGCTTCCGATGGTCGTACATGTGGGTCTCCTCCTGGTAGAGGGCGGATGACCACATGGCAAAGCCCCGGGCATCCGCCCGGGGCTTTGCTCAGAACAGGGTTCAGCGCGCCGGGACGTCGTCCGGCGTCGTGATGAACTGAGCGCGCTGCACGGCCAGGACGCTACACCAGCCGCAATCCACCGAGCAACGGCAATTTGGTCGACCGGGTCAGTAGTACTGGACCAGGCAGAATTCATGTGCTTCGGGATCGGCCATCACGACGACCACGCCCTCGTCGTAGTCGTGCCGTTCTCCGGTGTGCCGGCCGCCGAGGGCGATGACCTGTGCGATGCCCTGGTCGATGTCGTCGACCGCGATGTCGAGGTGCAGGCGGACCTTGCCCTGCTTCGGGTCGGTCACCGGTTGGAACACGAGGCGCGGCTGCGGATCGCCGGGCTGGCCGAGATAGATCCAGCCGGGCTGGGACGGTCCCTGCGGGCGGTCCAGCAGGGCGCTCCAGAAGCCCGCGATCCGTTCCACATCGACGCAGTCGATGGTCACGCCAACCCAGCGGTTCGTCATTTCGTCATTCCTACCAGGTGACCGGAAGCCGTTGCACGCCATAGACACCGATGGTGTCCGGGCGCATCCGGACCTCGTCCGCAGGCACTGCGAGACGCAGGGTTGGGAACCGGGATAGCAAGGCGGGCAGGGCGATGCGCAGCTCGACTCGGGCCAGCTGCTGGCCGAGGCACTGATGGATGCCGTGTCCGAAACCCAGGTGTCCGAACGCGTTGCGCCGTAGGTCGAGGGTGTCTGGATGATCGAATGCCGTTGAATCGCGATTGGCGGCCTGTAGCGAAAGTGCCACCGTCTCACCGGCTTCGATCACCTGCCCGGCAAGTTCGACATCCGCCAAGGCAGCGCGAGTGGCAGTGTGGGCGACGGTCAGGTAGCGCACGAGTTCCTCTACTGCCCGATCGGGATCGGCATGCAACGCGGCGATCTGCTCCGGATGGCTCAGCAGCGCAAAAGTGCCCAGTGCCAACATATTCGCGGTGGTGTCGAACCCGCCGATCAGCAGCAGCACAGCCACTCCGGCGAGTTCGACGTCCGCGAGATCGGTGCTGGTCAAATCGCTGAGCAGGTCGTCGGTCGGTTCGGCTCGTTTGGCGGCGAGCAGGTCCCGCATGTACTCCTGTGCCTCTTCGAATGAGGTCGCGCTCCGTTCGAGGCGCTCATCCGGCAGCGCATCCAGATCGTTGAGCTTGGCGACCAGGTCGGCCACCAGGCTCTGGAACCGATCCCTGTCGGCTTCGGGCACACCGAGCAATTCACAGATCGTCAGCGCCGGAACCGGATGGGCGAACGACGTCACCAGATCCACCGGACCGCCAGTTCGTGCCATGGTGTCGAGATAGCGAGTGCTGATCTGCGCTACCCGTTCAGTGAGCAGCCGCATCCGCCGGACGGTGAACTTACCGGCCAACAGCTTTCGATAGCGGGTGTGCTCCGGGGCGTCGAGGTGGAGGAAGGCGCCGGGCGATGCCGAGGGCAACGGGCCGAGATCCACTACCGCGGAGTGCATGAGCTCGGTTCGCGCACTGAAGCGCGGATCGGCCAGGATGGCGCGCACCGTGGCATGCCCGGTCGCCAGCCAGCCGTGATGTCCGTCCGGAAATACCATGCGGGTCAGCGGATTTCGCTCACGAATCTGTGCCAGCTCGACGGGTGGATCGAAGGGGCAGCCCACCGGGCGGGTGGTCGGTAACGAGGCAATGGTGGTCAGCGGCTCGGTCATCGGTTTCCTCACTGGCGCACGAGTTTCACTATGGACCGAACGCTAGGTTGCGTTCAGGGATCACTCAACAGAGAGTGTGCGCCGAATCTGCATTACCGCAGGTATATTCGGTTTCGCCTGTGCAATGGCCTTGCCGTCGAACGCAAACGCCAGGCACGTGGCATGCAATGAGCTGTCGCTGAACGCATCCCGACACCACCAGATGTACCTGAAGGAAGACTGCACCGATGCCAGGAGGCAGGCTCACGCTGCACGAACGGGAATGCATCGCGGCCGGACTCGCCGATGGGCTTGGATACACCCAGATCGCAGCCCAACTCGAACGACCGGCATCGACGATCAGCCGTGAAGTAACACGCAACGGCGGACCCGGTCGCTATCGCGCCGACCGCGCGCACCGAGCCACCGCCGTGCGCGCCCGACGAAGCACAGCGGTGACGATGCAACAGCCTGCCGCAACGGGATTCGCGGTCGACAACGATGCGCTGCGCGATTTCGCCGCCTACTTCACCGAGCTGTTCGTCAACGACGGCATGCCCCGCATGCAAGCCCGGATAATGACTTGCCTACATCTCACCGACTCCGGCAGCCGCACCGCCGCCGAACTGGTAAGCCTGCTCGAGGTAAGTCCGGCCTCCATCTCCACCGCCATCCGCGCCCTGGAGCAACGGGACCTCGTTCGCCGAGAACGCGATTCCCGACGCCGCGACCGCTACTACATCGACGACGACACCTGGTACCGCACCACCCTGAACCTGGCCCGTGTCACCGAAGTACGAGTCCACGCCCTCCGCCGCGCCACCGAAATCCTCGGCCCGACAACCCCAGCGGGCGCCCGCCTGGACGGAATAGGCCGATACCTCGACTACCTCAGCCAGGAGATGGTCGCAGTAGTCGAACGCTGGCATCGCGAGTAACACCGCGGCTGAGCTCACTGGCAAAGCGAGATCCTTCGTAAGATGCGCGCCATGGCGACATTGGATCAGGTGATGGCATCGTTCTGGGGTGATTCCGACTACGGGGTCTTCCCTCCGCTGACGGACGAAGCGATTCGGGAAGCCGAGGATCGGTTTGGGGTTACGTTGCCTGCCTCGCTGGTGCGGCTCTTGCGAGTGCAGAACGGTGGGACCGTCGCCAAACAGCGGAATGCATTCCCCTTCCCTCCGCACACACCGGGCGGTGACCGCTACGCGCCATTCGATGTCGTTATGGGTATCAGCCCCGCTGATGCCTTCGTGTCCATGCTGGATACGCCGTATCTGGTGGCGGAGTGGGGTCTTCCCACTCCGATCGTCCTGCTCGCTGGCAACGGGCATTGGTGGGTCGGGCTCGACTACCGGAGCTGTGGGCCTCAGGGCGAACCGTCGGTGGCGTTCTTCGATGCGGACCGGGAGAGCTCACTGACCCTGGCGTCCGACTTCGAGACGTTCCTACAGGGTCTTACTGCGGCCGAGTCCTTTTGGCGATAACGGGAACTGCGGTTGGCGGTGTGTCGCTGCGTAACGTGTTGGTCGTCAGCGCGATTCAGCTCTTGTAGGCGAGGGCAGGGACGTGTGATGAACGAACTTCGGCTATTTCCGTTGTGGTGTTCGTGGCGGCGGAGGCAGTTCAGGCGGCTGACGCGGCGCAGCAGGCTCAGCATGCTGCGGCCGTTCATGGGTGTGGCGGCGGCGCTGATATTGGTCTGCGGCGGGATGGTGGCGTTCGGATACCAGGGGTACGTCGGGCACTCCGAGCAGGGGGAGCGGACGATACCGAGTGGGCCCCGGCTGCCGGTTTACGTGCAGCCGTTGCCCACGAAGTAGCTGCCAGGCTTACCGCTCAGGCTGGGCAGGCCTGGCCGACCTCGATGTAGTTCGGGCCCCAGCTGCGGTAGGCGGCGCCACCGTGGCCGGTCTCCTCGTAGGCCATGAGACCGTGCTGGCCTGGGGTTTTCGGGGTCCAGGTGATGCTGACTTCACGGATGTCGGGTTCGTGGACGGCGGTGCCGATGGGCAGGCCGTTGTCTTCGAAGCTGACTATGCCGCTGACACCCCAGTTGGGGTTCACATCGACAGTGACCTTGTAGCTGGTGCCTGCGTGTATGGCCGTGGCGGAGACGATCGGGTAGGTTCCGGCGGCGGGGGGCGGCGGTGTGGGGCAGGCGGGGCTGACCTCGACGTAGTTGGGGCCCCAGCTGCGGTAGGCGGCGCCACCGTGGCCAGTGTCCTCGTAGGCCATGAGGCCGTGCTGACCGGGAGTCTTCGGGGTCCAGGTGATGCTGACTTCACGGACATCGGGTTCGTGGACGGCGGTGCCGATCGGCAGGCCGTTGTCTTCGAAATGGACTATGCCGCTGACACCCCAGTTGGGGTTCACATCGACGGTGATGGTGTAGGTGCTTCCCGCGTAATGAGTCGTGCCGGAGACGGCGGGGTAGGTGGTGTCGGCCGATGCCGTCGGCACTGTGAAGAGAGTGGCGGTGATTACGGCTAGGCCGATGGCGCCTCGGCGGATCATGGTCGACAGTGACATGGTGGATCTCCTTTTATCATGTGGCACTGCGCAATTCGGGCTCGAAAACGAACCGGCGGAGCGCGGGCCGATCCAGTGCAGTCACTCGCATCCAGCACCGCCCCCCGATGTCCATTGCGCGGTCGGCGAACTCCCGGTCGCCAACTCGTAAGGATCCCAACAGACCCCCCGGATGAATGATGACACAGCGCGGCCGCAACAGCACCTCGGCAAAGGTGTTCCGCGCCAAGGATGTACGAAGATCTGTCGCGAGGGCCGTCAGTTCCCGGCGGGCGGATCAGACGGTGGCGGCACTCGCATAGTCCGGCAACGGATACTCGCTCTTTGCGCCGATCAGACGAGTAACCAAGGCCCGCAACGGATGCAGCGGTCGCGACACCAACACCCCCATGAGGGTGAGCATGAACGCGACCCCACGACGAGTTTCAGGGTGACGCAGCCGCACCGACCCCTCGGTACCCTTCTGCACCTCGGCCACCAGCGGCCGCAGCAGTTCCTCATAACGGTCGAACGAGCGCCCGAGATCGTCTGGCGTTGCGGCGATTTCACCGGCAAGGAGATACGCGCCGATCAGGGCCAGTGCGGTGCCCATCCCGGTCATCGGCGATCCGCAGTAGGCAGCGTCGCCGAGCAGCACGACCCGGCCCTGCGACCAGCTCGGCATCCGGACTCGGGACACCTCGTCGAAGTAGAAGTCGGGCGCCTCGGCCATGGTGTCCAGAATCTCCGGAACCACCCAGCCGTATCCGGCCAGTGCGTCGCGAATCAGCCGCTGCTGCCCCACGATATCCCCGCGCAGTCCGTCGTCGGCGGGAATGCGAGTGGAGATGATCGCCATCGAGGCCGCCGGGTCCGGATCGGGCCGCACCGCGACCACGCTACCCGGCACGGGATACACACCGACCCAACCGGTTTCGAGCTTCGTCCGCGGTGGCGTGGGGATGGTGAAGAATGCGATGTAGGCACCGAGGTACTCGGTGAACTGCTCGTGCGGACCGAATACCTGCGCCCGCATGGCCGAATGCAGTCCGTCCGCACCGATCACGAGATCGAAGCTGTCCGTGGTACCAGAGGCGAAGCGCACCCGCACCGCTTCGGCGTCCTGGTTCAGGTCCTCCACCCAGTCGCCGTAGCGGTAGTCGAGTACACCGGATTCTGCTGAGAGCGTTGCGATTTCGTCGAGCAGCACCTGATTGAGGTCGCCACGGGTGATCTCGATTTCGGCGACGAACCCCTCGCCACCGAACATCTCGGCTGGCATGCGGGCCCGCTGCCGACCGCGCTCATCGATGAATACCATTCCGCGCTCATCGAGTTGACGACGCCGGATGCCCGGCATCAGCCCCATGCGTTCGGCCACCTTGCGACTGGGCCCGCGCAGGTCGACAGCTTGGCCGCCGGGCCGCGGCGCGGATGCGCGTTCGACGACGGTGGTGTCGATGCCCGCACGAAGCAACTGCAACGCGACCGCGTTACCCGCAATACCGCCGCCGCAGACCAGCACACGAATCGATCGAGCCATGGTGAACCCCTCCCACACGACGCCTCAATCAGGCCAGTGTTTCAGCGATCACCACGGCGGAACAACCCGATATTCATCACATCATTCGACCAGCGTGCGGAGTACGGGCGACGGATCAGCCGCGCTCACGATTGAACCGCCGGCTCGAGGACTTCTGCACACCACGCACGGAAGGATGTCGGGCTCGCAGTCTCCGCAGTGCGCGGCACACCGACGTCGAGTCCGTCGTCCTTGGCGCACATCATGTCGATGAGCCCCTGCGCGTGTGCGTCCCCCACGCCGTATCGGGTCAGTGCGGCACGGAAATCATCGACCGACTGCCGCTCATAACGCACCGGACGACCGAGCACCTCGGACATGATGCGGGCCATGTCGTCGGCCGAAAGATCCTCGGGGCCAAGCACAGGCACCTCACCCGTCCCCGTCCACGAGCGGTCGAGCAACAGACCGGCGGCGGCCGCGGCGATATCCCGAGTCGCGACCATCGGCGCTTTCCGTTCGGCGGCAACGATATCGGTGAACACACCATCGTCACGAATCGAAACCACCTGCCGCAGCAAGTTATCCATGAACGACGGGTTCGCGAGCGCCCGGTAGGCCGCGCCCGTACCGGCGATCAGGTCGTCCATGGCCAGCGACGCAGTCACGTGCCCCGCGCGGCCCGCGACGGGAGTGCCGCGGCCGAGCGCCGAGACGCCCACAACGTGCCCGACCCCGTTGGCCGTGAACGCCTTCGCAGCGGCCCGGGTGAATTCGGAAAACACCGAATCCAGGCTCGCGGCCTGCGAGTTCGGCGGGATCAACCAGAAGACGGCGGCCGCGCCCGCGAAGGCCCGGTCGACGACCTCGGCGTCACCGTGCGAACCGATGACGACGTCGACGCGGGCGCGAACCGCCTCGGGGAGCTTCCCGGGATCGCGCACAATGACCCGCAGTTCCTCATTGCGAGTTGAGTTTTCGTCGAGCAGCAGCTCCAGTAGACGGCTGCCGATATTACTGGTGGGAGCGGTGATCACGATCATGCTTCGAGTCTCGGCGCGCCCACCCCACCCGTCCAATACCCTTTCCAGCAATTGATACCTTGAAGGTATGGATCTCGATCTACGCAAGCTCCGCTACTTCGTCACGGTGGCCGAGCAGCGACACTTCGGCCGGGCGGCGGAGCAGCTCTACATCGCCCAGCCGGTGCTCAGCCGTCAGATCAAGGCCTTCGAACAGGAGTTGGACTGCACCCTGCTCGTGCGGACCACCCGCAGCGTGGAACTGACCGCCGCCGGACAGCAGCTCTATGAGGAGGCACGGAGCATCCTCGCGACGATCGACGCCGCAGTCCGGCGCGTGCACGACGCCGATCGCGACGTCCAACGGCTCGTTGTCGCCTTCTCCCCGGGTCTGTATGTGTCCGAGGCAATCCGCGCATTCACCGCGCGCCACCCCGACGTCGAGACCGACGTCGTCCCGGCGCGCTGGTGGGAGCCGGACGCACCGCTCCGCGACGGCCGCGCCCAGGTCGGATACCTGCGACAACCATTCGACGAATCAGGACTGCGCATCATCCCGATCGGCCATGAACCCAGAGTCGCCTGCATGCCCGCGGCACACCCGCTCGCATCCCGCCACGAACTCACCACCGCCGACCTCGACAACGACCAGCGGCTCGACACACCAACCAGACGGACGTCCTCGCTGGAAGAGAAGTTCGAACTCATCGCCGCCGGACACGGCATCGCGCTCCTCCCCCTGAGCGTCGCGCGTTCCTACGCCCGCCCCGACCTCGTCCACCTCCCCGTGACCGACGCACCAGGGGCGGAGACGTGCCTGGCCGTCCCCGCGGACCGACACGAGCCCTTGCTACGCGACTTCCTGGACATCGCCACCACCACACTTCGACGCACCTGAGCGAGCACCGACTGGGCATGCGACCAGACCGGCGAATCTGAAAACACGTCTGCCCCAGCTGAATCCACCCTCGACGAATCGCCCGTACCACCGGCCGGTCAGTCGAGTTCCCCGGTGCACTCCGTGACTTCCGGTACCGTCGGCCGCCGTTGTGGCGAAGTGGGCTTCGCCCTCGTTCCGGGAGGTGCGGGAATGTCAGACAGCAGAGTTTCCCGGCGCCGCCTGCTGAGCACCACGCTGGCCGCAGGTGCCGTTGCCTCCGGTGCGATCGCGACGACGGCGTGTGCGCCGGGCGCGACCAAGGACCGCGGCCACAGCGAGTTGCTTGCCCGGCAGCTGTTGGGGGTCGACGAGAACGGCACCGATCTCACCCTCGCCTATTTGAAGATCCTCATCGATACCGGCCTGCCCGCCACGGACAAGCCCAAGAAGATCGTTGTTGTCGGCGCAGGTCCGGCGGGGTTGAGCGCCGCGAACCTGCTCGCCGAAGCCGGACATCAGGTAACGGTGTTGGAGGCCAACGGAAATCGCACGGGCGGGCGAGTCAAGACATTCCGCGGCATCTTCACTGATCCCGCCCTCTACGCCGAGGCCGGAGCGATGCGTTTGTCCAGCGTGCAGCCGATGGTGCTGGCGCTCGCGGACAAGCTCGGCGTGCCGCGCAGACCGTTCTACAACACCGACGTGCTCGCGGAAACTCGCACACCACCCACTCCGCCGGTGTTCTACCGCTCGTTCACCGGCGAGGAATGGTCCAACGGGCCCAAGCTGCGATACGTGCCGCCGCCTGCGGCCGGACGCAGCCTGATCAAAGTCAACGGAACGACCGCCACCCGTGGCGAATACGCCGCGAACCCCGGTGCGCTACACGCGGGCTTCGGCTGCGAACTGACAACATCCAGCAGCGCGGCCCTCGATACCGCACTGCGCAAAGTCGCAGCACTGCACAACCAACCGATCGAGCGGCAGGTCGAGGCCTGGGCAGAGTTGCTGTCCACTTACGAAAACCATTCCCTGCGTGGCTATCTCATGGAGCAGGGCTGGCCGAAGAAACGTATCGAGGCCATCGGCACACTCGAGAATCTGACCGCCCGACTGCGCCACAGCGTGGTCTTCCCGCTCGTCGACCACACCCTGATCCCGTCCGATGCCACCTACTGGGAGTTGGCGGGCGGCATGGCATCGCTCACCGACGCGCTGGCCGGTCGACTCGGACCGGCCATCCTGATGGGTAAGCGAATGACCCGGCTGGAACAGACCGACCACGGGGTGCGGATCTGGACCACCGGCGAGACCGGTGACGAAGGCTCCGACGGTCAGCCGACCGGTCCGGCCGAGTCGTTCGACGCCGACTACGCGATCGTCGCCATCCCGCTCACCGCGGCCCGGTTCTGCACCTTCGACCCGCCACTGTCCTACGACAAGCGGCGGGCCATCATCGAACTGCACCACGACGCGGCCACAAAGGTATTGCTAGAGTTCCGCAGTCGCTTCTGGGAGCAGGGGCCGACCGGATTCCGCGGCGGCCGCTGCGTCACCGACGCCCCGAACCGATCCATCCATTTCCCCTCGCACGTCGCGGACTCCGACGGCGGCGTGGTACTCGCCTCCTACACCTTTTCCGACGACGCGATGCGCTGGGATTCCCTCACCGAGGGCGAACGCATCCACTTCGCCCTGGCCGGAATGCGCGAACTGTTCGGCGCGCGAGTCGATACCGAATTCACCGGTGTCGGAATCACCCAGAGCTGGGTGCGCGCCAGATACGCCCTCGGCGAAGCAGCCATCCCCACTCCCGGCCAGCTGCACGACCACCACATCGCTACCCGATCGGTCGAAGGCCGGACCCATTTCGCCGGCGATCACACCAGCCTCAATACCGCGTGGATCGAGGGCGCCCTGGAAAGCGGCGTCCGCGCCGCGGTCGAGGTACATCGCCGCTGATCAGGTAGCCCGTTCCGGAAACATCGAGTATCCGGTACTCGTGCCGCACGTCAGAGATCGGTGGACGCTGGCACCTGCCCGAAGCCGATCAACTGGAGGTGCCCGTCATGGCCGCTTTATGGATTCGCACGCACCGGATGGTGCTGCCCAACACATTCGGAAACATCAACGACTTGAAGGCCAGTATCGTCCCGGTCCTAGTGTCTCGTGATTCTGATGGCGTTACTTCCCGTTGTTGTCGACGAGCTTCTTGATGTTGGTTTGAGCGAGTCGGACCTTGGCGAGGATCTCGTCGGTGGTCGCGGTCCATTCGAAGGGCTTCGGGTCGGTGTTCCAGTGAGTGATGTAGTCACGGATCTGTGTGACAAGGACTTTCACCGAACTGAAGGTGCCACGGCGGATCGACTGGCGGGTGATAATGCCGAACCAGATTTCGATCTGGTTGATCCACGACGATCCGACCGGGGTGAAGTGGAACTCCACGCGCGGGTGGGCCTCGAGCCACTTCACCACCTCGGGTGTGGCGTGGGTGGACAGGTTGTCGAGCACGATGTGGATGTCCTTGCCACGGTGTGGCTTGACGGCCTTGTCGAGGAACGCCACGAAGTCGGCGCCGTTGCGGGTCGGTTTGCATTCGCCGTAGACGCGCCCGGTGCCGATATCGAGGGCGGCGAACAGGTTCGTGGTGCCATGGCGCACGTAGTCGTGGGTGCGTTTCTCGGTCACCCCGAAGCAGATCGGCAACACCGGCTGAGTCCGATCCAACGCCTGGACCTGCGTCTTCTCATCGATACTGAGCACCACCGCGCCACCGGGCGGATCGAGGTAGAGCCCGACGATGTCGGCGAGCTTGTCGGCGAAGGCCGGATCGCGACTGAGTGTGAACGTGCCGTGGCGGTGAGGCTTCAATCCGGTGTCGCGCCAGAGTTTGGCCACATAATGCCACGACACCGACACGCCCTCGGTACGCGCGATGAACTTCACCATCTCCCGGCTCGACCACTGCGACAACCCGGCCGGCGGACTGGTACGCGTCGCCGCGAGAATCCGGGCGCGAATCCGCGCGGGCACCTGCTCGCGCCCGGCCCCACGCTTGTGATCAAGCAGCCCGGCGATACCGTCGGCCTCGTACCGGGCCAGCCACGCATCGACCGTCGGCCGCGACACCCCGGCCAGCGCCGCGATCTCGGTCTTGCGCCGATTCTCCGCGCGCCACAACACGATCCGCGCCCGAGTACCCACTGACGCAGCCACATCCGGGCTGTTCACCAGTCCCCGCAACGCCGCTACCTGATCCGCCGTCAACTCCACTCCGACAGTAAACACGACACTGAATCATCCTGTAAGACAATGAGAATCACGAGACACTAGTACAGAACGCATTCGACCACGTCGTGAACACCGAAGGCGAGGTAGCCGGAAACCGAGGCACTATTCGCCTCTCCGTGGTGTACCTGCCCATCGCCGGACGCGAGTTCTATCAGCAGATCATCGCCGCAGGAGACAAAGCCGACGTCACGTTGGCCGTGGTCGAGGACATCCAGCGCCAGATATCTATTTAGCGGGCGCTCAAATTACTCGACGAGAAGCCGGCGTGCCGCAGCCCAGCCATGCATGAACAGATTCTAAGTCGATGTCAGTTCGTGCAGCGCCGCGCGCAGATCACGGTCGCGGTTGAAGCCGCGCTCGGTAATCAAATCGATAGCTTCCTCTGCTTGGTTGACATCGTCTGAAGTTGCGGCCCCGAGGAGGCCATGAAGATCAGCGAGATCCTGCGGACGAGAAACATCGTCACGCGCCAACAGCTTGAGTGCGATGAGGTGCCCAGTGGTCGCGACTGGAAGGGTCAGCCCAGCCACGATCTCCAAGTTCTCGGCGGCCTGCACTATCTCGGGCTCAATCCCTGAACTTGCGAACAAGATGTCGACTAAGACCGCTCCACTGAGGCATAGAGGCCGTACCCCTCACCGATCAGCAGACGGACCAACTCCTCGGCTCCCCGGTCGTCCGCAACCGCTACGGCCATATCGATGTCATGAGTGAATCGCGGTGCCGACCGTGCAGATACTGCGAATCCGCCCACAAGAGCCCAGCCGTAGCCGTAGCGACTGAGGTCCGACGCTGCGCGGCGGAGTGCGGCTTCGAGCTGATTCATGCGAACCGGGTGGACGGACGCCCGAAGGCATCGCCGAGAGGTGCACCTGGGCGGGAGAGGAGCCAATCCTGAACGGCTGCTTCTACCTCTGCCTCGGTAGCCTCTGGTCGTGTTCTCCGGATGCGAGCACGTTGCATTCGCACACCGAAGTCATACATCTCGAAAGCGAGACGCAGACGCTGACCTGGCGATTCTTCCGGCACAAGGTCAGCCTACCGCTTTTGACCGTTCAGCCCGCGGCCAGCGCGCGGTAGGTTAGAACTCTCCGAGACGGTCACTAATCGGGAGGCGTCTACAGCCTGTGTCGACGCTGCTGGCTCAGATATCCACTGAGTTCGGCTCTGACCCGTCGCGCAGAAGCGCCCGGGCGCTGCCGGTTACACCTTGGCCGCGCCATTCGTCTGCCAGCATCGCGTAGATCACGCTGTCGCTCCACTCGTTCTTGAACCACATGTTCTGTAGGTGGACTGCTTCGCGGCGCATGCCTAGGCGTTCCAGGACGCGGGCGGAGGGGTGGTTGCGGCCGTCGATTTCGGCCTTGATGCGGTGCAGTGACAGTCCTTCGAAGCCCAAACGAAGCAGCGCGGTGGCTGCCTCGGTGGCGTAGCCGTGGCCTGCGGCGTCGGGTGAGAACACGTATCCTATTTCGCCGGTGCGGTTTTCGGCGCTGCGCCAGAACAGGACGACGTCGCCGAGCAATCGGCCGGACGCCCGGTCCTCGACGCACAGATTGAGTCCCTGACCTACCTCGGTCAGCTCAGTCCTGGCCCACAGCCCCTTGATTCGCTCGGCCACATCCTCGCGCGACATCGGTTCGTACGGCAGATAGCGGCACACGTCCGGTTGCGACTTGTAGGCATACATGTCGTCGAGGTCCGCGATGGTCGCGGGGCGAAGCAAGAGTCGCTCCGTGGTGATCGGATAGTCCGGCTGCAACACAATTTCCGACTATAGCGTCCGGCAGGCAAGGCGGTTCCCGGCTCGCCTCTGCCCCAGTTCAGTTGCGCTTCAACGAGATCGAGTGGGCGATAGACCGCACCGGTGTCAACAGACCTGCCGCCCACCGCGAGCTACGCACCGACCGCCCCGCATCAGGCATTTCGGCATGCCAGATACTGGCAACCCAACTGGGGACCGCATCGCGACGCGTAGTCGCCGTCACCAGTTGCTGAACAATTCACCGCTGCGGATCGTAGTCACTGATACGGGTGGCGCTTCGATCATCCGATTTCTGCGGATTCGAGGTTTGTGTCATGCATCTGATGTCTTCCGAAGCGAATGCCGGCCCGGCGCCGGGCGGTCGCGGTGCGGTTGTTCTTGGTCTGTTTCGTATTCTCGTCGGGCTCTCCTTCACCATCCACGGGCTGTCCGGGCTGTTCGCCTGGCCGGTGGCACCGCATGGTGGTCATGTCGCGGCCATCGGCAGCTGGCCGAGCTGGTGGGCCTCGGTGATCCAGCTTGTCGCGGGCGGGCTCGTCACGCTCGGCATCGGCACCCGGATCGCCGCGTTGCTCTGCTCGGGATCGATGGCCTACGCGTTCCTGTTCGTGCACCTCAAGACCGGCGTATTGCCGATCCAGAATGGTGGCGAGGGCGCCGTCTTGTTCTGCTGGTCGTTCTTCCTCGTCGCCATTCTCGGCCCCGGCGCGTTCGCGGTGGATGCCCTGCTGCCGAGCCGCGCATTGCGGCGCACGACCCCAGCAGACGTGGCACCCACCCGCGGATAGTTCAGGCCCGGCTCATCTCGTCGGCGATCGCCTCGGCGAAACCGTCGATATCGTCCTCGGTGGTGTCGAAGGCACACATCCAGCGGACCTCGCCGGTGTGCTCGTCCCACACATAGAAGCGATAACGCTTTTGCAGCCGCTCGGTCACCTGCCTAGGCAGAATCGCGAACACCGCGTTGGCTTGCACCGGACGCACCAGCCGCACACCATCGATGCCACCGACCGCCGCTTCCAGGCGCTCGGCCATGGCGTTGGCGTGTGCGGCACTGCGCAGCCAGAGGTCGCCGCCGAGCAACGCCTCGAACTGCACCGAGACGAAACGCATCTTCGAGGCCAGCTGCATCGACATCTTGCGCAGGTAAACGATGTCGCGGACCGCGTCCGGATCGAGCACCACGACGCACTCACCAAGCAGCAGACCATTTTTGGTGCCGCCGAACGACAGTACGTCGACCCCCGCATCCGTGGTGAAATCGCGCAGCGGCACACCCAGCGAGGCAGCCGCGTTGGCCAGCCGGGAACCGTCGACATGCACCAGCATGCCGCGCTCGTGCGCGTGCTCGCAGATCGCGCGGATTTCCTCGGGGGTGTAAACGGTGCCGAGTTCGGTGCTCTGCGTGATCGACACGGCCAACGGCTGGGCGCGATGTTCGTCGCCCCAGCCGTAGGCTTGACGATCGACCAAATCGGGAGTCAATTTGCCGTCGGGGGTCGCGACGGTGTGAATCTTGATCCCGGCCAGCTTCTCCGGCGCTCCGCACTCGTCCATGTTGATATGCGCGGAGTCGGCCGCGATCACCGCGCCCCAGCGCGGCAGCAGTGCCTGCAACGCAACGACATTTGCGCCGGTGCCGTTGAAGACCGGATAAGCGGTAGCACGCTCGCCGAAGTGCTGGACGAAGACGTCCCGGAGGTGGGCGGTGTAATCGTCGCCGCCGTAGGCGGTCTGGTGACCACCGTTGGCCAGCGCCAGCGCGGCAAGTACCTCGGGGTGCACCCCGGCGTTGTTGTCACTGGCGAAGCCGCGCACGGCGGGATCGTGCCTACGGACGGCGTCGGTCATCGGGCTGTCGGCCACAGATCAGGTTCCAATCCAGTTCGGTTGTTCGAAGTCGGATACCGCGAATTCCACGCGTTGTTCCGACGGTCTACGATTGTCGCTTCTACACATTCGAGCATCTACGAAGGGGAAACTCCATGGCACGCAAGGTCGTTGTGACACTGGTCGACGACTATGACGGCAAGTCTCAGGCCGAAGAAACAGTGCACTTCACCTTGGATGGCGTGGCCTACGAGATGGATCTGTCGGCACTGAACGCTAAGCAACTCCGCGGCATTTTCGCGGAGTGGACCGCGACCGCCCGCAAGGTCGGACGCGCGCCGCGCGGCACGAGCAGCCGCACGCAGCCGGTGGCTGGGCGGGAGCAGACCGGTGTCATCCGTGAATGGGCACGCCAGAAGGGTATTGATGTATCGAGCCGCGGGCGGATTTCGGCCGAGGTGGTGGACGCCTACAAGAAGGCGAGCATGTAAGTCCACTCGAAACGCCGAGTCGGGCTCGGCCGTGCAGACTTCGATCTGCCCTGCCGAGCCCGCGGCTTTCTCATCTCAGCCGACCGTTCATCGTTCGGGTGATTCGCCGGATTCGTTCGCGCGCAAGCAATTCGGTCATTTCGGTGAGCGAGTCGGCCAGCAGCGGGTGTAGTTCGGCGCGGGCTTGTGCGACCGCGGCCTGGATCACATTCGGCGACACCGTCGGGAATTCTCCGCCCAGCCGTTGGGCAGTCACCCGGCTGGCGGTCATCGACTTCACCCACTGCCACACCAGATCCGGTGCTAGCTTGCCTGATCCGCTACCGGGACTGGGCGCTGCGGTAATCGGCCGGTATTCCGAAAGATTTCGCGCCGAGCGCAAGTCGGACATATCGCTACTCATCGTGCATTACTCCAAAGACGGCACCCGTACGCAGCGAGCCTCGCTTCGGGACCCGTAGAAAGTAGTTGAACTCTACACCGGATACACAGCGGGTACAGACCAATCCACGTATTTGCCCACGGAAACCGAAGCGCGGCAACCAGTATCAGACCTCGTGTACGGAAACTGAAGTTCCCACTGGTCACAGTTGGCGAAACAGCCAGGGACGATGAGCCCAGCACACTCGAACTGGACAGTTGCCCGACACTACATTTGTGATCTACGTAGTGCCACCTCGACGGTCGGATCTGAGGAACATCACGGAGTTCTTCCCGAACCGATCGTGCAGCGAGGCCAACGTCGGCGAGTCCGCGGCGTCCACGTGCCGCGGCGACTTACTCAACAGCTGCTGGGATGCGTCCAGGACCCAGAAATACCCTTTCGAACAGGCGATAAGGATCTGGTCACCGGAGGCGAACAGGCTGAGGTCGCCCTCGTCCTCGGTGTGCTTCATAACCATGTCGGCCACTCTCTCCGGTCGGTCACTCGAACGCTTCTGGGTACTTCTTCTTCGCTTCATCCAGGACGTTCGGCGATGCCCCGCTGATGACCGCCTTGAGCGCGGTCTCCGCCTTCGCGACCTTCTCGTCGGCCTTCTCCTCGACCCGTTCGGCCTTCTCCTTGCCCCTGGACGCCGAACCAATACCCAAAGGTTGTGGTCAACAACGGAAGGACAACAAGCAGAATGTCTTTGGCCCGTCCGTACGGATCGACGAGGATGTTCCCCTGCGGGTCCTTGGTCGGTCCGGCGTCCACCCGGCCGAAGGCGACGTAGAGCCATCACACGGCGACGGCCAAGATCGCGATCGTGAAAAACCCTCGCCAATAGGTGTTGAACGTTTCCATCGCGACTCCTTGCGTAGAGCTCCGTCCCCTACCTTTGGATACGCAATTATGTGATCTGCGTTACTTCTCGGCCATGGTGTGGATGATGACAGCCAGGCCAATCCCCCGCGTCGGGTGCGCCGAGACGGCATGGGGAGGCCGCGGGCAATTCACAATGCGAGTTCGGCGGCGATGGCGGCGTTCGGGAGTCCCGCGGCTACGAAGGTTAGGACGTCGAATTCTCTGGCGGTCAGTTCCGGGAACGGGCGGGTGTGGTGGGTGGTGCCGGACAGCATGGTTCGGACCGCTGACCGAACCTCGGCACTTGCCACGTCATCTGCGCCCGCACGGAATATCCGGCATTAGGTCGGCGGTTGGTCAGCACATGCAGATCGGTATCAATACCTTCGTTACCGACGAGGGAATCAGCGGTCCGAAGCTCGGCCTGGCACTGGAAGAGCGGGGGTTCGAGTCGCTACTGCTGGCCGAACATTCGCACATTCCCGCGAGCCGGGAGACGCCCTACCCGGGCGGCGGCGACCTGCCCCGGATGTACTACCGGGTGGAGGATCCATTCGTCACGCTCGCCGCCGTCGCGGCCGTCACCGAGACGTTGATCCTCGGCACCGGCGTCACCCTGCTGATCCAGCGCGACGTCATCCACACCGCCAAGCAGGCCGCGACGATCGACCGAATCTCGAACGGCCGCTTGCTCTTCGGTGTCGGCGCGGGCTGGAATCGCGAAGAGATGGCCAATCACGGCACCGACCCGCGAACCCGCGGCGCGAAACTCGACGAGCAACTCGAGGCCATCCGTGAGATCTGGACCAAGGACCTCGCCGAATACCACGGCAAATTCATCGATTTCGACCCGATGTACGCCTGGCCCAAGCCCGTGCAGCAGCCGCTGCCGCCGATCTTCATCGGTGGCGGAGCGGCCGCCGCACAGCGCGCGATCCGGCACGGCGTCGGTTGGATCCCCCTCGCCCTGCCGGACCCCGGCCGCGATACCGGCTCAACTGGCCCTGCTCGAGGGACACGACCTGCCGATCTCGGTGGTAGGCGCCGGGCCCGACCCGGCCGTCCTCGAGGCCTACGCCGAAGCCGGGGTGGAGCGAGTCACGCTCTCCCTCCCGACCATCCCCGAATCGGAGACCCTGCACAAACTCGACGAATTCGCGAAGGTCGCCGATAGCTACCTGTCTGCGCGGTAACGGCCGCGCTCGTTACGCGGATTCGACGGGCAACCACAGCTCGCAGGTCGCGGTGCTGAAGTCGTCCGCGCGGTCGAGCACCGCGACGATCGCCGGGCCCGGCCGCAGCCGCCACGGGTTGGCCGGAAACCACGCGGTCGCGGTCGCGGCCCAGGTCGTCTGCAGGGTCTGCGGATAGGGTCCGGCCGTGTGGAAGACCGCCCACACGCCGGTCGGCACCTCGATGGCGTCGAGGTCGTCGGCGACCGACGTGTCCTGGGCGACCGCGACCCCGTGCAGGTAGGTCAGTTCGCTGCCCTCGGTGCCGTCCGGATCGAGGTCGTCGCAGACTTGCAGCAGGCCCGCGGGCTCGGTGTCCCCGAGGGCCTTCAGCCGCAGATGCTCCTCCTGCGGCAGCGCTGTGATGTGATGTGCTGCTGGATGTGCGGGTTGATGCCCTGGTGGATGAGCGGAACCCGGGCCGCGTGTCCGATGAGCCGGAACGCGGGGCGGTCGATGATGCGGGTATCCATGGGGTTGCTCCCTTCGACAGTCAGGCGGAACCTGAGTTGCGGTTGTGTGCGAAGGGGGCCGCCGTCGCGGCGCACGTCACTCGGACCAACGCCGTGCACGGCCCGGAACGCCCGGCCGAAGGCTTCGGTCGAGCCGTAACCGTGCCGGACGGCAATGCTCAGCAGATCGTCCGCGCCCCGGACCACGTCCGCGGCGGCGACGGTCATCCGACGCCTGCGCACATACTCCGACAGCGGCATACCGGCCAACGACGAAAACATCCGCCGCAGATGGTATTCGGTGGTGCCGAGCTGCTTTGCCAACCCATTGACGTCGAGCTCCTCGGTGAGGTGCTCCTCGACCAGGTCGACGAGCCGGTTGAGTGCCGAGATCATCTGGCCTCCCTTCGACGTCAACTCTGTCCGAATCGTCCCGGCCGGGCCCGACCGCTGCGGACCGATCCGATCATGCGCTGCCGATCATGCGGCCGGACTGTTCTTCCGGCGTCTGTCGACGGTTAACCGGGATTTTGCCAATACCGCTTGGCTCCCGCCAGTTCGGTTCCCAGTTACGGCTTGTTCATTGCCCAGTTGCCTCCGAACGAAAACATCGCAGGTGGTTATAGCAAGCGAACATCGAGAGGAATGCTGTGCCCCACGTAGGTTCTGGTTTTCCAAGGCGGCGATTCATCGGTGGGGCGCTCGGCGCAGCGGCAATAGGCGGTGGTCTGCAGGTATTGTCTTCCGGTATGGCCGAGGCCCTCGCGGCGCCCAGCCGTAAAGGGACGCTGAGTGACGTCGAACATGTGGTGATCCTGATGCAGGAGAATCGCTCGTTCGACCATTACTTCGGCACCATGCGCGGGGTACGCGGGCTCGCCGACGCGAGCGCCGTGGTCAAGGCCGACGGCCGCAACGTCTACTACCAACCGGACCCGGGTCGGTCCGACGGCGGCTACCTGCTGCCCTTTCACGTCGACACCAAGGTGGTCGACGGTCAGGACCTCGGCGACCTGCCGCACGGCTGGGGCGATCAGCATCGCGCGGTCCGCGGCGGCTGGAGCGACGGCTGGACGGCGGCGAAAGGTGAGATGGCCATGGGCTATTTCACCGATGCCGACATCCCGTTCCATCGCGCCCTCGCCGACGCGTTCACCGTCTGCGACCACTACTACTGTTCGGTCCTCGGGCCCACCACACCCAACCGGCTCTATCACTGGACCGGAACCATTGATCCCGCAGGACAATTCGGCGGTCCGGCGATCAGCAACCCGGCGGACTACAAGCCCGTCTACCGCTGGACCACCTATCCGGAACGGCTGCTGGACAAGGGCATCAGCTGGAAGGTCTATGCCAACGACGAGGTGGGTGACGACGGCGGCCACCCCTTCGTCGGCGATTACGGCGACAACCCGCTATGGCTGTTCGACGCCTACCACGATCCGAAGAACACCGAACTCGCTTCGCGGGCAAAGGTATTCGGGGCCGATAACTGGAAACCCGATTCGGGGCAGGGCAAGAAGGTCGACCACGTACTCGCCGACTTCATCGCCGACTGTGCCGGTGGGCGCCTCCCCCAGGTCTCCTGGGTGGTGGCACCGTACGGATACTCCGAGCACCCGGCCGCCCGTCCCGTCGACGGTGCCGCCTACACCCAGGCCGTGCTGAAAGCGTTGTGGGGCAATCAGAACCTGTGGAACTCGACCGCCCTGCTGATCAACTTCGACGAGAACGACGGATTCTTCGACCATGTGCCCCCGCCGATGGCACCGCCGGGCACTCCAGGCGAATACGTCAACGGCCAGCCCATCGGCCTCGGCCCGCGCGTGCCCATGCTGGTGATCTCCCCGTGGAGCCGCGGCGGCTGGGTGAACTCCCAAGTGCACGACCACACTTCGGTGATCCGTTTCCTGGAGAAATGGACCGGCGTCGACGAACCCAACATCTCCGCCTGGCGCCGATCCATCTGCGGTGACCTCACCGGGTGCTTCGACTTCGGCAAGGCCAACACGACCGTGCCGACGCTGCCCGACGCCAATGCCCTTCGGGCACAGGCCGATGCGACCCAGAGCAAACTACCCAAGCCCGCGCCGCCCGCCGTGGGCAGCCAGCATCCGCCGGAGCAGGAATCGGGAACCCGGCCCGCCCGACCGCTCCCCTATGCCCCCGTGGCGAACGCGACCCTCATCGCCAGTGGCGCGTTGACCACGACATTCCGAAACACCGGCTCCGCCGACATTCAATTGGCGGCCTATCGCAACGATGGACGCACCGACGGACCATGGCGCTATGACGTGAAATCGGGGGCCACGGTCACCGATACCTGGAGCGTGCAGAGCTATCCCGACAAGAAATACGGCATCGCGATTCACGGCCCCAATCGCTTTCTCTGGCGGATGACCGGAACCTCGACGTCACCGCTGGAAGTGACCGCCGCCTACTCCACCGACAACAAACTGCAAGTGTCGATGACGAACAAGGGCACCGCACCCGCGGTAGTCACGGTGAAGGCCAATAGCTACCGCACCGACGGACCCTGGACCTTCAAAATCGCGCCCGGGAAAACCACCACCGACACCTGGAACGCCCTCAGCTACGGCAAAGGCTGGTACGACCTGTCACTGACCGTCGACATCGACCCGATCTACCAGCGCCACTTCCGCGGGCACATCGAGAACGGCCAGCCGAGCGTCACCGGCTAGCCGGCGGTTCCGGCCACGGCTCCTGCGCTGGTCGCGCCTGCTCGAAGGCGGCGGCCAGTTGCAGGAGCCGGACGTCGTCGAAACGGCGCCCGATGAACTGGACACCGATCGCCGTGCCGTCGGCGACCCGGCCGCAGTTCATCGAGATCGCCGGGTGTCCGGCCGGGTTGAACGGGACGGTGAACCCGATGTGCCGGAACGGCAGGGTCGGATCGCCTTCGGGGGCGGTCTGTTCCACCGGCCACGCGGTGATCGGGGACGTCGGCGAGATCAGGAAGTCGACCAGGTCGAGCCTGCGATCCGCGGCGATGCCCATCGCGTCGAACTGCGAGTAGCCATCGAAAACCGCCGCACCCGTCAATGTTTCGGCACCGGCGATCCAGCCGCGGATGTACGGCGAGACTTTCGCACGGCGCGATTCGGGCAAGGACCGGATCTCCGACCACATTCGTACCCGCCAGAAGTCGTTCAGCCCGGCGAGCATCTCGTCGGTCATGATCGGCTCGACCTTCTCGACCGAGGCGCCCAAGGATTCCAGCAGCTCGGCGACGCCCTCGACCGCCGTGCTGACCACGGGATCCACCGGCCACCCGGTGCCCGCCTCCGTCATCAGGCCGATCCGGACACCCGAGAGCGCGAGCGGCCGGGCCGCCACGGTCCAATCGGCCGGCAGCTCCGGAGCAGCGGTGTGATCCCGCCGATCCGGTACCGCCACAACCGAAGTCGCTAACGCCGCATCGGCGACCGTCCGAGTCAGCGGTCCGACGGTGCGGCCCAGGTACGGCGGAACGACGGGGATGCGACCGAAGCTCGGCTTGAAGCCGACCACGCCACACCAGCTCGCGGGCAACCGGATCGAGCCACCGATATCGCTGCCGTAGTGGATCGGGCCGTATCCGGCCGCGGCCGCCGCACCCGCGCCCGAGCTCGAACCGCCCGGATTGCGCGCGAGATTCCACGGATTGCGGGTCATGCCGTGGAAGCTCGACAGGCCGCTGGACGACATCCCGTAGTCGGGCATCGTGGTCTTGCCGAACACGATGCCTGCCGCCTCGCGGATCCGGTCGGCGGTGGGACTGTTCGCCACCGCGGGCACGAGATCCGTGGCCGCCGATCCGAGCGGCGTCGGGCAACCTGCGGTCGCGATGTTCTCCTTCACGGTGAGCGGAACGCCGTCGAGCGCGCCCGCCGGTTCCCCGCGCCGCCAGCGATCGGCGCTGGCGACCGCCTCGGCCCGCGCCTGCTCGGGGTAGTAGGTGTACAGGGCATTGAGGTGCGGTTCCCACTGATCGATCCGCGCCAGCACCGCATCGATGACCTCGACCGGGGAGAGCGTCCGATCGCGGTAGCCCGCCAGTAGGGCGGTGGCAGGTAGGTCGGCCGGGTCGGTCATAGCGGACTCCTCTCGCGCGCTACCGTCCCCGCGCGCGGACGCCGAGGGCATGGTGCGCACTTGCGACTAGGTGTCGGGTGCGCTGAGCGAGACAGCCACCGCGACAACAAGATTCTTCCATCACAGCCCGTCGATGGCTTGCCGAACTCGCAGAGTCGCGATCGGTGTGCGCGGAGACCGAAGGTTCAGTGGCGATGCGCCGTGTCGTACCACTGGTGCGGCACCGACCAGTCCCAGCACCCATTCGAACGCTGGCCGACTGGGTTTTCTCTTGCCCACTCCATGTAGCAGCGAGCCGATCCACCGGCGCATGCGCCGCACAGGTTCAGTCCACGCAGCACGTGGCGCCACATCGGGCGGAGTGAGATGCGTCGCCGCATTGCGACCTCCTCGGCGGGGAAAGCGGTTCCGAGCAGAGGCAAAGCCTCAGGTCAGGGACGATACCGGCGCGGTATGCGGCGCGGACGAGAATCGCGTGGACTGCCCCACTCAGCGGGAAAGTCGTGGGCCGAGACCCTTGCTTGGAGTGCACTCCAGGTGACTACCGTGAACGTATGAGCAAAGTTTGGTTCATCACCGGCGTTTCCCGAGGATTCGGCCGCGAATGGGCACTCGCCGCGTTGGAGCGCGGCGACAGTGTCGCAGGAACGGCGCGCGACCTGAGTACGCTCGACGACTTGGTCGCCAAGTACCCCAACACGTTTCAGCCGATCCGGCTCGACGTCACCGACCGGGCGGGCGACTTCGCCGCCGTCCAGCAGACGGTCGATCGGTTCGGACGGCTCGACGTAGTCATCAACAACGCGGGCTACGGGCAGTTCGGCATGATCGAGGAGCTCACCGAGGCGGAATTGCGCGCGCAATTCGAGACCAACGTGTTCGGCGCGCTGTGGGTCACCCAGGCGGCGGTGCCGATTCTGCGCGAGCAGGGTAGCGGCCACATCATCCAGGTTTCCAGCATCGGCGGCATCTCCGCCTTCCTGAACCTGGGCGCGTATCACGCGTCGAAGTGGGCGCTCGAGGGTTTCTCGCAGTCCCTCGCGCAGGAACTCGCGCCGTTCGGTGTGCATGTGACGCTGGTCGAGCCCGGCGGGTTCGGCACCGACTGGGCGGGCCCGTCGTCCAAGCACGCCACCCCGAACCCGGCGTACGACTCCGCCAGGGAATCAAGAGCCACGCAGCGTGCGTTGGTGCGTCCCGGTGATCCGGCCGCTACCGGTGACGCGATTCTGGCGGTGGTCGACGCGGACGAACCGCCGTTGCGCATCTTCCTCGGCGAGGCTCCCCTCGCGATAGCCACCAGGGACTACGAATCCCGCCTGGAGCTGTGGCGCAAGTGGCAGCCGATCTCCGCTGCGGCACAGGGCAATTGACCCGGTAGACACAACGCAAGAGCCCCGCACCCAAAGGGTGCGGGGCTCTTTCACGCTATGTCGATCAGATAGCGCGGACGTCCTGGGCCTGCGGCCCCTTCTGTCCCTGTCCGACCTCGAACTCCACGCGCTGTCCTTCTTCAAGGGACTTGAATCCCGAGCCGGACACGGCGGAGTAGTGAACGAACACGTCAGCGCCGCCACCATCTTGTGCGATAAAGCCGAAGCCCTTTTCGCTGTTGAACCACTTCACACTGCCTTGAGCCATTACTTTTACTTCTTCTTTTCTGTAGATGAGCCAAACGAATCACGTCGATAAGCTTGATCTCACTGGACAACCATGTCACGGATCGGTGGCAATCCCTACGGTTTGTCCCAGTATGTGAGCTAACCGACACTCGCGCGGTTCGCCGGACACCGCCCGTTCATGACGCACCGCGTGCCCAATCGAAGGCCTGTCCAGGGGGACGGCATCCGAGCTGCCATCGACTAGCGCGAGTGAGGACCTTAGCGCTTTCCCTGTCTGATGACAGGAGATTCACAGCTCAGACCGCAACCGAACCACCCACCCGAGGGAGGTGACCCGCTTGTCTCACATCCTCAACACTGTTGTGGCCGCGTTCTGCCACAGCCAGAATCACCCTGGCAGCGTTCCGATCCCGACCAGCGGTATAACCGCAGTCGGGGCACTGGAAAGTTCGCTCGCGCAGTTCGAGTCGCTTGGCTCTCGCGAAACAATCACTGCACGTCATCGTCGTATAGGCGGGCTGAACCAACACCACCCTCCGGCCAGCCCGCACACCACGCTCGATCAACTCCGCCTTCGCCGCACCGATCGCCGCATCCGCGACCTTACGGGCCATCGTGGACTTGGCCAGAAACCTCGGCCGGAAATCCTCCACCGCGATCAACCCATGCTCAGCGACAACACGTTTCGCCCACACCCGCGCATCATGCTGCGTTTGCCGAGCTGCTTTCTTGTGCAACTTCGCCACCTGCCGAGCCGCCCACTGACTAGCCGCGCGACTGCGGACCGTGCCTGTCACTCCGGCGGCGGGCCATGCGACGTTGCGCTTTCGCAAGTTCCGCAGCGCACCGTTTCCGATGCCCGAGGAAGAGCAGGTCGAACTCGGTGTTGGTGGTTGTGGCGGTCGTGCTCACACCCCAGTCGATACCGATACCACCGGCTGCTGCCGGCACTGTTTCAACCTCGCGGCGGACGACGAACGAGGCATACCAATGCCCCAAACTATCCCGAGTGACACGCACAGACGTCGGTTCGCAGGGCAGCTCGCGCGACCATACGACCGGGACGGAAACCCCTTTCGCGAGGAGCAACCTGCCGTCACGGATGCTGAATCCTCGCACGGTGTATTCCAGCGACGGCAACGCCTTCTTCCGGGATTTGAACACCGGCCGCCCGCGGCCTTTGACCTTGAACGACTGGCCGTGAGCTTGCGCATAGGTGCGCAGGGTCTGCTGCTGGACGACTTGGGACCCCTCCCGCAACCACCCGTTCCCGGCACGCGCTCCAGTGAGCAACTTCCCGAGCTTGGCCAAGGTGGGGCGTGCACCCGACTTCTGTTGATGCACAGCCTCATTCCACAGAAACCGGCACCGACCCCACTCCGCGAGCAGCGCCCGCTCCGCCTGCGCACCCGGGCGCAGCCGGAAGGTGTACCGCACCACTTCCTCCACGCCCAGCAACCTAACCGACACCACCGACAAACCCGCGCGACCCAACTCTTGAAAGGAGGATGGTGCTTCGCTGTCCTACGTGGTCGGCGCGGCCATGGGGTACGTGCTGCTGCGCCGCCGCTACGGTCTGCTCGGATTCTCCAGCGTCGCAGTGACGTTCACGCGCGTCATCTGGGCGACCGCCACCGCGGGCTGGGCGTGCGTGGCGATCATGGTGATCACGCACCACACGGTGCCCGACCCACGCATCGAGCACCTCGTCACGCTCACGGCCGGGACGCTGATCGGTGTCACGGCATTCCTGCTGGCCGCCAAGGCAATCGGGATACCGGAGGTGCGCAACGCCCGGGCGTTGCTGGCGGCGTGACCGAAGTACAGCCTCGTTAGTACTGCAACGGCACCTATGTGAGTGAGTGCTGGTAGATCTGGTGTGTGGTGTTGGATCGTGTTGTGGCCGAGTTGGATTCGTTGATGTCACGGATTGCGGGCAGGTTCGCCCGGTCCGAGCCGCGGGAGCGGGCGCGGGAGTATGTGTCGGGGCTGTTGGCGGGTTTGGAACGCAAGAACGGGTGGACGCTCGCTGAACGTGCTGGTGAGGGCAGTCCGGACGGGATGCAGCGGCTGCTGCGCAAGGCTGATTGGGACGTCGATGCGGTGCGTGATGATGTGCGTGACTATGTGGTCGAACATCTGGGTGATCCCGAGGCTGTGCTGGTCGGTGACGAGACCGGATTCCTGAAGAAGGGCGTGAAATCTGCTGGGGTGCAACGCCAGTACTCCGGCACTGCCGGTCGCACGGAGAATTGCCAGATCGGGGTGTTCCTGGCCTACGCCTCGCGCCACGGGCATGCCTTGATCGATCGTGAACTCTATGTTCCCGAGTCGTGGACCTCGGATCGAGACCGCTGCCGCGACGCCGGGATCCCCGACGAGGTCGAGTTCGCGACCAAAGCGCGGCAGATGATCGCCATGCTGCAACGGGCGCTGGCCGCGGCAGTGCCGTTCGCGTGGTTCACCGCCGACGAGGTCTACGGACAGGCGCCCTACCTGCGGGACTGGCTCGAGGACCAGGACGTGTCCTATGTGCTGGCCACCCGCTGTGACCACCAGCTGAGCACCCGCGCCGAGCGCACCGCACGCGCCGACGAACTGATCGCCGACCTCGCCGCAAGCAAGTGGCAGCGGCTCTCGGTCGGAGCCGGCGCGCACGGACCCCGCGAATACGACTGGGCACGCCGCCCGATCGAGGGGACCTGGGCCCGCGGGCGCGGGCACTGGCTGCTGGCACGACGCGCGTTGAGTCCCAACAGCAACGGCGTCTACGAGATCGCCTACTACATCTGCTACGGCCCGCACCGATCCCGCCTGGTCGACCTGGCCTGGGTCGCCGGGTCACGCTGGCATGTGGAGGAGGCGTTTCAGCAAGCCAAGGGCGAAGCCGGGCTCGATCACTACCAGGTCCGCAGCTGGCGGGCCTGGTACGCCCACATCACCCTCTCGATGCTCGCACTCGCCTGGCTGGCAGCGTCGAAAACCCTTGCCGCAAAAGGGGAACCAGCGAACTCGAGCAAGACATGATCGCGCTCACGCTACCGGAAATCCGCCGCCTGCTCATCGCGTTCGTGCTCACCCCACACCATGTCGCCGATCACATCTGGGCCTGGTCGAGCTGGCGGCGACGCCGCCAGCACCAAGCCCGGTTATCGCACTACCGGCGGCGCGGCCACCCACTCACCTGAGTGCCGTTGCAGTATTAGAGGCCGACCAGTTCGGCGCTGCGGAGCCAGAGGCGCTGCTGATAGTCGGTGTCGCGGCGAATAGCGACGGGCGGCAGCAGGTTCAAGCCCGGGGTCGAGGTAACGAACTGGCCGGTCGTGGTTTCCAGCTCCGGGTCGATGCTCAGATCGATTCCGGCCCGGGCGCCCACTTCGGGTCGTCGGATGATGTGCGTGCGCGCAAGGGCTTTCATGGGGACCGCGATGAGGCGGGCCTCGCTGATGAGGCCGGTGGCGTTGGCGCCGGGGCAGAAGCAGTTCACGGTGACGCCGCTGCCCTCGAGTCGCCGGGCGAGCTCCTGGGTGAACAGGATGTTCAGGAGTTTGGACTGCCCGTAGGCGCGGAACGAGCCGACCGGCCCGAAGCTGCGGGGATCGGCGAAATGGTCGAGGTCGGGGCGGCCGCCGTTGCGGTGGGCTTCCGAGGCGGTGATGACGATGCGGGACGGCGCCGCGGCGATGAGTTGATCGAGGAGCAGGTTGGTCAGCAGGAACGGCCCGAGATGGTTTGTCGCCGCCATGGATTCGAATCCGTCCACGGTCGTGCGCGAGAACAGCGCGTGGATGCCCGCGTTGTTGACGAGCACGTCGATGCTGTCGTAGCGGGTGCGGATCTCCTCGCCCGCGCGCCGGACCGACGCGAGGTCGGCCAGGTCGCCGCTGACCACGTCGGGGCTGCCCTTCGCCCCGGGTTCCTGTTGGAGTTCCGCGGCGGTGGCCGCCGCTTTGGCCTCGTTGCGGGCCACCAGCGTCAGGTTCGCGCCGCGGCGCGCCAGTGCCCGCGCGATCTCCTTGCCGATGCCGTTGGTGGCGCCGGTGATGACGATCCGTTTGCCGGTGACGTCGATGTCGTTGATGCCCATGGGAATCGACCCTTCAAGGTCCGGTGGCGACGGCACGGACGGTCGGCATGATCTGGTGTGGCCAAGCGAGAATGAGTCACCACGAGTTACAGATAAACAGCGATGTTCACGACCGTAGCGCACCGCGACCGTCGACAGCATCCGATTGCGCGGTCGGTATGGCAGCCGAAGAAGGCTGCGGGCGTAAGACGTTGGCCGCACCCGCGGCGACGACGCAGAACACGACCGGCAGCAAGAGAACGATGTTGAGCGGCGCGAGATGAGTCAGTGGTCCGATGATCGCAGGCCCGGCGAGCACGCCGAGGTAGCCGAGCCCGGCGACGCGAGCGACGTTGGCGCCCGCGGCATTTCGGTCCGCGTGACCCGCGGCGCTGAACAGCTGCGGAACACACCCGGACAGCCCGGCGCCGAACACGGTCCAGCCGACCAGCGCCAGCGGAATCCACGGGGACAGTGCGGCCGTCATCAAGCCGAGCGCCCCCACCCCGGCCCCATAACGGAGGATGGCCACCGGCCCGAAGCGAGTGGCGACACGGTCGGCGACCAATCTGCCGACGGTCATGGCGGTGGCGAAAGCGCCGTAGGCCAAGGCCGCGGTGGCGGCGGGTGCCGAGAGCACATCGCGCAGGTGCAGCGCACTCCAGTCGTTGGCAACGCCTTCACACAGCATCAGCAGCAGTGCGAGACCGGCAAGCAACCAGATGCGCCGAGGCGTCGCCCGCCGCGTCCCCTGCTCGAAACCCACAGCGGAGTGCGGCTTTTCGGGCCGCAGCAACGCGGGCACGCCCAGCGCCGCGACGACCAGACCGAGCAGCGCCACCATGCCGAGGGCGGTCGCCGGGCTCCAACCCCAGCTGAGCGTGCGCGCACCGACCAACGCCGCGAGGACACCGCCGAGCGAGTAGGTGGCGTGGAACGCGGACATGACCGACCGCTGATAGCCGTGTTCGACCTGGACCGCGTGCGCGTTCATCGCGACGTCCAAGCAGCCGTTCCCGAAGCCGAGGGCGAGCAGCGAAACTCCGAGCGTCCAGACACTCACGGACAAGCCGGGCAGGACGACGGCGCCCGCGCACAGCGCCGCGCTGACCGGGACGACGATGCGAGCGCCGAATCGATCGGCCAGCGGACCCACCAGCCGCATGCCGACGAAGGCGCCCGCGCCGAGCAGCAGCAACAGCCAGCCGAGCGTCGGGTGACCGATCCCGACCCGGCGCTCGACGACCGGGATGTGCACTACCCAGATCCCGATCAGAAAGCCGTTCAACGCGAAATAGGCGAACGTGGCCAGACGAGCAGCCCGCAACGAACTGTGCATGCTTTCGAACATATCGGACATACTAGATGTTCGAAACGTTGACTTTCGAACACAAGAGATGTTCCATTGCGGTTGTGGCGACCGCAGACCGACTGAAGCAGATCACCGATGCCGTGCGCGAAGCAGGCCAGATCGGGGTGGCGGAACTGGCCGAACGCACCGGCGCCTCGGAGATGACCATCCGCCGCGACCTCGAGACCCTGGCCGGTCAGGGTGTGTTGGAGCGCTATCGCGGCGGCGCGCGCACCCTGTTGCTGCGCGGCGACGAACCACCTTTCGGCATGCGGGCCCGCGACGGATTGGAGAGCAAGCAGCGCATCGCCGCCGAGGTCGCCGGACTGATCGCCGATGGCGAGTCGGTCGTCCTCGACAGCGGTACCACCTGCCTCGAGGTGGCGCGCGCACTCGAACACCGTCGCCTGACCGTGCTTCCCCTCTCGCTGCACGCGGTGAACGCACTGACCGGCGCACCACTGCTGACCCTGTTGGTGCCCGGCGGCAAGCCGCGCCCGGGCGAACTGGCGTTGACCGGCCCATTGACCTTGGCCTCGCTGGCCGCTCTGCGTTTCGACACCGCGATCCTCGGCTGCTGCGGACTGAACGCGACCGACGGACTCACCGCCTACGATCTCGACGACGCCGCCATCAAACGCGCCGCCATCGCCGCATCCCGCCGGGTCATCGTCGTCACCGAAGCCGCGAAACTCTCCCGCACCGCCCTCGCGTTCGTCGCACCCGCCACCGCGCTGCACGCCGTCGTCACCGACGAGGCCGCGGCGCACGACGACTCCGACGCGTTGACAGCCGCAGGAATCATTGTTCAGCGGGTGTGAACGGGCAAGACAGCGGCCGGAGGCCGGGATGTGAACGACACCGCAGCGCGGGTTGGCAGACTCGGCAGCGGGTATGCGGCGGTGGAAGGGAGCGTGATCACCGATGAACCCACCCACCACAACACCCATGACGAGCGGACGCTCGATCGCTCTCCCGCAACCACGCGGTGAGTTGTCCTCAGCGGTAACCGAAATCCTGCGTGCGGCACCATCCGCACAGCCGCATTTCCCCGAAGTCGGTGCCGCGGATCCGTACGGTGACGATCTGCAACTGGCGCTGCACACCTGCTACGAACTGCACTATCACGGCTTCGAAGCCGTCGACCCGGGCTGGGAATGGGACCCGGAGCTGCTGCGATTACGCGGGAGCATGGAGCGTTTGTTCCGCCGCGCCCTGCACAACGACGTCAAGGGTGGCAACGACGTGACCCAGGCGTTGGCCGAACTGCTGATCGAGCCGATCGAACCGAACGATGTCGCGCACTATCTGCACGACGAGGGCCGGTGGTGGCAGCTGCGCGAGTATTTCGTGCAGCGCTCGATCTATCACCACAAGGAGGGCGATCCACACGCCTGGGTGATCCCGCGCCTGTTCGGTCAGGAAAAGGCGTCGCTGGTCGCGGTCGAATTCGACGAGTTCGGTGGCGGCCGCGGCGAACGACTGCACGCGCGCCTGTATGCCGATCTGCTCGCGGCCGCCGGGTTGGACGACGGCTACCTGCACTACGTCGACTTGGTACCCGCGCCGATGCTCGCACTCGTGAACATGATGTCGCTGTTCGGATTACACCGCGACCTGCGCGGCGCACTGGTCGGACAGCTCGCCACCGCCGAGATCACGTCCTCGCCCGCATCGCGGCGGATGGTCGCCGCGCTCGACAAGCTCGATGCCCCGCCGCCGTGTCGACTGTTCTACACCGAACATGTCGAGGCCGACGCCGTGCACGAACAGGTCATGCGCAACGACGTCATCGGCAGCCTGCTCGCGCGCGAACCCGCGCTCACCGAGTCGGTCGTGTTCGGCATCCAGGTGACGAACCTGCTGGAGGATCGGTTCACCGATCACGTGCTCGGCAGCTGGCGGGCCGGGCAGAGCTCGTTGCTGAAGCCGCTCGACTGAGCTCAGTCCGTGCGCCGCGCGCGCTTGCGATGACTGGTGTCGCAGAACGGGAAGTTCTTGCTGCGCCGGCACATGCACACCGCGACGAGGAAGCGGTCGGAGCACACGACGGTCCCGTCCGCGCGCACCAACTCGACCGGGCCCTCGACGAGCGCGGGCCCGTCCGCGGCGAATGTGATCCGGCGCCGGTCGACGTCCGGTCCGTCATTCGCCGACGTGTCGAGCTCTCGATCTCGGTTTGCCCGCATGTCGCACCTCCTGCGCTGCGGGTACCCGCACGCACGGTACGAAACCCGCGACTACCTCACACGACCTCGAGGTCGTAGGTGACCTCGGTCCAGAATCCGCCCGGTTCGTACTCGCCGCCGAGGGTGAGGATGTAGTCGCCGCGGCTGAGCTCGTCCAAGCTGCACCACAGGCCCCAGGCATTCGCCCGGTAGCGGCCGGGCGGGCCGAACGGTCCATCCGGATCCGCGTCGACGAGGAATGGGCTGCGGTTGGCGACTTCGCGCAGCGGCAAGGAGACGCCGTTGAGCTCCGCGTGACCGCTCGCCGTGGGTACGAACGGAACGCGTCTGCCGAAGAGCGACGCTCGCTGGAGGTAGTTGAAGGCGGGGAAGAAGATCGGGCGACCGTACGGCACGGAGCATTTCCTGCTGACCTTGCCGCCGAACGTGCCTGCGAGGAACCAGACGTCCGCGGACTGGCCTTCGGCCGCGTACTTTCCGGTCTCGTCGCTCACCGGATTCCTGGCGGTGGGAATCGCCGAGGCCCACTGCCACCATCGAGCCGCCAGCTCAATGTCCCTACTCCGCATATCTACCCGCCTTGATCTTCCAGCCTTGAACCAGGTCAGGATAGCCATGCGCGGACGGCGCCGACCACAGGGAACGACCATCCCCAGTTGTCCCCACTTGGTGTCAGCGGTCGCCGGTCTGCTTCATGGCGCCGCCTGGCCGGTGTCTGCGGGCGGCCGGGCCGGGCAGCGGCGGTCGGGTGGTGGTGGGCAGGCCGAGGGCGTGCGAGGCATCGTTGGCGCCCGCGATCAACAGTGGCGCGCAAGCTCGCACTTTCGCGCGGTCGAGATCGAACGCCAGGGCCGACACGCTGATGCCGCCGACCGGCACGCCGTGGTGATCGAGCACCGCGGCGCCGAGACACCGGGTCTGTGCCTCGTTCTCCTCGTCGTCGACGGCGTAGCCACGGTCGGCCACCGCGCCGACGTGGGCGATCAGCAGGTCGGGGTCGGTGATGGTGCGCGGCGTCATGGCAGTGAGCGGTATGCGCGTCAGCAGCTCGCGCAACTCCGGGCGGGACAGCCCGGCGAGCACCGCCTTGCCGATGGCGGTGCAGTGCAACGGAATCGACAGACCGACCCGCGAGCGCATCGCGTACGCGCGGTCGCCCTCGAGCTTGTCGACGTAGATGGCCTCGTCGCCGGAACGCAGCGCGAAGTGCACGGTGTGCCCGGTGGCCGCGCAGAGTCGCTGCAGGATGGGCCGCACCAGGTGCGTGATGCCTGCCGTCTGTCCGGCCAGCGACAGCAGGCGCACGCCGGGCAGATAGCGGTGGTCCGGGTCGATGCGTACCCAGCCGACGGCGGCCAGCTCCTGGAGTATCCGGTGCACCGTGGAGGTGGAAAGCCCGGTGCTCCTGCTGATTTCGGTGACTCCCCGGCAACTGGGCAGCGCCTCGAGTACGAGCACCACCTTGGCGACCGCGCTCGGCGGGGAGTCGGGGTTCACCGGGCCAGCCATCCTCCGTCGACCACCAGCACGTGGCCGTGCACGTAGGCCGCGGCGGGCGAGCAGAGGAAGACGATCGCGCCGGTGATGTCCTCGGGCTCGGCCCATCTGCCGATCGGAATGCGTTCGGTGATGGCGTGATTGCGCGCCGGATCAGCGCGCAATGCCGCGGTGTTGGCGGTGGCGACGTAGCCGGGGGCGACCGCGTTGACCCCGACGCCGCGTCCCGCCCATTCGGTGGCAAGGGCTTTCGTCAGTCCCACGACGGCATGCTTGCTCGCGGCGTATGAGCCGACGTTGACTCCGGCCTGAAAGGACAGCAGCGACGCGATATTGACGATCCGTCCGGCGCCACGCTCGAGCATCGGTGCGCCGATGCAGCGGGCCAGCAGGAATGCGCCATCGAGATTCACGTCCAGTACGCGCCGCCAGTCGGCGAGTGACACATCGACCGCCGGGCCGCGGGCGATGATGCCCGCGTTGTTGACCAGCAGATCGATACGGTGTTCGGCCGCAACGGAAGTCGCGACGTCCTCGACCGCCGTCAAATCGGCGAGATCGGCGCCGACCGTGGTGCAACTCCGGCCCAGTGCTTCGATCTCGGCCGCGACCGATGCCAGGCCGTCCCGGTCTCGACCCCACAGCACCAGGTCGGCTCCGGCGGCGGCCAACGCTAGCGCGGCGGCCCGGCCGATGCCGGTACGCGCGCCGGTGACCAGCGCGCACTGCCCGTCCAACCGGAACGGGTCGGTCACGAAAGCGACTCCGTCGCAACCAGATCCATATCGTTGTAGGCGAGGTTCTCCCCCGCCGTCGACCAGACGAACCGGTAGGGAGCGGTGCCGGCGCCGGTGTGCACCGACCACGGCGGGCTGATCACCGCCTGCCGGTCGGCGACGATGATGCTGCGGGTGCGAGCCGGTTCGCCGCACAGGTGCACGACGCGCTCGGCCGGGTCCAGGCCGAAGTACAGGTAGATCTCGGTGCGCCGGTCGTGGGTGTGGCACGGCATGGTGTTCCATACGCTGCCCGGCTCGAGTGTGGTGATGCCGAGGGCGAGTTCGCAAGAGCGGGCGCCGTCTTCGTGCACGTACTTGCGCAGTGTGCGCTCGCTGGCCTTGTGTGCCTCGCCGATTCGCACACTGTCGGCGTCGTCGCGGGTGATCAACGTGGTCGGGTGCGCCAGATGTGCTGGGGCGGAGACGATATAGAAGACCGCGTCGCCTGCCACCGTCACGCTCCGGGTCCCCTGCCCGACGTAGACGATGTCCTCGGCAGACACCTGATGCGTCCGGTCGTCGGTGCGCACCGCGCCGATGCCGTCCAGGCAGACGATGCCGAGTTCGCGTCGGTCACAGAGGTTTTCGGCACGCAGCTCTGCCGGTGGGACGAGCTCGAGCTCCGCACCGTTCGGCATCGCGCCGCCGATCAGCAGCCGGTCATGGTGGGAGAGCGTGAACCGAACCTCCCCCGCGGCAAACAGATTCGTCACCAGGAAACGTTCGCGCAGTTCCTCCGGCGCGAGCCGCGCCATCTCCCCCGGACTGGTCGCGTAACGGACGTCGGTCATGGCGCCACCTCATGTTTCCCGTCTGACGGAAAGTGCTTTCCCGCACAGAGAAAGCCGGAGGAGTATCCCGTACGAAGCAAGACCGCGGCAAGAGTGCCGCCCTCGCAAGGAGCAGTGCGCATGCGAATCAGGGCACGAGTAGTCGGATTGATCGCCGCGGGGGTGCTGGCGTTGACCGCGTGCGCACCGGGCGAGCCGGAGTCGAACGCTCCCGAAGGCCCGGTGGCGGTGGACTTCACCGCCTTCAAGGGCAAACACCTGACCTATCTGTACTTCACCGACGGCCCGGACCTGGACGCGACCAAGACGGCCATCGCCGGATTCGAGAAGGAAACCGGCGCGACGGTCGACTTGCAAGTGGTCCCATTCGCCCAGCTGAACACCTCACTGCAGGCACGCATCGCGTCGGGCACCGCACCGGAGGTGGCCCGGGTGCAGGACTGGCACCCGTACCGCGGCGAGGTGCTCGATTTCAACAACTACTTCGGCAAGTCCTATGCCGACGAATTCACCGACGGCACACTGGCAGTCACCCGCGACGAGGCGGGCCACCTCTACGCCATACCCAGCGACCAGACCATCAACGGCCCCTTCGTCAATGCCGACGCGTTCACCAAAGCCGGTGTACCGGTGCCGAATTCGACGGACAAGTGGACCTGGCCGCAGTTCATCGACGCGGCGACCAAGGTGGCCCAAGCCAACGGCATGCCGTTCGCGCTAAGCATGGACGTGTCGGGCAATCGGCTGAGCACGGTGCTTAGCCAGTACGGCACCACGCTGATCGGCGGGGACGGTCAGGTCGGACTCGATCAGGCCAAGGCGGAACAGGCGTTGGGCATGGTCGACGGGCTGCTGCAGTCGGGCAAGATGTCCAAGGACTTCTGGCTCGGCGCGGGTACCAGCTACAAGGGCGGCAACGACGCGTTCCTGGCCGGGCAGGCGCCGGTGTACCTGTCCGGGCCGTGGCAGGTCGGCGCGTTCGCCAAGGCGGCGCCGTTCAGGTGGGCGGTCGTGCCCAATCCCTCGGCGGCGGAATGCGGCGGGTTTCCCGGCACGAAGATGATGGTGGCCTTCGCGCGCAGCAAGGAGCCCACACTCGGCGCCGCCTTCGCCCAGTGGATGAACCGCACCGAGAACCAGCGCGAGATCGACAAGGCGGCGTTCTGGCTGCCTACCCGCAAGGATCTGGTGGCCTCCGGGGTGCGGTATCCCTCGCACGACGTGGACATGAACACCTTCATCAGCCAGATCGGCGTCACCCCGGCGGTGGATTTCGTCGCGGCCGCCAGTCCGGCCTTCACCGGCGTGGCCAACGCGTTGATCAAGGAGTTCGGCAAGGTGGTGGCCGGGCAGGAGAGCGTCGCCGAGTGCGTGACGAATCTGCGGGCGCAGCTCCCCGACATCATCAAAGCGTCGAAATGACCACGGGCAAGCGACTTTTCAATCGGCGCAAGGTGGCGCCCTACCTGTTCGTGCTGCCGAACATGGTGATCTTTGGGCTGTTCACGATCTGGCCCGCGATCAACGGGTTCAACCTCAGTTTCTACGACAGCAATAACGGGCGCACCTTCCATGCGGTCGGGACCGACAACTACCGCCGCGTCCTCGACAGCACCGAGTTCTGGGAGGTGTCGCGGCAGACGGTGGTGTTCGTGGTCGCCTTCGTGGTCGCGAGCACCGTGTTGGCGACCGCCCTTGCGCTGCTGCTGAATTCGCAGCGGCGCGGACGTGGCGCGTTGAGCGCGGCATACTTCCTGCCGATCGTGGTGTCGCCGGTGGTGGTCGGCCTGATCTGGAATGCCGCGCTGCAACGGCAGACCGGGCTGGTCAACTCGATGACCAGCGCGCTCGGCTTCGGGCATCCGGCCTGGCTGGTCGATCCCCAGCTGTCGCTGGTCTCGGTGATCATCGTCGGGGTCTGGATCCACCTCGGCTTCTACACGATGATCGTGCTGGCCGGTCTGCAGTCCATCGATGAGTCGATCTACGAGGCCGCCACCATCGACGGTGCGGGCACCTGGCAGCTGATCCGGACGATCACCCTGCCGCTGCTGCGCCCGACCACGATGGTGGTGATCACGCTGGCCACCATCGCCGGATTTCAGGCCTTCGACTTCATCTACACCCTCACCGGCGGCGGTCCAGTGGGCGCGACCACGTTGATCGTGCAATACATCTACACCAACGGTTTTCACGCACCGATCAGTTACGGCCTCGCGAGCGCGGCGGCGGTGATCCTGTTCCTTGTCGTCTTCGCGGTCACCTTCCTCAACTACCTGGTCGGCCGACGGCGGGAGGCGATGTGACCGGGCGGTGGACCTCGACCACCGGGTGCACGCCCCAGATCGGTGGCGTGGTGCGTGGGACGGTGCTGACGGCGGGCGCGATCATCATGATCGCGCCGATGATCTGGGCCGGGCTGTCGTCGTTCAAGAGCCAGGCCGAGCTGGCCACGCAGCCGCCGACGTTGTATCCGCACGCCGCCACCTTCGACAACTACCGAACCGGGTTGGCCGCCTTCGACTTTCCGCGCTACCTGCTGAACAGCACGATCGTCACGGTGGCGGCGACACTGCTCACGCTGCTGATCAACGCGATGGCCGCCTACGCACTCGCCAAGTACAACTTCCGCGGTCGCGATCTGCTGTTCCTGATCACCCTGTCCACCATCATGATTCCGTTGCAGGTGATCCTGTTGCCGGTCTATCAGGTGGTTTCCTCGCTGGGGATGACCAATTCGCTGCTGGGACTGATCATTCCGCCCGCCGCGACGCCGACGGGGGTGTTCCTGCTTCGCCAGTACATGTTGACGCTGCCCGACGAGACCATCGAGGCGGCCCGGATCGACGGCGCGGGTGAATTCGCGATCTTCTGGCGGATCGTGTTGCCGCTGTGCCGTCCCGCACTGGCGGTGCTGGCGATCTTCTCGATCATCTGGCGCTGGAACGACTTCCTGTGGCCACTGATCGTGGCGCAGGACGAGTCGAAACAGACGCTGCCGGTGGCGATCGCGCGGTTCGCCGGGCAGCAGGCCATCCCGTTCAACCAGATCCTGGCGGTCTCGGTGATTTCGATCATTCCGGTGATCGTCACGTTCTTGATCTTGCAGCGGCAGATCATCTCCGGACTCGTCAGCGGGGCCGTTCGATGAACCGCGCCATCCCCGAGTTCGCGAGCAGCGAGCGAACGGTGCACGCCCTCGACCGGCACGGTTATGTGCGGGATTGGCTGAGCGCGGCGGCGTTCTCGTCACCTTGCACGGATCTGCACGACGTACTCGAACCGGACGGTGACCCGTGGGGGCCGGACGGTCGGTGGATGCTGACCAACGGGCCCGATGTGGCACCGCTCAAAGAAGTTCTCTACCAGCGTCATCCGCTGCAATCCGAGCCACTACTCCCCGAGGTCCTGGAGGGTGGGAACCTTTCGTGGCACGTAACACCGGGCGATAGTCGGCAGACCCGTTGGGAACGTAGACATACCGGTGCGGACGGTCTGCTCGACTGGAGCGAGTTTTGTTTCACACCGGAGTACCGGCAGGCGATCGCCGCGACAGTGCTCGAGGTCGATCAGGCCGAGTACCGGACTCTCGAGGTGGGCAGCACGGGACCGATCGCCGTCTTCATCGATGGCGAATTAGCTTTGCTGACAACAGGGTTCACCTACATGGAGCCACATCGGACGCAGCTGCGGGTTCGGCTGCGCTCGGGGCTGACTGCGGTGCATCTGGTCACCTGGCAGGTCGCCTTCCGTGAATGCAGGCAGGTGGCCGGCCTGCGGGTGTCGGGGCTGCCGGTCCGCGTGGTGATCCCGGCGCGCGGTGCGGACGAATCCCGTTCGGCGGCAGCGGAAGCGACGCTCGACGCGGTGGGGCTCGCACCGTGGGCGAGCACCGACGGCACCGTGACGCTCACCGGTCCGGTCGGTGCGCGATACCTCGTCGCCGCAGACGGAAACCCTGCGAGCGCGGTAGTACTCACCGAGGGGACTGCCCCGTTCACGCTGCCGGGCGGGTCGAGCGACGAAGCCACGGCCTCCATGCTGCACACGGGTGAGACGGTGCTGACCGTCCGCGTCGACGATCCCGCCGCGCCGGTGTTCCGACGATTGCGCGCGGCACGCGTCCCCGCCGTGCACCGCGCGCATCCCGTCGGCACCGATCACAAGATCTGGCGGGATGAACTGCTGCACCATGTCGCACGCGGGGTACCCAGGGTCGCCCGTGCCCTCGCTCGACACATCGCCGATCCGACCGCAAAGCTCGCCGACGACGACCTCGCACCCGCGCTGCAGATGATCGAATCCCGTTCCGACTGTGCCGATTTCGAGGCAGTCGGGTTGGTCCACCTGTGGCGGCAACTCGGCGACGACGCATGGTCACCGGCACAGCGCGACCGGGTGCGAGATGCACTGCTCGGCTTCAAGTACTGGATCGACCAGCCCGGCCTGGACGCCATGTGCTACTTCACCGAGAACCACCAGTTCGTCTGGCACACCGCCGAAACCCTGGTCGGCGAACTGTTTCCGGACGACCGATTCGCCAACACCGGCTGGACCGGCCACACCCACGCCGAGCACGGGCGGCACCTGGCCGAGGAGTGGATGCGACGCAAGATCGCCAGTGGTTTCAGCGAATTCGATTCCAACGCCTACCTCGCCATCGATTCGCTCGCCCTGGTTTCCTGGATCGAGTTCGCCCGCGACGACCGTCTGCGGCAGCTCGCCGAAGCCCTGCTGGACAAGGCGCTGCTCACCCTCGCAAGCAACTCGTGGCACGGCATTCATGGTGCGGCGCACGGACGCTCCTACGTGCCGACGCTGCGATCGTCGCGGTTCGAGGAGACCGCGCCGATCATGTGGACGCTGTGGGGCGCAGGCTCATTGAACGCGGCGGCACTGCCCGCCACTGCATTGGCGACCGCAACGAATTACGTTCTGCCCGAGCTGATCCGGGCAGTCGCCACCGACCTGCCAGAGGAGTGGGACGGTCGACAGGCCTACTCCGGCACGTACCGCCCCCAGCGCGATCTACTGGACCGCCCGTACCGATCCGATCTGCGGGTATGGCGGACACCGGACGCGATGCTGTCCAGCGTTCAGGACTACCGCTCCGGACTACCCGGACTCCAAGAACACATCTGGGGCGCGACACTCGGGCCGGAGGTGCAGGTCTTCGCGACACACCCTGCCGCGGACAACACTTCGTCGTCCGCTCGCCCCAATGCCTGGGCGGGACAACGGATCTTGCCGCGGGCGCACCAGCACCGCGACACCGTGCTCGTGCTGCACCGAATCCCGGAGTCCGACTGGTTCGGGTCCACTCATCTGTGGTTTCCCACACCGCATATGGACGAATGGACCCGCCACGGTTCATGGCTGGCCGGTCGTGTCAGCGCCGGTTACGTTGCGGTCGCCACCGCCGGTGGGTTCCGGCCCCGCACCACGGGCGACGAGTGCGACCAGACTTGGCTACCCACCGGTGCCGGTCTGGCATACGTCGCAACAGTCGGGCGTGCGACCACGGACGGAACCTTCGCCGACTTCGTATCCGCCCTCACCGAACCAGATTTCACGCCCGAATCAGTGTCGTGGCGTGCCCGCGACGGACGCGCACTCGCCTTGTCATGGCCGGGCGCATTCACCGTAAATGGCAGTGTGGCAATCGATTCAGCTGAACCACCACACCTGGACAACCCCGCCGCACACGTCCCGTTCGGCGCCGACCGGCTGACAGCCACCTGGCGAGGCCACCGACTCGTACTCGATCTCACACACGGCCGCCGGATCGAACCACCGAGCGCCGTGCGGACCCCGGACCACCATGTCAGCTGACGATCTAACCTCCGCCCAGCACGCCGCTCCCCCGCTCCCACCCCTGGCCGACCTGTCCCCCGCCTCCTTGATCGTGACCGGCGAACGACTGATGGCCCGCACCTGGCAGACGGGCCTACCGTCCTGGTTCTGGGGCGAAGGCGTCTGCCTACTCGGCATGATCCGCTACACCCAGGCCCGACACCTGCGGATCCCGCCAGAAGTCGTGGCCTGGCTACGCCGACACCACTCGGCAGGCATCAGCGTCACCCACGTCAACAATCTCGCCCCCGGCACCGCCGCACTGCTCGCCGCCACCGACCACCCTGATCTGGCGCTCGCCGCCGACCAGCTCGCCCAGTGGTTTCGCGATTCGTCCTCGACCACCCGAGCGGCCAACGGCGCACTCGAACACTGGCCGGACGGCGTCTGGGCCGACACCACCTTCATGGCCGGAGTCTTCCTCGGACATCTCGGCGAATACCACCGCGACCCCGACCTGGTCGCCGCCTTCGGCACCCAGCTGATCGCCCACGCCGAGATACTCCAGCACCCCGACACCGGTCTGTTCGCACACGGATCACACCGAGGACAAACGATCTGGAGCTACTGGGGACGCGGAAACGCCTGGTGCGCACTCAGCGCCGTCGAGTTCGTCGAGCTGGCCGCACGCGGGAACGTCACCGTCGACGACGAGCAGCTCGAACAGATCACCGAGCTCCTGACCCGGCAACTGTCCGCCCTGGCAGCCCTGCAACCAGACCACGGCGTATGGAGCGTCCTCGTCGACGAACAACCCGAAAACGCGGGCATCGTCGAACCCTCCGCAGCCGCGGGCATCGGCGCCGCAATGCTGCGTGCCGCGACCGTACTCACGAACTGTCCGCCGGAGGTCGTGACCGCAGGCTGGCGAGCGGTAGCGGGCGCACTCGGTTACGTCGACGCCACCGGCACTCTCACCCAGGTCAGCGCCGGAACCGTGCTGCAACTCGTGCCCTTCGGCTACAGCGTGATCCGCAACGACCGCATCCAGCCCTGGGGTCAGGGCCTCGCCCTGCACGCGGTGGCCGCCGCGCTGCAGGCCATCGAACTGGGCTTGGATCCGCGATGTGGGCTATCCCCGCACAGGCCGAGCGTCAGCAGTCACCGAACTACCTCGTAAGGCAGCCCGGTTCATGAAAGCAGACCGTTTAGCCGCGAAGCCCAGGCTGTCGTCGAACAGATTCCGTGCCATGCCTCCCAGCTCTTCGTACTCATAGGCGTCGAGCGGCTTTCGGGCAATATCGCGCGCCAGCTGGTCCTTCTTGTGGTCCGTCGTCTTCCGCCATTGACCCGGCTGCGCGTAGTGGTGGGCGAGATCGGTCAGCGTCCGGTCGAAACCGACGTCAGGAACGATTTGGTCGATCAAACCCATCGCGCGGGCTTCGACGGTATCGATCGACTCGCAGGCGGCGAGCAGTCGTTGCGCGGTCTCGGCGCCGACCCGCCGCGGCAGCGTGTAGGTGTGCAGTTCGGACCCGCCAAGGCCCATGGTGGCGTAGTGCGGATCGAACACCGCACGATTCGTCGCCACGACCACGTCTGCCGCCAACGGCAGCATTACCCCACCCGCACCGGCCGATCCGGTGAACGCGCCGATGGTGACCTGCGAGGCAGCCATCAGGATCGTCCGGCATACCGCATTGATCGCTTTGATATTGCGCCACGCCGCCCCGGCCGGTTCGTCGGAGATCTCGATCGCACCTAGATGCAGGCCGTTGCTGAATACCGCACCACCGCGTCCACGGATCACCAGCACTCGGGTGTCCTGGCGGGCAGCGGCGTCGATGGCCGCCATCAACCGACGACAGAGGTCACCGGTCATCGCGCCGTTATAGGCATGGAACGTCACCGTGCCCACGAAACCAACTCGCTCATAGCTGATGTCGGAGAACGTGCCGTTGCGGTCGACCGGGACTGCATCCAGCGTGACCCCGGCCCGCGCCAACGCCAACGTGGCTGGAGCCTTGCACGACCACCCGTCGCCGAGTTCGACGCGCAGGTGCCCGATCCAGAGGCTGCCACCTGCCCCGCAGCTGACCTCGACGGCATGATGGCGGCGACCGAGCACCGTGCCCGGTTCGACGTCGAGGCCGCCGGTCCGTCCGGGATGAGCGTCGTAAAGATAGGCCGCACAGCCCATGATCATGGACAACACGCCGGGAAATCCGTCCGCGGCGCGGATCCGCCGCAGGATCAATTCAGCATCGGCGGACCAATCGAACGCCCTGTCTCCCTGCCGCATCATCGGCCGGGCTCCGGTATCCGCCACCCGCCGTGTTGCCGAGGCTTGGTCGACCGGCCGGAACGCCGGATCGGCTGCCTTGTCCGCAACCTCCGCAATGCACTCCACCGCCGCGTCGGCGACTGCCGCGTTGTAGACCACCGACTTGCGCTCGATCGGAAGCTCGAAAGTTCTTGTCGCCCAGACCGGTCCAGCATCCAGCTGCTCGACTGCGGACATCGCCGTCACACCCCAGATCGGCGCTGCCTCGCTGATCGCCCAATCCAGCGCGTGCGCGCCGCGATCACCGACCGGACCAGGATGAATGACCACCGTTGTCCATTTTCGATGAATGGCCTCGGGGATCCGCGACTTCAGGAACGGACAGATAACCAGATCGAAGTCGCCAGGCTCGACCGCGGCCTCCATCCCCGCGCCGTCTGTCACGACCGCCACCCGCACCGTCCGGCCCGCGCGGCGTAACGCCAGCGCAGCACGGCGGGTGAGCCCATTATCGGCACTGCTGAGAAGCAGAATTCGCTGCTGCATGTCGACCTTCTCGATCCACGCCAACCCGTACTTCAAGAAATGTCTGTTGTACGGACAATAGGCCCGTCTGTCACCGCCATGCGGCCGAACGAGGCGGCTTTTCAGCCACGGACCAAGACTTCGCGATACGTTTGACCTTCAGGCACCTGGGAAGTCGGTCGGTGAACCGAGACGAACGGGCACAGCCACCCGCCGTCGTCGGCGCATCGCGACCGGCTCGCCGCAGGGCGCTCCTTACCGCTGGTAGAAGAGGAGAGATATGTCTGATCCGAACTACACCACCGACGACGCCGGAATCCCGGTGCCCAGTGACGAACACTCGCTGACGGTCGGCGCCGACGGCCCGATTCTGCTGAATGACGCGTACCTGATCGAGAAGATGGCGGCCTTCAACCGCGAACGGGTGCCCGAGCGGCAACCGCACGCCAAGGGCGGCGGCGCGTTCGGCACCTTCGAGGTCACCCAGGACGTGAGCGCGTACACCAGGGCCGATGTCTTCCAGCCCGGCAAGAAGACCGAAGTGCTCGCCCGGTTCTCCACCGTGGCCGGCGAGCGTGGGAGCCCGGATACCTGGCGGGATCCGCGCGGGTTCGCCCTGAAGTTCTATACCGAGCAGGGCAACTTCGACATGGTCGGCAACAACACGCCGGTGTTCTTCGTGCGTGATCCGATGAAGTTCCAGGACTTCATCCGGTCGCAGAAGCGCCGGGCCGACAACAATCTGCGCGATCACGATATGCAGTGGGACTTCTGGACGCTGTCACCGGAATCCGCGCACCAGGTAACCTGGTTGATGGGTGATCGCGGCATTCCGCGCACCTGGCGGCACATGAACGGCTATTCCAGCCACACCTACCTCTGGTACAACGCCAAGGGCGAAAGGTTCTGGGTCAAATACCATTTCAAGTGCGATCAGGGCGTCGAGTTCTTCACCCAGGACGAGGGTGACCAGATGGCCTCGATGGACACCGATTACCACACCCGCGACCTGTGGGAGGCGATCGACGGCGGCAACTTCCCGAGCTGGACGTTGCACATGCAGATCATGCCGTTCGAGGACGCGAAGACCTACCGGTTCAACCCCTTCGATCTCACCAAGGTCTGGCCGCACGGCGACTATCCGCTCATCGAGGTCGGCAAGATGACCTTGAATCGGAACCCCGCCGACTACCACACCGAGATCGAACAGGCCGCGTTCGAGCCGAGCAGTTCGGTGCCGGGCACCGGCCCGAGTCCAGACAAGATGTTACTCGGCCGGTGGTTCTCCTACCCCGACGCGCATCGCTATCGGATCGGCGTGAATTACAAAGAGCTGCCGGTCAATTCGGCCCATGCGACCACCGTGCGGTCGTATTCGAAGGACGGCGCGATGCGCCACCACAACCCCGGCGATCCGGTGTACGTGCCGAATTCGAAGGGTGGCCCGCACGCCGACGCCACGGTCTCCGGCCCGGTCGTCGGCTGGCATACCGACGGCGAAATGGTCCGCACCGCTTACACATTGCGCAAGGACGATGACGACTGGGGCCAGGCAGGCACCATGGTCCGCGACGTGCTCGACGACGCGGCCCGGGATCGGCTGGTCGACAACATCGTCGGGCATCTGCTCAACGGCGTCACGCCGCCGGTACTGGGCCGGGCATTCGAGTACTGGCGCAATGTCGACAAGGGGCTGGGCGACCGGATCGAAGCGGGCGTGCAGGCCAAAAAGGACGAGCTCGATCCCAAGGCCGCGAAGCAGGCGAACCCCGCGCGCTCCTCGGCACAAGACAAAGCCTGACAATTCCGGCAAACGCAGGGCACGCTTCGGCGCGCCCTGCGTTTGCCCCGTTTGAGCCCGATATCGCCGGGTAGCTCGGGGCCATGACTGCGAGAACGACGCGTTTGGAGCAGGACACACCAGTACTCGGATCGCCGCTGAGCGCGATCACCACCGCCGCGGTAGTGATCATCGACTCGGTCGGGGCGACCGCGACGGCAAGCCTCGGCATCATCGCGGCGCTGGTCCTGGTGCTATGAAGCCGAGAGGTTTCCGCGTGTCCGCGAGCGGCGCGAGTTCACCGGGTCGCATGGTCATGTTCACATCGTGTTTACGATGTCCGAATGCTTATTCACGACGCACCGGGAAGTCCGCCCCCACCCGCCGAACAAACGGGTGCTGAGCGGCTCCAGGAACGTCGTGTTCGACCGTCGACGATCTGGTGCGGCATTGCCGCCGCGGTGCTCGTGCTCGTCGCGGGCGAACTCATGGCCGCGCACATCCACGCGCTCGGCCCGCTGACCAGTCTGTTCCGCGATTACGTCGGCAGGCCGAAGTCCGCAACCACCTCGTGGGCCGGGTTCCTGCTCGCGCTGGTCGGCGTCACGACCCGGGTCCGGGTGACCGCCCTCGCCGCGGCGATCGGCATCGACGTGATCTTCGTGGTCATCCGGGCGATCGAGGGCAGGCTGTTCACCGTCGGCAACGGTCCGACCATCGTGCTCACGGCGCTGGCGGTGATCGCCGCCTGGCGTTGGTCCGGCGAGCGACGCCGAACCGCGCTGCGCGCCATCACTTTCGGCGCGCTGCTGATCCTCGCGACGAAGATCGGCGAGATCTGGCTGGACATCACCGCGTGGGCCTGCCCGACGGTCCTCGACCCGTACGCGGAGTTGGCCGACCATGCGCTCGGCAATCCGTCCTGGTTCATCGGACACCTGCTCGACATCGCGGGACCGGTGCCGCTCGGCGTGGTGCGCTGGGTGTACTTCGAGCTCCCGGTCGCGGCCATCGTGGTCGCCGTCTGGCAGCTGCGCGGCGTGACCACCGGCGCGTGGCCTCGGCACCACCTGGTGCGCACCTTCCTGGCGCTCGGCCTGATCGGCCCGCTCTTCTACGTGGTCTTCCCCGTGGTCGGGCCGGTTCTCGCCTTCGGGCCGGAGGGGCACGGCCTCGAGCTCGCCGATGTCTGGCCGAATATCGTTCCGCCGCTGCCGTTCTCCGTCGAACCGATGACGTTCGACGGCATCACCCCGCGCAACTGCATGCCGTCACTGCACACCGCCTGGGCGCTGTCGCTGTTCATCCACTCCCGCCGCGGACCGCTGTGGTTGCGCGTGGGTGGTGCGTTCTGGCTGGTCTGCACCCTGATCGCGACCCTCGGCCTCGGCGCGCACTACGGCGTCGATCTGGTCGCGGGCGCCGCCCTGTGCCTGACCGTCGAATCCGCGCTGCGCGACCCGGACCGCGGCTGGGATCACTACCGCATCCGGCTGGTCGCCTTCGGCATCGTCACCTTCGCGACCACCCTCCTATCCGTGCGCTATCTCGCCCCGACGATGGCCGACCATCCGCTGCTGTCCGGCCTCGCCCTCCTCGGCCTGCTCGCCGCCCTGGCCACCTTGTTCTACCTGACCTGGTTCGCCCCGACCCGCCCGCAGAAATCCCAGGCACCCGAGGCCGAACGCATCGCCCTCGACGATCCGATTTCCCGCTGACCCACCCCTTTACGCGTGTCGCGCGGCTTCGTGACGGCGGAGCAGTTCGTTTCGGAGACTGCGCGAACCGGAGGTGCGATGCTCAGATCCTCAGGAGCAACAGAGGATCACAGATGAAGCAGCTCTCCGGCCTCGACGCCGCCTTCTTGTCGCTCGAGACGCACAACTCCACCGGGCACGTCGGCGGATTGTGCGTGCTCGATCCGAACGAATCACCCACCGTCCTCGACCTTGCCGCGCTGACAACCCTGCTCAGCGAACGGGTGCCGCTGATCCCGCTGCTGCATCAGCGGCTGACGTATGTGCCGCTCGGCCTCGATCAGCCCTATTGGATCGATGACGAGAACTTCGACATCGAGTATCACGTCCGCGAGATCTCGCTGCCCACACCGGGTTCGGACACGCAACTGACCGAACAGGTCAGCAGGCTGCACGCGCGGCCGCTCGATCGGCGCAGGCCGCTGTGGGAGGCGTACCTCATCTCCGGGATCGCCGAGGGGCGCCTCGCGGTCTATACGAAGATGCATCACGCGGCGATCGACGGTGTCTCCGGGGCGGAACTCATGACGATCCTGCTCGACCTCACGCCGGAGGGCCGAATAGCCACTCTCCCAACCACTGTCGCTCGCGAGCCGAAGCCGAGCCGACGAACGATGCTCACCCGTGCGGCAGTTTCGATGGCCAGCAGGCCATTACAGGCCGCGCGGATCGCCGGAGATCTGGGCCGTTCGATGCCGCTCGTCGGCAGCTATGTATCGCCCTATGTCGGAGCGATACTCGGCCGTGAGCACGACGACGGCGACGTGATCGCCAGCGCGGTCGGGCTCGCGCCGAAGACGCCGTTCAACCGCGAGATCACCCCGCACCGGCGGTTCGCCTTCCGCAGCGTCGACCTCGGCGAGGCGAAGACGGTCAAGAACGTCTTCGGCATGTCGGTCAACGACGTCGTGATGGCCATGTCCGCGGGGGCGTTGCGGCAGTGGCTGATCGACCACGACGCGTTGCCACCGGTGCCGCTGGTCTCGATGATCCCGGTCTCGGTGCGCGACGAAGGCAGCAGGTCGAAGCTGGGCAACAAGGTGTCGGCGATGTTGGCGTCCTTGCCGACCCACCTCGACGATCCCGTCGATCGGCTGAGCGCCGTGCACCGGGCGACGAAGATCGCGAAGGCGCAGCAGGCGGCGATCCCGCCCGGGCTCACCGAGAACGTCACCGACTTCGCGCCCCCGGCGCTGGTGGCGCGCGCGGCCCGAGTGGCCTTCGCGATGGGTCTGCCGCATCGGATCCCGCCGTTCAATCTGGTGATCTCCAACGTGCCGGGACCGAACGTCGACGTGTACCTCGGTGGCGCGAAAATGGTTGCCAACTATCCTCTTTCGGTCGTGATGGACGGTCAGGGCTTGAACATCACCGTCAGCAGCTCCGGCGGGCGGTTGCACTTCGGTCTGCTCGGTTGTCGCGAGCTGGTCCCCGACATCGATGTCATTGCCGGTTATCTCGTCACCGAGCTGGAGGCCCTGCTCCTCTCGGCGAACAAGGCGAATGGCGACGACCGGTAAATGCTGGTGCCCGCTCTTCTGTGGGCTTGTCTCGCTGCGGAAGTGCACGTTCACTGGTCCTGAATTCTGTTGAGTCGAGACGAGTGATCGTGAGATCAGTGCTCCGCTTGTCGGCGCGCCGCCTATGCCCACGGTTGCGGGGTTGGAGGTGCTGTGGCCGGACAGCGTGGGACGACATTGGTGCAGATTCTGAGCGACAGGGCGACGGAAACGCGTGATCGGACGGCATATACGTATCTGTCCGACACCGGCGGGCAGGAGTCGCTCACCTATCACGAGGTGTATGCCGCGGCAGTGGATCTTGCGACGAAGGTGCGTAGTGTCGGCGCTCCGGGCGATCGGGTGCTGATTTCTTCGGTGTTCGGGCCGCACTTTCTGACGTCGTTCTTCGGGTGCATGCTCGCGGGGCGTATTCCGGTGCCGGTCGCGAATCATCAACCCGGAGCGCCCTTCTCGGATATGTCGGCGTTCGCGGCATTGGCGTTGGATTGTTCGGCGTCGGCCATCTTGGCGCCGCGGGCCGCGCTGGCACAGTTGCGTGCCGCGAGCGCGGAGTATCCACCGCTGGCCCGGCTTGCTTGGCTCACCAGTGATGAGCCGTCGGGAGACACCCTGGAGCAGCCGCTCGCGCTGGATCCCGACGGTATTGCCTTCTTGCAGTACACATCCGGGTCGACGCGCGCACCGCGCGGGGTGATGGTGAGCCATGCCAACCTGACGCACAACCTCGGCGTCATCGAGCAGGCGTTCGGGCATACGCCGGAGAGCAAGGGCGTCATCTGGTTGCCCGCGCACCATGACATGGGGCTCATCGGTGGGCTGTTGGAGCCGCTCTACGCGGGCTTTCCGGTGGTGCTGATGTCACCGGAGGCGTTTATCCGGGACCCGCTCACGTGGTTGCGGGCCATCTCCGAGCACGGCGGGACAACCAGCGGTGGGCCGAATGTCTGCTACGACTACAGCGTTCGGCGGATCGCCTCCGACGATGCCGCGACCCTGGATCTGAGCCGATGGGACGTCGCGTTCGTCGCCGCCGAGCCGATCAATCCACGTGCACTGCAACGTTTTACCGACCACTTTGCGCCTGCCGGGTTCCGGCCTGAAAGTCTGATTCCCGGTTACGGATTGGCGGAATCGACGCTGTTCGTCAGCGTGACCCCGCGTGGTGCCGGTGTGCAGTCGACGCATCTGGCCGGGCGGGATGTCGTCAGCTGCGGGGTGGTTTCGGGTGGTAGCGCGATCATCGCGGACCTGGAAGGGCACAACCGGCTCGAACCCGGTGAGATCGGCGAGATCTGGTTGACCGGGCCGAGCGTGGCCGGTGGGTATTGGGGCAAGCCGGACGAGACCGAGGAAGCGTTCCACGCCAACCTGCCCGGCGATCCGGTGACCTATCTGCGTACGGGTGATCTCGGATTCCTGCGCGACGACGAGCTGTTCGTGACCGGGCGGGTGAAGGAGTTGATCATCATCCGCGGCCGGAACATCGCGCCGCAGGACATCGAGTGGTCGATCGAAACGCAGCATCCGGCGTTGCGGCGTGGCCGGTGTGCGGCCGTCGGGCTCGACGTCGACGGCACCGAAGCTCTGGCGGTGCTGCTGGAGGTCGACGCGAGCAAGCTCGATGTAACTCTTGATGAGTTGGAAACCTCTATCCGGCAGACGGTCTCGCAGAGCTACGGCCTCGACACCCACCGCGTCGAGTTCCTCTCCCCCGGGCAGTTGCCGAGGACGACCAGCGGCAAGGTGCAGCGGTTGAAGGCCAAGGACATGTTCCTCGCCGAACCCGAGATCGCTGAATCCGCGCCGCTTTCGGTCATCGACCAGCTCACCCACTGGCTGGCGAACCAGACGGGTGTCGAGCCCGCGACCTTGGATGCCGAAAAGCCGATGACCACGCTCGGTTTGGATTCGGTGAAGGCCAGCGAGTTCGGTGTCTACGTCGAGCGGGAGTTCGGTTACGCGGTGTCGGCCGAGAAGCTGTTCGAGGGCCTGACCATGGCCGACTTGGCGACCGATATCGCTGGGCACGGCAAGGTTTCGCCCGTCCGCAGCGCCGATACGTCTCCAGCCCTGGCACGACACACCGGATCATCCAGCGCCCCTGTCGAATTCAGCCTGTTCTTCTTCGCCAGCGACGCGGAACCGGACAACGCGAACCGCTACGGTCTGTTCCTCGACTGCGCCACCTTCGCCGACGAGCACGACTTCCACGCGGTCTGGCTGCCCGAGCGGCACTTTCACCGATTCGGCGGGCTGTTCCCGAACCCGGCGGTGCTGGGTTGAGTGCTGGCGCGGACAACCGAGCGGATCCGCATCCGAGCAGGCAGTGTCGTACTGCCACTGCACGATCCGGTGCGCGTCGCCGAGGACTGGTCGGTGATCGACAACCTCTCCGGCGGTCGCGTCGACATCGCATTCGCCACCGGCTGGAATCCGGACGACTTCGTCTTGGCCGCAGCCGATTACACCGACCGTGAGCAGGTCATGCTGACCGGCGCGGACAAGGTTCGGCGGCTTTGGCGGCGCGAGTCGATCAGCCTGCCGAACGGCAAGGGCGAGCAGGTCGAGATACGCACCTTTCCGCCGCCGATCCAGGCCGAACTGCCGATGTGGATCACCTGCAGTGGCGCCATAGGCCGGTTCGAACAGGCCGGTGAGCTCGGCGCCAATGTGCTCACCGCGTTGCTGTTCCAGGACATCGACGAGCTACGCACCAAGATCGAGGCCTACCGCAAAGCCCTTGCGGCACATGGTCATGACCCGCAGACCGGCCACGTCACCCTCATGCTGCACACCTAATCAGTTCTGGGAGTGAGCTATCCGGCACACTCCTGGTAGTAGCCGGCCGGTAGGTGAGCACTTTCGCACCCTGGACTTCGAGTCCTGGAGAAAGACCGTGCCCCTGCCGGTAGGCCGGGAGAGTTGATCGCTGCTGGGATGTCGTGCCCGCCCGAATGGGCGTGAGCACTGCTTGATTAGGTCGCTGATGGTTCTCCTGCTGGCTGCTCGACGGTGATCGGCATTAGCAATTGGAGGATTGTTGCGACTGTTCGTAGGAGATGACTGGGCTGAAGACCACCACGACGTGGAGGTGATGGACACCGCCGGGCGCCGCCTGGCCAAAACGCGCGTGCCCGAGGGCGTCGCCGGAATGGCGAGACTGCACGCGATCCTCGGCGGCCTGGTCGACGACGCCGACGAGGTCGAGGTCCTGGTCGGGATCGAGACCGACCGCGGTCCCTGGGTCGGGGCGCTGGTCGCCGCCGGATACACGGTACTGGCGGTGAATCCATTGCAGGCGGCCAGGTTTCGGGACCGGCTGGGAGTCTCGGGTGCCAAAAGCGACGCTGGTGACGCTCACGTGCTGGCGGATATGGTCCGCACCCATTCCCACGAATTGCGACCTGTCGCTGGGGATTCCGCGCGAGCCGAGGCCGTGAAGGTGGTGGCCCGTGCTCACAAGACGATGATCTGGGACCGAACTCGCCACACCCAGCGGTTGCGTCACGCTCTGCGTGACTACTTCCCCGCCGCGCTGGCCGCGTTCGACGACCTCGACGCCGCCGACACCCTGGAACTGCTCGCCAAAGCACCCACCCCAGCTGCGGCGGCCCGGCTCACGATCCCCCAGATCAGTGCCGCGTTGAAGCGGGCGCGCCGCCGCAACGTCGCCGACAAAGCCACCGCTATTGCGGCCGCACTGCGCAGCGAGCAGCTCGGCCAGCCCGAGGTCGTGGCGCAGGCCTACGCAGCCTCGGTCCAGGCGCTGCTGGCGGTCCTGACTGTCCTCAACACCCAGATCAAGACGTTGCAGGGGCAGGTCGAGGCGCATTTTGGGCAGCACCCGGCCGCTGAGATCATCGCGTCCCAGCCCGGTTTGGGACAGGTCCTCGGTGCCCGGGTGCTCGCAGAGTTCGGTGACGACCCCGACCGCTACCGCAGCGCCAAAGCCCGCAAGAACTACGCGGGCACCTCCCCGATCACCCGCGCGTCGGGCAAGAAGAAGGTCGCCCTGGCCCGGTTCGTACACAACGACCGGCTCATCGACGCCCTCACCACCCAGGCGCAATCCGCGCTGATGTGGTCCCGGGGCGCCCGCGACTACTACGACCGTCAGCGAGCCCGCGGTGTCGGTCACTACGCCGCGCTACGCCAGCTCGCCAACCGACTCGTCGGGATCCTGCACGGCTGCCTCAAAACCGGAACCCTCTACAACGAGACCACAGCCTGGCCCGACCCAGCTCAGCAGTCCGCTGCTTGACATTCAAGCTCCTGGGATGTCTTTCTCGATCCCGACGAGAAGACCGTCCGGCACGTGGTCGAGAAGCCGTTCAAGAACTATCTGCGCGACTCGGTCGACCTATGGCGCCGTGGCGCGGAACCGCTCAACAATCTGAGCGAGGCCGAACAGGATCGGGTGCTGGACTACGCCTTCGCCCGCTACTTCCACACCAGCGCACTGCTCGGCACCCCGGACCGTGCCGTCGAGCTGATCAACGAACTGGCCGCGGCAGGCGTGAACGAGATCGCCTGCCTGGTCGATTTCGGTGTCGACCAGGCTCGGGTGCTCGGCGGCCTGCGCCACCTCGCCGACCTGCGGAACAGGTGGCCCGGCAGCACAACCCAGCCCAGTCCCGTCACGAAGCCCACTCGCCCCGCCGAACAGCAGGACCTCGGCGCGTCTATCCGCAATCGGCACGCGCTGGCCCATCGCAACAGTGGCGGTGTGCTCGCCAAGGCCCGCGACTTCGACCTCGCCCGCCGATTGCAAGAGGCCGATCTGCTGCCGTTCTATCCGGACCTGAGCGACTCCGACGGTGCCACCTGCCGCTACCAGGGTCGCGAGCTGATCATGCTGGGCTCCAACAACTATCTCGGTCTCACCGCCGACACGAGGGTCCGGGAAGCGACCGCGGCCGCCGCGTTGAAAGACGGCCCGAGCGTCACCGGTTCCCGGCTGATGAACGGGTCCACCCCGGCACACGGTGACCTCGAACGCACCCTCGCCCGCTTCCTCGGCCGTCCGGACGCTCCGCTGTTCACCACCGGGTACCAGGCGAATCTCGGTTTCCTGTCGGCCTTTATGGGCGAGGGCACCGTGCTGGTGGTCGACGAGGAATGCCACGCCTCCATCTACGACGGCGCCGCCATCGGCGGCTGCCGCCTGATCCAGTTCCGGCACAACGACATCGCCGATCTCGACCGCAGGCTGCGCACGGAACTGGGCGGACTGCCCGCCATGGTCATGGTCGACGGCGTGTACTCGATGTCCGGCGATATCGCCCGGCTGGCCGAGATTCGGGAGGTGTGTGATCGCCACGGGGTACCGCTCGCGGTCGACGACGCCCACGGCCTCGGGATGATCGGTGCGACCGGCCGTGGCGTCGAGGAAGAGCTCGGTATGCCCGGCGCCGCCGACATCCTCACCGGCACCTTCTCCAAGAGCCTCGCCTCGGTCGGCGGCTGGCTGGCCGGTCCGCGCGACCTGATGGACTGGGTGCGGTATTACGGCCGCGCCCAACTGTTCTCGGCCTCGATACCGCCACCGGCGGTCGCCGCGGCAACCGCCGCCCTCGGCATCCTCGAGGCCGAACCCGCACGCATGACGAAGCTGCGCGAGCTGTCGGCCTACTGGCGGAAAGGTCTGTCGGAGTTGGGCTTCGACACCGGCACGTCCCGCACGACCATCGTTCCGGTGCGCATCAGCGACGAACTCCGCTGCCTCCAGTTCGCCAAACACCTTCTCGACGAAGGTGTTTACGGCAACTGTGTGCTCGCCCCCGCGGTGCCCGCGGACCGCGCGATGATCCGCACCACCGTCACCGCGGTCCACGAGCTCCACCACCTCGACCACGCCCTTGCCGTGTTCGCCAAGGTCGGCCGCCTGATGGAGGTCATCCCCGGCTGAGTCCCGCCTGCCCCGATCACCGTGGGCAGGCGGGACTTTCAGAGCGCGGAGAGTTCGGCGACGAGATCGTCGAGGCCGAGTGAGCCCTGCGACAGCGCGGCCATGTGCCATGCCTTCAGGTCGAACGCTGCTCCGTGGGCTGCGGACGCGGCGGCCCGGCCGCGCAGCCACGCGCGCTCACCGAGCTTGTAGCCGATCGCCTGGCCGGGCCAGCCGAGGTAGCGGACGAGCTCGCTGTCGAGGTGTTCCGGCGGCAGTCCGCAGTATCGGGCGAGGAATTCCCCGGCGTTGTCCGGCAGCATGCGCTCGCCGGGCCGGTACGGGGAGTCGGGCGGATAGTCGAAGCCGACGTGCAGACCGATGTCGACGATCACCCGCATTGCGCGCAGTATCTGTGCGTTGAGGTAGCCGAGGCGGTGGCCGGGGTCGGTGAGATAGCCGAGTTCGTCCATCAGCCGCTCGGCGTACAGCGCCCAGCCCTCCAGGTTGGCACTCACGCCGCCGATACTGACCTGATAGACGGACAGCTGGTCGGCGAGGTAGATCCACTGCGCGAGCTGGAGGTGGTGGCCGGGGACGCCCTCGTGATACCAGGTGGTGACCAGGCTCCACACCGGAATTCGGTTCGGGTCGAGAACGGGCAGCCAGGTGCGGCCAGGGCGGGTGAAGTCCAGCGAGGGCTCGGTGTAGTAGGGCGCGGCCGCGCTACCCGGCGGTGCGATCATCGACTCGACCTTCAGCAGCGGCTCGGCGAGATCGAAATGGGTGCCCTGTAGATCGCGGATGGCCCGGTCCATCAGGTCCTGCAGGTAGCGGCGGGCGCTGTCCGCGTTGTCGAGCGCCGGGCCCTCCTCTTCCAGCCACCGCATGGCCTCGATCGGGGTAGCGCCCGGCCGCACCTTGTCCGCTTCCGCCCGCATCTGGGCGACGATCTCATGGAACTGCTCCCACGCCCAGCTGTATGCCTCGTCGAGGTCGAGATCGGCGCCGCTCCAATAGCGGGCCAAACGCTGGTAACGCTCTCGGCCTACCGCATCGGGGGCGTCGATTGCCTTCGGGCCGTAGCCATCTCGCAGCCAGTCGCGCAATTCCGCCACTGCGGCGGTGGCGCTGACGGCGGCCGAATCCAGTTCGGTGCGCAGCGATTCCGGGGCGTCGGCAACGAAATCGCCGAACCAGCCAGCCGGATTGTCGCCCGCGATCCACTCCTCGAGTTGCTGAATCACGGCGCTGACTTGCCGCGGCGCGGCCAGCAGGCCGCGGTCGAGCCCCTCGGCCAGCGTGGACCGGTACTGGGACAGCGCGACCGGCACCCGGTTCAGTCGGCGGCCGATGGCGTGCCACTGCGCTTCGGTGGCGGTTGGTAAGAGGGTGAAGAGTTCGCGGACGTCGTGTACCGGGGAGGCCAGGTTGCGGATCGCCCGGAAGTGTTCGCCCGCGTCGTAGACGGCCAGTTCGGCGGCGAGGCGCTCGCGCAGCAGCTTGGCACAGCGACGCTCGGCCGGGTCCGGATAGCCGCCGGTGGGCTCGGCGGCATCGAGCTCGGCGAGGGTGGCACGGGAAAGCGCGGCCTTCGCTTCGAGGCCGGCCGGGGACAGGTCAGGGAGTCGGTCATCGTCGGGGTTGCGTCCGAGCCGGACCGCGATCAGCGGGTCGAGCTCGGTCAGGGCGTCGACATACGCGTCCGCGATGCCGCGCGCCGTGCGCACAGGAGTCGAATCGGTTGTGGTCTCATCCATCTCATCGACTCTGCTGGAAGTCGTCGACCTTTACAAGGTCAACCGCGCCCGTAGAGGATTCGAGCGGCGGCGGCGAGCAATCGGTTGTCGAGGGGGCGGCGGGTGAATGTCGTCGTCCGTACGGGGCTCGAAAATCTTTGCCGGGTAATGGCTTTGGCCGTGGTCCACTCACGTAACCCGTCCGGTCCGTGGATGCGGCCGAAGCCGGAGTTGCCGACGCCGCCGTATGGGAGGGAGGGGACTCCGGTGTAGGCGACCACCGAGTTCACCGACGTCATCCCGGATCGCATGCGGCGCGCCAGGTTCAGGCCGTTGGCACGGGCGAAGACCGCGCTGCCGAGGCCGAAACCGGTGGCGTTCGTTTTGGCCAGCGCCTCGTCCATGTCGGCCACTTTGGCGATGACCAGCACGGGACCGAAAGTCTCCGCGCGCGCGACCAGTGCGTCTTCGGGTACGTCCACCAGGATCGTCGGCTGGATGTAGCGCTCGCCGATGCCGTCGAGGCCGCCGGTCAGCGCTCGGCCGCCGCGCTCCAGGGCGTCGGTGATGTGCTGCCGGACGACCGCCACCTGATCGGGCATGGTGATCGGGCCGATCGGTTGTCCCGCACCGGCTTTCAGGTTCCCGATGATCTCGACGGTCCTGTCGACGAACTCGTCGTAGACCCGTTCGTGGACGTATGCGCGCTCCACCGAGATGCAGACCTGCCCTGCGTTGTTCATGGCGCCCCACACCGCCGCGTCGGCCGCGGCCGCCAAGTCAGCGTCTTCGTCGACTATCAGCGCATCGGAGGCTCCGGCGTCGACGAGCACGGGGGTAAGCGTTTCGGCGCAGGCGGCCAAGACCTTTCGTGCGGTCGGCAGCGAGCCGGTGAAGCTGATCTTGTAGACACCGGATCGGCAGAGAGCCTCGCCCGTCTCGTCGGCAACGGCGACGCTCTGGAACAGTCGCTCGTCTCCGGCGACGCGACCGAAACTCTCGGCCAGCCACTCCCCGATCCGTGGCGTGTACTCACTGTGCTTGAGCACCAAGGTATTTCCGCCCGCGAGCGCGTAGGCGGCCGTGCCGACCGGGCCGAAGACGGGAAAGTCCCACGGCCCGAGTATGCCGATCACGCCGAGTGGCCGATATTCCAGCCACGCCGACTGATTCACCATGAACGGCCCGGATGCCACTCGACGCGGGCCCAGCACCTTTCGTGCGTGCTTGGCCGCCCAGTCGATGTGCTGGGCCGCGACGATCACCTCGATCGTCGCGTCCGCGTGCGGCTTTCCGTTCTCGGCGTGCACCAGATCTTCCAGCTCGGCCCGCCGCTTGATCAGCGACGACCGCCAGGACGTCAGCACCTTTTTGCGCTCGTCGAACCCGGTGTCTGCCCAAGCGGTTTGGGCTTCGCGGGCTCGCCGGACCGCCGCGCCGACCTCGGCCGCGGAGTTGACCGGAAAGGTGCCGATCACCGCGCCGGTCGCCGGGTTGAACGACGCGAAGGTCTCCCCTACCGCGGCGGCGAAACCCTCAACCGACACACCTGACTGTCCATCGATCACTCACGAAATTCTATCGACCACGCCGTCTTTCGAAAGACCGCACTCGAGGGGGCTTGCCGTACCGGCAGCCGCACACCCCCTGATTTCCCGCACACCGACTCGCCGGACAAACACGCGTGCGGTATGTCAGAGGGTGTGCGGCTGATGCAGGGCTAGCCGCAGACAGCTCCGTAGGAGGCCGACCCGACCAGCTTCGAGTACTTGGCGAGCACGCCGCGGGTGTAGCGGGGTGGCAGTGGCGCCCAGCCCTCGGCACGGCGGGCGAGCTCGTCGGCGTCGATGAGCAGATCGAGGGTGCCCTTACCGACGTCGAGCTGGATCTGGTCGCCGTCGCGCACGAACGCGATCGGGCCGCCATCGACCGCTTCCGGCGCGACATGGCCGACGCACAGGCCGGTGGTGCCGCCGGAGAACCGTCCGTCGGTGAGCAGCAGAACGTCCTTGCCCAGTCCTGCGCCTTTGATCGCGGCGGTGATCGCGAGCATCTCGCGCATCCCCGGGCCACCCTTGGGTCCCTCGTAGCGGATGACCACCACGTCGCCCGCGGAGATGGTGCCGTCTTCCAGCGCATCCATCGCCGCTCGCTCACGGTCGAAAACCCGTGCCGTGCCGGTGAATACGTCGGAGTCGAAGCCCGCCGACTTGACCACGGCGCCGCCGGGGGCCAGGGTGCCTTCGAGGATGGTGATGCCGCCGGTCGGGTGGATCGGCGACGTCATCGCGCGCACTACCTTGCCGTCGGGGTCCGGCGGCGCGATCTCGGCCAGGTTCTCCGCGACCGTCCGGCCCGTCACGGTCAGGCAATCCCCGTGCAGCAGACCGGCATCGAGCAGCGCCTTCATCAACACGGGTACGCCACCGACCCGGTCCACGTCCGTCATCACGTGCTGGCCGAAGGGTTTCACGTCGGCGAGGTGCGGCACCTTGCGGCCGATCCGCGCGAAATCGGCCAGCTTCAGGTCGACGTTCGCCTCGTGCGCGATGGCGAGCAGGTGCAGCACGGCGTTGGTGGAGCCGCCGAAGGCCATCACCACGGCGATGGCGTTCTCGAATGCTTCCTTGGTCAGGATGTCCGAGGTGGTGATCCCGCGCCGGAGCAACTCGACCACCGCTTCGCCGCTGTGCCGGGCGTAGCCGTCGCGGCGGCGGTCGGTGGCGGGCGGTGCCGCGCTGCCGGGCAGCGACATCCCCATCGCCTCGGCCGCGCTGGCCATGGTGTTGGCGGTGTACATGCCGCCGCAGGCGCCCTCGCCGGGACAGATGGCCCGCTCGATGGCGTCCACGTCTTCGCGGCTCATCAGCCCGCGCGAGCAGGCGCCGACCGCCTCGAACGCGTCGATGATGGTCACCTCGCGCTCGCTGCCGTCGGACATCTTCGCGATGCCGGGAAGGATCGAACCGGCGTACAGGAACACACTGGCCAGGTTCAGCCGCGCGGCCGCCATCAGCATGCCCGGCAGCGACTTGTCGCAGCCCGCGAGCAATACCGAGCCGTCGAGCCGCTCGGCCTGCATCACCGTCTCGACGCTGTCGGCGATCACCTCGCGCGACACCAGCGAGAAGTGCATCCCCTCGTGGCCCATGGAGATGCCGTCGGACACCGAGATGGTGCCGAACTGCATCGGGAAACCGCCGCCGGCGAACACGCCGTCCTTGGAGGCCCTGGCGAGGCGGTCGAGCGAGAGGTTGCACGGGGTGATCTCGTTCCACGACGAGGCCACGCCGATCTGCGGCTTCTCCCAGTCGTCGTCCCCCATGCCGACGGCGCGCAGCATCCCGCGGGCGGCGGTTTTCTCGAGGCCGTCGGTGACGTCGCGGCTGCGTGGCTTGATATCGGTGACGTTCGGATCAGTGGGCACGATTCCCCATCATCCTCTCGTCCGATCCGAATCCCGCAGCGCCCACGCCCGCCGGAGGTTCGGCCGGGTGATGCGGAACCTCACGACGGACGCAATCGAGCGGATCCGAACAATCACGATCGAATCCGGATGACATATCCGATTGCTATAACTGTCGGCGACTTCGACTACTCGCATTCCGAATACATCCAGCGAAAGTCGGCCATACCGAATAAGCCCAGGCCGCAGGCGGTCCAGTTCGACGTAATACCGCCATAACGGCACTCGAACACCCATTGGCAAATGAATGGCAATCAAGCCAACCCGCAAGCGTATCGCACCAAATCCGTTCTGCGTCAGCGTATTTCACAACAAGACAACATACCGGTCGTTATTTTTAATCGGAAACTTCCCTGTGACAATGTGTAACCAAGTGGAAATAGCGATATCGGTAAGCTCCGAATCGGAGAATGGAAAGTCCTTCTTCGAGAACGAGATCGAGATCTAAGGAGAGAACAATGGGTTTGCTCGCCGGTTTGATCGATGTTGTCGGAAGCGTTCTGCACCTCCTCCTCGGAGGGCTCTAATTGCGTCGCATGACGCAATAGCCACACCAGATCTTCAGTAAGGAGACTGCCCCGTGTCGCGCGGACACGGTGCAGGCCGTCTCAGATGTTTCGCGATGCCTGCCTCAGTCGCAGCAACCGCAGTCGTCCACACCGGCATCCGACCGTCCGGCCACGGCCATCGGTGTAGCGCAGCACGCGTCACCCCGCCACGCGTTGCGGCCCTCCTTGACCGCGATAACCGCGATGACCAGCGCCGCGACCGGGTCCGCCCACGACCAGCCGAACAGGCTGTTGAGCAGCAGGCCGACCAGCAGGACCGCCGAGAGATACGTGCACAGCAGGGTCTGCTTCGAATCAGCGACCGCCGTCAGCGAACCGAGTTCCCGCCCGGCTCGCCGTTGCGCCAGCGACAGCACCGGCATGACAACCAAACTCACTGCGGCCAAAGCAATCCCGACCGAAGAATGCCGCGCCTCACCGACCCCCAGCAATGAGCTGATCGCGTCGACAGTGACATAAAGCGCCAACGCGAAGAACGAGAACGCAATGATCCGCAGCGTCAACCTTTCTCGCGCCGCAGGATCCTTCGCAGAGAATTGCCACGCTACCGCTGCCGCGGATGACACCTCGATGACCGAATCGAGCCCGAAGCCGATCAAGGCCGCCGACGACACCCGGGTGCCCTCGGTCAACGCGATCACCGCCTCGATCACGTTGTAGGTAATCGTCGCCGCCACGAACAGCCGGATGCGCCGCGAAAGCACTTGTCGCCGTTCCGGAGTCGGCACACCGAGCACAACCGGCAGCCCAAGGTTCGAAGCCATCAGCAGCACCCTTCAGCGTCGGAGTCGGGGCAACAGGCCGGATCGACCGCCAGCACCAAGCCGACCAGGTCGTCGAGCGCGCGACCGATCCGCGGGCCAGCCAGCTCGTACCGGCTCCGCCGCCCTTCGGGCACAGCCACAACCAGCCCGCAGCCACGAAGACAAGCGAGATGGTTGGACAGGATCTGCCGAGAGACACCTATGCGATCAGCAAGATCCGACGGATAGCCCGGCGCGGTCCGCAGCGCGAGCAGGATCTGCGATCGCGTCGAGTCCGACAGCGCGTACCCGAAACGAGACAGCGCGTCACTGTGCACCACGGTGGCCATGCCTTGACGGTACAGATATTTCTGTATTCACGTCAATCTGTACAGGCCCTAACCGGACCGACCCGCCCCGGCCTGCCGCTGCGCACTTGTTGTTCTGCTGCGCGTGTAATTGCTGGCCATTTCGGGCGCGGGAGCATGATTCGTGCGCCGAGAGCCACTTGGCCTAGCGGTCGAGCCGGTTCTCGGCATCGGCAGCCGCTTCGCCTTCCCGTTGGTCGGCCAGAGCCGCGGCGAGGGCTAGGCGGTCGAGCTTTCCGCGTGGGGTGCGCGGGAGGCTGGCGAGGGTCAGAATCTGGACCGGGATGCTCGGGCTCGGCAGGGTTGCGCGGACGTGCCGCCAGATCTCGGCGATGGTTGGGGCGTTGTCGTCCACCACGATCGCCGCGGCGGGTGCCTCGCCCATGCGGGCGTCGGGGATGCCTATGCAGGCGGCCTCCGAGACGCCGGAGATGGCGGTGAGTGCGGCTTCGACGGCGGCGGGTTCCACGTTGAGTCCGGCTCGGATGAGCATTTCGCTGTCGCGTCCGAAAAGGCGCAGCTGGTTGCCGGTGACGGTGCCCCTGTCCCCCACCGACATCCAGCCGTCGACGGGCCCGTCGGCCACACCGTGCTCGGTGAGGTAGCCGTCGAAGAGCATGTCGCTGCGGACGAACACCAGGTCGGCTCGGATGTCGATCTCGACGCCGTCGAACAGTTCGCCTGCCGAATTCTCGTCGGTGGTGCCGAGTCCTCGGTCGAAGGACACGAAGCTCAATTCGGAGGCGCCGTAGAAATGGACGAGTGCCGCGTTCGACAGAACCTCTTGCAGCGCTTGCCTTCCCGTGCGCGGCCAGCGGGCGGCCGAGGACAGTACCTCGCGGACGCCGGGCAACGGACCGGTGTCTGAACGCACTACGTCCCACGCGATGGTCGGCACCGAATACAGGTGTGTCGCGCCGTCTTCGAGTGACTCGACGACCGGGCGGAGGTCCACGGTCGCGCCTCGGGTCAGCGCGTGCAGTGCGCCGTAGAGGAAGTGGGTGTGGTCGAGGACGCCGGGTGTCGAGACGAGGTCGTGGGTGCCGATGTCGAAGGTGGCGTCGGAACGATCGAGGGTGGTCGCCCACGATTGCTGGTTGCGCACGAACAGTTTTGGTTCGCCGGTGGTGCCGGAGGTGATGCCGACGAGCAACTCGGTGTCGGGTAAGGCTCGGCCCGGCGAGCCTGCGGATTCCAGCGCGACGGCCGTCTGGATGGTCCCGTCGTAACCGATCTTCCGCAGTCGACGGTGCTGTTGGGGCGAGGCGACCACCGCACCGGGTTTCGCGAGCTCGAGCACGCGGGTCAGTTGCGCAGGCATGAGGTGGCGGTGCAGCAGCACGATGCTGACACCGGCGTATGCGGCGGCCGTGACGACGACCAGCGATTCGACATCCGAAGTCGGCAGCACGGCAACGCGATTCATGCCGTCGAGTCCGGCGGCGGTGCGGGTGACGCGCGACCAGAACTCGCGATAGTCGACGCGCTCACGGCTGGAGATGATGGCGGTCGACTCCGGATACTCGGTGGCGCGGCGAGCGATGCGCTCGGCCAGCAGCTCAGTCATCATCGACTCCTCTCGCGGCTAGGGCGTCGCCCATCGCGTCTGCCGTCCGCAACGCTCGTACCAGCACCGGTGTCGCCAACGCCGTCATCGACCATTGCAGCCCGCGGGCCCGTCGCGCCTCGGCGACATCGTGCACGATTCCGGCCAGCAGCGGAACGCACCGGATCGCAAGGGCCAGTAGCAATCCGATCCGATCCGGGTCGACGCCGAACCGGCGCAACGGCCCGAGCGCGCGCGTCACGGTGTCGAGCAGGTCGGTGACCCGGGTGGTGAGCGTGACCAGCGCGGCGAGCGCCACCGAGATCAGCAGCACGCCGCAGACCACGACAGCTCGCGCGGGCGAGGTGATGAGCACCTGGAACAACGCGATGATCAGCAACATCCACACCATCGGACGTAGTTGCGCCACAGCGACTTTGAACGGGATGCGGGCCAGCGCGAACAATCCCGCCACCACCACACCGACAGCGCCGACCTCGATCGGACTGCGCACGAACACCGTTGCGGCCACGATCGATACGATCAGCAGCAACAGCTTCGCTCCGGCAGGCATCCGGTGCAGCAGTGAGTCGCCGGGGCGGTACAGCCCGATCATTCGACCAGTTCCCGGTAGGCGGGGACGGCGTTGGCCGGGGTCCCGTCGAATGCCACGAGCCCTTCATCGATCACGATGACCCGCTCGAAACTGTCCAGCAGCGCCAGCTGATGCGTCACGACGATCACCTGCTGATCCATCGCATCCAGTGCGTCGGCGACCACGCGGGCGTTGCGCAGATCCAGCAGCGTGGTCGGCTCGTCCGCGATGATCACCTCGGGCCTGCGGATGAGGACCGCGCCGATGGCGAGCAGTTGCTTCTGTCCACCGGACAGCAGGTGCGACGGATGGTCGCCGTGCTGGTGCAGCCGGAACCGGACCAGCATCTCGTCGACCCGCGCCGCGACCTCCTGCTTGCTCAAACCTGTTCGGCGCAAAGAGAAAGCGAGATCCTCCGCGACGGTCGGCATCACGATCTGGGTGTCCGGATCGGTGAACACGAACCCGACCTTGCGCCGCACCTGCCCGCCCTTGCGCGACGCGTCGATGCCGTCCACCGTGACGGTGCCCGACGTCGGCGCCAACAATCCGTTGATCATGCGCGCCAGCGTGGACTTGCCGGAACCGTTGGCGCCGATGATGCCGACACGACGCTCGGTGATACGAAGGTCGATGCCGCGCAGCACTTTCCGTTCACCGAAGCTGTGACTGACCGACGAGAAAACGATCTCACTCACGACTCCGCCTCGCTAGCGCTCGGCTCCGTCGTTCGTGAGGGCACGCTGTGTCTTCGGTTCGCTCGCTGACGCTCACTCACGAAACACGCTCCATGAGCATGGCAATGCCCTGCCCACCACCGATAGCACAGGCCGCGAGTCCGAGCGCGGGCCCATCCTCGCGCAGCATCTGACTTGCCAACCGCACCAGCAAAATAGCTCCCGACGCACCCCACGGATGCCCCATCGCGATCGCACCACCCTGCGGGCAGATCTTCGATTCGTCCAAACCCAGCTCGTCCGACACCGCCAGCACAACCGAAGCGAAAGCCTCGGTGATCTCGACGATCCCCAGCTCGGTCGCATCGACTCCGGTGCGCCGCAACAGCTTCCGTATCGCGGGAACCGGCCCGAGGCCCGGGTACGCGGGATCCGATCCGGCCACCGCCGACCCGAGTATTCGCAACGCGGGCAACCCCGCAGCCAGCGACGCACTGGTCACCGCCACGACCGCCGCCCCATCGGAGATGCCACACGAATTGCCCGCCGTCGCCGTCCCGTCGACACCGAAACTGGGCCGCAGCCGCGCGAGACGCGCCTCGGTCATCCCCGCCCGAATGCGTTCGTCGCGACGCACCTCCCCGATCGGCACGATCTCCGCGGAGAAGTCGGCCGCCGCCGCGAGGGTGTGCGAACGCGCCGCATACGCGTCCTGCCGCTCCCGGCTGATCCCACGAACCCGCGCCAGATCATCGGCCGCCACCCCCATATCGGGATCCGGAAAGCCTTGTGGCGCAAAGGGAGCACGGGTGTACCTAACGGGATCGGCCCCCGCGACCGGCGGCCAGAACCGCCACGGCGCGGTACTCGCCGACTCGACACCGCCCGCCAGAATGAGCTCGTCCGCACCGCTGCGCACCCGCAACGCCGCCTGCATCACCGCGTCCAACCCGGACCCGCATTGCCGATCCACCGTGACACCGGGAACCTGCACGCCGAACCCGGCCCGCAACGCCGCGATCCGCGCCGGATCCCCACCCGGTCCCAGGCAGTTACCGAGCACGACATCGTCCACCTCGGCGTCCACGCCCGCACCGCGCAGTGTCGACAGCACCGCACGCAACACGGGTGCGGCCAGGTCGGTGGTCGTCAGCTCGGCGAACCCGTGCCCGGCATTGCCGATCGGCGTTCGACGCGGCGCTACCAGCACGGGGACCGAGTTCATGCCAGCAAGTCTTTCAGCTGACCTCGGGCCACCTTCCCGCTGGCGGTCCGTGGCAGCGTCGGTAGCGGCACCCAGCGGCGCGGCATGGCCTCTTTCATCAACAGCCCGCGCGCCTGCGCACGGACCGCGGCGAGCCCGACGCCGTCGAGTTGCACTGCGGCCGTGACGATCTCGCCGAGTACCGCGTGTGGCGCGCCGATCACCGCGACGGCGGTGACACCTTCCAGGGTGCCGAGAATGCGCTCCACGTCCTCGGCGACCACCGTGGTACCGCCGACATTGATCGCGGATTCGCCCCTACCTCGCACGGTCAGCTCGCGGTTCGCACCGAGTTCGGCGAGGTCACCGACGCCGAACCAGTCAGGGGTACCGAGCACGCTGTACGGAGTCCGGACGTAGAGCAGCCCGTCGCGAATGTCGGCGTCGACCTCGTCCAGCAGGCGAAGCGGCTCAGGCACTCGACGTGCCGCGACGAGTGAAACCTCCGCGGAGCCGTAGTACTCGACGATCTCGATATCGTCCGCCGCCGCGCGAGCACCGGCGTCCAGGGCGATGCCCGCGACGATCGCCGTACGCAACTGCGGGGCCTTGTTCACCACGTCACGAAGCACCGCGGGCACCGCGTGCACGACCGTGGCCCGCGACGGATCGTCGGTGACGCACGCGCCACGCCACAGCGCATGCAGCGCGCCGAACAGATGCATCGTTGCGTGCAAGGGACCGGTGATGAGCACACGGTCCGTGGCCTCGACACCGGTGATCGCGGTGAACGCCGGGAAGCTGTCGTACCAGGACGCCGCAGTGCGGGCGAGCGGTCGTGGGCGGCCGGTGGAACCCGATGTCGTCACCAACAGGAACGCCGAAGACGGAATGTTCGGCCGATCGGGCCGCGCCTCGGGATTCTCGACGATCACGGGAACGCACCGCCGAGCCGCCGCGCAAACACAGATCAACGCGTCCGGCACAGCCAGCGTCGACGCGTCGTAGACAGGCGCACTGTCCCGCTCGATCCACTGCTCGATCGCATGGTCGAGCTGGCCGTAAGTGTAAGCGCGGCCGTCGAATTCGATGGCGAGCCGATCACCGGAGCCGCCGAGCTCCGGACTACGCACGAATCAGACCGGGGTACGCGCGGTGCACACCCTTGGCGACCACCGTTGCGACCACAACCTTCGCCAAGTCGCCGGGGATGAACGCGAAGTTCGTGCTGACCGCGTGCGCGAAGTCCAGATCGGTGCGCAGCAGCAACCCGAGTGTGCCGAAGAGATAGATGACCAGGATCCCGCCGAGCGCGTTGATCAGCAGCCCGAGCACCAGCGGATACTTCGGCAGGATCCGCGCGGTCAGCAAGCCGATGACCAGCGCCGCGGGCGCCCAGCCGACCAGGTATCCGGCACTCGGCCCGGCCATCGCCGTCAGTCCCGTTCGACCACCCGACAGCAGCGGCAACCCGATCAACGTCAGCGCCAGGAACACCAGCACCGCGGCCGTCCCCTTGCGCGCACCGAGCACCGCACCGGCCAGAATTACACCGAGCGTCTGCACCGTGATCGGCACACCGCTGAAACCGACCGTGATGGCGCCCGGCAGTCCCATCGCCGCGATGAGCGCGGCGAACACCGCGACCTGCGCGATATCGCGCGCAGAAAAGGCGACTCTCGAAGCCCGAGTGTTCTCGACACCGTCCACGACGACTTCCTCCAACTACCAGCTTGAACGACGTTCAAGATAGCAGGCGCGTAGTCGCCGACCGCACCCGCGGACAGCGACCCAGCAGTCGGTCAGTCGTGCGAGTGCGCCCTGGCCTGGATCCGCGCCTGCACCTCGGGCCTGCGCAACGGCGGCACCGACTTCGGCGGCACCTTCCGATCCGGCAACTGGTCCAGCAACCTGGTGGTGATGGCCGCGATGTCCGCGACCGCCGCATCGACCGCGGGCTGGGTGGCGGCCGAGATGCTGGACAGCCCGCCCACCTTACGTACGTACTGCAGCGCGGCGGCCTGGATCTCCTCCGGCGTCGCCGCGGGCTCTAGCCCCCGCAGGGCAGTGATGTTTCGACACATACCCCGAGGCTAATCCCCGGGTACGACATGCGCCCGAGTCCGGAAGACCGGACTGCTGCCGCCACGGCCGGAAGATCGCTACCCATCGGCGATCTGTCCCGACTTTCACGATCCGCCTCGAGCCGTTATCTCCTGTTGTCCCAATCGAACACGTGTCGTAACCATCCGAATAATAACGACTAATATTCGAAGTTTGGGTGCGCTCAACATGTTCCGGAGCTTAAGATCGACATCGTCTGAAATGCACTGCCATATACCAACATTCGCTCCAGTGATCTGTTTTCGCGGACTTCATGCCGCCTGTCGACCTGCTGTGCACAACCATCGAATCTGAACGATCACCTATTCGGACATTCCATGACAAACCGTCCACGGGTGACCATTTCGAGGTGAGGATCAAATATGACAATCGAAATGCCGATTTCTACCGAGACCAATGGTTACGGTAATGGCAACGGCAACGGAAATGGCCGTAAGAGTCTCAGTACCGCAGCCGCTCACCAGTTGGCGACCACCACCAAATCCGAACCACAGATGCAGGGCATCAGCTCGCGCTGGTTGACCCGCATGCTGCCGTGGACGCAGGTCAACGGCGGTATCTACCGGGTGAACCGGCGGCTCACCCACACCCTCGGCAACGGCGAGATCGAGTTCGTCATCGACGGCTCGCAGGCCAAGGTGATCCCCATGGAACTGCGCGAGCTGCGTGCGTTGCACGACGTCGAGGACGAGGAAGTGCTGCAGGCCCTCGCGCAACGATTCGAACAGCGTGATCTCGAACCAGGCACTGTCGTCGCCGAATTCGGAAACCCGATGAATCAGATCATGCTTATCGTGCACGGAAAACTGGCCAAGATCGGTTCCGGTGAATACGGCGAGCAGACGAAACTCGGCATGCTGGCCGGCGGTAACTTCTTCGGCGACGAATGCATCACCGACTCCTCTGCCATTTGGCCGGTCACCGTCAAGGCGGTCACCAAGACCACCATGCTGGTGATGCCGCGGGAGGCGCTGGAGGAAGTGCTCGACAATGCACCAGCACTTCGAGAGCAACTCTCACAGGTGGCGGCTGCCGCTGCGCAACCACAGAACAAACAGGGCGAGGCGGCCATCCAGATCACCTCGGGTCACGCGGGTGAACCCGAATTGGAAGGCACGTTCGTCGATTACGACGCCCGCCCACGCGAGTACGAACTCAGCCTGGCGCAGAGCGTGCTGCGGGTGCACACCCGCGTCGCCGACCTGTTCAACGATCCGATGAACCAGACCCAGCAGCAGTTGCGGTTGACCATCGAGGCGCTCTACGAACGCCGCGAGTACGACCTGGTCAACAGCCCCGACTTCGGGCTGCTGAACAACTGCGATCTGAAGCAGCGCATCTACACCGAGTCCGGCCCGCCCACCCCGGACGACATGGACGAACTGCTCAGCATGCGGCGCAGCACCAATCTCTTTATCGCGCACCCGAAAGCGATCGCCGCGTTCGGTCGCGAGTGCAGCAAGCGCGGACTGTATCCGGACCCCGTCGACGTCGACGGCCACCGGGTGCCCGCCTGGCGCGGGGTACCGATCTTCCCCTGCGGCAAGATCCCGGTCAGCGGCACCCAGACCACGTCGATTCTCGCCATGCGCCTCGGCGAGAAGGATCAGGGCGTCATCGGCCTGCACACCGTCGGCCTCCCCGACGAATACGAGCCGAGTCTCAACGTCCGGTTCAAGGGCATCGACGACCAGTCGATCATCTCCTACCTGGTGAGCTGCTACTACTCGGCGGCGATCCTCGTCCCCGACGCCCTCGGCATCCTCGACAACGTCCTCGTCGCACGCCAGACCGACTGAACTCGGGCGATCAGCGACCTCGGTGTCTTCGACGCCGCGGCGGCCACGAAACACTGAGCAGCCGCGGCGTTCCCAGGTCGTGGGCGACCGGACTCCGGCGCCCGCGACACCGCAAGGGAAGGTGTACGTGCTGATGGTCGAGAGCACCTCGGCGGCGACGAGCCGCCGGGCCACAGAGATCCTGTCCAGCGTCCGCAAGATGTGCGATCCACTACTGCGCGATGCTGTTTCGTCGCTACCCGAACCCCTGTGCCTGATGGGCGGCTACCACCTCGGCTGGTGGGATGCCGAGGGAACCGCGACTCCGCAACCGGCCGGAAAGGCGCTGCGGCCCGCGTTGACCGTCTGCTCGGCCGTCGCGTGCGGTGCCACCCCACGGGCCGCGCTCGCCGCGGCGGCCGCCGTGGAACTGGTGCACAACTTCACGCTGCTGCACGACGACATCATGGACGTCGATCAGGTCCGGCGCGGCAGGCCGGCCGTGTGGACGGTGTGGGGTGTGCCCGACGCGATGCTGCTCGGCGATGTGCTGCACGGCCTCGCGGCACGGGTACTGGTGACCGGCCTGCCGGGCCGGACGGCGACGGCGGCGGTCGCCCGGCTCGAATCGGCGGTCATCGAGATGTGCCACGGCCAGCACAAGGATTGCCGGTTCAAGGCGGGCGGGCACGTCGACGTGGAGGAATACGCGCGGATGGCGATGGGCAAGACCGGCGCGTTGATGGGCTGTGCCTGCGCGCTCGGGGCCGTGTGCGCGCAGGCCGATCTGCCGACCGTGTCGGCGATGGACACGTTCGGGCGTGAGCTGGGGATGGCCTTCCAGTTCGTCGACGACCTGATCGGGATCTGGGGTGACCCGAGCGTCACCGGCAAACCGACCAGCGACCTTGCCCGCCACACGATGTCGCTGCCGGTGGTCTCAGCCCTCGGCTCCGGCACCCCGGCGGCCGCGGAGCTGGCGACGATGTACGGCCGCGATCCCGGCTCGATGGATACCGCCCGGGCCACGGCGCTGGTCGAGTCGGCGGGCGGACGCGAGCGCACCCAGCAGCTCGCCGACGGCCGCGTGCGCGCGGCCATCGCGGCGTTGGCCGACCCCGCCGCAGCCGCGGACCTGATGGTGCTGGCCGGCCTGGTTTCGCGCCGGAACCACTGAGCCGCGAGTGTCGACCGTAAGGAGATGACATGCAGCCCTTCGAACTTCCCGATTTCTACATGCCGTACCCGGCCCGACTCAACCCTCATGTGGACAGCGCTCGCGCCCACACCAGGGTCTGGGCCGAGGCGATGGGCTTCTTCAAACCCCAAGAGGGACACCATATCTGGGACGAGTCCGATCTGGAAAAGCACGACTACGGCCTGCTCTGCGCCTACACCCACCCGGACTGCGACAGTCAGGAACTGTCGCTCATCACCGACTGGTACGTGTGGGTGTTCTACTTCGACGACCACTTCCTCGAACTGTTCAAACGAACCAGAGACACCGAGGGCGCACGTAGATACCTGGAACGGCTGCGCGATTTCATGCCGCTCGCCGGCGGCCCGATGCCGGAGCCGACGAACCCGGTAGAACTCGGACTCGCCGATCTGTGGGTGCGGACCGTGTCCGCGATGCCCATGGACTGGCGGCAGCGCTTCGTCGCGACAACCACTGCGCTGCTGCAGGAGTCGCGGTGGGAGCTGGCCAATATCACCGAGGGCCGAATCGCGAATCCGATCGAATACATCGAGATGCGACGCAAGGTCGGCGGCGCACCGTGGTCGGCCAACCTGGTCGAGCATGCCGTCGGTGCGGCGGTACCGGCCGACCTCGCCGCGACCAGGCCGCTGGAGGTGTTGCGCGACACCTTCTCCGATGCGGTGCACCTGCGCAACGACATCTTCTCCTACGAGCGCGAGGTGCGGCAGGAGGGAGAGAACGCCAACGGAATCCTGGTGGTGGAACGGTTTTTCGGCTACGAGACCCAGCACGCCGCCGATGTCGTCAACGATCTGCTGACCTCACGCCTGCAGCAGTTCGAGCACACCGCGCTCACCGAACTGCCGATGCTGTTCGCCGAGTATGCGGTCGGCCCGCAGGACCAAGCCGCGGTCGCCGCCTACGCGAAAGGCTTGCAGGACTGGCAATCCGGCGGCCACGAATGGCATATGCGCTCCAGCAGATACATGAACAAGGGCGGCTCGACCGCCAGCGATCCGTTGCCGCGATTGTTCAAGCCCGTCGGCCTCGGCAGTTCCGCGGTGTATTTGTTCGCCCCCAATGCAGCGCTCGGCCCGAGCCGACTGAAGAGTTTCCTGCGTCCCCGCTTCGAACAGGTCGGGCCGACGACATTGCCGGAGTTTTATCTGCCCTATCGACTCCAGCTGAGTCCGTTCCTGGACGCTGCGCGGGAGAACCTGTTGGACTGGGGCAAGCAGGTCGGCTTGCACAGCCCGGTACCGGAGCTGGGCGGTCGCGTGCTCTGGCGGCCGGTGGATCTCGTCGAGTTCGATTTGGCTCTGTGCGCAGCGGGTTTGGATCCCGATGCCACACCCGCCGAACTGGATCTCGCGGCCGACTGGCTGGCCTGGGGCACCTATGTCGATGACTACTACCCACAGGTGTTCGCCCTGCGCAAGGACATGGCCGGGGCAAAACTACAGGGCAAGAGATTCTCCGCGTTCATGCCGCTGGATGCCGAAGGCACCCCGCCCGCGACCAACGCGATGGAGCGTGGTCTCGCCGACCTCTGGCACCGGACGACCGCTGTCCTCGACGACGCGCAGAAGCGCGAATTCCACCGCGCCGTAGTGGCTTTCCTGGAGAGCTGCGAATGGGAGGTCGCCAATGACATCGCCAATCGCATTCCAGATCCGGTCGACTATGTCGAAATGCGCCGTCGCACTTTCGGTTCGGATCTCACCATGGCGTTGTCGCGATTCTCGCACGGGCATCTGATCCCACCGGACATCTATCGAACCCAAACGGTCATGGACTTGGAGCACACCGCCAGCGACTACGCCACGATGGTGAACGACCTGTTCTCGTATCACAAAGAGACACAGTACGAAGGGGACTTCCACAACGCGGTCACCGTCATGCGGAACTTCTTCGACTGCGGTTCGGAAACGGGCGTCGCCATCGTCAACGACCTGCTAACCGCCCGGATGCAGCAGTTCGAACGGATCGTCGGCAGCGAATTGCCCGCCCTCTACGAGGAATACGAACTGGGTCAGGACGTGCGCGATTCGCTCGACCGACGAGCCGTCGAACTCCAGGACTGGATGGCTGCGATTGTGAACTGGCACATATCGTGTGGTCGCTACAAGGAGGCGCAACTCGAGGAGCGCTATCGATCCTCGGGCGCGCCCGAGGATCTGGCCACCGAGCAGGTGGCAGCGGCCCGTCCGGCACCGTGCTTCACCCGACCGAACGGCCTCGGTACCGGGGCCGCCGGCCTCGACGGACTCCGCCGCGCACCGGCCGACCATGCGCCCACGCAGCCGGTGTCGCCATGACCACCGCTCGTGCGAGAACGGTATTGCTTGCCGCGCCACGCTCGTTCTGTGCCGGTGTCGAGCGGGCGATCGACACCGTGGAACGGTTGCTGGCGGCACCGGATCGTCAAGAGCCCGTCTACGTACGCAAGCAGATCGTGCACAACACCCATGTGGTCGCCGATCTGGCCACCCGCGGTGCGGTATTCGTCGAGGAGCTCGACGAGGTGCCGGCGGGCGCGACGGTCGTCTTCTCCGCGCACGGCGTCTCCCCCGCCGTGCACGAACAGGCGAAGCAGCGCGGACTCACCGTGATCGACGCGACCTGTCCGCTGGTCACCAAAGTGCATGCCGAGGCACGGCGTTTCGCGGCTCGCGGCGACACCATCGTGCTGGTCGGCCACGCCGGACATGAGGAGGTCGAAGGCACCACGGGCGAGGCACCCGACGTCACCATGGTGATCGACAGTCCGACCGAGGTCGCCGCGCTGCAGGTCCCCGACGAAAGCCGGATCGCCTATCTGACCCAGACCACCCTCTCGGTCGACGAGGCCGAGGAAACCATTCAGGCACTGCGCCAGCGCTTTCCGGCGCTGCACGGGCCGAGCAGCGCCGATATCTGCTATGCCAGCACCAACCGCCAGGTGGCAGTCGAGGCGGTGGCGCAACAGAGCGACGTCCTGCTCGTCATCGGCTCCGAGAACTCGTCCAATTCCCAGCGCCTGGTGGAAGTCGCTCAGCGCCAGGGTATTCCGGCCTATCTCATCGACGATGCGTCGGCGATCTCGCCCGCGTGGATCGAATCCGCGGACACCATCGGTCTGTCCGCGGGCGCCTCCGCACCGGCGGTACTGGTGGACGCGGTTATCGAGGCGCTGCGTGCCTGGGGCCCGATCACCGTTCGCGAACATGTCACGGCCGTCGAGGACATCGCTTTCGCCCCACCGCCCGACGTCAGGCACCTGCCATGAACACCGCAGCGTTGCCACCGATCCAGAAGGGCCGCAATGACCAGCAGTGACCTCGGCCTGCCCACCGCACCCCCGCGCCACCGCACCCGCAGGCTGAACATCGGCGGCGTCCCGGTCGGCGGCGGCGCGCCGATCTCCGTGCAGACCATGACCACCACCCGCACCGCCGATATCGACGGCACCCTGCAGCAGATCGCCGCGGTGACCGCCGCGGGCTGCGACATCGTCCGCGTCGCGGTGCCGACGACCGAAGACGTGGCCGCGCTGCCGACCATCGTGGCCCGATCCCCGCTACCGGTGATCGCCGACATCCATTTCCAGCCCCGTTACGTTTTCGCCGCCATCGACGCGGGCTGCGCGGCGGTGCGGGTAAACCCCGGCAATATCAAGCAATTCGACGATCGCGTCGGCGAAATCGCGAAAGCGGCGGCGGCAGCGGGCATTCCGATCCGGGTCGGGGTCAACGCGGGCTCGCTCGACCCGCGCGTGCTCGCCAAGCACGGCTCCGCCACCGCGGAAGCCCTTGTCGAATCGGCGCTCTGGGAGGCGGCGCTGTTCGAGGAGCACGGGTTCACCGATCTCAAGATCGCGGTCAAGCATCACGATCCGCGCACCATGATCGCGGCCAATCGTCTGCTCGCCCAACGCTGCGACTACCCGCTGCACCTCGGCGTCACCGAGGCCGGACCGATGTTCCAGGGCACCGTCAAATCAGCCGTCGCCTTCGCCATCCTGCTCGGCGAGGGCATCGGCGACACCATTCGCGTCTCCATCTCGGCGCCGCCGGTCGATCAGGTCAAGGCGGGCTGTCACATTCTGCAGTCGCTGGGACTGCGTCCGCGAAAGCTCGAAATCGTCTCCTGCCCAGGCTGTGGCCGCCTCCAGGTCGATATCCACCGGCTGGCCGGCCAGGTCGAGGCGGCGTTCGAAGGGTTCCCGCATCCGCTGCGGGTCGCGGTGATGGGCTGCGTCGTGAACGGCCCCGGCGAGGCCCGCGAGGCCGATCTCGGTGTCTCCTCCGGCAACGGCAAGGGGCAGATCTTCGTCCGCGGCAAGGTGATTCGCACCGTGCCCGAACACCTCATCGTCGAAACGCTGGTGGCCGAGGCCATCGCCCTCACCAGCCACCTCGAAGACGCACCGGCGGAAGGGATCTCATGACCACCGCGCACGCGGCATCGGTGGATCTCGCCGCGATCCGGACGCGGGTGGACGACACCCTCGAACAGTTCCTGCGGGACAAGGCCGCCGCCACCGAACCGGCGCTGCCCGGGGAACTCACCGATACGGTGCGGGACTTTCTGTTCGCGGGCGGCAAGCGGATTCGCCCGCTGCTGTGTGTCCTCGGCTGGCACGCCGCGGGCGGCGGCATGCCCGTGCCGCAGGAAATCGTGCGCGCCGCCGCCTCGCTGGAGCTGTTCCACGCGGCCGTGCTGATCCACGACGACATCATCGACAACAGCGACACCCGGCGCGATCACCCCACCGTGCACCGCGCGCTGGCCACTCGGTATCAGGATCGCCGCGATCCCGACGAGTTCGGCGCGCATGCCGCCATCGTTCTCGGCGATCTCGCGATGGTCTGGTCGGCCGAATTGCTGCACACCGCACAGCTGACCGCCACCCAGCTGACCGAGGCGCTCACGGTGCTCGACGGCATGCGCGCGGACGTGATGTACGGCCAGTACCTGGACCTGATCACCACCGCGCGTCCGTCGCGCGACCTGGGCCGCGCCTTGCAGATCATCCGGTACAAGACGGTGTCTTATACCTGCGAACGCCCACTCCAGCTCGGTGCTGTGCTGGCTGGTGCGCACCCCGGGGTGCGCGAGGCACTCTCCGCCTACGCCAGGCCGGTCGGGGAGGCCTTCCAGCTGCAGGACGATCTGCTCGGCATCTACGGCGATCCGGCCCACACCGGCAAGTCCGACCTCGAGGACCTGCGCGAAGGCAAGCACACCGCGTTGGTCGCGCTGGCCCTGGAACACGCCGCTCCGGCGCAATCCGCGCAGCTGCTCGCGCTGCTCGGCAATCCGGATCTGGACGTACGGCAGGCCGAAACCTGCCGCGAAATCCTCACCGCCACAGCACGACCCCGCGTCGAAGCGATGATTCGCGCCCGCTGGGCGCAGGCCAATCGCGCCCTCGACGACGCGCCCTTCCCCGCCGCGGTCGGCCAAGCACTGCGCTATGTCGCCGATGTTGTCGTCTCGAGGAACACCTAAGAAAGGCCGCGTCATGGATAGTGAGCTCGTTCAGCAGTTACTCGTGCCCGTTGCCGTCGCCGTCATCGCGGTCATCGTGTTCGTGGTCGGCGACCGGCTGCGGCCGGCTTCCTGGCGCCAGACCGATGACGAGGCGCAGGGCACGTTGGTCATCGACTTGATCAACACACTGTTCATGGCCGTGGCCGCCTTCGTGGTGGTGATCTGCTGGCAGCAGTACGACAACGCGCACAATCACACGATCGCCGAGTCCAAGGCGCTCATCGACGTCTACTGGGCCGCCCACTCGCTGCCCGATCCCGAACACCAGCAGGTGCAGAAGCTGGTTCACGATTACACCGAGCAGGTCGTCAAGGTGGAGTGGCCGGAGATGGACAACGAGGGCCGGATGAGCCAGTCCACCCAGGACACCCTGGACACGTTGCGCGACACCGTGTTCGCGATCCAGTCGCAGGACTCCAATGTCACCGACGTCCGAGCCAGCGCTATCGCCGCCCTGGAAGCGGTATCGCAGGCGCGCCACGATCGCTCGATGGACGCCGACCTCGGCATGCCCGGATTCCTGTACACCGCTTTGTGGTTCACCACGATTCTGCTGTTGTGCACCGCCGTGCTCTCCGGTATCGAGGTCACCAAACGCAGCATCTTGATGACCGCGTTGCTCGGCGTCGTGGTCGGCGCGGCGATCGTCGCGATCTACGGCCTCGATCGGCCGTTCTCCGGCGGGAACATCGTGCCGAAGGATGCCTTCACCTCGGCGTTGTCCCGATTCCAGCACATCACCTAAGCAGAATTCGTTGTCTGAACACCGATTACGGATGGGATGTGCGCTCATGGCACACACCAGAGGACTGGTCATCGCCTCGGCGCTGCCTTTCGCCGCGGCTTTGCTGGCCGGTCAGACCGCTGTCGCGACCGCCGATCCGTTACCGCCGGATTGGCCGCCGATCGGCGAAATCGTCAGTGGCAGTGCGTCTCCCGGTGCGATCGATACCGGAAGCGCGTTTTCCGGGACGGAGCTCGGGCTGGGACCGAGCAGCACACCGGCGGGAAACGGCTATCTCGGCAGCGGCAGTGCGGGCACGAGCCTCGGCCTCGGTCCCCGCACCGAGCAAGCCCGCGACCCCGCACCGGCCCCGGCCGACGAGCCCGTCGCCGCGCTGACCTTGCCCGGCGGTTCGGCTGAAGTGCCCGATCTCGACTCCGACGAGGCCCGAACGGCGTGCGCAGGCAGCGTTGCCGTCGGCGGCGCGCTGATCCTGCTCGGCATCGTGACCGGCAGCTCGCACGGCATCCTCGGCTCCAGCGGATCCGCACTCGGCAGCGTTGTGGTCGGCAGCGCTGCCACGGGCAGCGGGCTGGCTTGTCTGCTGTGGCCGCGCGATATCCTGCCGCCGTTCCCTGGTTTGCCCCTCCAGCTCGAACCGGTGGCCCCGGTCCTGCCGGTCGTCGCGCCTCCGCCGGAGGAAGTCCCACCGGCACCGGAGCCCACACCGGTGACGCCGAGCCTCCCGTTTGTCGAAATAGCGCCCCGGCCAATGCATCTCGCGGAGGCCGAACCGACGCCGGACCCGGTCGCCTGGAACATCATGCAGCTACTGACAATCATGGTGGTCGCGGTTCTCACCACGGTGCGTGGCGTAACCGTCGTCAGACGGAGCAAGCACGACGGCTAACTACAGCGGCGCCACCAATCGAGGAAATGCGCGAGGGCCGGTGCCTCCGATTCGCGCATCCAGGCGATCTGGATGGCGATTTGCGGTGGGTTCGTGCCGAACGGAATGACGACGATGTTCTCGTGCGCGATTCGGGTCGCGCGCTTTCGGTCCAGCACGCTGATTCCGGTGCCGCTCGATACCAGGTCCAGAACCTGTTCGGCATCGGATTCCTCGGCGACCAGGTTCGGGGCGCCGTCGCCCCAGACATGGCTGACCAGTTCGTCGTAAAAGTCCGGTCCGGTCTGTCGTGACCAGAGCACTATCGGTTCGTCGACAATGTCGTCGATTTCCACCGTGTCCTTTTCGGCCAGCGGATGCCCCTTGGAGACCACTACCGCGGCTTCCTGCAGCCCGATCAGGTGCGTTTCCACCCGCGGATGGGCGATATTGCCGCGCACGAATGCGACATCGACCTCGCCCGATTCCAGCAGGTCGAGATTCCACGAGGTCCACCCGGTGATCGTCGACACATCGATGCCCGGAAATTCCTTCCGGAAGGACCTGATGCGCTGAGAGATGTCGCTGTCGGAGCCCGATCGAGTGAAGGCCACCTTCAACTCGCCGGCCGTCCCGGACGCTCGCGCGCGGACAGTTCGTTCCAGCTCTTGGGCGGCCGATAGCAGTTGCTGAGCGCCTGCCTGCAACGCCAGACCGGCCGCCGTCAGGACGAAGCCGCGGCCGGTACGCGCGAGCAGCTCGACACCGAGCTCCTTCTCCAGCGCCTTGACCTGCTGCGATAGCGCGGGTTGGGTGATGTGCAGCGCTTCGGCCGCGCGACCGAAGTGTCGGTGCTCGGCTACTGCTAGGAAGTAACGAACGCGACGTAGGTCGTCCACGCGGTCAGCCTAGCCAGATAAGAGTTTCTTATCAACGGGAAGTAAATACGTATTGGACCTGGCGTTCTCCGTGGGCTGAGACTGTAGCTACCGATCCAGTCCACGTCCGCTACCGCGAGAAGGTGTTCCGATGCCGACAGTCGCCGCCGCCATAGCCGAGAATCTTCGAGCCAGGCAGATATCCGAATTCTTCGGCCAGAGCCTGCCGTCGCTGCTGGTATTGGCGGCCGAGGATCTGGGCATCCGACAGATCGTTTACCGCACCGAAAACGCGGGCGGCACAATGGCCGACGGCTTTGCCAGGGTGTCCGGACGCTGTTCCGTCGTGGTGGCACAGAACGGCCCCGCGGCAACGCTACTGGTTCCGCCGCTGACCGAGGCCGCTAAGGTTTCGATTCCCGTCGTCGCCCTCATTCAGGACGTGCCCAGCCCGATTCGCAACAAAAACGCGTTTCAGGAGATTGATCACCAGAGTCTGTTTTCCGGGTGCACCAAATGGTTCGATCGCCTCGACGATCCCGACCGCGTGCACGACTATATCGACGCGGCATTCCGGGCGGCGACCAGCGGACGACCGGGTCCCGCGGTGTTGATGCTGCCGAAGGACGTCCTCGAACTGGCCGCGCCGCCCACACCCGAGAACCTCGGTCCAACCGTGTTCCCGCTCGATCGGATCCGGCCGTCGGAAGCCAATATCCGCACCGCGGCGGAACTGCTGGCCGGTGCCAAGCGACCGCTCGTCGTCGCCGGTGGCGGCGCGGTCTCCTCCGACGCGGGCGCCGCGCTGGCCCGGTTGAGTGACCTGGCGTCGTTGCCGGTCGCGACCACACCGATGGGCAAGGGAGTTGTCCCGGACACCGCCGATCTGAGCGTCGGGGTCATCGGCAATTACATGGGCCCGCACGGGGTTTCGCACGGCATGCGGGATTGGATCGCCGAGGTGGACACCGTCCTGCTCGCCGGGTCCCGCACCAATGAGAACGGCACCGACGGCTGGAGCCTGTTCCCGCGCGACGCCACCTTCATCCACCTCGACATCGATCCGACCGAGATCGGCCGCAACTACCCGTCGCTACGACTGGTCGGCGACGTGCGCACCGGCATCGACGACCTCGCGGCCGCGCTGCGCGAACTCGACCTGAGCAAGCGCAGCGCCGACCGGCCCGCGATCACCACGCAGATCGCCCGCTCCCGCGCCGAATTCGAGACCACCACCGCCGCCGTGCGGACCTCCACCGCGCAGCCGTTGCGCCCGGAACGGGTCGCCGACGAGATCAGCACGCTGCTGCCCGATGACGCGATCGTCGTCGCGGACGCCAGCTACTCCTCGATCTGGGTGGCCAACTACATTCGCGCCACCACCCACCGCCAGCGCTTCATCCTGCCGCGCGGCATGGCCGGCCTCGGCTGGGGCCTCCCGCTGGCACTCGGCGCGAAGGCGGCGCGGCCGTCCGCGCCGGTCATCTGCCTGGTCGGCGACGGCGGCTTCGCGCACTGCTGGGCCGAGATCGAAACCGCCGTCCGAGAACGCCTCGATGTCGTGGTGCTCGTGCTGAACAACTCGATCCTCGGCTATCAGAAGCACGCCGAAATCGTCCAGTTCGGCCGGCCTACCTCGGCCGTCGAACTCGGCTACGTCGATCACGCCCAGATCGCGACCGCGTGCGGCGCGCACGGCCACACCATCTGCACCGATGTGGGACTGCGCGAAGCACTTTCGAAGGCGATCGTCGATCCGGCGACCACCGTCCTCGATGTCATGACCGACTCCGACGCCTACCCCCCGATCACCGGTTGGGACACCAACCGCGCACTCACCGACCATCTCACCGATCAGCAGATCAATCGATAAGACCCTTCGAGAAAACGGAGACTCCCATGGCATTCGACTACACGGCCTTTTTCGAGCGCAGAATCGACGACATCCGATCTTCGGGTCAGTACCGAACCTTCGTCGAAATCGAGCGCCTGGCAGGACGATTCCCGCACGCGGTGCATCACCACCGGGACGGGCTGCGCGAGATCACGGTGTGGTGCAGCAACGATCACCTCGGCATGGGCCAGTTCCCCGCCGTCACCGAGGCCATGCACCGGTCGGTGAATCGCTCGGGTGTCGCGGCGGGCGGATCGCGCAACATCTCCGGCAACAACCACACCCACATCCTGCTCGAACGTGAAGTGGCACAGCTACATCGGAAGGAAGCGGGCCTGACCTTCATCACCGGCTACGCGGTCAACGACGCGGTGCTCGGCGTGCTCGGCGAGGAACTGCCCGGCGCCATCTTCTTCTCCGACGAGCAGAACCACGCATCGATGATCCTCGGCATGCGCGCCTCGCGCGCCGAGCGGCGCATCTTCCGGCACAACGATCCGGCCCATCTCGACGAGCTGCTCGCGGCCACCGATCCCGACCGGCCGAAGATCGTCGCCTTCGAATCGATCTACTCGATGGACGGCGATGTCGCGCCGATGCCCGAATTGTGCGCCGTGGCAAAGAAACACGGTGCCCTCGTCTACGTCGACGAAGCCCACTCCGTCGGCATGTACGGCCCGGAGGGGTCCGGCATGGCCGCCCACATGGGCTGCGCCGATCAGGTCGATCTGCTGATGGGCACCTTTGCCAAGGGTTACGGCACCCTCGGCGGCTACCTGACCGGGCCTGCCCCGATCCTCGACGCGGTGCGCAGCTTCGCGCCCGCGTTCATCTTCACCCTCGCGATGCCGCCCGCGCTCGCCGCCGCCGCGCTGGCCAGCGTGCGGCACCTGCGGGAATCGGACAACGAGCGGATCCTGCTGCACCACCGGGCGCGACTACTACAGGACCTGCTCACCGATGCCGAAATCCCTTTGGTGTCAACCGAAAGTCACATTGTTCCCGTTCTCGTGGGTGACCCGTACAAATGCAAAGAACTGGCCGATATCCTGCTCGAGGAATACCGCCAATACGCCCAGCCGATCAACTTCCCGTCCGTCGCGCGCGGCACCGAGCGGCTCCGGATCAATCCGTCGCCGGTCCACAGTCCCGCGGCCGTGCACCGATTCGCCGAGATCATCGACACCGTCTGGTCCCGACTGAACCTGCCCCGCCGTCCGGTACTCCCGATCGCCACGCACGAAGCGCTGGAGAAGGTTTCGGTATGAGTATCGAGACGCGGCCCAAGCCACCCCGGATCCTCCGTCCGGCGGCGGAAGCTGAGTCCCCAACACCGTGGGCTCAGCACATACTTCTCTACGCCGCGTTCTTCCTCATGGGCGCCGAAATGTACTTGGTAGCACCGATGCTGCCGGGGATCGCCCAGTCGTTGCACGCATCGGTGGCCGCCTCGGCCACCATCGTCACCGCGTACGTGCTCGTCTACGCCGTCGCGGGACCGCCGTTCGGCATCCTCGCCGACCGGTACCCGCGACGGTGGTCGATCCTGTTGGGGTCCCTCGTCTTCATGCTCGGAAACCTGGCGTGCGCGGCGGCGAGTTCGCTGCCGATGCTGATCGCGGGCCGCGGCATCACCGGACTCGGCGCGGCGATCGCCGCGCCCGCGATCTGGGCCTATCTCGCCGAACGCACCCCGCAGCACAAGCGCGGACGGGTGATCTCGCTCGGCGCGAGCGTCTATTCGCTCGGGCAGGTGCTCGGCGTGCCACTCGGCGCGGGCCTTGCCTCGTTGACCAGTTGGCGGTGGCCGTTCCTCGCCGTCGGCGTGCTGATGATCGCGACGTCGGCGGTGCTGTACAAGCGGCTCGATCACATTCCGGCGACCGGGACCTCGCGCGGCTTCAAGGCGCTGCTGGCACCGTGGTCGCAGCCACGAATCAGCCTGGGGCTCATCGCAACTCTGTTCTTGCAGGCGGGTCGCCTTGGTGCCTACACCTTCGTCGGCGTGCTCTTCGCGCAGCGATTCGGCTTCAGCCTCAACACACTTGGTCTCGTCGGGTTGCTCGTCGGAGCAGGCTCACTGATCGGGTCACTGAGCACCGGGACCATCCTGGATCACCTGCACCGGCGCAACGTGAGTGGCGTGTGGGTGTCGGTAGTCGCCGCAGCGGCGTTCGCGCCTTGCGCCGCAGTGGCTTTGAGTACCGAGAACATGATCCTCGCACTGGTGGCACTGACCCTGTGGTGTGTTTTCGGCGGGGCGTTCTACTCCAGCCAGCAGGCCTACCTGTCGTCGGCCGATCCGACCCAGCGTGCGTCCGTCGTCGCCTGGAACAACTCGATGATGAACGCGGGCATCGCGATCGGCACCACGCTGCTCGGCACGCTCACCGTCGGCAGCGCCGCCTTCGCCGGCCTGACCGGCTTCCTCGGCATCGCGGCGACCCTGGTCGCGGCCGCGCTGCTCGTGCTCATTCGAAAGGACCGTCAGCCAGCATGATTCCCGCTCCCGCCACGACGCCAAGCCGAACCGCCCTCCCTGTCGCCGCGTGGGCCCAGGGCCCCTACATCTACGACGCCGACGGAAACGACTACCTCGACGGCTCCTCCGGCGTGCTCAATGTGAATGTCGGACACTCGCATCCGCAGGTGCTGCAGGCCATCGAGGCCCAGCTCGGGCAGCTGACCTTCGTGCACCGCACGCAATTCCGCAACGATCCGGCGTTGCGGCTCACCGAACGGCTGCTGGCGATCGCGCCCGCCAAGACCGCGGCGGTCGAGTACAGCAACTCCGGGTCCGAGGCCAACGAATGCGCGCTGCGACTGGCTTTCGCCTACCAGCATCGGCGTGGCAAGGCGCAGCGCACAGTCATTCTGTCCGAGGAGCCCAGCTACCACGGGATGACCGCGGCGGCGCTGTCCATCACCGGCAGCCCGAACAAACGCGATCCGTCGGTGGAGCCGCTGTTGGGGCAGCCGAGCGGGAATCGAGTTCTGGTGCGGCCCAAGCCCGGTCGGCGGCGTGCCACCCACGAGGAGTGGGCGCAGGCGCTGCTCAACGTCGGACCGTCCAAGGTTGCCGCGATCGTCATCGAACCGCTCGGGGGCGCTTCGTCGGGCGCCGCACCGATCGACATCGCCACGATGCACTGGCTGCGCCGGGAGACGCGGAACAACGGGATCGTCCTCATTGCCGACGAGGTCATGTCCGGCTTCGGGCGCACCGGAAAGTGGTGGGCCTGTGACCATTCCAGCATCGCCCCCGACATCCTGACGTCGGGCAAGGGCGTCACCGGTGGCTACACCAGCCTCGCGGTGACCTTCGTTTCCGAGACCATCACCGCAGCCATCGCGGAGCCGCTCGGGCCGATTGCGCTGGGGCACACCATGTCCGCGAATCCGCTGGCCTGCGCCGCCGCCAACGCGGTGCTGAGCGTCATCGAGGACGAGGCCCTGCTGGACAACGCCACCAAGACGGGCGAGCTACTCGCGGAGGCACTGACTGCCCTCTGCGACCGCTATCCGACGCTACTGTCGGATCAGTCGGGTCTCGGGTTGATGCGGGCACTGCACATCGATGCCGACCAGGCCTCCGATACCAACAAACGAATCATCGCCGCTGCCAAGGTGAACGGGCTCGTACTGTGCCCAGCGGGCATCGGCAAGACGACCAATTCGGTGCTCGTCGCTCCGCCGCTGAACAGCACGCCGGAGCTCATCGACGAGCTGGCCGAGCGGCTCGACAAGACACTGGCGGCGGTCTCCGAGAGCCGAGCCGACAATGCATGAGGTCGCCGAACTGCCCGCCGCACTGCCCACCGAGCTGTGGATCGGTGGCGAACAGGTACCGGCGGACCGCACGTTCCCCGTATACAACCCCGCGACAGGCGAAGTGCTGATCGACGTCGCCGACGCATCGGCCGTCGACGGTGCCCGCGCGCTCGATGCCGCCGCTGCGGCGCAGGGGGCATGGGCCGCGACACCGTCCCGCGACCGCGCCGAAATCCTGCGCCGCGCTTGGGAACTGGTGATCGCGCAGCGCGACGACTTCGCCTTGTTGATGACGTTGGAAATGGGCAAGCCACTAGCGGAGAGCCACGGCGAAGTCACCTACGGCGCGGAGTTCCTGCGCTGGTTCGCCGAGGAGGCGGTCCGCGTACACGGCCGCTACACGCACGCACCGTCGGGCAACGGCCGCATCCTCGTCACCAAACAGCCCGTCGGCCCCACTTTGGCCATCACGCCGTGGAACTTCCCGCTCGCCATGGGCACCCGCAAGATCGCCCCCGCGCTGGCGGCAGGCTGCACGATGGTGGTCAAGCCCGCCGCCGAGACGCCGCTGACTATGCTGCTGCTCGGCCAGGTCTTCGCCGACGCCGGGCTGCCCCCCGGTGTGCTGTCGATCCTGCCGACCTCCGACGCCGCACAGCTCACCGATCCGATGTTCGATGACGATCGGCTGCGCAAGGTGACCTTCACCGGTTCGACCGGCGTCGGCAAAATCCTGCTCGCACAATCGGCTACGCGTGTGCTGCGCGCCTCGATGGAGCTCGGCGGCAACGCACCCTTCGTCGTGTTCGCCGACGCCGACCTCGACGCCGCGGTCGACGGGGCCATGGCGGCCAAGATGCGCAACACCGGCGAGGCCTGTACCGCGGCAAACCGCTTCCATGTCGACAACGCGGTCCGGGAGGAGTTCACCGCGAAGTTGACCGACCGCATGCGCGCCCTGAAGATCGGACCTGGCCACCTCGATGGAGTGCAGGTCGGGCCGTTGATCAGCGAGAAGCAACGCAATACGGTCACCGAGTTGGTGCGCGACGCGACAGCGAAGGGCGCGCGCGTCACCACCGGCGGCGCGAGCGTCGCGGGCGAAGGCTATTTCTACGAGCCGACCGTCTTGGCGGAAGTACCCGCCGACGCCCGCATCCTGCGCGAGGAAGTGTTCGGCCCGGTAGCCGCGATCACCGGCTTCGCCGGCGAGACGGAGGGGATCATCGCCGCCAACAACACCGAATTCGGTCTAGCCGCATACATTTACACCACCGACCTCGACCGCGCCCTACGCGTCGCCGAGGCACTCGAATCCGGCATGGTCGGCATCAACCGAGGCGTGATCTCCGATGTCGCCGCCCCCTTCGGCGGCGTCAAGGAATCCGGCCTCGGCCGCGAAGCAGGCACCGAGGGCATCGAGGAATACCTCGAAACCAAGTACATCGCCCTGCCATAGAGCGTGTTGAGCTGAAGCCTCACCTTCGACCACGCGAAGCCACGCGGCAGATCGCCGAATGGTTGTGCGCCACTGGGGAATCGAGAACCTCCCACATTGCATGCGCGACGTCATGTGGGGACGAACACCACTCGACCGTCCGCACCGGGATATGTACCGTCCTGCACGGTCTCTCCCAGACCTTGCCGGCGAGGGACCGAGTTGTTCGAGGGTCAAACATCTAACTAGGGGAGTTGTTCGATGATGAAGTGAAAGACCGCAGTGGTTGTCAGCTGTCTAGCGGTGGCTATCCCGGGACTCGTGGGTGCATCGGCGGCCTGGGCTGAGGGCCCGGACAGCCCCGACTCGACGGGCGAAAGCAGGGTAATCAAGGGTCCAGATGTGCTCAACGCAGCTGGTGAAGTCGTTGGCGGATCGGTGATCTTTTCCGAGGGGGTCAACAGGACAGGCATCAGCACGAGAGGTCGAGAGGTAAGCATTCAGTATTCATTTCCACCGGTTACGGCCGTCGTGCAAATGAGCCTGTCTTCCAGATATGACTGGAACGAATGGGCGACGCCGATCGCGCAAGCCATTGCCGCATGGACCAGTTACCGGACCACGGATGGCGTCCAGCATGACCTCCAGACTCATACGCCAACCTTCTACGCGAACGACATCACCGAGGTCAGCGGGCTGCTGATCTCCAACAACTGCCACACCGACGTGGTCATCAACTGGTTCATCTGGGCCTGATCCCAGCACATTCCGAGGAGCCGAGATGGAACTTCCACTCATTCAGGGCGCCGGGCGAGTGCCCGAGGTCGACAGTGTCCTGACCGTCGCGCTTTACGACGCCGAATCCGGTCGAATAGTGCACCAGCACACCGCGGTTACCTTCTCCGGCGGGCGGGAAATCCCCGAGGCCGAAGCGATCGAAGCCGCCCGGACCAGCGCCGCCGGAGTCGGTCACCGAACGAGGGAACTGAAGGTGGCGGTCAGCAATAACCCCGACACCCTGCGCAGCCCGCACCAAATCGACACCGGGACCGGCGCTTTCGTCCGTCTCCCCGCCTCCGAACCGGGAGAATACGGTCCGTCCGCCGCGACCTGACGCCGAGAGTGCACGCGGGTTGGCGAGGCACGCTGACGCGGCTGGCATGATCGCGGTGTGAACCTACGATTCGGTATTCAGTTGGCGCCGACGAGTACGAGAAATGGCAAACGACACAAGACATTATCTCCGCCGACGCGATCGACGCGGGACGCAAACCGACCGATATCACCCGGATGGCACAACTCGTCGGAACGATCACCGATGCTCCGGGTCCGGTCACACTGCGCGGCGAAGAACCGATTCACACCGACGCCGCGGGCTGGGCCCGCATTCTGGCCGATCTCGCCACGGAGACCGGTTTCGACACCTTCGTGTACTGGCCGGAATCCGCCGGCGATACCCAGCTCCGCCGCTGGATCGGTGACATCGTTCCCGCCACTCGAGCCTTGTGCGCCTGATGCTCTGAAGTTGTTGCGAAGCATGCCTGCGCGTATGGGTCGGAAAGCTGCGCCGACGAGCCGCTGAAGAGGATGCGACCTTCGCCCATGATCATCCGGAGCCGACCGGCAGGCGTCTGCACGATCTTGGCGACACCGATTAGTTTTGTGTAGGTCCGGCGTCGATACCTCTGGATGCACCGACAGCGGTGGGTCAGAGTAAGAGCAAACGATCCGGACGGTGATCCGGGCGGGTGAGCAGGAGACGACGTGAGCGGTATCAGGGTATTGGTGGCGGGGGCGAGCATTGCGGGTCCGGCGCTGGCGCACTGGCTGTGCCGGTGGGGAGCCGAGGTGACCGTGGTGGAGCGGGCGCCCGAGTTGCGTCCCGGTGGGCAGGCGGTGGACGCGCGCGGGGTGGCCAAGGACGTCATCCAGCGGATGGGGCTGGACGCTGCGGTGCGCGCGGCCTGCACCGATACCGCCGGCGCGCACACCGTGGACGCGGACGGGAACGTGCTGGAGACCTACCGCGCGGACGACAACGACGGCGACGGATACATCTCGGAGATCGAGATCCTGCGCGGAGACCTGTCCCAGGTGCTCTACGACGACACCCACGATGGCGTCGAATACATCTTCGCCGACCGGATCGCCGAACTCACCCAGGACGCGGACGGGGTCGACGTGACCTTCGCCGGCGGCGACCGGCGACGCTTCGAGCTGGTGATCGGGGCGGACGGACTGCATTCGGCGCTGCGCACGATGGTCTTCGGGCCGCACGAGCAGTTCGTCCGCCACCTCGGGCTCGTGCTGTCCTTCTACACGGTGCCCAACGAGTTCGGTCTGGACCGCTGGCTGATCGACTACCAGGACGCCGGGCGCTCGGCCGGCCTGCGGCCCATCCGGGACACCACCCGCGCGATCGCCATGCTGTCCTTCCCCGCGGCCGACTTCGACGTCGACTACCGCGACATCGAGGCCCAGAAGCGCCTGCTGCGCGAGCGGATGGTCGGCCTGGGCTGGTTGACCTCGGACATCCTCGCGCATCTGGACGACACCCCGGACTTCTACCTCGACCAGGTCGCCCAGGTGGTGATGGATCGCTGGTCGAGCGGACGGGTGGGACTGCTCGGGGACGCGGCGTTCAGCGCGTCGCCGATGTCCGGGGCGGGCACCGGGATGGCCCTGGTCGGCGCCTACGTACTGGCGGGCGAGCTGGCCGCCGCCGGGTGGGACCCGGAAGCCGGGTTCGCGGGCTACGAGCAGCGGATGCGCTCGTTCGTCGAGGCCAACCAGGAGATCGGCCGGTTGCACGTGCACAGCCGCGAGGTCCCCGAGCCGGACGCTCAGCCGGAGATCGATTACGAAAGCGAATGGTTCACCGAGCTGATCCAGCGCGCGATCAACGGAGTCGAACTGCCCGACTACGACGGGGTGCCGGACTCCGCAACCCCGGCCGGATCGCCTATCGCCTCGTCGGCCAAACCGTAGGTCCCGGCGATGTCGTTGTTGCCCCTGGCGGTGCGTCCAGGGGCGCGGCGGTCGCCGACACAACTCCCAACGATCAACCGGTGTCAGGATTAACCAGACATCTGTCACTGATTTCGGCCGATGAGTTTCGACGGCGTAGGAGGTCTACCCGGTATGAGGAAACTGATCTACGGGTTCAGCGTGTCCCTGGATGGCTACATCAACGACCGTGACGGCAGCATCGACTGGTCCGACCCGGATGACGAGTTGCACCAGTTCCACAACGATCGCTACCGCGCGATCGAGATCTCGCTGCACGGCCGTCGCCTGTACGAACTGATGGCCGAGTACTGGCCGCACGTGTCCCAGGACGCGCCGCCAATCGAGCGTGAGTTCAGCGGACTCTGGACGGCGAAGCCGAAGGTCGTCTTCTCCCGGACCCTCACCGAAGTCCATTGGAACAGCACGCTGGTCAGCGAGAACGCGGTCGAGGAGGTCCGCAGGCTCAAGGCTGGCGGCGATGGTGTCATGGAGGTCGGCGGCGCGAACCTCGGGGCCGCACTGATCCCACACGGGCTCATCGACGAGTACCAGATGTTCCTCATGCCTGTGGCGCTCGGCGGCGGCACACCATTCTTCCCGTTGCTGGACAAGCGAATTCGGCTCCGCTTGGCCGAGACACGACACTTCAACACCGCGGTGATGCTGCGCTATCTCGTCGACTGAGGTCATCGGGCGCCGGTTCGAACGACTGCAACAGGCTCCAGTCTAGGTACGCCCAGTAGGTGCGGTTTCTTCCGGAGTCCGGATCGGTAGCATTGAAGGCGTAAATGTCACCGATAGCGCCGAAACCGGCGACATTCGTGAGCGGGCCGAAGACGCTGCGGATCAGCTCGCCGACGGTGCACGACCACGGTGTCAGATCAGCCAGAGACTCGAGCCGAGGCGTTGAAACCTCCGCGCGTCGAACGAACTGCCTGAACATGACTTTGGCGGGCAAGACCTGCGTCAACTCGATTTGCAGGTCGGGCCAGAACGTCAGATCCCATCGGGCGTAACGCATCTGGCATCCGTTCCCGACGTCGTCGACATCTTCCCAGTCCGGAACACCCCAGGCTGCTTTGTATTCCTCGATGCTGGCAGGGATGGCCCATCGACGCCGGGCCGCGGCGATCTCCGCATCGGCGCGCGTCGCATCGACCGCGCTGAGCACCGCCTGCGCCTGAGCCGGGGCACTCGCGCACATCGGAGCCAACATCGCCAACTGATACTCGCGAAAAGCAGGCTCTTCCATCAATACACCCCCCAAACCGGCGACAACAAAGACGAACGTAGCTTGCATTCGGTACCTGGGTACAGGTTTACCGTGGTCTCATGAGGATCGACAGCGCTTCTACCGCTTGGGTTCCCGACTCGTGCACCCTGCCCACCGCAGAGCAGCCGATGCGGGTGGCGGAGTTCGATCAGTTCTTCGCTACCTCGGTGCATCACTTGGGTCGCCCGCGGCGGACTCGGCTCGATCTGTTGATCGATGCTGACGCCGAAACCCTCGGGCGGGACCTAGCGGCCCGGGAAACCGCGTGCTGTTCGTTCTTCACGTTCACCTTCGAGGACACGGTAATGCACATCGACGTATCGGCTGCTCATGCCGACATCCTCGATGCGCTCGAAACCCGGTTCGCGGCAACGGGAACGGGCCTGCGGTGAGTGGGGGTTTGCGCACAGGTGAGGTCGCTGCCGCGGCGGGCGTGAATGTTCAGACGCTGCGCTACTACGAACGTCGTGGCCTGCTCGCCGAACCTAATCGGTCACTGGGAGGTCATCGGCTCTATCCGGAGCGGACCGTGGCCACCTTGCGGATCATCAAGGCCGCGCAACGGCTCGGGTTCACGCTCGAAGAGATCGCCGACCTACTCGAAGCCACTCGGCCGCACGGCCGCCACGACGTCGGCCTGCACGCACGCGCGGTGACGAAGCTGGCCCAGGTCGATACCGAGCTGGCGGAACTGACCGCCGTCCGCGACACCCTGCGTGCGGCATTGGCCGCCGGATGTGACGATCTGCTCTCATGCAGCGAAAGCCCTTGCTGCCCAATACCGTTCACCAGCTAAGTCACCGCTGGCCCCGCCATCGGTGTTGAGGTCACGTCGAGGGAGTCGGGGGTGAACAGGTAGCGGGTGAACCACCGCGGCATCTGACGTTGCAGTGCGAGGTCACCGTGCATCTGCACTCCGGGTTGTTGGAGCAGTTGCGGCCAGGACAGATTCCCGAGCCACCATTCGGTCGCCGCTCGGGTCGGCGTGGTGAGCCAGATGTCAACCGGTGCGCCAGTGTCGTCTCGGCACAGGTCCACGTTGGCCCGGGACAGGTGTAACCAGAACCTGCGGTCGGGTGCCGGTCGATCGGTGAATTCGATGGCGAGCACGACCCGGCGGTCGGGCAGCGCGGCAGCGTCGACGCGTCGACGCGTCGGCGCATGTCCCAGGTGAGGGCGGCGGTGTCGAGATCGTCCTCGCCCAGGGCGGCGCTGTCGGTGGTGATGGCCCAGCGGGCCAGTTCCCGGACTACCGGGGCGAGCGCGGCACCGGCTTCGGTGAGGTGATAGTCGTCGACGATGCCTGCGGCGCGCAGCGTCCGCAGCCGCGCCGACAGCGTTGCCCTGGGGATCCGCGGCAGCCCTCGACACAGGTCACCGAAGCTCGACGCGCCGAGCAGCAGTTCCCGAACGATCAACAGCGTCCAGCGCTCGCCGAGCACATCCAGCGCCCGCGCCACGGCGCAGAACTGTCCGTAACCACTCACACCGGCAGCGTACGTACTACATCACCGCAAGCGCGGTTCAAGGATTGAACTTCCAGCTCCGACACGATGTGCCCATGATCGACAACGTCAATGGATGCGTCGGAAAGGCGAGCAATCATGGAAATCGGTACCAGCGTGCTGACGGCAATCGGCCACACACCGCTTGTGCGATTGCGCAGGGTGGTGCCCGCCGACTGCGCGACCATCCTGGTCAAGGTCGAGGGCCACAACCCGACCGGCAGCATGAAAGGCCGGATGGCACAGGCGATGCTGGCCGCCGCCGAGGCCGGCGGCCGACTACGGCCCGGCGGCACCGTCGTCGAATACACCGGCGGCAGCACCGGTGCCGCGCTGGCTCTGGTCTGCGCGGCGTCGGGATACCGGCTGCGGATCGTCAGCTCGGCAGCGTTCAGCGAGGACAAGCTGCTCCAAATGGCTGCGCTGGGTGCCGAACTCACCTTGGTTCCGAGTGAGAACGGGCGGATCACCAAGCAGCTGATCCGCGAAATGATCGACACCGCCGCCGAATTCGGCCGCGAACCCGATACTCACTGGACCGATCAGCTCACCAACACCGCCAGCATCGCCGGTTATCACGCGATGGGCGAGGAGATCTGGGAACAATCGGGTGGCCGCGTCGACGGCTTCGTCCAAGCGGTAGGCACGGCAGCATCGCTGCGCGGGGCGACCGCACCGCTGAGACAGCACAATCCGCGACTGCGGGTGGTGGCGGTCGAACCGGCCGAATCCGCGGTGCTGTCCGGCGGCCGCCCCGGCGCTCACCTCATCGAAGGCATCGGCATCGGCTACCCACCGCCGATGTGGGACCCGAACCTCCCCGACGAGATCATCCCCGTGCCCACCGCCGACGCCGAAGCCGAAGCCATGGCACGACGACTCGCGACGGACGAAGGGCTGTTCACCGGAACCTCCTCCGGCGCCAACGTCATTGCGGCCATCGACCTCGGGAAACGACTCGGCCCCGACGCCACGGTCACCACCATCCTGGTGGACTCCGGCCTGAAGTACCTCAGCACGAACGTCTTCCGGACAAGGACGCACTCGCGGGAACAGCGATAGGCAGGATCAGTCCGAGCCGGATTCTTCCGTCGACGTGCTGCCCGTTCGACTGTCACCAGCCGACGACACAGCCTGCTCCAAGTTCGCGATCAAACGCGTCAGCAGCCCCGCGAGGTGCTGAATCTCGTTCTCGTCGAAACCGGTGAGTGCGTCCGCGTGGCCTTGCGCCAACACGGTCCTGGCCTCGGGCAGCAGCGACAGCGCCCGGTCGGTGAGCGCGACCAAGCTGCTGCGCCGATCGTGCGGGTGCGGCGAGCGCTGGATCAGACCATCGCGTTCCATGCGGGACAGCAATTCGGCCATGGCGGGCTGCCCGGCGCTGGATCGCGCGGCCAGTTCCTTTTGGGTCAGGGCGGATCCGTCCGCCAGCGTCCCGAAGACCGGGATCTGGCCGGCCGTGATGCCCAGTGCTCGCAGGCGACTGTCATGGAGCAGCGCGAAGAGCCGGGCCGCATGGTTGATCAGCTGAGCGGGTGCCGACTCGGGGCGCCAATCCGTCATGCCGTCCAAGATACATCGGATCCGATCTAGAATTAATATCGGATCCGATGTACTTTGCTCACATGATCATTCAGAACGTGACAGTCATCGACGGATCTGGCGCAGCGCCGATCGAAAACGCGGAAGTCGTGGTCTCCGGCGAACGGTTTGCCGAGGTCCGGCCCAGCGCACCGGACGCGGTGCCGACCGATGACGAGATCATCGACGGCCGTGGCGGATACCTGATCCCTGGACTGTGGGAAAGCCACACGCATTTGGCCGCCTACGCGGCCGCCCTGCCGGAACCGGAGCGGGTTCCCTTCGTCATCCGGGCACTGGCCGATTTCCTGGCGGCGGGGATCACGACGGTCGTGGACTTGGGCGGATCATTGGCCATCGACCACGCGGTGCGAGCGCAAGCCGATCCGGGCGAGACGGCGAAGCTTTACTACGCCGGTCCGGTCTTCACCGGGATCGAGGGTTGGCCACTTCAGGCACACGGCAACCCGGCCATGGCCCGTCAGGTCAGCGACCCCGACCAGGGCCGTCGGCTGGTGCTCGAACTGGCCGAGGACGTCGACTTCGTCAAATTCATCTACGACGGCGAGCCAGGGGCTCCGGACAAACTGTCCCGCCGCGCCCTGGACGTCATGGTGGCGACCGCGCACGAGGCGGGGAAGAAGGTGCTCGTGCACATCCGTACGCACGCCGACATCGAAGACGCGGTAGCGGCCGGCGCGGACTGCGTCGAACACGCTCCCCTGCCGTCGGAAGACGACGATCTGACCGAAGCCAGGAAACTCGCCGATCTACTGGCAAGTTCCGGAACCTACTACTGCCCGACTTTGGTGACCTGGGAACAGCTCGGACACGGTGGCGACCGCGGCTACCTACAGGAACTTCTTGTCGACGGAATCCTCGACGAAGACCAGGCGCGGGCGGTGGCGGCACGGCCGGGATTCGGACGACCGTTCCCGCACCACCCGGCGCAGGAATCCATGGCACGTTTCCGGTACGGGATGCGCACGCTGCCGATCATGCACGCGGCAGGGGTGAAAATCGTTGCAGGCAGCGATGTTGCGCTGACGATGCCGTCACCGCCGTTGGCGTTGCTGCGCGAACTGCAGCTGTTCGCCAAGGCGGGGTTGTCGCCCGCCGAGATCATCGTCACGGCGACCAGGCACGCTGCGGAACGGATCGCGATGCCCTCCTACACCGGGACGATCACCGCGGGTTCGGTGGCCGACGCGTTGCTACTCGACCGTGACCCGCTCGCGGACCTGAGCGCCTTGACCGACCCGACCGGTCGCGCGGCCACGATCCGTCAAGGCAAAGTGCTTCCGCGGGGCTGGCGGCCGGAGAACGACACCGTGAGCGCCGAGGCCGTTGGTCGGTAGATAGAGGAAGTCTGACAGCGTCTCCGTATCACTACTCGACACTGCCCGATGACAGCCTGGACCCACATGACGCTGTCTGCCCGCGCACGGTCATGCCGTAGCGCGGGCGTCAGACGGTTGAGGTCAAGCCGGTCGCGTCGGCGGCGAGATTCAGATCTTCGTCAACGCAACGACGGGGATCGTCCGCTCCACCGCGCGCCACTGCTCAGCAAGCGCGGGATAGGTTTCCTCCAGCATCGTCCACACTGCGGCTCGATCCGCACCCGACAGCGGCGTTGCTATCGCCGCCCAGCTGTCGTCGTCGACTTCGACGGTAACCTTCGGCTCCGCAACGACATTGAGATACCAGTGCGGATCCGTCGGCGCGCCGAGATTGCCTCCGATGGTCAGGAGCCGATCATCGTCACGATGGAACATCAGCGGAGTCGTGTGTGCCTGCCCGGATTTACGACCCACGGTGGTGAGCAGCAGAAGTGTGTTGCGGTCCATCCCGTCGATCGGGCCGCCCGCACGAAACTGCTCGATGACAGCGCGGTTCATCTGCGCGATATCCATGATGTTCTCCCCTTTTTGCCGATCGGACACGGCCCACACCGCCCTGTCGCATGCACACTACCCAACCAAAGGCGTCAGTCAGCATGAGCGAGATGCGCTGCGGCTCAGGACATCCACAGATGCGGATGAACGATCAAATCGTGAGTGGGTTCGGGATCCCTTGCGCTGCTTGGACGCTCGTCGTCGTCCCGAGTACGCGATCGAGGAGATGGTCGACGAGCCCGACTGCGGCCTCTGCGGTGCTGTATCCCTGGAGCATGCCTTGGGCGAGTCCACCGATCGCCATGCCGATGAGCTGGGCGTCGAGTTCCGGGTTGTTCGGTGCCACGACGTCGGGGCGCTGAACTCGCCGGAGTTGATCGGCGACGAGCGCGACCAAAGCTCTTGGCGCGGCGAAGGTTTCCTCTGCGGTGATGCCTTGGCCGGCGATCGCTGCCCAGCCGAAGGCACCGAGCACAAGGGTTTCCTCGCGGCGTTGGTCGTCGAGCGGCAGCAGTTCGGTCAATACCGCGCGGATGGCTTCGCGGGGTGCGGCGTCCGGGCCGAGCGCGGTCCACCGTTGCATGAACCGCGCGCCAGCGTCCTCCATGACCGATCGATGGGTCGCCAGGAGAAAGTCCTTCTTCGTACCGAAGTAGTACTGCACGAGCCGAACCGAGATCTCGGCCTCGGCGGCGACCGTTTGAAAGGTCACGGCTTCCAGACCACCGCTGACGATGACTCGCCTTACGGCATCGGTGATCTGACGTCGCCGCACCTCATGGTCGACCAAACGTGGCACTAGACCTGCCGCCTTCCTCTCTCGTCGAAGAACCTCCGGTCTAGATGGTACGCACGTATCGCATCCGTGATACGTGCATACCGCATTACGTGATACGGTCATATCGTAAAGACCAAGTAAAGGGGAGGCTGCACATGCCGAAGATCGGGAGATTCACCAACGACGAAGCGAAGGCCACTTTCCTGCGCGTCTACGACACCGCGGCAGCGCAATGGCCGGTGCCGTCGGAAGACATCGATGTCGAAACTTCTTTCGGCACAACGCGAGTGCGCAAATCCGGGGCCGGGGCGGGCGCGCCGATCGTGCTGTTGCCGGGCATTGGGGGCAATGGCATGGTGTGGTACCGGTTCATTCGAGACCTGGCACGCGACCATGTGGTGTACACGCCGGACGTCATCGGCTGGGCCGGGCGCTGCGAGCAGACCGCGCCGTTGCGCGATGCGACGGACATCGCGAAGTGGATGGTCGAGGTGCTCGACGGCCTCGGCGAGGACCGGGTACACCTCGCCGGAAATTCCTACGGCGCCTGGCTGGCCGGAGTAGTCGCGGTGTACCACTCCGAACGCCTGGCGAGTTTGACCATGTTCGAGCCGAGCGGGGCCACGTTCGCCAAGCCGAGTTGGGGGTTGCTGTTCAAATTCCTAGTGATGGGCATGCGGCAGACCCCTGAGCGCATGCGAAAGTTCGGCAAGTGGCTGACGCCCGGATTCGAGCCGACCACCGAGGAGTTCGCAATGATGATGGCGCTCTTGAAGTTCCGCTCGGGAGTGCCGTGGGACCGTCCGTTCACCGACGAACAACTGGCCGGTATCACCGCGCCGTCTCTGATGCTGTTCGGCGCCGAGACAGTCGTCAACGATCCCGAGTTCGGAGCGGCTCGCGCACGCAAGCACATCCCGTCGGTCGAGGTCGAGATCTACCCCGGCGTCGGACACGACCTACTGTGGGCCAACCCAGACCAGGTGATCCCCCGCTTCTTGACCTTCACCGACAGCCACGATCAGGTCCAAGCCTGAATCTCTAGGCCGATGAGCGGGTGAGGCGGCCGAGCACTATCCGGCCTTCTCACCGTGCCATGAGTGCCATAGCGAGGCGTAGGCGCCCCCGCGCGCGATCAGGTCGTTGTGTGTGCCCAGTTCGATGATCCGGCCGGCTTCCAGCACGGCGACCCGATCCGCGTCGTGTGCCGTCTGTAGTCGGTGGGCGATCGCGATGACCGTGCGCCCTTCGAGCACAACGGCAAGTGCTCGCTCGGTGTTTCGCGCCGACGTCGGGTCCATTTGAGCGGTGGCTTCGTCGAGAACGACGGTGTGCGGGTCGGCGAGAACCACGCGTGCCAGTGAAAGCTGTTGCGCCTGTGCGGCATCGATGCGGTAATCGTTGCCGCACAGGTGGGTGTCGAGTCCGTCTGTCAGTTCGTCGACCCAATCGGCACCGATGGCGGCGAGTGCGGTGTGTACCTCAGCGTCGGTGGCGTCCGGCCTGGCGATGAGCAGATTTCCGCGGATGGTGTCGTGGAATACATGCTGTTCCTGGGTGACCAGAGCTACCTGGTGGCGTAACCGGTCCGGGTGCAGGCCCGAGATCGGTACGCCGCCAAGGTGTATCGCGCCGGTCCGCGGTGTGTCGATCCCCGCGAGGAGCCTGGCTAGGGTGGACTTGCCCGCACCAGATGTGCCGACCACGGCGAGGCGCTCCCCCGGTCTGATGTCGAGCTCGACTCCGTGCAGCACATCATGGCCACGCTCGTAGGCGTAGCTCACATCGACGAGGTGGATCCGATTGTCCGTCGGCTCCGCTGAAATGACTGGGCGCGCAATGGGTGTGGACGAGAGACCTTCCAACCTCGCATAGGACGCGATTGCGCTCTGCACCCCGTCGATCCACAGCATGACCGTGTCCAGCGGCCCGATCAGTTGTCGCAAGTACATGGCTGCCGCCACGACGGTGCCGAGGCTGACGGCGTCGCGGTTGTGCAGCACACCGCCGATCAGCAGCACGGCTACCAGCGGTAGGACATACGAAACATCCAGAGCCGGAAACAGTCCTGTGCGCAATCGCAGCGTCGCCAATCGGGTGCGACGGGCGGTGGAGATCGCGGAATCGGTTGCTGCACGATGTATTTCGGCTAGACCGAGAGCCTCGATCGTCCGAGCTCCGGCCACGCTGGTCGCCATGATCTCGGCAAGCTGGGAACCGCTGGCCGCTACAGCGAGATACGCGACGCGGGAGCGGCGTAGATACCACCGCACGGCGACGGTAGCGACGAGCAGACAGCTCAGACTCGACAGCCCGAGGACAGGGTTGAGAATCAACACTGCGCCAATGATGAAGGCGGCCTGGATGATCGCGACGAAAACGTCCGGCGCCGCGGTCCGCAGTGCCGTGGCGATGGTGGGCGCGTCGGTGGTGCCCCGCGCGATCAGATCACCGCCGGAGGTTCGTTCGACCACTGCAGCGGGCAACGCGAGGACACGATCGAGGAAACGTTCTCGAATACGAGCCGCGGTGCGCTCGCCGAAACGGTAGCCGACGTATCGGGCCCATCGGGTGAGCGCGATTTGCGCAACCGTACAGACGAAGATGACCAGGGCCAGCCGGTCGACGGTGCTGACCGCCCGCGTCGGTGACTCACCGACAGCGTCCACGATCTTGCCGAGCAACCAGGGACCGGCAAGTCCAGCGCCAACCGCGAGCGCGTTGAGCACCAAGACAGCAGTGAATGCCCGTTTGTCCGTGCGGATCTCGTGCCCTGCGGCGTGCCGGATCTGTGCGGCGCTCGCGACTGGGAGCAGAGTCGTCATCGGTGTGCCTCCTCTTCCGCTCCGCCACGCGTTACCAGGGCGCGGTAGGCGGGCTCGGTCGCCAGTAGCTCTTGGTGTGTGCCTTTTGCGGCAGCGACGCCGTCGACCAGATAGACCACGGTGTCCGCGTGAGCCAACATGAGCGGGGACGTCGTGGTCACCGCGGTAGTGCGCCCGCGTCGCGCGGCAAGCAACCGGTTCGCAATCGTGGCCTCGGTGTGGGCATCCACAGCCGACGTCGGTTCGACTGCGAGCAACACTTCGGGATCGGCGTAGACGGCGCGAGCCAGCCGCAGCCGTTGGCGTTGCCCGCCGGACAGGTTGTTGCCTCGGGGATCGATCGTCGAGGCCAGACCATCGTGCAGGGCGTCGAAGACGTCCGAGGCCAGCGCGATGTGCAGTGCCCGGTGTAGGCGATCGTCCTCGGCCTCGTGACGGCCACGGACGACATCGCGGACGCTGCCGGTGAACAGGTAGGAGTCGTTGTCCGCAACCAGGATTCGCTGCCGGAGCTGGTGGGTGGAGATGACGTCCAGGCCGATGCCATCCCATGTGACGTCCGATTTGGTGAACCCGCCGAGCCGATCGATGATCGCCGCACTCTCCGCCGGACGGTTGCTCACGATCGCGGTCGATCGACCGGGCAGCACTTCAACACCGGAGACGGGATCTCGCAGAATCGACGGCGCCGCAGGAGCGTTCACGCGGTCGGCGGGCCGCTCCGGTGAGAACGACAGCAACTGGGTCACTCGCCTGGCTGCGACCCGAGCTCGGGCGAGATCACCCGCACCCTCTATGAGGGACTCCACCGGGACGACCAGCATCGCGGTGTACCCGTACACCGCGACCAGACCGCCGACACTGATCGCCCCCTCGGCTACCATCCGGGCACCCAGCCAGGTGACGACCGCGAGGAACGCCGCGGGCAGCCCCTTGGACAGTGCGTCGACCCAGCTCGCGGCGGCTCCGACGCGGTATCCCTGTGCCACGAGATCATGCGAATCACGTTGATAGCGAGCGGCATACACAGGTTTGCCGCCGAGGGCGTTCAGTACCGGGAGCCCATTCAGCACATCCACCAGCCGAGTGGTCAATGCGCCCTGCCGCTCACGATAACCGGCACCGGTCCGCTCGATCCGATGCAGTAACGGCCCAATGGTCAACGCCAGCAACGGCACACCCGCCAGCACCACCACCGCGAGCAGCGGTGAGATGGAAAACAGCACCACAGCGACAACCAGGTAGGCGACCACGGCACCGAATCCGGGACCGGTAATGGTCAGCGACTGAGCGATCACCTGAACGTCGCTGTTGCCGATCGCCACGACCTCACCCGCGGTCGTTCGACGAGAAAGACCGGCGCCCAGGCGGACACAATGCTCAACGGTCGCCGATATCGTCTGAAAAGCCGCCTCCATCCGTATCTTCGTCATAGTTCGATGACGTGCGATGCCTAGCGCCGCGTTGACGACCCCGATACCGAACAACGCCGCCACCCAACCGGCTAGAGACTCGAAGTCCTTGGTGGCCAAGCCATCATCGATCGCGCGAGACAACAAATAGGGCGGCACCGCGAGGGTCACCATCCATACACTCCCCAATGTCGCCCCGAGCGCGACCCGACGCCGTTGACGGACCACTAACCACAACAGGAATCGACCCGGACTGGACCGCTCACGTGCAGCGGGGGTATCGGACAACAAGGACATTCGCCCACGATAGTGAAACCCCTCACGGTGAACCCACGTTCCTGAGTGGGCACCCTCCCAGATCAACGTCCATGATCTGCGGGAACCTGGCGGTGCGGCGTTCGAAAACCAATGGCGCGGCGCTGTGTGCGCCGTTACCGTGCTGCCGAACCGAGTCGCCTAGTCGAGGACATGCCGTTGTACATCCAGTGAGACCTCTCGAGCACTGATTTGTTGCGCGTCGCATATGTGCGTCGTGCTCCCTTTTGCTGCGGACTTCTCACTGAACAGGTGTACTTTCTATGCTCAAAAACTGGGTGGTCGTGCCGACCTGCCTGCCGCTCGTTCGCCGTCGTTGCCACGCGTGCGCATCCGAGCGCTTCCGGGCGAGCGGTAAGTTTCGTGTCAACGCAAACCACAAGCTCATCGACGCATGGCTTCTCGCGCGCTGTATAGCTTGTGGGGAAACGGTAAAGCTCGCTGTGCTGGAGCGGATGAATGTGCGCTCCATACCACCTGAACTGCTGAACCGGCTGCATACCAACGACTCCGGGCTGACAGCTGAGCTGCTTCAGGATCCGGTGGTGCAGCACCGTAATCGCGTCGCCCTCGACTGGGACAACGCTTGGCGTCTCGACACCGGCGGCTCGGATCAGCTGGCGGACGAGGCGATCGACGTCTCGGTCCGCTTTGCAGCGCGGATACCGGTCCGGCCGGTACGACTGATCCGTGACGGTTTCGGGTTCTCGCGAGCCGAGGTCGAGAGGCTGATCGTCGAGGGAAGTCTCGTTTCGGCAATCCGGTTGAGCGGCACGCTCTCCGGCGACTTCACCTTCACGCTCAAGCGCTGAGCCCGCCGCGGCCACGGTCCTGTCCGGCAAGATCTGCCGGACAGGCCCTGCGGCTGCCACCCCCGGTTCACCAGCCGGGCTCACCGAGCAGGCCGATCGTGGCGTAACCGGGTGCCACCGACTCCGATCCATCTGCTGCGGATGGCGAACGCAGAGCGTAAGGCGCAGCGGGACAACGGGACTCACTAGCCGAGACCTGATCCGAAGCCGGTTTCACTCACCCACGAGTACGCCGAAGTCTACGAGTTCGACTGTCGCAGTATGGGTTTGTCGATCTGTTCGCGGAGGATGTCACCGTGACCCGCGTGCCTTGCGAACTCTTGGATCATGAGCAGCAGGGTCCATCGCATGCTGACGGTTCCTTCGCGGGGATTGTCCTTGGTGTCGTCGAGGTCGAAGCGGGACGCGATCTCCCGTGATCGTTGGCTGGCGCGCTCGTACTCGGCGATGACGTCTGCCAGCGACTCGTCGTCGGTGACGGCGAAGGTCCCCAGGTCGCGGCGCGAGTATCCGTCGCATTCGGATTCGTCTAGTCCTGCCCAGAACCGTTGGAACCAAATGCGTTCCGCGGCGGCGGCATGCTTGAGCAATGAGATCGGTGTCGTCAGCGACGCGACGAGTTGTCGGCGGGCGTCGGCCTCGGACAGGCCGCGTGCGGTCTCGATGAGTGCTTCGCGGTTGCGGTCGAGCATGTCCTCGATGATCGCTCGTTCGTCGCCAGTGGCAATTGCGTTGGTAATCATGGGCTTTCACTCCATTCTGTTGTGTTGTTGATGCTCGTTCGACAGGCATGAGGACAGGATCGATCTCCGGGGAGGGACGAAACGTCCGATGTCGGGAAACGACGGGGAAGAAGGGGGTATTCGATTCGCTCGTCGCACGGATGGCGCACAGAGCGTGGCGGGACGATGTCGACACCGCGGCACAGGCCTGTCAGGAGGCGCTACTGCCTGGGGTCACTGTATAGCAACCGACGGGAGATGTGATCCCCCACGGCGAATTGGGCGAATCAGACAGCGATCCGCCATGATTCGTGGGTCAATCTCCGCCACACGTGTTCACAAAGGAAAGTGCTTGATGAAGTTCATGAGTAAGGCTGTCGTCGCGATCGCGGCGGTGGGTCTTGCGACCGGGTCGGTGATCGGCGCCGGTGCGGCGAACGCGGCCAGCCTGCACGGCGCGATCGCGTTCAGTGCCGAGGACTGGACCTACGGGACCAGTAACAATGCGGTGAGCCGCGAGCAAGCCATCGATGAGGCGCTCGCGGCGTGCGGCGTGAGCGGCGTCTCCGACTGCATCGTCTTGGTGGACTGGGCGGACGGCTGCGGCGCGCTCGTCTACACCCGTCGCGCGGTTGCCACCGGCGCGGGTATCAACCGTGATGCCGCGTTGTTCGGCGCGTACACCAGCCTGGCCCGGATCTACCCGCCGGCGATGCTGGCCAATGTCGGTTCCGCGGACAAGTCGGGGGCAGAGGTCAGAGAGGTGCTCTGCACCGCCAGCGCGCGCTGACCGTAGACCGCCGAGAAGACCCGGAACCTGTTGGGGGCCGGGTCTTCTCAGCGTTTCGGACATCCGCCGAACCGATGTCCGCAGTTGTTCAGCTAGCGCGTTGTGGCACTTCGGGTTCGGGTGTGCGCAAGGGCGCGCCGACGTGGTGCAGGTGGATCAGCGCCTCGCGGTACGAGGAGATCAGCCCGGTTTCGTGGTAGGCCACGTCGATTTCGGCGCAGTAGTCGCGGACGATCAACCGGGCGTGCCGCAGGTTCGGCGTCGGCATGCTCGGGAACAAGTGGTGCTCGATCTGATAGTTGAGCCCGCCGAGCGCGATATCGGTCAACGCGCCACCCCGTACGTTGCGCGAGGTCAGTACCTGGCGACGGAGGTAATCGGGGCGCTCGTCGCCGGTCAAGGTCGGCATGCCCTTGTGATTCGGGGCGAAGATGCAGCCCATGTACAGCCCGAACAGGCCCTGGTGGACAGCGATGAACACGAAGGCTTTGTCGGCGGGCAGCACCGCGAACAGTGCGCCGAGGTAGAGGGCGAAGTGGCCGAACAGCAGTGCGCCCTCCCAGCCGCGGTGTTTGACCGATCGATTTCGGAGCGCACGCACGCCGGCCACATGCAGGTTCAGGCCCTCCAGCAACAGCAGGGGGAAGAACAGGAACGCCTGCGCCCGCCCGATGAGACGAGCCAGACCGCGGCTGGACCGGGCCTGCTTTTGCGACCAGACCAGGATGTCGGGCGCGACATCGGGGTCGAGTTCCTCGTGGTTCGGGTTGGCGTGATGCCGGGTGTGCTTGTCCTGCCACCAGCCGTAGCCCAGGCCGATGCCCGCGTTGCCGACGATTCGTCCGACGAGCTCCGTCGGCCGCCGCAGCCGGAAGACCTGGCGGTGCGCCACATCGTGCATGACGAGTGCGACTTGCGCGAACGTCACGGCCATGAACCCCGCGACCAGCAACGTCCACCACGAATCGCCGATCAGGACGAACGCCGCCCAGCCTGCTGCGAACGCGAGGCCGACGAGGCTGAGCCGGACTGCGTAGTAGACCGGACGCCGGTTCATCAGCCCCGCGTCGGAGATCCGGCGCAACAGACGGGCGTAATCACCGTCAGCGCCGCGCCGCGGTGACCGCGCGGGTGACTCGGAGGCCAAGGCAGGTGTCGTCATAAGTCTTCCTGAGAGCTGAGGCGGCGACGCCACCTCCGTCCGTCGACGATGCCAAGCCGGTCGATGTTCGAACCGGGGCGCCGAATTCGATACCCCCGAAACTAGCTGCCGGATTCTCGTTCCGTGTAACCCTTTGGTATGACGCGGAATCGGACCCGGGTGTGATATTGGACGGTCACCGCAGACGCTCCCTCGTGCCGGATCCGAGTGTGGCTGCCTACCCTAGATCGGTTGGCCGCCAACGCATTCTCCGGGCCGTCGGTCAACGCCCCGGGCCGAGGACGCAGAACTCGTTGCCCTCCGGGTCCGCCAGCAGTGTCCACGGTACGTCACCCTGGCCGAGGTCCCGGTCGGTGGCGCCCAGCTCCCGCAGTCTGGCGACTTCCGCCGCTTGATCGTCACCGGCGTACGGCAGGACGTCGAGATGGACACGGGTCCATACGGTTTCGGCGGGTGTACGGAGGAACTCCAGATAGGGGCCGACACCCGCGGCCGAACGCAACCTCGCGTGATCGTCGGTCACCTCGTGCAGGATCCAGTCCGTCGCCTCGCCCCAGAACCGCGCCATGGCTCGCGGATCCACACAGTCGACGACCACCGCGGCGATAGGGCCGGTGTCCCGGTAGATCTCCCGCGGCTCCAGCACACAGAACATGTTGCCCTCCGGGTCGGCCAAGACCGTCCACGGAACATCGCCCTGCCCGATGTCGGCGCGCGTCGCACCGAGATCCTCTAGGCGCGCGACCAACTCCGCTTGATGGGTAGCGGAGGTGGTGGCGAGATCGACGTGCACCCGGTACTTCACGGTTTCGGGGTCCGGGACGGTGACGACATCGACGCAGACAGCGGCCGGGTCCGGCCAGGAGAAGCCAACGGGCTCAACGTTTGTCACCCCGGGCCCCTCGCTGGAAACACCCCAGCCCAGCGCCTCCGCCCAGAACCGGCCGAGCGCGGAGTCATCCCGCGCCTTGATGTTGATCTGCACAAGCCGTGTCGCCATGTCGGCGATCCTATGCACATTGTCCTGCAACGACATACCCATATTCACGGGTGCATTCGTGCACCTTTGAAGATCTTGTCCACGACGTTGCGCGGGCCGTACACGGCGATGCCGACGAGGTCCAGGGAGTCGGCGCCGACCGCGCGCACCGTGGCCCGGTTGTCTCGGTCGTTTCCGGTGGTGAACATGTCTGAGATGAATATCGACGTCCGCAGCTCCCGGGCCAGTGCCTTGCTGTGCGCGCCGCGCAGCAGTTCCTTGCTGCCCTCGAAGACGAGCACCGGCTGGCGGAACATCGGCAGGTAGATCGCCGCGTCGGCGTCCTCGTACGGTTCCCCGATCACCTCCGGTTGGGTGGTGCCGAGGCCGCTGACCAGGAACGCCGTCACATTCAGCCGCTGCCAGGTCGGCAGGTCGTCGCGCAGCAGTACCGCGATCTTGGTGTCGAATCGCACGTTTTCCATGCCGATGACTCTCCCGCGATCCGGGCCGCCGAGGCTTGTACGATCCTGGCATGGTTGCCGGTGCGGTTGAGCAGGTCAGGGCCTGGCAGCCGCGGGTGCCGGGGATTGTCGAGGTCTTTCATGCCCGTTTCATCGGGCACGTCTACCCGATGCACGCCCACAACTACTGGACGCTGCTGATCGTCGACGAGGGGGCGGTCCGCTACGACCTCGACCGGCACGAACACGGGGCCCTCGGGTCCGTGGTCTCGCTGCTTCCGCCGCATGTTCCGCACAACGGTCAGGCCGCGACCGCGCACGGGTTCCGCAAGCGGGTGCTGTATCTCGACGATGCTCACCTCCCCGAGGCGTTGATCGGTTCCGCGGTCGATACCCCGACCTTCACCGACCCGCTGCTGCACCGCCGCGTCCGCCAGCTACACGCGACACTCACCCACCGCGGCGAGGAGCTGGAGGCCGCCAGTCGCCTCGCGCTCATCCACGACCGGCTCCGCGACCTGTTGCGCGGCACTGATCCGACGGTTCGGCGCGCCGATCCCGGGTTGGCTCACCGTCTGCGAGATCTGCTCGATTCCCTTGCGGCCGAAGGCATTTCTCTCACCGAGGCGGCGGTCGTGTTGCACGCCGACCCCACTCATCTCATTCGCGCGTTCAGCCGCGAGTTCGGGATGCCACCGCACCAGTACCTGATCTCCCGCCGGATCGACCTGGCCCGCCCGCTGCTGCTGGGCGGCATGCCCGCGCGAGATGTGGCCGCCGCCACCGGTTTTCATGACCAACCGCACCTGATCCGACACTTCAAACGCATACTGGGCACGACGCCCGGACAGTACGCGCGCAGCGCTGCAGCCGGATGAACCTGCCGCACGAAATCCGCTGCGCCACTTGACTCAGGAGGCCCCGAGATGGCCAGTAAGTTCACCGAACTCGCGATCGATTGCGCCGATCCCAACGGTCTCGCTCAGTTCTGGTGCTCGGTCCTCGGCTACGAGGTGCTGGACCAAGACGACGAAACTGTCTCGATCGGTTCCCCTTTGGTGCCTGAAGGCAAGGACCACCCCGGCCCGGTGCCACCGACGTTGACCTTCGCGCTTGTCCCCGAGGGCAAAACCGTCAAGAACAGGCTGCACATCGACGTCAACCCGACCGACAGAGACCAAGACGAAGAGGTCCGTCGCCTACTCGACCTCGGTGCCCGATACGCCGATGTCGGACAAGGGGATACGAGTTGGGTCGTACTCGCCGACCCAGAGGGAAACGAGTTCTGCGTCCTCGCAAGCCGCCGCCCTTGATCGAGCTTGGCTGATGAGACACCGTGGTGAACCTCAGGTGCGGTGGCGGGGATCGAGGGCGGCGTGGGCGACGGCGCGCGTGCGGTCGCGGTGTTCGAGAATGTTGGTGCTGTCCGCGTATTGGTCGATGGTTCCGATCGGTGGCGTGGCGCGCAGGTGCGGGTCGGTGATGGAGTGCAGCAGTGCGGTTGCGAAGCGTTCGGCATGAAGAACCTGAAACGGCCGATGGTGATACGGCCGCGTGCTGGGGTCGATCGGTTCGGTGAGTCCCAGTTGGTTGTGCTGAGCCGCAACGATCTCGTACGCGCGGGCAAGGTGTTGCTCGTGCTGACGCCAGTCGGTCGCAGCCAGAGCCGCGCGCAGTATCGGGTTCAGCGCCGTGGCTGCCGGTAGCTGCGCGAAGGCACTGCCCAGCCATTTGCTGTACGGCGGATAGCGGCGTCCCATCAACAGGCACAAGCGCATCAGATCCCGGACCTGCCGGGCCGCGACGACCGCCGAGCCGAGCTCGTCGCCGACTTCGCCGCATCGCCCGACGAAGGCTTCTTCCTGGCTGATGCGCTCCCACTGACACGCCAGCACGTAGCGCCACACCTGGGACGGGTACCAAGCCAGGCGGGATCGTGCCGGTTCCAGTTCGGCGAGTCCGTCATGGAACACCGCGCCCGCCGTCACCTCCGCCAGTGCCTGGGTAGGGGTAGCGAGCCAGTCGACCGTAGTGACCGGAACGCGCGGATCAAAGCCGAGGTGTGTAGCGAACCACGTTCCGAGAGCGGCTATTTCAACTCGGTGAAACACCGGTCCGTCGGTGACCTGCATGTGCCGGATCCGTCCCTCGCCGGCGAAGTGGGTCGGGTAGCCGAGGAAAGTCTTGGGTAGGTGATCGGCGAGCATGGCGCTGATGTCGTGCGAGATTGTCTCGATGTCCTGCTGTCGCAAGAAGATCTGCAAACGAGGTCCCCACTCGTGGTCTGCCGAGCGCTCCGTGTCGAACCCTAGGACCTCCGAGCCTTTCCCGATGCGGGCCGCGGTATGCGGCAAGGGGCCGAAGTATCGATTGATCAGCGGTAAAACAGCTTCCCGGTAGAACCGAGCCGAGAGCTCCACACCGTGGACGAATCCGCTATCCATCCGAGCATTATCCGAACGGCACCCCTCCCCCGCCATCGGTTATCCGGGTCGCCGACGCGGCTACTTCAATGGGGGTGACGTGATCGTGGTGGGAGACGGCTGGGTGGGCGGGGGCGACTGCACGCTTGCGGGTACTTGCATGAGCTTGTAGGGCGGATCGTTGACAGGTGGGCTGCCGGCGCCCAAGAGGGACGTGAAGACGACGAGTTCCCACACCACTACGTACACCGCGGCTGCAGCGAGGAACACCTTCCAGCACAAGCGAATCCAACGGAACTTCGGCGCTACGGTCTCGGCGGCCATCGCCCACCTCCAGCATCATGACGTTCGCTGCTCGTATATCGCCGTGTGCCGGTCTTTATTACCGAGTCGGCGCGCAGTACAGACCGGTCATGATTCGCCGCGCAGGGTGGCGATGGCCTTCTCGATGCGCCGTTGGCGCGTGTCGGGCTTCTTCGCGCTCTCGATGGCGTGCACGTGCTCGCGCTTGCGGCTGTGGGCGAGGTTGTCGTAGGCGGCGCGGGCGATGGGGTTGTCGTCCAGGGCCTGGGCGAAGTCCGGGGGCGCGACGACGACGCGCGGCTGGGTGTCGAGCTCCAGCTCGACCTCGACCTCGTCGCCGATCGCGACGCCCGCGGCCTGCCGGTTGGCGTTGCTGAGGCCGAGCAGGTAGCGGCCGCGCATGAGGGCGACCCGGCTCTTCCAGGAATGCCCGTTGACCGTGATGGTCACCGGCGGCCGCGCACCCTCGCCGAGCGCGGCCACCACCTCGGGCGGAACTTCCAGGCCCCGCATGGGCTCGGGTGGCTCGACGTGGGTACGGAACTTCATGATCGTTCTCCTGTTGGTAGCAGCTACTCGGAGGGATTCAGCTTGCCGCTTTTGCGACCAGCGCGCCGATCATCTGTTCGTCGGCGGGAGTGAGGCCGGTGATGGCGAAGGAGGTGGGCCAGACCGTACCCGCGTCGAGGGTGGCCTTGTCTTCGAAACCGAGGGTGGCGTAGCGAGATTTGAACTTCTCGGCGCTCTTGAAGAAGCAGACGATCTTGCCGTCCTTGGCGTAGGCGGGCATGCCGTACCAGAGCTTGGGGGTCAGCTGCGGGGCGTGTTCGGTGACGATGGCGTGGATGCGTTCGGCCAGAGCACGATCGGCGTCGCCCATTTCGGCGAACTTGGCGAGGACATCTGCGGTGCCGTCGGCCTTGGTGGCGCGGGCGCCGCGGCGGGCGGCGGTCCCGAGTTCCTGGGCGTGGTCCTTCATGGCGGCAAGTTCCTCGGCGGAGAAGCCGACGGTGGGCTTGTTCTTGGGGGCGGTACGAGTGGTCATTGCTGTTTCCTCCGTGGGTTTTGCGGGTTGGTTTCGGTGGGAAGCTTTCAGCGATCTTGGAGCAGACCGAGGACATTCCCGTCGGGGTCGATGACCTCGGCGACTCGGCGGCCCTGGCCGACATCGCGCAGGCCCTGCTGCACCGTTGCGCCAGCGGCGGTCAGGTCGGCCAGCGTGGTCTCGATATCGGACACTTCCCAGTAGATGACCGGGGTGGTGATGGCCTGCGGGCCACCGTCCGGCACCAGGCCGATGTGGTGACCGTCGATGTCGAAGCCGACGTAGTAGGTGCCTTCGACGGCCGGCGACACACCGAGCAGGGCGGTGTACACGGCGGTTGCCGCGGCCAGGTCGGAGACGGGGTGCAGCACGGTCTTGATGCCCTTGGCTGCGGTGGCGGTCATCTGTACTCCTGTAAGTCCGGTGTTTGTGCTGGTCGGTATGGGAATGACGTTAGGTCCGGCGAGGCGGCGCGACATCCGTGGTGACCACGGAACGTGCCACTGAGAGGCGCACGTAGGTGCTCCCGCGCGCGGGTGAAATGGCCGTAAGTGAGAATGTGGGCGTGTCGAAGTCGAAGCTTGCCGCTGGGATCTCGGATCGTGAGGCCGAGGTGCTCGCCCTGGTGGGGCAACATCGCAGCAATGCCGAAATCGCTGCGCAGCTGTTCATTTCCGTGCGCACCGTGGAGACCCATGTGTCCGCACTGCTGCGCAAGGTCGGGGTTGCGGACCGGCGAGCGCTGGCCGGCCGGGCGAGCGAGTTCGAACAGGCAGCGGACAGCAACACGGCGGCCGCCGTGTTGCCCACGCCGCTGACCTCGTTCGTCGGCCGCGAGCGAGAACGCTCCACGTTGCGCGAGGCGGTGCGGACGCATCGGCAGGTGACCGCGCTGGGGCCCGGCGGAGTCGGCAAGACGCGGCTGGCCTTGGCGGTCACCGCAGACCTTGCCAGCGAATTCACCGGCGGCGCATGCGGGCTGTTGCGAAATGGGTGCTGGTGTTGCGGGCCGCGTAGTGGCCGGCAACACGGGGTTGGTAGATCCTCCCGGTCCTGCTTGTCAGCAGGGCGCCAGGGTGAGGTGGCGGGTTCCGATGGCTTTGAACAGGTTGTGAACGAGGGCGTGGAAGCTGAATTCTGCTGCGGCCCGGCTGGTTCCGCGGCTGGTGAAGCGTCGGAAGCCGAGGTTGTGTTTGGCGTGGCCGAAGGGGGTTTCGGCGATGTGGCTGCGTTGTTTGTAGAGGGCGGCGCCTTCTGGTGTGCGCAGCCGGTGATCCATTTGCTCGATCACCGGCGCGTCGGTGGGCGGGGGGCCGGTGGTGGGCCGGGTGCGGGCGGCGGTGGCCAGGTCACGGCGTTTGCCGATGGCGATGAGCCGGGCGGGCCCGGCGGCGGTGAGGTTATCGGTGCTCAGGTAGCCGGCGTCGGCGAGCAGCATTCCGATCGGGGCGGGTGAGGTTTCACCAGTGGTGTCGGGACCGGCCGGGGCTGTTACCGCGGCCGTGTAGTCGTTGAGAAGTGTTGCGATAGCAGGGTTTTCGTGTGTGTCTACGGGATGGTGGGCGGTGATGAGGTCGGCGGCGGTAGCGGCCTTGCCCATCATCTCGGCGAAGGCGGGACAGTCGCTGGGATTGTTGGCGACCCCGGTAGCGATGATCAGTCCGTCGCCGCAGGTGACGGCCTGACAGTTGAATCCCTGCAACCATCCCCCGCCGCGCAGCGGCATCGGGCGAGACTCGGGGTCGGTGATATTGCGCTGGGCGTCTTTATCGTTGCCGGCCCGCTCGGCGGCCTTGCGGGCCGCCCCAGCCCGGGTCACCGCCTCGGCCTGCGCGGTTACCGCCTGCGCGGCGACCGCACGATCCAATGCCCGGCGCACGCGTTTGACCGCGTACTCCTCATCCACCGGGGCGGGCCGGCGCCCGCGCCCGCCCGCCGCCAGCCAGCGCTCGATCTTGGCTTGCTGCGCGGCGCGGGCCTGTTCCCAGTTGCGGGTCAGCACCTGCACCCGGATCTCGGCCGGGGGCAACCCGACCCGGGGCCCCCGCTCGTCACGACGGCGCTGATAGTCAGCGACCATCGCATCACGAGCGACCTGCCTGGCCTGCTCACGCTCGCGCCGACGGGCCCCGGCCCCCTCACGCGCCTCGGCGCGAGCGGCGTTTTCAGCCTCCAACTCCGCCAACGCCGCAGCGATCCGCGCCGCCCGAGCCGAGGGCTCGACCAACTCCGTGGACATGCCCCCACCACGCTCATCGGGCCCGAACTGCTCGTCCTCGGCGGCATCGGTGGCCGCATGCTCGGCCGCCGCCGCCCGCGCGGCCGCCCGCGCCGCATCAGCGACGGCTTGCTCGCCAGCAGCCGCCCGCAACCCCTCCTCGGTGCGGTTCGCGCTCAACGACGCGTTCGAGGCGATCTTCACCGAATCCATCGCCACCACCCCCAACCGGCCCATACCCAGACGCGCGCACAACACCAGGACCTGGGTGAACAACTCCTCCACCACATCAGCCAGCTCGCCACGGAACCGGGCAATGGTCACATGATCAGGCACATCCCCGGCACAGATCACCCGGAAGGTGACATCACGCGAGCACAACCACTCGATCTTGCGCGAGGACCGCTGGCCTTGGGCCCACGCCCAAATCAACAACGTCAGCAACATATCCGGGTCATACCCCGCACGCCCCACACCACCAGTGCGGCGTTTGGCATGCAACCGCGAAGTGTCCAACCCCGCCACCGCCTCGATCACCAGCCACACCGGATCGGAATCACTCAACCACTCACGCATATCCGGCGGCATCAAAAACTGCTGATCACGATCCACCCAGCGATAACCCTTGGCCACCAACACATCATCGATCACCAACCCTCGACACACCCAACAACCCACAAATCCTGTTGTCCGGCCGCTACGCGGCCGGACAACACCCACCCACCATTTCGCAACAGCCCGCATGGTTTGTGGACCTGGTGCCGGTGACCGATCCGGCGATGGCCGGGGCCGCGGTGGCGCGGGCGCTGGGGCTCGGCGAGCAGCAGGGGCGCAGTCTCGACGACTCGGTGTCGGCCACGCTGGGTGAGCGTCGGGTGCTGCTGGTGCTCGACAACTGTGAGCATCTGCGCGACGGGGTGGCACCGTTCATCGAACACCTGCTCGCGCAGTGTGCGAACGTGACCGTGCTGGCCACCAGCCGGGCGCGGCTCATGGTGCCGTTCGAGCAGGTGTTCACGGTGCCGCCACTGTCGCTCGGCGATGACGCCGAAGACGCGGTGTCGTTGTTTGTGGATCGGGCCGCAGCGCTGGGCTGGCCCGTGGACGCCGAGCAGCTGGACCAGGTGCACGAGATCTGCGGACGGCTCGACGGGCTGGCGTTGGCCATCGAACTCGCGGCCGCTCGGCTGCCCACCCTCGGACTCGACGGACTCGGCGCGAGCCTCGCGGATCCGTTGCGGCTCCTGGTAGGTGGCCGCCGCGCCGACGAACGGCATCAGTCCATGCGGGCCATGCTGGATTGGAGCCAGGCGCTGCTGACCGCCGAGGACCGGTGCGTGCTGCGGCGGGTCTCGGTGTTCGTGGCGCCGTTCACCGCCGCCGACGCGATGACAGTGGCCGGATCATCGGAACTGGATCCGATCGCGGTCGCCGACGGGCTGGCTCGGCTCACCGAACAAAGCCTGCTCACCGTGGTGCACTCCGCGCGCGGCACCCGGTACCGGGCATTGGAGACCATCCGCCAATACGAACGCGAAGTACTCGCCACCGCGGGCGAACTCGACGAAGTCCTTGCGCGCCACCTGAATTGGTGTGCGGCGACCGCCAACGAGCTGGTCGCCGATCCCGCGCCGACTACCCGCGAATGGCGCTCCGCGTTCGATGCCGCCGCCGACGACATGCGCGCGGCACTGACTTGGGCGGCGAGGCTTCCCGAGCATCGGGTCGACGCGCACGCGCTGGCGATTTCCCTGGCGCAGTTGGCTTTTGCCCGAAATCTGATCAGTGAATCTCAGCGACGCTACGAACAGGCGGCGGCGCTGACCGATGACCCGGTCACGTCCGCCGCGGCGTTGCGGCGTGCCGCCGAGGTAGCAGGATGCCGGATGCGCGGCGAGGACATGTACCGCCTCTACCGCGCTGCCGCCGAAACCATCGGCAGCGCAGGCGATTCCGCGGCGTCAGCCCGGGATCTCGCGACCGCCGCGATCACCGTCTACCGCATGTCCGACACCTTCGCACAGCCGGTCGCGGCGGGCGAGGCCGCGGCGCTGCTGGCCGAGGCGCATGAACTCGCCGGTGCGGACCCGGCCGCAGTTGCCGCCGTGGCTCTCGCCGAATGCGGGGTACTCGCCGATCTCACCGGCGCCGAGGCCGAATCGAAAACCGAAGCGCCCGAGGCAATTACATCCACGCCCGGCACTGCGGCGATCTCACTCGCGCAACGGGCGGTGGAGCTGGCCGATCGCACCTGCGACCCGCTCGCCCGCAGCGCGGCACTCGACGCCCTCGCGGCGGCCCAGTTGTGGGCCGGGGATGTCTTCGCCGCCGCCGAGACCACCCGTCGGCGAGTCGCTTTGCTGACCGCCCTGCCGGTAACGCCCGCCAGCGCCCTCGAACGCGTCAACGCGTTGTCCGAGTCGGCTGATATCGGTATCGCCGTCGGCGACCTTCGGGATTCCCGCCGCTGGGCCGAACAGCTGCGTGACCTGCCGTTGCTGGCCGAGCGTGGTGATTTCGCCACCGCCGCACTGCTGGTCGTGCACGCCCTGCTCGGCGATCTCGATGAAGTACTCACCGGCAGTGGACGATTCGTCGATTCCTGGGAGCTCTCCGGCCGTCCCCGCGTCCCCAGTCTCGCTCCGGCGGCCGGGGCGGTCGCGATGGCGCACGGTCTGCGCGGTGACGATGCCGCACGCGCCGAGTGGCTGGCCATCGCGGATGCCCTCGGCGGCACGTCCGACCTGCAGGTCGCCTACCGCGCTGTCTTCGATGCCATCGTGCTGCTCGATCGTGGGCAACCCGAACGGGCGCTGGCCGAATTGGCCACCGAGCCGGACGCATTGGACGAGCGCACCGTCTGGATTTGGCGACACTGGTATGTCGCCCTGCGCGCCGAAGCCGCGGTCCTGGCCGACCATCCGGATGCCCGCGGCTTCGTCGCCGCGGCTCGGACCACGGTGTCCGGCAACCCGATAGCCGGTTCGATCGTCGAGCGGGCCGCAGCCCTGCTCGATGATGATCGTGGCCGACTGCACGCCCTCGCGGCGGAATTCGAACGCGCCGACTGCACCTATCAGTACGCCCGGAGTCTGACCCTGGCCGCAGACGACAGGGCTTGATCGACCAGCTCAGGCAGTTGTGTCCCACACGTAACCGTCCGGGTCGGTGAACGAACCGATGCCGCTGTCCATGACGAGGCGGTGTGATCCGCTGCCCTCCAGGGCGACCCCCGCCTCCTTGGCTGCCGCCTTGCGCGGGTACAACGCCAGGGTGACCGGAGAGCCCGGCTTCGCGAACTCGGCGTACTTGCCGCCGAAACTCTTCGACGTCGTCAAACCACGATCGACGTAGAACTGCTTGCTGGCCTTCACATCCGTCACGCCCATCAGCAACACCACGTCGTCGATCTCGCGGGTGAACGGGCCCACATCCTTCTTGTTCGAAGTGGCGATCTTCCAGATCGTCCCCTCCGGCGCCTCTATCACCGCGCTGTACCCCCACAGGCTCTTCTTCGCGGGCTTGAGGACGGTGAACCCGGCGTCGACCGCGGTGCCGACGAGGCTGTCGACGGTGGAGGGCTGCGACACCACCAGCGACAAGATGAATCCGCGGAAACCGGTCGTCGGCGTCTGCGAGGCCCGGAACCCGAGCCGGTCGCCCAGTCCGAACGCGGCGTCGTAGATCGCGGCGGCGGCCTGGGGATCGGCCACCTCGAGGTTGATGTTGATGTCGGTGCTGATGGTTGCGTTGATTTCCATGCTCATAACGCTAAACACGGGCCGCCCCGGTCACATCCGTGCCGACCACGGAACACACCACTGAGCTGAGACCGTGGGAGTACGGATACCCGCCACTCTCGCGATGAGGCGCTGCGCGCGGACTGCTGTCCCGGCTTCTCGTCAATCCTTCTGCGACAGGAAGGTTTCGACCATCGGCAACAGCAGATCGGAGCGCCGCAGCACGCCCATGTGGGTGGCGCCGGGCAGGACGGCCAACTGCGCGCCGGGGATGAGGTCGCTCATGGCGGCCGCATGGTCGAGGCGGACGAAGTCGTTGTCGCCGATGATCAGCAGCGTGGGCGCGGCGATCGACCCGATCTCGGCTTCCGACCATTGGTCGACGTCATCCGGTGTCGGCGAGGCTTTCGCGACCAGCTCGAAGAACTGCTCCGGGTTCGGGGCGACCCGGGCATATGCGTCTTGCCACTGCTGGAAGTCTTCCTGCGTCGGCATCCGATCGGCGGAATCGCCGGGCTGCGGATTACGGATTTCCGGGTGGTACCCGCCGGACCGGTAGTGCGTCGCCGCGGCCACCAGTCGGCCGACCCGCTCCGGATGGCGCATCGCGACCCGCAACGCCGTCAGCCCGCCGAGGCTGAACCCGAACAGGTCCGCCCGCTCGATGCCGAGCTCGTCGAGCAGGACAGGGATATCGTCGGCGAGGTTGTCCAGGGTGAGCGCACGCTCGGTGTCGGCGGTGTGCCCGTGGCCCTGCAACTCGACCGCGATCACCTGGTGGCCGGCCGCCAACGCAGGCAGCATCGCGCCGAACGCCAGGTCGATGGTCATGAGACCGCCGTGCAGAACCACCAATGGGCTACCGGTGCCGTGGATTTCGTAGTACATCCGCAGGCCGTTCACATTCGCGTATCCAGCGGTGGCAGGCAACGTGTTCCCATCGCGTGCGCCAGTCATCAATCTCAACTCCCTGTTCCGGTCGACTTCTCGACGATTCGATCATGCCCTGTCGCGCGGCTGCGACAGGGCGCTTACGACCTTGATGTGTCAGCGGCAGCCGATCAATGGTTTCGCTGCCACTTCAGGAAGTGGTGAGGCCGACGTGATCGTCTAGGAAGTCGAAGAACCGCTGAGCGGCCAGCGCGAGGCCGCGCGGGCCCCGGCCAACGCAAAAGCGGCCTGGGTCAACGCCGCTCGTCGCGGCTGCGCACGGTGCGCAGGCCGCACGCCTGCCCGACGCTCGCACCCTCCAACAGCAACTGGAACACGATCACCACGTAGCCGAACAGCCACCTGCCCAACGTCTGCCATACGCGCGGGCGGCGGCCGTCCTTCCAGCGCAGCACCCGCACGCCGAACAGCAGCTTGGCGAGACTGCCACGGAATATCAACGTGCCGAACACGTGGTTGACGAACGACACCGCGAGCAGGCAGGGCACGAAGACCGGCGCGAACTCGGCGATTCCGGCGCTTGCGTGAAACACCCGCACCGCCAACGCGAGAGCGAGGACAAACGCCAGCAGTCCATCCGTCATCGCCGCCAGGGCAAGCCGGTTCTCCCCCGCCTCTTGCGGCACCCACCCATGCGTCGGGTGCGGTTGGCGACCGAGACCCGGAGTGGCTGTAGCGGGATCGACGTACGGTGCGTTCACGGACCACATTGTGCACAGTGCGGTCGCGTGTGCCCAGCAGTGAAAACTGGGGACCCGCCGAAGGCTAGTCGGCGGAAGCCATTTGGACGACGATCCCACCGAAATGCGCCTCCTGCATGGCCGCGGGGAGTCCGTCGATGAAACACACACCGGTCCTGGTGACCTCGACGCATTCTTCCTTCTGGGAGGGGTCCGAATGCTCGAGTGTGTCGGTGTAGTAGGCGATCATTCCGCCACTTAAATCGGTGTTGAAACCGCGGACCCGGCGCCCGGCGCGGTCAGTGGTTCGGCTCAGGCAGTGATCACAGACCCCAAGGGGGTAGCGTGCCTGGTAGATCGCCGGGCGCTCGCAGCGTGGGCAGGTGTGGGTGTATCGACGCCCAGGATCCGGGTCTCGCAACAGGAAGTCATTGCGGGCGAGGATATTACGCCCGGAGTCTCCCTCGTTGCGGCTGCGCCACAGGACGATGAGAACGAACTCGGCGTAGTCGGCTGTCTCGGCATCGAGCGGTGTGCGCCGGGGCATCTCGTCGACGCGCGTGCGGCCGGCATCGAAAGCCTCGACCGCCACCCGGTGCGCCACCGAGAGTTCGCTGTCGGGGATGTGTCTGTTGGATTGCTCGGCTCGGGCCAGGTGCACGGCGATCACCGTGTCGATGGTGTGTTTGCCCGCCGACAGTAGCCCGCTGCCGTGGGCGGTCGTGGTCACCAGGACATAGCCGTCCAGGTCGCCACGGTCGGTTCCGATCGTCTGCAAGAAGGCGAAACCTGCTCCGTAACGGGCATTCTCGAGCCCCTGGTGGGCGTAGGGGACGAGAGTGTCGGGATTCTGCGCCAGATCGCGCGCGATTCGCAGCGCTTCATCGTAGGTCGGCGGAGAGCTCGGATCTGGCCGGTTCATGAGCGCTAGCCTATCGAGCCGGACATTCGGAATCCGCTCGGCCGGAATGGGCATGTGCGACTTGCGGATCCGAGCGCGAGCCCGCGGCAGCGATCCGAAATCTAGCAACGCTAGACAAGCTAGCCGGGCGGTGTTACCGTTGCTCCAGTTCCTAGCGATGCTAGAAACTGGGACTTAGGAGCAACTGACATGACCTTCACCACCAACTAACAGCAGTTCCTCGCGGAGGCCGGGATCGGCCGGCTGGCCACAGTGTCGCCCGACGGCGTCGTGCAGAACAACCCGACCAGCTACCGGGTGAACGCCGACGGCACGATCGACATCGGCGGCATGCGGATGCGTGGCAGTCGAAAGTACCGCAATGTGGAGGCGGGCAGCCGGGTGTCGTTCGTCATCGACCAACAGGTTTCCGTGGAGCCCTACGTGATTCGCGGCATCGAGGTGCGCGGCACGGCCGAGGCGCTCGATGACGAGGAGCCGCCGTTCCCACCCCAGGAACGCGCGGTCATCCGCATTCGCCCCGAACGGTTCATCTCCTGGGGCATCGACGGCGGATCCTTCGACTTCACCAGTCGCGGCGCCGAGTAGTCAGGCATCGTGGGCGCAACCGTGAGTTGCATGGCGCGAGCGCGGCGCAGGCGTTGCTGGCAGCCGGCCAACTCGAACTACACCGCATCCCCGTACTACTGGGCGGCGGACGACGCCTGTTCGAGCCGACCGGACTCGGCCACGTAGAACTGGAACTCGTCCGCAGACGGCATCACCGCGCGTTGAGAAGCCTTGGTGACCAACGACGTCGACGTCGCTACTTCGTCGAAGACAGCACTAGGTCTCGGTATTCGGCGGAGAGGCGGTGGCAGTCGCCGGGCCATCTGGCCGAGATGTAGTTGCGGTCGCGGACGGTGAAGCCGCGGTTCAGGTGGGTTGCGGAATCGCGTTGGGGTAGTAAGGGGCCGCGCTCGAATTGGCGCGGATGGCGTAGGGCGGCAGTGACTTCCGCTTGCACGGTTTGTGGGTAGGTTCGGTAGTAGTTGCCGAGGCGCATTCGGGTCAGGTTCCAGGCCGAGAGTTCCAAAGTGGCTGTGACGGCGGTGGTTCGGCGGTCGTACAGTACCGAGCGCCCGGTCTCCGGATCCTTGGCGCGGGCGGCGAGTAGGACTCCGTGGCAGACGGCGGCGACCGGCTTCTCGGCTAGGAGCGCGCGGCCGAAAACATCTTGGGCGGTGGTTGATTCGAGCATCGACTTCATGCCGGGGGCGTGGCCGCCGGGCACGACGACGCCGGAGACTTCCGCGTCGATCACGTCGGAATAGGCCAGGGGTGACTGGAAGTCGGGGTCTTCGCGCATACGGTCGTAGTCGCGTAGCGCGTCCGAGCGGGTCATCAGGAGTGGGGAAAGGAACGAGAAGCCCTGTTCGACGAGACGGTCGTCGGCGAGGGCGACTCGACCTTCCGGTGTCGCGAAGCGGACGGGGATCCCGGCATCCCGCAGCGCGGCCCACGGCACCGCCGATTCGGTGGGGTCGTAGTCGTGGTCTGGCAGGAGGAACAGGATCATGTACGAAGAGTAGCCGTGAAGTTGCCCGTTTAGAGCGGCAATGGTTGGCGGGCGGGGCGGGTGCGGCGCCAGGAGACCGCGAGGAAGGCGATGAGGCCGAGCAGGGGCAGGGAGGCGATTGTCCAGCTCAGGGGCAGGGGTGGGCCCGGCTGGTCGAGCACATGGACGCCGTCCAGGGTGCCTTCGCCGTGTCCGAGCGGGCCGTCGAGGGTGAAGATGATGCTGTAGTTGCCTGGGTCGTTGATGGCGAGAATGTCCAGTCCCCAGGAGTCGCGTTTGCGTGGGTGACGCACGAGGGGTGCGCCGCGGCGCCAGTTGTCGAAGGCGGGCCCGGCCATCCGCAACGTCCCGGACTTGTCGGCGATCCCGCCGTCCGGCATGAAGGTGAAATCGAGTGACTTCATCGCGCGGATGGGCCAGGTGGAGAAGCCGACGGTCATGGCGTAGGGGCCGACCTGAACTCGCTCGGTGTGCACAACATCGACGGGGGCGTACGCGGAGGCGGGCGCGATCGCGACCAACGACAGCGTGATCGCGGCCAGCACGGTGAGGGCGAGCTTGCGCAGTGCGGTCATCGGACGGCCTCCGTCGCGGGCGCGGGCAGCATGCGGGCGAAGCGGCCGGCGAGGAAACCGGCCAGCAGGCCGAACGGTATCGCGACGAGCGTGGACAGCATGACCTGGTTGAAGCTGATCCGGGACAAGAAATGGACGAACTGCAACTGCAGCGGAAAGCTCACGCCGACAACGAGTCCGGTCACCAGCCCGGCCGCCACCACGATCTTGTTCGGATCGTAGCCGCGGCTGCGGGCCAGCCAGAACAACCCCTCCACGGCGACGGCCGCGATGATCAGGAACATCGGCATGATGGCGGGCAGTGACGGCGGCCGGGATCCGAGACCGTCGCGCAGCGGCAGTCCGATCGCCGTGGCGTAGGTCTCCGCGGCCCACGGCGAGAACCACCACAGGATCGCCTGCATGGCGCCCAGCGCGAGGGCGATGGCGATGGCGGCACCAGGACGGGCCAGCGCCGCGGCGCCGAGCACGAGCAGCAGCGGACCGAACAGCACGACGCCGAGGATGGTCGGATCAACGGGCGGTTCGAAGTTGTCCAGCACCTGGCTGAGGATCGGCGAGAAGGTGATCATGATGGGGATTGCCAGGACGATGCCGAACTGACCCCAGCGGTGGTCGCGGTGCGACGCGAAGACCATGATGCTGCCGATCATGGTGAGCGTGATGGACAGGAACAGCGCCACATGCGAGGGAGTGTTCAGCACCGCGTCGAAGCCGTAGATCGAATGCCACTGCAAATCGAGCAGGCCGTAGAGCAGGAACAGCGCGGCGCCCGCCCCGGCGACCATGTAACCGAGCGGAGCCGTGAGGTTGCTGCCGAACACCCGGATCGGAGTGCCGCCCATCGCGGGCACCGGCCGTCCGGCGCGTTGAGCGAAGGTGGCCACGAGCACCATGGCGAGGCTGGCGAATCCGGATATCGCGCTGCCGGAGTACAGGAACAGGTGCGGCAGCGTGAAGAAGGTGTCGGGGCCGACTTCGTTGTGCCACTGGATATCCCAGCTGAGGCCGATCAGGGTGATGGCGGTGCCGAGCAGCACGCCCCATGCCCCGGTGCGGGCCGCGGTGCTGTTGTCGGACGCCCCTTCGACGGTGTTCGCCGTCGGCGCGCCACCGCCTTCGATCGTGTCGGACGGTGCTGAGATGTTCATGACGAGCGGTCCCTCCTGTGTCGTGCTCCTGTGGTTCGAGCTGATGCGTGCATGCGGCTGACTCAGCCGCCGACCCAAAGTGGCAGGGTCACTTGGTCGATGCCGTTGTGCGCGTCGATGGACAAGCGCAGTTCCCATGGGCCGGTCATCATCAGCGACACCGCCGTGGCGTGAAAGCGACCGGAACCGTTGGCGGCGGCCGGAATTGCCGCTCCGGCATGGCCCATCAGCGGCTGGATCGCTTGAACCTGTACTGCCGCATGGTCGATCGGGGTACCGGCGCGGTCGGTGACGGTTACGTCGACGGCGGTGTCGCCGAGACGGAGACTGTCGATGGTGACGGTGACGAGGTGTTGGGGCGTGCCGGTTTTCAGCACGACCGGGGCGGTAGGACTCGGCCACACCAGCCATCCGATGACGGCAATCACGACCACAACGGCTAGAGCGGCGACAATACGGAACGGCCTACCGACGGATGCGCTCATCGATGCTCCCCCTGCGCGACTTCGAGCACTAGCGGAACTGTGAGCACGGTGTAGTTCCGCTCGACCTGAATCCACAGCCGGTACCGGCCCGAGACAGGGAACGTGAAGGTGAACGGAACGTCGGGTCCGTACGCGGCCACCGTTTCGTCGGGCGGACTCTCGCCATTGACGGGCGGCATGAGCATCACTCCGCGCCCAACGGCGGCACCCATCCCCTGCATATCATGCATACCGCTCATCCCCGCCATGTCATGCGCACCACTCATCCCCGGCATGGCTGTCGGCCCCATCGAGTGCGAGTGCCCCCAGACAGGCGAGTTCTGCACGGCCGCAGCGATATCCACGCCACCGTCCGGCACCGGCCCCGCCATGATCAGATGCCCGACCATGCCGAGCCACGGTTGCAGATCGGAGGTATCACCGACTTCTGCGGTGATGGTCGTCGGCTTGCCAACCACCGCTTCGGTTGTCCGGACGGTGATGGAATTGCCGTCGAGCACCGTCGACGCGGACTTGTCGCTGCCGCCGAGATGTAGTGGAGCACTGGATGCTTGGGGCGCAACACTCGCATCATTCGGCGCAGCATTGAACCCCGTTGCGGCACGCACCATTTGGACACCACCGCCGCGACGAGCCAACTCCGCCGACAGCGCATAGCGGCCAGGCTCCGGAGTCGTCAGATGAACCTGATACCGGCCGGGCCCGGTCCGGATCGGATGCAGGTGCGACAGTCCACCACTCGGGCCGACCACCAGCAGATGCACGAGCGCACTGTCGTGCACGAGCAGATCGTCCACGGACGCTCCGGTGGCCGCGTCGATCAGCACGAGGTCGAAATCGCCTGGCCGCCCGGCAGTTACCGAACCTTCGACGGTGAGCAGAACAGGCGGGCGGGAGAAGTCCGAAATCAACGGCTGGTTCAGCGAATACGGATCGGTGACGTTGTCCACGGTCGGATCCAGCTGACTGCCGGGTTGCGGCGGCAAGGGCAATGATGCCGAGAGCAGCGCGGCGGTTACCGAGACCGCAATCCCGGCCACCATCCCGCCCGCGGGAACCAACGCCCACGCACTGTGCCGGGCCCGCATCGCGATCAACACCGAAACAGGCAGCAGCACACCGGCTACCAAGAAACCCACGTAAACCAGCCGCTCCGGCGGCGAGGTGACCTGCTCGGGCACTACGAACGGGATCCGCGCCACCCGCGTCCCGTCACCGACCGCGAGTTCCCACGGCCCGGGTCGATCCATGTCGAGCGTGGCCGAGTACATCCCGGGTGTACCACCGAGTTCGACGACGGCCTCGGCGGTCGGCGCTCCCGGAGCGGGCAGGTCCGAATCGGCGCCCATCGGTATCACCGCAAGCGCGAGCTGCCCAGCGGCCGTACCCGTGTGCGTGACAATGTCCACCCGCAACGGCCCGGGCACACTGGTCACCCGGCGGAGCACGATCGTGAGTTCCCGGTCCCCCAGCGACTGCGCGACCGAAACGTCCGCGCCCGCAGAAGCAGAGTCGGCCGATGCGGGTGCCATCCCGACGGCGGCAAGCAGGATCCACAGCCCGGCGACGAGCAGGACGCGACAGCGAGCAGCGCGGGCAACAGACACGACCACCATACTAAGGAGATTGGTCCCATGAGTTCATCACCTCCAGAGGGGATCTCCGCTCCCCCATTGGAGTGATGCCACAGTGGGGGAAGTCCCGGAGAATGCCCGGCCTTACCCGCGCTCCTCGGCCGCTTGCCGGAGCAGATCCAGCAGAGTGGACAGCGGCGCCTGCGACTCGGTGCCTGCCTTGACGACCACAACGATCGTCCGTGTCGGAACGGGACCGACGACCGGGCGGCACACCACCGACGCGGTAGGAATCGCCCCGAGCGCAAGGCGTGGAACCAGTGTCACACCGAGTCCCGCGGCGACAAAGCCGACAGCGGCGGCATAGTCGTGCGCCTCCACCGCGAAGTCCGGGCTGAATCCGGCTGCGCCGCAAGCCTTCAACATCGTTTCTCGACAGAGCGTGCTCGGCCATTCGTTATCGATCCAGGGTTCCGACCGCAGCTGCCCCAACTCGATGACCTCCTGGGCGGCGAGTGGGTGGGCAGGCGGCAGCACCGCGAGGAAGGGATCGTCGAGCAGGTGCAAGACGCGTAGCCCGGCGGACACGCGCACGGTTTCATCGATCACCATGATCTCCGCGTCGGCGGTTTCGTTCTCGGACAAGCCCTTTCCCAACCGAAGGACAACCCGCACCTCGGGATGCAGGAGACCGAGCTCCGAGACGACGGGCGGGATGAGCACCGCCCCGGCGGTGGCGAAGTAGCGGATCGTCAGGCGCTGCGACTTCCCGGCCCGCAGATCGGCGAGCGCGGTCTCCGCGCGGGCGATCTCGTCCTGAATCCGGCGCGTGTGCGCGGCGAGCAGCAGCCCCGCCTCGGTGGGACGGATGCCGCGACCGTGCCGCTCCAGCAACGGCATTCCGGTTTCCCGTTGCAGTGCGGCGATGTGCTGGCTGATCGCGGAGGCCGTGTAGCCGAGCCGCGCGGCGGCTCCTTGGATCGAGCCGTTCTCCACGACTGAGCGCAGCACTGTCAATCGATGCACGTCGAGCATCACCGAATTCTACAGTGACACTTAATCGTCCTTAAGAAAACATCGCTTGTGCTGTCGAATGACGGAGGTCAGGCTGACGATATGAAGATTCAACTGGGCATCATCGGGCTCGGCGCGATGGGCACCGAGATGCTCGAAGTCGCCTACCGGCACCCGGAATTCGAGGTCGTTGCGGCGGCCGATCCGGATCCTGCTGCCGTCGAACGGATTCGCGCCCAGTATCCGGACATCTCCCTCGGACCAGTCCCCTCGGTGCTAGTCGAGGACGAACGGCTGGACGCCATCTACATCGCCTCGCCACCGGACACTCATGCGAGTTACGCGATACCGGCGATGCGGGCGGGCAAGGCGGTGCTCTCGGAAAAGCCACTCGGGGTGCGACTTACGGACGGCGTCGAGATGGTTCGCGTTGCCGCCGAGACCGGCGCGGTGAACGCGCTCAACTTCACGCTGTCCGATCGCGCGGCCGCAGTCGAGGTCGGACGAGCCGTGCGTGACGGCGAGGCCGGAGACGTTATCGGCGTCGACATGCGGTTCACGTTTCCGACTTGGCCGCGTATCTTCCAGCGCGATGCCCGCTGGGTCGCCGGTCGCGAACAAGGCGGCCTGCTCCGTGAAGTCGGTTCGCACTACCTGTTTCTCACCGACCGCCTGCTCGGTCCCCTCACCCCGTTGTCCACGCGGATCAGCTACGGCGCCGCGTCCGAAACCTCGGCCGTCGGCATCTTCACGGCAGGCGGTACTCCAATCACCGTCACCGGCAGAGTCGCTGCGGCACCCGAGACCTACGAGTGGACCCTCTACGGCACCAAGCGTTCGTATCGAATCACCGACTGGTCGCGACTCGACATCAGCGACGGAAGCCCTTGGGAGGCAGTCACTCTGAGCGGAAAAAGCGGCACCGAGCACACCCGGTTGAGCTCATTCGCTGACGCCATTCGCGGCCAACACTCGACACTCGCCGACTTCGCCGCAGGCTTACGCGTCCAGCAGGCGGTCGAGCACGTCCATCACGCGTCATCCTGAGCTCGGGAGTCCTGTCTCGAATCGCCTGTCGGCGAACCGAGTTCGTCCGGTGTCCATTCGAGTGTGCGATCGTGACGAGGGCGGTGCACGCGATCGACGAGCAGATACAAGCCGGTCACACAGACGATGAGATACATCGCCACGGTCAGCGTGACACTCAGCGGCCCGAAGATCACGGCGCCGACGCCTTCGCCGCGCACCCAGTAGCCGATGTCCTGTCCGATGTACACGATCGGCAACGCCGTCACACAGAGCAGGCCCAAAGCGCGTCGGTAGCCGGGGTACGTTTGTGGCCCGATGAGCACCCGGGCCCGGTCCACGTAACGAGTGCTCAGGACCTCGGGGGCGCCCAGTTCGGTGAGTGCGGCGTATTCGGCTCGATCGGGGGCCGCGCCACGGGTGACGCGAGTGTCGATGTTGTCGGCGATCGTCGCGCGCAGTTCTCGCTCGACATCATGACGATGCTTCTCGGACGCGTGCCGTGCGACGGCCGCAACGTATTGGTCGGTCAACGTGCTGGTCACGATTCTCATCCCCTCTTGTCGGCAGTTCGCCGGTGGCTCAGACCTTCAGCCCATTTCTCGTGACGTAGATGTTGTGGATGACGATGACGACAGCGAGGACGACCAGCCATTGCAAAGTGCTCACCAGCGGTATCGCATCGATCGGCAGGGTGTAGGCGAGCACTACTCGCACCAGGGCGTCGAGCACGAAGGCGATGCCCCACACTGCAGTCAATACCCGTAGCTGGCTGCGGAATCGAGAGTCGTTGTCCCAGCGGGCATCCCACTCGCGGTAGCCTTCCTCGCCGATCTTCGCCGTGACGATCGCGCGAGACGTTGTGCGGATGAACGGTCGCTGAGTGAGCAGGCTGGCCAGCACCCACAATCCGAGCACCCCGAAGATCCAGCTGTCGCGCACCATCAGCGTGCGCAGATCTCCAGTCACCAGCGTCATCACCGTGCCGACGACGATCATGCTGAGGGTGAACAGCGCGAACGCATCCACGCGACGCTCCCGAATCGCATGGTAGGCAACGAGTCCCACGATGAGCAGCGCGGGCGCGATCAGCGCCACCCACGGGTTCACCCCGGCCGCACGCAGGGCGTAGTAGCCGCCGAGCGGAAGTATCAACTCCGCGATCAGCTGACGCAAGAGGTGGCGGCGGACGGCGGCGCGTTTCTGTTCCGGCGTTCGTTCGGCGGTGAGTGTCTGCGGTGCGTTCATCTCGGCTCCGGTATCACGATTGCTTACGGGTGGCGCGTTCGAAGAGATCGGCCAATTCGCGGGCGCAGGCCGCAGCGTCGAAGTCGGGCTCGTCCCCCGCGCGGGCGACAGCCGCGTCGCGGGCGGCCCGAATGGCGAGCGACATGATCGCGGGGTCGAAGGCGCGAAACTCCCCCGCCTGCTGCCCTTTTCGGAGCCAGTCCTCCTGACCGCTGGCGATCTCGGCGACCTGCGCGATCAGACCCAACGTCTGCGGGTCGCCGGGCCGGGCATTGGCGACGATGCTGGCGAGCGCCCGCTGATGCATGGGGTATTCATCGAGCAAGGCCAGGTTGGTGGCGAAGAAGGCGCGCAACGTTGCCGCATAGCCGGCCTCGCGCTCGAGCTTGGACACGACGAAGTCGATGTTCACGCGAAAGATCTCGTCGGCTACGGCGCGAATCAGATCGTCCTTGCCGCGAAAGTGGTACGAGATCATGCCGGTGCTGCTCAGCCCCGCAGCCTGCGCGATCTTCGCGAACGAGGTGTTCGGCAAGCCATGCTCGGCGATGACGTCGATCGCGGCGTTCACGATCTGCGCCCGCCGCGCCTCCTCGGTGAACGTACGCCCCGATTGCTTATCCGAGCCAATCTTTGCTTGCATGAGCAAAACTGTAGCCTGTCTTGCTTACCTGAGCAAGAATTGATTCGGGTGAGCAACGGAGTGGTACGGACTCAGCCGCCACCATGTCCCGCTCGACGCGGAGCCGACCGGCGAGCGGACATGGTGGCGGGGTTACTCGAGCTTTCGCGCCACCACGTCCCGTTGGGTGCGAAGTGGATGGGTGTGGGTCAGGTCTTCTTGGTTGCCGTGACGAGTCTGGTGGGGAACCAGGGTGCACCCCACCACATGCGCCAACCGAGGTTGCGTCGCCCTACATCAGTCAACCCGAGTTCGCGCAGGTGGGCGCGATATCGATTGGTGGACAACAGGTCCGCGATCGCAAGGCGACCGCCGGGGCGCAGCACACGGACGGCTTCGTCGAGAGCGGCGCGTCGATCGGCGGCGGACGGAAGGTTGTGCAGCACCAGGTTGCTGATGATCAGGTCGAAGGTGTTGTCGGCGAACGGCAATCGGGTGATGTCGCCGGTTTGCACTTCAACCCGATCAGCCACACCTTCGCGTTCGGCGTTGCGCCGGGTGGCATCCGGGTTGTTGCCGGTCTGGTCGGCCTGCCACAGATCGATGCCGACCGCTCGCCCGCGGGGCAGCAGTTCGGCGGCCATCAGCAGCAGCGCGCCGCGACCACAGCCCAGGTCGAGGACCTGTTCGTCACCGCGCAGCCGGAGATCACCGAGAATCCGTGACCACACCTCGAACTTGCCGACTCGTGTCGTGCGCAGGTACGAGCCGACGAACAACACCAGCGCGATCGCGATCAAGCCGGTCAGCACAGCGCCGACGAGGGCGCCGACTACGAGGTTGCGCACTGTGAAAGCGATCAACCCGGCGACGATCGCAACAACGATCAAAGCCAGCCAGCGCGCTGAGATCACGCCGAAATCGCCGTCCACGCCGTAGTCACCCTGTCGGCGCAGGGCCGGTGAATGTGTGGTCATTGTGCTTGCGCTTTCGTCGACGCAGCTGAGTTCGCTCCAGCGAGGCGACCACGGAGGAAGTCGGCGATCTCGGCACGCGCGGCCTTGGCCTGCGACACCAACCCGGGCAGCGTGATGAATGCGTGCGGCGCTCCTGGATGTTCGGAAAGCTTTGCAGGCGTGCCGGATTCGCGCAGTCGCTCGGCGTAGCGGCGGCCGTGGTCGGCCACCGGGTCGAGGGTCGGCACTACCACGAGTGCCGGGGCCAGCCCACTGAGGTCGGCATACAGGGGCGACACCGCGCGGGGATCCGTTCCCGACGGCACGGCCAACCGCTGGAACAGCCGCAACTTCGGCACCGACGCCGTCGGCGTGTGCGCGTACCGGGACATCGAGGGGTAGTCGTACATCGTCTCGGTCAGATCGCAGGCGGGATTGATCAACACCTGCGCCCGCAGCTGCAGGCCAACGGCTTTGGCGCGGATCGCGGCCACCGCGACGATCAGCGCGCCGGTGCTCTCACCCGCGACCGCGGTCCGTGCCGGGTCGATTCCCCATTCCGCGGCGTGCTCGACTATGTGCCGCAGTACATCCCAGCCGTCGTCGACGGCGTCCGACAGCGGCGACCCAGGAGCGAGGAGACGGTGCTCGACCGAGACGACGACCGCGGGCAGCCGCGCGGCGAGATGACTGTTCGCCCAGTCGCACTGGGCGGCCGTGCCGACGAAACCGCCGCCGTGCACGTGCAGTACTAACGGTAGATCGGTGCCACCTACCGACGGTCTGTACACCCGTACCCGGAACACCCGATCAGGCAATGTCACCTCCTGCCAACGGATCTCGGCGCCGCGATCAGGAAACCCGGTGATCGGCCGGGTAAGACGGGAAGCCGCCACACGATTCGCCTTGTCGCGGTAGGCGATCAACTCCTCGGCCGTCATCGTCGACCAGTCCGGCTCCTTTTGCAGGCCGTACAGCAGTCGGATACCGAGCGACGGCCGTTCGATGCTTGTTGCGTCGGTCATGTCATTCCTCCTCGAGCACAACGCGGCTCATCCCGGCGCGTGTTGTCAGACCTGACTGCCAGCATCGCCAGCACGCCGCCGGATGTATTGGAAGAATCTTCCCGTTGCGGCGATCGGCACCACGAGAATGAGCACCTGCCGAGCACGTCGGGTCAGGCCCTGGACGCGTACTCCGGGGCGGCCCACGCGACGGGATCGACCGCGAGCCAGGGCGCAACCGCAACGGCCGTTGGCGTCACCCCGGCGAAGGCCATCGCTTCCCGATTGAGGTGGGACTGGTCGACGTAACCACTCTCCGCTGCCACCAGAGCAGCGCTGTGGCCCGCCGCGAGACGATGTGCTGCATAGTCGAATCGGACCAGCTGCGCGGCCCGCTTGGGCGTGATACCCACCTGGGACCGGAATCGCGACCACAGGCGCTTGTAACTCCAGCCAATTCGGCCGCCAGTCGATCGACTCGAATTCGCCCCCGGCTCAGCACGATTCGCCGCCAGGCGAAGGCGATCTCCGGATCGACCGCCCGGCCCGACTCCTGACGTCGAGCGAGCACGGCGTTCGCGATCGCGAATCTGTCGTCCCACGACTCGGCGGCGTGCAGTTTCTCCTGGATTCGCGCGGCGTCGCGTCCCCAGAGATCCTCGAGGCCAACCACCGTGCCGCCCAACTCCGCCGAGGCACCCAGCACCGCGTGCGCGACCACCGGCGACAGCCGTATCTGCAGCAGATCGACAACTCGCCCACACCCCCGCACGTGGACCGGGGCGAGGCCGACAACCCCGCTGCCGTGCTTGCGCTCACCATCGGCGTCATCGACGAACCACACATCGCCGTAATCGATGAACACCGTGAACGCCGGATACGGGACCATCTGCAACTCGATCGGCTCGTCCGCTCGACCGTGAAACCCGGCCATGCGCACCCCCGCCACACAGCTCGACCGGGCCGGGACCGCGATATCCATCACGGCCTCGGCGATCCGAACCGGCTCGACAGGCATACCGCCATGCTACGAGCCACTCGAGCAGTGAACAGTCCCGAATTTGGCGGCCTCACAACCGAGTTGAGCCGGGCTCGAGCCTTGACAACCACCCCACTGTGGCATGCAATATATTGCATGCCGGTACCGCAGAACGAAGGTCTCGTCGCCAGATCACTGCTTCGAGAGAACGCCTATCTCGCGATCCGGGACGCCATCGTCGACGGCACGCTCGCGCCCGGCGAACGCCTCAACGACAACGACCTGGTGAAATGGCTCGGCGTCAGCCGCACACCGGTTCGGGAGGCGCTGATGCGTCTGGAACAGGCGGGTCTGGTGCAGACCAAACCCGGCCGCTACACGATCGTCAGCCCGCTCGACGTCCGCGCGGTCCGAGCCGCCCAGTCCGTCACCACCGCCATGCACGAACTCGCCGTCCGCGAGGCGCTCCCCAACCTTTCTGCCGACGAACTAGCGGCCATGCGCGAGGCGAACACCCGATTCGCGGAGGCCTTGCGCCGCAACGATGTCGACGCCGCAATCGCCGCCGACGATGACTTCCACCGCATCCCGGTCACCGCCAGCGCCAACGACGCCATCCGCAGCGTCCTCGAACAGTTCACCCCGGTACTGCGCCGGGTGGAGCGTTTGCGGTTCTCTTCGCTGAGCGGTCGCAGCTCGGTGGCCCAGCACGACCGCATCATCGCGCTGTGCGAAGCCGGAGACGTCGAAGGAGCGGTGGCAGGAACCAGGGCGAACTGGCAGACGCTGGTGCCGCTGCTCGAAAACCTCACGCCCTGAACGCAATAACGTCACCCACCGGCTCCACCCCAAGGAATCACCATGTCTCTCGACACCTTCGAGCGCTATCCCCTACTGTTCGGACCGAGCCCGATCCACCCGCTGGACCGGCTCACTGACCACCTCGGCGGCGCCCGCCTCTGGGCCAAGCGCGAAGACTGCAACAGCGGTTTGGCCTTCGGCGGCAACAAGACTCGAAAGCTGGGGTACCTGGTGCACGACGCGCTGAGCAAAGGCGCGGACACTCTCGTCACCATCGGTGGCGTGCAGTCCAACCACACTCGGCAGGTGGCTGCGGTCGCCGCGAAGGCAGGGTTGAAAGCCGTTCTTGTCCAAGAGAGTTGGGTCGACTGGCCGGACCCCGTCAACGACAAGGTCGGCAACATCCTGCTGTCCCGCATCATGGGTGCGGATGTGCGCCTGGTCCAGGCCGGTTTCGGCATCGGATTCAAGGACAGCTGGCATCAGGCACTCGACGACGTCCACGCGGCTGGCGGCACCCCGTACGCGATCCCGGCAGGAGCCTCCGACCACCCGCTCGGCGGCCTCGGCTTCGCCAACTGGGCCTACGAGGTACAGCAGCAAGAACGCGAGCTCGGCGTCTTCTTCGACACCATCATCGTCTGCAGCGTCACCGGCAGCACCCAGGCGGGCATGATCGCGGGCTTCGCCGGACAGGATCGCCCTCGCCGCATACTCGGCATCGATGCCTCAGCGAAACTCGCCGAGACCCACGCGCAAGTGGCAAAGATCGCCCGCGGCACAGCCGAACTCATCGACCTAGGCCGCGACCTACGCGACGACGAGATCACCGTCCTGGACGGCTGGGCCGGTGACCGCTACGGCATCCCCGTCCAATCCACCATCGACGCCATCCGCCTCACCGGCACCCTCGAAGGCATGATCATCGACCCCGTCTACGAGGGCAAGTCCATGGCCGCCCTCATCGACCTCGTCCAAAACGGCGACATCCCAAGGGATTCCACCGTCCTCTACGCCCACCTCGGCGGCCAGCCCGCCCTCAACGCCTACAGCGGCGTCTTCTAGGACGGGCTGCCGCAGCAGTCAACTCACCGTGCGGTGGGTGGCGCGGGGACCGGGCACGCGTCCACTGCCTCCGCGACCACTTGCGCAGAATCGGGAACCGGTGGGCGGGTGCCGTCGGCGTACTCGGTGCCGACCAGAGGTGGTGTGGATTCGAGGGCTTCGTTCTCGACGGTGGTGAATGCTCTTGCCCTGCTGAGGAATCGCCATCCTTCGGGGGCTTCGAGGCTGAAGCCGCCGCCGCGCCCGGGGACCACGTCGATGACGAGTTGGGTGTGTTTCCAGGCTTGGAACTGGGATCCGGAGATCCACACCGGTACGGCGTCCAGGTCGGCGGACGGCAGGCTCGCCGGTACCTCGCCTACCGCGAGGCGGAGATCGAGGATGCCGAGCAGGATGTCACGATCGCCGACGATGAACTCCCCCAATGGATAACACATCGGGGACGACCCGTCGCAGCACCCGCCGGACTGGTGCATCATCAGCGCACCGTGCACGTCGCGGAGGCGGCGCAACAGCGCCGCCGCCCCCACGGTCGCGACCAAACGGGGCGGGGCGACACTCACCGTGCCGCCCGTTCCCGCTTCGCCATGTGGCTCGGCATCAGAAGAATCCCATGGCCTTCGGTGCGTAGCTGACCAACAGGTTCTTGGTCTGCTGGTAGTGGTCGAGCATCATCTTGTGGTTCTCCCGGCCGATACCGGACTGCTTGTATCCGCCGAACGCCGCGTGCGCCGGGTACTGGTGGTAGGTGTTGGTCCACACCCGCCCGGCCTGGATGTCACGGCCCGCGCGATACGCCGTGCCGCCGTCACGCGACCACACGCCGGCGCCGAGGCCGTAGAGGGTGTCGTTGGCGATCGAGATGGCGTCGTCGTAATCGGTGAACGAGGTCACCGAGACCACCGGACCGAAGATCTCCTCCTGGAAGATCCGCATCGCATTGCGGCCGGTGAAGATGGTCGGCTGCACGTAGTAGCCGCCGTTCAGGTCGCCGCCGAGCATCGCGCGCTCGCCGCCGGTCACCAGCTGTGCGCCCTCGCCCTTGCCGATCTCGATGTAGGACAACACCTTTTCGAGCTGATCGTTGGACGCCTGCGCGCCGATCATCGTCTCGGAATCGAGCGGATCACCTTGCCGCACCGCCTTTGTCCGCAATGCGGCCAGGTCGAGGAAGCGGTCGAAGATGTCGGCCTGGATCAGCGAGCGCGACGGGCAGGTGCACACCTCGCCCTGGTTGAGCGCGAACATGGTGAAGCCTTCGAGGGCCTTGTCCAGGAAGTCGTCGTCGGCGCTCATCACGTCGGAGAAGAAGACGTTCGGGCTCTTGCCGCCCAGTTCCAGGGTCACCGGGATCAGGTTCTGCGACGCGTACTGCATGATCAGCCGGCCGGTGGTCGTCTCACCGGTGAACGCGATCTTCGCGATGCGGTTGCTCGACGCCAGCGGCTTGCCCGCCTCGACCCCGAAACCGTTGACGATGTTGACCACACCGGGCGGCAGCAGGTCGCCGATGATGCTCCACAGGAACAGGATCGAGGCGGGTGTCTGCTCGGCGGGCTTCAGTATCACCGCGTTGCCCGCGGCCAGCGCGGGCGCCAGCTTCCAGGTCGCCATCAGGATCGGGAAGTTCCACGGAATGATCTGTCCGACAACGCCGAGCGGCTCGTGGAAGTGGTAGGCCACGGTGTCGTTGTCGATCTCCGACAGCGAACCCTCCTGCGCGCGAATGGCTCCGGCGAAGTAGCGGAAGTGGTCGATGGCGAGCGGAATGTCGGCGGCCAGCGCCTCTCGGATCGGCTTGCCGTTGTCCCACACCTCGGCGATGGCGATCGCCTCGAGGTTCTCCTCGATCCGGTCGGCGATCTTGTTCAGGATCACCGCGCGCTCGGCGGGTGAGGTCTTGCCCCAGGCCGGTGCCGCGGCGTGGGCGGCGTCGAGCGCGAGCTCGATGTCCTCGGCGGTGGAACGCGCTATCTCACAGAAGGTTTCACCGGTGATCGGGGTCGGGTTCTCGAAGTACTGGCCCTTGACCGGCGCAACCCACTGGCCGCCGATCCAGTTGTCGTAGCGTGGCTGGAAGCTCGTCGGGGACTCCGGCGAACCAGGACGTGCGTATACGGTCATCGAATCTCCTAGCGTTCACGGCGGTTTGCACTGTGACCTACGACACTAGGACGCCAACGTTGCATCAACGTTGGGAATGATCCAACCGGCCGCCGAGTTCCTGATCCAGCATGGCAATCTGCGCCGCCACTTGGGCATACAGCGACGAATCCCGGTCGAGCGAGGCCAGATAGGCCGACCACGCGCCACGGTCCTCACGCCCGTCGACGGACGAGATCCACCAGCCGAGGATCGCCGGCTCCCTGGAGGCGAGGACGGCCGCCCGCATCCGCGCCCGCAACGACTCCCGGATCCGGCCGACGCCGGGTGCCCGTGAGGCAGGCAGCAATTGGCCGCGGTAGCGCGCAACGGCCGCACCGATATCGCCGCGGCGCAGGCTGCGCCGCAACTCCCCCACATCCGAATCGAGTTCCGTCAGTAGCCGATAGGGACGCGAGCCCAGCGCGGTGCCGCCGAGAATCCTCCGCAGGCGCGAGATTTCGGCACGCACGGTGACCGCGTCGAGATCGCGCTCGTCCAGCAGCACCGCGATGTGCTCGGTCGCGAGTCCCTCCGGATGTTCCATCAGCAGCAGCAAGATCTCCGAGTGCCTGCGCGACAAGGTGATTCGTTCATTGCCGAACAGGAGCGCGGGCTGGGACCCCAGCAGCTCCACCCGCGGTGCGGTGCGGACAGACACCGGATGCGCGCGGAGTTCGGACTCCGCGACGGCCACGGTCGCCCGGATCAGCGAAAGCACTTCCGGCGCAGCGACGCGCGGACCGCCGGTGATGTCGATCGCGCCGATGATCCGGCCGGTCGCCGGATCGTGCACCGGCCCCGCCGCGCAACTCCAGGGATGGACCAGCCTGCTGTAATGCTCGGCACCGAAGATCTGCACGCAATGATCAAGTGCCAGCGCCGTTCCCGGCGCATTGGTGCCGACCGCGGCCTCACTCCAGTCCGCGCCGTCGACGAAGTTCATCCCCGCGGCGCGATCCTTGGCCGCCGAATCGCCCTCCACCCACAGCAATCGGCCGTGCGCATCGCTCAACGCGATCAACAGTCCGGTGTCCCTGGCGTCTTCGACCAGCAGGGTCTGCACGACCGGGCGAACCGACGACATCGGATGCGTGCGCCGATACCGATCCAATTCGATGCCGCTCAACGAGGTCCGGCCGATCTGCCGATCCGGATCGATGCCATTGCCACGACTGCGCACCCAGGAAGCCTCGACCACCCGCCGCACCGAGGTCGGCGCCTCACCCCGCTCGACAAACGATTCGTGCGCGGCCGACACATCCGTGCCCACCTGCTCCGCATCCTCGTCCGGACGCAGCGCTACCCAGGGATTCGCCCGAATATCCGCACCGCCGGCCACGTCTTCCATCCTCCTCGGCAAATCCGTCCCGATCAACGTGCCGACCGGTCCGGCCTTGACGTTACCGACCGACGGGCCCGCGCCTGCCGACTCGACGGATGTTCAGAGGTAGGGGGCGACCTGTTCGGCGGCTTCGACCGGGTGACCGGCTTGGATGGGGGCGCCGACGGCGTGGAACTTCCAGACGTCGGCTTCGCGCTGCACTTTCGCGACCACCATGCCGGTGTGCCTGCCGCCGACGCGGAGATTGCCGCCGGTGAGTTCGACGTCGGTGGTGCCGTCGACCAGGCGCCAGAATGCGTTTCGTACGCGTTCGAAGGTGTGTCCGGCATAAGCTTGTGATTTAACCAGTGCGAGCCGGTGGTGTGACCCCGGTTGATCATGCAAGCAGCCCTTGGCTGATGATTCCTGTTGCGACACAAGGAACTTCAGACAAGGGCTGCATTGATCAGTATGACCGATGGCGGGCGCGGCAGCGCGCTCGGGGAACTTGTAGCGTTCCGGCAGGGCTTTTATGACTGCCTGACCGCGCGGGCGGATGCGTTGTTCGAGCTGTGCGAGGCGGTGCTGTGCACCGACGGGCCGGTCCGGTCGCTGGTCGGGTTGTCCCTCGCGCCCGAACACCGCCGCGGACACGGTGCCCTCTACGACGCGGTGAACCACGGCAAGGTCGAAATCGAACGTCTCCGAACGGCTTTGGCCGGTGTGCGGTTGCCGAGGGCGGCCGGTGGGCGCCTGGTGATGGCCGTCGACGTCTCACCATGGTTGCGTCCGGATGGCGCGACGTGCCCGGATCGGTCTTTCTGCCACACCTACGGACGTGGCCGCAACGAGCATCAGATGATCCCCGGCTGGCCGTACTCGATCATCGCTGCCCTCGAAACCGGCCGCACCTCATGGACCGCGCCGCTGGATGCGCAGCGATTGGCACCCGGCGCCGACCTCGCCGCGGTGACCACCGCCCAGATCCGCGACCTCGCGCAGCGGCTTATCGCCGCCGGTCAGTGGCGCGAGGAGGACCCGCGCATGCTGTTCGTGCTCGACGCCGGCTACGACGCCCCGCGCATCGCCTACCTGCTGCGTGATCTGCCGGTGCAGATCCTGGCCCGCATGCGCTCAGACCGGGTGCTGCGCCGCGCGGCCGGAGAACACCGACACAACCCGGCCGGCGGACGCCCGCCCAAACACGGGGCTGAGTTCGTGTTCAAAGATCCCAGCACCTGGGGCGGTGAGGACGTCGTGACCAGCACCGACACCCGCCTCTACGGAACCGCGGCCGTCCAGGCGTGGGATCGTGTTCATCCGATGCTGACCCGCCGCTCGGCCTGGAGTACTCACGAGGGCGAACTGCCGATCATCGAAGGCACCGTGATCCGGCTACGGGTCGAGCATCTGCCCAGCGGCGGGGTGAACAAACCGGTGTGGCTGTGGTGGTCCGGGGTCGAGGCCACCGCCGACGATGTGGACCGATGCTGGCGAATGTTCTTGCGCCGCTTCGATATCGAGCACACATTCCGCATGTGGAAACAAACCCTCGGATGGACCCGCCCGCAGTTGCGCGACCCGCAAGCAGCCGACCGATGGACCTGGTTGACCTTGGTGGCCTACACCCAGCTACGGCTGACCCGGCCACTCGCCGAAGACCTACGACGCCCGTGGGAGAAACCCGCTGAGCCACAAAGACTTACACCAGCAAGAGTGCGGCGCGGGTTTCGCTACATCCGCACGAAGACCGGATCTCCCACGGCTGCACCGAAACTCACCCAGCCGGGTCCAGGACGCCCCACGGGCTCGAAAAACCGCCAGCGCGCCACCCGTCACGACGTCGGACTCATCCTGGCTACCGGCCAGGCGCACACCCGCCCCACCCACCACAAGAAGGGCACCAAGCCGAGGCGGGCAGGTTAAATCACAAGATAAGAGGTTACGACGAAAACCACCGTCGAGGCTTCGGCGGACAAGAGGGTGAGGTCGACGTCGATCATCTCGTTGTCGCCTTTGCCCGCGCCGGTGAGATTGTCGCCTTGATGCCGGACCGAGCCATCTTTGGACGACAGTTGTCCGTAAAAGGCGGCGTCCAGAAGTTCGCGGCCGGAAAATACCAATGCTGACGCGTCGAGGTCTATATCGGCTTCGCGTAGGCCGAATCGGCCTGGTTCACGGACCGGGTCCCAACCCAATGCCATTTTCACATGCGACAATTCGGCACCGCCGGGTTTACGCAGTGCCAATTCTTTGTTGGCGCCGAGTGGGCCCGCGGCATCCGGCTCGGACAGTGGTTGCCGCACCGGCGGTTTCGGGGTGCGCCCCACCGCGACGCCGTGCGCGGTGACCAGGGCGGCGAAACCGCTGTGGTAGCCGTGACTGAGGGGGCGGAGTTGCCAGTCGGGGCCGCGATCCAGGTCCATTGCGACGACTGTCGACTCCTCGGCCAGCTCGTCGATGACGTATTCGCACAATCGGTTTCCCGCGGCGTCATCGATCCGCAGCTCGGGGCCGGGGTATCCGCCCAGGCTGTCCTGCTGGTCGTCGAGTGCGACGACGACTCGGACGTGTTCGATGTCGGCGGGAATCGCGCGCAGATCTATCGCCAATGCACTCGGCCGACCGGCCTCCCCCGGCATCAATCGGACGCCCTCGCCGAGCGGCTGATTGTAGAAGACGAGATCGGCGTCCACCCGCACCATGCCGTCCGCGGTGAGCAGCAATGCGGAAAGGTCGACGGCCGCACTGTGTCGGACCGAAACAATGATGTGCTCGGCTTCGAGCACATTTACTTGCCCCCGAGCCAGTTGCACGGTCATTCACCACACCCTACAAAACCATTCCCGAAATGTCCGGAACGGCGCGCGTCAATTATGGCAGGCCGATATTGGCCGAGTTACCGGCGGGAATGGCCATTCGGCGCGGCAACGTCGAATTCAAGGTGTTTACCAGGCCACGGCGACGGCGTAGCGCGGCACCAATCGACAGCCGAGTCGTTCTTTGACGTCGGGTAACCCTTTGCCCCAGATGAGGCCGTGCTTCCCCTCGGACACCGCCCATCCGACGGTCCGCCGGAACGCGTCGAAGTACAGGTGCTTCCGGCCGCCCTCTTCTACCGGCAGTGCACCCCAGCGGTGCACCAGCGGCCAGGTCGGGTGATCGAGAATGGTAAACGCCGCCAACAGATTTCGATCGGCATCGTGGTAATGCATCGTCAGCACCTCGGGTCGAGACAGCAGCCGGTACAGCCATTCGTCGGGCATGCGCGGCGCCCGCCCCAGCCCGTCGTACTTCTCCTCGGTGCGGCGGAACAGGCCGATGAGTTGATCGGCATCGAGGGCGCTGACCGGTCCGCTACCTGCGATCAAGTCTTGGTCGCGAGACAACCACCGGGCCTCCGCGCGCAGGCTCCTGCGGCGATTCGACGACAGCGTGCTCAGCCACCCTGCCTCGTCCGGCCATTCGATCGGCAGCACGGCGGTCGGATTCACCTCCCTGGTGATCCGGATGCCGCCGAGGCCGTCGGCTTGGTCGCGGTCGAGTTCGCGCCACAGCGTGCCGAGCACCGCGTGCCGGAATCGGGCCCGCAGTCCGCGGGCGAGCACGCCGAACAGCTCGGTCTGCCGGGCCGGATCCGCCACCCACCAGCCTGGTTGTCCGGTGCTGCCCGGCGCGGCGACGTTCGCGACACCGAGGGACCAGCGCGCCGCCGCCAGCGCGACGATGGCATCCCCCTCGTGCACGACGGCTATGCCGAGTGGGCCTGCGACCGCCAGCACCTCCCAGGCCCACGTCGCGCGCAGTCCGGCCAACCGGCGCAACGCCTCCCACCACGGCGGTTCAGGGTCGCGGTGGGGGTCGAGGAGGTCGATGCGCCTGCGCATCGATGTGACCGCGCGAATGTCCGTCATCACGCCTTCTGTGTTGTACGAGAGTTGATCCCGAGCCGCGGCAACGTCGACGCCGCGAGCACGGCGTAGGACGCGACCAGCACCCAGAGCGCCGCGGGTGGTCCGTGCGCGGGCACCAGCAGCGCGGCGAGCACCACGACCGCACCGAATTGCGTTACGGCACTGACGGCCGCGACGTTCAGCTCACGGCGCCCCGAGTTCTCCAGGATGAACAACGCGAGACTGACCACCGCGTGGATGGGGATCTCGAAGCAAAGCAGCAGCACCACAAGCACACTCGCGGACAGCTGCCCGGCCACCGCGACAACGAGGCCGCAGCCGAGTGCCCCGGCGAGCAACGCCACGACCAACAGCCGACGGGCGATATCGATCCCGGCCTGTCCGCCCGCACCGCGCAGCCGCAACGAGGACACCGGCTGGTAGATCCGCAGCAGGTACAGCGTGCACGATCCGACGACACTCGAAACCAGCAGCGCCAGATAGAGAGTGGTGCTGCTGTCTCGCTGATCACTGAGGGCGAGCACCGCGTACAGCACGCCGACTGCCGCGCTGCCCAGCGGCTCGTACAGCCCGAGCTTCAGTTCGGAACGCACGATCGCGGCGGTGACTCCACGCCGCGGGCGAGTCCTTAGCGACGCGATGGGCGCCGCGCCCCTGGCCGACCAAGCGGCCATGGCAAGGGTGATAACAGCCAGAAATGCCAACTGTCCTTCAGGCGAAAGTCCGCCGACCGCAGCAACGACCACCGACGCCGCGAGCAGAACGGCGAGTAGCAGGAAACCTCGACTGTCCCGCGCGGGCCGCCCTGCGGCGCGGTGGACCGAGACGATGACCGTCATCAGACCGACTCCCGCGCTCCAGGCCGCCGCCAGCGGGTAGACCACTGCCGCCGATCCGACCGTCGCGACCACCATGAGCACGGCGATCACCAGCGGAACAGCCGACGTGAGCAACGCGGTTCGCACCACCGCCCCGGCCGTATGCGGTAGCCGCGGTACCAGTTTCAGCACCGCCTTCTCCGGCCCCGAGCTGAGCAGCGCGATCCAGGCCGTCGCGCCGACCGCGCTCGCATACACCGCGAAGACGTCGGCACCCCAAATCGCCAGCAGCGCAAGCGCTATGCCGTGATAGGCAATACGGAACCCGCCGCGACCGACGACGAGCGACACCACGCTTCGGACCGCGGGCAAGGTCGGCATCGCGGCGGGAGTCGACACCATCAGCGCGTCCGAGCAGCCGCCCGCTGCCGGACACTGACCGTTCGTTGCCGCACGGTCCCGGAACGTCGCCGGATACCACCACCGATCCGGTGCCAGAAACGATCCGGCAGGAACAGGATCAGCGCGGCCAACAGCAGATGCACGACGATGAACGCCAACGCCTCGTTCCGGCTGGCGACGTGACCTAGCCGCACCGTCATGTGATCGGCCCAATCCCAGCGGTCGGCGAGCGGCTTACCGCGCAACAACTGGAACGCGAGATCCTCGATACCCGAGAGCATTACGAGGATGCCCGCGTAACTGACCCGGCGCGTGGCGGCGGGTATCGCGCCGCCGAGCCGGAGCATCAGCGCCAGGCACAGGATCAGCAGCGGGACCAGTATCCGCATCCAGGAGTACAGCCGGTTGAAATCGTCGTCGAGGGCGGCGGCGAAGATCTTCGGCACCAGGAAGCAGAACACGACGAGAAACGCACCGAGCGCACAGATTTCGACGAGACGGCCACGCCGGAACCAGTACGGTTGCAGGCTCGCGATGGTCTCGGCGGCCAGGATGAACGGGATCAGCGAGGCCAGCAGCGTCCAGACATTCTCGATGCTGTGCTGGCGGCCGGAGACCCACCACACGATGCCCGCCGCGACGACCGCCAGGGTCGCCAGCACCGCGGTGCGGACCGCGGGCCTCATGCCGCACCACTCAGGTCGAAGCGCAGCGTGGCGCGTATTGCGTCGGCGGCAGCGGCGGCCTGGTCGGGCCGGTCGGCGACAACAACGAAGTGCCCCAGCTTGTTTGCCGCATTGTGGTACGGAAGTACTTCTTGTCCGGCGCTCGCGAACAGGATCAGCTCCACCAGTTCCGGGACCGTCGCGGCAACGTCGGCGCCGACCACCTCGGTGACCACGCCGGGCTGCTCGGTGTAGAGAACCTCGGATATCGCTGCCCGCAATCGAGTCGGGGTGACGTCGGCCGGGTCGCCGGTCGCTGCGGCGATCGATGCCGCGACCGTATCGACGCCGTACGCATACCGGACCAGTTCGCCGAGGCCGTTGCCGCCCACCCGAGCTCCCATCTCTATCAGGTGCATTCGGCCTGCGGGATCGATCAACAGGTCGATCGTCAGCGGGCCGCGTAGATAGCCCAGCTCGGCGACCACGCCATTCAGCAATTCGGTCAGCTCCAGTTCCTGTTCGGGGGCAAGGTCGGCGGGCACTCGATGCGCGGTGGTCACGAAGTAGGGCGCTGGGGTCATCGTCCGCGCGCTCACCCCGACGAAGGCGATCTGGCCGTGTTCGACGAACGCCTCTGCGCTGTAATGCTTTCCGACGAGCTGCTCTTCCACTATCACGCCTCCGTCGCTGGCGAATCGCGCCGCCTCCCGCGCCGCCACCGCGACCTCGGACGCATCGGCGCATACCTGGATTCCGCGGCTGCTCTGCGCATCCAGGGGTTTCACCAACACCGGAAACCGCAGTGCCACAGCGCGAAGTGCGAGTTCGCGGTCGGCGGAACCGGCGACATAGCCGTAGCCCGCGAAACCCAACCGGTGACACACCGCACGGAAGAACGACTTGTCCTGGGAAGCACGGACCGCCGACGCGGCGGGCGGATCGGGCAGCAGCCACCGCTGAGCCAGCCATCGTTGGGCAGGGAGCCCGGTGTCACTGGCAGGTGAAAGCACACCGGCGATATCGGTGCGCCCGTCGAGTTCCTTCGCGATGAGCTGCGGATCGCGAATGCTGGCGAGCACGAACTCGTCGACCAGCGGTCGCGCCACGGCATCACCACGCCGGTCGACACAGATTGTGCGATAGCCGAGTTCGCGGGCGCGGAGGTAGGTGGACGCCGAACCGTCCGCGCCGCCGAGGATCACCAAGGTGCCCGTCATCGCGCGCCTCCACCGACCGTGACCCGCTCCAGCTGAAGCCGGTCGGCATCATCGATCGTCAGATCGGATTCGCGCACGTAGTACAGCGCGCGACCGTCTCGGCTCGAAGCCATCACCGAATAGCGCAGCAGCAGCGCCATTGTCGGCAGCACCGCCAACTGCGTGAACAGCAGCGCCGTCACGCCCGCCGCAGTCCCGATCACGCCTAACAGCGCCACCGCCAGAATCGATACAATCACGCCTGCGCACAACAACAGCGCGGCTCCAGTCGCCAGCGCGGTCGAATGCCCGACGTACAGATCGAGTGCGTGCCGAGCCAGCCGGACAACCGTAAACTTGGACGATCCCGCCCGCCGCGCCTGATGCGCGGTCCGAACGGTGACGTATCGATCGGTCACCGCAGGCAGCGAGGCCATGAAATACGGTGCTGGACGGCGCAATTCGACGATCCGACGAGCAACTCCGGTACGCACCAGCCGGAACGTGGTAGCACCGGGCGGCAACTCGATACCGAGCGCCCGCCGCGCGATCAGGTCCGACATCGTCGATCCCCAACGCCGCAGCAGCGGGTCGTCGCGCTGATCACGCACCCCGAAGACCGCGTCCACTCGATCCGACGCCGCCGCGATCAACTTGTGCGCCTCGCTCGGATGGCCTTGCAGGTCCGCGTCCACATGCAGCACCCACGGTTTCGTCGCGTACTTGTAGCCCGCCGAGAAGGCCGCTTCGAAGCCGAAGTTCCGCGCGAACGAGATGTAGTGCACCCGTTCGTCCTTCGCGGCGATTCCGGTCACCAGCGACAGCGTCGAGTCGGTGCTTCCGTCATCGACGAACAGGACCTCGACGTCGTGCTCGCCGAGTTCACCGACGATCGCCTGATGCGCCGCAACAACATTGACTTCCTCGTCCCGACACGGGACGACAACGGTAACGCTGAACATCGCGAGCGATGCCGTCACGCCGTGGCCGTCTCGCACGGCTCCGGCGCGACCCAGTGGGTGCCGCGCGTTTCGATGAACCATTCGATCGTGCGGCGCATGCCGTCGTCGAGCGGCAGCAGCGATTCGGGGTCGATGCCGATGGCGGGCAACGTCATCGGATCGGCCCGCACCGTGGCTCCGGGGATCTCGCCGGGCCGCATCGGCAGGTCGACGATCGGCACCCGCTCGTAGCCGCGCGCGACGCACTGGTCGATGATCAGTTCGGCGACCGATCGGATCGATTGCGACTCGGCCGGACCCACCTCCATCACCGCATCCGGCACGACGCCCCCCTCGGCCGATTCCAAGGCCGAAACCAGCACGCGCGCAACGTCACCCACCCACACCATGTCGGAGAGCTGAACGCCGCCACCATAGCGTTCCACCGGAAGTCCGGACAGCGCGCGGCAGATCACCGCCGGAGTGAACTTGCGGACCTTGCCCTCGCCGAACGGCGCCGCCGCGGTCTGCCGAGGCCCATAGGCATTGACCACCCGGACATTGGTGACGCGCGTGCCGCGGTAGGCGTTGAACATGTGCACGAACCGCTCGACCGCGGTCTTCGAGATCGAGTAGCTGTTGTTCATCCAGTGATTGCCGACGCAGATGTACACGCCGGGCAGCTCCTACTGCGCCACCGCCTCCAAAAAGTTCAGTCCGCCAACGAGATTCGTCTCCGCTGCGGGGCGGGGCTGCCTGATCGTCTCCTGCGTGCCGAGTACGGCGGCGAGGTGGATTATCCCGTCGCAGTGCGCGGCGAGTTCGGTCATCGAGGTCGAGTCACGGATGTCGCCCAGCATGACCTCGTACGGCTGCGGGCGCGCGTGACGTCGATGGTCGAAGATCACCGGCTCGTGGTTGCGGCGCACCAGTTCCTCACAAACATAGGAGCCGATGAACCCGGACCCGCCCGTGACGCCAACCTTCATTCTGTTGTACCACCTTGCGCTATCTATCCGGCCAACCGCCGGTGGTGCCGACAGAATGGCCACGTGTGACCACATCGTCCGGATGTTGTCCCGATCCGCGCAGCCGCGGATACCCGCGCGCGGTGATGTGCGACACAGCCTAGAGAGCGCCGAAAGCCGCCGAAAGCCATAGTTTTCGGGGGCCGTCGGCTTCGACGAGAGGCGGTCAGCGCGGCGAGCGCACCTGCTCGGGATGCTCGGCGACGTGCTTCTTGGCCGCCGGATAGTTGGCCTTGCCGCTCGGCTGCCGCATCACTTCGTCGACGATCCAGTAGCCGCGCGGCGCTTTGTAGCCCGCGATCTTGGTGCGCACGTGCGCGTCGAGCTCGGCCAGATCGAGGCGAATTCCCTTGCGCGGCGCGATAATGGCGGCCACCGATGCGCCGAACCGCTCATCCTCGACGCCGATCACCAGCGCGTCGAACACCTCGGGAGACGACTTCAGCGCGCCCTCGACCTCCTCCGGATAGACCTTCTCGCCACCGGTATTGATGCACTCCGAGCCGCGACCGAGCAGCGTGACGGTGCCGTCCGCCTCGTAGCGGGCGTAGTCACCGGGCACCACGTAGCGGGTGCCGTCGATCTCGACGAAGATCGTCTTGGTCTTCTCCGGGTCCTTGTAATAACCGATCGGCACGTGACCGCGCCGCGCGATCCGGCCGACCGCGCCGGGCCTCGGCTCGATCAGTGCGCCGCCCTCATCGATCAGCGCGGCCTGGGCGTTGAACTTCACCCGTGGTCCCTGCGTGTGGTCGGAGTCCTTGGTGACAACCGCCAGGCCGGTGCCGCCGCTCTCCGAGGAGCCGATCACGTCGGTGATGAACAGATTCGGGAGCAGCTCGAGGTACTGCTGCTTGATCGAATGCGAGAACAGCGCCGCATTACTGCTCAACGCCCACATCGACGACACGTCGTACTGCTGCTCTCGGAAGGCGTCCAGCAATGGCCGCGCCATCGCGTCGCCGGCCACGGCGAGCACGTTGACCTTGTGCTTTTCCACCGCCCGCCACACCTCGTGCGCGTCGAACTTCGGCACGAAAACCACTGTGCCGCCGGAGTTCAGCGCGATGAACGCCGCCCACTGCGCCGCACCGTGGATCAGTGGCGACAGCGGTGCCATGACGATGCCGGCCGGCCCGGACTTCGCCCCTTCGGCCAATTCCCACTCGTCGGCGACATACTCGCCGGTGACGTGGTTGATGCCGCCGCCGAGGGTGCGCCACACGTCCTCGTGTCGCCACATCACGCCCTTCGGGAAACCGGTGGTGCCGCCGGTGTACAGCAGGTAGAGGTCGTCGGAGCTGCGCGGCGCGAAGTCGCGCACCGCCGCCTCGCCGGTCAGCGCCGTCTCGTATTCGGTGCCGCCGTAACGGTGAAAGTCCAGGTCGGAGCCGTCCTCTACGACGATGACGTCGGTGAGCAACGGGGTGTGCGGCAGCACCTCGGCGACCACGTCGGCGTAGGCGCGTTCGTGGATCAAGGCCTTCAAGTCCGCGTTGTCGGCGACGTAGCGGACCTCCTCGGCGACGTAGCGATAGTTCACACAGACCACCGCCGCACGCAGTTTGTAGGTCGCGAACATCGCCTCCAGCGCCTCGATGGAGTTACGCGAATACACCCCGACGTGATCGCCCTTCCCGATCCCCCGCGTGGCCAGGTGATGCGCCAGCCGGTTGGCGCGTTCGTCCAGCTCACGGTAGGTGACCTGACGGTCCCCGCAGATGATGGCGATGCGGTCGGGCACCGCGTCCACCGCGTGTTCGAGAAGGTCAGCGACGTTGAAAGCCATGACAGTAAAACTAGAACTGGTTCTAGTCTTGGACAATGGCACCGCCCCCGCACCGGCCGATGTTGGCAGCTTCCTGCCACGAACAGCCCGAATGCCGTACACCGCAACGCGATCTACGCTGGTGACATGTCGATTCAGAGTCAGCTCGAACGAATCTTTTTGGGCCTCAACGCATCCCTGTACCGGGTCAGCGGCGGCAAGCTCGGCGGCAAGATGGGGCAAGCGCCGATCCTGCTGCTCAACACCGTCGGGCGCAAGTCGGGTCAGCGGCGCACCTCGCCGCTGCTGTATCGGCAGGATGGTGACCGCTACCTGGTGGCGGGGTCGCATCGCGGTGCCGAGACGCACCCCGCCTGGGTACTGAACCTGCGCGCCAACCCCGATGCGGACGTCGAGATCGGCAAGACGACCATCGCGGTCACCGCCACCGAGATTCCGGCCGCCGAGCGGGACGCCGCGTGGGACGCCGCGTGGGACGCCGCGTGGGCCGAGCTCGACGCCATGTATGCCGGTTACGCCGATTACCGCACCAAGACCGATCGGACGATCCCCATCTTCGCGCTCACGCCGCGCTGAACCGCGCCTGTCACACGGGGGTCGGCATGATCCTGATCCGCGCCGATTCCGCGCCGGAGAGCATGCCGAGCTCGGCAGAGCGGACGCCGAGTTGGAAACGCGTCGCGACGCCGAGGCTGGCCATCGCCTCGGCGACGTATCTGCGGTAGGTGCGCAACGAGACCGAGAGTTTGCGGGCCGCGGCTTCATCCTTCAATCCCGCGTTCATCGCATTGACGACGGCGACCGTCAAAGCATCGAATTCGTGGTTGTCCCAGCGAACCGGATCCGAGACCTTCTGGCCGTCGAGCATGTCCCCTCCATGGCGTCGCGCTTCCCAAAGTATTGGGATACACCGACAACGTCGACCGTAGGCATGCAAATCCCACTGACCAGACATCTGGGGATCCCCATCCCGCTCGCACCGGGCAGCATCGCCCCAGCTGAGCCCGGTGTGACACTTGCTCATCTATGACACATATCTAGCGTGCGTCACGATATTGACATACCGTGTGGTCAAGGGCAGCACCCAACTGATGGGGACTCACATGACCGTCGAGCACAACACCCGCGCACTCGAAACCGACATCGTCACCGACTTCAGCTCACGTCTGAGCTACGGCGGCTACCTCGACCTGACCACCCTGCTCAGCGCGCAGCATCCGGTCAGCAGGCCCGAGCATCACGATGAGCTGCTGTTCATCATCCAGCACCAGACCACCGAGCTCTGGCTCAAACTGGTCCTGCACGAGACACGGGCGGCACGTGCGGCTTTCGAGGCCGACGACATCGGTGTCGCGCTCAAATGCATTGCGCGCGTGAAGCACATCCAGAAGACGCTCACCGAGCAGTGGTCGGTGCTCGCGACCCTGACGCCCACCGAGTACGCCCAGTTCCGCGAGGTGCTCGGCAACTCGTCGGGCTTCCAGTCGTATCAATACCGTGCCGTCGAATTCATTCTCGGCAACAAGAACGCCTCGATGCTGCGGGTCTTCGAAGCAGATCCGGTCGCGCACAAAGAGTTGGACACGCTGCTGCACGAACCCAGCCTGTACGACGCGTTCTGGCAGCATGCCGCGCGCGCCGGACTCGACGTGCCGCGTTCGACGCTGGATCGGGACGTAACGAAGTCCTACGTCCTCGATCCCGATCTACTTCCCCTCGTGAAGTCCATTTACGAAGCCCCGGAAGAGCATTGGTCGTTCTACGAGACCTTCGAAGAGCTGGTCGACCTCGAGGAGAACTTCCAGCTGTGGCGGTTCCGGCACATGCGCACGGTGCTGCGCACCATCGGCACGAAGCGCGGCACCGGCGGCTCCAGCGGCGTCGGCTTCCTGCAGCGCGCGCTCGACCTCACCTTCTTCCCTGAACTGTTCGCGGTACGCACCGAGATCGGACGCTGACGACATGACCACCGCACCGCTCGACTTCGCCACGCGCGCAAAGGCTCTCGACGAATCCGACCCGCTGCGCGACTATCCGAGCCGTTTCCTCGGCAGCGACGACCCGGAGATCGTCGCCTACCTCGACGGCAATTCGCTCGGCCGACCCACCCGCGCGACCGCCGAACGCCTCGCCGCCTTCGTCACCGACGCGTGGGGCGGCCGGCTCATCCGCGGCTGGGACGAACAGTGGTTCGACCTGCCGCTGACGATCGGCGACCGGATCGGCGCGTCGATCCTCGGCGCCGCCGCCGGGCAGACCACGGTCGGCGACTCGACCACCGTGCTGCTGTACAAGATCGCCCGCGGCGCCCTCGCGCTGCGGCCCGGTCGCACCGAGATCGTGCTGGACCGGGACAACTTCCCCACCGACCGCTACCTGCTGGAGTCGATCGCGCGTGAGCTCGGCCTGACGCTGCGGTGGATCGAGCCGGAGTTCACCGGTGGCGTCACCGCCCAGGACGTGGCCGACGCCGTCTCCGACCGCACCGCGCTGGTGGTGCTCAGCCACGTCGCCTACCGGTCCGGGTACCTGCTCGACGCTCCCGCCATCTGCGCCACCGCCCACGAGGCCGGTGCCATGCTGCTGCTCGACCTGTGCCATTCGGCGGGCGCGGTCGAGATCGAACTCGATTCCTGGGCAGTCGATTTCGCGGTCGGCTGCACCTACAAGTATCTGAACGGCGGCCCCGGTGCGCCCGCGTTCGGCTACGTCCGCGCCGAGCACCTCGGCGACTTCACGCAGCCGATCTGGGGCTGGATGGGTCGTGAGAGCCCGTTCGAGATGGCGCAGGGATACGTTCCGGCGCAGGGGATCCGGCGGGTGATCAGCGGCACGCCCGCGATCATCGGCATGCTGCCGATCCAGGACACCCTCGACCTGATCGAGGAGGTCGGCATGGCGGCCGTACGGGCGAAGTCGGTCGCACTCACCGAGTTCGCGCTCGAACTCGTGCGGACCTGGCTGCTGCCGCTCGGCGTTGCGGTATCGTCGCCCATCGCCCCGGCCCGCCGTGGTGGCCACGTGACGATCGACCACCCCCAGTTCAAGGAGATCACCGCGCGACTCTGGCAACGTGGCGTCATCCCCGATTTCCGCCCGCCCCATGGCATCCGGATCGGACTGAGCCCACTCAGCACCACCTACGCCGAGGTGCTGGCGGGGGTGGCGGCGATCCGCGATGAACTCACCGCGCGCTGACCTCGCGGGGGCCGTCCTCGACGATATCGATTCACGGCCGGGCAGCGCGACCTCGCTCGCCCGGACCGTGCTCGGCGCGTACGTCCGCGACCTGGGTGGCTGGATCGCCATCGCCGACTTCAGCGGATTGCTGGCCGGACTCGGCGTGCCGGAACAGAGCACCCGGACGGCGGTCACCCGACTGAAGAGCAAAGGCGTGCTCGACGCCGAATCCCGCGGCGGGCGCAGCGGATACCGCGTCACCGACGCCGCCGAGGCGATGTACTCGCGCGGCGACCCGCGCATCTTCGGCTTCCGGCAGATGACCGACGGCGATGCCTGGCATCTGATCTCGTTCGGCATTCCCGAATCCCAGCGCGCCGCCCGACATCAGCTGCGCCGCAGGCTGTCCTCGATCGGCTGCGGCACCGTCTCCGCGGGCCTGTGGATCTGCCCGGAGTATCTGGCGGCGGAGGCATCCGCGATCGTGTCGGCGCTGGAACTCGACGAGTACGTGACGTCCTTTCGCGCAACGGAACTCACGGTCCCCGGCTCCTGGCAGGAGGCGGCGGCGCAATGGTGGGATCTGCCCGCCCTCGCCGATCGGCACCGCGCGTTCCTCGATCACCACAGCGACATCCTCACGCTCGAAAACCTCACCGACCAACAGGCATTCGATCGCTTCGCCCCGTTGCTCGACGAGTGGCGCATCATCCCCTATCTCGATCCCGGTCTCCCCGAGGAGATGCTGCCTACCGACTGGCCGGGACTGGATAGTGTGCGTCTCTTCGCCGACGCGCAACGCCGTTGTCTGGAGCCGAGCCGCCGCTGGGCGCGGACCAGCGTCGGCACCGCGATAAACGTAGGATGATAATCCTCTGAATTCGAAATCTCTTGGCACTCAATGCCGTAAAGTGTGGCTCCGCGCCGGGCGACCGGGCTGAGCACGCGCGCGAACGACTGTCTTCGCATCGGTGGTGAACCCAATGGCGGCGTTGTACCATCAGGCCCCTTTGTCACTTCGTATGGGCGGGACCAGAGCTTGACCAGTGGTATTCAGCGGACCCCCTCGGCCGCTCGTCGTGCGCGTTCCCGCCGGACATCGGCGTCGCACTCACCGACCCTCGCCGCTCTGCTCGCCTCGGCGGTCGAACGCAATCCGGATGGGGTGGCGGCGGTTTGTGGCGACAGCTCGATCACCTATCGCGAACTCGACGCGCGCTCCGCACAATTGGCGCGGATCCTGCTCACCATGGGGGTCGGTCCGGAGACCATGGTCGCGGTGGCGCTGCCCCGGTCGATCGAGTCGGTGCTCGCGGTGTGGGCCGTCGCGAAGACGGGTGCGGCGTTCGTGCCGATCGATCCCGGGTTGCCGCGCAAGCGCATCCAGTTCCAGGTGACCGACTGCGCTGCCGAGATCGGGCTGACCAACAACGAATACGCACCTGCCCTGCCTGCCGACGTGCGCTGGCTCGCGATCGATGACCCGGAGTTCGCCGCGCGGACTTCAGCGGAGTCGGCCACTCCCATCTCATATCTCGATCGCCCTGCGCTGCTTCGCATTTCGAACGCGGCGTACCTGATCTACACCTCCGGCTCGACTGGTCGCCCGAAGGGTGTCGCGGTCACCCACGCCGGTATCGCCGCGTTCTGTGCCGAGCAGATCGCCAGGTACACACTCACTCCGGCCGCGCGCACTCTGCATTTCGCGTCGCCGAGCTTCGATGCGTCGGTGCTCGAGCTGCTGCTCGCCGTCGGTGCGTCCGCCACCATGGTGATCGCGCCGCCGACGGTCTACGGCGGCGCGGAGCTGGCGAGCGTGATCGCGCGACACGAGATCAGCCATGCCTTCCTGACGCCGTCGGCCCTGGCCTCGCTCGAGCCGACCGGGCTCGACCTGCTGCGCGTGGTCATCGTCGGCGGCGAAACCTGTCCTGCGCCACTGGTTCGCCGCTGGGCGGCGCCCGGTCGCCGATTCTTCAACGGTTACGGCCCGACCGAGACCACCATCATGGTGGCCATCAGTTCGCCGTTGTCACCGGATCTGCCGGTGACCATCGGCTCGGCGCTGTCGGGGATGAACTGTCGAGTGCTCGACAAGCGACTGCGTCCGGTCGGCGTCGGCACCGCGGGCGAGTTGTACGTCTCCGGTGCGGGACTGGCCCGTGGCTATCAAGCGCGTTCCGTCCTTACGGCACAGCGTTTTCTGGCCGACCCGCACGGTGCGCCGGGCACGCGGATGTATCGCACCGGTGACATCGTCCGGCGCGGCACCGATGGCGATCTCGAATACCTGGGTCGCACCGACGATCAGGTCAAGGTCCGTGGCTTCCGCATCGAGCTCGGTGAGATCGAATCGGTGCTGGCCCGGCAGGCGGGGGTGCGCTCGGCGGTCACCGTCGACCGCAAGACCGCGGCGGGTGAGACGGCACTGGCGGCCTACGTGCAGCCCGAACCGGGTTGGCTAATCGACGCGACCGAGCTGGCGAACGCGCTGGCCCGGCAGCTGCCGCAGTACATGCTGCCCACCTCGATCACCGTGGTCGACCGCATTCCACTGACGCCTACCGGCAAGGCGGATCGGGCGGCGCTGCGCGTCCGCGCGGTCGATCAGCTCGTGTGCCGGTCGCTGTCCGGGCCCGGCGAGGAGCTGGTCGCCGAGGTGTTCGCCCGGGTGCTGGGTCACGATCAGGTGGGGGCGGACTCCGATTTCTTTGCCTCGGGCGGTAATTCACTGCTCGCCACCCAGGTTGCGGCGCGGCTGAGCGAGACGTGGCAGGCGCAGATCCCGACCCGGCTGCTGTTCGATCATCCGACCGTCGCGGCGTTGGCGAAGGCCATTCAGGCGCAACGGTTCGACAAGGGCCGACCGGCGCTGCTGGCCAGGTCGCGGCCGGAACGGGTGCCGCTGTCTCCCGCCCAGCTGCGGTTCTGGCTGCGTAATCAGTTCGACCCGGAATCGTCGGTGGACAATATCGGCTTCGCCTTGAACATGGCCGGTGACCTCGATGTCACCGTGTTGCGCGCGGCCTTCACCGATACCGTTGCGCGCCACGAGATTCTGCGCACGCTGTATCCCGCCGACGCCACCGGTCCGCGACAGCAGGCGCTCGAAACAGCCACTGTCGTCGCCGATTTCGCCGTCGAAGAGATGCTGACGGCGACCTCCGACATGGTGGCCGAACGCATCCGGGCCATTCTCTGGCGCGGTTTCGACGTGTCGACCGAAGTGCCGCTGCGCGTTCGGCTGCTGCGGATGGCCGACCAATACGTGCTGGTGTGCGCGGTGCACCATATCTGTGCCGACGGCTCCTCGCTGGCACCGTTGGCCCGCGATATCGCCATCGCCTACACCGCACGCTCCGCGGGCACGGCCCCGACGTGGCGGCCGCTCGACATCCAGTACGCCGACTACGCGCTGTGGCAGCAGGAGCTGCTCGGCTCCCGCGACGACCCGGATTCGATGCTGGCCCAACAGCTTTCCTACTGGACCACAGAGCTGGCCGGACTGCCGGACGAGCTCGACCTGCCGACCGACCGCCCACGACCGAGCACCGCCTCGTTGCGCGGCGCGGCCACTCAGCGGCCGGTGCCCGCCAGCCTGCACCGCGAATTGCTCGCCGTCGCACGCGAACACAAGGCCACGCTGTTCATGGTGATGCGGTCGGCGTTGGCCGTCCTGCTGTCCCGGCTGTCCGGCAGCACCGACGTCGCCATCGGCGTGCCCATGACCAATCGCGCCGAAGCCGCCCTCGATGACCTCGTCGGCATGTTCGTCAATACGACGGTGTCGCGGACCCGGATCGACCTCGGCGAGAGCTTCGCCGGGCTGCTCGACCGGACCAGGGACCGGGATCTGGTGAACTTCGCCCACTCCGAGGTGCCGTTCGAGCACGTCGTCGACGCGGTCAATCCGGTGCGGTCGCCGGGGCGGCATCCGCTGTACCAGGTCGGTTTCGCGTTCCAGAACTTCGGCAAGGCCAGCCTGGAACTGCCCGGCCTGACCTTCTCCGGGCTCGACATCGACACGCGCACCGCGAAGACCGATCTGCATATCGCGGTGGTGGACGAGCATGCCGCCGACGGGACACCGGGCCAGATCATCATCCGGTTCAGTTATGCCACGGACCTTTTCGACGAGCCGACGGTGCTGCGGTTCCTCGATTCCTATATCCGTGTGCTGCATCAGGTGGCCGCCGATCCGGCCGGCGCCGTCGGTGACATCGATATGGTGCATCCGGACGAGCGGCGGCGGATCGAAGCCTGGTCGGCCGGAGCCGATCACGCGGTTGCGCCCGAAACGCTCGGCGCGGCCTTACAGCGCAATGCCGCGGCCACGCCGGATGCCGTCGCGTTGGTCTTCGGATCGGCCACGCTGACCTACGCGCAGTTGCAGGACAGGTGTAACCGGTTGGCGCGGTGGCTGATCGGGCAAGGCGTCGGCCCGGAGACCGTCGTGGCGGTGGCCATGCGCCGATCCATCGATCAGGTCGTCGCCCTGTGCGCGATCGCCGAGGCGGGCGGCGCGTGGGTGCCCATCGATCCGGACCACCCGGCCGAACGGATCGGCTACGTGCTGGATTCCGCAGTGCCGCAATGCGTGTTGACCACGACCGCCGACGCGTTCACGGTGACCGCGGCGCATGCCGTCGACACCCTGGATCTGACGCAACTGGACCCCGCACCCGTGCACCAGGACGAGCGGCGGATGCCGCTGCGCGGCGACCACCCCGCGTACGTCATCTACACCTCCGGATCGACCGGACGTCCGAAAGGTGTTGTGGTCAGCCACGAGGCGATCGTCAACCAGCTCGATTGGATGCAGCACCAGTACGGGGTCGATGCCGCGGACACCTATCTACAGAAGACTCCGGCGACCTTCGACGTGTCGCTGTGGGGGTACTTCCTGCCGCTGCGTGCGGGTGCGCGGATGGTGCTGGCCGGACCGGACGAGCATCGGGATCCGGCGGCGCTGTGCGGGTTGATCGCCACACACCGGGTCACCCTGACCGATTTCGTGCCCACCATGCTGACGACGTTCGCCGGTCACGCCACGGCTGCCGAAGTGTCCTCACTGCGAGCCGTTTTCGTCATCGGCGAGGCGCTCGCGCCGGAGACCGCACGGGCATTCGACGCGATCAGCCGCGCCGAGGTGCACAACCTGTACGGCCCGACCGAGGCCGCGGTCAGCATCACCGAGCACCGTTTCGACCCGGCCGATCCAGCCGCCACGATGCCGATCGGTGTGCCGGAATGGAATTCGCGAGCCTTCGTGCTCGACGCCCGGCTGCGGTCGGTGCCGGTGGGTGCGGTCGGTGAACTGTATTTGGCCGGAGTCCAACTCGCGCGTGGCTATCACGGCGCGTCCGGGCTCACCGCCGGACGCTTCGTCGCGAATCCGGCCGATCGCGGTGCGCGGATGTATCGGACCGGGGATCTGGTGCGCTGGAGCACGCGCGGGACCTTGGAATACCTCGGGCGCAGCGACTTCCAGGTGAAGGTACGCGGGCACCGCATCGAACTCGGCGATATCGAAACCGCACTGCTCGCCGATCCGGCGGTCGGGCAGGCGGCAGTCGCGGTGAAACCGTCCGATGGCGGCGACCGGCTGGTCGGCTACGTCGTCGCGGCTCCCGGCGCCGCGGTAGATCATAATGCGCTGCGTCAGTTGGTCTCTCATGCGTTGCCTGCGTACATGGTGCCGTCGGCGGTGTTGGTGCTCGATGCGCTGCCGGTCAACACCAGCGGCAAGCTCGACCGAGCGGCACTCCCCCAGCCGGTATTCGCCTCCCGAGGCGGCATCGCGCCGTCGACCGAGCTGGAGCAGGCGATCGCCGACGTATTCGCCGAAGTGCTCGGTGTATCCCCGATCGGGGTGACCGACGACTTCTTCGAGCTCGGCGGATCCTCCCTGATGGCTTTCACGCTGCATCAACGGCTTTCGGCCAAGCTCGAACTCGCCGTGCCGATGTCGGCGCTGCTCACCACGCCCACGGTGCGCGGGCTCGCGGCACACCTCACCGGGACCGCAGAGCAGACGCACGCTCCGACCCCGGCCGAGGATGCCGTGTTGGACCAAGACATCGATGGCCGCGGCTGCCGGCCCGCGTACTACGGGCCACGCCGGGAAGTGCTGCTGACCGGCGCGACCGGCTTCCTCGGCGCCCATCTGCTCCGAGAACTGTTGGACCGCACCGACGCACAGGTGGCGTGCCTGGTCCGCGCCGATACCGCGGCGCAGGGCGCCGATCGGATTCGGCAGGCGCTGCACCGCTACCGACTGTGGGACGACGCTACTGCGGCTCGGATCGTCGCTGTCCCAGGCGATCTCGCCGCACCACGACTAGGACTCTCCGACACCGACTACCACCACCTCGCCGACAACGTCGACGTGATCCTGCACAACGGTGCCCGCGTCAATCACATCGATCCGTACGAACGACTACGCGCGGCCAATGTCGAGGGAACCCGAGATGTGTTGCGGCTCGCGACAACACGGCGGCTCAAGCCGGTGCATTTCGTGTCCACCCTCGGCACCACCGTCTCCACCACGGCAGCACCGGGAGCCATCGAAGAGAACGCCCGTCTGCAAGCCGACGAGCTGACCGACAACGGCTACGTCACCTCCAAGTGGGCCGCCGAGGAACTGGTCCGGCAGGCGGGCGAACGCGGCGTCCCGATCGGCATCTACCGCCCCGGAACCATTTGCGGCGACCCGAAAGTCGGCGTGAACAGTGCCGACGATTCGTTCTGGAACATGATCCGCGCCGCCGCGATCCTCGGCCTGGCACCGGACGTCGGCGACGCCACCGTCTCCCTCGTCCCGGTGACCTACGTGGCCCGCGCCATCGTCGAACTCGCCACCCACCCCCGGCCGGAATCCGTGTACCACCTGGTCAACAAGACCACGGTGACGGTCGGCGACATCTTCACCTGCCTGCGCTATCACAGCCTCCCCGTGACCATCGCCTCGCTGGACACCGTCCGTGCCGCCCTCGCCGAGGAATCCCATCGCCGCAATGCCGCAGGCGACGATTCCCTCGTCCGCGCCGCCCTGCTGAGCACGAACTACCTCGGCATGGCAAACCTCGACTGGGGCGACGCACACACCCGCACCGCACTCGCCGACACCGGCATCGCCTGCCCGCCGATCACCGAAGCCGCACTCGACGCCTACATCCGGGAGTTCATCACCTCCGGCTTCCTGCCGTCCGGCCCCACTCCCGGGGCGGTACTACGCCCGGCGACGTGTGCTCAGCAGGTGGTCGGGCCGGGGTCGGCACCCGCCAAGACGGCGGTCAGCCACAGCAACGACGGTTCGTAGCCGATCAACTCGGCCGAAATATGTTCTGACGCAGGGACTCTGAAGAAGCGGAGGTTCGCACCCGCGGCGCAGTAGCGTTGCACGACAGGCTCGATGGCGGCGATGGGGATGATCGGATCGGTCATCGAGTGCCACATCGCCACCGGGATATCCGGGGTGCCGCCGTAGCCGAGACTGTCTCGGTGCAGGACGTTTTGGATGTCGGGGTCGAGGAACGCCTGCTTGTCCTTCAGGTAGTTCTTCAACGGCCGCCATGCGCCGGTGGCGGCCGCGGTGTAGAGGCATCGGTGTTCGATGTCGCCGACCATGGTCATGCCGTCCGGGGTGAGAAACTTGTCGAGGGGCAGCAGATCCGGGTATTCCCTGGACAATCCGATGAGCCAGATCCAGCCGACGAAATCGGCCTGCCCGGCGATACCGGGGCCGGCGTCCATGGCGAACATCGTCATCGCGTGTTTGTCGCCGGGGACGCCGCCCTGCGCGCTGCCCTTGATCGGCAGTTCCGGGGCGTAGGTCCGATGTAGTTCGGCCGCCCAGCCGGTGGCGCTGCCGCCGCCGGAGTATCCCCACAGCCCGACCGGCGAATCGGCCAAGCCCAGGTCGGCGCGCCGGGCCGCACGGACACCGTCGAGCACCATCCGCCCTTCGCTCGGCGCGAGTGTGGTGTCGGTCTTGCCGTTGAAGTCGGGGACCGAGACCGCCATGCCCTCGCCGAGGAACTGGAGCAGCAGCTGGGTTTCCTTCATCGTGCCCGCGCGCACGGTGTGCGATGGGTTGCACGCCGGGTCCAGACCGTCGATCGCCTCCTGATAGGAGATCACCGGGCGCGAGCTCGGACCGAGCCACGGAATACCCGGAATCATCACGGTGGTCGCGGTGACAGTCGGCCGGTCGCGACTGTCGGTGCTGCGGTACAGGATCTGCTCGGTGTGCACCGGCGGCCACGGCACCGCGAGCAGATAGCTGGTCACCACGCGCTTGCGGATCACGTCACCGTTGGCGTAGCGGTCCAGATCGGCCGGGTCGTCGTACCACCGGTCGTCGGCGGGCATGGGGACGGGGATGACCGAGTAGATATCCGTTTCGCGCGGTAGCGGCGGAAGTTGGTTCTCATCGGGCCGCACCGGCCAGGCGGGTTGGGTGCCGCCCTGGCCGGTGTGCGGCAAGTCCGGCCCGGCGGTCGCCGGTGCGGCGACGGCGAGCGAAACAGCGAGCGTGAAACCTACTGCGAATATGGCACGACAAACACGGATCACTACCGGGGTACCTCTCAGGCGGAGCTGATATCGAAGCCAGAAGTCGCTGGTCACAGCGACCGCCAACCGGGACACCATCGAGCGCCCGACGGACCGAAAGAGGTATCAGTTCACACGACGGCGCGCAGATGTGTCACTACGCAACCAACCAGGGTTCGCCCGCTACCACTGTGCAAACTGCACAAGATCGGTTACGTCGATGCCGGACGAAACCGCAGGTGCTGGCCCGGCCGCAACTGCGCGAGCAGGTCGACGTCGGCCGTGACGACGGTCCCGATCACCGGGTAGCCGCCGGTAATGGGGTGATCGGCGAGGAACACCACCGGTTCACCGCTCGGCTGCACCTGGATCGCACCGAGCGGCATTCCCTCGGTCGGCAGTTCCTTGTCGTTGATCCGGGTCAGCGGTGCCTCGTCGCCGACGCGGGCCAACCGGACGCCGACTCGATCGGCCCGGTCGGTCATCTCCCAGACACCGGCGAACAGCGATCGCGGATTGCTGAACCAGTCGTCCCGCGGACCGAGCAGCACTCGGACGGTGACAGAACCCGAATTCACCGAACGGACCGGCGCCACAGCGACATTCGGCCACGGGTACCCGTCCGCCGCGCCCGCGGTGAGCTCCGCCCCCTCGGTCAGTGGCTCCGGCCCGAGTCCGGCGAGGGTGTCCCTGCTGCGGGAGCCGAGCACCTCGTCGACGGCCAGGCCGCCGCGCACGCCGACGTACGCGCGCAGCCCGGCGGCGGCCATGCCGAGCTTCAATCGCTGCCCGGTGCGCAAGGCGAGAACCGATGCGTTGGCCTCGGCGACACCGTCCACGGTGATCGGCGCGTCGGCACCGGTCACCGCGAGCAGCACCGGCGCCTCGGCGACGAGTTCCAGTCCGCCGAGCAAGGTTTCGATGCCCGCGGCATCCTCGGGGTTACCGACCAATCGATTCGCCAGCTTCAGCGAACTTCGATCGGCCGCACCGGAGACGCCGACGCCGACCGAGAACCAGCCGGGTCTGCCGAGGTCCTGAATGGTGCTCAACGGGCCCGCATTCAGGACCCGCAACACCGCGCGTCGCGTCGCGCTCATCCCATCGCCTCCTCGGTGAATCGGACCCGGGTGCCCGGGCACAGCAGCGACGGCTCGGCGCGGTCGAGATCCCACATCGGCACATCGGTGGTGCCGATGAGCTGCCAGCCGCCGGGCGAACGTCGAGGATAGACGGCGCTGTATCCGTCGGCCAAGGCCACCGAGCCCGCGGGCACCGAGGTCCGTGACTCCGCGCGGCGCGGTACGGCCAACCCGTGCTCGGCGGTCTCGAGATAGCCGAAGCCCGGCGCGAATCCGATGAAGGAACACCGCCAGACCGCCCGGGTGTGCACGGCGATCAGCTCACGGACCGAGATACCCAACTGTGCCGCAACGCTTTCCAGATCCGGCCCGTCGTAACGGACCGGAATGGTGCGCACCGCGTCCGGTTCCGGCTGAGCCGATCCGGCGCCCTGCGTACTCCGAAACAGTTGCCGCAGTTGCTCTTCGACGGCCCGGCTGTCCGCGGCATCGGTCATGGTGACCAGGACTGTCTGCGCGGCGGGCAGCACATCGTGCACGCCTGCGGGCAATTCGCGCCGGAGCAGGTCGATGAACGCGACCAGGTCTTCGTGCTCGTCGGGTGCGACGAGCACCGACCGGTCCCCCGCGGGCAGTATTCGAAGCGGTGCCCTCGGCACGCTGATCGCGGACATCGACCCTCCTTCAGGCTAATTCGCGGCCGCGGGTCTCCGGCAGGCCGAACAGTGCGATCACGGCGAGGACATAGCCGAAGGCGCCGAACATCATGGCACCGGCCAGACCCAGCGTCGTGGAGGCCAGAAACCCGACGACAGTGGGGAATATCGCGCCGACGCCGCGGCCGAAGTTGTAGGTGAAGCCCTGTCCGGTACCGCGGGACGCGGTCGGGTACAGCTCGGAGAGGAAGGAGCCGAAGCTGGAGAAGATTGCCGCGGTACAGAATCCGAGCGGGAAGCCGAGGATCAGCACCGTGGTGTTCGCCCCCTCCGGAACCTGGATGTAGGCGACCATGAAGGCGACCGACAATACGGCGAAGAGTTGGATGGTGCGTTTGCGGCCGATCCGATCGGCGAGGATGCCGCCGGTGACGTACCCGAGGAACGCGCCACCGATCAAGAGGAACAGATATCCGCCGGTACCAACGACATTCAGGTGTCGGCTCTTCTTCAGATAGGTCGGCAGCCAGGTGGCGAGGGTGTAGTAACCGCCCTGCACACCGGTGGCCAGCAGCGAGGCGAACAGCGTCGTCCGAACCAGGTCCCGCCGGAAGATCGACGCGAACGAGCCCGCCCGCTTGCCCGCCGATTCACGCCGCTGGGTGACGGTCTCGGAGTCGGTCAGATTGCGGCGCACCCAGATGATCAGCAATGCGGGCAGCGCACCGGTCCAGAACAACACCCGCCAGGCCAGATCCTCGCTGACGAACTGGAAGACCAAGGTGTAGACCAGAACTGCCAAACCCCAGCCGACCGCCCAGGCGCTCTGCACATAGGCGACCGTTCGGCCTCGATACTTGGTCTGCGCGTACTCGGCGACCAGGATCGCGCCCGCCGCCCATTCACCGCCGAAGCCGAGACCCTGGAAGGCCCGGAAGACAAGCAGCGTCTCGAAATTGGGCGCGAAGCCGCACAGCACCGTGAACAGGGTGTAGGTCGCGACGGTGAGCTGGAGGGTGCGCACCCGGCCGATCTTGTCGGCGAGCACACCCGCCAGCGCGCCGCCGAGCGCGGACACCAGCAGCGTCACCGTGGTGAGCAGACCGGCCTTGCCCGAGCTGATCACGAAGTACGACGAAATGGCGCCCAGCGCCAGCGGTAGCACCTGGAAGTCGTAGGCGTCCAAGCCATATCCGCCGAACGCGCCGAGGAAGGCCTTCTTGCCTTTGGCGCTCAGCGTTCGGAACCAGTCGAACGGTGGTGATTTCTCGGCCGGATCCACCGGGAGGTCTGTGGAAAGGCTCATGGCTGCCTCGCAATGCTCGAGCTCAGGAGAGCGACGTACGTCACAGTAGAGTACGGATCGTTGAACGATTCTGCAATCCTAAAGTCGGATCGTCGGCTGGCAGTTCGATCCCTGAGTTATGCTCGAACGGCAAAGCCACTGGTCCGCGGAGGTTTGATGACAACACCGGTAGATCGGCCCGATCCCGTCTACACGGCACTTTCCGAACACAAGGGTCTGCTGGCCCGCTCCAGTCGCAGCTCGCAGACCGCCGACATCGTGCGCGCGAGCATCCTCGACGGCTCGCTGCTGCCCGGCACGCGGTTGTCCGAACCCGATATCTGTGCGGCGCTGGGTGTTTCGCGCAATACGCTGCGGGAAGCGTTCCGCTCGTTGATCGAGGAACGCCTGGTCACCCACGAGCTCAACCGCGGCGCGTTCGTACGCATCCCCACCTCCGACGATGTCACAGAGCTCTACCAGTGCCGCCGGGTCGTCGAGGGCGCGGCGGTGCACGGATTCGACCGGGCCGCGCAGCAACCGGCCGAGCTCGCCGCCGCCCTGGCGCGCGCCGATGCCTGTGCGGCGGAACAGGATTGGACCGGGGTCGGCACGGCCGACATCGACTTCCACAAGGCCATCGCCGCGCTCAATCGCAGCAGGCGGCTGGATCAGATGATGTCGAGCGTGTGGAACGAGTTGCGACTGGTCTTCCACGTAATGGCCGATCCGCTGACGTTCCACGAGCCCTACCTGACTCGCAACCACGAGATCTACGAGGCAATGGTCGACGGGCGCTCCACCGAGGCGGAGAAGATGCTCGCCGACTATCTGACCGACGCCGAGTCGCACATCCGCGCCGCGTATACCCAGATCGTCGCCTGAGGATTGCCGCGCCCGGCCGACCGCAGTGGTTTGTCGCAGCGTGAACGCAATCCTGGCGAGTAGCCGGTTCGCCGAGGAGAGTGGGACGACTTGTCCCGTGTGTCTCGTGCCGAGAGAGGTCGTCATGTCCGACAGCAGTGCGCAGTTCCGGCCGATCGAATCACTGCTCGCGCAGACGGCGGCCGATCTCGACGTGCGGTCGGTCCTGGTGATGCGGTCGACGCCGACTCATATGGCGGTCGAGGCGACGGCCGGTGCGGCGGAGGTGCACTACACGGTCGGTGCCGAGGGCAAGAAGGGTGCCGCCTTCGCGGACGCGCAGGAGCTGTACTGCGAGCGGGTCGTCGACAACGACGCCGAACTCTTCGTGCGTGACTCGCGCGCGGACCCGGATTTCGCGGGCAACGAGGACGAGGTGGAGTTCGGACTGGTCAACTACCTCGGGCTGGCGCTGCACAATCCGGACGGCAGCGTATACGGCACCGTCTGCGTGCTCGACGACCAGACGCGCGACTACACCCCCGAGGAGCGGGCGCGGCTCGCGGAGCTGCGTACGGCCGCCGAACAAGCTCTCGCCGCGGAGCACACACCGCGTCCCTGAACGATCCGGCATCGCCGCGATTCACGCCTGGTTCGCGATCAGGGTCGCGGCCAGTGTGGCCGCGCCTGGACCGGTCAGCTGCGAGGCCGCCGCGGAACGTCCGGTCGCGAGCAGCAGTAGCGCGCCCGCGGTTCCCTCGACGAGCAGGCCGTCGCCGGCCGACCAGTCGATGTCGGTCGCCACGAGGCGATAGCCCGCCAACCGCTCGTCGATGCCGAACTGTTCGCCCCTCGCCCATACCCGCCCCAGCGCCGATCGGGCAGGCACAGACGGCGTCTCGCGGACGATGCCGAGCGGTATCGCGATGTCCTGGACGTGTACGAGCATGTCCAGCAACCGGTCGGTGGGGACCGTGCCGATCGGGAAGAATCGTGAGGGCACGCTGGCGCGTAGCTCCGTGTGCAGCTGCCGAGTACTGACACGGTCGGCGTGCCGAATTGCGGTGTCCCGCAACGCGCCGTGCACGCTGCCGCCGGCCCGGATCAGGTTGACCAGTATCCAGCCGAGGTTCGCGCGCGTGCACAACACGACATGTGCGACCACATCACGGACTCGCCAATCCGCGCAGAGCGATTGGTGATTCCAGTCGGACTCGGCGTGGTCGGCGAGCAGGTCGGCCATGCTCTGGCGCTCGGCGGCGACCGCGCACCAGATCTCCTCGGTGGTCATGGATTCGATGTGGTTCATAGCTCGACCCTCTCGTTCGAAGTTCCATTACCGTAAGAACTCCACCCGAGTGGAGGTGCAAGCTGTTGTGACCGAGGACACACTTCATGTCGCGGTGAGCATCGGCGAGCTGGCGCGGCGCACCGGCGTGCCCGTCCGGACGATCCGGTTCTACTGCGACAGCGGGATTCTGGAGTATCACCGGACCGGCGGCCGACATCGGGTGTTCGCTGCCGACGCGGTCGAACGGCTGCTGCTGGTGCGCCGGTTGCGGGCCATGGGTTTGCCGCTGCCCGCGATCGTGCGCGTGCTGGACGGTAGCGAGTCGATCAGCGAGGCGGCCGCCGCCGAACGCGCCGCGCTCGATGCCGAACTCGACGCGCTGCACTGGCGGCGCGCGGCACTGTGCGCCATCGAGAGCGCGCCGGCCGAGGAGCGCGCCGGGCTGCTGGAACTGCTTGCCGCGGTGCATGATCGGAGCGCGGTGCTGGACAGTGTTGTCGCGTTCTGGCGGCCCATCCTGCTGCCGTTACCGCGGGAGGAGTTCGATTCGTTCATCGACATGAACGTGCCGCCACTGCCGAGCGAGCCCGCACCCGCGCAGGTCGTCGCCTGCGCCGAGCTCACCACCCTCACCAGCGACCCGCGCGTCAAAACGGCGATGACGCATCAGATTTGGCGATCGGATCGCGACCAGATCAGCGATCGTCTGCAGTTCGTGATGTCGGTCGCCGACGCGTTCGAGGGCGCGGCGCCGCTGGTGGCCGCCCACGAAAACCCCCATCCGGGAGCCGAACTCGACCGATACGTGCATGCCCACGCGGCGGCCAGGCACGAACGGGACACACCCGGTTTCCGGCGCGAGCTACTGACCACCGGCACGACGGATACCGATCCTCGGCTACGGCGCTTCTGGCGCCTCACCGCCGATATCACCGGCACGGAGACCACGGTGGGCGCCGTGCACTACTGGCTGTTGGACGCGCTGCGGCAGACGGTCTAGGTCCGCAGCAGGCTGAACCGGTTCGGTTAGCGGTCGCGTCCGGCGGCGGGGGTGGACGTCTTGCGGCTGGTCCGGGCGCGGCGCCGGGCCGCCTGCAGTTCGGCGAGTTCCTGTTCGAGGATCTCGGCGATGCGGAACTGGCCGGTGTCGTGGATCTCCGGGGTGGCCGGAGTTTCCTTGGCGGCCTTGGGATCGGTTGAGGTGGTCGCCTTTTCGTCGGCCGCGACGGGCTGCCGCTTGATGGCGGCGGTCGTGGCGCTTGCGGCGGCGCTCGCGGACGGCCGGTCTGCGGATGTCGCGGTGACCTTCTCCGAGGCGGGCTTGTTCGGCTTGGCCGGGGCGGGCTGCTGCGCGGCGACCTTGGTCGGCGTGGCCGGCTTCGGGGCCGCCGCGGCGACGACCGGCTTGGTGGCCGCCGGGGTGGCGGGCTTGGCCGGCGCGCTGGAGCCGTTCACCGCGGTGATCGGCTTGCTGTCTACCCCGTTGCGCTTTTCGCCGTTCACCGGAGTGCTCGACGTGCTCTTCGCGACCGGCTCGTCAGCTTGGACCGGCTTGGAAGTGCTGAGGGCGGAGCCGTTTTCGGACTTCGCCACCGGCCGGGTCTCGGCCGTGACGTCCGTGAGGTCGCTGCCGAGGGTCGCGGCGGCCACGACCTTCGCCGACGGCGCCGGGGCCGCCGAACGGAACGCGGACCGGGTCGGCGCCGGAGGCTCGGGGGCCGTGTCGTCCTCGTCCGCGATCAGGACGGTGGGTGCGTCCTCGATCTCGGGATCGACGATGCCGACCGGTGCCGCGTTCAATTCCGCGAGCGGGTCCGGCTCGGCCTCGACGGTTAGTTCGGCGAACGCGTTGGACGCCATCATCTCCGCGGCCGCCGGACGGCGCATCCGGTAGCTGGCGAGTGTGGGCAGGGTGCGCCGGATCTGCTCGGCCGGGTCGGGCAGATCCCGGACCTGGTCGGTGGCGCGGTGGATGGCGAGGCCGTAGCGCGCGCTGGCGGCGTCGTGGATGAGCAGCGAGACGCCGATCATCACCGGCGCGACGGCGTGCACGGCGGCGTCGTACCAATGCTCGGCGCGCAGGTACGGATACGTGTTGAGGGTGACGGTCAGTCCGAGCAGGGCGACCTCGGCGGCCACCACCTGCTTGCGGTTGTCTACGACACCCCACTCGGCCACCTTGTTGGTGCCGATCATGATGATGATCAGGCAGACGCTGATCATGCCTTCCAGCAGATAGCTGAACCAGTACAGCGGGTCACCGGGACCGCCGGGCGCGATGTTGTGCTGGACGTTGACCGCGGACCACAGCATGCCCGCTGCGACGACGCCGGCCAGCGCGCGCAGTGACCAGGCGCGGTGCCGATATAGGGAGGCCAGTTTGGCATGCGGGCTCGACTCACGGCGCTGGGCAGCAATTGCCTTGCGGGCCACCAGTAGATCTCGCATGTCGGCCTTCTCGATCGCTTCGGTGGTCTGCCTGGCGCGGTCGGCCGCTCCCGCGGCGGCTTGAGCCTCTTTCCAGCGCTGACCACGGTCTTGCCCGCGAATCTTCTCGGCAAGCTCACGTTCCGCTAGCAGCTCATCCTCGGAGAGCGCTTCGGTCAGCGCGGGATCGAATTGGTATGCCAGCCGGCCACGGGCCTTCTCGACCCGCCGCGCCAGCTGTGTGACCTCGTCCTCAATGGGATGCTGGATGGTCATTTCGGCTCCAAGAGGAGATTCGATGGCAGACAAGTGATCACGCGTGGGAAGGCTACATCGCATTCGCCGTCGACGCACCGTTGCCAGCGAAAACCGTCGATTTGCCAGGAGAATGCGGCGTGCCGCGACCGCGTTTCCTGGATGATCATAGAACAGGTAGGACGATCCGCAACCGCAAAGTAGCGGGCGGTCGCCGAGTGTCTTTGCACCGTGGGCGAATACGGCAAGATCAGGAACAACCCGACTTCACTATGACCGTTTCGTCTGACTCGCCACGATGAAACTCGCTGCGGTCGTGGCGCTCCCGCCCAGGTTGAGGGTGGCGAACCGGCGTGCGTCCGGCACTTGGTAAGCTCCTGCTTGTCCGGTGACCTGTTTGTAGGCATCGAGTACCATTCGTACACCAGTCGCACCAACAGGATGACCACCACCGATCAATCCGCCGCCGGGGTTGACCGGCAACCGGCCGTCGCGCGCTATATCGCCGCCCGCCACGGCTTTCCAGCTCTCGCCGGGACCGGTGATGCCGAGATGATCTATCGCCATGTACTCGGACATGGAGAAGCAATCGTGCACCTCGATGCCGTCTACCGCGTCGATGTCAGGTAGTCCGGCACGCGCCAGTGCGTCGAGCATCGTTTGGCGCACATGGGGAAACACGTACTGATCGTCGGCGGAGGCGCGCAACTTCTGCGCCATCGACAGGCCTACGGTGCGATGACCCCAGCCGCTGACCACCGCGTGCTCCTCTGGCCGTAAGTCGTTGCGCCGCGCCAAGAATCGATCCGACACCAGGATCACCGCGGCGGCGCCGTCGGTCATCGGACTGCAATCCTGACGGCGCAGGCGGCCGACCATCGGCGGGTTGGCGGTGTCGTCGTCGCCGAAGCTGTCCGGGGTGAACGTCCAATTCCGGGTCTGCGCAAGCGGGTTGGTGCGCGCGTTGGTGATGTTCAGCTCGCTGATCGCGCGCAGGTAGGTGTCGTCGAGCCCGTAGCGGCGGTCGTATTCGTCGGCGAGTTCGGCGAACATGGTGGGCCACACGAACTTCGTGTCCTGGGCCTCGTGGCCGACCCAGGCGGCGGAACCGAGATATCCGGCGGCCTCGTCGCCCGGGACGGTCTTCTCCAGCTCCGCGCCGATCACCAGCGCGCAGTCGTAGCGACCCGATTCCAGATCCGCCATCGCGGCGAGCAGCGCCATACTGCCGGAGGCACAGGCGGCTTCGTGCCTGCCGGACGGGATGCCCCAGAGTTCCGGGATGATCGTGGCGGGCATGCCGCCGAGTTGGGCTTGGCCGGTGAACAACTGGCCGAAGGCGTTGCCGACGTGGATCACGCCGATCTCATCCGACGCGATGTTGGCCGCGGCGAGGGTCGCACCCACTACCGCACCGACCAGTACGTCGAATCCCTTGCCTTCGCGGTGCCAGTTGACGGCGAAATCGGTTTGGCTGCCGCCGAGTAGGTGAATGGTGGTGGTGGACATGGGAACTCCTGTTGTCGTGGGTGGACGGCGTCAGCGCGTCGTGGGCCTGTTGTCGGTCACGATCGGTCGCCGGTCAGCGCCGCTCGAAGTTCGCGGCGGAGCAGCTTGCCGACGGGGTTGCGGGGCAGGGTTTCGACGACCTCCAGCCGCTCTGGCAATTTGAACGACGCCACCTCGCGGGCGCGCAGATGCTCGATGAGGCCGTCCAACGTGACAGTTGCGCCGGGCGCGGGAACAACGAAGGCACAACACTTTTCGCCGAGGACCAGGTCCGGGTAGCCGACCACCGCGACGTCGGCGACGCCGGGAGCGTCGGCGAGCAGTCCCTCGATCTCGGCCGGGGCGATGTTCATGCCGCCGCGGATGATGATCTCCTTGATCCGGTCGACGAAACGCAGATATCGGCCGTCCGCGCCGCACAGCTCGAATACGTCTCCGCTGCACAGGAACCCGTCCTCGTCGAACGGTTCGGCCGTCGCGGTGCCGGGCAGGTAGCCGCCGAACACGGCGGGACCCGCGAGCCGGAGTTCCCCTGCCCCAACGACTTCCGTGACCGTCGCGCCGGTGGTGACGTCGACGAGCTTGACCCGCGTGCTCTCGGCGAGCCTCGTGGCCCAGCGGACACCCGGCGCGCCGTAGCGCGGCAGATGCTGCGCACGGGTGATCGGATCGGGGATGTCGACGGGCGTACCCATCAGGCACACGCCTTCGTTGGAGCCGAAGAAGTTGAGCACTTCGATGCCGAGTTCGTCCTGCCAGCCGCGAACCACGCTGGGCGGCAACGGCGCACCACCGGAACCGACCCGTTGCAGCGAGGACAGGTCGACCGAGGTGCGCAGCTTCTCGTTGTGCAGCAGCATCGTCAGCAGCGCGGGCGGCATGCTGGTGTGTGTTACCCGATGCCGCGCGATCTGGCCGAGGAACACCGGCAGGTCCAGCGGTTGATGTTGCACCAGGTGGCCGCCGGTGAGCAGCCACGGGAGGAACGACGCCGCGAAGCCCGCCATGTTGACCATGGGAAAGGGGTTGAGCAGCACCGACTCCGGGGTGAGGTGCAGGCCGTCCTGCACGCCCCACGCCATGGCGAGCCAGTCGCCGTGGCATCGGGGAATCCCTTTGGGCGCGGCCTCGGTGCCGCTGGTCCAGCAGATGGTGACTCGGTCGTTCACCGAAATCGTCAGTCCGCGAACGTAGAAGCGCAGCCGCTCTCGGTCGGCGGTATCCGCCGGGGCGTCCAGGGCGATGGCATCGTCGGGCACATCGGGGCCGAAGGCGAAGACGGTGCGCGAGTCGCCGGCCACTTCCAGTGCCTCGCAGGCGAGTTCGCGTCCGGACAGTTCACCCGCGGTGATGATCGCGGTCGCGTCGGCGGCGGTGACGATGCCGGACAGCTCATGGCGGCGGTACGAGGCGGGCATGGGTGTGGCGACCGCGCCGAGCCGCCACAGCGCGAAGTAGGTGGCCGTCAACGCGATCGAGTTCGGGAGCAGGATCGCGACGGTGTCGCCTTGCCGGATTCCGTTGCGGTACAGCACTGCCGCAAGATCGGTAGCGCGCTCGTCGAGTTCGCGCCAGGACAGGGTCTGCGGCCCTGCTCCGGTCAGTGTGGCGAGGTTGGCGGGATCGGTGATGGCGGGTGCGTCCGGTGCCGCGTCGACTCGGCCCTGAAAGAGCTCTGGCAGCGTTTCCGGCTGCCACCACCCGCGATCGAGATACTCGCGCACCGTGTCCGCGGGGTGGCAGGTGCGTACGGACGTGTCGGTGGCGACATCGGCTGCGGTGATCGGCGACTCGGCCATGGGTTTTCCTTCAGTTCAGACGTCGCAGCACGACCGCGGCGCCCAGACCGAGGGCCGCGGGAATGGTGATCAGCGCGTGTTCGCCGCCCGTGCGGGTGAGTGCGTCGAGCGCTTGGACGATGAGGTTGCCGCCGGTCGCCCCGAGGGGATGGCCGACCGCGAGGGCGCCGCCGGACGGGTTGACCAGTTCTTGGTCGAGGCCCAGTTCCCTGGTGAGCAGAATCGGAGTGACAGCGAAGGATTCGTTGGCTTCCACCACATCCAGGTCGGCGGCGGTGATGCCCGCTCGGCTCAGTGCCAGCCGTGCCGCCGTGGCCGGGGCGGTCAGCAGCGGCGAGCGCACCGCGGTCTGCGCGGTGCCGACGATCCTGGCGATCGGCTCGCGGCCGAGCACCTTTGCCGCGCGGAGGCTGCCGATCACTACGGCAGAGGCGCCGTCGGCGAGTTGTGGTGCCGTGGCGATCGTGTGCAGGCCGTCTGCCGGGTGCGGTGACCCCGGTAGGCTGCGGGCGACGCGCTCCCATGCGGGATCGTCGCCGAACAGGGCGGGTAGCGCGGCGAAAGCGTCGCTGTTCGCGTCGGCGCGAGCCCCTTCATCGGCTTCGAGGAGCACCGTGCCGCCTTTGCGTACCGGCACCACGGAGTCGGAACTCGGTGCGGCGGTTGCTCTCTGGTGTGACCGCACGGCGTAGGCGTCGAGTTCGGCGCGGGTGATGCTGTAGGAGGCGGCGGTGAGGTCCGCGGATACGCCGATCGTCACGAACCCGGTGCGTTCGCCCAGGTCGGTGTCCGTGGCGATGGCGGGTCGATCCGACAGCATCGGCACCCGGGACATCGACTCCACTCCACCGGCGACGATCACGTCGGCATAGCCCGCGGCTACCCGGGCCGCGGCACCCTCGACCGCGTCGAGCCCGGAGCAGCACAACCGTGAGACCACGGCACCGGGCACCCCGTCCGGCCAGCCCGCCCACAACGCCGCCGCACGGGCCAGGTTTCCGCCCTGCTCCCCCACCGTCGTGCTGATGCCGACCAAGATGTCATCTACCGAATCCGCACTGAGCGACCGGCTTTCCAGCGCGATGAGCAACTGTCCGAACAGCTCGTAGGGTGGAATCTCGGCGAGAGTGCCGCCAGCTTTGCGGACCCGGGCGCGGGGTAGCCGGATCGCGTCGTAGATGTAGGCGTCAGTCATGGTCGATCCTCGCGAGGGTTTCGAGCGTGTGGTGGCCCGCCGGGTCGTCGGCCGAAGTGGCTGGTACGACAACGATCTCGTCGGCGCCCGCGCTGCGATACGCGTCGAGGCGGCGGATCAGGGTGGCGTCGTCACCGAACATGCCTACGGCAGCAGGCAATTCGTCGGGCACGGACGCCAATACGTCGCGTGGATGCGCGCCACTGTGGGCAAGATGCACGACCTCACCGAAGCCCGCCTCCTCGAACATGGCGTCGTAGCCCGGTGCACGCAGGTAGCCCACGACACCTCGGCGGACAGTCGCCAGCATCTCGGCTGTCGGATCCGCAGCGGCGGTAACCCACACCGAGATCGCGGGGCTCTGTACGCCTGCCTCATCGGCCGCCTTTCGAACTAGCTCGGCGCACCGCGAAACCTGTTCCGGAGTTACCAGATTCAGCACCACACGGTCAGCGGTGCGGGCAGCGGCGGCCAAGGCCCGCGTACCGAACGCAGCCACGGTGATGGACGAGTGCGGTGGCTCGAGCCGGAGCCGGTAGCCGCTGGTGTGCTCCACCTCCCCCGCGAAATCGACCTTGTCGCCCGCGAGCAGCCCCCGCAGGATCCGTGCCGAGTCTTCTAGATGCGCTGCGGTGCGACGCCTTTCGCGACCGTGCCAGCCGCTCACGACGACCGTGCTCGAGCTGCCGATGGCGACATCGACGGACCGGCCGGTGAGTGCGGCCACGCTCGCGACACCCATGGCGATGGTGGCGGGACTGCGGACATCGACGGCAAATGGTCCGAGACACAGCGGAATTCGACCAGGCGCCAGTCCGATCGCGGTCGCCACCGCGAAGGCGTCGAAGGTCGCCATCTCGCCGATCCACAGCCGGTGATAGCCCAGCTTCTCGGCGGCTTCGGCGACCGCGAGCGCCTCCAGCGGATCGCGATCCTGCCAATACGGCAGGCTCACGCTCAGCCGACGGTCGGCGCCGCTCACCCGACCGGATGCGCGGCCGCGCGCATCCGCTCACCGCTGACCCAGGTGGCATGGAAACCGAGGGGCACACGGGTCGGCAGGCCGAGGCGGCACGCCGGTCCGGCGGAAAGGTCCGCGGCGTCGTAGATCCACACCTCCGAGAGCTGGGTGTGGCTGTTGAACGCGAACATCGTCAGCCAGGCGTCGTCCTCGTCGCGTGCGTCCGGGCGTGGCACCACGGTGAGCTCGCTGCCGAAGAAGCCGTCGCCGAACGGTTGGGTCTGCTTGGCGCCGGTGCGCAGGTCGTACTTGATCACGGCGTCGAAAAGCATTGTGCTGTCGACGGACAGCCGCATTTGATAGGACCAGCGGCCGCGCTGTCCGGTGACGCCCTGATCGATGGCCGGGAACTCGGTGTTGACGTCGTCCATCGGCTCTTCGATGGTGGCGCCGGTGCGCAGGTTGAAGCGGTACTTGTGCAGTTTCGCCTCGGGGCGCAGGTAGGCCAGCAGCTGGGCGAGCGGATTCGCGCGGTCCGATACCGGGCTCGGCTTGGAGACACGGCAGACCACCATGACGATCTCGTCGCCGTCTTCCCACGAGTTGACCGTGTGATAGATGTAGCCGGGCGCGGCCTCGAACCAGCGCACCTGCGTACCGTCGCCGCGCCGGGGCAGCACCGCGAAACGGCTCGGCAGCGTGCGATCGAAGAACAGCTTGAACCGGCCCGCCACGGCGGCCCTCGGGTCGTTGTACAGCGGCAGATCCATCAGGATCGAGTAGTTCTCGGTGATCGCCATGTCGTGCGGCAACCGCGGGCCGGGCAGCTCGAGGCCGGTGTAATGGGTGACCGTGCCGGACGGGTCGGCGATGCCGTAGCGCAGGTACGGCGCGTGGATGCCGTAGTCGAAGAAGATGAATTCCTCGGTGCGCTCATCGACTTTGGCGTGCGCGGAGATCTCGCCGGGCAGCGTGCCGCCGAAGGTGTCGACGCCGCGGGTCTCCAGGCTGATCGGGTCCAGCGCATAGGGTTTGCCCGCGCGGTACCACAGCGACAGCAGGTTGCCGTGATGGAAGACGACGTCGGTGTTGGCGGAGTTGCGTTCCCGTCGGTCGCCCGCCGGGTTGTCGTCCCACGGCTCGATCACGCCGCGCCACAACGCGGTTCCCGCGGCACGCTCGGCCTCGAACTCGGTGGTGCGGATGTAGCGGTTGCGGTAGGTGGCCTTGCCGTTCTCGAAGTGCACCGCGTGCAGCATGCCGTCGCCGTCGAACCAGTGGTAACGGCCGATCGGCGCGAACTGGGGGTTGGGGCCGTTGCGGACGTAGACGCCGTCGAGGTCGGTGGGGAGCTCGCCGTGCAGGACGGTGAGGTCGGTCGCGGTGATCTCCTCGGCGGTGGGCGCGTACATGCCCTCCAGATACGGGTTGGTCAGCGCTTGCGCGGCCGGCGCGATGAGTTCTTCCTTGAGCGTCATGAGTTGCCTAACCCCTTCACTACAGTTAATGAAGTGATACGCGTCTCAATGAATGGTGTCAAGAGTGCCTGGTCGGCGGACTCAGGCGAGGCGGTCGAGCACGGCCTGTGACACGGGTTCGAACCGGACGTCGGCGCGGTCGAGCCTGGCGTCGCAGCCGCGGCAACGCAGTGCGGGCGCCAGGTCCGCGCCGCATTCGCGATGCCGGATGCGCAGGCCTGGTTCGGGGGCTCCGGGGTGGGCGAGATCCGACCAGGCGAGCAGGAAGGCGTAGATCGCGAACAGGGCCCGCCCACGCGGGGTCAGCCGGTATTCACGTCCGGAGCCCTCGCCGGAGCGGCGCAGGATCTCGGCGTCGCACAGGCGGGACAGTCGTTCGGTCAATGTGGTGGGCGACATGTTCATGGCCGTGCGGAACGCGCTGAAGCGCCGCATACCGGCCAGCGCGAGGCCGGTCACCGTGGCGCTCCACCGGTCGCCGATCGCCTCCATGACCTCGTCGAACTGCATATCGGTTCGAGCGGAGACGGGCGCGCGGGCGCGGCGCCTGCCACTGGAAGTGAAGCGCAACAACGCATCGTCGCCGAGATCGACATCGGTGTCGCGCGGGGTCACCGTGTGGCCGCAGCCTCGGCACATCAGCACCGGCGGGCCGCGGTGGCCGCATGCGTCGTGCACCAGGTCCGGGTGCAGCGCGCCTTCTGCGGTCCACTCGCGCTGCCAGCTCCAGACGGAGACGAGGATTTCCCAGGTCGCCAAGCCCAGATCGGTGAGCAGATAGTCGAAGCGGTCCGGTGCGGCCGCCTGCGGGGTGCGGACGAAGACGCCCGCGTCGACGAGGGCGGTGAGTCTGGCGGTGAGGACGGCGGGTGGGGCGCCGGTGCGTTCGATCCACTGGTTGAACCTGCGGGTGTGGTTGACGAACGCATGCCGCAGGATCGTCAGCGTCAGGCGGTCGCCGAGCAGGTCGAAGGTGGCCGCGACGGGGTGCGGGGCGGGTTGCCCGGGGTCGATCGGCTCATCGGTCATCCGCGCGTTCACCTCCCGATCCATGGCCGCCTAGTTGCACTTCATTAACTGTAGTCGAATCTGGGTTGATCAAGGGATGACGACGGACTCCAGCTCGAGGTCGATCTCGAGCCGGGCGAGCATCTCGCGGAACTCGCTCGCCGGGTAGTGCTCGTTCTCGGTGATCAGGCCGAGGACGGTGCCGCTGCCCGGTGCCGAGAGTGGGCGGAGTTGGTCGACCACGCCTTCGATGGGGTCGAACAGACGTAGCTCGGGGCGTGCGCGCTCGAAATAGCCACGCAGCCAAGGCAAGTGGGTGCTGGACAGGGTTACCGCGTCGATGCCGGAATGCGCCGCGAGCAGGGTGTTCAGGAAGTCGCCGACGACGGTCGCGGTGTGCTCGCGACGGAACAGGAAGTCGCCGCTCTCCACCAGTTCCACCAGCGACGAGGCGTTCACCGCATGCACCCGCGTGCTCGCCGAACCTGCTTCCGCGCGCAGAAAGTCAGTCAGCTCAACGCTTTCCACCAGCGACCGCACACCCAGCACGGCCACCTCATTGGCCACCGCCAGAGCTTCCCGCACCGGCGGCCGCACCCCGAAGATCGGGACCGGGCAGCGCAGATCATCGAGGATGGTCACCGAAGGGGCGTTGGAGGCCAACAGGATCGCGCTCGGTTCGAACTCCGCGAGGAACCGGACCGCGCGATCGACCACCGACAACAACTCGGTCCGATCCTTCGCGCCGTACGGAAAGCTGGCCCGGTCGGCCAGGTAGACGAGGTCCCGGTCGGGCAGGCGCCGATGCAACAGTTCCACCGCCGAGTAGCTGCCGAGGCCCGCGTCGAAGACCGCGATCGGTTGTCGTAGAGAGGTCACCGTCAGATCATGCCCGGTGTCACAGTGCGGTCGCCGAGGGCGCCTGACAGACTCGGCGAGTGACCGATTCTCGTGATGCCGATGCGACCCGGCTGGCTACCGATTCGCTGGCGCAAGGTGACCCGACTGGATGGTTCGAGCGACTGTATGTGGCGGCCGCCGATGGTGCGGCGGTGGTGCCGTGGGATGCGGCCGAGCCGAACGAGCTGCTGGTCGACTGGCTCGAGCGGCACGAGCGGACCGGCGGGATGCGGGCCATCGTGGTCGGCTGCGGGTTGGGGCGCGATACCGAGCACCTGGCCGAGCTCGGCTTCGAGACGACCGGGTTCGATATCGCGGAAACCGCGATATCGACTGCGCGCGAACGCTTTCCGGCCTCCTCGGTGAACTATGTCGTCGCCGATCTGCTCGATCCGCCCGCCGAGTGGGTGGGTGCGTTCGATCTGGTTGTCGAGTCGATCACCGTGCAGTCACTGCCGGTGTCGTTGCGCGCCGTGGCGACCGCGAACGTCGCGCGGATGGTGGCGCCGGGTGGCGATCTGCTCGTCATCGCGGGGATTCGAGAGGAAGGCGAGGAGGTGGACGGGCCGCCATGGCCGCTCACCCGCACCGAGATCGATGCGTTCGCGGTCGAAGATCTCCGGTCGACCCGCGTCGAGCAGGTATCCCCCGCCGGGCGGCCCGGCTTCACGCGCTGGCGTGCGGTGTTCAAGCGGGGCTGACGTCTCGAAACCTGGGCGGCAGGATGGTGGTGTGACCGAGAACGGCGATGCGGGCCTGGTCTGGTACGCGGCATACGGATCCAACATGCACCTCAGCCGCCTGCGCTGCTACCTCAACGGAGGCACGCCGGAGGGTGGGGCGCGAGCGGTGCCCGGCTGCCGCGATCCGGCCGAGCCCGCGCGCTCGGTGCCCATCATGCTGCCGGGCCTGCTGTATTTCGCCACCGAATCGTTGGTGTGGACCGGCGGGCGCGCGTTCTACGACCCGGACGGACCGGGCGAGACCGCCGCCCGCGCCTACCTGCTCACGGCCGCCCAGTTCTCCGATATCGCCGCCCAGGAGATGTACCGAACACCCGGCGCAGACCTGGATCTGACCGAAGCGATCACCAACGGCCGCGCCCCACTCGGCCCCGGACGATACGAAACCCTCTCGTACGCAGGAACATTCGAGAACCACCCCATCCTCACCTGCACCGCCCCCTGGCCGCACAACCACTTCCCCGGCAACCCACCCTCCGCCCCCTACCTACGCCATCTGGCCGCCGGTCTCATCGAATCCCACAGTTGGACAATCGAAACCACCGCCACCTACCTCGCCACCCGCCCCGGCGCTGACCTCGCCTGGACCCCCGAAACCCTCGCCGCCCTCCTCGCAACCTGACCGCAGTATGCGCGACCACCTGCGCGCGGACAAGCAACGAGGGCATAGCGCCATGATTGATGTCGTGGCAACGATCAAGACACCCAAGGTCGGCAAATCGGCGGCCAAGAAACCGGCCTCGAGCAACCTGATCGTGCGCAACCTCGATCCGGCGATCAAGGCAACCATCCAAAAGCGCGCCACCAGCAACGGCCGCTCCATGGAAGCAGAGGTGCGCGCCATTCTCGCGCGGGCCGTGGACGCTGACGAGAACCCGGTACCGGTGGTCAACCCGCTGTCGGGTGCGGCCCTGTTGGGGCGGCTCGCACAGTTGCGCGAAGCACTCGACGGTGACATTCCAGAAATTGTTGTGCGCCATGATGATTCATCGAAGTAATGCTGATCCTCGATACCAACGTCATCGCAGCCGCCATGACACCGGAGAAACATCCCGTTGTCGCTGCGTGGCTCGCCACCGTTCCCGCGTTCTGCTACGCAGATCTGATGCTGAAACGGCCGAAACCTTCCGTCGGTGAAGTGATGGACGCCCAGATAGCCGCGAGCGCCCAGCGCCCCGGTAGACACGTGGTGTGGACATTCACGAACTTCAAGCCCAGGCCATCACCATTCACGATCTCTACGACGAACTGAACCTCGCCGAACGCGGGCGAACGTGGACCCGAGCGGACTTCATGCTCGGATTCGTCGGGGACGTAGGCGATCTCGCGAAACTGGTCATGGCGGCCGAGGGCACCCGATCGATGCCTGGCGGCCGCCCCACGCTGGAACACGAACTCGCCGACTGTCTTTGGTCCGTGCTGATTCTGGCTCACCGGTACGGGGTGGACCTCGAAAGCGCGTTCACCACGACGATGGGCGAACTGGAGCAAACGATCTCGGCCCGACTGGCCGGCCGAGATGGTTGATCGGATTCGACGAGTCGGATCACTCGGCCGGCCCGAAGATCTCATCGACGAGGCGCTTCGACGCCGCCTGGAATGCCGCGGCCAGTGACAGGTCGGCGTCGTCGACGTAGTTCAGTGCGGCGGTCATGCTCTTGCTGCCGTCGGCGGTGCTGTACATCAGCGCCGCGTGGCCACCGTGACCGCCGTTGTGGGTGATCACCTTGCCGCTGCCGGTGTCCTGCACGAACACTCCGAGGCCGTAGCCGACTTTGGTTTCCGGCGTGAACATCTCGGCCAGCAGTTCGGCGGGCAGGAGCTTGCCGCCCACCAGCGCGGTGATGAAGGTCTGCAGGTCCTCGGGGGTCGAGATCATGTCACCGCCGTTGGAGATCCAGGACGGGTTCGAGCTGCTGACGTCGACCGTCTGCTCCTGGCCTGCGTCCTCGTACCGGTAGTAAGCGTGGGCGTGCGGCTCGGGGATTTCCGTCGAGGTGCCCGGCACCACGGTGCCCGACAGCCCGAGCGGGCCCAGGATCAGCCGCTCCGCCTCCTCGGCGAACGTGCGGCCGGTGACCTGCTCGATCACCAGCGTGGCCAGCGCGTAGTTGGTGTTGGCGTAGCTCCAGTCCGTGCCGGGCTCGAACCGCGCGGGCTTGGACAGTGCGAACCGCACCAGCTCCGCCGCCTCGTAGGTCTTGAAGCGGCCGTCCACCCACTCCTTGCCACCCCATGGAATTCCCGGCGCGATGGTCCCGTCCGGGTAGACCTCGCCGGTGAAGTTGAAGATGCCGCTGTTGTGCTGCAACATCATTCGCACCGTGATCCGCTCGTCCAGCCCGAACTCGGGCAGGTAGTCGGCCACCGGGGTGTCCAGCTCGATCTTGCCCTCGGCCACCAGTTGCAGGACGACGGTCGCGGTGAAGGTCTTGGTGTTGCTGCCGATCCGGACATGGCCGTTCGTCGGCGGCTTCGCGGTCTCGCCCAGCTTGCTCACCCCGGAGGTGCCGACCCAGTCGCCCTGTTCGTCGCGCACGCGCAGCGTCATTCCGAGCAAACCGGAATCGACGATCTCCTGGAGCGTCTGCTGGAGTTCCGGACGATCCTGGGCGGCTGTTGCGGATTGGATGTTCATGATTCTGCTTCTCTCTGTCTCGCTAGGTCCGTTGTTGTTCGCTCGACTACTGTCGCGAGCCCGCCTGACACCGACCTGACGTCGGCCTGACACAACCACTGACACGGTGTTCGGCCTGGTCAGGGCGGGTCTTCACGAGGTCCTTCGGTCGAGCAGATGTGCTGAGTCGCAGCGGATCTCCGCGGGCGAGACGCATGACGCTGCAAGACGGACGCAAGGGCGGTGCAATCAGCGGCCAGCAATCTCGTCACCATGACCCCTTCAGTAACGATCATCGGCGCCGGACTAGGCGGCCTGACCCTGGCCCGCGTCCTGCATGTCAACGGCATCCAGTCCACGGTCTATGAGGCGGAACCCTCCTCGACCGCACGCATGCAGGGCGGAATGCTCGACATCCACGACTACAACGGGCAGATCGGCATCAAAGCGGCCGAGCTGATGGACGGGTTCCGTGAACTTGGCCTGGACGGGCGCGAGGCGATCCGGGTCCTCGCCCCGGATGGCACCGTGCTACTCGACAAAGCCGACGACGGCACGGGCGGACGCCCCGAGGTGATGCGCGCCGAGCTGCGACAGCTGCTGCTCGACTCGCTCCCTGCCGACACCGTCCGGTGGGGTCACAAGGCCGACAGCGTTCGCGCCCTCGGCGACGGCCGGCATGAGGTGACGTTCACCAACGGCAGCACGGTAGTCACGAGCCTGCTGGTCGGCGCGGACGGCGCCTGGTCCCGCATTCGGCCGCTATTGTCTTCCGCCACACCGGAATACGCGGGCGAGTCGTTCGTCGAGACCTACCTGTTCGACGCCGATACCCGGCATGTTGCCAGCGCGAAAGCGGTCGGCAGCGGATCGCTGATGGCGCCTTCGAACAACGGGCAGATCCACGCGCACCAGGAAAAGGGCGACACCCTGCATACCTACGTGGTGCTGCCCAGGTCACTGGACTGGTTCGCCGCCATCGATTTTACCGATGCCGCCGCGACCGCCGCACGGGTCGCGCGCGAATTCGACGGCTGGGCGCCGGAACTCACCGCGTTGATCACCGACGCCGACACCGCGCCGGTCTGGCGACCGCACTACGCGCTGCCGCTCGGCCACCGGTGGGATCGGGTACCCGGCGTGACCCTGGTCGGCGACGCCGCCCACCTCTCGGCCCCCAACGGCGAGGGCGCCAATCTGGCAATACTCGACGGTGCCGAACTCGGCAAAGCCCTTGCCGCACACCGCGATGACGTCGACGCCGCGCTCACCGAGTACGAGCAGACCATGTTCGCCCGCAGTACCGCGATGGCCACCGAGGCCGTCACGTTCTTCGAGAACATCACCGGCGAAGACCCGGCCCGAACGCTGATGGACATGCTCACGGGGGACCAGACCTCTTGAGTTGAGGCCGCTTACGCGCGCTCGACGCGTTGTGCCAAGCCGTCCACGATGAGCGCCAGGCCCGCCTCGAATGCCGACTCGGGATCTATCTGCGGTAGGTCGGCCGTCGGGCTGTGCGTGCGGTCGGCGTCTGCTTGTTCTTCGAGCACGGCGCCGACCGTGTAGCGGCCTGCGGCCAGCATGGCCATCTGCGCGTCGTATTCGGGTACACCGGACGCGATCAGGAACGCCATCTTGTGGGCGAGTCGGTCGAGATCCGCGTCTCCGGGGCTGGTTCCGGCGTGCAGCCGGGCACCGTCGCGGCGCATCAATAACGTGCGCCGGAAGCTGCGCATGTTCTCGCGGAACCAGTCGTGCCAGTCGTCGGCGGGGGTCGGCAGCGGGGCCGTCGCGTGGGAAGTCATTGCCGCCTCGGCCATCGCGCTCAGCAGTTCTTCCTTCTTGCGGAAGTGGTAGTAGAGCGACGGTTGCTCGACGTTCAGTCGCTTCGCCAACTGCCTGGTACTGACGGCATCCAGACCGACTTCGTCCAGCAGATCGAGCGCCTCGGCGACGACGGTTTCGCGATTGAGCTTGGCCACATTGACAATCTATCAGTGATAGGTGAGCATGTAAAAGCAGAACCTATCACCGATAGAAAGGGTTGCTGACATGGCACACGAATCAGCAAAACGCTCCATGAAGATCCTCATCTGCGGCGGCGGGATCGCGGGGCAGGCGTTGGCGTATCGGCTCGGGCGAAGCGGTCACCGGGTCGTCGTTGTCGAACGTTTCTCGGCGCTACGGGCGACCGGTGCGCAGGTCGATCTGCGCGGCCAGGGCATCGACGCCGTCGAGCGGATGGGACTGCTCGATGTCGTCAAGAGCAAGCTCGTGGACGAACGCGGCGTCGCGCTGGTGAACGCTCAGGGCAAGGTACGGGCGACGATCATGGCCAACACGTCGGGCCAGGGCCGCCAGTCGCTGACGTCGGAGTACGAGATCATGCGCGGCGACCTGGTGCGCATCCTGCATGATGCGACGAAGGGTGACGTCAAGTACGTCTTCGGCGTCAGCGTGGAGCGCTTCGAGCAGGACGAAAACCGAGTCTTCGCCCACTTCTCCGACGGCTCCACCGGCGAATTCGACCTGCTCGTCGGAGCGGACGGGCAGGGATCACGTATCCGCCGAGCCATCCTGCCGTCCGGTTCGCCCGATCCGTACTGGCCGGTGGGCATCCACATGGCGTACTGGTTCATTCCGCGGATCGCCTCCGACGGCAACATCCGCGACACCTACAACGCGCCGGGCGGCCGAATGATCATGCGCCGCAGCCACAATCCGACCGAGACGCAGGTCTACTTCGTACTGCGGGAGAACTCCGCGGAAGCCTCGGCCGTGCACCGGGAACCCGTCGAACGTCAGAAGCAGTTCTGGACGCAGCGATTCCACGACGCGGGATGGCAGACCGAGCGCTTCCTCGACGGCATGACCACGACCGAGAGCTTCTACTCGCAAGAGGTCTTGCAGGTGCGTACCGATACCTGGTCCAAGGGGCGCGTGGTCTTGGTCGGCGATGCCGCGCACTGCGCCTCCCCCTACAGCGGCATGGGTGTCTCCGGCGCTCTGGTCGGCGCGTACGTCCTGGCGGGCGAGATCAACCGCAATCCGGATGACCTGCCCACGGCCCTGGCGAATTACGACAGCACCTTGCGGCCGTTCGTCGACGAGATTCAAGCCACCGTGAAACCGCGGCTACTCCGATTGGCCATGCCCACAAGCCAACTCGGCATCGACGCCCTGCACACCGCGGCGGCGGTGGCCTGCTCGCTGCACATCCCCGATCTCCTCGCGCGGTTCGCGAAAGAGGACCGCGGCGGTGCTTGGACGCTCCCGGATTACCCGGACCGCGCCGCCGAGACGACGGAACCGCTCACCGAGCCCCCGGCACCACAGGCGTCAATCGCGGCACTGGCGGCAGTGGCGGCAGTGGCGACGAGCCGGGCACGGAATGGAACGCCGCGATCATGAGTGCGGCGAAGCGGCGGGAAGCCGCGAGGCGTGCCGCCGGGGTGCTCGCCTGAATGCCGTTGTTGGCCATGATCAGCAGGATGAAGTCGTCCAGGACGACGTCGGAGCGCAGCTGGCCGGTGTCCTTGGCACGGCGAATCAGTTCGGCGGCGCCGGTCAGCGAGGAGGTGCGGATCGCAGCGAAGTCCATCGCGTGTGGGAAGGCGGACATGAAGGCCGCGGAGAAGCCGTGATCGCGAGCTTGTAGCTCACAGAGCTGCTCGACCGCGCGGCAGAAGCCGTGCCAGGGATCCGGGTCGGCGAGCCCGTCGTCCACGATGGACCGGCAGGCGAGCATCTGGTCGGTGAACGCCTCGGCGACCAGCAGCTCCTTGGTCGGGAAATGGCGGTAGAGGGTGGCGGGGCCGACCCCGGCGCGACGGGCGATCTCCCGCATCGGCACGTCGAGGCCGTCGGCGACGAACACCGCGCGCGCCGCCTCGAGGATGCGTTCGCGATTGTCCCGGGCATCGGAACGCTGGGTGTGAGGCAAACGAGTGGTCACCTCTCTCACTTTAGCTAAACGGACGGGGGCGTCCGTTACGTTCGAATGGTCAGTCTCGATCGAACAGAACACGGAGACACCAGTGAAAGCAGTGATGGTTCAAGAGTTCGGCGCTCCCGAGACCCTTGTAGTCGTCGATCTCCCCGACCCGACTCCGGCCGCCGGACACGTGCTGATCACCACCGAGGCGATCGGCGTCGGCGGTCTCGACGCGCTGATCCGCAGCGGGGCGCTGACCGCCTACGGATCCACACCCGGTGGCATCCTCGGCAGCGAGGTGGTCGGCACGGTGGCCGAAGTCGGTGAAGGTGTCGACGTCGCGTGGGTCGGTCAGCGCGTGTGGGGGTTCACCGGTGTGAGCGGCGGCTACACCGAGCGCGCGCTCGCCGCGGCCGAGACGCTCGTCCCCATCCCGACGGGCCTGTCGGCCGTCGACGCGGTGACGCTCGGCAGCTCCGCGATGGTGGCCCACTTCGCTTTGCGCCATGCGCATTTCGCTCGCGGTGAATCGGTGCTGGTGCGTGGCGCGGCCGGTGGCATCGGCGTCATGGCGGTCCAACTCGCGGCGCGCGGCGGCGCCGGCGCGGTCGCGGTCACCACCTCGTCGGCCGAACGTGGCGAGCGACTGCGCAAGCTCGGCGCGACGCATGTGCTGGACCGCAGCGGCCTAGGCGCGGAAAACGCTCCGGCGGGCTACAACGTCATCATCGACATCGTCGCCGGTGCGGACCTGCCTTCGTTCTTCGACAGGCTCGCGCCGAACGGCCGCATGGTGGCCGTCGGTGCGATGGCAGGCATGCCAAAAGCGGACTTCGCCGAACCAATGATCGCGGCCTTCCAGAAGTCCCTGTCATTCGCCACCTTCAGCGCCGACACCGTGCCCTTCTCCGAACGCCAGGCCGCGACTGCCGAGCTCTTCGCTGCCGCTAGCCGTGGCGAGCTGAAAGCTGTTGTGCACGAGGTACTTCCCCTCGACCAGGTTGTCCTGGCCCACCAGAAGATGGAATCCGGTGAGGTATTCGGCCGAATCGCGCTCACCTCATCGGGGAGTTAGCCGACGCCGTGGCTCGCAGTAGCACCACCACCCGCTCATTCGCCGATCGCGCGTTCTGCCGCGCATTGTCATGGTCCACAGCGGATCTCGCGAAGGCCTGCGGTGTCGCTGGGGCTGGTCAGGGGAGGTCGAAATCGGTGGGTTCGGCACGGAAAACGGTGATTTGGCTGTCCGGTGGCGAGTCGTCCGAGTCGTAGTCCATGAAACCGCCGTTCGACACGTCTGGTTGCCCGCTCCAGAAGTTCCGAGTGACGGACAGGGCTTCGTAGAGCGGTCCGGCGTCCCGCAATTCCCAGGTTGCGGCGTCGCCGCTGGTGATAGATACACCTGAGGCGGCGGCGATGGTGTCGAATCCGCCGGGTATTGCGATGCCGTCCAGGGAGATCCGGGCTGTGGTGCCGCGCTGTCTGGCGATGACGATCGTGCACGTGGTGAATCGTCGGACTGCGGTGACGAGTTGCCACGTGTCACGCCACACACCGGTGCTGGCCAGCATCAACAACGCGGCGCGGGTTTCGGCCAGCTGTCGGTACTCTTCGCTGCTCCCATCTTTCGCGGCGAAGACGAACGACGACTCCGAGGTGAAGGTCAGCTCCGCAGTGAGCCCGGGGACCCCGGCATTTGCCGTGTATTCGATGGTGGCGCCACGCTGGAGCGTCACGGCGTTCGGTCCGGTGCGCGTGACCGTCGCGAGTTTGGTGCCATTGAGCATGGCTTTGAGGGTGGTCTCGACGTTCAGGATGCCGGTTCGCGGTGCTCGGGACACGACGTCGCCGACACGGAGCGGGCGGTCAGGTAGCCAAGTTGCCAGCACACCCTGGTTCTCGAACAGCGTTCTGCCGTAGGTGGAACCGACCGCGGATCGTGCCATCGTCACTCCTGAATCGTCCGGGGTTCATCGGGACGTGCTCAGTTGACGACACTATGCCCCCGGATATCAAGCAGTGTGGGTTGTTCGAATGACTGTGCTGGGGGTTCGCCGTCTCTACGCTTGAGTTCCGGCGCGTTCTGCGTTTGCCGTTGGCGTAGCGAGTCGGTTCGGGCGGCGGACCGAGGTCGGGTGGGACCGTTTTGCTTCAGTAGGAGGTTGCGGTGGCTGGTCATTCGGTTGTTCGGTGGGTCGCGCCGGTGACGGTCGGGCATGCGGGCGGGCGGGGCGCGTGAGCATGTCTGCGGACACGGTGATCGAGCTGGTCGAGCGGGGCGCTGGGCCGGATGGGTCGTTCACGGTCCGAGTGGTCTACCCGGGCGAGGGTGTCGAGCACGACGTGACGGTGACCGATCCGGCGTCCCCGGAGGATGAAGCGTTGCTGGGGTGGTACTTCGAGCAGCATCTGCGATACCCGTTCCTGGATAGCGATCGACGCGCCGCTGCCGTAAAGGTATTACGTGAATACGGGATCGCGTTGTTCGAGCAGGTATTCGGAGGGCCGGCCGGGTCCGGGTATCGAAAGTTGCGATCACACGGATTCGACCGATGCCGCATCGAGATAGTCGGGACCGCTGGACTGCACCAACTGCATTGGGAGGCGTTGTTCGACCCGGAGTTGGATACCCCGTTGGCGGTGCGAGTACCAATCAGTCGACGAGTTCAGTTGCAGCCGAAGAAGTTCGAGATAGCCGGGCCTTGGCCAACGCTGAACATTCTGCTGGTGACCGCCCGCCCCCGCGGCGCCGCCGATGTCGGATACCGAACCATCTCACGCCCCCTGATCGAAGCAGTGCGACAGGCATCCCTGCCGGTACGAGTCGATGTCGTACGCCCAGGAACCTGGAAAGCGCTGAAAGCACATCTGGAGGCCACCCGGGAGGAGCACAAGTCGTCGGGGTGGTACCAGTTGGTGCACTTCGACGTACACGGCGCGTTCATCGAACACTCCGCGCTGACCGCAGGCACACGCGCGGGCCGATACCTGTTCGCTCCAGAAGATCGGACCGAATTCGTTGGCAAGCAAGGGTTTCTGTTCTTCGAGTCCGCCGAGGCGGGCAAGGCCGATCCACGGTCAGCTGGTGAAGTGGCGGGACTACTGGCGGAGCATCGGGTGCCGACGGCGGTCCTGAATGCATGTCAGTCGGCCAAGCAATCCGACAGCGAAGCCGCGCTAGCCCAGCAACTTGTGCAGGGCGGAGTACCGGTAGTCGTGGGGATGGCGTATTCGGTGACGGTGACCGCGGCGGCATTGGCGATGCCGGTCCTGTACGAACGGCTCGCCAAGGGCGCCGAACCCGAGGCCGCATTGCAGGTAATGCGCCGACAGTTGTTCGACGATCCAGATCGGCAAGGCTACTTCGATCAGATGCTGCCCCTTGCTGATTGGGTGTTGCCGGTGGTGTTTCGACAACGCGCGGTGAGCCTGGGGCTACGCCAGATGACGCTGAAGGAGACCGACGCGTTCAATACCCGTCAAGCCGCGGTGGGTGACGAACCGTCGCTGCGTTACGGGTTTGTAGGCCGGGATTTGGATGTCCAGGCGATCGAGCGAATGCTGCTCGTCGACCCTGCACGCAATCAGATCCTGGTGCGCGGTATGGCCGGCGCGGGCAAATCCACCCTGCTCGCACACCTGGCGTGGTGGTGGCAACACACCGGCCTGATCGAGGAAGTGTTCACCTTCAGTTACGAGCATCGAGCGTGGACACTGGATCAGATCGTGCGCACGATAGCGGCCCGCCTGTGGCCGGACAAAATAGAGTTCGCGACCTGGGGCTCACTGTCGGAGCCCGCCAAACGCGAACACGTCGCACGAGCGCTGCGCTCACAGCGGCATCTGTTGATCATCGACAACGCCGAATCGATCACCGCCGCACCTGCCGCCATCCCCCACGCCCTGTCCGACACCGAACAAGAAGCACTGCGAGCCTGGATGTCTCGGCTACGTGCGGGCCGGTCGTTAGTGGCTTGGGGATCACGGGAAGCCGAATCCTGGGTTGCCGCCGATAGTTTCGGAACCAACATCTACGAGCTGGGTGGGTTGGACCCGCAAGCGGCGTCGATGTTGGCCGACCGCATCCTGACTCACCACAACGCTACTGCCTACCTGCAAGACTCCGGCCAACGCGATGCCCTCACCGAACTCCTGAAACTACTCGGCGGGTACCCCCTGCCACTGGAAGTGGTGCTACCGAACCTGGCCACCACGCCTCCCCTCACAGTGCTCACGGAGTTGAATACCGGTGGCGCCACAGCGGATCCGGTCGGGTTGATCAGGTCAGCGATCGACTACAGCTACGGCAAACTCGACCCCACCCTGCAACGCTCGTTAGCACTGATGGCCCCGTTCACGGCCGTCATACCCGACGGGAAGATCCTCGCCATCTATCAACAACTGCTCGGCGCGACCGAACCAGCCGAGGATCCTTGGGGCACTCTAGATCTCCAGGCAGGGGTAGCCGCGGCGGTGGAGATCGGTTTGGCCACCGAGCACGAAACCCTGGCCGGGTGGGTACAGGTGGTACCGGTGCTGCCCTATTTCCTGCGCCAAGCCCTGCACGACCATCCCGCATGGTGGCCGATCGCCCTGCAAGCCCACTACCAACTCCACGCCCGCCTCGGCCCGACGCTTGACGCGATGATCACCAGCAACGACCCCGACCAACGATCACTCGGTCGGATGGTCACCTACGCCGACTATGCCAACCTGAGAACCGCGATCGACACCGCACTCGACCACGGCCACCTTGTCATGCCGGTGCTGTGGCCGATCGACGGACTACTCGACCAAACGCGTCAGCACGCCATCCGTGAACAGCTACTCCGCCGTGTCGTCACAGTCATCCAAACCCGTACCGAGCCGACCAGTCGCCGCGAACTACCCGCCCTGTTGCACCAGACCGGCATGGTGGCGCAGGAGCGACGACGGTTCGACCAAGCCGAGAACTACTACCAGCAATCCCTCGAGCTGAAGCTGGAGTCCGACAACCGGCGCGGTGCCGCGATCACCTACCACCAGTTGGGCAGGGTGGCCGAGGAGCAGCGACGGTTCAACCAAGCCGAGAACTACTACCAGCAATCCCTAGACTTGAAGCTGGAGTTCAACGACCGGCACGGTGCCGCCAGCACCTACCACCAGCTGGGTATGGTGGCGCAGGAACGGCGACTGTTCGACCAAGCCGAGAACTACTACCAGCAATCCCTCGAGCTGGAGCTGGAATTCGACAACCGGCGCGGTGCCGCGATCACCTACCACCAGTTGGGCAGGGTGGCCGAGGAGCAGCAGCGGTTCGACCAAGCCGAGAACTACTACCAGCAAGCCCTAGACTTGAAGTTGGAATTCGACGATCGGCACGGTGCCGCGGTCACCTACCACCAGCTGGGTATGGTGGCGCAGGAACGGCGACTGTTCGACCAAGCCGAGAACTACTACCGGCAAACCCTCGAGCTGCTGCTGGCGCTCGACGACCGGCACGGTGCCGCGCCCACCTACCACCAGCTGGGCATAGCGGCGCAGGAGCAGCAGCGGTTCGACCAAGCCGAGAACTACTACCAGCAAGCCCTAGACTTGGAGTTGGAATTCGACGACCGGCACGGTGCCGCGATCACCTACCACCAGTTGGGCAGGGTGGCCGAGGAGCAGCGACGGTTCAGCCAAGCCGAGAACTACTATCAGCAAGCCCTCGAGCTGTTGCTGGCGCTCGACGACCGGCACGGTGCTGCGGTCACGTACCACCAGCTGGGCATAGCGGCGCAGGAACAGCAGCGGTTTGACCAAGCCGAGAACTACTATCGGCGAGCCCAGCGGGGATTCCACGACACCGGCGATGAACGCAAAGCATCGAACACGGCGACCACGCTGGGCAGTCTCCTGGCTGATTCCGGCCGACACGGCGAAGCCTTTGCCGTGCTAATGGAGGCGGCAGTCAGCTGGTGGCGACTGACCGACAGCTTCGATCCCATTGACATTCGACTCCTGGCCAAGGAACGGCGGCAGCTCGATGAGAACATCGTCCACATAGCTCTGAGCTCGCTCGCCCCCGCGACCGCCACCGAACTCACACGACAGCTCGACGAGCACGACGAGCACGACGAACCATAGGCAGATACACAAAGGCCTGCCATCCATCGCCGGCACTGACCGAAACCTGATTGTCAGGGGTCCGAGCCCATTGGCGGCCGGCACCGGTCCGGTTATGAGCGGCTCGGTGAATCGTCAAGCTGGTAGCCGAGTTTCACGTCGTGGTTGACTTCGCCGCCCGCGACAGTCACTTGGCTGGTTGATGGGGGGTAGCCGCGGGCCACGACGGTGTACTGACCTTGAGGAAGGTCGGTTACCAGATAGCGGCCGTTGTCGTCGGTACGGGCAGTGGCGGTTACGTCGCCGGTGGTGTTCAAGACACTGATCTGGGCGTCGGGGACAGGCCGGCCGCCTTCGGCAACGGCGGAGCCGACGAGTACCGCCATCGGGTACATGTCGATGTCGTGCCGAAGCAGGCCTGCTTCGGGGACGCTGAGAGTGGTGGCGCTGGGGCGCATGTGTTCGGCTACGGCGACCAATGTGTATGTGCCGGAGACGATTCCGTGGCAGGTGTAGCGGCCGTCGGCGGTGGTGGTTGCGGCGCCGACTACCTCGCCGCGCAGGTCGGTCAGGGTGATGGTGGCGCCGTAGAGGGGGGTGCCGCGGGCGGCGGAGCGGACGGTGCCGGACAGCTCACCGGAGCCGAGGAGGGTGAGGTCGAGGTGTTGTGCGCGTTGGCCGACGGAGACCGTCACGGCGGCGGGTTGATGGCCGGTCGCCGAGATGATCAGTACGTAGTTGCCGCTCTCGGGTACGCCGATGACGTAGCTGCCTTCGGAGTCTCCGGTCGCCCGCGAAACCTGATGTCCCCGTTGGTCGATCAGGGTGAGTGCGGCGTCGGGCACCGGATGACCGTTTTCCCGGCGGATGCGCCCACCGATCGCGCCGTCACCGTAACCCGCGAACTCTTCCGACGTATCGAGCACGGTCACCGTGGAACCGGTTGCCGCCATGGCAAATTCGTGCGATCCGTTGCCGCGGTGCTCGGCGGGCGCGTGCCTGCCGACGGCCCCGGCCAGCACCGGTTCGGGTTCGGAGAGCACCTGCGCGGCACCTTCCCAGATCTGATCCTCATCCCAACTCGACGCCGCGACAGTCGGTTTCGCCCGCGCCGCGACGGGCACCGGATCATCCTGCAGCGGAATCTCTTTCATCAACATCAACACCAGGCAGGCGAGCAGCGCCACCCCTGCGGCAACGTAGAACACACCGTGCATGGAGTTGGTGAATCCGATCAGGATCGGAACCTTCAGCTCTTCCGGCAGTGCTTCGATGCCGCTGGTATTGCTCTGCATGTTGCTGAGCTGTTCGGCATCGAAGCCAGGCGGCAACGCGCCGCCGAACGCGTCGATGATCTTGTTCGGCAACAGGTTGAACAGGATCGTCAGGAACACCGCGACACCGAGGGTGCCGCCCATCTGCCGGAAGAAGCTCGCCGCCGCGGTGGAGACCCCCATATCCGAACGGGGACCGGCGTTTTGCGCCGCGATGACCAATGTCTGCATGCAGAAACCGAGGCCGAGCCCGATCACCGCGCTGTAGGCCAGCGGCTGCCACAGCGTGCTGTCGTAGTGCACCTGCGCATACAGCGCTGAGCCGACAGCGGTGATGAAAGTGCCTGCCACGGGCAGGATCTTGTAGCGGCCGGTCCACTTGGTGATCCGGCCGCCGAGCTGTGAGCCGACCGTGATACCGAGCACCAGCGGCACCATCAGCAGTCCGGCATTGGTCGGCGTGTAACCGCGCACCACTTGGAAATACTGCGGCACCATGGTGATCGCGCCGAACATGGCGACACCGACGATGAAGCCACCCACGATGGTGACACTGAACGTCGAACTCTTGAACAGCCGCAACGGAATCAACGCCGCGTCCTTCATGAGGAACTCGACGAGCAGGAACAGCAGCAGCCCGCCCGCGGCGACCCCGTAGCAGAGCAGCGACCGATGCGACTCCCAACCCCAGTGCCTGCCCTGCTCCGCGACAACCAGCAGCGGCACGGTGCATATCGTCAACGCCACCGCGCCGAACCAGTCGATGCGGTGATTCTGCCGCTGGTGCGGCACATTCAGCACCTTGGCGACCACCAGCCAGGCGAGCACGCCGACCGGCACGTTCACCAGAAACACCCAGCGCCACCCCGCGATGCCGCCGAGCGTGTCGAGGTCGGAGAAGAAACCGCCGAGCACCGGGCCGAGCACCGTGGCGCAACCGAAAACCATCATGAAATAGCCTTGGTAGCGCACCCGTTCGCGCGCGGGCACGATGTCGCCGACGATGGTGAACGCCAACGACATCAGGCCGCCGGCACCGAGACCCTGGAACGCGCGGAACCCGGCGAGCTCGTACATCGAGGTGGCGAAGGTGCAGGCCACCGAGCCGACGATGAAGAGCCCGATCGCGGTGAGATAGAACGGCTTACGCCCGTAGATGTCGGCCAGCTTGCCGTACAGCGGCGTGGTGATCGTCGCGGTGATCAGGTAAGCCGTTGTCGCCCAAGCTTGTTCATCGAATCCGTGCAGGCTGTTGGAGATCTTGACGATCGCCACGCTGACGATGTTCTGGTCGAGGGCGGCCAGGAACATACCGAGCAACAGACCGGACAGGATGGTCAAGATCTGCCGGTGTGACAGTGCGGTGCCCGCGCCCGCTTCCAGGCCCGGCGGCGTTGCCTGGGTGGTGGAATTCGTCATGTGCGCCCTAATTCTGGTCGGCTGCGTTGTCAGCGGTTTTCCTCGAACACGCGCATCCCCTCGCCGGTCGCCGCAAATACCCGTGCGCGGCCGTCGAACGGGGTCGGCTCAGCGCTCGGCCAAGCCTTGTGCCACAAGCGATCTGCTCTAACTACTGCTGGTAAAACTCTCAGCGGTGCAACAGCTCGGCGAGCTTACCGGTGCACTGCGGGCCGCCAATCGGCGTGGGCCCACCCCATTTTCACCAGCAGACCTACCAAAACTGCGCAACTAGTTGCTAACGCAAACAATACAGCCGCGGATCGGGCGGTCGCGACCGAGGTGGGGTTCACCCGAACCAGCGCCGCGCCCGGCGCGACACCCGCCGCAGCCGGTAAGGCTCGGCCGCGTCCGCGGAGACGGTAATGTTGGCACGTCGCGTGGTACAAGGCCCGGAGGGTGCGCCGCGCGAATGTGGGTATTCCGCGTTAGTCGTATTTGACGACGGCCGAACAGGTCGGCGCGGATGGAAGGAGACCGGAGTCGATGCTTTCCGGGCAGAGTGGGCAGTTGGGCCTCCTCGGCGACGGCAACGGCGAGGCCCGCACAACAGCACCGATTCCCGAGCGCCGACCAGACCGTGCCACTGTCTGGAGCTGGCCGGAGTTGTCGGTGTTGTTGGTCGAGGACGATCAGGCCGATGCCTTGCTGGTCGAGGAGTTGATCGCCGACGGCGCGCCGGGCCTGCCGATGCGGTGGGTACGGTCCGCGGCCGAGGCGCGTGCGCTGCTGGCCACGCAGCTACCCGACTGTGTGCTGTTGGATCTGCATCTACCCGACGCACAGGGGCTGGAGGCGCTGGCCACGGTGCGCGAGTACACCGACCAGGTCGCGGTCGTCGTGCTCACCGGGCTGGATCAGGAGCAGATCGGGCTGGCCGCGGTCGCCGCGGGCGCCCAGGACTACCTGGTCAAGGGCCGGGTCGAACCCGAATTGTTCGGTCGTGCACTGCGTTACGCCATCCAGCGTAAACAGGCCGAGCGTGCCGCGGCGGCGCTGCGCACCAGCCAGATGCGCGCGCAGGAGAACGCGCGACTCGAACGCGGCCTGCTGCCGACGCCACTGCTGCGCGGCGAACGCTCGGTCGACATCGTCGCGCGCTATCGCCCCGGCCGGGCCAACGCCCTGCTCGGCGGCGACTTCTACGACGTGGTGCAGCAGGCCGACGGCACCGTGCACGCACTGATCGGCGATGTCGCGGGCCACGGCCCCGACGAGGCCGCGACCGGCGTTGCGCTCCGTCTGGCCTGGCGCACCCTGGTGCTCAGCGACATCTTCGGCATCCGGCAGTTGCAACTGCTGGAGGAGGTACTGCTGGCCGAACGCACCGGCAAGCAGACCTTCGCCACCCTGACCAGCCTGGTCCTGCGTCCCTGCGATCATCGCGTCGTGGTCACCAGGGCCGGGCATCCGGGCATGCTGCTGCGCACCGGCTCGAACGTGGACTGGGTCGAGGTGCCCGGCGGTCCCGCCATCGGTTTCCTGCCGGGCCGGGCCGAATGGTCCGCCTACGAGATCACGCTGCCCGTCGGTTCCGGCCTGATGCTGTTCACCGACGGACTGTTCGAGGGACACACCGACGCGAGCCAGGACCGCCTCGGCGAGGAAGGCCTGCTCGAGCTCGCCCGAACGGTCACCGCCGCGGAACCCGCGGTCTTCGTCGACGAGCTGATCCGGCGGGCCGAGGAGCTCGCCGAGGCGCACGGCGGGTTGGAGGACGACGTAGCGGTTATGTACTTGCAGTGGAATCACCGAGACCTGAATCAGGACAATCGATGACGACTTCCCCCAGGGAGCAGTCCGTGGCCGGTCGATTTACCGTGCAGGGCTGGTTCATGCTCGTGCTGGCCCTGATGGTGATCCTGGTGATCATCGGCACGGCGGTCGGCGCCCAGCAACTCGCCAAGACCAACCGGGTCGCCGACCGGATCGTCGAGAGGGTGCAACCCGCCACCGCGGAGACCTACCGGCTGCAAGGCGCGCTGCTCAACCAGGAGACCGGCATCCGCGGCTACGCCATCGGTGCCGACGATCAGTTCCTCGCACCGTATTCCGACGGGGTGCGGGACGAGGAGCGGGCCGCGGCCGCGATCCGCGGGCTGCTGAGCGACCGTCCGCAGCTGCTCGCCGATCTCGACGCGGTGGAACGGGCGGCCGCCGACTGGCGCACCGGTTACGCCGAGCCGCTGATCGCCGCGGTAGCCGCCCGCGGCCCCGCCGCCTCGGATGAAGCGGCGGCCGCGCGCGGCAAGGCGACCTTCGACAACCTCCGCACCCTGTTCGCCACCCAGAACGCCGACCTGACCGCCGAGGTCGACCGGGATCAGGCCGATCTGAAAAACACTCGTGCGGTACGAGATGCCGTGCTGGCGGGCATGGTCGTCGCCTTCCTGTTGGCGGCGGTCGCGCTGACCATCCTGGTGCGCAAGCTGATTACTCGCCCGCTGGACTATCTGGAGGAAGCCTCCCGGCGCGTCGCCGACGGCGACTTCGACCACCACATCAGCGCGCACGGACCCGCCGACCTCGCCACCGTCGCGGAGGCGGTGGAAGGCATGCGCCGCAAGGTCGTCGCCGAGTTGGCGTCCTCCCGTGTCCAGGAGGCCGTGCTGGCCGCACAGACGGCCGAGCTGGATACCCAGACCAACGAGCTGCGCCGCTCCAATGCCGAGCTCGAGCAGTTCGCCTACGTCGCCTCGCACGATCTGCAAGAACCACTACGCAAGGTCGCCGCGTTCTGCCAGCTGCTGGAGAAACGCTACGGCGACCAACTCGACGAGCGCGCAACGCAATACATCGACTACGCGGTGGACGGCGCCAAGCGGATGCAGGTGCTGATCAACGATCTGCTGACCTTCTCCCGGGTCGGCCGCGTCATCGACGGCAATGTGCCGATCGGTCTCGACCAGACCCTGGACAAGGCGATGACCAACCTCTCGGTATCCGTGGAGGACACCGAGATGCGGCTGGAACGCCCGGACGAACTACCGAAGATCACCGGCGACCCGACGCTGCTGACCATGCTGTGGCAGAACCTGATCGGCAACGCGATCAAGTTCCGCGCGCCCGATCGGACACCGGTGGTGCAGTTGGCATGTGTGGCCGACGGTGACACCGACGGCTGGCTGTTCTCGGTGTCGGACAACGGGATCGGCATCCCGCCGGAGTTCGCGGAGAAGGTGTTCGTGATCTTCCAGCGGCTGCACAGCCGGGAGGAGTACACCGGCACCGGCATCGGGCTCGCGCTGTGCAAGAAGATCGTCGAGCACCACGGCGGCCGGATCTGGCTCGATACCGAATACACCGGTGGTACGCGCTTCTGGTTCACGTTGAACTCGCCTGTGTCGCCTGAGGAGACAGGCGAACTCGGTACGCCCGGGGAAACCGGCACACTAAGCGAGACCAGTCCAGCTGACCCGGCAGAACCATCCCCCGATAAGACCCTCTCTCAGTAAGCCTATTCCCCCGATAACTACAGGAGTTTCCTCTTGAGCAATCCCGGCCAGCCCATCGACATCCTCCTGGTGGAGGACGACCCCGGTGACGAATTGATGACTCGGGAAGCCTTCGAGGACAACAAGATAGGCAACACCCTGCACGTCGCGCACGACGGCCAGGAGGCCCTCGACTTCCTGTATCAGCAGGGCGAACACACGGGCGCCCCGCAACCGGATCTGATCCTGCTCGACCTGAATCTGCCGAGATACGACGGACGCCAGGTGCTCGAACGAATCAAGGCCGACCCGGAGCTGGCGCACATCCCGGTGGTCGTGCTGACCACCTCGGCGGCCGAGGAAGACATTCTGCGCAGCTACAAACTGCACGCCAACGCCTACGTGACGAAGCCGGTCGACTTGGACCAATTCGTCACGGCCATCAAGCACATCGACGACTTCTTCGTCCAGGTAGTCCGGCTGCCTCGGCAGCGCTGACGCACAGACGAGCGCTGCCCGGCACCTAGGCCGGGCGGCGCGGCTCCTGCACGGCGAGCGCCTCGGCCACGGTGTTGTGCACGCTGAGCAGCTTGTCCAACCCGGTCACCTCGATCGGCCTGCGCACCGGCGGCGAGGCGACCACCCGCAGCTGGCCGGACGGCAGTGCCTCCGCGGCGACGAGCAGCACGCTCAATCCGGCGGAGCCGAAGAATTCCACCTGAGACAGGTCCACGACCAGTGTGGTCGGCAGATCCCGGAGTACGTCATCCACCGCGGCCTGGAACTGTGGTGCGGATGCCATGTCGATTTCGCCGTTGAGCGACAGGATGCGCGCGGAATCGACCGAGCGCACGTCGAAGTCCAGGCTCTTGGCCTTCCCGTCCGCGCTCATCGAGCACACACCTGGACACCGATGCGGACGGCGCCATCGAGCGCCATTCGACCTCGGCTCGACCGAACTGAGCCCGCTACACCAAACCGGTTGCCTGGCATCGCCACTTCGCTACCTCCGACGCGTCGACCCTCCGCCCGCTCGAGCACGTGCGGAGATGATCCAACTGGCCAAACTACCGTAGGCCGACTCGGATTGCCGCGCCGCCTCGGCCCGCCGGGTTCCGGGAAATCTCAGCGCACCCGAGCGGGTCGCCGGTCCTCGGCGAAGTCGAGCTCGAGCGTCACGGGAATGACCTCGACCTCCAACGCTTCGCGCAGCCGCGTGACCGCGTGGCCCAGAATCTTGCGGCGCAGTTCGGCGATGTCGGCGGTCGGTTCCGCGGTCACCACCAGGTGCAATTCGGGTGCGGCGCGCCCGCCGGACAGCCAGGCCGAGGCGGACCGCACGCCCTCGTAGCTTTCGATGTCGGTGGCCACCGGAGCCGCCGCGATCGAGGACGCCAGCACCGTAGTCCCGGCTACTTCGGTGCCGCCGGTGCGCCAGGTGACCGACTTCGGCATCCGGAACACCTGCGCCACCAGCCAGCGCAGGCACAGCAGACCGAGCAGTACGGCGACGGCCACCGCGGCCCACAGCACCCAGGTGGGCGGCGCCGCGGTGCCGGGGACGAGGGTGTCGTCGGACCGGACCCAGCGCAGCCGCCCGTAGTGCGCGGCGACGGCCAGCAAGCCCGCGGCGAGCAACAGCACGCCGGTCAGCCCGAGCATGGTCCGGTTCAACGCGGCCGGACGGTTGGTGCGCGCCATCACGCCTCTCCTGTCTTCGGTCCGTGCAGCTTGGCTCGAACGCGACGCACCGGCGGTCCGATCTCCTGGACCCGGCGGGTGAGCGTCTCGCAGATCTCTTCGGGCAGCCCGTCGGCGCCGGTCCGATTGGTACGCGCCGACACCTTGACCGCTTTGCGGCGCAGCCGGATTCGTGCCGAGCTGACGCCGTCCACCGAGTCCGCGGTGCTGCGCAGTACCGTGCGCAAGCCGCCGCGGGTCACTCCGGCGGACATCCCGTCGTCGGTGGCGAGCGGCAGCACGGCGGCCCGGCCCGGCCACAGCGCCATCGCGAGCAGCACGAAGCCGAACACCATCGCCGCGACACCCACGGCGAGCACCGGCATGTCGTGCCAGGTCATGCCGTGCAGGTCAGTTGCGACGGTGTCGTAGGACAGATACTCGTGCGCGCCGACCAGACGCTGGATCAGCGACACCGCCACCGCGACACAGACGGCGAGCAGCAGCACCGCGACCACGATCGCCGGAATCACCCGGCGCGGCCTGCGTTTCACCGAACTCTCCTTCCGGCAACGGTTTCGGTGGTCAGCTCGGCCACCACGATGTCGATGCCGCTCACCGCGAGTCCGGTGAGCTCGCGCGTCCGGCGGGCCAGATGCGCGCGGCAGGCCTCGGTCACCCGGCCGATCGGCGACGGATACAGGATCGGTAGCCGGACATCGAGCGCGGTCCGGTTCGCGAAAACCCTTGCCTCGACCCGCACGTCGGCACCGACGCCCGCCACCTCGCGGGCGACCTGCGCGACGATCCGCTGGACCGCGCGCGGCGTCACCGTGGTGACGCCCGGATACTCGTCCGCGACGGCGGTCATCGCCTGCCCTTGCGCTGTGCCGATTGCAGCAGCCCGGTCAGGTCCAGCTCACCGTCGAGCCAGCGGCCGACCACCAGGCCGAGCACGGCGAACAGCAGCACGATGGTGAAGGCGCCGAATCCGCCGAACGCGCCGGCGAAGCCGAGCGCGAGACCGACCGCGAGGCAGATCGCTGTGGCGCTCATCTACTGCACCCGGCTGCTCGGCGCGGGCTCGTCGTCCTCGCCGGGGATGTACACGTCGTTGACGTTGATGTTGACCTCGACCACGTCGAGTCCGGTCATCTGCTCGATCGCGTTGATCACGTTGCGGCGCACCGCACGCGCCAATTCGGCGATGGCGACGCCGTATTCGACGACCAGCTCCAGGTCGACGGCGGCCTGGGTCTCCCCCACCTCGACCGAGACTCCTTGGCCGATACTGGCCGACGCGCCGGGGATGCGATCGCGGATGGCGCCGAACGCGCGGGCCGCGCCGCCGCCTAGGTCGTGCACGCCGCGCACCTCGCGCGCCGCGAGCCCGGCCACCTTCTGCACGACGATGTCGGCGATGGAGGTGGTGCCCTGGTCGCTGGCCAGCTTGCTGTCCTTCTCGGCGGGCGCGGCGGACGAAACCCGGTTCGCCGGCGCCTTGTCCGCGGGTGCCTTGGTGTCCGTGTTCTTGTCAGTCGTCGTGGTGGTGCTCATTGCTCCTCCTGATTTCCCTTGCGGTACAGCGGACATCGGCTTCATCTGGTTCGACACTCGTTCCGGCCGGATCGTCACGGTCCCGGCAGTGTGAGCTAGGTAACCCCCTGACTGCCGAAGGCTCCGGCGTCGAGCTCGGTCACCACCAGGCGCAGGCGCGCGTCGGACCACTCGGTCCCGGCCAACGCGGCGCGCACGGCGGCCGTGGTCTTCTCCAGCAGCGGCGCCAACGGCAGTTCGGCTGCGGCGACCCGCACGTCGATCCGGTCCGGCCCGACATCGACCGCGAATCCTCTTGCATCCCAGGGCCACCAGGCGGGGCCCTCCGCGCCGAGCGGTGTAGCGGGGCGAATACCGTCGATCGTGTCCAGCGCGCCCAGGATCACGGCGATGATGTCGCTGGTGGGGGTCACGGCCGCTCCGGCTCGATATCGAGAATGGCCACCGATACCTCGTCGACCGTCTGGCCCGTCTGTTCGAACACGACCCGCGAAACCTCCTGTTGCACGGCGTGACCGATCACCGCCGCCGCGCGGTCGGCCGAGATCACCACGTCCACTTGCACACTCAGCGCGCCCGAGGCGCTCCGGCGCACCCGCACACCCTGCGACGGCGCGGGGTCGGCACTGGTCAAGCGCTGCTTGCCGACTCGAACCAGCGACGAGACCAGGCCGCGCACACCGGGTTCCAGCCGGATCACGCCGGGCGTCGCGCACGCGGCCTGCGCGGCCACCGCGGCGACGACCGGTGCCTCGATCCGCACCTCGGAAAAAGCATCGGTCGTCATCGCCGCGCGCCCCCCGTTTCGTCTTCTTCGTAGATGTCGGCGACCACCAGATCCAGCGTCTCCAGCAGCAGTCCGACCTGGGCGGCGAGTGCCGCGGTGACCCGTTCGCGCACGAGCGGCAGCGCCTCGCCGACCGTGGTGTGCCCGAACCGGATGGCGACCGAGAGTTCGACGGCCACTCGGGTTTCCCCGTCCATCCCCATCCCGACCCGGCGCACCCGGCACTGCCTGGCGCGCACACCGGGCACCGAGTCGGCGGCGTAGCGCAGCACGGTGGCGACGGCTTGTTCGCTCACCTCGACCGTGCCCGGCGAGGGTGTCGGCAGGACCAGCGTCCGCCCACGCCGGGCCTCGGCGCGGACCGCGGACATGATGCGTCCGGTCAGATCGGGTGGCGCCGGATCCGGTTCGTCGATCAGTTCTTTGGTCGCCGCGCGCAGGGCCAGCAGGCTGTCCCTGGCGGCCCGGCAGTGCGGGCAGGTCGTCTCGTGTTCGTCGCCGAGACCGGCCTCGACCGCGTCGAGCCGATCCCAGACCTGTTCGATCTCGCGGCCGCAGGGCAGCCGGTAGTCCTGTTCTGTCGTTCCGTTCACCGCCATGGTTTCATCACCTCGGACAAGTGGGCTCGTGCTCGGGCTATCCGGCCGCGCACCGCCGTCGTGTTCACTTCGACGATGTCGCCGATCTCCTCGTAGGTCAGCCCGTGCACCTCGCGCAACAGCCAGCAGGCGCGCTGTTCGGGCGTGAGCAGCTGCAGCGCCGCGGTCAGCGCTTCCAGTTGGGTGCTCACCTGCACCGCGTGCTCGGGCTGGGTATCCGAGCGTGGTGATTCGGTGGTCTCGGGGTCCACCTCGACCGTGGGCCTGCGGGCCCGGATCACGTTCAGGCAGCGATTGGTCGTCATGCGATAGAGCCAGCCGACGAAGGCCGCGTCCTCGTTGAGCTGCGGTAGTCGGCGCCAGGCACCGAGAAAGACCTCCTGGACGACATCTTCGGCGTCGGATCGGTCGGCGAGCATCTTGACCGCGAGACGAAACATCTGGGCCTGATAGCGCAGTACTAACTGCTCATAGGCCCGCATATCGCCGTCGCGCGCCCTGCTCACCAGCGTCGCATCGTCGGGCGCGGTCTCGGCAACCGTCTCTGTCGTGGTCACAGCACCTCCTCCACCGCTCATCACTCAGACACCGGGGATTGGAAACCGTCACGGCCAGTATGACGTGATCGTTGTCTCATTGGTTGCTGCGTGCGCTTTGCGAAACGGCCGTGTCCTTACGACGTGTGCATCCAACCCGGATGTGCCGCGACACAGCGGAGGTTTCGAATGTCTCTGAGCGACAAGATCGGCAACAAGGTCGACGAGTTCGGTGGCAAGGCGAAGGAAGCCGCGGGCAACGCGACCGGCGACGACGATCTGCGCGCCGAAGGCAAGGCGGACCAGGTCGAATCCGCGGTCAAGGGCGCGGTCGAGAACGTCAAGGACGCCATCGGTGACGCGGTGGACAAGGCCAAGAACGCGCTGGGCAAGTAGCCCGGCCCGGGCGGTGTGCGGTCGCGAATACGGCCGCACACCGCCTGGCTCGAACAGGGGTATGACTAGATGATTGATTCCAAGGGGTGTGGTGCATGACGAGTCCACACACCTCCTGATGGATGATCACCCAGCCGCAGTGCTTGTTCCTCCGTGCTGAAGTGAAAGATTCTGCCCGACAGCAGCATTCGATGTGACGAAGTAGGCGAGGGCGCCGAAGATCAAGGTTGTGAGCAATGAAATCGACACCCTCGCCACTGCACTTTATGTCACGATCGACGACTTGGTGAAGACCCGCCCCGATCTGGCGCCTGCCCGCCCTCGGATCGGGTTCACCCCGCAGTTGACCGACGCCGAACTGGTGGCCCTGGCCGTGATGCAGGCCCTGCTGGGCTACCCCAACGAGCGCCGCTGGATGCGCTACGCCCGCAAACATCTACGGCATCTCTTCCGGTATCTGCCCCAGCAACCCGGCTACAACAAACGACTCCGCAAAGCCGCCGCCCTGATCACCGCCGCCATCCGGCACCTGGCCACCGACACAAGCCTGTGGACCGACGATGTATGGGTCGCCGATTCCACCCCGGTGGAATGCGGGCGCTCCCGCGAAACGGTGAAGCGCTCCGAACTGGCCGGATACGCCGAATACGGTTACTGCGCTTCGCATTCGCGCTTCTTCTGGGGCATGCGGCTGCACTTGATCGCCACCCTGGGTGGGCTGCCGATCGGTTTCGCTCTGACCGGCGCGAAAGCCGACGAACGCGAAACCCTGATGGGTATCCTGGCCGGTGACCCCGCCCTGGCCGCCCAACGACCGGGACAGACCCTGATCTGCGACAAGAACTATTTCGGTGCCGGGTTCGAGGCCGAGTTGGCCGCCACCGGGATCCAGCTGTTGCGGCCGGCTCGCAAGGGCGAAGCCGAACGACCTGGCGCCGCCCTGTTCAAACCATTACGGCAGGTCGTCGAGTCGATCAACCAGACGTTCAAAGCCCAACTCGATCTCGAACGCCACGGTGGACGCACCCTCAGCGGAGTCATAGTGCGTGTCCTGCAACGAATCCTGGCGATTACCGCCGCGATCTGGCACAACGACACCACCGGCGCACCGGTACACCGATCACTGACCGCCTACGACCACTGATCCCCTTGGAATCAATCATCTAGTGATTGATCAACGACCGACCAGAATCGCCGGTGTCGAACCGGGAACCGCAGTGCTGGCCGCGGCCACCTGCCTGGCGCTGACCATCGGCGTCGCCGCCATGACCGAGTCCGTGGTCGCGACTGTCGCCGCGTGCGTCAGCATCGTCGCCGGACTCGCGCTCGTGCTGATCATCCTGCCGCACAAGGTTTGACGCGACGGCCACGATGCCGGTCGGCATCGCGGCGCAACGTTACTTCCGCGGGCTGTCCAGCGCGTCCTCGACGGCCGCGAGGGCGTCGACCGGGGTGCGGTTCTGGCCCTTCTCGTTCTGGCCGAGCTGCGGCCAGCCGAAGCCCTGCGGGCCGAGCAGCTGGGTCCAGATCTCGCGGGTCTTGTCGAGCAGCTCGCGCTGCTCGAGCTCGTTCAATGCGGACATGAATTCCTCCTCTATTCCGACGCCGCAGGCCGCGGCGAAATCCTGGGGCGACATCTCGTAGGCGGCGTTCATGTCGCAATCGCCGAACGGCGGGCAGCCCTCGGGCAGGCCGCCGCCGAAGCCTTGGCCGTCGGTGTATTGGTGCGCGAGCTGGCCGGGCAGGTGCGGATTACGGCCGTAGCCCGCGCCGACCACACGCAATCCGTCCGGGCGGTCGGACCACATGCCGTAGAAATCGCCCTGGTTGGCATAGCCGATCACCCGCCGCCGGTCGCCGAGCCAGTCGGCGAGATTCCAGTACGCGGCGTTGATGCCGCCGGACTGGTCGCCGCCGGGATTGCCGCCCGCTTCGACGTCGATCATCGAGATCAGCCGCGGATGCGGACCACCCATCCGCGCTACCATCTCGCGGTGGGTTTCGACGGTCTCCAGCCAGTTCGGCCGCCAGTAGAAATACACGATGAAGCAGGCCAGCCGCCCCGAATCGACGGCCCGGCAAGCCCATTCGTAGTTCGCGCCGAAGTTCGGATCGCGGAAGTCGCCGTCGTTGGAGCGGAAGCTCAGGATTGCGTGCGGATAGGAATCGTCGACCGGCGATTGAAAATAGGACACGTCCGCGAAGAGACTGTCGACCATGTGATCTCCCTCGATTTCGTTTGCTCGAAATTCCCCCGAGTGGTCGTCGCACCGCACATCTCACCGATTCGACGCCGTGAGACGTCGATGAAACGTGGGTGAAGGGCGGGAACCGGAGACTCTTCCCTGTAGAGAAAGCGCCTGGTGTCCGTTCAGCGCGACGGACCAATGCTGTAGCTGGCCGGCCGTCCGGGGAAAGTCGTCGGTCTGGTCAGCGAACCAGGCGTTCCATTTGTTGGACCGGGAGCGATAAGCAGCACGTGCTCGGTTCGTTGCAGTATCTGCATGGGAGGACAGAGAGTGAGCGAAGCGACGATGGAGAAGGCGGCCATGGGGGGCCGCGGCGTGCTCGAGGGGGCATTTGCCCTGTTGGAGGCCCTCGCGCACGGCGACGAGCTGGGCTTGACCCAGCTGGCGTCGACTGCCGGACTACCGAAGGCCACGGCCTATCGGTTACTCAATCAATTGGTGGTGGAAGGAGCGGTACAACGCCGCAGCGGCCGGTATCAGATCGGGCCCCGGGTGTTCCGGCTCGGGCAGACCTGGCAACCGGCCCGAATGCTGCGGTCCGCCTCGGCCCGGCCGCTCGGGCAGCTGACGGCGGCGACGGATCGGGGCGGTTTCAGCCTGTCGGTGACCGATCGGGGGCACACGATGCTGATCGGCGGCATCGGGCGCGAGATCGATGAGATCTTTCCGCTGCGTGCCGGGGTGTTGCTGCCATCGGGCACCGCCGCCGAGCAGGTGCTGGCTATCGGGCATCCGAATCACCTACCACCCGAGGGTTTTTCGACCCGCGAGTGGAGTCGTCAGATCACCCTGACGCGGGAACGCGGACTGGCCTACGACACCGACCTGAGCCGGTTCGGGCTGGCCTGTGTCGCGGCGCCGGTGCGCGGGCCCGCCGGTGAGGTCGTCGCCGCGCTGGCGGGGACCGTCGGCGAGCTGAGTCGGCTGCCCGCGATGGCGGAGGCGGTGCTGCGGGCGGCGGGGCTGGTGAGTGCCAATCTCACCAGGCTGCTCCGATCACAGGGAGTCATGTCGCTCTGAAGGTGGAGAGCCGTCAGGGTGTCGCCCAGGCAGTTGGACGACACCCCGACGGCTCGCCTTGTGTCGGGCCACCGATCAAGCGTGTGAAATGCCGCCGCACCAGACTCGGGCGATGGCGCGGGTGGCGTGGATGTCGGCGAGCGGATCACCGTCGATGAGGACGAGATCGGCGCGCAGGCCGGGGGCGATGGTGCCACGGTCGGGCAGGCCGAAGTACTGGGCGGGCAGGGCGGTCGCGGAGCGCAGGGCTTCCGCCGGGGGTAGTCCGGCGGTGACGAGTAGCTCCAGTTCGCGGTGCAGCGAGTCGCCGTGCGGCGGCTGGTATGGGACGCCAGGCTCGCTGTTGGCGTCGCTGCCCGCGAGGATGGGCACACCGGCGGCGTGCAGGGTCGCGACGCTGGCCAGGCTGTCGGCGAAACCGAGGCGGCCCAATGCTTTTGCGATGCCCTGCATCATGACCAGGGTCGGCGCGGCGACTCGGCCTTCCGCCGCCATCCTGCGCACGTCCTCCGCCGGTAGCTGACCGTCCGACGGAATGTGCGTGATGATGTCGGCCCCCGCGTCCAATGCGAGAGTGTAGGCGCCTAACGACGCCGCGTGCGCGACGACTTGCAGATCCTTGGCATGTGCCGCCGCGACAACAGCTTTGGCGGCGGCCTCGTCGGGACCGCCCTCGCCCGGCGCTTCCAGCACGAGCTTGATGTAGTCCGACCCGGCCGCGGCGCGCTCGGCGACCATCGCCTCGGCCTCCTCCGGACCGTGGATGACCGCGTGCTCGGCCAGGCCGGGAATCCGGACGTGGGTGCCGCCCCCGCCGATGATCGGCGTTCCCGCACTGCGAATGTCGGTGGTACCCGGCCGGTTACGCAGGGCCGCGAGGCGCTCGGGCGGCCAGGTGGTCATGTCGAGTGCCGTGGTCACGCCGTGCGCGGCGAGCTGGTCGAGCGACTCCGTCCCGGCCAGATGGACGTGCGCGTCGATCAGGCCGGGCAGCAGGATCGCGCCGTGCCCGTCGACCCGGTCGGCGCCGTCGGCCTCGGTGCCGATCACCGCCCCGTCGATCACCACCGTGGTCGGCTCGGTCAGGCCGTGGCCATCGAAGACGCGAACGTTGTGCAGGGCGGTTTTACCGATCGCTGGGGAGTCGACGGTCACGCAAGCCTCCGGTGCGGGTAGTCCGTGCAGCGGCGGGGTGCGACCGCTCCGCTAGGGAACGTTAGTAGCCGACCGCGAGTTTGTCCGCACACGAAGTGATAACGCATTGTTCTTCTGAAGGCACTGTTCGATATCGGTCATGCGGTTCGGCTATTCGGCAATCCGCGCACCCGTTTCCGGATGGAAAAGGTGCACCGCGGCGGGGTCGGTGACCGTCAGGTTGACGGATTCGGCGAGCTTCGCGGGCGACCTGATTCCCGAGCGGGCCACGAACATGAACGACTCGCCGTCGAGGCCGGTGACCTTGGTGTCGGAAGGCCGGGCGTAGACATAGGATTCGCTGCCGAGCTCCTCGATCAGTTCCACGGTAACGGCGAAACCGCTTCCGTCCCGGTGCAGTTCGAGCTGTTCGGGGCGGATGCCGACGGTGACGGTTTCCAGGCCGTCCGCGCCCAGCCGGGCCATCCGGTCGCGCGGCAATTCCAGTGTGGCGCCCGCGATCTCGACGCCGCCGGGGACGATCGGCGCGGTGCACAGGTTCATCGACGGCGAGCCGATGAAGCCCGCGACGAACGCGGTGGCGGGGCGGTCGTAGAGCTCGGCGGGGGTGCTGAACTGTTGCAGTCGGCCGTCGCGCAGCACCGCGACGCGGTCACCCATGGTCATGGCCTCGACCTGGTCGTGCGTGACGTAGACGGTGGTGGTGCCGAGACGCCGTTGCAGGGCGGCGATTTGGGTGCGCGTCTGCACGCGCAGCTTGGCGTCGAGATTGCTCAGCGGCTCGTCCATGCAGAAGACGCGCGGCTCCCGGACGATCGCGCGGCCCATCGCGACCCGTTGACGTTGGCCGCCGGACAGTTTCGCCGGTTTGCGGTCCAGGTACGGGGTGAGGCCGAGCAGTTCGGCGGCCTCGGCGACGCGGCGTTTGCGTTCGGACAGCGGCACTTTGAGCATCTTGAGTGCGAAACCCATGTTCTCGCCGACGGTCTTGTTCGGGTAGAGCGCGTAGTTCTGGAAGACCATGGCGATGTCGCGGTCCTTGGACGGGACGCCGACCATGTCGGCGCCGTCGATGCGGATCGATCCGGCGTCGATCTCTTCCAGACCGGCGAGCATGCGCAGCGCGGTGGACTTGCCGGAGCCGGAAGGTCCGACCAGGACGATGAATTCGCCGTCGGCGATGTCCAGGTCGAGCGAGTCGACCGCGAGGGTGTCCGCGCCGGGATAGACGCAGGAAGCCGAGTCGTAACGAATGGTGGCCATGAGTTTTCCTTACTTGATGGCGCCGAACGAGAGACCGCGCACCAGCTTGTTCTGCGCGATCCAACCGGCCAGGACAACGGGCAGCGCGGTGAGCACCGCGGCGGCGGACAGCCGGGCCCAGTACAGGCCCTCCCCCGTGATGAAGCCGACCAGGAACACCGGAATCGTCTGGGCCTGAACGGCGGTCAGGTTCACCGCGAAGAAGAATTCGTTCCACGAGAAGATGACGCAGATCAGCGCGGTCGCGGCGATGCCTGGCGAGACCAGCGGCAGGATCACCTCGCGCACACCGGTCCAGGTGCTCGCGCCGTCCATGCTCGCGGCCTCGAGCAGCTCGCTGGGTACCTCGAGGAAGAACGAGCGCATCATCCAGACCGCGATCGGCAAGTTCATCGCGGTGTAGAGGATGACCAGGGCCCAGATGTTGTCCAGCAGACCGATATCGCCGACGATCACGTACAGCGGCACGATCGCCGCGACGACCGGCAGCATCTTGGTGCCGATGAAGAAGAACAGCGCGTCCTGGGTTCGGCGCACCGGGCGCAGCGACAGCGCGAACGCGGCGGGCAGGCCGAGGACGAGCACCAGGATCGTGGACATCGCGGTGGCGAAGGTGGAGTTCAGCAGCGTGGTGCCGATGCCGCTGTCCAGCACCGCGGAGAACTGGTCGAGGGTCGGGGTGAAGAACAGCTTCGGCGGGTCGGTGTAGGCGTCGCCCTCTTGCTTGAAGGCCGTCAGCACCATCCACAGCACCGGGAAGAAGAAGCCGATGCCGACCGCCCAGGCCAGCGCGCTCCAGAACATCCCCGCCTTGCTGCGGCGCCTGCGCACCTTGGTGGCGGGTTTCTCGTCGAGGGTAGGCGCAGTCATGCTGCTTCCTCTTTTCCGGTGAAGGACTTGAACAGCAGCCGCAACGCCAGGGTGGCGACCACGGTGGTGGCGATGACGGTGACGACACCCATCGCGGCCGCCTGGCCGATGTCGAAGCCGAGGAACGCGCGCTGGTAGATGTAGAACGGCAGGTTGGAGCTGGCGATGCCGGGACCGCCCGAGGTCATCATGTAGACCGCGTCGAAGGTGTTGACCAAGTAGATGGCGCCGAGCACCGCGCCCAGTTCGATGAACCGGCGCAGGTGCGGCAGCGTGAGTTCACGGAAGACGGCGAAGGAGTTGGCGCCGTCGACCTTCGCGGCCTCCACGATGTCGCGCGGCATGGACTGCAACCCGGCCAGGATGAGCAGCATCATGAACGGGGTCCACTGCCACACCAGATCCGCCATCACGGCGGGCAGCGGGTACTTGCTCACCCAGTCGACCTGGCCGACGCCGAAGGGTTTCAGTACGAAGTTGATCAGGCCGAAGACCGGGTCGAGCATGGTGGTCTTCCAAATGAGCGCGGCCGCAACGGGAGTCACCAGGAACGGGGTGATCAGCAGGGTGCGCACGACGCCGCGGCCGAAGAACGCGCGGTCGAGCAGCAGCGCGAGCAGCAGGCCGAGGATCACCGAGATGATGACGGTACCGACGATCATGATCACCGTGTTGAGCGCGACCTCCCGGAACTGGCTGTCCCGGAACACATCCGCGTAGTTCTGCAAGCCGTTGAAGTGCCGGGAGCCCGGGCGCACGAGGTTCCACGACTGGGTCGAGTAGTACAGCGTGAAGACGAACGGCACCTGGGTGACGACGAGCATGAAGATCAGCGCGGGCAGCAGCGGGCCGCGGCGGCGCCAACCCTCGGCGCGCGAGATGTGGTCGCGCCGGGAGACGAGCGGGGGTGGCGGGGCGGCGGGCGCCGCGCTGGATGCCGCTGGGGCGGTGGTGGTTTCGGACATGATTACTGGCTCTCTCGATACGACTTGCCGACCACCTCGGCGTACTGCTGAGCTTGGTCGAGGGCGTCGCGGACGCTGATCCGGCCGGCGATCGCGGCGCTGATCTGCTGGCTCACCCGGGTGCCCAGATCCTGGAATTCCGGGATGGTGATGAATTGGATGCCGGTGTAGGGAACCGGTTGCACGCCTGGGTGTTCCGGGTCGACACCTTCCATTGCCGACAAGGTGAGCGGCCCATAGGCTTTCGATGCTTCCCTGTACTCCGGAATCTGGTAGGTCGACAGGCGGCTGCCCGGTGGGACGTGCGACCAGCCGAGCTTCTCGCCGACCATCTTGATGTAGGGCTTGCTGGTCATCCAGGAGACGAATTTCCAGGCGGCGTCGGGCTTTTCGCTGGTCTTCGGAATGCCGAGGGACCAGGTGTAGAGCCACCCGGAGTTGGGCTTCTGCTGGACCGGGGCGAGCGCGTAGCCGATCTTGCCGACCACCTTGCTGGACGCGGGATCTTCCAGCACGCCGACGGCGGAGGTGGCGTCGTACCACATCGCGGTGTTGCCCTGGGAGAGTTGCGTTGCGCATTCGCCGAAGCCGCTGGTGGCCGCGCCCGGCTCACCGTGCTTGCGCACCAGGTCGATGTAGAACTGCACGGCGCGAACAACTTCGGGGCTGTTCAGCTGGGCGTGCCAGTTCTCGTCGAACCAGCGGCCGCCGAAGGTGTTGATCACGGTGTTGAGCGGGGCGAGCGTCTCACCCCAGCCGGGCTTGCCGCGCAGGCAGATACCGGAGCGACCGTGGTCGGGGTCGTCGAGTTTCGCTGCGGCGTCGGCGACCTGGTCCCAGGTCGGTTCGGCGGGCATGGTGAGCCCGGCCTGTTCGAACAGGTCCTTGCGGTACATCAGGAACGAGGACTCGCCGTAGAACGGCACCGAGTACATATCCCCCTGGTACGACAACGACTTCTGCAGCGACGGGATGAAGTCCTGCTCGTCGTAGCCGGGGGTGTTGCGGGCGTAGGTGGACAGGTCGGTCAGCCAGCCGTTGGCGGCCCACTGCGGGGTCTCGTAGTTGCTGATCATCACGACGTCGAATTCGCCGCCGTGCGTGGCGACCGACGCGGTGATCTTGGCGCGCGCCTCGTTCTCCGACAGCGATACGAATTTCAGCTTGATGCCCGGGTTTTCGCGTTCGAACTCGCCGGACAGCGCAATCGCGTCCTGCATCTGCGAGTTCGACACCATGGCGATGGTGACGGTGTCGCCGCCGCCGGAACTGAAGGATCCGGCGCCCGCGCAGCCTGCCGCGGCGAGGACGGCCGAAATGGCCAGTGCCAGTGCGTGTCTTCTCATCGTGCTATGCCTCGACCACGTCATCGGCCAGGGCCTCCTTCTGTTCCAGCAGCCACCGCGCGCATTCGATGTCGGTGACGAGGATCTTGGCCAGCCCGCCGCGCAGCACTGCGAGGGTGGCCTCATGTTTGACTTCCCCGCCCGCGATCAGCAAGGAGGAGTTGCAGGCGCGCACAGCATCGAGACTCACCGAAACTGTGCGTGCGGCAAGCGATCCCGCGACATCGCGGCCGTCGGCGCGGAAGAATCGGCCGCCGATCTCGCCGACGGCGCCGAGACCGCGCAGCTCGTCGAGGATGGCGGTGTCGAGGTAGCTGCCCTCGAACAGGGTGGTCGCGGTGGAGACGGTGCCGACGCCGAACATCATCACGTCGGCGTTGCGGCCGAGCGCCATGGGGTGGCCGAGCAGCGAATCCTGTTCCAGCGCGGTCACGGTCGCCGCGTCGGCATAGAGCGGCGCGTTCAGGCGGACGGGGGTGGCCTGTAGGACGGTGGCGCAGCGGCCGAGGGTGTAGTCGACGCCGGTTTGGTAGTCGACCGAGGTCATCGATCCGTCGAGTTGCACGACCGTGGCGCAGCGGGCGGACTTGGTGCGTAGTTCGCGGGCGACGGCGATTGTCTCTGGGCCCCAGGTGAATCCGAGGGTGGCCTGGGGTTGGAGCCGCCGGGCCAGCACGCTGACGGCGGCGCGGGCCAGTGGCAGCAGACCCGATGGGGAGCCGTCGGGTACGTCGCGGAGGACGACGGCCTCGGTGAGTCCGAATGCTCGCTCGAGATCGGTTTCGAGGTCGGTGTGTACCGAGTCGCGCATGTCGTCGGGGACGCTGATCTCGATGCGGACCAGGCCCTGCGCGCGGGCCCTGGCGATGAGCCTGCCCGCTGTCGGGCGCGAAACACCGAGTTTGGCGGCGATTTCGGCTTGGGTGGCGCCCTCGAGGTGGTAGAGCTGCGCGGCTCGTAGGGCGAGCCGGACGTCGTCGGGCGTACCCGGGCGGGAAGGGGCGGTGGCCACACGCCCTCCTCAATGAGCCTGAGCATATGCTCAGCATGTGAACTACTGCTCACAGAGGGTACCATCCGAAGTGTGACGTACACAACACTGGTGGGGTAGTTATGACTTGGGACACAGGAGTTCCGCTGCGTGCCGCGACCGTGCGGGACCTCGACTCCGGCATTGCGGTACCGACCTACGACCGGTCGGGAATCACCACCGGCATAGTGCATTTCGGTGTCGGTGGGTTTCATCGCGCGCATCAGGCGATGTATATCGATCGGCTGCTCGAACGCGGAGCGGCGCGCGAGTGGGGCATCTGCGGGGTGGGCGTGCTGCCCGCCGATCGGCGGATGCGCGATGCGCTGACCGAGCAGGACGGTCTGTACACGTTGTCGGTGCTGGGACCGGACGGCAGCTGGAATACGCGGGTGATCGGTTCGATCGTCGAGTACCTGTTCGCGCCGGACGATCCCGAGGCGGTGCTGGAGAAGCTGGCCGATCCGGCCACCCGCATCGTCTCGCTCACGGTCACCGAGGGCGGCTACCACTTCTCGGCGACCACCGGCGCGTTCGATGTCGACGATCCGGATATCCGGGCCGACCTCGCGCCGAATGCGTTGCCCGCCACCATCTTCGGGCTGATCACCGAGGGGCTGGCCAGGCGGCGGGCGCGCGGCATCGCGCCGTTCACGGTGATGTCGTGCGACAACATCGAGGGCAACGGGCATGTCGCGCACGACACGTTCAGTACGTTCGCCCGGCTACGCGACCGTGAGCTCGGCGAGTGGGTCGAGCGGGAGGTGCGGTTCCCGAACTCGATGGTGGATCGGATCACGCCGATGACACCGCCCGAGGCCGCGGCTCAGGTCGTGCGGCGATACGGGGTGGTGGATCGGTGGCCGGTGGTGACGGAGCCGTTCACACAGTGGGTGCTGGAGGATTCGTTCACGCTCGGGCGACCGGATTACGACGAGGTCGGCGTGCAACTGGTCGATGATGTCGCGCCGTACGAGTTGATGAAATTGCGGCTGCTGAATGCCAGTCATCAGGCGCTGGCGTACTTCGGGTATCTCAGCGGCTATCGGCTGGTGCACGACGCGGCGCAGGATCCGGTGTTTCGCCGATTCCTGTTGCGGTACATGGACATCGAGGCGACACCGACCTTGCGGCCGGTGCCCGGCGTCGATCTCGACCAGTACAAGCAGACGTTGATCGAGCGGTTCTCCAATCCGGCGATCGGCGACACCGTGGCGCGGCTGTGCGCGGAATCATCCGATCGGATACCGAAGTGGGTGCTGCCGGTGATTCGGCAGCGGCTCGCGGCGAACGGCGAGATCACCTGCGCGGCCGCGATTGTCGCCAGTTGGGCGCGGTACGCGGAGGGGATCGATGAACAGGACGAGCCGATCGACATCGTCGACCGGCTGCGCGATCGGCTGGTCCCGCTGGCTCGTCGGCAACGGGACGATCGCACCGCATTCCTCAGTGAGCGTTCGGTTTTCGGTAATCTGATCGACGAGCCGCGGTTCGTGAGTGCCTATGTCGCGGCGTTGGATTCGTTGTACGCCAAGGGGGCTCGCGCAACGGTCGCGGAGCTGGCGGGTTAGCCGGTTCCGACGTTGTGACAGAGACCGGACGAGCCGGTCAGATGGGCAGGATCCGGGTTACCGCGTGCGTCTCGTCGGCGACGGTGAACCAGATGTCGAGCGCCGAGCCTGCGCGGTGTGCGGCCAGGTCGACGTGGTCGCCGGACTTCAGCGGTTTCACGTATTCGATGATCGCGCGGTGCGGGCCCGACTTCAGGTCGTCGTGATCGGCGAGGACCTCTTCGACGCCGCTGAGGTAGACCGAGTTGTTGACGTGGTCCAGCATGTCGATATCGGTGATGCGCAGCGGGAAGGGGCGCAGCCGCACGCCGGGCGCGTCGGCCGTCGGCGCCGGGTCGGTGAGAGCGGCCTTCCAGCGCAGACGGTGTTCGGTGGTGGCGGCCAGCATCGGCTCCATGAAGCGGTCGCTCATCCGGGCCGGCACGCCGGTTTCGGTGCCGAAGTGGATCAGGAAGGCTTCGGTCTCGACCACGCCGCCGCGGTCGCCGGTGATCTGGACGCGCATGTTGCACCAGCGGGTGGACAGGCCGGAACACCAGCGGCGCAGGGTGACCCGTTCACCGAACTGGATCGGCTTGAGCACATCCATCACCGTCCGGCGCACCACCCAGCCACGATGGGAGTCACCGTCCTCGACGGCGTCGAGATGCTCGAACCCGATGTCCTGCAGATAGCGGGCGATGGCGTCGAGCCGAAGGCGTTGGTTGCCGTCGGTATCGGCAAGACGTACCGGCCACCCCGTTTCGAACGGGGTTCCGGCGGTCGGACGTTCCGGCAGCACGCTGGGAATGACCATGTTCGGATAATGCCAGGTCACCCTCCCCACCCGCGCGTCGGCACGGTCAGCGCGTCACGCATCTCACATAACAGTTCGGCCCGCGATAGCCGCATCCGCCCCTAGAGCCCCGGGACGCGGGCGTCTCGGGGCTCTAGGGGCTCTAGGTCAGCGCTTCTTGGAGGTGCGTTCGCGCTTTTCGCGGACGCGGACCGAGATGCGGACCGGGGAGCCGTCGAAGTTGAACTCTTCACGCAGTCGGCGCTCCAGGAAGCGGCGGTAGCCTGCCTCGAGGAAGCCGGTGGTGAACAGGACGAACGTCGGCGGACGGGTGGTCGCCTGGGTGGCGAACAGGATGCGAGGCAGGCGGCCGCCGCGCATCGGGGGTGGGGTGGCCGCGACGACTTCCTTGAGCCAGGTGTTCAGGCGGCCGGTGGAGATGCGCTTGTCCCACGACTCGAGCGCGGTTTCCATGGCGGGCACCAGCTTCTGCACCGAGCGGCCGGTGTGCGCGGAGATGTTGACCCGCTGGGCCCACGGCACGCGAACCAGGTCGCGGTCGACCTCGCGGTCGAGTTGCAGGCGGCGGTCCTCATCGACCAGGTCCCACTTGTTGAAGGCCAGCACGAGCGCGCGACCGGAGTCGGCGACCATGCTGATCACCCGCAGGTCCTGCTCGGTGATCGGGTCGGAGGCGTCGATCAACATGATCGCGACCTCGGAGGCCTCCAGCGCCGCCTTGGTGCGCAGCGACGCGTAGAACTCGGTGCCGTTGGCATGCGAGACCTTGCGGCGCAGGCCTGCGGTGTCGACGAACTTCCAGATCTTGCCGCCCAGGTCGACCAGCGAGTCGACCGGATCGACGGTGGTGCCCGCGACGTCGTGCACGACCGAGCGCTCGTCGTCGGCCAGCTTGTTCAACAGACTGGACTTGCCGACGTTGGGCTTGCCGACCAGCGCCACGCGACGCGGACCGGTGCCGCCGGTGCCTTCGCGCGGGGTTTCCGGCAGCACGGCGAGCACGTCGTCGAGCAGATCGCCGGTGCCGCGACCGTGCGCGGCGCTGACCATCCGCGGCTCGCCGAGACCGAGCGACCACAGCGCGGCGGCCTCGGATTCGACCTTCTGATCGTCGACCTTGTTGGCGACCAGGATGACCGGAATCTCGGAGCGGCGCAGCATCTTCACCGCGGCCTCGTCGGTGGCGGTGGCGCCCACGACGGCGTCGACCACGAGCAGGATCGCGTCGGCGGTCTTCATGGCGACCTCGGCTTGGCGGGCCACCGACTGCTGCAGGCCCTTGGCGTCGGGCTCCCAGCCACCGGTGTCCTGCACCAGGAAGCGACGCCCGGACCAGTTGGCCTCGTAGGAGATTCGGTCGCGGGTGACGCCGGGGATGTCCTCGACGACAGCTTCGCGGCGGCCGAGGATACGGTTCACCAGGGTCGACTTGCCGACATTCGGGCGGCCCACGACCGCCACCGTCGGCATCGCCAGTACTTCTTCACCGGCGAACTCGCCGTCGAGATCGGTGAGCTCCCAATCGGTTTCGTCACTCCAGATGCCGTCGCCGGCCATTACGTCTTCAGTCACTGCGGACCTCCCGTCCTGGTCGCCGAAATCTGCTGCGCGACAACGCGGTACAGCTCGTCGATGACCTCATCCATGTTCAGGTCGCTGGTGTCGACCAGCACTGCGTCGTCGGCCGGACGCAGTGGGGACACCTTGCGGGTGGAATCGAGGTTGTCGCGTCGCTGCACATCGGCGAGCACGGCCTCGTAGTCGTCGCCGCGGCCTTCGGCGATGTTCTGCTGGTTGCGCCGGTGCGCGCGGGCCTCGGCCGAGGCGGTCAGGTAGATCTTGGCGTCCGCGTCGGTCAGCACGACGGTGCCGATGTCGCGGCCCTCGACCACGATTCGCTGTGCGGCCGTGGCGATTTCGCGTTGCAGCGCGACGAGCAGATCACGGACCTCGGACACCGCCGAGACCGCGGAGACGGCCTTGGTGACCGCGTCGCCGCGGATCTCCGACGACACGTCCTCACCGTCGAGCTGGATCACCTCACGGCTCGGGTCGGTGCCGATGGACAGCGGCAGCTCCTTGACGGCCGCACCGATCGCGGCGGCGTCGGTCAGCTCGATGCCCGCGCGCAGCACGCGCAGCGTCGCGACCCGGTACATCGCGCCGGTGTCCAGGTAGCGGGCGCCGAGCCGGGTGGCGAGGCGACGCGAGACGCTGGATTTGCCGGTGCCGGACGGGCCGTCCATGGCGACGACGAGCGGACTGGTCCCCGACATCTGCCGGGGCGCCTCGACCGGAATCTCCACACCCATCACAACGACACCGCCTCGTAGAGTTTGCCGATTTCACCGCGACCGAGCACACGCAGCGTGCCCGGCCGTTGGTCGCCGAGCGCGACCGGACCGATATTGGTGCGCACCAGCCGGGACACCGGATGGCCGACCGCGTCGAGCAGCCTGCGCACGATGTGCTTGCGCCCTTCGTGCAACACCAGTTTCACGAGGGAACGTCCCTCGTTGATTTCGAGCACCTGGAAGCTGTCGACCTTCGCCGGGCCGTCCTCCAGCTCGATGCCGTCCCTGAGCTTCTTGCCGATCCCCTTGTGCACCTCGCCGTTCACCGTCGCGAGGTAGGTCTTGGAGACCTCGTAGGACGGGTGCATCAGGCGGTGTGCGAGGTCGCCGTCGTTGGTGAGCAGCAGCAGGCCCTCGGTGTCGGCGTCGAGGCGGCCGACGTGGAACAGCCGCTGACCGGCCGCGATGCGCTCGGCGACGATGTCACCGACGCAGGGGCGGCCGAGATCGTCGGACATGGTGGACTGCCAGCCCTTCGGCTTGTTCAGCACGATGTGCACCAGCTCGGAGCGCACCATCACGCGGGTGCCGTCGACCCGGACCACGGCGACTTCGGGGTCGATGCGCAGGCCCTGTTCGACCACGATGGCACCGTCGACCTCGACGCGGCCCTGGGCGATCATCTCCTCGGCGGCGCGACGCGAGGCGACACCGGCCTTGGCGAGGACCTTCTGCAAGCGTTCGCCCTCGCCCCAGGGCATTTTGGCGTGGCCCTCGGCGGCCGCGGGCTCGACGTACTGGCGCTTGGCGGGCTTGGCGTTGTTGAGAACTGGTGCGGAGTGCGTTTGCTTCTGCGGCTTGGGGTTCTTCTTCTTGCCGGTCGGCGCGGACTGGGTGGCGCGGCGCTGTGGGATACCGCCCTGCGTGGAGCCGCCTTGTGCAGCACCCCGGTAAGAGTTGCCGGACTGAGCATTGTCGTTCTGCCCGGAGTTGCCTTCGGTGCGGCCACGGTAGGCGTTGCCACCGGAGCCTGCCTCGCTGCGATCGCGATAGGTGTTGCCGCCCTGCGTGGAGCTGCTGTCGGTGCGGCCACGGTAGGCGTTGCCGCCGGAGCCTGCCTCGCTGCGGGCGCGGTAGGAGCTGCCGCCCTGCGACGAACCGCTGTCCGAGCGGTCGCGGTAGGAGTTGCCACCTTGTGCGTTGCCGTCTCGGGTGCCGCGATATCCGTTGCTGCCCTGCGAAGAGCCACCCTCGGAACGGCCGCGGTACGCGTTGCCACCTTCAGCGCGGTCACGGTAGCCACCCTGCGAAGAACCTTCGGAACGGCCGCGATATGCGTCGCCGCCCTTAGAACGGTCACCGTAGGAGCTGCCACCGTGCGAAGAGTTGCCGCGATAACCGCCGCCCTGAGAGTTGTTGTCCCGCGTACCTCGGTAGCCGCCCTGCGCGGAGCCGCCTTCGCTACGGCCGCGGTATGCGTTGCCGCTGTCGGAGCGGTCGCGGTAGGAACTGCCGCCCTCGGAGCGGTCACGGTAAGAGCTGCCACCGTGCGAAGAGTTGCCGCGATAACCGCCGCCCTGCGAGTTGTTGTCCCGCGTACCTCGGTAGCCGCCCTGCGCGGAGCCGCCTTCACTGCGGCCGCGATATGCGTTGCCGCTGTCGGAACGGTCGCGATGGGAGCTGCTGCCCTGCGCGGAGCCACGATCGGAACGGCCGCGCGAGCTGTTGCCTTCGGCGCGGTCCCGGTAGCCGCTGCCGCTCTGGGCTGCGCCGCCGCGATATGCGTTGCCGCCCTGCGCGTTTCCGCGCGAGCCACTCGTCGGCGCGGCGCCGCGGTAGCCGCCTTCGCCGCGCGATGCGCCGCGTTCGGTCCCCCTTCGAGCAGCGCCTGCGCCTCTTACGGGGCGTTGCTGCTCGTCATTGCGTTTCCTGCGATCCGGTGTGCCATCTCGGCGAGCGGAAGTATTCATTTTGTCCTGTCAATCCTCGCTGCCAAGGTCCAAGTCGGCCTCGGCGGGTTTCTTCAGCCTGGTGTAACGGGGGTCCGTATCCAGGCTCTCGTTGATCTCATCGATCAGGTCGACGCCCGGGAGCAGGGGCGCCAGTGGCGGCAAGTCGGTCAGCGACGCGAGTCCGATCCGCTCCAGGAACAGTTCGGTCGTGCAATACATCGTCCCGTTGGTTTCCGGGTCGACGCCTGCCTCGGCGAGCAGGCCCCTGGCCAGCAGCGTGCGCATCACCCCATCGACGTTCACGCCGCGCACCGCGCTGACCCTGGTCCGGGTCACCGGCTGACGGTATGCCACCACCGCCAGAGTTTCCAAAGCCGCCCGCGTCAGTTTGGTGCGGGCGCCATCGAGCAGCACCCTTTCAACATATGGCGCATACTCGCTGCGAGTATAGAAGCGCCAGCCGTCCCCGACGAAACGCAGATCTATCCCACTCCCCCGTGCGGACAGTTCCGCACGCATCTCACGCAACACCTCGTCCACCCGCTCGGTGGTGTCGTCCAGTGCCGCCGCCAGCTGCTCTACCGGGGCCGGAGCGTCGACAACGAGCAGCATCGCCTCCAACGCCGAGCGGAATTCGGCGTCATCGAGATGCTCGGGGGTGAACTCCGCCACTGTGTCCTTGGCGACGGTGTTGTCGGCGACTGGTGTCGCGTCGTGGGTGACCGGGTTCGAATCGTCAGCGTCCAGAGTCGCGTCATGGGAGTCCGGAATCGCGTCCTCGGTGTTCGACGTCGCGCCGTCAGCATCATCCGATGCCGGGTCGTCCGCGACCGGAGTTTCGGTGTCGGCGACGGACGTACCGGTGGACTCCGTCGCGGTTACAGCCGTCTCTTGCGAGGGTGCCGCGGCCTCGGCAGCCGGAGTCACCTCATCGGCGGCATCGCCCGGAGTCAGCTTGTCGTCCACGACCGGAGCCTCGGTGTCAGCGTCTCCGGCGGACTCCTTCGCAGTTGTAGCGGTCTCGCGCGAGGAGTCACCCGAGGCTGCCGCGTCGGCGTCGATGTTCCCGCTGACGCTCTCTGTCGCGTCGGCGTCCAGGTCCGTCGAGTCCGAAACCTCGGCGTCCACGGTGTCACTCACGACTCCACCTCGCTGACGCTCGGTTCCGTCGTTCGCGAAGGCGCGCTGTGTCCTCGGTTCGCTCGCTGGCGCTCGCTCACCCGTAGTCCTCCTCGAAAGTGATTTCCGGCTCCGCGTCCGGGACGTCGTCGCCGATCCAGCTGACCGAGAGTTGGCCGAGTGGGTCGGGCTGGTCGAACTCGATCGTTTTGCCTCGGTAGAGCTCGAGCAGGGCCAGGAAGCGGGCGACGATCTCGATCGGGACGTTGCAGTCGTCGACGAGTTCGCTGAAGGTGGTCCAGCCGCCTTTGCCGCGCAGTTTGAGCCGTTCGAGCACGAGCGCGGCCTGCTCGGCGACCGAGATGGCGTGCGCGTGCAGGTGGTCGAGGCCGACCCTGGGCACTGGGCGCGGGCGGAAGGCGGCGGCTGCGATCGCGGCGAACTCGTGCGCGTCTACTCCCAGCGTAACCTCGGGCAGCAGGTCGGCGAAGCAGTCCTCCAGGCCGACCGCGCGCGGATATCGCCGCAGCGCAACGGCCTCCAGCTCACCGAACAGCTCGGCCACCTGTTTGAACGCCCGGTATTGCAGCAGCCGCGCGAACAGCAGGTCGCGCGCCTCGAGCAGTTCGAGGTCCTCGGCGTCGGTCATCTCCCCCGACGGCAGCAACCGCGCCGCCTTGAGGTCGAGCAATGTGGCCGCGACAACCAGGAATTCGGTGGTCTGGTCCAGGATCTTGTCGGCCCGCAGTTTCATCGTGGAGTCGTCGGACAGCGCCGCGGTCAACGCCTTGGTGTAGGCGATGAACTCGTCGGTGACCTGGTGCAACGCCACCTCGGTGACATCCAGCTTCCGCGAGCTGATCAACGTCAGCAGCAGATCGAACGGCCCTTGAAAGTTGCTCAGCCGCAGATGGAATCCGGACTTCTTCTCCTCGGGTGCGGCGCCGTCGGCAGAGGTAGCACCGCCGTCCGCCGCAGAATCTGCGGGCACGGCCGCGTTGTCAACGGGTGCACTGCCCACGCGCTCGACAACATCGTCCGCAGCAATCGGCTCCGAATCGGAGTCGGCGGTGGATGGCTCGTCGGGCATGTCGACATCATCGAGCACAGCGGTGTCGGGTGATGCGGCCAGGTCTGGTGGCACATCCGGTTCGTCCGGATCGTCGGCGCGCGCCGAGGCTCGCTCCAAGAGGTCGCCCGACGGGTGGTCGTCGCTGTGCGCGACCCCTTGGCCGGTCGAGTGGGTGGTAGCGGGTCGCTCGGGGTCGGTGCCGCCGATCACCGGCCGGACCGGTGGATGACTTCCCGCGCCATCGCCCGATATGCCTCGGCTCCACCGGATTTCGGTGCCCACGTGGTGATCGGTTCGCCGGCCACGCTGGCGTCCGGGAAACGGACGGTGCGCGAGATCGCCGCGTCGTAGACCAGGTCGCCGAACACCTCGACGACTCGTGCCATCACCTGACGCGAGTGCAGTAGTCGGGCGTCGAACATGGTGACCACTATCCCGTACAGGCTCAGCCTCGGGTTCAGCCGGTCGCGCACCTTCTCCACCGTGTCGTTGAGCAAGGCGAGCCCGCGCAACGAGAAGTACTCGCATTCCATCGGAATGATCACGCCATCCGAACAAGCCAACGCATTGACGGTGAGTAAACCGAGCGAGGGCTGGCAGTCGATGATGATGTAGTCGTACTTGTCGCGAATGGGATGCAGGGCCCGGCCGAGGGAATGCTCGCGGCCGACTTCGTTGACCAGCTGGATTTCGGCCGCCGACAGATCGATATTGCTGGGCAGCAGATCCATGTTCTCGACCCGGGTCGGCATCAGCACATCGTCGATCGAACCCTTGGAGCCGACGAGCAGGTCGTGCACGGTCAGGTCGAGATCATGGTGGGCCACACCCAATCCCGCCGACAGCGCACCCTGCGGGTCCAGGTCGACCAGCAGCACCTTGCGCCCGTATTCGGCCAGCGAGGCGCCGAGGTTGATGGTGGAGGTCGTCTTGCCGACGCCGCCCTTCTGGTTGCACATGGCGACGATGAGGGCGTCGCCGTGCCGTTCCAGCGGTGGCGGGTCCGGCACGAGGCGCAGTGGACGCCCGGTCGGTCCGAGTGCCGCGTCCTCCGGGACTGGTTCGGCCCCGGTGCCCCACAGGGTTTCGGCCGCGGCCTCCGAGTACGGACCGGTGCGCTGACCCGTGCGCGGCTCCGCCCCAGCACCCATCGGCGGCTCTGCCGCTCCGGCTGATGTCACGTCCGCTGCTCCTTATACGTTCCTGCCCGTTGCCTCGCCGAGCGTAGCGAGGCCGATCAGGCCCGACCCTCGCTTTCGTACGGTCCGACTCTCGATAGACGCTACCGCGTACGAGCGGTCAAGTGCCGCGACGCGCGCGGCGTGTTCGCGGCACCACGCCGGGCCGCGAACAGCACGACGCTACCGCGTATCGCTCAGCGCCACTCCGGGTCACCGTCGAAATGCACGTCGAAGCGGTCGTGCAACTCGTCCATGCTGTCCCATTCCGCCTCCCCGCGGGCAATCCGGCCGAGCTGCCGGAAGTACTCGAAGCGGACGATACCCGGTGTCAGCACAGCGAGAAACTCCGCCGGTCCGTCCGCCGCGGCGCCGAAAGCGTGCACGGTGCCGGGCGGGACGACGACCAGTCCGCCCTTACGCACCGAGCTCAATTCGCCGTCGACGAGGAATTCCATGGTGCCGTCGAGGACGTAGAAGATCTCCGTCGATTGCGTGTGGTGATGTGGCCGAGTGCCATTCGCGCCCGCGGCGAGCACGAGGCGGTTCGCGCCGAACAGACCCTCGGAATTCCGACTGTCCTCCAGCAGCAGGAAGGATCCACCACCCGGCAGCGCTACGGCTTCGACATCGGATTCCTGGACGATGAAAGACTTTGGCATTCAACTCACCTCGCGTCGCTCACCGGGCGCACAGCGCGGACCCCGGCACGAGTGACCAACCGGACCACAGTCCAGTTTCTTCCGGGTGGGTAGTTAGCTGTCCTGAACCCGCTACTCGCACAACTGATTCGTACTGCTCGTCCGCTACAGAACGCTGCTAGACGCGGTCCGCGAAGTAGTGTTCAGCGGGCACGGGGGTGGGCGGTGGCCCAGACTTCGCGCAGCGTGTTGACGGTGACCAGGGTGTAGATCTGGGTGGTCGTCACCGACGCGTGGCCCAGAAGTTCTTGGACCACGCGGACATCCGCACCCCCATCGAGCAGGTGGGTGGCGAAGGAGTGACGCAGGGTGTGCGGGGAAACCGTGGCACCGATGCCCGCGCGTTCGGCGGCGGTTTGCAGGACCTGCCAGGCACTCTGTCGCGACAGCCGTCCACCACGTGCGTTGAGAAAAAGCGCCCCCGCGTTGCCTTTTCCGCTGGCAGCAAGCTTGGGTCTCCCCCGCACCAGGTACGCGTCGACCGAGGCCAGCGCGGGCCTCCCGATCGGCACCATGCGCTGCTTGCCGCCCTTGCCGTGCAGCATGACGGCGCGTTCGTCGGTGTCGATGTCGTCGACGTCGAGCCCGACCATCTCGGAAATCCGTGCGCCCGTGGAGTAGAGCAGTTCCAGCAGCGCACGATCGCGCAGACCGCGCGGCCCGCCGTCAGTGCCCGGCGCGGCATCGGAGTCGCTCACCGAACCACCGCCCGCAGCCTCAAGGAGCTTCAGCACTTGGTCGTAGGGCAGCGCCTTGGGCAGCCTGCGACCCGGTGCGGGCGGTTTCACCGCGTGCGCGACATCGGTGGTGGTCAACCCCTCCGCCGCGGCGAACCGGTGCAGCCCGCGCACCGCGATCAGCGCGCGGGCGACCGAACTCGCGGCCAGCGGCGGGAATTCGGTGCCGCCCGCGCGCAGCGCCATGGTGAACTCGGCGACATCGGCCTCGGCGACCTGATCGAGCGCGGCGATACCGCGCCCGGTCAGGAAGTCGAGATACCGGCCGAGGTCACGCCGGTAGGCGCCGAGGGTGTTGCGCGCGGCGCCGCGCTCGACCGCGAGATGGTCGAGGTAGGCGTCCAATTCCCGCGCGAGCACCGGCGGGCCCCGTCAGTCCGCGGACTTCGCGGCGGCCTTGCGGCGCAGGAACGCGGTGGGCTGCCCGGGCCACGGCGCGTCGGCGGGCCGTAGCTCGGTATTGCCCGCGCGGGCCGCGGCCAGCGCGAGGACACCGGCCACGGCGGTCGCGTTGACGATCTCCCCGGCCAGTGCAGCGCGCACGGCCTGATCGACCGGCATCCGCACGACTTTCAGGTCGGCTTCCTCGAATTCCGGCTCGGGCCGGTCGGTTTCGTACAGCCCGCGGGCGTAGTACACCCGCAGCGCCTCGTCGGTGAACCCCGGCGAGAGCGCCACGTCGACCAGCACGTGCCATTCCCGGGCGGCCAGCCCGGTCTCCTCGGCGAGCTCGCGCTGCGCGGCGACGAGCGGGTCCTCGCCGGGCAGGTCGAGCAGACCGGCGGGCAGCTCGAGCAGCCGCCTGCCGATCGGATGCCGGTACTGGTTGATCAGCACCACGTTGTCGTCGTCATCGATCGCCGCGACGGCGACCGCGCCGTGATGCTCGATCACTTCACGTTCGGCGACCTGCCCGCCAGGCATCCGCACCTGGTCGAGCCGCAGCGCCAGGATGGCGCCGCTGTAGATGGTCTTGCTGGATACGGTCTCGAAATCGTGGCTGCCTGGTTCGGCGCTGCCACCGTCCGCGGTCATCGTCTCAGGCCTGGTCCGCCGCGCTCGCGAATTCCTCGTCCGGGATGTCCACCGGAAGACGCTCGGCGAGCTTGTATTTCAGTGCCGCCGCGACGAGCGCCGCAAACAGCGGGTGCGGGCGGGTCGGGCGGCTCTTCAGCTCCGGGTGCGCCTGGGTGGCGACGAAGAACGGGTGCACGTCGGCGGGCAGCTCGACGAACTCCACCAGGTGCCCGTCCGGCGAGGTGCCGCTGAACCGCAGCCCGCTCTTGGCGATCCGGTCGCGGTAGGCGTTGTTCACCTCGTAGCGGTGCCGGTGCCGTTCGGAAACCTGCTCGCTGCCGTACGCCTGCGCGACGACGGAACCCTTCGCCAAGGTGGCCGGGTAGGCGCCGAGCCGCATGGTGCCACCGAGATCGGCCTCACCCGCGACGGCCTGTTCCTGATCGGCCATCGTGGAGATGACGGGATGCGGTGTGTCCGGCTCGAATTCGGCCGAGTTGGCCTCGACCAGACCGACCGAACGCGCCGCCTCGATGACCACGCACTGCAAACCGAGGCACAGCCCGAGCAGCGGAATGCCGCGAGCACGGGCGTAGCGGATGGCGCCGACCTTGCCCTCGATGCCGCGGATACCGAAGCCACCGGGGATCAGCACCGCGTCCACGTCACGCAGCGCGGACTGTGCACCGGCCGGGGTCTCGCATTCGTCCGAGGGCACCCAGCGGATGAGTACCTTGGCCCGCGAAGCGAATCCGCCCGCGCGCAACGCCTCGGTGACCGACAGGTAGGCGTCGGGCAGGTCGACGTACTTGCCGACCAACGCGACCTCGACCGTCTCGCGCGGCGAGTGCACCCGATCGAGCAGGTCGCCCCACACGGTCCAATCCACATCGCGGAACGGCAGCCCGAGCTTGCGCACCACGTAGGCGTCGAGGCCTTCGCGATGCAGCACGCGCGGGATGTCGTAGATCGACGGCGCGTCCGGGGTGGAGATGCAGGCGTCGACGTCGACGTCACACATCAGCGCGATCTTGCTCTTCAGCGCCTGCGGCACGTCACGATCGCAGCGCAGGATCAGCGCGTCCGGCTGAATGCCGATGTTGCGCAGCGCCGCCACCGAATGCTGGGTCGGCTTGGTCTTGAGCTCGCCGGAGGGAGCGAGGTAGGGCACTAACGAGACGTGCAGGAAGAAGACGTTGTCCCGGCCGACATCGTGACGGATCTGACGAGCCGCCTCGAGGAACGGCTGCGACTCGATGTCGCCGACGGTGCCGCCGATCTCGGTGATGACCACGTCGGGGGTCTGATCGTCGGCATCCGGCGCGCTCATGGCGAGCACCCGGCTCTTGATCTCGTCGGTGATGTGCGGGATCACCTGCACCGTGTCACCGAGGTACTCGCCGCGACGTTCCTTGGCGATGACTGTCGAATAGATTTGCCCGGTCGTGACATTCGCGTCCCGGGTCAGGTCCCTGTCGAGGAACCGCTCGTAGTGACCGACATCCAGATCGGTTTCGGCCCCGTCCTCCGTCACGAAAACCTCTCCATGCTGGAAGGGGTTCATGGTGCCGGGATCGACGTTCAAGTAAGGGTCGAGTTTCTGCATCGTGACGCGCAGTCCACGCGCCGTCAACAGCTGACCGAGGCTGGAGGCGGTAAGACCTTTACCCAATGAGGAGGCGACTCCACCGCTGACGAAGATGTGCTTCGTGGCCGTTCGCGCCTGATTCCGTGTATGACCCACGGGTCTTCACGGTAACACGGATCAGTCGTCCAGTTCTAACGCCACGCACGTTTGCTGTTAGTTGGCCGCGCGGGCGCGGCGTGTTCGCGGCCCCCTTAGTCTCGCGTCCGAGCGGCCGAGGCTAGCGCCTGCGGCGCATGCGCTTCGGCCACTCGGACGCGAGACGGGCCGCGAACGGCGCTCGCAGAACTCGCGCGTGGTGGTCGGGTGAGATTCGGGAGGCACTGCTTCGTGCCCATGCGTCTATCGCGGTGCGGATGCGAGTGTGAGGGAGGTCGCCTTCTCGCCGGTGCCGTATCGGCCGGTGCCGCCGTTCAGTTGCTCGCTCAGCGCGAGCACGGTGGTGACGCGGCCGATTTCCCGGTCGAGGTTGTCGACGGTGCTCACAGAGGTGGCCAGGGGTCCGTCGGAGCGGACGATCGCGAGTGGTCCCGGGTTCTCGGTCGCGCCGGAACGCCCCGCAAGCACGACGCCCGCGCAGCGACCGCGCAGCGCACCCGCGAAGCGCGCGATGTTGTTGCCCTGACTGTTCTCGCCGGACTTGGCGCCGTTGCCGGTGATCACGACCGCCGACTGGGCCGGGCGTACCTGGGTGTCGCCGTAGGCGAGGAAGCCGCCGCCGCGCAGTGTTTCCAGGACGAGGCCGAGTTCCTGTGGGGTGCCGCGGGTTTGCCCGTTGGCCGGATCGAGCAGCACGACCGCGCCGAGCAGGTCGCCGGCCATGCTGCCCTGATCTACTGCGCCGGTGCGCAATTGGATGCCGGCGGGGATGATGTTGGTGACCGCGGTGCGCATCCGGTCGCCCTCGGTGGCGTCGACGAACGCGTCGGTGAGCGAGATCCGGCCGGTGATGGTGGCGCCCGAGGTCTCCAGTGACTTGGTCACGCCCTCGATGTCGGCGGGATCGGCGTCGGGAGTGGTGAACACCGCGACGGTGCGGTCGGCCAGGGTGCCGCCGAGGATGCGTCCCGCGGATCCGGCGATGAAACGGTCGGCCGCGTTCAGCTGATCGGTGAGCTGGCGGTTGTGCTCGGACACCGTGTCGACCTGCTGACGCAGATCCGACTTGTCCGCGCGTAATCCCGATAGCAGATCCGCTGCCAGCGTCTGCGAGCCGAGCACCACGCCGATGGCGAGGGCCAGGAAGATCGCCACGATCGAGACGGCGTGCTGGCGTAACGAAATCATCGTTCTCCCTTGGTCATTTGTCGCCCGCGCCGACCAGGCCCTGCGCCCACAGCGCGAACCGGTCCCAGGTGTCGGCGGCCCAGGCGATGGCGTCGGTGCCGGTGTTGGAGGCGAGCAGCACCACGATCACCGCGATCAGGGCGGCGAGCACCACCAGCGCGATGCCGATGCCGGACACCCGGTTTCGGTACAGCGTGGCGACGGCCTTGGCGTCCATCAGCTTGGTGCCGAGCTTGAGGCGGGTGAGGAAGGTCGCCGGGTTGCTCTCGCGGCGGCTGCGGTCGAAGAAGTCGTCGAGGGTGGCGGCGGCGCCCGCGGTGACGATCAGCGACGCGCCGTGATGATGGGCCAGCAGCAGCGCCAGATCGGCGGGTGCGCCGGAGGACGGGAAGGTGGTCGCGCCGATGCCGAGGTCCTGGATGCGTTCCAGGCCCTTGGCGTGGCCGTCGGTGTCGGCGGGCAGGATCACCTCGGCGCCGCATTTCATGGTGCCGCTGGTGATCTCGTCCGGGTCGCCGACGATGAGGTCGGGACGATAGCCCTGCTTCATCAGGGTGTCCGCGCCGCGGCCGACGCCGACCATGATCGGCACGTACTCCTTGATGAACGGCTTGAGCCGCTTGAGGTCCTCGGCGTGATCGGGGCCGTCGGCTACCACGACCACGTGCCGGTGCTTCATCGATAGTTCCAGCTCCGGCACGCCGATGCCGTCGATCAACAACGCGCTCTCGGTGCGGATGAACTCGATGGTGTTGCCCGCGAACGCCTCCAGATGGTCGGCGAGGCCGTTGCGCGCCTCGATCATCCGTTCGGCGATATCGGAATCGGTCAGCTCGATGCCCTTGACCAGGACCTCGGGCTCCTTCTTGATCACCTTGTCGGCATAGACCACACCCTCGTCGATGCGGACCTTGATGCCGTCCTTGATCTTGCTGAACGCGTCCGAGCTCACCGTGTCCAGCAGCAGGATGTTGTTCGCCACCAGCACTTCCGGGCCCAGATTGGGATAGCGGCCGGAGATCGACGGCGAGGTGTTGATCACCGCGACCACCCCCGCCTCGACCAGCCGGTCGGCGGTGAGCCGATCCAGGTCCATCTCGTCGAGCACGACGACATCCCCCGGCCCCACCCGCTTCAGCAGACGCCGGGTGTTGCGATCCACCCGGGCTATCCCGGAGAGGCCGGGCAGCGTTTCGGTGTTCCTCGACAGCAACGCCAGCATCTTCATGGCCCCGATGCTGCCGGTAAACCCTCAACCTTTGGTGGAGGCGCGCCGTACCACCTACCACATACATCACTGTGACAACAGTGACACGACACACGACACGCGGAAGAACTCGTTGCAGCGAATGTCGGTGTGGTGCCCGTCACATGAGGGCGTTTACTTCGCGCGTCTAACGAGCAGGACCGCTATCGTTTCGTTACCGTCGACCAGCCCCGACGACATCTCGACGTGATGCGACAAAGGACGACAGCGTGATGTGCCTCGAAATAGCCACGAAGACCGGGCTTTTGCGCCGAAGACCAGACATTTCTCCGATATCTCCAGGTTCTGGACATTCCCGGCAAATGCGGTCGACGCGATGAGCCGGCACTGGCCGATCGATACCGGTCGACGATTTGCGGACGATCGAGGCGATTCGGACGATCGTCAGCAACGTTACAGCTACTCTCCCGGGCCTGTCGATTCGTGGTCGTCGTTGGATGAGTCGTGGTCGCCTGAGGAACAGTGGGCGGCCGAGGATCAGTGGGCGCCGGACGATCAGTGGGCGCGGCCTGCGGAGCCGTGGCCGGCGGCGGTGGATCAGCGGGCGCGTTCGGACGTTGGGTGGCCGTCCGCGGATCAACGGTCCCGATCAGGCAATTCGTGGCCGTCGGCGGATGAGCGGGCATGGCGGGACGATTCGTGGCCGTCGGCAGATCAGCGAACTCGGTCACGCGATTCGTGGCCGTCCGAGGATCAGCAGCCGCTGTCCGACGATTCGTGGCAGTCCGCGGAGTGGCAGCCCGAGGATCGCTGGGCGCAGTCGAGTGACGACTGGGTGCGGTCGACCGCTCCGCGACCGTTGGCAGATCAGCGACCGTTGGCAGATCCGCAGCCAACGCCGGTCACCGCGCCGCCGGTTCGACACAAGCGGGGCGGCGGCAGGCATCGCATGCCCGCACCGCCTGCCGCGCTGAAGGGCCGCGCCGCCATCGTCGCGGTTGCCGCGGGTGCGCTCGTCGCCGCGGGCCAGAATCTGATGACCAACACTGACAAGCCGCCGGTGGACACCGTGGCACCGATGGCGCTCGGCCAACCGCAGGCCATGCCCGCGGCACCGGCCGATGCCGAGCCGGGACTGCTCGACGAGGGGCCGGTCGACCTCGGCCAATTCAGCGACATCCTGAGCAACGGCAGCAAGGTCGCCGACGAGATGTCCGCCGAGGCGGCCGCGAAGCTGCGCCCGCTGTTCATGAAGTTCACCACCGGCACCTTCACCTCCGGCTACGGAATGCGCTGGGGCGCACTACATCCCGGCGTCGACATCGCCGCACCCATCGGCACCCCGATCGTCGCGGTGGAAGACGGCACCGTCATCAGCTCGGGACCGGCCGCCGGTTTCGGCATGTGGGTACGTCTGCTCGGCGACGACGGCACCATCACCGTGTACGGCCACATCAACACGTCACTGGTCAACGTCGGCCAGCGAGTAATGGCAGGCGACCAGATCGCCACTGTCGGCAACCGCGGCGAAGCCACCGGCCCACACTGCCACTTCGAGGTTTGGCTCAACGGCACCGACCGCATCGACCCCCTCCCCTGGCTCGCCACCCGCGGCATCGGACTCGGTCCGGAACGCGACTAACGCACGCCCAATCCCGGGCACGTCTAACACGCCTCGACCCTGACCGCGACTGACACGACTAACGCGCGCCCCAGTCGCGAGCACGACCAACGCGGCTCAGTCCTGAACGCGACTGACCCACGCCTCCGTCCCGTGCACGACCAATGCGCCTCGGTCTCTAACACATTCAATGCGGCTCAGTCCCGGCGCGACCGACGCGCTTCGGTCCTGAGCGCGACTGACGAGTTCAGAATTACCATTCCGCTGCACGTCGGCTGCGATAGGCGCGTTGAAGGCAGGGTTGTGAGCAGTATCAGGGCTCTATCTGCTCGAAGCCGGGCTCGTCGCTGGACAATCGATGATGCGTTGACCGAACTGTCTGTGACACCCGTTACACGGACGCACGGCTCTCCAAGGTGATACCTATATGCTGCCCGTCACAGATAACTCGAAGAGGAGACCCCATGGCCAGCACGACTGTCGACGCCGTCATCGCCGCCCCGCGTGATGTGGTGTATCGGCTCTTCGCCGACCGCGAGAGCATCAGCCCGTACCTTCCGATCCAGGTCAAGCTGACGAAGCCGGGTCTGACCGAGCGCGAAGGGGTCGGCGCGCAGCATCTGCTCGGCGTCGGTCCGGTGGGCGTCACCGAGGAGATCACCAAGCTGGTGCCCGGTGAGCGGATGGAATACAAGATCGTCAAGGGTGCCCCGGTGAAGCGGCACGTGGGCGTGGTGACCTTCACCGACGCAGACAACGGCACCCTCGTCTCCTACACGATGGAGTCCGAGCCGAGCCTCCCCGTGCCCGCCAAGGTCCTGGAGTTCGGCCTGAAGAACCTGATCACCCAGTTCATCAAGGCCGCCCAGAAGGCTGTGCGCTAGTCGTACGTCCGCTGCACCAACAGCCCGCACACCTTCTGACCTCCCGCACACCGACTCGCCGCACTAACACGCGTGCGGATGTCAAAAGGTGTGCGGCGAACGCAGACCGGTCGCACCGGACATCTCGGCGCGCAAGCTCCAGCAGTTCCGCTCATCGCGGCGGTACCAGAGGGTGCGCGGCAGCACCAGCCGCACACCTTCTGATCTCCCGCACACAGACTCGCCGCACTAACACGCGTGCGGATGTCAAAAGGTGTGCGGCGAACGCAGAACGGCCCCGCCGAACTTCTCGGAGCAAGCTCCAGCGGTTCCACTCATGACGGCGGCACCAGAGGGTGCGCGGCAGCACCAGCCGCACACCCTCTGATCTCCCGCACACAGACTCGCCGCCTTGACACGCATGCGGATGTCAGAAGGTGTGCGGCTGTGGGGCCAGCTAGACGGTCGCTCCCGACTTCTCGGTGCGGGCGAGGTCCAGGAGTTCCTCGGCGTGGGCGCGGCCGGTCTCGGTGTCGTCCAAACCGGCCAGCATGCGGGCCAATTCGATGACGCGCTCGTCCTTGGTCAGTGCGTGCACGCCGCTGTTGACCTTGCCCTTGCCGTCGTCGGACTTGTCGACCACCAGGTGGGTGTCGGCGAAGGCGGCGACCTGCGGCAGGTGGGTGACCACGATGACCTGGTGGGTGCGGGCGAGGCGGGCCAGCCTGCGGCCGATCTCCACCGCCGCCCGGCCGCCGACGCCCGCGTCGACCTCGTCGAACACCATGGTCGCGCCGTGATCGGAGCTGGCGAGCACCACTTCTAGGGCCAGCATCACCCGGGAGAGCTCACCGCCGGATGCGCTCTTGCTCAACGGAAGTGACTGCGCACCGGAGTGCGCGGACAACCGGAATTCCACCTCGTCGATGCCGGATGACCCGGCGTGCACGTCTTTTCCGTCGATGTTCAGCGGCGCGGAATCCTGCAACCCCGCGGGCATCGGACGAACCTCGACCTCGAGCCGCGCCTTACCCATTGCCAGACCGCCCAATTCGGCACTCACCGCCGACGCGAGCTTGCCCGCCGCCTTCTTGCGCGCGGCACTCAGTTTGCGCGCCGCCTCCCGGACCCGCTCGGCCGCGATATCGACCTCGGCCGCCAACGCCGCCAGGGTTTCCTCGGACACGTCGAGCGAGCCGAGCCTGCTGCGGGCATCGTCGGCCCAGGCGATCACGCCGTCGATATCGGGCGCGTACTTGCGGGTCAGCGACTTGAGTTCGGCCTGCCGGGTGAGCAGCGAGTCGAGAGCGCCGGGATCCGAGGGCAGATCCGACAGGTAACCGCTGAGTTCGGTGGTCAGATCCACCACCACCGCGATGGCCTCGCCGAGCCGGGGCCCGAGCGCGGTCAGCGCGGGATCGTCGGCCGAGTCGATGCGGGCGAGCGCGGCACCGAGCAATTCCAGTGCGCCGGAACCCTCTTCGGGCGAATCGACGGGACCGGCGAGCGCGTCGTGCGCGGTGGTCGCGCCCTCGCGCAGCGAATCGAGATCGCTGAGCCTGCGGACCTCGTCGACGATGCGCACGTCCTCGCCGGGTTCCGGTGCGATGGCGTCGATTTCGGACAGCGAGTGCTGCAGCCGGTCCGCCTCCTGCGCCAATTCCCTGCTGCGCGCGGTGCGTTCGAGCAGTTCGGTGCGAGCGTCCAGCCAGGAGCGGCGCTGCACACCGTATTTGCGCAACAGCGGCCCGACCGTCTCGGCCGCGAACTGGTCCAGCGCGGACAGCTGCTGATCGGGGCGCTGCAACCGCAGCTGATCGTTCTGGCCGTGCACCGTCAGCAGCGACGCGGTGAAATCGGCGAGCACCGAGGCGGGTACGCCGCGCCCACCCAGATGCGCGCGGGAGCGGCCGTCGCTGCCGACCGTGCGGATCGCGATGATGCTGCCGTCGTCATCCTGTTCGGCCGCAGCCGATTCCAGCACCTGCGCCACTTCCGCGCGGGCGGCGTCGTTCACATCATCGACAGTGAACCGACCCTCCACCACCGCGCGGGCGGCACCGAGCCGGACCCGGCCGGCGTCGGCCCGGGCACCGCTCAGCAGGTGCAGGCTGGTGACCACCATGGTCTTGCCCGCGCCGGTCTCGCCGGTGAGAACAGTGAGACCCTCGTGGAATTGCGCAGTGGCCGTGGATATAACGCCAAGGCCATCAATCCTGATCTCTGTCAGCACTTGTGCTCTCCGTCCGCCGTCGGCCACGCCAGCCTGTCACGGGCAATTGGAACTTGCGCACCATCCGGTCCGCGAACGGCGCGGAATCCAGCCGAACCCACTGCACCGGTTGGGCGCCGCGGACCGCCTCCAGCCGACCGCCGCGCGGCAGCTCGAGGGTGCGCCTGCCATCCAGGAAAACTATCGCATCGTGGCCGGTAGCCACGCATTCCACCGCGATCCGCGACGCCGGACTGGTCACCAGCGGCCGCGCGAACAGCGCGTGCGCATTGCTCGGAACCACCAGCAGCGCTTCGAGTTCCGGCCACACCACCGGGCCGCCCGCGGAGAACGCGTACGCGGTGGAACCGGTCGGGGTGGAGATCAGGATGCCGTCGCAGCCGAACGACGACACCGGCCGGCCGTCCACCTCGAGCACCAGCTCCAGCACGCCTGTCCGCGAGGCGTTTTCGATGCTGCCCTCGTTGAGTGCCCAGCCGGTCTGCACCACCTCGTCGTCCACCCGGACGGTGACGTCGATGGTCATCCGCTGTTCGATGCGGTAGTCGCCCCGAACCACGTGGGCCAGTGCGTCGTCCAGATTCTCGGCCTCGGCCTCGGTCAGAAAACCGATGCGGCCCAGGTTGATTCCCAGCACCGGCACACCGGCGGGACGGGCGAGTTCGGCGGCACGCAGGAACGTGCCGTCACCACCGAGCACCAGCACCATCTCGCAGCCGACCGCGGCCTCGGGGCCGTGCTCGACCACCCGCACCGGGTAGCCGCCCGGCCCGGCCTCGAACCGGGTGTCGACTGCCTCGTCGGCGAGTACCCGCAGGCAGATGCCCGCGTCCGCGAAGATCTTCGCCACCCGGTGGGCGGTTTCGATGATCTCCGCCCGGCCCGGGTGCGCCACCAGCAGGATCTCCCGGCCACCGGACCTGGTCGGCGCGTTCACTGTGGACCCTCCTCAACCGCACGCTCGACGAGAGCAGCGACTCGCTCACCGTCGTCCTCCGGCTGCCCGTCCTTGCGCAGCCATACGAAGTATTCGACATTGCCCGACGGGCCCGGCAACGGGCTCGCCACAACGGCCTTGGTGCGCAGGCCGAGCACCGCGGCCGCGGTGGCGACATCGCGAACCGCCTCCGCGCGCAACGCGGGATCACGCACCACGCCACCGGTGCCGACGCGGTCCTTGCCGACCTCGAACTGGGGTTTCACCATCGGCAGCAGGTCGCCGCCCGGTGCGGTGCACGCGGCGAGCGCGGGCAGCACCAGGCCGAGCGAGATGAACGACAGGTCGCCGACCACCAATTCGACTGTACCGCCGATGGTTTCGGTGGTGATGCTGCGCACGTTGGTGCGATCGACGACGCGTACCCGGTCGTCGTTCTGTAACCGCCAGATCAGCTGGCCGTAGCCGACGTCCACCGCGATCACCTCGCGGGCTTCGCGCGAGAGCAGCACGTCGGTGAAACCGCCGGTCGACGCGCCCGCGTCGAGGCAGCGTTTGCCCGCGATGGTGAGTCCGGCGGGCTCGAATGCCTCCAGGGCACCGAGCAGCTTGTGTGCGCCACGGGAGGCCCAGGACACCTCGTCGGGTTGCTCACGGACCAGCAGCGGCGTGCCCGCCTCGACGGCGGTCGCCGGTTTCACGGCGACCGTTCCAGCTATCAGGACGCGACCGGCGCCGATCAGCTCGACCGCGTGTTCCCGCGATCTCGCCAATCCGCGGCGAACCAGTTCGGCGTCCACGCGCGCGCGTCTGGCCACCTCAGATCTTGTCCACCGTGGCCAGTGCCTGCACGAGCACGTCGTGCGCCTGTTCCAGGATGCGGGCGCGGCGGGTGATGTCCGTGCCCGATTCGGCGCCCTCGGCCGCGGTGGGTGAGCCAGGCCAGGTGGTGCGCGTGGCGAGTTCGGTGAGCAGGCCGTCGATCTCGCTGCGGATGCGCTCCGGGTCGGCCGGCTCCGGGCGCCCTGGTGCGCCCGGCAGATGCTGGCCGGGCAGCGGGGCCCCCGGACGGGGGCCGTTCGCGCCGGGCATACCGGGGCCGGTGGGGCGGGGCATGGGAGTAGTCATCGTGGCGTCAACGCTATCGGATTTCCGAACCAGACGCGCGTACCGTCACGGCTCGTCCCGGGTTGCGCCGCAACCGGTCGGCCAGGTCCGCGGCGAGGTCACTCGGGTCGATGTCCGTTTCGGCCGGAATCGGCGGGTAGTTCAGTGCGTCCAGCGAGTCGGCGACGTAGGTGGGGATGAACTCGGCGGACGCGTCTTTCAGCTCGTCGAGGGTGCTGACGCCGGTGAGGACCAGCAGCGATTCGAGGCCGACGGTGTTCGCGCCTTCGATGTCGGTGTCGAGTCGGTCGCCCACCACCAGTGCGCTGCGGGTTCCGGCGCGCACGAGGGCGTCTTCCAGCAGGGGTGCGTAGGGTTTTCCCGCGACGATCGGTTCACGGTCCGATGCGGTGCGCAGGGCCGCAACCATCGAGCCGTTGCCCGGGGCGAGGCCGCGTTCGTTCGGCAGGGTCTTGTCGGTGTTGGCGGCGACCCACAGTGCGTCCGCGCGGATGGCGTATGCGGCTTCGGCGAGGTCGGCCCAGCAGGTCTGTGGTGAATGTCCTTGTACGACAGCGGCGGGCGGGGTGTCGTCGAAGCGGCGGATCGGGTGCAAGCCCACCGCGGTCACCTCGGCGGCCAGGTCGTCGGTGCCGACGACCAGTACTTCCGCGCCCGGCTCCAGTCGTTCGGCCAGCAGGCGCGCGGCCGCCTGCGCGCTCGTCACCACCTCATCGGTGGTCGCGCGGAAGCCGAGTTCGGTGAGGTGTGCGGCGACCGTCTCCGGTGACCTGCTGGCGTTGTTGGTGACGTACATGAGCCGCTGCGCGGACCCGTCGTCAGCCAATGCCGCCGGCGCACCCTCGATCACCACGGGCCCGCGATACAGGGTGCCGTCCAGATCCAGCAACAAGGCTTCGTAGCCATCTCGTAGCCGCTTCACACCACTCTCCGTGTCGATCGGCACCGTGCCGAACTTTGCATCCACCGCGCCACTTTGCATTCACCGCGCCGAGGCGTTGCCCTCGGCCGGTCCGAGACATCCGAACACTACGCCAGCAGTCCGACATGAAACGCATGGCACCGACGCCATGCACGGGCTCACATGCGCCGCGGCGGGCGACATCTGGTGGTCCACCACAGTCCAGGGTGGCTCACAACGACGAGCGGGACATGACTGCGGCTCCTCTCACGATTCGCCGTCGTCATGTCCCGCTCGGTGTACCTCATTCGTACCGCTCACGGCCTATATATGCCAACCGCCACAACTGATTTCGCTGACATATGGGTAACTCGCCGGGTACCGGCTAATCCCACCACCACGAAACCGGCAGCCGCCAACGCAAGCCTCCCCGCCCATCAGCCTGGCCTGAATACCCGGAGAGGCGGGACAGCTAGCCCGTTACGCAGTTGCCTTGGCCGTCGGCCTTACCTGCCTTGGGCGACATGATGCCGGGGATGGAGCAGTCCGCGTCCTTCGGCATCGGGACGAACTGCACGACGTCCTCACCGGCCCGGTGGCAGGTCGCCTTGGCGGACACGCCGCCCGGCAGGTTGATGCTCTCGGTGTATTCGAAACCCGCGTCGGCGCAAGCCTGCTTGGCCAGCTCCCCGTAGTTGGACGGCTCGGCATTGGCCGAAACGGCGCCCATCGCGGTCAACGCCGCGGCGGCCAAGCCGACGAATACAGTGGCCCGAAAACTACTCATCCTGCATCTCCTTGAAATCAGACAGTCCCGTGACGTATCGCCGACCCGCATCGCGTCGCCGGGCACACCAACCGAAGTCGGCACACCCGTGGCGATTTCGCGCCACGAGAACACTACGTGGTCACCCCCAGGCTAGTTGCGCATTCCGCAGAAGAGTTCAACGGGCACAACGAATCCCGGTGAGTGGCCGGCAATTCAGAAAACTGGTCAGCATGCTTTTAGGGGCTTGACGGACTTCACACAGGTAGTTGTGGCTGCAAATAGCGGTTGTTCAGCTGACGGGTATGCGTCGAACGGCGCTGATATGCGAAGTCGCCTAGTGGTTATGGCGATGTACGGCGTTAGTGGTACCGCGCGAAGGTGGCGCGTCAAGGCCGGTGGAGATGATGCTCGAGCCCGCGGATCTAGTGTCTTGCAACTCATCCGCAACGGCGGTGGACATCTCATACACGTGCGCAAACTGAATGAAACGTGCCGTGCGAAACGGACGACCGGCCTGCAAGTCACGGCAACCCGGGGGTCGGCAATGCATTTCATGCCGTCTGTTTCGCCCAGGTCATCAGCGGGTTGAACGCGCTAGGAGGTTGGCGCCGCCAGTTAGTTCCTATGGGCCGATTTCGCCATGGAGGACCGCCGAGCAGCATGCTGTCTAACCCCGTCGACACATAGGCGACCCACCAACCAGGCTCGCCCAGGTCATCGGCAGGCTGGGCTGCGCCAGGAGGTCGGTCGCGCCAGTTAGTTCGACGGCGTCGAATTCGCCATCAAGGTCCGCCTAGCAAGCCGATCATCCGTCGACCACATAGGCCGCTCACCAGTCAGGCTCAGCCATGTCCCACTCGACAACCCCACCAGTGCGGTGCAGTCGCCGACAGGGACATGGCGGCGGTGACACGCCGCGGCGGCCGCCGCTATGTCCCGTTCGATGATTCGAGTCGGGTTAGAGCTCGAGGTCGTCGGCGGGTTGAGGGCCGCCGGTTAGTTCTTCGGCGCGCTCTTCTGCGTCGGTTTCGCCGTCGAGGTCGGCGGAGGCCGCGTTGAGGAACCAGGTCAGGCCCTCGTCGGTGCGGCCCGCGGCGACCAGGGCGTCGGCGTAGGCGTAGAAGAGACGGGCGGCGGCGGAGCCGGTGCGGGAGGGGTCCAGCTCGGAGGTTTGCAGGGTTACGACGGCTTGGTCGTATTCGCCGAGGTCCATTCGGGCGCCAGCCACGACGATGCGCAGTTCGGTGGCTTCGTCGCCGGTCAGGGCGCGGGCCTCGTCGCTGCGGCCGAGTTCGATGGCGCGTTCGGGGCGGCCGAGGCCGCGCTCACAGTCGGCCATCACGGCGAGCAGGCCGGAGCCGCCGGACATGCGGCGGGCAGTGCGCAACTCGGAGAGGGCTTCGGCCCATTCACCCGCGTGATAGGCGGTGACGCCTGCGGTTTCGCGGACCACCGCGATGCGGCCCGCACGTTGCCGGGCGGCACGAGCGTGCGCGAGGGCGAGGCGCGGGTCGTCGTCGATCAGTTTGGCTGCCATCACAAGGTGACGGGCCACGGCTTCCGCGTTGGACTTGTCCAGGCTCAGCAGGTCGCGACGGACCGCGGGTTCCAGATCGGAGGGCTGCACGTCATCGGGAAGATCGGGTTCTTCGGGACGCGGCGGACGCCGATCCTGCGACCGATCGCCACCCGCATTGCTGCGGGCGCCTTCGCCACCACGACGCCGATCGTCAGGTCCGTTGCCCCGCGAATCATTGCCGCGATCGAACCCACCACGGCCGCCGGAATCGCCGCCACGCTTGAAGCCGCCGCGATCACCGGATCCACCACTGCGGTTGAAACCGCCACGATCACCCGAGGAACGCTGGCCGCCGGAGTCGCCACCACGATTGAATCCACCGCGGTCGCTCGAACCACCGCTGCGGTTAAAGCCGCCACGATCGCCCGAATCGCTCCCGCGATTGAAACCGCCACGGTCACTGGAACTTCCACGGCTGGAGTCACCACGCCCGGTCGAGTCACCACTGCGATTGAACCCACCGCGATCGCCTGCACCACCGTCACGGCTAGAGCCGCTGCGATCGCCAGAACCGCCGCTACGGTTGAAGCCTCCACGGCCGCCTGAGTCGCCACTGCGGTTGAAACCACCGCGGTCGCCTGAGGCACTGTCGCGGCTAGAACTACCGCGATCGCTGGAACCGCCGCTACGGTTGAACCCACTACGGCTGTCCGAATCGCCACCACGGTTGAACCCGCCACGGTCGCTGGAGCCGCTACTGCGGTTAAAGCCACCGCGATCGCCCGAATCACTGCCGCGGTTGAAACCGCCACGGTCGCTAGAACTTCCACGGCTGGAGTCACTGCGTCCGGTCGAGTCGCCGCTACGTTTGAAACCACCGCGATCGCCGGGGGCGCTGTCACGGCTAGAGCTGCCGCGCTCGCTGGAGTCGCCGCCGCGGCTACCGGAATCACTGCCGCGGTTGAAGCCGCCGCGTTCACCCGAGCCACCAGTGCGATTGAAGCCGCCGCGGTCGCTGGAACCACTGCTGCGGTTGAAGCCGCCGCGGTTGTCCGAGTCGCCGCCACGGTTGGAGTTGCCTGAGGCACCGGCGTCGCCGCGGCGATTGAAGCCGCCGGAATCGCCACGATTGTTGGAGCCGCCGCGGTCGCCTGCGCCGCCGCGCGAGGTCGAATCGCTGCCGCGGTTGAAGCCGCCTCGTTCGCCGGAGCTCTCGCGGCGCTGGTACCCACCGCGGTCGCTCGAGCCGGACCGGTCGTCTGAATTGCCGCGCTGGGCTGAGTCACCGCGCTGGCTGAATCCACTGCGTCCACCGGAATCACCGCGGCGGTCTGATGCGCTGCGGTCGCTGGAGTCGTTGCTTCGTTTGAATCCGCCGCGCTGGCCGCTTTCGCGGTCGGGGCGGTTCTTGGTGGCGTCGCCGTCGGCCCCACCGCTGCCCTGAGCTGGGCGATCGGATCCCTCGCCGCGCGGGGAGGACTTCCGGTCGTCGTTCTGTTCCGACACGGTGATCCCTTTCTGAGGTCCGCAAGAGTGGTAGGGGCCCCACGAATTCAATCACGTGTCTTGGTGGGGGCCTGACACGGCAACGTCGTTTCGGCACCACAAGGTGCTGAAACGACGATAGGGGACCCAGAATCTGGGTCCCCTATCGCGAAGGATGTTCCGGCGGTGTCCTACTCTCCCACACCCTGTCGAGTGCAGTACCATCGGCGCTGGCAGGCTTAGCTTCCGGGTTCGGAATGGGACCGGGCGTTTCCCTGCCGCTATGGCCGCCGTAACTCTATGAAACTGTCACACTCCGTGCCCCAGGTTCACCAGGGAGGAATCTTCAGGGGCCTGCGGCCCCTGAAACCCCACCAGCGAGACAGAACCTCCAGGAAGTAAACCCTGAAATCCTGCCAATCCGGTAAGTGTTCAAAGGCGCAAGCCTCTGAAACTCTCACTCCGAACCCGTGAACACGGATCGTGTGTTGTTTCAGATACTGCACAGTGGACGCGTAGCTTCTTTGTTGGTAAGTCCTCGGCCGATTAGTACCAGTCACCTACACCCGTTACCGAGCTTCCAGTTCTGGCCTATCAACCCCATGGTCTGTGGGGGGCCTTAACCACTCAAAGGTGGTGAGAAACCTCATCTTGGAACAGGCTTCCCGCTTAGATGCTTTCAGCGGTTATCCCTTCCGAACGTAGCTAACCAGCAGTGCTCCTGGCGGAACAACTGGCACACCAGAGGTTCGTCCGTCCCGGTCCTCTCGTACTAGGGACAGCCTTCCTCAAGTTTCTGACGCGCGCGGCGGATAGAGACCGAACTGTCTCACGACGTTCTAAACCCAGCTCGCGTGCCGCTTTAATGGGCGAACAGCCCAACCCTTGGGACCTACTCCAGCCCCAGGATGCGACGAGCCGACATCGAGGTGCCAAACCATCCCGTCGATATGGACTCTTGGGGAAGATCAGCCTGTTATCCCCGGGGTACCTTTTATCCGTTGAGCGACACCGCTTCCACTTGCCGGTGCCGGATCACTAGTCCCGACTTTCGTCCCTGCTCGAGCTGTCGCTCTCACAGTCAAGCTCCCTTGTGCACTTGCACTCAACACCTGATTGCCAACCAGGCTGAGGGAACCTTTGGGCGCCTCCGTTACATTTTAGGAGGCAACCGCCCCAGTTAAACTACCCACCAGGCACTGTCCCTGAACCAGATCATGGTCCGAGGTTAGAAGTCCAATACGATCAGAGTGGTATTTCAACGATGACTCCACAAACACTGGCGTGCCCGCTTCACAGTCTCCCACCTATCCTACACAAACCGTACCGAACACCAATACCAAGCTATAGTGAAGGTCCCGGGGTCTTTTCGTCCTGCCGCGCGTAACGAGCATCTTTACTCGTAATGCAATTTCGCCGAGTCTGTGGTTGAGACAGCTGAGAAGTCGTTACGCCATTCGTGCAGGTCGGAACTTACCCGACAAGGAATTTCGCTACCTTAGGATGGTTATAGTTACCACCGCCGTTTACCGGGGCTTAAATTCTCAGCTTCGCGCCGAAGCGCTAACCGGTCCTCTTAACCTTCCGGCACCGGGCAGGCGTCAGTCCGTATACATCGTCTTACGACTTCGCACGGACCTGTGTTTTTAGTAAACAGTCGCTTCTCACTGGTCTCTGCGACCTCGCCCAGCTCAGGAAGTAAATTCCGTCACCAAACCAGGTCCCCCTTCTCCCGAAGTTACGGGGGCATTTTGCCGAGTTCCTTAACCACAGTTCTCTCGATCGCCTTAGTATTCTCTACCTGACCACCTGTGTCGGTTTGGGGTACGGGCCGTGTACCAACTCACTAGAGGCTTTTCTCGGCAGCATAGGATCACTGAATTCGCCTCAATCGGCTACGCATCACCTCTCAGGCTACATGCGGTGCGGATTTGCCTACACCACGCCCTACAGGCTTACACCAGTACAACCACTGACTGGCCCAGCTACCTTCCTGCGTCACCCCATCGCTTGACTACTACCAGCCAGGGTCATGTGCATCCCTCCACTCGAGACCCGAAGGTCTTCTCGGAAGTTCAGGACACTTAGCACAACTGATTCATCATGGGCGCGGATACACGGGTACGGGAATATCAACCCGTTGTCCATCGACTACGCCTGTCGGCCTCGCCTTAGGTCCCGACTCACCCTGGGCGGATTAACCTGGCCCAGGAACCCTTGGTCATTCGGCGGACGAGTTTCTCACTCGTCTTTCGCTACTCATGCCTGCATTCTCACTCCCATAGCCTCCACAACTAGGTCACCCTGCTGCTTCCATGGCTATAGGACGCTCCCCTACCCATCCACACCGCTGCACACACCCCCGTAAGGATGTGCGGACGTATTGTGTGAATGCCGCGGCTTCGGCGGTGTACTTGAGCCCCGCTACATTGTCGGCGCAAAATCACTTGACCAGTGAGCTATTACGCACTCTTTCAAGGGTGGCTGCTTCTAAGCCAACCTCCTGGTTGTCTTCGCGACTTCACATCCTTTTCCACTTAGTACACGCTTAGGGGCCTTAGCCGGCGATCTGGGCTGTTTCCCTCTCGACTACGAAGCTTATCCCCCGCAGTCTCACTGCCACGCTCTCACACACCGGCATTCGGAGTTTGGCTGATTTCGGTAAGCTTGTAGGCCCCCTAGACCATCCAGTAGCTCTACCTCCGGCGTGAAACACGTGACGCTGCACCTAAATGCATTTCGGGGAGAACCAGCTATCACGGAGTTTGATTGGCCTTTCACCCCTACCCACAGCTCATCCCCTCAGTTTTCAACCTAAGTGGGTTCGGGCCTCCACGACGTCTTACCGTCGCTTCACCCTGGCCATGGGTAGATCACTCCGCTTCGGGTCTAGAACATGCGACTCTGGTCGCCCTATTCGGACTCGCTTTCGCTACGGCTACCCCACACGGGTTAACCTCGCCACATGCCACTAACTCGCAGGCTCATTCTTCAAAAGGCACGCCATCACCCACAGCCGACCAAACGACTCGCAGGCTTTGACGGATTGTAAGCGCACGGTTTCAGGTACTATTTCACTCCCCTCCCGGGGTACTTTTCACCTTTCCCTCACGGTACTAGTCCGCTATCGGTCACCAGGGAGTATTCAGGCTTACCGGGTGGTCCCGGCAGATTCACAGCAGATTTCACGGGCCCGCTGCTACTCGGGTACTCACTACAAGAGCCGCTGAGTTTTCGTCTACGGGATTCTCACCCTCTACGACAGGCCGTTCCAGACCACTTCGACTAACACAACGGTTTCTGACTCTCGCCAGGCTCGGCAGAACCTGGAAAGTGAGCCCCACTACCCCGTCTAGACAACCCCTGCCGGGTATCACATCTAAACGGTTTAGCCTCTTCCGCTTTCGCTCGCCACTACTCACGGAATCACTATTGTTTTCTCTTCCTGTGGGTACTGAGATGTTTCACTTCCCCACGTTCCCTCCACACACCCTATATATTCAGATGCGGGTAACACGACATCACTCGTGCTGGGTTTCCCCATTCGGAAATCCTCGGATCTCAGCTCGGTTGACAGCTCCCCGAGGCTTATCGCAGCCTCCTACGTCCTTCATCGGCTCCTGGTGCCAAGGCATCCACCGTACGCTCTTAAACACTTACTAACAAAGATGCTCGCGTCCACTGTGCAGTTCTCAAACAACACACAAAACCGAGCTTCGATCACCACCATGCCCACCAACCCCTCTCCGAAGAGAGAAGCCGATGCGGTCTGCGTGACCACTCGGTCTTGTCGTTATCTTCGCCTAGAGAGTCACTTGCGTGTTCTCTCAGGACCCAACAGTGTGTCGATATATCCCCCACGGGGCCAGTCACTGAGGACCGGCCACTATGTGAGAAAGCTTGTCAGCGTTCCACCCATGAGCGTCCGCAGTCCCACGAATGGGGACACAAACGGTCTCTGCCACAACCACATTCACCTACGTGAAGCGTCGTGGAGATGTGCTCCTTAGAAAGGAGGTGATCCAGCCGCACCTTCCGGTACGGCTACCTTGTTACGACTTCGTCCCAATCGCCAATCCCACCTTCGACGGCTCCCTCCCACAAGGGGTTAGGCCACCGGCTTCGGGTGTTACCGACTTTCATGACGTGACGGGCGGTGTGTACAAGGCCCGGGAACGTATTCACCGCAGCGTTGCTGATCTGCGATTACTAGCGACTCCAACTTCACGGGGTCGAGTTGCAGACCCCGATCCGAACTGAGACCAGCTTTAAGGGATTCGCTCCACCTCGCGGTCTCGCAGCCCTCTGTACTGGCCATTGTAGCATGTGTGAAGCCCTGGACATAAGGGGCATGATGACTTGACGTCGTCCCCACCTTCCTCCGAGTTGACCCCGGCAGTCTCTCACGAGTCCCCGCCATTACGCGCTGGCAACATAAGATAAGGGTTGCGCTCGTTGCGGGACTTAACCCAACATCTCACGACACGAGCTGACGACAGCCATGCACCACCTGTACACCGACCACAAGGGGGCCTACATCTCTGCAGGTTTCCGGTGTATGTCAAACCCAGGTAAGGTTCTTCGCGTTGCATCGAATTAATCCACATGCTCCGCCGCTTGTGCGGGCCCCCGTCAATTTCTTTGAGTTTTAGCCTTGCGGCCGTACTCCCCAGGCGGGGTACTTAATGCGTTAGCTACGGCACGGATCCCGTGGAAGGAAACCCACACCTAGTACCCACCGTTTACGGCATGGACTACCAGGGTATCTAATCCTGTTTGCTACCCATGCTTTCGCTTCTCAGCGTCAGTTACTTCCCAGAGACCCGCCTTCGCCACCGGTGTTCCTCCTGATATCTGCGCATTTCACCGCTACACCAGGAATTCCAGTCTCCCCTGAAGTACTCTAGTCTGCCCGTATCGCCTGCAAGCTTAAGGTTGAGCCCCAAGTTTTCACAGAAGACGCGACAGACCGCCTACAAGCTCTTTACGCCCAGTAATTCCGGACAACGCTCGCACCCTACGTATTACCGCGGCTGCTGGCACGTAGTTGGCCGGTGCTTCTTCTACAGGTACCGTCACTTGCGCTTCGTCCCTGTCGAAAGGAGTTTACAACCCGAAGGCCGTCATCCTCCACGCGGCGTCGCTGCATCAGGCTTTCGCCCATTGTGCAATATTCCCCACTGCTGCCTCCCGTAGGAGTCTGGGCCGTGTCTCAGTCCCAGTGTGGCCGGTCACCCTCTCAGGTCGGCTACCCGTCGTCGCCTTGGTGAGCCGTTACCTCACCAACAAGCTGATAGGCCGCGGGCCCATCTCGCACCGATAAATCTTTCCACCAACCAGCATGCACTGGAAGGTCATATCCGGTATTAGACCCAGTTTCCCAGGCTTATCCCGAAGTGCGAGGCAGATCACCCACGTGTTACTCACCCGTTCGCCGCTCGTGTACCCGAAGGCCTTACCGCTCGACTTGCATGTGTTAAGCACGCCGCCAGCGTTCGTCCTGAGCCAGAATCAAACTCTCCGTTGAAGACTCTTGACTTACCCCGAAGGGCTAATCAGAAGAATAACTAGAGTCCGAAAACCTAGCAAAACAAAACGCCAGCAAAAAGATTTGCTGACTAAATGTCCGACCTCGTCAACCGGGGGGTATGAGAGGCCGGAACCAATTAAATAATTGGCACTGACATTCATCGACACACTATTGAGTTCTCAAAGAACACACGCACACACTTCATCCCCGGTGTTAACCGGTTCGTCCGTGAGGCAACTGTTCCAGCCTAAACGGCTTCTCCCGCAGAGTCAAGTCCGCGTGATCACCTTAGACGTCTTACTGATGGCCAGGCGCTCTCGTACTACCTCGTTTCCCGGTCCATCCGCTCAGCGTTTCCGCTGAGCTTCTCGGCTCCGGGTCGGCGTCCGTGTCGCTCTGACTTGGAATAAGTTACGCGGCGGATAACGCAGAGTCAAATCCGCTGCTCGGGCCGGTGTTTCGCCAGGTCAGAGCCGTGGATCCGGACCGATCGGGGGCTTGAATCACATGGATGTGACTCAAGCCACCGCGATCTTCATACACCTGCCCGCAGTACCCCTGCGAGGTTCTTCTTTCCGCGCCGCAGGACCAGCCAGCGTCCGTGCAGGTAGTCGCTGTCGGCGGGGGTCCATTCCAGATCCGAGACCCGCTCGTTGTTGACCGAGGCCCCGCCTTCGTTCACCGCACGCCGGGCGGCGCCGCGACTTTCGCTCAACCCGGTGGCGACGAGCAGATCCACGATGGTGCTCGGCTCCCCCGCGGCCAGCTCGGCGACGGCGGCTTCGCGCAGCGCGGCCCCCAGCGTCGGCTCGTCCAATTCGCGCAGCTCGCCGCGACCGAACAACGCCTGACTCGCCAACTGCACCGCGCGGGTGTTCGCCTCACCGTGCACCAGGGTCGTCATCTCGGCCGCCAGCCTGCGCTGCGCCTCTCGCGCATGCGGCCGCTCCGCCGTGGCCACCTCGAGTTCGGCCAGTTCCTCCCGCGAGAGGAAGGTGAACCAGCGCAGGTTTCGGATCACATCGGAATCGGCCGTGTTCACGAAGTACTGGTACCAGGCGTACGGGCTGGTCATCTCCGGATCGAGCCACAGGCTGCCGCCGCCGGTCGACTTGCCGAACTTCTTGCCATCGGCCGAGGTCACCAGCGGAACCGTGAGCGCGTGCACCGAAGCGCCGTCGACGCGACGGTTCAGCTCGACGCCCGCGATGATGTTGCCCCACTGATCCGAGCCGCCGACCTGCAACGTGCAGTCGTAGGTACGACGCAGCTGCACGTAGTCGTTCGCCTGCAACAGCATGTAGCTGAACTCGGTGTAGGAGATGCCCTCACCGTCCAGCCGCCGCTTGATGGTGTCGCGCGTCAGCATGACGTTCACCGAGAAGTGCTTGCCGACATCGCGCAGGAAGTCGACGGTGGACAGCTGCCCGGTCCAGTCCATGTTGTTCGCGATCACCGCGCCGGTCGGCGAATCGTCGAGGTCGACGAACCGTTCCAGCTGTGAACGGATGCGTCCGGCCCACTCCTGCACGGTGTCGGTCGAGTTCATGGTGCGCTCGCCGACGTCGCGCGGGTCGCCGATGAGTCCGGTGGCGCCGCCGGCCAGCACGATCGGCCGATTGCCCGCGCGCTGGAAACGCTTCAGCGCGAGCAGTGGCACCAGGTGTCCGGCGTGCAGGCTGGGCCCGGTGGGATCGAAACCGGCATAGACGGTCAACCGTCCCGCGTCCAGGGCCGCACGCAGCGCGTCCAGGTCGGTGGATTGCGCGATCAGTCCGCGCCAGGTCAATTCGTCGATGATGTCGCCGCTCACGGTGTCCCATCTTTCCGCACGGGTAGTTGGTGGCTCGAGTGCACCTCAGTGTGTCGGCGTTATCCGCCGCAGGTCGAGCGAATTACGCGGCGTCGGCGAAGCCGCGGACGAGGATGTCCACGGTCAGCGCGAAGCGGGACGCGAAGTCGAGGCCCGCCCCCGTAGCTAGTGATTCGGCGAGCAGTGGATAGGCATCCGCGTCCGCCTCGGCCTGGGCCGTGTCGGCTTGCTCATGGCCGGGGGTTGTCCCGGGCTCGGCGAGGGTGTGGCCGATGACGAATGTCATCACGGCATTGACGATGTCCATCGCCCGGTCGAGCGGCACGCCCTGATCGCACATCACCGCCAGGCCCGATTCCAGAATCCGATAGGCGCCGGGCGAGTTGACCGGCCTGGTCGCCAGAATGCCCAGTGTCGCGGGATGGGCGAGCAGTGTCGCCCGCAACCCGTGCGCCATCGTGGTTACCGCTTCGGGCCACGGCAGGTCACCGGCGGGCAGCAACTCCGATTGTTCGAGCAGGCGCTCGACCATGCCGTCCAACAGGGCGGCCTTGCTCGGCACGTAGTGATAGAGACTCATGCCGTCTACCCCCATGGCCGCACCGAGCTTGCGGGTCGACAAGGCGGTGAGCCCGTGTTCGCCGACGAACGCGATCGCCGCGTCCAGGATCTTCTCCCTGGTGAGCCCGGCGCGCGGGCGGGACCTTCGATCAGCCACACGACCATCCTTCCAGGTTTTTCTTGCACTGCAAGATAACTGGAAAGGCCCTCGAAGATGCTGATCGCAGCCATGTCCCGCCGCCTCAACGACGGGGTCGATTACGCAACCTTCCGCAAGGCGTGGATCCCCGACGAAACCGTCCCCGGCGACCCACGCACCCGCGTACTCAGCGCGTTGAACATCGACGACCCTCGTGAGCTGTTCACCCTCGCCCTCATCGAGAACGCCGAGCCCGCGGACATTCCGGTGTGGATGGACCGCATCGCGCCGATCGAGAAACGCCGCTACGAACGCATCAAGCACCTGGTGGGCGAACCGACCTTGAACGCCGTGTACCAGGTGATCACGGAAGACGATCTCTCCCAACCGATTACGGAATGACCCGCAAAGCGGCACGACGATCGGCGGACCGAAGTCCGCCGATCGTCCGCATTGTCGAATTGTTCAGCGGGACAGCATTTCCCGCACCGCGACGATGCTGTCGCGCCGCTCGTAGGCGATCCAGGCGAACACCACGGCCAGCACCAGCGGGAAGGGCGCGAGGGCGGGCGCATCCAGCAGGAACGCCTGGGTGGCGGCGGCCAGCACCATGGTGATCGACAGGCCCGCGGCGGCCAGCCCGCTCAGGCGGGGCACCAGCAGGCCGATGCCGCCGGAGAGCTCGACGACGCCGGTGAGGTAGCGGAACCAGTCGCCCCAGCCGATGTCGTTGAAGGACTGCACGGCATCTTCCTGGCCGAACAGCTTCGGCAGCGCGGAGGCGATGATGAAGAACAGGCCGAGCAGGATCTGCAGGGTCCAGAGCACGCGGTTCAGCGTCTTGCCGGGGCGAGCGGTGGGGGCGGCGGCGGGAACGGCGGTCATGATGTCTTCCTTCAGGTCGGTCGCGCTGGGTGTTAGCGCGTTCACCTGATAGGACGTGGCCCCTGGAGAAAACTCATCGGTGGCCGCGAAGAAACTTCAGGAGGCCTCGGCGCGCGGTGCGCGGGGACTGCGACGGTAGGTAGAAACCGCGGGCGACGACGGTAGCCAGAACCGCCATGGCAGATCCGCCGCAGTGCTCACACCGACCCGCGGACCACTGGCGATCTGCTTCGCGGCAATGGCGTCGCCGAGTTCCAGCCGGATCGTCGAGGACGGCTCGAACAGCGGGGTTCCGTAGTCGCTCAACGTGATTCCCAGCGCACTGCCGAGATTGCCCGGCCCCCTTGCCAAGTCGGCATCGGAACGCGCGGTGCGCCGCCGCGCGCGGGCCTCGTCCAGCCCGGCCACCACCTCACCGGACCTGATCAGCGCGGCGCTGGCGATCCCGTCCGGCCCACTCGTCACATTGATGCAGGTGTGCATGCCGTAACTGAGGTAGACGTACAACACTCCGGCCGGGCCGAACATCACGGTGTTGCGTTTGGTCCGCCCGCGCCCGGAATGCGAGGCGGGATCCGGCCACGGCCCGGCGGGATCGCCCCCGTATGCCTCGACCTCGACGATCCGCACGCCGACCGCGCCGGACCAGAGGGTGGCCCCCAGCAATCGGCGGGCGGCGACGGGCGGTTCGACGGCTAGCTCATCGGCACACACAGCCGCCATTGTCCAAGACGGCGACTACGACAGTTGCACCAGCCACTCCGCGACGCCCTTGTGTCCGGAACAGGTGCCACTGCGGTGCTGACTCCAGCTATAGGTGCCGTCGTTGCAGTGCGCGGTTGCCCCCGATGGCGGGGTGGCGGCCTGTTGTGGCCGCGGCACGCACTTTTTGTCGACGTTCTCGTACTGACTCGCCGGACACGCGGTGTGCAGCGCCGGTGTCGCAGCTGCGGGCGGGGATACCAGGGCCGCGATGCCGACGACGGCGGCGAACAGCCCGAGCAGAGATTTCGTTCTCATTGCGAAAGTCCTTGCGACAGAATGACATTCGATGAGATACGTCAACGATCTCACCGGTCGCAACAACCTACCGCGCGCCGGCGGGGCTCCGGTATCGGTCAGACGATCTACAGATACGAGCTGTGCTGACCGCTCCGCAAGGTGATCAGGTCATCGGTGATGACGGCGGCATAGCCCACCGCGACCAGCGCCGCCAGCTGCCCCCACGACACCCACACCACCCCGATCGGGATGGTCGCGGTGACGGCGGCGGCCGCGATCAGCCGACTCCACGACCGCGGCAAACGCAGTGCCCGACGGAAGAAGAACTGGCCGAGGAAATACAGCGCGACTCCGCCGGACAACGCGGCGGCGGTCGGGACGGACGCGGGTTCGTTGCCGTGCGCGATGCTCATCGAGATGCCCGCCGCCGTCACGATGATGCCGATGAGCAGGACGTACAGCGAATACCCGTACGCCAGAACCGCAGGCCTGGACCGTTCATGATCGGGTACCGCGGCGAGCGCGTGTTCCCCACGCTCGTCATCGATGCCGAAATACGCCCACCACAGCACGTAGGCCAGGCACAGCCCGAGCGCCACGGTCGCGATGAGCGGCACCGTGATCTTCTCCCCCGCCAGCCCCACGCCGATGGCGACGATCGACTCGCCGATCGCGACGATGATCACCAGCCCGTGCCGCTCACAGAAATGACTGGCCCGAATCCGGAAGTCGCCGGTATCGACCAGATACGGGGTCAGCACCTGCACCGCGAGCGCCGCACCCCAGCAGGCGTACTGATGCCAGCCATGCACGAATCCGCCGGCCAGCACCAACCCGGCGGCGAGGGTATTGAGCGGCGCGATCCGCTTGATCGCGAGGACGGCGGACTCACCACCGTTGCTATAGAACAGCGCCGTGTGCACCGCGGTGATCACGAAGTAGCCGACGCCGAAGGCCACTCCGGTGCCGTGGAAGGCGTCCGGAATGGCCAGTGACACCACGAAGAACCCGAACATGCCGATCAGCAGCCAGGTGCGCCGGGCCGAGCTGTTCGGCGCGACCTCGTTGGTGAGGAAGACGAATCCGCTGTACATCCACCAGATCACGCCGAACAGCAGTGCGACCTGACCGAGCGCCTGCCACCCCGGATGGTGGGTGAACACGTGGGTGAGCTGGGTGATGGTGAAGACGAAGACTAGATCGAAGAAGAGCTCCAGCGTCGACGCCCGTAACTGGCCCCCGTCGGCGGACACTGTTGGGTTTTCATTGGTCACCGCAGGAGCCTAAATCGGACACGCCGCCGACGCCCACCGGACCAGCGGGCGCGTCGCCACGAGTTAGCCGAGGGGGTCGATGTACAGGCCCTTGAGTTTGCCCGGGTTCACCTGGAATCGCAGATTCTGGATTCGGCCGTCGACAATGTCGTAGGTGAAGGCGCCGCCCGGGTTTCCGCCCATGCAGGCGAGCGTGCCGAGTTCGCCGTTGATGTACGCGGATTGCAGCTCGAAGCCCGCGGAGACCGGCTTGGCGAACACGCCGAGCAGCCAGCGGGCCACGTGGTCCGGGCCGTAGAGCGGGCGTCGCGCCGCGGTCACCACGCCGCCGCCGTCCGACCACAGGGTGACGTCGGGGGCGAGCAGATCCATCAGTGCGTTGAGGTCGCCGCCGGAGCAGGCGGCCATGAATTGTGCGGTGATGTGGTCGCGTTCGGCCTTGTCGGTGTCGAAGCGCGGGCGCCGGGACTGCACGTGCGCGCGGGCGCGGTGGGCGATCTGGCGGATGGTCGGTTCGGGACGGTCCAGGGTGTCGGCGATCTCGGCGTGCGTGTAGCCGAACACCTCGCGCAGCAGGAAGACGGCGCGTTCGACCGGTGTCAGGGTTTCCAGCACCACCAGCATCGCGGTGGAGACGGTGTCGGCCAATTCGGTCTCCTCGGCGATGTTCGGCGTGGTGAGCAGGGGTTCGGGAAGCCAAGGGCCGACGTAGTTCTCGCGGGTGGCGCGGGCGGAGGTGAGCCGGTTGAGGGAGAGATTGGTGACGGTGCGCACCAGGTACGACTTGGGGTGGCGCACCGTCGCCTGATCGGTCTCGTGCCATTTGAGCCAGGTGTCCTGGAGGATGTCCTCCGCGTCGGTGACGGTGCCCAGCATTCGATACGCGGTGGCGAAGAGTAGCCGCCGGTGTTCGAGGAAGGGATCTTGCCGGGGTGTTGCGTCGACCATCTGGTCATGCTCCCAAATCCGCTCGGTGCAGGTCACGCGGGCTGGGTGGTGGCCGGGCGGCCTGCCTTCAGCTTGACCGGGACGTTCATCCGGCGGCTGAACCGGAAGAGCGGGACGGGGCTGGCGCTGACCGATTCCTTGTAGGCGGCGGCCAGTCGGCCGGTCAGGTAGCACCGTCCCGGTGTGTCGTCGGACCTGGTGAACTGGATGACGCCGTCGCGGCGGCCGAGGCTGACCGGCTGGTGGAAGTAGCCGAAGCGGAACGGCCGCACCGTCTTTCCGCGCAGCTGCCGGGCGATGGTGTCGGCGGTGTAGGCGGCGGTCGGCATGCCGCTCTGGCAGGTGCCGTGGATCTGGCCCCATGGCATGCGGACCGCGGCCGCGTCGCCAACGGCGTGGATGTTCGGGTGCGAGATCGAGCGCAGGGTCTGGTCGACGACGATCAGGCCGCGTGCGTCGGTTTCGATGCCTGCCTGTGTCGCCAACGGGGCTACCCGGGTGCCGGTGGTCCACAGCGTCATGTCGGCGGAAACGATTGTGCCGTTGGACAATTCGACCGCGTCGGGGAGCACCTTGGTGACGGCACTGCCGATTTCGCGGATGATGCCGAGGCGATCGAGGGTGCGGTTGAGGTAGCCGCGGGCCTTGTCGCCCATCATGGTGCCCGGCGCGCCGACGCTGATCAGCGTGACGCGCAATTCCGGGTGGCTGTCGGCGATCTCGGTTGCCGCCTCGATGCCGGTCAGTCCACCGCCACATACCGTCAACGTGCCGCCTTGGGCCGCAACAGCATTCAGCCGGTCGGCGAAATGGCGTGCGGTGCGCGGATTGTCGAGGGTCCAGGCGTGGTCGGCGGCGCCGGGGACGATGCTGGTGTCGGTGCTGCTACCGAGGGCGTACACCAGGTCGTCGTAGGGCAGGGTTCGATTTCGGTCGACCACAACGTGTCCGGCGGCCGGGTCGATGGAAGTGGCCCAGCCCTGGACGAATTGGATGCCGGTGCCGGTGAGGATGTCGTCGATGCGGTAGTCGGCCAGTTCCTGGCCCGCGGCGACCTGGTGCATGCGCAGGCGTTCGGTGAATCGTGGCGACGGGTTGACCAGGGTGATGCGAACGTGTTGTTTCCTGGTTCGCCGGGCCAATCGCACGGCGGCCAGCATGCCGGTGTAGCCGGCGCCGAGGATGACGATTCGATGTTCGGTGTTCATGGCGTTGCTCCGATGGTCAGGTCACCGGGGTTGGTGACGACCATGGGACAAACAGCTCGGGGCTGGCGTGACAAGGTGTGGCTGTGATCCGGGTCATATGATCTGTCAGCTCTTTCCCAGCGCCTCTGTGCGGATCAGCTGGAACAGGCTGGGGTTGTCGGTCGTCGTGACCACGCTGACGATCTTGCGCACGAAGGTGTCATCCTCGACCAAGCGGAGCAGGCTTGCGGCCAGGTCGACGCGGGCGGTGTAGCGCTTGTCCGCGTGGCCCTCGTGTAATCGGTTACGGCGCCGATTGGAACTGCCTCGATCTGGTGAACCGGCACGGTCCGATCAGTGCGGGCGCGCTGGCCAAGCTCGCCGGGTTGCATCCGGCGACGATGACGGGGGTGCTGGATCGGTTGCAGCGGGGCGGCTGGATCACCCGCGAGCGCGATCCGGCGGCCAGTGATCGGCGTGCGGTCACCATCCGGGCTACCCGTGAGCGCAATTCCGAGCTCTACCAAGTGCTTTCCGGGATGAACAATCGGATGGACGAGCTCTGTGATCGGTATACCGAGAGCGAACTCGAGTTGATCGCGGACTTTCTGCGGCGTACCGCCGCGGCTGGGCACGATTCGGCGGTCGAGCTCGGCGAGTGACCCTGGTGTGGCGGTACGGAAGTCAGGGGGCGAAATAGGGACGCTCCCGGATGTGCCGGGGCGGGGCTGATTTCTACCGTCAGCAGATGGTTTCGGTTTCTCGTCCGCGCAGGTGGCGGCGGTTGTTCATGGTTCTCGGCTCGCTCGTCGTGCTGTTGGCGCTTGCGATCGGCGGGGGCGTCACCCTGGTGTTCGTGAATGCGGCCGTATCCACTGTCGGCAGTACGGATTTCAGCAATGAGCTCGCCATTCCGCCGCTCGCGCCGTCGCAGGTGCGTCCGGACGGGACGCGGGAGTTCGAGCTCGATATGCGTTCGGGGCGAACGGAATTCCGGCCTGGGCAGGCGACGGCGACCTGGGGGTTCAACGGCAGTTACCTCGGTCCGACCTTGCGGGCTCGGCGTGGCGAGAAGGTCGCGGTCACCGTTCACAATCAGCTGCCCGAGGCGTCGACGGTGCACTGGCACGGGATGCATGTGCCTGCGGCGATGGATGGTGGGCCGCATCAGATGGTGCAGGCGGGCGCTATGTGGACTCCGCAGTGGACTGTGGATCAACCCGCCGCCACGCTTTGGTATCACCCTCATCCGCACGGTGTGACCGAGCAGCATGTGCGGCGTGGGCTTGCCGGGATGTTCCTGCTCGATGACGAGGTCTCCGAATCACTGCCGTTGCCGAAGAACTACGGTGTCGACGACTTGCCGGTCATCGTTCAGGACATGAAATTCCTTGGCGCCGAGCTCGATTCGTCGCATGGGATCTTCCGTGACGTCGGGTTTCTCGGCGATCAGACGATGGTCAACGGGACGCTGACGCCGTACCGCGACGTCGGCGACGAGCTGATCCGCCTGCGTCTGCTCAATGCCTCGACGGCGCGGATCTACACCTTCGGCTTCGCCGATGAGCGCGAATTCTCGCTCATCGCAACGGATGGCGGACTGACGGAACGCCCCGTCGTCCTTGATCGACTGCAACTATCGCCGGGTGAGCGCGCCGAGATCGTGGTGCGGGTGCGCCCCGGTGAGCGAACCGTGTTGCGCAGCAACAAACTCGACGCCGGACTCGACTTCTGGAACCAGCGCTTCGCCGGTGGTGACGACACCTTCGACATCCTCGAACTCCGTGCCGCCCAAACCCTGCGCCCCGCAACACAATTGCCCGCGGCCCTCGCCCACCCGTCCACCCCCGACGGCTCGGACTCGGTCCAGGAACGCCGCTTCGACATCAATCTCGCAGGCATCAACGGCAAGCCGATGGCAATGGACCGAATCGACCTCACCGTCACCCGCGGCAGCACCGAAACCTGGACCGTGCACAACAACGACGGCATGCCACACAACTTCCACATCCACGACGTGCAGTTCCGTGTGCTCGCCAGAAACGACGGTCCGCCGCCCGCCGAACTCACCGGCCCGAAGGACACCGTCTTCCTCCCTCCGAACGCCACCGTCGAGCTCGCCATGCGCTTCGACGGGCCCGCCGACCCCAACACTCCCTACATGTACCACTGCCACCTGCTCTGGCACGAGGACCAGGGAATGATGGGCCAATTCGTGGTGGTCGAACCGGGCGGATCAGCGGGCCCACCGCCCCAGCACCACGGACACTGAGCCGGGATCAGCCTGCCATCCATCGATCCCGCGCCCCTGCATGGCTACCAGGTCGTACAGACCGATCTAACAGCCCTGGCAACCGCCGTCCCACGATCTGATGCCGTTCGTCGCATGCCACGACTTGGCTGCGCAGCGACCACGCCACTCGGCGCGGATATCGCGGACACGCCGGGTTGAAGGCATCGGCCCTTGCCCTCGAGGCGTGCTCGCGCTAAATTCATCACACAGTGAATTCAACACTCGATGAATTGAGGCGACCATGTCGCAAAACACCTCATCACCTGCTGTCGAGGTGCAGAATCTGACGGTGCGGCGTGGCGGACGTGAGGTTCTGCACGACGTTTCGTTGACGATTCCGCGCGGGTCGATCACCGGATTGCTCGGTCCATCCGGCTGCGGCAAGACCACGTTGATGCGCAGCATTGTCGGTACGCAGATCGTGGAGTCCGGGGAGATTTCGGTGCTGGGGCGGCCCGCGGGGTCGGCGGAACTGCGGCGGCGGATCGGGTATGTCACGCAGGCACCGAGTATCTACTCCGATATCAGCGTGCATGAGAACGTCGCGTATTTCGCCGCGCTCTATGGGCGGGAGCGTGGTGCTACCGATGACGCGATCAATGCGGTCGGGTTGGCGGAGCATGCGTATCAGCGCGGCGATCAGTTGTCCGGTGGGCAGAAGACGCGGGCCTCGCTGGCTTGCGCGCTGGTCGCTCAGCCGGAGCTGTTGGTGCTCGACGAGCCGACCGTTGGGCTGGATCCGATACTGCGCGTGGATCTTTGGCAGCAGTTGCGTGAGTTGGCGTCCAATGGAACGACTTTGGTGGTGTCCAGCCATGTGATGGATGAGGCCGAGCATTGCGATCGGCTGCTGCTGATGCGTGACGGGCATCTGCTGGCGCAGCTGAGCCCGGACGAGTTGCGGGCCGAGACCGGCGAGCAGAACCTCGAACGTGCCTTCCTCACGCTGATTACGACGGGGCAAGCGGCATGAACACAGCACACAATCGCTGCGCGGCAGCGTCGAACACTAGGCAGGAACCATGACCGCCATACTCGAGCCCGCGACACGACGGACTCCCACCCTTCGCCCGTACATCGCGACGACCACCCGCATTCTGCGTCAGCTGCGCAACGATCACCGCACCGTCGCGATGATCGTGGTGGTCCCCGCACTGCTGATGACGTTGCTGTACTTCATCTATCGGGACACACCGACCAACCCGTTCAACCCGGTGTCACTGTTCGATCGGGTCGGCATCAGCATGCTCGGCATCCTGCCGTTCATCGTGATGTTCCTGATCACCGCCATCGCCATGCAGCGCGAACGCACCTCGGGCACGCTGGAGCGGCTGCTCACCACGCCGCTGGCGAAACTCGATCTGCTCGGCGGCTACGGCACCGCGTTCTCGCTGGCCGCGGCGGCGCAGGCGGTGGTGGCCTGTCTGGTGTCGTTCGGTCTGCTCGGTCTGGAATCGGTGGGCAGTCCCGGGTGGGTGGTGTTGATCGCGGTGGTCGACGCGGTCTGCGGGGTCGCGTTGGGTCTGCTGGCAAGTGCGTTCGCGCGCACCGAGTTTCAGGCGGTGCAGTTCATGCCGGTGGTGGTGGCGCCGCAGATCTTCCTGTGCGGCTTGCTCGTTCCGCGCGGGGAACTGCCCGGCTGGCTGGAGGCGATCAGCAATGTGCTGCCGTTGAGTTACGCCGTCGATGCGCTGCAACAGGTTTCGACACACTCGAATGCCACCGGAGCGATGTGGCGCGATCTCGCGGTGGTCGCCGGGTTCGCGGTGGTCGCCCTGTGCCTCGGCGCGGCGACGCTACGGCGGCGCACTCCGTGACGGCGAACGGATCCGATACCGGGGATCGCCCCGCCCGCTCCGGGCGCAGGCCCGGACAGTCCGGCGCGCGCGAGGCGATCCTGGCCGCGGCGCGCGTGCGGTTCTCCGAGGCGGGCTTCGACAAGACGTCCATCCGCGCGGTCGCCTCGGACGCGGGTGTCGATCCCGCGTTGGTGCACCACTACTTCGGCACCAAACAGCAGTTGTTCGGCGCGGTCGTCCAACTGCCGGTGAATCCCGAACTCACCCTCTCGGCCGTCGACGCCGCCCCGATCGATCGGCTCGGCGAAGCGATCCTGCGCGCGGTGCTCGGCGTCTGGGACTCCCCCGCCGGCCCCGGCATCGTCGCGATGGTCCGCAGCATCATCGGCGGCGGTGACAACTCGCTCGCGCGCGCATTCATCCTGGAGGTCGTCATGGAACGCGTCCGCCTCCGCATCGCCACCCCCGACGACGACGGCCGCCTACGAGTAGCCCTACTCGGCTCACAAATGATCGGCCTCCTGATGGCCCGCAAGGTCATCGGCATCGAGCCCATGGCGTCGGCCCCCGCCGAAGACCTCATCACCGCCATAGCCCCCACCCTCCAGCGCTACCTGACCGGCGAAATAGACACACCCCCAACCAAACCCAACTGAGTCGACGCTGGCCATCATGGCCCGTTCGGGGATGCCACAACCTGGCCGAGCGTTCGAGCGGGACTTGGTGGCGAGGGTCGAGTGTGTGCGTGGCCTGGTCCCGTTGGGTCAGGCTTCTACGGGCTGCTCGATGAAGTCGGTGTGTTCGGCGTCGGAGACGTCGCGGGCCTCATCGATCAGCAGCACGGGGATGCCGTTGTCGATGGGGTAGGCGCGGCGCAGGCGGGGGTTGTAGAGGACGGTGCCCTCGGTTGCGCGGACCAGCAGTAGTGGGCCCTTGTCCTGGGGGCAGGCCAGCAGGCTCAACAGCGTGGCGTCCAAGGTGTGCTCCGACATGAGCAAAACCTACCCGACGGGGCTGTCTGCTTCGACCGGCGGTCGGCGCCGGAACGAGATGTGGCGGTGGCCGAAGTAGCTGACGACGGCGACCAGGGCCATCACGACGACCGCTGCGGGTTTGTCGGGGAAGTGCCAGACCGAGACGGCCAGTTCGAGCAGCGCCATATTCAGCAGCAGCCCACCGGAATTCACCGCGACGAAGCGCAGGAAGTCGCGCAGCAGGTGCCCGCGCACCCGGAACACGAGCGTGCGATGCAGCACGAACGCGATGACGATGCTGACGGCGTAGGCGGCGGCCACCGCGACGGACGGCGGCACATTGTCGCCGAGCACCGCCAACCAGACAATGGTCAGCCCGATCCCCAGCGCGGTATTGAATCCGCCGACCGCGGCGAACGCGACCTCCTGCCGCTGCACGAGACGCAGCAGCGGACCGGGTTTCGCCTGCTCGGTACTGAGATCGTCCGATGGGTCGATCGATTCGGCCGCAGAGCTGAGCGCCAGGCCGGACACCGACGAACCGACTGCGCCGCTCATCGCATCGCCCCCACCCACAGCGTGCACATCCTGCCCATCGACCAACGAACCCGAGCCCCGCGTCACCGTCGGCGCGACCCCGTCGGCACCCGCGGACGCCGCACTTCGCTCACCGTTGAAATCCATCAGACGCCCACCTCCAGTCGCGCCAGGCACTCTATCGCCCCGACGCTCCGGCCGGGTCGACGGGCGCACCGATCGGCCCGCCAAGCCACACATCGGCGGCCACCTTCATGATCAAGGGGAACTGGTGCAGTTGGGCTCTCGGGCCGATACCAGCATCAGTTCCACCTGATCATGGTCCAGCTTCGGAAACGCCCAGAAGTACGCCAAAGGACCGGCTACGCCCCGCCGCGATGGGGTCCGACGTCAACGATTCGCGTCGACCAGGTCCGGTTGTGGGGTGGTCGGTTCGTCGGTGTCGGCGGGGTTTGCCGAATCGAGCCCGTCGTCGCGTCGCCGACTGCGCAGGAAGGCCCACTGCAGCACACCGACGCCGAGGAGGCCGAGGAGTGCTGACCCCGCGCCGATCTTCCAGCCGGGTGGGCGCCAGCCCAGGTCCAGGTCGCCGTTCTTGGTGCCTGCTGGGATATCCAGTGCGACAAAGGTTTTCGCGACTACCCGGATCGGGATGTCGTGGCCGTTGAGGGTTGCTCGGTAGCCGGGCCAGCCGAGGCGGGCGAAGATGACCTGGCCGCCGTTGTCCGAGTTCACTCGGACTCGGCTGGTCATGTCGGATTCTTCGACCGAGGTTGCGGTGACGCCGGTGGTGGCTGCGACTCTGCCGTTACGGGTGGAGATCAATCCGCCAACCCGTTCCAGCACGGAGATCTGCTGCTCGTGGCCGGGGTAGTCGACCCACTTCCAGCCGTCGGGTGCGGGTTGGTTGCGGGCGTCAGGGTACATCGAGCGCTGCAGTACGACCCGGTCGACCTTCATCAGGTCGACGATGGTGCGCCCGGTGGTCGGTTCGACCTCGAACGCCCGGCGGAACGCGTCGGGGCACACGCTGGTGTCCCATCGCATGCAGAGCATCTCGCCGAACCAGAAGTGCCCGTTGGGGGTGTAGCCGCTGACGTAGGTCAGCTCGAGATCCTTGGCGTAGTTGCCGAAGACGAGCGACCCGTAGGCGCCCTTCAGGTTCTTCTCCGCGGGCGGGATCGGTCCGCGATCGGCGAGTTGCAGTGTGGTGCCGGTGAAGTCGGGGAACGCGGCCTTCATCTCGGACCGGTTCTCCGGCAGGTTCCAGCTCATCGGCGTCGGCTGCGCGGCACGCACCTGGATGTAGGCGATCGGGAACACGGCAACGAGCGTCAGCACGCAGGCCGCGACCATCCCCCGGGTACGGCCGAGCCACACCACCGCCGCACCGAGCGCGGCCACCGAAAGTGCCGCGACCACATGCCAGCCCAGCTCGTCCGGCGCCGCGGAGAACGAGCGCACGAACAACAGCCCGATCAGCACACCCGCCGCGACACCACGCCGCCGCCAACCATCGAAGGTGGCGAACCGACCGAGCAGCACACACACCAGCACCAGCAGCCCGAGCGCGACCATCGGCAACACCCGCGCAGGCCAACGCAACGGCCCGATGGTGCCCGGCCCCGCCGTCCACATCAACGCCATGATCGCGACCAACGCGATCGCGGTGAACTCCCGCCAGTTCTCCTTCGCCTTACGCCAATCGATGAACGCCAACCCCGGAATCAGGAACCACGCGATGTAAACCACCGGCATCGGCTGCACATAACCCCACCAGGAGCTGTACGCAGGCAACGTGCTCGGCAGGCTCGCATTGAGCGACTCCGACCACGGCACGGTCAGGAACTGATCGTTGTTGATCTGCGCGGTGCCACGCCAAGTCACCTTCGCCGACAACATGCTCGGCAGGTAGGTCGCCAGCCCGGCCAACGCCGCGCACGCCGACGCCGCGAGCAACCGCAGCGACGGCACCCACTTGCGTTGGTAGACAACCTCACCCACCGCCACAGCGCCGATCATCAGGCCGGCCTCGACCGCGGGGAAGATGTACTGCACCGAAATCGCCAGATACAGGAAGACGAAGGTAGGAATCGGCCCACTACGCCCGCGCGCATAGCGAACACCCGACGCCCACGCATGCACCAACCACGCGGTCCCGACAAACGCGGTGTACCAACTGGCCTCGTCGAAGAACAACAGCCACCCGGTGAACGGAATCGAGATCCCCGCGACCGAAGCCCACGGCGCACTGGCCCCGTACTCCAAACACACCCGGTACACACCGAGCCCGAGCACGATCGCGAAGATCAGCTTGACGATCGTGGCGTAGAGCGCGACGTTGTCCACCGAGGGCGCGATCAGATCGATCAGCAGCTGCGGCGGATTCAGCAGCCCCGCCTCTTCGATGGCGTAGTTACCGGCCATCCAGTGCTCGGGGATCATCGCCGGGAACTGCCCGTCCCGCAGGCGATTCCCGAGCATCACCCACAGCGGGGCGTACTGCGACTCGGTGTCGTCGGTGTAGAAATGCCGGACATTGGCCAGCAGAACGGCACCGTATCCGGCCAGCACACCGAGTGCGGTAATCAAGCCCCACTTGTACACGTCCCGCCGGGCGAGGGCGCTGCTTTCCACCACGAGTCCCAGACCCTACATTGCGGCGGGCTGTGCCTTCGCACGCCGCCGCGACCGCACGTACAGCCATTGCAGTACACCGGTGCCGACCACGCCGGCGGCCAGGGCGGCGATGCCGATCTTCCAGCCCGGCGGCCGCCAGGTCAGCACCAGTTCGGCGTTCTGCGTGCCAGCGGGAATGTCAACGGCGACAAACGATTTCGCCACGGTGGTGATCGGAATCTGTTTGCCGTCGATGGTGACGCGATAGCCGGGCCAGCCGAGCCGGGAGAACACCACGCGACCGCCGTTCGGCGAGCTGACCCGCACCCGGCTGGTGGTGTCGGTCTCGGAGATCGACGCCGCTGTCACGTTCTTGTTGGCCGCGACCCGCCCGTTCACCGTCGAGATCGGCCCGTCCACTCGTTCCAGCACCGAGATGAACTTCTCGTGACCGGGATAGTCGACCCACTTCCAGCCGTCCGGCGCGGGCTGGTTGCGGGCGTCCGGGAACAGCGCGCGCTGCAGCACCACCCGATCCAGCTTCATCAGATCGGCGAGGTCGCGTCCGGTAGTCGGCTCCGGGGTGAACATGCGCCGGAACGCGTCCGGGCAGACGCTGCTGTCCCAGCGCATGCACAGCAGCTCACCGAAGTAGAAGTGACCCGTCGGGGTGTAGCCGTTGACGTAGCTCAGCTCCAGCGACTTTGCGTAGTTGCCGAAAACCAAGGAGCCGTAGGCACCGTCGAGCGACTTGTCCTCCGGTTGCACCAGCCCGCGCTCGGCGAGCTGCAACGTGTTGCCCGGGAAATCCGGGAACGCGGCCTTGGCCTCGGAACGATTGGTCGGCAGATTCCACGTCATCGGGGTCGGCTGTGCGGCCTGCACCTGGAAGAACGCGATCGGGAACATCGCGACGATCACCAGCACACACGCCGCGGCAATGCCCTTGATCCGATCCAGCCACAGCACCGCGACACCGAGCGCGACGATCGCCACGGCCGCGAGCACATGCCAGATCACGTCGTGCGGATCGGCGGAGAACGACCGCACCCACAGCAGCAGGATCAGCACCCCCGCGGCGATCCCGCGATTCTTCAGATCCCGTGTGGTGCCATAGCGCGCGAGCAACACACACACCAGCACCAGCAGCCCGATGGCGAGCATCGGCAACACCCGAACCGGCCAGCGCAGCGGACCGATCGAACCCGGCCCCGCCGCCCACATCAGCATCATCACCGCGAAGAACGCGACCCCGAACAGCTCGCGCCAGCTCTCCTTGGCCCGCCGCCAATCGATGAACGCGAGCGCCGGAATCAGGAACCACGCGATGTAGGTGACCGGCATCGGCTGCACGTATCCCCACCAGGACGTGAACGCGGGCATCGAGCTCGGCAGGCTGGCATTCAACGATTCCGACCACGGCACCGTCAGGAACTGATCGTTCTTGATCTCCATGGTGCCGCGCCAGGTCACCTTCGCCGACAGCATGCTCGGCAGGAAGGTCAGCAGCCCCGCCAGCCCGGCGCAGCCACCGACCACCGCCAGCCGCGCCACCGGCCACCATTTGCGTCGGTAGACGATCTCGCCCACCGCGACCGCGAGCAGCATCAGCGCCGCCTCGACCGCCGGGAAGATGTACTGAGTCGAGATGGTCAGATAGAGATAGACGAAGACCGGAATCGGGCCGCCCTGGCCGCGCGTGTAGCGCACCGACGACGCCCACGCATGCACCAGCCACGCGGTGCCGGTGAGCGCCGTCATCCAGCTGGCCTCGTCGAAGAACAGGAAGAACCCGGACAGCGGGAACGCGACACCGGCAACCGCCGACCACGCGGGCCGACCGCCGTACGCGAGGCAGATCCGGTAGACGCCCAGCGCGGCGATGATCGCGAAGATCAGTTTGACGACGGTCGCGTACAGCGCCATGTTGTCGACGGACGGCGCGATCAGATCGATCAGCAGCTGCGGCGGGTTGAACAGGCCCGCATCGTCCATCGTGTTGTTGCCCGACATCCACCGCTCGGGCACCAGCACCGGGAAGGTGCCGTCGCGCAGGGCGTGGCCGAGGCCGACCCACAATCCGGTGTACTGGGATTCGGTGTCGTCGGTGTAGAAGTGCCTGGCGTTGGCGAGCAGGACGGCAACGTAGCCGAGGACCACGCCGACGGCGGTGATCAGTCCCCAGCGGTAGACGTCGCGACGAGAGGCGGGATCGTCCGGGCCCGCGGTGGCGGCAGCACCGGTCGCCCCGGCGGTTCCGGCCGGAACTTCTGCCTCGACCGGGTCACCCCCGTTGACCTCGGCGGACCCTGGGCGCGTCACCCTCGACACTGCACTATCCGTCACGAGTTCCAAACCCTACACAGCAGTGTGGCGCTTGGCATCCGGCTGCCGACGCGTCGATGATGGTGGGCATGCACACGGCGGTAGCGGAAGGCCCGGAGGCGGCAGCTCGCGTAACCACGGAGGGACCCGCGGACGCCGCATGGATTCGGCCCCCGATCCGAAACCCGCACCATGCTAGAGTTCTGGGCGGCTCGGGCCCTGCTGTCCAGCGGGGAACACCGGCACGCACCGTCATCGAAAGTCGATCCAGCTGATGCCGATTCCCTCCCGCACGCCCCGCCCCGCCGCGGTCACCCCGAACGGCAGGCCGTCCCGGCCGCACGCCGTGTCCGTGGTCGTCCCGATCTATCGTGGCGAGGACACCATCGGCGGCTTGGTCGCCGAACTGCACGAGCTCGCTCGTCCCACCCAGACGCCCGGCGGCACCACCTTCCAGGTCGACGAGATCATCCTGGTGCACGATCGCGGTCCGGACCGTTCCGACGTGGTGCTGCAGGAACTCGAGCAGGCCTACCCCGAGGTGCGCACCATCTGGCTGAGCCGCAACTTCGGCCAAGACGCCGCGACCATCGCGGGCATGTCCGCGGCCGGCGGCGACTGGATCGTCACCATGGACGAGGACGGCCAGCACGATCCGCAATTCATCGGCGCCTTCCTCGATGCCGCGCTGAACGAACGCGCCGAGCTGGTCTACTCCAAGCCGAGCAACACGCGCCCGCACGGTTTCCTGCGCAATCTCACCTCGCGCGGCGCGAAGCTGGTGCTCGCGACGCTGTTCGCGTTCCCCGACTCCACCCGGTTCGAGAGTTACCGGCTCATCCGTGGCGCCATCGGGCGTCAGCTGGCCGAGGTCGCGTCCAACGGTGTGTATCTCGACGTCGCGCTGACCTGGGTGGTCGGCACCGTCGCGCAGGTACCGGTGGTGCTGCGCGCCGAGGGCCGCGAAGACTCCGGCTACAACTACCGCCGCTTGTTCTCGCTGTTCTGGAAGATGGTGCTGTGCAGCGGAACTCGCGGCCTGCGCCTGGTCAGCCTGCTCGGCGTGAGCCTCGGGCTCGGCGGCGGCGTGATGGCGGGCATCATCGTGTACGAGGCACTCACCACCGACAACTGGGCGCCCGAAGGCTGGGCATCGATGATCGTGGTGCTGCTGCTGGTTTCGGGTGCGATCTTGTTCTCGCTCGGCCTCATCGCCGAATACCTCGGGGTGGCATTGCATATCCTCGTGGGTAAGCCGCTCTATCTGACCGTCGATTCACCGACGCCGCGCCCGGTAGCAGCGGCGGACCCGGACGCCGCCGACTACCCGGCCGGCGCCAGGGAACTGACCACGACCACCGCGAACAAGGGGAACGACCGGGTTGAGCACTGACCGCATCATCTTCAGCCGCCCGTTTCGAGCGAGCCGCGAACTGGCCAACCTCGGGACCGTGCTCGGCTCCGACCACAGCCACGGCGACGGGCCGTTCACTGCGGCGGCGACCGAGAAGCTGAAGGTCATCACGGGGGCGCCGCACGCGCTGCTGACCACCTCGTGCACCTCCGCGCTGGAGATGGCGGGCCTGCTGCTGGAACTGGGTCCCGAAGATGAAGTGATCGTCCCGAGCTTCGCGTTCACCTCCACCGCGACCGCCATGGCGTTGCGCGGGGCCACCTGTGTGTTCGCGGATATCGATCTCGAGACCGGCAACCTGGACCCGGCGTCGGTGGCGGCCGCGGTCACCGAGCGGACCAAGGCCGTGGTGGTCATCCACTACGGCGGCGTCGGCGCCGACATGGAAGGGCTGCTCGCCCTGGCCAATACGCACGGCTTCGCCATCGTGGAGGACAACGCGCACGGCCTCGGCGGCCGGTGGCGCGGGCGCCCGCTCGGCACCCTCGGCAGCCTGGGCACGCTGAGCTTCCACGACACCAAGAACGTGCACTGCGGCGAGGGCGGCGCGCTGCTGCTCACCGACGAGATCCTGATGGCGCGCGCGGAGATCATCCGGGAGAAGGGCACCGACCGGGCCCGGTTCCTGCGCGGCGCGGTGGACAAGTACTCCTGGCAGGACATCGGCTCCAGCTACCTGCCCAGCGAACTGAACGCCGCGGTACTCGACGCGCAGCTCGACGAATTCGACACCATCCAGGCCGGACGGCACCGGGTGTGGGACGCCTACGCCGCCGCGCTCCCGGAATGGGCCGCCCGCAACGACGTTCGGCTGATGACCGTGCCCGGCGACCGCGAGCACACCGCGCACCTCTACTACCTCCGCACACCCACCGAGGAACGCCGCGACGACCTGATCGCCCACCTCCGTGTGCGCGGCATCGTCGCCCCGTTCCACTACGTGCCGCTGGATTCCAGCCCCGCCGGACTCAAGCTGGGCCGCACCCCGCAGCCCTGCGTGCGCAGCGCCGAGTTCTCCGGAACCGTTGTGCGCCTGCCGCTCTGGCCGGACCTGACCGACGAGCAGGTCGGCCGCGTCATCGAAGCCGTAACCGACTTCACCGTCTGACGCCCGCGCCCGTCCCATCGTTCAGCCGCACGCTTTCTGACAAACGCACGCGTGTCAGCACGGCAAGTCCGTGTGCGGGAAATCAGGAGGCGTGCGGCTATCAGCCACCGGCGGCGAGCACGTACAACTTCTCCGGCCCCGCGACCAACTCCCACCACACCACCCGCGACCGAGTGACGTCGCAGCCGCACACCTTCTGACAAACGCACGCGTTTCAGCGCGGCAAGTCTGGGTGCGGGACATCAGAAAGCGTGCGGCTGTCAGCCATCGGCGGCAAGCACGTACAGCTTCACCGGCCACCCGCAACCAACTCCTCCACACCACCCGCGACCGAGTGGCGACGCAGCCGCACACCCTCTGATAAACGCACGCGTGTCAGCGCGGCAAGTCTGGGTGCGGGAAATCAGGAGGCGTGCGGCTATGGCACCCACGTCAGGCGTTGAGGACGTACAGCTTCTCTCGGCCGCCCGCGATCAGCTCCTGCCGGACCACGCGTGACTCGTACGGATGGAAGAACTCGTCCAACGTGGTCTCGGTGAACCGGTGCGCCTGAACCCCGTCGCCCGCGTTGGTGAACCGCTGACCGACGGCCGCCAGCACGCGATTGTCACTGCTGGCCATGTTGCGCACCGGTTCGGCGATGATCACCTGTTTGTGTGCGGCGGCCAGCATTCGGTCGAGCACGGGCTCGGCGGCGGGCAGGAAGTGGTAGAGGCTGGCCTGCATCAGGACGTAGTCGGCCTCGGGCAGCGGGGCGTCGGAGCTCAGGTTCCAGACCTTGCCCTGTCCGCCGGCTTTGGTGAGCTTGGCGACGAATCGGTCGTTGCGGTCGAGACCGGTGTAGTCGACCGACTTCTGCCGCAGATAGCGGGTGTACAAGGTCGCGGGTCCGCAGCACAGATCGACCACGCTCGCGCCATCCGGCACGAGCCCCTCGACCGCGCGATACCGAGCCGTGTAGTACCGGCCGTACAGCGCACGGATCAGCAGCTCGTAGACGGTGGCGTTGCGGTAGATAAGGCTCGTACTCACCAAGTACTCCTGACAAATCGGGCTGCAACGTCCGCGTGGGATGGTACGGCGCGAGCCACCCGCACGCGCGACCGGGTCGAGCCGCCGAACTGGTGAATCCGGCGGCTCGACAACTCGATTCGGGTCAGCTGTCGCCGAGGATCTTCGGCGCGTCGTCCTCGGTGAGGATCTCGTAGGCGTCGGAAGCCCGGTTGTACCACCAGGTGTCGGGCCCGGGCGTCGGACGTCCCGCCGCCTGCACCGCGCGGGTGGACGGCCGGTACGAGGAACTGCGCGGGATCTCGTCGACCACGTAGACCAGATCCGGACGCTTGTCGGGTTCGAGCGCGCGCAGCGCCTCGGTCACGTCCTTCGGATCCAGCCGTAGGCCATCGCGCACACTGACCGCGGCGACGGCGATGCAGTGCTTACCCACCCCGCCGACTCCGTCGGCTGCCGTCCCCCGGTGATCACCGACCTCCAGGCCGTAGGCGACCTCCATGTCGACCGAGGTGATGTCGTTGAGGACATCGACGATCGGCTGCCCGTACACCGGCCCGCGCGGGGTGTGGATCACCGTGTCCTTGCGGTCGATCAGCCAGTAGTCGCCGTCGCTGTCGCGGCGGAACAGATTCTCCGTCGGCATCCAGGAGTCGCCGGGCGCGAACACGCCGCGCAGCCCGCCCGCGGAGATGTCCACCCCGTCGGAGGCCTTGCCGAGCATCAACCCGACCTCGTTGTCCACGCACCGCCGGGCATAGCCCGAGCCGTCGACGAGGATCTCCTCGGCGATCGGGTCGTAGGCGACCAGTTCCACCTTGGCGGTGCCGGGCACCGGCCTGCCCTTGCAGCCGCGCTTCACGCCCTTCACATTGGCCAGCACCACGTCCCCCTCGATGGAGGCGTAGAACTCCAGCACCCGCGCCGGGTCGAACTGCTCGGTGGTGCGCCGCCACAGACCCGCGGGCATGCCGGAGCCGATGAACAGTCGAATCGGGTGCCGATGCCCGGCCGGGAAGACCTCGGCGTCGAGGATGTCGCGCAGCATCGTCCAGGTGTAGGTGACCACGGTGACGCCGTAGCGGTGCACCTCCTCGGCGAACTGCGCCGGATCCAGCGAACGCGCCAGCGCGATCCGGCTGCCGCCCGCGATCGCGCCGCCGAGGCTGACTAGTAGCCCCGACGAATGATGCAGCGGCGCAAGGCAATACACCGTGTCCCGGCGGTCAAGATCGGCCGTGGTCGCGGTGCCGAAGGCGGACAGCGCCCAGCGGTGGTTGCTGATGAACTTGGTCTCCAGCCGGTCACCGGTGCCGGTGACGAGCACGAACGCCAGCTCGCGTGCCAACCCGGGATCGGCCCGATACCACCCGGGCAACTTTACCTGGGCCGGATCGATCTGTTCGAGATCGATCACCTTGTCGCTCAACGGAATATCGAGCTGACGGGAGTCGCCGCCACCGAGCACCAGCACCCGCCCGCCGGTACTGGCCGCGTGCCGCAGGTTCTCCGGATCCGTGACAACCGTGTCGACGCCGGTGATTTCGAGGGCGCGGGCCAGCTCACTGCCCGGGGCGAGCAGCACCGCCACCGCGCCGAGCCGGGACAACGCCGCGACCGTCGCCAGCGCGCTGGGCCGGGTCTCCATGATCACGCCGACCCGCATCGCCGGGCGAATGCCGACCGAGACCAGGCCACGCACCACATTGTCGATCCGGACGTTCACCGCCGCATTGGTGTGCACCCGATCCTCGAACAGGAACAGATCCTTCAACGGCGCGCGCCTGCCCTGCTCGGCGATCAGCCGCCCGAGCGAGATGCGGGTATGCGGCTGGATCATGCCGAGCCTGGTCAACCGCGGCAACGCCCGTGCGGCCTCACCGGCCAGCTCGACCGACCCGCGAACCGTGTTGCTGGCGATGCCCTCCAGGGCCTTGCCGACGCCCGCACCGGCCTCCGCCAGCGTCGCGGCGGTGTGCACCGCCCGGGTGGCTGCCGAGCGCGGCCGGTTGCTGTCGACGTGCTCGGCCATCCGGTGGATCTCCGGCGGCAGCACCTTGTCGCGTTCGAGCCAGTCGATCCACTGCCGCACCATCGGCCAGGTGTGGTTGGTCGCCGTGCTGCCCGCGACCAGGCCGAAGTGCCCGGCGACCAGGTTGGCCTCGTATACCTCCGCGTTCGGCGCGGCCCGCACGATGCCGCGCACCGCCGCGGGCTGGCCGATGTCGTCGACCTCGCCGACGAACGCCAGGATCGGGCACTTCAGCTCGGCCAGCGAGACCGGCTGATCGCGAATCACGAAGCCGCCCAGCATCAATCGGTTGTGCGCGACGAACTGCTTGAGCAGATCCGCGGCGGCCGGACCGGCGTAACCTACCCAGCCGTCGCTGTTCAAGAACCGGCGCTGACGCTCCTTGGGCAGCAGCGCCTCCCGGTCGTGCAGCTGCCGCAGGAAGTCGAGCCTGGCCTTGGCCGTCTTCATCGGGTCGAGCAACTGGAAGCCGATGCGCACCATGGAATCGGTGATCGGCAGCCGGGTGACCACGTGATCGGCCAGGAAGTCGGCGACGTCGGACACCATCCCGTAGGGCAGGCCGAACGGCATGCCCGCGACCACGTCGACGGGACTGCCGAACGTCACGATGCTCTGCACGCCCTTGCCGTACCGGTAGGCGGCGACCTGGTAGGCGAACATGCCGCCCTGCGAGTAGCCCATCAGGTGCACGGCGCTGCCGGTCGCCTCGGTCACCGCGTCGATCGCGCTGCTGACCGCGAGGACGTGGTCGGCGAGGTCACGCTGCCAGCCGCCCTCTTCACTGGCGGGTGAGCCGAAATCGACCACCCAGCAGTCGATTCCGCCGCGTTGCAGGATGCCGACGGCGCCGTCCTCGACGTTCACGTCCCAGATGTCGGCGTTCACCATGAGCGGCGGTACGAGCAGCGCGACGGGTCGGCCCGGGGTGGTGTCGTCGGGGAAGTAGTGCCGCAGCCGGTACATCCGCCTTCTCTCGACCACCTCGAACGGGGACGACTCGACATCGTGGGTCAACCCGCCGAAGCGGATGACCTCCAGGCCGTTCTGCGCGGTTGCCATCAACCGCTGCACCGATCCGACCAAATCCTTCGCACTGAACTTCAAGATCGCTCCTGGCCCTACCCTAGAACGTAAACCTCATCATCCGCATCCGCGTACACCACCGAAGGGATACCCTTCGGCCCCCGAGAAGTGCGCTGCGATGTGTTCAGACGAGCTTCCCATACCGTGTGTCCATTATGTGTCCGCTGTGACACGATCCATGCACGTTATGCGGGGTCAGTGGCCGATTACTGACAGATCGACGCGCGACGGAAGGCCTCGACCGGTCACCCCGAGAACGAACCCGAACGCCACGTCGGGACGATTCCGGCGTTACCCCCGGCGTCGAGGCCGCATACGGTAGCCATCCGACCGCGATCTGTCCGCGGTTCCCCCATCCCGCCACCGGAAGTTATGCCCCGGCTATCCGATCGGCAGCGTGTCGTAACCATCCGCGACGGCATCCGTCGTTTCGCTGCGTGCCACCCGACGCCCGGCCTACGATCGATGCCGTCTGGAACGCACTGTCGCGTAAGCCATTTCGCTTGAGTAACTGATTTCCCGGGCCGTCTCGCCCGCCTGTTTGCTGTGCCGAAATAGCCGTCTCCGCAACAACCATCGACTCGTTTCGCGCGCCGATCCTGTCGGGGCGATCACCTGTCGAGGTGAGGACAACGCATGACCATCGAGCTGCCGGTCCACACGGAAAACAACGTACGCAAGAGCCTCAGCACCTCCGCCGCGGCCAAGCTGGCGCACACCACCAAATCCGAACCCCAGATGCAGGGCATCAGCTCCCGCTGGCTCACCCGCATGCTGCCGTGGACCCAGGTCAAAGGCGGTGTCTACCGGGTGAACCGACGGCTCACGCACACCGTCGGCAATGGCGAGGTGGAGTTCGACATCGACGGCGGGCAGGCCCGCGTCATTCCGACGGACTTGCGGGAACTGCCCGCGTTGCGCGATTTCGACGACGAGGAAGTGCTGCAGGCCCTCGCCCAGCGGTTCCAGCAGCGGGACCTGGAGCCCGGCAGCGTGGTCGCCGAATTCGGCAATCCGATGCATCAGGTCGTGCTGGTCGTGCACGGCAAGCTGAGCAAGCTCGGCGCCGGTGAATACGACGAACAGACCATGCTCGGCATTCTGGCGGGCGGCAACTACTTCGGCGATCAGGCGCTCACCGACCGGGAAGCCATCTGGCCGGTCACCGTCAAAACCGTCACCAAGACAACCCTTCTCGTACTCCCCCGCCAGGCGCTCGACGAGCTGCTCGGGAACGCCCCGCAGCTGCGCGAGCAACTGTCCAGGCTGGCGGAAGCGCCGACGCAACCGCAGAACACCAAGGGCGAGGCCGCGATCGAGATCGCCTCCGGTCATGCCGGTGAGCCGCTGCTGACCGGCACGTTCGTCGACTATGACGCCGCGCCACGGGAATACGAGCTCAGCCTCGCGCAGAGCGTGCTGCGGGTGCATACGCGTGTCGCCGACCTGTTCAACGACCCGATGGATCAGGTCGAACAGCAGCTGCGCCTCACCGTCGAGGCGCTCTACGAGCGGCGCGAGCACGACCTGGTCAACAGTCCCGACTTCGGGCTGCTGCACAACTGCGACCTGAAGCAGCGCATCTCCACCGAGTCCGGTCCACCGACCCCCGACGACATGGACGAGCTGCTCAGCATGCGGCGCAGCACCAAACTCTTTCTGGCACATCCGAAAGCGATCGCCGCGTTCGGTCGCGAATGCAGCAAACGCGGGCTGTATCCGGATCCGGTCGACGTGGACGGCCACCGGGTGCCCGCCTGGCGCGGCGTGCCGATCTTCCCGTGCGGCAAGCTCGCGGTCAGTCCGACGCAGACCACCACGATCCTCGCCATGCGCACCGGCGAGAAGGATCAGGGTGTGGTCGGCCTGCACCAGACCGGCATACCGGACGAGTACGAGCCGAGTCTCAACGTCCGCTTCAAGGGCATCGATGATCAGTCGATCATCTCCTACCTGGTCAGCTGCTATTACTCGGCCGCCGTGCTGGTGCCGGATGCGCTCGGCGCGCTCGACAATGTCCTGGTCGCTCGGCAAACAGACTGACGAGGTGATGAGCCGTGTCGATGCTGTCTCGCACCCTCGCCCTGCCCGCAACCCACGAGGTCGCCGCCTCCGTCGCCGCACTACTGTCCGACCTCGGCGGCGGCGCCCCATCAGTACTGGTGCACAAGGATTCACACACACCGGACGTACCCGATGCACCTACACCGGACCCACCCGCCAGGCCGCGCTTACTAGGCCCGAGCGGACTCGGCGCGGCGACGCTGCTGATCACACCGCCGGACGGCACCTCCGGATCGGCTGTGCTGCCGGTCATCTCGTCGACGGGGTCGGCACCACCGCGTGTGACGGCCATCGCCCCCGTTCAGCAGAAGGTAGCGCCGACTGAATCGCTCACTGCGGCAACGCTGTCCGGCCCGACCGGACTGACCATGTCGCCCGGCCTCACCGCCGCTCCGTGGGTCGACGAGTCGGCCACGCCGACCAACCGCCGCATCCCCACCGGCCCAACCGGACTGGGCACCGCATCGACTCGGCGCAGCGGCGGCACCGAAACCACGATCCCCCCGCTCTACTGCCCGCCACCGATGCGCGACGACCCGGCGCTGGCCGCCGTCGTCAACGAGCGAATCATCGCCTGGGCCAGCGCAATCGGCCTGTACGAAGGCCGATTGGACGACCTGCGCGACGCGGGCTTCGGCCGGTTGATCATGCTCGCCCACCCGGACTGCAACGACCCGGACCGACTGCTCGCCGCCGCGAAGTGCGCGGTCGCCGAGTGGGCGGTGGACGACTACTACTGCGACCCCGGAGCCGACGACACCGCACCCGACGGCACACCGTCGAGCGCCCAGGCAGAACTGGGACCGAAGCTCGAACTCGCCGCCGCCGCAATAGATCCCGTCCACCTACCCGCGCGCTATGCCGCTCGGGTCGAACAAGCGATGCAGGCCGACCCGATCCTGCGCGCGTTTCGCGGCGGCTTCGTGCACCTGGCCGAGTTCGCCACGCCCACGCAACTGGCCCGGCTGCGCACCGAGATCGCGGGCTGGTTCATCGCGCTCGGCGCCGAAGCGGGATGGCGGCAATCCGGCCGCACACCGCAGGCCTGGGAGTACCTCACCAACCGGCAGCCGCACAGCTTCCTGCCGTGTATGGCACCGATCGACATCGTCGGCGGCTACGAACTCCAGGCCGCCGAGTACACCGATCCCCGGGTACGCCGGGTGATCACCACGGCCGCGCTGGCCAGTCAGCTGGTCAACGACCTGTACTCGATGGCCCGCGAAGACCGTTCCGACGGTACGGAATTCAATCTGCCGACGGTCCTCGTCGCCGAGGAAGGTTGCACCCGGCGCGAGGCCGTGCTGCGCACCGCCGAGCTGCACGACGAACTGATGCACCGCTTCGAACTCGAGGCCGCCCCGTTGGCCGCCCTCGGTTCCGCCGAGCTACGCCGGTACCTCACCGGTGTGTGGGCGTGGCTGGGCGGCAGCCGCGCCTGGCACGCGGACAGCAGGCGCTACTCCGACTGACACCGCCGGGCTGGTGCACACCGCCAGGGGAAATAGACAGTGCTGCAACGAGAGAGGGTGAATTGGCGTGACGATTCTCAATCCGGATACCGATGCCGTGCTCCAAACCAGCTACCAGAAGGCCGTTGCCGCGTACTGGAACAACAACCCCAACGACGACCGGGTCAACACGAAACTCGGTGAGGTGGACGGGCTTTACCACCACCACTACGGCATCGGCGCACCCGATCTCTCGGTACTGAGCGGACCGGAGGACACCCGTCAGGAGCGAATCGTCAGGGAACTGCACCGCTTGGAGACCGCGCAGGCCCAGCTGTTACTGGACCACCTCGGCACGGTGCACCCGGACCAGCGCCTGATGGACGGCGGATCCGGCCGGGGCGGAACGAGTTTCATGGCCAACGAGCGATTCGGCTGCCAGGTCGACGGCGTCACCATCTCCGAATACCAGGTGCGCTTCGCCAACGAGCAGGCCACCCAGCGCGGGTTGAACGACAAGGTGCGGTTCCATTTCCGGAACATGCTGGAGACCGGCTTCGAACCGTGGTCGATGCGCGGCATCTGGACCAACGAGACCACCATGTACGTCGACCTGTTCGAGCTGTTCCACGAGTTCTCCCGGCTGCTCGAGCCCGGCGGCCGCTACGTGTGCATCACCGGCTGCTCCAACGACATCACCGGCGGCCGCTCGTCCTCGGTCAGCTGGATCGACGCGCACTACGGCTGCATGATCCATCCGCGCAGCGAATACTTCCGCGCGATGGCCGAGAACAACCTGGTCCCGATCGACGTGACCGACCTCACCGCGGCCACCATCCCCTACTGGGAGCTGCGCACGAAATCCGAGCTCGCGACGGGTGTCGAGCAGCCGTTCCTGCAGGCGTACCGGGAGGGCAGCTTCCAATACCTGCTGATCGCCGCCGATAAGGTGGGCAGGTGACCGAGACCTTCGCCCAGCCGATCACCGACCGCGAGGCCCTGCCCGTCGAGCTCGTCGACGACGCGGGTCACGCGATCGGGGCGTGCCCGGTGTCGCAGGCTCATCAGGCGCCGGGACAGCTGCATCGGGCGTTCTCGGTGCTGTTGTTCGACGACGAGGGACGGGTGCTGCTGCAACAGCGGGCCGCAGTGAAAACCCGCTTCCCGTCGCAGTGGGCCAACACCTGCTGCGGCCATCCCGCGCCGGGCGAGCCCGTCGCGGCGGCGGCCGCAGTGCGCCTCGCCGAGGAGATGGGCCTGGCCACGTCGTTCACCGAGGTGGGCGTCTACCGCTACCACGCCGAGGACTCGACGACCGGCCGTGTCGAATTCGAGTGGGACCACGTCCTGGTCGGCAGGCTCACCGTCGGTGCCCCGCGCCCCGATCCGGCCGAGGTCGCCGACTACGCCTGGATCGAGCCTGCCGCGCTACGGGACGCGATGGCCGCCGATCCGGCCGCCTACACGCCGTGGCTGGCCGGTGTGCTCGACCTCGCCGAGCGGGCCGTCACTGAAATGTGGCCGCGCTGAGCCGTCCGACACCGGTGCGCACGCCTGGGCCGAGGCAACCGCCGACCATGGCCGGCGTCATCATCTCGTAGTCGGCGGTGATCCGGACCCGGCTGCCCTGGCCGAGCCCGTCGACGACATCCAGGGTGCCGATGGTCGGCTGCTGCATGGTCACCGGCCATGGGCCCCACAGCTTGCTCGTTTCGCCGTTCGACCAGAGCACGTCGACGGTGATCGGGCCGTCCGCCGGGCGCATGCAATCCGAGGTGGCGATGTGCGTGCCGGTGAAGGTGCCGCCGGTGATGCCCTCGGAGCCGCCGGTGCAGTCGCGCAGCACGCCGACCGAGGTGAAGGTGAGCGCGTGCGGGGTCATATCGATCGCGCCGTCCGCCGCCGTCCAGCGGAAGTCGCCGTTCGCGCGGCTGCCCGCGGGCGGTAACGCTGATGCGACGGGGATATCGAACGGGACGAGCAATACCGCGGCAACGGCAGCTGTGGTGGCGAGTTTCCCGAGCATCGACAACCTCTTCTCGCGGGCTGGCTGTTTCGAGCGACCTGCAAGCAGTCGCTAGCGAGGGGACCTGCAGAAACGGGTAAGCACGAGCACGGTGAGAATCCCATACCGTCCATGCTGTTTTGAGTCCGACACACTCGGGATCGACCTTGGATAGGTTCTGGCAACCACATCGATAAATGCGCATATCTAAGTAATGCAATGTCACAAACCCTGAGAGAAATCATAGGAACGGCACAGGCTATGACCAGGTCGGCCCGGCACTGTGGGATGCGTAGGAGTTGTCGGCGAAGTGAGGTGCGTGATGGTCGAAATCGAGGTCACGGGTACGACCGTGACGGTTCAAGTGGTCGGTGGGCATCAGGTGCTCGCCCTGCGTGAGCACATCACCTTCGATTTAGCGAACATCACCGCGGTGGTCAGGGCCGAAGTGGACCTGCGCCCGCCGTGGGTGCGCGCGCCAGGCACCTTCTTCCCCGGCGTGATCGCGGCCGGAACCTTCCGCGGCAAGGGCCGTAAAGAGTTCTGGGACACCAGGTTCGACGGCCGCGCGGTCCGCATCGAACTCGACGGCGCCCCGTTCACCCGCCTCGTCGTCGACGTCGACGACCCGGACCTCACCCTGCACGCCCTCCGGACCGCCGTCGCCGCCTGACCAGCACAGCCGCACGCCTTTCGATTTCAGGAATGGTGCGGCGAACCGAAGGTATGGAGCAGGCCGGTGTACGGCTTAGGTGGCGGCGCGGCGAACTCTCCCCTACCCGACTTGCGCAGTCCGAGGGTGATCAGCGACTGCACGGTCAGCGTCGCCGCCGCCACGCCATCGATCACCGGTACTCCGATCTCGTCGCGGATGTGCGCGCACAGATCCGCCATCCCTGCGCAACCGAGCACGATTGCGTCGGAGCCGTCGGCGTCCACCGCCCCTCGACAGGCCTCGGTGACGATCTTGCGGGCGTCCGGGTCCGTGTCCAGCGCGAGCACCGGTAGCTCGCAGGCGTGGATGCCGAGGCAAAACCGTTGCCGCCCATATCGTTCCACCAGATCGGCGGTGCGTCCGATGGTTCGACCCAATGTCGTGACGACGCTGAACCCGCGGCCGAGATGACTGGCCGTCTGCATCGCCGCCTCGGCAATGCCGATCACCGGTCCGCTCGCCAACTCGCGTGCGGCATCCAATCCCGGATCGCCGAAGCAGGCGATCACGTAGCCGTCGACGCCTTCTTCCTCGCCGCGCCGAATGGCGGCGAGAACCCCTGGGACACTGAGGGCTTCGTCGTAATGACTCTCGATCGACGCGGGCCCCATCTCGGCGGTCACCGCGTCGAGCAGTGTGCCGGGGCCGGCGACGGCCCTGGCACACTGCTCGATCGTGTCGGTCATCGCCCGCGTCGTGTTGGGGTTGACCACACGGATTCGCATCAGGCAGGTACTCCCTTCACCGCCAACCTCGTTCGGGTGGCCAGTACGTAGTAGACGGCGAAGCCGAGGCCGCAGCCGATGAACCAGCTGTACTGCGCCGCGGTGTACATGCCGGTGATGTCCTTGGCCAGCACCGGGATCACCGCGATCAGCGCGCCGATCGCGGTCGCGATGACGGCGGCCGGGTTGTATCCCTTGCTATACCAATAGCTTCCGGTCTTCGACATGGTGAACAGGTCGTCCACCACCACGTGCTGCTTGCGCACCAGGTAGTAGTCGGCGATGAGCACGCCGAACAGCGGGCCGATGAACGCGCCGAGCACCTCGAGGGTGTAGTGGATGACCTCGGGGTTGTTGTACAGGTTCCACGGGGTGATCAGCACCGAGCCGACCGCGGCGATCATCCCGCCCGCGCGCCAGCTGATCCGCTGCGGATTCACATGCGAGAAGTCGAAGGCAGGCGAGATGAAGTTCGCGACGATGTTGATGCCGACGGTGGCGACCGTAAAGGTCAACGCGCCCAACACGATCGCGAAGGTGCTGTCGATGCGGGCGACCGTCGCGACCGGGTCGGTGATCAGTTCGCCGTACACCGGGACCGTCAGCGAGGCCGTGATCACCACCAGCAGCGAGAACAGCAGGAAGTTGACCGGCAGACCGAGCAGGTTGCCGCGACGCACGGCGGCGAAAGTCTTTCCGTAGCGGGAGAAGTCACCGAAGTTCAGCATCGGCCCGGAGAAGTAGGACACCACCAGCGCGATGGCGCCGAGCATCACCGGCAGCGAGTCCCAGCCGGTGTACTTCACGTCGCCGAGGTTCAGATCGATGGCGCTCCAACCGGCTTTGGCGATCAGGTATCCGCAGAGCAGGAACATCACCACGTAGACCGCGGGCCCGCAGAAGTCGATGAACTTGCGGATGGATTCCATGCCGCGCCAGAACACGCACGCCTGCACCACCCACAGCGTCAGGTAACTTCCCCAGCCGAGCAGCGAAAGACCCAGGAAGCCATAGTCATCGGCCACCGCATAGGGTGCCAGGCCCGGAAAGAGTTTCACCAGAACGACATCCAGCGCCGCCGAGGCCAGGAATGTCTGAATGCCGTACCAGGCCACCGCGATGAGGCCGCGAATGATGGCGGGGATGTTGGCGCCGATCACTCCAAAGGCGCTGCGGCACATGACTGGATATGGCACGCCGGTCACCTGGCTCGGCTTCGCGACCAGGTTGCAGAAGAAGTAGACGATGGTGATGCCGATCAACAGCGCCGCGAGCACCTGCCAGCTGGCCAGGCCGAGCGCGAACAGGCTGCCCGCGGTGACGTAGCCGCCGACGCTGTGCACGTCCGACATCCAGAAGGCGAAGATGTTGTAGGAACCCCAGCTCTGCTTTTGCAATGGCGCGAGGTCCGCATTGGTGAGCCGTGGGTGGTACTCGGAACTCGGCGGCGCGGTGTCGGGAATTGCGGCGTGCGTTGGTGCTGCGAGGCTCGGTGCCGCGATGGTTTCGGTCATGATTCTTCCCATCCGGGAGGTGAAACTGTGATCGAAACGACGGTAGGGATTCGCCATTGCCCGCCCGTTGCGCCGTTATTGCCCGGCTATTGCGCGGCAGATATATCTTCTTCCGGCGCGAGCAGTCCCGTATCCGTCGGCAGAGTCGCGATGACCGTCTCTAACCTGCGGTGATGACGTTCGGCGATGAGCAGCAGGCAATCCACGTCGCGGGCGAGGAAGGCGTCCATCATCAACGCATGGTCGGTGTGCAGGCGCACGCGATCGCCACGGCTGATGTGCACCATCGACTGAACCGGCTCGGTGACGTTCCACGCCGATTCGAGCATGTGCAGCAGCCGGAACATGCGCGACGGCTTGGTCAGCGCGACGTGGAAGTTGCGGGATTCGCGGTGATAGGCGGCCGGATCGTCGTCGCGGATCGCCTGTTCCAACAGCGCGTTCACCTCGATCAACTTCGCACGATCGGCGCCGCTCGCGTTCAGCGCGGCCGCGGCCAGCGAGGCGTTCTCCAGGGTCTCCCGCACGATGTACATCTCGCGCAGCTCGGCCGCGGTCAGCTGGGCAACCGCGTAGCCGCCGTGCGGCTCGTGGGTGACCAGGCCCTCCCCGATCAGCGTCTTGAGCGCCTCGCGGACCGGGATGTGACTCACCCCGAACAGCTCCGCCACCTCGCGCAGCGGGATGACGGTGAGCGGCGGCACCGCGCCGTCCAGGATCACCCGGCGGAGTTCGCCGAGAATCACTTGCGGTCGGCCGGGTGCGTCGATGACCAACCTCGCGAGCAGCGCCGAACGTCGTCTCGGGGGCATGCGAAACACGCTAGGCCAGGCGTGTTGCGATTTCGGTCAGCTGTGTGACGCTCAGGAAACGTATTCGGACAGAACCAACCGGTCCCGTGGCAGGGCATTTACGCCGGTTTGTCACGTCCGTGTAATTCTGTTCGGACACGTGACTACAGAGAGTTTCCGATGACGGTTTCGGCAGCACAGTTCGTAGATCGCCGGTTCGCGACCCTGGTCGCCGAGTTCGACCGGCTGTTCCGGCGACCCATCGACGGCGGTGGCGCGCTCGCGGTCTATTTGCACGGCGAGCCGGTGGTGGATGTGTGGGCGGGGTACGCGCGGCCGGAGGTGCCGTGGGCTCGTGACACCGTGGCCATGGCGTATTCGACCGGTAAGGGCGTGGCCAGCACGGTGCTGCATCGGCTCGCCGAGCGCGGTCAGGTCGGATACGACGAGCCCGTCGCGACGTACTGGCCCGAGTTCGGCGCCGCGGGCAAGGAGCGCATCACGGTTCGCGAATTGCTCAGCCACCGGGCGGGTTTGCATCGGCTGCGCGGTCTGCTGCCCGGTTCGTTCGATCGGTTCTTCGATGATGCGGCGGTGACGGCGGCACTGGCCGCGGCGTCGCCGGATCCGCGTCGGCTGGTCACCAGCGGGTATCACGGAATCACGTTCGGGCACTTGGTCGCCGAGCTCGTGCGTCAGGTGACCGGCACGGAGTTCACCGAGGTGGTGCGCACCGAGATTGCCGAACCGCTTGCCGCCGAGGAACTCTGGTTCCGGGTGCCGGAGAACCAGCGCGACCGCATCGCGACCAACTTTCCCCGGCTGACGGTCGCCGGAATGAGTTGGGAGAACAGCTCCCGGCTACTCGGCCGCACCAGGTTCTCGGCCGCCATGGACACCACCCCGAAGGGCTTCGCCGACCTGGTTTCCGATCCGCGCCTACATGATTCGGTGATGCCCGGCCTCAACGGCGTCTTCTCCGCCCGCTCCCTCGCCCGCCTCTACGGCGCGCTGGCCAACGGCGGCGAACTCGACGGATTTCAGCTGCTGCGTCCCGAAACCATCGAGCTCATCACTCAGCGCCAGGTCTTCACTCCCGATTATGTTCTCGCCCTGCGTATCCCGTGGGCCCTCGGCTACCACGCCGTCCCCATGAAGCCCTCCAAGGCCGACCCGATCTCCGCCTTCGGCCACTTCGGACTCGGCGGCTCGGGCGCCTTCGCCGACCCCGCCACCGGCATGTCCCTCGGCTTCGTGACCAACCGCCTCGGCGGCCGCCTCACTCCCCTGGGCGACGCCCGCCTGGCCCGCCTCGGCACCCTCGCCCACAACCTCGCAAAAACGGCCTAGGTCCGGCGCGAGGGGAAACTGGGTGCAGGTCGGCTCTCGACCGTTGCCGACACCAGTTCCTCCTGATCACCGGTCCAGGCGTCCGCGCGTCGGGCTGACCGGCGGAGACGGCACTTGCGGTCAGCGGCCGCCTTATTGCCCGCCGAATTGGGGGCGGGGCGTCCGGCGGGCAATCGTGGGACGTATTGGGTCCGGGATGGCAGCATGTGCGGCATGGAGTTGGTCGGTATGGAACGGATCATGGCTGCTGCGGAGTTGCTGGCGCCGGTGATTCGGAAGACGCCCATCGTCGCGTCCCGGGTGCTGTCCGAGCGCGCCGGCAGCGAGGTATGGCTGAAATGCGAGAACCTGCAGCGGACCGGGTCGTTCAAGCCGCGCGGGGCCTATAACCGGATTGCTAATCTGCCCGCCGCGGATCGGGCTCGCGGGGTGGTTGCCGCGAGTGCCGGTAACCACGCGCAGGGGGTGGCCTGGGCGGCTACCTCGCTCGGCATCACCTCGACGGTTTTCATGCCGGTCGGCGCCTCGCTGCCGAAGCTGGCGGCGACCAAGGCGTACGGCGCCGAGGTGCGGCAGGTGGGCGAGACCATCGAGGACGCGTTGGACGCGGCCAAGGAGCTCGCCGAGCGCACGGGTGCGACGCTGATCCATCCGTTCGACCACCCGGACATCGTGGCCGGGCAGGCGACGGTGGCGCTGGAAATCCTGGAGCAGATCCCCGATGTCGGCACGGTGCTCGTGCCGACCGGCGGTGGCGGGCTGCTGGCCGGTATCGCGGTGGCGCTGCATCAGCTGGTCCCGCAGGTGCGGGTGATCGGGGTGCAGGCGAAGGAGGCGGCGGCCTGGCCGGGCTCGCTGGCGGCGGGCAAGCCGGTGCGGGTCGGGCGGATGTCGACGATGGCCGATGGTATTGCCGTCGGCCTGCCGGGGCAGGTGCCGTTCGTGCATGTGGCCGAGCATGTCTCGACGATGTTGACGGTGGACGAGGATTCGCTGTCCAAGGCGCTGCTGCTGTGCCTGGAGCGCGCGAAGCTGATCGTCGAGCCTGCGGGCGCGGCGGCGGTCGCGGCGCTGATGAGTTGCGCCGCAGCGGATCTCGATCTGAAGGGGCCGGTGTGCGCGGTGCTCTCCGGCGGCAACATCGACCCGCTGTTGCTCACCCGGCTGATCGGCCACGGACTGAGTGCCGCGGGCCGCTATCTCGCTGTCCGCGTGACGATTTCGGACCGGCCGGGCGGGCTGAGCGCGCTGCTCGCGGTGGTCGGCAAGACCGGTGCCAGCGTGGTCGACGTATCGCACGCCCGCACCGGCACCCGCCTCGCACTCGACGAGGTCGAGGTTTCGCTCACCTTGGAAACCCGCGGCGCCAACCACCGAGACGACGTCCTCACCGCCCTCGCCAACGCGGAATACTCTGTCCGAGTGGAGGATTGACGACGCCCGGGACTAGGTGCGCTAGCTGCCGAAGAACAAGAATGGGCTCATGACGGCGCCGAGCGGGATCAGCGCGAGGTCCATGATGGAGCCGCCGATCGGAATGGCGATCGCCAGGAAGACGGCGGTGGCCATTGTCAGGAAGTTACCCACGATGGATCCGATCATTTCCTCTTCTCCTTCTGTTCGTTACTTCCGGTAGCTGTCGAGCTTCACGAAGACTCGAAGTGCCATAAAGCAGTGAACCGGGTAGAGGCCACCGCGCCCTGGGGGCGAGGTGCTCGGACGCTCATCGGACGGGCGCCGCGAATCATGATCGGTCATGCGTGGTCCGTTATGGGTGTTTCTGGAGATTTGCTGATGACCCACGCCGGGGTCGGGAACACCCGTGCCGACCGGACGCGGTGGCGTCCGGTCGGCCCCTCATCGGGTGGCTGTCAGCACTTGCGCTTGTAGAAGAACTTCGAGTTGGCGTCCATGTCCGCCTGGGTGATCGCGATCATGTCGGTCTGGATGTTGCGGGTGACCGGCTTGCCTTCGATGGCCGCGGCCGCCTGGTCGACGCCCTTGGCGCCGATGCCCGCCGGGTCCTGGGCGATAAGTGCTTGCACGGTACCGGCTTTCAAGTCCTCGACCTGCTTGGGGCTCGCGTCGAAGCCGACCAGTTTGACCTGACCGAGCTTGTTCGCGTTGCGCAGGCCGGTGGCCGCGCCCTCGGCGGAGCTCAGGTTGGTGGCGAAGATGCCCGCGAGGTCCGGGTGCGCGGCCAGCGTCGCGGTGACGATCGAAGCCGCCTGTGCCGCTTCATTGTTGTTGTACTGCACGCCGAGTGAGGTGATGCCGGGGAAGCTCTTGACCGCTTCCTCGAAGCCCTGTGCCCGCGCGTCGGTGGTGGACGTACCGGCCTTGGTGTTGATCACCAGCACCGGACCCTTGTCCCCCACCAGCTTCGCCAGGGTCTGCGCCGCGAGCGCGCCACCCTTCTTGTTGTCCGACGAAATCGACGACAGCGCAACGGAAGTGTCGTCGAGCGCGGTGTCCACCTCGACGATCTTGATGCCCGCGTCCTTGGCCTGCTTGATCGGATTGGCCATGGCGGTGGCGTGTGTCGGCGCGATCAGGATGCCGCCGGGCTTGTTCGCCACCACGCCGGTGAGCACCGGCGTCTGGGACCCGGCGTCGAACTTGGTCGGCGCCTGCGTGTCCAGCTTGTAGCCCAGCTTCGTGGCCTCGTCCTGTGCGCCGCACTGCATCGAGATGTAGAACGGCTCGTCGGCGACGCCGGGAATCAGCACCAGCTTCTTGCTGTCACCGCCGCCCGAATTGCTCACCGTCCCACTACAGGACACCAGCAGCGCGCCGACCGACACGATCGCGCCGATCACCACCGCTGTCCGCTTGGCCACCCTCATTTGGCTTACCTCCGCCGTATTGTGTTGTTGCACTATCGAATTCCTATTTCCGGTCGCGGGCCCGGCGGCGGAGCTGGTCGAACCAGACCGCCGCGACGAGGACCACGCTCACCGCGATCGGCTGCCAGAACACCGGCACCTGCGCGATGACGAACCCCTTCTTCAGCACCGACGGGATGAACACGCCGATCACGGTGCCGACGATCGAGCCGACACCGCCGAACAGGCTGGTGCCGCCGATCACCACGCCCGCGATGGCATCCAGGTTGTCGGTGGTGTGCCCGCCGATGGTGGTGGTGCCGAAGTAGGCCAGGTTCATGAAGCCGGCCAGCCCGGCGAGCACGCCGGTGAGCAGATACACCGTCACCAGATGCCGGGTGACCGCGATGCCGGAACGCCGGGCGGCCTCCTCGTTGGAGCCGATGGCGTAGGTATAGCGGCCGAAGCGGGTGGTGTGCAGGACCCAGGCGGCGAGCACCGTCACCACGGTGGCGACCAGCACCAGGTTGGGGATGCCGCCGAGCGTGGTGCCGAAACCGAGTGTGTTGCGCAGCTTTTCGGGCACCGTCCGGGTATCGACACCGCCGGTGATCAACTGGGCGGCGCCGAGTGCGGCGCCGAAGGAACCGAGCGTGACGATCAGCGGCGGAATCTTGGCCTTGGCCACCAGCAATCCGTTGATCAGGCCCCAGACGCCGCCGCCGACAATGGACAGCAGGAAGCCGATGCCGATGATGCCCCAGCCCGCGTTCGTCGCGTCCTGGTCCGGGCTCAGTGCTTCCATCGATTTGGCGCCGATCACACCGGCGAAGATCAGCACCATGCCGACCGAGAGGTCGATGCCGGAGGTGATGATCACGAACGTCATCCCGACCGAAAGCACCAGCAGCACAGAGGTTTCGATGAGCAACGTCTGGAGGGTGAACCGGGTCGGGAACGCGTCGGGGCGGATCACACTGAACACGATGCACAGCGCGACCAGGACGACGCCGATCCATACCGTGCTCGCGCCGAGGAGTCGTTGCAGGACAGTGCGTTCCGGTATCTCGGTGCCGCCGTTGCCGTTCTCGTCGACGCTGACGGACTTGACCTCACTCATGCCTGCACCTCGCTGGAATTCAACGCCGTGAGCACTACGCGATGGTGTCTCACGCCGCCCCCTCCTGTGACAGCGCGCCGGTCATGGCGCCTACCAGTTGTTCGAGCGTGGCCTCGGCCGCGGTGAACCGCGCCACCCGTCGCCCGAGCCGGAGCACTTCGATGCGGTCGGCGACCGCCAAGACCTCCGGCATGTTGTGGCTGATCAGCACCACCGCGATGCCCTCGCCGGCGACCCGGCGGATCACGTCGAGCACCCGCTCGCGCTGCACCACGCCGAGCGCGGCGGTCGGCTCGTCCATGAACACGACCTTGCTCGCCCACATCACCGCCCTGGCCACCGCGACGCTCTGCCGCTGGCCGCCGGACAGCGAGCCGATCGGCACGTCCGCGCTCTGCAGGGTGACCCCGAGACGCCGGAAGTGTTCGACCGCTTGGGCTCTCATGGCGGTCCGGTCCAGCATGCCGAGCCGACCCGCCAGGCCCTTGCGCACCAGCTCGCGGCCGAGGAACAGGTTCGCGGCCGGGTCCAGATCGGGGGCCACCGCGAGGTCCTGATACACGGTCTCCACGCCGAGTTTCCGCGCGGCCGTCGGCGTATTCAGCACCACCTGCTTGCCGTCCAGCAAAATCCGCCCGGAATCAGGCTGCTCGGCGCCGGAAAGGCATTTCACGAGAGTCGATTTACCCGCGCCGTTGTCGCCGATCAAGGCAACGACTTCACCGGCACTCACCTGAAAGTTGGCGCCACGTAACGCCTCGACCCCGCCATAGCGCTTCACCAGCCCATCGGCCTGCAGCGCAACGGCGGAATCGCCCGCGGTATCGGCCTGTTTCGCCGCATCGTCCGAGGTCATCGGCCACATCCGTGCGCGCACAGCTGAGCAAACGTCCAGTCCATCGCCCGATGCTACGTTCGGCCCATCATCTCGTGGGACGTATTCGGCAAAATACGGACAGCGCAACGGAACTCGGTTTCAGAGTGAGAAAACAATGTACTGAACGCCCACGTTGGCAGGTTCCTCGGGTAGGGCTCGCCAAATGCTCCAGTTTCAGCTCTGAAAGTCGTCTGGATTTGAGGGAACTAACCGGCTCCGTCGCACGTCAAAGAAAATGCACAACCGTCCCGTCGTCGAGTAGAGGGAGTTGCCAATGGACCGTAGACGCCCACGACCGGACCTGGGCCTCGAATGAGTCCGCCCACCGCAGCACGACACCTGTTGGAGGACGACCAGCAGACTGAACCGGCGCCACCCAGTTACCCTGGGGATATGAGCAGCATGGACGCCGATGTGACCCTCGCGGAGTTCGAGGTGTTGGAGCGCGCATCGTCCGAGGAAGTCGACGTCGAGCTGATCAATGGAAGGATCTACGTGGTTCCGGTCCCGGATGGTGAGCATGCTGAGTTCACAAGCATCATCGGCGATCAGATTCGGGACCACTGCCCGGAGTGGCGGCTATATGCCGAAGTCGGTGCCCGTATCCCGGCCTATCGCGAAAGCCGTGCCAGAGTGGATGGTGCGGTTGCGCCACGTGGCTATTTCCGGGATCAGCCATCATGGGCCGACCCGTCCGGGGTGCTGATGATCGTGGAGATCACCTCGGGCCGCGAACGCGACGCGGAGGTCGATCGCATCGAGAAGCGCGATGCCTATGCGCAGGCTCACATCCCCGCCTACCTGCTGATCGATCGGCATCGCGCCGAAATGAGGATCTACTGGGAGCCGATGAACGGAGAGTATCGGCACACGGCCACCGCCAAGTTCGGTGCGTCGCTCCGGCTGCCGAAACCTTTCGAGTTCGACCTGGAGACCGGCGAGTTCCTCTGATCTATACAGCGTTCGGGTGTGCCGATAGTTCTCGATGACGATCGGCACACTCGCTCGCTCAGTGCTGGCCGCCGAGTTCCAGTGCGAGCACGCCGATGATCACCAGGGCGATGCCGCCGACTTGAATCAACGTCAGCCGTTCGTCCAGGAACAGCACACCGATGATGGCGATCGCGGCTACGCCGACGGCAGACCAGATGCCGTAGGCGACGCCGATCTGCATGCCGCGCTTCAGGGCCTGGGAGAGGAACCAGAAGGCGCTGCCGTAGCCGAGCACCACGATGATCGACGGGATGACCTTGCTGAATCCGTCGGAGAGCTTCAGCGAAACGGTGGCGGTCACCTCGGACGCGATGGCAATGGCCAGCAGCAACAGGGTCATGGCGGCAGCGTATCGAGTGCCGGACAATAGTGGGGCGGCGCGCTGCCAGATGTGCAGTGGGCGGGGCGAACTGGCGAGGTGGGGATCGGATGGATTCGGTCGTGCTGCTAATCGGCGTGGGCGTGGCGCTCGTGGTTGTCCTGCTGATTGTCCTTGTCTCGCTGGCGATTCACCTCGAGCGGCGACGCCTGAGTGGCCTACGGGCGTGGGCGACAGCCAACGGATGGAGCTTCACGGAGCATGCCCGTGCGGACTGGACAGCCCGACTGCCCGGCCGCAACAAGCGTGGTCTCGGGGTGATGCTGACCGGGCAGTTGAGCGGCCGGTGGGTGGCCATGGCGGACTATCACTACGAGACGAGGTCCACTGACTTCTCGTCACACCTACCGCGAAGGCCAACTCCAGAATCCCCACGCGATCCCCGCCCTCGCAGCGCCGCTACTTCACGTAGCCGACCTACTCCCCCACTGAGCATGCATTCAGTGGCACACCATGGCGGGGACTACTCGACGTTTGCCGCCATCATGTGCCACTGAATGCGGGTTCAGCCCAGCCAGGTGCGGAGTTGGGCTGTGGTGGTGGCGATTTCGTTCAGCTGGATGGTTACCTGGGTGCCTGCGGTGCCGCCGCGGGCGTTGCGGGAGGCGATGGAGCCTTGAACAGTCAGGACCTCGCGGACCTTGGGGGTGAGGGCGGGGTCGATGGTGGCGAACTCTTCGTCGGTGAGTTCGTCGAGGCCGACGCCGCGGGATTCGGCCGCGCGGACGCAGGCGCCCGCCGCCTCGTGTGCGACGCGGAACGGAACACCCTGGCGGACCAGCCATTCGGCGATATCGGTGGCGAGGGTGAAACCGGCGGGGGCGAGTTCGGCCATCCGGTCGGTATGGAAGGTGAGGGTGGAGACCAGACCCGCGATGGCGGGGAGCAGAAGTTCCAGCTGTGCGACCGAGTCGAACAGGGGCTCCTTGTCCTCCTGCAGGTCTCGGTTGTAGGCCAGCGGCTGCGCCTTCAGGGTGGCCAGCAGGCCGGTGAGGTTACCGATGAGCCTGCCCGCCTTGCCGCGGGTGAGTTCGGAGACGTCCGGGTTCTTCTTCTGCGGCATGATCGAGGACCCGGTGGACCAGGCGTCGGCGAGCGTGATGTAGCCGAATTCCGGTGTGCTCCAGAGGATCACCTCTTCGGCCATCCGGCTGAGGTCGACGCCGATCATGGCGAGCACGAAGGCGGCCTCGGCGGCGAAGTCACGCGAGGAGGTGGCGTCGATCGAGTTGGCGGCGGACCCGTCGAAATCCAGTTCGGCGGCGATCGCCTCGGGATCGAGCCCAAGCGACGAACCGGCCAGCGCGCCGGAACCGTACGGCGACACCGCCGCTCGCTTGTCGAAGTCCCGCAGCCGATCGATATCGCGCAGCAGCGGATGCGCGTGCGCCAGCAGATGGTGCGCGAGCAGCACGGGCTGCGCCGCCTGCAGGTGCGTCTTGCCCGGCATCACCGCGCCGGGATGCGCGGCCGCCTGCCCGACCAGCGCGTCGACCACGTCGAGCACACCGACCGCGACCCGGCGCACACCGTCACGCAGCCACATCCGAAACAGCGTGGCCACCTGGTCATTCCGCGACCGACCGGCCCGCAACCGACCACCGAGTTCGGTGCCGACCCGATCGATCAGTCCGCGCTCCAGCGCGCCGTGCACGTCCTCGTCGGAGGCGGCGGGGGCGAACGCGCCCGAATCCACGTCCGCGGCAAGCTGATCCAGCCCGGTCAGCATGCCGGCGAGGTCGCTCTCGGAGAGCAGCCCGGCCTTGTGCAGCACCCGAGCGTGTGCCTTGGACGCGCGAATGTCGTAGGGCGCCAGGACCCAGTCGAAATGCGTCGACTTGCTCAGCGCCGCCATCGCCTCGGCCGGGCCGGACGCGAAACGCCCGCCCCACAGCGCACCGGTGTTCGTGCTGCCGCTCTGCGTCATGGTGTGCTGTCTCCTCCGGGTCGGGTTGCGGTCATCAGTAGGTGGGAATGCATCTGCTCGGCGACCTCGTCGGGCACCGCGCGGCCGCGGTCGGTCAGCACAGTGACCGGGTCGGCGCGCGTCGTGGTCCAGCCGTGTTCGGCGAACCAGTCGGCCGGATCGCTGCGACCTTCGGCCGGGTACCACAGCGCGTCGACGTCCAGATCGATGTCGAGCGCGGCGAGCATGCGGTTCCGGTTGTCTTCCTGCTCTTGCCTGTTCGGCGTCAGTTCACTCTGCGTCGTCATGTTGATCGCGACCCGGCTTCCCGGCGCGCTCAGCGCTACGAGGTGCGTCAAGAGGCGATCCTGCGCGTCCGCGGGGAGGTAGCGCAGCAACCCCTCGACCAGCCACGCAGTCGGCACGGCCGGGTCGAAACCCTTGTCGCGCAATGCCGCAGGCCAATCGTTGCGCAGGTCCACCGGGACCTCACGGCGGTCGGCGGCAGGCTGGCATTCGGCGAGCGCGGATGCCTTGAACTGCAACACCTTCGGCTGGTCCAGCTCGAATACCGTGGTGCCCGCTGGCCATTCGAGCCGATAGGCCCTGGCGTCGAGCCCGGCGGCCACGATCACGATCTGCCGGATGCCCGCGGTGGCCGCCGCCGCGAGATAGTCGTCGAAGTAGCAGGTCCGAGCCACCAGCAGATCGCCGAACGGCCCGTAGGAACGCACCGTGGACTGGTCGATACCGCCGACGTTGCCCTGACTCAGCCGGGTCCAGGAGGGCGAACCGACCGCACTCACCAGCAGCTCGGCGTACGGATCATGGAACAACGCGTCGGTCCGCCGGGTCTCGACCGCACGCAGCGCCGCGACGCCGAGCGCCGTCGCGCCGACACTGCTCACGATGTCCCAGCTGTCGTCATCGGTCCGCATCGTCGCTCCCTTCGAGTCGAGCCGATTCCTCGGCCGCCCCCGAGACTACGACCGCTTCCTGAGTGCCACGCTCGCCCACGCTCATCGACCGACCTGGAGACCGCGACCGCTGCCTCGAGCAACCGACTCGCCCACGCTCGACGACCGACCGTGGACGAGGTCGCGACTACTTCTGGTTCAGGTCCCGACGCGCGGCGACCTTGGAGGACAGCCCGTGGATCTGCACGAAGCCCTTGGCCAGCGACTGGTCGAAGGTGTCGCCCTCGTCGTAGGTGGCCAGGTTGAAGTCGTAGAGCGACTGCTCCGAGCGCCGGCCGTTGACGACCGCGTTGCCGCCGTGCAGCACCATCCGGATCTCGCCGGAGACGTGCTCCTGGGTTTCGCCGACGAACGCGTCCAGCGCGCGCTTGAGCGGGGAGAACCACAGGCCGTCGTAGACCAGCTCGCCCCAGCGCTGCTCGACCTGCCGCTTGTACCGGCCCAGCTCGCGCTCGACCGTAACGGCCTCGAGCTCCTGGTGTGCGGTGATCAGCGCGATGGCGCCAGGCGCCTCGTAGATCTCCCGGCTCTTGATGCCGACGAGCCGGTCCTCGACCATGTCGAGGCGGCCGACGCCCTGGCGACCAGCCCGGTGGTTCAGCTCGACGATGGCCTCGAGCACGCTGACCGGGCGGCCGTCGATGGCGACCGGGATGCCCTTCTCGAAGGTGATGATGAGCTCGTCGGGCGCCTCGAAGTTGACCGTGGCGTCGGCAGTGTAGTCGTAGACGTCCTTGGTCGGCGCGTTCCAGAGGTCCTCCAGGAAGCCGGTTTCCACCGCGCGACCCCACACGTTCTGGTCGATGGAGAACGGGGACTTCTTGGTGACGTTGATCGGCAGCGCGTTCTCCTCGGCGAAGGCGATGGCCTTCTCCCGGGTCCACGCGTAGTCCCGGACCGGGGCGATCACGTTCAGGTCCGGCGCGAGCGCGCCGATGCCGACCTCGAAGCGCACCTGGTCGTTGCCCTTGCCGGTGCAGCCGTGCGCGACGGTGCTGGCGCCGTGGAACTTGGCGGCCTCGACGAGGTGCTTGACGATGAGCGGGCGGCTGATCGCGGACACCAGCGGGTAGCGGCCCATGTACATGGCGTTCGCCTGGATGGTCGGCAGGCAGTAGTCGTTGGCGAACTCGTCGCGCGCCTCCACCACGATGGCCTCGACCGCGCCGCAGTCCAGCGCTCGCTGGCGCACCACGTTCATGTCCTCGCCGCCCTGGCCGAGGTCGATGGCCACGGCCACCACCTCGGAACCGGTCTCCTTGGCAATCCAGCTGATCGCCACGGAGGTGTCCAGCCCACCTGAGTAGGCGAGTACGACGCGTTCGGACATGGTCTGTGTGCTCCTCGGTTTCGATGCTTGTCTTCGTAAGTAGGGACCGGCTTCCCGCCCCAGCGGCCCGCACGTCCTACAAATGATTATGCACGATGATGCAAGCCCATTCACAGCGGGGGTCCGGTGCGCACCTCCACGAGCTCGGGTCGTTCGCGAAAGTCACTGCCCATCAAGCGAATTACACCCTTGGCGAGCCATCTCCGGTGTGCGACCCTGAGAACGGAATCTTCGGGCGGGTAGAAGGACGGACGCAATGCTGCACCTCATCGCGCAAGAATTCAGCACCCTCGGCAACGATGTCCTCAACGTCGGACGGGCCGTCGTGGACCTCATCCAGGACATCATCAACGTGGGCACACCAGGCAACAAGCCAGGTGGCGGCGGTAACGGCCAGTACCCGTTCTCCTGACCCGAGGTCAGGCGATCTCCTCGATCTTCGCGGCGAGTTCGGCGCCGGTCAGTGGCTCACGGGCGATGACGGCGATGGTGTCGTCGCCCGCGATGGTGCCGACGATGTAGGGCAGTGCGGCGCGGTCCAGTGCGCTGGCCAGGTAGTGCGCGGCGCCCGGCGGCGTGCGCAGGACGGCGATATTGCCACTGTGGTCGGTGGAGACCAACAGGTCGCCGAGGAGCTTGGCGAGACGATCGGTGCCGCCGATGACGCCGCGAATGGGATTGCCGTCCTCGGGGACCACGTAGACGCCCGCACCACCGTCGGCAGCGCGGAGTTTCACCGCGCCGAGCTCGTCGAGATCACGCGAAAGGGTCGCCTGGGTGGTCTCGATGCCCTCGGCGGACAGCAGCGCGGCCAGCTCGGTCTGGCTGCGAACCGCGTGCGCGGTGAGCAGTTCGACGATGCGGGACTGCCGACCGGCGCGGGTGCGCGCGATCTCCGGGCCCGCCTTGCCCGGTTCCGGATGGGTGACGCTCACGACCAGGCCTCACATCGACAGGGCTCCGTCACACCGCACCACCATTTCGCTTGGCCAGCAACCACACCAGCAGCGCCTTCTGCGCGTGTAACCGATTCTCCGCCTCGTCCCACACAACGCTGTGCGGACCGTCCAGGACCTCGTCGGTGACCTCCTCGCCGCGATGCGCCGGTAGGCAGTGCAGCACAACGGCATCCGGCTGCGCCTGCGCGAGCAGGTGGCTGTTGACCTGGAACGGGCGGAACGGGCCGACGCGGTCGAGGCCGTCGTTCTCCTGACCCATCGATGTCCAGGTGTCGGTCACCAGCGCGTCCGCACCGTCGGCCGCGGCGATCGGGTCGCCGGTCAGCGTGATGGTGGCACCGGTGTCGGCCGCGCGTTTGCGGGCGGCCTCCAAGATCCACGGCAGCGGCTCGAAACCCGCTGGCGAGGCGATAGTTACGTTCAAACCTGCCGTGACGCCACCTAGCAGCAACGAGTGCGCCATGTTGTTCGCACCGTCACCGAAGAAGGTCAGATTGCGGCCCGCCAGGCTGCCCTTGCGCTCGGCGAGCGTCTGCAGATCGGCGAGCACCTGGCAGGGGTGGAACTCGTTGGACAGCGCGTTCACCACGGGAACCGTTGCGGTCAAAGACATTTCGTCGAGCCGGGACTGTTCGAAGGTGCGCCACACGATCGCGTCGACGTAGCGGGACAGCACCGTTCCGGTGTCACCGAGGGTCTCCTCGCGGCCGAGCTGGGTGTCGCGCCCGTCCACCACTACCGCGTGCCCGCCGAGCTGGGCGATACCCACCTCGAAGGAGAACCGGGTGCGGGTGGAGTTCTTCTCGAAGATCACCCCGACGCCGCGCGGGCCTTCCAGGGGGCGCTGGGAGAACGGCGCCTGCTTGAGTTCGGCCGCGAGGGTGAGGATTTCGGCCTGTTCGGCCGGGCTCACGTCGTCGTCGCGGAGGAAGTGCCGTACCGCGTGCTGTGCTGAAGTCATTGCGCCGCAGCCTCCTTCGCATCTTGGGTCGCCGCGTCCAGAATTTCCGGCAGATCGGCGACGAAGTTGTCGGCCTGGGTTTCGGTGAGGATCAGCGGTGGTGCGAGCCGAATCACGTTGGGCTTGGCCGGATTGACCAGATACCCGGCCGCCCGGGCGCGCGCCTCGACATGGGCGGAAGCATCGTCGGTGAGCACGATGCCGAGCAGCAGACCGGCCCCACGCACGTGCTCGATCAGCGGATGCTCCAGCAGTTCGATGCCGTCGGCGAGCCGCTTGCCGACCGACTCCACGTGCGCGAGCAGGTCCCGCTCGTCGATAGTGCGCAGCACCGCGAGCGCGGCCGCCGCGCAGACCGGGTTGCCGCCGAAGGTGGTGCCGTGCAGGCCGGGGGTGAGCAGTTCGGCGGCCCGGCCGGTGGCCAGCACCGCGCCGATCGGCAGCCCGCCGCCGAGGCCCTTGGCCAGGGTGATCACGTCGGGCACGATGCCGACGGCCTGGTGCGCGTAGAACTTTCCGGTCCGGCCGATGCCGGTCTGCACCTCGTCGAGGATCAGCAGCGCGCCATGCCTACTAGTGATCTCGCGGGCCTTGACCAGGTAGTCGATCGGCGGCACGACGACGCCGCTCTCCCCCATCATCGGCTCCAGGAATACCGCGGCAGTGTCTTCGTCGACGACGGCTTCCAGTGCCGCGGCGTCACCGTAGGGCACGTGCACGACACCGGCGGGCATCGGCTCGAACGGCGTCCGCTTGGCCGCCTGTCCGGTGAGCGCGAGGGCTCCCATGGTCCGGCCGTGGAACGCCTCTTCGCAGGCGATGATCTTGCGCCGCCCGGTCAGCCGCGCGATCTTGAACGCGGCCTCGTTGGCCTCGGTGCCGGAGTTGCAGAAGAAGGCGCGGCCGCTGTGGCCCGCCTCCGACGATCCGTCGCCGAAGTGCGCGAGCAGCCGCTCGGCCAGTTCGACAGTCGGTTGGTTGATGTAGAGATTCGAGGTGTGCCCGAGCGTGCCGAGCTGTTCGGTGACTGCGGCCAGGATGGCCGGGTGCGCGTGGCCGAGGCTGTTGACCGCGATGCCGCCGAGGAAGTCGACGTAGCGGTTGCCGTCCGCGTCGTAGACGACCGCGCCGGCCCCGCGCACCAGCGCGAGCTTCGGGGTGCCGTAGTTGTTCATCATCGCGGCGGTCCACCGCGTCTGGAGGTCTTGGTCTGTACTCATTGTTTCGTTCCGTCCAGCGAGCCAACCCCATTCGAGGACAGGGCGGGCGTCACCATCGTTCCGATTCCTTCTCCGGTGAACAGTTCCAGCAGCATGGCGTGTGGGACGCGACCGTCGATGACGTGAGCGGTCGGCACCCCGCCCTGCACAGCGCGCAGGCAGGCCTCCATCTTGGGGACCATGCCCGCATCCAGGCGCGGCAGCAACTCCGCGAGCGCTCCAGTATCGATGCGGGTGATCAGCGAGGACCGGTCCGGCCAGTCGGTGTAGAGGCCCTCGACGTCGGTCAGCACCACCAGCTTCTCGGCGCCGATGCCCTCGGCGAGCGCGGCGGCGGCGGTGTCGGCGTTGATGTTGTGCACCACGCCGTCCACGTCCGGGGCGATGGTGGAAACCACCGGGATGCGGCCCGCGTCGATCAGGTCGAGCACGGCGTCCGGGTTGACCGAGGTGACGTCGCCGACCAGGCCGATATCGGTCGGCTTGCCGTCCACCTCGACGGTGCGGCGGGTCGCGGTGAACAGGCCCGCGTCCTCACCGGAGATGCCGACCGCGTACGGGCCGTGCGCGTTGATCAGGCCGACCAGCTCGCGGCCGACCTGCCCGAACAGCACCATCCGCACGACATCCATCACCTCCGGTGTGGTTACCCGGAAACCGCCGCGGAACTCGCCCTCGAGGCCGAGCTTCTTCAGCATGGCGCTGATCTGCGGGCCGCCGCCGTGCACCACCACCGGGTGCACGCCGACGGTGCGCAGGAAGGCCACGTCGGCGGCGAAGGCCCGCTCGAGTTCCGGGTCGACCATGGCGTTGCCGCCGAACTTCACGACGACGATCTTGTCCCGGAACTTCTGCAGCCAAGGCAGCGCGTCGGCGAGGATGTGCGCCTTGTCCAGCGCCGAAAGGTCCTCGTGCAGTTGGCCTGTCATGAGCTGTAGGCCGAATTCTCTTCGACGTAGCCGTGTGAGAGGTCGGTGGTGCGGATGGTGGCTTGCGCGGCACCGACATTCAGATCGATGCGGACCTCGATGTCCATTCCGGACAGATCGACGTCGCGGGCGCCGGGCGCGCCGACACCGTCGATACAGACCGGATTTCCGTTGAACGACACCGAGATCCGATTCGGGTCGAGGGCGATCGGCGCCATGCCGACCGCGGCGAGCACCCGGCCCCAGTTCGGGTCGGAGCCGAAAAGCGCTGTCTTGACCAGACTGTCGCGGGCGACGGTGCGGGCGGCGGCGACCGCCTCTTCTTCGCTGACCGCGCTCGCGACGGTGACCAGCACCCGCTTGGTGACGCCCTCGGCGTCGCCCATCAGCTGGGCGGCCAGGTCGTCGCAGACCGCGAGGACAGCGGCGTCGAGGTCGGCCTGGCTCGGGGTGACCTCGCTGGCGCCGTTGGCGAGCAGCAGCACCGTGTCGTTGGTGGAGCAGGAGCCGTCGACGTCGAGGCGGTCGAAGGTGCGCTTGGTCGCGTTGCGCAGCGCCTGATCCAGCTGGTCGGCGGTGGCGACGGCGTCGGTGGTCAGCACCACGAGCATGGTGGCCAGCGAGGGCGCGAGCATGCCCGCGCCCTTGGCCATGCCGCCGACGTTCCACTTGTCGCGGTGGTGGAAGGCGGCTTCCTTCGGCACCGTGTCGGTGGTCATGATGGCGTGCGCCGCGTCCAGTCCGCCGGAGAGGCCGCCGCCCATTTCATGCACGATCTCGGTGATCGCGGGCACCAGCTTGTCCATCGGCAGCCGGTCGCCGATCAAGCCGGTGGAGCAGACGGCGATCTCACCGGCACCGGTCTCGGAGCCCCAATTACTCAGTGCGGCAGCGAGTTCCTCGGCGGTCTTGTGCGTATCCTGGAAGCCGCCCGGGCCGGTGCACGCGTTGGCGCCACCGGAATTGAGGATCACCGCGCGCAGGCGGCCGCCGGACAGCACCTGCTGCGACCACAGCACCGGGGCGGCCTTCACCTGATTGCGGGTGAAGACGCCCGCGGCCGCATATTCCGGGCCTTCGTTGAAAACCAGTGCCAAGTCCGGCTTTCCGCTCGCCTTGATGCCTGCTGCGATGCCTGCCGCACGGAAGCCGAGCGGGCCGGTCACGCCCTGGTTCCGCACCAGCTTGCCGGTTTCGATCGATGCGGATGTCGTCACGGTGCCACTCCTACGGTGGAAAGTCCTGCGGTCTCGTCGAATCCGACGGCCAGGTTCATGGATTGCACCGCGGCGCCCGCGGTGCCCTTGGTCAAGTTGTCGATCGCGCCGATCACCACGAGCAAGCCCGCGTCGGCATCCACCGCCACCTGCAGGGTGACGGCGTTGGAACCGAGCACCGCACCGGTTTGCGGCAGTACGCCTTCCGGTAGCAGGTGCACGAAAGGTTCTTCGGCGTAAGCCTTTTCGTAGACCGCGCGAGCCTGTGCGGCATCCACGGTGGTCGGTGCCGTGCAGGTCGCCAGGATGCCGCGCGGCATCGGCGCGAGCACCGGGGTGAACGACACGGCGACGTCGATACCGCCTGCCGCGGAAAGGTTCTGGGTGATCTCCGGGGTGTGCCGGTGCGCGCCCGCGATGCCGTACGCCCGCGCCGAACCCATCACCTCGGAGCCGAGCAGCCCGACATCGAGCTTGCGTCCGGCACCCGAGGTTCCGCTCACCGCAACGACATTCACCCGCGGCTCGATGATCCCCGCCGCGATGGCGGGGGCGAGCGCGAGGCTGGCCACCGTCGGATAGCAGCCGGGCACCGCGATCCGGCTCGCGCCGCGCAGCTTCTCCCGGCCGCCGGGCAGCTCCGGCAGTCCGTACGGCCAGCTGCCCGCGTGCGCGCTGCCGTAGTACTTCTCCCAGGCCTGCGCGTCGGTCAGGCGGAAGTCGGCGCCGCAATCGATGATCACCGTCGACTCGGGCAGCTGCTTCGCGTACGCCGCGGACTGCCCGTGCGGCAGCCCGAGGAACACCACATCGTGCCCGGCCAGTTCCTCGACGGTCGTCGGCGCGAGCACTCGGTCCGCCAGCGGCAGCAAATGCGGCTGCAACTCCCCGAGGACGCTGCCCGCGTTCGCACCGGCCGTCAGCGCCCCGATCCCGAGGCGCCCCGCTCGATACGCCGGGTGCCCCAGCAGCAGACGCAGCACTTCCCCACCCGCGTACCCACTCGCCCCGGCCACCGCAACCCGCAACGCGGGCCCGCCTGGCTCCGGCGCGTGCACCGAATCAACCATGTGATGATTATGCACGACTATGCAATCTCATTCACAGGGTGGGCCCCGAGCCAGCCCTCGACGGTCGCCCGGGCCAGGCAGCGCATCCGCTCACCATATGCCGGATACCCGTCACCGACGTAGCCACCGGAGCCGTCACCGAGCTCGTGAACGCTCAGTGCGAAGCCGCCCGGGAAGGCCGATCGCGGCAACGCCGCACCACACTCACACGCCCCGGCCACCACCTGTGTCACGTTTCGAGATTAGCCAAGCCGACGAGCTCGTAGTTGCCGTCCGGCTGCCCCAGCGGCCTTCGTCACACGCCGCTCGGAAGACGCGCGCCCGCCGACGACTGGGGAACCCTCGGGGGCGCAAGTTGTTAGCATGATCGACGGGAGTAATCCCATTGGACCAGTGGGCATTTCGGACCCCTATGCGGGCGGGCCCACAGCGTAGGAACGACCCCGCCGCTCGGCGTGGAGAGCTACTTCATGATCGGCTCCGTTGCCGCGCGTCAGCTCCTGATTCGACGCCCCCTGAGGCTCCCGCGCGTCCATATGACGTTGCTCGCCTATCTACGTATTCCATTGTGGTACAACAGTTTTCATCGATTTCCGCAGTGTGATTCTTGATACGCTCGATGTCGTCGACGTCGACTGGCCAGGCCGAGACAAACCCCGGCGGCCCACAAGGTGGCCGGGATCGACCACGTTTCACGAGATACGTGGGTGCAGGCTCTACGAAAGGCAGATCATGAAGCACATCGGAGGCGCGCTCGCCGCGGCCGGCGCGATTCTCGCATTGGCTCTCGGCGGAGCAACCACGGCGCATGCCGAGCCCGACCTGGGAAACCTGGAGGCGAAAGGCACCTTCATCTACACCCACCACGGCGATCGGCAGCGCCTCGAAGATCCCAAGAACAACCGCTGCTACCGCATCGAAGGCAAAGGGTTCGCCGAGAACAAGACCAACCGCGTGGCGGAGCTCTTCCGCGGTGACGACTGCAACGGCAAGGTCGTGAACGCGATGGCCCCCGGCGAGCGTGAGCGCAACGTCGAATTCCGCTCGGTGAAGTTCAGCAAGTAACCCGGCAATACCAGTCCACCTCCTCCACCGGTGCGGTGGAGGAGGTGGACGACTGCGGCATCAGGCGGCGGTGTTGTGGATGATGATGTTGCCGAACGAGTTTCGCGCGTACACCTGGACGGTTTCGACGTTGTCCGCCGATCCGTCGAACGGTGCCATCAGGTTCTGCACCGTGCCGGACAGGGCGTTGGTTTCCAGTCGCGCCGCGCTGCCCGGGCGGATGCCGACCTCCAGCTCACCGACGGATGTCTCCAGCCGGAGCACGCCGCGCGCGGCTTCGCTGACGCGGATGTTGCCCTTGGCGGTTTTCGCGGTCACCGAACCGTGCGGCCGCTCGACCGCGATGTCGCCTGCGGACACCTCGAGGTCGCAGTCACCGAGTTCGCCGGTAACCAGCAATCGGCCAAGTGCCGCAGTTGCTTTCAGCGCGGAGCCGTTGGGCACCTCGATGGTCACCTCGATCGACGGGGTGCCACCCAGCGGGCCGTAGGACCGCCAGTCTTTCGGTGTCTGCACGGTCAGTGTGCCTGCGGCGAAATCGATTTGGGCTTGCTCGGCGGCGCGCACGTCGGCCTTCTTGGCTGGATTGGTCGGCAGGATCTCGACGACGGTGTCGGTCCGGTCCGAGGCGATCACCTGAACGTTGCCGGAGGGCACGTCGACGGCGACGGAGATGGGTTCCGGGGTCTGGAAAGTAGGCATGGCTGTACTCCTCTTGTGTGTGAAATGTGTTGGATGTGAAGTGGATTCAGGACTGGTCGCCGAACACCTGGTTGACGAGGCGGCTCTTCACCTCCAGGAACGCCGCGGACATGGCGGCGAAGTCGAGCTTGTCGTCCCCGGTGGTCAGCGAGGCGGTCATGGTTTTGCTGCCGTCGGCCGTGCTGTACATCAGTGCCGCCCAGCCGAAGAAGCCGCCGTTGTGGGTGAAGACGATGTCGCCGCTGTCCGTCTCCTCCATGAACAGCCCCAGGCCGTACTCGTTCTTCGGCAGCCCGGTCGCACGCGGCGTCCGCATCTCCGCCAGCAGCGACGGCGGGAGGAGCTTTCCGCTCATCAGCGCGGAAATGAACGTGTGCAGGTCGGCGGTGGTCGAGATCATGTCGCCGCCCGCGGAGATCCAGGAGGGATTCATGCTGGAGGTGTCGACCAGCTTCCACTCGTCGCCGTCCTGGTACGCGTAGTAGCCGTGCGCGTGCGGCTCGGGGATCTCCGTCTGGAAGTCCGGCACCACGGTGCCCGTCAATCCGAGCGGACCGAGGATCAGCCGCTGCATCTCCGCCGCCAACGAGCTACCGGTGACGCTCTCGATCAGCAGCCTGGCCAGCACGTAGTTGGTGTTGGAGTAGCTCCAGTCCGTACCGGGCTCGAACCGGGCGGGCTTGGACAACGCAAGCCGCACCAGTTCCTCCGGCTGGTAGCTGTGGAACAGGTTGTCCACCCACTCCTGGCCCTGCCACGGAATTCCCGGCACGATCGTCCCGTCGGGGAAGTACTCGCCGGTGAAGTTGAACACTCCGCTTGTGTGCTGCAACAGCATTCGCACCGAGATCCGCGAGTCCAGCTCGAACTGGGGCAGGTAGTCGGCCGCCGGGTTATCCAGCTCGACCTTGCCCTCGGCCACCAGTTGCAGGACAACGGTCGCGACGAAGGTCTTGGTGTTGCTGCCGATCCGGAATCGACCGTCGATCGGCGGCTTCTCGGTCTCGCCCAGCTTGCGCACCCCGGCGCTGCCGACCCACTCACCCTGCTCGTCGTGCACTCGCAGCTGCACCCCGGCGTACCCGGAATCGACGATCTCCTGGATGAGCTTCTGCAACTCCGGGCGATCCGCCGTCGTGATCGCCGGTGCGGTTTCGGTATTCATGACCCCTCGTCTCTGCTGTGCCGTCCGATGTGAACAACGATCGCCCGCTGTCCTGACACCCGACCGCCACGGTGCTGACGCGATCTCTGACACGACCGCGACGGTGCATGACAGGTGCGTGTCAGGCCGCGTGCCGATGGTTGTCCCATGAGTGATTCAGCGATCGCGGTGTCCGGGCTGCGGAAGACGTACGGGGACAAGGTGGTGCTCGACGGCATCGATCTGGATGTTCGTGCGGGCACGATCTTTGCCCTGCTCGGCCCGAACGGGGCGGGCAAGACGACGACGGTGAACGTGCTGAGCACGGTGCTGAAGGCTGACGGCGGATCGGTGCGCGTCGCGGGCCATGACGTCGCGACCGAGGCCGAGGCGGTGCGCGCGGCGATCGGCGTCACCGGTCAGGTGGACGAGCTACTGACGGGACAGGAGAACCTGCAACTGGTGGTGGACCGGCACGGCATCCCCGCCGAAGACGGCAAGCTCGCCATCGCCGGGCTGCTGGAACGCCTCGAACTGGTGGCGCACAAGCCCGTGTCGACCTACTCCAGCGGCATGCGCCGCAAGCTCGACCTCGCGATGACCCTCGTCGGCAACCCGGAGATCATCTTCCTGGACGAGCCGACCACCGGACTCGACCCGCGCAGCCGCCGCACGATGTGGTCGATCATCCGCGACCTGGTCGCCGACGGCGTGACGATCTTCCTCACCACCCAGTACCTAGAGGAGGCCGATCAGCTCGCCGACCGGATCGCGGTGCTCGACCAGGGCCGCCTGGTCGCCCAGGGCACTCCCGACGAGCTCAAACGCCAACTCCCCGGAACGCACGTCCGACTCCGGTTCACCAACATCTCCCGACTCGACGCGGCCGCACGCCTCTTCCCCGGTTCCACACCGGACAGGGCGGCACTGATCTTGCGGGTGCCGAGCGACGGCGGGACGAAATCCCTTCGGGCACTGCTGGACACGCTCGACGAGTACGCCATCAGTGCCGACGAGTTCTCCGTGCACACACCCGATCTCGACGATGTCTTGCTCGCCCTGACGGGCCACACCACGGAGGCCCTCCCGAAATGAGCGACACCTGGTGCGTCAGGTAGGTGTAGGCGTCCGCCACGTTCACAAAGCGAGCGTGACCGAAACCAGCTCGCTCCAGTCCGTTTCCGTGCCCTGCCGCGCCGCCTCCGCGAACCCCTTGTCGCCGAGGTGATTTCGCGCGGCCTGCTCGATCCGGGCCACATCCGGATGGGAACGATCCGGCAGACCGCGCGCCCCCGCGCTCGCCGCGAGCAGCCGCGCGGCCTGCTCATACTGTTGCCCGCGCAGCGCCTGATCCGCGATCCCGACGAGCACCTGCGCGATCAGCAGCGGATGCCCCGCCTCGGACACCGCTTCGAAGGCCGCGAGACGGTGTTTCCTGGCCTCGTCGAGATCCTCGGCAAGGTGGCCGAGCAGGTCCTGAATCATCACGCGAACGATCGCCCGTTCAGAGTCCGCGCCGAGCAGCGTTGCCGCGACGCCGAGTTGCCGGTGCGCCTGTTCGGCATCGCCGCTCCAACGCGCGAGCTCCGCCTTCGTCAGCGCCAGCTCGGCCAGCGCACTCGGCCAGGCGACCCGTTCCGCCGACCGCTGCGCCTCGGCCATCGCGGCCGCGCTCGACTCCAGATCGCCCAGCAGCCAATACAACTGGGCCTGCCGCGACCGCATCGGCGCGATGTCCTCGATGGCGCCGACCTCGGTGACGACCGCGATCGCCTGTTCGTAGTACTCGCACGCGGCGGCGAACTCGCCGCGCATGGCGATCCGATTCGCCAGCTCGGTCAGGGCGAACGAAATCCCGAACCGTTCACCGATCGCCCGGAACTCGGTGAGCGCCAACTCGAGATAGGTGTCCGCGTCCCGGCCACCCTGGCCGAGCTGGATCCGCATCTTGCCGAGCTGTAGCCGGGCCAGCGCGCGGACCCAGGGATCGTTGTCGTCCAGCAGCGGTTCCCACGCGGACAACACCGTGCCCGGCTCCGTCAACATGCGTTCGAGCGGGGCGACCAAGCCCAGCGCCGGGTGCTGGTTCGGCGACCGCTGGCTGATTTCGTAAGCCCGGTGGATCCACTCCGCCGCCCGGGCCCCGTCACTCTGCTGGCCGGCCGAAACGAACTGCACGACAAGCGCGTACACCCAGGCCCGGGTCTCGTCGGCCACTTCGCCGGGCAGGGCGACGGCGGCCATGATCAGCTCGTTGCCCTCCACCTTGTGCCCGCCGAGCCACCAGTACCAACCGGCACCGGCGGCCAGCCGCATCGCCTGGGACGCTTCGCGTGCCGCGAGCGCACCGCGCATCGCCGCGGCGATGTTGTCGTGCTCGGCCTCGAGCGTGGCGAGCCATTCCAGTTGCTCGGCACGGCGCAGATGCGGTTCCGCGGTCTCGGTGAGTTCGGTGAAGTAGGCGAGATGCGCGTGGCGCGCCAGGTCCGACTCCCCCGCCTCCGCTAGTCGCTGCTCGGCGTACTCCTTGATCGTGCCGAGCATCCGGTAGCGCGGTGCGTCGTCGCCCACGACGACCAGCAGCGACTTCTCGACGAGCGCGGTGAGCAACTCGTGCACCTCGTCCTGCTCGACTTCGTCTCCCACGCAAACCCGCTCGGCCGCTTCGAGACTCGCCCCGCCCGAGAACACCGCGAGCCTGCGCAACACCATCCGTTCGGCGTCGGTGAGCAACTCCCAACTCCAGTCGACCACCGCACGCAACGTCTTGTGCCGCGGCAACGCGGTACGGCTGCCGCCGGTCAGCAGGCGGAACCGGTCATCGAGGCGGTGCGCGAGCTGATCGAGCGACATAGTGCGCAATCGGGCCGCGGCGAGCTCGATGGCCAACGGCATCCCGTCCAGCGCCCGGCAGACGCGCACCATCGTCGACAAGGTGCTGGCATCGGTCCCGAGGTCCTTGCGGACCGCGCTCGCTCGGTCCCGCAGCAGCCGGACCGCGGGGGCGGCCTCGATCTCGGCCGGGTCGGCATCTTCCGCTGGGAGGACCAAAGGCAGGACCGGCCATAGCGCCTCACCGGTGATGCCGAGAGGTTCCCGGCTCGTGGCGAGGATTCGCAGCCGCCTGCACTCGCCGAGCACCCGATGGGCGAAGGTCGCCGCGGACTCGATCACGTGCTCGCAGTTGTCCAGGATCAGCAGCATCGAACGCTCGCGGAGCGCGGCGATCACCCGATCCGTCGGCTCCGCGTCCGCCGACTCGCCGAGCAGCGCATCCCGCAGTTTGAGCGCGGCGAGCGTCGCCTGCGCCACGTTGTTTGCGCCGCCTTCGACAACCTTGTCGCCGTCCGCGCCGATGGCCGCGAGTTCGACCACCCAGACGCCGTCCGGCAGGTCGCCGAGCATGGTGCGCGCGGTCTCCGTGGAAAGCCTGGTCTTCCCCGAACCGCCCGGCCCGATCAGGGTGGTGAGCCGATGTTCGGCGATGAGTTCGCGGACCGCGGCGACATCGGCGTCCTTGCCGACGTAGCTGGCCAGCTCGGCCCGCAGGTTGGTCGTCCGGTTCTCCTCCCGGCGGCCCAGCTCGCCCCGCAGCAGCGCGACGTGCAAGGCGGACAGTTCCGGTGAGGGGTCGACGCCCAGCTCGTCGGCGAGGGTTTCGCGCATGCGCTCGTACGCCAGCAGCGCCTCGGTGTCACGACCCGTCGCGACGAGGGCACGGATCAGCGCGGCGACCAGCCGTTCACGCACCGGATGCGCGGCCACCAGGTCGGATAGCTCGGTGACCAGCTCCGCACCGTGGCCGAGGCCGATCTCCGCGTCGAACCGATCCTCCATGGCGGTCAGGCGCAGTCCCTCGAGCCGGGCGACCGCCGTGTCGAACGCCGCGCTGTCCTGCAGGCCGATGTCCTGCATGGCCGCGCCACGCCACAGTGCCAGGGCCTCACGCAGCCGCCGCACCCCCTGCGGATCCTCGTCATTGCGGGCCTGCGCGACGAGGCGTTCGAACCGCACGGCATCGACAGCATCGGGTTCCACCCGCAACCGGTAGCCGTCCGTCTGCCCCTCGACCACCCCGGCCGGTAGCACCTTGCGCAGCCGGGAAGCCAAGCGTTGCAAGGCATTCGCCGCGTCGGCGGGCGGATTCTCGCCCCAGATCCAGTCGATGAGCGTCGCCTTCGGGACCGCGTGACCAGGTTCGAGCGCGAGGGCGATCAGCAGCCCGCGCAACCGCGCGCCCGGCACGTCGGCCAAAGCGCCGTCGTCCGTGCGAATTTCGAATGGTCCAAGGATCCCGATCTGCACCCGACTGATCCTGCCATGGGCGATCGGCGGGCCGTCGACTGCTGAGGCGGCGCGGCAGATCGGTGGTGTCAGGGCCGTGACAGACGGGTGTCAGGTCTCCCGACGACTGTTGTCGCAACAGCCCGAAAGGAAATCCCATGACGCAAACAGTTCCCGTCCCGCACGGCCTGCCCACCGAGCGCGACGCGAGCCCGTTCGACCCGCCGAGCCAGATCACCCGGCTGCGCGCGGCCCGCCCGGTCAGCCCGATCGTCTTCCCCGACGGTCACGAGGGCTGGCTCGTCACGGGCTACGACGCGGTCCGCCAGCTGATGGCCGACACCCGATTCAGCTCCCGTCAGGACATCGGCATCCTGCACACCCTGGAGGACATTCCCGACATGCCCGTGCCGACCTAGCCGTCCCCGCAGATCCCCGGCTTGTTCATCGCCATGGACCCGCCGGACCACACCCGGCTGCGGCGCCTGCTCACCGGCACCTTCACCGTCCGGCGGATGCGGCAGCTCGAGGAGCACATCATCGAGATCACCGAACGCCAGCTGGACGAGATGGCGCGACTGGCCCCGCCGGTCGACCTGGTCAAGGAGTTCGCGCTGCCGGTGCCCTCGCTGGTGATCTGCGAAATGCTCGGCGTCCCTTACGAAGACCGGGCGACCTTCCAGGTCAACTCCGCCAAGTTCCTGATCAAGGAGCAGCCGATCGAGGAGAAGATGGCCGCGTACGGCGCGATGACCAGCTACCTCGCCGAACTGGTCATCGGCAAACGCGCCGAGCCCGGCGACGACATCCTGTCCGACCTGGCCCGCAATGAAGACCTCAGCATCGAGGAACTCGTCGGCATGGCCTTCCTGCTGTTGCTCGCGGGCCACGAGACCACCGCGAACATGCTGGCACTGGGCACTTTCGCGCTCCTGGAGCACCCCGAGCAGCTGGCCGAACTGCGTACCGATCCGGGGCTGGTGCCCGACGCCGTCGAGGAACTCCTGCGCTATCTGTCCGTCGCCGACATCTTCTATCGGTACGCCACCGAGGACATCGAACTCGGCGGCGAGACCATCGGCAAGGGATCGACCGTCGTCGTCTCGCTGCTGGCCGCCAACCACGACCCGCAACGCTTCGACAACCCCGACACCCTGGACCTGCACCGCAAGGCCCGCGGTCACCTGTCCTTCGGCCACGGCATCCACACCTGCCTCGGCCAGCAGCTGGCCCGGATCGAGATGCGGGCCGGTTTCGCCGGACTGGTGCAGCGGTTCCCGACCCTTCGGCTCGCCGTCCCCGCCGACGAGGTGCGGCTGCGGACCGACATGAACATCTACGGCGTGCACGAACTGCCCGTCAGCTGGTGAAGACCGCGAAAGGAGGTGACGAGATGCGAATCTCGGTCGATCGGGAGCGCTGTATCGGCTCGGGCATGTGCGCGCTGCTCGCGCCGGAGGCCTTCGATCAGGACGAGAACGACGGCAGGGTGCGGTTGCTCGACGCGCGACCGCGCAGTAGCTCGGCAGTGCGGGAGGCCCTGGATGCCTGCCCGTCCGGGGCACTCCACATCGACGAATCCGGGGACTAGCGCCGACGCTATTCAGTGTTACTATCTACTGGTACTCGGTATCAATGAGTAGCACTAGGAGGTAGGCCGTGGGCAAACAGATCACGGAGATACTCAAGGGCACGCTCGAGGGCATCGTCCTCGCGATCCTGGCCGTGCGGTCCGCGTACGGCTACGAGATCACGGCGTGGCTGCGGGAACAGGGCTTCGCCGATATCGCCGAGGGCACCGTCTACGCCCTGCTGGTCCGGGTCGAGAAGCGAGGCCTGGTCGACGTCGAGAAGATCCCGTCGGAGAAGGGACCGCCGCGCAAGGTGTACTCCCTCAACGCGCAGGGCCAGGAATACCTCGACGAGTTCTGGAGGACGTGGAGCTTCCTCTCCGAACGACTCGAACAGCTCCACGAAGGAGGCAGATGACCATGGACATCTCGAAGCTCACCTCGAAGGTGATCGGCGACATGGGCGACAAGCGGCGATGGTGGAAGTACAAGGCGCGCAAGGAAGAACTGCCCGCGAGCTATCGCACGGCGGTCGACGCGCTCGAGCACTACCTGATGATTCTCGGACCCGGCGGTGGCACCGCGATCTTCGAGGACCTCATCGATCTGTTCGAGCAGAGCGCCGCGGCCGGAACCCCGGTCCGCGAGATCGTCGGCGAGGACCCGGTGGAGTTCATCGAGGCGTTCGCGCGGAACTACCAAGAGGATTCGTGGAAGAACCGGGAACGCAAACGGCTGACCGATGCCATCGATCGCGCCGCACGCGAAGGAAGTTAGGGCGTTCGATGACGACACCGCCCGCTCCGGCGATCCCCGCGCCGAGTCCGGAGAAGTCTTGCGCGACAACACATGCCGCGCGGGACGGGTTCACGATCGGCCAGGCGGCCGCATTCGCCGGCGTCACAGTGACGACAGTGCGGCACTATCACGAGTGCGGACTGCTCGACGAACCGCGATGTGACAGCTCCGGTTGTCGCCGGTATCGATCGGCCGAATTGCTACGGCTGGTACAGGTTCGGGCGCTGGCCGGGGCGGGCGTGCCGCTGGCCGAAATCGGGGATCTGCTCGGCTATCTCGCGCAAGTCGAGCACGTCCTCGACTCGCCGTAAGCCATCTCGCGTCAGACGGCCGCGACCCCGAAATCCCCAGCGGCGACGCATGTTCGACACTATACGTATACATATACTTGTAAGTAGTTGTTCTCCAGCAAAGGATTACCGCGATGACAAGCACGACATCAGGGCAGGGACACTCCGGACGCGAGAGTGGTGTCGAGGACGGCTGGGGCAAGGTCGCCGACGCGTTCCGCGCGAACTTCGACACCCCGGGCGAAACCGGCGCGGCCTGCAGCGTTTACGCGGACGGCCGCCTGGTCGTCGACCTGTGGGACGGCCTCGCCGACCGCACGACGAACCGGCCGTGGCACACAGACACCATCGTCCAGGTCGCTTCCACGACCAAAGGCATGACCGCGATCTGCGCCCATCTGCTCGCACAGCGCGGCGAGCTGGATCTGGACGCTCCGGTGGCCCAGTACTGGCCGGAGTTCGGCGCCAACGGCAAGGACCGAATTCCGGTGCGCTGGTTGCTTTCCCACCAGGCCGGTCTGCCGGTCGTCGACGGACCGCTGACCTTCGAGCAGGCGTGCGCCTGGGATCCGGTCATCCGCGCACTCGAGGCGCAGCCGCCGCTGTGGCAGCCCGGCACCGAGCACATGTATCACGCCGTCACGTTCGGCTTCCTGGTCGGTGAGGTGGTGCGCCGGATCTCCGGCAAGTCGCTCGGCACGTTCTTCGCCGACGAGATCGCCACCCCACTCGGACTGAGCGCCTGGATCGGGCTACCCGAGGAAGCGGAAGACCGAGTGGCCCGCATCGAGTACACAGCTCCGTTCACCCTGGAGGAGTTGCTCGCCGGAATGGCCGAGGCGACTGGCCTCGACAAGGACACGGTCACCGCATGGGTCACCTCTTCCTGGGGTCCGGACTCGGTCCAAATGCGCGCCGGTTCGCTCGGCGGTGCGTTGGACAACGGGGCCGACCCCGCGACCGCGTACTACACGACGCGCGCCTGGCGCGCGGCGGAGTTCCCGGCCGCGAACGGGATCGCGGACGCGCAATCGCTGGCCCGGATGTACGCGGCCACGGTGAGCGAGGTCGACGGCGTGCGCCTACTCGACCCGGCCACCATCGAACGAGCAACGCCCGTCCAAACCGACAAGACCCGGATGCACGGACTACCACCGGAACTGAACATCCCGGCCGACAGCTCCTTCAACATGTCCCTCGGATTCTGGCGAGCCTGCCGAGCACTACCGATGACCGGCCCGAGCGCATTCGGCCACCCCGGCTCCGGCGGATCGATCGCCTTCGCCGACCCCGATTCCGGCATCGGCTTCAGCTACGTCACCAACCTCTGGAACTTCCGCCCCGACGACCCCCGCATGCCGAACCTGGCCAAGGCCGTCCAATCCTGCGTCGCCTGACCTGATCGACGCGGCCCACCCTTGGCCGAACGGATGCGCTATCATTAGAACATGCGTTCGAACGAAGTCTTCGAGGAGCAGGTCAGCGCGCTGGAGCGTGCGGTGGCCGGGCTGCGGGGGCTCGACGTTTCGCGGGCTACCGAGGATGAGTTGGTCGAGCTGTTGGAGCGGTTGGAGTCGGGGGCTCGGATGTTGGCGGGGATCATCTCGCGGGTTGCGTATCGGCTCCGGCAGTTGCGGGATCCGGCCTAGCGCTGAGTTCGAGTGTCGATGGTTCGATGCCGAGCAGGGTGTGTAGGCCGGACTCGCCTTTCGGGGTAACGCGGATGGCGCGGCCGGTGCCGACGCGGGTGATCCAGTCGAGTTCGTGCAGGCGGTGACAGAGCTGAGCACCGGCTGCGCCGCCGAGGTGGGTGCGGCGCTCGGTCCAGTCGAGGCACGGGCGGGCGAGGGGACGGCGGGTGGCTTTCAATGCGGCGGGCTGGACTCCGAGCAGTCCGGTCAGCCAGGCCAGGCCTGCCTCGGTGAGTGCGAAACCGCCGTCCTGGTCCAGCAAGGCCCGGGTGGTCATCGCGTCGGTGATGGCCACGCCGAGGCGACCCGCCAGGTGGTCGTAGCAGGTGCGGCCGCGCGCCAAAGCCGCTGCGACGGTGGCGGTTCGGAGGCTGGTCACGGCCGGGCGGGGCGGGTCGACGTGGGTGACCATGGACTCCAGCAAGTCGGCCACCTGCGGGCCCGCGAGCTGGACGTAGCGGTGCCGCCCCTGCCGACGTTCGATGAGCAGCCCACCGTCGAGGAGGCGATTGAGGTGTTCGGTGGCGGTCGACGCGGCCACGCCGGTGTGGCGGGCGAGTTCGCCCGCCGTCCAGGCGCGGCCGTCGACCAGTGCGAGGCACATGTCGGCGCGGGTGCGGTCGGCGAGCAACGCGGCCAGACCTGCTAGTTCGGCTCCTCTGGAAGACACACCCCCATGATGGTGCGCGAACGTTTCGGCGGCCACCGAAACGACCCGGGGATACGGTCACGGCATGAATCGGACAGTTCCGCTGATCACCGACCCTGATCAGGTGCGCGCCACATTGATCAACGCACCGGTGCCCGCCGTGCCCGCGGTGGACGCACCGGTCGGCATCGGGTGGCTGCGCGCCCATGTGCCGCGCTTCAGCACGGGATCCGAGCATCAGCGGCTACGGGCGTTGGTCACCGCGGAACTCGACCGGCTCTCTCCCGCCGACCTGCGCGAGCGGGCACGTGCAGAAGACGGACCACTCCCCCACGTCCGAGTACTGGCGGAAGCTCTTGGACTGCAAGAGATTTCCATCGAAGCGGTGGCATTGGTCGCCGCGCACTATCAGCCATACGAGCCCGACAACCCCGCAGCCGACGAGGCCGTCGTGGCATTGGTCGCAGCCTGCGGCGGTGTCGCCGACGACGCCACCGCAGCGCGAATCTGCCTGCTGGTTCAGGCTTGTGCAGCGACCAGCGCGCTGGTCGCCAACGCGCAGCAGCTGAATTCGGCAGGCACCGCCGAGCAGATCATCGCGCGAACCATGGACGAGAACCCGCCGCTGCGCTCGACCAGACGAGTCGTCGACGGCGAGGTGGTCGAACTCGACATGCGGCACCCTGGACTGGGTTTCGGTGCGGGCCCGCACGCCTGCCCCGGCCGAGCACACGCCATCGCCATCGCCGCCGGAATCATCGAAGGATCCGAATGAACAAGACGAGGCTCTTCCACGAACTACATCACGGCGATCAGCCACTGGTCCTGCCGAACGCCTGGGACTACGGCTCCGCGGCAGTCCTTGCGGCCGAAGGGTTTCCGGCGATCGGCACCACCAGCCTCGGCGTCGCCGTCGCGGCGGGACTGCCGGACGGCACCGGCGTGACCGGCGACGCGACCATGGCGCTGGCCCGGCTACTCGCCCGGCTACCGGTGCCGGTGACCGTCGACATCGAGGGCGGCTTCAGCGAAAACCCCACCGCGGTCGGTGAATACGCCGCACAGCTGACCGAATTGGGTATCGCCGGAATCAATCTGGAGGACGGCCGCGCGGAAAGCACACTGGCCGAACCGGATCATCAAGCCGAGCTGATCGCCGCGATCAAGGATCGGGTGCCGGAGCTGTTCATCAACGCCAGGGTCGATACGTACTGGGTGAAGGACGACATCGACCGCACGCTGGCCCGCGCCGAGCGATACACCGCCGCGGGGGCGGACGGCATCTTCGTGCCCGGCCTGACCGATCCCGACGGCATCGCGCGGATCGTCGCCGCGATTCCGTTGCCCGTCAACATCCTGTACTCGCCGACCGGCCCGTCCATCGCAGATCTCGGCGCCCTCGGCGTCCGGCGGGTCAGCACCGGCTCGCTGCTGTATCGCACGGCACTGGCCGTCGCCATCGACACTGCCCGCGCGGTCCGCGACGACACCTCCGTCCCCTTCGCCGCCCCGCCGTACACCGAAATCCAGGCCCTCACCGAGGGCTGAACGGGAGATGATGGCGGCAAACGTCGAGCATCATGTCCCGTTCGACGATTGGCCGATGTCGATTCGATGAGTACTCGTTCGTGTAGTCGGTGAAGCCGACAACGGGTCGGCCTTTCCGAAGGAGCAGACATGGGCAGGATCACCGCGGTCGAGCACGTGACGTTGGACGGCGTCATGCAGGCGCCCGGCCGGGCCGACGAGGACACCAGGGACGGGTTCCGGCTGGGCGGCTGGGCGCACCGGTTCGACGATCCCGTGCAGGCCAGGGTGATGGGCGAGCACATGGCCACCCATCACGACGCGCTGCTGTTCGGACGCCGCACCTACGAGGACTTCGCCGGTTTCTGGCCGTATCAGACCGACAACCCGTTCACCGAGGTGCTCGACAAGACGCAGAAGTACGTCGCCTCACGCACTCTCACCGAACCGCTGCCATGGCAGAACTCCACGTTGCTCCCCGGCGACGCCGTGGCCGCGATCGGAGAGCTGCGCCAAGACCTCGATCTGGTACTGCTCGGCAGCGGCGATCTGCTGCAATCGTTGATGCGACACGATCTCATCGACGAGTATCTGCTGCTGATCCACCCGATCGTCGTCGGCACCGGCCGCCGCCTGTTCGACGGTGTCGAGCTAGGCGCTCTGCGGCTCGGCACGAGCACGCCGACCAGCACCGGTGTCATCATCGCCAGCTACCAGCGCGGATGAAGAGGACCAAACGATGAAGCAATACCTGCTCAGCATCTACCAGCCCGACGGCGAGGGCGTGCCCGACAACATCGACGAGATCATCCGCGATCTCGACGCCGTCAACGCCGATCTGCGGGCCGCGGGCGCGTGGGTGTTCGCCGCCGGGCTGCACGCCCCGAGCACCGCGACCGTGTTGCACGTCAAGGGCGATGACGTCCTCGTCACCGACGGCCCGTACGTCGAGGGCAAGGAACACATCGGCGGATTCACCGTCATCCAGGCCGCCGACCTCGACGAGGCCCTGGCGTGGGGTCGCCGGTTGGCCGCGGCGATCACGCTGCCGATCGAGGTCCGCCCGCTACGGGACAGCTAGATGGCCGCACCCGTGACCACCGCGGTGATCGAAGGGGTGTTCACCGAACACTACGGTCGCGCGGTGGCGAGCCTGATCCGCGTCTTCGGCGACATCGGCGTCGCCGAAGACGCGGTGCAGGATGCCTTTACGGCCGCGGTGCAGCGCTGGCCGTCGGGCGGGCTGCCACCGAGCCCGCCCGGCTGGATCATCACCACCGCACGCAACCGGGCCATCGATCGGCTCCGTCGCGAAGCCTCCCGCGCCGACCGCTACGCGCAGGCCGCGTTGCTGCACGCCGACGACGAACCGGCCGAGGAGGAGGGTGCGGTGCACGACGACCGCCTGCGGCTGATCTTCACCTGCTGCCATCCCGCACTGGCCCGCACCGCGCAGGTGGCGCTGACCTTACGACTGCTCGGCGGACTGACCACGCCCGAAATCGCCCGCGCCTTCCTGACCGCGGAATCGACGATGGCGCAACGGATTGTCCGCGCCAAGGGCAAGATCCGCGACGCCCGCATCCCCTACCGGGTGCCCGCCGACGCCGACCTCCCGGCCAGGCTGCACGCCGTCCTCGCGGTCATCTATCTGATCTTCACCGAAGGGCACACGGCGACCTCCGGTGACCGGCTCGTCCGCGCCGACCTGTGCGCCGAAGCGATCCGGCTCGGTCGGCTGCTCACCGAACTCATGCCCGATGAGCCGGAAGCCGCCGGGCTGCTCGCCCTGATGCTGTTGACCGAGGCGCGCCGCGCGGCCCGCACCGCCGCGGACGGATCCCTGGTGCCGCTGCCGGAGCAGGACCGCGGCCGGTGGGATCGCGAGCGCATCGCGGAGGGTCACGCCATCGTGCGAGAGTGTTTGCGCCGCAACCAACCTGGGCCGTATCAGATCCAGGCCGCGATCAACGCCGTGCACACGGACGCCCCGATTTCGGCGGCCACCGACTGGCCGCAGATCGTGCAACTCTACGACCAGTTGGCGGCACTGACACCGAGTCCGATCGTGGCGCTCAACCGTGCGGTCGCGGTGGCCGAGGTCGACGGACCGGCGGTTGCGCTCGCGTTGCTCGATGATCTCGACTTCGGAAAGTACTACCTGTATCACGCGATTCGGGCCGATCTACTCGAACGCCTCAGCCGCACAACGGAAGCCGTGGCGGCCTTCGACGCGGCAATCGCCCGCACCGAGAATGCCGCCGAGCAAACCTTTCTCACCCGCCGCCGCGAAGCATTGGCCGACCGCGGCTGAATGGGCCGCTACCATCCGTTGCCCCTGTACCCAGCCCCTCGCAACACCGCGCATATCGACCAGCCGCTCCACATTGTTGACTACCATCGAGATGAGCGGCCGATGGCCGAAAGGGGGTCGCTATGTTCGAGAGATTCTCCGATCAAGCCCGCCGGGTAATCGTGCTGACCCAAGAAGAGGCGCGCGAGCGCGGCCACGACTACATCGGCGCCGAGCACATGTTGCTCGCGGTCCTGCGCGCATGCGAGATCGGTTCCGCGGCCACCACCGCGCGCGCACTGGCCGAGCTGGGGATCGATCCGGCGACGGCCCGGGCGCAGATCGCGCTGACCCCGGGGGCAGCCGACCACGGCAAGTCGGGCCACATCCCCTTCACCAAGCAGGCCAGAAAGGCGCTGGAGAACAGCCTGCGGGAAGCACAGGCGCTCAACCACGTGCACATCGAACCGAGCGACCTGCTGCTCGCGCTGACCAGCACCGCCGACGACGATCCCGAGACACCCGTCGGCACCGCCGTCACCACGCTGGGACTCACCCACGAGAAACTGCGGCGGGCCCTGCTCGCCGGCGCGAGGTATCAGACCCCCGCCACGGTCACGCCGCACTTCACCATGCAAGCGCAGAAGGCGTTGGTGCGCGCCGAAATCGAAGCGCGTAAGTCCAACAAGACCAGTGTCGATACCGAGCACCTGATGCTCGGGGTCCTCGCGCAGGAGAACGAGGTCGTGCACGCCGCGTTGCAAGCGCTCGGCGTCGATCCCCAGCAACTCAGCACCGAAGTACTCAACCGCCTACCACGCGACGAGTAACCGCGCCGCGCGCTGATCGGGCTGCGGCGCACAGGTTCGCCCACCGCGCCCGAATCAGCTGGCGATTTCGTACGCAGCGACAGAGAACGTGCGCGGTGCGCGCCGAGCCGGACCTACCGCGTCAGTGCTTACGCACTACACGTTCACCCTGACCCGGCTTCCAGATGGTGATGTCGAGGTGGTCATCGCTGACCTCGACAGTGGAGGCGCTGCTCAGATCCGCGACGTAGAAGTGGCCGAACTCTTGGCCGCGGATATCGAACCCGGTGTCGTCGAACAGTTTCTGCGCGAAGCGGACGTGGACTTCCTTGTCGGGGAGATCGACGACAGTGCCGAACAGTTTGGCGTCGCCGTCGCTCACCTTCGTGTCGATGGTGGCGGTGTGCAGGCAGAAGCGTGGATCGCGAGCCAGATCGCGGAACTTGGTGGTGTCGGGCATGCCCGAGATCACCAGCATGTCCTCGAAGATTCGCGGCTCCACCGGGCTGATCCGGGGAAACCCGTCCGAACGGAGGGTGCCGAGCATGCACAGGTTGCCGGTAGCGGTGTACCTGCGCACGAAGAGCTCGGCGATGTGCGGCGCTTCTGCGGTGAATTCGCTCCAAGTGGTCATGTTCTCGACAGTACGATCAATCCTTGACATCTTCTGTCAGGTTTTCTGGCTAATCTCGACGCATGCGAGCGAGTCGACTGTTGCAGCTGTTGCTGATCCTGCAAACACGCGGCCGATCCACCGCGGGCGAGCTCGCCGAGGAGCTCGAGGTGTCGGTGCGCACCGTGTATCGGGACGTCGAGGCGCTGTCCGCGGCGGGCGTGCCGGTCTACAGCGAGCCGGGCCGCGCGGGCGGTGTCCAGCTCGTTGACGGCTACCGGACCCGTTTGACCGGCCTGACCACGGACGAGGCCGACGCCGTCCTGCTCGCCGGATCCCCGGGCGCGGCAGCTGATCTCGGCCTCGGCACCGTCCTCGCCACCGCACAACTCAAGGTCCTCGCCGCACTGCCACCCGAATTACGCGGCCGCGCAACCCGAATCGCCGAACGGGTACACATCGACGCACCAGGCTGGTTCCACCGACCCGACGAGACGCCCACCCTGAACACCGTCGCCGACGCCCTCTGGCACGACCGCAGACTGCAAGTCCGATACGGCCGCAAGGACAAGGTCGTCGACCGCACCCTCGACCCACTCGGCCTGGTAATGAAGGCAGGCACCTGGTATCTGGTCGCACGAGACAGCACGGCGATCCGCTCCTACCGCGTCAGCAGGATCATCTCCGCCGACCTGACCAGCGAATCCTTCACCCGCCCTACAGATTTCGACCTGTCATCCCATTGGTCAACGGCAGCAGACGATTTCGCACAATCGATGCTCCGCGTACGCGCCCGCTGCCGAATCGCCACCACCCACCTGCGAATGCTGCGACTGATGAACGAACCGGCCGCGGTCGCCGAAGCGCTCGCCACCGCGACCGAACCCGACACCGAAGGCTGGGTCGAACTGACCCTCCCCTCGGAGTCATACGAGGTCCTCGCCCACGGCCTCATGCCCCTCGGCGAATACGTCGAGATCCTCGATCCTCCTGAACTACGCGCACGAATGGCGGAAACCGCAGCCCGCATGCACGCGCTGTACCACGACTAGCGGCAACTCAGGACGTTCCTAAGCATCTGCATTCTGAATGGCCACGACGTCCGTGCTTGTTCAACAGGTCCAGTCGAGCACTGGCGCAAGGGAATTGGCCTGGGCCGATGCGGGGATCAGACGCAATGCCGTGTTTCGGAGGGCGACGACCGGAGGTGACGACAGCTGGGCGATGGTGCCGATGCGACGGGAGCGGGTGACGAGCATTTGCGTGCGGGGCCTGCGCTCCTGGTCATACCTGGTCAGGTCGGCGTCTTCGGTGGCGACTCGGGCGAGGATGACGGCGTCTTCGAGGGATTGGCAGGCGCCCTGACCCAGATTGGGGGTCATGGCGTGTGCGGCGTCGCCGAGGAGGGCGATGCGGTCGGCGACATAGGTTTTCCGGGCGGGGAGGTCGTAGAGGTCATGTTTGAGGACGGCGGATTCCTCCGCGGCGGCGAGTAGGGCCGAGATCGGATCGTGCCAGGTGCCGAAGCGGCGGCGTAGCTCGGCCAGGCCACCGCCCGGGGTGCCCGCGGGCATGTTGGCGCAGGCGAAGCAGTAGACGCGACCGTCCGATAGCGGGGCGAAGCCGAAACGTTCACCACGACCCCAGGATTCGCCGAGCTCGGTGATCGGCTCCGCAGGAGTGACCACCAGCCGCCAAGCGGTGTAGCCGCTGTAGCGAGGCTCGATATCGCCGCTGACCGCGCGCCGCACCACGCTGCGAAGGCCGTCGGCGCCGACAACCAGGTCGCCCTTCGCTGTGCCCGCAGAGTGAGTGACAGTGCCGTCGGTCCGCGCCGCCGTCACCGAAATGCCAGTGCGCAGCACCTCTTCCGGGAGTGCCGCGTGCAAGATGTCCAGCAGATCGGCGCGATGCAGCACGATCGGACTGCCGAATCGCGTACGGATCGCTTCGCTGTCGACGCGAGAGATCCACCGCCCCTTGCTATCCCGAATGCCCGCCGATCCCTCCTCGATCGCCCGCGCCCGCACCTGATCACCGAGACCGAGCGCATCCAGTGCCCGAAGCGCATTCGACCACAACGAAATCCCCGCCCCGACCTCGGCGATACTGCCCGCCCGCTCCAGCACCTCCACCTCCCACCCACGCCCGATCAATGCGACAGCCGCGGCCAGCCCACCGATACCCCCGCCGACGATGATCGCCTTGGACATCTCGCAACCCCTCCCGCTCGGATAGTCACGAGCGTAAGCCGCAACGCGGTTCGCGAGTATGACGCTCGTCTCGCGGATCCGTTGATCTCACCCAACACCTCATCTAGGTCGAACCGACGTATCGTCCGACAGGTTTCGGCCTCATCCCGCCCGCCCTCTCGGCGATGATCGGCCGGTACCCGGCCACTTGTCGGGCTCATTGCCGTTAGACCCGATCACCGGTATGTCATGGTCGTCGGCGCTCGCCTCGTCGTCCATGTAGTCGAAGAACTCGATGAACCCACCTTCGAACGCCTGAATTCGTGAGAGCCACACCATGTTCCGCCCCTTCGCTCGGTCTCTGGTAGTCGGCAGGTCAAAACCAGGATTGCTCCGGTTCCGGACCAGCCCTGAGCGCCTGCCCACCGACGCTATGAAGCCCGGAACAGCACGTCTACAGGTTTGATAGAACTTGCCGAGCTGCAGCCATCAGGGCACGAAACCCATTGGGTGGCGGGATCATGATGAACAGCATGGAAAACCGTGCACACTGTTCGATAGGGGCAAGATCATGCATTTGAAGTTCCTCGGCAAAGGCGGGTCCGGCAATAACGACTGCCCAACCCTGTACGCCACCGATCATGGCTATCTCGCGCAAGGGTGGCGGACCAGCACATGCAACTACTGACCGGCAATCCGTGGCCTGACCTGTTCGGGCAGTGCCAGCGGGAAGCGTTCCACTTGGAGGTCAGAGACACCTATGCGGTGCCGAACGAGTCGGAACCCTTGCGGCGCTTCCTCGACGGCGAACCCGACGACAACGCCTGGTTCCAGCCATGGGGACGGCTCGTGCAGGAGACGACGAGGCGGGGTGTGCGGGTGACTCGCGTCCGCGTCGTCACTGTCCCACACGTCGACTATCAACGGTGGCTCCTCGCACTGACGGCGTTGAACGCTGAAGCCGGCGAAGACATCCGCTACATACCTAGGCATCAGGTCAGCGCCGACCAGGTGCCAGCGGATGACTTCTGGCTGCTCGATGATCGTCGGGTGGTGTTCAACCTCGTCGACATCAACGGTCGGGCGGCAGGGGTATCTGCACTCACCACAGACCCCCGGGTTGCCGACTTCTGTTCGACCGTGAAGCAAAGCCTTTGGCCGCTGGCGATCCCGTACCGAAACTATGTTGCCCGGCGTGCGGTAGATATGCAGCAGTGACCAACAGTGTTCCTGACGCGCGGGAAGCTCTCGGGGCGCAGCTTCGCGAGATTCGCCGCAGAGCCGGAATAAGCGGGCGTGAACTCGCACGCCGATCCGGGTGGCATGAATCCAAAGTATCGAAAATCGAATACGGCAGAGTTAAACCCTCCGATGCTGACGTTCGCGCCTACTGCGAGAGTGCGGGTGCGAATGATCAGCTCCCAGACCTGCTGGCGACCGTCCACAACATTGACACCGCATACATGGAGTACCGGCGCCAGCACGCCGCAGGACTCAGGCAAGGTCAACGAAAGTCCGTCAAGCTTGCCGAACAATCGAAGCAGATGCGAATCTATCAACCGACGATCATTCCCGGCATACTTCAAACCGCAGAGTACGCCGAGGGCGTACTTACCCACTCTGTCGCCTTCTATCGACTCCCTGACGACGTCGACGAGGCAGTCTCCAGGCGTATCGAGCGGCAACAGTTCCGCTATAAGGGCGACAGACGTTTTCATATCCTTATAGCTGAGCAAGCGTTGTCGACCCCGGTTGGCAGCGTTCAAGTGATGACCGGGCAGTTGGACCGACTCCTTGCCGTCACTGGGTTGCCTCGGGTTCAGTTGGGGATCATTCCGGCTGACGCCGAGCCGCCCATGCAGGCAACCAACTTCGTGTTGTTCGACAATTGAGGCTCCCCCCAAGCAGTGGACACCGATTTAGCGGGATCGCGGTCCTGCTGGAAGGATGTCCAGTATGTCATCGTCTCGGAAGCGCCGGTCGTTCACGGCCGAGTACCGGGTCGAGGCCGCGCATCGGGTGATCGATTCCGGTCGCACGATCGCCGCGGTGGCTGGCGAGTTGGGTTTGCATGAAAGCCTTCTCGCTAAATGGGTCCAAGACGAACGCCGCCGGATAGCGGCGGCCGAGGTACACGGCGAGCAGCCGTTGAGCCCGGCCGAGCGGGCAGAGTTGCTCCGGTTACGCAAGCAGGTCAGCGAGCTGGAGAAAGACGTCAGTTTCCTAAAAAAAGCGAGCGCGTACTTCGCGGCGATGCAGCAGAACCGGCCCGGTTCGAGCTGATGGCAGCGCAGTGCGCCGCCACCGAAATCAACGGCAGCACAGCCGATATCACGCGCATGGCGCGGTTGTTGAGTGTATCGACCTCAGGGTTCTACGCGTACCTGAAGCGGAAGACGGCCCCTGTGTTGACCGATCGGCAGCAGCGGCGCGCCGACTTGACGGTGAAGATCCTTGCCGTCCATAAAGACTCCGATGGGACCTACGGGGCTCCGCGGATCACCGCCGAGCTGCGCGATCGCGGTGATCGGGTGTCGGAGAAGACGGTCGCGGCGATCATGGCCGAGATCGGGCTGGCCGGGATCAGCCCGCGCACCTTCAAGGTGCGGACCACGATCGTGGACCCGACCGCGTCGTTCCCGGACGACCTGGTGCAACGTCTTTTCGACCAGGGCCGTGTAGACGCAGTCTGGGTTTCCGACATCACCTATCTGACTTGCGGTGAAGGCGATATGTACCTGTGCGCGATCAAGGACGAGCATTCCAAGAAGGTGCTCGGCTGGACCGTGGCCGATCACATGCGGACCGAGATGGTCACCGACGCCGTGGACCGGGCGGTAGCGGCGCGTGGCGGGTCGTGTGCGGGCACGGTTCTGCATTCGGACCGAGGTAGCCAGTACACCGCCAACGACATGGCTGCCGCCTGCGATCGGCACGGTCTGCGCCGATCCATGGGATCGACCGGAATATGCTGGGACAATGCCGGCGCGGAAAGCCTGTGGTCGACATTCAAACACGAATACTACTATCGACACACCTTCGCCACCAAAGCGGAACTCGTTGCAGCAGTTGACAAATGGATGAATTTCTACAACAGTAGAAGACGCCACTCCACGATCGGGATGCTCAGCCCCGACAATTATGAGCGGTCACTCCTCGCGGCCACTTCGGCCGCATAACCCCCCGTCCACCATTTGGGGGGAACCTCAAATCGCTTGGCCACAGTCGAGGCAGTCACCGCAGAGCTGACAATCACACAGCCACGCGAGATCGCAATCTACGGTCGTTTGTTCGACATGCTGGCGTCACGGTCAGTTACCGGAGGCGCGGCTCGTACCTTGATTGCTGCGGCCCTCGCGCGGCTTCGAGCGCGAGAATAGCTCAGATACCACTGAACGCGTCTCCAGCTAAGCCTATCGCCGATGAACCCCCATCGAAATGCCAAGGACGGAAAGGGCTTCCACCGTGCAGTACCGGCCTACTGACGAGCCCAACCTGTGGCCAAGGCTGTTCTCCGAGGCACAGCTCTACGCCTTCCACCTCGAACAGCGCGACTCGTACGCCGAGCCCGCCGAGGCTGAACGAATCAAGCGCTATCTCGCCGGTGAGGCGCCCCCTGCCAGCACTAACCGTGAATGGCCGGACCTCATTCACGACGCCACCGGGCGAGGCGTAACCGTTTCCCGAATCCGTGTGGTCACAGTGCCCCACACCGACTACCACCGCTGGCTACTGTCCGTGACGAAGGTCCGGGTAGACGATGGTGAAGATATCCGCTATCTGCCACGTCACCTCACCAGCGAGATTCCGCCCGATGATTGGTGGTTGTTCGACGGAGCCAAGGTCGCCTACAACCTGGCGAACGAAACCGGCGGTCCAGCTGGGCTGGCGATAACCACCGATCCCCAGATAGCCGAGTACTGCACTGACGTGAAAGATCGCCTACAGGAGCTCGCCATTCCGTACACGGAGTACGTGAAAAGCGATTTCGCGCGGAAGTGACGAAAGATCCCCGCCGACGTCTGAGACGCCGATGCGGGGCTGGACTTGGTGGAGCAGCTCGTCCGAGTTGACGGGCGTGCGCTCCACCAGTTGTCCAGCCCCGCACGGGACTTCGGGGGTCAGCTGACGATGGCGAACAGGATTGCTGCTACCGCGAAGCTGACTACGGAGAGGATGGTTTCCAGGACGGTCCAGGTTTGCAGGGTTTGTTTCACGGTCATGTTGAAGAACTTCGCGATGATCCAGAAGCCGCCGTCGTTGACGTGGCTGAGGATGATCGAGCCCGCGGCGATGGCCATGGCGATCAGGGCGATCGACATCTGCGAGTAGTCGTGGCCGGTGACCAGGGGTGCGACGATGCCGCCGGTGGTGACGATGGCGACGGTGGCCGAGCCCTGGGCGATGCGCAGACCGCAGCTGATGATGTAGGCGAGGACGATCACGGGGAGCCCGGCCGCGGACATGGTGTCGGCGAGGGCGGTGCCGATTCCGGTGGCGGAGATGACCTTTCCGAAGAAGGCGCCCGCACCGACGACCAGCAGCAGCATGCCGACCGGTCGCAGCGACTCGGCGGTGAGCTCGCTGAGTTCCTGCACGGTGGATCCGCGGCGCACGCCGAGCACGTAGAAGGCGATGAGCACCGCGATGAGCAGGGCCACGGCGGGTGTGCCGAAGAAGGTCAGCACCTGGAGCAGCTGAGAGTCCTTGTCCAGCAGCTGGGTACCGAAGGTCGCGCCCAGGATCAGCACCAGCGGAATGGCGATGATCGCGCCGATCAGCCCGACCGACGGCGGAGTGGTCGTGACGGGCCGCTTCGTGGCGACGCCGCCGGAACCGTCGGAGACCCGCTCCCCCTCATCGGGAGCGGTCTCCGTCTCCTCGTCCTTGCGCACGAGGAACTCGTCGGGCACCTCGACCTGGATGCGCTTGCCGATGTAGCTACCCCACACGATGCCCGCGGCGATGAATCCCGGTATGCCGCAGACGAATCCCATCAGGATCAGCCAGCCGAGGCTGACTCCGAGCAGACCACCCAGCGCGACCGGACCGGGGTGCGGCGGCAGGAACGCGTGCGTCATGGACAACCCGGCCAGCATCGGCATGGCGTACAACACCAGCGAACGCCCACCGCGCTTGGCGGCCACGTAGATCAGCGGCGCGAGCACGAAGATGCCGATGTCGAAGAACACCGGGATACCGAAGATGAGCCCGAGCAGGCCCATGGCGACCGGAGCACCCTTCTCGCCGAACAGGTTCAGCAGCTTGCCGGTCAAAACGTCGGCGCCACCGGACCGTTCGAGGATCGCGCCGAGCACCGTGCCTAGGCCGATGATCACCGCGATGTGCCCGAGGATGCCACCGAACCCGGTCTCCAGGATGGAATCACCGGCCTTGATCGCCGTGCCGACGATCTTCGACACCGGTAGGCCGGCGGCGAGCGCCAATGCCAAGCCGGTCAGCAGCAGCGCGATGAACGGCTCCAGCTTGACCTTGATAATGGCGAACAGCAACACGGCGATCGCGAGCCCACAGAGCACAAGCAGCCCCGGGGTGGTAGTGCGCAACCAATCTACGGTGGCACCCATGGTGGACCTCTCAATTCATGGATCGAACGAACGATGCCGCACGCGAAGCGATTTCGGACCAGCGGCCCGCTGCGACATCGGAAGGGGCAACAACGTCGGTTCCGGCCGTGACGGCAACTGCGCCCGCGGCCAGGAATTCGGCGGCATTACCCGCGTTGACGCCACCCGAAGGGATGAGCGCCACGTCAGGGAACGGACCACGCAGGTCCTTCAGATAGCCGGGGCCAAGAGCCCTGGCGGGGAAGATCTTCACCGCGGCCGCACCGAGATCGAGTGCGGTGAGCACCTCACTCGGCGTGAAAGCGCCCATCACGACGGGGATGTCGTGCTGCGCGGCAACCTCGGCTACATCCACGCGTAGACCCGGCGTGACCAGGAACTGCGCACCGCTGTCGATGGCGGCCTTGGCTTGTTCACCGGTGAGCACCGTGCCGACACCGAGCACGGCGCCCTCGGCCGCTCTCGCCGCAGCGAGGTAGCCGAGCACGCCCGGGGTGGTGAAGGTGAGCTCCAACGCCCGAATCCCGGACGAGGCAAGCGCTTCGGCGAGCGCCACCGGATCGGGGATCTCGGGTGCGCGAACCACGCTGAGCACGCGGTCAGCGCGGATGACCTCCATGGCCGAGGTACTCAATATGTCTCCTTCCGCGAAGCGTCCATGCGCAGCGCACGTCCGGCGAGAGTCCCGGTGGGCGCGCCGTTTTCGATGGCGAACGCACCGTTGACGAGCACATGCCGGATACCACGCGCCTGCTGTTTCGGATTGTCGAAGGTAGCGGTGTCCTCGATCGTGGCCGGATCGAACACCACCAAATCGGCGGCGTACCCGGTGAATACGAGCCCACGATCCCGCAGCCGCAACCGATCGGCGGGCCGACCGGTCAGGTGGTGCACACAATCCTCGAGTTCGAGCACGCCCAGTTCGCGAACGTAGTGTCCGAGGTAGCGCGGGAAGGTGCCCCACGCGCGCGGATGCGGCCGCGCCGGTGCGAGCAGTGCGTCACTGCCGCCCATATGCCCGGGGTGCACCATGATCGCGCGCACGTTCTCCTCGTGCCCGACGTGCTGCAAGATGCTGGTCGCGAACTGGTCGCGCCGCAGCAGATCGAAGAACACCTCGACCGGCGCCATGCCACGCTCGTCCGCGATCTCGTCCACCCGCTTGCCGACATACGCGTCGAGCTCCGCGTTGGCGACACCGCTGATCTGAATGGTCTCCCATTCGACGGTCACACCGTGGCAGCCGTCGGACCCGTTCACGTTCACATCCACGGCGATTCGCGCCCGCGTCTCGGCGTCGTCGAGCCGGGCCAGCGCCGCATCCGGGCCACCGGACATCGCCCAGCTCGGCAGCAGCGCCGAAAGCGTGGTCGCACCAGGCAGATACGGGTACGTGTCCAGGGTGATGTCGCAGCCCTCGGCCCGCGCGGCATCGATCAGCGCCAGGAATTCCGGTGCGCGCCCGCGGTTCACGTGGAAGTTCATCGTGGCGTGAGTGAGGTGCAGCGAGCACCCGGTGGTGCGGGCCAGGCCGATCATCTCGGCGTAGGCCTCCAGCGCGCCCGCGCCGTACGAGCGGGTATGCGGTGCGTAGAAGCCGCCGAACTCGGCGACCACCTTGCACAGTGCCGCCAATTCCCCGGTGTCGGCATACATTCCGGGCGTATAGGTGAGCCCGCTGGACATGCCGACCGCGCCCTCGCGCAACCCCTGCGCGAGCAACTCCTGCATCTGACCGATCTCGGCCGCCGTCGCCGGGCGCTGTTCCGCGCCGACCACGAGCAACCGCAGCGTGCCCTGCGGCACGAGATAGGCCGCGTTCGGCGTGATCCCGCGATCGAGCCGATCCAGGTACTCACCGACGGTGCGCCAGGAGAAGTCGAGATCGCTGGGATTGCCGTTCCACCCGGCGATCTGCCGCCGCACCACCGCGAGGGTGGCGTCATCGATCGGCGCGTAGGACAGCCCGTCCTGCCCGATCAGTTCGGTGGTGATGCCCTGGCTGACCTTCGGGAAGTGCCCCGGTTCGGTGAGCAGATGCAGATCCGAGTGGGCATGCATGTCGATGAAGCCCGGGCACAGCACCGCGCCCGGCCCCGCGTCGATGATCCGATCGGCTCTGGCGATGCTGCCCGGATCGGCGATGCGCGCGATGCGCCCCCGGTCGATGAGCACGTCGCCGCGGAAACGGGATGCGCCGGTGCCATCGATGATGTCGATGTCGCGAAAGAGTAGGTCCGTCATGGTCTTCGGCTCGTCAGAAGAACGTATGGAGGAGGTCGACAACCCGCGGCGACGGCGCGTCGGCGTCATCGATCACCGGGATGAGCCGCCACTTGTCGAAGGCGGTACACGGGTGCGACAGGCCCAGCCGCACCACCGCACCCACCGGCAGGTCGGTGCCCGCGGGCAGCCGCAGGAAGGTGTGCTGGTCGTTGAGCGCGGATACCGTCGCGGCCGGATCCAGTGCCGAAGCTTCTTTTCCCGCAACGTATTGCGGCACCGGCAGCCCCTCGTCGTAAGGCAGATCGCGCTTACCCGCATCCAGCAGCGCCAATTCCGGCTCCGGACGGGAGACGGCACGCGCCCAGCCGTGCATGGCCGACCGCAGCGGCGTATCACTGCGGGACGCGGTGAACGGGGAGATGCCCGCGTAGAAGCCGTCGTCGTGAATGATGTACGCCCCGGAGCGCAACACGATCGAGGTCGGAACACCCTCTGCGCCTTGCTCATCGGCGAGACCGGCCAGTCGTTCGACGACCAGGTCGGGGTAGGCACTGCCGCCCGCAGTCACGATCGCGCCGTCCGGATACTGTCCGCCGGCCGCGATTTCACGATGCAGGCGGGCGAGTTCGTCGAGGTAATGCCGCACCGTATCGGTGGCCTCGGACGTGCGGTCATGCGCGAGCGCGCCCTCGTAACCGCCGACTCCGGCCAGCGTCAACCGCTGCGCGTCCGTCACCGCCGCGGCAACAGCGTGCGCCTGTTCCACGGTGCGGGCGCCGGTACGACCATGTGGCCCACCGAGTTCCACGAGCACTCGAACGCGCGCGGTACCCGACGCGGACCGCAGGTGCTCATCCATCAGCTCGACCGTCTCGACGCTGTCCGCCCAGCAGACGAACTCGAAGGTCGAATCCTTCGCCAATTCCGCGGCCACCCAGTGCAATCCGACCGGATCGACCAGCGCGTTGGCCAGTAGCACCCGGCCGACGCCAAAGGAACGCGCCACCTGCACCTGCCAGATGGTGGCCAGCGTGATCCCCCAGCAGCCCGCAGCCAGCTGCTGCGCCCACAGCTGCGGCGACATGGTGGTCTTGCCGTGCGGCGCGAGTTGCACCCCTGCGGCACCGACCCATTCGGCCATCACGGCGATGTTCGCCTCGACGGCCGACCGGTCGATGGTCAGCAGCGGCGTCTCGAACTGATCGAGACTCGGTGCGGTGGCGAGGAATTCGCGCACGGTGCGACCCCAGGCAGCGGGCGGCAGCCCTTTGTGCTCGGGACCGAGAGTCCGGTCTCCGAGTCCTGCTACGACATCGTCGTCGATCGCCACGGCATTCCTTCCCAGCGAATTCGCATCATTATGCATAGCCTCTTGCTATTGCACATTTTGCAATGCTTGTTGCGCATCGTGTTTCGTGTGGTTATTCTGCACGGGATGGCCGGTGGCCGCAAGCACAGGAAGGAGATCGGTGTGACGTGGCCTACGTCGACCCGCTCACGAGCGGTAACTGTCGGCGAGGGACTCGCGGTGCTGGTGGCGCAGCCGGGACCGCTGGAGGAGTCGGAGATCTTCGAACGGACCGCGGGCGGCGCGGAGGCGAACGTGGCCACCGTGCTGCTGCAGCTGGGTGTCGACACCGCTTGGCTGTCCAGGGTGGGCGACGACGGTTTCGGCCGATATCTCGTCGCGCACCTCGCGGCGCGCGGGGTCGATGTGTCGGCGGTCGTCACCGATCCCACCCGACCGACCGCGGTGTACGTCAAGGAGCGCGGTAGTGGCTCGGGCAAGGCCACCGATCTGGCCGACCGGGCCAGCCGCATGCTCTACTACCGGACCGGCTCCGCGGCCAGCGCGCTCTCCCCCGCCGATCTGGCGGCGACCGCGGCGGCCCGGCTGCTCGAACACTGCGACCTGGTCCACTTCACCGGGATCACCACCGCGCTGTCGGCGTCGGCGACCGGGCTCACCGAGGCACTGCTCGCGCTCCCCCGCGACGGCAGGCTGGTCAGTTTCGACCTGAACTTCCGGCCCGCACTCTGGGCTGGCCGCGTCGAACTGGCCGCCGAGGTGCTCGCGCGCCACGTGCGCGGCTGCGATGTGGTGTTCCTCGGCGCCGACGAGGCCGGTGCGGTCTTCGGCACCGACGACGCCGACGAGCTGCGCGCGCTGTTCCCCGAACCCGCGCAGCTGATCGTCAAGAACGACGCGCACACGGTCACCGGATTCGCCGGCACCCAGCGCGTCGAGGTGCCCGCGCTCGGGCTGGAGGTCACCGAACGGATCGGCGCGGGCGACGCGTTCGCCGGCGGCTACCTCGCCGCGCTGCTGCACGGACGCCCGCTGGTGCAGCGGCTACGCTTCGGACACCTCTGTGCCGCAGCGGCATTGACCGGCACCGGCGATGGCGCCGAGCTGCCCGCGCCCGCGATACTGGAACGACTGGCCACGGTGGACGAAAACGCCTGGGCCGAGCTGCATTACAACGACAGCGTCATTCAGAATGTGGCCTCATGAACGAGCGTCAGCGAGTGAATCAAACACACAGCGTGCCGTGGCGCATGACGGAGTCGAGCGTTAGCGAGGCGGAGTCATGAGTCACCTTAGAGTCAGTGAGTCGCAGTCATGAGTCAGAGTTTGTCGCGTGCATTGATCATTCTTGTTGCGCTCGGCGAGGATTCGCGATCGTTGGACCAGTTGGCGACCCAGCTCGGCGTGCACAAGTCGACGGTGCTGCGGCTGCTGCAGACGATGGAGGCCCAGCGCTTCGTCACCCACGACAGCCAGCACCGGTATGTGCTCGGGTCGCGGCTGTTCGAACTGGCCAACCGCACCCTGGAGCAGCGCGACGTGCGCACCCTCGCGCGGCCGCACCTGAGCGCCTTGAACGCCGACACCAAGCAGACGATCCACCTCGCCACCTACGAGTCCGGCGATGTCATCTACATCGACAAGCTCGACGCCACCCAGAGCGTGCGGATGTACTCGCGGGTCGGCCGCCCGGCGCCGCTGCACTGCACCGCCGTCGGCAAGGTGCTCATCTCGGCGCTGCCCCGCTCGGAATGGCGGATCATCGCCGAGAAGATCGACTTCCACCCGTTCACCGAACGGACCATCCGCACCCCCGAGCGCTACCTGATCGAGCTGGAAAAGGTTGCCGCCCTTGGGTATGCGGAGGACCACGAGGAACACGAGAGCTTCGTCAACTGCATCGGTGTCCCGGTGCGCAACGGCACCGGCGCGGTGGTCGCCGCCGTCTCCATGTCGGTGCCGGACATGCTGCTCGACCACGATCAGGTACTGGCCGAACTGCCGCGGGTTCGCGCGGCGGCCGACGCCATCTCCGCCGAGCTCGGCTGGATCCCCGGCCGCGCAACCACCGCCACGAAAGGCTGACCATGAGTGAGAAGATTGCCGTCCGCACCACCGACGCCCCCGCGCCCGCACACACGTTCTCCCAGGGCGTGCGCAAGGGACCGTTCGTGCAGGTCTCTGGGCAGGGTCCGGTGGACCCGGTGACCAACGAGTACCTGTACCCGGGCGACGTTGCGGCGCAGACCATCCGCACGCTGCAGAATGTGAAGGCGATCGTCGACGCGAGCGGGGCGACGTTCGACGATGTGGTGATGCTGCGCGTCTACCTGACCACCCGCGACGACTTCGGCGCGATGAACGAGGCCTACGGCGAGTTCGTCGACGCCAACACCACCGGTGACGTATTGCCCAGCCGCACCACCGTTTTCACCGGGCTGCCGCGCGCAGAAATGCTCGTCGAGATCGACGCCGTCGCGATCGTCTCCGAGTAGCAATCGAACGGCGCCCGCTCCGAATCATCCCGCGCACGAACTCGCGGCGCGCGCACGTAATTGCCAGCAATTACGTGCGCGGGCAGAGAATACGTGCGCGGCGGGCGACAACCGAGCAGCCGCCCCGGCCCACGGATGGGTCGGGGCGGCTGGGCCGCGTAGTCAGCCGCGACGCGGGGTCTTGGTTCGGTTGCGGCCCTTAGACTTTCGCAGCCAGTTCACTATCGACGGAGGCCGCGACATCGTCGTCGGCATCCTTGTCATCGTCCGACGAGCCACCGCCGACGACACCCGCGCCGGGGATCGCGTCCAGCAGTTGCCGCGTGTACGGATCGGCGGGCGCGGTGAGGACTTCCTCGACCGGACCCTGTTCCACCACCCGGCCATCACGCATCACGACGACCTCGTGGGCTAGCGCGCGAACGACCGCGAGGTCGTGCGAGATGAACAGGTAGCTGACGCCGAGCCGCTCCTGCAGCGACGCGAGCAGCGTCAGAATCTGGTCCTGCACAAGCACATCCAGCGCCGACACCGCCTCGTCGCACACCACCAGCTGCGGCTCGATGGCCAGTGCCCTGGCGATCGCGACGCGCTGGCGCTGGCCACCGGACAGCTCGTTCGGGTACCGGTGCGCCATCGCCGCGGGCAGCGCGACCTGCTCCAGCAGTTCGGACACCCGCTTACCGCGCGCCGCGCGATCACCGATACCGAAGGCGCGCAACGGTTCCGCTATCAGCCGCTCGACCGTCCACATCGGGTCCAGCGAGGCGTACGGGTCCTGGAACACCGGCTGCATCGACAGCCGCGCCGCGCGCAACGGCGCACCACGCAGCCCGACCATGTCGACACCGTTCAACTTGATGGTGCCGGAGGTGGCGGGCACCAGGCCGAGCACCATCCGCGCGGTCGTAGTCTTGCCCGAGCCGGACTCGCCGACGATCGCCGTCGTGCGGCCACGGGTGATCGTGAACGACACGTTGTCGACCGCGCGCAGCAGCCCGCCGCGACCGCGGATCCGGTACTCCTTGCTGATGCCGGAGACCTCGAGGATCGGAGAATCCTTGGCGGGCACGACATTTACGGGTTCTGCCGCAGCAGCCTCGTCGACGGACACCGTCGTGTCAGCAGCCTTCTCGACGACAACCTTGTCGTCAGCAACGTCCGCATCGGCGGCCTTGTCGTCAGCGGCCTCCGTGTCTGCGGCCACTGGGGCGGTGGCCTTCTCGTCAGCCGCCGTCTCGGCAGCCGCAACTTCGCCGACCTCGTCGCCTGCAGCCTTGTCGGCGACCTTCTCGACGGCAACCTCGCCGTCACCGGCGTCCGTGTCCTCGGCCACGGCGGCAGCAGCCGTCTCATCGGTGGCCTTCTCGTCAGCCGCCTCTTCGTCGGCAGCCGCAACTTCGGCGACCTCGTCGCCAGCAGCCTTGTCGGTCGCCTTCGCGTCAGCGACTTCCGCATCGGCGGTCTTGTCGTTAACAGCCTTGCCGTCAGCGACCGTGCCGTCGGCAGCCTTGACCTCGTCGCCGACGACCGCCTCGTCGGCAGCCTTTCCATTGGCAGACTTGCCCTTGGCGGCCTTCTTGACAGCGCCATTCGTAGCTGCGACCTCGGCGTCGACAGCCTTGTCGTCAGTGGCCTTGTCCTTGTCGGCCGCCTTCTCCTCGACAGGCTTCTCGTCGACAACCTTCTCGTCGACAACCGCCTCCTCGGCAGCCTTGCCATCGGCAACCGTCTCCGCAGTCACCTCGCCATCCGCAGCCGCGCCCGCAACCCCGCCGACCGCAGCCTTCTCCTCCAGAACCTCATCCACCACAACCGGATCGGCCCGCCGCGGCGCGATCAACGCGGGCGCCGCCGCGACCAACCGCCGCGTGTACTCCTCCTGCGGATCCGTCAGTACCTGCCGCGCGGGCCCGGACTCGACGATCCGCCCGTCCGACATCACCACCACCCGGTCCGCCCGCTCAGCGGCCAGCCCGAGATCGTGGGTAACCAGCAGCAGTGCCGTGCCGAGCTCCTGCGTCAGCTTCTCCAGATGATCCAGAATCTGGCGCTGCACAGTCACATCCAGCGCCGAGGTCGGCTCGTCGGCGATCAGCAGATCCGGCCGGCAGGCCAGGCCGATGGCGATCAGCGCACGCTGGCGCATACCGCCGGAGAACTCGTGCGGGTACTGCCGCGCCCGCCGTGCGGGCTCGGGCAGACCAGCCTGTCCGAGCAGCTCGATGGCGCGCTCTTTCGCCTCGCTACGGCTGCAAACCTTGTGCGCCAGCAGGGTTTCCGACACCTGACGACCGACCCGGGATACCGGGTTCAGGTTCGACATCGGATCCTGCGGTACCAGCCCGATCTCTTTGCCGCGCAACGCGCGCAGCCGCTTCTCCTCGGCGTGCGTGATGTCCTCGCCGCGCCACCGAATGCTGCCGCCGGTCACCCGGCCGGAGCCGGGCAGCAGGCCCATGATCGCGTGTGCCAGTGTCGATTTGCCGGATCCGGAGGCGCCGACCACCGCGACCCGCTCCCCCGGCTGGACGACCAGGTCCGCGCCGTGCACGGCGGTCACCTCGCCGAAGGACACCCGCAGATCGCTGATCTCCAAGAGTGGTTCTGTCATTGCGGGCTCCTTCAGCGCCGTGTCTTCGGGTCGAGCGCGTCCCGCAGGGCGTCGCCGAAGAGGTTGAATCCCAAGCAGATGATCGCGAGCGCCACACCGGGGAAGATGCCCGGCCACGGCGTGCGGAGCAGGTACTGCTGTGCGTCGGACAGCATGATGCCGAGGCTGGGCGCGGGCGGCTTGATGCCGAGCCCGAGGAACGACAGGATCGCCTCGCTGATCACCGCGGTCGGCATGATCACCGTGGCCTGCACGATGATCGGCGCCAGCGAGTTGGGCAGAATGTGTTCAACGAGGATGCGCCAGGGCGGCACGTCCATCGTGTTCGCGGCGACAACGAAGTCGGTTTCCTTGAGCCGCAACGTTTCCGCGCGCACCACCCGCATCATGATCGGCACCTGGGCGATGCCGATCGCGATCGCCGCGTCGGCGAGCCCACCGCCGTTGATCGCGGTCAGCCCGACCGCGAGGATGATGAAGGGGAACGCGAGCAGCACGTCGGACAGCCGCGACAGGATCAGGTCCAGCGTCCGCCAGTACCCGGCCAGCAGGCCGAGCGGCACGCCGATCAGCACCGCGCACAGCACCGACAGCACGCCGACCTCGAGCGAGGCACGCGTGCCATACAGCACCCTCGACAGAATGTCGCGGCCCAGATCGTCTGTGCCCAAGGCGAATCCGACGGTACCCGGGTGCTGGAACGGGGTCGAGAAGTGCACCTCGCTCGGCAAGTACGGGGCGAGCAGCGGCGCGAACACACCGACGAAGATCACGATCAGCAGCAGCACCGCGCCGACCATGCCGAGCGGGTTGCGCCACAGCTGCCGCAGCACGCGGCCGCGCACCGCGGCCAGCGGCGGGGTCTCCAGGGGCTTGTTCTCGACGCCGGGAGTTGTTTCGACGGCAGGGATTTCGATAATGGTCACTGCGCCCTCCCGGACACTCGCACGCGGGGGTCGATCACCGTGTACAGCACATCGACCAGCAGGTTGATCACGATGTAGGACGTGGCGATCACCAAGATGACCGCCTGGATCACCGGGTAGTCGCGGGTGAACACCGAGTCGAGGGTCAGCTTGCCCATGCCGGGCAGGCTGAAGATGCGCTCGGTGACCACCGCGCCGGCGATGAGCCCGCCGAGCTGGAGACCAACGATCGTGGTGACCACGATCAGGCTGTTGCGCAGGCCGAACCGGAAGATCACCGCGCCGCGGCTGAGGCCCTTGGCCCGCGCCGTGCGCACGAAGTCGGCGGTCAGCGTCTCCACCATCGACGACCTGGTCTGGCGCTGCACCACGGCGGCGTGCGCGAGGCCGAGGATGATCGCGGGCAGCGTGAGGAAGTAGATGCCGCGCAGCGGATGCTCGAACGGCGACACGTACCCGGAGGCGGGGAACCAGTTCAGCTGCACCGACAGATACAGCACCGCGAGGATGCCGACCCAGAAGGTGGGCACCGACAGGGCGGCCAGCGAGAACCCGTTGGCGACCCACTCCGGCCAGCGACCGCGATACACCGCCGCGATCACACCGCCGATAACACCGGCCAGCACCGCCACGATCATCGCGTAGACCGCGAGCTGGACGGTCACCGGCAACGTGGTGCCGATCATGTCGACCACCGGCGTGCCGGTGCGGATGGACCGCCCGAAGTCACCGGTCAGCGCGTGCCAGACGAATTCGAAGTACTGCACCGGCAGCGACCGGTCCAGCCCGAGATCGGCGCGCACCGCGGCCAGCGCCGCGGGGTCGGCCTGCTCGCCCGCCATCACCGTGGCGGGATCACCCGGGAGTGCGCGCACCCCGATGAAGATCACGATCGAGGCGAGCACCAACGTGACAGCGGACTGCCACAGACGGTGAAACACATACTGCAACATGGATTTTCAGCCCTTCCGATCCGCGACGAACGCGGCCTTGCCGAGCCGCACAGCGCCGTCGGCGTAAACCTCGATGCCCGTCACCCATGTCGAGTGCACGGTCAAGTTACGCAGACGGTAGGTGTAGATAAACGGGTTCTCCCGCGCGATAAACCGCACCGCCTGCTCATAAAGCGCACCGCGTTGCGCGGCGCTCGTACTGTGTGCGGCCCAGCCGAGGAGGTCGTCCAGGACCGGTGAGTTGTATCCGCTGTAGTTACCGCTCGAGCCGGTGGTCATGAACCGGGCGGTGTTGCCGTCCGGGTCGATCCGGCCCGACCAGCCGAGCAACAGGGCCTCATAGGTGCCGCGCTTCTGCGCGTCCAACATGGCCGCGTATTCGGTCGGCACGATCCGCAAATCGAACCCGCCCTGCGCGACGCTGTCCCGCAGCGCCTCCGCGTACTGGAGGTAGTCCTGGGTGTTGGTGACCTGCATCGTGACCGGATACGGCAGTTGCACTCCCGCCTCCTGCAGCAGCTCCTTGGATCGCTCCGGATCGAAGAGCGGGCAGGCGGTACTGGCTCGCGTCGCGTAGGAGGTACGTGGCGCTATCGGCGTGCAGGCGGTGTCGTACCAGTTGTTGAACACCTTCTTGACCAGCGTCTCCCGGTCCGTGGCCAGCGAGAACGCCAGCCGGACCCGGGCATCCTTCGCGATCGGGGTATTGATCGGCTTCACCGGTTTGCCCGCGCCGTCGACATTGCCGATATTGAGATACAGACCCTGGAAGCCGAATGATCCCGATTGCAGCACGTGTAGTTGCGGCAGCTTGGCCAGCCCGTCGATCTCCATCGGTGAGATCGTGTCGGCGACCTGGATGTCACCGGAGCGCAGGTTCGCCGCCCGGGTCTTCGCATCGGAGATGATCCGATAGGTGATCGAATCGAAGTGCACGTTCTTCGCGTCGTAGTACAGCGGGTCGCGGGCGACGACGATCGAGGTATTCGGGACCCGCTTGACGAACTTGAACGGCCCGACACACACCGGGTGATCGCCGAAGTTCTTGTCCGACTCCTTCACCGCGGCCGGCGACATGATCATCCCGGCGCGGTCCGCGAGCGCTGCGGTCAGCGGCGCGAACGGCTCCTTGTACTTGATCACCACGTGGGTGGAGTCGGCGGCCTCGATCTCGTCGATCGGCCCCATCTCGCCGGTGCGCTGGGAGCCTTCCATCTTCCAGTGCCGTTGCAAGCTGCTCTCGACCGCGTCGGCGTTGAACTGGGTGCCGTCGGCGAACTGGATCCCGCTGCGGACGGGAATGGTGACGGTGAGCCCGTCCGACGAGATGTCGGGCAGCGCGGTGGCCAGCTGTGGCACCAGGTTTCCGGACGCGTCGTTGTCGTAGAGCTTCTCGCAGATCGTGCTCATCACATAGCGCATGTAGAGCGAGCTGGAAGTGGTCGGATCGAGCTTGTCGGGTTCGTTCGACAGGCCCATCACCAGATCACCGCCCTCACGGACCGGTTGCGTGCCTATGGGTGTGCCGTAATCGTCGACGTGCGTTGCGGTCTCGGTGGCGTGCTGCGTCGGTGCGCAGGCAGCGAGGACGGCGGCGACGACACCGAGGACCGCCAGCCGAGTGGAGCGAACGAGCATGGGCTACAACATACTTCAACACGCTGCATTTTTCGCCACCACCGTTTCTTTTTGTACATTGTTCTCTTAGCCGCCACTGGACGAAATGAAGCGGAGCTCAAATCGATACGGAAAATAGCGGTCCGGCGAATCCGGACCGCTATTCCTGTTCGATGTTCGACTATTGCGCCTCGGCGCGCTTTTTCAGTTCTTCTGATCCGCGTAGGCGGCCTTACCGAGCCGAACTACGCCGTCGGCATAGCCCTCGATGCCGGTCACCTTCGCCGAGTGCACGGTCAACAAACGCTTCCGATAGGTGTAGAGGTACGGGTTGTCCTCTTGGATGATCTTTGTCGCCTGACCGTACAACTCGGCGCGCTGCGCGGTGTCGCTGGTGCGTGCGGCCTTGGCCAGCAGCTCGTCGAGCTTGGGTGAGCTGTAACCGCCGTAGTTACCGCCCGAGCCGGTGGTCATGAATCGGGTGATATTGGCGTCCGGGTCGAGCCGGCCCGACCAGCCGAGCATCAAGGCCTCGTAGGTGCCACGCTTCTGCACGTCCAACAGGGTCGAGTATTCGGTGGGCACGATCTTCAGATCGAATCCGCCCTCCGCGACGTTGGCCTGCAACGCCTGCGCGTACCGCAGTTCGTCCTGGGTATTGGAGACCTGCATGGTAATCGGGTACGGCAGCTGCACACCGGCTTCGGCGAGCAATTGCTTCGAGTGCGCCGGATCGTAGGTGGGGCAGGCGATTCCGGCGGGCGTGGCGTAGGTGCTCTTCGGCACGATGCCCGAGCACGCCGCCTCGAACCAGTTGTTGAAGACGGTATCGACCAGCGACTGCCGATTGATGCTCTGCGAGAACGCCAGCCGGACGCGCGGATCCTTCGCGATCGGGGTATCGATCGGCTTGGCCGGTTTACCGACGCCGTCGACGTTGCCGATGTTGAGGTAAATGCCTTGGTAGCCGAGCGATCCCGACTGCAGCAGGTGCAGGTCCGGATCCTTGGCCAGCGCGTCGACATCCTGCGGGGAGATCGTGTCGGCGACCTGGATATCACCGGAGCGCAGGTTCGACGCGCGAATGTTGGCGTCGATCATGATCCGGTAGGTGACCTTGTCGAGGTGCACGTTCTTCGCGTCGTAGTACAGCGGATCGCGCTCGACGATGATCGAGGTCTGCGGGATGCGCTTGACGAACTTGAACGGGCCGACGCAGGTGGGGTGGTCGCCGAAGTTCTTGCCCTCGTCCTTCGCGAGTTCGACCGGGGACATGATCATCCCGGCCCGGTCGGCGAGCGCGGCGGTGATCGGCGCGAAGGGCTTTTTGTAGCGAATCACAACGTGCGACGGATCGGCCGTCTCGATGGACGCGATCGGACCCATTTCACTGGTCCGCTGCGAGGTCTTCATGGTGAGGTGGCGCTGCAGGCTGGTCTGCACCGCGGTGGCGTCGAACGGGGCGCCGTCGGCGAACTTGATGCCGTTGCGGACCGGAATGGTGACGGTGAGCCCGTCCTCGGAGACGTCGGGCAGCGCGGTTGCCAACTGCGGCACCAGGTTTCCGGACGCGTCGTTGTCGTAGAGCTTCTCGCAGATCGAGTTCATCACGTAACGCGTGTACAGCGAGCTGGAGGTGGTCGGGTCGAGCTTGTCGGGTTCGGCGGAAAGGCCCATCACCAGGTCGCCGCCTTCACGTACCGGCTGCGATCCCACGGGTGTGCCGTAATCATCTGTGTGCGTCGCGGTTCCAGCGGGGTGCTGTACCGGTGCGCAGGAAGCGATGGCGACGGCGGTTACGCCGAGCACCAGCATCCGTGTGAAGCGAGCGAGCATGCGCTACAAGATACTTCAACGTTTCGCACTTTTCTCGCCGGGTATTCCTTTTCGTAGAATGTTCTTGTTCACGCCATCACACGAATCGGCGCGCACCTCGAAATGACACGACAAATAGCGGTCCGGCGTATCCGGACCGCTATTCTCCATTTAACTGTTCAGTTATCGTCCCGCGGCGTAGCCCTGCATGCCCCGGGGATTGGCTCCAGCTGAAAGTACACCGTTCTCACGGTCCCGAGCTACCGCGCACAACCGGCCTTCCGACCACGGTGGGCCCACCGTCACGCGGTGTCCGCGTCGTTCCAGGTCGGAGATCACCTCGGTGCCGATGCGCGACTCCACGATCACCGAACCCGGGCTCATCGCCCGCGGATAGAACGAGCCGGGGAAGCTTTCCTGATGCCAGTTCGGTGCGTCGATGGCGCCTTGCAGATCGAGACCGCCGCGCACTTTCTCGCGCATCGCGACCGCGAGGAAGAAATGCAGGCTCCACTGATCCTGTTGATCGCCACCCGGCGTACCGAACGCCATCACCGCCTCGCCGTCGCGCAACGCCAGCGACGGGCTGAGCGTGGTGCGCGGGCGGCGGCCCGGTGTGAGCGAGTTGGGTAGGCCCGGTTCCAGCCAGGCCATCTGTAGTCGGGTGCCGAGCGGGAAACCGAGTTCGGGCACCACCGGATTGGATTGCAGCCAGCCACCACTCGGTGTCGCCGCGATCATATTGCCCCAGCGGTCCACGATGTCGAGCTGACAGGTGTCGCCGCGGGTAGCGCCGGAGGTGGCCACCGTCGGCTCGCCCGCACCGAGCGGAACATCGACGGCGTCAACGGAACTGGTCTGCACGTAGCCGCTCAGGCGCGGACGCTGGCCGTCCGGGCTGCCCGGGCGCAGTTCGAAGGAGGCCTGCGGTCCGATCAGCGCGCTGCGCTGCGCGTTGTACCAGGGGGAAAGCAGCGTCGCGAGCGAAACCTGAGTGCTGTCGCCGTACCACGCCTCGCGGTCCGCCATCGCGAGCTTCGAGCCCTCGATCAGCGTGTGGTAGTACTCCGGCGTGCCGTACTCCAGCCGCTCCGGCAGCAGTGCGAGCTGTTGCAGCATGACCGGGCCCTGGCTCCACAGGCCCGGCTTCGCGACGGTCCAGCCGTTCCAGCTGTAGGTGACCGGATTCTCGTACGACGCACTGAAATTCGCGAGATCGTCGCCGGTCAACGTACCGACGTGCCGCTCACCGGAGGTATCCATGGTCGGCCGCGCGGCGGCGGCGACCAGTGCGTCGGCGATGAAACCCTCGCGCCAGACGCGGCGCGCGGCCTCGATCTGGGCTTCCCGATCGCTGCTCGCGGCCTCAGCCTCGGCGATGAGGCGGCGCCAGGTCGCGGCGAGTGCCGGATTCCGCAGCAATGCGCCTGCGGCGGGGGCCTTTCCGTCGCGCAGGTAGACCTCGGCGGAGCTGGTCCACTCGTTCTCGAACAGCTCGGTGACCGTCTCGACGGTCTCGCCGATCCGCTCGACCGCGGGATGGCCGCGCTCGGCATTGCTGATCGCGTACGACAGCACCTCGGCGAGCCGCTTGGTGCCGTGATCGCGCAGCAGCACCATCCAGGCGTCGAACGCGCCCGGCACCGCGGCGGCGAGCGGGCCGGTGCCGGGCACCAGGTCCAGGCCGAGCGCGTTGTAGCGAGCGATGGTGGCCCCGGCCGGCGCCGGACCCTGGCCGCACAGCACACGGGGGGGCAGCCCCGCGGGCGCCAGGATGATCGGCACTTCGCCGGCCGGGCCGTTCAGGTGTGGCTCCACAACGTGTAACACGAACCCCGCGGCGACCGCCGCGTCGAACGCATTACCGTCGTCCTCGAGGACCGCCATCGCGGCGGCCGAGGCGAGCCAGTGGGTTGACGACACCATCCCGAAGGTGCCCTGCAAGGTAGGACGCGTGGTGAACACCTGCCGAGTATCTCCTTATAACGGTACGTACGTCCAAGACATCTATGGCACCAAACCGATAGCCTATGGTTATGGAACGCAGGCAGCTCGAGTACTTCGTCGCCATCGTGGAGCACGGCGGGTTCACCCACGCTGCGCGGGCTTTACGGGTAGCCCAGCCGTCGCTGTCGCGGGCGATCGGCAAGCTCGAGCGGGAGCTGGGGGTGGCGCTGTTCCATCGGGTCGGCCGCAATGCCGTGCTGAGCAATGCCGGGGAATTCATGGCCGACCGCGCGCGCCAGGTGCTGCGTGATCTCGATGCGCTGCGGGCCGCCGCGCAAGCCGTAGGTGAGGGCGTTGTCGGGCGGGTCGATGTCGCGGCCACTTCGTCCTCGACGCTGGAGCCGGTGATCAGCACCATCGCCGAACTGCGTGAGCATCACCCCGGCCTGACGGTCGGCACCTGGTCGGCGCTGTCGGCGGCCGAGGTGGTCGCCATGGTGTTGCGTGGACGCTGTGAGGCGGGGGTCTGCGGCAGTGCGGAGCGCCCCGCGGGCCGCGGTTTGGTGGCCCATCACCTGCGCGACGAACAGTTCCTGCTCGTCGCGCCGCCGGGCACCGAGATCGGCACCGATGGCACAGTTACGCCAGAAGACCTGCGCGGCATGAGCTTTGTCATCACCCAGCCCGCCACCGCGGTCCGGGCCCGCTTCGACCGGCTCGCCGCCACCGTCGGCGATCTGCACATCGCCGCCGAGGTCGGCGACCGCAGCGTGGTGCTGCCGATGGTGCTGCGCGGCATCGGCGCGGGCCTCATGCCCGACGGCTGGCACGATCTGGCCGTCCGCGCCGGGGCGGCGGTCTATCGGTTCGATCCGCCGGAGAAACTGCCGCAGTGGTTAGTACACCGCGGCGGACCGCTGACCGCCGCCGCGCAAGCCTTCGTCGACACCACGCTCACCCAGGCCGAACGCGCGCGCTCCGCAGCCTGAGCCGCACGGCGTCAACCCTGAGGCCGAGCCTGGCTCACGCAGCCGCACACCATTTGACATACGCACGCGTGTTGGCGCGGCGAGTCGGTGCGCGGGGCATCAGAACGCGTGCGGCTTTGCAGCGGGGTCCTCGTACGTAGCGCACGATCGAATTGGCTCCCGCCGCAGCCGCACCCCTTCTGACACACGCACGCGTGTCAGCGCGGCAAGTCGGTGTGCGCGACGTCTGAAGGTGTGCGGCTTAGCCGGAGTTGCGTAGTGCGGTGGCGAGGCCGTTCATCGTCAGCAGGATGCCGCGCTTGACGAGCTCCGAGTCATCGCCCGCGCGCAGTCTGCGCAGCAGCTCGACCTGCATCTGGTTCAGCGGCTCCAGGTACGGGAAGCGGTTGTGGATCGACTCGGCCAGGGACGGGTTGTCGGCGAGCAGGTGGTCGTTGCCGGTGATCGCGGCGTGCATCCGGATGGTCCTGGCGTGCTCGTCGCGGATCATCCCGAAGATCTGCTCCCGCAGTGCCGCGTCCTCGACCAGCTCGGCGTAGCGGGCGGCGATGTCGAGGTCGCTCTTGGCCATCACCTGCGCCAGGTTCGACAGCACGGTGCGCAGGAACGGCCAGCGCTGATACAGATCGGTCAGTGTCGCAAGGCGTTCGGGGTCGCCGCCGATCCATTCCTCCAGCGCGGTGCCGGTGCCGTACCAGCCGGGCAGCATCACCCTGGCCTGACTCCAGGACATCACCCACGGGATGGCGCGCAGGTCCGACACCGAGTTCGTCGGTTTGCGGGAGGCGGGCCTGCTGCCGATGTTCAGATCGCCGACCTCGGCCACCGGAGTGGACTGGCGGAAATACTCGACGAATCCCGGTATTTCGTGCACCAGCCGTGAGTACGCCGCGCGGGCCCGGTCGGCGAGCTCGTCCATCAGCTCGTAGGACGGCTCCGCGTCCACACCGAGGCCCTCCACGTCGAGCAACGTCGACTCCAGCGTGCCCGCGATGAGCGATTCCAGATTGCGGTGGGCCGCACCGGGTTCCGCGTACTTGGCGGCGATCACCTCGCCCTGCTCGGTCAGCCGCAGCGAGCCGCGCACGGCACCCGCAGGCTGGGCCAAGATGGCGTCGTAGCTGCGGCCACCGCCGCGACCGACGGTGCCGCCGCGACCGTGGAAGAGCCGCAATCGAATTCCGGACTTGCGCGCGACCTCCACGAGATCGAGTTCGGCCCGGTAGAGCGCCCAGTTCGCGGCCAGGTACCCGCCGTCCTTGTTCGAATCCGAGTAGCCGAGCATCACTTCTTGACGCATCCCGCGCGCCACGACCAGGTCTCGATACACCGGAACATCCAGTGCGGCAGCCAGTGTCGCCGCGCCCGCGCCGAGGTCCTCGATCGTCTCGAACAGCGGAACGATGCCCACCGAGCAGTGCGGTGGCCCGTCCGGCTCGCCGGGATCGAGCAGCCCACCCTCCTTCAGCAGCAGCGCCGCCTCCAGCATGTCGCTGACCGAGGTGCACATGCTGATGATGTAGTTGGGTACCGCTTCGGTGCCGAAAGTGTCCACGACATCGCTTGCAGCACAGACGATGTCGACCTCTTTACGGGCCAGCTCGCTCAGTTTGGCGTGCGGGCCGAGCAGCGGGCGCCGGGTGCGCAGTTCCTCGGCGAGCAGCTCGACGCGCTCGTGTTCGGACAGGCTCGCGTAGTCCGAATGCACACCGGCCCAGGCCAGTAGCTCGGCGACGACCTGTTCGTGGATCTCCGAGTTCTGCCGCATGTCCAGGCCCTGCAGGTGGAAGCCGAAGGTCTCGATCGCGTGCCGCAGGGCGGCGAGGCGGTCGTCGGCGAGCAGGTCGTCGCCGCTGGCACGCAGCGAGGCGTCCACCGCGTCGAGGTCGTCGAGCACCGCCTGCGGTGTCGGGTACGGTTCCGCGCCGACATCGAGTCCGTCGGGCGGGATTTCACCGAGCGCCCGTTGCGCGGTTGCGGTCAGTCTGCCTCGAATGGTGTGCAGCGCACGGCGATACGGTTCGTCGGCGTGGGTGGCCGGATCGGGGTATCCGGCGGCGGCGAGGGTGGCGACCTCGGGTGTCACTTGAACGAGCCGCGCCGAAAGGGCCAGCGCCTTTTCCAATTCCACGAGTTCGCGCAGATACCGGGAGAAGGCGACGGTCGCCGCCTGATGTCCGGCCTGGCGCACCACATCCGCTGTCACGTAAGGGTTTCCGTCGCGGTCGCCGCCGATCCAGGAGCCGGGCCGCAGGATCGGGCGCGGCAGCAGTTCGGCGCCGGGCCAGCGCGAGCGCAACGCCGCGCGCACCTCGGCATTGATCGCCGGGATCACGTCGAACAGGGTGATCTCGTAGTAGCGCAGGCCCACCGAGATCTCGTCCTGGATCCGCAAGCGCTGCAACCGGATCAGCGCGGTACGCCACAGGCCGAGCACCTGCCGACGGATCTGCTGCTCGAATTCGGTGCGCTCCCGCTCGGTTTCGGTGAAACGCTGCCGCAGCCGCATCAGCTCGGTGATCCGGGTCTGCCCGTCGAAGACGGTACGGCGGCGGGTCTCGGTCGGGTGGGCGGTGATCACCGGCGACACCAGCGCGTCGGCCAGCAGGTCGGCGACCTCGGCGCCGTTCAGCGCCGCCGCGTCGAGCTTGCGATAGGTGGCGGCCAGCGACGAATCCTGCGGCGGCTCACCGGCCGCCTCGTGCGCCTTGCGGCGCCGATCGCGCTGGATGTCCTCGGCCAGGTTGGCCAGCAGCACGAAGTAGCTGAACGCGCGGATCAGCGGCAGCGCCACCGCGATGTCGACGCCGTCCAGCATCTCGGCGACCGCGCTGCGGTCGACCTCGGCCCGACGCACCCGGAAGGCCTCGATGCGCACCCGCTCGATGAGGTCGAACACCTCGGGACCCTCGTGATCACGGATGGTGTCGCCGAGGACACCGCCGAGAAATCGGATGTCGTCGCGTAGCGGCCGGATGGCGTCGTGTTGCGTTTCGCTCGTCGATTCACCCATGATCAGACAGTATTGCCGTCCGGCCCCCGTTGGTATGCGACGCCGCCCACACCGTGTCGCCGCGGGCCATCGAACCGCGCCGCATCGCAGATGAGGACGACCATGGTCGAGAACTCACCCGACAACCCGGGCTCGCTCACGCTCAGCGGCCGATTCGCGCATTTCGGCAGCACTCGGCTGACCACGATCAGTCGCTGGCAGAGCCGCCTGCACAACGCGGTGTATCAACGATTCAACGGCACGGTGCTCGGAAAGTTCATGGGCCGCCCGGTATTCCAGCTGACCGTGCCCGGACGCAAGTCGGGCGAGCCGCGCCCGGTGATCTTGATGCTGGTTCGCGACGGCGACGATCTACTGGTCACCGGGTCGTACGGCGGCAACCCGAAACCACCGGCCTGGTGGGGCAATCTGGTGGCCGCCGGCGGCGGGCAGGCGCGGATCGGCCGGGAAAGCTGGCCGGTGATCGCACGGGTGATCACCGATCCCGCCGAGTACACCGGCTACTGGCGCAAGCTGGTAGCCCAGTACCCGGATTTCCAGACCTACCAGGCACTCACGTCACGCAAGCTGCCGATCGCGGTGTTGACCCGCACCAGTTGACCCCTGAGAAGTCCAGGGGGTCAACGAGTTTCGAGTGACTCAGCCGAGTAGCTCGGCTTTCTAGCGTTTCGGCCAATACCAGGGCGGTTGGTCGAGCCTGCCCTGCCCCGCGATCGTGGTCGCGCCGTTCTCCTTGACCAGCTCGATGGTGTGCAGTTCCGCCGCGCTCGCCGTCAGCGCGGTGACCAGGGGTTGCGCGTGGGTCACGACCACGACCTGGGTGTTCTCGGAGACGGTGGCGATGAGTTCGGCGAGCGGGGCGAGCAGTTCGGGATGCAGGCTGGTTTCGGGCTCGTTGAGGACCAGGAGTTCGGGTGGGCGCGGGGTCAGCAGGGCGGCCACCAGGAGCAGGTAGCGCAGGGTGCCGTCGGACAGTTCGGCGCCGCCCAGCGGACGCACCAGGCCGCGCTGGTAGAGCGCGAGCTCGAATCTGCCGTCGCGGTCGATGATTTCGACCTCGCTGCCGGGGAACGCACGGTCGACCGCTTGGGCGAGGATGTGCGCGTCGCCGATCTCGCGGATGGTTTGCAGGGCCGCGGCCAGGTCCGCGCCGTCGTGTCCGAGGACCGTCGTGCGGGTGCCTACCTGTGGCGATCGGGCGGGTGCGTCGGCGTCGGTGCGGAGATGGTCGTAGAACCGCCAGGAGCGGATGCGTTCGCGCAGGACCAGTAGATCCGGCGCGCTCTGCGGGTCGGCCAGTTCGCTGAGCATGCTGTCGAACGGTTGCAGGGTGTGCGGCACCATCGCCCAGCCGCCGTCGTCGTCGCGTAGTCGCACCACCGGGCCGCCGCGTTCCGCCAGCAAGGTGGAAGGGCGCAGCACCGGCCCGGCCCAGACCGCCTCGGCTTTGATCACCGGATCGAGGTTGAACATCGAGGTGGCATCGGGCACCGGCATGCCCAGCTCGGCGGCGTAACCGAAGTCTTCCCCGGCGAACCCGACCCGCACGCCAAGCGAGTCACCCTTGGACGTTCCGTCGCCCATGCCGCCTTGACCCGCCCACAACGCGGACGCAACCCCGCCTTCGCGGGCCAACGCGGCGATGGCTCCGTTGCGGGAGAAGTCCGCCAGCAGCCGCAGCGTCCGATACAGGCTGGACTTGCCGCTGCCATTGGCCCCGGTCACCACGTTGAGCTGCCCCAGCGGCATCGCCAGCTGCCGCAACGACCGGTAGTTCTCGATAGCCAGAGTCCGCAACATGCCCCCAGGCTAACTATCGGCTATGACACGGCTACAGCTCGCGGATCACCCGTGCCGGATTTCCCGCCGCGAACACCTTCGGTGGCAGGTCTCGGGTGACCACACTCCCCGCGCCGACCACCGTGTCGTCGCCGACGGTAACGCCGGGGCACACGATCACGCCTCCCCCGAACCACACGTTGTTCCCGATCCGGATCGGCGCGGCCGTTTCCCAGCGCTGTCTGCGCAGCTCGTGGTCTTCCATCGGGTGCAGTGCGGTCAGCAACTGGCAGCGCGGGCCGATCGACACGTCGTTGCCGATGCTGATCGGCGCGCAATCCAGCAGGATGGCATCGAAATTCAGGAAGCTGTTCGTCCCGATTTCGATCAGATACCCGTAGTCGCACTGGAACCGTGGCCTGATCCACGATCCCTCCCCGAACTTCCCGAGCAACTCCCGCAGTGTCGCTTCGCGCCCCGCACGATCCGCGGCCTCGCTGCGATTGAACTCGTCGCACAGTCGCTGCGCCCGTTCCCGCTCGGCCTCCAACTCGGGATCATTGTCCCGATACAACTCCCCGCGGAGCATCCGCTCCTTCTGCTCACCCACCCCCGCCACCCTAGACGCCGAACGGGACCTGACCCCGGCCCGCTCTCGGCGGCTGCCGTCATCAAGTCCCGTTCGATGGAGCTCGTCAGGCAGGCAGACCCTGCACCGATAGCCGGTGGAACAGCACCTGCTCCAGGAGGGCGACGAGGACGTCCTTGACCGATTCACGGTCGCGCGCATCGCATTCCAGGACCGGGATCCAGTCGTCCAGCTCCAGTGCCTCGCGCACCTCACCGAGGTCGAAGTGCATGCCGTTGTCGAAGCGGTTGACCACCACCACGAATGGCGTCTGCTTCTCCTCGAAGTAGTCCAGTACCGGGTAGCAGTCGCCGATCCGGCTGGTGTCCACCATGATCACCGCGCCGAGCGCGCCGTCGACCAGGTCGTCCCACAGGAAGACGAACCGGTCCTGGCCAGGCGTGCCGAACAGGTACAGAATCAGCGAGCGGTCCAACGTGATTCGGCCGAAGTCGAGCGCGACCGTGGTCTGCGTCTTCTCCGCGCGCCGGCCCGGATCGTCGATGCCGATCGCCACCTCGGTCATCGCCGCCTCGGTGACCAGCGGCTCGATCTCGGAGATCGCGCCGATGAAAGTTGTTTTACCGACACCGAATCCGCCGCTGATCACGATCTTCACCGAGGACGGCATCGTCGGTGGTGGCGGAGTGTTCACGTCAGAGTGCCCGTACAAGGTCCCTGATCCTCTCGATGGCAGCTGTGGACAGTTGATCGGCCTCGCGCACCGTCGCGTAGCCCCCGGCGACGAGGTCGCTCACGACGACCTTCGCGACACCGACCGGAACGCGCAGCGCGGTACCGATTTCGGCGATGGAATGCGGCTGCTGGCACAGCTGCACCACGGTGCGCTGCTCGAATTGCAGCGGTGCCGAGAGCGCCGAAGGCGGTGCCTGCACCAGTGTTTCGATGCGCAAACCGTCCATCAACGGCGTAGTGCGCCCCGCGGTGACGACAAAGGGACGCACAAACTGTTCATCACTGTCGACAAGTTCTTCGGCCGGTGGTTGTTGTTGGCCGGGGCGGTCCGGATCGAACCACCCGAACATCTGATTCATCGGGATCATCCGCGGGTCCGGCAGCCTCGGCCGGTCAGGATCTCTCATCTTCGCAACGTCTCTCGCAACTCGGAAATCAACGTCGGATCAAGGAGCGATCCGGCGCGTTCGGCCAGCACGGCCATTTCGTAGCCGACAAGGCCGACATCGCAACTGCCATCGGCGATTACGCCGAGGCAGCTGCCGTCACCCATAGCCGAGACGAGCAGGAAGCCCCGCTTCATCTCGATCATGATCAGTTTGAGTCCGTCGAACGAGTAACTGCGCGACGCACTCTTGGCGAGGCTGGCCAGACCGGACACCATGGCGGAAAGCCGGTCGGCGGAAGTGCGGTCCAGACCATCCGACATCGCGATGAGCAGTCCGTCCGAGGAGACCGCCACGGTGTCGCGGACTCCGTCGGTTTCCCGGACGAAGTTGGCGAGCATCCAGTTGAACGTGTGCGGGTCGGCGCTCGGCAAGTGAGTGGTCACCGGTTCTCCTCTGCGATGGTCTGAGCCTGATCGTCGGTGCGGATGTCGTGGTCGCGGGCACCGACATAGGGACGGGTGGTCGACGGCGGCGGCGGGGCGCCGCGCTCGTGTCCGGCCCGGAACGACGAAAGCATGCTACGGGTTTCGTCCGGCGAGCGTTCCGGAATCGGCGCCCGATCCGGACGTTCCGTAGCGCCGTTCGTGTCACGTCGCGGCTCGGTGCCCGGCGCTGTGCCCGCGGTGCGAGACTTCTTGTTGCGCTTGACAAGTCCGTTACGCGTGGTGCGCGGTGCCGATCCAGTCGACGCCGATCCGTTGCCGCTGTAAAGGCTTTCGGCCACGCCGTAGTGGCCGTCCGGGGAATCCGGCAGCCGCCACGTACCGGTATCGGTCAACCGACTCGACGTGTTGTCCGGCGGCGGTGGGGCCGCCGGAGGCGTGGAAACCGTTGGCGGGGACACGAACTGGGAGTACGCGGAGGGCGCGGGGGCGCTCGACGCGGCATGCTGCGGACCGGTGTACTGATCGTTGCGCGGTACCGCCCGCTGCCCCGCCGTCCATGGACCCTCGGCTTGACGGCCCGCACCATTGTGCTCGCCCTGTGGTGCCGCGTGCGCGGGACCGCGCGGGCTCGGCGGGATCGCCTCCGGCGGGGTGTTGCCGCGGATCACGGCGGGAGAAGTCATGGCGCCGTTGGCGTTCGGCGCCGGCTCCAGTTCGGGCACGCTGTTCGACTCCGAGTCGGCGCCCCAGGACCGCTCCAGCCCGGTACCGGAGATCTTGGCCTGCACCGCGGCGGGTCGTCGATCCTGTTCCTGCACAAGGATTTCCAGCGGCAGTGACATCCGCGCGACGATGCCGCTGACCGGCGAGACGTTCAGCTCGACGTCGATGCCGAGCCGCTCGGCCAGCCGACCGACCACGTAGTGGCCGAGGTAGCGGGTCGGCGCGACGATGAAGTCCTGTTCACCGCGCAGCCTGGCGTTGGACTGGGCCAGCTGGTCCATCGGCATGCCGACACCGTGGTCGACGACGGCCAGCAGGTAGCCGTGCGGCACCCGGCGTCCGTAGATCTCGACCTCGAGATCCGGTGGGGAGAAGGCGAGTCCGTTCTCGATCAGCTCGGCCAGCATGTGCGCGAGCTCGCTGACCACCGCGCCGGTGATCATCACATCGTCCACCCGGCGCAGCACCACCCGGCGGTAGTCGTCGACCTCGGACAGACCGGCGCGGATCACGTCGCTCAACGCGATCGGCTGAGCCCATCGACGCGGGCTCGCCTCACCGACGAGCACCAGCAAGCTTTCGGCGTTGCGGCGCATGCGGGTGGCCAGGTGGTCGAGCTCGAACAGGTTGGACAGACCCTTGGGATCGAGTTCCTCGCGTTCGAACTCACTGATCAGGCCGAGCTGGCGGCGCACCAGGTTCTGGTTGCGCCTGGCCAGGTTGGCCATCGACTCAGTGGTGTTGCGGCGCACCAGCGCCTGCTGCGAGGCGAGCTCGAAGGCGGTGGTCTGCACGCGGTCCAGCGCGCCTGCCACAGCGGCGATTTCGGTACTCGCACCCGCGGGCGCCAGCACCGGCATCGGCGCCTCGGGTCGGCTGTCGTCCGCCCGCGACCAGGCCTCGATGACCTGAGGCAGGCGGCGGGTGGCCACGTCGTCGGCCTCGCCGGCCAACGCGGCCAGCGGGCGCACGATGGCGCGCACCGAGGTGATCACCAGCACGATCATGGCGGCAATGGCGATGGCCGAGACGACGAGGAAGGCGATCAGCTTGGTCGCGGCGGCAGCGCGGAGGCTGTCCGCGCGGGCCTGCACGTCGTCGCCGACGGCCTGCTGCACGGTGCGCTGTTCGTCGAGGACGCTGGACATCTGCGTCCACCAGGTCATCGGGTCGACCTCGCGCACCATCGGTCCATCGCTGGAAGCGATCGCGATGGTCTCCGACTGGTCCGCCTTGGTGGCGTTGTCGCTCAACATCGCGGCGTCCAGCTTGGCCTGCTGGCTCTTGGTCGCGTACCGGGAGAACGCGGTGAAGCCCGCGAGCTTGGTGGAGCGAATCTCCATGAACTGCACGTACTCACCGCCGTTGAAGCGGCCCGCGGTGAAGACGCCGTTGAGGAAGCCTCGCTCCTTGTCGACCTCCTCCTTGGCCGCGCCGAGCGCGTACAAGGCCTGCAGACCACGCTGGATCTGCGGGTCGCGCGCCTGGTCGAGGCCGAGCGCGAGGCGGTTCAGCGCGGTGACGCCGTCGGTGTAGAACTGGAAAACGACCTGCCTGCTGACGCGGCGCGAGTCGATCTGCGTTCGCGTGTTCGCCAGCAGATTCAGCTGGCCGAGCGCGGACCGCACCTGATCGGCGCCGGGCGCGTCACCGGCGGCGGCGCTGGTGATCGCGGCGAGCGCCGCGTCGACCTTGCCGCGCTGGTCGAGCAGTGGCTGCTGCAGGCGGTTGTCGCCGCCGAGCAGGCCGTTGCTCAGACCGAGCTCACGCTGGATCTGGTTGGTGAGGTCCTGCACATTCAGCGCCAGCGACACGGACTTCACCGTGTCGTTGGACTCTCGGTAGTCCGAAAGTTCGCGGAAGACAGTGACTCCCAGCAACCCGAGCACCAAAATCAGCGCGAGCGCCAGAATTCGGGTCAGCTGACCACCGATGGTGCGCGGCCGGACGATGGCCGAAATTCTCCCACTGGGCAACGCCGGAGGAACCGCTATAACGAGATCCGGTGTGTCCCCGGGCTTTGGTTGCCGTAGACGTGAACGCACCAACCTGCTACTCCTCCGAAAAGCCGGCCGTGACAGCTCCACGACGAGCGCACGGAAAGTCTCCGAGCAAAATCCCATATGCCCGGTCCGGCGTCAACTCGAGAACCCCATATAGGGAACTTTGTTCATACTTTTCAAGCTGCGCTGCAACCTGTTGCTACCAACTGTCCAGTTTGGGACAGAAAGGTGGTTCAAGGTTGTAGGAGAACTCATAACCCCAGCGGGGTCGGGTGAAACATCGCAGACGATCAGTCGGCATCCGGGCGCCGGCCCGAAATGCCTTCGGATCGTAGCCGAGTCGTTGCCCTCCGCGCACCTCGAGCGACGGCCGCTCCCCCGGCGCGACGGCACCGTGCACGCCGGGGGCTGCCGATGGTCGGCAACCGCCCAGCAAGCGTCGGAACAGGCTACTCGCCGCCGAGAATCGCGAGTACCTTCTCGGAGGTGTAGAACGGCTCCAGCCGCTCCCGAATCAACTTGGCCAGCACGCCGTTTCGCTTCGCGCCCTCGATGACCGCGGGGCCGTAGCGCAGGATCTCGGTGGCGATGTCATCGGCGGACAGACCGAGCTCCGGCAGCATGGCCGCCAGGGTGTAATCGCCGTACTTCGTGAAGAACACCTCGACACATTCGTCGACGAGCAGACCGAAGTATTCCTTCTCCCGAGTGGTGACCGCGATTTCGTAGCAGATCAAGACCAACTCGTTCAGGTCCTTCTGCGACAGATAATCGCGCAGGCCGCTGACCGGCTCGTCGGCGTGCAGATCCCAGAATTCCATGGCGGCGTCGTGCACCGGTGCGTCGCGCAGCATTTCGCGGATCGCGTTGTTGGTGCGCTTGAGCGCGAAAACCGCACCCTTGCCTGCCATGTCGCCGATGAAGGTGCTCTCGGTCGCCTTCTTCGCGGTCTTGGCCGCGGACTGCCCCATGGAGATCAGCGAGGAGACACCGGGGATCTTGCCGGCGATTTGCTTGTTCGCCTCCATGAAGTCGGAGATCAACTTGTCGACGAACTTCGACGCGACAGTGGCGACCAGCGGGCTCTCGGTGAGCCGGTCCAGGATGCGCTCCTGCGCCTGGTGCATGCCGAAGATCTTCTCCAGCAGCGCCTCGACCGGTTCGCGGTCGACCACCTGGCCGAGGGTGTGGTCGTTGTTGTTCGCGATGTGGTCGTAGATCGAATCGGCGAAAACACCCACCATGTCGGCGATGACCGGGCTGCCGCCGATCAGGTCGATGATGGTCGCGACGGCCTGCTTGGCCTGATCGATCTCGACGATGTCGCGGAAGATCAAGGTGTCCGCGACACCCAGCACCGACTCGACATCGCGGGCGACCACCTCCGCGAACCGGTCGCCGGTGACCTCGGCGAGCACGAATTCCACTTGGGCATCGAGTAGCCGTTCAGCAATCTCGCGCGGCTCCGTCATCGTGTTTCCACCCATCACAGTCGTAGTACGGTGCGCCCGGCCAGATTACGGCCCCTGTGTTTCGGAATCGTTGCCGCGCAACGACTTCCGTATCTGATCCAGGCGTTCACGCGCCGCCTTCTCACGCGCGTCCCATTGCTCGTCAGCGCTGCGGCCCGCCGGGGTCTGCTGATCGAGCTCGCCCATCCCCTGTGCGGTGCCGAAGCGCTGCTCGACCTTATCGCGAACTGACCCCCAAGTAGGGACACCGGAAGTTGAATATCCACCTGTCTCAGTCGGTGCCGGGATACCGGTCGGCGGTACCGGTACCGCGGGTACCGCAGAGGTGCCCCCGACCTGGCCGGATACGTCGTGCAGCGGCGGCGCGTCATGCACCGACGTGGGCATCGTGGTAGGAGTCACACCGCCGACCGTGGTCGCATTACCGGTTTCGAGGAGCCCTAGCAGGGCGGCGTGCACGACCTCGAATCCGGGGCGCTCGGCGGTGGCGACCAGCAGCACGCCGACCAATTCACCGTCCGGCAGCGCCGCCAAACGGGCCGCGATCTCGCTGTTTTCAGTCATATCACCAGGCTACGCAGGCCCGACGATGGCACCGGCCCAGTCACGCACCAGCTCGAACCACGTCGAGCCGCCCACCATGATCAGATCGTTGTGGCCCGCGCCCGGGAAAACCTTCAGCTGTTTCGGTTCGCGGGCGGCGGCATACAGGCGTTCGGCGTGCCGTAGCGGCAGGAGTTCGTCCTGGTCGCCGTGCATGATCAGCACCGGGGCGCGCAGGCTGCGGATCCGCTTTTCGCTCGGGTACGCGTCGGGGACGAAGGGCCGCGGCAGGAACGGATAGACGGATCTGGCGGCGTCGCGCAGGCCGGAGAAGGTCGACATCAGCATCAGTCCGGCGGGCGGATGCGCGAGAGCGAGTTCGAGCATGACGCCGCCGCCCAGCGACTTCCCCAGGTAGAGAACCCGATTCGGATCGACACCGGATTGTTCGAGCAGCACGCGCCGGGCCGCCCGCGCGTCCAGGTAGGTGCCGTGCTCGGTGGGTCGCCCGGTGCTCTGCCCGTAGCCGCGATAGTCGAACGCGAGCACATCGAACCCGGCCTCGACGAGCAGCGCGAACAAGGCGACCCGATCGCCGATATTGCCCGCGTTGCCGTGCGCGAACAGAATGTGCCCGATCGACTTCGGCGCCTGCACCCACCAGCCGTGCAGTGTCTCCCCGTCTGCCGTGCTGATCGACAGATCGGTGTATCGCATGCCGAGGATGGCGGGCGTCTGCAGGATCTGCCGATCCGGCAGATAGGTCAACGCGTTCAGTATCGGACTGGCCGGGTGTCGCATGATGTCGTTCTTACCCCTCCCCGGGCCCTTTTGGTCACTCGACCCGCATGACTCTCGCGCGCTGCGCTTCGGTTGCGTAGCTGGAGCCCGCGCCGCCGATTATGCCCAGCAGCGCGCCGCGCAGCCGGGCCACCTCGTCCGCGCCGACAACCTTGTCCAGGTGTCGATCGAAACGCTCGACCACCGCGACGCCCGCGTCGACGACGGCCCAGCCGCGCGTGGTCAGGCGGACAAGCTTGGCCCGTCGATCGGCCGGATCGACGTCGACCTCCACGTAACCGCGCCCTTCGAGGTGGCGCACCAGCTCGCCCATCGCCTGCTTGGTCATTCCGGCTCGCTCGGCGAGGGCGGTCAGCCGGGTGCCGTCCGGTTCGATCAGCTGGAAGACCGGGGCGTGTGCCGCGCGCACGTCATCGAATCCGGCCGCGGCGATGCCCGCGTCCAGTTCGGCCGCCAAGGTCCGCGCCGCTGCGGACAGCAGGTTTCCCAGTGGCGCCGGTCGATCGACCAACGGATTAGTAAGGCGTGGGTTTTGCCTGCGCCGCACTGATCACCGAACTGGGCTGGCTGCTGTTCTTCGACGGATCGCTCGGCTGGATCACCGCGACCGCCGTCGCGATCGTGGCGATTCACGCTGTGACGCTCGGCCGCTTCCACGTGATGCGCATCGTCGTGCGAGTCGTGCTCGGACTGCTGCTGCTCGGATCGGTGGCCGACCGCTTCGGGCTCGTCGGCGCACCTGGCGACGCAGGTGTCTCCTGGGGATCGTTCGACGCCTTCGTCGACTACACGCGAACGTTGTTGCCCACGTTCGTCAGCGAACTCGCCTCCCCCGTCGCGATCGTGGCGACGATTCTCGAACTCGTGCTCGGCGCGGCGCTCGTTGTCGGAGTGGTCCCCCGAATCACGGCTGCGTACACCACGGGACTGCTCTTGATATTCATGCTGGCGATGTGGACTTCGCTGGGGTTCGCCGCGATGTCCGGATACGCGGTTCCGGTCCTCGCGGCGGGTGCCGCGATGGTCGCTACCGCCACCAAGAAACCTGCGGTCGAGCGCACGTCGGTGGCCGATCAGCGGGTGCTCCCCGAACCTGCCTGACCGAATTGCACGACCGTCCTGCTCCGCGACTCGCCGGAAAACGGGCCGCTTCGGGCGCTGTCGGAACGGGTATACAGGGCGGGGATTGTCAACCGACGAAAGGGAACTTCTTCTATGCGGACAACGATTCTCGCGACTGTGACTCTCGTGGCGGCGCTCGCCGGCTTCACCGCCGCCGCTGGACCCGCAGGTGCCGTCAGCGATGCGGACACGTGTGCGTCCGTCAGCGCGGCGGCGAACGAGCTGACCGCCGGGATCAACGCGTCCAACGCCAGCGGTGCCGGAGCGGCGACCGAGGTGAAGGCTGCGTTCGGCACCGCCGCCGGGAAGTTGGACGCCGCCGCTGCCAATGCCGATGAGGGCGCGGTGAAGACCGCGATCTCGGGCGCCGTGCCCTACATGAACAAGGCGGCCTCGGCACCGGACGCGGAACTCGGTGGCGTGCTCAACGACCAGGAGCTGCAGAACGCCATGTCGGCCCTCGACGAGGCGTGCAAGAAGACGAGCTAACCAACCCGCTACCTGAATCAGGCCCGGAAGCCTCCGCTTCCGGGCCTGATGCCGTGTAGGCCACACCCCACCTCCTGCCGCGCACGTCCCATGCTGCCGCGCACGAAATCGCCTATAATTTCGTGCGCGGCAGACTAATTCGTGCGCGGCGGGCGATTATCCGCGCAGGACCGCGCCTACCGCATCCGCTGCGGCGGCTACTGCGGCGTCGCGGGCGGCGCTCGCTTCGTCCTCGGTGAGTGTGCGGTCGGTGGCGCGGAAGCGCAGGGCGTAGGTGAGGGACTTGCGGCCCTCGCCTGCCTGGGTGCCCTCGTAGACGTCGAACAGGGCGATGTCTTCGAGGAGCTCGCCGCCGCCGGTGCGCAGGGCCGATTCCACGGAGGCTGCGGGGATGGTCTTCTCGACGCTGACCGAGACGTCCTGCAGCACCGCCGGGAACGGGGAAATCGTTGGGGCTGGGTAGGATTCGAGCAGCGGCAGGGCGTCGAGGTCGAGTTCGACGGCGCAGGTGCGCGGGGGCAAGCCGGAACGTTCCAGCACGGCGGGGTGCAGTTCGCCCGCGTAGCCGACAACGTTGCCGTCAACCACCAGTTCGGCGCAGCGACCCGGATGCCACGGCAGGTGGGCGGCGGGGCGGCGTTCGAGCGTCACGCCCGCCGCGTCGGCCACCGCGTCGGCCAGCGCGAACGCGTCGGCGGCCTCGGCCTGGCGGCCCGGCCCCCACGGCCCACGCGGTTCGCGGCGGCCGGTGAGGACGGCCGCGACGTGCACGGGCTGGGCGGGCAGCGAATCGAGCAGATCGGCGATCTGGTCGTCGGTGGGCCGACGGTCGACCGGCAGTGCGTCGACCGGGTGGACGTTGTCGCCGGGCAGCACCACCTGCGCGATGCCGTAGATGGTGAGGTCGCGGGCGCCGCGAGAGATGTTGCGGGCGGCCACTTCCAGCAGTGCGGGCAGCAGAGTGGTGGCCAGCTCTGCGCGCTCGGCGTCCAGGGGGTTCAGCACCCGGGTGGTGTTCCGGCGCGGGTCGTCGGCGTCCAGGCCCCAAGTGTCGAAGACGTTGCCGGACATGAAGATCGACGCGGGCACCTCGACGGCACCGGCCAGCGCCAGCGCCCGGCCGACCGCGCGGCGACGCCGCTGAGTGGCGGTGAGACCACGCCCGGCGGGCGCGGTGGGCAGCACGGACGGGATCTGCTCGAGCCCCTCCAGCCGCAGTACCTCTTCGACCAGGTCCGCGGGCTGCGCGAGGTCCGGCCGCCAGCTCGGCGGGGTGACCGCGAGCTGACCGTGCCCGGTGGTCTCGTCGACGGCGACCTCGACGGTGCAGCCGATCTGGGCCAAGCGGCGCGCGGAGGTGCCGGTCGGGTAGACGACACCTGCGACCCGGTCGGCTCGGTCGATATCCATCCGGATCGGCGGCGCGGACGGCACCGGGACGCGGACATCGGTGAGCGCGGGTTCGACAGTGCCACCGGCGATCTCGGCGAGCAGGGTGGCGGCGCGGTCGAGCGCGATCACGTTGATCTCCGGGTCGACCACCCGCTCGTACCGCTTGCCCGCCTCGGAGACCAGCTTGTGCCTGCGCGAGGTCCGGTAGACGAGCAGCGGGTTCCAGGTGGCGGCTTCCAGCAGGATGTCGGTCGAGTCGGCGCCGACCTCGGTGGTCGCGCCGCCCATCACGCCGGCCAGCGAGACGACGCCGGAGTCGTCGGCGATCACCACGTCGTCGGCGTCGAGGGTGCGCTCGACCTCGTCGAGGGTGCGCAGCGTCTCGCCCTTATCGGCGGTGCGCACGACCAGGTCGCCGTTCACCTTGGCGGCGTCGAAGGCGTGCAGCGGCTGGCCCAGTTCGAGCATGACGTAGTTGGTGACGTCGACGGCCGGGGAGATCGGGCGCACGCCGGCGAGCAGCAGCCTGCGCTGTAACCACCAGGGGCTCACCGCGTTCGGATCAAGGCCGGTGACTCGGCGCGCGGCGAAGCGGGTGCACTTGGCGTCGGGTTCGAGGCGGATCGACCAGGCGTCCTGCTCGTCGTCCGGCAGGGTGCGCACGGCGGGATCGGCGTAGTCCAGGTCGAACCCGCAGCACAGTTCACGGGCCAGGCCGCGCATCGAGAAGCAGTAGCCGCGGTCCGGGGTGATGCTCAGCTCGATGATCGTATCGTCCAGGCCGAGCAGCTCGTTCGCGTCCGCGCCCGGCTCGGCGGTGCCCGGCTCCAGCACCAGGATGCCCGCGTGATCCTTGCCGATGCCGAGTTCGGCGACCGAGCAGATCATGCCGTTGGAGACGTGCCCGTAGGTCTTGCGCGAGGAGATGGCGAATCCACCGGGCAGCACGCCGCCGGGCAGCACCACGACGACGAGATCGCCGACGGCGAAGTTCGTTGCGCCGCAGACAATTTCCTGAAGATCAGGATTGCCGACGTCGACTTTGCAGAACCGGATCGGCTTCTTGAACTCGGTCAGCTCGGTGATCTCGGCGACGCGGCCGACGACCAGCGGCTTGTCGATGTCGCCGGAGATCCGCTCGAGCTTGTCGACCTCTTCGACTTCCAGTCCGACCCGGACGAAGCCCGCGTCGAGTTCCTCCGGCGTCACCGACCAGTCGGGGTTGGTGCGCTGGATGATGTCGGTCAGCCAGGACTGCGCTACTCGCACTTGACGTTTCGCTCTCTCGATCGAAGGGTGGGGTCAGGACCGGATGCCGAAGGGCAGCGTGAAACGCACATCGCCCTCGACGATGTCCCGCATGTCCGGGATGCCGTTGCGGAACTGCAGCGTCCGCTCCAGGCCCATGCCGAACGCGAACCCGCTGTACACCTCGGGATCGATCCCGCTGGCGATCAGCACCTTCGGGTTCACCATGCCGCAGCCGCCCCACTCGACCCAGCCCGCGCCGCCCTTCTTGTCCGCGAACCAGACGTCGACCTCGGCGGAGGGTTCGGTGAACGGAAAGTAGTTGGGGCGCATCCTGGTTCGCGTCTCGGGACCGAACAGCGCCCGCGCGAACGCGTCCAGGGTGCCGCGCAGGTGCGCCATGGTCAGGCCCTTGTCCACGGCCAGCCCCTCCACCTGGGAGAACACCGGGGTGTGCGTGGCGTCGAGCTCGTCGGTGCGGAAGGTGCGGCCGGGGCAGACCACGTAGATCGGCAGCTCGCGGGACAGCAGCGAGCGCACCTGCACCGGGGAGGTGTGCGTGCGCAGCACCTGGCGCGAGCCTTCGGGCGCGATGTGGAAGGTGTCCTGCATGGTGCGGGCCGGGTGGTCGGGCAGGAAGTTGAGCGCGTCGAAGTTGAAGTGTTCGGTCTCCACCTCGGGACCCTCGGCGACCTCCCAGCCCATCCCCACGAACACGTCGGCGACCTGCTCGGAGATGACGGTGATCGGATGCCGGGCGCCGAACGGGTGCCTGCAGGCGGGCAGCGTCACGTCGATCGTCTCGGCGACCAGTACCGCCGCGTCACGCTCGGCGAGCAGCGCCGCGCGGCGGGCGTCGAACGCCTCGGACACCCGGGCGCGCGCGACATTGACCCGCTTACCGGCGTCGGCCTTCTCCGTCTTGGGGATGCTGCCCAGTGCGCGCTGGGCCAGCGCGAGCGCGGCCTTGCCGCCGAGGTGCTCGGTTTTCGCGACCGCGAGCGCATCCAGGTCGGCGGCAGCGGCGAACGCCTTCTCGGCGGCCGCCGCGGCGGCGGCCAGTGCCTCCTCGGTCAGCGTCGCGTTCTGCTCGACTGCGTCGTTGTCGTCGGCCACGATGGTTCGACTCTCCCCTGGGGATCGGTTCGCGGGTACGGCTCGTTCCCTACCCACATTGCTGCTGGTGGAATCCTATTGGATGCGTCTTATCCGATTCACGCGGATTCCCGGTCTACGGGTGGCAACCCGATTGCGCTGGATATCGATGGTGCCGGTGCGACGCCGGTCACGCGTAGCGCACGCGCGAATTCGCGTACAGGCAGATGGCTGCCGCGGTGGCCAGGTTCAGGCTTTCCGCGCGGCCGCGGATCGGGATGCGGATGCGGTGGTCGGCGCGCTGCGCGACTGCGGGATCCAGGCCGTGCGCCTCGTTGCCGAACAGCCAGGCGACCGGTCCGGCGAAGAGTTCGTCGGCGTCGTCGAGGTCGATTTCGCCGTTCGCGGCGGTCGCCAGGATGGTGATGCCAGCCGCCGCGAGGGCGTCCAGTGTTTCGCCGACGTCGCGGTGCCGGGCGATCGGGACGTGGAACAGGCTGCCCGCGCTGGCACGCACGCATTTGCCGTTGTGCGGGTCGACCGAGTCACCGGCCAGCACCACCCCGTCGACACCGACCGAATCGGCGACGCGGATCAAGGTTCCGGCGTTGCCGGGCTCGGCCATCTCGACCGGTACGGCGAGCATCCGCGGCTGCGCGGCGAGCACGTCGGCCAACGGCACGTCGATCAGTTCGCACACCGCGACAAGCCCCGGCGCGGTGACGGTTTCACCGAGCTGCTGAGCGGCGCGGTCGCTGACGAGCGTGGTGCGCACGCCCATCCCGGCGGCGCCTGCGACCAGCTCGTGCTCGCGGGCCGCGGCACCGGCGGAGTAGAACAGCTCCTGCACCCGCCCGGTATCCAGCGCGGCGGCAACGGAATTGGCGCCTTCGGCGAGGAACAGCCCGGTCTTCCGGCGCTGTGCACCGCGCTGCAGCTTGACAGCGGAAACGACCCGTGGATTGCGCTCCGAGAGCGCTTCCACGGGTCGTTCCGAAAGATATTCGCTTGTCACCCGGTGACTTACGCGGCAGGCGCGTTGACGTCCTGCGGCAGGGCGGCCTTGGCGATCGCGACGAGACCGGCGAACGCATCGGCGTCGGAGACGGCGAGCTCGGCGAGGATCTTGCGATCCACCTCGACACCCGCGGCCTTCAGGCCCTGGATGAAACGGTTGTAGGTGATGTCGTTCAGACGCGCCGCGGCGTTGATGCGGGCGATCCACAGCTTGCGGAAGTCACCCTTGCGCGCCCGGCGGTCCCGGTACGCGTAGGTGAGCGAGTGCAGCTGCTGTTCCTTGGCCTTGCGGTACAGGCGCGAACGCTGGCCGCGGTAGCCCTTGGAGGCCTCGAGGATGGAACGACGCTTCTTCTGAGCGTTGACGGCCCTTTTGACGCGTGCCATGGGTCAGTCCTTTGTCGATCTAGGGGGCGCATGCGGGCACCCGGAGTTTGTCAGTTGGTCGGCGTCCGGAATCCGGAACGCGGTTTGCTTACGGGCTCTTTCGAGCGACCGGCAAGCAATCGCTGGCCCTTTCGAGCGATCTGCAAGCAATCGCTACGGGTAGGTCTCTCAGAGACCGAGCAGCCTCTTCACGCGCGGGACGTCGACGGACGCGACGGCCTCCGTGCCATCCAGACGACGAGTCCGGCGGGACGACTTGTGCTCGAGCAGGTGGCGACGGTTCGCCTGCTGGCGAAGCAGCTTGCCTCGGCCCGACACCTTGAATCGCTTCGAGGCGCCGCTGTGGCTCTTCATCTTCGGCATGGATTCCTCTATCTGTCTCGTCCCGGCGGCCCTTGCGGACCGCCGGCTCTTATCGGTATTACTGCGGCGGGTCGGCCTGCTCGGCCGGAGCCGCGGCGGGCGTGCTGTCTGCGGCGACGGCCTCAGCGGGCGCGGGGCTCGGCTGCGCAGCGGGCTGCTGCTGCCGCGGAGCTGCGGACTCCTGCTGTGCCTTCACACGCGTCTTCGCACCCTTGTGGGGCGCGAGGACCATGGTCATGTTGCGACCGTCCTGCTTGGCCGAGGTTTCGACGAACCCCAAGTCAGCCACGTCCGCCGCGAGACGCTGCAGCAGTCGGTAGCCCAGTTCGGGCCTGGACTGCTCACGTCCACGGAACATGATGGTGACCTTGACCTTCGACCCGGCCTCGAGGAAGCGCATGACATGGCCCCTCTTGGTCGCGTAGTCGTGGTCGTCGATCTTCGGGCGGAGCTTCTGCTCCTTGATCACGGTCTGCACCTGGTTCTTCCGAGACTCGCGCGCCTTCTGCGCCGTCTCGTACTTGAACTTGCCGTAGTCCATGATCTTGCAGACCGGCGGACGTGCATCCGGAGCGACCTCGACGAGATCGAGATCTGCCTCCATGGCGACGCGTAGTGCATCTTCAACACGCACGATCCCAACCTGCTCGCCGCTGGGTCCGATGAGCCGGACCTCGGGAACACGGATGCGATCGTTGATGCGGGTCTCAGTGCTGATGGGGCCTCCTAGGTCAAGCGGTGTCGTCAGGACGACCGCACGCAATAACTGCAACCCCTTTTCAACACGAAAGCCCCGGAGCGGTATTCCGCTTCGGGGCCCGAGTCGACCGATCAGCGCATGCCAAAGCCTGGCGTGCGATCTTGTGCGTGGCTCTCGCGAGAGAACCCCGGCACAAGAAACCCGCCTTCGAGAAGGCGGGTGACCGGACCGTTTGACCTGACGATCGCTCGTCGGCAACGGTGGGAGTCGGGCTCCACTTATCAGCCCCAGGCTCGAAATCTTGGAAGAAGACACAACCAGGGGCGGTCGTCAGCGAAAAGTCTAACATTGCGTTCGGCTATCGCCGAATCGGCCCGGCGACCGCGCGTCGAACTCGGCCGACTCCAGTGGCCGGAGGTCGCGTCGCTAGCCTGATGAGCATGACAGAAGAGCTCGACAACTCCGTGCGCGAACTGGCCGACATCCCCGCGGTCGAGGTGATCAGCCGGGCCGCGGTGATGCTGATGAGTTCGGCGGCGGAGAAGCTCGGGCTCGCGGACGAGGATCCGGAGACCAGCACGCGGCGCGATCTGGACGAGGCGCGCCGAGTGATCACCGCGCTGGCCGGGCTGGTCACGGCTTCCGTCGAGTACCTCGGGCCGCACGCGGGGCCGATTCGGGAGGGGTTGCAGTCGTTGCAGCGCGCGTTCCGGGAGTCGTCGGCGCATCCGGATGAACCGGGCAAGGGGCCGGGCGAGAAGTACACCGGTCCGGTCTTCTGATTCATTTTCGGCGCTGACCTCGCCCTGCACTGTTCCGAATCTTGCCCGGTGGGAAAACTTGCCCACCGGGCACGTTTTTTCGGTAGTCTTTGGTCATGCCGGATGAAGAAGTGCTCGGACTGCGCGAACGCAAGAAGCTCGACACCCGCATGGCGTTGAGCACCGCGGCGCTGGAACTCGCCTTCGAGCGTGGCATGGAGAACGTCACCCGCGAGGACATCGCGGCGCGCGCCGGGGTATCGGTGCGCACGTTCAACAACTACTTCACCGGCAAGCACGACGCGATCGTCTACCGGCAGTCAATGCGCATCCGGCGCAGTCTCGCGATATTCCGGGATCGTCCGGCCGATGAACCGCTCTGGACCGCGCTCACCGCCGCGATGCTCGAGCCGCTGGAGGACGATGGCACCCAGTTCACCCTGCCGAGTCCGCAGCAACTGGCCGAGATCCGGAAGCTGTTCAACGCGCCGGAGCTGCGGCACGCCATGTCCAAAGAGATCTCCGACGATTGGCTCGAGCTGATCGCCGAACGCACCGGCACCGACCCGCTGCGCGATATCTATCCGCGCCTGGTCACCGGCACGATCGCCACCATCGCCGAAGCGGTCATGGTGGCGTACGCCAATGCCGATCCGCCGGTCCACATCACCACCCTGTTCCGTCGCGCCCTCGCCGAAGTGGCCGCGGGGCTACCCGAACCTCCGCGCTGACTCAGCGCCGCTCACACCGCACCAAAACCCACCATCGAACAAGAGGTGTATTCGCCGTGCCTGAAAACTCTGTCGACGTAGTCATTTCCGGTGCCGGACCGAACGGGCTGATGCTCGCCGGCGAACTCGCACTGGCCGGGGTCCACGCCATCGTGGTGGACGAACTACCCGCGCCCAGCACTCAGCCGAAGGCGAACGGCCTTGTCGGCCAGGTGGTTCGGCTGCTGGACATGCGCGGGCTCTACCACGAGTTCGGCGGTGCGTCCGGCGCGCCGCAGCCGCTGCCCGCCTACTTCTTCAGCGGGCTGACGCTGTCGCTCGCCGAGCTGGCCGACAATCCGATGGCCTTGCTCGGCATTCCGCAGCCGAAACTCGTTCGGCTGCTGGAGAAGTGGACGGTCGGGTTAGGGGTAGACATTCGATGGGGGCACCGCCTCACCGGGCTGCGCCAGCAGGACGACGGCGTCGAGATCACCGTGGCCGGACCCGACGGCGACTACCGCCTCGGCGCGCGGTATCTGATCGGCGCCGACGGCGGCAAGAGCTTCGTGCGCAAACAGGTCGGCATCGAATTCCCCGGCTACACCGCGACCGACAGCATCGGGCGAATGGGGCACGTCTGGCTACCCGACGAGCTGCGGACCGGCGACGGCGGTATCGAGATTCCAGGATTCGGGCGACTTCCGTTCGGGCACAACCGACTAGAGCGCGGCGGGTTCGTTTTCGCCGAGATGGATCCGGGTCGGCCACTCATCGCGAGCGTGGAGTTCGGTGGCGAACCAGTGCCCGAGGGGACACCGATGACCATCGAGGAACTGCGTATGAGCGTGCGGCGGGTGCTTGGCGTCGACCTGCCGATGGAGGCTCCGCGCGGTCCGGGCCCACATGCGCTGCGCCGCATCGACAATCAGAACACTCGACAGGCGGAGCGTTATCGGGAGGGCAATGTGTTCCTCGTCGGCGATGCCGCGCACGTGCATTCCGGGATGGGTGGGCCGGGACTCAATCTCGGGCTGCAAGACGCGGCGAACCTGGGCTGGAAGCTCGCCGCGGCGATAAACGGTTGGGCCCCAGCGGGATTGCTGGACACCTATCACGCAGAACGCCATCCGGTCGGCGTTCGCGTGATGATGAGTTCACTCGCCCAAACCGCCCTCTTCGCCCCCGGCCCCGAGGTCACCGCGATGCGCACGCTGCTCGGCGAACTGCTGGAGCAGCCGGAGAACACCGCGTACATCGCACGATTGATGTCCGGGTCCGACACTCGCTACGAAACTGGCGACCCGCACCCGCTCGCCGGGCGTATGGTCCCCGATCTCACTCTCGAAACCTCGGACGGGACAAAGCGAGTCGCCGAGTTGCTGCGCAAGGCGCGGCCGGTACTGCTCACGCTTGCCGACGACGCGACGTACACCGAGATCGCGGCAGGTTGGCGCGATCGAGTCGACACCGTCCCAGCAACCAGCGCCGACGCACCTGCCGCGGCGCTGCTGATCAGGCCGGACGGGTACGTCGCGTGGGCGTCCGACGGAGTCGACCCAGCCGACTCGGATCGCCTGCGAGACGCGCTGACCCGCTGGTTCGGCTCACCGCTGAACTGACCCGCCCATCCGATAGCGATAGCGCGGCTGCCACCCTCCCATCGAGCGAGTGGCAGCTGCGCTGGCCGGGCTGCCGCGCATCCATCGACCCGTCTGCACCATCCGTCTGCGCACGAGTAAGCCTGCCGCGCAACTCACGCCAGCAGGCTTACTGCGCACCCTGCGCCCACCGTCCGCCCGCGCACGAGTTAGCCTGCCGCGCACTGAGTTACCAGCTGCTTCATGCGCATCTGAGCAAACCGTGCGCGGCGTGCGATTACGCGACGGCCGCCATGTCGACCGACTGCCGCGCACGCGAATGCTTTACCGCGTGCTGGGTTACCAGGTACTTCACGCGCATCTGGCCACGCCGCGCGCGGCGTGCGATTACGCGACGGCCGCTATCTCGACCGACTGCCGCGCACGCGAATGCTTTACCGCGTGCTGGTTTCGAGCGAACCCATCCGCGACCAGACACCCGTGCACGCACTGCACGGCGCGAGCGATTACCAAGTCAGTCGTGGGACCACATCAGCGGCTCACTCACCGTGCAGAACTGCGGCACGCTGTCAGCGTGCCCAAGAATCGCAGGCGTGACCTCGAGCACCACGTGCACCAACCGCGCACGAATTGGCCCGCCGCGCAACGAATTGCCAGCCATTTCATGCGCAGCCGGACAATCCGCGCGCGGCGTGCGATTACGCGATGGCCACCGTGTCGGCCGACTGCCGTGCGCGAATTCCTGACCGGCGTAATGGTTTCCAACGAACCATGCGCAGACGGACAACCGCGCACAGCGCCGCACCGTCACATGACAGCGGGACGGCCTCGGTCAACTGCTGCGCACGAACTATCTTGCCGCGCAAGGGCTCGCCGATGAATCCCTGTGTCGGATGATGATTCGTGCGCAGCGCTGCCTGGTCGGCTAGCGGGTGGGCTGCCCGTCGCGGAGGAAGATCAACACCGGGTCGGATTGGCCGAGGATCGCGTGGCCGACGTCGGGCAGTACGTGCACCGTGGCGTTCGGGACGCACCCGCGGACGCGCTCGGCGGTCGCCGCGGAGTCGAGCATGACGTCGCGGGCGCCGACGATCACCAGCATCGGCATGGTCAGTCCGCGCAACGCATCGCCGGAGAATACGGGCAGTCGCTCGGTGCGCGGCTTGTATTGCGTGAAGGTCAGAACCACATCATCGAGAACTGGCGCAGCCAACGGCATGTCGAGGCCGGTCACCAAGCGCGCGGTGTGCCGCACGCCGCGATGTCCGAACAGACGCAGGAACAAGGCTTTCGGCAGGAAGCCGAACTTCTGCGCACCGATACCGGCGGGGCACAGCAGCGCGAGCCGCGTTATCCGCCCCGACCTGCGGATGGCGTAGTCCAGCGCCACCCAGCCACCGAGCGACGCCGCCGCGACCGAAATGGTGCTGAGGCCAAGACCTTCCAGCACATCGTCGAACCACAGTGCGATCCGATCGGAGTCCAGCGGCGGACGCGACGGCGCGCTGGCGCCCGGCTCGCCGATGATGTCGACGGCGTAGACACGGAAATGCGTTGCCCAGGAAGCGACCTCGCCGCGCCACATCGACGTCTTCGCGCCCGAACCGTGCAGCAACACCAGGGGCGGTGCGCCTTTCGGGCCGGAGGCGACCACGAACGTCTCCCCTTCCCGAGTCGGCACGCGCAGGTGTTCAGCGGGTACGGGCCATTCCGCCAGCAGCTCCTCGTACCGTCGGCGGACCTTTGCCGCACCGCTTTCGGACTTGTAAATCGTGGTCAGGTCGCCACCTCCCCCACGCACAGTGTCTTGCTCACTCATGACGCGAGCACCCCTTCCAGGTAATCGAACAGCCGAGCCGTATCGGCAAGGCCGCCAAGGACAATGACCTTCATGCGGGCCCGCTCCGGGTCGTACATCGTCTCGACGCGCAGCGGCTCATCCGCCGCCGAGCGGGTGTTGGCCGCGCCCATCAGCAGGCTGGTCACGCGGTCGGCCATCTCGGCACTGATCGCCTCCACCTGAACGATGCTCGACACCTCCGTGTGCCGCCGCCGCCCGACCGCTTCGCGCACCGGTGCGGGCACCGGGCGTCCGGTGAACGCCTCCAGATCCTCGTGCGCGATCCGGTACTGCTTACCGATCCGGACAGCGTTGAGCCGCCCATCCCGCACGTAATTACGGATCGTGCGGACATGCAGGCCGAGCCGTTCGGCGACCTGCTCCACTGAATACAGGCGATCAGTCACTAAACGACTCTAAACTTCCCTATAAAACATCGCAATAGGGTAGTTTAAAGAACCTGAGCGACACCAGCTCACGTACCTGAGAACCCCGCGTACCCGGGACTGCTCCGACCAGCAGTGCCGCCTGGGCCGCTACGGTAAGGCCGTGTACTGGGATCCACTGCCAACTGTCCGAACCTCGGCAACGCTGACGAACGTGGGCTTCGATGACGGCAGACTGCTCGGTCCCCCGGATGACTACCTCCGCGGCACCTGGGAGAACCGGGATTGGCGCAACGTGCCAGGTCCGATCTACGGCGCCGAGACCGACAACTGCTGGGCGGGCCGCTCGGTCGCGCCGGACCACATCGTTTACCAAGACGACTTCGGCAGCGAGGTGGTATTCCGTCAACCACAGAACGCATCCCAGGTGCAGTCGGTGTTGTCCGCGGCGTGGACCGACCCCTTCCGCGGTTACGCCTGCGACGGCGACAACCACTGGAACCTGGAACTGATCCGCACCTGGTGGGCCGACCGCGCCCGCCTCACCGAGTGGATCGACAAAGCTCACCGCACCTGGTCATCCAGCAACAACGGAGCCGAACGCGAAGCCGCCCAAGGCCTCCGCACCTACCGCCACTACCTGAACACCGGCCTCGAAACCTACCTGCAGGACTACGGATTCTGGCTGGACAACCACCGCCCCGCCCTGCCGCAGGAAACCCTGCCAGACCTAGGCCACCACAACTGAGGCTCCGCGTAACTACCAGTTCTACATGGCGGCCCGGAGCAGCGGCTCAGGGTCGGCATCGTGCAGTTTCGCCGCCAAAGCGATGCGCAGCAGTGACGCGGCCTGGTTGAAAACCGGGCTCGCAGAATTCACCATGTCGAACCCGGCCCGGTCGACGCGCAACACACCGGGCGGCAGCGCGGCACCAGATTCGATTGCCAGCCCCTGCACCACCGCGTCCGCAAGATCGACGGGCAGTCCCACAGTGAACGGACGCTTCCACAGGCGACTCCGGCACTGCGGCTGATCATCACCGTCGAGCATCTCGAACCCCGAAACCCCCACTTCGACAAGCGTCGTCTGCCCTTCTCCCACAACGAATTCGGCCCCGAGCAGCGCCCGCGGCGCAACCCCACCAAACCGACGCTGCACCTCGACCAACACCCGAACACCGCGCCCCACACCGACTCGAGACGCCGAAGTCACAGTCGCAGTATGCACCTGCACCGCCGCGTACCCAGCCCCCTGCTCGTCCACATCGACCGCGGCGATCCCGCGACCCTCGACATCGATCGTCATCATCTCGGCGGTAGTCCATTCATGTTGCGCCACCAGGGACCGAGCTCACTCACCCACCGTCGGCTTGTGTCGTAACTTCCGGCGTCTGTCTACAATTCATGATCAACGGGACATGGCGGGCCGCTCTCGGCCGATGCCGCCACTATGTCCCGTTGATCATGACTACCCAATCTTCGAACGGTCGGCAGGGGTTATGCCGCGCTTCGGGGGGTGTTCACGGTGACGGTGTCGATGTGGCAGCGCCTGCCGTCCGTGGTGGTGGGCTGGGTGATGGTGCCGCCGGTTCCGGTGTAGGTGAGTTCCGGGGTGAGGCAGCTTTGCCTGGCTTCGTCCTGGAAGGTGATTGTGGTGTCGGAGAAGACCAGGCGGTTGGGGATCGTCGCGTTGTCCCAGGGTTCGATCGCGAAGAGGGCCATGTTCTGAGCCTGCTTGCGCATGTTGATGGAGTAACGCACCGAACCTGATTGTCCGGCAATGGTTTGCGTCCACACGCCGGTGGCCTGGTCCAGGGCTATGTCTATGTCGAGGACCTCACCGACCTTCAAGGACATTGCCCGGCCTGAGTGGCAGTCGGCGTAGCGGGGGTCTCGGGAGTAGACGTTGACGTACTGGCCGGAAATCCACCAGGTGGAGTAGGTGGGGGGCTGCTGGACGGGGGCGCAGGCGTCGCCCCAGGTGAGCACGGGCTGTAGGACGCCGAGGCCGATCGGGTAGTAGTTTCGGCCGCCTTCGCGAGGTTCGAGGCCGGGCCACAGAAACATTGTTCCGACCCTTGGCGGCTTCGGCGGAACGGTGAAATGTGTCTGCAGCCGGATCATTTCGTTGGCGGCGGGAATCTTGAAATACACCCGGGACTGCTGGTCCGGTTGAAGGGGTATCGGTTGCGTTCTCGGCGCCATGGATGGGCTGGTCGAGTCCGGGGGTGCCGGGCTGGTCGGTGGCTCCGCGAGCGAACTAGGTATGACGGCGAAACCCGCTGCCAATATTGCGATTACGACCGTGACGAAGCGGCGAGCCGTGGCTCTACGAATGAGATTCATACTTGCACATGGAATCACACGGAATTGCTCCAGCGGACGAGATCAACTGGGGACAACAAAGGTGCAGCCCAGCCTTCCCCAATTCCCGCCCACTGAAAGGAATTACCGGGTACAAAACAATTCAACCAATTCCCTGCCCACCCGACTCCCATCCAAAGCGCTTGTGACGCAACCGCAGCCAGATGACCACGCTGGAACTCCCACGTAGCGCACCTGACTGATAACTAAAGCCGGGTACCCCACCTGACGTGCCCAGCACTACTCACGGGAAACCTGGGTAGGTCTTCAGCTCTCCGCACTGGTCTCGCGAGGAGTTCTTCGAAGTGCATATCTAGTATGTGCACTTTTCCAAAGGTCTCTAGGTGCACTGATCCGGTATTGCGTGCCGAGAGAACTCCGATGGTGTGCTGCCCCAGGGTTTTCGACGATTCGTGGGATACCCGGATTAGTGCTGGGCACGTGAGGTGGGGTTCCCGACCTTCTCTATCGCAGCTTGGTGATAGGAGGTGGCGGTTTTCGAGGGGAGGACTGGCTGTGGTGCTGTTCTCGAGCGTCTTTCAGGGGGTAAAGGTGTTGGTCTGGTGGGAGTTTCATGATCAACGGCACATGGCTGTGGCATCGGCCGAGTAACCCCCTCCACCATGTGCCATTGATCATGAACGACAATCGCGCCCCGACTGTGTGCCGGGGCGCGATTGATCGTCGATCGCAAGGCAATTCGCTGCGTGATCAGCGCAGGGCGGCGGCCTTTCGGGCCAAGCGCTTGGTGGCGGTTTTCGCCGCCGCTTGCGCCTCGGTCGGCTTATCGGCGGCCGCCTTGGTGGCCTTCTTCGCGGCAGCCTTCTTGGCTGGAACCTTGGCGGCCGACGCCTTCTTCGCAGGCGCCTTCTTCGCAGTAGCCTTCGCTGCGCCCGCCTGTTCCAGCGCATCCCGGAGGAACTGTCCGGTATAGCTTTCGGCTACGGCGGCAATGTCTTCCGGGGTTCCTTCGGCGACGACCATGCCGCCGCCAGAGCCACCTTCGGGGCCCATGTCGATGACCCAGTCGGAGGTCTTGATGACGTCGAGGTTGTGTTCGATGACGATGACCGTGTTGCCCTTGTCGACGAGGCCGTTGATGACCTTGAGGAGCTTGCGGATGTCTTCGAAGTGCAGGCCGGTGGTGGGTTCGTCGAGGATGTAGACGGTGCGGCCGGTGGAGCGCTTCTGGAGTTCGGCGGACAGTTTGACGCGCTGGGCTTCGCCGCCGGACAGGGTGGGGGCGCTCTGGCCGAGGCGGACGTAGCCGAGGCCGACGTCGACGAGGGTCTCGAGGTAGCGGTGGATCGAGCTGATCGGCTGGAAGAACTCGGCGCCCTCCTCGATGGACATGTCGAGGACCTCGGCGATGGTCTTGCCCTTGTAGTGCACCTCGAGGGTTTCCCGGTTGTAGCGGGCACCGTGGCAGACCTCGCACGGGACGTACACGTCCGGCAGGAAGTTCATCTCGATCTTCAGCGTGCCGTCGCCGGAGCACGCCTCGCAGCGACCGCCCTTGACGTTGAACGAGAATCGGCCCGGCTGGTAGCCGCGCACCTTCGCCTCGGTGGTCGACGCGAACAACGTGCGGATCTTGTCGAACACACCGGTGTAGGTGGCCGGGTTGGAGCGCGGGGTGCGGCCGATCGGCGACTGATCCACCTGGACCAGCTTGTCCAGGTCGTCGAGCCCCTTGATCCGGGTGTGCCTACCGGGCACCTGTCGCGCACCGTTGAGCTTGTTCGCCAACACCGTCGCGAGGATGTCGTTGACCAGCGTCGACTTGCCGGAACCGGAGACGCCGGTGACCGCGGTGAGCACACCGAGTGGGAAGTCGACGTCGATGCCGCGCAGGTTGTGTTCGGTCGCGCCGACCACGGTGAGCAGACGCTTCTTGTTGATCGGCCGCCGCACCAACGGCAACTCGATCCGCTCACGGCCGGAAAGGTAAGCGCCGGTGAGTGATTCGGGTTCGGTGAGCAGCTCCTGGTACGGACCGCTGTGCACCACCCGACCGCCGTGCTCGCCGGCCAGCGGGCCGATGTCCACCACCCAGTCCGAGGCGCGGATGGTGTCCTCGTCGTGTTCGACGACGATCAGCGTGTTGCCGAGATTGCGCAGCCGGGTGAGGGTTTCGATGAGCCGCCGGTTGTCCCGCTGATGCAGACCGATGGACGGTTCGTCGAGCACATACAAGACGCCGACCAACCCGGAACCGATCTGCGTCGCGAGCCGGATGCGCTGCGCCTCACCGCCGGACAGCGTCGCCGCCGCCCGCGAGAGCGACAGGTATTCCAGGCCGACGTCGAGCAGGAAGCCGAGCCGGGCCTGCACCTCCTTGAGCACCTGCCCCGCGATCGCGGCCTCGCGCTCCCCCAGCGTCAGTGAGTTCAGGAACTTGGAGCACTCCCCGATGGACAGGTCGCTGACCTCGGCGATGGACTTGTTGTCGCCGCCCGCGTTGATGGTGACCGCGAGGATCTCCGGGCGCAGCCGGGCACCGTTGCAGACGGGGCACGGCACGTCGCGCATGTATCCGTCGTAGTGCTCCTTCATCTGCTCGGACTCGGTGCTCTCCATGCGCCGCTGCAGGAACGGCATCACGCCCTCGAAATCGGCGTAGTACGAACGCTTCCGGCCGTACCGGTTGGTGTAGGAGACGTGCACCTGATCGGAGCTGCCCTCGAGCACGGCCTTGCGCGCCTTGAGCGGCAGGTCTTCCCACGGCGTCTTCATCGAGAAGCCGACGGCCTCGGCGAGCCCGGACAGCAGTCGGGTGAAGTACTCCGCGGTCTGCCCGCGCGACCACGGCGCGATGGCACCGTCGTTCAGGCTGAGTGCCGGATCGGGCACCACCAGGTCCGGGTCGACTTCCTTGCGGATGCCGAGACCGGAGCAGTCCGGGCAGGCGCCGTAGGGCGAGTTGAACGAGAAGGACCGGGGTTCCAGGTCTTCGATGTCGAGCGGGTGCCCGTTCGGGCAGGCCAGCCGTTCGGAGAAGCGGCGCTCCCGATCGTGTGCGTTCTCGTCGCGGTCGACGAAGTCCAGCACCACGATGCCGTCGGCCAACCGCAGCGCGGTCTCGATCGAATCGGTAAGGCGCTGTTTCGAGTTGGTCTTGACGGACAGGCGGTCGACGACCACCTCGACGTCGTGCTTCTCCTGCTTCTTCAGCTTCGGCGGATCGGTCAGCGGATACACCACGCCGTCGACCCGGACCCGGGAGTAGCCCTGGGTGTTCAATTGATCGAAGAGGTCGACGAATTCGCCCTTCCGGGTGCGCACCACCGGCGCGAGCACCTGGAACTTGAGGCCCTCTTCCATGTCGAGCACCTGGTCGACGATCTGCTGCGGCGTCTGCTTCTGGATCAGCTCGCCACACACCGGACAGTGCGGGGTGCCCGCCCGCGCGTAGAGCAGGCGCAGGTAGTCGTACACCTCGGTGATGGTGCCGACGGTCGACCGCGGGTTGCGGTTGGTCGACTTCTGGTCGATCGACACCGCGGGCGAGAGGCCCTCGATGAAATCGACGTCGGGCTTGTCCATCTGCCCGAGGAACTGCCGCGCGTACGCCGACAGCGACTCCACGTATCGCCGCTGTCCCTCGGCGAAGATCGTGTCGAACGCCAGGCTCGACTTGCCGGAGCCGGACAATCCGGTGAACACGATGAGACTGTCGCGGGGCAGGTCGAGGTCGACCCCCTTCAGGTTGTGTTCCCGAGCTCCGCGCACAGTGAGGCGTTCCGCCACCAGGTGAGTCCCTTCTCGATCGTGTTCGGGTGAACCGATAAACGGGTCCAGACGTATCCGGCCGTCATGCTAAACACACCCACCGACAAGTTTCGCTCGTCCGGGGCGTACCAGCTACAACAGCGCTCGCATCGGCGATATTGCGGTGCGTTCGGCCAGCGGTCGACGCTAGGTCCGCCGCAGGTCACCGGACAAACCGCGGACTTGCCAGCCCTCCGGGTCGACGGTGACCGACAGCACGTCCGAGCCGACGCGCAACCCGCCGACTCGCAGCGGCAGGTAGCGAGCGGGGACCACCGGCGCGACCGACAGCACCCCCTCCGGAACACTCGGTTCCAGTCTCAACAGCGTACGCAAAAACAGCAGCGGCGCGGCAGCGGCCCAGGCCTGCGGCGAGCAGGACGTCGGATAGGGCACGGGGATGTCGAATTCGGCACGGTCGAAACCGCAGAAGAGCTCGGGCAGCCGGTAGCCGAAGCGGGTGGAGGCGTCGAGCACGGCGGAGACCACGGTGTTCGCGTGGTCGGTGAAGCCGTAGCGCATCAGGCCCGCGGCGCAGATCGCGTTGTCGTGTGGCCAGACCGAGCCGTTGTGATAGCTGACCGGGTTGTAGGCGCCCATCGAGGTGGCCAGCGTGCGGATCCCCCAGCCGCTGAACATCTCCGGCGAGAGCAGATGATCGGCGACGCGCTCGGCCTTGTCCTCGTCGATGATGCCGGTCCACAGGCAGTGCCCGATATTGGAGGTGAGCGCGTCGATCGGGCGCTTGTTCCGATCCAGGCCGATCGCGAACCAGCCACGATCGGGCAGCCAGAACGCCTCGTTGAACGCGGTTTTCAGCTGGGCGGCCTTGGTACGCCAGCGTTCCGCGGCCGAGTGGTCGCCGGTGCCCGCGGCGAGCGTGGCCCGCGCGAGATACGCCGCGTAGACGTAGCCCTGCACCTCGGCCAACGCGATCGGCGCCTCGGGCAGCGTGCCGTCGGCGAAGTTCACCCCGTCCCAGGAGTCCTTCCAGCCCTGATTGGCCAGCCCGTGCTCGGCGGCGCATTGGTATTCGACGAACCCGTCGCCGTCCAGGTCGCCGTAGCGTTCGATCCAACCCAGCGCGCGATCCGCGTGCGGCAGCAGTTCGTCGCGAATTCGCGCGTCCAGTCCCCAGCGATACAACTCACCGAGCAGCATCACGAAGAGCGGGGTGGCGTCGGCGGTGCCGTAATAGGCGGTGCCACCGCCGAGCAGTAGGGTCGCCGCCCGCCCGAATCGCACCTCGTGCGGGATCCGGCCCGGCTGTTCTTCGGTCGCCGCGTGCACTTTCGTGCCCTGTAGGTCGGCCAAGCTTTGCAGCGTGCCGACGGCCAGCCGACGGTCCAGCGGCAACACCATCCAGGAGGTGAGCAGCGAGTCCCGGCCGAACAGCGCCATGAACCACGGCGCGCCCGCGGCGACCACCGCGCGCTCCGGGTGGTCGGGGTCGAAGATGCGCAACGCACCGAGATCGGTGAGTGTGCGTTGCAGCACCGCTGCAAGGGTTTCGTCCTCGGTCTGCACGGTCGGTGAGTTCGCGTACCACTCGCGCAGTCGTTGGGCGGGCGTGCTGCGGTTGACCGGTGTGCCGCACGGGTAACGCGGTGGTGCGGGCTCGGCGTCGAGCGCGGGCAGGTACTCGATACATGCGGACCATTCCCCGCGACCGGGAAGTGTTACCTCCCAGCATAATTCGCGATCCGAAGCGCTGGCTCCGGTGCCGCTGACGGTCACCGCGACACCCAGTTCCGCACGGCTGATCTCGATGGCGCCGTCCATCGCACGCGCCGCGGTGAGCTCGGGCTCGTGGCCGGTGCGCCCCTCCTTGATCTCGAAGAGGTCGGCGAAATCGGCGTCGACTTCCAGCCGGATCGCACATTCGAAGGGTGCGCCGGACAGGTTGCGCACCACCAGATCCTCGCGCATACCGTCACCGACGTGCCGCCCGATGATCACCAGCGCGGTGCTGTCGGCGGTGCCCGCCCGCGGCGCGGTGCGGGCCAGCAGCGTCACGCTGTAGGGCTCGTCGTAGCGCACGGTCAGCGGCTCCGGCTCGATGCCGTCGACGGTCAGTCGCCAGTGCGACAGCACCCTGGTGTCGCGAACGAACAAGCCCGCCGGGCGATTCGGGCTGATCGCGCCGCTGACCTCACTGATGCAGAAGGTCGAGCCCTCGACGAGCGTGACCCCGGCGTTGATCGCCGTCGGCGCTTCCGTGTCCGAGCCGTCGCCCCACGGATGTGTCACGACGGTGCCCCGGGGGCGCTCGGCAAACTCACGCCACCGTGGTGGGCACCATGACCCGGGTCGTCCGATCCGCCAGGATACGGCGATACAGCCGCTCGTGATCGCGCGCCATGCGCAGCCTGCCGAACCGCTGCTCGGCGGCCGCGCGGCAGTCCCGGCGATCGAGGGTGTGCACCTGATCGAGCGCGTCCACCATCTCGTCGACGTCGCGGCAGAGGAATCCGGTCTTGCCGTGCTCCACGATCTCCGGTGCCGCGCCGTTGGGGAACGCGAGAACCGGTGTGCCGCAAGCCAATGCCTCGGCCATCACCAGGCCGAACGGTTCGGGCCATTCGATCGGATTGATCAACGCGTCGGCGTGGCGCACCAGTTCGACCCGGCGCGCGGTCGGTTCCTCACGCGGCTCGGGATCGTCGGGGCCCATCAGTGGACGCACCCGCTCAGTGTAGTAGCGGCGCTCCTCTGGTTCGCGCATCTTGGTGATCATGATCAGCTTGCGCCGGGCGAGCCGGGCGATCTGCACCGCGCGGTGCACGCCCTTCGTTTCGTTCATCCGGCCGACGAAAACCACGTAACCGCCGCCGCCCGGGCCGTATCGGTGGGCGTCGAGGTCGATGCCGTGATGGATCACCTCGGCGATCGGCACGCTGCCCGCCATCTGCCGTTGCGCCTCGGAGATCGCGACGATGCTGGCGTGGCGCGCCATCGAACGGAACAGTTCCTGGCGCATTTCCGAGAAAGGTCCGTGGTTGGTGACCACGACCGGTGGTCCGTTCTGAATGGCGCCGACGAACGGGCCTAGCGAGGTGTGGTCGTGAATGATGTCGACGTCGGCGAGCGTCTCGTAGGCCGCGAGCACGTGCATCAGCTCGGCCTCACCGACGCCGATCTGCGTGGTCGGATGCTCGTACAGCGAGTATCGGCGCACCGGGCAGGTGGAGTCGCCCACCGTGAACAGGTGCACGTCGTGGCCGAGCTGGTCGAGGCCGACCGAGAGATTGCCGACCACCGCTTCGGTGCCGCCGTAGGCGGGCGGTGGTACCGGGACCCATGGCGGGACTATCTGCCCGATTCTCATGGGAGCCTGCGTCCTTCGACGCCACGCCCTTTCTCGGCGGGGCCCCAGTGCGCGCCGCAGCCGCCGCAGCGCGTCAGGACATCGGGTAGTTCATCGAAGAGGTCCGATCCGCAGGACGGACAGGCACGCGGCGATCCGAAGATCGCGCTGAAATCTAGTGTCGCTGAATATGTCATCGCTCGAGTTCCCACGCACATATGAGCCTTATGGCTCCGCTGCCCACGGCCCCTCTGGTTGACTTCATTGCAAGCTTACCCGGAACGTCGTTATCTACTCGTGGCTTTCGGGGGCTGCTTTCGTCCGGTTGACGACGACGGGGAGGCCGACGTGCTCGAGGTATTTCTGGTCGACGATCACGAAATCGTCCGGCGCGGTCTGATCGATCTGCTGGAGGGTGATCCCGAGCTGACGGTGATCGGCGAGGCAGGCGATGTCGCGCAGGCGATGGCCCGAATTCCGGTGCTACGCCCCGATGTCGCGGTGCTCGATGTCCGGCTGCCCGACGGCAACGGCATCGAACTGTGCCGCGACCTGCTCGCCGAGGTCGAGGGGTTGCGCTGCCTGATTCTCACCTCGTATACCGACGAGCAGGCGATGCTCGACGCGATCCTGGCCGGAGCCAGCGGATACGTCGTGAAGAACATCAAGGGCATGGAACTGGCCGCCGCGATCAAGGCGGTCGGCGCGGGCCGTTCGCTGCTGGACAACCGGGCGGCGGCCGCGTTGCGGGCGCGGCTGCGCGACGGCGCTCCCGACGACGACGGGCCGCTGGCCGGGCTCACCGAGCAGGAGCGCAGGCTGCTCGCCCTGCTCGGTGAGGGACTGACCAACCGGCAGATCGCGGCGCGAATGTTCCTGGCGGAGAAGACGGTGAAGAACTACGTGTCGAGGCTGCTTGCCAAGCTCGGCATGGAGCGACGCACCCAGGCGGCGGTGCTGGCCAGCAAACTCGGCGAGCGCTGACCCACGACATGACCGACGCCGTGCCGCACTCCGTGTTCGACACGTTGCGCACCATCGTGGACACCGCGACCAGGATCGCCGTGGACAACGCCAGGCTGGTCGAGTGGGCACGCACCCGGCAGGCGTGGATCGAGGCGAACCGGGATATCGCCACCGAGTTCCTGGCGGGCACCGAACCGGATCGGGTGCTCGCGCAGGTGGTCGAGCACGCGCGCACGTTGACCAGATCGGAGCAGGCGATCCTCGCGGTGGTCGAGCCGGGCATTCCGCCCGAGGAGGCCACGGAACTCGTTGTGGCGCAATGGTCCCGGACGGCCGCGCCGGTCGAGGGGCACACCGTACGGCTCACCGACACCGCCGCGGGCAAGGCCTTCGCGGAGCGCTCGTCCGTGCAGCTGGCCGACGCGCGAGGCATCGATATCGGGGCTCCGGTCGACGCGGCCGGACCCACGCTGATCCTGCCGTTGCAGACCGCCGGGGTGGTGCTCGGCGTGCTGATCGTCGTACGCGCGCCCGACTCCGAGCCGTACTCCGACGAACTCGGCAGGCTCGCCGCGGCGTTCACCGATCAGGCCGCGCTGGCCATGCAGCTGGCCGAGGCGCAGCGCCGGGCGCGCGAGCTGGACGTGCTCGCCGATCGCGACCGGATCGCGCGCGACCTGCACGACCACGTCATCCAGCGGGTCTTCGCGGTCGGCCTCGGCCTGCAGGGCGTGGCCGCGCGGGTCGACGATCCGCAAGTCCAGCAACGACTTTCGGACGAGATCGACCGGCTGCAGGAGATCGTGCACGAGATCCGCACGACGATCTTCGATCTGCACGGCGGCGCGGGCACCTCGCTGCGACGCCGCCTGGAAGACGCGGTGCGGCAGCAGACCGCGGCGACCCCGATCCGGGCGCGACTGCGCGTCGACGGGCCGCTGTCGGTGGTCGGGCCCGCGCTGGCCGATCACGCGGAAGCCGTTGTGCGCGAATCGGTCAGCAATGCGGTGCGGCACTCCGGCGGCGACGCGGTGACGATCGAGATCACCGTCGCCGACGAGTTGACGATCCTGGTGCAGGACAACGGATCCGGCGTGCCGGACGACGTAATCGCCAGCGGCCTGGCCAATCTCGCGCAGCGGGCGGCCGAATCGGAGGGCCGGTGCAGCATCGAGCACGCCGCGACCGGTGGGACCCGGGTGCTCTGGTCGGTCCCGCTGAGTTGAGTTCTTCGGCTAGGCCGGTTCGATGAGGCTGAGATCTCCGTCGTAGCGGCGGTACAGCAGGCGGCCGCGACCGTCGGCCGGGTCGGTGAAGAACAGGAACGGCAGCCCGTGATGGCACAGCACGTGCGCGGCCCGGTCCTCGTCGAGGACGGGTGCGGGTTCCGAATCCACTGTCAGCGGCAGCAGATTCACCGTCGGCGGGCTGCTCACCGCCACATTCTGGCGGAACAGGCGGACGCCGAGCGGATCGCTCCAGGCCACCACGGCCTCCGTGCCGGACTCGCCGTCGGTGAACAGGTACGCGTCGTAGTCCATCGCGTCCATCACCGCGGTTGCCTCGGCGGGGGTGCCGGTGAGCAGTTCGCATTGCTTGCGGCGCACGATCGGGCGCGGCGCGGTGACCTCGGCCAGCGGCGGGCGGGCCGGATCGGGCCAGTCACGGGACTGGGTGGTCGCCAGTCGGGCCAACTGCCGGTCCAGCCGTTCGGCGGCGAAGGTTACCGCGAACCCGCCGGGCCCGGTGACCTGCACGCGGGTGGCGATGTCGCGGCAGCGAATGTTGGCCTGCACCACGGTCGCCTCGCCGGCGTCGGCGGGCGCGGTCACGCGCACCCTGGTCGCTGCGTCGAGGTGGTGGCGGCGCAGCACCCGGCCGATCGCCCGGACGGCTCGTGTCACGTCCACGTCCGGTACCGCGCCGAACGTGGTCACTGCTAGATCGAGATCACTTGCGGTCAGCCAGTGTTGTGGTGACGACATATGCAACAGCCCCGACGACTTCATGTGACACGCCCTGCCTTCGATATTCGATCCCGTAGCCCCATGTCACCATCGCAGTGCCGTGGCGAACAGGGCCGAAAGTCCCCGAAGGTCGAACTAGACTGGGACAAGGCGCAGTTCGCGCGCCCACCACAAGGGGAAGCCGATATGAGCGACGATCGCGGCAACGACCCCTATTCCGTGCGCGATACCCTGTCGCAACTGCGGTTGCGTGAGTTGCTCAGCGAGGTCAAGGAGCGGGTCGAGCTCATTCTCGATTCGCGCGACCGAATGGACGGTTTGGTCGAGGCGATGCTGGCCGTCACCTCCGGCCTGGACCTGGACGAGACCCTGCGCACCATCGTGCGCACCGCGATCAGCCTGGTCGACGCCCGCTACGGCGCGCTCGCCGTGCGCGGCCACGATCAGCAGGTGGTGCAGTTCATCGATGAGGGGTTCGACGACGAAACCCGCAGTGCCATCGGACGATTGCCCGAAGGGCACGGCGTGCTCGGCGTGGTGTTCCACCAGTCGAAACCGCTGCGACTCGACGAGCTTACCAATCACCCTGCCTCCGTTGGCCTTCCACCACATCACCCGCCGATGCACACCTTCCTCGGGGTGCCGGTGCGGATCCGCGGCGAGGTGTTCGGCAGCCTCTACCTGACCGAGAAGGCGGGCGGGCAGCCGTTCACCGACGATGACGACGTGCTGGTGCAGGCGCTCGCGGCCGCGGCGGGCATCGCGGTGGACAACGCCAGGCTCTACGAATCGGCGCGCACGAGGCAGGCATGGATCGCGGCGACCAGGGACATCGCCACCGAACTGCTGGCGGGCAACCAGTCCGCCAGCGTGCTCGCGCACGTGGTCGAGCATGCGCGCACGTTGACCGGCTCGCACCAGTCGTTCCTGGCGGGGCCCGACGACACCGGCGATGCCACCGAGCTCTCCGTCACCCAATGGTGCGGTCCCGGTGCGGGATACGAGGGCAAGACCCTGCACACCGAGGGCACCGCGCTCGGCGAGGCGTTCACCCGCCGCACCCCGCTGCGCTTCGACGACGCGGGCACGGTCAGCCTCGGCCTCGCACTGCCCGACGCCGGACCGCTGCTGATCCTGCCGCTGTGCACCCCCGACACCACACTGGGCGTGCTGACCACGGTGCGCCCGGTCGGCGCGGCACCGTACTCCGACGAACTGGTCGAGCTGACCGCCGCGTTCACCGACCAGGCGGCGCTGGCCATGCAACTGGCCGACGCGCAGCAGCGGATGCGCGACATGGACATCCTGGCCGATCGCGATCGGATCGCGCGCGACCTGCACGACCACGTCATCCAGCGCCTGTTCGCGGTCGGCATAACGCTGCAGGGCGCGGTCGCCAGGGCTACTGTTCCCGAAGTGCGACAACGCCTTTCGACCGTGGTCAACGATCTGCAGGAGGTCGTGCAGGAGATCCGCACCTCGATCTTCGACCTGCACGGCGGCCACGGCAACCCGCTGCAGCAGCGGATCGAGCACGCGATCCGCCAGCAGACCGCCGAAACCACAGTGCGGTCGACGTTTTCGGTGGCCGGCCCGCTGTCGGTCCTGGAGGCCGAGCTGGCCGATCACGCGGAAGCCGTAGTGCGCGAAGCGGTCAGCAATGCGGTCCGGCACTCGGGGGCGGATACTGTCGCGGTGGAGATCAGCGTCGACGACGATCTGACCATTGTGGTGACCGACAACGGCTGGGGCATCCCGAATCACGTGGTGCGCAGCGGACTACGGAATCTGGAGCAGCGCGCGGAGAAGGCGGACGGACAGTTCATCATCGGCACGGCCGGGAACACGACGGAAGACGGCGACGCGATGCCGGGTACCCGGCTGTGCTGGTCGGTGCCGCTGCCGTGAGAGCGGATTCAGTCGACCGGCCCCAGCAGCACCATGGAGTTGTTGCCGCCCATGCCCAGCGACAACTTCGCGGTGATGCCCCCCTCGAACGGCTGCGGCCCGTCCAGCAGGCGCGGATGCGGCGACGCGACGATCGGCGCGGCGGGCATGATGCCGCGCTCGTAGCCCAGCGCGGCCGCGGCCACCTCGACACCGGCGGACGCGCCCTGGCAGTGACCCGCCATCTGCTTGAGCGCATAGACGTGCGGCTGGTCGCCGAACATGCCTGCCAGCAGATCCTGTTCCGCCATGTCGCATTGCCGGGTGCCGGAGCCGTGCGCGTTGAGATAGCGCACGTCCGCGGCGGACACCCCGGCGTTGTCCAGGGCGCGCCGGGCGCACTCGAAGATCCGCTCGTGGCTGGGATCAACCGACACCACGTGATAGGCGTCGTTGCTCATGCCGCCGCCGAGCACCGCGGCGTACGGCTGCCGCACCGTGCGGCTCAGCACGACGGCCACCGACGCCTCGCCAAAGCAGAAGCCGCGGCTGCCCTCCTGGAACGGCCGGCAGCCGTCCAACGGTTCGGTATCGGTCACCGCGGCGCCGATGCCCGCGAAGTGTTCGACCATGTCCGGGGTGCCGGACATGTCGGTGGCGACGCACACCACGTCGTCGGCGATGCCCGCGTCCAGCCAGAGTTGCGCGGTGATCAGCGCCGCGTTGGCCGAGCTGCACGTCGCGGACACGTTCATGGCCGGGCCGTGGAAGCCGAACTCCTGCATCAGTACCGAGATGGGGGTGGACGGGATCAGCGGCAGGTAGTCGCGGGACCGGCGATGGCCGTGATCGACGAGATAGAAGTCGCGCCAGTTGGCCACGTCGCCGAGCACGATCGCGTGCAGCAGACCGACCGTGCGGCCCGGTTGCCAGCCGCGTGCCAGCGCGTCGGTGATCGCTTCCCTGGCCGACTCATGCATGGCCCGGCCGTATCGGCTCGGGCTGACCGCGGGATCGCCGCCGTCGGGCACCAGCGCCACCCAGGCATCCTCGTCGCGACCGGGTCCGTAGCCCGACTGCACCGAGGCCGCCGACTTCCCGCTGAGCAGTCCGTCCCACAGTGCCTCGCGACCCCAGCCGTACGCGGTGACGGCACCGATTCCGGCCAGCGTCATATGATCTTGATGCTGTTGTCGGTTGCTCGGGGTACCACCCGGCATCGCATCGCTCCTTCACCGCTTCCGCAGCCTAGCTGCGGTCGACCAGATAATTCCTGGAGAACAGGTTCTGTAATGATCACCAGACAGTGCCCGATTAAGTGCCCGAACTGTGATCGAAGCAATAGCGTCGACGCTGTGATGTTGTGCACGCCGATACCAGAATAATCCCATGTTCCAATGGCCATAATCGGGTCGACGATCGGGGGTTCGAGTGGGTGAGGACAAAGTGGCCGCCGCGGTCGACGCTGCCGAGCAGCTAGCTGAGCGCTACCGGTCGCTGGTCGAGCACTCCCCCGATGGCATCTGCGTGCACGAGCGCGGCGTCCTCGTCTACGCCAACCCCGCCACTGTGCGTTTGCTGGCCGCCGAGAGCGCCGACGAGGTGATCGGCAAACCACTCACCCAGTTCGTCCATCCCAGCTCGGTTCCGGGGATGCTGGAGCGGATCAGCCACCTCACCACCAAGGGCGCCGCGTCCAATCCGACCGAGATGCTGCTGATCCGGCTGGACGGCGTTCCGGTGCCGGTGGCGACCGTGTCGGTGCTCACCGCCTGGCACGACCACCTCGCCTACCAGGTCGTCATCCACGACCTCACCGCCCAGCGACACGCCGAGGCCGCGCAGCACTTGGCCGAGCAGCACTTCACCACGGTCGTCTCGCAGTTGGAGGAGGGCGTGGTGGTGATCGATCCGGACGGCCGCATCGAGTCCGCCAACCCGGCGGCCATGCGCATCTTCGGCAGCGATGAATCCGACGACGCGCTCGTCGGCAAAACCATCCAGTCGCTGCCGTTGACCCTGCTCGACGCGAACGCGCAGCCGCTGGCCCCGACCCGCCACCCGATCGCCCGCACCCTGGCCACCGGCGAGACCATCACCGGCTACGTCTTCGGCGTCGACCGGGCCGAAGGGCAGCGACGCTGGCTGTCGGGCAGCAGCCGCCTGCTCAATCCCGGCGATCGGCGCTCGTCCGCGGTCTCCTCGTTCGCCGACATCACCGAATTCCGGGCCAGCAGGCGGCAATTGGAGTACCAGGCCACGCACGACTCGCTGACCGGGCTGGCGAATCGTTCACTGATCCTGTCCCAACTGGCCGGCGCGCTGGCCACCAGCGAGAACCTGCCGGTGTCCACGGTGCTCTTCATCGACCTGGACGGGTTCAAGGCGATCAACGACACGCTCGGGCACGCCATCGGCGACACGGTGCTGCAGATCGTCGCGCAGCGGTTGCAGCGCGCGCTGCGCGGCGACGACATCGTCGGCAGGCTCGGCGGCGACGAATTCCTGGTACTGCTCTCCGGTGGCACCCGACGGGTGGACATCGACGCGCTGGTGGCCCGGCTGCGCTCGACGATGGCCGAGCCGATCATCGCGCGCGGGCACCGGATCGAGGTGAACGCCTCGATCGGCGTCACCCCGCTCACCGTCGGCGACCGCCGCACCCCCGAGGCCGTGCTGCACGATGCGGACCTGGCGATGTACCGAGCCAAGCCGTCCGGGCATCGCGAAGGCGCGGCCAGCTTGGGGCGCAGGCCGAACAGCACCCACGCTTCCTGACGGGTCCGATCCATGGTTCTCGAAGATTTCCGCGAGTCGCCGGAATACCCGCGGTGGTCGGAACTGTTGGATCACTTCTATGACCCGTTCCCGGTGGTCGAACACGCAACACCAGTAACCGTCGCGCACAACGGCGGCTCGTGGACGACGCGACACCGGGTACACCTGCGGATACGGCGACCACGCCGCAATCGCAGTAGACTCGACAACCTTGTTTTCCGAACGTTCGCGTGCGTATTGCCATGCGTGTGTACCGTTCGCTCGGCTCATCGCGGTGAAGGAGTTCAGTTTGCCCGACCTCACTCAGGACCGTGCCACTCACGGCGGTGCCGAGCTGGCGCTCGGCTCCGCCGTTCCTGAAGGACGCGGTGCCGATGGCTCACTCGCTGCGCTCGCTCACGACGGCGCGCCCGAGCTGACCCGCGAGACCGAACAGGAACAGAAATACCTGTCGGTGCTGTACGACCGGCTCGACGAGATGCGCGACTACGCCCGCAACCGGTTGCGCACCGTGCTACTGGAATCCGGTGGCACCCCGCAGGCCCGCAGCGAACGCGAGTCGTTCAGCCAGCTCTACAACGAGGACCTCGCCAAATACGATGCGGCAGAACACGGTCTGTGTTTCGGCCGGATCGATCTGGCCGACGAATACCGCTACATCGGCAGGCTCGGCATCCTCGACGAGAAGGACGATTACGAGACCCTGCTGCTGGATTGGCGCGCCCCGCTGGCCCGCCCGTTCTACCTGGCCACCACCGCGGCACCGGACGGCGTGACCCGGCGCAGGCACATCCGCTCGCGCAACCGCAATGTCACCGCGATCAACGACGAATACCTCGATCTCGATGCCGCACGACAGGCAGGCGCGGCCGACGGCGACGCCGGGGTCGGCGCCGAAAGCGCGCTACTCGCCGCGCTCAACGCCGCCCGCACCGGCCACATGAACGACATCGTCGAGACCATCCAGCACGAGCAGGACGCGATCATCCGCTCGGAGCACAAGAGCGTGCTGGTGGTGCAGGGCGGGCCGGGCACCGGCAAGACGGCCGTCGCGCTGCACCGTGCCGCCTACCTGCTCTACACCTACCGTCAGCAGCTGGCCAAGAGCGGCGTGCTGATCATCGGGCCGAACGCCACCTTCCTGGACTACATCGGCCAGGTGCTCCCCTCGCTCGGTGAGACCGGTGTGCTGCTGTCCACCATCGGCGACCTCTATCCGGGCGTGAAGGCGACCCGTGAGGACTCGTTGCGGGCGGGCGAGATCAAGGGCTCGCTGGACATCCTGGAGGTGCTCAAGCAGGCGACGCGCGACCGGCAGGAGGTGCCGTCCGAACCGGTCCGGCTCAGCTTCGACGGCTACCAGGTGACCCTGGATCGCAAGATCGCCACCCGGGCTCGCGGCCGAGCCCGTTCGTCGCGGCGCCCGCACAATCTGGCCAAGCCGATCTTCACGAGCGCCGTGATCGACGCGCTCACCGAGCAGCTCGCCGAGACCATGGGTGCCGACCTGTCCGGCGGCCCGAGCCTGCTCAGCCGCACCGACATTGCCGAGATCCGGGACGAGATGCGGGCCGACCCGGAGATCCAGCAGGCCATCGGCAAGCTGTGGCCGCTGCTGTCCCCGCAGGACGTGCTCGCCGATCTGCTCGCCGACCCGAAGCGACTCGACCGCGCGGCAAGCACGCTGTCCGCCGAGGATCGGGCCGAACTGGTGCGACCGGACAACGGCGAGTTCAGCGCCGCCGACGCACCGCTGCTCGACGAGCTGGCCGAGCTGCTCGGCGTGGACGACACCGAGGAACGCGAACGCTCCCGGCGCCGCTGGCGGGCCCAGCTCGCCGAGGCGCAGGACGCGCTGGACATCCTGACCGGTTCGGCGCCACAGGATCTCGAAGACGAGCTCGACCCGGAAATCCTGATGGCCTACGACCTGATCGACGCGAGCCAGCTCGCCGAACGCCAGGACGTGCGCGCCAGGCAGACCACCGCCGAGCGCGCCGCGGGCGACCGCACCTGGACCTACGGGCACGTCATCGTGGACGAGGCGCAGGAGCTGTCGGAGATGGCCTGGCGAATGGTGATGCGGCGCATCCCGAATCGCTGGATCACCGTGGTCGGCGATGTCGCGCAGACCGGTGATCCAGCGGGCGCGTCGTCGTGGCAGCGGGTGCTGGAACCGTATGTGGCCAAACGGTGGAAGCTCACCGAGCTGACCGTGAACTACCGGACCCCGGCCGAGATCATGGACGTGGCCGCGGACGTGCTGGCCGCGATCGACCCCGAAGCGACCGCGCCACGCTCGGTGCGCGACAGCGGCAACCCGCCGCGCGGGTACCGGGTGGCCGCGAACGAGGTGCGCGACCAGGTCGCGAAGCTGGTCGCCGAGGAGACCGGCCCCGGCACGACCGCCGTAATCGCGCCGCACCCGCTGATCGAGGAGCTGTCCGAACTTGCGGATGAGTCGGTGCGGGTGCTGACCGTGCACGACGTGAAGGGTCTGGAGTTCGACGCGGTGTATCTGGTGGAGCCGCAAGCGATCCTGGACGAATCACCGCGCGGGCTCAACGACCTGTACGTGGCGCTGACCCGCGCGACGCAGCGGCTCGGTGTAATCCACAGCGAGGACCTCCCCGAGGTGCTGAGCGCCCTGGCCTGACTCCCCCCGCCCCCGACCGAAGGCCCCCTTCAGTCGTCCATACAGACCAAAGGCGCCCTTCGGTCGAGACTCTTACTCGGCTGAAGGGCACCTTTGGTCGGTCTGCCGTACCGAAGGGGGCCTTCGGTCGGGGGAGCTACCGCACCGTGTGGACGATCAGCACGTCCGAGCGGGACTTGCGGGCGACGTCGGACGGCACGGAGCCGAGCAGGCGACCCGTCAGGGTGTTGAGGCCGCGGTTACCGACGACGAGCAGGTCGGCTTCCACTTCCTTGATCAGCGTGAGCAGCGACTCGACGGGCTCGCCGACCACGGCGCGCTCGACGATGTCCGTCGCGCCCGCGGCGGCGGCCTTGTCCCGCGCGGTGCGCAGGATCTCGTTGGTGGGGGCGGACCCGCGCACCTGGTAGGCCTCGTCCTTGAGCACATCCGCGGCGGCGGCCACGTCGCGATCGTCGGTCGGGTAGTAAGCACACGCGATGACCAGGGTCGCGGCGGACACTCCAGCCAGCGCGGCGGCCTTCTCGACGGCGACGTACGACGAGTCCGAGCCATCAGTACCGACAACAATGGTTCGGTAGGCGGTCATTCTCTCCTCCAACTATGCGGTGGTCAGGGTGCCTAAGTCCGGGTGCACACCAAGACCTGCCCCGGCGCAGCGACTTGCGTCGACCCTAGCGGCAAACGGAGCGGAAATATCAGAAATCGCAGCACATCACATTGATGGTGTCCTGGTATTGGCGCCACACGTTCGCCAAGAAATGCGGGAAGGGCATGAGCAACCTGGGCGGACACAATTGCCAGGTCCCGAAACTGTGATCAAGCACAACAGCACTGAACGGTCTTGTCCCCGTGGGATATTCGTCACACACCAGCGACGATCGGACAGACATCGGCCCGCCTCGGCGCGCAAATCACGCACCGGGACGGGCCGCTGGAGCCTGGGACTAGCGTGCCATTAAGGCCACTGCTGGTAGTTCGCCCAGAATAAGCCGAGAATCGCTCCGATGATGTCCATGCCTTCCTCTCCCTGCAGTAAAAAGGACGCGCAATATTAGCGCGGCAAGCGGGGTCAGAGGTCGAAAAGCGGTCCGGTGATGGTCAATCCGAGGTCATCGACATGGGCGAAGAAGGCAAACAGCATCAACGCGGCACCGGCGAGTGCCAGATTCTTGTTGAAGTTGACCATTTCGCCCTGCTTGGCCTGCGGATCCGTTTCCTTCCAGAACTGGTGCATCAGCACCGCGGTCACCACCAGCAGGGCCGCGAGCAGCAGCGACCCGAGATCGGCCCACACGCCGAGCAACACGCTCAGCCCGCCGAGACCGAACAACGCACCCGAACCGAGGACCGACAGCTTGGCCATCGGCACACCCTTGCTCGCCGCATAGCCCGCCATCTGTTCGGCCTGCATGAAGTGCCCGAGCGCGGAGCTCAGGAACAACACCGAGAACAACACCCGTCCGATCAACACCACGACATCCATGTCCAGCTCCTTTTTTGGCTGACAGTAGGTAGTGCAACATTCAACTAAGCAACCCGGGAGCTATCCCCCGGGCGGTGGTCGAATGGTCGAATACGGTCGGCCCAGCAACTATGTCCTGGTCGGGATGACCTTTGCTGTGACCTCGTTGCGCGAGCGTAGCGAATTCTTGGCGTATTCCAGTGGAGCCATTCCGACTTCCGCAGTGAACTCGCGCGAGAAGTGCGCCTGATCGAAGTATCCCAGTTCCGCGGCCAGTGTGGCGAGATCTTCGGTACGACCGCGCGCGAGTAGTTCGGCGCCGTCCTGCAGGCGGTAGCGGCGCAGCACCCATTTCGGGCCGGCGCCGACGTAGCGACGGAACATCCGCTGCAGCGTGCGGGTCGGGATGTCGAAGCGGTCGGTGATCTGATCGACCCTGGTCAGGTCCTGGTCCTGCGCCATCGCGTCGATGATGCGCAGCACCAGGCGGTAGGTCGGATCGTCGGCGGCGGGGCGGGCGGCGAGGAAGTCTTCGAGGACGGCGCGGCGCTGTTCGTCGGTGGGCGCGTCGAGGACACGGTCGGCCAGGCCGCGCGCGTCGGGCATGACGTCGGTGAGTTCGACGGAGGTGTCGCGGAACGAACCGACGTCGAGTCCGGTGCAGGCGCCGAAGCCGCCCGCGCGGAACCGCGCGCCGAACACCTCACCCGCGCCGCTGAGTTCCCGGATGAACTTCGTCGTGCACACACCGTTGACGAAACCGCCTGTGCGGGAGTCGGATCGCTCGAAGGTGACGTTCACGCTCGGATAGGACAGCACCTCGGCCCGGTACGGCGGCCTGCCGCGCAGATCCCAGCGCACCGTCCAGTACCACTCGACGAACCGGTCCACGGCCGGGCCGGCGGGCAGCCGGGCCAGCGAGCGGTACTTGGCCTGTTCGTCCGGGTGCAGGATGCCGGTGGTGTCGGCGGGGGCCGCCGGGTTCCGCGGCAGCGGCTCGGAATCAGTAGTGCCGGGCAAGGTTTCCACCGTGTCGCTTTCTTACAAGACCATCGGCACGCCGCCGACCAGGATTGATGTCATGACCAACACCGTGAATCCCATTGCCGAGGGCTACCACTCCATCACCTGTTTCCTGGCGGTCGCCGATGGCAACAAGGCCATCGACTTCTACTCCGCCGTCTTCGGGGCCGAGGTGATCACCCGCAACGACCTGCCCGACGGTCAGCCCGCGCACGCCGAGCTGAAGATCGGCGACTCCACGCTGCAACTGGGCATGCCCATCCCGGACAACAACGTGCTCGCCCCGAACGGCGAGTGGGTGCACACCTCGATCGTGCACTACTGCCCCGATGTCGACGCGGTCATCAAGCTCGCCGTCGAAAACGGCGCCCGCAGTGCCGAAGAGCCCCAAACCTTCGTCACCGGAGACCGTTTCGGCGTGGTGATCGACCCCTTCGGTCACCGCTGGGCCGTGATCACCAAGGTCGAGGACGTCTCCGTCGAGGAGGCCAAGCGCCGCGTCGACGAGTGGATGGCCACGCAGAGCTGACGCTCGAGAGGGCTCAGCGTTCCCGCACATCTTCTTGCGCCAGGCACGGTGTGTCACACGGCAAGTCGAGGTGCGGGAACGCAAAGGGTGTGCGGGAGCACAGCAGGTGTGCGGCTCGCCCCTTTGCCCGCCTGGCCTGGGCGGCGCGGCCGCACCTGCCGCGCTCAACTCAATCCGGCGGCGTCCATGCCGCGCAGTTCCTTCTTGAGATCGGCGATCTCGTCGCGCAGTCGGCCTGCGAGCTCGAACTGCAGCTCGCGGGCCGCGTTCATCATCTGCGCGGTGAGTTCCTTGACCAGGTCGGCGAGTTCGGCGCGCGGCATCGACTTGATGTCGCGGCCCTCGTAGACGCCCGCGCTGACCGCACGGCCGGGCTCGCCCTGGGCGCGGCGACCGCGGCTGGAGTTGCGGCCGGAGCCGCCGACCTCGACCTCGGTGTCGTTTGCCTCCAGATACACCTGGTCCAGAATGTCGGCGATCTTCTTGCGCAACGGTTGTGGGTCGATGCCCTTCTCCGTGTTGTAGGCGACCTGCTTGGCCCGGCGGCGATCGGTCTCGTCGATGGCGTGCCGCATCGAGTCGGTGATCTTGTCGGCGTACATGTGCACCTCGCCGGACACGTTGCGCGCCGCGCGGCCGATGGTCTGGATCAGGCTGGTGCTGCTGCGCAGGAAGCCTTCCTTGTCCGCGTCGAGGATCGCGACCAGCGACACCTCGGGCAGGTCGAGACCCTCACGCAACAGGTTGATGCCGACCAGCACGTCGTACTCGCCGAGCCGCAGCTGCCGCAGCAGTTCGACGCGGCGCAGCGTGTCGATCTCCGAGTGCAGATACCGCACCCGCACACCGAGCCCGAGCAGATAGTCGGTGAGATCCTCCGACATCTTCTTGGTAAGCGTGGTGACCAGTACTCGCTCGTCCTTCTCGGTGCGCAGCCGGATCTCGTGCACCAGGTCGTCGATCTGGCCCTTGGTCGGCTTGACCACGACCTGCGGATCGACCAGGCCGGTCGGGCGGATGACCTGCTCGACCACCTCGCCACCGACCTGGCCCAGCTCGTAGGGACCGGGGGTGGCGGACAGGTACACCGCCTGGCCGATCCGGTCGGCGAACTCTTCCCACGTAAGCGGCCGGTTGTCCACCGCGGACGGCAGCCGGAACCCGAACTCGACCAGGTTGCGCTTGCGCGACATGTCGCCCTCGTACATGCCGCCGATCTGCGGCACCGTCACGTGCGACTCGTCGATGACGAGCAGGAAGTCGTCGGGGAAGTAGTCGAGCAGCGTCGCGGGCGCCGACCCGGCCGGGCGGCCGTCGATGTGCCGCGAGTAGTTCTCGATGCCGGAGCAGAACCCGACCTGCCGGATCATCTCCAGGTCGTACTGGGTGCGCATGCGCAGCCGCTGGGCTTCGAGCAGCTTGCCCTGTCGTTCCAGCTCGGCCAGCCGCACTTCCAGCTCGGCCTCGATGTCACGCACCGCGCGCTCCATCCGTTCCGGGCCCGCGACGTAGTGGGTGGCCGGGAAGATGCGCAGCATGTCGACCTGGCGAACGACGTCGCCGGTGAGCGGGTGCAGGTAATACAGTGCCTCGATCTCGTCACCGAAGAACTCGATGCGGACCGCGAGCTCCTCGTAGGACGGGATGATCTCGACGGTGTCGCCGCGCACCCGGAACGAGCCACGGGTGAACGCCATGTCGTTGCGGGTGTACTGCACGTCGACCAGTAGCCGCAGCAGCGCGTCGCGGTCGACCTCGCCGCCGACCTCGAGCTGCACCGACCGGTCCATGTAGGACTGCGGAGTGCCGAGGCCGTAGATGCACGACACCGACGCGACCACCACGACATCGCGGCGGGACAGCAGGCTCGAGGTCGCCGAGTGCCGCAGCCGCTCGACGTCGTCGTTGATCGAGCTGTCCTTCTCGATGTAGGTGTCGGTCTGCGCGATGTACGCCTCGGGTTGGTAGTAGTCGTAGTACGAGACGAAGTACTCGACGGCGTTGTTCGGCAGCATCTCTCGCAGCTCGTTGGCCAGCTGCGCGGCGAGGGTCTTGTTCGGCGCCATCACCAGTGTCGGGCGCTGCAGCCGCTCGATGAGCCAGGCGGTGGTCGCCGACTTGCCGGTGCCGGTGGCGCCGAGCAGCACGACGTCGCGCTCCCCCGCCTTGATCCGCCGTTCGAGCTCCTCGATGGCGGCGGGCTGGTCGCCGGCGGGCACGTGCTCACTGACCACTTGGAAACGCGCGTCGCTGCGCTCGATCTCGCCGACGGGCCGATGCTCGGAGTGTGCCAGCGGGGTCTCGCCCGCGACCCTCTCCTCGTAGCCTTCCGTCGGAATCTCGGTTGCGAATGCCATGCTCACCAGCCTAAGCCCAGCCACCGACAGATTTCTCTGGTCGCCGGGGCGGTGGCCATCGTCGACCCGGGCGAGTGGGTTTCGACCGGCCTGGTCCGCCGGGTCCCGAGTGCTGAAACCTCGGGCGCCTCTCCCCCATTCCCCGGTGCGATAAACCTGCCGCGGGTAAGTTTTACCGGACCAATACCCGGCTTTACCGGCACAATACCGTTTCACTCTCAGGCACCGTTATGTGTCCGAAATGTCCCTTGCGCCAACACAATTCGTATCCAAAAACATATCGCGTCAATCCGCCCGATCACCATTTCCCGGGTGTACTCTGGCTTGGTTGTTCGGACAACAAAGTTCGGATGTGGCGAAGGACTAGAGCCATGAGAGGTCTGATTCCATTGCTCAATACCGTGCCGACCACCGGCTTCGCAGGCAGTATCGCTCGACACATCCGTGCCGCGGTACCCGGCCTGAATCACAATGCCGCCGCCCCGCCGAACACCGCGTTACCGCCCGGCCACCCGCCGCATCGGCCGCACGTCGAGTTCTTCAATCTCGCGGAACTCACCAGCACCGACAGCAAGGGCTTCGTCCGCCAGGTCGAGCGCTACCACCACGAACCGTGGGGCGTATACATGGCGCGCATCGTGCCCGTCCCGCACCACCACTACCTGGAGTCGTGGCTGCTGCCGCAGCTCTCGCTGCGGGTGACGTGCGCGCGCCGGAACCCGGCGCACCACGTGGACCACGACTTCCACCTCGATATCGGCGAGTTCACCCAGGTCGCGCCGAAACGCTGGAAGGCCGTCGACCACTACCTCGACATCGAGGTGCACCGCGGCCGGCACGTCGAACTACTCGGCGTCGACGACCTGCTGGCCGCCCACGCGGCCGGATTGGTGGACACCGCGCAGGCACATCGAGCCTTCGAGTGCGCCACGGCGGCACTGGACGGACTCGCCGCCAACGACCACTGCGTCGAGGACTGGCTGGCCACCCAGGGCATCACGCTCACCTGGATGTAACCGCCAAGCCACTCGACTCGGACATCGCGGCGGTAGATTCTGAATGCATGACGCAGGCACCTTCCGTTGACGTCCATCGGCCCAAGGTCGAGTACTTCGACCTCGCGGACCTGACGAACACGGATCCGAAGGGATTCGTGCGGCCGGTCGAGCAGTACCACGTGGAGCCGTGGGGCCTGTACATGGCGCGAACCTCCGACCATGCACAGTTCCACTACATCGAATCGTGGTTACTGCCCGACTTGGCGCTGCGCGCGTCGATCTTCCACTACTACCCCGAGCACCGGCGAGACCAGGACTTCTACCTCGACCTCGGCGAGTTCGGTCAGGTAGCGCCCGAACAGTGGAAATCGGTGGACCACTACCTGGACATCCTCGTGCGCACCGGCCGCGACACCGAGCTGCTCGACGTCGACGAGCTGCTCGCCGCGCACGCGGCCGGGTTGCTCACCGCCACTCAGGCTCAGGCCGCCATCGAGACGGCCACCAGGACCATCGATGGCATCGCTGCCCATGACTACAGCCTCGAGCGCTGGCTCGAGGCGAGCGGCATCACCCTGACCTGGAAGTAGTTTTGGCATCCCCTTGACACGGTGTCGTCGCAGGGCCAGTATTTAACCAACAAGTTAATTAGCTAGGTGGTTTAATACGACCATGACGGACGACGAACTGAGCAGAACCTTTGCGGCACTCGCCGATCCGACCCGACGCGCGATCCTCGCCCGCCTGGCCGACGGCGAGGCCACCGTCACCGAACTCGCGGAACCGTTCGCCATGAGCCTGCCCGCGATCTCCAAGCATCTGAAGGTGCTCGAACGGGCCGGGCTCATCACTCGAGGCCGGGACGCACAGTGGCGCCCCTGCCGATTGGATGCCGCACCGCTCGGCCAGGCCACCGACTGGCTGGACCGCTACCGGAAGTTCTGGGACGCCCGATTCGACCGGCTCGACGAACACCTGCAACGGATACAGAAGAAGGACACCTCCGCATGACCGACCCGATCAACCTGCCGCAGGGCGACGTGCGCCTGCTCGGCACCGACCTCGCCCGGCGCCTGCTCGCCGCGAATATCCCGGCCCGCCTTGCCTTTACCGCCGCCGACCGCACCCCGCGGGCGCTGCCGATCAACTTCTGGTGGAACGGCAGCGAGGTCGTCATGACCGGCTTCGCGACCTCGAAGAAGGCCAGGATGATGCGGGCCAACCCGGAGGTCGCGATCACCATCGACACGAATGACGCACCGCCGGAGGTACTTCTGATCCGCGGCCGCGCCGAGATCAGCGAATCCGACGGCCTGTTACCGGAATACGCGGCCGCCATGCGGAAGGGCGGCGCAGCAGAGGTCGCCGAGTATCTCGACTTCCTTGCCTTGAAGGCACCGCGCATGGAACGAATCACGGTGCGCCCCACCTGGGTCGGCCTGATGGACTTCCGATCCCGTTACCCCGAAGGAGCTCCCGAATGGATGAAGGGCCCGTCGGAGACCACCACCCAAGAGGAGACAACTCGATCATGAGCGACCGCGAATTCACCATCACCCGCGTCTTCGACGCGCCACGTCAACTGGTGTTCCAGGCCTGGACGGACCCCGAGCAGATCGCCGAATGGGCTGGGCCACAGGGCTTCTCGACGCCACGCGACAGCATTGTCGTCGAACCGCACGCGGGTGGGCGTTACGAATCGCTCATGGTCTCCGACACCGACGGCAGCACCTTTCCGAGCGCCGGGGTGTTCCGCGAGATCGTCGAACCCGAGCGCATCGTCTTCACCTGGGGCGACCCGACCGAAGACAGCGACTCGGAGTCCGTAGTCACGGTGACCTTCGATACCACCGAGGACGACAAGACGACCATGACCTTCCACCTGCTCGCACCCGGACCACTCAGCCCGGACGACGGCGCCGAAGCAGGCTGGGGCCAGGGCTTGGACAAACTGGCAAAGCTGTTGGGCCGCTAGCGATCCCGCCAGGCGAGCATGCGCGGATAGGCGGCGGCGAACCAGGGTTCCTTGACATCCAGGTACGCGAGCGTCGCCTCCGTGCCGGTCAGCCCGGACGCCTTGGCCTCCGCCGCGCGCTTCACCTCGAGGTACTCGGCGCGGGCCTCGGCGTCGGCGCGCAGCCAATCCCGGAACAGCAGGGCGTATTCCTGCCCAGGCGTTCCGTCCACGCGCACATGCACATTGGCGAGGCGGCCGGGGTCGGCGTTCTGGTGATACCGCTTGGTCCACAACGAGACGTCCGTCCCCGCCGGATCCTGGGGGGTCGGTCGCGGGCTGTCCTGAGTCTCCTCCGGCCGAACCGGAAAACCCGCCGCGCCCAACGCATCCCGCAGTCCGTCCGCGGCGGCCAGGTCGGCGACAGTGATCTGTAGATCGATCACATCCTTGGCAGGCAGGTCCGGCACCGAGGTCGACCCGATGTGGTCGATCCGCGACGCGGCCGCCCCGCACGCCACCCACAGCCGCGCGATGAGCCGTTGCGCCTGCGCCGCCCATTCCGGGTTCGCGGGCACGACCCGTATCTCTTTCTTGCGCGCGGGCGTCCCAGTGCGCAAGTTGTGCTCGAACGGCACCAGCCGCTCCTGCCACAGCTGCCGCACCGCACCCTCGATCGCGTCGGGCGCGCCGGTGTTGTCGAGCAACACATCGGCGACGGCCCGCCGCTGCTCGTCGGTCGCCTGCGCGGCAATACGCGCCCGCGCATCGGATTCGGCGACACCACGGAATTCGACGAGTCGATGCAGCCGAGTTTCCGCGTCGACATCGACGACAATAACCAAATTCATCAATGGCGCGAGACCATTCTCGACCAGCAATGGAATATCTTGCACCACAATGGCGTCGCCCGGTGCCGCGGAAATGAGTTCGGTGGTGCGCTTGCCGACTAATGGATGGGTAATCGAATTCAAGGTCGCGCGCGATTCGTCGTCGGCAAATGCCTTGGCCGCCAGGGCGGGTCGATCCAGGCTGCCGTTGGCGGCCAGGATCTCGCTGCCGAACGCGTCGACGAGGGCCGCGAGGCCCTCGGTACCTGGTGCGACGACCTCCCTGGCGATCAGGTCGGAATCGATGATCACCGCACCGAGGTCGGCGAGAATCCGCGCCACCGTCGACTTGCCCGCTCCCATGCCTCCGGTGAGGCCGATCCGCAACATTCGACCAGTCTCGCATCCCGCGGCCGACGGCGGGCTCGCCACCCGCCTGCCCACACTGTCACTCGTCGTGCCGCGATGACCGACGTTCGACTACGGCGACACAATCAGCCCGATTGCCCATCCGGGCCGCGGTTTCCACCTGCCGCCGCCGTAATTGCCCGATCCGTGACGAGGCCGAGACCAATTCGCAACAATTCCGGCCGGACCGGGTACACCGGCGACAACTTTCCGACACGCCGGGGCAATTACTTGCGCAAAATACTCTGCGTGGCACTTTCGTTCGGCTAATCTTCGCCCTGGCGATCGAGGCGCCAGCACCAGCAAGCAAAGGAACACCATTGGGCACCAGAATGAACCAGACGGCTCGCCACCGCCTGGGTATGGCGGGCGGAGTGCACTGCATCCACATCCCCGCCGTCGCGGCCGCGTTAGCCGAACACCGCCGCACATGGTTCACCGCGTTGATCAGCCCAGCCCGGCACAGCTTCGCAGCTATGCGAAAACGCTCCGTCGTGCCGTCCGTCCGGTGGGTGCCCGCCACCGCAAGCTGACCCATACTTCGAGAAGTGGCCCAGCCCCCGCCAGGGCTGGGCCACTCTCATGCCCGAACCAACCCGCTCGGCCTGCGCCGGGTACCGGGTTGTTGTGTCGGCATCGAATTCGGCGGCACCGGATAGGGAATCCCGGTTGTCGCCGTACCCAACGCGATATTCGGGCCGCATTGGGCGACCGCGGCATCCATTTTCGGTTTCGGATCGGGCAGCACCGGTTTCGCGATATTCGGGGCCGAGCCGAAATCGAAGGTAGAGGTCATATCGCCGGTGACCCCGCGTCGCCACGCGGTCACATTCGGCACCTCCACTCCGAACCTGGTTTCCAGCAGTCGCAGCTGTGAGGTGTGGTCGAAGGTCTCCGAGGCGACCAGCCCGCCCCGGGTGTACGGCGAAATCACCAGCGCGGGAACGCGATAGCCAAGTCCTATCGGCCCGGCGATGCCCTTCGCGGCGGACACCCGGTCCAGCGGCACGGTGAGGAACTCGCCGGGGGTGCCCGGTGGCGGGGTCGGCGGGGTGACGTGGTCGAAGAAGCCGCCGTTCTCGTCGTAGCTGATGATCAGCGCGGTCTTCTCCCACACCTTCGGGTTCGAGGTGAGGATGTCGAGCAGCTGCACGATGCCGAACGCGCCGAATGCCGCTGGCAGCGCGGGATGTTCGCAGTTCAGCAGCGACGGGATCACCCAGGAGACGGCGGGCAGCGTGTCACTGGCGACATCGGCCTGAAAGTCGTTGGGGTACACCGGGGCCAGGCCGCGGCGCGCCAATTCCGAGTTGGGGTCGGCGGATTGGGTGAAGCAGCCGAGCATGCCGTCGAGGATCACCGAGGACAGCGGGCCGACGTCGCGGTTGTTGTAGACCTTCCAGCTGACACCGGCTTCCGACAGGTTCTCCGGGTACGTGCGCCAGCTGTAGACGTGCTGCGGGATCAACTTGGGAGTTTCCACCAGCGGGCCGCCCGCGTTGCCGTCCGGGTCGATGGTTCCGCTGATCCAGTACAACCGATTCGGGTCGGTGGGGCCGAGCACCGAGCAGTGGTAGTTGTCGCACAGCGTGAAGGCGTCGGCGAGCGCGCTGTGGATCGGAATGTCTTCCGGCAGGTAGTAACCCATCGCCGCGGGCGCGTTGGCCGGGCCGACGCTTGCCACCGACATCGGCATCCACTGGTCGTTGCGCCCGCCGTTCCAGGCGTGGTGCATGCCCGCCCAGGAGTGGTCCGGGTCGTTGATGCATTCGCCGTCGAGCGTGGCGCCGCGGGTGGTGTCGAGGCGGAACGGATTCACGAAGCCGTCGGGGCCGGGGCCCGCCCCTGGTGTCCAGCCGTACTGTTGCCAGGCCGTCGACGGGTCGTTGAACCCGCGGACGCCGGACAGCGTGCCGAAGTAGTGGTCGAAGGAGCGGTTCTCCTGCATCAGCAGCACGAAGTGCTCGATGTCGCCGAGGCCGCCCAGGCCGGCCGGGTCGGCGGCATAGGCCCGTTCGATGATCGGGTTGGCCCACGAGGCCAACGCGCCCACCGCACCGGCCGCTGCCGCCTTCGCTAGGAATTGTCTGCGATTGAGCCCACTGAACGGCCCCGCTGCGCACATATCTTCGGACGACCTTTCCGCCAGGGCTGTCGAGCAGAGTTTCGCGATCCGCGCCGACCATACCCGACGTGCTGCGACGCCGCAGAGAAAGATCGTTTAGCCGAGTCGCGAAGTGATCCGAACCACGGTGTGGGAGGGCGATTCCTGCGTGGTTGCCGGGCAGCTGCCCGAATTGCCGCGCCGTTCTGAGTGTTTCACCCGTTTTGCCCGCTTTCACCCGATCGCGGACACGGATTCCCGCGTGGGCGTGGCCAAGTCGGCGATACCTCGAAGTAACCTGCGCCAGACCAGGAACGCGGTAGCGGTGAAGCCCAGGCACAGGCCGAGCCAAATGCCGGGCGCTTGCCAACCGAGACCGAACCCGAAAACGACCATGGCGGGGACGCCGATCGCGAAGTAGCCGATCAGCGTGCTCTGCATCCCCGCCTTGGTGTTTCCGATGCCACGCAGCAGTCCGATGGACAGCTCGGTCCGCCGCTGCGGATTCGCTTCCCCGCGTGCGGCATCCAGCAGCTGGTCGATCTTCGGGTTCACATAGTCCGAGGCGTTGTCCCACTTGGATCCGACGCCCGGTGCGGCATAGCGGGAGTGGAGCTTGGTGTAGAGCTGACTGTCCACCGTGTACCGCTGGCCGCCGCCACCGAGCAGGAACGCGGTCTGCGCCAGGTACTCCGGCGTCATCCGCTTCTTGTCCACGGCCACCGGGGTGATCTCGATGCCCACCTTCTTCGCATCGGACACCACCGCCATCGTCAGGTCCCGGCGCAGCACTTCCGTTGGGTAGTAGGCGATCTCGAAGCTCGCCCGGCGACCGTCACGCTCCCGGATGCCGTCCGTGCCCACGCGCCAACCCGCCGCGTCGAGCACTCGCGCGGCCTCGGCCCGGTCGTAGCCGAAATCCTGGGCCGGATCGTAGGTCTCGCCGTACACCTGGCCGACCAGAGTGGACATCGGAGCGCCGTGACCGCCCATGATGTGGTCGACCATCCCCTGCCGGTCCACGGCGAAGTTCAAGGCCTTGCGGACCGCCGGATCCCCGGCCACCGGGTTTCCGGACGGCAAAGTGATTGCGCGCCAGTCATTCGCCACCGCGGGCACGACCCGGTAGCCATCCTTGGCCGCGGCCTGCGCCAGCTCCGGCGGCAGCACTGTCCCGTCGGCGCCGTCGCGCAACTGAGTCGCCCTGGCGTTGTCGTCATCGGTGCGGCGAATAACAAACTTCCGCACGCGCGCTCGTTCGCCCCAGTAGTCGTCCCGCGCGGTGAGCACCACCTGATCCGGCCGGGATTCGGTGAGCGCATACGGTCCGGTCCCGATCGGATGCCGATTGAGTTCGGCCCGGTCGGCGGGCCCCGGTGGGCGAACGCCTCCGCGGGCACGATCGCCAGGAACAGTCGATGATCGAAATCGGCATACGCGCCGGTCAATTCGAATTCGACGGTGTTCGGCCCGGTCTGCTTGGCCGCGCGCAGGAAGTCGTAGTCCGCGGCGATCGGGGCGGCGAACGCCGGATCGATGAGCGAGTTATACGTCGCCACAACATCTTCCGGTCCGAACGAGCTGCCGTCCGAAAAGGTCACGCCGGTCCGGGTATGCACCCGCCACCGCGACAGATCCCCGTCCACCGGCTCCGGCGGCCCGGCCGCGAGCACCGGCACCGCCTCCGGTATCCGGTCGGTTACCCCTTCCGCCACCCGATACAGGCTCTCGAAGATCTTCGATTCTCCGTTTTTCCCTGCCCGAGCAGCGGGCTGAAGTCGCCCAGCTCCTCGGTATCGATCACCACGAACTGCTCGGGATCCCCCGATGTCTGCCCCGGCGCCGAGCAGGCCGTCAGCCCGACTACGAATGCCGTTGCGGCAGCGCACATCCCGATCCGAAAGAAAGCCATGCCAGCATCGTAGACTACTGGTAATGATTTCCATTAGCATTATCAGTGAAATCGGACACATGCACCGAGCCGGGCGCGACATACCCACCGACGAGGTGGATACCGAGCCGATGGCTAACCTCGAGCTACTCTCCTGGCTGTGCCGATCAGGGAACGCTTGGTGCCGAAGTGGAAGCTGCTGCTGTGGCTCGCCGCCATCGCCGTGTCTCTGATGCTCGCCGCAGGCACCGTGTACTCCTGGACGCACGCCGGAAGCCGGCACGCTCCAATCGCGGAGATCGGTACCACGGTGTCGACCTACGCCGAGGCCGAAGCGGTTGTGACGCCGCATCTCCCGCAGGATCAGGTCGTGCCCCGGCTGTCCACCGGCGTGCTGGTGAACTCGCTGCAGTTCGTCAACGCCCACAACGTCAAGGCCACCGGGCACATCTGGCAGCACATACCGCCCGGCTTCCCCGAGGACGTCCAGCTCGGCGTCCAGCTACTCGAGGCCGAGGACCCGCACTGCCCGAAGAAGGTCTTCGAGTACCCGCTCGGCGAGAACCGCGTGGTGGTCTGGTCGTTCTCGACGATCATCCGGCAGCAGTTCAACTACGAGGACTATCCGCTGGATCACCAGGACATCTGGCTGCGCATGCGCCCGGTCGACATGATCCGTCAGGTCCAGCTGGTGCCCTCGTTCGAATCGTTTCCGCCGTGGGACGCGCGTGCGCTCAACGGCTTGGACCCCGGCCTCGTGTTCGGCGACTGGGAACCCGATTACACGGTGTGGAGCCTGAATCAGCAGAAGTACAGCATGCTGGCCCATCCCGGCCTGGCCAATACCGACGAGCTGTACTTCAACGTCGGGGTCAGTCGCGGACTGCTCGGACCGCTGCTCGGGCGGATCGTGCCGGTGCTGCTGCTCGCCGTGCTGATGTTCCTGTCGCTGTTCGTGATCACCACCGACCCGGACCGGCGCCCGATCTCCGGCTTCACCGCCTTCGCGATCATCACCTTCTCCGTGTCCACCGTGCTCGTCGTCGCGGTCAACGACAACGCGGCCAGATCGGAGATCGGTTCCGCGGGCATCTCCTACATCGAGTACTGGTACTTCACCCTGTATGTGATGACACTGCTCGTCGCGCTCAACGCCACGATGCTGCTGCACGGCACCTTCCGCAAGGTCGTCTCCTGGCGGGACAACCTGTTGCCGAAGATCCTGTTCTGGCCACTGTTCACCGGCATCATGTTCGCGGCCACCGTGAGCTACCTCGGGCTCTGAGCTACCCGGTCACCGGGCGACCAGCAACCACACAGGCAACAGCAGCAGCGCCACCAGCGAGGTCTTGGCGACGACCGACGCGGCGAGGTCCACGTCGGTGTCGTAGCGCTGGGCGAAGATGAACAGGTTCTGCGGCGCGGGCATCGCGGCGATCAGCACCAGATACGTCAGCCAGATGCCGTGGATACCGAAGAGGTACTTGCAGATCAGCAGTGCCAGCAGCGGGAACGCCAGGCATTTGAACGCGATCAGCGCGTATTCGTCGCGCAGCGTGCCGCGCAATCGCAGTCCCGTTCCGCCCAGGTGCAGGCCGAGCGCGAACAAGGCCACGGGCGCGGCGGCGTTACCGGCGAACGACAGCGCGTCCAGCAGCCAGCGCGGCACCGGCACCCGAGCGACGTTCGCAGCGATCCCTAGATAGCAGGCCACGACGATCGGCGTCGCCAATGCCGCCAGCACCCCGCGCGCCACCGAACTGCTCGCGGGTTTGTCCGGATCATCTTGTCCGGCACCGAATTCCATCACCGCGATGACGACGACGGTGAGCACACAGACCTGCAACAGAATGATCGGGAAGATCGGGCCGACATCGCCGAAGAGCAGCACGAACACCGGAATCGCGAAGTAGGTCGTATTGACCTGCACACCAGCCATGATCCGCAACGCGACACCGCGCGCATCGGCCCCGGTCACCCGCCGCGACCAGAACCCGACGGCCACCATGCCGAGCAGCGCGGTCACCAGATACGCGGCAATGGCCCGCGGATCGAACAGCCGCCCCAGGTCACTCGAGTAGAGCGAGCCGACCAGGTAGCACGGAATCGCGAACAGAAAAGCGAACTCGGAGAACGCCTTCGACGCCTCCGCCCCGATCACCTTGCGCCGTGCGAAGACCACTCCGGCACCGAACACCAGCGCCACCGGGGCCAGTTTCCCGGCGGTAGTAACGAGATCGCTCACAGGCTACAACCCGAGCGAACGGACCAGGTCCAGCATCTCCGTGTGGTAAAGCTTTGCGGGATCACGGGATTGGGGCACCAGGTGGCCGTAGACCTCGAGCGCGATCAGTCCGTGCATGCGGCCCCACATGCGCAGCGCGAGTTGCAGTGCCGCGGGCGGTAGTTCGGGAAAGTCTGCGCGGACGTGCTCGACGAGGCCCTCGTCGAACTCGGACCACGTTGTGTCACCGATGGTTTGACGCTTCTCCGCATGTGGCCACGCGGCGGCGGTCAGGCCGACCAGGCCGGTGCAGGCACGCAGTTCGGCGGCGACAGCAGGCCCGCCGGGTGGCGGCTGGTAGCCGGAGACCGGGTCGCCGTAGATGAGCCGGAACTCGGCGGGATGCGCGATCGCCCAGTCGCGCACGGCCTCGCCCCACGCCACGATGCGCCCGGCCGGATCGTCGGCGGGGATCGCGTCGCGCGCCGCCTCGACCCGATCGAGCAGGGCGGTATAGACGTCGGCGATCAGGGTGGTGATCAGCTCGTCGCGGGTGGCGTAGTAGCCGTAGATGGCGCCGGCGGTCATGCCCATATCGCGGGCGATGGCGCGCAGGGAGACCGCGTCGGGACCGCTCTCGGCCAATAACCGCAGGGCAATGGCCTTGATTTCACCGGACGCCTGCGCACGCATGCGCTCTCTGCGACTCCGCACGACCTCCACCACGGTTGACACTCTACAGCGTTTGGCTAATATCTCCCGTGTCATTACTAAACGGCGTGTAGTAACTGAACATCGTTGAGGGAGTGGATCGTGGATATCGGGATTTTCGGCGCAACAGGTGTCATCGGAAGCCGCGCCGTCGCCGAGGCAACACAGCGCGGACATCGGGTGACCGCGTTCACCCGGGACGCCGATCGGTTTCCCGCCGAGCGCGGCAGCGTGAACTGGCAGGTCGCCGACTGGCTAGACGCCGACAGCATCGCCGGGGCCATCACCGGTCTCGATGTGGTGATCAGCGCGGTGAACGCCGGACACGGTATCGACGACACCATCGCCAACGCAGACAACTTCGTGATCGGGGCAGAGGAGATGGTCAGCGCGCTCGAGCGTCATCCGCGGACTCGGGTGATCTCCGTCGGCGGCGCGGGCAGCCTGGAGATCGCGCCCGGACTGCAGTTAGTCGATACCGGTGCGGCGTTCACCCGCACCCTCACCGAGGACCTCGAGGTACCCGCCGAGTACGCCGAAGTGGTGCGAGCCCTGTGCTCGGCCTTGAACGTCTACCGGCTGTCCAATCGCAATTGGACCTACCTCAGCCCGTCGTCGGGCCGGATCAACCCGGGTGCTCGCACGGGTCGGTTCCGTGTGGGCGGTGACCAACTGCTCGTCGCTGGGGACGGCGGCGATCTCTCCGCCGAGGATCTCGCCGTCGCCCTGCTCGACGAGGTCGAACAGCCGCGCTTCATCCAACGCCGGTTCACCGTCGGCTACTGACGAAACCTGTCGTACCCCTCTGCCACAATAGAAACCAGGTCGGACGTCGATCGAGTTGTTGCCCAACGTAATTGGCAACTCGACCGAGGAGGCGCAATGCCTGACGTCCCAGCTTCGATGCCCGACCCGCGTGACCCGATGCACATCGACGTCGACCGGCTGGTTGAGCTGGCGGCTGAGATCGAACGGCATCGGCACCTGCTGCGCTCCGCCGCCGATGGATATCGGTGGCGGGTCGCGCGGCGGGTGGAATACCTGGACCCGCCGGATCGAGACATGCGGCTCGCGCATGCCGAACGGCTGATCGAGGCCTTGATGATCGATCCGGTTCGGCACACCGACCTGGACCTCGACGCCTATCGTGCGGTGCGCGATGGCGCGCCGATCGAGTTCGACACCGAGCGCAGAACCTATGCGCTACGCAGGCCCGGACGGGAACCCCTGCCGATTCGGCCAGGCCTGCCGGAACATCGCCTCGGTGTGATCGCCCGCCTCGCCGGACTCGGCCTGCGCTTGGAGCAAATCCAGGTCGTCGCCCTGACCACGGCCCAGGGCGTCGCCCCGCCCAAGCCACCGGCAGCCCCGCCACAGGTGAACCGCGGAACGACCAAACCCTCCCGCCGCCTCCGCCAGACTGGCCAGCGGGAGCACCACGCCGAGAACTAACTTCGGCAGCCCGGTGCTACGCCACAGACGCACACCTTCTGACATCCGCACGCGTGTCAGCGCGGCAAGTCGTGGTGCGGGAAATCAGAAGGTGTGCGGCTGACATAGGTATCTGACAGTCCCTTGCTAACTTTCCCTCTGTATTCGTATGCTTGCCGACAGCACCTGATAGTGACTGTCAGATAGCAAACCTTGGAGGGGCCATGGCACAACCCACCATCCTCGAGCGGCCGGAACCGCCGACACCGGCACCGCGGTGGGGTGCGGCCGGGCGGTGGGGTGTCGCGATGGCCAGGCATCGCAAGGTCGTGCTGGGGGTCTGGCTGCTGCTCGTGGTGGTGTGCGGCGCGGCCTACCCCGCGCTGCACGCACGACTCGGCACACCCGACTACTCCGTGCCGGGCTCCGATTCGGTCGCGGTCGATCAGCTTGTCGCGGAACACTTCTCCCGGTTCGGCATCGAACAGGATCTGATCGTCTTCCACTCGGACAAGGACACCGTCGACGCCCCGGCGTACCGCGCGACGATCGATCGCGCCGTCGGCATCGCCCGGCAGACCTCGGGCATCGCCGGGGCGATCGGCCCGTTCGACGGCAATGCCGCGCAGATATCCGCCGACCGGCACACCGCCTTCGGCATCGTCGGCATCGACGGTGACATCACGGCACGAGTGCGGATCGTGCAGGGCTTGCGGACGGCCATCGAGACCGGTTCCGGCGACGACACCCAGGTCATGCTCACCGGTTACGCCCCGATCCAGGCCGAGATGATGCAGATCGAGACGACCGACCTGCAACGCGCCGAAACCCTCGGCATCCCGGTGGCGACGGTACTGCTGGTGCTCGCGCTGGGCGCGTTGACCGCCGCGCTGCTGCCGATCACCGTCACCGCGGCGGGCATCGCGGTGGCCGTCGGCGCGCTCTTCGGCCTGACGACCTTCCTCGCCTTCGATTCCCTCGTGCTCTCGGTGGCGACGATGATCGCCACCGGCACCGCGATCGACTACGCGATGTTCATCGTCAGCCGCTTCAACGAGGAGCTGACCCGCCGCGGCGTCCGAAACCGCCGGGACCGCAACGCCATTCATCAGGCCGTCGGCGCGGCGATGGACACCACCGGACGGACGGTCCTCGCGTCCGGACTCATCGTGATGATCTCGCTGTGCTCGCTGGCCGTGGTCGGGTTGCCGATGTTGAACGGGATCGCCATCGGAGTGGTCACGGCCGTGATCGCGACAATGGCGGGCGCGTTCACCCTGCTGCCCGCGCTGCTTGCGACGCTGGGCCCGGCGGTGAATCGCGGCGCCTTGCCCGCGCGGATGCGTCCCGCAGAGGTTCGATCGACGACGGGCTCCAGCGCCTGGGCGCGGTGGGCGCACATCGTGATGGCGCGACCGGTGCTGTTCGGCACGATCGGTGTAGCGCTCTTACTCGTGGCGGCGGCCCCGCTCACCGGCCTGCGCTACGGCGTCGACGTCGGCACCGAGGCACTCGTCGACCGCCCCCCCGGGCAGGCAATCGCCTTGGTGGAGAAGAACTTCACCCCGGGCCTGCTCGCACCGATCGAAGTGGTTGCGACGGGTACGGATTCGTCGCCGATGACCAGCGGCGCACGTGACGAAGCCGACCGGTTCATCAACGAACTCTCGCACGATCCACGGATCGCGACAGTGCTGCCGCAGTACGCGGACGGCAGGATGTTCGCGGCCGTCGTCCCGCACGCGGCGTTCGGCTCCACGGACGCCACCGATCTGGTCTCCGATATCCGTTCCCGCGCAGCGTCGCTCAACGACGCCGAGGTCCGCATCGGCGGCACGACGGCGTTGTTCGTCGATGTGTCCCAACGGATTACCGGCCGCTTCCCCTGGGTGATCGCCCTCGTGCTGGCCGTCTCGCTCGCCTTCTTGATCGTCGCGTTCCGCAGCATCGTGCTCGCGGTCAAGGCGATCCTGCTGAATCTGCTGGCCACCGGTGCGGCACTTGGCATTACGGTCGCGGTCTTCCAGCACGGCATCGGCGAATCCGCGCTCGGGTTCCACAGCAGCGGGTTCCTGCAGATCTATCTGCCGATGCTGGTGTTCGCCGTGTTGTTCGGTCTGTCGATGGATTACGAGGTGTTCCTCATCCGCCGGATGAAGGAACACTGGGACACCCATCACGACAACGCGGCGGCGGTCGCCGACGGATTGCAGCGCACGGCCAGGCCGATCACCGCGGCGGCCGCGATCATGGTGGCCGTCTTCGCCAGCTTCGTCACGGCGAATGTGTTGGAGCTCAAGCAGATCGGTTTCGCGTTGGCCGTCGCCATCGCGATCGACGCGATGCTCGTTCGGCTGGTGCTGGTGCCCGCCTTCATGCGACTGTTCGGCCGCTGGAATTGGTGGCTGCCGAAGCTGCGGGCGGAGCGCGCGACTAGCGGAACATGATCTCGATCTGATCGATGATCGATCCGACGGCCTCGGTATAGACGTCCTTGAGCCGTCCGGCGAAATCCCTTGCGGCCCAATGGTCCAGGGCCGCCACGCAACCCCAGACCGCGGTGGCCGCGGCCATCCGGACGCGTAAGTCGTTGGCATCGAAGCCGGTTCGTTCGGCGAACAGCGCCCGGAACTGATCCTCGAGGTCGCGCATCTGCTTGATCTGGCCGACCTTGATCTCGGGGATGGCCGCCGTGTATTGCAGTCGCTGGCGGATCCGGTGCTCCGATTCCTCGGTCAGCAGCGATTCGATCAGCAGCGGGACGAGCATCCGTGCGACGGCGATCAGGTCCGCGGGTTCGACGGTGGTGTCCCCACCCGCGGTGCGCACCGCGTCGAGGACTTTCGGATCCGCCTCGTCGTAGAGGACGAGCATTTCCTTGGTGCCGAAGTATCGGTAGACCGAGCTGGGCGATACGCCCGCCTCGGCGGCGACCCGTTCGATCGTCACATTCCGGTACCCGTGCTCGTCGAAGAGATCCAGCGCGACCCGCTGGATCCGGCTCATCGCCTCGATCTTCCTGCGCTCCCAGGAAGTGGACGGAAGCTCTACCGCGGCATCGGACATCATCGTTCAGAATACCGGGAGCGGGCCGGCGGAAATGGCCAACACGGCCCCGAAATGGGCGAAGGCCCCGGTCCAGTGGACCGGGGCCTTCGTCACACGTACCTATCAGGCGTTGCCGGAGAGCTTCTCCCGCAGAGCCGCCAGCTGCGCGTCGCTGGCCAGCGAACCGCCGGCCGACTCGGACGAGCTGGAGGAGGAGGAAGACGACGCTGCCTGCGAACCACTCTCGGAGGAGTAGTTCGACGAGCCGCCACCGTTCGCGGCCTCGGCCGCGGCGTCGGCCGCCATCTTCTCCATCTGAGCGGTGTGCATCTTGTGGCGACGCTCGGCCTCGGCGTACCGGCCTTCCCACTCTTCGCGCTGCTTGTCGAAGCCCTCGAGCCACTCGTTGGTGTCGGGATCGAAGCCCTCGGGGAAGATGTAGTTCCCCTGGTCGTCGTAGCTGTCGGCCATGCCGTACTTCGACGGGTCGAACTCGGCGTGGTAGTCCTCGTTCGCCTGCTTCAGCGAGAGCGAGATCCGGCGACGCTCGAGGTCGATGTCGATGACCTTGACCATCGCGTCGTCGCCGACGGCGACAACCTGGTCCGGCACCTCCACGTGGCGCTCGGCCAGCTCGGAGATGTGCACGAGGCCCTCGATGCCCTCCTCGACGCGCACGAACGCACCGAACGGAACCAGCTTGGTGACCTTTCCGGGCACGATCTGGCCGATCGCGTGGGTCCGGGCGAACTGACGCCACGGGTCTTCCTGAGTCGCCTTGAGCGACAGCGAAACCCGCTCGCGATCCAGATCGACGTCGAGCACCTCGACGGTGACCTCGGTGCCTACCTCGACAACCTCGGACGGGTGGTCGATGTGCTTCCAGGACAGCTCGGAGACGTGCACCAGGCCGTCGACGCCACCAAGGTCCACGAAGGCACCGAAGTTGACGATCGAGGAGACCACACCCTTGCGGACCTGGCCCTTCTGCAGCTGGTGCAGGAACTCGCTGCGGACCTCGGACTGGGTCTGCTCGAGCCATGCGCGGCGGGAAAGAACCACGTTGTTGCGGTTCTTGTCCAGCTCGATGATCTTGGCCTCGATCTCCTTGCCGACGTACGGCTGGAGGTCGCGGACACGACGCATCTCGACGAGCGAGGCAGGCAGGAAGCCGCGGAGACCGATGTCGAGGATCAGGCCGCCCTTGACGACCTCGATGACGGTGCCCTTGACGGCCTCGTCCTTCTCCTTGAGCTCCTCGATCGTGCCCCACGCGCGCTCGTACTGAGCCCGCTTCTTCGACAGGATCAGGCGGCCTTCCTTGTCCTCCTTGGTGAGAACAAGAGCCTCGACCTCATCACCCACGGAAACGACCTCATTCGGGTCGACATCGTGCTTGATGGAGAGTTCGCGGGAAGGGATGACGCCTTCGGTCTTGTAACCGATGTCGAGCAGGACCTCGTCGCGGTCGACCTTGACGATGGTTCCTTCGACGATGTCGCCGTCATTGAAGTACTTGATCGTGGCGTCGATGGCGGCGAGGAAATCCTCGGCGGAGCCGATGTCATTGACGGCTACCTGCGGCGAGGTGACGGTGGTGGGCATATGTCGGTTTGCTCCGGACGGATTGTGGTCGGTTGCGGACATTGGAACTTTCGGTACGCTGGCGAATTCACCGCGCTGGGTGTGAAGACGGACACTAGGAACGTACCGCACGTAACGCACATGAAACTCAGCGGGTGATTGACTCCGGTACGGCTGTACTTAAGGCACTCGCGCGTTCAGCGTACGCGACCTTGGTCCGGCCGGGCAAACCGGTCCGCCCGCCACGCCGGGATACTCTGACGGCGTGTCGGAAGATCGCCATGCATATGCAAACACGGTGCTCGGGACCGCGGGAACCGCGCGCTCCCGAATCGGCTCCGCCGCTAGTCAACAGGCCAGCCGTCGCTGGTGGGATGCCGACGCGGGCCAGTACCACGAGACGCACGCCGACTTCCTCGGCGTCGATTCCCCAGACGGCGAGTTCGTCTGGTGCCCGGAAGGCCTGCACGAGGGCGACATGCGTTTCCTCGGCGACGTCGCGGGCAAGCGAATCCTGGAGATCGGCTGCGGCTCGGCGCCGTGCGCGCGCTGGCTCGCCGGACAGGGAGCGCAGCCGGTCGGACTCGACCTATCGATGGGGATGCTGGAGCGTGGCCGGGCCGCGATGGAGCGGGGCGGGCCGCAGGTGCCGCTGATCCAGGCGGGCGCGGAGACGCTGCCCTTCGCCGACGAATCCTTCGACCTGGCCTGCTCGGCGTTCGGCGCGATCCCGTTCGTCGCCGATTCCGCACAGGTGATGCGCGAGGTCGCCCGCGTGCTGCGGCCCGGTGGTCGGTGGGTGTTCTCGGTGAACCATCCGATGCGCTGGATCTTCCCCGACGATCCCGGCCCGGCCGGGCTCACCGCCGCGATCCCCTACTTCGACCGCACGCCTTATGTAGAGGTCGACGCCGAAGGCGAGCCGACGTACGTCGAACACCACCGCACCGTCGGCGACCGGGTCCGCGAGATCGTGGGCGCCGGGCTGCTGGTGGTGGACATCGTCGAACCGGACTGGCCGGAGTGGCTCGACCGCGAATGGGGCCAGTGGAGCCCGCTGCGCGGCGAGATCTTCCCCGGCACCGCTATTTTCGTCACCGAGAAGCCCGCCTGACCGAACAGACGCACACCTCTTGATTTCCCGCACAGCAACTCGCCGCACTGACACGCGTGCGGATGTCAAAAGGTGTGCGGCGGAGCAGGTCAGGTTCGCAGCGGGCCGGTGAACGGGGGTAGCGCGGCGAAGCCGAGGGCCAGGCGAGCGGTGGGGACGGTGCGCGCCACCCAACGGCGGGCGCGAGTGAGCGGATGGTCGGGAAACTGGTCGTCCCAGCGCATGTCGTCGGCGGCGTTGTAGGGCAGGCGGCCGCTGAGGCCCGGCGCATAGGGATGCGGCGGGAACATGTTTTCGTAACCGAGCTGGGTCATCAGGACGGCCTCGCGGACACCGGTGGTCCCGGTCTCCGGGCAGAGGATCTGGAATGCCGCGCTGCACCGGTCCTTCGGCACCACGATCGACGCGGCGAACACCAGCCCGTGCTGCTGGTTCGGCATCGGCAACTTCTCCACCCGCAGCAACGCGGGCACGGCGTCCACCCAGATGATGAAAGCCTCGATCAGACAACCCGATTCGGCGGACCGCTCGGCCAGCCCGCGCCGCAGCAAGTCCACCTCTTCGAGCGGCGCAGGCAGATCGGGTACCAGGTCGAAGTAGTTCATCGTGACGATATCGCCGGTACTCGGATCCCCCCACGAGTTGCTGTCGACCTGCTGTAGCCCGCTGGTATCGAACGAGATTGGCACGCACTCACGGTAGCCGCCGTACATGATCATGGGGAACCGGTGTCGGGCGATGCCTGCACCAGTTCCCCAGGATCATGAGAGATCGGCTATTTCGGTTTGCGGCCTGCCTGTTCGAGCGCGAGGCGGAGGGCGAATTCGATTTGGGCGTTGATGCTGCGCAGGTCGTCGGCCGCCCACTTGGCGATGGCTTCGTGGACGGCCGGGTCGAGCCGTAGCAGGAGCTTCTTGCGCTCAGCCATGGGCGTCGGCGCTCAGTTGTAGAGGGAGCCGGTGTTGACGACGGGCTGGATGGCTCGATCGCCGCAGAGCACCACCAGCAGGTTCGACACCATGGTGGCGCGGCGCTCCTCGTCCAGTTCCACCACGCCCTGCTCGGTGAGCTTGTCGAGCGCGAGGCCGACCATGCCGACCGCGCCCTCGACGATCTGGGTGCGGGCGGCGACCACCTGGGCGGCCTGCTGGCGGACCAGCATGGCCTGGGCGATCTCCGGCGCGTAGGCGAGGTGGGTGATGCGAGCCTCGAGGACCTCGATGCCCGCGAGCAGGGTGCGGTCGCGCAGTTCGACGGTGAGTTCCTCGGCCACCTCGGCGCCGTCGCGCAGGCTGGTGCGGCTGTCGTCGTGCGAGTCGTACGGATGCGTGGTGGCCAGGTGGCGAACGGCGGCCTCGGACTGGGTCTGCACGTACTCCTCGTAATCGTCGACGGCGAAGGCGGCCTTGAAGCTGTCGACCACGCGGTAGACCACGACGGCGGCGATCTCGACCGGGTTGCCGTCGGCGTCGTTGACCTTCAGCTTCTGCGTCTCGAAGTTACGCACGCGCAACGAGATTCGCTTGCGGTCGGTCAGCGGCAGCACGGAGTAGAAACCCGGCTCGCTCACCGATCCGATGTACCGGCCGAAGAACTGGACGACCTGAGCCTCGTTCGGGTTCACCACGATCAGGCCGGTCGCCGAGAGCAGCAGCACGAGCACGAAGAAGCTCGCGACGATCGCCCCGACCAACGCGGGCACATTGTGGTGCTGCGCCATCGCGACGTAGCCGAGCGCCGCCGCGCCGCCGAACAAGAGGGTGAGCACCAGCCACGCCACCAGCACCAAGAAGCCGTTGACGTGCAATGCGGGCCGAAGCTTCATGACATCCTCCAGGTATCAAAGTGATATCACGAAGATAGCAGATTCCGGACCGCTCCGGCACTGCCGAAAACCCCGGGAATCTCTGGAGCAGAGGTTCCCGGGGCACGGCGGTGGATCAGTTCGTGGCGGGGTGGATGTTGCGGTTGAAGCGGAACATGTTGTGCGGGTCGTACTTTGCCTTCAGGTTCGCGAGGTCTGCGTAGGTGTCGGCGGCGTATCCGGCCCGGGTTTGCGCCTCGTCGGCGTCGTTACCCGCGCCGTAGAGGAAGTTCAGGCTGTGGCCGACAGTCCACGGTGCGAGTGCGGTGCGGATCTTGTCCTTGGCCGCGGTGTCGTCGTCGGGATCGGTGATGACGCGGACGATGTAGGCGGCGTCGCGATGGCCGACGACGGTGCCGGTCTCGCTCGGGTTGCTCAGTGCGCCGCCGAGGTGGCGGATGTCGACTACCGCGTCGGCGCCGGAGTCCGGGCCCGCCGCGGACAGCAACGCGGACAACGTTTCTCCGGTGAGTTCGCTGAGCAGTGCGTTGGTGGCGGCGTAGGCGTGCGGGTGGTCGGGGTCGCTGTGGATGGTGTGCGATTCGGTGTAGGGCATCGTGCGCAGGTCGTCCTTCAGGCGGTCGCCCACCGCGCGCAGCGGGGCGACCAGCCGCTCGCCCTCCTCGACGGAACCGTTGAAGGCGATGCGGAACGAGGCCACGTAGCGGCCGCGCAGCGGGGCGGGGACCTGCGGGATGTCGGGGAAGGTCAGCATGGCGACGGTGGAGGTCAGCTCGTCGGGAACCGTTGCGGTCCATTGCTTCCAGGCTTCCAGGGCTTGCTCGACCAGCGGGGTGTCGAACATGAGCTGGCCGCCGTACACCTCGGTGACGGGCAGCAGGCTCAGCTCGATCGCGGTCACCACGCCGAAGTTGCCGCCGCTGCCGAGGACGGCGCCGAACAGCTCGTCGCCGGGGACCAGCCTGCGCACCCGGCCGTCGGCGGTGACCAGCTCGATGGCGCGCACATGTTCGGCGGCGTAGCCGAATTCCCTTGCCAGCAGGCCGATTCCGCCGCCGAGGAGGTAGCCGACCACGCCGACCGACGGGGAGGAACCGTTCAGTGGCGCGAGCCCGTGCGCCGCGGCCGCCTCGACCAGGGCTCCGGCGCGTACTCCGGCACCGACGCGGGCGGTCCGGGTCGCGGGGTCGATCTCGAGGGTGGTCATCCGGCGGGTGCTGATCAGCACTCCCCCGTCGGCTGCGACGGACAGTCCGTGCCCGGTAGACTGCACCGCGACCGGAAGACCTTGCCGCGCGGCGTATTCCACCGCGGCGCGGACATCCTCGGCGTGCACGGCGGCGACGACGAGTGCAGGCCGGTGCGCGTAAGCGGTCTGGAAGCCGGCGATCTCCTCGTCGTATCCGGTGTCACCCGGGCGGAAGACCGGGCCGGTGAAGGAGTCGAGGTCGATGGTGTGCGCTGCGTTGTTTCCCATGAGTTCGACGATGCTCGCCCCGGAGCGAGAAGTACAACAGATAGATCTTATCGAAGCTAGAATCATTAGTTATGGAACTGCGTCAGCTCCGCTACTTCGTCACCGTGGTGGAGGAAGCGAACTTCACCCGCGCCGCCGCCCGCCTGCACCTGGCGCAACCCGGGCTGAGCGCGCAGATCCGTCAGCTCGAACGCGAGCTCGGCCAGCAACTGCTCGACCGTGGCAGCCGCACGGTGACGCCGACCGAGATCGGGACCGCGGTGCTGAAGCACGCCCGCGCCGCGCTGGCCGCGACCGAACGCATCACCGAGACGGTGGACGAATTTGCCGGTCTGCTGCGCGGCCACGTGCGCGTCGGCCTGATCTCCGGCGCGGCCACCGAGGAGCTGAACGTCGCCGGCGTGCTGGCGGACTTCCACGACGACCACCCGGAGGTCGGCATCAGCCTCACCGAGGACACCTCGGAACGCATGCTCGCCGCGCTCGGCCGGGGCGATCTGGACGTGGCGCTGATCGGAATGACCGGCGCGTCAATGGATTCCGGCATCGGAGTGGACGTGGTGCTGGAGACCTCGATCGTCGCCGCAGTAGCCGCCGACGACCGCACACACGGCGCCGACATCCCACTCATCGACCTACGCGATCACCCACTGATCTGCCTGCCGCGCGGCACCGGCCTGCGCGGCGTTTTCGAACGCTCCTGCGCGGCAGCGGGATTCGAGCCGAACGTCGCCTTCGAAGCCGCCGCTCCCCCACTGCTGCTCCAACTCGCCGCCCACGGGCTCGGCATCGCGGTCGTCCCGGGGTTGACCCCCGAGGAGGCAACAGCTTTCGGCGTCCGCACGGTCCGCATCACCCAACCGGAACTACGCGGCCGACTCGCCCTGGTATGGCGCACCGATCGCCCCGCAAGCCCCGCCGCCAAAGTGCTACTGGGCCAACTGCGCATCGCACTCGGCGGCAAAGCGACACCGGTACGCCCTTGAGACGCACAGAGCGTCCATACGGTTCACAAGGGCGGAACGCCCTGTGGGCCGTATGGACGCTCTGTGGGAGGTACAGGACCCCGGAAGGGGCGGTCTAGAGCAGCCGGGACAGGAACGCTTGGGTGCGTTCGTGTTTCGGGTTGGCCAGCAGCTCGCGCGGAGCGCCCGCCTCGACGATGACGCCGCCGTCCATGAAGACCAGCTTGTCGGCCACCTCGCGGGCGAAGCCCATCTCGTGGGTCACCACGACCATGGTCATGCCGGACTGCGCCAGCTCACGCATGACGGCGAGCACCTCGCCGACCAGCTCCGGGTCCAGCGCGGAGGTGGGCTCGTCGAACAGCATCAGCTTCGGATCCATGGCCAGCGCGCGAGCGATCGCCACCCGCTGCTGCTGCCCGCCGGACAGCTGCGCCGGATAGGCATTCGCCTTCTCCGCCAAGCCGACTCGGTCGAGCAGCTCCTTGGCCTTGGCCAACGCTTCGGCCTTGGGGACCTTCTTGACCTGGGTCGGCGCCTCGATCACGTTCTCCAGCACCGTGCGATGCGGGAACAGATTGAAATGCTGGAACACCATGCCGATTTCGCGCCGCTGCCGCGCCGCCTCGCGCGGATGCAGCTCGTAGAGCTTGCCGTTCTTCTCCTCGTAGCCGACGAGCTCGCCGTCCACGTAGAGCCGACCCGCGTTCACCTCTTCGAGGTGGTTGATGCAGCGCAGGAAGGTGGATTTGCCCGAGCCGGAGGGCCCGATCACACACAGCACCTCGCCGCGGCCGATCTCCAGGGAGACACCCTTGAGCACCTGCAACGCGCCGAAGTTCTTGCATACCCGGTCGGCGAGGATCATCGGCTGGGCGTCTTTGATTGTGTCCGTACTCATTTCGCCCTCACGATCGTCTGGGCGTCGGCGAGATCTTGCAGCTGCTTACCGGTCAACTGCCGGGACAGGCCGCGCGAGTAGTAGCGCTCCAGGTAGAACTGCCCGACCATCAGCACGCTGGTGACGATGAGATACCAAGTCGCGGCGACCAGCAGCAGCGGCACCGGCTGGAAATTGACGCCGTAGATATCGCGGGCCCGGCCGAAGAGGTCGGTGCTCAGCGGCAGCGCGGTGACCAGCGAGGTGGTCTTCAGCATGCCGATGAGCTCGTTGCCGGTCGGCGGGATGATCACCCGCATGGCCTGCGGCAACACCGTTCGGCGCATGGTCATGCTCCAGGACATGCCGAGCGCGGTCGACGCCTCACGCTGCCCTTCGCCGACGGAATTGATTCCGGCACGGACGATTTCGGCCATGTACGCGGCCTCGTTCAGGCCGAGGCCGATCACCGCGAAGAGGAACGCCGCCTGCAGGCTCTGCACATCCAGGTCGATGAAATGCGGTCCCCACGGGATGCCGAGCACGATGTGCTTGTACAGCGACGGGAACAGGCCCCAGAACACCAACTGCACGAAAACCGGTGTGCCACGGAAGATCCAGAGATACACCCAGGACGCGCTGCGCAGCACCGGATTCGGCGACAGTCGCATGACCGCGAGCAGCGTGCCCAGCGAGACGGCGATCGCCATGGCGAGCACGGTCAGTTCGAGGGTGACCACCACACCGGACAGGATCCTGCTGTCGAACAGGTACTTACCGTAGGTGTTCCACTTGTACGCCTCGTTCGTCGCGGCGCCGTAGATGAAGAGTCCGACGAGTACCAGGATGACCGCGGCGGCGATCCACCGGCCGGGCCTGCGCAGCGGAACCGCTTTGATCGGTTCCGGCTCCTGGGATGGGTCTGCCGCACCGGGCCCGGGGTCGCCGGGCGCCGGCATGGTTTCGTTCGACGTCATCGATCAGCTCGCGGCGCCGTTGATAACCGACTTGGTGATCGCGCCTTCCTCGACGCCCCAGGCCTTCGCGATTTCCAGATACTTACCGTTGTCGATCAGGTTCTGCACGGCCTTCTGCAGCACGGCGGCCAGCGGCGAGCTCTTCGGCACGGCCCAGCCGTACGGCGCGGAATCGAAAGCGGCACCGGCCTTTTCGATCTTGCCGTCGCTCTGCTTGATCGCGTACGCGGTCACCGGGGAGTCGGCCGACATCGCGTCGACCTGGCCGAGCACCAGGGCGTTGGTCGCGGCGCTCTGCTCATCGAAGGCCTTGATGTCGATGGCGGGCTTGCCGTCGGCGACGCACTTCGCGCTCTTTGCGGGCACCTCGTCGGTGTGCTCCACGGTGGTGGCCTGCACGGCGACCTTCTTGCCGCAGGCGTTGTCCGGGTCGACCGGCTTGCCCTTCTGCTGCGCCCACTGGATACCGGCGCTGAAGTAGGTGGTGAAGTCGACCTGCTGCTCGCGTTCCTTGGAGTCGGTGATCGAGGACATACCGACGTCGTAGGTGCCGGCCTGAATGGTCGGGATGATCTTCTCGAACGCGGACTCGAGGTACTCCGCCTTGACGCCGAGGGTGGCGGCGACGGCGTCCATCAGGTCGACATCGAAGCCGACGATCTTGCCGCTCGGGTCCTTGTACTCGTTGGGCTGGTAGGGAATGTTCACGCCGACGACCAGCTTGCCGGACTGCTTGATCTTGTCGGGGAGCTGCGCGGCGATGGAGTCGACCTTCTCGATTCCACCCACCTTCTGTACCGCGGGTCCGGAGTCTTCGGAATTACTACAGCCCGTCAGGACAAGTGCGCCGCCAGCGACGACACACATCGCCTGCAGGGCGCGCCTGCCAAGAACCGATCGAACAGACACAGCAGCCCTCCACATTTCGGATTCAAGAAACCCGGGTGTCACCACCCGTTGGCAATCTAAGCGACCGAGACGCTTCGTGCTGGACAGTAACGGAAGATTCATCCGTTCCTTGCTGAACACTCCGGGCTACCACACTCTGACTACCGGCGGTGGACCCTAGCACAAACTTGTTCGGTGAACTCGCTGGTCGACGCCAGTCCGCCCAGGTCCGCAGTGGCGATGCCCGCCTCGAAGGTGGCCGCGACACCCCGTTCGACGCGCTCCGCGGCGTGCAACAGCGTGCTGCGGCTGTCTCGAGTCCCCAACCAACGCAACAACATTGCGGCGGACAGTTGCAACGCGGCGGGGTTCGCACGGTTGTGCCCCGCGATCGTCGGGGCCGCGCCGTGCACGGCCTGTGCCATGGCGTGGGTGGCCGAGCAGTTGAGGGAGGCGGCCAGACCGAGTGAGCCGCTCAGTTCACCCGCGAGGTCGGAGAGGATATCGCCGAAGAGGTTCTCGGTGACCAGGACGTCGTAGTCGGCGGCGGCGCGGACGAGGTGTGCGGCGGTCGCGTCGACGTGTTCGTCGGTGACCTCGACGCCGGGGTAAGCGTGGGCAACTTCATAGCAGACGTCGCGGAACAGGCCCATGGTCATCGGCAGCACGTTGGCCTTGTGCACAATGGTCAGCCGCTTGCGGCGCGTGCCGGCCAGTCGAAACGCCTCGTGCGCGATTCGCTCGCAGGCCTGCCTGGTCACCACGCCGACCATCATGGCGACGTCCTCGGTCGGCCGGAACTCCCCCGATCCGGCGAACATATTGCGGTCGGCGTAGAAGCCTTCGCTGTTCTCCCGGACGATCACCAGGTCGATCTTCGGCGCTGTCGCCCGGACCCCGGCGAACGCGCGGGCCGGGCGGATGTTGGCGTACAGCCCGAACCGCTTGCGAATGGCACCGCCCGGCGCGACCGCGGTGCGGTGTTCCGCCGGGTAGGAGGCGTTGTCGTGCGGGCCGAGGATCCAGGCGTCGACGCTGTCCAGCGCGGTCAGGGTCTGTTCCGGCAGCGGGTTGCCGTGTTCCTCGATGGCGCGATGGCCCATCAGCAGCGGCACCCACTCGATCGGCGCGGCGCCGGCGGCCGATACCGCCTCGTCGACGACCTGCCGGGCCGCGCGCACCACTTCCGGGCCGATGCCGTCGCCATCGATCAGGCCGAGCCGCAGCGTGGGATCGGTCGCCGCGCTCACGACAGTTCCCCGAGGACGCTCGTCGCTGTCTGGATAGGTCGCTCGCTCACGAGATCATCCTCGCGCCGCGCCCCGCAAGTCGACGAACCGACCCACCGTCCGCTCGGCAACCGCTATTTTCTGGGGATCACGCGGTTGGTGGAATCACTGGGTGTCAGGCCACCGCTGCCGGGGAAGAACCCTACTGAGGACAACTCGGCGGGACGCGACCGATACCGAGCCGGTCGCCTACCGCGGGTGCGCAGCAGCAGCGGACCGCGATTCGTCCATGGAAGATATAGACAACTGTCGGCGTTGTAGCTGGCACACCGAATACGAGAGGACGTCATGGCCACCCAGACGCTGACCCAGCAGAATTTTGATGAGGTAGTCACCGGAAACGACGTGGTACTCGTCGATTTCTGGGCTGAGTGGTGCGGCCCGTGCAAGAGCTTCGCGCCGACCTTCGAGGCCTCTTCGGAGAAGCACGGCGATGTCGTGCACGGCAAGGTCGACACCGAGTCCGAGCAGGGGCTCGCGGCCGCCGCCAACATCCGCTCCATCCCGACCATCATGGCCTTCCGCGAGGGCGTGCTGGTGTTCGCGCAGCCCGGCGCACTGCCGCCCGCCGCGCTGGAGGACCTGGTCACCCAGATCAAGGAGCTGGACATGGACGAGGTGCGCAAGCAGCTCGCCGAGCAGCAGGCCGGCACCGAGCAGTAACTCCGCCGAACCACAAAGGGCCGTCCCTCTCACCCGAGAGGAACGGCCCTTTTGCGGTTGGTCAGCGACCGAGCAGGTTCACACCGGCAATCATCGCGCGAACCGTTGATTCGGAGCTGTCGTCGGCCAGGGCGGCACCCCAGCCGCGCCTGCCGTTGCACTCACACTGCACGAAGGTCGCGGTGCCTTCGCCGGTGCGGCGCTGGTGGAACTGCAGGATCTCCACGTGATAGCCCTCTTCGTAGAGGGCCGTGGTCATCGCCGCGACGAGGCTGCCGGAGGCGACGACCGTGCGGAGATGGTCGGTGAATTCCAACGTCACCGCGAAATCGGCGCTGCGGCTACCCGCGGGCGACCATTCGCCGAGCCGGATCGGCCCGGTGTTTTCGCAGTAGCGATCGTGGAATTGCGCCGGGGTGAGGTCGGCGCTTTCGTGGCGCAGGCCCTTGGGCGCGGCGGCATGGAACGTCTGGGTATCGAGAGTGAGGATTGTCATTTGAAAGTAGGTCTTCCCGAGGAATGTCGTGGCTCAGTTGACAGAGGGGACCAGCACTAACAAGTCGTTCAGCCCGCAGCGAGGGGGCCGGTCCGAATCAGACCCCGCTACGGCGGGTTACTACGAGGAGAATTCGCCGGGGCGCCACCATCGCGGTAAGCGGAATTAGCGCAGCACTGTCGCGGTCTGCGACGTTGAGCGCTGCGCTGTGGCGGTCGGCGGGATTCGGCACGCGCTTGAGGATAGGGACATCTCGGCGCAATAGCAACCATATTCGATGCCCGATTTGTCTACTGGCCGGTAGCGTTCGCGCAGCTCAGGGGCGCTCGGCGGCAGTTCGGCCGATCACGGGCGTGCCGCGCGGCACATGTTCAGCTGCGCGTCATGTAGGTGACATCTCAGGGCCGGTGTGTCGGGTCGGGCGCGGCGGCCGGGAAACGACGAGATCCGGGCCCGTGGACCCGGATCTCGTGCAGTGCGCGACGCTGGCGTCGGTTCAGTCGGCGAGGACCTCGTTGAGCTTGCCGGTGGCCACGTCGAAGATGAAGCCGCGGATGGAGTCCTTGTGCGGCACGAACGGGCTGGCGACGATGCGGGCAATGGATTGGCGCACATCGGTTTCCAGGTCGCTGAACGCCTCGGCCGCCCACTCCGGCTTGATGCCGACGTCCTGCTGGATCGACGACTTGAAGTCGTCGTCGGTGAAGGTGAGCATGCCGCAGTCGGTGTGGTGGATCAGGATGATCTCGCGGGTGCCGAGCAGGCGCTGACTGATCGCGAGCGACCGGATCTCGTCCGCGGTGATCACGCCGCCCGCGTTGCGGATGACGTGCGACTCCCCCTCGTTGATACCCAGCGCGCCATAGACATTCAGCCTGGCGTCCATGCACGCGACCACCGCGACATGCTTGGCGGGCGGCAACGGCAGCGGTCCGGTGAAGGTGCTCGCGTAGGTGGCGTTGTTCTGCAGGTACTCGTCGGTCACGGTCATGGGTGGTCCCCTGCGGTCGGTATGCGTGGATACGTATGCGCTTATGTGTGGCGTGGCTCACCTTAGAAGCGCGCACCGCGTAGAACACCGGTCCCACTCACCGTGATTCGTTTACTGGCGTGCCGAGAGCGACACAGGCTCACCTCACATAACTCCGCGACTCGGTCGACCGCGCGACTGGCGCTCCCGTCGAGGCAAGCCGCCCTGGCCGCACCCGCCAGTCCCTTACCTCTGAGGTAATCGACGCCGCCTCGGCCTCCTGGGAATGTCGTGCGTGTCAACATCATTCGATACGCGCGCAGGAGAGCCACATGACCGGCACCGTCACCGCCGACGCCACCCGCACCACTGTCAATGCTTTCTTCGCCGCCCGTGCCGCCGGCGACACCGCGGCAATCACGGCATTGTTCGCCGATGAGGTCGACTGGCTGCTCGCGGCGAACCCCGTGGTTCCGTGGATCAGGCCGCGGCGCACCGCCGCTGAATGTGCCGCGCAGTTCGATGAGTTGATGGCGCACGTCGTCGCGGCGGATGCGCACGCCAGTATCGACACCTTTCTCGTCGATGGTTCGGATGCTGTTGTGTTCGGACAGCTCTCCGGCACGGTGCGGGCCACCGGAAAGCCCTTCGAGGGGCCGTTCGCGCTGCGCCTGACCGTCGAGGACGGCCACATCACCCGGCATCACCTGTACGAGAACAGTTTGTCGATCGCGCAGGCGTGCACTCCGTGATCAGTCGACGCGAATGACGATCGCAGTGGCGTTGTCGTTTCCGCCTGCTCTGTCACAGGTCGCCAGCAGGTCGGCGACGATCGCCCGATACGCCGATTTGCTGCCACCTGCGAGCGTCGGGCCATGCGGCAGATCAACACGCCTACGGAGTTGCGGTACGTCGCAGGCCGGGCGGGTAGCCGGAGAATCAATGCCATCCGGAAACTTCGTGGTGACGAATAGGCCATCAGACCGGTAGCGCTGTTGCTCGGCATCGGTTATCCGACTACAAGGAGGTTCGTCATTCGTACTACCTGCTTCTGGACCGCCGACTCATACCGGTCACCTGTCATGGCAAGGGTCGTTACGCCGGTACTGGTCCTGACTGCCGTGGCCTCGATACCCCTGTGGCTTTCCCCGTCGGCAGCTGCCGCGGACAAGACCTGTGAATCGAAAACCATCAGCTCCCGCAGTGGCACCACCACCTGCGTGGTCCCAGACGGTATGACGCACATGGACACGATTGTGTCGGGCGGGACCGGCGGCGGTGGCGCTGGCGGTGGCTGGAACGGAAACGGCGGTGGCAATGGCGGCAATGGTGACGCTGGCGGTGGCGCCGCCGCTGCTGTCTGTACGGTGACCGTCACTCCGGGGCAAGTCGTGACAATGACTGTGGGCAAGGGCGGCCGCGGCGGAAAGCGCGGCTCGGGCGGCAACAGTGCGTCGAACGGCGGCAATGGTGATGACGGCCAACGGTCCGCAGTCGCCGTCGATGGGCAAGAAGTGGCCGCGGCCGAGGGTGGGTTCGGCGGGGAAGGTGGAACTGCCGGTGCGGGCGACGCTGCCGGCACAAGTGGAGCCGGTGGAATCGGCGGCCCCAAGGAGGCTTCCTACTGCACCGGTGACTCCTCGAACGTGACCGGCGGCGAGGCCGGCGGATCCAGTACTATCGGCGGCTCCATGGGTGGGAAGTCGGGCGCAGGCGGATGCACGGGGCGCGGCGGTATGGGCGCTGTGGGCGGCAGCGCCCCACAGCGCGCGACCAATTACAGCAGCTCGACAGGTTCGGATGGCGGACAGGGCGAGACTGGCGACACTGGTTGCGTAGTGCTGAATTTCAAGGCCTGACGCGCCATTCGACCAGACCGACGCGAGCGGCACGTCTGCGTCGTTGACGCAGACGAGTCCCCGGGGCCCGTCACGGTCTTCGATGGTGTTTGGTTTGCGGTACCCCTTTGAGCTGCAACGCCTTACGGAGGCTGTTGCAGGCATGCGTGGTAGACGCTGACACCCAGCTACCGACCGTTTCGAGTGATGGAGATCCATGCTGTGACTTCGCCCAACGACGACGAACCGAACGCGGTCCGCACGGATGAGACGTCGCCGGAGCTGAGTGCACCACCGGCGGCCACGAAGAAGTCACCGTGGCGGATCGACCGCCGTGTTCTCTACCTACTGCTCGGGTTGGTCATCATCGTGCCGGGTGCCGGCCTGTTGATCGCGCGGACCACTGATTCGGCGCCCCCGCGGCCGCAGTACAGCAAGTTCGCCGAGGGAACCTTTACTAGCGGGTTCGGTGCCCACTGGGGTGTACAGCACTTCGGTGTCGATATCGCAGGCCCGGTCGGCACGCCCGTTGTCGCGGTTGCCGACGGCACGGTGCTCGAAGCAGGCCTGACCTACGGATTCGGTATGTGGGTGCGACTGCTGCACAACGACGGCACCATCACAATCTACGGTCATATCGACACCGCAACGGTAGTGCAGGGGGACCAGGTGTTGGCCGGCGATCAGATCGCGACCATGGGCAATAGGGGGTTCTCCGCCGGCCCGCATTGCCATTTCGAGGTTTGGCTCAATGGCACGGACAAGGTAGACCCGCTGCCGTGGCTGACCGCCCGCGGCATCGACCTCGGTCCGCAGGCCCCCTGACCACCCCACCGGACAGACCCTGGCGAATCCAACATTCACTGGCACATGGTGGCGGCAAAACGCGAGAAGGGTCCGCCATGGTGTGCCACTGAATGTGGATTCGGCTCCCACCAGAGCCGGGAACGACGCGAAACCCCCTGTCGGACAGGCTGTCCGGCGGGGGGTTCGGGTTCGATCGGGTAACTACTTCTCGCCGTGCGGGCCCGGGGCGGCGCTACCGCTGTACTCGCCGAGATCGGAGACGAGCTTGGTCAGCTCCGGGTCGCTGTCGTAGCGACGCTGGTGCAGCTCGGCGATCTTCTCGGCCATCGCCGGATCCAGGTCGTCGGTGATGTCGAAGGAGGCGAACTTGTCGACCAGGGGCAGACCGACGCGGTCGGTGTTGCGGTGGGCCGGGTGAATCAGGTACTCCCAGTAGCCTGCCAGGTCTTCGATGACGAACACCGCGCCCCACTGGTATTCGCCGCCGAAGTCGGGGCCGACCACGAAGGACTTCACCGAGGGGATAGTCCGTCCCTGGTTACGCAGGCTCTCGAGGGCTTCTTCGATCGCTTCGGGGGTGGCGTCGGCGCGGAGGGTGAAGCGGTTGCCGTGGTAGATCATTTCTTTCATCCTTCATTCGGGTGAGCCGCGGGTTTGCGGACTCGATGGTTGGTGGTGAATTCGTTGGTGTTACTTGGCATTACGGAGCAGGGGCAGCGCGATCACCGCACCTACGGTCATGGCGATCCCGGTCCAGAGGAACGCGCCGCCGATGCTGGTGAGCTGGATCAGGGGCTGGACGATCAGCGGAGATACGAACTGGCCGAGGAAGATTCCGGTGACCAGGCCGCTGAGGATCCGGCCGCGAGTGGCGGCAGGTGCGAGGTCGCTCAATCGCAGGTTCAGGTTCGGGACGGCGAGGCCGACGCCGAAGCCACCCACGAGCAGTCCGGCCACCACCTGCACCACCGAGCTCGCGGTGCCGACCAGCACCCACCCGATGCCGAGCAGTGCGATGCTGGCGGCCGTCAGGACACTCGGCGACCAGCGGCCCCGCAGCGACGGAAAGGCAAGGGCGCCACCGACACTGCTGAGCGTCGTCGCGGCGATCACCGCACCGACCAGGGCCGGACCGATATGCAGTTCCGCCAGCAGGAAGGGCAATTGGGTGGGGGCCATGTAGAAAGCGAGCGTCACCAGGAAGGCGAGCAGGTAGAGCCCGGCGATCGGCCGGAAGATCCCCGACCGCGAAGCCGCGGCGTCCACACCAGCCGGTCCGGATACCTTGTCGCGCCGCTGTTCTCGCAGCGCAAACAGCGCGAACGGCAGGATCACGACGGAGGCACCATAGATCCAGAACGGCAACTTCCAGTTCGACGCGGCCAGCAGACCGGCCAGCGGCAAGAAGACGACACCGCCGATGCTGGCGAAAGCCTGTTGCAGCCCAAGGAAAGTCGCCCGCTTCGGCCCCTCGAACCAGTCGGTGATGATGGCGCTGACCGCCGTCATGATGCCGCCGACCGCGACACCCACCAGCGCTCTGGTCCCCAGCAGGACACCGATACTGTCGACGAAGAACCCGGCCGTCCCCGCCACGGCGTACAGCGCAAGACTACCCACCAGCAGCGGTTTACGCCCGATCCGGTCGGCCGCCATGCCCGCCAGCGGCGCGCTGAGGCCGATCGCCAGCGACGTGACGGTCAGCACCAGCCGCACCAGCACATCCGCGCCCGCCACCGCCGAGAACGCCTCGCGCATCGCGGGCAGGCTCGGCGCGATGACGGCCGGACCCATCACGGTCAGCGTCGCGGCGGCCAGCACTGTGGCGCGGGCGATCCGCGCCGGCGTGGCCAGCTCTCGCTCCACCGCCTCGTAAGGTGCCGCGCTCATGGTGTTCCTCCTCGTGTCCCGGCAAGTCGTGCTCGCTTGCTGACATGAAGATTTCCATCCGGGCACCGGCATTCGCGTCGGTGATTTTCACCTAGATACGTAGTCGAGTCGGCGATTAGGTAGGTAGGTGGTTTTCGGAGCGGGGACTGCCACGTAGTGCTGCTGAGCCTGCTCCGACCCACCGATCAGGCTCAGCCCTCGGCATGCGGTATCAGCGCCGAGTTGCCGACCGTCGCGGGATCACTGCGATACCGATCAGCACGAGCGTGCCTACCAGGCATAGCCAGGCGAAGAGGTCACCGGTGAGTCGATAGAGCGTGGTGGTGCCGTGCGTCGGGACGTCCACGATCCACGGGTCGTGATCGACGGTGGTGTCCTGGGTTGAGATGGGTTGTCCGTGCCGGTTGTAGGCGGCCGACCAGCCGTTGAAGTCCTGCCGGACCAGTGCGTAACCGTTCTCGATCGCGCGCAGGCTCGACATCTGGGTGTGCAGTCGGCCGAACTGCGGCCAGTCGCCGCCCGGCACCAGCATGATGTCGGCATCGGCGTGCATCATGGCGGGGAAGTCGGCGTCGTAGCAGATCACGTTCGCGATTCGACCGTACGGCGTGCTCACCACGGGCACCTTGCCGTCGCCGGGGGTGTAGGTCTCCAGGCCCGGAATCGGATGGGCCTTCTGGTAGGTCCATGTCAGCGCCCCGTCCGGGCCGATGAAATGCGTCTCGTCGCGAGCGTAGGGAGCGGTCGGCAGGTAGACGTTGACGGCGACGTCCAGATACACCTGCTCCTCTCGGGCGACGGCCTGCGCGGCGGCGAGGAACGCCGGTTCGTCCGAGACCGAGATCCTGGCCGCATTCTCCGACCAGACAACGATTTTCGCGCCGGCTCGAGCGGAACGCCGGGTGTCGTCGAACAGGCCGTCGATCACCGCCTTCGATTCCAGCGGCACCGTGGCCGGGTCGAATCGGGGTATGGCCATCGGGTCGAATCCGGGTTGGCCGAGTGCCTTCATTTCCGCGTCCAAGGCCGCCGTGCTCGGGTTGATACCGGCGATGCGTACGGTCTGCGCAGTGGCTACCGAGAAGAACGCCAAACGTGCACTGCCACCAACGATCACGACACCGAGCACGGCCGTATAGACGACGAGTACGCGGGCGGTGCGCCAAGACATCGGGCGCTCCCACAAGTAGTTCACCACGGTGGCGAGGGCACCGATGAGGAACCCGATGGAATACGGTCCGGCCAGCAAGATCAGTTGCAGCAGAGCAGGATTGGTGTATTGCGTGTCGGCGAGCAGGCCGTAGGCCGTGCCGAACGGACCGAACACTCCCAGTACGAACTCGCACGCGGCCAGCGCCATCGGGAACAAGAGCAGGCTTGCGACCGTGCCGAGCCGCGGCGCGAGCAAGCGGTCCACCAGGTAGGGCAGGGCGAGCACGGTACCGAACGCCAGGCCGCCCAGTGCCGTCATGCCCGTCAACGGAACGGCAACGTGCCACAGAAAGAACATCGCGGCCCCGACACTGACCAGCCAGACCAGGCCGATGCCGACGGCCACCCGGCTGGTCCGGGAAAAACGCAGCAACAGAATCATGAAAAGCCATGCGACCAAAGGGATATCCCATCTGCCGTTGATCGCGAAGAGCGACAGACCCGCACCGGCGCCCAGCCACAGATAACGCCACCGATCCGGTGGTCGCCCAATGCTGGACGGCGAGCTGGTGCCAATGTCGACGGGGTCGAATCGCAGATTGCTTGTGCCCGTGGTCATTCGGGATCTCCTGAGTCAAACACTTGGAGTGTCAAAGTGTTTGCAGTCTCTCATGCAGACACTTGGAGTTGTCAAGTGTTTGAGTATCCAACTATTATGGAGCTATGGCAGAGCATGCGGACACGGAGCAATCACTGGTCTATGACGTGCTGGACTTGGTTTTCGCCGTGGCCGAGCAGACCAATGCGCTGCTCGCCGACACCGTCGGCGACTTGGGTCTGACCGCTGTCATGGCCAACACCCTGTGGAAGATCGAGCCGTCCGCTACCCCGTCGATGCGGCAACTCGCCGCCGAGCTGGGCTGCGACCCGTCCACGGTGACCTTCCTCGCCGACCGCCTCCAGGACAAGGGCCTGATCACCCGAGAGGTCGATCCGGCGAACCGGCGGGTCAAGATCGTGACCCTCACCGAGCGCGGCCTCGAAGTACGGCGACAACTCGCAACGGCAATGCGCACCCGGTCATCCATTGCCCACCTCAGCCCGACAGAGCTGCGCCAACTCAGCCGACTACTGACCAAGGCCGCACGAGCGAAACCGGAATCCGGCGCAGACCAAAGCCGCCGTACTCGATGAGCCGGTCGACTCGGCCTGGAGTTCAGCGACGCCGGCTACCGCCCGACGGCAGGAGCGGATACCAATCAGCCGCAACGAATCTCGTTCACTGATCGTGCGCTCCGCGGCGCGGGGCTTCGGCCGCCTGCGCCAGATGCCCTGTCGGCCAACCGATCTGGAGCTCGTTCGGGCGCGCGGGGTACGCGGCCCGCACCGATCCTCAGGTGTCGAGTTCGACCAGGAAATCGACCAGTGCGGTGGAGAACGCGGGATCGTTGAGCGCGCCCATGTGGTCGCCGGAAACCTGCACCAACCGTGCGGTCGGGATCGCGGCGGCCAGCCGTTCCGGCTCCGCGGCGAACGGATCGTTGTCGCCGGCCAGCACCAGAGTGGGCACGGCGATGGTGTCCAGACCCGTCACCTTCGTGTGCCCCGCGGACAGTACCGCGGCCATCGCGAGCCGATCCACACCCAGCGTGTCCGCGAACTGACGGAATCGCGCCGCCGGTCCGGCCGGGAGCGTGGCCGGGTCGTCGGCCAGCAGTGACTCGACGATCGCGTCGTCATTGCCGACCCTGGTGTCCACGGTGCCGAGGTCGACCACGCCCGACCCGACGCCGCCGACGCACAGCGATCGGACCCGGCCGTGGCCCCTGCCGTCCAGCCCGATGACCGTGAACCCGGCCGCACCCAACGCGGCCACCACGCCGGTGCGTTCGGTCGCTCCGCGGGATGCCTATGCCGCGCGCCGACGAGGCTGGCGCGCGGCATCGGGATCGTCAGTGGGCAGCGTTGTCCCAGCTGCGGCCGGTGCCGACAGAGACGTCCAAGGGCACCGAGAGGTGGATGGCGGCGGCCATCTGTTCCTTGGCGAGGGCTTCCAGGGTTTCCTTTTCTCCCTCGGCCACCTCGAACAGCAATTCGTCGTGGATTTGCAGGAGCATGCGGGAGCGCAAGCCTGCTTCCTGGATTGCCTTGTGCACGTTGATCATTGCCACCTTGATGATGTCGGCGGCGGTGCCTTGGATGGGGGCGTTGAGGGCCATGCGTTCGGCAGCCTCGCGGCGTTGGCGGTTGCTGGAGTCGAGGTCGGGGAGGTAGCGGCGGCGGCCGAAGAGGGTGGAGGTGTAGCCGACCTTGCGGGCCTGCTCGACCACCTCGTAGAGGTAGTCGCGGATGCCGCCGAAGCGGTCGAAGTAGACGTCCATCTGTTCTTTGGCTTCGGTGGTGCTGATCTTCAGCTGGGCGGCGAGGCCGTAGGAGCTGAGACCGTAGGCCAGGCCGTAGGACATTGCCTTGATGCGGCGGCGCAGTTCCGGGGTTACCTCGGCGATCGGGATGTCGAAGGCCTTGGACGCCACGAAGGTGTGCAGGTCTTCGCCGGAGTTGAAGGCCTCGATGAGGGCCTCGTCCTCGGAAAGGTGCGCCATGATGCGCATTTCGATCTGGCTGTAGTCGGCGGTCATCAGCGACTGGTAACCGGCGCCCACGACGAAGGTGTCGCGGATCTGCCTGCCGGTGTCGGTGCGGATCGGGATGTTCTGCAGGTTCGGCTCGGTGGACGAGAGGCGGCCGGTCGCGGCGATGGTCTGGTTGAAGGTGGTGTGGATGCGGCCGTCGTCGGCGACGCACTTCAGCAGGCCGTCGACCGTCACTTTCAGGCGGGTCGCGTCGCGGTGTTCGAGCAGGTGTTGCAGGAAGGGGTGCTCGGTCTTCTCGAACAGCGATTCCAGCGCATCGGCGTCGGTGGTGTAGCCGGTCTTGGTGCGCTTGGTCTTCGGCATGTCGAGCTCTTCGAACAGCACGACCTGCAGCTGCTTGGGTGAGCCGAGGTTGATCTGCTTGCCGATCACCTCGTACGCCGCATTGGCCGCCTCGGACACCTTGTCGGCGAACTGGCGTTGCAGCGTCTCCAGCTGGTCGGTGTCGACCGCGATGCCCGCGTCCTCCAGGTTGGCGAGCACGCTGAGCAGCGGCAGTTCCATATCCTCCAGCAGCGGAACGGATTCGATCTGCTGGAGTTCGGTGTCGAGCGCGTCGGCGAGATCCGAGACGGCCCTGGCGCGCAGCATTTCGGTCTGTGCGAGTTCGGCGTCGACGGTGTCCTCGTCGTCGAGCAGCGACAGCTGCGGGGTCTCGTCGGTCTCGGCGCGCAGCTCGCGGCGCAGGTAGCGCAGCGAGAGGTCGTCGAGGTTGAAGCTGCGCTGGCCGGGACGGACCAGGTAGGCGGCCAGTGCGGTGTCGCTGGTGAGCCCGCCGAGGGTCCAGCCGCGGCCGCGCAGCGCGTGCATGGCGGCCTTCGCCTCGTGCAACGCCTTCGGCACGGCCGGGTCGGCGAGCCAAGCGCCAAGGGCGGCTTCGTCTTCCGGGGTGAGGATCGAGACGTCGATGTAGCCGCTCTCGCCGTCGGCGGCCGCGATGGCGAGCGCGCGCACGTCACCGTTGGCCGGGGTGCCCGTGCCGACGATGGAGACGCCCTGTCGGACACCGGCTTTCGCGTGCTCGGTGAGCCAGTCGGCGACCGCGCCGACTTCCAGCGCGCCGCCGCTGATCTCGAAGCCTGCCTCGGCCTCGGGCTCTTTGGGGGCCAGGGTCTCGAACAGGCGGTCCCGCAGTACGCGGAACTCCAGGTCGTCGAAGAGCTGGTGAATCTTGTTGCGGTCCCACGGGGCCTGCGCCAGCTGGTCCGGGGTGTAGGGCAGCGGCACGTCGCGCACCATCTCGGTGAGCTGACGGTTGAGCACCACGCTGCTCAGGTTGGCGCGCAGTGCGTCGCCGACCTTGCCCTTCACCTCGTCCACCTTGTCGACGAGGCTGTTCAGGTCGCCGTATTCGCGGATCCACTTGGCCGCGGTCTTCTCCCCCACGCCGGGGATGCCGGGCAGGTTGTCGCTCGGGTCGCCGCGCAGCGCAGCGTAATCCGGGTACTGGGCCGGGGTGAGGCCGTACTTGGCGAACACCTCGTCGGGGGTGAACCTGGTGAGATCGGAGACGCCCTTCTTCGGGTACAGCAGCGTCACGTTGTCGTTGACCAGCTGGATGGCATCGCGGTCACCGGAGACGATCAGCACCCGGAAGCCCTGCTCCACCGCCTGCGTGGTGAGGGTGGCGATGAGGTCGTCGGCCTCGAAGCCGTCGATCGCCATCACCGGGATGCCCATCGCGCCGAGCACGTCCTTGGTGAGTTCGACCTGCCCGCGGAACTCGTCCGGCGTCTGCGAACGGTTCGCCTTGTACTCCGGGTACGCCTCGGTGCGGAACGTCTTCCTCGACACGTCGAATGCCGTGGCGATATGCGTCGGCTTCTCGTCGCGCAGCAGGTTGATCAGCATCGCGGTGAACCCGTACACCGCGTTGGTGGTCTGCCCCGTCACCGTCTTGAAGTTCTCCGCCGGTAGCGCGAAGAACGCGCGATAGGCAATCGAATGCCCGTCCAACAACAGCAGAGTCGGCCGATCACCCGGCGCGGAATCGCCGGAGCCGGACGCGGTGGCAGGACGCTGAGCAGTCGTGGGTGAACTCACGCCCCAGAGTCTAGGGACCAGCACCGACAAGGTGATACGCCGACACCCGCCTCATCCGCGTCGGCTGCGAACCGCTCGTATTCGACACACCGGCGCTCGACCGCGCTACGGCATACGATTCCGCTGCCGTACCGGCCGCAGTGTCACGAGGAGTACGAAGTATCCGATGGTCCGTTCTGCCGAAGCCAGGCACACGTACCTGATCGACCAGGTCAACCTCATGCTGCGCCGCCTGGATATGTTCGGCGGAGAACCTGCCCTGTGGACGGTCTTCGATCACCTGTTCTTCCTGGAAGACGCGGACAACGGAATAGCGGACCTGCACGAATCCTGGCGTGCGCGCAACGCTTTCACCCCCACCGGCGTCAAGGGCGCTCTGCAGCGCCACGTCCCCGCTTGCCTCCGCTCAGCTCTGCCGTCGATGTATGCCGAGGCCGCTCGCCAACGCGGCTGGCTCACCGTGGACCGGACACTGACCAGCGACGAACTCACCACCTTGCGTGCCTCGATCGAAACGTTCGTCGCGGAGAACCGGACCTGGCGCGATGTGCTCGAGGCGTTCGGTCAACCCAGTGTGCTCTTCGGCGGCGACAATCCCCGGTGCGAGAAAACGCTCGCCTACGCGACCGAGGACAGATCAGACCCGATGGTCTTCTTCCATCTCTGGAACGGTACCGATCCAGGCGCCGAGACACCGCGGTCAACCGAGCCGATCCTGCTCGCGGTGCGCTACGGCACCGGCCCGTTCGCGGCGTCCTTCTACTTCACCCCCGAGGGCATCCAACGCCGCCCGCCCGAGAACGAAATCTGAGGCAGGCGGCGCAGCGGATCACAGCAAGGACGTGACGAGTTCCCTCAGTACCGGGAGGCTGACCGAACCGGAGCCGAGGACCTTGTCGTGGAAGGTCTTGATGTCGAAGGCGCTGCCGAGGCGTTCGGTGGCGGTGAGGCGTTGGCGGCGGATTTCCAGTTGGCCGACTTTGTAGGCGACGGCTTGGCCTGGCATGCCGATGTAGCGGTCTACTTCGGTGGTGATTTCGGCGATGCCCGCGGGGGCGTTGGCGACCATGAAGTCGATGGCCTGTTGCCTGGTCCAGCCTTTGGCGTGCAGGCCGGTGTCGACGACGAGGCGGCAGGAGCGCAGGGAGTCGCCGGACAGCATGCCGAGGCGGCCCAGATCGTCCTCGTACAAACCCATTTCCTCGGCGAGCCGCTCGGTGTAGAGCGCCCAGCCTTCGACGAACGCGGTGTTCGCGTAGGACTGGCGTTGGAAGCGGGGCAGGTGGTCGAGTTCGTTGGCGATGGTGAGTTGCAGGTGGTGGCCGGGGATGGCTTCGTGGAAGGCCACCGCGGCCGTCTCGAAGCGGCCGCGACCGGTGGGGTGGTAGGTGTTGACGAAGTAGCTGCCGGGGCGGGAACCATCGGCGGCGGGCGGAAAGTAGTACGCCGCAGGCGCATCCGCGGCGAGGAAGTCCGGCATCGGGACGATCTCGCAGGATTCCTTGGGCAGCCTGCCGAACCAGTTGCCCATTTCCGCGTTCGCCGCGGTGAGTGCGTGGCGCGCGTCGAACATGATCTGGTCGCCGTCGACGTAACACAGCGTGGGATCGTCGCGCAGTCTGGCGAAGATCTCGCCGAGGTCGGCGGTGCCGAACAGCCGCTCGCCGACGGTCGCGTATTCCTCGCGCAGCGCCTCGAGTTCGCTCAGCCCGAGTTCGTGGATCTCGTCGGCGCCGAGATCGGGCAGGGTGGTGTGGTAGCGCAGCTGGCGGCGGTAGATGTCCTCGCCGTCCGCACCGAGCCAGCACAGACCGGCCTTGTCGTCGGGACGGCTCGCGGGCAGCAGCTCGTCGAACAGCACCTCGCGATAGCTCTGGAACGCCGGGCGAACGATATCCCTTGCCACGTCGGTCAATTCGGCCCGCCAGAACGCTTCGCCGTCCCAGTCCGGCGGACCGGCGATGGTGACGAACGGATCTTCCGACAGCTCCGAGGACAGATATCCGTCGAGCTGGTTCAGCGACCGTTCCAGGGTGATCCGGGCCGGGATACGACCCGCGGCGAGGCCGTCGCGGAACCGTTCGACCGCCTGCCCGAGCATGTCGCCGTACTGCCGGAACCGCAGGACCAGCGCCCGCGCACTGCCCGGCGTCGGCGCGTTGGTCTGCGGCGCCATCGTCAACGCGTTGGCGTGCACACCCTCCATCTGATCGGAGGCCAGTTCCAGTGGCCGCCATTCGAGCCGCTCGATCTCCCCGGTCAATTCGGTGCGCAGCAGACTGCGGGTAACCCGATCGGTCTCGTCGAGCTGCCCGGTGTCGAGCGCGTCGACCTGCCCCTGCAGTTCGCGCCAGGTCGCCAGCAGGCGCTCATCGGCCGCGGCGGACAAGTCCTCGATGCGGTCGTCGAACCGCCGATCGCCGAGCAACGTCGCGTCGCTCGGTTTGGCCTCCAGGAAGGTGTCCCAGTACCGCTCGGCCAGACCTGTCAGCTCATCATGACCATTCATGGTCACGATCATGCCTCGAGGTCGGCCTTGCGGCACTGGGGTTTTACACCGTGACTATCCGACGCCGAGGTAGGCCGACTTCACCGACGGATCGGTGAGCAGGTCCCGGCCGGAGCCGGTCTTGGTGACCTCGCCGGTCTCCATGATGTAGGCGCGATCGCTGCGCGAGAGCGCCTGCTGGGCGTTCTGCTCCACCAGCAGCACCGTGGTGCCCTGCTGGTTGATCTCCGAGATGATCCGGAAGATCTGCTGAATGATCATGGGCGCCAAGCCCATCGACGGTTCATCCAGTAGCAGCAGCCGCGGCCGCGCCATCAGCGCACGACCGATGGCGAGCATCTGCTGCTCACCACCGGACAGCGTGCCGCCGACTTGCTTGCGCCGCTCCGACATTCGCGGGAACAACTCGAACACCCAGTCGAGCGTCTTGTTGTATTCCGCCTTCTGCTTGAAAGGCCTTCCGTAGCAACCCATGTCGAGGTTTTCCTGCACCGTCATGCCGGGGAAGACACCCCGGCCCTCAGGTGCCTGGATCAGCCCCTCACCCACCCGTTCGTGCGCCTTCATGTGGGTGATGTCGCGACCCTCGAACATGATTCGGCCGCGGGTCAGCGGCAGCAGGCCGGACAGCGCCCGCATGGTGGTGGTCTTGCCCGCGCCGTTCGCGCCGAGCAGGGTAACCAGCTCGCCCGCCGCCACCTGCAGCGAAATCCCGTGCAGCGCCTGGATTCTGCCGTAGTTGACGACCATGTCGGTGACCTCGAGCAGCACGTCAGAGCTGCTCTTGGTCACGTCGACGGTCTGCTGATCCGGTTCTCTGTGCGATGCCATCGCTGCTCCTACCCGTCCGTCCCGTGCGCGCTTGCCGTCCCCGACTCGGTGCCGTCATCGGGCACACCGAGGTAGGCGGCGATCACCGCGGGGTCCTCCCGGATATCGGCGGGCAGCCCGTCCGCGATCTTGCGGCCGAACTCCAGCACCACGATCCGGTCGGTCACGCCCATCACCAGGCGCATGTCGTGCTCGATCAGCAGCACGGTGAACCCGTCGTCGCGGATCTTGCGGATCAGATCCATCAGCGCGGACTTCTCGCTCGGATTGAACCCGGCGGCGGGCTCGTCCAGGCAGAGCAACTTCGGCTCGGTGGCCAGCGCCCTGGCGATCTCCAGCCGGCGCTGATCGCCGTAGGACAGGTTGCGTGCCTTCTCCACCGCTTTCGGTGCGATACCGACGAATTCGAGCAGCGCCATGCCCCGCTCGATCGCGTCGTGCTCCTCGCGCCGATGCCGGGTGGTGCGGAAGATGGCGCCGGGCACCGAGGTCTTGTGCCTGGCGTCGGTGCCGACCACCACGTTCTCCAGCGCCGTCATCTCGCCGAAGAGCCGGATGTTCTGGAAGGTGCGCGCGATGCCGAGTCGAGTGATGGCATTGCGCTTGGTCTTCGTCAGCGGTGCGCCGTCGAAGTACACCGTGCCCGACGCGGGCCGGTAGACACCGGTGATCGCGTTGAAGCAGGTGGTCTTTCCGGCACCGTTGGGCCCGATGAGCCCGAGGATCTCGCCGCGGCGGATCTCGAAACTCACCGCGTCCAACGCGGTCAGACCGCCGAACTTCACGGTCAGGTCCTCGGTGCGCAACAGCGGTGCACCGACGGCGGTCTCGATCTCCCGGCTGGAGGCGACGACCTCCGCGACCGTCTCGGCATCGGCCAGGTCCGGAATCACCGCGGTCAGATCGACCACACCGGCACTGGGCGCTGCCTCGGGTTCGGCCACGTAGCCCGCGGCCATGTCCTCGTTGTCGAACAGTGCGCCACCCGCGCCCGGCCCGGTCATCGGGTCGCCCCGATGGCCTCGTCGCCGAACGGTTTACGCACTGCCTGGTACACCTGACGCCCGTAGGCGAGCAGCTTCTGCCGGACCGGGAGCAGGCCCTGCGGTTTGAAGATCATGACCACCATCAGCGTGATACCGAAGAACAGATACTTGTAGTCGCCGAGCGACTGGGCGCCCGGTTCGTGGAACTTCAGCACATTGCTGAGCACGATGAGCAACACCACCATCGCCACGATCGACCCGGCCAGATAACCCAGTCGAGTCGGTCGTTCCTGATCACGAGCCCACCTGCGCCACACCACGATCAGCGCGATCAAGACGGCCACGGTGAACACGATCAGCAACCAGCCGACCGCGGTCTGCCCGACGGCCTGCACCGAGAGCAACCGGTTCGGCAGGTACACGATGATGAACGCGCCGACGATCACGCCGAGCTTGTTGCCCTGCCCGCCGATGACCACCGCGCACAGGAACAGCATCGAGTTGATGATGTTGAACCCGGTCGGGTTGATGAACTGCACCTGCCCCGCGTACAGCGCGCCGGAGAGCCCGCCGACCGCGGCGCCGATCATGAACGCCCACAGCTTGAACTTGAACGTCGGCACGCCCATGATCTCGGCCGCGTCCTCGTCCTCACGAATCGCGACCCAGGCCCGGCCGACTCGGCTGCGCTCCAGGTTGCCGACGATCAGCAGGACGATGATCACCAGGATCATGCCGACCCAGAACCACCAGGTGCCTGCGTTGGCCTTGTCGAAGATGTTGGAGGTCTCGGAGTTTCCGACGTTGCCGGAGGAGAACACCCCGTTCTGCTTGTGCTCGGACTCGCCGATGTGCGGGTAGGCGATGCCGGACAGGCCGAGGCTGCCGTTGGTCACGTCGCCGAGGTTGTCGGCGAGCAGCCGGACGATCTCACCGAAGCCGAGCGTCACGATGGCCAGGTAGTCGCCGCGCAAGCGCAGCGTCGGGGTGCCGAGGATCAGACCCGAGATCGCGGTGACCGCTGCCGCCAAGGGTAGGCAGGCCAGCCAGGCCCAGTCCTCGCTCAGCCAGCCGCCGTCCGTCTGATTCCACGGACTGTTGGGACTGGTGAGCAGGCCGACGGTGTACGCACCGACGGCATAGAAGCCGACATAACCGAGGTCGAGCAGACCCGCCTGTCCGACAACGACATTCAGGCCGACAGCGAGCAGCGCGTACATGGCGAACTGCGCCATCACGCCGCCGAAGCTGGTGCCCGGGGTGTCGAGGAACGGTGGCGGGAACAACGGAAGCAACGCCAGCAAGATGATGGCTGGTACGCCGACAGCCCACTGGGCCGGGCGGGACAGCCCACTCCACCAGGAACGCAGGCCGTCACCGATGCCGTGCATCGGCCGCTCCGGCTTGGTCGGCGGAGTGGCGGTTTTGGTGTCACTCATGCTCGCGCCTTCCCGAGGCTCTCACCGAGAATGCCGGTCGGCCGGATCATCAGCACCAGCACGAGCACCACGAACGCGACCACGTCACGCCATTCGGTGCCGAACAGGATCTGGCCGTAGTTCTCTGCCAGCCCGAGCAGCAGGCCGCCGAGCAGCGCGCCACGCAGGTTGCCGATGCCGCCGAGCACCGCGGCGCTGAACGCCTTGATGCCGAGGATGAATCCGCCCGAGTAGATGATCCCGTTCGGGATCTTGAGCGCGTACAGCAGCGCGGCCGCACCGGCGAGCACGCCGCCGATGAGGAAGGTGAGCATGATGATCCGCTCCCGCGAGACGCCCATCAGCGTCGCGGTATCGGGATCCTGCGCAACGGCCCGGATGCCGCGGCCGAACTTGGTCTGGTTGATGAGCAGTTCGGTGGCGATCGCCAGAATCACGGCGGCGCCGATGATCACGAGCGTCACGTTGGTGATGTCCGCGCCACCGATGTTGAACTGCTTGGTCGGTTCCACCAGCATGATCGGCTTCTGGGCATTGGTGCCGCCCAGGCTCGGCCAGATCTTCGGCAGCACGAAGTGCACTACCTCCTGGATCACGAACGAGGCGCCGATAGCGGTGATGAGAAAGATCAGGGGTTTGGCGCCGCGTCTGCGCAGGGGCCGATAGGCGACGCGCTCCAATCCGACCGCGGCGGCACCCGAGACCGCCATGCCGAAGATCATCGCCAACGCCAGATAGGTAATGGTGAGGATGATGCCCTGGGAGTAGACATCACCACTGGGCGAGAACCCGAGCAACATCAGCCCGACATACTGGCCGAACAAGCCGAGCATGAAGATTTCCGAATGGGCAAAATTGATCAGCCGCAAAACGCCGTAGACCAGGGTGTAGCCCACGGCAACCAGCGCGTAGATCGCGCCGTAGGACAATCCGTCGACGGTCAGTCGCCAGAAATCGTGGATCACTCCCTCATAGTTGAAGTCGATTGATCCGCCGGCGAGTTGTACAGCGCCGGTTAATGCCGTTGAAGTCATTCGCTAATTCGCCCTCATTGATTCGCCCTCATAGATTCGCCCGAACGACACAGCAGCACGTACTGGGATTCGCGCGAACCCCGGTACGTGCTGCGCGATCTCGTGGGAGTGGGTTACTTGACCGTGTAGATCCAGATCAGCGCGTTGCTGAGTTCGCCGTTGGCGTTCCACTTGTACTGACGCGCGAGACCTGCACCGTTGTAGGACTTCACGTACTCGAGCAGGTCGGGACGACTGACCTTGCCACCGTCGATGCCCTTGGACAGGATCGTGGCCAGGTCGTAGGCCTCCACCGAGTACACACCGGACGGCTGGCCGTTGAAGGCCTGGTAGTCCTTCGCGAACTGGTCCGGCGCCGGACCACACGGGCAGGTCAGCGTCGCGCCCTTGGCCGCGCTGCCCGCCTGGGACAGGAACTGCGGGTCGTTGACGCCGTCGGGGCCGACGAAGACACCCTTGAAGCCACCGGACTTCAGCTGCTGGGCCAGCGGCGCGCCCTCGGCGTAGTAACCGGCGTAGAAGACGGCGTCGGCGTTGGCCGAGGCGATCTTGGTGACGGTCGCGGAGAAGTCCTTGTCACCGGTCTTGATGCTGGACGAGCAGTTGGCGTCGGCAGCGGCACCGAGACCATCGGTGATGCTCTTGGCCAGGCCGGTGCCGTAGTCGCTGTTGTCCTGGACGACGCAGACCTTCTTGTAGCCCGCGGTGCCGGTCAGGTACTTCGCGACGGACGGACCCTGCACGTCATCGTTGGCCAGACCGCGGAAGAAGGTGGTCCAGCCGTTCTGGGTGAGCGTGGCGTTGGTGGCCGAGGAGGTCACCGAGACCAGGCCCGCGTCGCTCAGGATCTTGCCGGTCGCCTTGGTCTCACCGGAGAACGCCGGGCCGATCAAGCCGATGATCGACTTGTCGTTGACGACCTGCGGGATGACCTGGGTTGCCTTCTGCGGGTCGCCCTCGGTGTCGAACGACTTCAGTTCGATCTTGCAGCCCGCGTTGGCCTTGTTGTGCTGGTCGAGCGCCAGCTTGGCGCCCATTTGGATGTTGATCCCGAGCGCGGCGTTCGGGCCCGTCAACGCGCCGGCGAAGGCGATCGTGGTACCGGCCGGGCAGGTCGCCTTGCCGTCACCGGCGGGATCGGCGGCCTTGGCCGGGTCGGTCTTCGGGACCTCTTTGCCGTTGATGTCTACCTGCGCCACCGGGACGATGGACAGCCCGGCTGCGCCGCTGGTGCCGGACGAGTCCGTACCGGTGCTGGTCGATTTGTCGCTACATCCGGTCAGCACCAGCGCGGCGGCAGCGCCGATAGCCAAAACACCTCGCGTCGTACGACTGTGCCATGTCGAACTAAGCACGTTTCACCTCTAAGTCCTGTGCTCCCCCGGGATCACCGAGGAGGCTGACCACGTCAGCCCGGTCAGAACTTAGCGTTCATACGTTAGTTCCGCATCACATTCGGATCATGAACGCGACATCGTGTCGAATTTTTGTTCACGATTGCGTTTCACGCGCGTAATATTCACACGTAATCAGCCCAGACGGACGCAGTCCTTCAGCGCGCCGTGCCCCGTCACCCGCGGCGGCTACGGTCCACTCAGCGGACCCGGCCCTCACTTGGGAGCCAAGTTCTCCAACACGACCTCGGCGACCGCCTTCATAGTAGTCCGGCGGTCCATCGCGGTCCGCTGAATCCACTTGAAAGCCTGCGGCTCGGAAAGACCCTGCGTCTGCATCAGCACGCCCTTGGCCCGTTCCACCAGCTTGCGGGTCTCCAGCCGGTCGGACAGGTTCGCGACCTCGCCCTCCAGCGCGGTGATCTCATGGAAGCGGCTGGCCGCCAGCTCGATCGCGGGCACCAGATCCGACTTGGTGAACGGCTTCACCAGATACGCCATCGCGCCGGCATCGCGCGCCCGCTCGACCAGATCACGCTGGCTGAACGCGGTCAGAATCACCACCGGCGCAACACGTTTCGACGCGATCTCGGCCGCCGCATCGATACCGTCCCGGCGTGGCATCTTCACATCCATGATGACCAGGTCCGGGCGATGCTCCACCGCCAGATCCACCGCCTGCTGGCCGTCACCGGCCTCACCGACCACCAGATAGCCCTCTTCGGTCAGCATCTCGACCAGGTCCATGCGGATGAGCGCTTCATCCTCTGCGACGACAACCCGCTTCGCCCCCGCGTCGCGCTTGGTACTTGCGCCCCCTGCTGCTGTGCTCATGCCTGCACCTCGCTGACGCTCGGTTTCGGCATGCGCACGGCGCGCTGGCACATGATTCGCTCGCTGCGCTCACTCATAGGTAGACCCCTCTGGTTCAGATGCCTGTCCCGACACGCGGAAGGGTGGACGTTGGTCCAACTAGCCGACCATCGACCTCACCACCGCGCTATCGAGTGATGTAAAGAGTACCTTTCACTTCGGCATAGAACGCATATACCCAGGGCAAACCCCCTGCGCGCGCCGCCCGCCACAACCAGTTAGGTCCCAGCCCACCCCACCCGCTATCATTTCCTCCCGGTGCGCCGGGTTGGCGGAACTGGCAGACGCGACGGTCTCAAAAACCGTTGTCCGAAAGGACGTGTGGGTTCGAGTCCCACACTCGGCACTCGACGACGGGCGATCCCTGTTCGCGGAAGGCGCGAACCGGGGTCGTCTCGTCATTACACCGGGAGTGCGACCCTCAGACCCCGCTCGGCGGGGCTTCGCCCCCGAACCCCCTTGTTGTGGTTGCGTTTGTGGTCGAAGTTGGGGTCGCTTGTATGCCGCTTCGTAATGAATTCGGCGAGCTCCGTTATCCAACTGGGGATGCAAATCCAGCCCCCACTTCGCGAGTGTCGCCGCCAGACCCTCCCCCGCGTGGTCGCACATCCCGTCCGCGACGATGTCCCTCCTTTCCACATCTGCTGCGAGCGACTAACAACGATTACGGTCTCGTACCGCCACCTCTACAGGTCGCTACCGGCGACGCTCCCACATTGTTCCGTGGCCGAGCACGCTCAACTCGGTGTCGATCTGCTTCTACAAGGCCCTGATCCACTGAAAGCCGTCCTGACCAAGACAGTTTCGGAATCCGGCTGCTCTGTGGCCAACTCGAGTTCTTCGACCCTCAGCAACCGGAACTTCTCAATCGAGTTTGATACTGGCCCTTCAGGCCACCCCCAACCAATCGGCCCAATTTCCGTACTCGCGGGTCTCGTCGACAAGCGTCTCCCAACGTCGAACGTTACTGCGCCAATCACGATTTCCCACCCTAGCGCGCGGGCCCGGCGTGCCCACCTCCGTCGCTAGCGGCCATTCGGATGCATGGCCAGACAACCGCTGCGCAGTCCAACACCCGGTTCGACCAACCGCCTATAAGCGGGCCTTACCAGCGGTCAGCCAGGGCAAGCGAGCGCATTTGGAACATCCCATAATGCCAGGTGACGGCGATTCATATATCCTCGGAAGACAGCACCCAGGTCAGGAGCACCTGCCCGGGCAACTCCGACTTATAGGCCTCGGGCCGTAAACTCCAGAGTTTCGTTCCGGCGTCAAGCGCACCGGCGACCGTGTCGAAGAACGCGGTTAGGGTTGGGCCGCAAAGCGTTCCGTCGATGTCACCCGAACCGATGCCCATTTCGTAGACGTGGCCGTAGGTCGGCCCTGGCCGGTGGTCGACGAACAGGACACCGGCGTCGATGGAACGGGCGATCGGAACCCATTGATGAGCATGACCGATAAAGCTGTCTTCATCCCATCCAGCCGCGATGTTCACGGCACCGAACGAACCATCGGTGATCCGAGGCAATCTTGGTGACGTCCAGGAGCTGATACTTCAGCGGCAGGAATGCACCCGGCTCCTCGATGAACTCGCCATGCCTGGTCTCCGCGGTGCCGCCTTGTTCACCCTTCTCGGTGCTTTCGGTTCCACACTGGGGATGCTGGCCGGGTGTGCGCTGTGGAAGGCTTCCAACCTCTCTCTGGACGTCGAGATATACCGCCCCGACGGGGAGTACATTCAAGTGTCTCCTCCAGGCACAGTGGCGGAATTGCACGGACTACCCGGCCCGTGGACTCTGCTGCTGCTGGCAGTTGCAATCGGAGCCATCAGCGGGCTGGTGATCGCGTGGGTCTTGTCACGAACAGGCTGGCGGCTGGTACGTACGCCAGCGGCTACCGCCCCGCTCCACGACGAGTCACCAAGTGGAAGCAGCAGTGATGAGTGAAACAGGTACGGTCCGCGAATGGCACGCCGAGGAAGGCTGGGGCGTGATCGACGCCGCGTCGGTCCCCGGTGGATGCTGGGCGTGGTTCGCTGCGCTGAAGACCGGGCGCAGGCATCTGGTCGCCGGTGAGCAGGTGGAGTTCGAATGGGAGCCCGCCGAGCCGGACGGGTTCGAGTTCCGGGCACTGCGCCTGTGGCCCGCGGGAGCAAGTCCTGTCGAGCCACCTCTTGATCGCGACGCGGGAGTCACCACGATGGCCGCATGGGACATCGACCCCGAAACCTTGCAGCGCCATCGAGTAGACGAATAGACGATCTCAGTCGTCGGAATGTGCATCCCCACAGCGCATCGCCGACTTGGCGGCCCCGGACGCGTGCGCCGGGACCAAACACAAACTAGCTAGTAGGTGGTGCGCGGCAAGCTGAAGACGGCCCGCCGGGCACTGTTTCGGATACAGCCGGTGCTGGCAAGCGGGTGCAACACGAGCCGCATCCTGCTCGCCAGGACCGGACCGATGTCCACCGGCAACCACACCCTGTGCATGCGTGCCAGCCCAACCAACGAAGCCGTGTCCACGACCGCCCACACGTGCCGTTTTCGAGCGATTCAGTTGGATCATCCCGCATCCTGACTACAGTCAGAATGAGTGAGCTGTAACTAGCCGCTGGGCGCGCGGCTTGGATACGTTCGCCACCCCTTCTCCTCGGCTAGCGCCGAAGCTCGAGTGGCACCATGGACTCCGGTCGATGCGTTGCGACGATCGCGATGACTCGCTCGGATGTTTGGCTACGAGCAGTCGTAACGGTAGGTGTACGGGTAATACAGTTCGACGCTCACTGCCGCTGATGATCTTCAATGGGTCGGGCGGGTCGCTGAGGCTGAGCTGGGCACAGCGGGAAGGTCCGGGAACCCTACGCCCGGGAACAGAAGGTTCGGGGATCGAGCCCCTGATGGTGGAGGAGATCAGTCAGAGGAGGCGCATATGCTCTCCTCCATAGAGATGCCTTACGCGGCACTAGCTTCGGCGTGTCTTCGAACAAATGTCCGACGCTCGGCGCACATCGATGCCATGAGCGAAACCCGAACTGGTCGCGAGGACATCTTCGTCCCGCTGCGACTGGCTAACGACCGCAACGCAATCCGTGCCTTGATTACGAAGGCAATGGAGAACAGGCTGGCGAAGACGGACGAGTGGCCCGTAGAGATCGACGACCGGTCTGCCGGTGTCGCCGTCCGTGATGACCCTACTGTCATGAAGTACTCCGTCGGCTTCGGGACGGGACCATTCGGTGATCGCGTCTGGTTGTAGCGCCGCCGTCCACACCGCCTTCCGGCCCAGGCCGTGAGAGGTCGTGGAGCAGCCGGTATTGCCGAGAACAATGAAGAACCTTCGCGCAGGTCATCGGATATTTTCGCGAGCTTCTCCCAGGACAACGCATCCCGGCCGCAAGATCCTCGACACCTTCGAAGCTCGGGACCCGGCGGCATAACCACGACCGGCCTTCACTGTCACGACAATTGTCACAAGTACCGCGAACGCAGTCGGACAGACTCAAACACAGCCGGATGGAATCGCCAGGAAGCCAGACAACAACGACCGACCGGCGACCCTGAAACCGACCTGAGTCTGCCTCCGGAGCAGAAGACCGCCGCGATGCGTGAACATCCCAACCAACATGAATCACATTGGGAGCTTCAAGATATGGCTGCACAGCTCATCACTCTGGCTGGCGTGATCGTCGGAGCGCTCGCCACGTTTCTGAGTACGAGCTTGGCCGACCGGTCCAGGTTCCGGCGGGTGCTCGAGACTCGGTGGGACGAGCGGAAGCTCGACGTGTACGCGGAGTATGTGTCGTGTGTGAAGGCAGAGACTCGGATCGCTCGCAAGCACTCCGAGCCTGACATCGCTCGAGGCGAGTCGCTCACGATGAGTGACCTCGATGCGGCCGAGGCGCTGCGATCACATCTTTTCGAGAAACTCGTGCTTCTGGCCGATCCTCGTGTCACTGAGGCCGCGCACGTGGTCAATCGCGAGGTGTGGGACCTGCTGCGGATCGCGACGCACACCTCCACAGCCGACGAATCGAAACAAAGCTGGTGACAAGATCGTCGCTGCGCTCAATGACCTACACATCGCGGCCCGACGAGACCTCGGCATGCGAAACCTGCCCGCGCTCAGGACATGACACAGGCTGGATCTCAGTTGAGCTTCTTGCTCATCTTTATCGAGGTTGTCTCGTAGCCGAGGGACTTGTAGAGGTGTTGGGCGCCGGTGTTGAAACCGAAGACGCTGAGGCCGAGGGTTTGGGCGCCCTGGGATCGGGCGTATTCCTCGCCTAGGAGCATGGCCTTTCGGCCGAAGCCCTGGCCTCGTTTGTCTTCGTCGATGGTGATGTCCCAGATCCACCAGGCGTCGGGGTTGTCGCTGGTGTCCGGGCCGATCCAGAGGTAACCGACGTTGGCTCCGGTCTCATCGAGCACGTCGAAGACCGTGTGTCGTGGGCGTGGCGTGCCGGAGGGGAAGGAGCTGGCGAGGCTTTCGTCGGCATGGCGGTAGGCATCCTCGAGGGTCTGTCCTACGGCGACAAAATCTTTGGCGTACTCGTCCCGACTGTGCTCGAGCCAGGTAGGGAGGCGTCGGGGGTCCATGGGGCACAGGGCTACAGCCATCGAGCCAGCCTTCCACACCCTGGGCACCGCCAGCGTTCCGATTGGCTATCGAAAGTGGGGTGGGGTGGCCGATTTCCTTCGGGGTTGAAGGTTGAATCTTATACTGCGGCAAGCAGGTCGGACGGGACTGGTCGACAGGGCCGAGCTGCCGGGTAGTGCCGCTGGATCACTTTCGATGAGGAGTCAAACACCATGTCCGAGGAACGCACCCCGACGATCCGGACCGATATCCCGCATTCTGCCCGCATCTGGAATTACTGGATGGGGGGTAAGGACAACTATGAGATCGACCGGATCGTGGGGGACGCGAGTCTCGAGGTCGATCCGGACATCTCCACGATGGCGGTGCAGTCCCGCCAGTTCTTGATCCGCGCGGTGACGCACCTGGCCCGGGAGGCCGGTGTTCGCCAGTTCCTCGATATCGGCACTGGCCTGCCCACCATGCAGAACACGCACGAGGTCGCGCAGGCCGTGGCGCCGGACGCGAAAATCGTTTACGTGGATAACGATCCGTTGGTGCTGACGCACGCCAGGGCGTTGCTCAACAGCACCACCAACGAAGGTGTCACCACCTACATCGACTCGGACTACCACGAACCCGAGCAGATCATCTCCGACGCACGCAACGTGCTGAACTTCGACGAACCGATCGCGGTCATGTTCATGGGCGTGCTCGGCCACGCCAAGAGCTACGAGGAGATGCTGCGCATCGTGCGCACCGTGATGGGTGAGGTGCGGTCGGGCAGCTACCTGGTGCTGTGGGACGGCACCGACGACAGCAAGGCCTACGTCGCGCTGTGCGAGAACTACACCAACAGCGGCGGTGTGCCTTACGTTCCCCGCACGCAGGACCAGATCCGCGCCGCGTTCGACGGCCTCGAGCTGATCGAGCCCGGGTTCGTCTCGATCACCCAGTGGCGGCCCGCGGACACCGAAGTAGGCGAGGCCCAGCCGATCTCCGCCTACTGCGCGGTCGCCCGCAAACCCTGATCCGACGGCCGGATCGCCCGAGCCCCTGTTCGCGGATAGCGCGAACGGGGGCTCTCTCGTTATCGGACCTGGTTGCGGCATCGAACCGTTTCGTCGTCCGGCTCGTATTCACGCGTAGGGTGGGCAACAGGACGCCCAAATCAGCGGAGGTTGCGATGCGGGTGAACAGGACCACGGTGGATCTGGATGAGTATCCGGATCTTGTCGTCATCTATCTCGGCATGCGGGTACGCAAGCCGCGCGGCATGCTGCGGCTGCTCGGTCTCGGGCCGAAACTCTATAGCTCGCACCAGGATCGGCCGGACGGGCTGCTGTCGCACGAGGACGTGATCTGGTCGCTGTTCCCGCCACACTGGGGCGCTCGGCAGTACTGGCGCGATCTGGACAGCCTGGAGCAGTGGACGCGCTCGGCGCCGCACCGGGATTGGTGGCAGAAGTTCCTGCAGGACTCCGGCGGGACCGGGTTCTGGCATGAGGCGTACTTCATGCGCGGCGGCATCGACGCGATGTACGACGACATGGACGTCTCGACCGGCATGACGCGGTTCGCTCCGGTGATCTCCGCGCGCGGGCGGATGTTCTCCACCCGGGGCCGGGTGCAGCACGAGCCGGCCAAGGTCGCCCCGGTGGTGGACGAAAAGACTTACTACAGTGGCGAACTCGATTAGTTACCAAGACGAACAGTTTTTAGCTACGCTGGCGTATCACGGCGCAATCACAACACGGTGTTTCAGAGCGGGACCCCCCGGGGTAAGTGCACAGGGACACAGTCGAACATGATCGTTTATAAATGCGACGCACACCTCATGTGCGCCGCACCTCGTGTACGGCACTTGACCTGTAGATGAATATTGCTCCAGACAGCGTGTTTCGGAGGTTTTCGGACATCGGCAGCGTTATCGAACGTTTACCGTATTCCTATGCACGTCCTGTTCGTCTGCAACGGCAATGTTTGTCGTTCGGTGATAGCCGAGCGCCTCACCCGCGCGCTCGCGGTCGAACACGCCCTGCCGAACCTCACCGCGGAGAGCGCGGGAACCCGTGCCCTGGTGGGCTTCCCGGCCGAACCGCTCGCCGCGCAGGCCATCGAGGGCCTCGGCGCGGACGCGAGCAACTTCAAGGCCAGGCGGCTGAAGGACGAGATGGTCGACAACGCCGATCTGGTACTGACCATGACCCAGCAGATCCGCGACACCGTGAGCGAGATGGGCTTCGGCGTCGCGTCGCGCACCTTCGCCCTGCTGGAAGCGCACCGGATCGCGCACGTGACCGGGGCGCGCTCGATCGCCGAGCTGCACCGGGCCCGCAACGACCTGTCGATCGTCGGCCGGGAGAACATCACCGACCCGGTCGGGCTGTCCGAGCAGGCCTACTGCGAGGTGGGCGACCGGATCGCCGAGGCCCTGGTGCCGCTGCTGCTCGCGCTGGCCCCGCATGAGCAGACCCGACCGGTCGCGGACGAGCGTCCCGGCCTGGTGATCGAGCCCGGCGAGGGCGCCCCGCCGCTGGCGTCTTTTCTGGCGGCGCACCGCATCAGGTAGTCTTCCGACACAGCAAATACCACGCTCCGACACAGCAATGCAGAGCTGCTATGTCCATTTCCCCGCCGGACGTATTACACTCCCGCGGACACCAACTTCCACCGTTGCTGGTTCGACACACGACAGGAATAGACATGCCGAAACGCATTTCGGATGTTTCGCTCCATGTGTATGTGACACCGGAAACCCTCGAACGAGTCGTCGAGACCGTGCGCGAGGTTGTGGACGACCACCTGCAGGACCGCGAGGTGTTCGCGTGGCGCTTCACGCTGCCGGTGGACACCGACGATCCGATCCACCTGACCCTCGAAACCCAGTGGCGGATGGAGCATCCCGACGCCGAGCCGGGCGACCGGGGCACCTACGAGATCGCGCTCAGCCTGGTCGGCGCGCCCACCGAACTCACCGACGCGGATATAGCCGGGCTGGAACAGCAACTGCTGCACGGGATCTACGGCAGCGCACGCACCGAGCCGGGCCAGAACATCCCGTTCTCGATCAAGGCCAGGCAGCGCGCCGACGTGGACCTCGATATCGAGCGCGAGCGGATCTGACCCGCCGAAACGACTGCGCCGCACCGCTTCCCGGTAGTTCCTCCGGGAAGCGGTGCGGCGAACTTCAGCGAGCGGTTACCGCTGTTGCGCGGACGGCTTGGCCCGCGCCGGGAAGTGCCGAATCAGCCCCTCCTGCACGGTGGTCGCCAGCAGCTCCCCGTCGCGAGAGAAGAAGCGACCGGTAGCCAGGCCACGCGAACCCGAAGCGACCGGGGATTCGGTGGCGTAGAGCGCCCACTCGTCGAAGCGGAACGGCCGGTGGAACCAGATCGAATGGTTCACCGTCGCCGCCACGATCCGGTCAAGTCCCCAGGAAAGTCCGTGCGTGGTGATGACCGAATCCAGCAGCGTGGTGTCGGACGAATAACCCAATGCCGCGACATGCAGCAGCGGATCGTCGGGCAACCGCCCGTCCGTGCGCATCCACACCCGATTGTGGTTGAGCCGCTTCCCCGTGCCCTTCATGATCCAGGCAGGATCGTTGGCATAGCGCATGTCGATCGGGTGCGGCGCTTGGATGAACATCGCCAGCTTGTCTTCCAAACCTTCGAAGCTCTCCTCGACGCGCGACAGCGTCTCCGGGTCCGGCACGTCGGGCAACGGTTGCCCGTGCTCGAGGCCCTCGTTCCAGTCCTGGAACGCCGCGAGCATCACGAATAGCTCTTGATCGTCTTGCAGGGCGGTGACTGTGCGGTTGGCGAACGTGCGGCCGTCGCGGTGCCGGTCCACCCGGTACTCGATCGGCTTCGTCGTATCGCCGCCGCGCACGAAATGCGCGTTGATCGCGTGCACCGGACGGTCACCGACCGTGCGACCCGCCGCGATGATCGCCTGCGCGACGAGCTGGCCGCCGAACGTGCGGATCCACACCTTCTCCGGATGTTGCCCGACGAACACGTCCTCGTCCATCTGCTCCAGATCGAGCAGACCGAGTAAAACGTCCAGATCAGACTTCCCAGCCGCCGACGAATCGACGACCGACCCTCCAAGAGAGCTATTCACGTTTAATGATCCTCCTCACCGATGCGATGCACGTGGATCAGGTTGGTGGAACCGACCGTACCCGGCGGAGAGCCGGCCACGATTACCACGAGGTCACCCTTTTGGTATCGCTCCATGGACAGCAGTGCTACATCGACCTGGTGGATCATAGCGTCGGTGGTGTCCACCATCGGCACGATGAAGGTCTCGGTACCCCAGGTCATTGCGAGCTGGCTGCGCACCTCCGGCAGCGGGGTGAACGCCAGCAGCGGCAGCGGGGTGTGCAGCCGGGCCAGGCGACGCACCGTGTCACCGGACTGGGTGAATGCGACCAGTGCCTTCGCGTTGAGCCGCTCGCCGATGTCGCGGGCGGCGTAGGAGATGACACCGCGCTTGGTGCGCGGCACGTGGGTCAGCGGTGGCACCCTGGTCGATTCGGTTTCCACCGCGTGCACGATGCGCGCCATGGTGCGCACCGTCTCGATCGGCCAGGCGCCGACCGAGGTCTCGCCGGAGAGCATCACCGCGTCGGCGCCGTCGAGCACCGCGTTCGCGACGTCGGAGGCCTCGGCCCTGGTGGGGCGCGAGTTCTCGATCATCGACTCCAGCATCTGGGTCGCCACGATCACCGGCTTGGCGTTCTCGCGGGCCATCTGGATGGCCCGCTTCTGCACGAGCGGCACCTGCTCCAGCGGCAGCTCGACGCCGAGGTCACCGCGGGCGACCATGACCGCGTCGAACGCGAGCACGATGGCTTCCAGGTTGTCGATTGCCTCCGGCTTCTCCAGCTTGGCGATCACCGGCACCCGGCGGTTGACCCGATCCATGATGTCGTGCACGAGCTCGATATCGGACGGGGACCGCACGAACGACAGCGCGATGAAGTCGACGCCGAGGTTCAGCGCGAATTCCAGGTCCTCGATGTCCTTTTCGGACAGTGCGGGCACCGAGACATCCATGCCCGGCAGCGAAACGCCCTTGTTGTTGGAGACCGGTCCACCCTCGGTGACCCGACAGACGACGTCGTTGCCGTCCACCCGAATGACCGTCAGACCGACCTTGCCGTCGTCGACGAGCAGTCGGTCGCCCGCCTTCGCGTCCTGCGCGAGTTCCTTGTATGTAGTCGAAACACGGTCGTGGGTGCCGTCGACCTCGTCGACGGTGATCCGGACCTCTTCACCCGTCGCCCAGACGGTCTTGCCCTCGATGAATCGGCCGAGCCGGATCTTCGGTCCCTGGAGGTCGGCGAGAATGCCGACCGCTCTGCCGAGGTGATCGGAGGCCGCCCGCACCTTCTTGTAGTTCTCTGCGTGATCCGCGTGTTCGCCGTGACTGAAGTTCAGTCGAGCCACGTCCATGCCGCTCTCGACGAGTTCGCGGATACGGTCCTCGGTGGCAGTAGCCGGGCCGAGCGTGCACACAATCTTCGTCCGTCGCATCACGGGTAGAGCCTAGTCCCGACTGGTACCCGAGGCCGCCTGTGCCCCAGGTGAAAGCTGAGTGAAAAAATGAACCGCGACTTGGTGAAACCTACGAAACGTTACGCATTATGCAACGCCCCTGGCCAGCGTCGTATAAGAGAAACAACGGCACTCAAATGTTACTCGGTAGTAGTTATTTCCGGTGCCGAATCGGGGGAAATCCGGCACCGGTCGGTCAGGTTGCCACGTGCCGGGCGAGGCGCGTTTCCAGCCTGGTCTGACCGAAGCCGAGGATCAGGCAGATGACCCAGTAGTAGATCGCCGCGACGCCGTACAGCGCGAAGAAATCGAAGGTCGGTGCGGCGGCCAGCTGTGCGACGCGCAGCAGTTCGGTCACCAGGATCGTCGAGGCGAGCGAGGTGTCCTTGACCAACGAGATCAACGTGTTGGACAGCGGCGGGACCGCGATGCGGGAGGCCTGCGGCAGAATGATCAACCGCATCATCTGCCAATACGTCAGGCCCATCGCCTGCGAGGCCTCCCACTGCCCCTTCGCGACGCTGAGAATCGACGCGCGCACGATCTCGGCCGCGTAGCCGCCGACATTGAGGCTGAACGCGATCACCGCCGCCGGGAACGGATCGATCACGAGGCCGAACTGCGGCAGCGCATAGAACACGATGAACAGCTGCACCAGCAGCGGCGTGCCCCGGATGACCGAGATGTAGAACCGGGCAGCCGCCGACAGCGGCCACATCGGTGACATCCGGGCCAACGCCACGAACAGCGCGATCGCCAAGCCGATGACGAAGCTGACCGCGGTGAGCGGCAGCGTCATCTTGAGAGTGGCCTGCAGCATCGGCCACAGGTTGTGCCAGATCAGTTCCCGGGTAGCGGCATCCATGGAGGGTGTCGGCTACTTGCTGACGTCGGTGCCGAAGTACTTGTCCGAGAGCTTGGCCAGGGTGCCGTCGGCGCGCAGCTCCGTCAGCGCCTTGTCCACGTCCTTGATCAGCGCGTCGTCCTTGCGGGCGGCGAAGGCCTGCTGACTGGTCTCGCCGGTCTTGCCGGAGACCTTCACGCCGGTGTCGCCGGTCTTCTTGGTGTACTCGGCGACGGCGAGGGTGTCGTTGACGGTGGCGTCGACGCGGCCGTTCTTCAGCAGCTGGATGGCCTGCACGAAGCCCTCCACCGCCTCGACCTTCGCGCCCGCGCCGGAGGCGACCTTGCCCCAGTTGCTGGTCGCGGACTGGGCGCAGGTCTTGCCCTTCAGGTCAGCGAGGGTGGTGATGGCGTTGTTGTCGCTACGGGTGACGATCACGCCGTCGGAGGTGGTGTACGGGGCGGACAGCGCGTACTTGTTCTTGCGCTCGTCGTTGATCGTCACCTGGTTGGCGACCAGGTCGAAGCGCTTGGACTCGAGCCCGGCGAAGATGGCGTCCCACGGGGTCTGCACGAATTCGACCTTCTTGCCGAGCTTCTCGCCGACCGCCTGGATCACCTCGATGTCGTAGCCGGTGATCTTGCCGTCGGCACCCTGGAAGCTGAACGGGGAGTAGGTGCCTTCGGTGCCGACCTTCAACACGTTCGGATCGCTGCTGCTACCGCAGGCGGTGAGCCCGGTGGCGGCGACGATGGCGAGCATGGCGGCGGCGAACAGCTTGCGACGCACGGGTTCCCTCTCTTCGGTGTACGGGACAACCCGCACACAACACGCAAATCCGGCTCATGCTACGCCGGGTGTTATGCGAAGGACCCTATATCGATCATGGTGCGCGAAAGGGTTGTACTCGCCGAATTCGAGGGCGCGTCGCGGGGCCGTGCCCCTATTTCTCGGGGCTCTGACCTGCGTCGACCGCGCTCGGGAACGCCGAACGGGCACCGCCGGATCGGCGATGCCCGTTGTCTTTCGGCGGTGACTCAGTCGCGCAGCGGGCGACCGTCGCTGTCGGGCACCTTGCCGACCAGCATCATGATGCCGTCGACCAGCGGCCAGATGCCGCCGATGCCACAGGTCAACCAGGTAACCGCGATCTGGGCGATGGCGATGCCGGTGTGGCCGGTGTAGAAACGGCCGACGCCGAACGCGCCGAGGAAGATCTGCAGCAGGCCCGCGATCAGCTTCTGCTTGTCCGAGAACGGAACACCGAACTGGTCCCGCCCCCACGGCGCTTCCAGGTCGTTCGGGTTGTAGCCCTGCGGGCCGTACTGCCCGGCCGGCGGGTAGCCGCCCGGCTGCTGGCCATACGGGGCCTGCTGGCCGTACTGCGGCTGCGCGTACGGGTCGGCCGGGGGCTGCTGCGCGTACGGCTGCGAGTCGTACTGCGGCAGCGCCGACGTGTCCTGCGGCTTGTTCAGATCCGGCCCCGTACCGGGCGGACCGTACTGGGGCCCGCCGAATCCTGGGTTGTTCTGCTGGTAGGGGTCGGTCACCAATGTCCTCCTCATTCGTGCTGGGCACCCTCTGCCCGGCATCGATCGATCCGCCGAGCGGGAAGCTGCTCGCGACGATCACGAGACATTCTGGTCGGACCGGTGCGATTTGTCGCCCCGTAACCCTCGGCACTCCCCCGGGTTATCGCAGGTGATGCGCCATTGTTATCGGCGACGGGAAATTCGGAGCAACCTCGGAGGCGGATACGGCCGGTGCCGCCGCGTAATCGGCGGCGGCACCGTCGTATTCAGGACTTGTCGGAGTCCGTGGCCTGCTTCGAGGCGGTCTTCAGCGAGACCGTGCTCTCGGTGGACTCGGCGACCTTGTCCACGTCGGTGCTGGTTGCGGCATCGTCGGACGCGTCATCGGCATCCTTGTCGAGAACAACCGTGTCGCTCGACTCGTCGGCCTCGATGTTGTCGGTGGCCGTCGCGTCGTCGGTGGCCGCGGCCGAATCCTTTTCCAGCTCAACCCGGTCCGCGGCGAGCGCTGCCTCGGATGCGGCGCTTGCCGCGCGCACCTTGCCGATCTGCCACGGCCACGGTCGCCGTTCCGCCGACGGCTGTAACTGCTCGGCGGTCTCGCGACCCTTGGTCGCGAACACGAAATAGGCGATGGCCGCGAGGAATACGACCGCGGAGGTGAACGAGTTGATGCGGATGCCCGCGATCTTGGTGGCCTCGTCGTCGCGCATCAGCTCGACGAAGAAGCGGCCGAAGCTGTAGCCCGCGACGTACAGCGCGAACAGTCGGCCGTGGCCGATCCGGTAGCGCTTGTCCAGCTGCACCAGCGCGATCACGATCAGCACGTTCCAGATCAGCTCGTACAGGAACGTCGGGTGCACGACCTTGTCGACGACGCCGTTGGAGACGCCGTTCATCGCGTCCGGCTTCAGGTTGTCGTTGTAGCGGAAGTAGATCTCCAGGCCCCACGGCAGCTCGGTCTTGCGGCCGTACAGCTCCTGGTTGAAGTAGTTGCCGAGGCGGCCGATGGCCTGGGCCAGCAGGATCGGCGGGGCGATCGCATCACCCAACGCGGGCAACGGGATTCGATACACCCGGCAGCCGATCCAGGCGCCGACGCCGCCGAGCAGCACCGCGCCCCAGATGCCGAGGCCGCCGTTCCAGATCTCCAGCGCGGCCTTGGGGTCGCCGTCGGGGCCGAAGTACTTCTGCCAGTCGGTGGCGACGTGATAGAGCCTGCCGCCGACCAGACCGAACGGCACCGCGAACATCGCGACGTCCAGGATCGCGCCCTGTTGTCCGCCGCGGTCGCGCCAGCGCCGCTCGCCCCACCAGATGGCGACGATGATGCCGATGATGATGCACAGCGCGTAGGCCCGCAGCGGGAATGGGCCGATGTGCCACACGCCCTGCGGGGGGCTGGGTATGTACGCCAGGACTCGTAAGGTCACGGGGCCACCGTAGCGGAGAACGTCACCGGCACTGGAACCACCGCACCGTCGCGGGCTTCCCCAGACTCGGGAGCGTCGAGCTGCCCTAGGAGGTGACGGTCGCCGAACGCACGCCCTCGGCCAGCTCGGCGGTCAGCGCGCGAACCGCGTCGAGGCTCTCACCGGCCGCACTCACCAGCGCCGAACCCACGATGACTCCGTCTGCGTAGGAAGCGATTTCGGCCGCCTGCGCACCCGAGCGGACGCCGAGGCCGACGCCGATCGGGATGTCGGAATGGGCCCGGATCCGCGCGCACAGCGCGGGCGCGGCGGAAGACACCGCGTCCCGGGCGCCGGTGACACCCATGGTCGAGGCCGCGTACACGAAGCCACGCGACGCCTCCAGGGTCTTCACCAGACGCTCCTCGGTGGAGGACGGCGCGACCAGGAAGATGCGGTCCAGGTTGTGCGTGGACGAGGCGATGAACCAGTCGTCGGCCTCTTCCGGAATGAGGTTCGGCGTGATGATGCCCGCGCCGCCCGCACCGGCGAGGTCACGCGCGAAACGGTCAACGCCGTAGGCCAGCACCGGGTTCCAGTAACTCATCACCACGGCCTGGCCGCCCGCCGAGGTGATCGCCTCGACAACGGAGAACACGTCGCGCACCCGCACACCACCGCGCAATGCCTGCTCGGCGGCGGCCTGGATGGTCGGGCCGTCCATCACCGGATCGGAGTAGGCGACGCCGACTTCGATGATGTCGCAACCGGATTCGACCATGGCGCGGCAGACCTCGATGGAACCGGCCAGGTCGGGATAGCCCGCGGGCAGGTAGCCGATCAGCGCCGCACGGCCCTCACTGCGCGTCGCGGCAAAGGTGTTCGCAAGACGGGACTGCTGGCTCACGACTGCACCTCGCTAGCGCTCGGCTCCGTCGACGCCACAGGCGCTGTATCCATGGTTCGCTCGCTACGCTCCCTCACGACTGCACTGCTCCTTCATCGAACAGCCCGAACCAGCGCGCCGCCGTATCCATGTCCTTGTCACCGCGGCCGGACAGGTTCACCAGGATGATCGCGCCGGGGCCGAGTTCCTTACCCAGTTGCAGCGCGCCCGCTACCGCGTGGGCCGACTCGATCGCGGGGATGATGCCCTCGCGGCGGCTCAGCAGCAGCAGCGCGTCCATCGCCTCGGTGTCGGTGATCGGGCGGTATTCCGCGCGGCCGATGTCCTTGAGCAGCGCGTGCTCGGGGCCGACGCCCGGGTAGTCCAGACCGGCCGAGATGGAGTGCGACTCGATGGTCTGGCCGTCCTCGTCCTGCAGCAGGTACGAGTAGGCGCCCTGGAACGCGCCGGGCGTGCCGCCGGTGAAAGTGGCGGCGTGCCTGCCGGTTTCGACGCCGTCACCGGCCGCTTCGTAGCCGATCAGCCGGACGTCGGGGTCGTCGAGGAAGGCGTGGAAGATGCCGATGGCGTTGGAACCGCCGCCGACGCAGGCCACGACGGCGTCGGGCAGCTTGCCGGTCGATTCCTGCACCTGCACCCGGGCTTCCAGGCCGATGACGCGCTGGAAGTCGCGCACCAGCATGGGGAACGGGTGCGGGCCCGCGGCGGTGCCGAAGCAGTAGTAGGTGTCGTCGGCGTTGCTGACCCAGTCGCGCAGCGCTTCGTTGATCGCGTCCTTGAGCGTCTGCGAGCCGGTGGTCACCGAGATCACCTCGGCGCCGAGCAGCCGCATCCTGGCCACGTTGAGTGCCTGGCGCGCGGTGTCGACGGCGCCCATGTAGATGACACAGTCCAGGCCGAGCAGCGCGCACGCGGTGGCGGTGGCGACGCCGTGCTGTCCGGCGCCGGTCTCCGCGATGACTCGGGTCTTGCCCATGCGCTTGGCGAGCAGGGCCTGGCCGAGCACGTTGTTGATCTTGTGAGAACCGGTGTGGTTCAGGTCTTCTCGCTTGAGCAGGATGCGCGCGCCACCCGCGTGCTCGGCGATCCTGGTGCATTCGAACACCGGCGACGGACGCCCGGTGTAGTCACGCTGCAGTCGGTCGAGCTCGTTGAGGAAGTCCGGGTCGAGCCGGGACTTCTCGTACATCGCGGTGACGTCTTCGATGACCGCCATCAGCGCTTCCGGCACGTGCCTGCCGCCGTAGACGCCGAAGTGGCCGCCGGTGTCCGGCTCGTGCTTGCTGCGGTGCGCGACGCCTTCGCTGGCCTTGGGTAGTTCCGTCACTCCGGTCACCGGCCCCGTCGCGCCGGCTTCGGGCAGGACGGGTGGGTTCCTGCGGTGACCAGCTCGGACACGGCCGCGCGCGGATCACCACTGGTGACCAGACCCTCGCCGACGAGCACGGCGTCCGCGCCCGCGCCGGCATAGGCCAGCAGGTCGGCGGTACCGCGGATGCCGGATTCGGCGATCCGGATGACCTCGGTGGGCAGGCCGGGCGCGATCCGGGCGAACACGTCCCGATCGACCTCGAGAGTCTTGAGGTTGCGGGCGTTCACGCCGATCACCGAGGCGCCTGCCTCGAGCGCGCGGTCGGCCTCTTCCTCGGTGTGCACCTCGACGAGCGCGGTCATGCCGAGCGATTCGGTGCGGTCGATCAGCGAGGACAGCACGTCCTGCTCCAGCGCCGCGACGATCAGCAGGATCACGTCGGCGCCGTGCGCGCGGGCCTCGTGGATCTGGTACGGCCCGACGACGAAGTCCTTGCGCAGGATCGGGATACTCACGGTGGCGCGGACCGCGTCCAGGTCTTCTAACGACCCGTGGAAGCGGCGGCCTTCGGTCAGCACGCTGATGATCCGGGCGCCGCCGTCCTCGTACGACTTGGCCAGACTGGCCGGGTCGGGGATGTCGGCGAGTTCGCCCTTGGAGGGGCTGGCCCGCTTCACCTCGGCGATGACGCCGATGCCGTCTTCGAGGAGGGCCGCACGCGCGTCGAGCGGGCTGTTGGCCGCCGCGGCGGCCGCCTTGATCGCCTGGAAATCGAGGAGGGCTTCCCGCGCGGCCACATCCGCGCGGACCCCGTCGAGAATCGAGTCGAGTACCGTCATCTGGCTCGAATCCTTTCTGGGGAGACGGACTTGCTGCCTGAGAATCTCCCCAGGCGCTGTCTCACCGATGCTGACAAAGAATAAATGGCCGTACCGGCCGCGTTTGCGCCGGGGCATGTTGTGGACCAGGCAACCAGTCCGTGCGCAAGGTGTGCACCGCCACAGTCACCCATGCGCGGATCACTCAGCGGACGCGTCCGCCCGCCTCGTCGGCGTCCGGATCGTTGGGTCGCCCACCGGAGTTCACGGCGTCCTCGGTCGGGTCGGTGCCCGCGTCCAACGCGTCCCACAGCACGCGTTCGGAGAGCTGGGTCGAGCCCGGCTCTGCGGACTCGTTGCGCTGCTGGGTCACCTGCTCGGTGGCGGCGGCGCGGCGGGACACCGGGTTGTCGTACTTGCCGGACATGCGGGCGGTGTCCTGCGGCATCCGTGCGAGCAATCCGCCCGCCGCGAACGCCGCGAGTGCGCCGAGTAGGGCGAGTACGGCTGGGAACACCGATGTCGTCGCCTCCCCCACCTGTGCCCGGAGGGGTAGCTCGGCCAGCTTCGCGGCGCGTTCGGCGATCTTGCCGGAGTTGGTGAGCAGGGCGAAGGCCGGTACCGCGGCTACGGCGGCGACCAGGGCAAGGAGCACGCCGAGGGTGCGGCGTAACCAGCCTCGGGTGGCCAGCACGGCCGCGATGGACGCGAGCAGCACCAGGGCCAGCGGGGTCAGCGCGCCGAACCAGACGCCGCCGTTGAGGTGGTCGGTACGTGGTTCCGTGAGGCCGTCGGAGGAGGTGACCGTCACCCAGGTCATCCGCGAGGAGCCCCACAGCGCTGCGGCCGCGATGGCCAGCAGGACGAGGGCGCCTACCGGGGACTTGCGCCGCGGTGCAGCGGATTCAGCTGTCTCGGTGGGCGCGGTCTCCGGAGTGACGAGGTCGGGATCGGGAACCGCCCCGGCATTCCGGCCGACGCCGGAATCCGACGTGTCTCCCGACTCGGTCCCGGCGTCGGCGCCGTCGCTGGACCTTGCCGTCATGCGTCGTCGCCATTCGCCGCGCCGTACGCGCGCACCGTCTTCGCCGCCGCGATCGCCTTGAGCACCGCCATCGCCTTGTTGCGGGCTTCGACGTCTTCGTACTCGGCTTCCGAGTCGGCGACGATGCCCGCGCCCGCCTGGACGTAGGCGGTGCCGTCTTTCAGCAACGCGGTGCGGATGGCGATCGCGGTGTCCGCGTCACCGGCGAAGTCGAGATAACCGACGACGCCGCCATAGACGCCGCGGCGGGTGGGCTCGAGTTCCTCGATGAGCTCCATCGCGCGCACCTTCGGCGCACCCGACAGTGTGCCCGCCGGGAAACAGGCACGAACCGCGTCGAGCGCGATCTTGCCCGCGGCGAGCCGACCCGACACCGTCGAAACCAGGTGCATCACATGGCTGTAGCGCTCGATGTGCCGGTACTCGGTGACCCGCACCGTGCCCGGCTGACAGACCCGCCCGATGTCGTTGCGGCCGAGGTCGACGAGCATCAGGTGCTCGGCGTTTTCCTTCTCGTCGGCGAGCAGATCCTTCTCCAGCAGCAGGTCGTCCTCTTCGGTGGCGCCGCGCCAGCGGGTGCCCGCGATCGGATGTGTCGTCGCCACCCCGTCTTTCACGGTGACCAGCGATTCCGGGCTCGAGCCGACGATGGAGAACGCGGTGCCGCCGTCGCCGTCGGGGACGTGCAGCAGGTACATGTACGGGCTCGGGTTCGACGCGCGCAACATCCGATACAGGTCCAGCGGCGCGCCGTCGTAGTCCATTTCGAAGCGCTGCGAGAGCACCACCTGGAACGCCTCGCCCGCCTCGATCTCCTTGACCAGGCGGCGCACCCCGGCGCCGAACTCCTCGGTGGTGCGGCGACGCACGAATTCCGGCTCGGGCCGATCGAAGACCGACACCGTGGACGCGGCGGGGGCGGCGAGCGCCTCGGTCATCCGGTCCAGCCGGGCGACCGCGTCGTCGTACGCCTCGTCGACCCGGTCGGCGGTGCCGTTCCAGTTGACGGCGTTGGCGATCAACGTGATCGCGCCCTCGTGGTGGTCGAACGCGGCGAGGTCGGTGGCCAGCAGCAGCACCATCTCGGGCAGTTGCAGATCGTCGAGTGCCAGGTTGGGCAGTCGTTCGATCCGGCGCACCGCGTCGTAGCCGAGGTAGCCGACCATGCCGCCGGTGAGCGGCGGCAGGCCGGGCAGTCGCTCGGTCTTCAGCAGTTCGAGGGTTTCGCGCAGCGCGAGCAGCGGATCACCGCCCGAGGGGGCATCGACCGGAATGTTGCCCAACCAGGCCGCTTCGCCGTCGACCACCGTCAACGCCGACGGACTGCCCGCGCCGATGAACGACCACCGCGACCACGATCGTCCGTTCTCCGCCGACTCGAACAGGAACGTTCCCGCTCGGTCATCGGCCAGCTTGCGGTAGGCGGAGAGCGGAGTTTCGGAGTCCGCCAACACCTTTCGGATCACCGGTACTACTCGATGTTCCGCGGCCAGCTGATGGAACTGTGCACGGGTCGTGGTGGTGGGGGTCGACGCGCCTTGCATGGTCACATCCTCCCAGGTCTGTCCGACAACCTCGTCGGCGCACCCTGAAGGCATCTCACGCGTCGATCATGCTCGACCACCACAGTGCGAGTTCTGCGAGCGCCGTTCGCGGCCAAGTAACACCAGCCACAAACACGACCGCCCGGTTCTCATGCCCTCGCCAGGCCTGTGACGGGCGTCTCTACACTCGCTCCGTTCCATCTCGCACGCGGTATCCATGATCGAGAGGAGACAACTGATGTACCCCTCGCAACCGGAGGGCAGGCACGCTGCCCCGGGCAGTGCGCCGAGCCAGGCTCCACGGATGGTCGGTCTGCAGTCGAAGGCAGGCCAACAGGGTGCCCCGAACGCACTAGCCACCTTCGTCACCTACGCGAAGGCACTCGAATCCCTGGACAAGAGCCACTTCCCGGACGAATACGCCACGCACGCCGACCGCATCAAGGAACTCAAGCCGTTCCTGCGCGCGCACGGCATTCTCGACGTCATGCAGATCAAGAACCCCGAAGTCGCGGCACTGATCGGCATATAGGACGTAGCCGCGTAGTCCGCCTGCAGGCTCGACCCGGCAGGCGGATGTTCGCCATTAGGCCGGAACGGACCGGTACCGGGTGCGACATGTGCCCGGTACTGTCCCTTTCTATGCAGACAGGACAGCTCGCTCCCCAGTTCGAGCTCCCCGACCAAACCGGCACGCCCCGTTCGCTCGACGCGTTGCTCGCGAACGGTCCGCTGGTCCTCTTCTTCTATCCCGGCGCGAACACCCCGGTGTGCACGGCGGAGGCCTGCCACTTCCGTGACCTGGCCGCCGACTTCGCCGCGGTCGGCGCCTCCTGCGTCGGCATCAGCGCCGACGGCGTCGACACCCAAGCCGGTTTCGCCGACAAGCAGGGACTCGGTTATCCGCTGCTCTCCGACCGCGACGGCACCGTCGCCGCGCAGTTCGGCGTCAAGCGCGGGCTGCTCGGCAAGCTGGCGCCGGTCAAGCGACAGACCTTCGTCATCAACCAGGACCGCACCGTCAGCAAGATCATCACCGGCGAGTTGCGTGCCAACGTGCACGCGGACGAGGCGCTGAAGTTCCTGCGCGAGCGCGCGAAGTAGTTCCGGGCCGGACCCGAGACGGCCGTACCGGAAACGCCGGGGCGATCACCACGTTTCCGCCGCACACCCGGCTTACCCTGGGCTCATGACTGCGACTGACGGACAGCTGGAGCAGAAATCGACCAGGCTCGCCTGGAAGACCTGGATCATCGGCGGGCTGGCGGTGCTTGCCCTGCTGTTCATCGCCTACTTCATTCTGTCCGCGTTCATCCCACGCTGGTGGGCGCAGCGGATCGCGGAGATGGTCAACGGCAGCTTCGCCAAGGGCATCGGCTGGGGTCTGGTCTTCGGCGGCGTGTGCACGGTGATCCCGTTGTTCCTGCTGCTGTTCGCGTTGCGGGTGTGGCGGCGCCGGGGCGGCCGGTTCATGGCCGGCGCTGCGGTCGTCATCGCCGTGCTGGTCGCGATTCCCAATCTGATGACGCTGACCATCGTGCTCGGCGGCAGCAATGCCGCCCATGCCGGAGAGCGGATCCTCGATGTCGACGCACCCGCCTTCCGCGGCGCCACAATGGTCGGCGCGATCGTCGCCGCCGCGATCTGGCTCGCGGCGCTGGCGCTGGTCGTCGTGCGGTGGTGGCGGCGCAGGCATCCGAAGCAGCGCAGCACGCAAACTCCGCCCGCTGCCACCACGGATGCAGCCATGACCCGCCCAGACGGTTTGTGAGTGAACTCACGCTACTGAACAACTGCATGACGAGCGAGCGAAGTCGTGGCAAACTCAGAGTCACGGGTGACAGTGAACATGCTTTTCAATAATCGGTAGGCTACCTAACAAAACCACGTCACTTGGCTTGAAAGAAGGCACACAGTGACGAAGTGGCTCGACCCCGTAGAACAACGAGCTTGGCGCGCGATTGTCGCGTTGATGACCCGCCTACCAGGCGCTTTGGATACCCAGCTACAGCGCGAATCCGGGGTCACCCATTTCGAGTATTGGGTTTTAACCCTTCTTTCCGAAGAACCGGGTCACCGATTGCAGATGAGTGACCTCGCCCACAAGGCAAATGCATCGCTATCACGGCTTTCGCACGTCGTGTCGAAGCTGGAGCGGATGGGCTGGGCGGAGCGCTCGGCTACCGCCGGGCGGCGTGGCGTCCAAGCCGTACTGACAGACGACGGCTACCACAAAGTCATCGAGGCGGCCCCCGGATACCTGGATGCGGTGCGCCGCTTGGTATTCGACGGATTGGAGCCCGAGCAGACAGCCCAACTGGCGGAGCTGAGCGAGCTCCTCGCCGACCATCTCACCGACGCGTTGAGTCGAACCAGTGGGACAGATCAGGAAGATCGGCCCTCTTCCGAGGCCTAGGCGATACCGCCCGACGGCACAATCCGCTCAGGGCTATCGGCCAGCAGGACATCCGAGTCGAAACAGGTATGCGTGCCGGTGTGGCAGGCCGCGCCCTCTTGATCGACGACCAGCAGGATGGTGTCGCCGTCGCAGTCGAGGCGGACCTCGTGCACGTACTGCGTGTGACCGGAGGTCTCCCCCTTCACCCAGTACTGCTGACGCGAACGCGAAAAGTACGTCGCCTTACGCGTTTCCAGCGTGCGGGCCAGTGCCTCGTCATCCATCCACGCGACCATCAACACGTCGCCGGTGCCGCGTTCCTGCGCGACGGCGGCGACCAGACCGGCATCGTTGCGCTTGAGCCGGGAGGCGATGGCGGGGTCGAGAGTCATAGCACCGTTATAACAGTCAGACATGGGCGCGACGCAGGGCGGCCACGGTGTCGTCGTCGGATTCGTCGAGTGCGGCGGCGAGTGCGTCGCGGTAGGAGTCACTGGCGGCGCGGTGTCGCTCGCGGCCCTTGTCGGTGATCACCGTGTAGACGCCGCGCCGATCATCGGGACACAGATCACGGTAGGCCAGGCCTGCCGCGTCGAGCCTGCCGACCAGCCTGGTCACCGAGCTCTGATTCAGACCGAGCCGTGCGGACAGGTCCTGCATCCGCAGCTCGCCGTCGGGCGCCTCGGCCAGGAAGCCGAGCGCCCGGAACTCGGAGAGGCCGAGGCCGTACCCGCGCTGTACCGCCGCCGCCAATCGACCCTCCACCTGGGCGTGCAGGGCGATCAACCGGTTCCACATCTGCTCGTCATGCACACTGTTTGACATCGTTTATTTGTACATGCATACTTCTCCACACGCAAGATAGTTGCATATACATACAACTAAAGGAGCTGTACATCATGGCCTGGATCTACCTGATGATCGCGGCGGTTTTCGAAGTGGTCTTCGCGCTCGCGACCAACGCCACGCACGGATTCACCGTGCTCGGCCCGTCACTGCTGACCGCGGCCGCCGCGGCGGGCGGCATCTTCTTCCTCAGCCTGGCACTGCGCACCCTCGACGTCGGGGTGGGCTACACGGTGTGGACCGGCATCGGCTCGGTCGGCACCGTCACCCTCGGCACGGTGATCTTCCACGAGACGCTCAACGTCTGGAAGGTGCTCGCGTTCGTGCTGATCATCGGCGGCGTACTCGGGCTCAAGCTGGCCGACACGCTCGCGAACCACGCGGCGACACCGGTCGCCGCCTGATCCCCCACTTCACCACTTGAACAGGAGTTTTCGTCATGGCCTGGTTCTTCCTCGGCATCGCCATCGTCTTCGAGATCGCGTTCGCGCTCGGCACCAACGCGACCAACGGCTTCACCAAACTGTGGCCGTCCGTCTTCACCCTGCTCGCCGCCGCGGGTGGCATCTTCACCCTGAGCCTGGCGCTGCGCACCCTGGATGTCGGTGTCGGATACACCATTTGGACCGGTGTCGGGGCCATCGGCACCGTCATCCTCGGCGCCCTCGTCTACCACGAGAAGATCACCCTGCCCAAGATCGCGTCGTTCGCCGCGATCATCGCGGGCGCGATACTGCTGAAGGTGGCCGCAGGGGCCTGAAACACGGCCGCCCGACGCACTTTCCGCACGCGACGACTCGCTCGGCCGAATGGCCGAGCGGGTCGTTTTCGTATTGCTAAGCGGCGCGGTTGAGTTCGCCGAGTAGTTGCCAGGTGCGCAGTTCGTCGGCGGGGGTCGTCAGATCGGTTTGGGCGAAGACGACATCGGTGGCGCCCGCGTCGAAGTACTCGGCGACGCGGGCGGCGATGGTTTGCTCATCGCCGATGACGACCAGGTCGGCGGCGCGAGATGCGCCGGAGAGCTCGATGATTCGCTGATAGGAGGGGATGTCGTTGTAGAAGGCGGTCGACTGCTCGGCCGCCGCGCGAGCGCCATCGATATCGGCCGTGACGACACCGGGGACCATCGCGACGATGCGCGGCGCCGGACGGCCCGCTCGCTCAGCGGCTTTGGTGATGGGCGCCACGATCGTTTCGGCCAGCGCCTTCGGGCCGACCAGGAAAGGCAGTGTGCCGTCGGCGAATTCGCCGGTGACGCGCAGTGCCTGCGGGCCCATCGCGGCGACCAGGATCGGCACCGCGGGCTTCGCACCCGCGACCGCGGCGGTCAGCGGTGCGACCGCGGTGAGCGTCTCGCCGTGGAAATCGACGGTGCCGGTATCGAATACCTCGTGCAGCGCGGTCAAGAACTCACGCAGCCGAGCGATCGGCCGATCGAACGAGACGCCGTAGACCGGCTCGGTGAACGCCTCGGTACCGAGCGCGAGGCCCAGCGTGAACCGGCCTTGCGTCGCCGCCTGCGCGGTCTGCGCCTGACTGGCGATCAACAGCGGATGTCGCGCCGAGATCGGTATCGCCGAGGTCCCCAACTCCAGCTCGGGCACCTCCCGCCCGACCACCGCGGACAACACGATGCTGTCCTGGCTGAACGTCTGCCCGAACCACAGCGAGCTCAACCCCGCCGCAGCAACCTGCTTCCCCACGGCAACAGCGGCATCCACCGCGTTGTCGGTCGTGTCGAGAGTGAACGGAGACAGCGCAATACCGATGCTCATTCCCGCTGCAACACCGATCCGCGCGAGTCGGATTCCGCCACGGCCGATTCCCGCCGAGCCAGCCGGCCGCGCAGACTTCCTCGGGCCGCGCACCAAATCGCTGGCGAATCCGTGCGCGGCGAGCGAACTGATGCGCGGCGAGCGAACTGATGCGCGGCAGACCACGATGTGCGCGGCGTGGCGATCGCGGCGGACAATCCACGCCGCGCGCACATTCTCGGGCCGCGCACGAAACTGTTGGCGAATTCGTGCGCGGCGGGCGAACTGATGCGCGGGGACTAGCGGACGACGATGTGCTCGGCGCGCATCGAGTCTTTCACCTGGCCGATGGTGAGGTCGCCGAAGTGGAAGACGCTGGCGGCCAGGACCGCGTCGGCGCCTGCCTGCACGGCGGGGGCGAAGTGTTCGACGGCGCCCGCTCCACCGCTGGCGATGACCGGGACCGAGACGGCCGCGCGGACGGCGCGGATCATCCGGAGGTCGAAGCCCGCCTTGGTGCCGTCGGCGTCCATCGAGTTGAGCAAGATCTCGCCGACGCCCAATTCGGCTCCGCGCGTTGCCCATTCGACGGCGTCGAGGCCGGTGCCGCGTTTGCCGCCGTGCGTGGTGACCTCCCAGCCGGAGGGCGTGGCAGGCTGACCGGCGGGAACGGTGCGCGCGTCCACCGACAGCACGATGCACTGCGAGCCGAACCGCTCCGACATCTCGCGCAGCACCTCGGGCCGCGCGATGGCGGCGGTGTTGACCGAGACCTTGTCGGCGCCCGCGCGCAGCAGCCGGTCGACGTCCTCGACGGTGCGCACCCCGCCGCCAACGGTGAGCGGGATGAAGATCTGCTCGGCGGTGCGGGTGACCACGTCGATCATGGTGCCGCGATCACCGGTGGAGGCGGTGACATCCAGGAAGGTCAGCTCGTCGGCGCCCTGCGCGTCGTAGGTCGCCGCCAGTTCGACGGGATCGCCTGCGTCACGCAGGTTTTCGAAGTTCACGCCCTTGACCACCCGGCCCGCGTCGACATCCAGACACGGAATAACGCGTACCGCCAACGTCATTGCCTCACCCTTCGTCCGCGGTCGCCGGATCGGCCACCGTGCAGATCATTTCGAGCAGTTCCTCGTGCACGCCCGGCGCGGCGGCCAGCACCGAGCCCGAGGTGATGGTCCACGGCGCGCCGGCCAGGTCGGTGACCACGCCGCCCGCGGCGCGGATCAGCGCAACGCCCGCGGCGTTGTCCCAGGGATGGTGGCCGAACACGATGGCCCCGCCGAGCACTCCGGACGCGGTGAACGCCAGGTCGATACCGGTGGATCCGTGCATCCGCACGCGGGAGGAGAGCCTGCTGAGCGGGCCGAGCAGATCGAAGCGGAACTGCCCGGGGATCCGTCCCTGCGCGTCGACGTTGAACGCGCCGAACCCGATCATCGCCTCGGCTAGCTTCCCGTGCGGCAACGGCGGCAGCGGTTGGCCGTTCAGCAGGACGGGCCCACCCTCGATCGCGGCGTACCGCTGCCCGAGCAGCGGCAGCCAGGTCAGGCCGAGCACCGGCTCGCCCTCGTGCACCAGCGCGAGCAGCATGCCCGAAAGCGGGTGTCCGGACGAGTAATTGAAGGTTCCGTCGATCGGATCGAGCACCCAAGCGGTACCCGAGACGAGCTGCGGTCCGCCGAATTCCTCACCGTGCACCTTGATTCCGGTGCGCTGCTCCAACTGGGCGGAGATGGTGCGCTCCAGCTCCAGGTCCAGCTCGGTGGCGAAGTCGTTGCGGCCCTTGGTCACCGCGCTGGGCGCACCGACCCCCTCGATGAAGCGCGAGGTGACCGAATCCAGGATCTCGCGGGCGGCCGCGAGCAGAGCCGTTAGGTCCGGGCTCATCTCACCGCGGCCAGCGCCTCGGGCAGCGTGAACCGGCCCGCGTAGAGCGCCTTGCCGACGATCGAACCCTCGACACCGTCCGGCACCAGCTCGGCGATCGCGACCAGGTCCGCGATGGTGGAGACGCCGCCGGAGGCGATCACCGGCGCGTCGGTGGCGTTGCTCACCTCGCGCAGCAGGTCCAGGTTGGGACCGGTCAGCGTGCCGTCCTTGGTCACGTCGGTGACCACGTAGCGGGAGCAGCCGTCGCGCTCGAGACGCTCCAGCACCTCCCAGAGATCGCCGCCGTCGCTGACCCAGCCACGGCCGCGCAGCCGGTATTCGCCGTCGATGATGCGCACGTCCAGGCCGACCGCGACGCGTTCGCCGTACTTGGCGAGCGCCTTGGCGCACCACACCGGATCCTCCAGCGCGGCGGTGCCGAGGTTCACCCGGGCGCAGCCGGTGGCCAGTGCGGCCTCCAGGGTCTCGTCGTCGCGGATGCCGCCGGACAGCTCCACCTTGACGTCGAGCTCGCCGACAACCCCGGCCAGCAGTTCACGATTCGAGCCACGACCGAACGCCGCGTCGAGATCGACCAGATGCACCCACTCCGCGCCCGCGCGCTGCCATTCCAGGGCGGCGTCGCGCGGCGAGCCGTAGTTGGTTTCGCTACCGGCCTCCCCCTGCACGAGGCGCACGGCCTCTCCATTGGCAACATCGACGGCGGGTAGCAGCACAAGACTCACGACTGCGCCTCGCTGGCGCTCGGCTCCGTCGTCGTCTTTGACGCTGTGTTGATGGTTCGTTCGCTGCGCTCACTCACGCGACCACCCTAGTTGTTAGCTCCACTCCCCCAGTCTCCGGCCTGCGCATATAGGAGCTGGATCACCGATCGAGGATGCGCGTGAGTAGTCGGACGAGCTCAGCACGTTCCGCGGCGTTGAGACCGGCCAGCAGCTCGTCCTGGGCACCGGCCAGTCGCTCGTCCAGCTCGGCGAGATGTGCCGAGCCCGCATCGGTGATGGTGACGATCTTGCGCCTGCGGTCAGTGGGGTCCGGACTGCGCTCGACGAAACCGCGGTCGGCCAGCTCGTTGACGGTGGCGACGATGTCGCTGCGGTCGATGCGGGTGCGCCGACCCAGGTCGGCCTGGCTGATCGAACCGAACTCGCCGAGCGCGGCGAGCAGCGCGTAGTGGTAGCGGCGCGAGCCGGTGGCGTTCAACGCCCGCTCGGTCGCCCGATTGGCGACGAGGGCAACTTGATTGACCAGCCGGGTGGGCAGCGCCCGCAGCCTGGCGGGAGCACCCTCGTGCGAGATCTCCATGGCAGCAATCTAACTCTTGTTGGTCGCACCCACAATATGTTGACGTTGGCGCTACCAACGTTGCACGGCCAAGATCCCGGCGGCCGGGCAGAGGCGACTGCCCCGGGTCGAGACCATCCTGATCTGGTCCACCGGCACCCGCCCCGGACCGCTTCAGGACAGCGTCGCCAGCACCCTGCGGCGGTAGCAGGCCACCGCGGCGGCCACCGCGAACAGTGCGGTCAGCGCCGCCGCCAGGATTCGGAACCCCTCCCCTATCTGGAATTCCGTTGCGGCACGCTGGATCTCGGCGAGGGTGTGCTTGTCGCGATCGTCGAACAGGATCGTGGCCCGCGGCCACTCGTAGAGGATCGACAGCAGGAACTGCCCGCTCACCAACGACAGCAGCGACAGCCCCATCCAGCGCAGCCCGACGCGATAGCGCACCGACACCGCGGCCGCGATCAGCGCGCATAGCGTCAGCACACCACCGAGCGGACGCATCACATCACCGACGGCGACCGCACTCATGAACCGCTCGGTCAGCTCCAGCGACTCCGGAATGTCCCGAAAGATGTTGGGATACAACAGCAATGTCTCCGCCGCGGCCGTGCCGAACACGAAGAACGCGACCACGGCGTACCCGGACAACACGACCAACGGGATTGTGACGCTCCTCATAGCGGCCTCCTGGATCGACCGTAGATCCGAGCGGCCGCAAGCGAATCCGGTGACGGCCCCCATATCCGGCGCGCACAGGTCAGGGTCTACCCGGATACCGGCAAGTCCGCGGGCCGCCCCGCGACCGGGGAATCGCCGGTAGTGTCTCGCCTCGGCGATCACTCCGCTCGCCGACTCCGCACTCTCCCTAGGGATCTCGTATGTCGCGTTCGACCCTGCCTGCCGTGCTCCTGATTTCGGCCGCCACCTGCACCGCGGTGCTCGCCACCGCGCAGCCGGCCGCGGCCGCGCCGCCCGAGGAGGCGCGGCTGGCGGGGTGCGATTTCGGCAATGTCGCGGGGACTTACGATTACGCGCGCTTCGACGAGCACGTCGGCAAGATGCTCGACATCACGACCGGGATGTTCCGGGCGGAGTTCGAGGAGGCCCGGCCGACCATCCAGGCGAACGCCGCCGCGAGTCACACCCGCGCGACGGTCGATTCGGTGGATTGCCGGATCGTCTCCGGCGACGAGGCCCGCGCGGATGTCACCGTCGACGTGGTGCGGACGACGACCAGCGACGACACCGGCGGCATGCCGAAGACCAACAAGATGTCGCTGCTGATCACCGTCGAGAACGTGAACGGCCGCTGGCTGGTCAACCGGGCCGAAACCAGGTAGGGCCGTTCGGGTTACAGCGCCTGCACCCAGTTGAGCAGCAGCTGAGCCCCGGCGTCGCCGGACTTCTCCGGGTGGAACTGGGTCGCCGACAGCGCCCCGTTCTCCACCGCGGCGAGGAACGGCACGCCGTGCTCGGCCCAGGTCAGCTTCGGGCTGGCGAAATGCTCACCCGGCGGCAGATCCCAGGTCTGCGCGGCGTAGGAGTGCACGAAGTAGAAGCGCGTGTCCTTGTCCATGCCCGCGAACAGCACGCTGTCGCGCGGCGCGGACACGGTGTTCCACCCCATGTGCGGCAGCACCGGAGCGGACAGGCGTTCCACGACGCCGGGCCATTCCGCGCAGCCGTCGGTCTCTACGCCGAATTCCACGCCGCGCTCGAACAGGATCTGCATGCCGACGCAGATGCCGAGCACCGGGCGACCACCGGCCAGGCGCTGGCCGATCATCCGCTCGCCCCGCACCTTTCGCAGGCCAGCCATGCAGGCGGCATAGGCGCCGACGCCGGGCACGACCAGTCCGTCGGCGGCCAATGCGATCGCCGGATCGGCGGTCACCTCGACCTTCGCGCCCGCCCGCACCAGTGCGCGCTCGGCCGAGTGCAGATTGCCTGAGCCGTAATCGAGCAGGGCAACAGACTTCAAAGTCACAGCGTCCCCTTCGTCGAGGGAACACCCTGCACTCGGGGGTCGAGTTCGACCGCGGCACGCAAAGCCCGTGCCACCGCTTTGAATTCGGCCTCGGTGACGTGGTGCTGATCGCGGCCGTAGAGCACGCGCACGTGCAGCGCGATGCGCGCGTTCAACGCGATCGACTCGAAGACGTGGCGGTTGAGCACCGTGGAATACGGTGCGCCAGGACCGGATCCGGGGATCACGGCGTGCAGCAGGTGCTCCGGTTCGCCGGTGTGCACGCAGTAGGGCCGACCGGACACGTCGACCGCGGCGTGCGCCAGGGTCTCGTCCATCGGGATGTAGGCGTCACCGAACCGGCGGATACCGACCTTGTCGCCCAACGCCTTTCCCAGCGCCTGGCCGAACACGATCGCGGTGTCCTCGACGGTGTGGTGCGCCTCGATCTCGATGTCGCCCTCGGCCCGCACGGTCAGGTCGAAGCTGGCGTGCGCGCCGAGCGCGGTCAGCATGTGATCGTAGAACGGGACGCCCGTGGCGATCTCGGTCTTGCCGGTGCCGTCCAGGTCCAGCTCGACCACGATGCTGGATTCCTTGGTGACGCGCTCCACCCGCGCGGTTCGATTCATGTTTGCTTCCTCCACAGGCGGATTCATCGGGGCGTCAGGTCGGTGTGCACCAGGACTCGGCTGACCTTCAGGAGCTCGTCGTTCTCCGCGGCCAGGCCGATGGTGGTGCGCAGGTAGCCAGGGATGCCGACGTCGCGAATCAGCACACCGTGGTCCAGGTAGCGCTGCCAGCTGCCGGGGGCGTCGGTGAACCGGCCGAACAGCAGGAAGTTCGCGTCGCTGGGGATCACGTCGAAGCCGATCTCGGCCAGCGCCGCCGCGACCCGATCGCGCTGCGCGGCGAGTTCGGCCACACTGCCGAGGGTTTCGTCGGCGTGCCGCAGCGCCGCGCGCGCGGCCGCCTGGGTGACCACCGACAGGTGGTACGGCAGCCGCACCAGCAGCATCGCGTCGATCACCGCGGGCGCGGCGACCAGGTAGCCGAGGCGGCCACCCGCGAAGGCGAACGCCTTGCTCATGGTCCTGGTCACCACCAGCTTGGTGGGGAACCGGTCGATCAGCGCGATGGCACTCGGCTGTGCGGAGAACTCACCGTAGGCCTCGTCGACCACCACGATGCCGGGCGCGGCCTCCAGGATCCGCGCCAGGTCATTCTGCGGAATGCTGTGTCCGGTCGGGTTATTGGGGCTGGTCACGAACACCACGTTCGGCGAACGCTCCGCGATGGCGGCCACCGCGTAGTCGACGTCGAGGGAGAAGTCCGCGTTGCGCTTGGCTTCGATCCACTCGGTGTCGATGCCCTCGGAGATGATCGGGTGCATCGAGTACGACGGCACGAAACCCAGTGCGCTGCGGCCGGGTCCGCCGAAGGCCTGCAGCAGCTGCTGCAGGATCTCGTTGGAACCGTTTGCCGCCCAGACATTGTCGGTGTCCACCGCGACACCCGTTTGCCTGGTGAGGTATTCGGCCAGGTCGGTGCGCAGCGCCACCGCGTCCCGGTCCGGGTAGCGGTGCAGGTCGGCGGCGGCGATCCGAATGGATTCGGCGACGTCGTCGATCAGCGCCTTGCTCGGCGGGTGTGGGTTCTCGTTGGTGTTCAGCTGCACCGGCACCGTCAATTGCGGTGCGCCGTAAGGCTTCTTGCCGCGCAGGTTGTCCCGCAGCGGTAGGTCGTCCAGGCTGATGTCCGCGCCGGGCACGGTGGCCTGCCTGCTCATGACAGCGCCCCGAAGCGCGCCTGTACGGCCTGGCCGTGTGCGGGCAGGTCCTCGGCGTTGGCCAGCGCGACCACGTGACCGGCGACATCCTTCAACGCCGCCTCGGTGTAGTCGACAACATGGATGCCGCGCAGGAACGTCTGCACGCTCAAACCCGAGGAGTGCCTGGCACATCCGGCCGTCGGCAGCACGTGATTGGAACCCGCGCAGTAGTCGCCGAGGCTCACCGGTGCGTACGCGCCGACGAAAATCGCTCCGGCACTGCGTACTCGGGCGGCCACCGCGGCGGCTTCGACGGTCTGGATCTCCAGGTGCTCGGCCGCGTAGGCGTTCACCACGCGCAGGCCCTGCGCGATGTCGTCGACGAGGACGGTCCCGGACTGCTTGCCGCGCAACGCTTCCGTCACCCGGTCGGCGTGCTTCACCACGGTCATCTGCCGGGTCAGCGCCGCGTCCACCGCGTCGGCCAATTCGACGCTGTCGGTGACGAGCACGCTGGCCGCGAGCACGTCGTGCTCGGCCTGGCTGATCAGGTCCGCCGCCACATGCACCGGGTCGGCGGTCGCGTCGGCCAGGATCGCGATCTCGGTCGGCCCCGCCTCGGCGTCGATGCCGACCAGGCCGCGGCACAGCCGCTTGGCGGCGGTCACGTAGATGTTGCCGGGCCCGGTGATCAGGTCGACCGGCTCCAGCTGGGCGCCGTCCGTGTCGACGCCGCCGTAGGACAGCAGCGCGACGCCCTGCGCGCCGCCGACCGCCCACACCTCGTCGACGCCGAGCAACTGCGCGGCGGCCAAGATCGTCGGGTGCGGCAGACCGCCGAATTGCGCCTGCGGCGGCGAGGCGACCACCAGCGAGCCGACGCCTGCGGTCTGCGCGGGCACCACGTTCATCACCACGCTGGACGGGTAGACGGCGTTGCCGCCGGGCACGTACAGCCCGACCCGCTCGACCGGTACCCATCGCTCGGTCACGGTGCCGCCGGGCACCACCTCGGTGGTCTTGTCGGTGCGCCGCTGATCGGCATGCACCTTCCTGGCCCGGGCGATGGACTCCTCCAGCGCCGCGCGCACGGCGGGATCCAGCTCGGTCAGCGCCTTTTCCAGCTCGGCGGCGGGCACTCGCACCGTCACCGGGGTCACCCCGTCGAACTGCTGGCTGTACTCCTGCGCGGCCGCGACGCCACGATCCCGGATCGCCTCGACGACCGGCCGTACCTGATGCAGCACCGAGTCCACGTCGACTCCTCCGCGCGGCAGCGCGGCGCGCAGCTCGGCAACGGAAGGAGTGCGACCGCGCAGATCAACGCGGGCGAGCTCGATGCGGGTAGTCATGTGGTGTCGATCCTTGTCTTCAGCCGAATCCGCAACAGGAAAGTTGCAGCTACCAGCCTATCTGGCCGACACCACCGGTTATCCTCGCGGGCCGCTCAGCTGAGCCGCACGTCGCATCCGGGGCGTTGGCGCAGCTCAGCGGCATAATCACCCGCCAGCTCAGCTCCTGCGACCAACGATCAAGATCGCGTCCGCTGGCCGCAGCCCGTTCAGGAAAGGTTGGGGAAGCGGGTATCGCTGTCGAGGAGGAGCTTTCCACCGGAGCTGATCACTCGCAGGGTCACCGGCTGGTCCTGGCCGTCGACGATGAGGCTGGCCAGCTTGATATCGAGCGAGCCGTCCGGGTTGTTGGGGCCTGCCGCCCGGATGCTGGCGAAGGTATCGACAGTGTGCTGATCCCAGTACTGCCGGAACGCCGTCTCAGTGCCGTAGATCTTCTGTGCGGCCGGCGACAGGATGGACCACGATCCGCTTGCGTCGTCGTAGAACTTCTTCACGAGCGCACCCGCAGGTTGCTCGGTGACCTTGCTGCCATCGCTGGTGGTCTTGCCCGGCGTGCCGGACGGAGCGACGGGGCTCGTGCTGGCCGTCGACGAGCTCGTCGATGGCGGACCCGCCTGCACGGTCGGCGAATTCGAGTCCTTCTGACTCAACGCGCCGATGAGAATCGCGGCCACCGCGACGACCGCACCGATCGCGGCGCCGATCATGATGGCCTTGCTCTTGCCACCGGACTTACGCGGCACCGGTCGCGGCTGGGCCTGGGTGCGCGGGTGGGTGGCCGTGTTCGACTGCGCGGGCCGTCGCGGCGCGTGCTGCGGGCGCGGTGCGGGCTTCTGCGGGCGCGGCTGGCGCTCGGTCGGCTGATGCACCGGCGCGGATACCGCCGACGGACGCAGCGCACGGGTCGCCGATTCCGGCGCACCGTTGCGGCGACGCACGAAAGCCTCACTGGCGGGCACGAATCCGGCGGCCACCGGCGCGGGGCCGGAGTCGGCGAACGCGGCCAGATGGTCGAGCGCCGCGCGCATGGTCGGCCGGTCCTGCGGTTCCGGGCTGAGCAGGTCGAGCAGGAAATCCGTTGCGGGACCGGCGTTTCGCGGCTCGCTGACCTGGCCGTTGGCGGCGGCGTACAGCACCGCGAGCGGGTTGGCGTTCGCGCCGTACGGCGGCTCGCCCTCCAGCGCGTGGAAAAGGGTTGCGCCCAAGGCGAATACGTCCGAGGCCGGGGTCGGATCGGCGCCGCGCGCCATCTCCGGCGCGAGATAGGCGGCGGTGCCGCAGATCAGGCCGGTTTCGGTGAGCGTGACGTCGCCCGCGGCGCGGGAGATGCCGAAGTCGGTGATCTTCACGGTGCCGTGGTCGTCGAGCAGGATGTTGCCCGGCTTCACGTCCCGGTGCACGATGCCCGCGTCGTGCGCGGCGATCAGCGCCGAGGCGACCTGCTCACCGATCCGCGCGACCTGCGTCAACGGCAACGGGCCCTGCGCGGAGAGCACGCCGGCCAGGCTGTTGGACTTCAGGTACTCCATCACCAGGCAGGGATCACCCTGATGCTCGGTGATGTCGAACACGACGATGGCGTTCGGATGCTGGAATCGGGCGGCATTGCGCGCCTCCCGAATGGCGCGCTGGCGCACCACATCACGCTCGGCCTCGGGGAGGCTCGGCTTGATATGGATCTGCTTGACGGCCACCGAGCGTTGCAGACGCTCGTCGATGGCACGCCAAACAACACCTGTGCCGCCGCTACCAATCCGCTCGACCAGGCGGTAATGCTCCGCGATCAACTGACCGGTATCGATGGCGCCTACTCCGAACCTTCTCGAAATCGTGACATCCCGCTTATTGCTTACAGACGCGGTCCGGGGACGAGTGTAGCTGGCCGCGAGACTTCGGTCCGCGCCAGCACGGGCATATTCTCCGCCCACATCGGCGCGGCGGAACTAGCGCGCCGCCCGCAACATCCGTCCGGCCGCGTCCACCGCGGGCCCAGAGCTGTTCGCGTCGTTGACGAATACGGCAAATGCCAGGTCATCGGCGATGCCGACGAACCAGCCGTGCGCGTGCGTGTCGTCGATGAATTCGGCGGTGCCGGTCTTGCCCAGCAAACCGGGAATATCGCGCAACTGAGTGGCGGTACCGGCGGTGATCGTCTCCCGCATCATGGCCTTGACCTGGTCGGCAACGCTCGCGGGCAGCGCGGCCGGGGTCTTGTCCGGCGTGCCGGGCTGACCCTTGACGATCGTCGGCGCGGGCACCGAACCATGCGCAATGGACGCCGCGACCAGTGCCATACCGAACGGTGTCGCGGTCACCTTGCCCTGACCGATCGCGGATTCGACCCGCAGGGCGGGGGTGTCCGCGGGCGGCACCTTGCCGGTCACGGTGGTCAGGCCGGGTGTGACGTAGTCGATGCCGAGACCGAGTTGTGCGGCCGCATTCGTCAGCGCGTCGGCGGGCAGTTTCACGCCGAGCTCGCCCATCGTGGTGTTGCAGGAACGGGCGAACGCGGTGTGCAGCGGGACCTGGCCGAGGTCGAAATTGTTGTCGTTGGGGATCTTGCGGCCCTCGATGTTCGCGACGCCGGGGCAGGGCAGCACCGTATCCGGGGTGACCGTGCCCGCCTGCAACGCGGCCGAGACGGTCACCGTCTTGAAGGTCGAACCCGGCGGGTAGAGGCCGGTGAGCGCGATCGATCCCTCCGCGTCGGCGGCGTTGTTCTGGGCGACCGCGACGACGTTACCGGTGGACGGTTGCAGCGCGACGATCGCCGCGGGCTGGGTGATCGGCGTCAGCGCCGCCTCGGCCGCCTGCTGCAGGTCGATGTTCAGGGTCGATGCGATATCGACGGTCGGCTTAGGGTCCTGGCCACCGACGCGCTGGGTGCCGTCGCCGGTCTGTGCGCGCACCGCCCAGCCCGCGTTGTCGTCGGCGTTCTTCTGCCACAGCTCGGCCAGCCCGGACAGGGTCGGCGAGGCGAGGGACTTGTCGTTGGTGAGCAGGCGGGTCTGCGGCGCGAGCGTGACGCCGGGCAGGGCGGACAACTGCGCCTGGATCGGCGCGAGATCGGCGTCACGCAGGCCGATCGCGTTGACCGGTTTGCCCTGCGCCGCAGCGAGATCCGCCTGCAGCGACTGCGCGGTGATGCTGGGCAGGATCGGGCTGAGCAACGCGGCCAGCGCGGCGGTGTCGGCGCCGGGGCTCACGTTCACCAGCGTGACCACCTGCTGGGTCATCAGCTCGCCGCCGGTGGAATCGAGGATGCGGGCCGGTTTCGGGTAGACCGGGCTGTAGCTCAGCGGGCCTGCGGCCAGACCAGGGGCGACCGTGTCGGGGTTCCACTTGATCTTCCAGCCGTTGTCGTCGGCCGCGGTGCCGGTGGTGGTGTAGGTCCACTCGGACTTGCCGTCCTTGCCGAGCTTCCAGGTGGCGGCCAGCGTGAAGGTGTTCTTGTCGATCGAGCGGACGTCGAAGCGCACCTCCTTGCCGAGGCCGTCGTAGAGCTTGCCGAGAGCGTCGGCGGCCTTCGTCGGATCGTCGGTGAGCTTGGCCGCGGCCGCGACGTCGTCGCGGTTCAGCGCGTCGGCGAACTGGCCCGCGACGGTGTCGGGCTGGTCCGGGCCGGACGAGCAGGCGGCCAGGACGAGCGCGGGTGCGGCGAACAGGACGAGGTAATTCCGACGGGTACGCACCCCGCCGACTGTATCTGCCGACTCCGGCGGGGTGGGAGAGGCTGTGCCGGGGTTCCTGGGGTCAGGGGGTGCGCCACGAACCCGCCACCAGGGCGGCGGCGTCGGCGTCGGTGAGGTCGATGTCGAACTCTTCGGACAGGATCTTCGGCAGTTCGGTCGCCTCGATCAGGCGGGTTTCGCTGGTTCCGTCCGGGCGTTCGGTGATCAGGGTGGTGCCGTCGATGGTGAGGTGCAGGTCGGGGCCGAAGCGCTGCGCGTAGGGGCGGGTGGTGAACGGCGAACGCGGTGAGGTCGAGACGAAGTGGTTGCCGACCGCGAAGTCGATGCGGTACTGCGGGGCCATCGGGAAGGTGTAGCGGTCGATCCAGCCGTCCTTGCCGAACTGGTGCAGCAGCCACAGGTCGCTGTCCAGCTCGCCGCAGGTGTGCTCCAGCCGGAACTGCCAGTCGCCCGCCGTGAATTCGCCTGTTTCCGTGGACAACTCGAACGGCTCGAGCGGGCCGGAGCCGAATCCGACATCGCACAACCACACTCGGTCGTCGTCACTGGTCGTCACGCGCAGCAGGGCGTGCGTCGCGGGGCGCAGGCCCTCCGGCGCACCCATCGTGACGCGGGCGCTCAGGCCGGTGATGCCGAACCCGAGCCGTTCCAGCGCGGCCGCGAACAAGCCGACATGCTCATAGCAGTAGCCGCCGCGGCGTTGCCGAATCATCTTGTTCTGCAACGACTCCAGATCGAGCAGAATGGGGCGGCCGAGCAGGATCTCCAGGTTCTCGAACGGAATGGAGGTGGTGTGCCCGTAAACCAGCTTCCGCAACGTCTCCACCGTCGGCGCGAGCTCGCCGTCGAACCCGATGCGCGTCAGATACCCGTCGAGGTCCAGATCCGCGCCGTTCCAGTGGTACGCCGGGTCCATCGGCTTACTCATCTCACCCTCACTTCATCATCGATGTCGTCAACGTCAACCGCTTGTGGCCGCGATCCTGTTCCCGTCGGCGCGGTCGGCGTGTGTGGTCCACGATGGCGGCACGTGTCGGCGGGCCGATCGGCAACGAGGCGATTCTTCGTGGTGATGACGCCATTGGCCAGCTGATTTCACGCGGTGCTGTGCGATCGTCCGGTCAGGCGGCGCGGTGCCGTTCCGACCCTAAGGCGACGCCCGATATGCCACTCGGACGATCACGCAGCGCGTGTCGTTCGGACCGAGCAGGCGACACTGTGCGGTCGGTCTGGTCAGGCAATGCCGTACCAGTCCGACCAACCGGACGATCACGGAGCGCAGTGCCGCTCGGACGATCACGCGGCACTGCGCCATTCGGACCGAGCAGGCGACACCGTGCGGTCGGTCTGGTCGGGTAGCGCTGTTCCAGTCCGACCAACCGGACGATCACGGAGCGCAGTACCGTTCGGACGATCACACGGCACTGCTCCATTCGGACCCAGCAGGCGACACCGTGCGGTCAGTCCGATCAGGCGGCGCACTTGGCGTTCGGCGGAGTGGCGGGGCCGGTGGCGATGCCGTGTGCGACGTCCACCAGGTAGTCGCGGTCCGGACCGTCGGTGGGTTCGGTGCCAAGGAGCAGCCGTTCGACTACGCAACCGCCCTCGAAGAACGCGGGGCCGACGCTGTGGTCGCCGGGGACCACGGCGCCGTTTAGGTCGTGGCCGGTGACGATGGTGTACATCGAGGTGGGTTTGCCCGCGGCGAGCAACCCGGCCCGCATCTCCAGCGTCGCGGGATACGGCACCACGTCGTCACCGGTGCCGTGGATCAGGAACGCGCGCCGCACGTCCATTCGGCCGGCCACCAGTGCAGGCGAGCGCTCGACGTATGCCTGCGGGCAGACAACCGGCGGGCAGCCGCCCGCGTCACGTTCGATCTGCGCGGGCAACGCGGGATCGACCGACGCCGAAGCCAGCCACATCGTGAAATCGTCTGCCGGACCGTAATTGTCGACCCGGTAGTCGAACAGCCCGCGCGGCCCGTGCGCCGCCACGATGTCCCGCCAGCCCGCCCACAGGTTCCAGTCACCGGTGCGCCACACACTGTCCGCCGAACGCGCATCCATCGAAAGAACCGGCGTGCCGGTACGCCGAGAGATCGACGTCAGGTACCCCGCGTAGTCAGCGGACGACCCATCATGCCCATGCACCGCAACAACCAGATCCGTCGGCTCGAAATCACCCCCGCCACACCGACTCGGCTCATAAACCCGTCCGGTAGCAGCCTCCCCATCAACGGTCAACGTCACCGCCCGCACCGCCACCTGCGCCGCACACTCCGGCTCAGCCGAAACCGCCGGTGCAACAACGCTGACCATCGCAGCCAACAGCGCACCCGCCACCACCAGTACGTATCCGCGCCTCATCCTCGAATGATGGCACGCCACTGCACCCGACCGAAGCCATCGAGGCGAGTCGAATGGTCGCTAACTGATCTCCAACAGCAACCATTCGACTCGCCTCGATTGCGCTCAACCACCATTTGACTCGTCTCGATTTCCCAAGCTCCCGCAACGGGACCACAGCCAGTCCGCACGCTGGAACCCGAACGCTGCCCATCCCAAGCCGCAGAAGAGAAAGCCGGGTACGGCAGGCGACGTGCTCAGCACTACTCGATCATTCCCCGGATCAGTACACCTACCGGGTGAGTACAGCTAAGGACGACCCAACGCGACCAGCCCAGAAAACTGAAGACCTACCCAGGTTTTCCCGTGAGTAGTGTGGGCGCGTCATGTGCCGTACCCGGCCTTAGGCGCACGTCAGGCGCACCATGTCGCGTTCCCGAGGTGGTCATCTGGCTGTGGTGACGTCACAAACGCTTTGGACAAGAAGTGGGTGGTCGAGCGGCGGTTGGGCGGCCGATCAGACCCGCCGAGCGAACCCGGCTCGGATTGCCCAACATCTCCACTCTCTCTCGGGATCCGCACTGGAAATAGGGCCCTAAAGCCGGTGCGGATCCCGAGAAAGAGTGCGAATTCTGCTGTCAGCGTGGCGAGTTGAGGGGTGCACAACCTTAGTCTGAGCCGCACACCCAGTACACGTATACCGGGTGTGCGACCTCCACAAAGACATCCCAGGAGCTTGAATGTCAAGCAGCGGACTGCTGAGCTGGGTCGGGCCAGGCTGTGGTCTCGTTGTAGAGGGTTCCGGTTTTGAGGCAGCCGTGCAGGATCCCGACGAGTCGGTTGGCGAGCTGGCGTAGCGCGGCGTAGTGACCGACACCGCGGGCTCGCTGACGGTCGTAGTAGTCGCGGGCGCCCCGGGACCACATCAGCGCGGATTGCGCCTGGGTGGTGAGGGCGTCGATGAGCCGGTCGTTGTGTACGAACCGGGCCAGGGCGACCTTCTTCTTGCCCGACGCGCGGGTGATCGGGGAGGTGCCCGCGTAGTTCTTGCGGGCTTTGGCGCTGCGGTAGCGGTCGGGGTCGTCACCGAACTCTGCGAGCACCCGGGCACCGAGGACCTGTCCCAAACCGGGCTGGGACGCGATGATCTCAGCGGCCGGGTGCTGCCCAAAATGCGCCTCGACCTGCCCCTGCAACGTCTTGATCTGGGTGTTGAGGACAGTCAGGACCGCCAGCAGCGCCTGGACCGAGGCTGCGTAGGCCTGCGCCACGACCTCGGGCTGGCCGAGCTGCTCGCTGCGCAGTGCGGCCGCAATAGCGGTGGCTTTGTCGGCGACGTTGCGGCGGCGCGCCCGCTTCAACGCGGCACTGATCTGGGGGATCGTGAGCCGGGCCGCCGCAGCTGGGGTGGGTGCTTTGGCGAGCAGTTCCAGGGTGTCGGCGGCGTCGAGGTCGTCGAACGCGGCCAGCGCGGCGGGGAAGTAGTCACGCAGAGCGTGACGCAACCGCTGGGTGTGGCGAGTTCGGTCCCAGATCATCGTCTTGTGAGCACGGGCCACCACCTTCACGGCCTCGGCTCGCGCGGAATCCCCAGCGACAGGTCGCAATTCGTGGGAATGGGTGCGGACCATATCCGCCAGCACGTGAGCGTCACCAGCGTCGCTTTTGGCACCCGAGACTCCCAGCCGGTCCCGAAACCTGGCCGCCTGCAATGGATTCACCGCCAGTACCGTGTATCCGGCGGCGACCAGCGCCCCGACCCAGGGACCGCGGTCGGTCTCGATCCCGACCAGGACCTCGACCTCGTCGGCGTCGTCGACCAGGCCGCCGAGGATCGCGTGCAGTCTCGCCATTCCGGCGACGCCCTCGGGCACGCGCGCTTTGGCCAGGCGGCGCCCGGCGGTGTCCATCACCTCCACGTCGTGGTGGTCTTCAGCCCAGTCATCTCCTACGAACAGTCGCAACAATCCTCCAATTGCTAATGCCGATCACCGTCGAGCAGCCAGCAGGAGAACCATCAGCGACCTAATCAAGCAGTGCTCACGCCCATTCGGGCGGGCACGACATCCCAGCAGCGATCAACTCTCCCGGCCTACCGGCAGGGGCACGGTCTTTCTCCAGGACTCGAAGTCCAGGGTGCGAAAGTGCTCACCTACCGGCCGGCTACTACCAGGAGTGTGCCGGATAGCTCACTCCCAGAACTGATTAGGGTGTGCAGTTCCGGCGTGATCAGCTGGCACGGCCGCGGCCAGGCCTCTTCGCATACTTGCTGCTTCTTCCACATACCTCGTGGCGGGCCGAGGAGTGTGCGAAGTCAGAAGCAGGTGTGCGGAGTCGGCCTATCTGTCGCTTGGTCAGTGGGGCTACCTCGTGGCAGTGGTCTTCGTGGCGGGTAACCGAGGAGCGACCAGGAGGCCGCCTGCTACGGCGGCGGTGGTCACCACGATTGCGAACACCGTTGCGCCGCCGGTCAGACCGATTGCGTCACTGAGGAATCCGGCGGTCAGCGGGAGGATGGCGGCGGGGAGGTAGCCGCCGACGTTCTGGGCGGCGTTTGCCTCGGCTAGGCGGGCGGCGGGGACGGTGGCGCTGATTGCGGTGAGGCCGCCGAATTGGCCTAGATGATTGATTCCAAGGGGTGTGGTGCATGACGAGTCCACACACCTCCTGATGGATGATCACCCAGCCGCAGTGCTTGTTCCTCCGTGCTGAAGTGAAAGATTCTGCCCGACAGCAGCATTCGATGTGACGAAGTAGGCGAGGGCGCCGAAGATCAAGGTTGTGAGCAATGAAATCGACACCCTCGCCACTGCACTTTATGTCACGATCGACGACTTGGTGAAGACCCGCCCCGATCTGGCGCCTGCCCGCCCTCGGATCGGGTTCACCCCGCAGTTGACCGACGCCGAACTGGTGGCCCTGGCCGTGATGCAGGCCCTGCTGGGCTACCCCAACGAGCGCCGCTGGATGCGCTACGCCCGCAAACATCTACGGCATCTCTTCCGGTATCTGCCCCAGCAACCCGGCTACAACAAACGACTCCGCAAAGCCGCCGCCCTGATCACCGCCGCCATCCGGCACCTGGCCACCGACACAAGCCTGTGGACCGACGATGTATGGGTCGCCGATTCCACCCCGGTGGAATGCGGGCGCTCCCGCGAAACGGTGAAGCGCTCCGAACTGGCCGGATACGCCGAATACGGTTACTGCGCTTCGCATTCGCGCTTCTTCTGGGGCATGCGGCTGCACTTGATCGCCACCCTGGGTGGGCTGCCGATCGGTTTCGCTCTGACCGGCGCGAAAGCCGACGAACGCGAAACCCTGATGGGTATCCTGGCCGGTGACCCCGCCCTGGCCGCCCAACGACCGGGACAGACCCTGATCTGCGACAAGAACTATTTCGGTGCCGGGTTCGAGGCCGAGTTGGCCGCCACCGGGATCCAGCTGTTGCGGCCGGCTCGCAAGGGCGAAGCCGAACGACCTGGCGCCGCCCTGTTCAAACCATTACGGCAGGTCGTCGAGTCGATCAACCAGACGTTCAAAGCCCAACTCGATCTCGAACGCCACGGTGGACGCACCCTCAGCGGAGTCATAGTGCGTGTCCTGCAACGAATCCTGGCGATTACCGCCGCGATCTGGCACAACGACACCACCGGCGCACCGGTACACCGATCACTGACCGCCTACGACCACTGATCCCCTTGGAATCAATCATCTAGGCCCTGGCCGATTCCGGCGAGTATGGCGGCTGTTGCGAACAAGGTGAGTGAGGACAGTTGGAGGGACAGGATCAGGGTCAGCATGCTTGCTGTGGTTGCGAGCACGCCGCCTAGCAGGATCGTGCGCACTCGTAGTCGGCGCGCGGCGAACTGGATTGCGTTGGCGCCCAGGAACATTACGAAGGCGAGCGCGCCCGCGACCACTCGGTTGGTGGCGCCGAGCAGGTGCGTGAGCAGTGACGGGCCGAGCGACAGCACGAACGAGGTCGAGGTGATCCCCGGCGCGAACACCGCGATGCCGAGCAGCACCGCTGTGCGCCCACCCGGCGCCACCGCGGGAATCCGAATCCACGGGCCGCGCCCGCCCGCACCCTTCGGCAGATCCAGCCGTGCGACCACCACGAAAGCCGAGGCGAGCAGCACGATTTCGCAACGAAGACGGTCACCGTCGGCCCGGGCACGGTCTCCGACAGCACCCCGGACAACAGCGGCCCGAACCCGGCGCCCAGCACCATCGCCGACGAAGCGGCCAGTGCCGCAAGCCGTTTGCGCCCCGGCCCGCCCACATCGGTCACCGCCGCCATCCCCGCTGACACCGCCGCACCCACCGCGATTCCGGTGAGCAGCCGCGCAACGGCAAGCACCGCAACCGAACTCGCGGTGGCGAACAGCACGCAGGCCACCATAGCCAGCGCGATCGCGGGCAACAGCACCGGCTTGCGGCCGACCCGATCCGACACCACCCCGGCCACCAGCAGCGCACCGAGCAAGCCGACGATGTAGCTGGCGAATATCGCCGTCAACGTCCCGGACGAGAAGCCGAGCTCGCGCTGCCACACCACGTACAGCGGCGTCGCCGCGTTGGACAGCACGAACACCGCGAGCACCGGCCACGCCGCCAGCCACACGAAGCCGTTCTCAGGCACCGACTCCCGGCGCTCCGTCAGCGTCACCATCCCAACCTCCACTAGTTCGACTTTTCTCGTACCGATACGATCGGAGTCGAACTTAGCATCTAGTACGATAAAACACGTACAGGGCACCCACACCCTCAGGAGACCCGCGATGCCATCGGTCACCGATGTCCCCGACACCCGACTCCCCGAGCCGGACCGCGCCGACCTACGCCTCGACCACGTGCTCGCCGCACTCAGTGATCCCCTGCGGCTGAACATGATTCAGAAACTGCTGACCGAATCCCCCGACACCGACCGCTCCTGCGGCTGGTTCGACATCGATCGGCCGAAATCGACGCTCACCCACCACTTCCGGGTGCTGCGCGAGGGGGGCGTCACCAGGCAGCAGCGGTACGGACTCGAACGCCGCAGCAAGGTCCGCATCGATGACCTCGATGCCCGCTTCCCCGGCCTGCTCGACCTGGTCCGCGCCTGGAAACCCGAGCACTGACGGCCGAATCGTTTGCGGCCGAGACTGATCGGCGAAGGTCTGCTACGGTCCCGATATTCATTCCGAGTTCGGGCGCCGCACGGGTCTGCCTGCCCGAACCTCTGCACCGGGGAGTCGGTCATGGCCTTCTTGAATCGCCTGATGTCCAACGCGAGCTTGATCAGCAAGCTGATGGACAACGCGCCGAAATGGCAGGCACAGCTGCTGGCCAAGAAGAACGATCTGCGCGGCGGCTCCTTCCGCGACGCCAGCATGGGCATCTGTGCCCTGGTCGCGGCGGCCGACGGCACCATCGACCCGGCCGAGCGGATGAAGGTGGCCAACCTCATCGCCGCCGATCAGGTGCTGCAGAACTTCCCGATCGACGACTTGCGCGCCCTGTTCGAGGACAACTGCAACCGGTTGACCAGCGACCCCGCCTTCGGACGCGCGCACGTGCTGCAGCAGATCGGCAAGGCGGCGGGCAAGCCGACCGAGGCGAACGCGGTAATCCAGATCGGCATCATGATCGGCAACGCGGACGGCAACTTCGACCAGTCCGAGATCGCCGCCGTCCGCGAGGCCTGCCAGACGCTGCGGTTGAACCCGCAGGACTTCGGCATCTGAGCCGACCCGTCGAACGCTAGGATTCGCCTATGCGTTCGATTGATGTGGCCGAGCGGCGGGCTCGGCTGGGGGTACGGCACCGGCTCGCGGCAGCGAGCCGCTCCGATCGGGTGACCGAGATCGCCCGGTCGCTGGTGGTGCTGCACGCGACCGACCCTGCGACGGTGTTCCTGTCCGTCGGGGCGCGCAGCCACACCGTCACCCCGGCGCACGTGGAGCAGGCGCTCTACGACGATCGCACGTTGCTCCGTTTGCTGGCGATGCGGCGCACCATGTTCGTCGCGCCGATCGAGTTGCTCCCGGTGTTGCAGGCGTCGTGCGCGGATGCGTTGGCGCACAAGCAGCGTCGCACCTACGGCAAGTACATCGAGCAGTCCGGGGCCGTCGAGGGCGACGTGCAGAGTTGGCTCGCCGAGGTCGAAGCGGAAACGCACGACGCGCTGCTCACCAGGGGCGCGGCCACCGGCATCCAGCTGAGCAAGGACGTGCCCCGGCTGCGCACGCAGGTGAATACCGCTCCGGAGAAGGCGTATTCGAAGCCGACCAACATCACCACCTGGGTGCTGGTGACCCTCGGCTGCGAAGGGCGGATCGTCCGCGGCCGCCCGAACGGCAGCTGGACCAGCAGCCAGTACACCTGGGAACCCATCGAATCCTGGCTGCCCGACGGCGTTCCCGCGATGCCCGCCGAACAGGCCCGCGCCGAACTGCTCCGGCAGTGGTTGCGCGCCTTCGGCCCCGCGCCGATCACCGACCTCAAGTGGTGGACCGGCTGGGGCGTCGGCGAAGTCCGCAAGGCGCTCACCGATCTCGATGTGGTCGAGGTCGACTTGGACGGCACTACCGGCCTGCTGCTCGCCGACGACGTGGAACCCGTTGCGGCGCCGGAACCTTGGACCGCACTGCTGCCCGCGCTCGACCCCACCCCGATGGGCTGGCAGTCCCGCGACTGGTACCTCGGCCCGCACGCCCCCGCCCTGTTCGACACCAACGGCAATGTCGGACCGACCATTTGGTGGAACGGCCGCATCGTCGGCGGTTGGGCGCAGCGCGCCGACGGCGAAATCGTCTATCGCCTACTGGAAGACGTGGGTGCCGACGCCGTCGCGATGATCGAAGCCGAAGCCGCGCGGACCACCGAGTGGTTCGGTGACGTGCGCGCTATCCCCCGCTTCCGCACCCCGCTCCAACGAGAACTGACCGCCTGATCAGGCTGCGCAGGGGCCGCCCGGCGGTGGCGGAGGCGCGGTGTTGACGCCGGCGAGCACGTCGGTGACGTAATCGCGCGCCACACCATCCAACGGCTCCAGCCCCTCGGCCACCCGCTCGACCACACAGATCCCCTGGTCCCAGGTCGGACCGACATCGTGCACGCCGGGCTGGATGCTGCCGTCGGGACCGCGGTCGGTGACCACCGTGTACATCGAGTACGGCTTGCCTGCCGCCGCCAACGCGTTCTTCAGATCGACCGAATGTTGGTATGGCACATCCACATCGAAGACCCCGTGGATCAGGAAGCTTCGCTGGACGTTCAGCTTCGGCGCGATGGCGACCAAGGAGCGGTCGGTATACGCCTGCGGACACACCTGGGGCGTGCAACCACCCGCGTCCCGCTCGATCTGCGCCTTCTGCGCCGGGAAGAACGCGCTGCTGAGATTCCAGTAGTCGAGGACATTCGTCGGCGCGAAGGCGTCGACCCAGTAGTCGAACAGCCCGGCAGGTCCGTACGCCAGCGCGAGCCCCGCCGTCAGGCCGCCCTGGCTCCAACCCCACAGCACCGTCTTGCCGATCGACGGATGCTCGGCTTTGTACTGCTGGGTGATGGCCACCGCGTCCTGCCAACCGGCCCACGGGTTGAACTCGCCGGGTTTCCACACGCTGCCCTCGGCACGCTGATCCAACGTCAGGAGCGCCGCGCCGGTGCGACGAGCCATTCCGGCCATCACGTCGGGATAGGAGGCGGCCGTCTCGCTGTAACCATGCACCGCGACGATCAGGCCCTTCGGAGCGAGATCACCGGGACTGCACCGGTACGGCTCATAGACCCGCCCGGTCGCCAGCTCTCCGTCGACGGTCGCGGCGAGAGACCGCACGGCCACATCCCCGGCGCAAGCGGGCTCGGCGGACACCGACGGCGCGGCGAGCCACGACGCAGCCAGCATTGTCACGATCGACAACAACCACGCAAGTGAGCGACGGCCACCAGTCATCGCCGCATCGTACCTATCCATGGCAACTACTCGGCTAACAGCGCGAGGCGATGACGGTCCGCCAGGAGTCAGCCAGATCACTCCGCACGAGGAATCAGCCCGAATTCAGCACCGCCCGCCCAACAGCCCAGTTGGACGAATGATCATGGGAAACTGGTGTCAGCAACGGCCGAGAGCCGCCCAGCACCAGTTCCCCCTCGATTGGGGTGTCGTGGGCCGATCACTGAGGAGAACGCCGCGCAAGTCGTACCCGGCGGTGATTCAGGCGGTGTCGTCGCCCGTCAGCAGGTCGGTGACGAATTCGCGGAGCGCTTCAGCCAAGGGCTCCGGCCCGTGACAGCCCGCCCCATCGCACCGAGTGCGCGGGCAGCGCTATGCGCGCCGCGGCAACAGCTCACGCCCCGCAAGTCGCGCCCGGAGGCGATGGCGGCGCGGTGTCGATGCCCGCCAGTACGTCGGTGACGTATTCGCGGGCAGGTCCGTCCACCGGCTCCAGATCGGTGAGGACCCGCTCCACCACACAGGCACCTTGGAACCAGACCGGGCCGATCCAGTGCGTGCCGGGCACGATGGTTCCGTCGGAGCCCCGGCCGCTGACCACCGTGTACATCGAGTACGGCTTACCTGCCGCCGCGAGCGCGGCTTTCAGATCGAGCGAATGCTGGTACGGGACAATCGGATCCGCGGTGCCGTGCACCAGAAAGACCCGCTGCGCGGTCATCTTCGCCGCGAGCGCCGCCGTGGACCGATCCGCGTACGCCTGCGGGCAGACCGCAGGCGTGCAATCACCGGCGTCCCGCTCGATCTGCGAGACCTGCGGCAGGCCAAGCGAATTGCCCGCATTCCAGTAGTCGACGGTGTTGGACGGACCCGCCGTATCGACCCAGTAGTCGAACAGCCCGGCAGGCCCGTACGCCAACGCCAGCCCACTCGTCATGCCACCTTGGCTCCACCCCCACAGCACCGTCCTATCGACCGATGGATGCTCGCCCTTGTACCACCGCGCCGTGGCCACCACGTCATGCCAACCGGCCCAGGGATTCCACTCCCCCGTTTTCCACACACTGTCCCCGCCGCGCTGATCGAGCGTCAGCAGCGTTGCGCCGGACCGCCGCGCGATCGCGGACATGACGTCCGGATAGTCGGCGGACTTCTCGTTGAACCCGTGCACCGCGATGATCAGTCGCCGCTGCGCCAGATCCCCGGGAGCGCATTGGTATGGCTCGTAAGCCCACCCGTTCGACTGTTCTCCGTCGACGGCAACAGCGATCGGTTGTATCGCCACGTCCCCGGCGCAGTCGGATTCAGCCATCGCGGACGGCGCACCGAGCCACGACAACGCAAGCATTGTCACGATCGACAGCAACAAGGAAGCCAGGCGATACCCGCCGTTCATCCCCGCATCGTGGCACCCGCTTACGCGATTGCGCTGTGTATCAACGGGAAAGCGATAAAGACGAGACAACACGTCCTTTTGATCGGCACCCGAGATCGTTCCGCTACATGTCCAAGCCCAGGTCCAGCACGCGGACCGAGTGGGTGAGGGCGCCGACGGCGAGGTAGTCGACGCCGGTCCCCGAGTACTCGGCAGCAACGTCGAGGCTGAGGCCGCCGGAGGATTCCAGCTTCGTATTCGGTGCCGCCGCGTTGCGACGTTGCACGGCGGCCTGGGTCTGCCACAGCGGGAAGTTGTCGAGCAGCACGAGTTCCACGTTTTCGGCGAGGACGGCATCCAACTGTTCGAGGCTGTCGACCTCGACCTCGCAGGCGATGTCGGGGGCCAGCGCACGAACGGCCCGCAGCGCTTCGACCACCGAGCCCGCTGCAACTACGTGGTTGTCCTTGATCAGCGCGGCATCGCCGAGACCCATCCGGTGGTTCACTCCGCCGCCGACCCGGACCGCGTACTTCTGCAGCGCGCGCAGGCCGGGCAATGTCTTGCGGCTGTCCCGGATCTTGCAGTCGGTGCCCGCGACCGCGTCGACCCAGGCGGCGGTGGCGGTGGCGATGCCGGAGAGGTGGCAGACCAGGTTGAGCATGGTGCGTTCGGCGGTCAGCAGGCCGCGGGTGGGAGCCACCACGGTGAGCACGGATTGTCCTGGGGTGACCCGGGTTCCGTCGGCGACACGTCCGGTGACTTCGTAGTTCCCCGCGCCGATCACCTCGTCCAGCACCAGCAAACCGACATCGAGCCCGGCAACGGTCCCCGGCTGCCGCGGCACCACGGACGCCTTCACTACCGCGTCGGCAGGCACCGTCGCCGCGGTCGTGATGTCCGGGCCGTAGCGCAAGTCCTCATCGAGTGCGGTCCGGATGAGGGCAACCACCCCGTCTCGATCCAACCCACTATCCAGAGCCATCAACCACTCCTCTATCTACTCGTCTCAGTTCCGACCGCGGAGTCGAGTGGCACACCATGGCGGGGGCTTCTCGCTGTTTGCCGCCCCCATGTGCCACTCGCCGACACCGGTCGGGTGTTCATTGGTCGAGCCGGGGACGGCCGTCCTCGTCCAGCACCACGAACATGCTGTGCCGGAGCCGGTCGTCGGGCTCGGGGTGGTCGGAACGGGTGTGGCAGCCCCGACTTTCGGTGCGAGCGGAGGCGGCGAGCAGCAGCGAGCGCGCCGTGAGAGTTAGCGCGACATCCTCGATTCCTGCGATGCGCTCGGCGAGCTCCGCGCCGGGTGTCGCGTGCGTCCTGTCGGTCGGCGCGCCACCGCCGTCGTACGGGGCCGACTCGACCGATCCCGCAGCGAGCACCGTTTCGCGTTGCGTCACGGCGTCTTTCATGCGCTTGATCGCCTCGTCCAGGCCCGCGCGGTCACGCACGACCGAGGCGTGGTCGGTCATCAGTTGTTGCAACACAACACGATCCGCGCGTTCGGTGACACGAGTAGGCACATCGGTGACGCGCACGTGCTCGCCGAGCCGTTCCGCCGCCGCCACGCCGACGCGTTCGCCGACGACGAGACCTTCGAGCAAGCTGTTGGACGCCAGTCGATTAGCACCGTGCAGACCGGTGCGTGCGACTTCGCCCGCGGCATAGAGGCCAGCGACAGCCGTGCGGCCATGCGGATCGGTCACCACCCCTCCGCATTGATAGTGCGCCGCCGGGGCAACCGGGATCAGGTCGGTACTCGGATCGATCCCAGCGGCACGGCAAGACGCGGTGATCGTCGGAAACCGTTGCGGGAAACCGTCGATGGTGCGCGCGTCGAGATAGACATGATCGGTACCGAGGGCGCGCATACGAGCCGCGATGGCACGTGACACCACATCGCGCGGTGCCAGGTCCCCGCGCGGATGAACCCCGGCGGTCACCGAATCCCCTTCGGAATCCACCAGAATGCCCCCCTCGCCGCGCACCGCCTCGCTGATCAGCGGCCGACGTCCGAGCCCACCCGGCGTGTACAGCACCGTCGGATGGAACTGCAAGAACTCGAGATCCGCCACCGCGGCCCCCGCCCACAGCGCGAGCGCGACACCGTCGGCGGTCGCACCGGGCGGGTTGGTGCTGAGCGCGTAGAGCTGGCCGAGGCCACCCGTCGCCAGCAGCACCGCCGGTGCGTGCACCACACCGAATCCCTTGTCGGACACCGCAAGAACACCCTGCACGCCGCTGGGACCGGTCAGGATCTCGCAGGCCGCCGCGCCGAACAGCACCGGCAACCCGGCCGCGTTCAACGCGCGCTGCACCTCCGCGCCGGTGGCATCGCCGCCCGCGTGGATGATGCGCCGGGTGCTGTGCCCACCCTCGCGGGTCCGCGAAATCTGCCCGTCCCGACCCAGATCGAACACCGCGCCGAGGTCGGTCAGCGCCGCGACCGCCGCCTGCCCACCCTCGACAATGGATCGCACGGCATCGACATCGCACAACCCGGCACCGGCCTCCACCGTGTCGTGCACATGCGATTCCACCGAATCACCGTGCGGCGCAACTACAGCGATCCCGCCCTGGGCATACTGCGTCGACGTATCGGTGGCACCACCTTTGCTGAGAGTGAGCACTCGCAGGCCTCGCAGCGACGCGGTGCGCGCCGCCGTGAGCCCGGCGACGCCGCCGCCGATCACCACCAGATCGGCTTCGGTCTCCCAGTCGATCGACACTGGAGTCATTCGCCCGTGCCTCTCTGTGCGTTTCGCGGGAACCGCTGTCCGACCACCGCCACACGGGCAGGGGTCGGGGTCATTCACCACCGCCCGGCGTACCGATCTCGATCATCCGCTGGACCGAATTACGTCCGCGCGCAGCAGTTTCCAGATCGACGTGCACCTCGTCACGGCCCTCGACCAGGCAGCGGAGCAGCGCGGCCGGGGTGATCATCTTCATGTACTTGCACGAGGCCCGGTCGTTCACGGCCTGGAAGTCGACGCCGGGGGCAGCCTTTCGCAGCTGGTGCAGCATGCCGATCTCGGTGGCGACCAGCACCTGGGTCGCGTTGCCGCGTTGCTGCTGCACCTGCTTGGCGGCGTCGATCATGCCGCCGGTGGACAGGATGTGCACCCGCTCGGACGGGAACGCGCCCTCGCCCGCCAGGTACAACGCCGAAGTGGCGCAACCGCATTCGGGGTGCACGAACAGATCCGCGTCCGGGTGGGTGCGCGCCTGCTCGGTCAGCTCGTCGCCGTTGATGCCCGCGTGCACGTGGCATTCGCCGGCCCAGATGTGCATGTTCTCCCGGCCGGTGACCCGCTTGACGTGCGCGCCGAGGAACTGATCCGGCAGGAACAGCACCTCGCGGTCCGGGTCGATCGAGGCGACCACATCGACCGCGTTGGACGAGGTGCAGCAGATGTCGGTGAGCGCCTTCACTTCCGCGGTGGTGTTCACGTACGACACCACCACCGCGTTCGGGAATTCGGCCTTCCAGGAACGCAAGTCGTCCGCGGTGATGGAATCCGCGAGCGAGCAGCCTGCCCGCTGATCGGGAATCAGGACGGTCTTGGCGGGGCTGAGGATCTTCGCGGTCTCGGCCATGAAGTGCACGCCACAGAACACGATCGTGTCCTCCGGCGCCTCGGCCGCGATCCGGGACAGCGCCAGCGAGTCGCCGACGTGATCGGCCACGTCCTGGATCTCCGGCAACTGATAGTTATGCGCCAGGATCGTGGCGTTTCGTTCGCGGGCCAGTCGCTTGATCTCCTGCGCCCACTCGGGGCTTGCTTCGACACCACTGAACCCCGACGGCCCGTCGAACACCTGCCCCATCAGCGGAGGCGCCAGTTTCGCACCCATCGTCGCCATGATGGCTCCCTTCGTCGTGCGAGTGGCTACTCCGCCGATTCGCACCAAACCAGGTTTTCGACTTACAATCGAAAACGTGGCCCATAGTAGCACTATCCACGAATCGCTCACCGCGGTGTTCCAGGTTCGCCGCTTCCCTGAGAACATCGCCGCAGGTCCCAGCCCTGTCGATGACAGAAACGAGGTAATCGGTCGCTGCCCACCTGGGCAGCGGACCGAATTGGCGGTACTGCTGTGGGAGCGCGCCCTCGACCCCCAGAAGGGCACCTGGTCGCTTCCTGGCGGCCGTTTGCGCGACGACGAGGACCTCGACACCTCGGCTGGTCGTCAGCTCGCCGAGAAGGTCGATGTGCGCGAACTGGCCCATCTCGAGCAGCTGTCGGTCTTCAGCGCCCCGGACCGCGTCCCGGCGCCGCGCCGGATCGCCTCGGCCTACCTGGGCCTGGTCCCGCTGACAGCAGACCCGCAGCTACCCGACGACACCGCCTGGCATCCGCTCTCCGCGCTGCCGCCGATGTCCTTCGACCACGGCACCGTCGTCGATCATGCCCGCACCCGCCTGGCCGCCAAGCTCTCCTACACGAATATCGCGTTCGCGCTCGCGCCCGCCGACTTCACCATGTCGACGCTGCGCGAAATCTACTGCGCTGCACTCGGTTACGACGTGGACACGACGAACCTGCAACGAGTCCTCACCCGCCGCAAGGTAATTACCCCCACCGGCAAGACCCGAGCCCCCGGCCGCGCGGGCGGCCGCCCCGCCGCCGTCTATCGCTACACCGACTCGGGCATCCGCGTCACCGACGAATTCGCCGCTCTGCGCCCCCCGACCTGAGCGGGTGACTCAAGATTCGGCGATCGCCTTCCGATGCTTACTCCCCCGCCGATACCGCCGCTTGTTCGCCACGGGCTGCGCGGCACTGCTGCGCCGCAACGCATCTCGCCGCCGCCAAGCCGCCAGATCGGCCCGCTCACGCACCTGCTCGGCAGGCAGATCCACGGCAGCCGTCCGCTCGTTCTCGGGCATCGCCGGACCTCCCTTCCATAAGCCGACCAAGCCAACCGGGCAACGCTACCTCCACCCCCGGCATCGCCTCCACCCATTTTCCGCGCGGCGGTAGAGCAGTCAGGCGGTCTTCATCTGCGGCTGCGGCGGCGGGGTCGTGGTGCGGGTGAACAGCCGGTTGATCCCCCAGAAGACCAACTCCACCAACCAGAAGATCACCAGGAAGACCTGCACGACGATCGCCGGAATCGCCAGGAACGCAATGGATGGCACGGCGATCAGCACCCAGGTGGCCACGTCGCCGGCACTCGCGCCGCGCAGACCGCTGGCCAATCGCACTGCCGCCCACATCATCCAGCGGCGCGGCACCGCGACACCCAGTTCGCGCAGGCAGCGCCGGAAGATCCCGTCCGCGTCCGCGATGCTCACCGCCTGCGAGCTGCGCAGGTAGTCGTGCAGGATGGCGGCGCGAGTGTAGGCGCCGTAGCGGGGCACGAGCCAGACCAGGGCGCGGGGCACCGATGCGAAGTCGGTCCGGAACCCGGCGGGGATCACGAATTCCTCGGAGCTACCTTGATAGACGAGCGGTTCGACCACTCGCCAGAACTTGGCGTCGAGTTCCTCGACGATGGGCCCGCTACCGACGAACGCCACGACTCGTTCCTCTCTGAACGCACAGCGTGTCCCGTAATTCTAGGCTCTTTTGGTACGCCTGTGCCGTCCCGCGGGCAACGGTTCGGACAACGCCTCAGCGGTGGGGACGAGTCTCCGGCAACGAACCGGAACCGGCCTCCCTGGCCGGTTCGTAACTACCGTAAGGGAGCGGGCCGGTGCCCGCCGGGTACGACGCGGCGCCGTACGGGCCGAATGCCGCTGCCGGGTCGAACGATCCGTCCTCGACGGCAGTGCCCGCGCCCAGGTCTTCCGACGAATTCAACGCCGCGAAGAACAGCACCAGCAGCGACGCGAGCAGCGGCTGCGCCAGCAGCACGAGCCAGGTGCCGACCTCCGTCGGCAGCTCGACGAGCTGTCCGACCGGCGGATCGTGCGGCCGCGGGTGATACCACTGCGCGACCTGCTCCCCCAGCCGCGCCATCACGAAGGCGCCGAGGAGCGAGCCGACCAGCAACCCGATCTGCAGCAGCGGCCCGCGCGCGCCGCGCCACCGCCACGCGGCGACCGCGCTCAGCACACCGATCACCGCGCCGAAGCACAGGAACATCGCCACCGCGTCGAACTGGTGCACGCTCTCCCCGGTCAGCACCGCGCCACGGCCCGGCTCGACCACGAACAGCTGCTCGGTCGGCGCGAGCAGACCCCACCCGACACCGCCGAGCGCACTCACCAGGATCACGGCCACCGCGATCACCGCGGCGGCCCGTGCCTCGCCGCGCAGCCCACGCCGCGACGCCTGCATCAGCGCAGTTCCAGACTGGCCGCGTCGATCACGCCGTGCCGGGAGCACTTGGCCCACCAGCCGTCGGGGCTCACCTGCACGATCATCCGGCGACCGCAGTGCTCGCAGAAGCGCGGCGGCTCCAGGCCGAGCGCGGCGGCCGCGGGCACGGCATCCTCGAGGCCGGGCACGATCCGTTTGCCGGTGAACGGGTTGTAGCGCTCGTCCATGTCCATGACATTACTCATGGGTCTACTCAGAGTGTTTCGTTGAGCGCCTTGATCGGCATCTTCAACTCGCCGAGCAGATCGAGATCCGCCTCGGCGGGCCTGCCGAGGGTGGTCAGGTAGTTGCCGACGATGACGGCGTTGATGCCGCCGAGGATGCCCTGCTTGGCGCCGAGGTCGCCGAGGGTGATCTCGCGACCGCCCGCGAAGCGAAGGATGGTGCGCGGCAACGCGAGCCGGAACGCGGCGACCGCGCGCAACGCGTCCGCGGCGGGCAGCACCTCGAGGTCGCCGAACGGGGTTCCCGGGCGCGGGTTGAGGAAGTTCAGCGGCACCTCGTCGGGCTCGAGCTCGGCCAGGTTCGCCGCGAATTCCGCACGCTGCTCCAGGGTTTCGCCCATGCCGAGGATGCCGCCGCAGCAGACCTCCATGCCCGCCTCGCGGACCATCCGCAGCGTGTCCCAGCGCTCTTCCCAGCTGTGCGTGGTGACCACGTTCGGGAAGTGCGAGCGCGAGGTCTCCAGGTTGTGGTTGTAGCGGTGGACGCCCATCGCAGCGAGCTGGTCGACCTGCTCCTGGGTGAGCATGCCGAGCGAGCAGGCGACCTGGATGTCGACCTCGTTGCGAATGGCCTCGACACCGGCCGCGACCTGCGCCATCAGCCGCTCGTCCGGGCCGCGCACGGCGGCGACGATGCAGAACTCGGTGGCCCCGGTCTTCGCGGTCTGCTTGGCCGCCTCGACGAGGCTGGGGATGTCGAGCCAGGCCGCGCGCACCGGCGACTGGAACAGGCCGGACTGCGAGCAGAAGTGGCAGTCCTCGGGGCAGCCGCCGGTCTTGAGGCTGATGATGCCCTCGACCTCGACCTCCGGGCCGCACCACTTCATCCGCACGTCGTGCGCCAGGGCCAGCAGTTCTTCGAGGTGGTCGTCGCCGAGGCGGAGCACCTCGAAAGTCTGCTCCTGGGTCAGTCCTTCGCCGCGATCGAGCACCTGTTCGCGGGCGAGCTGCAAAATGGAGATGTCGACGGAAGCCTGGGTCACTGCACGAATCCCTTCGGTCGGCCGAGGTGGCCGGGCAACTTGAACGGTGTTCAGGCTAGGGTAGACGAGACAGTGAGTCAAAACACTGCGAGCCAGATACACGACCGCAACGAGGGCGACACGGGCCCTCGCCGGTAACCTGCGTAACCACGAAGGCGGCCGCGAGCGCCGCCATCGGACAGGGAAGGAATTCGGGTGCAACTGCACAGAGCGGACGTGGTCGACGGTGCCGTCGCGATCCTCGACCAGTACGGCCTCGCCGACCTGACCATGCGCAGGCTGGCCGGCTCGCTCCAGGTGCAGCCCGGCGCGCTGTACTGGCACTTCCCCAACAAACAGGCCCTGCTCGGCGCGGTCGCGGACAAGATCTTGCTGCCGATGGAGGATCCGATCGTCGCGACCGAATGGTCCGGCCAGATCAGCGAATTGGCGCACCGGCTGCGCGACTGCCTGCTCGCCTACCGCGACGGCGCCGAATTGGTCTCGGCCACTTACGCATCCAGGCTCACCACCAGCAAGGGCCGGGAACGCATGGTGAGCGCCGCCATTCGCGCGGGCATGCCACGCCCCGAAGCCGAGCTCTCCTCGTTCACGCTGCTGTACTACGTCCTCGGCCAGACCGTCGACGAACAGTCCAGGATGCAAATGGATTCCGCGGGCGCCCTCCCTGAAGACGAAACCCCCCTCGACGAAACCCCCGACCCCACCGCCCGTTTCGACTTCGGCCTGCAACTGTTCATCGCAGGCGTCCGCCACCTCCTGGGCACCCGCGTCCGCTGAGCCGCACACCTCCTGATCAGGCGCACATGGAATCGCATGCAATTCCATGTGCGGGACATCAGAAACTGTGCGGCAGTTCCAGCTCCGCGCGCGGCAGGACCACCGAGACCAGTTGGTGGCGGACCCCGATTCAAGCTCGCTAACCGCACACCTTCTGACCCGACGCGCATGCGGGCTGTTGCGAAATGGTGGGTGGGTGTTGTCCGGCCGCGTAGCGGCCGGACAACAGGATTTGTGGGTTGTTGGGTGTGTCGAGGGTTGGTGATCGATGATGTGTTGGTGGCCAAGGGTTATCGCTGGGTGGATCGTGATCAGCAGTTTTTGATGCCGCCGGATATGCGTGAGTGGTTGAGTGATTCCGATCCGGTGTGGCTGGTGATCGAGGCGGTGGCGGGGTTGGACACTTCGCGGTTGCATGCCAAACGCCGCACTGGTGGTGTGGGGCGTGCGGGGTATGACCCGGATATGTTGCTGACGTTGTTGATTTGGGCGTGGGCCCAAGGCCAGCGGTCCTCGCGCAAGATCGAGTGGTTGTGCTCGCGTGATGTCACCTTCCGGGTGATCTGTGCCGGGGATGTGCCTGATCATGTGACCATTGCCCGGTTCCGTGGCGAGCTGGCTGATGTGGTGGAGGAGTTGTTCACCCAGGTCCTGGTGTTGTGCGCGCGTCTGGGTATGGGCCGGTTGGGGGTGGTGGCGATGGATTCGGTGAAGATCGCCTCGAACGCGTCGTTGAGCGCGAACCGCACCGAGGAGGGGTTGCGGGCGGCTGCTGGCGAGCAAGCCGTCGCTGATGCGGCGCGGGCGGCCGCGCGGGCGGCGGCGGCCGAGCATGCGGCCACCGATGCCGCCGAGGACGAGCAGTTCGGGCCCGATGAGCGTGGTGGGGGCATGTCCACGGAGTTGGTCGAGCCCTCGGCTCGGGCGGCGCGGATCGCTGCGGCGTTGGCGGAGTTGGAGGCTGAAAACGCCGCTCGCGCCGAGGCGCGTGAGGGGGCCGGGGCCCGTCGGCGCGAGCGTGAGCAGGCCAGGCAGGTCGCTCGTGATGCGATGGTCGCTGACTATCAGCGCCGTCGTGACGAGCGGGGGCCCCGGGTCGGGTTGCCCCCGGCCGAGATCCGGGTGCAGGTGCTGACCCGCAACTGGGAACAGGCCCGCGCCGCGCAGCAAGCCAAGATCGAGCGCTGGCTGGCGGCGGGCGGGCGCGGGCGCCGGCCCGCCCCGGTGGATGAGGAGTACGCGGTCAAACGCGTGCGCCGGGCATTGGATCGTGCGGTCGCCGCGCAGGCGGTAACCGCGCAGGCCGAGGCGGTGACCCGGGCTGGGGCGGCCCGCAAGGCCGCCGAGCGGGCCGGCAACGATAAAGACGCCCAGCGCAATATCACCGACCCCGAGTCTCGCCCGATGCCGCTGCGCGGCGGGGGATGGTTGCAGGGATTCAACTGTCAGGCCGTCACCTGCGGCGACGGACTGATCATCGCTACCGGGGTCGCCAACAATCCCAGCGACTGTCCCGCCTTCGCCGAGATGATGGGCAAGGCCGCTACCGCCGCCGACCTCATCACCGCCCACCATCCCGTAGACACACACGAAAACCCTTCTATCGCAACACTTCTCAACGACTACACGGCCGCGGTAACAGCCCCGGCCGGTCCCGACACCACTGGTGAAACCTCACCCGCCCCGATCGGAATGCTGCTCGCCGACGCCGGCTACCTGAGCACCGATAACCTCACCGCCGCCGGGCCCGCCCGGCTCATCGCCATCGGCAAACGCCGTGACCTGGCCACCGCCGCCCGCACCCGGCCCACCACCGGCCCCCCGCCCACCGACGCGCCGGTGATCGAGCAAATGGATCACCGGCTGCGCACACCAGAAGGCGCCGCCCTCTACAAACAACGCAGCCACATCGCCGAAACCCCCTTCGGCCACGCCAAACACAACCTCGGCTTCCGACGCTTCACCAGCCGCGGAACCAGCCGGGCCGCAGCAGAATTCAGCTTCCACGCCCTCGTTCACAACCTGTTCAAAGCCATCGGAACCCGCCACCTCACCCTGGCACCCTGCTGACAAGCAGGACCGGGAGGATCTACCAACCCCGTGTTGCCGGCCACTACGCGGCCCGCAACACCAGCACCCATTTCGCAACAGCCCGCATCGAATCGCATGCGATTGCGTGTGCGGGAAACCAGAAGGTTTGCGGCTGTTCTAGTTTCGTTCGGGGAGCGGGGTCGCGGTGAGTGGTTGGGGGCGGTGCTCGGTTAGTACTGCAACGACACTCAGTTGAGTAGTTGCTGGTAGTTCTGTTGTGTGGTGTTGGATCGTGTTGTGGCGGAGTTTGATTCGTTGATGAGCAGGATCGGGGCCCGGTTCACGCGGTCTGAGCCGCGTGCTCGGGCGGGTGAATATGTGTCGGGGCTGGTCGCGGGTCTGGAACGCAAGAACGGGTGGACCGTGGCCGAGCATGCCGGGGAGGCAGGCCCACAGGGGATGCAGCGGTTGTTGCGGAAGGCGGACTGGGATGTCGAGGGTGTGCGCGACGACGTGCGTGATTACGTCATCGAACATCTCGGTGATCCGGAGGCGGTGCTGGCAGCCGATGAGACCGGGTTCCTGAAGAAGGGTGTGAAATCGGCTGGGGTGCAACGGCAGTACTCGGGAACGGCCGGACGCACCGAGAACTGCCAGATCGGAGTGTTTCTGGCGTATGCGTCCACGCACGGGCACGCGTTGATCGATCGGGAACTGTATCTGCCCCAGTCGTGGACCGGTGACCGTGACCGCTGCCGGGGCGCGGGCATCCCTGACGAGGTCGAGTTCGCCACCAAACCGCGGCAGGTGATCGCCATGCTGGAGCGGATACTCGCCGCCGGGGTGCCGTTTCGATGGTTCACCGCCGACGAAGCCTACGGCCAGGCTGGTTACCTGCGTGACTGGCTCGAAGAACGTGACGTGTTCTATGTGATGGCCACCCGATGCGATCAGCAGATCACCACCCGCGCCGACCGCAGTGCCCGCGCTGACGCCCTGGTCGCCGAGTTCAAGGCTTCGACGTGGCAGCGGCTCTCGGTCGGTGCCGGCGCGCACGGGCCCCGGGAATTCGACTGGGCGCGCCGCCAGATCGAGGGCACCTGGGCAGGTGGGCGCGGGCACTGGCTGCTGGCGCGGCGCAGCATCAGCAACCCGACCGAGATCGCCTACTACCTCTGCTACGGCCCAGCCTCGGCGCGGCTGGTCGATCTGGCCTTCACGACCGGGTCTCGCTGGCACATCGAGGAAGCGTTCCAACAAGCCAAGGGCGAGGCCGGACTCGACCACTACCAGGTCCGATCCTGGCGGGCCTGGTACGCCCACATCACCCTGTCGATGCTCGCCCTGGCCTGGCTGGCCGCGTCCAAAGCCATTGCCGCAAAGGGGACTCGTCGACCACGACGAAGGCATGATCGCGCTGACACTACCGGAGATCCGCCGACTACTCGTCGCACTCGTCCTCACCCGCCACCATGACACCGATCACACCTGGGCCTGGTCGAGATGGCGACGCCGCCGCCAATACCAAGCCCGCCTCTCCCACTACCGACGCCGCGGACACCCCCTCAACTGAGTGTCGTTGCAGTATTAGGCCGGGGAACCAGCGGTAGGTTGCGACGGCACCCGCCGCCGCTGCCGCCGCCAGTGCGAGCGCCGAGATACTCAGCAGCGCAACGGCGCTGATCGCTCCGGCGACGATCGGGCCCGCGAACATGCCGATGTCATGCGTCAACCGCCAGGCGCCGAGGAATTCGGCGCGGCGGCCGTCCGGTGCGACGTCGGCGCCGACGGTCATGATCACGCCGTTGCTGATGCCGTTGGCCAGGCCGAGGAGCACGGCGACCACGCCCATACCGAGCATCGACGACGTGCACGGCAGCACGCCGAATCCGGTGGCGAACAACACCATTGCCGGAACGCCGGTGGCGCGGCTGCCTCGCCGGTCCAGCCAGATGCCCGCCGGATAAGACATCAACACGTCCACCGCACCCGCGATACCGAACACCAGACTCGTGGCCGACGCACTCATTCCGATATGCGCGGCCCACAGCGGAAGCAGCGCGACCCTGGATGCCCGCACGGCACCCATCAACAGCGCCGCCGTCCCCAAAGTGCCGAGCACCCCGATGTTTTCGACCACTACCGAACGCAAGGTGTGCTCGCCCTTGCCCGCGTCGTCGCCCTCCGGCGACGGGATGGCGACCATCGCGACACCGGACAGCACCGTGGTGGCGAGCTGTAACCACAGCGCACCACTCGGCCCCATGCTGTGCACCAGCGCGGCGCCCAGAAACGGCCCGCAGAAGAAGCCGAGCCGATGCGATCCCGCCAGCGTCGACATCGCCCGGCCCCGCTCCGTGGCGGGCATGACCGCCACGATGTACGTCTGGCGAGCCAGCCCCCACACCGCGGCGGACGCACCGTTGAGCAGTAGTCCGACCGCCAGCACCCAGACGTTCGGCGCGACGACCGCGCACAGCACTCCGATCACGCCGAGCACCGAACCGACCGCGATGGCACCCCGCTCCCCGATCCGAGCCACCACCCGACCGGCAGGCAGATCGGCCACGACCATGCCGAGCCCGCTCAGCGCGACCAGCACCCCGGCCAGCCCGATCGAGGCCCCGAGATCCAGCGCGCGCAGCGCATACATCGGCGACGCGGCGCCTGCTCCGGTGCCGTAGAGCGCCATCGGCACGAACACGGTCCAGGTGAGCGAGCGCAGCCGAACGGGTTGTGCAGTAGTGGTATCGACTCCAGTGCTCACCGCGCCGGAGCCGAGCGGTGCATCAGAGCGAGACAGTCACTTTCGCTCACTGGGCCAGGGCCGGTTGGCGGGCAGTCCGGCCCGCCGGACGCGGCAGGCCGAAGTGATCACGCAGCGTCGTACCGCTGTACTCGGTACGGAACAGGCCGCGCTCTTGCAGGATCGGAACGACGGTCTCGGCGAACACCTCCAGCCCGCCCGGGTAGTACGGCGGCATCACATTGAAACCGTCTGCCGCACCGCTGCGGAACCACTCCTCGATCGTGTCGGCGACCTGCTCGGGAGTCCCGGCGAACACCCGGTGCCCGCGCGCTCCGGCCAGCTTGTGCAGCAACCCACGCACGGTCGGCCGCTCACGCTGCACGATGCCCGCGACGACCTGGAGGCGACTACGGGCGTTGTCGGTGACATCACCCGCATCGTCGAACAGATCCACCGGGACCGCCTCGTCGAGCGGAAGGTGACGCAGGCTCTTGCCGACGATGTTCTCCAGTTGCGTCAGACCGTATTCCGGCACGGTGAGCTCGTTGAACTCGCGTTCCAGCGCCTTGGCCGCGGCCTCGGTGTCGCCGATGAACGGGCTGATGCCGGGCAAGATCTTGACGTGATCCGGGTTCCGGCCGAAACCCTGTGCCTGCGCCTTGATGTCGGCGTAGAACTTCTGCGCGTCCTCGAGGCGCTGATGCGCGGTGAAGATCGCCTCGGCGTACTTGCCCGCGAACGAGCGGCCCTCGTTGGACGCGCCCGCCTGCACCAGCACCGGATAGCCCTGCGGCGTGCGCGGCGCATTGAAAGGTCCACGCACCCGCAGATGTTCGCCGACGAAGTCGATCGGGTGGATCTTGTCCGGGTCGGCGTAGATCCCGCCCGCCTGGTCCAGCTGGATGGCGTCGTCCTCCCAGCTGTCCCACAGCGCGACCACGGCGTCCACGAATTCCCTTGCCCGCGCATAACGTTCGGCGTGGTCGGGGTGCTTGTCGAGACCGAAGTTGGCGGCGGCCAGGTCGGTTCCGGTAGTGACGATGTTCCAGCCCGCCCGGCCACGGGAGATGTGGTCCAGCGTGGAGAACAGCCGCGCCAGGTTGTAGGGCTCGTAGTAGGTGGTCGACGCGGTGGCGATCAGCCCGAGATGCGTTGTCGCCGTGGCGATGGCGGTGAGCAGAGTAATCGGCTCCAGGCCGGAACCCGCGTTGTGCTTGACATTGGTGCGCAGCGCGGGCCCGTCGGCGAAGAACACCGCGTCGAGTTTCGCGGCCTCGGCGGTGCGGCCGATCTCCTGGTAGTAGTCGACGTCATAGATCCGGCCGGGCTGGCTGTCGGGATGCCGCCAGGCGGCCTCGTGGTGACCGGATGGGTAGATGAACGCGTTGAGGCTGAGCTGACGCGGAGTACTCATGAGGCTTGCTTCTCTTCTTCGTGGTGGCTCGGCAGGTCGTTGGACGCGACGCCGAGGCTGGCGAGCAGCAGGGACCGGTGCCGGATGAAGGCCGGATCACTGTGCCTGCGTGGACGTTCCAGGTCGATGCGCTGGTCGACGGCGATACGGCCTTCGTCGAGCACGAGGACGCGATCAGCGAGCAGCACCGCCTCGTCGACGTCGTGGGTGACGAGCAGGACGGCGGGCCGGTGCTTGGCGCACAGGTCTTGCAGCAGCGCGTGCATCTTGATCCGGGTGAGCGCGTCGAGCGCCCCGAACGGTTCGTCGGCCAGCAGCAGCTCCGGCTCCCGTACCAGCGAACGCGCCAGCGCGACGCGTTGCTGCTCACCACCGGAAAGCTGCCTGGGCCAGGACTTTTCGCGACCGGCCAGGCCGACCTCGGCGAGTGCGGCGCGACCGCGCTCGGCGGCGCCTTGCCCGCTCAAGCCGAGAGTCACATTGTCGAGCACCCGGATCCACGGCAGCAGCCGCGAATCCTGGAACACCACGGCACGTTCGGCGGGCACCGTCAGCTCGCCCGAACCCGGCACGTCGTAGTCCAGCTCCGCGAGCGCCCGAAGCAGCGTGCTCTTGCCCGAGCCGCTACGCCCCAGCAGGGCAACGAATTCCCCGCGCGCGATGTCGAGATCGATGTCGCGCAGCACGACCCGTTCACCGAAGCCGCGTCGCAGATCGCGGGTGCGGACGACGTTCAGTCCCCCAATGTCTGTCGCCATGACAGCGCCTTCCTTTCCACCGCGCGCACGGCGAGATCACCGAAAAGCCCGAGCAGCCCGTAGATCACGAGCCCGACCACGATCACGTCGATCTGCCCGTAGGTGCGGGCCTGCGTCATCAGGTAGCCGATGCCGCTGGTGGCGTTGACCTGTTCCACCACGACCAGGGCCAGCCAGGCGATGGTGACCGCGAGCCGCAGCCCGGTGAAGAACCCGGGCAGCGAGCCGGGCAGCGCGATCCGGCGGATGAAGCCCCAGCGCGAAAGACCAACCGTCTGTGCGAGTTCCACATACCGGGAGTCGACGCTGCGCAGGTAGGCGTGCGTGTTCAGATAGATCGGGATCGCCACGCTCGTCGTGATGACGAGCAGCTTCATCTCCTCGCCGATGCCGAACCAGACGATGAACAGCGGGATCAACGCAAGGGTCGGAATGGCGCGCTTGATCTGAATCGGGCCGTCCACCAACGCTTCACCGATCCGGCTCAAGCCCGCGACGAGCGCGAGAACCAAGCCGACGGCGACACCGATCACCAGGCCGATACCGGCCCGCTGCACCGAGGTGAGCAGATTGGATTGCAGCCTGCCGTCGGAAATCAGCTCACCGGCGGTCGCGGCGACCGTCCACGGCGCAGGCAAGGTCTCCGGATCCAATGTGCCGGAAGCGGATCCGAGCACCCAGGCGGCGATCAACAACGTCGGCCCGATGGCGGCGCCGAACGGAATCGGTCGTCCCGGCCCGAGCCGGGGCCGAGCGGGCTTGCGCTTGGCCAGCTCGCGCGCCGGTGCGGCGTTGCGGCCGAGCCTGTTCCATACTCCGGCATCCAACGTTGCCATCAGCGTGCCTTCGGCTCGAACGACGCACCGCTCGCGGTGACCGCCTCGGTGATCGCGGCGTCGTAGCGCAGGTCGAAGCCCTTGGCCGCCTGCACTTTCTTCGGCAGCTCACCGGCCTTGGCGATGGCGTCGATGGTGGCCTGCTGCCGGTCGACGAGCTGCTGATCCAGGTGCGGGAAGGTGAAGGTGCCGAGCGATTCGACGATGCGCTTGGCGTCGTCCGCGCTGACCTTCTGGTTCTCCACGTAGTACTTGCGCGCCCACTCCTCCTGGTGGGTGTTGACCCACTGGTTGGCCCGCACGAAGGCGGCGACCAGGGCACGGGTCGCGGCGGCCTTGGCCGGATCCTGCGTCACCGCGCGCCGGGCATACAGGTAGCCGAGGCCGCCGTAGATGCCCTCGGTCTGTGAGTCCGGGATCAGCGACGCACCCGGAGTCCGCAGCAGCCGTGTGACATTCGGCTCGATCAGCGGGGCGACGTCGACCTGCGCGGTGCGCACGGCGTCGAGGAACTCGGCCAGCTGCAGTCGGATCAGTTGCACGTCACCGGGTTTCAGCCCGGCCCTGTCCAACGCGCGCAGCACTGCCGCCTGCTGGGCGGTGCCCTCGGCGTAGGCGATCTTCTTGCCCTTCAAATCGGCCAGCGTGGTGATCGATTTACCCGGCGCCACCGCGAGTTTCAAAGCGGTGGTGCTGGTTTGATAGGCGGCCACGATCGGCACGTCCTGCCCGGCGATCAGCGCGTGGATCGGCGGGACATCGCCCACCTGCGCGACGTCGGCGGCCTCCGCGCGGAAGGCTTCTAGAATGGCCGGGCCGCCGGTGAAGTTGGCGAACTCGACCTTGAACGGCAACTTGTCCAGTTCGCCGGACACCCGGAGCGCCTGCTGCAGGCGCTCGGACTGGTCGGCGACAACGAGTTTGGTTCCAGCTGGAACTTCAACGGGTAGTGGCGTGTCCGCGGCGACGGGACCGACCGGCTTGTCGTTGTTCGTGCAGCCGGTGAGTCCGAGGGTCGCAACGGTTGCCACGGCGAGCAATGCGGCGGTGGTGCGGCCATGGCGGCCGAACAAAAACGTGCGTGGTCGGTACATACACGGATTCAAACAAGACAAAACCGGCCCGAACACCGTTTGTCTCAGGCTGGTTCGAACTGCTCAGCGCGGTGTCGCTCGAACTACTCAGCGCGGTGCCGCCGCGATCGGCGTCCCCCGGACCTGCGCCTGGTAGCTCTGGATGAACGGCAGGATCTGCTGTTCGATGAACGTGTTGTACTCGCGCGGCCGCTGCATCGGGTTGGCGTGGCCGGTGTTTCGCGCGAGCACCACCGACAGCGTGCCATCCACGCCGCCGGACTGCTCGATCAGCACCCGATGCGAGTACTCGACATCGACCACCCGGTCCCGGCTCGGATCGCGCGGGCGGATGAAAACGATGGCGGGGCGCGGCTTTCCGTCCACCGGCGCGGCCAGCGCCCGCAGATCGTTCGTCGCGCCGCCGGCCACGATCGCGGTGAACTGCGCCTCGATCAGGCCGTTGCTCGCCGCGTTGCGGGAGAAGATCTTCTCCCGCAACACCTCACGGAGCACCTCACCCAGCTTGGCGAAGCGGATCCCCGGCGGTACGCCACCGCCGCCGTCGGAGACGAAACGATCCCGGCGCGCATATGTTTCCACCGCAAGCCGCAACAGCCTGCTCTCCCGCGCGCCGGGCAGCCAGCGCATCCACCGCACCATGTCCTCGCCCGCGCCGCGGCTCTCCGGACGGACCGCGTTCAGGTCCACCGGCGTGCAGTCGAGAATCACGCCGACCAGGCGGCGGTCGCTGTCGAGGTGGACGTGCTTGGCGACCTCCAGCGCGATCACGCCGCCCATGCTGTGCCCGACCAGCACGATGTTCTTCAGCCCGGACAGCTCGGCGGCGCGCACGATCAGGTCGGCGATCACCTTGGTGTCGATACCTTCGTTGTCGTAGCGGATGGCCCACACCACGCCCATGCCGCGCAGCGAGGGCAGGGCGGCGGCGGTCGAGCTGGCGTCCAGGCCGCCGAGACCGACCATGTCCACTACGACGGTGTCCCAGTTCTTGGGGTCGGTCGGCGCCGCGACGGGCAGGATCGCGGGTTCGGTGCGCGCGAGTCGTGCTTGTTCGGGTTCGACGTCGAAGGTCAGGTACTGGGCGAAGACGACCAGGACGGCGGCGAGCAGTACAACCACCCGTAGGACTGCCGACCTGGTCCGGCGCAACGTCTTCCACTCGTGCCACAGGTTGGTGTCCCGTAGCCGGGCTTTGCGTCGCGCGTCGTCCCAGTCCGTGACAGTGGACGGGTGCCGGTCTTCGAACGGCGACATCTATCCCACTGTAGGTAAGGGTGTGGAAGGCTGCCATGTCACTCGCCACCCGGCAACGAGCGTTAACCCGACCGACCGGTAGAGTTCTGCCGTCATCCCTGGCGGGTGCGAGAATCCGGTGCAATCCCGGAACGGTCGCGCCACTGTGATCGCCCTCACCGGCGAGAGTCAGACCTCCCCTGCCAGACAACTCTGGAGAGGCCGCGACTTGCCTGTGGAGCACTACCGATGAACCGTGTCCGCGCGGCGCTCATCTTCCCTGTCCTCGGGGCGCTGCTGGTCTGCGCGATGATCCTCGCGACCGGGTTCGGCGCGGAAACGCTGCCGGTCTCTTCGGTGTTGGAGGTGCTGCGGCACCGGGTTACCGGGCAGGCGCCCACCGACTTCGGCCTCGACACCATCGTGTGGCAGCTCCGGGTGCCGCGCACGGTGCTGGCCGCGATCGTCGGCGCGGGGCTGGCGTTGGCCGGGGCGGCCATGCAGACCCTGGTGCGTAATCCGCTCGCCGATCCGTATCTGCTCGGGGTGTCCTCGGGTGCGGGTGTCGGCGCGGCGGCGGTCATCACCTCCGGGCTGTTCGCCGGTGCCGGGGTGTGGGCGTTGTCCGGTGGGGCACTGGTCGGGGCGCTGATCGCCGCGTCGCTGGTGTTCCTGATCGCGGTCGCGCAGGGCGGGCTGACGCCGCTGCGGCTGGTGCTCACCGGCACCGTGCTCGGCTCCGCGTTCGCCGCGTTGAGCAGCTATCTCATCTTTCGCCATCCCAACCCCGGCGCGGCACAGTCGGTGTTGTTCTGGCTGCTCGGCAGTCTGGCGGGGGCCGACTGGACGCGAATCGCGTTGCCGCTGAGCGTGGTCGCGCTCGCCGGTATCGCGCTGCTCATCGCGGGCGGCTGGCTCGACGCGCTGACTGTCGGAGCCGATACCGCCGCCTCGCTCGGGGTTCCCGTCAAGGAACTCCGCATCGCCCTGTTCTTGTTGCTCGCGGTGCTGGTTGGAGTACTTGTCGCGGTGTCCGGGGGCATCGGGTTCGTCGGTCTGGTCGTGCCGCACGCCGCCCGCCTGCTGGTCGGCCCGCGCCATCGCAGCCTGCTGCCTGCCTGCGCGCTCTGCGGTGCGCTGTTTCTCGTCGTCGCCGACGCCGCCACTCGAATCCTGGTCCGCCCCACCGAAGTTCCCGTCGGTGTGCTGACCGGGCTGATCGGTGCTCCCGCGTTTCTGATCCTGATGGGGCGACGGCGCTATCGGTTCGGTGAATCATGAACGGTCGCAGCGATATAGCCGCCGAGTCCGCGAACGGCCGTGCCGGTGCTGCGGCGCTGGAGGTGCATGGGCTCGCGTGCGCCGCCGGGCGACGGACCGTGGTCGCCGAGGTGACTTTCGCGATCCAGGCCGGGGAGACGATCGGGATCGTCGGGCCGAACGGCACCGGGAAGACGACGCTGCTACACACCCTTGCCGGGGTGCGGCGGCCGTTGCACGGTCAGGTGATCGTGGACGGCCAAGTGCTGCACGAGATGTCGTCGCGGCGGCGGGCGCGAACGGTGGCCATGGTGGCGCAGGACGAGCGGCCGCCCGCCGACCTGCGCGCGGGCGAGGTGGTGGCGCTGGGGCTTACGCCGTACCTGCCGCCGTGGGGTGCCGGTTCGCCGCACGAACAACAGGTTGTCGAGGACGCGCTGGCCACGGTGGACCTGGCCGGATTCGCCGATCGTCCGGTCCATCGGCTCTCCGGCGGCGAACGTCAACGGGTGCTGCTGGCCCGCGCACTCGTGCAGAACACCCCGGTCCTGCTGCTCGACGAGCCGACCAATCACCTGGACATCACCCACCGTCTGGAGCTCCTCGCCCTGGCCCGCACCCTGAACCGCACGGTTGTCATGGCGCTGCACGACCTGGCCCTGGCCGACCGCTACTGCGACCGAATCCTGGTGCTAAACAACGGCACCGCACACCCCCTCGCCGCACCCGCCACTGCCCTGGCCCCCGAGGTGGTCGACCGCGTCTTCGGCGTCCGCGCCCTCCGCGTCCCCCACCCCGAAACCGGCGACCCCCACCTCCTGATCACCCCGCGCGAGTCCACCCGATGACCGCGGATCAGTACTCGACTTGTTGGACACCTTGAGAGGCGAATTCATGAAACATACTCTGCGAGTGTTGGTGGCGGTCGCGCTGGCCGCGGCGGTGGCCGGGTGTAGTGCCGAGAAGACGGCCGCCGGTGATCTGACGATCCGGAATTGCGATGTGGACGTGCGGTTTCCGGCGCCCGCGAAGCGGTTGTTCGTCAATGACGGAAACTTGATCTCGATGGCACTTGCGCTCGGCGCGCAGGATCAGGTGGTTGCCGTGTCGAGCGTGCAGCGCGACGCGGACACGCTGCGCAGGCACTACGGGCCGACCGTCGATCAGCTGAAGTCCGTTGCGCCGGAATACCCTTCGCGTGAGACCGTGCTGGCGCAGGGACCCGACGTGATGGTCGCGGGATGGAGTTACGGGTACGACGAGGCCAAGAACCTGACCCCGGACTCGTTGAGCAAGGCCGGAATCGCGGCCTACACGCTCACCGAGAGCTGCCGTCAGCACGATGGCGAACGCGCGCGCGGCATCGTCGAACCGTGGACGGCGCTGCGCACCGACCTCACCAATCTCGGCGCCATCACCGGCCATACCGACCGCGCCACCGAGGTCAACGCGGACCTGGATCGGCGGCTCGCGGCGCTGGGCAGCGCACCGCAGGCCGAGCGCAAGCCGACCATCTTCCTGTTCGACAGCGCCACCGACTCCCTGATGTCCAGCGGCAGTTTCGGTGCGCCGCAGGCGATCCTGGATGCCGCGGGCGGCCGCAACGTGCTCAGCGACGTGCCCGACACCTGGACCAGGGTGTCCTGGGAGCGCCTGGCCGCCGCCGACCCCGACGCCATCATGTTCGTCGACTACCCGCCGCAGACCTTCGCCCAGAAGGTCGAGGCGCTGCGCGCGAAGCCGGGTATCAACCAGCTCCGCGCCGTCACCGCGGGCCGCTTCCTGAATCTCCCCTACGCCATGTGGACTAGCGGGCCGCTCAACATCGACGCCGCCGAGCAGATCCGCAAGCAACTCGAACGCTGGAACCTCGCCCCCGCCTCCACCATCGAGCCCCGCGCCGACGACACCATCCGCTGAGTCGCGCGCGCCGCTTGTCATGCTGCGCACCGATTCTCCGGCCGCGCACGGAATTGCCGCCAATTCCGTGCGCGTGGGACGAAACTGGGCGCGGCAGCGCTGATGCAGCGGGCACGGTGCCGCGCACCGGTCGCACGGCTGCGCACCGATTCGCTAGCTAATACGTGCGCGCGGGGCGAAACTGTGCGCCGCAGCGGTTAAGCGAACGGCGACCAAGTGGGGGTGAACCAGCCGGGGGCTGCGGCGGTGAAGCGTTCGCGGTCCCAGGAGCCGGTGCCCGCGGGGATGGTGCCGACGATGTCGACGCCGGTGACGCGGGGTAGGTCGACGCGGTTGCATTCGGCGGCGAGGTCGGGTTCGGCGGGCCACGAGCCGATTACCAGGCCCGCGCATCGGACGCCCGCCGATTGCAGTGCTCGAGTGGTCAATTCGGTGTGGTTGAGGGTGCCGAGACCGGCGGCGGTCACCAAAAGCACCGGTGCGCCGAGCTTTTGGGCGAGGTCGAGCAGGGTGAAATCACCGAGTCGGACCAGCAGTCCGCCCGCACCCTCCACCAGGGTGAGATCGGCGTCGGCGAGTGCGTCTATCCCCGCAACGGTTTCGGCCAGTGTCAGCTCGGGCAATCCCGCGCGACGGGCGGCGGTATCGGGTGCCAGCGGGTCCGGGTAGCGCGCGAGTTCGACGGTCCGAGTGACACCGGTGAGGCGCTCGATCTCAGCCAGGTCGCCGGGTTCGCCTGGGGCAACACCGGTTTGACCCGGCTTACACACCGCCACCGACTTACCTTCGGCCAACGCCATCGCGGTGACAGCCGCAGTGACCACCGTCTTGCCCACTTCCGTGGAAGTTCCAGTGACCAACAGAACGCTCATACGGACACCACCCTCGTAATCGCCACGATCAGAAACAGATTCACGGGTCCGATCCCGCCCGGACACCCGCGCAGCCGACGCGTTCCGCCTGCCGCTCCTTCGATGCTCAAGCGCGCACCGCATCCAGCCCGCGCGCCTGGGCCAGCACCTCGCCGAGAACCGTTGCGATGGTGTCGAGTTCGCCGGGAGTGAGGTTGGCGCGAGCGGTCAACCGCAGCCGCGACGTACCCTCCGGCACCGACGGCGGCCGGAAGCAACCGACATCGAGCCCGTGCGCCCGGCAAGCCTGCGCCGCGTCATAGGCGACCTGTGCCTTCCCGAGCACGACCGACACCACCGCCGAATCCGGCACGGGTACATCGGCAATCCGCGCGATATCGGCGGCACGCTCCAACACGCGCCCCGCCAGCTCGGGCTCACGACGCAGCACTCCCAGTGCCGCGCGCGCCGCGCCGACAGCGGCAGGCGCGAGTCCGGTATCGAAGATGAAGGTCCGCGCGGCATCGATCAGATGCGCCCGCACCCGTTCGCTGGCCAGCACCACCCCACCTTGCGCGGCAAGGGATTTCGACAACGTAGCGGTGATCACCAGGTCCGGCTCCCCGGCCAGCCCGACCTCGTGCACCAGCCCGCGCCCGCCGTCCCCACGCACCCCGAGCCCGTGCGCCTCGTCCACGATCAACACCGCACCCCGCGCACGAGTGACCCGGTGCAGCTCGACAAGCGGCGCGAGATCCCCGTCGGCACTGAACACCGAATCGGTGAGCACCAGCGCCCGCTCCTCGGTCCGCGCGGCAAGCAGGCGATCGACCGCGTCGACGTCACAGTGCGCGGCGACCTCCACTCGAGCCCGCGAAAGCCTGCACGCGTCGACCAGCGACGCGTGACTGCCCGCGTCGGAGACCACCAAGGCCCCGCGCCCCGCCAATGCGGTGACCGCGCCGAGGTTGGCGGCATACCCGGAAGCGAACACGAGTCCTGCTTCAGCGCCGACGAATTCGGCGAGTTCGGTCTCCAGCAACTCGTGCTCGACGGTGGTCCCGGTGACGAGCCGGGAACCGGTCGACCCGGCACCCCAGCGCCGCACCGCCTCGATCGCGCCGTCGATCACCTCGCGGTGGCGAACCAGGCCGAGGTAGTCGTTGGAGGCGAGGTCGATCGACGGCGACCGCGCCGCACGGGGACGTAGTTCACGGCGCAGCCCCGCGGCCACTCGCGCGGACGCGCGCTCGTCCAACCAACTCAACGGATCGGTAGTCACAGCTCCGCAGCATACTTGAACGCCGTTCAAGATGGCCCGCCCCGAGCTGTTCGGTCACCCGGCGAACCAGTTCGGCGTATCGAAACGGAACACCTCACCGGGGGTCACCGTGCGCAGATCCTGTTCGAGTTGCGCCAGCCGGTCCGCGCCGAGCTGACGCGCCCAGCGCTCATGAATCCGGTCGAAGATCCGCGCGGACCGGTCCAGCATGTCGACGGCACGTTCGGTCAGCGTGTAGACCTTGCGCCGCGCATCGGTCGGATCGTGCCCCTGCCGCAGATAGCCCAGCCGCTCGAGCGCCTCGATGTGCTTGCCCGCGGCCTGCTTCGAGATGCCGAGGGCGCGACCGAGATCCGCGGCGGTGCACCCATACGGTCCACCGACGCGACCGACCGCCTGAAAGAGAAAGCCGTGCATCGGCCGCAGCTCGGCATGCCCGTGCTCGGCCAACTCGGCATGCACCTCGTCGATGACGGCACGAAAACCGAGCAGCATCCGCAGCGGCAGCTCGTATCCGCCGGAGTCACTTGACATATTGGACAACCTCGTTGACTATATGGACAACTTCATTGTCTATCTTACGGAGTGACCACGCATGACCGTCATCCAACACACCGAAACCCGTCGCACCGAAACCCCCGGTGGCGTGATGACCACCCTCGCCTCCCCACTCAGGGCGGCACGGCGCTCGCACTCTGGCGGGTCGAGGTGCCCGCCGACCGGACGGGCCCGGTCCACTTCATCGACACCGAGCAGATCTGGACCATCGTCGCGGGCCGCCTCACCATCGACCTCGACGGCACGAAACTCACTGCCGCCGAAGGCGATACGGTGATCCTGCCCGCCGATGTGCTGCGCCAGGTAAGCACCGACGACGCGGGTTTTACCGCCATCGTCGCGGCGCAGGCGGGCGCCAAGGCAGGCGTGCCGGGCAGCGACACCATGGTCGTGCCGCCCTGGATCGCCTGAGCTACTCGGCAATTCGTGATTGCGCCGCGACGGCCGCGCGTATTCCGGCCGTGATCGCCGCGACGTCCGCGTCGGTGCTGATGAACGGCGGCATGGTGTACACCAGATTCCGGAACGGCCGCAGCCACACCCCGGCATCGATGGCGGCATCCGTCGCGGTGCGCATATCCACCGGGCGATCGAGTTCGACCACACCGATCGCGCCGAGCACCCGCGCCTCGACGACGCCGGGCAGGGCACGCAACGGCGCGAGTCCCGCCTCGAGCCCGGATTCGATCCGCGCGACGTCACCGCGCCAATCCCCGGCCGTCAGCAGTTCGAGCGAGGCCACGGCCACTGCGCAGGCCAGCGGGTTGCCCATGAAGGTCGGCCCGTGCATCAAGCCGCCGTGCCCCGCGCTGATCGTCTCGGCGATCGACGCGGTGCACAGCGTGGCGGCCAGGGTGAGGTACCCGCCGGTCAATGCCTTGCCGACGCACATGACGTCCGGGCTGACGCCGACCTGGTCGGCCGCGAAAAACGTTCCGGTGCGGCCGAATCCGGTCGCGATCTCATCGAAGACCAGCAACACCCCGTGCTCGTCGCACAGCCTGCGCAGATCGGTCAGATAGCGCGGGTGATGCCAGCGCATCCCGCCCGCGCCCTGCACGACGGGTTCCACGATGACCGCCGCGACCTCATCGGCGTTGGTGCTGATCATCCGCTCGAGCTCCGCCACATACTCCGGCCGATAGTCGGCTGGCGGCATCGGCGCGAAGACCTGATCGACCAGCACATCGGTCCACAGCGAGTGCATGCCGCCCGTCGGATCGCACACACTCATCGGCGTGAACGTGTCCCCGTGATAACCCCCACGCCAGGTCAGCAGCCGCCGCTTCTCGGGCCGCCCGAACGCGCGCCAGTACTGCAGGCACATCTTCACCGCGACCTCGACCGACACCGATCCGGAGTCGCACAGGAACACCTTGTCCAGGCCGCCCGGCGTGAGCTCGACGAGCAACTCGGCCAGCCGCGCGGCGGGTTCATGGGTGAGGCCACCGAACATCACATGGCTCATCCGCTGCGACTGCGCCACCAACGCGGCATCGAGCACCGGGTGTCGATAGCCGTGAATGGCGGCCCACCAGGAACTCATCCCGTCGATCACCACGCGTCCGTCGGCCAGCGTCAGCCGCGTCCCGGAGGCCTCGGCGACGACCAGCGGTTCGGTCGTCGCGGGGAAACCGCCATACGGATGCCAGACGTGCTTGGCATCGATGGCGGTGATCTCGTCAAGGGTCAGTGCCACAGGAATCCTCGCGGTCTAGCGACGGCCCCGACCCGGAAGGGCGGGCTTGAACGCCGTTCAAGTTACCACTGGAGCTGGGTCGGAAACTCATCCGCGGCAATTTCGGTCGCCTGACGGCCGGACAGGGTTATTCTTTGACTGAGTCAACGATCACCGCACGAATGGAGCCGTCGTGACCACCGTCGCCGCCACGGATATCGCCGCAGTCCGCGAGTTCAACCGCCGCTACACCCGGGTCATCGGCGTGCTCCGCGAAGGACTGCTGGACAGCGAGTACTCGCTCACCGAGGCGCGAATCCTGTTCGAGCTGGCCAACTCCGGGACCGTCGAGGTGGTAACCCTGCGCCAGACACTGGATCTCGACGCCGGTTACCTGAGCCGCATCCTGGCCAGCTTCGAGAACGCGGGCCTGGTGCAGCGCAACCGCTCCGACAGCGACGGCCGCCGCCAACAGGTGCGACTCACCGCCCGGGGCAAGGAGATAGCCGCGGTCCTCGACCAGCGCTCCAGCGACGAAATCGGCTACCTGCTCAACGCCAAACCCCCGGCCGCCCGGGCCCGGCTGGTCACCGCGATGCAGACCATCCAGCAGATCCTGGACCACCCCGCCAATGCGGCAGCCGCGCCCCCTTTCGTCATCAGGGAGCCGAAGGCAGGAGACTACGGGTGGGTCATCGAGCGGCACGCCCGGCTCTACACGAACGAATACGGTTGGGACGGAACGTATGAGGAGCTGATCGTGCAGATCGTCGCCGACTACCTCGCGTCGCACGACGAGCAGCGCGAACGCGCCTGGATCGCCGAATCCGGCGGCGAACCGGTGGGCAGCATCTTCTGCGTCGCCGAGAACGACACCACCGCGCGGCTGCGCCTGCTGCTGGTCGAGCCGACCGCCCGCGGCCTCGGCGTCGGCGCCGCACTGGTCGAGGAATGCCTGCGCTTCGCCACCGCGGCGGGCTACCAGGAGATAGTGCTGTGGACCAACGACGTCCTCACCGCGGCCCGGCACATCTACAAGCGCGCCGGTTTCGAACTGGCCGAGGAGAGCCCGCACCACAGCTGGGGCGCCGACCTGATCGGCCAGACCTGGCGACGCTCACTCACCTCACCCGAGGCCTGAACTCCCGCGCGCCGAACGCCGCATTACTCACAACCTGGATATGGCGGGCAAGACCCCTCGGACCCGAGTACCTCGCGACCGCTCGCATTGCTGTGGGATTACCAGGACGGTTACCTCGCCTGGATTCCGTCGCGGCCGCAACGCGTCGTGCTGGGCGGATTGGCCCGCCTGGCCGTCCGGCTGGGCTACTCGCGGCGCTGGCTGGACACCTGACCAGGCCCGCGCTGACCCGCCTGTCGCAACCACCCGCGCCGAGTAATAGGCCGCTGCCGCTAATGTCGTTGCTATGGCTCAGCCCGACGCAGCGTCCGGTGACGCGACACCACTCGGTGTGTGGCCCGGCACCGCTTACCCGCTCGGCGCGACCTACGACGGGGCGGGCACCAACTTCTCGGTGTTCTCCGAGGTTGCCGACGCCGTCGAGTTGTGCCTGATCGACCGGGACGGCAACGAATCCCGGGTGCCCCTGGACGAGGTCGACGGGTACGTGTGGCATGCCTATCTACCAGCGGTCGGACCGGGTCAGCGCTACGGATTCCGGGTGCACGGTCCCTATGACCCCGAGCACGGATTACGTTGCGACCCGAGCAAACTACTGCTCGACCCGTACGGCAAGGCGTTCGACGGCGAATTCGACAACGACCCGTCGCTGTACACGCACGGCCTGGACTCGCTCGGCCACACCATGGCCGGCGTGGTGATCAACCCGTACTTCGACTGGGGCACCGACCGCGCGCCGAACCGGCCGTACCACGAGACGGTGATCTACGAGGCGCACGTCAAGGGCATGACCGCCACCCACCCCGACGTCCCGGAAGAGTTGCGCGGCACCTACTCCGGCATCGCGCATCCGGCGATCATCGAGCACCTGAAAGGCTTGGGCGTCACCGCGATCGAGCTGATGCCGGTGCACCAGTTCCTGCACGACAGCGTGCTGCTCGATCAGGGCCTGCGAAACTACTGGGGCTACAACAGCTTCGGCTACCTCGCCCCGCACAACGAGTACGCCGCCATCAAACGCGCCGACTCGGCGGTCACCGAGTTCAAGGCGATGGTGCGCGCGCTGCACGCCGAGGACATCGAGGTGATCCTCGACGTGGTCTACAACCACACCGCCGAGGGCAACCATCGCGGGCCGACCATCGGCTTCCGCGGCATCGACAACGCCGCCTACTACCGCGTCCTCGACGACGACCCTTCGCATTACATGGATTACACCGGCACCGGCAACAGCCTGAACGTGCGGCACCCGCACACGCTGCAGCTGATCATGGACTCGCTGCGCTACTGGGTGCTGGACATGCACGTCGACGGCTTCCGCTTCGACCTGGCCGCCACGCTCGCCCGCGAGCTGCACGACGTGGACCGGCTGTCCACGTTCTTCGATCTGGTGCAACAGGATCCGGTGGTCAGTCAGGTGAAGCTGATCGCGGAGCCGTGGGACGTCGGCGAGGGCGGCTATCAGGTCGGCAACTTCCCCGGCCTGTGGACCGAGTGGAACGGCAAGTTCCGCGACACCGTGCGCGACTACTGGCGGGGCGAGCCCGCGACGTTGGGCGAGTTCGCTTCTCGGCTCACCGGCTCCTCGGACCTGTACGAGGCCACCGGCCGCAGGCCGAGCGCGAGCATCAACTTCATCACCGCGCACGACGGGTTCACCCTGCGGGACCTGGTGTCCTACAACGAGAAACACAACGAGGCGAACGGCGAGGACAACCGCGACGGGGAGAGCTGGAATCGATCGTGGAACTGCGGTGTCGAGGGCGACACCGACGACCCGCACATTCTCGCGTTGCGCGCCAGGCAGAGTCGCAACCTGCTGGCCACGCTGGTGCTCAGCCAGGGCGTGCCGATGCTCGCGCACGGCGACGAGATGGGCCGAACCCAGCACGGCAACAACAACGTGTACTGCCAGGATTCCCCGCTGGCCTGGATGGATTGGTCACTGATGCAACAGAATTCGGACCTGCTCGAATTCACCCGCAACGTGATCGCGTTGCGCACCGAGCACCCCATCTTCCGGCGCCGTCGCTTCCTGGACGGCAGGCCGGTGCGGTCGAAGGATCGCGCGCGCGACATCGCCTGGCTCACTCCCGAAGGCGCGGAAATGACCACCGCGGACTGGGACAGCGGCTTCGGTAAGTCGCTGACGGTATTCCTCAACGGCAAGGGCATTCACGAACCCGACCCGCGCGGCGAACGGATCACCGACGACTCGTTCCTGCTGTGCTTCAACGCTCACGACGAGGCCATGGACTTCACACTCCCCAACTCCGACTACGGAACCCAGTGGTCGGTCGCACTGGACTGCGCGACGCCGACCGGCCGGACCGACGCGAGCTACCCCGCGGCGGCCACCATCCCGATCGAATCCCGTTGCCTGCTGGTCCTGCGCCACGCCGGATGACCGGAACACCCATGACCACACCGGAACCCACCGAAACACACGTGACCGATCCGCTCTCGCTGCGCCGCACCCCGGCCCGGCCGACGACGATCCGCAGCACCTACCGACTCCAGCTGCGCCCGGACGCGCTGACCTTCAGCGATGCCCGCACGATCGCGGAATACCTACAGCAGCTGGGCATTTCGCACCTGTACCTGTCGCCGATCCTGACCGCGGCGCACGGTTCGACGCACGGCTACGACGTCACCGACCCCACCACGGTGTCGGCGGCGCTGGGCGGGCCCGCCGGGCTCAAGGCCCTGTCCGACGAAGTACGTAGCCGCGGTATGGGTTTGATCGTCGACATGGTGCCCAACCACGTCGGGGTGGCCGATCCGCGGCAGAACAAGTGGTGGTGGGACGTGCTGCGCAACGGCCGCGAATCCGCCTTCGCGCACTACTTCGACATCGACTGGAGCGCGGCCAATGGCGCGGGCGGCCGCTTGGCGCTCCCGGTATTGCAGAGCGAGAACGACCCGGCGGCGCTCACCGTCGACCGCTCCGGCTCGGAACCGATGCTGGCCCTGCATGATCTGCGCTTCCCCATCGCGCAGGGCACCGACGGCGACAACGCGCTGCGCATCCACGACAAGCAGCACTACCGGCTGGTCAGCTGGAAGGCGGGCGTGTGCACCTACCGCCGGTTCTTCGCGGTCAGCAGCCTCGCCGCGGTCCGCCAGGAGGACAAGGAGGTCTTCGAGGCCACCCACCGCGAGCTCGCCGCCTGGTGCGAGCACGACCTCATCGACGGCGTGCGGATCGACCACCCGGACGGATTGTCCTATCCCGCCGCCTATCTCGCGCGGGTGCGCAGGCTGATCGGCCCGAACCGGCTGCTGCTGGTGGAGAAGATCCTGGCCAACCGGGAGCCGCTGGATTCGACCCTGCCGGTCGACGGCACCACCGGCTACGACGCGCTGGCCGACCTCGGCGGCGTGCTCATCGACCCGGACGGCGAGCAGGCGCTGACCGAGCTGTCCAAGAAGGTCGCCGGGCACGGCAGCGACCGCTCCTGGATCGGCGAGACCGAACACCGGATCAAGCGGGCGGTCGCGGAAAGCATTCTGGCGCCGGAGGTTCGGCGCCTCGTCGCGGCGATCAAGCGGGACGCGGGCGCGGAGAGTTTCGACACCATGGCGATGACCAACGCCACCATCGAGGTGCTCGCGTTCATGCCGGTGTACCGGGCCGACTACGCGCCGCTGGCGGGCATGATCGCCGCCGTCATCGCCGAGGTGGAGAAGCGCAACAGCGAACTCACCGCGCCGCTCGCGGTGCTGGTCACCGCGCTCGCCTCGGATGGTGAAGCGGCGGTGCGGTTCAGCCAGGTCTGCGGCGCGGTCACCGCGAAAGCGGTCGAGGACACCATGTTCTATCAGGCCGCCCGGCTGGTCTCGCTGCAAGAGGTCGGCGGCAATCCGGCCCGATTCGCCCACTCGCTCAACGAGTTCCACCTCTCCAACAGCGAACGCGCGCAGCGCTGGCCCGCCACCATGACGACGCTGTCCACGCACGACACCAAGCGCGGCGAGGACGTGCGCGCCCGCATCGGCGTGCTCTCCCAAGCCGCCGACACGTGGGCGGAAAGCGTCGAGTCCTGGGAGGAGACGGCACCCGGCCCGGACGGCGCGACCACACTGTTCTTGTTGCAGAACATGTTCGGGGTGTGGCCCGCCGACGGCCGCCCCGCCGCCTCGGTCCCCGGCCTGCGCGAGCGGCTGCACAAGTTCGCCGAGAAGTCGATTCGCGAGGCGGGCACCAAATCCTCCTGGGAGGAACCGGATGCCGAGTTCGAGACCGCGGTGCACACCTGGATCGACACGGTGATCGACGGCCCGGTCGGCTCCGAGCTCGGCGACCTGGTGCACGAGCTGGCACCGCACGCATGGTCGGATGCGTTGTCGCAGAAGCTGCTCCAGCTCTGCGGCCCCGGCATCCCGGACATCTACCAGGGCTGCGAGTTATGGGAGGACACCCTCGTCGACCCGGACAACCGCCGCCCGGTGGACTTCTCGGTCCGCACCGGCATGCTGCAATCACTCACCGGCACACCGGCGCTGGACACCACCGGGGCGGCCAAGATGTGGATCGTCGCGTACGCGCTGTGGCTGCGCCGGGAACGCCCCGACTGCTTCGTCGGCGGCACCTACCTGCCGCTGTTCGCCATCGGCGAGCAGGCGAGCAGGTTGGTGTCCTACGCCAGGGGCCGCCTCGGTGCGGCCCCCGAGGTGATCGTCGCGACCACCAGGCACAGTCTCGACCTCGCCGAAACCGGTTGGGGAGATACGACTCTCGATCTCCCCCAGGGCACCTGGACGGACCGGCTAACCGGCCACACATTCCAGGGCCGGGCCCGGCTCGAGAAGCTCTTCGGCAGGCTGCCCGTCGCCCTGCTGGTGCGCTGACACCGGGCTGACCTTCTCCAGCAGCTCCTCGGGGAACATCCCGCCCAGCCGCGCGCGCCAACGGCGCAGGTTGGGCGGGCGGTACTCGTGGTCCTCGTCGACGATCGAGGCCAGCCGGATGCCCTGCTCGTGGCCGTTGGCCAGCTGACGCCAGGAGTCCAGGTAGAACCGCGTGCTGCGCGGATGACGCAGGGTGCGTACGACATTCAGGATGCGGTAGCCGAGACCGAGCGATGGGTGCGGCTGCATGTGCTCCACCGCGTCGGCGGCCCGGCAGGTGTTGGACAACTCCTCGAGCCGGTCGCGATCGAACGCGAGCCCGACCGACTCGGCCTCGCGCACCATCCAGCGCAGCGTGATGTCGGAGAGGCCGCATTCCTTGTAGCCGCCGCCGATATCGCTGTGCACGCCCTCGAACCACACCTGCTTCACCCGCTGGAATCCCCTGCGGTACTTCACCTTCGTCTCGACCGGCACCTCCCAGAGGCACGGCTCGAAGTTGCGCCGCCGCTCGTCGATGGCCAGCGCCTGCCGGGCACAGTGCACGGTCGCGGCGAGCTTGACGTCGTGGAACTTGTACCGCAGCGAGGTGAGACCCGGCACGCCGAGCGCGCCGACGGTGTCGAAGACGCCGAGGAAGTTGATCTTCGGGGAGACCTTGTGGCAGTTGGCCTTACGGAAGTCCACCCACTCCTGGGGGATCGTGCCGTCTTTCGGTGGCACCTGCTGATGGATCTTCAGCGCGTCCGGGTACCTGCCGTTGATCATGGCTTCGGGCGTCAAGATCCCGATGCGGTCGATCAGACCGGACAGGCTACGCGCGGTGAACGCGCCGCGGCTGAACCCGAAGATGTAGATCTCGTCGCCCGGCTGCCAGTTCAGCGCCAGGTGCCAGTACGCGGACGACAGGTTCGCTTCCAGCCCGAGCCCGAACGCGCCACCCATCAGCCGATCGGACAGGAAACCGCGAGCACCGGGGCCCGATACGTAGGTGACCCACTGCTGGATCTTGTCCCCCCGCGGACCGGGCGCGTCGTACCGGATCGTCTGCGCGATCTTGATGATGTTCGATACCGTGCTGCTCGACTCCGCTTTCCAGGTGCCGTCACAACATACGACCAGGCGTTTCATGGACCAAATCCTCCCGCCGGAATCCTGATGAAACCCGCGTACTCGACTACTCGAATCATCGAGCGCGCGGTGAACAGCGTTAATGAACAACGCTTGTTTCAAACAGGTAAGGCTACGGCAGGCAGGGTAATTCAGCCGCTCAGAGCCAGGTGGGATCGCCGAACACGGCCCCGGAATCGTCGACCTCGGGGGACTTGTAATCGACGTAGGCGTACTGCCGGAGCGTGACCGGACCGGTGCACGAATTCACCTTGATGTGGAAGTCGCGGAAGCTGAGCTGGATCAGCTTGCCGGGGATCATGTCCTTCTCGGCGATCGCGACCTCACCGACCTCGCCCGGGGCGAGGTTCAGAGTGGCGACCGGGTTCGGGTTGACGCTCGGTGACTGGCCGATGACGAGGTCGGGCGTCGCGCCCAGGGTGCCCGCGCCGATGGTCACCGCGCAGCCGACGTGGTAACCGATCCGCAGCTTGCCCGCCGTGGCGCCCTCGACCTGGCCGTAGCCGATCGAACTGACCAGCGCCTCCCGGGTGGTCCCCATGAAGTTCAACGGCGGGATCCGGTAGATGTACTCCTCCCGGCTGCCGATCGTGAACTTCTTCGCGCCGTCTCCCGGTGGGACGAACGACTTCTCGTGCGGGGGCATGCTGATGACCTCGGCCTCCACCGCCGGCGCCAGCGCAGCCACGGACGCACAGGCCACGGCGGCGCCCGCCAGTGTCTGGACCGCCCTTTTTACATTCGACGCCATAGCCCCAGACCTTAGTAGCCGATGGCTATGTTTTCGGCGTACGACACGGCGGAATCGCGCGCCGACCGCCGCCTCGACCGGCGGCTGATCGCTTGTCCAGCAGAGCGCTACGGTGGGCAGATGCTCCAGGGACGACAAGCCGAACAAGCACAGATCGATCGGCTTCTCGCGGCGGCACAGGACGGCCGGAGCAGCGCGCTGGTCGTGCGCGGCGAACCCGGGATCGGCAAGACCGCGCTGCTGGATTACGCCGCTGCCCAAGGCCTTCCGACGGTGCGCAGCGCGGGCATCGAATCCGAGGCCGAATTGCCCTTCGCCGCACTGCATCTGCTGGTGCGTCCCGGCATCGCGCTGCTGGACACCCTGCCCGACCGGCAACGTGACGCGTTGCGCGGCGCTTTCGGTCTGGCACAGCAGGATCCGGGCGACCGCATGTTGATCGGGCTCGCGGTGTTGTCGTTGCTGGCCGAGGAGGCGACCGACGGGCCGTTGCTCTGCCTGATCGATGACGCGCACTGGCTCGACCGCGCGACCGCGGAGGCCCTGCTGTTCGCGGCGCGACGGCTCGATGCGGAGGGCGTGGTGATGATCTTCGCGACCCGTCAGGGCGCGGACGTCTTCCCCGCGCCTGGTCTGCCCGAGCTGATCGTGACGGGTCTGCCGCAGGAGGCTGCCGCCGCACTCGTGGACAGCCGCGACCCCGACCTGTCACCGGTGCTGCGTTATCGGCTGCTCAGCGAGGCGGGCGGCAATCCGCTGGCCTTGCGTGAGCTGCCCGCCGTGCTCGCGGCGGAATCGCCTGGCGCAGGGCCGAATCCGCTGCCGTTGACCCAGCGACTGCAGGTCGCCTTCCACGGTCAGGTGAACAGGCTGCCCGCCCGCACGCGGTTGTTGCTGCTGGTCGCGGCCGCCGCGAGCAACGCCGAACTCGCCACGATCCTGCGCGCGGGTGCCGCGCTCGACGCGCAGTTGGCCGATCTCGCGCCCGCCGAGGACGCCGGACTCGTGCACAGCGACGGCCGGACGCTGACCTTTCGCCATCCGCTGCTGCGCTCGGCGGTCTATCAGGGCGCGCCGCTGACCCAGCGCCTCGCCGTGCACCGCGCACTCGCCGAGGCACTCACCGCGACCGAGGACGCCGATCTGCGGGCCTGGCATCTGGCGTCGGCGGCGACCGGTCCGGAGGAAACCACCGCGGCGGCACTGGAACAGACCGCGGACCGGGCGCGCGAACGCAGTGGTTATCACGGCGCCGTGGCGGCATACGAGCGCGCGGCCGGCCTGAGCACCGTCCCGGCGGATCGGGTGCGCAGGTTGGTGCTCGCCGCCGAGACCGCGGGTGAAACGGGTCTGCCTGATCTGGCCAGGCAGCTCGCCGAACGAGCGGCCGCGCAGACGACCGATCGATTGGTGCTCGCGCGTCTCGATCTCGTTCGCGGCGTCGCGGAATTCGGTGCGGGTAAGCCACTTTCGGCGCATCGGCTGTTGCTCGGCGCGGCAGCGGCGGTGCACGAGTCCGAACCACCGCGAGCGGCTCGCATCCTCGCTCAGGCGTTGCACACGGCCTGGTATCTCGGCGCATCGGAGCTGGCGGAGGTGGTCGATTCCCTGACGACCCTCGCGCTGCCGGACACTGAACCGTTGTCGCCCATCGCGCGGTACATGGTCGCGGCGATCAACGGTCGGTTCACCGTCGATCTGCGCGCCGCGGCGAGCGCTGCCAGGGATGCGGGCGCGGATAGTCCGCGGGACCTGGTGCAGATGTGTGGGATGGGTCTGGTGGTCGGTCAAGACGATCACGTCACCGAGTTGGCGGGCGAGCTCATCGCCGAATGTCGCGAGCAGGGGCGGATCGCGCTGCTGCCGACGCTGCTGTTCTTCCGTGCCGAGGCCGAGGCATTCCTCGGCAGGCCGGGTGAGGGCCGGGTTGCCGCGACCGAAGGGTTGCGGATCGCGACCGATCTCGGGCACGGGCAGTGGATCAGTCAGCTGTCGGCGTATCTGGCGTACCTGGCCGCGTTGGAAGGCCGGGCGGAGGAATGCCGGGAGTTGGTCGACCGGGCGCTTGCCGAGGAGTTCGGCGGAGGTAGCGCGCCTGGTGCGCCGTGGACCCAGCTCGCGCTCGGTCTGCTGGAACTGGGACTCGGCAAGGTGGACAGTGCGTTTGCCCGGCTCGAGCTGCTGACCATCGAGCCCGCGCGTCATCACGTGGCCGGGCGGCGTGCGCTGCCGGATCTGATCGAGGCGGCGGTTCGGCTGGGTGCCCCGGCCCGCGCGGGCCACGCGCTGGACCGGCTGACGGACTGGGCAACGGTCTCGGGTCAGGACTGGGTAGAAGCGCTGGCATATCGCTGCCGCGCCCTGATCGATGACGCGAATGCCGAGCAGCACTATCTCGCGGCGCTGCGGCTCGGCGGTCGACCGTTCGAGCAGGCCAGAACTCAACTGCTGTACGGCGAATGGTTGCGACGCACTCGCCGCAAGGCCGATGCGCGGACCCAGCTGCAACCCGCGCTGGAAACCTTCGAGCGGCTCGACGCCGGTCCGTGGGCGGAGCGAACGCGGACCGAACTCGGGGCGCTCGGTGTCGGCACGGCTGCCCGGCCCACGCATGGCGTGCTGGCCGCGCTGACGCCGCAGGAGCTACAGATCGTGCGATTGGCGGCGCAGGGTATGTCCAACCGGGACATCGCGGCGCAGTTGTTCCTCAGTCCGCGCACGGTCGGCCATCACCTGTACAAGGCGTATCCGAAGCTGGGCGTGCTGTCGCGAGGTGAACTCGCGGATCTCCCGCTCGACGCGGGTTAGTCGACCGAGCGACGCGCGACGGCCAGCCCGACCAGCCAGCGGCCCGCGCCGACCGCGGCGGCGATCAGCACCGCTACCTGGGGCGAACCGATGATCAACGCAAGGATCAGGCAGGTCACCAGCGCGGCGGCCAGCGCCTCGAGCTTATATACCGGCCACGCGCTCCCCGCGATCTCGATCGTCGCGGAGCGGGCCGATGGGTGAACAACTGCCATCTAGTAAGGATATACGGACTGTGAAGTTCGGTCTACCGAACTTTGTGTTGCCGGGAACACAGTCGATCCCGGATTCGTTCCCTCAGGCATGCCACTGACAGGAGAATACGAACCGAGTACATCCGACTGGGCCCGTGAGCAGGCGGAGAAGTACGAGAACTCCGGCGGCGCCACGGACACGACGCTGCAGGGCAAGCCCGTCATCCTGCTCACCACCAAGGGCGCGAAGTCGGGCAAGCTGCGCAAGACCCCGCTGATGCGGGTCGAGCACAACGGTGAATACGCGTTGGTCGCCTCGCTGGGCGGCGCACCGAAGAACCCCGTCTGGTACTACAACATCAAGGCCGAGCCGCACGTCGAACTGCGCGACGGCACCGTGAACAAGGACTACACCGCGCGCGAGGTCTTCGATGACGAGCGCCAGCTGTGGTGGGACCGGGCCGCCGAGGTCTGGCCGGACTACATCGAATACACGAAGAAGACGGACCGGGTCATCCCCGTCTTCGTGCTGACGCCGCAGGACTGATTCAGCAAGCCGCCACGAAGCGCATGCGTGCGTTCGCACGTCGGATCATCCGACGTGACGGCAGCTAATTCCGCGCAGCACCGCCACCCGCCGCAGCAGCCCGGCGCGGCGGGTGGCAGCATATTTCTGGTGTCCAATCCGCTTGATGTCATCGACGCACTGTCCACTTCTCGTCCCGCGCTGAGCGCGGACGAGATCGACGCTGCCGCCAAGCGAATTGCCGACATTATCGAGCCGACTCCGCTGCAGCGCAGCGAGCGGCTCTCGCGGCTCACCGGAGCGAACGTCTACCTCAAGCGCGAGGACCTGTCCGCGGTCCGCTCGTACAAGCTGCGCGGTGCGTACAACCTGGTGATGCAGCTGACCGAGAGCGAACGCGCCGCGGGTGTGGTCGCGGCGAGCGCGGGCAATCACGCGCAGGGTGTGGCGTTCGCCTGTCACGCGATGGGCATAAAGTGCCGCATCTACGTGCCGACCACCACCCCCAAGCAGAAGCGCGACCGGATCCGGGTGCACGGCGGCGAGTTCGTGCAGCTGATCGCGGTCGGCGAAACCTACGACGCCGCCGCCTCGGCCGCCGCCGACGATGTCGAGCGCACCGGCGCGACCATGGTGCCGCCGTTCGACGACGTACGCACCGCGGCCGGGCAGGGCACCATCGCGCCGGAAATCCTGGAGCAACTCGGCACCTCACCCGATCTGGTGGTGGTGCCGGTGGGCGGCGGTGGCTGCCTGGCCGGTGTCGGCACCTACCTGCGGGACCGGTCGCCGCACACCTCGATCCTCGGCGTGGAACCGTCGGGGGCGGCCTCGATGACCGCGGCGCTGGTCGCGGGTGGACCGGTGACGCTGCCGGAGATCGACCCGTTCGTCGACGGTGCTGCGGTGCGCCGGATCGGCAAGGTGCCGTTCGCGGCGATCGCCGGATTCGGCGGCCGGGTGGTCTCGCATGCCTCGCTGCCGTTACTGACCACCACCGAATCGCCAAGCGGTACCAGCTCTTTCCGGATGATGCAGGTCGACGAGGGTGCGATCTGCACGACCATGCTCGACCTGTACCAGAACGAGGGCATCATCGCCGAACCCGCTGGCGCGCTGGCGGTTACGGCACTCTACGAGCTCGCGGTGGAGCCTGGCTCGACCGTGGTGTGCCTGGTCTCCGGCGGCAACAACGACGTGTCGCGCTACGGCGAGATCATCGAACGCTCGCTGGTGCACCGCGGCCTGAAACACTATTTCCTGGTGGACTTTCCGCAGGAGCCGGGCGCGCTGCGGCGTTTCCTGGACGAGGTGCTCGGGCCGGACGACGACATCACCATGTTCGAGTACGTCAAGCGGAACAACCGCGAAACCGGTTCGGCGCTGGTCGGTATCGAGCTCGGCGCCCCAGATGCGTTGGGCGCGTTGCTGGAACGGATGGCCGAGTCGCCAATCCAGTGCGAGCGGCTGGAACCGGGCTCGCCCGCGTACCGCTACCTGACCTGAGCTAAGCCGCCGCCTCGCGTGTCTCCGCCATCGGGATGCGCCGGGTGGCGCGCAGGCAGTTCAGCAGCAGCGGCAGCAGCCAGAAGGCCGCGGACTGGTCGTAGGACAGTTGGCCCGCGGACAGCCGGTTATGCACGAAGCCGACCGAAAGGCCGAGGCGCGGTTCGGCCCAGCCGAAGGAACCGCCGAGGCCGATGTGGCCGAATCCGGCGCGGGCGCCCGGCATCGGCAGCGAGTGGTAGCCGAGACGCCAGAGCATCGGTGCGTAGAACAGGGCGTGGTCGAGCCGATAGGTCTGAATCCGCCTGATCGCCTTGATGGTTCGCGGGCTGATGTACTGGTGACCGTCTGCCACACCGTCATTGGCGAGCGCGCCGTACATGGTGGCGAGCGCGGGCGCGGTGCACACACCGTTGCCCGCGCCGAGCTCGGTGTTCAGGATCGGCGGCTGCGCACCGGTCAGGATGGATTCCAGGCCGGGCAGGAACAGGCAGCGGGTGGCGGCGCCCAAGGCGCCGGGGATGCGGTGACTGCGACCCAACACCATTGCGCTGACCGGTTTTCCGATCAGACTCAGCTGGGAACCCGACAGCGGCGCGTAGGTCGTCGGCGCGTTCGCCGGCGGTGCGCCCAGGTGGATGCCGTCGATGCCGAGCGGGTCGGCGACCTCGGAGCGGAACAACTCCGCCATCGGACGGCCGGTGATCGCGCGGGCCAGGCCGGCCATCAGCCAGCCGAAGGTGAGCGCGTGATACGCCGGAACACCCAGCAGGTGATCGGGTTTCGCGGCGGCGAGGCGCTGTTCCATCAGTTCGTGGTCGAGCACGTCGTCGAGGCCGGTGGCGATCGGGGCGAGCGCGGACAGGCCCGCACTGTGCGTCATTGCTTGCCGCACAGTGATCTTGCCCTTGCCGTTGGTGCCGAATTCGGGCCAGTACTCGGCCATCGGCGCGGCGTAGTCGAGCAATCCCCGGTCGGCGAGCCGGTGGATGACGGTGGCGGTGACGCCCTTCGTCGCGGAGAAGATGATCGACCCGGTGTCCTGGGTCCACGGGCCGGTGCCGCCGGATCCGGTCCAGATGTCGAGCAGTGGCTCGCCGTGCAGGTGCACCGCCAGCGCGCCGCCCGCGCCGCGGCGGTGTCCGAAGGTCCTGGCGAAAGCGCGCACCAGTGGGGCGAATTCGGCGGTGGCGCTGCCACCCGTCCCGGTCGGGATCGGCGCTAGATCCCCGGAAGCGTCGTTGCTCATCTTTCTACGGTAATGGCGTCGGTCACACCCGGCAATGGATCTGTCTCGGACAGTGCTCTATCGTGACTTTCCCGCAACTGGATTCGGGTGCGAATGTGGGGTTGTCAACGGCTGTTCGTCGGACCTCTTATCGGTCCGCGAGGATCGCGAACGAGTGCGCGGGAATCGTTGTCGCCGAGGGGCCTTCGGTCGGCGGTTCCCACGACAGCAGCGAAAACCCGGTGACCGGGACGGTGACCTGGTCCTCAGACAGATTGCACACCAACTTCAGGGTGCCGCGATGCACGACGATCCAGCGTGCGTTTTCGTCGTAGTCGACCGAGATGTGCGTCAGCCATGGGTCGGTGAGTTCCGGCCGCTCCCTGCGCAGGGCGAGCAGCTTTCGGTAGCAGGAAAGTAGCCGAATGTGTCGAGATTCTTCGAGCTCGGCCCAGTTCAGCTTCGAGCGCAGGAACGTCGACGGGTCCTGCGGATCGGGGACCTCGTCGGCGCTCCAGCCGTGTTCGGCGAATTCGGCCTTGCGGCCGGCCGCGGTGGCGGCGCCGATCACCGGGTCGGTGTGCGAGGTGAAGAACTGGAATGGGGTGTGCGCGCCCCACTCCTCCCCCATGAACAGCATCGGCGTGTACGGCGAGCACAGCACCAGCGCCGCTTTGATCGCCAGTTGGCCGTCGTTGAGGTAGGCGCTCGGGCGGTCGCCGATGGCGCGGTTGCCGATCTGATCGTGGTTGCAGGTGTAGGCGAGCAGGGCACTACCCGGGATCACCGTGGTGTCGATCGGGCGACCGTGGGTGCGGCCGCGGAAGCTGGAAAACGTTGCGGCGTGGAAGAATCCGTGCGTCAACGTGTGGGCCAGGCAGCGTAGTGAGCCGAAATCGGCGTAGTAGCCCTGTCGTTCACCGGAGACCGCGGTGTGGATCGCGTGGTGCAGGTCGTCGTTCCACTGCCCCGTCAGTCCGTAACCACCCGCGGCGCGCGGGGTGATGAGCGTCGGGTCGTTGAGATCGCTTTCCGCGATCAGGGTGAGCGGCCTACGTACGTGTGCCGCGAGACGCGCTGTCTCGGTGGCGAGTTCGGCGAGGACATGGGTGGCGGTCCGATCGACCAGCGCGTGTACCGCATCCAACCGCAGTGCGTCGATGTGGAAATCGCGCAGCCAGCGCAACGCGTTGCCGATGATGTGCCCGCGCACCTCGTCCGACTCGGGTCCATCCAGGTTCAGGCTCTGCCCCCACGTATTGCGTCCGTCGGTGAGATAGGGCCCGAACCGCGGCAGATAGTTTCCGGACGGCCCGAGATGGTTGTAGACGACATCGAGTGCAACCGCCAAACTCCTAGCGTGGCAGGCATTCACAAACCGCTGCAATCCATCGGGCCCGCCGTAGGGTTCGTGCACCGCGTACCAGAGCACCCCGTCGTAACCCCAGTTGTGCGTCCCGTCGAAGGCATTGACCGGCATCAACTCGACAACGGTAATCCCGAGCTCGACCAGATGGTCGAGCCGCTCGATCGCCGAGTCGAATGTCCCTTCCGGCGTGAATGTTCCGACGTGCATCTCGTAGAACACCGCGCCCGCCAACGGCCGCCCGGTCCACCCCGCGTCCGTCCACACCGATCGGTCGAGGCTGTGCACCGCCGACCGGCCGTGCACCCCGTCCGGCTGCCGAGCCGATCGCGGGTCCGGGATGACCGTCGGATCGTCATCGAGCAGATACCCGTACCGCGCCCCGGTTGCCGCGGGCGCCTCTGCCTGCCACCAGCCTCCGCCGGACCGGCTCATCGGGTGAATCGCACCATCCAGGTCCAACCGTATCCGCTCCGGCAACGGGGCCCACACCTCGAACAAGGTCACCTCGCCAGCATTCCACGCACCCTGTTCCGCCGCGTGGCAACCCGACCCCGCACGTCGCCGGGACCATTGCGCGCGTATCCAGCCGACGACGCGTGCTGGTAATTACAGTCGACGAATACAGGCTCGGCTTCTGATCGATGATCCTGGTCCACCACGGTGTCGGCGCTCGATGCCATGACGAGGGGGTTCTACGGTGCGGTCGGTGACGAAGCATTCGATGACGGTGATGCGGGCGGTGCTGGGGCTGTCGCTGGCCGTGGCGCTCAGCGGATGTGGCGCCGACAGTTCGAACGATGGTGCCCCCGCCAGTTCCGCACCGCAGCGCCCGAGTGCCTCGGTGACAACGACCGGCGGTGCTTCGACAGCCCCGTCGACCGGAGCCGAACCTGCGGATCCGACCTCTCTCCAGTCCGCCGGGTCGACCTACACGGTCCGAAAGGTGGAGGTGCCCAACGGTGTCGGCATCTCCGGCGTTGCGTCATCGTTGGAGCTGTCCGGCGGCGATGCGCGAGTGGCCGAGGTCTTCAATCGCGGTGTGCGAACGTACATCCAGGAGCAAGTGGACATCACCAACCGCAGCGACGACCCCCGCCCGCACTACGTCCAATCCACCGGCCGGATCTTCTTCACCGACACCACCATCAGCGAGGTCCTGTCCGGCCTCATCAGCTACCAGGGTGAGGCGCACCCGTTCAAGATCCTCGCCACCATCACCACCAACAGCCGCGCGGCCGCCCCCGTCCTGATCGGCGACCTGTTCACCGACCGCCAGGCCGGAATCACCGAGCTGGCCGCGGCCACCACCGAAGCAACAAAGCAGGTCCACCCGCAAATAGCCGACAATCCCACCATCACGAACGCGCTACAGCCAGTAGAAAAGAACTTCGCGAACTGGGTACCAACGCCGTCCGGCGTGCAGATCTACATCGACACCGGCCTCTACGTATACGGCTACCCCTGCGTCAAAGTGCCCTGGTCCCGCCTGCGCCCAGCCCTCGGCCCAACCATGCGGACGGTAGCCGAAAAGGCCCCCGACGCACCCCCGTCAACCTGCGACGGACAGTAGGCCCCGAGTCGGCCGTGGGCGACCGTTGAGCTTGGCAGGGCAACCCTTGCCACCGTTTCGAGTTCAGGCGCCCGATCAGCACGGTCCGCGCCGCGGCGATTCGCGAAGAATCCGCGCACACTCGACGCCATGATCGTCCTGGCCACCGTCTGCCGCAGGTCGGGATCGGGGAACGCTGCGCGCGGTGGCGCGGTTGGGCGGGTGCTGGGAGAGTGGGCTGGTGGGCTTTTATGGAGATCGGGTTGTGCCGCGGATCGTCGATGTCGCGTGTGGGATGCGGTTCAATGAGCCGCTGCGGGAGCGGGTTTGCGGTGGGTTGCGGGGGCGGGTTGTGGAGATCGGGTTCGGGTCGGGGCTGAATGTGCCGTTCTATCCAGGGACGGTGGACGCGGTCAGTGCGGTCGAGCCGGTCGATCTGGGGTGGAAGCTGGCGAGCAAGCGGGTTGCCGAGTCGAAGGTGCCGGTTGAGCGGGCCGGGCTGGATGGGCAGTCCCTCCCCTTCGCCGACAACACCTTCGATTCCGCGGTATCCACCTGGACCCTGTGCACCATCCCGGATGTCGCCACCGCGCTCACCGAAGTCCGCCGAGTGCTCACCCCCGGCGGCACCCTGCATTTCGTCGAGCACGGCCTCGCTCCGGATCACAAGGTCCAGGTCTGGCAGAACCGCCTGAATCCGCTACAAAAGACCTTCTGCGGCGGCTGCAACCTGAACCGAGACATCCGCGGCCTGCTGACGACCGCCGGCTTCGAAATCCAAGACATCGACGTTTTCTACGCCGAAGACGCCCCCCGTTTCCTCGCCGCCCAATCCCTCGGCGTCGCAGTCTCCCCCTAGCTACACACTGCGGTCCCTACACTCGATGCCGTGCACGGCATCGCCAACCGGCTACTCGCCCCTCGGTTCGAGAAGTAAGCGGACGGTCGACCGCGTCGTCCACGGCGAACTCCTAAGAGTCGACACGCAATTCGAAGGTCCGCTGCACACCATGGAACTGCGCGTCACGGAATTGCCAGCACCAGCTTCAATGCTGTGTTGACCGCCATTATGGTGGCCGGGCTTACTGCTCCGAGAAACGCTGTGAGCCCGTCTCGAGGCAATTGCTGCAAGTCGTCGGTAACGATGTAACCGACGAGTGGATCGGCGGTCGACAACGGAACCATCGTCGGCAAGCTCGCATACTTGTCCGTCGTCGTAATTCGCACCGCCACTACGCGAGATAGCTGCCGATTTCGGCGGTTGTTGGAGACGATCAACCACGGTTTGGGCCCGTGGCCGTAGTCGGCGCGGTAGATCTGGCCACGAGTCGGAGCGGCGAGTGTCATCAGGGCATCACCCGATCCACTTCCTCCGCGTACCTGCGCCTCAGCGTCTGAGCTTCGGCTTCGTCGTGGATCTCCGGCCAAATCTCGGCGAGCTGTTCGTACCCCTCATCCAGCGCTTGGTCGATCAGCACCTGCGCGCCGATCGCCATCAGCACTCGGATCACGGTCGCTTCGGAAGCGTCGGGGGTGAGGGAGTAACCGAGGTGGGCGGCGATGGATTCGAAGAGCACCCACTCGGCTCCCTTGCGGTCACTGAGCGTCGCCAGGGTGCGTTCCTCCCGCTCGGTCAGTGTCAGGGTGGTTCGTCTGGTCATGCATCAGATCTTACATCGATATCGATGCGCTATCCAGCATCACTTTGCGATGCATCTATCTGCATCACCTACTTTTGAAATGATCAGTTCAAAACTGTGCTAGCGTCTTTCACATGGCGCGACCGAGGCAGTTCGACGAGGAGCGGGCAGTGGATGCCGCGATGCGGGCGTTCTGGACCGCGGGCTACGAGGCGACCTCGACTCAGGATCTGTGCGACGCGACCGGACTGGGCCGCAGCAGCATCTACAACACCTTCACGAGCAAGCATGACCTGTTTGAGCGGGCGTTGCGGCGATACATGACGACGAAGAACACTGCCACCTTCGCGATGCTCGACGGCGACGAATCACCGAAGGGGAAGATGCAGACACTACTGCAGCAGGTCGTGGACGCCCCGGAGGACGATCCACTGGGCTGCCTGGTCGTCAATTCGATGATCGAGCTCGCGCCGCGCGATCCGGAAGTGGCGGCGGCATTGCGCGACGATCAGAAGCTGCGACTCACCGCGCTGACGCAAGTACTCGAAAGCGGCAGGCGCGCAGGGGAAATCGATAAGGCCAAGGACGCCCGCGAGCTGGCACACTTCATCAACGCCACCATTGCGGGGATGCGCGTGGCGGCCCGCGGCGGTGTCGGACGCGACGCACTGCAAGCCATCGCCGCCACCGCACTGAACGCCCTCTGAGCCAGTCCCCCAAGACATCACGAGACATCAGTCTCTTCCCATGTGCCAGTTTTGAACTGAATGATCTAAAACCAGAGAGGTACCCGATGCCGTTCGCTGTCTACATCCTGGGCTTGTCCATTTTCGCCCAGGGCACCTCGGAGATGATGCTCTCCGGCCTGCTCACCGAGCTCTCTACTGACCTCGGTGTCACCATTCCGCAAGCGGGGCTGCTGATTTCGGCGTTCGCACTCGGCATGCTGGTCGGCGCACCGGTGCTCGCCGTCGCGACACTGCGGCTGCCGCGACGCAGCGCGTTGCTCGCATTCCTCGCGGTGTTCGTCGGCGCTCACGTCGTCGCCGCCCTGACCTCGGACTACTGGGTGCTGTTCGCGACAAGGGCGGTCGGCGCGTTCGTCTACGCCGGATTCTGGTCGGTCGCGGCCACCACCGCGATCGGCCTGGTGCCCGCGAACGCGCGCGGCAAGGCGATGAGCATCGTCGCGGGCGGTCTCACCATCGCCACCGTCATCGGCCTGCCCGCGGGCACCGTGATCGGCCAGCACCTCGGCTGGCGCGCGGCGTTCTGGGCGGTCGCGATCATGTCCACGCTGGCCATGATCGGCGTGCTCGCCAAGATCCCGGCCGGTCGCGCGGAAACCCAGCCGGACCTCCGAAAAGAACTGCGCAGCATGGTCAATCCCCGCCTGTGGCTGTCCTACAGCACCACCGCGCTCTCCATCTCGGCGCTGATGGTCACCTTCGCCTACCTCGGCGCACTGCTGTCCAAGGCGACCGGCCTGACCGACAGCTGGATCCCGATCGTGCTGGTGGTGTACGGCATCGGCAGCTTCCTCGGCATCGTCATCGGCGGCCGCACCGCCGACGCCCACCCGATCCGCACGCTGTACGTCGGCATCGCCGGCCTGATCATCACCTCGGTCCTGCTCGCCCTCACCACCGAGCACCCCGTCCCCGTCGTCGCCCTCACCTTCCTGCTCGGCGCCTTCGGTTTCGGCACCAACCCCACCCTCAACAGCCGAGTCTTCAACCTCGCCCCCAACGGACCGACCCTCGCCCCCGCCTTCAACGTCGCCTCGTTCAACGTCGGCATCACCGTCGGCCCCTGGCTCGGCGGCCTAGCCATCGGCGCCGGCCTCGGCTACGCCTCGATCGCCTGGATCGGCGCCGCAATCGGCATAGCCGCCCTAGGCACGGTCACCTGGGAACAACTCCTCACCCGCCGCCCCGCCACCGCCACCCCGTCCCCCGACAAGCAACCCGAACTAGTCCACTGACCGCCGCACCCTTCCTCAGGATCCGCACCCTCTCTGGGCCCCATGCAAGGCGCCAATCCCGAGAGAGTGCGGATCCTACTGATCACCAACGCGATTCATGATCATGAGGAACTGGTGCAGGCATCGCGCGAGAGGCCACCGGCACCAGTTCCCCATGATCTTGAACGGGCGTAGTGCCGCCAACAGCCGCACCCTATCTCGGGATCTGCATCCCTCTAGGGCCCTATTGCGAGTGCGGATCCCGAGACAAGGTGCGGATCCTGGGCAACAACGTCCGAAACTTGATCCGGCAACCCAGATCTCCGCTCACCCCGCACCGCCGGACCTCGCCTACCGATCCACAGAGCGCCCATACCTTTCACAGGGCGCCAACGGAACGCCCTGTGAAAGGTACGCACCCTCTGTGAATCCCCCTCCACACCACCAGGTTCCACCACACTGGAGCTCTCCGAACGCGGCCCGACGGGCCACAGCGGAAACCGCACACACCCCCTGTGTGAGCCGCACACCCCTTATACCGGGTGTGCGGCTGACACAAAGGGTGTGCACCCAACAGTTTCTCAGCGCTGGAACCAGAGATCCGCTGGAATCGACCTCTCGGAACGCCACCACAGCCAGATGACCACGCCGGAACCCCAACGTCGCGCACCTGACTGATAGAGAAGGCCGGGTACGGCACACGAACGCGCCCAGCACTACCAGAAAATCACCTGGGTAGGCACACCTAGCCGGACATCTTTGCGTCAACCACCCCGACCACCGCATGTTCCACGAAGCGCCCCGCCCACACTTCACCCGCTCGCATACTGACCTGACCGAGGAGGTGTGCCCGAGTGGCCTAAGGGAGCCAGCTTGAAGCTGGTGGGCTCTGCCCTCGCAGGTTCGAATCCTGCCGCCTTCGCCGAAAGTGCGCTGGACCTGACGTCCAGCGCACTGTGCTCAGACCGCCAGGCAGCCGGGTCCGAGTAGCGCTTTCAGGTCACCCATCAACGCCGACGACGGCGTAACCCGCAGGCTGTCATCGAGTTTCAGCAACGTCGTCTTCTCCCGCGCGCCCACGTGCCGGATGTGCACGTCGGCGGTGCCGGGGTGCCGGGACAGGATGCGCTTGAACTCGCCGATCTTGTCGGGGGTGCACATCCGGGTGGACATGACCACCGCGAGTGGCTTGGCGACACCGATGGACGACAGGTCGGGCACGGCAAGATCGTTGGCGATCAACGAGATCCGGTCGTCGCGCACCGATACGCGCGCCTTCACCAGCACCACCGCGTCCTCGACCACGTCGTGCCCGAACACCGAGTACGACTGCGGGAAGAACAGCACCTCGATGCCACCGGCGAGGTCTTCCAGCTGCGCCGACGCCCACGCGAGGCCGTTCTTGTTGATCCGCCGGTTCACCGAGGCGAGAATGCCGCCGACGGTCACCTGGGTGCCGTCCTTGATGTCACCTTCGAGGATCCCCGGAATCTGCGTATCCGATTGCGCCGCAAGGACATGCTCGACGCCGTTGAGCGGATGCCCGGACACGTACAGGCCGAGCATCTCGCGCTCGAGCGCCAGCTTGTGCTTGGACTCCCACTCGTCGTCGGGCACCTTCACGTTGAACACCGACGAAACCGACTCGTCCGCGTCCACCCCGCCGAACAGGTCGAACTGCCCGATCGCCTCAGCCTTCTTGGTGGACATCACCGCGTCGATGGCGTCGGAGTGGATCAGCAGCAGCCCCTTGCGCGGGTGCTCCAGCGAGTCGAATCCGCCCGCCTTGATGAGGGATTCGGTGACCTTCTTGGTGCAGGCGACCGCGTCGATCTTGTTCAGGTAATCGGAGAAGTCGGTGAACTTCGACTTCTCCTTGCGCGCGGCAATAATCGAGGACACCACGTTCGCGCCGACGTTGCGCACCGCGCCGAGCCCGAACCGGATGTCCTTGCCGACGGAGGCGAAGTTCAGCTCGGATTCGTTGACGTCCGGCGGCAGCACGGTGATGCCCAGGCGGCGGCAGTCCGACAGGTAGACCGCGGCCTTGTCCTTGTCGTCACCGACCGAGGTGAGCAGTCCGGCCATGTATTCGCCCGGATAGTTGGCCTTGAGGTAGGCGGTCCAGAACGAGACGAGACCGTAGCCGGCGGCGTGCGACTTGTTGAACGCGTAACCGGCGAACGGAAGGATGGTGTCCCACAGGGCTTTCACCGCGGCCTCGGAGAACCCGTTGGCGGTCATACCCGCGTGGAAGCCCTTGTACTCGGCTTCCAGCACCTCGAGCTTCTTCTTACCCATGGCCTTACGCAGCGCGTCGGCCTTACCCATGGAGTAGGAGGCGACCTTCTGCGCGATGAACATGATCTGCTCTTGGTAGACGATCAGGCCGTAGGTCTCCGAGAGGATGTCCTTGAGCGGTTCCTCGAGCTCCGGATGGATCGGCGAGATCGGCTGCCGGTTGTTCTTGCGGTCGGCGTAGTCGTTGTGCGCGTTCATGCCCATCGGGCCGGGCCGGTACAGCGCGAGCACCGCGACGATGTCGTTGAAGCCGGTCGGCTGCATGCGGCGCAGCAGGTCGCGCATGGGGCCACCGTCGAGCTGGAAGACGCCGAGAGTGTCACCGCGGGACAGCAATTCGTAGGTGGCCGGGTCGTCCAGCGGCAGCGTGTCCAGGTCGAGATCGACGCCGCGGTTGGCGCTGATGTTCTCCATCGCGTCACCGATGACGGTGAGGTTGCGCAGGCCGAGGAAGTCCATCTTCAGCAGGCCGATGGCCTCACACGACGGGTAGTCCCAGCCGGTGATGATGGCGCCGTCCTGGGCCCGCTTCCAGACCGGGATGGTGTCGGTGAGCGGCTCGGAGGACATGATCACCGCGCAGGCGTGCACGCCGGCGTTGCGGATCAGGCCTTCGAGGCCACGGGCGGTCTCGTAGATCTTCGCGACATCCGGGTTGTTGCCGATGAGTTCGCGGACCTCGGCGGCTTCCTTGTACCGCTCGTGGTCCGGGTCGGTGATACCCGCCACCGAGATGTCCTTGGCCATGATCGGCGGCGGCAGCGCCTTCGAGATCTGGTCGGCGATGGCGAAACCGGGCTGACCGAACAGGACGCGCGCCGAGTCCTTGATCGCCGCCTTCGTCTTGATGGTGCCGAAGGTGATCACCTGGGCGACCCGGTCGCTGCCCCACTTCTCGGTCGCGTAGCGGACCATTTCACCGCGGCGGCGATCGTCGAAGTCGATATCGATATCGGGCGCGGACGGGCGTTCCGGGTTCAGGAACCGCTCGAACAGCAGGCCGTGCGGGATCGGGTCGATGTTGGTGATGCCGAGCGCGTAGGCGACCAGCGAACCGGCCGCCGAACCACGGCCGGGGCCGACCCGGATGCCGACCTCTTTCGCGTGCGTGACGAGGTCACCGACGACGAGGAAGTAAGCGGGGAAACCCTTTTGCTTGATGACGTCGAGCTCGAAGTAGGCGCGGGTGTAGTAGTCCTCGGGCACGCCGTCCGGGAACCGGCGCGCGAGCCCGCGGTCGACCTCCTTGCGCAGGAACGAGTTCTGGTCGTCGCCCTCGGGCACCGGGAACACCGGCATCCGGTCCTTGAACGCCCACACGTCGTCGTAGGACTGCACGCGCTCGCCGATGGCCACGGTGTTGTCGCAGGCGCCAGGCACCTCCGCGTCCCACAGCGCGCGCATCTCCTCGGCGGACTTCAGGTAGTAGCCGTCACCGTCGAACTTGAATCGGGTGGGGTCACTGAGCGTCTTGCCGGTCTGAATGCACAGCAGCGCTTCGTGATTGGTCGACTGGTCCTTGGTAACGTAGTGGCAGTCGTTGGTCGCGATCGGCGGAATGCCGAGCTTCTGCCCGATGTCGATGAGACCCTCGCGGACCCGGCGTTCGATGGACAGCCCGTGGTCCATGATCTCCAGGAAGAAGTTGTCCTTCCCGAAGATCTCCTGCCACTTGGCCGCGGCCTCCAGCGCCTCGCGGTCGTGGCCCAGGCGCAATCGCGTCTGCACCTCGCCCGACGGGCAGCCGGTGGTGGCGATGATGCCCTCGGCGTACTGAGCGATGATCTCTTCGTCCATGCGCGCCCACTTGCCGAGCTGACCCTCCAGCGATGCCAGCGAGGACAGCTTGAACAGGTTGCGCAGACCGGTCGCGTTCTCGGCGACCATGGTCATGTGCGTGTAGGCGCCGGAGCCGGAGACGTCGTCGCCCTTCTGGCTCGGATCGCCCCACTGGATGCGCTTGGTGTCGAACCGGGAGGCGGGCGCGATGTAGGCCTCGATGCCGATGATCGGCTTGATGCCTGCCTTCTTGGCCGAGTTGTAGAACTCGGACGCGCCGTACATGTTGCCGTGGTCGGTCATCCCCACCGCGTTCATCCCCAGCCGATTCGCCTCCGCGAACAGAGGCGATATTTTGGCCGCACCGTCGAGCATGGAGTACTCGGTGTGGTTGTGCAGGTGAACGAACGATCCGGACGAGGCGGCCAAGACGGTCCTTCCTCCCAAGGTCTCGACGGGGGTTGGCCTAGCGATTCTAGGCACGTCGGTATGACATTTTTTCCGAGGCGCGCGGCGCGCATCGAGACGTCCCAGGAGGGCCCGGCGTGTCGGTGGCGAAGATCACCGGCGCGTCTGGCGAGTCGCCCTGGAGCTGTCTGATTTCCGCGAGTGACGTCTAGCGCGGACCGGTTGACCCTACTCTGGCGTACTCGAGCCACGCGCAGGAGTCGCCAACGACACACACGGTCAAGTTCGCTTCCGCCAGACGAATTTCAAACCGGACCAATCATTGTCGAGCGCGGCGACCTTCACGTCGACGACGCCGACCGGCAGTAGCAGCTCGCGCAGATCGTTCTCGGCGATGTCGCTGACGTGTCCGCCTGCCTTGCGCGGCCAGGCGATCCACAGCCCGCTGCCGCGCGGTAGATGTGCCGCCAGGTTCGGCGCTTCGTCGGCCAGGTCCGCATGCGTGCGATAGAAGGCGAGCATCACGTCGGGGGTTCCGGCGCTGACGATCTCGACATCGGCGGGGAGATCGGGAATCTGCCACCCCGGCGGCCGGTGTCGCAGCACAACCCGGTGACCTGGCTTGATGCCCAGCTTCTTGGCCAATGGCGTTCCGGAGTAACCGGCTGTCATAGCTCGACTGTAGGTCCGGGTGCCCCTGAAATCGAGGGCATCAAATCGGGGATATCAGCCGGCGGAAGGCGCATAGTCGAGGAGATCGAGTGTTTCCCAAACCTGCCGAGGTGTTGATGAATTCGCTCAGAGCACTCTTCGCTATTCCCGCCGTACCCGCCGTCGCCGTGGCCGCCATGGTCGCCACCTCAGCGCCCGCCGCCGCCCAGATCGTCGACCAGTTCGACAGTTTCTACTCGCTCACCGACGGCCTCTGCGTCGCCCAGGTCAGCTCCGCCGTGACGAGCAACGCCTATCCGGAGCACGCGGCGTTCAGCGTGGCGACCAACATGTTCGGCGTGGGCAGCTGCCACCTGTCGCTCACCCTGAACTGGCGCAATGTCGAAACCGGTGAGACCGGCGACTTCACGGTGACCGCGAACGGGCCCGGATACTGGGGCAACAGCGGCTACTCCGCCCTGTTCCACCCCGGCCTCGGCCGCTTCACCGCCACTATGACCGTCGGCGCGGCTCACATCCCTGAGCCCGGCTCGGTCGAATTCCGAGTCGACCCGTACCAGGGCGCGCCACCTGCCAGGCGGTAGTTCTGACTTGACGTACGTTGCGTGCTCTTTACGTGTGCCGCAGCATGCGTCAAGAGGGTGCAACGTACGTCAAGTCGGTTGGCGCGCCTGTAGGTGGCTCGCGGTGGACGCGATAATCGGCGCATGAACGCACTGCTGGTTTGCCGGTTTGCGGGGCTGCGATGACGACCACTGTTGTCGCGCTGCTCGTCTCGGCGGCGTTGATTGCCGGGGCACTGGTGATCTGGCCGCGGACTCGGCGGGTGGTGACCACGCCTGCCGAGCGGGCGGTGCACTCGGCGCTGCATACGGCGTCGTTGGCGGCGATTCCGTTGCGGCGCGGGCTTACCGCGCAGTCGGCGCAGGAGTCCGCTCCCCATCTGCGGGTGCTGACCGGGGCGGAGGCGCTCGGCGTGGCCGACCCGGACGGGACGCTGCTCGCGTGGGACGGGCCGCATGCCGAGCTCGCGGAGCACTTCACCGAGGCGGCCAAGCGGGCCGTCGCCGGGGAGCGGCCGGTGCTGGTTGCCGGGCCCGGTAGTGGTGAGCACGCGGGGCGCACGCTCATCGCGCAGCCGCTGTTGATCGACAGCACCGGGGTGGCGGGGGCGATCGGCGTGGTGACTACCGGTCAGCCGGGGCCGGGGTGGCTGGGGGCGGTGGCCGAGGTGGCCCGGTATGCCTGCGGGCAGCTCGAATTGGCCGAGCTGGATGCCTCGCGGGCCCGGCTCGACCGCGCCGAGGTGCGCGCGTTGCGTGCCCAGATCAGTCCGCACTTCATCTACAACGCGCTCAACACCATCGCCTCGTTCGTGCGCACCGACCCGGACCGGGCCCGCGAACTGATCCTCGAATTCGCCGACTTCACTCGCTACTCATTCCGCGCCGCGGGCGAATTCACCGTGCTGGCCGACGAATTGCGCAATATCGAGCGCTACCTCGCCCTCGAACGCGCCCGCTTCGGCGACGCACTCGACGTGCGCCTGCAGATCGCGCCGGAGGTCCTCGGCGTAGTGCTGCCCTTCCTCGCGCTGCAACCCCTGGTGGAAAACGCGGTCCGGCACGGTCTCGCGGGCGCCACCCGGGGCGGCACCGTGAGCATCACCGCCACCGACGCGGGCACCGACTGCCTGATCAGCGTCGAAGACGACGGCGTCGGCATGGACCCCGAACTGCTCCGCTCCGGCGCACTCGACGCCATCGAAACCGGCAGCGGCCCGGCCGGTTCCGGCGAATCGGCGCACGTCGGCCTCGCCAACGTCGACGACCGCCTGCGCGCCGCCTTCGGCAACGACTACGGCCTCATCGTCGAAACCGCCCCCGGCGCGGGCACCAAGGTCTCCCTCCGCGTCCCGAAGTTCCGCGCGGGCATCCAGGCGTGAGCGAACGACGGCAGTGAACCGCAGGAACATCGCGCCATTGCGCAAGACCAAGCTTTGGGTCGCGCACCCACGCCGGGGTGGCCTCGATCGCCGCAGCCAGTCGCGCGTCATCCGGTCGCGCACGCTCGAATGCGGCAGCACGTGCTCGGCACACGCCGCCGCCAGCGATGGAACCTCGCGCCCATTGCGCACGACCAAGCGTTGGCCAGTGAAGTGGAATCGTGAATGACTGAACCGTCGGCCAGCGCGCTGCTTTCCCGATGGAACCGCGAGGGGGTCGTGAGTGGCACATGGCTGCGGCAAACGCCGAGAGGACCTCTCCATCATGTGCCACTCGACGCGGTTAACCGGGGTGCGTCGGGGATCGGGGTCGGGAGTGGGGGTCGGGTGTTTACGATGGAGCGGTTGTGACGCGGACCACCGATAATGCGGCCGGGACCTTGCGGGTGCTGGCTGTCGACGATGAGAAGCCTGCTCTGGATGAGCTGGTGTATCTGTTGCGCGCGCAGCCGGGGGTCGGCGAGATCCATGATGCGGCCGACGCGACCACCGCGCTGCGGGTGTTGCGTGCGCATCCGGTCGACGCGGTGTTTCTGGATATCAACATGCCGGGACTGGACGGGATGGAGCTGGCGGGCATCCTGTCGGAGTTCGCGAACCCGCCCGCGGTGGTTTTCGTGACGGCGCACGATGATCGGGCGGTGGCGGCCTTCGATCTCGGCGCGGTCGACTACTTGCTGAAGCCGTTGCGTGAGGCGCGACTGGCTGAGGCGGTGCGCCGGATCGTCGCCACTCGCGCCACACCGGCTCCTATTGTCGATGAGCCACGGGCCGATCCGAGTGAGGTCATTCCCGTCGAGCTCGGTGGGGTGACCACGCTGGTGCCGCGGTCGAGTGTCAGCTGGGTGGAGGCGGACGGCGACTACGCACGACTGCATACCAGCGGCGGATCCCACCTGGTGCGGATTCCGTTGTCCGCGTTGGAGTCCCGGTGGCAGGACGCGGGATTCCTCCGTGTGCACCGTTCTTACCTGGTCGCGCTGCGGCTGGTGACCGGCCTGCGCACTGTCGGCACCGGAACGGTGGTGTGCCTGCGCGCCGACGGCAATACCGCGGCGGTGGAGCTGCCGGTCAGTCGGAGACAGGTGCGCGAGCTGAAACAGCGTCTGGTGCACGGACCGCGGCAACAGTGGACCGGCCAATGACCGGACCACAGCACCGTCCGGCCCGGCAACGCGTCGTGCTGTCCGAACGGCGTGGCGCGCGGCGAGTGCGCACACGAATGGAAGTAGCCGAGCAAACCGAGATCGGCGAAGCACTGATCGGTGGCCTGATCCGCGCCCAACTCGGTCTCGCGCTACGACTGGGCTTGGTCACCGTCGTCGTACTCTGCTCGCTGCCAGTCTTTTTCGGCATCGGCACGGTCGGTTCGACTGTCGTACTCGGCGTCCGACTACCCTGGCTGCTGCTCGGCGTCGCGGTGTATCCGCTCCTGTACCTCGTCGGGCGCTTGTACGTCCGCCTGGCCGAACGCAACGAGCAGGATTTCCTCGACCTGGCCGAGGATTGAGATGACCGCGGGGTCGGTGCCGTTGCTGACGGTGTTCGCGTTGCTGTTCGCCGCGCTGGCCACTGTCGCGATCGGTGCCTACGGAGTTCGCTTGGCACGCACTACATCTGACTTCCTCGTGGCCTCGCGCAGTGTCAGGTCCGGATGGAACGCTGCCGCGATATCCGGTGAATACCTTTCGGCTGCTTCCTTTCTCGGTGTTGCCGGGTTGATCGCGAAGTACGGTGCGGACGCGCTGTGGTATCCGGTGGGGTTCACAGCGGGATACCTTTCGCTGTTGCTTTTCGTCGCGGCGCCGCTACGACGATCGGGCGCCTACACGGTCCCCGACTTCGCCGAATTCCGTTTGGGCTCGGTGCGATTGCGCAGGCTGGCCGCGACGGTGGTGGTGCTTGTGTGTGCGGTGTATCTGATTCCGCAGTTCCAAGGGGCCGGGTTGACGTTGCACACGCTGCTCGGCGTGCCCGATTGGGTGGGTGCGGCGGCGGTGGGGGCCATCGTGATCGCGAATGTGGCGGGCGGTGGGATGCGGTCGATCACGCTGGTGCAGGCATTCCAGTACTGGCTGAAGTTGACGGCGGTGGCGATTCCGGCGCTGGTGCTGCTCGGGCATTTCCTGGCCGAGGACCAGCAACTCGGCGCGCCTGCTCCCCCGGTGGTCACCGAGCGCACGGTGGTGGATGTACGAACCGATGTGGTGGTGCAGGTCGCTGCGACACAACAGGTTTCGATCACCGGGAAGCTCGACGACCGCGAGGTGAACGGTCAGGTGCTGCTGCCGCCGGGCACGCACGAACTATCGGCAGGCACCGAGCTGGTACTGGAGGCAGGAGCCGCCGTGCCAGTGGTGGCCGGTGCGCCCGCGGACGGCGCGGGATGGCTGGAGCCCGGTGGCGGCTTCGGCGGCACACACCCTACGTACCAGGTGTATTCGCTGATCATCGCGACGTTCCTCGGCACCATGGGCCTGCCGCATGTACTGGTGCGCTTCTACACGAATCCGGACGGCCGAGCCGCGCGAGCGACCGCGGTGGCGGTGATCGGACTCGTCGGACTGTTCTACCTATTCCCTGTGCTGCTAGGAGCTTTCGCGCGTTTGTACGTGCCACAGCTGTTGATCACCGGAACCTCCGATGCCGCGGTAGTGCTGCTGCCCGGCTCGGTAGTCGGTGGACTGCCGGGGCAACTGCTGGCCGCGCTGGTGGCGGCGGGCGCGATCGCGGCATTCCTGTCCACGTCATCGGGACTGCTGGTGAGCATCGCGGGCGTGCTCAGTACCGACATGCTGCGCGGGCGAATTCGCGACTTCCGGGCGGCGGCCTTGGTGGCAGGCATTGTGCCGCTTACCCTTTCGCTTACAGTGGCCTCGCTGGACCTGTCGCGCACCGTCGGTCTCGCATTCGCGGTGGCCGCCTCGACCCTGTGCCCACTGCTCGTACTCGGCATCTGGTGGCGCGGACTCACCGCGGCGGGCGCGGCGGCAGGCCTCATCGCGGGCGGGCTGGCAGCGGGTGGCGCGACGGTCGTGTCGGTAACCGGCGGCCTGTCCGATGAAGTAGCAGCCGGGTGGCCCGCCGCACTGCTCAGCTATCCGGCGGCAATCAGCGTCCCACTGGCATTCGCGGCAATGGTGCTGGTCAGCAAGGTGACTCGAGGCCCGGGCGCCCGACGGGTCGGCCGCATCTTCGTCCGCATGCACGCCCCCGAACGCCTGGGCATGGGCGCCGACCGCGAACGCAGCCTGCGCTCGAACTGAGTCGCCGAACGAACCGCGACCGCTCGTCGTGTCACACCGACCGTTCACCGCACAATCGGCCGCCTTCCCGGAGTGACCCACGCCACATCATCGTTTCCTCATGCGCGTCTCGCTACGGTGCTGAGCAAGTAAGCCATGTCACAAGCTAGGACGACCATGACTAGTACAGAACTCGACGGCACCGCGCCGCGGCGCACGCCGAGTGCAGACGAATTCATCGATGTGCAGGCCAGCCCGGACTTTCAAGAGTTACGAACCCGACTGCGCCGCTTTGCGTTTCCGATGACCGCCCTGTTCCTGCTGTGGTACCTCAGCTATGTGCTGCTCGGCGCCTACGCGCACGACTTCATGGCGCACAAGGTCTTCGGCAACATCAACCTCGGATTGTTGCTCGGCCTCGGCCAGTTCGTCTCCACCTTCGCCATCACCGCGCTCTACGTCCGGTTCGCCAACCGGGAACTGGATCCGCGCGCGGCGGCCATCCGCAACCAGCTCGAGGGAGGCCACGCGTGAACCACGTCAGCACCTATGCCGCCGCCGCGACCGTCGGCAACCCGACGGCCAACATCGCAATCTTCGCGGTATTCGTGGCGATCACCATGGTCGTGGTCATCCGGGCCAGCCGCAACAACGCCACCGCCGCCGACTTCTTCACCGGCGGCCGCGGCTTCTCCGGCCCGCAGAACGGCATCGCCATCGCGGGCGACTACCTCTCTGCCGCAAGCTTTCTCGGTATCGCGGGTGCGATCGCGGTGTATGGCTACGACGGGTTCCTGTACTCCATCGGGTTCCTGGTCGCCTGGCTCGTCGCGCTGCTGCTGGTAGCCGAAATGCTCAGGAACACCGGCAAATTCACCATGGCCGACGTGCTGAGCTTCCGGCTCAAGCAAGGCCCGGTGCGCACCGCCGCGGCGTTGACCACCCTCGCGGTGTCGCTGTTCTACCTGCTCGCCCAGATGGCCGGCGCCGGTGGCCTGGTCGCGCTGCTGCTCGACATCTCCGACAAGACCGGGCAGTCCATCGTGATCGCCGTGGTCGGCGTGCTGATGATCGTGTATGTGCTGGTCGGCGGCATGAACGGCACCACGTGGGTGCAGATCATCAAGGCCGTGCTGCTGATCGCGGGCGCCGCGCTGATGACGGTCATGGTGTTCGCCAAGTTCGGTTTCAACCTGTCCGACATTCTCGGTTCGGCCCAGGAGCATGTGACCGGGTCGAAGACCAAGGGCGTGGCCGCCCGTGACGTGCTCGCGCCTGGTGCGCAGTACGGCGGCAGCGCCACCTCGAAAGTGAACTTCGTGTCCCTCGGTTTGGCGCTGGTGCTCGGCACCGCGGGTCTCCCGCACGTGCTGATGCGCTTCTACACCGTGCCGACCGCGAAGGAGGCGCGCCGATCAGTCGTGTGGGCGATCGGGCTGATCGGCGCGTTCTACCTGTTCACCCTGGTGCTCGGCTACGGTGCCGCCGCGATCGTCGGACCGGACCGGATTCTGGCCGCCGCGGGCGGACAGAATTCCGCGGCGCCACTGCTCGCCTTCGAGCTCGGCGGCGTGGTCCTGCTCGGCGTCATCTCCGCGGTCGCGTTCGCCACCATCCTCGCGGTGGTCGCCGGGCTCACCATCACCGCGGCGACCTCGTTCGCGCACGACATCTACGCCGGAGTCATCAAGCGCGGCAAGGTCGATGACGCCAAGCAGGTGCGGGTGTCCCGGATCACCGCGGTGGTGATCGGCGCGATCGCGATCGGCCTCGGCATCCTCGCCAACGGGCAGAACATTGCGTTCCTGGTCGCGCTGGCGTTCGCGGTGGCGGCGGCGGCGAACCTGCCGACGATCCTGTACTCGCTGTTCTGGAAGCGGTTCAACACCACCGGCGCGCTGTTCAGCATGTACGGCGGGTTGATCTCGACCATCGTGCTGATCGTGTTCTCCCCCGCCGTGTCGGGCACCGCGACCTCGATGCTGCCGGGTTCGGATTTCGACTGGTTCCCGCTGTCCAACCCCGGAATCGTGTCCATTCCACTGGCTTTCGTGCTCGGCATCGTCGGGACGTTCCTCGGCAAGGCCGACGAGAACCCGGCCAAGGCCGCCGAGATGGAGGTCCGTTCGCTGACCGGTGTCGGCGCCGAGAAGGCGGTGGTGCACTGATCTCTGCCCGTAAGTCGTTGTCCCCCTTGTTCTCTTGTTAGGAGATATCGCGTGACCAGCGCAACCACCGATCCCCGCGACCACACCGCACCGGTGTCCTACCCGCCCGGCGAGGCCTTCGCCGCGACGGCGAATGCCGATGCGGGACTGTCCGACCTGGCGGCGGCGGATCGACTGGAGTTCTGGGCCGAACAGGCGCGCAGGCTGTACTGGGAACAGCCCTGGTCGCAGGTTCTGGACTGGAGTGGCGCGCCGGTCGCGCAGTGGTTCGTCGGCGGCAAGCTCAACGTCGCTTACAACTGCGTCGACCGGCACGTGCTGGACGGGCACGGTGACCAGATCGCCATCCACTGGGAGGGCGAGCCCGGCGACTCACGCGATATCACCTATGGCGAACTTCGTGACGAAGTGTCAAGGGCGGCAAACTATCTGACCGAGCTGGGGTTGCGGGCGGGTGATCGGGTCGCCATCTACATGCCGATGGTGCCCGAGGCCATCGTGTCGATGCTCGCCTGCGCCCGGCTCGGGCTCACCCACTCGGTGGTGTTCGCGGGCTTCTCCCCGACCGCGCTCCGCCAGCGGGTGGACGACGCGGGGGCACGGCTGGTGATCACCACCGACGGGCAGTGGCGGCGCGGGACGGCGGCGCCACTCAAGGCGGCCGTCGACGAGGCGCTGGGCGGCGTGCATCCGACCGTCGAGCACGTGCTCGTGGTGCGCCGCACCAACATCGACGTGCCGTGGACCGAGGGCCGCGATCTGTGGTGGCACGACACGGTCACCGATGCGTCGCCCGAGCACGAGGCGCAGGCGTTCGATGCCGAGCATCCGCTGTTCATCCTCTACACCTCCGGCACCACTGGGAAGCCCAAGGGCATCCTGCACACCTCCGGCGGATACCTGACGCAGGCCGCCTATACGCACCACAACGTCTTCGATCACAAAGCGGGACAGGACGTTTACTGGTGCACCGCCGATATCGGCTGGGTCACCGGGCACAGTTACATCGTCTACGGGCCGCTCGCCAATCGGGCCACCCAGGTGGTCTACGAGGGCACGCCCAACTCGCCGGACGAGCACCGGCATTTCCAGATCATCGAGAAGTACGGCGTCAGCGTCTATTACACGGCGCCGACGCTGGTGCGCACCTTCATGAAGTGGGGCCGTGAGATCCCCGACGCCCACGATCTGTCCTCGCTGCGGCTGCTCGGTTCGGTGGGCGAGCCGATCAATCCGGAGGCGTGGCGCTGGTACCGAGAAGTCATCGGCGGCAACCGCACTCCGATCGTGGACACCTGGTGGCAGACCGAGACCGGCGCGATCATGATCTCGCCGTTGCCCGGTGTCACCGCGACCAAGCCCGGCGCGGCGATGGCGGCGCTGCCGGGCATCTCGGCGAAGGTGGTCGACGACGACGGTGCCGAACTCGACCACGGCGCGGCCGGATTGCTGGTGCTGGATCAGCCGTGGCCGTCGATGCTGCGCGGGATCTGGGGTGACCCGCAGCGCTTCCGGGAGACCTACTGGGACCGATTCGCCGCCTCCGGTTGGTATTTCGCCGGTGACGGCGCCAAGCTCGACGACGATGGTGACCTCTGGGTGCTGGGTCGGGTGGACGACGTGATGAACGTGTCCGGCCACCGAATCTCCACGGCCGAAGTCGAATCCGCGCTCGTCGGGCATGTCGCGGTCGCCGAGGCCGCGGTCGTTGGCGCAAGCGACGACACCACCGGACAAGCCATCGTCGCCTTCGTCATCCTCACCGCAGGCGCGACCAACACAGGTGATCTGCTCATCAAGGAACTGAAATCGGCGGTGTCGCACGAGATCAGCCCCATTGCCCGTCCACGTGAAATCCATCTCGTCCCGGAGCTGCCGAAGACGCGCAGCGGCAAGATCATGCGCCGCCTGCTCCGGGACATCGCCGAAGGGCGCGAGCTGGGCGATACCTCTACCTTGGTCGATCCCAAGGTGTTCGAGGCCATCGCCCGCGGGTAGCCCCCGCCCCGCGACGGACCCGGCCACCCGTAATGGCGATGAGGGGACGGGTCCGTCGCCCAGGGAATCGAGGGCGTGTGCGGAGATCCGCGCGCGGATAAACTTGTGGTGTGCGAGTCATCGTGCTTCGCCTCTTCGCCGTCCTCGGCTCCTTCCTGCTGATCGCCGCCTGCCTACTGTCCGGCGCGCCGGGGGCGCAAGCCCAGATCGACAAGCGCTGCTTCACAAATGGCGCGGGCACCCGCTGCTACTACCTGCATGTGCCGCCCGGCGCGGCCGCGGGTAAACCGCTGATGGTGTACCTGCACGGCTGTGACGATCCGATCGCGCACCCGCAGCCCAGCGGCTTCTCGCTCACTCGTGTCGCCGACGAGATGGGTTTCGTGCTCGCCTATCCCATACAGGATCGGGCGGCGGACAAGAATCTGTGCTGGAACTGGGACAAGGCCGCGCATCAGCAACGCGGTCAGGGCGAGCCGTCCATCATCGCGGGCATCACCACCGCGCTGATCGACGAGTTCCAGCTCGGTCGCTCCCGCGTCTACCTGGGCGGATACTCCGCGGGCGGCGCGATGACCACCAATCTCGGCGCCACCTACCCCGACCTGTACGCGGCGATCGCCCCGATGGCGGGCGCACCGTATCGCACCAAACCCGAGGGCCAGGTGATCATCGACGCGATGGGCCCACGGGCCCGCCCGATGCCGACCTACTTCCTGCAGACCCTCTTCGACGAGATCAGCAACATCGTCATCGGCCGAAGCAATCTGGCCCAGTGGCTCGCGGCCGACAATCTCGCCGACCCGGGTTCGGTGCCCACACTGCCCACCGACGTGCAGATTCTCGCTCTCGGCCCGGGCCTACCGATCCCACTCACCGTCGAGCACTACGCCAGTCCCCGAGGATGCGAACTCGCACAGTTCACCCTCCCTGTGCTCGCCGAGCACGCAATCGGCGCGGGCCTCCTGCAACAGGATCACGGCATCGAAATCCAACGAAACCTGATGCGCTTCCTCCTCGCACATCACCTCCCCACACCACACCAAACCTGCTGAATCCCACAGTCCCCCAACCCCACCCTGACCGATCCCGATGTTTCCGAAGCGATCGCCAGGGGGTAACCCCACAGCGGCAGACCCGGCTACCACGGTGTTGAGGGGGGCCGGGTCTGCCGCCACCCTGCTGCGTCAGAGCTTGATGATCCGTAGGTCCGGCATCGCGTCGTAGTCGCCGTCCTGCGTCACGATCGGGATGTTGTGAGCGATGGCCGTCGCCGCGATCCAGCTGTCGTTGATCGGTATCTTGCGTCCGGCCGACCGCAAACGCGAGACGAGCAGCGCCCAATGTTCGGCGACCTCCTCGTCTACCTCCAACGGCTGGAATCGTTGTGCGAGTTGGTATGTCGACAGTCGTCGCGCCGCCGATTCCGGATCGGTCGCATGGAGCACGCCGAGGCGCAGTTCGCCCAGCGTGATCACCGAGACGCCCCACTCGTAACCTTCGATCTGTGCCGGATCGAAGCGCCCCGCATCCAGCCCGATGAATACCGAGGTATCAGCCAGCGCCTGCTCAGCGTTCACCACGGCAGCTCATCCGTCGTCTGACTCAAGGTCTCTCGCAACTCTTCGCGCAAACCGGTGGTATCTGGTCCCAGCCGGGTCAGTTCCTTGACTATCTCCGACGCGGGAATCCACTGCCGCCGCCGAGGTAGCGGGATGATCTTCGCGACCGGACGGTTGTCCTTCAGGATTTCGATCTCTTCACCGGCTTCGACGCGTCGCAAGATCTCTGCGGTGTGATTGCGCAGATCACGTGCGGGCAGTGCTGTCATGCTACGACTGTAGCGCTTCGCTACGGGCGTAGCAATGGCTCGTTAGGGCACGAAGGGGGTGGTGGTGCGGGCCTCTCTTAGGGCCGTTGCCCACCACAGGAGTTGGTCGAGTAGGACGGTGGCGGTGGCTTCCAGGTCGGGGTCGGGGCGGGGCCAGGTGCCGTTGGCGGCGAAGCGTTGCCAGGCTTTGGTGATGGTCAGGGTGCGGCGGATGGGGACGGCGTTGAGTTCGGCGAATACCTGGCGTAGGTGGGCGGCGGCGTGGCCGCCTTCGGTGTCGCTGCCGTAGCCGATGACGGTGACGGGTTTGGCGGCCCATTCGGTGTCGAACCAGTCGATGGCGTTCTTCAGGGCTGCGGGGAAGCTGCGGTTGTATTCGGGGGTGACGACGACGAAGGCGTCGGCGGCGGCGAGGCGGGTGCCGAGTTCTTGCACGGTGGGCGGGGTTGGTTCGTCGTGGCCGGTGAGTTGGTCGGGGAGGTTCGCGGTGGCGAGGTCGATGCGGTCCAGGTCTAGATCGCGGCGGCGCAGGCGCGTGGCGAACCAGTCGGCGACGGTCGGGCCGAATCGTCCGGTGCGGGTGCTGCCGATGATCAGCGCCACCCGCAACCGGTCGTGGTCGGTCATCGGGCGTCCTTGGCGGGGGCGTCGAGGAAGGCCGGGATGATCGGCAGAAGCAGTTCGGGGCGGTGCACCAGGGTGATGTGCGAGGTGCCGGGCAGGATGGCCAGCTGTGCGTTCGGCAGACCTGCGGGGGTGTCGCCCATGACGCCGCCGCCGAACAGGCGGAACATCTCGACCGCGTGCTCGGGTCGGATGATGTCGGAATCGCCGATCACCGTGACGGTGGGTGCTTTGATCTGGCGCACCGCGTCGGACGGGAACACGGGGCTGGCGTTCTGATCGTGTTCGGTCACCTTGGCGACCAAACGCGGAAAGTCCTCGGGGCGAGGGGCGTTCGTCAGGTAGTCGTTGTGGAACGGTGAGCCGTGCAGCTGTTCGGGTTTCAGTTCGGCGAGGCCGTCGAGCAGACCTGGGTGCATCGCGCCGGCGTCGAGACCGCCCGCGGCCAGGATCTGCTTGCGCACCAGTTCCGGGTGGGTGAGCGAAATCTGCAGGGCGACACCGGCACCCATGCTGTAGCCGAGGATGTCGGCGCGCTGCACGCCGAGTTGGTGCAGCAGTGCCACGGTGTCCTCGGCCATCTGCGGGGTGCGCAGTGGGCGGTCGATGTCGGCGGTGCGGCCGTGCGCCTGCTGTTCGACGGCGATGATCTGGCGGGTCTTGGACAGTTCCGGGATGAGCTGACCGAAGTCGGTGCCGATGCCGGACAGGGCGCCGTGCAGCAGGACCAGCGGCGGCTGATCGGTCGGGGTGCCGTGCACCTCGTAGTACATGTGCAGGCCGTTCACGTCGGCGTAGGCGCCGGGCTGCTTTGCCTCGTCGGTGGATCCGCAGCCAGTCAGCAGGGCGGTCGCGGCGAGGGCGGCAGCGGTAAGGACGGTGGTGAGTTTCATGTCGGGCTCTTTCGGTGGGTTGGTTCCGCGTTGTCACCAACTCTCGCCGGGGCACCTTCCGGTTTGTTTACGGTGCGTTTCCGCTGGACAGGGCCGTCGCTAAGCTGCCGGTATGCGTTTCGGTGTGCTCGGTCCGTTGGCGGTCTGGACGGATTCCGGTACATCCGTACCGATCCCTGGTACCAAGGTGCGCGCGTTTCTGGCGGACCTGCTGGTCAACGCCGGGCAACCGGTGTCGGGCGATCGGCTGATCGACGACATCTGGGCCGATGATCCGCCCGGCAATCCGACGGGCACCCTGGCTGCCAAGGCGTCTCAGCTGCGCCGGGCGCTGGAAGACGCCGAGCCTGGTGGACGCGATCTGGTGGTCTCGCCGCCGCCCGGTTACCGGCTTGCCTGCACCAATGTCGACGCACTCCGGTTTCGCGCGCTGGTGGCGGCCGCGCGTGAGACGACCGAGCCGAAGGATCGAGCCCGGGTGCTGAGCGAGGCGCTCGGACTGTGGAGCGGCCCTGCGTTCGCGGACTTCCGCGATGCCGCCTTCGCGCAACCGGCTATCGCGCAGTTGACGGAGCAGCGGCTCGTCGCGGTGGAGGAGCTGGCCGAGGCGCGCCTGTCGCTGGGCGAATACCGCGACGTCGCCAGTGAACTCGCCACCATCGTCACCGAACATCCACTGCGCGAACGACTTCGCGCCGCCCAGCTGCGGGCGCTGTATGGCGCGGGGCGTCAGGCCGAAGCGCTGGACAGCTACGCGGATCTGCGCAGGCAACTGGCCGATGAGCTCGGGCTCGACCCGAGTCCCGAACTGGTTGCGCTGCACCGGTCGATCCTCGGTCAGGAGCTGGAACTCGCCGCGCCGCGGCCGGAAACCGTACTGCGGCGGCGCAGTACCAACATTCCCGCGCAACGCACCGAACTCATCGGGCGCGCTACGGATCTCGCCGAGCTGGGTCGCGCTGTCGGTGATGCCCGGCTCGTCACGCTGACCGGTCCCGGCGGGGTCGGCAAGACCCGGCTCGCATTGGCCGCCGCGGCCGCGCTGACCGACCGATTCCCGCATGGCACTTGGCTGGTCGAGTTGGCGCCGCTGCAACCGACCGCGGCCGACGGTGGGACCTTCCTCGTCGACGCGGTGTCGCAGGTGCTCGGCGTTCGCGCCGCCGACGGTGCCGATCCGACCGAGCTGCTGTGCGAGGTGCTCGCCGAGCAGGAACTGCTGCTGGTGCTGGACAACTGCGAACACGTCGTCGAACACGCGGCCGATCTCGCCGAACTGCTCCTCGGCGCGGCACCGAACCTGCACATCTTGGCGACCAGTCGCGAACAGCTGCGGCTGCCCGGTGAGGACGTCGTCACGGTGGAGCCGCTCGCGGTACCCGCGCCGAACACGGACGCCGCCGATCTCGAACAATCCAGCGCGGTACAGCTTTTCGTTACCCGCGCTCGGGCAAGCGCCCGCGACTTCGTCCTCGATGCCGACACTGCCGAGCCGGTCGCGACGCTGTGCCGCAGGCTGGACGGCATCCCGCTCGCGTTGGAACTGGCAGCGACTCGGGTGCGCGCGCTCGGTGTGCACGAGATGGTCGCTCGTCTCGACGACCGGTTCCGGCTGCTCGCCACCGGTCACCGTGGTGCGCCGCCGCGACAGCAGACGCTCACCGCGATGATCGACTGGAGTTGGGAGCTGCTCGACGAGACTGAGCAGGCGGTGTTGCGGCGGTTGGCTGTGCACGCGGGCGGGTGCACCCTCCATGCTGCCGAAGTCGTTTGCGCCGCAGATGGGTTCGACGATATCGGTGCGGGTTCGCTCACTCGATCTGCTCTCGGCAGCTCATTGCGTCTCGACAAGTCCACGATCGCCGATGTTGTGGCGCGGCTGGTGGATCGGTCGCTGGTGCAGGCTGCGGGGCGGCGGTATCGGCTGCTGGAGTCGGTTGCGGCGTTCAGTTTGGATCGGCTGGCGGAGGCGGGTGAGTTCGATGGGGTGCATCGTGCGCATCATCGGTACTACCTGACGCTGGCGGAGCGGGCGGCGCCGGAGTTGCACGGGGCGGATCAGCAGCGGTGGTTGCGGCGGCTGGATGCGGAGGCGGCGAATCTGCGTGTGGCGCTGGATGGATTCGTGCGGGCGGGGGCCGCGGACGAGGCATTGCGGCTGGTCAATGCGCTTGCCTGGTACTGGCTGCTGCGTGGACGGTTGACCGAGGCGCGGCGCTGGTTCGACGCCGCGCTGGCGCTGGGCGGGTCGGCACAGCTGCGGGCACCTGCGCTCGCCTGGCGGGTTGGATTCACGTTCCAGCAGGGTGAATTCACCGACGGCGCGACCAGACGGAGCGAAATCGCGGCCGTGTACGACACAGTCGACGACCCGGCCGGGCGCGCCCGTGCGGAGCTGTTCCTTGCCTTCTCCGCACTGGAGTCGGGCGACGTATCCGAGCTGGAAACTCTTGTACACAAGGCACTTCCAGTTTGCGAACGGCTCGGTGACCGCTGGGGCATCGCACTCGGCCACGTCGCTTTGGCGCAGGCCTCGCACAGCCGGGTCGATCTGACCGCCCTCGAACTCCACGCCCGCGCCGCCGCCCGGCTGTTCGCCGAAATCGATGACCGCTGGGGCAGGCTGCAAGCCGCCGAATGGCTCGGCGGTCTCGCCGAACTCACCGGCGATCTATCCGGGGCCACCGACATCCACACGGAGGCATTGGGTTTGGCTCAGGAGCTGGAGCTCTGGGGTCAGGTGTGCACCCACCTGTGCTGGCTCGGCTGGATTGCCATGCAGCACACTGAATTCGACCGCGCCCAAACCCTCGCCGAACAGGCCATGCGTGTCGTCGCCGAACACGGCTACAGTTCCGGCCGCATCTTTGCCTCGATCGTCCTAGCGTTCACGGCCCGCCGCACCGGCAAACCCGAAGTCGCCGAACAAATCCTGCACGAACTACTGGTGTTCGCCCCCGCCGACGGCGAGGAAACGCCACTGTTCATCCCGATGCTCCAGGTCGAACTCGGCTATATCCTCGAACAACGCGACCCCGCCGCCGCCCTCGCCATCTCGCTGACCGCCCTCGACGGCGCCCAACGCATCGAAGCCCCCGCGACACCACCTTCGCCCTAGCCGCCCTCGCCTCGGCCGCCGCATCCCTCGGCGACTTCGACACCGCCGCCCAACTCCTCGGCGCAGCCCAAACCGTCCGCGAAACAAACGGCATCCCGCTACTCCCCGCCGAGCGCCCTGACATCGACCGCCCAACCACCATCATCCGAGCAGCACTAGGCGAACCCGCCTTCACCGCCGCCCACACCGCAGGCTCGAAACTGACTGTCCCCGAAGCCCGCACGCTAGCCGCCACCTCAACGCCCAGCTAAGTTGCCACGAACGAAACGGTCAGGGCCACAAGCGGGTCCGCGACCAGGAGTCACCAGCGGCCGAGTAACGGAGACGTTGGTGGCGGCGTTGCGGATCCCCTTGCCAGAACTCGACCTCATCCGGGCGGACCGCATACGATTGCCACTCGTCCGGCACGAGATCCGGTGCCGACTCCAGTTCCTGGCGAGCAAGTTCCAGCGCCTCGTCCAACTCTCCGAGACGATCGAAGGGCTGACTCTGCCGACGAGTCAATGCCATCTGCCTCGAACCATCAGGCCGCGCAAGGAAATCCGCTGCGGCCACCGCAGGCGCATCCGCCACCACCGGCCCGCTGACCCGCACCTGACGCACCAGCTCCGGCCAGTAGAACGTCAGCGCGGCGAAGGGGTGGGCGGCAAGCTCGCTCCCCTTCCGACTGAGCGTGCTGATCGCGAAATGCCAACCCGCGCTGTCGACATCCTTCAGAATCAGCACCCGCGCCGACGGTCGTCCGTCCGCGTCGACCGTCGACAAGGTCATCGCATGCGGCTCGGTCACCCCGGACCGGACCGCCAGCATGAACCATTCGCTGAACAACTCCATCGGACTCTCCGGCGCATCCGCCGGATCGAACTCCGGCGCCGCCCCCTTCAGCACCGAAAGCTTCCGCAATTCATCCCGCAGCCCGTCGACCGAAACCGCCCGCTCCGCCACCCGAAGACCTCCCACATCGCCACCATCGAACGCGCCGAGCCTATCCGAGTCCCCTCGCCTCGAACGGTGACAAAGCACAGCACTCACCACCCGACGCACGAGCCGGATCCGAATCAGCGAGCTGCTGAACGGATCTCGGGCAAAGTGGGCAGCGCCGCAGTCTCGCCGGTGAGATCGACGAGTATTGCCCACAGTTCGTCGAAGCGTTGACTGCCGAGACGCTGCTCCCAGGACTCGAGAACGTCGGCGATCGCGGTCCCGACCGCCGACGCCTATCTGATCAAGAGCTGCCTGCACAACTTCACCGACGCACAGGTGGTGGACGCGCTCTCGGTAATCCGACAGGCCGATGCCCCCTTGCTGATCGCGGAAACAGTGGTCCCGGCGGGCAATCAACCGCACTACGCCAAATTCGACGATATCGAGATGATGGTGCTCGCCGGCGGCGCGGATCGCGCCGAAAGCCAATGGGCCGAACTGCTCGCGGCGGCGGATTTCACGCTGGCGCGAACCATTGCCTGTGACGAGCGGTTCTCCCTGTTGGAAGCAATGCCGCGCGGGCAATAGACATTCCGACACATTCGATCGACACGCCGATATTTGGTTGCCATGAATGTCCGTTTGAACCGCCGGGTGCCCTGCCCCGTTGACAATGCGAAGAGCGATACCAGCACAGCCTGAAGTTCGGGGATCGCTTCGGCCGGTCTACCGACGGCCGTACATCGAGGAGATCCTATGAAACGTCTCGGGCCGTGGATAACCCTGGCGGCGGTTGCCGTGCTGGGCATTGTCCTGCTCGTCGTCAATATGTCCAAAGAGACCGAACCGACGGCGGCGAAACCGAATACGCCGGCGGTAGTGACCAGCACCGCTGCCGCACCGCCGACTACCACTGTCGCACCGACGAGTGCCGCGCCCGCTCCGGTGCAGTTCCCGCCGAAAGCGGACTACGTCGGCAATATCCCGCTGGCGACCGGTGCTCCGATCACCCTGTCGATCACCGTCCAGGGCGACAAGGCGATCGCCTACGCCTGTGACGGAAAGTCTGTCGAGTCGTGGCTGCAGGGCAGCGCAGCCGCCGGCGCACTACAGCTGACCGGGAAGAACGACGCCAAACTGGACGGCCGCTACGACGGCAAGGTGGTCACCGGCACGCTGTGGCTCGGCCCGAAGAAGTGGGAATTCACCACCGCGCCGGTGCAATCGCCCGCCGGGCTCTACGTCTACACCGAGGGCGGCGCCCGGCAGAGCTGGATCGTCGATGCCAACGGCAACGTCACCGGCGTCCAGCGCGCCGCCGACGGCGCGACCTCCCCGGCCCCCGGTCTGACACCCGACGCGACGGCAATCGTCAACGGCAAGAAGATAACTGCGAACAAGGTAAGTGGTGGTGACAGTGTCGGCTGATCGAGAGACGGCGCCCATCGGGCGGCCGCAGCCCAGCGCGACGACGGTCGCGGCCATCGCGATCCCGCTGCTCGTCGGCGCCGCGGTGTCGGTGCTACTCGGCGTCTACGCCAAAACCCATGAGCCATCGGCCTTTTCCGTCAACATCGCGGGCTTCTCCGGCCCGCAGGCGGTCAAGGCGTGGCTGGCCACCGTCGCCTTCCTGCTCGCGCTGTTCCAATTCGTTTCCGCGCTGGCGATGTACGGCAAGCTGCCGGTCAACGCGCCGTCCTGGATCAGCACCGCGCACGTCTGGTCGGGCAGGCTGGCCGTGCTGGTGAGTGTCCCGGTCGCGGTGCACTGCCTGTACGCCTTGGGTTTTCAGCAGTACGACACCCGAGTGCTGCTGCATTCGCTGCTCGGCTGCTTCTTCTATGGCGCGTTCGTCGCCAAGATGCTGCTGCTCACCCGAAAAGGGTTGCCCGGCTGGGTGATCCCGGTCGCGGGCGGCCTGGTCCTGGCCGCACTGACCGGGCTCTGGCTCACCTCGTCGCTCTGGTTCTTCCAGAACAACGGCCTCACCTTCTGATCGGAGATCGACCACATGACCAACGACGAATCGGTCTTCACCCGCCGCAGCATGGTCGCGGCGAGCGCGGGCGCCGTTGTCGCGGCGGCGGCACTGAGCGCGTGCACCACCTACGGCAAGGAAAACGCCACTCCCGCACCGAATCCCGCAACGAATCCGGCGCCGAACGGCACACCGGCCGGACCGGATCAGCCCGCCGGAAACGCGCTCGCCAAGACCGCCGACGTCCCCGTCGGCGGCGGGGTGATCGTCGGCGACACCGTGGTGACCCAGCCGAGCGCGGGCACCTTCGTAGGCCTGTCCTCGACCTGCACGCATGCCGGTTGCACGGTCGCCTCGGTGTCGAACGGCACCATCAACTGCCCGTGCCACGGCAGCAAGTACCGCCTGGACGGCTCGGTCGCCAACGGCCCGGCCAGCAAGCCGCTGGCCGCGAAAACCGTTCGGGTCGTCGGCGATTCGGTGGTGCCCGGCTAGCCGAGGTGTTCGGCCATCCGCCGGTCCATCTCGTCCGGCGGAACATCTTCGACGTGGGTCGCCACCGTCCAGTGGTGACCCCACGGGTCTTCGAAGGAGCCGCTGCGGTCACCGTAGAACTGGGTGGTCATCGGGGTGAGTTCCGTGGCGCCCGCGGCCAGTGCCGCGCCGAAGGCGGCATCCGAGTCCTCGACGAACACGAGCAGGTTGATAGGGGTGCCGCCGACCTGCTTCGGATCGCGGAAGGACATCTCCTCGGACGGGTCGCCGACCATGACGAGCGAATTGCCGAACATCAGCTCGCAGTGCGCGACCTTGCCGTCCGGCCCGGGCATGCGCATCCGCTCCGATGCGCCGAATACGTGCTTGTAGAAATCGATCGCGGCCGCGGCGCCGTCGATCGCGAGTCCCGGCGACACCACCGGGTAGCCGTCGGGGATGGGCTTGACATCAGACATGAGAAACCTCCATCGAGGCGATGTGTCGGACGCTGTGAGCCTAGCCCCGGAGTACGCCGCCGTACGGCGAATCCGCCCTGATCAAGGCCCCGAAACACCCTGCAGCCGACGCACCTGCGCGGCGGTCAGATCGCTGAGCACCCCGGCCTCGACCGGTTCCGGCGCGGTCACCGCCACCTGCGCCAGCGTGCTGCCGACCTGCACGATCGCGACCGAGGAATGTAACGTCAGCCCGTCACTGGTGGTGCGCACCTGGAAGGCGGTGGCCGCGTCACCGGCTTGCGGCTGGGTTAGTCCGCCGACTCGGTAGTCGACCGCGATATCGGTGGCGTCGGCACCGGCGTAATGGGTGCAGCGGCGCAAGGTCGCCTGTACGTCCGAAAACGCGGACGCCACCGCATCATTCGAATAGCTCGCCGCATCGATATCGATGCTGGAGAAGTTCGGGCCCGCGTACTGCGTGGACGCCTTGGCCAGCGCGCCTGGCCGCTGCTCACCCAGCGGGGTCAAGACTTTCGAGCATTCGGCCGGATCGGTCGGCGAGCCCTGCGCACCGGCGGGCACCTCCGCACGCGTCGGCAATGCGGTGAAGTTCGGTGGCAGATTCGTACTGGTCAACAGCTGGTCGTGCAATCGGTCGGCGTTCGTGATGGGCGCGCTGGTCACCGGCGCGGCGGCCGCGACCGGACCGAGCGGCGGCAATTCCGGCGACTGTGGGGCCGCCGATTTCGACGATCCGCACGCCGCGACGAGCGCGGTGGTCGCGGCGGCCAGCACCAGGCCAAGCCCGCGGCTCACTCCGTCCACGAAACCTGCGTGTCGATCGTCTGCTGCAGCACACTCGCGCTACGCGGATCGCGGTAGCCCTGATGACCGCCGACCGTGATGGACCCGGAAACCGGCAGCGGCAACCCGAGATCGACGGTGATGGTGCCGTTGCCCTGCATGACGTAGTCCTGGATGTCGAGCTTGCCCGCGTTGTTGGGCAGGTTCCACACCGCGGACTTGGGCTGCTGGGTGACATCGAGCTCGATGGTCAACCGGTCGCCGTCGCGCTTGGTCAGCGTCGCCGTGGTGACCTGTTCGAGGGTGACGCCGCCGCCGATCTCCTGCACCACCGTCCAGACCGCGCCCTCGCCGACCGGCTGATCGGGGAACGCGATGGATCGGTAGACCGCCTGATAGAAGGCCTGTTCCAGCGCGGCGCGGGCCGGGTTGGAGGTGTCCGGCGACGGCTCGAGCCGCAGCGCGGTGATCGCGCCGAGGTCGCTCAGGTCGAAGCCGGCGTGCGAGCCGCCGGTCTTGGTGAGCGCCTTGGCCAGCGACGGATCCGGCGTGGTGACGGTGCCCAGCGTCAGATCGATGCCGTCGGCGTCGGTCTGCGCGGTCATCGGGATGGACAGGGCGGGCGCGGAGAAGTCCCGCGCGGGCTGATCGTTGATCTGCTGCGCGATGCGATGCGAGGTATGCAGCGTCACCCGCTGCACGGTGCCCGCCGGGTAGTCGCGGCGCAGCAGCGAGCGCGGCTCGTCGCCGGGCGAGAGGACGGTGGTGATCGCGGCCGGGATCGGCACGGTCACTTCCTTGCCGATGCCGAGCGGCTCGGTGCTGTCGGGTTCCGAGCGCGACTCGGCGCCACCGCTGCAGCCGGTTCCGAACGCGGTCAGGCCGACCGCGAGCACTATCAGCAGCACACCCGACCGCGCGAACCGGGGGATGTGGGGGGAAGACAACACCGTCACGAGCATCAGGGTACGACCGGTTCCTGAGTGTCAGCTGGGACTTGCGGGTGACCACCGCACAACGTGTCGGATAGCTCGAGAGATGATGGTGCGTGTGAGTGATGAGCCGCCGTCCGAGGAGAACCCAGCAAACCCCGCCGAGGAGGCGACACCAGCGACTCCGCCCCAGCGGCTGCGGACCCTACTAGTCATCGCCGGAGTGCTGCTCGGCCTGGACTTGCTCACCAAATGCATCGTCGTGGCGAATCTGCATCCGGGCGAGCCGGTATCGATCATCGGCGACTTCGCGCGGTTCAGTCTGGTGCGCAATCCCGGCGCGGCCTTCTCGATGGCGACCGGCATGACCTGGCTGCTGACCTTGGTCGCCGCGGCCGTGGTGGTCGGCGTGGTGCGCATCGGTCGCACACTGCGGTCGCTGTGGTGGGCCATCGGGCTCGGCATGGTGCTCGGCGGCGCGCTCGGCAATCTGGTGGACCGGCTGTTCCGGGCGCCGGGACCGTTGCAGGGGCATGTGGTCGACTTCATCGCGATCGGCTGGTGGCCGGTGTTCAACGTGGCGGACTCGTCGATCGTCTGCGGCGCGATCCTGCTGGTGGTGCTGACCGTGTTCGGCTTCGAGCCGAACGGGACGCGCACCGGGCGCGGCGAGCCCGACGAGGCCGACGACGCGGCGACCGAGACCACCGCGAACAAGACCACCAGCGAAGGGAACACTGCATGAGGGAAACACGAACCATGCCCGTTCCCGACGGGCTCGACGGCATGCGGGTGGACGCGGGCCTGTCCCGGCTGCTCGGCCTGTCCCGCACCGCCGTCGCCGCGCTCGCCGAGGAAGGCTCCGTGCAGCTCGACGGCATCGCGGCGGGCAAATCCGACCGCCTCGCCGCGGGCGCCTGGCTCGAGGTGATCTTCCCGGAACCCAAGCGGGAGCTCTCGATCGAGGTCGCGCCGGTGGAGGGCATGCGGATCCTCTACGCCGACGACGACATCGTCGCGGTGGACAAGCCGGTCGGCGTCGCGGCGCACACCGGCGTCGGCTGGACCGGGCCGACGGTGATCGGCGGGCTGGCCGCGGCGGGTTACCGCATCTCCACCTCCGGCGCGCACGAGCGCCAGGGCATCGTGCACCGGCTCGATGTGGGCACCTCCGGGGTGATGGTGGTCGCGCAGTCCGAGCACGCGTACACGGTGCTCAAGCGCGCGTTCAAGCAGCGCACCGTGGCCAAGCGGTATCACGCACTGGTGCAGGGACATCCGGATCCGAGCAGCGGCACCATCGACGCCCCGATCGGGCGGGCCCGCGGCAACGACTGGAAGTTCGCGGTCACCGCCGACGGACGCCCGAGCATCACGCACTACGACACCGTCGAGGCGTTCCAGGCGGCCAGCCTGCTCGACATCCACCTGGAAACCGGTCGCACCCACCAGATCCGGGTGCACTTCTCCGCGATCCGGCACCCATGCTGCGGCGATCTCACCTACGGTGCGGACCCGCGCCTGGCTCAGCGCCTCGGCTTGGAAAGGCAGTGGCTGCATGCCCGTTCGCTCGGCTTCAACCATCCGGCGGACGGCCGCTGGCTGGAGATCACCAGCGAGTACCCCGACGATCTGAAGCACGCGCTGGACGTCCTGCGCAATGCCTGACCGGCGGACGCTGCCCCTCGGTCGAATCGCCCTGGGGGTGGCGGCCGCCGCGCTGGTTGTGTTCATTGTGTTGCTCGGGGTGCTGAACCCGCCGCGTAAGGCGGGGGTGTTCACCGATCGGCTCGGGCCGGAGCAGGGTGAGCAGGTCGCGGATTATCTTGCGCGGGCCCGTGATTCACTCAGTGGTACGGATACCGCCGATCACTGGGCTCTGGTGTCGTTCACTGAACCCTTAGTCCCGGAACAGATCCCGCCGAACAGCGGTGGACTGCGGATAGCGCAAGTGCTGTACCAGGTTCCGGTCCCCCGGGTCCAAACGCCTTTGGTCGCAGTCCCGGTCCCCGAAGGCGATGCGGCAGCGATCTCTTCCGCGGAGTCGGCCGCCTGGCTACTCCCCCGAACCTCACCCGACGAACGCGCCACTCGAATCACCGCACTGGCCGCGGCGCGACTCCGTTCCGGCTGCGCCTGCACCGTCGGCCTCGTCCTCCGCGGCCCCCTCAACGGCCTCCGAAACCTGGCCTCCCAAAACGGAATCCGCGCGGTAGAGGCACTACCCGCCGATGCCGTAGCCGGTCGATTCGGCGTGGTGCCGCTACTCCCCGACCAACTCGACGTTGCCCTCCCCGGACCGAACGACGGCCCGGTGCCGGACCAGTGAGGCCCGCAGCGCCGACGCCGCGCACCAACTGTCTTGCCGCGCACCAAATCGCTAGCTGATTCGTGCGCAGCCGTACAAAAGATGCGCAGCGCGAGGCATCCACTGACACCACCGGAGCGCCGACGCCGCGCACCAGTTCCCCTGCCGCGCACCGGCTGTCCTGCTGCGCACGAATTTGCTAGCTGATTCGTGCGCGGGAGGACAAAGGATGCGCGGGAGCCAACGGCGAGCGGTCCGGTTGTCAGTGCTGTGCTAGCCAGTCGGCAATGTCGGCGATCACGGCCCGGTCTACGTGTTGCGGAGTTTGGTAGTCGGCCGGGGTGACGGGTCCGGCGCCGGAGAAGAATAGGTGGTCGGCCTGCTCGTAGATGCGGAACGTAGTGTCGGGGTGGTCGGCGAGGCCTGCCTGCCAACCGGCGAGGTCGTCGGCGACGGTGACCTGATAGTCGCGGGCGCCCTGAAGGATCAGTAGCGGCTTGGTGAGGGCGGCGGCGGTCGAGACAGGCTGGTGCGCTGCTCGTGCTGTGCGGGCGGTGGGTCTTCTGGCCGCGGATTCCGCGCATGGACGCCGCCGACACCGTCCAGCGAGCCGGATGGTGGGAACGACTGGGCGCGGGCATCTCTCGGCGTCCCGCCGTCGCCGCCGCGGCGGCCACCGGTGTGCTCGCCGTCCTGACGCTCGGCCTGCTCGGCGACACCGATTCGCTGGCCCAAACCGACCGCTTCATCACCACACCGGAGTCGGTTGCCGGACAACAACTCATCGCCGAGCACTTCCCCGAACGCGGCGGCCTTGCGCTGACCGTATTGGCGCGCAGCGAATTCCGGGCCGAAGTGCTGCGGGCGGTACGTGCCGACCCCGGCATCGGCTTCGCCGAGGAAGGGCGCGTCGGGCCGGAATACGCGGAGATCTCGGCGATCCCGGTGGACGCGCCGGACTCGGCGGCCGAATACGCGACCATCGAACGGTTGCGCGGCACGTTGCCCGGCGTCGGGCCCGGCACCCTGATCGGCGGGGCGAGCGCCGCCAACCTCGATGTCGACCATGCCGCCGAACGCGATCACTGGATGGTCTTGCCGCTGGTACTGGTCGCGGTGACCGCGATCCTCGGCTTGCTGCTGCGGTCCATCGTCGCGCCACTCGGTTTGGTGCTCACCGTGGTGTTGTCGTTCGGATCAGCGCTAGGGGCAAGCGTTTTCGTGTTCGAGCACGTCTTCGGCTTTCACGGCCTCGATTCGTCGCTGATCACGATGACGTTCCTGTTCCTGGTCGCGCTCGGCGTGGACTACAACATCTTCCTGATGAGCCGGGCCCGCGAGGAAGCATCCCGATACGGCACCAGAGACGGGATGCTGCGCAGCCTGTCGGTGACCGGCGGGGTGATCACCTCGGCGGGCGTGGTGCTCGCCGCGACCTTCGCCGTGCTGATGACGCTGCCGCTGGTCGCGATGGTGCAGGTCGGCTTCACAGTGGCGTTCGGTGTGCTGCTCGACACGCTGCTGGTGCGGTCGGTACTGGTGCCCGCGCTGACGCTGCTGGCGGGCGATCGCGTCTGGTGGCCGTCGAAACCAGCACGGCCCGAGCGGGATTCGGTGCCGGTCGAACTCGAACAGGAGCCGTCGCGGGCGTGACATTGTGGGACAGACCTCCGCCGGGATGCTTCATCCCCGCTTCATCCCGGCGGAGGCCCGCAATCACCACGCCGCGTCAATGGATCGGCGCGCCGTGGTGACAGAGCACGACTCGATTGCGGCGCAACCACATTCCGGCTACGCCGAGTCAGCGTGCGAGTCTTGGTGACAGCACGCGCGAGTCGCGGAGGCTTGCCTCAGTCCGGCAGCTGCACAACGCCATCCAGGTACCGGCGGCACCGGCCGACGAGCAGTACCCGGTCGCCGGCTAGCTCGCAGCGCAGGCTGCCGCCGCGGCGGGAGAGCTGGCGGGCGGTGAGTTCGGTGCGGCCGAGTTCGCGCGCCCACAGCGGAACCAGTTGGGCGTGTGCGGATCCGGTGACCGGGTCCTCCAGTACGCCGACGCCCGGTGCGAAGAAGCGGGAGACGAAGTCGGTGTGCTCGCCGCGCGCGGTGACGATCGCGCCGCGCGGTAACGGCGGGAACGCGGTGAAGATCGGTTCGGCGTCGCGGACTTCCTGTTCGGTGGCCACCACGATGACCTCGTCGGTGCCGGTGAAGGCACGCACGGCGCTGACGCCCAGCGCAGCGACCAGCACCAGATCGGGTTCCACTTCGGTGGCGGGTACGGCGGGCAGATCGAGCACGAATTCGTCGTCGTCGGTGCGGTCCACGTGCAGCCAACCGCTGCGTGTGAAGAAGCTCACCCGGTCGGCGCCGGGGTGCATGTCCTCCAGAATCTGTGCGGCACTTGCCACTGTGGCGTGCCCGCACATGTCCACCTCGACCGCCGGGGTGAACCAGCGCAGGTGGAACGCGGGCCAGTCGCCGGGCGGCGCACCGGCCTCCGGCGGTAATTCCGCGGTGTAGAAGGCGGTTTCGGCGAGGTTGTTCTCCTCGGCCAGGTGTTGCAGCAACGAATCCGGGAGCCACGACGAGAGCGGCATCACCGCGGCTGGGTTGCCCGAGAACGGTGCGTCGGCGAACGCGTCGATCTGGTGCAGCAGTACCTCCATATTCGGAGAAGGTACTCCAACACTGAATGGTCGCCTCGCACAAGGCTTCTCGCGGCGCGCCGGGTCAGATGTCCAGTTTGTCAGGAAACGCCGTTATTCGGGGGTCGGGAAGAGTTTCCCCTTCTCGCCGAGCAGCGTCGCGCTCACCCACCACGCGACCTCGACGAGCACGATTCCGACAGCGCCGCAAATGAATGCGGCCGTGGTGAGCCCGACATCGGACGGATCCAGCTTGAAGAAGTGCCGGGTGAACGGGACGGTGAACAGGAAGATGTAAGCGGCCACCGAGGCCGCGATGAGCACCACCTTCCACCACACGTACGGCCTGGCCACGATGGCGAGCACCCACACCGCGATCATGATCAGGGTGATCAGCGCGGTGGTGCCCGCCTGTTCCTTCTGCTGCGCGGTGGCGTCCGGACCGGCGTAGGCGATCAGGTAGGCGACGAAGGTGGCGACGCCGATCACCACACCGGACGGGATCGCCAATCGCATGACGCGCCGGACGAATCCGCTGCGCGCGCGCTCGTTGTTGGGCGCGAGCGAGAGGATGAACGCCGGGATGCCGATGGTGAACCAGGCGGCGATCGTGACGTGCCGCGGCAGGAACGGATAGCCGATCGGGTCGTAGCCGAAGATCTGCGAGCCGACGCCCGCGATGCCGATGAGGAAGGCGAGCAGCACCGAGTAGACGGTCTTGGTGAGGAACAGATTCGAGACCCGCTCGATGTTGCCGATCACCCGGCGGCCCTCGCCGACCACGTACGGCAGGGTCGCGAACTTGTTGTCCAGCAACACGATCTGCGCGACCGCGCGGGTGGCCGGGCTGCCCGCGCCCATCGCGACGCCGATGTCGGCGTCCTTGAGCGCGAGCACGTCGTTCACGCCGTCGCCGGTCATCGCGACGGTGTGCCCGCGCGACTGCAGGGCGGCCACCATGGCGCGCTTCTGGTCCGGGCGGACCCGGCCGAAGGTGGTCTCGCGGTCGAGCACGTCGGCGAGTTGTTCGCGGTCCTCGGGCAATTGGCGCGCGTCGACCGCGTGGTCGCCGCCGGTGAGGTCGAGCGAGGCGGCCACCGCGCCGACCGAGACGGCGTTGTCGCCGGAGATCACCTTGATCGAAACATTCTGGCTGGCAAAGTATTCGAGGGTTTCCTTGGCGTCCGGCCGGACCCGCTGTTCGAGCACGACCAGCGCGGCGGGGCGCACGGTGCCGGGCGCGTCTGCCGCGTCGACCGGGCGATCGCTGCGGGCCAGCAGCAGGATGCGCAGCCCCGAGGAGCCGAGTTCCTCTGCGACCCTGGCATCTTCGGAGTTCGGGTCGAGCAGCACGTCGGGCGCGCCGAGCAGCCAGTCGCCGTGCTCGCCGTAGGAGCAGCCGCTCCACTTCTTGGCCGAGGAGAACGGCGCGACGGCGGTGCGCTGCCAGCCGGGGTTGTCCGGCAGCGCCTCGCCGATGGCCTGCACGCTCGCGTTCGGGCGCGGATCGTCGGCCGCCAGCGCGGCCAGGGCCTGCCGAACGTCGTTGTCCTCGAAGGAATCCAGGGTCTTGATGTCGGACAGCCGCATGCCGTTCTCGGTGAGCGTCCCGGTCTTGTCCGCGCACACCACGTCCACCCGAGCCAGGCCCTCGATGGCGGGCAGCTCCTGCACCAGGCACTGGCGGCGGCCGAGCCGCACCACGCCGACCGCGAACGCGACCGAGGTCATCAGCACCAGGCCCTCGGGCACCATCGGCACCAGCGCCGCGACCATGCCGCTCACCGCGGGCCGCCACGACTCCTTACTGGAGAACAGCTGGTTGTAGATGCTGAGCAGGCCCGCCGGGATCAGCAGGTAGGTGATCACCTTCAGGATGGTGTCGATGCCGCTACGCAGCTCCGATTTCACCAGGGTGAACTTGCTGGCCTCGTCGGCCAGCTTGGCGGCGTAGGCGTCCTTGCCGACCTTGGTCGCGCGGTAGCAGCCGCTGCCGGAGACCACGAAGCTGCCCGACATCACCTCCGCGCCGACCTGCTTGTCCATCGGGTCGGCCTCGCCGGTGAGCAGCGACTCGTCGATCTCGAGCTGCGCGGCCTCGGCGACCTCGCCGTCGACCACGATCTGGTCGCCGGGGCCGAGCTCGATCAAGTCGTCGAGCACCACCTCGCGCGGCGCCACCTCGACGGCCTTGCCGTCGCGACGCACGGTCGGCTTGGTCTGGCTGACGATGGCCAGCTTGTCCAGGGTGCGCTTGGCGCGGACCTCCTGGATGATGCCGATCGCGCTGTTCGCGATGATCAGCAGACCGAACATGCCGTCGATGATCGAACCGGTGGCCAGCACCAGGATGAACAGCACGCCGAGCAGGGCGTTGATCCTGGTGAAGACGTTCGCCTTGACGATGTCGCGGACCGAGCGGCTGGCTCGGTCCGGCACATCGTTGGTGAGCCCGTCGCGGCGACGTTGCTCGACCTCCGCCGCGGTGAGTCCGGTGGCGCGCGAAGCCTGCACGGTTGTCGACATGACCGCAAGGCTACGTGAGAAGTAGCGTCGGAAGCGTGCAGCGGAGCAGGTCTATCCCGGGTGTTGCGTTCGGTACGAGCGCGTTTTTCCTCTGGGGTTTGTTCCCCGCGTTCTTCGGGTTGCTGGCGTTCGCCAGCGCGGCCGAGGTGGTCGCGCAGCGGATCCTGTGGACGTTGCTGGTGGTGCTCGCGGTGCTGATGGTGTCCGGGCGGCTGCGCGAGCTGCGCGGCATCGGCGCGCGGATCTGGCGGCTGGCGGCGGTGGCGTCGGCGGCGATCGCGATCAACTGGGGTGTGTACGTGTACGGCGTCACGTCGGGGCACGTGGTGGAGTGCGCGCTGGGGTACTTCATCAACCCGCTCGTCACCGTCGCGTTCGGCGTGCTGATCTTCCGTGAGCGACTGGCGAAAGCGCAGTGGGCGGCGCTCGGGCTCGGTGCGGCGGCGGTGGCGGTGCTGACCGTCGACTACGGCAGGCCGCCGGCCATCGCGTTGGTGCTTGCCGGCTCGTTCGCGACGTACGGACTGGTGAAGAAGGTGATCCCGCTGGACGCACTGCGCGGTATCGCCGCCGAAGGGGTGGTCGCCGCGCCGTTCGCGCTGGTCTTCGTCATCGTGCTCGCGGTCACCGGGCGCAGCGAATTCGGTTCCAGCGCAGGGCATGCCGCGCTGATGCTGGCGACCGGGCCGGTCACGCTGGTTCCACTGTTGTTGTTCGCTGTTGCGGCCCAACGGGTTCCGTTGTCCACCATGGGGCTGTTGCAGTACCTCACTCCGGCCCTCCAGATGGCTTGGGGAGTCGCGGTTGCCCACGAACCCATGCCTGCCTCCCGGTGGGCAGGCTTTGCCCTCATCTGGACGGCGCTGGCCATCTTTACCGCGCACGCCCTGTTGCGTGCGCGGCGTACCCATCGCGATGCTCGAAGCACCGCATCCGCCGCCGGGTCGGAGCGCGTATAGCTTTGCGCGCCAACCTGTATGGCCGAGAGCTCGCTACCAGTCGGTGTTGATGTGACCGGGGGTCCAGGTACCCCAGCGCTGGGTTTGATCGATGGTGACCTTCGCCGTCTGTGCATTGGGGTCGAGCGGCAGATACTGCTCGATCGATCCCCAGTCCCGATCCCAGTCATCCTTCAGATACGCGGGCAGCGCGCGGGCGGTGAACAGCAGCTGGGTCCAGCCGAGCGGACCGCCGCCATCGTGCGCCTGCCAGAGGTTGGTGATGGTTGCACCGTTGCGATCCGGCAGGATTCGGTAGCCGGGCAGTTCAGCGACGCCGGCGTGGGTGGGAGCCAGGTTCTGGCAGGGGTAGGTCATCGCGACCTCCCAGTCCAGCAGGACCGGCGTGCGCGAACCGACCACATCGTTGAGGGTCTTCGTCTGTGGCACGCGCGGCGGGGTTACCGCGAGCCACTGATCCTTGCCGAGATCCTTGTCGCTCGCGACGATTCGGACGACGTCCGCGTCACCGGGCAGCTGGTCGAACGGAACCCGCACGTTGCGCCACGTCGGTGACGGCCCGATGTCGATCGGGTCCACACTGCCGAGCGCGACGGCGGTGCCGTCGACCGCGGCGCGGCCGTACTCGAGGTGCAGGTCCTGTCCGGGGTGGACGATGCCGTCGCTGTCGACGTGCCGGATCCGGCCGGCGACCGCGATCGAGATGATCGGGCCACGACTTCCGTTGCTGTCCTTGGGAAGTCGGTACCACCCGGTCGTCAGCTCGGCAGGCTCCTGGGTGCCTTCCCGATAGCTGCCGAGCACCGGGATGGTCGCCGGATCCAAGCCGAAGGGCAACGGGACGCTGCTGCCGTTGATCCCCGCACCCGTCGACGTGCCGGTCTCCGAACCGGGCGATTTCGAACCGGCCTTCGGATCCGCGGGCTCGCCGGAATCGGAGCTGGTGACGGAATTCGCCTTGCCGGTGGTGGATTCGATCTCGTCGGAGGTCAGGTCGGTGGCCACCCCGTTCGGGGTGAAACCGGTCGAGCCGGTACCGGCCAGCGCCGTCGCCGGATCACCGGTCAGCGGGCTCAGCACCGAGGCGTTCGGATCGGTCTCGACCAGCACCTGATCCGCGAGTCCGCAGCCGCCGGAAACGGCCGCGGACAGGTTCGATTGGGCGTTCGAATACGACGGATACTGTGCCACCGCCGCTTTCGCCATCGACAGCACTTCGAACAACACCATGACGGCCGCGACGACGGCGAGCACGGGGGTGCCCGCTATCCGGCCCGGCACCGAGTCGGGACGCGGCTGGGTCTCCGGGCGAATATGGAACCAGGCCGCGACGGCCAGCGCGAGCGCCGAGAGACCGACCGCGAAGGTCGACAGCCCGAAGCCGGCGAGCATCGGCGCCTTGTCCCAGAACGGGACACCCCAGGCCGACACCCACCAATAGCCGTTGGCGCCAACGAAAGTCAGCGCCAGCCCGAAGAAGACCGCCGCGGCGAACAGCGCACGGTTGCGCAGCGGGCGCGTGACGCGAGGGCTGATCGCGACGGCGGTGAGCGCCGCGACACAGGCGGCCAGCCCGGCGAAGACGCCGAACTGATGGATCCACTTCGTCGGGGAGAACATCATCAGCACCATCGCGGCGACGGTGATACCGATGAGACGTCGCGACGGGCCGGCGGCGGTCCCCGGCACGTGCCCACCACGGCGCAGCATGGTGACCACGCAGACCACCAGGCCGAGCAGCATCATGAACATGCCGAACCGCCGGGTCAGCCAGCCGTCGCCGCTGGGCTGCAGCAGATACTGATAGCGCAGGAACTCGAGGAACCACGAGGCGCCGTCGCCGGGCCCGATCCTGTTGTGCACGTAGCTGAATTCGAGCACACCGGCCAAGGTTCGATCCGCGAAGATCACTGTCAGCACTACGACCCCGGCGGCAAGCACGGGCAAAAGCAGCGCGAGATAACCGGAGGTCTTCGCCCGCCGCACGAGCACCGAGATCATGGTTCGGGCGCCCGCGGCAAGCGCGCCGACACAGATCAGGCCCGAGGGCGCGCAGGTCAAGGTGAACGCGGCGATGACGATCGCCAGCGCATAGGGCAGCAGCCGCCGCGTTGCGATGGCCCGTTCGACCGAGGCCCAGGTAAGGATTACGCCGAGCGCCACAAAGGGTTCGGCGCGCAGGCCGTTGTTGTAGGGCAGCCAGAACGCGAGGAACACCAGTCCGCTGGTCCACATCACGACCGCGTTGTCACGCAGGGCAGCGCCGAGCCGGGGTAGGAGTTCGCGGCTGATCACCCACCAGGCGATGACACTGACTATCAAGGTGGGCAACCGAACCCACGGACTCACCGATGACACATGGGTCAGCAACCCGATCATGTCGGTGTAGGGCGTGTAGAACGGCCCCTCGTCGACGCTGAACCACCGGTAGTAGTTCGACATGAATCCGGAACTGCGCTCGGCCCGAGCCATCCCGAGGATGTAGCCGTCGTCGGAGGTGTTGGCGCCGATGAAGTGCCACACCAGCAGCGTCGCGAACACCACATAGTCCGCCGGGCGCAACCGCCACCAGCGAGTCGGCAGGAACCGCCGGGACTTTCGGCCGTCGAGGTTGTCCAAGCGGTACAGCGCCACCAACGCAACAAGCGTGGCCAACACGGCCAGCACCATCGCGACCAGCTTGAGCGCTGTCGGTGACGACGAAAAACGGGAATCGACTTGGACATTCACGTTCAACCCGGACGGGGCCGCGCCGGTCAGATCGCTGAAGACACCGACAACCTGCGGGCGGATGTCGGACGAGACCACCTTGTCCGAGTCCGTGAAACCCGGTGCCGACACCGTGGTCTGCTGTGTTCCCATCTCGATACCGACCGTGCAGGACCGATCGCGGACCGCACTCAGCGGCGCGGACCACAGCAGCATGTTGCGCGACACCACGTCGACCCGGCCCGGGCGATCCACCGTGTCGGGGACGACCTTGACGACGAAGCCGTAGTGCTCCATGTCGGGTGACTGGCGCGGAATCGTGGACACCACAACGCCGCCCGAATCCGCGAGCGCGGCGAACGCGGCGCACGGAATCTGCGCCGAGAGATTCAGCGGCGCGTAGGTGATCAGCGGCGACGTCACCGACGTCACTGCGGCCGCCTGCGGCCACGCCACACTGGATTGGTCCTGGCGGACCGGCAAGAACGGGATCGACACCGCGGTGAGGATCGCGAGGATCCCACTGACGATCGCCAGCATCCGGATTCGACGAGCCGCGGCGTGGCGCGCACTCGGATCCTGCTGGTCCCCCCGCTGTGCCGACGGTTGGGCGGATTCGCGCACAGCGTCACTGACAGTCACGACGCTGGATGCTAGCGCGAAATCATCGGATGACACAGAGTCCCAGCTATCGAAGCTTGAATCACTCACTCGGCCTGCATATTCGGGACCGTGCGATACCGGACAAACAGGCCGTTGCCGCGGCCGACCCGGGGGTCGGCCGCGACGAAACGAGCTAGCCGCAGGCCGTCGAGGTCTGGCCGAGGTTGGTCAGCATGGCGCAGGCCCAGGACTTCTGGATCTTCCACTTGCCGTTGTCGGCGACGAAGGGAACGTCGACGATGTTCTCCTGGCCGTTGACGATGAACTTGGCCTTGGCGTTGACGCTGTCGCCGAAGTTGGAGACGTCGGTGACCTCGATCTTCACGTCGGCGCCCTTGGCCGCCTGGGAGAGACGGTCCGGCAGGGTCGGGTCGGCGTCGGCGCCCTGGACGCCGTCCAGCTTCTCCGACGCCGGGACCGCCGGGTCCAGCGCGCGGGCCAGTGCGGTGTTCAGCTCCGCGACAGTCGGGATCGGCGGCAGGTTCGCGGTGTTGGTCGACGCCGACGCGCTGGCACTGGTCGACGTCTTGGCGGCGGGCTTGCTGTCCTTGTTGTCGCTGCTGCATGCGGTCATGCCCAGCGCGGCAACGACGGCGAGGCCGGCGATCGCGATGCGTCCAGTCTTACGAAGCTTCAACTGCTCGTCCTTTGCGTTCGAGTAGGTCCGTGTCATGTCCACCAATGGCAGCCTCCACCCGACCGGCGGCGCTGCACGAGCTCCCAGGCTACCGGCACAGAGGACTACCGCGTGGACCCACACGGGACGGACTGATGTCGTCGGCAGCGAACGTACGCGGTGGGCTCGGCGATGTCGAGCCGTTCGCTGGCCCGGTCACCGCAGACTGTGCAGCGGATCGGCTCTGGTCAGGCTCGGATCGTCGGCGGCGAAGGTGCGGGCCGGGCCGGGGCCGGTCGAGCGGGTCTCGAATCGCACGGTCACGACGCCGTAGCCGCCGCCCTGCACCCAGCCGTGGCCGTGCTCGGAGTGTTCGACGTCCATGCCGGGGTGCCAGAGCGGGCTGGACAGCGCGGTGGCGACCGGCGCGGGCTCCACGGCCGCGACCGGTTCGGGGGTCACGCTCTGCTCCCAGTCGCCGTCCACGGCGACGGGCACCTGATCGAGTTCGGGGAACAAGGATTCCTGCCGCACGGTGGACAGTCCGCCGTAGCCGACGCCGACCAGCCTGATCGGGCCGAGCTCGGCCGGGTCGATCGCGGAGCGCTGGGCGGCGGTGGTCAGCGTGACCAGGTCCTCGGTCGCGTACGGCAGGGTGAACGAGCGCGTCACGATGCTCATGTCGGATTTGCGCAGCTTGAGGACCACGGTGCGGGCGGCGCGCCCGTCCTTGATCAGGCGGCGATGCGCGGCCGCCGCCTGCGATTCGATGGCGGGACGTAGTTGGGCGAGGTTGACGATGTCGGTCTCGAAGGTGGTTTCGGCACTGATCTGTTTGGCCTCGTTGCGTTCGGCGACCGGCCGGTCATCGATGCCGCGCGCCAGCCGGTGCAGCGCCGCGCCGACGGCGCCGCCGAGGATCGACATGGCCTCGGATTCCGGCAGCGCGGCGAACGCACCGACCGTCTCGATGCCGAGCGAGCGCAGCTTGTGCTCGGCCACCGGGCCGATGCCGCCCAGCTTCCGGACCGGCAGGGCGGCCAGCATCTCTGGTTGCTCGACGGCCGAAACCACCCGTATCCCATCGGGTTTGGCGAGCGCGGAGGCGATCTTGGCGAGCTGCTTGCCGGTGCCCGCGCCCACCGAGGCGGTCAGTCCGGTGCGTTCGCGCACCACCGCCCGCAGCTCCTCGCAGAACTCCTGCACTCCCGCCACCGTCGCGCCGGCCAGTTCGGCGGGTTCGCCGAACGCCTCGTCGAACGACAGCGTTTCCAGCACCGGGATGCGGCTGCGCAGCGCGTCGAACACCTGCCCGCTGAGCGTGCCGTAGACGATGCCGCGCGGCGGCACCACCACCGCGGTGACGCCGACCAGCCTGCGCGCCATGTGCATCGGCATCGCCGAGCGCGCGCCGTACACCCGCGCCTCGTAGCTCGCGCCCGCGACGACACCGCGGCCGCCGGTGCCGCCGACGAGCACCGGGCGCCCGCGCAGGGTCGGCCGGGTCAGTTGTTCGGCGGAGGCGTAGAAGGCATCCATATCGATGTGCAGCACCCAGCGCCGAGCGGTGCTCTGCGCGTCGGCGCGCGTCGATGGATGCTGTTCGCTCACCGTGGCTTCGCCGAGGGTTTCCTGGACTTGGGCACCCGCACCGGCAGCACCTCGGCGGTGCGCTGCACGAACTCCCCCAACCAGGCCGAATCCGCCAGCCGCGGCGCAGGCACCCGGTAGTAATCCTTGGCACCGGGATACGGTGCCGCCAGCCAGGATTCCTCGGCATAGTCGGCGGCCACCGCCGTCGGCTTCACGAACAGGTGATCGTCGGCGATCAAGGCGACCAGCTTGTCGTCGCAGTACAGGCCGTACTCCCCGAACATGGCCCTGGCCCGCACATCCAGCGGTTCGAGCTGCTCGAGGATCTCGGCGACGGTCGCCTTATCAGTGCTCACGTCAGGGAAATCTACGCCGAACCACCGACAGATCCAGGCAGGTCCCGACGCTGGGCGATCACTGCGCACTTGCTGTTGGTTTCCTGTAGAGATCTACGGCTCCCGAGCACCGGCGGCGATCCCACCTTGAACGGACAACCAGCCCACGACCTGGGCGGATATCACCCGCGTCGGCGCACTACACGGTTTCGGTAAACAGTTGACGAAGCACGGGGACCGCCCTTGCGGCCCAGCTTCATGTGTGATGATCGGACCCATGAAGATCCGCAAGGCCGTGATCCCGGCCGCCGGTATCGGTTCCCGGCTCCTCCCGCTGACGAAGGCGATCCCGAAGGAGATGCTGCCGGTCGGCGACAAGCCGGTCATCGAACATACGGTCCGCGAGCTGGTCGCGTCGGGCATCACCGACATCACCATCGTGGTCAGCAGCGGAAAATCGTTGATCCAGGACCACTTCCGGCCCAACCCGGCCCTGGTGGCGCAGCTACGCGCGGACGGCAAGACCGCATACGCCGACGCGGTCGAAGAGGTCGGCGAACTGTCCCGGCTCGGCCACATCACCTACCTCGACCAGCACGGCCCCTACGGCAACGGCACCCCCGTCCTGAACGCGGCCCGCAATCTGGGCGACGAGCCGATGCTGGTGCTGTGGCCGGACGACGTGTTCGTCGCCGAGGTGCCGCGCGCCCAGCAGCTGATCGACGCCTACGAGGCCACCGGCGCCCCGGTGCTCGCGCTGATGCCGATGGACCCGGCCGAGTCGCAGCGCTACGGCGTGCCGGTCGTCGCCGACGACCAGGGCAACGGGCTGCTGCGCATCACCGGCCTGCGGGAGAAGCCCAAGCCCGAGGACGCGCCGTCGGACTTCGCCGCGATCGGCGGCTACGTGGTCACCCCCGGCATCATCGACGAGCTGCGCACGCAGACCAAGGCCTGGTACGAGCACCACTCCGGCGAGGTCTACCTGACCGACGCGATCAACGTGCACGCCGCCGACAACCCGGTCTTCGGCCAGGTGATCCAGGGCCGCTGGTACGACACCGGCAACCCGGCCGACTACCTGGTCGCCCAGTTCGCCTCGGCGCTGGCCAACCCGCAGTACGCCCCGCTGCTGCGCAGCCTCGTCGAAGACACCCACTGAGCCGCACACATTCTGATGTCCCGCAGATCGATTCGCATGCGATTCGATCTGCGGGAAATCAACGGGTGTGCGGCTAGAAGCGGCGGATGGCGTAGATGTCGAACTGGCGCAGCGGGCTGAGGCCGACGGGGACGCCCCAGTCGTAGGCGTTGAAGATCTGGCCGAGGCCCGCGTAGATGCCGACGTGCGAGCCGTCCGTGTTCAGCACCACCACGTCGCCGGGTGAGAGCGCGAAGAACGGGACGGGCGCGCCGGCTCTGGCCTGCTCCCAGGTTGTTCGGGGAATGTTGACGCCGACCTGCCGGAACGCCCACTGGACCAGGCCGGAGCAGTCCCAGGCGAACGGGCCGGTGCCGCCCCACTCATAGGGCTTTCCGGTCTGCGATACGGCCGCCGCCAGCGCACCTACCCCGTGCGAGCTGGGCAGCGGGATCGCGGCCGCACCGGAGGCGGACAGGGATTCGGCGCTGCCGGTACCGCTACCGGGGTCCGACCACCCTGGTCCCGCCAGGATCAGCGTCGCGGCCGTCGCTAGTAGGAGTCCGAAAGCGATGCGACGCAAGGGTTTTCTGTTCACGTGCTCGTCCCTTCCGGCGGCCCGGCGTGCGGGTCACCATCCGGCGGTCCCGGCTGACGCCTGGGTCGAGCAGCGTCATCCATAAGGAGCCGCAGCCGCCGCATCCGGCGTGGCAACGCCGGACACAACGCGTATCAGGTAGGACAATCCACGAACTCACTGCTGCCCCAGAAGTCGATATCTGCAACAACAGCACCATCTCCGATTCTGCCGCGCGGCTCGGACCTGCAACAACAGTTCAGCTAATTTCTGGCATGTGATCTACATCACATTCATGATTCGATACTTCCAGCCCGCCCCTATCCGAAAAACCGATTGCAAAGTGCAATCAGTTTGCTCTACAGTCGATAGCGCCTGCGGGAAGCACGCAGCGCGACGGGCGAGCATGAGGAGAACCATCGTGTCGGCGAACAAGCAAACGGTCGAGCGGTACATCGACGGCTTCAACAAGACGGATCACGAGCAAATCCTGTCCTGCCTGACCGACGACATCGAATGGACCGTCTTCGGCTGGTTCCAGCTGAGCGGAAAAGAGGCCTACGACAAGGAGATCGAGAACCCCGGCTTCACCGGCCGCCCGCGGCTGACCATCCACCGCATGGTCGAGGAAGACGATGTGGTGATGGCCGAAGTGGGCATCGAAGCGACGACGGTCGACGGCGAGCTGGTTCGGATGGTGGCGGGCGAGGTCTTCGTGATGCGCGACGCGCTGATCGAGGAGCGGCGCGCCTACCTGATCCAGCTCAAAGAAAACGACTACAAGTAGCCGAAAGTCGTTGTCGCGGTGCGGCCTTCGTCAGGCCGCACTCGATTCGGCGATCGCGGCGCGAACCAACGCACGCGCCGCCCAGCTCATCGTCTCGGTGGCCGCTTCGGGATCCAGCCCACAGGTGTCGCGGGTGGAGACCAGCGCCTCGACCCCGAACACCAGCGTCACGGCATGCACCAACCGCTCCAGCCGCTCGGCCGAGAGCGTGTCACGCAGCGGCGCCAACGCGACCCGCGCCATCTCCAGCCGGGTCACCCCGCGCACCGGAACCCGTTCCGCCTCAGCATTCCGGAGGGCGTGTGATGACCAGAGAAGAGATGGACGAGCTGTTCGAGCGGCACTGTGCGGCCGAGGCGGCCAACGATGTCGACGCGATCATGGACACCTTGGCCGAGGACGTCGAGCACGACGCGGTCGGCGATCCGCAGGGCACGCTGCGCGACCCGGCCGCGATCGCGCAGCGCTACCGCGACCTGTTCGACGCGATCAGCGAGGACAAGATGGAGTCCGTGCACCGGTACTACGGCGCGGACTTCTTCGTCGACGAATCCCAGTGGCACGGCCGGGCAACCGGCATGTTCCTCGGCATCCCCGGCGACAACCGGCCGATCAGCTTCCGGATACTGCACGTCTGCGAGGTCCGCGACAACAAGATCAGCCGGGAGAACGTCTGGCTGGACACCGCCGCGATCATGCAGCAGCTGATGGCGCCGGCCTGATGGGTGCCTACAAGGCGGCCAAGCGCGGAGTCGCGGTGCAGCAGCAGGAGCGACGTGATCGGCGCTGGGACAGCGTGGTCGCACACTGGGCGCCGCCGCTCGGGAGTTGCGCGCGACCGGGTCAGCCCGGACCCGGTCGAGCGAACGGCTAGTGCCGAAACAGCAGGGCTAGTGCCGAAACAGCGCGGGCGGGACCGACTTCGGCCCCGCCCGCGCAGTGTTCGAACCGTCAGGCCTTGGTGACCTGCGCCCGCACTCCCCCGACCAGGTCGGCGGCGTCGGCACCCGCTTCACCGAAAGTGAGGGTGGTGGCGAGGATCTCGCCCGCGATCAGGTCCCGGTGGGTCGCGGCCCACTCGGCCCGATCCTCGGGTACCGCGAGCACCACCGTGATCCGGTCGGAGACGTCCAGCCCCAACGACTTTCGGGTCTCCTGCAGATCGCGGATGAGGTCGCGGGCCCAGCCCTCGGCCTCCAGCTCCTCGGTGACCACCGAGTTCAGCACCACCAGACCGGCATTGCCGGGCAGGGCGGCGGTGGACTCGGGCTCGGCGGCGACCAGGCGCTGCGTGTATTCCTCAGGGAGCAGCGCGATTCCGGCGGCGGTGACGACACCGGCGGCGTCCTCGGACCATTCGCCCGCCTTGACCGCCTTGATCACCGTCTGCACGTCCTTGCCGAGGCGCGGACCCGCGACACGGGCGTTGACGACCAGTTCGAACCGGCCGTGCACGTCGACGTCGGTGGTCAGATCGACCTTCTTGACGTTGACCTCGTCGGCGATGATGTCGGCGTAGGGCGCCAAGCGCGCGGCGTCGGCCGCGGCGATGGTGACCTCGGCCAGCGGCAGCCGCACCCGCAGGTTCTGCGCCTTGCGCAGGCTCAGCACCGTCGAGCAGACCACGCGGGCCTCGTCCATCGCGGCGACCAGCTCCGGATCCGCAGGCAGCTCACCGTCTTTCGGCCAGTCGGTCAGGTGCACCGACTCGCCACCGGTGAGCCCACGCCAGATCACCTCGGTGATCAACGGCAGCAGCGGCGCGGCCAGTCGGCTGACCACCTCGAGCACCGTGTGCAGCGTGTCCACCGCATCCGGCTCCTCGCTCCAGAAGCGCGAACGCGACCGGCGCACATACCAATTGGTGAGCGCGTCGGCGAACCCACGCAGCTGATCGCAGGCACTGGCGATGTCGTACGTCTCGAAGGCCTGGGTCATCGAGTCGCGGGTCTCCGCGAGCTTCGCCAGGATGTAGCGATCGAGCACGTTCGGCGAATCGGTGCGCCAGGTACCGGGTTTCGAGGCGTACAGCTGCAGAAAGGTCCACGCGTTCCACAGCGGCCGCAGCGCATGGCTGACGCCCTCGCGGATGCCGCGCTCGGTCACGATGAGGTTGCCGCCGCGCAGGATCGGCGAACTCATCAGGAACCAGCGCATCGCGTCGGAGCCGTCCCGATCGAACACCTCGTTCACGTTCGGGTAGTTGCCCTTGGACTTGCTCATCTTCAGCCCGTCGTCACCGAGCACGATGCCGTGCGCGACAACGTTTTTGAAGGCGTGACTGTCGAAGAGCGCGGTCGAGAGCACATGCAGGTTGTAGAACCAGCCACGGGTCTGCCCGTTGTACTCGACGATGAAATCGCCGGGGAAGTGGTTCGCGAACCACTCCTTGTTCTCGAACGGGTAGTGCACCTGGGCGAACGGCATGGAGCCCGACTCGAACCAGCAGTCGAGCACCTCGGGTACCCGGCGCATGGTCGACTTGCCCGTCGGATCATCGGGATTCGGGCGGGTCAGGTCATCGATCATCGGCCGATGCAGATCGGTCGGGCGCACGCCGAAGTCGCGTTCCAGCTCGTCGAGCGAACCGTAGACGTCGGTGCGCGGGTAGGCCGGATCGTCGGACACCCACACCGGGATCGGGCTGCCCCAGTAGCGGTTCCGGCTGATGTTCCAGTCCCGCGCGCCCGCCAGCCACTTGCCGAACTGGCCGTCCTTCATGTGCTCGGGCACCCAGTCGATCTGCTGGTTCAGCTCGACCATCCGGTCGCGGAAGGTGGTGACCGCGACGAACCAGGACGGCACCGCCATGTAGATCAGCGGCTGACCGGAGCGCCAGCTGTGCGGGTAGGAGTGCTCGATCGTCTCGTGCCGCAACAGCTTCCCGGCGGCCTTGAGATCCTTGATGATCACCGGGTTGGCGTCGAACACCATCAGGCCCTCGTACGGCGGCACCATCGAGGTGAACTTGCCGCCTTGATCGAGCGGTTGCACGATCTCGATGCCGTTAGCGGTGGCGACATCCATGTCCTCTTCACCGAAGGCCGGTGCGAGGTGGACGATTCCGGTGCCGGAGTCGGTGGTCACGTAGTCGGCGTTCAGCACGCGGTGCGCGCGCGGGTGCCCGACGAAGAAGTCGAACGGCGGATCATACGACAGGTCGGTCAGTGCCGCACCGTCGAACTCCCCGAGCACCTCCGGCTCGTCGCCGAACTCGCGGGTGTAGTGCGACACGCGTTCGGCCGCCAGCAGATAGCGCTTGCCGTCGGCGCCGCGCAGGTGCACGTAGCGGACGTCGGGGTGTACGGCGATCGCGAGGTTCGACGGCAGGGTCCACGGGGTGGTGGTCCAGATCAGCGCGTTGGCGCCGTCCAGCGCGTGCAGCGGATGCTCGGCGGGCACGCGCAGCAGCATGTCGACGGTGACCGCCGGGTCCTGGCGCATCTTGTACGCGTCGTCGAGGCGGGTTTCCTGATTCGACAGCGGCGTCTGCTCGTACCAGCTATAAGGCAGTACCCGGAAACCCTGGTAGATCAGCCCCTTCTCGTGCAGCGACTTGAACGCCCACATCACCGACTCCATGAAGTCGAGATCAAGTGTCTTGTAGTCGTTGTCGAAGTCGACCCAGCGCGCCTGACGTGTCACGTAATCGCGCCATTCGGCGGTGTAGCGCAGCACGGAAGATTTAGTGGCCGCGTTGAATTCGGCGAGGCCCATTGCTTCGATCTGTGATTTGTCCGTGATACCGAGCTGCTTTTCCGCCTCGAGTTCGGCGGGCAATCCGTGACAATCCCAGCCGAAACGCCGGTCGACGCGCTTGCCGCGCATCGTCTGGAAACGCGGGACGAGATCTTTGACGTATCCGGTGAGCAAATGTCCGTAATGCGGCAGCCCGTTCGCAAACGGCGGTCCGTCGTAGAAGACGAACTCCGCTGCCCCGGAACGGTTTTCGATGCTCGCGCGGAAGGTGTCGGCGGCCGCCCATGCGTCTAGCACGCGGCGTTCCATCTCGGGGAACGTCGCAGCGCTCACCCGCCCCGTCGGCTCCGCCGACTGCCATCCCCCAGGGGCACCAAGGTCGACCCTCGGGTACGCGCTGTTGCTGGAAGTTTGGTCCGCCATCGCGGATGCATCTCCTCGTGCCGTGTCGTTGGCACGGGGACGATGCCGACGCCGGTGCGTCGATACCGCGGTACCACCCCGCTTGTCCGGCAAGAGCTGCCGAACCTCTCGTAGTGAGCTGTGACGGGCTCACCCGTTCGGTTCTACTGGGCCCCGCCGCCGAGTGGGCAGCGAGTGCTGTTCTTCCGAAGGCTCCCCGGTGATGGCCGGATCAACACCATGTTCATGTTTGATTCTAGCCAGTGCGGTCAATCCTGTTTACGGCGCGCCTAGCGTTTCGCGTGACGCCCGGGCGGCGGAGCGGAATCTTCGTCCGGCTTACGCATAGACAGGGCACTGACCAGCAACAGCACCGCACCGAGCACGCACACCACGATGCAGCCCCACGCCCAGATCACCGATCCGGTGGTCAGCGCGGCTACCAGTAGTGCGAATCCGACAGCGGCAAGAACAAGCGTCAAGACGAGCATGTAACCCCCGTGCCAGGCGGCTCGACAGTTCCTCTAGTTGGCTGAACTGCGGTGTGCTCGGTGTGAGCGGCTTACTTGCCACCCTTGGCGAACGTGGCCGGCTGCAGGTTGTTGGCCGTGTTGGCGTCGGCAAAGGCCTCGCCACCGTCGACCGGGACCGCCGAGCCGCGGTTCTCCAGCTCTTCGAGCTGCGACTCCAGGTAGGACTTCAGCCGCACCCGGTACTCCCGCTCGAAGGTCTTGAGCTGCTCGATCCGGCTCTCCAGCACGCTGCGCTGCTGGGTGATGGTCGCCATGATCTCGGTGTGCTTGCGCTCGGCGTCGGCCTGCAATGCGTCGGCCTTCTCCTTGGCCTGACGCAGCTGGTTGTCCGAACGGGACTGCGCGTCCGACAGCATGGCGTCGGCCTTCTGGCGAGCATCGGCGATCATCGCTTCGCTGCGTGTCCTGGCATCGCCGACCAGACGCTCGGAGTTTGCCCTGGCGTTCGACAGCAGGTTTTCCGCTTCGACCTTCGCGTCGCTGGTCAGCCGGTCCGCCATCTCCTGGGCGAGGCTGAGCACCTTGGCGGCCTGCAGATTCGCGTCCGCGCTGGGCGCCTCTTTCGGGGCGGGCGGGGCGGGCATCGGCGCGGGCGGGGCCTGCTGCACCGGGGGCTTGATCGGCTCCGGCGGCGGCGGGGGGGCCTGCTGGACAGGCGCTTTCACGTTGTTCGGGCCAACGGGACCGCGATTCTTTTTGGCATCGGCCAGTTCCGCGTCGAGTTCGGCAACCCGCTGACGCAGATCGGCGTTTTCCTCGATCAGACGCGAAAGTTCCTGCTCGACGAGATCCAGGAAGGCGTCGACTTCATCCTCGTTGTAGCCGCGCTTCCCGATCGGCGGTTTGCTGAACGCGACGTTGTGCACATCGGCTGGAGTCAGCGGCATGGAAGGATCCCTTCACGCGTCTTTTGGAGATCTAGCAGATCTAGCAAGCTACTTCACGGCCCATTCTGTCACACCGGGGCTACCGGCTGCCCGAGCCTGCCCACGATCGACATCAAGATGAAGACGATGAATAGCAGGACCATAATCGACAGATCCAGGCGAATTCCTCCCAATGACACCGGTGGTATCAACCGCCTCAGGAGTTTCACCGGAGGGTCGGTGATCGTGAAGATCACCTCGAGGATGATGACCACGACACCGGTCGGGCGCCAGTCACGAGCGAAGCTTCGGATGAACTCGACGATCACCCGGCTGATCAGCAACAGCCAGAAGATGAACAGTACGAAGTACAGCACCGCGAACAAGGCCACGAGTTCACTCTGCCGCAAAATCCGCTTTGCGCAAAATGACCGCGCCGCCCCACCTGCGACCGGTCTGCAACACCCCCCAGATCACGACCTTATTTCTGGTTGTAGAAGCCGGTTTCGGCGATGCGTCGGCGTTCTTCGGCTGATACGTCGACATCGGCCGGTGAGAGGAGGAACACCTTCGTAGCAACCTTGTCGAACGAGCCACGCAGCGCGAACGCGAGTCCGGCGGCGAAGTCGACGAGGCGCTTGGCGTCGGCGTTGCTCAGGTCGACCAGGTCCATGATCACGGGGTTGCCCTCGCGGAACCGCTCGCCGATGATCCTGGCCTCGCTGTAGTCGCGCGGGCGCAGTGTCGTGATCTTGGACAAGGGGCCTCCGTCCTCGAAGATCCCCGGCCTGCGCGCGGGTGCCGGCTCGGGGCGCACGCGCTCCTCGAGTCGACGCTCCTCGGCGTCGGGATCGACGGCGAGCGCACCGCGGGTGGTACCCCGCATCGGTGGCACGCTGCCGCCCGCACGGAACCGGCCGGACGACGGCGCGGTCTCGATCCGGGTGGGACGCCGCTGCGACTCGTAGCGGTCCTCGCCGTACGGCTCGTCGGCGTACTCGGAGCGGCGGGACACGGGGTATCCGGCCTTGTACGGCGACTTGTAGGCAGGCTCCGGGTAATCGGCGTCCTCGCGGTCGAAGCCGTCGGCGGCGTAATGATCTGCGCCGTAACGGTCTTCGGGGTACCGATCGGCACCGTAGCCGTCCGGGTAGTCACGGGGCCGAGGCCGACGTGCGACGCGATCGTCGCTCCCTCGAGGGGCGCGGTCATCGACATAGTCATCTTCGTAGTCTTCGAGAGGGACCATGCCGAAGTACGCCTTGAACTTATGCAGCGTGCTCATGACTGTGCCTCGCTGACGCTCGGCGCAGTCATGACCACGATGGTGGCTGCGTCGAGAACTCGCTCGCTGCGCTCGCTCATATTGGTCGACCTTCCTTCGGCCCCGGTGGCGGCCGGGTGTTGAAGTCTTGCTCAGCCCTCGTCTGCCTCAAGCATATGTGTCGAATGTGACTGATGAGGTTTCTTTGCTACGCCGAGGTTATCGGTCGAGCGCCCATCAAGGCGGTACCGACACGCACACACGTGGAGCCGTGTTGGATGGCGGTTTCCAGATCTCCCGACATTCCTGCGGAAAGTTCTGTCGCGCCGGGATGCTCGGCGAGCAGCATGGTGTGCAAAGTCGCAAGTCGCGCAAATGCCGCATCAGACTCAGCCCCCAATGGGGGAATGGCCATCAGACCGGACAGTCGTAATCCAGAAGACGCCGCAACGTGTTCCGCGAGGCGGGCCAAATCGTCGGGTGCGACACCGCCGCGGGAGGGGTCGTCATCCAGGCTCACCTGCAGTAGGACCCGCACCGGGTCGGTCCGCTCCCCCGCGTCCAGCGCGGTGCGCGCACCCGCGTCAAGGGCCGTTGCCAGACGTTCGCTGTCGACCGAGTGCACGGTGTGCGCCCAGCGCGCGACGACCCGCGCCTTGTTGCGCTGCAGGCGTCCTATCATGTGCCACTGCACATCTGGGAGGTCTTCATCACCCGCAGAGCCATCGGCTACCAAAGAAGGCAGCGCGGCGACCTTTGCCGTGGCTTCTTGCTCGCGCGACTCGCCGAACTCGCGTCGGCCGAGACGGTAGAGGATCGCCACGTCGTCGACGGGGAAGAACTTCGTCACGGGGAGTAGACGCACCGAGTCCGGTGCGCGCCCCGCCGCGAGACAGGCCGCGTCGACGCGCTGGAGCAACGCGGACAGGTTGGTGGCCAGCTCGGCGGTCCGCGCGTCGACCTGCGCCGCAACGGCTTCCGAGTGACTCATCAGCGCACCTCCGCCCAGATCACGCTGCCGAGTCGTCCGGTCGGCGCGCCGCGGCGATGGCTGAACAGGGTGCGGTCCTCGATGGTGCAGCGCGGGTCGACGGCAACCCCGTTGACCCCGGCTTCGACGAGCTGCCTGGTGATTCCGGCGCGCAGGTCGAGCGAAGGGGTCTTGCGCACGGTGGTGGCGGCGCTACCCGGCAGATGCTTCTCGACATCGGCGCGCATCGCGGCGGGCACCTCGTACTGCCGCCCCGACGCGGCCGGTCCGAGGAACGCGCCGATCCGATCGACCCGCGCGCCGATAGACACCATCGCCTCGAGCACCTTGGGCACGATTCCAATCCGGGCGCCGATCCGCCCGGCATGCACGGCGGCCAGCACACCTGCCTCGTCGTCGGACAACAGGATCGGCACACAGTCAGCGGTCAACACCACCAGGGCGAGACCAGGCACGTTGGTCACGATCGCGTCGGTGGCAGGCACCGGCTCATCCCGTGGCCCATCGATGATCTCGACATTGCGCCCATGGATCTGCTCCATCCACACCAGCCGGTCCGGCGTGAGCCCGATCCCCTCCGCCAGCCGATCCCGATTGCGCTGCACCGTCGCCGGATCGTCCCCCACGTGATCCCCGAGATTGAACGACTCGTAGGGCGGAGCCGAGAACCCACCCGCCCTGGTCGTCGTCACTCGTCGAACGGTCAGCGTAGGGGCAGAAGTCATGTCAACGAGCCTAGTAGCGCTCCGAACCCCCGACGACCCACGAGCCGAGGGTTACGACACACCCCCGCACACCCTTTGTGTGAGCCGCACACCCTCTATACGGGGTGTGCGGCTTAGACAAAGGGTGTACACACCCCTTCTGCCGGACACGGCCCACCCAGCACAGCCCCGCCGGAAGCATCGAGGCGAGTCAAATGGTCGCCAAACGATCTCCAGCAGCAACCATATGACTCACTTGATCTTGAAACGCCCGAAAACAGCACCACAGCCAGATGACCACGCCGGAACCCGACACCACACACCCGACCGCTAACTACAGCCGGGAACCCCACCCGACGTGCCCAGCACTACTCACGGGAAAACCTGGGTAGGTCTCAGCTTCTACGGACTGCCCACCTGCGGAGTCCTAAGAAGCACTTGCCCGGTAGGTGCACTTCTTCGGGGGGTCTCTGGGTGTACTAGTCCAGGATCGTGTACGCAGAGACACCCCTGGTCTGCGGTCCCTAGGTTTTCGACAGTCCGTGGGATGACCGGAGTAGTGCTGAGCACGTGAGGTGGGGTTCCCGGCCTTAGTTAGCGGTCAGGTGCGCGGTGTGGAGGTTCCAGCGTGGTCATCTGGCTGTGGTGCTGTTCTCAAGCGTCTTTTCGGGCGGGCTGGGTGTCGGAGGGTGGGTTTTCAAGATCAAGGCGAACTGATGCAGGCATCGGCCCGAGAGAGCTCACCTGCACCAGTTCCCCATGATCTTGAAACGGGTGCTGTCGGCGACAGCTGCACCCTGTCTCGGGATCTGCACTGGCTTTAGGGCCCTAGAGCCAGTGCGGATCCCGAGAAAGAGTGCGGATCTTGGACGCACTCGCCGGGACGCGGGCGCAGGGGGTGGGATGGCGCGAAGGCCCTGATCCCGGCGGGGATCAGGGCCTTCGTGGTTCAGCTTGTGGTGCGCGCTGACTGGGCGTCACCGTCGCATGAAGGACGGGACGTCGACGTCGTCGTCATCGTCGTCGGGCGGTTCGATGTGTGTACGCGCGTTGTTCGCGACGGTCGGGTCGGCCATCCGGGCCTTCTCGGTTTCCCGGTAGCTCGGCACGGCACCGCGGGTCGAGCTGGTCGAGCTCGCGGTGGCGGCGGCGATGTCGGTGCTGCGGGCCGCTACCTCGGCGGGGCGGCTCGTGCCGATCTCGCCGGCGCGGGCCGATCCGATGGTGCTCCGGCTCGGGTTCTCGAAGGTCCGCCGGGCGGGACCTCCCCCGTCAAAACCCGCTGCGATCACGGTGACTCGCACTTCGTCGCCGAGCGAGTCGTCGATCACCGTGCCGAAGATGATGTTGGCCTCGATGTGCGCGGCCTCCTGGACCAGCGACGCGGCCTCGTTGATCTCGAATAGGCCGAGGTCGGAGCCGCCCGCGATGGACAGCAGCACGCCGTGCGCGCCGTCCATGGACGCCTCCAGCAGCGGCGAGTTGATCGCCGACTCGGCCGCCTTGACCGAACGACCCTCGCCGCGCGCCGAGCCGATGCCCATCAGCGCGCTGCCCGCGCCGGACATCACGCTCTTGACGTCGGCGAAGTCGACGTTGATCAGGCCCGGGGTGGTGATCAGGTCGGTGATGCCCTGCACACCGTTGAGCAGCACCTCGTCCGCCGAGCGGAACGCGTCCATCAGGCTCACCGCCGCGTCGCCGAGCTGCAGCAGCCGGTCGTTGGGGATCACGATGAGCGTGTCGCAGGACTCGCGCAGCTGGCCGATGCCGGTCTCGGCCTGGCCGCCGCGCCGCTTGCCCTCGAAGGAGAACGGGCGCGTGACGACGCCGATGGTCAGCGCGCCGAGCTTGCGCGCGATCTGCGCGACGACCGGGGCGCCACCGGTACCGGTGCCACCACCCTCGCCCGCGGTGACGAAGACCATGTCGGCGCCCTTGAGCACCTCTTCGATCTCGTCCTTGTGGTCCTCGGCGGCCCGGCGGCCGACCTCGGGGTCGGCGCCTGCACCGAGACCACGGGTGAGTTCGCGGCCGACGTCGAGCTTGACGTCGGCATCGCTCATCAGCAGGGCTTGCGCGTCGGTGTTGACCGCGATGAACTCGACACCTTTGAGGCCCTGTTCGATCATCCGGTTGACGGCATTCACACCGCCGCCGCCGATACCGACGACCTTGATCACTGCAAGGTAGTTGTGCGGGGGCGTCATGGGCTCTCGCCTTCCTTCGATCTAAAGCCTGTCGTTTTCGGATTCGAGACACTTCGCCGTATTCGCCTGAGCGGCTTCACTCAGCGAACCGCCGCCCGGGCAAACCCTAAACCTGAACCATAGGGTTAGCGTTATGTCAAGTATCCGACTGCTGCGGAACGCTATTCGCCGCCGCCGCAATACGCGCGCAGGCGCGCCGAAACGAAAGACAGAATCTTGTGTGATCCCTCTCGTCTCGCAGCGCCGCACGACGTATGGTGAACGGTTGCCCCCCGGCGCTCGGTTCCCGGCGCGAGGGCCGGTGGCGTGAGCGTCAGGCCCGGAAGTGGCTGCTCGCGCGGCCCTGGAGGGCCTGCGAGCGCCACCCGTCGAATACTGCAATTCGACGCGGGCGCAATGGGTATCGCTCACTTTACCGTGACCAGGTTAGGACTCGACACATCGAACACCGTTCCAGGGCGGGTGAGCAGCGGAAGCACGACCGCCGACTTGCGTTCGGCGTCGTTCATCCCGCCCCAGAGTACCGTGCGGCCGTCCTTCAGATTCAGCGAAACATCCGAAATAGACCGCGCCACAACCTCGTCCACCTGAACGACCAGCGCGGGCGGCAGCGCGGCGAGCACCGCGACCGCAGCCCTGGTCACGGGGGCGTCGCTGGCCGGGCGATCGGTGACCAGCTTGGGTACGCCGATCGGCGCGTCCTCGATCGCGAATTCCACGCTCTCGGCGTCGAGCAGATGCGCGCCCTGCGGACTTTCGAAGAACAGCACGGGTACCCGCTCGACCACGGTCACCTGGACCGTCGACGGGAAAACGCGCTGCACCCTGGCCGTGCGCACCTTCGGAATGCTCGCCACCCGCCGCGCGATGGCGGTGGTGTCGATGCGCAACATCGACTGCCCCGAAGGGATTTCGAGCAAGTCGCGCACCTGCTGTTCGGGCACCGCGACCGCGCCGTCGACCTTGACGGTGCGCACCGAGAGCACCGGCGTGAACCACGCGACGGCACCGACGACGGCAAGCACGCACACACCGAGCAATCCCCACAGCCAGACCCGCCGCCACCCGTTCGGCCCGAGCCGCGCACCGGCCGATCGCGCCGCGCCGAAGCCTGCCCTGCGCACACGTTCCGATCCCCTCGTACGTGTCAAGGCCTCACCGCCCGTACTGAGGGCGCGCCCGTAAGCCGTCGAGGATCTGGCTGCCGAGCATGGTCACATCGCCTGCGCCCATGGTGATCACGACGTCACCGGGCAGCGCGAGCTTCGCGACCTGACGGCCGACGCACGACATATCCGGCTGGTAGTGCACGGGTTTGGTGACCGACTGGGCCACCAGCGCGCCGTTCACGCCGGGCAGCGGCTTCTCCCGCGCGCCGTACACGTCGAGCACGACCACCTCGTCCGCGAGGCTCAGCGCGGCACCGAAGTCCTGCGCGAAAGTCGCGGTGCGGCTGTACAGATGCGGTTGGAAGACCACGATCACCCGGCCCTGCCGAGACCGGGCCCCGTCGCGGGCTTCCTGCTGCACCAGTTCGGCGGCGGCGCCGAGCACGGCGCGCACCTCGGTCGGATGGTGTGCGTAGTCGTCGAAGACGCGCACGCCGTTCTCCCGGCCCGCGAACTGGAACCGGCGGTGCACGCCGCCGAAACCCTCCAGGCCCTGGATGATTTCGTCCATGTCGGCGCCCGCCGCGCGGGCGGCGAGCAGCGCGGCCAGTGCGTTCAGCGCCATGTGCCTGCCCGGCACGGACAACCGCAGGGTGCGCGGTGTCGCTTCGTCGTCGAGCTGGAACTGGGCGATGCCGCCGACATCGCGCGGCTCCCAGCTGTGCATCCGCACGCCGACGGGCACCGGCGCGTCGGCGAGTTCGCCGGAGCCGTACCCGAGGACGCGAATGTTCTTGGCGGCCAGCTTCTCGCCGACGCGTTCGGCGAGCGCCCAGGAACCCGGATCGTCCAGGCAGACCACCAGCAGGCCACCTTCGGCGAGCCGGTCGGCGAAATCGTCGAAGACCTGGACGTAGGCCTCGTCGGTGCCGAAGTAGTCGAGGTGATCGGATTCGATATTGGTGACCACCGCGACGTCCGGGTCGTACTGCAGTAGCGACCCGTCGCTCTCGTCGGCCTCGGCGACGAAGATGTCCCCGGTGCCGTGGTGCGCGTTGGTGCCCGCCTCGTTCAGCTCGCCGCCGACCGCGAACGACGGGTCGAATCCGCAGTGCTGCAACGACACGATGAGCATCGAGGTAGTGGAGGTCTTGCCGTGCGTTCCCGAGACGAGCAGGGTGCGATGGCCCTGCATCAGCGAGGCGAGCACGGCCGGGCGCAGCAGCACCGGGATGTCGCGCCGCTTCGCTTCCACCAGTTCGGGATTGGTCTTCGGGATGGCCGCGTAGGTGGTGACCACCACGGTCGGGCCGCCGGGCAGCAGGTCGAGGGCGCTGGCGTCGTGGCCGATGCGCACCTGCGCACCACGGGCCCGCAACGCGAGTACGCCGCGGCTCTCCTTGGCGTCGGAGCCGGACACGGCACCACCGCGGGACAGCAGAATCCGCGCGATCCCGGACATCCCGGCACCGCCGATGCCGACCATGTGCACCCGCGCCAACGAGGGCGGCAGAGCCGAGAGGTCGTCAGCCACGTGCGACCTCCAGCACGATCCGCGCCACCGCGTCGGCGGCGTCGCGATGCCCGGCACTGGCCGCGGCGCGACCCATCTCGATCAGCCGTGCGGAGTCCATGAGCAGCGGAATCACCTCATCGATCACGTATTTCGGCGTCAGCTCCGAATCCGGGACAATTCTGCCGCCGCCCTGTCGGACGACCGGCCTGGCATTGAGCTCCTGCTCACCGTTGCCGTGCGGGAGCGGCACGTAGAAGGCGGGCAGCCCGACCGCCGACACCTCGGCGACGGTCATCGCGCCCGACCGGCAGACCACCGCGTCGGCGGCGGCGTAGGCGAGATCCATCCGGGAAAGATACGGCACCGCGACATACCGTGTGCTCGCGCCACTCTCGGCAACATCGAGGGTGTTCTTCGGTCCGTGCGCGTGCAGCACCGAGATGCCCGCGGCGGCGAGTTGCGGCGCGGCACCGGACACCGCCTCGTTCAGGCTGCGCGCGCCTTGCGATCCGCCGAACACCAGCAGCACCGGTCCCTCGGCGGGCAGCCCGAAATGCGCCCGTGCCTCGGCCCGCAGCGCGGCCCGATCGAGCGTGGTGATCGCGGCGCGCACCGGGATGCCGACGACCTGCGCCCCGGCCAAACCCGAATCCGGTACCGCGGCAAGCACTCGCGCGGCGCGCCGCGCGCCGACCTTGTTCGCGATCCCCGCCTTGGCGTTCGCCTCGTGCACCACCACCGGCACCTTGCGGCGACGGCGCAGCAGCCCCGGCCCGGCGGCCAGGTAGGCGGGCAGCGCCACGTATCCGCCGAAGCCGACGATCACGTCGGCCTCGACCGCGTCGATCACCGCCCTGGTCCGCGCCACCGAGGCACGCACCCGACCGGGCAGCCGCAGCAGGTCCGCGGTCGGCTTGCGCGGCAACGGAACCGGCGGGATGAGCTCGAGCGGATAGCCGCGCTCGGGAACCAGCCTGGTCTCCAAGCCGCGTTCGGTGCCCAGCGCCGTCACCCGGATCGAATCGTCGAGTCGCCGCAGCGCGTCCGCCACCGCGAGGGCGGGTTCGATATGGCCCGCCGTGCCGCCGCCTGCGACGATTACCGAGATCACCTAGATTTTCCTCGTTCTCTTGTGTGGTTGACCGGGTAACTGGGCTCCCACGCTCTGGTCGCGCGCAGCGAGCTGGTGCCACGGCTCTCCGGTGAGCGGCGCCGTCCCGGCTCGGGCTGCGGGCGCCGCGCGGGTGGCAGCGCCTGTCTCCCTTGTCGTGGCGCCTTGCGCTGTGCGGATTTCGCCCTGGCGGCGCTGGCCCGGGCCGGCGAGTACACCTCCGGCTTGGGCAAGCGCAGCAACTTGCTGAACCTACCGTCTTGTCCGGCATGCAGCGCGGAGACGGCCTCCGGTTCGTGCCGTGCTGCGTTGGCGATGATGCCGAACATGAACAGGGTGATGGCCAGCGATGAACCGCCCGCGGAGACCAGGGGCAACTGCAGGCCGGTGACCGGGAGCAGGCCGACGACGTAGCCGATATTGATCAGCGCCTGCCCGGTGATCCACGTGGTCGCGGTGGCCGTGAGCAACCGCAGGAACGGATCGACCGAGCGACTGGCGATGCGGATGCCGGTGTAGACGAACAGTGCGAACAGTCCGAGCACCAGGGCGCAGCCGAGGAAGCCGAGTTCCTCGCCGATGATGGCGAAGATGAAGTCGTTGTGCGAGTTGGGCAGGTAGCTCCACTTGGCCCGGCTCTGGCCGAGCCCGCGCCCCCAGATGCCGCCGTCGGCGAGGGAGAAGAGCGCTTGGCGTGCCTGATAACCGATGCCCTGTGGGTCGTCGCCGGGATTGAAGAACGCGCGCATGCGGTCCGAGCGATACCCCGCCGACAAGGCGAGCACGGCCGCGGCGATCAAACCGGACACCGCCACCGTCACGAACAGCCGCAGCGGCAGGCCGCCGAACCAGAGCAGCGCCGCGATCACCATGCCCAGCGCGATCGTCGTCGACAGGTTCGGCTCCACCACGACGAGCAGACACACCAGCAGACCCGCCGGAACCAGCGGCATCAGAATGTCTTTCAGCCCCGCGTGCTCCGAGCGGCGCGACGCCAGCAGATGCGCGCCCCACACCACCAGCGTGACCTTCACAATCTCCGACGGCTGCACATTGAACAAGCCCAGGTCGATCCACCGCCGCGCACCCTGCACCTTGGAACCGATGCCCGGCACCAGCACGAGCACCAGCCCCAGCACCGACAGCACGAACAGCGGGAACGACCACTGCCGCAACCGGCGCAACGGAATGCGCAGCGCGAGATAGAACAGCACGGTGCCGATCGCCGCGAACATCGCCTGCTGGATGAACAGCGAATACGCCGATCCCCCATCGGCATACGCCTCGACGCTCGACGCGGAAAGCACCATCACCAGGCCGAGCACGGTGAGCAGCGTGGCGATGGTGACGACGAGATGAAACGACGCGAGCGGCCGCGCCAGCCAGGCCACGAACCGGGCACCGGCTCGGGGCTGTTCCTGACGCCGCGCCGGCTGTGTCTGAGTCGCGCCGTTCACGGGGCCTCCATGGTTACGCTCCGACGCCGCCTCCGGGCCCTGAGCTCACGGCGCGGCGTCATAGCGTCCGCCCGACGTCACCGTCTTCCAGTGCGTGCACCGCCGCCGCGAAACTGCGGCCCCGGTGCGTGTAATCGGCGAACATGTCCAACGAAGCCGCCGCGGGGGCGAGCAGTACGGCGTCGCCTCGACTGGCGAACCCGGCCGCGGCCTGTACGGCACGCGCCATCACGGCGTCGGCCTTATCTCTCGACGCGTCACCCATCCCTGCATCGTCTCCCGCGATCAGCTCGATGACCGGGACCTCAGGCGCGTGTCGCGCCAACGCGGCCGCGAATACCGGTGCGTCGGCGCCGATCAGCACCACGGCGACGAGCCGGTCGGCGACCTCTTCGACCAGGTCCTCGATCTGCGCGCCCTTGAGCTGACCGCCGGCCAGCCAGACCACCTGCGGGTGCGCCAGGATCGCGGTGCGCGCGGCGTGCGGGTTGGTGGCCTTGGAGTCGTCGATGAAATCGACGCCGCCGACCTCGCGCACGAACGCGGACCGGTGCGGGCCGACCTTGTGCTCGATCAGCCCTTCCCGAATGAACTGCGGCGCCACGTCGATGGCCCTGGTCAGCGCGGCGGCGGCGAGCGCGTCGGCGACACCGGCGGGTCCGGGCGGGCTGATGTCGCCGACCTCGGCGAGGATCGCGGCCTTGGTGAACGCGCGATCGAGCAGTTTGCCGTCGACCACGCCGAGCTCACCGTCGGCGGGCACGCCGATCCGGAAGCCAACGGTGCGACGGGCTTTCGAGCGGCGGGCCAGCGAGGCGGCCACCGGATCGTCGAGCCCGACCACGCCGACCCGGCCGACCAGCGCCCGCGCCTTGGCGGCCGCGTACGCGTCCAATCCGCCGTGCCAATCCAGATGATCCTCGGCCACATTGAGCACCACGCCTGCCTCCGGACGCACCGACGGCGCCCAGTGCAGCTGGAACGAGGACAGCTCGACGGCGAGCACCTGTGGTCCTGGGTTGCGCCGCAACGCATCCAGGATCGGCAGGCCGATATTGCCGCAGGCGACGCTGGGGATGCCCGCGGCGCGCAGGATGGCGTGCGTCATCTGGGTGGTGGTGGTCTTGCCGTTGGTTCCGGTGATCACCAGCCACTTGCGCACCGGCCCGTAGATCCTGGCTTGATCGACCCACCAGGCGAATTCGACATCGCCCCACACCGGCGTGCCTTCGGCCACGGCCGCGGCGAGCACCGGTGAGTCCGGCCGCCAGCCCGGGCTGGTGATCACCAGCGCGAACCGACTCCAGTCGGTGGTTTCAAGTTCCACGCAGGTGGCGATGTCCAGGCCGAGCCCGGCCGCCTCGGCCAGCGCCGCGGCGCCACCGTCGGTGACCACCGGGCGCGCGCCGATATCGCGCAGCGGCTCGACGAGCGAGCGCCCCGATATGCCCCAGCCCGCGACGAGAACGTCACGGCCGCGCAGAAATTCGAGCATGGGCCCAGGTGATCGCAGGGCCCGAGGAGAATGTTCGACCATCGCTAGTTCACCCGACCGCAGAGAGATATTCGCTGTAGAACAAGCCGAGCCCGACGGCCGAAGCCATCGCGGCCAATAGCCAGAACCTGATGATCACCGTAGTCTCGGCCCACTTGCTGAGTTCGAAGTGATGATGGAACGGCGCCATCTTGAACAACCGGTTGCGCGTGGTGCGGTACACCGCCACCTGCAGCACAACCGACAGGGTTTCGGCCACGAACAGCGCGCCGATGACGATCATCAGCAGCTCGGTCCGTGTGGTGATCGAAAGTCCGGCCAGCATGCCGCCGAGCGCAAGCGAACCGGTGTCACCCATGAAGATCTTGGCGGGCGCGGCATTCCACCACAGGAAGCCGACGCACGCCGCGGCGCCCGCGGCACAGACCAGCGCCAGGTCGAGCGGGTCGCGCACGTTGTAACAGCCGACCTCGGCCTTGATCTCGCAGGCGTGGTAGTACTGCCAGAACGTGATGACCACGTAGCCGCCGAGCACCAGGCTCATCGAGCCGGCCGCGAGTCCGTCCAGTCCGTCGGTGAGATTCACCGCGTTGGACCAGGCGACCACGACGAGGCAGACGAACACCAGGAACACGACGACACCCATCGTCACCGTGCTGATGTCGCGCACATAGGACAGGTGCCTGCTGGCCGGGGTCAGCCCGCTGGCGCCGCGGAACTGCAGCGCGAGCACGCCGAACACGACAGCGGCGGTCAGCTGGCCGAGGTACTTGCCCGCGGCGGTCAGGCCGAGGTTGCGCTGCTTGCGGATCTTGATGAAGTCGTCCACGAAGCCGACGCCGCCGAGCGCGGTGGCCAGGCCGAGCACCAGCAGGCCGGACGCGGACGGCCCGTCCGCGCGGTAGCCGATGCCGATCAGGTGCGAGCCGAGGTAGCCGGCCCACATGCCGATGATGATGGCGACGCCGCCCATGGTGGGGGTGCCGCGCTTGGCCTGGTGACTGGCCGGGCCGTCGACCCGGATCTCCTGGCCGAAGCCCTGCTTGGCGAACATCTTGATCAGCAGCGGGGTCAGCAGAATCGATACGGCGAGCGCGATGGCCGCCGCGAATAGAATCTGTCTCACGACTGAGCCTCGCTAGCGCTCGCCTCAGCCGTTCGACAGAAGGTCGCTGCGACTTCGGTTCGCTCGCTGCGCTCCCTCACTCCAATGCCTCCGTGCTTCCCGTACGTCCGCTGGATGGCTCCGATTTGATCAAGTGTTCGGCGACCTCCCAGAGGCCCACCGACTTCGACGCCTTGACCAGCACCACATCACCCGCCTCGACTTCGTCGTCGAGCAACGCGATGGCCGCGTCGATGTCGGGCACGAGGATCGACTCCTCGCCCCATGAGCCTTCCATCACCGCTCCCTTATGCATCGCGCGGGACGGCCTTCCGGTGCCGACCACGATCAGCCGATGCACGTCCAGCCGCACCGCGAGCCGGCCGATCAGGTCGTGTTCGATCACGGAATCTTCCCCCAGCTCGCCCATTTCGCCGAGCACGGCCCAGCTGCGGCGCGGGGTCGTGCCCGCGCGCGACATGGTGACCAGGGCTTTGAGAGCGGCGCGGACCGAGTCGGGGTTGGCGTTGTAGGAGTCGTTGACGACGGTCACCCCGGCCGCGGTGGTGCGCACGTCCATCCGGCGGGCGGACGCTGCGCGCGCGTCGGACAGTGCCCGCGCGATGGTGTCGAGGTCCGCGCCGCATTCCTGGGCGACCGCCACCGCGGCAAGTGCATTGCCGACCTGGTGTTCGCCGTGCACGGCCAACTGGATCGGGATGCCGCCGGTCGGGGTGTGCAGGGTGAAACCGGCGCGGGCTTCGTCGTCGAGCCGGATATCGGTGGCCCGGATGTCGGCGCTGTCGGATTGGCCGACCAGCACCACGCGGGCGGTGGTGCGCGCGGTCATCGCGGCGACCTGCTGATCGTCGGCGTTGAGCACGGCCAGCCCGGTCGAGGGAAGCGCCTGCACCAGTTCGCCTTTGGTCTTGGCGATCGCCTCGCGGCTGCCGAACTCACCGAGGTGCGCGGTGCCGACATTGAGCACGACGCCGATGGTCGGCGGTGCCACCTCGGCGAGCGCGGCGATGTGGCCGGGGCCGCGCGCGGACATCTCGAGCACCAGGAAACGCGTATCGGCGTTGGCGCGCAACGCCGTCCACGGATGGCCGAGCTCGTTGTTGAACGAACCGGGCGGTGCGACCACGGACCCCAGCGGCGCGAGTACGGCCGCGAGCAGGTCCTTGGTCGAGGTCTTGCCGGACGAGCCGGTCACCCCGACAACGGTGAGAGTGCCTGCCGCGGTGAGGCGTTGCACGCTGGCGCGGGCCAGGTCGGCGAGCGCGGCGAGCACCGCCGCGCCCGAACCGTCCGAATCACCCGCCAGCGCAACGGAAGTCGACGGCACCGAGCCGGGGTTCGGCGTGACGACGATGGCGGGCACACCCACCGGACGCGCCGCCAGCACCGCGACCGCACCGGCCGCGACCGCCGTGGCGGCCCAGTCGTGGCCGTCCGACCGCTCGCCGGGCAGGGCCAGGAACAGATCACCGGAACCGATTCGGCGCGAATCGAATTCGACCGAACCGGTGACTCGCACCTCCGGGTCGGGGACGTCGTGCAGCGTGCCGCCGACGACGTCCGCGATCTCCCGCAGTGTCATCTCGATCATGAAACCGTCAAGTCCTCCGCGTCCGCGTGGTGCGGACTTCGCTTGTCCAGTGCCGCCGCGAGCACGTCGCGGTCGTCGAAGGGGTGCTTCACACCCCGGATCTCCTGCCCTGCCTCGTGCCCCTTACCCGCAACCAGTACCACGTCGCCGGCCTGAGCCCAATTCACCGCCGCCGCAATGGCTTCGGCGCGATCGCCGAGCTCGCGTACATCACCATGTTCGGGCACCGCCAGCGCGCCGGATCGCATCGCCGCCCGGATTGCCGCCGGGTCCTCGCTGCGCGGGTTGTCGTCGGTGATGATCACCAGATCGGCACCGCGGGCCGCTGCCGCGCCCATCAGCGGGCGTTTGCCCGCGTCGCGGTCGCCACCCGCCCCGACCACCACGGCGAGCCGCCCCGGCGATTCCGGCGCGTCCGCCGCGAGATGTCCACGCAGCGTGGCGATCACCGATTCCAGCGCGGCGGGCTTGTGCGCGTAGTCGACGATCGCGAGGAAGTCCTGCCCGCGCTCCACTCGCTGCATCCGGCCGGGCACGTCGACGGTGGCCAGTGCGGGCGCGGCGATCGCGGCCTCGACACCGGCGGCCGCGCACACGGCGACCGCGAGCAGCCCGTTGGCCACGTTGTAGCGCCCCGGAAGCCGCAGCCGCACAGCGATATTGCCGTCCGGTCCGGCCGCGGTGAACTCCTGCTCGCCGCCGTGCGCCACGATGTCGCCGTCCAGGCGCCAGTCGCCGGTTCCGGTGGTGGACACCGTGATCGGCGCCTCGAGCCCATCGGCGAGGCGCTGGCCCCATTCGTCATCGACGCAGATCACCGCAGTTCGCGCGGCAATCGGCGATGCGGGCTCGAACAGCCTGCGCTTGGCGGCGAAGTAGTCCTCGAAGTCGGAGTGGAAGTCCAGGTGGTCCTGCGACAGGTTGGTGAACGCGCCGACCGCGAATCGGACGCCATCCACCCGGCCCAGGGCCAGCGCGTGGCTGGACACCTCCATCACCACCGCGTCCACGCCCTGCTCGACCATCAGCGCGAACATCGCGTGCAGCTGCGGCGCTTCCGGCGTGGTCAGCGCGCTCGGCACGCGGCGGCCACCGATCCTGGTCTCGATCGTGCCGATCAGCGCGGTCGACAGCCCGGCGGCGGCCAGCCCGGCTTCCACCAGATACGAGGTGGTCGTCTTGCCCGAGGTGCCGGTGATGCCGACGATGCGCAGTCGCTCGCACGGATTGCCGTAGATCTGCGCGGACAGCTCGCCGAGCACCGCGCGCGGATGCTCGCGCACCAGCACCGGGACATTCAGCTCCCCGGCCAGCTCGGCGCCCGCCGCGTCGGTGAACACCGCGACCGCGCCGCGTTCGACCGCGTCCGCGGCGAACCGGGCACCGTGCGCCTGCGCGCCGGGTAACGCGGCGAACAGGTCACCGGGTCGCACGGCCTGCGACCGTTGCTCGATGCCGGTGACGTGGATCTCCGCGAACGCGGGTCCGGTCGCCTCGGCGCCGGTCGACGCCAGCAGGGCGGTCAGCGCGGTGGCCGGCGGATCGGCGGGCCGGAGCGCGTGCTGGCTGGACTGCGCAGGCACATTGCTCCTCTCAGATACGGGCGGGACTGGGACGACGAGTCAGGTTACCGACGGCCGTTCACGGGCCCGCAACGCACCTACGGTAAGTCCCACACCGCACAGATTCAGTCCGCCTGGAGCACGAAACGCTTGGACGGCTCCGGCGACGGCGGGATGCGGTCACGCTGCATCGCCCAGGAGGCGATGTTGTGGAACAGCGGCGCGGCCGACTGGCCGCCGCTGCCGTCGGCGCTGCGGATCGGGTTGTCCAACATCAGGCCGATGACGTAGCGCGGGTTGTCGGCCGGGGCGATGCCCGCGAAGGTGATGTAGAACGACGAGGTCGAGTAGCACTGGCAGCTGGGGTCGACCTTCTGCGCGGTGCCGGTCTTGCCCGCGATCTGGTAGCCGTCGATCGCGGCGGGCCCGCCGGTGCCGTTCTGGTTGGCGTTCATCGGATCCTTCTGGACCACCGACTGGAACATGGTGCGCAGCGTCGCGGCGGTCTGCGAGCTCACCACGCGCACGCCGTCGGGCTGCGTCTCGTCGGTCCGGCTGCCGTCCGGTGCGATCTTGGCCTTGATGATCCGCGGCGGGATGCGCACACCGTCGTTGGCGATGGCCTGGTACATGCCCGTCATCTGCAGCGTGGTCATCGAAAGGCCCTGTCCGATAGGCAGGTTGGCGAAGGTGCCGCCGGACCACTGATCACGGGCGGGCACCACACCGCCGCTCTCGCCGGGCAGGCCGACACCGGTGCGCTGGCCGAGGCCGAAGCGGTTGACCATGTCGGCGAACCGATCCTCGCCGACCCGCTGGGCGAGCATCAGCGTCCCCACGTTGGAGGACCTACCGAAGATGCCGGTGGTGGTGTACGGCGCCACGCCGTGGTTCCACGCGTCGTGCACGGTCACACCCGCCATCCGGATCTCGCCCGGAACCTGGTGCACCTCATCGGGAGTGGTCAATCCGTACTCGATCGAGGCCGCCGCAGTAATGATCTTGTTCACCGAGCCGGGCTCGAACACATCGGACACCGACGGGTTGTTCATGTCGGAGCTGGCCCAATTCTGCGGTCCCAGTTGCGGATTGAAGGTGTTGTCGTTGGCCATCGACAGCACCTGGCCGGTCTTGGCGTCGAGCACGACCGCGGAGGCCGAGTTGGCCCCGGACATCTCCTTGGCCTGCTGCACCTGCTGTTGCACGTAGTACTGCAGGTCCGAGTCCAGGGTCAACTCCACACCGTGGCCGTTGACGGCGTCCTGCTTGTCGCGCGAGCTACCGGGGATGACCGCGCCGTCGGAGCCACGGTCGTACGTGTGCGAGCCGTCGGTGCCCGCGAGCACCGAATCGAGCGACGACTCGAGACCGATCTGACCGTGCCCGTCCCAGCCGGTGGCGCCGAGCACGTTGGCCGCCAACGAGCCGCCCGGATGTTCCCTCGGATACTGGGAATCCGCGCCGACCTCGGGGTACTGCGTGCGGATGTCCGAGGCGATCCGCGGATCGACACCGCGCGCCAGGTACAGGAACTTCTCGTCGCTGCGCAGCATGGTGAGCAGATCCGACTCCGCCGGACCCGCCTTGCCGAGCTTGTCGTGCACGGTCTTGGCGATGGCCTTCAGGCGCTCATCCGGGTCGGGCGCCTTGTCGTTCTTGGCTTTCGCGTCGGCCAGCTGCTTGCGGACCGCGATCGGCTGGAAGGTCAGCTGTTTCGCGGCGATGGTGAACGCCAGCGACTTGCCGTTGCGATCGGTGATCGGGCCGCGGATCGCGTAGTCCGGCTCGTGCTGGGTGCGCTGGGTTGCCGCCTGCGCGGAAAGGCTTGGCGCGTTGATGGTTTGGATCCACAGCAGTTGCAGTGCGACGACACCGAGTGCGATCAGCATGATGATCCGGCCCGCGCCGAGGCGGCGACGCAGCGGCTGGTTCTTCTTGGGCGGAGCCGAACGCGGTCTGGTCGCCTTGCCTGGACCAGGCCCGCGTCGCTGGCGCGGGGCGGGCCTGGTCTGTGTCACCGCTGGCCTCCGTCTGGCAGTGCCTGTGACTGTGGCGTTTCCGGCTGTCCCTGGGCAACATCCGCGGGCGGATGCGCGGCTTCGGGCTGCTGCGGTGCGGCCTCGGCCGGTGCCTGCGGGACCGGGCTGACCGGAACCGGGCTCGCCGGAGCCGCATTCACCTGGACGTTGTTCGCCGGAGCGTTGTTGGCCGGACCGTTGGCGCCCGGCGGGGGCGGCAGGGCGGGCGGCGGCGGCGTGGTCGTCACCGGCATCACGCGTTCACCGCGGGCCTGCACGTTGCCCGCCTGCGGGTTGGCCGGGGCGGTCGGCGAGACGTTCAGCGGCGGCACCGGGGCACCTTCCGCCGGAGTCGGTTTGCCGATCACCGACACGGTGCCGTCCGGCGCGACCACGATGCGGGCCGGGTCCTTGGCCGGAATCATGCCCAGTTCCCTAGCGCGGGCGGCCAAGTCGGGCGCGGAATCCGCGGACTCCACCTCGCGTTGCAGCGCGGCCCGCTCGTCGGCCAGCCGCTTGTTGGTCGCCCTGATGTCGCCGAGCTGGTAGCTGTCCTCGGCGGCGCGGGTGGTCAGCAGCAACGTGAGCGCGAGACCGCAGCCGAGCAGCGCGATGATCGCCGCGACGAACGGAATGCGCGCCGCCATCACCGACCCCTGCTGACGCGGCAGATCAGGTGTGTCCGAACGGGTTTCGGCGCGGGTCCGGCGCCGGGCGTAGGCCCGTTGCGCGGCACCCGATTTCACCCGCTCGGATTCGTGGACCCGGCGGGCGATCCGCCCGGGTGCCTCGACGGTCCGCGTCCGTATGCTCATGCCTCCACCTCGCTAGCGCTCGGCTCCGGCATGCGCATGGCGCACTGATACACGATTCGCTCGCTAAGCTCGCTCATACTCTCGTCCCCTCGTGAGTCTGTGCGGGACATCCGGCCTCCCTTGTCCAGGCCCCGCACCCGGTCCGCCGGACGAGCTCATGTCTCATCCGACCTCCTGAATTCGCTCCGCGGCCCGCATCCTGACGGGTGCGGCCCGCGGGTTTTCTTCTATCTCCTGTTCGGTCGCCTTTTCCGCGCCACGGGTCAGCATCCGGAATTCCGGTCCCATGCCGGGCAATTCGACCGGTAGGTCGACGGGGGTGCGGGAGGCCGCGCGCGGCGCGAACTCCTGCTTGACCACCTTGTCCTCGAGTGACTGATACGACATGACGACGATCCGGCCGCCGATCCGCAGCGAGTCCATGGCCGCGGGTAGCGCGGCGCGCAGCGAATCGAGCTCGCGGTTGACCTCCACCCGCAGCGCCTGGAAGGTGCGCTTGGCCGGATGTCCGCCGGTCCGGCGGGTCGCCGCCGGTATCGCCGCGTAGAGCAGTTCGACCAGTTCGGCGCTGGTGGTGAACGGCTTCTGCTGGCGGCGGCGCAGCACCTCGGAGGCGATCCGGCCCGCGAAGCGTTCTTCCCCATAGGTTTTCAGCACGCGGGCCAGGTCGCCGTGGCTGTAGGTGTTCAGCACGTCGGCGGCGGTGGGACCGGTGGTGGGATCCATCCGCATGTCCAGCGGCGCGTCGATGGAGTATGCGAAGCCGCGCTCGGCCTCGTCGAGCTGCATCGAGGACACGCCGAGGTCCATCAGGATGCCGGAGACGGATCCGTTGGCGGTCAACCCGGCTTGCGCGAGTGCCTCGGCAATCCCGTCGTACCGGGTGTGTACCAGGGTGATTCGATCCGCGAACGGCGCGAGCCGCTCGGTGGCCAGCTTCAGCGCGGCGGTGTCTCGATCGAGACCGACGAGCCGGAGGCCGGGATAGGTACGCAGGAAGTGTTCGGCGTGTCCGCCGAGACCGAGGGTCGCGTCGAGGTAGACCGCACCGGGTTCGGTGAGCGCGGGCCCGAGCAGGGCGTCGGCCCGGCCGAGCAGAACAGGAACATGGCGGGGGCCGTCCTGCTCACGGTTCACCTCGACCTCCCGGGATCTGCCTCGCTTCGTCGCGCACCGCGCACGGGTCGCCTTGTTCCTCTGTGCCGATGCGGGAGTTCCCGCACCCCATCGGCCCAACGAGCGCTTCGCGATTGTGTCTCATTGGGCCGCAAGTGCTTTTGCATAAGAAACCGTTGCCGGAGACGAATGCCCCGTGGTCTCTGACCGAACCTCGGCACCTGGCGTCGGGGAAGTACGTCAGGGTCCGCGTCCGGGCAGAGGCCGCGCGGCACTCGTTCGCTCGGGGCTAGAAGATTCCGCCCAGCGACTCGTCTCTCGCTTGCGAGAAGTCCTCCTCGTGCTCGGCGAGGTAGGAGTCCCACGCCTGCTTGTCCCATATCTCGAGGAAATCGACCGAGCCGGTGACCACGCAATCCCGTTGCAGGTTTGCGTACCGCCGATGTTCGGCCGACAACACGATCCGGCCCTGTGCGTCCGGACGTTGTTCATCCGTTCCGGCCGCTAGTGCCCGGACGAACGCGCGCGCCTGCGGGTTACTTCGAGATGCCGCCGCGGCCCGACGAGCGAGCGCGGTGAACTCTTCTTTGGGGTACACGGCAAGGCTGTGATCCTGACCCTTCGTGACCATCAACCCTCCCGCCAGATCGTCTCGAAATTTCGCAGGCAACGTGAGTCGCCCCTTGTCGTCCAGCCGAGGTGTGTAGGTACCGAGAAACAACCCGATACCTCCCTAGTCGATCACCTCGATGGTCGGCCTTTCCGGTAGTGCGCGCTCCACATTACCCCACTTTCCCCCACTTTCAATCGAAACTGCCGGTGATCTGGCTCCCGGCCCAAACGATTTCGCAGGTCATCCCAGCTATCACCATGGTGGAGAACTTCTTGCGTGTTCTGCCGACACGCACAGTCCGCATGGACAAAGGCCCGGAAACACCCAGCAAACGCCCAGGTGCGGGCCAGCTCAGCCGAGAAGGGGGCGAAGTAGGGGATCTTGTGGGGAGATGTGGAGGAAGCGTCGCGCACCCCGCCCGGAGATCAACGGCGGCGCGAGGTTATCCACACGCGAGACGGCGACGCCGCACCGGATCGGTGCGGCGTCGCCGTCGGTATGCAGATGTCAGGCTATGAACGAGCTAATCCTGCTCGAACCGTCGCCGGAATCGGTCTTCCATCCGCTCGGAGAAACCGCCGGACTTGCGTTGGCGCCCACGCGGTCCGGTCGTTCCACCGCTCGGACCGCCGGGCGTGGCGTCGCCGCCGGCCCGATCACCCTTCGCGATGCCCTTGGACGTGCCGACCAGCAGCAGTACGCCCGCAGCGAACATGACGATGAATCCGACCAAACTGATGATCGGGAAGCCGCCGGGCTTCACCGGAGCGGCGATGCCGGCGATGAGTAGAAACAGACCAAGGACGAACAAGGCCGCGGCCTGGAGTCTGCGACGACTCGAGGTCGAGCGAAGGCGCCCGCCGCGGACGGACGACGCGAACTTCGGATCCTCAGCATAGAGCGCGCTCTCGATCTGTTCGAGCATGCGCTGCTCGTGCTCGGAGAGTGGCACGGTACCTCCCCCGGCACTAGGCGTGGCTGTCGCCTCCGGGTAGGCGACCTGATAGCCGACCTTGGCGGCTATCTATCACCAATGATACGAGTTCGATCAGGGCCGTACCACCTAGTCGCCCATAACTATGTGGGCGTGCCGCCGGTCACTATCCGGTCATGCCGCTAGACCACCCCGGTGCGGGGCGCAACCGAGCCGATGCGGTAAGGAGATCTTCAACGTCGTGAAGGAATGCTCCTACCCGCGAATAGAACTCGTCGGCCTCGTCGTCGTCGACGTCGCGATCGAGTCCGGCCTCCAGCGCGGCCCTGGTCTCCGACCGCGCGCTGAAGTAATCGGCCCACATGACGAACTCGGGCGCGGCGGACTGCATCAGTACCCAAGCGTTACGCGAACGAGCCCGGGGCGCGTTGTCGGCGCCGGTCAGCGCGATCACCGCGCCCGCCCCGCGCAATGCGGCCAGATAGGCGGTGCGGAAGCGCTCGCGCGGGTCCCGCTCCCCCGCCGCCTGCATGAGCAGGCCATCGGCCCGTTGCAGCAGCTTGCCCGCCCGACCGGGCTGTCCCGGATGTTCGACCCGACCAGACATCTCGGAGTCCCTCCGCCATCGCATACCTGGAGCCAACACCGCCTAGTGTGACCGAACAAGTATTCGAACGTTTGAATTGAGATTGAATATAGAGACGCCCACCGACAAACTTCCGCGCCCACCTGTGGACCCGACGAGAGCCATGACCGCCGTCAAGCCCAATCACACCCCCGCACCTGTCGTCGTCGACCTCTCCGTCGCGGCACTGCGCTCCCGGCTGCACGATGCACTGGCGGTGTATGTCGCGGCGATGGACTATCCGCGCGGCACCGAACACCATCGCGCGCCGATGTGGACCGAACACACCACCCGCCCCGGCTGGCAGGCCGTCGCCGCGGTGGTCCCCGACGATTCGGGGCACGTCGACCTACGCTCGTCGCCGATCGTGGCGATCGCCTACGGCTACCGCGGTGCCGCGCACCAGTGGTGGCACCAGCAGGTGCACAGCGGGATGCGGCGCTCCGGCTGGCCGGAACATTCGACGCGCGAACTGCTTTCGGACTACTTCGAGCTGACCGAACTGCACGTGCACCCCTCGGCGCAGGGGCTCGGCATCGGCGGCACGCTGCTGGAACGGCTGCTGCGGGACCGGCCCGAGCAGGCGGTGCTGCTGTCCACGCCGGAGGTGGACGGGGAGGACAACCGGGCCTGGCGGCTGTATCGGCGCCAGGAATTCACCGACGTAGTGCGGAATTTCGTGTTCTCGGGCGACAATCGGCCGTTCGCCATTCTCGGGCGGCGGCTGCCGCTGTGACGGCCGGCACGGTACCGGCGTGAGGGTCACGTGACGGTCGTCGTTGTCGGTTCCGGCCACAATGCGCTGGTCGCCGCCTGTTATCTGGCGCGGGCCGGGCACGACGTGGAGGTGCTCGAACGCGACGAGGTGCTCGGCGGGGCGGTGTCGACGGTCGAGCGGTTTCCCGGGCATCTGGTCGATCGCGGGTCGTCCGCGCACATCATGGTGCGGCACACAGGGATCATCGAGGAGCTCGAGCTCGACCGGTTCGGCCTGCGGTACATCGATTGCGACCCTTGGGGTTTCACGCCGGGCAGCGATGGGCGTGCGCCGCTGGTGTTCCATCGCGATCTGGCTGCCACCTGTGCGTCGATCGCGGCCGCCTGTGGCGATCGGGATGCGTTGGCGTATCGGCGTTTCGTCGAGGTGTGGGGGCCGCGTAGCGCGCGGGTGATGCGCGCGTTCGGCGGTGGGCCAACGCCGGGCCGATTGCTGCGTTCGTTCTGGGGGTTGGACGCGAAGGACGGCGGGAGCGCGTTGTCGCGGGAGTTCCTGCAGTCCGGGGATGCCTTGCTGGACACGCACTTTCAGGATGAGCGACTCAAGGCCTCGTTGGCGTGGTTCGGTGCGCAGTCCGGTCCGCCGATGTCGGAACCGGGCACGGCGCCGATGGTGGGGTTCGCCGCGCTGATGCACACGCTGCCGCCGGGACGTGCGGTCGGCGGCAGTGGCGCGTTGAGCGCGGCGCTGGTGCGGCGGCTGCGCTCCGATGGTGGCGTGGTGACGGCGGGTGACGCGGTGACCGCCCTGCGGCGCGACGGTGACGGCTGGCGGGTGTACACCGCGTCGGGGCGAAACCTGCACGCCGACACGGTGATCGCGGGTTCGCACGTGCTGACCACGCTGGATCTGTTGCGCGAAGGCGGATTCGACGCCGCCGTGCTGGACGACTGGCGGCGGCGCATTCGGGTCGGGCCCGGGATCGGCATGGTGGTGCGGGTATCGACCCGGTCGTTGCCGAACTACCCCGGCAGCTCGGTCGACGAATCCGCCCGTGGCCTCCAGTTTCTCGTGTCCGATCGGCGTCAGCTTCGGCTCGCACACGGGGCCGCGTCGGCCGGAGATCTGCCGCCGCGGCCGGTGGTGCTTGCGATGAGCTTCAGCGCGCTGGACCCGAGCATCGCGCCACCGGGTGAACATCAGCTCTCGCTGTGGGCGCAGTGGCACCCGTATCGGCTGGCCGACGGCAGCGATTGGGCCGAGCACGCCGAGCGGGAAGGTGATCGCATCATCGCCGAAGTCGACTCCTACGCACCGGGTTTCGCCGACTCGGTGCTGCGCAGGTATGTGCAGACACCGGTCGATCTGGAGCGGGAGATGGGGCTGCTCGGCGGCAATGTGATGCACGTGGAGATGTCACTGGATCAGATGATGCTGTGGCGGCCACTGCCGGAGCTGTCCGGACAGCGGGTGCCCGGCGCACCGGGTCTGTACCTGACCGGTGCGTCCACCCACCCGGGCGGCGGCGTCTCCGGCGCCAGCGGCCGCAGCGCCGCCAACCTCGCACTGCGCGACCTCCGCCGCACTCGATTCCCGCTGCTGCGGAGGCGATGAACCCGTGCACACGCATACCTTTCGACGCCCCGCATACCGAATCGCATGCGATTTCGTCTGCGGGACATCAGAAGGTGTGCGGGTGTGAGGCAGTCGCGTGGCGCACGTGGGACAGTGCGGCAGTTTGTGCCGCTTGTCTTCGCGGTGGTGCTGATTGTTGTGCAGATCGTCTATCCGCTGACTTCCGGCGCGGGGCGGGACCGGGTCACGGTGGCGGTTGTGCTCCTGTCGGCGGGTACGGCGTTGGCGCATGCCACGGCGACGCGTGGGATTCGTTATGCGGCCGGGTTTTTGGTGATCGTGTCCGGGCTCGGGCTGCTCGCCGAGATCGTCGGGACCGCAACGGGAGTGCCGTTCGGGTGTTATGCGTACGCGGTGGATCGGCTGGGGCCCGCGCTCAGTGGGGTGCCGTTGGTGATTCCGCTGGCCTGGACCGGCGGGCTGTATCCGGTCTGGGTGGTGGCCGGACTGTTATCACGACGGATGCTGTCGCGGATCGGACTGACGGCCGTGGGAGCGGTCGGCTGGGACCTCTTCCTCGATCCGCAGATGGTCGCGGACGGGCAGTGGACCTGGTGTGACACCGGCTCGGGTTTGCCCGGTCTGCCCGATATCCCGATCACGAACTATCTCGGATGGTTCGCGGTCGCGCTGCTCATGGGTGTGCTGCTGACCGTCTTGGAGCGCGCGTCAGTGGGGCTGGATTACCCGCCGAATCCGTCAGCAGGGCTGGACACCGTTTCACCGCTTTCCGGCTCGACCGCGGTGCCGGTGGCCGTTTTCTTGTGGACCTGGCTCGGGTCCGCGCTCGCGCACGCGGTGTTTCTCGGTCTACCGGTTTCGGCCGGTTACGGCGGCGTGGGGCTGGCGATTCTGGGCCTCCCGCTGCTCCGTCACCTCTGCTTTTCCCGCCCGCGACCGGATCCGGCGGGCTAGCGGAAGCACATCGCCGGGCTCGTTCCGCCCGTCGCGTGGGCAGTTGGACGGATGGCCTGGCACGATGTCCCCGTGCAGCCGAGTCCCGTCACCACGATGTCCGATGCCCCGGTACTACCGTCGCCGCGGACGCACCGCCCTGGCGTGCGTGTCGCCGCGGCAGTCCTGCTCGCGGCGTTGTTGGTGCCCGTGCTCGCGGGCTGCCTGCGAGTGCAGGTGTCGATGGGCGTTTCGTCCAACGACCGGGTGTCCGGGCGGATCGTCGCCGCGGTCGTGCCCGCCGAACCCAATGACAAGGGTCCGCAGCTGAAGGCGCCCGACTCGCTCGCCGCGAAGGTGCGGGTGGAGTCCTACGCCCAGGACGGGTACGTGGGCAGCCAGGTGTTCTTCGAGGACATGTCGTTCGGCGAGGTCGGCCAGCTCGGTCAGCTGTCCGAGCAAACCCAGGGCATGTTCCAACTGCAGTTCCAGCGGGCCGGCGACCTGGTCAGCCTGACCGGTCGGGTGGACCTGAAATCCGTGCCACCGCACGGTTCCGACGTGCAGTTCACCATCGCGTTCCCGGCCCGTGTCGCCAAGACCAACGGCAACCGCGAGGGCGACAACATCGTCTCCTGGAAGCTCCCCGCGGGCGACGTCTCCACGCTGCGCGCCGAGGTCAGCTACGCCGACCCGAACACTCGCTCGTTCGCGGGCTGGGCGGGCATCGTCGGCGGCATCACCCTCGCCGTCGCCGCCATCATCGCCGCCATGGCGTACATGGACCGCAACCCGCCCGCGCCGGGCGCCCCCACCGGTCTCTCCTGGAACCGCTGGTGGAAAACGGTCAAACAAAGCCGCTGAGTACCATCCTGCGGCTGGGGGGTGCGGTGTGGGCCGGGGCCGGAATCTCGTTGGTGGGCGCTGGGATTGCGCTGTACAACCGGGTTACGGTGCGGCAGTTGGCCGACACTGCGACCAGTGTGATCGAGCCGGTCACCGTATGTGTGCCAGCTCGTGACGAGGCGGCGCGCCTGCCGGGGTTGATCGCGGATCTGCGGGCGCAGCGCGGGGTTGCGCGGTTGAGTGTCGTGATTCTCGATGACGCGTCGGGTGATGACACCTTCGCGGCGGCAGTCGACGCGGCTGCTGGAGATCCACGAATCTCGGTGTTGCGCAACGACACCGAACCGCCGCCCGGCTGGACCGGTAAGGCTGCCGCGTGCGCGCGATTGGCCGAGTCTGTGGTTGCGCCGGTGCTGGTATTCGTGGACGCGGATGTGCGGCTGGCGCCGGGTGCGATCGCGGCGGCGGTCACCGAATTGCGCAGGCGGCGGGTCGCGCTGGTGTCGCCGTGGCCGATGCAACGGGCCGAGTCTATGGCCGAGGCGTTGGTGCAGCCGTTGCTGTGCTGGTCGTGGGCGGCCACGCTGCCGATCTCGCTGGCCAACCGGACCCTGCGGCCGTCGACTTCCGTTGCCTGCGGGCAGTTTCTGGTGTTCGACACGGCCGCCTACCGTGCCATCGGCGGACACGCCGCTGTGGCCGTCAGCGTCACCGAGGACCTCGACATCGCCCGAACATTGCGCCGCGCAGGACAATCCACCGTCCTCGTCGCCGCGGGCCGCATGGCGAACACCCGAATGTACGAGGGCACTCGCGAACTCGACGCCGGATACACCCGCTGGCTGTGGTCCGCCTACGGTGGCACCGTCGCGGGCGGCACTGCCGTGGGAACGCTTGCCGCGCTGGCCTATTGGGTCCCGCCCCTGGCCGCAGCTTGCGGTCGCGGCAAGGTCCGCCGGGTCGGAGCCCTCGGCTACACAGCTGCGGTCACCGGAAGGCTGCTGGCCCGCTCGACCGAGACCGGCGGACCACTCACCCCCGCCGATGTCCTTGCGGCCCTGTCCCACCCGTTCTCTGTGGCCGCCTACCTACTGCTGTGGGCACGCTCTCATCGCGCCCGACGCCGAGGCGCGCTGCGCTGGAAAGGCCGCGCGCTCAACACAGTCGGTGCTTAGCGCTTACGGAACCTCGGTGATCCCCACCGTCGGCAGGAAGAAGCAGGACTTGCCGCCGTTCTCGACGGTGCCGAAGACCGCGGCCAGCACGGTGCCCTGACCGGTATCGACGGGTACGGCACGGACGCCGCCCATCGGGAGGGCGGCGACGAAGAAGTTCTGGATGGCCCGTTCGGCCATGGGGCGCAGGGCGGCCGGGACTTCGGCGGGGATCATGGCGCGGAAGACGGTGGACAGCGGGCCCATCGACGCGAGGCCGCCGCGACCGCTGGTCACGTTCATCCAGGCGACCTGCATGCCGGTGGTGTCCGGCCCGTCCTGGCCGAGGCCGTAGGGGACGAAGGTGAACATGGTCTGGCCGGACTTGACGGCGGCCAGGTCGAGTCCGGGGATGGTGATCGAGGTCTTGGGCCACGGGCCCGGCACCGCCCCGGCTACGGCGGGTGCGAGGCCGAGCGAGGTGCCGTTGAGGCAGAACGCGGCCGCGGTCGGGTAGAGGAACGGCTGCATGCCGAAGGCGCGCAGGCCATCTATCGCGGTGTTGTAGACGCCGAACAGGTCGCCGGGTGCGGCGGTGCCGGTCGGGGCGGGACGGTCGCTCGCCACGGCGGGCGGAACGGGCGGCACGGCGGGCGGGATCGGGGCCGCGCCCGCGGTCGGTGCCGCGAGCGCCAGTGCGACCGAGCAGGTCGCCACGGCGGACAATACGGTCAGACGGCGTTGCACGGCCACGGAGACCTCTTCTCATCGTCGACACAATCGAAGGCTGACGGTACTCCGGCAAACGCTGTGAACAGCCCGTATTGCCCCTGGCAAGCTATCGGCGTGTCACCTCGAGCCCACCGCTCCAGCACTGCCGATCGATCCCCTCCCCTCAGTTGCGCAAGCGCACACATCAGGTCTGCGGCCCGACTTCGCGGGGTCCGCACACGGACACCTCCGACGAGCCGTATGCTGCTCCCCGACGGAGCCGCCCCGAGCGCGTGAGCGCCCGATCACACTGCGCCAGCGCATATCCGGCTACCGGACTTACCCGGCGAATCGGGCTACGGCAAGATCTACGCTCACGGTGATTACTTCCCTTGCCCAAGGGTTCGCCTGCTGGGCATGATAATTCGGCTCGACCCTGACATCGTCCGGTGTCCGGATCGGCGACAACCATCCAGAGCGACCGAGAGACCTGGCTCGTCGACGTCGCAGCAACCCCCCGGTTCACCGGGTGCGGGTGCTTCCGCCGGGACCGATGGAGGAACCGAAGTGATCATCGCTGCTGTCCGAGGCACCCGTTGGGGCCGCCGTCATATCGATCAATGCAAAGTGACATCCGCGAGCTGTCGGGGCTGACCCGCAGCCAGTCTGTTGCACCCGTCGCTGGCCGGGTGATGTGACCGCGGCCCGATGTGGCGCGGTCCGTTCGTTCTTCCGAAGGACCTCGACCATGCGTGAGCGCAGCGAGCGAACAAATGACACAGCTGCTTTCGCACTCATGACGGAGCCGAGCGCCCGCGAGGTGGAGTCATGAGTGCGTCCGCCGCACCCGATGCCGTCGCCGTCCCCGACGCCGTTCTGGACCTGGCGCCGGACAAGTCCGTGCCCGCGTCGACCGAGAGCATCGCGGACTCCCCCGTGACACCCGCCGAATCCGCCACCGTTCCGGGCGATTCCGCGCCGACCGTCGCCAAGACGTGGCATCCGTGGCGCTGGGTGATCAGCGCCGTCGCGCTCAACCTGCTCGCCCAGTTCATCCACGGCCTGGTCACCAATCCCGGTTGGGATTGGCCGACTTTCGCGAAGTACATCACCGCGAAGTCGGTGCTCGCCTCGCTGAAGGTGACCCTGGAGCTCACCGCGTGGGGTACCGCCCTGGGCTTCCTGCTCGGCACCGCGCTGGCTATCGCGCGGCTGTCGAACAACCCGGTGCTGCGGGTGATCTCGTGGTGCTACATCTGGGCGTTCCGGTCGATTCCGCTCATCGTGCAGCTGCTGTTCTGGTTCAACATCGCCTACCTGTACAACACGCTGTCGGTCGGAATACCGTTCGGCCCCGCGTTTTTCACCTTCGAGGTGAACGGCGTGATCAGCGGGTTCACCGCGGCGGTGATCGGGCTCGCGCTGCATCAGGCGGCGTATTCGGCCGAGATCATCCGCGCGGGCATCATCTCGGTCGACGCCGGTCAGCTGGAAGCCGCTGCCGCGCTGGGTATTCCGAAGGTCCGGCAGTTCCGCTCCATCGTGGTCCCGCAGGCCATGCGGTCGATCCTGCCCAACGCGACCAACGAGGTGATCAGCCTGTTCAAGGGCACCTCGATCGTGTCGGTGATGGCGATCGCCGAGCTGTTCTATCAGGTCCAGGTGATCTACGGACGCAACGGCCGGGTGGTGCCGCTGCTGCTGGTCGCCACCGCCTGGTACATCGTGCTCACCACCATTCTCTCGGTGGCGCAGTACTACATCGAGCGCCACTACGCCAAGGGCACCCAGCGCACGCCACCGCCGTCGCCCACCCAGCGGGCCTGGCAGAAGCTGCGCGAGATCGCCGATTCCGGTTCCACCGCACCGCGAGGAGCGACCCGATGAGCACCGCACTCGCCGTCGAGGTCCGCGGCGTCCGCAAATCCTATGGCGCGCACGAGGTCTTGCGCGGCGTCGACCTGACCGTGCGCTCCGGCGAGGTGGTCACGGTGATCGGCCCGTCCGGTTCCGGCAAGTCAACGCTGCTGCGGGTGGTCAACCACCTGGAGTCGCTGGACGCGGGCACCGTACACATCGACGGGGAGCTGATCGGATATCGGCTGCGCCGCAACACCTTGCACGCGCTGCCCGACCGTGAGGTGCGCAAGCAGCGCTCCCGCATCGGGTTCGTCTTCCAGCAGTTCAATCTCTTTCCCCATCTGACGGTGCTCGATAACGTCACGATCGCACCGCTTTCCGCGCAACGTCGCGACCGCAATGAGGTCGAGGCCGAAGCTCGGGTGCTGCTCGAACGGGTCGGCATCGGCGAGCTGGCCGACGCGTACCCGCGCAGGCTGTCCGGCGGACAGCAGCAGCGGGTGGCGATCGCGCGGGCACTTGCCTTGCGCCCCAGGGTGATCCTGTTCGACGAGCCGACCTCCGCGCTGGACCCCGAGCTCGTCGGCGAGGTCCTGGATGTGATCCGCGACCTCGCGCACGGCGGCACCGCGCTGGTGATCGTCACCCACGAGATCGGCTTCGCCCGCGAGATCGCCGACACCGTGGTGTTTCTCGATGCGGGCGCGATCGTCGAGCAGGGTCCCCCCGAGGTCGTCCTCGACCATCCCGAACACCCGCGCACCCGCGCCTTCCTTTCCCGAGTCCGTCGATGAACAGGTATCCGATGAAGCTCTCCGCCCTGGCCACCGCCGCCGCGACCGCGGTCGTCCTGCTGGCCACCGGCTGCACCGATCCCGAAGCGGAGTCCGCGGCCCAGCCCGCCGGTGCGATCACCTTCGACCTCTCCGCCGCCCAGACCGGCCGGGTACGCGCCGCCAAGGTGGACAGCATCGCCGCCGAAGTGCCGCAGGCCATTCGGGATCGCGGCACCCTGGTGGTGACCGGTGCGTCCGGCACCGCGCCGCCGCTGCGCTTCTACGCCGACGACGACAAGACCGTGGTCGGCTCCGAGGTCGATTTCGCCTCACTCGTCGCCGACACCCTCGGCCTGAAACTCGATCTGCAGGTGGCGGATTGGGCGCAGAACTTCGTGCACATCGATTCCGGCGAGGTCGACGCCTTCATCGGCAACGTGACGGTGACCGAGGAACGCAAGGAGAAGTACGACTTCGCCACCTACCGCAACGACACCGTCGCGCTGGAGGTGCCCAAGCAGAGCACCCTCGACTACAAGGATCGTAAGAGCCTGGCGGGCAAGCGGATCGGTGTCGGCAGCGGCACCAACCAGGAACAGCTGCTGGTCAAGTGGAACGAGCAGAACCGCGCGGAAGGCCTGGCGCCCATCGACATCGCCTACTTCCAGCAGACCAGCGACTACTACCTGGCGCTCGCCTCGCAGCGGCTGGACGGCTACATCGGCCCCAACCCGACGGCGATCTACCACTCCGCCACCGCGAATCAGACCAAGATCCTCGCCACCTTCTCCGGTGCCGGTGACGCGCTGCAAGGCGAGATCGCAGTGCTCACCAAGAAGAACAGCGGGCTGATCACCGCCGTCCAGCACGCGCTGAACTACGCCATCGAGCACGGCACCTATCAGCAGGTGATCGATCGGTGGGGCCTGAAGTCCGAGCAGGTCACCGAGTCGCGGATCAACCCGCCCGGCCTACCGAAGCAGCGGTGAGCCGGTGACCCAACAGCTTTCGGCACGCGACCTGCGGGTGCATCAGGTCGCCCAGGACGATCCGCTGGCCGCACCGCTGCTCGCCGAACTCGCCGTCGAATACAGCAGCCGCTACGGCCGCAGCCCCGGTGAGATGCACGCGTCGCTGCGCGACTACCCGGCCACCGAGTTCGCGCCGCCGCACGGCGCGCTGCTGGTCGTCACCCGGGACAGCGAGGCGGTAGCGGGTGGCGCGTTCCAGCGCTACGACGCGGAAACGGCTGAGCTCAAACGGATCTGGACGTCTCGCGAACACCGCAGGCAAGGGTTGGGCCTGTTCGTGCTCGAGCAGCTCGAAGCCGAGATCGTGCGGCGCGGCTACCAGCGCATCTACCTGACCACCGGGCCACGCCAGCCGGAGGCCGTCGGCCTCTATCTAGCCGCCGGATACACCGCGCTCTACGACCCGGCCGTGCCCGCCGAGGAGCTCGGCCCGCATCCGTTCGAGAAGCACGTCACCGACGAATTGGGGGCCACCGCATGAAGTTTCTGTTGTTCACCCTGGTCACCCGGGTGCCGGACCCGACAACGGGCCGACTGCCCGGCACCAGGGAGCGACTGCGCAACGTCGTCGAACAGGCCAGGCTGGCCGAGGATCTCGGCTACGACGGGTTCGCCGTCGGTGAACGGCACGAGGATCCGTTCCTGTCCGCCGCTCCCCCGGTGATCCTCAGCCACATCGCCGCGGTCACCTCCCGCATCACCCTGTTCACGGCTGTCACCACGCTGAGCCTGCTGGACCCGGTGCGCGCCTTCGAGGACTACTCGACGCTGGACAACCTCTCCGGCGGCCGCCTGGAGCTGATCATCGGCAAGGGCAACGGGGCCGCGCAGGCCGAGCTGTTCCACGTCACCACCGACGACCAATGGGACCGCAATCGCGAAGGCTACGACCTGTTCCGGGCGCTGTGGGCCAGCGACAGCGTCACCTGGTCGGGCCGGTTCCGGCCGGAGCTGAAGAACGCCAAGGCCTTGCCGCGACCGTGGCAGCCGAAGATCCGGATCTGGCACGGCAGCGCGACCAGCCGGGATTCGGTGGAACTCGCTGCGCGCCAGGGTGATCCGCTGTTCTCGGCGAATGTCACCAACCCGATCGAGCCGTACGCCGAACTGGTCCGGCACTATCGGGAGCGCTGGGAGTTCTACGGGCACAACCCGGCCGACGCGCTGGTCGGCGCGGGCACCGCCGGATTCCATGTCGCCCGCAGCTCCCAGCAGGCTCTGGAAACGTACCGGCCGATCTTCGAGGCGCGACTCGCGTTGGCGCGCACGCTCGGCCTGCCGATCGTGTTCGAGACGTTGGACGACTTCGTCACCCGCAGTTCGGCTTTGGTCGGCAGCCCGGAGCAGGTGATCGACAAGGTCGGCAGGCAGCACGAGCAGTTCGGCCACGAGGTGATCCACCTGTCCGCCGAGCGCGACGGCCGCCCCGAGATCGACTACCTGGACAGCCTGGCCCTGTTCCAGACCGAGGTGGCGCCGGAGCTGCGCCGCCGAATTCCCAGCCGCCCGTTGGCTACCGGCGCCGAGAGCGCCGAGCTCGATCCGCGTGACGAACTCGTCCGCACCGAAACATCTGGAGTTACCTCGTGATCCGAACCCGTCACCGAATCGTCGCGCTGGCAGGCGCACTCGCCGCGGCCACCACCGTGGCCGCCTGCGGCACCGATTCGGCCGCACCCGGCGGCGATGCCGGGCCGCCGCAGCCGGGCGGCACCCTGCGCTATGGCCTGTCGCAGGCGCCGACCTGCTCGGACCCCGCGCAGTCGAGCACCAACCAAACCCTGTACGTGACAAGGCAGATCGTCGATTCGCTGACCGACCAGGATCCGGAGACCGGCGAGCTGAAGCCGTGGCTCGCGCAGAGCTGGGAGGCCTCGCCGGACGCGAAGGTGTTCACCTTCCACCTCACCGACGGCGTCACCTTCAGCGACGGCACGCCGCTCACCGCGGACTCGGTGGGCAAGACCTTCGATTCGATCATCAAGCTCGGCGCGGCCAAGACCGCACTGGCGTCGAGTTACCTCACCAACTACGTCGGCACCACCGCCGTGGACCGGCTGACCGCGCGCGTCGAGTTCAGCAAGCCCAATGCGCAGTTCCTGCAGGCATCCTCGACCACCCAACTCGGGATTCTGGCCGACACCACCACCGCCAAGCCCGCCGAGCAGCGCTGCCTCGGCGACAACATCGCCAGCGGGCCGTTCACCTACGCGAGCTACCGCCAAGACGCGTCCGTGACGCTGGCCAAACGCGCCGGATACCAATGGGGTTCGTCGGTATTCGGGCATCGCGGCGAGGCGTACCTGGACAAGATCGAGTTCACCGTGGTGCCCGAATCCGGTGTGCGCACCGGCAGTCTGGCGTCGGGTCAGCTCGACGCCGTCAGCGATGCGCTGCCGCAGGACGAGCCACAGATCACGGCCGCGGGTGGGCGGGTGCTGAGCACCTCGAATCCCGGTGTGCCGTTCGGCTTCCAGACCAACGTGACCCGCGGACCGCTGCGCGACCCCGCGGTGCGTCAAGCCCTGCTACCCGCGATCGACCGTAAGCAGTTGGTGGACACCGTGCTCGGGCCGCAGTTCAAGCCCGCGACCAGCCCGCTGGCCAGCAGCACACCCGGCTACCAGGACCTTTCGGCGCGGCTGGCGTACGACCCGGCTAAGGCCCGCGGCATTCTCGACCAGGCGGGCTGGGTGCCCGGTGGTGACGGCATCCGGGCGAAGAACGGTGAGCGGCTGACCTTCTCGGTGGTGTTCAGTCAGGTGTTCGGCGGCAATCAGGCGATCATCGAGCTGGTGCAGCAGCAGCTGCGGCAGGTCGGGGTCGAGCTGAAGCTGGACCTGGTGTCGGTCGCCGAGCAGACGGCACGGCAGAACACGAAGGACTTCGACAGCAGCTACGGCAACACCACCCGCGCCGACGGGGACATCCTGCGCACCTCGTTCGGCTTGGATGGCCGCAATCTCAATGCGCGCGCGGGTATTCCAGCGCTCGATGACGCGCTGAACGGGCAGCTGAGCACGATCGACGCCGGCATCCGCACTGGCCTGATCCACACCGCGCAGCAGCAGGTGCTCGACGCCGGACTGCTGATTCCGACGGTGGAGCTGTCCCAGGCCATCGGCGCGGGCAGCGCCACCCAGGATCTGAAGTTCGAGGCGTCGGCGCGACTACAGTTCTTCGACACCTGGCTGAGCGGGCGGTAACGATGGCGCGCTATCTGGCTCTGCGGGTCCTGCAAGCGACCTGGGTGTTGTGGGCGGCATTCACCATCTCGTTCGTGGTGCTCTACCTGTTGCCCGCCGACCCGATCTCCATCGCGGCCGACGCCGGCGGGTCGGGCACCCCGGTGGACAAGGCCGCTATCGCCGAGTTGCAGGCCCGCTACGGGCTGGATCGTCCGCTGTGGGAACAGTATTGGACCGCGCTGGGGCACGCGGTGCGCGGCGATCTCGGACATTCGATCGCCACCGGGCAGCCGGTGACCGACGCCATCGGTGACGCGCTGCCCGGGACGCTCGGATTGGCCGGGCTCGCCTTGGTTTTCGCGACGGTCGGCGGGGTAACCCTGGCCTTCGCCTCGACGTACACCCGGCGGCCGTGGCTGCGCACCGCGCTCGCCGCACTCCCCTCGCTCGCGGTGTCGGTGCCGACCTTCTGGACCGGATTGCTGCTGCTGCAACTGTTCTCGTTCCGGTTGCGGCTGGCTCCCGCCTTCGGTGGTCATGGGTTCTCGGGCACCGTTTTGCCCGCGCTGACCCTCGCGCTGCCCATCGGCGCGGTGATCGCGCAGGTGCTGGCCGCCGGGCTGGCATCGACCTGGCGGCAGCCGTATGTCGATGTGGCGCTGTCGAAGGGTGGTTCGCGCTGGTGGGTGCAGCGCAGGCACGTGCTGCGTCCGGCCAGCGTGCCCACCTTCACCATCGCGGGGGTGCTGATCGGCAACATGCTCGCCGGATCGGTCGTGGTGGAAACCGTCTTCGCCCGGCAGGGTGTCGGCCGCCTGACTCAGACCGCCGTACTGGCCCAGGACATTCCGGTGGTGCAGGGCATCGTCCTGCTCACCTCGGTCGTCTTCGTCACCGTGAATCTCGCGGTCGACCTGCTGTATCCGCTGCTCGACCCGCGCATCGTCACCCGATCGCGCCGGGCGGCAAGGAGCGAGGAGACCGACGATCGGATCGGCGACACTGCCGAAGGGGTGGCAATTCATGGTTGACGTCATCGATGAGCGGCGCGGCACGCTGCCTCGCCTGCGCACGCCGGTGCTGCGGTGGAAGTGGTTGCGCGACAACGCAGTACTGGTCCTATGCGGTGTGGTTGTGCTGCTCGCCGTCGGATGGGCGCTGTTCCCGTCGGTGTTCGCCAGCGGCGATCCGTTGATCGGCGTGCCCGCGCAGAAGTTCCAAAGCCCCAGCGCCCAGCACTGGTTCGGCACCGACAATCTCGGGCGCGATCTGTACACGCGGATGGTGCACGGTGCCGGGCTCTCGTTGACCGCCACGCTCGCCGCGGTCGGCATCGCGCTGATCGCCGGGTCGGTGCTCGGCCTGCTGTCGGGCGCGGCGGGCGGCATCGTCGACGCCGCTGTCATGCGCGTCGTCGATGTGCTGCTGTCGATTCCGGCGCTGCTGCTGTCGCTGGCGCTGGTCACCGCGCTCGGCTTCGGCACCCGCAATGTGGCGATCGCGGTGGGTGTTTCGCTCGTCGCCAACTTCGCGCGGGTGATGCGGTCGGAGGTACTGCGAGTACGGCACGCGGTCTTCGTCGAGGCGGCACAGGCCTCCGGGGTTCGCTGGTACACGGTGCTGCTGCGGCACGTGCTGCCCAACTCCTACCAGCCGGTGCTCGCGCTGGCCGCCGTCGAATTCGGCATGGCCGTGCTCTCCATCTCGGCGCTGAGCTTCCTCGGCTACGGCGCGGAACCGCCTACGCCCGAGTGGGGTTCGCTCATCTCCGATGGCCGCAACTATCTCGCCACCGCCTGGTGGATGACCACTCTCCCCGGGCTGGTCATCGTCGCGGTCGTCGTGGCCGCCCAGCGCCTCGGGCGTGCCGTAGGAAGGAACGAATAGCCATGACCACCACGTCTTCGCCTCGAGCGGCACTGACCGACGAACCGTCGGTCGCGGAAACCACAGGGCAGGAAGCGGGTCCGCTGCTGCGGATCGACAACCTGCGCGTCCGCTACCGGTCGGACTCCGGCGATGTCACCGCACTGGACGGTGTCTCGCTCAGTGTGGCCCGCGGTGAAGTGGTGGCGCTGGTCGGTGAATCCGGTTCCGGCAAGTCCACTCTCGCGCAGGCGGTGATCGGCCTGCTCGGGGCGAATGCCGACATCATCGGCGGGACTGTCGCGTTCGACGGGCACGTCATCGATACCCGGTCCGAGCGGGCGTTGCAACGGCTGCGCGGTGCGCGGATCGGGTTCGTGCCGCAAGATCCCGGGCTGTCGCTGAATCCGGTGCGGCGCGTCGGTGACCAGGTGGCCGAGGCGCTGCTGGTCCATCGGCTGGCCGACAAGCGTTCGGCCCGGGAACGCGCGGTCGAGCTGCTGGCCGACGCGGGCCTGGACCGGCCGGAACTGCGGGAAGTGCAGTACCCCCACGAACTTTCGGGCGGGCAGCGGCAGCGGGTGCTCATCGCCTCCGCGCTGGCCTGCCAGCCGGAACTGATGATCGCGGACGAGCGGACCAGCGCGCTGGATGCCACGGTGGCGCGGCGAGTGCTCGATCAGCTGGCGGCACAGATCGCGGCCAAGGGCACCGCGGTGCTGCTGATCACCCACGATCTGGCGGTGGCGGCCGAGCGCGCCGATCGGATCGTCGTGCTGAGCGGCGGCGAGATCGTGGAGAGCGGGCCGACCGCGGCGGTGCTGGCCGACCCGCAGCATCCGTACACGAAGCGGCTGCTCGCCGCGTCGCCGAGCCTGGCGCCCGCAGGCGCCTATCGGACACCCAAGCCGCGCGAGGGCGCACCGCTGCTGGCGTTGCGCGAGGTGCACAAGCGCTTCCGCGCGCAGGCCGGTGGGTCGGTGACCGCGGTCGCGGGGGTCGGGTTCGAGCTCGGCCGCGGCGAAACCCTCTCGCTGGTCGGCGAATCCGGCTCGGGCAAGTCGACGACGGCCCGAATCGCGTTGCGGCTCACCGAACCCGACAGCGGCGGCGTCACCTTCGACGGGCACGAGCTGACCCGCGTCCGCGGCACCCGGCTGCGGGCGCTGCGCAAGCGGTTCCAGGTGGTGTACCAGAACCCGTACTCCTCACTGGATCCCCGGTGGCGGGTCGGCACGATCATCGAGGAACCGTTGCGCGCGTACGGCGTCGGCGACCGTGCGGCCAGGCAGGCCAGGGTCGCCGAACTGCTCAGGCAGGTGGCGTTGCCGGAGCACTTCGCCCAGCGCCGTCCCGCGGAACTGTCCGGCGGGCAACGTCAACGCGTCGCCATCGCCCGAGCCCTGGCCCTGCACCCGGATCTGCTGGTGCTCGACGAACCGGTCTCCGCCCTCGACGCCTCGGTCCAAGCCCAGATCCTGGAACTGCTCGACCGGCTGCAGGCCGAGCTGGCGCTGAGCTACCTGTTCATCTCGCACGACCTCGCGGTGGTCCGCCGCATCAGCGATCACGTCGCCGTCATGCGGCACGGCCGCATCGTCGAATCCGGGCCGACCGCAGCGATTTTCGACAACCCGCAGCACGAGTACACCCGCGAGCTGTTGTCGGCCATCCCCACCCCCGCCGTCGCGAAAGGACCATCCTGATGTCGGAATCGACCTATCGGCACAGCCGGATACTCGTCCGCCCCGACCGGACCGCGCACTGCCGCAGCAGGCCGGAGCGGGCGGGCTCGCTGCCCGCCCGAGCGAAACGCTGGTGGCGCACGCATCTGCACGTGCCCGAGCACACCGCCGCCACCGACCTGTGGCAGCACGCGTTCTTCTTCGCGCCCGACGCCGCGGGTGTGCACCCGGCGCGGCAGTGCCTGGACTGGAAGGAAACCTACTGATGGCCGAATCCGACTTCTTCCTGGCGGTGGAGCTCGCCGGGACGGGGATTCACCCGGCGTCCTGGCGGCGGGAGGACTCGCGGGCCGAGGATCTGTTCACCGGCGGGTACTGGGTCGACGCGGTCACCGCGGCCGAAAAGGCCGGTGTGGACGCGGTATTCGTGCCCGACTCGTTCGGGCTGCAACCCGGTGGGCCCGGTGTCGCGCGGGGCAGGCTCGATGCGGTGGCGATCGCGGCTCGGGTCGCAGCGGCCACTCGGCACATCGGCCTGCTGCCGCAGGGCGCGGTGACGCATACCGAGCCGTTCCATCTGGCCAAGGCCATTCAGAGTCTCGATTTCGCCACCTTCGGGCGCGCCGGTTGGGAGGTCACCGTGTCCGAAGGTGTGGAGCAGGCACGGGCATTCGGGCGTAAGGGCGAGCAGGACGTGGCGTCGCTGTGGCACGAGGCGGACGAGGCGATCGAGGTCGTCACCCGGCTGTGGGACAGCTGGGAGGATGACGCGGAGATCCGTGACGTGCCGACCGGGCGCTTCATCGACCGGGACAAGCTGCACTACATCGACTTCGCCGGAGAGAACTTCTCGGTGAAGGGGCCCTCGATCACGCCGCGGTCTCCGCAGGGTCAGTCGATCGTCGCGGTGCGCGCGGACGACGATGCGAGCACGGGTGTCGCGGTGCGCCGGGGCGATCTGATCCGTATCGCCGCAAGCGATCTCGACTCCGCGCGGGTCTTGCGTACCGCGCTGCGGACGGCTGTGCGGGCCGCGGATCGCGATCCCGATGCTGTGCAGATTCTGCTGGATGTCGAAGTCCATCTGGCCGATTCACCGGATGCCGCGCGCGATGAGGTGGCCCAGCTGGACGAGTGGACCGCCGATGCCCCGGCTGGCCTGCGCCACATCGGAACTCCAGCCACACTCCGTGAATTGCTGGGCTCCATCAGCGCTTCCGGCGCTGCCGACGGCGTGGTGCTCCGCCCGCTCGCGGTACCGGCGGCAGTCGGCCACCTCGCCGCGTTGGCGCGGAAACCACTGTCCGCCAGCACATTGCGCGATCGACTCGGCTTGCCACGGCCATTGAGCCGCTACGCCGACACCACCACGATCCAGGAAGGTACGCCGTCGTGACCGGCAAACCACGCAAGCAGATCCATCTCGCCGCCCACTTCCCCGGCGTCAACAACACCACCGTCTGGGCCGACCCGGCCTCCAAGAGCCAGGTCGATTTCGAGTCGTTCGTGCACCTGGCGAAGACCGCCGAACGCGGCCTGTTCGACTTCTTCTTCCTCGCCGAGGGCCTGCGGCTGCGCGAACACCTCGGGCGCATCCACGATCTCGACGTGGTGGGCAGGCCGGACACCTTCACGGTGCTGAACGCGCTGGCCGGGGTGACCGACAAGCTCGGCCTCGCGGGCACCATCAACAGCACCTACAACGAACCGTTCGAGCTGGCCAAGCAGTTCGCCTCGCTGGACCACCTGTCCGGCGGCCGCGCCGCTTGGAATGTGGTCACCTCCTCCGACGCGTTCACCGGCGAGAACTTCCGGCGCGGTGGCTATCTCGAACACGGTCAGCGCTACCAGCGTGCCGCGGAGGTGGTGCAGGTGACTCGCAAGCTGTGGGACAGCTGGGCCGCCGACACGCTGGTGGTCGATCGGGCGGCGGGGGTGTTCGCCCGCGAGATTCCCGAAACCCGGCACCGCGGTGGGCAATTCGATATCGCCGGACGGTTCGTGCTGCCGCCGAGCCCGCAGGGTCACCCGGTGGTTTTGCAGGCGGGTGATTCCGATGACGGCCGCGAGTTCGGCGCGGCCGCCGCCGACGCGATCTTCACCGGTCACGGCACTCTCGAAGCGGGACAACAGTTCTACGCCGACGTCAAGGGCCGGTTGGCGAAATACGGCCGGTCACCGGACGAGCTGAAGATCCTGCCCGCGGCCACCTTCGTGCTGGGCGACAGCGCGCAGGACGCCGAGGACCGGGCCCGCCACATCCGACGCCAGCAGGTCGGCCCGCAGACCGCCATCGCGTTCCTCGAACAGGTCTGGGGCCGTGACCTTTCCGGCTACGACCCGGACGGCCCGCTGCCCGACGTCGAACCGACCGACAACGTCACCATCACCCGCGGCCGGGTGCGCCACGCCAAGGACCCGCGCGCCGTCGCCGAGGCCTGGCGCGCCAAGGCCGAGGCCGAGAAGCTCAGCATCCGTGAGCTGATCATCGAGGTCACCGCGCGCCAGCAGTTCGTCGGCACGCCCGCCGCGGTCGCCGAGCAGATCGACACCTACGTCCAGGCCGACGCCAGTGACGGTTTCATCCTCGTCCCGCACCTCACCCCGGCCGGGCTCGACGAATTCGTCGACCGGGTCGTCCCGGAACTGCAGGAGCGCGGCAGTTTCCGGACCGAATACACCGGCACGACCCTGCGCGAACACCTCGGTCTGCGCCATCCGCACCAGCACACCACCGCCCACGAAGGAGCACGAGCCTCATGACGACCAGCATCAGCACCGTTTTCGAAACCGAGTGGGCGCACTGGCACGACAGCAGAGAGGATCAACTGCGTGATCCGCTCGGCTTCCTCAGCCTGACCGGATTGCATTGGCTCACCGACCAACCCGAGCGGCTGCCCGATGTGCCCGGCACCTGGTGGGTCACCGACGACAAGGTGTTCATCACCGCGCAGCCCGCCGACCGGCTGGAGTTCGACGGCGTCGGCATCGCGGGCGTGCGGATCATCAAGCCCGCGGAGGGCGCGCCGGGACTCAGTGTGCTGCACGAGCATCGGGTGCTCGAGGTGATCCGGCGCACGGGTCTGTACGCGGTGCGCGTGCACGATCCGGCCGCGCCGCCGCTATCGAGTTTCGACGGAATCCCCAGCTACGCACCGGATCCGCGCTGGGTGGTGCAGGGCCGGTTCACGCCGTTCGACGAGCAGCGCACGGTGACCACCGGCGCCGTGGTCGACGGACTCGAACACCACCACACCGCCTCAGGCACCATCGAATTCACCATCGGCGAGGCCACCGAGCGGGTCATCGCGTTCGGCGATCCGGCCGACCTTCGCCTGCTGTTCACCGATGCGACCAGCGGCATCACCACCTATCCCGCGGCACGCGCGCTCGCGGTCGGCCCGGTGGACGCGGACGGCACGGTGCGCCTCGATTTCAACCGCGCGGCCAATTTGCCTTGCGCCTTCACCGATTTCGCGACCTGCCCGCTTGCGCCCGCGGAGAACAGGCTGCGCGTGGCGATCGAGGCGGGCGAGCAGCATCCACGGCTAGGGAGGAATTCATGACCGTCCCACTCTCCATCCTCGACCTGTCCCCGATCAGCGCCGGGTCGACCGCGCAGCAGGCGCTGCGCAACACCATCGATCTCGCGCAGCACGCGGAACAGTGGGGCTACCACCGCTATTGGCTGGCCGAACACCACTTCGTCTCGGTCGCCAGTTCCTCGTCGATCACGCTGATCGGTCTGGTCGCGGCGGCCACCTCGCGAATTCGGGTGGGGTCGGCGGCCGTTCAGGTCGGCCATCACACGTCGGCGTCGATCGTCGAGGCGTTCGGCACCATCGACGCGCTCTACCCCGGCCGTCTCGACCTCGGCCTCGGGCGGTCCGGTCACCGGCGCAGCCAGTACGGATCGGAGCCGTCGCACCCGAAGGGCGGTCACCCCAAGGTCGATACGGCGATCGGGCGGACCGAGATCAGGGACGGCGTGGTGGTGCCGCCGCCGTTCGATCCCGGCCGGGTCGCCGACCGGTCGAAGTTCCTCGCCTCGGCCGCCGCGCTGCAGCAGGAGGGCGCGCAGCCGCTGGACTTCGCCGAACAGGTCGACGAGGTGCGCGCGCTGCTCGGCGGTCACTTCGTGAGCAAGGACGGGATCGCGCTGCACGCCGTTCCGGGTGAGGGTGCGCAGGTCGAGCTGTGGTTGTTCGGCAGCTCGGGTGGCGAGAGCGCGGTGCTGGCCGGCCAGCTGGGATTGCCGCTCGCGGCGGCCTACCACGTGTCGCCGGGCACCGCCCTGGACGCGGTCGAGGCCTACCGTGCCGCGTTCCGGCCCTCCGCCCACCTGGCCGAACCATACGTGGTGATCTCGGCCGATGTGGTCGTCGCAGGTGACGACGCCACCGCGCAGCAGCACGCGTCCACCTACGGCCACTGGGTGCACAGCATCCGCAGCGGCGCGGGCGCGGCCGACTACCTCGACCCCGCCACCGCCGCCCCACTCACCCCAGAGCAGCACCGCCTGGTAGCCGACCGTCTGGCATCCCAATTCGTCGGCGCCCCAAGCACTGTCGTGGAGCGCCTGGAAGCACTGCAACGCGTCACCGGCGCCGACGAACTCCTCGTCACCAGCATCACCCACCGCCACGCCGACCGCCTCGAATCGCACCGGCTACTCGCCGACGCCTGGGGTTTACGCGCGGCCCGCGCCGCCTAGCCCCGCGCACCAATTCGCCTGGTGCGCACGAAACTGCTAGCAATTTCGTGCGCACCAGGCAAAACCGCACGCAGCAGGGTGCTACACCCTCAACGAGCGCGGCCGGACGTACAGATTGTTGCCCGCGCACGCCTCCGAGGAACCAAGCGCGCCCTGATCAACTGCCATAAGAGCCAAGGACGAGCACCCTTCGCCGAAGTGCACACCCTTTCCATAACCCGCACACCCAGTACACGGGGTGTGCGGGTTGCAGAAAGACATCCCAGGAGCTTGAATGTCAAGCAGCGGACTGCTGAGCTGGGTCGGGCCAGGCTGTGGTCTCGTTGTAGAGGGTTCCGGTTTTGAGGCAGCCGTGCAGGATCCCGACGAGTCGGTTGGCGAGCTGGCGTAGCGCGGCGTAGTGACCGACACCGCGGGCTCGCTGACGGTCGTAGTAGTCGCGGGCGCCCCGGGACCACATCAGCGCGGATTGCGCCTGGGTGGTGAGGGCGTCGATGAGCCGGTCGTTGTGTACGAACCGGGCCAGGGCGACCTTCTTCTTGCCCGACGCGCGGGTGATCGGGGAGGTGCCCGCGTAGTTCTTGCGGGCTTTGGCGCTGCGGTAGCGGTCGGGGTCGTCACCGAACTCTGCGAGCACCCGGGCACCGAGGACCTGTCCCAAACCGGGCTGGGACGCGATGATCTCAGCGGCCGGGTGCTGCCCAAAATGCGCCTCGACCTGCCCCTGCAACGTCTTGATCTGGGTGTTGAGGACAGTCAGGACCGCCAGCAGCGCCTGGACCGAGGCTGCGTAGGCCTGCGCCACGACCTCGGGCTGGCCGAGCTGCTCGCTGCGCAGTGCGGCCGCAATAGCGGTGGCTTTGTCGGCGACGTTGCGGCGGCGCGCCCGCTTCAACGCGGCACTGATCTGGGGGATCGTGAGCCGGGCCGCCGCAGCTGGGGTGGGTGCTTTGGCGAGCAGTTCCAGGGTGTCGGCGGCGTCGAGGTCGTCGAACGCGGCCAGCGCGGCGGGGAAGTAGTCACGCAGAGCGTGACGCAACCGCTGGGTGTGGCGAGTTCGGTCCCAGATCATCGTCTTGTGAGCACGGGCCACCACCTTCACGGCCTCGGCTCGCGCGGAATCCCCAGCGACAGGTCGCAATTCGTGGGAATGGGTGCGGACCATATCCGCCAGCACGTGAGCGTCACCAGCGTCGCTTTTGGCACCCGAGACTCCCAGCCGGTCCCGAAACCTGGCCGCCTGCAATGGATTCACCGCCAGTACCGTGTATCCGGCGGCGACCAGCGCCCCGACCCAGGGACCGCGGTCGGTCTCGATCCCGACCAGGACCTCGACCTCGTCGGCGTCGTCGACCAGGCCGCCGAGGATCGCGTGCAGTCTCGCCATTCCGGCGACGCCCTCGGGCACGCGCGCTTTGGCCAGGCGGCGCCCGGCGGTGTCCATCACCTCCACGTCGTGGTGGTCTTCAGCCCAGTCATCTCCTACGAACAGTCGCAACAATCCTCCAATTGCTAATGCCGATCACCGTCGAGCAGCCAGCAGGAGAACCATCAGCGACCTAATCAAGCAGTGCTCACGCCCATTCGGGCGGGCACGACATCCCAGCAGCGATCAACTCTCCCGGCCTACCGGCAGGGGCACGGTCTTTCTCCAGGACTCGAAGTCCAGGGTGCGAAAGTGCTCACCTACCGGCCGGCTACTACCAGGAGTGTGCCGGATAGCTCACTCCCAGAACTGATTAGGGTGTGCACAGAGCGTCCGCACCCCGCAGCCCCCGCAACCCGCCGACCACAGCCCCGCCGCAAGCATCGAGGCGAGTCAAATGGTCGCCAAACGATCTCCAGCAGCAACCATTTGACTCACTTGATCTTGAAACGCCCGAAAACAGCACCACAGCCAGATGACCACGCCGGAACCCGACACCACACACCTGACCGCTGACTACAGCCGGGAACCCCACCTGACGCGCCCAGCACTACTCACGGGAAAGCCTGGGTAGGTCTTCGGCTTCTGTGGACTGCTCACGCATGGAGTCCTTAGAGGTACTTGCCCGGTAGGTGCACTCTTCGAAGGGTCTCTGGGTGTACTAGTCCAGGATCGTGTACGCAGAGACACCCCGGGTCTGCGGTCCCCGAGGTTTTCGGCAGTCCGTGGGATGACCGGAGTAGTGCTGAGCACGTGAGGTGGGGTTCCCGGCTGTAGTTAGCGGTCAGGTGCGCGGTGTGGAGGTTCCAGCGTGGTCATCTGGCTGTGGTGCTGTTCTCGAGCGTCTTTTCGGGCGGGCTGGGTGTCGGAGGGTGGGGTTTCAAGATCAAGGCGAACTGATGCAGGCATCGGCCCGAGAGAGCTCACCTGCACCAGTTCCCCATGATCTTGAACGACGGCGCTGTCAGCAACAACTGATCTTGAATGCGGCCACTGGCGGCAGATCCGCACCCTGACTCGGGATCCGCACTCGGAATAGGGCCCTAGGTGGCTGGTGTCGAATGGCCGTTTGTGGCGCATAGTGGTGTCTGTTTGTGGGTGTCTTGGCTCAGGTTGGTGATCGACCGGGGTTCTGGCTCGGGCGTGCTGCTGTGTGATGGTGGGTCTGATCGGTCGCTGGGGTGCGTTGCCGGTGTGTGGCTCAGGCGATGGCGAGGGTTAATTGTGTTGCGGTGGAGCCGATTCCGAGGGCGGCCAGTCGCGCGAGGTTGACCGCCGCGGCGAGCAGTGAGAAGTCTGCGGCGATCTTCATCCGTCCGCGGACTCGAGCGCGCCGACCACCGTGGCGGCGGCGCATGAGGTGGCCGATCTTGCGTTCGACCTTGGGGCGGGTGGCGCGATACTCGGCCATCCAGGCCAGATCGCGTCGGCGCGCGCGGGCGGCGAGTAGCTGTTTCTCGTGTGGCCCGATGCCGATCGTGCGGCCAGCGGCCGCAGACGTGCAAAGCTCGCGCAACCGACAGCCACCGCAGGCGGCACCGAAGGCGGCGGCACCGATGGTGGCGGGCTGGCCTTTGCGGGGCCGGATGGGTGCGGTGTGCCCGGCCGGACAGCTCACCATCGCGCGGTCCAGGTCGACCTCGAAGCGGTCCTTGGGGAAATGCCCCTTCACCGATGACGCCGGCTGAACTTTCAGCCCGTTGTGAATACCGTTGTCGTCCAACAGTTTCAACAACTCCCCAGCGCCATAGGCGGCATCACCGAATACCCGTGCACCGGCTTCGGCTTCGGCTTCGGCTTCGGCTTCGGCTTCGGCTTCGGCTTCGGCTTCGGCTTCGGCTTCGGCTTCGGCTTCGGCTTCGGCTTCGGCTTCGGCTTCGGCTTCGGCTTCGGCTTCGGAGGGCAGTATGTCGGCGAGCAGAGCGGTGGCGGGCCCGGCGTCGCCGCTGTTGGCGGGTGTGACGGTGGTGGCGGTGATGATCTCGCTGTCGGGGTCGATCGCGATGTGGCCTTTGTAGCCGTCGAAGCCGCGGGCCTGGGTTTTGTGCCCGTGGCGGGTCTCGGGGTCGACGGTCGAGATCACTCGATCGGCGGCTGTGCCGCGAACGATGCGGAAGTTCCCGTCGTCATCGGTGGTGATGTCCTGGCCGAGCACGGTCGCCAGCAACTGCGCGGCCTTGCCGGCGCGTTCGTCGAGTTCGAGCCCGTCGATCACCGCCAGCATCGCCGACCCATCCCGGGCACGGGAGTCGATCAACTGCTCGCGGGCGGTCTCGTCGTCCCAGTCGATCACCGGTTTCGCGGTGCTGGTGTAGTCGTCATCGCTGGTGATCACTGCCCGCAGGCACTCTGCCAGCTCCGCACCGGCCGCAGCGAGCAGGCCACGGATGCCCGAGCGGACCAAGGTGATGGTGTCCATCGTGGCGACCGCGTCATGCAACGGGGTCGAATCCAGCACCCGTTTGCGGCCCACCAGCCCTGCCTCGCGAGCCACGTCGAGCACGGCGTCGAAGATGCGGTCCGGCCGATCCGAACGAGCCAGCCGGGCCCGCATGTCCACCAGCACCGTGTGCACGAACCCCGGATAATCGAAATCCAGGCCCCCGGCGGCGTACTTCCAACGAGCATCGAACGCGAACCGCTCCACCGCTTCCCGATCCGAGAGGCCCCCGAGCCGTTGCAGCACCATCACCACCGCCACGATCATCGGCGGCACCGAGCGGCGCCCGATATCGGTGAACAGATCCGCGAACATCTCATCCGGGAACAACCGGAAGCAATCACGATGCAGCACACCGTAAATCGAGTCCGACCCCACACGACCCTCACAGAAGTTCGCGGTCGACCGCAACAAATCCGCCTGCCTCGGCGACTGCCCCAACGTCACCGGACCATTCTGCTCGAGCCAGACGATCACCGCACGAAAAACACCAGCCACCTAGGGCCGGTGCGGATCCCGAGAAAGGTGCGGATCTGGGGTCGGCGGGTGGGGTCGGCGGATTCGGCAGGTCGACCAGGTCGGCGCCTGATTGTTGGGCACATCGACACACTTCCCACGATCGACCTAAAACATACAGGCGTGCATGTATATTTCTGGCCGATCAGGATTGGGAGGATATCGATGAGGATTGCTCCAGCCCGCCGGTGGACCAGGGTTTTCGTCGGAGTGCTTGCGCTGCTTACGGTTTCGCAGGTGCTGGTGGCACCTGGGGGATCGGCCGCGCCCGAAGGTCTGGCCGCGTGGACGGCGCTCCACGATGGCCCGCAGCAGTATCCGGCGATGCATATCGACTGGGATGTGCCGATCACGATGAGCGACGGCACCGTGCTGAAGGCCAATGTGTATCGCCCGGCGGATGCGAACGGGCCCATTGCCACGCCGCTGCCGACGATTGTGAACCTGACGCCCTACACCAAGCTGCTGTCGATGATCGCGCAGACAGGGCTGTCGGTGCCGGGGCTATCCGATGCGATCGTCGGGTTCCTGCGTGACTTCGAGTTGCCCGGTACGCCTTTGGAGGCGCTGACTGACGCTACCCGGGTGGCGGGCGGTGGGTTCGGGCGCGCTTTCGCGGTGGACCCCCACCTGATTCGCAGCGGCTACACCCAGATCGTCGTCGACGTACGCGGAACCGGCTTCTCCCAGGGGATCTGGGAACCGTGGGGCCCGAAGGATCAACAGGACACCCCCGAGGTCATCGCCTGGGCGGCGGTGCAACCGTGGTCGGACGGCAAGATCGGGATGACCGGTGCCTCCTACTCCGGCATCAATCAGGTGCAGGCAGCCGAAAAGCAGCCTCCCGCACTGAAAGCCATCGTTCCGGCGGTCCCCGGTAACGACCTGGTGCGCGACATGATCGCCCCGGGTGGCGCGGCCATCGGCATCCTGCTCCCCTACCTGCTCGCGGTGAACGCGGCCAAGTTCATGCCGGACCTGGTGTCGCTGGTGCGGGGCAACTTCGATATGCAGTGGCTGGCCGACCGACTGGCCAGCCCGATGTCGTTCATGGACGTCGGAATTCAGACGATGAGCACCGATTCGTTCGACACCGTTCCACCACAGCTACAGAGCGTGCTCGACCCGGACAGCCCGCTCCGCCAGGCCTGGCTCGGCCATCCCGAACGCATCAACGTGCCCACCCTGGTGGTCGGCGGCTGGCATGACAACTTCGCCAACGGCGAACCCCGTATCTACCAAGAGATTCCGCTGCCGCCCGGCCAGAAGCAGCTGATCATGGGCAACAGCTACCACGTGAACGCGGGCTTCGACATGCGCGGCAGGCCCGGGGAGCCGCCGCGCATCGATGTGCTCACCCGCGCGTGGTTCGACAAGTGGCTCAAGGGCATCGATAACGGCATCGACGGCTACGGCCCGGTGACGATGTGGCAGCAGGGCGCGGGCTGGACCAGCGCCGAGCAGTTCCCCCGACCGGAGGCGAGCCATCGGCGGCTGTATCTGTCGGCGGCACCGAGCGGCAGCACGACCACCAGCGTGCACGACGGAACCCTCAGTGCCGAACCGACTTCCGAGACCACCCGGATCACCGTTGCCCCCGGCCTGGCCAGCCTCTGCTCGTCGGACTCGGTGCAGGGCACCGCGGGTGCCCTCGTCTTCTCCGGCTGCGGCAAAGACGCCAGGGTGCAGGAACTCAGCGGGCTGACCTTCACCAGCCCACCGGTGGCCGAGCCGACGCCGATCTCCGGGCTGATCGCGCTACACCTGAACACGGTGCACGACGCCGCCGACGGTTACTGGACCGCGACGCTGAACGACGTTGCACCCGAAGGCCGTTCGATGACGTTGACCACCGGCCAGTTGATGTCCTCGATGCGCGCCATCGACGACAGCAAGAGCCGCCGGTCGCCCGACGGGGCCTACACCGATCCGTTCCCGGTGATGTCCCTCGCCGAGCGGCAGGCCACAGTCCCCGGCCAACCCACCCAACTCGACCTCGGCCTCGCCCCCACCGACGCGATACTGCAACCGGGACACCGGCTTCGGGTCGACATCTTCGCGGGCAACTACCCCAAGGGCCTACCCATCCGCCCGATGCTGGACGCGACCGAACTCAAACCCCAACACCTGCAACTGGACCCGTCGGCACCGAGCTACGTCAACATCCCCCTCGCCGGAACCCCAGGCTGGTAACCGACAGCCGCACACCTTTCGATTTCCCGCACATCGAATCGCATGCGATTCCGTGTGCGGGAAATCAGGAGGTGTGCGGCGGTGTTCTAGGCGCTGATCGGGGCGGCGGTGACCCCGTAGCCGAGATTGGTGAGGACCTCGGTGGTTGCCTTGGCGAAGTTCAGGGTGATGAAGTGGAGGCAGGGGGCGCCCTCGTCGATGAGGCGCTGCGCCATCTCGGTGGCGATCTCGATGCCTGCCTCGCGCACCGCGGCCTGGTTCGCGTCGGGTGCGTCGCCCGCGGCCTGGTTCAGCCGCTCGACGACCGCGGTCGGCAGCGCGCGGCCGCAGAGTTCCTCGGCCCGGGCCACCGTGCGCAGCGAGGTGATCGGCATCAGCTCGGGGATGATCGGCTTGGCGCCCTCGATCGGGTCGAACTTCGCGATCCGGTCGCGCAGCCGCAGGTAGTGCTCGACGTCGAAGAACATCTGGGTGATCGAATACTCCGCGCCCGCACGCAGTTTCGCGGCCAGGTAGGCGGTATCGGAGTCCAGGTCCGGTGAGCGGTGGTGGCCCTGCGGGAACGAGGCGACGCCGACGTGGAAGTCGCCGAGGTCGCGCACGATGCGCACCAGTTCCTCGGCGTAGGCGACACCCTCGGGATGCTGCTGCCATTCGCCGAGCGGATCGCCGGGCGGATCGCCGCGCAGCACCAGGATGTTGCGGATGCCCGAATCGGCGTAAGAGCCGACCAGCGAACGCAATTCGGACAGACTGTGCTCGACGGCGGTCAGGTGCGCCACCGGCAGCAGGGTGGTCTCCTGGGCCAGCTCGCCGGTGACCCGCACGGTGCGGTCGCGGGTGGACCCGCCCGCGCCGTAGGTCATCGAGACGAACGCCGGATGCATCCGCTCGAACTGGCGCACGGCCCGCCACAGTCGCGCCTCGGCGGCGGCGTCGCGCGGCGGGTTGAACTCGACCGAGAACGGCACCGCGGCGGTGGAATGGGCCCGCAGACTCTGGACAACCGAAGGTGTGGCAGAGACGTTCGGGTGCGTCCGGGGCGGACGGCCTGGGGTCGAGCGTCCCCGCGCATTGTCGAAAGTCACCGGTTCAGTCTAGTGGTGACCCGGCGCAGGCCCCACCGGTCGTACCGACGAGTACGCGTATTCTTCGGACCAGAATCACTGGCACCACGCGTCCACCACCGCACGACCTTGGAGGCTCCCCTGTCCGCCGGACCCGGTACCCAGACGCCTCACCGCACCTCGGCGGCCGAGCTCATCGCACCGCAGCCGGGCACGCCGGCCTTCGTCACCGCCGTGGAAGGCGCGCTGACCAGGTTCTTCAGCACCCGGCGCGGAATGGTCGAGGAGCTGGGTCCGGTCTTCGTCGAGGCCGCGGACGAGCTGGAGCTGTTCGTGCTGCGCGGCGGCAAGCGGACCAGGCCCGCGTTCGCCTGGACCGGCTGGCTCGGCGCGGGCGGCGACGCCGACGGTCCCGCGGCCGATGCGGTGCTGACCGCGTGCTCGGCGTTGGAGCTGGTGCAGGCGTGTGCGCTGATCCACGACGACATCATCGATTCCTCGCGCACCCGCCGCCGGTTCCCGACGGTGCATGTCGACTTCGAGCGGCGCCACCGCGACCGCCGCTGGGCGGGTGATTCCGCCCACTTCGGCGCGAGCGTCGCGATCCTGGTCGGCGATCTGGCGCTGGCCTGGGCCGACGACATGGTGCACGCGTCCGGGCTGGACCCGGCGGCGATCGCCCGGTTCGCGCCGGTGTGGGCGAGCATGCGCACCGAGGTGCTCGGCGGCCAGCTGCTCGACATCCACGGCGAGGCGGGCGCGGACGAATCGGTCGAGGCCGCGCTGCGGATCAACCGGTACAAGACCGCCGCCTACACCGTCGAACGCCCGCTGCACCTCGGCGCGGCCATCGCCGACGCCGACCAGGGCCTGGTCGACGCCTACCGGCTCTTCGGCACCGACATCGGCATCGCCTTCCAACTGCGCGACGACCTGCTCGGTGTGTTCGGCGATCCCGCCGTCACCGGCAAACCGTCCGGCGACGACCTGCGCGAGGGCAAGCGCACCGTGCTGCTGGCCGAGGCGCTGGTGCGAGCCGACGAGGCCGACCCGGCCGCGGCGAAGCTGCTGCGCACCAGCATCGGCACCGATCTCGACGCGGACGAGGTGGCGAAGCTGCGCGACGTGATCACCGAACTCGGTGCCGTCGACGAGGTAGAACGCCGGATCACCGAGCTCACCGACGCCGGGCTGGCCGCCATCGAAACCAGCACGGCGACACCGGCCGCGAAAGAGCGGTTGCGCGCCATGGCATTGGCGGCGACCAAGCGCGCCGCGTGAAAATGGTTGCGCTACCGGCAGATCGGGTACCCCTGGTCGGCGTCGGCACCGACCCCGTACGTGCCGCGAGGAGGGGAACCGAGTGAAAGACGTTGCTGCTCAGAGCGCTTGCGAGTCGCGAATGCGCGAGGCCGCACCGTCCGATCGACTGCTACTCGTCCGGGGAATGCCGGTCGTCACACCCGATCAGGCCACGCACCGCAACGCCCATCCCGTGAAAACCGTTGCCGGACCGACGGATCGCGTCGTCGTGGTCGGTGCCGGGCTCGCGGGGCTGTCCGCCGCGCTGTATCTCACCGGCGCCGGACGCAAGGTCACCCTGCTGGAGCGGGCCGACCATCCGGGCGGGCGAGTCGGGCGCTACCGGGGTCCGGATTACGAGATCGATTCCGGTGCAACCGTATTGACGCTGCCCGAGCTGATCACCGACGCGCTGGCCGCGGTCGGCCGGACGCCGGAGACGTGCACACCCCCGCTGCGCATCCATCAGCTGGCGCCCAGCTATCACGCCAAGTTCGCCGACGGCGCCACGCTGCGGGTGTTCGCCGACCCCGACGCCATGGCCGAGGAGGTCGCGCTGGTCTGCGGCCCGGCCGAGGCGCGCCGCTACCGGCGGCTGCGCGACTGGCTGGCGCGGATCTACGCGGCCGAGTTCACCGAGTTCATGGACACCAACTTCGATTCGCCACTGGACATGGTCCGGGTGCCCGAAAAGCGCCGTGCGCTGGCGGCTTTGGTGCGGCTCGGCGGGTTCGGCAGGCTCGGACCCCGGGTCGACCGGTTCCTGCGGGATCCGCGGCTGGCCAGGTTGTTCACCTTCCAGGCGCTCTACGCGGGCCTGCCGCCCGCCGAGGCGCTGGCGGTATACGGCGCGATTCCGCACATGGACACCTCGCTCGGCGTCTACTTCCCCGAAGGCGGGATGCGGGCCATCGCGGCGGCGATGGCCGAGTCGTTCACCGCCGCGGGCGGGACGCTCGAGCTGGGCACCGAGGTGACCGGGGTGGACTACGCGGGGCGGCGGGCCGAGCTGGTGCGCACCGCGGACGGTCGCACGTTCGACTGTGATGCGCTGGTGCTGACCGCCGATCTCGGCTCCATCGACCGCTTCGGCGTGCGGCGTCGCCGCGGCTTGCGGGCCGCGCCGTCCGCGGTCGTCGCGCACGGCACCGTGCCCGCCGAAGTCGCCCGCACCTGGCCGGTGCAGGCGCACCACACCATCGAATTCGGGGCGGCGTGGGACAAGACGTTCGCGGAGATCGCGGGCCGACGCGGTCGGTTGATGAGCGACCCGTCGTTATTGCTCACTCGACCCGCACTCACCGACCCGAGTCTTTACATCTCCCGCACCGATGGACAGCACGAACCATTCTCTTTGCTGGCCCCCTGCCCGAATCTGGACACCGCTCCCCTGGACTGGCTCCGAATCGGCCCGGCCTACCTGCGCGAACTGCTGGAAGTGCTGGAAGGACGCGGTTATGCGGGCATTGCCGCGCATTTCACCGTCGACCACCTCGACACCCCGCAGACCTGGCGCGACCAGGGCATGCTGTCCGGCACCCCGTTCTCCGCGGCGCACCTCTTCCGGCAAACCGGACCATTTCGTTCGCGCAATCTTCCGCGCTCCAGCGACAACGTAGTTATTGCCGGTTGCGGCACCACGCCGGGTGTAGGAGTACCGACCACGCTGCTGTCCGGGAAACTGGCGGCAACCCGTATTACCGGCGATAACCGCCCCGCTCGAGATGAAACCGCGCGTACCAGCGGGATAGTGTTCCCGGCGACGCCGTAAACTAGGCGCCGACCTATTCACTCGCGGTTGCGACCGCTGATCATTCGGGGGGACCGACACCAGATGGCATCCCCCGAAACGCGCGCCGCAGAGGCCACATTGACTGAAATCACCGGCCACGCACCGAACATCGCAGCGAAGCGCGAATCGGCCAGTACCGAGCCGCCGACCGCGCGGTCGTGGATGCGCACCGTCGCCCTCTTCCTGCGCAGCCCTGAGGGGCACTCCGCCCTGCTCGGTTTCTACGGCGCGATCATGATCACCTTCGGTGGGTTCGGCGCGGGCAGCACCCGCCAGCGCGACCCGATCCTCGAGGCGCTGCACCTGTCCTGGCTACGGTTCGGCCACGGGTACGCGCTGTCGACGATCGTCATCTGGATCGGCGTGCTGCTGATGATCACCGCGTGGGTGCGACTCGGCCGCACCACGATCGGGCGGGACGACCGGCTGGACGCCGGAGTGACGCTCAACGAGTTACGCGCGATCGTCGGCATCTGGATCACCCCGCTGCTGTTCGCCGTGCCCATGTTCAGCCAGGACGTCTACTCGTACCTGGCGCAGGGCGCGCTGTTGCGCGACGGCTTCGACCCGTACGCGGTGGGCCCGGTCAAGAACCCCGGCGTGCTACTCGACAACGTGAGCCCGGTGTGGAAACTCACCACCGCACCGTACGGCCCGATCTTCCTGCTGCTCGGCCGTGGCATCACCAGCATCACCGGCGACAATGTCGTCGCGGGCACCATCGCGATGCGCCTGGTCATGCTGCCCGGCCTCGCGCTGATGATGTGGGCGGTGCCCTATCTGACCAAGCACCTCGGCGGCAAGCCGACGGTGGCGCTGTGGCTCGCGGTGCTCAACCCGCTGGTGCTGATCCACCTCTGGGGTGGCGTGCACAACGAGATGCTGATGGTCGGCCTGATGTGCGCGGGCATCGCGCTGGTGCTGGAACGCCACCACGTAGCAGGCATCGTGGTGGTCGCCATCGGCGTGGCCATCAAGGCGACGGCGGGCATCGCGCTGCCGTTCCTGGTGTGGATCTGGATGCTGCACGAACGCGAGAAACGCGCCGCCCAGCGGGCCGGGCGCGACCCCGCGAACCTACCGGAGAGCGAACGGCCGCACGACGCTGCCGAGTCGACCGAGGACATGCCGCACCCCGCGCTGATGTTCGCCAAGATTGCCGGGCTCGGGCTCAGCGTGTTCGCGGCGGTCTTCGTGGCCGCCTCGGCCATCGCGGGTGTCGGCATCGGCTGGCTGACCGCGCTGTCCGGCTCGAAGAAGATCATCAACTGGCTCTCGCTGCCGACGATCATGATGCACGCGGTCGGCTGGTTCACCTCGTTCGACTCGGGCAAGGTGCTCTCGGTGACCAGGGCGCTGTGCGCGGTGGCGCTGGCGATCGTGCTGGTGTGGGCCTGGTGGCGGTTCCGGCACAGCGAGCGCGAGGCCGTGTTCGGCATCCTGATCGCGTTCGTGGGGATCGTCATCCTGTCCCCCGCCGCGCTGCCCTGGTACTACTCGTGGCCGCTCGCGCTGGCTGCCGGGTTCGCACTGTCCACCACGACATTGATGGTGCTGGTCGGGTTGTGTACCTGGCTGATGCTGGTGTTCCAGCCGGACGGCTCGATCGGGTTGTACAGCTTCGGGCACGTGGCCCTGGCGACGTTCGCCGCCGTGGTGGCCGCGATGTCGCTGCGCAAGGTGGATCCGCTGCGGTTGCGGGCCACACCGCCGAGCACCGATCCGGCCGCGCCCGCTCGGCCATGATCGGTGGCGCGCCGCCTGCCGCGGGGCTCGCCGTCGCGTATCGCGAATGCCGGCAGATCGCGGCGGCGCACGGACGCACCTACTTTCTGGCGACCCGATTGCTGTCGGCCGAGCACCGACCGGCGGTGCACGCGCTGTACGCGTTCGCCAGGATGGTGGACGACATCGTCGACCACGCGGAAACCGATGTCGCACAGCGTTATCCGACGCACGCCGAGGTCGTCGAGCGCGGTGAGCTCGAGCCATCCGGGCTGCTCGACCTGATCGAGAAGCAACTGCGGATCGCGCTGGAGTCGCGCGAGCAGGGCGCGCTGGAACCGCAGGGCCTGATCCTGTGTGCGGTCGCCGACACCATTCACCGCTACGGCATTGCTACACAGCACTTCTGGACGTTCCTGGACTCCATGCGGATGGACGTACCCGGCACCGCGCGTTTCCGCGACCGCTACGCCACTATGGCCGACCTCAACGAGTACATGAGCGGCTCGGCCGCGGCCATCGGCCTCCAGGTGCTGCCGATCCTCGGCACCGTGGTGCCGATCGCCGAGGCCGAACCGGCCGCCGCCGCGCTCGGTGAGGCGTTCCAGCTCACCAACTTCCTGCGCGATGTCGCGGAGGACCTCGATCGTGGGCGGGTGTATCTACCCGCGGACGAGCTCGCCGCGTTCGGGGTCGACTACGAGCTGCTGGTCCATTGTCAGCAAGCGCAGCGCACCGATCCACGAGTCCGCCGGGCGCTCGCCCACCTCATCGCGATCAACCGCGACACCTACCGACGCGCCGTGCCGGGCATCGATCTGCTCGAGCCGCGAGTACGTCCGGCCATCCGCACCGCGGCCGTGCTCTACGCGAGCATCCTCGACCGCATCGAGGACTCCGACTATGCCGTGTTCAGCCACCGCGCGGTGGTCCCTCGGCACCAGCGACTTCGGGTAGCCGCGACCCAGTTCACCGCTGCCGCCCTGAGCCACTAGCCGCACGCCCACCGATCGGTTCAGAGCTAGTCGCAGACCGTGGCGGATCGAGTAGCCCGGGCAGATCCCACCCCACCAGCCCGACTGAACACTGTTCGTAAATGAACACTGTTCATCCATTGAACAGTGTTCGTTCGTCGTGCTACGGTTGGCCCATGGCAGATGGAAGTACCCCGAACAGGGGTGTGACGCGCGATCAGTGGGAAGCGCAGATCGCGGCGCTCGGCGAGGCGGGAACACCGCGGCGGGCTCGCAAGGAGCCGATCACGGTCGACCGGATCGTGGCTGCCGCATTCGAGTTGGTCGAGGCCGAAGGCTTCGACGCTTTGACGATGCGTCGTGTCGCCGCCGCGCTCGAGACGAGCCCGGGGGCGCTGTACGTGCACGTGCGAAACAAGGCGGAGCTCGATGATCTGCTGATCGGGCAGCTGTGCCGGAATGTGGTGCTGCCCGCACCCGATCCGGCGAACTGGCGCGCGCAGATCAGTGACGTGTGTGGGCAGCTGCGTGATCAGTATCTGCGTTATCCGGGGATATCCCGCGCGGCCCTGTCGGCGTCACCGAACAGCCTGGACACGGTTCGGTTGGGCGAGGGCATGCTGGCGATCCTGCTGGCCGGTGGGGTGGCGCCGCAGTCGGCGGCGTGGGCGGTCGATGCCGCGGTGCTGTACGTCAACGCGTACAGCTTCGAGGCCTCGCTGCGGCGCGCTCCCGGCACCGACACCGACGGGCGGATCCTGGATCGCGCCGAACACATCGCGCGACTCGAGATGCTGCCTACCGCGCTCTTCCCGAACACCGTCGCCTACGCGCAAGAACTCACCGCCGGGACCGGACACGAACGGTTCGATTTCACCCTCGAGCTGATGTTTCGTGGACTGACCCCGGACAGCCAGGACGGAGGACAGTCATGAAAGCAGTTCGTTTCGACCGGTTCGGTGGGCCGGAGGTCCTGGAAATCGTCGATCTGCCCGATCCGCACCCGGGCCCCGGCCAGGTTCGGATCTCGGTGCGCGCCGCCGGTGTCAACGTCAGCGATTGGAAGAAACGCCAAGGGCAGATGGATCAGCAGCTCCCGCAGACCCTGGGTTACGAGGCGGCCGGTGTGGTCGACGAGCTCGGTGCGGGCGTGACCGATGTCGCGCTCGGGGACCGGGTGTTCGGGTTCTCCGCCGACGGCGCCGCGCAGGCCGAACTGGTGGTGTTGTCCTACTACGCGCCCATTCCGTCATCGGTCGGATTCGCCGAGGCCGCCACCCTGCCCGCAGCGGTGGAGACGGCGGCGCGCGCACTCGACCAACTCGGCATCAAGGCAGGTAGCACACTGCTGGTCAACGGCGCGTCCGGCAACATCGGTAGTGCCGCAGTGCAATTGGCGTTGGCCCGCGGTGCACGCGTGATCGGCACCGGCAGTCCGGCCTCCCACGACCTGATCCGCTCAATGGGCGCCGAACCCGTCGCCTACGGCGCAGGCATGAGCGAGCGGGTGCGCGCACTCGCTCCCGAGGGCGTCGATCGGGCGCTCGACGTCGCGGGCAGCGGTGTGCTGCCCGAGCTGATCGAGCTCGCCGCGGGCCCGCAGCACGTCATCACGCTCGCCGACTTCGACGGCGCGCAGACATACGGCGTGCGGTTCTCCCGAGGAGACGACGGTCGGGCGCTCTATGTCCTGGCCCAGATCGGTGAGCTGGTCGAGTCCGGACAGTTCGCGCTCCCCGCCGTGCAGACCTTCCCGCTGGCCGATATCGCCGAGGCACACCGAGCCGGCGAGTCCGGTCGAGTACGCGCAAAGCTCGTGCTGCTCCCCAACTGACCGACCACGCCCGCACCTGCGCGGGCACCCACCGCCGCGTGACCCTGAGCGTGTCGCGCCACCGAATATCGATCACCGATGCCGCATACCCGCATCGGCGATGCCGCCTGCGCATACGACTGAGAGGTCACCATGAACGCTGCCATCTCATCGACCGGATCCGACCGGCCGACCCGAGCAAGAACAACCGATTCCGGCCGAAACCGATGGCTGGCCTTGGTCGTGCTGAGCCTCGCCCAGCTGATGGACATCGTGGACAACACCATCATGAACATCGCACTACCCAGCGCCCAGCACGATCTGGGTTTCTCCGCAGGCGACCGGCAGTGGGTGGTGACCGGATACGCGCTCGCCTTCGGCAGCCTGCTCCTGCTCGGCGGCAGGCTCTCCGACTTCTTCGGACGCAAGCGGATGTTCCTCATCGGCGTCGGCGGATTCGCCGCCGCCTCCGCGCTCGGCGGCGCCGCCGGTGGTCTGGAAATGCTGCTCGTCGCGCGGATCGCCCAGGGGGTGTTCGGTGCGCTGCTCGCGCCCGCGGCGCTCTCGCTGCTGTCGGTCACCTTCGCCGACAACGCCGAGGAACGCGGCCGCGCGTTCGGGATCTTCGGCGCGATCTCCGGTGCGGGCGGTGCGTTGGGACTGCTGCTCGGCGGGGTCCTCACCCAAGGACTGTCGTGGCGGTGGTGCCTGTACGTGAACATCGTGATCGCCGCGATCGCGTTCGCCGGTGCGCTGGTGTTCCTGCGTGACGGCGACCGGCCCGCGCGGGTCCGGCCCGACATCGCGGGCACGGCCGCCGCGGTGTTCGGCCTGGTCGGCATCGTCTACGGGCTCGGCAACGCCGAATCGCACGGCTGGAACAATCCGGCGACCCTCGTTCCGGTCAGCGCGGGAGTCCTGCTGGTGGCCGCGTTCGTGCTCATCGAACGCCGCACCCAGCACCCGCTGCTGCCGCTGTACGTGCTGCTCGACCGTGTCCGCGGTTCGGCCTATCTGACCGTCGCGATCACCGGCACCGGCATGTTTGCGATCTTCCTATTCCTGACCTACTACCTGCAGAACACCCTGGGGTTCACGCCGATCCAGTCCGGCGCCGCGTTCCTGCCGATGATCGCCATGGTGATGGTGGGGGCGGTGTTCTCCGGGACGGCGCTGATGCCGCACACCGGGCCGCGGCCGCTGGTACCCACCGGATGCCTGCTCGCCGCGATCGGGATGGCGCTGCTCACCGGCATCGGCACCGACTCCGGCTACGCCACCGGTGTGCTACCGGCGCTGCTCGTCACCGGTCTCGGATTCGGATTCATCTTCGGCCCGATCCAGAACGCCGCGACCAGCGGAGTCCATGCGCACGATGCCGGGGTGGCGTCCGCGACGGTCAACACCGCTCAGCAGATCGGCGGATCCATCGGGTTGGCCGTGTTCAGTTCACTGACCACGACGGCGATCGACAGCTACCGCACCACACCCGGAACGACGCTCGCCCAAGCGACGATCCACGCCTATCACCTGGTGTTCTGGATCGCCGCGGCGGTGTTCGCTGGCAGCGCCGCACTGGGCGCGCTGCTCTTCCGCACCGGCCCGTTACCGGTCAGCGCCAATGACGTGACCGTCGAAAAGCATTGAGTTGTAGACGAATTCGATGTGGTCGCGAGCGTCCACCGAAACTACCTCTCCGCAAACGAATTACACCCGAAACCGAACTACAGGAACGCACATGACGATCACCCTCCGCCCCGGCAGCACCGTGCTGTTCACCGGCGACTCGATCACCGACCCCGATCGGCTCGAGAGCGAAGACGGCCACCGGTTCGGCTACCCGCTGCGTATCGCGGACGACTGGGCACTCCGACACCCGGAACGGGCGGTGCACTGGCTGGTCTCCGGGATGGCGGGTAACAAGGTGATGGACCTCGAAAAGCGTTGGCAGGCAGACGTACTCGACGCGCACCCGGACGTGGTGTCGATCCTCGTCGGCATCAACGACGTCGGCTGGCACTCCCTCGACCCGGACGGCTACGTGATCCCCACGGCGGACTACGCGGCAGGTTACGACCGCCTGCTCGCACCCCTCGCCGAGGCCGGGACCGAGCTCATCCTCATCGAGCCGTTCCTCCTGCCGATCAGCGGCATCGTCGAGGCAGGCCGGGGCAACGCGCGCCTCGACGAAGCGGATCGCAAGCAGTGGCGTGCCGACCTGGACCCGAAGATCCAGGTCGTGCACGAACTCGCCGACAAGTACAACGCGCACCTGCTCGCCGCCGACGACATGTTCGCCGAACTCGCCGTGTCGACCGGACCGGAGTACTGGTCCGACGACAGCGTGCACCCGACTCGGGCAGGTCACGCCGCACTCGCGGCGGCCTGGCTGCGCCTGGTCGCGTGACCGTGCCGAAACACACCCCGCCAGGAGTACAGGCGATGACCGACCGCAGCTTCCCCGCACCGTCCACGATCAGCGTGCAAGCGCAGCGATGGCTTGCGCTCCGTGGCGACGAGCTGGTGTATCCAGCGCCCGACGACGCCGAGGCCTGGCTCGCCATGGCCGAGCAGGCGAATCAGTCCACCGCCCAACGGTTTCCGATCGCCGAACTGCCCGTCACTGTCGCGGACCTCGACCTGGATGGCGTCACTGTGTACGCCGCCCGGCCGAACGGGATCGAGGCGACACCGGATGACCCGCTCTATCTCTGGATGCACCCGGGCGGCCTGCTGGTCGGCGGCGGGGCCGCGTGCCGCGCGACGACGAGCAGAACCGCGACGGAAGTCGGCATCCGCACGTGGGGCGTGGATTATCGAACGCCGCCTTTGTATCCCTACCCCGCAGCGCTCGATGATGCGGTCTCCGTCTACCGCGTCGCGCTGAAGGAACGCGACCCCTCGCGGATCGTCGTCGGCGGGGACTCCGCTGGCGGGAACATCGCCGCGGCACTTCTGTTGCGCGCCAAGGACGAAGGGCTTCCGATGCCCGCCGCCCTGGTGCTCAACACCCCGCAGGTCGACCTCACCGAAGCGGGCGACACCTTCCAGACCCTCCTCGGCGTGGACAACGTCCTGAGCAGCCTGCGCGAAACCAACGCGCTATACGCCGCAGGTGCTGATCTGACCGACCCCTACCTGTCCCCACTCCACGGCGACCTGTCCGGCTTCCCGCCCACCTTCCTGCAAAGCGGCACCCGCGACCTGTTCCTCTCCAACACGGTCCGGATGCATCGCAAGCTTTGCGCCACGGGCGTGGATGCCGAACTACACGTCTTCGAGGCCATGCCGCACGGCGGATTCGGCGGAGACACCCCCGAAGACCTCGACCGTGCCGCCGCACAACGCGACTTCCTCGCAAAGCACGGCATCTGAGATCACGGTTGATTCCGGTTCGCACGTAGTTCGGTCAGCGGCGATCTCCGCCGCGGGCCGGGATGCGCGTGCCTATCGGCCCGCACAACGTATGCGGGCGATCAGGCCGCGTTCGGCTCAGAACGGGTCGGCGGCGGCGCGGCGGATGACCTCGCGGGCGAGGGGGCCGTGCAGGGCGTCGACCGGGGTGCCGGGGAGGCTGTCGTCCTCGGTGAAGACCCATTCCAGGATCTCCTCGTCGGTGTATTTGGCGTCCTTCATGACGGTGATCAGGCCGGGCAGGAACCTGACAACGCCCTCGTGGTCGAAGAACCGTTCGGGAACGCTGACCACGCCGTCGCGGCGGACGGCGAGTAGCTGGTGGTCACGCAGCATCTGATGGACGCGGGTCACCACGAGCCCGAGTCTGTCGGCCACCTCGGGCAGCGGCAGCAGCGCCACGGACTCCGGAAGGACATCATCACTGCAGGGAAATGCACTCACGCGGATAACGGTAGACGGTCACTCGCAGCAAGTCGTGAGACACCCGGGTGCGTTTCGTCGATACCATCGTGAGGGCCGCACGGGGCGGTCGATCGCTTGTGGGATCAACCGCGAGGGGTGAGAACTTTGTGAAAGCCGGAGGACATCAATTGATCGGCCAGATGCTGGAAGGGCGCTATCGCATAGATGCGCCGATCGCCCGCGGCGGCATGTCGATGGTCTTCCGGGGCGTCGACACCCGTCTTGACCGTCCGGTGGCCATCAAGGTGATGGACCCGAAGTTCGCCGGTGATCCGCAGTTCCTCTCCCGGTTCGAGTTCGAGGCCCGCGCGGTGGCCAAGCTCAAGCATTCGTCGCTGGTCGCGGTGTACGACCAGGGTGTCGACGGCGAGTATCCGTTCCTGATCATGGAGTTGGTCGAGGGTGGCACGCTGCGCGAGCTGCTGCGCGAACGCGGTCCGATGCCGCCGCACGCGGTGCGCGCGGTGGCCGAGCCGGTGCTCGCGGCGATCGGTGTCGCGCATTCGGCCGGTCTCGTGCATCGCGATGTGAAGCCGGAGAACGTGTTGATCTCCGACGCGGGCGAGGTCAAGATCGCCGACTTCGGCCTGGTGCGCGCGGTGGCGGCGGCCAACACCACCTCGGCCAGCGTGATTCTCGGCACTGCCGCCTACCTGTCCCCCGAACAGGTGACCACCGGCACAGCCGACGCCCGCAGTGATGTGTACTCGTTCGGCGTGTTGATCTTCGAGCTGCTGACCGGGCGAGTTCCGTTCACCGGCGACACCTCCCTATCGGTGGCGTTCCAGCGGATCGAGAACGACGTGCCGAGCCCTAGCCGGTTCATCTCGGGTGTGCCGCCGGAGTTCGACGAGCTGGTCGCCAAGGCCACCGCGCGCGAGCCCGCACACCGATTCGCCGACGCGAACGAGATGGCGGCGGCGCTGCGGCAGATCGGCGCGAAGCTGAACCTGCCGCCGTACCGGGTGCCCGCGCCGCAGGAGTCGGCCGAGCATTTGAGCGCGAGCTATCGGATTGCCACACCGGCCAGTCAGCAGCCCGCGGCGAATCATCAGCCCGCCGCGATGGCCGCCCCCGCCTACACGCCGCCGACAGTGCAGCACACCAAGGTGGTCACCGCGGCGCGGCCCCGCGTGGATTACGGCCCGCCGGACGATTACGACCCGCAGCCACAGCGTCAGCAGTACGCGTCGTCGCCATATCAGGCGTACGCGCCCGATCGCACCAAATCGAAGCGCATGACGTGGGTGTGGGTCGCCATTGTGGTGATCCTCACGCTGGTGGTCGGCGTCGGCGGCTGGTGGCTGGGCGTCGGCCGGTATTCGCCGGTCCCGGCGATCGCCGGGATGGACTCCGACCGCGCGACCGCCGCGCTGCGGGACGCGGGATTCGAGACCGAGTTGCGGCAGAAAGCGTCGGACATCATTCCGGTCGGCGGCGTGGTCGGCAGCGATCCCTCGGCGGGATCGCGGGTCACCAAAGGATCGACGGTCGCGATCCTGATCTCCAGCGGTAAGCCAAAGGTGCCCGACGTGAAGCCGGGTGATCAGATCACCAAGGTCAATCAGCTGATTCGCGACGCGGGCCTGCAACCGGTGGATTCCGGTGAGATCGGCAACTCCGCGCCGAAGGGATCGCTCGCCAAGACCGATCCGGCGCCCGGCACCGTCCTCCCCACGGGTGGGCAGGTAAAGGTGTACCGCAGCAAGGGTTCTCAGCCGGTGAAGGTGCCCGACGTGCGCGGCAAATCGGTCGACGAGGCCACCAAGATCCTCACCGGCGCGGGTATCACGGTGCGCGAGAACCGACCTCAGTTCGACCGAACCATCGAGGCCGACAAGGCGATCGGCACCGACCCGGCCGCGGGCACGACCGTCCAGTCCGGCGACGGCATCACCCTGATCGTCTCCAACGCACTGAAGATGCCCGACGTCCGCGGCTGGACCGTCGCCAACGCCCGCGCGAAACTGCAATCCCTCGGCGTCCAGGTAGACGTGAAACAGCTTGTCGCCAGCGATAGTTCACTCATCGTCTCGCAGACCCCCGCCGTCGGCGCCAACATCGAATCGGGCAACACCGTGTCATTGGTGGCCCTGCCTTAGGTCTGCCCGCTCGGATTCCATGGCCTCGCCGCACACTTCTTGATTTCCCGCACAGGGAATCGCATGCGATTTGCTGTGCAGGAAATCAGAAGGTGTGCGGCTGCGTGCTCAGCGGAGCATTTCGGCGACGAGGAACGCCAGTTCCAGGGACTGCTGGGTGTTGAGGCGCGGGTCGCAGGCAGTTTCGTAGCGGCCGGACAGGTCCAGGTCGGAGATGTCCTGGGCGCCGCCGAGGCATTCGGTGACGTCTTCACCGGTGAGCTCGATGTGCAGGCCGCCGGGGTGGGTGCCGAGGGCGTGGTGCACCTCGAAGAAGCCCTGGACCTCGTCGACGATGCGGTCGAAGTGGCGGGTCTTGAAACCGGTGGAGGCCTCGTGCGTGTTGCCGTGCATCGGGTCGCACTGCCAGATCACCTGGTGGCCGGTGGCCTGGACCTTCTCGATGATGGGCGGCAGCACGTCGCGGACCTTGCCGTTGCCCATCCGGGAGACGATGGTCAGTCGGCCGGGCTCGTTGTTCGGGTCGAGCCGCTCGACGTACTCCACCGCCATATCGGGCGTGGTCGTCGGGCCGATCTTCAGGCCGATCGGGTTGGCGATGAGTTCGGCGAGCGCGATGTGCGCGCCGTCGAGCTGCCTGGTCCGTTCGCCGATCCAGAGGAAGTGTGCGGACAGGTCGTAGAGCACCGGCTCGCCCGCGGCGTTCTCGCTGAGCCGCAGCATGGCGCGCTCGTAGTCGAGGACCAGGGCCTCGTGGCTGGCGTAGATGCGGGCCGAGCTCAGGCTCGGGTCGTTCACCCGGCAGGCGGTCATGAACGCGAGGCCGCGGTCGATCTCCTCGGCCAGTGCCTCGTAACGAGCACCGGCGGGCGACTTCGCGACGAAGTCACGGTTCCAGTCGTGCACCTTGTGCAGGTCGGCCATGCCCGCGCCGGTCAGCGCGCGCACCAGGTTCATCGCCGCGCTGGCGTTGGCGTAGGCGCGCACCAGCCGCGACGGATCGTGTTCGCGCTGTGCGGCATCGGCGACCAGCGCGTTGACCATGTCGCCGCGGTAGGACTTGAGGCCGAGCGAATCCGTATCGGAAGAGCGCGGTTTCGCGTACTGGCCGGCGATGCGGGCCACCTTGACCACCGGCAGGCTGGCGCCGTAGGTGAGCACGACGGCCATCTGCAGCAGGGTGCGGATGTTGCCGCGGATGTGCGGTTCGGTGTTGTCGGCGAACGTTTCGGCGCAGTCGCCGCCCTGCATGAGGAACGCCTCGCCGCGGGCCACCTCGGCGAGCTGCTCGCGCAGGTCCTCCACCTCGGCGGGCACGCAGATCGGCGGCACGCTCTCCAGCACGGTGCGCATCTGCGTCGCCTGCTCGGGATCCCACGAGGGCTGCTGTAACGCGGGACGGGCCAGCGCGTCGTCCAACCGCCTGCGCAGCTCGTTCGGCAGCGGCGGCAGTTCCGGGAGGCGATCGATCGGTACGTCCACGGTCCAGTTCACTCGTTCAGAATACGGACCACTCGGACGTCGGTGGTACCCACCATAGGGGTGGACGTGGCCACCGCCCTCGGTCCGCGGAGCCCGGCTGCAAATCCGGCCCCCTCCCCACCTAGGGTGATCGGTGGGAGGTACCTGCGGCGCGACGCCTGCGCCATACCGAATTGCTGAGGAGTAGACCGATCTCGCTTCGATACTTTTACGACTGCGAATTCATCGAGGACGGGGTCGTCATCGACCTGGTCTCCATCGGTGTCGTGTGCGAGGACGGACGCGAATACTACGCGGTGTCCACGGAATTCGATCCCGAGCGGGCCGGCCCGTGGGTGCGCAAGCACGTGCTGCCGCAGCTGCCCTCGCCGTCCTCGCCACTGTGGCGCAGCAGAAAGCAGATCCGCGACGACCTGTACAAGTTCCTGGTGCCGCGCTCGTCCGTGGTGCCGGAGCTGTGGGCCTGGGTCGGCGCGTACGACCACGTGGCGTTCTGCCAGCTGTGGGGTTCGATGGTCGACCTGCCCACCGCCCTCCCCCGCTACACCAACGAGCTGCGTCAGCACTGGGACGCGCACGGCCGCCCCGAGCTGCCGCCGGTTCCCCCGGACGCGCACGACGCACTCGCCGACGCCAGGCACAACCTGGCCAAGTTCGAGGCGATCGAAGCGTCTCGCCGCAGCGCGCCACGGTTGTAGTCGAACGACCGTACGCTGCTCGGGCAGACGATCCGCCCCGGACAGCTGGGCCGACTTCAGCTGCGGGGCTCCGGCGACTGCTCAAGCGCCCGAATTAGCTCGTACATCGATGACGACGGATTGTTGTCCGGAAGCGTGTTGCCATTGCTCTCATGGCGCTTTGCGAGCATTGCCGCTCGTCGCACCGCGTGCGTTCGGAGAGGCATATATACGGCCGCCGCATCTATGTGTTTGCCATCGCGGCGGTCGAGCCTCCTGCTATCGCTTTCAGCGCATTTGGTATCGATATACGCATTGTGATCTCGGTGGTGCAGGATCAGCCAGAGCTCGAAACACGGATTCGAGATGGCCAATCCGATTCCATGCTTCCCGGCCAGCTCGACCGCTTTAGTTAGATGTGGATGATGCTGCGGCCACTCTACATCGAAGACACACCAGCATTCGTCGATCTCCTTGTCCTGTTTACGCGCGACCGCGCGTTGCACAAGAGTAAGAGGCACTCCCTGTTCTGGGTCCAACTCGATTCTGACCGAATTATTCGACCGAACATGCGGCAGGTTCTTGACAGCTTTCAGATAGTCATGCTCCGTGTTGACACCTTCACAGAAGATCAAGATGGTCCGAAGTTCTGTGCGAGTACCAATCCTGCGCCCAAGTGGCCGGGCGGGTTTGCGTCGTACCATGCCGGTCAGGCAATCATGCCGAGAGCACGAAGAAGGTCAGCCCTGTCGATGTCGGGCAAAGCGCCGAAGCGACCATGAAGGTAGGCGTTCTCCAGGTTTTGTGACTTGCGGACGCGTTCACCGGCGAACTCGGCTAGTCCGCCAAGCCTGGTGGCGCCGCTACCCGACTTCTCGGTGAACCATACTTCGTCCCGGTTGAGGTGATTGAGCAGGCTGGTGTCGTGTGTCGTGAAGATCAGCTGAGCCCCCAACGGGTTTGTCGCCGAATCATGAAACAACTGGATCAGCTGCGCCGAAAGAGTCGGATGCAAACTAGCGTCGATCTCATCGAGTACGAGCATCGAGCCTGACCGAAGCGTGCTCAGCAACAATCCGATCAGCACGTACCAGTTTCGGGTACCCGCCGATTCTACGGCGAAATCAAGCGTGGCGGATTCGGCGGATGAGCGATGCACGAGACGTGGCAGCCTAGTAGTCAGAACCTTTCCCGACGACAGCACATGATGTTCTTCAGCGAATAGCACATCTTCGATCCCGAGATCAGCCATTTGCAGCAATGCCAATGCTTCGCGCCGATTCTTTTCGTGCTCAGCTTCAGAGCCTGTCTCAACCTCGACGTCATCGAATAGGTCCGCGAAAAGACTATCGTTCCTTTCGAGGTCTCGACTCGAATCGAACCACCAGTCTGTCGGCCTGTCCCCTGCCTGAGCATGAACCATACTCCGAGGCATGGGGCCAACCCCGCGAGTCCTCATGCCGAGCAAGGCATTTGCGAAGCCAGACACCGAGGGGTCGTCGAATCGCCGGGCAGCGGAAAGTGCCATTGTTCTGTCCGTGAGCAGCTGACGGGTGCCCGACAGATCACCCAATCCACGCTGGAGCGTGAGCTTCAGCTCCTCACGTTCGAAGATTCGGCGACGCTTTTTTTCCGGATAATGAAACAGGCCCTCGTAGCGGACCCGTTCATTGTCCAATTCGACCAGATATTCGTAACGTACATCGTGCACCAGCAGCTCTACGGTGAACTCGGTGGATCGGCTTGGGCCATCCCCGAACGCGAAAGGCTCGATAGGAATCGACTCATCCCATGCGCGGACCGACAACCTGACCGCATCACGAATCCACTGCAGTGCCGCCACCACGTTCGACTTGCCCGAGGCGTTCGGGCCATAGATCCCGGCAGCGGTGAGGATGTGCTCGCCCAGCATTGCTGCCTCACGCGCGGCCGGTCGATCGCGATCGACCGCAACCATCGATAACTCAGCCTGGTCGAGGATCGATCGGAAGTTAGAGACTTCGAATCGAATCAACACAGCTGCATCCTACGCACCTAAACGCTGGATTGCAGCGCACAAGACATAGATTCTGTCAGAAATATACGAAACTGGCAGCCTAACTGGCGTACATCTGTAGACATTACCTCGCGGTTACGCGTTCGGCGAACCCATCATCGATGATGGTCGACCACCGTAAGCACGCAGGCCCCGAGTCCATGACTCGGGGCCTGCGTTTCTTCAGCGATCAGTGGCTGTGCTTGCCACCATGCTCTTTTTCTTGACGCGCCTGCAACACCTCGAGCTGCTTGTGCTCCTCGGCGTGCTCGATCTCGAAGTGCTGCTCGCTCTCCTGCCACGGGTCCGCGCGCAGGAAGCTGCCGGTGCCGGGCTTGCCCGCCGAGCCGAGCTTGTTCATCTTCTTCGGGACGGTCGCGCCCTGGTACTCGAGCGGGATCGGGTGGCCGTGGTCGTCGACCGGGCCGAGCGGCTGGTGCACCTCGATGTACTCACCGTGCGGCAGACGCTTGATCACGCCGGTCTCGATGCCGTGCTCCAGCACCGCCCGATCGCTGCGCTGCAGGCCGATGCAGAACCGGTACGCGATGAAGTACGCGAGCGGCGGCACGACCAGGATGCCGATGCGGCCCATCCAGGTGGTCGCGTTCAACGAGATGTCGAACTTCAGCGCGACGATGTCGTTGACGCAGGACAGGGTCAGCACGACGTAGAAGCCGATCGACATGGCGCCGATCGCGGTACGCACCGGCACGTCGCGCGGACGCTGCAGCAGGTTGTGCCCGGCGGTGTCGCCGGTCAGCCGCTTCTCGATCCACGGGTACATGATCAGCACCGTGAACACCAGGCCCATGATCAGCGCCACCCAGAACACGGCGGGGATCGTGTAGCGACCCAGGTAGAGCTCCCACGGCGGCATCAGACGCGCCAGGCCGTCGGTCCACATCATGTAGAAGTCGGGCTGCGAACCCGCGGAGACCTGAGACGGGTTGTACGGCCCCAGGTTCCAGATCGGGTTGATCTGGAACAGACCACCCATGATGCCGACGATGCCGAGGGTGAACGCGAAGAACGCGCCCTGGTCGGCGGCGAACACCGGGATGATGCGGGCGCCGACCACGTTGTTCTCGGTGCGGCCCGGTCCGGGGAACTGGGTGTGCTTCTGGTACCAGACCAGCGCCACGTGCGCGGCGATCAAGGCCAGGATGATGCCGGGCAGCAGCAGCACGTGCGCGATGTAGAGGCGCGGGATGATGATCGTGCCGGGGAAGTCCCCGCCGAAGATCAGCCAGTGCATCCAGGTGCCCGCGATCGGGATACTCATCGTGATACCGCCGAACGCGGCCCGCAGGCCGGTGCCGGACAGCAGGTCGTCGGGCAGCGAGTAACCGAAGAAGCCCTCGAACATGGCCAGGATCAGCAGCAGCGAGCCGATCACCCAGTTCGCCTCACGCGGCTTGCGGAACGCGCCGGTGAAGAAGATGCGGAACAGGTGCACGATGATCGACGCCGCGAACAGCAGTGCGGCCCAGTGGTGCACCTGGCGGACGAACAGACCGCCACGCACCTCGAAGGTGATGTCCAGCGAGGTCTCGTAGGCCCGCGACATGGTGACACCACGCAGCGGCTGGTACGAGCCGTTGTAGACGACCTCGGTCATCGACGGATCGAAGAACAGCGTCAGGTAGACACCCGACAGCAGCAGGATGATGAACGCGTACAGCGCGATCTCACCGAGCAGGAACGACCAGTGGGTCGGGAAGACCTTGTTGATCGACCGCTTCATGAACGCGGCGGCTTGGTACCGCTCGTCCATCTCGTTGGCCTGTGCGGCGACAGCAGGACTCATGCCTGCACCTCGCTGACGCTCGGTTCCGGCATGTGCCCTGCACGCTGGCACATGATTCGCTCACTACGTTCACTCATGAACGACGCTCCCAGTAGGCCGGGCCGAGCGGCTCGATGAAGTCGCCGTTGGCGACGAGGTAGCCCTCGGAGTTGACGGTGATCGGCAGCTGCGGCAGTGCGCGAGCGGCGGGACCGAAGACCGGCTTACCCCATTCGGTCGCCAGGAACTGCGACTGGTGGCAGGGGCAGAGGATCTTGTTGGTCTGCGACTCGAACAGCGACGTCGGGCAACCGAGGTGGGTGCAGATCTTCGAGTAGGCGAAGTAGTCGCCGTAGTTGAAGCTCTCCTGGCCCTTGCGCTTGATCGCCTTCTGCGCGTCTTCGGTGCGCAGGCGAATCATCATGACCGCGTTGCGGATACCGCGCAGCGACTGCAGCGTGGCGTGCTCGTCGCCGCGCCACTTCTCTTTCCACGGGAACACCGTCTCCATGCCGCCCGCGTCCATGTCCTCGGGGCGGACGAGCACGACGTCCTCCGGGCGACCGGTGTCGCGGCGGATGTAGATGGTCTCGCCCGGGAAGTCCGGGGTCCAGCCGGAGACCCACAGCGGCGACTTCTCGCGCTTGGCCCACGGGTTCTTCACCATGCCGCCGACGAACACCAGCAGCGCGCCGATACCGAGCACGCCGACGCCGGCGCCGGCCGTGCGGGTGATCAGCTTGCGGCGGGCCAGCGTGGAGGTGTCCAGCGCGTCGGTCAGCTCGGCGACCAGGGTGCGCCGCTCGACCTCGGGCGACGGGCCGTCGTGGCGGTCCTGGATGGACAGCTCGGCGGGGATGAACATCTTGCGGATCAGCACCACCGCGACACCGATGACCAGCACCGAGACGCCGAAGGTGACGCCGACCAGCGGGGTGAACAGCGAGTAGGCGGTGTGGCCTTCCTCGTCGGAGGGCTTGAACTTCCACGGCCAGAACAGGTACACGCCGACCAGCGCCGCCGCGGCGATGCCGGAGACGGCGAACCAGAACGCGACCGCGCGCTCGGCGCGCTTCTCGGCGCGGGTGCCCGGCACCGGGAACCGCTCGCGCCGGTAGGCGACGTCGACGCCGTCCCGCTCGGTGCCGAGCTTGACCAGCTCGTCGCGCGTCATCGCGTCGAGTTCGGCCTCGGTGTAGTCCTTCTTCAGCGCGTGGCTGTCGGACTCCGCCACCGCGTGACCGTCGGAACTCGCCACCACCTCGTGGGAACCGTGGCCCGTGGACGGCTCGCCGCCGTCGTGGCCCTCATCCGGCCGACCCATGTCGTTTGGCTCCTTCTCATCCGTCATGACTGCGTCCTCTGGGTCATGAGCCCGAGCCCTGCGTGGTTACACTGCACTGCCGCCTCCGGGCTTGACGTGCTCATGACCGCGACCCGATCCAAATCGCGGCACCGACCACGGTCGTAATACCGATCACCCACATGACCAGGCCTTCGGTCGCGGGACCGAAACCGCCGAGATCCCAGCCGCCGGGGGCCTTCTCCTCTTTCGAGTTCATGACGTAGGCGATGATGTCGCGCTTCTCTTCCGGCGAGAGCTGCCGGTCGGAGAACTTCGGCATGTTCTGCGGGCCGGAGACCATCGCGTCGTAGACCTGCTGCTCGGAGGCGGGCTCCAGCGGGGGCGCGAACTTACCGGAGGACAGCGCGCCGCCGCGGCCGGTGAAGTTGTGGCAGGACGCGCAGTTCATCCGGAACAGTTCCGAACCGCGGGCGATGTCGTCGCCGCGCAGCGACTCCTGCGCGATCTCACCGTTCGCGTCGCGGACAACGCTCGGGCCGCCACCATTGGCCGCCACGTACGCCATCAGCGCGTCGGTCTGGTGCTCGTCGAACTTCGGTGGCTTGCGCTGCGCCTGGGCCTCGTTGCGGGCCATCGGCATGCGGCCGGAAGACACCTGGAAGTAGACGGCGGCCTCACCGACACCGATGAGGCTGGGGCCGCGGTCCTGCACACCCTGCAGGTTCGCGCCGTGGCAGGTGATGCAGGACGTGTCGTAGAGCTGATTGCCCTCGCGGATCAGCGCCGAGGAATCCTCGTTCGCGGTCGCCCGCTGCGGGTCCGGCGTCAAGGCCGCGGCCAGGAAGCCTGCTCCGACGAGGCCCACCAACAGCGCGAGCCCGCCCGCGATGCGACGGCGAACGCGGCGCTGACTGCGTGTCTTGCTGGCCTCGCCGCTCCCGTTGCTGGCGGGCTCTGGCGCTGACGGGGGAGATGAACTCATCTGTGTCCCTTTGGAGTAGACGGAACCGACGTGTGCAAAAGACTGGGGTATGCCCGACTCAGCGGACGAAGTAGATCGTGGCGAACAACCCGATCCACACGATGTCGACGAAGTGCCAGTAGTACGAGACGACGATCGCGGCAGTGGCCTGCGCGGGGGTGAACTTACTGACCTTGGTGCGGATCAGCAGGAACACGAACGCGATCAGACCGCCGATGACGTGCAAACCGTGGAAACCGGTGGTGATGTAGAACACCGAGCCGTAGGCACTGCTCGAGACCGAGGTGCCTTCCTTGACCAGGTTCGTGTACTCGTAGCCCTGACCCGCGACGAACATCGCACCCATGATCAGGGTGACGACGTACCAGCGGCGCAGGCCGAACACGTCGCCCCGCTCCGCGGCGAACACGCCCATCTGGCAGGTGAACGACGACGCGACCAGCACGGCGGTGACCGGCACGGCGAGCTTGAGGTTCAACTCGGTCGGTTCCGGCGGCCAGACGCCGTGCGCCTGTGCGCGCGCGACGAAATACATCGCGAAGAGGCCGGCGAAGAACATCAACTCGCTGGACAGCCAGATGATGGTACCGACGCTGACCATGTTGGGCCGATTCAGCGAGTGCACACGCTGGGTAATGGCCGATCCGGGGGTCCCTACTGCGGTCGTCACGGGGGTAAGTATGACTCGTCGTAGTACGACACAAGTACCCGGGTGCGAAACTTGTGTCTCCGTGTCGGAAAACCCACGGACAGACAGCCTCTCGACCAGGGCTCGGCGTGTTGAAGTCGGCCCGCCCGCGGCGCGGCGGCGTCGGTCGGGACGTGTTTACGTGCCGGGTCCGCGTGCCCTCGGGTAGCTGGACCACAGCATGACAGGTGTGCGTAAGTAAAAGCTGAGATGGAGGCGATGTGGCAGCCGGTTTGTGGCGCCGAATGTTCGGGCGAAGCGGGCCTTTGCCGCTGGATCCGAGCCGGGCCGATCTGGTGGTGGTCGCGGCGAGTTTCGATGACGCCGAGGCGTGTTCGGCGGCGCTGGCGCGGGCGACCGAGTTGGTCGCGGACGCGGATGCGGTGTTGCGGCATCATCTGCGGATTCCGCCGGATCAGGTCGAGGCGGTGTGTGCGATCGCGGCGCAGGACGGGTATACGCCCACGCCGCAGGTCGGTGGGCCGGGGACGGATGCGTTGGAGACGGTGATTCTCCAGCGGGTGCAGGTGCTCGACGCGCTGCACTGTTCGCAGGAACGTTCCAGGATGGCCGGGCTGGCGCAGCGGCACGAGGGCACCGCTGACGGTTGGGATGCGCTGCAACCGCGTCCCGCGACCGAAGAATCCGGGCCTTCGACCGGGTAGCGGCCGTAAGTTCTCGCGGACTGGGCTCTGCACGGTTTAACGACGGGCTTCGCCCCGACAGTGGGCAGTAGGCTACTTCGCGACAAACTGGTGTGAAACCAGTGTGACGGGAGAAAGTAAGTTCATGAGCGTGCGCAGCTGGCCCCAGGTGCTCGGAACCCTCGCCGACGGTGGCGACCTGGCCGCGGACGACACGGCGTGGGCGATGGACGAGATCATGTCGGACAACGCCACCTCGGCCCAGATCGCGGCGTTCGGCGTCGCCATCAAGATCAAGGGTCCGACCGCCGCCGAACTGACCGGCCTCGCCACCGGCATGCTCAAGCACGCCAGGCTGGTACACATCGACGGCGACGCGGTGGACATCGTCGGCACCGGCGGTGACCGTTCCGGTTCGGTGAACATCTCCACCATGTCCTCGATCGTGGTCGCCGCGGCCGGGGTGCCGGTGGTCAAGCACGGCAACCGCGCGGCCTCGTCCAAGAGCGGCGGCGCCGACGTGCTCGAATCCCTCGGCGTGCGACTGGCGCTCGGGCCCGAAGCGGTGGCGCGCTGCGTGCGCGAGGTCGGGATCGGCTTCTGTTTCGCGCCGGTGTTCCATCCCGCGCTGCGGTTCGCGGGTGCGGCGCGCAAGGAGATCGGCATTCCCACCGTCTTCAATGTGCTCGGGCCGCTGACGAATCCGGCGCAACCGCGCGCCGGGCTGGTCGGGTGCGCGTTCGCCGATCTGCTCCCGGTGATCGCAGGCGTGTTCGCCGGACGTGGCGGAAGTGCGCTGGTGGTGCGGGGTAACGACGGGCTCGACGAGATCACCACCTCCGACACCACCACCGCCTGGGTGGTGTCCGGCGGGCAGCTGCGGGAGACCACGATCGACCCGACCCGACTCGGCATTCCGCGCGTCGACCTGGAGGCGCTGCGCGGCGGCGACGCCGAGGTCAACGCGGGCGTGGCGCGCAGCGTCTTCGCCGGAACCAGCGGTGCGGTGCGCGACGCGGTGCTGGTGAACTCGGCCGCGGCCATCGTCGCCTACGACTTGTCCCAGGGGACAGTCGATTACGAGGCCGACGTGCACGACGCGTTGGCAGGCGGAATCGAGCGAGCCGCCGAGGCCATCGATTCGGGTAAGGCGGCCGCGCTGCTCGAGCGTTGGACGAAGCTGACCGTCACGCTCGGCGACCGCTGAACCCCACCTCCCCTAGACCTCGCAATGCCGCCCGCGCGGCAGTCAACCTTGCCCCGCGCATGAATTTGCCCGCCGCGCACGCAATTGCCCGCAGTTTCGGTCGCAGCCTGATGAAACGTGCGCGGCGACGCTTGCCATGCGCGCGGTGGCGGGCGACCTGCGGGTGGTGGGGTGGGCTCAGCGGGTGCTGCGCTCGGGTTTCAGGCCGTCGGGCGCCAGTTCCGAGGTTCAGCGTCAAACGCGAGACACGACGATAGCTATAGCGCATAAGATATGGTCAGCGCGGTAGCTAGACCGGCGCCTTCATTACCTGGCCGAGTCGGCGCGGCATGCGGCGAACGGCTTCGACTGGCGAGGAGCACAGCATGCGACGGAGCATTCGTGCAGTACTCGGGAGCGTCTCGGCGGCCGCCGTCTGCGCAGCCGCTCCGATGGCTGTGGCCGATGGTTGCGGGCTATTCGTGAACGGGGTGAACTACACCGGCCGAAACGGATGCGTCCTGCTCGGCGACGACGCGCCCCGCGATTTCGAGAACGACACCGACAGCGTGGTGACCATCTATGCCGATGCCACCTGTGGCGGTATCGCCACCGAGGTCCTCTCGCCGCACGACAGCGGCCCGTACACCGGTAAGTCGATGATCATCAGCTGATCCGGCTCCCGGCGAGAACCCCGGCTCCGATCAACGAAGGAGCGCAGCATGAAGCGCAGCATTCAGATCGCACTCGGGGTGCTTTCCGTGGTTGTCGTGTACGTCGCCCCGATCGCCGGGGCCGCGGAGGGTGAACTGCTCGTCGACGGCACCGATTACGGCGGGCAGTCCGGCTGTATCGACCTCGGCCCCAATGCGCCACGCAAGTTCAAGAACAACAGCGACCGGCTGGTGACCATCTATATGAACGTCCACTGCGTGGGCGCCGCCTCCGGCATCATTTCCGCTCGCGGGAGCGGCACCTACACCGGAAGTTCGATGCTGCGCAGCTGAGTCCGCTACTCCCCCAGCGAGAACCCGGCCTCGGTATCCGCGCTGGCGTAGGACTTGAACGCGATGTGCGTGATGGTCCGCGCGACACCGGGGACCTTGTCGAGCCGGTTGGTCACCACTTCGGCGATCTGCTCGTGGTCGCGCACCCGCACGATCGCGATCAGATCCACATCGCCCGCACAGGAGTACACCTCGGCAACACCTTCGGTGTCCGCAACGGCCTGCGCGGTCTCGGGAATGCGGCCATTGTCGGCGTCAATCATCACGATCGCGGTAATCATGCGCTCAGCCTAAGCGGTCGACGTACGCCTCCTCAGCGGGTTGGGCGTGCGCCGCCGCATCCGCCACCTCCGCCCACCCCATCCACCGCGCGGCGCCGTACATCGGCTCGCGATACCCCTCGGTAGTCCGCACGATCCGCACCCCCGCCCGCGCCAACCAGCGGGCAACAAGCGCCGCCTCTTCCGGCGAGGCACCGCGCAGAGGCGGCACGTTCACAGGCACCCAATCCTGCGCCGCACCCGCCAACCTCGACAACGCCTCAGCCGCATGACCGCTCGCCTCACCGGTGCCTGCCATGTCGTTGTTCGCCGCGCCGCCGTTCGCCGCAGCGCCACCACCCGCCGAAGCGCCGCCGTTCGCCGCAGCGCCACCGCCCGCTGGGTTGGCGCCTACCGCGCTGACACTCCCCGCACGATCAGCTGCAACGCCACCTGCCGCGTCACCGCCTGCCGCGCCGACACCCACCGCACGATCAGCTGCCGCGCGATCGGCTGCGTCACCGCCTGCCGTGCTGACACCCACCGCGCGATCGGCCGCAGCGTCACCTGCCGCGTCACCGCCAGCCGCGCCGACACCCACCGCACGATCAGCCGCAGCGCGATCGGCTGCGTCACCGCCCGCCGCAGCGTAGACCCGCGACACCACCGCACCCGCAGCGTCGCCTACCGGGGTACTGCTCGCAGAATCGTCGCCTGCCGGGTGGCCAACTGATGAATCGCCACCGACAGTGCCGCTCACCGCGTTGCCGCCCACCACAGCGGTGCGCGCCGCGCTATCGACTGTCGCGTTGCCCGAATCCTCAACCTCCCCAACGTGATCCGACGAACGGGCAGCACTCTGCTCGAGTGTTAGCACGGACGATCGGGGCGCCGGAATGTCCACGACGATCTGGACCTGAGCGGCCACGCCCCCCTCGGGGATCACAGTCTCGGCAGCAGCGACGATCTGTTCTACGACAGCCATCGGCGGCACTCCCCGTACCGCGTTCCCCGCGCCCGCGAGGCGGCCGTAGCGAATCACCGCGAACTCCCAACCACCCGCGCCGTCCGGGTGCGCGGCGATCAACTCCGCGATGCGCGCGACGGCGGCGAGGCGCTGGGTCCGATACAGGGCACGGACGACGGCGGCGGTGCGGTCACGTAGCCGTGCGGCTGCCTCGAAATGCTCGGCGCGGGAATGGGTTTCGATGCGATCGAGCATCGTGCGCAGCGGAGCATCGGAGTAACCGGCGAACAGTGCGCGGACGAGCGCGGGAGTGGGTGCGTATTCCTCTGTATTAATAGGAGTGCCACTCGAGGCCGCCGGGCAGCCGCCGACGATCGCTGGCGGGCACTCGTGCGTGCCGTGCCGGGGCAGGCGAGTACTGCAGGTGCGCAGGCCGGTGTATTCGGCGATGATCACTGCCAGCTCGGTCGCATCGGCACGAGAGTTGAAGGGACCCAGCGCATCTCGGTTCGGAGTGCGCACGATGGAGAATCGGGGGAAGGGTTCGTCGGTGAGCACGATCCACCAAGCGCGCTTGGGGAACTTGGAACGGCGGTTGTACGGCGGGGCGTGCGCGACGAGCAGTCGCAACTCGCGAACACCGGCCTCCAGCGCGTGCGCGCAGACCACATGGTCGACCCGAGTGGCGAGCGAGACCATCTCTTTCATCCGCCCGCGGGTCTCCGAGCCGGTGAAGTAGTTGCGCACTCGGCGGCGCAGATTCACCGCCGTGCCGATATAGAGGACCTCGTCGGTCGGCCCGCGGAACAGGTACACGCCGGGGCTCGCGGGCAGATCGGCGGCGAGGACGCGCTTGGCGCGCTGACGCGGCGTGACGTCGGGTAGGTAGTCGACCAGCTCGGTGAGGCTGTGCACGCCCTGGTTGCCGACCCGAGCGATCAGCGCGTGCAGCACGTCCACGGTCGCCCGCGCGTCATCCAGCGCCCGGTGCGTGGGCTGTGTGCTCGCGCCGAGCAGCTGAGCCAGCGCGCTCAACCGAACCGACGGCGCCTCATCCCTACCGAGGACACGGCGGGCCAGCTTCACGGTGCACAGGACGGTCGCAACGGGCCACGCCATGTCGTTGGCCGCCGCCGCGGCACGCAGGAACGCCATATCGAACCGCGCGTTGTGCGCGACCAGCACCGCGCCCGACGCGAACTCGAGGAAGCCGGGCAGCACCGACGCGATCTCGGGCGCCCCGTAAACCATCGCCGTGGTGATCCCGGTGACCTGCACGATCGCGGGCGGCACCGCCCGCCCCGGATTGACCAGCGTGGCGAACTCGCCGAGCACCTCGCCGCCGCGCACCTTCACCGCCCCGATCTCGGTGATCGCGTCACCGCCCGGACTGGTCCCGGTCGTCTCCAGGTCGACGACCACGAAGGTGGTGTCGAACAGGGGCGTGTCGAGGTCATCGAAGACCAGCTGCTGGGCGGCGGCCTTGCGCGGCGCGGGGTCGGACACGGGCTGGAGCGTAGGGGGTGGGTCCGACAAGAACGGGCCGCGCGCGGACAGACTTCCGCGCACACGAAAACCCCAGAAAATGTCTGAATTACGCCGTGCGTATTTCGTTCTGTTACCCACGAAATGATCTAGAACGCCAAAAAGTGACGCAGGTCACATCGTCGCATAAAACGTATCAATCGGTCGGGCGTGTCGGGCAACGGCGACGGGCCGCTTCATGCTCGCTGTGACCGATCACAGCGAGTTGGCCGACCGCCCAGTGTTCGACCCGCAGATGTCCCCGAGATGAACGTAGCGACCTGGGGGAATGTCCAAACGGTTCACTCTCGGTCGCCGGTAGGCGATGGCATCGCTGACCGAGATAGCGACCGGGACGCTCGCCGCCGAGAATGCGTCGTTATCTATTCGTGATTGTTGGGATATATCTCACACTGATTAAGCGTGAATTCACACCCACACACAGAATTCGCAGGAGCCGGACTTTACAAACCCCCGTGATGTGTTCGTAACCTTTTCGAGACCTCACGGAGTCCGACGCACCAACTCGGTGCGAACGACACGAAGTCCGCGGCACCAGTCAGGGTGCGGCGTCGTGGGGCAGATTGGGAGTACCGCATCATGACGACCAAATCCGTCAAGCGTTCGGCGCAGCGTGCCGTCGCAGCCGGGGCCGTCGGCGCTGCCACCATCGGCGCTTTCCTGCTTCCGGCCGCCCCCGCATCGGCACAGCCGGTGACCATCCCCGGTGTCGGCACCTTCGAGGTGCCGAACGAGATCCAGATCCCGCAGGGCATCCCGGGCATCGAACTGCCGAGCCAGGCGCCGCTGCCGTTCGTCGCCCCGAAGCGGACCGTCGGCGAGGAAGCCCTCGACGCCGCCATGAGCAAGCTCGGCGCGCCGTACGTGTACGGCGCCGCGGGCCCGAACGCCTTCGACTGCTCCGGCCTCGTGAAGTGGTCCTACGAGCAGGCCGGCCTGGAGCTGCCGCGCACCAGCGGTGCCCAGCTGTCCGCGGGCAGCCCGGTCTCGATGGACGACCTGCAGCCGGGCGACGTGGTGTCGTTCTACGGCGGCGGCCACTCCGGCCTGTACGCCGGCGACGGCAATGTCGTGCACGCGTCCACCGCGGGCACGCCCGTGCAGGTGGCCCCGATCTCCTCGATGCCGGTCGCCGGAGCCCGTCGCTTCTGAGAAACCGCTGGTCGGGCCGTACGTTGCGGCCCGACCGCCGGACGGCGCCTGTGATCGTTTCGTTCTCTACTGGACATAGACGCAGGCCGTTCCGTAACCTAATCGAGACCTTCTCGATTTACCCGAGGCACGCCCAGCGCAAACCTCGTTTTCGCGAGAAGGGGCTCGTCGGTTCAGATCGTCGGTTCCAGAGAGATCGTTTCACGAGAGAACGGGGCACGGCAGGCTGTGGCAACACACCGGAGACATGGCACGCGACGTCTGGTGGGAGGGGCACTGGCGGTCGGCGTCCTGGCCACCACCGCCCTCTACGGTGGCAGTCCCGCCGGAGCTGATCCGGTCGCGCTACCGTCCACGGCCACCGAGGCCGTGCAGCGGATGATCGACCTATCGCACCAGTCCGAGCAGCTCAACCAGGCGGCTCTCGGTGCCCAGTCCGACCTCGATGCCAAGCTCGTCATCCAACGCGATGCCGACGCCAAGCTGGCCGCGAGCACCGACGTGGTGAACCGCGCCCGCGACGAAGTGCGCAAGTACCAGCCGATCATCGACCGGACCGCGATCGCCGCCTATCAGGGCGCACGCACCAACCGGTTGTTCGCCGTGCTGGTCAGCGATTCCCCGCAGCAACTGCTCGACCAGATGTCGACGCTGGATGTGCTCGCCGCACAGACCTCCGCACAGCTGGACCAATACAAGGTGGCGACCGACTCCGCCAACGCCGCCGAAACGGTCGCCCGCCGCGCCGCAGACGAAGCCCGCGCCGCCGCCGACAAGGCCGACACGGTGCGTGCCGATCTGGAACGCAAACGCAGCGACCTCGGCGGTGCCATCGCTCAGGTGGTCTCCGCGTGGGGCTCGCTGTCCACCAAGGACAAGTCCGCGCTCGCCGGCTCCCCCTTCCCGCCTGGCTTCGACCGCGACACCCTGCTGCAGGGACTGGTACCCGGCAGCGGCACCAGCGCACTGGCCGCCGGACTCACCCGCATCGGCGACCCCTACGTGTGGGGCGCGACCGGACCGAACCAGTTCGACTGCTCCGGTCTCGTGCAGTGGGCCTTCAAGCAGGTCGGCAAGAACGTGCCACGAACCAGCTCAGCGCAGGCGACCTACGGCACGCCGGTCTCGAAGGACGAACTGCAGCCCGGTGACGTCGTGTTCTTCTACTCCGACATCTCCCACGTCGGCATCTACGCGGGCAACGGACTCATGCTGCACGCCTCCACCTTCGGCGTCCCCGTCGCTGTCGCACCCATGGCCTCCACGCCGTACAACTCCGCTCGGCGATACTGACCAACTATGAATGGACATAACCTGTCCAACACCTCTCGGCCGTCGGTCGTCGTCAGATCTGCTCCGAGAACGGAGGCTCAGCGATGAGTGAGCGTCGCAGTGCGCGGATCGTGTCGCAGCGCGCCTCGCTACAGGCATCGACGAGGTGCGGTCATGAGTGACCTGCGCGGCCTGCGGGCCTGGTGGTCGGCACGGCGGCGCTTCGAGTTCTGCCTGACCGTCGCGATGGTGGTCGCGCTGACCGGTTTCTGCGGTGCCCTGGTCATGCTGCCGAACTCCGCACTTCCGAAACCGCATACGGCACAGGCCACCGCCGAAGCCGTCGGCCAAGCCGCGGCCACCGACCCGCGACTGGCCGAGGTCCGTCGCAACATCGAACCGTTCGGCCCGATCGTCGCGCGCCAGGTCGCAACCGGCGACGGACAGCAATCCCTGGTCGTCGGCCATCCCGCGCAACGCATCGAAATCGATGTCCTGGAACGTGAACTCGCCGCCGCCACCACCGCGGTCACCGACGTGTGGGGCCGGGACTGGCCGCAGGCCAGCACGATCGTCGTCGCCTCCTCCCCCTCCGAATTCGCCGGGCTCGTGCACGCGGGCACCATGTCCACCGAGGTCGCCGCCGCCTCCGTCGCCGACCCGTTCGCGCCGGGCACCCAACCGACCGGCCAGCGCATCGTCTTCAGCCCCGACGCGGGCCGCCGCCTCGACCCCGAGGGCCTGCGCACCCTGCTCCGCCACGAACTCACCCACATCGCCACCCGCGCCGAAACCCGCGACGGCGCGCCACTGTGGATGCTCGAGGGTTTCGCCGACTACACCGCCCACCGCGGCCAAGGCCACCGCTTCACCGACATCGCCCCCACCCTCACCGCGCGGGCCCGCCTCCACGACCTCCCCGGCGACCTCCCCGCCGACCCGGACTTCACCGGCCGCAACGCCGCGGGCACCTACGAACAAGCCTGGTCCGTCTGCGCCTTCATCGCCGACAAGTACGACCAACCCCGTCTGGTCGAGCTCTACCGCCAGATCGCCGCGGCCCGGCAAACTCCCGACACCGAAGACCAGATCCTGCAGAACGTGCTGGGCACCAGCCGCGCCGATTTCATCGCCGACTGGCGCAGCTGGTTGACGACGCAAACGGCGTGAGCTCGCCATAGCCGCACACCCTTTGACATACGCACGCGTGTCAGTGCGGCGAGTCGGTCTGCCAGAAATCAGAAGGTTTGCGGCTGGTGCCGCCAGCCGCGCCCAGGCCGCTCGGATGCCAGACCCGAGAGGCCGGAACGCGCCGCGCGAACTACCGAAACATCCAACACAGTAGGTTGTCACCATGGCCCGAACTCTGCTGGTGACCAATGATTTCCCGCCGCGGCCGGGTGGTATTCAGTCCTATCTGCATGCCCTGGCCGGTCAGCTCCCGCCGGACGATCTCGTCGTGTACGCCCCGCGCTGGCGCGGCGACAGCCACCTGAAGTTCGATGCCAAACAGAAGTTTCAGGTGGTCCGCCACCCCACCACGCTGATGCTGCCGACCCCGCTGGTCATGCGCCGGGCCGCGCGGCTGCTGCGCGGCGAGAAGTGCGACACCGTGTGGTTCGGCGCCGCCGCCCCGCTCGCCCTGATGTCGCCGGTGCTGCGCCGCGCGGGCGCCGAACGCATCCTGGCCAGCACGCACGGGCACGAGGTCGGCTGGTCCATGCTGCCCGGCGCCAGGCAGGCGCTGCGGCAGATCGGTGAGCACACAGACGTGATCACCTATGTCAGCAAGTACACGCGCGGCCGCTTCGCATCGGCATTCGGGCGCAATGCCGCGCTGGAGTACCTGCCGCCGGGCGTGGACACCGACACGTTCCGCCCGGACCCGGCCGCGCGCGCGGAACTGCGCGACCGCTACGGCCTCGACGATCGCCCGACCATCCTGTGCCTGTCCCGCCTGGTCCCGCGCAAGGGTCAGGACGCGCTGATCGTCGCCATGCGTGAGATCCGCGACCGGGTCCCCAAGGCCGTGCTGGTGATCGCGGGCGGCGGACCCTACGAGGAAAAGCTGCGCCAGCTCGCCATCGCCGCGGGCGTCTCCGACGACGTCATCTTCACCGGTCGCGTGCCCTCCGGCGAACTCGCCGCCCACCACACCCTCGCCGACGTCTTCGCCATGCCCTGCCGCACCCGCGGCGCGGGCCTGGACGTGGAAGGACTCGGCATCGTCTACCTCGAAGCCTCCGCCTCCGGCGTGCCGGTGGTCGCAGGGCGTTCCGGCGGCGCTCCCGAAACGGTTATCGAGGGTGAAACCGGGCGCGTCGTAGACGGCCGCAACGTCCAGCAGATCACCGACGCCCTGGTAGACATCCTCTCCGACCCCGACGCGGCCGCCCGCATGGGCGCCGCGGGCCGCGCCTTCGTCGAGGAACGCTGGCGCTGGGACACCCACGGTGCCCGGCTCCGCCAGCTACTGCGGTGATCACAGCTGCGGGTTGGATGGTTTCATCCGATACGCTCACCTACGTGAGGGAGCGCAGCGAGCGAACCAAAGACACAGCGCCGGTGGGCACGATGCAGCCGAGCGCTAGCGAGGCGGAGTCGTGAGCACAATCCAGGTCGCCGACCAAACCTTCGTCGCCGCGCCAGGGATCGCCGTCGCCGATGTCCTATCGGCACCGAACAACTGGCGCCGCTGGTGGCCCGACCTGACCCTCGTTGTCCGGGAAGACCGGGGCGACAAGGGAATCCGCTGGACCGTGTCCGGCGCGCTGAACGGAACCATGGAAGTCTGGCTGCAGCCCGCGCTGGACGGGGTGATCGTGCACTACTTCCTGCACGCCGAACCGCAACCCGCGCTGCCAGAGAACCGGATGGCCGCCGCCAACCGCGCGCGCCGCGTCGCGGGCCGCAACATGGCCTTCGAATTGAAATCCCGGCTGGAGGCAGGTCGCCCGGCCGGTGTCGCACCCGCTCACGCCTCCTGACGCTCATCCTGTATTGACCCACCCCGCCGGCTCCGCCGGCTGCCATCCCCCAGACCGACGCTGAAAGGAACCGCTGTCCGCCATGGCCGACAGGACCCAGAGGTCGATCATCATCGAGGCCCCGTCGCAGCAGGTGATGTCCGTCATCGCCGATCTGGAGTCCTACCCGGAGTGGGTCTCGGCGGCGAAATCGGTCGAAGTACAGGAAAAGGGACCGGACGGCCGGGCGCGCACCGCGCGGTTCGTGCTGGACGCGGGCGTGGTGAAGGACAGCTACGTCCTCTCCTATACCTGGCGGCCGGACAACAAGGCGGTCAGCTGGACGCTGGTCAGCGGTGACCTGCAGAAGGCGCAGAACGGCACGTACGAACTCATCGATCAGCCCGACGGGAGCACCGAGGTCGTCTACACACTGACCGTCGACCTGAACATCCCGATGATCGGCATGTTCAAACGCAAGGCCGAGAAGGTGATCACCGATACCGCGCTGAAAGAACTGAAGAAACGGGTCGAAGGCTGACGACGCACACGACCCGGGTCGAACTGTTCATCGGCAAAGGCGGGGTAGGCAAGACGACGCTGGCGTGCGCCACCGCCATGTCCTATGCCAGGACCGGTAGCCGCGTGCTGGTGGCCTCGCTGGACCAGGCGCATTCGCTCGGCGACGCGCTCGGCTTCCGTTTTCCGCACGATCCGGGCACCGTCACCGGGATCGCGAATGTGCTGCCCGGCCTCGACGTGATCGAGGTGGATTCCCTTGCGCTGCTGGAGGATCGGTTCCGCGACGTGGTCCGCGTGCTGTCGCCGGGCACCGGTCACGAGCACGGTATCGACCTCGCCGCGCTCGATCCGGCCGAGCTGACCGGCCTGCCCGGCGTGCAGGAACTGCTGATGCTCGTCGAGATCACCCAGTTCGCCAATGAGGACGACTGGGATGTGATCGTCGTCGACTGCCCGCCGTCGGCCGACATGCTGCGCATCATCACCGCGCCGGACACCCTGCTCGGTTATCTCGAGCGGATCTGGCCGCCGCATGCCAGGGCGATGAGCACGGTCGGCACCGACCTGCGCCGCGCGATCCTCGCCGCGACCGTCGAACGGATCGTCAAGGCGGTCACCGAGGTCCGCGATCTGCTCGCCGACCATCAGCGCACCGGCGCGCGGCTGATCACCGTCGCCGAGCGGGTCACCCTCGCCGAATCCGAGCGGGTCCGCTCCGCCGCCGCGCTGCTCGGGCTGCGGCTGGACGCGGTGGTGGTCAACAAGGTGCTGCCGCCGACCTCCCCGCTCGACACCGAACACCCCGCCGTGCACTGGTATCTGAACCGGCGCGGCGAACAGCTCGCCGCCATCGCCGAATTAGAACGCTCGATGCCGGGTATCCCGCTGCTGATCGCACAGCACACCGGACCGGAGCCGATCGGACTCACCTCGCTCGCGGCCCTGTCGTACGCGGTGGACTCGGACAGGAACACCGTCGGCACAGGACCTATGCTGAGCGACAGTCCGGCGGAGGTTGACGCGAGTTCCAGCGAACCGGTGGTTCGATGTGAATCAGGCACCGGTCTGCGCGCGATATACACCCTGCGGATGCCGCTGCCCGTTGTCGATGCGGCGACGCTGCGACTTGGCCGAGTGGAGGACGATTTGATCGTGGGAGCGGACGGTGTCCGGCGGCGAGTTCGTCTCGCGCCGGTGTTGCGGCGGTGCACGGTCGACGGCGCGGAACTCGACGGCGGACATCTCGTGGTGCGTTTCCGCCCGGACCCGGAGTTATGGCCCGAAGGTAGCGGCGATGAGCGGTGATCGGAGCGGCGGTTTCTTCCGGCGAGGCCGCGACGTGAGCGGGGATCGGCCCGAGCCGGGTACCCAGAGCGGGGATCGTGGTTCCGCCGCGCCGGGTTTCGGCACCGACGGGCCGGGCACCCACGACGATCTGACCGGCGGGCCGGGCAGTGATCGAATCGGCGGTTTCTTCCGTCGGAGTTCCGGAGGCGGTGACCAGGGCGGTAATCCCGAGTGGGACACCGACAGCGAGGATCGCACCGCACCTGGTTTCGCAGGCTCGAACGATGACGGGCCGCAGGCAGAGTCGAGCGAGCAGCCGAAAAACGCTGCCCCCGAGGGCGATCCGGAGGATGGCCTCGCCGAGTTCGCCGCGGAGCTGAAGCTGCTCGCCGAAGCTGTACTGGAGCGGGTCGAGCCGGTATTGCGCCAAGCCGCCGACGGGCAGGTGGAATGGTCGAGTTGCAGCTGGTGCCCCGTCTGCGCGGCCGCCGCGTTGATGCGTGGCCAGCACCACGATGTGTTACAGGCGGTCGCCGAGCACGGCACCGCCCTGGTCACCGTGCTGCGCGAGGCGTTGGCCGGGGTCCCGGTCGATCCGGTCATGCCCGAGCACGATCCGACCGGCGGCCCACAGCACAATCACGGTGTGCCACAGGACAATCCAACCGGTGCCACGACCGGCGCGGAATACGCTGCCGGACAACACACATCGCGGGCGAGCACGCGCTCCCGCTATGTCAGCATCCCTGTGACGATCAAGGCATGACGCACCGCATGGCAGGTGCGCGACCGCTGACCGTCGGAATCGACGTCGGCGGCACCAACATTCGCGCATCGGTGATCGACACCAGCGGCGAGGTCCTCGATACCGTCCAGGCGCCGACACCGCATTCCGCGAAGGCGCTAGAGGATGCCCTCGCCCGCTCCGTCCGCGAACTGTGCCAACGGCATCCGATCGGCGCGGTGGGCTTGGCCGTCGCCGGATTCATCAACGGCGACCGCTCCACCGTCCGCTTCGCCCCGCATCTGCCCTGGCAGGACACTCCCGTCGCGCAACGGCTCACCGAACGGCTCGAGCTCCCCGTCATCCTCGAGCACGACGCCAATGCCGCCATGTGGGCGGAATACCGGTTCGGCGCGGCCGCGGGTGGCCACAATGTGGTGCTCGTCGCGATCGGCACCGGCATCGGTGCCGCGCTGCTCATCAATGGCCAGCTGTATCGCGGAACCCACGGCGTCGCACCGGAACTCGGTCACCTGCAGGTCGTCCCGCAGGGTCGCGCCTGCCCGTGCGGCAAACGCGGCTGCTGGGAAAGGTATTGCAGCGGAACGGCACTCGCCGACACCGCGATCGAAATGCTGGCCACCGACCCGGTCCGCTCGGTCCTCGCCAAGGACGTCTACCGCGACCCCGGCTCCCTCACCGGCCGCCGCGTCGCCAATGCCGCCCAGGACGGCGACCCCCTCGCCGTGCGCGTCATGGAGGACTTCGCCCGCTGGCTCGGCCTCGGCCTGGCCTTCGTCAGCGACATCTTCGACCCCGACCTGGTCGTCATCGCCGGCGGCGTCAGCAGCTCCGCTCCCCTGTTCCTCGACGAAGCCCGCGAGGAATACGCCCGCTCGGTAACCGGCGCAGGCCACCGCCCCCTCGCCCGCATCCGCACCACCCAGCTAGGCGAAGCCGCAGGCATGATCGGCGCCGCCGACCTCGCCCGCGCCGCGCTGATCGAGAGCGAACGCAAGTCCTCCCGAGTAGCCCGCAGCCACTGACCCACCGGGCGACAACGCGTCTTGACCGATCCACCGGTAGTCGTGTGCCCGGTGAATTCACGCTGGTTGACGTTTCATCGCGTGCGGCAGTGGTATTCGATCGGTGAATGCTTGCTTCGGTCGCCGATGACCCCAATTCCGGTCGCCGAGGAATCTGCTTCCGGTCGCCGATTACGGCGCGTCCGCTTGCTCATGGCAGAGTGTGGTGAGATTCGCCGCTGCGGTTGGATGTGATCTAGCACCAGCGGTAAAGTCGGCAACTGACGCAGGTGCCCGCCTCAATCCCGGTCCCGGGGAAAGGACGTCATGTTCTACTGGCTGCTGAAGTACGTGCTGCTGGGACCGTTCATGCATCTCTACAACCGGCCCACGGTCGAAGGTGTGGAGAACATTCCGGCGGACGGTCCGGCGATCATGGCGGGTAATCACCTCTCCTTCGCGGACTGGCTGTTCGCGCCGCTGCTGAGCCCGCGGCGCATCAACTATCTGGCCAAGGCCGAATACTTCAACACCCCGGGCATCAAGGGCGCCTTCCAGAAGTGGTTCTTCACCACCTCCGGCCAGTTCCCGATCGACCGCACCGGCGCCGACGCGGCCGAGGACGCCCTCAACGCCGCGCGCAAGCTGCTCGACCAGGGCCGCCTCGTCGGCCTGTACCCCGAGGGCACCCGCTCCCCCGACGGCCGCCTGTACAAGGGCAAGACCGGCCTCGCCCGCCTCGCGCTGGAAACAGGCGTCCCCGTCATCCCGGTCGCCGTCATCGGCACCGACGACGTGAGCCCGCCCGGCCCCTTCCGCTGGCGCCGCCGCAAGGTCACCGTCAAGTTCGGCACCCCCATCGACTTCTCCCGCTACGAAGGCATGGGCGGCAACCGCTTCGTCGAACGCGCGGTCACCGACGAGGTCATGTACGAACTCATGCAACTCGGCGGCCAGGAATACGTAGACGTCTACGCCGCCAGCCTCAAGAAGAACACCCCCGGCGACAGCGCCCGCGAAGCCACCCGCATCCCGCACACCGCGGCCAGCTGAGCAGTTCCGAGCACGTAAGACACGACCACCCATGTCCGCGCATAGCGCGACATGGGTGGTCTTCTCATTTCTGGCATCGAGCGGTACATCACCGAGTGGCGTCTCGTGAGCTGGTGCAGTCTTGTCCCGGCTACGGGGTGGTGAGGATGGCAGTTGTGAGGCTGGTGGCGTAGGTGACGATTTCGGGGCGGGAGGCGGGGATTCGGCCGGACAGCCAGTCGAGGAAGAGGGAGACCAGGGCGCCAGAGAGGGCGCTGATCGGCATGGTGAGGTGGTCAGGGGTGAGGTCGGCGGCTCGTTCTGGGGACAGTTGAGCGGCGACCAGCAGGACGAAGTTCGGTAGGGCGGCGGAGCCGTGGCTGCGCAGCGTGTCGTCGGCGAGAGTTTCGCGGAACATGATTCGGCCGCGGCGAGGATCGTCTTCGAAGTAGAGGGCTGCTGCATCGAAAGCCGCGTGGATGCGAGCGGTTTCGTCGGCGGGTGCCGCCGCCAGCCGGGTGGTGACCGCCTCGAGCAGGCCATGCGCGACCTGGTCATAGACCTCGACGAGCAGCGCCTCACGGTCAGGGAAACTCTCGTAGAAGTACCGCAGGCTAAGCCCCGCCGTGCGGCAGACCGCGCGCATAGTGGTCGCCGCCGCACCCTCCGCACCGAGCAGTTCGAATCCGGCGCGCACCAACTGGTCCCGCCGCTCGGCGGAACGCGCGGCCATGGTGCTGCCGCGCCAGGTGTTGTCGGTTGACGAACTCACGGTCCTGATGATGTCACGGGACTGTCGAGTGGCTCGGCGGCGTGCGGCAGTGCGCGTTCATCCGATGCCACAGCACTATCGACAGCCTCAGCCGCGAGCGCCAGTGCGCGTTGTTCCAGCCGACGGATCAACTCGTGCGTTTGCGCGTCCAGGCTGAGGTAGCGGTCGAGCACGACGTTCACGGCGCCGCGCAGCAATGCGTACGGCTCCCAGGCACTCGGGGCGATCGTGCGCGCAGCCCGGTGCGCGATGCCGTCGGCGATCGTGGCGGCCGCTTCGACGGCGGTGATCCGACGGTTCAACGGCCACGGCAGCAGCCTGCCCACTTCGCGACCCAGCTCGTCCTCGTCCAAGGTGTGGTGGGTCATCGCGGTGTCCACGATGCCGAAGTAGGCGACGCCCGCACTGGCTCCCACCGCAGCCAGTTCGACGCGCAGCGCACGACCGAGTTGCTCGACGCCCGCCTTACTGATCATGTACGGCGAGCCACCCATGCCCGGCGCAAACGCGGCGCAGGACGACACCACCACGACATGCCCACGGGCAGCGACGATGTCGTCGAGCGCCGGACGAACCGTATTGAACACCCCGGTCAGATTGATCGCGAGGACACGATCGAAATCGGCCGGATCCATCGTGCGAATCGTCGCCGGAGCAGGCGTCACACCGGCATTCGCGACCACCACATCGATCCTGCCGAACCGCTCACGAACCGCCTCGAAAGCCGCAACCATCCCCGCACGATCGGCGACATCGGCCCGGACAGCGAGCGCCCGCTGCCCCAATTCGCTTGCGGCACTTCGAGCTCTCTCCTCATCGAGATCGATCATCGCCACCGAAGCACCGCGCCGATACAGCATCCGAGCCAACTCGAGCCCGATCCCCTGCCCCGCACCACTGATCACCACCACCCGGCCACGCACCTCGAAACCGGCCGTCGACCAACGCAAGCCCAGCATCATCCACGCACCTCACTCGTCAGATAGGCGTCCTCATCGAAACGACTTGTCCGGCGGGCGTACTCGAAGCTCCAGTTCGGGTACAAACCGGCATTCCCGGTGCCGTCGGCGGTTTGGTAGTAACTGCGGCAGTTGCCGGTTACCCACACGGTGTCCCGGCTGCGGGCATCCATTTCCAGGAGGAAGGCCTGCTGTGCTTCGGGGCGTACTTCGATTCGCCGGAGTCCGTTGTCCCGCATGGTTTTCAGGGCATCCACGATGTAGCGGACCTGGGCTTCGATCATGAATATCGCGGACTGGTTTCCGGCGGCACCGAACGGACCGAGGGTGGTGAAAAAGTTCGGGAAGCCGGTCACCGTGGTGCCCAGATAGCTTTGCGGGCGTTCGCGATACAGCTCACCCATGCTGCGCCCGTCACTGCCGCGGACCCGATCGAACACCTGCGGTGGCACACCGAAACCGGTACCCCAGATGATGGTGTCCACCTCGTGCTCCACGCCGTCGTCGGTGCAGATGGAACGCGGTCCCACCGCGACGATCCGCGAGGTGACCACCTCGACATTCGGCTGCGTGAGCGCCGGATAGTAGGCGTCGGAGAAGATGGCCCGCTTGCAGCCGATCATGTAATCGGGCGTCAGCCGCTCGCGCAGCCGCCGATCCCGCACCTGCCGACGTAGCTGAAGTCGCCCCAACGCCTCGTACGGATGCCGGAATCGCTTGTCCACGAAGCCGACCAACCCGAACCCCTCGATCGCCGCGAAGTAGGCGCCGCGAACTGCTTTGCCTACCAAGGGCATCCGCCGCAGCACGGAGCGTTCGAGATCGGAGGTCGCCCAATCCAACCGCGGCACGATCCACGGCGCGGACCGCTGGAACACCGTCAGCTGCCCCACCTTCGGCTGTATCTCGGGAATGAACTGCACCGCCGACGCCCCGGTACCGATAACGGCTACCCGCGCGCCGGTCAGGTCATGGCCGTGATCCCAATGCAGCGAATGGAATTGCGCGCCGGTGAAGTTCTCGATCCCCGGCAGTTCCGGAATCTGCGCCTCACTGAACGGACCGATCGCCGAGACGAGCACGTCAGCCGTCATCGACCCCTGCGACGTGCTGATCCGCCAATGTCCGCGCGCATCATCCCAACTCGCCTCCCGCAGCTCGGTGTCGTAGCGAATATGCTGCGGCACAACGAATTTCGCCGCCACCCTGCGCAGGTAGTCGAGAATCTCCGGCTGCGTGCCGTACCGACGCGACCACTCCGAATTCGGCGCGAACGAATACGAATACAACATCGACGGCACATCACACGCACACCCGGGATACGTATTCGCCCGCCACGTACCCCCGAGCTCCCCGGCACGCTCCAGGATCACGAAATCCTCGAACCCCGCCTCCCGCAACCGCACCCCGAGCCCGATCCCCGCAAACCCCGCACCGACGACCGCAACCGACACATGCTCTGCACCATTTGCCATGAACTACTTCCTCTTTCGCTGCACAGCCGCGGCGATCGCCTGCGGATAGGGCGCCAATCGCAGGGCGAGGCTCGACGATTCGGGCGCGAGCCCGAGCTGCTGAGCGACTTCGATCGGATCGTAAAAGCTCTGCATGGCACACACTTTCGGACCGCGCAGCGTATACGTGTCGATCCCGGTGAAATCGAAGCGTTTTCCGTTGGGCGCGAAGGACTTCCGCTTACCGGGCGGACCCCACGCCAGCGGCCCGGTGAACGTCCCCATCGCCCGCCACGGCACCACGATCATGTCGGCCGCCAGCCCGAAGTACGGCAGATCGGCCGCTGCGAACAATGTGTCCGGAAATGCCACGAAGGTGTCGACCAGCATCCGCCGGAACTCACCCGGACCCTGCACCAAGTGCCCCAGGTTCAGTGGATCCCGGTTGGTGAAGTCATCGGTCACCATCGACACAAGCACGTCGACATCACGACGCAAGTACCCGTCGAACACCCAGCGCCGTACGAACTCGCGCCACCGATCCTCATCGGCAACCCAGCGCCCGGCAGCCTCCCCCACCAGGTCCTCGAACCGCCCGAACACATCGTCGAAGAACTCGTTCGCCGCCCGCTCGCCGGTTTCCTGGTCCATCTGCTCTCCTACCAGGGCCGCAGCCCGTCCGACCAGGCCGCTCCGCCAGCAGCGGACCAGGCACCGTCGCCCGAAAGGAATCAGCTGATTCCACTAGAATCAGATGATTCCTCTGCACGCCGCAGAAGTCAAGGACGTGTACGAGCGCGACGACGTCCAGCTCAGAGCAGTAGCGCTCCGGCACGCTTGACGGTCTTGATGATGGGAGCGGTTTCCATCGAGTTGATGCCTTGCAGCGGAGCGATTCGTTCGGTCAGGAACAAGCTCAGGTCGGTGGTGTCGCGACAGTTGACCGCCACGAGCAGGTTGGTCGACCCGGTCGTCATCGCAGCGAAGGCGACCTCAGGCCTGCGAGCCAGGGCTTCGGCGACCTCGACGAGGCGAGCGGGTTGCGCATTGATCCACAGCCGGGCCTCGGTGCGGAACCCGATCGCGGCAGGCGGCAGATCGAGGTGGAATTGCAGCACTCCCGTGCGCCGCAAACTCGCGAGGCGACGCTTCACCGTGGACTCCGACCACCCGGTCACCGCCGTCAACTCCGCGTAGGAAGCGCGGCCGTCCCGGTTGAGCGCGTGCAGCAGTGCACGAACACCGTCATCCAGTTCGACTGGGGCGGTGGATGATTCAACCGGAAGCGGTTCGAGGCGCGCGACCTGCTCCGGCGAGAGCACTGCTAGACCTTGCCATCCCGACGGCAACGCGAACCCCCGCAGCACGAGATGCGCCGACACCGAGACCACCCGACTGGTCCGCGGCAACTTATGCAGCAGCAACGCATCCTGCTCCTGACTGCTAGCGGCCTGCACAGTGCAGGACACCTCGGTGCCACCCGACAGCAGGTACACGAACGAGGTGTCCGCGCGGCCCGCCAACGCCTTGGCCACCGACACAGCGGCATCGGGCGTACAACGCACCCGCACCGTCCAGGACACATACCCAAGACGCCCACCGTTGACCATGCCAACCACTCGCAAAGTGCCCTCGCCGCGCAGCTTCCGGTACCGGCGGGCAACGGTGTTCTCCGAAACGCCGAGCACCGCGGCGATATCACGAAACGCGACCCGCCCGTCGACCTGCAGCGCATGAATCAGCCCACGATCGACAGTATCCATTGATTCAGATTAGATCCATGCCGGTATCCAGCATTCCCATAGGTCTGAATGGCGGCAAGTACACACCTTGGCCGACAGTTGCCCATGCGCAAACGTTGTCGCACATCGCGACCCGCCGCACGCACCGCGACCCACCACACTCACCGCGACCCACCCCGGTCTGCACGGCGTGTATCCGCTTGCGGCAGTGACTGGTTCGCTCACCAACGCGATAGCCCAACTACTCGCTCGGCGCGCCCCAAAACCTGATGTGCACACGAATGTCCAAGGAGAACAACATGATCGAAGAAATCCTCGACATCCCAACCGCGGACGGACCAATGGCGGTTATCACCAAACGCCCCGAAACCGATGCCCCACTTCCGGTCGTGCTCCTATTCCACGACGGTCCCGGCATTCGCGCGGCAACCCACGAAACAGTCCACCGCATAGCAAAGTCCGGCTATTACGTCCTCGCCCCTGACCGATACCACCGCTTCGGACAATTCATCCACGTCCCACCCGAAGACTTGATCGCCGCCGGACGCGACTCGACACTGATGCGCGACTTCTTCCAAATGGTCACGGCCACAACCGACGACCTGGTCCGCACAGACGTCACCGCCCTCCTCGACCACCTCGCCGCGGATCCAGCCGCCAAGCAATCCTCGATGGGATGCATCGGCTACTGCAACGGCGCACGCGCAGTCCTGCAAACCATGTCGGACCACGCCGACATCTTCACCGCAGGCGCAGGCCTACACCCCTCGTTCTGCGTTTCACCGGAAGCGAATTCACCACACAAGACCGTGGCAAACGCAAAGGGCGAATTCTATTTCGCCATCGGCAAGGCCGACCACATCGCATCGGCCGAACACAACCAACCCCTCATCGATGAACTCCAGAAGCTGGGCCCCCGAGCCACCGTCGACATCCTCCCCAACGCCGACCACGGATTCGCCGTCCCCGGCCCCACCTATCACGCCCCCGCCGCCACCCACGCCCACCGCAAAGCACTCACCCTCTTCAACAGAACCCTCAACCCCGCATAGCTTCCGACACCAGACCAGGAGTCCCCGTGAGTGGCACATGGCTGCGGCAAATCGCGAGATCCCCTCTCCATGGTGTGCCACTCACGGTTCCCCCTGACCGGCTCGAAACCGTCCGCACCCCCGACCCAGTTACCCAACCGGACCGGACCCGTTCACATTGCGTTGAGATAGCTGGTCCAGGGTGATCCCATGACTGGTTCGACCTTCGGCTTCTCCCGCCGCACCCTGCTGCGCACCTCCGCACTCGGCCTGGTGGCGGCTCCCGCGCTGGCCGCGTGCTCGTCCGACGGCCCCGGCCTGGCCCGGCAGCGTCCGGTGCTGACGCACGGTGTCGCGGTGGGTGACCCGCGCAGCGACGGCGCGCTGATCTGGGCGCGCACCGACCGCCCCGCGAAGCTGATCGTGGAGACCGCCTCGACCGAATCCTTCGCCAATGCCAAGCGATTCACCGGACCGTTGCTCACCCCGGATTCCGACGGCACCGGCCGGGTACGCGTCAACGGCCTGCCCGCAGGCGAGCAGGTTCACTACCGGGTAACTCTCGAGGGTGACGATGGCGGCATCTCCGAGCCGATCACCGGCGTGTTCCGCACCGTGCCCACCGGCGCATCCGATATCCGGCTGCAGTGGTCCGGCGACGTCGTCGGCCAGGGCTACGGCATCAACCCCGATCTCGGCGGCATGAAGATCTTCTCCACCATGGCCGCCCGCGACCCGCACCTCTTCCTGCACTCGGGCGATTCCATCTACGCGGACAACCCCGTCAAGGAGTCGGTGACACTCCCGGATGGGCGAATCTGGCGCAACATCGTGTCGGAGGCGAAAAGCGCTCCCGCGCAAACCCTCCAGCAGTACCGCGGCAACTACGCCTACAACCTGACCGACCAGAACTACCTCCGCTTCAACTCCTCGGTCGCGCAGGTCGTGCAGTGGGACGACCACGAGACGGTCAACAACTGGTACCCCGGCGGCCTCGTCCCGGAGAGCAAGGGCTATGCCGAGCGCAGTATGGACACCCTGGCCACCCGCGCCTGGCAGGCGTTCCACGAGTGGATGCCGGTGGAGCCCAAGGAGGCCGTGGACGGTCGCCTCTACCGCAAGATCTCCTACGGCCCGCTGCTCGACATCTTCGTGCTGGACATGCGGACCTACAAGGACACCAACGACGCCGACAATGGCCCCGAGGGCCGCATTTTCGGTCCGGCACAGACGATGTGGTTGATCGAGGGCCTGCGCGACTCCAAGGCCACCTGGAAGATCGTCGCGAACGACCTGCCGCTCGGCCTGGTCGTCAAGGACGGTGAACAGCCGAACACCACCGCGTTCGAGGGCCCGGCCAACGGCGACCCCGGTGCGCCGTCCGGCCGGGAAACCGAGGTCGCCCAGGTGCTCTCGTCGATCAAGGCGAACAAGGTGACCGACGTGGTCTGGCTGACCGCCGACGTGCACTACACGGCGGCGCACCGCTACTCCCCCGAGCGCGCGGCGTTCACCGACTTCGACGAGTTCTGGGAGTTCGTCTCCGGACCGCTCAACGCGGGCGCGTTCGGGCCGAATCCGCTCGACGCGACGTTCGGTCCGGAGGCGGTGTTCGTGCACGCGCCGACTGTGCAGAACAGTTCTCCGCTGGATGCCTTCCAGCATTTCGGCGAGGTACAGATCGACGGCAAGTCAAGGGAACTGACAGTCAATCTGTGCGACGCGAGCGGATCGGTGCTGTTCAGCCAGCGACTCGAACCGACCGTCCGGTAGCACACGAGATCGGGGAGGCGTCGCGGGCCGCGCTGTAGTAGCTTTCGTGCCATGAGCACGCCGCAGTTTGTCTCCGCCGAGGAATACCTACCCCGCGATACGGCGGATGTCGTTCGCACGGTTCGGGATTCACGCGGCCGCGCGGAACCGCTCACCGTGCGCGGTGGCGAGCAACTGGACGATGGTCTGACACTGCCCGCCCAGCCGACGGTGGTGTCGCTGCGCCGGATGAATCAGGTGCTCGACATCAACCTGGGGCGGCGGACGGTGCGCGTGCAGGCGGGCGCCAAGCTGTCCGACATCGACCGGCGGCTCGGCGCGCACGGGCTCGGCCTGCCGATCGTCGGCGACCACCGCGACATCACCGCGGGCGGATTCGCGTCCGTGGGCGGCGTGAGCGCCGCGTCGCACAAGTACGGCATGTTCATCGACCAGATCGTCGATCTGGAGTACGTCGACAACGACGGGCGCATCGGCACCTGCGGACGCACCCACCACGCCGAGCGCTTCCACCGCATCCTCGGCGCGGGCGGGCGCGCGGGCATCATCACCGCGCTCACCCTCGACGTGATCGACATCGACAAGGACCGCACCTGGCTGACCACCAATGCCGACCGGTTCCTCGACTTCGACTCCTTCGTCGAGCACGCCTACGCCGAGATCATGCGGCCGGGCAACGCGGCGCTGCAGGTGGGTCGCTGGGTCGATACCGCACCGCTGAAGGTCGCGCGGCCGGGTGGTGTCGGGCATGTGCAGTTGGGCACGGTGCGGTTCGGGCAGTGGTCGACGCTGCATCCCACCGCGCCGACCCGCTCGGTGCGGGCGCGCCGTGAGGTCGGTTCGCGTGCGCGAAAGTCGCTGGGCGTTATCGCCTCCGCCGCCAGCGGGCCCGCGGGCATGCCGCTGCGCAACGCGGCGGCGGGCGCGGTGCTCTTCGCACCCAAGGTGCAAACCCTGCGCGACGCGGAATACCTCGCCGACACCGCCCTCAGCTCCTCCGAGCGCGGCCCCGCCTACCGCGTCGGCATCTTCGCGCCCCTGTCCAGCTACACGTCGGTCTTCTACCGCCTGCACGACCTGTTCGCCGGCCACCGCGAGCGCACCGGCTGCTTCACCGTCATCTCCGCGATGACCTACGGCGTCCGCTCCCGCTACCTCCGCTCCGAGTCCGCCGCCCGCGGCCTCTCCCCCGAAGACCACGGCCTGATCACCTTCACCAGCCGCCTCCGCCCCGCCGCCCTCCCCTCAGAACTCTTGCGCGACATAGTTTCTGGCATCGATGAGATCTGCCGCTCAGAGAACGCCCTGCGCTACGAGTCGGAGGAGTAACCGCACTTCCGCCCAGGCCGACCCGCCCGCCGACCACCGGCTCGTACCAGCCGGTGGTCGCGCACGCCGTCGTCAAGTTCGGCACTGCAGTGCTCGCGTTGTCAGCCTGAACTTCCGCGGCTACAGCACGGAACCCCCGAATGGGACTCGCATCTAGCGAGGCTGCGCCACAACACAAAACACACCGTCGCGATCCCGGCGACCAAGATCGCGCGGCCAGACGCCGAGTGGGACATAACGGCGGAAACACAGGGCACGACGACGCGATATCCCGCTCGGCGATCCCACGTTGCGTAGCTGGATGCCGAGTGAGACAGCAGGGCGGCAAATCACGGACGCGTCGCCCCGGTGTCCCGCTCGGCAACGAGACTTTGACCGTTGAGCGGGACATGATGTCGATTTCGGGTTCAGTGGCGGACCCGAATCGGTGGACCGGAGTTGTGGTTTGGCGCCGACGTGACTCCCATCGGCACGGGAGGCCCGATGGGAGTTCACGATGCGTGAGCGTCAGGCGGAGGCCAGTGCTGCGGCGCTGAGGGGGGCGAGCACCGCGGCGAGGGGGCCGAGCACCGAGCTGCCGGTTCCGGCGATCGAGCTACCGCCGTCGAGGGCCGCGCTGCCGGTGCCAAGAGCTGCGCTGCCAGGGCTGAGCGCCGCGCTGCCGGTGTCGAGGATCGAGCTGCCGGATTCCAGGCCCTGCGTCAACGCTGCTCCCACTTTCAGCGCGGCGCTGATGGTGGCCAACAGTGAGGTGAGATCTGTTGCCGGAGCAGCCATTTGGACACTGTTGGCGCTCGTGCTCTCAGTGCCCGCGGCGGCAGCGTCGTCTTCCGTACTGCTCGGAGCAGGTTTGCTCGCCTCGGTGTTGCGGACCGCACTGCCGGACTCCAGGCCTTCCGCGAACGCTGCTCCCGCGTTGAGGGCGGCACTGATGTTGGTCAGGAGCGCGTTGAGATCCAGTGGCGGAAGGGCGATTTGGGCACCGGGCCTGGCGCCTACCGCGTCGTTCTGATGGTGATATCGCGGCGTGTTCGTCCGGCCGGGCACGGTCACCTTCGGCTCAGCAGGCGTGAGCGGCAGGCCGAGTCCGTCCGGTCCGACCTTCTGGCTGGCCGGCTGATCAGGTAGTTCGTCGGCGTCGATGGATGGTCGTATCGGACGTGTCGGCCGCTCGGGCCGGCCGACCGCGGCAGGCTGCCGTGAATCGGCTGCGGTGCCAGCCGGCTCGGTGACCGGCGCCTGGGGCGGTAGTTCGGTCATGGTGGCCGTCAGGATCGCCGCTTGGTTCTCGGGCGACGGCCCGTGCTCGGTGGCGATTCCGGTAGCGATCAGTGCGGTCATCGAGAGCATGGCCAACCGCATCGAACCGAGAGGGTTTCGCCTTGCGTTGTGTTTGCCCATCAGTTGTTGTCCTTAGTAACGAATCGACCGATTCAGTTGTGCCCGCACGTCGGTGTCACCGGATGCGACGGAGCCGGCGCTGCTATTCGCGCACGTCCGCCGTGGCCGAGCATGGGTGAGGCGAAGAATGAAACCGTCCGGTGTCCTGAGATACGGCCATTTTGGATGTCACGCATCGTATCGGACGGTTCGTCTTCCTCGCTACGTTATGAAGTCGAATCTCCCGCACCGAATCGGCCGATTGCCACCAGGCCGCTAGAGCCCACAAAGATGGTGCTGCGATCTTGCCGTCACTCCGGGCGAGATGCTACCGTTATTTAAACGTAATACGAACCGTGGAGTCTGAATTATGCGTCTTTCTCCCGCTCTGACCCGTTCCTCACTTACTTGTCTCGTCATATCAGGCTTTTCCGCCGGTCTGATGGCCTGGGGTCCGACGGCCCTAGCCGCGCCGCAGGCCCAGCCCGCCATCGCCGAGGTCGTCAGCCTCACCAACGCGGAACGCGCGAAGTCCGGATGCCCCGCCCTCAAAGCCGAAAGCCGCCTCACCCAGGCCGCTCAGGCGCACACAGCGGACATGGCCGCCCGCGGCGTCCTGGACCACAACTCCCCCAAAGGCAGTCCGGGCGATCGGATCAAGGCAACGGGCTACCGCGCCAGCGCCTGGGCCGAGAATATCGCCTCGGGACAACCGACTGCTTCTGCCGTAGTCAGCGGCTGGATGCGCAGCCCAGGCCACCGCGCCAACATTCTCAATTGCAGCCTTCGTGATATCGGTGTCGGATTTGCCAAAAGCAAAACCGGCACACCTTATTGGACCCAAGACTTCGGCACATCCAGCGGCCAGAACTCAAATCAATTCTCTGGTCGAGCACGTCGATAAACCTTCCAAGTAACCGCAGTCGAATTCACCGGAAATTAGAGCGGGGATGCCGAATTTCCAGAACGCCGACTGCGTTTACCCACACCCGACAACCTAGGTTCTGCACACGGAACCATGACTGGCAGCGATAGGTCGACCGATAGCCGACCTATCGCTACCCATGCTGTCGCGCGCGACCTGATCCGAGCCCTGCACGATTAGCCCACTCATCTCTGCGAGGGGTGGACCGATAACGCGAACGTCAGGGTGTGGTCGATAACCCCGGGACGCTGCCGGGCTGAGAAGCGACAGCCCGGTCCCTTGCTGCAAGATCCAGCCAAGCCTGACCGAATCCGAGTTCCAAGGATCGACCAGCAGTACAAGTCAAAGTTCTCCAACCACCGCTGCCCGCTCGGCAACAAACTCGGGCGACGGAGCCTCGAAGGGATATGACGGCGGTGAATTGAGGGAGGGCCCGGTGGTGTCCGCTCGGCGACGAGATGGGGCGTGGCCGACGCTGCTGCGAATGCGACAGGTAACTGGCTTGCCAGTAGATGTGGCCTTGCGGGACATAGTTGCAGCCCGGTGCGGATGGCTTGGTGGTTGCCGCACTTGGTGTCTCAAGGGGGCAGGTGCTGCCCGGGGCATTTGGCGAACGGCTCCGTCAAACGGTGGGCAAACTCTATACTGTGACCGGCCGTGCATGGTCGCCAGAAGGTAGCGGCGGCCGGTGTGGTCGGCACTGTTGGTGTGGTGCCGTGCGTGTGTTCAGCCCGTCCGCTTGTGAAGGTTGCTGTGCCGATGCCCGAATTTCGTGCTGTCCCGGTTGGATTCGTTGAACGTAAGCGTCACCGTCCGCCGGAGCGATCGCTGATCGGCCAGCGCGTGCTGATCACCGATGCCTGTTCCGACATCGGCCGGGCCACCGCGAATGTGCTTGCCGCCCAAGGCGCCCAACTGTTGTTGGTGGCGCGCGGCAGTGATGAGCTGATCAGTGCCTGCGAGGAGATCCGCTCGGACGGCGGTGTGGCGGACTGGAATCGCTGCGACATCTCCGCACTCGGCGACGTCGACCAGCTGGTCACCTGGGTGCTCAGCGAATTCGGCACCATCGACGTGCTGATCAACATTGCCGGGCGACCGATGCGCAGACCGGTGACCGAGTCGATACACCGATTCCGCGATTACCAGCGAATGATGGCCACCAACTACTTCGGCCCGCTGCGCCTCACCCTCGGCCTCCTACCCGCCATGCTGCGGTCCGGCACGGGCCACGTGATCAATGCCGGCCCCTGGAACGTGAACACCGGCGCCGCACCGAATTTCGCCTCCTACGCCAGCGCTCAGGCCGCCTGGACCACCTTCGGCCAATGCGCCGACGCCGAACTATCCCCGCACGGCATCCAGGTCACCGCGGTCCACTACCCCGCCTTCCGCGCCGACCTCGACGCCACCCAGTACACCGAGGAACCGACCCCTGAGGCCGACCAAACCGCCCACCGCATCGAAACCGCCATCCACGCCAAATCCCCCCGCCTCGAACCCCGCTTCACCCGCACCCTCTACGCCCTAGCCGGCGTAGCCCCCCGCTCCACGGCCCGCCTCATGCACGCCTTCGGCATCTGACGCGACACTCCGAAACGACGAAAGCCCCCTCCCGCGGATGCGGAGGGGGCTTTCGGCAACAGTGTCAGTGCTTTTCGGGCCCGAGGTAGTACTCGAAGACCAAACCCGCGGCGGCGATGAGGATGCACACCACGCCGAGGCCGATCAGCCAGAACTGGAAGAAGGCCAGGCCGAGGGCGGTGATGGCACCGGCACCGGCCAGGCTGATGGGCCAGAAGCTGCCGGGCGAGAAGAAGCCCAGGTCGCCTGCGCCGTCGACGATCTCGGCATCTTCGTAGTCTTCCGGACGCAGGTCGAGGCGACGCGCGACGAAGCGGAAGTAGGTGCCGATGATCAGCGACAGGCCCGCGGTCAGGACGGTCGCGGTGGTACCCGCCCATTCCACACCGGTGCGGGAAACGCCGGTGAAGTAGCCGTAGACAATCGCGACGATGATGAAGAACACCGTCAGCAGTTCGAAAATCCGCGCTTCGATCTTCATGTCAGATCAGTCCCTTACTTTGCCTCGGCCGCGGTCTTGGTCGTGCGCTCGGTGTTGAACGGCCGGGTCGACGTGGCGACCGGCGACTCACCGATGGACTGCAGCGCTTCGGCGTTGGTCTGGCCTTTCTTGCGCGCATCCATGTACTTGGTGAACTTCTCCGGTGTAACCGCACGTACCTCGAAGTTCATCATCGAGTGGAACGTGCCGCACATTTCCGCGCAACGGCCGACGAACGCACCTTCCTTCTCGATCTTGGTGATCTGGAAGATGTTGTCCGAATGGTTTTCCTTCGGATTCGGCATCACGTCGCGCTTGAACAGGAACTCCGGCACCCAGAACGCGTGCACCACGTCGGCGGCGGCGAGCTGGAACTCGATCACCTTGTTGGTCGGCAGCACCAGCACCGGCACCTCGGTGCTGGAACCGTACGTCTCGACCTTGTCGTAGTGCAGGTAGGACAGGATGTCGTGCGCGGGCAGGCCGTCGTGCATCGGGCCCGGCTGCGGGTGACCATCCTTGGTCCGTTCCTTGTACCCCTCGATCTGTTCCTGGTTCGAGGCCTCACGCGTGGTGTCGATGCCGTCGTACTTGGCGCCGTCCTTGAAGTCCACCCCGCGGTAGCCGAACTTCCAGTTCCACTGGAAGGCGGTGACGTCGACCGTCACGTCGGGATTGTCGACCTTCTCGTGCACGTAGTTCTGCACGACGACGGTGAAGTAGAACAGCACCGCGATGATGACGAACGGCACCGCCGTGTAGGTCAGCTCCAGCGGCACGTTGTAACCGGTCTGCCGGGGGAACTCCGGGGAGTCCGCCTTCTTGCGGTGGAAGGCGACGGTCCAGAAGGTCAGACCCCACACCAGCACGCCCATCAACAGGGCGGCGACAACGGACCAGGTCCACAGCTCCCGCATCCGGGTGGCCTGCGGCGTGACGCCCGAGGGCCAGCCGAACCGCAGCCAAACATTGTCGATCGAGCAGCCCGAGACGAGCACCGCGGTGATCCCGAGGGACACCGCCAGCCCGGCCCGCCGAAGGATCCGACCTTGGGGACGGCTAGCCGGCGAAGCCGGTGGGGTGGGTGAACCCTGCACGGGTCGTGCCCCGATCTCTTCGCTCGCCTTGTGCGCCACGCTCACGCCTTCCTGGTCGCCACACATTCCGACATTTGCACCGCCTGGGCTGCGACCGCCCCGGCGATACGTTCTAAGCACATGATCAGGCCGGTCCCGGGTCGAGCGCGTACGCCGCCTGAGAATGGCCTGAGTACTACGCAGCGTAGACCAAACGGGCGCCCTCTTTGTCGTCGGGTCGCATTCGACACTCCGCGCATCGCACGCACCTGCGCATCCGTCCGCAAAAGCCCTGGACAGGGTGCGCAGTACGCGCGCAGCGCGCGTGTGCGGCATACTCGGACACAACATTTCGGCCGCTGTGCTCACCGCGAGATCAGGCCCCGGCAGGTACCGGAACAACCACTCGCGGCAGACGCTGCGCACCGCCCCCGCAAGACATTCGGACGCGCCGTTTTCCGGCCGTGTCCCGACCGGAGAAACGAGGTTGCCGACGCCGTGTGTGGACTGCTCGGGTTTCTGACATCTGACGAGGCAGCGCCTGGCGTGGTGGAGCAGGTGTACGACGCACTGCACTGCGTCCGGCACCGTGGTCCCGACGAACGCGGCACCTGGCACGACGATCACATGATCTTCGGCTTCAACCGCCTGTCGATCATCGATATCGAACACTCGCACCAGCCGCTGCGCTGGGGGCCGCCGGAGAACCGGGAGCGTTATGCGCTGACCTTCAACGGCGAGATCTACAACTACATCGAGCTGCGCAAGGAGCTGGCCGAGGCGCACGCCGCGGAGTTCGGTGCCGACTCGATCTTCCTGACCGAGGGTGACGGCGAGGCCGTCGTCGCGGCGTTCCACTACTGGGGACCCGAGGCCGTGCGCAAGCTGCGCGGCATGTTCGCGTTCGCGATCTGGGACACCGAGACCAAGGAACTGTTCCTGGCGCGGGACCCGTTCGGCATCAAGCCGCTGTTCCTGGCGACCGGGCCCGGCGGGACCGCGTTCGGCAGCGAGAAGAAGAGCCTGCTGGAACTGCTGCCCGCGCTCGAACTCACCGACGCTTTGGATCCGCGCGCGCTGGAGCACTACACGGTGCTGCAGTACGTGCCGGAGGCGGAGACGCTGCACAAGGACATCCGGCGGCTGGAATCCGGCAGCTACGCGACGGTCCGTCCGGGCGAGGCGCCGAAGGCCACCCGGTACTTCCATCCGGAGTTCAAGGTTCGCCCCTTCACACCGGGTTCGGCAGCTGCGCGCTACCGCGAGATTGCCGAGGCGATGGAGGACTCGGTCGCCAAGCACATGCGCGCCGATGTCACCGTCGGCTCGTTCCTGTCCGGCGGTATCGACTCCACCGCGGTCGCGGCGCTGGCCATGCGGCACAACCCGAAGCTGATCACCTTCACCAGCTGCTTCGAACGCGAGGGCTACTCGGAGGCCGACGTCGCCGCCGAGACCGCCGCGGCGATCGGCGCCAAGCACGTCATCAAGACCGTCTCGCCCGCCGAGTTCGCCGCCGCGATTCCCGAAATCGTCTGGTACCTCGACGATCCCGTGGCCGATCCGGCGCTGGTGCCGCTGTACTTCGTGGCGAAGGAAGCGCGTAAGCACGTCAAGGTGGTGCTGTCCGGCGAGGGTGCCGACGAGCTGTTCGGTGGATACACGATCTACCGGGAGCCGTTGTCGCTCAAGCCCTTCGAGTACCTGCCCGGCGGGTTGCGCAGGCTGGCGGGCAAGCTCTCCGATCGCATTCCGGACGGTACCCGTGGCAAGAGCCTGCTGCACCGCGGCTCGCTCAGCCTGGAGGAGCGCTACTACGGCAACGCGCGCAGCTTCAGCGACGCCCAATTGCGTTCCGTGTTACGGGAATTCCGGCCCGAATGGACCCATCAGGACGTGACCGCGCCGATCTACGCGCAGTCCCGCGGCTGGGACCCGGTGGCGCGCATGCAGCACCTGGACCTGTTCACCTGGTTGCGCGGCGACATCCTGGTCAAGGCCGACAAGATGACCATGGCCAACTCGCTCGAACTGCGGGTGCCGTTCCTGGATTCCGAGGTGCTGAAGGTCGCCGAGGGGCTGCCGTTCGAGCAGAAGATCACCAAGGAAACCACGAAATACGCACTGCGCCAGGCACTCGAGGGCATCGTGCCGCCGCACGTGCTGCACCGCGCCAAGCTCGGCTTCCCGGTCCCGCTGCGGCACTGGTTGCGCGGCACCGAACTCTACGACTGGGCCCAGCAGCAGATCCTCGAATCGCAGACCGACCACCTGCTGAACAAGGCGGCGATCAGCGACATGCTCGTCGCACACCGCGCGGGGACGTCGGATCACAGCCGCAGGTTGTGGACGTTGCTGGTGTTCATGGTGTGGCACGGGATCTTCGTCGAGGACCGCATCAAGCCGGAGATCCAGGAGCCGGTCTACCCGGTCTCGCTGTAAGTCGACGTCGAAGTGCCCCTCGCCGAAAGGTTGAGGGGCACTTTGCGTCTGGTGACGTGGCAGCAACTCGCACGGCCCGTCACCGCCGCGGCGATGCCACCTCCGGACTTGATCCGGAGCCTCAAGCACCGGCTAATACCGTTCGCGCGCATACATTCTCACGCCGCGCACGAAATCACTAGCAGTTCCGTGCGCTGCCACACAACACGTGCGCGGCAGCGAGCAGACTCAGAGCAGGGGCTTGATTTCGGCGGCGGCTTCGGCACCGTAGGCACCGGCGAGACGCTCGAGTGCGGATTCCTTGTTCAGCGTCCACTCCTGGGTGCCCATGGTCTCCAGAACCAGGACCGCGATGAGGGAACCCAGCTGGGCCGAGCGCTCCAGGCTGAGGCCCGCGGTGTGGCCGGTGAGGAAACCGGCGCGGAACGCGTCGCCGACGCCGGTGGGCTCGACCTTCGTGGTCTCCGGGACGACGCCGACGGTCAGTTCGGTGCCGTCACGGTCGACGATGTGCACGCCGTCGGCGCCGAGCGTGGTCACCCGGATGCCGACGCGCTGGGCGATCTCGGCCTCGCTGAGTCCGGTCTTCTGCAGCAGCAGCGCCCATTCGTACTTGTTGGTGAAAAGGTATGCGGCGCCGTCGATCAGCTGCACGGCCTGCTCGCCGTCGAGGCGGGCCAGCTGCTGGGACGGGTCGGCGGCGAACGGGATGCCGAGCTCGCGGCACTGGGCGGTGTGCACCAGCATCGCGTCGGGGTCGTTGGCGCCGACCAGCACCAGGTCCAGCGAATGTGACTTGGCGAGTTCGCCGATGGAGATATCGCGGGCCTCGCTCATCGCACCCGGGTAGAACGACGCGATCTGCGCCATGTCGTCGTCGGTGGTGCAGACGAAGCGCGCGGTGTGCGCACGCTCGGAGATCAGCACGCCGGAGCAGTCCACGCCGTGCGACTCGAGCCACTGGCGGTACTCGGCGAAGTCGGCGCCCACGGCACCGACGAGCAGGGGCGTGCGGTTCAAAAGCCCCATGGCATAGGCGATGTTGCCTGCGACACCACCGCGACGGATCTGCAGATCGTCGACGAGGAAGCTGAGGGACACGTGGTCGAGTTGATCGGCCAGCAGTGCGTCACGGAACCGTCCGGGAAAACGCATGAGGTGGTCGGTGGCAATGGACGCGGAAACGGCGATGGACACGAGGCTGGCCCTTCAACGGTAGGCGGCAGGCGGTGCAGACCGGGAACGAAGTCCCAGCATTACCGTACCAATGTTGGCCGGGGGCTCCGAGACCTCGATCCGGTGGGGGACGTGCGCGAGATCCCCGGCGGCGCGCGATCGTTGGGCCGGATTGTCGTTATCGGCCGGTCCGCGACACGCCCGAATCCTTACGAAATCTGATGCTCCGGCGGTGGCCGGAGCGTTTCGAGACGGCCTTGGATCCAGCGCAGTCAGAAAACGCGCAAACCCACGTGAGCAGCTCTCACGTGGGTTGGGCTGTTACGCGGTGAACCCGCTTACGACGAGTCGGACGGGTTCGGTCAGTTGAACGAATCGCCGCAGGCGCAGGAGCCGGTGGCGTTCGGGTTGTCGATGGTGAAGCCCTGCTTCTCGATGGTGTCGACGAAGTCGATGGAGGCACCCTGGATGTACGGGGCGCTCATCCGGTCGACGGCCAGCTTGACGCCGCTGAATTCGACAACGATGTCGCCGTCGAGCGAGCGATCGTCGAAGAAGAGCTGGTACCGCAGGCCGGCACAGCCGCCGGGCTGCACGGCGATGCGCAGCGCCAGGTCGTCGCGACCCTCCTGGTCCAGCAGCGCCTTCGCCTTGCTGGCGGCAGCATCGGTCAGCACGGCACCGTGGGTTTCGGTGGCGGTCTCGTTCTGCACAGTCATGAACTCTCCTCGAGGAACCTGTCGTCGACCCGTGAACAGCGCACGGGTCATGTCGGTCAACACCACTCGGCGGGCTGCTATTCCCCATCTTGCCATCACTGCGCCCCGAGGAACACGGCACCTACGTGACCCACCACACCTGCGCGAATCGGACCGCATTTCCCGCCGGGTATTCCATCGAATAGCCTGGTCGATGTGAAATTGTTCCGTCGCGGCGAGTCCAGCACCACCGACGCGGCCGCCGATCAGACGGCGGTCGTGGACGGCGGCTCGACCGCGGGCTCCACTCGCACGGCGGTTACCGCCACCGCGGGCAAGGGCCGTCCCACTCCGAAACGCCGTGACGCACAAGGCAAGCGCCGTGGCCCGATCGCTCCAGCACCGCTCACCGCGAAGGAGGCCCGCGCCCGGCGCAAGGCCACTCGCGGCAGCAAAGAGGAGCGCAAACAAGCCTCCGCCGAGCGCAAGGCGGCCGTCCAGGATCGGCGCACGCGCATGCTCGCCGGCGAGGACAAGTACCTGTTGCCGCGTGATCAGGGGCCGGTGCGCGCGTTCGTCCGCGACATCGTCGATGGTCGGCGCAACCTGGTCGGCCTGTTCATGCCGATGGCGCTCGTGCTGATCCTGTCGATGTTCGTGGCGCCCGCGCTGCAGACGATCGTCACGCTGGCGATGCTGGTGATGATGTTCTTCATGATCGCCGAGGGTTTCCTGCTCGGCCGGATCGTGAACGGGCGGGTCAGGGAGCGTTTCCCGGATACCGACGACACCGGTTACAAGCTGGGTTGGTACGCCTTCGTGCGCGCGTCGCAGATTCGCAAGATGCGGGCGCCGAAGCCTCGGGTCAGCCCGGGCGAGGCTATTTAGCTCTGCTGCTGCGGCGAGTACGGGCCCGGTTCGGTGGAGCCCGGGTGCTGTGCGGCGGCTAGGCCCGGCTTCGGCACGCCGTTCAAGCCTGCGTTAAGCGCGGTTGACAGCTGTTTCCCGTTACCGGTCGAAGGATCGGCAGCCCTGCACATGATTGCGGCCCGGCTCGTGGACACGAGCCGGGCCGCTGTCGGTTGCGGGGACATGGGTCAGATGTTGGTGGTTCGGCCGTGCATCGCCGACAGATCGGCCTGCATGCGCTGCGCGTCGCGATCGGTGATGTTGGACGAGCCCTCGTGCGCCGGGTAGTGGGCTACCAGAGCGGCGAAAGCGACGATGACTGCCATGGTGATCAGAAAAGTTATCATGGCAGTAAGTTTGCGCTCGTTGAGTTACCGCCGAAAGTGGCTGAACTGACACAGTTCGTAAATATCCAGCCACTATACTCGAGGCATGCTCTCGAAGGTTGCCGTCGTTCTGTCCGATCACATGGCCATGTTCGAATTCGGAGTGGTCTGCGAGGTTTTCGGGCTCGACCGGACCGCCGATGGGCTGCCTGCCTTCGACTTCAAGGTCTGCAGCGCCACACCAGGCCAGCCGCTGCACTCCCGGACGCCCGGCATCACGGTGACCCCGGAGTACGGCCTCGAAGAGCTCGTGAAGGCGGATCTGGTCGCCATTCCGGCCGCTTCGACGAAGACCGGGTTCGATCCGCGCGTCCTCGACGCAGTCCGCGATGCCGCCGCGGCGGGTGCGATCGTGCTGACCGTGTGCTCGGGAGCGTTCCTTGCCGGTGCGGCGGGCCTGCTCGATGGCCGTAAATGCACCACCCACTGGACCTACGTGGATGAGCTCGCCGAGATGTACCCCGAGGCGACCGTCGACCCCGACGTGCTGTTCGTCGACGCGGGCAACCTGATCACCAGCGCGGGCACCGCCGCGGGCATCGACGCCTGCCTGCACCTGGTGCGCCGCGAACTCGGCAGCGCGGTGGCCAACGCGATCGCGCGGCGGATGGTCGTGCCGCCCCAGCGCGACGGCGGTCAGCGCCAGTTCATCGAGCGGCCGGTCGCCACCTGCACCTCCGACAGTCTCATCCCGACGCTGGAGTGGATGAACGAGAACCTCGACCTCCCACACACCATCGAAGACCTGGCCGCTCGCTCGACCATGTCCACGCGCACCTTCGCCCGCCGCTTCGCCGCCGAAACCGGAACCACCCCGGTGAAGTGGTTGACCAACCAGCGCGTGCTGCTGACCAAACAACTGCTCGAGGAAACCGACCTCGGTCTCGAACAAATCGCCACCCGCGCAGGTTTCGGCTCCGGAGCCCTGCTCCGCCACCACTTCCAACGACTCGTCGGCATCGCCCCCACCGAATACCGCCGCCGCTTCGGCGCCGTCCCCGAAGTCGTCGACACCTCAGCCTGACCCGCGCACCCTAATCAGTTCTGGGAGTGAGCTATCCGGCACACTCCTGGTAGTAGCCGGCCGGTAGGTGAGCACTTTCGCACCCTGGACTTCGAGTCCTGGAGAAAGACCGTGCCCCTGCCGGTAGGCCGGGAGAGTTGATCGCTGCTGGGATGTCGTGCCCGCCCGAATGGGCGTGAGCACTGCTTGATTAGGTCGCTGATGGTTCTCCTGCTGGCTGCTCGACGGTGATCGGCATTAGCAATTGGAGGATTGTTGCGACTGTTCGTAGGAGATGACTGGGCTGAAGACCACCACGACGTGGAGGTGATGGACACCGCCGGGCGCCGCCTGGCCAAAGCGCGCGTGCCCGAGGGCGTCGCCGGAATGGCGAGACTGCACGCGATCCTCGGCGGCCTGGTCGACGACGCCGACGAGGTCGAGGTCCTGGTCGGGATCGAGACCGACCGCGGTCCCTGGGTCGGGGCGCTGGTCGCCGCCGGATACACGGTACTGGCGGTGAATCCATTGCAGGCGGCCAGGTTTCGGGACCGGCTGGGAGTCTCGGGTGCCAAAAGCGACGCTGGTGACGCTCACGTGCTGGCGGATATGGTCCGCACCCATTCCCACGAATTGCGACCTGTCGCTGGGGATTCCGCGCGAGCCGAGGCCGTGAAGGTGGTGGCCCGTGCTCACAAGACGATGATCTGGGACCGAACTCGCCACACCCAGCGGTTGCGTCACGCTCTGCGTGACTACTTCCCCGCCGCGCTGGCCGCGTTCGACGACCTCGACGCCGCCGACACCCTGGAACTGCTCGCCAAAGCACCCACCCCAGCTGCGGCGGCCCGGCTCACGATCCCCCAGATCAGTGCCGCGTTGAAGCGGGCGCGCCGCCGCAACGTCGCCGACAAAGCCACCGCTATTGCGGCCGCACTGCGCAGCGAGCAGCTCGGCCAGCCCGAGGTCGTGGCGCAGGCCTACGCAGCCTCGGTCCAGGCGCTGCTGGCGGTCCTGACTGTCCTCAACACCCAGATCAAGACGTTGCAGGGGCAGGTCGAGGCGCATTTTGGGCAGCACCCGGCCGCTGAGATCATCGCGTCCCAGCCCGGTTTGGGACAGGTCCTCGGTGCCCGGGTGCTCGCAGAGTTCGGTGACGACCCCGACCGCTACCGCAGCGCCAAAGCCCGCAAGAACTACGCGGGCACCTCCCCGATCACCCGCGCGTCGGGCAAGAAGAAGGTCGCCCTGGCCCGGTTCGTACACAACGACCGGCTCATCGACGCCCTCACCACCCAGGCGCAATCCGCGCTGATGTGGTCCCGGGGCGCCCGCGACTACTACGACCGTCAGCGAGCCCGCGGTGTCGGTCACTACGCCGCGCTACGCCAGCTCGCCAACCGACTCGTCGGGATCCTGCACGGCTGCCTCAAAACCGGAACCCTCTACAACGAGACCACAGCCTGGCCCGACCCAGCTCAGCAGTCCGCTGCTTGACATTCAAGCTCCTGGGATGTCTTTCTCGGGATCTGCACCGTTTCTGGGAGCCCATTCTGGATGCGGATCCCGAGACCAGGTTCGGCTCTTGTTCGGGCGCGCCTCCTGCCCGCGCCGACGCGTGCACGTCGATCCGGTTGATAACGTGCTGACGTGTCGCACAGTGCCTCGTCCGTCGAGCCGCGCCGGACGCTCGTCCTCGGCGGCGCTCGGTCGGGTAAGTCCGCCTATGCCGAAGAGTTGGCCGGCAATGCCCCGGGACGGGTCCGCTACCTCGCGACCTCGATTCCCGACCCCGCCGACCTCGACTTCGCCGAACGCATCGCCACGCACCGCGACCGCAGGCCCGCCGACTGGACCGTGGTCGAAAGTGCCGATCCAGCAACCGTTCTCGGCGCCTCGGCACCCGAGGGCACCACGCTGATCGATGACATCGGCACCTGGCTCGCTGCCCGCATCGACGCCCGCAACGCCTGGGAATCCCCGCGCGGCACCGTCACTCCCGACGCCGATGCCCTGGTCGCCGCCGTCGCCGCCTACCCGCATCGCCTGATCATTGTGAGCCCCGAGGTCGGCATGGGCATCATCCCCGCCACCCGCTCCGGACGCCTCTTCCGCGACGAAATCGGTACCCTCAACCAACGCCTCGCCCAAGCCTGCGACGAAGCCTTCCTCGTAGTAGCCGGACTCCCCCTGCGCCTCAAGTGAATCCACCCGGATTCGGCGCACCCGCACAGAACCGCCCATCCCGACTAGTCAGCACTTCGCACACCTGCTCAGCACATCACACAGGACACGAGCAGCTGAGCGGTGTGCAACAAGCGAATCACGTGCGCGAAGAGCACATCACTCGCTCGGACGGGACCTACGCGGGGCACCTAGTCTCCGTCTGCACCCGCGCACCCTCGAGCCGGGTCGCTGGACGGCGCCCCGTCTCCATCGGCGCGCTCGCACACACGAGCCGAGCTCGCGGGCTGCTGCGCGAAGTACACAGTGTGTGCGACACATCGCGGGTTGGGGCGGGTGATGTGCGGGGTGCTGGCTGGGGCGGGCAAGATTGAGCGGCGTATGAGTGTTTGGACCGTTCTGACCGGAAAGGCTCGACAGTGACACACGGATTTGGACCGGTGACGCCGCCCGACGCACAGGTTCGGGCGGCAGCCGAGCAGCGGCAGGCGCAGTTGACCAAACCCGGTGGGGCGCTCGGGCGGTTGGAGGAGCTCGGCAACTGGGTGGCGGCGTGTCAGGGTGTGTGCCCGCCGAAGCAGTTCGAGCGGGCCAGGGTGGTGGTGTTCGCCGGGGATCATGGCGTTGCGCGACACGGGGTTTCGGCGTATCCGAGCGAGGTCACCGCGCAGATGGTGGCGAACTTCCTCGGCGGTGGTGCGGCGGTGAATGCCCTCGCCGTTGTCGCGGGCGCCACCGTTCGGGTCGCGGACATCTCCGTCGACGGCGAGACCGATTCGCTCATCGCCAAGCACAAGGTGCGCCGCTCCAGCGGGTCCATCGACCGCGAGGACGCGCTCGCCGCCGAGGAAGTTCAGGCCGCGCTGGCCGCCGGTAAGGCGATCGCCGACGAGGAGATCGACGCGGGCGCCGACGTGCTCATCGCGGGCGACATGGGCATCGGCAACACCACCCCCGCCACCGCCCTCATCGCGGCACTCACCGACACCGAACCCGTTGCCGCCGTTGGCCGCGGCACCGGCGTCGACGACGCAGGCTGGGCGCGCAAGGTCGCCGCGATCCGCGACGCCATGCGCCGGGCTCGTCCGATCGTCAAGGACCCGGTCGAGTTGCTGCGCGTCGCCGCGGGCGCCGACTTCGCCGCCATGGCCGCATTCCTCGCGCAGGCCGCTACCCGCCGCACACCCGTCATTCTCGACGGCGTGGTCGTCACCGCCGCCGCCCTGGTCGCCGAAGACCTGGCCGCAGGCGCATCGGCTTGGTGGCTGGCGGGCCACCGCTCCACCGAACCCGCCCACAACCTCGCCCTGCAACGCCTACGCCTGGAACCGCTCCTCGACCTGAACATGCGCCTCGGCGAAGCCTCCGGCGCCCTCACCGCCCTCCCCATCCTGCGCGCCGCAGTCGCCACCCTCGCCGAGATGTCCACCTTCGCCGAAGCAGGCGTCAGCACCGCAGACACCGACACCGCAGAAAACACGGACCTCACCGTCCCCGCGGACACCGCCGACGCCCCGGGCCTCACCCCCGCCACCGAGACTCCCCCGGCCACGCCGGACCTGCGGAAATGACCGATCGGCCGTCGTGGACCGAAGCGCCCGCCACTTCGCACGGCGTCCATTGCTATTGCGGCACAACTGATCCCAGTCGTCGTGGGCTGACGATTTCCGCCGGATTCGCCGAGCCCTGCGGCCGCGGTAACGGCGGTTCCCTTGCGACACAGCGTTTTCCCACTGCGGTACGGGTAGACCGCCAATGAACGGGTTGCGGCTTGCGGTGTCCTGGCTCACCGTTTTGCCGGTGCGTGGGCCAGACAGTGTGGATCGGGCGGCGGCTGGGCGGGCAATTGCGTTGGCGCCGTTGGTTGGTGGGCTGCTCGGTGTGGGGGCGGCCGGGCTGCTGTGGGTGTTGGTCTGGGCGGGGGCCAGTTCGGCGCTTGCCGGGCTGCTGGTGGTCGGGGCGCTGGCGTTGATCACGCGGGGCATGCATCTGGACGGGCTGGCCGACACTATGGACGGGCTCGGCAGTTACGGGCCACCGGAGCGGGCCAGGCAGATCATGAAGAGCGGCGGTGCGGGGCCCTTCGGTGTCGCCGCCATAGTGTTCTCCATTGGTGTGCAAGCATTTTCGTTCGCCGCATTGGCGGAGGCAAACCGCTGGTTCGCCGTCGCCCTCGCGGTCACCGTCGGCCGCGTCGCGGTAGTTCTCGCCTGCCGCAAGGGAATCAACGCCGCGCCGGACGCCACCTTCGGTGCGCTCGTCGCAGGCACCCAGTCCTCACTCACCGCCGCCGCCTGGTCCGTCGCAGCACTCGCCGCCGCCATCTTCGCCACACCCAACCACTGGCAAGGCCCCCTCGCCATCCTCATCGCCATAGCCGCCTCCACCGTCCTGATCCGCCACTGCGTCCGCCGATTCGACGGACTCTCCGGCGACACCCTCGGCGCTACCATCGAACTCACCGTCTCCCTCACCGCCGCCACCCTGTCCCTCTGACACCGGAGGCAACAGCGCCGCCACAACCATATCGCGTTTGATCTTGGTCCGCCCTAGATGGGCAAACGTCCAGGTCTCTGCCGGGCCGGGAGTTCGACGCAGCAAACGATTTGCGCCTGCGGCGCGCGGATCGTCTGGGTCGGGCAATAAGGTGTGCGGTATGTCTTCTGAGCGCCTGTATTTTCGCCAGCTGTTGTCGGGGAGGGACTACGCCGTCGGCGATCCGATTGCGACGCAGATGCGGAACTTCGCGTATCTGATCGGGGATCGGGAGACCGGCGAGTGTTTGGTGGTCGATCCGGCGTACGCGGCGGGCGATCTGGTGGATATCGCCGAGGGTGACGGGCTCCGGCTGACGGGGGTGCTGGCGACCCACCACCATCCCGACCATGTGGGTGGAACCATGCTCGGGTTCACCCTGGGCGGGGTGCGTGAACTGCTCGAAAAGACAAGCGTCCCAGTGCATATCAACGCACAGGAGCTCTCCTGGGTCGCCAACGTCACGGGCATCGCACCGAGCGAACTCACCGGCCACGAACACGGCGACAAGGTCAGCGTCGGCACCTTCGACATCGAACTGCTGCACACCCCCGGACACACGCCGGGCAGCCAGTGCTTCCTATTCGACGACCGGCTCATCGCGGGCGACACCCTGTTCGTCGACGGCTGTGGCCGCACCGATTTCCCCGGCGGCGACTCCGACGAGATGTTCCGCAGCCTGCGCTATTTGGCCGAATTGTCCGGCGACCCGGTCGTCTACCCCGGCCACTGGTATTCGGAGGAGCCGCACGCCCCGCTCTCCACTGTCCGGGACAAGAACTACGTGCTGCGCCCCAAGACCTTGGACGAGTGGCACGTGTTCATGCCCAGCTGAGTCGGTCGTCAGGCCGCGAGTCGAGTGGCACACCATCACGGCAAATCGCGAGAGACCCCCACCATGGTGTGCCACTCACGGACTACATTCCGCGCATCCACCCGTGGATGTCGGCGAAGGTGCCGCGCTGGATCCCGGTGAGGGTGTCACGCAGCGCCATGGTGACCTCGCCGGGCTCGCCGCCGCCGATGGTGAACTCGCCGTCGTCGGAGCGGACCCAGCCGACGGGGGTGATCACCGCGGCGGTACCGCACGCGAAAACCTCGGTGATTTCACCGGATTCGGCACCCTTGCGCCATTCCTCGACCGACACCTTGCGCTCTTCGACCTTGAAGCCGGAGTCGGCGGCGAGGGTGAGCAGCGAGTCGCGAGTGATGCCGGGCAGCAGCGAACCGGACAGCTCCGGGGTGACCAGGCGCGCCTCGGAGCCGGAGCCGAAGACGAAGAACAGGTTGTTGGTGCCCATCTCCTCGACGTAGCGGCGCTCGCACGCGTCCAGCCAGACCACCTGGTCGCAGCCCTTTTCGGTCGCCTCGGCCTGGGCGAGCAGGGACGCGGCGTAGTTGCCCGCGACCTTGGCCTCACCGGTGCCGCCGGGGGCGGCGCGCACGTAATCGGTCGACAGCCACACGCGCACCGGCTTCACGCCGCGCGGGAAGTAGGCGCCGGCCGGGGAGGCCATGAGCAGGTACTTGTAGCCGGAGGCGGGCTTCACGCCGAGCCCGGCCTCAGTGGCGAACATGAAGGGGCGCAGGTACAGCGAGTCCTCGCCGCCCGCGGCGGGCACCCAGTCGCGGTCCACCTCGAGCAGTTGACGCACGGACTCGATGAACAGTTCTTCGGGCAGTTCGGCCATCGCCATCCGGCGGGCGGACCTGCGGAACCGCGCGGCGTTCGCGTCGATGCGGAAGCAGGCGACGCTGCCGTCGCTGTGCCGGTACGCCTTCAATCCCTCGAAGATGGCCTGGCCATAATGGAAGACCATCGTCGCGGGGTCGAGGGGCAGCGGACCGTACGGCTCGACGCGCGCGTTGGTCCACTCGCCGTCGATGTAGTCGATCGAGACCATGTGATCGGTGAAGAACCGCCCGAACCCGGGCGCCGCCAGTACCTCTTGTACCCGCTGCGCCGGGGCGGGCGCGGGATGCGGGACACGGGCAAACTGTGCAGCAACGGTCATGCGCCTGATCCTAACGAAGCCGCTTTCAAGCTTTGCGGCCGATTGCCCCTCGTACCGCAGAACTTCCCGCCACCCCAGCCACTCGCGCACCAATGTGCACCCCGCGCCTCAATTCGCCCCAGGAAATCACACCGGGCAGTACGCAACCTGCGCACCTGAGAGCGCGCCACGCCGCGACTTGCCGAACGACACGCCGCGTCGCGTCACGCCGCATCGCCGCGTCCTTCGGACAACCGCTCACGCGCAAGTCGGGTACCGCGCGCACCGCTCGGTTACCCACAAGACCAGCCACCTGCCAAGAGCATGCGCCGGTAGCCAGGCCTCGGGATATCCGCACGGCAGTCGCTGGCCGCTCACGACGAGATCAGGGTCCCGAGCATTGCCGGAGGCACACAACTGTTGCCGCGCGAGACGTCGTCTCACGCGAGCGGTGCACCTACTTCGTGTTCGTCTCCACGAACGGCGGGCGGATGACCTCGCAGCGGAGGCGGCGGCCGCGGACGTCTACCTCGACCTCGGTGCCGGACTCGATGCCTGCCTCGGTGTCGAGGAGGGCGAGGGCGATGCCGATCTTGAGGGTGGGTGAGAAGGTGCCGGAGGTGGTTTCGCCGACCGGCTCACCGTCGCGCAGCACGTTCTGGCCTTGGCGCAGGACGCCGCGGTCGAGTGCCTTGAGGCCCAACAGGGTTCGGCGCGGACCGGCCGACTTCTCCTGCTCCAGTGCGGCTTTGCCCCAGAACTCCGGCTTCTTCCAGCCGACGGCCCAGCCGGTGCGGGCCTGGACCGGGGAGATCTCCAGGGACAGTTCGTGGCCGTGCAGCGGGTAGCCCATCTCGGTGCGCAGCGTGTCGCGGGCGCCGAGTCCGGCGGCCTGGCCGTCGGCGGCCTTCACCTGCGCGACGAGGGCGCGGAACAGCGGTTCGGCGTCGGCCCAGCGGGGCAGCAGCTCGTAGCCGTGCTCGCCGGTGTAGCCCGTGCGGCACACGCGCACCGGACGTCCGTCCCATTCGGCGTCGGCGTAGGCCATGTATTCCATCTCGGTGGGCAGGCCGAGCGCGGCGAGCACCTCGGTCGAGCGCGGGCCCTGGACCGCGAATACGCCGTACTCACGATGCTCGTCGGTCACCGTGATGCCCTCGGGCGCCACCTTCTGCAGCTCGGCGACCACCGACGCGGTGTTGGCGGCATTGGGGACCAGGAAGATCTCGTCGTCGCTCACGTAGTAGGCGATCAGATCGTCGATCACGCCACCGTCGGGCGCGCAGCACAGTGTGTACTGCGCCTTGCCCGGCCGGATCCGGCCGAGGTCGTTGGTGAGCGCCGAGTTCACGAACGCCGCGGCACCCGCACCGCGCACCGTCGCCTTGCCCAGGTGGCTCACATCGAACAGTCCGACCGTGGTGCGGACCGACTGATGTTCGGCCACCGTCCCCTCGTACGAGACGGGCATTTCCCACCCGCCGAACGGTGCGAAAGTCGCCCCCAGCTCGACGTGTACACCATGGATAGGGCCTTGCAGCAGGTTCGAGTCGGTCACCCGGCGAGCTTATCCGCCGTGCCCCGACTCCGGGCCCGCTCCCTCGCCCACACCGTCTGAGCCCCCAGACGACCAGCCACCGACGCCCGCGTCGTCACCAGAAACCAGGCCACGCTTCGAGCACACCGAGTCCAAGTGTCGCTAGGCCCTCACCGAACGGGACATGACGGCGGCGCCCCTCGCACTTCGCCGCCACCATGTCCCGCTCGTGCAACCTCACGATCCGTCAGCCGCGGACGGCCCGCCGGGCCCCGACCTGGACTTGGACCGAATCCTCGACGCCGGGCTCGCACTGCTCCTCGACGGCATCACGATCAGACTGCCCAGTAGCCTGAGCCCATGACCGCTGTTGCAGATCGCTCACTCGGACCGGAACTCGCACGTACGCAGACCATCGGCGCGGATACCGACGTGCTCGTACTCGGCCTCACCTCGTCCGAGAACGGACCGGCCATCGTGCCCGAGGACCTGTTCGGCGACGTACTCACCGCGGACCTCCGTGCCGAACTGCTGGATCAGCTCGGCGCGGTCGGCGCGAAGGGCAAGGCCGAAGAGCTGACGCGAGTCCCCGCCCCGGCCGGGCTGGACGGCGTGACGAGCGTGCTCGCCGTCGGACTGGGCGCCGCCGAGAAGATCGACGCCGAGCAGATCCGCCGTTCGGCCGGTGTCGCCGCCCGCGCGCTGTCCGGCACCGAACTCGTGGTGACCACGCTGTCCGGTCTCGACATCGGTGCCGCCGCTGAAGGTTTCTACCTCGGCGCCTACACGTTCACGCCGTTCAGGTCGGGCAAGTCCGCGCCGAAGCCGGACGAGCGCCCGGTGGCCAGGGTCGAATTCCTGGTTCCGGAAGCGGAATTCGGCGAGGAAGAGCTGTTCCGCGCCCAGCTGATCGCCGAAGCCGTCGCCACCGCAAGGGATTTCACCAACACCCCGCCCAGCCACCTCTACCCCGCCGAATTCGCCTCGCGCGCGCAGGAATTGGCGGAGGCGGCCGGGCTCGAGGTCGAGGTGCTCGACGAAAAGGCCTTGGACGCAGGCGGTTACGGCGGTGTGCTCGGCGTCGGCAAGGGCTCCTCGCGGCCGCCGCGGCTGGTCCGGATCACCTACGCGGGCGGCCCGAAGAAGGTCGCACTGGTCGGCAAGGGCATCACCTTCGACACCGGCGGCATCTCCATCAAGCCCGCGCAGAACATGGAGAACATGACCTCGGACATGGCGGGTGCCGCCGCGGTCGTGGCCACCGTCCTGCTCGCCGCGCGGCTGAGCCTGCCGGTCACGGTCACCGCGACCGTGCCGATGGCGGAGAACATGCCCTCGTCCACCGCGCAGCGCCCCGGTGACGTGCTCACCCAGTACGGCGGCACCACCGTCGAGGTGCTCAACACCGACGCCGAGGGCCGCCTCATCCTGGCCGACGCGATCGTCCGGGCGAGCGAGGACGAGCCCGACTACCTGATCGACGTGGCCACCCTGACCGGCGCGCAGATGGTCGCGCTCGGCACCCGCACCCCCGGCGTGATGGGCACCGACGAGTTCCGCGACCGGGTCGCCGCGATCTCCCGCGAGACCGGCGAGAACGGCTGGGCCATGCCGCTGCCCACCGAACTGCGCGCGGACCTGAACTCGAAGATCGCTGACCTGGCCAACGTCGCACCGCACCGCTGGGGCGGCATGCTCTCGGCCGGGCTGTTCCTGAAGGAGTTCGTGCCGGAGGGCGTCCAGTGGGCCCACCTCGACGTCGCGGGCCCGGCCTACAACACCGGCGGCCCGTTCGGCTACATCGGCAAGGGCGGCACCGGCGTCCCGGTCCGCACCCTGATCGCCGTCATCGAGGACATCGCCGGAGAGTGAACGCCGGTGCGCCGTCCGGAACAACTCCGGACGGCGCACCACTTCCCGCGCATCAAGTCCGCGCCCATCCCGGCCTCCCCGCGCGCCGATTCGCATGCGGTTCAACGCACCCAGAATCAGGACATCTGCGACACCAAAACGGGTCGCCCATCGGTAGCTAAGGGCTATAGATCCCGCAAATCAGCCTCGAACGCGCGCTGACGCTCGATCCGTTTGCGAGCGTCGTAGTCCCGCATCCGCTGTGGATATCCAGTCTTACCGACCTCATAAACGGGAATCCGCAAATCCTTGGCAAGCCGCTGTCCTCCGCGCTCGCCAACGATCCGACGGGTCCATTCACCATCGGCCGCGATCAACACGACAGTGACATCGGTCACCGTCGTTTTAGGCTCCAGATAGCCTTCGACACCGACGTGAGTGCGCACCCACTCGGCGAGATAGCGGGCGTCCTCGCCGCCCCCCGAACCCGCACGTAACGCGCTACCACCCCGGGTCGCGCCGCCTCGGAAACGATCCAGCAAACCCAACGACGCGCACCTCCTTTCCAACCCCGGTACATCGCACGTACCGGTCTCCCCATCTTGCCAGCTCCGCGAAGTTCACTGCCCTTGTGCTACGCGCCGCGCAGTCGAGTGCAAGGATGGATCGCGGTACAAGAACCACACAGATCTCCGGTGCCACGCACAATGATCGGTGGCTTTCGGACTCGCGCCGCAACCCGCGACGGGGGTCCGCCGAGAGATCAACTGTTGTAGAAACCCGTCGAGCAGTCAGAGGAGTCAGAGGACATGGCCTTCTCCGTCCAGATGCCAGCTCTTGGTGAGAGCGTCACCGAGGGAACGGTCACCCGGTGGCTGAAGCAGGAAGGAGACACGGTCGAGGTCGACGAGCCGCTGCTCGAGGTCTCCACCGACAAGGTCGACACGGAGATCCCGTCCCCGCAGGCGGGCGTGCTGTCGAAGATCGTCGCCCAAGAAGATGATGTGGTCGAGGTCGGCGGTGAACTCGGCGTGATCAGCGATGCCGGTGAGGCGACCGAGTCGAGCTCGGCCCCTGCCCCCGAAGCCGCTGCCGCGCCCGCGCAGGAAGCCCCCGCCGAGGAAGCCCCGGCCGCCGAGCCCGAGCCCGCCGCGCAGGAAGAACAGGCACCCGCCGCCGCGGCCGCGCCCGCGTCGTCCGGCGATGGCACCGCGGTCAAGATGCCCGAGCTGGGCGAGTCGGTCACCGAGGGCACCGTGACCCGGTGGCTCAAGGCGGTCGGCGACGACGTAGCCGTCGACGAGCCGTTGCTCGAGGTCTCCACCGACAAGGTCGACACCGAAATCCCTTCGCCGGTGGCGGGCAAGCTGCTCGAAATCACCGCGCAGGAAGACGATGTCGTCGCTGTGGGTGGACAGCTCGGTGTGATCGGCAGCGGCTCCCCCGCGAAGGCCGAGGCGCCCGCGCCCAAGCCCGAGCCGAAGCCGGAACCCAAGCCTGAGCCGAAGCAAGAAGCGGCCCCCGAGCCGAAGCAGGGTCCCGCACCGGAACCGGCCAAGCCCGCGGCTCCGGCCCCCAAGGCTCCGGCTCCCGCCGCGGCCAAGGCCCCCGAGTCGGATTCCGCCGGCGGCAACGGCGCGACCCCGTACGTCACCCCGCTCGTCCGCAAGCTGGCCGACGAGAACGGCGTCGACCTGTCCGCACTCACCGGTTCCGGTGTCGGCGGACGCATCCGCAAGCAGGATGTGCTCGCCGCAGCGGAGGCCAAGAAGGCACCGGCTCCGGCCGCCGCCGCTCCGGCCGCCGCTCCGGCCGCAGCCCCGGCTGCCAAGGCACCGGCCGCCGCCCCCGCGGCGGCGAGCGCGAAGCTGGCCCATCTGCGCGGCACCGTGCAGAAGGCCAACCGCATCCGGCAGATCACCGCGACCAAGACCCTGGAATCGCTGCGCACCACCGCACAGCTGACCCAGGTGCACGAGGCCGACGTCACCAAGATCGCGACGCTGCGCACTCAGGCCAAGGCGGCGTTCAAGGAGCGCGAGGGCGTCAACCTGACGTTCCTGCCGTTCTTCGCCAAGGCCGTCGTCGAGGCGCTCGGCGTGCACCCGAACGTCAATGCCAGCTACGACGATTCGACCAAGGAAGTCACCTACCACGCCGCGGTGCACCTCGGCATCGCCGTCGACACCGAGCAGGGCCTGCTCTCCCCGGTGATCCACAACGCGAGCGACCTGTCGCTGGCCGGCCTGGCTCGCGCCATCGCCGACATCGCCAACCGCGCCCGCAACGGTGGCCTCAAGCCGGACGAGCTGGCCGGTGGCACGTTCACCATCACCAACATCGGCAGCCAGGGCGCGCTGTTCGACACCCCGATCCTGCTGCCGCCGCAGGCGGGCATGCTCGGCACGGGTGCGATCGTCAAGCGCCCGGTGGTGGTGAAGGACGACACCGGCAGCGAGTCCATCGGCGTGCGTTCGATGTGCTACCTGCCGTTGACCTACGACCACCGCCTGATCGACGGCGCGGACGCGGGTCGCTTCCTCACCACGATCCGGCACCGGCTCGAGGAGGCGGCGTTCGAGGCCGACCTCGGGCTCTAACCGTCGTGCCCACATGAAGGTCGTGATCGCCGGTTCGTCCGGGCTGATCGGGACAGCGCTCGTCGCGGCACTGCGCCGCGACGGGCACGAGGTCGCCCGCCTGGTTCGCAGGCGGGCGGCGGGGCCGGACGAATTCGCCTGGGACCCGGTCCGTGCCGAGCTGGACGACCGGGCGCTGCGCGGCGCGGACGCGGTGGTCAACCTGTGCGGCGCGAGCATCGGCCGCCGCCGCTGGAACGGCAGCTTCAAACAGGAGCTGCGAGACAGCCGGATCACCCCGACCGATGTGCTGGCCGCCGCGGTCGTCAAGGCGGGCGTGCCGACACTGTTGAATGCCAGCGGCGTGCACTTCTACGGCGGCGACACCGGCGACCGGGTGGTCGACGAAACCTCGCCCGCCGGTTCGGGTTTCCTCGGCACCCTGTGTCGCGACTGGGAGGCCGCGACCCGCCCCGCCGCCGACGCGGGCGTGCGCACGGTGCTGTTGCGCAGCGCGGTCGTGCTGTCCCGGCACGGCGGTCTACTCAGCATGCTGCACCCGCTCTACTCGCTCGGCCTCGGCGGACGCCTCGGCAGCGGACGCCAATACACGCCATGGATCTCGCTCGCCGACGAGATCGGCGCGATCGTCTTCACCCTCGGCACCGACACCCTCACCGGGCCGCTCAACGTCGTCGGCCCGGCACCGGTCACCAACGCCGAATTCAGCCGTGCGCTCGGCCGTTCCGTGCACCGGCCGACCCCGCTGGTGATCCCCGCGTTCGCGCTGCGGGCCCTCATCGGCGAGTTCGCGGAGGAGGCGATCCTGCGCGGACCGCGCGCAATTCCCACGGCCCTCGAGGAGGCGGGCTACGAGTTCCAGCACCCGACCATCGGCGCCGCACTGGCCGCGACGGCGGGCCGACCCGGAGACGATCGATGACCGACCAGCTCGACACCCGCCCCGCGACCCTCATCCGGGACGCGCACCGCGACGACCTGCCCGCGATCCTGGAGATCCACAACGCGAATATCGCCACCTCGACCGCGATCTGGGACCTGGAGCAGGTCGCCATCGACGAGCGGATCACCTGGTTCGAGACGCGCACCGCCGCGAGCCTGCCGATCCTGGTCGCCGAGATCGACGGCGCGGTCGCCGGATACGCGAGCTACGGTCCGTGGCGGCCGAAGGCGGGTTACCGCTTCACCGTGGAGAATTCGGTCTACGTCGACGAGCGGTTCCAGCGCCGCGGCATCGCGACCGCCCTGCTCACCGAGCTGCTCGACCGGGCACGGCAGTCGGGCCACGTGCACGCGGTCATCGCGGGCATCGAATCCGGCAACACCGGCTCGATCCAGCTACACGAACGCTTCGGCTTCCGGATCATCGGCGAGTTCCCCGAAGTAGGCCACAAGTTCGGCCGCTGGATGGACCTCACCCTCATGCAACTCACCCTGCCGGTGCACGCACACTAGGAACTCCCCGGCGAATCCACATTCAGTGGCACATGGTGGCGGCAAAACGCGAGAAGGCCCCGCCGTGGTGTGCCACTGAATGTGGATTCGTCGGCGGTTGGTAGACCCGCTAACCTGTGGCACTCCCCACAGAGCGCAGCTGGAATAGAAGTGCCCCTCGGGCGTACCGTCGAGCTCGTGAACGACACGCGCACCACGGCGTCCGCCCGATTCGATACGACCCCGATCGTGGTCGAGGATCTCGGACTCATCGACTACCACAGCGCCTGGGAGCTGCAGCGCACCATCGCCGCAGAGCGGGCCGAGGGCACCGGATCCGATCACCTGCTGCTGCTCGAGCACCCGTCGGTCTACACCGCGGGCCGCCGGACCGAGGCCGAGGATCTGCCCATCGACGGCAGCCCCGTGGTGGAGGTGGACCGCGGCGGCAAGATCACCTGGCACGGCCCGGGCCAGCTGGTCGGCTACCCGATCGTGCGGCTCGCCGAGCCGGTGGACGTCGTGCACTACGTGCGTCGCCTCGAGGAAGCCCTGATCACCGTCTGCACCGACCTCGGCCTGACCTGCGGCCGGATCGAGGGCCGGTCCGGTGTCTGGCTGCCCGCGACCGACGTGTTCGCCGAACGCAAGATCGCCGCGATCGGCGTGCGGGTGCAGCGCGGCGTTGCCCTGCACGGCATCTCGCTGAACTGCAACTCGGCCATGGACGGCTTCCAGGCGATCGTCCCCTGCGGCATCCGCGACGCGGGCGTCACCACGCTGTCGCGCGAGCTGGGCCGCGAGTTCACGGTGGCCGAGGCCAAGCCGCTCGTCGCCGACGCCATCGCCAGGGCGCTCAATGGCGAACTGCCGGTAACCGCCCACGATATTGCGCGCGTCACACCAACAGGAGGGGCCGCGAACGCCTGATGCGGTAGGCGTAATGTCGATCTAGTGACCTCAGCTTCAGCACCGGCAGGACGCAAACTGCTACGCATCGAGGCGCGCAACGCGGAGACCCCGATCGAGCGCAAACCTCAATGGATTCGTACCAAGGCCAAGATGGGCCCGGAGTATTCCGAGCTCAAGGGCTTGGTCAAACGCGAGGGCTTGCACACGGTGTGCGAGGAGGCGGGTTGTCCCAACATCTTCGAATGCTGGGAAGACCGTGAGGCCACCTTCCTGATCGGCGGCGAGCAGTGTACCCGTCGCTGCGACTTCTGCCAGATCGACACCGGCAAACCGGCCGCACTCGATCGGGACGAGCCGCGCCGGGTCGCCGAGAGCGTGCAGGCGATGGGCCTGCGCTACTCGACCATCACCGGCGTCGCCCGCGACGACCTGGAAGACGGCGGCGCCTGGCTCTACGCCGAAACCGTGCGCGCCATCAAGCAACTCAACCCGAACACCGGCGTCGAGCTGCTCATCCCGGACTTCAACGCCGTCCCTGATCAGCTGGCCGAGGTGTTCTCCTCGCGCCCGGAGGTGTTGGCGCACAACCTGGAAACGGTGCCGCGCATCTTCAAGCGCATCCGCCCCGCCTTCCGCTACGAGCGCTCGCTGTCGGTCCTGACCGCAGCACGTGAGGCGGGCCTGGTCACGAAGTCCAACCTGATCCTCGGCATGGGCGAGACCCCGGAAGAGGTCACCCAGGCGATGCGCGACCTGCACGAGGCGGGCTGCGACATCCTCACCATCACCCAGTACCTGCGTCCCTCCCCGCGCCACCACCCGGTGGACCGCTGGGTGAAGCCGCAGGAGTTCGTCGACCACTCGAAGATGGCCGAGGAGATCGGTTTCGCGGGCGTGATGGCCGGGCCGCTGGTCCGCTCGTCGTACCGCGCGGGTCGCCTCTACAGCCAGGCCATGGCGCACCACGGTCGCGAGATCGCGCCCGCCATGGCGCATCTAGCCGAGGGCGGCGCCGCGTCCCAGGAAGCCTCGTCCGTGCTGGCTCGCTTCGGCGGCTGACCACGGTTCGCAGACCGGGACTGCCCTCGGGCGGTCCCGGTGTGCGATCTGGGGGACGACACTCTGTCCACGATCGGCAAACGCGCCCGGTTACCCACGGCGTCTCGTGCTCCGGATGCGACCGGTGTGCGACACCATGCGGGCCAGTAGACACACCCTGTCCCGGTCGCCGGTAAACGCGCCCGGTAGCTCCGCCGATATACAGATGTGCAGATCCGTAGAACACCGGGGGGATCGAAATATGCTCGGTCGTAATAACTTCGCTCAGCTCATCCGCGCCGGTGCCGGGGCTCTCGCCGTTGCGGTGGTCACCACCGTGCTGGTCGGCTGCACACCCGATAACGAGTGCGGGTCGAAGGACAGCTGCGCCGCCATATTCCTGCCTGCGGATGCGCAGAGCAAGATCGACGAAACCGTCCGCAAGAACATCGACGCCGGCTTGATCCCCGGCGCGCTGGTCTCCATACGCGCCCCCGGTCTCGGCATGTACACCAAGGCGTACGGCGTCGCCGATCTCGCGACCGGACGTCCGATGACGATCGACGATCACGTCCGAATCGGCAGCGTCACCAAGACGTTCACCGCGACCGCGATCCTCCGGGCCGCCGACGAAGGCAAACTCTCCCTCGACGACACCCTGAGCAAATACGTCCCCGGCATACCCAACGGCGACACCATCACCCTCCGCGACCTGCTCGGCATGCGCGGCGGCGTCTGGGATCTGTTGGGCGACAACGATTTCGCCGCTCAGCTGGTGACGAAGACACCCGGCGAATGGCACGACGGCGACCGGCTGCGCGCGCTCGCCGCGCACCCTGAGAACGCGAAACCGCCACGCACCAACACCGAATACTCCAACTCCGAGTTCTTCCTGCTCGGCCTGGTGCTGGAGAAGGTGACCGGTAAGCCGGTGCACGAAGTCCTCACCGAACTCGCCCGCGCACACGGCCTCCCCGAAACCACCTACCCCGCCGACGCCACCATGCCGACGCCCGCCAGCCAGGGTTACACGTACTTCGACGAGACCGCCACGAACGTCACCGCCCGCAACACCCCGGCGATCTTCGGCGCCGCGGGCTCGATGGTGTCGACCATCTCCGACCTCGCCAGATATGCGCCCCTGCTCGCAGACGACTCCATGCTCGCCGAAGGCTCCCTGCTTAAGCCCGAAACCCTGCTGGCCAGAAAGCAATTCACCAGCGGAACCGCAGGCGGCTCCCCCTTCGAATACGGCCTCGGACTACAGCGCTTCGGCCCCTGGCTCGGTCACACCGGCGGTGTGCTCGGATACACCACCCACGTCGCCTACCTCCCGGCCCAGCGGGCAACCGTCGCGGTGGCGGTCAACCAGTACACGATCCCGCCATCCCTCCTGCGAATCAGCGCCTCCGACATCTGGGGCTCCATCGTCGAACAGCTGTTCCCCGACTCGCTCCCTGGCGACCTGCCGGCACCGCCGATCCCACCCCTGGCCCTGCCCGACTCCGCGAGCCTCACCACCCAACTCCAGCAGACCTTCGACACACAACTCCCTGCCGAGCAGAAGACGTTGCGCATCGCAGCCGACGACAAAGACCCCGAACTGATCACCAAGCTGGCGAAGGTCTACGCCGGATACCCCATGACCTTCCAGGTCGACAAGCTCACCGACCTCGACGGCACCACCCTCCTCGCCACCACAACAGTCAGCGCCCCCGACGGCAAACGTCGCATGGTGATCCCGTTCACCGCCCACGACAACACCTGGCGCCTCGACATCAGCTGGGTCTGCGAAAGCCTCCTCCTAGGCGGCGAATCCTCCCCCGCCTGCACCTGATCGCGCGGTTCGCCCAGAGCGTCCGCAACTTCGGGCTTACGGCAACGCTCCGCACCGGACAACGCCGACGTCCGTCAGCCTCAGAGGTGGAGGCCCTCGCGGCGCTCCAACCTATTCGGACCGTCAGTCGAGCGCCTCGGCATCACACTTCACATGTCCGGTGCCTATTCCGGCCTCTGCAGCGAGACCGAATCCTCCTGTGCGCCAACGCTGGTCCGTCTCCACAGCACCAGCGCACCGACAGCCGAGCCGATCATGGCGAACCCGACCACCCACAGCCCTGCGCGCTGCGTTCCGGTCCAATCCTTCAGTCCACCAGTGATATACGGGGCCGCAAAGCCGCTGATGTTGCCGATCGAGTTGATCAACGCGATGCCACCCGCCGCGGCGGCCCCGGTGAGGAAGGCGCTGGGGAGGGCCCAGAAAGTGGGCAGCGCGGCGAGAACCCCGACAGCACAGACGGTTACGGCGACCATGGCGGCGACGGGATTGCCGAGGTAGAGGGCGATCGGGATCGCCAGGCCACCGAGCAAGGCGGGCAGGGCAACGTGCCAGGGGCGTTCCCCGGTTCGGTCGCCGTGCCTGCTCCACCAGATCATCACGACGGCGCCGATGACGTACGGCACCGCGTTGATCAGTCCGCGCTGCACCACCGAGTAGTGCGTCCCGTACTGCTGCTGGAAGCCGTTGATGATCATCGGCAGGAAGAAGCCCAAAGCGTAGAGCCCGTAGACGATTCCGCCGTAGACGAGGGCGAGGCCGATGATCCTGACATCGGTGAGCGCCTTGCGCAACGTCCAGTGCTCACCCTTCTCCACCGCGGCCTGCTCGGCGGCGAGTTCGGTACTGAGCCACTGACGTTCAGCCTGGGTCAGCCAATTCGCCTGCGCCGGACTGTCGGTGAGGAAGAACCAGGTCACCACCGCGAGCAGCAGCGCGGGCACACCCTCGACGAGGAACATGAACCGCCAGCCGCTGAGACCGAACACCCCGTGCCCGTACTGGATGATCAGACTCGACATGGTCGAGCCGAGGGCCGTGGATATCGGTATGGCGACCATGAACAGCGCGACGAACTTCGCCCGCTGCTTCTGCGGGAACCAATGCGTCAGGTAGAGCAGGATGCCGGGGAAGAACCCCGCCTCCGCCACGCCGAGCGCGAATCGCAGGACGTACAGCACGGTTTCGTTGGGCACGAACGCCATCGCGGTCGCAACCACACCCCAGCTGGCCAGGATTCGGGCGATCCACCGGCGCGCCCCGAACTTGTGCAGCGCCAGATTGCTCGGCACCTCGAGCACCAGATAGCCGAGGAAGAAGATCCCGGACGCGAACCCGAACGCCGTCTCGGTGAGCCCGAGATCGGCCTTCATCCCGCTGGGTCCGGCGAACCCGATATTGACCCGATCCAGGTAGTTGACGAAATACAGCAGCCCGAGAAACGGCACCAGGCGAAGGGTGACCTTGCGCAGCGTCGCGCGCGGCACGTCAGGTGTGACAACCATGCGCGCACTGTCACCCCGGAGACACCCGCCGGTCAAGCCCCCCACCGGGGGTGCAGCCGACGATGTACCTTCGCCGACGCGGATTCGAGAGCCCCCTCGATGCACGTAATTCATAGCAGGACTGCACGATTCAGAGTCGACTCGACGCTCGGACCAGCCGTATACGCTGTGCTCATGGCGAAGATCAACGAACGGCTCACCGACATCCCCGGCGTCGCGCCCGGCTTCGGATACGCCCACGCGGTGACCACGTCGAACGGCCTCGCGTACGTGTCCGGCCAGATCGCGGTCGACGCCGACGGCAACCTGGTCGGCCCGGACGACATGGCCGCGCAGACCAGGCAGGCGCTGACCAACCTGCAGAACGTGCTGCACGCCCTCGGCGCCGACTGGACCGACCTGGTCAAGTTCACCTGGTTCGTCACCGAAACCAGCAGGTTGCCGGACCTCCGCGACGTCCGAGACGAGTTCATCCGCCCCGCGCTCGGCGACCTGCCCAACCCCGCCAGCTCACTCGTCCAGGTGGCCGGACTGTTCCGCCCGGAGTTCCTCGTCGAGGTGGAGGCCGTCGTAGCGATCGACTGATCGCGGCACGACCTGCTCTCGCGTAGCAGTCGCTGCCTTCGTCGTCGTCCCCGCTGGTACGGCTGCACCATCCGCACGGCCATAAGCCCTGATACGGACCGGACAGTCCGTGACACCGGATCTCCCGATCCGTGGACGCGCGCCGACCGCCGGTGGGAAGCTCGAAGGACCGCAGGTGTCGGGGCGCGAGGAAGCGAGACGCACAGTGGACAAGGCGAGTGGAACCGTAGGGGGCAACGGCAGAGTGGTTGCGGCCGAGCGGCCGGATCAAATTCGAAATGTGGTGCTGGTCGGGCACAGCGGGTCGGGGAAGACGACACTGGTCGAGGCGATGGCGCTGACCACGGGGACGGTGAATCGGGCGGGGCGGGTCGAGGACGGAACCTCACTCTCGGACTACGACGAGATCGAACATCGGCAGCACCGATCGGTGCAGTTGTCCGTGGTCCCGCTGGCCTGGTCGGGGATGAAGATCAATCTGCTGGATACCCCCGGATACGCGGACTTCGTCGGCGAGTTGCGCGCGGGATTGCGCGCCGCCGACGCGGCACTGTTCGTCATCTCGGCGGCCGAGGGCGCGGAAGGTGTCAGCGGTGCGACCCGCGCGCTGTGGGAAGAATGCGCGGCGGTCGGCATGCCCCGGGCGATCGTGCTCTCGCACCTGGACACCGCGCGAGCCGACTTCGAGGAGATGACCGAGACCTGCCGCACCGTCCTCGGCGGCGGCGCGTCGGAAAACGTTCTCCCACTGCATCTTCCGGTCTACGGGCCGAAGAGCGCGGACGGCCATCGCCCGGTCACCGGGCTGATCGAGCTGCTGCCGAACTGCGTGGTCGACTACTCCTCCGGGGAGCGAGTGGAAACCCGCCCGACGCCCGAGCAGCAGCCGATGCTGGAGGAGGCGCGCAACCGGCTCATCGAGGGCATCATCGCCGAAAGCGAAGACGAAACCCTGATGGACCGCTACCTCGGCGGTGCGGAAATCGACCTCGCCACCCTCGTCACCGATCTCGAACGGGCCGTGGCCCGGGGCAGTTTCCATCCCGTCCTGTTCGGCGCGCCCGCGCCGGAGGGGGCCAAGCAGGGACTGGGCACCGTCGAGCTGCTCGACCTGATCACCGGCGGCTTCCCGACCCCGTCGGAACACATCGTCTCCGCCGTCACCGCCGCGGGCGGCAACACCCGCCGCCAACTCGACTGCGATCCGGCCGGCGCGCTCGCGGCGGAGGTGATCCGCACCGCGTCGGACCCGTACGTCGGCCGGGTGTCGCTGGTCCGGGTGTTCTCCGGCACGCTGCGCGCCGACGACACGGTACACGTCTGCGGGCACGGCCTGGAGCAGCGCGGCCACGAGAGCCACGACGTGGACGAGCGGGTCGGCGCGGTCTCCTCGCCGTTCGGCAAGGGCCAGCGCCCGCTCGGCCAGGCCATCGCCGGGGACATCGCCTACGTCACCAAGCTCAGTCGCGCGGAAACCGGCGACACCCTCTCCGGCACCGACAAACCGTTGCTGATCGAGCCGTGGCTGATGCCGGATCCGTTGCTGCCCATCGCCATTACCGCGCACAGCAAGGCCGATGAGGACAAGCTCTCGCAAAGCCTGGCCCGGCTGGCCGCCGAGGATCCCGCCGTGCGACTCGAGCACAACGCGCACACGCATCAGCTGGTGCTGTGGTGTCTCGGTGAGGCGCACCGTGATGTTGCACTGGAGCGGCTACGGACCCGGTTCGGGGTGCAGGTCGACGTGGTCGATCATCAGGTCGCGCTGCGAGAAACGTTCGCGGGCAAGGCAAATGGGCGCGGCAGGCATGTGAAACAGTCCGGCGGGCACGGTCAGTACGCCGTCTGCGAGATCGAGGTCGAGCCGTTGCCCGGTGGTTCCGGCGTCGAGTTCGTGGACCGAGTGGTCGGCGGAGTTGTTCCGCGCCAGTTCATTCCGTCGGTGGAGAAGGGCGTGCGCGCGCAGGCGACGCGTGGTGTCGCGGCCGGATATCCACTGGTGGATGTTCGGGTGACGCTGTTCGACGGCAAGGCGCATTCGGTCGACTCCTCCGACGCCGCGTTCCAGACCGCGGGCGCGCTCGCGCTGCGCGAGGCCGCCGCGAGCGCGGGCGTCGCACTGCTCGAGCCGATCGCCGAAGTCTGGGTGGTCGTCTCCGACGACTACGTCGGGCCGGTCCTGAGCGACCTGTCCAGCCGCCGCGGTCGCGTCCTCGGCACCGAACCGCACGGCGTCGGCCGGACCCGAATCCACGCCGAGGTACCGGAACTCGAACTCAGCCGCTACGCCATCGATCTGCGTTCGCTCTCGCACGGCACCGGCGACTTCACCCGCTCGTACACCCGCCATGAGCAGATGCCGGGCCAACTCGCCGCCGCGCTGCGCGATCAGGCGAAAAAGCATTCCTAGCAACGACATCAGGCCCATCCACGGGGAAGTGAATGGGCCCGAGCATCTTTCATCGCTTAGGTGACCAGGTTCTTACGCAGCTTCAAGATGGTGCCCGCGTTCAGGCCGAGCCCCTTGGTGAGGAACTTGCCGAGATCGCCGTAGTCCTGCTCCATCTTGCGGACCGCGGCATCCAAGTACGCGGTCCGGACTTCCTGCAGCGGGATGAGCAGATCGGGGTTCTGCATCAGACCCGCCTGCTGCACCTGCTGCCGCAGTGCGGCGTCGGCGGCGGCGCGATACTGGTTGGACAGCAGATAGTCCTGCCGCGCAGTACCTTCCGGCACGCCGACCGCCCGCAGCAGCACGTACGTCAGCCAGCCGGTGCGATCCTTGCCCGCGGTGCAGTGGTACAGGGTGGCCTTGTCGGTGTTGGCCAGATCCTTCAGCGTCTGCCCGAACGCGGTCCGTGACTCCTGACGGCTGATGAACGTGGTGTACATGTTCAGCATGATCTGTTCGGCCTTGCCGTTGCCGAGCGCCGCCTCCTGCTTCTGCGGATCGCGGGTCTGGATCACGGCCAGCATCTGCTGGAACAGCCCCGTGTCGTCGATCGGCCGGGCCACCGCCTGCGCGCCCGGAATCGCTCTATCCGCACCGGCGAACTGGATCTCGCCCGGTGTGCGCAGATCGATCACGGTCTTCACCTTCAGACCCGCGAGCTTCTGCACATCCGCGTCGGTCAGCTTCTCCAGCGAGTCCGACCGAATCGCCTTGCCCGACTTGGTCTTCTCACCGTCGTAGGTCCGATATCCGCCGATATCACGGGTATTCACCGCGCCTTGCAAATCGATCTTCCCACTGGCCACCGCCAACTCCGCTTCGGGCTGCGCGGTCGCGAGAGGTGGAGCGGTCGTCATCGTCACGGCGAATATCGCCAAAGCAGCAGTTATCAATGAAATTAACGAAATCTTCATGACGCCGGACCCTAGAACCTGTTTCAGTCAGGTATCGGCGTTCGCCCCCATCCCGCCGCATCTGCCCCGCTCACCGGAACATACTCGGCAGTCAACGAGATTCCCCCTGGACACCCCGCCCGATCGCCGTACCCTCCACGCCGAACCCGCGTTCCCGCGCAGCGTACGGCGTCGACGAACCCTACCCCGCAACGGGCAACGGCCCACCCGCGGATCGCGGATGGGCCGTTGCCGAACGACTCGATGTACGAACGACTTACACGTCGTAGTACAGCTCGAATTCGTAGGGGTGCGGGCGCAGGTTCACGGGGGCGATTTCCTGCTCGCGCTTGATGCTGATCCAGGTCTCGATCAGGTCGTCGGTGAAGACGTTGCCCTCGGTCAGGTAGTCGTGATCCTGCTCGAGGCGGTCGATGACCGTGGCCAGGCTGGTGGGGGCCTGCGGGATGTTCTTGGCCTCCTCCGGCGGGAGCTCGTAGAGGTCCTTGTCGACCGGGGCCAGCGGCTCGATCTTGTTCTTGATGCCGTCCAGGCCGGCCATCATCATGGCGGCGAAGGCCAGGTACGGGTTGCCCGAGGAGTCCGGCGCGCGGAACTCGATGCGCTTGGCCTTCGGGTTGTTGCCGGTCACCGGGATACGCACGGCCGCAGAGCGGTTGCGCTGCGAGTACACCAGGTTGATCGGTGCCTCGTAGCCCGGAACCAGGCGGTGGTAGGAGTTCACGGTCGGGTTGGTGAACGCCAGCAGCGACGGCGCGTGGTGCAGGATGCCGCCGATGTAGTGGCGCGCCAGATCCGACAGACCACCGTAGCCCGCCTCGTCGTGGAACAGCGGCTTGCCGTCCTTCCACAGCGACTGGTGCACGTGCATGCCCGAGCCGTTGTCACCGAAGAGCGGCTTCGGCATAAACGTGACGGACTTGCCTTCTTGCCACGCGGTGTTCTTCACGATGTACTTGAACAGCTGCAGGTCGTCGGCCGCGCCGAGCAGCGTGCCGAACTTGTAGTTGATCTCGGCCTGACCGGCGGTGCCGACCTCGTGGTGGCCGCGCTCGAGCTCGAAGCCCGCGTTCTGCAGGTTGGTCGAGATCTTGTCGCGCAGGTCGACGTAGTGGTCGTACGGGGCAACCGGGAAGTAACCACCCTTGTTGCGAACCTTGTAGCCGAGGTTCGGGGTGCCGTCCGGGTTGGTCTTCGCGCCGGTGTTCCAGGAACCCGAGACCGAGTCGATCTCGTAGAAGGCGCCGTTCATCTTCGAGTCGTAGCGGATCGAGTCGAAGATGTAGAACTCCGCCTCCGCACCGAAGTACGCGGTGTCGGCGATACCCGTCGAGCGCAGGTACTCCTCGGCCTTACGCGCGATGTTGCGCGGGTCGCGGCTGTAGGCCTCGCGGGTGAACGGGTCGTGCACGAAGAAGTTCAGGTTCAGCGTCTTGGCGGCGCGGAACGGGTCCAGGCGCGCGGTGCTGAAGTCGGGCAGCAGCAGCATGTCCGACTCGTCGATCGACTGGAAGCCACGGACGGAAGAGCCGTCGAACGCTAGCCCTTCCTCTGCGAGATCGGTCGTGAAGGCCTTCGCCGGGATCGAGAAGTGCTGCTGAACGCCGGGAAGGTCGCTGAAGCGGATGTCGACGTATTCGACTTCTTCATCAGCGAGGTATTTGATGACCTCGTCGGCCGTGCTGAACGTCACTTGTTCTCCTTACGGATCGGTTCCCAGCGAGTGTCGATTGCATGGGTTCGTCGCGTCCAGACGCTATGGACGCGGTGTTTCCCGGCAGTCAAGTTTGTGTTTCGCCAGTGTTACACGTACGGCTGGCCGGGTGACTAGGCCCACCCGGGCTCGAACAGCATGCTAATCCTGCCATCCGTGCCGATGCGCGCTGACGTGAACTCCCCTTATGCGGTGCCGGGCGGCCGGTCGGCCCCGCATATTGTGGGGGCATGGCACGCATGACGGGATCGTGGCTCTCCGGCCCTTCGGAGGGCGCAGGGGATTCGGCAACCCCCGAGTTCCCCGGCGAACATCTGGGACTGCCGAAGTCCGGTGCGGGCTCGCTGTCCGGGATGGCGCGACGGATCGCCGCCCTGTTCGTGGACTGGTTGATCGCGCTCGGCATCGCGGCGCTGATCATGCGCGGCGGGTCGGCGTCCAGCCTGACCTTGTTGATCTGGTTCGTGATCGGGGTCGCCGCGGTGACGCTGTTCGGGTTCACGCCGGGGCAGTACTTCCTGCGGCTGCGGACCGTGCGGATCGACGCGCCGGTGACCGTTGGTTTCGTGCGGGCGCTGGCCAGGCAGGCGCTGCTGGTGTTCGTGGTGCCCGCGTTGTTCACCGACGCCGACGGTCGTGGCATGCATGACCGGGCGACCGGGACCGCGCTCGTTCACTCTCGCTGACACCTGAACGCCGGTTACGCTCCGGCGGTGTCACTCAATCCGGCGATGCTCGCGATCCGGTTTCTGCTCGAGCTCGTCGCTGTCGCTTCCTTTGGTGCGTACGGTTGGCGAACCTTCGATTCGCCGTGGAAGTTCCTGCTGGTAGCGCTGTTGCCGCTGGTCGCCGCGACGCTGTGGGGGACGTTGGCCGTGCCGGGCGACCCGAGTCGGAGTGGCGAAGCGCCTGTGTCGGTGCCAGGGGTGGTGCGGCTTGCGGTCGAACTCGGTGTCTTCTTCGGCGGTGCCGCGGCGCTGTGGGCGGCTAGTTTGCCCAGTTTGGCGCTGGTTTCCGTCGTGGTACTCGTCGTCTACCAAGCCCTCGCCTACGACCGCATCGCCTGGCTCGTCAAAGCATGACCAAGTACGAAAGGCCCGCGTCCTGGGGACACGGGCCTTTCGTGGTGGGTTCAGCTCAGCGACGACGAATCGTGCGCTGCACGCCGCGCATCTTGGCGCCCGCGGGCATCGGGCCCTTGGGCAGGGCCGGACCGGTGCGCGAGCTGAGGGCTGTCAGCCGGCCCTCGATGAGGTCCATGCGCTTGGCGTCGATGTTGCGGGGCAGCTTGGTCAGGTAGCGCTGCAGTTCCTTCAGCGGCACCTGGCCTTCGTCGTTGCCGATGACGACGTCGTAGATGGGGGTGTCGCCGATGAGCCGGGCGGTGCGCTTCTTCTCCTGCGCGAGCAGCGATTTCACGCGCTGCGGGGCGCCCTCGGCGACCAGCACCACGCCGGGCAGGCCGATCACCCGGTGCACCGCGTCGAGCTGGGTGGTCGCGGCGATGCCGTTGGACACCCGCCACTTGCCCTGCAGGTTGTCCAGCACCCAGGCCGCCGCGCCCGCCTGGCCCTCGGCCTTGCTGTAGACGCTCTTCTGCACCCGTCGACCGAAGATGATGAACGCGGCCAGCGCGCCGAGCACCACGCCGAGCGGGACGAGGAACCAGGTCAGACCGAAGATCAGGCCGATGACCAGGAAGACGGCGGTGATGCCGAGCAAGGCGCCGATCATCAACGGCAGCAGCAGCTTGTCTTCCTTGCGCTGCATCTGGAACGCCTGCCAGAGCTGCTGCCTGCGCTCTTTCGACTGCTGCTTGCGGGCCGCTTTCGCCGCGGCCTTCGCTTCCTTGGTGGGCTTACCTGCTGCCATGCCACTCAGGATAGTGCCCACGTCGTGCGAGTTCCGCCACGCCTGCCCCGGCGGGGTGCATTACCGTCGCTGAGGCGTCAATTCCAACCGCGCCTGGCCATCGATCCGAGGACGGTGAGATCCAAATCACCGGACGCCTCGGTCCAACCCATGGCCCGCAATTCCACCGGCTCGGCCACGCCCAGCGCGTCGTGCAAACCGATGGCGACCGAGCGGGCGAATTCGACCAGGCTGCTGGTGGAGATGGGCCAGAACATGGTCCTGGTCCAGTTGTCGACCTCGCGGCGCAGCATCGGCTCGTTCCAGCCGAGGTCGCGTAACTCCTGCGCGGCGTCGTCCGGAATGGGCTGCGTCAGATAATGATTACCGGCCAGCTCGGCAGACAATTTGATGTCGTATTGCATGAACTGGACGTACCGATTTCCGGGCGCGGCGATGATCAACGTCGCGCGCGAAGGTAGCTCAGACAGACACTGCGCCAGTGCTTGAACGAACTGTTCCCAGTCCGCGGTCACCGGCTCGTTCATTCTTCCCCCGGGCGCTCGCACTGGCCCGATCATACGCCGCCGCGCCTCAGACACCAGGCGAATCATGTTGTAGCCCCGAGCACTTCGCAACATCCATAGCGAATGCGAATGGCCCGTCGTTCGCTGGAACGACGGGCCATTTTCGACGCCGCATTTCTACGCCGCCGACAGCACTCCGGTCGGCATCTCCGGTGCACGTCCGTAATCGCGGAACACCCGCGCGCCGAGTTTGCGGCTCGCCGGTCGCAGCGCCCACGACGCCACCACGCACATCGCGAAAAAGCCGGTATCGAACCTATCTGATTGCGACGTTCAACCGTCCCGGAATCCACAGCCCGGAGCGCTGCGCGGTCATGGGTGTCCAGCCGCGCCTCGGTGGCTGCCGGGTCGTACCAGTGTGATTGGGCTGAAGGCCAGGCGTCCGCCCCGTTGAGGCAACCTCATCGATTAGTTTGAAGGTGTCGCCAGTTGTGGTCGGCCAGGTCCGGGGGTGGGGGCAGCATCAGGGCCCGGGAGACTGCGAATGTGGTTTTACCCGTGGGCTTTTGGGTCGTTCGCCACCATTCCAACCAGCCGAACACCAAGGGATTCAAACACCAGGGGAGATAGCAGTGAGCTCGACGATCCGAGACGGCGAATACGACCCGGACATCGCTCACACGGAAGACCCTGTCCGCGGTGACTGCCGCCGCAATGATCACGACCGCAGCGCCTCCGCACGCGATAGCTCTGCCCGCAATACCTCGGCTCTCTTCGACACCACCTGCGACGACGACGAGATAGCCCGCGCAGCCGACGAGGACATCGCGGGCACCGCCGCCCCGGTCGTGCAACCTTCCCGCCGCGCGGGCGGCATGTTCGCCTCACTCGCCGTCCGCAACTACCGCTACTACTTCGCCGGACAAGTGGTCTCCAACACCGGGACCTGGATGCAGCGCATCGCCCAGGATTGGTTGGTACTCAACCTGACCGGCAGTTCGTTTGCTGTCGGGATCACCATCGCCATGCAGTTCTTGCCGGTACTACTGTTCGGCCTCTACGGCGGAGTGATCGCGGACCGCTTCAGCAAGCGACGGTTGCTGATGCTCACCCAGAGCTCCATGGGTCTACTGGCCACTGTGCTCGCGATCCTGACACTCACCGGGTCGGTGCACGTCTGGCACGTCTACCTGCTGGCCTTCTTACTCGGGCTGGTCACGGTAGTGGACAGCCCCACCCGGCAGACGTTCGTCGCGGAAATGGTCGGCCAAGAACAACTGCGCAATGCGGTCAGCCTCAACGCGGTGAACTTCGAGACCGCGTCGATGACCGGGCCGGCGGTGGCAGGTGCGGTGATCGCGGCGGTCGGTACCGGGTGGGCGTTCGCAATCAACGCTTTCTCCTTCATAGCGGTGGTCGGCGGGTTGCTGCTGATGCGGCCCGCACAGCTGCGGCCGGTGCCGCAGGTGCCCCGCCAGAAGGGACAACTGCGCGAAGGTTTGCGCTACGTCGCTGCGCGTCCGGACCTCATCGGACCGCTGGTGCTGGTGGGGTTCGTCTGCACGTTCGGATACAACTTCCCGACCGTGCTATCGGGTTTCGCGTATCACGTCTTCCATATCGACGCCGGGCGCTACGGACGGCTCAACACGGCGCTGGCGGTGGGAGCATTGGTGGGCGCGTTACTGGCCTCGCGGCGCCGGCAGGTGCGAATGCGCCTGCTGGTCGGCACCGCCTTCGGCTTCGGTGTCCTCGAGTCCGTGACGGCGTTCGCTCCGAACTACTGGCTGTTCGCGGCGATGCTGACAACCGTGGGTCTGCTCGGGCTCACCTTCCTCACGTCGAGCAACTCCACGATCCAGTTGGCCACCGAACCGACGATGCGAGGCCGTGTGATGTCGCTGCACATGATCGTCTTCATTGGGGGCACTCCCGTCGGCGCACCGATCATCGGCTGGGTCACCGAACAGTGGGGCCCGCGAATCGGCCTGCTCGCCTGCGGCGCGGTATCCACATGCGCAGCCGCCGCAGTCGGCTGGATCATGATTCGCACCAACGGTTTACGGATGCGAGTGACCCGCCGCGGACTGTCCGTCGTGCCAAGTCAGAATCTGGCGGCGTCCTCCGCACAAGCCTGACACCGCTTCGCCCCAACCGACTTGGTCAGCTCGACCTCGTTCAGCGCGCGTCGACTCGGGTGTTGCGGCTCAGCGAGCCGAACGCCTAAATCCGGTGCATTGCGGCGGATTCGTCGGACGCTTCCATCGCCGACACGACTTTCACTGACCTGGCACCCTCAGCGTCAGCTTGGCGATGTGCAAGCCAGCCAGTGGCTGACGCCGGAGCAGACCCGCACAGCTACACGGGGAATAGCGCACTCACCGAATACATAACCTTCACCAGTGCCGACGCCGCGGCTCACCGAACGGGACATGACGGCGGCAAATCGCCGCGAGTAGCCACGCCACCATGTCCCGTTCGGCGAACAGACCGGGCGCTGGCGGCGCACCGAGTGGGACATGGTGGCGGGTGAAAGCGCTGCGATGTCGTCGCATCGAGGGGTGGTGGTGGTCTGGCAGCAGCTGGGCCTGCGACAGCGGGTGGCGGCATACCGAGTAGGACGGGCTGTGGTGAATTGGGGGTGATCGGAGCGTGATGTGCTGTTCGGTGGGGTGTTGGGGTCGGTACTGATCCGTTGGGTAGCGGCACCGCGCTGTTCAGCTGGTGGCCACCGGGCGGTGTTAGTTTGCGGTGCGTGTGTGCGCGGTTGGTGGTGAGCGTCCATGACGTCGCGCCGGCGAGTGCGGCGGCGACGGCGCGGTGGTGTGCTGATGCTGACGGATTCGGGATTCCGGTGTCGTTGCTGGTGATTCCTGGGCCGTGGTGTGGGGCGTCGTTGGCTGAGCGGCCGGATTACGCGAGTTTCCTGCGGGAGCGTCGTGCCGGTGGTGACGAGATCATGGTGCACGGATGGTTGCATCGGGCCGGGCCCGAAGGTGGGTGGCCGCGGCGAACCCTCGGGCGCGCGGTGGCGCGCGGTGCCGCCGAGTTCGCCGCCCTCGATACCGACGAGGCGGCCGCCAAGCTGCGGGCCGCCACCGAGGTGATGGGTGAATCCGGGCTTTCCACAACGGGTTTCACGCCGCCCGGTTGGCTGGCCTCACCCGCGGCCGAACAGGCTTTGCGCGCCGCAGGCTTCACCCACACCACCGACCACTTCGGTGCAAAGGACCTGCGCACCGGCCGCCGACACCGCGGCTTCGCCCTCTCCCACCGCCCCGGCGGCGGCTGGTCCGAACGCTTCGGCGCCACCATGCTGGAAACCATGGCCCGCCACAACGCAGCCCGCGGCGGCCTCGTCCGCCTCGCCCTCCACCCCGACGACCTCCACCGCCCCGGCCTACGCCACGCCACCTTGCGCGCCATCGACGCCGCCCTACAAGCAGGTGCACAGGCCACCACCTACGCGGAACTCGTCGGATCGGCGGTCAACTGATGCGAATCGTGCAGATCGCGAACTTCTACACCCCCGCGTCCGGGGGACTACGCACCTGCCTGGACGAGATCGGTCGTGGGTATCTTGCGGCTGGGCATAGCCGGGTGCTGGTGGTTCCTGGACCGGCTGATGGGGATGAGCTGACTGGGTCGGGGCGGCGGATCACCGTGCACAGCCCCAAGTTCGGGGCGGGCGGGTATCACGTGTTGACCGCGCGGCGGACACGGGCGGTTCTTGATCGGTTGCGGCCGGATGTGCTCGAGTGCAGTGACAAGTTGAGTGTTCGGTGGCTTGCGCCGTGGGCGCGGGGGGCGGGTGTGCCGCTGGTGCTGTTCTCGCACGAACGGATCGATGCCATCTTGCGTACTCGCGTCCCACCCGGCTTCCCGCTGATCACGGCGGCCGATCTGGCCAACCGTCGGCTCTGTGTGCGTGCCGAAAAGGTGGTGGTCACTTCGAGTTTCGCGACGGCGGAGTTCGCGCGCATCGGGGCGACCAATGTGCGGCGCGTTCCGCTCGGTGTCGATCTGACCACGTTCCGCCCGGTCGAACCTGCGGACGAAACACCATGGGCCGCAAACGAACCCATACGTCTGGTGCTGGTGAGCAGGCTGTCGAAGGAGAAGCGGGCCGAACGCGCCATCGAGGCGGTGCGCGTCCTGGTCGAGTCCGGTCTGCACTGCGAACTGGCCGTCATCGGCGATGGCCCGCTGCGGCCCCGCCTCGAACGTCTCGCCGCCGGCCTCCCGGTGGTCTTCCACGGCCACCTCACCGACCGCGCCACCATGGCAAACTTGGTCGCCGAAGCCGACATCGCGGTATTCCCCTCCCCCGCCGAAACTTTCGGCCTCGCCGTCCTGGAGGCCCTCGCCTGCGGCACCCCCGTGGTCGTCCCCGACGCAGGCGCCGCAGGCGAACTCGTCGGCGCACCCGGCTCCGGCATCGTCTCCGACGGCTCCCCGCACGGCCTGGCCAACGGCGTCCGCGACCTCCTCGCCGTCCCCGCCCCCCAACGCCGCCACGCCGCCCGCTCAGCCGCAGAACGTTTCCCCTGGTCAGCCACCGTCGCAGGCATGTTAGCCCTCTACGCCGACTACGACTCCCCCGCCCGCACAGCCTGACCGCCGCCCAACGGGACATGATGGCGGCAAACCCGACAAACTGGCGAGCCGGCCAGGGAGGCCTGGAAACACCCGCCTACCGGAGCTACGTAACACCCTCGTACGCCGGTTGATTCGGCGGTTTCGAGTGGGTCTGGTCCAGTTCGTCGTGCAGGGTCGGCGAATTCGCGAGCAGTGCAATCCCGGTGATCACCAGCGCGGCCGCGAGGACCAGCAGAACCGGGCGCGGGTGGATGGTCACCGCGAACAGGGTCAGCCCGGCCGTGTAGCTGAGGACCGGGTCGGTGATCGTCATCGCGGTGAGCGCGGTGGGAAGTGATCCGCGGGCGTAAGCCTCCTGAGTGAGAAGACCGCCGAGCACAGTGGACACCGGGATGCCGAGCAACGCCCAGCTCAGGTGGGGCAACGCCGATGTCGCGACGACCACCAGCACCGCCGTGGTCGAGAAACAACAGCCCGCCGCGACCGCCACCAGTGCCGAGCGCAACTGAGTCGAGTGCGTCAGTCGCGAGATCGCGATCAGCGTGATGATCGCAACGAACACCCCCGCACCCACACCGGGCAACAGCTGCGGCCGCACATCCGCGTGCCCGGGCGCACTCTGCCCGACCAGCAGAATCAGCCCGCCACACACGAAAACCGTGCCCGCCCAATCTCGCCCGAGCAACGCCCGCTTGCGCCGCGCCGCCGCGAACGGCAGCGCGAACAGCAACTGCACCACAAGCAGCGCCTGCACCACCGCGATCGCCCCGAGCCGCAACGCCACCGCATGCACGACGAACCCGGCCACATTCGCACCCTGCCCGGCCAACCACCTTCGATCGGTGATCAGCCGACGAGCGATCCCCACGATCACCAGAAACCGACCTTGCGTGGCTTCCGTCGCCGCCTGTCGCGCAGCCCCCTGTTGCAACGCGGCCGACACGGCGAACAAGAGCGCGGCGAACAGCGCGAGGGAGATCGTCCCCACCGCGAGCGCGTCCACGGACGCACTGCCAAGCACATCCGCAGCATCCGGCATACCGCCCATGCTCGCGGGCGGGAGTGAACACCGGATGGCATCCGCCCGGCGGCTCGGCAACAGCTCGGCAGGCAACGCGGCTCGCGGTCTCCGCCAGACTGCTCAACGCCCGGTGAACCTGGAAACGGACTACCCCGGTTCCAGGGGCTGGACGGTCGTCCGGGCACACTCGATAGTCCTATGGTGAGCGAACGAACCGTCCTGCTGCGCGCCCTGTGTGGGCTGCTGCTTTTGCTGGCTGTGGCCACACCGGTGAGTGCTACGGCCGAGCCGCTGGCGGTGCCGTTTCAGTGGAGGCAGGCGTTCATCGATGCGCCGGACGGCACTCGCTTGCATGCGGACATCGTGCGGCCGGCCGGTATCGCCGACGATGTGCGGACTCCGGTGGTCCTGACCGTCAGCCCGTACCGCGCTCACCTGGCGTATCTGAGCGAACCACGGCTGAGCGGCGGTCCGTCGACCGACAACCTGCAGGCCGACATGTTCCTGCGGGCCGGCTACACCTACGTCATCGTGGATCTGCGCGGTTTCGGCGGCTCCTCCGGTTGCCCCGATTTCGGCGGACCCGGTGAACGATCCGATGTCGCGACCGCGGTGGAATGGTCCGCGAACCAGCCGTGGTCCACCGGCAAGGTGGGCATGTTCGGTGTCTCCTATGAGGCGTGGACGGGTCTGATGGGTCTGGCGACGAAGCCGAAGGGCTTGGCGGCCGTTGCGGCGTTCGAGCCGGTAGTCGACCCGTACTCGTACCTGTACATGCAAAGTGTCTCGTGGAAGTTCTCCGGCAAGCCGATCACCGAGAACGGCGTGCGCCCAGCCGATTTGGCGGGTCTGGAGCACCTGCTGATCGCGTCGACCCCGGCCCGCCCGGACGATTCACCCGAATACCAAGCCGACGCGGCTCAATTGCCGCTGCAGTGCTATCAGCAGTACCTGGCCGACATGACCAACCACGACGGCAACTCCCCCTTCTGGCGCGACCGCGACCTCGTTCCCCGGTTGCGCGGCAACACGATTCCGCTGTTCCTCGGCCAGGGCTTCGTCGACTACAACACCCGCCCCTACCGGGTGTTCGACCTGTGGAACGGCCTCGGCCCCGGCGAGCACAAAGCATGGTTCGGCCAGTGGGGCCACCGCACCTGCCACGACAAGTGCGACACACCGCATTTCGACACCGAGCTGCTCGCCTTCTTCGACAAGCACGTCGCGGGCCGCGACGTCCAGGTGCCCGGACCACGGATCACGGTGGGCCAGTTCGACGGCCGCTGGCGTGCCGAAACCGCGTGGCCGCCCACCGATTCCACCCGGGTCCCGGTCGAGCTGCGCCCCGGCGGCTACACCGATCGCGGCCTGCTGCCCGGACCGGATCGCGAATTCTGGTCCGTCTCCGAACCTTTGGCTCAGGACCAGCACCTGTCCGGCTTGCCCTCCGTATCCTTGCACGTGAGCGGACCCACCAATGCCACGGTCGCCGTGGAGATCTACGACATCGGGCCCGACCAACTGGCCACCGTCATCACCCGAGGCATCGCCCCGGTCACCGGCGACACCGCCGAAGTCCGCCTGCTGGCCCAGGATTGGCCGATCCCGGCGGGCCACCGGATCGGCGTGCGGATCACCGACGTCGTCGACGACGTCTGGTCGCACACCCCCGCCTTCGCCCCGGTCACCGTGACCGAGGCCCACCTCGAGCTCCCGATGCTGACCACACCGCGCAACCCCGACCTCCCAGGCGGGGTCACCGAGGGCATCGTGAAGTGGCGAAACGAGAAGACCATACCGATCAACCCCGGCATGCTGAACAATGCAGTGGTGTCCATGAATTTGCCGAACCGCACCGCTGACCGATGACGGACCCTGTCGACGACCTGACCGCCGAGCGCCTTGCGGTCGCATTGCGCTGCGCAACGGTGTCCACCGACAAACGGGGCGAAGCAGACGAATCGGCCTTCACGCAGCTCTCCGCACACCTCGAGCAATCCTTCCCGCTGGTGCACGCCGAGCTCGAGTTGGAGCGATTCGGCTACAGCAGGCTCTACCGCTGGCCAGGCATCGAGCCGGAGGGCGTCGCCGCGATCCTGCTCGCGCATCAAGATGTGGTCCCGGTCGACGATCCGCACCGTTGGACCCATCCACCTTTCGCGGGCGTGGTCGACGACGAATTCATCTGGGGCCGTGGCGCGATCGACGACAAGAGCCGAGTGCTGGCCATCCTGGAGGCCGTCGAATCCGCCCTCGCCGATGGAATTCGCCCGCGACACACCATCTTTCTGGCCTTCGGCCACGACGAGGAGGTGTTCGGCGACACCGGCGCGGTGCTTATGGCGGACCGCCTCCGCCAACTCGGCGTGCACGCCGAACTGCTGCTCGATGAGGGCGGCATGATCACCGAGGGCGTCGCCGACGGGGTCGAGCAACCGGTCGCCAACATCATGCTCGGCGAAAAGGGTTATGCGACGGTACAACTGTCGGTCACCGAAGTAGGTGGCCATTCGTCCATGCCCGGCAAGCAGACCGCGGTCGGCCGGATCGCCCGCGCGGTGAGCCGCATCCAGGATCATCCGATGCCGTTGCGGATGACACCGGTGACCGCCGACATGCTGGCCCGGCTGCGTCAGGCGATGCCCGCGTCGCGCCGCCGCTTGCTCGGCATGGCCGGTATCGCCGGACCGGTGATCGCCCGGGTGATGGCGATGCGACCGCACACCGAGGCAATGGTGCGCACCACCACCGCTCCCACCGTGATCCGGGGCGGCGTGAAGTCGAACGTGCTCCCCCAGCACGCCGAGGCGTTCGTCAACTTCCGCATCCTGCCCGGCGATTCGGTCCGGTCCGTCCTGGAACACTGCCGGAAGGTGGTGCGCGACAATGGTGTTCACATCGAAGCCGAAGGCATGGCCTCCGAGCCGACGGTGAACATCCAGCCCGGCCCGGCGTTCGAGCTGATCGCGGATATCGCCAGGGCCATGGTGCCCGGCACCATCGTCACCACCGGCATCGTCCCCGGCGCCACCGACTCCCGGCACTATCACGACCTCGCGGGCACCCGCTGCAACTTCGCCCCGATCGTGCTCGGCGAACGCGACCTGGCCTCGATCCACGGAACCGACGAACGCCTCTCCCGTCTGAACTACGCTCGACTCATCGAGTTCAACCGGCGGCTGATCGCGCAGTTCGCGCAGTCGCCGAACACCGCGCCGCAGACGTCAGGAGCCGATGCATGACCGCCGAGAACGCGCCGCAGATCCAAACCCGAACCGGCCGATTCGACGGCACGGGCAGCGGAATCGCCTGGCGCGCATGGCTTCCCGAGTCCCCAGCACGCGCGGTAATCGTCCTGGTACACGGCGTAGCCGAACACTCCGGCCGCTACGTCCACGTCGGCCAGCGCCTCGCCGCCGCCGATTTCGCCGTCTACGCCCTCGACCACATCGGCCACGGCAAATCCGCGGGCAGCAAGGCTAATATCGGCTCGATCGACGGCGCCGCCGACAACGTGGCCGCCATGCTCGACATCGCCACCCGTGAACACCCCGGCGTCCCCCGCTTCCTGATCGGCCACTCGATGGGCAGCCTCATCGTGCTGCACCTGGCCACCCGCGCGCCGATCGACGTCGCGGGCATCGTGCTCTCCGCGCCGCCGCTGGACATCTCCGCGGGCAACGCCGTACAACGCGCACTCGCCCCGATCCTGACCAGGCTCACCCCGAATCTCGGTGTGCTCAAACTGGATTCGTCGCAGATCAGCCGTGACCCTGAGGTAATCCGCAAATACGACAACGACCCACTGGTGTACCGCGGCGCACTCCCGGCCCGCACCGCCACCGAGATTCTCAACACGACCGTCCTCGTCAAGGGCCGACTGGCCAAGCTCACCGTTCCGGTGCTGGTTATGCACGGCACCGCCGACGCACTGGCCGCACCGTCCAGCACAGACCTCATCGAGCAGGGCGCGGGCTCGAAGGATCTCACCGCGATCCGCTACGAGGGCCTCTACCACGAGATCTTCAACGAACCCGAGCAGGACAAGGTGCTCGGCGACGTGGTGGACTGGCTGGAAACGCACGTTACCGGCAAGTAAGATTCGGGGATGGGAACCACCGGATCCGTCGCGTTCATTCGCGCCAGCTGGCACAGCAACATCGTCGGCAAGGCCTACGAGGGCTTCACTGCCGAGTACGCCGATCTCGGCTACGACCCGGCCGCCGTCGAGGTCTTCGACGTGCCCGGCGCGTTCGAGATCCCGCTACACGCCAAGCGCCTCGCGCGCTCCGGCAAGTACGCGGCGGTCGTCGCGGCGGCACTGGTCGTGGACGGTGGCATCTACCGGCACGATTTCGTCGCGTCCGCGGTGATCGACGGCTTGATGCGGGTGCAGCTGGACACCGACGTGCCGGTGTTCTCGGTCGTGCTCACCCCGCACCACTTCCACGAGCACAGCGAGCACGGCGGCTACTTCACCGAGCACTTCGTGACCAAGGGAGCCGAGGCCGCGCGTGCGGTCGCGACGACGCTCAACTCCCTGCGGTCACTGCCGGTGTAGTGGTCACTTGTAGCGGGACAAGCAAGCCTGCTCGCCCTCCAGCACTCCAGTGCGGAACGCCTCCACGCGTTGGTAGCCGCTCGGCACCACCTTGCCGTTCACGTCGCTGGCGGCAAGGCCTTCGCTGAGCAGCTCGGAAACGGCCTCGTCGAGGTCACCGGCGGACAGACGCGGGTCGCTCCTCGGCTCGCTCAGCTTGGTCGTCACCACACCGGACAGGCAGGCCGTGCGCAGTCCGGCGGTCTCCGCGCCGGTCAGGCCGAGCTTGCGATCGTTCTGCACCGCAAGGACGTACCGCGACACGAAGATGACGAACGCGTTGTAGTCGCCGTTCACCGCCGCCGAGAGCGGATCCTCCTCGCCGTTCGCCGGTGCGCCGCGCTTGGCCAGCGCCGGCACGTCGGTGCCGATCTTGTTAGCGGTGGGACAGTACGAAACCGGTTCGGTAGCAGTGACATTCGAGCAGTTCTTGACCACGCCCGCATAGTCGAACTGCGGCTTTCTACTGGTCGGGAAGATGGTGCTCAGAGCCTGGCTCAAGCTGTTCAGCGACTCGGCGGTCACCGGAAGCTGGGCGAATTCCTCGCCGGGCTGGAACGAGACCGGCAGCGTGCCGCGGCGCTGCGCGATCTGCTGCGTGGTGATCGACTTACAGCCCTGCGCGCCATCGGAGTAGCCGATCTGTACCGCCGTCACCCGCTCGAACGCCGACCCGTGCGCGTTCTTCGGATCGCTCGGATCCTGGTCACGAATCGCCACCGTGGCACCGAGTACCGCGTTGAGTCCGTCGGTGGTGTTCAACGTGAAGTGCGCCGAATCCCCTTCCGCCACATGGCGTAAGAACACCCCGGCCAGGCAGTCCGCCTGCTGCTCCAGCACCAACGTCGGTGTCCGCATACCGGCGAGCCTGGCCTGCCCCTGAATGGCGTGGCCGTATTCGTGCGCGAGCACCATCACGACGGCCATCTCACCGAACTTCGCCACCACCGCGGGCAACAGCACGCCGCGATCCCAGCCGATGGTGTGGTCGAGACTGCAGTAGGCGGCATTCACCACGTGATACGTACTCTCGCCACAGAATTGGATCGCCTGCTTCCGGGGCGCCGCCGCATCCCAGGAGTCGAAGATCGACACCGGCGTGAACGTGCCGGGAAAGTTCTTGGGGTAGGCCGCAGTCCAGAATTCCTGCAAGTCGGAGATGGAGTTGAGCGCGAGCTTGTCGTACTTGCCGCCGTCTCCGTTGATCGCCTGCAGTGGCGCGTCCGGCACACCTTTGCGCGGACCGTTCGGCCCGGTGGCCGTCATCGATCCGGCGACCTCCCAGACGGTCTCGGCGCTCGGCGCTTTCGGTGCGGGCGGGCCATCCACGCCTTTGCCGCATCCGGCCAATACCGCGCCGAACAGCGCGAGCACGGCGACCGCACCCCACCGCCGCCGTTGTGTACTCATCATCCACGGGCCTCCCCGACTACCGGTGCACGCGCAGCGCGCACTAGGACTCGGGGCGGGCCGCTGCCCGGCCGCCGAGCGTTCACACGGTAATCGCCGCGCAACCCGCGCGCGCATCACAAACGGTCGAAAAACCTACGCGCGGTGTCCGGTACAGACCGTGCCTACGAGATCAATTCAACCGCACCCTGGCGATCAACGCGCGGTGATCGGAGCCGGGAACACTGAGCGTGTGCAGTTCTTGCGCCGTGGCATCGGCGAGCAGGACATGGTCGATGCCGATGATCGGACCCCACCGCCGATCGTTCGGGAATGTCAGCAGCAGTCCAGCACCCACCTGATCGGCCGCGGCGGCGAACCGGCCGTGCAGCAGTTCGCGATATGCCGCGTGATCGCGCGTCGCGTTGAAGTCCGCGCCGACGATCGCGGGACCCTGTTGCGCGTCGAGGATTTCGCGGATCTTGTGCATCTCCACCAGCCAGTCGGCGAAGTTGAGCGATGGCGGGATGGGGTGGAAGGCGAACACCGAGATCGGTCCGCGCTCAGGATGATCCATCGTCGCGGACACCTGATTCAGGATGAAGCCGTCGTATTTCTTGGTGTCGCGCAACGGGTATCGGCTGTAGATCCCGGTGCCACCGTCGGCCGTCGGCTCGACGTATGAGTACGGCAGCACCGCGCCGAGCTCCGCCGCCGCCAACCGGTCGACCGCGGCGGTCGTCAACTCGTTCACGGTCAGCACGTCGATGCGGTTGTCCCGCACCGCCCGCACCACCGCGTCGACGTCCGCCTTCCCGAACAGCAGATTGGACTGCATCACCATGACCTCGGGACCGCCGGCCGCGCGCCCCTCGGGCACGAACGCGGGCACCACCGTCCACAGCACCACGCCGACCAGCACCCCGGCCACGCCCGCACTGCGCCAGCCGCGCGCGATCAGGAAGATCACCAGCCCGACGATCGCGCCGATCATCAGGTACGTCGCCCCCGACTGCACCAGGACCAGCGACCGCTGCTGCCAGTCCCCGAAATACAGCACGACCCCGACGAGCCCCGCCGCCAGCGCACACCAGCCCACCCCGAGCACCACCCGCTTCAACCATTTCGGCATGTCCCGAGCCTAGGTGGCGGATGTGGAGATGATGTGTGCCGACCGTGGAATTCCCGAGGTCATCATGATCAACGGCACATGACGGCGGCATTCGCCGAGACGGCTCAGCACCGTTGATTCATGAATTCCGCTGCTTAAGATGGGTCGCAAGCGTCGGAAGGAGGCCTGATGTACGTCGAAGAGTTCCGCGTCGCAGGCCCGCTCACCGTCGAGAGCGCCGAAGAACTCACCACGGTGCTGCTCGGGTACACCTCACGAATCACCGTCAGCAGCAACGGGCGCAGCGTGAATGTTCCCTTACTGCCGACGTGCCTGGACGTGCTGCGACTGCGCGCGGGCAGCGTGGTGACGGTGACCGTCGAGCACGGCCACCATCCGGAACTCGATGAGGACCGGCAGGCGATTCGTGCCTTCGTCGACCGGTTCCAGGAACTCACCGGCAGGTAATCCCCTAGCGCACAGGCACATCCCTCGTCCCCACACAACCTGCCCGTGCGGGGTGCCTGTGAGCTAGGGAGTCAGCAACGGTCCATCAGATCGATCAGCGACTCGGTATCGGTCATCAGCGAGCCGCCCGCGAATTCTAAAGTGGCATGCGATCTTTGGGCCGCCATCGGATGTCCCGCGCCGCACGCGTCGGTGACCATGATCGGCAGGTAGCCGAGGTCGAGGCTGTGCCGGACGGTCGGTTCGATGCCGACCTCCATGGCGATGCCCGCGATCGCATAGGAGTCGATACCGCAGTCGCGCAACGCGATATCGAGCGGTGTCGCCGCGAAGGCGGACATGGTGATCTTGTCGAAGACCACCTCGTCGGCGTTGGGTGTCAGCTCAGGAACGAGCTGATATTGCGGCGAACCCTGCGGAAAGCTGGCGTGCAACTCATCCAGGTCGTCCACCCGCTGCCATTGCATGGCGGTGCGCAGTTGCGACACACCGGACGCGGCGATCGGCAGCGACACATGCCGGGTGTAGAAGACCCGAAACCCACTGGCCCGCGCGGCATCTCGCAGCCGAACGCAGGCCTGCACGATCTTGTCGCCGTCGGGGATCTGACCGACGATGCCGACCTGCATGTCGTAGATCACCAACGCCATCCGCGTGGGCTTGCAGGCGTCCGCGACGGTTTGCGGGATGCTGAGTCCGAAGGCGTTTCGCATGGGAACGCCCTCACTTGGTCCGGTCGTAGGGCTCGGCGACGTCGACCTTCGGATCCATCAGCGCCTCCAGTGGCAGCGGGGCCTGCACCGGGACGTAGGTCCACTCCAGGTATCCGGCTTTGGTGAGCGGGAAGTCGGCGACGTACTTCTGCGCCTCCTCGACGCTGTCCACCTCGAACACGATCACCACGCCCGGCTCGTCGGCGCGCGCGTAGTTCTCCCGCACGATCCCCGCCTTCCACAGCCGCCACACATTGGCGACCTCCTCGGGCAGGTACGGGTTGATGGTCGCCAAGGTCACGCCGGGCTTGAAACGGTCGAAAACGATGACCTTCATAGGGATTCGGGCTCCATGTCTGCAGTAGGGATGCGGTACTCCCATCCATGGAATCGCGATGATTACAGTGTTACAAGAACGCACTTTTTGGTGAGTACCCGAAAGGCCTGCAATGCCGGAGAAGCGCTACCACTGCGCGGTGGAGGTGACCGTCGACCTGATCGGCGGCAAGTGGAAGCCGGTGATCCTCGCCCACCTCAAGGAGGGCGTACGACGCTACGGCGAACTCCGCCGCCTGATGCCGACGACCAGCGAGAAGATGCTCGTCCAGCAGTTGCGCGAGCTCGAGGCGGACGGGTTGGTCCGCCGCACCGTCTTCGACACCGTGCCGCCGCAGGTCGAATACGACCTCACCGACGAAGGCTGGACCCTCGTTCCAGCGCTCACGGCGCTCTACGAGTGGGGTGAAAAGCGCGCCGAGCGAACAGGTTTGCTCATCGAGCCCGCGCCATCGATCGCGAACTAACGCCTCGTGCCGGGGCGTCGCAGCGGCCGATCCACCGCAGCTCCCGAACCACACGCACAGCACCCAGCCTCGCGACCACAGCGGCCGCCCTATCTCCGCAGCCGCACACCTTCTGACAAACGCACACGTGTCAGGGCGGCGATTCGCTGTGCGGGAAATCAGAAGGTGTGCGTCAGCGGTTCGCCCCAGCACCTCAGCACCCAGCCTGCGCGACCACGGCGGCCGCCCTATCCCCGCAGCCGCACACCTTCTGGCAAACGCACACGTGTCAGGGCGGCAAGTCGGTGTGCGGGAAATCAGAGGATGTGCGGCTGTTGCCGCAAACCTCAGCGCACGAGCCGGTGATCCGCGCACCGGCACGCACTCAGCGTGCCGGGTGCGGCTGCCCCCTACTGGCCGAAGACGCGCTCCACCACCGCTTTTGCGCGACGGGTCACGCGCATGTAGTGATCCAGGAACTCGCTACCGTCGTCGTTGGGCCACCCCGCTACGCGCGCGACGGCGGACAACAACCGCCCCGGCCCGGGTAACTGGTCCGCAGGTTTGCCCCGAACCAGCACCAGCGCATTGCGTGCCTTGGTCGCGGTCAGCCAGGCATCTCGCAGCAACGCCACATCGGCGGCCTCGAGCAGCTTGGTCTCCTCGATGACGTCCAGCGACTCCAGCGTCGAGGTGTTGTGCAAGCCGAGCACGTCGTGCGCATAGCGCAGCTGCATCAGCTGCACCGTCCACTCGATATCAGCAAGGCCACCGCGACCCAACTTGGTGTGGGTAGCCGGATTGGCATTGCGGGGTAGTCGTTCCGCGTCGATGCGGGCCTTGATCCGGCGGATCTCACGCACCGCTTCATTCGATACGCCGCCCTCGGGGTAGCGCACCTTATCGATGATGTGCAGGAAGCGCACGCCGAGCTGCTGGTCGCCCGCGACCTGATGGGCCCGCAGCAGCGCCTGCACCTCCCAGGACTGCGCCCACTGCTGGTAGTAGGCGGCGTACGCGGCCAGCGTGCGGACCAGCGCACCATTGCGTCCCTCCGGCCGCAGCCCAGCGTCCACCAACAGCGGCGGGTCGGTGCTTGGCGCGCCGAGCAACTTCTGCACCCGGTCGGCTACGCTGTTCGCCCACTTCACGGCCTTGGTCTCGTCCTCCCCCGGCCTCGGATCGCAGACGAACAGCACATCGGCGTCGGATCCGTAACCGAGTTCCTTACCGCCGAGCCTGCCCATCCCGATCACCGCGAAGTCGGCGGGCGCGGGCGCACCCATCTCGGCCTCGCTCGCCCGAATCACCGCCGCGAGTGAGGCTTCCAGCACCGCGACCCACACCGAGGACAGCGCACGGCAGACCTGTTTGACGTCGAGCATGCCGAGCAGATCCGCCGACGCGACGCGGGCCAGCTCGTGTCTACGCAGCGAACGTGCCGCGCCCACCGCACGTTTCGGATCGTCATAGCGCGCCGCGGCCGTCATGATCCCGCGCGCAACATCTTCCGGCTGCGGACTGAGCAGCAACGGACCGCCCGGCCCGTCGGCATACATGCGAATGGTGTCCGGCGCGTTGATCAGCAGATCCGGCAGATACTCCGAGGACCCGAGCACGATCATCAACCGCTGCGCGATCGCACCCTCGTCACGCAGCTCGCGCAGGAACCAGGTCTGATCGCCGAGCCCCTCCGACACCCGCCGGTAGGCGAGCAGGCCCGCGTCGGGATTCGGTGTCTCGCCGAGCCATTCGAGCAAGGTCGGCAGCAGCAGCGCCTGGATCCGGCCCTTGCGCGACACCCCACCGGTGAGCGCCTTCAGGTGGCTGAGAGCATGTTCGGGCGCCTGGTAACCCAGCGCGGCCAACTGCCGCACCGCCGCTTCGGGGCTGAGCCGCAGCGCTTCGGGTTCCAGCTTCACCACCGATTCGAGCAGCGGACGGTAGAACAACTTGGCGTGTAATCGCCGCACCCGCACGGCATTTCGGCGGATCTCGTTGCCGAGCACCCCGACCGCGTCCTGCCTGCCGTCGGCCCGGATGTGTGCGGCGCGGGCCAGCCAGCGCATGCCCTCCTCGTCGTCCGAGGCGGGCAGGGTGTGCGTGCGCCGCAACCGTTGCAGTTGCAGACGGTGTTCGAGCAATCGCAGGAACTCGTACGACGCAGTGAGATTCGCGGCATCGTCGCGACCGATGTAGCCGCCCGCGGCCAACGCCGTCAACGCCTCGACGGTGCCCTGCACGTGCAGCGACTCGTCCACCCGCCCGTGCACCAATTGCAGGAGCTGGACGGCGAATTCGACGTCACGCAGGCTGCCGTGCCCCAACTTCAGCTCGCGCTCGCGCATATCGGCGGGGACCAGATCTTCCACCCGGCGCCGCATCGCCTGCACGTCGGCCACGAAGTCGGGTCGCTCGGAGGCGGTCCACACCATCGGCATCAGCGCGGCTTTGTACTCCTCGCCGAGCTCCAGGTCACCGGTCATCGGCCGGTTCTTCAGCAGCGCCTGGAACTCCCAGGTCCGCGCCCAGCGCTTGTAGTAGGCGACATGCGAATCCAGCGTGCGCACCAGCGCACCCGCCTTGCCCTCCGGCCGCAGCGCCGCATCGACCTCGAAGTAGGCCGCACTGGCGACGCTCATCATCTCGGCCGCCAGCCGGGTCGCGGTGGCATCGGCGGGTTCCGCGACGAACACCACGTCGACATCGCTGACGTAGTTCAGCTCGCACGCGCCACTCTTGCCCATCGCGATCACCGCGAGACGCACCGGCACGGGGCCGTCCTTGCACACCCGGGCCACCGCCACCGACAGTGCCGCGGTGAGCGCGGCATCGGCCAGCGCGGTCAGATGCCGACCGACCACCTGGTACGCCAGTACCGGTTCGTTCTCGACGGTCGCGGCGAGATCGAGCGCCGCCAGCAGCATCAGCTGATCGCGATAACGCTTGCGCAGCAGCGCGACCACCTCGGGACCCGACTCACCGGCCCGGAACAGCAACGGACCCGCGTTGGGCCCCTCCTCCGGTACCGCATGCACCGCGTCGAGCAGGTCGGCGATCAGTTCGTCGCGGGTCGGCAGGTCCTTGCGGCGCAGGATCTGCCAGGCCGCCGGGTCGACGACAAGATGGTCGGCGAACGCGCTGGACGCGCCGACCAACGCGAACAGCCTGCCACGCAACGCCGTTTCCGCGCGGATCGCCGAATCCAGTGCGGCCCAATCGTTTTCCATCCGCTCACGCAGCTTGACCAGCGTGTTCAACGCCAGATCGGCGTCGGGCGCGCGCGACAGCGCCCACAGCACGGGGATACTTTCGACGTTGTCCCAGCCCAATTCGTGCAGCGAGGCAGCGGCGGAGGGCTCGAGGAGTCCGAGCCGACCGACGCCGGGGACAGCGGAGCGGGCAGACGGTGGCCGGACCATAGGTCTCAAATTACATGCTGGAGGTCAACGACTCGCCCGCACCTGGACATACGTTCGGTTGCAGAACCGCGGCTTTCGCTACAGGCCGAGGTATTCCTTGAGCTCGTACGGCGTCACCTGGCTGCGGTAGTCCGCCCACTCCCGGCGCTTGTTGCGCAGGAAGAAGTCGAACACATGCTCACCGAGCGTCTCGGCGACCAGTTCGGACCGCTCCATCGCCTGCAACGCCTCGTCCAGCGTGCCGGGCAGCTCACGGAAGCCCATCGCGCGCCGCTCGGCGACGGTCAGCGACCACACGTCGTCCTCGGCCTCCGGCGGCAGCGTGTAACCCTTCTCGATGCCGCGCAGACCGGCCGCGAGCAGCACGGCGAAGGTCAGATAGGGGTTGCAGGCCGAGTCTGGGCTGCGGATCTCGACGCGGCGCGAGGAGGACTTGTTCGGCGTGTACATCGGCACCCGCACCAGCGCGGATCGATTCGACCGGCCCCACGAGGCCGCGGTCGGCGCTTCGCCACCGTGGATGAGCCGCTTGTAGGAGTTCACCCACTGGTTGGTGATCGCGCTGATCTCCGGCGCGTGTTCCAGGATGCCCGCGATGAAGGCGCGCGCGGTGCTGGACAGGTTGATCGGGTCGTCCGGATCGTGGAAGGCGTTCGCCTCGCCCTCGAACAGGCTCATGTGCGTGTGCATCGCCGAGCCCGGGTACTGGGCGAACGGCTTGGGCATGAACGTCGCGCGCACGCCCTCGTCGATGCCCACTTCCTTGATCAGGTAGCGGAAGGTCATCACGTTGTCGGCCATGGACAGCGCGTCGGCGTAGCGCAGGTCGATCTCCTGCTGGCCGGGCGCGCCCTCGTGGTGGCTGAACTCCACCGAGATGCCCATCGACTCGAGCGCGTCGATCGCGTGGCGACGGAAGTTGGGCGCCGAATCGTGCACGGCCTGGTCGAAGAAGCCGCCGGAGTCGGCCGGGATCGGCTGCGAGCCGTCGACCGGGCCGTTCTCCAGCAGGAAGAACTCGATCTCCGGGTGCACGTAGCAGCTGAAGCCGACGTCGGCCGCCTTGTTCAGCTGACGACGCAGCACGTGCCGCGGGTCGGCCCAGGACGGCGAGCCGTCGGGCATGGTGATGTCGCAGAACATCCGCGCGGAATGCTGGTGGCCCTTGCTCGTAGCCCACGGCAGCACCTGGAAGGTGGACGGATCCGGCCGGGCGACCATGTCGGCCTCCGAGACCCTGGCGAAGCCCTCGATGGCCGAGCCGTCGAAGCCGATGCCCTCCTCGAAAGCGCCCTCTAGCTCGGCGGGAGCGATGGCAACGGACTTCAGGTAACCCAACACGTCGGTGAACCAGAGCCGCACGAAGCGGATATCCCGCTCTTCGAGCGTCCGCAGCACGAATTCCTTCTGGCGATCCATGTCCGCGAGAGTAAGCACCCGGCGTTAAATCCGTGTTACATACACGCTGAGTGTGCTGTGCTTGTTGTGCGAAAAAGACATCACGGCCCGTTCGCTCAGCAAGTGAGGCCCGGCTCCGGGTCGGTGAGGTCGACCAAGTAGTCGATCACCGCGTCGTCCACGCACGACGAGCCACCCGACAACGCGATCGTGTGCCGATTGCCCTTGTAGGTCAGCAGCGAGGCCCCGAGCTGCGACGCCAGGTCCACACCCGCCTGGTACGGCGTCGCCGGATCCTCGGTGGTCGACACGACCACCACCTTCGGCAGCCCGGTCACGGTGATCCGGTGCGGCTCACTGGTGTTCGGCACCGGCCAGGCCGTGCACTGGTCCAGCGGGGCCGCGCCGGTGCCGCGGCCGTCGTCGAGGAACGGTGCCGCCTTGCGGTATTCGACGTCCTGCTTGGCGGTGATGCCGCGGTCGCTGATCCGCGGATCGTCCACGCAGCGAATGGCGGTGAACGCGTCGGTGGTGTTGCTGTAGGTGCCGTCGTCGCGGCGGCCGTCGTACAGGTCGGCCAGTTGCAGCAGGGTGTCGCCGCGGCCGTCGCGCAGTTCGGAGAGGCCGAGGGTGAGCACCGGCCACAGATCGTTGGTGTAGAGGGCTTGGCGCACGCCGGTGAGCGCGTCGCTGTAGTTGAGTCCGCGCGGGTCGGTGGTCGCTACGGGCTTGTCCCACAACGGGTTCACCAGTGTGCGGAACCGCTGCACGGTCTGCGTCTTGTCGGTGCCGAGCGGGCAGTCCTTCTTGCCCGTGCAGTCCGCGGCGTAGGCGTCGAACACCTTCTGGAAGCCCTCCGCCTGGCGCAGCGATTCCTGCACCGGGTCCTGCGAGGAGTCGATGGCGCCGTCCAAGACGAGGGCGCGCACGTGGTCCGGGAACTTCTCCGCGTACGCCGAACCGATCTTGGTGCCGTACGAGTAACCCAGGTAGCTGAGCTTCGCGTCGCCGAGCGCCGCGCGCATCACGTCCATGTCCTGCACCACCTCGCGGGTGCCGACGCGGGCGAGGAAGTCCTTGCCGGTGCGTTCGGTGCAGCGGTCCGCGTACTGCTTGTTCTCGTTCTCCGCGGCGGCGATGCCCTCGGGCGTGTTGTCCTTCTGCGGTTCGGCACGCTCGGCGTCCTGCTCCTGCGCGGTCTCGCAGACGATGGCCGGGGTCGAGGAGCCGACGCCACGCGGGTCGAAGCCGACCCGATCGAACCGGTCGGCGAGCGGGGTCTTGTTGCCGAGCGCCGACATGGTCAGGCCCGATTCGCCCGGGCCGCCGGGGTTCATCAGCAGCGAGCCGATCCGCTTGCCGGTCGCCTTGATCCGCGAGACGGCGATCTGCGCGGTCGGCCCGTCCGGGGCGGCATAGTCGACCGGCACGGTGATCCGCGCGCACTGCGCGTTGGGTGCGAAACGATCGTCCTGGGAGCCGAACCCGGTGCAGGTCCCCCACTGGACGGTCTGCGAGTAGAACTTCGTCAACTCGGCCGGCGAGGCAGGCATCGGCCCCGTCGGATGACCATTGATCGTGCACCCCGCCACCATCGACGCCAGCACCGCCACCACCAGCGCACCGCGCCCACTCCGAACCAAAGCCATCCACTGATAGTGGCAGCTCGACGGCTCGACAGGGACAACGCACCGGTCAGACGCCCCGAACCACCCCCGGTCAGCCGCCTGATGTGATCAATCGCATGGCTCGCATCCCTTAATACGGCCTGGTGACAGCTGGCACACTGGACTTCGTCAGACGAACCCGGGGACCCGAATGGGCCCCGAGGAGACACCAGACGAAAGGGACGAAGATGTCCGCATCCGATTCGGAAACCCCTGCCTACGGTGCCGCACCCGCCGAGCCCAAGAAGGCTATGCGCAAGACCAGGGTGCACCACCTGCAGCAGATGAAGGCCGACGGTCAGCGCTGGGCCATGCTCACCGCGTACGACTACTCCTCGGCTCGGCTGTTCGAAGAAGCAGGCATCCCGGTGCTGCTGGTCGGCGACTCCGCGGCCAACGTGGTCTACGGCTACGACACCACCGTGCCGATCACCGTGGACGAGCTCATCCCGCTGGTCCGCGGCGTGGTGCGCGGCGCACCGCACGCGCTGGTGGTGGCCGACCTGCCGTTCGGCACCTACGAGTCCTCGCCGCAGCAGGCGCTGGCCACCGCGACCCGGTTCATGAAGGAGGGCCAGGCGCAGGCGGTGAAGTTCGAGGGCGGCGAGCGGGTCGCCGAGCAGATCGCGCTGATCACCTCGGCCGGCATCCCGGTGATGGCGCACATCGGGTTCACCCCGCAGAGCGTCAACACCCTCGGCGGGTTCCGCGTGCAGGGTCGCGGCGACGGCGCCGAGCAGCTCATCGCCGACGCCATCGCGGTACAGGAGGCGGGCGCGTTCGCCGTGGTCATGGAGATGGTGCCGGCCGAGCTGGCCGCACAGGCCACCCGCAAGCTGACCATCCCCACCGTCGGCATCGGCGCCGGCGTGGAAACCGACGCGCAGGTACTGGTCTGGCAGGACATGGCCGGATACACCAGTGGCAAGACCGCCAAGTTCGTCAAGCGGTTCGGCAATGTCGGCGATGAACTGCGCAGCGCCGCGGCGGCCTACGCTGATGAGGTAGCCCGGGGCACTTACCCCGGGCCCGAACACAGCTTCTAGTGGAGTAACGATGACCGGCCGAGCAGTGCACGCACCCGCCGCACTGCTCGGCCAGCCCGCCGAGCCGCTGATCGACTGGGCATCGGGCGTGCTCAAGGCGGATGAGATCGAATTGACCGGCGCCCCGACGGAAGTCCGCCGCCGCGCCTGGTCGTTGATCGTCCGGATCCCGACCGAAATCGGCCCGATGTGGGCGAAAGCCAACGCCCGCGCCTTCGCGCACGAGGGCCCGCTGCTCCAGCTGATCGCCCGCCTGCGTCCCGGTAGCGTGCTGGAACCCCTTGCCGTGCAACCGGATCACGGCTGGCTGCTGAGCCCGCACGGCGGCGACACCGCGCGCGACACCGACGCCGAATGGTCCGGCCTGCTGCGCTCCTACGCCGACCTCCAGCAGTCCGTCGCGCCATACATCGACGCCTTGCTCGACACGGGCACGCCCTACTTCCCGCCCACCCGACTCGGCACGATCTACCGGCACTACGAGCCACGCGTCCCCGGCCTCGGTCACCGCATCGAGGAGGCCGCCGCCGAACTGGCCGGATACGGCAGGCTCACCATCGAACACAACGACGTCAACCCGCATAACGTCTTCGCGGGCAGCACTCCCGGCACCGGTCGGCTCTTCGATTGGGGCGACGCGGTGATCACGCACCCCTTCCTCTCGCATCGCATCCTGCACAACCCGCGCCGCGACGACTACTTCGACTTCTGGCGGAGCACCGGACCGGTGTCGGCCGCCGAGATCACCCTCGCCGAACGCCTCGCTCCCTTGATCGCGCTCAACCCCTGGCGCACGATCGACACCTCCATCCCCCGCTTCGCCCGCTGCGTCGAAGCACTGCTGGACGAGCTGCGGGTCACCTTCCGATAGGTAGACAGTCCGGGCCGCTGCGGCGAATCAATGGCAGACTCGATGCGGACATTCGCGATAGAAGTTGAGGTACTGATGCCGCACAGCCGTTGGATTTCACGCAGCACCCTGCTGCTGGCGGGCGTTTTCGCCGCCGCAGCACTGACCGCATGCGGAAGCGAGTCGAACCCGGCTCCGACCGGGAGCTCGAGCTCGACAACGGGGTCAGCGACGGCGACCACCAAGCCGAGCGGCACCGCGGGCACGAACAAGCCGGGCACCCCGCCGGTGATCTCCGATGCCGCGGCCGCCCAGCTCTGCGACATGATCAAGCCGGAGCTGTCGAACTGGCGAGTCCAGGGTCCGACGCTCGGCAAGATCGGGCTCAACGCGCTGGTGCACGAGTGGGCACTGCGCAACGGCGGCATCAACGGCGCGGTGCTCGCCGACAAGCCGATCGTCGACCGTCTCACCACCAAGAGCTGCCCCGACGTGCGCACGGAAGCGATCCAGGCGCTGGAGCTCCCCGACCTCGCCTCGGGCCTGGCGTTCTGATGGGCGGCGCACAGTTGCGGACGCTCTATCCCGAGATCGAGGCCTACGACTCCGGCAAGCTCGATGTCGGCGACGGCCAGTCGATGTACTGGGAGGTGAGCGGCAACCCGGACGGCAAGCCGGTGGTCTTCCTGCACGGCGGCCCCGGCGGCGGCACCTCGCCCGCCCAGCGGCAGTTCTTCGACCCGGCGGCCTATCGCATCGTGCTGCTCGATCAGCGCGGCTGCGGGCGCTCCACCCCGCACCTGGCCGATGACCCGAGCCTGGCGACCAACACCACCCAGCACCTGATCGCCGATATCGAGGCGCTGCGAACACATCTCGGCATCGAACGCTGGCAGGTGTTCGGCGGCTCGTGGGGTTCGACGCTCGCGCTCGCCTACGCCGAGACGTACCCGGACCGGGTGACCGAGCTGGTGTTGCGCGGCATCTTCCTGTTGCGCCGCAAGGAAATCGACTGGTACTACAACGGTGCCGCAGGCTACGTGTACCCCGACGAGTGGGAGAAGTACCTCGCGCCGGTGCCGGAAGCCGAGCGCGGCGAAGATCTGGTCGAGGTCTATCACCGGCTGCTGCACTCGCCCGACGAGGAGGTCGCGCTCGCGGCCGCCGTCGCCTGGTCCTCCTGGGAGGGCGCGACGAGTTCGCTGCTGCCCCAACCGGATCGGGTCGCCGATTCCGCCGAGCCGCGGTTCGCGCTGGCCTTCGCGCGGATCGAGAACCACTACTTCCGCAATCACGCCTTCCTCGACGAGGGCCAGCTGCTGCGCGATATCGACGCCATCGCACACATTCCCACGGTCATCGTGCAGGGCCGCCACGACGTCGTCTGCCCGACGGTGAGCGCCTGGGATCTGCACAAGGCGTTGCCCGGTTCGGAGCTGCATATCGTCGAAGACGCCGGACATGCCTCCTTCGAGCCCGGCATCACGCATCATTTGATCGAAGCCACCGATAGATTCGCGAAGGCGGGATAACCATGACGGCCACCGCAGGCAAGGCCATCGTCGCGGCACTCAGCGACAACGTGGACCGGCTGCTGGCCGCTGAACCCGAGGTCCGCGGTGACGAACCGGATTCGATCCACCAGATGCGGGTGGCCACCCGGCGGCTGCGCAGCGTGCTGCGGTCCTACCGCGGACTGTTCGAACGGACACCGGCCAGGACGATGGGCGATGAGCTCAAGTGGCTGGCCGGTGTGCTCGGCGTCGCCCGCGACGCCGAGGTGCGCGCCGAACGTTTCGAGACGTTGCTGACCAAACACGGTCAGCAGTCCGAACATTCGGAGGCCGACCTCGAACTGGTGACCGCCCGGTTGGTCACCGCCGAGAACAACAAGTACTCCGTCGCGCACGCCGACGTGCTGCTGGCGTTGGACAGCGTGCGCTACCGCGAGTTACGCGACGAGCTCACCAAGTGGCGCACCGAACCGCCGCTACGTTCCTCGCGTGCCGAGGTACCCGCGGCGGAGTTCTTCAACGTGGTGCTGGAACGCGACCGCGAACGCGTGCAGCGCCTGATCGAGCAGGAAACCACCGTCACCCCGACCGAACGGGTCGAGCTGCTGCACGATATTCGCAAGAGCGCCAAGCGATTACGGTATTCGTGCGAGGCCGCTGAAACCGTCCTCGGCGCCGACGCCAGCGACCTCGGCAGCCGCGCCAAACGACTACAGACCGTCCTCGGCGACCACCGCGACGCCGTCGAATCCCAACACGCCATCTACGGCATCGCCGCGGATGCCGGTGCCGCAGGCGAAGATACAGCCCTCTACCGAATCCTGGCCGGCGCCGAAGACACCGCCGCCCGCCAAGCCCTCACCCGCTACCCTGACGCCGCAGCCGCCCTGTCCGGCGAGTAGCCCCATCAGCAGCACCCTAATCAGTTCTGGGAGTGAGCTATCCGGCACACTCCTGGTAGTAGCCGGCCGGTAGGTGAGCACTTTCGCACCCTGGACTTCGAGTCCTGGAGAAAGACCGTGCCCCTGCCGGTAGGCCGGGAGAGTTGATCGCTGCTGGGATGTCGTGCCCGCCCGAATGGGCGTGAGCACTGCTTGATTAGGTCGCTGATGGTTCTCCTGCTGGCTGCTCGACGGTGATCGGCATTAGCAATTGGAGGATTGTTGCGACTGTTCGTAGGAGATGACTGGGCTGAAGACCACCACGACGTGGAGGTGATGGACACCGCCGGGCGCCGCCTGGCCAAAGCGCGCGTGCCCGAGGGCGTCGCCGGAATGGCGAGACTGCACGCGATCCTCGGCGGCCTGGTCGACGACGCCGACGAGGTCGAGGTCCTGGTCGGGATCGAGACCGACCGCGGTCCCTGGGTCGGGGCGCTGGTCGCCGCCGGATACACGGTACTGGCGGTGAATCCATTGCAGGCGGCCAGGTTTCGGGACCGGCTGGGAGTCTCGGGTGCCAAAAGCGACGCTGGTGACGCTCACGTGCTGGCGGATATGGTCCGCACCCATTCCCACGAATTGCGACCTGTCGCTGGGGATTCCGCGCGAGCCGAGGCCGTGAAGGTGGTGGCCCGTGCTCACAAGACGATGATCTGGGACCGAACTCGCCACACCCAGCGGTTGCGTCACGCTCTGCGTGACTACTTCCCCGCCGCGCTGGCCGCGTTCGACGACCTCGACGCCGCCGACACTCTGGAACTGCTCGCCAAAGCACCCACCCCAGCTGCGGCGGCCCGGCTCACGATCCCCCAGATCAGTGCCGCGTTGAAGCGGGCGCGCCGCCGCAACGTCGCCGACAAAGCCACCGCTATTGCGGCCGCACTGCGCAGCGAGCAGCTCGGCCAGCCCGAGGTCGTGGCGCAGGCCTACGCAGCCTCGGTCCAGGCGCTGCTGGCGGTCCTGACTGTCCTCAACACCCAGATCAAGACGTTGCAGGGGCAGGTCGAGGCGCATTTTGGGCAGCACCCGGCCGCTGAGATCATCGCGTCCCAGCCCGGTTTGGGACAGGTCCTCGGTGCCCGGGTGCTCGCAGAGTTCGGTGACGACCCCGACCGCTACCGCAGCGCCAAAGCCCGCAAGAACTACGCGGGCACCTCCCCGATCACCCGCGCGTCGGGCAAGAAGAAGGTCGCCCTGGCCCGGTTCGTACACAACGACCGGCTCATCGACGCCCTCACCACCCAGGCGCAATCCGCGCTGATGTGGTCCCGGGGCGCCCGCGACTACTACGACCGTCAGCGAGCCCGCGGTGTCGGTCACTACGCCGCGCTACGCCAGCTCGCCAACCGACTCGTCGGGATCCTGCACGGCTGCCTCAAAACCGGAACCCTCTACAACGAGACCACAGCCTGGCCCGACCCAGCTCAGCAGTCCGCTGCTTGACATTCAAGCTCCTGGGATGTCTTTCTGCAAGCTGCACACCCCGTGTAGGGGGTGTGCGGTTCAGGCAAAGGGTGTGCACAGAGCGTTTTTGGTGCGGACGCGGCTACGCGGGGTAGGCGAAGCTGATCTTGCGGGTGATGGGGTCGGCGGATACCAGGCGGACGCGGACGGCTGCTCCCTCCGGAGGTTCGCCCACGCACGGTCCGAGCACCGGCGGGTCGGCGATGAAGATCTCCGCTGCCCGGTTGCCGTTGGCTTCGCGCACCACGACCGCGTCGAACTCGGTACCGGCCCGTTCGGCGAGCAACGTGGACTCGGCGAGGTCGATGCACGCCCGTTCCACCTTGCCAGCGATCGCGTCGCTGCGGCGCATGCTGTCGGCGGTGTCGGCCAGACCGTCCTGAACCCATTGCGGTACTTCGGTTCCCGCGCAGCGGGCCAAACAGATCTCGGTGCTGAACCGGTCGGTCAGCCGCCGCAGCGGCGCAGTGACGTGCGCGTACGGGGCGCGGATGGCGCTGTGCTCCAAGCTTTCCGGCGTGGCAACCTCGGTGTCTCCGTTCACCACCGTGTAGGACGCCCCACGCAACAGACTCGTCGCCTCCGACATGAGCACAAGCGCGGCAGGCGTATTCGGATCCAACCCGGCCAACATCTGCCCGACCGACAGATTCTCGGGCCACTCGACGCCCAGCGCGGCGGCCGTGCGATGCATGGATGCTATCGCCGACTCGGCGGGCGGCGGCATAGTGCGCAATAATGCCGGCGCTCCCGCGTCGATCATGATGCGCGCCGCGCACATTCCGGTCAGCAGCGAAACCTGCTCGTTCCAGTCGTCGGCGGCGGTCCGCGGTTCGACGATCAACCGCCAATGACCATCCGACTGATCGTCGCGAACGATGCTCTGGTCCGGCAGCCGCAGCCCGATCGCGCCGCGCAGCAACCCGGCCTCGATGCGCCGCGTGCCGAATTCCGGCAGGGCCGCGATCGACGGGTGCAGTCGGCCCGCGTCGGCGTCGGCTTGCACGCCCGCGTAGTCGAGCCTGGCGCGCGAACGCACCAGTGCCCGTTGTACCGAAAAACGTTGCGGCTCGGCCTTTTCGTCGAGCTCTATGGTCCAGAGCGCCGCGGGTCTGGTCTGCTCGGGCAGCAGGCTCGCGGTGCCGTCCGACAGCACCGGCGGGTGCAGCGGCACGGTGCCGTCGGGTAGGTAGAAGGTTTGCCCCCTGGCGCTCGACTCCTTGGCGAGCGCGCTGTGCGGATCGATCACCGCGGCGACATCGGCGATGGCGTAGTGCAGCAGAAAGCCGGTGTCGGTGCGTTCGAGATGCAGGGCCTGGTCCAGATCCATGGCCCCCGGCGGGTCGATCGTCACGAACGGGATGTCGGTGCGATCGGCCCGGTCGCCCGCGAACGCGTCGGACGCGTCGCGGGCTTCCGCGGTGGCCTCGGCGGGATACGCCGAGGCCAGACCGAACTCGGAACGGATGGCGCCGAAATCTACCGGCGCCGAGACGATCCGCTGATGCAATTCCACGCTGTGGGTGCCAGACCTACTGCAACGCCAGCATGGTGCCGTTCAACGAGTCGAACGGTCCGTACACGGTGAAGGTGACATGTCCGCCCGGGACGGCGGCCGACACCGCGGCCGCCGCGTCCAATGCTTCACCGAACGAAGCCGCCGAAGGATGCGGCAGACCACCGAGGGTCTGTCCGAAACGGTTCTGAGCAACCCAGACCGTGTCAGCCGGGCTGAGGTCGACCTGTACCCCACCCGGCAGCGGCGTCACCGCTACGGCGCTGGCGGAGCCAGCACCCATCATGGCGAAAACCGAAGCAGCCCCGGCGATCAACGCGCCGGCGACCAGTGAGCGAACAATCCGCATAGAGTTGAGACCTGCTTTCCCGCATTCGAAGTGTGAAGGGCTCGTTGCGGCCAGGCAACGGGCCGTGCCAACGCGCACTACTTTATGACGTCGATCACGGTCCGGCTAGTTACCGGCGCATACGCCCGGCGAGTTCACCGTGCCGACATGGCCGCGACGTGGCTGCTAACGTGGGCCGCCGTAGCGGGTCTCACACTTTGCCCGCACATTTCGAAAGGTCCTGTACGTCGACAATTGGGAGTTCCGCAGCTATGTCATCGATTCTTTTCGACTACCTGGTGCCGCTGATCGGGGCAGACCAGGCAGCGTATTGGGCCCAGGTCTTCGTCATCGCACCGGTCTGACCCACAAGCCTTCTGCCACAAGCCGTCGCCTCCCGTTCACCCAACGGGAGGCGACTTTTGTCCCGGACCGCTAGCATCCCGCTCCGTGATCAGAACTACCGCCGCTCTCGCGGCCAGCGCCACCCTCTTTGCCCTACTGCTCACCGGCTGTGGGGACGACAAAGCCTCCAGTGCCACCCCCTCCTCCTCAGCTCCCGCGGCGCAGTCGAACGGCGACGCGCAAGTCGTCGACAATGTGAAGGCAGGCGCGTTCGTCGTCAGCTTCCGCGGCGCGTTCCCGAAACTTGCCGACGGCAAGGACGACACGAAGATCGCCACCATCCTCAGCGACACGTGCAAGGAGATCAAGGCGAACAAGTCCGAGGACGACGTCGTCAAGAGCATCGTCAAGCGGTCGTCCGGCAAGGTCGAGGCGACCCCCGAGGAGGCGAAGGCCGTCTACCAGATGGCCAAGATGATGTGCTGAGCTAGCGCTCCTTCAACCACGGCAGGTAGTCGGGCAGATACTTCAGCAGGTAACCGATCGTGATCATGCTGATGATGGCGATGACGGGAATGAGCACGGACATCGGTCCGGTCCTTACGTTGTGCTACCGGTGCGGGTCGTACGGCGCCGAAATGGCGGCGGCTGTACTCGTATCGGTATACGCCGGTTGTGTTACGTATGTGTGGTGTTTTCCGACGCCGTCGGCGATTCGTCCGGCGGATCGAGCTGTCGCTGCTCCGGGGTGGTGGGGAGCGCGGCAGGCTCGTCGGATCGTTCGACTACCGCCGCAGGCTCTTGCGGCCGCTGCACCGGCGACTGTTGCGGTGCCTGCGGATTGGCCGGTGCCTGCGGCGTGCTGCGCTCGAGGAAGCGCAGCAGCTCCACCGGGAACGGCAGCACCAGGGTCGAATTCTTTTCCGCCGCAACCTGAACCACGGTTTCCAGCAACCGCAGCTGCAGCGCGGCAGGTGACTCGGACATCTGCGCGCCCGCCTGCGCGAGCATCTTCGAGGCCTGCAACTCGCCCTCGGCGGAGATCACCCTGGCGCGGCGTTCGCGTTCCGCCTCGGCCTGGCGCGACATCGAGCGCTTCAGCGAATCCGGCAGCGCCACATCCTTGATCTCCACCCGATCGATGTGCACACCCCAACCCAGCGCCGGGCTGTCGATCATGATTTCCAGGCCCTTGTTCAGCTCCTCGCGATTGGACAACAGGCTGTCCAGATCGCTCTTGCCGATGATCGAGCGCAACGAGGTCTGCGCCACCTGGCCGACGGCGAACAGGTAGTTCTGCACCTCGGCCACCGCGAGCACCGGGTCGAACACCCGGAAGTACACGACGGCGTCCACCCGCACCGTCACGTTGTCGCGGGTGATGCCCTCCTGCGCGGGCACCGGCATGGTGACGATCTGCGTCGACACCTTGCGCATCCGGTCGACGAACGGAATCACCATGCGCAGCCCGGGGTCTCGGGTCGCGACCACCCGTCCGAAGCGGAAGATCAGCCCCTTCTCGTATTGCGTGACCACGCGCGCGCTCGCGGCCGTCAGCACGCCGCCGATCACCGCGCCCGCCCCGAGAATGCTGCCGAGAACAGCCAGTAGGTCCATGCCTTGCCCCCAGGCGCGCCCGGGTGCAGCAGGAGCGGGCGCCTGGGCGCTCCGGCCCCGCGGCTACCTACCATCATGGCACCGCGGAACCGGCTGCGGCAGAAGATCAGACCGCCCTATTTCAGGGTCAGCCGCTTCACGGCGGTGCCACTCTCGAGGCTCTGCTGATTGTCGCCCGACACCAAAGTGCTGAAGACCCGGACGGTTTCGCCCACCGCGGGACTGAACGGCTCGGCATCCGGGATCTTCGTGGCCGTGACGGACACGGTCTGACGTTCGGTGTTGCAGGTCGCTTTGGTCGTCGCGCCGATCGTCTGCTGCGCGCCCTCGCCCGTGCTGCGGACGAACACCTGCAGCGTCACCGGCTTGTCGGTCGCCTCGCACTTGTAGGCCACCGAGACATCCAGCCCACCGCTGGTCAATTCGGCGCCGGTGATGTCGACGTTGGTCGTAGCGGGCTTCGCCGGGGCCGTGGTTGTCGGCTCCGCGCCGGCGACACCGGCCCAGGCAACGGTGGCCAGTGCGGCCGCGGACGCGAGGGTTCCCGTGTGACGCAGCATGGTGTGAACGTTGATGACGATCTCCTAGCAGTCGATCCGCGGCGGCCCCGAATCGGACACACCGCACAAAACCTCGACCGACAATGTACTGGCATCCGCTGCGTCCCGGGCATCCCAATCATCTGGCCACAGAGTGGATCTCAGCCGTTAACGCGGAGTTCGCCCGGAGAGCGCCGGCGGGCGGACGAGTTGGCCTGTAAGCCGGATCCTGTCCCCGGTTCGCACCGGGGGGCGACCATCCATCTGGACACACCGTTGCCGGGTGCCTCGAGCGGTCCACCCGCAGGCTCGGGCGAGCAGCCCTCGAACACCTGCGCAGCCGCACCGCGAACGGTGCGACCTTTGACCTTGCTCCGGGCGGGGTTTACCAAGCCGCCCCGGTCACCCGGGGCGCTGGTGCGCTCTTACCGCACCGTTTCACCCTCACCACACGACCCGAAGGCCGTGGGCGGTCTGTTCTCTGTGGCACTGTCCCGCGGGTTGCCCCGGGTTGCCGTTAGCAACCGCCCTGCTCTGTGGAGTCCGGACTTTCCTCGGCGTCGGGCGGCGGCACAATCGTGCCCGTTCCCGATGCCGCGGTCGCCCGGCCAACTCGTCCGCCGTACCAGAGTACTGGTCGCCATGCACTCCGCCAGGGTGCGGGCCCCGCCAACGCAGTACGGTTGGGCGTCATGGAACGTGTCGAGGTCGGCTTCCCCTCCGGAAGCGAGCAGTGTGCCGCCTGGCTCTACCGTCCGGATGGTGCGCCGAAGCCCCGTCCGCTCGTCATCATGGGACATGGCCTGGGGGCGAATCGAGAGATGGGGCTCGACCGGTACGCGCGGCGTTTCGCCGCCGCCGGTATGGCGGTGCTGGTGTTCGATTACCGGCATTTCGGCGCGAGCCAGGGCGAGCCACGTCAGGTGATCCGGATCGGGCGGCAGCGCGAGGACTGGCAGTCCGCCATCGCCTACGCGCGCACCATCCGCGGCATCGACGCGACCCGGATCGCCTTGTGGGGCACCTCGTTCAGCGGTGGACACGTGCTCGCGGTGGCGCCGCACGACGATTACCTGGCCGCGGTGGTCGCGCAGGTGCCGTTCACCAGCGGTTGGTCCTGCGCGATGGCGAAGGGGCCGATCAGCATGACCAAGGTGACCGCGATCGCCGCCACCGACCTGCTGATCGGGTCGCTGCGGCGCAAGCACGTCGGCATCCGGTTGGCCGGGCGGAAGCGCTCGGCGGCGCTGATGAGCGCGGCCGACGTGCCGGAGGGCAACAGCAGGCTGGCCGACGAGAGCGAGCACTACAAGCCGAAGGTGGCTGCCCGCGTGGCGTTTTCGGCGCTGTTCGATTCGCCGGGCAAGCGGGCCAAGTCGCTGAAGATGCCGGTGCTCTACGCGTTATGCGACAACGACTCGATCACTCCGATCAAGTCCGCGTTGCGTGCGGCGGAACGCACCAAGCACGCGGTCGTGAAGCGTTATCAGGCAGGGCATTTCGACATCTACTTCGATGACGTGTTCGAGAAGGCCGTGTATGACCAGACGGAGTTCCTCGTTTCGATCCTGCGGCCGTGAGTTCGTCGGCAGCGGCCGGTATCGGTATCGGACTGCGCGAGACCGTGCCGTATCGTAGAGATCTGCTCACTTCTCGAGCATTTCTTGTCGTCGTCGATGGCCCCGATGCGCCGCGAAGCATCGTTCCTATGAAACTCGCACTGCCCACCGGGAAGGCCCTTCCCGTCCGCCTGTGACGACAGCGCGGGCCAAGTCCCGCCCCGACCTGCGCCGCGAACGCCGCCAACGCGCCCACGGCTGCTGGAATCACCTGATCATCGCGCCGCTGTGGCCCAAACACGGTGTCAACCTCGGCACCATGCTGCGCACCTGCGACGCCGTCGGCGCATGCATGGCGGTACCGCGCCGACCATGGATCCCCGATGCCCTCGCGCACGGCAACACCCTCCGAAAACCCCAGTGCGTGCACTGGATCAACGGCCGCGTCGACCGCTGGCTGGCGCGCCAACGCGACGGCGGCTCCGCCATCGTCGGCGTGGAACTCACCGACGAATCCATCCGCCTGGCCGACCTCCCCACCGCCCGCCGCCGCACCATCATCGTGCTCGGTCACGAATCCACCGGCATCCCACCGGAAGGACTGGAGCTGCTCGACGTCGCCGTCGAGATCCCCATGGTCGGCACCGGCAACAGCCTCAACGTCGCCGTCGCGGGATCACTTGTGCTGTACAAACTCGCGGGGCTGTGTTGACGAAACAGCTCTTCGCTCAGCGTGATTCGGCGAGGAGTTCGCGAGTGACCACACTGCTCCACCACTTCTCGACGCGCTCCGGAGACCATCCGCGTTCGAGGGTGAGTTCGGTGTAGACGTCTATGTTGCAGATTGCGGCGTAGATGTCGAGGGCGGTGGGGAGGTCCAGGTCGCCGCGGAGGGTGCCCGGCGGCCACGCGGACAGCACTTGACTGTGGGCGTCGTCGGCGCGGGCGCGGGCGTCGCGATAGGCCTGTGCCAGTTCGGGTTCCGTGCGACCCGCTTCGCGCAGCAGCACGAGTACCTCGCCTGCGCGCTCGAACAAGCGGCGGTCGTATGCGGCCATCGCGGCGAGCTGCCGGGGCGGTTCGGGGGCCGCCTCCAGTTCGGCGAGCAGGCGCGCCACGTCGGCGGACAGGTCGGCGGCATCGACCAGTGCCCAGGTGAGGCCGTTCTTGTTGCCGTAGGCCGCGTAGACGGTCGGCACCGAGACCCCCGCCTCCCGGGCCACATCACGCACCGTGGTCGCGGCCCAGCCCTTCGCGACGAACAGGGTGCGAGCGGCGCGGGCGATGTCGGCGCTGGTCTGCTGCGCCTGCGCGGTACGGCGCAGCGAGTCGTAGCGGCGGCGCGCAGGTTCCTCGGTCACCTGAGTTCCCCTTTCAGTCCTCGCTACTTTATGGCGATCGGGTTCGCCGTGGCCGCAATTCTTGCCCCGCTGATCATCGACCACGCGAGTCCACGCGCTTTGATCAGCCTCGTCAGCTGGCTGCTGTGGGTGGTCCGGATCGTCACCTACGGCAGACAGCTGTCGTCCGAAGCTGCGGCACAAGTGATTCGGTGACGAAGGTTTCGATGCTGGTCGAGGTAGTGGTGCGTGCAGAGCGCGATTGCAGCGTCGCGGTGTGCCGCGAGTTGATCGCGTGCACCACCTCGACCATGAGGCCGGTGACGCTCTGTGACACCCCGGCGCGGCGCTGAGCCGCGGCGAACTCCTCGATCGACTGCTGCACATAGCGCAACTGGGGCAACTCGGCGATCCTGCCGATGACCTCGGCGACCTCGGCCATACTCAGATCACGTTCACCATGCAGCTCGAGAATGTCCGACGCGGAGGTCGGGGTGAGCAAACTGTGCGCGGCGGCTCGGCCGATGTCGGCGGTGGCGATGAAAGGCATGGCGATATCGGGATCGAACGGCGCGGCGACGACCCCGGCCCCGCGGATGGTCTCGACCTGACCGAGCAGGTTCTCCATGAAATAGCCTGCCCGCAAATGAGTTACGACGGCGTCGAGCGTGTTGGTCCGTTGCTCGAGGTGATGTAGTCCGACAACCGGGCCGGTGCCTGACGGTTTGTCCGCGCCCCAACTGCTCAAGGTCACCACCCGCCCGACTCCGGTACGCGCGAGCGCCACCGTCATCGCGTCGACGATGGTTCGCTGGTGCGCCGGGAAGTCCGGACTGTCCGGGATGTAGTTGGGCTGGACCATCACATAGACACCCTCGGCGCCGTTGAAGGCCTCGGTGAGTGCGGCATGGTCGGTCGGCTCGGCCACGAACGGCTCGGCACCGGCAGCCGCCAGTGGTGCCAGACCATGGCTGCTGCGTCCGATCGCGCGCACGCCACGGCCCGCTCGAAGTAGCTCGTCGACCACCACACGCCCGGTCCGCCCGGTCGCTCCTGTCACCACGAACATCAGGTCGTTCTCCTTTTCCCGACGGCCGGTTGCCGTCTCCTCGATCTCGCCGACGGTAGGAGCGGTCCGTGGCCGCGGGGTAGTACCGACCCACCCACCCCGAAACGGGAAGCGCCCATAACCTGGACATCGTGCGAACGACACCGGGAGCCCTGGCCGAATTCCTGCGGGCGCGGCGCGCGCTCGTCCGCCCGGAGCAGGTCGGGCTCGTCCCCGGCGCAGCACGCCAGGTCCCGGGCCTCCGCCGGGAAGAAGTCGCGATGCTCGCCGATGTCAGCACCGATTACTACGTGCACCTGGAGCAAGGCCGCGAGAAGCGCCCCTCGACCCAGGTCTTGGACGCGCTGGCCCGGGCACTACAGCTCGACTACGACGCGCACACCCACCTGCGCGCTCTCGCCGCTCCCAGCCGACCCGCCGGAAACCCGGATCTCGGCAACGCCCATCGCACGTTGGCCGGCCTGCTATCGCAGATCACCACCCCGGCGATGCTCGTCACCCCCTGGCTCGAGGTCACCGCCCGCAACAAACCCGCCGATGCCCTCTACGACGGAATTCCGTTGCGGGACAACCTGGCACGCATGGCCTTCCTCGACGATGCGATAACCCGTTTCGTCGAGAACCCCGACCAACTCGCCCAGTGCACCGTCGCGACGCTACGGTCCGCCGCAGGCCACCGACCACACCCGCCGCAGATGATCGAACTGATCGGCGAGCTGTCACTGCGCAGTGCCGAATTCCGCCAGCTGTGGGCGCGCCACGACATTCACCGAAAAGGCAGCGCCGTCAAGCATTTTCACCATCCCGCAATGGGCCGCCTGACGCTCCACCAGCACGTCATGACCCTTCCCGATCATCCCGAGCTACAGCTGTGGATCTACCAAGCCGACCCGGGATCCGACTCCGAACGAGCACTACGGGGACTCGCAGGTTGAGCAACGTCTGTTGACCCGCTTCGCGCGTCGTACCAGGCCTGAAAGCCCGCGACCAGCGTCGCGACGACACCGACCGGCAGGTAGTACACCAAAGCGGCGAACACGGTATCGGTCGCGGGCAATGCGAGGAGTGCACCGATCACCAGAACGCCTGCGACCAACCAGGGCAGGCCGTGGGTGGCGCGCAACGCGGGCAGCGCACACAGCACAACCGGCACTGCCAGCAGGAGCACAAGTCCCACTCCGTATCGGGCGAAAATCGAGTCGCCACACGCAGTGTCCATCTGCACGACCTCGCACGATGAGATCTGGTGTAGCGGTTCGGACGCGACGAAGGCTCCCCACCCGGCGGTCGCTCCGGCCAACAGTAACCAGGCCACGCGCGAGAGTCCCATGTTCGCGATCATCGCATCAATCGACGGAATCCGAACGCGGACACAGGCATCGGAGCCAGCCGACCTGGGCGCCAGTGCCTCCTAGGGCGTGGCTCGCGCGGTGATCTCCCGGGGGGAGAGCACACGGGTGTCCGATCCAGAGGACGCGACGGCGATCATGGCGCGGCCGATCTCCCGATTGTCGTTGACCGCGTTCGGTGCCAGCCGCTTGAACAGCGGGATCAGCGGCCCGACGACCGCGTACGCGGCGCGATACAACCGGGTCTTGGAGACCACACCGTCCATCGGCTGCACGAATCCGGGCCGGAACATGTACGCCTGGAAGGGAAGTGCGAGCAGATCGTTCTCGGTCTTCCCCTTAACCCGCCCCCACATCGAGCGCCCCTGCTCGGTGCTGTCGGTCCCCTGCCCGGAGACATAGATGAACGTCAGCTTCGAGTTCGCCGCCGCCAGCGTGCGACCGACCTTCAAGGCAAGGTCGTAGGTGATCCGCCGGTAGTCCTCCTCTTTCATCCCGACGGAGGAAACACCGAGGCAGAAGAAACAAGCGTCGAACTCCGGCAGCTCGCCCGCGATCGCGGAGAGATCGCTCGGATCGGGCTGGATCAACTCGCGCAGCTTGGGATCTTCGACTCCCAGCGAGCTACGCCCGATGGCAAGGACCTGCTCGACCCGCTCGTCCCGGAGGCACTCTTTGAGTACCCCCTGCCCGATCATGCCGGTCGCACCGAAGAGGATTACCTTCATGCAGGCATCTTGCCTGATGGCAACAAGGATTGCGGGGATCGGCGTGCCTCCGAACAGCGCAGACAGAACTCCCTGAGCGACGCCGAGCGGCCCGACCTGTCGGGTTCGGCAAGGTACTTCCGCAGCGGTAGATTGCGGGCGGACGACGAACTGTCCGGAATGGGGGAAGCCGCGATGACCGATCCACTGATCCTGGAAGCTCGGCGCGTCCAGCTGCTCGAGCAACTGCGCGAGCTTCGGCGCGGCGTGACCGAGCTCGCCGCGGGCTACGGGACGCTACAGACCTCGGGCCTGCTGATCGATACCGACGGCATCGGCGCCCTCACCACGCCCGCGTACTGCGTGGCCGGTGCCCGAGAAGTGTTCGAGGAGGCCACGATCGAACTCGATGCCGCCGTCGATGCCCTCGACCGCTCCGGCATGTATACGACCCGACTCCGCTCGGTCGTCCTGGACTGAACAACGACGCCCGGTTCCTGTCGGTGCGCGTCGCTACAGTGCCCGGTTATGAACGCTGCGACTACCGCTGTCGCCGAGATCGTGGGTGGCATCGCACCATTCGATGCGCTCGAACAGGAACACATCGACGAAGCGCTGGCCTGGCTGGCGTCGACCGACGACGTGTTTCGCCGCGTCAAACCCGCAACGCCGCCACGACATCTGGTCAGCTACGTCGTGCTGGTCGACCCCAAGGCGCGGGCAGTGCTGCTCGGCAGGCACCGGCTCGCCGGGTTGTGGCTGCCGACCGGCGGGCACGTCGACCCCGGCGAACATCCGCTCGAGACGGCGCGCCGCGAGGCGTTCGAGGAGATCGGCATCCACGCCGATTTCACCATCACCGGAACCACTCCCCTGTTCCTGACCATCACCACCACCAACGGCATGGACAGCCATGACGACGTCAGCCTGTGGTACCTCGTCCGCGGCACCCGCTCCCAGCGCTACACCCTCGACGCCCGCGAGTTCAGCGCCGAACACTGGTGGGACATCGATAGATTCGCGATCCCCGATTCCGACCCGCACTTCGGGCGCTTCCTAGCCAAGCTGGACTGCGCGCTCGCTGAGCAGACTCATGGGCAGCCCGCTCGGCCGATCTGAGCACACCCGCGATCCGTCACAAAGGTTGAGCGCCGGGTTCCAGCAGTCGTTTGGGATGCATGCCGTCGACCTGGCCGATGAACGGCGGATGGATGCTGTAACCGAGCATGCGGCGGATGTCCTCCGACACGGCACGCACAGTGTCGCGAGTGGTCGACAGGGTGAAGGCTTCCTGCGGACGCAACCACGGCTCGCAGTATTGAGCGGTCAGCGCCAGGCGTGGATTCTGTGTGCGATTGGCGCCGCCGCCATGCCAGAGGGTCCCGACGAAGAACACACACGAACCCGCCTTCATCACAACGGGTTCCCGCTCGGCCTGCTCGGGCATGCGGTGGCCCCAGAGGTGACTGCGCGGAATGATGTCGGTGGCACCGTTGTCGGCGGTGAAATCGTCGATCGCCCAGATCGTCGCCGCACCGAGCGCGGCACGTGGGCGCGGCAGCGGGTAGAAGCCGTCGTCGGTGTGCAGCATCTGCGCCTGCTCGCCGGGCAGGATGTTGATCACCTGCAGCATCGACAAGAGGTAGTTCGGCAAGAACATTCGATCCAGCAACGCCAGCACCCGGGGATGGTCCGCGATCCGATCGCAGGTGCGCGTCTTGTTCAACACGCTGTACACGCGCTGGGTGGTCGGTCCTTCGAACTGATTGCGGCCGCGCCGAACCAACAGCGGCGCAACAGCTTCGCGGATTTCGTCGAGCTCGTGCGGGGACAGCAGATCGGGCAGGATCACGTATCCGTCGCGCCGCACCGCGGCCAGATCCGCCGCGCTGACCGCCGCGTCGATGCTTTCACCTGCACTCGCGGTCCGGCGGTAGGTCCCGGCCAGATCGCCTCCCAAGTCCGTCAACGACGACACTTCGGCACTCATGGCGGCTCCTCACGAAACATAACTGAGTTCGGTTATGCTACGACTGTGGCACGCGCACCGATCGGACGTCAACAACTTCTCGACGCCGCCCGCGACGAACTGGTCCGCGGCAACGGCGTGCTGGAACTCGCCGCCCTCACCCGCCGCGCCGGCTTGAGCACCGGCGCGCTCTACCACCACTTCGGCTCCAAGAGTGGCCTGCTGGCGGCGATCTACAACACCTTCTACGAAGGACTCAGTCACGCCACCGCCGACGCCCATCTACCTACCGAAGCCGATTGGGCAACCCGCGAACACAAGCGCACCCACCTCTTCGTCGCCTACCACTTCGCCGACCCCTTGGTCCCGGTCCTGCTCAACCGCGCCGCGCTGGACCCGCAGCTCACCGAGCTCGAAGCCGTCTACATCCAGACCATGAGCGACAACGCCGCCGCCAACATCCGCCGCGGCCAGGCCCTCGGCCAACTCCCCACCAGCGTCGACCCGGACAGCGCAGCCGCCTTCGTCATCGGCGGCCTACGCCACGGCATCGCCCAACAACTCCGCATCACCCCACCCCCCAACCCCGACCAGGCCGCCGAACGCCTGTGGCGCCTAATAGCCGCCTCCCTCGGAATCGCCTGACCCCCAGGGGAGGACGTCAACGAGGCCATCGAGCACACACGGCTCGCGGCCTTCCATCGACGCGGTTGACTCGCAATCAATTGGGATGCGCCTCGAACCTCGTTTCGGCAGCATGGGGGCGATGAGCTGGAGCTTCACTGAAGATGTCGAGCAATACCTGGGGACGGCCGGAGAGTTTCTGCGGTCTCGACCCGCCGAACACAATGTCGCGTTGACCGTGAGCGCGACCGTTGCCGCAGGCAAGGTGCCGCGGCAGCCGAACCCGCTGTTCGGCTGGTTGTCGCGCGACGGTCGGGTTGCGGGAGCGATCCTCCATACCCGGCCGTTCCCGCTGGGCCTGTTCGGACTTGCCGCCGCCGATACGGCCGAGTTGGTCACGGCACTGAACAACACGGGCCGGGAAGTCGACTACGTCAATGGCCCGGCCGGTGTCGTGCGGGCCTTCGCCGAGGCCACGCAGCGCGGATCCGAGGTCGTCGACCACCAGCTTCTCTACCGGTTGAACGAGCTGGTGGCGCCCCGCCCGACAGCCGGGCGGGCCCGGCTTGCGCAGCAGTCCGACCGGGCGGTGCTGGACGATTTCACCAAGGTATTCGAGGAGGAGGACACCTCGGCGCCGTTCGATCAGGTCGGTGAGCGGCTGTCCTACAACGGCATCTGGTTGTGGGAGGTCGACGGAGAACCGGTGTCGGTCGCCTCGCTCTCGCGCAGCGTTGCCGGGATCGTGCGGGTCGGCATGGTGGCCACCCCACCGGAACATCAAGGACATGGCTACGCGGCAGCGGTGACGCACCACGTGTCGCAAGTCGCGTTGGACGCGGGTAATCGCGAGGTGCTGCTGTTCACCGAAAGGTCGAATCCCACGAGCAACGGCATCTACCAGCGGCTGGGCTACGAGGTCGTCGAAGAACAGATCAAAATGCAGCTCGGCGCAACCCGTTAGGGCAGTCCGGGTTGGCGACTGTAGCTTGTCAATTGCCGCGTCGTCGCAGTGCTCGGTACAGCAACCACAGCACCAGCGCGACCGGGGTCAGGACCGCCGCGAACAGGATTCCGGCGAACATTCCGTAGCCGTGCGGATCAGCGGATAGTCCGGTGGCGCTGAGTACCGCCTCGCCGACGAGCAGCACGATCAATGTGGCGGTGCAGGCAAACGCACCGAGCGCGATGCGGCGCACCACTGTTCGCAGGGTCGTGCTATCCGGTGTGTCCATCGTCGGCTCCGCGGGTTGGGTTGTACCGCAATCACTTCGGGTCGGGAGTGCAGACGGTCAGAAACGACTTCTGGTTCTCCCGTTGAACTTCCGACGCGTCCATCCAGCCGCGCGGGCCGAACAGATAACTCCCGGACGGGTGCTGGGCCGACTCGCGCAGGACCTGGCCGAGATCGACCCTGGCTCCGTACGCCTCCGGGCCGTCCACGGCGAAGTTGAGCGAGCCCGCCTTGGTCCAGTCGTAGTCAGCGGGCAGCGGTTTCTGGACCTGCAATGGCCCATCGGCGGCGGATCCGCCGACGGTCCGCAGCAGGTCCATCCGCTCCACCGGCACCCCCGGCAGCGGCGCGGTCCACCGCTGCTCCGTGCTCTCCTTGGTACCGGAGTCGAAGATCAACGTCAGTCCGGTGACACCATCGCACGGGGTGCCCGTCCACAGTTTCAGGACGCCGTCGTCGACGCGGAACCCGGCCGCCGGCGGCAGCGACGGCGCGAACTGCGCCTTGGTATCGCACGCCGCGGTCACCGCCGCCAAAAGCAAGGCAGCGCAGGCGACTTGCGGCCACCTAATACCCACCATCGGAAAGCCCCGCGTCTTCCTCGGTCTCGTTGCCGCCGGTGACCTGCTCCCACACATAGGAGGCGAGGAAGCCCGTGTAGCCTTCGCGCGCCCAGTGCTGGGAGTGGCGCTCCTCGTGGTGCAGAAACCGGTCCAGGTCGAGTTTGCCCTGGTACGGGCCTTGATCGTTTTCGTACCACGCGTGGCCCGACCGCGCCACTTCTCTGATCTGTTGTGCCGGATCCTTTGCGTCGTCGATGTTCAGCATGAACGTATCGCCCCAGGTCGTTCCGCCGTTTTGGCTGAACTGGTCCTGGATCAGGTTCCCGCCCAAGCCCATCATCATGCCGTTCGGGGTGGTCACCAACCGTCCGCCGTTGCCGTGCACGAACCCCACGTCTTCGTTGTAGCTCCAGTCGTTCTTCTGTTGCCGTTCGGTGATGCGCCGCAGTTCCGCGGAGCTGTACGGGGTCGGTGGGAAGTCGGTCGATTCGCCTTTGCCGTAGTCGGTGCCCGCGTTCAAGATGTAGGTCATCCGCACCGCCTTGGCGGCGTCGGCCGCGCTGATGTTGGTCGGCATCAGGAAGAACGACTTGAAGATCCCGTCGCCGTCCTCGTCCTCGCGGATCTCTTCCATTCCTTCGAGGATCTTGAAGTCCTCGGGCGTGATGTGGTGTTCGGCGATGATCTGTTTGATCGTGTCGAGCGAAACGCCCCGGCGCACCGCGTTCTCGAGCCACTGCCGGTAGTAGCCGGAGACTGGCGGCCCGGTCAGCAGCCCGGCGTCGCGCAGCGCCTGCTCCATCTCGGCCACCTGGGCGTCGATCTCCCCACCCTTCATGGCGTCTGCCAGAGTGGTCGCGCCGTGGTCGCTGATCTTGCGGTCCAGCGCGAGTTGCATCACCACATCGACGCCGGCGTCGATGTTGTTCGCCTTGGTGAGTATCGCCTTGGTTTCCTGCTCCAGCTGCCGCTTGATGGTTTCGCGGTACCGCTGCGTCTCGGCACGGTCTTCGGCCTCGGTCCGCGACTTCGGCGAAGGGTCGGGCGGCTTGTTGTCCACGATCGCGCCGTCGGCGGCGATGCGGTACTGGTAGGTGTCGGCGAGGGCGTCGTTGTTGGCGACCCGGGTCTTCAGGGCCGTCACGTCGTCCGACGCGTCCTGCAGGGCGCGGTCGACGGCGGACAGCTCCGCGATCAGGATCTCGGCGTTGTTCCGCGTAGTTCCCAGCGAGCTGCGTGCTTTATCGCTCGCCGGACCGTGCCAGCGAGGCAAACTCCTGGCGTCGTCGAGCTCGTCCTGCAGCCCGATCAGTTTGTCTCGCCGCCCGCGCAGGTTGGTCGCCGACGTATCGAGCGCCCCGGCGTCCCATTTGCGGACGTCGTCATAGCCGACAGTCATCGCCCGAAAGCCCTTTCCGCCTCGACCTCGTTTTCGGAGTACAACTTCGCGGCCGACACGATCGATTCATTCCATCGGCCGATCTCGCCGGCCCACCCCTTCGCGCGCTCATTGAACGTCGAGGCCAGCGTGGGCGCTTTCTTCGCGGCCTCCCCACCCGGCAATGCTGTCGCGATCGCGTCCAAGCCGGTACCCGGGTCCACCACCTCGGCCTGGGTCGCGGCAGATCCCGCCGCCTTGGCCGCTTCCTTCAGCTGACCGATCTCGACCTCGAACCCACTCACAGCCCGTGCCCTCTATCTCTGGAATCGATTCCCCGAAAGGTCTTGCGGCCCATCCGCGATCGAATCGGCAAATCGCGAATGACAGCCGCCGCAGAGCCGAGTTGATCAGCCGAGCTTCGCATAGCGTCGTTGTCGGCCTGAATCTTTTCTGCTGGCATCGAATATCCCGCCCCGGCGCACTATCAATGATTTACGTAGCGCGTAGGCGTCGATGCTATCGCTCATCGAGATCCACCTCCTGCCCCCGATTCCAGGGGCTTCGCACGAAGGCATTAGCCAAAGACGTTCTGCCGGAATACTTCCCGCGACGCAACGACGAACACGCTCGACTCGGCAATATCGGAAGTTCCGGAGACGTCGGCGGCAAATCGATCGGCGGGTGAACAACCGCTGGTCGTGGGATCCTTGGCGGGTGATGAAGGCTGTGCGGCGTGAGTTGGAACGGATGCGGGAGTCGGCTGCCGCGTGGCAGGAGTTGCGCTACGAGCGTGCCACGGATGCTGATAGCAACGACCGCGACGGGAACGCGGCACAGCGAGCAAAAGTGTTGTGGGCGTTGCAATACGACCGCACGCCCGACGACATCGCGCTGGTGCGATGGTTGGCCGAGCAGGAGGCGTTGTGCCGTCGCAAGGCACCGTTTCAAGGGCTGAGCGAGGAAACCAAGCTGGCCGGTTTCCTGCTCGCCGAGTATCGGCAAGTGGCGGATGTGTGGTTGCACTGGGAGATCAAGCGAGCCAACTTCGACACGTGGTGCGGCTACGACCTCCAGCACCTGTTCGCCGCGGGAGTGCCGGACACGGTCGCCTTTGTGCGCGACAGTGAGCATGCCGATCGGGACGCCGTGCTCGAGCTGCTGCTCGACGAAGCAGGGCGGCCATCGGTGTCCGAGGAGGGCTTGGCCGAGTGGTCGCTGAGCCAGCGGTCGTGGTTCCCCGCCGAGCCGACCGCCGAGGACCCGCTCACCTGGGTCGAGCGCGCCGAACTGGTCGGCGACCAGGTATTGGCCCGCCAGGAGCTGGACCGGTGGGCGGCAGATCGCGAGCGGGACAAGACCACCCTGGGTGTGCTCCGCTACCAGTTCGCCGAATTGGGGTCGTACGCCGAAGCCGCCCGGGCGCAACGCGAAAGCCTGGTGTATGCCGACAACCCTTGGGACTCGGCGTCGGCTTGGCGGACCCTGGCCGAACTGGAACGCCAGGCCGGCGACCAGCACGCCGCCTGGGATGCGTTGCGCGAGTGTCGCCGAGCCCTCGATGACGTGTCCGGATGGTCGGACGCAGGTCTGGGCCGGATGTATGTGGAGGAACTGTTTCTGCTGGCCGGCGCCGCGGCGGGCGAGTTGGCCGTGACAGTGTTCGTCGAGGCGGACCGTCAGGCAAGCGACGTGCCCGACTTACCCCTGGTGGTGTGGCAGGCCGCCGCCGAAGCGGCCGACAACGTCGGCGACCAGACCAAGGCGACGCACTACCAGCAGCTCCGCAATGCCGAGCAACGCCGCATCGACACCGTCATGGAGGAGCTACGCCGGTGATTCGTCGGCCCTTCCCGGCCTGATCGCCCTTTCGAATCTATTTGCCTTCACGTTCTATGCGTCGGGCGCGTTCGTAGTCGGTCTCACCTTTGACGTTCCAGGACATCGGGTGTGCGCCGGGTCCGCAGTCCTGCGTGAACGTCTCGGTGGTGTTGCCCGCCATCCGGTGAGCGGGTTCGTACACCGTCCTCAGGTCACTGCACACAGTGAGGCTGACCGCGGTGCCCGCTCCGACATCGGTATTGGTGCAGGTGGCTTCGAGGCGCGAGTCGACCGGCACCGGAACACAATTCACCTTGCCCGGCGGCGCGGCGTGCACCAAGGGCGCCGTGAGCATCGTTCCCGCTGCCGCGGCGACGGCAACCAATCCCGCATTTACTGACCGACTGATTCGCACGAAGAACCTCGAGCGGGCGTTGTCCGCCGAATGACGGTTTCTACCTGGCCCGCGCCGTCATAGTGCCACCGCAAACCAATGCGAACATGCCCCCAATCTCCGGGTTGCCGAATTCAGATGTGTTGTCACATAACGGATTCCGTTCAATCGACAGATATACTCGCCGCCAACTACTTTCCCGTGAGCTCGGCGACGACCGGAGCGAACCTTTCCGCGAAGTCGGCGCCGAAGACGAAATAGGAGAACCCGATCTCCTCCCGCCGCCGCTGGATTTCCTCGGCGGCGGCCGCCGGGTCATCCGGCAGGACAGCCAGCGAATCCACCGCGCGCAGCGCAGCAGGGTCGGTATCGGGAGGCGCCATGAACGGCGCGACGGCGTCGCCGATAACCGGCACCCCGAGCGCGAGCTCGACGTCCCCGATGGCGCGGAAGTCGCGTGCCAGCCGGGCGGTTTCGACCCGCGGCTCGTTCGGCATCTGTGCGATGGTGACCGTGTCCGCGACCTCGGCGGCCAGCGCCTGGGCCTTCGGACCGCGCACCGCCATCGCCACCGGCGTGCGCAGGTCCGGGCCGTCCAGATCGCGCAGCGCTTGTACGGTCTCGCGAATCTGGGCCAGCCGCCCGCTCGGCGGGACCACGGGCAGCCCCTTTTCGCGGAGCTCGTCCTCCATTCCCGGCCTGCCGGTGCCGATGCCCATCTCGAAGCGGCCCTCGGTGAGCACCGACAGCGAGTGCGCTTCCCACGCCGTCATCCAGGCCGGGCGAAGCGGGGAGGCATACACCCAGGTGCCTACGCGCAGGTCGGTAATGGCCGCGGCGGTGGCCAGCGTCGGGCCGGGCGCCGGTTGCCATTGTGCGACGTCGGGCATCAGCAGCGTCGAATAGCCGCTGTCGGCGATGCGGCGCACCCGGTCCAGCCACGTCGGCAGGTCAGTCCTGATCGGAGCGACGACCCCGAATCGAAACGGTCGCGTCATGTCTGAATTCCTCTCTAAGGTCGGCGAGATCACCTGCCGACGATCTTCGGGGAAGGCCCATGATCATCTCCTTCCAGAGGTATCGACGACAGAGCAACCCGAAATTCATCGGCGCACCCGAGATCGTGCGCCCGCCCGAGCGAACGCCCGAGCGAACGCCCCCGACTCCGCACGACCTGATGTTCCAGAGACGTTGGCGCCCAACCGATCAGCAGTGACCGTCGCCGATTGAGAGCAACGCTGTCATCGGCATGACCGCGCGTCGGGAAGCTGTGGGGCGACGGCCCCGGCGCTGAATCGTTGTAGCGACCGATCGAGCCGAGACCGATGAGTCAGCCGCTAAATACCTCGACACTGGTCACGGTGATCGAGGATGCTTCCGGCGATGACCAGAATCGACGACACCCCGTCCGCTTGGGACGAACGCACTCAGCTCACCACCTTTCTCGACTACACACGCAACACCGCCCGCGCCAAATGCGATGGCATCTCCGCCGAGAACGCCCGTAGGGCACTCCTGCCGGGCTCACCGCTGATGACCATCAACGGCCTGATCAACCACCTGCGCTGGGTCGAGTACCAATGGTTCCAGGTGGTTTCCTCGGCGAGGAAGACCAGGCCCCTTGGACCGATGAGGACCCTGACCGCGAGATGCGCATCGCCGTCGACTTCCCGCTCACGCAGTTGCTCGACGAATACGCCGGACAGAGTGCCCGCTACCGCGAACTGGTCGCCGGAAACAGCTTGGACAGCCAGGCCGAGCGAACCATCCGCGACGGCGTCCACGTCGACCTACGCTGGATTCTGCTGCACCTCACCGAGGAAACAGCCCGCCACAACGGCCACCTGGACATCCTGCGCGAGATGCTCGACGGCATGACCGGCAAATAGATCCACCGCAGACCGAAAGTGGTTCAACACGGGCATCCGCACTATCGGATGTCCAGCTGAGCCCCTGGTAACTGTCGTCCGCTCTGTCCCCCTGCCGCTGAGATTTGGCCCGGCCATGCCTTGACCGAGCAACCCGGTCGACTTCGCCGTCGAGCGCCCAACTGCCCGAAACTTGCCCAGGACAGCCGATTCCGGCCTAGAGTCACTCCCCGAAGGGCGGAACTGTAACGCGTTATAGAGGGAGGGGATTTCATCATGTCGAGACGGCGAATCGGATCATTGCTGTGCGCGGCCGCGGTGGCGGCCGGTATGGGTGCCGGGCCCGCGCAGGCCGAACTACCAGTGGAATACAGCACGTTCAGTGGAATTCGTGCCGAGCTGGCCAATCCTGGCGGCTCGCTGCCGGGCAGCAACAACTGGGACTGTAAACCCAGTGCCGCACACCCGAATCCGGTGGTGCTGGTGCACGGCGGGGCCGGAGCGGGCGCCCAAACCAATTGGGGAACATACGTTCCGCTGCTAGCCAACGAAGGCTACTGCGTCTTCGCCATGACCTATGGCGCCCTCGACCTGCCCTGGCCGGTTTCGGCGCTCGGCGCGATGACCGGCACCGCTGAGCAGAACGCGCGCACCATCGGCAGCTTCATCGAGCGGGTACTGGCCGCGACCGGCGCTCGGAAGGTCGACATCATCGGCCATTCCCTGGGCACGCTGCTGCCGAACTACTACGCGAAACGACTCGGCGGTGCGTCCCGGATCGACCACTATGTCGCCATAGCTCCGCTATGGGACGGCACTTTCGGCGATCAGTTGGCCACAGCCCGCGAGTACGCCGCTCAGCTGGGCGTCGGTCCGGCCCTTGAAGCGGTATTGGCCGCCCAGCCCACTGGGAAGGAAGCTCAGACCGGTTCACCGCTGATGGTCGACCTGCATTCCGACGGTATGTACGTCCCCGGCATCACCTATACGAATATCGTCACCAGCCACGACCAGGTCGTCCTGCCCTATACCTCTGGCCTGCTGCCCGGCGACGGGGTGACGAATATCCTTCTGCAAGAAGGCTGTTCGCAAGATATGGCCGATCATCTCGGCATCGTCGCCGATCCGCGCGCAGCCGCCTACGTGCTCAATGCCCTCGATCCGCGACACGTGCGCCCGGTGCCCTGCGTCGCCTGGTAACTCACGCCCGCCCGCCATCGATTACCTGGCTACAAGCTGCGAGAGCATGGGAAGCGACGACCCTGACCGGGGCCTTCGAATTACCATCGGCGGTTGTCGATCCACCAACGGCTGCCCAGCCCGGCTGAGCAGCCGTTGGTGGATCGGTACGGGAAGTGCTGACCCGCTGATGAGCGTGCACCGAGGCGTGCAATATACCGACCACATCCGAAGGCGAAAATCTGTCGTGGCGGGTGTAGACATCCTGCGGAAGCAGGTATACAGTCTCTGTTGTTCGAAGAGAAGATCAAGCGGCCGGGCAGGTGAACTGCCCGGAATGAAAGTTCCACCCCGTCCCCTCCGGCGGAGAAGAGAATCCGGTGCACTTGGCTGGACCGCCGGAGGGGGACGAACACGCAAGATAGACAAGTAATGCGCAGGTCGAACCGGCAATCCAGGAGGTGGTCACTGAGTAGTCACCTAACAGTTCCGCGTCCCGGCACGTGTCGGATGCGGTGTGGAACATCGGCTTTCGTGGCCGGTGAACAGAATTGACACCCCCTCTTCCGTAGATCCCAGGCCCCGGCGCACATGCGCCGGGGCCTGCCTGACGTTGAATCCCGAGAGGTGCTGTGCAGCAACCGGACACCGACCCCGCCGACGGCCCCAGCGCCGCGGACAAACTCGACGACGACACCTACCCCGCCTACAGCATGGGACGTGCCGCGGAAATCCTCGGCGTCACCCAAGCATTCCTGCGCGGCCTCGACGCCGCCCAACTCCTGACCCCGCAACGGTCCACGGGCGGGCACCGCCGCTACTCGCGCTACCAGCTGCGCATCGCCGGACGCGTGCGCGAGCTCGTCGACGCCGGCAACACCCTCGAGGCGGCGTGCCGCATCGTCATCCTCGAAGACCAACTCGCCGAAGCCCAGCGCCTCAACGCCGATCTACAGCACACCATCGACCAGCGCGCCGACCCCGCCTGACCCCTGGAAAGCGAACGTGACCGGGTATAGGAATGGGACGACATGACACGATGGGCTGATGTCCGACATGTCCTGGCTCAGCGTCCAATACTCTGAACGCAAGCAGGCAGCCGAAGCCCAGGTCACGCAGTGGGTCCCCTACTCCGACACGGCATATTCGGTTGACCCACTCTATTTCCTGGTCAACCGGTTTACGGTCGGCGAACGCCTGACCAGCGACGACAGGGCCACCTACTGGTATGGGCAAGACGACACCGGCCGCATATGGGTGGAACGCTGGGGCGCGCCGATCACGGGCCAGCACTACGAGACGTTCTTCACCCACGGCGAGCACGGTCCCGAAGAGCTGGCGCTTTACACCTACTCCCCGGACAAATCGGCCATCCGCCACGAGGATCTCACCTACGGCGACGAGGGCCGGTTGGCCCTCTCGCAGTATCGAGCCACCGGCGGCAGCGGACTGTCCCGATTCCACTACACGGCCGGACGTCTCACGCGGATCGACGAGGAACACGCCAGTGGCGAACCGATACAGATCCAGGTCACCTACGACGACAACGGTGCCATCAGCCAGGTGACGCGGGGCCCGGAAGTTGCCTACCGCGGGCTGCCCACAGGGACAACCCTCGAAGACATCGACCGCGCCTTCGTCGACCGGCTTGTCGAGGCGATCCCGGCAGCCGTAGCCGCGTTCCCTTCGTCGGCGGGCGACGAAGGCATCGCCGCTCTGCTCACCGAAGCCGACCAGCACGAGGTCGTCGTTCCGCCCGAGGATGCCGCAGACCTCTACGAACTCGCCGACTACCTCGACCGGACACGACTGCCCGACGACCAGCTGCGTGCGTTGCTGAACCAGGTATGCCGCCGCCTCGAACCGACCGACTGGCCATTCGCCGTCGCCGACGGGTTCCTGGTGTTCGCCACCGACCTGGAACAGGTCGATCTGGCCGACAACCTGCGGGCCGTCACCACACCACCCCGGGCCGCGCATGTCCTGACCTTGGCTGGATTGGAGTAACGAGCTCGACAAGCGCATCGGTACCGCCTTACCCGGCTTTCCGCGAGATCCGCGGAATCGTTACGGGCTCCGATATTCGGCGCACTCCACCGACCGAAAATCGGTCGTGCTCCGCACCGCCTGGTTGCTACCGTGCAACCATGCAGGTCAATTCACGAATCGCTGCCGCGACCGCACGAGCTCTCAGCTCGCCGGTCGCTGCCGCCTGACCTCTTTCTCCCACGCCGGCGGCCGGAAACGGTCCGCTGGTGTGCGGCGGTTTTGTTGCCGGACTTGCCATGTGCGGTCGCTTCCGGTCGATTTCACATCGATGGAGCAACCACCATGATCACCACGGACCAGACCATTCAGACCTTCCTCGACTTCTTTCGCGAACGCGGGCACGAACTCACCCCGGGCGGATCACCCATTCCCTCGCCGGGAGATCCGGTGCTGTTCACCACTTCCGGAATGCACCCGTTGACGCCATATCTGCTGGGCCGACCCCACCCGCTGGGCCAGCGACTCACCAGCCTGCAGCGCTGTCTGCGCACCACCGATCTCGACGAGGTCGGTGACGACACCCACCTCACCGTGTTCGAAATGCTCGGGTCCTGGTCACTCGGCGACTACGGCGGCCCGCAAAGCCTGCGTTGGGGATTCGAACTGCTGCGCGACGGCTTCGGCATCGACCCCGGCCGGATGCACGTCACGGTGTTCGGCGGTGACGAACAGGTCGAGCCTGACCACGAGTCGTGGCGCACGTGGAATGAGCTTGGCTTACCGGTCGAACCGACCACGGACGATAACTGGTGGTCCAACGGCCCGACCGGACTCTGCGGACCCGATTCCGAGATCTTCGTCTGGACCGGAGACGAAATCCCGCAGGGCACACCGACATCCGATGACAGATGGGTGGAGGTGTGGAACCACGTCATGATGCGATACCTCCGGCATCCCGACGGCAGCCTCGAACCAATGCGCCGACCAAGCATCGACACCGGACTAGGCCTGGAACGGCTGGTGCGAATCCTGCGAAATACGAAGTCCGTCTTCGAGATCGACGTTTTCCAGCCCTGGCTGAACATCCTGCCCCGAATCTGGCGCCCGCTGGACGAACCGTCACTGCGAGTGCTGTCGGACCATCTGCGATCCAGCATCGTCATCCTCGGCGACGGGGTCACACCATCCCCGTCCGGTCGCGGTCACATCCTCCGCCATTTGATCCGCCGCACCCTCCCTGTGGCGCGACGATCCGACCCGCACCCTGTCCGACCTGCCGATCGAGCTGATCGAACACACTCTCGGCCACTTCCGGCAATCCGTGCACTCCCACGAGGTGCGCACCACCCTGCTCGACGAGGAACGCAAGTTCGATCTACTACTCCAGCGCGGACGAAAGATCTTGTCCCACCGCCGTTTCACCGAACCGTTGACCGACGACGACTACCACTACCTGCACGACACCCACGGCCTGCCCCGCGATCTCGTGGTGTACCTGAACACCGAAGCCGATTGACCCGGCCCGGCAAACGGCCCGTTGTCTGACGCCCCCTCAGCGCGCCGACTGGTGAAGTCATCTGGCGGCGACTCTTGGCGACTGGTCGTAGCGCGCACGTGCGGACGATCGGTAGTGCCGATCTGGTGCACATTCGTGACTTAGGATGCGGCAGTGCAGATCTCGATGTGGGTTCCCTACGACCACGAACGGCAGCGGCGTGCGGTGAAGTTCCTCCTGCGCTCGCAGTTGAACATCGCTCGGGCCACGGGAGCGTCGATTGTCGTCCTCGGCATCCTCTTCCACGTTCTGAAGATTTCGACGCCGATGGCCGCCTTCCTGCTGATAGTCGGGGCCTTCTGGGCCGTGGCGCTCCCACCGCTCGTGGTGGCCGAGACGCTGCGGAAGCAGTCCGGTCTCGTCAAGGACGGATGGCGCATAATCCTCGACGACGAGGGGGTCACGACAATCCATCCGCTGGTCGAATCACGGATTCGGTGGGCCGCTCTGAGCCGCGTGGTCGAGACTCCGGAGGTCTGGTACCTCGTGCTCAGCAAGCTGTCGGCCCTCACCATCCCGAAAGCAGTCATGACCGAGGATCAGCGAGCCACGTTCGGCGAGTACGCGCGGGGGCTACGACCCGTGGAAAAGTAGCGCGCACAACGGATTCGGCGCATCCGATCTCGTCAGGCCGTGATGCGTTGACCGAGGAAGTGTGCCGCGCGGTCCAGGGCCTCGTCGGCTTCGTCGAGGACACCGGTGAAGGACTGGAACACGTGGGGTACGTCGGCGGTGATGTCGAGGATGACGTCCACACCGGCTGCTCGGGCGCGGGCGGCCAGGCGGGTGGCGTCGTCGAGGATCATTTCGTTGGTGCCCGCCTGTAGGAGCATCGGGGGAAAGCCGGTGAGGTCGGCGAGGGTTGCCGGGCTGAGCAGGGGTTGGTGTGGGTCCTGTCCGGCGAGGTACATGGCGCCGGTGTGTTCCAGGCTTTCGCGGGTGAATATTGGGTCGATGCCAGCTTTGGTCTGCATGCTCTCACCGGTGCGGGTCATGTCGAGTCCGGGCGAGAAGGCGACGACTGCGGCGGGCAGGGGCAGGCCTGCGTCGCGGGCGGCGAGGCAGGCGGTGACGGCCAGTCCGCCGCCGGCGGAATCACCGGCGAACGCGATGGCCGAGGGGTGTTCGCCGCTGTCGAGCAGGGCCCGGTAGGCGCTCAGCGTGTCGTCGATCGCGGCCGGGAACGGGTGTTCGGGCGCGAGTCGGTAGTCCACCGATCGTTGAGCGCGTTGTACAGCTGCGCGAGCGGCACGGGATCGTCACCTCGCAGTTCGAATCCCTGCGCTTCCTGCGCGATCACCCCGGGGCGCGGGTAGCGGATCTCGCGAGCGAGTTCGCCGCGGGCGTCGGCGCGATGAGTAAAGGTGTCGACCGCTGGGAAAAGCAGGGATGGATTGTGCGGCAACCGAATCCGTCGGATCGACGGTCGTCGCTGCTAGCCCTGACCGATGCCGGTATGCGCCTGGTCGAGGCAGCGGAGCAAACCTTCGCCGAGGAACTGACTCAACTGCTCGGCACCACTCTCACCAGTTCGTCGTTATCGACTGTCGCGCAGGCCCTTTCGCAACTGCGTGGCGCGCTCGAGCGCGACCAGGTCGGGCTGCCCGCAGGTTGATCGCGCCATATCGCCACGGCACCTACTTGGACCAGTGTGCCGATTCGTCGGTACCCACACAGAACATGTCCTTGCCATCCGGAGCTACCGCGATTCCCCGCTGACCGGCGGTGCAGGGCGAGCCGGGTTCCCTGGTCCCGACCACCGGTTCCGACCGCACCCATTTCGACGACGTTCCCCCGGTTGGGGGGCACTTGACGGACTGCCCGTCGTCGGTCACCGAGTGGTTGTCCACGCTCGGGTTACAGACGCCGCCGATGGTCGGGCTCGACTCCTCGATCACCGCAGGCGTGGTCGGCGCGGGGTGCTGCGTTGTGGTGGCAGCCGGTGTAGCTGTGGTCGCCTCGGCGGGTGCGGGCTGAGCTGCCAGCGCAGCCAATGTCACTTTGATAGAAGTCGGATTCGTCCCCACGGAGCCGGAGGTCGCATCGTCGCTGGCGCGCGGCTGGTAGATCGGAGCGACCCCCGGCGCACTGGTCGAACTCGTCACGCTGGTCGAACCTGTCGAGCCGCACCCCGAAACCATCAGCGCAGCGCCAATAGCAAGTACCGTACCGATTTTCACCGAACCCCCATCGATCAGACGTCGACACTGTAACCACCGAGAAAGCACGGTGTCTACAAACCTCGGTACAGATCCCAGGTCGCCGGGATCTCCTGCGCCGCAGCTGGTCTTGCCGCGCGCCCCCAGCGCCTCCCGCTCAGCGGCGGCGCAACACCCGCCAGAGAACGAACACACCGAGCGCGGCCAGCACTGCGGCAGGCACAGGCTGTCGGCTCACCGCTTCCGCAAGTGAGTATCGTTGTCGTGCAACGGGTTCAGATGTACCAGACCCGACACGTTCGGTGGCGACGCGAGCATTTTCTGTCGCCTCGTCGGTCCGCTCGGCGGCTTGCCGGATCGCCTCAGCGGCCTTTTCCCTTGCCGCCGTGGTCTTCTCCTCGGCTTTCCGCTGCGTTTCGGCGGTAGCAGCGGCCGCGTCGCGCGAGGCTTCGGCGGCCTTCTCTTCCGCCCGTCGCGCCACGTCGGCGGCCTTCGCCTCGGCGATCCGGCGCATCTCCGCGGCCTTCTCCGCCGCGAGATGCTCGGCTTCGGCCGCCTTTTCGCGAGCAGCGTCGGCTACCTCGTGGAACCTGTCGCGTTCCGAGGGTTCTGACTGGCTCATCATTTCCTCCTGTCTGCTGCGGAGTCGTCGGCTGGCGTCGCAGGTTCTTCAGCGCCACTGCGCTTTTCGGCACCTTCCGCCGACATCCAGCGGGTGTCGCGTGGCGGCAGGAAAGGTTCTTCGTCGGGCGGCAACCCTTGTTCGATGCGCCGACCGCGAGCAAGTTCGGCATCGAACTCCGCACCGAGTAGCACCGCGACGTTGGAGATCCACAACCACACCAGAAAGACGGCGACGCCGCCGAGCGAGCCGTAGACCTTGTTGTAGGAGCCGAAATTGGCTACGTAGACAGCGAATCCGGCCGACGCGGCGATCCACAGCAGCACGGCGAGCACGCTGCCCGGACTCAGCCAGCGGAAACCGGGCTGCTGCGCGTTCGGCGCGGCCCAGTACAGCAACGCGAACGCCAAACTGACCAGCACCGCGAGCACCGGCCATTTCGCGATGTCCCACACCAGCACCCCGACCGATCCGACGCCGAGCCACCGCCCCAAGCGCTCAGCAATGCTGCCCGTGGCCACTACCCCGATTGCGCACGTCGCGAGCAGCGCCACCATCGCCGCGGTCAAGCCGATGCGCACCGGCACGGTCTTCCAGATCGGCCTGCCCTCTTCGATGTCATAGATCGCGTTGGCGGCGCGCATGAAGGCGGCGATGTATCCCGAGGCCGTCCAGAAAGCGGTGGCCAGACCGATGATCGCCAACGGCCCCGCCAAGTCCCGTGATCCTTGCAGCTGGTTGATCGAGTCGACGAGCAGAGCGGTGCCGCTGCCGGGCCCGATCTCCTGGATGGTGTCGACCAGCGATTGCGTGGCGGACGGACCGAGCGCGCCCAGTATCGCGGTGAGCACGATGAGACCGGGAAAGATCGACAGCACGCTGTAATAGGTAAGCGCCGCAGCCCAATCCATGAGGTTGTCGTCCAGGAACTCCGTCGCGGTGCGCCGCAGGACACCCCACCACGACCGCCAGCGCAGCACCGACGGCCCCTTCGACCAGTCGACCAAGCGGTGTACGCGCCGCGCCGCGGCCTGCTTCGGCATGCCCGTCACCTCCCGATCGGGGAGCGATTACCCGGGGGCCGAGCAGGCAAACTCGGCGCGCTACAGCTTGTGCACCATCTCGTATTCCACTCGCGGCTCGCCCGGCCTGACGAAGCCACTCACCCCGGTCCGGACGAATCCGTGACGCAGGTAAAGCCGTTCGGCCACGGTGTTTCCCTCGGCGAACTCCAGCCAGACCGCGCTGTGTCCGCCCGCTACGGCCCAGTCGAGGACCGCGCGTACGAGCAGACCTCCGACCCCGGTACCACGCGCCTCGGGCGCCACCCACATCGAAATCAGGTGCACGCCATCACGTTCGGGGTCAGCTATACCAGCCACCGTGCCGAGTTCAGCTCCCTCGGCGGTGGCGATGAACTGCGCTCGATTCAAAAGCGCCGCCCGCCAATCCTCCTCGGTGCGTGCTTGCGCTTCCGCCAGCGTCGACCCGAAGTACTGCGGAGTGTCGGCCAGCGCCCGCATCCGCACCCGCCGGAACACTTCCCACTCGTCGGCGGTCAACAGCCGGATGTCGATCGTCGAGATGTTCACCCCAGTTTTCTACGTGCCGGGCGACTGCCTGCGCAAACGCTTTTAGCATCCGCCACCGTCATGACGACAGCAGGCACCAGCATGAGCAATCCGAGGCAGATCGGGATCACCGGTTCGTCGTAGGCAGGGGTCAGCGCGGCGGAAACGTTGACCATGGCGTGCATCAGGATCGGCGCGAGGACACCGCGATCGGTCCTGTTGTGCATCAAGCCGCACAGGTTGATCCACGCTCGGCGAGCCGAATCTCCGCATCGGTTCGAATCAGTACCCCGCTCGGCGCAAACCCGCGAACTCGACCGTGGCGAAGATCGCGACCACCGCAGCGCCGATGAACATGAACGCGATCCCGAGACCGGTCAGGTCGATCAGACCGGACAACGTGAGCACCACCATTCCGATCGCAGACAACGCGTTCACCGCGACAACGGCGCACGCCTGACAGCACGGAATCTCCGGCGCACCCGCGATGAGCAGCAGCACGAGCGCCCCGCCGAGCATGGCAACGCCGAACGGTATCGACCATGCGGTGGGCAGGCCGAGCAGGTCGCGCAGGACCACCGCTCCGGCCAGCATGACGACTCCGAAGGCACCGGTGCCCCAGCCGTCCACCCGCAGTGCGGTGCGCAGGAAGTCGGTGCTCAGCGTGGGTTGGGTGGCCAGAAAGGTCGTGCTCATGTCCAACTCCTGTTGATCGAGTCGGCGGGGCCGATCGGCTCCCGGAGCCACTGTGACCGATGTGAGGTGAGCGTCTCAATGACCTCAGAGGTCATGGCCGCGCGACACCGCCGGTGATTAGCCTGCTCAGGTGGCACTTGTTGAAACCCGTTCGAGCGTCGGCGTGCTGCTGCGCGAGTGGCGGCAGCGGCGCAGGCTCAGCCAGCTCGACCTGGCATTGTCGGCGGACACCTCGGCCCGGCATCTGTCGTACCTGGAGACCGGCCGCGCCAGGCCGAGCCGGGCGATGGTGCTGCGCCTGTGCGAGGCGCTGGAGGTACCGCTGCGTGACCGCAACACCCTGCTGCTGGCCGCCGAGTACGCACCCGCCTACCGGGAGAGCAGCCTCGATGACGTGAACCTGACCTCGGTGCGGTCCGCGCTGGAGACGATGTTGACCGCGCACGAACCGTATCCGGCGGTCGTCGTCGACCGGCTGTGGAATGTGGTCACCGGCAACGCGGCGATGGGGGTGCTGATGCACGGAATCCCGGACCATCTGCTGCTACCGCAGCCGAACGTGTATCGCCTCGTGCTGCATCCCGACGGGCTGGCCGCACGGCTGGCCAACCGGGTCCAGGTCCGAGAGTTGTTCCTGGAGCGCCTCGCCCGGCAGGTGGGCGCGAACGGCGACGCGCAGCTGACGGCGCTGTACGACGAGGTGAGCCGCTATCCGCAACTGTCCGATCCGCCGGACCAGCCAAAAGTTGATGCGGCGCAACCGAGCCCGTTCGAGGTGCCGATCCGGATCCGCACGCCGATGGGCGAGATGTCGATGTTCAGCACGATGGCCACCTTCGGCGCTCCCGCCGATGTCACGCTGTCCGAGCTGGCGATCGAATTGTTCTACCCGCTCGACGAATTCACCGCGGCCGCGCTGCGTGAGCTGGCGGCCGCGGCGAATTCCTGAGGTCGACTAGATGGGCTGGAAGCCGGCCCCGACGCCGCCCTGGGCGTTGATCGCGGCGAGGATCACCACGATCGGCTGGAAGAAGGCGGGCGAGTGCACGGGGTTGGCGGCCGTGGTGCACGGCACGTCGAAGCCGACCGGGCCGATGCCGGTGAGCCGTCCCTGATTCATCCCGACCAGTCGATCGCCGACGACGACCGGACCACCGGAATCGCCTGGCTTCGAGCAGTATTGGTTGATGCTGGTGCCGTCGAGCTGACCCCACACGACGCCGCAGTCGGTACCGCTGGTGCGGCCGCTGGAGCACACGGTGGCGCCGGCACCCGGCGCGTCGCCGACACCCGCGATGGTGGTCGGGCCGACGGTGCGCACCGGGGTGACCTTCGCCGGATCGAGTTGCAGGACCGCGTAATCCAGGCCCTTGCCGTCATCGGAGAACGCGACCGTGCCGAGCACGCCGGCCTCGGGCGTGCGCTCGGCGATCAGCCGGGCGCCGGTGGGCGCGCAGTGGCCCGCGGTGATGCCGACGAGCCGGCCCGCGCCGTCGTGACCGATCGCGGTCAGCGAGCACACCGAGTTGGTGTCGAATGCGATGCCGGAGCTGCCGCCGAGCACCGCGGTGGGTGCCGCCGACGCGGTGCCTGCGGCACCGACGACCACCGAAGCGATGGCCGCCGTTGCGAGCGCCATCGACCTGAATTTCGTTGTCACTTCTCTCCTTTTCGAAAAAGCGAGCACGGCAGCACTGCCGCGCTCGCCCGGACCGGGGAGGGAACCGCCCCCGAGACAATCTGCGGTCGCCGTATCAGCAAGCGAAAACGCCTGCGTAGAGGAATTCATCACCGCTGGTTACCCGATGGCTAACTCAGCATTGACATGGGATGGGTGGGTCCGCAACACAGCTGTGCGCGGCGCCACAATGCGTCCACGATTGAGACACGAGCCACACGGCTCCGCGGCGGCTCTGAAAAACGTTCGCCCGAACTGACTTTCACTCTCACCCACACCCAGCTCCGGCCGTATTGCCCGGCCGACGAGACTCAACTGTTATACGCTGCCCAACCGCCGTACCGCGAATCCGGACGGAAACCACCAGGCCGACCCGAAGCTCGCACGATGCGACCACCTCATCCTCGGCAGAGGATGACAGAGCATGATGACCGGCGCCGAGCATCCGGCGACCGGTAGGTGAACACGGATGGTCGAATGGCCGACGCGCCTCGACAGACTGTAGCCAGCCTTAAATGCCTTGAAGCAGAGGACGTTCCGCCCGGCTCCTACAGGTACGAAGTGTCGTTCACCAGACGCACGGACGATCCGCCGTCGGGATAGAACTCCGCGATCGACATCGACGCCAGATCCAGATGCAGCCGATACAGCAGTGACGGCCCGACACCGAGCGCCAGTTGCAGCAGTGTCTTGATCGGCGTCACATGGCTGACCACCACCAGGTTCGCGCCCGGATACAGCCCGACCAGGTCACGACGGACCGCGTCCACCCGCGCGCGGACCTGGTCGAAGCTCTCCCCACCGGGGGCGGGCAGCGACGGATCGCCGAGCCAGCGGGCATGCAATTCCGGATCGCGTTCGGCCGCCTCCAGGAAGCTGAGGCCTTCCCACTCGCCGAAGTCGGTCTCGATGAGGCCGTCCATGACGGTGAGCGGCGCGTCCAGCGCGGTGGCCGCGGCCTCGGCGGTATCGCGAGCACGGCTCAGCGGCGAGGTCAGTACTGCGGAGATATCGCCTTTGGCGGCAAGCATTTTCGCGGCGCGCGCGGCCTGCTCCCGGCCGAGATCGGTGAGCGGCGGGTTGCCGCGGCCCGAATAGCGACGTTGCACAGAGAGTTCGGTCTGACCGTGGCGCAGGAGCAGCAGCCGGGTCGGGCGGCCGGTGGCACCGGTCCAGCCGGGCGCGGGCTGCGCCGCGACCGCCTCCAGAACGGGTGCGGCCGTGGGCTTTTCGGCCTCGCGGGCCGTACGCACCTCGTCGACCAGGGCGCCGTCGTCCATCGCCTCGTTCGCGAGCCGGTCGGCGTGTTTGTTCTCGGCGCGCGGAATCCAGGTGAAGCTCACCCGCTCGAAACCCGCGACCAGCCTGCGGGCTCGGTCGGCGAGCGGAATCATGGCTTCGTGCTTGACCTTCCAGCGGCCGGACATCTGCTCGACGACCAGCTTGGAATCCATTCGCACCGTGACGATCTGGGCGCCGAGTTCGGCAGCTGCCTCCAAACCGGCGATGAGCCCGCGGTATTCGGCGACGTTGTTGGTCGCGATGCCGATGAACTCGCGGCGCTCGGCGAGCACCCGCACGTGGTCGGCGGCGTAGACGGCGGCGCCGTAGCCCGCCGGTCCTGGATTACCGCGCGAACCGCCGTCGGCCTCGACGATCACCTCGCGTTCGGTCACCGCAGCGCCCGACCCGTGCGAGCGATCACAGCCCGGATTCCTTGGTGCGCACCAGGATCGCGCCGCACTCCGGGCACCGCACGACCAGCTCCGGGGCGGTCTTCGCGATCCTGGCGATCTCGCCGCGGTCCAGTTCGATCCGGCACGCGCCGCAGCGGCGGGCCTGCAGCAGGGCCGCGCCGACACCGTGCTGGGCGCTCTGGCGGTCGTAGATCGCCATCAGGTCGGCCGGGAACAGCGAGATCAGCTTGGACCGGTCGGCGTCGCAACGGCCCTGTGCCACCTCGAGATCCGCGAGGGCCTCGTCGCGCTGGGTTTGCGCGTCGGTCAGTTCCTGCTCGGTCTTGTCCAGCCGGGCGCCCGCGTGCTGGTAGTCGTCGGCGGAGGCCTCCCGCTTTTCCATCACCTCGAGCAGCTCGTCCTCGAGCACCGAGCGCCTGCGCTCCAGGCTGCCGAGTTCGTGCTGGATCTCCGAAAGCTGTTTGGCGTTCACCGATCCGGCGGTCAGCATGCCCTTGTCGCGCTCCTCGCGCTTGCGGACGGCATCGACCTCGCCCTCCAGCTTGCGGATGTCGCGGTCGAGGTCGTCCAGCATGATCTGCACGGCGACGGCAGCATCCTTGTGCGCGTTGCGCTCGGCCTCCAGCCGGTCCACCTCCTGCTGTTCGGGCAGCACGGTGCGGCGGTGCGCGATCCGATTCAGCTCGGCGTCGACAGCGGCGAGCTGTAGCAGCTTGGCCTGGATCGGTGGTTCGACATTCAACGCGGACAAACTCCTGGACGCTATGGATGGGTCGGTGTTCAACCGTACCCCGCCGACCCGGCCCCGCTGACCGACGCCGCACCAATCGGTGTGCCAGGGGTGGTTGCCCGGGCGTGGCTCCAGGATCCGCGCGGCGCGGTCACCGTTATGCGGGCGCGCGGGTCTTGATGGCGTCTCTCGACACGAACACGTCGTATTCACCGGGTACGGCGATCACCGCGTTGCCGTAGGCGGAGCGCACGAACGGCTCGGTCCACCAGCGACCCTCCCGCATGTCGTTGAAGAAGTCCTGGTCGCCGTCGTTGAGGAAGATCTGGTGCTGCGTGGTCGCCACGCCGTCCAGTCGCTGGCCGTACAACCGGCTGATCTTGTATCCGGAGTGGAAGCCGAGCGCGTTCACCCAGGGCTCCAGTTCGACGACGCCCGCCTGCAGCACCCACGTGTCACCCTCGACCTGGTACTTCAGGTGCTGCTCGTCGTGCTGGTCGTCGCCGTAGAGGGTGAGGTCGATGTCGAGCAGGTGCTCCTGGCCCGGCACCGGTTTGGCCACCACGTGTGCCGCCTTGATTTCGCCGGTCAACCCAAGATAGGTCTGCAACAACGTCGCCAGCCACAGCAGCACCACCGCGACCAGCAGGATCACCAATCCGCTGCCGCCGCGCGCGACCAGTGCCCGCATCCCGACCCGGCGCGCCCGCACCAGCCCGGAGATGAGCAGCGCGACGCCGATCAGGATGATCAAGATCAACCCGAACTGCACGAAGCCGAAGTCCACCGGGAAATTCATGCGGTAGTTGTACCCCCGGAACGCCGGTCGACTCGCGGAAACAGTCCACCGCGCAAACCAATCCAGCAGACACGCCCCGACACGCCGAAGCAGCGGTAAGGTCTGCGGGGTCAAAGTTCGATGCTTCGGGGGTTTTCCATGTTGATCTGGGGTTGGCGTCAGTACGTGCAGCGGCTGGCGGTGCTCACGTTGGTGTGCGGGCGTTGCGGCAATCCGGCGGCGCATACGCTGCACAAGCTGGTCACCAAGTTCACGCTGTTCTTCATTCCGCTGATCCCGTTGAGCACCAAGCATTCACTGCAGTGCACCTGGTGCGGTGCCGAGTCGAATCTCGCGAAGCAGCAGGTCACCGAGTTGCTCGGGCAGGCGGCCGGGAACATGCAGGGCGCTCAGCAGCCTGCTGATCCCTCGTGGCAGGGGCAGCAGCCGCGCAACTACTGAACCCGGTCAGCTGGGCGCGCTGACGGTCCACGGATCGGTCCGCTGCGTCGAAACGCGCGTCTCCAGATCGGGCAGACCGGCCCGGACGACCCGTTCCGCCTGTGCGCACCAAGGGAATTCGGTGGCCCAGTGGGCGGCGTCGATGAGGGCGGGGCCGCCTTTGCGGAGGTGTTCGTCGACCGGGTGGTGGCGCAGGTCCGACGTGACGTAGGCGTCGACGCCGCGGCGGGTCACCGCGTTCAAGTAGGAATCACCAGCGCCGCCACAGACGGCGACCGTGTAGATGGAGCGATCCGGATCGCCTGCCGCGCGGACACCCCACGCGGTAGGCGGTAAGGCGGCGGCGACTCGATCAGTGAACGCGCGCAACGACTCTGGTTCCGCGAGGGTGCCGACGCGGCCGATGCCGACAGCCGAGGGCAGCAAGGCGCGTTCGGTGATGTGGTAGGCCGGGTCCTCGTACGGGTGGGCGGCACGCAGGGCAGACAGGATGGCGGCCCGGGCGGCTGGTGGCGCGATCACCTCGAGGCGGTCCTCGTCGACATGCTGGAGTTCGCCGATAGAGCCAACCGTCGGATTCGCTTGTGACATCGGCCGGAACTGGCCCACCGCAGGCACTCGGAGTGCGCAGTCGCGATAGTCCCCGCTACCGCCCGCACCGGCGGCGAACAAAGCGGCCAGCACAGCATCGGTGTGCGCTCGCGGCACCTGCACCACCCAGTTGTCCACGGGTGCTTCCGGTTTCGCATCGATCGGCCCGGTGACGGCGAGGCCGATTGCCGCCGCCAACGCGTCGGAAACGCCAGGATCGGCCGAGTCCGCGTTGGTGTGCGCGGTGAACAAGGCACATCCGGAACGGATAAGCCGATGCAGCAGTGCACCTTTCGGCGTGTCGGCCGCGACAGTGTCGACCCCGCGCAACAACAGCGGATGGTGCACCACCAAAGCCTGTGCCCGCCAGTCGATCGCCTCATCGACAACACCCGCCGTCGCGTCGACCGCAAACAACACCCGGGTAACCACCTCACCCGGATCACCGGCAACCAGCCCGACCGAGTCCCAAGACTCAGCCAACTTCGGCGGGTAAGCCGCGTCGAGCACCTCGATGAGCTCCGCCAACGTAGTCATCGTCCGCCCTCCTCAGATTCGGTCATCCACTGTCGCAAGGGTGTTCCTGGGTGCGCGCCTGGAAACCATTCATGCGCATCGTGATCGCGGCCCCGGCTACCTGCGATCACCACAGACCCGCCGTTCGGATCGCGGCGATCAGCTGATCCACCTCGGAGGCACCGCGCACCGCCACCCGCAGGTGGTTCGGACCGAGGCCTGGGAAGGTGTCGGCTCGGCGGACGGCAATGCCCTTGTCCGCCAAGTGTTTCCGGAGCAGTTCGCCATCGGGGACGCGGAGCAGCAGGAACGGTGCTTCGGCCGGGGTGTGGACGTGCACGCCGAGTTCGGTCAGGCGATCAATCATTGCGTTGCGTTCGACGGCGATGACCTGTGCGCGCTGTTGTTCTTCCGCGACGGCGGCGGGCTCGGCGGTGGCGGTGATCGCCTCTAGTTGCAGGGTGCCGAGTGGCCAGTGGGCGCGGCCGTGATTCAGGCGTGCGAGGAGTTCGGGGGCGCCGAGGAAGTAACCGCAGCGGAGTCCGGCGAGGGCCCAGGTTTTGGTGAGGCTGCGCAGGACCAGTAGGTCGGGTGCGGTGAATCCGGCGAGCGAGGCCGGTTCGCCCGGCACCGCGTCGGCGAAGGCCTCGTCCACCACGATGATCCGGCCTGGTGTGCGCAACGCGCGGATGGTTTCGGCCGGGTGCAGTACCGAGGTGGGGTTGGTCGGGTTGCCGAGCACGACCAGGTCGGCATCGGCCGGAACCGCAGGCGGGTCGAGTCTGAACGGCGGCTCCAGCAGTACCCGGGTCACCGCGACACCGGCCTCGCGCAGCGCGAGCTCCGGTTCGGTGAACGACGGGTGGATCACGGCGGCCAGCCGGGGTGCGAGTCGCGGCAGCATGGCGAACCCCTCGGCGGCACCGGCCAGCAGCAGCACCTCGTCCGGGCTGCGGCCGTGTCGCGCCGCGACGGCACACCGAGCGGTGTGATCTTCCTCGGCGCTCGGATACCGCCCGAGCGTGTCCAACCGGGCCGCGAGCCGTTGCCGTAACCAGTCCGGCGGCGCGCTGCCCTGCACGTTCACCGCGAAATCGAGCATGCCCGGACGCGCGTCCACGTCGCCGTGGTGGCGCAGTTTCGCGTGATCGACGCTGTCCTCGGGCACGAGATCACACCCTACGTGGCGGGCCCGTAGGTCGACCGGCCAGAATGGCTGTCGTGGGTGAGCTGCACGTGTCGTTCGTCTGTACCGGCAACATCTGCCGTTCTCCGATGGCGGAGAAGATCTTCGCGACGCATCTGTCCCGCGCGGGACTGGCCGATCGGGTGCGGGTGAGCAGCGCGGGCACCGGTGCGTGGCACGTCGGCGACGACGCGGACTCGCGCACCAACGCCACGTTGCGCAAGTACGGCTACCCGACCGGACATGTCGCCGCCGCCCTCGGTGCCGACCATCGCGACGCCGATCTACTCATCGCGCTGGACACCTCACACGAGCGCGAACTGGCGCGGCTCGGTGTGCCGTCGGACCGGCGCAGACTGCTGCGCAGTTTCGACCCGGCCGCCGACGGGCCTGACGTGCCCGACCCTTACTACGGTGATTCCGCGGACTTCGAATTGGTCCGTGACCAGATCGAGGCGGCGATGCCCGGCCTGCTCGACTGGGTGCGCGACGCACGCGGCCTGCCCGCGCCCGCACTCGACAGGCACGTCTGATGCGCAAGCTGACCTTCCTGCTGCGGCCGAGTTGGGTGATCCTCGCCGCGGTGGTCGCCGTGTTCGCCTACCTGTGCTTTACGGTGCTCGCGCCGTGGCAGCTCGGCAAGAACACCTCCACCTCGCACCGCAATCAACTGATCGCCGACTCGGTGGACGCCGCCCCGATCGACATCACCACCGTCCTCAGCAGCTCGCCCGCCGACGACTCACACACCGAATGGCGCAAAGTCACCGCCGCCGGTACCTACCTGCCGGACTCGACGGTGCTGGTCCGGCTGCGCCACCTCGACGGCGCCCCCGGCTACTCCGTGCTCACGGCGTTCCGGCTGGACGACGGCCGCCTCCTGCTCTTCGACCGCGGACTGGTCGCGGCGGTGGACGGCTCCCGCCCGCCACCGATCCCCGACCCGCCCACCGGACCGCAGCGCCTCGAGGCCAGAGTCCGGATGTCCGAGGGCATCACTCCCGGCAAGGACCCCTCCGTCCAAGACGGCTACCGGCAGGTCTACTCGATCGACACCACCCAGGAAGCCACCTTCCTGCAACAGCCCCTCACCCCGATCCCCACCGGCGAACGCGGCGGCTACCTCCAACTCGACGAAAACCAGCCCGGCGTCTTCACCCCCACCCCCCTCCCTCAACTAGACGCAGGCCCCTACCTCTCCTACGGCCTCCAATGGCTCGCCTTCGGCATCATGGCGCCCCTAGGCCTCGGCTACTTCCTCTACGCCGAGATCCGCGAGCGCCGCAGAGAGAAAGCAGCCCCCGCCGAGCCCGTACCCACCACCCCCGCGGACCCCGAATCCACCACCCCCACAACAACTCCGGCCGTCACCGCCCCGAATACCGAAGCGCGCCTAGCCGACCGCTACGGCCGCGGCCGCGACTGACCACCTCGGCTCAGCGCCCGCAGCGCGGCTACTGCGACCGACGCCAATTGCAAGGCCTCTGAAACGCGTACGGCGCGATGGAGATCCGCAACTGAACGCCTGGGGCCTAGCGCCTGAGGATCGCCCACAGCGCGGCTACCGCCACCGACGCCAACTGCACGGCCTCCGACATGTGTACGGCGCGATGAAGATCCGCGACTGTCGGTGCTGGGCCGTCGCCGAGGGTGGGGCGGAGTTCGGTGCCGTGGCGGTATTGGGTGCGGCCGCCGAGGCGGACGCCGAGGGCGCCTGCCATCGATGCCTCGACTACTCCGGCGTTGGGGCTTGGGTGTTTTGCGGCGTCGCGGCGCCAGGCGTGCAGGGCGGCGGCGCGGCGGCCACCGACGATCGGGGCGAGGGCGACGGTGAGCAAGCCGGTGAGGCGGGCGGGGAGGAGGTTGGCCAGATCGTCGGTTCGGGCTGCGGCCCAACCGAAGTGGCGGTAGCGGTCGTTGTGGTAGCCGATCATGGCGTCGAGGGTGTTGATCGCGCGGTAGCCGAGCAGGCCGGGCACGCCGGCGAGCGCGCCCCACACCAGCGGTGCCACCGTGGCGTCGGAGGTGTTCTCGGCGATGGATTCCAGTGCGGCGCGGGCCAATCCGTCCGCGTCGAGGACCTCGGGATCGCGGCCGCACAGCGACGGCAGCAGAGCACGCGCACCATCCAGGTCGCCCGCCTCGAGCCGCTCGGCCATCTCACTACCCGCCCGCGCCAAGCTGTGCCCGCCGAGCACCGTCCAAGTAGCCAGCGCGGTCACCGGCAGCCCGAGCCCACGAACCCCCACACCCAGCCCGACAACCCCACCCACCAAAAGCGCCTCATGCAGCACGCCCGCACTGCGCCGATCGCGATACGTCACCGATTCGAGCGCACTTGCCGCCGAACCGAACCCAGCCACCGGATGCCACCGCCGCGGATCCCCCAACACCCGATCCAGCGCAAACCCGAGCACCAGCCCCGCCGCCGTCGAGTTCCCCTTCTGCACCCGCCGAGCCTATCCGCAACCCCCACCCCACCAACCCCCGACCGCCAAGCAACATCGCCCGCGATGATCAACGGCACATGGTCCCGAGGGTTACCCGGCCGATGCCGCCACCATGTCCCGCTCGACGCGTCCGCTCTGCTGTCTTGGTGGAGTCCGTCGACGGCACCTGTGAGCGATGCTGCGGAGTCGGGTTGCGGGCTCGATCATGCGGGCTGGCATGGGCCAGTGACGCAGACCTCGCTGGTGGTGGGCTTGGCGGGTTGGGGGTGGGCGGCGTGTCACACTCTGATGCTCTGCGTCGTCAACCTGGTGACGCACTCATAGGACTCACGCCCCGGCGGGGCGGAACGACCGAACGGCGAACAGCAGTGACTTCCGAACAGCCTTCCACTCCCGAACCCATCGACCAGGCCGAACTGGCTCGGCGGTTCGAGGAGCACCGGCCGTATCTGCGCAGGCTCGCCTACAGCACGCTGGGCAGCCTGACCGACGCCGACGACGTGGTGCAGGAGGCGTGGCTGCGGCTGCAGCGCCAGCACGAGGCGGGGACCGCGGGGCAGATCGATAACCTGCGCGCCTGGCTCAGCACCGTCACGGGACGGCTCGCGCTGGATCAGCTCGGATCGGCCCGCGCCCGTCGCGAACAGTATGTCGGCGAGTGGCTGCCGGAGCCCGAGGTCACCAGCTGGGACGACCCGGCCGACCGGATCACCCAGGACGAGCGAGTCACCACCGCGCTGCTGGTCGTCCTCGAATCGCTGTCCCCCGCCGAGCGCACCGCGTTCGTCCTGCAGGACGTGTTCGGTATGACCGGCCCGGAGGTCGCCGAGGTGGTCGGCCGCACCCCGGCCGCCGTCCGGCAACTCGCCTCCCGCGCCCGCAAACGCGTCGAGGACGGCACGCCACGCTTCCCCGCCTCGCCGGACGAGCAGGAGAAGGTCGTCTCGGCCTTCGCAGTCGCTTGGCGCTCCGGCGATCTCAGCGCGCTGCTCGGCGTGCTCGACGCCAACGTCAGCCTGACCGCCGACGGCGGCGGCAAGGTCCCCGCGATCCGGCAGCCGGTGCACGGCGCCGAGCTCATCGCGAAGATGCTGCTCGGTTGGTACCACGCACCGTCCGCGGCGAACGGGTGGGGCCGCGCGGTCATGGTCAACGGCGCCCCGGGTCTCGTCGTCTTCGACGGCAACCACACCGGCGTCTTCGCCTTCGTCATCGATGACGGTCGCATCGTCGCCATCAACGTCGTCCGCAACCCCGACAAGCTGCACGACCTCCCCACCACCGGCGAGCCCGACTGGTACCTCGGCGCAAACCGCACCGAGGACGAATAACCGCGCACACCAAGCTCTTTCCTCGCACACCTGTCAACCCGCCGACAGGTGTGCGAGGAGTGGTGCGGATCAAGCGAACAGCGGCCCTTCAAGATCAGGGGGAACTGGTGTCGATGCCCTCTCGGGGCCGATGCCAACACCACTTCCCCCTGATCTTGAACGCGGCCCGCAACGCAATACCAGGCCAGCGGGTCGAGATCCCGGGGGCCCGTTCGGCACAGGGTGGAGACCTCTCGGCCGAGCCCGCAGTCAATGCCGTCGGTCATGAAAGCCGCCGACGCCAGATGACCTCCAAGAGCGGCGCGCAGACCTCAGCCTGCCAAGCTCACAGCCCCGCAGCCCCGCAGCCGTATAGCCATATAGCCATATAGCCATATAGCCATCAGCGGCAACTCGCGACCTCAGCCAAAGGCCATGCACGACTGAGGGCGTGCGCGAACCTCAGCCTGCCAAGCCTACCGGCTTTGCTGTCGTATATCCATGTGCCGCAGCCACTTCCACCGACAGCAACCTGCCCGCGTCCGCGGTCAAACCTTGGGCGAGGTCGGGGTGGGCGGAGCAGGCTTCTTTCCAGCCGAGGTCTGCGATGGCGCGGACGTACGGCAACGTGGCGTTGGTGAGGGCGACGGTGGAGGTGTGGGGTACCGCTCCTGGCATGTTCGCCACGCAGTAGAACAGCGAATTGTGCACACGGAAGGTGGGATTCGCGTGAGTGGTGGGGTGTGAACCGGCGAAGCAACCACCTTGATCGATGGCGATGTCGACGAGTACCGACCCCGGACGCATCTGGGCGACGAGCTCGTCGGTGACGAGTTTCGGAGCGCGGGCGCCGGGCACCAGCACCGAGCCGATAACCAGGTCGGCAGCGGAGACGGCGCGCTGGATCTCGGCGGCGTTCGAGGCGACGGTGGCGATCCTGCCGTCGAACCGTGCATCCAACTCACGCAGTCGATGCAAGTTGGTGTCCAGCACGGTGACTCGCGCACCCATGCCCGCGGCGACCGAGGCCGCGTTGGACCCCGCGACACCACCGCCGAGCACCACAACGTCGGCCGGACGCACTCCCGGCACCCCGCCGAGCAGCATGCCCCCACCACCCAACGGCGCCATCAGATGATAAGCACCGACCTGACTACCGAGCTTCCCCGCAACCTCACTCATCGGCGCAAGCAATGGCAGTGATCCATCAGCGGCACGCACGGTTTCGTAGGCGATGGCGGTGATCCCGGAACCCAGAATCGCGTCGGTACATTCGCGGGACGCGGCCAGGTGCAGATAGGTGAACAGCACCTGCCCGCGCCGCATCCTCGGATACTCCTCGGCGATCGGCTCCTTCACCTTCAACACCAGATCGGCCTCCCACCAGACCTGATCGACAGGAACCAGCCGCGCCCCCACACCCGCGTAGTCGGCGTCCACGAACCCCGACCCGACCCCCGCCCCAGCCTGGATCAGCACCTCATGTCCGTGCGCGACCAGCTCCCCGGCCCCCGCCGGAGTGAGCGCAACCCGGAACTCCTGCTCCTTGACCTCGCGTGGAACTCCGATCTTCATAACGCCATCGTGAACCCCGCACCGGGCACACGCCACGAACGACGCGCGGGTATCACACGATGATCAAGAGACCGCCCGCTCACCGCCCATTTCTGCGCAAGTTGATCAGCACGCCGACCGCGGCCGAGACAATCCGCGCTGTTCGGAAGCCGATTCCACGGACGGCGTCCCAGGCAGTCCAGAACGCGGTCGTCCTAGAGCAGGCCCCGGCCTGAGCGGACACTTTCGCGTTCGACGCAGCACCTCACCCGAAACTCGAACGAAGAATGTCCACTCAGACCGGATACCTCACCCTCCCGTCAGACAGTGATCGCCGCACCCAGCGGCGGAATCCGCAGCTGCTTCTCCCGCCCCGCGTACTCGAACAGCAGACCCAACCGATCCAGTGTCTCGCTGAAATGCACCCACCCTTCGCCGTGCACCGGCACGATCACCGCATCGCCGAGCAGCTCGGCCGCCTGCACCGCGGTGCGCGCGTTCAGCGTGAGGTCGATGTCGCCGAAGTGACCGACGTTCGCCGCACCCACGAACAGCACCGCGACATCGATCCGCCCGATCCGCCCGACGATCTGCGCGACCCGATCGACCGACGCGTTGTCACCCGAGACGTACACAGTCGGCTGACCATCGGCCTGCAGCACGAACCCGGTGACGATCCCCGTCAACGATTCACATCCTTCAGGCCCATGCAGCGCGGGCACCCCGGTGATCCGGACGCCACCGATCGTCACCGCCTCCCAATTCTCCAGTCCCTGAACACCATTGATCCGCTCGGCAGCTCCGGGCGTCGACAACACCGCCCCGGCCGTCTTCAAGAACTCACGCCCGGCGTTGTCCAGGTTGTCGGCATGCTCATCGTGCGAAAGCAACACGACGTCCACCGCCCCGACCTGCTCCGCCGTTACCGCAGGACCGATCAGCTTGTGCAGCGTGACCGGACCCGGGTAGTCGCCGGGCTCGTCGAAGGTGGGATCGGTGAGGAAGGTCTGGCCCGCGTACCGGAGGCGCACGGTGGGCCCGCCGACATGCAGAACTTCGAGCTGGTTGGTGTGTTCGATGGTCATGTCGTCGAGCTTGTCAACTGATCGGCGCGCCCAACAGTGGCCCGTGAGCCTCCTACCGCTAAAATCGGGCCATGCATACCGTGGCTGTTCTCGCCTATGACGGCATGAGCCCGTTCCATCTATCCGTGCCCAGCCTCGTCTTCGGCCGGGTCGGTATCGGTGGGACGGCGCCGTACCAGGTTGACGTTTGCGCCGAAACCCCCGGAAGTCTGCGCACCCCAGCGGGTTTCGACATCGAGGTGCGACACGGCCTAGATCGGCTGGTCCGCGCGGACACGGTGATCATCCCCAGCTGGGAACGCGACATGCCGCTGTCCGAAGACCTGCGCACCGCCCTGCATCAGGCGCACGCCGCGGGCGCACGGATCGTCGGCCTGTGCCTCGGCTCGTGGGCGATCGCCGCCAGCGGACTGGCCGACGGCCGCGAGGTGACCACCCACTGGGCCGGCGCCGCCGCACTGGCCCGCGCCTGCCCCGACGTCCGGGTGCGCGCCGACACACTCTGGTCCGACCTCGGCGACGTGATCACCTCGGCCGGTGTCGCCGCCGCCCTCGACTGCTGCCTGCACCTGGTTCGCAACGACCTCGGCAGCCGCGCGGCCACCGAACTGGCCAGGGACCTGGTCACCGCGCCACACCGCAGTGGCTCCCAAGCCCAGTACATCCCGATCGCGGTTCCCGACGCCACCGACGACGACCCCATCGAACGCGCAATGGTCTGGGCCCGAACACATCTCGGCGAAGCGATCGACCTGGACGGCTGGGCGCGGGTGGCATTGATGTCGCGCCGCACCTTCACCCGCCGCTTCCGCGACCGCACCGGCAACAGCCCGCAGCAGTGGCTGCTGCACCAGCGCGCCGACCGCGCCCGGCTGCTGCTGGAAACCACCGACGACACCATGGAACGCATCGCCACCGACACCGGCTTCGGCACCGCGGTGAGCCTGCGCCATCACTTCCACCGCATCCTCGGCACCAGCCCCGCCGCCCACCGCGCGTTGTTCCAGGGCGCACGGTTAAGTTCGACCGCATGAGGATTCAGATCGGCGAGTTCGCCCCGGAGATCGACGAGAGCGCCTGGGTTGCGCCCAACGCAACGGTGATCGGCCGGGTGCGGCTCGCGGCCGAGGTGAGTGTTTGGTACAGCGCCGTGCTGCGCGGGGACCTCGAGTCGATCAGCATCGGCGAACGGACCAACATCCAGGACGGCTGCGTGCTGCACGCCGATCCGGGCTTCCCGCTCACCGTCGGCAGCGGAGTTTCGGTGGGGCACAACGCGATCCTGCACGGCTGCACCGTCGGCGACGACGTGCTGGTCGGCATGGGCGCCACCGTGCTCAACGGCGCGGTGATCGGCGCGGGCAGCCTGATCGCGGCCAATGCGCTGATTCCGGAGGGCGCGCAGATTCCGCCCGGGTCGCTCGTCGCCGGGGTGCCCGGTAAGGTCCGGCGCGAACTCAGCGAGGCCGAACAGGACGGCATTCGACTGAATGGGGCTGTGTACCTACACAACACGGCCAATCACCGTGCCGCAAAAGAGGTGTGAGACAGCGCACACTGATCAAGCGTCCAGTAGGAATCGCTGATAACATTTTGCCAGCGTGCCCGGTGACCCGGGGTCTCCTGCCGATACGGTAGTCGTGCGGCTTGTAGCGCAGTGGTTAACCCATGTGGGTCAATGGGTCCGTAAGCGAACGTAGCGAGCGAACCAACAGCGCAGCGCGCGGTCGCGCACGACGGAGCCTTAGCGCGAAGTCGTGAGCGAGCGTAGCGAGCGAACCAGGGATGCAGCGCGCGGTCGCGCACGACGTAGCCGAGCGTCAGCGAGGCGAAGTCGTGAGCGTGCAGGCAGGAGGTATCGGTGATGGTCTACGTGCAGTCGAGTATGCACCGGTCCACGGGGCGGATCAGCGTTGCCGACATCGCGGCCCAGCCGGGCGGCGTCGAGGCATTACAGCGACGAGTCCATGAATTACGTTCCAGCGGGGTAGATTTCGCCGCGAATGCCATCGAGCAGGAAATGGCGGCGCTGGACTTACCGCGTCATTGATTTCCACCCACGGTCACCGCGAGTCAGTCGGCAGCGGTGACCGTGGCAAGTCCGGCCGTGGTGTGCTGATCCAACGCCATCAGGGCAGCCCGAATACGCACCGGCTGCCAGCCGCCGTCGACTCGACGCAGCCGCACGGTGCCCTCGGTGCGATGGCGCGACAACTCCCGCGACATCTCCTGCGCCGCCGCCAAATCATCCGGATGAATCTGCGGCGGCGGCTGACCGGGTAGATCCGCCCAGGCGATACCGGGCATCGGCGGCCCGATCCAGCGAATCAGTTGCAGCGACCGCAGATTCACGATCGCGCGATACTCCCCCAGCGCCGTGGACGCCTCCAGCAGTTGGTATTCCAGAATCATCGGCGGCGGTGCGGCAGCCACCGCGGTCGCCGCACCGATGTCCTGAGTCACCCCGCGGAACAACACCTCCCTACGTCCACCGCTATCGACCTCGATGATGATCCGGCAGGCGAAATGCCCTGCGCGCAAGGCATCGTCGTCGCGGCGCACGGTCCATACCGCCTGATGCTCGGTGCCCGGCGCGGAATTCACGATCTTCGCCAGTGCGTCACTCTCGTCCCGATTGGTGACCAACCGGGTGAACGCACCCGCGATGGCCAGTTCCGCCTCCCGGTCCTCGGGCGCGACGCCGTACAGATCGAGCAGGTCGACGCTGCGCACCGACCGATTGGTGGTGAGGTTGAAGTACCACGCCCCCACCGGTTCTCGCGACGGCAGCGGCTCCTGCACCGGTCCGATCCACAGCCGAACGGCATGCGCCCGCTCCGGCGTGATGAGCAGCGGCTCGGCCCGCACGGTGCGGCGGCCGTCCGCCGACACTCGCGCAACCAGCGCACGGGTCCGGCAGGCCTGCGCGAGAGCGGCTTCCGCATCGGCGAGCGAAAGCGGGTTCCGCAGAATGTTGTTCAGCGGCACGAAGGACTTCGGTGTGGCACCGAACGCGATCACCTTGCCGGGCACGCCCGAAAAGCATTCGACCAGGATCCACTTCGCCATCAGCCGCGTCCGATCGATCGCGCAAGATTGGTTTCGGTGACGAGAAGCGTTCGACCAGTTGACATTTCAATCATCCGTTCCTGATCGCGTGGTTCCGCGCGATCAGGAACGAAATACCATGTCCAGCACCCGTTCGTGATACGAGCCGGTGAACCTTGTGACTAGGTCCACAAGAAGGGCGTCCAGTCCGACAAGCACCTTGGCCTCACCCCGCGCGGCCCCGCGCAGAATCGTCCGGGCCGCCGCGGCCGGACTGGTGCGCGCGACATGCCCCTCGAAACGCCGCGCGACCGCCGCCGCGTCGATGCCGGGCGCGACACTCGCCGACCGCGCGATGGAGGTGAGCACGCCGCCGGGATACACCGCGGTCACCCGAACCTTGCCGCCCGCGGCCCGCATGTCCTGGCGCAGCGAGTCGGTGAACCCGCGCACCGCGAACTTCGCCGCGTTGTACGGCGCGTGCTGCGCCACCCCGACCAGCCCGAACGCCGAGGACATGTTCACCACATGCGCCCGCTCGGCGGCCAGCAGATGCGGCAGGAACGCCTTGGTGCCGTTGACGACTCCCCAGAAGTCCACGTCCATCACGTGCTCGAAATCGCTGAACGGCGACTCCGCCACCCCGCCGACGTGCAGGGTCGGGTGGCCCGAGGGGATTGCACCCTCGGGCTCCCGCAGATCCCGGCGTGAAGGTCTCCCTTCACCGGGCTCCTGTCGTCTTGATCATCAGCGGATAGGCCACCCAACGCCAGTGGGCGAAGGCACGCGGGTACTCGGTGGTGGTGCGTTCCCAGTACTCCCTGGCCTTGCGGCGCGGCCGTAACCGTTTGAACTTCTTGCGGATCCACCGCACCAGGTAGGTGTTGATGCGGGCCAGAAGGTTATGTATCGCCGAAGGGTAGAACGCCCCGTAATAGTTCATCCAACCCCGGACGACCGGATTGATCATCGCGGCGAGTTCAGCCCAACCGAGATCGGTGCGGCGATGTAACCGCCACCCCCGTACCGTACGACCGAGCCTGGTCAAAGCGTCCTTACTGATCGCGGGCAGAAACGAGGTGAACACCCTGCCCTGCTTGTCGCGAGCACTGCGAGCGCGGAATGTGTAACCGAGGAACGTGAACGACGTATGCTCAGCCGAGCCCCGCCGTTTGCCGCCCTTGCAGTACACGATCCGGGTCTTGTCCGGATGCAACCGCAACCCGACCTCGCTCATCCTGTTCTCGATCGCGGCCAGCACCAGGCGAGCCTGGCGTTCGCTGACGCAGTGCACGATCGCATCGTCGGCATAACGTTCGAACACGACATCGGGGAACTCCCGGACCATCCACATGTCGAACGCGTAATGCAGGAACAGGTTCGCGAGTACAGGCGAGACCGCGGACCCCTGCGGGGTACCTCGATCTCGTTGCGCCACAGTGCCATCGGGCAGTTGAAGCGGCGCTTCGAGCCACCGCTTCACATACAGCACCACCCAACGCTGATCGGTGTGCGCCTGGACCGCTTTGAGCACGAGATCCCAAGGGACACTGTCGAAGAACTTCTCCACGTCCAAGTCGATGACCCAGTCGTATCTCCAACACCGCTGCCGAGCCACCCCGACCGCGTCCAACTGCGACCGCCCCGGCCGGTAACCATAAGAATCCGGATGAAAGATCGGCTCGACCCTCTTCTCCAGCCTCGCGGCCACCACCGTTTGAGCGATCCTGTCCGCAATCGTGGGCACCCCGAGCATCCTCGTGCCCGCGCCATGCGATTTCGGTATCTCCACCGCTTTGACCGGAGGCGGAAAGTAGCTGCCCGACGACATCCGATTCCAGATCCGATACAGATTGTTCTTCAGATCGGTTTCGAACTCCGCCAAGCTCACCGCGTCCACTCCCGGCGCACCCTTGTTCGCTTTGACCTTCTCGTATGCCTCCTGAACTTCCCACTTGAAAATCTCGAACGACTTCGCTGACGACTTCAGCTCGCTCACCACAGCTCCTCCCGGACCACACGGCCCGGTTGACAGGACAAACAACAGCCACAGACGACCCGGCCCCTTCGCTCCACACCCATTACAGAAGCTTCACCACTACTACGAGCCGGTCCGCCGGCGCACCCCACGACGGGGGTTTCCCTCTCGCCGCCGATCTACTCGACGAAAACGGTTTCAGGGCACGCCTTCCCACGTTCCATGCCAAAGCCGCAGACCAGGCTCATGCCGCCTCAATGCCGGACGCCACCTGACCATCAATCGGGACAACCTGTCAGGCCCAGCTCCCGCAGCCCGGAACATGGCCACGGTTTCGACGTCACTTCGAACGTAACGACACGTCAACAGCGGTTCGGGTTCACTCATCTTCCTGGTCCCCACCTGACGCCTCTCACGACGCCTTTTCCACATCGCTCACCACGACGGTCTTCAGCCAACGCAGCATGTGGCGGTTTGAAGCCTCCGCCCGAGCGGCGACTCCGAAGGGCCAAACCTTCATCTCTGGCACAGCATCAACTCCAAGCTCAGCTACCTACACTGACCTCCTCGTTGTTCGTGGCACACATCCCGGCATTGTTGAACAGCGCCTCGACCCGCCCGTAGTGCGCGACGGTCGCCGCCGCATGGTCGAGCACCGCCGCCCGATCGGTGACGTCGAGCGTGGTCACCGTGGGCTCATGGCCCACGGCTGCGCAGAGCTTCGCGGACTCGGCGACGGCGTCGGCCGACTTGTCCGACAGCGCCAGCAACGCGCCGTCGCGGGCCAGCGCCAGGGCCAGTTCGCGGCCGATGCCGGAGCCCGCTCCGGTGATCGCCACCACTCGGTCAGCGAAATAAGCCACGGCTCAACCCTTTCCAGCCATCCGACATCCAAATCGGATATCCATGAAGACTAACCACCCGAAGCTGGACGCGCGACCTGTGCCTCATTCCGGCGATCCGCGACCGGGCCGCCGCACGCCGGTGAAATAATGAAAGTCCATCACCCGCACCGTCGCGACGCTATTCCGCACGCCCAGCCCTCGCGCGAACGACTGGAGACCAGATGCCAACTGTCCCGCCCATGCTGCAGCGCATCCTGGACAAGCCCGTCGCCGACGGCGAGAAACTCCTGGAAAGCGCGCTCTCGGCCTTCCTGGACTTCGGCATCAAGCGGACCAGCATGGGCGAGATCGCCCGCCGTGCAGGCATCAGCCCCGCCACCCTCTACCGCCGCTTCGAATCGAAGAACGAGCTGGTCGAGGCGGTGAGCGTGCGAGAAGCGCAGCGCTTTGTCGCGATGATCGACAAGCAGGTGCAGGCCGTCAACGGCACCGAGGACCAGCTGGTGGAGATCTTCGTCGCGTTCATCACCGCCATCGCGAACAACGAGCTGCTGCGCCGCCTGCTGCGCACCGAACCGGACCTGATTCTGCCCAGGCTGACCACCGACGCGGGCCCGATCCTCGCCGTCGGCCGCGGCTACCTGGCGGAGAAGCTGCGCGAACTGCGGGACACCGAGACCACGCACGACTTCGACGCCGACCTGGTCGCCGAGATCATGGCCCGCCTCGCGCTGTCGCTGGCCCTCACCCCCGACGGGCTCATCCCGGTCGCCGACCGGGACGCCGCGCGCGAGTTCGCCCGCCGGACCCTGCTGCCCATGGTGGGCGTGCACGTCATCGCATAGTCAGCTCGAGAGCAGCGACACCCCGAACGCCGCGGCCACCCGCTCATCGAGATCCGCCCGCGCCGCAACGTCCGGCACGCGGCCCTCGACGAACTCGCGGGCCAATTCGACAACGGCTGCCGCACGCGCCGATCCCGGATGCGGCAGCGGCAACCGCGATACGTACTGAGTGATCCACCGACGCCTGCCCGAGTACAGCCGGTTCCCACAAACCGCGTCATAGAACCGCAGTCCAAGCGCCGAATTCGCTACGCCCATCAGCAGATACGCGAGTCGTTCGGCATCGGCTGGGACCTCGGCCAGATCGGGCAGCGAAATCCAATAGCAGTCACCGTTCACCACCGCACCCGACCGATCGAGCGCGAACCTCGGCCGGTCACTGATATCCGGAAACACCACCTTCGGCTCACGCCACAGATGTGGCCGCTGCGGCACCCAGATCTCGAACCATTCCCGGCCACTCGGCCCGAGGTAGTGACGAGCCGCCAACGTATCCTTGTGCGCCCGCAGATACTCAGCGGCGCAGGGGAATTCGTTCAAATCGATCGGCGTGCGATTCGGCCGCGTCAAGTCGTAGGGATACAGCACACGAGTGTCGTGCGATCGAGCGATTCGCCACGGTTCGAGATCATGGTGAGTGATCAACTCGAGCAACAACTCCGGTTCCGGGGGCGGCTCGACATCACACCACCGGTCAGAGATAAACACCTTGTCAGCAGTCGTCTTGATACCCACCCGAATTCGAGCAACCTCACCGAACGTCCGCCAGGTCGACGCCGCGATACCACCGAGCCAAGAGTCCACCTCAGCATTCGACATCCGCCACGCAGTCTCCGGTTCCGCAGTGCGCCGCAAGGTCTTTCGGCGTCCGGACTGGTTAGGAGGGGACGGTCGCGCGAGGGTATATCTGAGTTGCGGTGACCCCTCGGCCGCCAGGCTCACACTCGTCCGATCAGGACCTAACACACGAACAGCCGTGGAAAACTCCTGCGCCCCTGGCGCTTTCCTTCCCGAACTCGTCTCATGCCCGGTCACCAGGGTGCCGACTTCAACCGCGAACGTCCGCCCGTGATGCGCGACAAGGCAGCCACACTCACCGGTCAGCGCGCCGAACAGATCTGCGTCCAAAGCGGTTTCGCCACTCTCGACCTCATACGCGGAGACATACCGACATTCGCCGCCGCCCGCGCCTCGAGTCGCGATGGTGATCGCGGGCAGCACTGCCGCCTCGAACAACTTGGTGTCCCCTAGGTCGTACAACTCGACCGGCGTCAGCTCGGCTAGCAGCAACCGGCGAATGTTCGCGCCTGCCTTGGTTGTCAAAAACCTGTTGGCACATAGCAACCCGAGTACGCCGCCGGGGCACAGGATTCGGGGTAGCGTCGCGACGAATGGATGTGTCAGGTCGATTCGCCCGCGCAATCCGAACTGCTTACTGAGTAGCTGTGCGGTCTCCCCGCCTAGCTGTTGCGTCCGTACATACGGTGGATTCGTGATCACGGCATCGAACGAACTCGCCGCGAGCTCCTCGGAGGCCGTTAGGAAGTCGCCGACGTGCCAGTCGATGCCGTTCCCTGCGGTCCGTGCTCGCGCCACCGCAAGAGCGGCCGCGTCGAGGTCGTACCCGGTCAACTCGACCTGGACCCCCGGTAGTCGCACCGCGGCCTCGTCCCGCAACGCGAACAGCAACTCCCCGTCACCGCACGCCGGATCGAGCACCCGCAGCACTCCGGATTCCGGCGGCGGCACGTGCATGAGCAGCCGTCCGGCCAGGAAACGCGCGAGCTCGGGCGGCGTGTAGTGCCTGCCGTGCCGCTTGCGATCCCGTGCGGCGGGGGCTCCGGACGCCATGCGGTGGATTCTGCCTTGTCAGCGCCTGGCATTCAGGGCAATGCGAGCACTGGCTCCTGCCCGCGACGACAACACCGCCAACAGAGCGAGGCGCAGCCGTTTCGCATCGCGACTTTCGCTGCTAACGTTCGGTCTCATAATGGAACTGAATCGAGGAGCGGGGATGACGACTGCTGATACGGCCACCGAGCAGTACACGGTGTTGGCCAAGGTGCTCGATGAACGGTGGACCTGTCGGCAGTTCCGAGCCGATCCGGTGCCGCGGGAGGTCATCGAGACCCTGCTGCGCCTGGCGCAGCGCACCGCCTCCTGGTGCAACACCCAGCCGTGGCAGGTCACGCTGACCGAAGGTGCAGGCACCGACCGGTTCCGCGAACAGTTGCTCGCCCACATCCAAACCGCAACGCCCGAACCGGATTTCCCGTTTCCGGCGCAGTACACCGGGGTGTTCCGCGACCGTCGGCGCGAGTGCGGCATGCAGCTGTACGACAGCGTCGGCATCAGCAAGGGCGACCACGAGAAGACGATGCGGCAGGCAGTACGCAACTTCGAACTGTTCGACGCACCGCACGTGGCGATCGTGACGACCGAAGCGGACCTCGGCGTCTACGGCGCCGTCGATTGCGGCCTCTACCTCGGCAACTTCCTGCTCGGCGCGCAAAGCCTCGGGCTGGGTGCGGCACCGCAGGCCGCGCTCGCGTCGTACGCGCCGTTCATCCGCGCCTACTTCGGCATACCGGACAATCGCCGGGTGGTCGCCGGAATCTCCTTCGGCTACCCGGACACCGAGCATCCGATCAACGGATTCCGCACCGCGCGCGAGAACCTGGATCAGGTAGCGACCTGGTTCACCGACTGATCCGCTTCGAGCAGGCCAGGTCCGGCCTCGGGCAGCACGTCACGTGCGGTGAGCTCCTTGCCGCACACGTCGCATTCGAGCGTCGTGTGCGCCTCGCCCGTGCAGCCCTCGTGGGTGTAGCGCACGGGCGGGCCGTCGGGCGCCATGTAGGCGTCGCCCCAGTCCCGGATGGCCATGAGGATCGGATAGATGTCGTGGCCCTTCTGGGTGAGCCGGTACTCCTCGTGCGCGCCGACCGCAGCCTTCTGCTTGACCAGGATCTCGTGCTCGATCAGCCGATCGAGCCGATCCTGCAGGCGGCTACGGGAGATGCCGAGCGCGCTCTGGAACCCGTTGAAGCGGCGGATTCCGGAGAACGCGAACTTCAGGATCAGCAGGGTCCAGCGGTCGCCGAAGATCACGAGCGGGCGCGTGATCGAGCACGGCACGTCGGCAAGTTCTTCGTAGCGCACTTCTCGATGCTACCGAGCAGGGCTTCGGTCGGAGCCGCTCATGACGCCGCCGGCTGAGCGAGTACTCCGACATCGGATCTGCATCGAGCACCTGCGCATCCCAACCTCGCGACGACGACGGTGGCGACGTAACTGCCGAGCGCGCTTCGCCAGCGGCCGTTCACGATGTCGCCTTCTCCAACGCGTACCCCGACATCGGATCGGCGTCCTCCAGCGGCGGGACATCCTCCCCGTCGAGCACCTTGCGCATCCGTTCGGTATCCAACTGGCCCTCCCATTTCGCGACAATGAAGGTCGCAACGCAGTTACCGAGCAGATTGACCGTGACGCGCATCGAGTCCATGATGCGGTCCGCACCGAGCAGCAGCGCGACCGCGGCCACCGGAATGGAGCCATGGCCTATCGCGGTGATGGTTGCCGAAAGCGCCAGGAACGACGAACCCGGCACTCCGGCCATACCTTTCGAGGTCAACATCAGCACCCCGACCGCGGTGATCTGCTCCCCCAGGCTCAGGTCGACCCCGAGCGCCTGCGCCAGAAACAGCACGCAGATCGACAGATACAGCGTCGCCCCGTCGAGATTGAACGAATAACCGGTCGGCACAACGAGTCCCGTGGTCGCCTTGGAACACCCCGCCTCGGTGAGCTTGATCATGATGCGCGGCAACACAACTTCGGTCGACGCGGTACCGAGCGCGAGGAACAGCTCATCCTTGATGTACCTGACGAACTTCCACAGATTCACCCCCGCGAACACCCGCGCCAACACCGCCAGGATCACCAGAAACAGCAGTGCCGCAAGGTAACAGCAGGCGATCAGCTTGCCGTAGCTGCCGAGCGAAGACAGCCCGTACTGGCCGACGATGTAGGCCATCGCCCCGAACGCGCCGAGCGGTGCCAGCCGCATGATCCAGCCGATCATGGTGAAGAAGATCCGCCCGATGTGATCGATCCCCTCGAGGATCACCGGTGGCGCTTGCTTACCCACTCCGCCGGCTGCCGTCCCCGAGCGTTCGCCGAACTTCGCCAACGCCAACCCGAACAGCACCGCGAAGAACAACACCTGCAACAGCGCGTTCTCCGCGAACGCCGAAACCACCGACGCCGGAATGATATTGAGCAGAAAGTCGACCGTGTGCGGCAGTTCACCGTTACCGGTCTTCTTCGCGATCTGCTCCGCACCGGTAGCCAGCGTCTGCGGATCGATATCGAACCCGGCCCCCGGCTTCACCAGATTCCCGACCACCAGCCCGAACAGCAGCGCGAACGTGGTGACCACCTCGAAGTAGATCAGCGCCTTCACCCCGATCCGCCCCACCGCCTTCATGTCCCCCACATGCGCGATCCCGAGCACCACGGTGCAGAAGATGATCGGCGCGATCACCATCCTGATCAGCTTGATGAACCCGTCCGCCAACGGCTTCAACTCCGCCCCGAACCCCGGCCAGCACGCCCCGACCACAATCCCCGCCACGATCGCCACCACCAGCTGCACGAACAACGACCGATACCACGGCGTCTTCCGCACGGTCGCCGTTGCAGCTGCGGAGTCGATCGTCACGCTCATCCGCGAACCGTACGAACCCGATGTATCGCACCTGTGTCCCCCATGTTGCCGCCCGAAAACCCCACACATATATCCCCTGCGCGCATCGAGTCGAGTCAAAAGGTCGCTAGTTGATCTAGTAGAGAAACCATTTGACTCGACTCGATGTCGCGCAGCAATAACCCTTGGATGTACGCCAAAGTTGTTGCTGAACAACGAAAGTGGGCCCCAGGAGTACCCAGGGCCCACTGTTCGGCGCTCAGATCAGAGCGGAATGTTCTTCAAGTGGCTGGCCCGCGACGGAGCGGCAGCCAACGCAGCAGCGATGATGCTGCGCGTCTTCGCCGGATCGATCACCTGGTCAACCACGCCGATCGCAACAGCACGCTCGACGCCACCAGCGATCCGCTCATGCTCAGCGGTGAGCCGCTCATGCAACGCTTCGCGCTCCTCTTCGGGCGCGGCGGCCAATGCCTTCTTGTGCAGAATGCCGACCGCAGCCTTGGCACCCATCACGGCAACCTCGGACCCGGGCCAGGCGTACACCGCGGTCGCGCCGAGCGAACGAGCGTTCATCGCAATGTAAGCGCCACCGTAGATCTTGCGAGTAACAAGAGTGACCCGAGGAACCCGAGCTTCAGCGAACGCGTGCAGCAACTTCGCACCGCGACGCACCACACCTTCCCACTCCATGCTGACCCCGGGCAGGTACCCCGGCACATCAGTGAGCACGATCAGCGGAATACCGAACGAGTTGCACAGCCGCACGAAACGCGCTGCCTTCTCGGCACTTTCGGAGTTGAGGCACCCACCGAGCCGAATCGGGTTGTTGGCGAGCACACCGACGGTGCGCCCGGCCAGCCGACCGAGACCGGTGACGATGCTGCGCGCGTAACCGCCCTGCAGCTCCTCGAACGAGCTTTCCCCGTCGACGTTGTCGAGCAGTTCGTGGATGATCGGCTTCACGTCGTAGGCGCGCTTGGCCGATTCCGGCAGCATCGCCTTGAGATCGACGTCGCCGTGCGCGGCCGCGACCAGGTCGAACTCGCCCTGCTCGGCGAACATCGACACCAGACGGCGCGCGCGGTGCACCGCGTCGGCCTCGTCATCGGCGACGATGTGGGTGACACCGGACTTCTTGCCGTGGGTGACAGGTCCGCCGAGGGTCGCCATGTCGACCTGCTCGCCGGTCACGCTGCGCACCACGTCGGGGCCGGTGACGAAGATGCGGCCCTCGGGGGCCATGATCACGATGTCGGTGAGTGCGGGACCGTAGGCGGCGCCACCTGCGGCGAAGCCGACGACCACGGAGATCTGCGGGACCAGGCCGGACGCGCGGACCATGGCCTCGAAGACCAGGCCGACGGCGTGCAGGGCCTCGACGCCCTCGGCCAGCCGAGCGCCGCCGGAGTGCCAGATGCCGACGATCGGAATGCCGGAGTCGATGGCGGTGTCGATCGCGTCGACGATGTGCTTGCAACCCTCGACGCCCATCGCGCCACCCATCACGGTGGCGTCGGAGCAGTAGGCCACGGTACGGACACCGTCGACCTCACCGATGGCGGCGAGCACACCGGACTTGTCACGCGGGTGCAGCGGAAGAATGGTGCCGGGATCGAAGAAGCGCTGCAGTCGACCGAGCGGATCGCGCGGATCCATCGCCGTCTCTTGTTGAAACGCGGGAGCAATGATGGTCATCGCGTTTTCTCCTCACCTGGATGAGTGCGCCGCTACCGCGGCTGCAAACGGTCGATCCCGGCGGAATTCGCCTGGTGGCTCATTCCGCCGGGATCGTTGTGCAGTCCGAATTCGATACGGGCGGCTATGCCCGACCGAAGGCGAGCGCGACGTTGTGCCCACCGAAACCGAAGGAGTTGTTGATCGCGTACTCGATCTCCTGACGGCGAGCTTCGCCGTGAACCACATCCAGATCGATCGCCGGATCCTGGTTCTCCAGGTTCAGCGTCGGCGGGACGATGCCGTCCCGGATGCTGAGCACAGTGAGTACGGACTCGAGCGCGCCGACGGCGCCGATCGAGTGTCCCAGTGCGGATTTCGGGGCGTAGACCGAAGCGTGCTTGCCAATCGCCAGGTTGATCGCGTTCGCCTCGGCGGTATCACCGATCGGCGTCGCGGTCGCGTGCGCGTTGACGTGAGTGATGTCCTTCGCGGTGAGACCAGCGGTCTGCAGCGCTCGGGTCATCGCACGTGCCGCGCCGACGCCATCGGGGGCGGGAGCGACGAGGTGGAAACCATCGGACGTGATACCGGCACCCAGCAGACGAGCATGGATGGTGGCACCGCGCGCCTTGGCGTGCTCCTCGGTCTCGACGACCATCAGCGCGCCCGCCTCACCGAAGACGAAACCGTCGCGGTCCTTGTCGAACGGACGCGAGGCACCCTTCGGATCGTCATTGCGGGTGCTCATGGCGCGCATCATGCTGAACGCCGCGATCGGCACCGCGTCGATGTAACCCTCGACACCACCGGTGACGACCATGTCGGCGTCGCCCATCACGATCATGCGCCATGCGTTGGCGATGGCCTCGGAGCCGGACGAGCATGCCGAGACCGGAGTGACCACTCCTGCCCTGGCCTTCAATTCGAGGCCGACAACGGCCGAAGGGCCGTTCGGCATGACCATCTGCACAGCCAACGGCGAAATCTTGCGATAGCCACCGCTCTTCAGCTTGTCCACCGAGTCGATGAGGGCGTCGCCGCCACCCAACCCGGTGCCGATGGCCACACCCAGCCGTTCCGGGTCGACCTCCGGGCTGCCCGCGTTACGCCAGACTTCGCGACCGAGCACGGTCGCGAGCTGCTCGACGTACGCCATGCGCCGGCACTCGACTCGGGTGAGCAGGGTCTCGGGCCGAACCTTCAGGTGACCGCCGATGCGGACCGGAAGATCGTATTCCTCGACGAAGGAGTCCTCGAGAACGTCGATACCGCTCTCGCCGTTGAGGAGTCCCTTCCACGTCGCATCGACATCACCAGCGATCGACGTGGTCGCCGCCAGGCTAGTGACGACGACGTTGGGGAAGTTCCCGTTCAAGGTGGAAGGAGTGGTCACAGTGTCAGCCCTACTCGGCGTCGAACTTGGCCTTGAGCTCCGCGGCGGCTTCGCTGTTCTCCGCCTCGAGCTTCTGGATGTAGCCGACAGCGTCGCCGACAGTCTTCAAGCTCGCCAGATCCTCATCCGGGATCTTCACGCCGTACTTGTCCTCGGTCTGCACCGCGATCTCGACCATGGACAGCGAGTCGATGTCCAGGTCATCGACGAAGGACTTCTCGATCGTCACCTCGGAGGGTTCGATACCCGTCACCTCTTCGATGATCTTGCCGAGTTCCTCGACGATTTGTTCCTGGGTCAGAGCGGCCACTTCGTGGCTCCCTTCTTGTTCTTTGTAGGGCGTGTACTGGTTTTTCGGATCGAGACGGCCGAAGGTTACGTCCGCTCGGTCACAACCGTGCATATCGATGCATGGCTGCGCAGGAAAGCTAGCCGGAGATGCTTACCCCGGCCAACGCGGGGAGGTCTTCCGGGGTCTTCAGGGCCAACGTGCGCGTGCCCTTCAGCTCCCGTTTCGCAATGCCGACCAGGGTGCCCGCCGGTGGCAACTCTGCCACCATGGAAACCTCTGCCTGCCTTACGGTTTCGGTGCACAGATCCCACCGGACGGGCCGGGTGACCTGGGCAGCAAGCTTGTTGATCGCGTCGCGACCCGAGGTAACCGGCTTACCGTCGAAGTTCGACAGCAACGTCCGGGTCGGGTTGTTCGGCACGATCTGCGATATGGCATCGGTCACAGCCTCCTGTGCCGGCGCCATGAACGCGGTGTGGAAAGCACCCGCGACGGGCAACGCGCGAATCCGCGCCTTCTCCGGCGGGTTCGCGGCGAGTTCCGCCAGCGCGTCCAACCGACCCGCGGCCACGATCTGGCCCGCCGCGTTGCGGTTGGCCGGAACGAGGTCGAGTTCCGCGAGCCGTGCGAGCACGGTGGCCTCATCGCCACCGAGCACCGCGGACATGCCGGTCGGTTCCAACGCGCACGCCTTGGCCATCTCCGCTCCGCGGATGGCGGCCAATCGAACCGCGTCATCCGGGGAGATGACCCCGGCGACAGCGGCGGCGGCGAGCTCACCGACCGAGTGCCCGGCGACGATGGTAGCGGCCGGAAGTGAATCCGTGGGGATTTCCGAGTAGGCCAGCAACGCGGCGGCCACGACGAGTGGCTGGGTCACTGCCGTATCGGTAATCTCCTCCGCCGTCGCGGTGGTGCCGAGGCGAACCAGGTCCAGGCCGGAGGCCATGGACCAGAGAATAAGCCGGTCAGTCGCGCCAGGGAGATCGAGCCAAGGCGCGAGCATGCCGGGAGTCTGGGACCCCTGTCCAGGGGCGAACAACGCGATCACTCCCTAAGAGAACACTGTGAGGTGCCCCGCCGGAGATGTCGACGCGAATGAAGCTTGCCCTCGCGTTTTGTGGGAGTCCCACAAAAGGTCACGTGGGTCGGTCGGATCGAACGTCCCACGAATTCCGTTACAGGCCCTCGCCACCCAATGTGAAATGAGAGGCCTCTGGGGTAGGTGTTGACGGTTCGTTACGGGTTCGTGTCAAACGACCCACTGTTGCGGCGATTCTGAGCACATACGCGTCTCGCGGATTCATCGGATCACGACCCGTGATTTCGGCAATCCGTTTGAGGCGGTAGCGAACAGTATTTGGATGGACGTACAACTGACGCGCGCACGTCTCGACGGCTCCACCGCAATCCAGATAGGCCTCGAGCGTGTCCGCCAGTGACGATCCCGCCGAGGCCAACGGAAGGACAAGATACTCGTTCAACGCGTCGATCGCAGCTCGATCGCCGAGCAAAGCGCGTTCCGGCAGCAATTCGGTCGCATGCACCGGGCGTGGCGCGCCGCGCCAGCCCACCACGGCCTCCATTCCGGCCAGCGCTTCGACCGCGCTGGCATGCGCGGCGCCCAGCGTGCGGGTGGTCGGACCGATCACGACCGGGCCATCGGAGAAGACCTCGGCCAGCAGATCCGCCAGGAATGGCGATATATAGGAAGAGTCGCCGAGGTGGCCACTCACCACCATCACCAGCCGAGTGCCCTGTACTACTGCCAGCGCGGCCCGGCCGTGCCTGGCCGCGATCGCGTGCACCGAGCCCACCGATGACACGCCCTGTTCGCCGGGCGGGGTGCCGACCAGCACGGTTGCCGGTGCGGTGGCGTCCCAGTTCAACGTGGCGGCCCGGGACAGCATGTCCGGACCCGTGTCACCACGCACCACGGCGTCGACGACCAGCGCCTCCAGCCGGGTGTCCCACGCGCCACGCGATTCGGCGGCGCTCGCGTACACCGAGGCGGCCGCGAAGCCGAGCTCACGCCCGTACCTCAACACCGCCTCGGTGAGCGCGACCAGCTGCCGGTCGTTGCGCGCGAGCGCGGGCAGCCACTGTTCGAAGAACTCCATGGCCACCCGGACCATGTCCACGGTCTGGCGCAGCGTCAACCGCCGCGCCAGATCCTGCGGGATCACCTGGAACGCGTCGAGGCTGAACCGGATGTCGCTATCCGGGTCCTGTAGCCATTCCAGGAAGTTCACCACCGCGGTCTGCACCAGCATCTGGACGCCCGCGCGCTGCGCGGCGTCCAGATCGGCGAAGAACGGCAACCGATCCTGCATCGACCCGACCGCCTCGGTAGAGAGACGGCCTGAGAACTGCTTCACGCGTTTGAGCAGCGTGTCCGGTAGTGGGTCGCGAGTTTGCCGGTTCGGGGAGAGCGCGCCCGTCGGCAGATACACCTCGTGCTCGGAAGAGCCTTCGGAGATCCGACGCGGCCGCGGCGGTTTACGGTCCACCATCCAATCGTCCGCTACTCGCCATCCCCATCGGAACTCGACGCGTTCTTCGGCGCGGCGTCGACGTCATCGATGCGGTACTTGCTTGCGGCCTCGATCACCTTGGCATTGTCGATCTTTCCGGCCTTTGCGAGGCCGGACAGCGCGGCTACCACGATCGATTGGGCGTCGACATTGAACACGCGGCGGGCGGCGGCCCTGGTGTCGGAGAAGCCGAAGCCGTCCGTGCCGAGTGTGATGAAGTCGCCGGGCACCCACTTGCGCACCTGGTCCGGTACCGCGCGCATCCAGTCCGTCGCGGCGACGAACGGGCCCTCGGCCCGCGACAGCGCCTGGGTGACGTACGGGGTGCCGTGGTCCTCGTCGGGGTAACGCAGTGCGGCGATCTCCCGCTGCAATGCCTCCTTGCGGAGTTCGCCCCACGAGGTCACCGACCAGACATCGGCCTGCACGCCCCAGTCCTCGGCAAGCAGCGCCTGCGCGCGCAGGCCGTCCGGCACGGTGACGCCGGAGACCAGGATCTGGGCTCGCACGTTGCCGTCGCCGCCGGGCTTGTAGAGGTAGATGCCCTTGAGCAGACCGGCGATGTCGACGCCTTCCGGCTCGGCCGGCTGCTGGTACGGCTCGTTGTAGAGGGTGATGTAGTAGAAAATGTCCTCGCCGCCGAAACCGCCGTCCGCCTTGCGGGTATCGGTCCCCGGCAGCGCGTACGGACCCGGTTCCGGGGTGCCGCCGCCGTACATCCGACGCAGGCCGTCCCGGATGATGTGCGCGATCTCGAAGGAGAACGCCGGATCGTAGGTGACCACAGCCGGATTGGTGGAGGCGAGCAACAGCGAGTGTCCGTCGTTGTGCTGCAGACCCTCACCGGTCAACGTGGTTCGCCCGGCGGTTGCTCCGAGCACGAAACCACGCGCCAGTTGGTCCGCCGCGGCCCACAGACCGTCGCCGGTGCGCTGGAAACCGAACATCGAGTAGAAGATGTACAGCGGGATCATCGGCTCGCCGTGCGTCGAGTACGAGGTGCCCACCGCGGTGAACGACGCGGTCGATCCGGCCTCATTGATGCCCTCGTGCAGGATCTGCCCGATCGAGCTCTCTTTGTAGGCAAGCATCAACTCGGCGTCGACCGATGTGTACAACTGGCCGTTGCGGTTGTAGATCTTCAACGAAGGGAACCACGAGTCCATACCGAAGGTACGGGCCTCGTCGGGGATGATCGGGACGATCCGCTTGCCGATCTCCTTGTCCCGCAGCAGCTCCTTCATCAGCCGCACCAGCGCCATCGTGGTGGCCACGCTCTGCTTGCCCGAGCCCTTGCGCACCGACTTGTACGCCTCGTCGCCGGGAAGTTGCAGCGGCTTTGCTGTGGTGCGTCGTTCGGGCAGGAACCCGCCGAGCGCCTTGCGGCGATCCAGCATGTACTGGATCTCGCGTGACTCCATGCCCGGGTGGTAGTACGGGGGCAGGTACGGATCCTTCTCCAACTGCTCGTCGGTGATCGGAATCCGTTGCAGGTCACGGAAATCCTTGAGGTCCTGCAGCGTCAGCTTCTTCATCTGGTGCGTGGCGTTGCGGCCCTCGAAGTGCTTGCCGAGGGTGTAGCCCTTGATGGTCTTGGCCAGGATCACCGTCGGCTGACCCTTGTGTGCCATCGCGGCCGCGTAGGCGGCGTACACCTTGCGGTAGTCGTGGCCGCCGCGCTTGAGGTTCCAGATGTCCTGATCGGACAAGTCCTGCACCAGCGCCTTGGTGCGCGGGTCACGGCCGAAGAAGTGGTCGCGAACGTAGGCGCCGTCGTTGGCCTTGTAGGTCTGGTAGTCGCCGTCGGCCGTGGTGTTCATCAGATTCACCAGCGCGCCATCGCGATCCGCGCCGAGCAGCGCGTCCCACTCCCGGCCCCAGATCACCTTGATGACGTTCCAGCCCGCACCGCGGAAGAACGACTCCAGCTCCTGAATGATCTTGCCGTTGCCGCGCACCGGACCGTCCAGCCGCTGCAGGTTGCAGTTGACCACGAAGGTCAGGTTGTCCAGGCCCTCCAGCGCCGCGACGTGCGCGAGACCGCGCGATTCCGGCTCGTCCATCTCACCGTCGCCGAGGAACGCCCACACGTGCTGATCGGAGGTGTCCTTGATGCCGCGGTCGTGCAGGTAGTGATTGAACCGCGCCTGATAGATGGCGTTCATCGGGCCGAGACCCATGGAAACCGTGGGGAATTCCCAGAAGTCCGACATCAGCCGCGGGTGCGGGTACGACGGCACCCCGTGGCCCGGGCCGCCGTGGCTGTACTCCTGCCGGAAGCCGTCGAGCCGGTCGGTGCCGAGCCTGCCCTCGAGGAAGGCGCGCGCGTAGATGCCCGGCGAGGCATGCCCCTGGATGAAGATCGAATCGCCGCCGCCGGAGTGATCCTTGCCGCGGAAGAAGTGGTTGAAGCCGACCTCGTACAGCGCCGCCGAGGACGCGTAGGTCGAAATATGGCCGCCGACACCGATTCCCGGGCGCTGCGCGCGATGCACCATGATCGCGGCGTTCCAGCGGATCCAGGCGCGGAAGCGCCGTTCCACCTCTTCGTCGCCGGGGAACCACGGCTCATTTTCGGTGGGGATGGTGTTGACGTAATCGGTAGACGTCAACGCGGGGATGGCGACACGGCGTTCACCGGCCCGCTCCAGCAGACGGAGCATGAGGTAACGCGCTCGGCCGGGGCCCTCACGGTCGAGCATCTCATCGAACGACTCGAGCCATTCGCTGGTTTCCTCCGGGTCGATGTCCGGTAGGTAGGACGCCACCCCTTCGCGGATAACCCGCACGCGCTCGGTCGGCTGGGCTTGCGTTCCGTTCGGATCGCGGCCGGCCGGAGCGGCGGACTCGGATCCAGCGGGTTGCGCTGGAGCGGAAGAGTGGATCAGGTCGGTCAAATCTGCTCCTCGTACAGGGGTGGACATGCGGATAGCGTCGGTATCCCTGAGCGGTGGCGCGTGGGTTTGCGTACCACTCGTTTACGAAAGGTCGGGGCGCACCCTCCATCCTTGCCGATGGCGTGCCCCAGGTCATCATGTCAGCAGGAAATCCAGTACCGTGCGCTGGGCAACATGAGCCCAGGCCGCTGTAGTTTTCGAGCGCCCGGCGAGGCGCACGTCATACGGGAGGACGATGAAGACGCTGGACCCGCGCGGGTTCGGACTGGTGTGCGCGACCGGAGCGATCGTTGTCGGCTTGGTGGTGGCCGGCTGCGCGAACGGGGTCGTGGGCACGGCGAATCCCAATACCGCTGATCTAGCGGCCTACAAGACCGAGGCGGCCGCCTCGTCGGCCGCGGCTACCTCGTCCAAGCGCGCTGCGGCGCAGGACAAGGCGATCACCGACAACTGTGCGCAGTTCCCGACCACCACCGGCGTCGGGGTCTCCAAGTACAACGAGTTCGTCGACGCGCATGACGCCAACGCCGCCGACTACGCGGCCAAGCGAGAACTTGCCGCGTCAACCCTGGATGACGCCGCGAACAAGGTGGAGACCGGAGTCAACACCGCGAAGGACACGCTGCCGCCAGATCTGGCCGCGAAATTCACCGACTACGTCACAGCGGCGCGCGCGCTCTCCGCGGAGAGTCGCAAGATGACCTACACCGCGCCTGTCGGGCCGCTCAACGACGCAAGTAGGCGGGTCAACGACGCGCGCAACGCCGTCCGCAACGCCTGCCCGAAGCGCTGAAACGGTCCATGACACAACATTGTCACGCGACATTCCGGGCCATTTTCTTCGGATCGGCTTGCGCTGGAGGCCATAACCATGTTCGCTTGCAACTACCTATTGTCGGGAGTTGAGGAGGACACCACCGTGGTCGCCGCGGCGGACGCGCAGAACTACGCTCAGAAGCTTGGCATTACACACGGCTTGGTTGTCCAGGAATTGGGCTGGGACGAGGACGTCGACGACGACTTGAGAGCCGACGTCGAGGAGTCCATCGGCAGCGATCTTGTCGATGAGGATTCCGACGAAGTAGTCGACGTTGTGCTGCTGTGGTGGCGCGACGGGGACGGTGATCTGGTCGACGCACTGATGGATGCGATCGGTCCACTCGCCGACGAAGGCTTCGTCTGGGTACTCACGCCCAAGACCGGACATCCGGGTCATGTAGAACCGAGCGAAATCGCAGAATCCGCACCGACCGCCGGTCTGACTCAGACATCGGCGATCGCTCTGGGTAGCTGGGCGGGCAGCCGCCTGGTGCAACCGAAGGCGCCCTCGAAGCAGCGCTGACCCACCTTTCGCTATGGTGTCGCCGGGCGGTGATCGCGCCGCCCGGCGGAAACCCGACACGATGGAGGATTTGCGATGCCGCTCGAAGTTGGCACTGTCGCGCCGGATTTCACGCTCAAGGATCAGAACAACCAGGACATCAGCCTGTCGGACTATCACGGCAAGAAGAACGTGCTGATCGTCTTCTATCCCCTCGCCTTCACCGGCATCTGCCAGGGTGAGCTGTGCAAGGTGCGCGACGAACTCCCCAAGTTCCAGAACGACAACGCGGAGATCCTCGCGATCTCCGTCGGCCCTCCCCCCACCCACAAGATCTGGGCCGCGGAGCAGGGCTACGTCTTCCCGTTGCTGTCCGACTTCTGGCCGCACGGAGCAGTAGCCCAGGCCTACGAGGTCTTCAACCAGAAATCCGGCTACCCCAACCGCGGCACCTTCGTTGTCGATCGCGAAGGATTCATCCGATTCTCGGAGATGAACGGCCCCGGAGAAGCCCGTGACCAGGCGGCTTGGGAGAAAGCGCTCGCCGCGCTAGATTCATAACCCGGTCGGCAACGATCAAGGGCGTATAGCTCAGCGGTAGAGCTCTGGTTTTACACACCAGCGGTCGGGGGTTCGATCCCCTCTGCGCCCACAAATTTGAAACCGCAGGTGATAGGCCTGCAGGTTCGAGAGGCTGAGTCGCTTATTCGAACCATGCGTCACCACAGCGTCGGTCCTGGACGGGGCACGATACAGGCGGGAATGACGGACCCTGGGTAGCCTGCGCGGTGCGGCTATGGCCGGCCGCTACACCGTGTGCAGAAAGGTTGGCCGTCTCGCCTCATACACGGGATCCTTGGCTGCGATGCGCGGTCAGATCGAGCCAATAGCACCAATTGCCAAGCGTTTCCGCGCGACGGGCGAACATGGAGTAGGTGTGGAACATACGACTGCCATCGCGGTCGTTGCCTGCCATGCGCATTGCGGAATCATCTCGTGCGGAGTGAAAATCGTAGGCGAAGTCGCTGCCGGAGCAGGAGTACCAAGGAAACACCCAACCCCTGCGCCTCTTGTATTCCTCGATCTGGGCCAGCGGCGCTCGGGAGACCGCGACGAAGGACGTGTCCCTGGACTGCAGGCGGGCGAGCAGCTCGGCCGAAACCTCCTCGGCCGCAGCGCTACAACTCGAACAGCACTCGTCCCCGTCGAGCATGAAGTGACAGACGAGGAGCCTGCGCAGCCCATCGAACAGATCCAGCAGCGTGGACGTACCGCCGGGCCCTGCGAAGTCGTATCCCTTGTCCAGCTTGATCATTGGCAGTCTGCGCCGCTGGGCGTCGACAGCGTCACGTAACCGGGCGGCCCGTATCTCATTGGCCAGTAACTCCTGACGGTCGATCAGCCATTCCCCACGGGAGACAACCTGCGCCAGGCACGTCGTATCGTCCGGATAGAACCCTTCGGGCACCGACGTGGTCGCATCGAGACTGTGCGGTGAACTCATCGTGAGGTCCATATGTCGGAGCGTGTAGCGATTCAGAGCGCTCGTGCAAGGTGCGCTCTGATCGCGTGCAGACCGTCGTGAAGTAGCTGTTTGACAACAGGTTCCGGCACTCGGGCGGCTCGGGCCGCCTCCGGGCAGGACAGATGTGCGTAGTAGACGATCACGATGATGCGGCGCTGCGGATCCGGCAGCTCGGCTATCGCGTTCGCTATTGTCCGTCGATCCCGCTCACCGACTCGTCGTCCCAGATCCGCCGGCCAACCGGCGATCACTGACTAGGTTGGGGCACATCGACCTGGCAGTTCTCGACTTTCGGGTTCATGCCGAGGTAGTTGAGCGGACCGGCGACGATGGTGACAGCGATCGTTCCGCCGCTCGCGCAGTTGGTGGGTGCGGTGTTGTAGTAGTGCCGTTGCGCACCGGCGATCACGCCGATGAGCAGCCACACGAACACCAGTCCCATGGCGACGCGGGTCATGCCCGAACGGCGACCACCGCGCATCCTCCTACTGTCGTTTTCGTATGTTCTCATTTCCTATCTCCGTACGATCGAACGTCATACTGCTGGTGCATGTTCGGTGACGGACGCACCACTTCTTCATCCACCGGCCGCCACCACCAGGGCCGAATCATCGACGGTTTTTACACCGGCAAAACTGCGGCACAACTCCCCCACCTTCTGCGCCGATTCGACATCGGCGACCCCGCCAGACACCGTGACCGTGCCGGTCACCGAGTCGAAGACCACCGTCAGATCGGAGACGGCGAGGTCGTTCCCGTGGACAACGGTCGTGATCGCCGTGGCGAGCTGACCTTCAGAATCCGCCTGTGTCATGGTGCTCCTTGGTTCGAGGGACGCCGCGGTGCCGATCCGGCCGCGCCGGGACCGATCAGTAGTAGTGGCGCCGGCCGCCTACTGCGTGGCCCGCCATACCGGCGACCATCAGCACGACACCGATGACCAGGATGATGACTCCGGCGGTGATGAGCAGCGGGATGCTGAGTAGGAATCCAGCGATGAGAAGGATGACTCCGAGAACGATCATTGGTGGTACCGGCTTTCGATGGAGAAGTGTGTGAGATTTCGTGAGGTCAGTGTTTGAAGGCGTCGCCGAGGTCGTCACCTGCTTGCTTGACGTTTCCGGCGGCCTGATCGCGGCGGCCTTCGCCGCGCATGCGCCGGTTTCCGGTGGCGCGGCCGAACAATTTCTTGACCGTGCCCTTGGCGGCTTCGGTTCTGTGGGCGAGCTTTTGCTTGATGCTCATCGTGGTGTTTCTCGTCTCTGGTGACATGGGATCCGGCTGCGGGTCTATCGCCACGCAGGGTGCGTACCGAATTGCCGGCGCGGGTTGCGCGGGGCCAGGCTTCGAATCCTTTGTCCGGCAACGTTGCCGGATGCGTCGGTCGCAGCGGCATCGCCGGAGTGGCCGAAGTGAACTGAGTGTCCGGGTACCTGTAAGTAGACGCCGCCCACAGCAGCGTGTCAACACTGTAGGTCTACGATGCTGAACTACATGTCAGAAAGAGATCTTCGCGCGATGACCGAATCTCCGTGCCTGCACCCGCGAACGAATGACAGCGACCATCAGCGCATCGAGCGACTACATCTTGGCGTAGCGAGCCATGGCAAAGCTGTAAAGGCCGTAGGTGATGATGCCCAGTCCGGCCACGACCAGCAGTGCCACGCCATACGGTTGCGCCCCAAGGGTTTTCAATGCGCCATCGAGTCCGCTGGCCTTGCTCGGCGCAGATTGGCTCGCGGCAAGGATCACCAGTAGCCCGACCGCGGCGATGGCAATTCCCTTCGCGATGTATCCGGTCATGCCAAGCCGCCGCACAAGGTCGCTGGTGCTGCCCTCGAGATCGTCGAGGAAGTTGCGGCTAGCCCCCTTGTAGGCGTGGTATCCGCCGATCCCGATGATGATCAGCCCGACCGCGATGAGCGCGATCGTGCCTGCGGTGGATTGCATCAACCGTGCGGTGAGCCCGGCACTCTGGCCGCCGCTGGATCCGCCGCTACCGCGCGCGAATCCGAATGCGGAGAAGGCGAACGCGAAGTAGACCACCGCCAGGGAGAACGCCTTGACACGATTGACCGCTTCGGACTTCTTACTGTCCGCGTCAGGTCTGGACGAACTACCCAGCGCCGCTTCAGCACACCGCCACAACGCCATCAACACGAACCCGACGACACCGACCCACAATGCGATGATGCCGCCCGGTTTACCAGCCAGCTCAGCCATGGCACCGGAGGAGTCCGCAGTACCGCCCGCGCCGCCGAGCGCGATCCGAATCGCGATATAGCCGATGATCAAATGCAGGATGCCACTCACGATGAAGCCGGCGCGGGCACATCGCTCGAACGCACTGTTCTGGGCGATCCGGCCCGCGACCGAAGACGAGTTGTCGTAAGCCGCCGACGACACCCCGGACGCGTTGCGGTCAGCCATGCCATCTCTTCCTACCGGTGGTGCTTGGACGTTCCCCATCGAACTGATACCTCTGGCAGATACCCCGCCACCGTGTATCGAAACACCATCCGCCGCCGCGGTTCCGGCGTCATGGCGAGCCTCTGTGGCACATCCGCAGGCAACGGCGGCACCGTTGATCTCACTGCTCGAATACAGTTCGAGTAGCGAGAGGCGAAGGAGGCCGACTTGTGGAGAAGCAGAAAGAACGCAATGTAAGAATGCTTTTCGACAACGAAGCCCGGCTGTCCTGGGTCCTCGCGGGGCTGTCCGGTCTCATCGGGGCCGCCGCGTTCATGCACACCGCCGGCTATTTCGTCACCTTCATGACCGGCAACACCGAACGGGCGATCCTCGGAACCTTCCACGACAAAACCGAGGTCGTCATCCCGGCAGCACTGTTGCTGGTGTCTTTTCTTTCCGGCGTCGTGGCCTCATCCTTGTGCCGCAGGCACCTCTGGTCTCGCCACCCGCACGGACCAACCATCCTCACCACCATCAGCCTCGTCCTCGCATCGGCAATCGACACAATCTTCAGCCAGACAACGGAATCGGCGGAGGTCGACCTGCTTCCGATCCTGGTTGTCGCATTCGGCATCGGCGCCCTCAACACCTCGTTCGTCAAGGACGGGGAGGTATCGGTGCCCTTGAGCTACGTCACCGGGACCCTGGTCAAGATGGGCCAGGGCATCGAACGCCACATCAGCGGCGGCACCATCACCGACTGGCTCGGCTATTTCCTGCTCTACACCGCCTTCGGCCTGGGCGCGCTACTCGGCGGCCTGCTTGCCACCGTCGTCGCCGGCGGGACCATGCTGATCACCGCGGCCGTCGCATGCCTGGCCGTCACCGGGTACACACATTTCCACCTCGACAAACACGGCCCGCTCACGACCGAATGATTCGAGCACGCCACGGGTACGTTTCATACCGCACTCAACGAACGGGATGCCAAAGCGGCGGTCGAGACCTGCACGCGCACAACACTATTGCCGGAATCGCTAGTGGCCGACGCCGCTGTACGAAGATACCAACGACGGTGGTCGATCGCGGCGACACGCACCGGGCGGTCGGCGGAGCTGACCGTCCACGGTGCGCACTGATCGCCGCCGCAAGTACCGAATTCGACCCGAACCGTATGGCCGACAACGTCTTCGACCAGCGCGTGCTCCGCGGCGGCCGGAACGATCACGTCCCCACCGGAGAGGAGGTGGCAGATCATCGGTACTGCGCCACCGCCATCGATCGAGACGAGCCCGATCCTGCCGGTCACACAAGCGGCTGGGCCGAGACGGCATGGTGGCTGGATTGTATTCATGGAGCCCCTCCGGGCGATTTCCGGTCATCGTGGAAGGTCTCCCGCGACGAACCTCGGTACGTTACGAGTGTAGACCTACAACGTTGACACGCCACGTTCTGGGCGGAGTTTGCCCAAATCAACAGCTCGATCCACCGTCTGCTGTGCAGCGCCTGCTCGAGACCCGAGAAGTCCGCAGACGACCGCGCCGATCTGTTCGAGGGGAAGCACGAAGTCGACGGATTCGGTGGCTACCGCGGACTCGGGCATACCGGCGAACTCGGCAGTCTCCGGATCCTGAGCGATCACGATGCCGCCGCGTGACTTCACCGTATCCACTCCAGCGGCACCATCACGGCCCGTGCCGCTGAGCACACAGGCAATGGCACTCGGCCCGTAGACCCCTGCTACCGACTTGAAGAGCAGATCTGCCGAAGGCCGGAGAAAATGGACGAGCTCGCTTCTCGACAGCGCCAGGACTGCCCCCGATGCGACGAGCAGGTGCCGGTCGGGCGGTGCCAGATACACCGTGCCCGCTTCGGCACGCTCGCCGTCCTCGGCCAGCTTGACCGGGAGACTCGTAGCGCGGGCGAGAACCTTGGCGAGGATGGTCGGGTGGCGCCGATCAAGATGCTGGACAACGAGTACCGGCACCTCGAGGTCGGAGCCGAGCGCACCCAAGACCACGCTCAGGGCGTGGATCCCGCCGGCCGAAGCCGCGATGGCGACGACGTCACAGCGCTCCGATGCGCGCCGATCGGCCATCACACCGTGCACCCGACTCCACGCCACACCGCACCGCCGTACCGCAACGTCACGGCGCGGGTTTCGCCACTCACCTCCGGCATACCCTTGTCCAATTCGCCCATCTCACAAGCCCTTTCGTGCCGGGGTACCGGTGTTGCGCTACCCGGCAAAGTCTACCGGCAGTCGCTCCAGACGTTGTAGAACTCCACTGTAGACCTACAACGTTGACATAAGTCCCGAAAGGGCGTCTACTTGACGCACAGCGATCCGAGCGAGGCTTCGAGGATCACCGCGGTCATCACGATCGGATCGGTCGAGCTGAGCCGCACAACGACAGCCCCGCCCACGACGGCAATGCCCTGAAGAGAGGCATGCGGCACCGCCGCCGGGCAGGGATTCGATAGTTGGCCCATCCCCGTGCACGCGAGTCCGGGTCAGCTATTCGGAGGTAGGTCGACCGGTCCCGGGCCGGTCGACACACCACATGACGACTGAACGACCGGTTCCAGCCAGGCCGAGATCCGGGCGTCCCGACCGAGTCGTTGTTCCGCGAGCTCGCAGATCTCGGTGCTTACGACTCGCGACGAGAAGCCTTGCGGGAGGAGCTGATCCGACGATGCCAGCCGCTGGCCGAGCACATCGCCGGCAAGTTCGCCGGGCGCGGCGAGAGCTTCGATAACCTGCTCCACATCGCGCGGGTAGGGATGGCGACCGCCGTCTACCGCTTCGACCCCGTCCCGGGTCGTCGTTTCTGGCCTTCGTCGCACCGGCCATCATCGGCGAAATACGCCACCACCTCCGCGACTACACCTGCACAGACCCGATACAACGGCGTCTCGAGGAAATCCGGCAAACGATCGCCCCCGCGATCGACACGCTGACTCTGCGGCTGGGACACATCCCCACCGCTACGGAGATCGCCGAAGAACTCTACGTCGACCTCCTCGAGGTCACTCAGGCACTCATCGCCCGCACCGGCTACCAGACCTCTTCGATCGACTCGGCATCCGGCAACCATATTGCTTGGCATTGATCCTCGATCATGATCGCTATCCAGTTGCTGAACGCTTGAATTCGTCGGGGTCCTCGGCGTGCCGACACGCCGCTACGGCCTGATTCTCCCGACTGTGGTCGGATCGAGGTCGACCTGCTTGCCGCATCGGCGTGCCACGTTTGTTGAGGGCACGGTTGATGGTGCTGGCGGGAAAGCGCTTCTCTGTTTCGGCTTGGCACGCGACGGCTGTTTGGGACGACGCCGCACCGCCGACGCATCCCCACCTCGATCTTGGCACGGACAGCTTCGAGTTCTCGCAGTTCAGCACGGTTCGAATAACGTCCCGCTAGGTCCACAAATTTGACACCGCAGGTCAAAGGCCTGCAGGGCCGATAGGCTGAGTCGCTTATTCGAAACGCGTGTCGCCAAAGAGTCGATCCTTGGGCGCGGTTGCAATACAGGCCAGGCGGGTTGTGCCGCCCGGCAAGGCTGGCCGACACGCTCGGATCCTTATCCGCCGAGAGCGTCGGTCGGTTCAGTCGGTTGCAGGCGGTTCATCCAGATTCTGGCGGTCTCGGCCAGTGACGTTGCCGCCGTCTCCGCGTCCATCATGGTGGCGGTCTGAGCGGCAGCGAGTCCGATTGCGCTGGAGACGATTCCATTGAACGCGGCATCAACGGCGGCGATCTCGGCTTTGCTTGTGCCCAGACCACTCGCGTCGGCGATCACCGCGCGAATCATGCCCCGCAGCAACTCCCAGAACGCGGTGAGCTGGGCGTACTGCTCGGGATCGCGCCGAACCGCGACCGCGTATTCGACGACCAGGGTCGTGTAGGCATCGTTGGCGGTGAGGATTCGCCACTGCTGGGTGAGCATCTCGATCTTTGCCTCGAGATCGTCACCGGATCGGGCGAGCAGCTCACTCGCCTCGGCGAAGAGTCGCCCGTAGTGGCGCTCGAGCAACGCCTGGCACAGCGCCTCCTTGCTCGGGAAGTGGGAGTAGATAGAGCCCGTCGTACGGGCCGCATTGGCCGCGATCTGCGCAACGGTGGTAGCGAGGAATCCGTTGGCCAGGAACACCTCTTCGGCGGCTTCGAGCACCAGCTCACGCGTGCGCGCTCGACTCTCCTCCCGAGTCAACGGCTTGCCCCGCTTCATCGCTGCGTCTCCTCGTGTTCACCGTCCTCGGCACCGGCCCCCACCATATCGCACTGCCATACGCATTCCTTCGTTCTATAGATTCTATAGAAATCCGTATAACGTCATTATATGGTTTGCGTAGTGGCCGCTCAGTGGCCGCCCGAGGTTCGCCAGGAAGGAGGGGCAGCGCGATGCGGCAGTTAGGGCCCCGGACGGTAGCGATCGCCGGAGCCGGCGCTGCGACGGGCCTGGCGACAGCGCGGCGGTTCGCCGAATGCGGCGAGGCCGTGGTCTTCATCGACAGCACCGTGGAGTCCGTCCGGGCAGCGGCCGATTACGTCCTAGCCGGTGACGGCCGCGCAGCGGCCTATCGGCTCGATCCGGACAGTGTGGATCAATGGCAGGTGCTGGCCGCCATGGTGCGGGAACGCCACGGGCCGCTGGACGCTTTGCTCAATTGCATCGAGATAGGTTGTCCGACAGCGATTTCCGGCAACAACGGAGCAGAGCTGGATGCGCTCGTCGCGGGCGTCGGACACGGCTGCCGCGCCCTGGCCAGGCAGATGATCGACACGGGTGTGCGCGGCCAGATCGTCAACGTCGTCCCTGGAATCGATCCTGCAAATCACCCTCGGCGTCTCGCGGGCTGAGATGTCCCGCTGGAAACCAGCGATGCACGCGCTCCTGCGAACCGCCACGTCCAACCAATACCTCGCCCGTTACGCCACCCGCCGAATCGGCGGACTGAAAACTTGGAAGGCGATGCACGCCCTGATCGCCGAGTGCGACGGCTTGATCTACGCCGAGATCGCACGCCGACGCCACGCCGCCGACGTCGAACAACCGGACCTGCTCGATCGGATGATGCACCTCGAGCAACCCTCCCTCACCGACCGGGAACTGCGCGACCAGGTCATGACGATCTTGCTCGCCGGCCACGAAACCACCGCGTCCACCGTGACCTGGGCCGTCGACTACCTCCTGCACAACCCCGCACCGATGGCCACCGCCACCGCCGAAGCACGCAGCGGCACAGGCGAAGACGCCCACATCGAAGCCGTCGTCAACGAAACCCTCCGGTTACACGCACCCGCACCGATCGTTGGCCGGTATCGGTCAGCGCCTACCAACTCGGCAACTACCAGGTCGAACCCAACACAATGATCATCCCGTTCATCCACGGCATCCACCGCCAACCATCGCTTTATCCCGAACCCGGCACCTTCCGACCGGAACGATTCCTCGAAACCAAACCCGGCATTTTCACCCTGATCCCCTTCGGCGGCGGCACACACCGGTGCCTGGGCGACAGAATGGCCATCTTCCAAGCAAAACTGATGCTGCAAACCATCCTGCGCGAAGTCGACCTCTCCTACCACGGCAATAGAAAGACAACAACAAACCTACTGCCCAGCAACAACATTCACGTCACCGCCAAAAGGTCTGCACCCACGACACAGCCATCATGAGACACCAGCGGCTCAACACGAGCGACAGGGAGAGACCCAGCGAGACCGGAAAGCTGAGCACGCACGGCATTATGTGACGTTCATGCTCGCCCATTATTCCGACCTCCGGTAGGGGACACTTACCGGCGGCCAGCTTGGTCATCGAGTTCTGCAACGACTGGTCTTGGCCGCTGCAAACGTCTCGCCACAAGTACGAAGTGCTCAACCGCCGCATGCCACTCTTCGCTCGGTGCGGCGGCTGATCGGCAAGTACCACGCCCTTATGTCCGAAACTGCTCGGTCGCTTGCCGGTTCACCCACGCTGACAACGCTATTGGCACAGCGTCTCGTTGGTCGTGCCGATCCGTGCGACGACACATCCGGGCTCGATAGTGCCGAGTACTTGGTCGACGTACGGCTGCTCGCTGAAGTTCGCGATGCTGGTCAGTGTGCCTGCGAACTCGGTGCGCTGGACCAGGCGGTCGGGGGTCAGCCACTGAAAGTCGGTCATCGGTTCAGTACCCGCGGCCTGTTGTATCTTCGCGAAGAACCGCTGCAGGCGTGCGATCGACGGGCCCTCGGCCTCGATGGCCGGCAGGTTCAGGGCGTAGATCAACGGAGTGTTGTAGAGCATGGCGAGTTGTACCCGTCGCACAGTCAACACCGGTGTCTTGTTGACCGGCAGTTCCCAGCGGTCGGTGCTGATCACCGAATCATGCAGTGCTGCTTCGTACATGGGGATCCGGTAGCGGGGATCGAATGCCGCGGTGACCAGATCGGCAGGCAGTTCGACCGGCTTCAAGAAGAAGTCGGGGCCGTTCTCGCCCCAATAGGCTCCCCAGAATTCCTCGTCCTGCTCGGCCTCCCACAACCGATCGTTCATCGGAGTGCTGGAGCCGTGGCTGAAAACGGGTACCATATTCGCCCATCCACCTACGGTTTCCGAGCCGAAGACATAATGCTCCGCGATCATCGACATCCGGTCCAGCCGGTTTCGCCTGTCCTGCTCCTCGGTCATCGGATGATCGGCGCTGAAGTCGCGGAACGTTTCGCCCGTGGCGTCGACGTCGAGGAAATAGCTGAGTTCACCTGCACTGGTCGCACGGGCGATGCGTTCGGTGATCAGTCCGGGCCGCTGTGCGAGGGCCTGCGAGCTCAAATAGCAGCCGCGGCCACCGAATCCGGTCACCGGACGACCGTCACCGTCATACACACAGTCGGCTGGGAACACTCCCTCGGGCCACCGCGAGGATTCCTGATCCGCCTCGGTGGGATCTTGTCCGTTGTCGAAGCTGTCGTAGCGTGCGACCAGATACCCGGCGGCCTGCGCTTGCCGAACCACCTCCGCTGCACCCGATTCGGCGTCGTCGTAGCCGAGCCACATCTTGTCGATACCTAGCGCGCCGAGCTGTTCGATCGCAGCCACGCTGCAGCCATCACCCCACAGGTAGGCGTGAAACGCTCCGATGAGCTTGGCCGCTTCAGGATTCGCCGCGATCTTCGCCGTCAAGTTGCCCAATTGCTGGTGGTCTTGTAGCCAGCGTCGATAGTCCAGTGCAGCCGCGATCGGTGATCCGTTGGTTGCCGATACCGCGACGATATAGACGTGCGTGCCTGCGTCCGGGTCGAAGTCGTGCTCGATACCGACGCTGAGCCTGCCACCGTCCGACGACACGTACACCGTGCTACCGATATCACTCGGAATAGCAAGGCTGCCACCGAAATCCGCATCCCGAAACCCGAGCACGGGCAGGGTCAGATCCTGCAGTCGAATCCCGCCCGGATTGATCAGCCCAGCCTGGGGCTCGTTCCAGAACGGATCCGCCGTCGGGACATCAAGGCCTTCACCGCACGGAATCTGCAGGGCCTCGGCAGTGGCCGGTATCCGCGGCCACCGCAACTGCTGGCGCCGGTCGGCAGCCAGAGTGAAGCTCACCCGCGCGCCCTCGAGGGTTGCAGTGACATCGAGGCCCAGATCAGGCAATTGCCAACTCGCCGTTGTACTCTCGGCGCTCAGCGAGGTCACCGCTCCCAGATCGGTCTGCGCCCGATCCACCAGATCAAGACCGTCGATCGTCACCTGCAAGGTAGCCGGATCAACGACAATCTGACCGCCGCCTGTGGTGAATATTATTGTTGCCCCTGCGATTTGGACTGTACCCACTGCGCTCTTCCCCGGTACTTCGCTCGCTGTCACCGTCGATACGGTAACAAACAGCACGTTGCGATCAGGCAGTTTCGGCCGCTTCGGCCGGACACTGGCTCGGCGGTGTCCGCAGAGACCGGGCGTCTCGTTCGCCGAGCTTCCGGTCGGTGCCTGGTCGTCGCGAATTCTGCACCACCACAACCATTTCGACTGTGCCCACTGCCAGATGAGCCACCGTCGAATCTGCCGATATGTACGGTGCGGTGACAGGTTGTCATGGGAAAATCCATACGGGTCGACAGCGGGTTGACCGGTGAGGAGACGACATGTCCGAGACCACGCCCGAGCGTGAAGTCACTGATGTGGGCACGATCCCGTCAACCGTGGTCGGCGAGGACACGTCGGGGAATGAGGCGGCGTCCGAGGAGCGTGGACTGGTGATCCCGTCGACGGTGATCGGGTCCGAAGAGACCGGGCCGACCACGATCTCGGCCAGCGAGTTCACCCGTGCGGACGTGGGCACCTTCAGCGTGCGGTACCGGGGTGCGGTGCCCCAACTCGTCGTCACCGGCGGAACAGTAGTGCCCTCGGTTCTCACCGTCGTGGACGGATCAGGAAACGTGCTGGCGAACTACACCGCAGGCCCGGCCACCCCACCGTCCAAGGCCCGCCGCATCCCCGAGGACCAGAACGAACTCGGTTGCGCCACCCCGGATTGCCTGCCCTACAGCCTGCGTAAGTAGACCTGTCCCCCAACCCGAGGACCACCTCGAGCCGACGCCGTTCATAATCCGACAGCCCCAGCGGGGGCACGGAAGTTCGAACGGCCCAAACCGAGGCCTGACCGCCGACAGCTCTCTCGGCGGTCAGGATCAGCCCCCGATTCGACCCCGCTCGCCCGCAATCAGAATTCGATCGGTAGGTCAGCTGGACCGGCTGGCCCACTGGACAGGTTCAACATACCCCTTCGAGGCGAGCGCGCGGCGGAAACCTACGCAACGGCGATCTTTCCGATTGGATGCGGAGCTGAGCGCGTATGTCGTATGCTGTTCTCGCACAGGCTGTTTCGTTTTTGATGGCGTTCATCGCGACGGGACGTCGATAGATTTGCCGCTTGCCTACGGAGCGGCAACTGCCATCAACACGGGTCCAGGGCGATCGACCTTGCCCCATAGCGGGACCCGGGCGTTGACATTGCTCCTTCAACTAATTCGGGAGAAAATGATGAGTCGTCTTTCTTTTTTCAAAGACGCAGGCGAGAAATTGATCGGGCGCAAGCCTGAGGAAATTGCGGCGGCTCCGAATGTCGAAGAACTGGAAGCCAATGCCGCGGATGCCATAAAGACCTATATCGGCGCGCAGGGCATCGACACCAGTGGTTTGACGATCACGTTCGACGCAGCTGCGTCGGCGGTCACGGTCAGCGGTGACGCGCCGGACCAGGCCACCCGCGAAAAGATCATTCTGTGTTGCGGCAACGTCAAGGACGTCAGGGACGTGGCCGATAATCTGACCGTTGCCGCCCCCGGCGACGAATCGCAATGGTACGACGTGGTCAGTGGGGATAATTTGTCGAAGATCTCCAAGCAGTACTACGGTGACCCCAACAAATACCAGCAGATTTTTGAATCCAACAAGCCGATGCTGAGCAGCGTGGACAAGATTTACCCGGGCCAGAAGTTGCGTATTCCGCCGCTGGCCTGAATTCGCGTCAGCAGGCGGTATCGCTCTCGCGAGCCGCCCGAGTACGCTCGGGCGGCCCCGGTCTCTGCGTGTCTCGGGCTGAGCTGGGTTCGCGACTGCGGCGGGCAGATAGATGGCCGGGAGGGGTTGAAGTGTTTCTGGCCGAACCTCTTTCGGTCGGCGCTCCCCTCCGGGCAACGTGCGGGCAGAGACTGTGGCCATCCGAACGTCCGCAACTAGCTGCGGAGCGCGTGGCTGGCGAGGCTGACCGTCAACGCGGCCGCATGTCAGCACGTACGGCGAGCTGCCAGCTGTGGATAGTTCCATGGCACGATCGCCGCGACTACACCGATCGGCTCGCGGCGCACGAGCATGCCGGCGCGCCCGTGCCAAATGCTCGACGTCGCCACTGGCGAAGGTCTCTACCGTTACGACACAAGCCCTCGGTGACCGACCGCGTGACGTCCACAGTCAGTCGAGAAACGTACATCGAAGAGATGAAATCTGTTCGATCGCAACCAAATCCAGATTGATAGGGTGCAGGCTTGACGTAGCGGCGGCATACCAGCGTGCGGCTGCAGAGGAGCGGAAGGCATAGCCATGGCCCCCAAAAACGGAGACGTCCGCATCATCATCACCGGCGGTGAGATCAGCAGCGTCGACAAGCTCTCGTTCGAGTACCTCACCCAGTACAACCCGCCCGACGGCAAAACTTACAGCTCGTACCTGCTCTATACCAACGCAGGCACCATGGTCAACCATCAACGATTCCAGTTCGTGGACCTCAAAGAAGAAGCCGACGGCTTCTCGTGCAGGCTCAAGATGACCGAGGGCTACTACAAGGACTACTGGCTCGACTCCAAAGATGGTTACCTGCAAGCCTGGTCGTCGAGCGACACACGCTGGCGATTCATCGACAAAGGCCCCTACTACCACTGGCACCAAGGCACCGGCGACCCGTCAGCCAGCAAGCTGGTCAGAGTCCTCACCGAAGAGATCGCGCCGAAAGCCTTCTACATCCGGGCACAAATGGGTGAACCACGCGACGAGTCGGCACAGTTCAACATCCTCGAGTGGTAACCGACCCCGGTAGACGAGTACGCGGCTAATGGAACCCGTGGTCGCGTCGAAGGTTCGGCCCTAGCCAGTGTTTTGAAAGTGGGTGAGGGCGGGCAGGTGCCCGCCCTCACCCGTGTCGGAGCCATTGGTCGATGGCTGTGATGTGGACGGTGGCCTGGTAGCGGACGGCGAGTTTGTCGTATCTGGTTGCCATGGCACGGTTTTCCTTCAACTGGCCGATACCGCATTCCACGGCATGGCGTTGCTTGTAGTCCTCGGCGTCGAACGCTGGTGGTCGCCCACCGGCGGAGCCTTTCTTCTTGCGGTTGTCGGTTTGGTCGGTCTTGATCGGGATGGTGGCTTTGATCCCGCGTCCGCGCAGGTGTGCGCGGTTGGCGCGGGAACTGTAGGCCTTGTCGGCGCGCACCCGCTCGGGCCGGGTGCGCGGGCGTCCCTTCCCGAGGCGGGGCACCGCGATACCGGCGAGCACGGCGGTGAACTGTGGGCTGTCGCCGCGCTGACCGGCGGTGATCAGGAAGGACAGCACCTTACGGCCCTGCTCGGACGCCAGGTGGGTTTTGGTGGTCCATCCACCACGGGAACGCCCGAGCCCGTGATCGGCGGGCTCGATGTCGACCCCGCCAGGCGGCTCGGACTGGGCGTGGCCGTCGCGGCGGGCCCCGGCGGCATGCCGATGCGCTCGGGCGATGGTGGAATCCACACTCACCTGCCACCCGATGCGACCGGCGGCATCGGCGAACGCTTGCAGCATCTTCCAGATCAGCGTCCACACCCCCGCACGCTGCCAGCGACGGAACAGCCCATATACCGTCTGCCAGTGCCCGTAATACTCGGGCACGTCCCGCCACGGTGTCCCGCATCGGGTGCGCCATCGAATCCCGTCGATGAGCTGTCGTTTCGTCCACTTCGGCGGGCGGCCCGCCTTTTGCCACGAGGCAACAGCGGTTCCAGCCGCGCCCACTGGGCATCGGTCAGATCCGCGCGCCTCGCCACCGATACGCTGGTCACGAGGTCTCCGGTATTCAGGTTCTTCTTCGTCGCTGAACCATCTACCGGAGACCTCCCTTCATCTGGTCACCGACACGCCAACGCAGGCAACACCTTCCGCATTCCACGGGTTGAGGGGCGCCGCTACACGGCGCCCCTCAACCCGAAACACTTTCAAAACACTGGCTAGTCGACTGCCGCGCATCGCCATGGGGAGCGCGCACCCTGGCCATCAGGCGGGTGCGGCAGTCGCACAAGCTCTCGCACCTGCGTCGATGTCGGTGTGCCGTCCCATGACGTTAGTTACATGAGACAGCACAGCTCAGAGTGCATCTTCGACCGTGGTGTGGATCGGAACCGAAGGCAACGACGTCGGGCGGGAGGTAGCTTGCCCATTGGATGGATTGCTTCGGATCTCTTGTCGCAGTCGATCTCTGGGTTTGCGGCAGCATCTCGTGTGATGATCAGCTGGGTATTCGCGCAGGCATCTGTGTGTCTGCGCCGTGAGGAGCGTGGTTGTGGCGGTGGCAGGGTCGCCGGTGCGGTTGGCGGTGGTGCTCGCGGCGGGGTTGGGTACTCGGTTCGGGATCGCGACCGTGCCGAAGCCGCTGGTCGCGGTGGCGGGGGTACCGATCCTGCATCGGACGTTGGCCGCCCTTGTCGAGGTGGGGGTGCGACGTGTGGTGATTGTTGTCGGGCATCGGGCCGCGGAAATCGTTGCGGCCGTTGGGGAAGTGTTCGACGGGATCGCGATTACCTATGTGCACTCCGATCGGTATCAGGAGACGAACAACGCCTACTCGTTGTGGCTGGCGCGGGAGCATTTGGGCGATGACCTGTTTCTGGTCGAGGGGGATGTGGCGTTCGATCCGAAGGTGCTGTCCCGGTTGATGTCTCGCCCCGAGTCTGCGGTGCTGGCGGTGGCGCCGCCCTCTCTGTCAGGCTGTGGTGAGACACTCGGACTTCCCTGAGTTCACTGTTTGAGGGCATGACTGGAGCAGCAATCCCCATGAGTAGCCCGAACCCCGCGGCCCGAGGTGGTGGGCCGGTTGATCCGGCGCCGAAGCCGACGCGGCGGACCTTCACCGCCCAGTACCGCGACAAGATCATCGAGGAGTACCGTGACGCCCCGCACGGGCAGAAGTCCGCGGTCCTGCGCCGTGAGGGTCTCTACCAATCCCAGATCGCCGAGTGGACCCAGGCCCGCGCCGCGAAGCTTTCCGGCGCCGCCCAGCACGCTGCCCGGCGATCCAGTGAAGCGGTCGCATCCCAGGCCGTGGACACGGCCGGGTGTCGGGAGAACCAACGTTTGACGCGTGAGAATGCCCGTCTGGCAAAGCAATTGAAGCAGACGGAGGCCGCGCTCGAGATCATGGGAAAACTGCATGTGCTTTTGGAATCCATCTCCGAGAGCACGGGCACAGCGCCGCGACCGACCAAGCCATGACCGACGCCTACGGCGACCTACGGGCCGTCGAGGTCCCTATCCGCCGGGCCTGCACGCTGATCGGGCGGGCACGAGCCACCCACTACCGCCATCAGCGCCCACCGATCCAGGGGCCCAAACCCGCGCGGGCGGTCCCGGGTAACGGTCAAGGGCTCACCGCCACCGAACGCGCCCATGTGCTCACGGTGATCAACTCAGCGCCCTACGCCGACCTGGCGATATGCCAGATCTGGGCGCGGGAACTCGACGAGGGTAACTATTGGTGCTCGATGTCGAGCATGTATCGCATCGCCGCGGGCGCCGGTCAGAACCGGGAACGGCGACGACAGGCCACCCATGCGGCGAAGGTGAAACCCGAACTCCTCGCCGACGGCCCGTCACAAGTGTGGACCTGGGATATCACCAAACTACGCGGCCCTGCCAAGGGTGTCTGGTTCCACCTGTATGTGCTCATCGACATCTACTCCCGCTACAACCCGTCCTGGATCGTTTCCCACCACGAAAGCGCTGAACTGGCACAAGAATTCATCGACGAGGCCATCGCACGCAACGGCGCCATCCCGCACACCGTCCACGCCGACCGCGGCCCGTCGATGACATCGGGGCTGGTCTCGGAGCTGCTCACCAACCTCGGTGTCACCCGATCCCATTCCAGGCCACGGGTATCCAATGACAACCCCTTCAGTGAGGCGCAGTTCAAGACCCTCAAATATCTTCATGATTTCCCGAAGTCCTTTGCCTCCCTGGCGGATGCGCGGTTGTTCCTGGAAGGATTCTTCAACGAGTACAACCACATCCACCGCCACTCCGGTATCGGCTGGCACACCCCCGCATCAGTGCACTTCGGCACCGCCGACGCGATCGACGAGGCCCGCCAGATCACCCTGACCGCCGCCTACCACGCCAACCCCGCCCGCTTCGGCCGCCGACCCACCCCACCGAAAATACCGGCCATCTTCTACATCAACGAACCCACACCCCAACCCCAAATCAACTGATCAGCACTGTCTCACTTGACTTGACAAATTCCGCCGTGGCGGCCGGAGTTCGCAGGCACCGTCGCGGTGGTCGAGGACGGCACCGTAACGGAGCTGAGACTCGCGCAGCGACAGCGACCGGAGCAGCGCCTCGACGAAACCGTCAAGACTGTGAATGTGGCGTTGTTACGCCGGACCTACCTCGACGCGGAGTTCCGCGGCGGGCTCGAGAGACTGATCCATAGTGGTGGCGAAAATGCTTTCTACGAAACCGTTTTCGCCGACACGGTGAGTTGTGGGCGCCACGAGTTGGGTGCGGTGGACTGCGCAGATCTGCGCTGGTATGAGGTGGACAGTCCGGCAGATCTGGTGCGAGCCGATTACGTGTTCGGCACGCCTGAACAGCGTTTGGCATTCTTGGACGGACAGCATGGTGGCTACTGGCGCCACGGCGTCGTCGACCATCGAATGTTGGATAATCCGTGGTTCCCGCCTGCTGCTATGACCGCCGCGATGGCGGCGGAGTTCCCGGACGCGATGCGGCACTATCCGCCGGGTCAAGCGGCGTTCGGTGCCTTGCTCGCCGCTGTGGTTGGTCAACCGGTCGAGCGGCTAGTGGTCGCGAATGGCGCCTCGGAGCTCATCAAGGTTCTCGGCCCGCTGTTGGGTCGGGTGGTCCTCACCGTCCCTAACTTCAATGAGTACGAGCAGGTGCTCTCGGGTGGTACCGCGCGCCGGTTCGAGCTGGTGGCACCGGGTTTCGCGCTCGACCCGGACGAGCTGTTGGACGCCGCCGGGCCGGGCATCGATGCGGTGATCGTCACCTCACCGAACAACCCGACCTCACAGCTGGTGCCCCGCGAGGACCTGCTGCACTTGGCCAAGGAGCTACGCGATGTCGGCGCCCGGCTACTGGTGGATGAGTCGTTCATCGACTTCTCCGGGCAGGCGGCCAGTGTCGCCGAGGATGTCACCGACCACCCCAACCTGGTCGTGATCAAGAGCATGAGTAAGGCCTACGGCGTCGGTGGAATCCGGTTGGGCTACTTGGCCACCGCCGATCTCGACTTCGCCGCCGCGGTTCGCGCCGAGCTGCCGATCTGGAATCTGAACGGCATCGCCGAGTCGTTCCTGCGGCTGTTGCCCCATCATGCTGCCGATTTCGCGGAAAGTCTGCGCCAGGTCCGTGCCGCGACCGCGCAGCTCTACGACGGTCTTTGCGCGCTCGGGCTCACCTGCTGCCCGCCGGAGGGAAACTTCGTCCTCGTACGGCTCCCAGATCCGTGGACAGGTGCTGCGGCCGCCCTCGCGCTGTTCGAACACCACAGCCTGCTGGTCAAGCATTGTGCCGGTAAGTCCATGACCGATGGTGAACGGTATTTGCGGTTGGCCAGCCGCACTGCGTCCGACAATGACCGCCTTGTCGCCGCATTGGCCGCCATCCTCGAACAGGGGCCGTCATGACACCTCAGTCGGCGGCGGCGGACTGGATGGCGGAACTGTCCGACGGTGCCACGCTGGCTGATCTGACCATCCCCGGCACGCACCAATCCTGCGCCCGCTACGCCGGACCCAGTTTCGGTTTCCTCCAATGTCAGAACGTCGGGTTCGACCTCGATCAGCAGCTCGATGCCGGTGTGCGCTACCTCGACATCCGCTGCCGCGCACATCGACGGCAGTTACGCGTGCATCATGCCTCGGTCTTCCAGCACAAGACGTTCGAGGACGTCCTGTCGACGTGCGGCGCTTTTCTGGCGGCTCATCCAGGAGAGACGATCCTCATGCGGATACGGCAGGAAGCATCGTCGGTGACACCGGAAGCGTTCCGGGCCTTGCTGATCGATCACACCTCGACCCTGCCACACGGCGATCTGCTGCGATGGCACGGCGCATTGTCGTCGCTCGGCGCGGTGCGCGGCAAGATCACGTTGATCAGCGGTCCACCCTGCGTCGGCGGGATCGCTTGGAAGGGCGCTCTGATGGATGTTCAAGACGACTACGAGGTGCGCACACTCGAAACAAAGACCCGCGCCGTGGTCGAGCACCTACGGCGAGCGGCCTACCTGCCGAGCGGAATGACCCGGCCGTTGTTGGTGAATCACGCTTGCGGCTACCGCTTTCCGCTCCTGAGTCGTCGCCGGATCGCACGATATGTGGTCCCCCGGATCAGCCAGGTGATGCGCGAGCTCGGCGAGTCGGGCGCCCCGGGGGGACTGGGTGTGGTCGCGTTGGACTATGCGGATGAAGCTGTCGAGCTCGTCGAGCAGCTCATCGCGTGGAACGCCCCGTTGCGGACGGTAGGGCTGGTGGAAAAGTGTCCAGAGTCCTTGGGGGCCAGTGTTTCAGCTCCGGAAAGCGATAGGGATCGAAGTGCGCTTCGGTCGCCCAGGTAGGTCCGTACGCGGTGGTGAGGTACCGACGGACCACGTCGAGGGGCGGTGCGGTCAGCTGCAGCGGCCCGAAAGCGTAACGGTGCAATGACTCGAAGCTTGCGCCGTCGAAATACTCGCCGGGCCACCGGTGCCGCGCCGTGGGAGAGGCGAAGGTCCATCGGCCGGCGGGCCGCTCGATCATGGCGAAGATATCGACATAGGGGAAACGAAACCGATGCCAGGGCCGCAACTTTCGCCCGCTCAACGGGTACACCTTGATCAGGGAGAAGGCCATCTCCCGCCCGATCGCGAACCCGCGGTCAGCGAGAAACCCGCGCGACTCACCCAACAGTCGCGGTAGATCGCTCCGGCGGACACCGACATCACCATCGGAGTCCCAGGGAATCATGCCACCGTGGCGGACCGCACCGAGCAACGTACCGCTGATCGCCAGATACGGAATCTCCAAGTGCCCCAACAGTGCATCGGTAATCTCCAGGCAGGCATACACCTGGTCGACCAGGCGCTGCGGGACCCGAGGAAACGGCTCGGCGATGTGCTCCACGTCTGTCGTCCTATCCGTTGTCAGCGTCGACGAACCCGTCGAGCGGATGGGTGTAAGCCGTTCCCTGCGGCAGGCCACGCTGGACGTAGTACTCGGTACCCAACCCCCACCGGAATACCGGTCCGGGCAGCCGCAGCAGCCCGGCCAGAGTGCGCGGGGCCTTCCCGCCGGTGGCCTGACTGGCATGTGCGGCCACCGCTGCCCGCTTGGCCGCACACCACCGTCGCACATCAACGCGGTGAGTGAGCACCGCCCGAGCGACGAAGGCATTGTCGAATTGCCCTGGCGCGAGCCGAGGAAGACCAGGCCAGCGCACGGCGCGCAGCGGTCCGGCGAAGGGAATCCCGAGCAGCTTGGCGGCCTGGACCAGCCGTTCACGATCGAAGGTGGCTTCCAGGACAATCGGTGTCCCGGCCAGCGCTGCAGCCCGGTAACCGACCCGATGTGCCTGCACATGATCTGGATGACCGTAGCCACCGGCGGGGTCATAGGTCGTGAGCAGATCGGCCTGCTCACGGCGCAGAATCGCGGCCAGCCGCAGCGCCGCCTCCTCAGGGTCGGCGGCACTGAACGGAAACGTCTCGTGCGCCACCGGATCCGACCACCCCGAGTCGGCATAGCCCAGGAATTCGACCGAGGCACAGCCGAGCACGTCAGCGGCGACCCGTGCTTCGGCGGTGCGCAGCGCGCCGAGCGCCTGACCCCGGGCTACCCCGGCGGCCAGTCCCTGCTCGCCGTCGGTCGCGAAAACGACGACAACCCGATGTCCTTCTGCCACAAGGCGTGCCATCGTCCCGGCGGTCAGCAATGCCTCATCGTCGGGATGTGCGTGGAAGAACACACAAGTCCGTTGCATGGAAGAAAAGCATGCCGGACACGCATCGTTCATGGGACGGTTCACACCATGATCGTTCATGTCACCGACGTCTTCGCCCCACGACTCGGCGGCATCGAGATACAGGTCGCCGGTCTGTCCGCGGCGCAATGTTCCGCCGACGAACAGGTGTGCGTGCTCACCACAACCCCCGACGGCGGCAGCGGCCGAGACGATTTCAGCAGTGGTTACCCGGCGTATCGAACGACCGTCGGTCAGGCAGGGCGGTTCCTTGCGCACCTGCAACCACAAGTTGTGCATGTTCACCTCAGCGTGGTTTCACCGCTGGGTTGGGTCGCGATTCAGTGGGCGCTGCGCTCAGGTGTGCCGACGGTGGCCACCGTGCATTCCCTGTGGGATCGCCCAACCCGCGTCGCGTACCGACGGCTGGCGCGCCACGGAAGGTGGGCACACAGGTTGGTCGTCACCGCGGTCAGTGATTGCACGCGAGAGCTCGTGGACGAAGCGATCCCTGGTCTCGATGCCGTCACCGTCGCCAACGCAATCACGCTGTCCCGCTGGCGAACTACGCCGCGCAGACACCACAACACCGGCGAGGTGCATGTCGTGGCGGTCGGACGGCTGGCACCCCGACGACGACCGATTGCGCTGCTCGATGTTCTCCGGATCGCCGAGCGGCGACTACGACCAGGAATCGCCTTGCGTGCCACGGTCGCCGGGGATGGCCCCCTTCGACCCGCAATGACGGCATACCTACAACTGCATGGCATGACCGGACGAGTGCATCTCGCAGGCAGTCTCGAGCCTGCCGCGCTCGCTGCCTTGCTGGGCAGCGCCGACGTGCTGCTGAATCCGGTGCGGCGCGAGGCATTCGGCATCGCAACCTTGGAAGCGCGCACTGCGGGCGTGCCGGTCATCGCGCTGGCCGGGACCGGCGTCGCCGACTTCGTTCGCCACGATGTCGAGGGCCTGCTCTGCGCAAGCACCGACGACTTGGTCGACAGCCTGGTCGCCTTGGCCGAAAACGCGGACGTGCGCGGTCGAATCGCTGCTCACAACCACTCCACGAGCCCGACTCTGTTCGACTGGCCTGCCGTTCTGGACCAGTTCGATGATTGCTATGCACGGGCATCCGTGCTCGCCGACTCGGAGCACCGATGACCCGCCGCCCGCCCGGCTCGACCGGTAACTTTCAGCGCACGATCGACCGGTTCCGCCACCTCACCGCCACCGGAGTCGCCACAGACGTGCTCCGAGCCGCGAAGCTGGCGATCACCGACCCCCTACCACAGCCTGCGTCGTCTCGTTCGGAACGAATCGTCGTCAGCCTCAGCACAATTCCCGAACGAGCCACCCGGCTCCGCCCGACCTTGCGCAGCCTGCTCGACCAGACGTGCCCCGCCGACCGGATCGTCCTCGCATGGCCCGCAACCACATTCCGAAACCACCGCCCCTACCCACCGGTGCCGCCCATACCCGCCGGTGTCGACATCCTGCCGTGTGAGGACTCGGGCCCTGCCACCAAACTCATCCCCGCAACCATCGCCGAACCCGACTCGATCCTCGTTATCGTCGACGACGACGTCATCTACCCCCGAACATTCCTCGCTGACCTGCTCCGCGCGCACCGCACCCACCGCGACGCCGCGCTCGGGCTCCGTGGCTGGCACATCGCCTCGGGCATCGACTGGCCCCGCCACATCTTCGGCACCGGTATCACCGAACCCGTCAGCGTCGATGTGCTGCTCGGCACCTGGGGAATCCTCATACCGCCGACCGCCCTCGGCCCCGACATCAGCGACTTCACCGGCTGGCCACCCGAAATCCGCTGGGCCGACGACGTCTGGACCAGCGGACACCTGGCTCGACGTGCCATCCCCCGCCTCGTCATCCCGGCCACCGGCCTCCCCATCGAAACCAGAACCTCAACCATCAACGCACTCAGCACCGGCATCAACCGCACCGGAACCGGCTACCACTCCGGCATCAGCGCATTCCAACAATGGTGGTAATCACAGCAATCAGCCCGTGGCCGTCCGCCGTCCATGCCATCGCTTCGATGCTGCGGTGGTCGAGCAGCGCGCCCTTGGGCTTGCCGGTGGTATCGCTGGTGTAGATGATCAGCGCCAGTTCCTCTTCGACCACCTCGGCGTCGTGTTGCGGACCATTGGGGCTGATTTTTCGACGACACCAGGATCTCTAGAGTGCCGGTGAATTGGGCCGAAGAACGAACGGATGCCTCCCGCCGGATATACCACAAATAGCGTGGCGAATCCGTCGCTGATGATCGAGGCCAATGCCGCGCAACCATATCCTCGGCCTCGCCCTCCAAATGAATTTGGATCGCGTTCACACATTTGGTTGGGGTCGAGAACCGCCCGGGAATTGGACCGGAGCGCCACACTGCATGCCAGGCCAACAATCGACAGTGAACACCACCCAAAAAATCTCGGCGATGCGTCGCGGCTACTGGTTTACCGTCGACCGTACGAGGGCCCTGCTGCCGGGCCGCCAAGGCTCATCAGGCTCTCGCAACAACGAGCAGGTGGTCATCATGTCGCAAACGATCGAGGTCCGTCTTGTCGGTGGACCCTCCGGCGTCCCGGACTGCTGGGAGATCGACGCCCTCCACACCTACCAGCAGGTGAAGGTCCCCCGCCTCGGCGGATACGAACACTTCGATCCCACCGGTACCCACATCGCCCACGACGGTTGCGACCTGCCCGTCTACCAGTGGTCCTATCGGACCCGCATCGCCGAATAGTCCAGCAACCGAACAAAACTCACCCCCTGGCTCGGGAGCGGAGGCCGTGCGGCAGCTCGTGACTTCGATGAGCTGATGCGTCGCCCTGACGCTGCGGACGCCCTCCTTCGCCAAAGTGCGCTGAAATCGGCCGTCACAGCCAAGTGTTCTGCAAAGCGGGTAAAACCGAATCGCCATCAACTCCGAAGGCGCACTACAGCTTCCCGCGAACCGCCTCGCCCGAATCACCCACGACCTTAGAGCTGAGGTCGTTGTGCCGCAGAGCGCAACTCGGCGATGCTCGTGATCTTGTCGCGTGGCTTGCCCCGGTCGCGTCCCCGCTGGCGCTCGGTAGCATCGATCGCCCGCCAGCCGGTGAGGTCCAGCGCGTCGGGCCGGCGTCGGCGGATGAGGTCGGCGAATTGCGCGGTGCTCGTCTGCGGTGTCGGGAGACGTCCGGCGGAGAAGTCGGCGAGTAGGTGCGCGACGGTTTCCTGGGCGCAGGATTTGTTGGTGCCGAGCACGCCGGTGGGGCCTCGTTTGATCCAGCCGGTCACGTAGACGCCGGTCAGCGCAATGCCGTTGTCTGGGTGGCGGACTCGGCCGGCGTCGTTGGGGAGCACGGCTCGTGTGTTGTCGAAAGGCAGTCCGGGATCACTGTGCCGCGGTAACCGATCGCGCGCAGTATCAGTCCGGTCTCGATGAGCTCGACGGTGCCGGTGTCGACGGCGCGCACGGTTCCGGATTCATCCGTTTCGAGTCGGTTTCGGGCCAGTCGGAGGCCGGTTACCTGGTCGGTGCCGAGGATCTCGACCGGCGCCGCCAGGTAGCGCAGGATGATCCGGCGGTTTCCGGGTGTGGTTGCGCGGGTGGAGTATTCGGCGGCGATCCGCGTCTTGTGGCGTAGCGAAGCTGCACTGGCCGGGTTGTCCACCAGGGCACGGCTGACCGCGTCGAGTTCAGCCTCGACCGGATCGGTGATCACGTCCACGCCGGGTATGTCCGACAGCGCGAGTAGCTCTGGTGTGGTGTACGCCGCCTGTGCGGGTCCACGTCTGCCGACGACGACCACTTCCTCGATATTACTGTCCCGCAGCGCGGTAACCGCATGGTCGGCGATATCGGTCCTGGCAAGCCGATCGGGGGACCGTGACGAGGATTCGGGCGACATCGAGTGCGACATTGCCGTTTCCGACGATGACCGCCCGGGTCCCGGACAGGTCGAAGGTGCGCTCGGCGTAGTCGGGATGCCCGTTGTACCAGTTGACGAACTCGGTCGCCGATACGCTGCCCGGCAGGTTTTCGCCCGGAAGGCCGAGGGCCCGGTCGCCTGCCGCACCGTAGGCGTAGATCACGCCGTGATGGTTGTCCAACAGTTCGGCGTGCGTCAGGTGGGTGCCGATCTCCACGTCGAGATATAGCCGGAAGCGAGAGTCGGCCAGCACGGAATCAAAGGTCTTGGCAATGGATTTGGTGTGCGGATGATCCGGTGCTACCCCCGCGCGGATCAATCCGCCCGGAGTCGGTAAGCGGTCGAACATAGTGACCTCGACGCCGGGGTATTTCAGCAACTCTCGCGCGGCATAGCAGCCCGCCGGACCGGATCCGACGATCGCGACGCGCAGCGGATCGGCCACCTCCACCGGGACCGGAAGCTCGACCGCACCCAGGGCCTGATGGATCGGATTGTCTTCGTAATAGGCGGCATTGATTTCTAGGTACCTGGTGTCGATGCCGATCAGCGCGGCATCCCGGATGATCGCGTCGACCGGGCAGGTCGGTACGCAGACCCCGCAGTCGATGCAGGTGGCCGGGTCGATATAGAGCATTTCGGTAGTGGCGAAACCAGGTTCGTCCGGACCGGGACGGATGCAGCCGACCGGGCAGACCGCGACACAGGAGGCGTCGTTGCAGCACGCCTGAGTGATGACGTGGGGCATCAGAATTCGCCTTCCGACGGACCGTACACCGCAGCGGTTGCCGGGAGTGGTTCGACCGCCACCGGCAGCCCACAGAACGCCGCGTTGCCGGAGACGTCGAGCCGATCAGGGTCGGTGATGTCGTTGATGCTGCTTCCCGCAACACGATTGGCGACACCGAGCCGAGTTTCGGGACGGCCGTGACCGAAGCCGTGCGGCAGGCTCACCGTGCCCTCCATGATGTCGATGGTCTGTTCGACGTCCACCCGGATCGCCCCGACGGTGGAGCGCAGCAACGCCGCACCGTTGGAAAGGCCATACCGTGCCGCATCATTCGGGTGCATCAGCAAGTGATGTCGCGGATCGCCCGCTACCAATCGCCCGGAGTTGTGCCCCCACGAGTTGTTGCTGCGCACGTGCCTGCGGCCGATGAGCCGCAGCGGTAGCTCGGGATCATGCTCGTCGCGTGCGAGATCGGCGGCCAGCCGCTCGAGGTCGGTGGCGATGATGTCGGGGAGCAGGTGGATCTTGCGGTCCTTGGTGCGAACCCGGTTGGCAAATCCGGTCCGCAGCGGGCCGAGGTCGACACCGGACGGGGACGCCAGCAACGCCGCGACCGACAACCGGGCAGGACCGCTCCGCAGCAGCAGGTCCACCAGTCGACGCGGCGACAACCGTAGCCGCACTTGGGCTTCCGCGTTCTTGGCGTTCAGCAGTTGCTTCAGCAGTCCCGATCGTGAGCCGGCGAGCTTGCGCTGGTAGGCCAGCCCCAGATCGCGGAAGAGCTCCCAGTCATGCCGCGCCCCGGCTGGTTTCGGCAGCACAGCGGGTGAGTATTTCGCCGTGTTGTGGACTGCCAGGGCACGGAAGACGAGATCGTAGTGGTCGCGTTCCAGCGCGGGAGTCGGCGGCAGGATGATGTCGGCGAGCCTGGTGGTCTCGTTGAGGTAGAAGTCGATCGCGACCATGAAGTCCAGTTGCGCCAGTCCGGCAGCCAACCCGGACCCGCCCGGGGTGGACAACACCGGGTTGCCGCTGATGGTGACCAGCCCGCGGACTTGTCCGTCGCCCGGGGTGGTGATCTCCTCGGCCAGCACCGCGACGGGGAGTTCGCCGCCGAACGGCCGTGCGCCACGCACCCGGCTCCGGCGCGACCCGAAGCCGCCCCGGCCGAGAATTCTGGTGACGTCGCTCGCCGGGTCGGTCACCAGGGTGCCGCCTGCCCGGCCGAGATTTCCGGTGACGATGTTGAGCAGCTGGATCACCCAATGGCACAGGGTGCCGTACTGCTGAGTGGAGACACCAATGCGGCCATAGCATGCCGCGCCGTCGGCGGCGGCAAATTCCCGGGCCAGCCGCACGATGGTGGCGGCAGCCACCCCACTCACTCGGGCGGCGACCTCGGGAGTGAAACCAGCTATGGCCGTACGCATCTCAGCGAACTCGACGACGTAGTCGGGCAGTCCCCCGACACCATCGGCCAGCACCACATTGAGCATGGCCAGCAGCACGGCGGCATCGGTGCCGGGACGGACGAAGACATGTTCGTCTGCCACCGCGGCGGTTTCGGTGCGGCGCGGATCAAGCACGACCACCCGGCCGCCGCGCTCCTGGATCTCGCGTAACCGCCGCGACATTCCGGGTGCTGTCATCATGCTGCCGTTGGACGCCACCGGATTGGCGCCGAATACCAGCAGATACCGAGTGCGCTCCAGATCGGGCGCAGGCAGGATCATCTGATGCCCGTAGAGCAGCCACGAAACGACATGGTGGGGCAGTTGATCGACCGAGGTAGCCACGAAGTGATTGCGCGTGCGCAGCATCGAACTGAACAGCGTGCCGTGCGACCGAACCCTAACATGAATGTAAATCAGATTTACATTCTGCTACGATGATCACATGCCCGAGGCAGGCCGGGTCCGGCGGACACCACGACAAACACGCAGTCTCGAACGCGTCGATCGGATCCTCGCCGCCGCCGCGGCGTTGGTGCAGGAAGGCGGCGTCGAGGCCGCTACCACAACAGCGATCGCCGCCCGTGCGGACGTCTCGCCTGCCGCGCTGTACCAATTCTTCGCCAACCGAGATGCCGTGCTGGAACGACTGATCGCCGATCACGTCGAAGAGTTGGACCGCAAGCTGGCCGCGGAATTGACCACCCTCCGCCCGGACAGCATCGCCGCGGCGATCGACGCATTCATGACCATTCACCACACCCATTACCTGGCCCACCCGCAGTTCGTGGCGCTCTACTACGGCGGCAGGCAAAGTCGGGGCATCACCGCCGACGTCCACGCACATCTGAATCGCTTGGTGGACATGTGCTACTCGGGCCTGATCGGCAGCGGACTGCTCCCGCACGAAACCGACCGCCGAGCCATCGAGGTTGCCGTAGAACTCGGCGACCGAGTATTCGAACTCGCCTACCGACACGGACCTGACGGCAGCGACTGGATCATCGCGGAAGGCACCTCGGCCCTCACCCGTTATCTGGAAGCGCACCAGTAGGGACTCCGGGGCGTGGCGCGGTCATGCGAGTCCGGCGGCTCTGCATAGTTTGACCAGGTCTCGCCTGATCAGATGGTGGTCGTGGCGGGCGAGTCGCTGCAGGGCGCGGTGCGCCATCCAGTCGTAGCGAATGTCTTCCGGGCAGGCCAGCTCGGCTTGTTGCAGCGCGAAGACAGCGGCGAAGTCGGAACCAAGGAGGCTGTAGGCGTAGGCGGTCGTCAGATAATAGTGAACTCGGAGGTCGACATGGGCGCCGTCTGGTATTTCGGTGTTCGCGGCCAGCTCTACCGCGTCATCGATCTTGCCGAGTTGCAATGCGATTTTCATCGCGGTGATTGCCACTTCGGTATCTCCGAACCTCACTCTATGGTCGACAGCAGCGTGGTCCATCTTTTCGGCGATCGACCAGGCAGCTGCCACGAGATCCTGGGATTTCGACACGTCGGCTACACCCGCGGCAGCTTCGGCGGCGGCCAGTTGCAAGGCCCCGTACGGGGATTGGGCAGACAGGGACGCCGAAGCCAAGCGATGAGACGCCGCGAGCGCGTAGTCCCGGCTTTCGGCGTGATAGCCCAGCGACAGCAATGCGCTGGACACGTGCCAGGAGCTTGCGGCAACCAGGGTCGGTGTCGCTGTCCGGGCGAGGATGCCGCTCGATCGGTCGGCGACAAGCCATGCGAGGTGATAGGCACCCATCTGGGTAAGCAGCAATCGGGCGAGATGGTAAGCGTCGACCATCAATTGGTCGGCCTCGTCGGCTTGCCCGTTCTGCGTTTCTTGCGTGGATGCGCGAATCGACCGCGCTGCCACCAGCACACCGGGCAGTCGAGCGGCGAGTTCGCTGTATCGATGGCTCGAGTTGAGCCAGATGGCCCACAATTCCTCGAGCGCGGCACGCGCCGCATTCAATGAACGTAGAAGTGGCGCGCCTGCCGCAGGTAGAGCCCGCGTGGATGGATGGTCCATGATGGCTCTGTTGAGCGGGGTGAGCTCCAAGCCCACGTTGCGTGCGGCGGAATGGCTAGGGGGCGGCCAGCCGATCAACTCCTGGGGGTTGTCGAAGTGGAGCACTTCGGCGAGCCGAGAGGTCATCTGGATGCTGTCCAAGCGGGTTTGACCTTGTTCGATCTGCCGCAGCCACTCCTCGCTGCGACCGACGAGTTGCGCGACAACCCGACGGGACAGGCCGAGTCGACGGCGGCGCAACTCGATACGCTCTGCAATGGTCAAGGCACCGCTATTCACTGTGGTCTGAACCTTTCATCACGTCCACGCACGCTGGGCGAAAGCCCTTGTCACTCAAGGCTGATCCGCATCCGGCGGGGTTCAAGCGAATGATCGGACGAATTTACATATCCCGGACATCTCCTACAGCCCAGGTGGTCACTTCATCGACCAGACTGCACGTCGCGCAACGCGACGCCAATCCGGTGTTCCACGAGAAGGAATACACCCGCAACCCGTTGCGCTCGACCGCCACCGCCCCAACTAGTGGTGGAGGAGCTAGCGGAATCCGTTGCGGCACAGCGGTCGGCGATTGCGTCAGCGGGTGGCGACGCCCGCCCTGCCGACGCTGGGCCGCCCGCACCGTCAGCGTCGGCCCGGATCAGTCGCCGCGGAAAAGTTGTCGGCAATCTCGCGGGCGCGGCGGGCAGCGGCACGGGCGCGCTCGGCGAGACGGCGGGCGTCGTCAGATCCGTTACGGCCGTGCGACGCGATCTCGTCGTACAGGCGGGCTCTATCGCCCTGGATCACGGCGAGCCTGCGGGCCGCATCGACCACACTCGCAACGGGCCCGACCACGCTGCGATCGAGACCCAGTCCTTGTCATCAGCACGTTGTGCTCCCGCGTCGTGCCGCGCTGCCGGTGACAGGCCGGCACTGTCCCGGCGGATCTGCTCATCGGTCGCCACATTCGCAGGGTACGACCGGCCAGCGCCAACAAGAAAGACATCCCAGGAGCTTGAATGTCAAGCAGCGGACTGCTGAGCTGGGTCGGGCCAGGCTGTGGTCTCGTTGTAGAGGGTTCCGGTTTTGAGGCAGCCGTGCAGGATCCCGACGAGTCGGTTGGCGAGCTGGCGTAGCGCGGCGTAGTGACCGACACCGCGGGCTCGCTGACGGTCGTAGTAGTCGCGGGCGCCCCGGGACCACATCAGCGCGGATTGCGCCTGGGTGGTGAGGGCGTCGATGAGCCGGTCGTTGTGTACGAACCGGGCCAGGGCGACCTTCTTCTTGCCCGACGCGCGGGTGATCGGGGAGGTGCCCGCGTAGTTCTTGCGGGCTTTGGCGCTGCGGTAGCGGTCGGGGTCGTCACCGAACTCTGCGAGCACCCGGGCACCGAGGACCTGTCCCAAACCGGGCTGGGACGCGATGATCTCAGCGGCCGGGTGCTGCCCAAAATGCGCCTCGACCTGCCCCTGCAACGTCTTGATCTGGGTGTTGAGGACAGTCAGGACCGCCAGCAGCGCCTGGACCGAGGCTGCGTAGGCCTGCGCCACGACCTCGGGCTGGCCGAGCTGCTCGCTGCGCAGTGCGGCCGCAATAGCGGTGGCTTTGTCGGCGACGTTGCGGCGGCGCGCCCGCTTCAACGCGGCACTGATCTGGGGGATCGTGAGCCGGGCCGCCGCAGCTGGGGTGGGTGCTTTGGCGAGCAGTTCCAGGGTGTCGGCGGCGTCGAGGTCGTCGAACGCGGCCAGCGCGGCGGGGAAGTAGTCACGCAGAGCGTGACGCAACCGCTGGGTGTGGCGAGTTCGGTCCCAGATCATCGTCTTGTGAGCACGGGCCACCACCTTCACGGCCTCGGCTCGCGCGGAATCCCCAGCGACAGGTCGCAATTCGTGGGAATGGGTGCGGACCATATCCGCCAGCACGTGAGCGTCACCAGCGTCGCTTTTGGCACCCGAGACTCCCAGCCGGTCCCGAAACCTGGCCGCCTGCAATGGATTCACCGCCAGTACCGTGTATCCGGCGGCGACCAGCGCCCCGACCCAGGGACCGCGGTCGGTCTCGATCCCGACCAGGACCTCGACCTCGTCGGCGTCGTCGACCAGGCCGCCGAGGATCGCGTGCAGTCTCGCCATTCCGGCGACGCCCTCGGGCACGCGCGCTTTGGCCAGGCGGCGCCCGGCGGTGTCCATCACCTCCACGTCGTGGTGGTCTTCAGCCCAGTCATCTCCTACGAACAGTCGCAACAATCCTCCAATTGCTAATGCCGATCACCGTCGAGCAGCCAGCAGGAGAACCATCAGCGACCTAATCAAGCAGTGCTCACGCCCATTCGGGCGGGCACGACATCCCAGCAGCGATCAACTCTCCCGGCCTACCGGCAGGGGCACGGTCTTTCTCCAGGACTCGAAGTCCAGGGTGCGAAAGTGCTCACCTACCGGCCGGCTACTACCAGGAGTGTGCCGGATAGCTCACTCCCAGAACTGATTAGGGTGCCGCCGCCACCGACGACACTTCCATCCGGCACTGATTCGACCGACCACGGCGTGGACATCACTGTCGAATGCGTGGACCACCGCGGCGGTGCCCGGTCGACCTGGGGCGGCACGTCGCGGACGAGGCGAGCGGTATTGGCCACGAGCCGGTAGACGGCGACACCGTCGGCGGCCCGGCGACACGACACCGGCTCGAACCCTGCGATGACCAGCGCCCGCAATTCGGCGCGAATGCGGCGACGCAGTCCATGCGAGCTATCCAGGCGCAAATAGTCGCTATCGGCGGGGATCGCAAGCAGCATCGTCTCGATATCGGCCTGCGGATCGATCACCGGATCACCGAATACCAGCCCAGGTGGTGGCTCCGGCCAGCGACGGGCGGGTACCGACGCGTCCCACTCGACGATGATCCGATCGGTGGGATGCCCGCGGTCACGTCCGTTGTTTTCGATGCCGTAGAAATTGGGCACGAAATCGCGTCCGCGGGCCGCCAGCACATCGAGGTAGAAATAAGCATTGTCGGCGCGCAGCGGGTCATAGACCCACCGGATGGTGCGCAATCCGCACGCGAGTGCCATCTCGCGCAAGTGATACATCAGCGCGCGGCCGACGCCGGTGCCGCGGTGGTCGGGCCGGACCACCAGCAGTTCCATGTAGTGGTACAGCGAGGCGGCCTGCCCCGCACCGCCTTGGTCGCGACCGAGGAAGCCGTAGGTGAATCCGGCCAGTTCCCCACCCGAGTAGGCGCCGAGCGCGATACCACCGTTACGGGCAAGGGCGGCCAGCAACCGTGCGCTCGGCGCGGGATCGCCACGCCGCAGCGCAAAAACTTCCCGATACAAAGCAATCGCGTCCGCCAGCTTCTCGGACCCCTCGAGTTCGCCAACGACGATGCTCGTCACCGGTGTCATGCCACGAAGTTAGCGAACCCGGGGGCTGGCAAGTCAACGCAACGTGCGATTAGTGACCGCTCAGTTACTGAAACGCAACACCCACAGGCACGACTCGATCAGAGGGCACCTACGTCGGTTGTTACCGAAATCCGCCTTTTTAGTGCACCGCACCCTGGACGCCTATAACCACAACGGTGTTGCCGCCCAACTGTTTTGCCTGATACATGGCCGAGTCCGCGCGATGAAACAAGGTCTTATCCCGCGCGTCGATATGCTCGACCTCCGTACCCGCAGGTTCATATGTTGCCGCCCCGACGCTGGCGGTAATCGTGATCGGCAAATCGGGGATCGTTTCGATCGCGTTGCGAAGGCGCTCGGCGAGAACGCCTATGTCTGTCTTCCGCAGATAACCAACGACGGCGAATTCCTCACCGCCGGTGCGCGCGACGGTAGCACTCGACGGAGCCGCAGCACGCAGGCATTCGGCCGTTCGCACCAGCACCTCGTCGCCGAAGGCGTGACCGAAGGTGTCGTTGACGGATTTGAACCGATCCAGATCCAGCGCCACGACATACACCCCAGCGTCGACGCAGCGCCCGACGAACCGCGCCAGGCGCGAGTCGAGGCCGCGCCGATTCAACAACTTGGTCAACGGATCCGACAACGCATCCAGCCGAAGTAGCCAGTGGCAGAACTGCACGGTAGGGAGCACGACGCAGGTCACGACCAGATTGGCCACCACGATCGCGGCGCCGAGGGCGAAGTCACCCGCACCGGGTCCGGTATGCGCAGGCACCCCGATGACCAACATGGTCGTCAACAACACAATCGATAGCAGTGACCAACCCAGGTGTATCGCCAGGACTCGCGGACCGTGGAAGATCGTCACGTATCCCCCGGAAGTGACCAGCATGACGATGCCCAATGCGCCGAGCAGGCGGTCCTGGACCACCACGTTGCTCGCGGTGATGCCGATATCCATCACCGCGACCCACATGAGTGACTCGACTTCCCGCGGCCACGGCAACAACCACCAGCGCAATGCGAACAGCCCGGCGATCGCGGGCCCGACGACGGCCTGTAGCTCCCCTGACGACCCCTTCTGGCCAACGTCCGACATCAAGATCAGCACCGTGATCACCAGCATCCCCATGCCGCCGGATCCGATCATGAACTTCAACGGCCGCAGCGCAGAATGGGATTCGAATGTTTCCAGCAGCCAGCGGTAATCGACCCGGTCTTGCCACCAGGCTCGAAATGTCGAACGGATATCAGCCACCGAATTACCGCCTTAGACCGGCAACCGATCACCGGTCGGTCAGGGATAAAGCTCTCGGACAGAGATCGCGCGCAAGACAGGAACCGACTCTAACCGGAATTACCGGACTTTCCCGTGAGGGGAGTCACTGTGCGTCGAAGGCGACTCGTGCCCGCGACCTGACGTCGGTCGATGACCTTCCTACCCGCCGCCCTGGACGACCTCGACACCTTCGCTTCGACAGCCGGGCAGTCGTCCGCAGCGATGTGAGCTCGCGAACAGGTCACCGCAGCCGGGCCGAGCACGAAGCTGGATGCCCGCGGCAGCAACCCTCGGCGGCCATACCGGTCGACCGCACGCTTTCCAATTCGCGAACGACTTCGCCTGCCAAACTATTCGTGCGATCGAGTACCAATTATTTTGGGAGGGGGACCGACCAGACGAGCCTATGCTGACCGGGCGTCGAAATGTCACTCTGCTCGTATGCGGCGTACCCGATGGGACGCGGTAGGCGCGGCCACTTCCGCCGGGTCTTACCGCAGGAGTGAGCGATGGTTACTCGGCCCGGGGAAGGACGAGTCAACGACCAGCCGGTAAACCGAGAGGCCGTCGGCAGCCCTGCGGCACGACACTGCTTGAAATCCGTCCGCGATCAACAGGTTCGAACTCGTGCGGATCCGGTGTTGCAGCGGGGCCAGAACCGAGCCGTGCCGATGCGCTGGGTCGGGAGCGATTGCCAGCCGTCGTCGTGCGCGCCGAGCGCTATGCCGCTATTGCGTGCCGATGCGGCCAGCAATCGTGGGCTGGGTGCGGGGTCTTCGGGTCGAAGCGCGACCCAACAATGAACGGTGGGGGCGATGAATTGGGATCTGCTGGTCCGCGGCGGCACCGTCATCGATGGCACTGGTCGACCAGGTTATCGGGCTGATATCGGGATCGCGACCGGCCGAGTTGCGGCGGCAGGCAGCCTCAACGGTGCGCGGGCCGGTATCGAAATCGACGCAACGGGACGGTATGTCGTCCCGGGTTTCATCGACACCCATGTGCACGGCGACGCGTCCGTGTGGGATCCGGCAGTGCAGTTGGCGGCATTGCGGCAAGGTGTCACCACTTTTGTCCTTGGTCAGGACGGGCTGTCGTTCGCACCTACCAGCCCGGCGGCCCTGACTTGGGTTTCACGCTACTTCTCCGCGGTCAACGGCCCATGGTCAACGCCAGCCACCCAGTGCTCGCAGTCAACGGGAACCCAGGCAAGAAATGGTCGATCCGGACCACAACTCAGCGTCGCCGAATTGCTGTCCCTCTATCACCATACGACCGCCCTGAACACCGTGTACCTGCTTCCGCACGGAACGATTCGACTCTGCGTCATGGGCAACTCGCCGAACGCACCCGATGCCCAACAGCTGGCGGCGATGGTCAGGCTGGCCGAAGAAGGCCTCGACGACGGCGCGGCAGGGGTCTCCTCGGGCTTGAGCTATCTACCGGCCCGCTACGCCGCCGTCGACGAACTGGCCGCCGTCTGCCGACCGGCCGCCCGACGGGGCCTGCCCTATGTGACCCACATGCGCACCTACGGCGCCGCGTCCGCAAGCGGCATGGCAGAGGCTTGCGCCATCGCCAGACAAGCCGAGATCGCGGTACACATCTCGCACTACCACGGACCAAGCACATTGTTGACCGAACTCGTCGACAACGCATTGAGCGCCGGCATCGACCTCACCTACGACACCTACCCCTATCTCCGTGGCTGCAGCATCCTCGCCAGGATGCTGCCCGACTGGCTCGCCACCGCCGACCTCGACCGGACCCTCGACATACTGACAGAGCGCAAGACCCGCCTGCGGTTGGCCGAGGAGATCGAATCCGGGACATGGCAGCAAGTCACGCTCGCCCACGTGCCTAGCGCGCGCTACGGCTGGACGATCGGGATGCGGTTGTGCGATGCCGCACGCCACCTCGGCCGCGCTCCCGCTGATTTCTGCGCTGATCTGCTCATCGATACGGCGCTGGGCGCGGGCGTGGTCTTCGACCATCCGGATAGCGAAGACTCGATCAGTGAGTTGCTTCGACACCGTGTCCACATGGGCGGATCCGACGGAATCTACGTCGCGGGGCATCCGCATCCGCGCGGGTACGGCACGTTCGCCCGGCTGCTGCGCCGCCACGTCCGAGAGCTCGGCGACTGGTCGTGGGAGCAAGCAGTGGTCCACCTTTCCGCACGCCCCGCCCAGCGTTTCCACTTGCCCGACAGAGGCACTATCGCCTGCGGTCAGGTCGCGGACCTGGCGATCATCGATCCGGCCACCGTCGGAGACCGAGCGACGTATACCGATCCCAATGTCTTGGCCAGCGGTATCGATGACGTCATCGTCGCAGGCACGCCGGTACTGACGGCCGGAAAACTGACCGGCCGGTTGCCGGGCATTCCGTTACAAATATGCTGAAACACCTGCTCAATTCGGCCGAACTAGCTTGAAATACCCTGCGGGGGTTATGACGCGGCCGGTTGATGAAGCTGCGGCGAGCCGCAACGATAAATGACTCGTCTCGGCGATATCTTGTCTGTGGATTATCTGACGCTCGTACCAGAAGCAGTTTTCATCCAGCCCGGCTCGCGTACCGAAGTATCAATCGGGACCTGCTCGTCCTGGACGACATGAGCGTCGACGTCGACGGGTAACGGCAGGACCTCCCTTGCCCATGCCTTCGATCGACAGGAGATAGTTGTCCATGAAAGCTTCAAAGATCGTCTCAGGTGTCGCGGTCTGCATGGCAGCCGCCTCGATGACCGGGTTGTCGGCAACCGCTGACGCCAAGGTGGAACCTTCCATCGCGATCGACTCGGTTGCCGCCGGGGCCTCCGACGACGGTGAAGCCGCGGGCAGTGTAGACGTCACCGTCACCTACAGCTGTGCAAAAGGCGAGGCCACCACGGTCAACGTTCTTGTGCGACAGCGTGAACCGAAGGCCTCCGAGACACAGCCGGTTGGTGAGTTCTTCACCGATGCCACCTGCGACGGAACCAAGCAGGAGAACAAGAAACTCAATGTCACTTCGATCACCGCGGACGAATTCGCGGCGGAGGGAACGGGGCTTGTCGTAGCAACCCTGCTGAAGTCCGTTGACGAGAAGCCCGAAATGGTCGTCGTCGACGCCAGCGATCTCAGCTGGAAATAGCGATCGCGCCGTAGCGGAAAGCGCATGCATCCCCTTCCGGACACCGAGGGAGTCGCAATCCATTGCAGCACAATGGATTGCGACTTTCTTGTTTCTCGACCGCGGCTACTACGACAGCCACGAAGCGGCACGTAGCCGAGCACCGCGTCCAGGCGGGTACGAGCAATGACGCTCTGCGCAAACGGATGGACTACGGCACGATGGGCCGTGGTGCACCGGCGGATGCAGCAATGCCGCCGGGTGCACGCACCAGACCGGCTGCGGCGCAGTACATCCCCTCCGTCCGATGCCGCTCCGTATCGTTCCCGCGAATTCAGGATGTCGCGAATCATCTTGCGATACAGTGTAATTCGCATACCCCCATGATCCCCCACTCGCATCGTGACCTGCCTGGGTCCTGCAGTGGAGGAGAGCATGCGGTCCCACATCGGACAAGGGAGCGTTCATGACCGATCAGATGCCCGACGCCACGCAGCCGTCACCGTTGCCGATCACAGAATCGTTCGCCGAGGCCTCGCCTGCCAACCCCCACTGGCAACTGTTCGGCGGTGGGGAATTCGACGGGAAGTGCCTGCAACTCCGCACAGCGGGGACGAGTTCGAACGAGGTGCCAGGTACGGCATTCCTCGACCAGCGGTTCTCCCCCTCGCAGGGATTGATCATCGACTTCGACTACGCGACCACCACCGAGCCTGACGTGGGCGAGGGGTTCGGCCTCTACCTGATAAACGGAGATCACACGACCGAGCCCGGCTCCGCCGAGGGCCTTGGCTACGCCAGTTCTTACGCCACACCAATAGTCCCCGGCGTCACGGCGGGATGGATCGGCATCGGCTTCGGCAACAGCAGCCGGTTCACGGGGAACCCCTCGATATCCCTGCGCGGAGCCGGTGACCTGACGTCGGGATTCGCCACGCTCTCGAGAAGTTCAGTCTCCGATGGGTTCAACGCCACGTGGGAAGAGGGTGCACATATCCAGGTGCTCCTTATCGACGGCCGCCTGAGCGTGCGCCGTTCCAGCACAGCGAAGCCGGAAGGCGAAGGGCTGCTCGACATCGACTTCTCCGAACTGCCCGATGAGTTCGCGATGCCGGAAACACTCAAGCTGGGCCTCGCGGCGGTGGGCGGGCCCTGCCAGATTCGGAACCTCGAGGTGGCCGCGGTCGAACAACCCCGGATCACTGTCGAACAGCAGGTCATCGGGCGCTGGGAGCAAACCTACCCAGACAACGCGAAGGGGCACGTCGTCAGCTACACCCTCACCCTGGCCGCGCGCGAGGAGCGAGTGGTGTGGTGGCAGATCTCCTTCGATGTCCCGCCTGGCACGCGCGTCAACCCCCAGCAAACCCAGTGGTACCAGGTGATCCGGGACGGCCTCGAGGGAACCGTGGTGATCGCCTCCCCCGACGACAAACACACCATCGACCCCAACGAGCCGCTACCCGTGGGCCTGCAACTGCTCTACCCGTCGCAAGCAGCGGCGGGCGACGGCACCCTGCGCAACCTCCACGCCACCGAGGTCGCCCACCCCTGACCCGCAGACCACACGGCAATCAGCCGGTAGACACGCGGCAAAGGGCGAACTCGTCCCGAAAATGCCTAGCAGCGGCCGACTTCGACGATATGAGGGAATCGGCCCGTTTTGGCGCATACGGCGCACGTGAGTCCGACAATCGATTGCCAGTGCACTGTCATCGACACGACGTGCAAGCCCTGAAGTCGACTCAGCGACGTATGGAGGCGCTGTGGCAGTCATGCTGGACACCGACTCGACCGATCCGCGCGACCGATTCGACATGCTGGCGGCCGCTGTGCAGGAGGCCTCTGCGCCGTCACACCTCGTCCGAACTTCTCCATACGGAGCAGTTTTCGGACATATCGATATCTGGCGCCTCGGACATGTTCATATAAAGCGAGGATCGTTCTCCGATGTCCGCTTGGTCCGAACGCCGGAACAGATCAAAAGTTCGCCCACGCCGTTGCTCTGTGTACAGCTACAGATGGGCGGCATGACGCGTCTGACACATGCCGATACTCGAGTTGAGTTCCGCCCAGGTCGGCTGTATCTTCTGGATCTGGATCTGGAGTACGAGCTCGACTGGATCGGCGGGCGGGTGACGTCGGTGCACATTCCACACGATAAGCTCAATGTGTCGGTCGAAACAATTCGCGCCGCCCTACTGCGCCCCCAATGTAGCCCGCTGTATCCATTGATCGCCAATCAAATTGCGTTGATGAGTGATTCCAGCGACGCGCTCGAGGGCGATCCCGCGGCGCCGGCTCTTGGCGATGCTTTCGCAGAAATGGTGCGCGCTTACTTGCTGTCAGCTGCCAGGCAGAGCAATCCGGACGGCACGGCCCTGCCTCGAGATATTCTGCTGACCCAGATTCGTGACTACGCACATCGCAGGCTATGTGATCCGAACCTGAGCCCGGCTCAGATCGCCCGCGCCCACCATATTTCGGTCCGCCATCTGTACAAAGTGTGTGCCGACGCCGGGTTCAGCCCCGAAAAGTGGATCGTTGCGCAGCGACTGGAACGTGCGCACAGTGACCTGGCTCGATTCGACATGCGCCACCGCTCGATCGGGGCAATCGCCTACAGCCTCGGCTTCCGAAGTCCCACGCATTTCGCCCGGCGGCTCTATGCCGCCTACGGCCTGACCCCGAGCCGGTTGCGCCGGGAGGCTCTCGAACAGCAGGCCGCTGACCTGCGTCTGCTGCACGTCGACGACACAATCGACGTGCAGCAGACCACACTGCCAGAACACCGTGCCAGGTGATTATCCGGTGGGCGGCTCGCCGCCGTGCTCTGCTCTGCAACGACGGTGATCTACCCGATTCGAACCCTACGGCTCACGAAGGCCCGACAATTGATTGTGAGTGCACATCCATCGACCGTGCGTGCACACTTGAACTCGGCTGAGCACAAAGTAGAGGGCGGTACAGCGGTGGCTCTGGATACCAACCAGTTCGATCGCTGCGACCGGGGCGAGGTGGCGGCAACCCTTCGGAAATTTGCTGCGTTTACATGCGTTGCGGACAATACTTCTGACGACCTGGCCTATGCGCATTATGAGGGCTGGAGATTCGGACAGGTCCGTATACAACGGTGGTTGCTTTCTGGATTCAGCATGGTCCGAACAATCAAACATATTCGAAATTCACCGACTCAGATCATCGCGATAAACGTGCAAATACACAACACCTCGCGCCTGACGCAAGGGGAGACTCAACACGAGACGAGGGCGGGTCAGCTGTTCATCATGGACCTCGATTTGCCGTACCAGTTGGACTGGCACGGCGGTCTAGCGGAATGCCTGCTGCTGCCGACCGACGAACTGGGACTGTCGGCCGAAACGATTCGCACCGCTATGTCGCGGCCCCAGAGCAGCCCGATATGCAACTTGCTCGCCAACCACATTTCGCTGATATGCGCCTCCTCTGACGCACTGGAGGGTGACCCGGCAACCCGGGAACTGGGCGATTCCATCCTGGAAATGGCACGTGCTTTCCTGATGTCCGCAGCTGCGTGCGGAAACGAGGATGGCACGGCCCTTCCGCAGGATGTCTTGCTGACCCAGATTCGCGATTACGTGCAACGCCGGCTGGCTGATCCGGACTTGAATCCGGCCCGAATCGCTCGCGCCCACAACGTCTCGGTGCGTCACCTGTACAAGGTGTGCGCCCGCGCGGGTTTCAGCCTCGAACAGTGGATCATCGGGCAGCGCCTGGAGCGCGTGCGCAGCGACCTCGCGCGAGTAGACACCCGGCACCGCTCGATCGCGGCGATCGCCTACAATCGCGGCCTCCGAGATCCCGCACATCTCACTCGGCGCTTCCGTGCGGCCTACGGCGTCACGCCGAGTCAGTGGCGTCGCGAGGCGCTCGAACAGGCCAGTGCCACTGGGTAATTAGATGACGCCGCGTGTGTACGCCGTCGTACGCGCGGCGCAAAATTAAGGCTCAGCAACTGGGCATGGGAATGGGCCCTCGGCCACCGCGCCGACCGCCCGTCCCAGCTTTGCTTGGTCGATCGTCACACCAGCCTCGGCGATCGGGCCGTTGTCGATATCGTCCATCCTCGGCGGTCGTGCAACCTGCACATTCCTTGCGTCCTGACCACCGATATCGACGATGCCACCGTACGATGGCGTACCGATCCGATTGGACTGGACGCCGGCTGGCAGCAACCATACAGCTCCTCGCATCCCCAGTGAGAGTTTCTCCAGCGCAACAATTGTCGAGTAAATTGGGTAGTGAGGGAGACGTCGTCGGATCTGCTACCGACAGCCGTTGTCCTCGGGAGAACACCCGATCACCGTGCCACTGACGAAGGGTTCAGACCACAGTGAATCGTCGTGTATCGACCGTTGGCGAGCGTATCGAGCTGCGCCGCCGACGGCTGGGGCCTTTCTCGTAAGGTTGTCGCGCAGTTGATCGGCCGCAGCGAGGAGTGGCTGCGTCAGGTCGAACAGGGGCAGGCCCGCTTCGACAGCATTCAGATCAGCTACCGGCTCGTCGAAGTGCTCCGCTTCGTCGACCCGATGGAGTTGATCGACGGGTCGTCCTCCACCCGTTCTGCCGCGCGCGATATCGACCTGCAGCTCACTCCGCTGAGGCGAGCCATCATGGACCATCCGTCCACCCGCGCCTTCGCCCCGGCGGCTGAGCACGCGTTGCCGTCGTTGGCTACGCTGCGCAACTCGCTCGAGGAGTGCTGGGCCACCTGGCTCAACTCGAGCGGTCGGTATACCGAACTCGCCGAACAACTTCCCGGCGTGCTGATCGCCGCGCGATCGATTCGTTCGGCCGCACAGGCAGTGCCGAACGGATCGGTCGAGGAGGCCGGCGAGCTGCTGGTCGGCGCCTACCACCTCGCACGGATCCTGCTCACTCGGGTGGGGAACTACGACCTCGCATGGCTGGTCGCCGACCGACCGATCGGCATCCTCGCCCAAACAGCCCGAACGCCCCTTGCCGCCGCAAGCTCCTGGCACGTCGCCAGCGCGTTGTTATCGCTAGGCTATGACGCCGAATGCCGAGACTACGCACTCGCTGCGGCTCAGCACCTGGCTACCGAATCTGAGCCCGGCCAAAGGCTTTCCGGGGCACTGCAATTGGTCGCCGCCGAAGGCGCGGCCGGTGCCGGTGATCTGGCGAGATCACAGGACCTCATGGCGAACGCCGAGCAGATCGCGGAAAAACTCGACACCGCGGCTGCCGACCACAGAGTCTGGTTCGGGCGCATCGAAGTAGCGATCACCGCGATGAACATCGCGGTGCGGCTGGGCCAGATCGATCACGCGATAAAGCTCGCCGCGAACGTAGATATACCGGAGGGCACCGCTGTCAACGTTCGAGTCGGCTATTACCTGACCACCGCCTACGCCTACGCCCTGCGAAGGGAAGACTTCGCCGCCGTCTTCGCGCTGCAACAAGCGGAACGGGCCTGCGCCGAAGACATCCGCTACGACTGGATGGCACACCACACCCTGAAGAAACTCGCCCGCAGCGACCACCACTTGATCAGGCGAGACCTGGCCCAACTACTCACCGTCGCCGGACTCGCATGACCAACCCATCGCCCGGCGAATACCACGGTGGGTTTGTGGGTCGTACCTGACCGCGATTGGGCTCCAACTTTACTTGGCTCGATGAGGCCGAGGTCGCCTTATTGTCGTGTTAGCGCAGGGAGATGGAGCCATCGGAGTCATGGCTCACCGCATACGACAGGCGGGTACGCGATGACCGATCCAACGAGCCCGCGGGCCGATGCGGATCCGCGGAGCGGGTATGACCCCGACGATTGGTGCGGCCGGATCGCCCGCCTGCGTGGCCTGCACGAACTCGCCGAGCGTGGGCCGAGCGACGACGCCACCCAATGGCAGCATGCGCGAGGGAAACTCACCGCACGTGAGCGGCTGGATCTGTTGTTCGACGACGGTTCGTTCACCGAGCTCGAACCGCTGCGGCGCCACCATACCTCCGGGTTCGGGCTGGAGAACAACCGCTTGTACACCGACGGCGTGGTCACCGGCTGGGGAACCGTATGGGGCCGAACGGTATTCGTCTACGCCCACGATTTCCGTATTTACGGCGGCTCGCTCGGCGAAGCGCACGCGCAGAAGATTCACAAGGTGATGGACCTCGCCCTCGCCACCGGCGCACCACTGGTGAGCCTGAACGATGGAGCCGGAGCCCGTATCCAAGAAGGCATCTCGGCGCTGGCCGGCTACGGCGGCATATTCACCCGAAACGTCGCCGCATCCGGCGTCATACCCCAGATCAGCGTCATACTCGGCCCTTGCGCGGGCGGGGCCAGTTACTCCCCCGCCCTCACCGACTTCATCTTCATGGTCCGCGGCAGCGCCCAAATGTTCCTCACCGGCCGCGACGTCGTCCATACCGTCACCGGAGCCCGCGTGACCCACGACGAACTCGGCGGCGCAGACGTCCACGCGACACGGTCAGGTCTCGCCGCACGAATCTACGACACCGAACAGGAATGCCTCGACGACGTCCGCCACCTGCTGTCGCTGCTGCCAGCCAACAACCGCGAACAACCACCCCGACTAGACACCACTGACCCACCCGACCATCGCACCGACGCCCTGATCCACCCGACCATCGATGCGGCCACCGGCTTCCAACCCAGCGAGTTCGGGCCGAAAGTCCAGCGCCGCAACTATCTTCACCTGCCGCGGCTGCATCTGCTGCTCATCAAATGGGGCGTCATGATCGCTGCCGCGCCCTTGGCTGCCGGGCTCGTCCAACTCGTCGCCGGGCCTGTGCTCGGTGTTCCGATCGCCGCGCCGTGGCAGCTGTACCTGTTTGCCACCACCACCGTCGCCGCGATCGGCATCGGCGCGCTGGCCGTTTTCGCGGTCTTCGGATCCCTCGGGCCGTTGGTCAACATGTTCTTCTTCGTCGCACTCGCGATGACCACCTCTGCCGGGACCATCCCCTTGCAAGCCACCCCGGCCTTCTTCCGGCCATCGCCACGATCGAACCCATGCGGCCCATCGTCACCGGCCTGCGCTCGATCCTCTACTACCACTCCGCGCCCTTGTCCGGTCTCGGCTCGGCCTGGGTGCACATCGGCGTCATCGCAGCGATTGCAGTGGCCGTCGGCGCCGGTGTCACAAGCCTTTTCGACCGGCACCCACCGTTCAGCCGCCACCCCGTGCCGCACGAACACCCCACATCGACAGCCCGCGCAAACTACGCCCGCTGAATTCAGAGGAGAACAAATGACCATCCAGATCCGGAAGGTGACCGTTCTCGGCACCGGCGTCCTCGGTGCACAAATCGCCTATCAGACCGCATTCAGCGGATTCGACGTCACCGCCTAAGACATCACCGACGACGCCCTGGCCGCAGCCCGCGACCGCTTCACCGGACTCGCGACCATCTACCGCGACGAAGTACCGGGAGCACACGACGGAAAGGCCGAAAAAGCCGCGGCAGCAATCACGTTGACGACGCACCTGGGCGCAGCCGTGCGCGATGCCGACCTTGTCATCGAGGCCGTGCCCGAGGTTCCCTCGATCAAGCAGCACACCTACGAACTACTGAGCGCGATCGCGCCGGAACGGACCATCTTCGCCACCAACTCTTCCACCCTGCTACCCACCGCGATCGCCGGATTCACCGGTCGACCGGACAAGTTCCTGGCACTGCACTTCGCCAACGAGATCTGGAAGCGCAACATCGCCGAGGTCATGGGCACCACCCACACCGACCCCGAGGTGTTCCGGGCAGTCGTCGATTTCGCCGCCACGATCGGGATGGTGCCCGTCGAGATCCACAAGGAAAAAGCGGGCTACGTACTCAACTCCCTGCTCGTGCCTTCCTGATGTCGGCGATCGAACTCGTCGGCGACGAATACGCGACACCGGAGACAGTCGACCAGACCTGGAAAATCGTCACCGACATGCCGGTAGGCCCGTGCCAAATGCTCGACATCGTCGGCCTGAACACCCCCTACAACATCCTCACCAACGGCACCGACCACCAGAAGCAACTCGCCAACTGGCTCAAAGACAACTACCTCGACCAAGGCAAACTCGGTGTCGCCACCGGCGAAGGCTTTTACCGCTACGACACAAGCCCTCGGTGACCGACCGCGCCAACGCTGTTGTTACCAGGCCTCGGCGCCACGGACGGGATTCACAGCGCGCTCGATACGGCCGACCCCGCACGCTGTTTCACCACGAGGACTCCCGCACCCACGTCCCCACCCCATGATCAGGCCCTCGAACCCTCGAGTGGTCATGTCAGCCGCGCGCCGCTTCGATGAACGCTCGGATCAGGTTCGGCGCCTTCATGCCTCGCTCGCGCTCTACCCCCCCCGCTGGATACGTCCACACCCCAGGCGCCGGTCGCCTCGATGGCCTGCCGCACGTTGACCGGGGACAGCCCGCCCGCCAGTAGCCATCGTCCTTCCGGTGCGGTGAACTCCGCTGAGCCCCAGTTCCATGGCTTACCGGAGCCGGGATCAGGGGCATCGAGTAGTAACAGGTCCTCGCCGTACTCGCCGCAGCGCGGAGCGCGCGCCGCGGTGGCTCGCACCAGAGTTCGGCCCGCCGCGCGCAGAGCCTCGAAGTACTCGGGTCCCTCCTCGCCATGGAGCTGCACGCCGCGCACGCCACTCTCCACGGCGAACCGGCGTACATCATCGATCGGCTGTCCCCGGAACACGCCCACAGTGAGCACATCCTGCGGCACCCGTTCGGCCAAGCGGCGCGCGGTGGCCGCGTCGATAGTGCGTGGGCTTCCCGGGGCGAAGACGAAACCTACGGCGTTGGCACCGCAGGTCACAGCGGTCTCGATATCCAACGCGGTCTTCAAGCCGCAGATCCTGATGAACACACCGGTCACCCGACTAGTCAACCAACACGGAAAGAGACATCCGCAAGTGGACCGAGAACCCGAGACCCTCCCAGTCCGATCCAGCAAAAGCAATTCGCATTGCGACGAAATCCGGTGCAGTTCAATCTTCGTCGCTGATCAGTTGCTGGAACGTCAAAATCTATCCGCATGTTCGGCGTGTCGCCATGTGTGAACATTCGGGTTCTACCAACGAGTGCGGGGTCGCCCGGCTGGTCGCATCGGGGCGCCGCGTTTGTTGAGCGCGCGGTTGCTGCTGCTGGCGGGGAAGCCGGTCAACTTGCTACCACCGATACATCCTGCAGCTCGATCTTGGCACCCCCGTCAGGTACGCCCGACCCGAAGCCACGCCCCCGAACGTCCGGCTGGGTCACCTAGCCGCCGCCGGAATATCCCATCAACTCGATCTGATCGCCACCTGGTGATACCCATCTCGGGGACCATCCGGGAGGCACGCGGTCCGGTTCACAGATGTTCGGTGGCGCCGAATAGGTCGAGTGTGGCGGAGTTGAGCAACGGCAGCAGGGTCGGTAGGTGTGCGGGGCCGCGGGTTTGCAGGCAGTGGCGGACGCGGTCGTCGATGCCGCCGATGATGAAGTCGAAGGTCTCGTCGGGTCGGGTCGGGAGTGTGGGTTGCTGTTGGCGGGCCAGGCGGTGGGCTCGGCGCATTCGGTCGGCAAGGATCGCTTGAACCTGAGCTCGTTGTTCGGCGAGTTCGCGGCCGGCGACGAGTGTTTCGACGTGCAGCGCTTGCGCGATTGCGGGGTTATCGGCGAGCGCGGTCAGGTACAGCTCGAGCGAGTCGTGAACGAGGGTGCGCCAGTGACGGGTGTCCAATGATGCGGCGCGCGTGCGGAGTTCGGTGTCGAGTGCGGCGACGAAGTAGTCGCAGGCTGCGCGGAAACAGTCTTGCTTGTTGGTGAAGAACTCGTAGAAGGTCCGCCGGGAGACTCCCGCGGCGGCAACGATCGCGGCGACCGACGTGCCGTGATAGCCGTGGGTGGCGATCTGCTCGAAAGCCGCGCGGTGAATTCGTTCCCGTTGCGAGGTGACGACGGTGTCGCGGGCAAGTTTGTGCCGGCCCGGAGGTAGCCGGGTGGCCGAACCAGCGTTGCGCGCAATCATCGAGGGCAGCGTATCCGAGATCGGCTGGTCGCTGTGGTTGCTGGCGCCTCTATTGCGTACCGAGGTGATGAGGGAAACAGTCCACCATTGTTTAGGTACGACAGTGTTTCCGTTGCGTTCGATCCGCGGCGCGGTTCGGCGTGATCAGGACAAATCCCAGGCCACGAGCCTGCGGAGCGAAGGCCGGAGCTGAGGCTTCGGCAGGACGGAGACGCATCATGCGGGCAGGAGCCAGCGGTCGCGCGCACGGGTCGGTGATTGCCCGAGGATCGCCACCATCGAAACCGGCCACAGGATGCGCGTAGCCCTCCTACTGCCGACAGCGCCGCCTGCCTCGATGACATCAGCAAGCGCGCGGGTGGCGCCTCCTCTGTCAAATCCGGCGGTGCTACCAGCTCGTCGATCCAACCGCTCCTGATCCCTGAGAACTGACGCCGGACCAGGCACCCGCGATTGGTGTGTACGACGTGCACCGGATTGTCGCTCTCCCGAGTGACTGGACCGAATGTGCTGTGAATGAGCCGACGGCTCTAGACAAAGGTTGCCGATGTCCGACTGCCACTTACTGACCTCCAATGCAATCACGCTGCGACAGTTCGATTACTTTGTGAACACAGTCCAACTCGGCTCACTCTCGGCCGCCGCCAGGCGATTCGGAATAACACCGTCGGCGATGTCGCAACAGATCGATGCGCTGGAGTCCACTCTCGGCCAGAAGGTGTTCGATCCACGATCACGCCGTTCGAGGCTCACCAAGTTCGGCCGGGAATTCTTCGCCCAGGCCTCGATTGTCGTCGAGTCCGCCCAGCAAGCAATCGCCATGGGACAAACCTTCGGCGAGGGCATGATGACCATCGGCACCACCCCGACGATCGCCCAGAAACTGCTGACACCCCTCATCTACCGACTGCGCCACAAACAACAGATGGACAACGTCGAGGTCCGGGCGTTCGACGATCTCAATGAGCTCAACGCGGCGTTGCAAGAGGGCGCACTCGATCTCGCCGTCGGACCGCTCGAACAGTCCGACTCGCGGATCGTGCACTCCTTGGGCGAAGAAGAACTCGTCGTCGTCTGCCATCCCAGCCAACGCAGCAGCTTCGACGGCTCGTGGAAACAACTGGTCGAGGCGCCGTGGATCCGCTGCGGCTCGAATTCCGATCTCACCGATATCATTTCGCGCGAAGCAGGCCGGGCGGGTGTGCACGCGCGGTTCGCTGTCCGCGCACCCGACGTCACCACCGCACTGAACCTCGTCGAGCATGGCGTCGGTGTCGCACTGGTACCGAAAATGGCGCTACACGGATCGGCCAGGCTGCTGTCCATAGTCCGACTGTCCCGTCCGATTCGCCGGGAATTGACAGTGCACGCCCGCGACAATTCGGTCCATGTCGAGAAGTTCCTCGAGGTCATCACCGACTCGGACCTCGTCCGAAAGTTCACGGCCTCAGGTCTCCTGGAGATCCGGCGGCCCGCACCCCCAGTGGCTGAGCGTGCGTTCGGTCGGCCTCGGATGGATACGGACACCAGCCGCGGAGGCCCTGTCTCCCGCTTGACGTAAGACATCTCGAGCCGCGCCCCAGCGGTCCGGCCGGGTCCCGTGGCGGGGCGGAGGAGCGGCGATTGTGGATCGAGAACGAGCAGCTTCGCTACGAGTACAACACGGCGGCGACGGAGGTTCGGTCGGGATCGAAGGTCGTCGTCAGGGTCTTCCCACCGCGCAATTCGGTGACGCTGATCGTGCTGTCACCTATGAACGATATCTGTGCGGGGCAGGGTCCTTCGTACTCGACCCACACCAGTGCCTGCCTGCTGAACAGCCCGCCGCGCTCTCGAAGCCATACGCGGCAGCCGGAGTCGAAGTCGTGGTAAGGCACCACGACCGCTTCGTGGCGGCCGTCGGGGCTCAGCACGATGTCCTTGACATTGCCGTCATCGGGGGTCCAGGCAGCTATGAACGACATCAACATCCATAGCGGTATCGTCACCAGCGTCACGACGGCAACAAAGGTTCTCCACACCCACTTGCGGTACCGAGACAGCCTAGGGTCGCACGCAAAGCAGAGCACACGGCGATCGTCCAGGATATCGGGGCCGCCGCGAAGGGGATGTCGTCGAGTCGGTAAAAGCGGACTGCCAAACCGCCGGGCCCGGCAATGAACCATGCCGCGATCGCTGCGGCAAATAGCACAGGGATGGCAAGCAACCCGGCGACCCGTACCCAGCTCGGCGTCTGATCCGCCCTGCTCACACACATTCCGATACGGGTGACTTCTCTTCAAATACCTTCTCGGCCAACGATTTATCCACTCGCGCGATCTGTGTCCGAGCTCCCCGCGTTCGGAGGCGGGTCGCCAGCCTATCAGTGTCTGTCTGCCGTTTACGAGCCCCGAAAGATCCTGGCAAACCCTCCTGCGCATCGCCGACCATCATTGCCCGCACATCGTTCGACCTGTTTCACGTCTTCGAGTTCGACTCCGAACCGGTTGTGATCGGATCGTCTTTTCACCGGATGTGTTCAGCGACGCTCCATTTCGCTATACCTGCGAGGGATGAGTCACCAATGGTTCAGATCTCGATCCGCCGTTTCCACCATGGGAGGTCGTGCGGGGCGAACGGATCGTTGACTGTCCGGGCGATGACGCGATCGTCGAGCGGTCCGAGTTCTCTTCGTAGTTCTCGTTGGGCCCGGGACCGGAGAGAACAAGCGGCCCGTTCGAGCAGCGTCCTGATGTGGTAATCGCCGCTGTGTAGGTTCGAGTCGTCATGTCCGTAGTCGGGCGCCAGGACTCGACGTGAACGCCGACCCGTGTCGGCCCATCGCCGGAAGGCATGCGCGACGGACCCGTGCAGGCCGTGAGAGCGTTCGAAATCGGCGATCTGGCGATTCGCGGCGGGCGAGAGCCGACGTATGACAGGCGATCGTCGGTAGATAGCTGCTGGTCGGGCATGCGTGCTGCGTAGCGGTAGCTGTGATCTGATCTCACCCGGTGATCGGCGAGGCATGGGAACTTCCAGGGGATAGCGCAAGATTCTCGCCGACCCTAGCGGCATGTGGCTGATGGTCTCAAGGGCACCCGCCCGCCAGTCGTCGGCTAGCCGTTCGTGGATCATGCCCTTGACACGAGCCGAATTCGTGACGAAATCGAGGAGATTGTTCGTTGCCCACCTGCGTGATCTGTGGACGCGAGCTGCGTCCGGCAACCAGGGGCCGACCACCGCGGTACTGCTCGCGCGCCTGCCGGGCGCGGGCCTACCGAGCCCGGGTCGCGGACGGCTCCGCAGGTGACAACATCGCGCCCAGCGGCCCGACCAGCGATAGCTCGGCAGATGATCCCGCGGCGGCGAAGACCGACCTCGGCGAGCACTCGAGAAATGGGCCGGGCAGTTCCGGACTCTCGTTGACCCTCTCGCACATTGTGCGGGCCGCCACTGAAATAGCCGATCAGGGCGGCAGCGAGGCGGTCACGATGCGCAGCACCGCCCTGCGGCTCGGCGTCGGCACGATGTCGCTGTATCGCTACGTTGCCGGTCGTGAGGAGCTGAACGACCTGATCGTGGACGCGGCATACGGCGAAATTGCCTTGCCCGAGCCCGGCCCTGATGGATGGCGGGCCAAGCTGGAACTGTCCGCGCGGCAGGAATGGCAGCTCTACCGCGACCATCCGTGGGTCGCCCAGCTCGTTGCCGCGACCACCCGGCCGCCCCTTGCCCCGAACCTCATGGCCTACACCGATTGGCGGATCCGCGCGCTCGACGGCCTCGAGCTGGAGTTCGTCACGAAAGTCCAGGTGGCCATTATGGTCGGCACCTATCTGCAGAGCGCTGCGGTACCACTCGCGTACGAGCGGCGGTCCGCACGAGCAACCCGGCGCACTCGTCAACAGTGGTTCGACGCAAAACAGAACAGCATCGATCGCATCCTGCCCACCGCCCGGCTGCCCATGGTGTCGCAGTTCGGTGCCGCAGAATACCGGGCCGCCGAACCCGCGAACATTTTCGAGTTCGGACTCCACCGCATGCTCGACGGCATTGCGGCACTTATTGCCTGACCCCTTTTCGTCACGAACTCGATTCGTGACGAAAAGCTATGTTGCCCAGCACATTACAGATAGTGACGCTGCATGTACGGTGATATTATGACTCGTACAAAGTACGCACACTGGTTAGCGGCTTGCCTAGTCATCGCGGGCTGCGGCACCGCGACAAGCGACCGGGGTTCCGCGGTCATCCAGACCACAACCGGTGCGCTGCACGGAGTGGTCGCGAGCGATCACCGCACGTTCCAAGGGATCCCATACGCGGCACCACCGGTCGGCGAGCTGCGGTGGGCACCGCCCCGTCCCGCGACGCCATGGTCGGGCACGCGGGACGCGACCGCGCCGGGTAAAGCGTGCGCGCAGAACGCCGGGTTTATCGGCGAGCAGCCCAGCGACAGCGAGGATTGCCTGTACCTCAACGTAACCACACCCGGTCCGGCGCCGAAACAGCCTCTGCCGGTGATGGTTTGGATTCACGGCAGCGGATTTACGCAGGGCTCGGGCAGCATCTACGACGCCCGCCGCCTGGCCACCGAGGGGGAGGTTGTAGTGGTGACGGTGAACTACCGGCTCGGCATATTCGGGTTCCTGGCACACCCCGCGCTCGACGCGGAACAGCCATCGGGAAACTTCGGGCTCGAGGACCAGCAAGCGGCGCTGCGCTGGGTAAAGGACAACGCGGCCGCCTTCGGTGGCGACCCGAACCGAGTGACTGTGTTCGGCGAATCGGCCGGCGGTGTGAGCGCATGCTCGCATCTGGCGGCACCGGCTTCGGCCGGCCTGTTCCAGCGCGCGGTCATTCAAAGCGGCCCATGCACCGCGACGTGGACCGACACCGCGGGCAACTGGCTGCCGCGCTCACGCGAAGAGGCCCGGCGGCAAAGTCTCACGGTCGCCGACCTACTCGGCTGCTCCGATCCGGCAACCGCGGCAACCTGTTTGCGCGGCAGATCGACGACCGAGCTACTCCCCCAATCGCGTTACGGATGGGGCCCGGTGTTCGGCGGCGGCGGAGCGCTACCGCAGCCGCCGGAGCAGGCGATCGCCACCGGCCGGTTCAACCATGTCCCGGTGCTGAACGGGATGACCCGAGATGAGCACCGGATGTTCGTGGCGGGCGCCGAACTGCAGGGCAGACCGCTCTTTCAGGACACGGACTATCCGCGGGAGATCGAAGCCATCTACGGTGCCGGGCGCGCACCGCAGATCCTCGACAGGTACCCGCTTCGTGACTACGGCTCGGTGAGTCTCGCATTGGCCGCGGTGGTCACCGACGGCATCTGGGCGTCCTCGGTCGGGCAAATCAGTCGCCTTCTGGCCGAACAGGTTCCGACCTATTCGTTCGAGTTCGCCGACGACCAGGCACCCTGGGTGCAGACCGTCCCCGCACCCAGCTTCCCCACCGGCGCGTTCCACGCCGCGGAGCTGCAATATCTCTTCGGCGCCGACTACTTCACCGGTCAGCTTTCGGACCCGCAGAAACAACTGTCCGACACCATGATCCGGTACTGGGCACAGTTCGCGCGCACCGGCGATCCGAACGGCCCGGCAACACCGCAGTGGCCACGGGCGGGTAGCGCCACCTCGGACACCCAATCGCTCGCGCCGGACACGATCGGGCAGACTGCATTCGACAAGGAGCATCGTCTCGACTTCTGGCGCTCCCTCGGCTGACGGCAACCGGCATTCCCTCATCTGTCTCGCGACCCACGCGCCACCCATGCCTGCGTGACGGATTGGCCAGGCGGTGTGGTGATTTGGCCAGTCCGGCGGCGTATCGCCACGCCGAAACAGCTGGTCTTTATCAGCGAGCGCTGGCGCGGGGTCGGCCTGCTCGTCGCATCGGTATGCCACGCCGATTGAGGGCTCGGTTGATGCTGCTGGCGGGGAGGCCGGTCAGCCTGCTGCAGGCGACCAGAGTGGGTCCTTCAAGATAGGGCTGTTCAGCACGGTTGAATAACGTCCAGTGAAGTCTCCGACCCACCCACCGAACCCAGCGTGGCCACCACCGATCACCGGCTTCTCCGCGAGATCACACCACTGGCCAGTAGAGCTGCGGTCAGATACGCGCACCCTTTTCGAGATTGCATCTGCGACAAAGGATCTGCAGGTTCGCAACACTTGTCGCACCGCCGCGACTCAACGGGATGACGTGATCGAACTCGAGGTAGTGAGTGTCGCCGCATTGGCAGCAGCGTCCCCCATCTCGTTGCCATACTTCGGCTTTCACGTCTGGCGGGATCGATCGGGTGTCTCGTTGACCGGGGGCAAGTACCAGTCGCTTCGCGATCCTCAGGGCGCCTTCGAGGACAGCTGCGACATACTCCGGATCGGGAAGGCTGTAGGTGCCACCGCCGCGGGCAGTGGTCGCAGAAATGATGACGTTCCCGTACTCGCTGGCTATCGAGACTATTTTCGACCAGGGCAGCTCGGTGCCCGCGCCCGCGCCGACGAATCGGAGTTTCTTGCTGGTGCCGATCAGCCTGCCGCTGGTGTGCCGTGGCCCGCTGGCCAAGTATTTGATCTGCGCCGCGTTGACATCGATGTACAACGTTTCGTCGGCTTCGAAGTGCAAGTCGGGTCGGTGTATGCGAGGCAGTTCGCCGGTACGTACTTGGGTGAGCGATCGGCCACGGAGCATACGTTGACGAAGCGCATCGATATGATGTTGGGCGAAGCCGAGATCAACGGCCGATTGCAGATCGGTCACCGCCCGGGCAAAGCCATCGAGCTCATGCTCTTCGATCTCGTTGTCAGCGAACGCAAACGCGACCACTCGCTCCAGGTACGCGACTGCGATTGGGCGCAATGCCTCTCGACCACTGGCCTCATGAATCCGCTGGAAGCGCAAGGAGACCCACAACTCATCCCACGCGGCACCGCGCGGCCCTGAGGTGATCAGTACCTGCCAGACCTGGGATCGCCATGTCTCCAGGAATCCGTTGACGTCGGCCTCACACCAACGGCACGGTGGCGGACTGCCGAACCGGGCGACTCGTTTGGTCCGCCCACAGCGTTCGCACAGTGCCGGATCCGCTGGAAACGCCGGTCTTCTATCGTTGGTCCACGTGGTGCCGTTCCACCAGCGCACCTGACTCGCATCGGTCGAATCCGGATACCACCCCGGCGCAATCTGTGGCTGGAGTTCTTGCGGCGCTCCGTAATTGGATGCGGCAGTGGGTGATGGCGTGTCGGGCGCATCATCAACCTCAACACCGAACTCCTCGGCAAGTCCGCGCAGCCCGCTGACCCAGCCCTGACCGACAGCCCGGAACTTCCATACGTCGTCGCGCCGGTAGAACTCGCCAAGCACCATCGCGGTCACGGCATCTGACTGCGCGATGTCGAACAAGACCAGCGTGCTGTCCCCTGCGCGCACGTTCAGCGTGAGATCGGAGACATCACGGAACGATCCCTGGTCGACCGATCCGGACACAACGATTCGGGAAACGCCCGCTTCGACGGCAGCCAGCGAGACCGTCAAGACCGCGCGTCCGGTCGCGGACTCGTCGAGCGAGACCGCGCCCGATGGGTGCTGCGCAGCGTTGTAGAAAACGAAGTCGTCGTTGGTCCGGATCTTCCCGGACTCGGCCAGTAGCAGTGCCTGAGGATCTACCTCATGCCGAGAACCCCATTCAAGCGTCACGGTCACTGCGGGGGCGGTGATCGCAGTGTTCCCCCCTTTTGCGAGCCTCACGACGTCCACACCGTTCCCGCGCCAGATTCCGTTACGCCACGGGAACCTTCGCACCTTCGCCAATGATCCTCTGGAAGCACAACGTGCGGCATCGGTCAGCCGTATCTGCCGAAATACGGGCCAGAAACTTCCTGCCGCATTCGTACCCGATCGCCGACCGCGATGGCGCAACACTGGTCATCGACGCCTGCCGGAGCCATCAGCCGCTGCGTCACCGACTGCACCGCCGAACGCGGTGACGACGAAGGACCAACGATTGCCGGACCCTCGTTCGCCTGCGTTGTCCCTGCCAGCACCGATCGCGGTCTCCTCGGAACTACTCGGGGTCATCGCATCCGCAACCCGCATTCAGCGCATCGAAAATATTGGCCCGCAATATATTCCGATGCCGCGCCTGGGGCGGCGCCGGACGTTCTCGGCGGGTTGTGGACTGGCCGAGATGCCCGAGGAGGCTGTCACGCCGTGTTCTTGGTGGCGTGTGCCAGCATCTGCAGGCCTGCGGGTGTCAGGCTGTCGGATCGTTGCCAGAGTTCGGTGTCGATGGCGTCGCGTTGCCCGAGGTGCTTGGTCGGTCCGAAGCCGTGGTCGGCCAGGTGGACTGTCATCTCCTCGGGTGTTGGGCAGGTCAGCCATGGTTCGCCGCCATCGGCGGCTACTTGCCCCACGAACTTGGCGTAGGTGTTGCCTGCTTCGTCGCGGAGATGTTCGGGGAGAAGATAGTCGAGGACGAGTTCAGTGCCGGGGGCGAAGCCGCTGAGGGTGGCGAGGGTGCGGTCGATGGCGTCCCAGGTCAGGTACATGGTGACGCCGAGCCAGCTGATCAGTGCCGGCTCGGTGGGGTCGAAGCCCGCGGCGATGAGCCGGTCGGCGAGCGGGTCATCGTCGAAGTCGACGGGCACGAAGCTGACTGTGCCGGGGATCGGCATCGCCGTAGCGGCAAGGCGGTGTTGTTTCCATTGCTGGGTGGCTGGGTGGTCGACCTCGAAAACGCGCAGGCCCTTGGTGTGGTCACGGTAGGCGAAGGTGTCCAGCCCGGCGCCGAGGATGACGTACTGGGTCAGGCCATGCTCGGTCAGCAAGGCCAGCCGGTCCTCGACAACACGGCTGCGCACCGCGGTTTGGGCTCTGGCGCCCGACAGTATGGGGTGATCACCGTGCAGACGGTGGTAGCTGATCAGCTCATCGGCTCGGTCGCCGAGTAACCGCACAGCCAACGGGTCGCTGAAGATCAGTGGGGCCTGATCGACGATGAGGTGCGCGGCGCGGGCGGCGGCGGCCATCACGGCCGTTTCGCTGGAGTGTTCTTCATACACGTTCAGGACTCCCGCTCGGCGAGATGGCCCAGCCTGCGGGCGGATACCTGGATGTGTGCGATCCGGCGCGCGGCGCCGAGTGCCGCTTCACCGAGGACGGTCATGACGGCCGCCCCGTCGACCACCTCGGCTCGCTCCGATATGCGCAACGCGTGCTCGACGTCGATCTCGGCAACCTGTTCAGCGGCGTCCAGGTACGTATCGAGCGCTTCGGATGCCCAACTGCCATAACCCAATTCCGACATCCGGACCAGCACGCCGACCAGCGTGTCGATTGCCGAAGCACGGAAGTCGAGATTCCAGCCTCTGCGGCGGAACGCCGCGTCCACTGCGGCTCGCGCCCGAGCCTCTTCGCCTTCGTCGACCAAGGGCTGCGGCTTATCCAGGGAGCCGGTGACCACGCCGAGCAACTCGAACCTCGGCAGTTCCGGGCCCTCGACCGCATCGAGCACGTCGCCGATGGCCGCCACCGACAAGCCGCCGACTTCGATCAGCGCACGGATCATCCGCAGACGGCGGACGTGCTCGTCGCCGTAGCCCGCTTGGTTGGGGCTGGAGAGTTCGCCGGGCATGAGCAGCCCTTCGCGCAGGTAGTACTTGATCGTGGGAACGGACACCCCGCTGCGTTTGCTCAACTCCGCCATCCGTATCCGTTCATCTGCGGTTTCTTTACTTCGCCTGGTCTCCCCAGCAGTCATATGGATAGTGTAACTACCTATTTCCGAGGACTTGCATGACAACCCAGCACGCAGGCACATTCTCGTGCCGAGCCATCCACTGACACCGCCCCCTGATGATCTTCGCGGCGGTGAACCCTCGCCGCGTGGATTCGGCGACCTATGGCGTCGGTCATTCGAACTGCGTTCACCCGCTCAACGTTCAGCGCGGTTGGGCTCGGGCAGCGGCATGCCCTGACAAGTCAGGTCCTGCTCCGGGGTCACGCCGTCGACCAGGAACGATTCGACGATCTTGTCGACACAGTCGTTGCCGTTGGCGTAGATGCCGTGGTCACCTTCCTCGGTGACGGTGAGCAGACGGGAGTTGGCGAACGTCCGGTGCGTCCGTTCAGCGCCCGCACGTGGAGTGGACGGGTCGTTGACCGATTGGACCAGCAACACTGGCGGAATGCCTTGGCCGGTGGGCGTTTCGAGTCGTGTCTGCGGTCGCTGCCAAGAGGAACACGGCCAGAGGACATGGCTACCCCGCAGCGGGTAGGCACTGCTGAGACCTTGCAGCGCAGCCAGATTGTCGTCCCAGCCGTGCGCGGGTGTGTCATTGCATTTGATCGACCACTGAGTCGCCATCCAACTATCGAGATTCACACCGAACGGTGCCACCCCGCCGATCAGCCTGCCGAGGATTGCCCGCAGCGCCGGGGTCAGTTCGGCCAATTGCGCCAGCGCCGTGCCGATTTCAGGGTCCCCGGGGTCGACGGCCGGGCGATCAACCACCGCACGCAATGCCGACAGATACTCCGCGGCGTGGGGGAAGTAGTGCTTGTCGTACATCGCCTGGATCAGTGTGGAATCCAACGCCATTGCGTCGATCGGCTCGCCTTGCGGCAGTCGCACCGGTTGCTCGGTGAGCTTCGCGCGTACGTGCTCGTAGCTCTGCCGCACTGCCTCGCTGGTCGCACCCAGACGGTACTGCTGGTCATATCGTGCGACCCACGGCGTGAAGTCACCGCGGAACCGTCGCTCGAATCCCGCCGGAGCACCCAGCTGGTCGTCCTCCCAGCTGCCGGTGACGTCCATCACCGAATCGAAAACGAACCTGCCGACACGGTTCGGGAAATAGGTGGCGTAGTAGGCGCCGAGCCAGGTGCCGCCGGAGTAGCCGAGCCAGTTCACCTTCTGCCGACCCAGTAGGTGGCGTAGCAGATCGAAGTCCCGCACGGTCTGTTCCGTGGTGATGTACTGCCCGAACTCCCCCGACTTCGCCTGGCAGAACCGGGCGTGCAGATCGTTGGATCCGCGGAGCAGGTCAAGGTTTCCTCGGCTCTGATCCCTCGGGTCCAACGCGAGATCCGGGTACTCGCCACAGGAGACGTTGGTACTGCCACCGGTACCCCGAACATCGACGCCTATGACCTCCATGTTGTCCAGCAGCGTGGTACGAGCCGCGCGTAGAAACAGCAGCGGCATGGACCGGCCCGGGACGCCTGGCCCGCCGGGATTGGTCAGCAGCGTGCCTTTGGGCTCGCCCGTGGCCGGCCGAAGCCGACTCACCGCGATGGTCAGTTCGTCACGGGTGTCAGGCCGCAGCCAGTCCCGAGGAACGACGTAGGAACCGTACTCGAGCCGACCTGATCCGACTGGCACACCCTTCGGTAGATCTCGGGGATCGAAACACGGCTTCCAGTCGATCTTCTGATCGAGATAATGCGACGACATGACCGGCGCCGGTGGTTGCGCGGGCATTGGCGTCGAGCAAGCCGGGGCCATACCGATGGCGACAGCCACACCGGCGGCGATCATCTTCTCACTCATGGTGGTCCTCTCTCTCGTTGTTGCGGTGGCGATCAGGGTGTGGACCAGCGCAGGACGACCTCGACCTCCAGATCACCGCCGTTGCCGTAGTACTCGCCAGTGGAGATGAATCCCAGGCTCTTGTAGAAGGATTCGGGGCTGCCCGGCCCCTGTCCGTAACTTACGTAGAGCGCGTTGAGACCTCGAGCCTTCAGGTGATTCACCAGCGCGAGCACCGCCTTGCGGCCGATCCCGTGCCGCTGCTGTGGTCCCGCGATCATCAGACGCCAGAGATATGCACCCGGGCAGTCGATTTCGTCGCCATCGTCGATGCCGAGGTGCACCATGACGAACCCCTCCAAGGTGTCGTCCGCGTAAATCGCACGGAACCAGGCACTTTCGGAAAAGTGGGCCTGCGCAATGGATACGCCGTTGTCGGCCACAATGCCTCGCTGCTCGGGTGTCAGCGTTTCACTGAGTTCGCACACGGCGAGCACAGTCTTCTCGGTGATCCGGCGGAACTCGATCTCATGTTCTGCGACAGTCGGTTTGGGCATGACACCTTTCGTGTTTCGAGAGCAACTGACCCGACATGCCACACAATCACCGGCCGCCGAGCTCTAGCACGGTGCTGACCTGGTCGTCCGAGGGCACGTCGATCCGTACGGGAGAACCCCAGTCGCGGTAGCGAACCGTGCTGCCGAGCGGACCGATCTTCGGGATCGAGGTGACGGCCTCGATTTTGACCGGCAAGTCTTGTGCATCGACCCAGTAGTTCACTTCGACGGTCGAAATACCTTGATCTGCTAGGTATTTCATCTGCGAACGTTGCTCGCCGGTCATGGCGTTCCTGGCGGCGGCCGCGGTGTCGATATCGATGGTGTATCGAGTTGCCGACTTGCCGTCCATGTTGTCCGGTGCGACGTGCACGATCGTGGCGCCTGACGTCGGAATCATCTTGTCGGGCACGGCCAGATCTCGGATCTGCTCGGTACCGAACTCGTGCTGGAACAGGGCGGGATCCTCGCCCGCACGGATCGTCAACCAAGACTTCCGGTCGGAATGGCGTTGCCCCACAGGGATTTCGACGTATGTCACTGACGGTGTCAATACGAGAACGGTTCGGCCGGGCTTGCCGTTTTCCGTACTGTCGAACTCGCAACGGTAGGCGTAAACGCTCGGCGATTCCGCGTGATAAACGCAGCTACCGCTACCTTCTCGACCGAGATCGAGATCCATCGACACGCTCTGATGACTGTCGGCGACCCGGGTGGACGCGGCGACCAGCTCCGCGACGCTGTCATGCCGAGCAATGGTATCGGTGTCGGCCCCGGGTGCCGCTCGGCTCGCACCGGAACATCCGCAGAGCAGGAACGCCAAGCCCGCGAACACAATTCGGGCACTTACGTTCTGTTTCCTCACAGACAACGACGCTAGGCGGCGCTGCGGGCCTGGTCGTCACCCTGGAACGGGAAGTCCAGCTACCCCATCGGGAGTATCGCACCGTGACCGGACGGCCGCCGCGCGACGGCCGGCGTGACGAGCCCGGTCTCGTAGGCCACCACGACAGCTTGCGCGCGGCTGGTCAGCTGGAGCTTGCTCATGATGCGTTTGACGTGCGTCTTGACCGTCTCCGCACTCAGCACCAGCCGTTGCGCGATCTGGGTATTGCTCAGCCCGTTCGCGACCAGGCCGAGCACTTCGATCTCGCGGGGAGTCAGCTCGGCCAGCTGCGGCGAGCTGAACATTGTCGATCGGTGGTGCTCGGCGAACGTCTCAATCAACCGCTGTGTGATCGTCGGCGCAATCAGCACGTCCCCGGCCGCGATGGTGACGATCGCGCTGATGATCCGTTCCGGCGGTGCGTCTTTGAGCAGAAACCCCGATGCTCCGGCACCGAGCGCGGCGTAGACGTATTCGTCGAGATCGAAGGTGGTCAGCACGACAACTCGCGGCGGGTCGACATCGCTTGCGCCGGTGAGGATTTGCCGCGTTGCCGCGATGCCGTCCAGCACGGGCATACGGATGTCCATCAGGACGACATCGGGGTTGCTCTCAGCAGCCAGCGCGACAGCCTGGCGCCGTCGGCCGCCTCGCCGACGACGTCGATACCGGGAGCGGCTCGGAACAACGCGACCAGACCCGCGCGAATGAGCACCTGGTCGTCGGCGACCAGCACGCGAATGGTCATTGATCCCCGTTCATCGGAAGTCTCAGCAGCACAGCGAACCCGCCCTGCTCGCGCGGCCCGCGGTCAGCACGCCGCCATACAGTTCCGCACGTTCACGCATGCCCGTAATCCCGTGCGGCGTAAGCGATCCGGTCGAGCTAGCCACACCGACGCCATCGTCGGCGACCCGGAGCGTGAGGGTGCTGTGCCCGTAATCGACGTTCATCCGGGCGCGGGCGGGACCGGCATGTTTGAGAACATTGGTCAACGCTTCCTGCGCTACCCGGTACGCGCACAGGTCCGGTCCCGGCGGTAACTCCCGGGACGTGCCGGTGATGTCGAGCTCGACCGCCAGGCCAGCACTGCGGATTCGATCGACCAGATCGGGCAGCTGCGCCAGGCCGGGTTGCGGACTGTAATCGGTGTCCGAATCCACCCGCAGCACATCGAGCAGGCGGCGCATCTCGGCCAATGCCGCACGCCCCGAGTCGTTCACGGCGATCAGCGCTTCGCGCACGGCCGCCGGATCGGTGTCGAGCACATATCGCGCCACTCCCGACTGCAAGGAAATGACCGCCATGTGGTGGGCGACGATGTCGTGAAGTTCTCGGGCGATCCGGACCCGCTCCTCGGCGGCGGCCCGCTCGGCTCGCTTGGCCAGTCGCTTGTTGCGCCGCGCCCAACGCTGGACGCTGTCACCCAAGACCCAGGCAGTCACCGCCTGCAACAACCCGTTCACCACGGTCGGCCACCCACTGGGCGCCGCAGTGGGGAGACTGAGCCACATTGTCAGGATCATGACCGCCAGCCAGGCGATCGCCGCCACGCGGATGGTCCGGTGCCGGGCGACGGTGTAGAGGCTGACCAGGAGACCGATGCCGAAGATCGGGAAGTCGGCGTGGCCGAGCAGGGAGTAGGCGATCATCGCGCCGCCGATGATCAGCATCGTCACGATCGGAGCGACCCGGCCGAGGACGATCGGCACGGTCGACAACACCGCCAATGCCAAAGCCTGCGGATCGGCACGCTCGGCAAGCGGCATGCCGGCCACAGTCAGCGCGGTCAACACCACCGCAAGAAGCAGGTCGATCAGGATCGACCGGATATTCACCCGCACCGTGACACGCTAACGGTCCGATTCGGATCCGCTCGCCCCTCGATAGCGGTATATATACCTACCCCCGTGGGGGTAGGCACCGCCACGTCACGGGGTGCGGACTGACTGCCCGCCGTCACGAGCGTAAAGCGCCGGGCCACTCGGGTACTCGAACAGGCCTGGCGCGCGGACCGTCCACGACCGGTGTGCCGAACACAACACCCGAGCCGACCATCCGGCCGCGGAATCCTCGCAGACGGGCGGGCATCAGTCGGCATGGCAGGTGAGATCGGTGGCCGGCAGCGTGCCGTCCCGCAGTTAGGCGGCAACGGCTTGCCGGACACAGGCACTGGGCAACAACGAGACGCCGTGCACGGCCGCGTCCTGCAAGGTGACCAGGCGCGAGGCCGGCATGTCGTGGTGCAGTGCGACACCGCCCTGGTAAGCGGTGCGCGGGTCGCCGGTGGCCTGCAGGATCAGCGCGGGGACCGCATTGCGCACGGCGGTGGGCGGTTCCACGGGTGCGGGCCAGAATGCGCAGGGCGAGATGTTGTTGGCGAACGGGCCGAACACCGGCTGCGTCGCCCGGCTGGCTTCGATATTGCGCCAGTACCACTGGGGATCACGCGGCGCGGACACATCGCCGCACAGGATGACCGAGTTGGCGGCCATATCGTCGGGTTGCGCCGTCAAGATGAAGCGCAGGTCCTCGTCGAGTTGCGGATTCGGCTGGACCGGTGTGCCCGCGGCGGCGTCGGTGAGCTCACGAATCGTGGCCGCGAGGGCGTCGTAGCGCCGCGGATCGGCGAGCGCGACGAACAGCAGCGTCGGTATCCAGCGGCCCTCGACGGAGTGCTCGCCGATCCGGATCGGTCGCCATGCCGCATGATCGATCAACGCTGCGACGGCGGACCGGACCTCGGAACGTGTTGTGCCGAGGTGATATTCGCCGTCTCGTGCGGCGATCCAGTCGGCACCGGCGTCGAGTGCGGCCTCGTTCGGTGCCCCCATGTCCTGCGACTGGGCGACGCCGTACCGATCGGGATCGACGGCGCTGTCGAACAGGAGCCGATCGACGCGGTCGGGAAACATCTGGGCGAACACCGCGCCCAGATACGGCCCGTACGACAGGCCGAAGTAACTGATGCGCTGCTCGCCGAGTACGCCGCGGATCACGTCGACATCCCGCGCGGTGTTCCGCGTGGTGATGAACGGCAGCACGTCGGGCTCGGCAGTCTGGCAGCGCGCAGCCAAATCCGCGTGAGTTTGCACAGATCTCGCGAAACTGGCCCGGTCGGCGCCCGCCGAGAACAGGGAAAGACCGATCGGCCAATGACAATGCACCGGCGCCGAGCGGCCGACTCCGCGCGGGTCCATCCCGATCAAGTCGTAGTTGTCGTGGAATTCGGGCGGCATGAACGAACTGGCCTCCACGATGAAGCTCAGTCCGGCACCGCCGGGGCCACCCGGGTTGGTCATCATCGCGCCGCGCCGGGCCGCGGGCACGGCGGCCCGGATCCGGGAGATCGCGATGGCGATCGTCCGTCCCTCGGGCGCAGCGTAATTCAGCGGGACCCGCACCTCCGCGCACTGTGCACCGGCCTGGTCCAGCGCGTCGTCGTGGCACGGCTGCCAGGTCAACTGCTGGTGGTAGAACCGCTGCACACCGGCCGCGGGGATCGTCTCGGTCGGCACCGCCGCCGACATTCCAGCTCCGGTGATCACCCCGGTCACCACCGCGGCCGTTGCAGCCGCCATTCGACACACCAAGCTCGCACCCACAGTGATTCCCGTCCGCATGCACCCCACCACCGCGGTCGGGGTTCGCAACTATCACCGTAGAAATCGCACTGCCCTTTGCGAATCCCACTGATGGAGGATTCGAGCTACCTGATTTCCCCTACCACCGACGGGGTAGCGGAATTCACTCGACGCCAATTGCCGGATCATCAACGGGGACTCCACCTGTGGGGTAACTCGAATTCCGGGTTGTTCTAGCGCAGAATTCCGCACCTTGCCGGATAGGCGTGCATACGCGACTTCCCTACCGACGAGTTGCGCTCGAATCGCCGTCGGTCGGTTCGGCGACCGCGATTGAGTTGCCGCCCATGCGTTTTGCTCGATACATTGCGGAATCCGAATGGCGCAGCGCGTATTGCCCGGCGGAGGGATCGGGGGTGGGGGAAGGTCGGATGGTGGCGAGGCCGACGCTGGCGGTGATCGGGACAGGTAGGTCGGGGATGGTTTCGATGGCACGGCGGAGTTGTTCGGCGATCCGAAGCGGCTCGGTGTCGCCGAGATAGCCGACGACGACGAATTCTTCGCCGCCGGTACGTGCGACAAGGGCGTCGGGGGCGACCGCCGTGCGTAGACGGTCTGCGGCTTGTTGCAGGACTTGGTCGCCGAACGGGTGGCCGAAGGTGTCGTTGACGAGTTTGAATCTGTCCAGATCCAGGCTGGCGATGTAGATCGTGCCCCGTTGGCGGGGGCCGAGGTATCGCCAAAGGTGATAGTCGAGTCCGCGCCGGTTCAGCAGCATGGTGAGTGGGTCCAAGATGGCGTTCAATCGCCATACCCAGCGGCAGAATTGTGCCGTCGGTAGCCCGACTACGTTGAGTGACACCGAGATCAGCGTGATGGCGAGGCCGAGGCGCAGATCACCGGCGGCGGCGCCGGTGTGGACGGGATCGTCGAGGATCAGCAGGGCGACCAGCGTGACGACCGATATCAGTGACCAGGCGACATGGGCGGCGAGGAAGCGCTGTCCGTGGAATGCCCCCAGGTACATGCCGGGAACGGTCAGCAGTGTCGCCACCAAGGCGCCGTAGAGGCGGTTCTCGGCGGCTATCGCGCCGAAGGTGATGGCGATGTCCGCGCCTACACACCAGAGCAGCGATTCCGCTCGGCCGGGCCAGGGCAACAACCACCAGCGCAACGCCCACAGCGCGGTCATGATCACGATCAGCCAGCATCCGATCGCGAAGAAAGCGTTGCGCGGTCCGATGTTCGAGATCACCGACAACGCAGTGACCAGGCACATGACCGCGCCGCCGGCGCCGAGCATGAACTTCACCAAGCCGAGGGCGCCGTGATAGTCGAGGACCTCGACCAACCAGCGGTAATCGACCCGGTCACGCCACCAGGCCAGAATCAGCGATCTACCGCCAGTCATCGAGCCACCGCCTTGTCTGCATAGGGGTTTCCGATAGTCGGACACCCTTCATCAGCGATAGCTGCAATATAACTGCATGTGCCAACTCAGCCCTGTGGGCTACATCACAGCCGACCGGTAACTTCGGGGCGACCAGAGAATGGCCTTCCAGCTACAGCTGTTCGGCCGGCACGTCCGCACCGAAGCCACACTCCAGGCTCTTGGACGTCTACCTAGCTCGTCGCTCCGGTCCGCGCCCGCGCGCTGTTCCACAAGGGCAAGCTGCTCGAACGCTCCGCCGGAATCACCCCGCAGTCAACGGCCGACGCAGCCGACGCCACCGGAACGCAGGTCGGCTGAACCTGCTGATTCACCGGGTTCGACAATTGCTCGTTCAGTTCGTTGCGTCCGTGGGCCACCAGGATTTTGGCTCGTTTACGGGGCTGGATGTTGGCCTTGGTGATATCGCCTTGGTAGTGCGCGAGCACCCGCGGATCCATCACGCGCCGCCACAGCGGCGGAATCGCCGCGCACACGACCATGGTGATGTATCCGGCCGGAAGTCGTGGCGCCTCTTCGGAATTGCGCAGAGTCTGATACCGGCGTCCGGTATTGATGTGGTGATCGCTGTGCCGCTGCACATTGAAGATGAAGACATTGGTGACCAGCCAGTCGCAGTCCCAGCTGTCCTTGGGCGAGAAGCGAGCCCATGAACCGTTGGGCTTCCGCTCGCGTAGCAGCCCGTAATGTTCGATGTAGCCGATCGTCTTGAGTAACGCCATGCCGAGCACGGCCTGCAGTAACAGGAATGGCAATATCCGCCAGCCGAATACGGCGAGCAGTCCGCCGAAAAGCACCACGGTAATCGACCAGGTCTGCAGGATTTGGTTGTGAATACTCCACCACCCCTGGCCCTTTCGGCGTAGCCGCTCCCCCTCCAGCCTGATCGCGGCGCGGAAGCCGGTGATCAGATAGCGCGGCAAGAACTCCCAGAGCGATTCACCGTACCGCGCACTCGAATGATCGCCGGGTGTGGCCACCCATACGTGATGTCCCCGATTGTGTTCGACGGTGAAGTGGCCGTAACCCGACTGTGCCAGGGCGATTTTCGACAGCCACCGCTCCAGTTTCTCGACCCGATGCCCCAATTCGTGCGCGGCGTTGATACCGATAAAGCTCACGAAACCCACCGTCACCGCCAGCCCGAGCTTGTCCACCACACTCAACTCGTGACCGGACCACATGGCGCACGCGACGACCAGGCCGATCAGCTGGACCGGCAGGAACAGGAACGTGCACCACCGGTAGAACCGGTCGTTCGACAGCTCCTCGTACTCCTCGTCGCGCAGATTGTTGCCGTCCTCCCCCACCATCCAATCCAACATCGGGATAACGATGAACACAATCATCGGACCGCTCCACCAGAAGACCGGAGAGCCCGTGCGCAACACCAGCTGAGAGGGCAGCAGCGCGGTCGCCGGTGCGATGAAACCTAAAACCCATAGGTGACGCTTGGGATCAGGTGATCCCAAGCGTTTGCCCAGTATTCGCATGTCTGCCCTTGGATGCGACTCGAAGCTACATTTCGGATGCGCGAAGCATAGGACGAGACCGCACATGATGCCGCCCAAGACTTTTCAGTTAAGCACTGACTTAAACCAACCACGGGAATGCAGCGCCCGGTATTCACCGTGGCTTACATCGACAATTATCAGCACACCGAGGATTGATAACTTTGAAGTCTCTATTGGGTGAAGCCTGGGGGTTTGCTGGGTGACGTGCAGTAGGCGCTAATCGTGGTCGGCCGCTCGAGTGGCGACGACGAGGAGTAGTTGCGCGAGCTGGTCGAGCAGCTCAGTTGGGTGCAGGAGATCGGGCTCGAGGTATGCCTGGGTGAACCCACCGTTGCGGACAGCGAACAACCAGCGGACGACAGTGTCGGTGGGCACGGTGAGCCGTAGTCCCGCCGCGCTCAGTACGTCGTCGATGCGGCTGCTCATCCGAGCGCGCAAGCGCGTAGTCGCCTCGACCAAGACGGCGGCCGCGGCGGGGTCACGCAGCGCGTGCAGGGCGAATTCGGAGTTGACCAGATGCCACCGGCGATCCTGCGGGATCGTCTCGAGAAAAGCAGGCACATACTCCTGCATCGCCGTGTCATTCGCCTGCGGGGTCGTGCTGATCGCGTCGAGGAGATGGGCGGTCTGCTGCTCGTACAGCGCCAGGAACAGCCCCGCACAACCACGCTGCTATCGATCCCCAGATGCTCGGCGACCGGCGACTGAGCCGTCGATCACCGCACACTCCGAGGAGTTCCGAAGATTCTCCACGCGCGTAGCGAACATGATCAGCAATTGCCATCGGCCGAGCTCAGGTAGTCGAAATGGCCCACAGGAAGGGACTTTTCGGCGAACGCCTAACTCTGCTTTTCTGTGCGGCGGGCGCTCCTCCGACGAAATCCGTCCCGCTCTTTGCCCTGAGCACCGACCACTATCTGGAATGCCCAGTGTGTGGGGTGCGGTCGACCGTCCCCCCGCGTGACATCCCGAATCTGTTGGCGCAGGACAGCATTCAGCCCTCGCCCGACGAGATGATCAGAACCCGTGGTCACCTTCTTCAGTCTCGGCATGACCGATATGATCAGCTTCGATCTCCGGCACGCGCTCGGGCAGGAACAAGCGGTGGTCGGCACCGTGCTCGCCGCGGCGCTCACTCCGCTGCTGCGGCGCTCGTTCGGGTTCGGCGCGTGCTGGCTCGGTTCCTATATCTGCTGCGGGGTGGCGATCGCTCTGCTCGGACTGTCCACCCAAATCTGGCTGATCGCGGTGTCAGTACTCTGCTACACCTTCGGCATGGGCGCGGCGGGGATCTCGTCCATGTCGCTGCGGCAAGTGGTGACGCCGGATCGGTTGCTCGGCCGGGTGACCTCGGCGTTCTGGACGGCACACACCGCGCTGGCTCCGGCCGGTGCTGCCGTGCTCACCTTGCTGGTCAGCAGGCACTTATCGGGAGGCTCCCACCACGACCCTGGTCTGTCGAAACCCCAGCTGTCCGCGCTGCTGCGTGAACAGACCACCGTGGTTGACACCGCTCCGGGCGTAACATCGCCCGTATGCCATCGGGGGATCTGGTACGTGAAGTGCTTGAGCTGCAATCACATTGGACGGCCGCCCTGAGCGCACCCATGGCGCGACGAGACGAAACTGATCCTCCGGGAGATCCCCGCGGTAATGTTCGCGTCGATACACGGTTCGTTCCCGTCGTGGAGAGCCTTGGCATGACCGGAAGTTTCCGCCGATGCGCGGCAGCGCTATTGCTAGCCGCCGCTGTAGCAAGCACCGCCATCCTCACGGGATGCACGAGCCCACCGAAACAAACTGCCCCGGAGGTGGTGCGCATCGATTCAGGTTCGGTGCGCGGCAAAGTCGACCCGAGCGGCTACCGCGAGTTCACGGGCATCCCTTACGCCGCCCCACCGGTGGCCGAGTTGCGCTGGCACGCACCGACGGCCCCGGCGAGTTGGGAGGGGGTTCGTCCGGCCGACGCCCCCGGACCCCGATGCCCGCAACCGGCAGGTTGGGGCGAGGAATCGGGGTCGACGACCGAGGATTGCCTGACCCTCAACGTCTGGGCCCCCGCCGACGCGGTCACCGACCTGCCGGTACTGGTGTGGATCCACGGCGGCTCGCTGCTCACTGGCGGTGGCGGCGAATACGGCGCGCAGAAGTTCATGACCGGTCCCGAAGGACCGATGATCGTGGTCACGATCAACTACCGCCTCGGGACGCTGGGCTTCCTGGCCGACAAAGCCTTCGAAGACACCAACGGTGACGTCGGGAACTACGGTTTCCAGGATCAGCAGTTCGCGCTGAAATGGGTGCAGCGCAATATCGCGGCGTTCGGGGGTGACCCGGCCAAGGTCACCATCGCCGGGGAATCCTCGGGCTCGAACTCGGTATGTACCCATCTGGCCGCACCCGCCTCCGCGGGACTGTTCCGCGGCGCGATCATGCAATCCGGGGCGTGTTTGCCGTGGCAGCCCAAACAAGACGCCGAAAGCGCCGCCGACGCCGCCGCGACTGCCCTCGGCTGCGGTGAGCCCGCCACCGTCGCGGCGTGCCTGCGCAGCCTCGACACCTCGGCCATCCTCGCCGCGCAAACCGGGAACCCCACCGGGACTGTCGGGACCCCATTTCTGCCGCGCAGCCCGCTTCAGGCGTTGAAAGCCGGTGCCCTGGCCAAGGTTCCGGTGATCACCGGTGCCAACCACGACGAAACAGCACTGTTCAGCTGGCTGGCTTACGGCAGACCGGGCGGGCCGACCCTGACCGCCGACCGATACCCGCAGGCGCTCACCGAGATAACCCGCGACAGCGACTTCCCGATCGACGAGGACCGAACCGCGGCGGTCACGGCCGAATACCCAGCTGAGAGATACCCGCAGCCGATCATGGCGCTGACCCGGGCAGCCAGCGATCAGGCTGCCTGCATCGTCCGCGGCCAAACCCCAGAACTCGCGGGCAACGGACCCACCTTCGGCTACGAATTCGCCGATCCCACCCCACCCGGGCCACCGAGTACGTTCCCGCTGGGCGCCTTCCACGCCAGCGAACTGTTCTATATGTGGCAGATGAGCACCCCACTCAGCGATTCGGCGCCGACCCCCGCCCAACACGACCTCGCCGATCAACTGGTGCGCTACTGGACCCGCTTCGTCGTCACCGGCAACCCCAACCCCGCAGGACTGCCCCCGATGCCCGGCTACACCAGCGCTGACTCACAGCTGATGTCGTTCAAACCAGATGCCACCGGCCCGATCTCGACGGCCGCTTTCGACGCCGACCACCGCTGCGGTTTCTGGAAAACCATCACCGCCCAACCCTGACCTCGCTACACGTCTCCGTTCGGGCCGTAGAGCCGGGCGACGTCAGGCGAGTCCAGCCATTTGGAGTAGGTCGGCGACTTCGGCCAACCGTCGGGTGACTCCTGCCATTCCTCCTGGCGGCCCCACGGCAGGAGGTCGATCAACGCGAAGGTGTAACTGAGCTGTTCGGTACCGCGGCCGTTGGTGTGCCAGGTGCGGTAGACCTTGTCGCCGTCGCGGAGGAACACATTCACCGCGAAACCTGCGCCGGGCGGCGCGTCTACGTCGGCGCCGAACGAGCTTTCCGACGACGAGTACCAGTCCATCGTGTTGCCGACTTTGGCCTTGTAGGCCAACGCTTCTCGAATGGGCCCGTTGGTGACGATGACAAAGCGGGCATCGTAGTTGTCGAGGACACCCAGCCGGACGTACTGCGACGTGAGCCCGGTACAGCCGCCGCACTGCCACTCCGCGCCGTCGGACCACATGTGGTTGTAGACGATGAGTTGGGAGCGCCCGTCGAATACGTCGACCAGTCGAGTGGGGCCGCTCGGACCGATCAACGTGTAGTCCGGCAGCTCGACCATCGGCAGCCTGCGGCGCTGGGCCGCGATGGCATCGAGTTCACGAGTAGCGGCCTTCTCCCGCACACGCAGATCGTCGAGCGCGGCCTGCCACGTCTGCTGGTCGACGACTGGGGGCAGTGCGCTAGTGGTCTGTTCGGTCATGGTTTTCCTCCCGGTGGCTCGGATGGATCTGCTCCGAATGTGTAGACGAGAGACAGTTGCGGAAATCATCGCTCCCGAACCCGGTTGGTCACGACTGATCTCCGCGCAGGTACCGGTCGGTGCTTACGCGCGCTCGCGGACGACGATCATCGGGACCTCGACCGAATGCAGCAACGCGTTGCTGGTCGAGCCGAGCACCATGCTGGTGAAGCCGCCGCGCCCGTGGCTGCCGACGACGATCAGTTGGGCGTTGGCCGATTCATCGAGCAGTGCGCGAACCGGCCTGTTGGCCAACACGATTCGGCGCACCGTGACGTCGGGGTAGCGCTCGGTGTGGCCGGCGAGGGCCTCGGCCAGGGTCGCCTGCGCGGATTCTTGCGCCCCGTCCCAACCGGCGACCGGCACGTCGAGTCCGCTGACGTCGCTCCACGCGTGCAGCGCGGTCAGGCCGACCTTGCGCCGCGACGCCTCCTCGAAGGCGAGGTCGAGGGCCGCAACGCTGTTGCTGGTGCCGTCGACCCCGACCAGGATCGGCTGAGTCGCCGAAACCGCGTCGATCGCCGGGTTTCCGTGGATCACCGCAACCGGGCAATGCGCATGGTGCGTGGTGGCGGTGCTGACCGACCCGAGCACGCCGCGGCGGAACGCGCCCATCCCGCGGCTACCGACGACCAGCATCCTGGCGTATGCGGACCGTTCGATCAGCAGCGGGATGATCGCCTCGACCGACACCTCGGTGGTGATCCGCGGTTCGTCGCCGGGTGCCGCGGTGCGCGCGATCCGGGTGGCCTCGGTCAGGATTCGCTCGCTGTCCTTGCGCAACCACTCCACGTCGGCTTCGCCCACGGACATGCCGACGCCGAGGCTGGCTTCGATTCCCATCGAGGTCACCAGGTGCAGTCGGCAGTGATGCAGTCCGGCTTCGACCGCGGCCCAGGCCACGGCCTGGTACGAGATCACCGATCCGTCGACGGCGGCAATGATCGCGTCGTCGAGTTGTGTTGGCTGCGAAGAGCTTTCGATGGACATGCCGGTCCCTTTCGATTCGAACTCGAAATCAGTGATGGGCGTCAACGGGTTTCTCGGCCGTAGGCCGCAAAACCGCAAGGCGATGCAGGTATTCGGTTTCATCGACATCGCCGCTGGCAAAGCGCTCGGTGAGCAGCGCTTCCGGGGACAGCCGCGGCGAATCGCTCGGCGGTGTCTGCGTCCCGCGGTCGAACCTGCTGAACGAGATTATCGCTACGGCCGCGATGATCCACAGCGGAACCACGATCAGAATCAAGAGGACGAACATCCACCACTGTGGGCCGTCCGCGTACCAATACATCATTGCCTGTCCTCTCTGATCGGACGGCCGAGTTGCCGCCACTCGTGCGCCCAGCGGGCATTGCGACGCGCGTCGAGCAGCCATCCGGTGCCGCGCACCAGACACCAGCTCGTGAACCACGTGCCGACGAACGTGACGACACCGACACCGATACCCGTCATCGCGGCCGCCGTCGTCGGGCGCAGTTCCGTCGTCGGCGCGCCGTCAGGTCCCAACCACACCGTGACGTGGTCACCGGCCTGCAGGCCGCGGCGCACGGGCACGACCGCGGTGCCGGGACGGCCGTTGTCGTCCCACCGAACGTTCGCTTGGAACTCGTGCACCGCCGACTTCGCCGATTCCTCGATGAGCACGGCGATGACGCTGTGCTTCGTCGCGTTCTCGGCGCGAATCTGCGCCGCACTCTCGGTGTAGGCCGCGGTGCCGAGCGCGCCCGCCACGGGCACCGCCACAACCACGGCGAGCACCGCGACGAGCCGCAGCAAAGCTTCGAACCGATCCGAGGTACGCAGCAACGGGTTAGGGCTCCACGGCTGCCGCGACCACCAGCAGATCACTTGCTGCCACGACGCGTAGATCGGGATGATCACGTTCTCCGACATCGCCATTCACCTCGTTTTCGGCGGCGTCTGCTGTCTAGTTCGAGCATCCCGCTCGGCCTGGCATATCGGCAGAGAAGAAGGTCACCCGGTGGCGGGGCCGTGTGGCCCCGTCTTCGGGTCTACGCGGAAGGCCGCGACGGCAGTGGGCAGCGTCGGATACAGACGGCCTTCGCCAATTGCCGCGGTGAGCCCGGATGCGTCGAGGTCGTCGCGCAGGTCCTGCTTGACTCGCGCCATCGCGAACACGATGCCCTGCGCGGCCAGGTCCGCGCGCAGCTGTTCGACCGCGTCGAGGGCGGTCAGATCGACTTCGACATTTGCTTCGGCGTTGAGCACGAACCACCGCACCGGCTCGCCGCCCTGCTCGTTCCACGAGCGGACGGCGGCGAGGGCACTGCGGTGGAAGTCCTCGGCATTGGCAAAGCACAGCGGCGCGTCATAGCGGTAAACCACCAGCCCGGCAATCGGTTTCGCGTCCGGATAGTCATCGATGTCGTGCATACCCGCGAGCCCTGGCACGAAGCCGAGGACGGCGTCGTGCCCGCGGGCGATCCGCCGAAGCAGATCGAAGACCGACAGCGCGATCGCCACCAGCACGCCGTACAGCACACCGAAGGCGAGCACCGCGGCAACGGTGCCGAGTGCAAGCATCAGCTCACTGCGGCGGAATCGGGCGATCCGCCGGAACTCGGCCAGATCGATCAGCCGGGATGCCGCATAGATCACCAATGCGCCTAGCGCGGCAGTCGGAAAGGCAGCCAGGATGCCCCGGGCACCGAACAGCACCGCGAGCACACCACCCAGTGTGACAACGGAATACAGCTGGGTACGCGCACCCATGACATCCGCGATCGTGGTCCGGCTACCGCTGCAACTCACCGGAAACCCGTGCATCAGTCCGGCCGCCACATTGGTGGCACCCAGCGCCGCGAGTTCGGTATTCGCATCGACCTGTTCAGCGTGCCGCGCGGCGAAAGCTCTTGCGGTAAGCGCATTGTCGGAGAAGCCGACGACGGCGATACCCACGGCGGGCAGGATCAGAGCCCCGATGTCCGCGGCCGCAACCCCGGCCAGACCGGGCACTGGAATACCGGCCGGCACCGACCCGACTACTCGGATACCGAAGCGCTGCAACGAGAAGACAGCGACGACACCGGTGGCAAGCAGGACCGCCAGCAACGGGCCCGGCACCCGTGGTGCGCGCCAGGCCAGCAGCCACAAACCGCTCAACACGGCAGCGGCGAGCGCGCTGGTCTGCCAATGCCATTGGTCGAGGTGCGCCGAGAACGAACGCAGTTGCGCGAGCAAGGATTCCCCGCCGACCGGAATTCCGGTGACGCGTCCGAGCTGACCCGAGATCATCATGGCCGCGGTACCCGCCAGATAGCCGACCAACACCGGTTTGGACAGTAGGTCCGCCAGCACCCCGAGCCTGGCCACCGCTGCCACCAGGCACAGGCCGCCGACCAGCAGGGCGAGCACCGCCGCGAGCGCGGCATACCGGGCAGGATCGCCGAGCGCGAGTGGTGCCAACGCCACCGCGGTGAGCAACGCCGTCGTCGACTCCGGCCCGACCGACAGCTGCCGCGAGGTAGCGAGCAGCGTATAGACCGCCAGCGGCCCGATCGCCGCCCACAGACCCACCACCGGTGGCAGTCCCGCGACGGTCGCGTACGCCATGACCTGCGGAATCAGGTATGCGGCCACCGTGATACCGGCGACCACGTCGGGCCGAAGCCACGCCCGCTGGTAACCCTCGAATTGCCGTAGACCCGGCAGGAAACGTGCCAGCACTGTTCCAGCATTGTGCGCTTCGCGGTCGGACGAGACGGCCGAAAGTCACCGATCACGACTTCCGGACCAGGGACGTCAGGCCCTCACCCACCGATGGCCGAAGGTCCCTTGGTAAGCGTCGGTTCGGCACTGTGCCGCCGCTTGACCCGACCGTAGCGTCACATTCGAACAGTTTCCGCTGGTAAATGAGGAGACCGAGATGCGGTCACAAGTCGTTTATGAATCCATGTTCGGCAATACCGCCGCCATCGCCGAGGCCATCGCGGCGGGGCTGCGTACCCACGGCACCGTGGAGGTGCTGAGTGTGTGCGAGGCCGCGAGCACGCCCGCGCCTTCTGTCGATCTGCTGGTGGTCGGTGGCCCGACGCACGCCTTCGGATTGAGTAGGCAGCGAACCAGACTCGACGCCGCCGACCGCACCGACGCGCCCATCGCCCTCGACATCGGCATTCGGGAATGGCTCGATGCGGCGCTGCCCGCACCTGCGGGCAGCCGGGCTGCCGCATTCGGCACCAAAGTCGCCAAACCGCCGTGGTTGCCCGGATCCGCCGCGCACGCCGTGGGAAAACGGTTGCGCCGCTTGGGTTACCAGCTTGCCGACGAGCCGATGGACTTCCTCGTCGACGGGATGACCGGACCACTCAGCGAAGGCGAATCGGCACGAGCCCGCGCCTGGGCCGAACTCCTCGCCTTCACCGAGCACGACCGCATCGCGCACCTGCACTGAAACCGACAACGGACCCGAAGGGCTAGACAATGACCACCCAGCAACACGATGATCCGCACCGAATCGCCACCGCCCCGGTGGTTGTCGGCGTCGACGGCTCGGAAGCCGGCGATCTCGCCGTGCGCTGGGCCGCCCAGTCGGCATCGCATCGCAATCGCCGACTGCTCATCGTCAACGGCCTCGATCTCGCCGCGACGCGCGGCGTTATGGGTAGCTACGACCTGATGGTTCCCGCGGTGATCGACTCGATCCGCAAACAAGGCGCGGACTTGGTGGCTTCGGCGCGCACGCTGGCGCTGACCATCGATCCCACGCTGATCGTGGAAACCGAAGTCTCCGAGGATAATCCGGCACGCCTGCTGATCGAACGCTCCGCGTCAGCGCGTCTGGTCGCCATCGGTGCGTCGGGCGAAGGCGGAACGATCCGCCATCTCGGGTCCACCCTGCTGGCGGTGGCCAGTCACGGCCACGGGTCGATCGTGGTCGTTCGCGGCACCGAGCTGCCCACCAACAGCGCCGGCCCCGTGGTGGTCGGTATCGACGGCAGCTCGGTCAGCGAAGAGGCCGTCGGAGCCGCTTTTGCCGAAGCAAGCGAACGAAACGCTCCGCTGGTCGCCGTGCACGTGTGGAGCGATCTGCGCCTCGACCGATTCACCGGACACCGGGGCGCCATCGCCGATCCCGCCATCGAGGCCAAGGCGCGCGCGATGCTCGCCGAGCAGCTCGCAGGCTGGCAAGCGAAGTACCCCGATGTCACGGTCACCCGTGAGATCTATCTGTCCGGACCACGCCACTACCTGATCGAGTGGTCCAAGGCCGCACAGCTTCTCGTGGTCGGCAGCCGTGGCCGTGGCGGATTCCGCGGCCTGCTGCTCGGATCGACCAGCAATGCCCTGGTCCAGCGCGCCCATTGCCCGGTGCTGGTCGTCCACTCGCACTGACCGGTCACTGCTCACTTCAGAAAGGCCCGAATCGCATGTCTCCCAACGCCATCAACCCGCCGGTCCTGGTCGGCACCGACGGCTCCGCTGCCGCCACCGACGCCGTGCGCTGGGCCGCCCGCGACGCGGCTCGGCACGGCGCACCGCTGCACATCGTGCATGCCATCGACGCCCCGATCGACTTCGGACCGGGACTCGGCTTCACCCACATCGACTACGACGCCTACCGGCAATCGGGCGCCGTCATCACCGCCACGGCCCGCGAAGCCGCCGCGGCGGCGGCCGCCCCGATCGGCGAGATCGACATCAGCACGTTCGTTGTCGAAGCGCCATCGATTCCAGTACTGCGCGACCGGTCCGCGGATGCGCGCCTGCTCGTCGTCGGCACACACGGCTACGGCGCCATCCGCCGGGGTCTGCTCGGATCGGTGAGCACATCACTGGCCAGGCACGCATTTTGCCCGGTAGCGGTGGTCCCCGCAGCCCAGGACGACGCGCCGGTCAGCGCCCACGGACCGGTGGTTGTCGGTGTCGACGGCTCCGCCAGCGGGGCGCACGCGCTCGATATCGCTTTCGATGAAGCGTCCCGCCGTGGTGCACCGCTCCTCGCGGTGCTCACCTGGTCGGAATTCAACCGCTACACCTCGCGCTCCGACATGCAAGAAGAAGCCGAGACGCTGCTCGCCGAGACCATCGCCGGCTACCAGGAGAAGTATCCCGATGTCCGAGTATCCCGGCTCGTCGCGGAAGCACGCCCGGCCAAATGCCTGCTCGGTACCACCGCGCTCGCTCAGCTGCTTGTCGTCGGCAGCCATGGCCATGGCGGCTTCCCGGGAATGACGCTCGGATCGGTCAGCCAGGCCGTGCTGCACGGCGCCGACTGCCCGATCATCATCGCCCGCCCACCGAACTGACCACCTGCCACCGGAGGACAAACCCATGTACGCCATGACTTTTCGTGGACCAGGCCAACCCTCCTGGGAGCAGGTCCCCGACCCCGAGATCCAGCACAGCACCGACGCGATCGTCCGGGTGGACGCAGTTACGATCTGCGGGACCGACCTGCACATCCTCAAAGGCGACGTACCTGAAGTCACCCCTGGCCGAATCCTCGGCCACGAGGCGGTCGGCACGGTGACCGCGGTCGGTTCAGGTGTGCACACCCGCAAAGTCGGTGACCGCGTACTCATCTCGTGCATCTCGGCTTGCGGTGCGTGCCGATTCTGCAAGGAAGGCCGCTACGGCCAATGCCTGGGCGGCGGCGGCTGGATTCTCGGCCACCTGATCGACGGCACCCAAGCCGAATCGGTTCGCGTGCCCTTCGCCGACATGTCCACCCACCCGATTCCCGATGGCGTCACTGACGAACAGATGCTGATGCTGGCCGATATCCTGCCGACCAGCCACGAAGTCGGCGTGCTCAACGGCCGGGTCCGGCCCGGCGACGTGGTCGTCATCATCGGGGCAGGCCCGATCGGCTTGGCCGCGATCATGACCGCGCGGCTGTACAGCCCAGGCCGTATCGTCGTCGTCGACGTGGTCGACAGCCGGCTGGCGGCCGCCGCCAAGTTCGGCGCGGACATCACCCTCGACAGCCGCCACGAAGACGTCCGCGCCCGCATCGCCCAGCTGACCGACGAGCTCGGTGCCGATGTTGTCATGGAAGCCGTCGGGGTACCCGAAACCTTCGAGCTCGCAGTCGATCTCGTTCGCCCGGGCGGCCACGTCGCCAATATCGGCGTACACGGCACCCCCGCCAACCTACACCTGGAACGGATCTGGATCCGCGACCTGACCATCACCACCGGTCTGGTCGACACCAACTCCACACCCACCCTGATCCAACTGATCCGCACCGGCCAGCTGGACCCGACGCCGATGATCACCCACCGCTTCGAGATGAGCGAATTCCCTAGCGCCTATGAGGTTTTCGCCCACGCCGGGGAGACCGGCGCACTCAAAGTGATGGTCTCCCGCACGACTCCGTAATGACCGCGCTCAACCCGCACGCAGCACTTCGCGCGCGCAAGCCTTCGACCCCCACGTTCCGAGGACAACCGATATGAACACTCCGCACAGCAGCGATCGACACCGTCTGGCATCGGCGGTCATTGTGGTCGGCGTCGATGGTTCGGATGGCTCGGACCTCGCTGTCCGCTGGGCCGCGCACACCGCTGTCCACCGCCGCCGGGAACTGCTCATCGTGCACGGCCTCGACCTCGCCGCCACCCGCGCGACGCTCGCCCACCACGACGCGATGATCGCTCCGATCACCGAATCCATCCACCAGCGCGGCCACAAGATCGTGGGCGACGCACGCCGACTCGCACTCGAGCTCGGCCCGGAACTCACTGTCACCAACCAAATTTCGGACGCGAACGCCGCCGAGCTACTGATGGAGGCATCCCGCACGGCGCATCTGGTCGCGCTCGGGGTGACCGGTAACGCGGGGACCTTCGCGCATCTGGGTTCCACCCTGCTCGCTGTCACCAGCCACGCGCATGGACCCGCGATCGTGGTCCGCGGCACCGGAACCGAACCGTCGATCAGGCTCACCGGGCCCGTCGTGGTCGGCACCGACAACAGTGCCGCCGGCGACATCGCGATCGCGGCGGCCTTCGCCGAAGCCTCGGACCGCAACGCCGAACTGATCGTCGTACATGCGTGGAGTGATTGGAATTTCGACGGATTCGCGGGGAAGCCCGATCTCACCCTCGTCGAGGCCGACATCGAGAACGCCGAGCATGCCCTGCTCGCCGAGCGCCTCGCCGGATGGCAGGAAAAGTATCCCGACGTGCGGGTCACCCGGCAGATCCACCCCGGCGGGCCGGTCCGGCCATTGATGGACCTGTCCGGCTCCGCCCAGCTGATCGTCGTCGGCACTCGCGGGCACGGCGCGTTCACCGGCCTGCTGCTCGGATCGACCAGCAATTTCCTTGTCCAACACGCACATTGCCCCGTCCTGGTCACGCACCAGGACTGACCGAGGACCCACCGTGTCACATACCCGAGACCCCTTCGCCCCTGCCGTCCATTCCGCCAACGTCTGGTTACGCCACGTCGCCCACGCCATGGCCACCGACGATCGCACCTTCGCCTACCGGGCCACCCGTGCTTGGCTGCACACCGTGCGAGACCGCCTCGAGCCGCATGCCGCCGCGCACCTCAGCGCACAGCTGCCCGAACTGCTGCGTGGCGCATACTTCGAGGGCTGGGTGCCCGGCCGCACCCCGGCGTCGCATGACGTGAACACCGTGCTCGCCGAATTCGCCTGCGCGGCAGGCATTACCGACGACGAATCGGTAGGTCTGATGTGGATAGTCACCGACGCGTTCCGTGATCTGCTCTCCCCCGGCCTGCTCGAGCATCTCTTCTCTCGACTGCCCGTCACGCTGAATCGCGTCCTGCTCGGCGTCTCGCCCGGACCGAACGACGAAGAAACGGTGGAGAACCGACTCACCGACCTCGCCGACCGCCTGCAGACCCTTTCCGAGGCGGTCACGGTGCTCGCGCGTGGACTGGAAGCACTCCCGGACACCGAACCGGACAGTGACCGAACCGCAACCGCCGCCCAGGAAGCCCACCGCATCCTCTTGGCCGAACACACGGGAATCAGCTCATGAAAACAAAGACAGCGCTCGCCGTAGGAACCGCGACGTACCTGGCCGGATTGGCAGCGGGCTATCAGATGATCTTGCGCCGTCGGTGTCTCACCTGGGGTGCGACTACCGACGAGGTCGCCCGCGCGATGCCCGGTGACGAATTGCTCGCCGAGCCGGACATCGTTGCCACGAGGGCGATCACGATCGCCGCGACTCCGGCGGCGATCTGGCCGTGGCTGGTCCAACTCGGTCCCGGCCGGGGTGGCGCCTATACCTACGACTGGATCGAGAACCTGCTCGGGCTGAACATGCACAGCGCGGACGAGATCCTGCCACAGTTCCAAAACCTCACCGTGGGTGACACTTTCGCGCTCGGCGAGAATGGTCCGCGCATGCGAGCGGCCATCATCGATCCCGAGCGGGCCCTCGTCTTCGCGTCCGCAGACGGACACTGGGTATGGGCATTCGGGCTCTATCCGAGCACCGAGGGAACCCGGCTGGTGAGCCGCAACCGAATCACCCTCCCCGAATCCGGCCTGCCGACCAGACTGTTCAACCGGCTCATCATGGAGCCGGGCAGCTGGATAATGGAGCGCAAGATGCTGATCGGCATCAAGCAGCGCGCCGAACGTGGCAGCACAGCGGTTGCCGATCTGCCGGCCGACGCTCAGGCAGGCTAACCACGGAAGCCGAGTCAGCTATGGACCACAGCGCGGCGTCCGGACCGCTCGGCGCCCGGCCACCCTACGATGCCGTGCTGTTCGACATGGACGGTGTGGTCACCGACACCGCCACCGTCCATGCCACAGCGTGGAAACAGTTGTTCGACACCGTGTTGCGGGATAGCAGGCTGGCCACGACCGTGCCGACCCGTCCGTTCGACGACGAGGACTACAGCCGCTTCGTCGATGGCCGAGCCCGGGTCGACGGAGTCACCGCATTCTTGTCCTCCCGGGGCATCACCCTGCCACTCGGCAGTGACGATGACCCTGACGACGCGTGGACGGCACACGGCCTGGCCAACCACAAGAATACGATCTTCCTGAATCTCATTGCGGAACAAGGCGTTCACGCATTTCCCGGAACAGTCGACCTGGTGTGTCGACTGCGGGCCGGTGGCGTACCCGCGGGGTTGGTCACCGCCAGCCGCAACGCGCACGCCATCCTGGCCGCCGCGGGCCTCACCGACCTGTTCGACGTCATCATCGACGGGACCGTCGCCGAAATGCTCTCGCTGCCGGGCAAACCCGACCCGGCACTCTTCCTCGAAGCGGCCCGCCGCCTCGGGGTGCCGCCGGCCCGAGCGGTCGTCATCGAGGACGCGCCTTCGGGCGTGCAAGCCGGTGCCGCGGGCGGGTTCGGGCTGGTGGTCGGGATCGATCGCAGGCTGCGTCCGGATGGCCTGGCCGCCGCGGGCGCGGATCTCGTGGTGCACGACGTCGCAGAACTCGACCTCGGCATCCTGCTGACCGATCCGTGGCTGCTCAGCTATGGCGGCTCGGACTCGGCCCACGAGGGCCAGCGCGAGGCGCTCACCACGTTGTCCAACGGCTACCTCGGCACCCGCGGCGCGGCACCCGAATACCCTTGCGGCGGAGTGCATTACCCAGGCACCTATCTCGCGGGTGTCTACAACCGGCGGACCGGCACCGCAGCCGGCCACGAGATCGAAGACGAGCAGCTCGTGAACATCCCGAACTGGCTCCCCTTGGATATCGGCTTCGGCGGTGTGTGGTGGTCGGGCGGCGCCGTTGCGGTACGCAATGAACGCCGCGACCTCGACCTGCGCGCCGGGGTGCTGAGCCGGTCCGCACTGCTGGTCGAGCCGCAGGGCCGCGCGCTGCTGGTGACCCAGCGCCGCCTGGTGTCGCTTGCCCGCCCGCATGTGGCCGCGTTGGAGACCACGCTCGTGCCACAGGGCTGGAGTGGCTCCGTCGAGGTACGGTCGGGCGTCGACGCGGGCGTCACCAATGCCAACGTCGCGGAGTACCCACCGTTCACGCATCGGCAGCTGTCCCGGATCGAAGCCGAGCCGGTTGATCCGCGGACATTCGTCGTCCAGGCCGAGACGAGTTCCAGCCGCATCCGGATCGCCGTAGCCGCACGCACCACGGTTCGCGGCGACGTCGCGACGGACCCGCCGATCACCGAAAACGATGGCGCAGACCGTTATTCCCAACGCTTCCGCGTCGCAGTGCGCGACGGACAGCCCTCCGTTATCGACAAGATCGTCGCGATCGTCACATCCAGGGACCATGCCATCGCCACGCCCGCACTCGGAACGATCGCGGAATTGTCCTGCGCACCAGCGACTTTCACCGATCTACAGGTCGAGCATCAGCGGATCTGGGCCGATCAGTGGGACCAGGTCGCGATCGAACTCGACGGCATCGACACCCAGACCCGCCTCGTACTCGACCTGCACCTGTTCCACCTCGCTCAAACGATCACCGAGCACACCGCCGAGCTCGACGCGGGCGTACCGGCGCGCGGACTACACGGCGAGGGCTATCGCGGCCATGTGTTCTGGGACGAGCTGTTCCTCATGCCCTTGCTCACGCTCTACCGGCCCGAGGTGGCAAAGGCCGTGCTGCGCTACCGGTCGCGCCGACTACCCGCGGCCCGCTTCGCCGCGACCGAGCACGGATTGCCCGGGGCACTGTTCCCGTGGCAGAGCGGCAGCGATGGCCGGGAGGAGACGCCGACCGAGCTGTTCAACCCGCGATCGAAGCGGTGGATGCCCGACAATTCCCGTCGGCAACGCCATGTCGGACTGGCCATCGCGCACAATGCCTGGCAGTACTACGAATACACCGGTGACCTGGACTGGCTCGCCGAGCACGGTGCCGAGTTGATCATCGAGGTAGCCCGGGCGTTCACCGCCATGGCGCACTATGACGCCGCCACCGATCGCTACCATCTCGACGGAGTGATGGGCCCGGACGAGTACCACGACGGATATCCCGACGCCCCTGGCACCGGGCTGCGTGACAACGCCTACACCAACGTGCTCACCGCCTGGGTGTGCGGCAAAGCCGTCGAGACTCTCGACCTACTGGCCGGTCATGCACGCGAAACACTGTGCCGCAGAATCAATATCGACGATCCACGCGAACCCGACCGATGGTCGCGCCTGGCCCAGCGGATGGCTGTCCCGTTCCACGACGGCGTGCTCAGCCAGTTCGACGGCTATGCCGATCTCGCCGAATTCGACTGGGACACATATCGACATCGCTACGGCAACATCGGCCGCCTGGATCTGATCCTCGAGGCGGAAGGCGATACCGCCAACCGATACAAGCTGTCCAAACAGGCCGACGTGCTGATGCTGATCTACTTGCTCGGCCCGGGGCGGCTACTCACTCTGCTGGACCGCCTCGGCTACCCGTGCACCCGCGAAACCCTCGACCGCACACTGGATTACTACCTACGACGCACTGCGGACGGCTCGACGTTGAGTCAGGTCGTGCATGCTTCGGTGCTGGCGCGCATGCGGCCGGATCGAGCATGGTCGGTGTTCGCGCAGGCGCTGGTCGCGGATCTCGACGATACCCAGGGCGGCACCACGAAGCACGGCATCCATCTCGGCGCCATGGCAGGCACCGTCGACATCGTGATCCGCGCCTTCGCCGGCCTGCACTGCCATCGCGACCGGCTGGTGTTCGACCCGTGCCTGCCGCCGCAACTGACCGGGGTGCGGTTCGGTGTGCAATACCGCGGCCAGCGCATAGACGTCGTCCTCGATCACCGTCGGCTTCAGCTGACCAGCAGGCCCTGCGCTACCGCCACGGTAATCGACATCGATGTCGCCGGAATTCCATCCACCCTCAGCGGCGGGCAGATCCGCGAATTCGACCTCGCGCCCGCCACCGACGACCGACTGCCGATCGAATAACCGACACTGAGTCGGATAGTCCTGCGCACTGAGGACTTTCGCCAGGCTCGCCCGACACCGATCCACGCGAAGCTCGAGTGACACGAACCCATACTCCCGGAGGTTGTCACAGTGAACGGTTTCAGTGGACGAAGCGCCATCGTCACCGGCGGCGCACGCGGCATCGGCGCCGCCATCGTGCGAGCACTCGCCAAAGAGAACATCGCGGTAGTCATCGCCGACTTGCTCGAGCCCGAAGGCAGAGACCTGGCACGCGCGCTCGGGCCCAACGTCATGTTCCAGCGGCACGACGTCACCGACAAACAGAACTGGCGCGACCTCATCGACCAGACCGAGGCGACCTTCGGGCCGCTGGCGATTCTGGTCAACAACGCCGGAATCCTCGACTACGGCACCATCGAGAGCGAGCCGCCCGCGATGTTCCGGCATGTCGTCGAGGTCAACCTGTACGGCGCCTGGCTCGGCATGCATATGGCCGTGCCGCACCTGCGGGCCGGCGGTGGCGGGGTGATCGTCAACATGTCCTCGACCGCAGGGCTGGTGGGATACGCGGGCATCGGCGGCTATGTCGCGAGTAAGTGGGGACTGCGCGGCCTGACCAAAGCCGCGGCGATCGAGCTCGGTCCCGACGATATCCGCGTGTGCTCGGTGCACCCCGGCCCGATCCACACACCGATGACGGCCGGGCTCGACGAATCGGTCGCCGCCACACAGCCTTTGCCACGTTTCGGCGATCCGGAAGAGGTCGCCGCGATGGTTCGTTTCCTCGTCACCGAAGCCACCTTCTCCACCGGATCGGAATTCGTGCTGGACGGCGGTGCGACCGCGGGCCGATAGGCGCCCGGTCGAGAGAAAGAGAACTCGGATGTCAGCGATTATCAGCACCAAGGGCCTGACCAAGCGCTACGGGCGCAAGCCTGCTCTGGTCGACGTAGATCTCGAAGTCCCGGCCGGAGTCGTCTTCGGCTACCTGGGACCTAACGGCGCCGGAAAGACCACCACCATTCGGCTACTGGTCGGCCTGATGCGACCGACCAGTGGCAGCGCGGCCATCGGCGGGGCGGACACGGTGCGCGCACGATCCGAGGCGCAACGCCATATCGGCTACTTGCCAGGCGAATTCGTCGGATACCCCGATCTCACGGCAGACCAGTATCTGCGCTACCTCGCACACCTGCGCGGCGGCGTCGACGACAAGGTACGCCGCCGGTTGATCGAACGACTCGGGCTGGACCCCACGGTGCGTATCGGCGCGATGTCGCATGGAAACCGGCAGAAGGTCGGCATCGTGCAGGCCTTCATGTCCGAACCTGAACTGCTCGTCCTCGACGAGCCGACCGCGGGGCTGGATCCGTTGGTGCAGCGCGAATTTCACACCCTGGTCCATGAGGCGAAGGCTGCGGGCAGCACCGTTTTCTTGTCCTCGCATGTGCTCTCCGAGGTGCAAGAGGTGGCCGATATGGTCGGCATCCTGCGCCAAGGGCGACTGGTCGAGGTCCGCTCGATCGGCGAGCTCACCGCCCGGCCGCTGCGCCACATCGATCTCGTATTCGCCGGTGCGGTACCGGCACTGGACCGGCTGCGGCAGCTCGACGGCGTGCGGTCGGTACACCGCAACACCAAGGCGGTGCATGTCGAGCTCGAAGGCTCGACGGCGGAACTGCTACGGGTCATAGCGCCGTTCGAGGTCACCGACATCGTCAGTCGCGAGCCCGATCTCGAAGAGATCTTCCTCAACTATTACGGACAGGACTGAAACGCCATGCTGCGCACCGTGTATACGAAATCTCTGCGCGACCAGCGCCGGGGACTCATCGGCTGGAGCATCGGCGTCGTCCTGATCGTCCTGCTCGAATCCGCCATCTGGCCGTCGTTCTCGGACATGTCCGGTATGCAGGATTTCCTGAAGAACTATCCCGAAGCCATGCGCAAGCTGTTCAACCTCGACCAATTCTCCACCGGCACAGGGTTTTTGAATGTCGAGCTGTTCACCATGATGATGCCGGTCCTGTTCCTGGTCTTCGCCATCGGACGTGGTGCCAGGGGCATCGCCGGCGACGAAGAACGCGGCACCCTGGAAGTGCTGCTGCTCAACGGTGTCTCACCGATTCGACTCGCGCTGGAGCAGGCCGCCGTGGTCATCACCTCGGTCGCAGTGCTCGGACTCGCGCTCTTCGGGTCGATCGTGGCGTGCTCGGCCATCTTCGGTCTCGGCGTACCGATCGCCTTCGCCGCCTCCGGCGCGTTGTCGATGACCCTGCTGGGGATGGAATTCGGACTGATCGCCGCCGCGATCGGTGCGGCCACCGGTAAGCGTGCGCTGGCGCTCGCCGGGGCCTCGATCCTCGCCGTCACCGCCTATGTCCTGTACGTGGCCAGCCAGCTGGTCACCGCGGTACGCCCATGGGGTCCATGGTCACCGTTCCACCAGGCCGTCGCCCACGGACCACTCGGCGCGGGACTCCCCGTTTCTTATCTGTGGCTCACGCTCACCGGAATCGGCTGTGCGCTGGCCGCTTTGCCGATCTTCGACCGCCGCGACATCGCCGGTGTTTGAACCCGCGCTGTCGATCACACGACCCGCTCGGGTCTCGATCGAACGAGCGGGGCCGATGGACCTCACCGTATTGGTCAGCGACCACACGACGATACCGATGAACATCGGCGCGATCTTACTGTTCGACAATGCCGCCGCCCCGACACCGGCGAGTGTCCGGTCGCTGCTCGCCGACCGAATCCCACGGATACCTCGATTCCGGCAAACGTTGCGGCGCACGCCCTTCGGTTGCGGGCGGCCTATCTGGGTCGATGCCCCCGGGTTTCTGCTCGACCGGCACCTGGAGGTGCGCGCCCGGCCGGAATCAATGACAGAACCAGAGCTCTACCGGATCGCTACCGACATGTTGTGCCGACCGCTGCCGCCGGATCGACCACTGTGGCGCGCATGCCTGGTCATCTCGGCAACGAGTTGCGCGTTGATAATCATCGCGCACCACGTGCTCACCGACGGCCTCGGCGGTCTGGCCGTGCTCGCCGCCTTGGCCGACGAGGGGCAGGCGCCACCGATCCGGCGATTTCCACAACCACCACCCAGCCGGTGGGCGCTGGCCGCCGATGCGACCCGCGACCGACTGCACACGATTCGCGGCCTGCCGGTCGATATCCGGCGCGGACTCGCGGGGCTGCGCGAACTCGGAATCAGCTGGTCCAGCCTGCGTCCGATCGAACGAACTTCCCTGAACCGGCCGACTTCGTCTCGGCGCCGCCTCACCCGGGTCGTGGTCGATCTGGCCGACGTCGTCTCGACCGCGCACCATGCGGACGGCACCGTCAATGACGTAGTGCTCGCCGCGATCACCGGTGCGTTACTGGATATCCTCCATGCGCGCGACGAACGGCCGCGTCAGCTGGTGATATCGGTGCCGATCGCAGGCCGCCGAGCCGCGGATCCGAGCAATTTGGGCAACGACACCGGAGTCCGGCCGATCTCGATTCCCGCGGTTGACGACGACGCGACCCGGCTGACCGACATCGTCGCCGTGTCGAAGGCGATGAGCAGGTCGACCGTCCGGTCCTCGTCCGCGGCGCCACTGGGCGGTGCGTTTCGGCTGCTGCATCGCACCGGCTTGTTCGAGGCGTTCATCGAGCATCAGCGCGTTGTACACACCTTCGAAACGAACCTCCGTGGGCCCGCTACGGCCATACACCTGGACGGGTGCCGCGTGACAGCGCTCATCCCGTCCGTGGCAACCCCGGGCAATGTCGGTGTGACCTTCGCAGTGCTGTCCTACGCAGGTACCCTTGGCGTCACCGTCATTGCCGACCCAGACATCGTCACCGATCAGGACCAGCTCACCCACGCACTCGCAACGAGGTTCGAGCGCCTGACAGCGGTCCCGTGACCATCGGCCCCTGCGCACCAAACGATCGCGTGCATCCGGTCACCGCGGCAGAGGACCATCGGCTATCGCGGATGGTGGCTAGCGGGCGGGATAATCATCCTCTTGTCCATCGGTGTCACCCAGTGGTTGGCGCTACGCCACCGCTTGCACCATGCGCGCCAATGGATTTGGGCGACCGCCTTGGCCTGGTCCGCCGGACTCCTGGTATTCACCGCCTTCGCCACCCCGCTGTGGCAACCCGGGCAATCCACCCTGCTCGTCGCCGCGATCGGCGTAGCCGGCGGCCTCTTGATGGCCGCAACGATGGCCGCCGTGACCGGCGCCTTCCTGGTCCGCATCCTGCGCGCGCAATGAGCGGCCGAAAGCACGTTCAGTAGTGTGAATCGGCCACCTGCGGGGACGGGTGCCCAGGCCGGATGAGAGAAACTGACTACCCATGAGCGACGAGCAACAAATCCTCACCCCCGGCGAAACCTGCTGGCAGATCGCCCAGGCCGATCGGCTCGCGTGCATCGTCGACGCGGCGGACTACTTCCGGCACGCCAAGTCCGCGATGCTGCAGGCCCGCAAGCGCATTGTGCTGATCGGCTGGGACTTCGATACCCGGATCAAGTTCGAACCGCACGAGCAGACCCTCGACGGGCCCAATCGGCTGGGTAAGTTCCTGTCCTGGTTGCCGAAACAGCGACCGGATCTCGACATCTACCTGCTGAAGTGGAATGTCGGCGCGTTCGCGGCGATCACGCGCGGTATGACCCCGATCTTCATCGTCAATTGGATGACCGATCGGCGGTTGCACTTCGAAATCGACGGCGCCCATCCGATCGGCTCGGCGCACCATCAGAAGATCGTGGTGATCGACGACGCGCTCGCGTTCTGCGGCGGCATCGACATGACCGTCGACCGCTGGGACACCAGCGATCACCGCGACGACAACCACTACCGTACCGAGCCGAACGGCAACCGGTACGGACCATGGCACGACGCGACCACCGCCGTAGACGGCGCCGCGGCGAAGGCGATCGGCGAATTGGCCAGGGCCCGATGGAAGGCGGCGACGGGGCAGCAATTGGCCGCGGTCGACGAGATCACCGGGGACACACCGTGGCCGGACGGACTGGAGCCGACGATGCGGTCCGTGGCCGTGGGTATCGCACGGACCCTCCCGGAGCTCGCCGACCGCGCCGAGGTGCGGGAGATCGAGGCGCTGTATCTGGCGGCGATCGCCGGCGCCACGAAGTCGCTGTACATCGAAAGCCAGTACCTGGCTTCGCGCACGCTCGCCGAGGCGATCGCCGCGCGGCTGCGCGAGCCGAACGGCCCGGAGATCGTGCTGGTGCTGCCCCGGCACGCCGACGGCTGGCTCGAGCAACAGGCGATGGACGGCGCCCGCCGCCGCCTACTGCATCTGTTGTGGAAGGCCGACACCGAGAATCGGCTCGGTGTTTACTACCCCGTCACCGAGGCCGGTGCGCCGATCTACGTCCACGCCAAAGTGCTGGTGATGGACGACCGGCTGCTGCGGGTGGGTTCATCGAACCTCAACAACCGTTCGATGGGCTTCGACACCGAATGCGATCTGGCCATCGAGGTCACCCCCGCCACCGCGGACGGTGACCGGCTACGGGAAACCATTCTCGGCGTCCGCCGCCAGCTGATCTGCGAACACCTCGGCGCCGAATTCGCCGAATTCGACGCCACCCTCGCTGAAACCTCATCGCTCCTGCACACCGTCGAAGCCTTGCGCGGCAACGGCCGGACCCTGATGCGGTTCGCGCCGGAGACCGTCCAGGACGAGGACAGTCCGCTGGCGGAGAACGAACTGCTGGACCCCGAACGCACCCCGCCGAACATGTGGGACAACCCCTTGCTCAGCCGAGGCATCCGCAGACTGAAAGCCACGGGGGCGGCACGCGGATAACCCTTCGGCCCCATGACACCCGCGATCCTGGCGATTCAGGCGAGTTCCGGCTACTCGCAAGCGATTCCGTCGTTGTCGCGGTCGAGCTTCGAGCTATAGCCGGGATCACCGCGATGCAGCGGCGCGGCGCCGGCCGCGCGAGCGGCGGCGCAATTGGGGTAATAGGCGCTGGGGACAGTCGGCGAGGTGGTCGTCGGCTGCGGCGGGTTGATCGTCGGCGCCACGGCTGGGACGGCCGGCGGTTGCGGCACAAATGGTTGGGGAACCGCCACCGTGGTGGGTGGCGGCGCAACGGGCGTCGCCACGGCGGGTGCTGCTGATGTCGTCGAGCTGGTCGGGGGTGTCGACGCCGTCGTCGTCGGCTGGAGACGAGTGGTCGAGGTAGGCGACGGAGTCACTTTCGGAGTGGACGCGGTGTCGGCGCCACACGCGGCCGACCCGAACGAAACTGCGGCGATCAGGGAAACGACGACTGCCCAATGTCGAGACGAGGTTGTCATGATGTGCCTTGCTGCTCAGCGGGGGAACGCGATCGAGTGCCGGCCCGGTTGGCCCACTCCCCCGACAGGAGCAATCGCGTCCCACAATCATCGGCCGCGCCATAGCGACCACCCAGAGTTGTAGGTCCCTTGTAGTGCTCACCTTCGGCCCTGATCTTTCCCTCGTGGGTACCAGGCCCGCGTGCAGTGACTTTGGACCCTTCGGCGCGGGCTCAAGGCCTGTAGCCGCTGCACTTGGCGCGACAGACACTCGATGTATGACCGAAAGTGATGCAATTCCCGAAACCTTCGTACCGGATCGACCGACGATTACGGCGGCTGTGCGGCTGGCCGGGCGAGCCCCTTCGGTACACAACACTCAGCCGTGGCGCTGGGTGTTCGACGGCACGCGTCTGCATCTTCATCGCGACAACGAACGATTGCTGACCTCGACCGATCCGCACGGCAGACAGCTGGTCATCAGCTGCGGCGCGGCGCTGCATCATCTGCGCACCGCGTTCGCCGCGCGGGGCTGGCACACCGACACCGTTCGGCTGCCCGATCCCGAGCGGCTCGATCTGCTGGCATCCATCGAGTTCCGCCCGTGGCCGGACGCCCCGATCGGGGTGCACTCCCGCGCCCGCGCGATCGAACTGCGGCACACCGATCGACTGCCGATGCTCCCGCCGCGGAAGTGGGGCGAGCTCGTGCATCTGGCGCGGATGCTGGCGAACCCGCACGATGTCGAGCTCGATGTCCTCGATGCCGAAGGGGGATCGCGGCTGGCCGTGGCGTCGCAGCAGGCGACCGCGCTGCGCCGCTACGACATGGAGTACCAGACCGAATTGCATTGGTGGACTGGACATTCCCACGTAACCGAGGGCATACCTCGCAGCACGCTCGTCTCGGACGCGGAGTTCTCCCGGGTGCCGGTCGGTCGCACCTTCCCGTCCGCGCCGCATTCCGCGCGCCGCGGCGACATCGAGGACCAGGCACAACTGATGGTGCTCAGCACCGAAGACGATTCGATGCTCTCCTGGCTGCACGCCGGCGAGGCACTGTCGGCGGTGCTGCTGGAATGCACCGTTGCCGGTCAGGCCAGCTGCGCACTGAGCCACATCACCGAACTGCCCACCGCACGCAAAACCATCACGAGCCTGCTGGCCCACCATGTGGTGCCGCAGGTCGTGATCCGAGTCGGCTCGGCTCCGGATGGAGAAGAACCTCCGACGTCGCCGCGTCGCCCGGTCACCGACATCCTTGCTTTCGATGAGGGATAGCGGTGGGAAGGAACCCGGGTACGACGTCGCCCGTCGTCGTACCCGGGTTCCGAACCGGATCAGGCCCGCGCTCGCTCCCGCGCCAGCGAACGGTCCCGCTGCTCCTCGAATTTGGGAATCCTTACCCGTTCGAGGTCGTCGAGATAAGCCGCGAGCCGCTCCCGCATCTGCTCGCCACGCGCGGTGAAATCGTTGCGCCCGAAGATGTTCCATTGCCGCAGCACCGGCGCCAACACCTCCTCCAGATGTTGGCGGAGGTCATAGACGCCGTGCTTGGCCATCAGCACACCGTGGCGGCGAAAGTTCGGCATACCCGCGCCGGGCATCCGGAAGTTCTGCACGATCGCGTCGATCGCCTCGATCGCCTGATCCGGCACGAGATCGAGCGCCGCGCCGCAGACCGTCCGATAGAAGATCATGTGCAGGTTCTCGTCGGCGGCGATGCGCTGCAACATCTTGTCCGCGATCGGGTCCTCGCACACTCGGCTGGTGTTGCGATGGGTGACCCGGGTGGCCAACTCCTGAAAGCTCACGTACGCAACCGAATACAGGAAACCCGCGCCGCTGTCCACCTCGGCGGCGGTGGCGCCGGAGGCAAATCCGTTGGTCATGTGGATCATTCGCGCTTCCTCGAGCGCGATCGGGTCCACGCCGCGAGTCACCACGAGATAGTCCCGGATTACGGTGCTGTGCCGCATTTCCTCCGCGGTCCAGCGGCCGACCCAGGTCCCCCATGCACCGTCGCGAGAGAAGTTCTCGGCGATCTCCCGGTGATAGGAGGGCAGGTTGTCCTCGGTGAGCAGATTGGTGATCATGGCCGCTTTGGCCACTTCGCTGAGCGTGGATTGCTCAGCGTGCCAGTCGGTTCCGCCGAGCATGGCGAAGTTACGGCCCTGCTCCCACGGAATGTAGTCGTGCGGATGCCAGTCCTTCGTCATCGAAAGGTGCCGGTGCACACAGTCTTCGGCGATCGGCTCGAGCTCGGTCAGGATTTCACGTTGGGTCAGGTCACGCGACAATCTGGTTGCCTACCTTTCTCTTTTGCTGGATTAGGCGGGTGCGACCACCGCGAGGTCACCGTCATAGCGGCGATAGAACAGCCGCCCGCGGCCGTCCCGCGGATCGGTGCAGAACAGGAACGGCAAGCCGTAGCGGCACAACCGATCCGCCGCTTCGTGCTCGCTGAAATGGGCCGTCGGAAACGGATTCACGGTGAGCGCCAACGGTTCCCCCGCGCTGGGCAGTCCGAGCCGGTGTTGCCGGGCAAGCCGGATGCCCCACGGACCCGCGCGGTGGATCACGGCATCCATCCCGGTCTCGCTGTCGGTGAACAGGTGGGCGTCGTAGTCCATGGCCTCCAGCACCGCGGTCGCCTGGGCCACCGTCCCGCTCAGCAGCGCACAATGCTTGCGGCGCACGATCGGCCGCGGCTCGGTGCACACGGCCAACTGCGGCCGCCACGGATCCGGCCAGCGCGGCCGCACCGCGCCCGCGGTGACGCCGGCCAGTATCCGATCCAGCCGCTCGGCGGTGAATGTGGTCGCGAACCCGCCGCGGCCGGCGGCTTGCGCCCGGACCGGCACATCCCCGAAATCGAGATTCATCTGCACCAGCATCGGACCGTCGGGGCACGGCGCGGCACTGAGCCGCACACGCGCGGTGCCCTCGACATGGTGACGCCGCATGATCCGCTCGATGGTGCGCGTCGCCTGGGCGAGGTGTTCGCCGGTCACCGCACCGCGGGTCGACACGGATATCGGTTCGGCGCGCACCCCGGTCGACTTCAGTTCGGAAACTGTCATGGATAGGCCCGCTTCCCGCTAGTCCGGCGTTTTCAGCGGTCCCCATGTCACCAGCGGACGCACCGTGCGGGCAGGGCCGAAGGTCCCCGGCGGCAGGGACCGACTACCCGACAAGGTCCTTTTGCGGAGGAAGCGGACCGCGCGCGCCGGAATCGGTGACGATAGACCTCGGATTCGGTGCGAAAAGACCATCCCGGCAACGGATGCCGTCGGCCGACACTCGGTATATGAATGCAGCAAGCGATTCATGCGCACCCGACCTCCCCACTGTGCGGGCGGCGCTGACGGTCGCCTGTCGGGCGCCATCGGTGCACAACACCCAACCCTGGCGCTGGGTCTTCGACGGCACCTGGCTGTTCCTGTACCGCGATACCGATCTGCGGCTCCCGGCGGCCGATCCGCAGGACCGCCAGCTGACGATCAGCTGCGGCGCGGCACTGGACCACGCCCGCCAGGCGTTCGTATCGATGGGCTGGTTCACCTACGTCACCCGGATCCCCGATCCCCGCAGGCCGGAGCTGCTGGCCGTGTTCGAGTTCCAGCCGTGGTACGGACCGCTGAACCGGACCGCCGCCAGGGTGCGCGCCATCTCGCGGCGGCACTCCGATCGACTGCCGATGTCGGCGCCCGGCGACTGGTCCGACGTCCTCGACACGGTGCGTGAACTGGCGCGACCACACCATGTGACGGTCGACGAGATCACCGACGCCGATCGCCCCCGGCTGACCGAAGCCGCCAGGCACGCCACCGCGCTCCGTCGGTACGACAGCGCATACCACGACGAATTACAGTGGTGGAGTGAATCTTCGGAGCCGGAACAAGGCATCCCGGCGACCGCGCTGGTGTCGGCGACCGAGGCCGCCCGAACCGATGTCGGGCGCGCTTTTCCGTTCGCACCCTATTCGAACCGCCGCGCCGACCTCGAAGACCGCGCGCGACTGATCGTGCTCAGCACCGTCGGCGACTCCCCCGGCCAATGGCTGCACACCGGTGAGGCACTGTCCGACACGCTCTTGGAGTGCACCGCACGCGGCCTCACCACCTGTGAACTCACCCAGGTCACCGAGCTCGTCGCGACCAGATCGGTACTGGCCGAATTGATCACCCAGCCCGGTGTGCCGCAGATCGTGCTACGAATCGGCGTCGCACCGAAGGACGAGAGCGAACCCGACCCGACGCCGCGGCGTCCCCTGTCCGAGGTATTCGACTTCCGGCCGGTGCAGGCGAACGACACGCCGCGCCGGATGATGTGACGCAACAGGATGCGCGCACCAACCCTTCCTGGCCGCCCTGCAAAATCCACCACACCCCAGCCGACCGGAGGGACGGCAGCCGTCGCACAACTCCCCGTGCTGACCGCGGGCGCGATGCCGGCCGAGGCCGTGCTGTCGGCGCTGGCGGTCACCGCAACCGGACTGTCGGCTGAGCAGAGCCGCAGTCGGCTGCGTGCCGTCGGCCCGAACGCGATCCGCTCACATCGAGCCAGGCTGCTTCCGGTGTTGTTGCGCCAGTTACGTTCTCCGCTGCTACTGCTCCTTGCGGTGACGGCCGCCGCGTCGTTCTTCCTCGGCCAGCGGACCGACGCCGTGATCATCGGTCTGATCCTGACCACATCGGTCGGCCTCGGCTTGTTCAACGAGTTTCGCGCCGAGCGCGCCGCCGAAGCCATGCATGATCGGATCCAGCACCGCGCCACCGTCATTCGCGACGGCACCGCCAGGACGGTCCCGGTGGCCGACGTGGTGCCCGGCGACCTGGTCGAGATACACCTCGGCCAGCTCGTGCCCGCCGATCTCCGGCTGCTCGCCACGACGGCCATGCAATGTGACGAATCGGTGCTCACCGGTGAGTCGCTACCGGTAGACAAAACGGCCGGACAGGTGCCCGCCGGAACCACACTGGCCGAGCTCAGCGGCTGCGCGCTGATGGGCACGGTGGTCAGCGCCGGGCAGGGCCGCGGCGTGGTCGTGTCCACCGGCGGCTCGACGGTCTTCGGCCGGATCGCGCTCGATCTCGGAAAACGTCAGCCCGACACCGCGTTCCAGATCGGCCTGCGCCAGTTCTCGCTGCTGCTGGTGAGCGTCGCGGCGGTGCTGACGATCGGCATCTTCGCGGTGAACGTGGGGCTGCACCGGCCGATCCTCAACGCACTGCTGTTCTCCCTGGCTATCGCGGTCGGCATCTCCCCGCAGCTGCTGCCCGCCGTGGTGTCCACCAGTCTGGCCGCCGGATCCAGGCAGCTCGCCCGCCGCAAGGTGCTGGTGAAGCGGCTGGTGTGCATCGAGGATCTCGGCGATATCGAGGTGCTGTTCACCGATAAGACCGGGACGCTGACCGAGGGGCGGATCGAATTCATGCGCGCCCTCGGCCCGGACGGCACCGCCTCGGACGAGACGATGCTGCTCGGCATGGTCTGCGTCGACGCCACCGTGCACGACGGGGTTGTCGTAGACGGCAATCCGCTAGATACCGCGCTCTGGCAGGCCCCGACCGCACCGCGCGCGGCCGCGAGCCGATATTCGACCCTGGCGGTCCTGCCGTTCGACCACAAGCGCCGCCTCGTCACGGTTCTCGCCGAGGACGATCGCGGCAACCGTCTCATCATCACCAAGGGCGCACCCGAGACGGTACTCGCCTGCTGCACCGACCTGCCGGACGCAGCAAAGGCCATATTGGACAACGAGTTCCACGCCGGACACCGCGTCGTCGCGATCGCCACCCGCGCCGCCGACGGACAGGACGAACTCGGCCGCAGCGACGAACACGAGCTGCGGCTGAACGGCTTCCTGGTCTTCCTCGACCCACCGAAAAGCAGTGCGCGGGAGGCACTTACGCGGCTGGCCGGACTCGGCGTCGCGGTGAAGGTCATCACCGGAGACAACCCGGAGGTCGCCGCGCACGTGTGCGCCGAGCTGGGGTTGCCGCCCGGCAACGCACTCACCGGACCCGATATCGACCGCCTCGACGACCGGCGCCTCAGCGAATGCCTTTCGACCACTACGATATTCGCGCGAGTCGACCCGGAGCAGAAAGCCAGGATCGTCCGGGCACAACGCAGTTCCGGCGTCGATGTCGCCTTCCTCGGTGACGGCGTCAACGACGCGCTCGCCCTGCACGCGGCCGATGTCGGGATCTCAGTCGATTCCGCCACCGACGTCGCCAAGGACGCCGCCGACGTCGTGCTGCTGGAGAAAGACCTGCAGGTGCTCGCCGACGGCGTGGTGGCGGGCAGACGCATCTTCGCCAACACCATGAAATACGTCCTGATGGGTACGTCGAGCAATTTCGGCAATATGTTCAGCGCGGCAGGCGCTTCGGTGTTCCTCCCTTTCCTGCCGATGCTCCCGTCCCAAATCCTGTTGAACAACCTGCTCTACGACGCCAGCCAGCTGGCGATCCCGACCGACACGGTCGATCCCGAGCAACTGGCACGTCCGGCCCGCTGGGACATCGCGCTTATTCGTCGCTTCATGCTGGTCTTCGGGCCTATCAGTTCACTGTTCGATTTCGCTACCTTCGCAATCATGCTGTGGGTGTTCCACGCCGGCGAAACCCTGTTCCACTCAGGCTGGTTCGTGGAATCACTCGCCACGCAAACGTTGGTGCTCTTCGTCATCCGCACGCGGCGCACCCCGTTCTTCCGGAGCCACCCGAGCGTCCCGTTGTTGGTCGCTGCCCTCGCCGCCGTGCTCACCGGCGCCATACTGCCGGCCACTCCGTTGGCCCGGAGTCTGGGCTTCACCCCGCTGCCCGGCGGCTTCTTCGTGGCACTCGCGCTGCTGGTCGTCGTCTATTTGGCGCTGGCCGAAGTAGGCAAACACTTCTTCTTCCGTACTCCGAAACCGGTTGCCCCGCAACGCACCCGGATCCCTGGCCACCGTATCCACCGGCGGGCCGCCCACTTCTCCACCGGCTGACGCGGGCACCGCTCAACACGCCGTTGCTTCGCACTGATCCAGCACATCGCCGAGCGCGCGGCGCGGTGTGATCGGCAGCGGGGCCGCCGCTGCCGAGGCCCAGCCGATCCGGATGACGGCCTGCGGATAGGCCCGGCCCTCCAGCACGCTGCCGCGGATGCGGTCGCGCACCTCAGGGAGCTCGAGCGATTCGGTCAGTACACAGGACGCCAAGCCCACGTTGGTCGCGGTCAGCAATACCGCGCTGAGCGCCTCCCCGGCCGCCAGCCGGGCCAATCGGTCGTCCGCGGGGGTCGCGAGAACCAGCAGTTCGGCGCAGTCGGTCAGCTCGTCGGTGGGCCAACCCAATTCCCGCGTCGCCGTCGAGCACAAGGCCTCGATCAAGTGCACGCGCGTGCCGTGCACCGCCTGTCGGACGCTGGCCCCGAGTGTGGTGGCCCGTTCGCTCACCAGACCGAAATAGCCGGGCGGGATCGGCGCGGCACTGAAGGCACGGTGATCGGTCTGCCGATGGCGAATCGCGTCGGTCAGCGCGCTTTCGAGCATGGTCGATCGGTGCGGCATCAGTTCGATCGCCGCGAGGTGGTTCGGATTCGCCGCATCCGGCAGTCGCCGCACCACGGCTGACCAGCCTGCGGCGGCGAGCGCGATCCGCAGGTGGTGCAGCACCGCGCCACAACTCACTACGGCATCGCGTTGATCCGGGTCGGCGGGCGACCGTGCCCGCGTCGGGTCGAGGTACAGGTGCACGACGTGATCATCGATCTGGAATCGCCACGGCTGGGTGTTGTCGACCGACGGGGCCCGCACCGCGAGCACCAACGCCGCCCGCAGAGTCTGATCATCGGGCCATCCGTAGTCCATCGTCGTCCACCATCCGTTTCGTCGTCGGTCTCCACGCTGCCACCGTCAGATGGTCCGGATAAGAGAAAGATGTCCCCAGCTCGAGGGACTTCGGCAAACGGTCCGGAAGGCCCTTGACATCAATGACCTTCGGCCATCCCTCGGCAGCGCGCCGTGCGTGATGCTGAGTACACGAATCGGATCCCCCGAAAGGCTGTGTCCCATGCCCGAATACGGATCGCTCGCCGAGCTGCGGGAAACGCACACCGGGCTGGTGATGCTGTGTGGCGAACGGGCATACAAGGTGAAAAAGCCCATCCGCACCGACTTCCTCGATTTCAGCACCCCGCAATTGCGCGAGCTGGCGTGTGCCAGGGAGGTCGAGCTCAACCGCCGCCTGGCGCCGGACGTGTACCTCGGCGTGGCCCACCTCACTGATCCGGCCGAAGGGCCGGCCGAACCGGTGGTGCTGATGCGCCGGATGCCGGAGGAGCGCAGGCTGTCGAACACCCTCACCGACCCGGAGTTGTCCCGATCGCGGCTGTCGGCGCTGGTACAACTGATCGCACGATTCCATCAGTCGGCCCGCCGCGGACCCGAGATCGATGCGGAAGGCACGTCCGACGCGTTGCGCGATCGATGGCGAAAGTTGTTGCGCAGCCTCGCCGAAGAGCCCGCCGAGGTCGCCGATCCGTGCCTGGTCGATCGCATCGACTGGCTGGCCATGCGCTTCATCGACGGCCGGGAACCCTTGCTGATGAACAGAATTGCCGACGGCCACATTGTCGACGGCCACGGCGACCTACAGGCCGAGGACATCTTCGATCTGACCGACGGCTTCCGCGTGCTCGATTGCCTGGACTTCGACGATCGACTGCGTTACGTCGACGGTCTGGACGACATCGCCTTCCTGGCAATGGATCTGGAGTACCTCGGGCATTCCGAGCTCGGTGATCAGCTGCTCGCCGACTATCTTCTGGCCGCTGCCGATCCCGCGCCTCGTTCACTGCGCGACCACTACATCGCCTACCGTGCGCTGGTTCGCGCCAAAGTCGATGCCATCCGCTACCGGCAGGGCGATACCGCGGCCCGCGATCGGGTACACCGGCATCTGCTGATCGCCGTACGCCATCTCGATCAGGCGGCCGTCCGCCTGGTGTTGGTCGGCGGGTTGCCCGGCACCGGGAAATCCACCGTTGCCGAGGAACTCTCGGCATTGACCGGGGCGGTGGTCTGCTCCAGCGATCAGGTGCGTGCCCAGCTGCGCGCGACAGGTCGAGTGCACGGCAGCAGCGGAACCTTCGGCGCGGGAGCGTATTCCGCGGCCAACAAGGCGCACGTCTACACCGAGCTGCTGACCCGAGCCCACCTGCTGCTCTCGCTCGGCGTCTCGGTGATCCTCGATGCCAGCTGGATCGATGCGGACGAACGGCAGCGCGCCCAGGTGCTCGCCGCCGACACACACGCCGATGTGGTTCAGCTGCGGTGCGTGTGTCCGCCCGAGGTGGCCGCCCGCCGGATCAGCCGACGCGACGCGGGCGATTCCGAGGCGACGCCACGGATTGCCGACGCGATGGCGGAGTCCACGTCGACCTGGTCGGACGCGACGTCACTCGACACCGGGTTATCGCTGCAAGAAACCGTGAACAGCGCTTTCCGCGCCTGGCAAACACTTAGCCGGACCACGTCAAGGGACTTTGGTCCCCAATCGAGAGTCGAACACCGCGACAGCGGCGAAGAAATCTTCGTAGGCTGAATCAACAGCTCAGGGAGGTGCATCCGAATGGTCACTGTGTTCTTGGTGGACGACCATCACATCGTGCGACGCGGGGTCGCCGATCTGATCGACAGCGAAACCGACCTCGAAGTAATCGGCGAGGCCGGCAGCGTCTCCCAGGCGATGGCGCGCATCCCCGCGCTGCGCCCCGATGTCGTCGTCCTCGACGTGCGGTTGCCGGACGGCAACGGTATCGAGCTGTGCCGCGACCTGCTCAACCAGCACCCCGAGCTGCGCTGCCTGATCCTGACCTCGTTCACCGACGAACAGGCGATGCTCGACGCGATCTTGGCGGGAGCCAGCGGCTATGTCGTCAAAGACATCGGAACCCTCGAATTGGTCGATGCCATTCGCGAGGTCGGTGCCGGAAAGTCGCTACTCGACAATCGAGCCGCCGCCGCGCTGATGGCGAAGCTGCGCGACGAGGCCGAGACCAAGACCGGCCCGCTGGCCAGCCTGACCGATCAGGAACGCACCCTGCTCGATCTGCTCGGCGAGGGATTGACCAACCGGCAGATCGCCGCCCGCATGTTCCTGGCCGAGAAGACCGTGAAGAACTATGTTTCCCGACTATTGGCCAAGCTCGGCGTCGAGCGGCGCACCCAGGCCGCGATCATCGCCTCGAAGCTCCATACACCGCAGCCCAAGGAATGAATCGCTAGCTGCTAGCGGGGCGCACGTGACTGGTCGGCGTATCGCTGCTGCCATCGCCGCGTGGGAGGATGACCAGCATGGATGGCAAGCAGTCCGAGCCGGCCGGACCTGGTCAGACCCCGGTGATCGAGACGTTGTCGCAGTTGCGACTTCGTGAGCTGCTCGCCGAGGTGCAGGATCGGATCGCCCAGATCGTGGGTGTGCGCGATCAGATGGATCGGCTGATCGAGGCAATGCTGGTGGTGACCGCGGGACTCGACCTCGACAACACCCTGCGCACCATCGTGCACGCCGCGATCGAACTGGTCGACGCCGGGTACGGCGCACTCGGCGTCCGCGAGACCGACCGAGACAGTCTTCAGCTTGCCGAATTCGTCTACGAGGGCATCGACGACCGCACCCGCGTCATGATCGGCGACCTGCCGCGCGGGCACGGTGTGCTCGGCGTGCTCATCGAGGAGCCGAAACCCATTCGGCTGACCGACCTTTCGACCCATCCAGCCTCGGTCGGCTTCCCCGCGCATCATCCGCCGATGAACACGTTCCTCGGTGTTCCGGTCAAGGTCCGCGACGAGGTGTTCGGCAATCTCTACCTCACCGAAAAGGCAGGCGGCCAGGAGTTCACCGAGGACGACGAGGTGATCGTGCAGGCCCTCGCGGCGGCCGCAGGCACGGCGATCGCCAACGCTCGCCTCTACGAACAATCTCGCGTGCGTCAGCAGTGGCTGGAAGCGACTCAGGACGTGGCCACCGAGTTGCTCGGCGGCAGCGAGCCGGACGAGGTGCTCGGGCTGGTCGCGGACCGGGCGCTGACACTCACCCAGTCCGCGCTGGCCTTCCTCGCACTGCCGGAAGATCCCGATATTCCGCATGCCGAGGTCACCGAACTCGTCGTCGTCGCCGCGGCCGGTACCGGATCGGAAAACCTGCCTGGACAACGGATTCCGGTTGCCGGGTCGCATTCTGGCAACGCCTTCATGTCCGGCCGGGTGGTGGCCAGCGATCAGCTGATGTTCCGTCCGCGATTCGACGGACCCGTCGAATTCGGACCGGCGCTGGTACTTCCGTTGCGCGCCGAGCACACGGTCATCGGCGTGCTGGTCACCTTGCGCCCGGCCGACGCACAGCCGCTCGACCTGGCCGGACAAGCGATGATCACCGCCTTCTCCAACCAGGCCGCGCTGGCACTGCAACTAGCGGCTACCCAGCGACGGATGCGCGAACTCGACGTGCTCTCCGACCGCGACCGCATCGCCCGCGACCTGCACGATCACGTCATCCAGCGACTGTTCGCGGTCGGGCTGTCGCTGCAGAGCACCGCGCAACGGGCCCGCGCTCCCGAGGTCAAAACCCGGCTCACCGAGACCATTCAGGACATCCAGTCCATCGTGCAGGAAATCCGGCACTCGATCTTCGACCTGCACAGCAGCACCGCCGCGGACGCCCCGACCTTGCGCAAGAAACTGCACGCGGTGATCGCCGAGATGACCGCCGACACCGGCCTGCGTACCACGATCCGGCTGGCCGGACCCGTCTCGGTATTGGCGTCGCCGCTGGCCGAGGACGTCGAGGCGGTACTGCGTGAGGCGGTCAGCAATGTAGTCCGGCATGCGTCGGCCACCACGGTCTCGATCAACCTCTCGGTCCGTGACGACGTCACCATCGAGATCACCGACGACGGCACCGGCATCCCCGCGGACCTTGCCCGCATGAGCGGATTGGAGAACCTGGCCGCGCGGGCCGAGCAGTCCGGCGGCAGCTTCGAGATCGAACGTGGCGCCGACCGCGGCACGGTGTTGCGCTGGTCCGCACCGCTGCCCGACCAGCCGCCGCGCAAGCCTGCCAACCTCTGACATAACAGCCTTTGGACCCGCGCATTCGGGACCAACGACAGACGTGTCCGGCCACGTCGAGTTCCTAACCTACGGGTACCAGAATCACTGGACCCGAAGGGACGCCGCCCATGCCCACCTACCCAACCAACGATCCGCATCGGCTGGCCACGGCCGCGGTAGTCGTCGGTGTCGACGGTTCCGAAGCCTCCGACCTCGCCGTCCGCTGGGCCGCCGAAACCGCCTCCCAGCACAACCGCAGGCTGCTCATCGTGCACGGCCTCGATCTGGCGGCATCGGCGGAGCTGCTCGGGATCTACGAGGTAATGGCGCCTCCGGTGATCGATACGATGCGCCAACGCGGTGTCGACCTGGTGACAACCGCCCGCAGGCTGGCCTACCAGGTCGATCCCACCCTAACCGTGGAAACCGAAGTCTCCGAGGCCAACCCGGCCCGACTGTTGATCCGTCGATCGGAAACGGCGTACCTCGTCGCGCTCGGTACCGCGGGTCACGGCGCTCCCATCGGCTATCTCGGGTCCATCATGCTGGCCGTCACCAGTCACGGCCGGGGCAGCATCGTGGTCGTCCGGGATACGGGCACCGAGCAGCGGACGCGACGTGTCGGCCCGGTGGTTGTCGGCCTCGACGGCACGCGGCACAGCGAGCCCGCTGTCGCGGCGGCATTCGCCGAGGCGAGCGAGCGCCGCACCCAACTCGTGGCTGTACACGCGTGGGGTGACCTGTTCTTCGACCGATTCGCCGGAGTTCCTTACACCATCCCGGACAACGACGCCCAGATCGCCGGGCAAGCCATTATCGCCGAGCAGCTCGCTGGCTGGTCGGAGAAGTACCCGGATGTCCAGGTGATCCGCAAGGTGTATCTGTTCGGTCCGCGGCGAGCCCTGACCGACTGGTCGGGGTCCGCTCAACTCGTGGTGGTCGGCAGCCGTGGTCGCGGCGGATTCCGTGGCCTGTTGCTCGGCTCCACCGGTAATTCGCTGGTTCAGCGTGCGCATTGCCCGGTCATGGTCGTCCACGCCAAGTAGCGCCCCGCCCGGCTCTGCGTCACCGAAAGGTACGAAATCATATGTCTACCAACAGCATCAACCCACCGGTCGTGGTCGGTATCGACGGCTCCGACGCCGCCGACGAAGCATTGCGCTGGGCCGCCGTCGACGCCGTCCACCACGACGCGCCGCTGCACATCGTCTATGCGATCGGGCCGCCGGCCGACTTCGGGCCGGGCGTCGATTTCCGCCGGGTCGACCACGACGAATACCTCGAGCGCTGCGCGGCGACACTGGCGGCCGCGCGCGAATTCGCCACGGCGGCAGCCGCACCCGTCGACGATCTCGACATCGACACGTTCCTGATCGAAGCACCGCCGATTCCGGCGTTGCGGGACAGGTCCAAGGACGCGCGGCTGCTGGTCGTCGGCACCCGAGGCATGGGCGCCTTCCGCCGCGGACTGCTCGGCTCGGTGAGCACGGCGATGGCCCGGCACGCCCAGTGCCCGGTGGCCGTCGTCCCGGAGCCCGAGCATTACTCACCGCGCCGTGTGCGCGGCCCGGTGGTGGTCGGGGTCGACGGATCGGTATGCAGCGCACGCGCCATCGATATCGCCTTCGACGAAGCGTTCCGTCGCGGTGTCCCGGTACGAGCCGTGCTCACCTGGTCCGAATTCAATCGGTACATTCCGCGCACCGAGATGCAGACCGAAGCGGAGGCAATGCTGTCCGAGGCACTGGCCGGCTACGCAGAGAAATACCCCGACCTCGCGGTGCAACGGGTGGTCATCGAGGATCGACCGGCCAAGCGGCTGCTCGAGGAGGGCGAATGGGCGCAGCTGCTCGTGGTCGGCAGCCATGGCCGCGGCGGTTTCGCCGGGATGACCCTCGGATCGGTCAGTCAAGCCGTCCTGCACGCGGCCGATTTGCCGCTCATCATCGCGCGGCCGCAGAGCTGATCAGCTCATCTCGTTCGTTCGAGCGCATTGGAGTAGCTCCTCGACGGTCTCCTCGATGCGCTCGGCGAGCAGGTGCAGATCAGGGGTGCTGTCGTAATCCCCCGTGATGCCGAACCGCAGCTGGTCACCGTAGCTGAGAATGGCGATGCCGGTGCGCACGCGCATCGCGATGGGCGCGTAGGCCAAGATTTCCAGGACTTCTCGACCGTACAGGTGAAGTCGGCGCCGAGGACCCGGCACGTTCGTTGCCAAACTCGCGATGCCGCGCTGCGGGTATCGCGACGCCAGGCGCACGGTCCAGGCGATCGACGCGAACGGCAGCCACCGCGCGAATGCGAGCAGCGAGTTCGCGGCCGCCGCTTCACCGCTCGCCTTGTGTGCGGCCATCCTGCGGTGCACCATGGCCAATTGCTCGACGGGGTCGGCGGATTCGATCGGGAGCAACGGCAACATTGCCGAAACACGGTTGTCCAAAATGTCTTTCGCGGTGGCGGCACGCACCGACACCGGCGTGAGGATGCGCAGCTTGCCGGCCGTCGGCTCCTCACCGCGTTTCAGCAAGACCGTGCGAAAGGCCGCGGTGACGGCGGCCAGGACCACATCGTTGACCGTCGTTCCGAAGGCGGCGCCGATCTCCCGGACCGCAGGCAGCGACGCCCGCGCGACGGCGTATCGGCGTTGCCGTCCGATGGATCCGTTGAGGGAGGACCCGGAGGCGGGCAGCACCGCGGATATCGCCAGCGGTATCACCGCGCTCAGCGTCCGCGCCACAAACCGCGGCGCGTCGACCGGCAGTCGCAGGGACTTCACCAGCAGGCCTGCCCAATCGGTCGACGCAGCGCCGTCATCCGGCCCGGCGAGGTCCGGTCGATCGACCGGATCATCGCAGAGCCGCTCGAACAGGGTGATCCCCGAGACGCCGTCGACCATGCTGTGATGCACCTTCACGATCATCGCCCACCGGTCGTCGGCCAGGCTCTCGACGACTACACATTGCCAGAGCGGGTGATCACGATCGAGCCGTTCCTCCATCACCTCGGCGATCAGCTCGCACAGCGCATCCTCGTTCCCGGGTGCAGGCAGCGCCATCCACCGAAGGTGATGTGCCAGATCGAAATTCGGGTCGGTCACCCACGCCGGCGCGGCTAGATCCCATGGCGCCCGGTGTACTTTCTGCTGGAGCCTGCCGTCGACGGCCAGTCGCTTCGCCAGCTCCAGCTCGAGCTCCGCGCGCGGCGGCGGCGATCCGGCAACGATGGCGACGGCGCCGATCCCGACGCTGACGTGTCGATCGCTGTCTTCCAACTCCATGAATCCCGAGTCCAACGGGCCCAAATCGGCCATGGTGGGTGTTCCGTTCCAGCAGCGTGGACGCCGAGCCGAGGGTCGGCGACGGTCGCGACCACCGGTCCATGGTCGCGCGACCATACCGGCGTGCAGAAGATGCGAAAGCCACCCATCGACGGTGACATTCGACCCGGACTGCCGTTCGCACACGATGCTCAGGCCATTGGTCCCTACAGCCCGGGTATCACGGCTCTCACCTTCCGATTGTCTCCGGATCACCCTGAGGGCATGGAGACGAACTGGCATGTGATTCGCACCTGGTCGACGATGGTCGCCCAATCGCTGGGACTGCCCAAAGCCAACGCAACCACCATCCACTCCTAAAGGATCGGAACCGAAATGGGCGACTATGTGGCCGGATTCGGCGAGCTGCGGCTCGTCGACGCGGACAAGGCCGGCGGCAAGGGTGCGAATCTCGGCGAGCTGGTCGCGGCGAAGCTGCCGGTGCCACCGGGTTTCGTGATCCTGCGATCATGCTTCGACGAGGTGATCATCGAAGGACCGCACGGCGCCGAGCTGGATCGCTTGCACACCGAGACGCTCGCGGCGAGTGCCGACGGACCCCGCGTGACCGAATTGTGCCGTCGCATGCGCGAACTCGTACACAAGGCGACGATCGACGGCGCGATCCGTGAATCCGTGCTCAGCGCGTATCACGCGCTCGGCGAAGACGCCACGGTCGCGGTGCGTTCCTCCGCGATCGGCGAGGATGGTGCTACCTCTTCGTTCGCCGGCATGAACATCTCGCGCACCAATGTGCGCGGCGACGACAAGCTGATCGCGACCGTCATCGATTGCTGGGCTTCACTTTTCACTCCGCGCGTGGTGACCTACCGGGCCAGGCGCGGGATGCGTCAGCGCCCGGTGATGGCGGTCGTGGTGCAACGCATGGTGGCGGCCCGGCAGTCCGGTGTCGCGTTCACCGCCGACCCGGCCACCGGACGCCGCGATCGTGTCGTCATCGATGCCGCCCGCGGCCAAGGTGAGGTTGTCGTATCCGGCGCGACCGAACCCGACACCTACCTGTTCGATGCGACCGGCCCGACATTGCTGGAAAGCCGAAGGGGCCACCAGAGTTTCGAGATCGTCGCAGGCCCCGACGGTGATCGGCAGGTGGAGCTGGCCGGCACCGATACGCCGGTGTTGGACGAGGCGCAGGCCACGGCGGTCGCCCGCCTCGCGTTGGCGGTACAGCAGCATCACGGCGGCAAGCCGCAGGATGTCGAGTGGACCTTCGACGACGAGACCCTGTGGCTGGTGCAGGCCCGTCCGATCACCATGCTCCCCGACAGTCCGGGCGAACAACACGCCGCCGGCTCCCCTTCTCGAATCCTGGTGCGCGGCTTGGCCGCCGCGCCCGGTCAGGCAACCGGTGCCGTGCGCATCCTCACTTCGCCCGCGCAGGGTCAATCGCTGCGCGACGGCGAAGTGCTGGTGGCTCCGATGACCAATCCCGACTGGCTGCCCACCCTCACCCGCGCGGTGGCCGTCGTCACCGACAGCGGCGGCATGACCTGTCACGCGGCGATCGTCGCGCGCGAATTGGGCATCCCGTGCATCGTCGGCGCCCGCACCGCGACCACCACGCTCACCGATGGCCTCCTCGTCACCGTCGATGGCGCGGCAGGCGAAGTCCTTGCGGGACAACCGCAATCGAAGGCCAGTGCGGTCACTGTCGAACCGGCGCGGGTTACCGCGGCAGAGACGACGGCAACCCGGATCTACGTCAATCTCGCATTGCCGGAAGCAGCCGAACGCGTGGCGAAGACCGAGGTCGACGGTGTCGGCCTGCTGCGCGCGGAAACCCTACTGACCCAAGCACTCGACGGCCGCCACCCGCGCGACCTGATCGCCCGCGGCGAGGAGAAACGATTCGTCGACCACATGGCGGAATCGCTGCACCGCATCACGTCCGCGTTCCAGCCGCGACCGGTCATCTATCGCGCAACCGACTTGCGCAGCAACGAATTCCGCGCACTCACCGGCGGTAGCCGATACGAGCCGATCGAACACAATCCGATGATCGGCTACCGCGGCTGCTACCGCTACATCCGCGAACCCGAGCTCTTCGCCCTCGAGCTCGCCGCCCTCGCCAGGGTCCGCGAACAAACTCCCAACCTGCACTTGATGATTCCGTTCGTCCGCACTCGCTGGGAGCTCGAAGCCTGCCTCGAACTCGTCGACGCCAGCCCACTCGGCAAACAGCGCGGGCTGCACCGCTGGGTGATGGCCGAAGTGCCGTCGGTCGTGCACTGGCTACCGGAGTACGTCGGCCTCGGCATCGATGGCGTCTCCATCGGCAGCAATGACCTCACCCAGCTCATGCTGGGCGTTGACCGCGACTCGGAGCAGTGCGCAGAGCTCTTCGACGAATCCGACCCCGCCGTCCTCGACGCCATCGGCCGCATCGTCACCACGGCCCGCCGTCTCGGCATCACGTCCTCGCTGTGCGGGCAGGCGCCGTCGAACCACCCGGAGTTCGCTGAACACCTTGTGCGCATGGGTATTACATCGATCTCGGTCACCCCGGACGCCGTTCCCGCGGCCCGCCGCGCGGTCGCCGCCGCGGAACGACGGCTGTTGCTCGACCGCGCACTTACCGACGCACCAACCTGATCCGCACTCCCCCGGCTGCGGCCCACCCTCGACAAAACCGGAGGAAGCATCGTGAGTGACATGACGTCCCGCGAGCCGTACCACAGCAAGCCCGGCGAGAGCCTGGCCGACACCTATAACATCCCCGGCATCGTGCTGTTCATCGGCGGAGTGGTCGGCTTGGCCTGCACCCTCACCGCCGCGGGCTATGGATTCACCGGGTGGGTCACCCTCGGCGCGAGCGCTACCGCATTGGCCTTCGTCGTGAGTGTCACCCTGTTCCTGCTCGAGCACGAACGCCTGCGCCGACTCGCTCAGCGTGCACCGGAGTCGTCGGCAGCACGCAAACCCCGTTCATGACCACCTACCAGATCTCCGTCGATCACTCGACGCCGCAGACCATCTTCGGGCTGCGCCGCACCGTGCGTATCGACCATGCCGGCGACGACATCGCCGCCGGCATGGACGCGCTGTACGAACTGGCCGCGGCCACCGGATTCGCTCCGGTCGGGCCGCCGTCCACGACCTATCTCGGCGAATTCCGCCCCGGTACCTCGACCGAGGCCGACTTCGGACTTCCGGTCGCCCCCGTGCCGATCGCCGCCAACGAAGCGGTGACGCTGCGGCGCAGCGAACCGGAGTTGTTCGCGCATGTCACCCATCGCGGCGACTACCGCCGAATCGGTGACGCATACCAGGCCTTGGACGACTGGATCCGTGGCTCGCGATACCAGCAGGCCGGACCGCCGACCGAGGTGTACTTGGTCGCGCCGGAGGAGGCGTTCGCCCCCAACGACTTGCTCACCGAGATCCGGATCCCCCTCATCGCCGCCGAACTCGTAGTTCACGTATCGGCGCCGTTCGCCGAGACCGTCTCGTTGGTGCGAGACGCATTGGCCGAGCAGGGATTCGGTGTCCTCACCGAAATCGACGTCCGCGCAACGCTGCTCGCGAAACTCGGCGTGGACATGGAGAACTACCTCATCCTCGGTGCCTGCAACCCGAATCTCGCGCGCCAAGCCCTCGATATCGATCGACGGGTCGGACAGCTGCTGCCCTGCAATGTGGTGGTCCGCACGGAGGACGATGGCACCGTCGTCGAGGCCGTCGACCCCGACCAGCTGCTGCGCGCCGACAACCAGCCGGGGCTGCGCCCGATCGCGCAAGACGCCCGATCCCGCTTGGCCGCCGCACTCTCCGCTGTCGCGCAACGCGCCGTATCCACGCAATAGACACTGCAATAGCCCGGGACAATCGGATGTCCCGGGCTGTTCTGCTGTCTCCCCGAATCACTCACCGGTACAGACACATTCGAGACTGCACCGAGCAGCAGCCGGGTTGGCATAGATGACGCGGCCGCCGGGTGTATTGGATACACCCGGCGGCCGGCCATGCGGCGCTGATTCGGGTCAGCGGCCGTTCGAGGGCTCGAAGGGATCGAGCACGTCCGCGATTACGCGCCGGGGCGTCGGCGGCAGCGGCTCGGCGCTGGTCGGAATCCAGCCGATGCGGACGATCGCCTGGGGGTAGGAGCTGTCGTCGAGTACGCCGACACGGACATCGCGGCGCAGTTCCGGGATCTCGAGTGGTTCGGTGAGCACGCAGGTGGCCAGGCCGACGTTGGTGGCGGTCAGCAGCACCGCGCTCAACGCCTCACCCGCCTGTAGTCGGGACAACCGGTCGTCGCCCGAGGTACCGATCACCAGCAGTTCCGCGAAATCGGGTTCGTGTGCGGAGTCGGTGAGTTGCGGGGCGACGAAGGTCCGTGCGGGCAGCTCGTCGTCCGGGCGAGGGCTCGGGGTGTTGCGCGCGGGCACACCGTCGGTGGCGCTGTGTCTGCCGCTCCAGGTCGCTAGTTCGAATCGGTAGTCCGGGTCCATCGCGTGATGGACTGCCGCGGCACGGGTCGCCGCGATCAGATGCTCGCGCGACCGGTTCGAGGCCTGGCGGACAATCGCGCCGAGGGCGGCCGCACGTTCCGCGGCGAGCCCGAGATATCCGGCCGGGATCTCCCACGAGGTGTAGTGCCTGCGGTCGGTCTGCCGGTGCAGAATCGCCGCGCTGAGTTCGACTTCCGCCGGGGTCGGCCGGTGCCGCAGCAGTTCGACGGAGGCCAGGTGATCAGGGTCCGCCGGATTCGGCAGCCGATGCACCACAGCCGACCAGCCGAGCGCCGCCAATGCCACACGCAGATGATGCAGTGCCGCACCGCAACTCACCACCATGTCCCGTTGATCGGGGTCGGTGGCCGGAAGCCCGCGTGCCGGATCGAGATACAGGTGCACCGATCGGCCCCCGATCCGCCAGCGCCACGGCTGGGAATTGTGCACCGACGGCGCCCGCACCGCGAGCGCCAGTGCTGTCTTGACGGTGTCGTCGTCGGGCAGTCCGTGGTCCATGTCGTTTCCTCCGTGTTGTTTGGCTCCACCGTCTCACCGGCGAGTGGTCGCGGATAAGAGCCGGACGGCCTTGTCCCGAACCGAAAGACCCTCGTAATCAAGGACCTTCGGCCACCCTCGCGGGCTCCGCGACACCGCGCTCGGCGCTCGGCCGGTCGATGCGGTGTACGCGCACCGCAGCCTGCAGTGCGTCGACGGTTGCGGGCTCGAATACCTCGGTGCCCGGTCGCATGACGGTGGCCGCGGCCGCCGCTACGCCGAACTCGCTGGCATGCAGGCAGTCGGCGCCTGCGGCGAGCTGATAGGTGAAGGCACCGACCAAGCTGTCCCCCGCGCAGGCATCGCTACACAGCGGCTCCTCCGCTGTCGGCGCGGAAATACAATGGTGGAAAGCAACATTCGAGTACACCGCACCCAGTGCACCCACCGTGGTGATCGCATTGCCGGTGGCACCCGAAGCCAAGAGGAGGTCGTTCGCGGTCTGGGCGTCGTCGAAACACTCGATCGGCCGCCCGATCAGGCCTGCGGCTTCGCGCCGGTCGAGCCGGATCGCGAACGAGTTCTCGGTCAATACACCCCGTAGCTGGGCGCCTGCGATGTCGAGCACCACACGGGTCGAGGACGGATCGATGCGCCGCACCAAGCGAGCGCAGAAGTCATCCGGCAGTCCAGGTGGCACGCTGCCGGTCAAGACAATATACGGAAACTGTTGCGCGGCAGCGATAATCGCCTGGATGCAGCGATCCTGCTCGATCGCGGTGAGCTCAGCGCCCGGGGGCACCAGGTGGTAACTGTGCCACGGATGCGTCTCGGCAACGACGACGGCTTCTCTGGTATCAGAAGATATCTCAACTCCTCGATGAGCGAGTCCCTCCTCATCGAGCAGCCGATTGAGCCGCTGCCCGACCTCCCTGCCATACGTATGCAGCGCAACTGCCGAACCGCCGAGTTTCCCGACACAGCGGGCGACATTGATCCCGCCCCCGCCACCCTGCACCGACCGCACGACGGCCCGGTTCTTGCCCTCGGCGTGCAGCCGGTCCACTTCGAGACTGATATCCACGGTCGGGTTCATGGTGACGGTGAGAATCGTCGGCGCTACCGACATCGAGTGCTCCGCAGGCCATCGTCCGGGCCGGGCCCTCATCCCAGCGAGCCGCCGCTGAGGATCATCGTCATGGCGCATGATTCGTACCCTAAGAAGGCACAGACGGCCGGTCTGCTGGATATCGTCACCAGCTGAACGGCCGAAGGACCCTCCTCCTGGTCGCCTACTCCACGCCTACACGTTGGGTGGCGTTGCGCCGCTTCGCATGTACGAACGCGGCACGTTACGGCCCGAGCCTTACACACTGACAGCCCGATCTCGACATCAATCCTGAAACGGACAACAGCCGTAACGATTGAGATCCGCTGAGCGACAGCATCGTTGGCGGGTGGGGCGGCATCACCGGATGGTGCTGGCGACATGTTCGTGTCAGGCCTGCCGAGGTGAGCAGTCCAGACCCGGAAGGTCTGGCGGGGAGGAAAACAGTCATGGCGCAGACCACGGAGCAGTTTCGCCGTAAGGTCGAGAAGTTCAACAAGGTGATCATCAGGCTGCAGAAGCTGGGAATTGCCCTCGGCCCGCACTACCTGATCACCACGACGGGGTGCCGAACCGGCCAGCAACGGATCGCGGCGATCGGGGTGATTCCCATTGCCGGGCAACGCTATATCTTCCAGGCATACCCGAAGGCAGCCTGGGTCGCGAACGTTCGCGCCGCGCAGACGGTCACCCTCTCCCGCGGCCGCCGATCCTCGGTCGTGAAATTGGTCGAACTGCCCGTCGAGGAACGTCGGCCGATACTGCACGACCACATCGTGAACAGCCATGCGCGAGTAGGCAATCTGTTCGTCACGACCGGCTTGGTCGACGAGCCGACCCCGCAGGCCATTGCCGCCGCCGCGGATCGGATCGCGGTATTCCGCATCGAGGCCCAGCCCTAGCGACAGCAGAAGTTGAGCTGCTGAGCGTTCCGCCTGATCGCGTCGTGACGCGAGGAGCTCCGAGATTGTTGTCCCTTCAATCATTGTTCGTCGTGAACAGACTGTCCGGCAGGCAATTTCGGTACACTAACGTGAGGTGAAAGAGGGTGCGGAAGTCACCTCTACTCGACCGATCGATGCGCCCAGATTCCTTTCATCGAATATGAGCTATCACACCTTATTCCGAGTGATGGGAAACGCAATGAGCATCAGTCAAAAGATCACCGCTGGTGAACTGGACAATCTCACGTTTCAGGGCAAGCTCGAGAACGGCCACCTAGTGCCCGGTGGCCTGCTCGGCGACCAGGCCGCTATGGACGACATCGAGGTCGGCATCTACGTGCTCGAGAAGGACGGCACGCTGATCGCCTGCAACAAGACCGCCATCGGCGCCTGGGGACGCAGTCCCGAGCTCGGCACGAGCGAGAAGTACTGCGGCGCGTTCCGCCTGCGCTACCCCTCCGGCGAGGTCATGCCCCACGAAGCAGCCCCGCCCTCGGTAGTCATCAACAACGGCGGCACCGTCCGCGACGCCGACGTCATCTGCGAACAACCCGACGGCTTCCGCCTCCTCGCCCTGGTCAACGTCTTCCCGATCCGCGACGAATCCGACGAGGTAGTAGGAGCCGTCAACATCTTCCGCCACAACACCACCAAAACCGTGCCCGGACTCCTGGCGTCGGCAGACGCCGGCTGAACACCGCCTCCGGAACCACCCAGCACCTCTTCCGGCGGGAACCGCCCGCGGGGAGAGGTGCTGTGCTGGCTGCGGTCGCCGTCCTGTTCCGCGGGCGCCTCATACTCCGGCGTGCGGATCGCGACAGGCGCGGCAGCGTGTAGATTTCAGTGTCACGGGTTGAGGGGAGGACCGTCGTGTCGCAGACAAATCCAGGGGATCCAACATTCGAGGTCGTTCCGACCGAAGTGAGCGATGCCGGTCGTTTCGTGCAGTTGACTGCCGAGGAGTTGGTCGCCGGCGTCCGTTCCCTCGACGCCGACATCAGCAGGCTGCTGGAAACCTGGACCGGCACATCGGCCTCGGTCTACCGCACTGGCTGGAACGAAACGCGGGAAGGCGCCCAGACCGTTCTGGACTCGTTGGCGACGCTGGCAGAGCTTCTCGGTGTCGTCGGTGCGACCCACACCCAGCTCGACGCCGCGCGCGCCGCCGGAACGAGCTCACTCGATCTGCCGTGACGTCATTGGGGGGATGCATTTATGGATGATTCGTTTCGGGTGGATCTGGACGAGCTCGACGACATCAATGCCCGCGTCGCCGGTTTCGTCGGATTCCTCAACGAGAGCCTCACCGGGCTGACGCAGCGGACCGCCGCATTGCAGTCGAGTTGGACCGGCCCGTCCGCGACCGCCGCCAGTCAAGCCTTCACCGACTGGCTGTCCGGCGCACACGAGGTCGCCGCGGGTATCGAGGCGATGCGCGCGGCAGCCGTCGCCGCGCACGACCGATACAACGCCGCCGTGGCAGCGAATCTGGACATGCTCGGCCGAGGCAGCGGGGGTCCGTCGTGACCGTGCTCGATGTTGCTCCGCAGACCTACTACGACGCCGCCGACATCTGCGCAAAAGCAGCCTCGGGATACTTCGATGCATTCAAGAGCGGGATGCGCTCCTTCGGTGACACCACCAACATGGCGGGCAGCGTCGGTGACGGTAAGAAGTGGGCCGAATCCTATGACCAGCAGTGCAAGGACATGTACACCATGTCCATCGATCTCGTGCTCGCCCTCGACGGCTACGCGCAGGTTCTCAAGCAGGCCGGCTACAACCACGCCCTCGCCGACTTCGACCCCGCCAGCGGCCAACCGGCACCTGCGGAACCAAACCTGACCCCATCGTTCACGCTGTCCCCGCAGGAACTGGTCTCACTACTCGTTCCGCCGTCGGCAGGCGGACCCGGCCGCGGCATCGTCGACGACGGCCTCGAACTTGCCGTCAAGGTCGGAATCCCGGTCCCCGACGGCGACACCGACAAGCTGTCACACTCCGGCGACGTATGGAACACGCTGGCCACCAACGACGCGATCACCGCCACCACCGGTGAACTCGAACGCGCTGCGGCAATGTTCCAACAGGTCACGTCACCGGACGCCAACTTTATCGACGAAGACCTGCGTGAGCTGAAAACCGCCGCTTCCGACGTCGCAGGCGCATACGCCGAACTGGCACAGGGCTGCCGCGACCAGAAACAAGCGCTCGACGAGCTGCGGGCCGAACTCCGTAGAACCTTGGAAGACCTCGGCAAAGCTCTGCTCGAGGAACTGGCCATCAACGCCGCCATCGCCGTGGCATCCTCGTTCGTCAGTTTCGGTGTCGGAGCCGCAGTCGCAGCCGCGAAAACCGCCAAGGCTATCGAAAGATTCGTCGACATCCTCCGCGCCGTGGTCAAAGCCGCCAAGCTCAAGATCGCCGTCACCGTCGAGCGCGCGGGCGCCAAGACCAAAGCGACCATTCAACGCATCAAGGACCTCACCACCAAGCTCGCTGAGAAACTCAAAGGAAAACGCGAAGTTCCCAAGCCGAAGACATTGGACGAGAAATCATCCGCTGTCCGGGACATACTCAACGATGCGCATGGCAATCCGATCGGCATCGAGGACTCAGCCGGCGTCCGGCTAGTTTCCCAGAACGAACTCGATACGGCGCGTGCGCAGCTACGCGAACAGCTCGGAGAGCCAGAAATAAAATCGACTCCAAAGGGTGACATTGAGGTTTGGAACCTTTCCGGCGACCCGAAAGTGACTGTGACCTATCGCCCGTTCAGCAAGTCCGGTGGTCCGACTCTAGATTTCAACGATGTCCCCGGCGCGCCAACGAAGAGATGGCATATAACGGAGTAGTTGAGCGGCTGGTATCATTTCTGCGGCATATGAATGGAGGTTGAGTGTCGAGTTCGGAAGAAGTGCTCGCGTATAGTGAGAGCGTTTTCATCAATTTCCGTGATTTCAAGTTCGACGAGGGGAACAGTCATTCATATAAGTGGATCGACCTGAAGATTTTCGACATGTTGACAGTGGAAGTCGATGACCGAGCCACACTGGATGCCCTGATCAATCAAGTCGAGTATCGAGACGACTACGTCGGGGGCGGGGTCGATCCCGCAGGCACTCGCCACGGACCGTACTGGCTTGATCGCCTCTCGCCGGATGTGTACGAGCCGGTCACCGGGCAGAACGTTGTCGAGATCGTGCGAGAGTGGCTCGCAGAATGCGGCACCGTGCCACGCGAACTCGAAGACACGATCCAGCGCCAGGTATTCGACTCCGTGATGGGATCCGCTAACAGCTACGTGCTGCGGGATCTCGACAAGTCCGCGATCAACGACTACGGCGACGTCCACACCGAGTTCCATGAGATCGTGGTCATAGACCGAACGGCTCAGAAGGTTCGACTCATCGTTGCCTCCGACGATTGAATCTTCCTGGCAAGTGGTGCTGGTCCTCGTCTCGATCCAGCTACAACGGCCGCGAACCATGCAGGATGGCTACTAGATCCCTGTATGCGCCCCTGCCCGCTAACCGATGGCGGAGACCGACGAGCCCGTCGGATTGGCCCCGAGGACGAAGGTCAGTTCGGTGCGGCGGGCTATTTCTAGTTTGCGGTAGACGCGGGTGAGGTGTTGTTCGACGGTGCTGGTGGTGATGTCGAGGGCGGCGGCTATGTCGCGGTTGCGGTTGCCGTGGGCGGCTAGTTCGGCGACGCGGCGTTCGGCGGGGCTGAGGGTTTCGAGACCGTTGGGGTGGAGTCGGGGGCGCGGGGCGGGGCGGGGTGGGCGGTCGCCTAGTAGGTCGTGCAGGAGGGGGTCTGCGCCGCAGGAGTCGGCTAGGCGGGTTGCCTCGCGGATCAGCAGGCGGGCCTTGTCGTGGTCGCCGACGGCGCGGTGGGCGGTGCCGAGTTCGCCTAGGACGGTTGCCAATTCGAGGTCACAGCCGCCGGAGCGGGCGATTGCGGCGGCATCGCGGAGTAGTCGCACTCGCTGGTAGCGGTCGGCGGTCGCAGCGAGCAGGCGGAGTGATACGCCGCCGGTGCGGTGTCGGCTGGCGGTGCCGAGCAGATCGAGGTGGCGGGTGGCGACGGCGCGGGCGTGGCGGTGGTCGCCGAGGGCGAGGTGGGCGGCGGCGACGTCGTTGCGCCACGGGACCAGCCAGGCGAAGTCCATGCGCCAGCGGCGCATCAGGTGACCGCAGCGGCGGAAGGTGCGCAGTGCCTCGTCGGCTTGGCCGAGGGCAAGATAGTGGTGGCCCCGCGCATGCAGGTAGGGCAGGCCGAAGCGCGACTCGAACATGGCGCGGGGCACGGGTCTTCGTAGTTGCGCCTCGGCGTCGGCGTGCCTGCCGGTCAGCGTGTACGCGCGAACGAGCGCCGCGACCGGGGTCCCGATCCAGACGCCGAGTTGTTCGGCGGGAACGTGATTCAGCGCGAGTATCGCGTCATCTGCGGCCGCGCGCGCATTTCCTTTGCGCAGCATGGTTTCCGCGCGCAACGCTGCGAAGATCGACTGCCAGGTCGGTGCCTGACGCGCCTCGGCCTCGGCCAGCAGCGAGTCACACCACGCCGCCGCGGTATCGAGCCGGTCGGTATAGATCAGGCAATGCACTGCTGCCGCAAGGGTTTCCACGGTGCTCGGGGCGAGCCGATGACAGGTGAGCAAACGCTGTGCCAGGGTGAACGTTTCGTCGCCCGGACGCCCGGCGAACAGACCGGTCAGCAACTGCGCGCCCAGCAGGTGCGGTGACGGTCGCAGCGCGGTCGCCGGGCGTCGCCGCGCCTGGGCCGCGAACAGCCGCGGATGGCGTTGCGCATGCGGCGGATGCGCGGACCGCAGCCATGCGCACAGGAAATCGACCTTCGGCGCCGCCTCGCCGAGCCGACCGCAATCCAGTTGCCCGAGCGCCTGATCCGCGTGCTGGGTCTGCCCGTGCCAGAGCAGGAACATGACGGCGGCGGGCAATCCCGCGGCAGGCACCCGGCCCGAACGAACGACCGCGCGCATCCGGATGTAGTTCCGCGTTCGATTCGACGGGCTGACCCGCCATTCGGCCCGCACCAGCCGGATCGCGATGGTGGCGCGCTCCGCGGGGTCACGTGTCGCACGGTAGGCCAGCTCCAACCGCTCCACCGCGCGGTCGATCTGGTCGTTCGCCAACGCCTCCGCCGCGGCGGTGAGCAGTACCACGCCCGCCCACGGGTGGTCGGCGTCACCGGCCGCGACCAACTGATCGGCGATGGCGGCGGCCGGAAACCCTTTGTCGTGTAACAGCTTCGCCGCACGCGCGTGCAGTTCCCGGCGGACCTGCGCCGGGGTGTCGCGCAGGATCCGGTCGGCGAGGTCGAGATCGTCGAACAGCGCCCGCGCGGACGACCCGGCGGCGAGCTGCCGGACAGCGGTGCGCACCACCGCCTCGTCGGCGGCGAGCAGTTCGGCGACCAAGCCGACCGTGCTTGCGCTGCCGAGCACAGCCATGGCCTGGCCGACCCCGGATTCGGTGAGTGTCGACCACTTCTCGCCCTGCGGCGAGATCTGCCGATGCATACCCGAGCCCCCTTCGTCGATGCGATGTGACCGACTGGGGAAGGGCACCATCGAAGAGAGCAGCTCGGGTGCGCTGAAGATGCGGCATCGTCGCAGCAGGGGCGTATCCGGACGCCCCATTGATCCAGCCGGTGCCCATAGCGTAGGTCGCCGACCGCGACCTGTCATCGAATCATGGCAACAAGATCGCCGAAACCATTCCGACACGAATGACGGAATGTGAGTAACATCAACATCTTTCGCGTCGCGAAGCACCGCCGCCGCCCACCGTGGCGACGGCTGCCGACTGCGGATGGTAGGCAAGACACGCTGCCGCGGCATCGTCGGCAGCCAGGAACAGCACCGAGGCAGCGGTGTCGACCACACCGGATTCGCGCGCGCTCAGATACGCGTGGACGGGCGCCGCCGTGTACGGATCGCCGACCGCCGGGGCGACACCGACCACCGATTCCGTTCGGAGCCGCAAGGTTTCGGCAAGCTCGGCCCCGAACCCCACCACCGGGGCCGGTGCCAGCAACACGGCTCGCCCCTCGGCGAAATCGTCACCGTCGAGACCCTCATCGGCCATGCAGGCTCGAACGGCCGCCGCCGCGAGCTCGATCGACTCCTGCGCGCCGTGCCGAATACGCATGGCCGAGCGGCCGTTCGCGCCCGCCTCACCCAGGTTGACCCAGGCCGACGGGTCCGCCGTCCCCGTGGTCTCCCGAGTATGCAGCGGGCAGAATCCGCCCGCGGTCGGCGAACTGCCGAGCAGGAGCGCAGCGGCCCCCGCGGTGTACGGGAACCCCGCGACGTAGCGCTTGGTCGACGGATGGGTATCCCCCGCCACCAGCAACGCGTACTCCACGTCACCGGTGGCCAGGAAGCATTCCGCGGTGTTGATGGCGTGCAACAGACCGGTGGCGCCGTGCATCAGGTCGAACGAGAACGCGGGTACCCGGCCGGGCTGGTATTCCAGGCCGAGGCCGATCCGTTTCTGGATCAGTGCCGATACCGCGGGCTCGGAGATGTTCTCGTCCCGGAAGACGCCGACGTTGATCAGCATGCCGACCTCGTCGACCGAGACATCCGAGCCGGCCAGGCAACTGCGGGCCGCCCGGGCGGCGAGTTCGAAATAGCTGGCGGTGTCGAGATCGGTGTTGGTCGCCGCCGCGACAATGGTGGTACCCATGGCTCACGCCTCCAGACGCGAAATAGTCGCGGCTAGATGGCCGGAAACGAGGCCAGAAGCCGCGGGAATCATCAGGATCTTCGATCCTTTGGGAATCTTCTGCTGCCCGAGATACTCGTGCAGCACCAGAAAATGCGATGTCGATGCCGTATTACCGAAGTCCTCCAACACATTCAGGGCTTGTGGCATCGGAGTGCCGAAATGCTGCTCGGTCAGGTGCCCGAGGTATTCGATGACCGGACCGCTGAACTGATGGTGGATCCAGTAGTCGTATTTCTCCCCCTCCCAGGTGCGCCCGGTCTCCTGCAGGAAGGTGTCCAGGCGGCGGATCGCCTGCAGGTATCTGCCTTCGTTCTGCATGGCGCGGTTGTCGGTATAGAGCGCGATCCCGGCCGACTGGTCGCTCGGCATGCCGAGGCAATGCTCGGCCCCTTCGGCGGCGGTCATCAGTTCGACGTAGTGGATCTCGTCGTGATCGTCGCCGCGACCGTCGAGCACGACGGCCACCGCCGCATCACCGACGGTCAGTGCCGCGAACTGCGGATCGTACGGTTTGCTGATCTCCCGCACCGCAGTCTCCGCGATCGGTGTGATCTGTTCGCCGCTGACCACCAGGCCGTTGCGCACCACCCCCGCCTTGATCATCCGGTCCAGCACCAGCACCCCGGTCATCATCCCCGCGCACGCGTTGGATACATCGAAATGCCGGGCCGAGGTCGCGCCGATCGCGTTGCCGAGCATCAGCGCGAATGCCGGTGCGTAGCAGAAGATTTCCTTGCCGCGGGTGCGGGTAATGGAGGCCGAGATGACGATATCGAGCTCGGCCGCGGTGTAGTCGGAATGCCGCAGACAATCGTCGATCGCCCGCAGCGCCAATTCGAAGGACGATTCATAGCGGTCCGGATGCGAGTCGTAGACCCGCCGATTCTTGATCCCCGTTATCCGCTCCAGATCCAGCGACCTCGGCACGGCCAGACTGTCGATCAATTCCTCGGTGGAACGGATGGTTTCCGGAGTGTACGAGCCGATCGACTCGAAACGCGTACGCTGCATTACCCCTGCTTTCTGCAGATCAGCCGATGACAAACATGTTGTGTCGCTTGGTAATTCCGACAACGTTGTCGTTGACTGCACAGCCACCGCGCCTATTCGGCGGGCTCGACCAGGGTCGCGCTCACCTCGCACAGCCGCTGCCCGAGCGCGTCGTCCTGCGCACGACGCGACGGAGTCTTGATGCGGTTCTTCTGGAAGTAGGCGCCGGTGACCCCGTCGACCTCGGGGTCGGTCGCGAGATAGCTCAGCGCCCGGCCGCCCTCCTCGACGGAGATCATGAACAGCCGCTTGGCCACCGCGACCAGGGGCTGCCCGAACCACGGCAGCGAATCCCAGATCCCGCTCGCCACCGCGCCGGGATGAAAGGCGTTGACCGTCACGCCGGTTCCCTCGACCCGGCGCGCCAACGCCCTGGCGTACAGCACATTGGCCAGCTTCGATCGGCTATACGCCTGTTCACCCGAATACCCGCGTTCGAGGCCGAGATCATCGAAATCCAGGCCGGCGCCGAAATGCAGCACCGACGACGTGAACAGGATGCGCGAGGGGGCGCTGCGCACCATCAGATCGATGAGCAGTTCGGTGAGCAGAAAGCCACCCAGGTGATTGACGCCGAACGTGGCCTCGATGCCGTCCTCGGTCTCGACCCGATTCTTGTGATAACCGCCCGCATTGTTGGCCAGCACATCCAACCGGTCGTATTGCGCCAGCACACTTTTGGCGAGCTGCCGGATCGACCCCTGCGAAGCGAAGTCACATTCGAGGGTGTCCACGCCGCCCGCTCCGGCGGCCCGCACCGTCGTCGCCGCATCGGCCAGCTTCCGCGGATTCCGTCCGACGAGGACCAGCCGATCACCTCCCGCGGCGCACTGCTGGGCTGCTGCGAGGCCGATACCCGATGTCGCCCCCGTGATCAGGATCGTCTTCATAGCCGATCACCCTGCCACACGTTTTCGGCCGATCGACGGCACCGCGCAACTGCCACCACGACCCTGAAACATGCTGCGCAGGAACAACATTTGCCGAAATGCGCAGGTCCGACATGGCGATTCCGCACGCCACCACACTCGTCGCCGCCACCGCGAGCATCGTCGCGGGGCTACGGGTAGGGGGTTATAGGGGTATCCCCACGTGCCGTCATCGACCACACCGGACCGCGCTGAACAGGCCGGTCAGCCGATTCCCAGTGCCCGCCCGATTCCGCTGATGAGCGCGTACGCCCCACCGATGACGATCAGTGGCGAGAGGATGGCAAGCCAGACAAGCGCACCTTCGGGGTTATTGACGTCCATCGCAGTCTCCTAACGTTGTCAAATCTGGTCAGGATGCTTATCGGATAAGGTTTGCTGAATGTTACTTACCTTCGAAATATGGACCGCACCATCCACGATGTCGAGGCGCTGTCATTCTCGGCGCACGTACCCGAGCAGCCGCTGCAGCACGACCACCACGAGCAGGAAGGCGCCGCTGACGACGGACTGGTAGTTGCTGTCGAGGGTGCCGATCTCGTTGATGATGTCCTGGATGACGTTGCGCAACAGGACACCGAAGACGGTGCCGATGACGGTTCCCACACCGCCGGTCAGCAGGGTGCCGCCGATCACCACCGCGGCGATCGCGTCCAGCTCGGTGCCGACGCCGATCACGGTGACCCCGGATTCCAGATAGGCCGCGGTCATGGCTCCGGCGAAGCCCGCCAGCAGTCCGCTGAGGGTGTAGACCATGATCTTGGTGCGGATCACCGGCAAGCCCATGAGTACCGCGGAACGTTCGGAACCACCGGTCGCGAACACGACCTGACCGAATGCGGTGCGCCGCAACAGCACCGCACCTGCCACGAACAGCAGCAGGGCCAGGTAGACCGGATATCCGACGCCGAACAGCGTGCCACGGCCGATCTCCAGAAAGGCCTGTCCGCGCTCGATTTTGTATGTTTTCGCGCCCTCGTCGGTGATGGCGAGCAACAGGCCTCTGACGAAGAGCAGGGTCGCCAGGGTAACGATGAACGGCGCCATGCCGGTCCGAGCCACCAGCACGCCGTTGATCATGCCGATGAGACCGCACACCGCGAGCGGCAACAGCAGCGCCGCCGCGAACCCCCACTGTGATCCATACGCGGCCAGTACCCCGCCGAGCGCGTACACCGACCCTGCCGACAGGTCGATGCCACCCGAGATGATCACGAAGGTCATGCCGAGCGCGATCACAGCGAGGAACGAACTCTGCAACGCCAGATCACGCATATTGGCAACGCTGCCGAAATGCGGCAACGTCACCCAGGCGACACCGGCTACCGCCACGAAAACCACTGCGGCGGGCTGCTTCTGAAGGAACTCGAGCAGCAGCCGCGCACTCCTGACGACCGGAGAATCACTCCCCGCGCCGGAGCGAACCCGGCGATCGGCCGGTCGGGTCGTAGTGCTCATCGGCTGTTCCGCTCCCGCGCGACATACACGGCCGCGACGATGATGACCGCCTGCACCATCTGGGCGGTCGAGGACGGCAGATCATGCTTGATCAGGGTGGCCAGCACCAATTGCATCAGCAGTGCACCGGCCACGGTACCGACCACCCTGACCTTGCCGCCGGTCAATGGTGTGCCGCCGACAACGACCGCGGTGATGGCCGAAAGTTCCATCAGCAGACCGATATCGGCCGGATCACTGGCATGCAGCCGGGCCGTGGCCAGCACCCCCGCCAACCCGGCGAACACACCGCAGATCGCGTAGACGGTGATGAGCACACGCCGCACCGGCAGCCCGGCCAGCTCACTCGCGGATCGATTGCCGCCGACCGCTACCAACTGGCGGCCGAATGTGGTTCGGCGAATCAGCAATCCGGTGCCGACCGCCAGCACCGCCGCGATCAGCACACTGATCGGAACGCCCAGTACTTCACCGGAGCCGAGGGTCAGGAAGGACGCGTTCTTGATGTCGACGAGCTGCCCGTCCGCGATCACCAGCGCCAGCCCGCGGCCACCGACCAGCAACGCCAACGTGGCAATGATGGGTTGAATCCCGATGCGCGCCACCAGAATTCCATTGAACACGCCCGCCGCCAGGCCGATCAGCAGCGCAACGAGCACCGCCGCTGCGGGCCCGTAGCCGAGATACTGCGGAATCATCGCGGCGGCCAGCGCCATCACCGCGCCGACAGACAGGTCGATGCCCTCGGTCCCAATCACCAGCGCCATGCCGAGGGCCACGATGATCACCGGCGCGGCCTGCAGCAGCTGCGTGCGTAAGTTGGTGAGCGTCAGGAAATTCGAAGTAGCCACCAGGTTGAACAAGACCAGCCCGCCGAGGGCGGCGTACACGCCGTACGCCTGCAACCAGACCGTGCTCCGGGCCCGCCACGCAGGCGGCCGCCGGGCCGCAACCTGCTCAATCATCGGCATTCCCTTCGGTTTCGGGCGCCTCGGCGAGCGCGGCAAGCACATTGCCCTCGGTCAACTGATCACCGATGAGTTCACCGACGGTCGCCCCGTCGCGAAGGATGAGCAGCCGGTCGGCGCCGTCGAGCAACTCCTCCAACTCCGCGGAGATGAGCACGACAGCCAGGCCCGTGTCGGCGAGTTCGTCGATCAGCGCCTGCACCTCGAGCTTGGCGCCGACGTCGATGCCGCGGGTCGGCTCGTCGAGCAGCAACAGCTTGGGCTGCAGGCACAACCAGCGGGCGAGCATCACCTTCTGCTGATTGCCACCCGACAGTTCGGACACCTTCTGCTCCGGACCGGCAACTTTGATCCGCAGCCGGGTGATGAAGGTATCGACGATCCGATCCTGTTGCGCGCGGCTGACCAGGCCGAACCGCGACAGCCGTGGCAACGCGGCCAGCACGATGTTCTCCCGAACCGACAGCTCCGGAATGATCCCGTCCGCCCGGCGGTCCTCGGCCAGCATGGCGATTCCGGCAGCGATCGCCGCGGGCGTACTGCCGGATCGAACGGTCTTACCGCCGATGACGACCGAACCGCGATCCAACGGCAGCGCCCCGAAGATGGCCCGCGCGGTCTCGCTGCGCCCGGACCCCAAAAGCCCTGCCAAGCCGACGATTTCACCCGCACGCGCGGACACCGAGACGCCCGCGAGCCGGTGTCGGCTCACCAGATCCTCGGCGCGCAGCACCTGCTCGGCGGTGGCATGCTGATCGTCGCTGAAGTTGGTCGCACCGTGCGCCTTGATCTCGCCGATATCGCGGCCGAGCATCATGGCGATCAACGGCAGCCGCCCGAGCTCGGCCAGCGGCCCGGTATGCACCAGCTTGCCGTCACGTAACACGGTGACCCGGTTGCAGATTCGGTAGAGCTCGTCGAGCCGGTGACTGACATAGACAACGGCGATCTCACGTTCGTGCAGCCGCTCGATCACCTCGAACAGCGTTTCCACCTCGCGAGGTTCCAGTGCGGAGGTCGGCTCGTCCATGATGACCACCCGCGCGTCGATCGACACCGCGCGGGCCAGCGCGACCATCTGCTGTGCGCCGACACCGAGGCTGCGCAACGGCTTACGCACATCATCGACGATGCCGTATCCGGCGAGCAGTTCGGCCGCCATCCGGAACATCCGCCGTTGATCTATGAGCCCCAACCGATTTCGCGGTTCGCGACCGAGAAAGACGTTGTGCGCGATGCTCATCATCGGGATGAGATCGACCTCTTGGTAGATCGTGGAGATGCCTGCGCGCTGCGCGTGCAGCGGTGTCGGGAACACGGCCGGTTCACCGCGATAACGCAGCTCTCCGCCATCGAGCTGGTAGACGCCGGTCAACGCCTTGATGAGGGTCGATTTGCCCGCACCGTTCTCACCCACCAGCGCATGCACCTCGCCGGGGCGCAAGGTGAACGACACGCCATCGAGCGCACGGGTACCACCGAACTCCTTGCGCGCCTCGACGACTTCGAGGACCGGTTCGATCATCGGAACCTGCCTGCCGGAGCGATCAATACGAGTTGGCCGCCTTCGCGGCGGCGTTGGTTTCGTCGTACTCGTCATCGGAGATGATCACGGTCGCCGGAATGGCGGCGCCGTCCTGGAACTGCTGCAGCGTCTGGAAAGCCAGCGGCCCGAAGCGCGGATTCGACTCGATGACCGCGTTGTACGCGCCGTCGACGATCAGCTGAACCGCATTGTGCGTGCCATCCACCGAGACGATCTTGATGTCGGTTCCGGGCTTCTTGCCCGCGCCCTTGATGGCGTTGACGGCCCCGATGCCCATCTCGTCGTTCTCGGCATAGACGGCGGTGATCTCCGGATGGCTCTGCAGCAGCTGCTCCGTCACCGACAATCCCTTGGACCGGTCGAAGTCACCGGTCTGCTCCGCGACGATGGTCAGCCCCGGCGCACCGGCCAGCTTGTCCTTGAAACCCTTGGTGCGGTCGGTGGTCACGTTGTTGCCGGACGAGCCGAGCAGGATCGCGACCTTGCCCTGGCCGCCGGTGACCCGGATCATCTGATCGGCCGCCCGCTTGCCCTGCTCGACGAAGTCGGACCCGATGAAGGTCAGGTAGTCCGTGCACGGTTGGGAGGTGACCTTGCGGTCCACGGTGATGACCGGCACGTGTTTGGCCTTGGCGGCGTCCAGCGCCGGTTGCAGCCCATCGGAATTCAGCGGGGCCACGATCAGCGCCTGCGCGTCCTGGTCGAGCAGCGACTTGATGTCGCTGATCTGCTTGTTGAGATCGCTCTGGGCGTTGGTGACGAGCAGGTTGCCCGAGGGGATGCCGAGTGCACCGGCCTGAGCCTTGATCGACGCGGTTTCGGTGATCCGGAACGGGTTGGCCTCCTTCTCCGATTGGGAGAAGCCGATTTTCGCCGTTTTCAGGTCGATCTTCGGATAGCCGGTCTGGGCGAGGGTGCAGGTCGACTGTCCGCTCGGCTGGGCCGCCGCCGCGGACGCCGCGGGACCGGCCCCGGTCGGTGCGGTTGTATCCGTCTCGGATTTCGCACATCCGGACAGGGTGAGGCCGACCGCGGTGGCGATCGCGACGACAACAGCGTGGGTCTTGTTGACTGGCATGGGTTTACTCCTTCAGGGCGCCCCGATCGAGGGCGGGAGCGCGACCCGATCCCCGCTGCCGTGCGAGGCGTTAGATGAGTTTTACAACGTTGGAACAACGTTGTAAGTAGTTTGGAGAAATCCGTTGAAGTTGGTTTCCACGGACTGGCCGATCGCGAGGAGGAGCAGCGCAGTGGCCGCCACGCTCAAAGACGTTGCGACACTTGCCGGCGTCTCCATCAAGACCGTGTCGAACGTGGTCAACGGGTACGACTTCGTCAAACCGGTGAACCGGCGCAAGGTGCTGGAGGCCCTGGAGGCGACCGGCTACCGGCCGCACCGCGGTGCCCGCAATCTCCGGCGCGGGCGGACCGGTTTCATCGCCCTGGTGCTGCCGGAACTGAACATCCCGTACTTCGCCGAGCTGACCGGTCTGATCATCACCGCCGCCCAGCAGCACGAGTGGGGTGTCTTGATCGAACAGACCCAGGGCACCAGGGGCCAGGAACGCGCCGCGCTCGCGTCGATGGGCCCCTACCTGATCGATGGGGCGATCGTGAGCCCGCAGGCGCTCGAGGCCGCCGACTTCGCCGAGCTGTCCCCCGCGGTACCACTGGTCCTGCTCGGCGAGCACGCCGTCGACGTGCCCTTCGACCATGTGGCGATCGATAACGTGCGCGCCGCCCGCACCGCGGTGGGTCACCTCGCGCGGATCGGACGTCGGCGCATCGCCGCGATCGGCCACAACCCACACCGCGGCACCGCCGCCCTGCGCCTCACCGGCTATCGGGAAGCGTTGGCCGAGGCCGGAATTCCCGAGCGCGGCGAGTTGATCGTGACGGCCCTGGAGTACCACCGGCGCGACGGCGCCGAGGCCATGGCTCACCTACTGGATCTACCGGAACCACCCGACGCGGTGTTCTGCTTCAACGACCTGCTCGCCCTCGGCGCGATGCGCAAAGCCGCCGAACGGGGCCTGCGGATTCCCGAAGACGTCGCGGTCGTCGGGTTCGACAACACCGAGGAGAGCGCGTTCAGCATCCCGTCGCTGACGACCATCGCCCCCGACAAGGCTGCCATCGCTCGAACAGCGATCGAGCTACTCCGCCGCCGTGGCGCCGAAACCTTTGCGGTACAAGACATCCAGATCCCGTTCACACTCGAGATCCGGGAGAGCACCAACGACCTGACCGTGCGCTCGGTGTGATCGGCCCCGCCGAATCACCATTGGTTCACATCGATGATGCCGTCCTGCACGGCGAGGGCGAACAGGGCCGCCTTGGTGGTGGCGATGCGGCCGGTGGCCGCGTACTTGGCGCGAATGCGGGCGATGTGGGTATTGACCGTCGCGACCGAGAGGTGGAGATCTTGTGCGGCTTCGGCTTTCGAATCGCGACGCAACCAGTTGAGCAGCACCTGTAGTTCGCGCGGGCTCAACGCCGGGCGATCGTGCATCGGTGAGTAGGCGCGCGATACGACCATCGGTGCTCCTTCTGCGAACCGTGCGCCGAAAGCCTCGTGAGTGCGACGAACGGTGATCTGTCGGGCTCGATGTCGTCTGAACGACGGCACCGATGCCGTCCATGATGCTCGGGATTTGCCCGTGACACAGCGGGGCATCTCGCATACCTACCGCAACATCGAGCGCGAAATCGACACTCGCGCCGACATACCGGCAACATCTTGCTCGATTCCCGGCCGAGGGCGATGATCGCCCCATGGACTACCGCATCCTGGTGGCATCCCCGCTGGGCAGAGTTGTCGAACCGGCCTTCGCAAAGGTGTTCCCACAGGCCACCATTGCCGTCGCGGTCGACGAGGAGGCGGTCCGGCGACACATCATGGACAACGTCCGCTTCGATGTCGTCCTCACCGATCTGGTGTGGAACCGACCCGAACTCGCGCTCGAGCTCGGCTTCGACGGCCTCGATGTGCTCCGCACGATGCACGACGCCGACCGCGTCGCGCCGGTGATCCTGGCCGCGCAGGGCCACAGCATGGAGCGCGAGCATCTGGAGGAGGCGCAACGTCTGCCGGAAGTGGCGGCCGTCTACCAGAAGTCGACCGGGATCGAACCCCTGATCACCGCCGTCCGAACCGTAGCGCACGGCCAGCGCCAAGCCATGGCGGCCGCTACGACCGGTCCGCGGCCGCTGTGCGAGCTGTTCGAAGGGCGGCGCGGCACCACGGCGGCCAGGCTCGCGGGGGCGATCGCCTCGGGCCGCGCTATCGATCTCGCGTCCCTCGCCGACGTCGCAGGCGTCGGCATCAATACCGCGAACAAGGTGACCAATCACTATCTCGGACCGATCATTCGCGAACGAGCGGAACATGATCCGCTGCTGCCGATCACCCTGCCCGTGGTCGCCCGCTGGTGCGGGCTGCACATGCGATACATCGTCAGCTGGTGCCGTCGCCACGACAACGCCGACGTCGTGCACCCCTACGGCTAGGCCCGCCGTTCATCTGTTCAGCGGATAGTGCACGCCCCGGCCCGACCGTATCGTTTTCATATTCGCGGAGAGCAAGAACACCGACCTCTTCGGCAATACGAATGACGGGGGGCCGAGGATGACGGAAGCATCGTGGCCGAGTGCCCTTCTCCTGCACGGCCGCAACCTCCTGGAGGACGGACACGCGGCGGCGGCGATCGTCGCACTCGGCGATGCGCTGGCCGAATGCGCAGGCCCCGAAGCCATCGAGCACAGCGCCGAGTGCCTGTATTGGATCGGGTCCGCGTACGGGGCGATGGACGAGATCCAGGAAGCCACCGATGCGTACTGCCGCGCCGCGGATCTGCTCGCGGACCAGTTCCTGACGGAACTGTCCGTCCGATGCGCCGAAATGGCCGGGCGCGGATTCGATCTGCTGGAACGTCCCGACCTGGCGGTGCCGTACCTGCGCCGGGCCGGGGCCGGACTCTGGATACACGGGGACGACCAGGAACGGACCGAATGCGACGAGATCCTCGGGCACGCGCTCGCCGCGACGGAACAGCACGCGGAAGCCATGATCGTGCTGCGCCGCGCGGCGGATCATTATCTCGACCTCGGCCGGATCGTCGATGCCGCCCTGTGCCGGGAATCGTGTGGCGAAGCTGCGATGGGACTCGATGACGCGCAGCGCGTCCGCGACGAACACCGCGCTGCCCGCGAGCTTTACGAGCGCGCGGGTGAGTCCGACCGGCTCGCCATCTGCTCGTACACCATCGGGTCGGCGAGCATGGCACTGGGCGATACCGAGACCGCGGAACGGGAATTCCTACGTGCGAAGGCTGAAGCAACAGTCGAGCAGAACATTGCCGGGGTCGCCGACTGCGACTACGAACTCGCCGATCTGTACCTCGCGAACGGCCGCACGGAGGACGCTCTCGCCGCACTGAGCGCGGCTGCGGTGGGATACGCGGCGGACGACGAACACTTGAAGTCCGCCCGCGCCTACAACCGGGTCGGTCAAATTCACGGGGCCGCCGGTCGACTCGCCGCGGCGATCCCCGCGCTGGCGGCCGCGTGTACGGAATCGCTGGCGGCGAATGAGCCCGAACTCGCCGCAGGCTGCGAAGTTCCGCTCGGGATAGGCCTGCAGAACTGCAGCCGCTATCCGGAGGCGATCGCCGCCTTTCAGCGGGCCCGGGACTACTACGCACGCGCCGACAACACCCTCGACGCGGCCGAATGCGACATGCATCTGGCCACCGTCCGAATGTCGCAGGGCGACCTCGGCACGGCCGAATCACTGTTGCGGGATGCGACCACGGCGTTCGAGCAGCATCGAGACGACCCCCGATACGCGCACTGCCTGCGCTATTCGGCTGCCGTGCAAGGGTTCCGCGGGGACGTCACCCGGGCCAGGGCCATGCTCGTCGAAGCGCGGCGGTATGCCGCCGCGGCCGGGGACATGGACCAGGTACGGGGATGTGAGTTCGAGGAAGCCCGGCTGATCATTCAAAGCGGTGGCAACTTGCCCGACGCCATCACACTGCTCGACTCGGCAGGTCGAGGCGCTGAGCAGGCGAAGGAATGGGCGATCGCCGCGCAGTGCCAGGAATTCAGTGGCGTCGCCCAGTTCATGCAGAATCGCTACGCGGAGGCCGAGCACAGCCTGGAAAAGGCCCGCGACGCCTACACGCTGCTCGGTCTCAGCACCGAGATCGGAACGGCCGACCTGCATCTCGGCCTCGTGTACAGCGAGACCGGACGATTCGTGCAGGCCGAGGAAGCGATACGGCGCGGCCGCACGAGGCTTGTCGAGCTGGGCGCCGACCATTACCTTGCCCACACCGAAAACCTCATCGGCACAATGCATCTGAAGGCTGGACGGTACCCGCTGGCAGCGGAGGCGTTCCGGTCCGCCGAAGCGGCGCTGTCGCGATCCGGGCTGCCGTTCCAGTCCGCGGTCACCCGGCTGAACCATGGTTCGGCCGTCATGCTGCAGGGCGAGTTCGCAGCGGGCATCGCGCTCATGGAATCCGCGATCGAGGTATTCGAAACCGATGCGGCCTATTCCGTGTATCAAGCCATGGCGCTGCTCAATATCGGTTGTACCGAGCGGAATCTCGACCGCGGTGACGCGGGCCTGGCGCATATCGCGTCGGCGCGGAAGATCTATGCCGACTTGGGCAGCGTGGTGTCGGTCGCGAAATGCGATCTGATGACGGCGGCCTGCGCCGCCGCGGACGGGCGGCCCGGCCAGCTGCGCGCCGCACTCGATCTCGGTCTCCCGGCCGCCGTCTTCATCGACGCCCAGCGCTTCGGGTTCGCCGCCGCCCAGTCTCGGATCTCCTGGGAAGCACTGCACCGGGTGCTCCAGTCGACGATATTCGATTGGGCCCACCGGCTCGGCGACGCGGCCTTGCTCGCCGATCTCGTAGAGACCGCCATCAACTCCGGAACTCATGTGGCCGAGCACTATTCGGCCATCGATCAGAGCGATCTGCAGGCCATGATGACCGCGCTCGCTGTCGCGGGTGCCGATTCCGCGGACACCGTGGCCCCCGACCCCGCCGCTGAACGCATGAGCGGAGCGGCGGCGGCACTGATATCCGGTGCGATTCTGCCCATGCATCCCTCACCCCGCCTCCGCATGCCCGACGGCCATGTGGCACTCGCGCCCTACCTCGAGGCTGCCGACAGGTTGTACACACCGATCGAGCGGCCGGGCGAGGTATCGGTGTGGTGAGTCCGAGGTGACAACGTCGTCGATTCGCTCATGACGCGACGCTAAACCTTGCCCCCGGGGTGAAGGTCAAGGCTCATTTGCGTTGGGCGAGGGCGAATGCGGCCGGTGCGGGGGTGACGACCGGGGGCCACGAGGGAGGGAGGTCGGGGACGGCGAGACCGATGCGTTGGCTCAGTTGCGCGGCTTTGCGCAGGACCGGCTCGGCCTCGTCGGTGCGGCCGAGTGCGGTCAGGGCGTTGCTGTAGACCCACATCGCCCGCAGACGTCGCACGAGCGCCGAGACCTCGGTGAGCGCCCGCACGGCTTCCGCGGCGATCGGCACCGCAGCCTCGGCGTCGCCGCTGTAGAGGGCCACCTCGGCCAATCGGGCCAGCGCCCAACCTTCCTGATGGCGGCGACCGTCGCGGCGGGCCACCTCGAGCGCCCGCTCGCACAGCTTGCGGGCACTCACCGGATCGCCGCAGTGCAGCGTCGCGAATCCCAACTCGTGCAAGGCCATCGACTCGAGCCGGAGGCTGCCGACCACGCGCGCGATGAACAGGGCCTGTTCGGCGGCTTCGACGGCCTCCGGCCAGCGCCGGGCGTCACAGTAGGCGCGGGCGAGCGTCGCCCACCCCATCCCCTCGCTCCATTGGTTGCCGTGCAGACGTCCCAGCTCGATGGCGCGCCGGAAGTGTTCCAGGGCAAGATCGGCATCGCCCTGGTAAGCCATGGCCGTGCCGAGCATCTGCTCGGCGATGATGGCGGCGGGCCGATCGCCCAGATCCCGCAGCATCGCACCGGCATGGCGGAGGGTGCGCGCGGCGCTGAGATCCGCCATGCCGACCAGTCGGGCGACGGAGGCGGCCAGTAGTGCCCGGGCCATGGTCCGGCGATCGCCGTCGTCCTCGGCGGCCCGGCTCAGTGCCTCGAGCACCGGCGCCACCTGGGACAGGTGCTCCCCCGCGTCGCCGCCCACCGCGAGCGACAGCGCGAGATCGACTGCGGACGTACGGGTTCCGGCATCGGGCAGCTCGGCGACCTGCCGATAGAGCGCGACCAGCCCGAATCGCTCGGTCATCGCCCATGCGGCACACTGCCGTTCGTCGGCGAACCGCTGCCCGGTCACGTCGGTCGCGGCGTAGTACTCGGTGCCGACACCCGGATCACGCAGTTCCACAATGTTTTTCGCGCTGGCGAGATAGAAATCGATCAGTCGGCGCAGGGCCAGCGGCCACTCTTGCTGCTGCGCCGAATCCGCCACTCCGCGACCGAACAGCCGCAACAGGTCGTGATAGCGGTAGCGACCCCGTTCCGGCGTCTGCAGCATGTTCAGGTCGACGAGGGTTTCGCAGAGCCGCTCGGCCTCGGCTTGATCCCGGTCGATCAGGGCGGCGATGGCCGCGACGGACAGATCGGGTGCGTCGGAGAACGCGACGAGCACGAAAGCCCGCGCGAGCTCGGGGGCGAGTTGCCGGTAGCTGTCCCGGAACACGAGTTCCACACTGGTGTTGCCGACCGCGAGCTCGGCCAGCCTGCCGCGCTCGTCGGCCAGTCGCTCGGCCACCGTGGCGAGCCGCCAGGTGGGCCTGCTCGCCAGCCGCGCCCCGACGATGCGCAGCGAGACGGGCAGATGCCCGCACGCGCGCAGGATTTCGTGTGCCGCGTCGGGTTCGTCCGACAGCCGCTGCGCGGACACCATGCGCTCCAGCAATTTCCACGCCGCGCCCGAATCGAGGACATCCAGCGAAACCAGCCGCGCACCGAACAGTTCCGCCAGGCTCGATCGGCTGGTGACCAGCACCGCCGCCGTGCCCGTGCCGGGCAGCAACGGGGTGAGGTGGTCGACGTCGAGCGCGTTGTCGAGCACCAGCAGAATGCGCTTACCGGCTATGGTGCTGCGCCACAGGGCTGTTCGCTCCTCCAGGTCCGCCGGTAGCTCGCCGCGCTCGACACCGAACGCACGCAGAGCGACCGCGAGGAGCATGTCGGCCGATCGCGGATGCTCGTCCATGCCACCGAGGTCGAGATACAACAATCCATCCGGATAGCGGCTCCGCACACGATGCGCGAGATGCACCGCGAGCGTGGTCTTTCCGACGCCGCCGAGCCCGGTGATCGCGATCACCGGGCGCCGCTCGGAGTCCGCGTCCAACACCTCGATCAGCTCGTGCGCGAGGTCTTCCCGTCCGACGAAATCGCCGATGTCGGGGGGCAGCTGCACCGGAACGCGTGGCGGCTCGGAATCCTTTGCGGCCTGCGGCAGTTCGTTCGCGATGCCGGCGACCGGCTGCTCTGCCGACAGGATCCGCTGATGCAGTCGAACCAGCTCCGGACCGGGATCCAGGCCGAGTTCGTCGGCGAGCAACCGGCGCGCGTTCCGGTACACCTCGAGCGCCTCGACCCGCCGCCCGCTGCGGTGCAGCGCGACCATCAGCAGTTCGTGCCACCGCTCGGAGTGCGGTTCGGCGGCGACGAGCGCCTCCAGCTCCGCGACGGCGGCCGAATGCCGACCGAGGTCCAACGCGACGGCCACCGAGACTTCGTAGAGGGCCAAGCGCAACCGGCCCAGGCGTACCCGCTCGCTGTCGGCCCACGGTCCCGGCAGACCGATCAGCGGATCGCCGCGCCACAGCTGCTGCGCCGCGGCCAGCTTGGCGTCCGCCTCCTCGACCGAACCCGAACCGCGATCGGCTTCCGCGGCCGCGATCAGTCCCTCGACCGCGACGACATCGAACTCGACCGGCAGGCCGAGCCGATACCCGCCCCGCGTCGAACCGAGCCACTCGTTCCCGGCACCCGGATGGCCGTGCGTATCGAACTGCCGACGCAGCGCGAGGACGTGATTGCGCAACACACTCGGCGCCGATTTCGGCGGGCGGTCGGCCCACAGGCGAGCGGCCAGCTGCGTCGTCGACAGGGTGCGCCCCGGCTCGGCCGCGAGCATGGCCAGCACGGCCAGCAGCTGCGGCGCGGCGATGTCCAGGCGTTGGTCCCCCAGCCATACCTCGACCGGCCCCAACATACGTAGTCGAAGTGCCTCAGGCCCCACCCCGTCAACGCCCGAGCACTGCTGCGGTGCCAAACAAATCCCTCACCTTCGAATTCCGCTGAGCAACAGGGATTTTGATCGTCACCCAGCAGACACCATGCCGTTGCGGCACACTCTATCAAATGTGACGCAGGTCACTTGTCCAACCTCGGTGTCGGGCAATAGACCAGCCGTGTGATCAACCGTAGGGGCGAGGGCCTCGGCGATCAATGCACGCGATTGCGGTCTGCCGCAAGAACACGCTCGGGTCCGGGCTCAGACCGAGAAATCCGCGCGGTCCTGGGTCATCGCCACGGAAACCTTGGTCACCAGGCCCGCCAGCGACAGCTGGTACAGCGCGCCGTCAATATCGTCGTTCGGGTCGGTGAACAGGGTGGCCAAGGTATCGCGGGCGACCACGCCCGCCTCCGCGGCGGCCACCAGCGTCGCCGCGGCGGCGCGCAACTCGGCGCTCGGATCCTCGCTGAGCACGCCACACACCACATCCATCACGGTCTCGGCGGTCCAGATGCCCGGCACGGCCGCGCTGAGCTGCTCCGCGGACGGTGAATCTCCGCGATACCAGCTGCCGTCCTCCCACCAGTAGCAGAACGACAGCAGCCCGCGCGCCGCACGGGGATTGAGCACCTGGTTGGCCACCCAGTCCGGCGCGCCCGCATACAGATCCGGCAGTTCCGCACCCTCGTTGTAGGCCGCGTCCAGTTCCGGGGCGTTCCACACCCCACCCGAGAGCATCGCCCGGCCGCCGGGCAGCACATACAGCGTGGAACCGCTGCGCCCCGAACCCTCGAAGACGCCGAGCGCGGGCTGGATACGCGGCCCCCACTCCGAGCCGACGGCCACGAAGGCCGCCGCGATCGTCGCCCAGCGGGCCCACAGCACGGGCAGCACCGGGAAGTCGTGCACCGATCGCACCGCGACAACGCCCGCCTCCTGATCGGCCCTGGTCCGCGCGGCGGCCTGCTGGGGTGAGCGCCACTGCCAGTTGTCGTGACCGAGGTAGGCGGCCAGCCACATCGGCAGCCGTTGGCGCGGAAAGGTTTCGAGGTCGGCCCGATACGCCTCGGGCACCAGCAGGTGCTCGTCGGGAAACGGCTCGTCGCCGTAGTCGTAGTCGAGCTCCAGCCGACCGCCGACGTCGAACTGGATCGACAGCCGCCACCAGGGTCCGTCGCCGAGTGGCGCCGAGACCTCGCGCTGCCACCGGACCAGTTCCAGGATCTCGTCCGACGGCTCGATGCGGGCCGCCCGGTCCGCCTCGTCGTAGTAGATGACGGTCTGCACACCGCCCGCGACGGTGAGCACGAAAACCGCCGCCAACCGCTGCCAGCCCTCCGGACCGGCCACCGCCAACTCCTGGGCGACCCGCGTAGCCAGCTCGATGGCCTGGCTCTCGACCGTCGGCTCGGTCGCGGCCGGATCCGTTTCCGGGACAGTCGCATCCGGCACCGCGACAGCGACCGGCGGGGCGGCAGCCGACGGCTCGCTGCCACCTATCCGGAAGGCCACGTCCGGCGCAGCATCGGCCGCCACCCCGGCGTTCTGGTGTGGATCGGTCATCTAGTCAGGTCCTCCTCGTCGCTGCTGCGACTGCCCTTCCAATGCAACGGTTTTCGGAAATCACGGACAGGCCCGGCCGCGATCACGGATCCGTGGAATCCATGTCGTCGATCTTGTTCGAGGCGCCGTACATGCCGGAGCTGAACTTGCCTGCCGATTCGGACATGTTGTCGCCGCCGGTCAGCAGGCCCTCCGAGGACTTCGTGTAGCCCTTGTCACCGTTGGCGAACTTGTCGCCGTAGTCGTCGTGGCCCCACGGATACCCTTTGCCCTGCAAGGTGTTTCGCAACGTGTTCATGATGTCGTGCGTCTTGTTGCCGACCGCCTCCATCTTGGCCGCCGCGCCCCGCAATCGCGTGGTGTCCACCTGGACCCTGCGTTCTCCCGACATGTCGTCGCCTCTTCTTCTCGTGCTTCGAACGTTCAGTACCGGTCGTCGGGACGCCCCGCCTCCCAATGTGTTTCGAGGCGTTGCATCAGATTGTCGATGTCGCGCTGGATCCGCTCGGTCAGCTGCCGACGACTGGTGGCGACCGCGACCGGCGCGTCGTCGATCGACATCACGTACCGCCCGTCGTCGACCACGTCGCGCCACATCATCTTCGTCTCGTGGATGCCGCGCGGACCGTACTTGGACCGGCCCTGCACCACGATGATCGATCCGGTGCAATCGGCACGCCGCTGGAAGAACTGCTGGGTCTGATAGACCGGCGAATCCTCCCGGTCGTCTCGGACATAGCTGGTGCCCCAGGTCGGCGTGGCATGCTCGGCCGGGTCGGTCACGACCGGAACGTCCGGCAGCCGACCGGCCTCCACCGGCGGGAGCAAGTTGACCACCGCACCCGCCAGCGCGCGCGGATCACACTCCGTGACGGTGAACGCCGGGGTGTCGTAGGTGATCAGGCCGGGCGCCTGCTCGAAGAGGTAGCCGAGCGCGCCCGCCCGCGCGGCGTGCAGATGGTACTGCTTGGCCATATTGCTCTCCGCCTGCTCGTCCCAACTGCGCACTCGGACAAACAGTTCGGGGGCGGTCAGCACTTCGACCGCGCCGTCGAACGAGCCGCCCAGCCGATGCCGCAGTTCCTCCCAGGCGGCCCGCTTGCGCCGTTCCAGCTCGTCGGCCATGACCACCTCGTCGGTGACGAACAGGAACGGCGTCGGTAGCGAACCTCCGCGATACTGCTCGCACAGCACGATGAACTCCAGCGCGGTGAACTTCCACTGCTGCGTCACGGCTCGATCACCGGCTTCGACCGCTCGATGTCCGGCCCGAGGGCACTATCCAGATTGCCCGTCGAGTCGAGGTACTTGGGCCGCTTGTACTCTCCGCTGCCCTGCGCACCGGGACCGGGGCCAGGACCGGGACCCATCGGCCCCGGCGAGCCGGCCGGGTTAGTCTGCACCTGCTGGCCGTCGGAAACGCTCTGGATTGCGGCCCGCGGGAACAACTTCGACGACTCGACCGGGCCACCGGACAGGGTGGTGAGCTGCGAGTGTGGCGGGCCGCCGGGGCCACCAGGTCCGCCGGGCCCGCCAGAGGGGATGCCTGCACCGTGCTTGAGCGCCGTCGCGAGATCGTTCGGCAGCCCGCTGCTACTCGCCATCTCCATGTGCTGGAGTTCGCCGACACCGGGGATGCCGAGCAGTCCGTTGTTCGCCAGACCGGCGAGCGTTTCGGTGCCGGTTTTGACCACGTCGCCGATAGTCGTGGTGAGCCCGTTCAATCCGTCGGTCAACAGCTTGAGCAGATCCCCGCCGCCGGGGGTTTGGGCGATGCTGCGGCCCAGATCGCGCATGGTGTCCGGACTCAGGTTCCGCAGTACTTCCGGATCGAGGTTCTTCAGCGTTTCGGGGCTGATGTTCTTCAGCACGTCCGGGCTGAGGTTCTTCAGCGTTTCCGGGCTGAGGTGCTTCAACTGTTCCGGGCTGAGGCCGCCGAGGATGTCGGACCCCATCTTCTTCAGTTCCTCCGGGCTCAATCCCTTCAGCAGATCGGAACCCAGCTTCTGCAAAGCCTCCGGACTCATATTCTTCAGCAGGTCCGGGCTCAGACCACCGAGCAGATCCGACCCGATCTTCTTCAGCGCCTCCGGATTCAGATCCTTCAGCGGGTTCTCGCCGTGCAGCAGCTTGCTGAGCAGATCCTCGGGCGATCCCGGAGGTGCGCCGACGCCAGGCTTGCCCTGCCCCGGGTTGAGCGGTGGGTTGATCTTGGGAGTCGGTGAGGTGGCACCGGGCCCGCCGACCGGGATATTGCCCGAGCCGCCGCTGGAGCCGCCGCCGGGTCCGCCGGTGGAGACGCCGCCGCCGGGCTTCGGTGCGTTCCGCGACCCATCTCCCTGACCGTAATTGGCGAGGTCGGGTATGGGGATGTTCGGGCCGGGGGAACCCTGGCCACCACCGCTGCCGCTCGAACCGGGGCCGCCTTTCGAACCGGAGCCACTGCCCGACCCGGGGCCACCGCTCTGTCCGCCGCTGCTGCCGCCATTCTTGCTGTCGCCGAGGCCCTTTTTCTGGCCGTCGTCGAAGCCGCCCTTGTAGTTGGGGCTGTTCTTGTCTACGCCGCCGCTGTTTCCACTGCCGCCACCGCTGCCACTGCCGGGTCCGCCGCCGTAGCCTTGCCCGTTGCCGCTGCCGTCACCCTTACCGTCGCCTTTTCCATCGCCCTTACCGCCGCCGTCTTCCAGACCCTTTTTGTAGCCATCCTCATAGCCGGCCTTGTATTCAGGACTGTTCTTGTCGATGTTGTTGCCGTTGCCGCCGCCCTTGCCGTCGCCTTTTCCGTCACCTTTGCCGTCGCCCTTGCCATCACCTTTGCCATCACCCTTGTCCCCGGGCGGCGGCGGTGCGGCGACGGTGCCGGTCACGGCGATCAGCGGCATCGCGGCGACCGCACCCTCGATACCGGGCAGGTAGGTGTCCTTGTACCGGCCGCGGTAATCACCGAGCCGATCTCGCTTCACACAGTCCGATGCGTAGGTGTTGTCCCAGGTCTCGCCGGGCGTCTTGTTGTAGGTGTAGTTCAGCCACTTCGAGCAGTACAGGAGATCGTTGCCGAGGTTGGTCAGGCTGTTGGCGAAGGTGAGCGAGCTTTCGGTGAATCGCTGGATCGCCTTGGTGGCCTGGTCCGCGCCTTCACCGCTCCACATTTCGGCCGTCACCCGTTTCAGGGCGCCGTTCAGATCGGTGAGATCTCCGCTGAGTTGTCCGCTCATCCAGTTGTATCGGGTACCGGCCTCATAGGTCCGCCAATCGTGCCCGATCAACGAGACACCGAAGGTGTGGAATCGGTCCCACCCCCACCCGCTGCCGTCCTCGACGCTGATCGGCTGGCCGGGGTCCACGCCGGTGGGCGGTTTCGGCTTGTCCGGGTTGCTGTTGGTATTCGACAGATGCGGTTCATTCGGCGGGTCGTTCTTCGGCTTGATGGACTCAACCTTCTGCAGGTCGCCCACCTTGTCGAGTTCTTCGGTCGACTTCCCGTCGGCCCGAAGATAGTTCCCGCCCGCGCTGAGGAACGTGTCGCCCATGTCCTCCATGATTATCTTCATGGTGTCCATCGCGGTGAGGACGTCCTGGCCCTTTTGATTGAAACGGTGCGTGAGCTGGATACCGCCCGTCTCGTCGGACCAGTTGTCCATGCTGGCCATTTTGTTGTTATTGATGAAGTCCTGATACCACTTCAGTTTTCCGATCATGTCGTGACACAGCTGTGCGCACTGGACCACGACCTTGGGATCGAACTTCAGGGGATTGAACTTCAGGTTATGGTGATCCGCCTTGGAGCGCAGATCCTTCCAGTCGTTGGCCGAGGTCTTGGTCGTATCGTCGATCTTCTTTGGCTCGTCAGCCATCTGCGCTACTCCTCGTAGTCGATCGCGCCGTGCTATCCGGTTCTGGCTCCTGGTTCGAAACTCCCAAAGCAAAAGGGACATCGACGGAATCGTCGGGTCCGGCTCGTTCGGGTGCCTCGGACGGCGAAGGCATCAACATCGGTTTCGGTGTCTTTCGTGGCTTGTCGTTCTTCTTGCGATCTCGGCGTGGTGGCTTCTTCTTCGCTCCAGCAGCGGACTGCGCTGCGGGGGGAGGCGTGGTGCCGGGCGGCGGTGGGGTGCCAGGTGGCGGCGTGCCACCGGACGCGGACGGCCCGCCCGACTGCTGGCCGTCCTGCGCCGGCATCCCGGGTGGCCGTCCCGGTGTGGACGGATGCTGGGTCCCGGCGGCGTTCGGCTGCGAGTTTCCGTGCTGCTCCGGGATTTTCGAGGGTCCGGGCCTGTCGTCCTGGCTCCCCGGCCCGCCGGGGCGGTCACCGGCACCTTGGCTGCCCGGATGCGCCGCGGAACCCGAGCGTTCTCCGGAGCCTGGGTCGCCCGAACGCTCGCCGGAACCCGGCGCATCCGAACGGTTCTCGGCGCCGGGAGCGTCCGGCCGATCGGTGGAACCCGAGCCACTCGAGTGGCCCCCGGAGCCCTGTCCACCCGGGCTGTTCGCAGAATTCTGGCCACTCGAACGGTTTTCCGAACCCTGACCACCCGGGCGGTCCTCGGAACCCTGCCCACCTGGGCGATTCTCAGAACCCTGCTCACCTGGGCGATTCTCGGACCCGTGACCGCCAGGGCGATTCTCGGAACCCGGACCACCCGAATGGCTCTCAGACACTGGACCACCAGAGCGGTGCTCAGGACGCGAAGCATCCGGGATGCCTCGGGTGTCGCGTGCGCCCGAGTTGTTCTCGGCACCAGGCAGTTTGGCATTGCCCTCCTGGTCCTCCGACCCCGGCCTGCTGTGCGAGCCGTTCGCGGCGCCGGGGTTGTTTGCTGAGCCGAGATCGGCCCCCGAGCCTCCCGAACCGCTGGCTGCTTGCTCGCCCAGCTGATTCAGCATCCCGCGCAGCCCGGACAGGTCCGGCGGCGGCACATTCCGCGACGAGCCTTCGCCGGATTCGGAAAGGCGGGTGAAGTCCGGCGACTGCGCACCTTCGCTCGACGGCAGGGACGCCCCGCCGTCATCCGGTGGCGGAATCATCCCGTCCGCGGCATGCAGGTTTTGCAGCATGTTCGCCAACTCGGCCGGGTCCGGTTGCGGCGGCTGATCCGAGGGCTGGTCGCTTTCGGCCGAGTCGCTACTGCTCCCACCGGCGCCGTCCGCACCGCGGTTGTCATCACCGCCGTGATCGGAACTGCCGCGCCCCGCATCGGAGTCGCCCGTGCTGCCGGAGTCGCCGTATTCGTTGCCGCCCACGTCATCCGGTCCGCCGTCACCGTGACCCGAGTCATTGCCCTGTCCGGAACCAGCACCGCCGCCCGAATCACGGTCGCCGCCATCAGAACCAGCACCGTCACCGAAGTCGTCGTACTCGTAGTAGTCGTGGTCCTCCCCGCCCGGACCCCAGTACCCCGGATCGTCGATATACAGATCGGAATCCGGTGGCTCCCAATCGTTCTCGTCGCCGCTGCCGCCGGACCCCGGCGGAATCCAGTCCTCGGACTTCGGCGCCTGCGGCGCGTGGTACGCGCCCGGCAGCGGACCGATCTCCGGCACACGACGCGGCCGCGTCTTGGTGGTCTCGTCGCTGCCCTCGACCCACGGATTCTTGCGCAGCGGTGGCGGTGGCGGCGCGTCGGTCCCGTCGGGATGGGAGACGTGGACCTTGCCGCCGTCGTCGACCTTCCAGGTCGTGCCGTCCGGCCTACTGCCCCAGGAGGTTCCGTCCGGTGCGGTGACCCGCACGGCCCCATCCGGCCGGACCTCGCGCACGGTCCCGTCCGGGTCGGTGACGAAAGTCCTGCCGTCCGGGCGGGTTCCGCGGGCCACGCCGTCCGGATCGGTGAACTTCGCACCGTGCGAACCGATTTCGGAGGTCGAATGGTCCGGGTGGGTGACCCGGAAGCCGCCGGAGGTCCGCTCCACCTCCGCGCCGTTGGACAGGACGATCGGCTCGGTCGTGGTCCGGACTTCGGCCTCGCCGTTCGGTGCGGTGATGCGCACGGATCCCCGCGAGCCCGTCTCGTAGGTGGTGCCGTCGGGATCGAATACCTTGCTGCCCTTGGGCGTCGACTCCAGGCCGGTCCGGTCGGGCCGATCCATCTGGATGATGCCGTGCTTGCGCGGGCCGTCTTGCGGGAAGCCGCCGAGCCGATCGCGCACGCCGAAGTCCAGCGTGCCCTTCAGGTCACTGTGTACGACGGTCCCGTCGGGATGTTGCGTTCGCCCGCCGCCTTGGCTGTCCGCGGAGTTGAACACCACGTGCTTGCTGCCGTCCGGGTTCTCGACCGTAACGGCGCCGTTCTGCTCGGCGGTCTGCTTCGTCCCGTCGATACCGGTGGTGATGATGGGCTTGTTCGGCCCGGACTCCACCACGGTGCCGTCCGGCTTGGAGACGGTCTTGTCACCGGTAGGTGAGGTGAATTCCGTTGCGCCGTTGGGCTTGACCGTCGTGGTCCAGTCGTCCGGGGACTTGGTCTGCACGGAGCCGTCGGGCAGCACCGCGTGCGAGACGCGATCCGGCCGGTTGAAGCTCGGCGAACGCACACCGGTGTCCTTGCCCGCCCCCGCCGCACCCTCGGGACGCGGTGCCGCGCCGGTGCCGTCGGGGGCGACGAACACGATCGAATGGTCGGGGTCGATCCGGATGGCCTGCGGATCATCGGGGCGGCTGACCACCATGGTCCCGTCGGTGCCGATCACATGTCTGGTGCCGTCCGGAGAGGTGACGACGAAGGAGCCGTCGGCCTTGCGTTCCCAGCCCGCGCGGTCGTTCGGCACGACGTGGGTGGTGCCGTCGGGCCTGGTGACCGTGGTGGGCCCATCCGGCGGAGTGTGGATGGTGGTGCCGTCCTGTTCCCGCTGCGTCCGATCGCCGGACGCCGAACGGAAGTCCGTCGCGCCGTTGCGCTGAATGGTCGTCGTCGACCCGTCCGGGGACCTGGTCTGCACCGAGCCGTCGGGCAGCACCGTGTGCCGGGTGCCGTCGGGCCTGCCGAAACCGAACTCCCGATCCGGCCCGCTCGCCCCGCCGGTTCGCGGACCAGGTTGGGCCGCAGGGTGATTGGCGGAGTTCGGCACGAATTCGGTGGATCCGTCGGGGCGGATGCGGACCGCCGTCGGATCGCCGGGACGCCCGATGGTGATGTTCCCGGCGGGGTCCACCAGATGCCGGGTGCCGTCGGGCGAGGTGACCAGGACTTCGCCCCGATCGTTGCGGATCCAGTTCGGATTCCCCGGGCGGTGTTCCTCGTAGGTCCAGCCGCCGCGGCCGGTCTGCACCGCTCCCTGCGGCCCGCTCGGGTCGTGCTGTCCCGGCGGCGTGGCCGCCCGTGGCGGTGGCTGGTGTCCCTCGGGCGGCGGCAGCAGCCGCTGCTCGGGTCGCGGCGGCGGAGCACCCGTGTCGTGTTCGCCCCGTGCATTCGACGACGAGGAAACGTTGTTCGACTCCGGCACCGACGGACGGGGCGCCGGCGGTGTCCCACCGGAATTCGACGCGGCGATCCGCTGCGGCGGCTGCTGCCCCGTATTGGTCGAATTGGGCTCCGGCACCGACGAACGCGGCCGACCCGAGGGGTTCGAGTTCGACTCGTTCACCGGCGGGCGTTGCTGCGACGATGTTCCGTCGCCCGCGCCGGAATTCGACACCGACGGACGTTGCTGCGGCTGCGGCCCGGCCGGCGACTCCGAGCCGGGCGCACGCTGCTGCGGCGGCGCACCAGCCGGGCTCGACTCCGAACCCGGTCCACGCTGCTGCGGCGGCGCACCAGCCGGATTCGTCTCCGAACCGGGCACGCGCTGCTGCGGCGGCGCTCCGGCTGGGCTCGACTCCGAACCGGACGGCCGTGGCGACTGTCCTGCGGTGATGGTCGATTCGGGCGTGGTCGAGCGCACCGAAGGCTGCGCATCGCCGGCGGACGGTTGCGGTGCAGGCGAGCGTTGGTACTGCGCCGAACCATCGTTCCCGGAGGTCGTACGCGTGTCCCTGCCCCCGCCGTCGGCGCGTTCGGTCGAACTGCCGGCATTAGATGAGCTGCCGTTGCCAGCGTTCGACGAATTGCCATTTCCGGCAGTCGAATTCGTCGACGTCGGGGGTCGCTGCTGGGTGCTGCCCGGCTGGTTCGATGCGGACTGCTGCCCATTCTGCCCACCACCGGTGGACTGGTTGTTCGTTGTCGACCCACCCTGATTCGACGTCGAGCCGTTCACATCGCGCGAATTCCCGCTCCCCCCTGCGGTATTCAGCGGCGGCGAGTTTCCGTCACGGCCTCCCCGGCCGCCCGGCGACGAACTGTTCTGCCCGTTCGTCGCGTTGTACTCGGACTTGTTCCCACCAGCGCTTTCCCCGCCGCCCGACCCGTTACGCGAGCTGCCACCGTTCGTCGAATCACCATGGTTGTTCGACTCGTTGGTCCGGGCCGGAAAGGTCGAAGGAGATGTATTGTGCTCGCTCCCACGCGATCCCGTGCCGGACTCGTCGAAGGTGATCGCCCGGTTGCTGCCCGGGGATCCGCTCGTTCCGAAGTTCCCCGGCCGGTTCGTGGCGTGCTCACCGTCGAAACCGTTGTGCGTGCCGTTGGATCCGTTACGCCCCGGATCGAAGGAGAACCCGCCCTTCCCCGTGAAGTTCGCCGACCCGTCCTTGTGCGACCCCCACGGAACCTCGAAGCTGTTGCGGTTGTTGAATCCGTGAATCCCGACGTAACCCTTGACGCCACCCGCGATCCCGCCACGCGCCGCACCACCGACCCAGCTGGCCGGGCTACCGAAGGTCCCCTCCCAATCACCGGTGACCATGACCGCGCCGAGACCGCCGACGGCCGCCCCGACCGGGCTGGAGGCGATGCCGATGAACGCGCCGTTCCCGGTCCGGACCCACGGGTTGGCGAGCTTGTTGCCGATCAGTTTTCCGGTGAATCTGCCGATCCCGTCGGCCGCGATCCGGCCGAACGGCGAACCGAGGCCGGAGGACAGCAGCGAGACGCCGAACTCTTTCCCGTCGAAATGCTTCCGATGCCCGGCGGCCATCTGCCCGAGCTGCACGCTCGCGTCCAGCACACCGGATATGAACATCGCCTCGAGGATCTTCAGCAGGTAACTCTTGCTGAGATTGGCGAACCGTGTTCCGAATACCGAAAGCACCTTCGCCAAGATCCGTTCCTGGAGCTGCAATTCCAGCCTGCGCAGGATGGATTGCGTCGCCGCGGTCTCTGCTGCCTCGACGGCAGGCGCGGTCGGCGGAAACATCCAGGCCCAGGCGATTTCGATGGCCAGCGCGATCAGCGAGACGATCGTCATCAGTTTCGCGGCTTCGATCTGTGTGCCGTAATCGAAGGTGGCGTCGGAGATCTGCTCCATGAAGTTCGCCAGCGATTCCATCGATTGGTCGCCGGTGAGCAGCTGATCGAACAGCGCGCCCATCTTCTCGCCGCCGAGCCCCTCGGGGTAAGCGGACATCGTCATGCGTTTGACGTCCTCGATATCCGGCGTCAGTTTGTGCAGCGCAGAGCCGGCGGTCTTGTAGGCGTCCGAGACATCCCAGACTTCGGTCTCGTCACCGTCGGGCCACGCACCGCCCGCGATCCACCCGAGCCAGCGCAGCTCCGGCGGAAGATACAGTCCCATCTCGGTGCGACCTCAGTCGTCGTGGTCGCTGACCATCGACCGTCGCCCCTCGAATCTGCGCGCATCACCGAACCCGGCGCCCTCGTCGTGGTAGCGCCGTTCCGGCGAATTCGGCGGCGCGACCGACACCGGCGGTACCACCGGCATCATCGACCCGAGGTCGGGCGCGTCCTCGATGAGGTCGGACAGGCACGGCAGCTGAGACTTGCGCTCGCGCAACGGTTCCATGAGCAGGCGGGCCTGCTCTTGCACCTTCCTGGCGGCGCCTTGCACGGCTTCGGTCATCGCCTCGGCGATCTCCGTGTGGGTCAGATCGCCGATGTCATCGGCGAACCGGGTGTCGATGAGAATCCCGTCGGCGTTGACGGTCACAGTGATTCGCTTGTCGCACGCGGTGACGGTGGCGGTGAGCCTGGCCCGGTCCCGTTGAATCTTGGCCAGGCCCAGCATTTGTTCGTGCAACGCTTCCATCATCATCGCGGCATCGGCCTTCAGCCGTTCGTTTGCCACCAGAAGCCTCCACATCGTAGGTCGAGCCCGTTGCGCAACGCCGCGCTGAGCCCAGTTGTCACCCAATGGGATTCAACACCGTCCAAGTCATACACACGTAAGCCGAGGCATAAGCGCGACGTAATTATTTGATAATCGCGGATTTTCGGGGCGATGAGGTGCGGTAGCGTTCGTCGGGGAATCGATGCGGAAGGCATCGCCGGTTCCGATTTCTTCGGGCAGCAGGGAGAATTCGACGTGGACAACGATCGGGCCAAAGGCGATTTAGCAGATCTGCTCGATACGGTCAATCTGCATATTCGCTCGATTGCCGAGGCGCAGCGCCAGCGGGTCGAACTCACCGCCACCGCAACGGCGGCCAAGGGCCGGGTCCAGATCACCGTCAACGCCGACGGGGTCGTGATCGAGACCCGATTCGCCGACGACATCGACGAATTGGACTACGACGAGATCGCCGACGCCGTCACCGAGGCCACCCAGGACGCCGCGATGGAGGTGGCCCGGCGCGCCAACGAGTTGATCGCGCCCATCCAGCGCACCCGTTCGCAGCTGCCCAGCCTCTCCGAGATCGTCGCAGGCCTGCCGGATCTCAAAACCCGTGTCCCGGAACCACAACGGGCCTCGTTCGAGGCCCCGTCGGCACGTGACAACGACTACTGAAACAGCCCTGGCTGATCGATGAGCATCGAGATGCCCGAGGGCCTGCAGTGGCTCAGCTATCTCGCCGGTGCGTCCTGGCCGAAAGGCGACGAAGACGCGCTGTTCGCGCTCGGCGACGACTGGCACACGGCCTCCAAGGACTTGCACGACCTCATCGAGGCCCTGCACGTCGCGTGTAATACCGCGCAGGTGAGCTATTCCGGCGACGGCGCCGACAAGATGAAGAAACAGTTCGACCAGTTCTTCTCCGGCGATCAGTCCGTCGACAAGCTGGCCGAACAGCTGAAGCAACTGGGCGATTCGGTGCGCCAATGCGGCACCCAGACCGAGTACGCCAAGCTGCAGATCATCATCACCCTGGCGATCCTGGCCGCCGAGATCGCCTACGCGCTGGCCACGCTCTGGGGTGCGTGGGCGGTGCCCGCCATGGAAGCCGAAGCCGCGGGCGTGTGCCAGCTCATCGGCCAGCGACTGGTCACCTTCCTGGCGAACCGGGCCACCCGCCTCGCGCAGATGCCGATGTGGAAACTGGCCGCGATCACCGGAGTCGAGCAGGCCGCAATCGGTTTGGGCGCGGACGCCCTGGCCCAGGGCATCCAGCTGGGCAAGGGGCATCGCGACAGCTTCGACGTCAAACAGATGGTGATCTCGGGTGCTGTCGGCGGGATCTCGGGCGCGGTGGCGGCACCGGTCGGCAGCATGATCGGTAAGCGCCTCGGCAATTGGGTCGGCCACGACTCGATGACGTGGTGGAAGGCGGGCGGCATCGCGATCGGCGCGGGCATTCCCGCCGGTGTGGTCGGCGCCGGGGCGGGGCTCGTCGCCAACGGCGTCTTCACGGGTCAGTGGGAGTTCGATCCGGCCGCGATTCTCGGTGGCGTCGGCGGTGGGTTGGTCGGTGGCGTCCACGGTGTCGCGGGGCACGCGCAGTCGATCGGGATGACCAAGGGCGGCTACACCGGGCTTTCCGCCCCACCGGCGGTCGGTGCCGACGGCAGTCACGAGCGGCCGGACCCGAGGGTCGTCGAGGTCAACGACAGCGATAGCGGATCCACGCACAGCTCTTCGCACGACGACGGCGACGGCAACGGCCAGTCGTCCCGTTCGCCGTCGGTGCATTCGACCAGCGACCGATCCAGTGCGGAGCCCACGAATTCCACCGCCACACACAATGATTCGACGACCCGAAACGGTCGGCCGAACACTTCGGAGACGAACGGCAGGACCGAGACCAACAACTCGGCCGCGCAACAGAACAACAACTCGCAACAGAACAACAACTCGACGAGGTCCACCAACCAGTCACAGTCGACCAACCAATCGCAGTCGAACTCCGGCGCAGGGCGGTCCACTGACACCGCGCCCGCGCCGCAGCCCGCCGCGTCATCGCGCGTCGAGGGGCAGTCGACCCAGCAACCTGCGACGCGCACCGGGATCGATCCCAATTCGAGTACCTCGCAACCGCCGCCGCAGTCGGTGCACGCACAGTCCACGAATTCGCCTGTGCCGCAGGCGGCAGCGCAGTCCCACACCACGGAAACGTCGAATCTCGAAGGCAACTCCAATCATTCGACGACGTCAACCGCACAGTCGCACCCGTCCGTGGAGCAGCCGCTCACCGACGCGTCCACGAATTCGCCGCTGCCGCAGTCCGCACACGTTGAGAACATCGCGGAATCGCTTGTGCCACAGTCCTCGACGCAGTCGAACCCGGCAATCCGCTCGGAAGGACCGCCCGCACAACCGGTTACCGGAAACACCAACGCGACGCCGGGCAACACCCAGTCGCCGGTGACGCCATTGCGGAGTGAAGCGCCGTCTCCCCCACCCTCGGTCACCGACAAGACCCCGGTCCAGTCGCCGCCACCGTCGCCTCGCCCGAGCATCTCCTCGGTCGGCGACGGCTCCGCCCGCCCGCCGATCACGGCAGGCGTCCGAACCGACCCGATCGCGAACAATCAACGTGCGCCGATCTCGTCGACGGTCACCGCCGAATCGCAGTATCGCCCGGTCGAATCGGCGCAGGGCCCCCAGGATCACCTGGCGACCCCGAAACAGTCCGACGCGTCGATCGAAACCCGCAGGGAACCGGCGACTTCCAACCAACCGCCCCAAGATTCGGACGCGTCCAAGACCCCCGGCGCATCACTCGGACCGGCCAGAGGCTCCGACGAGTTCCCGAAGCCGAAGAGCGACGAGCCGGTTCCGCATCCGTCGGATTCGATCTCGCCCGAGCAGTTCCCGCACCCGGAGTCGATCAGCGAAAAGCCGCGCACTGGACTGGAATTCGCGCCAGAGGGTCGCTTCGACCCCACCCCGCAGCAAGCAGCCGCACTGCCCGGCCATCGCCTGGAGCGCCTCCCCACGGGCGGCGACGGCCTGTTCCGGGCGATCGATCACGCGACCGGCGGCAAGCTCGGGCCCGGACCAGAGGGCGTCCGCGAGAAATTCGTCCAGACTCTGCGGCAGCGCAAGGACAATCTGATCGGGAAGTTCGTCCCCGATGACCCGGACTTCCGGGAGGCAGCCCGGGAAATCACCCGGATCGACGCCAACCTGCGCGACTACCCAGATCACCCAGACCGCCGAGCCTGGGAGACCGAACGCGAGTTCCACAGGCAGGACCTCGAGTTGGAACGCTCGCAGGCGTTCGATATACAGCACGAACAGCTGTCCCGGCCCGGCCCGCACAACAACCAACTCGGCGACTTCCTGCTCTCCGAGGGCGCCGACGCGCACGACCTGCACCTGGTGGTGGTGAACCGCGACGGCACGATGATGCACTTCGGCCCGCAGGACCGTCCAGAGCACATCCTGGTTCGCGCCGACGAGACCGGCGACAACTACCACGTCGCCGCACCGATTACGCAGCGGCACAATGATTTCGGCAACTTCGAACCCGAGTCACGGCGCAGCACAACGCTCGACGGCGACTCGCACCCGTATCCGCTACAGGCACAACAACCCACCGGGGCACCCCAACGCGCCGGGCTGCACGGTCCCGCCACCAACACCTACTTCGGCGAGGACCTGGGAACCAAGCTCCAATCCGGACTCGACGGTGTGGAGAACCCGCCGCGCATCCAGTTCGATCGAACCGGAGTCGAGCCGCCGCCACTGCCCGTCGCCGATCGCTGGGAAAACCTCACGCCGGAGCGGCGTGAAGAGCTGATGCCGACGCCCGGCGTCTCGGTCACGGTGCCCAGGCAGACGGATATCTTCGGTGGTGACGTACTCACCCTCGTCTTGGACAGCGGCCGGTCGCATGAGCTACCGCTCAGGTTCTCCGCGCCGGCGACCCGCTTCGACTCGGTGTTCGACGGGCCGACCTACGAGGTTCAGCTACCGACCGGACGCGTCGAGATTCCCGAAGTGATGACGCGGGGTTTCTCGTTCCAGCCCGGTCCGGCCGGGCAACCGGGCACGCTGTCGTTGAACCTGGCGCGCGGCGGCGTCCGATTCATGGGCTACGACAACATCAATCACACCCCGGCTCCGTTCGATGTGCCGTACGAGGGCACCATCGTGGCGAAACCCGGCGATGGACCGTGGCGGTTGGTCAAGTTTCCCACCAGTTCCGAGTGGACCCGCGTCGCCGCCCCCGAGACGGTGCTGCCGAAGCTGCCGGTGCTCGAGCAGCGCCACCAGGACCCAATGTTCGGACCGCACGGCGCCCACCCTCGTGACGTGCGCCAGGGCGATGCGGGCGACTGCTTCCTGCTCGGCAACCTGAAGGCGGACGCCGAAGGCGACCCGCTGGCGATCGCCGTCGCCATGCGTGACCACGGCGACGGCACGGTCAGCGTCCGATTCCGCGACGCGGGCGCACTGGAATGGGTGCGCGTGGAGAAGAGCATCTACGTCCGGCCGGGCACGCACAGCGGGTTCTTCGTCGGCCACGAACCCGGAGAACCGTTGTGGGCCAGCATGATAGAGAAGGCCTACGCTCAACGATTCAATAACGGCAACGGCTACCACGGCTTCACCGACTTCGGAATTTCCTCCGTGGCAGCGGAACATCTCAGTCAGGGCTTCTACCATCCCGAGGGCGGTTTCCGACCGCAACCGGTCCGCACCGTGGGTGACGTCGGCCTGCTGAACCCGCTCCGATTCGATGTCAACACCCTGCACGATCTGGTGTCGGAGACCATCCAGCAGGATCGGGCGCGCGCCGGCCTGCCGAACCACACGCCGCCAAGGGTCGACCCCGAATTCCTCCGCCGGATCGCCGATTCCTACGACGACTGGAATGCCCGCGGCGACGCTCTGCGGGCGTCGACCTGGCAGGACCTGCTGACCGCCCATCCGAACGACCCCGCGGCCAGGACCGCCGGATGGAACCAGTTCGTGCAGACCCGTGACCTCGCCACCCCCGCCGGCTTCCGCAGCTATCTGGACGACCGGTATCCCAGCGGGGCGGACACCGAGAAGGCCGCTCTGACAAGCTATTTCGATACGGTGAACTCGGGCAAGCCGGAAGCCAGAACGCTGCCGGGCGAGGTCGCGGGCGCAGCGATCGCCGGGCGCATCGACTACGCGTTGCAGCGCGGCACCACCGTGACACTCGATACGCACCGGTTCGGCCAGGACAACGAAAACATCACCGAGGTACCGGGTTTGGTCGGCAGCCACACCTACGCGGTCATTTCCGTCGAACGCGACAGCAACGGTCAACCGCTCAGGATCCTGCTGGACAACCCGTTGGATCGCAATTTCGTGTTCCCGCCGGCGAAGGGTATCGAATACCGGCTCGCCCCAGGCGGACCCGGCTACACCACCGACTCCAACGGCGTCCAGACCCGCGAGGACCGGGATGGCACCATTTACACCATCCGCCCCAACGGAATCGAGTCCCGCCGGGATCCGGACGGCACCACCTACAGCATGGGCCGCGATGGCACCCGGCGGGTCGAGTTCCCGGACGGCTCACTGGACCAGTTCTCCGTCCCGAACGGCAGCAGAGTCTGGCAAACATCCGACGGAACACAGTTCGGGACCCACGCGGACGGCACCACCGAGCGAAAAGCCCCGGGCGGCAACTGGGTTCCCGACCCGGTCCGCGTGGACCCACCGGATCGCACCTTCCCACGCCGCGGCGGCATCATCGCCGTCGATCTGCGACATCTACCCAAGTTCGGCGCGCTCAATATGAGCGGTGCCGGTGCGCATGGCCTCTACGGTCCGGAGCCCACCGCGGGCGCCGCCATCACGCCTACCGCCACCGCGCACCCGTCGAGCGGACCCGAAATTCGTTCCCACACAGGCGATTTACGTCCAGACATACGTGTTCCGCACGACGGTTCGCAACCGCATCCTCGACGCGATTCCGGCGCAGACGAGCGGCCTGCGCAGCCGTCCGGCACCGGGCACCGACTCTTCGGCAACGAGTTCGGTCCAGCACCCGAACCACGCAGCGGCACAACAGATCCCGCGCCGCTCCCGCAGGGCCGCAGCGGCGAATCCGCCGACGGCAGCAGTCGGCACCGCACGCCCGACCAGGTCAACCCGATCACCGCGGCCGCCGTGCCGGGTTCCGATTTCCACGGTCATGTGGAAGCTCCGACCGTCAGTCACGTGGATCAGGTGCAGGCCCAGGTCGAAGGCGCGCTGCGCAGTGCGGTCGACGGTCACGGTGATCTGCGAGTCGATCCGATCGATGTGAACCGGGGACGGTACCGCGTCACCGACACCAGCGGTGTCTACGGCAGCGATCAGCACAGCTTCGAGGTGCGGGTCGAGACCCAGCGCATCGGCGACGACACCGCGGCCCGGTCGATCCTCAATCACGACAAGGGCCAGCACGTCATCCAGATCTCCGACCGGATCTCGACCAAGCACGTGCCACGCGCACTGGCTCATGAGATCGGCGAGATCGTCGCCGACCGCAAGCGCTACATCGTCGACAAGCTGGATGCATTCGGCCCCGACGAAGGCGTGCTACGTCCCGGCGAATCGACCGACGAGCCCGCGCTCACCCCGCACGACGCCGGTCGCATCCAAGAGCTCCGCGTACTCGGCCAACAACTCGACCAGCTCCCCAGCCCGGCCAACCGAACACCCGACGACCGAGCCCGCTACGACGAGCTGCACCGCGAAGCCATGGCATTGGTCGAGCATCTGGGTCTGCGCGAAGGCACGCCGGGCGCCGGCGACCGCAGAACCTTGATCAACGAGCACCTCGAGTCTTCACCCACCGGTCGCGATCAGGTGCGTCATCTACTCGATGATGCCGGTGGCGACAGAAATCGGCTCTCCTCGAACGACCAGCGCCTACTGCGTTCCATTCAGCGCCAGGCCGGAGTGGACCGAGCCGCGTTCGATGCGCATCGGGCCGAGCTGCGGCCCGCCTTCGACCGACCCATCGCGGACGAGGGCGGAAAGATCAGCCCGGAGCGAACTCGGGAGCTCGCCGACGAGAGCACCAACGAACGTACGAAACGCAGCGTGCAGACCCTGGCAGGTCTGCGCGAGCAGGCCGCAGGGGGCGATTACCCGAAGCTGTCGGTCATCGAAGCGGGCGGCGGCGCGGCACTCGCGGCCCGTGATCCGGCAGCACTTCTGGTCGACGATCGTGGACGTTGGCAGTCCGACAACGGCGACCGAATCGCCCAAACCGCAGACCAATTGCGCAACCTCCGCCAGACCGGACTCGGCGATCCCTACCAATTCGTCGACGAGGGCCGACCCGACGCCCGGGTGCCGCTCGATGCGGTCCGCTACTGGGAAGACTCGATCGCTGCCCAAGGACCGGTGGTCGACGGCAAAGCATCCTTCCGCATGGAAGGCGGGAAGCTGCTCGCCGACATCACCCCGATCGACGGCAGCCCGCACGTCACCGTGGAGGTCGACGGAATCCCGGTCATCGCGACCGGCTTCCCGCCCGAGATCATTCCCGGCACCCGCGAGGTCGGCGGCATGCACGGCACATTCGACACGGCCGCAAAGGAATTGGGCAACCTCAACACGCCTGCTGCCACAGCCGCGAAAGCTCAGGTCGAAGCGCTGTCCTGGCGCGACCCCGCCTCCGCGGACAAGGTCTCGGACATCCTGTCGGACAACAACATCGACCGGTCCGCTCTGACCAAGAACGTCAACCACGCGCTGGATTCGCTCAGCAACTGGAAGTCGTTGCGCGACAACCACCCCGGTCAGATCCTGTCCGGTGACGAAGCAAACCTCGCCGGAGTCGACCCCGACCTCGCCAAGCACTGGATCGTGGCCGGGACCGGCGGCACCGGCATCAGCGGCGTCGAGAACATGCTCAAACTCAGCACCGACGCCAAATTCACCATGATCGGCCGCAACGCGCCGCCAGGACTCGCGGACAACACCCAATGGAAAGAAGTACGCGGGCAGCACGACCTCGGCTTCGACGCAGGCAACCCCACCGCCGCCAGCAGACAGAACCCCGACGGCAGCTGGCCCAACCCCACCGCGACCGGCCGACTGACCATGGCATTCGACCGGAACATGAACATCACCGGAATCGAAGAACACACCGGTCCCCAGGGGTCCCGATTCTCCGTCGGCCCGCACGAAGGCGACGGTGTGATCGCCTCGCTCGGCACCCGCAATTCGGTACCGCCCGCCGTCGCCGATCTCGTGGACACCGCGATCAAACGCGACCCGAATTCAGTATCCGCGCGAATGCTTTTCGACAACGACGGCCAATACCTCGGTTATCGCATCACCGTCGACGGCCGCGATATCGACGTCACCGGCGCAGCCTCCCGCTTCTTCCCCGGCGGACAACTCTTCAAGCCAGGAACCGGGGATGTCCCACCGCTGCCCGCGTCGAACCCCGGAAAAGTGTGGAGTACCAACGACTCCCGCTACGCGCTGGCGCGATCCGGCCCCGGCTTCGCCGCACAAACCGCTTCGAACCGGGACGCGCCGCCCGAGGGCGGAAACTTCGACGGTGGATACGTCGCCTCCGCTACCCAGGCAACGCACTATGCGGCATGGCGACGCATCGACGGTACCGACGCAGCGCACACCATTACCGCTGCGGCCGTGCCGGGTTCGGAATTCCACGGTCACGTCGAACCACCGGCCACCAGTCACGTCGACCAGATCCGCGGCCAAATCGACAGCGCAGTGCACAGCGCGATCGATGGTCACGGCGGATTGCGGGTCGACCCGATCGATACGAATCGGGGCGAGTATCGCGTCACGGACACCAGCGGTGTCTACAGCAAAGACCAGCACAGCTTCACCGTGCGCGTGGAAACTCAACGTATCGGCGACGACACCGCCGCCCGGTCGATCCTGAACCACGACAAGGGCCAGCACGTCATCCAGATCTCCGACCGGATCTCGACCAAACACGTGCCACGCGCGCTCGCCCACGAGATCGGCGAAATCGTCGCCGACCGCAAGCGCTATATCCTCGACAAGCTCGATTCCTTCGGCCCCGACGAAGGTGTGCTGCGCCTCGGCGGACCGACCGACGAACCCGCGCTCACACCCCACGACGCCGGTCGCATCCAAGAACTACGGGTGCTCGGCGACGAACTCGACCGACTGCCGGCCACGCAGCAACCGGAACGCAACGCGCTGCGCGGTGAAGCGATGGCGCTGGTCGACCACTTGGGTCTGCGCGAAGGCACGCCGGGCGCCCAGGAACGCAGAACCCTGGTACTCGACCAGCTCGACCGCTCCGCCTCCGGCAGCGCGCACGTACGTAACCTGCTCGAAGACGCGGGCCGCGAGCCGAACCGGCTGCCGCCCGAGGATCAGCAACTCCTGCAACGCATTCAGGACCAGGCCAAGGACGACCAGGCCAGGTTCGAGGCCCATCGGAACGCCCTGCGGCCCGCCTTCGAGCGCCCCATCGCGTTCGACGGAGAACGCGCCACCCCCGAACAGACGCGGACACTCGCCGACCAGAGCACCCAGCAACGCGCGCAGCGCAGCGCGCAAACCGTCGCCGACCTGCGCGCACAAGCAGCAGCCGCACCGCAGGGCGACTATCCGAAACTCTCGGTCATCGAAGCGGGCGGTGGTGCCGCGCTCGCCGCACGCGATCCGCAAGCATTGCTGATCGACGATCGCGGACGATGGCAATCCGACAACGGCGACCGAATCGCCCAAACCGCAGACCAATTGCGCAACCTCCGCCAGACCGGACTCGGCGACCCGTATCAGTTCGTGGGTGAAGGACGTCCTGATGCCCGCGTACCGCTCGACGCGGTCCGCTACTGGGAAGACACCATCGCCGCTCGAGGTCCGGTAGTCGACGGCAGAACAGCATTCCGGATGGAGAACGGAAAGCTGCTCGCCGACATCACCCCGATCGACGGCACCCCGCCGATCACCGTGGATGTTCAAGGCGTACCGGTCATCGCCACCGGCTTCCCGCCCGAGATCATCCCCGGCATCGCCCGCGGCATCGGCGGAATGCACGGGACATTCGAGACGGCCGCAAGGGAATTGGGCAACATCACCACCTCCAGTGCGGCGGCGGCGAAGGCACAGATCCAAGCCCTCTCCTGGCGGGATCCGGCCTCGGCGGGCAAGGCCTTGGATATCCTGCCGGCCAACGGTATTGATCCTTCCGTGCTGTCCCAAGCAACCCGGGATTCGCTGGGTGCGATCGACAACTGGAAGTCGTTGCGCGACAACAACCCCGGCCGGATTCTCTCCGGCGACGAAGCCAACCTCGCCGGAGTGAACCCCGACCTCGCCGGTGAATGGATCGTGGCCGGCACCGGCGGCACCGGGATCAGCGGCGTCGAAAACATGCTCAAACTCAGCGACAACGCGAAGTTCACCATGATCGGCCGCAACGCGCCGCCTGGACTCGCCGACAACACGCAGTGGAAGGAAGTACGTAGCCAGCACGATCTCGGCTACGACCACAACAACCCACGGGCCGCCAGCGAGAAGATCAACGGCGACTGGCCCAACCCCAAGGCAACCGGCCGGCTGACCATGGCATTCGACCGGAACATGAACATCGGCGGCATCGAAGAACGCCCCGGTTCCCGTTTTGTTGTCGCCGGTTTCGAAGGTGATGGTGTCATCGCGTCGCTCGGCACCCGTAACTCGGTGCCACCGGCCGTCGCCGACCTGGTCGATACCGCGATCAAACGCGACCCGAATTCAGTATCCGCGCGAATGCTTTTCGACAACGACGGCCAATACCTCGGTTATCGGATCACCGTCGATGGCCGCGATATCGACGTCACCGGCGCGGCTTCGCGTTTCTTCCCGGGCGGACAACTCTTCAAGCCAGGAACCGGCGACGTCCCACCGCTGCCAGCGGTGAATCCCGGGACGGTATGGAGCACACAGGATTCCCGCTACGCGCTATCGGGTCCGGCCCGCGGCTTCGCCGCACAAACCGCCTCGAACCGGGACGCCCCGCCCGAGGGCGGAAACTTCGACGGTGGCTATGTCGCCTCCGCGACGCAGGCGACGCACTATGCGGCGTGGCGGCGTAACGACGCAGACGGGTCGAATGTCATTACCGCCGCGGCCGTGCCGGGCTCCGAATTCCACGGTCACGTCGAACCACCAGCCACCAGTCACGTCGAACAGATCCGCGGCCAAATCGACAGCGCAGTGCACAGCGCGATCGATGGTCACGGCAGTCTGCGGATCGACCCGATCGCAACGGCAAAGGGGGAATACCGCGTCACCGACACCAGCGGTGTCTACGGCAACGATCAACGCAGCTTCACCGTGCGCGTGGAAACCCAGCGCATCGGCGACGACACCGCGGCCCGCTCGATCCTGAATCACGACAAGGGCCAGCACGTCATCCAGATCTCCGACCGGATCTCCACCAAACACGTACCGCGTGCCCTGGCCCACGAGATCGGCGAGATCGTGGCCGACCGTAAGCGCTACCTCGTCGACAAGCTCGACGCTTTCGGTCCCGACGAAGGCGTCCTGCGCCCAGGCGGACCCACCGACCAACTCCAGCTCACCCCGCACGACACCGGTCGCATCCAAGAACTCCGCGTACTCGGCGAACAACTCGACCAGCTACCCGGCCCGGCCGACCGAACACCCGAGGACCGAACCCGATACAACGAGTTGCACCGCGAAGCGATGGCCCTGGTCGAGCATGTGGGTCTCCGCGATGGCACACCGGGCGCCGAGCAACGCAGGGCACTGGTGTTGGATCACCTCGAGTCCGGCTCCACCGGTCGCGACCAGGTGCGTCATCTACTCGACGACGCCAGCGGCCACAAGGACCAACTTTCCGCCAATGACCAGCGACTACTGCGTTCCATTCAGCGCCAGGCCGGGCAGGACCAAGCCGCGTTCGACGCGCACCGGGCCGCATTGCGACCTGACTTCGAGCGCCCCATCGCGTTCAACGGAGAACGAGCCACCCCGGAACAGACGCGGACACTCGCCGATCAGAGCACCCAGCAACGGGCCGAACGCAGCGTGACGACCCTCGCCGATCTGCGCGAGCAGGCCGCGAGCGGCGACTACCCGAAGCTGTCGATCATCGAGGCAGGCGGCGGTGCCGCGCTCGCCGCACGCGATCCGCAAGCATTGCTGATCGATGATCGTGGGCGATGGCAGTCCGACAACGGCGACCGAATCGCCCAAACCGCAGACCAATTGCGCAATCTCCGCCAGACCGGACTCGGCGACCCGTATCAGTTCGTGGGTGAAGGCCGCCCCGACGCCCGCGTACCGCTCGACGCGGTCCGCTACTGGGAAGACACGATCGCCGCTCGAGGACCGGTGGTCGACGGCACAGCGACATTCCGCATGGAGAACGGGAAGCTGCTCGCCGACGTCACCCCACTGGATCGCTCGACTCCACTCACCGTGGAAGTCCAAGGCATTCCGGTCATCGCGACCGGCTTTCCACCCGAGATCATCCCCGGCACCCGCAACGTCGGCGGAATGCACGGGACATTCGACACGGCCGCAAAGGAATTGGGCAAGCTCAACACACCCGCCGCCACCGCAGCAAAGGGTCAGATCGAGGCACTGTCCTGGCGCGATCCCGCCTCCGCGGGCAAGACTGTGGACATCCTAAAGACAAACGGCGTCGACCGGTCCGCACTGAGCGACAACCTCAACCACGCGCTGGATTCGCTGAGCAACTGGAAGTCGTTGCGCGACAACCACCCCGGCCAGATCCTCTCCGGCGACGAAGCAAACCTCGCCGGAGTCGACCCGAATCTCGCCAAGCACTGGATCGTGGCAGGCACCGGCGGCACCGGCATCAGCGGCGTCGAGAACATGCTCAAACTCAGCACCGACGCCAAATTCACCATGATCGGCCGCAACGCGCCGCCAGGACTCGCGGACAACACCCAATGGAAAGAAGTACGAGGCACGCACGACCTCGGCTACGACCACAAGAACCCTAGGGCTGCCAGCCAGCAGATCAACGGCGCGTGGCCCAACCCCGACGCAACCGGCCGACTGACGATGTCGTTCGACGAAAACATGGACATCACCGGCATCACGAAACAGTCGGACCCCCAAGGCACTCGGTTCGAGGTCGCGGGATTCGAAGGTGACGGCGTCATCGCGTCGCTCGGCACCCGCAATTCGGTACCACCGGCCGTCGCCGACCTCGTGGACGCCGCGATCAAACGCGACCCCGATTCGGTGTCCGGACAGATGCTGTTCGACAGCGACGGCCAGTACCTCGGTTACCGCATCACCGTCGACGGCCGCGATATCGATGTCACGGGCGCCGCCTCCCGCTTCTTCCCCGGCGGTCAACTCTTCAAGCCCGGAACCGGAGTCGTCCCGCCGCTACCTGCGACGGATCCCGGGACCGTATGGACTACCAACGACTCCCGCTACGCATTGTCGCGGCCGGGGAAGGGCTTCGCCGCACAAAACGCCTCGAACCGGGACGCACCGCCCGAGGGTGGAAACTTCGACGGCGGATACGTCGCCTCCGCCATTCAGGCCACACACTATGCAGCGTGGCGCCGCGGCGGCGGTCGAGCCTTCTCATGAACGAAACAACCGATGGCGTGGAGGACAAGATGGGTAGCGAACCATGACCGCGGCCTTCGCGGAGGTATGGCGGACGGCGGTGGCCGACGAGCCGAACGAGTGGGTGCGGGCCGTCGCCTATGCCGAGATTGCCGCGCGACCGGCCGCGATCGCCGTCGCGGGGCCCACGCTCGCCGCGTGGGACCTGGCGTCCGGTGCGCCGCTCATCCGGTCGAGTATGCCGGGCGGGCAAGAGAATTCGACTCTGCTGAATCTGACGATCGGTCGCCTAGACGGAACCCCGATCGCGGTGACCGGCGACATCGCGGGCCGCGTCCAAGCGTGGGACCTGACCAATGGTGAACCACTCGGGAAACCGGTCGCCGAACTGTACGGTCGGGCGGCGGCACTCGTCGCAGCGGGCGAACTGCTGCTGATCGGCCGGGGCGCGGGCGCGACCTCGTCGGTGTACGAGGTTCCGGTCAGCTCCGGATCGGTCGAGGTGTGGGACATCGCGACCCGGCAGTCCATCCACTCGCTGTGGCATGGCGGCTTCACCGACTCGATCGCCGTCGTCGAACATGGTGATCGCACCGTGGCGGTCGCGGGATCGACCTACGCCGCACGGCCGTTGCTGGATCCGGACGACTCCGAATCACAGCTCACGACCTGGGATATCCGGACCGGCGAAAGTCTCGACGAACCCATCGTGCTCACCGGCAACTCGGTGGCCGAACCGATGGCGGCGGGCGTCCTGGATGGACGCGCGGTCGCGGTCGTGGTGGGCGGCGGGGGTTTGCGCCTGTGGGATCTCGCCGAGCGGCGCGAACGGTCGACGATCCCCTGCCGCGGCCGCATCGAGGCGATCACCTGGGCGCAGACCGCGACCGGACCGATGGTGCTGGTCGGTGGCGGTGAGGTGCAGGCGACCGGCCGGAATTGGCTGCGCATGTGGGACCCGCGCGACTGGCGGCTGATCGCCGAAACCAGCACCGGCAGCGGCAGTATCTCGAGCTGCGCCGTCGCCCCGGACGGCAGCGTTATCGTTCCGTGGGGTGACCGTGTCCAACTGCTGCGCGTCCCGGAAACATCTTGACGCGCAGCACCTTCACCAGCCAGGAACTAGAGCCGGGACGACAGCGCGTCTCGGTAGGCACTCGCGGTCGCTTCGAGCCGCGCACGGGTGAAACGCCCCGGCTCGCGGTCATAAGCGGCGCGGCCGACGGCCGAGATGAACGCGTCCGCGGGGACAGCATCCATCGAGTCGGGGATGAACTTCAAGACTTCGGTCACTGCCTCGACGGCGGTAGCCGCCGCGATGCGGTCGCGGTCGCCTTGGTCCGGCGCGGCACCGGCCGCCGGGACCAGTGCCAACGACTTGGCAGCCTGCTCGGCGACCAGCAGGAATTCACCGGGGCAGATGATCCGCGACGCGGTGGGTCCGCCGAATGCGGGCGGCGACGGCGGGATGGCCTCGTCCAACTCGAACGTGAATTGCCGCGGCAGCCCGCAGCGCGCACAACTACCCCCGTACACGGCGAGCAGGCGCCCCTCCGGGTCCTCACGCAGCACATGTTCGGCTTCGAAACTCGTCTCGCCGCAGGAGCAGGCGTGCAGATCCATATAGAGCTGGCATTCGACGGACGACCGAGCAATAAGCACCCGGAAATGCTACCCCGACCGATCGAAGGAGCACGATGAGTAAACCCGTCGAGATCAAACCCGAAGGACTGCGCCGCGCCGCAACCGAATTCGACGATGTCGCCGATCGCGCCAAGAAGGTGCTGGACGCGTTGAAGGGCTCCTCCGAGAGCAAAGGCGAGCCGTGGGGCGACGACCACGCCGGTGAGAAGTTCGCCGATGGGGAGAAGGGATACAAGAAGAACCGCGACGGCACGTTCTCCTCACTGTCCAGCCTCGTGGGCGTCTTCCAGGACAACGCGAAGAACCTCCGGGATTCGGCGAAAACGTTCGAGGAGAACGAGCAGGCAGCGTTGCAGCCCCGGCAGGCGGTGCAGCGCACCAGGCGGGACTCGGTCCAGCGCTCCGTCGGGGGATACAGCCCCACTCTGCGCGATTCCGTCGCCGCGGTGCCGCGGAGCAGGCTGTTGCGCACCGACGCCATGCCGCGGAACGACACGGCCCCACTCGAGCCGTTCCAGGCTCCGCTGCGGCCGACCGAGATCACGCCACGTCAAACGATCCGCGACAACATGTACACGCCGGAGGGCGAGGTCGCCGAGCCCGAATAGGGTTTGGCGGAGCGGCCAAACTTGTTGAATCTCAAAGTATCTCGAGACCGGAATCACTATCATCGGTCCGGTGAGCTTCCCCGAGTCGATCGTGCAGGCATTGCATGCCGCTCCGGAAAAGGTGGTGGTCGAGCACGGTGCGCGGTCGATCACCCGGGGCGAGTTGGTCGCGATGATGGGCACGATCGCCGGTGGGCTGCGCGGGTCCGGGCTCGGCCCGGGGTCTGGCGTGGCGATGGCCGTGGACGTCAGCGCCGAGTCGTTGGCCGCGTACCTCGCGGCGTACACCCTCGGCTGCCGCGTGATCGGGGTGCGGCCCGGTCCTGAGTGAGCGACAGCAGGCCCATGTGCTGAGCAATGGCGTGGACGCCGTCCTGGACGATCGGCGGGTGGCGGCCTTGCTGCAAGGCCCAGCGAACCCGTTGACAATCGAGGCGCGACCGGGTGACATCGCTCGGGTGGCCTACACCAGTGGCACCACCGGCCTGCCCAAGGGCTGCGCACAGACCTATCGAGCGATGTCCGCGCATTGGTCCTGGGGCAAACGGACGTGGAGCCAGGACACGGCGGAGCTGGCCGCCTGCGCCGATCGCTACCTGCTGTTCGGCACGCTGGCGGGCGCGGTGGTGCAGGATTACCTCGCGCTGTGCCTGCTCGGCGGTGGCACGGCAGTGATTCCAGAACTCGATGGCACACCGTTGTTTCCCGGGGTCATCGAGCGGCTGCGAATCACCGCCACGATCATGAACGTCCCCCGGCTCTACCAGATGCTGGACGACCTGCGCGCCGCGCCGACGGACATCAGCAGCCTGCGCGCCATGGTGGTCGCGGGCTCGCCACTGACCGCGCACCGCTTGACGGCGGCGGTTCAGGCGCTGGGACCGGTCGTGCACCAGGCGTACGGGCAGACCGAGACCGGCGGCCTGACCACACTGACACCGCACGAGATCGGCGCGGGCGTGCTCACCTCGGTCGGCCGTCCGCTGCCCGGGGTGCAGGTCGACATCCGGGACGACGAGATCTACGTGCGCAACGACTACATGATGTCGGAGTACCTCGGCGACCCGGCGGAGACCGCCGACGTGCTCGTCGACGGCTGGCTGCGCACCCGCGACCTGGGCTACCTCGACGACGACGGCTACCTCTACCTGACCGGCCGGGCACGCGACGTGATCATCGTGGACGCGCTGCCGGTGTACGCCGGTCCGATCGAACGAGTGCTGTCCGGACATCCGGATGTCGACCAGGCCTATGTCGTCGGCGCCCCCGATGACCGCCGCGGCGAGGCCGTACACGCCTTCATAGTCCCCCTCACAGGACACTCACCGGACTCGACCACACTGTCCGCCCTCGTACGCGCGGAACTCGGCGAATCGAGTGTGCCGCAGACCTACACGGTGGTCGCGGACGCCCCGATCGCGGCGAGCGGCAAGCCGGACAAGAAAGCCTTACTGGAGCTATATCCACGGTAGATCACGACATTTGGAGGAGACCTTGTCAGAGCTCGACTACCTGATCATCGGCGCAGGCCCGGCCGGTCTCCAGATGGGCCACCACCTACAGCAGGCCGGCCGCGACTATCTGATCGTGGAAGCAGGCGAGGCCGCAGGCACGTTCTTCAGCCGATTCCCCCGACACCGCAAGCTGATCTCCATCAACAAGGTGCACACGGGCAGCGATGATCCCGAGTTGAACCTGCGGATGGACTGGAACTCGCTGCTGCACGGGCCGCTGTTCAAGGAATACTCACAGCGGTTCTTCCCCGCCGCCGACGATATGGTCCGCTACCTCGGCGATTTCGCTGCGCGACAAGGTTTATCGATCCGCTACGGCACGCGGATCGAGCGGATCAGCCGACCGGATCTGTTCGAGGCCGTCGATCAGCATGGTGAGGTGCTGCGCGCGCGTCAGTTGATCGTGGCTACCGGTGTCTCGAAGCCCCACGTTCCGGACATTCCCGGCATCGAGACAGTGGACCTGTACAGCGAAATGTCGGTGGACCCAACGGAGTTCACCGACCAGCGGGTGCTGATCATCGGCAAAGGCAACTCGGCCTTCGAGACCGCCGACAATCTGATCGAGCACGCCGCCGTCATCCAGGTAGCCGGTCCGCATTCCATCCGGCTGGCCTGGCAGTCCCATTTCGTGGGACATCTGCGCGCGGTCAACAACAACTTCCTGGACACCTACCAGCTCAAATCGCAGAACGCGATCCTGGACGGCAACATCGTCGACATCTCGCGGCAGTCGGACTCGTCGTATCTGGTGACGGTGAGCTTCTCCCGGGCCAACGAGGACATCCGCTACGACCGGGTGATCGCGGCAACCGGATTTCGGTTCGACGCCTCGATTTTCGCGCCGGAATGCAAGCCGGAACTGGCGATCAACGACCGGTTCCCGGCACAGACCCCGGCGTGGGAGTCGACCAATGTGCCAGGACTGTACTTCGCGGGCACCATCACTCAACAACGCGATTTCAAGAAGTCGACCAGCGGCTTCATCCACGGGTTCCGTTACGGGACAAGGACATTGCACCGGATCCTGGAGCAACGCCGGCATGGTCGGAGCTGGCCGCACCGCGACCTGGCCGGGACCGCAGGGGTCGGCGAGGAGATCCTGGCGCGGGTGAACCGGACCTCCGCGTTGTGGCAGATGTTCGGCGTGCTCGGCGACGTCGTCACGCTCACCGCGGCAGGGTCGGCCCGGTATTGGGAGGAACTACCGGTCGATTTCGTACTCGACGCCATCGCGGCGGACTTCTTCGGCGAGGTGGACACCTATCTGGTGATCACCCTGGAGTACGGCAAGGACCACGACCGCCTGGACCCGTTCGACATCAATGCCCGGCGCATCACGCAGTCCGACGCCGACAACGCCCTCGACGGCCGCTACCTGCACCCCGTGCTGCGGCTGTACCGTGCCGACCGGCAAATCGCGGAGCACCACATCACCGAGAACCTCGAGAACGAGTGGACGAACGAGACGGTGCACCGCAAGCCGTTGTTCGAGTTCCTCGAGACGACGCTGCGCGCGCCGGAGCCGACGCGGTGACCAACCCGCTGGTCGCGCTCGAGCAGCGGGCAAAGGAACTACTCGATCCCGTGCACTACGACTTCTTCGCCGGTGGTGCCGGAGACGAGGTCGCCTTGACGGACAACGAGCAGGCCTTTCGACGACTTGCGTTGCTGCCCAGGGTGTTACGTGACACCAGCCGCCGGTCCAGCGCGACGAACCTGCTCGGCGATCCGAGCAGCATGCCGGTGTTCGTGTCCCCCACAGCGTTTCACAAGCTGGCCCACGCGGAGGGCGAGCTGGCCACCGCCAGAGGTGTGGCCTCGGCTGGACTCATCCTGATCGCCAGCATGGCCGCGACGGTGACCATCGGTGAGATCACCACCGCCGCACGGAAAGTCGACCGAGACGCCCGCGTGTGGTTCCAGCTGTACCTGCAACCGGAGTCGAAGGTGACCGAGGAGCTGGTCCGGCGGGCCGAGCGGGCCGGTTGCACGGCACTGGTGGTGACCGTCGACTCCCCCGCGCTCGGCCGCCGGGGCCGCGACGACTACCACGGCTTCCACGACCTGCCTGCGGGCCTGTACGCCGAGAACATGCGCGGCCTACCGGGCGTGACCGGAAGCGGGGTCCGGCGAATCGAGATGTCGTCCGACTTCACCTGGGACCACCTCCACCGCCTTCGGGCGATGACACAGCTTCCCGTTGTGCTCAAAGGGATCCTGCACCCCGAGGACGCGCGGCTGGCGGTGGAGCACGGGGCCGACGCGATCCTCGTGTCCAATCATGGTGGGCGCCAGCTGGATATCGCGCCCGCAACCTTGGACGCCATGCCTGCGATCACCGCCGCTGTGGCCGGACGGATCCCGGTGTTCCTCGACGGTGGCGTCCGGCGCGGCTCGGATGTAGTGCTGGCGTTGGCACTTGGCGCCACGGCGGCCGGCGTGGGGCGGCCGGTGTTGTGGGGCTTGGCCGTCGGCGGCGACAAGGGGGTCACCGGGGTGCTGGACAACCTGCGTACGGAGTTCGAGAACACGTTGACCCTGTGCGGGGTAACCGCACTGTCCGAACTCGACCCCGGCATGGTCATCGCGCGAGGGGCGGCGGCACGATGATGAGACCGACACCGGTGCTGGCGACCGTGGGCGCGCTATGGGCGGTATCCCGCTGGCTGCCACAGGCGGTGGTGGCCCTGCGGGTGTGGATCTTCGCAAAAGTCAACGGCAGCAACGAGATCACCCTCCCCGGCGAGCGCGGCGGTCCGGAGCAGTTCCTGCGGCTGTACTCGCACCCGGCGGCCAATGGACGCAGTAGAGGAGCGGCACTCTCGGATCTGTTCTGGTACTGGCTCGCACCCGGACCCGAAGTCCACCAGGAGCACCTCGAGGACGGCCCACGCTACGACGAAGCAGCGCGCACCACCCGCGCCGTGCTGTCCCTGCCCACCACCGAGATCGAGCAACTCGCGGACCGTTGCGCCCGCCGAGTACTCGACGAACTCCCGGCCCGCCCGCTCACCCTCGTCCGACTGCGCGACCTGATGATGCCGATCTGGGCAGAGTTCTTCTACGAGTTGGTCTTCCGCGAACCTTGCCCACGAGCCGCCAGAGATCTCATCGTCGGCAACGCCGACGATGTGGTGACCTCCCTGAAGTGCACGGGTCTGCGCCACATGCGCCGTCGCGACCGGCTCACCCGATACCTGCTCACCAGAATCGACGCAGGCGAGGTGCCACACCAGCTCCCCAGCCTGCTCAGCCGCCGCGAACGCGCCTACTACCTACAGGGCGCCTTCTTCAACACCGCCGTCGTGCAGATGTCCGAAGGCATGGCGCATTTGCTGCTGGCGATCGCCCAGCACCAGGACGTGCAGGACCGCCTCCTCGCCGAGCCGAACACCCAATACCTGGACCACGTACTGGACGAAACACTGCGCCAGTTCCCACTATTCGGCATCGCACACCGAATCACCACCGACGACATCGACCTATGCGACGGCAGCGCGATCCCCACCGGAACAGTGTTGTGCTTCAACTACCCCGACTTCGAACGCACCGGCCACACCGACCCGGACCGCTTCGACCCCGACCGCTGGTCCACCCAGCGCGCCAAGAACACCCACCACATCCCCTTCGGCGTAGCCGCCAACCGCCCATGCCCAGCCTGGCGCCTGTCACCGATCGCCATGCGAACAGTCGCCCGAACAGTCCTAGACCAATACCACCTACGCTCCTCCGTCTCCCACACCCGATCCATCCCCCACCGCGCCCCCTGCCTACTCCTGTCCACCGCCCACCCACCCTCCCCAACCCGAGTGCGCGCCACCCTGACCGCGCTCCGCCTGCGAGACCGATTCGAAGACGTCTGGCGCGCCATCACCCAACTCATCCTCGGCACCTGGATGGTCCTCGGCGCCCGCCGCCTACACCTCTGCGCAACCTACTTCGATGCACAGGACCTACGGGAGACTCCGACCTGCCCGGTAGCGAGCCCGCGCCAGTCTTCCTCGGCACCACCGCGCTGATCAGGCGATGCACGACCGATCTCCAGACCAACTCCGACGCGAGATCTACCGCATCCAATAGGGTAAGGTAGATTAAATCTACGTAGATGCTATCTACATAGATGCTTCCCACCGAAGGAGTCAAGTGACGTCAGGGTTCGTCGGCCGCAGCGTCGAGCTGGGACTTCTGCAGACTCGCTTTCAGCGCGTCGCGGGATCCCGCAGGGGCACCGCGGTTGCGATCAGAGGGCGCCGACAGGTCGGAAAATCGCGGCTGGTTCAGGAGTTCTGCGACTCGGCACAGGTACCGTATCTGTACTTCACCGCTACCAAAGGTATGCCGGTCTCCGAGTCACTCGCGATGTTCCTGGCGGAGTTGAAGTGTTCCCGGATCGCCCAAGATCCAGAGACCCTTCCCGAAAGCATCGGTGGCGGATGGCCCGACGCGTTCCGACTGCTCGCGACTGTGCTCGCCGCGGATACCCCGACCGTGGTCGTGATCGACGAATTGCCTTGGCTGGCAGAACAAGACACGGTCTTCGACGGCGCGTTACAAACGGCGTGGGACCGATTGCTGCAGCAACGCCCGATCCTGCTGCTACTGCTGGGTAGCGACATCCACATGATGGAACGACTCACGGCCTACGACCGCCCGTTCTACGGGCGAGCCGACAACCTTGTCCTCGAACCGCTCAATCCCGCCGAAGTCGGTCACGCTCTTGGACTCGATCCAGCCGAGAGTATCGACGCGCATCTGATCACCGGCGGACTGCCGGGTATCTTGCGCAGTTGGCCACACGGATTGCCACCGCTCGAGTTCGTGCGACGCGAATGCGACGACCCCGCCGCACCATTGTTCGGCGTACCCGAGTCCACTCTCCTCGCTGAGTTCCCCGCCCCCGACCAAGCCCGACGCGTACTCGAAGCGATCGGCAACGGGGAACGTACCCACGCCACCATCGCCGCCACAGCAGGCAGCCGCAGCGGAGCACTACCTTCTGGGACATTATCGCCGCTACTGCACCGACTTTCGGTAGAAAAACAGGTGCTGTCGATAGACCAGCCACTATCGGTCAAACCCGGGAAACCGGCACTCTACCGGGTCGCCGACAGCAACCTCCGGCTCTATCTCGCCACTTTGCGCTCGGTCCAGGATCTGGTTCGACGGGGCCGAGGCGAGGCGGCCTACGCGTTGTTCGCCCGGCGCTGGACCTCCTGGCGCGGCAAAGCAGTCGAGCCCCTCGTACGCGACGCGCTCGAACTGAGCGCGCTGGCAGGAGCACTGCCATGGAAAGACGTCACCACGGTCGGTGGCTGGTGGAACCGCACCTTCAACCCCGAGATAGATCTCATCGGCGCTGACCGCTCCCCGGTCGCGAACCGGATTGTCTTCGCCGGATCCATCAAATGGCTCGGCACACCCTTCGACCGGCACGACCTAGCCGAACTAACTCGCGCGGTCGGCAACGTTCCAGGCTTCGAACCACGCGAAACAGCATTGGTCGTAGTGTCTTTGACCGATATCGACAGCGCACTCACCGACACTGTCGATCTGGTGTGGACCGCCACTGACGTGCTCTCGGCATGGCGTTGAAATCTGCCGCTATGACGACTAATGGGGTCGCTCACCCGGCGGCAGTTCAGGGGAACGGGCGAATCGGATAGTGACGAGCTGGAAAGGCCGCAGCCGCAAGCGAACCCCCGTTCCTTCCGCGATCGCTGAGGTGTCGTCCTGTAGTGGACGTTCCAGCAGATCGCAGACCTCGAAGCCGGTGATCCCGAAACCTGCGGTCACCAGGGCCGAGGCTCGGCCACCGTTTGCCTCGTAGACACGGAGCACGACATCACCGCTGCCGTCGTCTGCGAGTTTGACGGCGCTGGTCACTACGGCGTCGTTGTCGATAGTGAACAGTGGGTCGACGGGCTCGGCGACGCTCCGTCGCGGCGGTGTGAGGTTGATGCGGTAGCCCGCGCGCACCGCGTCGCCGATCGATGCGCCGGGGATGAGTGAGTGTCGGAAATGGTGTGGGCCGTGGTCGGTTTCGGGGTCGGGGAATCGGGGTGCGCGCAAGAGTGAAGCGCGGACTGTGGTGGTTGTGCCGCCGTCGGGGCGGACGGTGCGGGTGACGTCGTGGCCGTAGGTGGAGTCGTTGACGAGGGCCACGCCCCAGCCGGGTTCGGCGAAGTGGACGAAGCGGTGGTTGCAGGCTTCGAACTTCGCGTACTCCCAGCTGGTGTTGGTGTGGGTGGGGCGGTACAGGTGGCCGAATTGGGTTTCGGAGGCGTAGCGGTCGGCGTGGATGTCCAGGGGGAAGGCGAGTTTGAGGAACTTCTCGGTTTCGTGCCAGTCGACGCTGGTGTCGATGTCCAGGGCTCGTGATCGCAGAGTCAGTGTCTGCTCGACCTTGGAGGATCCGAACGAGCGGCCGATCCGGATGCCGCCCGAATCGGGTTCTGCGGCAACAGAGTCCGCTTCGGTGAGGTTGGTGACCCGGTTCCGGTAGAAGAGGTCGACGTCCCAGGCGTCCCACGAGTTCGGGAGGTCCGGGTGCAGTTGCAGCAGGTTCGCGACCGAATCCGGCGGCAGTGTTTCGCGCTGCTGCTCGTGGTCGAACATCGATACAATAAGACCGCGTGCGTCCACTTCGACGCGCAAAAGGCCGTTGTCGAGGACGAATCCGCCACCCTTGCGCTCGGTCACCGAGCACGGGTCATCCGACTGTTCCGGAGCCGCCGCACCGGCCGGAACCGACCGCCACGCGTGCGGTGTCGCGTTGAAGACATTCGGTCCCGCCTGCTCACCACCGAGCGCCCATTGCGACCGCTCGATGATCGCCGTCAGCTCCTCGGCCACCTCCGCGTACGTCTGCTCCGCCTCGCGATACACCCACGCGATCGCCGAGCCCGGCAGGATGTCATGAAACTGGTTCAACAGCACCGTCTTCCAGATCCGATCCAGCTCCGCGTACGGATACGAAACACCCTTCTGCACCGTAGCCGTCGCGGCCCACAACTCGGCTTCCCGCAACAGATGCTCGCTGCGCCGGTTCCCTTGCTTCGTCTTCGCCTGACTGGTCAGCGTCGCGCGATGTAACTCCAGATACAGCTCCCCCACCCAGACGGCCGGGTTCTCGTACTCTGCCGCGGCTTTGGCAAAGAACTCGGCAGGCTTGTCCCACAACACCTTCGGCGAGCCCTCGAGGTTCTTCATCCTGGCGGCTTTCGCCACCATCTCTCGCGTCGTCCCACCGCCGCCGTCGCCATAGCCGGTCGGCGCCAGCGACATCGACGCGCGCCCCTTCTCCTTGAAATTCCTTGCGGCGTGCGCGATCTCGCGGCCCTGCATCGAGCAGTTATAGGTGTCGACCGGTGGAAAGTGAGTGAAGATCCGAGTCCCGTCGATCCCCTCCCACAGAAACGTATGGTGCGGAAACTGATTGATCTGACTCCAGGAGATCTTCTGTGTCAGTAGCCATTTGGACCCGGCGGCCTTGATGATCTGCGGCAGCCCGGCGGCGAAGCCGAACGTATCGGGCAGCCACGCCTCCTCGTTCTCGACGCCGAACTCCTCGAGGAAGAACCGCTTGCCGTGTACGAACTGGCGCGCCATCGCTTCGGAGCCAGGCATATTCGTGTCGGCCTCGACCCACATGCCACCGGCCGGCACGAACCGTCCCTCCGATACCGCCTTCTTGACCTTCTCGTAGACCTCGGGCCGGTGCCGTTTGATGAAGTCGTATTGCGCGGCCTGGGACATCGCGAACACGAACTCCGGCTCCTCGGCCAGCAACGCGGTCATGTTCGCGGTGGTCCGCGCGACCTTGCGCACCGTCTCGCGCAGCGGCCACAGCCAGGCCGAGTCGATGTGCGCGTGCCCGACGGCGGAGACCGTGTGCGCGGACGGAATAGCCGGTTTGGCCAGGACCTCGACCAGACACGCACGCGCGGCCGCGGCGGTGGCGTTGACGTTCTGCAGATCGATGGCGTCGAGCGCGCGCTCGATCGCCCGGACGATGTCGTAGCGCCGAGCGGGGTCCTCCGGCATCTCGTGCATCAGCTCGCCGAGCACCTCCAGATCCAGCACCAACTGCCAGACCTCCTCGTCGAACACCACGAGATCCATTCGGCCGAGCCGGTATTGCGGCTCGGTACCGGCGGTGAGCTTGTCGCCGAGCGCGGTCGGCCCGAAGAAGGGAATGACCGGATTCGACGCCGCCTCGACGTGCAACAGCACCTGCTCGCCGCCGACCGCCGGAGTGGCCACCCGCACCCACTGGCTACGCGGATGCAAGCCCTTGACCGGCGACCCGTCCGGCCGATAGACCAGCCCCTCGCACTGGAAACCCGTCATGTTCGGATCGAATCCGATGTCGATGATCGCCTCGACGGTCTTGCCGGCCCACTCGGCGGGCACCGTCCCCTCGACCGTGAGCCAGCTCGTCCCCCACGGCGCGCCCCACCGGGCACCGGACTGGGTGGGCGTCCGTGGCGCGGCCAAGCCCTCGGCGACCGGCACCGGCTCATCGGGCGCGACCCAGATGGACGCGGTCAACGGCACCGACTCCGGATAGATCGCCGGAACGATCCGCTCATTGAGAACTCGTCCGAGGCGGTCCTCGATCAACCGACGGTCATCGTGCATAACGGTGGCTCCCATTCGGATCGCGGGCATGATCAACGAACTCCACCCATTCTCCACAGGGAGATGAATTCTCCGGCACTCTGGACGATTTGGGCCTGGCGTGCCGTCTTCGGCCCGAATCCGGGGAATGGGCTTCGGTGGGCGGCGTCTTGTGACAACGTCTGGGTGAGTATGGATTTGCCTTTCAGGAGGAATCTCAATGAAGTTGTCAAGCCTGTTCGGTGATCTCCGGGATCGTTGATGTGGTCAGGTGGCGGGGGTCGGCTGGTAGGTCTTGTGGTCGCGGAGCATGGCCCACAAGACGTTGAGGCGGCGACGGGCCAGGGCGAGCACGGCTTGGGTGTGGCGTTTGCCTTCGGCGCGTTTGCGCTGGTAGTAGGTGCGCGAGGCGGTGTCGTGGCGGGTGGCGATCATGGCCGCGAGGTAGCAGGCGCGCAGCAGGCGCCGGTCGTAGCGGCGGGGGCGTTTGAGGTTGCCGCTGATGCGACCGGAATCGCGTGGTACCGGGGCCAATCCGGCGACGCCGGCGAGGCGGTCAGCTCGGTCGAACACGGTGAGATCGCCACCGGTGGCGGCGAGGAACTCAGCGCCCAGCAAGGGACCGAATCCGGGCATGCTCAGGATGATCGGGGCGTGGCGGTGGCGGCGAAATCGCTGCTCGATCAACGTTTCGGTGTCACCGATCTCGTCATCGAGGCGCATCACCTCCTTGGCCAGCCGTGCCACCATCACCGCGCCGATCTGCTGACCCGCCACGATCGTGTGCTGGCACTGGGCCGCGGCCAGCGCTGCGGTGGCGACAGCGGATGCGTTGCGCGCCTTGTGTTCTCGCAGCCACGCTTCGAGCCCGGCCGGGCCCAGTGCGCGCAGTCCATCGGGGGTGTTGTAGCCGGTGAGCAGGATCAGCGCGGCCCGGGAGTTGCTGTAGTCGAAAGCGCGTTCCAGGGCCGGGAAGTACTCGAGCAGGCTCGCGCGCAGCCGGTTGATCGCGCGGGTGCGGTCACAGACCAGATCGGTGCGGGCGGCGCTGAGGATGCGCAGCTCGACGGCGATCTCGTCACCGGCGCGCAGTGGTTGCAGGTCGCGGCGTATGCGGGCCTGGTCGGCGATGATCGCCGCGTCCTTGGCGTCGGACTTGCCGTCGCCGCGGTAACCGGCCGCGGCGTAATAGACGGTGCGGCCGGGGATGTAGAGCAGCCGCTGGCCTCGGGCCAGCAGCAGGCTGATCAGCAGCGCCGCGCCACCGTGGTTGAGATCGATCGCCCATGTCACCGCACCGCCGTCTGCCATCGCGAGCACGTCATCGATCAAGACGCACAGCTGCGCCTCGTCGTTGACCACTTTCCGCGACAAGCAGCGTTTACCGTCCGGGTCGATCACCGCGCAGTGATGCGCGGCTTTCCCTGCGTCAATACCCGACCAAAGTTGTTGTGGCACAAGCACCTCCATCATATCGGTCCGATACATCCGGGGCGACGACCACGCCGTCTTGTCCTTACACAGCGATCGGATCGCGTCTCTCAATCAGCGGTCGAGTCGTCGTGGAACGACGGGCGGCCAATCCTCCTCGGCCATGAACCTCGGCACACCCATGAAAGCCAAACCCGTCGCTCCTGGGTGATTCGAAACCCGCTGGCAGCGGGATGGCCCACCCAAGAAGAAAGGTAAGGACCCCATGGCATCGAACTGGCGGATGTTCGCGGCGGTGGTGAGCGTCAGCTCGCTCTTCGTGGGAGTGGCGGCCTGCGGGTCGGACAGCGGCGGGGAGTCGTTGACCATCACGGCGAACGCGATCAACTCGGCGGGCGGGAAGAACGCGGCCGAGGCGAAATGGATCGAAGACTGGGTCATCCCGAAGTTCGTGGCGCAGCAGCAGGCCAAGGGCGTCACGGTAAAGGTGAAGTTCCAGGCCACCGGCGTTCCGGACGAGGACTACAAGAGTCGGATTGCCAAGGACCTGAAGACCGGCACCGGCGCCGACGTGGTGTCGCTGGACGGGATCTGGGTCGGCGAGTTCGCCGAGGGCGAGCAGATCGAGCCGCTGGATGACCTGGTCGGCGCGGACAAGGTCAAGGCGTGGGACGGCTGGCAGCAGATACCGGAAACCGTGCAGCGGCTGACCTCCTACAACGGCACGCAGTACGGCATCCCGCAGGAGACCGACGGGCGCGTGCTGTTCTTCAACCGCAAGCTGTTCCAGCAGGCTGGCCTGCCCGCGGACTGGCAGCCGACCAGCTGGGACCAGGTGCTCGAGGCTGGGCGGAAGTTGAAAGCGGTGCCCGGGGTGACTCCGGTGCAACTCAATGCGGGCACCAGCTTCGGGGAAGCGACCACCACGCAAGGCATTCTGCCGCTGCTGGCAGGCACGGGTAGCACGTTGTTCGAGAACGGCAAATGGGTCGGGAACACGGCGAACTTCCGTAAGGTGCTGGACCTCTATCGCACGTTGTACAGCGAGAAGCTGGGTGACGCGGAGTTGCAGCAGGATGCCAAGGGCCGGGAGAAGAGCTTCGAGAAGTTCGCCAAGGGCCAGGTGGGAATTCTGTTGGAGAGCGACTACTTCTGGCGCGGCGTGCTCAATCCGACCGGAGGCAGCTTCCCGATGGCCGAGCGAGACACGCAGGTGGGCTGGGCGAAGATCCCCGCGGCCACGCCCGGCACCGGGGTGAACGGCCAGGACTTCGTGAGCATGTCCGGTGGCGGCGGGCGAGTGATCAACCCGAAGAGCAAGAACGTCGGATTGGCCTGGGAACTCCTGCAATTCATGAATTCGCCGGAGGCGTTCAAGGAACTGATCGCCGGTGGCGGGCCGCGGATCACCGCGCGCCAGGATGTGAACGCCGACGCGCTGGGCGGCGATCCGATGCTGACCTTCGTGTCCAAGCAGATCCTGCCGATCACGTCCTTGCGGCCCGCATTACCGGAGTACACCAAGGTGTCCAAGGCGTTGCAGCAGGCAACGCTGGACGTGGTCACCGGCAAGAGTCCGACGGATGCCGCTGCGGCATATGGCAAAGCCGTGGAGGAGGCGGTCGGCAAGGACAAGGTAGCCGGTGACTGACCCCGTGACGCCCGGCCCGGCCGCTATCGCCGAGATGCGGGCCGACACCGACGTCGCCGGATTGGGGCGTTGGAAGGCGAGCGCGTTCGTCACCCCTGCGCTGCTGCTGATCGCGGCGTTCCTGGTGTTCCCGGCGCTGTGGCTGCTGTGGATCGGGCTGACGAACCTCACCGTGTCCGGGCGCACCTCGGTGGACGTTTCCTTTGTCGGACTGGACAACTACGCAAAAGCGCTGAGGGACCCGCTGTTCGGGAACAGCGTGTGGATCACGCTGCTGTTCGTGTTCGGCTCGGCCATCATCGGGCAGAACGTCCTCGGTTTCTCCCTCGCCTGGTCGATGCGCACCGCTGCCCGTTGGGTGCGCGCCGTGGTGGAGAGCCTGGTGCTGCTGGCTTGGATTCTGCCCGCCAGTGTCGTTGCGGTGCTGTGGATTACGATGCTGGACCGCGACGAAGGTACCGTCAACCGGCTGCTCGACAATCCGGGCTATGCCTGGATGATTCAGCAGCCACTGGCCGTCATCATCGTGTTCAACATCTGGCGCGGCACCGCGTTTTCGATGCTGCTGTATTCGGCGGCGCTGTCCACCGTGCCGCCCTCGCAGCTCGAGACCGCCCGGCTGGCCGGGGCGTCCAGGCCGCAAATGCTGCGGGACGTGGTGTTTCCGCACGTGCGCGGGCACACCCTGACGAATACGTTGCTGATCAGCCTGTGGACCTTCAACGACTTCACGCCGTACCTGCTGACCCGAGGTGAGCCGAACCATCGCAGCGAAACCTTGCCGATCTTCTTGTACCGCCAGGGAATCGATGACGGGGCACTGGGTTACGGCGCCGCCGCGTCGGTGCTGATGCTGCTGATCAATCTGGTGCTGGCGTTGTTCTACCTGCGGCTGCTGCGGCGGAGGACGTGATGAATCCACGACAGATCGTCGCCCGGATCGGGTTCTATACCTTCGTCGCGGTGGTGACCGGGTTCTTCGCGCTGCCGATGCTGTGGCTCGCTTCGGCGCCGTTCGACACCAACCCCGGATACGCGCCGCGGATACCGGAAAAGCCGACCCTGAAACACTTTTCGGCACTGTTCGAGAACGACCTGACGATGGGCTCGCTCTGGAACTCCGTGCTCCTGTCCTTCTTCTGCATGGCGCTGGTGGTTTCCAGTGCGGCGCTGGCGGCGTACGCGCTGTCCCGAGTTCGGATTCCCGGCCGAGATGCCTTGCTGTACTTGCTTTTACTGCTGTCGAGCGTGGTCACCGGCACCGCGGCGATGGTGCCGATCTTCCTGATGATCTGGAAGATCGGGCTGCTGGACAAGCAGTTCGGCGTGGTGCTGGTGCTGTCCGGTGGGTTGTTGCCCGCGGCGGTCTTCATCCTCAAGGACTTCATGGACTCGGTGCCCAGGTCGTACGAGGAATCGGCGCGAGTGTTCGGGGCCGGGCCGTTGCGCATCCTGCGCGACATCGTGGTGCCGCTGGCCCGACCGGGGCTGGCCACCATCGCGGTGTGGACCGTGGTGAATGTGTGGGGCAGTTACCTGGTGCCGTTCCTGCTGCTGCGCGACCAGGACAAACAGCCTGCCGCGGTGGTGGTGCGCACCTTCTACGACGAGGGCGGCGGCGCACAGCTCGGCCCGATCTCGGCGTTCTCGCTGCTGTACTCGATTCCGGTCGTGCTGATGTACCTGTTCGTCAACCGGCGCTACGGCTTCCGGCTCCACGGAGGGATCAAGTCCTAGATGGTGCAGATCGATCTGGTCGACCTGACCAAGGTGTACCCCGGCGACGTGAAAGCCCTTGACGCCCTGGCTTTCACGATTCAGGACGGTGAGTTCTTCGCGCTGCTCGGGCCGTCCGGGTGCGGCAAGACCACACTGTTGCGCACCATCGCCGGACTGGAAATCCCGACCAGTGGGCAGATTCGGATCGGCGACAAGGACGTCACCCGGCTCTCGCCAGGCCGACGCGACGTGGCAATGGTGTTCCAGGACTACGCGCTGTTCCCGCACATGACCGTGGTCGACAACATCGCCTATCCCTTGAAAGTCCGTGGCACCGACCGGCGTACCCGGGCGGCGAAGTCAACCGAGACCGGGGATCAGCTGTCGCTACAGGGATTGATGGAGCGCCGCCCGGCCGAGCTGTCCGGCGGGCAACAGCAGCGGGTCGCGCTGGCGCGGGCAATGGCGTGTCATCCCAAGGTGTTTCTGTTCGACGAGCCGCTGTCCAACTTGGACGCGCGGCTGCGGCTGGAAGCCCGCACCTTCCTGAAGAAGCTGCAACACGAGCTCGGCGTCACCACTGTCTTCGTCACCCACGACCAAGCCGAGGCGCTGGCGCTGGCCGATCGAATCGCGGTGATGTCGAACGGCCAGATCCGCCAACTCGGTACCGCCCGTGAGGTATTCCGTCGCCCCGCCGATACCTTCGTAGCCAACTTCATCGGATCCACGCCGATGAACCTGATTCCGGGGGAACTGGTCGGCCAGGACCCCTCCATCATCTGGGGCGCCCGCCCGGAGTACCTGACCTTCTCCGCCACCTCCGTACCGGATGCCCTGCACGGCACCGTATCCACGGTCGAGCACCTCGGTGCAACCTCGTTGGTCACGGTGGCGGCAGACGGGTTCAGCGTAGGTGTCACGGTGCCCGAGGCGGACGAACCCGCCTTGGGCACCGAGGCCTGGGTAATCCCCCAACCCGACCGCGTCCTGCTATACGACGCCGAATCAGGTCTGCTGCGCGCGTAACCAACGTTGTCGAATTTCGTTTAGCTACCGCCGGTGAATTCCGGTCCGTGGAAAGAAGTCACGTTCGGCAGCGGTGATGAGGTCGCGATAGCCCATGCCGTAGGTCCACGCCGCATACCGGAATGCGTCGAGAGCCGCCTCGAGTGGATCGTCGTTGTCGACGCAGAAGTAGGCACCCACCGGTGGATATTGCTGAATGTGTGCACTCGAGCCCGGCACCCCGGAGACGACCGTCTTCGATATGCGGGTGTCACTGTCGAGGCGGCGGCGCAACCGTTTACTGCTCTGAAAATGAGGCGGGGGTGGCTGATTGTCGTCCATGGCCCGCAGACCTTCGCGGATCCAATCGACGTCGGCGAGGCCCGCACGTTCGAAGGCACGGTGCACACTCCAACGCGCGAAGGCCCGCTGCTGCTCCGGGGTGAGTGCTTCGACATCCTCGAGCAGTCTGTCGGCGATCGCCGACAGGTAGTACGCGGAGACGATCCCGGCGAGCGCGGGACTCGGCGGGTGGATGCCCCATTGCCGAGTGCGCTCGTAGACGGCCTGTGCCAGTGGATGGTCGGGCGTGACACGCCGCACGTCACCGTAGTCGTCGATGACGAAGACAACGCCGTAGTCGATTCGGACCTGATCGGTCGGCAATGGGGACGACGCGTTGTCGGTTCTTCGCGGGTTCCGGACTCGGGACACCCCACAGGCGGGTGACGAGTGTCGCGGCTGTTGGTATTCGGCGAACTCTCCGGTGCGGTACTCGGCGATTTCCCCAGTGTGGTACCCGAGGAACTCCCCCGTATCGGTGGCATCGTTGCCACCGGCATAGGCGGGCAGCAAGAAGCGGCCCGACGGGATCGGATCCGCTGGCCACATCGAGTCGTCGGCGCCAGACTCCTCGACTACCTCCCAGCCGCCGCGATCGGCATCGGTGGTCCCATAGTCGGCAGTGCTGTCGGTTCCCCGGAACTGGCTGTGGTGAGCGCGGATTTGGTGGCGTGGTGTTCGCATGGTCAATTCCCCTGACGTAGAAGCGGTCTCGTCCAGCAGCGGGTGGCGTGATGCCACCTTCCTCGGTCGACAGCACCGCTCAGGAAGCCGCTACTGGTCGGCCGCCCAACAGTAATATTCAGTAAATTCCGGCATCTGTTATCGAATATGTCGGACCTCACGCGATCATCGTTAGCCGCATAAAGCCACGCTAAACGCAGTGTTAATTACGCTGATATCCGAGCACTACCGGGTCGGTCGTCGGCGCTGGTGACCGGTGGGGCCGGGCCGCGGAACGGCCCGGCAGCTCAGGCCAGGAGCACGAGTAAGATGGGAGCACAGGAACGCTGAAGAACGTGGGCGTTCACCTCCTGTCGTGAGGCATATCGACGCAACCGAACCAGGCCAGTGATGCAGCTACTGGATTTCTCCGCCGCACTTATCGAACCGCGAGCCATCCTGGACGCGGGATACGCCGGGGTCATCGGCTACTTCTCCGACTCCCGGCCCGGAACGAATTTCGGCGCGAAACCATTGCGACGCGACTACTGCGACCAGCTTCGCGCCGCCGGGTTGGAGATCGTGTCGAACTACCAGTACGGCAAGGGCGACACCTCCGATTGGCTCGGTGGATATGACGCGGGCGCCCGCCACGCCGAGATCTGCATGACCTACCACACCGAAGCCGGTGGTCCCGGCAACCGGCCGCTCTACGCGCCCGTCGACGCCAATCCCACACTGGAGCAGTGGAACTCGCTCATCGCGCCCTTCCTGCGCGGCTGGGCGTCGGTGGTCGGCCTGCGCTGGACCGGCATGTACGGCAACGCCCGCTGCATCGACTGGGCACTGGAAGACGGTGTGGCCAACTGGTTTTGGCAGCACAACTGGTCCGGCGATCCATCCATCAACGGACACCATCCCGCGGCGCATCTGCATCAGATCGAGATCGATCAACGCGAAATCGGCGGTGTCGGCGTGGACGTCGACGAGGTGCTGAAGCCCGACTACGGCCAATGGTCCGCGGCGAGACCCGATTTCACCGAACTCGACCAGATCGGCATCAGCCCCAACCATTCCTCCCGCGGCGGGTCGCCCGTGCTGTGGTTCCTGCTGCACACCCAGGAGGGCAACGGGACCGCGGAATCGCTCGCGCGTTATCTACAGGACCCGAACAGCGGGGTGTCTTATCACTACACGGTGGACAATGCGGGAACCGTTGTGGACGTGGTGGATACCGAACGCGCCGCGTGGTCGGCACTGGATGCCAACAACCGATCGATCAACCTGTGTTTCGCCGGGTCTCGTGCCGCGTGGGGGCGCGCCGAGTGGCTGAACTACATGGGTCGTGCCATCGATATCACCGCCTACCTGGCCGTGCGGGACGGTCTGCGGTACGACATCCCGCCACGGATCATCAGCCCGGCCGAGCTCGGTCGCGGCGAAGCGGGTATCGCCGACCACAACGCGGTGACCATCGGGCTGGGCGTCGGGACGCATACCGACGTCGGCCCCGGCTTCCCCTGGGACATCTTCTCGGCCGCGGTAGCGAAGTACTCCGGCCAACCGAATGGAGACGGCATGGCTCTGCTGGACGAAACACTGACGAACTGGGCCGGACGCACCGTGACCACCCGTGACGTCCTCAAGTACATGGACTTCTACAACGGCTTGATCCTGGATCAGCTCATCGGGCCCGGCGCCAGGGAACAGAACGGCCAGGTCACTCGCTGGCCGCAACTCGGCGACCACACCGTCGTCGAAGCGCTCGCCCTCATCGGCGAGAAGCTGGGGCTCGAAGGGTTCGGGCTGGACCAGTGAAGGCGTAGCGCGCGGCGGCGTTGTCGGGCAGGAGCTTTCCCGTCAGGCGTCGAATCGGCGGCGGGAGGTCTCGATGTGGCCGAGGTAGCGGTGGGTCCAGCCGCACATCCGATCGACTGTTTCGCGAAGGGCCTGGCCCGGTTCGAGGAGGGTGTACTCGACTCGCGGCGGGACGGTCGGGTGCACGTTTCGCTCGACCAGACCGTTGCGTTCCAGCATGCGCAGGTTCTGGGTGAGCATCTTGTGGCTGATGCCCTCGACCTCGTTCCGCAGCTCGCCGAACCGCAGGGTGCGTTCACCCAGCGTCTCGATGATCAGCAGCGCCCACTTGTTGGCCACATCCGAGAAGATCTCGCGCGCCAACGAATCCGCGCGCGACAGGTCCGCGGCGTTGTCCGCGCCGCTGAGCTGCTTAGTCACCATCAGGTTCCCCAGTCACTTAAAAGTGCGTTCTTCCACGTCAGCGCACACTCTCCTACAGTTCTCCAGTAACCACAAGAGAGTGTCAACGAGCTCTCACCACATGGAGGAAGCATGACCATCACCCTCGTAAACCCCAAGGGCCTACCGGAAATCGGCGCCTACCGACAGGTCTCTATCGCCACCGGATCGAAGCTCGTCTTCATCGCCGGCCAGGTCTCCTGGGACGCCGACGGCACCACCATCGGCAAGGACGACCTCGCCACCCAGGTCGAACAGTGCTACCTCAACATCGCCACCGCCCTCGCCGAACTCGGCGCCACCTTCGACAACGTCGCGAAACTAACTGTCTACGTGGTCGATTGGACCCCCGACAAGATGCCCCAGTTCATGGAGGGCGTAACCCGTGCCGCCACAAAGCTAGGCGTCACCCCGATAGCACCAGGCACCCTGATCGGCGTCGCCGCACTGGACATCCCCGACCACCTGGTCGAAGTGGAAGCCACCGCCATCCTCGACTGAACCCGTTCGACGAGCATCGAACCGGTTCGCGCACTTGGCCATTCGCCGCACCCCGCTATCGTGTGATCGATGACCGGAGACGAAGAGCGCCCGCTGCTCTTCCTCGATGTCGACGGGCCGCTACTCCCGTTCGGCGCGGGTACCCGGCCGGAACCCCACAACCTTGCCCCGGTCGGGCACTTGGCGCGGTTGCGTCCGAAAGTCGGACTTCAGTTGGCGGCTCTGCCATGCGAGCTGGTCTGGGCCACCACCTGGGAAGAAGACGCAAACACAGAGATTGCGCCACGAATCGGGCTGCCACGACTCCCCGTGGTCGTCTGGCCCGATCCGTCCGACGAACAACTGCGCGAGGACCAGTGGTTCGGACTGCATTGGAAGACCCGGACCCTGGTGGGCTGGGCAGCCGGGCGCCCGTTCGTCTGGGTCGACGACGAGCTCACCGATTCCGATCGGGAGTGGGTGGCCGCCCACCATGAGGGTCAGGCCCTGCTCCACCGCGTCGAGGCTTCCCGTGGCCTCGATGACGAGGACTTCACCGTTCTCGAGGAATGGCTACAAAGTCAGCGCAGGTAATGGCCACCGTCCGTATCGACAGAAGCACGGGCCAGCCGACCTGAGCTAGCGACTCCCCGTCAACCACGGTGTTGCGGAGGGTGCCGATGCCGGAGATTTCGACGACATCGCCCGGCGCCATCGGTGCGACGCCGGCGGGGCTGCCGGTGAGTAGGACATCGCCGGGTTCGAGGGTGATCCAGCGGGTTACGTATTCCAGTAGTTCTCCTGCTCCGAACACCATTTCGGCGGTCGGGGCGGATTGGACGACTTTGCCGTCTAGGCGGGCGATGATGTGTAGGGCGGAGGGGCCGGGGATGTCGGTTTCGATCCATGGCCAAGCCCTCTCCGCCGACCTCCGCTGAGGCCTCGTCCGCCCCGCGTCGGAGCGGCGGGCGAGGGTCATCGAGAGTTCGACCGGCTTCGGGCTAGCTGAGCACGACCGGTGGTGGGGTCTGGAGGAGGTCGCGACCGATTCGGTCGAACAGTACCTTCAGGGGTTCGCCGACGTCTTGGCCGAATTGGGTCAGGCCGTAGGTGACCTGGGGTGGGGTTGTCGGCTCGACCTCGCGCCAGACCAGGCCGTCTTGCACGAGTGCGCGGAGGGTTTGGGCGAGCATCTTCTCGCTGATGCCCTGGATGCTTTCGCGTAGCTCGTAGAAGCGAAGGTCGTTACCACGCAGGGAGATCAGGACCCAGACACCCCATCTGCTGGTGATGTGGTTGAGCACGTCACGCGCGGGGCAGTCGGTGTGAAACACCTCATAGCGGTCGCCGACCTCGGCCGGTGCTGGCTGCGCGCCTCCCATCATGTCATGAGCTTACTCAAAGGTATGTCCTTACAAAACGACAGCTCGGCTCCTAGCGTCATCGCCGCACTGAACATCGCACAAAGGAGCTGAACATGATCGTGGTGACCGGGGCTACCGGAAATGTGGGCCGACCGTTGACGCAGGCGCTGGCCGAGGCGGGCGAGCAGGTGACTGCGGTGTCGCGGCGGGCGGCTGAAGTGCCGGACGGGGTCCGGCACGTGGCGGCCGACCTGGCCGAGCCGACGAGTCTCGCACCGGTGCTGGACGGGGCGAAGGCGCTGTTCCTCCTGTTGTCCGGCGACCTGCACGCGCCCGGTGCCAGGCCTGCGGACATCATCGGCTTGGCCGCCGACAGTGGCGTCCGCCGGGTCGTCTTGCTGTCCTCGCAGGGTGTGTCGACCAGGCCGCTCGGGCCGACGCGGGTCGCGATGCGCGCGCTGGAGGACGCGGCGCGGGAGTCCGGCATGGACTGGGTCATGTTGCGGCCCGGCGGTTTTGCCTCCAACGCGTTCGCCTGGGTGGAGTCCGTCCGCGCGCACGGCGTGGTCGCCGCACCCTTTGGCAACGTCGGCGTGCCGGTCATCGACCCGGCTGATATCGCCGAAGTCGCCGCGGCCAGCCTGCTGGACAACCGGCACGCCGGCAGCGTGTACGAGCTGACCGGGCCGGAGGTGATCACGCCGCGCCAGCAGGCGGAGACCATCGCCGCCGCTATCGGCTCGCCGGTGCGGTTCCAGGAACTCACCCGCTCGGAAGCCAAGGCCGGGATGATCCAGTTCGTGCCCGCGGAGCTCGCCGACGACACGCTGGACATCATCAGCGCGCCGAATTCGGCTGAGCTACAGATCAGCCCGGACGTGGAGCGGGTACTCGGCCGCGCCCCGCGTTCCTTCGCGGACTGGGTCGCTCGCAATATCGGCGCGTTCCGCTGAGGCGCGACTGGCTGCCGAGCCGATAGCGGCCTACTTGCCGACTGTCGCGTCCGCGACATTCGTCGTCATCAGCACGTAGGAGAAACGGCGGATTCGCGGCAGCCAGGCCTGGAGGACCGACAAGTCGGGCAGGGAGACGTCTTCCGAGACCTTCGCCAAGCCGCGGTGGAGCCGAATCCAGTGCGGCAGATGGGCATTCGGGAAGTCTCCGACAACTCGATTCGACCAGCCTGTCGCCGATCGGAGTGGTTCGAGGTCGAGGACGAATTGACTCCAGGGGGCGTGCGGCGGCCGACGGGCGATGCCACCGTCGACATCGTTGCTCGGGTCCGGCGGAGTGTCGAGTACACCGCAGAGGAGCCGCGCATGAGCAGTGAGCAGGCCGAGGAGCAGGACTACGGCCTGGTATTCACCTGGGCGACCGTCAGTTCCGAGGAATCGGGAGGCGTCGGAGAGGTCGCGGGTGGCTCGCACCATGCGGTACAGGTTGAAGACGCGTTTCGCCTCGCGCGGGGTTTCGATCAGCAGATCCAGCGAAGTCAGCAGGGCCAGTTCGGGTTCGGTGAGTGGTCTCGGTACCTCGGTGATCACTCGCTGCTGGGTGTCGACCTCGGATCCTGGCTCGATGACGATGGACCCGCCATCGGTGTAGATGTTGTTCGGCAAATCAGGTCGACGCGGATCCGGTTGGGTCACAGCTTGTTCGGTCTGCGCTGGGGGTTCGACTTCGCCTTGGTCGATCGATCGGAGCAATCGACCGAGGCTCCCTTCCGACATGGTCGGCAGCGCGAGTGGGATGTTGAGGATCTTCTCCAGATAGTCCTCTGGCGTGTGCCAATCATCCGCCGGGTCACCGGCGATTCCGTCGTGCAGCAGGTCGGCGTACTGACTGCGCAGCGAACGGAGCAGCCATCTCGGGTCGACACCGACGACAACTACGAACAACTCGAACGCCAGTAGGAGATGGACTGCTTGTAGTACGGCGACGACCTGGTCCGGGCGGCAGCGGTCGAGGTCGTCGATGTACAGCACGATGCGATCCGCGGGGCGGTGCGATCCAGCCCATTCCTCCGGATGCTTGCGCCAGTCGTCCATCAGCCGGACGAGTTGTGCGAGGTCCTTGCGAATGGTCGAAACCAGGCCCAGATTCCCGGAATACGAGTCACCTTGCGCGCGATCGGCGAGAAAGGAGTAGAGGCGTCGGCCCGGCGCGAGTTGCGCCAACTGCCTGCCGAGCTCGCCGACGTGCACGACGACGTCGTCGAGTTGTGCTTGTGCGACCCGCTGTTCGGCTTCGGCGGTGCGCAGTTCGGCGAGCTTGTCGGCCAGTTCCTTGGCGGCGGCGTCCTTGGTTACCCGGCTCAACTGCGACTGCACGTCCTCGGTGACCTCGCGCAGATTCCGCAATCCCGCGCGGGTTCGGGTAAGAAGCCAAATGCCCGTGCCGCTGCCGAACAGCGTCAGGAAACCGAGGACCGGGCCGACCCATTGCCGAATCTCCGGTGCGAACTTCACCACCACGACTCCAGCCACCAGCAGGATGCCCGCGACCGCGAGCGACAGACGACCCCACCGTTCGGATGCCCCACGACGCAGCTCGTCCGCCTCGGTCAGGGTGCCGTGCAGTTGCGCACTGAACAGTTGCGCCTGCTCTACCTCATCGCTGACACCCAATTGGCGCCACATCTCTTTGATCCGGCTACCGAATACCGGAGATGCCCGCAGCGCCGTCAGGAGATCTCCGGCGGTGGTCTTTCGCTCGGCAATCGCTCGGTCCACGTTTGCCTGCAGACGGGCGGCTGTCGCACCGGCCTGCTCCGTGAGGAGCTCCAACTGGTCTCGTTGGTCGAGGTGTTCGGCGAGTTCTGTGCGGATCTGTTTCGCGTGTTCTTTCGGATCGAAATCGGGGCCGGCCAGCTGCCGGAAGATCTCGTCACCGAGGCTCGCCCACAGATTCGTGTCCGCGTAATGCCATGCGTTGAAACCGATTTGCGCGATCTGGTCGCAGTACCGCCTACTGTCCGAGCCGGCCAGTATTCGAACCCTTTCGCGCATCAGCGCCATGAAAGGGCTCTTGCCGGAACCCCATTCGCCGAATATGCCGATGGACAGTGGCAAAGGCGTTGTCCGGTCGGCTATTACGGTCGCCAACATGCCGACGTAGGGGGCAAATCCCAGTTGGTCACTGGACAGCGGGAGCCCTTTGTTGGGGTCTACTAGATCCCGAGCCGTGCCACCGGCCAGTTCGGTTCCGATGGTCCGCGACAGTCGCCTGAACTCCCGAACGATCAGTTGCTCATGCGCCGCTGTTTGGCAGAGAAAGACCAGATGATCCAGGCTATTACGGGAAAGTGCCTGTACCGCTTCGACAATCGCAGGCACGAGTACCGCCGCCACACGGTCTGCGGGCTCGGCCAATGTTCCGGTACCGAGGAGCGGAAATCCGAGCGCCTTTGTCCCATTCGCCACGGCGGCGTCGATCGCGCTGGTGGCGGCAAAACGCAGTGAATCATCGGTGACGTCACTCAGGGCGACAAGGATTGCCCGCCGCAGCGGTGGAGCCACGCTCCCCGAAGCCGCCAGGAACAGCATGGTCGGTTTCTTGCCGCGAACTGGGTAGAATTGAATGGCATCCCACGGCGATTGCGGAAACCGTTCCTTCAGCGCAAGTCCCAATCGGCCGAGTCCACCGCCGACGGACACCACGACCGTGTCGATCTCCAATTCCCACGGCTGACTCGTCCGTGCGACCGAGCACAGGACATTCCCAATCACTCCGAGAGCGATTCCGGACGGCAGCTCGTTCGGCACGTGCACCCCCTGCTGACCCTGCGTTTGCTAGGCCGAAAGGGATTGTAGTGCAACGAACACCGGCGAACCGGTCTGTTGCGAGACTAACCGACGTCCCGCCGCAACCACGTCACCTCGGCACCGGATTCCGTCCCATACCGGTAGATCTCCAAGTCTTCATCCCACGGAGTCCCCAGCGCGCGATCGATTTCCGCGGCCAGGTCATAGGTGTTGTACTTCCCGAGTTCTCCCGCCGCCTGCAGCATTGCCCGCACCCGCATTTCACCGAGCGTGACATCACCATTGGCACTGGTGGAACCGTGCCAAAGCCCGAGGCCGGGCACGAAACAATAACGTTCGCCGTCCACCCCCTCACTGGGGTCCTCGGTGACCTCGAAACGCAGCACGGGCCAGGACCGCAAGGATTGGGCAATCCGGGCGGCGGTGCCTACCGGTCCCATCCATTCGCTGGTTGCGCGCAATTGACCGTCGGCGGGTTGGGCGGTCCAGCGCAACTTCGCGGGCGAGCCGAGTGCGGAGGTGAGCGCCCATTCGACGTGCGGGCACACCGCAGCGGGCGACGAGTGGATGTACACCACACCCGCCGTCACGTCCGCGAACTGACTCGATGCGCGCACTACTAACACCTCCAGCGTCGACGGGGGACGTCTTCCCCAACGAGCCCGTCTGCTGGTGTTGCCTGAGTGTACTGGAGTGCCCGATGTTACGTGTGTTACTTCACCGCCGTGTTGCGTGGGAGTGTCGCCTCCGCAATAACGGCATCACTGAGGGGCGGCCAGGCTGCTCTCGCCCAGTCGCCGAAATTCTGGTCGGTCAATACGAGACACGCCAAAGACGACGCGGGGTCCACCCACAGAAACGTGCCGGACTGCCCGAAATGACCATAAGTTCCCCCGGAATTGGTGCTCCCTGTCCAATGCGGAGTCTTCCCGTCCCGAATCTCGAAACCCAGACCCCAGTCATTGGGGCGCTGCGAGCCGTAACCGGGCAGCACGCCATTGAGGCCGGGGAATTGGACCGAGGTCGCCTCGGCGTGCGTCTGCGCGGAGAGCAACCGCGGGTTCAGCAATTCCCCCGCGAAACGAGCCAGATCGGCGGCGGTGGACCGGCCCGCGTGCCCGGCGGGCCCGGCCAGCACCGAACTGGTCATGCCGAGTGGCTCGAACACCGCGTCGTGCAGGTATTCCTCGAACGCGATCCCGGTCTGCTCGGCGACGAATCGCGCGAGCACCTCGAATCCGATGCTCGAGTAGATGCGCCGGGTGCCGGGCGCGGCCTGGATGTCGGTGGTGTCGAAGGCGAGTCCCGAGGTGTGCGCGAGCAGGTGCCGCACCGTCGATCCCGGCGGGCCGGCGGGCTGATCGAGTTCGATCGCCCCCTCCTCCACCGCGACGAGCACCGCGTAGGCCACCAGCGGCTTGGTCACCGACGCGAGCGGGAACACCCGATCCACGTCCCCCTCGCGCACCTGCTCCCCGTCACGGGTGACGACCGCGCCCGCCGCGTGCCGAACCGGCCAATCCCTGATCTGTTCGAGTGAACCCACTCAGCGAGCGTACGAGAAGAACGCCGTTACCATCGAAACACCATGAGTGAAACACTAACGATCCACGGCGAGGTCGAGTCCGGCTTCGGGCCCGTCGCCGACGCTTTCCGGCGCAACTTCGCCCAGCACGGCGAAATCGGTGCCGCGGTCGCGGTGTACGCGGGCGATCGGCCGGTGGTGGATCTGTGGGCGGGTCATCGTGATCGGCACCGGACTCTGCCGTGGGAACGCGACACGATCGTGCCGGTGTTCTCCTCGACGAAGGGACTGGCCGCGTTCACGCTCGCGGCGGCGGTGTCGAAGGGACTGCTCGACTATGAGCGGCCGGTGGCCGAGTACTGGCCGGAGTTCGCCGCGAACGGCAAGGACAAGGTCACCGTGCGGCAGCTGATCGATCATCAAGCCGGGCTGTCGGGTCTAGATTCGGTGGTGAGGCTGAGTCAGATCGCCGACCTGGACGGACTCGCGCTGATCCTGGCCGCGCAGAAGCCCGCATGGAAGCCGGGCACTCGGCACGGCTATCACGCGATCACTCTCGGCCTCTATCAAGGCGAACTGCTGCGCCGGGTCGACCCGCAGCACCGCACGCTCGGGCGCATCTTCGCCGAGGACTTCGCGAAACCGCTCGGCCTGGATTTCTTCATCGGCCTGCCCGCCGAACAGGGGCTCGAACGCATCGCCACCATGTCCGCGACCCGTGGCCTGGACGCGCTGCGTTACGAACGCGACTTCCCGCTGCGCATCGGTGCCGAGATCGCCGCCAAGCGCGGGTTCGCCTACGCCGCACTGAGCAATCCGCGCACCGGTAGTCCCGTGCGGGCGACCCGACGTGAATTCCTCGAGGTGGAGCTGCCCGGCTCCAACGGTGTCGGCAACGCTCGTGCATTGGCCCGCGTCTACGGCGCCGCAGCCGGTCGCACGGGCGCCCTCCCGATCGACGGCACCTTGCTCGCACAACTGGCGAGCGCGGACACCGCCGACGACGTACCCGCCGGAGACCTGGTGCTGCACATCAAGACTCGCTACCACCTCGGCTTCCGCAAGTCCGGCCGCGAGTTCCGCTTCGGCTCCGACAAGCGCGCCTACGGCACCACCGGCCTCGGCGGTTCCTTCGGATTCGCCGACCCCACAACGGGTCTCGGCTTCGGCTACTCGATGAACCGCCTCGGCCTAGCCGTCCTGGACGACGTCCGCAGCCGCAACCTCCGCGAAGCCTTGCTGCGCTGCACGAGCTGAGCGGTCAATTGCTCAGTGCCACACAGAGATCCTCGTAGGGCCGACCAATGCGAGCAGCTGCCGAGAGGTCTGGCCATCCTTGGACGTCACCCGGACCGACATGAATCCCCGTGCGATGTACCAGTGGTGCTGCGCCGATGCCGGACTGTCCGTGCCGTGCATGCCTGCGGACCAGTCCCGGCCACTCAACACGAAATCACCGGGATCCCGCGTCGGAAAGACCAGCGTGCCGTCACCGGAGATGTCGCGTTCCACCGTCCGGCCAGTGTCCAGATTCGTCGCACGCAACACCAATGCGCCTGTCTCCGTGCCGAATAGCGGGCGACCCTGATCGTCGTACCAGGTGCTCTGCGTCAAATCGCTCACCGGAAACTCGACGTGAGCGGGGAAGGCACAGACATCACCCGCCTGATACTCGTACGGCTGCTGCTGCGGGTGGGTTACGACCGGGACGCCCGGTTCCGCATTCGCCGGTGCGCCCCCGACCGTGCCAAGTACGGCGACAATTGCCGCCAAGGACAAGGTAGTTCGTGTACGCATCACGCGCCCCTTTCTCCTGTCCGCCCATTGTTCCCAGGAACCGCACTGCGCGAGCGCAATTGGCGCAGCCGGGCGAAGTTCGTCGACAGACCTTCCGTAACAATGACCGCATGACCGCTCCGGATGTATGGACTGTCGCGCCAGAGGACTTCGACTCCCCCGTCGCCGCCATGCTGTGGCGCGCCTATTACACCGAAGTCAGTGACCGTTGGTATCGGCTGTATGAAGGGCGGGCGACCGATCCGGTGGAACTCGAGCGTGGGATTGCGGCGACAAGCGGGGGCGAATTCGCGGCGCCTCGTGGTGTATTTCTGGTCGCGCATTATGCGGGCGAACCGGTCGGGACGGCCGGGGTGCATCTGCTCGATGATGCGACCGCGGAGCTGAACCGAGTGTTCGTGCTCGCGGACATGCGAGGGAAGGGTGGTGCGGGGCTTCTCGTTGCGGCCGCCGAGCAGCACGCGCGCACTCTCGGCGCGGAGCGGATGGTGCTCGATACGCGGCTGGACCTGGTGGAGGCCAGGGCGCTGTATGCCCGGCTCGGGTACGCGGAGTCGACGCCGCACAACGACCAGATGTATGCGGAGTGCTGGTATCGCAAGAAGCTTTAGCCGAGCGCCGGTCCTGCTTACACTGACGATGGCTCCACCATCTTCAGCGATTCGATCGATACCCGAGCACGGAATCGAGGGACCTCGTGGCAGAGCAGCCCGCAACCATCGACACATACATCGCCGCATTTCCCGAAGACGTGCGCGGCATCCTCGAAGAAATCCGGCACACCATCCAGCGCGCCCTGCCGGAGGCGACAGAGGCGATCAGTTACGACATCCCGACCTTCAAACTGAACGGCCACAACACCGTCCACTTCGCCGGTTGGAAGAAACACATCAGCGTCTACCCGATCCCGGACGGCGACAAAGCGTTCAACCGCGCCGTCGAACCCTATCGAGCAGGCAAGGGAACGCTGAAGTTCCCGCTGACCAAACCCATCCCCTATGACCTCATCGCGCAGATCGCGACCACCCTGGCCACCCGCCCCTGACCGAAGAATTGGGGCGGACATCCTGGCCGAACTGCGCTCGTGACCCAGCCCGGCCGGGTCACGAACACGCTCGTCTACCAGTCGGCTTCGGTGTACTTGATGATGCCGCGAATGTTCTTGCCGTCCAGCATGTCCTGGTAGCCCTGGTTGATCTCCTCCAGGGCGTAGGTGCGGGTCACCATGTCGTCGAGGTTGAGCTGGCCCGCCTTGTACAGCCGGAGCAGGTTCGGGGCGTCCTGGCGGGCGTTGCCGCCGCCGAAGATGGTGCCCTTCACGGTCTTCTGCAGCATAGACAGCAGGAAGCTGTTCATCTTGACGTCACCGGCGTCCATCCGGCCCATCGACGTGACGACGAGGGTGCCCGCCTTGGCCGTGAGGATCAGACCCTCTTCGACGTAGTCGCCGTGCATTTCGCCCATGGTGAGAATGACCTTCTCGGCCATCCGTCCCTCGGTGGCTTCCAGCAGCGGCATGATCGCGGCGGCCATGCTCTCGTAGGTGTGCGTGGCGCCGAACTTCGCCGCCTGCTCCCGCTTCCACGGATTCGGGTCGATCGCAACGACTTTCGACGCGCCGGAGAGCACCGCGCCCTGCAGCGCGCTCATGCCGACTCCGCCGATGCCCGCGATCACCACGGTCTCACCGGGCGCGACCTGCGCGACATGGGTGGCGGAGCCGAAGCCGGTCGGCACGCCGCAGCCGACCAGGCAGGCCACCTCGAACGGGATGCTCGGGTCGATCTTCACGACCGAGGTGTGGTGCACCGTCATGTACGGCGCGAAGGTGCCGAGCAGGCACATCGGGATGACGTTCTCGCCGCGCGCCTGGATCCGGTAGGTGCCGTCGCTGATCGCCTGACCCATCAGCAGGCCCGCACCCAGATCGCACAGCGCCATGTTGCCGCTCACGCAGGACGGACAGCGCCCGCACGCGGGGATGAACGACAGGATGACATGGTCACCCACCTCGAGGTCGGTGGGGCAGTTCGGCCCGAGCTTGGTGATCACGCCCGCGCCCTCGTGCCCGCCCATCACCGGGAAGGCGGGCATCGGCGTCGCGCCGGTGACGATGTGATGATCGGAATGGCACATGCCCGCTGTTTCCAGCCGGATCTGCACCTCACCGGAGACCGGATCGCCGACCTCGATCTCTTCTACCGACCACTGTTGGTCGATCCCCCACAGGATCGCGCCCTTCGTCTTCATTCCTGTCGACCCTCTCGCATGCACGTGCTTATGTGACTGCACCCACACTAAGCGAAAAGTGGAACGCGTTCTAGTACCGAGTTGGAAATTCAGCGGTATCGGCACTCGAGGGTTCGGAACACGTTCTAGTCCTGCGGCGAATGTCAGCCGCGCACGTCGTGCACGTGGTGGACCAGATCGTGGATGAAGTAGGTCGCGAACGACCCCACCGTGAAGGTCGCGCCGTCACTGCGCTCGCCGCGGCGGTCGCGCCGATCGAGCGGAACAGACTCGAAGGAACGCGCGACCGAATCGGCCGCATCGGCGAGTTCAACGGCGACCCGCGCCGGATCCTGCTGGTCGTAACGGTCGGTCACGGCGGTCTCGTCCTGGTCCCAGTTCGCGAAGCGCGGGACCGTGCCGTCGGCCGATCCGCGCAACATCTGGTCGAGGCGGATATCGAAGAGGCGGCACACGTCGCGGACGTGCGCGCCGTACTCCAGCGGCGACCAGGTCGAGTCGTCCGGGCGCACCCCGGCATCGGGCCGGGTGAGCACCTCGGCGAATCGCGACGCACTGTCGCGCGTCAGCGGCGGCACGTCCTCGTAACGGATCGCAGCGGGGTCGAATCCGCAATCGGGACAAGCCCGTTCGACCACCCAGGTCCAGTTCTTCACATCAGGCTCGATCGGCATGCGCCAAACCTAACCTGGCCGAATACCATCAACCACGGATATCCAGCCAACTGTCGGCGACATCCCGTCAATCACTCCATCAGCGAATGCGCGCGCTCGAACAGCTCTAGCGTGATCGCGTGCAGGAAGTCGCCGACCTGCTTGGGCGCCTTGCCCGCGAACGCGCGCGCATGCGTGCCCTCCAGCACGATGCCGAGCTTGAAACAGGCGAGCACGGTGTACCAGGGGACGGCGCTGAGGTCGCGGTCGGAGAACTGCCCGTAGTGGGCCACCATCTCGTCCGGGGTCGGCAGCCCGCCCGCGGCGCCGAGCTTGCCGACCAGCGCGGCGCCGGTGGTGCCCGGTTCCGGCCGGGTGGCGATCTGCCAGCCCAGATCGAGCAGCGGATCGCCGATGGTGGACATCTCCCAGTCGACCATCGCCGCGACCTCGGGGCCGTCGAAAGAGAACATCATGTTGGCGAGGTGGCAGTCGCCGTGCAGGATGCCCGGGGTCCACTGCGCGGGCCGGTTGCGGTCCAGCCACTCACCGACCCGCTCGACGCCGGGGATCTCCGGACCGGGGTAGCCCTCGTTGGCCGAGTACGACTCGAGTTCGCCGAGCCAGCGCGGCACCTGACGCTCCAGGAAGCCGTCGGGCTTGCCGTAGTCGGACAAGCCGAGGGCCTGGTAGTCGAGCGCGCCGAGCCGGGCGATGGCCTCGACCGCGGACAGTCCCATCGCCTTGCGGACGGCCGGATCGCCCGCGTGCAACTCGGGCAGCTCGTTGGCCGGATTGAAGCCGTTGATCGGCTCCATCAGATAGAAGACCGCGCCGATCACCGAGTCGTCGGGGCAGGCCGCGATCACCCGCGGCGCGCGCACGTCGGTGTCGCTGATCGCGCCGAGCAGCCGGGCCTCGCGCCGGATCACGTCGTTGCTCTTGGCGCGCAGATGCTTCGGCCCGCGGCGCAGCACGTAGTCCCCGCCGCCGCGACCGAACCGCAGCATGACGTTCTGTGTCCCGCCGCCGAGCGAGGTCACGTCCTCGAATTCCCCTGCGGGCAAGCCCTGCTCATCCATCCACTTGCCGACTAGGGCGAAATCGACGAGCGCCGGATCTACGCCAACTGGTTGCGCAACAGACATGTCCAACATTGTGCACCACCCGCCGAAACGAACTGAGGGCACTAGACAACAGTTGGGCCCAACCAGGGCGGCGTAGGGTTTCGAGCACCATGCGCACGTTGTTGATCGACAATTACGATTCGTTCACCTATAACCTGTATCAGCTGATCAGCGAGGTGAACTGCCTCGAGCCGACTGTCGTGCGCAATGACGAGGTCGGCGAGCTGGAATTGGCTCGCTTCGACAACATCGTCATCTCGCCGGGACCGGGCCGACCGGACGTCGCGCGCGATGTCGGAATCTCGGCGGCGGTGATCGCCGAGACGGACCTGCCACTGCTCGGCGTATGCCTCGGTCATCAGGGCATCGTGGTCGCCGCGGGCGGGACGGTCGCCATCGCACCGGCCGCGCGGCACGGCTACCTCGACCGGATCGAACACGACGATCAGGACCTGTTCGCGGGCATCCCCCAGGGTTTCACCGCCGTGCGCTATCACTCGCTGTGCGCCCAGCCGCCGCTGCCGGACAGTCTGGAGATCACCGCGACGGCCGCCGACGGGGTGATCATGGGCGTGCGGCATCGCACGCGGCCGCAGTGGGGTGTGCAGTTCCATCCCGAGTCGATCGCCAGCGAGTTCGGTGCCGCGCTGCTGCGCAACTTCGCGAAACTGACTGCGGCACACCGGGCGCGGGCGACCGGGCGGGAGACGGTCGCGCGGCGATCGGACCCGGTGACCATGCGGCTACGGCCCGTCACCATCGCGCACGCGCAATCGCACTCGGAGACAACGCAATCCACCACCTCCACGCTGGCACCCGAGCAGTTCCCCGCTCTGGTGGAGCAATTCGGCGCGATGGGCAGCGGGCTGCTGAGCGGCCACTCCGGTGTGGCACGACCCGACATCCTCGATCGCTACGGCGGCCAGCCGCGGCATTGGCAACTACAGCACGCGGTGATCGACCGGGCGATCGATACCGAGAGCGCGTTCGTGCGGCTGTATGGCAACTCCCCCACCGCTTTCTGGCTCGACAGCGAGCACGTCGAGCCGGGGCTGGACCGGTTCTCGTTCCTGGGTGACGCGAGTGGACCGCTCGCGGAGGTGGTGCGCTACCGGGTCGGCACCGGCGAGGTGACCGTCGAATCGTCCGACGGGAATCGGCGCGTCGTCGCCGGTGGGATACTCGACTATCTGGCCGCCGAATTGCGCCTGCGCCATCTCGAACTCCCTGATCTGCCTTTCGATTTCGCGGGCGGATACGTCGGGTACCTCGGTTACGAAGTGAAGGCCGATTGCGGCGGACAGCCGGTCCATCGAGCGCCGACACCGGACGCGCAATGGATCTTCGCCGACCGGATCGTGGTGGTCGACCACGTCGGCGGCCGCACTCATCTACTGTCCCTGACGGATTCGACGGCGGACTCGCTGCGCGCGGGCGCCGACTGGCTGCGCGACACCGGGGAAACCCTGGAAACCCTTCCGACATGGGCGAATCCACCGACCCTGGACATGCCGTCGGACGGTGACACCGTCGAACCGCTGCTGACCCGCGGCCGCGAACGCTACCTCGCCGACATCGCGATCTGCCAGGAACGGTTGCACGCGGGCGAATCCTACGAAATCTGCCTCACCGACAGCGTGACCGTGCCCGCCGCCGAGGACGGCGGCCTCGACTTCTATCGCACGCTGCGGCGCTGCAATCCCGCGCCGTACGCGGCCTTCCTGCGGTTCGACGATCTCGAAATCGCCTGCTCCTCACCGGAACGCTTCCTGAAGATCGACCGCAGCCGCACGGTGGAGAGCAAGCCGATCAAGGGCACCGCCGCGCGCGGCAGCACGCCCGCCGAGGACGAACGGCTGGCCCGCGAACTGGCCGACAGCCCGAAGACCAGGGCCGAGAACCTGATGATCGTCGACCTGCTACGCAACGACCTCGGCCGGGTGTGCGAGATCGGCAGCGTGCACGTGCCGAAGCTGATGGCCATCGAGTCGTATATGACCATGCACCAACTGGTTTCCACGGTGCGCGGCACGCTGCGTCCCAGCGTCGTCGTGATCGACTGCCTGCGTGCGTGTTTCCCCGGCGGCTCGATGACCGGCGCCCCGAAGCTGCGCACCATGGAGATCATCGACGAGCTGGAAACCGAGGCGCGCGGCATCTACTCGGGCACCGTCGGTTTCCTCGGGCTCGGCGGCACCGCCGACCTCAACATCGTGATCCGCACCGCGGTGCGCTACGACGGCCGCTGGCGGATCGGCGCGGGCGGCGCCATCGTGCTCGACTCCGACGCCGAGGACGAGTACCACGAGATGGTGCTCAAGGCCGCCGCCACCCTGCGCGCGGCGGCGGACCGCGCCAGCCGCTGAGCCGGACCAGCGCGAGATAAAAACGCCGCTGACGGCGTGCGGCCCGCCGAGTGGAGGGGTCGGCGGAGTCGGCGTGTCGGAGGGTCGTGGCATAGTTCGATCACGATGAAACTCAGCAAAGGCGCCAATGCAGCGGTACCGACATCCCTTCTTGCCGTGGTTGTTTCGTGGCGGTCGGAACACACGGTAGACGCGCATGCCCTCTTGCTGGGCGAGTCGGGCACGGTCCGCACCGATCGCGATCTGGTGTTCTACAACGCCCCGCGCCACGTTTCCCAGGCGGTGACCCTCGATCAGGAGCCCGCGCCGCGGACCGCACGGCTCAGTGTTTCGCTGCCGCGCACCGAGGCGGACGTGGACCGGATCGTGATCACCGGATCGGTCGACGAGGGCACCTTCGGCGACATCACCGGCTTGTCCCTCACCATCCACGACGCGCACGGGCCGATGGCCGGGTTCGCGATCGAGGACGCCGACCCGGTCACCGCGCTGATGTTCGGCGAGTTCTATCGCAGGGACGGTCAGTGGCGGTTCCGCGCCATCGCGCAGGGGTGGTCCACCGGGTTGCCCGGGCTGGTCACCGAATTCGGGGTCAGCGTCGACGAGCAACCGCGAACGTCGCACCCGGCCAACCCGTTCGGTGGACGGTCGCCGCACCCGCCGACGCTGGAGCGGCTTCCCGTGGACGACGACGATTCGTTCGCCGCGCGGCAGGCTCCAACGAATCCACGGCTGCGGCAAACAGATCTGCTCGACCAGCCCCGCTCGCCGTACCAACGACCGGTCGATCTCGCGCGTCGTCCGGCCGACCCGGTGCCCCCGCCCGCCCCGCCGCCGCATCCCGAGCTGGCCGACTGGCATTCGGATCCCGAGAACCCGGCCCGCCTGCGCTGGTGGGACGGAACCGAGTGGACCAGCGCCACCCACCATCGGCCCCAGCCGAGCGACCGGCACTGCGAGCGGTGCGGAAACCTCCGGCGCCGCAAGCTGTTCGGCGGCCTGGCACCGTGTCAGTCGTGCGAAAAGGAGATCGAAGAGTTCCTGACGCACTGGCACACCCAGGCATGGCGGGTACTCACCACGTATGGGCCGCGCGGCCCCGAGTGGGCGGCGCTGTGGGCGTCGTTGCGGTATCAGCGAATCGACGAGAACGCGGGCCGCGAGGCATTGCGCGACGTGGCGCTCAGCTATGTGGAGCGGTTGGTCACCTTCACCTTTGCCGACGGCGAGGTCGAGCACGACGAGCTGGCGGCATTCGAGCACGCCGTCACCGAGTTGGCGCTGAACGGCCCGCTGGTCGAGGACCTACGGCGACGAATGCATCGCGGCCGCGCGCTGTCCCGGCTGCGCGGCGGCGATCTGCCGGTGATGCGCACCCCGGGCCTGCACCTCGACCCCGAAGAGAAGGTGCACCTCGATTTGCCCGCGGTGCACGTCCGCCAGTTGGCCCGCGGTCCGCGGCTCACCGAGGGCAGGCTGATCGTCAGCAACAAGAAGCTGCGCTTCGTCGGCGACGGCACAGGCACCGAATTGCCGTGGTCCCGTGTCGTTTCCGTGCATGCCGAGCAGAACGCGGTGGTGCTCGCGGCGACCTCGTCCCGCGGCGGCGCCACCTTCACCGTCGCCGATTCGGACTACGTTGCCGCCGCGCTGGAGGGGGCGCTACGGGTCGCCAAGCGCCTGATCCTCACCCCCGGCCAGCGCGACACCCGCAGCATCCCGCAGGAGGTGAAAGCCGAAGTGTGGCAACGCGACGGCGGCAAATGCGTCGAGTGCGGCGACAGCCACTACCTCGAGTTCGACCACATCATCCCGCTCAGCCGCGGCGGCGCCACCAGCGCGAGCAACCTGCAGATCCTGTGCCGCGCCTGCAATCGCGCGAAGGGCGCCCGCATCTGAATGCAGCCGCACACCTTCTGACTCCTCGCGTACCGAATCGCATGCGATTGCGTCTGCGGGAGATCAAGAGGTGTGCGGCTATTCGGTCAGCAGGCCTGCCGTGTGGCCTAGGTCGACCAGCATCGCGTCGAAGAGGATCTCGGGGTTGGACAGCGGGATGGGGTAGTTGCCGAAGACTTCCAGGGTGACGTGCCCGTACAGCCGGGCCCACATCTGGATCATCAGATACATCACGCCGAGGTCGAGCTTCTCCGCGGGGAACTTCTGCCCGGACTCCGATAGCGCCGCCAGCAGCTCGGTCTGGAAGTGCACGAGATCGTCGCGCAGCTCCGGCGGGATGACGTCGGTCGGCGGCGTCACGATGTCGTAGCTGGCCAGCAGCCGGCCCGCGGCGGCGAGGAAGATCCGCCCGAACGGCTCGTCGAAGCGGCGCAGCGCGCGGGCCTCGCCGCCGCCGGGCGAGGCGAACACCAGGGTGAACTCCCTGGTGTGCGCCAGCGCCCAGCGTCGAAATCCCTTGCAGATGGCGAAGAACTGCACCACGCCGTCGTCCGGCAGCGTCGCGATCTCGGCGGACAACTCGTCGGCGAGGTCGGCACAGAACTCCAGGCGTAGCCGTTCCAGCAGGTCATCCAGTGACCCGTAATAGCGGTACAGCGCGGGGGCGGTGATGCCGAGCTCGCGCGCGATCGCACGCAGGCTCACCGCTGCTTGTCCATGGTCGACAAGCAACGTCCTGGCCACCCGCCGGATCTCAGCGTCGGTCACGATCGGCGAGCGGCCCCGTGGTTTGGGGTTACTCATGGGTGTGATTCAAGCGTATTCGACATCCCACCGCTTGATGCCGTTCAACCAGCCGGAACGCAAACGCACAGGTTCTGCGACCTGGCGCAGGTTCGGCATCGCGTCGGCGATGGCGTTGAACATCAGATCGATCTGCAGCCGGGCCAGATTCGCGCCGACGCAGTAGTGCGTGCCGGTGCCGCCGAAACCGACGTGCGGGTTGGGGTTGCGCAGCACATCGAAGCTGAACGGGTCCTGGAAGGCTTCCTCGTCGTAGTTGGCCGACCCGTAGAACAGTCCGATCCGCTGGCCCTTCTTGATCTGCTGGCCGCCGAGCTCGAGATCCTGTGTCGCGGTGCGCTGGAAGGCGTTCACGGGGGTGGCCCAGCGGACGATCTCGTCGGGCGCGGTGCGTGGCCGCTGCTCTTTGTACAGCTCCCACTGCGCCGGGTTGTCCACGAATGCCTTCATACCGTGGGTGATCGAGTTGCGGGTGGTCTCGTTGCCCGCGACCGAGAGCAGGATGACGAAGAAGGCGAACTCGTCGGAGGCCAGGCCCTCGCCGTCGATGTCGGCGTTGACCAGCTGGGTGACGATGTCGTCGGCCGGACACTTGCGGCGGTCCTCGGCCATGTTCCACGCGTAGCCCATCACCTCGGCCGTCGCGACCTGGTGATCACCCTCGAATTCGGGATCGTCGTAGGAGATCATCTGGTTGGACCAGTCGAAGATCTTCTTGCGATCCTCCTGCGGAATACCGATGAGCTCGGCGATCGCCTGCAGCGGCAGCTCACAGGCGACCTGCTCGACGAAGTCACCGCGGCCGTTCTTCTTCGCGTCGTGCACGATCTTGGCCGCCCGCTCGGTGAGCGCGGCGCGCAGGCTCTCGATCGCGCGCGGCGTGAAGCCCTTCGAGATGATCCGGCGCACCTTGGTGTGCTTGGGCGGATCGAGGTTGATCAGCAGCATGTCGCTGAGCATGCCGATCTGCTCCGGGGTGACGTCCTCGTTGAACCGGATGATCGAGCCGTTCTCGTGCGAGGAGTACAGCTCCGGGTGCTTCGAGATCTCCTTGATGTGGTCGAGCTTGGAAACGACCCAGTAGCCGCCGTCGTCGAAGCCGCTGGCCCGGCCGGACTGCGCGCACCACCACACGGGGGCGGTGCGGCGCAGCTCGGCGAATTCCTGCACGGGCAGTCGGCTGGCGAGCATGTCGGGGTCGGTGAAGTCGAATCCTGCGGGAATCGCGGGCGTGGTCACGGGCTATCTCCTACCGGTCTGGGCTGCAGACCTCACAACATTGTGTGGAACACGTTCCAGAAATGATGGAACCACAGAACCGGGGCCGGTGAACAGTGTTTAGTAAAACCCGTTTACTTGATCCTGATCGATGCTGTCCTCGGGTTAGCTGCCCTCGGGCATGACCGACCGTGGGTAGGTGACTGTTCTCAGGACACCGGCAACAGCGGCGGCGGCTGCCAACGACCCTGGATCGCCTCGTCTTTCGGCGCGTACAGCCGCATGGTCAGGGAGAACTGTCCCGATTCCGGGATGGGCAGCCAGTTGCCCGGCGGGACACTCGGGCCCGGGTCGGCGTGCTGGACCGCGAGCTCGACGGAGCCGTCGGGGTTGGGCACTACCGGGAGTTGATGGCCGATCGCGTAGATCTCGGCCGGGTTGGGCAGCAGATAGCTGTCGGCGTCGTACGCGGTGAGCGACCAGAAGGCGTCGACCGGCGGCGTTTGACCTGCCGGAAAGTGCAGGCGGAACCGGCCGGTGCCGCCGTTGGCGCCCGCCGTGGCGAACAGCGTCGGATAGATGGCGTCCTGGGGCAGGTTGGCGCCCAAGCCTTTCCATGCGACGGCGGCACGCTGCAAGTAGTTGGTACCGTAGGTGCCGATGGCGGGGTCGAAGGTCCAGCCGTTCTCGTTCACCGACTTCGGATCGAGATAGACCGGGATCTGTTGGCGCGCTGTGTCGGCCGCGGCGGTCAGTTCATTGTCGGAGAGGCCGATGACCTCGCCGCCCGGCGTAATGCCGATCGTGGCAAAACGTTTCATAGCGGGTGCGTCATCGGGGGCGGGCGGATTGGTCGCCAGCACAGCACACATCCGATCGAAGAAGGTCCGCGCGCCCATCTCGGCGACCTGTTTGGCCGGTGGTGTCGAATCCGCTTGCGGCGCAGGTGGAACCGTTGACACCGGTCGGCCCGCGATCCAGTCGCTCAGTGGCACCAGCTGCAACTGCCGCTGGAGATCATGCACTGCGGGAAGATCTTCCGCGCCGTTGACCTGTATCCGGCCGATCAGCCACACCGTCGGCGTCGGCACGCGCAGCGGGGTGACATCGTCGGGCAGTGTGCCGGACCAGTCGGGCCCGACGATCGCATAGGTGTAGGGCGGTCCCGACTTCGCCTGTGGCCGAACGCTGCTCGGGTTGTGCACGGAATTGGTCCACGCGTCGAGCAGCTGCATCAGCCAGTACCGCCCACCGTCCATGGCGGGCACCCGCAGCACCATCGGTTCGGCTCGCAGCTCGAGCCAAGCGGCCGAATACAGCGTGTCCAGGTTGAGCCGCACCACATCTCGGCGCGCGGGCGTCGGCAGCGCGGCGGCGTGCTGGAACCTGTTGGCCGGTGCGGTCGCCTCGGCGGCCGCCCTGGTGACATCCATCAGCACCAGCGGAAAGCCGAAGATGTAGGCGTCCTTGGCGATCGACTCGGCGGTGCTCGGCGCGGCGGTGTCGGGGCCGGACGACGCGTCGTCGGACCCGTCACACGCCGACAACCCGACCGCGGACACCGCCACCGACGCCGCCAAACCGAATATGGTCCGGCGCGACAATCCGCCGTCGGTCGCGCCCATAGGTCTTTCCCCTGCTTCCGATCCGGTCGGACATTGCGAAAGATCCGCGCAGGAGTATAGCCAAGTGTTTGCCGCGTGCCGCCTAGGTGCCCAGCACGGCGTTCATGATGGTGCCCGCGCTGGTGGCGACGACACCGCCGATCATGGCTCCCGCGATCATCTTCGGCGACTGCAGCGCGCCACCCTGCCACTTCTCCCAGGCGAACTTGCCGCCCGCGAAAATGATGGCGAGGATCCCGGACAGCAGCGCGAACCAGGTGAGGTAGCGAACCATCTGTAACAGCTTGTCCGACAGGGGTGGCGCTTCCGGGGTGGGGTTGCTGACCTGCGCCAGTGTCGTGAAGGTATCCCCGATCGACGTCAGAATGATGCTCACCGTCTACTCCCTACGCTCCACTACAACTTTGCCGTCGCCGAGCTGCCACGCGAAAGTTGTTAAACCACCGATGAATTCGATCTTGGATGAGGATACGGGCACGCCGACGGCCGCGTGGCCACCGTGCGCAGAACCACACGGCACCGACCACGACTGCTGGCCTTGCGAGCTCACGCTCCGCGGTATCACCTGCGGAATCGCCCCCAAGCGGTAGTAAGCGACAACCCGCCGACGGAATCGGCGGCGCGCGGCGACCGGGTCATCGAGCACCCCGCCCCACCCATCATCCCGACCATCAGCAACCCCGGCAAGGGCCCAGCGACACCGAACTTCACTGCGCTGCACCGACCCGACTGCATTGCAGCGAACAAACCGATACCATCGCAGTCAGCGAATCTTGCCCTGTCCCGAATCCAGAATGAGCTGACCACGATGATCCTGCTCGCCGTGCACGACACACTGCTTGCTCAGATCGGCAACCCCAGCCCCGAGGCTCCGCCGGTCTCCGACAAGTTCCTCCAACTGGTCCGCTACTTCACCTGGTTCGTCCTGCTGGCCGGCATCGTCGCCATCATCTACGCGGGCGGCAAGTTTGCGTGGGAGAAGTGGACCGGCGGCGGACTCGACTCCCCGAAGATGGTGGCGGGAGCCATGATCGGTGGTGTGGTCGCCACCAGCGCGGGCACCATCATGAACGCCGTCATCGGCTGACCGCGCCCACCACGAGAACCCCACTCCCCCAACACCTCTCCGACCGCTCGTCCCGTCCTGGTTCGGTGCGCGAAATTCACCCTTGAATCCGACGCTACGTCAGGTTCTAGCGTGGAGTATGCGCACCGAGAGGAGGGGGGCCGATGGGCGAATCGCAACGCAGCTGGCGGATCGGTGAACTGGCCGGCGAAACCGGCATCACGGTCCGGGCACTGCATCATTACGACCGGCTCGGACTGCTGTCACCGTCGACACGAACATCCGGCGGGCATCGCTGCTACACCGACGCCGACGTGCGTCGGCTACATCGGGTAATCGCGCTGCGCAGCTTCGGCTTCCCGCTGGAAACCATCGGCGCGGTGTTGGACGCCGCACCGGATCAGGACCCGCGCAAACTGATCGTCGACCAGTTGGCGCTGGTCGACGAACGGATCGGGCAAGCCATCGCCTTACGCACCCGCCTCCTCGGTGTGCTCGACGGACTCGACCGCCTGGTCGAACCGTCGGCCACGCAATTCCTACGGTTGATCGAGGAGACGATAACCATGAACCAGCCACTGACACCCGAACAGTTCGCGGAACTCACCGAATCACGGCGCAAGGCAATGGCACAGCTCAACGCTGCCGAACTCGCGGACCTCACCCGCGGCCGCGAACAAGCGTTCGCCGCGCTGAGCCCCGAGGAACAGCAACGCCTGCACGAACAACGCCGCGCCATGTGGCCGATCGAGTCCTGAATCCCTAGCGGGATCGACGCAACGCGTCGCCGGAGGAAACTCCGGCGACGCGACCCGAACTACCGATCCGCGAGCCAACTTCCGTGGAATCCGAACGGGACACGACGCGGCAGGTGGATGGTGGCCACCGGTCCGGCGGACAGGTCGTCGGCATCCAGGATGGTCAGATCGCTGCGGTCGGTCTCGGCGTTGTAGACGTAGGTGATGAGATAGCCGTGGCCGCCGGGGTTCTGGTCGGCCGGTGCGAAGGCGGCCTCGCCGGGAATCCGACCGGGACCGAACTCGTGCGACGTCTGTCTGCCGGTGTGCAGGTCATAGCGGATGAGGGCGCCGGAATCGCCGGACACCGAGGCGTGACCGAAGCGGGCATCCAGTCCGGTGAGGCGATCGTCCACGCGCGGGAACTCCGCGTTCCGATCGTCGAGCTGTTCTTCGGCGACGGTGCCGGTGGTGAGATCGATGGTCCAGCGCCAGAGGGTCGACTTGTCGAAAGAGCCTGATCCGGTGCGCCACAACTCCGGGTAGCGGATCACGTACAGCACAATCTTGCCCGGCTCGTCGTAGGCGTTGAGCGAGTGGAAGACGTAGCAGGGGTCGATCGGGAACCAGCGGACCTCGCCGTGCGGGTCGTCGCGCCGGAGCACGCCGAGCCGCGCCTGGTAGCTGTCGCTCCAGCGGAACGGCATCCCGGCGCCGGACGCCGCGGTCGCCAGGTCGAAAACGACCGGAAGATCCATGAATACGACATGCTCGGCGGTCAGGTTGAAGTCGTGCAGCATCGTCGGGGCAGGCACGTCGATAGGGCGGCTGAGCAGCAGATTGCCGTCGGCGTCGGCGCGGTGATAGGTGAGGAAGGGCTCGCCGACCAGCTCGTAACCGAAGAAGTGCAGTTCGCCGGTGACCGGGCAGGTCTTCGGGTGCGCGGTCATCGCGGTACGCAGCTTGCCGTCGAAATCGTAGGGGCCGACGGTATCCAGTTCGCTCGTCAGTTCATACGGATAGGACGTTTCGACCAACGCCAACGTCCGCCCCGCGTGCCGGACGACGTGGGTGTTGGCGGCACCGGCCACCAGGTCCCGCGTGCCGAGGTCGCCGTAGGTGCGGGCCCCGTCGGTGAAGGTCGAGGTGCGCACCCAGCGATTGCGGTAGGAGACCGCGCGGCCGTTCTCGATCCGCACCCCGTGCACCATGCCGTCACCGGCGAACCAGTGTCGGGCGGCCGCGGCGTGCGGGTTGGGGCCGTTGCGCAGGTACCAGCCGGTGAGCTCGGCCGGGATCTGTCCGGTGACAGGGAGATCGTAGGCGGTCAGTTCCTCGGTGACGGGCGCGTAGTTGCCGGTCAGGTGCGGGACGGAAGTAGTCATGGGAGACAACCGATCTGGTCGAAAGGTCAGGCTTCGGCGCCGGTGGGCGCCTTGGCCTGGATGTAGGCGACGTAGCGGATGGTGAAGACGACGGGGATGACGAAGGACAAGACCTGCGCGATAGTCCGCGGGGTCGAGCCGGCATGGGCGAGCACGGTCAGCACGGCGCAGCCGATGACGAAGCTTGCCGCCCAGACCGCGGTGAGCACGTAGGCGGTGCGGACGAATACCGGGTTGTCCCAGAGCTCTTTCGGGGTGGATTGTTTCGCGATACCGAGGGTGAAGGGCTTGCGCACCGCCAGCGAGACGAGGGCGATCAGCGCGAGCACACCCGAGGACAGCGCGGGGCTGTAGGGATGCAGGGCGGTGTTCGGATCGGCGAAGGCGAGCACGGTCAGCGCCGCGAAGAAGACCAGCGAGCCGAGTTCGATCATCAGGCCGTCGAGGGTGCGGCCGGCCCGGAGTTGGCTGGTCACTTCCACAATCGACAGGACCAGGGCGATCAGCGCCGCCCACTGCCAATGCGCGGAGGGGATCACGGCGTAGACGATCCAGGGGGCGAAAGTGCGCAGGTACGACATGTCCGAAAGCTCCTCGACTCGCGTTGCCGCGATATTCCAGTTGTGACATGTCAAAACTAGAGGCTCCTGTTCGACCTGTCAAGAGTGGAATGTAGAGTGAGGGCATGAGTCTCCGGTACGCCATGCTCGGGTTGCTGGCCGACCGCCCGGCCAGCGGGTACGACCTGCTGCAGCGGTTCAAGGTCTCGCTGGCCAATGTCTGGTTCGCGACGCAGAGCCAGATCTATACCGAGCTCGCCAAACTCGCCGACGCCGAGCTGATCGCGGTGTCGGACGAAGGCCCACGCGGCCGCAAGGAATACGCGATCACCGACGCGGGGCTGGTCGAGCTGCGGCACTGGCTGACCGAGACCACGCCGAAGCGGGTGATCCGCAACGAGACGCTGCTGCGCGTCTTCTTCCTCGGCGCGGTCTCGCACGCCCAGGCCGCGGACTATCTGGACGGCATCGCGACCAGGTCCGGCAAGGGGCAGGCCGAGCTACACGCACTCAAGGATTCGGTCGACTGGGACGACAACGACTTCTCCCGGTACGGCCGGATCGCGATGGAGTGGGGTGAACGCTTCTACGCGATGAACGCGGAGTGGGCCGAGTGGGCGCGGAAGCAGATCCCCGAGGACTGAGGGCAATTCGGCGGCTCAGCGCAGGATGCCCGCCGCTTTGGCCGCCTTCAACCAATCCGGGAACTCGCCGAGCAGGCGCGCGTACAGCTCGCCGTCGTCGACCTGGTCGATGTCGTCGAGTGCGAAAAAGCCTGCGTTGTCGACGATTCGCCCGGTCATCTCGTCGAGTGAGCGTAGAAGACCGTAGTTGGCGCGGCCGAGGCCGATGAACTGCCAGAAGGCAGGCAGCTGCGCGGCCTCGCGCATGAGCGCGCCGATCTCACGCTTGTTCGCGAAGCCGCCGTCGGTGAAGAACAGGATCAGTGTCGGCCCGTCGCCGGGGCGCAGCGAGGCCATGATGTCGCGCATGATCGGCAATTCGTCGTTGCGGCCGCCGATTCGGTTGTAGTCGATGCCCGCGTGGGCGCCGCTGAGGTGCAGGAAGGTATGTGCCCATTCGTCGCTGTGCGCGACGGTGATGTCGGGGAGCTTGGCGAAGGAGTGGGCGTAGAGGTAGGCCTCCAACGAGCCGTTGTTGTCCAGCTGGGTTGCCACCGGAACCATTCGCTGCACCACGCGATGCACGACCTCGGTGCGGTACTGCTTGATCATGCTGCCGGTCTTGTCGATCACCAGCACGACGCGTGCGCGAATGCCGAAGGCGTCCTTACTGATCAGCACCTTCGCGACTTCGCGTTTGCGCATGTCCAGCTTTTCGCGCTTCTCGAACGAGAGTGCGGCCTCGCCGGGCACGGTATGCACCTGAAGATCCGAGGCGGGCTGCGGTGGCGCGGCAGTTACCGCCGGTGCGGGCGTATCGTCCACGCGCACACCATGATCGGTGACCAGCGCCGCGAATCCACCCGCGTAGCCCTGCCCCACCGCCCGCACCTTCCACTCGGCGCCGCGTCGATACAACTCGAGCGCGATAACCACCGACTCGCTACAGAGCCCCTCGATCCGATACTCGTACAACACATTTCCGGACGGATCGGCCACCGTCGCCACCGGCGCGGCGAACTGCCCGAACGAGGCGTTCGGATCGTCCAACGTGATCACCGCCCGCAGCTGCGCGATCTCCGCGGGCACCTCGGCCAGCGAAACTTCCAGCGCCGCAGCCACACCGGTCCGCAGCACTACACCGGGAGCACTCGGCTGATTGAAGAACACGAAGTCGGCATCCGACCGCACCTTTCCCGCCGCGGTCACCAGCAACGCCGACACATCGACGGCCGCGTCGGTCCGCACCGACAACACAACCCGCGGCACCGCCAACGCCCCGTTCTGCCCCTTCACAAGTGCAGCGCCCACCGAGACTCCCTAGAACAGACTGACGACCGTAGTCAGGGTAGGCCAGCAGCTACCCCACCGCCGAGGTATCCGATCGCCACCCGGTGAGCTCGCCGATGACCTTCGGGAACACGCTCGCGGTGTTCGTGTAGATGCCAACCGACCCGGAGAGACCGCAGTCACAGCCCTTGCGTTCGGAACAGTTGTGACTTCACAATAGTTGTGTGCTTACAACTGTTGAGGAGATGACTGCGCGGCGTAAGACGCTCGTGCTGGCCACCTGTTGTCTGAGTTTGCTGATCGTTTCCATGGACTCGACCATCGTGAATGTCGCGATACCCACCATCCAGACCGATCTGCACGCGCCGCTGTCCCGGCTGCAGTGGATCGTCGACGTCTACACGCTGACGCTGGCCAGCCTGCTGATGCTGGCGGGGAGCGCGGCGGACCGATTCGGACGGCGCAGGCTGTTCCGGATCGGGCTGGTCACCTTCGCGATCGGCTCGATGCTGTGCAGCCTCGCGCCGTCCATCGAGGTGTTGATCGGCGCCCGATTCCTGCAGGCGATCGGCGGCTCGATGCTCAACCCGGTGGCAATGTCGATCATCACCACGGTGTTCGTCGGACGGGTGGAACGTGCTCGCGCGATCGGTGTTTGGGGCGCGGTGGTCGGCATTTCGATGGCACTCGGCCCGACCATCGGCGGCGTGCTGATCGACGCGCTGGGCTGGCCCGCGGTGTTCTGGATCAACCTGCCGGTCTGTCTGCTCGCGCTGGTGCTCACCACGCTGTATGTGCCGGAATCGAAGTCGGCGACGGTGCGCGGCATCGACCCGATCGGGCAGCTGCTCGCGGTGGCGTTCCTGTTCTCCACGGTGTTCGGGCTGATCGAGCGCAAGCCGGTGATCTTCGTGGTGTCGGCGATCGCGTTGGCCGCGTTCATCTTCTATGAGTCGCGCCGCGTCGACCCGTTCATCGATCTGCGGTTCTTCCGCAGCGCGCCGTTCGCCTCGGCGACGGTGATCGCCATCTTCAGCTTCACCGCGCTCGGCGGGTTCCTGTTCAGCTGCTCGCTGTATCTGCAAGGGGTCCGGCACTATTCGGCGGTGCACACCGGTTTGCTGTACCTGGCGATGGCGGTCGCGATGGTGATCTTCTCGCCGCTGTCCGGTCGACTGGTCGGCAGGCACGGGACCAAACCATCACTGATCGCGGCGGGTCTGATGATGACTATCGCCGCCGTTCTGCTCACCACGCTCGATCCGAATACCCCGGTGTGGGCGCTGGTGATCATGTTCGCCATCTTCGGGGTCGGTTTCGGCATGGTGAACGCGCCGATCACCACCACCGCGGTCAGCGGGATGCCGCTGGATCGGGCGGGCGCCGCGTCGGCGGTGGCCTCGACCAGCCGACAGGTGGGCGTCAGCATCGGTGTAGCGCTGTGCGGCGCGCTGACCGGCGCGGGACTGTGGTGGGTGATCGCGGTGCTGACCGCCGGTGTCGCCATACTCGGCATAGTCGCGAATACCCCGTGGGCCAAGCGGTCGAGTGACCGTGTCGCCCCGCTGCTGGAACAGAAGGTGCCCGTTCATGCCGGATGACAACCCCACACCCGACGAGGTGTGGAGCCTGCTCACGCGAGTCGTGATGTACTCCCGTGACCCGTGGCGACGCGCCGCGGTCGAACGAACAGGCTTGTCGTTCAGCCGCATTCGGGTGCTGCGCAGGCTGCGCAAGGCCGGGCCGATGACGGTCAAGGAGGTGGCCTACGCCGCGACGATGGACGCCCCGGCCGCCACGGTCGCGGTCAATCAGCTCGCGGAGCTCGGTTACGTCGTCCGGGAGGTAGATCCCACCAATCGGCGCAAGAAGCTCGTCACCATCACCGACGCCGGTCGCGCCGTGCTTGCCCAGGCACTGGCGACGCCGGATCCCGCGCCGGACTCGGTCACCGCCCTGTCCGCCGACGACCTACGTGCGCTACGCGACATCCTGAGCAGAATCGAGCACTGAGCCGGAAACCCTTCAGGCGCTGACGAACTCGCGGTCGCCGTACTGAACACTGCCCGAATCCCAGGTGCCGCCCAGACCGGCGACGAACCGTTGCGCCAACTCCATATCGGCCACATCGACCACGAGAATCAGCGCGTTCGCCTCGGTGACCGAGCCACCGACGAGCCGCTCCCGAGCCACCGGATCGGCGACCAGTCCGTCGCGGAACCGCCGCACATCGACCCCGGCGATCGTCACCGTGAACGCGTCCACCCCAGGGGAATTCGACGCGAGCCGCTGGAAGGTCAGCACCGATTCCTGCTGGAACTGCGTGCGTACCTGGTCGGCGATCTGCCGCAGCTCGGCACTGTCGACACAGGCCAGATGGAACTCGCGGGACCGCTCATAGGTCGCCTGCTGCCGCTCATCCGACGAACACCGACGCAACAACAGCCACCATCCGTGCCGCGATCATCCCGATCCTCCCGAGTCACCGATCTACGCGATAGATCACTGCACGTTATCGCCGGACTCGGCACGATCAAGACCTTGTTTCGCTGGACGGACCCGGGACGCGGACGAGCGGGCGGCGCCCGATAGGGCACGCACCCGCTCGACTGCAGCGACCGGACTATCGGTCAGTTGCGAAAAGCGTCCTTGACCTTCTCGCCTGCGTCCTTGAGGTTGGACTTGATCTGATCGGCCTTGCCCTCGTTCTTCAGGTCCTGGTCGTCGGTCGCGTTACCGAACTTCTCCTTGGCCTGACCGGCGAGTTCTTCGGCCTTGTTCTTGGCTTTGTCAGCTGTGCTCACTGTCGAACCCCTTTCGTCGGGTGAGACCGACCTGCCTTTATCGGGCCAGTCGTGTGGCGGATAACCGGACTGAGCCGATGCAAACACGTGTGCGTAGTCACCGGCACCGTGGGTAACCCCCAGTTAGGCCCCCGAGCTGGGGCTCAGGCGTACAGTTCCAGTTGAAATTCCCCGAGTCCCGAAGCGTGGCTCCCCGTACCCGCGACCGAACCCGGAGGAATCATGACCCTCGTATCGCGCGACGAACTCGTCCAGCACGCGCCCTCGCGCCCGCCGCCGCAGTTAGCCGGTCCAGAGCTGTACGACACCGCCAAGTTCACCGATCTGGGCGACCGCCTCGTCCGGAAACTCTTCGATAGCGGCCTGCAACTGGACACCATTCGGATGGCTTTCGACCGCGACGGGCTGACCACCGCCGAACTCGACGAACACCGAACCGCCATCGTCGACATCCTCACCAACCTCGATTCGATGATCCGCACGACCGGCCTGGCGATGCTCACCTTGACCGCCACCGCGCCGATGGCCGAGCAGCGAAGCCGAAGGCGGCGATGAGACCCTGGTCGCGCCGCGCCGGACCGCAGCCATCGCTGGGCGGGTATCCGCCATCGCGTTACCCTGAACCCGTGCACCTCACGGCTGGTCGGCGCGACCATGACCACGGATGACCCGTACGCCGTCGTCGCCATAGCCTCGTCGGCGGGCGGTATCACCGCGCTCTTCAAGGTCCTCGGCGCTCTCCCGGCCACGTTGCCGGTACCCGTGCTCGTCGTGCAGCACCTCGACCCACGCCACAAGACCGTGCTGGCCGAATTGCTTTCGCGCCGAACCGAATTGCGTGTGAAGCTGGCGACAGCAGGCGAAACCGCCGAAGCGGGAACGGTTTACATCGCCCCGCCGAACCACCACCTGCTGGTAGAGCCGAACGGGGTACTCGCGCTGTCCGGCAGCGAGCTCGTCCACTTCGTCCGGCCCTCGGCCGACCTGCTGTTCGAGTCGGTGGCGGGCGCATACGGTCCGCGCGCGGTTGCCTGTGTGCTGACCGGATCCGGCAGCGACGGCGCGACGGGGGTGAGCGCGGTCAAGTCCCGTGGCGGCACGGTGGTCGTGCAGGATCCGGAGGAAGCGGAATTCAAGGGCATGCCGAGCGCCGCCGTGGCGACCGGCGACGCGGATCTCGTTGTGCCACTTGACGAGATCGCCGGCGTGCTCCGCGGTCTCGTGGTGCAGAGCGAATCGTGACCGAATCGAGCGAGGAGATCATGACGGCACCGGGTGAAGACATCGACACCGTCGACCCGGCGTTGGAGGATCTGCTGCTGTTCATTCGCGATTCGCGCGGGTTCGATTTCACCGGCTACAAGCGCTCGTCGCTGACCAGGCGGATCCGCAAGCGCATGCACGAGGTTCAGGTCACCGACTACCTCGACTATCGCGATCTGCTGGAAAGCAACGCCGAAGAATTCCGCCACCTGTTCAACACCATTCTGATCAACGTCACCAGCTTCTTCCGCGATCTGGAGGCCTGGCAGTACCTCCAGCGCGAGGTGCTGCCGGAACTGATCGCGAATACCAAGCCGGACAGCGAGATCCGGATCTGGAGCGCGGGCTGCTCCAGCGGCGAGGAAACCTATTCGCTGGCGATCGCGTTCGCCGAGGCGCTCGGCATCGAAGAGTGCGCGAAGCGGGTCAAGCTCTACGGCACCGACGTGGACGAGGAAGCCCTGCGCGAGGCACGGTCCGGTGTGTATCCGGCGAAGGCGCTCGGGCAGCTGTCCGGCGAGCTCCGGGACCGGTATTTCGAGCCGATCGGCGACAAGTTCGCGTTCCGGTCGGACCTGCGGCGCCGGGTGATCTTCGGCCGCCACGACATCACCCGCGACGCGCCCATCTCCCGGCTCGATCTGCTGTTGTGCCGAAACACGTTGATGTACTTCAATGCCGAGGCACAATCGCAGATCCTGGACCGGTTCCGCTTCGCGCTGCGGGAGGGCGGATTCCTGTTCCTCGGCAAGGCGGAACTGCTGCTCGCCGAGGGCGAGCGGTTCGGGGTGGCGAGCATGCGCCAGCGCATCTTCCGGCGCCGGGCCGGTGCGGTCAGGCCGCCGCACCAGCCGAGCCCGGCGCGGCTCGACGTCGACCTCGGCCGGGAGGTGCAGGGCCTGGTCAAGAAACGCCAACTCGGCGAGCTCGCGCTGGAGACCGCCCCGTTCGGGGTGATCGGGCTGGATGCCGAGGGCAAGGTCTCGATCCTCAACAACCAGATGCGCAGCCAATTCGGCCTGACCCAACACGATGTCGGCAGGCCGCTGAGTGAGCTGGAGATCTCCTATCGGCCGGTCGAATTGCGCTCGCTGATCCAGCAGGCCGTGTCCGAACGCCGCAGCATCCGGGTCAGCACGGCGGAACGCAAGCTCGGCCCGGACGAAGTCCAGTATTTCGAGGTGCATATCCAGCCGCTGTGGGGCAGCGACGGCGCGGACGTCGGAGTCGTGGTGAATTTCGTCGATACCACAGTGGCGACGCGACTTTCGCTGGAAGTGAAGGTGAAAAGGGAGGAGCTGGAGACGGCCTACGAGGAACTCCAGTCCACCAACGAGGAACTCGAAACCACCAACGAAGAACTCCAATCCAGCATCGAGGAATTGGAGACCACCAACGAAGAACTGCAATCGACCAACGAGGAACTCGAAACCACCAACGAAGAACTCCAGTCGGGCAACGAAGAACTCGAGACGATGAACGAGGAGATGCGGATCCGCACCGACGAATTGAACGAGACGCGCACCTTCCTGGAGGGCGTCTTGTCCAGTGTCGCGGCGGGCGTGGTGGTGCTGGACGATCAGCTGCGGGTCCGGAGCTGGAACCGCGGCGCGGAGGAGATGTGGGGGCTGCGCTCCGAGGAGGTCCAGCAGCAGGTGTTCTTCGCGCTGGACTTCGGGCTGCCCACCCAGCTGCTACACGAAAGCATCCAGCGCTGCCTCAAAACGAGTCGGCGGGACGGCCCGGTGGAGATCCCGGCGGTCAACCGCATCGGGCGTTCGATCACCTGCGCGGTGACCTGTTCACCGCTGGACGGCACCCGCGACGGCGTGGTGTTGCTCTTGGAGGAAGTCCCCCCGACAAATGTTGCCAGGCAGAGCAATTAACGCCGTTGCCAACATATGCGCGTAGGCTTGGCAGCGTGCGGTCGCATTCGGACGCTCACCAGGAAATTGCCCGTGAGTGGCAGGAATTCAGCGCCGAGCGAGAACGAGCCGCTCGCGCGGCAGCGGTGGCCGCGAAATACGAGGCGCAGGCCACCCAGCGACCGGAATCCATGCAACCGTTTCGGCAACGCATGGCGGAGCTGCATCGACGGATCGAAGGCAGGCATCTGGCCTGCGCGCGACTGCACCGGATATATGCCCTGCGGCTACAGCGATGGTACATCGGCGATCGGGCCACGCTGCGCCCGGTTTTCATGGCCGCGGTAGCCCAGCACCTCGGCATGGACAGCGCCGCGGTCACCCTGTTCGGCCAGACCGGCGAGGAACTGCTGGTCTCCGCCTCGGACGTCACCGCACGTGCCGCGCACGACCTGGAGCTGCTGATCGGCGAGGGTCCGGCGCGCGACGTGCTCGGCGGCCGGGAGTTCGTCACCGCCGACGGCGCCGACCTGGCCGCGCGCTGGCCGCAGTACGGTCCGGCGCTGACCGAGCTCGGCGTGCAGTCCGTGGTCGCGGTTCCGCTGCTCTCCTCCCGCCTGCTCGGCGCCCTGTGCGTGTTCACCAGCCGAGCCGGACTGCGCACCGAGATCACGCCCGCCGCCGAAAAGGTGGCCGACGCCCTGGCCAATACGGTCCTGCTCGCCTCGTACGGGACCGCCGACGACGGTGCGCCGCAGGGATCCCTGTTCGACGACGCCGATTATCTCGTCGCCGTGCACCAAGCGGTCGGTATGGTTGCCGTGCAATGCAGTTGCGATCTCGACGCCGCGCAGGCGCTGCTGCGCGCCCGTGCCTTCGCCGACGGCATCGAAGTCTCAGAGATCGCTCGCCGCGTACTGGAGGACGGATACCAATTATGTTGACCGTCAAGGCATTTCATGGCTGACGAACTGGCGTTGGGGATGTCGGAGTTGACGGCGCTGCTGTTGACCGGCGACGACGTCGCCGAATCATTGTGTGCCATCGCCGATACCGTGGTGCGGATGCTGCCGGACCACCCGATGGCGGGGGTCACGCTGACCCGTCAGCACGGCACCATCGTCGGCGGCTCGAGCGACGCGCGCGCGATGCTCACGGAGGAATCCCGATTCAGCGAGGGGTACGACCCCTGTCTGGAGGCCATCAGTACGGCGCAACAGGTTTCGGTACCCGATGTCGCGACGGAGCACCGCTGGGGCGGCTATTCGACCCGGATGCTGGCCTACGGAGTCAAATCTATTTACGCCCAACCACTTTCGGTGGACGGCGAAGCGGTCGGTGCGCTGTCGCTCTACTCGACCCGGCCGAACGGCTTCACCGATCGGATCCGGCGTGCGACCACCCTCACGGCCGAACACCTCGGCGTGCTGCTCGCCGTCGCGACCGACACCGCCCGGCAGGCGAAGCTGACCGAACAGTTGCGCGCGACGCTGGCTTCCCGCTCCACCATCGATCAGGCGCTCGGCATCCTGATGGCCGAACGGCGCTGCGACCGCGAGGCGGCCTTCGAGGTGCTGCGTGGCAGGTCCCAACAGCGCAACGTTCGTGTCGCCGACCTGGCTGTGGAGATCATCGCGACGGTCAGCGGCCGGGAACCCGCCGCGCCGCATTTCGCCGAGCCACGAGAGCCGTCACGGTCCCGGCGCCGTTCGTGATCGCCTACTCCCCAAGGTGTTTCGCCTACCCAGTCCGATCGGCCCGGCAAACCGACCGGGAAAGCCGTACCGCCGAGTAGAATTGGCGATGTCCTCCTGAGTCCCGAAGCGCGGCTCCGGATCATGCCACTCGATGCTCGGGGGACCGCATGGACGATCCCGCTTTATCCGGTGCCCACACTGACCTGTCCAGTGACCGCACCGATCACCGCACACATCTGCGTTCGCTGTTCCTCGATCGGTACGACGCGGGCCGTCGACTCGCCCACCGGCTGCAAGCCTTCCGCGGCCCGGAGGTCGTCGTCATGGGCGTGCCCCGCGGCGGCATCACGGTGGCCTATGAGATCGCGGTCCGATTGCGCCTGCCGCTCGGCGCGATCGTCGTCAACAAGCTCCGCGTCCCCTATCGGCCGGACCTGGCCTTCGGCGCCATCGGCGAGGACGACACCCGCATCATCGATGAGGTCGTCGTCCGCAGCGCCCTCCTGACCCCCGAAGAACTCGCCGACACCGAATCACACGAACGCGCCAGCCTGCACCGCCGCGCCGAACGGATCCGGCGGCACGGTCCGCAACCGAAGCTGGGCGGGCGCACCGCACTGGTCGTCGACGACGGCGTCTCCACGGGTATGACCGCACGGACCGCATGCCGGGCCGCCTATCGTCGCGGCGCGGTCCGCGTCGTGCTCGCGGTCCCGGTCGCACCGCACCGCATCGTGCGGACGTTGGCCTATCACGCGGACAAGATCGTGTGCCTGGAGACACCGGCCAACCCTCGCCCGCTGGACGAGTCCTACCTGCGCTTCGACCCGGTCACCGACACCGATGTGGACCACCTGCTCGGCACCCGCCGACCGGGGTCGGCCGCGCCCGCTCGAATTCGCCTGGCGGAGAGCGGAAACGGCAGCGGGTAGCCGGGATACCCGGGTCGCCGCGCCCGGAAACCTGGCGCGGCCGCTTTCGATGGCTCCATCACCCACGATAGGTATACGATTCTGCGGGCGGTGGACGGTCCAGAAAGCGGCTTTCCACGGCATTTTCGAGCACGCGAGTCCGATGCGTGCGATGGACCGGAGGGCGGCATTGTCCGAGATGTCGATTACCACTCTCCCGGCTGATACCAACTCCAACGGTGTCAGCGAGGGGCTGCTTTCCGAGCTGGTCGAGCACCTGCGCCAGAACCGCACGGTGCTGCGCGAGGAGTGGGCGCGCCGCATCACCGAGGCGCGGTTACTGACCGCGATGACGCCCGACGAGATGTTCTCCGAGGTCACCTCCGTCTACGACAACTACGTCGCGGTGCTGGAGACCGGATCGGTTGAGGCGCTGCAGGATTACGCCCGCGATCTGTCCGAGCGCATCGTTCCGCGCGGCGTCGAGACCCACGAGATCCTCGGCATCGTGCTTTTGCTGCGGGACGTGTTGGCCCGCTCGCTGTTCGAGAAGTATCAGGCCGATTTCCAGCTGCTCAACGCGGTGCTCGACGCCTATGAACCGGCCGCCAACCGGATCGCCAACACCGTGGGCGTCTCCTTCGTCGACGAGCGCGAGCGCATCATTCGCCAGCAGCAGGAGGCGATCCGCGAGCTGTCCACGCCGGTTCTTCAGGTGCGCGAGCAGCTGCTCATCCTGCCGATCATCGGCGTGCTGGACAGCCAGCGAGCCCGCCAGCTCACCGAGCAGCTGCTGCGCGCGATTCGCGCCAATCGCGCCAAGGTGGTCGTCATCGATATCACCGGTGTGCCGCAGATCGACTCCACGGTGGCCAACCACTTGGTGCAGACGGTCGAAGCGTCCGGTCTGATGGGTGCGAGCGTGATCATCACCGGTCTGTCCTCGGAGATCGCGCTGACGCTGGTGACCATCGGGCTCGACCTGTCCAAGATGAACGCGGTCGGCGACCTGCAGGGCGGCATCGAAGAGGCCGAACGCCTGCTCGGCTACGAGGTCAGCCGCACCGGTACCGGCGACAGCAACCGGCGGCCGGAAGCCTGAAGGCCGCTAGTCGGCGTGCTCGTGCACGGTCAGCAGCAGATGATCGAACGCGGTCTGCACCTGCGGCGGCGCCGGCGGCAGCGAATCGAGTTCGGCGATGATCCGGCCGGCCAGGGTGCGCAGCTTGACGTTGGTTTCCTGCGACCGCCACTGCAGCACTCGGAAGGCCTGTTCGGCGTTGAGCCGGTACACCCGCATCAGCACGCCCTTGGCCTGCTCGATCACCGCGCGCGCCTCGAACAGTTCCGGCAGCGCGCCCGCGAGCACCTCCTGGCGCTGTTCGTCGATGGTTTCGGTCAGGTCGACGTAGTAGCCGGTGGTGCCGACGACCTTGCCGTTCTCGGTCATGGTGTCACCGAAGACGATCACGTGGTGCGTCTGGCCTGCGGTGTCGATGATGCGATGGCGGCTGAAGAACGGCTCGGCATTGCGCAACGACTTGGCGATGGTCTCCGCGACCTGCGCGCGGTCGTCCGGATGCTTGTGCGACAGCAGCAATTCCGTGGTCGGCGTCACCGTCCCCGGCGCGTACCCGTGCATCACGGCGACCTCGTCCGACCACTGCCACCGCTGATCGGCGAACCAGAAACCGAAGCTTCCGGTCGCCTGCGGTGTGCCGCCACCGACCACCTGGACGACCGCATGGGTCCCCGCTTCGGTGGCCGTCGCGCCTGTTTCCATCACCGGCCAAGTATGCGCGCTACCTGCGGGTTTTGTGCCGCCTCGACGGTCGGTCGCTCGTGTCGGAACCATAATGAAACACCGCGCATTCAGAGTCTTTGTGCCCTGTCCATAGGGACCTTGTGCCCTATCCGCGCGGTAAGACGAGTCACATCGCGGCGATGAGATGTCGGCGATCGGGTTGGGGCCACGCTTCGCGGGTATGGCGGAGGTGAATCGTTGGGAGGCGGTGAACATGATGAAGGTGGTTTCCAAGACATCGACACCACACCAGATGGCCGTGGTCGCACACCGAGTGGCCTTCGAGCTGGCAGCCGAGCCGCACGAACTGGGGATGTTGCGGGCGCTCTCCGATACCACGTGCATGATGGCCGACGTCACGCTCGATGCGATCCCGGACATTCGGCTGGTGCTCAGCGAAGCGGCGACCGCGTTGATGCTCGACGCGGTGCCCGGCTCGACGCTGCGGTGTGCGTTCACCTACAACCGGCGCCGGATCAACGTGCGGATCAGCGCGACGACCACGCGCGACGTCGAGGTCAATCGTGATCCGTTGAGCTGGCAGCTGGTGCAGGTGCTCACCGATTCGGCCGAGATGATCCAGGACTCTTTTGACATAGACGCGGGTGGGTATCCGACGGCCATCGAATTCATTTGGGAGCGAGGTACATCCGATGCAACGTGAGTTCACCACGGACCGAACCGACCTGCCGCGACGCACCAGTTCGCGCGGCGACAGCTACGACAACATCGAGCCATGGTTCGAGAAGATGGCGGCCCTCACCGCGAACGATCCGCACCGAAACGAGTTGCGCGCGGAAGTGACGCGGTTGTGCCTGCCGCTGGCCGAGCACATCGCCCGCAAGTTCGCCGGGCGCGGTGAGGCTTTCGACGATCTGCATCAAATCGCCAGGGTGGGTCTGGTCCTGTCCGTCGACCGTTTCGATGTCTCGCGCGGCAGCTCGTTTCTGTCCTTCGCCGTGCCGACGATCATGGGCGAGGTGCGCAGGCACTTCCGCGATCGCACCTGGGCCGTGCGAGTTCCGCGCAGGCTCAAGGAGATTCAGCAGCTGATCGGGCCCGCCACCGAAACACTGTCCAACCGGCTGGGCCGCGTGCCCACCGCCAGGGAGATCGCCGCCGAGCTGGAGGTCGAGCTCAGCGAGGTCACCCAGGCGTTGATCGCCCGGAACGGCTATCAGACCAACCCGATCGACGGCATCACCCGCGACGACGGCGAGAACTCGCCGCTGCCCGTCGCCGCCGGACTCGGCGTCGAGGAACCGTGCTACGGACTGCTCGAGCAGTCGATGACGGTGCGTCCGTTGATCGCGGCGTTGCCCGAGCGGGAGCGCCGGGTGCTGATCATGCGGTTCTTCGAATCGCTGACTCAGGCGCAGATCGCCGAACAGCTGGGTGTTTCGCAGATGCAGGTCTCGCGCATCCTGTCGAAGACCTTGAATACCCTGCGCGAACAGGCGATGGACGATCGACCGGCCAACGTGGCCTGACCGGCTACGCCACGTGGCCCGGCTTCAGACCGGCGACCGAGTTGTAGCGCAACGGTTCCATGTGCGGCTTGGGGGCGGAGGCGACCTCCGGCTCGATGAGCATGCCGACGTGATCGCCCAGGTCGTGCCGTTCGAGAATGCGGCCGGTGAACCAGCCCGCGGCTGCGTCCAGGATGGGTAACTCGGCCGGACCGGGCGCCCACTTGCAATGTGCGAACTTGTTGATGTCGTCACCGGTCTCCGCGCCGAAAAGCGCTGCCAGCGAGGACTGTTCGCGGCCGAGCAGGTGTACGGCGAGGTGCCCGGCGGCCATCGCGACGCCGAAGGTGAAGTTGTTCTTGGAGATGCCGACCAGGAAGCGCGGCGGTTCGATGCTGACCTGAGAGGTGAAGCCGACCAGGCAGCCGGCTTGGCGGCCATCGGCTCGGGCGGTCACGACGAACACCGGATAGTCGGCGGCCGCGATCACCGCGTCGAAACCGGATCTCTCTGTTGTGGCGTTGTCCGACATGGTCCTCGCGCTCGGCTCGGCCGCGACCCCGGACCGCGCGTTCGGCACGGCTCGGAACCACGGCAAGTGGTCAGTCCGTAACCCACACTACGAGACAATGCCGGTGATCAGGCCCGCAGATTTCGACTCTTGGTGTAGCTGAGATGAAACAGCAGCAGCGGTACCAGGATTACCGGCCACGCCACCTGCATCGCTACCGAGGCGGCGTCGATCGGCAATGTGTACGCGAAGGCCAGGTTGACGGCGGCGTTGAGGATCGTCGCGACACCCCACACGCTGGTCACCACTCGCAGGCCTCGCCGGAAATCCGGCTCGGTGTCCCAGCGGGCGTCCCAGGCACGCGCGCCGTCGGCGCCGACCTCGGCGATCAGGAACCCGCGGAAGATCGTCACCAGGGCGGGCCGACCGCCCGCGACCACCGACCCGAGCATCCAGACCCCGGCCAGGCCGCCGATCATGCCCGCCCACGCGTCGCGGATCAGCATGGTGCGCGAATCTCCGGTCAGTACCGAGAGGACTACCCCCGACGCGATCACGGTGAGGATGAACAGGGCGAGGTATTCGATCCGGCGCCTGGTGACGAACCGGTACACCACCACCGCGGCCGGCACTATCATCGATACCAGCAGCGCCCAGCGTTGCTCGACACCGGCGGCGCGTAGGCCGTAGAAGACCGCCAGCGGCGCGACCATGTCGGTGAGCACCGAGACGATGACTGCCTTTCGGCTGCCGACACCGGGCGCGGGGCGGACCTGGTTGTCGAGATAGGCCATCAGTGGCGACCTTTCGTCATCGCACGGCGAAACAGTTCGGTCAGCTCGGCGGCGTAGGCGTCGAGGTCAAGTTGCGGGCTCGCGGCGTATTGCACTGCGGCACTGTCGATTGCGGCGCGGACGGTGGCGGCCATCACCTGAGGGTCGAAGTCGCGATATGCGCCGTCGCGCTGGCCATCGCGAAAACCCTTCTCCAGCAAGTCCGTTGCGCTTGGCGCCGCAGCATCGACTACCGGGCTGCCGTCCTCGGTCCGTGCGTTGCCGGTGATCTCGACGATCGCGCGCACGTGGGCGGAATGGTCTCGGAGGAACGCCATGTTCGAGGCGAGATAGGCGGCCATCTTCGGCCAGTGGCCTGTTTCGGCCGCGATTCGCGGACTCATGAAGGTGGCGGCGGCATCCAGTACATGCTCGACGACGGCCTGCGTCAGCTCCGCTTTTCCCGCGAAGTGATACGAGATCAGCCTCGTGCTGCTGATCCCGGCCTTGGCCGCGATCTTCGCGAACGAGGTCTGGCCGTATCCGAGCTCGGCCAATGTGTCGATGGCCGCCTGCAACGGATCACGCCGCGGGTCAGCGACCTGCCGTGATGTCCTCGCGAAGCTTGAGGATGTTGGCCTTTTCGGCCAGGAGTCGTTCGATACCCGCGTCCAACTGGCGGGTGCGGTCGTCGAGTTGCGCCAGCACGTCGTCGCGGTCCTGGTCGGTGGCGCTTTGCGGAGCGGTGCAGGCGATGTGGATGAGGGCGGCAGCCTCGGAGAGGGACAGGCCGGAGGCGAGCAGGCAGCGGATGTCCCGCACGGTCTTCACGTCTTCTTCGCGATAATGCCGGTAGCCGTTGGGGTCGCGCCGCGGCGTCAGGACGCCCGCGTTCTCGTAGTGGCGCAGCATCCGCGGGCTCGCGCCGGTGCGCTCGCTCAAATCCTTGATCTGCACCCTGCGCTCCTCCTTGACATTGACGTTAGTGTCATACTTTACCTTGGCAACATGACGAACGAACGGAGTCGGCCGAACGTACTGCTCGTGGTCTCGCACCCGGATCACGAGTCCGCCACCTGGGCTATCGCCCGCGCGGTCGAACAAGGTATCCAGGCGGACGAAAGTACCACTGCCACAACGCATGACCTGACCGCCACGGGATTCAATCCCGCATTCACCGCGGCGGATATCGCGGTCCATCGACAGGTCGGCGAGGTTCCTGCGGACGTCCGCCGTGAGCAAGAGTTGATCGAATCGGCCGACGTGGTCGCAGTGCTCTTTCCGGTCTACTGGTGGTCCATGCCCGCCCTCGCCAAGGGCTGGATCGATCGCGTATTCAGCCGCGGCTGGGCCTACGAGAACACCTCCCCCAACGGCCCGAGTGCGATCAAAGAGCTGCACTACATCGCGCTGGCAGGCGTCAACCAAGACACCTTCGATCGCCGCGGCTACAAGGACGCGATCACCCTCCAGCTCCGGGAGGGCATCGCCGGCTACTCCGAGATCGCCGCGTCCTCCATCGAAATCCTCTACGGCACCGAAACCACCGACCCGCACGCCCACCAGGAACTAGCCGCCCAGGGTTACAAACTCGGCGCCGACCTGGCCCAGCGCGCCCAATCGGCGTTCGATCAGAGAGGTTGAGTCGTGAGTGGCACACCATGGTGGGGCGCTCTCGCGTTTCGCCGCAGCCATGCGCCACTCGACAACGGTCAGCTCGCCTGCGTGAGTGACGCGACGATCTGATCGAGCTGCGCGGCGCGGGCGCCTGGTGTCCGCGCCTTCAGCAGCCAGCCGCCCACCGCCCGTCCGCTTCGGCCGCCCGGATCGCCGCCAGTCCCGGCTCCCGCATCCGTCCCGCGGCGATCAGTGCCTCCGCCTTCGCCACATTCAGTTGTGACCAAGGGCTTTTCGCCCGCCGCGGCGAATACCGCTGCAGATAGTGCTGCTCATCCAGCCCCTTGCGATGGCTGTCGATCCACCCGTAGCAGAGCGCGACATCGAGAGCCTCGCCGATCGTGGGCGACTTCAAGTTCACCCCAGAGCAATTCGAGCAGGAACTGGCCAAGCAGTCCAAGGAAAAGGCGACGACAAACTAGTCCAGCCTGCCGGTGATCCGAGCGGCTCGTATCCGCAACCCAACGGACCACGCCTTTATGGTGTGTTGGTGGGCGGTGAGACGAGTCAGACCGGTCGGAACGGGCGTGGTGGCGAAAGCTCTTCCCCGCGAGCTCTGTTCGTGACCAGGTTGGAGGAGCTGTGGACGGCGGCGGGTAATCCCACGTTGCAGCGGGTTGCGGTGGCCACCGAGGCACGGATGAAGGCTGCTCGTGCACCGGCGCAGAGTCCGCGGTCGTTGATGCAACGCATCAGCGATTGGCGCAGCGGGCGCAATGTGCCCTCGCGTTTCGAGTCGCTGGATCCGGTGCTGGTGACGTTGATCGCGATGGCACGACAAGCATCTGGTCAGGTTCCCTCGGTGTTGTCGAATCGGTCGGGCTGGCGGCGGTTGTGGAAGACGGCGATTGCCGAGCCCGTCCGCCCGACGGTGCTGACCTCACTGCGACGCGATGTCCCCACCTTCGTCGGACGCGACGTCGAAGTGGGCCGCATCCTGGATGCGGCGGGACCGGGCCGAGTCGTATCCATCCACACCGTCGACGGCATGCCAGGAGTCGGGAAAACCGCACTGGTCACCCGGGCATCGCATCTGCTCTCGGATCGGTTTCCTGATGGCAGGTTCTTCGTCGAGTTGAATTCCCATACACCTGGACAGGTCCCCGCCGATCCCGCCGAAGTGCTGGCCACCCTGCTCACCGGTCTGGGCCTCGCCCCCAGCCACATCCCCGATTCCCTGCACGCACGCCGTGACCTGTGGCGTGACCGCGTCGCCACCAAACGAGTGCTGCTGATCCTCGACGACGCCCGCGACCACGACCAGATCGAACCGCTGCTGCCCACCGGACCCCGATGCCTCACCCTGATCACCAGCCGCCGCAGGCTCGTCGCCTTGGACAGCGCCCTGCCCTTACCACTGGACACTCTCGATCCCGACAATGCGATCGACTTGTTTTGCCGGTTGGCCCAACGCAATCCACAGGACGACGACATCGCGGCCGTCGCCGAGATCGTCCGACTATGCGGATACTTACCCCTGGCGATCGTGCTATTAGCCGGTCGCCTCGCCCACCACCCCGCCTGGACCCTCACCGGCCTGGCCGAGGAATTCAGCACCGCCCAGGACCGACTCAGCGAACTCGACGCCGGGCAGCGCGCGGTTCGCGCCGCGTTCACCGCCTCCTACGAGAGCCTGCCGACTGAACGACAGGAACTGTTCCGCAGGCTAGGACTCCACCTCGGCCCCGATTTCGACGCCTATGCCGTCGCCGCGTTGAACGCTATCCCCCTCACCGAAGCCCGATCCGAACTCGACGCGCTCTACACCGACCACCTCATCGAAGAGACGACACCCAGCCGCTATCGCCTGCACGACCTGGTCCGCGAATACGCCCGCGCCCTCGCCACCGCGTCGTCCGGCGACGACACCGCCGCGGTACGGCGATTGCTCGACCACTACCAGCACACCGCCATAGCCGCCGACCACTGGCTGACCCGCAGGCCACGCCCCGCCAACGACGACACCACTGCCTCGACGCGGGAATTCGACGACGAAATGCACGCGCTGGCATGGATGCGGACCGAACGAGCCAACCTACTCGCCTGCCTCGACTACACCGCCGACCACGATCCAGCACGGATGGTCGAGCTGACCGAGGCGCTGGCCGCATTGCTCGAACGCGAGGGGCCATGGCCATCCGCCCGGCAGCTGCACCGACGCGCCGCCGACACCGCACACCGGCTCGGCCACCACCTCGACCACGCCAACGCCCTCACCAGCCTCGGCGTCATCGAGCGGCAGACCGGGAACTACGGCCGAGCCGCCGACCTACTCCGGCAAGCCGTAACCCTCTATCGGAAGACCGGCTACCCACTCGGCGAAGCAAACGCCCTCGCCAGCCTGGGCAGGGTGCAGTGGCAGACGGGGAACAACGATCAAACCGTCGACCTGCTTCGACAGGCCCTGGCCCTGTACCGAGCGACCGGCTATCCGCTCGGCGAAGCCAACACGCTCGCGGGCCTAGGCAGCGTGCGCCGCGACACCGGCGACTACGAGGCGGCCGCAGACCTGATCCAGCAGGCCCTGACCTTGTTCCGGGAGATCGACTACCCCCTCGGCGAAGCCAACACGCTCGCCAGCCTGGGCGGTGTGCGCCGGGACAACGGCCAATACGAGCTGGCCGCGGACCTGATCCAGCAGGCATTGATCCTGTTTCAAGAGGCGGGCTCCGTCCTCGGCGAAGGTGACGCCCTCGGCTTCCTCGGCAGCGTGCGCCGCCAGACCGGGGACTACGAGCAGGCCGCCGACCTGTTCCTACATGCCACGACGCTGTTCCAGGAGATCGGCCATCGCAGAGGCGAAGCCAGCTGCCTCGGCAACCTCGGCCTGGTGCGTCGCGACACCGGGGATTACCGGCAGGCCGCGGACCTGATCCAGCAGGCCTTGGCCCTGTTCCGGGAGATCGGTCACCGCCCCGGCGAAGCCCTCAATCTCAACAATCTTGCTACCGTGCGCCGGCTGACCGGAGACCTCGAGCAGGCCGCCGAGCTGTCCCGGCAAGCCCTGACCCTGTTCCGGGAGATCGGCTACCGCGTCGGCGAAGCCGAGGCACTCGCCAACCTCGGCGCCGTGTGCCGGGCGGCCGGAGATCACCGGCAGGCCGCCGACCTGATCCAGCAGGCCTTGGCCCTGTTTCGTGCGGTCGGCTACCACACCGGCGAAGCCTAGTCCGCCTCGACGCATCCGAAACCGATGCCGCGACAACCTATCTCGCAGCACTCCAAGCCCTCCCCCAGACCGACTGAGATCGACTCTCGCGCACCGGCTCGGATCGCTGGAGACACCGCTGATCCCCTCCACCTGCGGCGCCTCCGCCACCGGCTGCACTACCTCGCCGATGGTCCAGCAATCATCACCGGAAGCACCGAAACGCCGCCAAGTCAGACCTGCGGTTCCACGGTGAATACGCAGGTCAGCACCCATGGACCGAAATTCCGGTCCGGAGGGCACCGGAACACCACGCACCGGATCCGACCAGGCTGCCCACCGGCGGTTCGGCCTGGACCAAGGCGGTGAGCTTGCCTCCGCAACGCATGGGCCGGGCCATTATCGTGTTGCTGTGCGTGGCGAGACGAAGGAGATCGGGGGGAACGGAGGAGGGGGCACTTCGCCACGAGCTCTGTTCGTGACTCGGTTGGCGGATCTTTGGGAGGCGGCGGGTAATCCCACGTTGCAGCGGGTTGCGGTGGCCACCGAGGCACGGATGAAGGCGACTCGCATACCGGCGCAGAGTCCGCGGTCGTTGATGCAACGCATCAGCGACTGGCGGACCGGGCGCAATGTGCCGTCCCGATTCGAATCGCTGGATCCGGTCCTGGTGACGCTGATTTCGCTGGCCCGGCAGACCTCTGGTCCGTTGCCATCGGCGTTGTCGAACCGGTCGGGCTGGCGGCGGTTGTGGAAAGCCGCGATCGCCGAGCCCGTCCGCCCGACGGTGCTGACCTCACTGCGCCGCGATGTCCCCACCTTCGTCGGACGCGACGTAGAAGTGCAGCGGATCCTGGATCGAGCCCGACCCGGTCAGGTGGTCAGCATCCATACCGTCGACGGCATGCCAGGCGTCGGCAAGACCACACTGGTCACCCGCGCGGCACATCTGCTCTCGGACCAGTTCCCCGACGGCAGGTTCTTCGTCGAACTCAACGCCCACACCCCAGGACAGATACCCGCCGACCCCGCCGAAGTACTGGCCACCCTGCTCACCGGCCTCGGCATCGCACCCAGCCACATCCCGGACTCCCTGCACGCACGCCGGGACCTCTGGCGCGACCGCGTCGCCACCAAACGAGTGCTACTGATCCTCGACGACGCCCGCGACCACGACCAGATCGAACCACTACTACCAGCCGGACCGGACTGCCTGACATTGATCACCAGCCGCCGCCGACTCATCGCCCTCGACAGCGCCCTCCCTCTACCACTGGACACCCTCGAACCCGACAACGCGATCGAGCTGTTCTGCCAACTGGCCCAACGCAACCCAGCGGGCGAGGACATCACCGCCGTCGCCGAAATCGTCCGACTATGCGGATACTTACCCCTGGCGATCGTGCTACTAGCCGGCCGACTCGCCCACCACCCTGCCTGGACTCTGCCCGGCCTGGCCGAGGAGTTCAGCACTGCCCAAGATCGGCTCGGCGAACTCGATGCCGGTCAGCGCGCGGTGCGCGCCGCGTTCACCGCCTCATACGAGAGCCTGCCGACTGAACAACAGGAACTGTTCCGCACGCTGGGACTGCACCCGGGCACCGACTTCGACGCCTACGCCGTTGCCGCACTCAACGACATCCCGCTCGCTCGAGCACGCACCTACCTCGACGCGCTCTACACCGACAACCTCATTCGGGAGACCACACCCGGCCGATACCAAATGCACGACCTGGTACGGGAATACGTGCGCGCCCTCGCCTCGACAGCCGCACCCGCCGACGCCGCAGCAGAGCGGCGGTTGCTCGACTACTACCAGCACACCGCCGCGGCGGCGAACCGATGGCTCACACCCAGACCGCGCCCCGCCGACAGCAACTACACCTCGGCCATGACAGGTGCTCGGGTACGGGAATTCGACGACGAGATGCCCGCACTGGCGTGGATGCGTACCGAACGAACCAACTTGCTCGCCTGCATCGAGTACACCGCCGACCACGATCCGGCACGAATGGTCGGACTGACCGAAGTGCTGGCAGCATTGCTGGATCGCGAAGGACCATGGTCATCAGCCATGCGGCTGCACCAGCGCGCCGCCGACGCCGCCGACCGCCTCGGTAATCGCCTCGGCCATGCCACCGCCCTCACCAACCTCGCCGTCCTGCAGTGGTACACCGGGACACGACCCACCGACCTGTTCCGGCAGGCCTTGGCCCTGTACCGGGAGACGGGCTACCGCATCGGTGAAGCCGACACCCTGGCAAGTCTCGGCATCATATGCCGTAGCGCCGGCGACTACGAGCAGGCCGTCAACCTGCTCCGGCAGACCCTCACTCTGTACCGGGAGACCGGCTACCGCCTCGGCGAAGCCGAAACCTTGGCCAAACTCGGCGGCATACTCCGAGACGCCGGCGACTACGAGCAGGCCGTCGACCTGGTCCAGCAAGCCCTCCCGCTGTACCGGGAGACCCGCTACCGCCTCGGCAACGCCTTCGCGCTAAGCATGCTCGGCAGCGTGCACGGCAAGGCCGGAGACTATGGACAGGCCACCGATTTGCTGCTGCGTGGTCTCGCGCTGTTCCGCGAGGTCGGCAACCGCAATGGCGAGGCCATCGTCCTCTCCAACCTCGGCCTGGTAAGCCACCGCGTCGGGGATCTCGACCAGGCCGCCGACCTGATCCACCAGGCGGTGACCCTGTTCCGGGAAATCGGCGCCCGCCTGAGCGAAGCCAACTGCCTCAACCACCTCGCCACGGTGTACCGGGAAACGGGCGACCACAGGCAGGCCGCCAGCCTCTCCCTGCAAGCCCTTACCTTGTTCCGGGAGACCGGCTTCCGCCACGGCGAAGCCGACACACTCACCAACCTCGGCGCGATCTATCTGGAAACCGGCGATCATGAGCGGGCCGCCGACCTCTCCCGGCAGGCGCTGGACCTGTGTCGCGAGATCGGCTACCCGGTGCAGGAAGCCGAGGCACTCGCCAACACCGCGAAAGCGCTGTTGGCGTCCGGCAAACCGGATGAGGCGATGACGCTGTTCGAATGAGATCGACTTTCGCGCACCGGCTCGGATCGCTGGAGACACCGCTGATCCCCTCCACCTGCGGCGCCTCCGCCACCGGCTGCACTACCTCGCCGATGGTCCAGCAATCATCACCGGAAGCACCGAAACGTCGCCAAGTCAGACCTGCGGTTCCACGGTGAATACGCAGGTCAGCACCCATGGACCGAAATTACGGTCCGGAGCACCCGGTCTGCGGAAGCAACATGTCGAACATGCGGTCCTAGGCCGTTATCGTGTGTTGCTGTGTGGGGCGAGACCGGTGGAAACAGATGTGGTGGCAAAGACTCTTCGCCGCGAGCGCTGTTCGTGACCAGGTTCGCGGAACTCTGGGAGGCGGCGGGCAATCCCACGCTGCGGCGGGTCGCGACGGCAACAGAAGCACGGATGAAGGCGGCCCGCACACCGGCACAGAACCATCGCTCGTCTGTGCAACGCATCAGCGACTGGCGGACCGGGCGCAACGTGCCCTCTCGATTCGAATCACTGGATCCGGTACTGGTAACACTGATCGCGCTGGCCCAGCAAGGATCCGGTCCTGTCCCCTCGGTCTTGTCGAACCGGTCGACCTGGCAGCGGGTATGGAAAGCGGCCATCGCCGAGCGCGTGCGCCCCACCGTGCTGACATCACTGCGACGCGATACCCCCACCTTCGTCGGACGCGACCTCGAGGTGAACCGGATTCTGGACGCTGCCGGGCCGGGCCGGGTGGTGTCCATCCACACCATCGACGGCATGCCCGGCGTCGGGAAAACCGCGCTCGTCACCCGCGCAGCACACCTACTGTCAGACCGATTTCCCGACGGCAGATTCTTCGTCGAACTGAACACCCACACCCCCGGCCTGGTGCCCGCGGATCCCGCCGAGGTGCTGGCCACCCTGCTCACCGGCCTCGGCATCGCACCGAGCCACATTCCCGACTCCCTCGACGCACGACGCGACCTATGGCGCGACCGCGTCGCCACCAAACGGATACTGCTGATCCTCGATGACGCCCGCGACCACAACCAGATCGAACCTTTACTACCCACCGGGCCGGAATCCCTCACCCTGATCACCAGCCGCCGCCGACTCATCGCGCTGGACAGTGCGCTCCCGCTACCGCTGGACACCCTCGATCCGGACAGCGCCATCGACCTGTTCTGCCAACTGGCACAACGCAACCCGCACGGCGATGACATCGCGGCCGTAGCCACACTTGTCCGCTTATGCGGATACTTGCCGCTGGCGATAGTGCTACTGGCCGGGCGGCTCGCGCACCATCCGGTGTGGACACTCCCCGGCCTGGCCGAAGAGTTCCGCGCAGCCCAGGATCGGCTCGGTGAACTCGATGCCGGCCAGCGCGCGGTGCGTGCCGCGTTCACCGCCTCGTACGACAATCTGCCACCCGATCAGCAACAACTGTTCCGCACGCTGGGCCCACATCCCGGCACCGACTTCGACGCCTATGCCGTTGCCGCTCTGAACGACATACCGGTCGCCCGAGCACGAGCCGATCTCGACGCGCTCTACACCGACAACCTCATCCAGGAGACCAGACCCGGCCGCTACCGCATGCACGACCTGGTGCGCGAATACGCATGCGCCCTCGCCGCCGCACCCGGCAACGGCACCGACGCGCTGCAACGACTGCTCGACTACTACCGACACACCGCCGCAGCAGCCGACCAATGGCTGACGCGCAGGCCACACCCCGCCGCTGGCAACCGCACCGCCACCAGGACCGCTGCTCTGGTGCGGGAATTCGACGACGAGGTGCACGCGCTGGCGTGGATGCGGACCGAACGAGTCAACCTGCTCGCCTGTGTCGAGTACACCGCCGACCATGACCCGGCGCGGATGATCGGGCTGACCGAGGTGCTAGCGGCATTGCTGGAACGCGAAGGGCCGTGGCCGTCGGCCCTGCGGCTGCACCAGCGCGCCGCCGCGGCCGCAGACCACCTGGGCGATCGCCTCGGCCATGCCAATGCCCTCATCAACCTCGCGGTCGTGCAGTGCCATACCGGGAAGCGACCCGTCGACCTGTTCAGCCAAGCCCTCGCCCTGTACCGGGAGACCGGCCACCAGATGGGCGAAGCCGACACCCTGGCCAACCTCGGCGGCTTACTCCGATACAGCGGCGACTATGGACATGCCGTCGAGCTGCTCCGACAGGCATTGACCTTGTATCGGGACACCGGACATCCCATAGGCGAAGCCGACACCCTGGCCAGACTCGGCCGCGTACTCCGCGACACCGGCGACTACGGGCAGGCCGCGGCCACCATCCAGCAAGCCTTGATCCTGTTCCGCGAGAACGGCTTCCGCCTCGGCGAAGCCAGCGCGCTCAGCATGCTGGGCGCCGTGCACCGCGACGCCGGCGACTATGGACAGGCCACCGACTTGCTGCTGCGCGGGGTGGCGCTGTTCCGAGAACTCGGCAATCGCGACGGCGAAGCCCTCGCCTTCGGCAACCTCGGCCTCGTGAGCCGCCACATCGGGGATTACCACCAGGCCACCGCCCACATCCAGCACGCATTGACCCTGTTCCGGGAAATCGGCCACCGCCGCGGCGAAGCCACCAACCTTAACAACCTCGCGACGGTGTACCAGGAAATGGGCTACCACGCGGAGGCCGCCAGCCTCTCCCGACAGGCCCTGACCTTGTTCCGGGAGACCGGCTTCCGCCTCGGTGAAGCCGAGGCACTCGCGAATCTCGGCGTGGTCTGCCTGGTTACCGGCGACCACGATCGAGCCGCCGAGCTCTCCCGACAGGCGCTCGACCTGAGCCGGGAGATCGGCCACCGGGGGAAGGAAGCCGAAGCACTCACCAACACCGCGAAGGCGCTGTTGGCGTCCGGCAACCCGGACGAGGCGCTGACCATGTTCACCGCCGCATCGACCGTAGCCACCGACATCGACAGCCGAATCGAACAAGCCCGCGCCGCAGAAGGCACCGCCCGCTGCCACGCCGCCCTCGGCAACACCCCCACCGCCACCACCCACCTGCGGCACGCCATCGACCTCTACCGCCGCCTGGACGCATCCGAAACCGAAACCGCGACAACCTATCTCGCAGCACTCGAGGCGCAAGCACCGGATGCGCCGAGAGCGGCTCCCGCGCACCGGCTCGGATAGCCGGAACACTGCCGATCAAATGCGGGGTATTCCCAGCTCAGAATGGGTTTGTGGGGCGGGCGGGGCTCGAACCCGCGACCAATGGATTATGAGTCCACGGCTCTAACCGACTGAGCTACCGCCCCTCTTCCGCGGGTGTACCGCAGGCGTTGGGGATGCTACCGGCTGGGGTGGGGCTCGCACCACTTGGACCCGGAGTGGCGGTTAAGGTTGGGCGTCCGGCAACCGTTCTGGAGGGTCGACCATGTCGAGCGTGTTCGCGAATGTGCTGAAGGTGCATCAGTGGGTGTACGAGAACAGTGGCGGCTTGGTGGGCCATCGCGTGCTGTTCGGGAATCCGACGCTGCTGCTGCGCACGGTGGGCCGTAAGACGGGGCAGGCGCGGACTTCGGCGCTGACGTACGGCGAGGATGGCGCGGATTACTTGGTGACGGCGTCCAATGGCGGGTCGCCGCGTCCGCCGGGGTGGCTGGCGAATGTGAAAGCCAAGCCGGAGTGTGAGATTCAGATCGGGCGGCGCACGGTGCGGGTGGTCGCGCGGCCGACTTATCCGGACGATGCGGATTACGCCCGCCGGTTCGCGATCGTCGACAAGATCAATAAGGGCCGGTACGCCGCCTACCAGAAGATGACCAAGCGGCCTATTCCCGTGGTGGTGCTGACGCCGGTCGGCTGAGCCAAGTCAGTCTCGGTCGTCACGTTCGTAGTCGTCGTCGCGCTCATCCCAGTGGCCGTCGTAGTCGTCGGGATCATCTCTGTCCCAACGTCTCCCGTCGGCCGGGGGTCTGCTGGCGATTTGCACTACCACGATGACGAGGGCCAGCACTGCCAGGACCACGCCGACAACGATCAGAGTCTCCACCCAGGGCACCCTAGCGTCGAGCCAGGGTGCCCGCTAGGTGCAAGACCGAACGGTCTCAGACGGTAGAACCCACGGTCAGCAGGGTGCGGCCGACCGCGGTCCTGGATTCGATGGCGGCGTGCGCACTTTCGGCGTCGTCGAGCGGAAAGGTTTGGCCGATCACCACTTCCAGGCGTCCGGCCGCGGCCTCGGCGAGCGAACGTTCGGCCAGCCCAGGCCAGTCGGTGCCCGCGTCGGTGATGTCGAACAGGGTGTAGACGGTGATGCCGCGCGCCTTCGCCGCGTCGGCGTCCAGTGCAGCGAATTCGCCTGCGGAAGCGCCATATCCGAGGAAGCGGCTGTCGTCTGCGGCAGCGTCGAGCGCGGCCTCACCCAAGGCACCGCCCGCGCCGTCCAGCACGACGTTCGCACCTGCACCGCCGGTCGCCGCGCGAGCCTTGTCCGACCAGCCAAGTTCGGAGTAGTCCACGACGGCGTCGGCACCGAGGCGCTCGGCGAGCTCCAGCTTGGTGCGTCCCCGCGCCGCGGCGATCACGTGCGCGCCCGCCGCGCGGGCGAGCTGAATCAGCAGGGTGCCCAGGCCGCCACCGGCCGCGGTGATCAGCACCCACTCCCCCGGCCGGATCGCGGCACGGTCGAACACGGCCAGCGCGGTCTTGCCGTCGTGGGCGAGCGCGACGGCCTGCGGCAGGCTCAACCCCTCGGGCACCGCGGTCAGCGAATCGACCTTGGCCAGCGCCTTCTCGGCGTAGCCACCGATCGGCTGGCCACCACCGATCTTGCTGGCCGCGGTCGCGGTGGTGACCCGCCTGCCGATCCAGGACGCGTCGACACCGGCGCCGACCGCGCTGATCACACCGGCAACCGCACCACCCGGCACGTACGGCGTCGCCAGCTTGAAGAACTCGCCACCCCAGCCGCTGCGCAGGCGAGTGTCCAGGAACATCACGTCGGCGGCCGCCACGTCCACGACCACCTCGCCCGGCCCGGCGACCGGCTCCGGCACCTCACGCACCGAAAGTACTTCGGGTCCACCGAATTCCACTGCCTGCACAGCCCGCATGACCATCCTCCATCGCTTCCCTGTTTCGTCCGACAGGGACCAGCATGGAACCTCAATCGAAGTTGAGGTCAAGCCGAGCGCGGGCGATTCTGCTCAGCGCGTAATCAGGAACTACCTCCACCGCAGCTACTGCTACTTCCACCACCGCAGCTGGAACTGCTGCCACCGCCACAACTACTGCTGCTCCCACCACTGCAGCTACTGCTACTGCCTCCACCACAGCTGCTACCACCGCTGTCATGATGACCACCACCGTGATGATGGTGGTGGCCTCCCCCGGACCCCGGATCCCAGCTACCCGACGAACCGGAGTCCGTACCGGCGAACCCGGCGGCACCGGCCGCCCAATACGGATCCGAACTGTCGTAACCGCCGCCGGAGCGCCGTCGCGGATCGCCGCGCCGAGCACCATAGGGCGGGACCCGCCTGTTGTTGCGCGTCGCCCGGACGATCACACCGATGATGATGAACGGTGTCGCGATGAACAACAGCACCATCAGGACGATGAGCAGGACAATGATGGTTTCGGCCATTCTCGAACCGTAACGCCCCATCGCGCCTGCGTACAGTGAACTGTGCCGTCTTTCAGCTTCCGCAGATCCCGGCCCCGCGACATCGATCTCGCGGCGGTCAATGCCGCTGTCGCAGCGCTGGAATTGCCCGAGGCCGTCTACAGGACCTCCCCGTGGCAGCCGCGCGAACTCGTGGAAACCGGTCTGCGTCAATGGTTGCGCTGCTGCGGCGCGGCCATGCGCGACGGACACGTCATCGGCATGCCGTCACACGCGGTGGACGAGGCGTGGCACGGGTTCATCCTCTGCACCGAGCGGTACGCCGCGTTCTGCACCACGGCCTATGGTCGCTTCCTGCATCACTTCCCGGAAGGCGCTGGGCCGCCGAAGGTTTCGCACGGTTCGATGGGCGAGCAACTCGGCCGCACCGTCGTGGCGTGGGGCCTGGTGGCCGAGCCGGGTGAGACCGGCGTGCTGTGGGATCTGGACAGCAAGGTCGGCGTCGAACACCCGTGGGGTGTCGACGCCGACCGGGTCGCGGCCATCGAGGCCGAGCTACGCGCCCTGTCCGACTAGGTGAGCTTCACCCGCGCCGCGACGAACCGACCGACCGCGGGCGCGAGCCTGCTGAAGTGGTACTGCAACCGCGCCTCCGGCGTCACCGGAACGATGCTGCGGTCCTTCTGCACGGCGCGCACGATCTGCTCGGCCACCTTCTCCGGCCCGTAGCTGCGCTTCCGGTAGAGGTTGTCGTACCGCTGCTGCTTACGCTTCTCCTCCTCGGCGCTGACACCCGAGAAGGTCGTGTTCGCAACGATATTGGTGTGCACGATGCCCGGGCAGATGGTGTGCACCGAGATCCCGCGACCGGCCAGTTCCGCGCGCAGGCAGTCGGAGAACATGAACACCGCCGACTTGCTGGTGGAGTACGCGCTGAACCCCTGCTGCGGGCTGTAGGCCGCCATGCTGGACAGGTTGACGATGTGTCCACCGGTACCGCGATCGGCCATGGCGGATCCGAAGGCCCGGCAGCCGTTCACCACGCCGCCCAGGTTGATCCGCATCACTCGGTCGAACTCCGCCGCAGAAGTGTCGAAGAACCCACCGGCCTGGCCGATTCCGGCGTTGTTGATCAGAATGTCCGGCACGCCATGGTTTTCCAGCACGATCTCGGCGTGCGTGTTCACCGCGTCCGCGTCGGACACATCGAGCTGATAGGGATGCGCCACACCGTGTTCGGCGGCAATCAGCTCGGCGGTCTCTTTGGCCGAGGCGAGATTGATGTCCGACAGCACGATTTCGGCGCCGCGGCGCGCGAGAGCCAGCGCCGTCTCACGACCGATTCCGCTGCCGCCGCCGGTGATCACCACCAGCTGATCCTCGAATGGCTTTGCGCTGCGGCCGATTTCGGCATGCCGCAGCCCGCGCGGCGCGGTCCCACCGTTGACTGTGTCGATCAGCTCAGTGGTCGCGGTGGCCAGCAATTCGGGATGCGAGAACGGCATCCAGTGCCCGGCGGGCACATCACGGCGCCACAGCCGCTGCACCCACTTGCCCGCGTCGTCGTAGCCGGCGGGCCGGACCGCGACGTCGCGACCCGCGACGATCAGCTGCACCGGTACCTCGGTGTGCCGCTCGCGCGGCGAAAGCAAGCGCTGCACGATGTTCGCCCGGTAGATCAGCAGGCCGTCGACCATGTCTTGCCGGAACGTCGGACCGAGCGTCACATTCGACGGCGGCGTCTCGTTCATGATCGAGACGACCCGCTGCCACCGCCGCTCGGTGCCGAGCAGACCGAAGACGGCCCTCGGCAGCCCCGGCGTCATGAAGAAGAAGGTGTAGGCCGAGGACAACGTCTGAGTGAACGGCTGCCAGATGTTGCGCGGGGTCGGCCGAGACAGCCTGTTGCGCATCCAATTCCCGATGTGGTCGAGGTTGGGCCCCGATACCGAGGTGAACGACGCGACCTGCGCGGCCGCCCGCGGCTCGCACACCGCCTCCCACACCTGCACCGAACCCCAGTCGTGCGCGAGCACGTGCACCGGCCGGTCGGGGCTGACCGCGTCGACGACGGCGAAGAAGTCGGCGGCGAGCGCGTCGAGCCGGAAGTCCTCGGTGCGCCGGGTCCGGGTGGACCGCCCGTGCCCGCGAGTGTCGTAGGTGACGACGTGGAAGCGGCGCGCCAGCAACGGAACCACCGCGTCCCAGAGGTGGTTGGTGTCCGGCCAGCCATGCACCAGCAGCACGGTTTCCGCGGTCGGATCGCCGTATTCGTAGACGGCGAGCTCGAATTCGCCGTTGCGCACCGTCCGCTCGGCGGCCACCAGCTCCGGTGGTTCGATGGTCGTCATCGGTTTCTCCTTGCTGACCAGAGGTCTTGGTTACAGATCGAGCACCAGCCGCCCACCGGGCGAACGGGATACGCAGACGAGCATCTCGCCCGCCTCGTGTTCGGTTGCGGTGAGCACGGTTTCGCGATGCTCCGGTTCACCGGACAACACCCGCACCTTGCAGGTCCGGCAGAAGCCCTGGCGGCACGAGTAGGGACGATCCGGCCGGGTCGCCAGGATGGTGTCGAGCGCGGAGCGATCCGCGGCCACCTCGACCACCTCACCGGTGGAGGCGAATTGGATCTCGAACGGCACGCCGTTCACGATCGGCGGCGGCGAGAACCGCTCGGAATGCAGTTCCACGCCGGGCATTTCGCGTATCGCGGCGGCGACGGCCGTGGTCATCGGGACGGGACCGCAACAGTAGACCGCGGTGTCGGCGGCAACACCGGGCAGCAATGCGGCGGCATCGGGCAGGCCGTGCTCGTCGTCGGTGCGCACGGTGACCCGGTCACCGAACCCGGCGATCTCGTCGAGGAACGGGATGGTGTCGCGGTTGCGGCCGGTGTACACCATCGACCACTCGATGCCGAGCCGCTGCGCCAGCCGCGCCATCGGCAGGATCGGCGTGATCCCGATGCCACCGGCGATGAAATGCAAACGGGCGGCCGGTGACCCGTGACTGGGCACGGCGAACGGGAAGGCGTTGCGCGGCCCACGTACGGTCAGCGGCGCACCGACCGGAAGACCGTCGTGCACCTCCACCGACCCACCGAGGCCGTCCGGAATGCGCCGCACCGCAACCCGATAGGCGCGGGTGTCGGCCGGATCGCCGCACAGCGAGTACTGCCGCAACCGACCCGACGGCAATTCGAGATCCAGATGCGCGCCCGGCCGCCACGGCGGCAGTTCCCGCCGATCCGGCGCCTCCAGCCGCAGGCTCACCACATCCTGATCGTGTGCCTCGATCCGCCGCTCGGTGACCACCAGCGCCAGCCGATGGTCGTCCACCTTCGGCGCGAGGTCGCGCCGGTTCACGATCGTCGTCCACCGCAAGCGCGCCGACGCGACCGCATCGAGCACTCGCACCGCCCGATCGCGATCGCGCTTGCCGAACAGATCTGCGGGCAGTTGCTCAGGGATGGGCCGCAGATTCACGACGCAATCGCTTGCGCGGCAGGCGACTTCGCGAGGTATGCCACCGCCTGCGCGGTGGATCCGACCGACCCGGGGTTGTAGCCGGGCTTGAAGGTGGACAACGCGCTGCGCAACAGCGAGGGCACACCGGGCAGCGCGCCGCGCCACATCGCACCGAAGACGCGCGTGATCAGCCGGGGATAACCGAGATCGGGCAGGGCGGGGTCCTGGTGCACCATGAACTTCGTGCCGCGCACCACGAGCGTGATGAACGTCGGGAAGACGAAGGTCATGACCGCCGCGCGCCGCAGGTAGCCCGCGTCGAAATAGACCGCGACATCGTGCGCCACATGCCGGTGCTCGACTTCCTCGGCACCGTGCCAGCGGAACAGGTCGGCGATGCGCGGTTCGGCGTCGAACTTCTCCAGATCCGCGTTCAGCACCCAGTCGCCGAGGTAGGCGAAGAAGTGCTCGAGGCAGGCGATGACGGCCAGCCGCTCCACCAGCGTCTGACGCTGCGCGATGCCCTCGTTCTCCCTGGGGCCCAGTGTCTTCCGGAACAGGTACTCGGCCTGTCGCACATACCGTTCCGGATCGATGCCGTGCGCGACGAGCACCTCGGTCAGCACCTTGTCGTGTGTCTCGGCGTGCATGGATTCCTGGCCGATGAAGCCGAGCATGGCCTCGCGCAGCTTGTCGTCCTTCACGAACGGCAGCGCCTCGGTGTAGGTGGCACAGAACATGCGCTCGCCCTCGGGCAGTAGCAGGTTCAGCGAGTTGATCAGATGCGAGGCGATCGGCTCGTCCGGCATCCAGTGCAGCGGCGTATCGGCCCACTGGAACTGCACGTTGCGAGCGTGCAGCGCAACCTCGCCCGGATCGACATCCGGTCGTCGCTCACCTCTACGAAGTAGCTTCATCGGTACTCCTCTCACGACTGCGTCGTCGCGCGCCTTCCTGCATGGCCGTAGCAATCATCATACACATACATGCAACTACGGGTTACACAAAGATCCGCAACCGCCCAACCAGGCATTTCACCCGACAGTCGGCCACAGAAGATCATCCGAACCGCACCCCAATGCCGTTAGCACGCTTGACAATAGAGGCCACCACTGTGACCCACCTCGCGCCCGTTCGCCCAAGAATTAGAACGCGTTCTAGTAGGCTTTCGCTATGGAGCGACTAACCGGATTGGATGCCAGCTTTCTCTACCTGGAAACCGGGACACAGCACCTGCACGTATGTGCGCTGCTGATCCTCGACCCCAGCTCAGGGGGCTATTCATTCGAGAATTTCAAGGCCGAACTGGGCAGACGGCTACCCCTGATCCCGCAGATGCGCCGCCGGGTCTACGAGGTGCCGTTCAATCTCGATCACCCGGTCTGGGTCGAGGATCGGAACTTCGATCTGGACTATCACATTCGGCGCATCGGCATCGCCGCCCCGGCGGGTCGTCGCGAGCTGGCCGAGCTGGTCGGCGATATCGCCAGCCGCCCGATGGACCGCGACCGCCCGCTCTGGGAGATGTCGGTGGTGGAGGGACTCGACGACGGCAAGGTCGCGGTGATCTGCAAGTACCACCACGCCGCGGTGGACGGCATCACCGGCACCAACATGATGATGCACCTGTGCGATCTGGAACCGGACGCGGCCAAGACCCCGCCCGCCGCGGAATGGCAGCCGGAGCCGAGCCCGAACGACTGGCAACTGCTGGCCAAGGCGATGGTCAAGTTCCCGACCAAGGCGGGCATCGTCGGCATGGTGCCGAAAACCCTCGGCATGGTGGCCGGTTTCGCGAACCGGCGCCGGAATGACAAGGCGGGCATGGCATTGCCGTTCTCCGCGCCGCGCACCCCGTTCAACCTGGCCATCACCCCGCATCGCGCGGTGGCGTTCACCGAGGCGGAACTCGGTGCCGTCAAGGAGATCAAGTCCGCGTTCGGGGTGAAGATCAACGACGTGGTGCTGACCATCGTCGCCGGCGTGCTGCGGGCGTATCTGGAGAAGCACGACGAACTGCCGGACCGCTCGCTGGTCGCATCGGTGCCGGTCTCCGTGCACGAATCGTCGCGGCACACCGCGGGCATCAACAAGGTGTCCACGCTGTTCGCCCGGCTCGGCACCGATGTCGCGGACCCGGTGCAACGCCTGCTTCAAGTGGCCGAGGACAACCGCGGCGCCAAGGCGGAGCACGACCTCATCGGCGCCGACTTCCTGCAGGACTGGTCGAAGTACGCCCCGCCGAACACCTTTCAGCTCGCAGCCCGGGTGTACTCGTCGCTGAAGCTGGCCGAACGGCATCCAGTGGTGCACAACCTGGTGGTGTCGAACGTGCCCGGCCCGCCGATGCCGCTCTACTTCCTCGGCGTGCGGGTGGACGGGATGTATCCGTTCGGCCCGGTCTTCCACGGCGCGGGACTCACAGTGACCGTGATATCGAACAACGACGACCTGGACTTCGGCTTCATCGCCTGCAAGGAACTGGTGCCCGACATCGCCGAGCTCGCCGGTGCGGTTCCCGGCGTGGTGGCCGAATTGCTCGCCGCCGCAAGAAAACTGGGTTGATCCGCGGATAGGCCCTGTTCGCCATCGCCGCCGAACAGGAGCCGTGCCTCACAGTCTCGCGGCAACCGCCGCACAGGCTTCGAGCAGCGCGGGCACGAAGAGATCGGCCGCCAGCACGCAGGCCGCATGCCCGCCCTTGATCAGATGAATGCTCGCCCCGGGGATCATGGTCGCCATCTCCAACTGCCGATAGACCGGAATGGCCCGGTCCTGCGTCGTGATGACTACGGCGGTCGGCATTTTCAGGGTCGACAACCAGTCGGTCGCATCGAATCGCCCGACCGCACCGATCACCTGGGTGATCGCCCAGCCGCTGGTACTGCGCAACTCAGTGAGCGCCCACCGATCCAATCGTCCCGGCGCCCAGGCGATTTCCGGCAGCTCGGGCAGCCGCCCGGCGAATTCCTCGATGCGCCGGAAGGAATGCGGACCAACCGCCTCGGCGAATGCTCCGAACGCCCGGTGGAACGCGCGCTCGCGCCACTTCTCCTGGAACCGATACGGCGTGGAGCACAGCACGAGCCCACTCACCCGATCCAGATGCCGATGCGCGGCAGCCAGACTCACCACTCCGCCCAGCGAGTAGCCCGCGCACACAGCCTGTTCCACGCCGAGCGCGTCGAGCACCGCGACGACGTCGTCGGCGCAGTCGTCCACCGAGAAGCGCTCGGAGCGGATCCCGCGGCCGTGCCAGCGCTGGTCGAACAGGATCACCCGGTACCGCTCGGCCAGCGGCGCCAGCGCCGGAAACCAGTTCAGGTAGGCGGTACACCCGGTGCCGTGCAACAGGACCAGCGCCGGTGCGCCTTCCGGTCCGGCGATGTCGACCACATAGGTGCGCCCCCGCCCGGGCAACTCGACCAGCCGCCCGCCCGGCACCTCGGCGATATCCGGTACCCGCCGGGCGAGGCGGCGCAGCGCCGCCGCGGATGGTGAGTTCGTCATCGTGCGCCTCCCGCGGGTCGCGGTCAGAATTAGAACGTGTTCTACACGATGATGCCATAGTGCGACGTCCGACGACGACAGGACGGGCGGGCCGGACGCCTACGCCAAGGCCCGGACCAGAGATTCGGCGATGCAGGCGGGCTTGTCCGAACCCTCGCATTCGACGACCGTCGCAATCACCACCTGTAGACCACCGGACACCTCGTCGACGCTGACGATCGTGGCCCGACCGCGAATGCGGGAGCCCGCGGGCACCGGCGACGGAAACCGAACCTTGTTGAGGCCGTAGTTGATCCGCGCGCTGGCATCGGAGATATCGAAGACCTCCCGCATGATCGCCGGGAGCAGCGACAGCGTCAGATATCCGTGCGCGATCGTGGTGCCGTACGGCCCCTCGGCCGCGCGCTGCGGATCGACGTGGATCCACTGCCGGTCCTCAGTGGCCTCGGCGAACGCGGTGATGCGGTCCTGGCTGATCTCGATCCAGCCGCTCACGCCGAGGTCGGCGCCCGCGGCGTCACGCAGCGATGCCATGGTGAAAATGGTGGGCTCACTCATGCCAGAAACCCTAAATCCAGCGGCCGACCTCGGCGAGATCAATCGACGAACGGCCCGATCACCGAAAGCCCGCAACCACTGTCTGGGACAATATAAGCTAGGGGTGCTCGCGGCGCGGAATCAGAAACCGCCTCCCGCGCCGCGGGCGTGGCGGTCACCACCCTTTCGGCCGGTCACGTCCAATCTCCCCGCCGGTTCCCGAAGATGCTGGCCCGCAACGACTTTCCCCGACACCAGGCCCGATGTGACACCATCGGCCGCGAGGCCAACACTCGATTCGGCACATTTCTGTAACGCGTTCCAGTACGTTGGCGTGGACGAACGAGAGACGGAGGTGCCGCGATGGGGCGGTTGACCGGCAAGGTGGCGTTGATCAGCGGCGGGGCCCGCGGCATGGGCGCGGCACACGCCAAGGCCATGGTGGCCGAGGACGCCCGCGTGGTGCTCGGTGACGTGCTCGACGACGAGGGCGCCGCAGTCGCCAAGGAATTGGGCGACGCCGCCGCCTACGTGCACCTCGACGTGCGCGAACCCGAGGAGTGGACCGGCGCGGTCGCCGAGGCGGTGCAGCGGTTCGGCTCACTCGACGTGCTGGTGAACAACGCGGGCATCGCCAACGGCAATCTGCTCGCCGACTTCGAACTGGCCGAATGGCAGCGGATCATCGACATCAACCTCACCGGCACGTTCCTCGGTATGCGGGCCGCCACACCGGCGATGATCGAGGCGGGCGGCGGCTCGATCATCAACATCTCCTCCGTCGAAGGCCTGCGCGGCAGCCCCGGCCTGCACGGCTACGTCGCGTCCAAGTTCGCCGTGCGCGGCCTGACCAAGTCGACGGCACTGGAGTTGGCGCAGCACAACATTCGGGTCAACTCGGTGCACCCCGGCCTGATCAGCACGCCGATGACCGAGGGCATTCCCGCGGATTTCCTGCAGATCCCGATGGGCCGGGCCGCCGACCCGTCCGAGGTCGCGGTACTGATCACCTTCCTGGCCAGCGACGAATCCTCCTATTCGACCGGCGCCGAATTCGTCATCGACGGCGGCCTCACCGTCGGCATCCCGCACAAGACCTTCGATTCCTGAGCCACGCGGCAACGGTGACGTCAGTCGCCGTAGTGGTGCGGCATATCCCGGGTGAGTACCAGCGCGAGCACCGGCAGCGCCATCAGTGCGATGCAGGCGATCACGTTGATCCACTTGTAGGCCACGACGATCGCCGCGAACTCGCGCAGAATCGCCGACGGCAGATAGTAGAAAGCGGTCCGCGCGCCGGTCACCTCGGCATCGAGGTCGAGGCGCCGGGCCAGGATCGCGGTGCGCAGGATGTGGAAGTTGCTGGTCACCAGCACCATTCGGGTGGATTCGCCGCGCTCGCCGAGTAATTGCTTGGTGTAGAGCAGGTTTTCCCGCGTGGTCGTCGAACGGTCCTCCAGCACAACGCGGTCGGCGGGCACCCCCTGGTCGACGAGATAGCCCGCCATCGCCGACGCCTCGGAAACGGCCTCATCGGAACCCTTACCGCCGCTGGTGATCAGCAGTGGCCTGCGCCCCGCCCCCACCTCGGCGCGGTACACCTCGATAGCCCGATCCAGGCGGCTGGCCAACAGCGGCGGCACCCGCGCGCCGACCAGGCCGGAGCCGTGCACGACGATCGCGTCCATACCCGGCCGATAAGGCAGCGCCCCGTAGAAGAGCGAATACAGCAGGAAGCTCGCGAACAAGAATCCGACGTAGCTCACCGCCATGGTCCCCGACGCCAAAATCACCACGAACCAGATATCGCCGGTGAAAATGGCCACCCCGAGCAACATATAAGGCACCAGCAGCGCGACCCCGAGACCGAGCGGAAGCAGGTTCGCGATCCGCAGCCCTTCCCGGCGAATCATCTGTCCACCGTTGACCATCAGCAACCCGGCGAGCACGAGCACGAGCAGCGGTGAGAGCAGCACGAGCAGACCCGCCAGCACCACCGGCAGATCCCCCTTGGCACCGGAGCCGAGCAGCCATACACCGGTGAAAGCCAACCCGAGCAGCAGAAACACCCCGTTGCTCAACCGCCGCCGGTCTTTACGGAACCTCAGCAGGAACACACCGAGCAGGACAAGGCCGACAACGAGCAGCATCACCGAACCACCGTAACCGGCGCATCGGCAACCATGCGGCGATGCCACGCCGCCCGAGTACCGATCGGCCTGCTCGCACGGCGCGGCTCCCTCTGCCCTTTCGCTTTTTCCCATATCGTGTCGCTCGTCCGAACACCGGCCGGACTGTTATCCGCGGCCACTTTTCGGATTATCCGACTTTCCACATGCCCCACAATCCCCGTGAATGTCGTGATGAATGGGAGTCGCTCATCGCCATGCTTCGACACATCCGCCCCGCGCTCGCCGTTGTCGCCCTGCTGATATCGGTCGCACACGTGGCCGTCGTGCCGGGTTCCGCTGCGGCGCAACCGATCTATCCAACTCCGGACCCCGACCCCTTCTACGCGGCACCGCCGGACCTGGATCGGGCCAAACCCGGTGACGTGCTCGCCGTCCGGCCGATGCCCGCGCTGCTCGGATTTCCCGGCAGCACGGTCACGATGATCAAGTTCCGGTCCACCAATTCGGTGGGCAATCCGATCGCGGCCACCACCACCGTGCTGACCCCGCACGACCACGCGCCCGGCGGGCCGCTGCTGTCCTATCAGCACATCATCAACGGCCTCGGTACCCAGTGCGCCGTCTCCCGGGTGCTGTACACCGGCGACCCGAATCTTGCTGTCCGCGAGGCACCCGCGCTCAATACGGTGCTGCTGCGCGGCTGGTCGGTGGCGCTGCCCGACCATCTCGGACCGACCAGCGCCTACGGGGCGGCCAAGCTGGGCGGCATGATCACCCTCGACGGCATTCGCGCGGCCCGCCAGGTCGCCGAGCTCGGCGTCGCGAAGAGTCCGGTCGCGATGTTCGGCTACTCCGGCGGCGGTATGGCGACCGGGTGGGCGGCCGCACTGGCGCCGACCTACGCACCCGAACTCGACATCGTCGGCGCGGCCGAGGGCGGCGTCCCGATGAACCTGGTGAAGATGACCGAGGGGCTCGGCTACTCGAGGCACCCGGCGTTCGGGCTCGCGCTGGCGGCGGCCATCGGTCTGGAGCGGGAGTACCCGACCAGGCTGCCGATCAGCGACAACCTGAACGCGCTCGGCAAGGCGACCCGCGATCAGATCGCCAACGGCTGCACCAATGAAATCCTGGCGGCCGGTGCCGGGAAGAGCGTCCTGGACGTGGCCAGCTCCACCTCGCTGGCCGAGGACCCGAGCGCCCGCGCGGTGCTCGAGGAGAACAGCCTGGAACTGTTCGACGGCGTGCCGAAAATGCCGATCTACCAATGGCGTTCGCAGGAGGACGCGCTGATTCCGGTGGCCGCCATCGACAACACGGTGCGGCGGTACTGCGCGGCAGGCGTCCGCGTGCAATCGGAGCTGTTCCCCAGCCCGGACCATCTGACCACCGCGGTGCTCGGCGCACCCGCCGCGATGTCGTGGATCGAGGACCGATTCCGCGGCGCACCGGCGCCGACCGACTGCTGATCGCCACGCAGGCTCCCACCATCGGGGCGCGAGACTCCGCCGCGCCCCGATGGTGGCACCTAAGGTGGGTGCATGGTCACGATCATCGGCGGTGGAATCGCGGGTACGTTGCTGGCTGGTGCGCTCGCGCGCGATAAGCGGCCTGTCACGGTCTACGAGAGCCAACCGGCCGGCGGCGCGGGACACTTTCTGGCACTGGATGATCGGGCGCACACCGCGTTGACGCGGCTGGGAGTCGGGATCGATCGACTGCACGAGGCCTCGCATTCGCTGACCGAGCTGCGCGCGGCCGACCGTGCCGGAGTTATCCGCAGCGACTCCCGGACCGAACGCCGACTGTATCTGCGCGCCGACCTCATGCGCGCACTGACCGAATTCGCCGCCGACACAACGGCCGACCTGCACTACGACACCCCGATCACCGAGCTGAACAGCGAGGGGACGCTCTTCAGCAATGGAGATCCGGTTCCCGCGGACGACGTGATCATCGCCGCAGACGGCATCGACTCCCTCGCCCGGCGCCGCCTCGAACCCGAGCGCATCGCCGAATACTCCGGGCAGATCATCATTTACGGCATCACCAACCGGCCGATCCAGCCGAACACCGACCCGTCCGTGCTGCACTTCCACCGGCAACTCGACGACGACGGCAGGCCGGTCAGCACGTTCGGACACTTCTGGAACAACGCGATCTCGGTGTGGTTCACTCGACTCACCCGCGGGCCACTTGCCGTGCAGGACATCGGATCTCAGCCGCTCGACGGCTGGACGAAGACCATTCTGGCGGGCACCCCCGCGATCGCCGAGCTCGTCGAGACCATGCTGGCCGCCACCGAAACCGTGCACGTCTCCAACGCACGAACGGTGCCGCTCGCCGACGCGCGTCCCCCGCAAACCCCGGTAACCCTGTGCGGCGACGCCGATCACGCGATCACACCGGCTGCGGGTGTCGGCGCCCGCGACGCCATCGAGGACGCGGCGGCCCTGGCCGAGGCCATCATCTCCGGCGGCTCACCGGCCGCCGCGATGGCCGAGCGGCGACGCCAGATCCTCGACGAGCGGGCCGAGGCCGCCCAAATGTTCCGCAGCGCAACGTAAATCGGCGGCGCGGGGACGAAAGCTCGTCCCCGCGCCGCCGACAGTTATGGCGACTAGGAATCCTTGCCGCTCTCATAAGCGCTCTGGCGGGCCTCATTCAAGGTGGCCTCGGCGCGAGCCTTCTCGGCCTCGGCCTCCTTCTTGGCTGCCTCACGCTCGGATTCGGCCTTGTCCTGCTGGGCGCGGCCCTCGCTCTTCAGGCCTTCGTTCCCGGTGATAATGCCCGCAGCTTCCTTGGCCTTGCCCTTGACGTCTTCGACGACGCCCTCGACGGCCTCGCGCGGTCCGCTGTTGTCCTTGGTCATAACAACTCCTCCAACTCGGGTGTGGGCGGTCATTCGCCGCATACCCGGGCCTCCTGACCCCAATCAGCACGGAACGCAATGCGGGCTGTGTCTCGCGTCACGCCGTCGGCACAGCCAACCCCGTTCGCGCCGAACAACACTCGATACCGCACCGATGGCAACAATCGAGTTTCCTGCTCCATCGCGGTGAAAACCAACGGGTTTCAACGTCACAGCGAGGGGCCCGCGAGCAACAAGCCGAGGCCGAGCAGTGTCATCACCACGGCGATAGCGGAATCCAGCACGCGCCACGCGACGGGGCGGGCGAACAGCGGGCCGAGCCGGCGGGCACCATAACCGAGCGCGGTGAACCAGACGACGCTGCCGAGCATCGCGCCCGCGCCGAGAAACCAGCGATCGGGGGTGGCGTAGGTGCTGGCGAGGGAACCGAGCAAGACCAGGGTGTCCAGGTAGACGTGCGGGTTCAGCCAGGTCAGGGCCAGGCTGGTCGCCACCGTGGCGCCGAGCGCGACCGTAGTGCCCGCGGATCCGACGATCAGCGCCGAGGACGCGAACGCCCGGCGGGCCGCGAGCACGGCATAGCCCAGCAGGAACGCGGCACCCGCATAGCGCACCACCGTGACCACGGCGGGCACCGATTGGACGACCACACCGAATCCCCCGACGCCCGCGGCGATCAGCACGATATCCGACAATGCGCACACCGCGACCACCGCGAAGATGTGCTGTCCACGCACCCCCTGACGCAACACGAACGCGTTCTGCGCACCGATGGCCACAATCAGCGAGAGTCCGAAACCGAGACCGGAGAGGGCCGCCAGGGCGGCCGAGGAAACTTCCATATACATCGACGCTAGGCACGGCATTATCTCAAGGCAAACTAAAGTTTCTGCACTACCATTACGATTCCTTAATATGGATCTCCAGCTGGATCAGCTCCGCGCGTTGAACGCGGCGATCACCGAGGGCACCTTCGACGCCGCCGCGAAGAGCCTGCGGATCACGCCGTCCGCGGTGAGCCAGCGCATCAAAGCGCTGGAGGAGGCGGCCGGTCGCGTCTTGGTGCAGCGCACAAAACCGGTGTGCGCCACCAAATCCGGGCTCGCGGTGCTCCGGCTGGCCCGGCAGATCGAGCTGCTCGCCGGTGACACCGCGCACGAACTCGGCGACGCGGACCGGCCCACTCCGCTGCCCATCGCGGTCAACGCCGATTCCTTGGAAACCTGGGTACTGCCCGCGCTGGCCGTCGCACCGTCGGACATCTGCTTCGAGATTCACCGCGAGGACGAGGAACACACCACCCGGCTGCTCCGCGACGGCACGGTGATGGCGGCGATCACCGCCACCTCGGCACCGGTGCAGGGTTGCAAAGTGGAACGGCTCGGCGCGATGCGTTATCGGCCGATGGCCGAACCGCGATTCGCGCGCACCTGGTTCGGCGACGGTGCCACCGCCAAGGCTTATGCGGCGGCGCCGGTGGTGCTTTTCGATCGCAAAGACGATCTGCAAGACCGTCACCTGCGCCGCCGCAGTCGCCAACCGCTGGATCCGCCGCGGCATTATGTCCCATCTTCGGCCGGTTTCCTCGCGGCGGTTCGGCACGGATTGGGCTGGGGCATGTTGCCGGACCTGCAAACCCGCAATTTCCGAAGCACCGAGCTGGTTGCCATCGATGGTGCCGCATTCATCGATGTCCCGCTGTACTGGCAGCAATGGCGGCTCGACTCACCGGCATTGAGCGCAGTCGCCGCGGCGATAGCCGAGACGGCGGCAGAATCGCTGCGCTGAGTCCCGCGTATCGGATGCGCGTGCACTTGGTCGTGCGGCCTCGCGCATTCGCGCTCGCAAGCGCTCTGAGCAGTTCTGCGGCACAGTCCTTTTCTCCTCGCCGAGTTCGATGAGATACGGTATTAGTATTTCGAGCAATTACTCGTGACTACGCGAAGGACGCACCCCATGGCCAAGAAAGTCACCGTCACCCTGGTCGACGACTACGACGGCAAGTCGAAAGCGAATGAAACAGTTCAATTTTCGATCGATGGCGTGGCCTACGAGATCGATCTGTCCACCAAGAACGCGGGCAAGCTGCGCGTGACGCTGGAGCCGTGGGCGGAAAAGGCGCGCAAGACTGGTCGGGCGAAGCGGAAAGGCACCGGCAAAGCGACTTCCGCGACCGATCGCGAGCAAACAGCCGCGATCCGCGAATGGGCCAGGAAGCACGGGCACAACGTATCGACGCGCGGCCGGATCCCCGCCGACATTGTCGCGGCATATAACAACGCGAACTAGCGGTACCACGGGATTCGTGCCTCGATCCGACACATCGCCAGTTCACGGCGGTCGCCGCGGACTTCGGGCAGGCGATGTCTCGCGGGGGTCGTGGCGAGCTCGTCTGTAGAATTCCGGGTTCGGCCGCCGGAGTTCGACCGACGGTGACTCGGATAGGACGGGGTGTGTGGCGATGCGCGTGCGGAAGCTGACCGCTCGGTCGGCAATTCTGAGTGCGTTGCTCGGCGCGCATCCGGCGGAGGCGCCGGTCAGCTGGATCGTTTCGGTGGCCGAGGAACTCGGGTTGCAGCAATCTGCTGTGCGGGTTGCGCTGACCCGGATGGTTGCCATGGGTGATCTGGAACGCGCGAATGGTGTGTATCGGCTCTCGGATCGGTTGATCGAGCGACAGCGCAGGCAGGACGCCGCGGTGAGTCCCGTAGTGAAAACCTGGGACGGCGAATGGTTTTTGGCGGTGGTGACGGCCGTCGGCGACGACGCGCCTGCGCGCACCGCCTTCCGGGACACGATGCGCTCCCGCAAACTCGGCGAATTGCGCGAAGGTGTGTGGACCCGGCCCGCGAACATCGAGATCGTTCTCGGGCCGGATGCCAGTCGACGAGTTTCCGTGTTCACCGCCGCACCACAGGATTCACCGGTTGCGATGGCGGAAACCCTTTTCGCACCACAGCTTTGGGCTCGCGACGCGGAGCTGTTGCTCCGCGAGTTCGCGAGTTCGTCCTCGTTGCGGGCGCGGTTCGAGGTGGCGGCAGCGGCGGTGCGGCATATTCTCGACGACCCACTGCTGCCCGATCCGCTGCTCCCCGCCGGCTGGCCGGGGTTGCGCCTGCGGGCCGAATATGCGGCGTTCCGAACCGAATTCATGGCATTCGCGGAGCACCTGCTCGTCACAACGGATGTGTAGTGCCGATCGATGAACTGTGCCGGTCGGATTCAGTTGCCCGTCTTGGGTGTTGCCCGCTGAATGATCGCGGCGCTATCGATACCTGTCGGTAGCGTGCCGAAAACGTCGCCGTGCTCACCACCGAGCCTGCTGACGGTGAACGCGTCCGCGACCGCCGGATGACCGTAGCGAACAAGCAGCGACGCCTGAAGTACCTGCGCCATATCGCCGACGATGCGGCGGGCGCGATGCTGGATGGTGTCGAAGTCACCGAATTGCTGTTCGAGCCGGACGATCGCGGCATCGAGGTGCGTGTCGGCGCCCGCGGCGCGTTTGACTTCGTCGAAAAAGGCGCCGAGGGTTTCCGGTTGTTTGGCCATCGCGCGCAGCGTATCCAGCGCGGCGACATTGCCGGATCCTTCCCAGACAGACATCAACGGAGCTTCCCGATAGAGCCGGGGCATCCGCGATTCTTCGACATAACCGTTGCCGCCCAAGCATTCCAGCGCTTCGGCGGCATGGATCGGGCCGCGTTTGCACACATAGTATTTGCTCACCGCCAACGCGATTCGGCGCAACTGGTCGGCCCCGTCCACCCCGGCCGTCGCCCGATCGGTGAGATCGGCCAGCCACATTGCGACCGTGGTCGCCGCCTCCGCCTCGATTGCGAGATCGGCGAGCACATTTCGCATCAACGGCTGATCGGCCAGCGTCGCACCGAAAGCGCTGCGGTGTGCGGCATGATGCGCCGCCGCGGCGACACCGGTGCGCATCGCGGTAGCGGTGCCGATGGTGCAGTCCAGCCGGGTCAGGTTCACCATTTCGATAATCGTCGGCACGCCGCGACCTTCGGCGCCGACCAGCCAGCCGACGGTGTTGTCGTATTCGACCTCGCTGCTGGCATTGGAGTGATTGCCCAGTTTGTCCTTGAGCCGTTGCAGCGCAAAGGTATTGCGGGTGCCGTCGGGCAGCACGCGCGGGACGAAGAAGCAGGAAAGTCCGCCGGGTGCCTGCGCGAGCACCAGGAAAACGTCCGACATCGGCGCGGAAGTGAACCACTTGTGCCCGGTGATCCGGTAGGTTCCGTCGGACATCGGGGTGGCGGCGGTCGTATTCGCCCGAACGTCCGAGCCGCCTTGCTTTTCGGTCATCGACATCCCGGCGATCAAACCGCGCTTGGACAGCGGCGCACGCAGAACGGGGTCGTATTCCTTTGCGCACAACAGGGGTTCGTACTGTGCGGCGAGTTCGGGGGCGGCACGCAGCGCCGGAACAACGGCATAGGTCATCGAGATCGGGCAGCCGTGGCCCGCGTCGACCGGACCCCACACGCTCAATTTCGCGGCCCGCGTCAGATGCGGGTTCGGCCGCGTGTCCGCCCACACCGCGCCGTGCAGGCCGAAGCCGACGGCATGGGTCATCAACTGGTGATAGCTGGGGTCGTAAACGACCTCGTCGATTCGGTTGCCATAACGATCGTGCGTCTTCAGCGTCGGTGGATGTGCCTCGGCGAGATCACCGAGCTCGATGGCTTCGGCACTGCCGGCCAGCCGTCCGATCTCGTGCAGCTCATCGAGGGCGTGCTGGGCGCCCGCGCGGCGCAGCGCCTCGAGCAGCACCGGCTGCTCGGCGGCGTCGTAGTCGACGAGCGGGGGAACTTGGTTCGTGACCGCGTGGGTGGGCATAAAATCAGTATTACAGCGCTCCGTCAATTGACACAAGTATGTAATATCAGTGGGAAGTTCGCCGTCCCCCGACGTAGTCAGGAAACCCTCTCTTGTCAGACTTCGAGAATCACTCCGGCACCCGCCCGGCCGCTTGGTATGAGGGACTTACCGAAGCGCCCGATTCGCCGTGGGCCGACCGCGCGCTGCCGCCGACGGAAATCAGCTATCGCACGCTGACCTACGAGGTCACCGGCCGGATCGCGCGGATCACCTTCAACCGCCCCGAACACGGCAACGCGATCACCTCCGACACCCCCGTCGAGCTCGCGCACGCGGTAGAGCGGGCCGATCTCGATCCGCGCGTGCACGTGATGGTGGTTTCCGGGCGCGGTAAAGGATTCTGCGGCGGATACGATCTGTCGCTCTTCGCCGAGAGCGGATTCGATCCAGGCGAGTCCGCGGATTCGCCCACCGGCACCGTGCTCGATCCCGTGGTCCAGGCCCGCAATCACAATCCTTGGGGCACCTGGGACCCGATGGTCGACTACGCGATGATGAGCCGGTTCAACCGCGGCTTCGCCAGCCTGTTGCACGCCAACAAGCCGACGGTCGCCAAGCTGCACGGCTTCGCCGTCGCGGGCGGCACCGATATCGCGCTCTACGCCGACCAGATCATCTGCGCCGACGACACCAAGATCGGCTACCCGCCCACCCGGGTCTGGGGCATCCCGGCCGCGGGCATGTGGGCGCACCGACTCGGCGACCAGCGCGCCAAGCGGCTGCTCTTCACCGGCGACTGCCTGTCCGGCAAGCAGGCCGAGGAGTGGGGCCTCGCGGTCGAATCCACGCCCGCCGACGAGCTCGACGAGCGCACCGAGGCATTGCTCGAACGCATCGCCCGGATGCCGATCAACCAGCTGGTGATGGCGAAACTGGCGCTCAACAGCGCATTGCTCGCGCAGGGGGTGGCGAACTCCGGCATGATCAGCACCGTCTTCGACGGCATCTCCCGGCACACCCGCGAGGGTTATGCGTTCCAATTACGTTCGGCCACTACCGGTTTCCGCGAGGCAGTGCGGGAACGCGATGAGCCGTACGGTGACTGGAAGCGCGCGCAGTTCGAGAAGTAGCCGCGTTCAGGCCGCGATCTTCTCGATCATCGGGGTGAGCACGCGGCGGGCGCCGGTTTCGATGAATCGGGTCTCGCCGCGGTGCAACAACAATCGGATGCTGTCGGCCCAGCGGACCGGCGCGGAGATCTGCGCGGCGAGCGAGTTTCGCAGCCCGGCGTCGGCGTGGAGTTCGCCGGTCAGGTTGGCGACCACAGGAATTCGGAGGTCGCGGATCGGTGCGGCAACCAGGACCTCTTCGAATCGCGCCTGGGCGGCTGCCATCAGCGGTGAGTGGAAGGCCCCGCTGACCGGCAGCACCACATAGCGGGTCGCGCCCGCGGCGAGGAAATGGTCACGCGCCGAACGGATTTGCTCGGTGCTGCCGGAGATCACCACCTGGTCCGGGGTGTTCAGGTTCGCCAGCCAGATGCCGTCGGGTCTGCCCGCGGCGGCGGCTTCGACCTGTTCGGCAGTGAGGCCGACCACCGCGGCCATGGCGCCGCCGTCGGCCTCGGCCATCAATTCACCGCGGCGAGCAACGAGTTCGAGCCCCGTGGTGAAGTCGAATGCGCCTGCCGCGAACAGCGCGCAGTACTCCCCCAGGCTGTGGCCGAGCAGATACGACGGCCGCAGTGCCGACTGGCGTTGAAAACGTAAGTAGGTCAAGACATTCACCGTGTAGATGGCGGGTTGGGCGTATCGGGTTTGCGCTAGGCGCGCCCCGCCGGGCTCCATACACACGTCGCGCACCGAATAGCCGAGAACCGCGTCGGCCTCGCGCATGAGGTCGGGGAACTCGTCGAACAGTTCCTTGCCCATGCCGGGGAATTGCGAGCCCTGGCCGGGGAAGACGAATACAGGCATCGTTCGGTGCTCCGTCGGTCAGTCGCTGAGGTTGGTGAAGACGAACTTGTCGTTCGCACCCGCGGCCAGTTCGCGATAGGTCTCGACTGCTGCGTCGAGTGGGCGTGCGACGATCCCCGTCGGCACCGGCAGGGCGCCCGACTCGAACAGCTCGCCGAGGCTGTTGAGCGAAGCCGCGCTGGCGATGGTGTCGTGCCTGGCCGAGTTGACGCCGACGAGGGTGCCGCCACGGCGGTAGAGGTCGAGCACCGGGACCCGCTCGTGCCCGTCCGCGGGTGCGGCGATCACCGCGATGTGGCCGCCCGTGCCGAGCGCGGTGATCGCCGCGGGCAGCCAGAAGCCGGTGGTGTCGAACACGGCCTGGGCGCCGTCGGGGAAGCGGTCACGGACCTGTGCGGCGAACTTCTCGGTGTCGTCCAGCACGATCGCCTCGATGCCGCGGGCGCGTAGTTCGTCGGCGTGTACCGAACGGCGCACGCCGACAACGACATCCGCGCCGCGGGCGGTGGCGAGCAGGTAGGCGGCGGTGCCGACCGCGCCCATGCCGATGAGGACCAGGCTGGTGTCCGCGTCGACGCCGATGCGTTCGACGGCCTCCCAGGCGGTCAGGTACGGCACACCGGAGGCGGCGGCCTCGGCGAAGGACAGGGTGGTGGGTTTGCGTGCCGCACCGGCCGCGGGCAACGCGAGGTATTCGGCGTGCGAGCCATCACGGACGAACCCGAGTTCGCGGCCGCTGCCCCAGACTTCCTGGCCGATCAGCCCGGCGGGGCCGTCCACGACGACACCGGCGAAGTCGCGGCCGGGTGTGCGCGGCACGGTTGTGTACGGGAACTTGCCGAGCACGTTCTTGAAGTCGCTCGGGTTGACTCCGGCGGCGTGGATGCGCACGACGACCTCGCCCGAGACCGCCTCTGGCCTAGGCACTTCCGCGAGGGCCAGGGCGTCGAGTGAGCCGAGCTGGTCGAAACGCAGTGCCTTCATAGTCCGTCCTCGGTGTGCGGTGTGGTGGATGTGAGCAGTTCCCAATAGGTTTCGAGGGTGCGCTGATCTTCGAGCCGGAATACCGTCGCCACATAGCCGTCGGGGCGGATCAGCACGCCGGTGTGTGGCGGCACCTCCAGCTGCGTGCGCCAGCGTCCGGAAACGTCGAACAATACGTTGCTGCCCTCCGGTCGCCGGTACTTCTGTCGCGGCGACGGCCTGTCGTAGACGACATAGCTGGCAGTCTCCGTACCGACTGGCGCCGTGAACGTTTCCGGCGGGAAGGTATCTTCACCGGCGAAGACGAGCAGGACGTGCCGATGTGCGCCCAGTTCGTCCAGGAGTCGGAGCGAGTGACCGCTCGCGGTTTCGAAGACGCAGTGCGGCATACGTTCTCCGACGCGCACGCACGGCCCACCCGGCGTGCTCCCCGGTGCGGGGCGCGCGAAGAGGCCGCCCGCGGGATAGCCGACCCGGTATTGGCTGACCTTCGCCAGTTCTTCGGCGTGGTACTTGGGCAGGCGGAGCAGATAGTTCTGATAGCGCAGCAACTGTCGTTTGAGACGGTTGCGGCCGAAGATACGTTCGCTGAGCATGTTGTTGTATTCGAAGAGGCGCTGGGCGACCGGATGTCGTTCGTCGTGATAACTGCGCAGCACCGCGGTGCCGCCGTGGCGCAGGCTGCTGCCGAGCTTCCAGGCCAGGTTCATCGAGTCCTGGATGCCGGTGTTCAATCCCTGTGCGCCGATGGGGCTTTGGATGTGCCCGGCATCGCCGACGAGGAAGATGCCGCCCACCTGCAGTCGTTCGGCTAGGTATTGGCGCGGATTGAAGCGGGTGAGCCAGAATGGATCACCGAGTTTGACGTGTGCGAGGCCGACGGTGTGCAGCAGTTCGTCGAATCGACGCAGGATGAATTCCTCGTCGACTGCCGCGGACGCGGTGCGGGAGGTGGAGATCAGGCGGAAGTAGCGGCCGTCGATCGGCAGGATGGTGAAGAAGGTGCCCTCGTCCAGATAGAACGCGTGGCGGTCCTCGGGATGGTAAGGGAAACCGGCCATTTCGATGTCGGCCATGATGAACGTCTCAGACTGCTCTTCACCGTCGAAGGCCGTTCCGATCACATCCCGCACCCGGCTCCGGCTGCCGTCCGCCCCAACCACATAGCGCGTTTCGACCGTCGTGACAGCACCGTCGGCCGCGGTGAGGGTAGCGACATGGCGCTTCCCGGACTGCTCGATCTCCGTGAGTTCGAGGCCGCGCTCGACGTGGATGCCGCGCTCGGCCAGTGCGGCGGTGAGAATTTCGATCGTCCTGCGCTGGCTGAGGTGCAGCACGCCGTGGAATTCGCCGTCGAGCTGAGCCAGATCGGTGACGGCGATGGGGTTTCGGCGTTCGGTGTAGTGGTGGATGCGGCGGGAGAGGATGCCCTCCTCCAGGAAGCGGTCGGCGACGCCGAGCATCCGGAAGCACTCGAGCGTCCGTGGTGTCAGCGTCATCGCCTTGCTCAGATCCGACCAGCGGTCGAGCTTGTCGACGATCCGGAACCGCACGCCGTTGTTGGCCAGCGCCAAGGCCATGGTGAGACCGACCGGGCCCGCGCCGACAATCAGAACGTCGACCTGCCCTGTGCCGTTATAACTTTCGATCACCGCACACCTCCGCCGGATAGCTGCCAGGCCGACAGGCACTCGGCGATTCGCGGGGCCATGGCGTCGCGGTAGGCGGCGAACACGAATCGGTCCGGGCGCAGCACCACGAAGTCGGCGTCGCCGATGGCGCGGACCAGGTCACCGGTGGGGTCGTCGAGCACTTGTACTCCGGGTTCTCGTTTACTCGGCTCGCCGTGGGCACGCACCTGGACGACCACCGTGTCGGCACCGAGCAGCGCGCGCCATCCGATGGCGGATATGCGGCTGTGTGTTCGCGCCAGTACCGCGAAGCCATGACCGAGGAAGTTGTCCAGCGGTTGCGCGGTGCCCTCGTACAGCACCACGGGTTGCGGGAACATCTTTCCGCCGCACGCCTTTTCGTCGAAGAAGCCGAGCTCGTACTCGGGGGCAGGCTTGGCGCGGCGCTGATCTTCCACCGACAGTTCGCGAGCGTCCGGGGCCTCGCCGCTGTCGCCCTCGATCCGGCGGGCCAGGTGCCGGACGAAGGCCACGGTGCGTGCGAGGTGGCCGCCGCGCTCGATGTCGTAGCTGTGCAGGATGTCGGCGGGTAGCCGGCCCTGGAGCACGAAGGCGATCTTCCAGGACAGATTGATCGCGTCGCGGACGCCGGAGCACAGGCCCTGGCCGCCGTAGGGCGGGACGAGGTGTGCGGCGTCGCCGAGCAGGAAGACGTTTCCGTCGCGCAGCTGTTCGGCGTGCCGGAAGTAACGTTCGTACACGGCGGCTCGCACGACGTCGACCGGGTGATCGGCGATCAAAGGTCGCAGTGCGTCTTGAATGAGTTTCGGCCCAACGGTTTCAGCTCGGGCGGCCGCGGCGGAGAGTCGGCATTCGATGCGGCGCAATCCCTCCGGCAGGGAGATCGACACCATGGGCTGATCGGCGGTGTCTTGGTGCAGACTCCCCATGGCGGCCGCGAGGATGTCGTCATCGCGCACGTCGACCACCAGCCATTTCTCCTCCTGGGTGTCGCCGAGGAGTTCCACGCCCAGTTGCTGGCGGACGCGGCTGCGGCCGCCGTCGCAGGCCAGCAGGAAGCGGGCGGACGCGCGTAGATCCTGACCGTCCGCGTCGCGCATCAGGGTGACGATGCCGCCCGCCTCGTCGAAGTCGACGAATTCGATGCCCTCGCGCAATTCGACCGAGGGTAGGTCGGCCAATCGGGCGCGCAGGCCGGCTTCCAGGCGTGGCTGGAGGAAGGTGGCGAGGAACGGATGGCCGAAGGGGCCCGGAGTGTCGGGCGGTTGGAAGCGGGAATAGCCCACCGGGGAGAGGTATTCGATGGTCGGTGAGTATCGCAGTTGCGGCAGTTGGGTTTCCGCGATGCCGGTTGTCTGCATGGCGCGCATGGTTTCGTCGTCGATGCCGATTGCGCGCGGGTAGGTGTACATCTGCTGCCTGCGCTCCACGACCAGTGTGTGCACGCCGTACTGGCCGAGCAGTACGGCGGTGAAGAGGCCGACGGGTCCGGCGCCGATGATGATCGCCTCGTATTGCGTTGGCGGGGTGTCGAATCCATTCATCGGGCACCCCTTGTGAGAATGTTCAGCACGTCGTCGCGGCGTTGCTCGGGGTGCAGGAAGAAGTGGTCGCCGTCCAGCACGTGCAGGTCGAAATCGGAGGAGGTCCATGCGGACCAGCCGCGCATGTTCGCTTCCGTGACGCGATCGTCGTTGCGGCCGTGCAGGGCGGTGATCGGCACGTCCAGCACCTTCGCTTCGGTCTGGCGGAAGCTGCCGACCATGCGAATGTCGTTGGCCAGGATGGGCAATGCCATCCGCAGGAATGCGGCGTCAGCATCGGGGGCGGGGAAGCGCAGTAGTCCGGCGAGGGTTTCGAGCCGTGGATCGGTGAGGTCGCGGATTTCCTTGTCGCTCGGCAGATCCGGGTAGCCCGCTTGCCGTAGCTCTTCTCGGCAAGCGAGGTAGAAGGGGTTGCCGGTGTGGTCGGGGCTGCTGAATGCGCCGATGTACAGGTGCCGGGGTCCGGGATGGCCGCGTTCGCGCAGCCGGAGGGTCAGCAGGTAGCTGATCAATCCGCCCGCGCTGTGGCCATAGAGTGCGAACGGGCCGTCGCCGGAGCGGAGTACTTCGTCGGTCAGTTCTTCGACGATGCGATAGACGTCGGGCACCAGCGGTTCGGCGAGTCTAGTGCCGCGGCCGGGTAATGCAACCGGGCATACCTCGATGTCGCCGGGTAGGTGGGATTGCCAGCCGTGGAACAGCAGCGTGCTGCCGCCGCCGTAAGGGATGCAGAGCAGGCGCAGTGGGGCGTCGGAATTGCGTGGCGGGAGATACGGTTTCGCGGTGACGGCGCGGAGTTCCTCAGGTGGCGAGGAGCTTTCGGGGGTGTCTGTGCGTAAACGGACCGCCAGTTCGGCGATGGCGATGCCCTGCACGAGATCGCCGAGCTCGACGCGCTCGCGTGGGTTGATCGGTTCCAACGCTCGATACAGCCGGGTCGCCTGGATCGAGTCGATGCCGAGCGCGGCGGTTGTGTCGGCGGCGCTGATCTCGGCGGCCGGGAGGCCGGTGAGTTCGGCGATCAAGCGGCCTATCGAGGCCTCGAGCAGACCTTGTGCGGTGGACTTGGGTGCTGCGCTGATCTCGGCGATCTCGTCCACGGACAGCCGCAGTGTGTCCGCGGCGGCGTCCGAGGCGGCGATCACCGAGTCGATGCCGCTGTCGATCCAGCGGACCGTGCAGGCCTGGCATTCGACGATCGTGGCGGCGTCGGCGTCCAGCAGCGCGAATCGGCCGATCACGCTCTTGCCGTCGGGGGCGAGGTGGACGCCGTCGACGCGAATCGTGTGCGGCGCTACCGGCTCGCCGGGGCGGACGATCACACCCGCCATCCGTTCGACCATGAACGCGGCGGTCGCCGGCACGACGTCCGGCATGAGGACGTGGAATACCTGCGCGCACGCGTCGAGGATGCCGGGAGCGACGCGGGTCGCCGCTGCTGTGCGGACGACGTGCGCGGGATCGATGTCGGCAATCGCGACGGTGCCGGAGCGGCGCACCGCGCCGACGGAGCGGACGCTCGGCCCCAACCGCAGGCCGCGGTTGTGCATGGCGGCATAGAACTCGGAACTTGTGTACGCGGTGTCGAATCCGGCCGCTGCGCCGGTGATTTCGGCAAGGACCGGCGGCGGGTCGGAGCGCTTCGCGAGTGCGCCCGAGACATGGGTGCGCCAGCGATTGGTGTCCGGGTCGACCAGCGAATGGAAGCTGAATCGTGGTGCGGTGGAGTCGATGTCGTCGAAGACCAGCCGCACCGAAACCGGCTTGTCCGAGACGACGAGTGCGGTGCTGAAGGTCATCTCCGCGATGTCGAAGCGGGCGTCTGGGGCGAGCCTGGCGGACGCGCGGAGCACCATCTCGACGAAATAGCCGATGTGCACGATGTTGTGGGTGTCGGCGAGCGGGAGTGTGCTGCTGGCGAGTACGAAGTCCAGTTCGGAGCTGCCGCGGCGCGAGGGATGGATGCGAGGTTCCAGTGGGTCACCGAGGGGTACGGCGGTCGGCTCTTGCTGAAGCGTCTCGAGGACGTAGGTCGACTCTTCGTAGGCCGTGGTGGGCACCTGGACACGATGCGCCGCGGTGCCCTCGTACCAGGCCGCCCAGTCGACCTCCGCGCCCAGTTCGTACAGGCGCACCAGGGCTGACAGCAGCGCGTCCGTGTCCGGGGCGAGATCGACCACGGAGAGTGCGGCGGCCATCGTCCGGGTCGGTGCCGATTCGAGGCCGAGCACGACGGCCACCCGTGCCTCGTGGCCGACGCAAAGGCGCGCGGTGCGGGCGAGGTCAGGCTCGGCCTGTGCGGCTTGTCGCCAGTAGTCGGGTTCGAGTGCCTTGCGTGGGCTGAGGAATTCGCCGGTGGCCGGGCAGATCACGGCGGCCTCGAAACGGAAATCCTGTGCGGGTTCTAGTGATGACGAGCCCGTTCCCGCCGGAATCCGTAGCGCGGCAATGCCGGTCGATGTATGGAATGTCGGCTCATCCCGTGTGGCAGCGAACAGGGCGATCAGTTCGCCGACGATGCAATCCGCGCTGCGCGCACCGGTTTCGATGGCCGTCGCGTACATGCCGATGCCGTCGGGGCACCAGATCTCCGGCTCGATGCCGAAGCTGCGCCACATTCGGATCAGGCCGGACAGTACGGCTAGTTGGTGGCAGGCGGCCTCGACCGGGCTGTCGGTGCGGGTCCCCCTTGGTAGTGGCGTGCCGCGGTGCGCCGTCCATGCGGTGGCGACGGCATCGAAGCCGCTGCGGAATCCGGTGAACGAGCGGTACCAGGCGTCCGCGCGTGGATCCGGTTGCTGCGGAATGAGTCCCGCGAGGATGAAGACCGGCTTCAGTGGACCGGTTCGGGTCAGCTGGGATCGGGTGGTGAAATGCGGAGTGGACGCCAAGGTTTCGAGTGCGTCGAGCAGTTCGTCGCGATTCGTGCCCGTCACGTAGGTGCGGTAGGGGCCGTGTGGGCGGCCGGTGGCGTAGGTGAAGCACACGTCTTCGGCCTCCGCGTCGGGCGTGGCATGGAGGTATCGCACCGCGTCATCGATGGTGGTGGCCAACGTGTTCGCGGACCGGGCGCCGAGTAGCAATGCATGCGTGCGGTGCTCGGTGCCCGCTGTGCGTGCTCGTTCTTCGGGGCTGCCGATCACGACGTGCGCGTTGGTTCCGCTGAATCCGAATGAGCTGACTGCGGCGACCAATTCACGTCCAGGGACGCCCAGGTGGGCGTCGGGGACCCGCAGACCCAGCTTCTCGAAGTCGATCGTGCGGCTGAGCGCGTCGTATCCCGGTTGCGCGGGGATACGGCGATGTTGCAGCACCAGAACCACTTTGAGCAGTGATGCCAGGCCGGACGCGGCCTCCAGGTGGCCGATCTGCGCCTTGTTGGATCCGACGATCAGCGGCCGGTCTGCCGGACGGTCCTGGCAGTAGGCCGCGCTGGCCGCTGTCATCTCGATCGGGTCACCCAATGGTGTTCCGGTTCCGTGGGTTTCGAGGTAGTCCACGTCGGATCCGCGGAGCCCCGCCTTTCGCAGGGCCTCGGTTAGCAGGTGCCGCTGTGCTCGTCCGTTCGGCACCGTCAGGCCGCTGCACCGGCCGTCGTGGTTGACGGCGGTGGCGCGCACCACCGCGAGTACGTCGTCGCGGTCGATCTCGGCGTCTGCCAACCGCTTCAGTACGACGACGGCTCCGCCCTCGCCGCGACCGTATCCTTGGCCCTCGCCGGTGAACGGGTGGCAGCGGCCGTCCAGCGACAGCGCGCCGAATCCGGCCAGCGCGCCCACCACCGACGGATCGAGCAGCAGATTCACCCCGCCGACCACCGCAACGTCACAGTCACCGTTGCGGATGCCGTCGCAGGCCAGATGCAAGGCAACCAGGGACGACGAGCACGCGGTATCGATGGACAGCGCGGGCCCGGAGAAGTCGAAAGTGTGGCTGATCCGCCCGGACACCACGCTGTCGAGCGTGCCGGTCGCCACGTAATGCCCCGGCTCCGCGGACTTTCGGGCCAGCGCGCCGTATTCGCCGCCGATCACCCCGAAGTAGACGCCGACCTTGCCCGTCATGCGCCAGGGGTTGTACCCCGCCCGTTCCAGCGCCTGGGTGGTGAGTTTCAACGCCAACCGCTGAGTCGGATCCATCTCGCGCGCCTCATTCGGCGAGATGTTGAAAGGCCGTGGATCGAAACGCATTACGTCGCGATCGAGATAGTAAGCAGGCGCATAGGCCGCCGCCGCAGGATGCTGCGCGAAGTACTGGCTGTGCACATTCCGCAGCCACTCACTCGCGGGAGCATCACGCTCGCAAGACTTTCCGGAGTTCAACAACTCCCAGAACGCTTCCGGCGAATCCGCACCGCCCGGAAGTTCGCACGCCGTACCAATGATGGCAACGGGCGCCGCCGCACCGGTGCCGGCCGCAGCCTCCTGGTTCAGCTCTCGAATCGTCGCGAGCGACTTCCGCAACAGAGCTCTGAGCTGCCCATTCTCTTCTTCGGGTGTCATCTGTGTTCCTCGATCGAATAGCCGGGCGTCAGAGGATCGCGGTAAGAACGCGCTCGAGCTCCACCGGCGACAGATCGTCGATGGCAGCGGAATCCAATGCGGTAAGGACGTTCTCGCCGTCCGAGGTGTCCTCGACACGTACCGGTGGTAACTGTGGTGCCGAAACCGGCTGGGCAACCGCACCATCGAGCTCACGCTCGAGATAGTCGGCGAACTCCGTGATCGTCGGGTAGTCGAACGCGGTCGTCTCGTCAGGCTCGAACCCCAGCGCGGCAGAAATCTGAGCACGAACGTCGGCAAGATGAATCGACGTCATCCCGATGTCGAAGAACCCCAGGTCCACAGCGGGCAACTCCCCACCCGAGTAGGCAAGAGCACCACCGATCCACCCCTGCAATCGCGTGCGCAGAAGTTGGCGGCGCAGCGTCGACGGCAGATCAACCAGCTCCGAGCGCAGGTCACCGGTGGTGCTCTCCGGCGCACCCGATGCGATCGTCGCGGCGGTCGCGCCAGACAAGGCGGTCGCGGCTGTCACAGCTGCCGCACGAGTTGGGACAACCGCTTCAATCCACGCGGTCGGCGCGACCGCGGCGGTGGTGGTGGAAGGGGCTGCCGCGACGGTTGCGGGCGATTCGGTCGCAGGGGTCGCTGCGGGCAAACCGGTCGAGGCGGTGGGAACGTCGGCGCGGGCCGACGGAGTCTGTCCTGTCGTCGGTCCGGGCTGCTGCGGCAAATTCTGGTCCGCGCGTCCGTTCGTGGCAGGTGCGGGCCAGAATCGCCGACGTGACAACGGGGTCGGAGGTAGGTAGGCGGGTAGCTCCACGTCCAATTCCGGGTGGACGACGCTCCAGTTGATCGGAAAGCCAACCGTCCACAGGGCGGCCAGGCGGTCGTAGCATCCGTCGGCTGCCAGCTGCCGTACGTACTCCTGGTCTGCGGCCAACCCGTCGTTGAACAGGGTCATCTCGACCCGGTTGGCGTAGATTCCCTTTCCGCGTAGTCGGTTTCCGCTGTCCGGGTGTTCGGCGAAGAAGCGCAGGGACTCGACTGCTTCGGCCAACGTGGCCGTTACGAACGCGAAGCGGTGGGGGAAGGTCTCTCGTCGGCGCAACAAGGTTTTGGCGACGGACGCGAGTGTCACGGTGCCGGCGAATGCCGCACGGCGGGGGTCTCGTTCGGTCGAGTCCAGATAGGTGGCGAGTGTGTCGGCCTGAGCTGCAAGGGTTTCCGCGGTTCGGGCGGAGACGCCGATGACGTATCGGGGCACGGGTGTACTCATGGCTGGTGCTCCTCGATCAGGACATGAACATTGGTGCCGCCTGCACCGATCGATGACAGTCCCGCGCGACGCGGGGTGGTGCCCGCGCCCATCTGGGCGGGGTCCCAGTCTTCGAGGGTTTGTTGGACGTAGACCGGGGAATTGGCGAAATCGATGGCCTGGTTGGTGCGCTCGGCGTGCAGTAGCGAGGGGACCAGTGTGCGGTTCTGTAGTTGCAGGAGCACCTTGGCCAGCTGGGCGACACCGGCGGCCGCTTCGGCGTGCCCGATGTTCGATTTGACCGAACCGATCGCGCAGTGCTGGCGTCGCGGCGTTGCGGTCTCGAAAGCGGAACGGATGGCGGCGATTTCGACTGGATCGCCCAGTCGGGTGCCGGTGCCGTGTGCCTCGAAGTAGGTGATCGTGTCGGGAGTCCAGCGGGCCTGCCGCAGCGCTCGTTCGATGGCGGTGGTGTGTGCTGCCGGGCTCGGTACGGTGAATCCGTTGGTCCGGCCGCCGTGGGTGAGCGCACTCCCCCGGATCACGCCGTAGACCCGGTCGCCGTCACATACCGCGTCTGCCAGCGGTTTCAGCAGAAACGCTCCAACAGCCTCGGCCGGAACGTAGCCGTCGCCCCCTTCACCGAAGGCACGGCAGCGACCATCTGAGGAGAGGAACTGGTACTGAGCCAGCATCTGGTACTTCGACGGATGCAGCGTGAGGTTCACACCGCCAGCAACCGCAAGAGAGCACTCGCCGCGGCGCAGACTTTCGCACGCCAGGTGCAGTGCGTACAGCGACGACGAGCACGCAGTGTCCAAAGTCAGGCTGGGTCCACGGAAGTCGTTGAGATACGACACCCGGTTTGCCACCGCGTAGGTCTGCGAGTTGATCGGCACGTAGGAATTCGCGTCCCCGACCTCATGCTGCACGAGCTGGTAGTTGTTGAAGCTTGCGCCGACGTAAACGCCGACCTCGTTGTCGTGCTCCGCGCTGATCCGCTCCCGCGAGTACCCCGCGACCTCCAGGCAGCCGCGGGTCGCCTCGAGGAACAACCGCTCCTGCGGGTCCATGAAAGCCGCCTCGACCGGCGCGATCCCGAATGCCGCCGCATCGAATAGGTCTACGTCGGAAAGGAATCCGCCCCACTTCGAGTACACCTTGCCAGGCACATTGCGCCGCGGATCGAAGTACCGAGCATGATCCCAGCGCTCGACCGGAATCTCGGCAATGGAATCAACTCCGTCACAGAGGTTCTGCCAGAACTCGGGCACCGAGTCAGCCCCGGGAAACCTCGCGTCGAACCCGATCACGGCAATGCCGTCGTCAGCTGGCTCACGCCGAATGCGCTGCCGTGCAACGGACCGTTCGCCCGGCGGTACCGCAACCCCAGAAGCCAGTTCAGGTACGAGCGCGCTGGCCTGTGCTGCGAGCGCGGACGGCCCAGCCGACGCGAGTACGGGCGGGACTGTGGTCGCGGGTGCCGCTGCGGGTGCAGGGCCCGGTGCCACTGCAGGCGCGACTGCCGCTCCGGGTGCGGGTGTGGGTACCGCTGTGAGTCCAGGTGCCACTACGGTTCCCGGCACCGCTCCGGGGACGGACGTCAGCGCCGCTGCGGAAGCCGAGCCGAAGTACTTGCTGACACCGTCGGCATAGTCGCGCTGGATTCGACCCGCGACCTCTCCGATATTGCGGCATTCGAAGAACAGGGTCGCGGCGATGTCGCCGAATCGTTCGGAGAGTTGCAGGTTGAGAGTGTGGATGATCAGGGAATCGATCCCGATTTCCGCGAATTCGGTTGCCGTGCGGAGATTCTCGCGGGGCAGCCGGGTTGCCTCGGCGATCAGATCGATCAGGAGCTGTTCCAGTCGCGCCCCGACCACCGCCTCCCCGTCGACCGTCGGAGCCGGCGCCACCGCTGCCTTCCCCACGAATGCAACCGAGTCAGGACCGGCCGAACCGTCGCCGCTCGATTCCGAGGCTCGCCGTACTGATGGAGAGGTGGTTTGCGCGACCGGCGCAGCGGTCACCTGCGACGTGTCGGGCACCTGACCATCGATGCGGAGATCAGTGTCCTCGTGCCAGAACGAATGCTGGTCGAAGACGTAGCCGGGCAATCCTGGAAGCCGAGGCGTTTCGTCGAGCTGGGGTCCGGCCCAATCGATATCGCAACCACGCAACCACAGTTCGAGGAGTGCGGCGGTCATGGTGCGCGGATCGCCGTCGGGCATCTGCACGACGCCGAGCGCCGCACCCCCATCGAACGGTCCGAGCACGACCACGGCCGACGACCGTTCGATGAGCGTGGCAGCGGCGGCGGCCAGGTCCGCGCCGGGAACAGGAAGCTCCAGCCGACGGGCGAAATAGGCTTCCTCGGTCCGCGTCGTCAACGCACCGAATCGGGTGAGCCGCGACGATCGAACCACCGACCGACCGCGCGCACTGTCCGCAAGAGCAGTCAGGTCAGCGTCCCCGAAAAGTGCTGCCACGGCATCACTTCGGTCCACGATGCCGTCACAGATCAGCACGGCCAGCTCCGCCGTCGCGGGCGGCAGCCAACCGGGCGGCGTCAAACCCCAGGCACGGTCGATCTCGCCTGCCGCCACATTGATCGCTAGGGCGAGCACCGCAAGCTGTTCCGGAGTCAGTTCAGGCGCCACCTGACCGAACCGGCGGATCGCGTCGACCACCGAAAAGCTTCGGGCGGACAGCAACTGCTCCCAGCGGCCGAGTGCGCGGGCGAAGGTGTGTTGATGGTCGAGTAGGAGAGCTGCCTGCGTGATATACGGCGTGACCTCGGTCAGCGTGCTGGCACAGCCGGTCACCAGGTCGCGCAGGTAGTCCGCGTCGATCTCGTTGGGCAGCAAGCATTCCTCGCCGACCAGCACCGTGTACTGCGGCGGCGCCTGCAACACCAGCGGATCGTCGACTAGCAGAGCGCCGACTGCTTCCTCCATCGGAATCGCCTGCGCGTGCACCAGTGCCGCAGCTGCGCCGACCGCATCGAGGGCGACCACCTCGGTGATCGCCACCCGACGCCGAGTCAGCTCGGCAAGCCCGTCGAGGTGCGCCACGAACCGGGTGAGGCGCCCGTCCGCGGCGAACTCACCGTCGCGGTCGGCGATCAGCGCACGCAGCTCTCGACCGGCCGCCGAGTCGGACACGGTCGCAGCCGGGAAACCCGCTGTGGCACTGCTCGAGTCGTACGGCGCGAGCAATACCATCGGCTCGGGCTGTTCCGCGACATGTCGAACGGAGCTCAACTCGCCCCGCCGCACCGCGGCAAGCAGATCCGCGATTCCCGCGGCCGGAACCCCGAGCCGATACGGCAGGCTCAGCAGCCGCTGATTAGCCGCATGGCACAGCTGTGGAACGAATTCCGGTTCGGCCCAACGCGGTTCGTCCGCCCACGCGGCGAGCGTCTTGCGCAGCGCGTCAGGGGTTTTCGCGGCCAACGTGAACACCGCGGGCGTGCGCTGTGGCACCGAGTCGCGACGGCTGACCGAAGCTTCGTATTCCTGAACTACCGCATGGCAATTGACGCCGCCGAAGCCGAACGAACTGATCCCCGCGGTGCGCGGACCGTTCTCGGCGGGCCAATCGACGAGCGCACTCGGGAAGCGAATGGTGGCACCGACGGCGTGCAGCAACGGGTTGTGGATCTCCATGTTCAGCGTCGGCGCGATACGACCGTGCCGCAACATCAGCAGGACCTTGATCAGCCCGGCCATCCCCGCGCCCGCCTCGACATGGCCGATGTTCGTCTTCACCGACCCAACGGCCAACGGCGAGCTGCGATCCTGGCCGTACACACTGTTCAACGCTTCGATCTCGATCGGATCGCCGAGGCTGGTACCGGTACCGTGCGCCTCCACATAGCTCACCGCCGACGGTTCGACACCCGCCGCGGCCAGCGCCCGATTGATGACGTCCGCCTGCGCCGCAACACTCGGCGCGGTGAGACTCCGGTTGTGTCCGTTGTGATTGGTAGCGATGCCGCGCAGCACACCGTAGATGTGGCAGCCCAAGCGTTCTGCCTTCGCACGGGTGGTCAGCAGTACAACACCGACGCCCTCCCCCGGGACGTAACCATTGGCCCGCCGATCGAACGTGAAGCACCGCCCATCAGGGCTGAGCATCCGCGACTGCGAGAACGCCAGATACCGCCACGGCGAGCAGACCACGTTCACCCCGCCGACCAGCGCGAAATCACAGTCCTCGGTGAGCAGGTCGGCACGGCCCTGAGCCAGCGCGACCAGCGACGCGGAGCAGGCGGTGTCGACGGTCCTGCTCGGCCCGTTCAGGTTGAGCAGGAACGAGATTCGGTTGGCCGCGATGCACGCGTAGTTGCCGGTGGGATCGAAGGCGTCGACCTGTTTGTTGTTGGAGATCCCCTTGATCAGATAGTCCTGCGCCATCAGCCCGACGTTCACCGAGGTACGACCCGACTGCAGCAGGTCGATCGGCAGCCCGGAGTCCTCGATGCAGTGCCACGTCTCTTCCATCAGCAGCCGATGCTGCGGATCGATGGCGACGGCTTCGCGCGGCGACAGATTGAAGAACGCGTTGTCGAAGTAGCGCGCTCCAGCAAGCTTGCCCATCCACTTGGTGTTGGTCTTCCCGGGGTTGCGGTCGCCCGGCGCGAAGAATCGGTCCCGATCCCATTGGTCGGGGCCGACTTCCGCGATGTCGGAGTGCCCGGTCGCTAACGTTCGCCAGAACTCTCCGGAATCGCGCGCGTTCGCGTACCGGCAGGCGAGGCCCACCACGACGACATCTTGTTCCATCGCCTTCGACTCCCTGGAATTCTCGAAGCACGGCTGCCACGAATCTCCGGGCGGCACAACACCGTTCGGACGACCACGGCGAGCGTGCACAAAGTGACGGCGACAATGCCCATGGGGACCGCACTGATCCCGCCGAGCCCCACCAGCGGCGCAACCACGGCGCCGAACAGGAATTGCGTGCACCCGAGCACGGCCGAGGCACTGCCCGCCGTCTCGCCGTGCGGTTCGAGCGCGAGTGCGGTGGCGTTCGGCATGATGAATCCGATCGAGGACACCATGAGAAACAGCGCGGGCACCAGAAACCACAGGCCGAGGCTGCCCACCGCGACCACGACGAGTACCGCCGCACCGCCGAGCACCAATCCGACCAAACCGATATCCAGCAGTGCGCGGGGCGTGCGTCGATTCAACAACCGGGCATTGAGCGCATTGGCAACCAGGATGCCCGCTCCGTTGATCGCGAAGAAGACGCTGAACAACTGCGGCGACGCCCGGTACACCTCTTGGAATACGAACGAGGACGCGGAGATATAGGCGACCATCGCGCCGAACGACAATCCGACAACAAGCGCATAACCGACAAATGACCGGTCCCGCACCACCTGCCGCATATCGTGCCCCATCATCACGAGTCCGCCGCCGCGACGATGGTCTATCGGCAGGGTCTCGGGCACCCAGCGATAGGCGAGCGCCAGAAACACCACACCCAGTCCGGCGAGCACCAGAAACACGCCACGCCAGTCCACGAATCGCAACAACTGACCGCCGACGACAGGCGCGATAATGGGCGCGACACCGTTGACGGCAAGCAGGATCGAGAACGCCTTTCCGGCCGCGGCACCGTGGTAGACGTCGCGGACAACGGCGAACGAGATGACGATCCCCGCCGCCCCGGCAATCCCCTGTAGCAGCCGAAACAGATCGAATACCAACACATTCGGCGCAATCGCACACAGCAACGAGGTGGCACAGAACAGCACCATCCCCGCGATCAACGGCCCGCGCCGACCCCGTGCGTCACTGATCGGACCGACCAGCAACTGACCGAACGCGAGTCCGATAAGGCACGCGGTGAGCGACGACTGCACCCCCGGCTGGGACGTATGCAATGCAGCGGCGGTTTGCGGCAGGCTCGGCAGGTATAGGTCGGTGGTGACCGGACCGAACGCGGACAGCGCGCCGAGCACGGCAATCAGCCGAATACTGCCTGTGCCGACACTCCGCTGACGGGTGTCGGTGTCCACGTCACCCACATCGATATCCACGACGAACCTCCACCGGCCCTCCAGCGAGGCTCGATCCAACGTATGAATTCCCCCGTAACCCCCTTGGTGGAAAAGTTTACTGAGATCGGCTTTAACTCTCGGTGAACGATCCGTGGATTAGGCTACCGAGCTCTATGACGGGCGTCACGAAAGGTAGCTGACCTGCATTCTTTGCAATTCACCTGAATAGGCCATAACCGACAAGTCGCCCGCGGGTGCTGCTATTTCAGGTCGCGGTTCGCGCGAAATGCGCCGGGGGTATGACCGAGTGTGCGGCGATAGACCTCGATGAACGCACTAGCCGACGACCAACCGCACCGATGCGCGACCACGGTGACCGGCACTTGTTCGGCGAGTAACTGCATGGCGCTGTGCAGGCGCAGCTGAGTACGCCATTGCGGGTAGGTCATGCCGAGTTCCGTGCGGAACAGGCGGGTCAGCGTTCGTTCGCTGGCACCGACCTGACGACCGAGTGCGACCAGCGTCCAGACCTCGGTGAGGTCGAATTCGACCAGCGCGCAGGCTTTTCGGAGCCGCTCATCGCGGGCGGCGGGCAGCCTGAGCGGTTGTTCGGGGCTGCGGTGCAGTTGATCGATCAGGACTTGGCGCAGCCGCACGAGTTCGGTATCGGGCAGGTCCTGCGAGGTCGAGCAGGTGATGATGAGCTCACGGACCAGCGGCAGTGCCGCGAGCACCGACGGCGTGGTCCAGTCGGGTGCCAGATCGAACGGGAAGCCCACCGTGTGGAACCGCGTCGGGCCGTAGAAGTGATGTTCGTGCCAGCACCCGGCGGGGATCCAGATCGCCCGGTCCGCGGGGGCGATCCAGCTGCCCGCATCGGTCCGGACCTCGGCCACCCCTGAGCTCGGGTAGACCACCTGATGTTCGGCATGCCGATGCCGGTGAATGCGCGCTCCCCCGGCCAGCGTCTTCACCACCGTCGAATCCTGGCTGAATATCGACATAATCCGACAGTTTATCGGAAGCCTGCTGCCCTCCATCGTCCATAGGCTGCTGGTGGGACATAGGAGAAGGACGGTGATGGTGAGCACGGGTGTCGAAGACAAAGCCGTAGTGGCGACCGATTCTGCGTGGAAGCGCATGCGGTACTGGGTGATTGCGCACGCGGTCGATGACTTCTATCAGGGCTTGGTGCCCGCGAGTATTCCGTTCTTCGTTTTGGAGCGGCACTACAGCTATGTCGCCGCCTCGGGTCTCGCGCTTGCCGCGGCGTTGGGCAGTTCGCTCCCCCAGCCGGTGCTCGGCCTGCTCGCCGACCGGTGGCGGCTGCTGTGGCTCGCGCCCGCCGGGGTGGCGGTCGCAGGGCTCGGCGCGGGCCTGGCCGGGCTGGCGCCGACGTATCCCGTGGTGTGGGTCTTGCTGCTGCTGTCCGGGATCGGTGTCGCCGCGTTCCACCCGTCGGCGGGGCGGGACGCGCGCCGGGACGCGGGGCACAGCGCGTCGGCGATGAGCCTGTTCGCCGCGGGCGGCAGCGTCGGGTTCTTCCTCGCGCCCGCGCTGGCGACCCCGGCGCTGGTCTCCTACGGCGTCGGGGCTACCGCGTTCTTCATTCCACCGGCGGTGCTGATGGGCTTCGTGTTGTGGCGCTATCAGTTGCGGCAAAGTACCGGCTCGCACGCCACGACTTCGACCGTGGGCCAGGACCGTTGGGTTCCGTTCATGGTGCTCACCGCGATCGCCGTTGTGCGCGCGATCATCTCGTTCGGGCTGAGCACCTTCATCGCGCTGTATTGGATCAACTCGCTCGGCGGTTCACGCGCGCTCGGCGGTGCCGCTTTGACCGCGTTCATGGCCGGTGGCGTGGCGGGCACTCTGCTGGGTGGACGCATCGCGGACCGGATCGGAACACTCCGCACCATCCAAATCGGTAGTGTCGCTGCCATTCCCGCACTTGTTGCGTTACGCATTACGCCGAATCCGCAGTTCGCCCTCGCGCTGGCCGTCATCACCGGCGTGACCGTGAACATCCCGTTCGCGGTCTTGGTCAAACTGGGTCAGGACTACTTGCCGAGTCGCCCTGGCACTGCCGCGGGCGTCACCCTCGGCCTCGCGGTCAGTGCGGGTGGCTTGTTCGTGCCGCTGCTCGGCGTGATCGCCGATCATCAAGGGCCACAAGCAGTCCTGACCACACTGTGCGTTGTTCCCGTTGCCGCCGTCGGTCTGGCACTCATCCTCCCCCAGCGCGCCGACCGCGGCTGAGCATGTCAGAAGTCGACCACGCTTCCTTCGACCCATCGGGGCAGTCGTTCGGCGATGAACGTTGCCAGTTCTCGGCCGCTGCTTTCGACCTCACGGATCTCGTCCAGGTACTGCCTCATCGCCCGCTGGGTGGTCGCGGTCGAACTCGTCTCCAGGAAGCCGGTGCGTTCGACATGCAGTCCCTTTTCCAGGGATTCGGAGCCGCCCTCATAGATGGTGCGCTTGAGAGCCGCGACCGCCACCGGCGACCGACGCGCGAGCCGAGCTGCCGTGGTGCGGGCCTCGTCCATCAGGTCGTTCGGTGCGACCAATCGGTGCACGAGACCGATGTCGCGGGCGCGAGCGGGCGTGATCGGGGCGCCTTCGAGGCACAGTTCCAGCGCACGGGCGGCGCCGAGCACCCGCGTAAGCATCTGTGTGCCACCGCCTCCCGGGATGATCCCGACGAGGATCTCGGGCTGGCCGATCTCGTAGGGTCCGTCGGCCATCAACCGGATGTCGCAGGACAGCGCCAGCTCGCAGCCGCCGCCGAGGGTGCGGCCATTGAGGGCGGCGACGAATACCTTGTCGGAGTTGCGCATTCGACGACAGACCTCGTGGTAGCGGCGCAGATCGGCGACGCCACCGGCACCGGCGCGGGCCAGCGCCGCCTGCCCGCCCGGAATGCGGTCGGCGGCGCGGCTCGTATGCAGAGCCGCGGCGGCGGAGCGTCGAGTGAGGGTAACCGGCGCTGCCTCAGCGCCGGCGAGGATTTCGGCGACGTCGTAGTGGCTGACGAAACTGCGAATTCAGTTCGATTTCGAGAAAGACTGTGCCCGTGCACAATCGGATTCGGTGGCCTTGGTTCCGGTGCACGCGCCGAGACGAATGCGACCTACCAGCCGGATCCGCGGCTCAGCAGGTGGCGATGTAGGGCACGGATGGCAGGAGTTCTCGCCAGGCCTGCTCGTCGATCCGCGCGGCCGACGAGGCGCATAGTTTCGCCGCGACCGCATCCGGGTCGGTGTACCAGAGTGCCGACAGTTCGTCGCCGATGCCGAGCACGCGTGACTCGTCGCCCGGGTCGAAATGCAGGAACCACGTCCAACCGACCTTCGCCGCGATCGGGTCACCGAGCGGTCGGATATCGGACGGGTCGGCGATATCCCACAGCCGGGCCGTCTGGTCGTCACCGCCGGAGGCAAGGCGGTGTCCGGATCGGTCGATCGCCAAAGTCCGGATCGCCGCGGTATGCGCTCGCACCGAACCGAGGTCACGAACTCGCGCAAGATCGGTGACGTCCCACGACCGAATCATGCCGTTGTCATCCGAGCCGAAAAGGGTATCGCCGCCAGGAGCGAAGACCAGGCTGCGCACGTTCGCTCCGTCCGTGCCGAGCGATGTCTCGACCGGCTTGCCCGGATCGGATATGTCCCACAGGTGGATTCGCGAATCGTCGTCGGCCGCCGCGATGAGTGGCCGATCGGGAGCGAGCACCGCCTGTTCGAGCTCTCCGTCGTGTTCGGTCGGCAGTTGACCGAGCAGACGCGCGGCTGCGGGGTCGGCGACGTCCCACAGCTGTAATGACCGGTCATCGACGCCAGTGAGCAGACGTTTCCCGCTCGGATCGAAGGCAATGGGCCCACCGAGTCCGGTGCCGGGTAGCGCGCCGATCGATACCGGCCGCGCGGGATCGGCCAGATTCCACAGCCGCACCGCACCACCGCCCGCCGTCACCAGCAATCTGCCGTCCGGACGCAGCGCGACCTGGGCACCGTGCCGGTCCGGCGGGCCTGCCATCACCTCGCTCACCGAACGGCTGTAGAACGGACTGCTGATGTCCCACACGTTGACCTGGCCATCGCGCAGTCCGCTGGCCAGCAGCTTGCCCGCCGCGTCGAAGCCGACCGAGCTGAGCGAACCCGCGAACACGATGGGAACGTTCACCCCCGCATGGCTCCAGGTCCGGATCCATCCGTCCGAGCCCGCGGTGATCGCCTGGGTGTCGGAGGCGATCACGAAGGACTGGGCCGAACCACTGTTGCCGTGGATCTCCCGCCCGATCGGCGAAACGCGATCGCGGCGGGTGGTGTTCAGTGCGCGCATGGTGCCACCGGCGTCCGCGACGGAGAGCATCTTCCCGTCCAGCCAGAACTGCAGCTCTGTGATCGGCACCGGGCGCGATTGCTGCCTGCCGATGAGTTGTGCCCGGCCCTGGTCGTCCACATTCCAGACTTGCACCACGCCATCCGCGGTACCAGCGCCGAGTCGGCCGTCCGGGCCGAAGGCAATGGCCTGCACAGCGCCTTCGCTCTCGATCGGCGCCCCCAACGGCGTCGGGTTTTCGGCCTCGTCCACGGCCCACAGCCGTACCGTGCGATCGCCGCCCGCGACAGCCAGCACCGGCCGGTCCGGCGCCATCGTCAGCACCGCGACCGCGCCCTGCTGCGCGGCGACCGGACTCCCGCGCCGCCGAATACCTTGCGGCACTTGGATATCGAGGAAGCTGAGGTTTCCGTCGGCACCGCCGGCAACCACCGTGCGGCCATCGGGCAGGTAGGTGATCGCGGCGACGGCCACGCCGTTGGCGAACTCACCGAGCCCACGAGTCTGTTGCGGATCGCGGACGTCCCAGAGCCGTATGGTGCCGTCTTCGCCCGCGCTGGCAAGCACGGTGCCGTCCGGGCTGAACGCGACCGATTCGACGTTGCCACGGTGACCGCTGAGCGCCGGTCCGGCCGGCGTGATCGCCCGCGGATCCGAGGTGTCCCACAACCGGATGAGACCGTCGCTGCCCGCGCTGGCCAGCAGCTTCCGGCTCGGGTTCAGCGCGAGATCGCGCACCAGTCCCCGGTGCGCCATCGTCGACGCGATGTCGAGCGGCAGCACCTGCGTCGCCAGCAGCCGGGCTCGGGCGATCGGGTCGGCCGGACGCAACCGATACGCCGCCAGCGCGAGCTGAGCGGAGAGCGCCGGATCGACGCTCTGCACCCGCTGCGATTGCTCGATGAGCAGGCCGAGCACCACGCCCTTGTGCTCCTGCGCGACGGACTCGTGTTGCACGACAACCACGCCCGACAGGACCAGTGCCAGCGCGGCGAGCACAGCGACCGCGGACCAGAGCACCTGACGGCGCACCGTGTGCGCGCGCTGCCGGGCCAGCGACGCGGCGATGAACTCGCGAGTCAACAGGTTCGGCGACTCAGTGCGGCGCATCCATGCCGCCGCGTCCTCGAGCCGGGTCCTGGAATACAGCAGCGACATCGGCCGGTCCTGGCGCGCCCACTCCCGTGCGTCCGCCTCGATGCGCTGGCGGGCGGGCGCGAATTCCTTCTCGGCCGACAGCCATCCGGCCATCCTGGGCCATCCGGTCAGCAGCAGATCATGGACCACTTCGACTTCGCCGCCGCGCTGCACGACTATTCGTGCTCGGGTCAGCCGCGCGAGGACAGCCCGGGTGGCATCCGGATCCGTGGATTCCTCGATCAACTGCTCGACCGGCATCCGGTTGCGCACGGTCGTGGCCGGTCCGATGATCGTCAGCGCGACCAGCACATGCCGCGCGGCGTCGCGTTGCCGGTCGGTCAGCCGGGACCAGAACGACTCGGCGCCCACCGCACAGGCCCTGGCCAGTCCGCCGGCTTCCCGGTAAGCCTCCAGGCTCAGGGTCCGGCCGCGCCGGTTCGCCCACGTCGCGGCCAGTGCGAAGGACAGCAGCGGGAGCCGGACCGAGCTGTGCGGCTCGATGGCGTCCAGATCCTGTAGCAACGTGTCGATCAGACTGTCCTCGATCCGCAGACCGGTGGCCGCCGCAGGCCGGACGATCGCCTCACGCAGTTCCTGTGGCGTCATGGGATTGAGCAACATCGCGTGGTCGCCCAGTGCCATCATCAGCAGCGGGTATCGCAAGAGTTCCGGCAGATGAGCGGTATCGAACGCGATGACGACGGTGGTGGGCTGATCGGCGCCCGCGGCCGCAAGCGATGCCAGCGCGGTCAGGAACTGTTGTCGCAGTGCCTCGTTCGCGCACCGGGTGAACAGTTCCTCGCCGCGGTCCACCAGCAGCAGGCAATGCCCCGACGGCCGCGCCTCGAGTGCGGTTTCCAGCGCGACCATCGGCTCGTCGCCGGGGGTCATGGCGATGGGTGTCCTGGCTCCCGGTGTGGCTTGCAGTCCGGCGGCGAGTAATGAGGATTTTCCGACGCCCGACGGACCGAGCAGCACCGCCATGGCCGGCGAATCACTGGCTTCGGCGTTCGAAATAAGTTCGAGCAGTTGCCGTTTCGCGTCGTCACGACCGAAGAACAGATCACGGTCCTCGACTCGGTACTCCCACAGGCCACGGTAAGGCTCACGACCGATATCGATGCTCGGCGGGTCGACCTTGGCCGCCTTCCAATCCTCGTGCCAGCGCACCAGATCGAGCAACGAAGGATCGATCTGCGGGTTGTCGGCGGCCTGGCGCCGGGCCTCGGCGATCAAGACTTCCAGCACCGGCCGCACCGCGACGAAGGTGGCCGGTGTGCGGTTACCGCGCCGCCAGTCGCTGATCCGCTGGGCGGTGACCTTGCCCGCGCCGTCGGGGATCCGCGCGTTGGCGGCCCGGACCACCGACTTCGCCGGCGGCGTTCCGGCAGCGGCGAACAGTTCGCCGAACCGGTGGGCGAAGATACGACGGCCTTCGTCCATCAGCTGCCTATCGCCACGAGGACGTAGTCGCGGATTGTGTACAGACCGGCGAAGCGGACAATCGCGTGTTCTCCGAGGTGTCGGGTGTCGAGGAAGTTGTCGTGCCGTGATGCGCCGCGTCTGCGTGATAGCCGAACTGTTTCCGATTGCCGCGCAAGCACGTGCCGACGTCGTTGGCGCCGACAGCAACACACCAGTTCAAATAGCTGAATCAGGGTATCAGTCAGCATCGTGAGCTCCGATTGCGACGCGATTGCCACAGCGGCGTGACGCGCACCGCGGAGAGCACGGTGCGCGTCACGTGGTGCTGCGCGACCTACGTCAGCCCCATCACGATGGCGTTCTGCACCGCGGGCAGAAAGCCCAAGGACGTCACCAGCGTCATGCCGACGCCGATGCCGATCCGCCGATGCCGGTTCCACCACCCGACCGGACCGACGCGGGTCTGATCGTGGCATCGGGCGATGGTTTCGGCGTCGCTGGCGTTCTGTTCGTAGTAGCCGAAGCCGACCGGCGCGGAGCTGATGTCGAGCAGTCCACCGAGTGGATCGGCGGTGCTACCGGAGAACCTGGTGTCGAACATGATCGAACCTCCTTGGCACAGGTCGCGTGCGACGGATCAGTGGATGGTGTCGGTCCAGGGCCGCATCAGCGCGTCGTAGACCTCCCTGGTGAACTTGCCGCGACCGACCAGGTCGCCGAGCGCCGCCGCGGTGACCGCTCGATTGACGGTGACCAGGGCGCCGATCGAGGTGAGCGACTTGAGCAGCCCGCCGACATCATCGGCACCGGGTCCGGATGTTGGCGAGACCGCTTGTCCGGCAATACTTCCCGCGATCTGGATGTGGCGACTGCGACCGAACTCCTTGGCCGTTTCGGCGGCGATCTGCGCCGGTTGCGAGTCGCCCGCCGGTCCGGCGAGGCCGGCGAACAGACCGGCCAGGCCCTGGTTGCCGGACAACGCGTCCTGTAGCCCATTGCCTGCCGCGGCGTTGAGCTGTTCGCGCTCGTCCGGGGTGAGTTGCGTTGCGCGTTCGACGATCTGCGCGACGTCACGCCACTGCGGGCCGTACAGGTACTCCAGGTGCAGGGTCGGGTCGTCGGCGTGGAATTCGGTGTAAGCGTTGGTCTGTTCAGACTTCATGTCGGACTCCTGTTGTTGTATTCCGTTGCAGGACGGTTGTTCCTGCTGATTCAGAGGGACAGGGCGACCAAACGTCGGTCGTCGGTGTTCGTGATGCGGCCATCGGCCGCGGCGGTCCCGACGAGCGGGATCTCGGCGCGCGGGACCTCGGTGGGCGAGGCAGCGGTGGCGCGGGCGGGAGCAAGCGCCTTCTGCAGCGATGCGATGAGCTCTTCGAGGCTCGCGGTGTCCTGAATGTCGTCCAGGAACTGGGTTCCGGTGGGCGTCATCCCGCTGTTGGAGTCACCGCGCGGGGTGTTCTGGTCACGCCAGGCCCGGATCGCGGAAACGATGTAGGACTTGACATCCGGGCTGGACAGCGCGACCAGCGGCACCACAACGATCACCGCGAGCAGCAGCACCACCACCAACACCGGTAGTACGCCACCGGCCAGCAGCAGCGTCGCCGCCGCGGCGAGCAGCAGCGGAGCGCCGACGAGAGCCGCGCCGCCGGCGGCCGCCACCAGACCGGCAACAGCTGCCGCTCCGAGAGCTGCGGCTACACCGACCGGCACCGCCACTGCCAGCAGCGAAGCGAGCAAAGCAACCGTCAGCAGAGCGGCCAGTGCCGCAGGCACTCCGAAGGCGACGAGCGGCAACCCGATCACCGCGGTGACCACCGCAGCGGCCACGGCCACCGAAGCCGCCACCGCGACCGCCACGGCCAGCGCCAGCAGCGGCAACGCCGCCAGTGCCAGGGCAACCAAACCGGCTGCCACCCCCGCGCCGAGCAACGCGACAACCGCGCCGACGGCGATGGCACCGACGACCAGCGGTGCGATGGCGAGCGCCGCCAGCGTGACCGCGCCGACGGTCAGCAGCACCGCCGTCGTGATCACCGCACCAAGAGCGAGCGCCCCCACCACGGTGGCGATCGTGGCGATCGCGGCCAGGGCGAGCGCACCGAGCGCGATCAACCCCGGCAGTGCCAGCGCGAAAGCTACGGCAGCCGCGCCGAAGGCCAAGGCACCCAATGCAATCGCTACCGGCAGGCCCAGTGTGACCAGCGCGGCGACAGCCAGCGCACCGAACGCGAGGAGCGCGGGCAGTCCGAGCACGGCAGCGGCGACGACAGCACCAAGAATCAGTGCGCCGAGTACCACCGCGACGGGCACTCCCATTGCGGCGAGAGCGATGGCGCCGCCGATAGCCAAGGCGGTCAACACAATCGGTGCCGCGATGCCCAACACCGTGAGAGCGACAGCACCGGCCACCAGCAGCGCACCGACTGTCGCGACCGCACCCAATGCGAGTGCGCCGAAGACGATCAGCGCAGGCAACGCGACTACGGCCAGACCGATCAGCAGCGGAAGTGCCAGTGCCGCCAGTCCGATCGCACCGACCGTCAGCAGCGCACCCAGCGCGAGCACGGCCCCCAGTGCGAGTACAGCCAGCACCACCGGAGCGGCCACCAGAGCCAGCACCGTGAGAGCGACCGCACCCGCGGCAAGCAAGGCACCGACCGTCGCGACTGCACCAAGAGCCAACGCGCCCAACGCAATCAGCACGGGCAACGCCAATGCGATAGCACCCAGGATGAATGGGGCGGCAAGCACCGCCAGCGCCAGCGCACCGAGCACAAACGGTGCCGCGAGCACAGCCAGCGCGACCACTCCTGCGACCAGCAGCGCACCGAGCACGAACGGCGCGACCACCAGAGCCAGCGCGCCGAGTGCCACCGCCAGCACGGGCAGCGCCAGCGCGGCGACGGCAAGTGCACCGAGCACAAACGGAGCGGCGAGCACAGCGAGCGCAACCGCTCCCGCGACGAGCAGCGCGCCGAGCGCCACCGCGCCGAGCACGGGCAAGGCCAGTGCGGCAATGGCGAGAGCGCCGAGCACGAACGGTGCTGCGAGAGCGGCGATTGCCACCGCGACGGCCAGACCGGCCAGCGCGGCAAGCACGGGCGAGCCGAGCACCGCGGTAACTACCAAGGCGGCGAATGCCAGGCCGGCCAGCACAATCAACGTGCCGACCGTGAGACCGGCGACCACAACGGCGGTAGCGGTCAGCGCGGCGGCCACCACAGCCACTGCGACGACTGCGATCGCACCGAGCGCGAGTAGCGCGGGCAATCCGGTCCAGCCCGCGAGCACCACCACCGCCACTGCGGCGAAGGCCAGCACACCAAGCGCGACAACCGTGCCCAGCGCGAGCGCGCCGAGCGTAGCCAGTCCCGCGAGGGTCGCCGCGAGGACCGTGACAACCGCGGCCAGAGCCAGCGCGGCCAGACCGATCGCACTGGCAACGCCGAACACGGTCAGTGCGATGACCGCGGCGAGGGCAAGCGCACCGAGGACAATCGCGCCGACAACACCGATGGCGGCGAGCGCGATCAACGCCGGTATGCCGGTCCAGCCGAGCAGCACGACCACCGCCAGCGCGGCGAACGCGAGCACCAGCGTGGTCACCACACCGGCCAGGGCCAGCGCACCGAGAGTCACCACACCGGCCAGTCCCAGCCCGAGCGCACCGAGCACAACCGCCGCGGTGCCGGCCAGCACCGCCAGTGCAACGGCACCGAGTCCGAGCAGGACAGGCGCCGCCGCGATCGCCAGTACGGCTGCGCCGATGGCCAACGCGGTCAGAATGGCCGCACCCGTGGCGAGCAGCGCACCGGTCCCGATAACAGCACCAAGAGCCAACGCGCCCAACACGATCAGCGCAGGCACCGCCAGCACAACAAGTGCGACGACTGCCGCGATCGCCAACGCGCCGAGCACAAACGGCGCAGCAAGCACTGCAAGCCCGATCACCGCCGCAATCGCCAACGCACCAAGCACAAACGGCGCAGCAATCGCCGCAAGCACGCCGAGCGCGATCACCGCCGCGATTGCCAGCGCGCCGAGCACAAACGGCGCCGCAATCACGGCAAGCACCAGCGCACCCACAACCCCGGCGGCAACCAGGGCCAGCACCGGCAATGCGAGCACAGCAAGCGCGACCACCGCCGCAATCGCCAACGCACCGAGCACAAACGGAGCAGCAAGTACAGCAAGCACCCCGAGCCCGATCACCGCCGCGATCGCCAGTGCGCCGAGCACAAACGGCGCGGCAAGTACACCGAGCGCGATCAGGCCCGCCACTGCGGCCAAGGTGACGACCGCGGCGAAGGCGCCGAACGCGAGCAGCGCGGGGCCGCCGAACACGGCGATCACGACCAGCGCGGCGAAGGCCAGCGCCGCGAGCGTGACCGCGCCACCGACGGCGAGGCTCGCGAGCGTGGCCAGCAGCACGGTCGCGAACGCGGCGATCACCACCACTGACGCCACCGCACCCGCGGCGACCACGATCGCCGCAACCACCGCGATGATGCCGATCACGATCAGGGCGGGCAATCCCGTCCAGCCGAGCGCCAAGAACACGATCGCTGCGGCAAGGGCAAGGACGCCGACCACGACCGCGACACCGAATGCGATGGCGGCAAGCGCAATGACCGTCGGCAACCCCAGCGCGAAGAGTGCCGCCAGCGCGGTGAACGTCACCGCGGCGATCACGATCAACGCGGCGAGGGCGAGCGCGGCCAGCGCGATCGTCTCCACCACGGCGAACACCGTCAGCGCGGTGACCGCGGCAAAGACCAACGCGCCGAGCGTGATCACGCCGACCAGACCGATCGCGGCAAGCGCGATCAAGGCGGGCAACCCGGTCCAGCCAAGCACCAGCACGACAACCAGTGCCGCGAAGGAGAGCACCGCGACCGTCGCCACACCGGCAAGTGCCAGCGCGGCCAGGGTCACCGTCCCGGCGAGGCCCAATCCGACCAGGCCGAGTACGGCCAGCGCGGGCAACGCGACGGCGGCCAGCGCGATACCGCCGAGCACCACCAGGACCGGCAGTGCAACGACAGCCAGCACGATGCCGACGACAATGAGCACGGGCACCGCGATCGCAACCAGCACGATGGCTCCGACCACCAGGGCCGCGATGATCACGGGCGCGGCCAGCAGGGCGATGGCGCCAATGGCCAAGGCGCCGACGATGCCCGCGATCACCACGGCGGCGATCACGGGTAGCGCCAGCAGCGGCAGGGCGGCATGCCGAGTGCTGAACAACCCGTCGTTGTTCAGCATGCTGCGGATCTCGGTCAGCACCGGCGCGAGGCCGGCGTGCAACGAGGCTGCCGGGTCCGCGATCAACTGCCGGATGCCTTCGGCCAAGCCCTGCAACGGATCTCCGTCACCTACGGTCTGGCCGAGCATCGGAGTCAGCAGATCACGCAGTGCTTGGGCCGGATCGGCGATGTCCTTGGGGAAGTCGAACAGCGTGCGTGCCTGGCTGATCAGGTCCTCGACGGGCGAAGCGATCGGGTCGCGGCGGGCGCCCGCCTGCTCGATCGCTTGATTGACAAACGAGAGCAGATCCTCGACGGGCTGACGCAGCGGTCCACTCGGGAAGGTCTTGTCGGCCCACCCGGCCAGTTGCCGCAGATCGACGCCGGTGCTGATGACCTGCTCGGCGACGGCGGCGATCTCGGTGACCGAGGACGGCACGAAGCCGATCGGACCCGCAGCGGCGGTGGCGCCGGGCACCGCGGCGGCGAGGGGCGCGCCGGCGGGCCGAGACTGGTCTGCGGGTGTGGCGGGTGGCGTCGTGAAGCCGCGGATCATCTCGCCCGCGCCTTCGGCCGGGGTCCCGGCGGTTACGTTGTCCAGGGCGTTCAGTGCCTGGTCGACCATGTTCTGTCCGGCCGGGCCGAGGTTCGTTGCGACGTCGCCGAGTTCAGGGACGGCCGCGGCGATGTCCGGGACAGCTCCGCCGAATTCCGTGACCGCACCGTTGACCGCGTCACCGAGACCGGGCACGGTCGAGTTCAAGCCGGGGATGAGCTCACCGGGGTTCGCCGGGATCGACGGGAATGCGGGTGCTTCGGCCGACGCCTCGCCGGTCGACACCATGGCAGTGGCCAGCGATGCGAACGCGGCCGCCGCGTAGAGGCCCTTGCGATTGCGTTTGACTACCTTGCGATGCTTCGCGGCGCTCTTGGTTGTTCGAGAACGTTCGTTGGCTACAGACATGGGGGAACCTTTCGATCGAACAGTGATGCAGCGAATACACAGCCGGATTCGGCTGGGAATGCTGAGCTCGCGCAGAGCTCTCCGAACGACGACGATTCGGGTGGGTCAGACCGGTCCGCTTTCGCCGGTCGCGCATACCGCTCGTGACCACCCGCCACTGGCTCCTACGGTGGTCCCGATCCGGGTGTGCATGACGCCGCCGATATCGCGGCAACGGATGTACGCGTGTTGCCCGACGCCTGCCCCTGGCTCACACGTGATCGTGAGCTGATTGGGCACCGCGTAATCGGAGGCGCAGCCGGCGGGAGGTGGGTCGGCCGAGGCCTCACCCGTAGCGAACACTGAACACACGATGGTCGATATGTAGATCGCAGCTAATGCTGCGCAGCTGGCGTTTCTGTTCATGCACCAAGGCTCGATTCAGCACATGGGCGAGTCAACAAACAAGTTCGGCAGTTTACACATCCTCGCAGTTAGAAGCCTTGAGACTACTAATCCGCCGCGGATTCTTCTTACGGGATATTGACGCGGACGACTCTTGACATCTCGATTCAGTGACACAGTTCACGCTTGCTGAAATCTACTCCAGCAATATTCCAGCTAACTCAATGCAGTCCGCTGTGCGCGCTCCTCGACTGCTGCCAAGCGGCTGCTACGAGTCCGGGCAGCCGTCCTCGAGCAGATCCCGCATCACATGCTCGCTGGTGCGCCGTCTGTGCCACGAGCACCTAGCCGATGTGTCCGTTGCTCAGGCCGAGTCGTTCGCCGATGTCGGCGATGCTCATGCCGTGGTCGTGGGCGTCTTCGATGGCGGTCTGGCGGATGCCGGAGAGTTCGGCGATGCGGAGTTGGTAGTGGGTGATGAGGTTGGCGGCGAGCTGGGCGCGGCGGATGGGGTGCGCCACGGAGCGGATCTCGTCGACGTCGTCGTCCAGTTGGAGGGGGTCGGGCGGGCTCACCGGCGACTGACCGACGACGAAGGTGCCGCGGCGCGGGACGGTTCGCACGAGTTGCTGATTGCTCAGCAGTTGGATTGCCTGTCGGATCACGGAACGCGATACGCCGTGCCGCTCGGACAGCTCAGCGTGGCTGGGTAGCTGAGCGTCGCCGGGGAGGGTCCCGTTGTGGATCCGTCGTGCGTAGTCGTCCGCGATGGTGACGTAAGCCGGTTCGGCCATCGCGTCGATCCCTTCGTCTGCGGTAACTGCGTTCGAGGGTACGGCGGCGGCTGCGATCGCGTCGGGGGCGATCCTGGGACCTGTTGCGTTTCAACGGTTCCTAGAGGTCGAGGTAGACCGGCGGGACGACGATGCGGCGCCACGGTAGCTCGGGAAGTTCCGCCAGTTGCTCCTTCCGGAATCCGAGCGGCACCCCATCCACGCAGGCGGTGTCCAGGTAGAGGCGTTCCAGCTGGTAGGTCCAGCCGAGCGAGGCGTCCGGGTGGCCGTCGGCCAGCAGCTTCCAGCTCAACGGGTCGCGGCGCAGGTGCCGGGCCAGTTCGGACGTTCGCAGGTCGGTGAGCAGCAGCGCCCACAACTCGTCATCGGTCATCGACGTGATGTCGGGTGCGCGTTCGCCATCCGCGAGCAGGACACCGACCAACCCGCGCATGGCGCCGTTCGCCAGCGCGTTCTCCCAGCTGCACAGATATCGCGCTTCGCCGTGCGCCAGTTCGGCCAGATAGCGAGCGGTGAATCGATCGGCGTGCACCGCGCCGTCGACCAGCCGCAGCTTCGCCAATGTCTCCGGCGGCGGTTCGGACAATCGAGCGTGCGCGCGACCGCTGCGCACGAACGACTCGAGATGATCAAGCTTGAGCGCTCCCGGCAGCCCGCACAGGACTGACACGCTGCTCGGCTCCTCCACCCGGAGCACAGCGTCCACATCCATGTCGTGCTCGGCCAGCAGCGGCGCCAGCCCACGGATCCGCTGCCGACCCAGTTCATGATGATTCAAACCGGCCACACCTTCGAAGGTGTGGCTGAACGGCAGATGCCCGATGTCGTGCAGCAACGCGGCCACCCGCCCCACCAGATCGTCCGGCGCGAAATGCACCGCCAGACTGAGCAATCCGAGACTGTGCTCGAGCCGGGTGTAGGTCTGATGCGTCGTCATCACCGCGGCACCGGCATGCGCGATGAACTGCAGCCGCCGTACCTCCCAGGTCCGCAGCAACTCCCGCTCCAACGGCGTCAGCCGAAAAGCCACGCCCCACATCGGATCCCGATACCAATCATCGCGACCCAGAATCCCGGCCACCGAGCAGGCGCCCCCAGTCAAACCAATTCCATTGCAACGCATGTCTCTAACCACCCCCGGGTCCGAAAACATTGGTACCGCACAATACTCTGCCAGACACAACCCCAGTTGGCCCTGACCGACTTGCTGCGCAAGCTGACTCAGACGTTGCCGTCCAACAGACGTTGAGTCAGCTGCCAGGACTATCCGCGGCCCGCCCACGCCAGTATTCGGCCTCGTCTCTTTCCCCACGTTCGGCAAGCAACGTGCTCAGGCCGTTCATCGCGGGAGGGTGATTTCCGTCGGCCGCCCAGCGGAACCAAGATTCGGCGTCGTCGGCCTCACCGCGTGCGACATGAATGATGGCCATGTTGGTCATCGCCTCGAGGTGCCCGGCGTAAGCGATTTGCCGGTACCAGAATTCGGCATCGTGTTTCTCGAATCGTCCGGCGCGCATGATGCCCAGGTTGACCGTCGCGTATGGGTGGCCGGTGGCGGCGGCCGCACAGAACCAGTACTCGGCGCTCCGGGTCGCACCGCGCTCGGCAAGCAAGAGGCCGAGGATGTTCATCGCCCAGGAGTCATTGGCGTTCGCCGCTCTGCGGAACCAGTTTTCGGCCTCCGCGGTCGCACCGCGCTCGGCGTGCAGGATGCCGAGGGTGCACATGGCGCGGGGGTGATCGGCGGCGAGCTGACGACGCCAATACTCGACCTCCGACGTCTCACGACGCAATGCGAGCAGGATTCCCAGATCGGTCATCGTCGCGATCTCACCCGCCTCGCAAGCGCCCGAATAGCGTTCGGCCGCAGTGCAATACCGCGAGTATCCGATCGCCCACCCGCAGTGTCGACCTGCCTGATTCGACCCGTGTGATCCACTTTCACATCCCGCAATCGTCTCCCCGCGCGTGCGCGGCCCGCCCCCGGTAGACCTCCGTGCGGCAGATGCTTCGAATCGATTCCCCACCCACAAAGTCCCGATGGCGACACTAGTACTCACTTTTGAGTACCACAACACCTGATCTACCCAGTTCCAGGCCGTTAGCGTAAGAAAACTACTGCCGCACAGTAGATCGCGGCCCCCACCGATACGCTGATCAGGTGGCGAGAGAGGACGCGTTGGACGCGACAGCGCGCGAGCGGCTCAACGCGGCCGTAGCCCGCGCCATCCGGGACCGCCGCCGCAAACGCGAGCTGACCAGGGAACAGGTGTACACGACCGCCGACCTCCCCCGCGCGACCTACGACCGAATCGAGAAGGGCGAGACGCTGCCCGACGTCGGCCGACTCGAAGCAATCGCACACGCGCTCGACACGACCGCGGTCGGAATCATCAACGAGGCCAAGCGGTCCCTCGAAGAGACCCCCGCCGTCGATCCCCCCGCGAACCGTGAGGAAACCTCCGCCCGAGCAGCCAGAATCTACGGCCGCATGCTCGGCCTGGAGTAACGTTGCGCCCCAGCAACTTCGGCTCGCAATGTACCCGAGCGGTACGCCGAGCTCTCCCCTCCTTGTGGAGCTCGGCGTACCGCTCAGGAACACTGCTCACGGCTGCTTGTCGAGTTCGTCGGCGATCTGATTCCACTTTTCCGCGCAGCCACGAGCCAATTCAGCAACGGTGGCCGCGCAGTGCGGTGGGATCGCTCGAAGGAAGTCCGTCGAGTTTTCCGGGTTGATTTGATACACGCCGAGCCACTGCAGCAGCGATCGTCCCGCGCCGGAGAATCGCACGGACGGGTCTCTGCGGAGGCTGTGCAAGGCGGTGTGCAGATCCGTTGTCGCGGGGCCGGGTTGGCCGGCGCATTTGCACTGCTCGGATTTCGGTCGCGGAACGCGAGCCTTGGCCGGCACCGGGTCGTCGCCACGGCGAATCCGCTCGCGCACATCCCGCGCGGTTTCCGGCGAAATGCCTGCCGCCCTGGCGATCTCACGGAGCGAGGCGTCGGGTCGGTCGGTGATGATGTCGCAGGCTCTGCGCCGTCCCTCGGCGCTGTCGAGCGGGCGGGTTCGCCCGTCGCTACCCACTCTGGCGTCCAACTGCGGTAATCCAGCGGTTGGACGGAGGCGAATCGCGCCAACGGTGGTGTCGGCCAGCCCGGTTACCTTGGCCACGAACCGATTCGACCACTCGGGGTGCGCGGCGAGGATGCGACCCGCGGCCGCTCGCCGATCGGCCAGCGTCAGCGGCAGTCCATGTGCCGTGTTGGCCTCGACCGCTCGGACGAACGCGTCCTCCTGGCCACCATCGAAGAACTGCACCTCGATGGTTTCGTGGCCGCGAAACCGTGCGGCGCGGAGCCGGTGCATCCCGTCGATCACTCGCATGGTTTCGCGATGCACCAGAATCGGCGGTAGCGCAGCCCTCGTCTCAGCCAGGACCCGCACGTGTTCGCTGTCGACGCCATCGAGTCGCGGCGAGTCGGCGGGCAGCAGAGCACTGATCAGCACCACGGCGGACATCGGTTCCAGCCCAACGGAATCCGCACCATCGCCGGTCGCGGCGCTCGGCTTCGGATCGCGGACCAGTCGGAGTTCTGGCGCGGCGCCACCGCCGTCGAGTCGCAACTTCTCAGGCATGAAAGACGCTCCCGGCCCGTACGAAAGACTGCGATTCGATCGGGACATGCTCGGCACGTCGAACCTGCGCGTGGGGTCCGGCGGGTTCCGCACGGCCCATGTCTAGTCTGCCACCGCATCTCACACACTAAGGCTACATAATTCCAGCAAAGAGTCCATAGTCACCGGACATGAGATCTACACAATATGAACATCTTCTACACACTTTCAACACAAACTCCGCAGAAGCCCTTCAGATGACGCGGCCAGGTCAGGTAGCATCAACAAAGGTGTAGGTATTGCTACTGTTTTGGAGTTGTTTGTGCATAGGCTCGAGGCGATGAGACGACAGAGTTGAGGGCGATGACGACAACAGATGTGGAGCGTTTCGGACACCTGGTCACCGCCCGACGACGCGAGCTGGGGCTCACGTCGCAGCAAGTGCGCGACGCAGGCGGCCCCGGCTTGGTCACCCTCGGCAAGATCGAGTCCGGTACGGCGGGCAAGCTGCACTTGGAGACCTTCGCCAAACTCGACCAGGCCCTGCGCTGGCAACCGGGCGGCGCGGCCGCCGCCTACGACACCGGCACCACGCCGATGCCGTTGTCGGCCAACGGAATCAACCAACCCGAATCGTCGACCCCCACACCCAACATTCAGTATGTGGCGTTTCCGCCCGGAGTCATCGACGAGGTGGTCGGCCTCGCGAAGCACCTCGAGGCGATGGCAGCCGATGATGAGCGGCTGGCGGTGGTGTCCGCGGGGTTGGACGCGGTCGCGGACCGGATTCTGCGCGCCTGGACCATCGCCGAAATCGAACGGATGCGAGTGGCGGGCAGCCTCACCGCGTCGATGATCGAAATGCTGCTGGGCCATTACTGGCGTCGAACTCCCCAAGCCCCGAACCCGCAGGACCAGGAGGAGCTGCTGTACATGCGATGGCTACTCGACCGCGCTCCGGACACCATCTGCGACGAGCAGGTCTCGCGGTTCGCCGCACGCTGGTCCGCCGTACAACGCATGCTCGCCAACCACCCTGCCGATTGAGGATGATTCGAATGCCACTGCCGTTGCCGGCCAAGATCGACCGGTTGCTCGAGTACTCGCACCGGTACGGCGAGCCCGCGATGACCACCGCACAAATCGCCGCCGCACTGACCGAACGATTGGGCCGCTCTGTCACATCGGCATTCATCGCTTCGCTGCGCGACGGTTCGATCACCGCAATCCCCGAAGATCTCGCCGCGGAGCTGTGTGCACTGTGCCGGTGTCCGGACCCCGCCTATCTGACACCGGTCCTGGACGAGGACGTGGACATAGATCAACGGCTCAGACTGTGGACTCTCGCGCGTGATCGCGGGCTGAAGCACCTCGCCGCCCGTGCCCCAGGGGCGATGACACACGAGATGATGGAGGAGCTGATCGCGGATATCGCGGCGCTGCCCCTGCGCGTCCGGTGAGCGTCCACTCGCGTGCCACAGCGAGAATGAATTGCTCGTCGCCGATCCAGTCGAGGGCCTTCGCGTGAGTGTCGCCGCAATCGGGGGCGCCATCGAGCAACGCAGACCGTAACGCCGCGCATACCTGTGCGGGCGTCGGCTTTTCGCCGAGGCCGGCGAGCCAGGGAGCAGCGGAAATCGTCACGTCCTCGATTTCGATCCGCATCCGATGCTCGGTCACTTGCGGTAGCGAATTGCGAACCTGTACATGCAATCGGGTTGCCGGGCGGGCCGCCATCATGTCCTCCCACATCGGGGATAAAATCCGGATGTTCCGGGTCGCTCGATCGCGCCGCAGGCGGATATTGGCAGAGGCCACGATGGACGGGATGGTCAACAGCATGAATCCAGCGACCGGCACCAAAAACAGCCAATCGTTGATGATGGCGCGGTATGCGGTGAACTCGTTGTGCACGCCCGCGAACAAGAGCCACGCCGACAGCATTCGGCTACAGCTGTCGAACACACTCAAGGCTGTGCACACCGTCGCAGTGCCTCCGAACACGGCCCGCGGCCGGCTCTGGCGCCATCGCCGCACCAGGCTCAGATATGTGATCAGAATCGGAATCTCCGCCAGCGGAGTGGGCAGGCTGTACACTATCATGTACATGGGCGTCCGCCAGTCGTGTAACTCCTCGATCGCGATGTTCGCGGTCCGGGCCGGCACCGACAGCCACGCCAGCGTCATGCCGAGCACAGCGACCACGGTGGTGATCCACGCCGCCGTGTGCCACGACACTGGCTTCTGAACTCGCCATAGCAGGCCGAGCCACAGCATTGCCCCCGCCATGGCCAGAGCGGCGATGTGCGTCGCCAGCCGGATGTCGGCCAGTGGGAGCCACGGCGTGAGCACGGATTGCACTACCCGGTCCCGCAAAACAGCCGTGGCCAACATGGCCGAGACCAGTGCCGCGACTGCCCAATCCAATCGACTTCGCTCCAGCAGCAGCGTCATTCGCAGTACCAGCGCGGCCGCGATCCACGCCATCAGCGTCGCCCCCGCAGCTTCTGGCATCGATGAGGTTGCCACTGTGGCGAGCAACGGGCTCGGCGCCACGTTCACCGCCGCATCAGCTCGAACAGCGACGCCGCGCGATGTGCCGCGCCGTCGACATCATCGGGCCGTCCACGGCTCAAACCAGCCAGGTGCGTTCCCAACCACTCTGCTGCGGCCTCCGCGTCTGTGTCGAAACTGCTGCGCAGCATGATCTCTCGGACCCAAGCCGGATCCAGCCCTTCGGTCAGCAACGATTCGGACACCTCGTAGGCGCTGCTGCCGCGGTGATCCAGCAGCACGTGGCCAACTTCGTGCATGATCTCCTGCCGCTGCCCCCGTGCCGACCTGTTCGAGTCGAACTTGATGATCATCTGGTCGTCCAGAACCCACAACGCCCCGCATCGTGACGCTGCCGGGACGTGCCTGCGCCACGGATCAAGCACGATCGTCTTGCCCACTCGATCGGACAGCCACTCGATGAGTTCCCGGACAGTCCACGGCGGTGTCAGCGGGATGCTGTCCAGAATGTCGTGTACTCGCCCCTCGTCCACCTGCGGCGAACCTCCCCGATCTGTACCAATCCCGTGATCAGCTGTTGCGATATTCCAGTGTGGCGTGCAGATTTTCGGGTTTGAGTGTCAATTGCTCGTGCACGGTCAGGGTGTAGTCGGGGTCGGGAATGAAGTTGTATCGCCGGGTCGCCAAAGCGAGGGTGAGTACCGCTTCGTGCAGCGCGAACTGGCGGCCGATACATGCTCGCGGACCGACACCGAATGGCCGGTAGGGGCCTTTGTCGCGGCCAGGCAGAAACCGGTCCGGGTCGAATGTCAACGGATCGGCCCAGTCGTCGTTGCGGTGCAACCCGAGAGTAAGCACGAAGATCGGGTCGCCCTGGCGAACCGGCCAACGCCCGCCGAGCTCGGTGTCGACGCGGGGGGCACGGAAGTAGCCGGGAGCACTGGGCCACAGGCGCAGCGTCTCATCGATGACACAGCGTGTGTAGCGCAGCTTCGCAACATGCCCGTAGGTGATCGGCGAGTCCCCACAGACCTCCCGCACTTCCGCGCGTACCCGCTCCGCGATCTCCGGCTGCTGCATCAGGTAGTGCAAGGCGAACCCGAGTGTTCCCGCAGTGGTCTCTTGGCCAGCGAGTAGGAAAGACACGATCTGGTAGGCGATGTTCTCGTCGGGTAGCTTCTCGCCGGAGTCCGGGTCAACAGTGGTGAGCATCAAGTCGAGCAAGTCTTTCGACCCCTGACGGGGCTCGACCGCACGTTGGCGGGCGAGTTCGAGGCCATACTCGTGCAGGGCCACAAGGTCGTCCTTGTACTGCTGGCCGTGCTGGCGTTCGAGCCGCACCCGGGCCATCGGCGTGGAGTTCGATACCGTGGAGATCCACCACATGGCCCTGTTGAGCTGCGTCAGGAATGGGTGTAGGTCGGTGTCCGCGCCGTGGGCGAATGCGGAGAACGAGGTCGAGAAACCGGCACGGCCGATCAGCTCGAAGGTGAGGCTGTTGAGATCCTGAGTGAGGTTGACCCGAGGCCGTTCCTGAGCGTCTCCCCAGTATTCGAACATCGCTTCGATAGCCGCGGTCATACCGTCGTGGTAGACGGCCATCGCGGACTTGACGAAGCCGGGAGTAAGGACTCGATGGGCGATGCCCCAGACCGGCTCGTCGCTGTAGGCCATGAACAGCCCGTCGCCGGTCACGTCGCGCAGCCGCTCGAGCGGTGCGGCGACATGCTTCTCGAACCGCGTCTCGTCCCAGATCTCTTGCGCGAGATCGGTTCCGGTCACCACGATCAGCCGGTAGTCGGCGCCGAACATCAACTCGTAGATCGGACCGAGTTCTCGTGCGAGCTCGTACTCGCTCTGCGTGGGACGCGCCGGATCGATCGCTTGCGCGTCACCGAACATGGGGTGACGGTCCTTGGGATGCGGGAGGGCTAAAGCGGGGGTCGCGGCACCGGTCATGCCGAACAGTCTGCCTTAAAATCCGGAGAATTCTTACTCGTGGATTCGAGGTGCGTTGTCGCCCATTGGGTTTCGTTCATCTGCCGGTAAGGTTTGGTTCATTCGGGGAGTGGTGTCAGCCCAACAAAGCGCTCGCTGCCTGCTGGTCCATGCCGACCTCGACAGCGAGCCAGCGCGGATCACCTTCTCCGGCAGCATCATCCGCGACCTGCGCCCGCTCGTCGACATCCCCCTGAGCGACAACCGCAGCGGTGAGGTTCGGCCAGCGCAACGTCTCCTTGTGTATCGCCGATGGGGAGCGCAGGATGATCATCGACGCTCGAACTCTCGTCGGGGGGAGCCGCCGCGTCCGGCTGAGAAAGGTAGACCCATGCGAAGAGGCTTCTTACTGACCGTCGTGTCCGCAGTCGCCACGATCTGTATCCCAGCGGTCGGCGCGATCGCCGAACCGAGCGGCAGCTCCGACCCTGCACCGCACATCACCGACTGCCAGGTCGGTCTCGGTCCAGTCGTCACCTACTGGTCAGACGGCTCGGTCACCGGCTGGTCGCCAGAATGCCAAGCCGTCCACGACAAGGTCCTACAGGACGAGGCCGACGCGAACCGACCGCAAGGGGAATCAGCCCAGCAGCGCAACCTCCGAGTCCGCGACATCCTGATCTCATTGGGATGCAACACATCCGGCTGCATCCAAACCTACTTCGCATGCGAAGACGGGCTCATCGATCTCCAGGACCGCGCGTGCGACTTCTACCGAGCCCACCCCATCGTTTGATCATCCGCTAGGTGACCTCGCTCTGAGCGGCAACCGCGGCGGCGAAGTTCGGGTGCGCGCGGATCACCACCGTCGCCCGGTCCACGATCGGCCGAATACGTACGTACCGGGTCGCCCGCCCGAATGCACTGGCGGCCACGACAAGACCGCATGGAAGCCAACCAGGAAAGAATATGAGAACTACCAGCATCGGTATTTCTTTTATGATTCCCGCCTGAGCTGCCATCCACAATGCGACCGCGGCGATTATGCCCAACAGCGCGAAGACGTAGCCGATCAGTCGAAACACCAGGGTCTGCCAGAGGCAACGTTTGCATACCGGCCAATCGCCATGGAGTTCGGTGTTGCCCTCCGGCATCCGGCGGTAATGTCGAAGACCCCAGAAAAAGCTTGTCGCCCAGGTACTTTGCACCCGACCGTGCGTCCCCTGGTGGAAACGCACCACTCCGGGACGGCGCTCGACGGCGGGACGGCCGTGTCGACAACACACATCAGGCAGCGGTCGACTCAGTTCCAACGCCAGATAACCCGGTACCGCACCTCGACCTGTCCTCGCCTGGAACTCCAGCGCCGTCATCGAGCCGGTGCTGGTTCGAACCGGCACGGATACGTCTTGCTTCACGCCATCCATCCACGCTGTCGGCGTTCCTGGAAATACAGATCGTCGTCGTCCGGCTCGTCGGGCGTGACGACCTGGTCACGATTGGGTTTACGCGTGCCCGCAATCACATGTCCCGAGCCAGAACTCTGCTCCTGCTGAAGATTCGGTTGGCCATCGATCGACGGCGACGGCGAGGCGGGCGCCGGGTCCACCGACTGTTGGCGATATCGTTCCAGCTCGACCCTCCCCTGCTCGGCGAGGCGATCACGCTCCTCGTCCGACATGGCCGCGAAACGTTGCAGCGCAGCAGGCATCACTCCGTCGAGTGTGCGGCTGAACGCCTCGGTGCGCGCGAAGTCGCGCACGCCGAGCTTCCCGGCGAGCACCCCCGCGGATTTGTTCCTTCATGGCCGGATCGGACGTGTTGGCTGCGAGCGTGCGCAACGCGTCGGATAGCCGGCGCGACACGGCGACATCGCCGCGGGCAACGTCGAAAATCGGTTCGGGGGTGTTCATCTCATGCTCCAGTGTGGTCGTACCCGGTGCCGGGCAACTGCGGGATCTCCTTCGATCGCACCGTCGCCACACCGTCGAGGATCGCGGCGACGGCGGTCTCGCCGGCCGTGGCGAAGGTTGCGTACTTGGTCAACGCTTGGTTCCACAGACCGACCATCTTCACCATGTCGTAAACGACCGCCGCCTCCAATCCGGCCGCCGCGATCGCGCCGACCCCGGTGCTCGCGGCCGCGGCGGCCGCCGCCTCCTCGATCAGCGCGATGACCGCGGTGTCGATGATCGACTGAATCAGAAACGAATCCCTTGGGCTGCATAGTAAGCCGAAAGGGCGAAGGTATCGATGTCCTGCGCGATGTCCTTCAGCGGGCCGACCTGGTTGTTGATCGCATCACGGAACTCACCGAAATAGGATCGGGCCGAATCGGCGGCATTTCCATGCCACGAGTCCACTTCCTTGACCGCGGAATAGATTGTGCGAGCATAACTATCGTTGTATTTCGAGAGGTTCCGGATTGCCTCACCGGCCTTTTGGATCTGCGCCCAGTCTCCCGCGAACTCGGTAGTCGCCCAGGCCAGCGGATCCTTGCCGATCACCTGGACGATGAACTGATCGACCCAATACGTCAGCGAATACACGTTGTTGTTGAGAAACAGCTCGACCGGATCCGGTATCGGATCTTGGGCTACCGCCGCCGCCAGCAGAGCCACGGGCGCGTCGCTCATCGCTTGCCTCCGGGGTACGTCCGGTCCAATGCGGCTGCGGTGGCGCGATCGGTAGTGCGATACATCTGCGCGGCCTTCGCCACCTCATCCCCCGACTGGGTCGTGAGCCGCCCCAGCTTCTCGTAGTTCGACGCCAAATCCGCACGCAGCTGCTGGATCGTGTCGGCAACCCGCCCGAAGATCACTCCGGCTTGGTCGCGCGACAGATCGACATGCTCCTTCAGGTATGCCTCCGACTGAGCGTTGTCGGTCCCGAGTTGCTTCAACTTCGTGGACAACCCATCAAGCGTGGCTGGTTCCACCGTAAGGTCGTCTGCCATCAAAGCCCCTTCTATAGTCCGTCAAAGCTATGACGCACCATGGACAGCTTCGGTTCCTTCGCCTTCGGACTCGCCCAAATCGGGATGGGACTCGGATACGAGTTCGGCCCCTGACCAGGACTACATAACTCCCGGTCAAGGGCCGTTCAGGCTCCCCCATCTGGACTCGAACCAGAAACCTGCCGATTAACAGTCGGCTGCTCTGCCAATTGAGCTATAGGGGACTATCCTCGGCTCGTCTGTGCTAGGCGGGCCGAGGAGAAACTTTAGCGTATGGGCGGGCGCCCGCCCAAATCGCGTCGCTACCTGCTGACATGTGGGATGGGGGCGAGGGTGGCGGTGGCGGCGCGGTGGTCGCTGCCGGTGGTTCGGCGGACGGTTGCGTCGAGGGGGGTGAAGCCTCGGGTGAGGATGTGGTCGGGGCGGGTCAGGGGGAATTCGGCGGGCCAGGTGAAGCCGAGGCCGGTGCGGACGTCTTGGAGGGTTTGGGTGAGGGTGGCGAGTTGGGGGTCGGTGGAGGCGGTGTTGAGGTCGCCGAGGACTAGTAGTCGGTCGGATCGGTCGCTTTGTACGAGGTCGGTGAGGGTGCGCAGGGTGCGGTTGCGGGATTCGGTTTCGCCGAATCGGACGGAGCCCAGGTGGACGGCGTAGACGGTTACGTCGCCGGTGGGTGCTTCGATTCGGGCGCGTAGGGCGCGGGCCCAGCCTTGGCCTAGGTCTAGGCGTTCGACGTCGTCCAGGGGGTAGCGGCTCCACAGGCCGATGGTGCCGACTGTGGCGACGTGTGGATGTTGGGGGTCCAGGGCCGCCGCTACGGATGTGCGGTTGCGATCGGTGAGTTCCTGTACGGAAATCACTGCGGCGTCGGTCAATTCGGCTGCTGTGGCGCCTGCACCGAGGTTCTGTGTGGCGACACGCAACGCGTTGGCGGAGGGCTCGCCGTGCGGTCGTTCGACGAGCTGCGGCACGAAGAGTATCGACCAGGCCAGGATCGGTGCCACGACGGCGGCGAGGCCGAGCTTGGAGCCCGTGGCGAGCGCGATGACGGCGAGCAGCAGCGTAGGGACCAGCAGCCAGGGCAGAAAGCTGCCGATCAGCTGGCGAACGCCGCCGATTTCGGGCAGTAGTCGATGGGCCACCAGCAGCCCGCCCAGGAGTACGGCGGACGCCGCGAGCGTGAGGTCTTTCGAAGTCCCGTGCAGCATGTCCGCAACGATGGACGCGATAGATGAGAGGCTGATGAAACGCCGCGTGTTCGACCGTTCTCACATGGAAGTAACGGTATGGCCACCATCGGGAGAGAGTATGAACACATAGTGCTGAGCAGGTGGCGAAGTGGGCACTCCTCAGCAACCCGCTGAGCAAAGGAACGAGGAGGCCGACATGAGCGAATTCGCATGCGGCGATTGCTGGCGCAACGAGAACCTGACATTCGCCCAACGACTGGACCCGGCGCTGATCCGCCGGAGCACCCGACAGCTGTGTGAGGAGCATCGGGCCAAGCGAGAAGAACTCGCCGCCTGAGCAAAGTCCGGTCTCGACCCCTGGTCGGGTCACGCGAAGTAGCCCGGCCAGGCCGACACCGGCTACTTTCGGCGAATCCACCCTTGGGCGATATCGCCGAGGTTCCACCACGAAACATGGTGCGGGTCTTGTTTTTCCAGCGACCATGAGGTGGCGAGCTGATCGAAGAACGCGTCGTCGCCGGTCTTGCCGCCTTTCGGCTCGCCGATGAAGATCAGCCGTCCCCCACCCGCCTGCTCGAATGCGTGCAGCGCGCGAGAGGCCATCGGGTCACCCCAGCCGGGCGGCCAGCACAGGAAAAGTACGCACTCCGACTGTGGTTCACCGGCAAATTCGGCTAGATCCCCGACGGGATGCCACACCCGACCACCGTTCACCACCCGACGATCACCGTCGGCCGCCACCGCCGGCCCGACGATGTCCCAGTACGGATCCGCGGACTCCCCACCCGTCATGAAGTGCACGAACCGCAGATCGAAGGCGGCATCCGCGGCAGCGTCGCCAGTGCCTTTCAGCATCGGCGCCGTGTCGAGATAGTCCGCCACCTTCGGAAACTCGGTGCGAAGTCGTTGATCATCGTCCAGCAGCGCCGCCAGTTCGTTCCGGCGCTCGGTCGTCAGCGAGAGGCCAGTCATGTGCTCGATTCTCGCTGGCCCCTACGGCTTTCCGTGATCGGTTGCCGAATTCACCGGCACAGGGTGCGCGCGGGGCCGCCCTAAGCCCCCATCCGGATCGACACGACCACCGCGCGTCGGGCAGGATAGAGCCGCGAACAGGCAACTGGGAGGAGCACATCGAGATGCTGCGGTTGATCATCGGCGTGGCGGCCGGGTATGTACTCGGCAGCAAGGCCGGGCGGGCTCGCTACGAGCAGATCAGCGCGGCGACCCGTGCGCTGTCGGAAAGCCCGGTGACCCGCAAGTTGGTGCTCGTCGGCAGGCAGAAGCTGTCGGACCGGCTCAGCACCAAACCGCGCCTGGAACCGATGGAGCCACTGGACGAGCGCACCACCATCCTCGTGCCCCAGGACCAACTGCGCCGCTGAAGTGACCCGATCCCCCGCCGCCGTGCCTGACTCGGTCCGCTGGGTGGCCTCGCTGGGTGGAGTACTCATCGTCATCCCAGTTTCCGTGGTGAACCTGTGGACCGGCAGCACCCCGACAGGTCGGCTGGGCGGCACCGGCGAAACCATCGACGACTACGACCGCGCCTGCGCGATACACGATTACGCCGCACTGATCACGGTCGGCGAGAGCGGCACCCAAGCCCTCGTACTCGGCGACGAGCCGTCCACCACCTGCTACCTTCCCGAGCACCGTTGCTTCCTGCGGCTGTACTACGCGGACGATGAAGACGAGCTCATCGCCGACGCCAAGGCGACTCTCGCGCACGACGCCATCGAGTGGCAGGAATGTGGCATCTGGGAGACCGACGGGCCAGCCGTATTGATGGACTCCGTATATTCCGGACTCGATCTGGTGGTGCCAAACCCAGACGGGGTGTTGCCGGACCAAGCGCCTATTTCACTTGGAGCCGGTCGTTGGACGGTTCGCGCCGCGCGTATCGAACACGACCGCAACGGAATGGACCTGATCCAGCTTCTTCCCGTCGGTTGAATCGCGAGTTACTAAGCCCCGGTGGCGAAGTCGTTGTGGTTGCCCATCGCCTGGGTCAGCAGGCTCTTGCGGTACTGCTCCAAGGCCACCAGGTCCCCGAACAACGCCATGTAGGCATCAGGCTGCTCTGTAGACGACACACGCTGCAGCTTCGACTTCAGCTCGGCGATCTGCCGTCCCACCCAGGCCTCCTGGGTGCGCGCGAGCACGCCCGCAACGAACCGCGGGATACCGGCCGCGTTCTTCACCGGCAACGGCTCGTTCGCGAGCTCGGAGAGCAGCGCACGCATGGTCAGGTCGTCGGTGCGGTCCGCGACGGCGTTGACCCACTCGGCACCCCCGAGCCCGGCCCCGGTGCCGCCCACCTCTGAGATGAGCAACCGGACCGCCGCGTAGGCGGGGTGGGTGAAGGCGTCGGCCTCGAGCGAGTCGAACACCGATCCGGCCATCGCTGGATATTGCAGCGCGGCGGCGAGCACCTGCCGCTGCGGCATCAGCGTCGGATCGTTCGGATTGGGCCGTGCCGCAGGATGTTCGGCGACCATCTCGGTCTGTCTGGCAGCGGGCGCCTGGCGTCCGCCGGTGTTGCCGCCGCCCATGCGGTTGCGCTTGGCTTCGTCGCCGACGCGGCGGACGACGGTCTGGATATCGTCCCAGCCGATCCATCCGGCCAGCTTCGTCGCGTATGCCTTGCGCAACGCGTTGTCCTTGATTTGCGCGACCACCGGGATCGCCCGGCGCAACGACTCGACCTGTCCCTCGGCGGTGTCCAGGTTGTGGTCGGCGAGCAGCCCGCGAATCACGAACTCGTACAACGGGGTTCGCCGCGCCACCAGATCGCGGACGGCGCCGTCGCCGGAGTGCTGGCGTAGCTCGCACGGATCCTGCCCGTCCGGCGCCACCGCGATGTAGGTCTGCCCGGCCAGCTTCTGGTCGCCCGCAAAGGCTTTCAGCGCCGCCGCCTGGCCCGCCGCGTCACCGTCGAAGGTGTAGATGATCTCGCCGCGCCAGAAGTTGTCGTCCAGCAGCAGTCTGCGCAGCAGCGCGAGGTGCTCGTCGCCGAAGGCGGTGCCGCAGGAGGCGACGGCGGTCTTCACGCCGGACAGGTGCATGGCCATCACGTCGGTGTAGCCCTCGACGACGACGGCCTGATGTCCCTTGGCGATGTCCCGCTTGGCGAGGTCGAGGCCGAACAGCACCTGAGACTTCTTGTACAGGATCGTTTCCGGGGTGTTGATGTACTTGCCCGGCATGGTGTCGTCGTCGAAGAGCTTGCGCGCGCCGAACCCGATGACGTCGCCGCCGAGGTTGCGGATCGGCCAGAGCAGCCGCCGGTGGAACCGGTCGATCGGACCGCGCTGGCCCTGCCTGGACAGGCCCGCGCCCTCCAGCTCCTTGAACTCGAAACCCTTGCGCAGCAGGTGTTTGGTGAGCGTGTCCCAACCCGCGGGCGCGTAACCACAGCCGAACTGCTGGGCGGCGGCGGCATCGAAATTGCGGTCGGTGAGGAACTTGCGCGCCGTCTCGGCATCGGGCTCGCGCAGCTGAGCCATGTAGAACTCGTGCGCGGCGGCATTGGCGGCGACCAACCGGGAGCGGGTGCCACGATCGCGCTGGACCGAGGTACCGCCGCCCTCGTAGTTGATCTGATAACCGATGCGGTCGGCCATCTGCTCGACCGCTTCGACGAAGCCGACGTGGTCGATCTTCTGCAGGAACGCGAAGACGTCGCCGCCCTCACCGCAGCCGAAGCAGTGGAAGAGGCCGTGATTCGGCCGCACGTGGAACGACGGCGACTTCTCGTCGTGGAACGGGCACAACCCCTTCATGGAGTCCGCGCCGGCACGCTTCAGCGCGACGTATTCCCCCACAATGTCTTCGATGCGGACGCGGTCACGTATCGCCGCGATATCGCGATCAGGGAGTCGTCCGGGCACGGCTGTGAGCGTACCCGTCGGCACCGACGTTCTTCACCTATGGCTCTAGCTCGACAGCAACTCCGAGGGCCCGGTCTCGAAGAAGCTGGCGTTGGCGACCGAGCCGGACCGGCGCAGTGCCTTGAGTTCCTGGTACTCCGGTGAGTCGAACCAGCTGTGTGCGGCGGCCAGATTGGGGAATTCGATCAGCACCGGGTAGGTCAGGGTCGATTCGCCTTCGACCACCTCGACGCGACCGCCGACGCTGAGGTAGCGGCCGCCATGTTTTTCTACGACTGTGCGCACGCGCGCGGCGTAGGCGGCCAGCTTGGCCGGATCGGTGACTTCGACGTTGTCGAACAGCGCGTAAGCGGTCATGGCGAATCCATCCGTTGTGCGAAGATTAATCCCGTTCGGGACAATCCCAAATGTAGTCCCGGTCGGGACTATCCCACAAGGGGCGATGTGATGGACAAGTTGTTCGGCGACCCGCGCTGGGAGAGCTACGGGATGCTGCGCGAGGCCTACCTCGCCGTGACCACGCGGATCGACGCCGATGTGAGCCCGGCGGGCGACGTCGACGCGTCCATCTCGGACCTGCTGTTCCGCCTCGCGCGCAGCTCGGATCGCGCGCTGCGCACCGTGGACATCACCAAGGCGTTGGCCACCAGCACAACCCGCACCACCCGACTGCTCGACACAGCCGAGCAGCGCGGACTGGTTACTCGTGGCGCACATCCCACCGACCGCCGCGTCATCCTCGTCACACTGACCGACGCGGGCCTGGCCGAGGCGCGCAAACGCGGCGCGCTCGCGCTCGACTCGGCACAGCGGCACATCTACGACGCACTCACGGCGACCGAGACGGCCACGATGATCCGGATCATGCGCAAGCTGCGCGACGCCAATCAGTGATCATCGGCCGTACGAACAGGTCGCCTGCGGACGACTTCAGGCACCGAGCTCGGTCGCGACCCGCTCGAGCCTGCTCTCGGTATAGGACGCGATCTGATCCACGATCACCCGCACTCGCGCGGTGTCGTTGTCAGCGGCCTCCCACCACGGCAGCAACAGCGGATCGAGACTGCGCGGCGCGGTAGCAAGCAGCCCCTCGGCGACGGCGTGAATGCGGTCGCGCTGGTCGCCTTGGCGGAGTTTGTGGTCGGGGTCGGACATGACGTAGCGGAGGGCGACGGTCTTGAGCACGGCCACCTCGGCGGCGACCACGTGCGGGACCTCGAGATCTGCGCCGTAACGGGAGAGGCTGTCACTGCCCGCGGTTTCGCGGGTGGCGATGATGGCGGCAGTCGCGAAGCGGCCGACCAACTCACTGGTAAGTCGTTTGAGCGCAACCGAACTCGCGAGCGTGCCGTCGTAGACGGTCACCGCGGCGACGACGGGTAGCTCGGATAGTCGTTGGGCGGCAGCGACCAATTCGTCCGCCGACAGGGAGTAGTGCTTGTGCCTGCCGAGGCTGGCCAGCGCTTCCTGTTCGGCCGGGTCGGCCAGGGCGCGCAGATCGATGCGGCCCGCGATCACGCCGTCCTCGACGTCGTGCACGGAGTACGCGACATCGTCGGACCAGTCCATGATCTGGCATTCCAGGCTGCGGCGACGGTCGGGCGCGCCCTTGCGGATCCACTCGAGGCGATCGGTGTCGATGTCGTAGGCGCCGAACTTGGTGCCGGAACCCGTTCTGCCCCACGGGTATTTGAGTGCGGCATCGAGGGAGGCGCGAGTCAGGTTGAGGCCCGCGCTGACACCGTCGGCATCGAGCACCTTCGGTTCGAGGCGGGTGAGGATGCGCAGGTTCTGCGCGTTGCCTTCGAAGCCGCCGTGCGCGTCGGCGAAGACGTCCAAGGCCCTTTCACCGTTGTGCCCGTACGGCGGGTGGCCGATGTCGTGGGCGAGCCCGGCCAGGTCGACCAGGTCTGCGTCGCAGCCGAGGCCGTCGGCGATGCTGCGGCCGATCTGGGCGACCTCGATCGAATGGGTAAGCCTGGTGCGCGGGGTGTCGCCGTCGCGCGGGCCCATCACCTGGGTCTTGTCGGCGAGGCGGCGCAATGCCGCGGAGTGCAGCACCCTGGCGCGGTCGCGGGCGAATTCGGTGCGGTGGCCGGACTCGAATTCGCTGCGCGGCGGCCCGAGTCCGGCGGTTTTGGCGCGCTCGACGACGAGGCGCTCGTAATCGTGTTCGGTATATCCGTCCACTACTGTCCTGCCGTGTATCTGAAGTCCGCGGCGAAATGGGTGAGCTGATACCAGAGCAAAGCGCCTGTCTCCCTGGCGATTCCGTGCGCTTGCGACTCGCGGGTGTAGACGGCGGGCCCGGTCCGGGTCGGCGCGGTCCACGCGTCGAGGCCCTCGTCGCGGGCCATGGTGCGGGTGCGCAGCGAATGCCACGGATCGCTCACCAGTACCGCGGAGCCCATGTCGCGGGCCTGCATCGCGTTCGCGACCGCCTCGATGCTGCGCAAGGTGTCCGAACCGGTTTCGACGGCCAGGATCTTGTCGCTCGGCACCCCGCGCGACTGCAGATAGTTCTTGCCGGACGCCGCCTCCGTGTACAGATCGCCCTCTTGCTTCCCGCCGACGGTGATCACTCGCGGCGCCACGCCCAGCCGGAACAGCCGGTAAGCCTGGTCGAGTCGCGCCTCGAACACCGAGGACGGTGTGCCGGAGTATTGCGCGGCACCGAGCACCACGATGGCATCAGCCGTCGCGTAATCATCGATGCGCGCCACCTGCCACACCCGGAAGCCCGTGCCGCCGACCAGCACCAACCCCATCAGCACCGACCCGACGACGAGCCGCCGAACCCAACGCCACAACCCCGCGCCGGAGCCTCGCGGCGGGACGGGACCGGGCGCCGCATCGGCTCGAGCGCGCATCGTTGGCGAATCCACTCCCCAAGTCTGCCAGTACAGGTGCCGCGCCCGGGTTGTTCGGGGATCTACCCGAGTCAGGTCGGCGCGAATCGCGGCTACCAGCCCCGTTCCCGCCACTCGGGCAGGTGCGGGCGTTCGGTGCCGAGGGTGGTGTCGTCGCCGTGGCCGGGGTAGACGACGGTGTCGTCGGGGTAGCGGGCGAAGAGTTTGGTGGTGACGTCCTGGTACAGCGAGTCGAAGTCGGCCGAGTTGGTGGTGCGGCCGAGGCCGCCGGGGAACAGGGAGTCGCCGGTGAACAGGTGTACCTGTTGGTCGCCGTCGGTGAGGGCGAGGGTGACCGAGCCCGGAGTGTGGCCGCGGAGGTGGATGACCTCGAGGGTGAGGTCGCCGATGTCGATGTGGTCGCCGTCGGCGAGCAGGCGGTCGGGGCGGACCGGGAGTGGGTCGGCGTCGAGTTCGTGTGCGGCCGTGGGCGCTCCGGTGACGGCGGTCGTCTGCTTCAGCGCCTGCCAGTGGTCGGGGTGCTGATGCGTCGTGACGATCACGCCGATCTGGCCCGGCGCCACCTGGTCGATGAGTTCCTCGACGCGGTCGGCCTCGTTCGCGGCATCGATGAGCAGCGCCGCGCCGGTGGCCGTGCATTGCACGAGGTAACAGTTGTTGTCCATGCCGCCGACGGACATCTTGATGATGCGGGCACCCGAAACGTCACGCTGCTGGGGATCGGAACCCGGCGAGACATGACCGGTATACGGGCGATCGATGTTGATCACACCGTCGATGCTATCGACCCGCGCCGTCCCCTGCCATCCTTGCCTCCCCCAGCTGGCGCAGGTACAGCTCGCGGTTCTCCATGTGATCAAGCCGCCACACCGCGACCACCCACCACTTCGAGGGGTCTGGCTCAGAACATCTGGTTGCGGCGTTGACCAGCAGCCTGATGGCGGCGTCGCGCGATAGATTCATGCCATGTCGCTGCCGAATCGTGTTGCCCGCTGGACCTCCTGGGTGGTGCTGAGCGTGCTGTTCGCCGGGGCCGTGCTGCTCGGTGCGCCGACCGGGCTGGCGGAGGCGCCGCTGCGGATGGACACCTATGTCGTGGATTCGGCGAAATCGCTGAATGGCGGGCAGCTGGATCGAGTGCGGTCGGCGGTGGATGAGCTGTATGCCGATCAGCAGGTGCGGTTGTGGGTGGTTTACGTGCGCGATTTCGGTGGGCTGGGGCCGGAGGTGTGGGCGCAGCGCACGGCGTCCGAATCCGGGTTCGGCAGTCGCGATCTGTTGCTCGCGGTCGCGACGCAGGATCGCTCGTACTGGTTCTATGGGGAATTGCCCAGCGGTGTCAGCGATGCCGACTTGAACAGTCTGCTGACGCGCGAGGTGGAGCCCGCGCTCCGCGACGGCCGGTGGGCGGATGCCGGCGTCGAGACCGCGGACGGTCTGAAATCGGCCATGCAGGGCGGCGGCGTCAACGTTCGATTCCTGCTGGTCATCGGTGTGCTGGTCGTGCTCGTGGTGGGCGGGCTGGTGCTGTTCGCACGCAAGCGCCGCCGCGACCGGGCGCAGGGCGAACTGGTTGCGGCTCGGCAGATCGACCCGGACGACACCACCGCACTCGGCGCGCTTCCGCTGGAGGCGCTGCATGCGCGCTCACGGGAGGCGCTGGTCGAGATCGACAATGCGATCCGCACCAGCGCCGAGGAGTTGGAACTGGCCACCGGCGAGTTCGGCGCGACCGCTACCCTCCCCTTCAACACCGCGCTCGATAATGCGAAAGCCGCTGCCTCCAAAGCCTTCTCGATCCGGCAGCGACTCGACGACGAGATCCCGGAGACACCGCAGGAACAGCGCACACTCCTCGTCGACCTGATCGGCACCGTCGGCCGAGCCGATCGCGAACTCGACGCCCAGGTTGCCGAATTCGACGCTATGAGGAATCTGCTGATCAACGCCCCCGACCGCTTGGACGGGCTGACAAGGGATCTCGTCGAGCTGAAGAGCCGCCTGCCCGCGTCCGAGGCGGAACTGTCCCGGCTCACCGCCGCGCACCCCGCCAGTGTGCTCGCCCCGATCCACGACAACACGACCATGGCGGGCGAACGAATCACCTTCGCGGAGCAGAACATCGACGCGGGCCGCGCGGCGCTCACCCAACCGGTGGGCAAGCAGGGCGGCGCGGTCGCCGCGATCCGCTCGGCGGAGGCGGCGGTCGGGCAGGCTCGCAGCCTGCTCGACGGTATCGACAACGCGTCCGCCAACATTCAGCAGGCCCGCGACGGGCTGCCCGCGGTACTCGACGAGCTGCGCCGCGATATCGCCTCCGCCACAGAGCTTTCCGGCTACGGCGGGCCGGAGTTGGCCGCCGCGACAGCGACCGCCCAGACCACTCTGGACAAGGCCGCTGCCGCCGGTACGGCCGACCCGCTCGACGCCTTCCACGACGCGGTAGCCGCCGACGGCGAGCTCGACCGCGCCATCGCCGCGGCCACCGATCGCAAACTCGCCGCCGAGGACCTGCGGCGCAGGCTCGACCAGGCGCTGACCGACGCTCGCTCACGGGTGAGCGCCGCCTCGGACTACATCACCACCCGGCGCGGCGGCATCGACGCCGAGGCCCGCACCCGACTGTCCGAGGCCCAACGCAATCTCGATGCGGCGCAACAGCTCAGCGCCACCGATCCCGCACAGGCACTGACCAACGCCCAGTCCGCCGCCGACCTCGCCGGACGCGCACTGCAAGCGGCCCAAGCCAGCGTGCGGGCCTGGGAGACGGCTCAACCGGTGTCCGGAACGTCGCAGGCGGGAGCCGTGCTCGGCGGCATCCTGATCGACGGACTGCTGCGTGGCGCGGCAAGTGGCGGCCGCCGATCCGGCTCAGGTGGCTGGAGCGCGGGCTCCTACGGCGGTTCCTCGGGCTCGCGGCGGATCAGCCGCGGCGGCCGATTCTGACGCGCTTGACCCTGACACCGTGTGAGGTCATAGACCAGGAGTCGTTATGTTCACCATCGGAGACTTCGCCAGACACGGCCTGGGTGTCGGTACGCATGCTGCGCCACTACGACGCGCTCGGGCTGCTACGCCCGGATCGGGTCGACGAGCACAGCGGTTACCGCTTCTACTCCGGCGGACAGTTGGCCCGGCTCAATCGCCTTGTCGCACTGAAGGATCTCGGCTTCACGCTGGAACAGGTCGGCCAGATCCTGGACGACCAGGTCAGCGGCGCGGAACTGCGCGGCATGCTCACGCTGCGCCGAGCCGAACTCGAACAGCGCATCGCGGGCGACCGCGCCAGGCTCGTCCAGGTCGAAACGAGGCTCCGCATCATCGAGAAAGAGGGCGCCATGCCTGTCCACGATGTGATGATCAAATCCATCCCAGCGGTTCGGGTGGCCGAATTGTCCGCCGTAGCCACCGATTTCGAGCCGGAATCGATCGGCCCCGTGATCGGCCCACTCTTCGAAGACATCTGCCGACGGTTGGAAAAGGCCGGTGTGCCGATGATCGGCCACGGCATCGCGTATTACGAAGAGCGCGAAGACGGCTCGATCCTCGCCCACGCCGCGGTACCCGTCGACCTCGACCCGAACGACACCCACGACTTCACGGTCGTCGACCTACCGGCCATCCCCCAGGCCGCCACGGTAGTCCACCGCGGCAGCATGAACGAGGTCCTCGAGCCCTGGCAGTCCCTCGGCCGCTGGGTCGACGAAAACGGCTACCGCCTCAGCGGCCCCAGCCGAGAGGTCACCCTGGTCTTCACCGAAGACCCAAGCGGCTGGGTCACCGAATTGCAGGAGCCAATCGTCCCGAAGTAACCCTCAGACCTGGACGGTGACGGAGTGGAAGCCTGATGGGCCGGTGGGGAACGGGGCGCGGTGGCGGCCTTCCTGGACTTCGCCGGAGCGGCTGATGGCTCTGGCTTGCACTCGGTGTTCGCCCGGCGGGAGTTCCACGGCGGTGCGCCAGCGGCGCCAGGCGGCGGGGCCGAGTTCGGTGCCGAGATCGGCTGGGTGCCAGTCGCCTTCGCCTACGCGGACTTCCACCCCGGCGACGCCGTGCGGCGGGGCCCAGGCGACACCGGCGACCGTGGTGGTGCCCGCGGCCGCTCGGCCCGGTGCGGTTACATCGATGCGGGCCTGCGGTGTTACCCACAGTGGGCCTGCGGGCCAACCGCGACGCACCCAGTAGTCGACGTGGCTGTCGTCGGTAAGTTCCAGTTCGCCAAGCCATTTCGAGCCGGTGTACTGGCCGTAGAGGCCGGGGACGAAGACGCGGGCGGGGAAGCCGTGTGCGGGGGTGAGTGGTTCGCCGTTCATGCCGATCACCACGTAGCCTGGCCATTCGCCGGAACGCAGCGGCTCGATCGGCAGCGAGATCGTGTAGCCGTCCACGGCCTTGGTGACCAGGCGGGTGGCACCGACCTCCGGGATCGCGTGTTTCAGCAGATCGGCCAGCGGCACCCCGAACCAGCGGCCATTGCCCGCCCTGCCTTCGCCGGGATGGTTGTGCACGCACACCATGACGGCATCGAATTCCACTGCGTCCTCGGCCAATTCGTCCAGCGACAGCCGCAGCGGGTGCGCGACCTTGCCGGTGACGGACAGCCGCCAGTGGGCCGGATCGATCCGGGGCGGGCGCAGATTGACGTCGGCGACGTACATTCGGTGCGCGGCGGTGACCAATGGCGACAACCCTGGCTCGTCCTCCAGCCCGTCCTGCGGCACCACACCCAGCGCGCCCATCGGGCCGATCCGGCGAATGTCGTTGTCCTGCTTGCGGTCCAGATCATGCTGCAAGGTGTGCGCGGCCGCGAACATCCCGGCGCCCGTCGCCACCCAGGCCAGCGTGCCGAGCAACCCGTGCGGCCGCCTGCGCAAGCCCGCAGCGAGCACTCCGGCGGCGGTGACCGCACCGGCGACGGTGGACATCGAGCGCGTCGGCAGTCGCGTCGCCAACGCGGCCACCCCGGCACCGGTCGCCGCCGTGACGGGCATGCGCAACCGATCAGGCAGGGCACCGAGCCCGACGGTGGCCGCGAGCACGCCCGCGCCGATGCCGAACCGGGTGGCGATCTTGTCGTGCCGACCGGACGCTGCGACGGCGGCCTCGACGACCGGCACCGGCACGGCATCAATGGCCGCCCGCCCCAGGGTGTCGATCAGCGAGCCGCCTCTGGTCGCCGCGATCGCCTCGCCGACTCCGAGCGCCGCCAGTCCGACGGCGGCCGCTCCGATCCCGCCGCCGCGTCTCCGGTCTCCGTTTGTCAGCACCGCTGGCACACCCGCTTCCAACCCGATTGTCCGCTGTCACCCAGCATTCTGCCCGAACGTAAGCACCGGCCTGCTGGTTTCACCCGCGCCAGCAGGCCGACGGCCCCAACGACCCGGATCAGCCGTACCGCTATCTCGAGGTCCGCGGCGTGATGGCGGCGGCCGAGCCTGATCCCAACGGCGACTTCTTCGATGTGCTCGCCCGCCGCTACGGACTCACCTATGCCCCCGGTCGCCGACCATCCGCGTCGCGTCGTGCTGGTCATGCGACCCAGCCGCGTCAGCTACCAGTAGCGGCCAACTCCATCGTCTCCTCGGACAACGCGGTCAACTCTTTACCCACCGCAGCGAGCAGCCGATCCGCGTCGACGCCACCGCCGAGCAGCCCGACGGTCAGCTGACCGTGAAACGTGTAGACGAGGAAAGTGACCGCGGCCGAGGCACCCGTCGAGGGCCTGGGGTGGGCGGAGAGATACACGATCTCGTAGTCGGTGAGCGCGACACCGACGGGCGTCCGGAACGCTGGCACAGCGCCGGTATTGGTGACCGCGACGTGCTCGACCAAGGTCTGAGTTCGGCCGGCGCCGAAGAAGTCGGGGAAGTGCAGCACCGACTGTTGCACGATGCCTTCGGCCAGGTCGTCGCGTAGTCGTTCCGAAATCTGTTGGCCCAGTTCGAGAACGCTCGCCGAGTGATCGACCTCGGCGGCGAACACCGCGAGCCCACCCATGTTGGTGCCCGCGGCGGGCGCCACCCTCGAGTCCAGCCGCGACCTCATATCCACCGGATACAGACAGTTCAACGACACCGGACCGCTTGTGGCATCCGATGTTTCGGACGCGTACGCGCGCAGCAGCGCGGCCGTGACCAACCCGTTGACGCTGACACCCCGATGATGGCCGAGTCCGACGATCCGCTCGGTCACCGCCGAGTCCAGCCGAGCACGCCTGGGCCGGACGATGGAACCGGGTGCCGGATCGCCAACGGGGGCAGACGCTTCCGTCGGCGGCAGTGGCCGCATCATGTCTTCGAAGCCGGAGACACGGCTGGCCGTAATGCCATGCTGCGCCGCATGCCACTCCAGCGATTGCGGATAGTCCTGCGGCACAACACTTACCAGTTCATGTCCGACGATGTCGGTGTAGAAGTCCCAGAACCGTGTCAGCAGTTCGACGCAGTGCCCGGCGTCCGCGATGCTGTGATGAGCGAACAACGTGACCCGCCACCGATCGACACCGGCCATCACCGCGTCCAGGTACGCCAGCTGCGCCGCCGGGTCCACCGGGATGCCCGGCAAACCCACAGCCGCCACGTCACCCTCGGTGACCGAAGCCTCGACTCGCGAATTCCCCGGGGGCAGTAGATAACCCGACCCGGCCGCATCCTCGACGATGCGGCAGATCACCACCGGAAAGGCCAGCTGCAATGCGGCGAAGGCCTCTTTCAACACCGTCGGATCGAGCTTCCCCGATACCGACACCGACCGGCCTGTGTAAGTGCCGTGCCGTACAAATCGCTGTTCCGACGGTGCCAATACGCGCACCACGTCGTCCTCATCCCGCAACACAACGCAAGCGTGCGGCAACACCGGCTCACTGCGCAAATGAACGAATACGGAACACTGGACGACATGAGTCTCGCCGCACATCTGGAAGAACTCGGCCGCCCTTTGGTCGAGCATCAGCTCGACCACCCGACCGTGGCGGGCATCGCCAAGGGCGATCTGCCCGAGCCGGTCTTCCGATCCTGGCTGGAGCAGGACTACCTGTTCCTGCTCGACTACGTCCGCGTGTTCAGCCGCCTGGCCTGGCAGGCCCCGCCCGCGCACCTCGGTGACCTGGTGGATCTGGCGCACGCCACCTACCACGACGAGCTCGCGCTGCATCGCTCATTGGCGGCGGAGTTCGGCGCCGATCTCGGCGGTGTCACCAAAGGCGTTGCCTGCGAGGCATATACGGGATTCCTGCTCGATTCGGCCGCGAACTACGCGGAGGGTCTCGTCGCCCTGTACCCCTGTATGTGGGGCTACTCCACCCTGGGTGCGCGCCTCGCCGAGAACCCGCCCGCCGAACCGCGCTACCGCCGCTGGGTCGACACCTACGCCGACCCTGCCTTCGCCGCCCTCACCCGCCGCTGCGCGCAGATGATCGACGAGGCAGGCGCCGACCCGGACCGCGCGGAGAAACTCTTCCTCGAAGGCATGCGCCACGAGCAAGCCTTCTGGGACGTCCCCCGCTGAGGACGCTCCGACTTCCCGCACACGATTTCATGTGCGGGAAGTCAGGAGACACGGAACTCAAGGACGCAGCACGATCTTCCCGCGCGTATGCCGCTGCTCGAGATCGCGATACGCGTCCTGCACCTTGTCGAGCGGATACACACCGGCGATCGGCACCTCGACAGTGCCCGCCGCAGCAAGGTCGGCCAGCTCGGTGAGCACATCGATGGTGCCCGCGGCAGCATTGCCGTCGCCCTTCACACCGTACTTCTCGACGGCGGCAAAGTTGATGATGGTGTCGATGCGCTCGACCGGAACACCCAGCTCAACGGCGATATCCACATAGTCGGCACCGAACGTGTCGATGAACGCGTCCACCCCATCCGGCGCGGCGGCCCGCAGCCGGTCGATCAGCCCGTCGCCGTAGGCCACCGGCGTCGCACCGACCTTCCGCAACCAGTCATGATTGCCTTCACTGGCGATACCGATCACCTCGGCCCCGCGCGCACGCGACAGCTGCACCGCGATGGAACCGACACCCCCTGCGGCACCGGACACGACGACCGTGTCCCCTTCGTTGGCCTCCACCGCCCGGATCGCCGCGAAAGCCGTTGTCCCCGCGACATATAACGCCCCGGCGACATCCCAGTCCAGCCCGGCGGGCTTCGGCGTCACCTGCGCGACGGGCACCACAACATGCGTCGCATGACTGGACCGGTCCTCGGTGAACCCGAGCACCTCGGCACCGACCTCGATCCCACCGACATCCGCCCCGAGCTCGACGATCCGCCCCGCGAAATCGGTCCCCTCCCCCGACGGAAACGTCGCGGGCCAGCGCTCGTGCAACGCACCGCTACGGATATACGCCTCACCCGGATTGATGCCTGCCGCGACCACCGCGACGACCACCTGCCCAGGCCCGGCGGTCGGCGTCGGCACCTCGACCACCTTCAACTCGTCGATCCCGCCATATCGATCGAACTTCACGGCTTTTGCCATGCTGAGCTCCTCGCATCGGTGAGTTACGGCACATCGAGCGTCAACGGCCCACTCGGCCCGGTTATTTCCCGCGGATTCGCCTCCGAAAACGTCCGCACCGAGGACAAGATCGAAGCCAGCGGCAGCGGCGCGCGCAATTGGAGCGCGGATCGCCCGCAACCCCCTTACGCTGACAACCGTGGGTGCGGAGAATGTGCGGGCGTCTGATGCCGACCGCGAGAAGATCGTCGAACAGTTGCGGCTCGCGATGAACGAGGGGCGGCTGACGCTGCACGAGTACGACGACCGACTGCAGCAGGTGTACAGCGCCAAGACCTACGGCGAACTGACGCCGGTGCTGGCCGACCTTCCTGCCCAACGCGGTTCGCGCGCGCCGGTGGCGAAGCGGGTGCCGCAGTGGGTCGTCATCATGTGGACCCCGTGGGTCTTCGTGAACATGCTGTGCCTGTTGATCTGGGTGGCCACCGGCGCGGGCTACTTCTGGCCGTTCTGGGTGGCGGTGCCGTGGGGCATGGCGCTGCTGATCCCGACGGCGATCGGTATCACCGTGCACGGCAACGGTGACGGCCCCAAGCCGGAGCGTCCGCCGACGCCGCCCATGCCACCGCTGCCGCCACGTCGCTGAACAACGAACGACCCGCACCGATCACTCGGCGCGGGTCGTTTTCGTTTCGCGAAAGGCTCAGGACCCCAGCAGATGCTGGGCCAGGTAGCCCTCGACCTTGTCGAGCGCGATCCGCTCCTGCGCCATCGAGTCGCGCTCGCGGATGGTCACCGCCTGATCGTCGAGGGTGTCGAAGTCGACGGTGATGCAGAACGGGGTGCCGATCTCGTCCTGGCGACGGTAGCGGCGGCCGATCGCGCCCGCGTCGTCGAACTCCACGTTCCAGTTCCGGCGCAGCTGCGCCGCAAGGTCTTTCGCCTTCGGCGTCAGATCCGCGTTGCGCGACAACGGAAGTACGGCCGCCTTGACCGGGGCGAGCCTCCGGTCCAGCCGCAGCACCGTGCGAGTGTCCACGCCGCCCTTGGCATTCGGCGCCTCGTCCTCGGCGTAAGCGTCGACCAGGAACGCCATCAGCGAGCGCGTCAGACCGGCCGCGGGCTCGATCACGTACGGCACGTAGCGCTCGTTGGTGGTCTGGTCGAAGAAGCTGAGCTCGGTGCCCGAGTGCTCGGAGTGCGTCTTGAGGTCGAAGTCGGTGCGGTTGGCGACGCCCTCGAGCTCACCCCACTCGTTGCCCTGGAAGCCGAAGCGGTACTCGATGTCGGTGGTGCCCGCCGAGTAGTGCGACAGCTTTTCCTTCGGGTGCTCGTAGAGCCGCAGGTTGTCCGGGTTGATGCCGAGGTCGGTGTACCAGGAGAAGCGGGTCTCGATCCAGTACTTGTGCCACTCCGCGTCCTCGCCGGGCTTGACGAAGAACTCCATCTCCATCTGCTCGAACTCGCGGGTGCGGAAGATGAAGTTGCCGGGGGTGATCTCGTTGCGGAAGCTCTTGCCGATCTGCGCGATGCCGAACGGCGGCTTCTTACGCGCGGTGGTCATCACGTTGGCGAAGTTGACGAAGATGCCCTGGGCGGTCTCGGGCCGCAGGTAGTGCATGCCCTCCTCGGACTCGATCGGGCCGAGGTAGGTCTTGAGCATCATGTTGAAGTCGCGCGGCTCGGTCCACTTGCCGACGGTGCCGCAGCTGGTGCAGGCGATCAGCTCCATCGAGACGGTGTCCGGGTCGTCGATCTTGTGCTTGAGCGCGTACGCCTCCTGCAGGTGGTCCTGCCGGAAGCGGTGGTGACAGTTCAGGCACTCCACCAGCGGATCGTTGAACACACCGACATGGCCCGAAGCCACCCACACCTGGCGCGGCAGAATCACCGACGAATCGAGGCCGACGATGTCCTCGCGGCTGGTGACCATCGACCGCCACCACTGCCGCTTGATGTTCTCCTTGAGCTCGACGCCCAGCGGACCGTAGTCCCAGGCCGACTTGGTGCCTCCGTAGATCTCACCGCTCGGGTACACCAGACCCCGGCGCTTGGCGAGGTTGGCAACGGTGTCCACCTTCGACTTGGGTGCCACTCGAGAATTCTCCATCCACTACGAGTCGGATTGTGCGTTCAGGCCATTGTTTTGCGAGTACGCAACGATACGAAGACAGACTATCGGCCCTGCCCAACAAACTTTCCACCGCACGGGCAACCTCCGGCGCTTCGCGGAAAATGCCTACTCCCCGGCGCGCCCGTTTGACATGCGCAACTGTGCATATCAAAATGGGATCGCTTTCCAATAAGGAGTTGGTGCCATGACCGCCGAGACCGCCACCGCCCATCCGCACAACCCGTACCGCTCGCCGGCCCCCGCGCCGGTACCGGCGCGGACCGTTCTGGAGGACGCGGGCGAGCTGCTGCGCGCCCTGGCCGCACCGGTCCGCATCGCCATTGTGCTGCAGCTGCGCGAGTCGCCGCGCTGTGTGCACGAGCTGGTCGACGCGCTCGGGGTCACCCAACCGCTGGTCAGCCAGCATCTGCGCATCCTCAAGTCCGCGGGCGTCGTCCACGGCGAGCGGTCCGGTCGCGAGGTGCTCTACGAACTCGTCGACGACCATCTCGCGCATATCGTGGTCGACGCCGTCGCGCACGCCGAGGAAGGGTAATTCGTGCCAGAGAACAGTGTCGTTCCGCAGAAAGCGGTCGGCATCCGCAGCACCAGACAGCGCAGTGCCATCGCGGCGCTGCTCGGTGACATCGAAGAGTTCCGCTCCGCACAGGAGTTACACGACGAGTTGCGCAAACGCGGCGAGGGCATCGGCCTGACGACCGTCTACCGCACCCTGCAGTCGCTGGCCGACGCGGGCATGGTCGACGTGCTGCGCACCGACTCGGGTGAGTCCGTCTACCGGCAGTGCTCCACCGGGCACCATCACCATCTGGTCTGCCGGCACTGTGGGCGCACGGTCGAGGTGGAGGGGCCGACGGTGGAGGCCTGGGCCGGCGCCATCGCGCGCGAGCACGGCTTCACCGAGGTCAGCCACACCATGGAGGTGTTCGGCACCTGCCAGTCCTGCGCGTCGGCAGGCAATGGCGACGGCCGGACAACGGTGTAGTCCACGCTTCGGTTCACTCAGCGGACCGAGCCCTGGTTAACACCGCGCCTTCCCGTGCAGATTTCAACGCGAACCCACGAACGCCCGGCCGACCCGGGTGTCGCGATCTGGGGTTTGCACATCTTCCGGGAGGCTCAGCGTGCGCACGACCCTGATTTCATCCGTAGTTCCGGCGCGTAGTCGCCGAATCCGCACCGCCGCAGGAGCCGCCGCGCTGATCAGCGCCGCCGCGCTGGTCCTGACGGCGTGCAATGACAAGGACGGCGCGGCCACACCGGTTTCCGCGACACCGGCGACCAGCGTGGTTGCCAACGGGTCGCCGGGCAGCAACAACGCGAGCCAGTCCACCGTGCGGACGGTCGGCAAGACCGGCTGGTACGAGGGCTTCGACATCACCGTCAACAAGGCCACCGTGGTGCCCGACGAATTCGGCGGCGCCAAGGTGCTGATCGACATCACCTACAAGAACACCACTCTCGACAACAAGACGATGAGCAACAACACCTCACTGCTGGTCGGCAACGAGGTCGACGGCGGCGCAAGCTGGGACAACCCGACGGTGCCCGGTGGCGGTTCGGCCACCGGCAAGGTGACCACGCCGGTCAAGTCCGCCAAGGACGCCGAGCACCTGATCGACACGATGACCGTGGTGTACGGGCAGGCCGCGGACAACCAGACCAAGATCCCGCTCAGCGCCGCGGGCAAGGTGGAGAGCGTGCAACCGAAGGCGTTCCCCGTCACCGGCACGCTGACGCAGGACCAGACCACGATCCAGGTGACCGCGGGCAAGCTCAGCCCGAGCTACACCAAGAACGAGCACGGCAAGAACGAAATCGCCTTGCACATCAAGATCATTGGTGGGTCCGGGGTCGCCGCGGGCGGCAGCAACATCTTCACCGAGTACTTCTCACTGAAGACACCGGACGGCCAGAACCTGGTCGCCGACGACCGCGGCACCATCAACGAACTGCTCGGCGCGGGCCAGACCATCGACAACGCGAAGAACTACGTCGTGTTCGTGGTCGCCGCCCCCGCGACCGGCAACTACGTCCTGACCTACAACAGCCAGAAGGAAGAGGGCGCGGCCACCGCACCAACCCTCGCGTTCACCGTCAACTGATCCTCGTCGGACCGAAATAGCCACAGGCCGCACACCTTTCGACCTCCAGCACACGCTCGACCGGCACCGACACAAGCGCACACCCTATTGGGTAAGCCGCACACTCCGTATAGCGGGTGTGCGGCTTACCCAATGGGTGTGCAGCTCGGACTGTTCAGCTGGCGGCGACAGGGACCCTCGCCGGAGTGGGGGTTGGCCGATCGCGCCCCACGGCTGCGGGAGCAGTTCTGGCGCGGAAGTCGCGGCGGAGAACGGGTTGCCGACGAGCAGCATGGTCAGGGCGGCGATGGCGATGCCTGCGTTTTACTTTGTAGGCATGCCCAGAGTCAGCGAAGAACACCTGGAACGCCGCAGGCAGCAGATCCTCGACGCCGCCCGCCTGTGCTTCGCGCGCAAAGGCTTCCACGAAACCTCCATGCAGGACGTCTTCGCCGAATCAGGGCTGTCCGCAGGCGCCGTCTACCGCTATTTCAAGAGCAAGAACGAGCTCATCGCGGCACTGGCCGCCCAGACGTCGGTCGCGCTGCGCGCGCTGATGAACGAGCTGATCCGCGCCGATCCGCTGCCGACGCCGGACCGCTTCGTCGCCGCGCTGGCCGAGCACATGGTCGCCAACAGCGGACCCGACGGCCCGTCGCGACTGGCCCCGCAGGCGTGGGCGCTGGCCCTCGTGCAGCCCGAAGCGGCCGAGTACGTCAAGGAGGCGATCCTCGCCATCCGTGCCTGCTGGTACGAATACACCGAGCGCATGCGCGACGCGGGCTGGCTGCCCGCCGACGCCGACGTGCACGCGGTGGCCACCGCCATCATGGGTGTGATCCCCGGATTCATGTTGCAGCACTTGATAATCGGCGATCTCGAGCCCGAGACATTGGCTCTCGGTGTCCGCACACTACTCCCCTACGGACCCGCCGCCTGACCCACCGCGCGCCACGGCCGGGGCGTGAGCTAGAGGCTGAACGCGATTCCGCGCAGGACCAGCGCGACGATGAAGACCACGGTGAATGCGAGGTCGATCGACAATCCGCCCGCGCGGATCGGCTGGAGTACCCGCCGGACCGGCGCGATCACCGGCTCGGTCGCGGCGTGCGCCAGCTCGCGGGGACGGTTGGCCCAGCTCGGGCTGTTGCCGAGCGCCAACATCCAGTCGAACACCATCCGCGCGATTAGCAACACGATGAACACCGTCAGCGCGTAACCGAGCACGGTCCCGATGAGGCTCATTCCGAACTCCTTTGTGGTGGCCGGGTCGGCCTTCTCACCAGTCTCAACGCACCAGACCGGAGGAAAAGTGTCGCGTTTGCCGGATTCTTAGATGACTATCAGCGAACCGCCGACGATTGCTCACCACACGCCGAGGACGAGCCGTTTGGTACCAGCTCGGTATGCCTCGTAGAGCTGGCCATTGATCACGGGCATCGCCTGTGTAAGTGTCGGGACGTGTCCCTTGTGGGACACATCAGTTGTCGAAAGGGAAATCTGCTGTGACAGTTTCGAAAAGGATCGCCGCCGCGGTGACCACACTCGGCGCGCTGACCGCCGCGCTCGCACTCGCCGCGCCCACCGCTGGGGCCGCGGTCACCCGCATCGATGTCGCGCCCGGACTGAGTTTCGGTAGCTCGGGTGGTTCGTTCGGCACCGGCTGCTCCTACACGGTCACCGCGACCGCGCGACCGGGCGTCGCGGTGGTCTTCCTCGACGAGGTCGACGGACTCCGGACCACGGATACGTTGAAGCCGGTCGGACCAGTTGCGGATGCGTCCGGAAAGGCGAGCACCACCTGGACGCCCGCCAAGAAGGGCGAGCACAAGATCTGGGCCGCCGAGTACATCTCGGGCGAGACCTACTTCCTCACCTCGGTGACCGTCGGAACCGGCATCAACGCCGGGCCCGCGTGCATCGTGACGCCGTAATCACTTAGCGCATAGAAGATCCCGCTGTCGGTCGGCAGGGCCGCCGCCGTTCGTGTGGCGGCGGCCCTGCCTGCGATCAGTGCGTCGGACTCGGTGTCGGTGTGGTGGTTGGCGGTACCGGTGCTGCCGGAGCCGAGCCGTTGTCGCCGGGGCTGTCCGCACGCCCCTGACGGTCGCCATGCCCTGGCCGGTCGCCGCGCTCGGACCGGTGCATCCCCGGTCCGTCATCCCGCCCGAAACGATGGGCGGCAGCCATCTGATGCCCGCCGTGGTGGTTGCCATCGCCACCGCCGACGGCCAGCCCGGCGCCGAATCCGACACCGCCGATCACCACCGCCACCAGCACCGCGCTCGCGATCCGCAACGGCCGTGATCCGCGCCAGCGCGCCGCCAGCCGCGACGGCGGCTCGGGTGCCGCTGCTATTGGGTTCGTACTCTGCACCGGGGCACTTTCCCCGGTGTTCTCCGCTTCCGCCATGACTGCGCCTTATGTGTAAGTGTCCCGACCTGAGCCCCCGACCGTACGAGCGAAGGGTGGGACACCCCTGGGGATCTGTTGTGTAAGTCCTGTGTGCTCCTCGACGGCCCATTCGAACGCGCCGTCGACGCCAACCTCGCGTGTACCGCGCAGCCGTAATCGCTTGGCGCAGAATCGATGCGACAGTCCGCAGTCAGCCGCACACCGCCGTGTACCGCGCTGCCGTAATCGCTTGGCGCAGAATCGATGCGACTGTCGGCGGTCAGCCGCAGACCGCAGGGACACGCTTGGGGCAGATCAAAGCCAACCGAGGCGTTCGGCGGCGCGGACAGCTTCGGCGCGGGTGGAGGTACCCGTCTTACCGATGGCGGCGGACAAGTGGTTCCGGACGGTGCCCTCGGAGAGGTGCAGTTTCTTGGCGATCGCGCCCGCGGTCGCACCGTCGGCGGCGGCGGACAGGACCTCGCGTTCGCGTTCGGTCAGCGGCGACGTTCCGGCAGTGAGAGTTTCGGCGGCGAGGGCGGGGTCGACTACGCGCAGGCCCATCTGGACTCTGCGGACTGCGTCGGCCAGTTCCCTTGCGGGAGTGTCCTTTACGACAAAACCGCTGGCGCCCGCGTCGATCGCGCGGCGTAGGTAGCCGGGTCGGCCGAAGGTGGTCACCATCAGGACGCGTACGGCCGGATGTGCGGCGTGCAGCTGCGCGGCGACCGAGATACCGTCCAGTCCAGGCATTTCCACATCGAGCAGCACCACATCGGGATTCGTGCGCGCGACGGCATCGACCACCTCGTCGCCGCGACCGACCTCGCCGACCACCTCCAGGTCGGATTCCAGCCCCAACAACGCCGCGAGCGCGCCCCGCACCAGCGCCTGATCATCGGCGAGCAACAGCCGGATCATCTGTCCCACTTCCTGTTTCGACTTGGTGGCAGCGCCACCATGGAACACGCACACCCATTGATCCCCCGCAGACCGAATCGCATGCGATTTCGTCTGCGGGAAGACGGTGCGTGTGCGGCTGGATCAGGCCGGCACGGTCGCACGGACACGCACGCCCCCTTCTTTCGGCGCGGACACCGTCAGCGTGCCGCCGACGGCGCGGACGCGCTCGCGCAGGCCGGTGAGCCCCGAGCCGGACGCCTGGCTCACGCCGAAGCCGCGACCGTCATCGGCCACCTCGATGCTGGTGGCCGTGACGTGCACCGTGCAGTGCCGGGCAGCGCTGTGCCGGATCACGTTGGTGATCGCCTCGCGCAGCACCCAGCCGAATAGCTGGCTGTGCGGGGTATCCGGGAGTTGCCCATCCTCCGGCAGGTCCGCGGCGATGTCCGCGGCGACCAAGGCCGTTCGCGCATTGGCGAGTTCGCCGCGCAACGAAACCTCACGCAACCCGCCGACGGTATCGCGCACCCCGGCCAGCGCCTCCCGCGCGAGCCGCTCGATATCGGCCAGCTCGGTCCGTGCCCGGGTCAGATCCACATCGATGAGCCGTTGCGCGAGTTCGGTTTTCACCGTGATCACGGTCAGCGAGTGGCCGAGGATGTCGTGCACGTCGCGCGCCACCCGGTTGCGTTCCTCTACGATGTCGAGCTCGGCTTGCTGCCGCCGGGCCAGCTCCGCGAGTCGCTCGCCACGCAGACCCAACTGCCTGGCCACCCAGATGATCGTGGGGACGAAGGCCAGGTAGAACGGCAGACCGGACATGCTCGGGATGGCTAGCGGCAGGAACAGCAGCACGAGCACGACGAGCAGTACCACATAGCCGGACTCCCGGGCCGGCAGATGGAAGATCGCCGCCACTGCGACGAAGATCGCGGTGGGCAGGGCAACGGGACCGAGCAACGCGGTCAGCGCCGCCGTGCACGCGGCCATGGCGGCGAGAAACGGCCATAGCCGTGGATCGGCCGGCCGGTCTTCCACCGATTCGGCCGGGCCGCGACGCCGGAAAATGATGAAGGTACACAGGACGAGCGTCGCGTACCCGAGCAACGTCACTACCGCGAGGACCACCCGCAGCCGCTCACCGTCCGACCAGGCCTGCACCACTGGCGCGATCATGTAGGACATCCACAACGACGACATCAGCGCGCCGATCCAGCCACGCCGCCGGCTGTTCACCGCGTCGCCGTCGCTGACCACCCGGTCGATGAAGCCCAGAACTCCACCGCCGCGTAGCGACGCGAACCACGACGTCACACCCATGCCATACCCCCGGCATGCCACGGGTCGCGAGCCAGCGCCCGCGCGCCTCGGTCGATCACGAGGAGTGACGCTACCGAACCCGCCTCGGCTCGTGCCGACCCACCGACGCCGCCCCGCCAGCAGACCTGCTGCGACGGCACCGCCTTATCGTCATCCCGTCGTACACCGACACGAGACTTCGACCCGAACACTCGATCCCAGCGCGAGCCCAGAATGACGAAATGAGCCGCGCCACAGCCATTCACCCCACGGAGACGGCCGAGACGCGGCACAGCGCACAACTCAGCGCGACGTATCACGACGGAACAGCATGGTCGAGCCCCCGACGAACACCGCGGCCCACACGACCACGTTGAGCAGCGCGAGCACGATCGATCCCGCGCTGGTGTCGCCGAACGGTATCCGCGACAGCGTGGCGACACCGTTGGTCGGGAACACCTTCGACACCGTCCCGAACCACCCGTGCAGCGGAATGAACAGCCCACCCGCGAACGACAGCACCGCGAGCACCGGCCCGAGCAGCTGCATCACGTTCTCCGACGGCAGCAGGTAGCCGACGAACAGCCCGAAGGCCGCGAAGACCACCGACGTGATCCAGGCGAGCAGGAAGCAGCTCACCCACGCGACCGGCGTCAGGTGCGCGCCGAGTACCGCGCCGACCACGAAGACCGCGCTGACCGAGACCAGCCCGAGCACCATCGCGACGGTGACCTTGGTGGCGATGTAGGCGACCGGATGCAGTGGGGTGAGCCGCAATTGGCGACTCCAGCCCTGTGCGCGTTCGATCGCCACCATGGCGCCGCCGCTGGTGTTGGCCAGCATCGCGCCGTAGACGGCCATCGACACCATGACGTAGCCGGTCACATTGCCGGAGCCGAAAGACTGTGTCCGGAAATCGGATTGCAGGCCGAAGATGACGAAGAACAGCGGCGGGATGACCAGCGTGAAGATCATCGTGCGGCGGTTGCGCAGCATCCGGCGCAGTTCCAGGCGCAGGAATCCGGTGCTGAAGCCGCCGAGCGGGGTGGGCCGGTGCTGGGTAGCGGCCTGCGGAGCAAGGGTTGTCATGTCAGTTGTCTCCGGTGGTGAGCGCCAGGAACGCGGATTCGAGGTTGTGCGAGGTGATTTCGAGATCGGTCGCGCCGGTCTCGGTGAGCAGGAAGCGGGCTACCGCGTCGGAGTCCTTGGTGTGCACGACGATTCGCTCGCCACGCACCTCGACCTCGTCGACGCCGGGCATCGCGATCAGCTCGGTCGGCACGGCACCGGCCAGGGTGGCGCTGACCGCGCGGCCCGAGGCCAGGTTCTTGATCTCGGCGGCACTACCGTCCGCGACCACCCGACCCGCCCGGACCAGCACGATCCGATCGGCGTACGCGTCGGCCTCGTCCAGGTAGTGGGTGGCGAACAGGACGGTGCGGCCGCGCTGGGAGTCCTCCCGCATCGCGTTCCAGAAGTCCCGTCGCCCTTCGACATCCATGCCGGTGGTGGGCTCGTCGAGCACGATGAGGTCGGGATTCGGTAGCAGCGCGAGCGCGAACCGCAGCCGCTGACGTTGTCCGCCGGAGCATTTGCCGACCATCCGCCCGGCGATGTCGGCGATGCCCGCCCTGGCCAGCACCTCATCGACCGGACGCGCCGTCGCGTACAGCGTGGCCACCAGCCGCACGGTTTCGCCGACGGTGAGATCGGGCAGCAGCCCGCCGGATTGCAGCACCGCCGAAATCCGGCCTACCGCAAGCGCTTCCGTCGGCGCACCGCCGAACACCTCGACGGTGCCCGAGTCCGGCTTCGCCAAGCCGAGCACCATGTCGAGAGTGGTGGTCTTGCCCGCGCCGTTGGGCCCGAGGAACGCGACGATCTCGCCCGGTTCGATGACCAGGTCCAGTCCGTCGACAGCCTGCACCGCGCCGCCGCCGGGCACCGCGAAGCTCTTACGCAGATCGTGCAGCTCGATCGCGGGCGTCGCCCGGTGGGCCGCCGAGCCCCGCTTCCCCGAACCGCCAGCCGCGGCGAAGACGGCCGCGGTCGTCAGTGCTGATGTCATGGGTTAAACGTTCGCGCATCAGCGCCCCGAATACCCCGCACGCATGTCACGTGTCTGCCATGACAGTTGTCATGGCTGCACTCTTTCCGTACAAAGGGTGCGAATCAGGCGGTCAAGGCAGCAGCAAACCCTGACGGGCGCGCCCCGCCCCGGAGAGCACGAGCACCAGCATGGTGGCCAGCGCCTGATCGTCGAGCCCGGCGGCCGGAAAGGTGTAGCGCAGGATGACGTCGGCGAGCTTCTCGCGCACGATCACGGTGAGCGAGCCGAACTGCAGCTCGTTGTTCCGCTCGGCGACCCGCTTGTGCAGCTGTGCCTTGACCGGCCGATCCCAGGCCAGCACGCAGGTCAGCGTCAGCACGTCGAGCCCGGGCGCCAGCCGCACCGCGCGCAACGAGCACAGCGAGCCCTCGTATTCGAAGCCGATCGAGCCCTCGGGGTCGACGCGCACGTCGATGTCGTAGATCGACAGGCAGGCGCCGGCTCGCGCCTGCAGTTCGTGTTCCGGACTCACCGTTGATTCCATGTCCGTGCCACCGTTCATTTGGCGCCGCCGAACCGGCGGTCACGCGAAGCGTACTCGAGGCAGGCCTGCCACAGGTTGCGCCGGTCGAAATCGGGAAACAGGGTGTCCTGGTAGACGAATTCGGCGTAGGCGGACTGCCAGATGAGGAAGTTCGAGCTGCGGAATTCGCCGGAGGGGCGCAGGAACAGGTCCACGTCCGGCATGTCCGGCTCGTCCAGGTACTTCGCCACCGTCGCCTCGGTGACCTTCTCCGGGTCGATCTCGCCCGCCGCCACCCGCCGCGCGATTTCCCTTGCCGCATCGGCGATTTCGGCGCGGCCGCCGTAGTTGACGCACATGGTGAGGGTCATCACCGTGTTGTCCTTGGTCAGCGCCTCGGCGACCTCGAGCTCGTTGATCACGCTGCGCCACAACCGCGGCCGCCGACCGGCCCAGCGCACCCGCACGCCCATCTCGTTCATCTCGTCGCGGCGGCGCCGGATCACGTCGCGGTTGAAGCCCATGAGGAAGCGCACCTCCTCCGGACTGCGCCGCCAGTTCTCGGTGGAGAAGGCGTAGGCCGACAGCCACTTCACGCCGATCTCGATGCAGCCCTCGACGGTGTCCATCAGCACGGCCTCGCCGCGTTCGTGGCCCGCGGTGCGCGCCAGTCCGCGTTCCTGCGCCCACCGGCCGTTGCCGTCCATCACCAGTGCGACATGGTTGGGTACCAGCACGGCCGGGATTTCCGGCGGACGAGCGCCCGAGGGATGCTGCGAGGGCGGCCGAACGGTGCGGGTTGCGCCCGACTTGGTCGCGGTGGAGGAGTCTCGGCGGAGGATCACGGCCCCTATCCTGCCTGATGGTTGTGGAGGCCCTGTGAAGGTCTCCACCGACCCCGGGGATCAGGCGGGGGCGCGCACCGGGCTCGACCGCTCGATCAGCGGCAATGTGCGCAGCTGCCGTTCCAGATGCCATTGCAGATGCGCGGCCACCAGGCCGCTGGCCTGCCTGCGCACCCCGTCGGGCACCGTCTCGACGTACTCCCACTCGCCGCGCAGCAGCGCGACCAGCAGATCGAGCACACCGGGCGCCGGTGTCGCCGAACCGGGCGGACGGCAGTGCACGCACACCGCACCCCCGGCCGCGACATGGAACGCCCGATGCGGGCCCGGTGTCGCGCACTTGGCGCATTCGTCCAGCGCGGGCGCCCAGCCCGCGAAACCCATGGCGCGCAACAGGAATGCGTCCAGGATCAGCTCGTGCGGTCGCTGTTTGGCGGCGATGGCGCGCAACGCGCTCGCGGTGAGCGCGTGCAGCCGCGGCGCGGGCGCGCGCTCCTCACCGGCCAGTCGTTCGGCGGTTTCCAGCACCGCGCAGGCCGTGGTGTAGCGGCCGTAGTCGTCGATGATGTCGGAGGCGAACGCCTCCACCGTGTGCACCTGGGTGACCACGTCCAGCGTGCGTCCCGGATGCAGCTGCACGTCGATGTAGGCGAACGGCTCCAGCCTGGCCCCGAACCTCGACTTGGTGCGGCGCACCCCCTTGGCCACCGCGCGCACCAGGCCGTGCTGGCGCGTCAGCAACGTGACGATGCGGTCCGCCTCGCCCAGCTTGTGCTGGCGTACCACCACCGCCACATCCCGATACAAACGCACGCCTCATCCTCCCACGAAGACCCGACAGCCCCCGGCAGGCGCGGCACCACCTCGGTCACTTCCCCGACGAATCGACCATGCCGGTCGGCGCGCTGACCTATCCTTTTTCTCTACCGTACTGCTGGGGAGGGGTTTTCGGATTTGGACGACCTACTTGGTACCGGAACCGCCGCAGGTTTCCGGGCCACTCGTGAACTACTCGGTTTGCCGGTGCCCTGGTGCGCCCGGCTCTTCGCCGTGGCCGAGCGCACCGTGGAACGTTGGGAACGGGGGGCCTTCCAGATTCCGGACGCCGCGGCCCGCGAGCTCGCCGAGATCGCCGACGAGACCGAGCAGGTGGTCGAGGCGATGGTCGACGCCATCGGCGCGGGTGAGATCTCCGCGCGCCTGCACACGTATCGGACCAACGACGACTACGCCCGGCACGAGCCGGACACGCGTTATCCGGCCACCTGGCATCGCGCCGTGTGCGCCCGGGTGATGGTCGAATTACCGCAGGTGGAGCTGCAATTCGTGGAGTAGGTCAGCGGTACAGCTTCGGTTCGATGACGAGCTGGAAGACCGGGGTGTCGACGCGTATCGGGGTCAACGCGGTCGCGCCGAGGTCAGCCGGGTCGGCGCCTGCCCCGTCGAACAGGCAGTGACCGTTCGGGTTGATCACCAGCGCCCGGCCGTCGGCCGCGCCGGGCACGGTGATGCGTGCCGCGCCCTGCACCTCGACCGCGGTATTCGGCGCGATCGGGATCAGGTTGTGCACCCATGGCGCGAGGTAGGGGTGCGCGACGATGGTCGTCGCGTCGGTATCGTGCTGCACCTCCGTCGTCGGCACCTGGATCGGCGAGATCGCGGGCGTGAGGGACGGACCGTCGGTCGCGTCGATGCCGTTCGGGGCCTGTGCGTAATCGGGGGTGAGCGGCTGCGCCTGTGCCATTCCGGCCAGACCGAAGCCGACCGCGAGGCCGACACCTATCGCTACGAGCTTCATCTCGCCGATTCTGGGTGCCCGCACGAGCAGGCACGACCATTGCGCTCGAGCTGATTCAGGTCCGCACGATGCCGGAGATCAGCAGCAGCACCGCTTGCTGCGCTTCGGCGCGGGCACTGTCCGGATCGGCGGCGTGGGCGACGATCAACGCCGACTCGGTGATCGAGCTGAGCAAGAGCTGCGCGAGCATCTGAATGGGACCCTCGGCGATCAGGCCCGCGGCCTGCGCGCGTTCCAGCAACGCGGTGATCATGCCGAGGCCGTGCCGTCTTTCGAATTCGCGCCAGGCCTGCCAGCCCATCACGGCGGGCGCGTCGGTAAGGGCGATCCGCAGCATCGCGGGGCGCTGGCAGATCTCCAGAAAGACGCTGAGCCCGACTGCCATTCCGGCCATCAAATCGTCGGGATCGACTGCGGCGATGGCTGTTTCGATCTCCACGGTGGATTCGACCTCGATCTGTTCCAAGACCTCGAGGAACAGGCCGCGCTTGTCGCCGTAGTGGTGCTGCAGCGCGCCCCGGGTGACCCCGGCCTCGGTGACGAGCTCCTCGGCCGAGGTAGCCGCGAAGCCGCGCTCGGTGAACAGCCGACGTCCGGCCTGTTCGAGCGCGGCCCTGGTGGTGCGGGAGCGGTCCTCCTGGCTACGGCGTGGCATGCAGCCGAGTGAACTCCAGGATCGACTCCGTGAGCAACTCGGGCTGGTCTTCCGAGATGAAGGTGTACGAGTCGTCGATGACCTTCAACGTCGCGTGCGGCAGATCCTTGATCAGCCGTTCGGCATACGACATCGGGAAGATCTTGTCCTCGCTAGCCCACACCACCAACACCGGAAACTGGACCTCCCCGAAATGGGTCGCGGCCTCCAGCGTGTGGCGGCTCTTCGCGTTCTTCAGGAACAGCCGCAGGTTCTTCCGCACGGCGCCGGACGCGCGGCTGCCCGCTAGATACGAGTCGGCGATCTCCGGCGGCACCGGCTTCTTGGCGACCAAGCCGAACACCAGTGGCGTCGAGTGCAGCGCCCGAATCCGCGCCACCTCGGTCACCAGGCGCATCGAGCCCGGGATCCTGGCCAGCCAGGTGAACACGTTGAACGGCGGTGGCATGAGCGCTTCATAGCTGTCGACCGCGGCCAGCACCACGCGGCCGATCCTGGCCGGATGGCGGGTCATCAGGACCTGGGTGAGGGCACCGCCGGTGTCGTTGGCGACCACGGTGACGTCGGTCAGCTCCAGTCGTTCGAGGAAGGACGCGATGAGGTCGGCGAGGCCGGGCAGGGTCAGGTTCGCGTCCGGCACCGGGATCTGGTGCGCACCCAGCGGCCAATCCGGGGTCAGGCAGCGGTAACCCGCGGCGGCGATGCCGGGGACGACCTTGCGCCACAGGTCCGCGTTGACGAGCAGACCGTGCACGAAAACGACCGGCGGACCCTCCCCCGTGTCGTGGTAGCGGATGCGGCCGCAGGGCAGGTCCACCTCGTGTGTGCGGCCGAGTTCGGTGCTGATTCCCATCGTTCCTCCAGTGCGTCGCGGTGTGGCCAGCCTTACATACATTCGGTATGTATGTCCATAGTTCGGCCGGTTGAGCGGCGGAAATCGATCACGCGAGGGTTCGGCGGGCGCAAAAGCCGGAGGCGAACTAGTCACTTGTCCAGGTCCGCGATACCGTCTTCCGAAAGCACGACGAGACGGAGCTCACAATGACGGACCCCACTCGGCAAACATCCGAGGTGCAGACCGGCAACCTCGGATTGGCGGAGCACGCCGCCGCCATCGCCCAGGGCACGATCAGCTCCGTCGCCGCCGTCGGCGCCGCCCTCGACCGCATCGACGCGTCGCAGTCGACGCTCAACGCGTTCCGGATCGTGCGCCGCGAACGGGCGCTCGCTGAGGCAGCCGACGCCGACCGGCGCCTCGCGGCAGGCGAACGGCTACCGCTGCTCGGTGTGCCGATCGCGGTGAAGGACGACACCGATATCGCCGGTGAGCCAACAGCATTCGGCTGCGGTGGCGACTTCGCGCCGAAAACCGAAGACGCCGAGTCGGTTCGGCGGTTACGCGCGGCGGGCGCGGTGATCGTCGGCAAGACCAACACCTGCGAGCTCGGGCAGTTGCCGTTCACCAGCGCGGCCGCCTTCGGGCACACTCGCAACCCGTGGTCCGCCGACCGCACACCGGGCGGCTCCTCCGGCGGCTCGTCGACGGCGGTCGCGGCCGGATTGGTGCCCGCCGCACTGGGTTCCGACGGTGCGGGTTCCGTCCGCATCCCCGCGTCCTGGACCAATCTCGTCGGCATCAAACCGCAGCGCGGCCGGATCTCCACTTGGCCGCACGCTGAGGCGTTCTACGGACTCACAGTCAACGGCCTACTGGCCCGGACGGTCGCCGACGCCGCCCTGCTGCTCGACGTGGCCGCTGGACCGCATCAAGGCGATTTACACACTCCCGCAACGATTTCCGCCCGCGATGCCGTCGGCCGTGATCCTGGCCGACTGCGCATCGCGCTCTCGCTACGTACGCCGTTCACCGCGACAAGGACCGCACTGGACCCCGAGGTCGCCGCGGCGGTGCGCCGCATCGGCGACACCCTGCGCAAGCTGGGCCACACGGTAACCATCGCGGATCTGCACTACGGCCTCATGATCGGCGCGTCATTCCTGCCACGATCGATGGCCGGTATCCGCGCGGTGCACCAGAAGATGCCTGGCGCTCAGGTAGATCCGCGCACGATCGCCAACACCCGCTTCGGCAGGCTCCTCGACGGCCCCGCCCTGTTCGCGGCCCGCCGAGCAGAACCCTTGCTGCACAAGCGCATCGGCAACTTCTTCCACGACTACGACCTGGTCCTGGCCCCCACCACCGCAACCCCTCCCCCACGCGCCGAGGACATCGACGGCATCGGCGTCCACGCCACCAACAACCTCATCACCGCCGCCTGCCCCTACACCTGGCCGTGGAACGTACTCGGCTGGCCGAGTGTGAATGTCCCCGCCGGATTCACCGAGGCGGGCCTACCGGTCGGCGCACAACTGATGGGCACAGCATCTACCGAGCCGCTACTGATTTCGGTTGCCGCACAACTGGAATCGGAGCTGCACTGGGAGCGTGAACGGCCTGCCCCGTGGTGGCAGGCCGCCTGATCGCGCCATCAGGGTCGCACTGCCGGGCTAGAGCGGTGCGTCCCGCCACCATCGGTCGACAAGATCTCGGCCCGACGTACCACCGAATACCCGCAGCTGACAGTAACCTCGCTCGCCGCCGTCGAAGCCGATCTGCACCGCGCCCGCCGGTTGACCGGCCGGGTCGCGGGTGTCCTGCCAGATCACCCGGCCGCTGCCGGTGGGGCGTTCCCATCGCTCGTCCCCGCCGGGGGCCAGATCGTGGTACGGCCCGATCTTGCTGAGCGTGCGGTTGACATTGCACTCGACCTGCAGCAGCGCCACCGGATTGCGATCCCCGTTGCACGACAGGGTGGTCGTCTCGCCCGCCTGCTGGTTCACATCGATCGGCAGCTTGTCCTTGCCGATCGCGACGCACCGGATGCCTTGATAGCCGCTGTCCGCAGGCGTCTTTGGGAGCAGCTCGGGCAACGCCCGGACCATGTAGTTGTGGCTGCCCCAGGATGGTGGCGCCGCGACCGGAGACCTCGGCGGCACCACGGTCGGGCCACCTACCGGTGTGGATGTGCTCGGCGCCACCGGGGTATCACCCGAATTCCTCGTCAGTGCAACAGCACTCGCGGCAGCGGCCAAGGCGAGCGCCAGAGCTGCGACGATGACGAACCCGGTCCGGCGTCTGCGTGCCTTCCCCGCTGGAGCCCGGACGTCGAGTGTGGGCTGTTCCGTGACGCCGAAGGCGGCCAGCGCCGCGTCCGCCAGCGCACCGCAGGAGCCGTACCGATCCTCCGGCCGCTTCGCCATGGCCTGCGCGACCACGGCATCGATCGCCTGCGGCAGAGCAGGATTCATCATGGTCGGTCGCGGCGGCGGATCCTGGAGGTGCGCCTGCATCACGGCGAGCGGGTTGGCTCGCGGAAACGGCTTGCTGCCGGTGAGCAGTTCGTAGAGCGTGCAGCCCAGCGCGTAGATATCCGCCCGATGGTCGACGACCTGTCCGGCGAGCTGTTCGGGCGCGGCATAGGCCAACGTCGCCAGCACCGTTCCGGTCTCGGTGAGTTTGGTGGTTTCCGCTGCGGCCCTGCCAATTCCGAAGTCGGCGACCAGGACACGTTCCGGTCCCGCCGGTCGACGCTCCAGCAGGATGTTCGCCGGTTTGACGTCGCGATGCAGCATCCCGGCCCGGTGCGCCTCGTCCAGGCCGTGCGCCGCCTCGGTGATGATGTGCAGCACCCGGGTGGGCGGCAGCTCCGCCGCGCCGCGACGGATGAGCTCGGCGGCATCGACGCCGTCGACGAACTGCATGGCAATCCACGGACGGCCGTACTCGACCCCGCGGTCCTGTACCGCAACGATATTGGGATGATCGAGCCGCGCCGCCAGCTCCGCCTCGCGCAGGAACCGAGCCCGGAACTCGGCGTCCGCGCTGTGCGCCTGCGAGAGCACCTTCAATGCGTCGCGGCGCGGCAACCGGGGATGGCGAGCCAGATACACCGCGCCCATGCCACCGCTGCCCAGCTTCCGCTCGATCAGGTAACCGGCGAAAACTGTGCCCGGCAACAGACTTTCAGCCATCTGTCCTACTCGCTGCCCACCAGCAGCCCGAGCTGCGCGGTCGCCTGCTGATGGGCGTCTTTGATGTCGTGGCCGTGCACCGTCGCGGTGTAGCGACCGTACAGAATCTCACAGATGAACCGGATGGGGTATTGCGATGGCACGTCCAGTTGTTCGAAGCACCGGGCATCCGGGACACCGGCCGGTCCCGCGGCAGGCCGCAGCACCGGGTCATCAGTGATGCTCGTATCCATAAAGGCTCGACGGGCGGCGGTCGCGTCCGAAAACTGCAGGAGGCCATTGGAAATGGTGAGTGCATAGAGTTCGGCGGGTGGATCCTGCTTGCGTCCGCGGTACAGCCGGGCACCCCGGGGCCCCAACACCACGCCGGACATGTCGATCGCCGCATGCCAACCCGCGTTCTTCTCGTACGCGCGCGTGATCACCACGGGATATGGCCATCGGCCAGGCACCTCCGGCAGCATCCTGGCGAGCAGGCGATCGCGGTCCAACGGCAGGGTCGCGAGCTTGTCGCGCGGCGTGGCGGAAAACTCGCGCAACCGCGGCATCTGAGCGTCGAATGCCTTGCGCGCCACCCCGGTCATTGCACCGAGATCAGGCGTCGTGTGCCCGATCAGCAGCGTCACCACGAAGGATTCGTACGCGATAGTCGCGGCCAGCGTCGGCACGTTCGGCCGCCAATGCCCCAGCGCGGCGGCATGATTCGGGATTGCGACCGCCACATTGTCCGGGCTCACCGCGGCATCGACCGCATCGATCTCCCGCGCCGCCTGCTGTGCCGCGGCGGCGTCGGGAAAGCGCAGCACCAGCACGGTCAGCACGCGCGACCGGCCGACCACCGGGCGCTTCTCGTCCTGCTCGACGTCGGTACCGCTGACCGAACCGGCTTCGCGAGAAATCGGGTCGCCTTGGCCGACGTCGGCAGCGGAGCGAATCCGCCACGGACATTGAACGTCAAGGCCGGATCCGCCTCGATGGGATCGATCATCACTTCGACGAGGCCACTTCGCTCGTTGCAGTCGGCGAGCCGCTGCTGCGATACCTGCCGAGGAATCTCGACGACATACCCGACTCGAGCGCGATGACGACGGTACGGACGGCGGCGCTCATTGGTGGACCGGCCTCATTGCGATTGCTGGGTAGCTACGCCAAGGACAGGCGACAAGAGATACAGCAGGAGCTGATCAACACGTGGGATTACTACGATCCGACCGAATATGCCGATGAAGTACTCGCCAACTTTCCGGCACAGCCCGGCCTCGATCTCTGGCTGTTTCGTCCGCGCCAGTGGAAGCCCATCATTCGGCTCGGCAACCTTCGATCCCTGATCGTCGAATTCCCATCGAGCATCGGCACGCTGGCAGCCGACGGACTACCTGCGGCACCCCTGCTCTCGTTGTTCCGGCTGACCGGAGTCAACGATCTGGGGGTGCTTGCCGCGTCGTGTGAACTCAGCCACCTCCGCGAGCTAGTTCTAGCCACGAATGACCATCAGGCAGTGCTCAACGGCCTGGACGCGCTGGCAACGTGCACCGGCCTGCGCCGCCTTCAGCTAGTGGGATGGAGATCGCTGCCCCAGTTGGCCGCAGCATCGCTCCCGGTACAGCTGCGATCACTCAGCCTCGAGCCGGTTCCCGTGGAATACAACCTGACCTGCCTCGTGGATCACGGGCTGACTGTCCTAAGTCTTAGTGAGCGTCCGGGAACTTCGGTCATGCTCGGGTGAGTCGGCGTGACATGGTCATGATGGTGGCGATGTAGACCATGGCTTCGTGGTGCTCGGGTCGGGTTTCGTAGTCACGGACGCAGCGGCGGTGTTTGCTGATCCAGGCCAGTGTTCGTTCCACGACCCAGCGGCGCGGCAGTATGACGAAGCCGGGATCGGTGCGTTTGGCGATCGTCACGGCCAGGTCCAGGACCTGGTGCGCCCAGGCCACCAACCTGCCCCTGTAGCCGGAATCCGCCCAGGTCAGTGCGATGGTGGAGAACCGCTCCCGTAGCTCGGCCAGTAGCGGGACCGCGCCGTCGCGGTCCTGGGTGCTGGCGGCGGTGACCACGACCCCCAGTAGCAGGCCCATGGTGTCGGTGGCGATATGACGTTTGCGTCCGCCGACCTTTTTGCCGTTGTCCCATCCGCGTGAACCGGTGGGCACGGTGTCGGCCCCGCGCACCGACTGGGAGTCGATGATCGCCGCCGTCGGGATGGGCCGCCGGCCCGCGCGGACTCGGATCCGGTCACGCAACACATCGGTAATTCGTTGCCACACGCCGGCTTTGGTCCAGCGACAGAAGATGTCGTAGACCGTCGTCGGGGGCGGGAAGTCGGTGGGCAACGCTCGCCAGGCGATGCCGCCACGCACCAGGTAGAAGATCGCGTCGAGCACCAGGCGGCGGGGATGTTTCTCACCGCGCCCACCCTTACCCGCGGTGTTGCCCGGCGCGGGTAACAGCGGTTCGAGCAGCACCCACTGCTCGTCGCTGCACGAAGATGGATACGCCGGACACGGCGTCGGCGACTTGCCGTGGGCCGGGCATGACGAACACAGACAACTCGGCAATACTGGCACACGAACTCCTGGTGGAACTTGGTCTCGACAACCGTTGATCTACCAGGAGTTCTTCATGTTCGGGCTACGCCACGCCGACCCGAATATCATTCACCCGCAACCACATTCATCGATCCAGCATCCCGGCCCCCGGCGTGGGCGCATCCAAGGGCAACCCACCACCAGCCGCCGCTGGCGAGAGTTCCCGGACGCTCACTTAGTGGCGAGGGCGCACCCGCAGCACTCGCCGCAGCCGGCAGAGCGCCGCACCTAGAACGTCTGACGCTAACCGACTGCGATCTCATCGACAGGCTGCCCGCGCTGACCGCCGCGCTACCCCGGCTCCGGTCGCTGAGCATGTCCGGGGTCACACTTCCGGACGATCTGGCACCACTTGGCGTTCTCCCCTCGCTGGAAAGGATCTGGCTGAGCTTGTGATTTAACCAGTGCGAGCCGGTGGTGTGACCCCGGTTGATCATGCAAGCAGCCCTTGGCTGATGATTCCTGTTGCGACACAAGGAACTTCAGACAAGGGCTGCATTGATCAGTATGACCGATGGCGGGCGCGGCAGCGCGCTCGGGGAACTTGTAGCGTTCCGGCAGGGCTTTTATGACTGCCTGACCGCGCGGGCGGATGCGTTGTTCGAGCTGTGCGAGGCGGTGCTGTGCACCGACGGGCCGGTCCGGTCGCTGGTCGGGTTGTCCCTCGCGCCCGAACACCGCCGCGGACACGGTGCCCTCTACGACGCGGTGAACCACGGCAAGGTCGAAATCGAACGTCTCCGAACGGCTTTGGCCGGTGTGCGGTTGCCGAGGGCGGCCGGTGGGCGCCTGGTGATGGCCGTCGACGTCTCACCATGGTTGCGTCCGGATGGCGCGACGTGCCCGGATCGGTCTTTCTGCCACACCTACGGACGTGGCCGCAACGAGCATCAGATGATCCCCGGCTGGCCGTACTCGATCATCGCTGCCCTCGAAACCGGCCGCACCTCATGGACCGCGCCGCTGGATGCGCAGCGATTGGCACCCGGCGCCGACCTCGCCGCGGTGACCACCGCCCAGATCCGCGACCTCGCGCAGCGGCTTATCGCCGCCGGTCAGTGGCGCGAGGAGGACCCGCGCATGCTGTTCGTGCTCGACGCCGGCTACGACGCCCCGCGCATCGCCTACCTGCTGCGTGATCTGCCGGTGCAGATCCTGGCCCGCATGCGCTCAGACCGGGTGCTGCGCCGCGCGGCCGGAGAACACCGACACAACCCGGCCGGCGGACGCCCGCCCAAACACGGGGCTGAGTTCGTGTTCAAAGATCCCAGCACCTGGGGCGGTGAGGACGTCGTGACCAGCACCGACACCCGCCTCTACGGAACCGCGGCCGTCCAGGCGTGGGATCGTGTTCATCCGATGCTGACCCGCCGCTCGGCCTGGAGTACTCACGAGGGCGAACTGCCGATCATCGAAGGCACCGTGATCCGGCTACGGGTCGAGCATCTGCCCAGCGGCGGGGTGAACAAACCGGTGTGGCTGTGGTGGTCCGGGGTCGAGGCCACCGCCGACGATGTGGACCGATGCTGGCGAATGTTCTTGCGCCGCTTCGATATCGAGCACACATTCCGCATGTGGAAACAAACCCTCGGATGGACCCGCCCGCAGTTGCGCGACCCGCAAGCAGCCGACCGATGGACCTGGTTGACCTTGGTGGCCTACACCCAGCTACGGCTGACCCGGCCACTCGCCGAAGACCTACGACGCCCGTGGGAGAAACCCGCTGAGCCACAAAGACTTACACCAGCAAGAGTGCGGCGCGGGTTTCGCTACATCCGCACGAAGACCGGATCTCCCACGGCTGCACCGAAACTCACCCAGCCCGGTCCAGGACGCCCCACGGGCTCGAAAAACCGCCAGCGCGCCACCCGTCACGACGTCGGACTCATCCTGGCTACCGGCCAGGCGCACACCCGCCCCACCCACCACAAGAAGGGCACCAAGCCGAGGCGGGCAGGTTAAATCACAAGCTGAGAGGTTGTGCTGGAATGGATGGCCGCCCGGTCCATCTGGCATCCATTACACAGCCGATTGCGCCGCGGCGGTTGTTCGTATCCGTCGACCATGCCACAGCGACGGCCGAACCGATGGTGTCGAAGGGCGGCATTGTGTTCCATCAGCTGATTACCCCGTCGGACGACGAGTAGTCGTTCGCCCCCTAGAACCCCAACTTGCCCAACTGTTTCGGATCCCGCTGCCAATCCTTGGCGACCTTCACGTGCAAATTGAGGTAGATGCGCGTACCGAGGATGTGTTCGATTTGGTGGCGGGCGTTGGTACCGACCTCTTTGAGGCGCGCCCCACCCTTACCGATGACGATCGACTTCTGGCTGGGCCGTTCGACATACAGAATGGCGTGCACGTCGAGCATCTCCTCGTTCTGCTCGTACGGCAGGATCTCCTCGATCACCACGGCCAGCGAGTGCGGAAGTTCATCGCGAACACCTTCGAGTGCCGCCTCCCGAATGAGCTCGGCCATGAGGGTCTCCTCCGGCTCGTCCGTGAGCTCCCCATCGGGGTAGAACGCAGGCCCCTCAGGCATTTTCGACGCGATGACATCGATGAGCACCTCGATCTGCTCACCCTTGACCGCGGACACCGGAACCACGTCGCAGTCGGGCCCGAGCAGTTTCGAGAGGGCGAGCAGTTGCTCACCGATCTGATCCCGGCTCACCTTGTCGATCTTGGTGACCACACCGAGCAGGGTGGTCTTCGGCGCCATCTGCTTGATCTGCTGCACGATCCACTTGTCGCCGGGACCGATCTTCTCGTCGGCGGGGATGCACAGCGTGATCACGTCGACTTCCGAATACGTATCGCGCACAAGGTCGTTCAGCCGCTGGCCGAGCAAGGTGCGGGGGCGGTGCAGGCCGGGGGTATCGACCAGAATGAGCTGGGTGTGCTCGCGGTGCACGATACCGCGAATGGTGTGCCTGGTGGTCTGCGGACGCGAGGAGGTGATCGCGATCTTCTGACCGACAAGGGCATTGGTCAGCGTCGACTTGCCGGTGTTCGGCCGGCCGACGAAACAGACGAAACCGGAACGGAATTCGCCGTCAGCCACCGCGCACCTCGCTGACCGAGTCCGCGTCGACGGCGAGCTGCGAGTCGTCGACGATCTCGAATACCGCACCGTCCCGGTCGGTGAAGATGATCCTGGCCGCCGGCGACACCTCACGCACCGCCGCGACCCCGAAGTCGGACAACCGTCCGCCGACCACCACGGCCGCCTCGAATCCCTCTGCACCACTGGAGATCGCGGCCGCGACCGAGGCCTGCAGCGCGGTCAGCCGCAGCGCCGTCAGGGTCACCTCGCCCGCCGCGTAGGTGCGGCCGTCGGTGTCGCGCACCGCGGCACCGCTGGCACCGCCCGCGCGGCCCATCGCCCCGCGCGCCAGCACCAGCAGTTTGTTGTCCTCGGGATCCAATTCGGTCATTCGGTGTCTCCGTCCTCGTGTCGACCGGTCGGGGTCTCCCGATCCGCGCCATTGCCTTTGCGCTTGCCGTTCGACTTCTCGCCGTCGGCGTTCTGCGCTTTGTCTGTCACCTTGCGCACCACCACGGTGTGCACCCGCACCCGCCCGCGCGCGTCCGCGCCGCCCTCGCCACGCAGCATCAGCCCGTGCACCACGACCTTTGACCCGGGCAGCGGCACTCGGCCGAGCTCGTGCGCCATCAGCCCGCCGACCGTGTCGACGTCCTCCTCCTCGATGTCGAGCCCGTACAGCTCGCCGAGGTCTTCGACTGGAAGTCGCGCCGATACGCGGTAGCGGCCGTCGCCGAGGTCTTCGATGGGGGGCGTCTCGTCGGTGTCGTATTCGTCGGCGATCTCGCCGACGATCTCCTCGAGCACGTCCTCGATGGTGACCAGCCCGGCGATGCCGCCGTATTCGTCGACCAGCAGCGCCATGTGGTTGCGCCTGCGCTGCATCTCGTCGAGCAGGCTGTCCAGGGGTTTGGAGTCGGGCATGAACACGGCGGGGCGCATCACTTCGCGCACCAGCACCTTGCGGCCCCGTTCCGCATAGGGCACAAGGTCTTTCAGGTACACCACGCCGAGGATGTCGTCGACGTTCTCGCCGACCACCGGTATGCGTGAGTGCCCCGATCGCACCGCGAGCGACATCGCCTGTGCCGCAGTCTTATCCGCTTCGATCCAGACCATCTCGGTACGCGGCACCATCACCGCGCGGGCGGCGGTATCGCCGAGTTCGAAGACGGACTGGATCATTCGGCGTTCCTCGTCGGCCACCACGCCGCGCTCGCTGGCCATCTCGACCACTTCGCGCAACTCGATCTCGGACGCGAACGGGCCGTTGCGGAAACCCTTACCGGGTGTGATCGCGTTACCGAGCAGGATGAGCAGTCGGGACAACGGGCCGAGCAGCGCGCCGATGAATTGCAGCGGCAGCGCGGCGGCCAACGCGATCGAATACGCGTGCTGGCGACCCAGGGTTCGCGGGCCGACCCCGATCACCACGTAGGACACCAGCACCATGACGACGGCGGTGACCAACAGCGCCCAGTCGTCTTCCCAGACCGAGATCAGTGCCGCGGCCAGCAGCACGGTGGCGCCGATCTCGCACAGAATGCGCAGCAGCACCATGAGATTCACGTAGCGGGCGCGGTCCCCGACGATCTTGCTCAGCCGCACCGCGCCGGGCCGGTCGGCCCGCACCAGATCGTCGACGCGGGCCTGCGAGATCGTGTTCAACGCCGAATCGACGCCCGCGAACAGTCCACCCACCGGGACCAGCAGGACGGCGGACAGGATCAGGGTCAGCGAATTCACGCGGGTCCTAGTGCGTCACCAGGTGTGGTGAAGCCCGCCTTCCCCAGCAACCTGGCGTCTCGGGCGGCGAGCTCGGCCCGCCGCTGTGCCTCGCGCAGGCTCTCGTACCACTCTTCGAGCAGGGTGGCCTGCAGCGCGAACATCTCCTTCTCCTCCTCCGGCTCGGCATGGTCGTAGCCGAGCAGGTGGAGCACGCCGTGCACGGTGAGCAGCGCGAGTTCGTGGTCGAGTGAGTGACCGGCCTTGCGGGCCTGGCCCGCGGCGAACTCGGGGCACAGCACGATGTCGCCGAGCATGGACGGGCCGGGTTCGGGGCTGTCGGGGCGGCCGCCCGGCTCGAGTTCGTCCATCGGGAAGGACATGACGTCGGTCGGGCCGGGTAGGTCCATCCAGCGCATGTGCAGGTCGGCCATGGTGTCGAGATCGACGAGCACCATCGACAGTTCCGCGGCGGGGTGCACATCCATCCGGGTGATCACGAAGCGCGCGACACTGACCAGATCTTCTTCGGGCACGTCGATACCCGACTCGTTGGCGATCTCGATACTCACCCGGTCAGCCTAATGCCGCAGGTCGACACCCAACGCCGTTGGGTGTCGACCGAATGACCGACATTGTGCGCAACTCAGTGTCGATCGCCTCGACTCGCGGCACGACGCTGCGCCCGGTTGCCCGGATAGTGCGCACCGACCTGCGGCGCCCGCTCCGACTCGGCCCGATCGTAGGCGTCGACGATGTCGGCGACCAGTCGATGCCGGACTACGTCGCTGCTGGTCAGGTACGAGAAGTGGATGTCGTCGATATCGGTGAGGATCTCGCTCGCCGCCCGCAAACCGGAGCGCGCTCCGGTCGGCAGATCGACCTGGCTGACGTCACCGGTCACCACGATCTTCGAACCGAACCCGAGCCGGGTGAGGAACATCTTCATCTGCTCGGCCGTGGTGTTCTGTGCCTCGTCGAGCACGATGAACGAGTCGTTCAGCGTGCGACCACGCATGTACGCCAGCGGCGCGACCTCGATGACACCGGCCGCCATCAACTTCGGAATGGCTTCCGGATCCATCATGTCGTGCAGTGCGTCGTAGAGCGGGCGCAGATACGGGTCGATCTTCTCGTTGAGCGTGCCCGGCAGGAAGCCGAGCCGCTCGCCGGCCTCCACCGCGGGGCGGGTGAGGATGATCCGGGTGACCTGCTTGGTCTGCAAGGCCTGCACGGCCTTGGCCATCGCCAGATACGTCTTGCCGGTGCCTGCGGGGCCGATGCCGAACACGATGGTGTTGGCGTCGATCGCGTCGACGTAGCGTTTCTGGTTCAGCGTCTTGGGCCGGACGGTCTTGCCGCGCCGGGACAGGATGTCCAGGCTGAGCACCTCGGCCGGGGACTCGGAGGAGCCCTCCGTGAGCATCGAAACGGTGTGCCGCACCGCTTCCGGGGTCACCACTCGGTTCCGGCCGGTGAGCGCGACGAGCTGTTCGATCACTCGCTCGGCGAGGGCGACGTCGGCCGCCTTGCCGGTGAGGGTGACGGAATTGCCGCGGACGTGAATGTCCGCGTCGAGCAACTCTTCGAGTTCACGCAGGTTCTGGTCGGCCGAACCGAGAAACGGGAACACGGATTCGGGAGCGAGTTCGATACTTGAACGCACGGTGCGTGCTGCGGGACCCGAGGTGTTGTCGTCAGCGGTGGTACCTGCTGCGGAGGTTGTCGGATCGCCGATCTCGCCTTGTGTTCTCAAAAGTGGCTATAGCCTGCTTTCCGGTCTCGACGTGCTGCTGTGTTGATGAAAGTTTAACGCGCCCCACCGACACCGCCCAGTGAATAAGCCGCTAACGGAGGGACCGGATGATCAGGGGATTCCCCGGCGCCGCTGCGCCCAATCCTCGGTGAAATCACGAAACCGTCGCGCCGCCCCCGGAGCGGACGTCGACGCGGACCAGACCAACCCGACCTCCCGGGTGGCGCCCGCGTCCGCGAGCGGGATCAGCACCGGCCCGGCCAGCCGCACGTCCGCCTTCACACCCGCCACTCGCGGGGCGCTCGCCGGGCCGATGTCCTCCTCCGGCAGCACGCCGACGCCCAGACCTGCGGCGACCAGCCCAGCAACGGTGATCAGGTCGCTGGCCTCGAAGGCGATGCGCGGGCGCAGGTCGGCGGCGGCGCACAGATCGTCGACGATGCGGCGCATCCCGAAGCCCGGATGCATGGCGATGAAGTCCTCCTCAGCGACTTCGTCGAGGCGCACCTGCCTGCGGTTGGCGAGCCGGTGATCGACCGGCACAGCCAGCGCGAGCCGCTGCCGCAGCAGGCCGCGCCAGCCGATGCCCGGCATGGTCGGGCGCGGCGAGACGATACCCAGATCCGATGTCCCGTCGAGCACATCGGTGGCCACCATTTCGGCGGGGCCCTGGCGCAGGGCGAAAGTGATTCTGGCCGAACGGCGGCGGAATTCACCGACCAGTTGCGGAACGAGCCAGCCGCCGAAGGAATGCAGAAAGGACAGGCGCACAACACCGTTGGCGGGACTGTTCAGATCGGCGATGGACTTGGCCGCGGTGTCGAGTTCGGCATGCGCGCGGCGGGCATGTTCGTAATAGATACGGCCGAACTCGTTGAGGACGATGCGTTTGCCGCGGCGGTCGAACAGCTCGACGCCGAGCCTGCGCTCCAGCCTGCCGAGCATCCGGGACAGGGTCGGCTGAGCGATGTGCAGGCGTTCGGCGGCCGCGCCGACTCGTTCCAGTTCGGCGAGCGTGGTGAACCATTCGAGGTCTTCACTCAGCATGGGGTGCCCACCTCCTCAGGCCTGGTGACACGTGTCACAGCGCAGCTCGGAGCGGCATCGACTGCCCTCCCTATATGCGCTCAGTGCATGAACTCCACCATCATTATGCATTTCCCTTCGGAAGGGGTGGCCGGTGATGCTGAGGGCCATGACCTCGACGAAGACCCGGTCTGCCGCCGGGGGCCGCACGTCGCACGAGCGCCGGATCACCACCGCGCTGTTCGCGGCGGGATTGGCCACCTTCGCGACCATGTACAGCGCGCAGGCGTTGCTGCCGAGCCTGTCCGAAGCGTTCGGGGCGACGCCCGCCCATGCGGCGCTTGCGGTTTCGCTGACCACCGCGTTTCTCGCGTTGGCGATCATTCCGGTGAGTGCGCTGTCGTCGCGGATCGGTCGGACGCGGGTGATGACGATTTCCGCGGTCAGTTCGGCGGTGATCGGGCTGCTGCTGCCGTTCAGTCCGTCGCTGGAGGTGCTGCTGACCGGGCGGGCGTTGCAAGGGCTCACCTTGGCCGGGGTGCCTGCCGTGGCGATGGCCTATCTCGCGGAAGAGATCGGCACCGTAGGGCTCGGGGCCGCGATGGGTGTTTACATCGCGGGCACCAGCATGGGCGGGTTGGCCGGGCGGGTGATTCCGGCGTTCACCCTCGGGCTCGGGTCGTGGCGTTGGGCCGAGGCGACCATCTCGGTGGCGGCGGCGGTGTGCACCGTGTGGTTCGTTCGCAGTCTGCCGCCGTCGCGTGGTTTCGTCGCGCGGCCTGCCGGAATCCGCACTGTGCTGGGCGATCTCGCTGTTCAGTTGCGGAACCGTGGGCTGCTCGCGTTGTTCGGACTGGCGTTGGTGCTGGTCGGTACCTTTGTCTCGCTCTACAACTTCCTCGGCTATCGGCTTACTCAGCCGCCGTTCGAATTGCCTGATGCGGTAGCGGGTTTGGTGTTTCTGCTCTATCTCGCGGGTACTGCGGTCGCGACAGTGGCCGGTCGGCTTGCCGATCGTGTCGGCCGTCATCGTGTGCTGGCAGGCACGGTGGTGCTCATGGGCGTCGGGTTGGCGTTGACCATCCCGGACAACCTGGTGACGCTCATCCTCGGCATGTCTCTTTGCACCGCAGGGTTTTTCGGTGCGCACACGGTGGCGAGTGCTTGGGTCGGTGTGCTGGCGTCGGGCAATCGTGGCGCCGCTTCGTCGCTGTACCTGTTCTCGTTCTATGTGGGCAGCGGGGTTGTCGGCGGCGCGGCGGGTATCGCGTACACCCAGCACGGCTGGATGGGACTCGTCGTCTGTGTTGCAGCCCTGTTGGTGGTGGCCTTGATCCTGGTGTCCACCTTGGCGTTTCGCGCCGAGACCCGGTCCTTCCGTGCGGAGCCGTTGCCGAGCAGCTAGGCGCCCGAAGACTCGCTTGCCACACCCGCACACCTTCTGACATACGCACGCGTGTCAGGGCGGCGATTCGGGGTGCGCGGAATCAGAACGTGTGCGGCTGTTAGGACCAGCGGGGCGTCAGGGCGCCGAGCGCGCCCAGGGCAACGGCCGCCGCGGTCGAGGTGCGAAGCACCGTGGGGCCGAGGAGGACGCTGTCGGCACCGGCCTCGGCGAGCGAGGCCAGTTCGGAACCGTCGAGCCCACCCTCGGGGCCGACGATCAGCACGACTTCGGGCACGCCAGCGAACGGCAGTTCGGTGAAGCGCCCCGTGCCGGATTCGTGCAGCGCCGCGACGATCGCGCCGTCCGCCTTGGCTTTTCGAATCAGATCAAGCAGGTCGCGGGTGCGGTGCAGGTCCGCTACCTCGGGGATGTAGGGGCGGCGGGATTGACGGGCGGCCGAGCGGGCGGCGGCACGCCACTTGTCAACGGCCTTGCCCGCCTTGCCTTCCCAGTTCGCGATGCAGCGGGCGGCCTGCCACGGGACGATGGCGTCGGCGCCCGCCTCGGTCATCAGCTCGACGGCCAGCTCGGAGCGATCCGATTTCGGCAGGGCTTGCACGACCGTCACGCGCGGCGAAACAGGTTGCGCCACAGTACGATTCAGAACTCGCAAATCCAGCCGGTCCCGTTGCGCCGCAACGACTTCCGATTCGGCGAGCACACCGCGCCCGTCCGACAACGTGATCGGCTCGCCGACCCGGATGCGGCGCACCGTTGCCGCGTGCCTGCCCTCCGGGCCGTCGAGCACGGCGATGGCGCCCGGTTCGGGCACCTCGTCGAGGTAGAAGACCGTCGCGGCCAATTAGCGCCCGCTGAACGAGGCCCGCAGCCTGGCGAACAGGCCACTGTTGTGCTCGGACTGGGTAGACATGACCTCGGCGCGTTCGCTCGGGCGCATGCCCTTGTACTTGCGCAGCAGCTCAGTCTGCTTGCCGTCCAGCTTGGCGGGGATCACGATGTCCAGGTGCGCGAGCAGGTCGCCGCGCGCGCCGGAACGCAGCCGCGGCATGCCGTGACCGCGCAGCACCGAGACCTCGCCCGGCTGGGTGCCCGGCGCGATGGTGAGTTCGGTGGGGCCGTCCAGGATGGTGTCGATCACCACGGTGGTGCCCAGCGTGGCGTCGACCATCGGGACGCGGATGGTGCAGTGCAGGTCGTCGCCGTCGCGGACGAACACGTCGTGCGGCTGCTCGACGATCTCCACGTACAGGTCACCGGCGTGCCCGCCGCCCGGGCCGACCTCGCCTTGCGCGGCGAGCCGCACCCGCATGCCGTTCGCGACACCGGCGGGGATCGGCGCGGCGATCTCGCGACGCGCGCGCACCCGGCCGTCGCCACCGCACTTGTGGCAGGGATCGGGGATGGTCTCACCGGCGCCGCGGCAGGTCGGGCAGGGACGCGAGGTCAGTACCTGACCGAGGAAGGAACGCTGCACGGATTGCACTTCGCCTGCGCCGCCGCAGGTTTCGCAGCGCACCGGCTTGGATTTGCCGTTGGTGCCCGCACCCGTGCACACGTCGCACAGGATCGCGGTGTCCACGGTCAGATGCTTGGTCACGCCGACCGCGCATTCGGCCAGGCTGAGCCGGGTCCGCAGCAGCGAGTCCGCGCCGGGCTGCACCCGTCCGCGCGGCTTGCGCGCGCCGCCCGAGGAGCTCATGCCGCCGAAGAACGCCTCGAACACGTCACCGAGTCCGCCGAAACCGGCGCCCGAGAAACCGCCGCCACCGCCACCGGACTCGAGCGGGTCGCCGCCGAGGTCGACGATGCGCCGCTTCTCCGGATCCGACAACACCTCGTAAGCGGCAGACACTTCCTTGAACTTGGCCTGCGCAATCTCATCCGGGTTGATGTCGGGATGGAGCTCCCGCGCCAACTTGCGGTAGGCGCGCTTGATCTCCTGGTCGGTCGCGTTCTTCGCGACGCCGAGCAGTCCGTAGTAGTCCCGTGCCACTTGAGTTCTCTAGTCCTTGGTCGTTCTCGACAGTGCCGACGGTGCTTCACCGTTCCAACCGCATGCTGATGGCCAGCATTAGTCGGATGCACTCAACTTTATCCGGCCGGAAGTACGAGGGTATCAGCGGCATCGGAGCCGTCAGCGTTCGGCGAGGACCTCGCCGATGTACCGGGCAACGGCCGCGACCGAGGCGATGGTTCCCGGATAGTCCATCCGGGTGGGGCCGAGCACACCCATGCCGCCGAGGATCGCGCCGGATGTGCCGTAGCCGGTCGACACCACCGAGGTGCCGCGCATCTGCTCGACCTGGGTCTCCTCGCCGATGCGCACGGTCACGGTGCCGGGCTGTTGCGCGGCGGCCAGCAGCTTGAGCACGATCACCTGCTCTTCCAGGGCCTCCAGCACGTCACGCAGCGAACCGGGGAACCCGAAATCGGCCGCGTTGCGGGTCAGATTCGCGGTGCCGCCGAGGACGAGTCGTTCCTCCGGATGCTCCACCAGCGTCTCGACCAACACCGTCGACACCCGGATCAGCACATCGCGCAGGCGCAGCGGCGCCCGCTCGGGTAGCTCCGCCACCGCCGCCGAAGCGTGCGCCAGCCGCTTGCCGTCCATCGCACCGCCGAGCATGCCGCGCAGGGCGGCCAGATCCTCGTCGTCGATCAGCGCGCCGAGCTCGACCAACCGCTGATCGACCCGGCCTGTGTCGGTGATCACCACCAGCAGCAGCCGCGCGGGATTCAACGCGACCACCTCGATGTGCCGCACCGTCGACGCGGACACCGACGGGTACTGCACAACCGCGACCTGCCTGGTCAGCTGGGCCAGCAGGCGCACACCGCGGCGCAACACGTCGTCGAGATCGACCCCCGACTCCAGGAATTCCATGATCGCTCGCCGCTCCGCCCCCGACAGCGGCTTCACCTCGGCGATCCGATCCACGAACTGCCGGTATCCCTTGTCCGTGGGAATGCGCCCGGAGCTGGTGTGCGGTTGCGTGATGTACCCCTCCGCCTCCAACACCGCCATATCGTTGCGCACGGTCGCACTGGAAACACCCAGATTGTGCCGCTCCACCAGGCTCTTCGACCCGATCGGCTCCTTGGTCGCGACATAGTCAGCGACGATCGCGCGCAGGACCTCGAAGCGCCTGTCCTCGGTGCTGGACATCCGCCCCACCTCCTCGCTTCGTCGTCGGGAACGCCGCCACCGGCGAACCCTCATCGCACAACACCATGCGAATCCCGGTCCGTCTGCTCAATCAGTCTAATTGCCTGTACCCGAATCGCCCTGCTTGCACACTGGGCGGGGGCTGGGTCCTCGTCGGGTTGCTTCGAGTTGGCGGCCGGTGATGGAATTTCGGAACTCGGTGGAACCGATCGCCGACTTACTGCGTCGGTAGTAGATAACGGATCGAATCTCGAAACAGGGGGGCAGGCCGGTGGATGATGAGCGCCGTGAGGCAGCGCGAGTGCGCAACGACGAGCTGCGTGGCCAAGTCGATTCGCTGCTGGAGACGTTCGAACAGCAGCGCAGGGACCTGGCCGAGGCGCAATCCACGCTGGCGTCGACCACGGTGACGGCATGGTCCTCGGACAACCTGATTCGTGTGGTGAGCAACGCGGCGGGCGTTCCGGTGGAGGTCCATGTCGAGCCGGAAGCATTCAAACGCTCCAGCCCCGAGAAGCTCGGCCGTTCCATCACCGAGGCCGTGCAGGCCGCCGCTCGGCAAGCCGTGGACGCAACTCAGCAGGCGATCGCGCCGATGGAGGACGTGACCGCGGGGCTGCCCGACCTCTCCGATCTCGTTCCCGGCGCGCCCAGCATCCGCGACCTGGTTCGAACGATGTTCCCGGAACCGCCCACCCCGGAGGCGGCACCTCTACCGCCCGATGACGAAACCGAGGACGAGTACTACCGCAACCGCTCGTATCTGCAGGACCGCCCATGACCGACTTTCGGGCAGACCCAGATGCGTTGCGAGCCACCCGTTCCGGATTCACCGATGTCTCGGACCGAATCGCTGCCGCCGCCAAGAACTTGCAGCGGGTGATCGATGCCGAAGGCGAGTGCTGGGGTTCCGATCAGATCGGCCGGAGCTTCGCCAAGAACTACACGCCGAGCGTGCCGAAAGCATTGAAGGGCGTCGACGGTCTCAGCAAAGCCATGAACAATCTGGGCGACCGCATGGTCACGACGGCTAATACGCTGCAGAACCGCGATCAAGCCAACGCCGCCAAGCTCAACCAGATCCAACCCTGATGGGTATCGAAATCCCGGAGTCCCTGCAGTGGGTCGCCAAATGGATTGTCGGGGCCGGTGATTGGCCCGAGGGCGACGAGACCGCGATGTGGCGCGTGTCCGATGCGTGGACGGCGATGTCTTCGGCGCTCAACGAGCTCGACGATGACGCCGGACACGTAGTCGCGCAGGCGCTGGCCGCCATCGATGGCCAAACCCACGACGCGATCGCCGCGTACTGGGATCAGATGACCGGGGAGAAGGGCTCCTGGACCGGTCTGATCAAGTATCTGGACAGTCTCGCCGACCAAATCGGTGACGGCGCAGCCGATATCGAGCAAACCAAACTCGTCATCATCGGCACGATGGTCATCTTCGCGATCGAGATGGCGCCATTGCTGGCGACCGCGTGGACCGGAATCAGTGCCGCGGGCGCCGTCGCCCTGCGGGTAGCCACCCAGGTCACCATTCGGATTGCGATCAAACAACTGATCGCCCGCATGCTGACCCGCGCCGCGGCCAAAGCTGCCGCTCGGGCCGCGTTGCACGGCGCCATCTACGAGGCGATCGAAGAAGGTGGCCTGGAAATAGGCACCAAGATCCTGCAAGTGGGGATCGGCCACCGCGACGAAATCACCGCCAAGGATTGGAAAGACGCGGGCGTCTCGGCCGCCGCAGGGGCCGCGGGCGGCGCGGTGGGTGCGGGGCTCGGCACCGGTCTGTCCGGTGCCGCCGACGTCGCGGCGACGCGCATCGGCCGCGCCACCGTTGCGGCAACGTCTGAAGCCACGACCGGTATCGCGGGCGAAATCGCCGGTGCCGCAACCGCTGCCGCTCTCACCGATCAGCGCTTCAACCTCACCCTCGACAGCATTACGTCCTCGGCTGCCCAGGGCGTCCCCGCGGGCATCCACTCCGTGAGTAACCATCACAGCGATACCGATGCGCCGAACATCGACGATCTGGGTAATAACCCGCCTGCGCCGCCGAACACTCCGCAACTCGACGGCACCGAGACGGCAGCCAATAACCCGGACACACAAGCCAACCCGAGCGATACGGAGCATGGCACCCCCGCGCCGAGCAACGAGAACACCACACCCGCTCAGACGCAAAACCCCACGGCGCCAACGCCGGACACCACCACTCAGCCGAGCAATACTGAGGCGAAGAGTCTCTCGACACCGAGTCAGGCCGACACCACCAGTCCTGCCTCGACCAATCCCCAGTCGCAGAGCCCCGCCGCCACCAATGTCGGCACCGAGGCGACTGCTCCCAGTAACACCAGCGCGCCGACCGACAGCACTGTCGGGCAACCGAATTCGAGCCCATCGCAGCCGAGCGATACTGCGACCGACGCTCCCTCAGCGCCGAGCCACAACGACACCCCTCAGTCGCAGAATCCGGCCACGAACCTCGCTACCGAGGTAAGCAATCCCGCGCCTACCAGTGCGCCGACCGACAGCACTGTCAGCCAACAGGATTCGAGCCCGTCGACAGCAAACAGCACCGAGACCAGCGCCCCCTCGGCACCGAATCACCCCGACACCCCCGCTTCGAACAGCCCTCAGCCGCAGAACCTCGGCACCGACGCGAGCAATCCGGCGCCAACCAGCGCGCCGACCGATAGCGCCGTCGGCCAACCGAGTACGAGCACGTCCGTACCGAACAGCACCGGAACAGAATCGGTCACGCGTCCCAACGATGCCGCAAATGCCGACCCCAACCACCAGAACCCGGCCGGGACCCCGAGGCCTGCGGATACGACCCAGGTGCCCAGCACGGCTGCCGGGCAGCCGAATCACCCGAGCGCACCGCAGGATTCGACCGCTGCGGCGCCGAGTACGCGCGACAGTCAGCCCGCGACCCCGGTCCAAGCCGACAACGCCGCGAATCCGACACCGCCGACACAGCACACCACTCCGGACCGAGTCGATTCCCAGCCAAGCCAAGCCGCGCCGTCGACCAGTACGCTGCCACCGTCGGCTCCGGTCGGATCAACGCAAAATCAGAACGCAAACTCCACGGCCACAACAACTCCCGAATCCACCACAACCAGCACCGCAACCGCGACGGCGCCGCCCATCGGCACCACGCCCGCGCCCGCCACGCCGACCACATCGGTCGCTCCGACCGCAGACACCACGCACCGCCCAACGACTCCGGCGTTCGACTCAGGCAGCCCCGTCCAGCAGACAACGGCCAGCCCGGCACCGGTCAACCCGGCACAACAGACGCCCGCCACTCCGGCACAACAGACACCGGCTAGCCCGGCACAACAGACGCCCGCCGGCCCGGCACACCAAACACCGGCCAGTCCGGCGCAACAGACACCCGCCAGCCCGGCACATCAAACACCGTCGGCTCAGCAAACACCGGCCAGCCCGGCGCCCGCCACTCGTGGCGTCCCGCAAGCCGGCACCTCCGCACCTGTCGGACCCACACACACCACGGGCGACCAAGCGCGCCCCGCACCAGTCAGCCCCACACAACCCACCGTCGACTCGCGACCCACTCCCCCGAGCCCGGCGCAATCCGCGGCCGACCCAACGCGGTCCACCATTGACCCGACCCGGCCGGCACCCACCAACCCCGCACCATCCATGCCCGAGCAGGCTCACCCCGCACCAGCCAGCCCGACTCAGCCCACGCCGGACCGCACTGCCCCCGCATCGCTCTCCTCGACACCTCGGCCGTTGCCGACCGATCGACCCACGCCTGCGCAACCCCTCACTGCGCCAACAGAATCCGGCACACCCCCGCCAAATCCGACGCAGCATGAAGGACCAGCGCAAACACAGCTCGACAGCCTTCAATCGGACCGCGCGGGTACGGACCGCTCACCCGACCCACACACCGAAGAAACCAACCCCGGCGACCAAAGTCCACAAGACCCCACGCACCCCGATGACACGGCTCATCCTCGCGACGACGCACTCCGAGGAACAGAAGATGGCACTACTGATCTACTACAACCAGATCAGGAACGACCCGACCGAGATGGAGTACCGGTTCGGGCCGACGAGGGACAACCTCGATCGCACCCTGATCATCGACAAGACGACCAACACCGTCCGGACGAACCAACCGGAGGACGGGATCTTCCGCGCCACAGCGGGCCGGATCGCGATTCGAGCCCAACGCGAGAGAACCTGGCCCCAGAGCGGCGTGATCGCCTCGTAGACCCCGCCCCACCCACCCGCGCGACACCCGAGACTTCCACTCCCGCACAACCACACTCGGCGACACCGACGCACACGAACCCCGCTCCACTGGCTGCGGACCACACCCTCGCGCCGGCCACTTCGACGTCGACGCAACCAGATTCACCAACACCGACGCATACGCCGCCCCGCAATACAGCCCCGGCGACCCCCCACCAAGCCACGCCCAGCGTCTCGTCGCTCCCCCCGGGCTACAGCCACCTCGACCCCACCTTCCACCAGCAACAGTCACGCCTACCCGACTGGTGGCCCCGCCAGGCCAACCCCACCCCCACACCCCAACCGGGCGACACACCGACCCACCGCGATCCAGACGCGAACCCCAGAAACCGACCGGACCAACCCCGCCCGGTCATCGATAACTTCATCGCTCGCGCCCCGGAATCCCTTCCGCCGCAACGCCACCCCGGTCGCGACGCGACCCCCAACCGCCGCCCACCCCAGCCGCCCCAAACACCTGCCCACCGTCCGAACCCGGCGACCCGCCAAGCCGATCAAGCCCGCGCGGCCCGCGAGTTCTTCCGACACCAAACACCCGAGGCAGGCCGGGTCACCCAGGTAACCCCCAACGGCAACCCCCTCGCCACCAACCGACCGGCCTTCGACATCCGCCGCTTCCCCAACCAAGCGGTAAGCGTGCTCACCCTCCGAGTACACCTCGCCCCAGGCCAATACACCTCACCCCTGGACATCCAAAACCTCATACAGACAGCCCAAACAGCAACCGACCGAGCCTTCAACACGGCCCCCCGCCTACTCAACGGCGACCGCCTCCTCGTCGACATCGTCTTCACCACCGACCCCTCCACCGCCCACCTCCAAGTAACCGCCACCCAGGCCCCCGGCAACCTCAACAACTGGTCCGTCCACGCCCACCCCGACACCCTCATCGACAACATCCGCCAACAAATCGGGCTGCCCCCAACCCAATCCGGCACCAACCCGAGCCTCAGCCCGACCGACCTGCGCCAGATCAGCAACAATATCGCCGAAGCGAACACCCCAACTTCCTTCACAAACCTTCCCGACACACGGGTCATCGACCACCACCGGCTCGACGATCTGGAATACGCGGAACACCAAGAGGCGGTCGAGGACTCGCTGCGAGACGGTGACCGCTTCACCCGAGGTGCTGACCCCCGAACCCACCCCTACGGCCGGCTGATCAATGACGGTGGGACAACCGTTTCGGGACGCCGCAACAACTGTCTCGACAACGCCCTGGCAGCACTGTCGTCATTCTTCGGTCGCCCGCAGGTCGCCCTGCCGAGATGGCCGGATCTCCTTTCCGACGGGACCATCGACCAGAACAGTGGCGAGGACGGAGGGCTGGAACGCGCGGCCAATTGGCTCGGCAGCTGGATGTCGAGCTACCGGAATCAAGGCCTGTCCCTACCCGAACAGTTCGATGCCGTCCACGACTGGATCGACCAGTTGGGCCCAGGCTCTGCAGCACTCGTCGTCAATTCGTGGCACGCCCGCGACGCCAACAACGTATTCCAGTACGACTCGAACGGAAACCCGATCTCGAGCGGCAGTCACGCGACCGTCATCGTGTATCCGCTCGGCGCGACCGGGCCCGTCTGGTGGGATCCGCAGTCAGGCGCCATATCTGACCACCCACCGGCCTGGATGGTCGACTATTCAACCGATCTAAGGTTCACACCGATTCCACCGGACCAAGGAGCAGGCAATGCCGGAGCAGTATCGAACCAAGGACCAAGTGGAGCAGTACCTGGCACAGATCTTCAATCCCAATCGGAAGTACCGGCTCAATCCGTTCGAGAACGGGTGGGTCTGCAGTTCGATCCTGACGCAGGAGGAGATCGCAGCAGGTCGAGGGTTGGGCTCGACGAGGCTGGTGATCGATTCCGAGACCGGAGTGGTGATCGAGTATCCGAGTTGGTCGGACCAGATGGTGATGGACGACTACAACGAAGCGAAGCGGACCGGACGAGCACCGATGGGCGGTCAGGTGTACCCACCCCGGTGGCAAGTGACCATCGACCGGATTCGGGAGGACCCGACCGAAGTGGAATACCTGGTCCACGTGTCCTCGCAGACGCAACCGGCACTACGACACCAACTGATCATCAACAAACAGACTCTCCGGTCCCGGACCGAAACGTCGGCGATTCCTCCGGCGTGCGCGCAAGCGAAAGCTTGGGCATACGCGAACCGGAGCCCGGACGGGACGTGGCCCCAACGCGGGACGTTCAGCTTCTAGGGCCGACAAACGACACTTCGCCCCAAGACGGCGTCACACCTCCGTCGCAGGTCACACCGACAACCGACGATCAGAACCTCGGAACGAGCCGTGTTGACGACGCGAACTCGGCTACGCGGCAAGCAGATCAGACGTCCGCGGCACACGAGCCCTCCCGGCACGAGATGCCCGAGGCGCAGAGCCAGGGAGCAGTCAGTGCCCGACCAGTATCGGACCAGGCAGCAAGTGGAGCAGTACCTGGCACAGATCTTCAGTCCCGACCAGAACTTTCTGATCTATCAGTTCGAACACGGCTGGGTAGTGAGACCGACGCTAACACCGGAAGAGACGGCCAACGGTCAGGGACTGGGCCTGGGGAACTACGTGGTGAACGCCCAGACCGGAGTAGTGACGGCCCACGCGAGTCTCGCTCCGATGATGATCGGGGAGATGTACGACGAAGCGATACGGACCGGGCAACCAGTCCGGGGCTACCAGGTGTACCCACCGCAGTGGCAAGTGACCTTCGAACGGATACGGGAAGACCCGACCGAAGTGGAATACACAGTCCAAGCATCGTCAGCGACGGAACCACCCACCCAACAACAACTGACCATCAACAAACAGACACTCCGGTCCAGGACCAACACACAAGCGATCCCACCAGCGTGCGCCGAAGCGACAGCCTGGGCACACGCGCACAGGCAACCGGACGGGACGTGGCCGCAACGGGGGACGTTCATCTTCTAGGCACACCGCAAGACACCCGCCCCCGCGACAACACCGCACCCACAGCCACGTCACCAACCACCCGTCAGCCTCTGGCCCCCACCCTGGACTCCGATCACTCGCTGCCTCCCGACCCAGGAGCAAGAGGCCGAGACCGCTCAGGCCGTTCCATAGACGCGGACAACCGCAGATACCCGCCGTACACCAACCCCAACGCCCACACCCGCAACGACAGAGGCCCCCTCGAAAGGTCGACCGATCCGCACGCCGCGCGCAACGCCGACGAAGCTGCGCGAACTGCTCATCCGGTCTCAAATGAACGCCCATCCGACTCCCGGATCGAACGCTCTGACGACCCGAACGCAGCAACGAATTTCGAGGAACAACAACGGGTGGCGAACCCTCCGCTCGGTTGGCGACCGGAGACCCCGCACATCGAGCCGGCGACCCAATCGGCAGATCACAGCCCACCGCAGGACACTCCGGAACGGGGTCAATCAGGACCGTGGGTCGACGCGGATGGCCGCGAACACTATCCCCGCGATCCGCAAAACACGTGGCGTGACGCGAACGGCCAGATTCACGGGCAGGACGGCAGGTTCACCAACGACCCGTATCGGCGCTCCGAGGTGGATGTGGAGGCCCAGCGCGGCGACGCCCGATCGCATGAGATGTCCGATGCTGCTCGGAGTAGACATCTCGAGCTCGCCGCTGAGCGGGAGCAGGCAAAGCGGGAGCGCGACAAGCTGATTCAGCATCGCGACCAGCTGGCCAATGAGCTAGGGGTGGCTGCCAAGGACCTCAACCGGCAAAACAGGCGAGCAACAATCGAAAGATTGAGGATTCATGCTCTGATGGTTGGCGATGCCAGCCAGATAGCACGAATCGATGCGCTGGAAAGGGCGGCAACCGAAACTTCCCAGGCAATTTGGGCTGTCGTCGACCGCGCCGAACAAGCAGGAATGAACGGTGCCCGCGATCTCATCCGAGAGCATGCGCTGATTCTGACCGGCCGTGAAGGAGAGGGCCCGGGGAAAGCGAATACCCTCGATCTCGTGGCCCTGGTGTCTCGTGGTCCGGGGCAAGACCCACACCTGCTGGTCTTGGAAGCCAAGGGGTTCGGCTCAACTCTTGGTTCCCGGATGGTCGACGGGCTCCGTGTCGAGCAGGGAACACGCGAATACCTGGACTGGATGCTCAAGAACGACCAAGCCTTGCAGCAGGCTCGGCAGGAGCTAGCTCGCACGAACCCTGAGCTATCACGTGTAGTGGAACAAGCGATCGCGCAGGGGCGCGTCGACTACCAGCTGGTCCATGTCGAGCTCGATCGCGTCACGGTGACCGAGTTCAATATCGAACCTCGTGTGCAAACTCAGGAACTTGGTGTGGATCTCGTCCGCACGCCAGAGCTGGTCCAGGAGCAGTGGCGCGAGCAGGCGAGGGGGTTCCTGCAGCAGGCCGACGTCAGATTTGTCGAAGCGATCGAACGCCAGATCGAGCAGATAAATCAGCAACCGCTTCGCGCTGACCAGCACGGACCAGCCTTCTCGGCTCGGCAGGTCGAGGAACGTCAACAGCAACGAGAACAAGAGCTGGCCTATCGCCGACAGGATATCGAGAGGTTGCAAGCGCATGCTGCGCAGTATCGAGAGTCGTTGCAGGCCTTGGCCGCCGGCGATCTCGAAAGGGTCGCGGCCGTTGCGAAATTCTACGGTAGAAACCCGGACGCCAGGCTGGTGGCGGAGCCTGTCCGAGAACAGCAACCGGATCGAACCACCGCACCACCGGTGCTTCATATCGAGGTCAACCGCGGGCCTGATCTGGAGCCAGTCCGAGTTCCCTTCGATTCGCAACTACGGCGTGACACTCTCATCGCCCTCCGGATGTGGGAAGGCCTGGATCCGCGGACTTTGGACATCATTAGAGTTACCGACATCGGCGGCGCGACGCCGGCGCAGGCACTGGAATTGCAAGAGATTCAAGAACGGGAGGCCGCGCAGCGTACCGCAGCACGTGAGCGAGACGGGCGCGGTCAGGAACGCGGACGGGAGCGTTGACCAATGCCGCTCAAGTTCGGAGCGAAGCTGACATGGAAGCGCAGGGGCGGCGAGTCGGCCGGACAGCGTCGTGGATTTCAGCAGGGAAGTTGGTGCGATGAGTGACGAAGGCAAGGTCGATGCCGAAGCCGTGGTCGACTTTATCCGAACAGCCGGTCAGTTCGACTGGACGTGGGAGACCGGCGACGTTGAGAGATTCAGTTCAGCTGCCCGTTGGCGACCAGAAACCAGTGCTGATCCAACCATTGTCTGGGCTACAACAGCTGCACGCCCGGGGAGCCACTGCGCTTACTTCGACCTCACCGAAAACAGGATAAAACGAGTGGCTTTCTCAGTCACCGGCATTGTCGACCCGGCCCCGCCAGGATTCTTGGCGGAGGCGTTCGACCAAACCAACAAGAGGTTGACCGCCCGCTTCGGCAAGCCAGACTTGCATGAATCCAGCCTGAGCCTGATGTCGTGGTGGCGAACACCGAAATTCATCATCGAGCTGATACTGGCCGAATACAGTGTGGTCGTAGCGCTGATCAAGCCGGATGATCCGGGGATCATACGTGAGATTGAAACTCGGTCCATCATGACCGAGTACATAGCATCTAAATGGGACGCCTTCACGAAAACCCTGGCTATTTACCTTTCGGAGCTCCCGAGCGGCACCAAGCTGATCGTGGAAGCGGTGGGAAACAAATACGCACAGTTCGCACAATACGATACCGAGTTGTACGCCGAGATTTCGGGCAACGAGTTTCTCGAAGAACCGATGACAGCAGAATCAGAGCAAGCGCTCATCGACAGCGGATGGCATGCGCCCATAAAGCATGTGGAACAGCGCGGGAACTGGTACCGCACCATCTCGGGGCCCAGCTCTATCGAGGAGTTCACGGCACTCGCACACGCTACAACCATTGGGCTGCGAGACGCATTACAAATCCATACAACCGACGACCTTACCGCCTACGGATGGATTGATGGCCCGGGAGAACTCGACCTGACCGGCCTGAAGGCCGCCGTGGGGGCGATACGAAACCGCAGGTAGGGCCCCATCAGTACAGAAACCGCCTACAATTCGATTCCGCGCGCTTGGAGTTCTTCGACAAGCATCCAGTAATCCGGCCTGAACACCGAGGCGAGTACATTACCGTCGAGCATCACCAGTTCGCCGATGAACTTGGAGGTTTTCCAGAATATCTTCTGATCGCCATCGGTTACTCGCAATATAGGCGCGCCAAGAATTTCGTTCAAAGACGCACTTGCCGCGGCGAAGGTATCAACCGACACTTCTCGCGGCAAGGATTCGACAGCGTCGGTCAGGTGGATCACAACTTGATTGAGCGTGCCATCGAAGAGCTGGAACCGTGCGAATGGCTTCTCGAGTGGAGCCTTCGTCAACATGACAATCGTACTCTCGGTACCGAAGTCAGCCGGCTTCCACCCCACAATCTGACTGAACCGCTGAACATCTTCGACTCCCCACGTCCAGTCGAAATCAACGGCCGCACGGAAAAACTCGACCGTGGCCTCGATATCCACTTTCGCGCTCTCGCCCATGAAATCCCCACTCCGCGCTCTACTCGAGGTTGTTGTCCAACCATTATCCTACCGCAATTGGATGCCCATGTTCAGTCCAGCCTCATCCCGCACCGAACGGGAGGTGCGATGCCGTGACAGTGGGTTGTGAAACGGGAGAATTGTCAATAGCAGACGGAACTGACTCATCCGCGGCCCCACCGGTCGATGTCCGACCAGGGTCGCTTGCCGAGGAACTGCTGGCAAGCAGAATGGGCAGTTGGCCTGAGCCATCGGCGATGCCGCTGATCCTGGACACCGACATAGGTAGCGAGCCTGACGATGCTCTTACCCTGGCTGTTGCGGGCGGCCTGCCCAGCCTGTCACTGGTAGGTCACCAGCGATGAGCGCAGCGGTAGCAGGGCGCGCTCGGCTCGCCATCTACTCGATCTACTCGGGCGCACTGACGTTCCCGTCGTTGCCGGGTTGGATCGCGGACACCAATTCTCTTGGGCAGCAGATGACCTCCGCTGCCGCGGACTTTCCGACGCTCAGACACCGCGTGCATAAAGCTCGTCAACGATTGCCCAGTAGTCCAGCCGGATCACCGAAGCCGTCACGTTGTGGTTGAGAACTACCAGTTCCGCGATGAAGTTCGCCGACCTCCACAAGACCTTCGGTTTGCGGCCAACGGATTGCACGAGAGGTTGTCCGAGCGTTTCATTCAAAGAGGTGCTGACGACTGCGAACGCGTTCAACTGGAATTCTCGCGCTGGTGACTCCACGAAGTCGGTGAGGTCAATCGTCACCTCATCGATCCTCCGTCCGTCGAGCGTGAACGTCGCGAACGGCTTCTCTAGTCGAGCCTTCGTCAGCATGACGACCGTACTCTCAGTGCCGAAGTCGGCTGGCTTCCATCCTAGGATCTGACTGAACCGCTGGACGTCCTCGACTCCCCACGTCCAGTCGAAATCAACAGCCGCGCTGAAGAATTCGACTGCGGCCTCGATGTCGACTTTCGCGCTGGCACTCATGAAATCCCCTGCCCCCGGATCAAATTCAGGTCATCGTCCAGCCGACACCCTACGCGTGATTGACTCGCACTCACACGGATGTTTCGGCAGCGCTGGGCTGCTCTGATCCGATCTGGACCTCAGATGAAATGGCATTGGTCGGCGGGGAGTAGGCGGAGTAGGCAGAGGCCGATGGCGCCGAAGAAGACGATGCTGGCGAAGGCGCCGCGGGCGGCTTCGGCGGAGCCGGAATCGAGTAGGTCGATCTGGGCTGCTGTGGCGGTGGGGAGTTCGGCGGTGGCGGTTGCTGGGGCGGTCATGGCGACGGTGGCGGCGATTGTTCCGGCGATGAGGAAACGGGTGGTGGCGTGTTTCATGTCGACTCCTTGATGGCGGCCCCGACCGTGTGGGAAAACGTACGCTTTCCCTGAGCCATCGGGTAGCCGCCAGCATTGGTGGCTTGTCGGTGAGTTGGGTGCCGGAGTCGGGCTAGGGGATCGCGTGCAAGACCGTTGGGGTGATTTGGGCGGCTTGGATGCAGGTGTCGAAGGGGAAGGGTGGGGCGGCGGGGGCGAGGTTTACCGAGACGGTGAGTAGGTGGGCGTTGTTGGCGGTGGGTGGGTCGGCGCGACGGTAGTTCAGAGTGATTGCGCAGCTGGAGTTTTGGCGGGTGGGGTCGGTGGACTGGACGGTGCGGAGCTCTATGCCGGTGAGTCCTTCGACGTTCGTGTGACGCGCGTATTGGATGGACTGGCCGCCGTCTAGGCCGGAGGGTAGGCGCAGGACCTCGCCGGTCTTGACCATCTGCTCGCTGGTTTGGTCGAAGGAGATCTCGACGGTGGTGCGGTGGGCGCCGCCGGGTTGGACGAGGGTGATCGCGCACTTGTAGGCCTTGGACCAGCCGACCGATGTCATCTGCCAACCGGAGAACTGTCCGGTGATCTGCGATGCGGCCGCACAGGGGTTGCGCTGCATCAGTGACCGCCCGGCCTGGTCATCGATGACGCGCGGCGGCAATGCGGCGAGGCTGTCGATGGTCGCGGCGAGGTATTCCCTGGTGAATCGGCAGGGCTGCGACCATGGGACGGGTGTCTTGGCTGAACCCGCCAACTTGGAAACGCTGAGGAAGTGCGCGAATCCGGTGTCTCCGGCGGGGATTCGGTAGTCGCAGCTGTATGCGTCGGGTCTGTCGTCGCTGCTCGCGCTGCGATACACGGTGCGGCCGTTGATCTGCTCGGTTTTGTCCGCCGCTCGTTTGTCCGCGGTGTAGAGCTTGTCGAGTTCGAGGTTGAACGAGTAGTAAGCGTCGTCGGGGGCGCTGAGTATCAATCCGCACCCGGTCCAGCCGCTGCCGCGTTCCACGCGGGGACTGCGGTCGAAGCGCTGGAATACGCCGAGGCGTTCGGCGAATTCGCGATTCAACAGGGCACACGGGTCGGTCGCGCGGATCCGCGCCATGAGGTCGGCCGTGCCGGGCGCGATGGCAGCCAGTTCCGCCGAACCTGGCGTCCCTACCTGCGCTTTCGCTGCCCGCGGGGCAGTGGTTTCGGCGCTGGCTCGCACGGTTGATTCTTTGGAAATGGTGCCGCATCCGCCCAGCGCGACAGCGACCGTGGCTATTGCTACCACGGCCGCCCAGCGCCGACTGCCGCCCACGATCAACGGCAACTCCCTCGGCTTATCGAACGATCCACGGCAGGTTAACCCAATTATGGGCGCTCTCTTGCAGATTCTCGGATACCCGGCAAATCGTGACCGAATCAATGTCGGAATCCATGCCACGCGAACAAAACTCATGATCAACAGCCGCTGGGCAGGCGGCGACGGCCGGCGGTCAGCTCCTCGATGAGGTCCTCGTAGCCGACGGCCAGTTCGGCGAGACGCTCCCAGACGAACCAGAGATCCCAGTCGGACTCGTCGGCGAGGGCCGCGTAGGCGCGGGCGGTGTGCTGGGCGAGGCGGTCGATGATCGCACCGATGGTTTCGGTGTGCAGATAGGCGCCACCGGGCGCGACGGGGAGGTGGGCGGTGACCCAGCGATCGATGTCGCGGACCTGGCGGGTGCGGTATTCGTCTATCTCGTGGATGGTTTCGTGCGCTGCGGTCAGCCTGCGTTGGTGCAGAGAAGTCAGCTCGCGTGCTGCCCCCAGCAATGGATGGTCGGCGCGCATGCCACGACAGGCTTGCAGCACTTGGCTTCTCGTCGGCAACAAGGCACTCAACCGAGCGACCCTCCGATCTTTGGACCGCGTATCCGTTGCGGCAGTGCGGCGCTCATCGGATGGGCTTCCTGGCGCAGGCCCGGAGGTAGTCGATGACGACGGCGCCGGAGGGGCGAAAGGTGTCGCGCGGCGGGACAATCCAGGTGCGGGAAGGGATCTGGGAGTCGGCCGGGGACGGGAGGGCGATTTCGCCGCCGAACGGGACGACGGCGACGTCGAGGCGGAATAGCTCGGTGAACAGGGAGTTGTCCTCGGGGATGTCGGGACGGCACAGGAAAGTCCAACGGCGGGAACGGATGTGGGCCACGACGGGGCCGAGGGGACAGCCGCGGAACAGCATGTCGTCGCGGACGCGCAGGCCGAGGCGGGCGGGCATGGTGATCGCACCGACGAAGCCCGCTTTGACCACGATTCGGCCTGCTTCCGGGTGGATGCCGGCGGGTAGACCGCAGGTGCGGCGGTAATAGGCACAGCGGGAAATGGGGGTATCCGTGAACGTAGGGTCGTTCATATCGAACCTCGACTCGCCTTGATCGGTCGCTTGGTGCGCCCGATCCGAGTGGACCTGAACCCGCTCGCGCAGATAAGGTTTCAGGACTTCGATGACACGGACCGGGGCGCGCCTTCAGTAGAGCACCGGAAATTATCGGCGGGAAAGTTCCCAGTGGTGGAACCAGGGGAAAATTCGCAAGGTTCCAAGGATTCCCGTCATGCGGTTCCAGTTGCATACCTGGCCAATAGTGAGGCTACGAAAGGGAATTGCCGTGACCCCCACCGGATCGACCCTCCCGCGACGCATGCTGGCACGTCAGCTGCGCGAACTCCGGGAGCATTCAGGCGTCAGCGCGGAAATCGCCCGGCAGGCGATAGGCGTTGGCAAGCAAACACTTTGGCGGATGGAAACCGGGCAACCCGTCCGGTTGAATCCGCTGTTCATCGAGCGGTTGTGCGCGGTGTACGGTGCGCGCGACGACGTGACGCGGATGCTGCTCGGATTGGCGGAAGAGGCGCATCGCACCGGATGGTGGCATGCGTATGGGGATGCTGTTCCGAAGCATTTCGATTTGTTTGTCGGGTTGGAAGAGGCTGCTAAGAGGATTGTCTCGTATCAGACCACGCTGATTCCCGGGCTGCTGCAGACCAATGAATACCGGCGCGCTATGACCTGGGTGATGTCCCCCACGATGCCGACAGCAGAAGTCGAACGCCGCATCGAAATGTTCACTCGACGGAAGGCTCGGGTAACTGCCGAAGCCAACCCCGTGATCCTCGATGCCATCGTGGACGAAGCGATGCTTCACCGGGCGATCGGCGGCCCCGCCGTCATGGTGGATCAGCTCAACTACCTTGTGACAGTGGGCAATCTCCCGAACGTCTCGGTGCGGGTGGTTCCACTCAGCGCCGAGGCGTACGGCGGGCTCCGGTTCGGGCCGTTCGTCATGCTCGAATTCCCCAGGCACCCAACAGCACATCTCACCGAACCTCCGGTCATCTACATGCAGGGCTTCACCGGTGCGCTGTACCTTGAGAAGACCGAAGAGGTGCAGCAGTATCAGCAGGCGCATGCCGATCTGCAACGTTCGGCATTGGATGAGACCCGCAGTCGCTCTCTCATCCGCAAGATCGCGAAGGAGTACGCGACGTGAACAGAGACCTATCCAACGCTGCTTGGTTCAAGAGCAGTCACAGCAGCCCGGATCAAGACTGCGTAGAGGTCGCGTTTCTCGATGGGGGCACAGTCGGCGTTCGTGATTCGAAGAACCCGACCGGCCCGGCGCTGGCCTTCAGCTCCAGCGAATGGGACACCTTCACTATGGGTGTCGCCGGTGGCGTGCTCGACCTGCCACGAGGCTGATCAGAGCACGTGAGCCGGGCCCGGGACTTCGCCTGCGCGAGGTCCCGGGCCCCGACCTCGGCCGACGTTGGGCATCCGCCACCCACGGCGGCGACCTGCGGTGCGACTCGCTTGCACGCAGGTAGACCCATCGGTAGCGTCAGCATGATCTGACGGGGGGCGGAGAAGCCGGTCCGGCCCCATGCGATCGATTTCGAGCACCGGCGAGCGAAGGATCTGATGACGAACAGGTCGAACTCGTGGCGGCTGGTTACTCTCGCGCTCGGTGCTGTATTCGCGATCGCTGGGTGCGGGCCTTCGAACGATGGCGACCCCAAACCGACGGGTAACGCTCCGACGTCCAGCTCGGGCGTTGCTGCCGACGTTCCCACCGGCTTTGACCCGTGTAAAGACATCCCCCAGTCGGTCTTGGACTCGGAGAAGCTTCACGGCCAGGACAAGGCCGACTCGAATGCCTCGGGCGGAATCAAGTGGCGCGGTTGTTCGTGGGTTCAGTCGGACGGGTACGCGGGGAGCATCCAGACGACGAACATCACTCTCGACGCGGTGCGGGCGAAGAAGTTTCCCGACGCCAACGAGTTCACCATCAACGGCCGTAAGGCGATATCAACACGACAGGTGGATTCACACCCCGAGGCCGCTTGCACATTGAATGTGGAGATGAAGGGTGGAAGCCTCGAGTTCAACCTCAGCAATCCGCCATCGAATCGCAACACCGGACAGCTGAACACATGCGATCTCACTCGCACTCTGGCAGAGAAAGTCGTGCCGACCCTACCTGCCACGGCATGATATCGAGTTAGCGGTCGCTCTTACTTGGGAGGGATGGATTCATGGGAGACGATAAGGCGCCACAGCCTCGGCCGATGGCGAACATCCTCACCGAGGCGAGGGAGGGGCGGCTAGGTATCGAGATGAAGGCGGAAGACTTCGTCTACATCGACCGTGATTGCCAGTATTTCAAGGAAGCGATCCGGGAAATCCAACGGTCGGCGGATGCCATCTACCGGCAGGATCGATGGGGTCTGGGCGAGACCGAGGATAAGATGGTGTCGGCACAGACTCTGGTCGATCGGTTTCGCAAGAAAGCCAACCAAGCGGCCGACGGTAACTCTGTCTGGCAGATCATGGAAGAGCACTACCGGATAGTCGAAGACATACAGGAAGTGCACCGGGTGATTCGAGAGCGAATGATGCAGGCGGACAGCAACTTTGCCAGCGAGTTCACCTATCTGAACGAAACACTTCCCCAGAAACCGCCCGCTCAACTCCCCGCTGGCCCATACCTCCTCCCGGATGGGACCGGCCGATGAGCGGATACGAGCCGACACGGATTCCAGGCGGCGGCGAGCACACGGACAAATGGGATCACCCCGAGATCAAGGACGCCTTCGCGCCACTCGACACCACCAACGCGATGGAACAGGCCCAGAAGTACTGGGGGTTGCACCAAAAGTGGGAGCAGGGTGTCGAGACCTTCGCACGCTCGATCCAGAAGTCGATCGCGCAAGCATGGTCCGGTCCGGCCGCCGACAAGTCCAAGGAATCAATCCAGAACTACACCAACGAGGCTCGTAACCTCAGCCCTGCCCTGGCGGAACTGCACACCCGCGTCCGCGATGCCGCGACCGCGATCGTCAACACCAAGAAGGCGATCCCGGACCCGGTGGTCGTCACCTGGACCTCATGGGCTTGGCCCCCGCACCGCTGGGACCTGCAGCGCGACCAGTCCGAGGAGACGCAGAAGGCGCGCACCGCGATGAACGAGCACTATGTGCAGCCGTTCAGTCAGATGGACGGCAAGATCCCTGTGCTCCCGACGCCGACCAGCCCGACGAAGGCGGTCGATATCCCGGCCCCACCTCCCGGCGGGTACCACCCCGACGACGGCAACGGCACCCCGAGCCAGCCCAAAACCCCTGGCACCAACCCCAATTCGAACAGCCCCGCGGTCCCGGGCGACAAGGACGGCGACGGCAAGCCCGACGAGCCGACCACCGAGGACCAGCAGCCGACCGACAAGTCGAAGACGGAGCAGACCACACCCTCCTCGACGACCCCGAGCAACACCCAGACCACCCCGGCGAGCACCAACCCGGCCACCACGCCGACACCGGGCACCCCCACCGCCACCGATCCGGCGAAGACGGTGCCGACCGGCACCGGCACACCGCACTCCCCCGGTAGTCCGGGCAGCCCCGGCAGCCCGGGTTCGCCGAATTCGAAGACTCCCCAACCGGGCCGCAGCATCCCCGGCACACCTGGCGCCCCCGGCACCGCATCCAACCCGGCCGCCGCAGCAGCGGCCGCGGCCGGCCGTGGCGCAAGCGGCACGCCAGGCATGGGCGCCCCCATGGGCGGCCGCGGCGGCGGCAAGTCCGAGGACGAATCCGAACACAAGATCCCCGACTACCTGATCACCCAGGAAAACACCGACGAACTACTCGGCGACCTCCCAAAGACCGTCCCCGGCGGCGTAATCGGCGGCGACATCCCCACCTGACCCCGCGCCCCCTTCGGGTCGCCCGAGGCCGAGCAGGACATCACGGCGGCGGCACACCGCGTTTCGCCGCCATATCCCGCTCGCGACTCCGAGATCGTGGTGGCTGGGTTCTCCATATTGCAGTGGCAGCACTCGGCAAGCGGTGGGACGCGGATGACAGGATGCGTGGAACGCCTTCGCGGGCGGGACCACGGAGACGAGGTGCGCGGGACCGATAGGCGGCGCCGCACACACGCAACACTTATCGAACGTACGACATGGAGGGGATCGGACCGGCATGACTGAATGGACTTGGGAACCAGACGATTTCGCGGCCCTCTGGTATTCCGACGCCCACGACCGGTTCCCCAGCCCCCTGCGCTACACCAGCCGATTCGCGCTGCGCGACGAGTTCGCCGCGCACCGGAACACCGTCCGCGACCGCTACACCGCCGACGAGCTGGAGGAGATCCAGCTGGCGCTGCACACGCTGGGCACCTCGGATCTGCGGATCGAAATCCTCGGCGGCACAAGCAAACACAAGAACAGCACCGGCCGCGACGACCTCCGCGAATACCGAATCGTCGGCGCCCGCAACCCCTACCGCGCCGTCACCCTCATGCAGGGCGGCACCGCCACCGACCACGGCCCGATCCGCGTCCGCATGTTCCGCCCGGAAACCCTGCCTGCCCGCATCGTCCAGGCCATCCCGTCCTGCACCCCCGGCAGCGCCGCCCCGGCCACCTTCCACCCCGACGACATCACCCCGCGCCGCAACGGCCACTTCGAAGACGTGGCCCGCCAAACCCCGCGCGAGCAGTACCAACGCCTGCTCGCCCGCCCCGCTGACGGCGGCGGCACCGCCGTCCTCCTGGCCGCCCCGTTGCACACCCTCGCCCAACCGTGGAATGTCCTCCAGTGGCACGACATCACCGACGACGGCCGCTACACCGAAGTCCGCGGCCCCCACATCACTGTCCGCCCCACCACCCCGGCCGAACTGACCACCCACTTCACCACCTGGATAGACCGAGCCCTCAAACGCCTCGAAGAATCCCACGCCGACACCTGGTAATCCAGCGCCCGACCACCGGCGGTCAGCTGGCCTCGCTCCGCCGACCCTGACCATTCGCCGGATCATTCGCCCAAGCCCCGATCCACGAATGGCTCGCTGCCAGTTCCTCTTCGCGCGGCGAGCGCGGCTGGTCCAGGTCTTCGGACAAATACATTCGGAGAACGGGAGCCGATTGCTCGGCGCTGGAAAGCGCGAACTCCGGTTCGGTCCGGCCGACGGGAATCGGTACCGGCGCCTCGTCTTCGGGCACCTCTTCAGCCGGAGCGGAGCGCCCGTCGAGGAGGTTGAGCGCCAACGCGCACAGCACAATCACTGTCCCGCCCGCGATTCCGGTCCAGGTGGGCACCTGGCCGAAGAAGAACAGCCCGAACAGCAGACCCCATACGCATTCGACGGTCAGCATGTTGCCGCTGAGTACCGGGTCGACGCGTTCGAACGAATAGTTGATGAGGAAAACGTTCAGCACGCTGAGCACGCCGGCGAGACCAATTGCGGCCCACAGCATTACCGCCGAAGTATGCGGCGCAACATACGGGAGTCCATCTCCTTGCAAAACGGAAGTTAGCACGACACCCACCGCTCCGACACCGAGTGTCAGCGCGGTGAGCTCGTGATTGTTCAGTGTGCCGTCGTGCCAATCCCGACCTAGATAAGCCAGCGACATTGCCACCATGGCGAGCAGCGCGAGCAGATTTCCATAGTTGAGCGAACTCGCGGCACTGCCACCGAATCCCGACAGGATCGTGACACCCACGGCAGAGCCGCCGACGAAGACCACCCGGACGGCCGAGACCCGCACGCTGCGCATCAGCATCCCGAGGGCCGAGACCAGCGGCAACGCGGCGATGAACGAAATATCGCTCACCGCCGTCATTCCCGCTGCCTTCGAGAACAATGTGGTGCCGATTACGTACAGCAGTACGGTGCGTCCAACGACGACACCCCATTCCCGCGCGCGGATCCGAAGCATGTTGCGCCAGCGGATCCATCGGCTGAATGCGATTATCGCGATGAAGAACGCCAAACCCGTTCGTAGATAGACCTGTTGGGCCGGTGTGAAACCGTTACCGAGATAGCGCGACAACACCGTGAGCATGGCGAATGACGCGGTTAACAGGACCAGCGCACCGATACCGCGCAGGTCAGTTGACTGTCTGCTTTGTACGATCGCGGACCCGTTGATGTCGCTCACATTACCGATATGACCGACACCGGGAACCGTACTCCCGGGTATTTTTTCGCGACTTGCCGCAGCTACAACGGTATGGGGCTAAACGAGTCCCGCTGCGGCGTCACGTGCCCGTGTGTGCCTCAGTTACATGCGGCAATCGACTAGGCAGGACCCCCTGCGGCATGGTGTAACCAGGTATGCCGATGTTCTGGACGGCAGTGGCATCGCCGCCCGCGGGCCAGCCAACCGGCCAGGACCCAAGCGGCGGCCAATACCGTCACGGCCAAGGTGTTCATTGCGGAGGCGCAGGTCACGAAGGTGGCAAGGGCGGTAACCGCAGTCGCGATAGGCGTCATTACATGCACCAACTTATGGGCGAATGACACAGAGTCATCCTCATCGGCGGTGCACGTCGGGTCTGTCACGACCCTGCCGACGATGACGATTTTCTTCATGCCCCCAGCGTGCGGCTTTCCGCACCACCCGGCCAGAGATTGCCCCGCCCTTGCACGCGTTACGCGCAGAACGGCCTGTTTATGGACGTAAGACCAGGACGCGGATACGGTCGGAAGTGCGGGCAACGCGTGATCGATGCGCGTGTCCGACGATCTGGAGCAGCAGGGATCTGGAGATGTCGAGCGAAACGACAACACACTGCGAGCGTGAGCGAGCAGAGCGACAGCACAGTGCGCTTTCGTGCGTGACGGAGCTGAGTGGCAGCAGGTGGGGCCATGAATGACCGGCAACGAGCGAATCAACCGCACAGTGCGCTCTCGTGCATGAGCGTGCGCAGCAAACCGACCGACAACACTGCGCGCGTTCGCGAATTGCGGAGCTGAGCGCAGCAAGGGGGAATCACAAATGAACGGGCCGCACAGTATCGCGTGCGGAAGACGGGTAGTCCGCGAATACGAGGCCGCCGGTGGATCGACGTGGGATCAGGTGCACGCGGTCCGGTCACATTGCGGCGTCTCGTTGCTGCGCGCCCATCGCATCGCGTACGGATTCACCCTCGTCGATGTCGCACACCGATTGCAGGAGATCGTCACGACCGACGGGTCGTCGTGCCGTGGACTGTCGCATCAGAGCGTGTCCCGGTGGGAGACCGGCTTGGACATGCCGTCGTATCAGTTCCTCGACGCGCTGTGCCAGTTGTATCGCACCCGGCCGGATCGGCTGGGCTTCGGACACGACTACACCGACGACGACCCACCGGAGGCGCCACTACCGAGCCGCTTGGTCATCACTACGGCTTCACAGGTCGGATCCACCGCGCGGGACACCGTCCGCGCGCTGGAGGAAGGCCTCGAACTCAGCGGCTATCTCGTCTACGTCCAGCCGCCTTCGGAATACATTCCGGCGCGGATGCGGGATCTGGCCCAGATCCAGCAGGTCAAGCTGACCGACCACTCCGCGGATCTGCACCGGCGGCTGCACCGCGTCGAGGCGATCATCGCGGGCCTCATCGCCTTCCGGCTCAATGATGTCGCCGATCTGCACGACACCTTCATGTGGTTCGCCAAGGCGCGCCGTGCCGCGCGGCAAGCCGGGGATCCCACGCTAGAGGCCTGGTTGGCCGGGCATATGGCGCACACTCACGAGTGCTACCGGCATCAACTCGATCAGGGTTTGGCCGCGGCCCGGTCGGCACAGGCGGCCAGTGGACGGGGTCCGACGGCGGCCGGTGTGTTCGGGCTGCTGGCCGAGGCGGGCATCCAGGCCCGAATCGGGCGGCGCCGCGATGCGCTGGACGCGGTCAACGCCGCGGATCGGATGTTCGCCGCCCTACCCGACACCGCGACGACCGACGACAACCTCGGCACCTCCGAATACATCCTGCGCTGGCATCAGTCGCACGCGTTGAGTTCGATCGGCGACTGGCGGGCCGCCGAATCGATCCGTGATCGGATGCTCGAGCTGCCGATGGCCGAGAAGGACCAGATCGGCCGTGCGCTGCTCGATCTGGACATGGCCACCCTGTGGACCCGGCAGGGCGAACTGGACCACGCGCGCGAACAGATCCGGCAGGTCTGGCAGTCGCTGCCGCCGGAACTGCGGGTCGGCCAGGTCCGCCGGAACGTCTCGCAACTAGTGGTCGCGCTCCCACAAGCCATGCGGGACAACATCATCGAGCGTTGACCCCGCGTCAGGGGCCGACTCGGTTGAAGAGTCGGCCTGCGAGGTCGGCACCGGTGATGTGACGCTGATACGGCGTGTTCACGTTTGCGGTAGGTGGGTGCGCTGGTCGTAGGTCTGGAGGCGATAGCCGTCGGTGGTGCGTTGCCAGCTGGTGATCGAGCCGTTGCCCGCCAGACCCGCATCGGCCAGAGCCAGAACCTCTGTGTCGGTGAGGTTTTCGAGGAGTTGACGGAGGAACAGCACTATCGCGTCGTGTGCCACGATCAGCACACGGCGGTGGCGGTGGTCGGCTGCGAGGTCGGCGACGACGCCGCGCAGGCGGTCGGCAACGTCTTTGAACGACTCGCCGTCGGGCGGGCGATAGCCGAGAGGGTCGCGGGCTTCCTTCGCGGGTTCCTCGGGGAAGCGCTCGCGCACGGTGGGCGGCGGCAGATGGCTGAGCTTGCCGCAGTGTCGATCGTAGAGGCGCTGATCGACGTGGTGGCACGGCAGATCGCGGTTCGCCGTGCGCAATTCCTGTTCGATGAGTTGCCAGGTCTGCATTGCGCGCAGGTACGGCGAGCACAGCACCAGGTCGGGCAGCTGGTTCGAGTCGAGGGCTGCGAACCACTGGCCGACGGCGGTGGCTTGCCGCTCGCCCAGATCGGTCAGACCGATGGACATGTCGTCGGACTCGATGAGTGTGTTCGCGGCGAAGGCTACGTTCGCGGTGCTCTGCCCATGCCGGACCGCGTAGAGCACGTCGACCGATTCGGAATCTTCCGGATGAGTGCATGTCACCGCGAATACGCCTATCCCCCAGGTTCTTTCACCTTCAGATCGCACACCGCCCCCCTTATTGATCACACCGAATGGCATCTTCGCCGCGCCGCATGGAGCGCGAGTGCGACGCGGCGAAGATCCGGAGCTCGGTCAGCGCGGGACAGCCGCCTCCACTACCGCGGCGACATCGGCGGGATGGGAGACCAGCGATGCGTGCGAGGAATCCAGCTCGCTCGTGTGGGCACCCATGCGATTGGCCATAAACCGTTGGGAGGCAGGCGGAATCACTCGATCGGCGCCGGAAACCAGGTACCAGCTCGGTGTGCCGGACCAGGAGGGCGCGCCGGACGGTTCGAGGTTGGCCGCGATCGCGATGGAGTGCTGGTGCGCGATCATGTCAGCGGCAGTGGCGGGGCTGACATCCTGGGCGAAGACGGCGTTGAAGCGGTCGGGCGCGACGAAGCCGTCGAGGTTCTTGCCCGCGATGCCGGTGGGGTCGTCGACGATGCTGAGCTGCAGGACCGGCGGCAGGAGTTGGCTGCCGGGGAAGCGGATCGGATCGAGCAGCAGTTGCGCGGGCTCACCCTGCACTGGGGCGAAAGCCGCTATGTAGACCAGGGATTCGACCTTCGGGTCGTGCACGTTGCTGATCACGGCGCCGCCGTACGAATGGCCGACCAGCACAACGGGTCCGGCGATGGTGTCGAGGGTGCGCTGGATGGCGGCCGCGTCGTTGGCCGGACCGCGGAGCGGATTGTCCGGTGTCACAACGCGATAGCCGTGCTCGCGCAGGGCGGCGGCGACGCCGTTCCAGCTGGTGGCGTCGGCGAAGGCGCCGTGCACGAGCACGATGGTCGGGAGCGGTGCGGCGTTGGCGGGGATGGCCGCCAGGGTCGTCGCGGCGGTGATCGCCACCGCCGCCACGGCTGCCCGCAGCGTGCGAGAGAGGTGCATGGTAGTCCTGTCGGGTCGGGTTTCGCGGCCGGTCGGTCGCGACGAGATCCAGCAGGGTCGGCATTGATCTGCTCGAACTCGCCGTGCAGGCCGTGTGCTGCGTCAGCGTAGCCGTTCAGTTGCGATTTCGGCAGGTCGGCGGGCTTGTGGGGTCCCCCAGACGCGCAACCGCAGCGGGCGACCCGACCCCGTTTGCACGCCGTCGGCGTTACCGTGCGTGACCAGCACCTCGGTATTCAGGCGGTGGGGCGTGCGGGCAGGTTCTGCTTCTCCAGGAAAGCCAGTGCGGTGTCGGCGATTTCGCGCCAGCCGTGGTCGGCGGGCATCGAATGGCCGCGATCGGCGAAGACGACGAGTTCGGTGACGCCGGGGTTCTTGCGCTGAATCTTGTATTCGGAACGCACCGTTGCTTCCGGCACGAGGCGGTCGCGGCCACCGGCCAGCATCAACAAGGGGCCGCGTTCGCGTTCGGTGTCGACGCTCGCTTCGCTGTTCGGCGCGAAATTGGCCAGGCCCGCTTGGAACAGCGGGCGGGCCGGAGCGGGAATGCCGTGGGTGGCGAACAGTTTGTCCGATTCCTCGCGCGGGATTCCGTTGGCAAAAGTGCGGTGGTAGCTCTCCGACGTGTGCGACCACGTTTTGCCGCGCAGCCAGGGCTTGCTGAGTATCGGGAGCACGCTCTGTATCTGGGCGAGCGGCAAGGTCAGCACACCGCGGAATTGAGCGGGGTTGATCGCGATACATCCGCTGGCCGAACCCGAGCCGAGCAGCTTCTGCGCGATCAGGCCGCCGAAGGAATGCCCGATGACCACGGGTGACATCGGCAGGTCGGCGATGAATCGCGCATAGTGATCGGTGACCTCGGCGATGCCGCGATTGTTCAATGCGGCGGGGTTCTTGCGGGTGGCGTCCGCGGTCTCGGCGTCACCGGGCCAACCAGGTGCGAAGGTCTGATAACCCGCGCGGTCGAACGCGTCGAGCCAGGCGCCCCAACTACTGCTGTGCATCCATAGTCCATGAATGAACACGACCGGACGTGCGGTGGGATTCGACACGAAAACCTCCTAAGACGGCGCTGTACAGCGGGTCCGGACCAGCAGACGCGTCCGGACAGCAGACACCGCACGATCGCAATGATCGCGCGGCGCTGGGGTTTTCGTGACCCGATTCGCCCGGCACTCGCGCGCCGCGGACGGGCTGCTCCCCGTAAATGGCGACGGGTGGCGGTCGCCGACAGGGAGATTTGTGACTAGTCGCAGACCCTGGCTTGCTTGCCGGCGAGTGCGTCCAAGCCGAGCATTGCCAATAGGGACTGGCAATCATCGGCATTTTGTGAATAGCTGGCAACGGTGCGTGCGGCCACCGCGCTCTGTCGCGCAGTTTCGGCCTTTTCATTTGCCCGCGCCTCGGCGAATTCGCCCGGTTCGTGGATGAGGGTGATGTGTCGTGCCGGGGACATGAATCTCCTTGGGGTTGATCGAAGCCTACAAGGCGCGCTCTCTCCGCGACAGCCGAACCGACCCAACAGTTCGCTGAGCGGGGTTGGTTGGGCGGCGAGGCGACGACAAACTGGCTGGTGGCGGGGTGGGTCGACCGGGGACAGCCGCCTCGCCTGCCCTGGTGGTGGGAGGGTTGCGGACGCCCCGGAGGAGCCGAGCCCTCTTGACGCCGATGGAGGTTGTTGTGATCGGTAACGATCCGAGCGATGCGTGGGTGAGCGTTGCGTCACATGATCACGGGAACGAGCCGCGCAGCACTCTCCACTGGATCAAGGGACCAGGAGTTGACGGACTACACCGTCGGCCAGGAGGCGGCCTCGGTCGGTGAGGATGAGGCGGTCTGCGGTTCGAGTTGCGAGGCCGTCGGCGATGACGCGGTCGGCGGCGGCAAGACCGACGGGGTCGAGATCGGTGAGAGGTAGACCGATGCGCAGACGGACGGCGAGCATGACGCGTTCGGTGTAGCGCTCGTCCGGGGTGAGGGTTTCCCAGCCCGCGGCGGGGAGGCCGCCGTCGGTGACGCGGTCGGCGTAACGGGCGGGATGTTTGATGTTCCACCAGCGGACGCCGCCGACGTGGCTGTGTGCGCCGGGGCCCGCACCGAGCCAGTCACCACCGTCCCAGTAGCCGAGGTTGTGTCGACAGGCCGCGGCTTCGCTTGCGGCCCAATTGGATACCTCGTACCAGGTCAAGCCTGCGGCGGTGAGGCGAGCGTCGATGCGTTCGTAGCGGGCGGCGAGTACGTCGTCGTCGGGGGCGGGAAGTTCGCCGCGACGTACGCGGCGGGCCAGTGCGGTGCCGTCTTCGACGATCAGTGAGTAGGCGGAGACGTGGTCGACGCCCGCTTCGAGCACCGCGTCGAGGCTGGCGTCGAGGTCGCTGTCGCGTTCGCCGGGGGTGCCGTAGATCAGGTCGAGGTTCACGTGGTCGAACCCGGCGGCGCGGGCCTCCTTCGCGGCGGCGACGGCGCGGCCCGGAGTATGCGTGCGGTCGAGCACTTTCAGCACGTGGGCGGCGGCGGATTGCATGCCGAGGGAGATCCGAGTGAAGCCGGCCGCGCGGAGGCGTTCGAAGAATTCCGGCGCGGTGGATTCCGGGTTGGATTCGGTGGTTACCTCGGCGTGGGCGGCGAGGGTGAAGTTCGCGCGCACGGCGTCGAGCACGGCGGACAGTCCGTCACCGCCGAGCAGCGAGGGGGTGCCACCGCCGACGAAGATCGTCAACACCTCGGGCGTTGCGGTCGGCAGTGCCGCGAACTGTGTTGCGGCCGTAGCCAACTCGCCCCGCAGTGCTTCCAGCCAGGACTGCGGCGACGCGGACGTGCCGAGTTCGCCCGCGGTGTAGGTGTTGAAATCGCAGTATCCGCACCGTGTCGCGCAGAACGGCACGTGCACGTAGATCCCGAACGGACCGCCCCCGAAGTCACTGAGCACCGGACCGGACATCTCGGTGCCGACAGGGATAGCCGCAGGTGAGCTCACCCCTCTAGTGTGCAGGTCCCCCGCCACCCAGCCGCCGCCGGGGAACTGGACGCCCGAGGTCAGTGTTCGGCGATCACGGTGTTCTGGTTGGCGGTGAGCAGCCAGCGGCCATCTTCCTTCGACATCACGTACATCGGGGAGCCCTGGCCGTTGAGTTCACCGTCGTTGGTCAGGTAGCGCTGGACGACCTTGACCGCGGCGACATCGGGGCGGATGAACAGGACGTGCTCGACCTCGTATGTGGCGGTGCCGTCGCGCATCGCACCGGGCAGGACCTCGGCGGTGAACTCGGCGATGGCCGCACGGCCGAACAGTCGTTGGCCGCCGCCGGTGGTCCAGATGGCGTCCTCGCGGAAGAGGCCGACGAACTCGTCGACCAGTTCGTTCTGCTGGGCGTGCTGGATGGTGGCGACTACTTCACGGATGGCGTCGAGATCGGTGTCGACAGATGCGGTACTCATGACGCTCACTCTGATACCTGAAGTGGGCTTCAGGTCAAATCCGATTCCGCGAACGGGACATGGCGGCGGAGAAGTACGCGTGGCCCCGCCGTATGTCCGGTTGGCCGAACGTGGCGCGGTTCACTTCCGGTGGCGTATGCGCATCACCGGCCGCCATCGGCTGATGATCTATGACTGACGTCACATATCAGGTCAACGGTCCAGGGGATTTCCCGCAAAACTGCGGAAAATACGGACACCCCGTCGGAAGGCAGCCGCTGAGGTGGCACAATAGGCTTCATGCGCGCATCGGGAGTACGACTTGTGGCACGTCGCCACGTCGACTACAAGCGCGTCTGTAGTGCCTGCTGTCTGACCGAATCCCCTCGGTAGCTCAGCGACGCCCATCCCCGGGTCTTCCCGGCGATTCCCGATATTCGACTTCATCGGTCCGCTGACCACCGCAGGTGCGAGTCAGCCCCTCGCGCCTCCAGCACGGATACAACCACCCCGCAGGAGCGACCCCAATGACGTCGACTACCGACGCCGGTCCGACCGACCAGTCCGGCCCCGAGCCCAGGCCAGGCCATCACACCCGCGCCGACCGCCCCGCCTCCGAGCGCCGCGTCCGCCCGGACCGCCCGCGCGCCGAAGCCGGTGCCGCGACGGCGACCGCGCCGCGTGCCCGCACCGGTAAGCCGGTGCGCCGCAAGGCGGAGGGCCAGTGGGCACTCGGCTATCGCGAACCGCTGAACCCGAACGAACAGTCCAAGAAGGACGACAACCCGCTCAACGTCCGCGCCCGGATCGAGAACATCTACTCGAAGCAGGGCTTCGACAGCATCGACAAGGGCGATCTGCGCGGCCGGTTCCGCTGGTGGGGTCTCTACACCCAGCGCGAACAGGGCTACGACGGCAGCTGGACCGGCGACGAGAACATCGACATTCTCGAGGCCAAGTACTTCATGATGCGGATCCGCTGCGACGCGGGCGCGTTGAACGTCGAGCAGCTGCGCACGCTCGGCCAGATCTCCACCGAGTTCGGCCGCGACACCGCGGATCTGTCCGACCGCGAGAACGTGCAGTACCACTGGATCGAGGTGGAGAACGTCCCCGAGATCTGGAAGCGGATCGAGGCGGTCGGGCTCAAGACCACCGAGGCCTGTGGCGACTGCCCGCGCGTGGTGCTGGGCTCGCCGCTGGCCGGGGAATCGCTGACCGAGATCATCGACCCGACGCCCGCGATCGACGAGATCGTGCGCCGCTACATCGGCAAGAAGGAGTACTCCAACCTGCCGCGCAAGTTCAAGACCGCGATCTCAGGCCAGCAGGACGTGGTGCACGAGATCAACGACATCGCGTTCGTCGGGGTGAACCATCCCGAGCACGGGCCGGGCCTGGACCTGTGGGTCGGCGGCGGGCTTTCCACGAATCCGATGCTGGCGCAGCGGGTCGGCGCGTGGGTGCCGCTCGACGAGGTGCCGGATGTGTGGGAAGCCGTGGTGTCGCTGTACCGCGACTACGGCTACCGCCGCCTGCGCACCAAGGCGCGGCTGAAGTTCCTGGTCAAGGACTGGGGCATCGAGAAGTTCCGCGAGGTGCTCGAGGAGAAGTACCTGAAGCGCAAGCTGATCGACGGACCGGCGCCGGAGCAGCCGACCAAGCCGATCGATCACGTCGGCGTGCAGAAGCTGAAGAACGGGCGCAACGCGGTCGGGTTCTCCCCCATCGCGGGCCGGGTCTCGGGCACCATCCTGACCAAGGTCGCCGACGCGGTCGAGCGGATCGGCTCGGACCGGATCCGGTTCACGCCGTACCAGAAGCTGATCGTGCTCGACGTCGCCGACGACAAGGTCGACGCGCTGATCGACGAGCTGGCACCCCTTGGCCTGCAGGCCCGCCCGTCGCTGTGGCGGCGAAACCTGATGGCCTGCTCGGGGATCGAGTTCTGCAAGCTGTCCTTCGCCGAGACGCGCAAGCGGTCGCAGGTGCTGGTGCCCGAACTCGAGGAGCGGCTCGCGGATCTCAATGCGCAGCTGGACGTTCCGGTCACCATCAACATCAACGGCTGCCCGAACTCGTGCGCGCGGTCGCAGATCGCCGACATCGGGTTCAAGGGCCAACTGGTCGACGACGGCAGCGGGAATCACGTGGAGGGCTTCCAGGTTCACCTGGGTGGCAGCCTCGGCTTCGACAGCGCCTTCGGGCGCAAGCTGCGTCAGCACAAGGTGACCAGCGACGAGCTCGGTGACTACATCGAGCGGGTGGTGCGCAACTTCATCAAGCACCGCGAGGATGGCGAACGGTTCGCACAGTGGGCCGTTCGTGCCGACGAGGCCGATTTGAAATGAGCCTCGCTTGCAATGGGCACGTGCTCAGGTGATGGGAGATCAACTGTGACAACCGAACTGGTGTCGAAGCTGGCCGAGGACGAGCTCCGGGCCATCGCGGAAAAGGGCGCCGCCGACCTCGGGACGGACGCGTCCGCAACCGATCTGCTGCAGTGGACCGAGGAGCATTTCGGGTCCGGTTACATCGTCGCCTCGAACATGCAGGACGGCGTGCTGGTGCACCTGGCCGCGCAGGTCCATGCGGGCGTGGATGTGTTGTTCCTGGACACCGGCTATCACTTCGCCGAGACCATGGGCACCCGGGACGCCGTCGAGGCGGTGTACGGGGTGAACGTGATCGACGTCCGGCCGGAAAACACTGTCGCGGAACAGGATCAGTTGCTCGGCAAGGATTTGTTCGGGCGTGATCCGGGTGAGTGCTGCAGGCTGCGCAAGGTCGTGCCGTTGAAGAAGTCACTGGCCGGGTACAACGCGTGGGTCACCGGCATCCGCCGGGTCGAGTCGCCGACCCGGGCCAACGCACCGCTCATCTCGTTCGACGAGGCGTTCGGGCTGGTGAAGATCAATCCGATCGCCGCCTGGTCCGACGACGAGATGCAGGACTACATCGAACAGCACGGCATCCTCGTCAATCCCCTTGTCGAGGAAGGGTATCCGTCGATCGGCTGCGCGCCGTGCACGCGGAAGCCGGAGCCGGGAGCCGATCCACGAAGCGGGCGTTGGGCCGGCCTCGCCAAGACCGAATGCGGGTTGCACACCGCCTGACCGAGTCAGGCCCGAAGGAGGCAGCCTGCGTAACCACGTAGGGCCCTCGGGCAGGCAGATTGGACACAGCATGACGGAGACCATTGTGAGTGAACTTCTCGGCGAGTCCTCGAATACCACCGAACGCGCTTTCGGCATCAGCGATTTCGACACCCTGGCTGCGCTGGAGTCGGAGTCGATTCATATCTTCCGTGAGGTGGCAGGGGAATTCGAGCGGCCGGTGATCCTGTTCTCCGGCGGCAAGGATTCGACCGTGCTGCTGCACCTGGCGCTCAAGGCCTTCTGGCCCGCGCCGCTGCCGTTCTCGCTGCTGCACGTCGACACCGGGCACAATCTGCCCGAGGTGCTGGAGTTCCGGGACAAGATCGTCGAGCGCTACGGGCTGCGGTTGCATGTCGCCAAGGTCGAGGACTACCTCGCCGACGGCAGGCTCACCGAGCGGCCGGACGGCATCCGCAATCCGCTGCAGACCGTTCCGCTGCTGGACGCGATCAGCGAGCATCGCTTCGACGCGGTGTTCGGCGGCGGCCGTCGCGACGAGGAGCGGTCTCGCGCCAAGGAGCGAATCTTCTCGCTGCGCAACGCCTTCGGGCAGTGGGATCCGAAGCGGCAGCGGCCCGAACTGTGGAATCTGTACAACGGCCGGCACGCGCCGGGCGAGCATGTGCGGGTGTTCCCGCTGAGCAACTGGACCGAGCTGGACATCTGGCGCTACATCGCCCGTGAGGACATCGACCTGGCGAGCATCTACTACGCGCATCAGCGTCCGGTGTATCAGCGCGACGGCATGTGGATGACGCCCGGCGTGTGGGGCGGACCGCGCGAAGACGAAGCGCTGGAAACGCTTTCGGTGCGGTACCGCACCGTCGGTGACGGATCGTCCACCGGTGCCGTGCTTTCCGATGCGGCCGACAACGCGGCGATTCTGGCCGAGGTGGCCGCGTCCCGATTGACCGAACGTGGTGCTACCCGCGGTGACGACCGGGTGTCGGAAGCCGCGATGGAAGACCGTAAGCGAGAGGGTTATTTCTGATATGTCCGACCTATTGAGGCTGGCTACCGCCGGTTCTGTCGACGACGGTAAGTCCACTCTGGTCGGGCGTCTGCTGTACGACACGAAATCCGTACTGGCCGATCAGATCGACGCGGTCACTCGCGCGTCGGTGGACAAAGGGCTTGCCACGCCGGATCTTTCGTTGCTCGTGGATGGGCTGCGCGCCGAACGTGAGCAGGGCATCACCATCGATGTCGCCTACCGCTACTTCGCTACGCCGCAGCGGTCTTTCGTGCTCGCCGATACGCCGGGGCACGTGCAGTACACGCGGAATACGGTGTCGGGTGCGTCGACCGCGCAGCTGGTGATTCTGCTCGTCGACGCGCGCAAGGGCGTTATCGAGCAGACCCGCAGGCACGCGGCCGTTCTCGCGCTGCTCGGGGTGCCGCGGCTGGTGCTCGCGGTGAACAAGATCGACCTGGTCGACGACGCGGCGACCGTGTTCGCGGAGATCTCGGCCGAATTCAACGGGCTCACCCGCACCCTCGGCTGGTCCGACGACGACGTGCTGGAGATTCCGGTGTCCGCGCTGCACGGCGACAACATCGCCACCCGCTCGGACAGCACCCCTTACTACACCGGTCCATCGCTGATCGAGCACCTCGAGTCGGTGCCGGTCGACGCCGACAGCACCGGCAATCACACACTGGGACTTCGCTTTCCGGTGCAGTACGTGATCCGGCCGCGCACCGCCGAATACCCCGATTACCGCGGCTACGCCGGGCAGATCGCGGCCGGTGCGGTCGCGCCAGGCGACGAGGTGGTGGTGCTGCCCTCCGGGATTCGCACCACCGTCGAGCGGATCGATACACCGGACGGCGAACTCGCGGTGGCGCAGACCGGGCGCAGCGTTACGCTCATCCTGGCCGACGACGTCGACATCTCCCGCGGCGACACCATCGCCTCGGTCGCCGACGCCCCCGAGCCGATCGACACCTTCGACGCCACCGTCTGCTGGCTCGGCGACAAGCCGCTGCACCCCGGTGCACGCCTGCTGCTCAAGCACGGCACCCGCACCACCCAGGCCATCGTCGGCAGCCTGCTCGAACGCTTCGACGAGCAGCGCCTGATCGCCGACCCGAACCCGGAATCCTTGGCCCTCAACGATATCGGCCGCATCTCCCTGCGCGTCGCCGAACCACTCGCGGTCGACGACTACCGGGTGAACCGCCACACCGGCAGCTTCCTGCTCATCGATCCGTCCGGCGGGAACACCCTCGCCGCAGGTCTCGTCGGCGACGTGCTGTCGGCCGTCGAGGTCGGCACCGGAGTCTGAGATGACGGAACCGTTCGGCATCGTGACGCGGTCCGGCACCGCACGCGCGGTGCTGAACATCGCGCCGCTCGGGTTCGGGGGTGCGGCTGCGCATGACAGGCCTGCGCTGATCGCGGTGGCACATGGGAGTCGGGATCCCCGGTCGGCGGCGACCATGTCGGCGGTGGCGGCAGAGCTGGCGGCCACGCGGCCGGGGTTCGATGTGCGGTTGGCGTTTCTCGATCTCAATGCGCCCTCGGTGGAGCAGGTTGTGGATGCTGTTGCGGCGCAGGGGCATACGCATGCTGTCGTCGCGCCGCTGTTGCTCGGCAATGCCTTCCATGCTCGAGTAGATCTGCCCGGCATGCTGGCCGCGGCCCGTGCTCGGCATCCACAGTTGCAGTTGACTCAGGCCGATGTCCTGGGCCCGGATACCCGGCTGGTCGCTGCCCTGCGCGATCGCGTGTCGGAAGCATCCGCCTCGATGCGGGAGTCGTTGGGGGCCTGGTCGAATCGCCTGGGTGTCGCCGTTGCCGCAGTGGGCTCCTCCTCCCCCGCTGCCAACGCCCGCACCGCCGAGGTGGCCCGCCGTCTCGCCGCGCTCACCGGGCACCTCACCGAGATCTGCTTCGCAACCACCGAACCGTCACTGCCCCAGGCAATTTCCCGACTGCGCGCCCGCGGCGCCGACGATGTGCTTGTCGCGCCCTGGTTCCTGGCACCGGGCCTACTCACCAATCGCCTCGTCACCGCCGCCCCGAACGTGGTCCACGCCAACGTCATCGGCCCCCACGCGGTTCTCACCGACATCGTCTGGAACCGCTACGACGCGGCGCTCGCGAACGTCCTCACGATGTCGGCCTGACGCCACGCGCTGTGTGAGCAGGCCCGGACCAAAACGGCACCGAATCCAAACTGGCGCACCACCGCCCGCAGACCTCAGCTCAACAGGTTGTCGACAATGGCGCGGGCCGTCGCCACACCCCACTCATCGTCCATCTGGTGAGAGGTATGAGCCGCACCGATCACGGCGGCCAATTCGAACGCGATCACGTCGGCGTTGCGTTCGCCGAGGTGGCCTTGCTCCTGAGCGCGCCGGATCTCATTGGACAGGAACGTGAGGAAGTCGCGGTTGTCCGCCGAGATGGCATCGCGAATGGGGCCCGGGCGACTGTCGAACTCGGCCAGGGTGGCCACCCGGAAGCAGCCGCCAGGAAAGGCAGGCGCAGTGACCTGCCCGAACCAGCGATCAACGAGGACGCGCAGCCGAGGCATGCCACTGTCCTCGTCCAGGCTCGGTGTGACGACCTGGTCCAGAAACACATCACGCGCCGCTTTGACCGCGGCCAGTTGCAGACTCTCCTTGCTACCGAACAAGGTCGCGATGCCACTCTTACTGAGCCCGAGATCGGCCGCAAGCCTGCCGATACTCAGTCCGGTCAGCCCCTCGACGGACGCCACATCGGCAGCGTGCCGGGCAATCGAAGCCCGGGACCGCGCCCCCTTGGCCAAACGCTGATCGACGCCTTGCTGCCGGTCAGCAGCGGTAATTGACTCGGACATCTACCCATTCTTCCACGAAAACCCACGAAAGCGAACGTACGGTCGTACTTGAAAGAACAACCGGGCACGCCCTCATCCCCTGGCTCCCAGAACAGCCTGCCGCCAGGTAATCGAGCAACTGCCCCACAGTGCTCGCAGTGACCGCCGTCGCGTTGCCTCCAACAGCAGTAGGTTCGCGAAGAGCTCCGCCTCGTCCTCCTGACAACTCTGCAAATCAGTGCGCCCGAGTACTCGCCCGACCACCGCGGGATCAATGTTCGGCAGCAGCCGGCGGCCCCCGACCGACCCCGCCCCCGCAACAGCATGATCGAGCAACATGTGGCCGATTTCGTGCGCGATGATCTGATCGGCGTGATACTCGGTCGTTCTGGCGTCGTAGGCGATCACGTCCGAATCGCCACAGTTCAACCAGACCCCGGACAGTGTGCCGTGGCCGGCCGCCACCGAGTCAGATGGCAAGGGCACCAAGTGGATCGGGCGCCCTCGCACCTTGCTCAGTGCGTCCAAGAACTGGCCGCGATGCCAAGGGCGGGGAATCAGCGGCAGGACAGAATCTCTGGCCGCGACCACCCGCCGAACGCTGTCGTCCATCTGCGTTCACCCCCCATCTCGTGCGCTCCCCTTCTTCATCCAGACGACGGCGGTCAGGGGCGTAGCCGCACCGGTAACGCGGTCAGCCCACGGATGGCAAAGCTTGTCCGCCAATCGAGTTCGGAGTTCGGCGAGAGTTCCAGATCGGGGTACCGCTGCAGCAGGCGAGCCAGTCCGATGCAGCCCTCCATGCGGGCCAGGGGCGCGCCGACGCAGTAGTGGATGCCGTGGCCGAAGGCGAGGTGACCGTTGTCGGATCGGTCGATGTCGACGCTCTCCGGCTCGGCGAATCGACGAGGATCGCGGCCGGTTGCCGCCACCGACAAGACGATCAGCTCCCCGGCGGCGATGTCGATGCCGCCGAGGGTGATCGGGGTAGTGGTGTAGCGGAAGGTGGTTTCACTCGTCGGTGACCGATGCCTGAGCACCTCCTCGATGAACGCGGGAATTCGCCCGGGATCGCTGTGTAGCCGCCGGTGCAAGTTGTTGTCGGACAACAGCGTGACCACCGCGTTGCCGATGAGGTTCGCAGCCGTCTCGAAACCGGCGACCAACAGCACGAGAACCATGCTGCGCAGTTCGCGGGCGGTGAGCCGGTCGCCGTCCGCCCCCGCCACGATGAGCTCGGAGAGCAGGTCAGCGCCCGGTTCGGTGGTCCGCTCGGCGATGAGGTGATCGATGTACGCGACGAACTCGGCGGCGGCCGTCATCCGCTCGCGCGGCGCGTGCTCGCCGGACACGATGACCGTCGACCAATGCTGAAACCTGCCGCGGTCTCCGTCGGGCACTCCGAGCAGTTCACAGATCACCGACATCGACAGCGGCACCGCGTAGCGGTCCAACAGGTCGACGACATCATCGGCCGCGGCGGCCAGCTCGGTCAGCAGCCCATCGGCGAGCTCGGCGACGCGCAGTGCCAGCCCGCGCACGGCTCGGGTGCCGAACGCTCCGCTGAGCAAGGTCCGTAGCCGGGTGTGCTCGGGCGGGTCGTAGAAGACCAGCATGTGCTCGAACGGACCGCTTTGGACCTGGTGGCCCGCATTGTTGGCCGCGAGGGCCGACCGCGCGCCGTCCGAGCCGAGGCGCTTGCTGATACCGGGATGGGTGAACGCCTCTTTCACTTCGGCGTGGCCGGTGATCAGCCATCCGGTGCTGCGATCAGGAAATACCACTCGGTTGACCGGTCCCCGGTCCCGCAGCGCGCGGTAGGCGGCATGCGGGTCACGATAGAAATCGGGGGTCAACACGAACGCCGAGTTCGCTAATCCGTCGGCGGCAGAAGCGGTTTCGATCTCCATGTGGTGAAGCTATCAGCGCGGCGGCGACCACCGTCCGGCGAACAACATGCACTGTTAGTGCATGTCCGGTCTCCGTACTATCTTGGCAGTGGCGGAGCTGACGCAGCAGCCAGCCGCATCGGATGGGGGAATCACAAACATGCTCGACGCCGATACCACCACCTTGGGGCAGGCGCTCACCCGCCTTCGACGGCGCGAGCAAGCCCGCCGACGTGAGGTCGGGATGCTTTTGCCCGCAACGGTATTCAGTCGTGAGATGGCGGCCGAGGAAGCGCATATCTCCGCCAGCTACCTGACCCAGCTGGAGCGGGACACCGCCGCCGGTCAGGTCGGCGTGGGGATCCTGCGCCAACTGATCGACACCTATCACGCCAGTGAAAACGACTGGCAGTACGTGTGCGACCTGGCCGGTCACCAAGCACCGTATCCAGGCTTGGCGGGGATGAGTCCGACGATGGACATCCCCTCGCTGGAACAGCACCTACAGGCACTGACCCCGATGATGCGCGCCGAGATGGACGAGGCCGCAGCCGATCTCGTGTCGTACTACACCAGCCCGCAGCGCAGGCTACTGGCCGCGAACCGTGCGTACTTCGACGTCTTCCCCGACCAGCGACCAGGTCTGTACATGCTCGAATGGGCCTTCGGTAGCCCGGCCGCCCGCGATGTGATGATCACCTGGGAAACCGATGCTCGTCTCGGCGTCGCCTGGCATCGCGGCATCATGGGCCGCTACGGCAAGACCGAGTGGGCCCAGCAAGCGCATCGACGACTGTGGCAGTTCCCCGAATTCCGGGACATGTGGGAGGCCGGGGACGTCGCGTATGCGATGGCCAAAGACTATGTGGCGCAGGTGCGCTTCGATGGCCGTGCCTACGGCATGACGATGGAGAACTGGCACCTGTACAGCGTCAGCGACGCACCGATCCTCCGGTCCAGAGGACGGCTGTACCCCCTCTGAAGGCTGCGCCGGACTCATCGGTAGCGGTCGACGAGTTCGGTGCCTATTCGGGCGAGTTCGGTGCGGACTTCCGGAGGGTCGAGGACTTCGATGGAGGCGCCCCAGCCTGCTAGTTGCTGGGCGAGCATCCAGGCGGTGGGCGCGGTGACCTGGACTCGGATGCGGCCGTCTGCGATCGGGCCGTCGACTACGCAGTGCCTGCCCTGCTGGTTGCGCAGGATCGGCAGCAGGCGATCGGAGATGAGGACGGTGGCGGCGGTGGCGGCGCGGCGTTGCTCGAGTTCGTCGACCACCTCGTTCCAGGTCGCGGAGAGGTCGAAATCGGCTGGGCGGTGGGCGGTTTCGTCGGTGAGGGTGGCGTCGGCAATGCGATCGATGCGGAAGGTGCGTTGACCGTGGTCCGTTCCGGCGATGAGATACCAGATAGCGTCCTTGTCGATCAGGCCCCACGGGTCGACCAGGCGTTCGGTGTGTTCGCCCTTCTTGCTGGCGTAGCGCAGGCGAACCTTGTTGCGCTGCACCACTGCTCGTTGCAGTAGCGCGACTACCGGCGGCAGTTCCCGGTCTGTCTGACCCCATCGGGCCGGGTCGATCACCACGGCGTCGGCTGCCGCGGCGGCGTCGGTGCGGAATGGCTGAGGCAAGGCGCGAACCAGTTTGCGCAGCGCCGATTTCACCTCCGGTACCGCGTTAGCCGACGGGCCCGCCAGTAGGAACAGCGCTCGCGCCTCGCCAGCGGTCAAACCGGTGAGGTCGGTTCGCGCGCCGCCCACCAGCGACCACCCGCCGCCGCGTCCGGGCTGCGGGTACACCGGGACGCCTGCCGTGGACAACGCCTCGAGGTCACGTCGCGCAGTGGCGACCGAGGTCTCGAGTTCCTCGGCGACTTCGGCGGCGGTCACCCGTCCGCGCGTCTGCATCATCAGCAGGATCGCCACCAATCTGTCCGCTCGCATGCGCACAATTCTGCCCGAGAAAGTGCTCATTTGGTGAGCACTTTAGGGCGGAGGATGGTTTCTACAAGCAGGGCACGAACCGATGAAGGAGACCGAAATGCTGCGAGGAATGGCGACGAGCACGTTCTACGCCGACGACCTGGAGGCCGCGAAGGACTGGTACCGCGAGTTCCTCGGCGTCGAGCCGTACTTCACCGTCCCCGGCGGCTACTACGAGTTCCGCATCGGCGACTACCTGGCCGAATTCGGCATCGTCAACCGCGCATACGCACCGGGGGGCGCCCGCAACACACCCGGCGGCGCCATCGTCAACTGGCACGTCGACGACCTCCAGGCCACCTTCGACCGACTGCTCGAACTGGGCGCCAAGGAGTACGACCCGATCACCGAGCGCGGCGAGGGCACCGGCTTCGTGACGGCCTCGGTCGTCGACCCTTTCGGCAATGTCCTCGGCCTCATGTCGAACCCGCACTACCTCGAGGTGCTCGCCAAAACGGGCCCGGCTTAGCCTCGAAACGGTGACATGGTGCCGGACGGGACTCGTTCGTCCGGCACCATGTACCGCCGCGTGGCCCGGCCGGTCGCCTCGGCCGGGACACCGCGCGAGCCGCCGCTGGCAGGCAGGCTCTGCATAGAAGTCGAAGCCGGAGCGCGTGCGGATTGGTCCGGATTTCCGCGGCGCGCGGGGTAGCGAGGGCGTTGCGGCGACGGGGGCGTCATATGATCTGGCCCACATCCGCCGTTGCCTCGCGCACGGCTTCCGGCTCGGTCAGGCTTGGAAGGACACCTATGGTCAGCCGCGCCCGTGCACTACCCGGCGCCCGCACCCGCGACGACATGACCGATCCAGCGAACACTCCGGAACTATTGTTGCGCCGCGTCGCCCGCGGCGACGAGCAAGCCTTCGCCGCGCTCTACGACATCGTGGCGGGTCCGGTGCTCGGCATCGTCGCCGCGGTGCTGCGCGACCACGCCCAGTCCGAAGAGGTCGCGCAGGAGGTGCTGCTGGAGATCTGGCTCAAGGCAGCACAATTCGACGAGCACGGCCGCAGCGCCATGGCCTGGGTGCTGACCATCGCGCACCGGCGCGCCGTCGACCGGGTGCGCTATCAGCACGCCAACGTCGAACGGGAAAACCGCGCAGGGCAATTGGCGCCGCGCCACGAATTCGACGAGGTGGTGGAGGCGACGCTGGACAAGATGGAGCACGAGGCGGTCCGGCAGGCACTCGACGACCTCACCGACCTGCAACGCCGATCGATCGTCCTCGCCTACTACGGTGGCCGCACCTACCGCGAGGTTTCCGAGGCGCTCGACAAGCCGGTCGGCACGATCAAGACCCGGATGCGCGACGGCCTGATCCGTCTGCGGGAGAGTTTGGGAGAACGCTCGTGACACCGGACCTGCACACCCTCACCGGCGCTTACGTTTTGGACGCGTTGTCCACCGCCGAGCGCGTCGCCTTCGAGCAGCATCTGACCGACTGCGCGGCGTGCCGCACCGAGGTCGACGAGCTGAGCGAGGTCGCTATGCAGCTGGCCGTCGCGATGCCGCCGCTGCCTGCGACGGACATGAAGGAACGGGTGCTCGCCGACATCCGCGCGCGGCCGCAGCGGCGCCTCGATGACCCGCTCGGGCGGACGCAGTTGCTGCCCGTGCTGGACGCGCTCGGTCGCACGGACATCATGCCCGCGCTGAATGGGTTGTCGGACAACCACATTCCCGCGGCCAACCGTACCTGGATCATCCGGGCGGCGGTCGGCGTCGCAGCCGCGGTCGCGGTGGTGGCCGTACTGATCACCGGGCTCACGCTCATCGGCGGCGAGCGCGGCGGCGAGGTGGTCGCGGCGGATCAGGTGCGCAATGCGCAGGACGCGGTCACCAGGAACGGTGCGCTCACGACGGGCGACGGTGCGGCGACGGCGGTGTGGTCGGCCAGCCTGGGCAAGGTGGTTGCCACTGCCACCTTGCCCACGCCGGACGACGACCACGGCTACCAGTTGTGGACCATTCCGGCCGACGGCACGCCTCGGTCGGCCGGAATGATGCAGTTCTCCGATGGCCGCGCCGAGTTGGCGACGGACCTCGCGCCGGATGCCGTGCTGCTCGCGATCACGGCTGAACCGAGCAATGGGTCGGTTCAGCCGACGACACCTATCGTGGCGCGAATTCCGTTGAACTGAACTACTTCACACAGGTGAACTGCATGACGTCGAGGTGGCCTGCCCGGAAGTGCTGGGCGCATCCGGTCAGATATCGCATGTATATCTGATAGGTGTCCGCGCCGCACAGGGCTTCCGCCTCGTCGCGGTGCTCCGCCAGTGCGACCGCCCAGTGGTCGAGGGTTTTCGCGTAGTGCAGTTGCAGCGGGTGGATCCGTTCGACGGTGAAGCCCGCGTTCTGTGCGTACTGGCGGACGCCCGGCGGGAATGTGCTGCTGTGGAAGGGCAATTGGCCGCCGGGGAAGATGACGTCGCGAATGAAGCGGAAGAAGTCGATATCGGTGCGGTCGAACCCGATGTGGTGCTCGCGCAGGTACGTCAGGCCGTAGATGACGATGCTGTGCAACAACATTCGGCCGTCCTCGGGCAGCGCCCGGTAGGCGAAGTCGAAGAAGTCGGCGTACCGCTCGTGCCGAAAGTGTTCGAACGCACCGATACTGACGATGCGGTCGACCTTGCCGTCGAACTCCTCCCAGCCCTGCAGGCGGACTTCGGCGCGGGCACCGTAGCCGCCCTCGTCCAGCATCCCCTGCACATAGCTGTGCTGGTTCTTGCTGAGCGTCAGCCCGATGACGTCGACGTCGTAGCATTCCAGCGCGCGCATCATCGTCGAACCCCAGCCGCAGCCGATGTCGAGCAGGGTCAGGCCGGGACGCAGGTCGCACTTGCCGAGGGCGAGATCGATCTTCGCGCGCTGGGCCTGTTCGAGGGTGTAGTCGTCCTGCTCGAAGTACGCGCAGCTGTAGGTGCGGGTCGGGTCGAGAAACAGGGCGAAGAAATCGTCGGACAGGTCGTAATGGGTCTGCACCTCCGCATAGAACGGCGTGCGGGTCATGTCGATAACCTCCGTCGAGTCCATCGATGGTCGACCGATCCGACCGCTTGACGGCGGGATCGGGCGATGAACAGGTGATCGAGCAGCGGCGGCCGCGGACGGCGCCGTGACGTTCACGCAGCGGCGATGCTTGGCCAGGCGACGGTCCTGACATCAGCTACGAACATCAGTGTTCACAATAGCGCAGGGGCTACCCGGCGACCAGGTCAGGGTCGAAACCAGCGCTCCAGGACGGTGGCGACGCCGTCTTCCAGGACGTCGGCGGTGACCTCGTCGGCCAGGTTCCTGACCTCTTCCGGTGCGTTCGCCATGGCTACGGAATGTGCTGCCCAGCGCAGCATTTCACGATCGTTGTAGCCGTCGCCGATGGCCAAGGTGGCGGAGCTCGGGATGTCGAGAGCCAGACGGAGACGTTCGAGGGCCCAACCTTTGGAGACGCCTTGGCGGGAGACGGTGAGCCAGGGGCCGAATTCGCCGTGCACCCAGCTGGCGCCGGGGACTTGGAGCTCGTGCAGCAGGCTCAGCATCTCCTCGAGCGAACCCTCGGGCCACCAGCCGTTGAGCCGGGGCGTCGGCTCGCTGCTCAAGGCGCTGTGGTCGACGAGCAGGTACTCGCCGACCGAGTACTCCCACGGGCTGACACCGGTGGCCCAGTAGCCGACGCCGACCTTCTCCACGGCGAAGATCATCTCCGGGATCAGGGCGCGCAGCGCGACGACCGCTGGTGCCGGGTCGAAGTCCTGCACGGTCAGCGGTTCGCCTTTGGCCACATCGACGTGCACCGCGCCGTTGGAACACAACGCGTGCCCTTCGACGAGGCCGAGTTCGTTCAGCACCGCGCGGGTCGCCAGCACGGTGCGCCCGGTCGTCACCACCACATGCGCGCCCGCCGCGACGGCCGCACGCACGGCCGCGGCCACGCGCTCGCTGACCGGGCTACCGGTGTCGAGCAACGTCCCGTCTACATCCAGCGCTATCAGCTGGGGACCCCCGCTTGCCACCAGCCCATTGTGCCTCGGCAGTGCGGTGCCCGTCTGTCGATCAATCGCACCGAAACTTCAGCCCTAGTGGCCGCCTGCGCCGCCGCCCGACGAACCGCCTGCGGAGGTGCCGCCGGACGTTGAACCGCCGGAGGTCGAGCCACCAGAAGTGGAAGCGCCGGAGGTGGATCCGCCGGAGGTGCTGCCGCTGGTGGAGGTGCCGCTCGAGGTTCCGCCCGAGGAGGTGCTGCCGGATGTGCTTCCGCCCGAGGAAGTTCCGCCCGAGGTCGAACCGCCGGACGAAGTGGAGCCGCCCGATGAGGTCTCGGAGGAACCGCCGGTGGAGCCACCGGAAGTGGAGCCACCCGTGGAGGTTTCGCCGGAGGATGAACCGCCCGTGCTGGATTCGCCGGATGCGGTTCCGCCGGAGGACGTGCTACCTGACGTCGATCCGCCTGTGGATTCGGAACTCGTTGTGCCGGTTGAAGTGCCGGTGCCGGTGGAGGCTCCGGAGGTCGGGGTGTCCACGGCGCCGCCGGTGGCCGGGGTGCTGGCGGCGGGCGGGGCGGCGGCCGGGTCCGGTACTGCGGGGGCCGGATTGGCCGGGGGCGCAGCGGGTATGGAGCCGGGTGCAGGGGCCGGGGGTACCGCCGGGACGCCTGCGATCGGGGACGCGGGTTGGGCGGGAGTGCCTGGCACCGCGGGCGGCGCCGGCTTCGGCGCGAGCTGGCCGAAGGGCAGCGGGTTGATGAAGTAGGCCGGGTCGGCGTACGTGCCGCCGTTTTTCGTGGTGGCACCGGGGATTCGGACGTCCTCGTGGGAGGCGAGGTGGGATTCGGATTCGGCGATGGTCGGGCCGAGTTTGGTCGTGTGTGCGGCGGGGGTGATGAACAGGCCGTATGCCGAGGGCGTCGGCATACCGGCGCCGGTGGCGAGGGCTCGCGAGGTGGTCCACCCCGCAGGTGTCGCCACCCAGGCGTCGCGGTGACCGGCCAGGTGGTCCGCGCTGGCGTCGTATAACAAGGTGTCGGTGTTCGGCGTGCCGAGGCCGGGGAAATGCTCGAGCACCGGCGACGCGCTGGGGGCCGACGGGCTACCGAATACCGTCACCGCCGACATGGCTACCGCGGAAACGACAGCGGCGCTGGAGAATACGGCGACGCGCGGCGACTGCTGCTTGCCGCCGGACGCGGCGAGGGCCATGGTGCGCGCGGCCATCAGTGCGGCGCCCGCGGCGACGGTCTGGCCCGGGTCGGCCGAAACCACCAGGGGGCGGCCGAGTTCGGCGAGGGTCCGGGCGACCTCGGCGGGCCGGGACGCGCCGCCGATCACCAGGATGCGGCTGATGTCGGACAGGGTGAGGTCGGCCGAGCGGACGGCGGTACGCACCACCTCGAGGGTGTCGTGCACATGCGCGGTGCGCAGGCCGTCGATGTCGACCATCGACAGCATCGACATCGGCGTGGTCGCGCCGGGCCCGGTGTCGTGGGCGTAGCGCGCGATCATCGCGCCGAGCGGCCTGCCGCCGAAGTCGTAGGAGCGCACCGGCTTTCCGACCATCGGGTGGTTGTCCCAGTCCGGGCCGACCCGCACGACGGTGACGTCGAGACTGGTCCCGCCGAGGTCGTAGACGAGCACGAAGCCGGGCTCCAGCGGACCGTGTTCGTTTTCCAGCCATTCGGCGGCGGCCACGGGTTCCGGCACCAGCGCAACATCGCTCGCCCCCGACAGGTCCAGCGCCTGCCGCAGCAGCGACACCTCTTTGTCGGAATACGTTGCGGGATAGGCGGCTACGGCACCCGACTCGGACGCGGCAGGCTCGGCGTCGCGCAGGCCGTTCACCACGGCGGCGACCAGATTGGCGGGCGACCAGATGCGCCCGCCGACGATCATCGGCTCCGGGTCGCGACTCAGGTCGGCGAAATCCGTTACGGCCATGCTGAACTGCGGGATGCCACCGATGCGTAGCCCGCCCGCGCTGTCGAACGTCACCGCGGTGCGCCGACTGCGCACGACAGGCCGGGTTCGCGCACCGGTCACCGAAGCCGTCATAGAGTTCACTGCGCCGATGCTGAAACCCAGACCTGTGGTCATATGCTATCCCGTCAACGTACCGAGACCACGTCCATCACACAGAGAACCATGTGGCCGCGGTCGTCTTCCAAACAGCCAGCACAGATTAGCTGTTCGGCTCGCTGGAAGGATGTGGAATTGATATGAACGGCGAGAGAATGGCGCTGAACGTTTAGCTCCCGACGGCAATGATCCACGTCACCTGCGGCTATGCTCGCGCATCAGAATTGTTCAGCCCACTCGACAGACTTCGATTCGGTAGCGCCCCACACGATCTGGTTACCCCACAGCGATTCGGACAATGCTCCGATAACCGATCATCGGCCCGCATTCGCCAGAGAATCATAGATTACATAAAACACTAACTGGTCGGTAACTAAACCATTGCCAGCTTTACAGATTTCATAACAGGCCTACGCCTCCCGCTAAATAGATGACGCATCAACTCGAGGTCCGTTTCCCGCCAGCGCGGCCGACCCGCTCCGGCTTGACTTGGTTCTGCGACCGCACCACCGAGGTGAGATCGCAAGGACGAGAAGCGAAATGGGAGACCATGGCAACACGGTTCGCGGAAAAGGTCGTGCTGATCACGGGCGCCAGCTCGGGTGTCGGCAAGGCGGTGGCGCTGCGAGTGGCGAATGAAGGCGCCGTCGTCGTGCTCGGCGCCCGCGGCAAGGACGCGGGCGAGCAGGTGGCGTCCGACATCCGGGCGGCAGGCGGACGGGCGCTGTTCGTGCCGACCGATGTCACGGTGGAGGAAGATGTGGCGCGGCTCACCCAGGCGGCGCTCACCGAATTCGGGCGACTCGACGCGGCCTTCAACAACGCGGGCGCGGTCAACGCCTTCGGTCCGATCGGCGAGATCGATGAGGCGGGCTGGCGGGCCGACCTGGAGCTCAACCTGACGAGCGTCTTCTATGGTCTGCGCCACCAGGTGCCCGCGATGATCGCCAACGGCGGTGGCGCGATCCTCAACAACGCCTCGAACCTCGGGGTGGTCGGCATGGGCTCGGTCGCGCCGTACGTGGCGGCCAAGCACGGCGTCGTCGGCCTGACCAAGGCGGTCGCGCTGGAGTCCGCCAAGCAGGGGGTCCGGGTGAACGCGATCGTGTCCGGCGCGATCGACACCCCGGCGTTCCGCAACTCGATGGGTGCCACACCCGAAGGTGAGGCGGCCATCGCCGCGCTGCATCCGCTGGGCCGGATCAGTCAGCCGACGGAGACCGCGTCGTTCTGCGCGTACCTGCTCAGCGACGAAGCCAGCTTCATCACCGGCGCCGCGCTCGCCATCGACGGCGGCTTCACTGCCCAGTAAGGCCCGGACACAAGAAAGCCCGGACGGGTCGCCGCGCGCGACCCGTCCGAGCGGTAGCAGAACCGACCCGACGTGGGCCTGCTAGATCACCAGGCAAGAACTCCCGGCGTTGATCCCGGTGCCGGCGTTCAGGGCGAATCAGCACGCCGCGCACGGATCAGCACGCCGCGCGCGAATCAGCTGGCAATTGAGTGCGCGGCACACTGATTCATGCGCAGCGCTTCATGGCGGATGGGTGCGGGAGGTTCGGCGCCGGCGGTTCCCATCGCGAGGCCGGGGCAGGGCACCATCGACGGCGACGTTGGCGTCGATGGTGACGGCCTCGCGGGACAGCGTGGTCCCGCGAGGAGTTCGATCAGGAGCGGGTCAGGAGGCGGCGGACCGGGCTGCGGCGCTTGGTGGCGCCCGCAGTGCGGACAGCGGGCTGGCGCTGGTGCACCAGGCGGTCGAATTCCGTTGCGGTACCGGCAGGTTCGGGAAGGCGACCGGCGTTGTAGTCGTCGGCGAGCTGCTGCACCGTCTGCTGAGCGCAGGACTTGTTGGTGCCGATGAACCCGGTCGGACCACGCTTGATCCAGCCGGTGACATACGTGCCGGGCAGTACCGCACCGTCGACGCGCTCGAGCACACGGCCGTCCCGGTTCGGGATCACGCTGGCCACGGCGTCGAACGGCAAGCCGGGCAGCGCAACACCGCGATAGCCGACCGAGGTGAGCACCAGGCCCGCGTCGAGGCGTTCGGTGACGCCGGTGGCGACCGCACGGGTGTTGCCGTCCGCGTCGGTGACGAGTTCGTTGCGGCTGACCTCGATGCCCGCGACCCGGTCGGTGCCGAGAATCTCGGTGGGCGAGGCGAGGTAGCGGAAGACGACCCGCTTGCGTTCGCCGAACGGCCGGTTGCGCACGCTGTGCAGCAACCGCAGCTTCTGCTCGACCTGGTACGGCAGCCCGTCGGTGACCTCGGGCAGTTCGCCCTCGATCGCGATGTCCACGTCGGCGCCGAGCAGCCCGACGAATTCCGGCACGGTGAAAGCGGATTCGAGCGGACCGCGGCGGCCGAGAATGACGACCTCCTCGATCTTACTCTCCCGCAACGCCCGTAGCGCGTACGGCGCAATGTCGGTGCCCGCCAACGACTCCGGGTCGCTGGTCAGAATCCGCGCGACATCGAGGGCGACATTGCCGTTGCCGACGATGACGGCCCGCTGCTGCGACAGATCGAAGATTCGGTCCACGTGATCGGGATGCCCGTTGTACCAGGCGACGAAGTCGGTGGCGGAGATGTTGCCGGTCAGGCCCTCACCGGGGATGTCGAGTTTGCGGTCCGCCGACGCGCCGACCGCGTAGATCACCGCGTGGAAGTGATCGAGCAGCTCTTCGTGCGAAACATGGCCGCCCACTTCGACATTCAGGTACGAACCGAAGCCGTGCTGGGCCGAGATGATGTCGAACAGCTCGCTGACCTTGCGGGTCTTGTCGTGATCCGGCGCGACGCCGTGCCGGGCCAGGCCATACGGCACCGGCAGGCGGTCGAACACGGTCACCGACACGTCGGGCTGGGTCAGCAGCTCGTCGGCCGCGTACATCGCCGACGGACCCGATCCGACGATCGCCACCCGCATGGGCTGTAACGACCCACCCCGCCGGCTCCGCCGGCTGCCGTCCCCCAGCCGCTCGGTGCGAATCTCGGCCGCGGGCACCGGCTTCGCCAGCAGCGGCCGCGGCCGGGTCTGCCGGTAGAAGTCGGCGTTGATCTCGATGAACGGCTTCTGCTCATCGGTCAGCTTCTTCGCCGACACGATCGCGTCGACCGGGCACGCGGTGGCGCAGGCGCCGCAGTCGACGCACGCCTGCGGGTCCACGTACAGCATGTCCGCGGTCAGGAAATCGGGCTCATCCGGCGTCGGATGGATGCAGTTCACCGGGCAGGCGTACACGCAGGACGCGTCGCTGCAACAGGACTGCGTGACGATGTAGGGCACGTCAGCCGGCCTTGGCCGCGCGCAACGGCTCCGAACGGTAGCGGGTGGTGTGGCCGTCGATCTTGAGCAGCTTCCAGACTGCCTTGGAGATCGGGTTCATCAGGCCGATGTCCTTGGCCAGCGTGCGCACGTCACCGAAGAAGTCGCTGAACTCCTGCTTGGATTCCTTCGACCCGTAGAACAGTTCCTTGCGGACGTAGTCCGGGATGTCGAATTCGCGCCAGAAGGACCGCGGCGGGGTGAAGATCGAGCGGCCGAGGATGTACATGACGATCGGCATCGCGATCGACAGGATGAACTTGCTGCCCGGCTTCGCCTCGGGCACATGGATTTTCAGGAATTCGTGCGCGAAGGAGATGTGCCGCGCCTCTTCGGCCACGTGAATGGCCATCACACCGCGCATGATCGGGTGCACGTCCTCGCCGGAGCGCAGGATCGCCTTCTGGATGTGGTCGATCGGCTCCTCGCCGGCCAGCACCGCCATGAAGAACAGGTTCGGGAAGAGCGCGGCGACGGGGGCGCCGAAGTACTTGAACTTCCGGACGAGCGGGCCCATGCCCGGTACGTCCTCACCGATCCGGTTCACCATCTCCTGGAACATCAGGGTGTGGTTGTGCTCCTCGATCATCTCGTGGGAGCAGTAGCGGAATTCGGGGGAACCGTTGGGCAGGCCGAAGTTGTGCGTGACCATGCCGCTGATCAGGATCGTCTCGAACTGCAGACCCACCTTGGCGACGTTGGCCTGGCGGTACTTGCCGATCGCGATCTTGCGCTCGTCGGTCTGCGCGAGGTACCACGGGTGGCGGCCGAGCGGGTCGGCCGAGACCGGGAGGATCCACCGCTCCGGGCCCGCTTCGGGGGCGAAGTCGGGGTTGTCCCAGTCGATGTCCTCGAACGGGTCGAAGTGCTTGTTGACCGAGCCTTCGGAGAGCAGTAGCAGCGTCGAGGCGTACTCCTGCGCCTTCGCCAGATCGGAATCGACCGGGGGCGTCACGGCTGTAGACATCGTCGTCGCTGCCTCTCCTCGTAGTGCGTTTATCTGTATCCCATAGTTACACCTACGGGCAGGCACGTCAAGCGAGGAAGACATACGCGTCGGAACGCGAGAGGCCGCCGCCACCGATTCCCCCCACGGCGGGGAACCAGTGGCCGCGGCCTCACTCGACGCAGCCGGCTGGCCAGGTGGATCCGGCGGCGGCCGCCCTCGTCACTACCGCCACTGGATCACCCGTCAATACAGCCCGAGCTGCGCCAATCCCACGACAACGCCGTCGGCGGGCAACGCGAGCGCCATGCCGACACCGGCGACGGACAGCCCCGCCGCCAGCGCCACCCTGGTCAAGCGCTGCTTGGTCCGCTGCGACAACACCATCGCCCTGGTGGCCGCGCGCCGATGTGCGCCGGGGCGGCGCTTGCCGTGGTGCTTGCCCGCCGATTCCTCGGCGGCGATGGCAGTACTGCGGCCGATGAGCGCCGCGCCGTCCGCGATGGTGCGCTCCGGATCGGGCGCGGTGATCACCGGCCGGGCCAGCTCGCCCGCCAGTACCTGGGCCACCTCGACCGGCCGGGCCGCGCCGCCGACCACGAGGACGCAGTCGACGTCGGCCATGGTCACATCCGCCATGCGCAGGCAGCGGTAGACGAGTTCCAGCGAAGCCCGCACGTGTTTGGTGCGTAACTCGTCCGCGGTCGTGCCGGTGACCGAACCGGATATAGAGGCCGACGGCAATCCGTGCCCGGCACGCGAAGCGACCAGCGCGCCGAACGCCCGGCCGCCGTACTTGGCGGAACGCATCGGCTCGCCGACGATCGGGTTGGTCGGACAGCCCGCGCCGACCCGGACCAACGTGACATCGAGGCTTGCGCCACCTAGGTCGTAGACCAGCGCTAACCCAGGCATGAGCGGACCGCGGTCGGCTTCCAGCCAGGTCGCCGCCGCGATCGGTTCGGCGACCAGCTCGACCTGGTCGAGGCCGATGGCGTCCAGCGACGCCCGCAGATCGCCGACGTGCGTCTCGGTGTAGCGCGCCGGATAGGTCAGCACGATCCCGACGCCGGAGCTGTGCCCGTCGTAGTGCGGATGGTCCAGCAGCGTCTCGGTGATCAGGCTCTCGGCGACCACCGCCACCAGGTCCGCGGGCGAAAGGGCACGGTGGCCGACTCGCGCCGACATGATCGAACGCTGGGTGAGATCGGCGAATTCGATGATGGCGCGCCCGTGCCGCGGGATCATGCCGACCCGGGCCAGACCTGTGCTGTCGAAAGTGAGTGTCGTTCGGCGGGTGATGGATTGGGAGCGTTGGGCCCACCGGCGACCCGGTGGAGCTGAGGGGGATGGCAGCTGGCGAAGCCAGCGGGGCGGGTAAGCGCCGTCTGAACCCTCCTCCGCGAGCGCAGAAACCGTGTTCACCGTGCCGATGCTCAAACCGAGACCAACCGCCATCGCAATCCTCTGATCGCCGAGCCGATTTGCTTCGAACTCTGTCCACGCAACCACTCCGCGACCGGCCTGCCAACCACCGGACACCCTGTTGTCCGCAGCCCGCCTGTTTTGGAACAGGTTGCATAGCATAAGCATCCGTCCTGGTCACCTGCCCTGGACGGCGGCGAATGCGATGGCGGCCGGATCTCACTGCGACACGCCGATATTCGAGGGTGTCCCGTCCGTGTTTGCGGAGGTTCCGAACAACCGCCCAGACGTCAGGCATCGCTCGCGAATACACGTTCTCACATGCTGCGATAGCCCCTAACAATCCCCCGAACGCCTGACACGCGACCGCTGGAGGCGGATACTGTCTCGACTCGCCGGGGGTGAAATGGCGACACACCGCGCGGCGCATCCTCGATGCCCGCCCGGATTCGGGCTCCAGCGCAACTTTGTACCCGGTGTCGCGGCCGCAATCGCTCGAGAGAACCGACGGATTTCCTTGCGCCAGCACAAGATCAGCAACGTTTCAGCAGCCGGATGATCTACCGGACCGGCGCGGCCTGAATTCGCACTGTCCGACCGGTTGCTGTCTCCCACAAGATCCACAATGCCATCGGCCTACTCCTGCCACTGCGCGTAGAGCGTCAGAAGCGGACCGCATGCGCCGACCGATCCAGATCGTCCGATGCACGAAAGATCAAGGCGTCCAGGAACTTTCCGGTCACGCACCGACGATCGGTCATCCGTTCTGGCGCAACCGCTTTCGAAGTCGGATGCCGAGCCGAAACCTATCGGTTCGACTGCGGCAGTAGAGAATTGACCGTCTCCCCTACTGTGCGGGCAACTCCGGGATTCGGGTAGCCCGCGCGTAAACCGTTTCACCATCGGACAGCCGCAACGCCTCCGCGTCACCACGGGTCACCTGAGCCGCGAACAGATCACCGGTCGCCGCGTTCCGCAGCTCGACCCGCACCTCGAATCCGAGGTGCACAACCCGTTCAACGGTCGCCCGGGTGACACCCGCCGAATCGGCGGTCCCCTCGTGCTCGGCCTGCGACATGCTCGGCTCCCGACCGACCCGAATGTCGTGCGGCCGCACCAGATGTCCATTGAGCCGCGCCACAGCACCGAGGAAGGACATGACGAACTCGTTGGCCGGTCGGTCGTACACGTCCTCCGGCGTACCGATCTGCTCGATACGCCCCTTGTTCATCACCGCGATCCGATCGGCTACGTCCAGGGCCTCTTCTTGATCGTGCGTGACCAGCACAGTGGTCACATGGACCTCCTCGTGCAGCCTGCGCAGCCAGGTGCGCAGATCGGCGCGCACCTTGGCATCCAGCGCGCCGAACGGCTCGTCGAGCAGCAGCACCTGCGGGTCGACGGCCAGCGCACGGGCCAATGCCATCCGCTGCCGCTGCCCGCCGGACAACTGGGCCGGATAACGGTGCTGGAAGCCGTCCAGACCGACGATGCCGAGCAGTTCGTCGACCCGCTTGGCGATCTCGTTCTTGGGACGCTTACGGATCTTCAGGCCGAACGCGACGTTGTCACGCACGGTCATGTGCTTGAACGCGGCGTAATGCTGGAACACGAAACCGATATCGCGCTTCTGCGGCGGCACCCGGGTCACGTCGTTCCCGGCGATCAGCACGATGCCGGAGTCGAGCGATTCGAGCCCGGCGATCGAGCGCAGCAGCGTCGACTTGCCGGAACCCGAAGGCCCGAGCAGCGCGGTCAGCTCGCCGGTCGGGATATCGATGGTGACGTCGTCGAGCGCGGCGAACGAACCGTAGTTCTTCTTCGCATTGGTCACGGTGATCATTTAGTGCCCCGTTTGCGTTCGAGGAGGGTCATCAGCAGGAGTGTCACGAGGGCGAGGCCCATCAGCAGGGTCGCGGCGGAGTAGGCGCCGAAGGTGTTGTGGTCGTTGATGTATCGGCCGTGCACCAGCAGCGTCAGCGTCTGCGATTTGCCGGGCTGCGCGGACGACACCATGATCACCGCGCCGAATTCGCCGAGTGCGCGCGCCACGGTGAGCACCACGCCGTAGGTGAGGCCCCAGCGGATCGCGGGCAGGGTGATCCGCCAGAACGTCTGCCAGCGGGTGGCGCCGAGGGTGGCGGCGGCCTGTTCCTGGTCGTCGCCGATCTCGTGCAGCACCGGCTCGACCTCGCGCACCACGAACGGCAAGGTGACGAAGATGGTGGCGATCACCATGCCGGGCAGCCCGAAGATCACCTTGAAGCCGGCACCCTCCAGGCCGCCGAACCAGCCGTGCGCACCCCACAGCAGGATCAGCGCGACGCCGACCACCACCGGCGAGACCGCGAACGGCAGATCGACGATGCCCTGAACGAGCGTGCGGCCAGGGAACTTTCCGCGCACCAGTGCGAGCGCGGTGAAGATACCGAAGATGACGTTCAACGGGACCACGATCGCCACGATGATCATGGACAGCTGGAACGCCGAGATGGCCGCGGGCGTGGTGATCGAGTCGAAGAACGCGCCGATGCCCTTTTCGAAGGTGCGCAACAGAATGATGATCAGCGGCAGCACCAGCAGCACCGCCAGGTAGCCGAGTGCGATGACCCGCAGCGAAATGCGGGAGGGCCAAGACAGATTCATCGCGATTCCTGTTCCTTGCGCACGCTACGCTCGGCCAGCAGTCGCAGAATCAGCAGCGATGCGAACGAAATGGCCAGCAGTGCAACCGAAACCGCGGCCGCGTTGATCGGCCGATCGATCTCGATCTGCTTCTGAATGTACTGCGAGGCCATCTCGGTCTTGCGCGGAATCGCGCCGCCGATCAGCACCACCGAGCCGTATTCGCCGATGGCACGGGCGAAGGCGAGCCCACCACCCGAGATGATCGCCGGACCCAGCGTGGGTAACACGATGCGGCGGAAGGTGGTCCAGTTGTCCGCACCGAGCGAGAGCGCGGCCTGCTCGACCTCCCGGTCGGCCTCGATGAGCACCGGCTGCACCGAGCGCACCACGAACGGCAGCGTGACGAACGCCAGCGCGACGATCAGGCCGGGCTGAGTGGCGTTGAGGTGGATATCAATTGGGCTCTGCGGACCGTAAAGGGACAGCAGCACAATGCTGGCCACGATCGTCGGCAGCGCGAACGGCAGATCGATCAGGGCGTTGACGATGCCCTTGCCGGGAAACTCGTCGCGCACCAGCACCCAGGCGATGAGCGTGCCCATCACCACATTGATCACCGCGACCACGATCGAGACGAGCACGGTGATCCGCAGCGAGTCCACCGCGGCGGGCGCGCTGATCGCGTCCCAGAAGCCGGACCAGCCGTCGTCGAACGAGGTGACGGTGAGCGCGGCCAACGGGAGCAGCACGATGATGCTGAGCCACAGCACCGCGATGGCGATGCCGAGCGGACCCACCGAGCCGGTCACCCGCAGCCAGGACCAATTGAACCGGCCTGCGGCGGGGGAACCGCCGGGAGTCGGCTGGCTCCCGGCGGTGCTGCTGTCAGTCACAGTCGTCCAGTATCCCGTGCGCCGGAGCCGGTTACTTGGTGGCCTTGTCGTAGATCACCGCGACGGAGCCGGTGTTCGGGGTGAACAGCTCCTTGTCCACGGCCTTCCAGCCGCCCAGGTCGGCGATGGTCCAGAGCTTCTGCGGGGTCGGGAAGTCCTTGGCGAAGTCGGCCGCCACCTTCGGGTCGACCGGGCGGAAACCGGCTGCCGCCCAAGCCTTCTGCCCCTCGGTGGTGTAGAGGAAGTCGCGGAAGGCGATGGCCTTCTCCTGGCTCTTGCTGTTCTTGAGTACCGCGACCGGGTTCTCGATCTTGAACGTGGTCGGCGGCACGAAGTGCTCGATCGGGTCACCGTTGCGCTCGGAGAAGATCGCCTCGTTCTCGTAGCTGAGCAGCACGTCACCGGTGCCCTGCAGGAACGTTTCGGTGGCTTCGCGGCCCGACTTCGGCTGCACCTTCACGTGGTCCTTGGTCACCAGCTGGCTGAGGTAGTCCAGGCCCGCCTGCGCGTTCTTGCCGCCGTCGGACTTGGCCGCGTACGGGGCGAGCAGGTTCCACTTGGCCGAGCCGGAGCTGAACGGGTTCGGGGTGACCACCTCGACGCCCGGCTTGAGCAGGTCGTCCCAGTCCTTGATGCCCTTCGGGTTGCCCTTGCGGACCACGATCGCGACGACCGAGCCGAACGGGATTCCCTTGGTGGCGTCGGCATTCCAGTTCGCGTCGACCAGGCCCGCGTCTACCAGGCGGGTGATGTCGGGCTCGACCGAGAAGTTCACGATGTCGGCCTCGGCGCCGTCCTTGACCTTGCGGGACTGATCGCCCGACGCGCCGTAGGAGCCGTTGACGACGACGTTCTTGCCCTTGTCGGTCTTGTTGAACTCGGGCACCACCTTGTCGAAGCCGGGCTTCGGGACGGCATAGGCGTAGAGGTTCAGCGTGCCGCCGCTGCCGTCGGCGCCACCACCCCCGGCGGTGTCACTGGCTCCACCGCCGCACGCGGTGAGGGCGACCGCCGCGAACGCGGTGAGTGCGGCGACGGCGGTACGTCGGCGCGGGGAGAGCCAAGATTTGCGAGACATCGGGGTGGACCTTTCCTACGGACCGCCGACTCGGGACCTCGAGCCGCGGAGAGAACTGCTGTTGGATCGGTAGACCTGCCGCATCGATGCGAGCGGTGGCGTGACGGTCGGCCGGGTAGGCCGTCGGGATTCGGGGACGTCTGCGAAAAGGTTGCACGCCAGTCTACGAGGGAGGGACGCGCAAACGTGCCCGGTCAACCGATCAGCGACAGAGAATGTCGGCGACCGCGAGATTGCCGACCGCGATCAACGCCAGTTCATGGCGGACCTGCGGGACGCAACTCGAAGACACGGGCAGACTGTAGCAGAGGCCACGGCCCGAGTTCGAATCACAGAGTTCCAGGAAGACGGGGGTTTCATCCCATGACTAACAGCCCGGATCGCGTACGTACGAGGTTCCCCGGCATCAGCACTCGGGCGTGGGAGCACCCCGCCGACCGCACCGCGTTGGTCGCGTTGCGAACGCTGCCGGGTTTCGACACCGTGCTGCGCACATTGTCCGGTTTGCTGCAAGAACGCCAGCATCGACTTCTGTTCCTCGCGGCGGCCGTTCGAGTCGACGAACGACAGTTCCGTTCGCTGCACCAATTGCGCGAAGACTGCGTCGCGGTCCTCGACGCCCGCACCACGCCGGAAATGTTCGTGATGCAGACGCCGGAGGTGAACGCCCTCACCATCGGCATGGACCAGCCGTTCATTGTGCTGACCACCGGTTTGATCGAGCTGATGGATACCGAGGAGTTGCGTTTCACCATCGGCCACGAGCTCGGCCACGCGCTGTCCGGGCACGCGGTGTACCGCACCATGCTCATGCATTTGCTACGAATCTCCGCCAGCCTCGGCTGGATGCCGGTGGGCGGCTGGGCTTTACGCGCGATCGTCGCCGCGCTGATGGAATGGAGCCGCAAATCCGAGTTGTCCGGCGACCGGGCCGGACTGCTGTGCGTCCAGGATGTCGATGCCTCGGTGCGGGTGCACATGAAGCTCGCGGGCGGCACCTGGATCAAGGAGATGAACCACGGCGCGTTCCTGGCCCAGGCCGACGACTACGAGCGTTCCGGCGACCTGCGCGACGGTGTGCTGAAGCTGCTCAACCTGGAATTGCGGAGCCACCCGTTCTCGGTGCTGCGCGCCGCCGAGCTACGCCGCTGGATCCAGAGCGGTGACTACGACCGCATGCTGGCCGGCGACTACCCGCGCCGGGACCAGGACAAGAACACCAGCATTACCGAGGAGATCAAGGAAGCCGCGCGCACCTACCGCAACAACTTCGACCAGTCCGAGGACCCGCTCATCCGCACCGTCCGCAACCTCGGTAAGGACGTCGGCTCCGCGGTCGGCACGGTCGGGCAGGAGGTCGGCGAGACCGTCTCCAAGATCGGCAAGCGGTTCAACGACTGGCGGGCCGGCGAGAACTAGCGGGTGACGAGCCAGGCGACGACGACGAGGACGAGCAGGGCGATCAGGGCCAGCTGGACGCGCGAACGAGGCATCAGCGGGCGCCGCTCTGCACGGTCGGGCGGTTGTCGCCGGTCGTGAGGTCGGCGGGCACGGTGTCGGGCACCGCAGGGATCGCCTGCCCGAGGCCGTGCTTGCGATCGATCACCCGTAGCAGCGCGCGTAGCGTCCGGTCCAGCAGGTAGGCGATGGCGAAGCTGACCGGGACCATGCCCACGAGCACGACGAGGAACTGCGGGATGAACGGGAGTCCCGCGACCCACAGCTCGAAGCTGTCCCACCAACCTGCGATCTGATGCACCAGGCCAGCCTAGTGCGTCCACCTGAGAGCTCTGCAAGGTCAAGTTTCGGTCACGGACGCGAGCCCGAACACGCCGCATCGCAGGCGCGACGATACGCACAGTGGACGTGAGGCTCGGCGGGGCCCGAAGATGAGGTATGGCGTCTCCCGAGTCTTCCAGCGATCTCACCGTCGACGAACCGTACGACCTGCCGGTGCTCAGCCACCTGACCGAATCACGGAAGCACGGCGCCTTCCCGCCGATCGACGACTACGCGTTCCTGTCCGACTGCGAGACCAGCTGTCTGATCGCCAGCAACGGCTCGGTCGAATGGATGTGCGTGCCCCGCCCGGACTCGGCGAGCGTCTTCGGCGCGATGCTGGACCGTAGCGCGGGCCACTTCCGGATCGGCCCCTACGGCGTCAATGTGCCCGCCGCGCGCCGCTACCTGCCCGGCGGGATGATCCTGGAAACCACCTGGCAGACCGAGACCGGCTGGCTGATCGTGCGCGACGCGCTCGTGCTCGGCCCGTGGCACAACAACGACCAGCGCTCCAAGACGCACCGGCGCACCCCGATGGACTGGGATGCCGAGCACATGCTGCTGCGCACGGTGAAGTGCGTGAACGGCACCGTCGAGCTGGAGATGAGCTGCGAGCCCTCGTTCGACTACCACCGCGCGGCGGGCCGCTGGGAGTACACCGGCAAGGTCTATGAGGAGGCCACCGCCGTCCGCACCGACGACCCGACCGCGGGGCCGAGCCTGGTGCTGACCACCGATCTGCGGCTCGGTCTGGAGGGCCGGGAGGCCCGCGCCCGCACCAGGATGGCGGAGGGCGACGAGAAGTTCGTCGCGTTGACCTGGTCGGAATTGCCCGCGCCCAAGACCTACGAGGACGCGGCGCAGAAGATGTGGCAGACCACCGAGAGCTGGCGCCAGTGGATCACCCAGGGCAACTTCCCGGATCACCCGTGGCGCAACTATTTACAGCGCAGTGCGCTGACCCTGAAGGGCCTTACCTACGCCCCGACCGGCGCGCTTCTCGCCGCCTCGACCACGTCCCTCCCGGAAACCCCTGGCGGTCAACGTAATTGGGACTACCGCTACACCTGGGTACGCGACTCCAGCTTCGCCCTGTGGGGCCTGTACACGCTCGGCCTCGACCGCGAGGCCGACGATTTCTTCTCCTTCCTGCGCGACGCCACCACCGGTGAGAACGGCGATGCCGTTCCGCTGCAAGTCCTTTACGGCATCGGCGGCGAACGCGAGATCAGCGAGGAGACCCTCGATCACCTCAGCGGCTACGACCGGTCGCGGCCGGTGCGCATCGGTAACGCCGCGTACAACCAGGACCAGCACGACATCTGGGGCACCATGCTCGATGCGGTGTACCTGCACGTGAAGTCGCGCCAGCAGGTGCCGGAAACGTTGTGGCCGTTGCTGGAACGTCAGGTCCGCGCGGCCATCGCGCATTGGCGCGAGCCCGACCGCGGCATCTGGGAGGTGCGCGGCGAGCCACAGCACTTCACCTCGTCCAAGGTGATGTGCTGGGTCGCGCTCGACCGCGGCGCGAAACTCGCCGAGCTGCACGGCCAGTACGAGCACGCCACCGAGTGGTACACCATCGCCGACGAGATCAAGGCCGACGTGCTCGAGCACGGAGTGAACGCCAACGGCGTCTTCACCCAGACCTACGGCGGCGAAACCCTGGACGCCTCACTGCTTTTGGCGGTGCTGACCCGCTTCCTGCCGCCGGAGGACCATCGGATCCGGGCCACCGTGCTGTCCATCGCGGACCGGCTCACCGACAACGGCCTGGTGCTGCGCTACCGCACCGAGACCACCGACGACGGATTGTCCGGTGCCGAAGGCGCTTTCACCATCTGCTCGTTCTGGCTGGTGTCCGCGCTGGTGGAGATCGGCGAGCTGCAGCGCGCCAGGCACCTGTGCGAGCGGCTGCTCGGCTTCGCCAGCCCGCTGCGGCTCTACGCCGAGGAGATCGATCCGCGCAGCGGCCGCCACCTCGGCAACTTCCCGCAGGCCTTCACCCACCTGGCGCTGATCAACGCGGTCACCCACGTGATCAGGGCCGAGGACTACCGGAATGCGGGCGGCTTCCAACCCGCCCACTCCCCCGCGAACAACCCTGGGTAGCAGGGCTTTTCGTCAGACGGTCAGACTGTCGGCCTGTTCCCGCAGGCCGCGCAGTTTGCCGAGCTGCTCGTCGACGTCGGCGATCCGCGGGCCGCTGTTCTCGCCGTACTTCTGATAGGCGGCCTCGGCCAGGCGGAGCGCCTCGTCGGCCTGCTTGGCGACGTCGGCGGCGATCTCGGTGAAGTGGTCACGCAGCACCCGCTGCATGGCGCGCAACCGATTTCGCGATTCCTTGCTCACCTGGAAGATGACGTCGTCCATCAACCGGGCCACCGCGACCTTCGCCTCGGCGCGACGACGGGAGGTGCGATTCTTGCGGTCGTCCCACAGCACGTTGATGCCGAGCAGCACGCCCGCCGCGCCCGAATACCAGTTCACCAGGCCCAGGCCGCTGAACGCCTCGACAATCGGCGGATTACCACTGCCGAGCAGGCTGGTGGCCAGACCGACCATCAAGATGCCGCCGTAGGAGCCGCGCAGGCTGGTCAGGAACTGCTGGGTGACACCGGCTTTCGTGCTTTCCAGCGGCTCGAGCGGCTGCACCGCCTCGAGTACCTCACCGGGGTTGTCCAAGCGCAGATCGGGCAGCGGCGCGGCTCGGTTGTCCGCCAGGAACTTCGAGGCCACCTGCTCGCACAGTTCGACCGAGCGATAGTGCGCCATCACGAAGTTCTCTTCGACCGCCTCGCAGATCCGGGCGTCGAGGTCGGTGCCGAATTCCTTCCAGCGGCGGGCCGGATCGGTCTTCATGATCTCGGCCTCGGCGTCGCGCACCAGGCTGCGCAGCCGGTGCCGCAGGTCGTGTTCGATGTCGGCCATCAGCTCGGTGCTGCCGTCGACCAGGGTGACCTGCCAGTTCGCCGTGCGCTGGCGCAACTGGTCGGCCCCGTCCCTGGCCCGGACCAGCTGGTCGGTGATCTCGTCCCGGCGGCGCGGATCGCGCAGCGACTCGACCTCATTGCGCAACGTCAACGCGAGATGGTCGCTGACCAGCCGGATATCCTGCACCGCCGCTTCCAGCGCGACGCTGTCCGCGCGGGCGACCACATAGTCGCGAAGGTGGTCGATCAGTTGCGGCACACCGGATTCGATGTCGCGCTGGTAGTTGCCGGACAGTCCGGCCTGCCGGTGCAGTTCCGCGGACACCGGCGCCACCGCGAAGCCGAGGCCGGCCGCGTCGAGCAGTTCCCGGTTGCGCTGCTGGGTGTGCGACCAGTGGGAGAACTGGTCGATCTTGTTCAGCACGCAGATGACGGTCGGGCAGATCTGCTGGATGCGCTGCAGGTAGGCGATCTGATCGACGGTGAGCTCGGTGGCCGCGTTGGTGACGTAGAGCACCGCGTCGGCGGCGGCGACCATCGACCAGGTGGTGTTGTCGGCGCCGCGGGTACCGGGCGCGTCCATCACCACGACCCCGTCGGCGAGCAGCGAACTCGGCTGGGTGAACTCGGCCCGGATCACGCCGAAGCCGGAGATGGCCGGACCGGGATCGAGCGGATCCACCGGCTGCCGCTCGGTGCGGCCGTCGACCGAACGGACCAGCGTCGCAGTCGGTTCCGGCCCGTACTCGACGATGACGGGCACGCTCAGGTCGCTGTCGGTCGCGCTGACCGACGCGCCGACCAGGCTGTTGACCAGCGTGCTCATGCCGTTCTTCGGCTCGCCGACGACAACGAGGCGGACCCTGGGGTCGCTGACCCTGGCCCGGACCATGCTCAGGCGACTGCCCAGATCGTCCCGGCCCGCGAATCGGGTGGTCTCCCGCAGTTCGTCCAGAATCCGGATCAGCGGCGCCATCGCGTCCGGATGTTTCACCGTCGCGGCCTTCAGCCCGGCTGCGGCAGACAACCTGCCTCCTTACATGCGTTTGCTCTTGATCGACATGGACGCCCCCTTCACCCCTTGATCATCAAAAAGCCCCGGGTTACATCAACGCTATGTCCAAGCCGCCCGGCACCATGTGGTGGGTCTCGGCCATCGTCGATTCCGGCATCAGACCACCGGAGAGGCCGCCGCCCGAGGCGACCGCCAGGGTCGAGTGGTCGGTGTAGAAGGCCTGGTCCTGGATCGGGACCATGGTCGAGTCGACCATGTGCGTGCTGTTGATCGGATCCGCGATCGCGTGCGGCTTCGGGTCGATCGTGGTCGGTGGCTTGTAGGTCGGCACCGGCGCCTGCGTCGGGGGCTGGTAGGTCGGCACATCGTGGGTCGGCACCGGCACGTCGTGCGTCGGGACCGCGGTCGGTACGTCGTGCGTCGGCACGTCCGCGGTCGGTATGTCGCGGGTCGGCACCGACGGCTCCGGCTGGGTGGCCGTCGGCACGTCCCGGGTCGGCACGGTCGGCTGCGTGGTGACCCCGCCCGTTCCGGTCCCGCCGCCGTTACCGGTGCTCGGTCCGGTGCCCGGCGTGGTCACGTCGTCGCCATCCGACGGCGTGGTCGGCGGGTGCGTCGGCTGGCTGCCCGTGGTCGGCGGAATCTTGGTGGTCGGCACGTCCGGACCGGTGCTGATGCCGCCGGGGGACGTGGACGGGTGGCCCGCGCCCGGCACCTTCGTCGTGATGTCCGGGGTCTTCGGCACGCTCGGTGTGCCATCGGTCGGCACCACCGGGACCGGGACGGTCTTGGTAATGGTCGTCGGGTTGTTCGGCGTGGTGACCGAAACATCCGAGGGCTTCGTCGGATCGGTCACCGGGGTCGGCTTCACGATGGGCGTCGGCCGGGCCTGATCGAACAGCGCGGGCGTGGCGGCCGCGGGCACGGTGAGCACCGACGGACCTTCCGGTGCCGTAAAGACATTCGCGATCGGGGTGCTCGCGACGTCCGGCTGGATCGTCGTCTGCAGCGGGGTGGCCGCCACCGGCTGCGCGGCGCTCGCCATGGGGGCCACGACGACCGGTGCGACCGCGGCGGTCGCCACGGGTGCGGCCGCCATGATCGGAGCGGGCGCGGCGAGCGGCTGCACGACCGGCTGTGGCGCGGCGGCGGTCGGTGCAGGCGAGTGGTTCGCGTGATTCGAGTGGGTCGAGGAGGTGCCCGGGGTGGTGAGCCCGCCGAGGATCCCTGGATTGCTGTGCTGGCCGTAACCGGCCATGGTCGGATCGGTCACCGCGTTGCCGGTGCCATCGGGCACATGCCCGAGGCCGCTGCCGAGATAGTCGGTGAACTGGTCGAGCTGGTCGCCCACGTGGCCGACGCCGACGTCCACCTTCATCTCGGAATTGAAGTAGATGCCCTGCGGGCCGATGCCGAAGTCGACGGACCACTGCGTACCGGCGAAGATCCCGACGGGATCACCGCCGCCGTCGCCGACACCGTCGAACGGGCCACCGGCGGTCGGGCTCGCTTGCGATCCGGGCAGGTCGAAGGCGCCGGAGCCCGGCGCGACGAAGCCGTTCGCACCCGGCAGGCCGAAACCGTGCCCGGCTTGGCCGAGACCGTGGCCGGGCAGGCCGAAGCCGTGGCCGCCGGGCTCGTCGAGATCGTTCGAGACACCGCTGGTACCCGGCAACTGCATACCTCTGAACGCACCGGCATCCGCACCGGGCAGGCCGATGCCGCCGGGCGCTTCGGGCAGTCCCATGCCCGGCTGGGTCGACGCGCCGGTTCCGGGCAGGCCGAATCCGGACTGGCTCGACGGCGTGGAGGTGCCGGGGAGTTCCATGCCGTGCTGGCCCGACGCACCGCCGGGCAGGCTCGGCAGTGCCATGCCGGACTGGCCCGCGTCGGTGCCCGGCAGCTGGAAGCCCGCGTCGGTGCCGTTGTAGTCACCGTCGAGGGTCGGCAGCGGCAGGCTCGCGCCGTGATCGGTGCCGGGCAGGGCGAAGCCGGGGGTGTTGGTGGCGTGCGCGACGGTCGAGTTGCTCGGGTGCGGCGGGTTCAGCGGCGCGGGCTCCACGACCTGGTCCGGGAAGGTGATCACCGGCGAGGGGATGTCGGAGTCCGGATCGGTGTTGTGCGCCCAGCCCGCGTTCCTGCTGTCCGCGTGTGAGGAGCCGGGATGGGCCGGGACGCCGCCGCCGTTCGCGGCCACCAGCGCGCCGCCGGTGACGTAGGCGCCCGCCCGCGCGACCCGCGCGACGCCGGTGGCTACTCGATAGGCGGTGTCACCCGTGCGCTCAGCTGCCTCGGTGGTGTCGTCATCGAAGGGCAGGTCACGCGTCATGAAAGCTCCATCTCGGGTTTCCAGCAGCCATCCTCACATGCCGGCCAGGCCGAGTGAAGATCACCTAACACTATTTCGGGAAAACCCGACTGTCACATTCTCCAGGACTGTAGAGACTCCACCGGTGGCGAGCAACACAACCCTGCCATCCCGAAAACCAGAACGGAAGCCCCATTTCTAGTGGGTTACCGAACCGGACGCGGGCTCCAATATGCACCATGACCTGGTCAGATTCTGCCGCCCTTCCATCGCGCCGCACCGAGGCCTACGGGACCCTAAGAGTTCTCTAACGATTGCTCAACAAGTGGTGAAGATCCTTTGCCTACCGTCGATTTCATCGGACCAGTCGGACCGACAAGCATCGATCTGAAGGAGTCACCCCTCATGACTGCACTCATCGGACGCCGCATCGCGGCCGTGCTCAGCGGGACCGCGCTCACCGGCGCCTTGGTCGCTGGCATGGCGGGCGCCGCCTCGGCCCAGCCGGGACCGCCGCCCATGCCGACGCAGCCCGGTCCGCGCATCGCGATCGACCCGGTGCCCGGCGAACCTATCGTCTGCCCGCAGATCGGTCCGGACGGCTCGGTGGTGATCACCCACGGTGCAGGTGAAGAGGGACCGTGGGTCACCATCGAGCGCGATTTGCCGCCGGGTGCCGTGCCCGCGACCCCGCTCGACACCTTCCCCGGCGTCCCGGCCGACGCGGTGCCCGCGTACCCGGCCGAGCCGGGGTGCGTCGTCGCCAGCGTCCGCTGACCGACCGGGACTAATGTTGATCCATGACCGGACACCGGATCTTGGTCGTGGACGACGAGGTTCGTGTGCTCGCGTCGCTGCGACGCGGGTTGGAACTCTCCGATTTCGAGGTGGTCACCGCGGCCGACGGCGCCGAAGCGCTGGCGATGGTTCGGACTGCGGCGCCCGACGCCATGGTGTTGGACGTGAATATGCCGACGCTGGACGGTGAAGGCGTGGTCACGGCATTGCGCGCGATGGGCAACGACATCCCCATCTGTGTACTCAGCGCGCGCAGCGCCGTGACCGATCGCATCGCCTGCCTAGAACGTGGCGCCGACGACTACCTGACCAAACCCTTCGACCTCGGTGAACTGGTCGCCCGGCTGCGCGCACTGCTGCGCCGCCGGGTCACCACCGAACGGCCCGGCGCGCAGGTGCGGGTCGGCCAGGTGCAGATCGACCTGGCCGGGCACCGGGTGCTGGCCGCGGGCACGCCCGTCGACCTGACCAAACGAGAATTCGAGGTGCTCGCCATGCTCGCCGACAACCCGGGCATCGTGCTCGGCCGCGAGCAAATCCTTTCCACGGTATGGGGTTACGACTTCGCCACCGACACCAATGTGGTGGATGTGTTCGTCTCCTATCTGCGGCGCAAGCTGGAAACGCCCGGCGCGCCACGGGTGGTGCACACGGTGCGCGGCGTCGGCTTCGTCTTACGGGAGCAGCCGTGAAACGCTCGCCGTCGCTGCGTACCCGGGTGGCCGTGGTCTCCGGCGTGGTCGCGGCGCTCGTCGCGCTCACGCTTACCATCACCTTCGCCGCGTTGTTGAACGCGACGGGTGAGCGGCAGTTGGATGAGACCGTCTCGTCGATGGCAGTGCGAGTTGCGCCGCCGTTCAAAGGCGTTCCGGCGGAACGGATCCCGGGCCCACCGGCCGCCGCGCCACCGCTGGCCGCCCCGCTACCGTCGGCAGGCGCGCCGCCCTCCCCCGCCACGACCGAAGCCCCCTTCGCGACCGAAGCGCCTTATGCGGCAACAGACATTCCCGATGAGGCCACCGTCGCCCGGCGCGGCGACCTGCCACCCGACGTGGCGATCACCCGCGTCGACGGGCTACCCGGCGTGCTCGTCTCGCTGGACCCCAACCGCGATGTCGTCGCCTCGGCCATCCACCGCAGCCAGCTCATCGGCCTCGGCATCGGCGTCGCGGGCGCACTGACCGCCGCCCTGCTCGGTTGGTTCCTGGCCGGTTACGCCGCCCGGCCACTGCGCAGGCTGGCCACCGCCACCCACGGCATCGACACCCTCGAAGAACTGCCGCCACTATCCGGCCGAGGTGCACGAGAGGCGGAGGAACTCTCCGACGCCATCACCCGCATGCTCACTCGACTCGAAGCCGCGCACCGCGCCACCAACCACGCTCTCACCAGCGCCCGCGACTTCGCCGCCGTCTGCGCCCACGAGCTGCGCACTCCGCTCACCGCGCTGCGCACCGACCTACAGGTGTTGGCCACCAAGGAGATTCCCGCCGAACAACGCGGCACCATCCTCACCGAGGTGCTCTTCGCCGAACAACAGATCGAGAACACACTCACCGATCTGGAGCGGCTCGCGATAGGCGAACTCACCGAGCCCGACATCTTCGAACCCTTCGACCTCTGCGAAACCCTCGACCGCGCAGCCCAAGACGCGCAACGCCGCCACCCCGACGTCCGCATCGACCTCACCGACTGCGAACCCGTCACGGTTACCGGCACCCCCGGCGGCCTGATGCTGATCGTCACCAACGCGGTAGCGAACGCCGTCCAACACGGTCACGCCGACACCGTCACCATCTCCGTCCACCCCGCGACGGACAACATGGTGGAGATTCTCATCGATGACGACGGCACCGGCATACCGGAAACCTTGTGTCCCAAAGCCTTCGATCGTTTCGTCAAAGGCCCCGGCTCCCCCGGCTCCGGCCTGGGCCTTGCCTTGGTCCGCCAACAGGCCGAATTACATTCCGGCACAGCCGAACTCGCTACGAGTCCGTTGGGAGGTACGCAGCTACGCGTACGAATCGAAATACGAAGTACCTGAACCTCAGTCGGCCAGATCTTTCAGCTCTTCTGTATCAAGAGTGATACCAACCGGCGCTGGCAATGCCACCTCGAGCCCAATGGCATAGCTGTGCACGTCTTGGTAGCCGTTATCTTCAGGTTGGCTGTAGACGACAACTGCGCCCGCGTCGCGGTCGATGAGCAGGTAAATCGGGATCCCTGCCTGGGCGTAGGCAATGGGCTTGTCCACTCGATCGCGCCGGTTGGTGTCCGAATCGTGTGATGTCACCTCGACCGCCATCAGGACGTCCTCGGTCGATGCCCATTCACCCGCCCCTCGAAATGCGTGCAGAGGCGCCAGAATGCCGTCGGGGCGTGCGCGTCCCTTCCGGTACGGCCCGACCGCCAGGCCCTGTCCGATGACATGCAGAAACATCTTCGGATGCAGCGGCATCAGCAGCAGAAGCAACCAGTTGAGAATCTCACCATGGTCGCCGTCAGGCATTCGTTTGACCCCCAGTCGTCCGCCGATAAATTCGAGCTGAACACCCTCGAGTTCATGAGCCACCGCACGTGCGATCGCCTCGAACTCCTCGGTCAGGAATGTGTCCTCATGCACCGCAGTCATCGCCATCCTCCCTGGTTCAGCACCGCTCGCCGACGCATTCTGCCTCATAGCTCACCACCTACTAGGCATTATCGCTCGATTCGCCGACGCATGCCGGATCCAAGGCCTACTACTTGCCCTTCGGCTTGTCCGACGCGGCGTCCGAGGACAGCGCAGCCACGAAGGCTTCCTGCGGAACCTCCACGCGCCCGATGGTCTTCATCCGCTTCTTGCCTTCCTTCTGCTTCTCCAGCAGCTTGCGCTTACGGCTGATGTCGCCGCCGTAGCACTTGGCGAGCACGTCCTTGCGGATGGCGCGGATGTTCTCGCGGGCAATGATTTTCGAGCCGATGGCGGCCTGGATGGGCACCTCGAACTGCTGGCGCGGGATGAGTTCGCGCAGCTTGGTGGTCATCTTGTTGCCGTAGGCCTGCGCGGCGTCCTTGTGCACGATGGCGCTGAACGCGTCGACCGCCTCGCCCTGCAGCAGGATGTCGACCTTCACCAGCGCCGCGTCCTGCACGCCGGACTCCTCGTAGTCGAGGCTGGCGTAGCCGCGGGTGCGTGACTTCAGCGAGTCGAAGAAGTCGAAGATGATCTCCGCCATCGGCATGGTGTAGCGCAGCTCGACGCGGGTCTCGGACAGGTAGTCCATGCCGCCGAGCTCGCCGCGGCGGCTCTGGCACAGCTCCATGATCGAGCCGATGAACTCGCTCGGCGAGATGACGGTGCACTTCACCATCGGTTCGTAGACGTGCCGGACCTTGCCCTCGGGCCAGTACGACGGGTTGGTGACGACATGCTTGCTGCCGTCTTCCATCTCTACGGTGTAGACCACGTTGGGCGCGGTGGAGATCAGGTCCAGGTCGAACTCGCGCTGCAACCGCTCACGGGTGATCTCCATGTGCAGCAGGCCGAGGAAGCCGCAACGGAAGCCGAAGCCAAGGGCCACAGAGGTTTCCGGCTCATAGGTGAGTGCGGCGTCGTTGAGTTGCAGCTTCTCCAGCGCGTCGCGCAGGTCCGGGTAATCGGAGCCGTCGACCGGGTAGAGACCCGAGTACACCATCGGGCGCGGCTCGCGGTAGCCGACGAGCGGTTCGGTGGCACCGTTGCGCGCCGCGGTCACCGTGTCACCGACCTTCGACTGGCGCACGTCCTTCACGCCGGTGATCAGGTAACCCACCTCGCCGACGCCGAGACCCTGGGTCGGCTTGGGCTCCGGCGAGACGATGCCGATCTCCAGCATCTCGTGCGTGGCGCCGGTGGACATCATCTTGATCTTCTCGCGCGGCGTGAGCCTGCCGTCCACCACGCGGACATAGGTGACGACACCGCGATAGGTGTCGTAGACCGAGTCGAAGATCATCGCGCGAGCGGGCGCGTCGGCGTCGCCGACGGGCGCGGGCACCGTCTTGATGACCTCGTTGAGCAGCTCGGTCACGCCGACACCGGTCTTGCCCGACACCCGCAGCACGTCGTCGGGTTCGCAGCCGATGATGTGCGCGATCTCGCTCGCGTAGCGGTCCGGATCGGCGGCGGGCAGGTCGATCTTGTTGAGCACGGGAATGATCGTCAGATCCTTGTCCAGCGCCAGGTACAGGTTCGCCAGCGTCTGCGCCTCGATGCCCTGCGCCGCGTCGACCAGCAGCACCGCGCCCTCACAGGCCTCCAGTGCGCGCGACACCTCGTAGGTGAAGTCGACGTGGCCCGGCGTATCAATCAGGTGCAGCACGTAATCCGTGCCGTCGACCTGCCACGGCAGCCGCACGTTCTGCGCCTTGATGGTGATGCCGCGCTCGCGCTCGATGTCCATCCGGTCCAGGTATTGGGCGCGCATCGCCCGCTCCTCGACCACACCGGTCAGTTGCAGCATCCGATCGGCCAGCGTCGACTTACCGTGATCGATGTGCGCGATGATGCAGAAGTTCCGGATCCGAGACGGATCGGTGAACGTCGTGTCGGCGAAGCTGGCGGGCACTCCACTCCTCAGGGTATTGGCAAACTGCCGTCTATCGTCCCATGAGCAGTGCGAAGCTTCCGCCAGCGGTGTGCTCGAGCGCGGCAGGCCTGGCGTTTCCCTGCCGATAACAGTGGGCGCTCACACACTTGGTGTCACCTTGCTATAGACCAGTTCCGCGCCATGAATCGCTTCCATCCCTGCTCGCGAGGGCCTTGGCCGGACCTGGCCGTCCGATGCGGCATAGCAAGCCCAAATCAGCAAATTCGTAGTTGCCGCGGGGCAGATGAGAAGACGGCGGTGCGCCGTTATATTGCGAATATGGCCCGAAGTTGGAACTCCCTCGGCAAGCAGCTCGGACTTATCGCGAAGGAGCAGGGTCCCAAGATCGTCAGGCAGCAGGGACCGAAGCTCGTCGAGCGCTTGGTCGGGTCGCTGGCTTCGCGGCGGACGCCCGCGGTGAAGGTGCGCCCGACCGCGTCCACCCCGGTGCCGACGGCCGAGCGCGCCCGCCAGATCGTGTACTCGCCGCAGCTGGACGGGCGGGCCGATCCCGGCGAGATCGTGTGGACCTGGGTGCCGTTCGAGGAGGATCCGAGCAATGGCAAGGATCGGCCGGTGCTGGTGGTCGGGCGGGATCGCCGGACCCTGCTCGGGCTGATGCTGTCGTCGAAAGCGGACCGGGCGCACGACCCGAACTGGGTCGGCATCGGCAGCGGCAGTTGGGATCCCGAGGGCAGGCCGAGTTGGGTTCGATTGGACCGGGTGCTGGACGTACCGGAAGACGGCATCCGCCGCGAGGGAGCCATCTTGGCCCGCAAGACATTCGACCTCGTCGCCCACCGGTTGTGCGCCGAATATGCCTGGCACTGAATCGAATACGTGAATCGCGTGGCGGAATAGCAACGGGCCCACCGACAGCCTTGTCGATGGGCCCGTCGCGTCAACTCAAGAGAGCAGGTTGCGCGAGCGGCCGAACAGCAGGCCGTACACCAGCGCGCCGAGCGCGCCACCGATCAATGGGAACACCACGAATGCCCAGACCTGACCCATCGCACCGTCCTGATAGGGCGCGACGGCGAGGCTGCGGGCCGGGTTGACCGAGGTGTTGTCCACCGGGATCGAGATCAGATGGATGACCGCCAGCGTGACACCGATCGACAGACCGGCCAGCGGCACGTCGGAGAGCTGATCGGTCGAGGCGAGCACCACGAAGACCAGCAGCGCGGTCAACATGACCTCGATGATGATCATCGCGGCCATGCCGTATCCGTTCTGCAGCACGATCTCGCCGAGCGGACCCTTTTGCGCCGACGGGCTGTGATGCCCCCAGCCATTCGCGCCGAGCCCGTCGACGGCGCGGTCATAGGACGGCAGATTCTTCGCCAGCGCGAACAGCACCAGCCCGGCCAGAAATCCGCCGATCAACTGCGCGATCCAATACCCGACCGCCGTGACCGCGCTGATCCGGCCGAGGAGCAGATGCCCCACTGTCACCGCGGGATTCACGTGACAACCGGAGATCGGCCCGATCGCGTAGACGAGGAACAACAGCGTGAGCCCGAAGGCCAGCGCCACCCCCAGCGCCCCGACCCTGGTCCCCGCCAGCACCGCGGTACCGACACCACCCATCACCAGAACAAAGGTGCCGAGTGCCTCCGCGCCCCATTTCTTGGTGTCGGGAATCGGTCCGTATTCGGCGACCTCTTCGACAAACTCTTGAGCCGTTGACATCTGTCCACCTTCCGCGTTCGGAGACAAGGAGGTATTGCCAGCCGTGGTACCGCTGAGAAAACAGTGCCGTTCAAGATCAACGGGTTTCATTACGGACGCTACGCGAGTCGGGTGATCTCTACAACGACCTCGAGATCCGTGGAGCCACCTCCGGAGAATATGCCTTTCAACGGCGGCACATCCGCGTAATCCCGGCCGACACCGACCGAGATATGTTGTTCGTTGATGGCGATATTGTTGGTCGGGTCGTAGCCCCACCACGCGCCGGTCCACGCCTCTACCCAGGCATGCGACTGGCCCGCCACCGTCACGCCGATTTCGGCGGCCGGATTCGGGTGCAGGTAGCCGGAGACGTAGCGGCTGGGAATGCCCATGCTGCGCAACAGCACCAGGGTCAGGTGCGCGTAATCCTGGCAGACACCCTGCCGCTCGGTGAACGCCTGCACCGCCGAGGTGTGCACCGAAGTGGTGCCCGCGAGATAGGTCATCTCCCGGTGCACCCATTCGGCCGCGCGAACAACGGCTTTCGCCGGTGGCAGCCCTTTCGCCAATTGCTTGGCAATACTGGTCAGCTTCCGATCGCTCGGCACATACGAAGTGGGCGCGAGCATTTCGTCGAAACGGTCGGCGATCCGACCGTTGCGCAATTGATCCCAGTCGAGTTCCTCCGCCGGACCGGCGAATGGCTCGGTCTCCACCACCGACGAGCCGGTGACCTCCAATTCGGTATGCGGAGCATGTAAGTCGAACGCGGTGACCGCGGTGCCCCAGTAGTCGGTGTAGCGGTAGGAGCGGGTGGAGGGCTCCGTCTCGACGCGATTGAGGATCACGTTCTGCCTGCCGTCCGCGCGCGGCGTGAGCCGAGCCTCGTTGAACGACCGGGTAACCGGCGCGTCGTAGACATAGCCGGTGGTGTGCACCACCCGGATTCGCCAGCTCATACTTCCCCCTCCACCTGCACTTGGCCGTCCCGGTTGCTGTGCAGATCGGTCCACGCCACCCAGGGCGCCGCGTGGAAGTACTGCAGCGCGATCGCCTCGCTGACCTCGCGGCACGTCTTCTGCAACGACGTCAGCCGGTTCTGCAGGTCCTCCAACAGCACACCGGGCGGCAGGAATTCGAGCTCGCTGCGCGCCCGCCCCAGCAGGCGCTGCGCCTCGTGCCTGGCCCCGACCCGGCTGCTCGGCCGCTGATCCAGTTCGGCCAGACAGGTTTCGGCCACCCGCACCGAGTGGAACACCGAACGCGGGAAAAGCCGGTCGAGCAGGATGAATTCGGCAACCAGGTTGGCGTCCAGCGCGCCGCGGTGGGTGCGCAGGTAGGTGTCGTGCGCGCCGGCCGAGCGGAGCACGGTTACCCAGGCAGGCGAGGAGGTTCGGTCGCCTGCACGCGAAAGCAGCAGCCGCACAGTCATATCCACGCGTTCGATGGAACGGCCGAGCAGCAGGAAGCGGTAGCCGTCGTCGCGGCTGAGCGTGGAGTCGGACAGTCCGGCAAACATCGCCGCGCGGTCCTGCACGTAGTGGAAGAACTCGTGCGGCCCGAGACTTCGCGCCGCTTTCTCCGCGACCGCCAACCCGATATAGGTGGCGTTCAAGCATTCCCACATCTCGCTGGACGTGACTTCCCTTGCACCCCTGGCATTTTCGCGGGCGTTGGCGATCGAATCGATGATCGAGCCGCCGTCGTGGCTGAAGGCGACGAGATCGGTGACCGACCAGACATCCAGGGTGCCTTCCGGAGGCTCGATGCCCAGCACCCGCAACAGGACTCGGGAGGTGCGATCCGGATCGACGGTCGCGTCTTCCAACAGCTGATGTACCGCGACGTCGAGAATCCGCGCGGTGTCGTCAGCGCGCTCGACGTAACGTCCAATCCAGTACAAGGATTCAGCGTTGCGGGCCAGCATCAGCGCATCACCGCCCTTGCCGCTGCTGTTGAGTTTGTCCGCCCGACGATTGGCGTTGTTCGTGCTCCGATAGTCGGCCACCTTGCGACTGCCGCTGCTCCTGTTGTTGTTGCTGCTGTTGCTGATTCGCCTGCGAAGCCGTCAGATCCCGGCCGACCTCCCGCGAATCCGATTGCGGCGGTTCACCGACCAGCTCCGCGCCCGCCAGTTCCCGATCGGCTAGCGAATCCCGACCGGACAACACCCAGGTGTCCTTACTACCGCCACCCTGACTGGAATTGACCACCAGCGACCCCTCCGGCAGCGCCACGCGGGTCAGCCCACCGGGCAACACCCATACCTCGTCACCGTCATTGACCGCGAACGGCCGCAGATCGACATGCCGCGGCACCAACTCATTTCCGACCTTCGTCGGCACGGTCGACAACTGCACCACCGGCTGCGCGACCCACCCGCGCGGATCCGCCTTGATCCGGCGCCGCGACGCCTCCAATTCCCGCGGCGACGCATCCGGCCCGATGACAATGCCGTAACCACCGGAACCCTCGACCGGCTTGACCACCAATTCCGCAATCCGATCGAGTACCTCGTCGCGTTCGTCATCGAGCCAGCAGCGATAGGTGTCGACGTTCGGCAGCACCGGTTTCTCGTTGAGGTAGTACTCGATGATCGTCGGCACGTAGGCGTAAATCAGCTTGTCGTCGCCGACGCCATTACCGACCGCGCTGGAGATGACCACATTCCCCGCCCGCGCCGCATTCAACAGCCCCGCGACACCGAGCACCGAATCCGGCCGGAAATGCATGGGATCCAGGAAGGTGTCATCGATCCGCCGGTAGATCACATCGACCTGACGCTCCCCCGCCGTGGTCCGCATGTAAACAACGTTGTCGCGGCAGAACAGATCCCGCCCCTCGACCAGTTCCACACCCATCTGCCTGGCCAACAGCGAATGCTCGAAGTATGCCGAGTTGTACACACCGGGCGTCAGCACGACCACCGTCGGATCGGCTTCGTTCGGCGCGGCAGATGCGCGCAGCGCCGCGAGCAGGTGACTCGGGTAGTCGCCGACCGCACGCACCCGATGCGAGGAGAACAGATCCGGGAAGACCCGAGCCATGGTGCGCCGGTTCTCCATCACATACGACACACCCGACGGAGAGCGCAGATTGTCTTCGAGCACCCGGAAGTCGCCGCGCTCATCGCGGATGAGGTCGATGCCCGCCACATGAATACGCACCCCATTCGGCGGCACCAGCCCCGCAGCCTCGCGATGGAAGTGCTGACACGACGTGACCAGGCGTTTCGGAATCACCTCGTCGCGCAGGATGTTCTGCTCGCCGTACACATCGGCGAGGAACAACTCCAGCGCGACCACCCGCTGCTTGATCCCGCGCTCGAGCGCGGCCCACTCGGCGGCGGCGATTACCCGCGGCACCAGATCCAGCGGGAACGGCCGTTCCTGGCCGGACAGCGAGAAGGTGATGCCCTGGTCGATGAACGCACGATCCAGCGCGTCCGAACGCGCCGCGAGGTCCGACACGTCGATCGGCGCGAGCGCGGCGAACAGTCCCTTGTACGGCTGCCGCACCCGCCCCGCGCCGTCGAACATCTCGTCGAACGCGTCGGCGTAGCGGCCTGGCCGATAACCCTCGAATAGCCCGGGCGGCGCGACCTTGCCGTTGCCGGCGGCCCGCCCGTTCATACCGACCGGTCTGTATGCGACGGATCGCGCCGAACGTGGCGGCGAGGCGGGAGTCATGCAAAAATCGTGCTACATGCAGCGGCAATGCTGTGTGTGACACAGGTAAATTTCTCGCATCACTAGTCCGCTACTGGCGATATCCCTGGTCGTAACGCCGACCGGTCGGTGTCCTCCGCCAAGGCGGCCCGGTGCTGATTTCGTGCGCCGAGCGGCGGCTGGTATCTTTGAGCTTCGGCGTTGCGTTGCCCGTTTATCGAGGGTGCGACGCACGCGTAGGAACTTTTCCAGCACATACCACTCAGCGACAGGAACACGAGGAAACAGGCGTGGCCAACATCAAGTCCCAGTTGAAGCGGATCCGTACCAACGAGGAAGCGCGCAAGCGTAACCAGTCGGTCAAGTCCGCGCTGCGCACCGCGATCCGCAGCTTCCGGGAAGCCGCCGCGGCCGGCGACAAAGAGAAGGCCGCCGCGCAGCTCCTGACCGCGAGCCGCAAGCTCGACAAGGCTGCCTCGAAGGGCGTCATCCACGCCAATCAGGCCGCCAACAAGAAGTCGGCCCTCGCGCTGGCTCTGAACAAGATCTGATTTCTCCGGTACCGATCCGGTACCACATGCATTGACGCAGCCGCCGTGGCCTCGACGACCACGGCGGCTTTTGTCGTGCTCATCCCCCGGTCAGCGCACTGTTCATGCTAGGGATTCCGGATCGGCCCACAGCCTGTCGGTGGTTCCAGCTACCATTCGGCGCATGGTTACCGTTTACGCCAATCAGACCGTGGTCCGTGGCGAGGATCTGCCCGATGTGATCCGGGCCGCCGAGGTCCTCGGCCTCGGGGTGAAGATCGAGAACGTGATGGTGCCCATCGACGATGAGGGCAATTACTCGTTGGAGTGGGTCGTCACGCGTGACGACGAAGTACCCGTGTACGACGACTGGGAGGGCCGCTATGAGGAGTCCGAGGAAGACGAAGAGGAGCTAGTACTCAGCTCTGTGGAGTGAGTCCTGGCGATGTCCGATCGACCAACGGCGCCGGATCGGCCACAAGCCGGTCCAGCGCCGTCTGAGAATCCGCATCTGCGGCGCGATAGATGATGATGCGCTGGTCAGGGTCCTGCACCGGCATCAGCACCTCGTAATTGACCACCAGCTGCCCGACAATCGGGTGGCGCAGCGGCTTGGCCCCGCGTCCGTTCACCTTCACGTCGTGCTGAGCCCATGCCTGCGCGAACTCAGCGCTGCGGGTGAACTCGGCGATCAGATCGCTGAGCACCTGATCCTCGGGATGAGCCGCCCAGGCGGCCCGCAGATCGGCGATGCCCTCGCGGATGATGCGCTCCCGCTCCACGTAGAACTCACGCATGCTCGGCTCCATCAGGCACAGCCACATGGAGTTGCGATGCCGCGGCGGCAACGTGTCGAAGTCGATGATCAGCCGCGACATCTCCCGGTTCCAGGCCAGGATGTCGTAGCGATGGTTCACCAGCATCGCCGGTAGCGACGAAAGATCGTGTACCAGCACGGCCAGCGCGGGCGCGGGCACCGTGCTCGGCTTTCCGGCGTTCGGCTGCCGCTGCTGGGCCAGATCGAACAGGTAGGCGCGTTCGTCGGTATCCAGCCGCAGTGCCTGCGACAAGGCCTCCAGCACGTCCGCGGACGGACGCAACCCACGTCCCTGCTCCAGCCGGACGATGTAGTCGGTACTGACCCCCGCCAGCTCCGCGACCTCCTCGCGCCGTAGCCCCGGCGTGCGCCGCGCCTGCCTACGCGCTGGCAGCCCTAGATCACCGGGCGTCAAGCGTTCGCGCCGGTCCCGCAGGAAGGCCGCCAATTCCTGTGTCGGATTTGCGGCGCTCACCGGCGTCCCATTGCCGCGCCCTGCGCTCCCTGTCGCGTTCACCGTTCCAGTCATCACCCTCGATATTACGGCTGCATAGGACTGGCTTTCCCAGGAAGAACCTTCCCTTACCCATCTATCTGCCCCGTTCCAGACTGGGTTTCACCAACAACGATGCACCAACGACAAGGAGCTGGACATGTCCGGAGCCCTCACCCTCGATACCTACCGGCTGCTCGGCCGCTCGGGTCTTCGGGTGTCTCCGCTGTCTCTCGGCACGATGACCTTCGGCGCCGACTGGGGTTGGGGTGCCGATAAAGACGAGGCGCGCAAGATCTTCGACACCTACCTCGATCGCGGCGGAAACTTCATCGACACCGCGAGCCAGTACACCAACGGCAGCTCCGAGCAACTGCTCGGCGAATTCACCGCGGACAATCGCGAAAGCCTGGTGCTGGCAACGAAATACACAATGCTGCGCCGCCAGAACGACCCCAATTCCGGTGGGAACCACCGCAAGAGCATGTTCGCCTCGGTCGAGGCGAGCCTGCGCAGGCTGAACACCGACTACATCGATCTGCTGTACCTGCACGCCTGGGATTTCATGACCCCCGTCGACGAAATCCTGCGTGGCATGGACGATCTCGTGCGTTCGGGCAAGGTGCTCTACGTCGGCATCTCCGATGCGCCGGCCTGGCAGGTCTCCCGCATGCAGGCGATCGCGGACCTGCGCGGCTGGTCGCCGCTGATCGCGTTGCAGATCGAATACAGCCTGATCGAGCGGACCGTCGAACGTGACCTCATTCCGATGGCGCGCGAACTCGGCCTCGGCGTGATCCCGTGGTCGCCGCTGGGCGGCGGCGTGCTCACCGGCAAGTACACCCGTGACGACTTGAAGCTAGAGGCGGCGGGCTCGCCCGAGGGCACCCGCAAGAACGTGGTGGCGGGACAGGGTGCGCTCACCGAGCGGTCGCTGGACATCGCCGACGTGGTCAAAGAGGTCGCCGCCGAGATCGGCAAGTCGCCCGCACAGGTCGCGCTGGCCTGGACGTTGCGCAATCCCGGCGTGACGTCGCCCATCATCGGCGCCCGCACGGCCACCCAGTTGGAGGACAACCTCGGTGCGCTCGACGTCAAATTCGATGCCGGACAACTGGATCGGCTGCAGCAGGCGAGCGCCATCGAGCTCGGCTTCCCGCACGACATGCTGAACCTGCCGATGACCCGCACTGTCGTTTCGGGTGATCTGAAGGTTCAGGGCCGCTCCTGAGCGACGGACTTACGCGGCGGTGCGGGCATTGCTCGCACCGCCGCGTAATGCTGAGCGGGCACGTCTTTCCGGCCTTGCGGTGAGATTCGGTGCCGCACGCCGTCAATACCGGTGACACCACCGAACCGGAGGACATCGTGGACCGAGATCAGACCCTGGCGTGGGTGCGAGACGAACGGCTCGCTCTCGCCGACTTCTTCGCCGACCTGGACGAGCACGAGTGGCACGTGGATTCGCTGTGTTCCGGCTGGACCGTGCACGAGGTGCTCGCGCACGTCACGCTGTCCAGCACGGACACCCTGTGGGGAACGCTCGTCGGCATTGTCCGGGCCCGCGGAGATTGGAACCGGATGAACGCCGACCAGGCGCGCAACCATGCCGCGCAGTTCACCCCTGCCGAGCTGATCGGGCAACTGCGTGAATCGGCCGGATCGGCTCGGCGGGCGCCCGGTGCGAGTCCGCTGGATCCGTTGGTTGACATGGTGATTCATGGACAGGATGTCGCGCGGCCGCTGGGCAGGGTTCGGGAGATGCCCGCCGAGCAGGCGTGTGCCGCGCTCGACCATGTCCTGCGCAGTCCGTTCTACGGTGCGCGCAAACGGTTGCGTGGAGTTCGACTGACTGCCACGGACGCAGAGTGGACGGGTAGGAACGGTGCCGAGGAGATCCGTGGGCCGCTGAGTGACCTACTGCTTGTCGCGACGGGACGTACCGCGGGGTTGGCCGCGCTGACCGGACCGGGAGTGGAGCGGGTTACTGCCGCCTTGTGAGAGTCGGCCGGTCGCAGCGTCATTCGACGACCGCTGAAGTCGGGGTCGCTAGCCTTGCCGGTATGGATCTGGTGGCACGGGCCTACGGCAGTCCGGATGCGCAGAAGTTGATCGCGGAGGTCCAGCAGGAGTACGTGGTGCGCTACGGCGGGCCGGACGCGACCCCGACCGATCCGGCGCAGTTCGAACCTCCGCTCGGCACGTTCCTGGTCGGTTATCTCGATGGGGTTCCGGTGGCCTGTGCAGGTTGGCGCTCCCACGACAGCGATGAGCCCGGGTTCCGGGACGGGGATGCCGAACTCAAACGGATGTATGTGTCGGTCGAGGTTCGCGGGCGCGGTTTGGCCAGGCAGCTGCTGGCCGCCATCGAGCAGAGTGCGGTGGCGGCCGGGCGGCGGCGAATGGTCCTGGAAACCGCGGATATGCAGCCGGAGGCCATCGGGCTCTACGTTTCCTCGGGCTATCTGGCGATTCCCGGGTTCGGTCTGTACCTCGACGAGCCCGGGAGCCACTACTTCGGCCGGGGTTTACCCTGAACTGCCGCGATTCCGCCATGGCTGCCCCATGTGGCGCCGATGATTCAGACTGTGCCGCAAGAGGTTCGGGCTAAGCGGGCGAGACGAACGCGGCGGCTTTCGAGCGCGTCCGGGCAATCAGTTGACGCAGGGGATGGTGTCGCCAGTGATGGTGGCGTCGACCGGCTTTCCGACATCCGGTGTCGGCATTGCGGATTCGGCGCTCGGGTCGGTGGTCGACGGCGTCTGCGGGCGGGCCGGGTTGTACAGCGCGACAGTGGGATCCGGATCACCGAAGGCCGCGCGGACCTCGCGGCGAATGGCCGCCGGGTCGATGATGTTGACGTCCTGGCCGTTGATGTTGTCGTAGCGAAGCACTGGCAGCGTGCGGAATTCGACGGCCGGGCTGTCCGACGAGCCGAGAGTGCGCAGGAAGTCGGTGATGTTCCAGCCATCGGACAACACGATATTGCGATGCGCGACATCCATTAGCGCAGAGAGCTTTCCGACATCGGTGAATGTGCCAGCCTTGCGCAGATCGAGCGCCACCGAGGTGAGGAACGCCTGCTGACGGTGTGTCCGGTCGAGGTCACCATTCTCCAGACCATGCCGTTGCCGGACGAAGGCCAGCGACTCCGACGGATCGAGCCGCTGCCTACCAGCCGGGAAATCGGCACCGGAGTAGTAGCTGTCGTTCACCGGCTTGTTGAGGCAAACCTCAACCCCGCCAAGCGCTTTGGCCAGGTCATAGAAGCCCGCCAAGGTGACCTCACCGAACCGATCGATCGGCACCCCGGTCAGATCACGCACCGCCTGCACGATCGACGCCCGCCCCGCCTCACGCCCCGCCCGCTCCAGTGCCTTGCTGTCGGAAACGCCCTGGCTGATCAGCTGATCCTGAACGGCCGCCTTCTTCAGCCCGTAAGCTTCCTTGATCTTCACATTGGTATAGCCGGGAATCCCGGAAACCTTCACGTAGTCATCGCGCGGAATCGATACTGCGACAATCTTTTTCATATCCGCCGGAATATGCACCAGGATCAACGTATTCGCGTTGTACCCGCCCTCTTCCCCGTCCCCCGCATGCAACTGATCGAGGATCGCCTTCGGCAGATCATTCCCATCCTGATCCTTACGAGTATCCAACCCGATCAACAACACATTCATATCCCCGGCCAATGACCGCGGCGCATTCACGCCCAACGCCGCCGACCGGGTAAACCCCTTATCGAACCGCCCCTCAGTGGCCCACCCCACCGCAGTCCCGGCCAACACCACCGCCGACAACCCGCCGGCAAGGACTTTCAGAACAATCCACCCCACCCGGCGCTCCGGTCGCCGATGCACACCCCTCCGCCGCCGTCGACCGTGCCACGCACTGGGCCGCCGGGAAACATCAACCGGAATGCCCGGTGCAGTTCGCTCGTCCATAATCAAATCCAGTTTGACACGATTCTGATAGCTGTCGATTGGCTGGATTCTCTGCGAAAGCGCTGGCCAGACCCCCGCAAGCAACGAGAAACGCTATTGTCGACGACTCCAATCGACCCAACCAGGACCGGACAAACCTCGCCTGACGTTGCGATCTATCACAGCTACCCAGCAAATACCCAAACCATCCGCGCCAGCAGAGTTCGCCCGATTGCAGACCATTGAGTTCTCCCCCACATGTGTCTCAGCACACATCCAGCATCGCTAATCGAGCGTCCGCGAGCCAGCCGAATACGCCGCATCCGAACTCCATCGCGCCCCGTCGAACAGAGCAAAGAACCAAACCATGATCAACGGGACATGGTGGCGACATTGTTCCCTCGTGCAGGTCGTGGTGCAACACGTTGCCTGCGGCCAACTTCTACTCGGACCGGCCAACTCTTGTGCGATCCGCGTCAATTCCTACACCGACCGGTCTATCTCGTGCGCAACGCCGTTCACGCTGACAGAAGGCGATCCTGCCAGCCGATTCCGCTTCGCAGGCTGGCCGATTACTGTGCAGGCCAGTCGCTTTCATGCGCGGCGATGGCCAGCCGTGCTGGTCTCGGCACAGTGTGAACCGGCCGGTCAATCGTCGCGAGAGCTCGTGTACTCCTGCGTGCGCTGGCCGATTTCACGCAGGGAGTGATCCATCACGTAGGTCCTGAGGCAACGGAATCAATCGGTCACCTGCCGCGCGGCCGATCAATTGCTTTGCGGGCCAGCTGATTTCGTGCGCAGCGGATGGCCGTTGTCGTCAGCCTGCGGAGTGCAGGTCCAGGATCTTGGTGAGGGCGTGTTCCAGGGCGTAGTTTGCGTCGGCCGCGCCACCCTTGACGTCGGCGTTGAGGGCGGCGACGACCTGGAGGGCGGATCCGATGGTGGTGGGGGTCCAGTTGCGGGCCTGGGCCTGGGCCTTTTTGACCTTCCAAGGCGGCATGCCGAGCTGTTGGGCGAGTTTGAATGGGTCGCCGCGGCCTGCGGAGCCGACGCGGGCGATGGTGTGTACGGAGTCGGCGAGGGCGTCGGCGAGCAGCACGTGCGGGACGCCACGGTCGTTTGCCCAGCGCAGCGCCTCCATTGCGCCGGGACGGTCGCCGGCGACAGCGAGCTCGGCCACGTCGAAACCGGAGACCTCGGCCTTGCCGGAGTAGTAGCGGTGGACGGCGGCGACATCGATCTTGCCGCCGGTGTCGGAGACCAGCTGCGAACAGGCCGCGGCGAGCTCGCGCAGGTCGGACCCGACGGACTCCAGCATCGCCTGCACCACGTCGCTCGCGACCCGCACCCCGGCGGTCCGGAACTCGCCACGCACGAACTCCACGCGCTCGGCCGACTTGGTGATTTTGGCGCAGTCGTGCACCACCGCACCGGCCTTCTGCAAGGCGGGCACCAATGCCTTGGCTCGTCCGCCACCCGAATGCAACACCACAAGGACCACACCCTCGGGCGGATCGCCCGCGGCGGCAGTGATCACGGCGACCGCGTCCTTGCCCGCCTCGGCCGCCGATTCCAGGATGATCACCCGGTCCTCGGCGAACAGCGACGGACTCAGCAACTCGGCCAGTTCCGCGGTGCTCGCGTCGCCTGCCCGCATCCGGTCGACCGGCACCGCGTCGGCATCCGGCGCGAGCGCGCGGACCTGCGCGGTGACTTCCGCCACCGCACGCTCGACCAGCAGTTCCTCATCCCCCAGCGCCAGGTGCAGCGCAGGACGCTCGGTCATGACGCCACCTCGCCGACGCTCGCCTCCGCCACCGGCGAAGGCACGCCGTGTCGATGGTCCACTCGCTGACGCTCGCTGGGCTCGGTCACGGCAGCGATCCTACGGTCCCCCACCGACAGACCCACGCCGCAGGTTCCGCGTGTTCACCGAGCACCCCGCAGAACTCAGCAACTCGCGTCCACGACACGCCAGGTCAACTCGGCATCGAGTCGGTCGAAGTGTTCGCCCACCTGCGTTCGCGGCAGCCACACCACGTAAATACGTCATCGAGAGGTCACCACGCGCAGCGATTGCCCGTCGCCCAGGACCAGTACGTCGCCACGCTGGTCGGTGCGTGCCACGGTGCTGCCGAGGGCGGACAACTCGGTGAGGATTCCGGCATTCGGATGGCCGAAAGTGTTCTCGGCACCGACGCTGACCACCGTCAGCCGCGGCCGTACAGCGGCGAGGAATTCCGTTGTGGTGGTGCGTGACCCGTGGTGCGGGAGCTTCAGAATGTCCGCTTGGAGCGAGACACCGGTTTGCATAAGTGCACGTTGCGCGGGAGCCTCGATGTCCCCGGTGAGCAGGATGCGTCCAGCGGCCGTGGTTGCAGCGAGGACGATCGAACGGTCGTTGGCGTCCTCGGCCTCAGCGCCGGGGGTTGGCAACGGTCCACCTACCTCGGGTGCGAGCACCTCCAATTCGACTGTGCCGAAACGGAATACCTGCCCATCCGACAGCTCCAGGAGCGGGATGCCAGCATCGTTGGCAACCGCCACGACCTTCGCTAGTCCCTCCACTCGCGCTGCTGGCCCATGCCTGTCGCTCGGCGAAGATCGCTCAACTGCCGACGTGCATCGCTTCTCCGTTGGCTGGCACGAACTGTCCGTCGGCTGGCATTGCGTTTCTGCCGTGCCAGCCGTAGAACCGGATCCGCCACTCATCGAGTCGCTCCCACTCCGTGTCGAATCACGCTGATCCTCTGGCGATCCGCAGCCACCGCTTGCCGATCCGGCACCGAACTCGGGAGGTCCCACGGAGTCGGAACCTGATAGCGCAGTCTGTGCCGCCTGCACATCTTCAGCAACCGATCTTCCACCGACGCTCGGCGCTAACCCCTCGAGCTCATGCAATCCGACTGCCACTGCGGCCACGGCGCGTCCCTCCAGCGCACCGCTGAGGCCACCGATGTGGTCGGCGTGCGGGTGTGTCAGCACCAGGAGCGCGATACGTGAGATGTGCAAGCGGTCCAAGCAATTTCGGATCGGACGTGGTTCTGGACCGACATCGATCACCACCGCTGTGCCTGCACCAACAGACAAGACAAGCCCATCACCTTGCCCCACGTCACAAACGGCCAACACCCAGCCCGCAGGCGGCCAGCCGGGGTGCCAGATCCGCACCGGGATCACGACCGCCGCGACACCGAACGCCACGGTCAGGATCACCCTGCGTATCTCGGCGAAGCGCAACACAAGGATTCCCGTCGTGACCACCACGAAGGCGATCAGTCCGCCGAGCACTCCACTAGGCACCTCGATAGACGAGCCAGGCACGTCAGCCGCATGTTCGGCCACGAACAGCAACCACCACATCGGCGGCGCGACACAACGCACTACGAGCTCGGCCAGCGGCGACCAGATACAGGACAGCACAGCGCCTACCGCACCGATCACCGTAATCGGCGCAATGACCGGCTCAACCAGAACATTCGCGAGAATCGCGACCAGACTGAGCTTTCCGTCCAAGGCGACAACTAGCGGCGTGGTGACCACGAAAGCAGCCGCCGCCACCGCGACAACCTCGGCGGGCAACCGTCGCCAACCCCGCGCCCGCAGCCAGTCCGCCCAGCTCGGTGCCAGCAGGATCAATCCGGCGGTCGCGCACACCGACAAGGCGAAGCCAGCGGATAACGCGAGTGCGGGCCACACGGCGAGCAAGCCGATATTGGCCGCGCAGAGTGCGGGTAGCGCCTGTTTTCGACGTCCGGTCACCAAGGCCAGCAAGGTGATCGCGCCCATCGCCCCGGCCCGCAACACGCTCGGATCAGGCCGCGCGATGATCACGAACATCACCAGCGCCGCCCCCGCGACCACCGCCCCCGTGCGCGGACCGAGAGTCAGCACCCGCACCACCAGGAGCACCGCCCCGAGCAGAATGGTGAAATTGGCACCGCTGACCACGCAAAGGTGTGCGAGACCTGCGATTTCGAACTCCTCGCGCAGATCATCAGGCAGCGCGGAGTCGTCTCCGTCGACCAGCGCGGGCAACAATCCGGCCGGTTCCGCAGGCAGCGCTCGGGATGTCGCGGTCGCGAAATCCGTACGCACCGAACGAGCTACGCGTTGCCACCACGGCAACGCGCCGACAACCTTCGGCGGCCCCTGGGCCATCAGCATCGCCACCGTGAGATCACGACGCCCCGGTAGCTCCACCCGCGCCTGAAACTCGACCGCCTGCCCAGGCGCCAACTCGCCCCACCCACCACCGGACGCCAGGATCACCACCGCCCCACCCGCCCGTACCGTCGTCTCGCCCAGTCGATACTCGTTCAGACTGGCCCGCACCACCCACCGGCTACCCCCGAACGAGTTGCCGCGCACCGGCTTCGGATCACCGTTCGGCGTCGCCACCACCCGCACCGAGACCCCCGCCGCCGCCCGCAACGGATGCGTCGTCACCCGATGCTCCCGCCACGCCGCAGCCACTGCAAACCCGGCCGCCAACAACACCGCCGCCAGCGCAACTACAGCCACCGCCCGCCGCCGCTCCCCCCGATGCGCCATCCCCCACAACAACAAAACCCACAACCCGATAGCCACCATCACCAACGCCACCGCAAGAACCAATCCCGCCACCCACCCAGCCGTCACCGCCACAATCGTTGCCCCCCAACAACAAACCGCCGCAGGCAACAACCGAGCATCGATCGCCTGCGGCTCATCGCCATCCCCCAAGTCACCGCGCTCCCCATCATCGCCACCAGAAACACCCCGACCCGCACCATCACCACGGCGACCCGGCCCCCTTCGCCGACCGGTTACGTGCCGACCGGCAACTCTCAGCTCGCCACCCTGGCCGCGTTCAGTCATGTCGTCACCGCGCATGCCGTCACCGCGTCGCCGAGGTCTTGCGGCCAGTACCGGGCTCGGCCAGTGCACGGCCGCCGCTCCGACGACCTCATACCTTCACCAGCTCGCGCAGGCGGGACAGGCGGGTGGGGCCGATGCCGTCGACTTGACCGAGTTGGGTGACGTCGGTGAAGCGGCCGTGGGCGGTGCGCCAGGCGATGATCGCCTTGGCCATTACCGGACCGATGCCAGGGAGGGCTTCGAGTTCGGATTCCGTCGCGGTGTTGAGGTCGACGCGGCCCGAAGGGGTTGTGGGATGGGCGGATCCGGAAGGCGCGGCGGAGGGGCGGCCACCCGCGTTGATCGTCGCGCTGCCCAGTTGTGGTGGGCCCGGGTTCGGCCCGGGCGGGCCGACGAGTACCTGGTCACCGTCGGCCAGCCGCTGCGCCAGGTTGAGTCCAGCGAGGTCCGCGCCATCCTGCGCGCCGCCTGCCGCCGCGAGGGCGTCGGCGACGCGTGATCCGGCGGGCAGCCGCACCAGACCGGTGCGATGCACCAAACCGACCACGCTGACCACCAATTCGGTACCGGGTGCCGCACCTGGCTCGCCGGGTACCGGTACGGCGCCGGGCGATGCGGCCGTGTTCGGCGGCACTGCACTCGACATCCGCGCAACGGCAGGAGTTGCGGTCGTCCGCACCGCAGGCAACGGTGGCACCGGTCGAGCAACGGGCCGCTCGCGGAATATGACAACAGCGGCCACTACCATCGCCACCACCCCGATCGCCAGCAGCGTGCACAAACCCCGGCGTCCCGGATCGAGCCGAATCCCCCGAAACCGCTCCGGCACAATCCGATCCCGCCACCCCGCACCCGCAGCAGGATCGTCTAACCACTTCGGCGAACGCACCTCACCGAAATCGTCATCCTCGTCGTCATCGGCCTCGGCTTCCGTTTCGGACGGCAACTCCGCGAGATCCCACCGCCCCGCACATCGAGCAGGTGCCCGGCGCACAACGGAAACCACCGCATCCACCTGTCGATCCACCGGCGACTCGACATCCGCCTCCGATCCCACCCGGTCGAAATGCGTCAGGCCTCCCGAATCCACCTCACCCCACGGCCGGGTCACATTCCGCACACCATCCACCGACGAGCCGACTCGATCCTGCGACGCCAGGCTCATCGAAAGTGCCGAGGATCCCTCCTCACCCGACCATCGATCCGCGTCTTCCGATGGCTGCGCGCGTACCCAGGACGCTGTGTACTCCGAACCCACCTGACTCGCACCCGAGCCCACGTCACCCGATCGCTCATCCACACCGCGAACGGCAGCCGCTGACAACTCGTCGTGTATCCGCGACCCCGATCGCTCGGAGTGCAGCGGGCTCAGCGCGGCATCCGATCGCCGATCCACGCTGTCAGCGACAGTCACCGCGGGCTCGCTCGGTACTCGCGACCCCGCGCGCTCAGGCACCACCAAGTGTTCGTCGGAGCCCGGTCCAGTCGACCGCCAATCCGCGCCGGGCACCAGACCTACCGACGTCCGCGCATGCGCCAACCGGACTTCGTTCAGTCGGTCACGCGTCAATGCGCCGATGCCGCCCGATCCTCGAGCCGCCGCGGGCAGCGCACTGGCCAGATGTGCCCGGCGGCCGGCTAAAGGGCGTGCGGCTTCGGCTGCACCCGCGATTCCCGTACGGCTGGCGCCGACGCGGCTGGTCAGTGCGCCCAGCCGTCGCTGAATCCGCTCGCGTTCGTCCTGTCGTGACATGGGGGCGACGGTAGTTGTGGGCGACGGCGAAAGGTCATGGCCGAACAGGGAATTCAGCTGCCCTGTTGATAACTGCTGGGGTGTGCACAACTCGCCGACGGCGCGCAGATCGGTGGGTGGGCGTGGCGGGCTGGGAGGTGTAAAACTTGGCGGGTGATCCGATTCCGTTTCGGCTTGACGCCGCTGGACCGAGTCGGGCCGTGGGGAGATCAGTACCGGACTCTGCACTGGTTCGCGCTCACCGAGGGTTGGTACTACATCGGTCTCGGCGACCATGACCTCCTGCGCGTCTCCGCGCGCACCGCGGAGCTACTGCGGACCCAGGCCGGGCACCGCGAGACTCCGCACGACTGTTACGTCGAGTATTACGTTGCCCGCCTGTGGGAAGACGTACTGACGCTGCTGCCGAGCGCACTGGAGCCGGTGCCCGCCGATCTGCTCGACTTCGTCGACACCGAACCCACAACCTGGTCGTGGGCGGACACACCCGAGGTCGACGCCGCGTCGACCTGGTACGGCGACCGCACCCTCGACACCGGTTACCTCTGGTTCGGCCCGCACCTGCGGTGGTGGCGAACAGTCGATGACAGCTCCGATTCCGTCACCGTCGCTTGGCGCTACCCGGTGGATCCGGAGAGCGAAATCGAATTCACCGGTCCCCTGACCGGCCGGATCAGCATGCCGACCGACGAATTCCGCACAGCTGTCATCGAATTCGACCGCAACCTGCTGGCCGCGATGAACGAACGCCTCCGCGAATTCGAATCATCCGGTCCGCCAGAAGGTATCGAAATCGACCTCGCCCTACTGGAGCACGAGCAACAGGATCGAGCGCACTGGCTGGCACAGACATTAGAGCGTCGGCCCGACACCGACTGGGAAGCCGTCCGCATCGGCGCCCGAACCCTCCGCCAATCCTCATCCGCAGTCCACTGACCTTGCCGCCAAGTCCCCAGCAATCACCCGTGAGTGGCACACCACCGAGACCCCTTCTCGCGCTTCGCCACAGCCATGTGCCACTCACCGAACAGACAGCCACCAAACGGGACATGAGGGCGGCGCTCCCCCGCGATTTGCCGCCACCGTGTCACGTTCGGCGCAACAACCGGGGCTAGGCGCCGCCGGGGAGGACCAGGACGCCTACCGCGCCTATGCCGAGGTGGACGCCTAGGGCGGGGCCGAATTCGGCGATGATGAGTTCGCGGATGCCGGGGATGAGGTCGCGGAGTTGGTTGGCGACGGTTTGGGCGGCGTCTTCGGCGCCGAGGTGCTGGACGGCGACGGCGGCACCGTCCTCGCCTGCCGCGTCGACCGCTGCCGCAACGAGTTTCGCGAACGCCTTGGAGCGGGTGCGGACCTTCTCGCGGAGTTCGAGGCGGCCCTCGACGATCTGCAGCAGGGGTTTGGAGACCAACTCGCTGCCGAAAAAGGCTGCGGCGGAGCTCAATCGGCCGCCGCGGCGCAACTGTTCGGTGCGGTTCACCAGGATGAACGTGCGCGCTCGGCTCGACGCGGCGACCGCGGTGTCGTAGACGATGTCCAGCGGCGACCCGGCGCGGGCCCGGCGCGCGGCGGCCAGTACCGGCAGCCCGGTGGCCAGGCCTGCGCCGAGCGAATCGACGAGGCGCACCTGGTCGGCGGCGTCCATATCGCGGACGGCCTGCCTGCCCGCTTCCCAGGTTCCCGAGAGTTGGCGCGAAATATGAACCGCGACAACGCCATCGCCGCCGCTGAGCTCCCACGCCTGCTCGTATACGGCGCGCAATTCACCCGGCGATGCCGCCGAGGTGGTCACGGTGTCCGAGGCATAGTCGATGTCGACTGGATCGACACCCTCGCGAATCGCGCGGTCACCGATCAGAACATGGAGGGGTACGACGGCGATATCGAGCTCGGCGGCGAGTTCGGCAGGGAGGCTGGCGGACGAATCTGTCACGACCACAACGGCCACGGACTACCGAACCTCCTGCAAGGTCTTGACCATCGCGTTGGCCACGGCGGCGTGCCCGGCCCAGCCCCAGTGGATGCCGTCGGGGTTCGCGTCGCCGGAGAAGATGTTGTCGCGCACGGCTTCACCGAGATCGACCAGCGGCACCGAGGTGCGCGCCGACCATGCCCGCAGCGCCTTGACCGCGGGCTCACGTCCGGAATGCACACGCCCGTAGGCATCACAGTTGTGCACGGACGGCAGCACCGCGACGAACGGCAGCTCGGGTCGCAAGTGCGCCAATGCTTCTCGCGACTGCTCCAGATAATCGACACTCACCTTGGGCGGAAGCGCAACGGGGCGACCGAGTTTCGACAGCTTGGGCTGCAGCCAGGTGTAGGTCGAGCGGACGACACGACGCAAGGCGGGCGGACGTACATAGCGAATCAGCTCACGCAGCGCGGTAGGCAGCGGCGAGGGCAGGGAGTCCATGCCGCCGACCGCGAACACCACCGCACCGGCGCGCGGCACCGCCGCCCACACCCGAGGATCACCGATCAACGCCCAGTACGCGTCCCGGCAGGTCCAGCCGATCCGCCCGATCACCTCGACATCCCAATCCAGCTCGGCCCCAACAAGGTTCGGCCAGATCTGCGGATGATCAGCAGGCAGACCACCTTTGGGTCCGAAGTAGGACAACGAATCCGCGATCACCAGCAGCACGGGCCGCCCGGAAGTCGACACACCATTCGCAGCGGCGGAACCCGCTACCGCAGTAGCGAATTCACCTTCCGACGAATCAGGGTCGACCCCGACACCAGATTCCGGTGCCGAAGCACCGGAACCAGCGGCCGCGGCGGCAGTCTCGCCTTCCGTCTGCGCCGAACCTGCGCCAACAGCTGCAACGGATCCAGCAGATGCCGAAACCGAGTCAGCCGGAGCGATCGCATCAGCAGCAGCTACTTTCGCCGCGACCTCGCCCGAATCCACTGCGGCACCATCTGATTCGCGCGCCTCACCCTCAACAGATCGCACCACAGAATCAGCAGTCACAGCAGAAGATTCGCCGACCGACCGATCAGGAGGTGGATCAACCGAACTGGCGGGCGCGGAACCTTCAGGTTCGGACGGCGCCTCGGCCTCGTCCGTGCCCGACTCAGCAGTTTCGGGCTCCACCACCGGCGGTACCGGAGGCGGGCCGAATAGCGCGTCCGGGACGGAACGTTCCGGTTTGGCCGACGCCTTCCGGAACAGTTCATCCGGCACCTGCCGAATCGGATCTTCAGAGGACATCCGGGGCCACCTTCGCCGATGCATTCCACACGTCAAGGCGCCAGCCGGGCTGGTCGATGCTCGGACCGTGACTGCTGAGCTGCACCCAGCTGGTGTTGGCCAGTCCGCCGAGGACGGGCCAGTTCGCTGGGGGCAGATCGAGCAGCGCGGCCGTGAGGCCGGCGATCAGCCCGCCGTGCGCCACCAGGATGATAGTCCGGCCGGGCCAGTCCTGCCGCTCGACAAGCAGTTCCCGCACCACGGGCAGCGATCGCGCGCCGACCTCGAGTTTGCTCTCCCCGTTCGGCGGCCGGTAGGTGGCGTCGAGCCGCCAGGCCTGGCGCGCGCCGGGATAGTCGGCGTCGACCTCGAGGTGGGTCAGCCCCTCCCAGTCGCCGAGATCGGTTTCGCGCAGTCGCGGATCGGGCACCACGTCGAGTGACGTGTGATCGGCCAGCGCGGAAGCGGTCTCGAAGGCACGGCGCAGATCCGACGAGATGATGGCAATCGCGTTGTGCGAAACCAGTTCGCGCGCAGCCTCTTTCGCCTGACGGCGGCCGAGTTCGGTGAGATCGGTGTCGATCTGACCCTGCATCCGGTCGGCGGCATTCCATTCGGTCTGCCCGTGCCGCAACAGGATCAGGTTGCGCACGTGGGCGTACTTACTCACGGCCGCGCCTCTCTGACGCTCGACACTGTCTTACCGATGACTCGCTCGTTCACTCGGTGTCGCTCTCCGCGTCGCCATTCACCGCCGCGGCCCGCGCGTCCGGTCCACCGATGCCGTCCACCGGCACCACCGGGCAGTCCTTCCACAACCGTTCCAGCGCATAGAAATTGCGCTCGTCGTTGTGTTGGACGTGCACCACGACATCGACGTAATCGAGCAGCGCCCAGCGCCCCTCGCGGGTGCCCTCGCGTCGAACCGGCTTGTGCCCGGCCTCGCGCAGCTTGTCCTCGATGTTGTCCACGATGGCGTTCACCTGACGCTCGTTCGGCGCGGAGGCGATGACGAAGCAGTCGGTGATCACCAACTGCTCGGACACGTCGAGCACCACCACGTCGAGCGCCAACTTCTCGTCCGCCGCCCGTGCAGCAACCTGCGCGATCTCGACCGACTCGACAGATGCACTCATGCCTGCACCTCGCTGGCGCTCGGCTCCGGCATGACTGCATTCGCAGCTGTGTTGTCGGTTCCCTCGCTACGCTCGGTCACTGCCTGCCCCCCGCTACGCTCGCTCACTCAGCTACCTTCCGCTCCTGCGGGCACATAGAGGTGCCGCTTAGATATGTACTGCACCACGCCATCGGGGACGAGGTACCACACCGGCCGGTTCTCGGCGGCGCGGCGACGGCATTCGCTCGACGAGATCGCCAGCGCCGGGATTTCGACCATGGTCACCGCATCGGCCGGAAGATCGCGCAGATGCTCCTCGAGATGATCGGTATTCAGCTCGTACCCCGGACGGCTCACCCCGACAAACCTCGCCAGTTCGAACAGTTCGGCCCAATCCTGCCATGTCAGGATGTTGGCCAGCGCATCCGCTCCGGTGATGAAGTACAGCTCGGCGTCCGGATGCCGGTCGCGCATCTCCCGCAGCGTGTCGACGGTGTAGGTGACCTTTTCCCGGTCGATGTCCGCGCGGCTGACCGAGAAACTCGGGTTGGAGGCGGTCGCGATGACGGTCATCAGGTAGCGGTCCTCTGCCGGACTGACCTGTTTATCCGCCTTCTGCCAGGGCTGACCAGTGGGGACGAAGATCACTTCATCGAGCGCGAACCGATTCGCGACCTCGCTGGCGGCGACCAGGTGACCGTGATGGATGGGGTCGAAGGTACCGCCCATCACGCCCAGTTTGCGGCCGCGCCGACCTGTCTCTTGCATGAGTGCTGAGCTTAACTGGTCGGCTGCGAGCGGCCAGGAGCGGCGCGGTCGACCGTTGACGACCGTTCGAACACCTGCCGCCCCGGTCGCTATTCACCCGCCAGCCAGTACCCGTCCTCCGCGTCGAGCATCTCGCTCAGCTCCCGGCGAGTCTGTGCGAGCTCCTCGGCTATCTCCGCGTTGGACGAGCCGCTGTCCAACTCGGTGATCAACGCCTGCATCGCGCTGAACCACGGCCTGCCCGGTGCCGTGTCGGACGCCCACAACTGCAGCCAGGCCGCCGACCGCACACAGCGGGCCCGGGACACCACGTTCCCGAGGTCTTCGAACAGTTCCGCGGCCCGCTGATATGCAGCCACGGCTGCCGCATCCTGGTCGCAGTAGTCCAGCGCGGTGGCGGCCGACATGGCGAGTGCGGCGTGCAGTTCGCGGCGGTCGGGATCGTGCTCGACCAGCTGGGCGGCCAGGGCGAACTGGCGTGCGGCGTCTTGATATCGGTGCAGCGCGTTCAACGATTCGCCGAATTGGGCACGGACCGCGGCTAGTTCGGCCGGAGGATAAGGAACCTCATCCGTCGCCTCTTCGAAGAGCGCGACGGCTTCACCATGCCGCCGTCCGCGATGGAACGCGCGAGCGGCAATCACGGTGTGGTGCAACAGATCCGGCTCGGACAGCCCCTCCCACCTGGCGGCGGCGCGCACTGCCGCATCCGCCAGGTCGAGCTCGCGATCCGGTTGTCCGGCGATCGCGATGACCAGTTGCGAACTGAGCCGCGCCAAGTGCTCCGCAGGCAGTATCCCGGCACCGACCGTCAACGCTTCCCGCAGCCGAGCCTCGGCCTGCTCCGGAGCATCGGCCAGCCGGGCGGCACCGAGCTCCGCCAACCGCTGCACCTCCGCGGCACGATCAGCGGAGGTGAGACCCTCGGGCCACTCCTCGGGGAAGGCGGCAGCCGTTCGTACAACGCCACTGGTGAATACAGCGCCCGGCGAACCGACCCCAACGCCGAAAACAGAACCTGCCACTGAAACGACGCCACCCGCCGGAATGCCCACACGAGCGGCACTATCCGCAGCAACCCGACCACTCGCGGGAGCCGAACCGCCTGACGAGGACGCTCCGTCAGCGGGGGCTACACCGCCCACAGTCGCGGCACTCCCCGCTACCTTGACACCGGCATCCGTGAACGCCGTACTGCTCGCAGCAGCCGCGCTGCCCGGACGACTCCCATCCGCAGCAGTTACACCGCCCTCTGGAATCGCACCACCCGCGGGCGCGACACCGCCCGCAGGGGCAGGATCCGTAAAGGCCGCTCCACTCAGACGAGCCGCGTCACTCCCATGCGCAGCGCCTTCGCCGTCTGCGTCATCGCCGCCCGCAGGCACCGCGCCTTCTACTGCCTCAGGCACTGCCGAAACCCCGTTGGCCCGCGGAAATCTACTGCGTAGACCAAGCGGAAGCCGTTCCAGGAGTGGTTGTCTCGCCAGTCGCGCGGCGATCTGGGTACTGACCGCCGTGTTTCCGTTGCGTAGGTCGTATCGCGCGCACAACCCCGCGATCTCTGTATCGAGCTCTGCCAGTAGCGAATCCACCGTCTCGCCCGCGACCTGCACGTAGCCGAGGCCGAGGGTGACGAGCCTGCGCAGAAGCACGCAAACACCGGTGATGAACGCCAGTCGGGCGCCGACATCGGCGCCGGGGTCGGTGAGCCAGCGGACGTGTTCGGCCAGGATCTCGAGTCCGCGACCCTCGTTGCCGGTCAGTGCGCAGAACTCGATGTGCAGTGCTACCGATGGCCGCAGACTGTCGTTGTGCCGGACCAGTGGGTAGCCGGTCAGATGTGCGCCGCGGGCGTCGGCGATGCGGCTCGTGCGCATCAAGGGCAGCAGGGCCTGGGCGAGCACGCGATGTGGCTCTTCCGCGCAGGTGCGATCGCCGTCGATGACGGATTGCCAGTGTGCGAGCGCACCCTCGTCGTCGCCCAAAGCGGCTCTGCCGGTGCCCCATTCGTTGCTTTCGCACGCGTCGCAGTCCGACATGCCGTCCCGCGGCGCCCCCAAAGCTTCCTCGTGCAGCCGCGCACCGTCCTCGACGTCCCCCAGCTTTCGCGCCAACTCGGCGCGCAAGGCGCGGACCGGCCGCAGGCTGTAACCGTGCTGGCGATAACGGTTTTCGAGCTCGTCGAACCAGCGGCAGACGGTCGGCAGCGGCACCGCGGGATTGTCGATCAGCCCCCAGGTCATCCATTTGAGATACCAGTGCACCGAATGCGTCAGCGAGCCCAGTTCGGCCGGGAACTCGTCGTAGATCCGCAACAGCCTGCCGTAGGCGACCGGCGCCAGATCGCGCTCGCTCGCGTAGGTGTAGGACTCGGCGAGCTCCAGCAGCACTCGACCTTCGAGGTTCCGGTCTGCGCCCGACTTCGCCGCCGCCGCAAGCATTTCCAGCCGTTCGACGCGTAGTCGTCCGTGCGGCAACGAATAGACCTGTGCCAGCGCCTCATTGATCTCGGCGGTGTCCACGTTTCACTCCGTCTCTTCGCCGGTGCCTGCGGCGCGCTGCGTTGCCCAGCTGAGGAATTCGCCGAAGGCGCGATTGAGTAGCGCGGTGTCGGCGGGCCGCAGTGGGCGGTGGGTCATCAACAGCGCTTGCCCGTAAAGGGATTCCACCGCCGTCTTGAGGAAGGCCGGATCGCCGATGCGGGAAAGCCTGCGCACGACCGGGCTGTGATAGTTCAGCACCAGCTGGGCGCGCGGCACCGCGGCATCCAGTGCGCCGAGGATCTCGCTCCACAGCTCGCTCGCGCCGAGCGCGGTCTCCGCCCTGGTGCGTTCGTTGCGCGCACCGCGTCCGTCCAGGTACAGCGCGGGTACCGAAACCGGTTGGAAGGCACGCACTATCACGTCGCAGGACAGCGGATCCAGCACCGCGCGGGCGATGGACAGGACCGGTGTCAATGCCAGTTCCTCGGCCGGGTCGACCGGATCCAACGCGGCGGTGATGGCGTCGGTGTCGAGGTCGATCACCTCCACACCCGGCAACAACTGCGGCAACGACGCGACCAGTTCCCGGTCATAGGCGTAGCCGCCGTTGATGATTCCGATCCCCTGTGCCGCCGCGGTCGACGCCACCTGACGGAACTCCTCCACCGTCGAGGTCACCCGGATCACGGGGTGTTTGCGCGCGAACTCCGTCAGCGGGAGTCGCCCATCGGTGGTCTCGAAACTCAAGTGCGGCAGCATGATCCGAAACAGCTCGGCCGAATGGCGCGCCATCGCCTTGACGCCGAGGGAATGCACGGCCAGGAACGCGGCCAACCGCTGCGGCTGCTCGGCCGCGATCTCGGTGAGCCAGTCGCGTATTCGGTCGCCGAGCACCTCGCGGATGATGGCGAGCCGTTCATCCTCGTAGAGCCCCTCGCGGGACGCGGTCGGCCGCAACGAGTCGGTGTCGATCACGCACCGCACGAAGAATGCCCAGTCCGGCAGCAGTCCGCGCACCGCGTCGCCGAGCAGCATGCCCTTCAGGTAGACCCGGTGCGCGCTGCTCTCGGCCGGATTGCCCGGCTGTGCAAGCACATACGCGACACCGCTCACACCGGCCAGTTCCGCGTCCAGATCGATGACGTCGAGCGGATCGAATCCGAGTGTGCGCTCGCCGGATTCGAGCAGCGCGTCGCGCCGCTCCATGGCCGACGGGTAGTCGCGATGCCACACCGGCGGTCCGTCGGTGACCGGCACGATGATGCCGTCGGACTCGACCGTCACCGCGTACGGGAGCAATGAGCCGTATTCGCGGGCGAGTTCGATCACCCGGCGCGGCACGAACCACGATTCCGCGCCGGCCCGCGGCGTCAGGTGCACCGTGGTACCGGGATCGGGATGGTCCGCGGGCGTCAGCAGCCGCACCGAGTAGGTGCCGTCCGCTGCGGCCAGCCATTCGACCGGCGCGGCCGTGCGATCGTCGGCGGACCGGGTGACCACGCGGATCTGCTCGGCCACGGTGAAACATGCCAGCAGGCCGATGCCGAACTGCCCGAGGAACTCTCGCCGTGCACCCTCGATGTCGTCCCGCTTCGACGATCGGCCGATGGTCGCCAGGAACCGGTGCACATCCGCCTCCGTCAGCCCCACCCCGGGATCGGTGATCCGCAAGCCGGTCGCATCGATGCCGATCCGAATCGCCGTAGGCGCCAACCGGTCCTGCTGAGCACGCGCGGTAACAGCGTCGACAGCGTTCTGCAGTAACTCACGCAGATAGACCCGAGGACTGGAATACAGGTGGTGAGACAGTAAGTCGACGATCCCCCGCAGATCCACCTGAAACGTATAGCTGTCCTCCACCGCCGCCACACCATTGGGCGTTCTCTCCACCATGGTGCGCAATCCTTGCGGCACCGCCCAATGTTTCGCTTAACGAACGCTGATGGTGCCGGTCCGATCCGCGGCAGGGCGCCTTCTCAGCTGGTCAGGCGGTTGGACGCTTGGACTTCGGCAGTTTGCTGACGATCGCGTCGTAGGACTGGTCGACTAGTTCTTGCAGTTCGTCGTCCGGTACGGCACCAGCCAGCTTGACTACGTTCCAGCCGTATCGCCCGATATAGGCGGAGGCCGAGACGTCATCGGGGTACACCCGGGTCAGTTCGTCGGCTTCCTCTCGGGTGCGGCCGCACTTGAGGCCTACCGAAGTGTCGCCGAGGAAAGCGAAGATCTTGTCGCCGACCTTTGCGACTACGTCGCCTTCCCATGGTTCGTCCTGCCAGGCACCGGGTTTCGCGAGGCAGTACTTCAGGAGTTGGGCGTTGTCCATGTCCGCTCCTCACACCGGAAGTAGGAGTGACACCACGGAGGTCAGCTGGCTGGCGGAGCGGCATTCGTGCATCTCGATCACCTGGCGGTACTTGTCGGCGGCGGAATCGCCTGAGCCCCAGTTGGTTTGCATCTCCGGGTTGAGCCAGTGCGCGTGCTTGGCGGTGCGCACGAGTGATCGCAGCGTTTCCAGTTCGGGGTCACGGTAATTGGTGCGGGCGTCACCGAGGATCAGCAAGGAGCTGCGGGCGGTGACGGCGTCGGGGAAGTCCCTGGCGAATCCGGCCAGCGCGTTGCCGTAGTCGGAGTGCCCGTCCATCCCGACGACTCGCGCCTCGGTGAAGATCCGGTTCATCGCCTTGTCCAGCTGCGTGCGCGGATCGAAGAACTGGGTGACCTCGTCGGTCTGGTCGACGAACGCGAAAATCCTTACCCGCGAGAATTGTTCGCGCAACGCGCTGACCAGCAGCAGGGTGAAGTTGCTGAACCCGGCGACCGAGCCGGATACGTCGCACAGCAGCACCAGCTCCGGACGACCGGGCCGCGGCTTGCGGTTCACCAGATCGATGGGCACGCCACCGGTCGACATCGACTTACGCAATGTCTTACGAAGGTCGATCTCACCACGCCGGGAATGCCTGCGCCGCACCGCAAGTCGCGAGGCGAGGATGCGCGCGAGTCGCTGTGTGCTGCGCCGCATCTCGATCAGCTCGGATTCCGAGGCACGCAGGAAATCGACATCCTCGGATTGGCGCGGGACACCATAACTGGCCACCCGCTCACGACCGATCCGCTCGGCCACTCGCCGCCGAGTCTCCGCTTCCACCGACGCACGGAACGCGTCGATGCGACCACGCGCGGCCCGCCGGGTGATCTCGGTGTCGAACGCACTGGTATCCGGCCCGGCGGCCAGTCCGGCGAGGATCTTGGCCAGCAAGGTCCGTGGCTGAACATCTTTCAACGCTTGATAGGCCGAGAACGACGACCCACTCGCGGACTGGTACTGCCCGAGCTGCTCGACCAGCTGAGCGGCCAACGCGTCCAGTCGAGCATCGCCCGCTTCCTGCATCAACAACTCCGTGAGCAGTTCGCGCAGCGCCGCGATGTCTACCTCACCCGTCGGTGTCCTGGGAATCTCGACCTCGTCGCGGGCACCACTGCGCTCCCCGATCGCGATCGGGAACCACAGATCGAAGAGCCGGTCGAACGTCGCACGATGCGTGGTCCGGCGCAACAGCGAACACGCCAGCCCCTCGCGCAGCACGTCACGGTCGAGCAAGTCGAGCACCGTGACCACCCGGCCCGCGTCAACGGTTTCCGAGGGCCCCACCGGAATACCGCGCTCACGCAGCGCTTCGACGAACCCGACGAGATGGCCGGGCAGGCCGTGCGGCGCGGTCAGTTCCGCATCGGGCGCGGGCTGCGATCGCGCGGACATCGGTTCAGGCCAGCTTCAGCTCGGCCAGCGCACGCTGGTGATCGCTCTGATGCTTGAGCACGACACCGAGCGTGGCCCGCACGGCGGAGTCGTCCAGATCATGCATGCCGAGCGCCAGCAACGTGCGACCCCAGTCGATCGACTCGGCCACCGAGGGCAGCTTCTTCAGCTGCATGCCACGCAACACGTGCACGATCCGCACCAACTGCGCGGCGACGGCGGCGGACAGCTCAGGCACCCGGCTGGCCAGGATGCGGCGCTCGAGCTCCTCGTCCGGGAAGTCCAGGTGCAGGTAGAGGCAACGACGCTTGAGCGCCTCGGACAGCTCGCGGGTCGCGTTGGAGGTCAACACCACGAAGGGCTTGCGGGTGGCGACGATGGTGCCCAGCTCCGGAACGGTCACCGCGAAATCGCTGAGCACCTCGAGCAGCAGGCCCTCGATCTCGACGTCGGCCTTGTCGGTCTCGTCGATCAGCAGCACCGTCGGATCGCTGCGCCGGATCGCGGTGAGCAGCGGCCGCGATAGCAGGAATTCCTCGGTGAAGACGTCGGCTTTCGTTTCTTCCCAGTCATTCTTTGAAAAGTCACGGCCGCTGGACGCCTGGATTCGCAGGATCTGCTTGGCGTGATTCCACTCGTAGAGCGCGCGGGCCTCGTCGACGCCCTCGTAGCACTGCAGGCGGACCAGTTCGGCGCCGGAGGTCTGCGCGACCGCCCTGGCCAGTTCGGTCTTGCCGACACCGGCCGGACCCTCGATGAGCAGCGGCTTGCCGAGCCGGTCGGCCAGGAACACCGAGGTGGCGGTGGCCTTGTCGGCGAGGTAGCCGGTGGTCGCCAGCTGATCGATCACGTCGTCGACCGAGGTGAAGATCGGCTCCTGGGTCGTCTCGGGGGTGGGGGCCACGTGCAGTCCTTCCTTGGGAACGAGCGCCGCTCGCTCCCTATTACCTATACCGGCCGGATCTGGCCGTCGCCCCACACGATCCACTTGGTGGAGGTCAGCTCCGGTAGCGCCATGGGTCCGCGGGCGTGCAGCTTCTGCGTGGAAATGCCGATCTCGGCGCCGAAACCGAATTGCTCACCGTCGGTGAACGCGGTTGAAGCATTCACCATCACGGCGGCGGCGTCGACTCGGCTGGTGAATTCGCGGGCCGCGGCCAGTTCAGCGGTGACGATGGCCTCGGTGTGCCCGGTACCCCAGGTGTTGATGTGCTCGATGGCCGCGTCCAGGCCGTCGACCACCTTGAGCGCGATATCGAGGGTGAGGTACTCCTCGCCCCAGTCCTTGCTGTTCGCGGGCACCAGGCCGGGCAGGTCGCCGTGCACGGTGACGCCGTGCCGTTCCAGCGCCTCGATCAGCTTGGGCACCGCGATGGTGGCGATCGCGTCGTCGATGAGCACCGTCTCGGCGGCATTGCAGACGCTGGGACGGCGGGTCTTGGCGTTGATCAGGATCTGCTCGGCCATGTCCAGGTCGGCAGCCGAGTGTACGTAGACGTGGCAGTTGCCGGTGCCGGTCTCGATCGTCGGCACGGTGGCGTCGCGGACGACGGCACTGATCAGACCGGCGCCGCCGCGCGGGATGACCACGTCGACCAGGCCGCGCGCCTGGATCAGGTGGGTGACGCTGGACCGGCCCGCGCTGGGCAGCAGCTGCACGGAGTCGGCCGGAAGATTCTGTGCGACAAGAGATTCCCGCAGCACAGCGACGAGCGCGGCATTGGAGTGCGCGGCCGAGGAAGACCCGCGCAGCAGCACTGCGTTGCCGGACTTCAGGGTGAGCCCGAACGCGTCGACGGTGACGTTCGGCCTGGCCTCGTAGACCATGCCGACCACGCCGAGCGGCACCCGGACCTGGCGGGTTTCGAGGCCGTTCGGCAGCACCGAGCCGCGCACGATCGTCCCGATCGGATCGGGCAGCCCGGCCACCTGACGCAGGCCGGAGGCGATGCCGTCGATGCGGGCCTTGGTGAGCCGCAGCCGGTCGATCAGCGACTCCTCGACGTTCGCCGACTGCGCCGCGTGCACGTCCTCGGCGTTGGCGTCGAGCAGCGCGTCGGCCGCGGCCAGCAGCGCGTCGGCGGCGGCATGCAGTGCCTCGTTCTTCTGCGCGGTGGTCAGCTGGGCCAGCACCCGCGACGCGACCCGAGCCTTGCGTGCGGCCTCGTGCACCACCTCGCGGACATCCGGCTCGGTCGTCGTTCCTACCGTCATGGGTACAGCCTACTGACCCGGTCCAAGGCAGAATCCACCGCTGCGCACCACCCCGACCACAGCTTGTGGTCCCATACCAACGTGGTTGTTTTCGAGCTGGTACTCGTCACGTTGCTCGTGATCGCCGTCGTGGTCGTCGGTCTCGCCGTGGTCAACGCCAGGTCCAGATCCCAACGCCAGACCCTTCCCCCACCGGTCGCCGGTCCCGGCTGGTACCCGGACCCGACGAATCCGAACATCGTCCGCTGGTTCGACGGGCACCAGTGGACGCAGCAGACACAACAGCGCCTCTACTAGCTTTGACGGCATGGCCGAAAAGACGGACGTTCCCTCGATCGCGGTGCTCGGCAGTATCAACATGGACCTGGTGACGACCACGGATCGACGGCCGGTGCCCGGCGAGACGGTGCTCGGTACCGGCTTCGCGATGGTGCCGGGCGGGAAGGGGTCGAATCAGGCGATTGCCGCGCGGCGGGCCGGTGGTTCCGTGCAGTTTCTCGGGGCGGTCGGTGACGATGTGTTCGCGGCCGAATTGCGGCGCGTGCTGGCGGATTCGGCGGTGGGGGTCGAGCGGCTGCGGACGGTGGCGGGCCCGAGCGGTGTCGCCGCGATCGTGGTGGACGGCGGTGGCGAGAACAGCATCATCGTGGTCGGTGGCGCGAACGCGCGGATGACCGAGCTCACCGCGGCGGACCTCGAGGTGATCGCCGCCGCCGATATTCTGCTGTGCCAGTTGGAGATTCCGATCGATACGGTGGCGGCCGCCGCAGGGCACGCCCGCGCGAACGGCACCACGGTGCTGCTCAATCCGTCTCCCACTCAGGACCTTCCGGCCGAACTGTGGGCGAATGTCGATGTGGCGGTGGTGAATTCGGGTGAGGCCGAACAGCTCGGCGCCGCCCTCGACCCGGTCGCCCACGTGGTCGTGACCCGCGGTGCGGACGGCGCGACCTATCGCGGACCAGGCGGCAAACAGCTGTCCCAGCCGAGCCCCAAGGTCGACGTCATCGACACCACCGGCGCGGGCGACACCTTCACCGGAGCACTGGCCGCCGCCTGGCACCAAGGCCCCGAATACGCCCTGACCTGGGCAGGAACCGCAGGCGCGCTCGCCACCACCAAGCTCGGTGCCAGCACCTCGATCCCCACCGAAGCCGAGATCCGCGCCGCCCTCCCCGCGAAGTAGCGATCGCCGCAACATCCGCACCCGCTCTGGGCGCCCGTAGTGGGTGCAGGTCCGGAGAAAGAGCGCGGATCTCGAGCATCGGCGGCCCGGTCCGTGCCCGCAGCTAACCATGCGTGCCGCTGCGGATGTTCGACGTCTGTGGACTGCAGCGCGTCGACGGGCACAGTGAATCTGTGCGCGAATCCGTTGGCGCACATCGTGATCGGCCCGGCAGCCCGGACATGCCTATCCAGACGACACGGTCCGGGCGATCGAACCGCCACAGCTGGAAACGCGCCGCCGAAGTACCGCCCGCCGACTATCGTTGATGTTCATGCCCACGATGCCGGAGCGCATACCGTCCGACGGCGACAACGAAGCACTGATCGGCAGGCTGGACGCCGATATCGTCGCGCTGACCTTTGTCGACAACGCCGGGATCACCCGGGTGAAGACGGTGCCGATGCGGCGGTTGGCGCAGGCGGCGCGGCACGGGGTCGGGGTGTCACCCTGCTTCGAGACGTTCGCCTTCGACGACCTGATGACGGTCGGCAAGTACCTCGGCGGACCCGACGGTGATCTGCGGCTGGTCCCGGACTTGGCGGTGCTGACCGAGCTCGCCTGCCAGCCCGGTTGGGCGTGGGCGCCGACGAACAAATACACCCAGGACGGAACACCTTTCGCCGCATGTCAGCGCGGGTTCGCGACCCGGCAGGCCGAGGCGGCGCAACAGGCCGGGATTCAGCTCTCGATGGCGTTCGAGACCGAATGGTCTGTTGGGCAGGACGACACCAAGGACTTCACCCCTGCCGTCGACGGACCCGCTTACGGCCTGGTGCGACTCGGGCAAGTCGCCGACTACGCACGGGAACTGGTCGCGATCCTCGACCGGCAAGGCATCCTCGTCGACCAGTTCCATCCCGAATACGCGCCGAGTCAGCTGGAGCTGTCCGTCCAACCATCCGATCCGGTCGGCGCCGCCGACGACGCGGTGCTGGTGCGGCACACGATAAGGCAAGTGAGCCTGCAGTACGGCTGGCGCGCACTGCTCGCGCCCTGCCTCGAGCCGGGCGGCACCGGTTCCGGTGCGCACCTGCACTTTTCCGCACAGGACGACGATGGTCCCCTGTTCGCCACCGGCGACGGCCCGCATGGAATGCGCCGGACGGGTGAGGCTTTCCTCGCCGGGGTGCTGCGCGAGCTGCCCGCACTCGTCGCGGTAGGCGCAGGCAATCCAGCGAGCTTCCTGCGCCTCGTTCCGTCCCGATGGGCGGGTGTCTGGCAATGCTGGGGCCGGGAAACCCGCGAGGCGGCATTACGTTTCGTCACCGGCGTGCGCGGCACCGAAGAATGGGCAGCCAATGCCGAGGTCAAATGCTTTGATGCGACCGGTAATCCGTATCTGATCGTGGGCTCGGTGATCGCCGCCGGACTGGCCGGAGTGGCCGAGGAACTGCGCCTGCCCGCCGAAATCAGCGGCGATCCCGTCGCATTCGATGCCGAACAGCTGATGATCTCCGGCGTCCGCAGACTGCCCACCCGGCCCGCCGAGGCGGCCGACCGGCTGGCGGACTCCGCGGTGCTGGCCGAGGCGATGGGCCCCGAACTGCACGACGCGCTGCTCACCGTGCGCCGCGCCGAGGCCGACCGCTATCAGAGCACCAGCCCGGAAGAACTTGTCGCACTGACCCGTTGGCGGTTCTGACGTGCTGACCGACGGTCTCACCCTCACCGACCACCACTGTCACGGCGTCGTCCCGCACGATCTGGACCGGCCCGGATTCGAGCGACTACTCAGCGAGGGACCAACAGGCAGCTTCGATTCCGCGATCGGTCTCGCGGTACGCCGGTGGTGCGCACCGGCACTCGACCTACCGCCGCACGTCGGCCCGGACGCCTACCTGACCCACCGAGCCGAACTCGGCTGGCGCGAGGTCGCCGTCCGACTGCTCGGCGCCACCGGCACCACCAGCTGGTTCCTCGACACCGGATTCGGCGGCGGCACAGCGGAATTCAGCCCACTCACCGACGGCGAGGTGCGCGAGGTCGTGCGCATCGAACAGGTCGCCGAGCAGGTCATCGCCGAGGTCGGCGCGGGCAAGACGGTATTCGATGAGATCGAAGCTCGCCTGCGCGATCGTGTCCGAAATGCCGTCGGGCTCAAAACAATCGTCGCTTACCGGTGCGGCCTGGATTTCCCGCTGCGCGATCGACCACCGAAAACCTTGATCCCCGAGCACCGCCTCAACGATCCGGATCTGCTCGGCTGGCTGGTCGGCCTCGGCGCCCGCATCGGCGCCGAATTCGGCCTGCCCTTGCAATTCCACACCGGTTTCGGCGATACCGACCTGCGGCTACATCGCGCGGATCCATTGCTGCTCACCGACTTTCTCCGGAAAACCGCGAATACCGGCCTCACGGTGATGCTGCTGCACTGCTGGCCGTTTCATCGCAACGCCGCCTACCTGGCGCACGCTTTCGGACATGTCCGCATGGATATCGGACTCACCGTCCCCTACGTCGGGCACCGCGCCCAATCCGTGCTGGCCGAGGCACTCGAACTCGCCCCGTTCCACTCGCTGTGCTACTCCTCGGACGGCTACGGCCTGCCGGAACTGCACTTTCTGGGCGCCTTCTGGTGGCGCCGCGGCCTCGGCAGTCTGCTCGACGAATGGATCGCCGAGGACCTGATCACCACCGCCGACGCCGAACGCCTGGCCGCTGGCATCGCGCACATCAACGCCGAGGATGCCTACCCGCGCACCCCCGCCCAGTAGAAATACTCGACCGCCCCGCGTATTTATTCGAGTGCACTCGGCCGTTTCGATCTTTACCGTTGGTCAGGAATACCAACGAAAGGATCGAGAATGTTTCCCGTCGAGCTGCGCGGCACCCGCGCGCAGACGCTTATGTGGGCCGAAGAGCACGCGGTCGAGCAGGCCGCGCTGCAGCAGCTGCGGAATATCGCCGCGCTGAAATGGGTCCATGGCGTCCGCGTGATGCCGGACGTGCACCTCGGCAAGGGTGCGACGGTCGGCTCGGTGATCGCGATGAAGGACGCGGTGTCCCCGGCCGCGGTCGGGGTGGACATCGGCTGCGGAATGGAGAGTGTCAAGACCGACCTCACCGCCGCGGATCTGCCGGACGACCTGCGTTCGCTGCGGTCCCGGATCGAGGCCGCGGTCCCGGTCGGCTTCAACGCGCACGACAGCGCGGTCAACGTGACCAAGCTGGGCGGCGAGGTTTCCGCGCTCGGCGCGAGCACCGCGACGCTGCGGGCGGGCTGGGACAGCTTCTGGGGCTCGTTCTCCTCGCTGGATGAGGGCGTGCAGAAGCGAGAGTCCAAGGCGCACAAGCAGATGGGCTCCCTGGGCGGCGGCAACCACTTCATCGAGGTCTGTCTCGACCAGGACGACGCGGTGTGGATCCTGCTGCATTCGGGCAGCCGCAATATCGGCAAGGAGCTGGCCGAGCGGCACATGGCCGTGGCGCGGACGCTGTCGCACAACGTCGATTTGCCGGATCGCGATCTGGCCGTATTCCTTTCCGGTACACCGGAAATGGATGCCTACCGTCGCGACCTCACCTGGGCGCAGGAGTACGCCGCACGTAACCGCGCGGTGATGCTCGCCCTGGTGTGCCGGGCGGTGCGCGACGAATTCGCCACGCGCCAGGTGCGTTTCGAACAGCCGATCTCCTGCCACCACAACTATGTGGCCGAGGAGCTCATCGACGGCATCCCGATGCTGGTGACCCGTAAGGGCGCGGTCCGGGCGGGCGCGGGCGATCTCGCGCTGATTCCGGGTTCGATGGGCACCCGCTCATATGTGGTGCGCGGCAAGGGAAATCCGGCCTCGTTCCAGTCGGCCTCGCACGGCGCGGGTCGGCGGATGAGCCGTAACGCGGCGAAGAAGCAGTTCACCGTCGCCGACCTGGTCGCACAGACCGAGGGCGTCGAATCGCGCAAGGACGCGGGCGTGGTGGACGAGATCCCGGCCGCGTACAAGGACATCGATGCGGTCATCGCCGCACAACGTGACCTGGTCGACGTCGTCGCGACGCTGCGGCAGGTGCTCTGCGTCAAGGGCTGAATTCGGGCCGCGCCCACCAGATGTGGGCGCGGCCTCGATTCACCTGCGCCGCAGCGTGGCCGCGAAGGCCGCGCCGAGCAAGAACATGCCGGTGAGTAGCGCGAAGCCGTTCAAAACCCAATTGTGCAGTGCGAGATGGAAATCGTCGGACAGCTCGGGCAGATTCTCGATCTGCTTGTAGGTGTCCTCCGGGAAGAGGATGTGCAGGACCCCGGGGATCAAGCCCCACACCAGGCCTGCGATCGCCGTGCCCACCGGGGAGAACGCCGCCAGCGCGGCCACCAGGAACAGCAGCACCGCGCCGCCGATGATCTGGAAGTTCGAAGCCCAGCGGTCGGCCGAGCTACCTAGGATGACCCACTGCCTGGTGTCCAGCGCGCCGTGCGCGGCTAGCCCGATCCCGATCGGCGTGATCACCAGCGAGATCAGCGTGCCGGTGAGCGTCCGGCCGAAGCCGCTGCGACTCTGGAACTGGGCGCCCGGCGGCGACCAGCCCGCCGGCGGCTGGTATTGGCTCGACATGGTTGGCCTCCTGCGCGGACTCCGGTGCCGGAATCCTCTTCGCCCTATTCTCCGTCGTTCATGGTCATTTCGCGATGAATGCCGCGCCGTTGCCCGTGCAGGGCGGCGACCGCACTCGTCGCCGCTGGTTACCATCGGGTATGCGCCAGCAGCAAGGTGATTCCGGCTCAGCGACGTCGACAGTGTCGGAAGCGGCCGATCCCCCGGCGATTCCGGGCGTTCGCCGATCCTTCGTCACCGCGCGCGGCGTCCGCTTCCACGTGACCGAGGCCGGACCGGCGGACGGTCGGCCGGTGCTCGCGCTGCACGGGTGGCCGCAACATCACTATGCCTATCGCCATCTGCTGGCCGATCCGCCGGAGGGTTTGCGCGTCATCGCACCGGATCTGCCGGGTTACGGCTGGTCCGGTCCGGCACCGCATCGGTGGGCCAAAGACGATGTGGCCTCTGATGTCCTGGCGCTGATCGATGCGCTCGAGCTCGATCGGGTGCTGCTCATCGGCCACGATTGGGGCGGTTACATCGGCCACCTCATGGTGTTGCGGGAGCCCGAGCGGTTCGACGGATATCTGGTGCTGAACATCGCTCATCCGTGGCAGACACCGCGCAGCTTCCTGCCGCATCTGTGGCGATTCCTGCTCTATCAACCGGTGGTCGCGAGCTTCGGCAAAGTCCTGCAACAGCGCACCCGGATACTGGAAGTGATGCTCGGCAAGGGCGTCAAGAATCGTGCGGAGTTCGGTCCGGAAGTGGTTCGCGCCTATAGCGATCGGTTCCGCGATCCGGTCGTCGCCAGCGCAGGCGTCGACACCTATCGCACCTTTCTGCTCCGCGAATTCCCACGCGGCGCCCGGCATGGTGAAACCCGTCGCGCCACCATCCCGATCCGTGCGCTGTTCGGTGTCGACGACGGTGCCGTGCACCACTCCCTGGCAGCCGCCGAAACCGCGCAGGCCGACGACTACACGTTGGAGCGGGTGGCGAACTGCGGTCACTTCATCGCCGAGGAACGTCCCGACCTGATCCGCGCCCGCCTGATCACGCTCGCCGCGGCGACCGCCTGACCCAGCAGTGCCGGATGTTGTTGTGGCGGAGCCCGATCCTCACATCGGCCGGATCGAATCGTGGTTGTCGATGCCCTGTAGCGCGGTGATGTGCTCCACCACAACGGTATTGCCGCCGCGCTGTTTCGCCTGATACATCGCGCTGTCGGCACACCGGATCAGATCCTGCACCAGCTGACGGCTGCGGCGGTAGCCGTCGGCACCCGCGTCGGCGACGGCGATACCGATGCTCGCGGTGACCGAGATCGACCCGACGGGTTCGGCGACGGCGTTGCGCAATCGCTCTGCGGCGGCGACCGCGGTCGGCACAGGCAGGCGCGCGACGATCGCGAACTCCTCGCCGCCGAGTCGGGAAACGATGCTGTGCGCGGGCGCCGCGCGCTGCAACCGATCGGCGGTACGCACCAGCACCTTGTCGCCCGCGGAGTGCCCGAAGGTGTCGTTGACGGATTTGAAACGATCCAGATCGACCATCATCACGCAGACCGGCACCGGCCCGCCGGTGCCGCCGACGATCATCGCGGAGTGGTACTCGAATCCGCGCCTGCTCAACAGCGTCGTCAATGGATCGGAGAGCATGTCGGTCCGCAGCACCCAGTAGCAGAACTGCAACCCGGGCGGCACCACCGTGGCCGCGACCATGCCGAGGATCATGATCACCGCCGACGCGGCGTCACCGACGCCGAACAGCGGAATCGACAGCACCGCGGCCGACGCCAACGACCATGCCGTGTGCCCGGCGAGGACCTGCGGACTGTGGAAGGCGCTGACATAGATGCCGACTATCAGCAGCAACATCATCCCGACCGAACGGACGACATAGCCGGGGCTCAGCACGCAGACCACTGTGATGCACAGGTCGCCGACCGCGACCAACGTCAGCGATTCGACTCTGCTCGGCCACGGCAACCACCACCAGCGCACGACCCACACCACGGCCGCCGCCACGATGCACCACAGCACCGTCCGGCCGAGCACGCTCTGCGGGCCCGCCGACGACGTCACGGTCAGCACGCTGACGAGCGGCGTCGCCAGCCCGCACAGTCCGATCGCGAACTTCACCACGCCGAGCGCCGAGCGGTCGGCGAGGGCGTTCACGACCCAGCGGTAGTCGACGCCATCGCGCCACCAGTCCCGCAGCAACCGCAGATATGACCTGACTCGCTCGCTCATTCGACTCGTCCTCGGCGTCTGAAGGAAGCCTCGTATCGTCTCGAACCGCACTCACTTGTGGTGAACGCCGCCGTGGGCCGGGGATTTCGGCAACATAGCGGCGATCCACGCAGTGTAAGACACATCACGGCGCATACCGAGAGTCCGACCGGTATCGATTCACGCGGTATCACTCACAACATGCACGGCCGGGGCGGGCGCGCGCGACGGGCGCGGTTCCTGTCGGTACCGTCGGGCACGATGGAGCGCATGACCACGGCGACCGATGTCCCGGCGATCGACCTCACCGCACCCGACCTTCGCGAGCGCGCGGAACACCTGCTGCGCGAGCTGGCCGGACCCAACGCTCGGCTACGCGAGGATCAGTGGACCGCGATCGAGGCGCTGGTGGTGCAGCGGCGCCGCGCGCTGGTCGTGCAGCGCACCGGCTGGGGTAAGTCGGCGGTCTACTTCATCGCCGCCAAGCTGCTGCGCGGGGCCGGGCGCGGGCCGACGGTGATCGTGTCGCCGCTGCTCGCGCTGATGCGCAACCAGGTCGCCGCCGCGCAACGGGCGGGTGTGGTTGCCGCGACCATCAATTCGGGCAATGTCACCGAATGGGACGAGATCCACACCCAGGTCGCGTCCGGCGAGGTCGACGTGTTGCTGGTCAGTCCGGAGCGGTTGAACAACCCGGACTTCCGCGATCAGGTGCTGCCGAAGCTCGCCGCCGACGCGGGTCTCGTGGTGATCGATGAGGCGCACTGTGTCTCCGACTGGGGTCACGACTTCCGGCCCGACTATCGGCGGATCCGGACATTGATCGCCGACCTCGGTTCCGACGTGCCGGTGCTGGCCACCACCGCGACCGCGAACGACCGGGTGGTCACCGACGTCGCCACCCAGATCGGCACCGACACCCTCGTGTTGCGCGGCACGCTGGATCGCGAGTCGCTGCACCTTTCGGTGGTGCGCTTCGACGACGCGGTGGAACGCACCGCCTGGCTCAGCGGCCACCTGCGCACGCTGGCCGGATCCGGGATCGTCTACACGCTCACCGTCGCCGCCGCGCACGACCTGGCCGACGTGCTGAACTCGCATGGGCACACCGTCGCCGCCTACACCGGACAGACCGATCCCGCCGAACGCGAGGCGTTGGAGTCGGCGCTGCTGAACAACGAGGTGAAGGCGCTCATCGCCACCTCGGCGCTCGGGATGGGGTTCGACAAGCCCGACCTCGGCTTCGTCGTGCATGTCGGCGCGCCGTCCTCGCCGATCGCCTACTACCAGCAGGTCGGTCGTGCGGGCCGCGCGACCGAGAGCGCCCAGGTGGTGCTGCTGCCCGGGCCGGAGGACGCGCGGATCTGGAGTTACTTTGCCTCCGTTGCGTTTCCGCGCGAGCACATCGTGCGCTCGGTGCTCGATGCGCTCGACACCGACCGGGCCTTGTCCACGGTCGCGCTGGAACCGCTGGTCGAGCTGAACCGCTCCCGGTTGGAGATGGTGCTCAAGGTGCTGGATGTGGACGGTGCGGTGCGCCGGGTGCGCGGCGGCTGGCTCTCCACCGGCCAGCCGTGGACCTACGACACCGAACGCTACGAGCGGCTGTCCGAAGCCCGCGAGGTCGAGCAGCAGGCGATGGTCGACTACCAGTCGACGAGCGCCTGCCGGATGGTGTTCCTGCGCAGTCAGCTCGATGATCCGGGATTGGTTGCCGGGCAAGTGGATTCGCCAGGGTGCGGCCGCTGCGACAACTGCACCGGCACCCGGCCCGATGTCTCGGTGGACGCCGAGGCGGTCGCCGCTACCCGGGCCCGCCTCGACCGTCCCGGCCTGGATTTGAGCCCGCGCAAGCAGTGGCCGACCGGCATGGCGAAGCTCGGTGTTCCGTTGTCCGGCAAGATCACCGGCGGCGCCGAGACCGGTCGCGTACTCGGCAGGCTCACCGACCTCGGCTGGGGTCAGCGCCTGCGTACCTTGCTCGACGGGCCTGATGATCCGATCCCCGAGAAGGTGTTCGAAGCCTGCGTCGCCGTGCTGCGCGACTGGAAGTGGACCACCCGGCCGACGTCGGTGCTGGCCCTGGAATCCCCCCGCTACCCGGTGCTGACCGCCACGCTCGCGGCGGGGCTCGCCGAGATCGGCCGCCTGAACGACCTCGGCACACTGCCGAATCGCCCGGACCGCCCACCAGTGTCGGCCGCCAACTCCGCACACCGCGTCGCGGGCCTGTTCGACTCCTGGGACGTCCCCGACCTCACCGACGTCGAAGGCCCGATCCTGTTGGTAGACACCCTCGCCGACACCGGTTGGACCCTCACCCTCGCCGCCCATGCCCTGCGCACTGCGGGCGCGGACGCGGTACTCCCGTTCGCCCTCGCATCCGTCACCTAGGCGGGCCAAGCCATCGAGGCGAGTCGAATGGTCGCTAAAGGATCTTCAACAGCGACCATTCGACTCGCCTCGATTGCGCTCAACCACCATTTGACTCGTCTCGATTTCCGGAAGCTCCCTCAACGGGACCACAGCCAGTCCTCACGCCGGAACTCGAGCGTTGCCCATCCCGGGCTGCGGAAGAGAAGGTCGGGTACGGCAGGCGACGTGCTCAGCACTACTCGATCATTCCCCGGATGGGTGCACCTACCGGGTGAGTACAGCTAAGGACGACCCAACGCGACCAGCCCAGTGAACTGAAGACCTACCCAGGTTTTCCCGTGAGTAGTGCTGGGCGCGTCGTGTGCCGTACCCGGCTTTAGGTGCACCTCAGGTGCGCGGTGTCGCGTTCCCGAGGTGGTCATCTGGCTGTGGTTGCGGCACAAACGCTTCGGACACAAGAGAGGTCGTCGGTAGGCGGCGGTTGGGTTGTCGATCAGCCCCGCGAACCGACCCCTCGCTCGTGTTGCCCAAGATCCGCACTCTCTCGGGATCCGCACTCGGAATAGGGCCCTGAAGTCAGTGCGGATCCCGAGTGTGGGTGCGGATTCTGCTGCCAGGCCTCTTCGCACACTTCCTTCTTCTTTCGCATATCTCGTGGCGTGCTGAGGGGTATGCGAAGGAAGAAGCAGGTGTGCGAAGGCGACCTATCTGTCGCTTGGTCTGTGGTCCAGGGGGCGGCAAGGATCAGTGGCGAGAGTCGGGGAAGGTGATCGTCTTCGGGTCGGGTTCGATTCGGCGGGTGGCGCTCAGGTGGTTGTCCGGCGGCAATGGCCTGCGGGGTTCGCGGACGCCTGCGGTGCCACCGCCGCCTTCACGACCTGGTCGACCGCCTCCGGTGGTCACCTTGCCGCCCAACAATCTTCGAATTGCCTGTAGCAGTTTTCTCATGAGATCCAGTGTGCGCGCAGCACGGGCGGTCACCGCTGTGTTCGCGCGCAGCGAAGGACCGATTACAGGCTGAGGGTGGCGCGGAGGCGGGCGTCGAGTGATTCGGATTCGCTGGTTGTCAGTTCGCCGAGTTGCTCGGTGAGCCAGGGGCGGTAGGCGCGGTGTAGTTCGAGGGTGTCGGCCCAGCCGTGTTCGGTGTGCGTGGCCAGGACGTGGCCGGGGTCGGCATCGCGCAGCGGGACGACGTGCAGCCAGCGGTACGGGGAGGTGATCACCGCGGAGTCGGAGACGAGCACGACCGACATGCGTCGCGGCAGCGGGGTGCCGTCGCGCAGTGCCGGGGAGTAACGCCAGACCTCGCCGCGCCTCATGCCGCGCCGCGGTTGCGGCGGGCGTCGGTTTCGGCCGCCTCGGTGACGTTCAGGTCGTCGTAGGCCGCGGCTTGTTCGGCGGCGTCGTCGACGGCCAGCTTGGCCAGGCTGTCGTGCACCAGCGCGGAGCGCAGGGAGGCGTTGATGACTGCGGACAGGCTGCGATTCTGCTGGTCGGCCGCCTGCTTCGCCCATTCGGCCACCTGCGGATCCAGCGTCACGGTCACACGCGTCGCCTTGCTCATACCCTCATGCATACCAGAATGCAGCACATTGTGGAGCGCGTTTTCGGACGGCGAGCAGGGTGGCTTGTCGGCTATCGTCGGACGCGTGGCCAGCAAGGCTGCGGCGTCGGCCATCGAACTGGATGTCGGCGACCGCACGATCCGCATTTCCAACCCGGACCGGGTGTACTTCCCGGAGACCGGCGCGACGAAGCTCGATCTGGTGCAGTACTACCTGAGCGTCGGCGACGGCATCGTCCGCGCGCTGCGCGATCGGCCGTGCATGCTGCACCGCTTCCCGAAGGGCCTGGCCGGGGACAAGGTGCATCAGAAGCGGCTGCCCGCGGGCGCGCCGGACTGGATCAACACGGTCCGCGTCTTCTTTCCCCGCTACAGCCGGCACGCCGACGAGCTCTGTGTGAACGAGCTCGCCGATGTCATCTGGGCGGTGCAGATGTCGACCGTCGAGTTCCATCCGTGGAACTCCCGCGCGGCCGACACCGAGAGCCCCGACGAGTGGCGCATCGATCTGGATCCGATGCCGGACTGCCCGTGGTCGCGGGTGCAGCGGGTGGCCGGGGTCGCGCACGAGGTGCTCGATGAGCTCGGCGCGGTCGGCTGGCCGAAAACGTCCGGCGGCAAGGGTTTACACATCTACGTTCGCATCGCACCCAACTGGGGGTTCAAGGAGGTGCGCCGGGCCGCGCTCGCCTTCGCCCGCGAGGTCGAACGCCGCGCACCCGACGACGTGACCACCACCTGGTGGCGCAAGGATCGCGACCCGAAACTGCTGTTCGTCGACTACAACCAGAACGCCCGTGATCACACTATCGCCGCCGCCTACTCGGTCCGCGGCGTGCCGACCGCCACCGTCTCCACCCCGATCCGCTGGGACGAGATCCCCGACGTCGACCCCCGCAACTTCACCATCAAAACCGTCCCCGCCCGCTTCGCCGAACTAGGCGATCTGCACGAGGGCATCGACGACTCGGTCTTCGAGATCGACCAACTGCTCGAATGGGCCGACCGCGACAAGGTGGACGCCGACCTCGACCAGGAAACCGACCTCGACGAAGACTGACCCACCCCGCTGGGCCGAGCACCCGCGCACCAATTCTCCCGGCGCGCACGAATCAGCCAGCAAAATCACGCGCGCCAGGCAAACTTGTGCGCGCCTTCGAAGGATGCAGCAGTCACACCGGAGCGCTCTCGGCACGTCTTCGTCGGATGCTCGAGCTGGCGCGCACCAATTCTCTCGGCGCGCACGGAATGGCTGGCGAATTCGAGCGCGCGGCGCGAAACGGTGCGCGGCATGGCGGCAAGAGAAGCGCAGGCCGGGGCGGTACTGCGCCGGATGGCGGCGGTGATAACGTCGCTGCGGCGTTGTCACCGGCGCCTTGCGCATCCGCTGTACTGCTCCGAAGGAGGTCTATCCATGAGCCGACCGGCAGTAGCGATAGCGATCGGGCCGACCGACCCGCCTCCCGCACTGTTGGCGAAGGCGGTCACGGACGGCGGCGCGACGGTGGCCGAGCTCCGCGAGGCGCGGGGCTTGATCTGGGTGGGCACTCCCGGACAGTTTCCGAAGGAGTTGCCGGACACGATCGAGTGGGTCCAACTACCCGCCGCGGGCGTGGAGGAATGGTTCAACGCGGGCGTCATCGCCGCCCATCCGAAGGTGCAGTTCACTTCCGCCGCAGGCGCTTTCGCGGCCAGCGTGGCCGAGCACGCGCTGATGCTGCTGCTGGCCGGGGTGCGCTATCTGCCCGAGCAGCTGCGCGCGGCCAGCTGGCGGCAACAGGACTTCATTCCGCACATCGGTTCGTTGCGCGGCAAGACGGTCACCATCGTCGGCGCGGGCGGTATCGGGCGGGCGCTGATTCCCATGCTCACCCCGCTCGGGGCGCACGTGATCGCGGTCAACCGGTCCGGCCGCCCGGTCACCGGACCCGGTATTCCCGACACGGTCGAAACGATCTCCACCGACCACCTCTCCCGGGTGTGGCCACGCACCGACCACGTGGTCGTCGCCGCCCCCGCCACCCCGGCGACCAACCATCTCATCGACGCGGACGTGCTCGCCCGCCTGAAGCCGCACTCGTGGGTCATCAATATCGCTCGCGGCAGTCTGATCGACACCGACGCCTTGGTCACCGCACTCGCCTCCGGCGCCATCGCGGGTGCCGGGCTGGATGTCACCGAGCCAGAGCCGTTGCCGGACGGCCACCCGCTCTGGGTTCTCCCGAACGCCATTGTGACGCCGCATGATTCGAACCCACCGCAGTTGCGGCTCGCCGCTTTCGCCGACCATGCGGGCGCGAACGTCGAACGGTTCGTCACGGGCAAAGACCTTCTGGCGCCTATCGATCCGGACCGAGGCTACTGACCTCTTCGACCAACGGGACACAGCTGCGGCATCGTGCGAGTAGGCACGCCACACGTCCCGTTGATCGCGGTTGACCGGCGACGTACGTATACCTCGCCGAAAAGTACTTATAGATGACTGATTCGGGGCACCCCCCTGCGGCCATAACGTAGTTCCTGTCAGCAAGAACGACAGCGAAACCGCAGATCACAGCCCCGAAGGAGCTCATCATGAACACCATCGTCGCCCAGTACCTGGAAGCCTGGAACACCACCGACGCCGCCGACCGCAAGGCCGCCGTCGCCCGGGTCTTCACCGAGACCGCCGGCTACACCGACCCGCTGATGGCGGTCGCCGGACACGACGCCATCGACGCCGGAATCGCCGCCGCGCAAGCACAATTCCCCGGCTGGACGTTCCGCCTGGCCGGCCCGGTGGACGCCCACCACGACCAGGTCCGGTTCACCTGGGAGCTCGGCCCCGCGGGTGAAGCCGCGGTGATCGTCGGCTTCGACGTGGCCATCGTCGAGGACGGCCGGTTCGCCAACGTGTACGGCTTCCTCGACAAGGTCCCCGCCGCAGCCTGATCAAACCCGCTCCACCCCAAGCTGATTCACCGAAGGAAACTCTGCCATGACCACCACCGCCCCGTCCTACCTGTCCGCCGTCATGACCCCCGGCCCGCAACTGCTCCGCCTGTCGCTCCGCTTGGATGCCGTGGTCACCGGCGTCAACGGCCTGGCCTACCTCGCCCTCGCCAAGCCGCTGGAGTCGCTGCTCGGCCTGGATACCGGGATCGGCATTCCGATCGGGATCTTCCTGACGCTGTACGGCGTGGCGGTGGCGATCATCGGCACCCGGCAGTCGATCAGCACGACCGCCACCCGCGTGGTGATCGCGGGCAACGCCGCCTGGGTCGTGGTCAGCCTCGTCGCCCTCCTCGAAGGCGCACTCGACCTGAATCTGGTGGGTTCGATCTGGACGGTCATGCAGGCGGCCACCGTCGGTGGCTTCGCCGCCCTGCAGTACCTGGGCCTGCGCAAAGCCCGCTGACCGCCGAACCAACCAACGACCGCGGTACCAGCAGACCTGCTGGTACGCGGTCATTTTCGCAGGTCAAGGCCCATCGCGATCAGCCTGCAACAAATGTGCCATTGACAACTGGCACATTCATCACTGATCCTGAACGCATGACAAGGTCAACGAGGACCTCGATCCCCGGGGTGCCCACCGCAGCCTCAATGCGGGCCACCGTGGCCGCGGCGGTCACCCAGGTGGGGTTGCGGCCGCTGAACAACGCGGTGCCGATGAACGCTCCGGGAGTCTGGTTCGCCCGCAAGCTGGTCGCCACCTTCATGGCCGTCGGCGGTCCGGTGCCACGCGGCACCGCCGTCACTCCGGTTCGGTCCGGGGCGGTGCGCGGCGAATGGGTCCGCGCGCCCGGCGTCTCCTTCGGCAAGCGCGCCGTCTACTACATCCACGGCAGTGCTTACGTCATCTGCTCGGCCCGCACCCACCGCGGGTTGGCCGCGCAGTTGTCCCGCAAGACCGGACTCCCGGTGTTCGTCGTCGACTACCGGCTCGCCCCGGAACACCGCTTCCCGGCGGCGGCCGACGACATCGAGGCCGGCTACCGCTGGCTGCTCGACCGCGGGTATGCCGCGAACGACCTGGTGATCGCCGGTGATTCGGCGGGCGGGCATCTCGCGCTCGACCTGCTCATCGAGAACGACCGTCACCGCGTCCCGCAACCGGCGGCCGTGGCGATGTTCTCGCCGCTGTTCGACCTCACCTTGCAGCTGGCCGCCGAACAGGAACGGCAGCACCGCGATCCGCTCATCTCGGCGGCGGCCGCGAGCCGGATGCCCCGCGAGTACACCCTGGGCCTGCCAGATGACCTGCCCCGGCTGCGACTGACCGTGCCGAAGGGTATCCCCTTGCCGCCCATGCTCGTTCAGGTCGGCGGCACCGAAATGCTCAGGGCCGACGCGCGAGCGCTGTGCGAAACGGTGCGCGCCGCGGGCGGCAGCTGCGAACTAGAAGTCTGGCCGGGTCAGGTGCACGTCTTCCAGGCGTTGCCGACCCTGGTGCCCGAAGCCGATCAGGCCCTGACCCGCGCGGCCGAGTTCCTTCGCGCGGCACTGACTGACCGCACTGTCTCCGAGAAGGTGAGCTGACGATGTTCGGACTGGAAAAGCTGCTGCCCCTTGGCAATCGGCCACGGCGCACGCATGGCGCGCGAGCGGTGGTGACCGGCGCGGGCAGCGGCATCGGCCGGGCCTTCGCGCTGGAGATCGCCGATCGCGGCGGGCAGGTGATCTGCGCCGATATCGATGAGGCCCGCGCCGATCAGACCGTCGCGCTGATCGAACGCAAGCATCCCGGCACCGCGCACGCGTTCCGCTGCGATGTGGCGCACCGCGAGGACGTGGAAAACCTTGCGCGCTTTGCCGAATCGCTGTTCGAACGCCCAGTCAGCCTGGTCATCAACAACGCAGGCGTCGGCATCGGCGGAAAGCGGGTCGGCCAGGTCGGTTTCGAGGACTGGGAGTGGGCGCTCGGTATCAACCTGTGGGGCGTGGTGCACGGGTGTGAGGTGTTCACGCCGCAACTGCGTGCCGCGCGCCGTGGCGGGATCATCAATGTCGCCTCCGCCGCCGGGTTCGCCGCCGCGCCGTCGATGGCCGTCTACAACGTGTCGAAGGCCGGCGTGATGTCGCTGTCGGAGACGATGGCGGCCGAGCTGAGCGGCACCGGCGTCGCGGTCACCGTGTTGTGCCCCACCTTCGTGAAAACCAATGTGGCCAAGGACGGCCGGATCACCCAGCAGTCGGCGAGCCTGGCCGACACCCTCATGCGCTGGACCGGCTTCTCGCCGGAATCCGTCGCCCGCACCACCCTCGACGCACACGACCGCGGGCAGCTGTATGTGCTGCCACAACTGGACGCGCACGTGGTCTGGCGGCTCAAGCGCTACTTCCCCGCCCAGTACACCTATGTCCTCGGCCTCCTGGATCGGGTTCTGCCCCAGGACAACTCCCCCGCCACCGACCGCACCTCGGTCACCGACAAGACAGGAGTCTGACATGGCCATCACGATGGACTTCGACGACATGCTCGCCAAGATCAAAGACCGCCAGTGGGCCCTTGCCGATATCGATTGGGACGCACCGGGTGCCGAGACGATCTCGCCCGAGTTGCACGCCAAGCTCAAGCCGTTCATGGCCGATCTGATGTGGATCGAGAACGTCGGCGCGCGCGGCTTCGCCGCGATGGCGAAGAAGGCGCCCACCGAGACGCTGCGCGAGATCTACCGCTACTTCCATGCCGAGGAGCAGCGGCACGCCAATGCCGAACTGGCGCTGATGCGGCGCTGGGGCATGCTCGACGGCGACGAGATCCCGCAGCCGAACGTCAACGTCAAGCTGGTGATCGACTTCCTGGACAAGTACGCCGACGGCATGTCGCTGTCGTTCCTGGGCACCGTCATTCCGATGCTCGAGGTCGCGCTGGACGGCGCGCTGGTCAAGTTCATCATGGACGAGATCCACGACCCGGTCTGCCAGGAGGTCTTCAAGAAGATCAACAATGACGAATCCCGGCATCTGGCCGTCGATTTCGCGGTGATGGATGTGCTCGGTCACGCACAGGTCCGCAAGCTTGCCACCGATCTCGTCGGCGGCTGGCTGAAGCCGTCGCTGATCATCGGCGTGCTGAGCTACGTGCCGCTGCTGAACAAGATGCGCGACAACATCGTCGAGTTGGGTGTCGACGAAGAGAAGCTGTACACGGCGCTCAAGCGCTACGCCAATGTCGGTGAGCGCAGCGAATGGGCACGCAGGCTGCCGATGTATCAGCTGGTGAAGATGCAGGGCGGCTGGGTGATCGACCGCGGCCACCCATATCACCTGTTCGCCGACGCGCTGGTGAAGATCACCGCCAGGGTGCCGAAGGCATTGCTGCGCAAGGACCCGACCTGGGTCAAGGAAGTCACCTACGAGCCGGCGGCATGAGGCAGATGAGCAACACGACACTCGACGTCGCCATCATCGGCGGCGGGTTCGCCGGTATCGGCGCCGCGATTCGCCTGAAACAGAAGGGAATCGACGGCTTCGCCATCTTCGAACGCGGCGACGCGATCGGCGGCACCTGGCGCGACAACACCTATCCCGGTGCGGCATGCGACATTCCGTCGCGGCTGTACTCCTACAGCTTCGCGCCGAACCCGGACTGGTCGCACACCTACTCGGGTAGCAACGAGATCCTCGGCTACATCGAGACGATGGCCACCGAGTTCGGGCTCGGACCGCACTTCCGGTTCGGCCACAACGTGACCGGCATCGTCTTCGACGAGGAAGCCGGGCGGTGGGACATCACGATCGACGGCCAGGGCACCGTGCACGCCCGCGCCGTCGTGCTCGCCTCGGGACCGCTGACCAATGCCAGCTTTCCGAACATCCGAGGCATAGACGAGTACGCCGGACACAAGATCCACAGTGCCCGTTGGGATCACGACTACGACTTCACCGGCAAGAAGGTCGCGGTCGTCGGCACCGGTGCCAGTGCGGTGCAGATCATTCCCGAGCTGGTCGATAAAGCGGCCTCGGTCAAGGTCTTTCAGCGCACGCCGGGCTGGGTGCTGCCCCGGGTCAACCGGCGCACCAACTCGGTGACCAAGGAGATCTACCGCCGGGCACCCGCCGCCGAACAACTGGCTCGGCAAGCCTGGTTCTACGGCCACGAGTCGGTGGCACTCGGCGTCGTCTGGAACACGCCGCTGACCAGGGTCGTCGAACTGGTCGGGAAGGCCCAATTACGCAGGCAGGTCAAGGATCCCTGGCTGCGTCGCCAGCTCACGCCGGACTTCCGGGCGGGCTGCAAGCGGCTGCTGATGACCGACGACTACTACCCAGCCCTGCAGCGAGACAACTGCAAGCTGATCACCTGGCCCATCGCCAAGCTCTCCGAGCGCGGCATCCGCACCGCGGAAGGCGTTGAGCACCAGGCCGATTGCATCGTCTTCGCGACCGGCTTCGATGTGTCCAAGACCGGTCCCCCGATCCCGGTCGTCGGCCGGGACGGTCGGGTGCTGGCCGATGAATGGTCGGGCGGCGCGTACGCCTACAAGAGTGTCGCGGTGTCGGGCTACCCGAACCTGTTCCTCACGTTCGGACCGAACTCGGGGCCGGGCCACAACTCGGCGCTGGTGTACATGGAGGCGCAGATCGACTACGTGGTGAGTGCCGTCGGTACCATCCTGGAGCAGGATCTGCGCGTCCTCGACGTCCGCAAGGACCGGCAGGACCGGTACAACGCGGGCATGCAGCGCAGGCTGACCAGCACCACCTGGAACTCGGGCTGCCGCAGCTGGTATCTCACCGAGGACGGTTTCAACGCGACCATGTACCCGGGGTTCGCCACGCAGTACGTCAATCAGCTGCGGACCGTGGACCTCGCCGACTACACGGTCGTCGCCTCGGACCGAACCGCACGGAAGCCCCGGATCGCGGCGGTTTCCTAGATGACCGGTGCCGGCGGCCTTGGCGATAGACTCGGTCGATCAATGACCGTGCTATTCGGCCGTCGGCAATCCGGCGCCGCGGAGGGCCAGGAGGTGGCATCGATGGAGTACCGAATCGATGACCTCGCGCGCGCCGCGGGCACCACCACCCGCAACGTGCGGGCGTACCAGGAACGCGGCCTGCTGCCTCCGCCTGTCGGCAAGGACGGCCGGGCCAGCATCTACGACAACTCGCACCTGGAGCGGCTGCGGCTGATCGACGCGCTGTTGCAGCGTGGTTTCACCACCGCGCACATCGGCGACTTCATCACCAGCTGGGAAACCGGCAAGGACCTCACCGAGGTGCTCGGCCTGCAGCACGCGGTGACGGAGTCCTGGGCCAAGGACGAAACGTTCGAGATTCCCCGCGAGCTGATCGGCACCATCCTCGGCGCCGAGGCCGACGAACTCGTCGACCGCCTGCGCGAGATGAAACTGGTCCGGCTGGAAGGTGACACCGTGGTGTTCACCGATACCCAGCTGCTCACCTCGTTCGCCGAATTGCACGAGTACGGCCTGGAACTGCGCACCCTCATCGAGATCTACGCCAAGGTCGCCGACCGCATCGACGACATCACCCACATCATGATCACCGCCGCCAAACAGCACATCATCGATGAACACGGCCCCGGCTGGCTCCCCGACACCAGCAGCGAAATCGCCGACACCACAACAATGTTGAACAAGATGCGCGAACTGGCCGTCGCCTCGGTGCACTCCACCCTCGCCCGCTCGCTCGACGGCACCCTGCGCAACGAACTAGGCGACTACCTCGCCACCGCCGCCGAACGCGAACGCGCCCGGACGGATTCGCGCCCCGACTCCTAGGCGTTGCGGGCTGGTTGAACCCGGACCGGATCGTGCTTGTCGGCGAAAGCCAGCAAGCGGGGAATCACCTTCTCCGGAATCACCCACAGCATGTCGTGCCCCACGCCGGGATAGTTCTCGATGTCGGCCGAGGGAATATGCCGCCGGACCCGGCTCGCCGCCTGTTCAGGATCGTGCAGAACCGTGTCGGCCCCGAAGAGAACCAGGAGCGGCGCGGTGACGGCAGCAAGCCGCTCGTCGGTGAATGGGCGCGGCAACGGCAGCGCGAGCCGGAACTTCAAGCCCGCCAACACCATTGCCCACTCCTCGTCGGTAGTCCGGATACCCGGGGAGACCCACGCGTTGAGCTTCTCCATCTTCGCTCTGGTGGGCCGGATACCGGCAACGATGAATTTGAGCAGCAAACCCCAGCGCAGCCTGGCGAAGATGGCCGGGGTCGGTTCCAGCAGGCTCAGGCTCGCCAGCCGCTCGGAGTGATAGGCCCCGGCCACGGCCGCTATCCACGCGCCGAGGGAGTAGCCCGCGAGGTGTACGCGATCCACACCTAGTCCAGTGATCACCTCGGCTACCCACTTGGCGACATCGGCCTCGTTACGCACGGGCGCAGTCTGCACACAGCGTCCCGCCCACCCGATGACATCGGGGGTGTAGACGACGCGATCGCGAGCCAGGTCCTCGATGAACGGAATCCAGAACAGGCCGTTGCCCGATATTCCCGGCAGCAGCAGCAACGGTGCGCCCGCCCCTGCTCCCGACTTACGCACTCGTGTTGTCCCGAAAGATGTTTCGACGTCGATGTCCGTCGATGGCACCGGCCAACGCGCCGCGATTGCTTCGTAGGCCCGCTGGTAATCGGCCTCCACCTGATCGCTGGTGAACCGTCCGATCTTCGGCATGATCTCCCCTTCCCTCTTGATGGTATCAACGTACCATATAAATGATATGTACATATCAGCAAAGGCCGTGCATCGCACGGTTCAGCCGCGGGAGCGACGAGCGAAGAGTGCTGCGGCGCAGGCGTATCCGAGGACGGCAAGACCGACCGACCAGACCACCGCGAGGGCCGCGCTGTTCCCCGAATCGGATCCGTTGAGTAGTGCGCGGAGGGTATCGATCACCGGGGTCGCGGGCTGGTGTTCGGCGAAGCCGCGTAGCCAGGAGGGCATGGATGCGGTGGGTACGAAGGCGCTGCTGATGTAGGGGATGAACATGATGGCGTAGGTGAATCCGCCTGCGGCTTCGGGGTTTTGCGCCAGCAGGCCTAGCGCGACCGCTATCCAGGTGATCGCGTGGACGAAGAGGACGATTATCGCGAATGTGCCCAGCCACGCGAAAAGGCCTGCGGTGGGGCGGAATCCCAGGAGGACGCCGACTATGAGCACGATGGCGACGGCGATCATGTTGCGGGTGACGCCTTCGCCCACGTGCCCGGCCAGTAGCGCTTGGCGGAAGATCGGCAAGGTGCGGAAGCGGTCGACGGCGCCGGTGCGCAGGTCGGTTGCTACGGCGGTCGCGGTGATCGATGCGCCGAATCCGGTGCACAGCAGGATGATTCCGGGGATCACGTAGTCGATGTACGGCCCGTCCACTTGGATCGCGCCGCCGAATACGTAGACGAACAGCAGCATGATCAGCACCGGCAGCAGCATCGAGATCAGCAGGGTGTCGCGGCTGCGCAGTGTGTGCCGCACCGCGCGGCGGAACATGACGGCGGAATCGGTGCAAGCCATGGTCAGCCCGCTCATGCCACCGCCGTGATTCGATCAACACGGCTGCTCACCCGGCGGCTGCCTCAACGATGTCGGCGGTGCGCGGCGTCGCGTCGGCATGCGATTGCAGCTCTCTCGCAAGGGCTTTCGCGCGCTGCGCGGTTCCCTGCTCGAGCAGCGTCCGCACACCCGCTTCCAGCCGGTCGCGGTCGAGTTTGCGGAAGCTCAAGTGCGCGCCGACGCCGAGACGTTCGATCTGGGCGCCCCACATCGGCTGGTCGAACGACACGGAACAGACCAGGGTGGGCAGCCCGGCGCGCAGGCCTTCGAAGGTGGTGCCGATGCCGCCGTGGTGGACCGCGGCGGCGCACACCGGGAAGACGATGTCGTGAGCGAGCGGCCCGACGACCTTGACCCGCGAGCCAGTCTCCGCGTCGGCGGCGGCCAAATCGCTCCAGCCCGCACTCACCAACCCGCGGATGCCGAGGCTCTCGCACACCTCCTCGACGATGGCGAGCACGGCATGGGTGTCGCGGATGGGCATGCTGCCGAAGCCGAAGTACACCGGCGGCTCACCCTCCGCGATCCAGGCGATCACCTCACCATGATCGGCGGCCAGCTCGCCCAGGGCCTCTCGCGCAGTCCGTTCCAACGGCAGGAAGCCGACGAGCGGCCGACGCTCACCCCACTCCTCTGCCAGGCCGGGCACCAGGACGGGGTCATAGATCTGCACCTCGGGCACGCCCTTGCGTTCGAGCACGGCGGCCGGGCTGGCGGTCGAACGAGGCAGGCCGAGTTCCCTACGGAGCTGGTTGAGGTACTTCATGAACACGATGCGGCGCAGATTCTCGGCCAGTAGCCAGGTGGCCTGGTTGACCACACCCGGCGGCTGCCAGTCCGACGGCAGCGCGCCCGGGAACGGATACGCCGCGTTCTTCCGGCACGGGAATCCGTGCAGCGAGACCAGCGGCACCCGCATCGCCTCGGCGACCGACGCGGCCCGATCCTCGGTGAGCATCGTCGACACGATGATGTCGGCCCCCGCGCAGACGTCGATCACCTCGCGGTTCATCTGCTCGGCGTAGTCGGCCATCTGCTTGCCGACCAGTTGCATCAGCCGGAAACTGCTGCCCGCGGCCAGCGCTTTCTGGCCTTCGTCGGAGGAGTAGAGCTGTTGTACGTCCGGCCCGCAGCTGACGGCGGACAGGCCGGCGCGGGTGGCGAAGTCGACCAAGTTCGGCGGTGCGCCCAGTAAGACGTCGTGACCGCGCCTGCGTAGCTCGAGCCCGAGCGCCACCGCCGGTTGCACGTCGCCTCGGGTGCCCGTCAACGGGATCGCCACTCTCATGCCAGCTCCTGTACTCGGCGGGCCGCCCCCGCACTCGTCGCGCCGCACGTCGGCGACTCGTCGTTCTTCCAGCATGCGCGTGGTGCACATGTCCGTACCGTGGTCCCATGCACGTCGCGCTGTTCACCGACTTCCATCCCGCGACCCTCGGCGGGATCCAGACCTCGGTACATGCCCAGCGTCGCGGGCTCGAGCGGCTCGGCCACCGCGTCACCGTGTTCACCGCGCCCACGCCGGAATCTACCGAACCCGAGCCGGACATTGTGGTCCTTTCCGCACTCGGCGGGGTCGTCGTGAACGGTTTCGCCATGGTGTTGCCGACTCGGGCGAACAACCGATTGATCGATGCGTCCTTCGCCGAGCGCGGGCCGATCGACGTCGTGCACACGCAAACCACCTACGGCGTGGCCATCGCCGGACTCCGCGCGGCGCGGCGCCACGGCATCCCTGTCGTCCACACCGTGCACAGTCGTGACGACGTCTTCATCGCCAACACCTCCCCCGCGCCGTACCTTTCCGCGCTGACCATGCGCGCCCTGCACGGTCGCTTCGTTTCTCATCGCGAACAGATGCCGCGCAACAACGAATCCCGAGCGGCGCGACACGCCTGGCGCACGATGGTCGCCCAGGCTCAGGCCGCCGATCGGGTGATCGTGCCGACCAACCACTTCGCCGAGCGCATCCTGGCGCACGGACTGGATCGGCCACTTCAGGTGATCTCCAACGGGATCGATGACGAACTGCTCGACGAAGCGCAGCTGCCCGAACCGAGTGCGACCCGAAACGGCCCACTGCGAATCCTCTGGTGCGCCAGGCTGTCCGGGGAGAAGCGGCTGCTCGAAGCCATCGAGGCGGTGCGGCGCGTCGAGAACTGCACGTTCGATATCTACGGCACCGGTGACCTGCAACAGCGAGCGCAGGAGGCGATCGAGTCAGGCGGACTGGGCGACCGCGTTCGACTGCACGGCGCGGTCAGCCAGGCGGACTGTCTCGCCGCGATGGCGACGCACGATGTATTGCTCTTCCCCTCTTCAGGTTTCGACACCCAGGGCATGGCGCTGCTGGAAGCGGTGGCGATGCGGCTGCCCGTCGTCTACTGCGATCCAGATCTGGGCGAGACCGTGCCCGAAGGCGGCGGTATCTGCACACGTGACCCGTCGGTGATAGCAATCGCCGATTCGTTGCGCGAACTCGCCGCGCACCCACAACAATTGGCGCCGATGCGCAAGATCCTCACCGACCGGGCCGATTCCGCGCGGCAGTCACGCCTGACCGAAACGATCCTCTCCATCTACGCCGACCTAGTCGGAGGTACGAAACCCGCTATGCCGCAGTCTGTTCCGAACGTACCCACCGCACCCGGGCGACTACCCCTGCTGGGCCACAGCGTGGTTGCGCTGCGTGACGGCCTGAAGTTCGTCACCTCGCTGGCCGAGGTCGGCCCGATCGTGCGGATCTATCTCGGGCCGCGACCGACCTATGTGCTCACCACCCCGGACCTCATTCGCGAGCTGAGTTTCGGTGAGGCAGGCGAATTCCACCGCGAGGAGCTGCGCGACGCGATCCAGGAGGTCATTCGCGGCGCGTCCAATGTGCTCAGCGGCAAGCCGCACGAGCTGCGCCGCCGGATGATCGCGCCCGCGCTGCGGCAGCGCCGATTGAACGAATACGCCGTGGTCGCCGCCGATCTCGCGAACGCATGGTCGAAATCGCTTCGGCCGGACCGGCCGCTGAACCTGGTCGACGAGGCGCACCGGCTCGTCCTCGACACGATCTCCTCGACCCTGTTCACCGCCGAATTCGGCGCGGACGCGAAACGGGAAGTCCAGCAGAACATCCCGTGGCTGCTCGGCCAGGTGATCCAGCGTGCCGCGTTGCCGCCGCCGGTGCGCCGCCTGCGCGTCATCGCCAACCGCCGGTTCACCACCAAGTCCCGTCGGTTGCGCGCCGAGATCGGTGCCGTGGTCGCCGAATACCGCCGTGCCGACCGCGATTTCCACGATGTGCTCTCCGCGCTGGTGCGCCACCGCGACCCGGAGACCGGCATCCGGCTGTCCGACGAGGAGATCATCGACGAGCTGCTGCTGATGCTCGCCGCCGGCGTCGGCTCGACCGCGTCCATCCTCGGCTGGGTGTGGCACGAGATCATGCGCAATCCGGTCATCGCCACCGAATTGCGCCGCGAGCTGGACGATTTCGTCGGCGACGGCCCGGTCATTCCCGATCACGTCGCGGAGCTGCCCTATCTGCGGCTGGTCGTGCTGGAAACGCTGCGGTTCTGGGGGCCATGGGTCAGCACGCACACCGCGGACGGTCCCGTCACGCTAGGCGGCACCACCCTTCCCGACGGTGCCATGGTCGTGTACAGCCCGTACATGATCCACCACAACGCGCACTACTACCCGGAGCCGGAAACCTTCGACCCCGATCGCTGGTTCCCCGGCCGGGTCGAGGAGATCGACAAGAAGGCGATCCTGCCGTTCGGCGTCGGCAACAGGCATTGTCCAGGCAACAACTTCGCCCTGCTGACCATCACGCTCGCCACCGCCGCGCTCTTCTCCCGGTGGCAGCCGGTCGCCGACCCCGGCTACCAGGTGAAACCGTCGAACCGCGATTTCGTCGCCGCCCCGTCTCGGCTGCCGGTGGTGCTCCAGGCCCGACACCAAGCACGCGAGTGAAGGGTCGTAGCCGATGAATTCTGCGTCGCCGGATCGTCAGCACAGGTATGGACACCAAGAATCTCGCTGACCTCTACTCGTTGCCGGAGCTGGATTGGGCAAACGTCCAGAAGACTCTCGACGCGAACATCCCCCAGGCCCCCGGCACCGGCGGCCCGAATCGGCACACCTACTGGCTGACCACGATCAACCCGGACGGCAGTCCGCACATGACGGCGCTCGGCGCGCTGTGGCTCGACGGCGCGTTCTGGTTCACCACCGGTGCGCGATCCCGCAAGGGCCGCAACCTCGCCCGCGATCCGCGCTGCGCGATCAGCATCTCCACCAACGACTTCGACCTCACCGTCAACGGCACCGCGGAGCAGGTCACCGATCCGAAGGCGGTGGCGGAGATCGCCGCGCGCTACGCCGCGGACGGCTGGCCCGCCAAGGCCGACGACACCGGCCAGGCGCTCACCGCCGAATACAGCGCCCCGTCCGCGGGACCGCCGCCCTGGCACGTCTACCGCATCACCGCGAGCACCGCGATGGCACTCGGCACGGTGGAGCCCGGCGGCGCGACCCGCTGGCGTTTCTGAGCGGACATCGGCCGCCGGTTCGGCACACAACGCGCACCAGGCCCGTACCCTGCTGGGTGGCGCAAAGTGCCGACCGTCGAGCGGATGGGAGTCGCCCCGTGGCATCCGACCACCCGAGAATGCCGCCGCAAGGGATGGTCCGCGCGATCGAGCTGGTGCGCAACGGTTTATCCGTCGCCTACCGCAAGCTGGTCCCGGGGCATCTGGCCGTGATGGAGTTGCTCGGCGCCGGGTGGTTGACGCAGGCGATCCATGCCGCCGCCGAACTCGGTGTCGCCGACGCGCTGGCCGACGGTCCGCGCAGCGGTGCCGAGCTGGCACGGACGGTCGGGGCCGACGAGGACGCGTTGCATCGGCTGCTGCGCCTGCTCATCGGGCACGGCATCTTCACCAGGCGCCGGGACGGCCGGTACGCGCTCACGCCGATGGCGCGGGCGCTGCGGCGCGACGTCGACGTCTCGCTGCGCGACGCCGCCTTGTTCTTCGGCTCCCCGATCCACCGGGACAACTGGTCACATCTGGCCGACGCGGTGCGCACCGGCAAGCCGGTCGGTGCAGCGCTACACGGCATGTCGTTCTTCGAGCACGCGCGGACCGACCGGACGCTCGGCACGCTGTTCGACAACGCGATGACCAGCATCGGCAGCCTCGGCCTCGCCCCGCTGCTCGCGGCATACGACTTCGCCCGCTACGAGACCCTCGTCGATGTCGGCGGTGGCGAAGGCACGATGCTCGCCGAAATACTTTCTCGTGCACCGCAATCCAAGGGGATCCTGTTCGAACTGCCGGAGGTTGCCGATGCGGCGACCAACCGGCTGGCCGATCTCGGACTGGCCGACCGCTGCACGGTCGAGCGCGGATCGTTCTTCGACACGGTCCCGCACGGCGGAGATGCCTACATCCTCAAACACATCCTGCACGACTGGCCGGAGGACGACGCGGGCCGAATCCTCGCGACGGTCCGCGCGGCGATGAAACCCGATGCCCGCCTGCTGATCATCGAACTCGTCGTCCCGGAGAATGCCCGCGCGCACCCCGGCAAGTTGATCGATCTCGAGATGCTGGTGAACACCGGCGGTCGCGAACGAACCGCCGACGAATACCGAAAGTTCCTGGCGCGCTCCGGATTCAAGCTGAACCGGGTGATCCCGACGGTCTCGCCGGACAACATTCTCGAGGCCGAGCCCGCCTAAGGCGTCAGCACCCCGGCGATGACCGTGGTCACGACCCGGCTGACAGCTTCGGCCGCCGGCGGGGTGCCTTTGCGGTCGGCGAACAGCAGATGCCCGGCGCCGATCAGCGTGGGAGCCAACACATCTACGTCGGCTGTCGCCACGACGCGACCCTGTTCGCGCTCGGCGTCGAGGTAGGACGCGATCATCGCCGTGGCCTCCGCCAACAGCGGAACGCCGGTCGGCCTGGTCCGACGCAGCCTGGCGCGCAACTCATCTCGGAAGGTGACCAGGCTGACGATCGCCACCGCGACCGAGCCGAACACGTCCGTCAGCGCGCCGCTGAGATTGCCGACGACGCTGCCGGTTCCCGCGGACGCGCGCAGTGCGGCGGACTGGTGGTCGATCCGCGCGATGCGGTCGAGCACGAGTTCGGCGAGGAAGGCGTCGAAGTCGGCGAAGTGCCGGTGCAGCACGCCCTTGGCACAACCCGCCTCGGTGGTGACCGCCCGGCTGGTCAGCGCGCTCGGCCCGTCCTGCAACAGGATGCGCTCGGCCGCGTCGAACAGCTGCTCGCGCACGTCGCGCATGGCCACTCCGGTTGGCACCGTGTAGTTCTCCTTTGCCTGGTCGAGCCCGCATCGGTTGAAGAGTGGGCATGTGCCCACTTATAGTGGGCACATGCCCACTATACCGTCGGAGCAACCGTCGGCTCCGCAACAACAATCCCATCAGGCCCGCGCTATGGCGGAGTCGTTCGGCGTGGACGCTGAGCGCTACGACCGCTCCCGACCCCGGTATCCCGAGGCGATGGTGCAGTCGATCGTCGCGGCCAGTCCGGGACGCGATGTTCTCGACGTCGGCATCGGTACCGGCATCGTCGCCCGGCAGTTCCGAGCGGCGGGCTGCAAGATACTCGGTGTCGAACCCGACGAACGCATGGCCGACTTCGCGCGACGCGACGGCACCGAGGTCGAGGTGTCCACCTTGGAAACCTGGGATCCGGCAGGCCGGACCTTCGACCTCGTCGTTGCCGGGCAGGCATGGCACTGGGTGGATCCCGTTGTCGGCGCGGCCAAGGCGGCCGAGGTGCTGCGACCCGGTGGCAGGCTGGCCTTGTTCTGGAACGTAGGGCAGCCACCGCCCGAACTCGTGGAAGCTTTCGCGGAGGTATATCGCCGACTGCTCCCCGACTCCCCGCTCACCCGCGGGCTCGCGGCCTCCGCGGTGGCGATCTACCTGGCGGGGTGCGAGAAGGCCGCCGACGGACTCCGCGAGTCGGGCGGCTTCGGCGAGCCTGAACAGCAGCAATTCCATTGGGAGCAGCGATACACCCGCGACGAGTGGCTGGAGTTCTCGGCCACCACCGGCATCACCACACAACTCCCGCAGGCGGTGCTGGACGAGGTGCTCGGCGACCTCGGTGCGGCCATCGACGAAATGGGCGGAAGCTTCACCGCGCAGTACACCGCGGTGATGGTCACGGCGGTACGAGTCGCTACCTGACCCCGGCCCTCGATTGCCGGATATCCTTGTGGTGACACGCTTCCGGAAGGTGCAGCTCATAGCCGCGATCGATGCCTAACGGCTAGGTGGGTGATACGAAGGCGCGGGTGGTGATGCCGAGGGCGCTGCTTGTCACGCAGGAGGCGCGCATCGGCTGGCCGACCGTGGTCGATACGGAATCGGTGCCGGAGTAGGGGCCGAAGATCGGGCCGCCGGGTGTGGCCGGGGCGCTGATGCCGAGGCATTCGACCTCCAGCACGGAGGATCCGTAGCCCTCGTGGCAGAGTGCGACGGCGTCGGTCAGTCCCCGGTCGACGAAACAACCACCGGGGTCGGCCGCCGCTCGATCGGCTCTGCCGACCACTAGGCCGCAGGCGAGCACGACCAGGCAGCCACCTCCGACAATTCGTCGCAGCACGATGCTCACATGAATCCTTCCTCAGCGCGATAGTGCAACCCTTTGTCCGGTACCGGCCCGGTCGCCGCATCAGCGTGAAGCGTCCTCCCCCGCGCTATTCCACCAGACGTGACGCTCACTCAGGCGGGACACGACGGTGGCATGGCTCGGCGTTTGCCGAGTTCGGCTACGGCAAGGTCAGGGCCTGGCCGATCAGGGCGAGGTAGAGCGCGAGGATGAAGACGACGGCGGGCAGGGCGGGATAGTCCGCGCGGTTCCCACGGAGGAACTTCAGTGCGCCGAAGGCTGGAATCAGCAGCAGCGAAATGGGGAGCCAAGCGATGAGCGACGACGGCGAGGAGTAATCCCATGGCCGGACGAGAGCGAGATCGCACAGCACCGCCGCGACCGCGCATAGCAGCGACGCCGCGACACTTCCCCTGGCGCCCAGGGCATTCGAATACAGCAGCTCGTCCGGACGATGTTCGCGCGAGGTCTTTCTGGCGAACTCGAATTGGAGGAACGCACCGGCGAAGACACCGGCGACCGCCGCGGCCTGCCAGTGTGCGCGCACCTCTCCGGTGTCGATCGCCGAGACCACGATGTAGCCGGTGACGAGTAGTTGCACCGGATAGGTGACGACCAGGTTGACCAGGATGTTGGTGCGCACGGTGGCGAACAACCGCTCCAGACCCCACAGAACCAGCCCGTAAGCCATTGCGACGGCGATCATTACGGCCGAACCGACGGACAGCGCGAGACTGGCCGCGATGGCACCGATCGCGATGAGCCCCATCGCTACCCGCAGTTCGACAGCACTCACCGCGCCCGTCACCAACGGACGGTCCGGGTTATGGACACGGTCGTATTCGAGATCCTTCTGCTCATCGACCATCCGCAGATACAGCAGCACGAACGCGACGACCACGATCCGGACCACGGTGGCACCGGTCGGCCGCCAAGCCGAATCGGGCTGCGTCACAAGGGAAGCCGTGCCCTCCAATGCGAGCACCCACAGCACGCCGTACAGCAGGTAGTGCGGCTTGTACATCACCGCGGTGAACCGGGCGATACGCGCGGCGGACACCAGCGGATTGATCACTCCCACCTATCCCACATGGTCACCTCGGCGGCCGGAGCACGCCGCCCCGGCCCATCACTGCCGGGCAACAGCCGCGCGACCGGGACCATGGCCACCTGGGCCACTTCCTCGAACGGGATACCCAACAGGTCCGCGACCTCCCGCTCGTGGGCCAAGTGCGCCGTCGTCAGGCACGACCCGAGTCCACGTTCGCGCAAGGCGAGCATGAAGTTCCACACCGCGGGATAGATCGACCCGTAGAAACTGGCCAGCCGCAGCGGCGACGCGGACTCCGGCGGACGGCCGAGCGAGCAGACGAGCACGAGCGCGGGCACCTCGTGCAGATGCTCCGCGAGATATCGGCCGGACGCGAGATCGCCGAGCTGATCGGGTCGCGGCGTGCGCCCGGACAGGTTGGCGGCGAAGCCCTTTCGGTAGTACTCCGCGATTCGCCGCTTGGTCTCCTCGTCCTGCACGACGAGGAATCGCCACGGCTGCCGATTGCTGCCGCTCGGCGCCTGCACCGCGATATCCAGGCACTCCAGCAGATCTCGTCGCTCGACCGGCCGTGTGAGATCGAGGCGGCGGCGAAACGATCGCGTGGTGGTCAGCAGTTCGGTGCCCATCAGCGATCGACCTCCGCTTCCTCGGCATCGAAAGCCAGTTCGTCGTCGGCGAATTCGAGATCGACCGCGGCCGCGAGCGCGTCGCACTGCCGGATTTCGCAGTGGATGACCGTCCGGTCGGCCTGCTGCCCGGTGATCTCCGCGACGCACTCGGCGGGGCGGTCCAGCTCCACGAACCGTTCGAAAGCGCTTCCGACGCATTCCAATCGGGGTGCCCGGTGCAGCACCATGGCCAACGCGGTCTGCCTGCACGCCTCGATCAACAGGCTGCCGGGAACGTGGTCGAGTTGGTGGTCGAACAGAAACGGATGGCCGAGATCGGGGACCAGCGTGGCGCGGGCAGTAGTCCCGGATACCTGCGGCGCGGCGATCACGACATTGCGCCAGTTCTCGCGTCCGACGTCGGCCGAGACCGCGCGGTCGTCGAGCGCCGAAGCACCCAGAAACGCCCCGAGGCCGAGGCTTTTCCGGAACGCGCCGCGGAGCCCCGTCCATTGCCGCGGCGTCATCCAGGAGAACGAACCGTCGACGGTCATCATCGACTCGTCGCCGCAATCGATTTCGAGCACCATGTCCAGGCCCTGCACCGTCTCGCCGCGCACGTGCCGCCGCGGCACCCGCGCCCGCATCACGAGATCGGCGGGGGCCGTGCCGACTTCCCAGGCCGGGGTGTCCGCGCCGGTGCCGTTGAAGGTGCGCACGATGAACGCCATATCGGAAGGGACGCCGTAGAACTCGTGGCTGAGCGCGATCGCGGCCTGCCTGGCGGCCTCCATCACCAGCAGCGGATCGTGGCGCAGGCCGAGTGATCCGATGTGGTCGCTGTAATAGGCGTGCATCCTCGGTAACTGGGCGCCGACCACGAACTCGTCCTCGGCCACCGTGTCCAGTGAGGTGACGAACACCTCGGACACCGCGCACCGGTGCGCCAGCTCGCGCGAGATCGTGCGTAGATGGGTCGCTGTCTTCACCGTTTCCACGTTCGCCGTCACGGTCGTTCCTCCAGCCAGTCTTTCGCGGACACCGGTCGCAGCGTTTGCGGCTGCGTGCCGACCCGCATCGGGAGTACATAGGACCCGAGCACGATCACCGACCACGGATCGAGTTTCCGGCCGTCGGTCCACGCGGAATACAGCAGTCGCGCGCATTCCGCGTCCGACTGTGCGTCGAATTCGGGCGCGACCGGGGCACCGGCCGTCGCGAGATCGCCCAGGATCCGCTCGACAGCGGCAGCACGGTCGAAACTGCGAGCGGGTGCCTGTGCGTACAGGTCGTTCGCGATCGTGAGGGCTTCCGACGAGCGGTCGACACCCTCGCCCACCTCCGCTATCACTGTCGCCCTGCGGTGCTCGTCCAGGTAGATGGCGAGCTCCCGCAGTACATCGGCGGGATCGTCGGGCGAATGCACCAGATTCAGCAGATAGCTGTGCCGGCCGAGCAGATGGCGCAACTCGCCGGGCTTGCGTTTGCGTGGGTCGGTAGCGCCCTTGGCCTCGGTAAGGCGCACGGGGACAGGGAGTTCCGTGTCCTCGCCGCGGACGACGAGCACCAGCACGTCCGAAATGCCGACCAGCAGATCGGCCAGGCGCCTGCGTTCGGGTGAGGCGATGTTCCAGGCGAAGTACCACAGTGCGCGGGCGAAGTGCCGGTCGACCGCGACTCGGAAGGCGGATACGACCCGGAAGTCGTTGTCTGACAGCCATTTCAACGTTGGCTCGACGGACCTAGCGACGATGGCGTCCGGTTTGAGCAGCAGCATGGAGTGCTCTCTGGCGAACTTCGCGGCGTCGACGCCGAGGCGGTCGAGTTGGTCGACGGTCTCCTGCAGGTAGGTGTCGTCGACGTAGGCCGCCACCTTCTCCTGCTGCGGCGTCAGCGCGGCGAGCAGCTCACGCAGCGGCGCGGTCACCGGTCGGCTCCGCCGGAGTCGTTGCCTGCCAGCACTTCTTCGATCGACGGCAACGGCACGCCGAGATACCCGGATTCCAGGCAGTAGTCCAGCAGCACCCGCAGATACTCCTTGCCGGTCGACGGTGATGGTTTACCGAGCAGCACTTCGGCATTCGCGGTGTCGAAGGCCAGCCGCCGGTCGAAGTAGCTGGTGTAGAGCGAGCCGATGCGCCGGTAGTACTCGCGCTCGATGGCGCCGAGATCGTCCTCGCGGAAGGTCGCGGCGGGCACGAAGGTCGCGACCTCGAACGACGGGTATTCGGCGAGCACGTCGGATACCTCGCGCAGCGACAACGTGTCTCGGCCGAGGGCGTGGAAGGTGCGGTGGGTGGCCGAGTCGAAATCCAGTACGGCGGCGGCGATCACATCGGCGACGTGGTCGACCGGAGCCAGCGAGAGCGTCGCGTCGTACCGGCCGGGCAGTGAGCGCAGTTTGCCTTCGACCATGAGTTTGACGACGGTGTAGAGATTCTTGTACTCGCGGATCACGCCCGTGCCGCTCGCGCCGGTCACGATGCCGGGTCGGACAATCGCCCAGCGCATGCCTTGCTCCCCGGCCGCCTGCACGAGCTGTTCGGCGCGGAACTTGCTCTCCTCGTAGCCGTTTCCGAAGGTTTGGCCCGCATCGAGTTCGTCCTCGGCGATGGTGCCGCCGCGCCGTCCACACACGTAGGTCGTGCTGACGTACACGAGCGGGATATCCCAGGATTGCGCCAGTGCGATCGCATTGGCGGTGCCCTGCACGTTGAGCTCGTGGTAGTCCGCCGGTCCGGCGTCGAACGCGGTGGTGGCGGCGCAGTGCACGATCATGCCGACACGTTCGGACAGGTCGGCGGAATCACGCTGGGACAGGCCGAATCCGGGACTGCGGATGTCACCGGCGACCGGGCTGCCCGCGCCGAGGACAGTGCCGTCGTTGCGGACGATGGACGAATTGCTGTGCAGCACAGCGGCGACCGGGCGGCTCGCGGCGGCCAGCCGGGCCACCACTTCCGCGCCGACCAGTCCCGTTGCGCCGGTGACCAATACGGTGTCACGCGCGCTCATGATTGGTCTCCCGCAGCCAATGTGGCCGCGACCAGGCTGATGACGTCACCAACCCGGCGCACGCCGACGAGTTGCTCCGGTTTGTAGCGTGGCAGGCCGAACGACCGCTCCAGCACGACGGTCAGTTCCATCAACCGCAGCGAGTCGAAACCCAGGTCCTCGATCAGCCGTTGGCTGTCGCCGGTCGATGCCTGCGGGTCGGGTGCCATGGCGTGCACCAGCTTGCGTACCCGCTCCGCCACCGCCGCGTCAGCCATGGCGGTCATGACCGCACCGTGTCGTCGCGTAGGTGCGGCTGTTGGCCGCCGGAGGTCAGTAGGTCGCGGGCTTCGTCGAGCGGTAGGTCGGTGTCGAGATAGCCTGCGATGCGGAGCCAGTCGTAGCCGATGGCCAGGGTGCGCCGCCACTGTTCGCGGGAGTCGAACGAGGCCGGGAAGTTCGCGGTTTCCGGGTCTGCGGCGACCGAGCGCACCAGCGTGACGAAGTCGTCGATGACCGAGATGCCGGTGCCGGTGTCGCCCGTTTCGACGAGTTCCGAGAATCGCACCTGCCGAGCCGATTCCAGCCGCGCCAGCAGGTCGTCACGCTGCTGAGCGTGTGGTGGGAGGAGACGTTGCAGGGTCGTCGACGGGGCGACGTCGGCGGGCAGCGGGTGAATGCCGAAGGCGGACAACACGACCCGCACGGCCATCGCGATCATCCGATGTGCTGCGATGTCGGCGACCGCGCCCTGACCGTTCTTGACCGCACCCGCCAGATCCTCACGTGCGTTCTCCAGGACGATGTTCGACCACACCAGGCTCATCGCGCACTCGGTGAAGCGGCGGGCGGGCAGCGGTGAGAGGGTCGCGATCGAGTCGTCGCGCGCGGCGCCGGTCACGCCGAGGGCGGGTGCCAGCGCGGACGGCACGGGTGTGTACGGCCGCACTGGTTTGCACATGGCGAGGGCAGGTTTCAGGAGATCACCACGGCGCCACTGCAATCCGACGAAGCCGAGCCGAAGGAACTCGGCCAGTTCGACGGTGTTGTCGTGTTGCGCGCGGGCCAGCACGGCGGCCAGCGAGTGTCGGAACACCACCGAACGCCAGGCACGGGTACCGCTGTCCGAGAGTACGAAAACGTCGCTGTCACCGCGGATGACGTGTACGCGCTGGCCGATGGCCCAGGTGGTGACGCCGGGTACCCGCGCGAACAGAAGCTGGTCGGCATCGTCTTCGACGCCTGCGACACCGAGGTCGGTGGCGAGCTCCAGAACCTGCGCCCAGGTCGCCCGCTCGGACAGCGCCCGCGCCTTCGCATCGCCGAGCACGCTTGGCAGGGCGTCGCCGTACGTCCGCTTCGGATCGTCACCCGCCCACGCACCTGAATCGCTGAGATCGAGGTAGCGGTCGATGAGTTCGTCACTACCGATCCGATCCAGTTGCTGTGGAAGCCATTTGGTCTCCAGGTAGCTTTCACCGCGCCGCGCGGCCCAGCCCTTGATGGCTTGCAGCAAGCCGTCGCGTGCCCAGTCGATTGCCTCGTCGCGCGCCTTCAGGGTGCGCAAGGCGATGGCGTACCGCAGGGCCTGCTGGGCGCGGGCAGTCCACCAGTCCGCGATCAGTGTCGTGAACGTGGAATACGGCAGCAGCGTGCGCAGTTCGTCGATATCCGGGCTGCCGGATCGGACCACGGTCGCTCGCAGGAACCGCTGGCACCTGTTGAGCAGGTCCTCGTCGAGCTCGGTCACGGTCGCGGCCTTCGCCACCTGTTCGAGCTGTCGCCGCATCTGGGACTCGGAGCGGGTACGCACCTCGACCCGGCGGCCGTCGATGAACAGCACTGTCGGCAGCGTGGGCAACTCTTCGTCGCCGGGTGCGAGGACCAGGAAGTCCACGTCGGACCCCTCGTTCCCGAAGCCCTCGGCCAGTGAGCCCTCGAACAGCACGGTCGAATTCGCGGGAACTGCAACACTTTCCAGCGCACTGTCGAGCAGCTGGTTGACCCGTTCGGCGGCCAGCGTCGGCTCGGGCACGTCGTCGCGCCCTGCCCCGGTCTCCACTCGATTCCGGCCGTCGTCGGTGGGACCGTCCGCCTCGTGCACAACCGCGTCCGCCAGAGCCCCGCTACGGAACTGCTCCCACATGTACCGCCGACGCGGTTTGCCGCTCGACGTGCGGCGGATGATTCCGCGCGGACCGGTGACAATGGTGACCGTCTGTGCAGGCCCCAACTCGCCACGAATGATCTTGCGCGCCTCGGAAATCCACTCGCCGGGCTTGGACTCGGCGAACAACGCGATACCTTGCTCGCCTGGCTCAGTGATCGCGACGGCAGCGAGTTTGCCTTTGGTGACACCGGTTTCCTGCGCGACGCGGGATTCGATGTCCTCCATGAACACCGAGCGCCCGCGCACCTTCAGACTCGACCCCATCCGGCCGAGCACGAACACCTCACCGCGATGCAGGAATCCGGCGTCGCCGGAGTAGAGCGCGCCGCCGACGATCCTGGTCGACGCGTTATCGGAATCGTCGGAGTACCCCAGCGCCACCGAGTCACCGACGACCACCATCTCGCCGAGCGTGCCGTCGGGCAGCTCGTGGCCTTCCTCATCGACCACCGTCACAGTGGATTCGGTTGTCGAGTAACCGAGCCCGGTGATCCAGCCCGCGCCGTCGACGCGGTGCGTGTCGTCGAGCAGTTCCCGCTCGAGGATGGTGACGGGTTCACCGAAGCGCAACGTTGGGGTGTCGATGCGCAGGGCGGTGATCGGGCGGTGTCGCGCCGAGGACGTCACCATCAGCGTCGACTCCGCCAACCCGTAGGCCAGCGTGTAGGCGTTCATCGAAAAGCCAAGGGGGCCGGTGAGGTTCGCGAACGATTGGAGGTCGGCCACCTCGACCGGCTCGGAACCGACGGCGAGCGTGCGCCAACCGGACAGGTCGAGGTCGGCGATCTCCTCGGGCGAAACCCGATGTGCCACATAGCCGAGCGCGAACGACGGCGACGGGGAATGCTGCGCGTGCGCCATCGCCCGCAACCAGCGCACGGGCTCGCGGACGAACTGGTCCGGGCGCATCAGGTACAGATCGCCCTGATTGGTGACGGTGGTCAGGAACGCGCCGACCAGACCCATGTCGTGATACAGCGGGAGCCACGACACCATCGCCTCGCCGTGCCGCCACTCGACCAGCGCGGAGATCATCGCGATGTTGTTGGCCAGGTTGTGCCAGCTCACCCGCACCCCGCGCGGGGCGGCGGTGGAGCCGGAGGTGAACTGCAGCAGCGCGCACTCGTCGGGCGCGCCGAACACGCGTTCTTCGGGCGGGCACGGGCGCAGCGTCGATGCGTCGATCACCAGCGGTTCGTCGGTGCGTCCGGCCGCCGTCGCCGCCTGCCGCACGAACTGCTCGAATTCCGTCGAGGTCACCACCAGCCGGGGCCTCGCCTGCACCAGGATCGCGGCGATGTGGGCGATGATCTGGTCGAGGTCGCCGAACATCGGCGGCGCGACCGGCGTGAACACCCCGCCGCACGCCCAGACCGCGTAGAACGCCGCGACACAGGGGAATCCGGTCGGCATGATCACGCAGGCGCCGTCGCCGCTGCCCATCCCGTGCTGCCGCATGAGCGCGGCGATCGACCAGGTCTGTTCGGCCAGTTCGGCATAGCTTCGAAAGTCCCAGCCGTCGGCCTCGTCGGCCAAGTGGATCCCGGCCCGCCCGGCCGGGTCGGCTAGCCAATCACGTACGGCCGCAACGTCTTTGTCATGATCCATCGCGGACATCTCCTTCGGCCAGCACAGTAACGGTTCCGTTTGTGCCATCGACCCGAATCCGCATACTGGTCCGTACCTTTTTGGTTACGTCTTTGACCTGGACCACCGTCGGCACCCCGAGTTCCCGTGCCACGATCGCGACATGGGTGAGCGGGCTACCGCGCTCGATGACCAGCGCCGACGCCGAGGGCAGTGCGGCCACCCAGCCGGGATCGGTCCGATATGCCACCAGAATGCCACCTGCCACGTCGCGTGGCTCGTCGACGACGACCGCGGTGCCCTCGACGATCCCGGAGGCCGACGGCGTGCCCGTGAGCACGGTCCCGGCCGCGGCCGCCGGGGTGTCAGTGAGCGGCACCCAGCCCTGGCCCGCCAGCTCGGCCCGGCCGAACGCGGGTCCGGTGGTGACGAACCTGGCCGGAGCGACCAGCCCGGCGTCCTTGGCGCGCTGCGCCTTTCGTGCGCCGACGAGGTCGCGTAGGTCCGTGGTGTCGGCGTCGTCGTAGCAGCCGCGCAGTTCTTGATTGGTCAGGTAGAACACGTCGGAGAACTCGTCGATCACGCCGCGCTCGGCCAGGTCGCGGCCCATCACTCGGATCATTCGCTTGACCATGCCGAAGGCCCTGGTCCGACAGAACCGGAGCCGCTCGCGGTGCGCGGCGCAGCGAGAAACCTTGCCGCGCAACCGTTCATAGATTCGGCGACAGACGCCGTGCAGGTGGGCGTCGAGGTATTCCTCGGCCTCGTCGCGGTGGCCGAGCGGCGCGTCGGGCAGGGCGCTGCGCAGCATGATGAACAGGCTTGCCGGATCTTCGCGTAGGTCCGGTGTTTCCAGTTTGAGTTCGTCGAGGCTTCGATAGCCGTAGCGGTTGATGTAGTCGTCGACCTTGTCACGGAAGTCCGGCCGGTCCGCCAGGGTCGGGTAGATCTCTTCCGGCGCGGTGGAATGCACCAGGGCGGTCAGTTCGGGGTCGGCGCGGGCGGCGTCGGCGAGCGCCTTCATCGCGCGGGCGGGTTCGGCGGATTCGACGTCGGCGCCGGGGCCGACCACCGCGTAGAGGAACCACTCCGGGGCCTTCGGCAGCAGCAGCTTGGTCAGCAGGAACATCAGGCCGGTACAGGTCAGCAGGATCGCGTCGAGGACCATCAGCGGGCCCCAGCGTTCGACCAGGTCGCGGTCCACTTTCCGGTATGCCGCATAGGCTTCGGGGCCGGAAAGCGCGGTGTAGTCGATGGCGTCGTATTCGTCGTAGACGCGGTAGAAGTCGGTCATGAACTGTCCGACGATGTCGTCGATGCCGAACAGTCGTCGCAGATAGGTCAGTGTGGTGACCGAGCGCGACCGCAGGCGGCTCAACGGGTTACCGAACGTGAACGGCCGCAACGTTTTCGCGATGTCGTCGGCCAGCGGCTCGTCCACGCCGAGCGCGGCCTCGAGCACCTTGCGGTTCAGCGGATATCCCGGTGCGATGCCCACCATGCGATACCAGTGCAGCAGGTTGTAGTAGACGCGACCGTGAAAGTAGCCGAGCAGCACCGGAGTCCACTGTTCGGTCTGCCGCAGCTGCGTGTCGGGGACCCGGAGGGATTTCGCGTAGCCGTGGTACACGCGGCCGTAGATGTCGGCGGCGGTGGTGTAGGTCAGCGGGGACGTGAGGCCGTTGAAGCTCTCGATGATGTTGGAGTTGTCCCAGATTCGCTGTTCGCCGTCGGGCACCACCTCGCCCGCGCCGCGGATGATCGCGCCCGGGCGAGCACTGAGGGTGGTGGTGATCGGGCGCGATTGCAGGAACCAGAGTCCGTCTTCGTCGATCGCCCATTCCACGTCCTGCGGGGCATCGAACTCGGCCTCCACCTTGCGGCCCAGTTCGGCGACCTCGGCGATCTCGGCGTCGGTCAGTGCGGGCAGTTCGCGGCGCGACGGGTCGATCTCGCTGATCGCGTAACCCTGATCTCCCTCGACCACGTACGAACGGTCCTTGTTCCCCAGCACCGTTTCCAGCACCGCACCGGAGGACTTGTCGACCACCACCGAGTCGGCGTCCACCGCACCCGATACCAGGCCCTCACCGAGCCCGTAGACCGCGCTGATGACCAGTTCGTCGCGCGCCCCGCTGATCGGATTCGCCGTGAACATCACGCCGCTGGCCCGCGCCGCGATCAAACGTTGCAGCACAACCGCCACCGCGCCCGCCCTGGGCTGCTTGTTGGCGAACGCATAACGCAGCGATCGTTCCGAGAACGCCGACGCCCAGCAGTCGCGCACCCGGTCGAGCACCGCGTCGACGCCGTTGACGTTCAGGAAGGAATCGAACTGGCCCGCGTAGGAATGCTCCGGCCCGTCCTCGGCGACCACCGACGAGCGCACCGCGATCGGGCCGCCGAGTCGCGCGTAGGCGTCGGCAATCAGCTCGCGGATCTCGGTCGGCAGCGGCGTCGCGGCGATCTCGGTACGCAACGCGGCACCGGCCACGATTGTCGCATCCAGGTCATCCAGCTGTGTGACCTCGGTCACCATCCGCAGGAGATCGGTCTCGGCGGTGAACCGCGCGAAGACATCGGTGCCGAGAACGGTCCAGTCCGGGGCCCGAAATCCGCACTGCCGCAGGCGGTGCAGCCCGCGCGCTTTACCGCCGCCGACAGCGGCGATCGTCGCGATATCGGTCCACGGTCCAAGCACCTGCACGGCATGCTCCCATCCCCCTGATCATCGTGCCGCAGCACAGCGCTCCGGCAGGCGAGCCGAGCAAACGTAAGGGGTTGTATGGATATATCCGAGAATTCACCGCAGTGTTAGCCCACAATCCTAGGTGCTCGGTGCGGCGACCGCCCCCGCGCGCGACGACCGTTAAGCTACGAAGCAGTTTCGGTGTGTTCGGTGAGGATGTGATTCGGGCGGTGAGTTGGACCTTCACTCCGGACGAGTTCGCCCACCTCTGGCGCGAAACCGACCAAGATCGGCATCCGTACCCGCTGCGGATCCTGGAGACGGCGCGCACCGAGGACGAGGCCGACCGGCTGCGCGCGACGCTGAACGAACGGCTGCCGCTCGGCGCCGACCCCGACCTGAGTGCCTGCCTGCGCATTCTCGCGGCGCCGCACACCAGGATCGTCGCGATCGGCGGCACCCACACGCCGGGTAGCGAGATCCGGCTGCTCGCCGCGGCGATCTTCGACCGAGCCGTGCTCGCCGTGCAGGAGCCCGGCACGACCCCGGATTTCGGCGGCCGCGTTCGCCTCTCGATCGGGCACAGCGGCAAGCTGGGCGTCCGGATCGCCGGACTGCTGCCCGACGCCCCGCCCGGCCGCGAACCGGCCCGGGTGGCGCCGACGGACGCCGTCCGCGACGAGGAGACGGTGGTCGCGCAGCAGCCGATCGCGCCGCGCATCCGCAAGCTGCTGCTGAAACCGCACAGCGCGGAAGGTCATATCCGGATCGAGCCCGCGCTGGACCGGCCCACGCCGGCACCGCCGATCCACTACACCTGGTTCGACGTCAAGGGGGACGGGCGCTACCTGATCAGGGCGGGCAAGGAAGTCCACATCACGCCCGCCTCGGCCGAACAGATCGGTGCGCAACTGCAGAAACGCATCCTGCCGTGAACTCGTTCGCCGATGCCGACCGATAACCACTGCTGCCGGTGGATCCGGCCACGGGTTAGTCTGAGGCTGACCGACCATCTCAGGGGTGTGCGATGACGATCGAGACCAGCCGAGCCGATATCGTCCGGTTCAAGCAGGCGGCCCAGGCAGGCACCGTCCAATTCGACCCGGCCGCGGCGCGGCGTTGCGCCGAGATGTACGACCAGCAGGCCGAACGCCTGATCCATCTGCAGCAGCGCCTCGAAACCGCCTCGGAGCTGGGCGGATTCGGCGGATTCGTGTCGGCGCAGCAGTTACAGGCCGGGTTCAATCACAAAGCACGGGATGCCGCTACGTTGCTAGATCACTACATCGAGGCCGCCTACCGGATGAAAGAAGCGTTCTTGATCAGCGGCGGGTTACTCGAAGAAGCCGATGCCGCCAATGCCGCCGCCGTGCGCGCCGTCGCATCGAGGCTCCCGCGATGACCGGCACCGATCCCGACTACATCAGCTCGATGGAGCACTTCGAGTCGATGCGGCACGAAGAGATCTACGCGAAGGCCCAGCAGATCGACGCCGCCGAGGTACTGCGCGCGTCGGTCGCCTGGCTGGAGGTGGCGGGCACGCTCAGCACCTCCTTCCCGCTCACCCGCGGCAGCGTGGACCGAGTCATGAACTCGATGGAGTGGAAGGGCGCCACGGCCGACGCGGCATACGCCAGCATCCACAGCTTCGCGGCCTCGGCCGATGAGCTCGCCGCGGTCATGGGCCAGGTCGGCGCCAGGTTGGGCGGCGTTGCCGCGGCGGCCGAGGCAGTCAAGATCGCGGTGGCACCGCCCGGCGCGTCCGGGCCGATCGGCGCGATCGCGCGACTGCTCGAAGCCGCGCACGTCATCGACGCGAAGATGGCTGAGGAGGCGCTGCGGCAAGAGGCCGTGCTCGCGATGAACATGGTCTACAAACCGGCTTATGGCATGGCGGGCAAAGCCGTTCCGGCGCTGCCTTCGCCGCCTGAGTTGTCGGCCGAGGTCAAACCGGCCCCCGCCGCGCCACAGCAGCGTCGGCCGGTGCCGCCGAGCGAGCCGGAGTACACCCCGCCGCAGAGCCAGCCGGATGGACGTCCGCCAGCCCAGCCGAACGGCCACCCGCCAGCACCCGCGCCCACCCCGTCGGTCCCGGAATCCCAAGCGCCGCCGAGCACTACGACGCCGCCACGCCCGGCGCCCGACCCGCAGCCGACACCGCCACCGACTACCCAGCAGGCACCGCCACCGTCGACCCACCAGGCGCCACCGCCCGCACCGCCGACCCCGGACGCACCGCCGACTCAGCAAGCGCCACCGTCGACGCAACAGGCCCCGCAGCCCCCGCCAACCCAGCAGGCGCCGCCCCCACCGCCGCCGTCGACCGAGCAGGCACCCCCACCGCCGCCCCCGGCACCACAACCGCCGCCGCCCGCCCCGGCGCAACCGCCTGCCCCCCTTCCGGATCCAGGCGGCCAGCCAGGCGTCACCGGCCCGATCCCCCCGGAAAACGAACAGCAGCAACCGCAGTCGACCACCAACCAACCCGGAGTCGTACCCTCCCAGAAGTAACCGCTTGCACGTCGAACCCGTTGGCGCGCACCGCATTGGCCACGAGCAGCAGCTCATAGTCGCACACGTCTGTGCCACGGCCGCTTTCGCTAAACCTGCGCACGCCGAACGGTTGGCCGCACCACTTTGGCCGCAGATACCTGCGGCAGGTGGCTAGACCTTGACCAGGTCGTCGGCGTGGATTACTGGGCGCTGCATGGTGTCTGGGAGTTCGGCGGTGGAGTGGCCGAGCATGCCGATGAGTTCGGTGCTGTCGTAGGCGACTACGCCGCGGGCGACGATGTGGTTGTCGGGGGCGACCAGGTCTACTACGTCGCCGCCGTAGAAGCGGCCGCGTAGGGCGGTTATGCCTGCGGCCAGGAGGGAGCGGCGGTCGGCTACAGCGCGTGCTGCGCCGTCATCGATCAGTAGTGCGCCTCGGCTGTCGGCTGCGTGGCGGACCCAGAACTTACGGGCGGACAAGCGGATTGGGCGGGCGGCGAATGCGGTGCCGACCTTGCCGGTGGTCAGTGCTTCGTCGGCGGCGGTGGCCGCGGCTAGTAGTACGGGGACGCCTGCGTCGGCGGCGAGGCGGGCGGCGGACAGCTTGGACGCCATGCCGCCGGTACCGAGTGCGCCACCGCTGCCTGCGATTACGCCGTCGAGGTCGATGCTGTTACGGACCTCGGGGATGAAGTTCGCGGCGCCCTTGCGTGGGTCGCCGTCGTACAGACCCTCGACGTCGGAGAGCAGGACCAGGGCGTCGGCGCCGACCAGGTGGGCGACCAATGCGGCGAGGCGGTCGTTGTCGCCGAAGCGGATCTCTTCCGTTGCGACAGTATCGTTTTCGTTCACCACGGCGATCGCGCCGAGCGAACGCAGCCGATCGAGTGTGCGCTGCGCGTTGCGGTGGTGCTCGCGGCGGGCGAAATCGTCGGCGCTCAACAGGACTTGGCCGACCGTGCGGCCGTACCGCGCGAACGAGGTGCCCCAGGCGTGGGCCAGCGCCAGCTGACCGACGCTCGCGGCGGCCTGCTTGGTGGCCAGGTCACGCGGGCGGGTGCTCAGTCCGAGCGGTGCGATCCCCGCGCCGATGGCGCCCGAAGACACCACCACCACATCGGATCCCGCGCGCATCCGCGCCTCGACCGCATCGGCGAGCCGATCGAGGCGTGCGGTGTCGAGCCCACCCTTCAGGCTGGTCAGCGCCGACGAACCGATCTTCACCACGACCCGGCGCGCCGACGCGATCGCCAGTCGGGCCTCGCTCAGTTCCGAATCAGCCTCGGTAGCATCCGAACTCACTGTCATCGCAATCGAACTCCCTGCGCAGCAATAGAACTCGCCGACACCGAACCCACCGTCGGCTACTCTTCGTCGTCCTTAACGAGCCCGCGGCGCACCCGCGACGCGTGCTTGCGCTCAGCGGCGCTGATCCGATCGTCCTGCTCCAGCCGGATATCGGTGCCACGGCCGGTGGGCACCATGTCGATGCCCGCCGAGATCTGCGGCTCCCATTCGAAGGTCACGTTGCCGATGGTCACCGGGGCGCCCGGCTCAGCACCCTGCTTGACCAGCTCGTCCTCGACGCCGAGGCGGGCAAGCCGGTCGGCGAGGTAGCCGACGGCCTCGTCGTTGTCGAACTGCGTCTGCACGACCCAGCGCTCGGGCTGCGAGCCACGCACGATGAAGCCGCCCGGCTCCTGCGGGTCGGCGATCACGCTGAAACCGGTCTGGTTGACCGCGATCGGCCGGATCACCGGACGCGCGGGCGCCGCCTTCGGATGCGCCTCGCGGTACTTCAGCACCAGATCGGCGAGCGCGAAGGTCAAGGGCCGCAAGCCTTCTCGGCTGACCGCGGAGATCTCGAAGACCGGCCAGCCGCGTGCGGTGAATTCCGCGGTGACCATTTCGGCCAGCTCGGCGGCATCCGGCACGTCGATCTTGTTCAGGATCACCACGCGCGGCCGATCGGCCAGGTCGCCCAGGTCGGCGTCGGCGCTCAGCGCCGGTCGGTAGGCCGCGAGCTCGGCTTCCAGCGCGTCCACGTCGGAGACCGGGTCCCGGCCCGGCTCGAGGGTGGCGCAGTCGACGACGTGCGCGAGTACCGCGCAGCGTTCCAGGTGCCGCAGGAAGTCGAGGCCGAGGCCGCGACCCTCGCTGGCACCGGGGATCAGGCCGGGCACGTCGGCGACGGTGAAGGTGGTGTCACCACTGAGGACCACACCGAGGTTGGGCACCAGGGTGGTGAACGGGTAGTCCGCGATCTTCGGCTTGGCCGCCGACAGCACCGACACCAGCGAGGACTTGCCCGCGGATGGGAAGCCGACGAGGCCGACATCGGCGACGGACTTCAGTTCGAGGACCACCTCGATCTCTTCGCCGTCCTCGCCGAGCAGCGCGAAGCCGGGGGCCTTGCGCGCCTTCGAGGCGAGTGCGGCATTGCCGAGTCCACCGCGACCGCCACGGGCGGCGATGAACTGGTTGCCCGCGCCGACGAGGTCCATCAGGACTTTGCCGTCTTTGTCGAGCACCATGGTGCCGTCGGGCACCTTGAGCAGCAGGTCGATGCCCTGCTTGCCGTCGCGGTTGCTGCCTTCGCCGGGCTTGCCGTTGCCCGCCTTGGCGTGCGGGTGGAAGTGGAAGTCCAACAGGGTGTGCACGTTGGGGTCGACTTCGAGGATCACGTCCCCGCCGTTGCCGCCGTTACCGCCATTGGGGCCGCCGAGCGGCATGAACTTCTCGCGGAGTACCGAAGCACAGCCGTGTCCGCCTTTGCCGGCACGCACGTGCAGTACGACACGGTCGATGAACTTGGACATTTCCGAATCATCCTCCTTCAGGACTGGTCGATCGCAGTGGTGCGTGGGTGAAACGCGTAGGTCTTTCGGAAAACGCGCTCTGTGTTCTGAAAACGCGAAAACGGGCCAGGGTGGCGACCCTGACCCGCTCGGCTGTTGTCTGGAGAGGTAAGGCCTAGGCCTCGACCGGCTCCGGGACGACGATGTTGACGGTCTTGCGTCCGCGCTTGGTGCCGAACTCGACCGCGCCCGCCGCGAGGGCGAACAGGGTGTCGTCACCGCCACGACCGACGTTCACGCCGGGGTGGAAGTGGGTTCCGCGCTGACGCACCAGGATCTCGCCTGCGTTGACCTTCTGGCCGCCGAAGCGCTTGACGCCGAGGCGCTGGGCGTTGGAATCGCGACCGTTCCGGGAGCTGGACGCACCCTTCTTGTGTGCCATAGCTGAATCTCCTCGGGATGTCTTACTTGATGCCGGTGACCTTGATGACCGTCAGCGGCTGACGGTGACCCTGACGCTTGTGGTAGCCGGTCTTGTTCTTGAACTTGTGGATGCGGATCTTCGGGCCTTTTGTCTGCTCGACGACCTCTGCGGCCACGGAGACCTTGGCCAGCTTTGCGGCGTCGGTGGTCAGGTCGGCCCCGTCAACGACGAGAACCGGATCCAGGGCGACGGAAGTACCCGGCTTACCCTCGATCTTCTCGACCTTCACCAGGTCACCGACCGCGACCTTGTACTGCTTTCCGCCGGTCTTGACGATCGCGTACGTTGCCATCGGTCGGCTTCCTCCACTCGAATAAGTACAGTCATGTTTCTTCTCGCGTCACAAGTGCGAGACGCGAGATGTTCTTGGCTGGCTTGCTGCGCGGGGCGTGGTATAACGCCCATCGCCAGGCAGCGACCGACTTAGGTTACCAGAGCACCCCTTCAGCGACACAATCCGCCCGTCGGCAGCCTGCGAGCAACCCTTTGTCCGTGGGGTTTCGGTGTGTTTCCCGCGCTCCGGCGAGCGCCGCGAGCACGGTCGTAGACGGCCCGTGCGTGGCCGCCACCCGACGAGACGGCCGGTCGCACCCGAAGGCATGACCGGCCGTATCGAAGCTGTCAGAGCAGCTGCTACGACTCCGCAGGCGGCGGGCCCGCGGGACGGCCCACGGCACGACGCCGCGGCCTGCGCTGCGGCACCTCGACCGGTGCCTCGGCGGTGAAGTCGACGGCGGGCGCGGGCGCCTGCTCAGCGGTCGGCAGCACGAACACCGCGCCACTGCTGTCCGCGGCGGGAGCTGCGGCCGAACGAGCGACTCGACGACGCCGTCCGGTACGCGGTGCCGGTTCTGGCGCACCGTTGGTTACCGCACGATCCGCGGCGGGCGGTGTCACCGATTCCGCAGGAGCGGCCGGTGTCTCGGCGACCGGTGCGGTCTCGACTGCCTCGACTGGTTCGATGTCCTCGTCCGCGGCAGTCTCGGCCTCGGCCTCGACGACCTCGGTCTCGAGCGGCTCGACCGCCACCGCCGCGCTCGCCGCCGCGATCGACTCGTCCGGACCTGCCACCGACTCGTCCGTGTCGATACCCGACTCGTCCTCGTCCGCATCACCGTGATGCGCGGCCATCGCCAACGCAACCGGGTGCGCCCGCTTGACGGCGATGTCCTCCTCGGACTCCACCGGCGCGGTCCCGTTGGTCGCGACGACCGGCGCGGCAGGCGCCGCACCCTTGTCGCGGCCACGGCGGCGACGCGATCCGGTTTCCCGAGCCGCGCCACGTGCGCCCCCGTCGTCGCCGGAAGACGGCTCGACCGGGTAGGCGTGCACCAGGATGCCGCGCCCATGGCAGTGCTCACAGGTGGTCGAGAACGCCTCGACCAGGCCGGTGCCCAGCTTCTTACGGGTCATCTGCACCAGGCCGAGCGAGGTCACCTCGGACACCTGATGACGGGTGCGGTCCCGGCCGAGTGCCTCGGTGAGCCTGCGCAGCACCAGGTCCCGGTTCGACTCGAGCACCATGTCGATGAAGTCGACGACGATCATGCCGCCGATATCGCGCAACCGCATCTGGCGCACGATCTCCTCGGCCGCCTCCAGGTTGTTGCGGGTGACCGTCTCTTCCAGGTTGCTGCCGCCGGAACCGGTGAACTTGCCGGTGTTCACGTCGACCACCGTCATCGCCTCGGTGCGGTCGATCACCAGGGTGCCGCCGGAAGGCAGCCACACCTTGCGATCGAGCGCCTTGGCGAGCTGTTCGTCGATCCGGTAGGCCTCGAACACGTCGACGCCGTTGTTGTTGTCGTGCCGGGAGACCCGGGCGAGCATTTCCGGCGCGACGGTGCCGATGTACTTCTCGACCGTGCTCCAGGCCCGGTCACCCTCGATGACGAGCCGGGAGAAGTCCTCGTTGAACAGGTCGCGGATGACCTTGACCAGCAGGTCGGGCTCTTCGTACAGCGTCTTGGGCTGGCCGTCGTTCTTGCCTTCGGCGGCCTTCTCGATGGTGCGCCAGGTCGCCTGCAGCCGTTCCACGTCGCGGGCCAGCTCGTCCTCGGCGACACCCTCGGACGCGGTGCGAATGATCACACCGGCGTCGTTGGGGACGATGTCGCGCAGGATTTCCTTGAGCCGCTTGCGTTCGGTGTCGGGCAGCTTGCGGCTGATGCCGGTGGAGGTGCCGCCGGGCACGTACACCAGGAAGCGGCCGGCCAGGCTGATCTGCGTGGTCAGCCGGGCGCCCTTGTGCCCGACCGGATCCTTCGAGACCTGAACCAGCACCAGCTCACCGGGCTTGAGCGCCTGCTCGATCTTGCGCTCCTTGCCGCCGAGACCGGCGGCCTCCCAGTTCACCTCGCCGGCGTAGAGCACGCCGTTGCGGCCGCGGCCGATGTCGACGAACGCCGCCTCCATGCTGGGCAGCACGTTCTGCACCTTGCCGAGGTAGACGTTGCCGACCATCGACGCGGAACCGGTGCTGGTGACGAAGTGCTCGACCAGGATGTTGTCCTCGAGCACGGCGACCTGGGTGGCGGTCGGGTGATCCGGGAACGCCTTCTCGCGCACCACCATCACCCGGTCCACCGCTTCGCGCCGGGCCAGGAACTCCGACTCGGTCAGGATCGGCGGGCGACGCCGACCGGCCTCGCGGCCGTCGCGCCTGCGCTGCCGCTTGGCCTCGAGCCGGGTGGAACCGGTGATGCCCTGCACCTCGTCGACGGCGGCGACGGCGCGGCTGCGGCTCTTGTTCCGCGGCTCGCGCTCGTGCACGACGGTGTTCGGCGGGTCGTCCTCGGTCGTGGCTGCTGCCTCGGCCTCGGCGGGATCGCCGGCCACCTTGCGACGGCGACGACGGCGACGGCGACGGCTCGCGCCCTCGGGCTCGTTCTCGTCGTCATCGGAGTCGGCGTTGTCGTCGGACGAGTCGCTGACGTCCGTGTTGCTGTTGTCTTCGGCGGCGGTGTTGCCGCTCTGCTCGTCCTCGTTGTCGTCCGAGTCGTTCTCATCGTCGGCGTCGTTCTGCTGCTCGCCACGACCGCGGCCACGGCCACGGCGGCCACGACGCCTGCGACGCGGCTGACCGTCCACGTCGCCCTGCTGGTCGGTCGACTCCTGGTCGTCCTCGACCGTCTCGGGCTCTTCCTCGGGCTGCGGCTCCTCGACCACCGGCTCTTCGCGCTGAACGACACGCTCGGTGCGGCGCTTGCGGCGCGTCTGCTCGGCGGCCGCGGCATCCGGCGGCAGGAACAGCGGTGCCTGCACGACGGCGGCCGACTCGAAGACCACCGGGGCGGCGACGTGCGGCTCTTCCCGGACCGGGTGGGTGAACAACTGCACCGAGGGCTGGTGCGCCACTTCGTTCGGGTTCTCGGCGCCGGAGTTGCCGATCAGCGGCTCGGGCGCGGAGAAGACCAGCCCGCCGTGACCGCGACTAGGCGCGGGCTCCGGGTCCGGGTCGGCCTGGACCGGCGCTGCCGGTGGCGTCTCGACGACCGGCTCGGCTGCGGCTTGCGGCGCTGGGGCGTCGCCCTCCGGCGGACCGAGCGCGTCGCGGACAGACTCCGCGATCGCTCGATCGACGTTCGATTGCGCGCTGCGCGCGTCGGACCCCAACTCGGTGAGCTTGGCCAGGATGCGCTTGCTCGTTACCCCCAGCAGCTTGGCGAGTGCGTGAACTCGGATTCGCTCCGGCAATTGTTCGGCATCCTGTGGTGTTGTTTCCAATGGCTCTTTTTCGGCCACGAAGTCTCCTCGGACCCCCGGGCGCGTCCCTCCCGGTAAGGAGTGAAGCGGCCGACGCGGGGGCACTATCCGTTCGCCTCACGCTGTTCAGCGCAAGGTCATGTGGTCTCGCCCCGCATGTCCGGTTATCACCATGTTGTTCGTCGGTTTGGGCTAACTGGTCACGCGGCGCCTGGCTGTTGGCTGAACTCCACGATTGTGAGCGCTCATCCAGCGTGCCGACGCGAACAGCAGGCCCAGCGACCGGGCCTTTTGTCCGTGGCAGCGATGATCGGCATCGAACCGCGGTGTGTCATCCGGCTGCGATGGCCCCGATAGTCCACGTACCTGCGCGAACAGTCGGCATCAAAAGCAGCCGATGTCAGTATCCCATACCGTGCGCCGCGGGCTCACCGCGGCGCACGACTAACCTCGCTAAAGCTCGGTTAGCCGCGCACCGCTGGGCGCTGTGTTTTTGGTTCGCTCGCTGCGCTCACTCACGACTGTGTTCAACTCGCAAACTATTTTCAGGCCGGAAACTCGGGGAACCAAAGAGCAATCTCCCGCTTGGCCGATTCGGGCGAATCGGACCCGTGTACCAAGTTCTCCTGGGTCTCCAGGCCGAAGTCTCCGCGAATGCTGCCCGGTACGGCCTTTTCGACCGGGTCGGTGCCGCCGGCGAGTTGCCGGAATGCCGCGATGGCGCGCGGCCCCTCCAAAATGGCCGCGACAACGGGGCCGGAGGTGATGAATTCGATCAGGGAGCCGAAGAACGGCTTTTCGGCGTGCTCGGCGTAGTGGCCCTTGGCCAGCTCCTCGGACACATGCTTCAGCTCGAGGGCCGCGATCTTCAGGCCCTTGCGCTCGATTCGCACCAGCACCTCGCCGACGAGGCCACGGGCCACACCGTCCGGCTTGATGAGTACCAACGTCTGCTCAGTCACGGCGCACACTCTAACCGGCACCCCCGGTGGGTACCGAACTCGCGGTTCGATCGATGCCCGAGCGGCCCCGGATTCAGACGGAGCGCTGGGCTCGCTGACTCGGCAGCAAGCCCTTCTCCATCCGCGCGCGCACGTCCGCGCGCAGCACCAGAATGAAGCCCCAGACCACCGCGAAGACGATGCCGATAACCCCAATGGACAGGTGGATAAAGGTGCCCAGCAGCACGAACACCTGCAGGCCCAGATTGAACGGCATCGCCCACGACCTGCGCTGCACGCCCGCACCGAGGAACATCACCACGGCGAGCACCACCAGGTAGGTGCCCGACGCCCAGGTCACCCCGCCGCCGACCGAGCCGACGACCGGCAGCGCGAGCAGCACCACGATCGCCTCGAGGATCAGCGTGCCCGCCATGACCCCGCGGAAGCCCTTCCACGGGTCGGTCGCGGGCGGCGGTACCGAATCCGGCTGGGCGGCGGGCTCACTCATGCGGGGTCCTTTCCGAACAGCGCGCGCGTCGCGCCCGCCGTGACCACGGATCCGGTCACCACGACGCCGGCGCCGGACACCATCTCCCCCGCCTCACCGATCTCCTCGGCGATGGCGATGGCGGTCTCCAGCGCGTCCGGCAGGGTCGGCGCGGTGATCACCCGCTCGTCGCCGAAGCGCTGCACCGCGAGATCGGCGAGCACGTCGACGTCCATCGCGCGCGGCGAACCGTTTCCGGTGACGACGATTTCGTCGAGCACCGGCTCCAGCGCGGTGAGGATGCCGTCGGCGTCCTTGTCGGCGAGTACGGAGACCACGCCGACCAGCTTGCGGAAGTCGAACTCCGCGGTCAGTGTCGAGGCCAGCGCCTGCGCGCCCGCCGGGTTGTGCGCGGCGTCGATGAAGATGGTCGGCGCGCTACGCATCCGTTCGAGCCGGCCCGGGCTGGTCACGCTCGCGAAACCCGCACGGATGGCCTCGATGTCGAGCTGCCGGTCGGCGCCCGCGCCGAAGAACGCCTCGACCGCCGCGAGCGCGAGCACCGCGTTGCGGGCCTGGTGCTCGCCGTGCAGCGGCAGGAAGATCTCGTCGTACACCCCGCCGAGGCCCTGCAGTTCGAGCTGCTGGCCGCCGATCGCGATCTGGCGGGCCAGCACTCGGAACTCGCCGCCTTCGCGAGCCACGGCCGCGTCCATTTCGACTGCCCGGCGCAGCAGCACGTCCATCGCCTCGGGGTCCTGCTCGGCGATGACCGCGACGGTGTCACGCGGAACCAGGCTCTCCGGTGCGCGTTTGATGATCCCGGCCTTCTCTCCCGCGATGGCGGTGAGATCGGTGCCGAGGTAGTCGGTGTGGTCCAGGCCGATCGGGGTGATCACCGCGACCTGCCCGTCGATCACATTGGTGGCGTCCCAGGTGCCGCCCATGCCGGTCTCTACGATCGCCACGTCGACCGGCGCCTCGGCGAAGGCGGCGAAGGCCATGCCGGTGAGCACCTCGAACTTGCTCATCGCCGGGCCGCCGGCCTCGGCCGACTGCGCGTCGATCATCTCGATGAACGGCTGGATCTCGCGGTAGGTCTCCACATACCTGGCGGGCGTGATCGGCGCGTTGTCGATGCTGATCCGCTCGGTGGCCAGCTGCAGGTGCGGGCTGGTGATCCGGCCGGTGCGCCGGTGCAGCGCGGTGAGCAGCGCGTCGATCATCCGGGTCACCGAGGTCTTGCCGTTGGTGCCCGCGACGTGGATCGCCGGGTAGCTCTGCTGCGGCGAGCCGAGCAGATCCATCAGGGTGGCGATGCGGGTGAGCGACGGCTCGATCTTGGTTTCCGGCCAGCGGGTGTCGAGTTCGGCCTCCACCAGCGCCATTTCGGCCAGCTCGACCGGTGACGGCCCGGAACTCAGCCGCGGTCCCGCGGCCGGGTGGCGGAGGTCGTCGCCGTACTGCGGTTCGGGTTCGTGATTCATTTGCCGCTCAGTTCTGCGAGTCGGGCACCGATGCGCGCCACCTCGGCGGCGGCGACATCCTGCCGGTCCTTGATCTTCGCGACCACCGGCTCCGGTGCCTTGGCGAGGAAGGCCTCGTTGCCGAGTTTGGCTGTGGTGCCCGCCAATTCCTTCTCGGCGGCGGCCAGATCCTTCTCCAGACGGCGGCGCTCGGCGTCCAGGTCGACGGCGCCGGAGGTGTCCAGCTCGACGGTGACGGTGGCACCGCTCAGCCGGACCTCCACGGTCGCGGTCGCCGCGAACTCGTCGCCGGGCTCGGTGAGCCGGGCCAGGTTCGCGACCGAGTCGTGCAGTTCGGTCAGGCCCGCGGTATCCAGCCCGATCAGCTTGGCCGCCACCTTCTGCTTGTCGGCCAGGCCCTGATCGCCACGGAACCGGCGGATCTCGGTGATCAACCGCTGGGTATCCGAAATCCGCTGTGCCGACACCTGATCCGTCGGCACCCCGGTGGCCTGCGGCCACGCGGCGATCACCACGGACCCGCCCTCGGTGAGCGCCTGCCACAGCGATTCGGTGACGAACGGGATGACCGGGTGCAGCAGGCGCAGCACCGCGTCGAGCACATTGCCGAGCACCACCCGGGTGGACTCCGCGCGCGGGCCTTCCGCGGCGAACTGCACCTTGGTCAATTCCAGGTACCAGTCACACAATTCGTCCCAGGCGAAGTGGTACAGCGCCTCGCACGCCTTGCCGAACTCGTAGCTGTCGAACGCCGAATCCACTTCGGCGCGCACCTCTTCGAACCGATCCAGGATCCAGCGGTCGGCATCGGTGAGCTGCGCGCGGTCCGGCAGTTCGCCTGGCTGCGCGCCGTTCATCAGCGCGAACTTGGTGGCATTGAACAGCTTTGTCACGAAGCTGCGCGAGGCGAGCGCGTGTGGTTCGCCGACCGAGAGGTCACCGCCGGGTTGCGCGGCCCGAGCCAGCGTGAATCGCAGTGTGTCGGCGCCGTATTCGTTGATCCAGACCAGCGGGTCGATGCCGTTGCCACGCGACTTCGACATCTTCTTGCCGAACTGGTCACGCACCAGACCGTGCAGGAACACGTCTTTGAACGGGACCTGGCGCCGGCCACCCTTGCCCGCGGTGAGCACCGGGTCGTCGGCGACGAAGGTGCCGAACATCATCATCCGCGCCACCCAGAAGAACAGGATGTCGTAGCCGGTGACGAGAACGCTTGTCGGATAGAACTTCTCGAGTTCGGGCGAGGCGTCGGGCCAGCCCATGGTGGAGAACGGCCACAGGCCCGAGGAGAACCAGGTGTCGAGCACGTCCGGGTCCTGCACGTAGCCCTCGGGCGCGGTCTCGTCGGGGCCGACGCAGATCACGTCGCCTTCGGGGCCGTACCAGATCGGGATGCGATGACCCCACCAGAGCTGGCGGGAGATACACCAGTCGTGCATGTTGTCGACCCAGTCGAACCAGCGCGGCTCCGAGCTGGCCGGGTGAATCACGGTGTCGCCGTTGCGGACCGCGTCACCGGCAGCCTTGGCCAGCGACTCGACCTTGACCCACCACTGCATGGACAGGCGCGGTTCGATCGGCTCGCCGCTGCGCTCGGAGTGCCCGACGCTGTGCAGGTACGGACGCTTCTCGGCGACCACGCGGCCCTCGGCGGCCAGCCGCTCGCGCACCGCGACGCGCGCCTCGAACCGGTCCATGCCGTCGAATTCGGTTCCGGTGTCGATGATTCGACCGCGCTCGTCCATGATGTTGGGCATCGGCAGGTTGTGCCGCAGGCCCATCTCGAAGTCGTTCGGGTCGTGCGCGGGGGTGATCTTCACTGCGCCGGAACCGAATTCGGGGTCCACGTAGTCGTCGGCGATGATCGGGATCTGCCGCCCGGTGATGGGGTGTTCGAGGGTGGTGCCGATCAGCGCCCGGTAGCGCGGGTCGTCCGGGTGCACTGCCACGGCGGTGTCGCCGAGCATCGTTTCGACGCGGGTGGTGGCCACGATGACGTGCGGTTCACTGTCGTCGAGCGAGCCGTAGCGCAGCGAGACGAGCTCGCCGTCGACGTCCTCGTACTTGACCTCGATATCCGAGATGGCGGTGCGCAGCGCGGGCGACCAGTTGACCAGTCGCTCGGCGCGGTAGATCAGTCCGGCGTCGTAGAGCCGCTTGAAGATCGTCTGCACAGCCTGGGACAGGCCGTCGTCCATGGTGAATCGGTCACGGCTCCAGGCGACGCCGTCGCCGAGCGCGCGCATCTGCCACTGGATGGCGCCACCGGAGTCGCGCTTCCAGTCCCAGACCTTGTCGATGAACAGCTCGCGGCCGAAGTCTTCCTTGGTCTTGCCATCGACGGCGAGTCGTTTCTCCACCATCGTCTGGGTGGCGATGCCCGCGTGGTCCATGCCGGGCAGCCACAGCACCTCATAACCCTGCATCCGCTTGCGGCGAGTGAGGGTGTCCATCAGGGTGTGGTCGAGGGCGTGGCCGATGTGCAGGTTGCCGGTGACGTTCGGCGGCGGCAGGACGATCGAGTAGGGCGGCTTGTCGCTGGTGGCGTCTGCCTCGAAATAGCCAGCGGCTACCCAGCGCTCGTACATCGAGGCCTCTACCTCGCCGGGGGTCCAGCTCTTGGGGAGGGCATCGGCACGATTACGTGGATTGTCAGGGGCTGCGCTGGTCACCCGACGATTCTAGTGGTCGGGCTCAATCGATTTCCGCAGGGTGCGACCGACACCGGGCCGTCGGGTCGAACACCCAGGGTGGGCATCCCGCAGCGCGTGCCGTGTGAGACTTGCCGGTGTGAGTGAGCTCGGCGAATTCCTGAGGGACAAGCGTGCGTCGATCGCGCCGGAGCAGGTGGGGCTGCCGCCGGTCGGCAATCCGCGACGGGTGGCCGGGTTGCGCCGCGAGGAAGTTGCTCAGCTGGCAGCGATGAGCGTCGACCAGTACACCCGGCTGGAGCTCGGAAGAGTGACCCGCATCTCAGACGAGGTGCTCAACGGCATCGCGCACGCCCTGCTGCTGACCGAGGCCGAGCAGGCATATCTGCGGCAGCTCATGGTGCCGCACAACAGGATTGCCGAGGAATCGGGCGAAAAGAAAGGCGGAGTCTTCGGTGGATGAGGGACACCGAAGACTCCGCCTACACCTCAAAGCTTACCGTCCCAAACGGAAGGGTTCCTGAATCCATAAGCAATTCTCAGCTTCTGGCATTTTCTACCCTTGATCTCCGGATTAACCGGTCGAAACGGGCACCTGGACGGCCGCTTGTGCCAGGTCGACATTGATCGCGACTGCGGCGGAATAGCCCGCCGATGCGGCGCCGACGACCTGGGCCGCGGGGTTCGAGACGTTGCCCGCCGCCCAGACGCCCGGCACGCTGGTCCGCCCGGACGGGTCGGCGACCGGCCAGCCCTTCTCGTCGAAGTCGCATCCCAGGGTGTGCAGCAGGTCGGCGTTGGGCACGAAGGTGGGTGCGACGAACATGGCCTTGCAGGGCACCGCCCGGCCGTCGGCCAGTTCCACCCCGCGCAACGTGCCGTCGACGACCAGTCGCGCGACCTCGCCCTCGACGATCCGGACGCCGCGTGCCGCGAGCTGAGCCCGGTCGGCGTCGGACAACTCCATGGTGTGCTGGAACAAGGTCACCTCGGCCGACCATTGCGGCAACACCAGCGCCAGATGCGGTACTCGCGGATCGGTGCCGCCGAGTAGACCGAGCGGCTGGTCGCGCACCTCGTATCCGTGGCAGTACGGGCAGTGCAGTACGTCGATCCCCCATCGTTCACGCACGCCGGGCAGGTCCGGCAGTACGTCGCGCAGTCCCGTCGCGATCAACACCCGGCGCGTGGTCAGCGTTCGCCCGCTCGCCAATCGGACGGTGAAATCGTCCTGGCCATCATGCTTTTCGGCGCTCGTCACTACGTCATCGATCAGCTCGCCGCCGTATCCGGCGACCTCCGCCGCACCCTTTTCGAGCAGCTCGCCCGGCGATATCCCGTCCCGGGTAAGAAATCCGTGCATGTGCTCGGCCGGTGCGTTGCGCGGTGCGCCACCGCGCACCACCGCCACCGTACGCCGAGACCTGGTCAGCACCAGCGCCGCGGACAGTCCCGCAGTGCCCCCGCCGACGATCACTACGTCATACAACTCGCTCATGCCTGCGCCTCGCTGGCGCTCAGCTCCGGCACGAGCGAGTGCTCGGCTGTATCTATTGTTCGCTCGCTCATCTAGCGATCACCTCCGCCGGAGAGGATGCCGGGCCCGTCGCTGTTCCGGCAACTTCTATTGCCGTTTCCGGGAATTCGACGTGGACTGGATGCCACCGCGCGACAGGCAGTCCGTTTAGTCACAATTCAACAGTGTCCGTATTGTCCGTTCTTGCCAGATCGGCCGAAGGTGCGGACTCTGGAAGGCGTGAACACATCCGCTAGTCCGATTCAGGGAAATCTCAGTGAAAATGCAGGGTTTTCCCCGTTGCCGGAACAGCGGCCGCTGGGGACCCTAGAAGAGGTGAACTCTCCGCTTGCCACGTTGCCACCGCAGTCGTCCGAGGCCCTACTGCCCTTCCTCGCACCGGATGCCGTGCACGATCTGCGGGGCAGGGCGATCGACGAGTTGCAGTATCCGCCGATGACGGCGCTGGTGGTCGCAGGGATACCGGGTGCGGGCAAAAGCACTGTGCTGCGCCGGTTCTTCGGCGCGACCACCGAGGCCGAGGATCCGTCGGGTGGGCCGGAGGGATCGGTGGTGCTGGACTCGTTGCAGGCCCGGAATCGGTTGCGGCACCGGCTCGGCTGGCTGCCCTATTCGCTGTGGCGGCCGGTTGTGCACGTCGTGCATTTCGCGGGAATTCGCGTGGCACTGCGGGATACGGATGGTCCGGTGGTCATCCATGACTGCGCCACCACGGGATGGGCGCGACGGGTCATCTCCTTCTGGGCCGCCGGGTACGGCCGGGAGTTGCATGTGATCCTGCTGGATGTGCCCACCGCGGTGGCTCGCGCCGGTCAGCACGCACGGGGACGGCGATCCAATCGAATGACCTTCGTACTGCACTGCTTTCGATGGCGGCGGCTGATGGAGCGACTGCGCGCCGGTGGTGGGTTGCGGCCTGCGCCGGAGTCGCTGGTGATCGTCGACCGGATCAATATCAATCGCATGCGCCGAGTTACGTTCGCCGCGTAGGGAGCTCATCTCTGCGGACGTCGGGGGCGGGTCGTCGTTGTCACCGCACCGGAATCTCTCAGGGGACCAACACTGTCAGTGCACCGGGAACGGCTCGGATGGTGATCGGCAAGCTGCCCGCCGGTTCGCCGTCCGCGGTCGCGGGGGCGACGGGCGCGGTCAGAGTGATCTCGGCGGCTCGATACTGCTTGACCTCCGGGTGATTCTGCCGTTTGCCCGCGGACAGTACCGGCAGCAAACGCAGCATCTCCAAACGAGACAGCTTGCCGACCACGGTGAGGTCGAGCAGACCATCGTCCATCACCGCGTCCGGGCAGATCAGCATGCCGCCACCGTAGGTTCGGGTGTTGCCGACCGCGACCATCACCGCGTTCGTCGCCACCGTCGAGCCCGCACCGAGGTTCGTCAGTCCGTCGGTGACCGCACCGGTCAACTCGACCCGGTACGGCACGGTGAACCGGCCGGAGATCTCGGCCAGCGCGGCGAGGGTGTAGCGCAATCGTCCCCTCGGCCAGCGCATGGCGTTGGCGCGCAAGGTGACTCGGGCGTCGAACCCGGTACCGGTGACGGTGGCGAACCACATCGGGGCCGATCCCGGTTCCGACAGGTCGATCTGGCCGAGGTCGATGGTCCGGGTGCGCCCGTCGACCACGACATCGGCCGCGGCGACCGGATCATCGGTCGGCACACCGAGTTCCCTGGCGAGGTCGTTGCCGGTACCCGCGGGGACCAGGCCCAGCGGCACGCCTGTCCGCGCGACGGCGTCGAGGGTCACGTTGATCAAACCGTCGCCGCCGATGCAGACCACCGCGTCGGAGTTGTCGCGTTCGATCGAATCCCGTACCAGCCGAGCCGTTTCGGCGGCCGACGGTGCGCGCACCTCGGCGACCTCGACGCCACGTTCCCGGAACCGAGCCAGCGCCGCGGCTGCGACGTCCTGACCGGCGCCCAGCCCCGCGTGCCGATTGGTCACCACGGTGACCGCACACACGGCGCGGGATGAATTCTGCGTCACGGGACCAGCTTTCCAGGATTGAGGATGCCTGCGGGGTCCAATTCGGCTTTTACCGCACGCAATACGCGTACCCCGAGGTCGCCGATCTCGGCGGGCAGCCACGGGCGGTGGTCGGTGCCGACCGCGTGATGGTGCGTGATGGTGCCGCCGGACGCTACGATCGCGTCGCCCACGGCCTGCTTCGCCGTGTGCCACTGGGCGATCGGGTCATCGAGTTGCTTGGCGACGATGGTGAAGTACAGGGACGCACCCGTCGGGTAGGTGTGCGAGATGTGGCACATGATCAGCGGTGGGGTGCCCTGTCCGGATAGCGAATCGGTCAGCGCCGCAGTCACCTTCGCCTTCAGATTTGCGAGATTCGCCCAGGTGGTCGCGGTCTCCAGCGTTTCGCACAGCACGCCGATGTCCAACAGGGCATCACGCATGTACGGCGCACCGAAGCGCCCGTGTTCCCATTCCTTGGCCGGGGTTTCGCCGAGCTCCGTGCCACCCGCGGCGGCGAGTAGTGCGCTCGCTTCGGCGCTGCGTGCCGCGACGTGCGCCTCGGAGCCCTCGAAAGTGGTGATGGCAAGGCAGCCGGATACCGCTTTGCCACCGATATCGCTGGAGCGAGCCAGGTTGACCCCGGTCTCGGCCTCATCGGCGAGCCGGAGCACCGTCGGCGCAGCACCGGCCTGCACGACCGATCGCAATGCGGCAGCGCCGGTTTCGAAGTCGGGGAACGACCACCCTTGATAGGCAGTGGTTTCCGGCACCGGATGCACACGCACAGTGACCTCGGTGATCACCCCGAGTGCGCCTTCCGAGCCGACGAACAGCTCACGCAGGTCCGGGCCCGCCGCCGAAGCCGGCGGACGGCCGAGCGCCAATGTGCCAGTGGGCGTGGCGATCTTCAACCGCTGCACCATGTCATCGAAACGCCCGTAGCCCGCTGACGCCTGCCCGGACGACCGCGTGGCGGCGAATCCACCGATGCTGGCGAATTCGAAGCTCTGCGGAAAGTGCCCGAGCGAAAGCCCATGCGCGCGAAGCAGTTCCTCCGCACGCGGGCCGGTGAGTCCAGCCCCGAGAGTAACCATGCCGCTGACCGGATCGGACTCCGTCACCGCGTCGAGCCTGCGCAAGTCGACCGCGATCACGGCGTCGAAGCGACCACGTACCGGATCGACGCCGCCGACCACACTGGTGCCGCCACCGAACGGCACGACAGCGATGGCGTGCTCGGCGCAGTAGGCCAGCACGGCGAGCACCTGCCGGTGATCAGCGGGGAAAACGATGGCGTCGGGGGCGTCCTGCGGCCCCTCGGCGCGGCGACGCAGCAGGTCGGGGGTGCTCTTGCCACCCGCGTGCCGTAGCCGATCGTGGTGGTCGGCCGAGACGTTGTCCGCGCCGACCACCTCGATCAACCCGTCTCGTTGGGCAGGCGTGAGCGCCGACTCTCGGAGTGACACTTCGCCCTCATCGCGGCGCGCCACCGGGTCGCCGGACACTCCGAACACCTGCGTCAGGAGGCCCCGGATCTGTGCCGATAACGGCTTGTGTCCGGCCGGAATGCCCCAGGCATCCCAGACCATACTCGCCGCGGTCCCGGTTACGCCCGGGTTTTCCGCCGGAGCCGATTCCTCGCCGGTGTGCTTCTGCGTCTCGACCATGCGTTACAGTTTGACATAGAATGTCAAGCAGTAACGAAGCCGACCTCCCGAAAGTGACGCCTTGACCGCTCCCGCGGGCCCAGCAGACGACGTGCTCTCCGCCATCGATCTCGCGATCCTCGACGCGGCCCGCCGTTGCGTGGAGGAGTTCGGCGTGCGCCGCACCACCCTCACCGAGGTGGCCCGGCGCGCGGGCGTCAGCAGGCCGACCGTCTACCGGCGCTGGCCGGACACCGGCGCGCTGGTCGCCGAGCTTCTGGTCCGCGAGCTGCGCGCGATCGTCGCCGCCACCATGCCCACGGCGGGTATCGGCCGCACCCGGCTGGTCACGGGCATCGTCGCTGGTGCGGTCAAGATTCGTTCGAACCCGTTGTTCGGCAAGATCTTCCGCACCGATACCGACCTAATGCTCACCTACGTCTTCGGCCGCCTCGGCCGCAACCAGCGCGCGCTGATCGAGTTGTTCGCCGCGGGCATCCGCGAGGGTCAGCAGGACGGGTCGATCCGCGCGGGCAATCCGGAACACCTGGCCACCATGCTCCTGTTGATCGCGCAGTCCGCGGTCCAGTCGGCGGGCACGGTCGCACCACTGCTCGCCGGTGCCGATCTCGACACCGAGCTGGCCAACGCACTCGACGGCTATCTCGTTCCGACCGGACACGGCACGAATGAAATCGGAAAGGCACTGCGATGACCAGGAATTCGGTTGTCACCGGCGACTCCGCCCTCAACGCGGAGCGCCGCACCCGCGAGTTGGGGCGGCTCGGCGATGCGGCGCAGATCGATGTCCTGGTCATTGGTGGCGGCGTCACCGGCGTCGGCGCTGCGCTGGACGCGGCGGCGCGTGGCCTGCGGACCGTGCTGGTAGAACGGCACGATCTGGCGTTCGGGACGAGCCGGTGGAGTTCCAAGCTGGTGCACGGCGGGCTGCGGTATCTGGCCAGCGGTCAGGTCGGCATCGCGCACGAAAGTGCCGTGGAGCGGGGCATTCTCATTCGCACCACCGCACCACATCTCGTGCGTCCGCTGCCGCAGCTGGTGCCGTTGCTGCCCAGCATCGGGGCCGCGCAGAGCGCACTGGTGCGGGTGGGATTCCTGGCGGGTGATGCGCTGCGCCGCGGCGCGGGTACCCCGGCCGCCATCCTGCCCCGTTCTCGCCGGGTCGCGGCCGCCGAAGCGCTGCGGCTCGCGCCGACCGTGCGCCGCGACGGGTTGCGTGGCGGGCTTCAGTCGTGGGACGGACAGCTCGTCGACGATGCACGTCTGGTCGTCGCGTTGGCGCGCACCGCCGCCGCACAGAGCGCGACTGTGCTGACCCGCGTGGAAGCCCTTGACGTAACCGGCAATTCGGCCAAACTACGGGACACCCTGACCGGCGAGACCATGACCCTGCACGCCCGCGCCGTAGTCAACGCCACCGGCGTGTGGGCCGACGAGGTCGATCCCAGCATCGAGCTACGCCCGAGTCGCGGCACCCACCTGGTGTTCGACGCCGAGTCATTCGGCGGCCTCACCGCCTCGTTGACCGTCCCAGTGCCCGGCAGCACCAGCCGTTTCGTCTTCGCCTTCCCCGCCGCGCACGGCCGCGTGTACCTCGGCCTGACCGACGAGGACGCCCCCGGACCCGTCCCGGACGAGCCGAAACCCACCGAATCCGAAATCGACTTCCTGCTCGATACCATCAACACCGCGCTACGCGAACCGTTGACCCGCAACGACATTCGCGGCACCTACGCGGGCCTGCGCCCGCTACTGAAGACCGCCGACGACAGCACCGCCGACATCTCCCGCAAACACGCGGTCCTGCACTCCCCCACCGGCGTCATCACCATCGTCGGCGGCAAACTCACCACCTACCGCCAGATGGCCGAGGACGTCATCGACGCCGCCGTCACCCGCGCCGGACTCACCGCGGGCGCGTGCCGCACCAAGCGACTTCCGTTGGTGGGCGCGGTTTCCGGCGCCGCCTGCGATTGCATCGACGCACCGCCGGTCCTGATCGACCGTTACGGCAGCGAAGCGGCCATCGTTCTCGCCGCCGCGCAACACAATCCGGCCCTCGCCCAACCGGTGGCACCCGGAATCGACGTCACCGCAGCGGAATTCCAGTTCGCGGTCACCCACGAGGCCGCCCTCGACGCCGACGATCTCCTCGATCGCCGCACCCGCATCGGCTTGATCGCCGAAGACCGCGCGGCCGCCACTCCGGCCGCGGTGGCCGCATTGGCACCCGCCACTTAGGTTTCCGAGACGGTCCCGTCGAACGACCACGAATCGAGATCGGCGCTCATGGAGGCGCGCGGCCAGTCGTCCAGGCCGTGTGCCGCCTCCGCCGCGCGGATCGCGTGCAGGCCCGGCGTCTGCTCCTCGTCGGTCAGGTAGCGGAAACCGAGGCGCTCGTAGTACGGACCGTTCCAGGCGACATCGATGAACGTGGTGAGGGTAATCGACTGCATCCCATGGTCTTTCGCCCAGAACACGGCATGGTCGATCAGTTGCTTACCGATGCGTTTGCCCCGGTAGCCGGGATGCACCGACACCTGGTCGATGTGGGCGTCGCCGTCGACAACGCCGAGCACCAGGTAGCCGATCGGCTGGTCGCCGTCGTCGGCCCACACCCAGGCACGCCCGGCGCGCTGGAACTCACGTAACGTCTCCAGCGAGGGCGGCTCATCCTCCGCCACGGCGGTCATACCGATATCGGCGAACGGTTTACCCGCCGCGATCTCGATCTCCTGCAGGGCTGGCAAATCGACCTCGGTCGCCGGTCGGATCACGGACACCCTACGCATCTTAGAGTTCAGGTGACCGGCGTGGCGAGAATGCCCTCGATAAGCACGCGTAGCGCCCATTTTCCGCGTGCGTCCCCGTCACCGGTCATGAGAGTTTCCCGCATCGCCACGATCATCGGATAACGATCGGCGGGCAGCTCGGCGAAACGCTGAGCGACCTCGGCGAGGTGCACCTCGGCGCGCATGCCTTTGGTGTTGTAGGCGCTCTGTTCGGCGGCGGCCGCGGTGATGTGCAGGAACAGCAGGTCGACGGCCCACGAGTTGGTGAGCTCGGCCACCCCGCCCTCGGCGAACAAGGCCAGCATCCGATCCATCAGCAAGAGCGTGTTCGGCGCGGTCGGAATCGAACCGAGTGCGACCAACGCCAGCCCCTCGTGCCGACCCATCACCTCGACCGCCGCCTCCACCAGCGTGAACAGTCGCTCCCGCCAGGTGCCGCCGGTCGGTTCGTCGAGCGTGCCGAGCACGTGGTCGAGCATGGCGGCCATCAGGTCGTCGCGGTTGGCGAGGTAGACGTAGAGCGAGGCCGCGCCGGTATCGAGCTCCTGCGCGACGCGGCGCATGGTCAGCGCGGCGAGGCCGTCCTCGTCGAGGATGCGCAGACCGGTTTCGATGATCACGTCTCGACTCAGTGGAGCCTTCGCCGGGCGGGCGCGGCGGCTGACGGGCGCTGTGTTCATGATGTCCAGCATACGCGCTCAACGAACACCGTTTGACACGAACGTCGTTCGTCTCGTATCGTTCCATCAAACGAACAGCGTTCGTAACGATCGAAGTTCGATCGTATCTTCTCCACCTCGAAGGAGGTGCCCCTTGACCACCATCACGCACTCCACCCCGGCGAATCCCCAGATCAACAGCCGGATGTGGGCCGTACTCGCCGTGATCCTCGCGGCCGACATCCTCGACCTGCTCGACTCGACGATCACCAACATCGCCGCCCCGACCATCGCCGCCGATCTGCTCGGCGGCCAGTCGCTGATCCAGTGGCTCGGCGCGAGTTACGCCCTCGCGCTCGGCGTGCTGCTGGTCGTCGGCGGTCGGCTCGGTGACCGCTTCGGCAAGCGTCGCCTCTTTCTGATTGGCCTGGCCGGGTTCACCGTCGCGTCGGTCGCCTGCGGACTGGCCTTCGATCCGACCTCGATCATCGCCGCCCGGCTGGTTCAGGGCGCGTTCGGTGCGCTGCTCATTCCGCAGGGTTTCGGCATCCTCACCGCCGTCTTCCCACGCGAACAGCTCGGCAAGGCGTTCAGCGTGTTCGGTCCCGCGCTCGGCTTGTCCGCGGTCGGCGGCCCGATCCTCGCCGGTTTCCTGATCGACGCCGATCTGTTCGGATTCGGTTGGCGCGCCATGTTTTTGATAAACATCGTGCTCGGTGGTGCCGCGTTCGCCGCCGCCTACCGCTTGCTGCCGTCCGATAGCGGCGACCGCAGCGTCTCCATCGACGGGCTCGGTGCCGCGCTGCTCGGTGCCGCCATGTTCGGTGCGCTGTTCGGCCTCATCGACGGCTCCGCACATGGCTGGACCGTTGTGCCGCTCGGCTATCTCGCCGCCGGTCTGGTCTGCTTCGGCTTGTTCGCCCGGCGCCAGCTGACCGCCGCCGATCCGCTGATCCGGCCGACGCTGTTCAAGAACCGTGGCTTCACCTCGGGATTGCTGCTCGGTCTCGTGTACTTCGCCGCGATCTCCGGCCTGCTGTACGTGTTGTCGCTGTTCCTACAGGCCGGACTCGGCTACACCCCGACCGGTGCCGCGCTCGGTCTCGCTCCCCTCGCCGTCGGCATCGTGATCTCCTCGATCGCGGCCCATCAGTTCATCGCCCGGCTCGGTCGCAACCTGATCCTGATCGGCCTGCTGATCACCCTGGTCGGCACCGGCCTGCTGCTCGTGCTCGCCGTGACCGCCGGAACGTCCGTCGCCCCATGGGCACTGGCCGTGCCGATCCTGATTCTCGGCCTCGGCATGGGCACCTGCTTCGGCACCATCTACCAGGTCACCATCGGCGATATCGAGCAGAACGAAACCGGCAGTGCCAGTGGATCACTCACCGCCGTGCAACAGCTCGCCAACGCTGTCGGCGCGGCTGCCGTCACGACGGTGTACTTCCACTCCGTCGGCTCCGGTCAGGTGCACGCGCTCACCGTCAGCCTGATCCTCGTCGCTGCGATCACCCTCGCGAGTTGCGCCCTGGTCCGCTTGCTGCCACGCAATGCGCCCGCCGAGCACTGACCGGTGCTACTGCCTTCCGTGATCAACTACACCAATTCACCACTCACCAAGGACTTCTCATGATCCTCATCACCGGAGGCCGCGGCGCGGTCGCCATCCAGCTGCTCACCCTGCTACGCGCCGACGGACTCGACGTCCGCGTCGGCTCCGGCCGCCCCGAAGAACTACAGCTTCCCGCCGGTGTCCCGGCCGTCGCCTGCGATCTCAAGGATCCGAGCACCTTCCCCGCCGCCCTCGCCGGTGTCACCTCCGTCTTCTTGTATGCGGAAGCCGCCGCGATCAACGAATTCGTCTCCGCCGCAACCGAAGCCGGTGTCGAGCACATCGTGCTGCTGTCCTCGTCCTCGGTGCTCGATCCCGACGCCGCCGCCAACCCGGTCGCGAAGTCGCACCTCGACGCCGAGCTCGGGCTCGCCGACGCCCCGATGACGGTCAGCGTGCTGCGTCCGGGCGCCTTCGCGGGCAATGCCCGCAGCTGGGCCTGGGCGATCAAGGCGGGCCGCCCGATCAACCTCCCCTACCCGAACGCCTACGCCGACCCGATCCACGAAATCGACGTCGCCGCAGCCGCATTCGCCCTGCTCACCGCGCCGGAACATCGCGGTGAGCAGCACACCCTGACCGGTCCCGAGACCCTCACCTTCACCGAGCAGATCGATCTCGTCGCCGAAATCACCGGCCGCACAATCGCCGTCGACCAGGTCACGCCCGAAGCCTGGAAGCAGCAGATGGCCGACTACATGCCCGCAAACTACGCCGACGGCCTGCTCGACTACTGGCGTCGCTGCGACGGCGTCCCGACCGAGATCACCGACACCATTACCACTCTCACCGGCCGTCCTCCTCGCACTTTCACCAGCTGGCTCGAGGAGAACGCCGCCGAATTCACCAGCTGAACGCAGGTTCGCGAACTGATTCGTTTGCCGGCCGCACCCCTTCCAGGCTGTGCGGCTGGCAAAAACGTTGCGCAGCAGTGGATGCCAGGCTCACGGATGCTGTTTGAACTGGATGATCTGAAGATAGTTTCCGTCGGGGTCGGCGAACGTCGCGAAGCGGCCTGCCGCGCGGTCCTCGGCGGGAGCGATCCACTCCACGCCCGCCGACAGCAGCCGTTCCTCGATCTCGTCGAAGTTGTCGACGTGGAAGTCGAGGATCATCCGGGCCGGCTCGCTGGTTTTCGAGCCGACGTCGTCCCGCTGATCGATGACCAGCAGAAACCCTCCGAGATCAATCGCCCCTTCGCCCTTGTGATCTGGTGCGAGTGCCTTGCGGTACCAGTCGCGCAACACAGCGGGCTGGGTGGTGCCGAGCAGAATGCTGCCGGGTTTCGGGGTGGTCATCGACCGATCTCCTTGTCGTTTGCGGCGGATGCCGACTTGACCTCTACGAGAACCACATTCACTTCGCCCGCCAGCAATTCCCAGGCGTGCTCGAACGCGGTTTCTTGCCAGACGACCGCACCGGGGTTCAGGTCGATGATCTGCGTCGTCCCGTCTCCGAAGGTCACTTTCTGTCGCCCGGAACCGAGGTTGACCACGACCATCGGCTGGTGCGCGTGCATCGCGCTTTTCCAACCGTGCGAGGCGCGGGCCTGGATCACCCGGACGTGTTCGTTCTCGAAGAGGACTTGATGCGCATCGGGATCCACGATCGCCACGTGCTGGGGCTGTTCCGAAAGCGAAGTACTCATTGCAGGTTCCTGTCTACGTGAGCCACCAACCAGGCGACTGCTAAACTCTAACCTCATGGAGTTGTTAAAAACAACTACTATTGGTTTCAGATTCAGACAGCGCGAGCTCTATGTGGCGCAGGGGAGCAACGGGAAGGGGTTGTGAAAAGCAACTACTATGAGTTTCAGCGTGGACGAAGGAGCGAGAAACCATGCCGACCAGCCGTAGTTATCGGGATTCCTGCGGGATCGCCCGCGCGCTCGACGTTGTCGGGGAGCGTTGGGCGCTGCTGGTCGTCCGCGAGCTGCTCTTGGTGCCGCAACGCTTCTCCGAACTGCGGCACGCGCTGCCACACGCCAGCTCGAACCTGCTTGCCGATCGACTTCGCGAACTCGAACAGCACGGGGTGATCAGCCGCCGGAAACTGGCGTCGACGACAGGCCCACAGGTCTACGAGCTGACCGACTGGGGGCGGAAACTGGAACCGATCGTCCGAGCTCTGGGCGATTGGGGGATCGATGCCCCAAGCCCACCGGAGCCAACCGCACTCAGCGCCACCTCGGTGCTGATCCTTCTGCAAGGTGCCGATCGTCCCGACCAGGCGGAGCCGCTCGTTTGTCGCCTCGATCTCAACGGGTCTGTCTGGACCGTCTCCGTAAACGCCGGAAAGCTCGAGGTGCAGAGCGGCGAACCTGCCACGGCCGACATCTCGCTTCGGACGGACCCCAAGACACTCGGCGGCTTGTTGGCCGATCCGGCGTTGCTCGACGCCGCGCTCGCCGACGGGAGCGTGGCTCTTGTGGGCGACCGTCGGGCCCTCAACCGGCTGCTATACGGGAGCTGAGGGCGAGACGGTCGCCACAGTTGCGGACCAGGCCGAATAGCCCGAACGCTACATCTCCACCGCCGATAGCTGACGGATCCTGCATTGGGGGAACGACCAGAATCCTGGCGGCACTTTCGAATTCGGTGGCCAATCGTTTCGGCACCGCCTGCGCAACTGCGTATAGCTGTGGGTCCCGGCTGCCTGACTTGGCACCGATACGCCCGGCGAACACGTTCTATGCTGGCTTCGAATGTCGGTAGCGCCGGAAAGGAGGGCGCAGGTGCGCAGCAAACCATCCACCGTTGGTATCGCGCAGGGTGCAGGCCTTGTCGCGCGCTTCGGTGGCGTCGTCGTCTATCTGGCTGGTGAAACCGCCTCCACGGACCGGATTCTCGGCACCATCGAGACGGTCGCCGAGGCAGAACATCCGGGAGCGGCGCTGGCTCAGCGGCTGGCCGCCGTGGTTTTCGGCAACGCGTCCGAGTTGTCACCGTTCGGTGTGGTGGCACCGACCGACGACGGCACCCTGATCCTGCTGCGCGGGCCGGTATTCGCCGAGATCAACGGCGCGGAGGGAACCCGGCGGCTCGACGGAGCACGCGCGTTCACCTGGGTCGATGAGATCGTGCGCGAACCACTGCGCCGGATCACCGTCGGCACCGATACCGGATCAACGCTGAAGGCATTACCGCGCACTGATCTGCGTGCGGGTGTGGTTCCCGGGGGAGGCTTCGTCCTGCAGGTTGCCGTTCGGCGCGCGGGCAAAGCTGCCAAGAGTTCCACGGCATCCCGAACGTCCGCCTCCGCGCCGAGTTCCACGACGCCGCGCCCGTCCGCTGCCACGTCGAGTTCCGCTACGCCACGCCCGTCCGCTGCCACGTCGAGTTCCGTATCACCCCGTCTGTCCGCCACATCAGCATCCGAACCCGCGCCGACGGTAGCCGCAGGGTTCGCCGCGACCCCCGAACCCACCGGCGCCGATGAGGCCGTCGAAGCCCCGGCCGCCCCCGGGTCCGATACCCGTGACTCCGCGGCGTCAGCGACATCCGGTACCCGGAACTCCGCAGCGTCGGCCACATCCAACACCCGGAACTCCGGGGCGTCGGCCACATCCGGTACCCGGAACTCTCCGGCGTCAGCCACATCCGACACCCCGAATCCCGCGACCGCCGCCACATCCGACTCCCCGACGCCCGCGACCACTGCCTCTACCGATGCCCCCACGTCTGCGGCGTCAGCCACGTCATCAACCGCCCTCGGATCGTCCGCGGCCCGGTCCTCCTCATCTCCCTCCGCACCGTCGGCAACCCGATCCGCCGCAGCCGCATCATCCACCACGATCAAACCGTCGGAATCAGCACGGCCACGAGCACGACCGCGCCCTCCGATCGGCAACCGCCCCGCGGCGGACCGGCAACTCGCCTGGTCCCAAACCCACCAGCCCGAACCCATTGCGCTGCACAAGACCTCGGCCACCCGCACGGTCCGTCCCGCCGCCGAACACGACCAGGCCGCAGGCACCCTCGTCCTCGAAAACGGCACCGCCTACCCCCTCGACCGCCCGTACGTCATCGGCCGCGGCCCCCAAACCGACGACGCCGTGCGCACCGCCACCGCCGCCCCCATCGTCATCCAACGCGACCGCCACGTCTCCCGAGTGCACGCCTACGTCTCAGTCAACCGAGGCAAAGTCTTCGTCCGCGACGCCACCGCCACCTCCGGCACCTTCATAGCCCCACCCGGCACCGACCAATGGACCCGAATCGGCACCTCCCCCACCGAACTCCGCCCCGGTTGGAGCGTCCGAATCAGCGAACGAGTACTCACCTACCGCTGCCAACCCGACCCCGACCACCGCGAGGCCTGACCCGAACCGTAGTCGTCGCGCCACCCAGCACAGGGATCACCGAACGGTCGCCATCCCTTAAAGAGGTTGCCCGAGAATACGATCCGGCGACCATCACGCCAGCACCCCAACCAGACGGCGCATACCCGCCACCATCCACCGAACGGGACACGGTGGCGGCGACACGCTGATTTCCGCGCCACCATGTCCCGGTCGGCGCCCAGGTCCGGTGGCGGGCGCCGTACCGTCGGCTCGGCACCTGGGTCTGACCGTGGCGGGCGTCTTGCCGTCAGCGGGGCGCCGAGGGCTGACAGCAGCAAGCGAGCTAGGTGCCAGCCGATCGCCGTCGACTGCGGCCACCATGCCATCGGCGCGGCACTCAGGTCCAGCGGCGGCGGGCGCAGCCAAGTGCCAGCCGTCGCCATCGACTCCCGCCACCATGCCGTCAGCGGGACGCTCAGGTCTGGCGACGGCGGGTGCGGCGGAGGTAGCGGTGGCGCTTGCCGATTCGGCGGGCGCCGAGCGATGCGGACAGGCCCGCGGCGAAGGCGAGAGCGGCGGAGCCTGCGGTGGTGATCACGGTGGGTGGGTGGCCGAGCAGGATCCAGGCGGCGCCGACCAGAGCTGCGGCGAGGAGGGCTGCGCTCATTGCCAGGCCGATGGTGTTAGCGAATCCGCCTCGCCCCCTGCGTAACCGGCGCATGTTCGACTCTAGGTAGGCCAGGGAGAAGAGAGCGAGGAGGACGACGGCTGCTGTGGTCGCTGTGGTTGTCGGGGGCTGGATGGTGCGGAATTCGACTCGCTCGGTGGCGATTTCGCTGCCGTTTCGGAGCAGTACGAGTTCGCCGGTGAGAGTTCCCGCCATCACGTATCGATTCACCGGTGCGGGGAGAGTGGCGCCTTGATCGCCCGGCACGAATGGAACGGTCTCGCCGCCGAGTGGCACACCGAGGACCGTCACCTTCAGCGAAGCGGCATCCGCATCGATCCCATTGACACGCAACGGAATCGGCTTCGTCAGATCAATCTGCACGGGCGTCGTGGCCGGATCGACACCACCGAGAGTCACCGTCCCGGCTGTCAGATCGCCGTCGATCGATGGCTCGCCCAACCCCAACACGGCAAGCACCACCGCCGCCACCGCGAGGACAGCAGCCACCGCAAACGGCACCCGCGGCGACTCGAAACTGACAACCTCCTGAATCGGCACCAGATCTCGCCGATCGATCTCGACCAGCCGTGCCCCAGCCGCTGGCATCGCCTGCAACGGCCGCACCCGCGTCCCGCGGAAGGGCATCGCGCCGGGCCCGCGGGGTCGCGGCCCAGCTGGAGGTCGCGGCTCAGCCGAGGGTGAAATCCCAGCCGAGGGTGAAGTCCCAGCCGGAGGCGAAATCCCAGCCGGAGGCCGAGTCCCAGCCGGAGGTTGCACACCGCCCCTGGGCCCAGTCCCGACCGGCGCCTGCCGCTCAGCAGGAGGACGAGCCCCACCCGTAGGCGGCGCTCCACCAGAAGGCCGAGCCCCTGACGCTGGACGACCACCATCCGCCGGTCGCAAACCCGCCGGAGGCTGCCGTCCAGCCGGATGCCACGGCACCGTCGGCGGAGCATCCCCCAACGAAGGCGGCGGCCCGGTTGTCGACCACGGCGTGCTCCCGAGCGCAGGCCCGAACGGCGGTGCCGTCTCCTCGCCTTCGCCCGACGCTGCGGCAGATCCAGATCCACCAGCAGGGAACCACGGCGTAGTGGGCGGCGCAGCACTGAGTGGCTGGTCCACCGAAGGTGCCGCCGCCTCCGTTGTTCCACCGGGAGCCGAGTGTCCATGCGGGGATGGCAGTTCCAGCGATCCGCTGCCTTCAACAGGAAGCGACGGCGCATCCTTTTCTGGCGATACGCTCGGACTCCTAGGCGATGTCTCCGACGCAGAGGATAAGGTCTCTTGCTCCGACGATCCGATGTGCCTCGACGAGACCTGTTCCCCCGCAGGCGCGCCGTGCACTGGCGATCGGGGCGGGCTCACCTGCTCCGGCGAACCCTGTGGGCCCACTCGCTCCCAGGACGTGCCCCGCGCCGGACGTAGGCCCTCCTGCTCCGGCGATGCGTCCGGCACCAGCGACCCGGGCGGGCCCGCTCCCTCCGCAGATTTGCTCGACGCTGGCGATCGAGCCCCTGGCTCCGCGGGTGCGCCGGGTGATACGAATCCAGGTGGAAACCTCTGATCTCTCGGACCGCTGGGCGTCACCGGCCGAAACGGTGGCGGGGTTCGGTAAGCGTTCGGTGGAGCACTTCCGCTGGGGGACAACAATGTTCCGGCCGAGGTGTACGGGGGGGCACCCGGGTGTAACCCAGGTGTGACCGGCGCGCTCGGGTGCTGTCCGGGAGTGACCGGCGTTCGAAGGTAGCCGACGGGACCGCGGTTCGACGGACGCCCGCTGCCGGTCGCGGCCGCGACGATGGTGTCCGCGCCAATCACCGGAATTCCAACGGGCGCAAGCCAATCCTCGCCCCAGCAGTAGGCGGCGGGCTGAGCGAGGGCAATGCCGAAGGACTCGGCGGTGTCGAATCGTTGGGCGGGGTCGGTTGCCAGGCCGCGCATCACTACGGCGGCAATCGGTTCGGGTACGCCAGGTGCGACCTCTCCGAGTGGGATCGGCTCGTCGAATGCATGCGCGAAGAGCATTGCCAGCGGGCCGTCACCCGGCGGGAACGGCAACACTCCCGAGAGCAACTGGTAGAGCATCGTTGCCAGTGCGTAGACATCGGTGGCAGGTGAAAGTTGTTGTCCTCGTGCTTGCTCCGGCGCGATGTAGGACGGCGTCCCGATGATGTCGCCCGCCTTGGTCACCAATGTCTCGTCCCCGCCGACGATCTTGGCGATGCCGAAGTCGGTGAGCTTGATCGCCCCGCCCGCCGCGAACATCAGGTTCGCCGGTTTCACGTCGCGGTGTAGCACCCGATGTCGGTGCGCGGCTTCCAATCCGGCCGCGCAGGACAGTGCGATCGCGACGGCGGTGGCGAAATCGTATCCCTCCGTGGCGAATCGCTGGCCCACCGTGCCGCCGGGCAGGTACTCCATCACCAGCAGGCAGAGCTCGCCGTGCTCCAGGTAGTCGAAAACCCGCACCACATGCGGGTGATCGATGGCCGCGAGCACCCGCGCCTCCGCGACGAACCGGCGGCGAATCTGATCGTCGTGCACGAACTGCGGCGGTATCTGCTTGATCGCCACCGGTCGGCCCAGCCTGCGGTGCGTGGCCGCGAGCACAACACCGCATCCGCCCCGACCGAGTTCGGGGCCGATGTCGTAGGCGGGCAAGGCAGCTCGGACCAGCTCGCCCTGCTCGGTCACGGGGTCGGCCCTTCGGCCGGGAAGCGATAGGTGTCGGCCTCGGCGATATCGTCCGAGTCGTCGTCAAGCTCCTCGTCCTCATCCGGCTCCGGCGTCGGCGACGCATAACCGAGCAGAAAGGCGACGGACGCAGTAACTCCCGCGAACGCCAGCCACAAACTGGTGTCCGGCACCCACCACCGCGCCACCGATGCCGTGAACGCGAACACCAGCCCGATCCCGAGCCCCGGCGCGAGCAAGCGCAACCCGCGCTGCCACCGATTGGCCGAAAGCCGATGCCGCGCAATGGCCAACGCGGCGTCCGCGATGCCGAGCGCGGTGAGCACGGCGATCGCGATCCCGAACAGTCCGTACACCGACCACAGCGACCCGCGCACATCGGTGGTCACCGGTATCGCGGCCACCGCGTCGCCGCTCTCGCCATAGACCGCGAGCTCGCCGCCGATCAACCCGGTCGCCTGCCCCGCCAGCCCACGCAGTTCCAGCCGATACCGCAGCGACTCGGATTTGCCTGGCGCAACTGTCAATTCGACGGCGGTGGAGTAGGAGAAGAAACTCAGACCGAGCACGTGCCCCGCGAGATCGACATGCCGGATCTCCACCGGGTCGCTCGTCTTGTTGGTCAACTCGATCGCGATCCGAATCGTGCTGTCCGGCTCGAGCCGCAACGGCTTACCCCCCGACGTCCCCGCGATATCGTGCCCATCGATGTTCGCGGACATGTCGACCCCGTCGGGTCGCGCCCCCGCCTGCGCCGCCGTCCACCCCAGCACGATCAGCAGCAGCACCGGCCAGACAGCACGCCGAATGCCTTGGGAACTACCGCTCATTCGCCCCTCCGCGCAGGTAAGTGCGAAATGAGGCGATGGCCGTAGTACCACCCACCGAGTAAGAGGAAGAACAGAATCACGGTCATCGTGGACGTACCCGCCCCGATACTGCCGACCAGCACCACATCCAACGGCGCGACCAACGTGCGCCCGCATTTCGCCGTCACCTGATGCCTGCCGACATCCACCGCCCCGGTGATGAGCGGCACCTCGAACGCCCCATCCACGCCCGCAACCGTCTTACCGACGGCGACATCCCCGATCGAGACATCGACCGGCGCCAGCGGATCACACCCGTGACCACTGGCGGTAAATCCAGCGCCGGGACCCACCGCTGACGGCGTGAGATCCAATGCGGCGGGCGCCAATCGAGGCGGTGCAGGCGGCGGCAGCGGTGCCGGAGCAGGCGGCGCAACCGCAGGCGTCTGCACCGGATTCCTAGGTGGCACAACAACTTCCGGCGGCCAGACCGGCGGAGGCGGCGGAATCACCTCTTCCAGCGGCGGCGGCACCTCATCGGGCGGAGTCGTCGACGTGTCGGGTGGCGTTGTGGTCGTCGTAGGTGGACTCGTACTAGGTGGGGTCGTGACAGGGGGCGTAGTGGTAGGCGGAGTCGTAACATCCGGCGTCTTCGGATCACTTGACGGCGGGTCCCGCGGACAAGTCGGCTCGTCCGACCCACCACAAGGCTGACGTGGCCGAACAGGCCCATCATGTGTCCCGGTGTCGTCCTGCGGTGGCGGAGGAGGCGGCGGTTGCTGCACCGGAACGGGCGAAACCGGCCCATCATGCGTCCCACCACCATCCTGCGGCGGCAGTGTCGGACTGCCCGGCTGCCGCACCGGAACTACACGCCCATCAGGCGTCTCGCTTCCGTCCGGCGTTCCGCCATCAGGTGGTTGTGAAGCAGCCCAGGGCCGCGCGCGTATCGACCCATCATGAGTGTCGGCGCCTCCCAGCCCACCACCCTGCTGCGGCTCCACAATCGCAGTAGCCGGTCCCACCGCCCCCGGATCCCCACCCGCAGGCACCCCCGGAAACCCAACCAGCACAACCCCACACAGAATCCCCACACCCCCGACGAGCACCCGACTCGCGCACCTCTGCCCCACCTGCCGACGCCCTGCGCCGGCACGCGCAGCAACTGGTGCCAGCGTCCCCATCGGCCATGCTCTCGCTAGGCGTACCGCCGCCGTCGCTCCGACCCTGCGCGGTTCGATGACGGACTCCGTACGACCGCGCCTATCGTGCGTGCGATCCCTAGCATCGTAATGCCTTGTGCGCCAACGCGGAGCCAACTCCGGCGAGCCCACCTGCGGGGTTATCCCCCCAGCTAGCGGCCATGGGTGATCTGGGGACGCGCGCCGATGCCGTACGCCCATTAAGGTCAGCGCGTGTTCCACACCCGTACCGTCCTGAGTGCATACCATCGAAGTAGCTGGTCCCCTGCCCGACTCAGACAGCGCGAAGAGGACAATACGAACTATGCACCGTAATGGGCCGACCGAGGATATCGACGAGTCCGCGCTAAGCGTGACCGCGCCGAAAGAGCAGGCCGCGGGTGTCACCGCGGTCGCGGTGTCACTGAAGCGCGCGGTCGACGAGATGGGCGTGATCCGCACCGCCCGCACCCTCGCTCGGGTCAATCAGGTGCACGGCTTCGACTGTCCCGGTTGTGCCTGGCCGGAACCGACCGGTCATCGCCGACCGGCCGAGTTCTGCGAGAACGGCGCGAAAGCGGTCGCCGAGGAGGCGACGCTGCGCACGGTCACGCCGGAGTTCTTCGCTGCCCATTCGATCGACGAGCTCGCGGACAAGTCGGGCTACTGGCTCGGCCAGCAGGGCAGGCTGACGCACCCGATGGTGCTGCGCCCCGGCGACACCCACTACTCCCCCATCGCCTGGGACGACGCCTACCGTTTGGTCGCAGATCACTTGGGCGCCTTGACATCTCCCGACGAGGCCGTCTTCTACACCTCCGGCCGCACCAGCAACGAGACCGCGTTCCTCTACCAGCTGCTGGTCCGCAGTTACGGCACGAACAACCTGCCGGACTGCTCCAACATGTGCCACGAGTCCTCGGGCGCCGCGCTGACCAGCTCGATCGGCATCGGCAAGGGTTCGGTCTCGATCGACGACTTCGCCGCCGCCGACCTGATCATCGTCGCTGGTCAGAACCCGGGCACCAACCATCCGCGGATGCTGAGCGCGCTGGCCGACGCCAAGACCAAGGGCGCGAAGATCATCGCGATCAACCCGCTGCCCGAGACCGGCCTGCTCGGCTTCCGCGATCCGCAGACCGTCAAGGGTTTCACCACCGGCGTCTCCATCGCAGACGAGTTCCTGCAGATCCGCCTCGGCGGCGACATGGCGTTGTTCCAGGCCCTCGGCAGGCTGCTGTTCGAGGCCGAGGATCGCGCACCAGGCACCGTGGTGGACCAGGACTTCGTCGACGCGCACTGCGCCGGTTTCGCCGAGTACGAAAAGCAGGTCCGCGCGGTCGATTTCGAGACCGTACTGGAAGCGACGGGCCTGACACAGCTCGAACTCGACCGCACCGCAAAGCAATTGGCCGAATCGAAGAACATCATCATCTGCTGGGCCATGGGCCTCACCCAGCAGGCGCACGGCGTCGCCACCATCGAGGAGGCGACGAACCTGCTGCTGCTGCGCGGCATGATCGGCAAGCCGGGCGCTGGCGTCTGCCCGGTGCGCGGCCATTCGAACGTGCAGGGCGACCGCACCATGGGCATCTGGGAGAAGATGCCCGACGCGTTCCTCGATGCACTGGACCAGGAATTCGGCATCCAGAGCCCGCGCAAGCACGGCTACGACACGGTCGACGCCATCCGCGCCATGCGGGACGGCCGCGCGGCGGTGTTCTTCGGCATGGGCGGCAACTTCGTCTCGGCCACCCCGGACACCGCGGTAACCGAGGCCGCACTGCGCAATTGCGCACTGACCGTGCAGGTTTCCACCAAACTCAACCGCAGCCACGTCGTGCACGGCAAGACCGCGCTGATCCTGCCCACCCTCGGCCGCACCGATCAGGATCTGCGCGACGGCCTGAAACAGCAGGTGTCGGTGGAGGATTCGATGTCGATGGTGCACCTGTCCACCGGCAGGCTGAAGCCGGTGAGCAAGCACCTGCACAGCGAGGTCGCCATCGTCTGCGATCTCGCGCTGACTCTGTTCGGCGCGGATCACCCCGTCCCGTGGGCGCGCTTCCGGCGCGACTACGACACCATCCGCGACGCGATCTCCCGAGTAGTGCCCGGCTGCACCGACTACAACAAACGAGTCCGCGCCCGCAACGGCTTCGTCCTACCGCACCCACCCCGGGACAGCCGCGAATTCCGCACCAGCACAGGCAAAGCCAACTTCGCGGTGAACGAGCTCACCTGGACCCAGGTCCCCGAGGGCAGGCTGATTCTGCAGACGCTACGCAGCCACGACCAGTACAACACCACCATCTACGGCCTCGACGACCGTTACCGCGGCGTGCACGGCGGCCGCAAAGTGGTGCTGGTGCACCCCGACGACATCACCGCGCTCGGCTTCGCGGAAGACGATCTCGTCGACGTGATCTCGGAATGGACCGACGGAACCGAGCGCAGCGTCAAGGGTTTCCGGCTCATCGCCTACCCGACCCCGCGCGGCAACGCGGCGGCCTACTACCCCGAGACGAATCCGCTTGTCCCACTGGACCATGTCGCGGCCCGGTCGAATACACCCGTGTCCAAGTCGGTGACCATCAGACTCGAGCGGGCCAACCATGAGTAGAGTCACCGCCCGCCGCAGAATGCGCCGGATCTCGCCGACGGGTGAGATCCAGCGCCCCGACACCCTGGCCGTCGAAGAGCCACTGGAGATCCGGATCGGCGGCGAATCACTCACCGTCACCATGCGCACCCCGGGCAACGATGTTGACCTGGTGCACGGATTCCTGTTGAGCGAGGGCATGATCGGCGTCGCCGAGGAGATCATGGCGGCCCGCTACTGCGCGGGCACCGACGAGGACGGCAGGCAAACCTACAACGTCCTCGACCTCACGCTGCGCAACCCGGTCCAGACGCGGCCCCGCAACTTCCTCACCACCGGGGCCTGCGGGTTATGCGGCAAGACCGCCCTCGACGAGGTCCGCACTCTCTCGAAGTACCCGATCACCGAGGCCGGGCCGGTGGTGGACACGCAGGTGCTGTCGGGCATGCCGGATACCTTGCGCAGCAAGCAAATCCTCTTCGAAGCAACCGGCGGCCTGCACGCGGCTGGCCTGTTCACCGCCGACGGCACGGCGCTCGCGGTGCGCGAGGACATCGGCCGACACAACGCCGTGGACAAGGTGATCGGCTGGGCGCTGCGGGAAAACCTGGTTCCGGCAAGCGATCTGGTGCTCATCGTCAGCGGCCGCGCCTCGTTCGAGCTGGTGCAGAAGGCGGCGATGGCGGGCATCGCGATGCTCGGCGCTGTCTCGGCACCCAGTTCGCTCGCGGTCGACCTCGCGGCCGAGACCGGTCTCACCCTCGCCGCTTTCCTGCGCGGCGACACGATGAACGTCTACACCCATCCGGATCGGATCGTCGCCACGCCGAACGCGACTTCGATGCTGGCCTGATCACCTCTTGCCCGGACCGGATGTCCGATTTACCGTGACAGCACGTAATCGGAGCAGTTCGGCGGGAACGGAGAGACCGATGCGGTTTTCGGTGGAGGGCACGCAAGAGGGGTTACGCGTGCGGATGCGGTTCGAACAGCACCGTCGCCGCCTGCTGATCACCCGAATCGCCTTGGCGGTCTTGGCCGTTCAGGGCGCGATCGTCGGACTGTGGGCGACCATCGCGCCGCACTCCTGGTACACCAGCTTTCCCGGCTTCGGCATGCACTGGATCGCCGTCGACGGCCCCTACAACCACCACCTCGCGGGCGACGTCGGCGCGTTCTTCCTGGCGCTCACCGCGGTGACCATCGCAGCCCTCGTCCTCAACAGCACCGCCGCGGCGCGCATCGCGGGCATCGGCTGGCTGGTCTTCAGCCTGCCGCACTTCGTCTACCACGCCTTCCACCAGCCCATGGAGATGAGCGGCATCAGTTTCGCCTTCAGTCTGATCGCCGCCGCCCTGCTGATCGCCCTCGGTCTCGCCTGCGTCCTGCTGCCCCCACGCGGCGACATCCCCATGTCGGACCCGGCGCCGTTCAACGTCAAGTTCCCGCGTCGCCGACGCTGAGCAACCCTTTGCCATTAGCCCGTACCCCACCGACGCCAACGCCCCACAGCCCGTCTAGGCGCTGTGGGGCGTTTGCACTGTCTGTGCGGCTGGGGGCTGAGCTACGTGGTCAGGACCGCGAGCAGGCGGTCCTTCGCGAGGCAAAGCCGCGCCACCGACGTGAGGTTTCGTTCCCCGGTTAGATCAACCGCGAACTAGCTGGTCAGTCCTTCAGGGCGTCGAGCAGCGCCGCACGCTGACGTGCGCCGAGCCCGCCGATCCGACGATCCTCCGGGATCTCCGCCTGATCCATCAACTTGGCGGCCTTCACCGGTCCGACACCTGGCAGAGCCTTGATCACCGCGGCGACCTTGGTCTTCTTGACCAGCTCATCAGAGTCGGCCTTCTTCAGCAGGTCGGCGACCGAAACCTTGCCCGCCTTCACCTTGCCGATCAGTTCGGAGCGCGCCTTGCGGACCGCTGCCGCTTTGGCCAACGCTTCAGTGCGCTGCTCCGCGGTCATGGTAGGCAGTGCCATGTCTCCTCCGCTTCCACTCGTCACTCGAACATCTGGTTGACCGGACCGAGTAAACAGCACTCCACCGGCAGCGCAAGGCCGACACACCGGGACCGGTACGGCGGAGTTAGCGATGAGTTTCCTGGCTCGTGGCCGACGAAAGCAGTAATCAGCCGGCAAAACGGACGAAAACAGCCGCCGTTCCGCAGGACGGACCGCCGGTAACACCTCGCCCGGTAGAAGCGACAGAATCTACGAAAGCATCAGCGCGGGATAAAGGTTCAACGGCGAACCACGGGGGATCAATGACGATCCCCGGTACCGGGCGCGATCGGGATTGCCGGTCGTCACCGTGTCCCATCACGCGGGTGCCGACAACAGCACAGCGACTGCGGGGGCAAACCAACTTTCGGGGGGATTCCCAACGACCCGAGCCCTATCGAAGGCCGTGGACAGCGCAACGACAGCGCGGAACCGATCCTTGACCGCCCCCGCCGCTGTGCTGCTACGCTGCCGAACTAGAACACGTTCCAATTCGGCAGGAGTTCCGATGGCCAAGCAGATCCGCGATGTGGTCGAGCAGTACGTCAAGCTGGTCGGCTCCGGCCCGACCGAGGCCATCGTCGAGCTCTACGCACCCGACGCGACCGTCGAAGATCCGATCGGCACGCCGGCCCGCAACGGGCACGCCGCCATCCGGGAGTTCTACGACGTGATCGCCGCACTCGACCGGACCACCGAACTGCGACCGGAGACCGTGCGCGTCGGCGGCAACGAGGCGGCCTTCATGTTCACCATCGTCACCCGCGTCGCCGGACAACGCTTCACCCTATCGCCCATCGATGTGATGGAATTCGACGACGAAGGCAAGATCACGCGCATGCGCGCCTACTGGAGCCAGGAAGACATGGCCATCGAGCCCGAGTGACTCGCCGGGGTTTTCGGCGCAGATAACGCTCGAGCGTGTCCTCGGCGCGCGGAATCGACTATGAAGAGTAGGTGTCGATGCCACCTGTCCGCTACCCTCGCAGCGAGCTACTACCCAGCTCCCGGTGATCGGGCAGCCCGGCATCTCCCGATTTGTCGAGTTCCGTTCAGCCCATCCACTTTTGGAGCAGCATGCCCGAGGAACACCCCTTCGACGAAGTCGCGCAGTTGGCAAGGCGGGTCGAGCGGGCCCGCGGTCGACTGGCCTACCAGTTCGATCCCGCGCTGACCGAGGCATTGGCCGAGGACGAGCTGGAAGCCGAACGTGAACTGGCCGAGCGCATCCGCACCCAGGACCGCGGGCAGCGCTGGAAGTACGCCGAGGCCGTCTCCAACGCCGCCGACCGCGCCAGGCAGACCAAAGAGGCCATCGAGAAGGCCGACATCCGCGACCTGCTGATGGCGCGCAAAGCCATTGCCGCACAGCGCCGCGAGTCCAGCCCACACGCTCAGCTCGCCTCGCTCTACCGGCATCGCGCCTGGTCGTTGCGCGCGCTGGCGGGCGTGGTGATCGCAGGCATGCTGTGGTCGGCGGTCAACGTGCAGCACAACATCGCACCGGACGGCATCACCGATCCGCTGTACTGGTTCAGCTACCTCGTCGAGGCGATGATCAGTGTCTGTCTGGTGATCATCATGATCGGCACCACCAAGCTTGCCGAGTGGGGTGTGCTGAACAGCCGGACCCAGGTCGTCGCCGCCGAGGTCGTATTGCTCGCGCTGACCATCGGGTTGAACACCTACCCGCATGTGCGGGACGCGCGGTGGTTCGACGCGGGTGTGCACGCGGTGGCGCCGATGATGATCGGTGTTGCGCTGCTGACGCACAATGCGGCGAGTGCGCGGTACAGCCAGGCGATTACCCGGGCCACCGAGCACATTCGGGAGAACCCCGATCGGCAGCGGCCGACGTTCGACAGCACGTTGCTCGGGGCGCAGCGCGGGTGATCTTCGGGAGTTGACGAACTCCTGCCGGGACGTGTGCGGGAGCTCGATTCGCTGTGCCGGTGCGACGTCCGGTGAGGCTTAATCTCGTGAGTGCCCGCTGAGGCCGATCTGGCCGGCACTCGCGGGTCGCAACGTGAACCGCCGAGCGGCCAAGAAAAGCGCACGCGTTGTTCACGTGTTGTTGCGGGCCAGGAGTGGTCGGCGGTACGGTTTGCCCGGGTAACGGGGGTGGGCACCGGGACGCATTCACCTCTGATGGATTTCGGACACCGGCGGTTAGGGGAACGGATGACCAGCAGGGGTGGCAAGCTGCGCGGTATCGCCCTGGTAGTGGGTGTTGTGTTGGTGTTCGCGGGGTGTGGGAAGACGACGGATGGGGCGCCTACGACGACTGGGGGGCCGAGTGCGACTGGGGCGACGAGTGCGAAGCCGTCGGGGTCGAAGGATCCTGATGCGGCCATCTGGGACCCGTGTACCGCGTTGCCGGATGATGCGTTGCGATCCGACGGGCTCAACCCCGAGACGAAGAACAAAGACGTTGCAGGAGTCGACCCCACTGGTTGGAAGGTCTGTGGCTGGCGCTCCTCCGCGCGTTGGTACGACCTGTCAGTGATGTCGTCGATCGTTCCGCTGCAGCAGTTCCAGCAACGGAGCGACTTCGAGGGGTTCACGCAGCTGACCGTCGCAGGCCATCCAGCGTTGCGCTACACAAACGTTGGTGATGACAAGCATCTCGACTGCGGTGTCGCCGTGGACGTGCAGCAGGGGGCAGCTCACGGTTCGGTTCTCTTCGCTGTCACAACGCGACTATCGGTTGGCCGGCTCGGCGAGCCCTGCGATGAGGCGCTTCGCCACGCCACCGATCTAGCCAAGTTTCTGCCCAAGGGAGGGAGCTGACCGTGGCTGCTGGAGGTACAGAGGAATGGCAGAGGCTGCTGGACTCGGCGAATGCTGGCGAGTTGCAGCTGAGTCCTGATATCGGTAAAGACCTGGACGCCAAGTGCCAGACCTATCTGGACGACCTGGATGACATTCGCACTTCGACTTACCGGGTCCGGACGGTCGCCGGCTTCGGAACCATGCCATCCGGTCCAATCCTGGAACACAAGTTCCAACAGAAGGCGAACGGTGGGGACAGCTCGATCGACGCATCGATCCAAACCCACATCGAAGAAGTCCAATTGATGCGCCAAGTCTTCGCCAAGGCCATCGCGAACTACCAAGCGGTCGACGAATCCAACAGTCAGAAGATCGCGGCCATCGACGTCCCTGGGGAGGGTGGCTCATGAGCCAGGACGACTATCAAGCCCGGATCATCGCCGCTCAGCAGCAGTGGAACGACGATCGCACCGCCATCTACTCGCACCTCAGCAAGCTGACTCAGAACTTGGAGCAGGGCTACGACCCGCCGTCGATCACCAACCCCGGCGAGGATCTTTTCGTAATCGAGACCGGCACGCTGCAGGATCTGACCAGCAAGGTCGAAGCGATGAAACCGGGCCAAGCGTGGGACGCCTCGCAGATGTGGCAGAACGTCAGTGCCACATTCAGGGAGAAGTCGCACACGTTCGGCGACGCGATCAAAGCGACAGTCGCCAGCGGCTGGAAGGGCCAGGCCGCGAATCAGGCGGTCCAGTCGGTCGGACGCTACGTCGATCAATCGCAACAGCTGACACTCGCCACCGAGCTCATCTCGGTGAAGCTCAACGAGCTCTACACAGGCCTGCATCAAACGCAGGCCCTCATGCCGCGCGCCAGCGACAGCAGCCCTGATCTCCGCGGAAAGACGCTGCCCAGCGAGGGTGTACTTAAGGTCGACGACCACAACCAAACTGAGGCAACGGCAGAGGCTCGGCGAGTGCTCCGCACCGTGTACTGGCAGGTCGCGAACCAGACCGACAACGGTGTCCCGGTTGTGCCGAATAGCCCGACCCTGGTGAGCAATCCGGATCAACCGGCAACTCCCCCATCACCTTCATCGGTTCCCCCGACTTCCTCCGGCGCAGGCGATCAACCGAAGCAGGACAACCCGACGTCAACCGACGAGAAGACCGGTGACAAGTCCGGCGATCCGAAGAACGACCAGAACTCGACCACCCAACCGGCCAGCGACAAACCGCAGACCACCCCCTCCAGCACGACACCCCAATCCACCACTCAGGCAACCAATCCCACGTCGACACCGAGCACCACCGCAGCCAACACGACGAACCAGAGCACCCCTGTCACCACAACACCGGTGACTCCGGTACCCAGCCGCAGCACCACCCCGGGCAGCCCGACGACAACTCGCTCACCTGGCACCCCCGGAAGTCCCGGCACCCCAAGCACTCCCGGCACTCCTGCCCCCGGCCGCAGCATCCCCGGCGGCCCGCAACAGCCGGGAACCGCCACCCCGCTGGCCGCCCGCACGGGCACGAGCTCCGGAACTACTGGTCGCCCCGGAATGAGTGGCATGCCGATGGGTGGTGGCGCAGGTAAGAAGGACGACGAGGAAAACACCCACCAGACCAAGGATTACCTGATCCGCGACTGGTCCGAGGAACTCCTAGGCACCCCGAAGAAAGCCGTACCCCCGGTGATCGGGGAAGACTGAGCGTGCGCAGTTGGAGATTCACCGGCCAGGAGTTCGACATCCTCTGGTCGGCGTACGGTCGTGACCGCCTGCCCTACCCACTCGCATTCCGACCGACGACAGCGGTCGATTGGGATGACCTTGTGCGGCAACGAGAGTCAGCGGTTCAGGGACTACTCGGCCAGTATTCGGAGAACCTGGAACTCGCCTTGACGACGCTGCTGGAGCCCGAAACACGCGTCGAGTCCAAGGGTTTCGGCGGCTCGGGTCTCGCCGCGGTGTTCCGATTCCACGGTGCGGTCCGAAATGGCTCCGGCGCCACCCTAATCCAGTTGCCCGGCACCACCGAAGACACCGGTGGCGACGTGATCATGGGCTTGTGCGCGCCGAGCGAGGTGGCTGCCGCGGCGGTGGCCGCGCTGCCGAAAGCGCAGGCAGGCACCCACCCTGCGGTCAGCTTCCGCCGGGACGAGATCGCCGCCGACCGTCAGCGCTACAGCCGCCGCGCGGACGAGCTCAGCATCAACGATCAACTCAACCGCATGTTCAAGCGCGACCGCACCGCTGTCGGAGAAATCACCGTATTCCCCGGCCCCGCAATAGATTCCAGGCCGACCACAGACGGCCGCGGCTTCCTATGGACTGATTACGCCAACGACGGCCGCTACTACATCAAATCCGGCGACCCCATCGTCGCCACTCCTATGAGCCCCACCTCGATGACCAACGAAATAGCCCGCCTCCTCGACCTCACCCGCCGCTACTACCGCATGGAAACCGAGCAAACCAAAGCCACGTGGTGAATGTCAGCGGAAGAACGATTGGTTGCGACGCTCGTTCAACTCGATCAGTTCCTCTTCGGTCAGCTCGGGCTCAACTCGCGCCGCCGGTTGCGGATCGGCTTTCGGCGCCGTCGGATATGGCCGCTCGGAAGCGATCTCGATGGTCTCTATCGCCGCGGCGATCCGCGGATCCGCGTTGAGGTCGGCGATGCGCTCACGCACATTGTCGCGCGCTTGTACGAGCGCCTCCCGGACCAACTGTGTGATCAGGTTGCCGAGTTCGGCTCCATACGGCGTGACGCTGTCATCGATCCGCACCGCCTCCACGGACCCATCCGCAAGCACCTCAACGGCGACGCCGTAGCGCCCGACGGTGGCTCGATCGGTCATCAACGCCCGACGCACGGCATCCAGCTGACCCGTAATCGGGTCGACCCCACCGAAACTCGGCTTCATCTCGAGTTCACTCCCCCTTGGTCCAGCACGACCGTGCTAGCGTATCAACGCATTTCTGGGGGAGAGGAATCCGAATGACCGAACTGTTTGTCGAGCAAGCTGCGGTCGAGGGCATGATCGGGGTGCTGAACCAGTCGCAACAAGCACTCGCGGCAATACCGACCAGCAGCTTCATCGCGGCCATCGAGTCGGCGCTGCCAGGCTCCGGGCTGGGCAATACCTACATGAAGGCCGGCTGGCGCGCCGGGGCAAGTATGCGCGGCGTCAACGGGCAGTTGAAGGAAATCGCCGACAAGGCGGGCGTCAGCATCGTCGAGTACAACAATCGCGATCAGCAGCGCGCCGACAACCTCAAACAACTCGACGGCCCGCGATGAGTTCGCTACCACCGACGAAGACGCAGATCCGCAGTTGGAACACCGCACCGCTGCAAGACCAGGCCCTGGAATGGGGCCGGGGCGTCCCGACCATCACCGAACAGCATTCCGCCATTTCCCGGCAGCTCGCCGATTCCCCCGCCTTCTGGCGCGGCGACGCCGGAGACGCCATGCGCGTCAAAGGCGACGAAGCCAAAACGTCGCTGTCCAAGGTCTCGGAGGCATTCGAGAAGGCGGGGACGGCCACCGCCCAGATCGCGCAGACGCTCGGTTTCGCGAAATCGACCGCGGTGAACGCAATAGCCAAGGCCGAAGACGAGAAGTTCATCGTCGGCGAGGACGGCACCGTCGGCTACTCCGCAGATTTCCTGAACTGGGTGGCGGCCGAGAACCACCTCACGTGGATGGCCGCGCAATCCGTGCTGTACAAAGTGGCGAAACAGCATGAGACAGACATCAAGAAGGCATTGCGGGAGGCCGGTGACGCCGCCGAATCCGCCCGTCAGGCGATGGACAAGGTCTTCGCCGATGTACCGATCCCACCCGATGCCGAACTCGACCGCATTCTGAATACGTATCAGGCCGAGGCGGATCCGGGCGGCATGGTGATGTGGCCCGATGGTGCGCTCAAGGCGGCCATGGAGGTCAAGACGCTCGGCGATTTCGAACCGCAATCGATCACCGTTGCCGAGGCCAAGATGCTCGATCAGCTCAGCCTTGCCGAGAAGATCCAGTTCTACAACATCAAGAACGACGCCGAGGCCACGGCAAAAGAGGTCTTTCCCGGCGAACAGGACGACCACGCCGATGCCTTCCGGCACACCTACTGGAACGCGCGGATGACCCAAGAGTTCGGCGAGGATTGGACTAAGGAATACACCTCGAAACACGAAGGCAGACCGGACAATGCGGCGGTGCGTGAGGCCATGGACTTGTATAACAACGAAGTCGGCCGCAACATCGGCCTCGCCAATCCGAATGCCAGCGAAGCGGAGTTGCGCGGACTGGTTCAGGACGCTGTCAAAGACGGCAAGACCGTGGTGATCGACCAGGACGAGCACCTGAACTGGACTAACAAGGTCCAGCCGGGAAACACCGTGAACTCCGGATCGTTCGACGAGCATCCGTTCTTCCTGCCGGGGACCCCGGTGCCGGACAATCGCCCACAGCCGAAGTAATACCCGCGCCCATCTGTCGACGACATCGGAGAAACGTACTGATCATGAACAGCACTGTTGCTCGGCGGGCGCTCGCCGCGTTCGGTCTCGCCACCCTCGTCGCCCTTACCAGTGGTTGCGACAATCTGCCGTTCATCGGCGACAAGGTCGCCGTGGAGGACGAAAATCCGGCCCTGGCAGCGGAATTCCATCGCATAATCGAATCGAAAGGTACCGCGCGGCTCGGTGACGTCATCGCAAAGGGCGGCATTCCGGAAGGTTCGTGGGACCGCATGTACTCCTTCGATTCGCCGAACAACGAAAAGGAGCTCAACCGCGCGCTCGGGACCTCAGGTCTCGACTGGGCTCGGCTTCCGGAAGACTCCGAGCAGACAACGCAGGTCTTCGTCCGCAACGGAAAGGTCGTGCGCGCCTTCAACGACCAGAGGCCGCGGTACGGCGTCCGCAACGGAAAGTACGCGACGCCCGATTCCACCGTGCGTGTGGTCGAAAAGCAGCGAGGGTACCCCGCCAACGACGTCGTCTCGGTGTTGGAGATAGACGAATTCTCATAGCCTCATGTCATGAACGCCGAGGACATGGCGCTGCACTATGGTCCGCCGGGCAGTCTCCTGCGCCCGGCGCATACTTCGGTGGCCAAATCGTCGTAACCAACGGCTAATTCGGCGAGTTGCTCCCAGGCGTCACCTAGTTCCCACTGGGATGCGCTGGCCAAGGCCGCGAATGCGCAGGCGGTGAATTGGCCGAGGCGGTCGATCACGGCGCCGATAGTCTCGGTGTGGATGTGGGCAGCACCGTGTGAGGGTGGCAGTTGCAGGGTGATCCAGCGGTCTATGTCGCGCACCAAACCTGCACGCCGCGAGTCGATGTCATCGATATACCGGCGGTCGTCGATGGTGTCCCTGGCCGCGCACAACCGTTGCTCGTGCAGGTCGGTCAGCTCGCGCGCGAGCCGCAGGAGTAGGTGGTCTGCCGCCAGTTCTCCCCGACATGCTTGCAGCAGTTCATGTTTCGGGGGAAACGGATCAGTCAGCACTGCGGTCCTCGCGCGGTGCAGGAGCGCAGTGCGGTGAGGACGATCAGGCCGGAGGGGCGAAAGGTGTCGCGCGGGGCAACTATCCAGTGCCGGTGACCGGTCCGGGTGTCGCTGGGTGCGGGCAATGCGATCTCGGCTCCGTGCGGGACGAGGGTGACGTTGAGGCGGAACAGTTCCGCGAACAGGGTCATGTCGTTCGGCAGGTCGGGACGGCAGAGGAAGGTCCAGCGGCTGGACCTGAGGTGAGAAATGATGGGACCGAGGGTGATTCGGTTGTGCAGCATGTCGTCACGAACGCGCTGACCGAGCGGCGCGGGCATGGTGATCGCGCCGACAATGCCTGCTCGCACGACGATTCGGCCGACCTCCGGGTGAATGCCCGCGGGTAGGCCGCAGGTGCGCCGGTAGTAGGCGCAGCGCTCGGTGGGTGTGTCCGCGAACGTCAGGTTGTCCATGAGAAGCCTCGACTCGATCGCCGGTTCTAGGGTGCGCCCGGCTGACATCGAAGCTGCTAGGTTTGCGGTGGACTCCCTGCCGCTTCACCGGGCGCACGTCAACAAAACACCTGTCAGGGTGGTGATGTGTGCGGCTTCGGGCGGCCCGAATCAAGTCCCCCGAATCCCCAGCAAACCTCCCGTGGCAGTTGCCATGATCTACCCGATGCGGGTCGAACGGCCCGCCCGAAGTGGGGAGGACTTCATGCCGGACACCGGATCTACCCTGCCGCGAAGGCAACTCGGCCGGTATCTGACGGAATGGCGCAGTCGCGCGGGGATGAGTCAGCAGAAAGCCGCCGAGCTGCTGGAGATGGGTTCGAGCAGTTTGCAACGCCTGGAGCGTGGGCAGAACAGCCGCATCAAGGTGCGCGATATCCAGGCCGCGTGTGATCTGTACGGGGTGCCGAGCGAGTTGGTGGATGCGCTGGTCGGGCTGGCCCGGCAGGCAAGCGTCAAGAGTTGGTGGCACGAGTACGGCGACCTCATACCGAAAGACTTCGATGTCTTCGTGGGCCTCGAATCGGCCGCGGTCGAGTTGCGCTCGTACCATCCCGAACTGGTACCCGGACAGTTCCAGACCCCGGATTACCTGCGCGCCCTTGCAGAACTTCGATTCCCTGAAGCCGCTGCGGCGGAGCATGACCGGTGGATCCAACTGAAGATGCAGCGGCAAAACATCGTGACGCGCAAGGCCAACCCCACCGCTGTCCAGGCAGTGATCGGCGAGGCAGCACTGCACCGTATCTCCGGCAGCCCGAGAACCATGGCCGCGCAGCTCAAATGGCTGGCCGACGTCAGCACCCGGCCGAATGTCACAATCCAGGTACTGCCCTTCGGCGCTGGGTTCCCTGTCGGGGCATACATCGGCCCGTTCGTCATCTTGAACTTCGGGATGACAGCGGCAAACGAGCCCGTGGAGCCGACGGTGATCTTCATCGAAGGTAGCTCGATCGGCAACCTCTACCTCGAAAAACCGGACGACGTCAAACGCTACGATGAGTTGTACGAGGGCATCCGTCAGGCCGCGTTGGATGCCACAGCCAGCAGGAATCTGTTCCGGCAGGTAGCAAGGGAGTATCTAGCGTGACCGTCGACCTAACCGGCGCTGAATGGTTCAAGAGCAGCCGCAGCAATCCCGACGGCGATTGCGTAGAGGTCGCGTTCCTCGCCGACGGCATGGTCGGAGTCCGAGACTCCAAGAACCCCAACGGTTCCGCACTGGCCTTCACCCCAAGCGAGTGGGACGCCTTCACCACCGGAGTGGTCGACGGAAAGTTCAACCGCCCGTAGTCCTGAACCATCACTCCGGTGAACAGCCCTCGGATCGCTTCGTGAGATATCCGAGGGCTCTTGGCTGTTCGTGGCCCGCTGCCAGGTCGATTTCCGGCGCGTCGATCGATGTCGCGAGGCGTCCGCACATACCTTGATCGACGTTGCTCAGCGCCTGACCCCAGAGTCGACTGCACTGCCTGCACCGAAGTTGCCCAGAGTGCAGATGACTTCACAGACCTTTTGATAGCAAACTTCAATAGAACCTGAAAACTACTGGCCACGGCTGCTTTTCGCGGATACAATTCGAACATGCCTTCGAGTAGCTCGACCGTCGCCGATCCATCGGTAGAGGCCGCGCTTTGCACACTCGAGGCTGGACTCCGCCAACTCGCAAAGGTCCGCACCGACGCCCTGTCGAACCGGGATCGACTGAGGATGATGCAGCGGTTGGAGATCGTTGTACGTGCGGTCCCGGGGCTGAGTTTGGAACTCGTCGCACAGCTGCGCGAACAGTGGTCGGCCAACGACTTCGCTACCGGTAGCCTGATCGACACCCTCGCCGACGGGCTGCGGGTCAGTCCCGCCGAAGCCAGGGCCCGCTGGCGCGCCGCCGACGACCTCGCGCACCGCACCGGATTGGATGGCGAAGTACTCGACCCGATGATGCCCGCCACCGCTGCCGCCCAGCGCGATGGCGTGATCGGCGGAGCACACGTGAAGGTGCTGCGCGACTTCATCGGGCATCTGCCGTCCTGCTTGGACACCGTCACCCGCGATCAGGCTGAGGCCGAATTGGCCGGGCACGCAAGGGTACTGCGACCCGACCAGTTGAAGAAGGTCGCCGACCGGTTGGATGCGATCCTGAATCCTGACGGAGTATTCAGCCCCAGCGACCGTGCACGGCGCCGCAACTTCACCATGGGCCGCCAAGGCCCAGACCTGATGAGCAAGTGCACTCTCGTCGCCGACCCGGAATTGCGTACGTACTTGGAGGCGGTGTTCGCCAAGTACGCCAAGCCCGGCGTCTGCAACCCCGAAGACTCGACGCCTCATGTCGACGACGAGCCCAATGCCGAAGCGGTAGAACATGATTTCCGCACCACCGGTCAGCGCCAGCACGACGCGGTCAAGGCGGTGTTCCGGGCGATGCTGGCTTCCGGCGAGCTCGGCCAACACCGCGGATTGCCCGTATCGGTCATCGTGTCCATGACATTGAACGAGCTCGAAGACGCCGTCGTCGACGTGCAGCAGACCCCGCGACACCGCGAGCTGTGCGCATACGGACCACCCGTCGTCACCGGCGGCGGCAGCCTCCTGCCAATCCACGACGCGATCCGCATGGCCGCCCACGCCCACCACTACCTGGCCCTGTTCGACCACCGCAGCGGCCGCCCCCTGTACCTCGGCCGCAGTAAGCGAATCGCCTCAGCAGACCAGCGAATCATCCTGCATGCCAAAGACATCGGCTGCACCTATCCCGGCTGCGCCAAACCCGGCTACCTCTGCCAAACCCACCACCGCACCGAATGGTCCGGCGGCGGCACCACCGACGCCGACCAACTGACCTTCGTGTGCGAACCCCACCACCGCTTAGCAGGAACCACCTCCAATGCCTGGACCACCGCCCCCACCTCACCAAAACACTCCAGCCCTGGCCGCACCCAATGGATCCCGCCTGCCCACATCGACCCCCACCGAACACCCCGGCTGAACCACTACCACCACCCGGGCGAATACCTCATGCCCCGAGGCGAACACGCCATCAGATCCGCCGGACCAACCGTCGATGTATGACTCCCATGCGCGGAAGACGCATGGATAACGTCAGCTTCAGCCGGTACGGTTCGGAACGATTCCGGCAGACTTGGCTCCATGTCGCTTCCCTCGTCGTCGAAGACACGGTCGAGTCCTATCTGGCCTCGGTCGATGCCGAGGCTCCCGGCTTGATCGAAGGTCTGCTGTATCTGGAAGGATCGTTGGCACTCAACGACTTCCGCCCTCGCGCCAGTGACATCGACTTCGTCGCGATCACCGCCGCACCACCCGACACCACGGAGCTGAGCGCGCTCGAACGAGTACATACTCGACTCCGCGAACGGCAACGCCGCCCATTCTTCGACGGGATTTACCTGACCTGGAACGATCTCGCGGCAGGCCCGCAAGCTACGTCCGGACGGCCAACCAGCCACGAGGGGAAACTAGTGAACCCCGATGGCGGCCAGCACAATCCGGTCACCTGGCATACTCTTGCCCACCACGGCGTCACCTTGCGCGGACCGGCCGCCGCCGACCTCGACATCTGGACCGACCCCACCGCACTGGCCGCTTGGCAGAACACCAACCTCGATGAGTACTGGGCACGCGGACTGACAGATGCTGCCCGCCTGTTCAGCAAATTCGGGCTCGTCCTGCTCACCGATTACGGCACCGTCTGGACCGTCACGGGCGTCGCACGACTCCACTACACCATCGCCACCGGCGACATCACCTCGAAAGACGGCGCAGGCCGCCACGCCCTACAGTCCTTCCCCGACCGCTGGCACCGCATCATCAACGAAGCACTACGGCTGCGCCGCAACGACTCTCGCCGCTCCCTCTACCGCAATCCACTCACCCGCCGCCGCGACATCCTCGCCTTCGGCCACATGGTGATCGCCGACGCCCACCGCATCTTCGAAACCCAACCCAAGCCGCCACTCACCGAGTGACGAACGCCTTCAAGACCTTTCAGCCGAACCTTCAGCTCAACCTGATACTGAGCTGGGTGCCCAGTTCACGGAAGCCCAGCGCGCGGGCGACTCGTCTGGACTGCGGCGAACGGGCGCGCCACTGGGCAAGCAGTCCGGCCTCGAGTGCGTGGGCCACCGCCGCGGACGCTGCTATCCGGGCCAACCCCTGACCACGCCGGTCCGGTGCGGTCAGCACGGAGAGGTGGGCGGTTCGACTCGGCCAGGTCCGGTATCCGGCGGCCGCGATCACCTGTCCATCGTCCCGGATGGCAAATGCCGGGGAAGTGATTTCGTCCAGGCCGCTCTCCTCCGCGTCCTGATCGCCGGACAGTGTCGCGAGATCGCGCAGATCCGGATGCTCGACCGGCAGGGCCTCCAGTGAGAGCGAACTCAGCGAAACCGGCCGGAAGCTGTACTCGTCCACGTAGGCCAACGCAGCAGGACCCAGCACCTCCGCCAGCGGTAACACCTTGCCGAGCAAGTCGGGGTCGACCAGCTCATCCACCGACAGCTTCGCGACCGCGGCGCTAATTGCCTCTGCAGCAACAGAACTGGGAGCCGTGACGATTGCTTGACCTTGTAACGCAATGACGCCCGCCCATCCTTGCGGACAGATCATCGCATTCGGCGAGACCACCACGCTGGCGGCGGCTGCCGATGAGAACGACACCGGCACCACGGCCAAGCCTTCCCACAGCGCTCGAGCTCTGGTCAGCACCTGGTCCGTCGACATGGCCCCATTCTGCCCAGCTACGCCGACGGGCTGGCGAGCAAGCACCACAGAGCGAGCAGATCGTTGCTGTTGCAAAGGCCCCCGGCGACGGACTCGGTGGGCGGAGGGGTGAACGATTCGAGCGGAATGGTGTCGGCCATGGCGGCCCCGCCGCCGACCACGGTCGCAACGCCGATCAGGGCGGCGACGAACATTCCACGCAGTGCGAACATGCGAAACGCCTCATATGTTGGGGTGGCAGAGTCATGAAAGTAGTCTGCGGCGACCCGCATCGCACGACCCGAATTGTGTTGTCCCCTAACCGAGTCGGCCGATTCGACAACATTGATGCGGGGTCGTCGCGGCGTTTGCGAGCAGCTCGGCGGGCACTCTACGGACTGGGTTACGATCCGGGCTCCGCCCTGGTTACACTGGCGCAAGGCCCATTTGGGTGGAGGGGGATTCCATGCGCCGACCACGGCGACCTGTCATCGTGCTGCCGGTATTGGCGGTTGTCTTGTCACTCGCGGCTGGGAACGCCTCGGCAGACGACTCGTACAATCTCGAATTCCAGCCGTCACCTGCACATTTCATCGAATACCCCGACAGCGCGCCACAAGTCCCCGCCGAGATCGCTGCCCAGAGCTTGGTCTGGAAGCCGTGCACCGAGGCGGGACTGGTCGCTGCCGCGAGCGGCAATCCGGAAGCCGCTGTTCGCGCACCCGTGCTCGACGGGTTGAATTGCGCGACGGTACGCACACCGCTGGATTGGACGCAGCCCGCCGCCGGGCCCGTCGCAACTTTCGAGATCTCGCGGCTGCCCGCGCTGAAGACAACAGACCGACCGCGGCAGTTGTTGACCAGCCCAGGCGGACCCGGAGCGGGATACCTGCTCAATCCGCTCGAGTGGGCGACTGCATTCCCCGAGCTCCGCGAAACCTACGATCTGGTGGGCTTCGATCCGCGCGGCACCGGCCTCTCCAGCACCGATCAGGACTGCGACGCAACCATTTCCGGCGATCCCCTGCTCCTCGGCACCGGACGCAACGACCGCACCGACGTACTGGACTTCGCGGCCGAATCGGTGCGCATCCAGCTGGGTCAGGCACGCGACTGGGTCCGATCGTGCATCGACCGCACGTCACGCACTCCGGCCGGCGCTGCCCCGGCCGGGACTATCACGTACTGGCAGACCGTCCGCGATCTGGACCTGGTGCGCGCGCTGTTAGGTGCGCCGACCTGGAGTTATCTGGGAGTCTCGCAGGGCACACTGCTCGGACTCGACCTGGCGCGCACCTTCCCCGACCGGGTCGATCGTATGGTGCTCGATTCTGTGGTCGACCCGGCGGTGTCCACCACGGCAGGCTATGCCGAACGAGTCCTCCGCCAGCAGAACGTGATCGAGCAACAGTTCGCACCGTGGCTCGCCACCCGCGGCACGACGTTCGGCGACAACCCCGACGCGGTGCTCGCGGCGCTGACCACACTGCGCGCCGACCTCACCGCCCACCCGATCCCGCTGCCGTTCGACCGCACCTTCAGCGGCAACGATCTCAACATGCTGTTCTTCGGCGTCAACAACAGCCCCTATGAAGCGTTGGAACGCAAACTACTGACCTTGCGTACGGCGTTGGACACCCCCTCGACCGCGGCACAATTCAACGCCGCCATGGCCTTTCGGCTGCCGCAGCTACTGGAAGAACTCGCCCAGGTCGTCCTCGTCGCCGGCGCACGCGTCGGCTGGTGGACCGCCCGTAACTGCAATATCGGCTCGTGGACCCACAACCTCGACGAGATCGTAGACACCGCAAAGCAACTCGCCGCCCGAGCACCGCTGACCTACCTGGGCATGAACTTTGCCGCAGCCTGCGCGTTCTGGCCCGAATCCCACACGCGCACAAGCACAACGGGCTACGACAAGATCCGATCCGCGCTGCTCATCGCCAACGAGGGAGACCCGGTAACACCGATCTCAGGAGCCCGCTCAGTCCGCTCGACGATCCCGACCGCCCGACTGATCACGGTAATCGGCAAACCCGGCCACCTCGTCCTCCCCCAAACCAGACCCAAAGGCATCCCAGGTTCCATCCCCGGCACCAGCTCCTGCGCCCGAGCCATCGCGGTCGACTACCTCGTCAACGGACGCATCCCCGAACTGGACACCCCTTGCCAGCCGAACTGAAACCAGCGGATTTCGAAGCCCCCGGACATGCGACTGCCCCAAGGTTGGGTTCGAGTCAACCTTGGGGCAGTTGGAATGCACGGGCCGCGGATGCCTGCAGGTGTTCACCCGCGACTCGGGTCTAGCTACCTACCGGAGGAACCTAAGGCGCCCGCTACTCCACCCATGAAGTCGGTGACAGCAATGTATGCAGCAGCGATGGCGACCAAAAGGAACTCCATGACAGGTACATCGCCGGGCCGTAGCGATTCGTTACCAAGAACTATCGGTGACTTTCCGCCGCCTCCCGGACGCGCGCCAGGTGCCGCGCCCACCACGCGGGATCACCGGCGGCGTCATGGTCGGCGCCGCCGCGTCCGTCGATCATTTCGCGCAGGATATCGGCGTGACCTGCGTGTTGCGCGGTTTCGGCGACCACGCGGACCAGCAGGGATCCCAGCGTGGTGTGCCGTTTCTCCTCGGGCCACCACGGCACCTCGCCCGGCGTGCTGAGGTCGAGCTGAGCGATCGACTGATCGGAGTGCCGCCAGGCGGTCCGGTACAGCGCGACCAACTCGTCCTTCGTTTCCTCGGCCGTGGCCCACATGTCGGCACCGTCCCAGATCGACTCGTCCTCGACCCACGCCAGTCGGACGGGCGCGGGCCTGCCGACGCAGTTACCCAGGTAGTCGAACTCGACCCCGGCAACGTGCTTGATCAGACCGAGCAGATTGGTGGCGCTGGGCGTCATCGGCCGCCGGATGTCGTACTCCGACAAGCCGTCCAGCGACGAAAGCAGCCGGTCCCGCGACTGCTGGAAGTATCGGTGCAGGTCGGCGGTGATGTCGGTCCCGGCTGGGGCTTGCCTGTCCATATAGGCAGGCTAACTCCAGCGCCCCGCGCTGGTTCGGCCGAACAGCCAACTCACAGTAGACGTTCAACTAAGAGCAGGACGCCGATGATGATCATGACGACACCGGAGACGCGAGTGACGATGCGGGCGGCGGTAGGCCGGGCGCGCAGGACAGTGCGCGCCAAGACGCCGACGCACAGATAGATCGCCGCGCAGCTGAGTGTGTGGATCAGGCCGAGCGTGCCGAATCTGGGCGGCGATGGCAGCGGGTGTTGCAGGCGCAGCTCCTGTTCGGCGATCCGGATTTCCTGCTGCGCATCGTCGCGGCGGATCCGCCTGCGTTCCAACAACTTTACGACGAGAAGCTGGCCACGCTACCCGGCGTTCGGCACTTGACCTCGACGCTGGTGATGAAGCACGTGGTGCTCGAACATCCTGTGCCGCTGTAGATCTCAGTACGGGTAGCGACTCTCGACGGCGTCCTTGGCCTCCTCGAGTCCACTGCCGGTCAGCTCCCGGTACCGCTTGATGGCCTGAATCTTCTTGCCGTCGGCCAGGAGTGCGTCGATCTCTATCCAACTGAAAGCGGACCGTGCGGTAGTCGGCACGGTCCGAATCGGTTCGGCGGGGATGGCGGGCAGCTCTGACCGCCACCGCCTCCGGCGAAGTTACGCGGCGTCGAGTACCGCGTCGGCGAGGTTGGCGGCGGTGTCGAAGGTGGCGGCGTCACCCGCGACCTCCAGCAGCCGGTCGACACAGCGCGGGCCGGTGACCAGGCGGATCCGGCGTTCGGTATGCCCGGCCCAGGCGCGCGCCTCGATCAGCACGTGCAGACCAGCGACGCCGAAGAACGTCACCTGGGAAAGGTCGATGACCACCAGCGGACCGGCGGTGCTCAGTGAACCGATCAGCTGGGACCTGAACTGGTCGGCGGTGTAGTAGTCCACCTCACCCGCGAGGGCACAGAGGGTGACCTTCTCGCTGGGGGCGGTGAGCGAGATGCTCAGTCGGGCTTCCGTCTCGGGTCGACTCGGCAACGTCGCTCGACTCGGTGCCACACCTCGGCTCGGCATCGGTCTAGACGGTGTGCTCACGGGGAATGCGGAGAAAGCAAGGGGAGTCGACATGAGGATCCCAGTCCTGTCGCGCACGGCAATTGACGTCCTGTTGCCGGCAATGCGTTGCGCCCTGGAACGACGAGCGAGCTCCAGAACTAGGCTGTCTGCTCAACCCGGAATACCGGGTACCCAGAGAGTCGGTCCTCTACACCCCTTCTGGTCAACTTCTTTCCCACTGGTAACCAAGTAGAGAGCCACCGCGGCCGCGGTGGCTCTCTACTTGGTACGTAAGGCTGATCCGGTGGGTTACGCCGACTTCTCCCGGCGTTCCGTCCGCTGCGCCTTGCGGGGCACGATGGTCGGCAGCACGTTCTCGGTGACGGTGTCGGAGTCGACGACCACCTTGGCGACGTCGTCGCGGCTGGGGATGTCGTACATCACCGGCAGCAGGACTTCCTCCATGATGGCGCGCAGGCCACGAGCACCGGTGCCGCGCAGGATCGCCTGATCGGCGATCGCTTCGAGCGCGTCGGTGGTGAACTCGAGGTCGACCCCGTCCATCTCGAACAGTCGAACGTACTGCTTGACCAGCGCGTTCTTCGGTTCGGAGAGGATCTTGACCAACGATTCCTTGTCCAGGTTGGTCACCGAGGCGACGACCGGCAGGCGGCCGATGAACTCGGGGATCAGGCCGAACTTGATCAGGTCTTCCGGCATCACCTCGGCGAAGTGATCGGCAGTGTCGATCTCCGACTTGGACCGCACCTCGGAGCCGAAGCCGATGCCGCGGTGGCCGGTGCGCTCGGAGACGATGCGCTCCAGGCCCGCGAACGCGCCCGCGACGATGAACAGCACGTTGGTGGTGTCGATCTGGATGAACTCCTGGTGCGGGTGCTTGCGTCCGCCCTGCGGCGGCACACTCGCCTGGGTGCCCTCCAGGATCTTCAGCAGCGCCTGCTGCACGCCCTCGCCGGAGACGTCGCGAGTGATCGACGGGTTCTCGCTCTTGCGGGCGATCTTGTCGACCTCGTCGATGTAGATGATGCCGGTCTCGGCGCGCTTCACGTCGTAATCCGCGGCCTGGATCAGCTTCAGCAGGATGTTCTCGACGTCCTCACCGACATACCCAGCCTCGGTCAGCGCTGTCGCGTCGGCGATGGCGAACGGGACGTTGAGCATCTTGGCCAGCGTCTGCGCCAGGTAGGTCTTGCCACAGCCGGTGGGGCCGAGCATGAGAATGTTCGACTTGGTCAGCTCGACGACCTCGCCGCGGCTGTCGCGGCCCTTGTCGCCGGCCTGAATACGCTTGTAATGGTTGTAAACGGCCACCGCGAGGGTGCGCTTGGCGGTGTCCTGCCCGATCACGTAGTTCTCCAGGAAGTCCCGGATTTCCGCGGGCTTGGGCAGCTCATCGAGCTTGACCTCGCTGGACTCGGCGAGCTCCTCCTCGATGATCTCGTTGCATAGATCGATGCACTCGTCGCAGATGTACACCCCTGGTCCCGCAATGAGCTTCTTGACCTGCTTCTGGCTCTTTCCGCAGAACGAGCACTTGAGCAGATCGCCGCCATCTCCGATGCGCGCCATCTCGTGGGTCCCTACTTCCTTGTCCGCGTGCAACCGTCCGTCCAGGTTGCCAGCTATCTGCCGCGTTCGGTGTCCGCGCCACCGGGTGTGGTCGCAAACGCATCGACCGGTTCCGGCGGGTGGGGCAGTGCTGTCAACCGGGAGCAAAGGTCCCTAGGTTGACCGTACCTGTTGTGTGCGATGGAGGTCGACAACTCGAGCATGTTTCTCCGCCGGGTTGTGCGAGTTCTCACGACACCGGAGCGCATTGTGTCCGTTCAACAGCCTTTTCGCGCTCCGGCCGCTTGTTTCATCGGGGCTGGTGACCGAAGCGTTTCCGGGCCAGCCGTGGCACTGAAGCAGTCCGGCCGGGCAGCACGCCACAAGGCGCACTTCCCGGCCGGAACTCCCTGGGGTGTAGCAACTTACGAGCGAATCGCCGCCGGGATCGGCGATTCGCCCCGTTCGATCACTTCTTCTGCGCGCTGAGCTTGCGGTAGTCGAACACCTGGTCGATGATCCCGTATTCCTTGGCCTCCGCGGCGGTCAGGATCTTGTCGCGGTCGGTGTCCTTGCGGATCTGGTCCGCGTCCTTGCCGGTGTGGAAGGCCAGCGTGGTCTCCATCAGGCGACGCATCCGCTCGATCTCGGCGGCCTGGATCTCCAGGTCCGACACCTGACCCTGGATGCCACCCTCCAGCGACGGCTGGTGGATCAGCACGCGGGCGTTGGGCAGGCAGGCGCGCTTGCCGGGGGTACCGGCGGCCAGCAGCACGGCCGCGGCCGAGGCGGCCTGGCCGAGGCAGACGGTCGCGACGTCGGCACGCACGTACTGCATGGTGTCGTAGATGGCCATCAGTGACGTAAACGAGCCACCTGGCGAGTTGATGTACATGGTGATGTCGCGGTCGGGGTCGAGCGACTCCAGCACCAGCAGCTGCGCCATGACGTCGTTCGCCGACGCGTCGTCCACCTGCACGCCGAGGAAGATGATGCGCTCCTCGAAGAGCTTGTTGTACGGGTTGGACTCCTTGACGCCGAAGCTCGAGTGCTCGATGAACGACGGCAGGATATAGCGCGACTCGGCGCCCTGCGGTGCCATACCGCCGAGCGCTGCGCGTGGGTCAAACTGGTTGGCCATCTTCGTCTCCAAAGTCTGTGTGTGTAAGCCGCTGATGCGCTGAACGGACAGAGAGTCCGGATGGCGCCTAGTTGTTGCCTACGCCGTTGGTCTGATTCGCGTGGCTGATCACGCGATCGATGAAGCCGTATTCCAGCGCCTGCTTAGCGGTGAACCAGCGGTCGCGGTCGGCGTCGATCGCGACCTGCTCCACGGACTTGCCGGTGTGCAGCGCCTGCAGCTCGTTGAGCTCACGCTTGGTGTGCGCGAACTGCTCGGCCATGATCGCGATGTCGGCCGCGGAACCACCGATGCCCGCCGACGGCTGGTGCATCATGATCCGTGCGTGCGGCAGGGCGAACCGCTTGCCCTTGGTGCCCGCGGTGAGCAGGAACTGCCCCATCGACGCGGCCAGGCCCATGCCGAAGGTCGCGATGTCGCACTCGGCGAACTGCATGGTGTCGTAGATGGCCATACCGGCGGTCACCGAGCCACCGGGCGAGTTGATGTAGAGCGCGATGTCCTTGTTCGGATCCTCCGCCGTGAGCAGCAGGATCTGCGCGCAGAGCTTGTTCGCGATGTCGTCGTCGACCTGGGTGCCGAGGAAGATGATGCGATTGGTAAGCAGTCGCTCGTACACCGAATCGCTGAGGTTGAGACCAGCAGTCGCGGATGTCATGACGACCCCTGCCTGATTGACTGTCACGGATACCTGCCTTTTCTAACCGGCTCGTTGGCCGACGGCCATCTCTGGTTCGTTGTCACAAACATTAACGAAGCAGGGCGGCACCGAACTCCCGGTACCGCCCTTCTTCGCTCACAGCGCAATCAGCGCAATCAGCGCAGCTCGTCGCCGCTTGTCACGCTGGCATTTCATAGAACTCATTCAGCCTTCGCCGCGGCGGCCTCGGTCGACTCGTCGTCAGCGGCGGCGTCGGTGATCACCTCGACGTCGTCGGCGGCAGCGGAATCCTCCGGGGCACCGAACATTTCGGCGGTGTCCACCACGTTGCCCTCGGAGTCTGTCACCTTCACCTTGCCGACAACGCCCGCGAGGGCCTTGCCACGCCGGACGTCGGCGAAGATCGCGCCGAGCTGGCCCGCCTGCTGCACCTGCTGGATGAACTGCTCCGGGGCCAGGCCGTAGCGCTGCGACTGGAACAGGATCCGCTCGGTGAGCTCTTCCTGGCCCACCTGGGTGTTCTCCGCCTCGGCGATGGCGTCCAGCAGCAGCTGGGTGCGCACCGACTTCTCGGCGGACTCCTTGGCGTCCTTGTCGAACTCTTCGCGGCTGGAGCCCTGGGCCTCCAGCGCCTCGGCGAGCTTGGCCTCGTCGTGGTCGAAGCCGTGCACGGCGTCGTGGGTGACGGCGTCGATCTCGGCCTGCACGACCGCCTCCGGCAGCGGCACCTCGACCTGCTCGAGCAGGGTCTCCAGCACCTTGTCGCGGATCTGGCCGGCCTGCTCCACCTTCTTGCTGCGCTCGACCCGGCTGCGCAGGTCGGTCTTCAGCTCTTCGAGAGTGTCGAATTCGCTTGCCAGCTGGGCGAAGTCGTCGTCGGCCTCGGGCAGCTCGCGCTCCTTGACGGACTGCACGGTGACCTTGATGACGGCTTCCTTGCCCGCGTGCTCACCGGCGACCAGGGTCGAGGTGAACTCCTTGGACTCGCCGGCGGCCAGGCCGATCAGCGCCTCGTCGAGGCCCTCGATGAGCTGGCCGGAGCCGACCTCGTGGGACAGGCCGGTGGTGGCCGCCTCGGGGACGTCCTCACCGTCGACGGTCGCGGACAGATCGATGGAGACGAAGTCGCCGTCCTGCACCGCGCGCTCGACACCGGTGAGGGTGCCGAAGCGCTGGCGCAGCGACTGCAGCTGCTCGTCGATGTCCTCGTCGCCGATGGTGAAGGTGTCGACGGTGACCGCGAGGGTCTCGTAATCCGGCAGCGTGAGCTCGGGGCGCACGTCGACCTCGGCGGTGAACGCGAGCTCTTCGCCGTCCTCGATCTTGGTGATCTCGATCTCCGGCTGGCCGATGACCTTCACGTCGGACGCGGTGACGGCCTCGCTGTAGCGGCCGGGCAGCACGTCGTTGACGACCTGCTCCAGCACCGCGCCGCGGCCGAGACGGGCCTCGAGCAGCTTGGCCGGGGCCTTGCCGGGACGGAAGCCGGGGATCTTGACCTGCTTGGCCAGTGCCTTGTACGCGCGATCGAAGTCCGGCTTCAGTTCCTCGAAGGGCACCTCGACATTGATCCGGACCCGGGTCGGGCTCAGCTGCTCGACGGTGCTCTTCACGGACATGCTCCTTGTTCGTCGTCTGTTCTGGTTGAGACGCGATCCCCCGTCGTCCCGGGCTTCCACCGGGACCCCGGCACCCGCCGGGCTGGCGAGGGACGCGGCGTACGCATCCCGACCAGGTTAGTTGACCGGCCGGGGCGGGCTGCACTCGGCCGCTTTTCGGGCCCTACTTGCCGACCGACACCGCGTCGGTGACGAAGACCAGCGTCTCGTTCGGCGCGATGCCGCTGCGACCGCTGGCGCCGTAGCCGAGGTCCGGCGGCACGATCAGCAGTCGGCGCGAACCCTGCTGCACACCGATGAGTCCCTGGTCCCAGCCGGGAATGACCTGTCCGCCACCGAGGGTGAGCTGGAACGGGGTGCCGCGATCGAAGGAGCTGTCCTTCTTCTGTCCGTTGGACCAGGTGACCAACGCGTAGTTCATGGTCAGCTGCTGACCCGCGGCGGCGCCGGGTCCGGTGCCCTGGATGAGGTCCTTGGTGATGAGCTTCTTTGGCGGGTCGCAGTTGTCGGGGAGGGTGATCTTCGGGGCGGTGCCGAAGTCGCCACTCACGCCGATGTCCTCCGCGGTGCATTCCCGGCCCTTGCTCACGCTGGGCGAGCCCTGCGCCGGTGCGACCTTCGCGGCCGAGGAAGGCGCGGAGGAAGAGGAGGGAGTGGACGCCGCCTTGTCGTCCGAGCCACAGGCGACCAGAGTGACCGCTGCCGCGGCCATGGTGCCGATCCCGATGATCCTGCCGAGTGTCTGCATGCGGCGGACCCTAGACCATCGCGGCGGTGAACGTCCTAGTCGCCCTTCGCGCGTCGAACTGCCATTAGGCTGGCACTGGAATTCTCCCCCGAGGACGAGGAGAGTCTGCGCATGACCGACACGAGTGCGGATATGGACACCTCGGCCGACAACGTCGGCGGCACGGGTGGCGAAACCGTCGCCCCGCAGCCATATCGGCTGACGGATCTCGCCGGACCGCTGGACCGCGACGAACTGACCTCGATCGACGCTTGGTGGCGGGCCGCGAACTACCTGGCCGTCGGGCAGATCTATCTGATGGCGAATCCGCTGCTACGCGAGCCACTTCAGGCCGAACACATCAAGCCGCGGCTGCTCGGTCACTTCGGCACCGTGCCCGGATTGAATCTGGTGTGGGTGCATGCCAATCGGGCGATCCGTCAGCGCGGGCTGAGTGCCGTCTTCGTGGCGGGACCGGGGCACGGCGGGCCGGGGCCGAACGCGTGCGGTTGGTTGGAGGGCACGTACTCCGAGCTGTACAGCCACATTCCGCAGGACGGCGCGGGGATGGGCACGTTCTTCGCGCAGTTCTCCTTTCCCGGTGGTGTGCCGAGCCATTGCGCTCCGGAGACGCCCGGGTCGTTTCACGAGGGTGGCGAGCTCGGCTATTCCCTCATGCATGCCTTCGGCGCGGCGTTGGACCACCCGGACCTGACGGTGTTCTGCGTGATCGGTGACGGCGAGGCGGAGACCGGTCCGCTGGCCACCAGCTGGCACGCCAACAAGTTTCTCAATCCGGCGCGCGACGGCGCTGTGCTGCCGATCCTCGCGCTGAACCAGTACAAGATCGCCAATCCGACCATCCTCGCGCGCATTCCGGAGCAGGAGCTGGTTTCGCTGATGCGGGGGTACGGCTATGAGCCGATCATCGTGTCGGGCAGCGATCCGACCGAGGTACACCAGGCGATGGCCGTCGCGGTGGATACCTGCATGGAACGCATCGCGCAGATTCAGCGGGCCGCGCGCGGTGGCACCGACGCGGTGCGCCCGATCTGGCCGATGATCGTGTTGCGTACACCGAAGGGCTGGACCTGTCCGCCGATAGTGGACGGCGAGCAGGTCGAGGGCACGTTCCGAGCGCATCAGGTGCCGCTGCCCGCCGCGCGCACCGACGCGAGCCATCGTGCGGTGCTGGAACAGTGGCTGCGGTCGTATCGACCGGAGGAGTTGTTCGACGAGTTGGGCAGGCCGGTGTCGGAACTGCTCGATCAGGTGCCCGAGGGCGATCAGCGGATGAGTGCGAACCCGGTTGCCAACGGCGGCAAGCTCGTTCGGGATCTGAATCTGCCGGACTGGCGGGACTTCGGGGTCGAGGTCGCCACGCCCGGTGGGTCGGAGCATGAGGCGACCAGGGTGCTCGGCGGCTGGTTGCGTGAGGTAACTCGGAACAACCCGGACAACTTCATCACCTTCGCGCCCGACGAGCTGGCCAGTAACCGGCTGCAAGACATCCTCGAGGTGACCGGCCGCAACTGGCAGGCCGAAATCGGTGAGTACGACGAGCATCTCGACCGCACGGGGCGGGTGATCGAGGTGCTGTCCGAGCACATGTGCCAAGGATTGCTGGAGGGTTATCTGCTCACCGGCAGGCACGGAGTGTTCACCTGTTACGAGGCGTTCATCCACATCGTCGATGCGATGTTCAACCAGCATGCCAAGTGGCTCGACGCCAGTGCGGCGGTGCCGTGGCGGCGGCCGATCGCGAGCCTCAATTACCTGCTGTCGTCGCATGTTTGGCGGCAGGACCACAACGGGTTCACGCATCAGGACCCCGGCTTTCTCGACGTGGTGCTCAACAAGAAGGCCTCGATCGTGCGGGTCTATCTGCCGCCGGACGCCAACACCCTGTTGTCCACCTATGACCACTGCCTGCGTTCGCGGCACTACGTCAACGTGGTGGTGGCGGGCAAACAGCCGCAGGCGGACTGGCTTTCGGTGAACGACGCGGCCGAGCACTGTGCGCGTGGCATCGGGATCTGGGATTGGGCGGGGCACAACGATGAGCTCGGCACCATTCCGGATGTCGTACTGGCCTGCGCCGGTGATGTGCCGACGCTGGAAACCCTTGCTGCGGCGGCGATTCTGCGCGATCGGCTGCCCGGATTGCGGGTTCGGGTGGTCAATGTGGTCGATCTGACGCGGCTGCAGCCGCAGGACGATCACCCACATGGGTTGCCCGACAGCGAGTTCGACACGTTGTTCACCCACGACCGGCCGGTGATCTTCGCGTTTCACGGGTATCCATGGCTGGTGCACCGGCTCACCTATCGGCGGGCCAACCATGATGGGCTGCACGTGCGCGGGTACCAGGAGCGCGGCACCACCACCACCCCGTTCGACATGGTGATGCTCAACGATCTGGATCGGTATCACCTGGTGATGGATGTCATCGATCGGGTGCCGAGCCTGGGTGAGCGGGCCGCCGGGCTGCGCCAGGAGATGGTGGACGCGCGGTGGGAGGCGCGGGCGTGGACCCGGGAGCACGGCGAGGACATCCCCGAGGTCGCGGACTGGACCTGGCCGTATCCGACGGCTTGAACGGTCCTGCGTCAACTAGCTCCAGTGGCCGATGAAACATTCGAAAAGCCCAGCGGGACACGGAGTTTGCGAGTAGGTTCCACGATGCCGTCAAGGGGGACGGAACCGAATCGCTTGTCGAACTGGATCGCGACTTTGTCGCGGCCCTAGGGGGAGTACCGATGTCTGCGTCCGCCGCATCCGCGCGTACACCTGAGCTCGTCTCGGTCATCATTCCGGTGTTCAACGGACTACCAGATTTGGACGAACAGCTCGCCGGCCTGGCCGAGCAGGACTATCCGGGCTCCTATGAAGTACTGGTCAGCGATAACGGCTCCGGCGACGGCTTGGCCGAGCACGTCGACGGACACCCGCTGACCGCGACATTGGGGCTGCGCTACGTGGACAGCTCCGCCATCCGCGGTCCGTCGTACGCGCGCAACAACGGGGCGGCAGTCGCCGACGGCGACTTCCTCGCCTTCGTCGATCAGGACGACCGGGTGCATCCCGGCTGGCTCAGTGCGCTGGTCCGGACCGCCGCCGACTACGACGCGGTGAGCGGTGCCGTCGAGGTGGCGACGCTCAACAGCCCCCAAGTTGCCGCCTGGCGACCGATGCCCGCGCCGGAGGACGGCTTCCCCACCCATTACCTGCCTTACGCGCACGGCAACAATGCGGGCTACTGGCGCACCGCCTTCGACAAGGTCGGCGGATACGACGAGAGCCTGTTCGGCGGCGACGACGTGGACATCAGCTGGCGCATGCAGCAGGCTGGGTTGCGCTTCGGCCACGCCGCGGGCGCCCTCGTCGCGTACCGACTGCGCACGACCTATCGCGACACCTGGCGGCAAGCGCTCGGCTACGGGCGCGGTGCCGTCGACGTGTACGCCAAGCATCGCCCCCTCGGCTGTCCGCGGTTGCCGTTCCACGCGACATGGTTCTCGATCGTGCTTGTGGTGCTGCACAATCCGTTCATCCGGCTCACCAGGAATCGCATCTCGCGCGGTTTGTGGACCCTGCATGCGGGCGTGCTCGTCGGGCGGATCCAGGGCAGTCTGCGCCACCGCGTCTACTACGGGTGACCGGATCCGCGGGTGGACGTCCTCGCTAAGGTTGCCGGGGTCTGCGTGAAACTTCCTTGCGCAGGTTACGGGGGCTAAGCGACGATCGCTAGATGCTACTGACGATCACTTGCACACCACCGGACGGCGCGGCTTGGCCGGCGACCGATCTGGGGTTCTTGCTGCACAAGAATCCCGACCGGGTGCAGGCGTTCGAGCAGTCGTACGGCACGGCGCATGTGGTGTATCCGGAGGCGACTTCCGCTCGGTGTACGGCGGCGCTGGTGCTGGAGATCGATCCGATCCGGTTGGTGCGTGGACGTTCGCGTGGGACACCGGATTTCAGTCTCGGGCAGTACGTCAACGATCGGCCGTATGCGGCGTCGTCGCTGCTGTCGGTGGCGATCGGTGCGGTGTTCCGGACCGCGTTGCACGGGCGGTGCACGCTGCGGCCGGAGTTGGTGGAGACGGCGCTGCCGTTGCGGATCGAGCTGCCCGCGGTGCCTTGCCGGGGTGGGGCCGAGGTGGCGGAGCGGATGTTCGGGCCGCTCGGATGGGTGGTGACCGCCACTCCCCTGCCGTTGGATCCGGCGTTCCCCGATTGGGGTGATTCGCATTACCTGCGGGTCGAGTTGTCCGGGACCGTGCGGTTGGCCGATGCGCTCTCGCACCTGTACGTGTTGCTGCCGGTGTTGGACGGGGCCAAGCACTACTGGCTGGCCGCTGACGAGGTGGACAAGCTGATCCGGGCTGGTGGCGGGTGGTTGGCCGAGCATCCGGAGCGGGAGTGGATCACGCGGCGGTATCTGGCGCGGCGGCATTCGCTGGTGCGTACGGCGTTGGCTCGGTTGGCCGAGTTGGAAGAGGTGGAGCCGGAGCTGTTGGATGCGGTGGAGGAGGTGGACGATGGGGCTGACTCGAGTGAGGTCGCTTCGGCTGCAGGGTCCGCCGAAACATCCTCTACGACAAGGCAAGTGGCCGACTCCGAGAGCGACTTGGACCCGACCGTGGCCGACGGCGGCAGCACCGCCATGAGCGAGAGTGTCAGCGCGGAGGCAACCGGCGGCCTCGGCGCTACGCCGTCCGATGAGCACGGTGACACCGAAACCACTCGGAGCGCACCGTCTTTGGCGGTAACTCGGCGTGCGGCGGTGCGCGCTGCGCTGCACGAGGTCGGGGCGCGGCGGGTGCTCGATCTCGGTTGCGGTGAGGGCACGTTGCTGCGGGAGTTGCTGGCGGACAAGGTGTTTACCGAGATCGTCGGTGTGGACGTGTCGATGCGGGCGTTGCATATCGCCGAACGCAAGTTGCGGCTCGAGCGGATGCCTGAGCGGGTGGCGCAGCGGCTGACCTTGCGGCAGGGCGCGCTCACCTACACCGATGCCCGGTTGCGTGGTTATGACGCCGCGGTGCTGATGGAGGTGATCGAGCACGTGGATCTGCCGCGGCTCGGGGCGCTGGAGCATGCGGTGTTCGGGGCGGCCGCGCCGGGAGCGGTGCTCGTCACCACGCCGAACGCGGAGTTCAATGTGACCTTCGAGACGTTGGCGGCAGGCTCGTTTCGGCACGCCGATCACCGATTCGAGTGGACCAGAGCGGAATTCGCGGCGTGGGCCGACGGAGTCGCCGCGCGGCACGGCTATACGGTGCGGTTCGTGCCGATCGGCGTGCCGGATGCGGAGCTCGGGGCGCCGACGCAGATGGCTGTGTTCACGAAGAGAGAGTTCAACAACACCGAGATCACGGTGGAATCGACAAGGGAAGGGGCGGCATGATGACGGAGCTTTCGGTACCTGAGCTGTCCCTCGTCGTGTTGATCGGCAGCACCGGGTCGGGCAAGTCGACGTTCGCGCGCAAGCACTTTCGGTCGACCGCGATCGTGTCGTCGGATGCCTGCCGCGGCATCGTCAGCGACGACGAGAACGACCAGTCGGCCACCGCCGAGGCGTTCGCCCTGCTGCACCACATCGCGGGCGTTCGGCTGCGGCGTGGGCTGCGCACGGTTGTCGATGCGACCAACGTGCAGGCCAAGTCGCGGCAGGAGATGATCGCGGTGGCGCGGGCACACGATGTGCTGCCGGTGGCGATCGTGCTGGACGTGCCGGATTCGGTGTGCCTGGAACGTAATTCGGCCCGTCCCGACCGGTCCGCGCTCGGCGCGCACGTGGTGGTCCGGCAGCAGCGCGAGCTGAGGCGCAGCCTGCGCGGGCTCGAACGCGAGGGCTTCCGCAAGGTGTACGTGCTGCGCGGCGTGGCCGAGATCGAGGCGGCGACCATCGTCGACGAGAAGGCGTGGAACGACAAGCGCGAGCTCACCGGGCCGTTCGATGTGATCGGTGACGTGCACGGCTGCCGGAGCGAATTGGAAACGCTGCTCGGCGAACTCGGCTATGTCATCGAGCGCGATGACGCGGGCCGTGCGGTCGGCGCGCGCCATCCGGAGGGTCGTACCGCGGTGTTCGTCGGCGACCTGGTCGATCGCGGGCCGGATACGCCGGGCGTGCTGCGGCTGGTGATGGGCATGGTCGCGGCGGGAACCGGCCTGTGCGTCACCGGCAATCACGAGAACAAGCTCGTACGCGCTCTCGACGGCAAGCAGGTGCGAGTGGCGCACGGCCTGGCCGAGTCGCTGGCGCAGCTCGAGGCCGAGGACGAGGTCTTCCGCAAGGCGGCGCACGATTTCTGCCGTGGGCTGGTCAGCCACTATGTGCTCGACGGCGGCAAGCTCGTCGTCGCACACGCGGGGCTGAAGGAAGAGTTCCACGGGCGGGCGTCGGGTCGGGTGCGATCGTTCGCGATGTACGGCGAAACCACCGGGGAGACAGACGAATACGGCTTGCCGGTGCGCTACCCGTGGGCCAACGACTACCGCGGCCGCGCCACCGTGCTGTACGGGCACACGCCGGTGCTCGATCTGCAGTGGGTGAACAACACACTGTGCCTGGACACCGGTGTGGTGTTCGGCGGCAGGCTCTCGGCGCTGCGTTATCCGGAGCGTGAGCCGGTTTCGGTTGCGGCGGAGTCGGTTTGGTATGAGCCGGTGCGGCCGCTGGAGGCCACCACGATCAGCACGGCCGAGGGCGTGGTGCACCGCGATCCCGGCGTGCTCGACCTCGACGACGTGGTCGGGCGCCGTGTGGTGGAAACCCGGTATCACGGACGGGTCGGCGTGCAGGAGGAGAACGCCTGCGCCGCACTGGAAGTGATGAGCCGGTTCGCCATCGACCCGCGCTGGCTGGTGTACCTGCCGCCGACGATGTCGCCGTGCGCGACCTCGGAACTGGCGGGATACCTGGAGCATCCGGCGGAGGCGTTCGCGTACTACCGCGGCGAGGGGATCGACGAGCTGGTGTGCGAGGAGAAGCACATGGGGTCGCGGGCCGTGGTTCTGGTTGCCAGGTCCGCGCAGGCCGCGCGGGACCGGTTCGGCGTCGATGACGGCGGCACCGGTGTGATCTACACGCGCACCGGCCGTCCGTTCTTCGACGATCCCGTGCACACCGAGGCCCTGCTCGCTCGCGTGCGCGCGGCGGCCGAGACCGCGGGGCTGTTCGATGAGCTGCGCAGCGAATGGCTGCTGCTCGATACCGAGCTGATGCCGTGGTCGGCGAAGGCGATCGGCCTGCTGCGCAACCAGTACGCGGCCGTCGGCGCGGCGGCACGGGCGGCGCTGGGTGCCACCACCGAGGTACTCGCCGCAGTGGCCGAACGCGGCATGGACGTCGCCGACCTCGCGGACCGCACCGGGGCGCGCAAGGACGACGCCGCGGCGTTCACCGACGCGTACGGCCGCTACTGCTGGCCGGTCGAGGGCATGGCCGGGCTTCGGCTCGCGCCGTTCCAGATCCTCGCCGGCGAGGGTGCGAACCATGCGGTGCGCGAACATGATTGGCACCTCGCGCTGATCGACCGGCTGGTCGCGGCAGACACCGACCTGTTCGCGCCGACGGGACGGATGTTCGTCGACCTGACCGACCCGGACAGTGCGGCGGCCGCCACCACCTGGTGGACTGAGCTCACCGCGGCGGGTGGCGAGGGCATGGTGGTCAAGCCGCGGCAGGCGCTGGTTCGTGGGCGGAAGAAGTCCGAAGGGGCGACGGGAGACGGCAGGCTGGTGCAGCCCGGCGTGAAATGCCGTGGCCCCGAATACCTCCGGATCATCTACGGCCCGGAATACCTGCGCGAGGCCAACCTGGATCGGCTGCGCTCGCGTGGACTCGGCCGTAAGCGCTCAATGGCCTTGCGCGAGTACGCCCTCGGCCTCGAGGCACTGGACCGGCTGGCCGCAGGCGAACCGCTGTGGCGGGTACACGAGGCCGTCTTCGCGGTGCTCGCACTCGAGTCCGAACCGGTCGATCCGCGGCTTTGACAGCATGCGCATCGCACGGCAGCCGCTGCCGTGCGATGCGTCCCGACCCCGGCCGTCTCGGCGCCCGGACTGCACACCAACTGTCTCAGACCCATTGCACCCGACAACTGATACGCGTTACCGTGGGTGTTAGCAAGCTGCTTGCAAGTGTTACTGCGGCGGCTTGTCCGGCGTTCTGGGCAAAGGAGTCTGACCATGCCGTTAGCGAGCTCGGACAGCGCGCCCAGTGCCGGGAACATGCTCATCGATGACCGCTTCACCGTTGTGGCCGCGAAGTTCTTCGCGATGTTCCGGCGCAAGCGGCAGGGCGGTGGTGCCCTCGCGGTCTACCTGAACGGCGCGCCCGTGCTGGATATCTGGGCCGGGTGGGCAGACGGCGATCGACGGTGGCACGCGGACACGATGGCGCTGTCGTATTCGACCGGCAAGGGTGTCGCGGCCACGGTCGTGCACCGGCTGGCCGAACGCGGCGTGCTCGACTACGACGCACCGGTCGCGACCTACTGGCCGGAGTTCGCGGTGAACGGCAAGGAAGCCATCACCGTGCGCGACGTACTGAGCCATCGCGCCGGATTGCAGCGCACCCGTGGACTGGTCGAGGACCCGGCGGACCTGCTCGACCACGACGCCATGGCCGCCGCCATCGCCGCCTCCGCGCCGGACCCGTTGCGGCTGCGCGCGTCCGGGTATCACGGACTCACCTTCGGCACCATCGTCGCGGAAATCGCACAACGGGCCACCGGGCGCGGATTCACCGAGCTGGTCCGCGCCGAACTGGGCGAACCATTGGGCGACAACGACTTCTACTTCGGCGTCCCGCAGCACCAGCGGCATCGGCTGGCCAAACTGTCGCCGCGGCTCGGCGTCGCGCGGGTGCCGTTCGATCGGATGATCGCCCCGTTCGCCGCGATGAAGGCGGTGCACTCGGCGCGCAGCGCGGTGTACGACGGCTGGGCGGACATGACGCTCGGCGAGCAGCCCTACGACACGATGATGCCCGGCTGGAACGGGGTTTTCACGGCCCGTTCGCTGGCCAAGATGTACGGCGCGATCGCCAACGACGGCATGATCGGCCGGCGCCGACTGCTGCGGCCGGAGACCACCCACCTGATCGCGCAGATGCCGCCGAACGGGCGGTTCGACTATGTGCTCGGCGCCCCACCGCATTTCGCCCTCGGCTATCACCGCGGGATCGTCGGCACCAAGCTGACGCGGCAGGCGTTGGGGCACTTCGGGATCGGCGGATCGGGTGGTATTGCGATACCGAGGCTTGGTCTGTCGGTCGCGTTCGTCACCAATCACCTTGGTAACCATGCGATGTCACTGGGCGACGCTCGGCTGCCGGTGCTCGCCGCACTCTCGCAGCGTGCGGCGAGAGGTCTGGAAGACCTTGGCGAACTGCCGGATTCGCTCGACGCCGCGGTCGGCTGAGCGTCAGCTCTCGCGTTTTAGTTTGCGCGAGCCACCGGCGCGATTGTTCGCGATGATCTGCTCGAACATCGCGAGAAGCGGTGTGGCAGGGACTTTTTCGCCTTCGCGAACGGCGACGGTTCGTGCGGTCTTGTTGTCGTGCCCGGCGGTGATGATGCCGTCCGGGTCCGGCACGATGGCTCCGTCGTAGAGGAAGACATTGACGTGCGTCTTCGCCGCGAGCAGGGCACAGATGTTGCCGTCGAGCACGAAGTACGGCTGCACAGTGCGCTTGATGGTCTCGACGACCTCAGGATCAGCCGCGTGCACCAGCTCGCGCACCTCCCGGCAGATCGCTTGCTGCCAGGCGGACAGCGCGTCGATATAGGTGTCTACGCGCGGGTCGACCTCGTAGGACATGGGGCGATCCAAGCACAAAACCGGCCGTCCGGTGACCATTTCTCGCCAGCCTGAGTACGATCGACCGTATGGAAAGTGGCCCCGACTCCGCGGTGCTCGCCCGGCGCGAGCCCGCCGAGATCACCGACAAGCGCCTGCTCCGCGGTGCGAAGACGCGGCAGACCGTGCTGCGGCACGCGGTCGACATCGGCTCGCTGGACGGGTTGGAGGGGTTGAGCTTCGGCAGGCTGGCCACCGACGCGGGGCTGAGCAAAGCGGGCATCCAGACGCTGTTCAAGTCCAAGGAAGCCTTGCAGCTGGCCGCCATCGACTACGCGCGAGACCTGTTCGTCGACACGGTGGTCGAACCGGCCCGGCCCGTGCCGCGCGGTGTCGCCCGGCTCCGGGCGCTGATCGAGAACTGGCTGGCCTATGCGCAGGGTCCTCTGTTCGCCGGTGGCTGCTTCTGGGTCGCGAACATGGCCGAGCAGGACAGCAGGCCGGGACCGGTGCGCGATGCGCTGGTCGGCGACCGTCAGGCCTGGGTGCGAATCCTCGAGCGCGAACTGCGGCACGCGGTGACCGCGGGTGAAATCGCCGAGCTCGACGCCGAGCTCGCCGCATTTCAGATCGACGCCGTGCTCTGCGCGACCAACACGGCGCTGCGCCTCGACGACGAAAGCGCCATGCCTCGGGCATGGCGCATCGTCGACAGTTTCCTTACTTCGCCCTGACCGCGGCCGGCAGCAGGAACACCAGCACCGACGCGACGATCGCGAGCACGAACGTCGCGAGCGATGCCATCGCGAACGCATGTCCCGCCGCCGCTGCGCTACCGTCCGCGTCGGGGTGGAACGAGGCGAAGAAGACCGCCCCGATCACCGCGACACCGAGCGCACCGCCGACCTGCTGGGCGGTCGACAGCGCCCCCGATGCCGTGCCGACGGAGTCCGGACTGATCCTGGACAGCACCGTGCTGAGCATCGGCGTGATGAGCAGTCCCCCGCCGAGGCTCTGCAGCATCAGCAGCGGAATCACCAGTGCCGGAGTGATTTCGGGGCCGTACAGCAGCACGACGACAGTTGTCAGATAGCCGGTCGCCACCACGATCGCGCCGACTTCCAGTACGCGCCGACCGTATTTCGGCATCAGCCGACTGGCGACCATGCTGAAGACGAAGAAGGTTGTCGCGGCGGGCGCGTACACCAGCCCCGCGCCGAGTGCCGACAGGCCGAGTCCCTCCTGCATCGAAATCGACAGTGCCAGATAGTAAGACGTCAGGAACGCGTACACGCACAGGACTAGGACGATGCCCACCGCGAACGAGCGCTGCGCGAAAAGCGCCAGTTGTACGAGTGGGTCGCCGCCCGCGCGATCGACCCCTCGTTCGATCGCGACGAACAGCCGGAACGCGACCGCGCTCGCCGCGAAGCAGACCCACGTCCACCACGGCCAGCCCGCCTCGCGGCCCTGAATGAGCGGGAAGGTGAGCAGGATCAGTGCGGCACTCAATGCGAGTACGCCGGGAACGTCCAGCTTGCGCGCCCCCGCGGCGCGCGACTCCGGCACGTACTTCGCGGCCAGCAGGATCGTCACCAGGCCGATCGGCACGTTCACCCAGAACACTCCGCGCCACTGCGAACCGAACAGGTCGGCGCCGATCAGCAAACCGCCGATGAGCTGACCGCCGATGGTCGCCAGGCCGATCACCACGCCGAGCACGCCGAATACGCGGTGCCTGCCCTGCTCCGGCACCAGCACGGCGATCATCGCGAAGACCTGCGGAACCATCAGCGCGGCACCGAGTCCCTGGACGACCCGGGCCGCGATCAGCGTGCCCGGGGTCTGCGCGGCGGCGCACACGATCGAGGACAGCGTGAACACGGCCGCGCCGAGGATGAAGATTCGTTTGCGGCCGTACATGTCGGCGAAGCGGCCGCCGGTGATCATCAGCACCGCGTAGCTCAGTTGGTATCCGGCGAGGATCCACTGGAGTTGCCCCTCGGAGGCGCCTAGATCCGCGCGGATCGCCGGGCCCGCCACCACCACGATGTACGAGTCGAGGATCGCCATGAACATGCCGATCATGACGACCGACACCGCGGTCCACGGCACGACCGACGTCGTGTCGGCAGGTTGTCTCACATCCACCATGATGGAGACAATACGGTCGTACGTATGCTTATAGCAACCGGTATCGCTGGTCGCGAATTCGCCTCAGACCGAAGGCTTGTGTGCCACCGCGAAGATGCGGCGGAACGGGAACCAGGTGGTGCCGTCCGATCTGGCCGGGTACGCCATCTGGAGGCGCGGTGCCAGCTCGGTGCGGAACTCGCGCCAGTCTTCGTCGTCCAGCGCGGCGCGGATCGGGCGCAGCGCGGTGCCGGATACCCACTCCAGCACGGGATCCGGGCCCGAGAGACGCTGCAGGCAGGTGGTCTCCCAGACATCGACCTCGACGTCGTCGACCGCGAGGACCGCGGCATATTCGGCTGGGCTGGATACGGCGTCGGCGCTGCGCAGCGCGATCTCGGCCAGCTCGGCCTGCCAGCGCGCCTCGGTGGCCAGTGCGCGGATCTCCCGATGCGACACCGCGTCGAAGTTGCCGGGCACTTGCATAGCGAACCAGGCGCCGGGCGGCAGCGCGGGGAGCCATTCCGCGAGCAGCGTCAGATGGTTCGGAACCCATTGCAGGACAGCGTTACTGACGACGACATCGGTCTCGGCGTCCGGCTCCCAGTCGTTGACGTCGAGCACGCGAGCTTTGATCCCCCGCTCCTGCGCCTCCTGAACCATCTCCGGCGAGGAGTCGAACGCGTCCAGGTGCGCGTCCGGCCATCGCTCGGCGAGCACGCCGGTGAGATTGCCCGGTCCGCAACCCAAATCCACTACGCGGCGCGGTTTTTCGGCATCGATCCGGCCGATCAGCTCGAAGAACGGGCGTGCCCGGTGATCGGCGAAGTCGAGATACTTCTTCGGATCCCACATACGAAACCCTTCTCGTAAACAGTACGAGCGTACTTAGTACGATTGTACTGTATGGCGCTGTCGCATCGGTGATGCCACGCGTACAGGCCGAAGAAACCGAAACGCCTGTAAGAAACCGACCAGTTTGCCATGCTGCGTGAAAGGGTAGTCAGTCAAAACCGGCACCTGCGGCAGGTGCGGCCCCGATCCTCGTTGCCGCGCAGGAAACGGATGGTTGCCGACCGGATCGACGGCCGGCCGCATGCCGCAACCAGCGACCGCCGAGTCGGTCCGCTCCCTGTTCATCAATGTTGTTGCACGCAAGCCAGATACAGTGACCTGTATCGGAAAGGTGCGTGAAACATGACGGAACCCAAATTCGCGATCGGCGATCGAGTCCGCCACGTGTCCATGGGACACCACGGTGTCATAGTCGCGGTCGACCGGGAACACTCCGCAGCCCACGACACCAACGACCTCAGCCTCAACCCCGCCATCCGCGCCAACCCTTGGTACAAGGTGACGCTGGAAGACGAGCGCGGCCAGCCAGTTGACACCTACCTGTCCGAGTCCCAACTCGACTCGGAATAGGTGGCGACGGTCGGTCAACTCAGTTCGGTCGCAACACCTTTGCCATCCTGCTTTGCCGCCGTCCAGCGGCTTCGAGGACACCCCGGGGTCGGGTGGCCCGAGGGGATTGCACCCTCGGGCTCCCGCAGATCCCGGCGTGAAGGTCTCCCTTCACCGGGCTCCTGTCGTCTTGATCATCAGCGGATAGGCCACCCAACGCCAGTGGGCGAAGGCACGCGGGTACTCGGTGGTGGTGCGTTCCCAGTACTCCCTGGCCTTGCGGCGCGGCCGTAACCGTTTGAACTTCTTGCGGATCCACCGCACCAGGTAGGTGTTGATGCGGGCCAGAAGGTTATGTATCGCCGAAGGGTAGAACGCCCCGTAATAGTTCATCCAACCCCGGACGACCGGATTGATCATCGCGGCGAGTTCAGCCCAACCGAGATCGGTGCGGCGATGTAACCGCCACCCCCGTACCGTACGACCGAGCCTGGTCAAAGCGTCCTTACTGATCGCGGGCAGAAACGAGGTGAACACCCTGCCCTGCTTGTCGCGAGCACTGCGAGCGCGGAATGTGTAACCGAGGAACGTGAACGACGTATGCTCAGCCGAGCCCCGCCGTTTGCCGCCCTTGCAGTACACGATCCGGGTCTTGTCCGGATGCAACCGCAACCCGACCTCGCTCATCCTGTTCTCGATCGCGGCCAGCACCAGGCGAGCCTGGCGTTCGCTGACGCAGTGCACGATCGCATCGTCGGCATAACGTTCGAACACGACATCGGGGAACTCCCGGACCATCCACATGTCGAACGCGTAATGCAGGAACAGGTTCGCGAGTACAGGCGAGACCGCGGACCCCTGCGGGGTACCTCGATCTCGTTGCGCCACAGTGCCATCGGGCAGTTGAAGCGGCGCTTCGAGCCACCGCTTCACATACAGCACCACCCAACGCTGATCGGTGTGCGCCTGGACCGCTTTGAGCACGAGATCCCAAGGGACACTGTCGAAGAACTTCTCCACGTCCAAGTCGATGACCCAGTCGTATCTCCAACACCGCTGCCGAGCCACCCCGACCGCGTCCAACTGCGACCGCCCCGGCCGGTAACCATAAGAATCCGGATGAAAGATCGGCTCGACCCTCTTCTCCAGCCTCGCGGCCACCACCGTTTGAGCGATCCTGTCCGCAATCGTGGGCACCCCGAGCATCCTCGTGCCCGCGCCATGCGATTTCGGTATCTCCACCGCTTTGACCGGAGGCGGAAAGTAGCTGCCCGACGACATCCGATTCCAGATCCGATACAGATTGTTCTTCAGATCGGTTTCGAACTCCGCCAAGCTCACCGCGTCCACTCCCGGCGCACCCTTGTTCGCTTTGACCTTCTCGTATGCCTCCTGAACTTCCCACTTGAAAATCTCGAACGACTTCGCTGACGACTTCAGCTCGCTCACCACAGCTCCTCCCGGACCACACGGCCCGGTTGACAGGACAAACAACAGCCACAGACGACCCGGCCCCTTCGCTCCACACCCATTACAGAAGCTTCACCACTACTACGAGCCGGTCCGCCGGCGCACCCCGCGACGGGGGTTTCCCTCTCGCCGCCGATCTACTCGACGAAAACGGTTTCAGGGCACGCCTTCCCACGTTCCATGCCAAAGCCGCAGACCAGGCTCATGCCGCCTCAATGCCGGACGCCACCTGACCATCAATCGGGACAACCTGTCAGGCCCAGCTCCCGCAGCCCGGAACATGGCCACGGTTTCGACGTCACTTCGAACGTAACGACACGTCAACAGCGGTTCGGGTTCACTCATCTTCCTGGTCCCCACCTGACGCCTCTCACGACGCCTTTTCCACATCGCTCACCACGACGGTCTTCAGCCAACGCAGCATGTGGCGGTTTGAAGCCTCCGCCCGAGCGGCGACTCCGAAGGGCCAAACCTTCATCTCTGGCACAGCATCAACTCCAAGCTCAGCTACCTACACTGACCTCCTCGTTGTTCGTGGCACACGCTCCGGCGTTGTCGAATCCGTTGCGCCGGTATAGCGCAATAGCGTGTTCGTTGTCGGGCGAGACCGTCAGCAACAGAACGCGGGCACTTGTCTGCGTTGCCCACTGCTCGACAGTCTTAGTTCCCCGTGATCAGCCGACCAACTGCGTGAAGGCTCAGGCTGGGATGAGGCCTAGTTGTTGTCTGAGGGTGAGGGTGTCTACGAGGCCCCAGATTTCGGTGATTCGGTTGTTGGCGAAGCGGAGGAAGAAGACTTCGTTGTAGGTGACGGAGTTGCCGGTTGGGGCTAGGCCGTGGAAGTCGCCCTTGTGGGTGCCGGTTACCACTGATCTGCAGACGACCCTGTCCCCCTTTGCGATCAGGTCTTCGACTGCTACGTGAATGTCGGGGAAGGCCTGCAGGAGCATTGCCCAAACATGCTCGAGTGCCTCCGCGCCCGTTGCGGTTATCGGAAGTGGCGTGTGCAGCAGTGCTTCTGGGGCGACGACCTCGTGGATCGTTTGCGAAATCGCTTCCAGGTCATCGGTATTCACGATGTCGTGAAAGCGCCGGAAGATCGCGGTGTTGTTTGTTTCTTGGTCCGATGACATCAGCTTCTCCTCGTATCGGGCGAACGGGCTGTCCATAAGACCGATGCCAAGCGAGAAATGTGACACGGCGGGCCGTTGTCCAGGGCCCTGAAAACCAGTGGCTCAGGGGTTTCGGGGCGGGCTACGTTACGGCGATGACGGAGATCCAGGGCCGGTTCGATGGACGGTTCAGCGCGGTGGCGGAGGCGTTGGCGGACTCATTGGATGTTGATGACGTCGGCGCTTCGGCAGCGGTATATGTCGATGGTGAAGCGGTCGTTGACGTCTGGGGTGGGTCTGTCGACGCGGAGCGCAGTGTTGCGTGGGAGCGGGACACGATTGTCAATGTGTGGTCTACGACCAAGACGATGGTGGCGTTGTGTGCGTTGATTTTGGCGGATCGGGGGGAGCTCGATTTGGATGCGCCGGTTGCGTTGTATTGGCCGGAGTTCGCGGCTGCGGGGAAACAGGATGTGCGGGTTCGGCATTTGCTCGGGCATACGGCGGGGCTGCCGGGGTGGGATGGATCGATCACGGCGGCTGAGCTGTATTCGTGGCCGACGGTCACGGCTCGGCTGGCGGCGCAGGCGCCGGAGTGGGAACCCGGGAGTGCTGCTGGGTATCGCGCGGTGACGTTCGGGCATCTGGTCGGTGAGGTCATTGCGCGGGTGAGTGGGCGCAGTGTTGGCACGTTCTTCGCGGAGGAGGTGGCGGGGCCGTTGGGGGCGGACTTTCATATCGGGCTCGCTGCCGAGCATGATCGGCGCGTTGCGACGCTCATTGCCTCGCCCGAGGGTGACAAGCCGGAGGGGTTTCCGGTCGGGGTGTCCGATGCGAACACGCTGGCCTGGCGGCGGGCCGAGATACCGGCCATCAACGGACACGGCAATGCGCGTTCCGTTGGCGCGGTGCAGTCGGTGCTGGCGTGTGGTGGGACGGTCGGCGGCGTTCGGTTGCTGTCGGAGGCGGGGTGTGAACGCGTCTTCGAGGAGCAATTCCGCGGGGTCGATCGTGTTCTGGGACAACAGATCTGCTGGGGTATGGGCTACCGGCTGGAGGGGCGCACCTGCACGTGGGGCGGGTGGGGTGGGTCGCTGGTGTTCGTCGACTTCGAGCATCGGATGACGGTGTCGTATGTGATGAATCAGGTGCTGTGGGACGAAGGCTACGACCGGGCCCTCAGCATTCTGATGGCGGCCTACGAAGCGGTCTGAGTGCGATTCAGGCTGAGTCCGATTCAGGCTGAGTCTCATTCAGGACGTGGCACCGATCTGGGCTCGTAGCCGTTCGGCGAACGCGCGTGCTGCCGCGAGATCCGCGCCGTTGGGGCGGTTCTTTCTGATACCGCCGACGAGCTTGAACGGCGCGTAGGTGTCGAAGGCGCGGCAGGAGAAGGTGCCTGCTACCTCGAAACCCTTCTGCTGGAGCAGTTTTACCAAGGGGCGGGTGAAGGGCTGGAGACGCGCTTCGGGAAAACCACTGGTGGCGAAGACGAATGCCTTGCGTCGTTGTTCTTGTGGGAGGGATTCGATGAACTCGCGCAGCTGAGAGTGGAAGGCGCCCAGGAAGATTCCCGAACCGAATCCCACGATATCGTAGGTGGCGAGTTCGGCGGCATCGACCTCGTCGGGGGTGACGACGCGGGCCGATAGGACGTGGCCCATGAGGTCGGCGATTCGTTTCGTGTTGCCATGGGACACCGAGGTGCACACGATGATTGCCTTCATGACGATGCTCCTTCACATTGTGCTGATCCGGTCGTCCTCGGAGACACCGCTCGATCCGCGACCGTGACTGTGGTCTCCATCACTACGTCGGGAGGCGGCGCTGAAGCGTTGCACCGGAACGTGTTTGCCTCAGTTGTCCCGATCGAGCGGGCGCAGGACGTCGGCGGCGCGCAGCTTGTCGGGATTGCGGACCGCATAAAGCCCGGTGATGAGCTCGCCGTCGATTTCGATCATGAGGACGGTATCGAGATGCTGATCGGCACGGGATCGGAGCAGGAGCGCGGGCAGCGCGTTGAAGCTGCCGAACTCAACGGTCATGTCCGCCATGCTGTTTTGAGCGAGCGCGATGAGGAATCTGGCGACCCGCGCGGCACCGACGACGGGCCGCCCGGCGACGATGACGCGGCCGCCGCCGTCGGATATCTGCACGACGTCGGGTGCGAGCACGTCCATCAGATCTTGCACCGCACCGGTGCGCGCGGCGAGCAGGAACCGGCCGATCACCGCCTGATTGGTTTCGGCGTCGGGCTGGAAGCGTTTGCGGCGGGCCTGCACGTGTTCACGGGCCCGGTGCGCGATCTGGCGCACGGCGGTATCGGTCTTGCCGATCATCTCGGCGATCTCGACGAGGCTGTGGCCGAACACCTCGGACAGCAGGAACACGGCCCGCTCGGTCGGGCCGAGGGTCTCCAGCACGAGCAGCATGGCCATCGACACCGATTCGGCCAGCAGGACGTCGTGGCTGGCGTCGTGTTCGGTGCGGATCGGTTCGGGCAGCCAGTTGCCCACGTAGTCCTCGCGGCGGCGGCGCACGGACCGTAACTGGTTGAGCGCCTGGCGCGTAACGATCTGTACGAGGTAGGCGCGTGGGTGCTCCACCTCATCTTGGTCGATGTCGCGCCAGCGAAGGTAGCTGTTCTGCAACACATCTTCGGCGTCGGCGGCGCTGCCGAGGATCTCGTAGGCGATGGTGAACAGCAGCGGGCGGAACTGGTCGAACGCGTCCGGCGCGCTGGCGGTGTCTTCGGATCGCTCGGTCATCGGACCGCGGTCGGCGCGGGCACAGTCGGGCCCGGCAGCCACCGATAGGCACGCGGGAACCGCATCGAGGTGAGGGTGAAGCGGCACACCTGTTCCTTGACCACCGCGGCCACCCGTCCGGACAGCACGAATCCGCTAGCGGTGTCGTCTCGGTGCGCGGCTTGAATGAACCCGTCGCGCCGTCCCAGGCTGATCGCCTGTCCGGCCATGCCTAGCGACAGCGGTTCCGGGCGCTCGCCCCGGATCAATGCGAGCACTGTGTCGGCGCCGTGCGCGCCCATGGGTATCGCGGCCTGGCAGCTCATCCGCAAGTGATCCCCCACCAGTCGAGGCGGTGCGACGGCGTCCCCGACGCCGACGATCCGGCCATGGTCAACAGACACCAACGTATCGTCGGTGCGCAGTCGGCCGTCAGCGGCCACCGACAGGCCGCTGCGCAGTGCTAGGTCCGGCACCCCGAACGAACCCGCCCACACGGTGCAATCGCTGGGCAGCGTGCCCGCGTCGGTCACGACGCCGTCAGGGCGGACTCCGGTGACCCGCAGCCCGGTCCGCAGCCGAACGCCAGCCTTCACGAGCTTGCCTTCGATGCTCGCTCGACTCGCTTCGGGCAACCATCCGGCGACCGACTCCGAAACCAGCTCGACCACCAAAGACGGGTACCGGTAAGCGATTTCGGCGGACGTCTCGATCCCGGTCAAACCACCACCGATCACTACGACCCGCGCCCCCGCTGACAGTCTCGGCAGTCGCCCGCGCAACGCGTCTGCACCAGCGAGGTCGGCGATACTGCACGCGTATTCGGACCCAGGCAAGCCTCGGGCGGCCGAACTGCCCACCGCGTACACCAGATAGTCGAAATCGAGTGCGGCACCATCATCGAGCCGCACTGACCGCTCCCCGATCGCATCCACCGTCGCTACCCGCAGGCGAACGTCGCGGTGCAGCAGCCCTCTTCGCCGCTGCACCGCGCTCGACCCCCCCTGCCGCATGCTCGTGCAACCGGATACGTTCCACGAACTCCGTCCGCGGATTGACCACCGTCACGCGCACATCCGACTGCCCAACGGCCGCAAGCCGATTCGCCGCCATCAGCCCCGCGTACCCCATGCCGACGACCACCACGTTCGCCACCGCAACCACCTCCGATATCTCGAAGACACCGCCCGAACGGCAACCGTGACATCGGAGCATGTGGTGACGATCACAACCGGCCCCAAACGAAAACGGCGCTGGCCACGGAACCCGAGAACGGGATCCTGACCAGCGCCGGAACGCTTCTAATTCGTTGTCGGGGTGACAGGATTTGAACCTGCGACCCTCCGCTCCCAAAGCGGATGCGCTACCAAGCTGCGCTACACCCCGTTGTCCCTCGCGGCGGTTATCGGCCGCCGCCGAGGCTGAATTCCGTGTGGAGCGGGTGACGGGAATCGAACCCGCACCATCAGCTTGGAAGGCTGAGGTTCTACCATTGAACTACACCCGCAGGCATACGACATCGATGGGATCGCCACGATGTCGTGTGCGTCCCGACTGTACCGAACCCTGCTTCGCAAATGCCAATCAGCCCCCGCGCACGGGGATAGCGCGGGTGCGTGTTCGGTTGTCAGCGCAACGCCCTATGGTGAGTCTCGCATGCCAGTCGCCCCGGTCAGGGCGGGGCGCGCGGTTCAGAACTTAATGAAATTAAGAGGGATCTCTTCCTTGAAACTCGGGCGTGTCGGACCGGAAGCGGGGAGCATATGGGACGCGTGACGACTCCTGTCGGGGGGAGCCGTGGCCCACGGGGTGGCCACCAGTCACGCCCGACCGGTCGCGGAGAGGATGCCACCCTTGGGGACATCACGACTCGCCGATATCGCACTAGCAGGAATTTGCGCTGTGCCACCGACCGCCGGGTGTGCTGTGGGCAGGAAAAACCGGCTCCACACCCCTACTGGGCAGAAGACCCGCAGACCTTCGGCTACTCACACCGCTACTTCGACGCCGCGACCAGGCAGGCGGCCCAGCGGGCCGACCGCTCGGCCACATCGCGCCGAGGTGTCGCGAGTGGCCGGGGGGACCCGTTCGGCGCACCGCTACAGCGTGTCGCCAGCGTGTCTCGGCGCGACTTCTCAGCGAACGAAATCCAGGTGTAACGCCGAAGCGATTGCAGCGATCACATATCCGATCGCCATTCGCGAGGCATCGAGAACACGTTGCAAAACAGCGTTTTTTGATGCCGGGTGGCTTGCTAGGATCCTTTTTGCCGGACGGGGGTATCTGGAAAGGGGGCGGTGAGCGTGCGCCGAGCGAGGTGGACACAACCGCGTAGCAGTGCGAACGATCGGGGTGACGTCGGCACCTGTGTCAGCACAGGGCCTCTGGGTACCGACGCCACCTGCGCAGGGTGAGTTCGATGTCGATAGATATCGAGCCCCCTGTCGCCGCGATGGCCCGCGCCTGGGCCCGCGCGGTGTGCGCCGAGCCGGGTTCCGGCGCGGCGCCCCAACAGCTGGAACCGGTACTCATCGAGATCGTCGAGCAGTTGCTCTCGCTCGCCAGGTCGGAGCCGTTCCCGGTGCCGCAGGCGCGGCTGCTCGGAGCCAGGCTGTCCGAGGCACCGTTCGACCGGATTCGGATGCTCGCGCAGGCCTCCAGGTGGCTGCTCGGCTTCCCGTCCGGCGCGCCGGGTTCGCTGGTCGCCACCCGCTGGCCGTTCGTCGCCAGTCAGGCCATCGACAGCTACGCCCAGGCGCTGCAGGAGCGTGCGCTGGCACAGCAGGAACAGAACCTCTCGGCCAAGGTGTCGCTGCGCGTGCAGGAGATCGCGGCACTGCAACATCGACTCCGGCACGAGGCGACCCACGACGCACTCACCGACCTGGCCAACCGCACCCTGCTGCAGGATCGCGTCCGGCTGATGTCGACCGACCCGAACCGCGGCGTCGGGCTGCTGCTGATCGACCTGGACCGGTTCAAGCAGATCAACGACGGCTACGGGCACGCCATCGGCGACGAAGTACTGGTCGAGTTGGCCAACCGCCTGCGCGAGGTATGCGCGCCGGACACGGTGATCTGCCGGTACGGTGGCGACGAATTCGTGCTCGCCGTCAACCCGCCGCACAACACGCTCGGCGACCTGGCCAGCAAGATCGTGTCCGCGCTGCGCGACCCGGTGTGGTCGACGGCGGGACCGGTGCCGGTCTCGGCAAGCGTCGGCACCGCCTTCAGCCCACCCGGAAGTTCCTGCGACTTCAGCGATCTGCTGCGCCGTGCGGACCGCGCGATGTACTCGGCGAAGACGGCGGGCGGACGACGGTTCGCACTGGCAGACGAGCCCGCGATCGACGAGGCCGTCGCGGGCTGAGAGGCTAGACCGGCTGACAGGTGGGGCACCAGAAGAGGTTTCGGGCCTCCATGACCGCGTGGGCGATCGGGGTGCCGCAGACGCGGCAGGGTGCGCCCTGGCGGCGGTAGACGTAGGTGCGTGGGCGGTCGGGGGCGTAGGACGGCTCGCCGTGGTCGTCTTCGGGGCGGACCACGACCATCTTGCCGACCCGGACGCCCACCTTCATCAGGGCGACCAGATCGACCCACATCGCGGCCCACTCGTCGGCGGATAGCGCGGTGCCTAGCCGGTACGGCGAAACGTGGTGCCGGAACAGCAGTTCCGCCCGATAGACGTTGCCCACCCCGGCGAGCACCTGCTGGTCCATCAGCAGCGCGCCGATCGGCCTGCGCGAGCGGTGCATTCGCTGCCAGGCCCGGTCAGGGTCGGCGCCGCGGCGTAGCGGATCGGGACCGAGCCGATCGGTGAGCGCGGAAACCTCTGGGGCGAGCAGCACTTCGCACGCGGTCGGCCCGCGCAGATCGGTGCCGAAACCGGGCTGCCCGTCCGGCGCGCCGAACAGCCGCATCCGCACCTGCCCGACCGGCTCCCCCATCGGCAGCTCGGATTCGGTGAACTTGCCGTACAACCCGAGGTGCACGTGCACGATCAGACCCGAGTCGTAGTGGTGCAGTAGATGTTTGCCCCACGCCTCGGCGCGGGTCAGCAGATGACCGTCGACGCGGGCCGCGCCCGCCGCGAACTTGCCCTGCGGGCTGGACACGCGCACCACACCGCCCGCGAGGCGCTTCTGGTGCAGCCTCGCGAGCCGGTGCAGCGTATGACCTTCAGGCACAGCCGGTTCAGTACGCGGGAACCGCCGGGGCCTCGCCGGACTTCTCGTACTCCGCGAGGATGTCGATGCGGCGCTGGTGCCGGTCCTCGCCCGACCACTCGGTGCTGACGAACGCGTCGACGATGGCCAGCGCCTCCTCGGTGGAGTGCATGCGGCCGCCGATGCCGGCCAGCTGAGCGTTGTTGTGCTGCCGGGCCAGCTGGGCGGTCTCCACGCTCCAGGTCAGCGCGCAGCGGGCGCCGGGCACCTTGTTCGCGGCGATCTGCTCGCCGTTGCCGCTACCGCCGAACACCAGCCCGAGGCTGCCGGGGTCGGCGACGGTGCGGCGGGCCGCCTCGATGCAGAAGGCCGGGTAGTCGTCGAGCGCGTCGTACTCGAGTGCGCCGCAGTCGACCACCTCGTGGCCCGCCTTTTCCAGATGGTCTTTGACGTGATTCTTGAGTTCGAAACCGGCATGGTCGGCACCGAGGTATACGCGCATGGCTGGCATTCTGTCAGGCCGGTTTCCGGCCGGTTACGAAGGGGCATGCGGCCTCGCGCATTCGCGCTCGCAAGCGCTCCCGGCGGCCCGGATTAACACCGGCGCCCGCTACCGCGAATCAGAGATACCTCGCGAGTGTCCTGAGCCACAGCGTTCCTGTGGACATCACCGAGGGCCGCTTCCGTTCCCAGCAACTGAATAGAGTTCATTTCATGCAGCCGCACGAACCCCAGCCCCATCAGACGGGCCCGCACGTCGACCCGTATGCCTCGGCCGGGTGGGCGCAGGCGCAGGACGCGCCCCACGGCTCGCCGCCGCCCTACCCCGTTCCCCCGCAACACAGCCCCTATCCGGGCGCTCCGGTTCCGTCGAACGTCCCCCCGCAATACGGTCCGTACCCGGGCGCTCCCGTCCCGCCGAACGTGCCCCCGCAGCAGCAACCGCGCGGACTGTCGCCGTTCGGCATGCCGGCCAGGCACAGCTGGGAGATCCCGATGCTCATCGTGGTCGTCCTGCTGACCGTGCTCGCCTACGCGATCGCGGTGGTGCTGCTGGCGACGGGCAACTTCGACCAGTACGTGCTGCTGCTCGTGTTCGCGCCGGTGCTGATCTGGCTCGGTCGCGGCATCCTGTATTCGACCCAGCGGGTGAACGGCGTCAAGATGTCGCCGACCCAGTTCCCGGACGGGCACCGAATGGTCGTCGAGGCGGCCGCGCGGTTCGGCATGGCCAAGGTGCCGGACGCGTACGTGGTGCTCGGCAACGGCCAGATCAACGCGTTCGCCAGCGGTCACGGATTCCGCCGTTTCGTCGCGGTCTACAGCGACCTGTTCGAGATCGGCGGCGCCGCACGGGAACCCGACGCGCTGGCATTCATCATCGGCCACGAGGTGGGCCACATCGCGGCCGGCCATGTCTCGTACTGGCGCCAGCTCGGCATGTTCCTCGTCCCATTCCTGCCGCTGATCGGCAACTCGCTGATCCGCGCGCAGGAGTACACCGCCGACAACCACGGCTTCTGCAATCGGCACGCGGGCGCGCCCGCTGCGATGGGCACCCTAGCGGCGGGCAAGTACATGAACACGCTGGTCGGCTTCGACGAGATGGCCGACCGGGCGGCCGCGGAGAAGGGATTCTTCGTCTGGATCGTCAACGCCATGTCCTCGCACCCGGTGCTGACCTGGCGGATGTGGGCGCTGCGCGACCGCAGCAGGCACGGCAGGCTGTGGTTGCGGCCCAGCCCGCCCGTCGGCGCGGTACCACCGCCGGGCGGCTACCCGAGTAGCTACCAGACTCCGGCGCTGCCGCCGAAACCTGTTCCCTAGCTTGCCGAGTCCGAGTGCCGCGGGTGTCGAACCCCGCGGCACTCGGCGTCGATCAGTCGAACTCGGGATCTTCGGTGCGGGTGCGCTTGAGCTCGAAGAAGTGCGGGTAGTCCGCCAGCGTCACCGCAGCGTCCCACAGCTTGCCCGCCTGCTCACCGCGCGGGATCCGGGACAGCACCGGACCGAAGAACGCGGTGCCGTTGATGTGGATCGTCGGCGTGCCGACATCGGGGCCGACCTTGTCCATGCCCTCGTGGTGGCTCTTGCGCAGCGCCTCGTCGTACTCGGTGCTCTCGGCCGCCTTCGCCAGCTCGGCGGGCAGGCCCACCTCGGCGAGCGAATCGGCGATCACCGCGGTCAGGCTGTCCTTGCGAGATTCCCGCTCGTACTCGGCGCGACGGTTGTGGATGCGGGTGCCCATCGCGGTGTAGAGCGGCAGCAGCACCTTGTCGCCGTGCTCCTGCGCGGCGGCGATGGCGACGCGGACCGGACCCCAGCCGGTGGCCAGCAGTTCCTTGTACTGATCGGGCAGGCCCTCTTTGTCCTCGTTCAGCACCGACAGGCTCATCACGTGGAAGCGCGCCTCGATGTCGCGTACCTGCTCGACCTCCAGAATCCAGCGGGAGGTGATCCAGCACCAAGGGCACAGCGGATCGAACCAGAAATCGGCAACGTCTTTCGTGGAGCTCTGATCACTCACGACGGGTCCTCTCGAATCGCATGCTCGACGGGCGGCGCTCAGCCCCGCCGCTATACGGAACCAACCATGGCGGCGCTCGATTCGTTCCCATCCGGTGCTCGCGTTTTCCGGAGATGCCGCGGCCGGTCCCAGTAGGGTTTATCCGCAGGAGTCCCGGTTCATCTCTCGACAAGGAGTCCCCCGTGAGAGAGCGCAGCGAACGAACAAACAACACAGCTTCGGTCGAAGTCATGCCGGAGCTGAGCGTCAGCGAGGCGCAGGCATGAGTTCGGATCAGCGTTTCGTCATCGTCGGCGGCGGGCTAGCGGCGGCCAAACTTGCGGAAGCATTGCGCGCCAATGACTTTCCCGGATCGGTGACGCTGATCGGCTCGGAGGAATGGCTCCCCTACGAGCGACCACCGTTGTCCAAGGACCATCTGGCGGGCAAGAAACAACTCGCCGAATTCACCGTCCAACCGCGCCAGTGGTACCGCGATCACCGCGTCGAGGTCCGGGTCGGTACGACCGTCGAGGGGCTCGATCGGGCCGAGAAGACGATCTCGCTGCCGGACGGCTCCACGGTCTCCTACGACAAGCTGGCGCTGGCCACCGGATCGACCCCGCGCACCCTGCCGATCCCCGGTGCCGACGCACCCAACGTGTACACGCTGCGCAACATCGAGGACTCCGACACCCTGATCGAGTTCTTCGCCAGCGCCGCACAAAGCGTGGTGATCATCGGGGCAGGCTGGATCGGCATGGAGGTCGCGGCGGCGGCCCGGGCCGCGGACCTCGCGGTGACCATCGTCGAGACCGCCGAACATCCGCTGCTCGGCTCGCTCGGGCCGGAGATGGGCGAGGTGTTCGCCGAGCTGCATCGCTCGAACGGGGTCGATCTGCGTCTCGGCGCGAAGGTCAGCGAGATCACCACGGTCGAGGGGATCGGGACCCGGCTGGCCAACGGGGTGAAGCTCGAGGACGGCAGCGTGATCGAGGCGCAGGCGGTGCTGGTCGCGGTCGGTGCCAGCCCGAACATCGAACTGGCCGAGGATGCCGGGCTCGACGTCGACGGCGGCGTGCTGGTCGACGAACACCTGGCCACCAGCGACCCGGACATCGTCGCCGTCGGCGACATCGCCGAACAGCAGCATCCGTTGCTGGGCCGCCGAATTCGGGTGGAGCACTGGGCAAACGCGCTCAACCAGCCCGCCGTCGCGGCCGCGACCATGCTCGGCAAGGAAGCCAGTTACGACCGGCTGCCCTACTTCTTCACCGACCAGTACGACCTGGGCATGGAGTACACCGGCTACGCGGCACCCGGCGACTACGACCGGGTGGTGACCCGCGGCGATGTGGCGAAACGCGAGTTCGTCGCGTTCTGGCTCGACTCGGACAACCGGATCCTCGCGGGCATGAACGTGAACGTCTGGGACGTGACCGACCGGATCAAGGAACTGATCCTGGCGGGCGAACCGGTCGATCCGGAAGCACTGGCCGACACCTCGAAACCGTTGTGATGCAGGTCACTTCGACGATCGGCGAGATGTGTCGAAACGGCATGCTCGGTTCCGACCTCACCGCGAGAGCGCCACACAGGTAGCCGGAACGAGGACCCGATGAAATACATGCTGCTCAAGACCTACCGCACCCCCGCATTCTGCGACACACCGATCAACGAATGGTCCCCGCAAGAGATCCAGGCGCACATAGACTTCCAGCGCGCCCTCGGCGAGCAATTGGCCAAGTCGGGTGAGCTGGTAGACGCGCAAGGGCTCACCGGTCCGACCGAGGCCCGCATCGTCAGCTCCGACGGCCGCTCGGCGCCGGTGGTGACCGACGGACCGTTCCCGGAAACGAAAGAGTTCTTGGCCGGGTACTGGATCGTCGACGTGGAAAGCTCGGAACGGGCCTACGAGATCGCCGCGCACGCGTCGGCGGCACCGGGCCCGGGTGGTAAACCGATCGGCGAATACATCGAGGTACGGCCGGTGATGAGCGTCCCGGCCAGCGACCAGTGACCAACCGGCGAGTGGTGCCCGACGACACACCGCTCCCGGCGAGGGCCGAGGACCTGTTGCGCGAGTTGGCGCCACAGGTCCTCGGTGCGTTGGTCCGCCGGTTCGGCGATTTCGACACCGCCGAGGACGCACTCCAGGAGGCCATGCTCGCCGCGGCGACCCAGTGGCCGGTGGACGGGCTGCCGGACAACCCGCGCGGCTGGCTGATCCAGGTGGCGCAGCGCCGGATGGCCGACGCGGTGCGCGCCGAGGTGGCCCGGCGACGCAGGGAGACAACGGCCTTCGATCGCGAAGTACCCGACGCGCTGCCGGTCGACTACGACGACACCCTCGCCATGTTCTTCCTCTGCTGCCATCCCGCGCTGTCCTCGGCCAGCGCGATCGCGCTGACGTTGCGGGCGGTGGGCGGGCTGACCACGGCGGAGATCGCGCACGCGTTCCTGCTGCCGGAAGCGACCATGGCGCAACGGATCACGCGAGCCAAGAAGAAGCTGGCGACGCTCGACCGGCCGTTCGCGCGGCCCGGTGACACCGAATGGCATGCCCGGCTCGGGACCGTGCTGCACGTGCTGTATCTGATCTTCAACGAGGGCAGTACGAGCAACTCCGGCCCGGAGTTGCAACGCGCGGACGTATCCGGCGAGGCGATTCGGCTCGCCCGCGCGGTGCATCGGATGCTGCCCGACGACACCGAGGTCACCGGGCTGCTCGCCCTCATGCTGCTCACCGATTCCCGGCGGGCAGCTCGCACGGGCGACCGGGGTGAGCTGATCCCCCTCGCCGAGCAGAACCGCGCACTGTGGGACCGCGCGCAGATCACCGAGGGCATCACCCTGACGACGAGCACTCTCGCACAAGGACTTACCGGGCCCTACCAGATCCAGGCGGCCATCGCCGTGCTGCACGCGCAGGCAGGCAGCACCGAGGAAACCGAATGGACCAAGATCCTCGCCCTGTACGACCTGCTCGGAAAGCTCTCGGACAACCCGTTCGTCACCCTCAACCGCGCCGTCGCGATCGCGATGGTGCACGGACCCGAGGCCGGGCTGGAACTCGCCGCGACGCTGGACGATCAGCTGGCCGGCAACCATCGCCTCGACGCTGTCCGCGGCCATTTACACGAAATGGCAGGCGATTTCGACGCCGCCATCACCTGCTACACCACCGCCGCAGGCCGCACCCCCAGCGCGCCGGAAAACCACTATCTCACCCTCCGCGCCGCCCAGTTGCGTCATCGGTGAGTGGCACACGGCGGTTGCCGCAGCCATGTGTCACTCACCGATTGCGTCGTGGGGCAGACTGCGAGGGTGACGGATAAGACGAGTGCGGGGGTTTTGGTGTTTCGGCGCGGTGCGAGCGTCGAGGTGCTGATCGGGCATATGGGTGGGCCGTTCTTCGCCCGTAAGGACAACGGCGCGTGGTCCATCCCGAAGGGCGAGTACGAGCCGGAGCTGGAGGACGCGCGCGCGGCGGCCAGCCGGGAGTTCCACGAGGAGCTCGGACTGTTCGTGCCCGACGGTGAGTGGATTCCGCTCGGCGACGTGCGATACAGCAGCGGCAAGGGCAAGAAGACGCTGACCGTCTGGGCCGTCGAGGGCGATCTGGATCCGGCCGACGTGGTGCCCGGCACGTTCGAGATGGAGTGGCCGCCGCGCTCCGGGCGAATGGCCAGCTTCCCGGAGATCGACCGGGCCGAGTGGTTCGACATGGCCACCGCGCACGACAAGCTCGGCACGGGCCAGCGACCGTATCTGGACCGGCTGAACGACTACCTCAACGAGGCCTGACGGCTACTGCGGCACGCCGGTCCAGGCGCGGCCGGTGACGAGTTCGTAGGCCTCCACGTACTTCTGGCGGGTGGCCTCGACGATGTCGGCCGGAATCTCCGGGCCGGGGTACTCCTTGTTCCAGCCGGTGGAGGTCGACCAGTCGCGGACGAACTGCTTGTCGAAGGAGCGTTGCGCGCGGCCCGGTTCCCATTCGGCGGCGAGCCAGAAGCGGGACGAGTCGGAGGTGAGTACCTCGTCGCCGAGGGTGAGAGTGTCGCCGTCCCAGCCGAATTCGACCTTGGTGTCGGCGACGATCACACCGCGCTCGGCGGCGTGCGCCGCACCACGGGCGTAGACGTGCAGGGTCAGGTCGCGGAGCTGCTCGGCGACCTCGCGGCCCTCCTGGTTCACCACGTCGGCGAAGGTGATCGGCTCGTCGTGGCCCTCGGCGGCCTTGGTGGTCGGCGTGAAGATCGGCTCGGGCAGCTTGTCGCCCTCGCGCAGGCCGGGCGGCAGCACGACGCCGGACACCGAGCCTTCGCGCTGGTACTCCTTCAGCCCCGACCCGACCAGGTAGCCGCGGGCGATGCATTCGACCTGCACCATCTTCAGCGGCTTGACCCGGATGCCGCGACCGGCGAACTCGGCGGGCACGTCGGTGGCGGAGACCACGTGGTTGGGCACGTCGGTGAAGTAGTCGAACCACCAGTTGGACAGCTGGGTCAGCAGTGCGCCCTTGTCCGGGATCGGCGTCGGCAGCACCACGTCGTAGACCGAAACCCGATCGGACGCGACGAGCAGCAGGGTATCGCCGTCCTCGTAGAGGTCGCGCACCTTGCCGGCGTGCACATGCTTCACTCCGCAGCTCCGATCCTGGATAGGGTTCTAGGGCAGTCTTCAACAAAAAACTCCCGCGCGGGCAACCTTACCCAGGTGGCATCGTGGGGAACGCCCGAGCTAGTTCTTCGAACCCGAAGGAGCCCTATGTCCGCACCCAACCTGACTCGCGACCAGGCGATCGAACGCGCATCGACAGTGACGGTCGATAACTACCGCATCGACCTGGACCTGACCGACGGTGCGGGCAAACCGGGCGAGCAGACCTTCTTCTCCCGCAGCACGGTCACCTTCACGGCGACACCGGGCGCGAGCACCTTCATCGACCTGGTGGCGGGCAGCGTGCGTTCGGCGGTGCTCAACGGCACCGCGCTGGACGTCTCCGGCTACGACGAGTCCACCGGGATCGCGCTGCCCGACCTGGCCGCGACCAACGAGCTGGTCGTCGAGGTCGACTGCGTGTACTCACACACCGGTGAGGGTCTGCACCGCTTCGTCGACCCGACCGACGACTCGGTCTACCTGTACTCGCAGTTCGAAACCGCCGATGCCAAGCGGATGTTCGCCTGCTTCGATCAGCCGGACCTGAAGGCCACCTTCGACATCAGCGTCACGGCGGCGCCGGACTGGCAGGTCATCTCCAACAGCGCGGTCGTGGAAACCCTTGCGGCGGAACCGGGTAAGCACGTCTTCCGCACCACGCCGAAGATGAGCACCTACCTGGTCGCGCTCATCGCGGGCCCATACGCGCAGTGGACCGACGTCTACACCGACGACCACGGCAGCATCCCGCTCGGCATCTACTGCCGCGCCTCGCTGGCCGAGCACATGGACGCCGAGCGGCTGTTCACCGAGACCAAGCAGGGATTCGGCTTCTACCACAGCAAGTTCGGCGTGCCGTACGCGTTCGGCAAGTACGACCAGCTGTTCGTGCCGGAGTTCAACGCGGGCGCGATGGAGAACGCGGGCGCGGTGACCTACCTGGAGGACTACGTCTTCCGGTCCAAGGTGACCCGCGCGTCCTACGAGCGTCGCGCCGAGACCGTGCTGCACGAGATGGCGCACATGTGGTTCGGCGACCTGGTCACCATGAAGTGGTGGGACGACCTGTGGTTGAACGAGTCGTTCGCCACCTTCGCCTCGGTGCTGTGCCAGGCCGAGGCGACCGAATACACCAGTGCCTGGACCACTTTCGCGAATGCGGAGAAGTCCTGGGCGTACCAGCAGGACCAGCTGCCGTCCACCCACCCGATCGCCGCGGACATCCCTGATCTGGCCGCGGTCGAGGTGAACTTCGACGGCATCACCTACGCCAAGGGTGCGAGCGTGCTCAAGCAGCTCGTCGCCTACGTGGGCCTGGAGCCGTTCCTGGCCGGTCTGCGGGCCTACTTCGCCGATCACGCCTACGGCAACGCCACCTTCGACGATCTGCTCGCCGCGCTCGAAAAGTCTTCCGGCCGTGACCTTTCCGACTGGGGCACGCAGTGGCTGAAGACCACCGGCCTGAACACCCTGCGGCCGGACTTCGCGGTCGACGGCGACGGCAAGTTCACCTCGTTCGCCGTGCTCCAGGGCGGTGCCGAGCCGGGCGCCGGTGAGCGTCGCGTACATCGGCTCGCCATCGGCGTCTACGACGACCAGGACGGAAAGCTGGTGCGTACCAAGCGCATCGAGCTCGATGTGCAGGCCGCCGAGCGCACCGAGGTGCCCGAACTGGTGGGCGTCGCACGCGGGAAGTTCGTGCTGATCAACGATGACGACCTGACCTACTGCTCGGTGCGCCTCGACGCCGACTCGCTGGACGTGCTGGTCAACCGGATCGCCGATATCGCCGAGCCGCTGCCGCGCACCCTCGCCTGGTCGGCGGCCTGGGAGATGACCCGCCAGGCCGAGTTCCGGGCCCGCGATTTCGTGGCCCTGGTCCAAGCGGGTGTCGGCGCGGAATCGGAAATCGGTGTGGTGCAACGACTCCTGATGCAGGCGAACCTCTCGCTGCGCAGCTACGCCGACCCGGAGTGGGCGGCGAACACCGGCTGGACCGTGTACGCGGACCGGCTGCTGGAGCTCGCCCGCGAGGCCGAGGCGGGCTCGGACCACCAGCTGGCCTTCGTCGACGCGCTCACCACCGCCAAACTGTCCGCCTGGCACACCGAGGTGCTGCGCGAGCTGATCGACGGTGACCCGGCCAAGGTCGGCCTGACCGGACTCGCGATCGACGCCGACCTGCGCTGGCGCATCGTGATCGCGCTGGCTGCGGCGGGCGAGATCGACGCCGACGGCCTCGAAACCCCGTTCATCGACCAGGAACTCGCCAACGATCCGACCGCGGCGGGCAGGCGGCACGCCGCGACCGCCGCGACCGCCCGCCCGCAGGCGGACGTCAAGGAACAGGCGTGGGCCAAGGTGGTGGAGGACGACACCATCTCCAACATCACCACCCGTGCGATCGTCGCGGGCTTCGCCCCGGCAAGCCAGGGCGCGCTGCTGGCGCCCTTTGTGGATCGCTACTTCGCGGCGGTCCCCGGCGTGTGGGAGCGGCGCTCCAGCGAGGTCGCACAGACCGTGGTCGTCGGCCTCTACCCGGGATGGGCGATCAGTGACGACGCCGTCGCGCTCGCCGACAAGTTCCTCGCCGGCGACCACCCACCGGCCTTGCGCCGCTTGGTGGTCGAGGGTAAGGCGGGCGTCGAACGTGCCCTGCGCGCAAGGGCTTACGACGGGCAGTAAACGACGATGTAGACCCGGCCGAAGGCGACCTTCATCCCCGGAGACGGGGCGAAGGTCGCCTTCGGTCATGTCTGCGGCGTGCCGGAATCAGCGGAACAGGTCGGTGTTCGCCGCAGCCCACTGGGCGAAGGTGGTGGCGGGTGCGCCGGTGAGGTCGGCGACGGTGGTGGTCGGTTCGGGCTCCCAGCCCACCATCGAGCCGGTGGCCTCCACGTACCACTCGGCGGTGTCCATGGTTCGCGCGAAGATCTCGATGGCTTCGTCGGTGGAGACCTGCCGGACGGTCAGTGTGCGGCCGAGGGCCGTGCCGATTTGGTGGATGCGGTCGGCCCGAGTGAGTGCTTCCGGGCCGGTGATTTGGTAGGTCTGTCCGCTATGCCCTTCGGAGAGTAGGACTTTCGCCGCGACGCGGGCGATGTCGTCCATGGTGATCGGGGTGCTCCGCACCTCCGGGTACGGGTCGCGGATCTCGTCGGACGCGCGGATCTGCTCGGTCCACACCGTCGCGTTTTCCTGGAAGTCACCGGTGAACAGGTGGGTCCAGTCGAGGCCGGAGTTCTCCACCGCCTCCGCGATCGGCGTCCAGTGCGCCTCGCCGGACAGATCCACGATCTGCTTGATGCCCGCCTGCTTGGCCAGCGAGACGACCTCGTCGATGGTCTCCAGCATCGGCGCGAGATACATCCGGTCCACCCCCTCGAACGCGGCGGGCAGCGACGAGACCCGGCCCAGGTAACCCTTGACGATTTCGACGCCTGCGGGCAGCGCGGCCCGCTCCGGCTTGTTGGTCAGTGCTTTGACATCCTCGGCTCCCCCTGCGAGCAAATGGTCGACGACCATACGTCCGATGTTCCCGGTGGCTCCTGTCACAAGAATCTTCACCCGACCACCGTGCGCGAGTCACGCCATCGCCAGCAACCCCCAAATGTGGTGCTAGCGAACAGAAAAATTTCCGTATCTGGCCGAGTAGGTCCCCGCAAACGCCACCGGCGCGCTCACCCGTTCGGGGTGAGCGCGCCGGTGGCATTGCTCGTGACTCCGCCGCAAGGGCGGAAGGTGTCAGCGGCCGATCGCGGCGGCCATCACACGGACCGCGGAAACCAGTCCGTCGATCAGCTGGCCCTGCCGGAACGAGCTGGACGCGGCGGTGACGCCGAGCTGGCAGACCCGATCGTTCGCGCGGTCGGCGACGTCGCGGCCGGAGCGCACCTCGATCGCCTTGTCGTTGGGCGAGACGGCGATGAGCACCGAACGCGTCGCCTCGGGCGTCGACGGGAAGATCGCGTCCGCACCGGCGGCCGGATCGGCGCCGAGATCGCCGATGTAGACGTTGAACCGCACCTTGGTCGCGCGGGTGGCCTCGGTGAGCACGTTGTCCATGGCGAGGCGCTCGTCATCGCTGAACGGGGCCTCCTTGAACACGTCGCCCGCCTCGTGCACGCCCGAGACGCGTCCGCTGGTGGTCACCACGTACCCGTGCGGCAGGTCGGCTTCGACCACCGCGGGCCAATTAGAACTTGCCACTTGCCCGGCCTCCGATCAGCTCCACCTTGGTGGCCTCGATCGCCGCATGATGACCATGCGACGACTCGGCCGAATCGTGATGACCGGTCGAGGTCACCTCGTCGGTCGCACTCCACAGCACCGGCGCCGCCGTCCACTGCTGACCGAGGTCGTAGTGGACAGGCTTCTCACCTGCGTATGGCTTACCGAGATATGACAATCCGGCGATCGCGCCGTAAATCACCAGCGGGATGCCGAGGAAGACCAGCACTGTCTCGAGAATGCTCACGGACCAACGGTAGACGATGCTGTGTAGTAGTTCCTCTTCTGGTCATGCCGAATGTGCTTCGTGTCGAGTTCGGCGGGCCGTCAGACCAGCCAGGCGGTGGCGTTCGGCGGCAGCTGACCGCCCTCCAGCGGGGCGCTGGCCAGCAGCACATCGCCGGGCGGGAGCTGGGTCGGCGCCTGCGACGCGTTCAGCACACAGACCAGACCGCCCTCGCGACGGAAGGCGAGACAGCCGGGCGGGCTGCCGTACCACTCGACCCGGTCGCCGCTGAATTCCGGTCGCAGGCCACGCAATTCGATGGCCATCCGGTACAGCGAGAGGGTGGAGCCGAGCTCCTCGAGTTGCGCTTCGACGGTGCGGCCGGCCCAGTCGGCGGGCATCGGCAGCCAGGGTTTGCCGGTGGTGAATCCGAACGGCGGCGCGGTGCCCTCCCACGGGATCGGCACCCGGCAGCCGTCGCGGCCGCGTTCGGTGTGTCCGGAGCGTTCCCAGGCCGGGTCCTGCAGTACCTCGTCGGGTAGGTCGTCCACGTTGGGCAGGCCCAATTCGGCGCCGTTGTAGATGAATACCGAGCCGGGCAGTGCCAGCTCGAGCAGCATCATGGCGCGGGCCCGGTCCACGCCCGCCGCGCCGCCGCCGTAGCGGGTGACTTCGCGCTTGATGTCGTGGTTGGACAGGGTCCAGGTGGGTGCGGCGGCGACCGGTGCGACCGCGGCGAGGGAGTTGTCGATCGCCGCGCGCACGTCGTCGGCGTCGAAATCGGTTTGGGCCAACCGGAAGTTGAAGGCCAGGTGCAGTTCGTCGGGGCGCAGGTACTCGCCGAACCGGACGTTGTCGTTGACCCACACCTCGCCGATGGACACCGCGTCCGGGTAGTCGTCGAGCACCTTGCGGATGCGGCGGTGGATCTCGTGCACGGCGGGGTTGTTGAAGCGCAGGTCGTCGTCGTCATTGGCGAGCAGGGCGGTCTTGACCACCGCCATGTCCGGCAGCCCCTCGGGCTTCGCCATGCCGTGTGCCACGTCGAGGCGGAATCCGTCCACCCCGCGATCGAGCCAGAACCGCAGCGTCTTCTCGAAATCAGCGGCGACCTCGGGGTTTTCCCAGTTCAGGTCGGGCTGTTCGGGGGCGAAGATATGCAGGTACCACTGGCCCGGCGTGCCGTCGGGTTCGGTGACCCTGGTCCAGGCGGGACCGCCGAAGATGCTCGGCCAGTTGTTCGGTGGCGCGTCGCCGCCGGGGCCGCGACCGTCGCGGAAGAGGTAGCGGGCGCGTTCCGGGCTGCCCGGACCGGCTTCCAGGGCCGCGAGGAACCAGGCATGTTCGCTGCTGGTGTGGTTCGGCACCAGGTCCATCGTGATCTTGATGTGCCGGTAGTGCGCCTCGGCGATCAGTTCGTCCATCGCGGCGAGTCCGCCGAAGAGCGGGTCGATATCGCGGGGATCGGCGACGTCGTAGCCACCGTCGGCCATCGGTGACGTCATCACCGGACAGACCCACAGGGCGTCGACGCCGAGCAGCTCGAGATAGCCGAGCTTCTCTCGGACGCCGCCGAGGTCACCTACTCCGTCGCCGTCGGAATCCGCGAAGGATCTGGGATAAACCTGGTAGAACACGGCCGACCGCCACCATGGTTGCGTGGTGCGATCCACCGGCACCAGTACGGCGGGTGTATCAGTCACAAACGTAATAGTGCCAAAGTTTTGCGGCAAAAACCCTTAGGCGGAGCACCTATCTCAACTTCGGGCAAATCACCAGCGTCCGATCGGACGCGCCGAAAACCCTCCGCACGACTCGGTTCTCGAGCCAAACGCCCTCACCAGGGGGCGTTCATCAGCGAATTCGCCGCCATCTCCAGGTAGTCCAGCAGGGCCTTGCGATGTTCGTCATCGAGTAGCTCTGGCTCGATCTCCGCTACGGCGATTCGCATGCAACGCAACCACGCGTCGCGCTCCAGCGGACCGATGGTGAACGGGTTGTGCCGCATCCGCAGCCGCGGGTGGCCGCGCTCCTCGCCGTAGGTGCGCGGGCCGCCCCAGTACTGCTCGAGGAACATGCGCAGCCTGCGCTCGGCCGGGCCGAGATCCTCCTCGGGGTAGAGCGGGCGTAGCACCTCGTCGGTCGCCACCTCGCGGTAGAACGCCGCGACGATCCGCCGGAACGTCTCCGCCCCGCCGACCGCCTCGTAGAACGACGCTGTCGCCTGCTCTGCCGAAGCCGCTGCTGTCTGCTCGCCCGAAGTCATAAACCCTCTCGATTCGCTGGATGCGCCGACGTCCATTGTGCCCGCGCTCGGCATCGACAGCCCACATCACGGTTTTCCCGGGCACCAAATCGCGGACCGGCGGCTCTTCAGCCACAGTTAACCGGACATTGTTGAAAATCACCGTGCAATAGCCGTCGTTCCATGGTCAACTGGGTGGCAATCTCTGCCGAGCTAACAGCATGATCCTGCCAATCATGAAATTGAGGTCCAGATGAAGCAGCGGCACAGCGCCAGATCACACGAGGCGCGGACACACCGACAACTCCAGCCCGCCGACGTCCACAATCGTGGCTCGGGGGCTACTCCGCTGCATATCCTGTCCGATCATTATCCGGGCGCGCATCACGGTCATCCCGATCATGCGCACCGCTCCGCACCGCCGCACAGTGAGACTCCGAGCTGGTTGAAGCGCCGGGTGCTGCTTCTCAACGCCACCTACGAGCCGCTTACCGCTCTGTCCGCGCGCCGCGCGATCGTCTTACTCATCTGCGATAAAGCCGACACCGTCCATCACGACGCCGAAGGCCCGGTAGTCCATTCCGCCGAAGCCGCCGTCGCCATTCCCTCGGTGATCCGCCTGCGCACCTACGTGCACGTTCCCTATCGGGCCCGCGTCCCGATGACCCGCGCCGCCCTCATGCACCGCGACCGCTATCGCTGCGGTTATTGCGGCGGCAAGGCGGAGACCATCGACCATGTCATTCCGCGCAGCCGAGGCGGCGAGCACTCCTGGGAGAACTGCGTCGCCAGCTGCGCGCCGTGTAATCACCGCAAGGCGGACAAGATGTTGAGCGAGCTGGGCTGGACCCTGCGCTCACCGCTGGTCTCGCCGAAGGGGCCGCACTGGCGGCTGCTGTCCACGTCGGCCGATCTGGATCCGGTGTGGTTGCAGTACCTCGGTGAAGGCGCCGCCTGACTCACGTGTATTCGATCACCAGGGTTGCCCAGGTAGCGGGCTCCAGGGCCTCGAAGACGTGTGGGAGATCGCCCGGGTAGGAGATGTAGTCGCCCGGGCCCAGTTCGACGGGTTCGTCGATCAAACCGACCTTGGCGCGCCCGCTGGCGAGTAGGACGTGCTCGAATACGCCGGGGATGTGTGGTTCCGAGCGGCGTGCGTGGCCCGGTTCGGCGGTGATGCGGAACAGGTCGCGGCGGGAGTTCGGCGGGCTGGCCGCCAGCAGAGTCGCGCGGTAATCGGATTCCGCGGCGGCAACGACCGGCCCCTCCCCCGCGCGGATCACCTGGACGGCGGGGCGTGGTGGATCGAGCAGGCCGGAGAAGGGCATGTCCAGTGCGACGCACAGTGCCCAGAGGGTCTCCAGGCTCGGGTTGCCGGTGCCCGATTCCAGTTGGGAGAGGGTGGATTTCGCGATGCCCGCGCGGTGTGCGACCTCGGTGAGCGAGAGACCGGCGCGGGTGCGTTCCCGGCGCAAGGCAGCGGCGATCACCGCCTGGGGTGTGCCCGTCGTCGAGTCCTGCTGTGCCACTTGTCCTCCCATTGTGTGGTTGACCACCCAACAGAAAACCATATTGACGGATCAGGTCATCGTGTTCACTATAAGCTACATGCGTTCGATATGGCGAACACTCGGGCGGGATACGTTCTCGGGGATCGTGGCGGTGTGCCTGGCGGTGTTTGTGATCGGGGTGTCCTACGGGGCGACCGCGGTCACCACCGGCCTGCCTGCTTGGCTGCCCATAGTGCTCGGCGTTGTGGTGCTCGCCGGGGGTGCGGAGTTCTTGTTCATCGGGATCATCGCAGCGGGTGGTAGTCCGATCGCGGCTCTGCTTGCCGGTCTGGTGGTGAATGCTCGGCATCTGCCTTACGGGTTGTCGGTGCCGGAGGTGGTCGGTACCGGGTGGCGGCGGTTTCTCGGGGTGCATCTGATGAACGACGAGTCGGTGGCGATGTCGCTGGCTCAGTCCACTGTCGAACGTAGACGAGCTGCGTACTGGGCCTGCGGGTTCGGGGTGCTGCTCGCCTGGCCCGGAGGTGCTGTGCTCGGGGTGCTGATCGGGACCTTTGCGCCGGATACCGCCGCGTTCGGCTTGGATGCCGTGTTCCCGGCGGTGTTGCTTGCGTTGATCGTTCCGGCGTTGCGGGACATGGCGACACTGCGCGCGGCCTTGGTCGGTGCCGTTGCCGCTGTCGCCAGTGCGCCGTTCTTACCCGCGGGAATGCCTGTGCTGGTAGCCCTTTCGGGACTTCTGGTAGTTGGGCGGGATCGACGCAATTCAGATTCGGAACCTGTTGTACCAGCGGCAGTTACGCGTTGCGAGCTGAGCACTGTCGAATCAGGTGCCGAATGATATTGGTCGCCAGCATGATCGCCCTCGCCTTGGGCACCTATGCATTTCGCTGGTCCGGGCCAGCGCTACGTGACCGTATTCGCTTCCCCGCCCGCACAATTCGCTTGCTGGAAGTCGGGGCCGTCGTTCTGATCGCCGCATTGGTGGCCGTGACCACCCTGCCGACCGCCTCCGGCGAATTCGGATTCGCCCTCCCCGCAGGCGTTCTCATCGCCGCCGTCTTGGCCTGGCGCAAACAACCCATCCTCGTGGTGATCCTCGCCGCCGCCGCAACCACCGCCCTGCTGCGCCTGCTCGGGCTCCCCTGATCCCAACAGCCGCGTTATGGCGACGGGGTCAGGTTGGGGAGAGGGAGATGCTGCCGCCTAGGCGGCGGGCTACCGAGCCGTAGCGGGCGTCGATGCGGAGCCAGGTTTTGGTGGCGCGGACTCGGACGATCTCGGTGGGGAGGATGCGGCGGGAGTCGGCCTTGTCGCCGGAGTGCGGGATGAAATCCATTGCGGTGAGGGCGAAGACGACGCGCATCGGGACCTGCACCTGGGTGTCGGCGCCGGAGACGGTCAGCACGGTTTGGTCGAGCAGGGAGGCCGGCGGGCCGTGGCTGCTGCCGTGCTCCTTGGCCAATTGCGCGCCCTGCTCGGCGAGTTCGACCAGGGTGCGGGCGGGCACATCGTCGATGTGCGCGAACCCGTCCACCGGAGGCAGCGCGCCGCGCCAGGCGGAATCCATCGAGTAACCGAGGTCGATGGGGAGGCCGGAGCCGAGACCAGCCAGCACCATGTCGGCGCCGACGGTGACATCGTCGACGCCCAGCTCACCGACGATGGTGCGCACCGCGAGCGCCTCGAAACCCGTTGCCACCCAGGCGGAGACGTACTGCTCCCCGCGGCGGCGGATACGTACCACCGCCGCGGGGTCCAGCCGCACCGCCCGAGTCAGGAACGTCGCGAGGTTCTCTCGCTCCGCCGGATCGGACACGTGCAATACGCGTTGTTCTGCCATCACGGCTGTGCTGCCGTTCTCGACCAGTTGCTACCGATGCGGATCAGTCCAGCCACTCGGCCAGATAGTCGCGTTCGGCAGTGGTGAGCCTGCGCAACCGCTGCGCACTCATGTCGAACGCGGCGATCTGGGTGGAGGCGGTCACCGCGGCGGGCGAGTCCGGTGCCGCACCGGCGGCCCGTACCTCGTAGCCGATGGTGAAGTCGACCGCCCGCAGCTGTTGAATCCACATCGCGATATCGAGCGGTGTGTCCTCGTGCCGGAGCTGACCGCGGTAACGCACCCGCAGGTCGGCCAGCACGCAGCCGGTTCCCAGGGCGGCTGTCGGCCGACCGGGCTCGAGCAGCCACGGGATGCGCGCCTCCTCCAGCAGGGTCACCATGCGGGCATGGTTCACATGCTGGAAAGCATCCATGTCCGACCATCTGACCTCTACCTGGGTGTGAAAACGCTTGGGCAGCACGACATTGCCACCCTGCGCAGCATTCAGACCCTGGGCGTCCGGCACACTCGGCGCCTTCCCGTTACCGTTCAACGAGCTCGTCAACGTGGTACCTCCGATTGGGCGCCCACCCCACTCACCATGCTTCGCACTTGCCGCGCGGCAACCGACAGCGTGGCGAGATCGTGGGTTCCGGACTCGAACAACTCCGACAGTGCGGCTCGGGCACGCCCGAGCCGGGACTGGTTCTTGGACTCCCAGTATGCAATCTTCTCGTCCGCGCTCTCTTCCGGGTCACCGGCGGAGAGCACATCGAGGGTCAGCGAGCGCAGCGAGGAGTACATGTCGTCACGCAGCGCGAGCCGAGCCAGCGAGTGCCAGCGGTCGCCCCGTTCGAGGTGGCTGACCGCCTCGAGCAGCCAATCGATCTTGAGGTGCTCGTTGAGCGCGTAGTAGAGCGCGCCGACCTCGTCGCCGTCGCGATCGGTGATGTCGGCGATGTCCACGATGTCGAGCAGCGGGAACAGGTTGAGCAGCCCGAACACCTCGGTGGCCAGGTCGGTCGGCGCACCGCGGGCGATGAGCTCGGCCGACTGATCGGTGAGCGTCGCGACGTGATGTCCGCGCAGCCAGCCCGGCACCTTCGGCGCCAGCGCCTGCACGTCCTGGCAGTACCGGTTGATCTCCGCACCGACCGCGATCGGCTGTGGCCGGTTGCTCAGGAACCAGCGCGATGCCCGGTCGAGTGTCCGCTTGGTTTCCAGCTCCAACAGGTCACGTACCGCGGTGGCGGCGTCGGCCGCACGGATCCGCGCCCACATCTCAGGCAGGGCGAAGATCTCGGTGGCCGCCGCGAACGCGCGCACCGAGTCGGTCGGCGTCGCGCCGGTCTCCTCGCTCAGCCGGTGCGCGTAGGTGATGCCGCCGTAGTCGACCATCTCGTTCACGATCATCGTGGTGAGGATTTCCCGGCGCAGCCGATGCTTCTTGATCGCGGCACCGAACGTGTCGCGGAGCGGCGTCGGGAAGTAGTCGGGCAACCTGGTGACGAAGAAGGGGCTGTCCGGCAGATCCGTGTCGAGCAGGTCGGCCTTGAGCGAAAGCTTCACGTGCGCCATGAGATTGGCGAGTTCCGGTGAAGTCAGGCCGATGCCCTCCTCCAGCATGCGCTTCAGCTCCACCTCGGACGGCAGCGCCTCCAGCTCGCGGTCGAGGCCGCGGCGCGCTTCCAGATCATCGATGAGCCGCATGTGCACGTTCAGCATCTGCGGTGCGTCGGTGCGGGACATGCCCATCAGGAAGTTCTGCGCCACATTGTCGTCGAGCACCATCTGCGCGACCTCGTCGGTCATCGAGGCGAGCAGCGGGTTGCGTTCCGGCTCGGGCAGTTGGCCCGCGCTGACCACGCCGTCGAGCAGCACCTTGATGTTGACCTCGTGGTCGGAGCAGTCGACACCGGCCGAGTTGTCCAACGCGTCGGTGTTCATCTTGCCGCCGTTGTGGCAGAACTCGATGCGGCCCAGCGCCGTCGCGCCGAGGTTGCCGCCCTCGCCGATCACCTTGACGCGCAACTGCTTTCCGTTGACCCGGACCGGGTCGTTGGACTTGTCGCCGACGTCGGCGTTCGACTCCGTGCTCGCCTTGATGTAAGTACCGATGCCGCCATTCCACAGCAGCTGGGCGGGCGCGAGCAGGATCGCGCGAACCAGCTCCGGCGGGGACAGCGATTCGACGCCGTCGGCCAAGCCCAGCGCCTGTCGAACCTGGGGACTGATCGGGACCGACTTGACCGTGCGGTCGTAGACGCCACCGCCCGTGCTGATCAGCGAAGAATCGTAGTCCGCCCAGGACGAGCGGGGCAGCTGGAACATCCGCTGCCGTTCGGCGTAGGAGGCGGCGGTGTCCGGGTTCGGGTCCAAGAAGATGTGCCGGTGGTCGAACGCCGCGAGCAGGCGGATGTGCTCGGACAGCAGCATGCCGTTGCCGAACACGTCACCGCTCATATCGCCGACACCGACGACCGTGAAGTCCTGGGTCTGAGTGTCGATGTCCATTTCCTGGAAGTGGCGTTTGACGCTCTCCCACGCACCCTTGGCGGTGATGCCCATGGCCTTGTGGTCGTAGCCCGCCGAGCCGCCCGAGGCGAACGCGTCGCCGAGCCAGAAGCCGTAGCGCTTGGCCACATCGTTGGCGATGTCGGAGAAGGTGGCGGTGCCCTTGTCGGCGGCCACCACCAGGTAGGTGTCGTCGCCGTCGCGGCGCACCACCCGAGCGGGTGGCACCACCTCGCCGGTCGCACGATCCACGTTGTCGGTGACATCGAGCAGACCCGAAATGAAGGTGCGGTAGCAGCTGACGCCCTCCGCGCCGAGCGCCTGACGGTCCGCGACAGGGTCGCCGGTGGCGGCCGGTGGCTGCTTCACGACGAAGCCGCCCTTGGCGCCGACGGGGACGATCACGGCGTTCTTCACCGCCTGGGCCTTCACCAGGCCGAGCACCTCGGTGCGGAAGTCCTCCAAACGGTCGGACCAGCGCAACCCGCCACGGGCCACCGGACCGAACCTCAGGTGCACGCCCTCGACCCGCGGCGAGTACACGAAGATCTCGAATTGCGGCCTCGGCTTGGGCAATTCGCTGATCTCGCGCGGCTCGACCTTCACCGACACGTAGTCACGCGACATGCCCTCGGCGTCGGTGACGTAGTAGTTGGTGCGCAGCGTCGCCCTGATCAGGTTGAGGATGGCGCGCAGGATGCGGTCGGCGTCGAGGCTGACCACGTCGTCGATCCGGCCGCAGACCTGAGTCTCCAGCTCGGCGGCATGGTCGGCCGAGACGGTGTCCGGATCGAAGCGGGCCGCGAACAGGTCGACGAACAGCCGTGCCACATCCGGGTAGGTGAGCAGCACCCGGGAGATGTTGGCCTGGCTGTACGGAAAACCGGCCTGCTGCAAGTACTTCGCGTAGGTGCGCAGAATCGACACCGCGCGCCATGGCAGCCGCGCCCGCAGCACCAGTTCGTTGAGCCCGTCCGCTTCCGCGCGGCCGTACCAGGCCGCCTCGAAGGCCTCGGTGAACCGCTCGCGCAGGCCGCGGACCTCCGCCTCCAGCACGGCCGCCCGCTTGGACGACTCGAGCAGCTCCGCGTCCAGATCGCGGTCGAGCGCGCTGCGCAGCAGTTCGGGGCGGGCGAGCAGACCGAAGTCGTAGATCCAGCGTTCCCCGCCGGTGCTCGGGTCGCCGCCGGGCTGGGCCTCCAGCTCGAGCTGGTAGGGCCGTTCGTCGATCACCTCGACGCCGAGGCTCTGCAGCACCGGCAGGACCTGGCTCAGCGAGATGCCGGGACCGGCCACGTAGAGCGAGAACCGCCAGGTGCCCGGATCGGAATCGCCGTTGCGGTAAAGGTATTGGTCGATGCCGCCGTCGCGCAGATGCTCCAGGCGGACGATGTCGGCGAGCGCGCGGTCGGCCTCGAAGTCCTCCTTGTACGCGTCCGGGAACGCCTCGGAGTAACGCTGCACCACCGCGGGGTCGAGCATTGTCGAGGTGCTGACCTCGTCGTTCAGCAGGTCTTCCCAGGTGCGGCTCGCCTCGCCGAGCAGGGCCTGGATCCGCAGCCGGTTGGCCTCGGAGGTGTCCGCGGGCGGTGCCGCGTAGCGCGGCGCACCGTACTCGGCCTCCGGCATGCGCACCGTGAAATACACACTGGCCAAGTCGCTTTCGCCGACCCTGGCGGAGTAGTCGATGGAGACGCCGCCCAGTTCGCGGACCAGGATCTCCTGCATCTCCAGCCGCACCCGGGTGGTGTAGCGGTCGCGCGGGAGGTAGACCATGCAGGCGACGAAGCGGCCGTAGCCGTCGGCGCGCAGGAACAGGCGGACCTGTCGGCGCAGTCCGATGTTCAGCACCGCGAGGGCGGTCCGGCGCATCGTCTCGGCATCCGAGGAGAACAGCTCGGTGCGCGGGAAGGACTGGATGACCTCGAGCATCGCCTGCCCGGAGAACGACTCCAGGTCGAATCCGCTCTCCTCGATCACCGAGCGCACCCGGCGCTCGATCACCGGGATGTCCAGCACGTTCTCGTGCACCGCGGTGACCGTGAAGACGCCGATGAACAGGTGCTCGCCGACGATGGTGCCCGAGTCGTCGAAGTCGGCGACGCCGATGAAGTACGGGTACACCGCGCGATGCACGGTGGCGGGCACCAGGCCCTGGGTCAGCATCAGCAGCGGCCGGTCGGCGGCGTTGATCGGCACCCGGAAATCAGTGCCGACGTCGGGCCGGAGCACGCCGAGGCAGGTGCCCGGCATCGGGTTGGACGACGCCTGCCCCTGCTCGGCGCTGAGCTGGTAGCGGGCGTAGCCGAGCACGGTGAAGTTGCCGCTGGCCAGCCAGCGCAGCAGGTTCGCGGTGTCCACCAGGTCGGTATCGGAGAACGGCGCGGTGCCCGACTTCGCGGCCAGCTCCAGATCGTCGGCCAGCCTGCTCTGCACGTCCTTGATGGCCTCGGTGTCACCGATGACCTGACGGACGTCGGCGACCACGTTCGGCATCGCGGATTCGATCCGGCTCAGCTGCGCCCGGCTGGTGGACGGGTGCAGTTGCAGGTGCATCCACGACTCGCGCAACGCGGTCGCGCCGTTGGTCCCGTCCACTTCGTGCGGGGCGGCGTGCTGCAGCAGACCCTCCGCATCGCGCTCGACCTCGAAGATCGGGTGGATCACTTCGCTCACGCTGACACCGAGCCGGTTCAGCGATGAGGTGATCGATTCGACAAGTAGCGGCATGTCGTCGGTGACTAGCTGTACCGCCGCGCCGAGGCCGGAGCCGTCGTCGGGGTGGTACACCCGGACCAACGCCCGGTCCGCCGGGCGGTGCATGGCCAACTCCATGTGCCGCCGGAAGATTTGAGTGATGCCGGTGATCGCGCAGTCCACATCGCCAGCGTCGACGTGGCGGAAATACGCCTCCTCGAGAGTCGCGAGTTCGCCGCGCAGTGCCTGCGGCAAACTCGCGGCCCACGCCGCACTGGACAATTCGGACGAGACCGTCATTTTTTCGCCAACTCCTCGGATTCGGTTCCGTAACAAAGCGACGCCGGTCCGAGAGTAGCTGTGCGTGGAAGACGAGGGGGTGAAATCCCTTCCAATCCTGGGGTGTTCACCATCACGGCCGTGTTCGCCACGCGATTGCCCAGCTCGGATGAATGATCTCGGCACAGCATCGTTCGGACTCGCGAACGTCAGGTGTGCGCGACAGGGTCTTTCTGCGGCGGCAGCGGGGCCGAAGCACCTCGGTTCAGCTCGGCCACCAGGTCGACGGTGGGGACCGCCGATTGCTCGAACTGTGCCTGCGCATTCACGTGTCCCACACTAGCGAGATTCGGGATGACCGTGGGCGCGGGTCCAGTGCCGTTGTGCCGGATACGAGACATAACGGCCGTACGGTATTGCGGCGAGAGCCGGAACCGAGTCGCGACGTCGGATTGGACGGTACAACTCGGTCCCGGATCGGGTCCGCTGATGACGGGCGGGCACCCGTCATCGGATCAGTCGCGGGTCAGCTTGCGGTGCGTAACCCGGTGCGGGCGGGCCGCTTCCAGGCCGAGGCGCTCGATCTTGTTGGCCTCGTAGGCCTCGAAGTTGCCCTCGAACCAGAACCACTTGGCGTCGTTGTCGTTGTCGCCCTCCCACGCCAGGATGTGGGTGCAGGTGCGGTCCAGGAACCAGCGATCGTGGGAGATGACCACGGCGCAGCCGGGGAACTGTTCGAGCGCGTTCTCCAGCGAACCGAGGGTCTCCACGTCGAGGTCGTTGGTCGGCTCGTCGAGCAGGATCAGGTTGCCGCCCTGCTTGAGGGTGAGCGCCAGGTTGAGCCGGTTTCGCTCACCACCGGAGAGCACCCCGGCCGGCTTCTGCTGATCCGGGCCCTTGAAACCGAACGCGCTGACGTACGCGCGCGACGGCATTTCCTGGTTGCCGACCTGGATGAAGTCGAGCCCCTCGGACACGACCTGCCAGACGTTCTTCTTCGGGTCGATGCCCGCCCGGTTCTGGTCGACGTAGCTCAGCTTGACCGTATCGCCGACCTTCACCTCGCCGCTGTCCGGCGCCTCCAGCCCGACGATGGTCTTGAACAGCGTGGTCTTACCGACGCCGTTCGGGCCGATGACGCCGACGATGCCGTTGCGCGGCAACGTGAACGACAGATCCTTGATGAGCTGACGATCGCCGAAGCCCTTGTCCAGGTGCGCGACCTCGACCACCACATTGCCCAGGCGCGGACCGGCCGGAATCTGGATCTCCTCGAAATCCAACTTCCTGTGCTTGTCGGCCTCGGCCGCCATCTCCTCGTACCGGCCGAGGCGAGCCTTGTTCTTGGCCTGGCGGGCCTTGGCGCCGGAGCGCACCCAGGCCAGCTCGTCTTTGAGCCGCTTCTGCAGCTTCTGGTCCTTCTTGCCCTGGACCTCGAGCCGCTGGGCCTTCTTCTCCAGGTAGGTGGAGTAGTTGCCCTCGTACGGGTAGGCACGGCCGCGGTCGAGTTCGAGGATCCACTCGGCGACGTTGTCCAGGAAGTACCGGTCGTGGGTGACCGCGAGCACGGCGCCCGCGTATGCGGCCAGGTGCTGCTCGAGCCAGAGCACGCTCTCGGCGTCGAGGTGGTTGGTCGGTTCGTCGAGCAGCAGCAGATCGGGCTTGCTCAGCAGCAGCTTGCACAGCGCGACGCGGCGACGCTCACCACCGGAGAGGTTGGTGACCGGCTCGTCCGGCGGCGGGCAGCGCAGTGCGTCCATCGCCTGCTCCAGCTGGGAGTCGACGTCCCACGCGTCGGCGTGGTCCAGGAACTCCTGCAGCTTGCCCATCTCGTCCATGAGCTCGTCGGAGTAGTCGGTGGCCATCAGCTCGGCGATCTCGTTGAAGCGATCCAGCTTCACCTTCACCTCGCCGAGGCCCTCCTCGACATTGCCGCGGACCGTCTTCTCCTCGTTCAGCGCCGGCTCCTGCATGAGGATGCCGACCGTCGCGCCGGGCGCGAGGAACGCCTCACCGTTGTTCGGCTGGTCCACTCCCGCCATGATCTTCAGAACGCTGGATTTACCGGCGCCGTTCGGGCCGACGACACCGATCTTGGCGCCGGGAAGGAAGTTCAGGAAGACATCGTCGAGGACGACTTTGTCACCATGCGCCTTGCGAACCTTCTTCATCGTGTAAATGAACTCAGCCATAAGGAGGAAGCCTATCGGTGTCGGAAACGGTGAGTTGAACCGGCGGATACCCCTCGCAACGCTCGGCCAGAAGTCCGCCGCGCCGGGGTCAGGCGTCAGCGGGCTCGGGATGGGTTGTTCGAGGCGGCGCCGCAGCGGCGGCTGCGACATTCTCCCCCCGCCCGTCGCCTGCCGGCACCTGAGTATCAGCGCCGAAGCGGTCTCCAGTATTCCGCATCTCCGACCACCTGGTGACCTGGGCGGTGCAGCGGCCGAGGTCGGGGCCGACGGCGTTGGCCCGCATCTCCAGGTCACGCCGTTCCACCCCATCCTTGCTGCGATATTCGTGCGACCGCAGCTGGCCGTGCGCGATGATCGGATCGCCGCGCCGCAATGAGGCGTCCACCCCGGACAACAGCCTGCGCCAGCAACTCACGTTGAGAAACAACGTGCCGTTGTCCACCCACTCCCCCGTGCTGTGGTCCAGTCGGCGCGAGTTGCTCGCCATCCGGAAGCTCAGCACCTGCTCGCCGTTCGGCAGGTCCCGCTTCATCGGATTGTTGACGATGGTGCCGATCACGGTCGCGTTCGCCTCGTACATGATTACGCCCCTTCGCATTCGGCCCGTGGCGGTTGCCCGGGGACCTCCTCCCCTCGAGGAGTGCCCCTCCAGCCTCACCGATGCGACGGGCGATCGGGCGCCTCGATTCGAGAATGTGGACAACTTTCTCGAATGTGGATATCCGGTGCTTCTTTTACTGTCACCGGCGAGTCCGACTGCGAAAGTGGCTACAGCACCGAAAGATCGGTGTTGGCGCCGCAGAGCACGATCACCGGGCGCTCGTCCGGCGCGGGGACGTAGACGCCGCTCTGCACCGCGGCCAACGCGGCCGCACCGGCGAACTCCACCACGATCCGGAACTCGCGCCACAGATAGTCACGGGCCGTCGCGATCGCGTCGTCGGTCACCAGCAGCGAACGCACCTGATACCGGCGCGCGATATCCATGGCGATGTTCCCGATCCTGGTGGCGCCCAAGGACTCCGCCGCGATGCTGGACACCCCGACCTCGACCGGCCGGTTCGCCGACAACGCGGCGTGCAGCGTGGGAATGCCTTCCGGCTCGACGCCGACCACCTGTTGGCGCCGCCCGATCGCGGCCGCGATGCCCGCGACCAACCCGCCGCCACCGACCGCGGCGAGCACCGACGGCCGCCCGCGCACCTGCTCCTCGATTTCCAGGCCGATCACCCCCGCGCCCGCAACGATGGCGGGCAGGTCGTAGGCATGCAGCTGCAAAGCGTTGCGTTCGGTGGCAAGTTGGTCGGCGTAGCCGAGCGCCGCGGCGTAAGTCGTTCCGTGCCAGAGCACCTCGGCACCGTGCGACCACATCGCGGCGACCTTGGTGTGCGGGGCCGACTCCGGAACCACTACGGTGCACGACTTTCCGAGATGCGCGGCCGCCAGCGCGGCGGCGATCCCCGCGTTGCCGCCGGAGGCGATCACCACCTGATCGGTGCCACCCGGGGCCGCCAGCAGCGCGTTGAAGCTCCCCCGAACCTTGAAAGTGCCGCCGTACTGCAGATATTCGAGCTTCATCGTGACCGGCACCGGACCGTTGGGCCCGGCGACGGAGGTGTGGAAGACCGGTGTCTTGCGGATCCGCCCGGCCAGCCGCCTACGCGCGGCCCGCACATCGGATCGGTAGATCCGATCGATCGGTCTGTGTTCGGAGAAAACTACGGACCGCTCGTTCACAACCACACCTTGACCAACTCGACTCCACCATGACCTGAGACTTCATGCCCGAAGGCATTGCGCCGTCACCTACTTATGTACCCCTCGGTCACGTTTGGCCAGCTCAGCGAACATCGCGTTGTGCGCGGAGAGGGCGGCGTCGTGGTCGCGGTCGGCGGCCCGATCGGTGCGCTGCGCCAGCTTCCGATCGCTGCGCGACCACTGGATGAGCAGCGCGAGCATCACCACCACCAACGGCACCTCGCCGCTGGCCCAGGCCAGGCTACCGCCGGTGCGCTGGTCGCCGAGCAGGTCGCCGTTCCAGCCGAGGCCGAGGCCGCGGTAGAACCAGCCGCCGAGCACCGTGTTCATGCTCATCAGCGCGATACCGAAGAAGGCGTGGAAGGGCAGCGAGCCGAACACCATGCCGAGCCTGGTCAGCGGTTCCACTTGGCGTGGTTTCGGGTCGATGCCGATGACGACCCAGTAGAAGAGGTAGCCGCTGAGCAGGAAGTGCGCGTTCATCATCAGGTGCGCCGCGTGCGAGTCCGCGTATGTGTCGAAGATCCCGCCGAGGTACAGCGCGTAGAAACCGCCGACGAAGATGACCGACGCCACGATCGGATGGGTCAGGAAGCGTGACACCGGATTGTGTACGGCGGCAAGGATCCACTCGCGTGGACCCGGTGCGCTGCCGCGTCCGGCGGGCGGCAAGGCCCGCAACGCCAGCGTCACCGCGCCGCCCAGCGCGAACAGGATCGGCGCGAGCATGGACAACGCCATGTGCGCGCCCATGTGCACGCTGAACATCGCGGGCGCATACCGGCCGACCCCGGACGAGGTGGCGATCAGCAGCACCGCGCAGCCGGACAGCCAGGCGATGGTCCGCCCGACCGGCCACGCGTCGCCGCGCGCCCGAAGTCGGCGCACGCCGAGCAGGTACAGCACCGCGAGCACGATCGACAACGTTCCGAAGATCAGGTCGAAGCGCCAGTCGAACAGCAGCCGTGCGACATTCGGCGGCCCGGCCAGGTTGTAGCCGAGTTCGACCTCGGCCGGGGTGGGTCTGTAGGTCGGCGGTGGCGGCGGAGTGCGGCCGAGTCCGACCGCGAGGCCCATAGTCGCCGCGAAGACCAGCACCTCGACTCCGGCGAAGCGGACCAGCGCGCCGCGGTCCTGCGGGTTCGCGGCGAGCGCGGGCAGTGCGGCGCGCCGCTGCGCGAAGCCGATCAGACCGAGGATCACCAGCGCGGTGGCCTTGGCCAGCACCAGCCTGCCGTAGGTGGTGGTGAACAGTTCGTCCCACGGCACCCGGACCCAGGAGTTGATCACTCCGCTGACGCCGATGGTGACGAACGCGATGCTGGCGGTCAGTGAGAAACGCCGCGCGGCAAGGTCGGTGTGCGCGCCGCCGCGGCGCGCGTGCGCCAGTAGCGCGAACAGGCCGCCGACCCACACCGCGGCCGAAATCAGGTGCAGGATCAGGCTGTTGGTGGCGAGGTCGTGCGCGCCGCCCGAGGACGAGTGCCCGGTCAGCGCCAGCGGCATCATCGTCACGATGGACGCGGCGAACAGCACCGGGGTCCAGCCCCAGCGCAGCGCGATGCGGGCGCCGACCGCGACGATCAACGCGAAGAGCACCGTGGTGCGCCAGGCACCGGCCAGCTCGATCTGCGAGATCGCGCGCCAGAGCGCCTCCGGGCGCAGGGTGTCACCGACCGGCTGCCCGGTGGTGTCGGAAACGGTCAACGGAATGAGCAGCGCCGCACAGCAAGCCCAGATCAGCGCGAAATTGGAGGCCCGGCGCACCGCGCGATACCCGCCGACGTCGAGCAGCCCGCTCGATTGCGGCGGCACCAGGAACGCGGCGAACAACAGCGAACCGACGGTCAGCGCCGCGGACAGATCGGCGAGCGCACGCATCGCGGGCAGGCCGTATGTGGTGAGCGGGCCGGGATCGGGAATGCCGAGCAGACTCAATGCCTGCGCCGCCGACAGGCCGACCACCAGCGCGGCAACCACCGCCGCGATCGCCCCCGTCAGCGCGATCACCACGGCGTATGTCGCCGCCGTCCGAGTGACCTCCAGATCAGGTGAAGCGGACGGGTCCTGCGCTGACGACATACGACTGAGCGTAGTTCGATTGTTATCGCGTGGCCGCGTCGGGTTTGGGCCGATAGGGTGGTCGGCGGATCACGGAGGTGCAATGTCGATCGTTTCGATCGTGTTGATTGCCTTGGTGGCGTTGTTCTTCGCCGCCATGGGTGTTTACGGGCTGTTGCGGCCCAGCCAACTCGCCGACCCGCTCGGGCTGCTCGCCGACCGCGCGGACGCCCGCGCCGAGGTGCGCGCCGTCTACGGCGGCTTCGGCGTCGCGATCGCGGTGATCCTCGGATTAGCCGCCGCCGATGTCGGCGACCTCAGATTCGGGGCCTGTGTGACGGTAGCGGCCGCCCTCGGCGGCATGGCGGTCGGCCGAATCTGGTCCGGCTTCGTGGAAAGCCCGTCCGCCTTCTTCCCCGTTTGGTTCTACCTGGTGCTCGAGGTGATCATGGCCGCAATGCTCGTACTCGCGGTCACGCTGACCCCTTAGCCATCTGGTCGGTCGCTATAATTGGCGCGCTGGACAGCACGACCAATGTCGGCCATGGTGGAACCCACTGCCTCCGTAGCTCAGTTGGATAGAGCAAGGGCCTTCTAATCCCTAGGTCGCAGGTTCGATTCCTGCCGGGGGCGCTATGCCGCTTGACCATATAGACAGGTCAAGCGGCATACCCGCAGTTTTACCCTGATTTTGGATCCGATAAACCCCCGGTCACAGGTCGCAGGTTGGCGCCCCAGGGTGCTAGCTGAGCTAGCAGTCCATGCCATAGGTTGACGCCACTGACCGGAATGCTTCGATCGCGAAGCATGCCGTTTGTCATCGCTGCCGCAGCCGACGAACGCGGCATGATCGCAGGCTATGTGAATCTGGCGTTTCGTATCGCGGCGGTCACCGCGACGGCATCGGCCCGCATACCGGCGGCGTTGGGATGCAGGGTGATCGCCGTCTGGCCGGGCGCCACTGGTTCGATCCAACGGGTACCCGCGAGTTTGCAGGCATCGTGGCCGAGGCTGGGAGTGTAGGTGTCGACATAGGCGGCGTTGTTGAGTTGGGCTTGGTCGCGCAGCACGGTGTTGAGTTCGGTTTCGATGTCATCAATGTAGGCGGCATCGCCGTCGGTGATGGGGACCTGCGGATGGCAGCCACCGTTGCGCGCGATGATGGCGGGGTACCCTACGACGAAGACCTTTGCGGCAGGGGCGATCTGGTGGATCTTGGCGATGGCCGCACCGATGACCGGTGCGTCGGCGTGGATGTTGTCGACGAAGGTCGAGCCGTAGGTGTCTTTACACGGCGTGCCGGTGAAATTCAGGCTATCGGTGGCGATGCAGGCGGCGACCAGGTTGCGGAAGGTGTTGTTGTCGTTACCGCCGATGCCCAATGTCACCACCTTGGTCGTGCTGGTCAGTGCGGTGATCTGCGCAGGCTGATCGGGGAACTGTGCGGTGGTGGTGACATTCTCGGTCTTGGCGGCTGTACAGCTGCGGTCGTCCAGTTGCAACGCGAGGGCGGACGCGACCAGGTGGGGATAGTTCACCGCTGATCTGGCACAACCCGACGAGGCCATCCGATCTGGCGGCGCAACATTCGGTCCCGCCGTGTACGAGTCGCCCAGGGCCACATAACTGTCATCGGCAGCGCCAGCGGCGGGCAGGGGAAACAGTGCCGCCGCAGCCGCAGCCGCAGCAGCGAGCAGGACGGTGGCCGGGGACCCTAAAACATTCAACTTCATCATCACATCTTTCTCGAACAATCCTTTGCGGGATTGGCAGCCGATCGGCTCCGACCCGTTGGTCGAGGACGGATTGGCCATCAACCCAAATTTCTATCAAGACTGGCTAAAAATACCCTTGAGTCTGTCCAATATTAAGCAAACCAGAATATCGCCATTCAGAGCACTGCTCATTTCTGGCACGAAGTGCCGGAGATGAGATTAACGGCCAAAGCTAGTGGCCGGCTCCGGAATGTCGGGACGTGTGTTCCCGTCCCGACATTCCGACGGCCGCACTTAGGGGAGAGTGGCTGGATGTGTGCCTACAGCCCCACCACCGACATCGATGTATTTATCGCAGCCCTCGCCGAGACGATAAGCTCAGTTCGGCGGCGAGATCGTCCTGACTGGGCAAGATCCCCGCGGCCCCCAGCGGCTCAGCTTCCGTCGGCGAGGCAGGAGATAACCGTACATACAATGACGTACGCTGAGTATCCGATGGTCTCGGTCCAGCGTGACACTCTCCCTCTCAGGAAGCCCCACGAAACCCACCATGTAGTCATGGTATATACGAGAGGATAAGAAAATATGTCCCGCACCCTAACGTCTCCATGGACCATCCAAACGAGCGCGGCCACGAGAATCCCCGCCACTGGAGGTACGAGGAACTCATGCGACGCAGTGTCGTCCATCCAAGGGTGGGTGTTCTTTTCAACGCAGCCAGAAACCGTTCGTGCTCTCTTCTTTTGCCAACCGTTCCACAATACGGCGACCGCGGAGACGACCATCAAAAGCGCGGCGCCGACGTACATTATCGAAGAAAGGTAGTACATTCAACCCTCCAATCTATTGACAATGCTTTACGATGCCGTCGATCCCGAGGATCTCGCCGGCGACACTGAGCCTTTTTCATCCTGCTTGATGCGGGACTGCGGGATCTGTTGCCCTGCAAGGTAGTTCGACTGGACGTATGGCGAAGCCCCTGGTAGATCGGTTGTTTACCACAACCTCCGAACACCAAGGGCTTCGATGCTTTTCTACCGTGCCGCGCTGCCGTTGTCACGTCAGACCCTCGACTACGTGGCCGGGGTGATCCGGCGACACCGTGGCGCGATCGGGTCGGTGTGGCGGCGGTTGAACCCGGGCCGGCAGGCGTTGCTGGTGCTGGCTTACCTGCGTAAAGGCGAAACTTTCGGTGATCTGGGAGCCGGGTTCGGGGTGTCGACTACGACGGCGTGGCGGTATGTCGAGGAAACCGTGGAACTGCTGGCCGGGCGTGCTGTGGGTCTGCGGAAGGCGTTGCGGCAAGCCAGGACTGACGGACATGCCTACCTGATCCTGGATGGCACGCTGATCGCTATCGACCGAGTGGCCGCGGATCGGCCGTTCTACTCGGGCAAACACCGCCACCACGGCATGAACGTGCAGGTGATCGCGACACCTGACGGTGACATCGCGTGGGTATCGGGCGCGTTGCCCGGCAGCGTGCACGATCTGAAGGCGGCCTGGATCTGGCGGATCTGCCACGAACTCGAGGCCGCTGGCTGGATCACCTTGGCGGACAAGGGATATCAAGGCGCTACCGCGCTGCTGACCCCGTACAAGGGTAAGAACAAGCCGGAATCCCAGAAGGCCGCCAACCGCGCGCACGCACGACTACGCGGCTGCGGCGAACGAGCCAACGCCCAGCTCAAGAGCTGGCGGGTGCTGCGGAAACTCCGCTGCTGCCCCGACAAAGCCGGACAGCTGGTCAAGGCCATCCACGTGCTACAGGATCGCGAAATCCGGACTGCCCGACAAGGATGAAAAAGGCTCACTGAGTGAGATTTTTCCAGTTGCCTCCCATGCTTTCGCTCGATCCTGTGCGATGGATGCACCTCGCCAAAGCTCGTAGGCTTCTTTAGCGCCACCGACAGCTTTGACGAATTTTCTGAATTGAGCAATCTTCGCAGCTGGGAGGGCAAGCGAGCCCGCAGCGAGCACGATCGCCGCCATACATTTTCCATCTTTCCAAGAAACGCCGTCGCCGAATCTACATCCTCCGCCCGGGCCGCCGTATGTGCCGAGCACACAGAAATCTCCGAACGGCCAGGTTCGCGACTCTGTATCGTTAGGAGTTGCACCCTTGGGAGTTGTCGGCTTCGTGCCGCTTGCGCTCGGCGGGGTCGTCCCCGATGGGCGTTCACCCCCGCCGTCTCGGGCGGTCGGACTCGGTTCCCTGTATCCGTAGGCGGGGACCTTCATGTCCACCACCTGAATGTCACCACCTTGGAAGTCTTGACGATAACCGTCTTCATACTCTTGGTTCTTATACTCGTCGCTGGACGGATAGCCGTACTGCTTATTCTCCCAGCCATTTTGCGCCCAATGATCGCGGGTCATTCCCCATACCGAATGCGCGCCGGTGTTACCCGACCAGTAGACGGATCCACCGTCGAAGTGTTGTCCCGCGCCGTTATTGTTGCCTTTGAACTCATCCGTGGCAGGGAACCCGAGTGGCCCGGCCTCCCAGTTGTGCTCGGCCCACTTGTCACGAATGAGGCCCCAACTGCTGTGTGCTCCGGTATTACCCGACCAATAGACGGATCCGCTTTCGAAGTGTTGTCCCGCGCCGTTGTTCTTGCCTTTGAACTCATCCGTGGCAGGGAACCCGAGTGGCCCGGCCTCCCAGTTGTGCTCGGCCCACTTGTCACGGATCAGGCCCCAACTGCTGTGTGCTCCGGTATTACCCGACCAATAGATGGAACCACCCTCGAAGTGGTTGAAGCGCCCCGGTTTACGGGTAGCCGACTCTCGAGTCGTCGGATACTTGAGAGTGCCATTCTCCCAGTTCAGATCGCGCCACTTGTCGCGAATCGCACCACCGACCTGATTGGCGTGACCATTGGACACCCTCGGGTGCCAGTAGATCGAGCTACCCTTGTCGAACGCCTGCCAGCGACCTCCCCGCGCGGCGTCTGATTCCGCATTCGCGGGATTGCCGAAGAGCTTGAACCCGCCGGCTTGGTCGTACTCGACCTCGATCGCTCCGTAAACGTCATACGAACCGATCCGACGCGCGGATGCATCGACCGGAGTTACCAAACCTACGGAAAGCGCAGCGACGATCATCGTTGTCAATACGCCCAGCCGACGTCGACGACGTTGCTGGCGTATTTTCTGCATTCGCGCTGATGGTAAATGAGTGCTGCTTGTGCCCGAGGCGCGATTTACACCAGGGGGGCGAGTTTGCCGTGGGATCATTCCACTTCCCGTGTCGGCGGCGGCCCGGGTGCGGTCGCCGTGAATCAGCTGCCGCATGCAGGCAGACATGCTCCTCGTGCTCGATTTGCCTGATGCGCAACCGGTCAAATTACTACCATACGGAATCATAAATTTAAAAGGACGCTGCGTGAACCTTTCAGGAAGGGTAATTTGTCTTACGGAGACCTCCGTGTGGGGTGCCAGCGTGCCGGGGCGGACCACTACGGTCAGGTGACATCGGCCCGCAACTGCACCAACTCCGTCCGCCTCATCGGCTGCGCCATCTCGATTCGCCACCAACGTGTGTGGATAGCGAAAATTGAAGAGCAACAAACGGTTTGCATGCTGATCCAGCCAGGGATGCATGGTGTCATGCTTCCTCGGCACAGATCACCACCCACCGGCAGCACACATCTCGATGCGCCGGTGGATTGCGAACAAAGTGAGAAGTGAAACGCAGCGACCGAACGAATCGTCGGACCAAACTCAAGAGGTCCAATTCGATATATTTGTGCTGGCAAACGTCTACGTAGGCACGCAATGACGCCGATCGAACTTTCATCGGCATAGAACGGAAGTGCGCTCGCAAAGCGATATGCCGATCGAATACGCGGCAGGCGCCGAATTATCTCCGAGTGTTCGTAGCCAGCAGTGCGGACGGGTACTCGCTGATGTCTGATGCACCCCCTTATGTGGTGTAACTGGTTGCTGCTGCGTGTATCTGCCTCACATAAGAGTCGCAGTGGGGTCCGCGTCCGCACCCGATGACCGCAGCCGTCACCGCGCCTACCGACACCAGCAACGCGACACGAGCCACGATCCCCGCCGCCCGCCCGCGCTGCGGATATATCTGCTGTTCGTCAGCCCTCGAAGCCCATCGCCGCCACCGTGCCGGGGCGGCGTGTGGGTCATCTACTCGCATGGACGGGCCGCGGTCGTGGTCGGCTTCTTCAATGCCGGGGGCGGTGTGGTCGTGCGTTGTGGACTTGTCTGTGGACGTGTGGTCGTCGGGGGCGGTGTGGTCGTCTTCGGCTTCAGAGTGGTCGTGGTTGCCGTCGGGCACCCGGTCGGCTTCGGGATCGACGACTTCGTCGGTTGTGGAGTCGTCGTATCGGCCGGAACGACTACGGTTACCGTGGACGGTTTCGGTGGCGTCGTACCAGCCGGGACAATCACGGTGACCGTGGACGGACCGCCATCGGAAACCGGCGGCGGAGGTTGCCGGGATACCTGCACCGAAACGCTGCCATTGATCGAGAAGCTAGGCCCCGGCCCGGCGGTCGGTGTCTCCGCAATCGTCGATGGCACAATGGTTTCGGTGGGGAGGCTGGTGGTCTCCGTCGCGACCGGGTCACCGCTGACATTCTCGATCGGCGCCGAATCCATCACCGTCACAGTCGCCGGAGCGATCGACTGATCGACTGCACCGGGCTCCGTATCCGGAAGCTCGCCCGGCACAGGCACCTCACCCGGCGCCTCCGTCACAGTGCTCGGCACGACCGTCTCGAGCGGTGCCGTGTTGCCGAGCCCGCCCTGCGGAAACTGTGTGATGTCATCGAAGCTCTGCGTGCCCGACTCCTCCGACAACGCGGTATCGGTCACCTCCTCGCCGCCCTTCGAGCCGATTGAGGTTCCCCCCAAATGGTGGACGGGGGGTTATGCGGCCGAAGTGGCCGCGAGGAGTGACCGCTCATAATTGTCGGGGCTGAGCATCCCGATCGTGGAGTGGCGTCTTCTACTGTTGTAGAAATTCATCCATTTGTCAACTGCTGCAACGAGTTCCGCTTTGGTGGCGAAGGTGTGTCGATAGTAGTATTCGTGTTTGAATGTCGACCACAGGCTTTCCGCGCCGGCATTGTCCCAGCATATTCCGGTCGATCCCATGGATCGGCGCAGACCGTGCCGATCGCAGGCGGCAGCCATGTCGTTGGCGGTGTACTGGCTACCTCGGTCCGAATGCAGAACCGTGCCCGCACACGACCCGCCACGCGCCGCTACCGCCCGGTCCACGGCGTCGGTGACCATCTCGGTCCGCATGTGATCGGCCACGGTCCAGCCGAGCACCTTCTTGGAATGCTCGTCCTTGATCGCGCACAGGTACATATCGCCTTCACCGCAAGTCAGATAGGTGATGTCGGAAACCCAGACTGCGTCTACACGGCCCTGGTCGAAAAGACGTTGCACCAGGTCGTCCGGGAACGACGCGGTCGGGTCCACGATCGTGGTCCGCACCTTGAAGGTGCGCGGGCTGATCCCGGCCAGCCCGATCTCGGCCATGATCGCCGCGACCGTCTTCTCCGACACCCGATCACCGCGATCGCGCAGCTCGGCGGTGATCCGCGGAGCCCCGTAGGTCCCATCGGAGTCTTTATGGACGGCAAGGATCTTCACCGTCAAGTCGGCGCGCCGCTGCTGCCGATCGGTCAACACAGGGGCCGTCTTCCGCTTCAGGTACGCGTAGAACCCTGAGGTCGATACACTCAACAACCGCGCCATGCGCGTGATATCGGCTGTGCTGCCGTTGATTTCGGTGGCGGCGCACTGCGCTGCCATCAGCTCGAACCGGGCCGGTTCTGCTGCATCGCCGCGAAGTACGCGCTCGCTTTTTTTAGGAAACTGACGTCTTTCTCCAGCTCGCTGACCTGCTTGCGTAACCGGAGCAACTCTGCCCGCTCGGCCGGGCTCAACGGCTGCTCGCCGTGTACCTCGGCCGCCGCTATCCGGCGGCGTTCGTCTTGGACCCATTTAGCGAGAAGGCTTTCATGCAAACCCAACTCGCCAGCCACCGCGGCGATCGTGCGACCGGAATCGATCACCCGATGCGCGGCCTCGACCCGGTACTCGGCCGTGAACGACCGGCGCTTCCGAGACGATGACATACTGGACATCCTTCCAGCAGGACCGCGATCCCGCTAAATCGGTGTCCACTGCTTGGGGGGAGCCTCAGATCGACGTCGCGACCACCACCCCGATCACACCAACGAGCACCACAACGACCGCCACGGCATACGGCACACGCCGGCGAACATCACCCGCCGTGGCGAATTCGGTGACACGCCGCCGTCGCCGCAGCATCGGCGACACCGACTCCTCCTCGACAGTCTCGTCATCGTCGGAGACATCCCGCTCCGACACATCATTTTCCAAGTCGTTGTCATCGAAGGCGTTCAGATCATCCGAAACGCGCGCATCGCCGAAGGCACCTTCGGGAACGCGGATGACGCTGGTCACCTCAGGATCATCGAAGTCGGGTTCATTGTTGTGGGGTGGTCTCACCACGTGATGCTTTCTACTCAGGACGATCTGCTCCCGCAGACCGATGGCGTGCGGGGGGTGAATGGTCGACAGCTCACACGGGAACGCACGGCAAATGACGGACTATTCGATATGTTGCGATCTGCGGAACCGTGCTGCCCGCACGGCCCGCAAACCACTGCCAACAGAGCCGCCCGTGATGTGGCTTCGAATATCAGGAACCGGTCACCAAGCCACGCAGGAACCGGCCGAAGAAACGCCCCGCAGAAGAGACCGACCCGCCGTCCTCGTCCGCACTCTCCTGTGATCCGGTGTTCAACGAACCCGACGATCCGCTCGTCGACGAACCCGAAACCCTCGGTCCGGAAAACGACGACCCGGTACCCCCAGCGCGAGGGCGCCCGGCCTCATCCGAACCCTGATCGATCGGCTCGGCCGCCGCCGTGTACGACGTCATCGGTACAGGCGTTGCGGCCGCCTCCACCACAGGCACAGCGAGCGCCCCCAGCACGGCTACAGTGACAATTCCCGCCGGGATTACATTCATTCGCTTCATCGAATCCACTTACCTTTCAAATCATTTAGGACACAGCGAGACGGGACCTCGACGATTAACTTCGACGGGTCCTGAGGAAATCCAATGTCGATCGCAATTGATCACAAGGAGGACTTCAGTTTTACTACATTTGACAGCAACCCAGAAATCCAATGATAATTCAGCACTCCAAACCAGGTAAATATGCGGCGGCAACGCGTGGCCTATAGTTCCGGGGTCGATAACAGTGCTGCCGGACCTCAGAACAACCCCGCCGAATCCCACACCTCGATCGCCGGCAGCGCCGCTACCACCTTGCCTGTTTTGTCGGCGGTCTTACCGTCCACTTTGGCGTCAGCGCACCGGTATTCAACTTAACCACGCAGCGTCCACCGCGGAAGCAGACTTCAGCACAATCGACTCATTGATCGCATCCGCAAACGCCACCTCGCAGGTCCCGTCGGCGTTCGGCAGCACGTTGGCTGGCGTACGTCGCGGCCGAACCGCTGACCGTGCGTCCCGCCTTACCCGCGCCCTTCAACTCAAAGGCGATCGAGGTGCCGTTCTGGTTCATCCGGAACAACTTCGGGTGATCGGCGAACTCGGCGAGTTCGATCCCGACGCCGGTGCGTGCCGCGCTTGTGAGTCCTTCTGATCGACGAGGCGGGGTCGATCGGATCCCAACCGGCCGACCGTTGAGCACACTCACCGACACCTGCGACAGCACCATCGTCCTGGCGCCATCGGCATTGGTGAACTCGATCGAATCCTCGGTCCGTGCCGACTCCTTCGTCGTCTTCGGATCGAAACCACTCTTCACCACGGCAGCAGCGGTACCGTCGGCGAAACGATCACCTGCACCAACGCGGTGACCAACACGGCCGACCACGAAACCACTTCCCCTCGATACCAACTGGCCGGGAAACCAACGCGTCAACGCGTCGCCCTGACGGCGAACCCTCATCACACTCCACAACAGCCGAGCCCGTCCGATTGACGGGCCATCCCCAAATCGGGCGAAAGCGTAGCAACGCGACAAACCACTTCCAGTCACTTCCAAACGGAACCAGTCGTACAACAATTACCAGTGGCGTTATACGCGTCACAGCGGAATCCCTACGACCCGAATTCACCGGCCTTGCAAGAACGATTACTCAACCGTGCTCCAGGACAATCGATTTGATCTATACACCGAACACCTTGCCGTACCGGCCGCTCGAACCGCCAAGCAGCACAAATGGATCAATACACCTCGAACCGCATGCCGACTGAGATCTATCGGACCAATCCAGCCGAAATCCCAGAATCGATACGACATCCCATTCATGCACGGCCCTCCATCAAACACGTCGGCGAGGGAACCTTCAGACGTAACACCTTGACACACAACATTTTTCGGCATAGCCGCTTCATGCAGTAGCGATCACGCCGCGCCCCCCGGATCGCCATACTGCTTGGCTCTGAACAACATCGGCCCTCCCGTCTATGACCTAACAGGTTCCGCATGCTGGACACGACGCTGACGATTTCGGCTGCAGCCCGCCAGTCACCGAACGCAGTCCAACCGGGCCACACAGCCACCAATACGGATTCTCACCCATGCAACGAGATCACTTGCTTAGCTTAATATTTGACCGCCACATCGCGCGACAGCTCAGCACATCGCGCGATCAGGCAACCGCCTAGAATCTGACCGAGCCGAAGCGGCATATCACTCAGCCTCCCCCAGCTTCCACTCGGGCTCCTCATGAGACTCGCCGCGGCTTCGAAAATCACCTGCTGCACAAGAAGGGCTTAAACCGTTGCGACACAACAACTGTCAGGAACTGATAGGCCCTCGGCCATCAATAACAACACTCCCGGAGCACTGCAGCGACGCCGGGCGCCGGGCGGTATCCGACACGCCGAACGCATCAATAGTTAGCCTATGATATATATCACCCTTAAGGGTCTCTTAAGCAACTTAACCGAAAATACCTAAGTCTGAGACCAAGCTTCGGTCCGTTGGGCTCACCCGGTTACCCCGACACAGCCACTTCAGAAAGACATTCCACCGCCGATACCTTCGCTCGGCGTCTGCATCGCACCAGCTCAGGCCGACTTGTCACGAGACCACTCACCGCGCAGCTTCCTGAAGCCAGATCGACGTCGAGATCATCCGCTATCGCAGCTGAAGTGGTCGACGCGTAGTGGTGTCGCCACACCGCTCCTGCGCCACCGGCGTCTGACGAGGCTCGAACAGCCAGGTCACGCAGCCAGAATGGACCTGGCCAGGTCGTACCGCAGGTTAAACACTAGGAACTTCGCCGAATCGATTTCGCCGCAGAGCTATCGATCGTCCGGTCGCGAGCCTTGGCCTTGGCCTTGGCCTTGGCCTTGGCGCGCTCGATATCGTCGGCGGCACCCCCGGCTGTGTTGAGCAGATCCGGTGTGGCCGAGTCGGGGGTCAAGGGCTCGACGTTGTGCGATTCGAGGACGGGTGGGCGGGTATCACCTGGGACGCAACGTGGCGGCCGCGGGCTCGTGGTCGACTCGATGGTCGACAATTGGGATTTTGTCGCGATGGTGGGTTACCGACCGAAAGGGCTGTTGGCGATGCTGCGGAAGTTTCTGGATAAGGGTGTTGTCGCGTTGATCGACAAGTCGGCGCGGGTGCAGGCGCCGTTGGTCGGCAAGTACACGGGGTTCATTCGCGGTAGGCATCCGAGTGAGTCGCCTGAGCAGATCGTCGATCGGCTCGGGCGGCATTACTCGGTGGTGGTTACCGCGAGTGGCGTGGTGGTCGGGTTGAGTGCTGCTGTTCCGGGGGTGGGCACGCTGGTGGGTTTGGCTGCGGCCGGGGCGGACACGCTGTTCTTCCTGGAGGCGTCGACGGTGTATGCCGTTGGGGCGACGGAGGTTTCGGGACGGAAGGCGGCGGCACCGCAGCCGCCGCTGGTTTCGGTGGTGGTGCTGGGTCAGGCGGGAACCGAGTCGCTCGGGGCGGCGGGGCGGTCGGCCAAGCAGTGGGATACCAAGTTGGCCAACAAGCTTCCGATCATCCGGCGGATGAACGACTCCCCCATCAAGCGGTTCGTCGTGCAGTTCATCGTCAAACGCGGGGCGCTCGCGTTCGGCAAGGTGATTCCCGCCGGTATCGGTGCGGTGGTCGGCGGCGTGGGTAATTACGCGCTCGCCAGGGGCGTCATCAAGAATCTGCACGAGGCGCTCGACGACGCGGAATCGGGTCAGGCGATTTCGACCGTGGACGTCTAGCCTGCGGCTGGCACCGCCGGGAGGAGACTGGGCGCGTGACGGATGACTTGGTTCAGCTGATCGTGGTGGATGCCGCGAATGTCGTGGGCTCGCGGCCCGATGGCTGGTGGCGCGATCGGGCCGGCGCGGCGCGACGATTGCTCGAGCGGCTGACGAAGTTGGCAGCACGTCTGGAGCAGCCCGCCGAGGTGGTTGTCGTGCTCGAGGGGAAGGCGAAGGCGGCGGATTCGGACGTCGACGGCGTGCGGGTGGTGCTGGCGGATGGGTCGGGTGATGACGCGATCGTCGACGCAGTCGCGGCGTCCGTCGAGCAGGACAACGCGCGATCGATCATCGTCGTGACGGCGGATCGCGGACTACGCGATCGCGTCGAAGCACTGGGCGCCACCACCGTCGGCCCCGGCTGGCTGCTCGACCGCATCGAGCCGTAGCGGACCGACCAGTCCTGGATCCGACGACGCAGGTTTGCCAACTGCCCCATAACAATCGGCGCACTGGGTAGTCCCCGGGTATGAGCGATGTATTCGAGGAACGCGGCCAACCGTCGCTCGGGCGCGCCTCTCCCGATCTGTTGGCGGCTCGGGCGGTGATCGAGCAGGCCAAGGGCGCGTTGATGCTGGTCTACGGCGTCGACGCCGAGCAGGCGTTCACCATGCTGCGGCGCCGCTCCCAGGCGACCAACGTCAAGCTTCGCGCGCTGGCCGCGCAACTGATCGCCGAACTCCCCGCGCTGGACCTCGCCCCACCGGAACTCCGTGCCAAGGTCGACTACCTGCTGCACATCGCGCACACCCGCAAACCCAACCCCTGAACTCTGACCAGCGCTGATCCCCGCCGAGCCGAACCGGATCAGCGCGAAACCTGTTGGGACGTATCGGACATTCCGACAACGGGCGGTGCGCTAACCCAGGCCCCGATGCGACCGGGTGCACCCCGCCCGCTACGGTGCGCGAGTGATCCTGCTCACCGTCGGCTTGGTTCTGTTGGGTGTTTTCGCACTGCGGTTCCATCTGGACCGGCGGCGGCTGAGCAATGGCGTCTATCTGCTGCTAAGCGTGGCGGTTCTCGGCGCCTGGGCGATCGGCTCGGGTGACGACGCGGATCTGACCCTCGCGCTGGTCGGGCTGCTCGTGGTGTTGTCACCGCTGGTGGTGCTGGTGCTGGCCGGGTTGCTGATCGCGAACGGCATGCAGATGGTGCGCCGCGAAGGACTGCGGATCGCGAACCTGCTCTCGATCGGCCCGGGGATCGTCCTGCTGGTGCCCTACGTGCTGCTCGGTGTCGCCATCGCGACCGGCAGCCTCCGCTCGGTCCTGATGGCGTCGCTGGCGATGGCGGTGAGCTACTTCGGGTTCGTGTTCACCAGCTTCGTGCTGTATTCGGTGCTCTACGGGTGGCTGCCGTACAGGCCGGGGATGGACGCGATCGTCGTGCACGGTTCGGGTCTGGTCGGCGCGCGCGTGCCGCCGTTGCTGGCCAGCCGATTGGACCGGGCGATCAACATCTACTGGGAGGAGCTCGCGGAGGGCCGCCGTCCGGTGATCATCACCAGCGGCGGCAAGGGCTCCGACGAGGCGGTGTCGGAGGCCGCCGCGATGGCGGACTATCTGCTGGCGCGCGGCATTCCCGAGGAAAGCGTGGCGCGCGAGGAGCGGTCGACGTCGACCCGGGAGAACCTGCTCTTCATCAAGCGGCTGCTCGGCGAGCGCGGGACGACCACCCGAATGGTGTTGGTTACCAGTAACTTTCACATCCTGCGCACGGCGATTCTGGCCCGCAGGCTGAAGCTGGACGCGGAGGTGACCGGCGCGCGCACGGCGCTCTATTATCTGCCGAGCGCGATCCTGCGCGAGTTCGTCGCGATCGTGGTCGCCTACAAGTGGACCAACGCCATCACCTGTCTGACGCTCGTCTCGTTGCCGCTACTGCTCGCCTTGGCTACCGGCGGGATGCCGACCCACCGGTGAATCAGGAACCGTCGACGCGTTCGTGGACGGTCAGCAGCAGGTGATCGAACCGGGTGCGGAACCCGGCGGAATCCTTGCTCAGCATCCTGAGCTCGTCGACGAACTGTGCGGCGAGGTCCCGCAGCTTGGTGTTGGTCTCCTGAGAGCGCCACCGGAGCACCCGGAACGCCTGCTCTGCGTTCACCCCGTACGCCAGGATCAACGCGCCCTTGGCCTGCTCGATCACGGCACGCGCCTCGATCACCTCCGGCAGGACCTCCTCCAGCACCTCCTGCCGCTGCGCCTCGAGCCGGTCGCTCACGTCGACGTAGTAGCCGGAGGTACCGATCACGGCGCCCGCGTCGTCGGCGATGAGATCACCGACCACGACCACCTCACGCACCTCGCCCTGGGTGTCGACGATCCGATGCCGACCGCAGAACGGCTGGCCGGTTTCCAGCGCCGCGGCGATGCAGCTCGCCACATGCTCCCGGTCATCGGGGTGTTTGTGCGACAACAGCAGGTCGGTCGTCGGTTTCGCCTCCCCCGGCTCGTAGCCGTACATCGCGGCGAGTTCGTCGGACCATTCCCACCGCTGGTCGGCAAACCAGAAGCGAAACCATCCCGGCTCGGCGCAGGCGTCGATGCCGATGGTCTCTTCCATCGCGCTCACCGCCTCGGGTGCAACCTCTTCGCCCAGCGTCACCGCCCCAGTATCCGCCGAAACGGTCCCGCTTCGGAACCCGACCCGGGAATTGGGTGAAGAATGACCGCGGGGATCGCTGTTCCAGCCGTACGCGCAGGGCTGAAACGATCGGGCTACAGACCTACATTCCGCCGTGCGCCCGCGAATGGTCATATTCGGCGCCCGCCACCTCCAAGTCGTATTCATCAGCGGGAAAACGGAATTCGGGTGATCGATCGCTCAGCGTCGGCGTCTCCCAGTCCCGCCAGACCACGTGATCGCCGTCCCGCAAGATCGTGACATAGAGTGCGCCGCAACATTGTTCGGTGCAGTGGGCCTCGGCCAGCCGCACCCTGCGCGGCTGTTCGGTGGCCCGTAGCCCGGTTCGGTGCAGCAGCTTCTCGGGCGTATCCCCTACCCCCATCGGAAAGAGGTCGGCGATGATCGGGCGGCCGTCGAGCAGAATCCTTGTCGTCGCATCGGCGTACGACCGTCCCGGTGCGACGGGTACGACGACGTGAATCTCGAAGTGGTTGCGGCCCATAGCTTCATGCCGCCGATCGAGGACATCGCGGATCCACCGGTTTCGCCCCGGCACGCACGAATCCGCGTACCCGGGAACGAGTTCCAGCGTCCGGAGCCAAGGCGGTGATCGCAGGACCGAGAGGAACCGGTCCAGCACGGCTTCGCGCTCGTACTCGGCCCAGTCGAGGCACGCCGCGGCACCGGTGCGCAGGTCGACGACGAGTGCGGCGAGGTCGGCGCATCGCCGCGAAGTCGGTGCTACGCGGGCGGTTTCGGCGGCGACGAGGGTGAACGTGCGCCGGGCGTCGGCGTAGCGGTAGTCGTTGACAGCGGCCATGCGCAGCAACACTGCGACACCTTGGTCGAAGTCCTGCGGCAGTGGATCATCCGGAAAACGACGATGCCGTCGCTCGACATGTTCGATCAGGGAAACCGGGTGCGCGAGCGCGCTGCGCTCGTGGACTGCACTCACCGGGCGGGATGGGACTCGATTCGCTTCATCACGAGCGAAACGATACCGCACAGTGGCAGAAGCACGCCCGGACCGCGATCGCTATGCCATGCTCATATCCGTCGGGCTCGGTGCTGGCGAATGTGGTTGAACCCCAGCCTGAATCGCGAGGAGAATCATGAGTTCTGTTCCGTCGTTGCGGCGCCTCGGCTCGGTGGCGCTGGCCTGCGTGGTGGTCGTGGCCGTCGCGGCGTGTGGGGATTCCCGCTCAGACACGCCCGTGACGTCCGACGCGCCCGCGACCAGTGCGCCGGTGGCCGATGAAACGGCGTTCGTCTCCGTCACCGATGTCGATCCGACGATCGTCGTCGATGCACGCTACTTCAGTGAGCACAACTTCCTCGGCACCCGCGTGACGGGCTATGAGGCGCCACGCTGTCTGCTGACCAAGCAGGCGGCGACCGCGCTGGCGCAGGTGCAGCAGGAATTGCGGCCGATAAACCTCACGCTCAAGACCTACGACTGCTATCGACCACAGCGCGCCGTCGACCACTTCGTCGCGTGGGCAAAGGATCTCGGCGACGTGAAGATGAAGAAGGAGTTCTACCCCACCGTGGAAAAGGCGAATCTGTTCCGCGACGGCTACATCGCCGAGAAGTCCGGGCACAGTCGCGGCAGCACGGTGGACCTCGCGATCGTCGCGCTGCCCGCCGCCGATCCCGAGCCGTATCGCGAGGGTGATCCGCTGCGCGAATGCTTCCTGCCCGTCGACCAGCGGTTCCACGACAACATGCTCGATTTCGGTACCGGCTACGACTGCTTCGACCCCGCCGCGCACACCGCCAACCCGGCCGTCGGCGGCACCCAGCGGGCCGTCCGCACGCTGCTGGCCGAGCTGATGGAGGAACACGGCTTCACCAACCTCGCCGAGGAATGGTGGCACTTCACCCTGAAGGACGAGCCGTTCCCGAAGACCTTCTTCGACTTCCCCGTGCGCTGACCCGGCCCGCGCCAAAACCGGCGCGCCGTACCTATATACGCAGGCAGGGGCGGGCTCCTACACTGAGGAACTGCGGCACGGTCGACCGTCGGAGCGCCACGGCAACTCAGCGATCGGCATCTCTCGAAGTCCCGATCCGTCCAGGGCCGGAACATTCGGCCCGTTTCCATGGAGGAGGCCACATGCCCGATCCATCGCACCGGAAAATCTGCCTGCTCGGCCACGGTTGCGACTGCCCCACCGTCACGCTGTTCCTCGCCCCCGAGCCGCTGATCCCCGGCGGCAGCATCCTGCATCTGCTCGAACAAGCACCGGTCGCCGCTGCCACGCCGACCCCCGACACGGACCTGGTCGACCTGGTCCAATCCGACTCGGCCGCCCAGCGCGGCCCGCTGGTGCACGCCGAATTCCGAGCGTTCCTATCCGGCCCACCCGATCCGCGCCGAATCCGCACCATCCTGCACGACCGCCACATCACCGACACCGCACCGGTCGGCCTCGACCTCGATGACCCCGCCGAAATGACCCGGCTCGCCCAGCTCCCGGAGCGTGCCATCGGCTTCCGCCGCACCGAAGACTTCCAAGAGGAGGCGATGCGCCGCGCCATGCTCGCCGTCTACCGCCATTTCGCGGTAGACCAACGAATCCGCCTGACCTACCACGGCTTTGCCGACCCGGCGACCGGCTGGTTCGCCCTGCGCACCGCGATCGCCTGAGCCGAACGCACTCAGTCCTTGCGGGCGACCCCGCCGTAAGCACCCGAGCGTTCCGGGTTCTCGCCGACATCGGCCGCGTTGTCGGGGCGCCACAGCGGCAGATGGACCAGGCCGGGCTCGAGCAGCGTCCAGCCCTGGAAGAATTCGGCGATGTCGGGCTTGGCGCGCAGCACGATCTCGGTGGAGGTGCGGCCGGAAAGCTTTTGCGCTTCCAGGACTTCGGCGGGTTGCCCGTCGGCCGTGGCGTGCGTGATCGCGAGGTAACTGCCGGGGGCGATCGCGTCGCGCAGGCGGGTGACGCAGCCGACCGGGTCGGCGTCGTCGGCCACGAAATGCAGCACGCCGAGCATCAGCACGGCCACCGGTTGGTCGAAATCGAGCAGCTGGGCAACCTGCGGGTCGGACAGAATGGTGTCGGGTTGGCCGATGTCGGCCTGGACGACAGTGGCAGCTGGATTTCCGTCCAGGATGGCCCGGCTGTGCGCGACCGCGACCGGGTCGATATCGATGTAAACCACACGCGCCGAGGGGTTTACCGCCTGCGCCACCTCGTGCACATTGCCAACCGTCGGGATGCCCGAGCCGATATCGAGGAACTGTGTAATGCCCTCGTCGACCAGGAATCGCACGCATCGACGCAGCAAATCGCGGTTGGCGCGCATGGTCTCGCCGACACCGGGGGTGAATTCCTCGATCTGGCGCGCGAGCATCCGGTCGATCTCGAAGTTGTGCATGCCGCCGACGAAGTAGTCGTAGACGCGGGAGGCGCTGGGACGATCGAGATCGATACCCTCGGGAGCCCAACTCGGTCTGGTCATCGATCGCCAACCCTTCTCGAATCGTCGCACGCCCGGCGACGAAAGCATCGTCATCGTAGCGGTGTTCACGGGCACGCGCAGTTGGGCGGAAGACCGCAAATCGGACTACCATCAGAGCTTATGGCGTGGGATGCCGGGAGCGGTTCAGATCCTGGCGGGCCGCACGCGGAACTGGCCGGGCAATGGGCGGCCGCACTCGGTGGCGGTCCGCGCAATCACGTCGTGCCCATGAGCTCGGCCGAAACCCGCAGTTTGCTCTCCACCCTGGCCAAGGAATTCGTCACGGCCGCCACCGGCCAGGCGCCCGCCGAACGTGTCGCCGAACTCGGCGGCAAGCTGGCCCGCTCGCATTTCGTCGGCGACGAGGTACTCGGACGCAGTCTCACCGTGCTCAACGCCTACCTGCTCGGCTGCGGCGCGGTCCCCGCCGGTCGAGCTGCCGAGTTGCTGGGCGCCTTTGCCACGGGTTATCTGCGCGCCTTCCGCGCGTGGCTGCTCGCCGAGCAGGAGAGTGTCCGCTCCGCCGATATCGCCGCCCGCCGAGTGGTCGAACAGCAGCTGCGGGCCAGCGAGGCCCGGTTGCGGGCGGTGTTCTCGCAGGCCGGGATCGGCACCGGGCTTTCCGATATGACCGGGCGGATCATCGAGGTCAACAACGCCTTCGCGGCCATGCTCGGCTATCGGCCCGAGGAGATGTGCTCGCTGTCGGTCACCGATCTGACCCACCCCGACGACGGACCCGACATGTGGCAGAAATACGCCGGGGTGCTCGCGGGCAAATACGACAACGTGCAGTTGGAGAAGGCCTACCGGCACCGCGACGGCGGCACGGTGTGGACCCACATCAACGTCTCGCTCATCCGCGACGAGCAGGGCCGGCCGCAGTACACGCTGGTGCTGGTGGAGGACGTGTCCGAGCGCCGCGCGCTGCGCGAACGGTTGCAGTACCGCGCGCACCACGACCAGCTGACCGGGCTGCCGAACCGATCCCGCTTCTTCGACGCGCTCACCGCCGCGTTCGCCGACTGCGCCAGGGTCGGCATCTGCTACATCGATCTCGATCACTTCAAGACCGTCAACGACACCTTCGGTCATGCGGTCGGTGACGAACTGCTCGCGCAGGTCGCCGCGCGGCTGAATGCCTGTGTCTCGCGGACCGATCAGCTGGTCGCGCGGATGGGTGGCGACGAATTCGTCGTGCTCATACCGCATTCCACCGGTGTCGACGAAATGGCCAATGTGGCCAGGACCGTGCTGCACGCGTTGGCGCAACCGTTCTATGTACACGAGCACCAGCTGACCGTCACCGCGAGCATCGGCGTGATGGAGGAACGCGCCGACCGCCTGTCCACGGGCGAGTTCCTGCAGGCGGCCGACACCAGCATGTACTGGGCCAAGGCCGCGGGGCGCGGGCGGTACGCGATCTTCGACGCCGACCGTGGCCGCCGCGAACACACCAGCGCCGAACTGTCCGCGGCCATGCCGTCCGCGCTGCGGCACGGCGAATTCTACCTCGACTACCAACCGATCGTCTCGCTCACCAGCGAGCGGACCGTCGCGGTCGAGGCGCTGGTGCGCTGGCGGCATCCGGATCTCGGCATCCTCAGCCCGGCCAGGTTCGTGGAAATCGCCGAGGACAACGGTCACATCGGCGCGCTCGGCGCCGTGGTGCTGGAGACCGCCTGCCGCGCCAGCCGCGAGTGGCACGACCGCTTCCCGCACACCCCGACCGTGAGCGTCAACGTTTCCGCCGCCGAGGTGGCCGATCCCGCCTGGCTGGACCACGTGCAACAGGTGATCGCGGAAACCGGCATGGACGCCAGCCTGCTGCAACTGGAACTCACCGAGCGCGCGTTCATGCAAACCACCGGACGGCCATTGCGCGCCCTGCACACCCTCGCCGACGCCGGTGTCCGCATCGCCATCGACGACTTCGGCACCGGCTACTCCAACCTGGCCTACCTCGGCCAACTCCCGCTGCACGTGGTCAAACTCGCGGGCCCCTTCATCCAGCGCATCCGCACGCCGGACACCGCGAGCCCTACTGATCTGCTCCTACTGGAGACCATCATCGATCTCACCCACGCCCTCGGCTTCACCGTCACCGCCGAGTGCGTCGAAACCCGCCACCAGGCAGACCAACTCCGCGACCTCGGCTGCGACACCGCCCAGGGCTGGCACTTCCACTACCCGATGCCCGCCGATCAGGTGACAACGCTGCTCGGCGCCGCCGACCTCCGCCTGAGCTGAACGTCTCAGCCGAAGGCGAGCAGTGGTTCGCTGCCGTCGGCGGCAGCGTGCTGGGGCAGTGACGTTTCGGCGCGGGCGGCGCGGATCCTGTCGTACTGCTCAACGGGCCGAACCATTCCGTAGTGGGCGCGGGCTTCTTCCGGTGTCCAGACGACCGGGTTCGTCGGGGGTACCGCGCACAAGATCGGATCCACGACCGGTGCGGTGAGCGGACTGCCCAGCCGGATGATGAAGCGTTGTGCCTCAACGCTTTGCGCGACGAGCCGGAACAGGGCTCGCAGCGTGACCGTGACGAGCGCGTCGGTCACCGGCGATTGTTGTACGCCACCCATCTTGCGCATCCAGCGCGGCAGGGTCGCGATGGTCCCCCGCCGGAACAATCCCTGGGTGAGCTTGGCGACCGGCCACCACAGCACCGAATCGGGCAGCAGCGTGGACGCGCTGTCGAGCAGCTGCTCGACGTGCTGCTGCGTCGCCTCGGTGGCGGCGAGGATCGGCCGCATGCGTGCGTAGTAGGCCCGCATCTCCGCGCGCGAGCGGGGCACGTCGTCCAGGTTGATGGTCTGGAATTGCGCGGCGCGGACGCATTCCGCCCAATACTGTTGCTCCTCTTCGGGACTGAGCTTGCCCGGCCCGAACTTCTCGTAGGTGTAGAGAACGGAATGCCATGCGGTCAGGTGGATCCAGAGCTGGGCTTCGGGATCGTTGGCGTCGTAACGCAATCCGCTGATCGGCTCGGTGCCGGTGATCTTCGAGTGAATCTTCACCAGGATGTCCGACGCCTTCAGCACCGAGCGACTGTCGTGGAACGTGACGGTCGCCATGTACTGCAGCGTCCGGTCGTAGCGCAGCGAGGGCCGCTTGCTGACCGCGCCGGTGTCGTTCACCGAGGCGAGCAGGAACGGCTCGTACATCTCCGTGACGACGGTCCGCTGAAACCCGATCGACAGCGCGGTCGGATACAGAAATACCTTCCAGGACACCGAGTCCGGGCCGAAGAAGCCGTAGTCCTCGTGTGGAACCACCGCGTCGTGGTTGCTCATGGTGTGCCTTCCTCTCACTGCCGAGCTACGCGCTCGCTCCGAAAACCATGGGTGCCAAGGTGCGTCGCGCGTAGGCGCGGATGGACTCGTCGGTGCGCAGGTCGATCCCCTGCGCGGTCGGCATCAGCACACAGGCCGCGAAGAACATCGCGACGCTCCGACCCACCTCGTCCGCATCCAAATGTGTTGCGTGACCATCATTTTGCGCTTGCCGGATCTGCTCGGCGACAACAGCGCTACCGAGCCGCAGGAGCGCGGCGTCATCGGCCAGCCCGGCAGCGACGAGTTGATCCGGCTCCAGGGCCGCGGTGCGCGCGATGACCGGATGCTCACGGGCCATCCGCATGCAGGCGACGAAGCCTTCCACCAGCTTGCCCGCGGGATCGGGTACGCCATCGACGGCCCGGAAGACGGTGTCGGCCATGCGCTTTCCCTCCCGCATGGTGAGCGCCTCGATCAGACCGTCGAGATCACCGAAGCGGCGATACACGGTGGTCCGATTGATGCCGGCCCGCCGCGCGACCGCATCGATCCGTAGGCGCGAGATCCCGGCGGAGGCCGCCTCCACGAGGGCGGCGTCGAGAATCCGCGTCACGGTCCGGTCTGCGTCCTCGTCCGCACTGCCGAAGATCCCGGCGGCAAGAAGAGCGGCGATGCTCTGCTTCATGAGGCTTACCGTAAGCCCGGCAAGCCGCTAATGCAACACTATGTGATCGTTGTGTTGCAATCGTTGCTCTAATGCATATCCCCGCAGGTCAACGTCACGGACACTCCTGTCTCCAATTGAGACAAGCGAGACATTGGTCGCCTGTTTGTCTCGACGGTACTGTTGACTCGCCGACCATGACAAGGAGCGCAGTGACGCGAGTGACCAGGGACACGCTGCTGAACAAGTTGGCAACACCCGATCCCGAGGTGCTCAAACTACTCGACGAGGCCGACGAGGTGACCGAGCGAATCCTCGCGGCCGCCTTCGAGCAGATGACCGTGGTCGGCTGGCGCCGGTCGACCGTGGAAGACGTCGCCAAGCGGGCGGGGCTCGGCCGCGCGACGGTGTATCGGAAGTTCCCCAGCAAATCCGCGCTCACCGAGGCGGTGCTGGTGTCCGAGCTGCGCAAGTACCTCGCGGGCAGCACCGCGGCGACGAGCACGCAGGCGACGGTGGCCGACCGGATGGCCGAAAGTGCCGCCTACACAGTCGAATTTCTGCGCGATCACCCGCTGCTGCGACGGCTGCTGGAGACGGAGCCGGAAACCATCCTGCCCGCGCTCACCGTCGGCGCGGGCCCCATCGTCGACACCTTCCGCGAGTTCTGCGTCACCCTCTGGCGGCACGAGTTCTACGGTGACGCCGCCATTTCGGCGGACGACCTGCGGCACCTGCGCACCGTGGCGGAGCTGCACATTCGAATCACCCTGTCGCTCATCCTCACCCAGCCGACCGCCATCGAACTCGACACCGCCGAGCAGGCCCGCGACTTCACCCGCCGCTACCTCGCGCCGATGCTGGATGCGAAGTGAACTTCCGGCATTTGATACGTACACGGCGCGCGATTACCGCCCGTAGAGCTCGGGTATCCCGCACACTGATCGCGGCGTCTCCCGTGCGTCACACCCTGTGAGTTTCAAGGAGCGAATCCATGGGCATCATCTCGATGATCATCATCGGTCTCATCGCCGGAGCAATCGCACGCCTGCTGGTCCCCGGCAAGGAGAACTTCGGCTGGATCGGCACGATCGTGCTCGGCATCATCGGCGGATACGTCGGCGGCACGCTAGGCAGCCTGGTGTTCGCGCCGCACAAGTTCACCCTCCAGCCGCCGGTCAACCACGCGTTCCTGGGTGCCATCGTCGGCGCGGTGATCCTGCTGGTGATCTACAAGTTCGTACGCGCCCGGGTCTGAGCTACCCGCCGTGCTCTCACACGGGCGCGGCCGCGTGCACGGTGCCCGCCGGATAGATCATCCGATCCGGCGGGTCACTGCTGCGCCGAGCAAGCGGGTAGTAGATCGCGGCGGTGAACACGATGCCGACGATCCAGGAAATGTCTGCGCCGCCGAGCTTTTCGGTGATCGGGCCGGTGTAGAGCTGTTGCGCCAGGAACGGGATCTGGGCAAGCACACCCAGGGTGTAGCAGGCCAGGGCGGTGATGTTCCAGCGCCCGTAGCGGCCGTCCGGGTCGTACAGCGCGGGGATGTCGATGCGTTCGCGCGAGATCAGGTAGTAGTCGATCAGGTTGATCGCGCTCCACGGGGTGAACACCATCAGCAGGGTGAGCACGAAGTTCTTGAAGTTGCCGAGGAAGTCGGCGCTGGCCCCGATCGCGACGAGCATCGACACCGCGGTGAAGCCGACGATGTAGGCGGCGCGCGCGAACGGTGTGGTGCGTGACTGCCGGTTGAACGCGGTCACCGAGGTCAGGATCGACATGAACCCGCCGTAGGCGTTGAGACAGTTCACCGTCAGCTTGCCGACCACGATCACCAGATAGATCAGCAGCGCGAGCGCGGACGGGCCCGCGAGTCCGCCGATGAAGCCGACTTGATTGCCCAGGAACGCTTTTCCCGCTACTGCGGCTACCAGCGCGCCGAACGTCATCGACCATTGCGAGCCGAGCACGCTACCCGCGAAGGTGGCCCAAAAGGTGGTCTTGTCGCTGGTCGAACGGGGTAGATAACGCGAGTAGTCGGCGACGTACGGCCCGAAAGTCAGCTGCCAGCCCGCGCCCAGCGAGATCGCGAGGACGAACGTCACCATGTCGAACGGCTTCACACCGACGTAGGAACTGACGTCGTACTCGGTGAAGAGCCGGATTGCGAGATAGGTGAAGCCGATGACGCCGACCACCGTGGCGATCCGGCCGACGATATGGATCAGCCGATAACCGGTCACCGCCACCACCGCGGTGAGCGCGCCGAAGACGAGAATGCCGACGGTCGCGCTGTCGATGTGCAAGATCTTGTTCACCGCCTGACCCGCCAGCACCGTGCCCGTCGCGGCGAACCCGAGATACATCACGACAACGAGAAGCAACGGCAGCACGGCCCCGAAAACGCCGAATTGCGCACGGCTGGAAATCATCTGGGGCAAACCGAGCCGCGGCCCCTGCGCCGAGTGCAGCGCCATCACGATGCCGCCGAGCACATTCCCGATGAGCAGGCCGACGATCGCCCACAGCGCGTCGGCACCGAACACCACCGCGAGCGCACCGTCGACGATCGCGGTGATCTGCATGTTCGCCCCGAACCAGAGGGTGAACTGGCTGAACGGGGTGCCGTGCCGCTCGGCGTCGGGAATCACCTCGATGGTGCGGCGCTCGATCGAACCGCCCGCGTCCAGTTGCTCATCCGCCATGGGCCCGCCTTCCGTCGTCCGGGAACAGCTGTGGAAGTGCGGGTAACGCCCGGCGAGCTGTCATTGTGTCCGACCAGCAGTATGGCGCACACTGGTCGGTCTTGTACTTCTTTGCGGCGCCAGCCATGCCGACGGAACCCGCGGCGATCGCCACGACGGAACGCAGGAACTCGGTGCACAAGTGGTTGCTCGCCCCGCGACGTCTCGAACACCAAAGCCATTGGGTGGCACAGTAACCCGGCGATCTATGGCGCGCTGGTCGGTTACCGCAAAAGCTCTGGTGCCGCTGGCGGGTCACATGCGATGCGGGGCGGACAGTTCTCGGGTGGGGCTTGCCGGGGACGCGGGCCGGATTCGCCGGATCAGGCGGTGGACCGGCTCCATGATGATGCTCGCGAGGCGGGTGTAGGGCCAGATCGCGATGAACAGCATCAGCACCAGGCCGCGCGCCTGGTAGATGAAGGGGGCGTGCTCCATGGCTTCCGGTCGCGGGTGCAGCGTGAACAAGGATCGGAACCAGGCGAACAACGTTTCGGCGGTGCGATATCCGTCATCGGAGGAGTTCGGGTCGAACTTGATGGCCACCCAGGTCAGCAGGCCCGCGACCAGGATCGGGAAGGTGATGCGATCCAACGGACTGATCGCGGACCGGGCCGGGCTGCCGATCATGTCCGGCACGAACAACAACACCGCGCCGATCGTCGCGGACGCGAGGGCGCATATCTCGATGACCGTGATAGTGGCGTAGATCGCGCCATCGGGGTGCGAATGCGGCCCGGACATGGCCAGATCGGTGATCCGGGCGACGACTACGCCGACCATCCCGACGCGAAACGCGATCGCCCCGATCCGCTGCGCCCGATCGAGTTCCGGGCTGGTGGCATACCAGCCGAATCGATCGTGCCGGTAGCGCCACAGGTGACCGACGATAAAAGATAGAAACGCGCTGTAAGGCAGGATGATCCACAGCACCGACATCATCTGTCGACCCGCCTTCTACATCGAACTGATAGAAATTGAAACTATCCGAGTATGCACCACCTTCGCAGACACTTGGCCGTCAAACAAGTGCCGAACGGCCCCCGAGTTCCGCCGCGTTTGGCCGCGCGGGTTGACCGGCACCGTTTTCGCCCGTTCGACGCCGGAACCATTCCGAAGAATTGGCAATCAATGTCATAAATCAACGGCACGCCGGTACCTGGTATAGATTGCAGCCCCGAATACCGGGTCCGGCCGATGACGGACACCGGTGATCTCGGGCGCGCCGGAGGAACTCGGGGGTTTGCCTAGGGCGCTGCCGCGGGGTTTGATCGCTGGGATGGTCAACAATCGGATAGCGACCCGGGCGGCGGTGGGCGGCGGTCTCGGCCGGGACTTCGAGCGACTGTGGCGCGGGTTCGCGGTCAGCACGTTGGGCACATTCCTTGCGCTGGACGCCTTTTCGCTGATCGCCATCCTGGTGCTGCATGTCGGCGCGCTGCAGGTGTCGTTGATCGCGGCCGCGGGCGGGGCGGTGGGTGCGGTGCTCGCGGTTCCGCTGGGTGCGTGGATCGAGTTCCAGCCCAAACGGCGGCTGATGGTGCGGGCCGACCTGCTTCGGTTCCTGGTGCTGCTGACCGTGCCCGTCGCGTACTTCGCGGGCGCGCTGAGCTATCCACAGCTCCTTGCGGTGGCGGTGGTCGTCGCGGTCGCCGACATCGTCTTCCTCGGCGCCAGCAGTGCGCATCTGAAAGGCCTTGTCGCCCAGGATGATTTGTTGGCGGCCAATGGCCGTTTCGAGACCGCGACCTGGGTCTCGACGGCGGTGGGGCCCCCGTTGGGCGGTGTACTCATCGGCGTGGTGGGCCCCGTCGTCACCGTGGTGCTGAACGCGGTCAGTTTTGTGTTGTCCGCCTTGTGTATTCGTTCGATCGAGGTCCCCGAGGCAGGCCCGCCGGATCGGCCCGCGGCGCCGTCCCGCCTGGTCGAGATCACCGAGGGTTGGCGCACGATCGCCGCGAATCCCCTACTGCGCCTGCTCATGTGCAACACAGTGCTGGTGAACACGCTGATCATGGCAACGGCGCCGCTGCTGGCGTATCTGATGCTGAACGACCTCGGCTTCGCACCGTGGCAGTACGGTCTCGGCTTCGGCGTGCCCTGCCTCGGCGGGATCATCGGCGCCCGGCTGGCCCGCCCGCTCGTTCGCCGCTACGGACAACGCCAGATCCTGCTCGTCTTCGGTGTCGCGCGCGTGCCGTGGCTGCTCGGTCTGCCCTTCGTGCAGCCGGGCGCGATGGGACTGCTGCTGGTGATGGCCATCGAGTTCGGAATGATCACCTGCATAAGCATTTACAACCCCGCCCTGGTCACCTACCGCCTGCTGCACACGCAGAACGACAAGGTCGCTCGCGTCCTCACCGCCTGGACCATCACCGCCCGCGTGACCACCGCCGCGGCCACCGTCCTGTGGGGCGTGCTGGCAACCCAGACCGGCAGCCGCGCCGCGATCGCCATCGGGGCGGTCCTGATGCTGGCCACGCCCCTGCTGCTGCCGTGGCGCCGGACCCGCGAATGACGCTCAGGCGGAGGCGATCGCGGTGATGAGGGTTCGGGATGCGACCGTGCGGGTGGTGATGAGCTGGGTGAAGGTCTTGGGTTGCTCGCCGGGGTACTGCTGGGTGAGCCGGACTTCCCAGTGCGCGAGACCGTCGTCGCCGTCGCGGGTCCGGGTGATCTGCACGCAGTAGCGGGTGCCGACCGGGATCTGGTTGATGCCGCGCTGGATCTGCTCGGCGGGCGACACGATGGCGTTGTCGGCGACCACCGCACGGGCCCGGTAGCCGGAACGTTCCACGTAGTACGCGTATTCGAAGGCGAGGATCGCGTCCGGACCGTTGGCGGTGCCACCGGGGTCGGTACCGGAAACGGCGTCCTGGCTGCGCTTCTGTTCGCAGCCCTGGGTCGCGATGGCCGCGGGTTGCGCGGGCACAGTTGTTGTCGCAGCGCTGGTTCCGGCGGAGTTCTTCGCAGGCACGGTAGCGGTGAGGGAGGAGGCGGTCGGGGTCGTCGCGGCCGACGGGCTGTGCTTGCCGAATCCGTGCACGGCGGCGAGCAGGATCGAGACGACCGCGATCCCGATACCGAGCACGATCAGGACCGCGAGCACCTTGTTGCCGCGCTGCGGATCACGCCGCCTGGTGGGGTGGCGCAGTGGGACACCGGGGTGAATGCCGGACCGATTGATGATCGCGGGCGCCGGATTGACGTCCTCTTCGTAGCCGTCGGCGTCGTACTCGTCGGCGCGGAGGCCGCGCCGATCGTCCTCGATCGGCGGTTCCACCGGCGGCTCGGCCGGGCGTGGCGGGTCGAGCCATTGTTCCCAGTCCCCGGTCCGCCGCGGTCGATCCGCGTGGCCCGGGGTCGGTGGCTCGGACACGGCGACCTCCGGATCTCGGCGACGCACCGGCGCGCGGCGACCGGACGGTCGCCGCCGCTTCTTGGCTTTGCCGACGGGTGTGCGCAGCATGGGCAGCCCCATGTCGAACGGATTGCCCTGCCCCGCTGGCCGACTCGGAGAGTTCGGATCAGAGGGTGTCATCGTCGTAGTCGCCGAGTACTGGGGTCACCGCGACGGCGGCGGTCGGCACGGTGACACCGAGCTGACCGTCCTTGGGCTTGTGCTCCGGATCGTCCGCGCGCGGCGGCGGTGGCATCGCCACGCCCCCATCGGTTCCCGGATGGGACTGCTGGTCCGGGCTGGCGGACCGCGACGGATTGTCCGACGGCGCCGGTGCTTCCGGGGCGGGCGCGGGTGCGGGCCGCGACTCGGGCGCCGGTGCCTCCACTTTCGCCGACGGGGCTGACCCGTTCTGCGACGGCGGAATCACCGTGCCGGGGCCGGACGGTTGCGACGGAGTGGACGGCTTCGCGCCCGCGCCGAAGTCGAACAGCTTCGGCGAGGTGCTCGAGTTGGTCGATCCGCTCGACTGATCACCGGTGGTGCTGCCGGGGCGGATCGCCTCGGTGACAGCCTTGTCCGCGCCCGCCGCGACGGTGTCGATGGCGTGCGTGCCGACCTCGGCGACCTTGTCGATGATGTGCGTGCCGACTCCGGCGATCTTGTCGATGATGTTCGTGCCGATGTCCACGCCCGCGTTGATGGCGGCGGTACCCACCTGCACACCGGCGGAGATGAGCTGTTGTTGCAGCTGGAGTTGGGCGGCCACCGCCGGATCCACCGGCTGCCCGGTGCCGCCGATGCCGGGGACCGTGCTGCCGGGGTAGTACTGGCCTGTGCCACCCGGGACGTATTGGCTTGTGCCGCCGGGAAAGAACTGACCCGATGCGTTGGGCTGTGCGGCGGTGACACCGGACGGCTGGGTGACCGTCAGCGGTCCCATCTCGTCCAGTCGCCTGCTGTGGTCGTCCATCTCGGTCTGCGCGACATTGACCGTGGTGAGCGCGTCCCGCAGGGCCTGGGTCGCCCGCGCGATCACCGCGTCGGTGTCCGGGGCCGCGGTGGCGTTGCCGAGGATCTCGCGCGCGTCGCGGCGGAAGTCGGCGATGATCTGGTCCACCGTCTTCGCGGCGCGGGCGCTGGTGGCGTGCGCGTCGCCGAGCACGCTGAGGTAAGCCGGTCCCCGGTCGGAGATTTCGCCGATCTCGGTTTGCGTGGTGCGCAGCGCGGGCACCGCGGCGTCGGCGCCGCGCGAGGTCCAGGTGGACTCCAGCGCGTGCAGGCCGTCGCGATGCGGGCCTTCTACATCGGCGGCCTGGGTCGACGCCGACGACAGCGCGCTGGTCGCGGTCTGGTTCGGGACGCCGACACCGGTGCCGAGGGTGGATCGCAACTGCAGCAGCGGGCGGACCAGCGCCGCGACGATCGGCGGATCCACGTTGGGGTCGAGGTAGGTGGTGGCGGGTGCGGCGGTTTCGGTGCGCGGCTGGGCCGCCGCCGGTCGCCTGCGTAGTCCGGAAAGGCTTCTCATGTCAGGGCCTCCCCTGTCTTGTCGAGCGCGCCCGCGGTGTCGGTATCGATACCCTGCATGTTCGTGCTGTAGCCACGAAGGATCTCGCCGTAGGTGCCGACGAGTTGTCCGGCCGTGGACAACGCCTGGGCATGTTCGGACACCGCCGTGGTGAAGCGCGCCGCGAAATCCGCGCCGACCAGGCCGAGATCGGTGGCCAGCTGGTTTTGATTCACCGCCCCGGAGGCGACCGCCGCCGCCGAGGCCAACTGTTGGGAGACCGCGTCCGCGATCGCGGTGTAAGCGGCCACCGCCGCCGGATCCAGCTTCAGCGTGTCCACCGTTCCCCTCCCGGGTTCCCAGTCTTTCGCTACCGCGACATGATTCGATGACAAGCCTACTGCGCGACCTGGACACTGTGTCCGATCCGCGCGAGTCCGTGCCGCCTGAGTATGGCAACCATCGCACGCAATGTCATGCGCTAGCGATGCCGCCGGGACCGGCCGACGCGCCTGAACTCGCGCGCCGCGCACGATTCTTCCAGCAAATCCGTGCGCGGGCGGCAAATACGTGCGCGGCGGTCAGTGGCAGACGGCGGTCACGGCGGCGGCGAGTAGGTCCAGGCCGTGGCCGATTTCGGCATCGGTGATCGTCAGCGGCGGCATCAGTTTCACCACTTCGCCGGCCGAGCCAGAGGTTTCCACCAGCAGGCCGCGGTCGAACGCGGACTGGCAGACCTTGCCCGCCAGCGAGGCATCGTCGAAGGCCAGGCCCTGCACCAGCCCGCGGCCCCGGACGCGGACGCCGGGGACGGCCGCGGCCAGGCCGGTCAGCTCCCGCTCGAGCCGCGCACCCTTCGCCAGCGTGGCGCACTCGAGCCGCGCGTCGGACCAGTAGTGCTCCAATGCGACCCGCGCGGTGACGAAGGCCGCGTTGTTGCCGCGGAAGGTGCCGTTGTGCTCGCCCGGCGCCCACTGATCCAGCTCGCGTTTGAAAAGCACCAGCGCCATGGGCAATCCGTAGCCGCCGATGGACTTCGACAGCGTGACGATGTCGGGGCGGATCCCCGCGGTCTCGAAGGAGAAGAACGGACCGGTCCGGCCGCAACCCATCTGCACGTCGTCGACGATCAGCAGGATGCCGCGGGCCGCGCACAGTTCGGCCAGCTGCCTCAGCCAGTCCGCGCGCGCCACATTCACGCCGCCCTCCCCCTGCACCGTCTCCACGATCACCGCGGCGGGCCGGTCCACGCCGGAGGACGGGTCGTCCAGCGCGCGCCGCATCCAGCCCAGCTCGTCGGGCGCGTCGAGGTAGCCGTCGTAGGGCATCGGCATGGCGTGCGGCAGCGGCACCCCGGCGCCCGCGCGCTTGGCGGCGTTGCCGGTGACCGACAGTGCCCCGAGCGACATGCCGTGAAAGGCGTTGGTGAAGTTCAGGACCTGCGCTCGTCCGGTCACCTTCCGCGCGAGCTTGAGCGCGGCCTCCACCGCGTTGGCCCCGGTCGGCCCGGGGAACTGCACCTTGTAGTCCAGCCCGCGCGGACCGAACACCGTGTCACGCAGCGTTTCCAGCAGCCTGCGCTTGGCGACGGTCGACATGTCCAGCCCATGCGTGATGCCGTCCCCGGCGATGTAGTCCAGCAGTGCCCGTTTCAGCACCGGATTGTTGTGGCCATAGTTCAGGGCACCCGCGCCCGCGAAGAAGTCCAGGTACTCCTTGCCGTTCTCGTCGCGCAGCCAGGCGCCGCTCGCGGTGTCGAACACCGCGGGCCAGGACCGGCAGTAGCCGCGCACATTGGATTCGAGGGCCTCGAAAACGGTCATCCCGGCGGCGGTCATCGGCGATCCTTCTCACACAATCTGAAGTGACTGTGTTTCTAACACTGCGGCGATCGTCGTGCAGCACTTTTCCAAAAACCGCCGGAAGGGGTTCCGCGCGCCTTCCGGCAAGTATTAGGCTTGACTCTTTGTGCGCGACAGAGCAGACGGGGAGGTGCGGCTCATCGCGACAGGGCAGCTGTGGCGCGCTTTCGCGGTATACGCACAGCTCGCGCGCGCGGGTTTTCGACGGCAATCGCAGTACAAGCTGGCCATGTTCGCCGGGCTGTTCACCAACTGTGTTTTCGGCTTCGTGCGCGCGGCGGTGATGCTCGCGGCGGTGCGGGCCACCGGCGATTTCGGCGGCTACACCGAGGGTTCCATCGGCGCGTATGTGTGGCTCTCGCAGGGCCTGCTCGGTGCGATGCAGTTCATGGGACCGCCGTTGGACCTGGCCGATCGGGTGAAGAACGGCGATATCGCGATCGATTTCCTGCGGCCGGTCGACGTCCAGATCGGCTACCTCGCCGGTGATCTCGGCCGCGCGGCGTGCACCATCCTGCCGCGCGGGGTGCCGAGCGTGTTGATCGGCGTGCTCACCTTCGGGCTCGCCATGCCGAACACACCCGGTCCCTACCTGCTCGGTGCGGTGAGTGTGCTGCTCGCCGTTGCTATTTCGTTCCTCTGCCTGTTCGCCGTCGCGCTGATCGGTTTCTGGGTAGTGGAGACCCGCGGCATCCGGGTGCTGTATCAGGTCACCGGCACGTTCCTCGCCGGACTGTTTGTGCCAGTGCACATGTTCCCCGGCTGGCTGCGCACTATCGCGCAGGCGACGCCGTTCCCCTCGATCCTGCAATCGCCCATCGATGTGCTGTCCGGCCGGATCACCGGGCTGGCGGCGGTGAGTGTGGTTGCCGTCCAGGTGTTCTGGGTGCTGGTGGTCGGCGGTATCGGCCGCGTACTGCTGGCCGCCGGGCGGCGCAAACTGGAGGTGCAGGGTGGCTGAGCTGGCCGGAACCTGGTTCACCCCGTACGCGGCGGTGTTGCGCTCCCGCATCCGCGCCCAGCAGGCCTATCGATTGTCTTTCGTCAGTGAGGTTTTCAGCGCGTTTCTGATCGGCCTGGTCGAGTTCGCCGAGGTGTGGGTGATCTTCCACAACGTGCGGGTGCTCGGCGGCCTCGATCTGAACGCCGCGCTGCTGCTGTTCGGGTTCGGTCAGTCCACCTTCGCGCTGGCCCAGGTGCTGTTCGGCCATCTCGACACGCTGCCGACCCTGATCCGGATGGGCCAGCTCGACGCGTATCACCTACGCCCGCAACCACTGCTGCTCCAGCTCATCACCAGCGACATCTCGCTGCGGCGCTTCGCCCGCGCCGCCGTCGCGATCGTGGTGCTCGGTCTCGGGTTCCTGCGCAACGACATCGACTGGGGCCCGGCCGCCGTCGGCCTGGTGCTGCTCACCCTGGTCAGCGGCATCGCCCTGTTCGGCGGTGTTTTCGTGTGCGCTGCCGGGTTACAGTTCTATCTGATCGACGGCGCCGAGCTCACCAACAGCTTCACCTATGGCGGCTCGTTCGCCGCGGTACAACCCGCCACCGTCTTCCCGATGCCGCTGCGGCTGCTGTTCGGCTTCGCCATCCCGGTCTGCTTCACCGCCTATCTGCCGACCATCGCCCTGCTCGGCCTGCCCGGTCCGCCGCTGCTGCCCCCGTGGCTTGCCTGGCTGGCCCCGCTCGCGGTGCTCTGGGTGTGGCTGCTCGCACTGGGTTTCTGGCGGTTCGGTACTCGGCACTATCAGGGAGGCGGCGGATAACGTGGCGGATTCCGGCTCATCGGACGCGATCATCGACATCGCGGACCTGACACGGCAATTCATCCTGTCCCGCAAGGTCGGCCGCGGCTGGCGGCGGCGCCACGAGACGCTGACCGCAGTGGACCGGATGTCCTTCCGGATCGAACGCGGCACGGCGGTCGGCTACATCGGCGCCAACGGGGCGGGCAAGTCCACCACCATCAAGATGCTCACCGGCATCCTGGTGCCCACCTCGGGCAGCGTGCGTACCTGCGGGCTCGAACCGGTCCGGCAGCGGCGCGAACTGGCCGCGCGGATCGGCGTGGTGTTCGGGCAGCGCTCGCAGCTCTGGTGGGATCTGCCGCTGCGCGAATCGTTTTCGATCCTCGCGGCCATTCATCGGCTGGACCCGGACACCGCGCGTAAGCGCAAACACGAGCTGATCGAGCAGTTGGAGATGGCCGACACGTTGGACACCCCGGTGCGTCAGCTTTCGCTGGGCCAGCGTATGCGCGCGGAAGTGGCTGCGGCACTGCTGCATTCACCGGAACTGGTAATCCTCGACGAACCGACCATCGGCCTCGATGTGCTGTCCAAGCAACGGCTGCGCGAGTTCCTGCGCGCCGAACGCGCGGACCGCGGCACCACACTACTGCTCACCACCCACGATATGGGCGACATCGAAAGGCTGTGCGGCCGTGTGCTCGTGGTGGATCACGGGCGTCTGGTCTACGACGGGTCACTGACCGGGCTGGCGGCCACGGTGGGCGCGCGGCGCGTGCTCGTCGTCGATCTGGCCGAGCCGACACCGGATATCGACGATCTACCCTGCGCCAAACTGCTGGCGTCCGAGGCCGGTGGGATGCGGCAGCGGCTGGCCTTCGATCCGGAAAGGACCACGGCCGCAAAGCTGCTCGCGCTGGTCTCCGATCGGGCCGAGGTGCGGGATCTGTCGATCGAGGAGCCGGAGATCGAGGACGTGGTCCGCCGGATATACGAATCCGCCCGCTGAGTCAGCGGGCGGATTCGGTGTTGTCTTGCGAATCAACGGGTTTCGGGTTCTCGGGCACCCTGGTCGAGGCGGAACGGCGGGTACTCGTCGCGCATCAGCGTGGCGTAGGCCTGCACCCGGATGGTCCACCGGCTGATGCCGACGACGAAGTCGTACACGCCCTGCGGGTACCGCGCGGTGAACAGCAACCCGATCAGCGCGACCAGCAGCAGGATGCTGATCAGCGGAATGCTGCCCGCGCCGGACCATTCATCGTCGTCGTACATGTAGAACGTCATGCCGCCGCTCATCATCGCGCCGAGGATGAGGTAGTGCGGGATGGCCAGCAGCCACCACTTCACCAGCACCAGACCGCGATGCAGCCGCTCCGGATAGTCGATCTCCAGATCGGCCGGGTACTCCGCGTTCGGCTGCAGGCTGAACGGCGGGTACTTATCGGTGCCGAGCACCGACAGCGCGTAGAACTCGACCCGCCAAGTCCAGCGCATCACACCGACATTGAAGTCGAACATCGCCTTCGGGTATTTACCGGTGATCAGAATGGCGAAGAACGCGATGACGGTGAGTACGAAGTAGGCGATGTGCAAAAAGAAAAGCACGATGTAATGCGGAATGGCCAAAAGCCACTTGACCAGCCACATCCACCGTGACAGTGCGGGATCCAGATCTCCTCGAACACGAACCGGATTGACCGGATAGGCCGGCTCGGCAGAGTAGTCATGCTTTTCGGGTTCCATGATCGACGCTCCTTTCGGGTGCTTTCGATCCACGCCACAAACCAGGTGCGGAATAAGGTGATTCTCGCGTATTCGGCGACCACCGACGCCACGATCGGGTACCGACACGCCAACAAATAGGGACGCACTGGATTGGCGTGTCACAAACTCCGCCGTAATCGCCCGGTAGGCTCGGTCCGAGCCTGGAAGGGGACGGCCTATGCAGACCGGAGAACCGAGCCGCACCGCACTCGGTGCCGCCGTCTACCGTGCACATCACCAAGTAGCCGACGCGGGCCGGATCTTCCACGATCCGCTCGCCGTGCCGATCGTCGGCACCATGCCCGAACTCACCGACTCCTTCTTCGACCGGGACACGCACGGCCGGATCCGGCTATTGGTCGCCGCCCGATCACGATTCGCCGAAGACGCACTCGCCGAGGCGGTCGCCGCGGGCACCCGGCAGGCCGTGATCCTCGGCGCCGGACTGGACACCTTCGCCTACCGGAATCCACACCCGCGGTTGCGGGTCTTCGAGGTCGACCACCCCGACACCCAGGAGTGGAAGCGGAAACGGTTGCGCGACGCCGACATTCCGGTGCCGTCCTCGATGACCTACGTACCCGTCGACTTCGAACACCAGACGCTCGACGAGGCCATCGCCGCAACGGATTTCGAGCTGTCCGAGCCCGCGTTCGTGATCTGGCTCGGTGTCACCGTCTACCTCACCCGCGCTGCCGTCGGTTCGACCCTGCGCTACCTCGGCTCCCTCGCCGCGGGCAGCCAGCTGGTGCTCGACTACGCCGAACCGGTGATCCCCTCCACGCCTGAGGAACACGCTGCCGCGGAGTTCCGCAAGCAGCGCCTGTCCCAGATCAACGAACGCTGGCTCAGCTTCTTCAGCCCGCAGGAGATGGCTGCCGAGCTGCACCGCGACGGGTTCGATGTCGCCGAGGATCTCGGCCCCTCCGCCACCGCGATCCGCTATGCGGGCGCTCCGGCCGATACGCCGGAGCGCCCCGGCCCGCACCTGCTCCGGGCCGTCGTGCGCGGTTAACCCAGCGGCCTGCTCGACGGCACGTTCACGAAGCTCGGTGCCGACGGATCGAGCACGAGATGTTGCGGCGCAAGCGCATTGAGGATCCCGCCGTCGAACAGCATCGGCGGCGCCAGGAAGCCGCGCGGGAAGTTGCTCGCGAACACATTGACGCGCAACCGATGTCCCGGCTGTAGCACGGCGTCGACCGGGTTGACCGCGACATCGAGGGTGGTCGGCTGTCCTGGAACCAGGGTCTGCCGATCGGCGAGGGTCAGCTTGTAGACGGTGTGCGTGTAGTCGCCGTCGGCGTCCTTGGTGCTCTTGTCCTCGTCAACCGCCCGCAGCGAGGCGGCGAGCTGACCGCTGGCCAGCACGGTCGACTGCCCGTTCGGCGCAACATCATTCACGGTCACCGCCCAGTAGCCCTCGATGTTGTCGTACATCGTGTTGAGGTGCACGTTGATCGGGCCGGACAGCACGGTGGGTTCGGCGACCGGCGCGCCGGTGAAGGTGAGGCCGCCGAGCTCGTGGATGCGATCGTCGCGGCCGCAGAAATTGGCCAGGCTGATGACGCCGGCCGATTCGACGGCGGCATCACGGGAGCACAACGAGGTGATGCCGGTAACCGGAGATACCGTCAATCGTGCTGCGGCATCGGGTGTTTGCGCGCTGAGCGAGCCGTCGTAGACGCTGGTCGCGGTGCCGCTGACGGTGGGCGACAGATACATCCGCTGGTAGTCCACGTCGGTGCGCGGGAACGACGACGTGGTGGTCCAACCACCGCCCTGCTGCCACAGCGCGACCGGCCCGTACTGGTCGATGCCGTTGTCGATGCCCTTGAGCCACTTGTCGTACCAAGCCATTTGGAGCACGTCCAAGCGCGGCGGCTTGCCCGGGTCGCCGAGGCCTGAGCCGGGATTGAAGTGATAGGTGTCGCCCATGATCAGCTTCTTGCGCTCCGGCGGCAGCGGAATGTCCGAGAACGAGCGGGCACTCGACGAGGCGAAGATGTCCTGCCACCCGCCGTAGGCGAAGGTCGGCACCTGAATTCGCTCCGGATGACCGTCGGTGAATGCCGACCGCAGCGAACTGCCGGGCAGCAGCTGGTCCTTCAACGGCTGCGGCACCGAATCCACGTTGAGCGACAACGCCATCAGGATGTAGTCGAAGAATTCCAGCGGCGTGGCCACTCGGTCCAGCAGCCATTGGTAGTCCAGGTGGCCGAGCGCGATACCGACCGGGTCCGGGAAATTCGAGATCAGGTCGACCCCCGCGATATACAGCGGGCCGAACAATCCGAGTCCACCGCCGGGGAAGGCGACATCGGTAAGCGTGTCCGTGCTGCCCTCGATCGGGAAGATCGCCTTCAACGCGGGCGGATTCTGTTCGGCTGCCTTGAATTGATTGATACCGGAGTAGGAGATGCCGGACATGCCGATATTGCCGTCCGACCACGACTGCTTGGTCGCCCAGTCGATCATTTCCAAGGTGTCCTGGTTCTCCCGGCTCTGGAAGAACTGCCAGGAGCCCTGCGAGTACCCGGTGCCGCGCACGTCGGCGACGATGTAGGTATAGCCATGCTGCACCAGCTTGCGGTCCGCGCCGAACGCGCGCGGCGCGCCACCGGCCAGCGCCTTGGTGAGATCGGTGATCGAGTCGAACGGCGTTCCGCTGAAGTCGAATCGGTTGACCAGCTGGATCAGCGCGTCCGACAGGACCGGGATGTTGAGGGCGATATCCGCGATCAGCGACGCGAACTTGGTGTACGGGGTCAGGTTGATGATCGTGGGCAATGGTTCGTCCACGATCCGCCCGGCGGCGTCGACCGGCCGATAGATGTTGGCCTTCAACACCGTTCCGTCGCTCATGGTGATCGGCACGTCGAAGTCGATGTGCACCGGCCCGGGATACTTCGCCGGCCCGTCGTACGCGGCGGTCCACTGCCGGCCCAGGTCACCGCCGTCCGGTGGCAACTCGGCGGTGGCTGTGCTGGGCACGATCCATAGTGCGGTCATGGCAGTCGCGATCGCCATGATCCCGACCCGACTCAGTGCACGACGAACAGTCCTCATCGACCTCGACCCCTTGCTACCTACTTAGAAACACTGGCGTACCTATGGTGGATGTGAGAGTAACGGGGACCACACTGATAGGGCAAGTATGACCGCGATCACGCTCGCCGAGCGACTATTGTCAGGAGATGGGATTGGAAGCTGGCGTCGATCGCGGCCGTCTGCCACGCGGCACGCACGGCATGACGCCGGAGGCGGTGGCGCACTCGCAGCGCATGCGGATGTATCTGGGCGTACTGGAGGTCGTCGCCGAAAGAGGGTACGGCGAAACGACGGTCGGCGATATCGTTGCCCGCGCGAACGTCTCGCGGCGCACCTTCTACCAGTTGTTCCGCGGCCGGGACGACTGCTTCACCGAGGCCTTCGAGGCCGCGGTCGAGCTGGTACTCGGCGAACTCGACAAGAGCGTGCAGGCGATGCCGCGCTCCGAATGGCGCGCGCTCATCCGCACAACGCTGGAGACCTACCTGCAGGTGCTGGCCGACAACGGCATCTACGCCCGCGCCCTGCACATCGAATGCCTGGTCGCCGGGCCCATCGTCGCCGAGCAGCGCAGGCAGATGAAAACGCTGCTGGCACACCGGATGCGCGCGGCCTTCCGGATCGGGCGCAGCGAGGGCGATATCCCGGTGGACATTCCGACGGATATCTTCGACGCACTCATCGGCGCCGTCGACGATCGAATTCGCGATTGCCTGGAAGGCCCTGGCGCACTGGCACTGCCGACGCTCGGCGCACACCTGTACCAGATCACCATGGCGCTGTTCGGCGTCCCGGAATGGGACGCCTAGGCCGGACCGGTCCCCTGCGACGAATACAGGCTCACTTCGCCATCCTCACTGAGGAATGCGTTGACCAGCATGATCCCCAGCGCCTCGAGTTCATCGGTTTCCGGCGCCTCGGTGGTGATCGAAATCTGCGGTATCACGGCCCAGTTCACCACATAACGCTCGGGCGGTCCGTCGTCGTCGGACAGCCGCGCGAGACGGAAGACCGATACGGTCTTGCGAACGATGAGTGTGCGCACGACCTCTCCGATTCGCTCGGGGTCTTCCAGCGCGAACATGAACCCGAATGTGAGCTCGGGTGATGACACGTAGGCAGGCACGAACATCGAGGCTAGCCGATCGCCGGACCCCGCGCAGCCGCCGCGCCGAACCGGTAGCTGCCCGTGCGCCCGCCCCCGCTTGTCGGTAATACCGACGGTGCACGCACGTGACCGGTCCGTGACGGATCATAACGATTCATCAGCGGCTTTCAGATTTGTACACCATACTATTGCGCGGATTCGGCAACCGCGCTTTCCTGAAAGAGTCCCGATTTCTCGGGGCGTCTTCCTCATCGCATCGTCGCGGATTTCCCGGTTTCTTTGCCGTGCTGGTGGACTATGGGGGGTGGCGTCCGAGCGCGGGGCTGCGCCGGAGCCGAGGGGTGCCCCTCCCCGAAATCCCCCTCGGCCCTGGCGCATCCAGAATTGGATCGTTAACGCAGGGGTGTGTGCACATGCCGACCGAATACGCAGCTGTCCGTATCGGAACCGAAGAGTTACCACCCCCGGCCGAACTATTGCGTGCGTTCCGCGAACCCGACAACCCGAACCTGCACCGGCACAGCGTGCTCAGTGCGGCACGACAACTCGTCGAATGTCACGAGCGAAGAAACAAGGCGATCGAAGCGGCGCACGCGCCGGACGTCCCCGAGGGGCGGGTCGCGGCGTGCAGTCTGTTGATCGAGGACATCGACGGGCATCGGGCCGACCTGGTCGGGCGCATCGACACCTGGGTGGCCGACAATGTCGAGCACCGCGGCGGCGCCTCGTTGCATACCGAGACGCTCGGCGCGGTGATCGATCGACTAGCGGCGAAATGGATTGCGGCACAACGAGCTTTGCGACGAACACCGCAGCAGCGGACGCACCCGGTGCAGGTGGACGGGGAAGCCCACCTGCAGTGGTGCAGGCTCGCCGAACTGACCGACGGATATCGGGATCTGATCACCGACGTCACCGAGCACCGGCGCAGGCTGCCGGTGTGGTGATCAGCGGGTCTCGTCGACTCCCGGCTCGACCACCTCGGCGTCGACGAACGGCGCCTCGGTAGTCACCGTCGGCTTCGGCGCCGGGGGCGCCAGATCATCGTCGCTTTCGAGATCCCGGTCGCGCCCCGCCTCGGCATCACGCCGAGCCGCATCGGCGGCTTCCTTCATCTCGATCGCGTCGGTGAACCACTCACCGATCTCCTTGGTGACCTCCGCGACGGTGCCCGCGATGATGCCCGCGATATTGCCGACATGCTTGGCACCGGAGGAAGTCAATTCTTGAATGAGGTCCTTGTTACTTTCGAATTTCCCGATCATTCACACGCCCACTTCGCTTGCCTTTCGCTGACGCATCACGATAACACCGGGAGACGACTCGCTCTTGACCAAGCTCGGCGGCAACGCGAGCTTGCAAATCTTCAACCACACCGAACCGATCTGCTTACTGAACGATCCCGTGTTGTACGGCAGTCCGTACTTTTCGCACAATGCGCGGACCTCCGGCGCAATCTCCGGATAGCGCGCGGCCGGGATGTCCGGGAACAGGTGGTGTTCGATCTGATGCGACAGGTTGCCCGACATGATGTGGAACAGCTTGCTGCCGGTGATGTTGGCCGAGCCGAGCATCTGCCGGATGTACCACTCGCCGCGGGTCTCGTTCTCGGTCTCCTCTTCGGTGAACGTCTGTACGCCGGTGGGGAAATGACCGCAGAAGATGATCGAGAAGGTCCACAGGTTGCGCACCAGATTGGCGGAGACGTTGCCCGCGAGCGTGCTGAGGAACAGCGGACCGGTCAGCGCCGGAAAGATCAGATAATCCTTGAGCACCTGCTTGCCGGCCTTGCGCCACTGACCGGCCACCAATCTCTTGATGTCGGACCACTTTCGCTTGCCCGTCACGATGTTCTCGACCTCGAGATCGTGCGCCATCACGCCCCACTCGAACAGCACCATCAACGCGAAGGCGTACAGCGGCTGACCGAGGCGCAGCACGTTCCACGACTGGCTCTCGTCCATCCGTAAGATGCCGTAGCCGATGTCACGGTCCTTGTTGTGGATGTTGGTGAAGGTGTGGTGGATGTAGTTGTGCGAGTGCTTCCACTGGTCCGCCGGGCAGACCGTATCCCATTCGAAGACACGGGAATTCAGGCCGGGCTCACGCATCCAGTCGTACTGGCCGTGCATGACGTTGTGGCCGATCTCCATGTTGTCCAGGATCTTCGACACACTCAGCGCGGCGACCGCGGCCAGCCAGAACGGCGGCAGGAAGCCGAGGTACATCAGGCCGCGTCCGGCGATCTCGAAACCGCGCTGCGCCTTGATGATCGAGTACAGGTATTCACGGTCCCGGTCGCCGAGGTCGGCGACGACCTTGGCGCGCAGCTCGTCGAGCGCCTTGCCGAGTTCTTCGATCTGGTCCGGGCTCAGTACCAGCGGGCCGTCTTTGGTTTCGGTCAGGATTGTCATCAGCTGAATCCTTTGCTTGGTCAGATGTCGATGTCGACGTCGCCCACGGGGGCGTTGATGCAGAGCTGGATGGGCTGATCCGGGTCACTGTCGGTTTCGCCGGTGCGCAGGTTGCGGGTGCAACCGGTGCGGCGAACCGCGGTGCAGGAGAAGCAGATTCCCATCCGGCAGCCGTATTCCGGGGTGAGGCCCGCGGCTTCGGCCTGCTCCAGCAGGGGCGCGCCGTTGTTGTCCGCGGCGATGCCGCTGGCCGAGAAGCGCACCGTGCCGAAGACGTCGTCCGCGTTGACGGGGGTGAGGGACAGCGTGAATTCCTCGGTGTGCAGCCGATCGTCGAGCTGCTCGGCCTCGTAGATCTTGCGCACCGCGTCCATCAGCGGCTGCGGGCCGCAGACGTAGGTGTGCGCGTCGGCGAACCACGGTGCCACCCGCTCCAGTTCGTCGTAGTCGAAGTACCCGCTGGATTGCGCGGGTGCCACGTCGACCCACGGCGCCGTCGCGTCGATCCGAGCGGTGGCGGACCGCCACGGATGCCGCAGCTCGATGCGAAAGTTCTTGTGCCGCTGCGCGATCGCGTCGAGTTCCGCACGGTGCGGAACGACCTCGGGCGATTTCGCGTAGTGCAGGAAGACGACCTCACCCGGGTAGCCCTCGTCGGCCAGCGTACGCAGCATCGACAGCACCGGCGTGATGCCGCTGCCGCCGCTGATCAGCAGCACCCGGTCCGGTCGCAGCTCGGGCAGCTTGAAGACGCCGGCGGCCGGCTCGAGGTCGACCACCATGCCGGGCGCGGCATTGCGCGCGAGGTACTGCGATACCAGGCCGTCCGGGTGCGCCTTGACGGTGAGCTGGATGTGCCTGCTCCGGCCGCTCGCCGGATTGACCGGCGAATAGCAGCGGGCGTGGCGGACACCGTTGATCACCACACCGATCTGGACGTACTGCCCGGCGGCGTGGCCCTTCCATTGACGGGTCGGGCGCAGGGTGAGCGTCACCGAACCGGGGACCGAGCGGTCCACGCGGAGAATCTCGGCGCGCATCTCCCGCGCGGTGAGCGTGGGGCGCACGAGTTCCAGGTAGCGGTCCAGCGGATGTGGCGAGGTCAGGGTCTGCACCAGGTTGATGAGATCCACCATTCGTTCTCCGTGCCTCGTGTCGGGGTGCCCTCTGGTCGGGGCTGTTCGACTAGTCAGGACCCGCGACGTTGCGTTCCAAATTCAGTGTACGTATGTACACTCAACTAGTGTGACTGATGACCGGGGTCCGGTGTCAACCGGCAAAACATGTGACACGAACAACATCTTGGGAAAAGTGGAATGGTGAACGGATGTATGCTCACCGTGATGAGCGAGCAGGCAGCAACTCGAGGCGAGCGCAAGGAGCGCACGCGACAGGCCCTATTGGACGGCACCCTGACGCTGGCCGCCGAGCGTGGCTTCGCCGCGCTGAGCCTGCGTGAGATCGCCCGCTCCGCGGGGATCGTGCCGACCGCCTTCTACCGGCACTTCGCGTCGCTGGACGACCTCGGCACGCAGCTGGTCGACGACGGCATCACCGCGTTGCGCCTCGCACTGCGCGAGGTGCGCCGCAAGCCCGACGCGAGCCTGTCCGACACGGTGCGGTTCGTGTTCGCGCAGGTCGAGCCGAAACGCGAACTGTTCGGCTTCCTGACCAGGGAACGCCACGGCGGTTCCGCCGCACTGCGCAAATCCATTGCGCTGGAACTCCAATTGATCGTCCGCGAACTGGTCGCGGACCTCTCCCGCATCCCCGCCCTCGACTCCTGGGCCCCCGCCGACCTGGAGATCGCCGCCGACCTCCTGGTCGCCACGGTCACCGACGGCATCGTCGCCTACATCTCGGCGCTACCGCGCGAACAGGACAGCATCATCGACCGCACCGTCCAGCAGATGCGACTGATCTCGCTGGGCATGGGCGCCTGGTGGCCGCCGAAAGAGCGTTGAGGCTCGATCAGCCGATCGGTGGTGCGAGGTATTCCAGCGCATAACCACCGCCGGCCGGGGTGACGCGGGCAATGCCGGGTGAGTCGAGGTGGGCGCCGGCCACGAAGTGATGTGGTCGCGTCAGTTGTTCGAGGAGGGCCGCTCGCGCAATGCGAGCCTGGGACTGGTTGCCGTCGAGCTCCCAGGACACGTTCGGCCGATCGAATTGCAGCGTCGGAACGTGCACGGTGTCGCCCCAGACGAGAAGGTGGCCGGTGCCGCTCCTGACGTCGTAGACGGTGTGACCGGGCGTGTGACCAGGTGTCGGGATCGCAGTGGTCCAGTCGTTGATCGCGACCTGCTTCGACACGGGTACGACCCGGTCGCGGATCGGCGCGAGCCGCCCCGTGAACACCGAGGTGTCGCCCGCGCCGATCCACACGCGCTCGAGTTCGGCGAACGCCTCCGAACCGTCCGGCGCGATCAGGCCGCTCACGTGGTCTTCGTGCCTGTGTGTGATGGCCACATCGGTGACCTGCGCGCGGTCGATTCCCGCTTCGTCGAGCGCGTCGTAGATCAATCCCATGGTGGGGTCGTGCCAGGCATTGGAGGCACCGGTGTCGATGAGAACCGACCGCGTGCCGTCGGTGATGTAGAAGGCGTTGACCGACAGCCGCAAGTTGTCGCCGACCAGCGGCACGGCGTCCGGCAGCTCTGCGAGCGCGCACCCGTCCTCATCGCGGAGCCGCGTCGGCGGCATGTCGATGTACCCGTCGCGCAACGAGATCACCTGCAGCTCGCCGAATTCGAACGTGGCGTGGTGCCGGCCACTCGAGATCAAACGCATGGGAACCTCCATCGTGTCGGGCGCACATCGCCCTTCTCCGATAGAAGACTGTATCTTCTTTAGGAGAAAGTTACACTGCGAGCGGCGAGGTACATATCAATCGAGGAGCACGGTGGTCGAGCGAGACGGAAACGCGGCCGAACTAGAGCACGGTGACGATCTGGCGGGCGCGTTCGGCGGTAACGTGCGGCGACGCCGCGAGGAGGCGGGCCTGACGCTGGAGCAGCTGTCCACCCAGTCGTCGGTCAGCCGGGCGATGCTGTCCAAGGTCGAACGCGGTGAGAAGAGCCCGACGATCGGCGTCGCGTCCAAGATCGCGCACGCGCTCGACGCGTCGCTCTCGGACCTGATCGGCGGGGCAACCGCCGCCGCGTCCGGGGTGGCCGTTGTCATGCGTAAGAACGAACGCCCCGTTTTCCGTGACCCGGAAACCGGCTTCGAACGGCACATGGTGTCGGCAGCCCCGGGTGCGGGCGGCGCCGAGATGGTCGTCCACTACCTCCCCGCACAGGTCTCGACCCGCCTGCTGCCCGCGTATCCGCCGGGTACCGAGAAACAACTCGTGGTGCTCGAAGGCACCCTCACCGTCGCGATCGGCGGCATCAGCGAGACCCTGAACACCGGCGACTCCGTGTTCTTGCAGGCCGACGCGGACCACGGCTTCGCCAACCGAACGAACGCTCCCTGCGAATACATCATGGTGATCTCGCGCAGAACCTGATCGGCCACAACCCCGCGCCCTGACCGTGGTTGTGTTGGCGGACAACGGATTCCATGCGCCGAGCCACACGGGCAACGGACATCGCGGCCGTCGAAGGAACGGGTCAGCGGGCCTCTGGGTCGGCGGCGAGTACTGAGCGGCCGCCGTCAACCGGGAGTACCGCACCGTTGACGAAGCTTGCGTCCGTCGACAGCAGGTATGCCACTGCCGCAGCGACTTCGCCGGTCGTCGCTACCCGGCCGATCGGGTGCAGGTCCGCCATCTGCTGTTCGACCCGTGCGGCCACCGAAGCGTCCAGGGCGGCGAGGAATTCGGCGTAGCGCTCGGTCGCGACGGACCCGGGCGCTACCGCATTCACCCGAATTCCCTTCGGGCCGTACTCCACTGCCAGTGCGCGGGTCAGCCCTTCGATCGCGGCCTTGGCGGTGCTGTAGGGCAGGGCGCCCGGCACGGCCCGTTGCGCTTGGTGCGAGGTGATATTGACTATCGCGCCGGGGGTTTCGGCGGCGAGGAAGCGGCGCACGGCGGTGGTGCAGCCGACGACGGCGGGCGCGAGGTTGGCGGTGATCAGTTCGATGATCTGCGTCGCCGATGCGGAATCCACTGAGGCGTCACGGAATACCGCCGCGTTGTTCACCCATCCCACCAGCGTGCCCGCCTGCTGCGCGAGATCGGCGGCGTGCTCGGCGGTCTCCTCGGACGAAGCGTCCCCGAGCACCGGAAGCACCCGGCTCCCAGCCCATTCGAGCGCTTCGCCGTCCCGTTCGACGGCGACCACGACATTGTCCGCGCCGAGCAACCGCTCCACGATCGCCCGTCCGATCCCCCGTCCGCCTCCGGTCACCACATAGGAAAGAGCCATGTAACCGATGCTAGACAGCCGATCTCGCGCGGGGTGTCAGCCGAAGATCGTGCGGTTGCCGCGGGCGGTGTCCGCCGCGCTCGCCGGGCGACCCGCCATTGCGGGCACTAGGGTGGGGACGTGCGGATTCAGCGGTGGCGGCGCGTCTATTTGACCGCGGAGTACACGGCGCTGTTCTTCGGTGGCGCAACGCTTTACAACAGGTATCTGCGCGGTACCAGTCCGATTCCGGCGCTCGTCGCGTCGGCCGCGCTGGCGGCCGGTTATCTGCGGCGATCGCCCGATTTCGATCGGGCGGCACTGTGGCGTCCGCAGGCGTTTCCCACGCAAACCCGATCGATGGCAACACTGGCAGGATCGAGTGCCCTCGCGCTGACCGCGGCGGTGGCGCTGCTGCGGCGCAAGAACCTCTTCGATCTGCCGCGCAGCAATCCGGCCCTGTGGCTGGCGGTGATGGTGCTGTATCCGGCGCTCAGTGTGTATCCACAGGAGTTGATCTTTCGGTCGTTCCTGTTCCACCGGTACGCGCCCGCCTTCGGCGAGGGCACCGGGATAGTGGTCGCGAGTGCGGCGGCCTTCGCGTACGTGCACATCGTGTTCGGCAGTTGGATCTCGGTGGTGTTGAGCGCGCTCGGTGGCGCGATCTTCGCGGTCCGGTATCAGCAGACGCAGTCGTTGTTCACCGCGTCCGTCGAGCATTCGGTCTACGGGATCCTGGTATTCACCGTGGGTTTGGGCACGTACTTCTATCACGGCGCAGCCCCGGAGGTGCGAACAAAAGACCGCTGAACACCGAATCGAGCATGGCGACGATGACAGGCCCGAATCGGTAGCGGTGTCCGCTTCAGTCGGCTAGGCGCCGATCGACTGCGCCAGGAACGGCCAGGAGCTGCGCAGGTCGTCCTCCCAGTATCCCCACGAGTGGGTACCGACCGGCCGATCGTCGAAGGTCACCGGAATGTTCAACTCGCGCAACCGATTCGTCAGGTTCACCGTGCAGTAATGGATCGCCGCTTCGATCGGCCCGCCGAAGGCGATCTGCACCGGGAGCGGAATCCGACCCTCCTGCACCCGCCGATCGAACGGGGTGTCGTGCGGAGCCGCGGCGACGCCACTGCCCGAACTCAGATAGACCGCGGTTCCGCGCAGCCGTTCCGCATTGACCAGCGGGTCATTGGCTCGCCACAGCGGACTGTCGGCCGGGCCCCACATGTTCTCCACGCTTTGCCCACCGCCCCAGTTCTCCACCGTGAGCCGGACGAACTCGTGTCCGATGGGGTCCGAAGTCTGCGCGCAACCGCTGTAGGAGGCCACGCTGTTCCAGAATCCGGGCTTGGCGATGGCCAGGTTGAGCACCGAGGTGCCGCTCATCGACACACCCGCCAGCGTGCGATTTCCGTTGGCGCCCAGGAACTCCTCGATGACCGGCGGCAACTCCTCGTTGAGGAAGGTCTGCCACTTGTTGAAGCCGAGGACTGCATCCGGGCGGATCCAGTCGGTGTAGTACGAATTCGCGCCGCCGAATGGGGTCACCACGTTGATGTTCTTATCCCGCAAGAAGGCGACTGCGTCGGTCTGTACGTCCCATCCGCTCTCGTTCGGGCCGCCGCCGGAGCCGTTGAGCAGGTACATCGTCGGCCGTGGCGTCGCCCGGTCCGCGGCGCGAATGACCTGTACCGGGATCGGCCGGTTCATCGCGGGCGAGAAGACCGTGACCACCTGTTGCCGGTCGTTCACGTCCTGCACCGAAACCACGCCGGGTGCCGCGGTGGCGGTGCCTGCCGCGCCGATCAGGCCCGCGGCGGCCAGCGCACCGGCCAGCACCCAGTGCAGGGTTCTCCTTCGTGTCGATCGCCGTGTTCTCAAGTCGCAGCCCCTCTCGCTTGCTTACTGTCGGCCACGGTGGCCGATGACGCCCGGGACGTCGCTGTCCTCGGGCGGCATTGTGATGACGCACCAGGACGCCGATGTCCTGGCACGGCATTGCAAGGGGATTCGCATTGGTTCCGGCGGCGGTTTGGTCCGATCGGCGATTGTTTTCGACGGGCCTGATCAGCGTGGCGGTTGGTTCATGTCCCGGTTGAGCTGCGGGATCTCGATGCTGATCGGCATGCGGAGTTCGGCCAGGTAGATCAGGGCTGCCTGCCGGAGGAACTCGTCGAAGAGCCAGTAGGCGTCCGGTGCCAGCGGGACGACGGGGAGCAGGCCCTCGCGAACCGCGATGAACGGTCCCCAGCTCACCCGGAGCAGCGGATCCCAGACCGGTTCCCTGGGGATGGCCAACCCGTCGGCGATCTGGTCGCCGAGCAGGAATCGGGTGAACGCGCCGAGCACCGGCTTGCTGAGGACGGCGAGGTCGAGATTCACGCCGAGCCGCAGCAGTCGGTCGGCCAGCGCGACGCCCTCGGGTGTGGGCGCCAGAATCGGGTCGAGCACCTGTGCCGCTTGGGAATTGGCCTCGGGCCACGAGTTGGGGATGTACTCGTCGCGGACGCCGAGCAGGTGTGCGCACACCTGCCACGAATGCAGGAACGCCTCCGACTCGTGCGGCGGGATCGGCACCCGCCACGCGGTCAGCTGCTTCATGACGGTGGTCGGCAGGCTGTGCCAGGTGACCATGATGTCGTTCTGGCTGATCGGGATGTCCTCCTCGGCGGAGTGCGCCCAGTGTGGCGACTGCGGCAGCAGGTGCCGCACGGCGGCGTGCACCAGCCGGGTCTTGACGCAGGTCACGACCATCTCGCCGTCGGGGGCATAGGCATTCGCGGTGCCGATGTCATAACCGAGTTTGGCGGTCTTGGAGATGCGGTCCTTCAGGTCCTGGCCACCTTTGGAGTAGTAGACCGCCCGCGCCTCCTTCGGGATGACCGTGCTCATCATGCCGCTGGCCAGTCCGTACAAGACGCCGAGATACAGGCCGCGCTTCTTGTTGAACTCGACCGCGGTGGCCAGTTTGCCCTGATCGGTCCACTGCGGGAGCCGACGGGCGTATTCCATGAAATCCCTTAGCTCCGTGGGCAATCCGGCAGGTAGCGGCTGACCGTTTCTGGTCCACGTGCGCAACAGGTCGTTCACCTTGGGCACTTCGCCACGGTCGATCAAACCGGCGGCCAATGGGTCGGCCTCGGCATCCCAGACCGTCATCGGGTCTACACCGGAACCGTCGCCCGCCACCGAGCCGCCCGGTGACCATGTCCACGGTTCGGCTCTGGCAGGTGAAGCCACCGCCAGGGCACCGAACGCGCCCAACGCTCCGGTTGCCTTCAAGGCGTTGCGTCTGCTGAATCCGTCCATGTCGCTACTCCTCGCTGAGCCCAGACGCCACCGTGACGCAGGGTCGGCCGGTAGCGCCGAGTTGCGCCTTTCGATGGAAGAATAGTCATTAACTTAACAAGGCCGATGGCGTGTCGTCTCAGCTTTGAGGAACTGACTCACAATCTCTCTCACTGCATGGCTTGGCGCTGGAGATAGAGGCCAGAATCCCGCTCTGAACAGGAGAAATTTGCGAGCATCGGGCTTCACTACAACCAGACGATGACGGAATCACCGAACAGCGAGGCGCGCCACGCGCTCTGATTTCAGGTCATACGCATCGATAACCATTAGTCACTTACCCGCGCGTCTCACCGCACCTGCACGACGCTCACGCGTCAGCGGTTGTGGGAATAACGCAACCGGGCGGAGTGTTCGACCTCACATGCCAAGACCGTTCACAGAGGCCGAACGTCAGGAATTTCTAGCAGGCAAGCACATCGCCGTGCTCTCCGTCGCGGCGACCGACGGGCGCCCGCCCACATCCGTCCCGATCTGGTACGACTACACCCCCGGCGGCGACATCAGGATCAATACCGGCGCCGGGAACCGCAAGGCAAGGCTCATCCAAGAGGCAGGCGCGGTGACCGTCACGGTGCAGCGCGAAGAGCTGCCGTACCAGTACGTCATCGTCGAGGGCACCGTCGTCGACGCCGCCACCCCCGCGCCGCGCGACGCGCGCGAGGCCATCGCCATCCGCTACCTCGGCCCGGACGAGGGTCGCTCCTTCGCCGACAGCATGGACGGCACCCAGTCCGTCCTGTTCACCATTCGTCCCGATCGCTGGCTCAGCCAGGACTACTCGAACGGCTACTGAAAGTCCCCCGAGTGACTCGGTGTCGTTGCCCCGCAACGGGTAACGACACCGAGTCCATTTTCAGAGGCGGGCGGCCAGCCGGGTGCCCTGATCGATGGCGCGCTTGGCGTCCAGCTCGGAGGCAAGTTCGGCGCCGCCGATGAGGTAGAGGTTCATGCCCGCGGCGCGCAGGTCGTCCTCCAGATCGCGGACAGATTCCTGACCCGCGCAGATGATCACGTTGTCGACCGGGATCAGTTGCGGGCGTTGGCGTTTCTCGCCGAAGCTGATGTGCAGGCCGCTGTCGTCGATGCGCTCGTAGTTCACGCCGCCGATGTGGTCGACGCCCTTGGCCTTCAGTGCGGCGCGGTGCACCCAGCCGGTGGTCTTGCCGAGGTCCTTGCCGAACGGGGTCGACTTGCGTTGCAGGAGCACGACTTCGCGGGCGGCGGGCGACGGCTTCGGCTTGTTGAGCTGGCCGGGCACCTGCTCGTCGTCGGCGTTGACGCCCCACTCTTCCTTCCACTCGTCGAGCTTCAGCGTGGGATGTCCCTCGGCGGTGAGGAATTCGCTCACGTCATAGCCGATGCCACCCGCGCCGATGACCGCGACGCGCTTGCCGACCGGGCGCTCCTCGCGGACCAGTTCGGCGTAGGACAGCACCATCGGGTGGTCGATGCCGGGGATGTTCGGGATGCGCGGCTTCACGCCGGTGGCGAGCACCACCTCGTCGTAGCGCGCGGCGATGAGTTCGGCGGCGGTCACCCGCTTGTTCAAATGCACCGTCACGCCGTTGATTTCGAGCATCCGACGGTAGTACCTGATGGACTCGTTGAACTCTTCCTTGCCCGGGATGCGGCGGGCGATGTCGAACTGGCCGCCGATCTTGTCGTCGGCCTCGAACAGGTCGACGTGATGGCCCCGCTCGGCGAGATTGACCGCGGCGGACAGCCCGGCCGGGCCCGCGCCGACGACCGCGACGCGCTTGGTGCGCCGGGTGGGCAGCAGCTTCAGCTCGGTCTCGTGTCCGGCGCGCGGGTTCAGCAGGCAGGACACGGTCTTGTGCACGAAGGCGTGATCCAGGCAGGCCTGGTTGCAGGCGATGCAGGTGTTGATCTCGTCGACGCGGTCCTGCTTGGCCTTGTTGACCCATTCCGGGTCGGTGAGGAACGGGCGGGCCAGCGAAACCAGCTGCGCGTCACCGCGAGTGAGGATCTCCTCGGCGATCTCCGGCATGTTGATCCGGTTGGACGCACAGACCGGAATGTTCACCTGCTTGGTGATTTTCGCGGTGAACTCGACGAAAGCCGCACGCGGCACCGAGGTCACGATGGTGGGTACGCGCGCCTCGTGCCAGCCGATGTCGGTGTTCAGGATGTTCGCGCCGACGGCTTCGAGTTCCTTTGCCAGCGTGACGATTTCGTCGAACGTCTGGCCCTTCTCGACTAGCTCGGCCATGGAGAGCCGGAACACGATGATGAAGTCCGGGCCGACCGCGGCGCGGGTGCGGCGCACGATCTCTACCGCGATGCGGCGCCGGTTCTCCGGCGAGCCGCCCCACTTGTCGGTGCGCTTGTTGGTGCGCGGCGCGAGGAACTGGTTGATGAGATAGCCTTCGCCACCCATGATTTCGCAGCCGTCGTACCCGGCGAACTGGGCCAGCTTCGCACAGCGCACGTAATCGTCGATGGTCTGCTCGACACCCTTGGCCGAGAGCTTGCGCGGCCGGAACGGGTTGATCGGCGCCTTGATCGACGACGCGGAGACGCTGCCCGGCACGTAGGAGTAGCGGCCCGCGTGCAGGATCTGGATGGCGATCTTGCCGCCCTCCTTGTGCACCGCCTTGGTGATCGCCCGGTGCCGGTAGGCCTCGGACTTGTTGGTCAGCTTGGCGGCAAACGGCAGCAGCCAGCCGGTGCGGTTGGGCGCGTAGCCGCCGGTGATGATCAGGCCGACACCGCCGCGGGCGCGCTCGGCGAAGTACGCGGCCAGCTTGTTGATGTCCCAGGCGCGGTCCTCCAGGCCGGTGTGCATCGACCCCATCACCACGCGGTTACGCAGGGTGGTGAAGCCGAGATCGAGGGGCTCGAACAAATGGGGGAAGGAACTCATGCCTGCGCCTCGCTGACGCTCGGCTCCGGCATGCGCTCCGCACGCTGGCACATGATTCGCTCGCTGCGCTCACTCATGGGCGAGTCTCACCTTTCTCCGGTCTCAATCCGCGCGCGGGGCTGTCGCGGGCGGATGCAGGGCGTGTAGAACTTCGTCGCACCATTCGACGAACCCCGACTCCACGCGGAAGCCCGCGCGCAGGACGAGGTACTGGTGCAGAGCCGTACCGGAGAGCTGATCCGGTGCCGGAAAGTCGCGTTTCTCGATGAGGCGATACACCTCGAGGCGTTGGGAATGCTCGTCGCGATGCCGGGAGACCTCGGCGCGCAGCGCGCCGATATCGCCATAGGCGGCAGCGCGGATCTTGACCGCGAGTTCGTTGCGCGGGGTGCCGGTCTCGGACGGTTCGGCGATCCAGCGGGCCAGCTCGGCGCGGCCCGCCTCGCTCACCGCGTACACCTTCTTGTCCGGTCTACCCTCCTGCGTCACCGACTCGCTGTTCAGCCAGCCGGATCCCTCCATCCGCTTGAGCACGCGATAGATCTGCTGATGCGTCGCGCTCCAGAAGTATCCGATGGACTTGTCGAAGCGGCGGGCCAGCTCGTACCCCGAGCCGGCCCGCTCGGTCAGCGATACCAGCAACGCGTGCTCGAGGGCCATGCCGAAAGAGTAGCCGTGACACACGGTACTATGCAACTGGGTGCATACCCCCGGTTTGGTGTCGGGTGTTGGGCCATTGTGTGGGCCGAATCGCATTAGAGTGCGCGGCATGAAAGAGGTGGACGCGCGGGCGACTGTCGGGCAGGCCGCCGGGCGCGGGCAAGTGGTGGCGTGGGGGTTTTGGGACTGGGGGTCGTCGGCGTTCAACGCCGTCATTCTGATGTTCGTGTTCTCGGTGTATCTGACCGACAAGGTCGGTGATGATCTGCCGGGCGGGATTTCACCGAGTGCGTGGTTGGGCTGGGCGCTCGGGCTCGCGGGGCTGGTGGTCGCGGTGACCGCGCCGGTGAGCGGGCAGCGGTTCGACGCGACCGCGAAACGTAAACGCTCCCTTGCCGTTTTGACGGGCCTCTGCATCGGGTCGATGACGCTGATGTTCTTCGTGCACGACGACTACCACTATCTGTGGCTCGGGCTGTTGCTGCTCGGGTTCGGTTCGGCGTTCTTCGAGCTGGCCAGCGTGCCCTACAACGCCATGCTACGTCAGGTGTCGACGCCCGCGACAGTCGGCCGGGTGTCCGGATTCGGCTGGGCGATGGGCTATTTCGGCGGCATCTTCCTGCTGCTGATCTGCTACTTCGGCTTCATCTCCGGCAGCGGCGACAGTCGCGGACTGCTCGGCATTCCCACCGATGACGGGCTCAACATCCGGCTGGTCGCCATCGTGGCGGCGGTGTGGTTCGCCGCGTTCGCACTGCCGGTGCTGTTCGCGGTGCCCGAATTGCCGCGCACCGACGCCGATCCCGGCGCCGCCAACGCGGGGTTCTTCGCGTCCTATCGGATCTTGGCGCGGGATCTGCGCGAGCTCTGGGCGACCGATCGGCGCACCGCCGGATTCCTCATCGCCAGTGCGGTATTCCGGGACGGGCTCGCCGGTGTGTTCACCTTCGGTGCGGTGCTTGCGGTCCGGGTGTACGACATCGCCGACTCCGACGTTCTGCTGTTCGGCATCGCCGCCAATGTGGTTGCGGCACTTGGCGCGATCGTCGCGGGCCGATTCGACGACCGCGGCGGCCCGAAGATCGTCATCGTGGTCTCGCTCGTCTCGATGATCATCTGCGGCCTCGCCCTGCTCGTGGTCTCCGGCCCACTGATGTTCTGGATCTTCGGCCTGCTGCTGACCGTCTTCGTCGGCCCCGCCCAATCCGCCGCCCGCTCCTTCCTCGCCCGCCTGGCCCCACCCGGCCGCGAAGGCCAGCTCTTCGGCCTCTACACCACCACCGGCCGAGCCGTATCCTTCCTCGCCCCCACCTTCTTCGGCCTCTTCGTCTGGTTCTTCGACAACGACCGAGCAGGCATCATCGGCATCACCCTGGTCCTGGCCATCGGCCTGATCGCCCTCCTCCCCGTCCGCTCCCCCGACCCCACCGAGATCGCCACAGACCCCGCCAACGACCAGCGCACCTGACCCCTCGCATAGGCTCCAGGCGTGAGCTTGCCCTCCCCCACTTCTGAGAATCGCGCGGTTGTCACCGGTGCCTCCTCCGGTATCGGCACTGCGTTGGCCGCCGACCTTGCTGCTCGTGGCTATTCGTTGATCCTGGTTGCGCGGCGCGGTGAGGTGCTGACCGAGTTGGCGCAGCGGTTGACCTTGGCGCATGGGATTGCTGCCGAGGTGCGGGCGGTGGATCTGGCGGATCGGACGCAGCGCGGGGCGCTGGTGGAGGAACTGTCGGCGCGCGATATCGCGATCCTGTGCAATAACGCGGGAATTGCGACGTTCGGGGCGGTCGCAGAGTTGGATCTCAGTTACGAGCGTGCCCAGATGGAGCTGAATGCTGTTGCGGTGCACGATCTTACGCTCGCGGTGCTGCCGGGGATGATTGCCCGCGGTGGCGGCGGCATCCTGATCAGCGGGTCGGCGGCGGGGAACATGCCGATTCCCAACAATGCGACCTACGCGGCCAGTAAGGCGTTCGCCAATACCTTCTCCGAATCGCTGCGCGGCGAGCTCAAGGGCTCCGGCGTCAATGTCACGCTGCTGGCCCCGGGCCCGGTGCGCACCGATGTGCCCGATCCGGCCGACGCGTCGATCGTCGACCGGCTGGTTCCCGACTTCATGTGGGTGTCCTCGGAGTACACCGCGAAGGTGTCCATCGACGCGCTGGCCCGCAACAAGATGCGGGTGGTTCCCGGCCTGATCAGCAAGGGAATGAGCGTGGCTGGCCAATACGGTCCGCGCGCCGTGACCGCGCCGATCGCGGGCGCGTTCTACAAGAAACTCGGCAGCTGAGGAGACCCCCGTCACGACCGGGTCAGGGATCCGTCAAGATCGGGCTCCCGGTCGTCAAGCACTCGTAAGCTGAACGTTTGCCCAAGAGGAAAGCGGCGTAGTCCTGACAACGGCCCCGCATACGGAATAGCGGGGGCGCACACAGGAGACACCGTGACGCTGCTGGAAATCTTCCCGTCGCTGAAGTCGGGGATGCCCTCACGCCTCGACTCGGCCGTATGGCCGCGCGACACGCATTACGACGACGCGGGCCGAATCACGATCGGCGGGGTGGCCCTGGCCGACATCGCAGATCAGTACGGCACTCCGACCTATGTCCTCGACGAGCGCGAGGTAAGGGAGCGCTGCCGGGCCTACCGCAAGGCATTCCCCGAGGCCGAAATCATCTACGCGGGTAAGGCATTGATGATCCGCGCGGTCGCCAACTGGGTTTCCCAGGAGGGGCTGTCGGTGGACGTGTGCTCGTCCGGCGAGCTGGCCATCGCGCTGGCCGCCGGCGTCGCCCCGCGCCGAATCATCATGCACGGCAACGGAAAATCGTTCGATGAACTGACCGCCGCGATCAAGGCCGGGGTCGGCCGGATCGTGGTCGACTCGCTGGCCGAGATCACCCTGCTCTCGGCGTTGGTCACCGACTCGCAGAACGTGCTGTTGCGGCTGTCCCCCGGCATCGACGTGCACGGGCATCCCGCCGTGCGGACCGGTGTCACCGATCAGAAGTTCGGCTTCCCGATCGGCGGCGACACGGCCGCGGAGGCGGTCGCCCGGATTCTGCGGCAGCCGAAGCTGAACCTGGTCGGCTTCCACTGCCACCTCGGCTCGCAGATCAGCGACCCGGACTACTACGGCGAGGCCGTGCGCCGGGTGATCGCCGAGATGGCGCGGGTCCGGCAAGACCACGGAGTCCTGCTCACCGAGCTCGACCTCGGCGGCGGGCACGCGGTCGCCTACCGCACCGGCGACAGCGAGATGAACCTCAGCGAACTCGCCGCCATCATCGAGGACGCCCTCGACGCGGCCTGCGCGCGCCAGCACTTCCCGCGCCCGAGCATCTCGCTGGAGCCCGGTCGCGCCATCGTCGCGCACGCGGGCGTGACGCTGTACCGGGTGCTGTCGGTCAAGCACATCGAGGGCGGCCACACCTACGTCACCGTGGACGGCGGGATGAGCGACAACCCGCGCGTCGCGCTGTACGGCGCGCGCTACAGCGTTGTCGTGGCGAACCGGCACCCGACCTGCGCGAGCATGACCGCGACCGTGGCGGGACGCTTCTGCGAGTCGGGCGACATCCTGGCCACCGACGTACAGCTGCCGGTCGACCTGCGGCCCGGCGAGGTGCTCGCGATGCCCTGCACCGGCGCGTACCACCACAGCCTCGCCTCGTCCTACAACAGCGTCGGCCGGCCGCCGATCGTCGCGGTGCGGCACGGGCAGTGCCGGGAACTGGTGCGCCGGGAGACCATCGCGGACCTGATGTGCCGCGACGTCGGCTGCTGAGCTGAGCGACACCCCGGACCGCGCGGCATTTCCCGGCCGCGCGGTCGGCGTGTCAGCGATTCGTCAAGATCAGGTCGGGGGCGGTCAACGTTGCGCTAAGCGGCCTACCGGCGGCCGGTCCCGCGGCGTAGTACTTGGTAGGCCCCGCAGATGGAGAAAGCGGGGAGCGGATCAGGAGAGCACCGTGACGCTTGTGGACTTCTTCGCGCCGACGCGGTCGGGAACGGCCGCGCACCTGGATTCCGCGGTATGGCCCTCCGACGCGAAGTATGACAACGAGGGCCGGATCATCGTCGGTGGCGTCGCGCTCGCCGATATCGCCGAAACCTACGGCACCGCCGCGCGGGTGCTCGACGAGCGGGAGGTCCGACAGCGCTGCCGCGCGTATCGCAAGACCTTCCCCGAGGCCGAGATCGCCTACGCCGCAACGGCCTTGCTGGTCGGCGCGGTGGCCGACTGGATCACCGACGAGGGTCTCTCGATGGTCGTGTGCTCGCCCGGCGAGCTGATCGCCGCGTTCGACGCGGGCGTCGATCCGAGGCGAATCATCCTGCACGCCAAGGGCGTATCCCGCGAGACGCTGGAGATCGCGGCCGCCCGGCGGGTCGGCCGGATCGTGGTCGGCTCGCTCGCCGAGATCGACCTGCTCGCCGCCGTCGCCACCCGACCGCAGCGGGTGCTGCTGCGGGTTTCGCCCGGCATCGAACGGGACTCGGCGCAGGACAACCCGGCAGGCTTTGCGCTCGGCGCGGCAACCGCGACGGCCGTCGCGCACGTGCTCGGTACGCCGATGCTCGATCTGATCGGCTTGCACTGCCACCTCGGCTCGCAGATCTACAACCCCGATCACTACGGCGAAGCGATCCGCCGGATGGTTGCCGAGATGGCGTTGGTCCGGCACGACCACGACCGCATCCTGACCGATCTGGACCTCGGCGGTGGGCACGCGATCGCCTACCGCAACGGCGACGCGGAAATGAATCTCCCTGAGCTGTCCGCGATCATCGAAGACGCCCTCGACGCGGCGTGTGCCCGTCAGCACTTCCCGCGGCCGAATGTCGCGCTCGAACCGGGGCGCGGGATCGTGGCGCGAGCCGGGGTGACCCTGTATCGGGTCTTGTCGGTCAAGTACAGCGACGGCGGGCACGTCTCCGTTGTCATCGACAGCGAGACCCGCAGCAGGACCGGCAATTTCGCTGGCGTGGTGGTGGCGAATCGGCGGGCGGCCGGCCCGCTGGTGACCGCCACGGTCGCGGGGCGGGCGGGGGATGTCATCCTCGCGACCGACGCTCGGCTGCCCGTCGACCTGCGGCCGGGCGAGCTGCTCGCCGTGCCGTGCACCGGCGCATACCAACATGCGCGCACCCGCGTCGTCGCGGTGCGCGAGGGTCACTACGCGCAACTCGTTCGTCGCGAGCCCGACCTGCTCGACCGCGACGCGAGCTGACCTCAGCCGCAAGCCTTTTGGCTTCCCGCACCTGGAATTGCAGGCGATTCCAGGTGCGGGAATGCGGCTGTCAGCGCTTGCGGGTGCCGAAGATGCTGCGGCTGATCTCGCGTCCGGCGGCGGTGGCCGCGGAGCGCAGGAAGCTCTTGACCGCAGGGTTTTTCATGATGCGCTCGGCAGTCGAATCCTCTTCGGCCTTCGACGAACGACCGGGAGCCGGTGCGGACTGCGGACCCTGATCTGCCGCGGCGACTTTCGCGGCCAGGATCTCGTAGGCCGATTCACGATCGATGGTCTGGCCGTACTTGCTGTGCAGCGAGCTGGACAGTGCGCGCGACTTGATCGCGTCGTCGCCGATGGTGTCCATGAGTGAGCGGGGAGGCTGAATCCTGGTCCACGCCACCGGAGTCGGCGCGCCCTTCTCCGAAAGCACCGTCACCACAGCCTCACCGGTGCCGAGCGAGGTGAGTGCCTTCTCCAAGTCGTAGGTGCTGGTCTTGGGGTAGGTGCGCACCGTCTTGGACAGCGCCTTCTGATCGTCCGGGGTGAAAGCGCGCAGTGCGTGCTGGATGCGCGCACCCAGTTGGGACAGCACCTGATTCGGGATGTCGGTGGGCAGCTGCGTGCAGAAGAACACGCCGACGCCCTTGGAGCGGATCAGCTTGACGGTCTGCTCCACCTGGTCCAGGAACGCCTTCGAGGCGTCCGCGAACAGCAGGTGCGCCTCGTCGAAGATGAAGACCAGCTTGGGCTTATCGATATCGCCCACCTCGGGCAGCGTCTGGAACAGGTCGGCGAGCACCCACATCAGGAAGGTGGAGAACATCACCGGCCGCGCCGCCTGCGCGCCGAGCTCGAACAGCGTGATCACACCCTGCCCGCCCGCGACACGCACCAGATCGCTCGGATCCAGTTCCGGCTCACCGAAGAACGTGTCGCCGCCGTCGGCCTCCAGGTTCACCAGCGACCGCAGGATGACGCCCGCGGTGGCCGCGGAGACGCCGCCGATGCCCTTCAGATCTTCCTTGCCCTCGGCGCTGGTGAGGTGCGTGATCACCGCGCGCAGGTCCTTGAGGTCGAGCAGTGCGAGGCCGTTCTTGTCGGACCAGTGGAAGATCAGCCCGAGGGTGGATTCCTGAGTCTCGTTGAGCCCGAGCACTTTACTGAGCAGCACCGGGCCGAACGAGGTGATGGTGGCGCGGATCGGGACGCCGATGCCGTTGGTGCCGAGCGAGACGAATTCGGTCGGGAAGCCGGTCGGCTTCCAGTCCTCGGCGCCGGTTTCGGCGGCGCGCGCGCTCAGCTTGTCGTTGGTCGCGCCCGGCTGCGACAGACCGGACAGGTCGCCCTTGATGTCGGCGAGCACCACGGGAACGCCTGCGGCCGACAGCTGTTCGGCGATGCCCTGCAGCGTCTTCGTCTTGCCGGTGCCGGTCGCGCCTGCCACCAGGCCGTGCCGGTTCATGGTGCGCATCGGAATGCGCACGCGCGCAGCGGGATCCACCTCGCCGTCGACTACGACGGTGCCCAGTTCCAGTGCCACCCCGTCGAACGCGTACCCGGCGGCGATCTCCTGCGCGGCAGCCGATCCCCCGCTCGGCTTATCGCTCTTGCCCGCCGCGTCGGCGTCGGCCTTCTTCTGCTCGGCCTTGGTCGCGGCTTCGGCGGCGGCAGCGGCGGTCTGGTCGGCCTTGGCCGCCGCGCTCTCGGCCTTCGCCTTCGCATGCGCCCCGCTCTCACCGGCCTCTTGCTCCGCCAGCTCGCGCTCCGCGGCTTCCGCGGCAGCAGCAGCCTCTGCTGCGACTTTCGCCGCCTCCTCGGCGGCCTTACGCGCCGCGGCCGCTTTCTCCTGGGGGGTGGTCATCGCACGTCCTCCGTCTGGTCTGACTCGAACTGCTAACGCAGTGTTTGCTGTCGTACCGAAAACGCCTGTGCCGATCTGCAGAAACTGTATCCCCGCGAGTCCGGCTTTTGGGAGACCGAACAGCGCTCGTTCGCGCCACATCCACGGCCGCGAGCAGGCAGCGCCGCAAATCGGACACGGCGGGAAGGTGCGGCGTCGCGGGCGTCGCAAATCAGACAGAGCTAATGTTGCTGCCGTGTCGGACAAATATGTGGTGTGGATGGATTGCGAGATGACGGGCCTTCGCCTGGACAGCGACAAGCTGATCGAGGTGGCCGTGCTCGTGACGGACAGCGACCTCAACATCATGGGTGAGGGCGTGGACGTGGTGATCCACGCCGACGACGCGGCGCTGGCCGCGATGCCGCAGGTGGTCGTCGAGATGCACGCGCGCTCCGGGCTGACCGAAGAGGTGCGCCGCTCCACCGTCACCATGGCCGAGGCCGAGCAGCAGGTGCTCGACTACATCAAGCAGTACGTGCCCACCGCGGGCACCGTGCCGCTGGCCGGTAACTCGATCGCCACCGACCGCGGCTTCATCGCCCGGGACATGCCCGCGCTGGACGCCCACCTGCACTACCGGATGATCGACGTCAGCTCGATCAAGGAGCTGTGCCGCCGCTGGTACCCGCGCATCTACTTCGGCCAGCCGGAGAAGGGCCTGTCGCACCGCGCGCTGGCCGACATCCAGGAATCCATCCGCGAGCTGGAGTACTACCGCCGCACCGCCTTCGTCGCACCCCCCGGACCGTCCACCAGCGAGATCGCCGCGGTCGCCGCCGAGATCAGCAACGCCGCGGCACCCCCCGCATCGACCCAGGTCAACGCCGCGTCGGAAACCGATTAGGGAGACGAAGGGGTAACACGCTAATATCGACGGCGCCGGTGTTCAGCCGGTGATGGTGACCGTAGTTCAGTTGGTAGAGCACCAGGTTGTGATCCTGGCTGTCGCGGGTTCGAGTCCCGTCGGTCACCCTGAGAGGCCCAGGTTGTGGAGAAATCCGCAACCTGGGCCGTTTCATTTGCCCGGCCCGACCGCGGGTCACAATGTGAAACACTCTTCTTCCGATTGTGGGACGGATCGCGCGACGCGTCCGTAGACTCCGGCGCGTGGGCGGTGTCGCTGGGGCACCACCCCGGTTTGACCAGAGAGACAACAGGTCGTGATGCGTTCCGCGGTTATCGCAGCTTTCTTCGGCGCCACCCTTTTCACCGGAGCCACCGGGACCGCGGCAGCGGGCATCGGGCTGCCGGGGATGCCGGACTCGGGTTCGGCGTCGAGTGGATCGGCGGGCGGGCTCGTCGGCACGGGGTCGTCGGGCAGTGGGTCCGGCGGCAAGCTGGCGTGCATTGCGACGGGTAGCGCGATGGCCATCATCGGCGACGCGCATCTCGGCTGCAATATGCTCCCCTGATCGAAGACAGCGAACGGGCCACCAGCGGGTGCTGGTGGCCCGTTTACGTTGTCGCTCAACGCGGGTCGGCGTTGCCCGCCTTCCACACCGGCCACGGGATGTTCCAGTCGCCCAAACCGTCCAGGCCGGAAAGGGTTCCGCCGACGGTGTTCTTGATGATGGTGATGTCGCCGCGCTTGGCGTTCTGATAGACCCACTGCGCGTTCGCGGGGCTCAGGTTCAGGCAACCGTGGCTGGTGTTGCTGTAACCCTGCTGCCCGACCGACCACGGCGCGGAGTGAAAGAAGATGCCGCTGTAGGAGATTCGGGTCGCGAAGTCGATCGGCGTCTTGTATCCGTCCGGCGAGTTCACCGGCACACCGTAGGTCGAGGAGTCCATGATGATCTTCTCGAGCCGGTCGCTGACGATGTAGATGCCGTTGTCGGTGGGCGTGCTGTTCTTGCCCATCGAGGTCGGCATGGTCCGGACGACTTGACCGTTCTGCTCGACCGTCACCTGCTTGGTGTCGTCGTCGGCGGTGAAGATCGTCGCGTCACCGACGGTGAAGAAGGACTGGAGGTTGTCCTGGCCGAACAGACCGTTGCCGAGATCACGGCCATACACGTTCACATTGATGGTGACCTTCGTCCCCGGCGCCCAGAAATTCTCGGGACGCCACCGGACTTCGCGATTGTTCACCCAGTAGAACGCGCCCTCCACGGCGGGCTCGGTGGTGATTTTGATCGCATCCTGGGCGGCCTTGCGGTCCGGAATGGTCTCGTCGAACTGGACCGCCACCGGCTGGCCGACGCCGACCACCTCACCCTCACCGGGCAGCAGATACGGCTTGGTCTGGCTGTCCGGCGAGCTGGTGGTGAAGCTCAGCATGGTGGAGTTGGCGCCGCCGAGACCGATCGCATCGGCCTTGAGCCGGTAGGGCTTGCCGTAACCGAGCACCTCGGTGGTCTCCCAGGACCGGCCGTCGGCGGCCAGCCTGCCGCCGCCCACCGGCTGGTTCTGCGCATTCACCAAGGTGACGTTGGTGAACTTGCCGTCCTCCACCTGGAACGCCAGCGGCACGCCCGGCGAGACCCCCATCTCGCCATCTTTGATCGGGGACAACAGTTTTGGCTTGATCAGCTCGAGCAGCGGGTTACGGTCGATGGCGACCGAGGACGTGTCCGGCGTGTTCGACGACGAGCACCCCGATAAGACCAGCGCGGCCACCCCCAACACCACGACAGGTGCGGTGATATTCCGTATCCACCGACGCCGACCTCGACCAACGCTCATCACAAACCCCGTTTCAAGTCCCGGTGCACCAGAAGCGCACCGATGGCTTCGGATCCCAACCGCTCACAGCTCAACCCGCCGTGCCTGCGGAGCGGTCGAAACCACGTTCGGTCATTCTGCCAGTGCGAGGTGCTCACACCAACGCGAATGCCGCGTCGACACAGACGTGTTACACGGGATAGATCCGAACTGCCGGGTTCGGCGTTAACACCCCCGACCGAACCGTTATCGCCCCCGGTCAGGAGGCGATTTCACATCTGCCGCCTCGGCCTGTTAAGGTTTGTCCCGCACCGGAACACGGAGCAAGCGCCATTAGCTCAATTGGCAGAGCAGCTGACTCTTAATCAGCGGGTTCGGGGTTCAAGTCCCTGATGGCGCACAATTCCGGTGTTTCTGGACACCATTCCCGTATCTCGTGTTCTAGCGCGCTAGAACACGCTTCAGACACGCCAGATCATCTCCGCGGCCTCTTCCCGTTCGCCCTGCCCGAATCAGGGACGACAGTCGATCACCGTGTTGCGCCGCCCGACTCGGGCATCCCGCCGACGCGCCTGCGGGGTGGGCGGTTGGAGCGGATGCAGCCGACCTCGCTGGACCGGATTCGTGTCGTCTACGGATCCGTGCTGGTCAACCACGCCGGCCGCCTGGCCGAACGCGCGGTGCTCGGCTCGCTGGGCTGGGACCCGGGCACCCCGGTCCGGATCCGGCCGGCCGCGCCCGGCGTACTGCTGGTCACCGACGGCGAGCCCGGCGGCCACGCGATCGCACGCAACGGCCAACTCTGCATCCCCGCCGACATCCGCAAGGCGATCCGGCTGCGCAAAGGCGACCGTGTACTGCTGGCCGCCCATCCCGACCAGCGGCGACTGATCATCGTCTGCCAGATCGCCCTCGCCGACATCGTCGCAGACATCCGCGACCGCATCGACGGCGGTGAACAGTCATGACGACCTTCACCCCCGCCATCACAGCGGCCGAACTCGATGCCGCGCGCACCCTGCTCGCGCGCATGGGCATCACCGCGGCCGACCTCCTCGACGTCCGCCCGACCGCGCCGACGTTCGCCGAGTACATCCCCACCGTGCGGACCAGGGTCGCCGCTGCCTCGACCCTGCGCACGTTCAACACCCATTGGAAACGAGTCGAACGCGAATGGGGCGACCGGCGCATCGACGAACCAACGATCGCCGACATCACCGAAATGCGTGAGCAGGCACGCCGCAACGCCAAGACCGACCGCAACGCCCGCGACGGCCGCGGAGCCGCCGAAGCGATGATCGGCGCGTTGCGATTCCTCTACAAACACGCCGAGAACGACGGATTTCTCCGGCCGGGCGACAACCCTGCCAAACGAGTCGCCAAACCGCGCCGCATCCCGTCCACCAGGCGGGGCCTACCACTCGAGCAGCTCACCGAGATCGCGCGAGTGGCCGCGACCACCGGCAACGACCCAGACCTGGACACACTGCTGCTTCGCTTGCACGCCGAAACCGCCTGCCGACGGGGCGGTGCCCTGGGTTTGCGTCTCGACGACCTCGACCCGCAGCAATCCCTGATCTACCTCGTGGAGAAAGGCAAAATCCCTCGCTGGCAACCGATCTCGCCCACCCTGATGGCGAACCTGCTCCACCACGCCAAGGAGCGCGGCGCGCAACCCGGTGAACCACTGCTGCGCTACCGCAACGGCAAACCGATCACCCGACGCCGCTACGACGGACTGTGGACCCGAATCGAGCTGGAATTGCCGTGGGTCGAAAAACAGCAGATCACCACCCACTGGCTGCGGCACACGACCCTCAAGTGGGTGGAACGCAACTTCGGCTTCGCCGTCGCCCGCGCCTACGCCGGGCACGCCGAAGGGAAATCCGAGGGCTCGACCGTCATCTACACCCGGGCCAGCCTCGAGGAAGTCGCCTTGGCGCTGGCCACCTTGACCGGCGAACCCCATCCACTCGCCGCAGCGGCGTGAACGGGCCGGATGGAGACATCACTATGACCATCGAAACGACGTGTCCCACAACACGCCCCGGCAGTGAAGGCGCGGTGGCACTGCTTTCCGAAGGTTTCAACCAGTTGGAGGCGACACCCGACGATGTCATGCTCCGAACAGCCCTCCAAGGCTGCTCGACCAAGAAGGACATGATGCAGCTCGTGTGCGAGCTGTTCGGAAACCCGAAAACCGACGACGTGCGCTCGGTGCTGGCACGCTGCGGAGCGCAGGTCTCACGTCAGCACGCATCGAACGTGGTCAACGATTGGCGGCGAACTCACCAACGCCGGTCTCGCCCTGCCGGCCCGGATCGGCAGGCTCCCGCCGCGGTCGCCGACGCCCTTCCCCCGTCGCCTGACCGCGTCGGTCTCGTGGATAGGGAGGACACGCTCACTGAGGTGACGACACTAACGTTCGAACGGCAACCGGTGGACGCGTCAATTACAGAGGCTCATACAAATGATGAGATCGACGCGCCGTCTGCCGATGAACCCGAGCCAGACGACCACCGGGTCGACGCGTCACCATTCGGCGAGTTGACGGTTGACGACCTCACCGACGACGAATCCGGTCGCAGCACTCCAGCAGCTGAAGCACCGCGAACGTCGTCTCGCCCGGTCAGGATCTGGCCCGTGCTGCTGATCGCGCTGCCCGCAGCGGTGGCGGTGTGGTCCGGTTGGGTCGGCCTGGGCGAGCTGACCGGGTTCGGTGTCATCCACCCCTTGCCGGGCATCTGGGATTCCGCCCGCCTCAACACCGCGATCACCCTGCCGATCGGCGTCGAGACTTACGCCTCGTACGCCTTGTATGTCTGGTTGTCAGGTCGCATCCGGACCGCGAAAACCGTCAACTACGCCAAGTGGTCGGCCATCGGCAGCCTGGCGCTCGGCGCTGCCGGACAAATCGCCTACCACCTGATGCAGGCCGCAGAAACCCGGATCGCACCGTGGCCGATCACGACAACGGTCGCGTGCCTACCGGTCGTCGTGCTCGGAATGGGAGCCGCGCTCACGCACATGCTCCTCCGCGAGAACGACACGGATTGAGGTAGACGACAGGGCAGTCTTCGCAGGGTCGGCGGGCCTTATCAGTCTGCCTTGGCGGCGGGGGGTGTCAAGCCGCGAAAAGCGTGCGGCTTGACACCCCTTTTCCGCCGCCAAGGCGGACTGAACGGCTGGCCCGCCGACCCCGCGAACCCGACCTCTGTTTGGAGAGAGCGCGTTTCTCGGCGACGGGATTTCCATTCGCCCTGTCCCGTCCGAAATTTCCCAAATCCCAGTGTTCCTGGGAGGTGCTTTGCGTTCCCTGCTTACCCAAAATTCCAATCAGCGGCACCTGCTGCTGTCCACGCCCGCCGCATCGATCGAACGGTGCGATACCGCATGGGGACCGCTCACACCGTGGACCACCAGCGCTGATCATCTCGACCCGGCCCGTCGGATGCTGTTCTTCCTGGGGATCGGTCAGCCCAGTCTGATGACCACGTCTCCGGTGCCGGTGTTCGTGTCCGCGAAAAGACTGGCGCACTACCGCTCTCGCGGCGAGAAGTTCCCGGTCAAAGCGATCCAGGCCCCGTATGCCGGGGACTCGGGAGCGTATTCGGCGATCATGCTGACCGCCGATCCGCGCGGGCATCCCTGGTGGGCGCATCCCGACGAATACGGGGCGCTGTGGACTCGTCTGATCGAGGACATCGGGCCGCCGTTGTTCGTCGGAATCCAAGACGTGCCCTGCGAACCCGGATGCCTGCGGTTCACCGGATCGACCACAAGCCGGCATCAGCAGGCGACTCTGGAGAACTATCTGTATCTGTCCGAGCAGTTCGATTTCGTGCCGTGGCTGCCCACGTTGCAGGGCTGGCATCCACACGACTACATCGAGCACTACCACCGCTACCTCGAGGCCGGTATCGACCTGACGGCCCGGTGGGTCGGAATCGGAAGCATCTGCCGCAAGAACCGCGCCCGAGACGTAGCCCGGGTCCTTGCCGCTCTCGCGCCGCTGGGCATGAAAATGCACGGATACGGCGTGTCGTTGAATGCACTCGCGTTGACCGGTCACCTGCTCCACAGCAGTGATAGTCAAGCCTGGTCGATGACCTCACGCACTGCCCATATCCGGCTGCCTGGCTGTGGGCACCAGTCTCGCCCGGACCCGGTCACCGGCGAACGCGTGATCACCGATTGCCGAAATTGTTTCCGCTATGCCCTGTACTGGCGGGAAAAGGCGATGGATGCGTTGCGTGCCTGCGCCGAGCGGGTGGCCACCGCCGATCCCGGTCTGTGGTCCGATCCCGTTCCCGCGCTACCGATTCCACGCCCACCGCGCCGGACCGCAGCGACCGGTGTGCGCTCCGGCGTCCCGGCGTCCGACCAGATTTCCCTGTTCGATGCGTTGCCCACCCGCGCTGCGCCTCCGCACACCATCGCACCCCACTCCCCGCCATCGGCAACGTGGCCTGAACGAAAGAAGTTCGTATGTCTACGACATTGAGCAGGAGCCAAGCCAAGCTGCATCGTGAAGCTTGCCTGTTGATCGATGCCGACCGCGATCTCGATGACGAGGAGAAGAGGTTCGTCCTGGATCACTGGCAGGAGGCCGCCAATCCCCAGCACTGTTTGGACGGAGCGTACTTCACGCCCCTCGGGCTCGCGGGCGACATGCGGATCGACGTCGTGGGAACCCACATCATCGACCTCTGCGCCGGGATCGGACACTTGAGCTTCGCGTGCCGCAACCTCCTCGACCACCGTTGGAACGGTGAGCGCCTTCGCGAATTCGTCTGTGTGGAACGCAATCCGGAGTACGTCCGGATCGGCATGCGGATCATGCCCGAGGCCACCTGAACTGGGCGGGTTCGCAAATTCTCGCAACGCTGATGACAGGAACCCACAGGTGCATCGGGGGGTATTCACCCCAGCCTGATGCGGGTTCTGGTTCAGATTCCAGGCGACCAGCCTGCCCACCCGTTTGGAACCGCCCGTGGCTGATGTCAGCGGCCAGTGAAAGCTCCCCCACTGACGGACAGTTGGAGGATGAGCAACCGTCCGCAGACCCGCTAATTCTCCGCTAGCCAATGGTGCCGGACTGAATGGCGGTCGCCGTGCTCGCAGAGTGCGTTGGGTATGGCCAACTCAAGTGAGCTGTGTTGCCGATTACCGAGCGTTAGCAGGGCGAACAGCTCACGTGTCAGTCGGTCGCCTGTACGGCGTCTTCGACTGTGGTGTGAATCGAAATGACCTTGGTCAAGCCCCTGGTACGGAAGATCTTCAGAATCCGTTCCTGGTTGCAGACCAGCCGCATCGAGCCGCCCTGCTCGCGTACCAGCTTCTGCCCTCCGAGCAGGGCATCGATTCCGGCGTCCTCGATGGAGTCCACACGTTCGAGATCGACGACCAGGTTATAGCTACCGTCGTTGACCAGTTCGACGAACTGTTCACGCAGCTTGGGCGCTGTGTCCTCATCGATCTCGCCACCAACCCGGATAACCGTGCGGTCGCCCACGGTCTCGGTTGACAAGGACAGGTCCATGGGAAACTCCTTGCACGCGAGGGACTTTGCTCGTAGATCGTCTCACTGCAGTCGTGCCGGTATCTCCGAATCCGCGAAGCGGCATCGGCGAGGTCGAGTTTGCCTGGCGAGCGCCGCCGGTATAGATCGCGATGCCTGCGCGGCCCGGCCGGACACGGTCAGAAGATCGGCCGGGCCGGTCTTTGAACGTACGGTATTGCCGCGACCCGCGTGGTCCGAAGCGGTCAGCGCGAGTCCACGGAAGATCAACGGGCCGAACGCCTCACGGCTGCCCGGTGAACGCACCATCATGCCGATTTCAGGATCCAGTACAACCCGCTTTACGCTCGTCGAATGGATTGAGCTGGAACATGCGGTACCCGCCGTGCGTGGGTCGACGCCTTGGAATGCGAGGCCGATCACGAAACCTGCTACTTCCTCCAGTTGCCGGACGCGGACGAGCTACACCCATTCCAGATGCTCCAGGGGTGAACACGATCAGCGCCTCCACCAGCGCCTCGGCCTGCGATGGCGACAGCTTTCTTCTCACCCACCCGCCGGCCCGGCCGCTGCGAATTCAAACCCTCGGCACAGCCTCGGTGAACCTGTTGTACCAGTTACGGATCGACCCGCCGACACCCCGAACACCCCGCCGCGCCTCCGTTGCCGGCATCCCGTCCCCCAACGCCCCATCACTCGCTTCCGCAATGCCTCCTGCTGAGCCGGGTAAGCCCGCGCCTGTCCATCCGAAGATCATCACTCACACCCGAAACAGCAAGCAGCACAACCGATCTGTTTCAGATCAATAATAGCTGGCAGTGCGTGAGTCTGTTTCTTCATATGATCTTGCTTGATGTTGCCGATTGGGGCTGTGTGAACCTGCCGCGGGCCTGCACAGTGTGGTGACCTTCCCGTACTTGTAGTGGAGAAAACTACAGGTGATGTGGGAATTCAGCTGCAATGGCAGCGGGCCTTCGATCGGGGAGGCTGCGGTGTATGGCAAACATGTCGTTCTCCACCGGCCGGCGAAGGTATCTCTGGCTGGTGGCAGGTGTTGTGCTCGGGCTGTTCGGTACGAGCGGTGAATGGGCGATACCGGTCGCGGGGTGGCTGTTCTCCATCGCGTTGATGCGGTTCACCCGAGGGTCCGGTGTGCTCACCGGCTTCGTGTGGGTAGCGCTGTCCTCGGCGGCCGCGAAACTGGTTTTCGTCGCGGCCGCGGGCAGATTCACGGTCCTGCCGATCATGGTCGGTTCCACGATTTCGAGCGTGGTCCTTTGTGTTCCGCTGCTGGTGGACCGGCTGCTGTTGCGGCGGTTGAATCCGATTGCGGCGACACTGGTGTTTCCCGCGGCGCGGGTGGCAGTCGAGTTCCTGGTGGCGCAGGTCAGTCCGTTCGGGACAGCCTTCGGGCCCTTGGCCGCGACGCAGTCGGCGAATCTGCCCTTGTTGCAACTGGTTTCGGTCACCGGAGTCTACGGGATCAGTTTCCTGATGGCATGGCTCGCGCCGATCGTGAACATCGCGCTCGAACACCGGTGGCATTGGCTGTCGATCCGCACAGTGGCCCTGGCCTATGTCTCGGTGCTGGTTCTCGTGCTCTTCGGCGGCGGGCTGCGGTTGGCCCTGGCATCGGACGCGCCGAATCTGGTCCGCATCGCCGGGATCAGCGTGTCGCGCCCGGCCGAGGAGCGGGCGCGGGAGATCGACAACTTCCACACTCCGCAGGTGCTGCCCGAGCAGAAACCGGTGCTGCGGCAGGCGTTCGCGGTGCTCAACGAGGACCTGTTCGCCCGCAGTCGGACCGAGGCCGACGGCGGCGCGAAGATCGTCGCGTGGGCGGAGGCCGCCGCGGTCGTGCTCGAGGAGGATTATCCGGAGTTCCTGCGCACGGCGCGAGAGCTGGCCCGGGACAAACAGATATACCTCGACATGGGCATCGCCGTGATCCTCGACGGGCAACGGCAGCCGCGCTCACGCGATATCGCCGTGCTGGTGGCGCCGGACGGGCAAGTGCTGTCGACCTACGACAAGGCGCATCCGGTGCCCGGCATGGAAAGCCTGCGGCCGGGCGACGGAATCGCGCCGGTGTCGGCGACACCGTACGGCAGGCTCGCCAACGTCATCTGCTTCGACGCCGATTTCCCTGGCACCCTGCGAACCCGCGCCGACATCATGTTCGTTCCCGCCAACGACTGGAAGGGAATCGAGCGCGCGCAGGCGGCGAACGCCGTGTTCCGGGCTGTCGAGAACGGCTACAGCCTCGTGCGGCAGACCAGCAACGGCATCTCCATCACCGTCGACATGTACGGCCAGAACCTGGCCAGGACAAACTATTTCAGCACCGCACAGCAGAGCATGATCGTGTCCGTGCCGACGCGCGGCACCCGAACGGTCTACGGCGTGGTCGGTGACCTGTTCGCGTGGCTGTGCGTTGCGGGCGTGGCCGGCTCGGTAGTCCTGGTCGTATTCCGGCGGATCGGACGCCGGAGATGATGATGAGATCTTCGGATGACCGTGCGATGATGCCACCGGCACGGAACGGGGGCACAGGGATGCGGGCGAGACTTGCCGCACCGTTGTACGCGCTGGCCATGATCTGTCTGTCGGTCGCCGGAATCGGCGCGGCGGCACTGGTTCTGGTCGGTGCGGCGCTGATGGTGGTCGGGGTCGGACGGTTCGTGTTCCCGTCAGCGGTCGCGTTGCTGCGGACGGTCGCGGACGCGGCCCGGTGGCTGTCGGGCCGGCTCGGCGTAGACATCGAAAGGCCCTACGGTGACGAGACGAGCGCTGTCGGGCTGCTGAAGGCACCCTCCACCTGGCGGGATGTGATCTGGGCGTTCGTCGACCCGATCATCGGTACCTGGACTTGCGCTCTGGCGCTCGGCATGCCGCTGTACGGGTTGTACGGCGCGGCGGTACAACCGTGGGTGTGGCGATCCAACGCGCGCTCCGGCGGTATCAACGCCTACGGCCCCATCCACGTGACCTCGACGACCGCCGCGCTGGCAGCCGTCCCGGTCGGGATCGGGTTGATCGCGCTCGGCCTGTATCTCGGGCCGGGACTGCTACGGCGGCGCGCCCGTTGGACGTGCGACCGGCTCGGGCCGTCACGCACCACCCGGCTCGAGCGGCGGGTCGAGACATTGGTGGACACGCGCGCGGACAGTGTCGACGCGCAGGCCGCGGAACTGCGCCGCATCGAACGGGATCTGCACGACGGCGCGCAGGCCCGGTTGGTCGCGCTGGGCATCGGCCTCGGTAACGCCGAGCGGCTGTTCGAGGAGGACCCGGACGCGGCCCTGCAGCTGGTGGCGGCGGCGCGAGAAGCGTCGTCGCAGGCGTTGGACGAACTGCGCGACCTCGTGCGCGGCGTGCATCCGCCGGTCCTGGCCGACCGGGGCCTCGCCGACGCGATCCGCGCCCTGGCACTGGATTCGCTGCTCGATGCCGAGGTCTCCTCCGAGCTGACCGGGCGACCGGCACCGGCGGTCGAATCAGCGGTCTACTTCGCGGTCAACGAACTGTTCGCCAACATCGGCAAATACGCGGGTACGGCCGCCGTGCGCGTCACGCTCGGCTACCGCAACGGTGTGCTGAGCTGTGATGTCACCGACGACGGCGACGGCGGGGCGGACCCGGCCAACGGCACAGGGCTGCAAGGCATCCGGAGCAGATTGGCGGTCTTCGACGGCACCATCGCGATCGACAGCCCGCCCGGCGGCCCGACCCACATACGTCTGGAGGTGCCGTGCGCGATCCGATCCGAGTAGTCGTCGCCGAGGACCTGTTCCTCATCCGGGACGCGCTGGTCCGTCTGCTCACCGAGCACGGCTTCACCATCGTGGCCGCCGTCGACAACGCCCCGTCCCTGCGCAGGGCCCTGGCCGAGGACCAGCCCGACATAGCGATCGTCGACGTACGACTGCCACCCTCGTTCACCGACGAGGGCCTGCAGGCCGCCATCGAGGCACGCCGCGAACGACCCGGCTTCCCGGTGCTGGTGCTGTCCCAATACGTCGAACAGCTCTACGCCCGCGAACTGCTCGCAGACGGCATCGGCGCGGTCGGCTATCTGCTCAAGGACCGGGTGTCCAACGCCGAACAGTTCATCAGCGCAGTCGAATCCGTCGCCCGCGGCGGCACCGCGATGGACCCCCAGGTCATCGCCAAACTACTGACCCGAGGCGACGCACGCGGCCGCACCACCGACCTCAGCCCCCGAGAACGCGAAGTCCTGAGCCTCATCGCCTCCGGACGCTCCAACATCGCCATCGCCCGCCGACTGACCATCTCCGCCAGCGCGGTCACCAAACACATCGCCGCCATCTTCGCCAAACTCCACCTCCCCGAGTGCGAAGACGACAACCGCCGCGTCCTGGCCGTCCTCGCTCACCTCGACCACTGACCGACCACGGGGTAGCCAGTTCCGATCTCGGAGATTTCACGTTGGAGGATTGACGCGTACGAAACAGTCGCACACTTGCGGCGAGATCAGGGATACGCGACCCAGCCAGCTCACCCAGCAAGCTAACTACAGTCAGTGCGAGTGAGCTAAGTAGCCGCTGGTCGTGCGGCAGAGCCCCGACAACTTGGGTTGTTTCTCGCGCTCCGGCAATGGGTGCACTTGTTCAACCTCGGCAAGTCGGGTGTTGCCAGTGCATTGCTAACGCCGCCAACTGGCCGCGAGTGGAAGACTCATGTCCGCCGTGACTGTCCGTCCACGCGGGATCACTGCTGGCCGCTGACAGGCTGACGTCAGGGGGCGATCGGGTCGATGGTGAAGAGGTCGGGGTGGGCGGTGCGAACGTATTTGATTGCCGTGCTGGTGGACAGCCCGAAGATCCGTTGGAGGTGAACGGGGTCGGCGCTGTGGCGGGCCTCGTCCAGAATTCGGTCGACCCGGAGTTTCAAGGGCGAGGTCCCGAAAGGCCGGAACATCATCTTCGCGGTGTACTGACTGATGGGCGGGTGGCTGGGATCGACGGCGGTGCGTTGAGTGACCAGCAGATGAGGGTTGGTGCTGCGTGGCCATCGCCGGTTCCGCTCTCGCAGCCAAGCGGTGGTCAGGGTGAGGGTGAATTCGTCCAGGAAGACGACGTGGCGTGTGTATGGGCGGCGGACGACCAGGCGCCCGGCTGAACGGTCGAGATCGTCGAGTTGGAGGTGCCGAAGGTCTTGGGTGGCCAGGGCATGGATCGCCACCAGGGCGAGAGTGAACCGGGTCATCGGCCGGTCAGTTTTGTCGATCAGGCCGCTCAGGCGATCGCTAGGCAAGGGGGTGGGCAGCGGCGGCGCAGTGCGCAGCCGGACGCCGCGGGCAGGGTCGCGGAAGATGCGTCGCTCCTGCTTGAGCGCCGCGAACAGGGACCGCAGACCGACGTGAATTGCCCGGCGCGAGGGGGCGGGCGCGTTCATGACGGCCGCTTGGATCTGATCGTTGGTGATGCCGCGCAGGGAGTCGGCCTCGACGCTCCATTCCTGCAGCGTCGGCTGGATGTAGCCGAGGTAGTGCCGAATCGTGGACCAGGCCCGGATCCGATGGCGAAGCCGGCCGCTGCCCCGCAGGACTTGCGTCCAGGCGGTCACGTCGCCCTGGAACTGGGTCGGCATGGAGTCGATCAGCCGCTGGGCGGCGAGGTGGTCGGTGTCGTCCTCGCCAGACGGGTCCGGCAGGAGCAGGTCGTGGTCGCGGAGGAAGTGGCAGACCCGCGGGTAGCTGCCGATTCCCAACGAGGCCAGCGCTTTCACGTCGCCTTCGTGGATGGGAGCCGCAGCACCGAGCCAGGCCAGCAGGATTCGCAATACTCGGGTGTTCGCGTTCCGGGTCTGTGCAAGCCATGACTGGTCCCGGCCGCGCTGGTCGAAGGCATCCAGCAGTGTCTGGGCCTGGATGGTCAAAGCGGGCAGATTCTGCGAGTTCAGCTGACGCCAGTCCCGTGGCAGGTCATCGATCAACGCGATCTGATGAGGGTTGACCAGGTGAGGCGAGAACGCTCGACAGGCCTCGCGTTCGGCCGCGATCTGTTTCAGGCGTTGCCCTTTGCGCCCCTTGCCCCGGTTCTCGTAGCCGAGTTTGCGGGTGTTCAACGTGAGCGCGAGCTCGCCGCCGAACCAGAGCTGGTCGGCCGGGGGTTGCTCAGGGGCATATTCGGCCAGCAGGACCTGGCAAAACCGGCAGAGATCGTTCTTGATCGGCAGGTGGCGATGGCATCGCGTGCAGGTGCCGACCGGATGGATCTGCGACCAGCTCCAGCACTGCCGACAGCGTTTTGTGCGGGCGCCCTCCCAGCACAGGCAGTGCTCGCAGCTGCGGAGACCGTCTTTCGGTATTGCCCGGACTTCGAGTTCGTCCAGCAGCTCGGTGCGGCGTAGCGCTTCGCTGATCGTCCCGCGCAGTTCAGGAAGATCGTGAAGGTCTTGTTCGTAGACCCGTGGCTGGTCGGCGTCCCGGGCGGCGAGGGCCAAGCGGGCCATCTGTAGGGCCAGGCGCTGCCAGGAGCCGGTTCGGCTGTGTTCGGATCGCAGCTTGGCGATGGTGGCGGCCACCACCTCAAGGTCGGCGATCGGTCGATCGCTGATGCGCCGGGCGTGCTCGAGGGTGAACGTCCGAGGGGGACGAAACAGAGTGAGCTGGCAGGGCGGCGCCGAACGGCATAGGTCCGGCTCGTCCCGCGTCAGCCGAGCCGGCTCCGCCCAGCGCGGGAAACGGAACCGCTGACGCCGGTCCGGGTCACGGCGCAACGCCTGTGCCTCAGGCTGGACATCCCCGGCAAGAAGCAGGACAAGTTGAACGGCCCGTGGGCGGCCGGTCGGGGTTTGCTCCATTTCGGCTCGGAGCCAGTCGAGGTCGCATCCTGCCCGGATGTCGATCAGGCAGCCTCGACAAAGGCTGTCCCGATTGACCTTGGTGCTGTGCCGGCAACGGCGGCAACGCCCAAACTTTCCGCCGACGGGCTTCCACGCAAAGCACCGGGCGCAGACATCGACCCGGTTGACCTCTCCCCAGCTCCAGCAGCGTACGCAGCTGCTGACCTGGGAGAACTTCCATGCCATGCCGGATCAGTTCGGCGGCAACGAACGAGGCGCCCGGCCGCGTGCCGGGCCCGGGGTCGGTCCGGCCGGTCGCTCGGCGCGCTGTTCCCCGACCGCCTGAGACCGGTCGTCCTGGTGGACCTGGTGGTGCTCGGGTTCGGCTTCCAGCAGGTCGGCGACCGTGCAGTTCAACGCGGCGCAGATCTTGTCCAGGTCATCGAGGCGGAGGGTGACCGGCTTGTTCGACCACAACGCGGCGACCTTCGACAACGAGGGTTCGAATCCGACTTCCTGGAAGGCGGCCTGCAGCTGGGTCGGTCGCCAGATGTCCTGTTTGGCGGCCACCCACCGGAGATTCCACTTCATCGACTCAGACCTCCCTGCTCAATCGTCGGACCGCACGATTCGATGATTCCAAGCTGTGTCGTTCCGGATCCGCCTGCACGGTTAAGCGAGGTACCCGACCGTCGTGCTCGCCCACTCGTGACCAAGCAATTTCTGCACGTCCCAGAGCGGCATTCCCGACTCGTAATGATGGGTGGCGCAGGCGTGACGCAGCAGATGCGGGTGCAAAGTCGTGACCGAGCCCCGCAAACGATCGGCGGCCGCAGTCTTCAACGCCCGGCGGAACGTTCCCGCGGTCACGGGTGGCGCCACCGGCAGATTGAGTCCTGCGACCGCCGCGGGCAGGCGCTCCGACGGCCACAAAGGCGCGAAGGGATCGGTGGGGTCATCGCAGAACTCTCCCCGGACCTCTTCCACGTACCACCACAACAGCTCTCGCCCTTCGGCGAACAGGAACGCCTCCCGCTCTCGCGGTCCGGATCTCCGTGCGCCCTTGCCCCGTACCAGAAACCGGCCCCACCGGCCGTTTTCCCAGTGAACGTCGCCGAGCCGGACACCGCAGAGTTCAGCGGCTCGAACCCCTGAGATATAGGTGATCTTGGCCATCACGTAGTCGCGGACGGCCACCGGATACTTGCGTGCCGCAGGCAGATCCGCCCGCCACGCCGCGAAGAACTCCTTCAACGCCCGCTGCGACGGCGGGATCCGCAAACCGAAATCGCCGCGGTGCACCGGCCGGTTGAACACGTCGATCGGCGACTCGACCGAGGCACCGAACCGTCGGCTGATCTCTCCGCCGTAGCGCTGCTCCAGGAACGCGAAGTAGCCGTCGATCTGGTTCAGCTTCTTGCGCACAGTCGCGGGTTGCCGACGGCCAGGCCCGGTGAAGTAACGATCCAGCTCCTTGGCAGTCAACTCCCAGGGCACGCAGTCGTAGAACGAGCAGATCTCCACCACCGGCCGGATCAGGTGCTGCAACGTCGAAGCGGCCAAGCCGGCCACGTCCCGTGCCCACACATACTCGGCCAGCGTGTCCTGGAACAACGCCTGCGCGTCATCCGGATCCGCCGCCGCCGCAACACGACTCTGCAGCGTGACCACATCGGCCAGGCCCCGCTCAACACGGCCAGTCGACGCCGACTCTGCTTCGCCGACAGCGCTCCCCACGACCCTGATACCGGAAGGAGAATCTGCCACGAATCGGCACATTACTATGATTACTCGCAGAATCTGCCAGTTACTGGCAAACCTTCACACGAAGTGGTTTCGGCTCACGGCAGCGTTGTTACCTGGTCCGAAGCACGACAGGAGACCATCTTCCCCGAGGGGAACCCGCACGTACTCCGATAGGGTCTGCGCCGACGTGCTGACCGCGCCCTCCATGCGGCTGCGCTCGTTCGACACCGCTATCGCCAACCCGCCGTTCGGACCCATCCATCGCACAATGAACGCTCCGGGATACCGCGGTCCGCGATTCGAATACCACGTCATCACTGTCGCGGCACGGCTGGCCCGCCACGGCGTGTTCCTCGTGCCACAACAGTCCGCCCCGTTCAGCCACAGCGGCAAACGCTGTTACACCGACGACCCGGACGCCGAGTACCAGAAGTTCCACACGACGACCGGGATCTCGCTCGAGCCCGGCTGCAGCATCGACACCACCTACTACACCGACGACTGGCATCAGCGACCGATAGCCACCGAAGTCGTCGTGTGTGACTTCACCGAACGGCCCTCCGCAACCGTCGACACCGACCGCCGTCATCCGGCGAACGGTCGCCGGTTCAGTTTGCCCATCACGACAACGCCTGGGCCGGCCGGTTTGCCCGCCGCGTAGAACTGGAGGCTCGCCCATGTTTCCGTCGTCCCTCAACGACAACGTAATTCGACGGTATCGGGCTGCCCGCGCCGACGGGATGTCTGCCGCCGCGGCCTACCGTCACGCGATCACGCCCGAACCCGCGCACACCTATGAATCCTATGGCGATAACGCCGTTCGTTTCCTGCTCGACGATCCGGAGTTGACCGGCCTCGTCGTCACCGCCAGGGCTACCCCGGACGACGATTCGGACCGGTCATGGTTGGGCGAGTACACCAATTCGTGGTCTCCCGACGTCATTGCCCACGATCACGCCGCGCCCACCAACTATCCGCGGTACTTTCTGCCCTGCTACACCATCGCACAACGTCGAGCGGACCTGTCGGCACTCGGGTATGCCCGCGGGCCCGCCCACATCGAAGCCGAGCGCCAGATCCGCGAAGATGCTCGGCTGTTCACCGAACTCGACGCCCGGATCATCACGGTGTCGGTGCACAAAGCCGGTGTCCTGCTCGGCGAGGCATCCGTCGCAGCAGATTTTGATCCCAACGCCACCTTCGAGGACCAGCTCGGCAATGTCGCATCCGATCTTCTCGACGAGGCAATCGCCGAGGCCCGCGCCGCCCTGCCTCACCTGATCAGCGCACTCACCGACGACCGTGAACCTCACTGTGCCCTGATTACAACCCCACCAGCGGATTCGTCCACCACCGGCACGCCGATCGTCATCGCCGACGCACGGTGGGGATCTCTTCGCGTGGAACAGGACCGATCCGGACACACTGTGCTGCACATCGATCCGGTCGATCCCGAGACGAAGGCGCGGGTTTTCCTGCGCGGCACCGAACTCGTCGATGACCGGATCACCCGCGACGACATCGAGGTCACGGTGTATCGCGGTGAACGCGACGATCGCCGGGTGGTTCATATCGACACCTTCGATCACACCGGACCGATCCGCATCAACCTCAACGATCGACCAGCCGTCTATCACGGCGACCCCGCGACCGGCGAGCGGTTCACCGACTACACCGACTTCTGAATAGTCGCGTCGCCGGTCCCGTTCTGCGGGCGCTTAGAGATGGTGCCGGCGGCGGTCGGTCGTGTGTCAAGCCCGCGGGGAAAAGCGCTCCGCAGGCTTGACACCCTTCCCGCCGCCGCGGCTGCCGACGCGCGCCCCGCAGAACGGGCCCGGCGTCGAGACCGATTGCGCTCAAACACTTTCCGGCTCTCCCCGGCACCGGTAGCTGCTTCACTTCCTGGAGGTTGTCGTGTCCACAGCAATGTTCAGCCAGCCCACCTTCGACCGCGATGGCGTGCGCCTGGAATTGGCCGTCACCATCTCGCACACCCCACCGCCGACTCCCGACGCCCCTCTGGGTCGGACCCGCCGAATCCTGATCACTGGCTCCCGCAGTTGGACCGACCGCGCCACCATCCGGGCGGCCCTAGCCGAGGTGTGGTCCCCGGACGTGGTGCTGGTATCGGGGGCCTGCCCGCGCGGCGCCGACGCCCAATGCGAGGCGTGCTGGCAAGCATGGGGCGGCCGGGTCGAACGACATCCCGCCGACTGGGACCGGCTCGGACGCCGCGCCGGGTTCGTGCGCAACGAGCAGATGGTGCGAGCCGGCGCCGATCTGTGTGTGGCGTTCATTCGCAACAACTCAGCCGGTGCCACCCACACCGCCCGTCTGGCCCAGCAAGCGGGCATTCCGACGCGGATCTTCCGCACTACCGATACCCCGACCGTGGCCGACCATGCTCGCAACTGACCCGCTGTTCGACCTGCGAGTACCAGCCACGACGCCGTCGTGCCGATCTGCTGGGTCGTATGGCATGGCACCTCGGGGCGGAGGTCCGTGACCAGCACTCGCGCGCCGCGGGCGGGCAGCCAGGCGACGCCCACCGCCCAACGACTCACTACGCGGTCTTGGGGTGGGTTGATTGCTCGCCGTCGGCGAGCGGTGACGAACCGAGGGATTCGGTTTGTTGTCTCCAATCCTGTTCTCTAGCAGAGGAGTTCCCGTGTCTTATCTTGATGATGCCGGTGATCTGATCGCCGCGATACCGGCGATGCTCGGCTTTGTTCCTGAACGTTCCCTCCTGATCGCGGTGCTGACCGACTCGGAGTGTGATCCGCCTGCTGATGCGGGCCACGTGTTCGCGGTTATGCGGTTCGATCTCGATCTGCCCGACCGGCTCATCCGGGGTCCTGCTGAACTTTTTGCCGAGGCTGTCGCCAAGATCTGCTCTTCGGCTTACTCCACCGAGGTCTTGGCGGTGCTTGTCGATGACCGGCTCACCGGCCCTGCTCGGCAGCGAGGCGGCCGTGATCGTGGAGCACACGCCACACTGATCAATTCCCTCGTCGAGCATCTCGCTGATTGTTTGATCGGTGTGGTCGGGGGGTGGGCGACTGCGGCGATCGAGCCAGGCGGGCTGTGGTGGAGCATCCTCGGACCCCCTCGCCAAGGGGTGATTCCGGACCCGACAACCTCTGCGGAAACGTCCGCTGAGGGCAAACCGGTCTACGCTTCGCGTTCGGAACTTCTTGCCTTGATCGAACAGGATCAGGAAACAATCGAACGTGTCGAACGGCGGTTGCCTGCCGCGAGAGCAGCAGTCGTGCGCCGTTATGCCGCGAGCCGACGGGACGGGGATCCTGATGGCGGTACTCGATGGGGTTTCCAGCGTGTACTCGATCTTATCGCTGCGCTCGATTCCGGTCGCCAGCCAACGGTTTCGCAGACCGCCGAGGCGGCTGCGTTGCTGGCTGATCGTCGTACTCGCGATGGATTGCTGGCGACGGCGTTGAGTAATTTTGCACGTCCTGCGGAATCGTTGTGGTCGTATTTGACCCGTACTTTGCCTGATCCCGAACGCGCTGAGGCAGCGACGCTGCTTGCTTACAGTGCCTATGTTCGTCGCGACGGTGCATTAGCGGGTGTCGCGGTGCAGGCGGCGCTGCAGGCTGATCCCGAGCATCCGCTCGCGGTCATGCTCGATGCGGCCCTCGAGTTGGGTCTGGACCCGGACCGCATGCGTCGCCTCGGTCGCTCCGGTGCCGAGATTGTCAACGGACTCGGTATCGACACCGACTGGCCAGAGCCTTCCTCATGAGTCGCATACCAACCCATGAACAGTGGCTTCACGCGATCACAGATCACCAAGCCCACCTGCTGTGCTTCGAAGCCATCGGCTACGCGCGCAGGTACTGCGACGCCGCTGGCATCAGCTCCGCTGATGCCATCGATTTCGGACACGCGTACGCGGTCTTGGTCGCATCGCAGCGGTCACGACCCACGATCGAGGGCGCGTGGCGCAATTGGCTAGCCGACCTCGACATCTGCACCCTTTCCAGCAGCGTGGAGCGACGATCCCCGAACCTGCTCGAACGATACGAAAGCGATTCAGCTCAAACATAATTCACGACGGCTGTTTCCGTGCGGGCGGCCGATGGGGAGTTGGCGGCGCACTCTACACCGGCGGATGCGGGATCAAGCTTCGCTTCCCCGCCCTGACGCCGCCGGTGTCTGTTGAGTGCGCCCCGCCCCGCCCCACCGGACCGCACCTCACCGGTTCATCCGCTGAGCTCTACGCAACCAACTTTGTCGAATGCGCGTGCACACCAGCTGGTATCGCTGGATCTCGTTTCTATTTTACCGCGCCCTGGAGACCCGTCAGTCAGCAGCTCCCCTACTCACTTCTGACCTCCCGGACCAATCCGAGTCGGGTCGGGAACTGGAGTAGTGAATGATCACTGACGGTAGGACCCAGGGCCTTCGTGCCGCCGGTTTCCCGGTCGGTTGTGCGTCCCCTGGTGCCCGTGGTCAGGCAGTTACCTCTCCAGCTCCCGCCGCCTCAAACCGTGCATGCGGTTCTCCCGCACACGGCTTACCTACGCCGTTCACCACCGGCATTCGGTTTCTCCCGCCAGGGCTTTCCTGCCCTGGGTGCGATCACGGCTCCATTCAGGCTCAGCAACCCGCATCGGTTCGAAGACAAGTAGCCAACGATGGACCAGCCGAAGCCACGCCCACGTTTATGCCGTTTACCGATGAACAACGCGAGCCGATCACGTGCGTGGTGCTCGATCGTGCGGAAGCGGATCGCGGAGTGGCCGTAGCGGAAATATCCCGCCCAACCCCGCAGGAACCTGTTCAATTCCTCCACCACCATCTCGACCGGCAGCCGCAGCCGAGACCGGATCGTCAACTCGCTGATCCGATCCCGCGCACGCCGCATCACCCGATCACTGGGCCAGCGAGCCAGGAACACCACCCCGCGTCTGCCGCGCACACCCCGCGACCGCACCATCCGATGGTGAAAGCCGAGGAAATCAAATCCCTGGCCTCCCACCACCAATTCGACGATGCGAGTCTTGGCCTCCTTCGGCTCGAGACCGAGTTCGGCCAGCAGCGACCGCAACCGCGCGAGCGCGGCCTCCGGAATTTGTCAAGTCAAGTGAGACAGTGCTGATCAGTTGATTTGGGGTTGGGGTGTGGGTTCGTTGATGTAGAAGATGGCCGGTATTTTCGGTGGGGTGGGTCGGCGGCCGAAGCGGGCGGGGTTGGCGTGGTAGGCGGCGGTCAGGGTGATCTGGCGGGCCTCGTCGATCGCGTCGGCGGTGCCGAAGTGCACTGATGCGGGGGTGTGCCAGCCGATACCGGAGTGGCGGTGGATGTGGTTGTACTCGTTGAAGAATCCTTCCAGGAACAACCGCGCATCCGCCAGGGAGGCAAAGGACTTCGGGAAATCATGAAGATATTTGAGGGTCTTGAACTGCGCCTCACTGAAGGGGTTGTCATTGGATACCCGTGGCCTGGAATGGGATCGGGTGACACCGAGGTTGGTGAGCAGCTCCGAGACCAGCCCCGATGTCATCGACGGGCCGCGGTCGGCGTGGACGGTGTGCGGGATGGCGCCGTTGCGTGCGATGGCCTCGTCGATGAATTCTTGTGCCAGTTCAGCGCTTTCGTGGTGGGAAACGATCCAGGACGGGTTGTAGCGGGAGTAGATGTCGATGAGCACATACAGGTGGAACCAGACACCCTTGGCAGGGCCGCGTAGTTTGGTGATATCCCAGGTCCACACTTGTGACGGGCCGTCGGCGAGGAGTTCGGGTTTCACCTTCGCCGCATGGGTGGCCTGTCGTCGCCGTTCCCGGTTCTGACCGGCGCCCGCGGCGATGCGATACATGCTCGACATCGAGCACCAATAGTTACCCTCGTCGAGTTCCCGCGCCCAGATCTGGCATATCGCCAGGTCGGCGTAGGGCGCTGAGTTGATCACCGTGAGCACATGGGCGCGTTCGGTGGCGGTGAGCCCTTGACCGTTACCCGGGACCGCCCGCGCGGGTTTGGGCCCCTGGATCGGTGGGCGCTGATGGCGGTAGTGGGTGGCTCGTGCCCGCCCGATCAGCGTGCAGGCCCGGCGGATAGGGACCTCGACGGCCCGTAGGTCGCCGTAGGCGTCGGTCATGGCTTGGTCGGTCGCGGCGCTGTGCCCGTGCTCTCGGAGATGGATTCCAAAAGCACATGCAGTTTTCCCATGATCTCGAGCGCGGCCTCCGTCTGCTTCAATTGCTTTGCCAGACGGGCATTCTCACGCGTCAAACGTTGGTTCTCCCGACACCCGGCCGTGTCCACGGCCTGGGATGCGACCGCTTCACTGGATCGCCGGGCAGCGTGCTGGGCGGCGCCGGAAAGCTTCGCGGCGCGGGCCTGGGTCCACTCGGCGATCTGGGATTGGTAGAGACCCTCACGGCGCAGGACCGCGGACTTCTGCCCGTGCGGGGCGTCACGGTACTCCTCGATGATCTTGTCGCGGTACTGGGCGGTGAAGGTCCGCCGCGTCGGCTTCGGCGCCGGATCAACCGGCCCACCACCTCGGGCCGCGGGGTTCGGGCTACTCATGGGGATTGCTGCTCCAGTCATGCCCTCAAACAGTGAACTCAGGGAAGTCCGAGTGTCTCACCACAGCCTGACAGAGAGGGCTCGGCTTGCTGCCGGGACTTGCACAACACCAGCAGGTCATCGGCGAAACGGACCAGCACCCCGTCCGCGCGTGTGTCCCATACCCGGTCGAGCCGGTGCAGATACACATTGCACATCAAAGGACTGATCACCCCGCCTTGCGCCGTTCCCGTGTCGGGATGGCGCACCACACCGGATTCCATCACTCCCGCACGCAACATCGCACGCAGCAGTTTCAACACCGGCTGGTCACACACCCGCTCCTGCACCGCCGCCATCAACCGGTCATGCCCAATCGCCGAAAAGCAATCGGCGACATCGGTTTCCACCACCCACCGTCTACCCCGAAAGCTCTCATCGACGAGAACCTGCAAGGCATCGTGCTGACCCCGCTTCGGGCAGAACCCGAAACTACATGGGGCGAAATCCGCCTCATAGATCGGCTCGAGCACGATCTTCAAGGCGGCCTGCACGATCCGGTCACGAACCGCGGGAATCGACAACGGCCGCAATTGCGCCGATCCCGGCTTGGGGATAAACACCCGCCGCGCCGGAAGCGGCCGATACGACCCCTCCCGCAATTCGCTGGACAGTTCGTCCACAAGCCGGTCGATACCGTACTCGTGTTCGATCTGATCCAGGGTGGCCCGGTCGACACCCGGTGCACCGTTGTTCGCGCGCACCGCAACCCAGCCACGCCACAGGACGTCTCTGCGCAAAACCTTGTCCCACAACGCATGAAACCGCCGCCCGGGATCGGCCTTGGCCGTCCGGTAGAGCGTGTGTTGCAGGGCACGCACCTTGTCCAGCGAAACCCTGCCAGCGGCAAGAACTTCTCCGCTGTCGGCGGGGCTAGCCGAAATGGCACTCACCGGGCACCTCCATCTGCATCAGCACGCATCGACGTAGTAGTGGCCCTTCCCTCGCCGGCGGTTATGTTGTCCGCCCGGCTCGATCGGTACTACGGCCACCTCCGACGCCCTTCCGGCTCGCTTCCACTTCCCGGCTCTTCACCGGTTATAGGTCGCCACACTCCACCCGTCTCACGCAGTCGGGTGGGCCGGGGAGGGCCTCTCCAGTTCCCGCCGTCACTATCCGAACGTTCCGAGCCCCTTACGCCGGGGAGTCCTTCGCGGCTGCATCTTCAGGGTCTTCACCGCTTCCATGGCCTTCGCCCTTCTCCTCCAGGCTCGGCACTCCCTCGCCCCACCCATCACTGGGCAGGTGAAATAACGACGCGGCAGGCTTCACTTCACGTTACGGACCCCCACACACGAGGGTGCTCGACGCTGGGCTCCGACACCGCCCGTTTCCAGACGACCCCGCCAGCCTGCTACCGGGCCTCCTGACAGCTACCCGGACCGGACTTCCACCGGCAAGCGACGACGAGCTTACGAATCAGTCGTCAACCACTCACATGATCAACACCTTTCATCTACTGGACGCACAGGAGCTATTTCATGAATCACCGTTTGTTCGTTCATTTTTCGATGGTGACCAAGATCGGTCTGACACGCACGCTCACCCGCCGCAGGCCCACTGTTCGTAGTCGAGTCGGCCGGTGGTCCAATCTCCGGTTCAGCGCCGGGCAGCGTTGTCATGGCCGGTGGTCGTTGTTCGGCAAGGTGTGGCGGTGAGCGCCGATGAGCGGCGCCGTGCGTGGGCGTTGTTGTCGCGCGGTCCGCGATGAGCCGGGCGGTGGCGTGGTCGGTCACGCTGGAAAGCCCGGTGGCGCAGCCATTCTCGGTGATCGCCGCCCTCGGTATCCCTCCACCGACGGAAACCGGGCACACGGACTTGGCCCCAGAGTGTCGAGATCGGGTGCGGGCCGCACTGCTCAACAGCGCTGAGCATTGGCCGCCAGTCGAGGTTCAGCTGTCAATATCAGGTGCGCCGCAGCCTACCGGCATCGCCGATCTCGCAGTGGCCGTATCGGTCCTCGCGGCCGTTGGAGAATTTCGTTCGACGCCGCTGGAAAAGATCCTGTTCGTGGCCGAGCTCGGACTCGATGGCGCACTGCGTGCGGTCGAGGGAACATGGGCCGCTTTCGATGCCGCTCCGCTGCTAGGAATCACCCATGCAGTCGTGCCCCAATCCCTGCTACCCGAATTCGGCGCATCAACCGAATTCCTTGTCCTGGGCGCACCGACCCTGAGCGCGGTGCTCGCGTGGCTGCGGGGCAAATACGCGCTGCCGTGCGCTGGCACCCACTGTTGGAGCACGTAGAGCGCATCCCCATCAGTGACACCAATCACGCTGCGACGCAATCACTCCGAAGGTCTCTCAACTCCAGTACGAAAGCAGCGCCTCGGACGTACGACCAGCTACAGCCAAAACGGGCCCGACCCCGACCGCGCCGACTCCCTCCACGATCTCGCTGTCCGCGCAATGGGCTTGGTCTGAGCCCCGCCCCATCACCCATCCACCACAGGAGGTAATTGCGATGACCGACACCATCACTCGCGACGAATTCGACCGCCGCGCTCATGAACCGGCCAACGTCGCCTCCCGCCCCAAGGCGGAGCAATGATGTCCCGGCGTCTCCCGCTGGCACACGCCCGCGCAACAGCGCGCTGGTGGCTGCGTACACGTTCTCGCCGATCAGGACACCGGCTGCCTCCTTCGCCGCTGCTGGTCGCCGCGTGCTTTTCTCACACTCTCATCAACGGTAGCGATCCAGAAATGCTGGGTCTGGTAAGGGATTTGGCGGCGATCAGCTGGCGCAGTCACAACCAGGAACATCCCGGATTCGACCCCGGGGAACAATCCGCGGCCACCGAATCAGCGCTCACCCACGAGGTACTGCTCGCTGAGCTCGACCATCACATCCGCCAGCGGCTGCCGCATCGCCGTCGCCGTAACGCCCGCGTGCACACCGAGCCGCTGGTCGCGGTGATCGACCGCCTTGTCGCACTCACGATCACCCGTGCCGTTCTCGCCGGCACCGGGAATGCGCGGATCCGTGAGATCGAAACCGCGCTAATCGATCTCGCTACCGGCTATGACCAACTCAGCACCGATCTGATGCGCGGGCGGCGCCGGGAACCGCGCTTCGCCACCAGCCACGCCATCTGAACAACCCTCACACCTACTTACGGATGTCTGCGGTTCGAGAAGGACGATCCTGACTGATCAGTTCTGCAGGCTGGACCGTCGCTCAAACGCAGTGCGCCAGTCCCGACTGCGACTCCGGCGCCTCCCTGGTCCCGCATCCGGGATCGGCTTGTTCAAGCATCGCCCGACACCCCTTACGTCCGGCGAGCTCTCTGATTTTCGACTGCACCTTCGTCGAAAGGACGAAATCAGATGAGTCACATCACTATTCGCCACAATCGCCAACTCGGCACTCTTGTCTACGGAACCTACCGCGGCATGTCGGGGGTCGGGAAGGCACTCACCGAATGGCCCTGCAACTTCCGGGGGTCGGAGAACCTTCCCGAGGATGACGAGTTGGGTGATCCGTACTGGTATCTGCCGCACTCGCGTCGTCGCCGAGCCGACACCTACAAGATCGACGCTGCGGTCGCGCGGCTGCGCGAACTCGGTCACGACACCGATGTCGAGATCGATGACACGACGCCGGCGGTCGACTTCGCGGGGTTCATGGAGGAGAAATACGACCGCGCCAGCGACCGGGCCGCCTACCAGCAGTACATGGCGCGGCGCGAGTTCTGGACATCCGACACCATCCGAGCGGCCAACCAGCGCACCTACGACATGCTCAACGGTCAACCAATTCTCGTCGGCCATCACTCCGAGCATCGTCACCGGCGCTTGCTGGATCGGCTGTGGCAACGTGAGGGCAAGGCGTGGGCCCTCTACGACAAGGCCAAACACCGCATCGACCGTGCGACGGCGGCAGTGAATTTCCGTGCCTACAAAGAGAACCCAGGCACCACGCAACGCCGCATCCTCGGCATCGAAACCGATCTCTGCCGAATCGGCAAGGCACTGGAAGAGCATGGCGACCGGTGGTCGGATCACATCTTGGCTATCAAGCGCGCCGAGATCGTGGAAAAACTCGAGGAACTCGACTACTGGTGGCGCGTCCTCGACGAGGCGGGTGTGCACGTCTGGAGTCCAGACGATTTCGCGGTCGGGGATTTCGTCGCGTGGGCTCACGGAAGCTGGCACGAGGTCGCTCGGGTCAACCCGAAGTCGGTGAGTGTGGCCGGTCTCTACGACAGCGTCGGCGGCCGAATCCAAACCATGAGGGCCCTGACCCGCCGCAACTGCCGTCCGCAGCCGCTGCCGTATCACAAGGTGGTCGGCCATCTCACCGCCGCGCAGGCCCGTGAGCAGTTCCCCGAGGTGTTCGTGAACCTCGACGCCGCGCCGGTCCGTCCACGTCCGAGCAAGAAGCGCGGCAGCGTCAAACTCGATCACCATCACACCGCCGAGGGTGAACGCTGGGAATGGCAGGTCGGCGACGTCGACTACCGCGCGTTCTGGCGTCATCCGCAGAACTGGTGGCGCGGCGAGCACGAGCCGGTGACCGAGCCCGGCGTCATCCACATCACGGCGTATCGAGCCGGGAAAACACCCACATTCGTGTCCCGCGGCGAACCTGTCGAGGTCGCGGTCTCCGACGTCGCAATCGAGGGTGACATCGCGTGGGTCGAGGAGGTCCACAACCAACTACGCGACCACGTCCAAACCCATTACGCCGAACGCGCCGCCGCTTGACGCAGCGGGGTCGGGCGGTCCGGCACCGCCCGACCTCCTCGCCGAGACCACTCTCACGACCGCGCTTTCCCGCGTGGTCCACCAGCTTCCGAATCACCTGCCACGGAGCCGATCCCGGCAACCCTCGACCGCGATCACCCCACACCGAACCGAATTGCCGCCACCGTGACCTGGCCACGTCTGCCCACCTCGTCGGCCGCCGAACAACGCCCACGCACCGTCGATGTGTGCTCGCCTTGCGTCCCGGCTATGCACCAAACCCGCACGCAACGCCAATTGCCTTGCGCCCCAGGCGCTCCAACTCGCCAGGAGTCTGTCATGCCCACCCCTGTGATAGAAGTTCGTCGTGCGTTGACCGACACCGAAATCGGTGCCCTCGCCGAGGGCATCGCCAACGCAACATCGATGCCGGAGTTGCTCTCCGCCGCGGTTCGCGGCCTGTTCGACACGCTGTTGGCCGATCACGGCCGCCGGTTCGACGACTTCGACCACGATCACCCACTCGATCCTCGACACTTCGCGATTCCCAGCATCCAGTGGCAGGCGCTCGCCGGCGCGGTCACCTCCCGCGCCGACCAATGGGGGGCTGCCACCACGATCGGATTCGAGTTGGTCAATATCTGGCCGAGTACCTTCGACGACCCGGCCGTGCCCGAACCCTATCTGACCGTCATCGACCGTCGCCCTCACCAATTCCACATCCACGTCAGCCGGGATGCTGCCGACGAAATAGCCAAGTGTGAAGACCACCTCTCGTCGCTGGCCAACTACTACGGCCACACATCGACGCACTACCTCGACGCGATGCACAGTTGGCACACCCTGGTGGTCGGATTGTTCGCCACCCGCCACGGCACCGACACCACCGTGACGCGTGACGGTCGTCTCTCGCTACTGGTCAACTGCGACCACCTGACCTACGCCGCGATATTCCGCGGATGGCACCGCAATTGCACCGACCCCGCCTGCCACGCAACCGCGTCCGACGACGGATCCTGGCGCAAGCCCTACGACAGCGCGCCAATTCTCGACCACGCTCACACGCCCAGCTATCCGTTCAACGCACCCCAACCTGGCGATTGGTCGTTCCACTCGTAGATCGCCAACTACGAGGCCATCGACGGCGCACTCGGGCTCTCCCTGCCGGACAACCGGCCTGCTGCCGATCATCTCCGGCGGCGATTTCGAACACGAGCCCGCCCCGCTACCAGACCCTTTCAACACCCCGCACGCATACCGGCCACAGAACGCGCGTGAAACACAGTCTGAATCCCCCCGGTGAGTCCGGAGACTTACGGGTTTGACAGCTCGGCGGGTTGCTGGGCTGGGTGTTGACAGTAGTAGGCGGTCTCCATCTCGGCGGGTGGCAGGTCACCGCAGTGCTGATAGAGCCGCCGGTGATTGAACCAATCCACCCATTCGGCGGTGGCCAGCTCGACGTGATCGACCGTGCGCCAGGGGCCGCGTGGTTTGATCAGTTCGGTTTTGTAGAGACCGTTGATCGTCTCGGCGAGCGCGTTGTCATAGGAGGATCCGACCGCGCCGACCGAGGGTTGGATCCCGGCGTCGGCGAGCCGTTCACTGAGGGCAATGGACATGTATTGCGACCCTCTATCGGTATGGTGCACAACATCTTTCACGTCCCAGCCGTCGCGCTCACGGGTCCAGATGGCATGTTCGATCGCATCGAGCACCAACGCGGTGGTCATCGAGGTGCCGGTGCGCCAACCCAGGATGCGGCGGGCATAAGCATCGACGACGAACGCGACATACACCCACCCCGACCACGTCCGGACATAAGTTATGTCGGCCACCCACAACCGGTTCGGTGCCGCGGGCGCGAATCGTCGCCGCACCAGATCCGCCGGCCGGGCCGCGGCCGGATCGGCGATCGTGGTGCGTTTGACCCGTCCGCGTACTGCCCCGCGGAGTCCGAGCTCGCGCATCAATCGTTCCACCGTGCAGCGCGCAACCCGAATTCGTTCCCGATTCAGTTGCAGCCACACCTTTCTCGCGCCGTAGACGCCGTAGTTCTGTGTGTGCACGCGTGTGATCTCTACCTTCAGCTCCTCCTCACGCTGCTCACGTCGGGGCGGAATCCGGTCGCGGTGTTCGTAATAGGTCGATGGGGCGATCTTGACGCCGAGCTCGGTAAGAACGGCGCAGATCGACTCGACACCCCAACGCAGGCCACCGCTCTCACGATGGCCCTGATGTTCGCTGATATATCTGACGGTCAGCGCTGTGGCCGGTCCAGTTCGGCCGCGAAGAAAATCGAAGCTGATTTCAGAATTGCGTTGGCGCGCTTGAGTTCTGCGTTCTCCCGCCGCAACCTTTTGAGCTCATCGGACTCCTCGGTAGTGACACCCGGACGGGCACCAGTATCGATCTGGCCTTGGCGCACCCACTTACGGACCGTTTCCGGGGTCCCGACTCCCAGCAGCTCGGCGACCGCGCGCATCGCAGCCCACTCCGACTCGTGCTGTTGCCGAACTTCGGCATACATCCGCACCGCCCGATCACGCAGCTCGACCGGATACTTCTTCCTCGACGACACGACTCCATCCTTCACAGAAGATGAAGTCCCCGGACTCACCGGGGGGATTCAGTCCGGCAGAAAGGCATCAACACATGCGCACCATCGGATACTGCGAGCACTGCCGCAAGGTCAAGAACGTCACCATCTCCCCGAAGAACCTGATGTACGACCACCTGATCGGCATTTGCGACGACTGCGCCGCCGACCTTGAACCACCAGCTGGCCGCGCTCCGCGCGGCCCCACCGACTCCGTACAACCCCCGACCAACCGGCGCGATAACGCTGCACGGCATGACGACGTGACGACATCGCCACACCAGGGCGCGGGCCACAGTCCCGAAGATCCACCGCCGCAACCACATCCACACCCCGACCGACTAGCCGACCGGCCGCTCCCGTGAACGACTCACCGAACCACCCGAGACGATTCGACACCGGCCCTGCGCTGGACATGCCGGTCGAGGCGACCCGTGACGTCATCGTGACTACCGACGCAGGCCCACCGCAGCGACGCGAACAGTCCCCCTGGACGACCCATAACATCGCGCCACTGCACATCGACGAGCCCGGTGGAAACGCTGCGGCGGTGGGCTGGTCGGTCCGCTGGATGTGCGTCCATGCCGATGGATCCGGTGCCGCGGTCACCGTGGTTTGGTATCGACTGGACTGGTCGATGATCGACGAGAACCGGGATCCCGGCGACCGATGGGATGTCAAGCGGCACATCGAGTACATCACTTTCTCCGATCCCGACGACATCGCCGGAACCGAGACCTGGTGCGGCCAGCTGGATGAGTTCCCCTTCGATCTCGGACCCGACAGCCCGAAGCAGGCCGAGCGATGGGCCCACAACGGGGCACACCGCGACCTGCGCGATCCGGCTCGGTTCGTGCCCTGCTTCGCTTGGGACGGCCGCGAACCGATTCCCGACCTGCGTTGACGGCACACCCGGGAGCGCACCGCCGGACCCGCACTCCTCCACCGTCCCGACTGACGTGTCGATGTTGTGAACGGGTTCGCCCGTGTGGCAGGCGCTTGTGATGCTGCCGACGGCGGTCGGTCGTGTGTCAAGCCTGCGGGAAAAGCGCCCGCAGGCTTGACACCCTTCCCGACGCCGTGGCGAGGGGGACACGCCTACCACACGGGCCGAGCCCCGCCTCTGCGAGTGCTCGCACTGCCCCTCGTCACAGGAGTGAGCCATGAAACTTCTCTACACCGCGACGTGGACCGACCACGCCCAGCACGCACTCGCCTCCGCGATGGCGGCGTTCACGACCTGGGTCGCCGCCGAAGCATCGGTCAACTCATTTATCACAGCACGCCAACAGTTTTCGCGCCCCGATCACGACGAGTACTCGGCGTCGCTGGTCGAGCTGCGTGACGGAGGCACCATTCAGCGGACACGGCTGTGGGCTGTACAAGACCGCCCCCTGTCCGGCACGTCTTCCACGACCATCAGTGTCGAGGTACGGGGCGAGGGCCGGTCGTACGCCGCGCCGTCGATCGTGGCGTCACTGCTCGGTCACGGCTTCCGGCCGGGTGTCGGCGAGGACCTGTTGACCACGGCACCCCGCTATATTGCCGGGGCAGCCGACGGTGAACAGCTGGCCGAGCAGGTATCGGCGTTCGATCGTCGCGTGCCGATCGTGGTCATGATGCACATGCCCGACCTGTTCACCCGCCTGCGCCGTAGCGCGTCCGGCTTCGACACGATCGCGAACCGCACCGCTGCCGCGGTCGCGGGCGTGGCCAATGTCGTGGTCGCCGACCCCGGCAGCGTCGCAGAGTTCAACGACGCGCTCGGCCCCGACCACGCTGTCGGTCCCGGCGACTTGCGGATCTTTCGACCGGGCGTGGATCCGGCGGTCGACGGCGAGCACGCCAATCACCCACGGCTTTCACCGGGCCGCTGGTACGCAGACGAATATCTGGCACCCCGTTACGTAGCTCGCCGCACGACCACCCCGCACACCGCCGCAACGCGGCGCCGCGCGCCCGTACTGGTCTGAGGTTCCCTGACCACCCGATTTCCGGCGGGCCCACGACGAGCAGCGCCCGCCGGAACCTCAGGTGCGCACCGCCGGATCCCGAACGCCCTGCTCGTAGGAAGGGACAAGTCTTATGCCGGGAGCACGTAAGCGCCGTGCCGACCGAATCGCCGCAGTGATTCCGCTCGTGAAAAACCTTCAAACCCACAGCCGCGAATGCGACAGCGTCTGGTGGGCCCGCCGAACCGATCGGCAGGACTGGTTCTGGCTGACCACACCCTTCTCGGTCAACGCCCGCGGCGACACCGCGATTCAGGAATCCAATTACGAAGTCGCGCAACAATATATCGCCGCCCTCTCACCGTTCGGCACTGACTATCGCATCGATCTCTGGCCGGGCGGACGGATCCACACCCTGACCGTGCGTGCCGACGACGCCGCCGCGCTGCGTGAGCTCGACCGGATCATCACCGCGTTGCAGGACTGCCCGATCCTCGACGAGCAGGACGTCTCGGCGCGGGAGTGGGACCACAATCATCCCGACGGCGGCGAACGCGAATGCTACGCCGAATCGTGCTGTACCTGCGTCTACCGCACACATCGCCACCATGTGGAGGTCACGGCCGGCGGCTCCGCCTATCCCGAGTGCGCGGTATGCGGGACCGACGTCGAGGACTGGAATCCCGGCCGATACGACCCCACCGATCCGCGTCCCGATCGCCAGCCGACGGGCCCCCGATCATGACCGTCGAACAGTGGGCGGACGCGGTCGGCGTGCAACTAGCCCACATCGCGCCGGGTGCCCCTTTCGCCGAACGGGTCGCGCCGATGATGCAGATGGCACTGGCCGCGGCGGCGGCCGGGAACTATGTGTTTCCTTTGCGCCCAGCCGACAAACGCCCGGCCATCAAAGGCTGGCAGGACGCGGCCACCCGAGAGCAGGCCGCTATCCGCCGATTCTGGCGCACGGTGCCGTTCAACATCGGTATCGCCTGCGGTCCCAGCCGACTGCTGGTCCTCGACCTCGACGCGGGTGCCGACAGCGACCCGCCGCCGCAATGGTCCGGCGCCATCGACGGACGCGATGTGCTATCCCGCCTGGCCGAGACCGCAGGCAGGCCGGTTCCTTCGCAGACCCTGACCGTCCGCACCCCCGCAGGGTGGCACCTCTACTTCCGGTCGCCACCGCAGTCCGATCTCGGCAACAGCACCGCCCGGTTGGGGTGGCGTGTGGACACCCGAGGCATCGGCGGCTACGTCGTCGCGCCCGGGTCGCGCTGCTCCGCCGGCGTGTATCGGATCGTTCGCCGCACACCGGTCGCGGACCTGCCCGACTGGGTGGCCGACGCGCTCACGCCGCCGCCACGAACGCCGCGACATCCGTTGGTATTACCTGACTATCGCGCCCACACCTATATCTCGAAGGTTCTCCGTAGCGAGGCGGACGCGGTCACCTCCGCGCCCACCGGTCAACGGCATCTGACACTGCTGCGTGCCGCGGGGGCGTTAGGGCGGCTCGTCGGCGGTGGAGAACTCGCTGAACACGAGGCTCGCGCAGTCCTGCACGATGCCGCCCGCCACCACATCGGATTCGACGGATTCACCGAAGCCGAGGCCGCCCGGACCATCGACGACGGCCTCGCCTATGGCGCGCTCCGACCACGCCGTATCAGGAGTATTTGACCTTCATAGACGGCGCGCGAGCTACCCATATAATGCCCGATAGGCGGCACCATCAAGTACTTCAGCAAACTGAAGCATGCCTGTGATGGGCCGGGCCGACCGCCGGGTCGAACTGGATTACAACAACCTTTAGGCCTCGAACAACGGGTCAATGTCGTTCCCTTGCACTACTCCTCGTTCGCAATTTCTTCACGAACTGCGTGTGCTTGCGCCGCCAGATCATCGTAGATTATTGATTCCCCTTCAGAAAATTCGCTGCAGATGTCGATGGCCTCCGAGATCTCATTCAATGCAGCGTCTCGCATCCCCACCTTGTGCAAAAAGGTTGCCAGATTGAGCAAGAATAAGGCCAGATTAGGAAGGAATTCTCGCGGATTCACGAGTGCCAACGCTCGTTGTATTTCCACGCATTCATTTTCTGCCGCGACTGCTTTCTCCGCGCATCCTTCAGCCATTTGCTGCCGTCCCAATGTATTCAGACAGATCGCGAGGTATGAACTGTAAACACGGGGGTTCTTAGCGGCCAATCGGCGATGTATATCAACCGATTCGCTTACTGCGTCGCGCGCTTCCGGGCCTCTATTCAACTCGATCAGCATATGCGCGAAGTTGTGCAGACTCGAGGCAAGTTTCAGTTCGTAGGCTTCTTGGTTAATCTCGGCCAGACTCCGCAGTATTCCGACCGCTTCGGACGCGGAATCGAATGCCTCATCTGGCTGACCTGCCTCGAACTGTCTAGTCGCCAAATTGTACAGGCTCGATGCCAGGTTGGGCAGGTTAGATTCTGGGTATTTGCAAACGAGCACGCGCTGAATCGCGATGGCCTCGGCGGCCGACTCAAGTGCTTGCTCGCCCCGGTCGAGCCCTCTCAGCCAGATTGACATGTTGTTCAGTCCGGATGCGAGGTCCGCCAAATATGCGTCCGGCCTGTTCTTGGCCAATTCACGATAGATCGACAGTGCTTCGGTTCCAGCAGCCAGGGCCTCGGTGTTTTGTCCTGCATCGTGCAGCTGGGCTCCGAGGCCTATCAGGCACCCAGCAAGTCGTGATTTCGCGATGTTGGGATGGGTTTCGATCGCACTGCGGACTGTTGAAACTGCTTCAGCGGCTGCGGCAAGCGCCAAGGCACCTTTGCCGGAGTGGTGTAGCTGTCTGGCTAAAGTGTAGAGCGCAGCACCAAGGTCGATTCGATAGGTTTCCGGGTCATCCGCCACCAGCCGACGGTAGATTTCGACGGACTCGGTTGCTACGTCGAGTGATTCATCTTCTCGCATCATAGTTCCCAGAAGGGCAGCAAGAGTGGCGAGACATTTGGCAAGAGTGGGCCAACCATCCGCAGCTCGGGTTTCAGTCAGCCCTCGCTGGATTTCGACCGCCTCGTTCGCCGCAGAAAGCGCCTCATGGAACTGGCCTGCCCGGTCCTGCCATAGCGCCATCTTGTAAAGGCTGACGGCAAGGAGAGCACGGCTGCGGGCGGAGCCATTGGATGATGTTCTGAGTCGCGCGACAATCGCACGGCTCAGCGAAATTGCGGGGCGTGCAAGGATCTGTGTCGCGACCGGCAGTGAATCTTGATGTTGGATCAAGAGTTCGATGTCGGTCCTTTGGTCGGAGGCCAAGTGCTCAAGTGCAGCGATCAAAGGATCAGGGGTTTCGACCTGGATAGCGACCCGAAGAGCGGCAGGTAACAGAGTCTCGTGATACTCAATACACATCGCTGTAAGACGCCGACCTGCATCAGGCATCAAATGGGTATGTGCCGTAGCACGTGCACAGACAACCAGCAGCCGTTCGGCTTCGGAATCACTGATAGCTGCTGCCAGATGGTAAATTATGCACGGACGCGTCCGATCGATAAGCAACATGCCGATCAGATGCTCAGCGACACGGTCCGGCGCCAATCCGTCGAACATTCCAGGGCCCTGGCCGGGATATAAACTCATCAGCCAGTCCCGCAGCGATGCTATGACTAGTCGGCTTTGATCGGAGAGGTCAGGTACCCGCCGCAGGACCTCCCCTAGCCGCTCTGGGTTTGGCGGTCCCAGTACAACGGTTGCTGCGACGACATCGGTCAAGGTCGCGATCGGGAGTTCAGGCAGTAACCCCTGTGCTCGGGCAGTCTTCTTCCAGTAGCCGCGTTCATGATCGAGCACACGCGCTTCCAGAGCCCGACGTCCACGGTTCTCAGCTCCACCATGTCCGAGGGCAGCAGCATCGAGAACGTCCACTAATGCATGCATCTGAACGCCCAGCACGGTCAAATCTTGCTCGACACCTACCGCGGCGGCCGCAGCCCCATCCGGCACGGGCAAATCGGTGCCGTCCTGCCATAGAAGATCCGGTAGCGCCCGGCGGAAGGACTCCGCAGCTGCGTTATAGGTTTGCTGTCGTTCCTCGGCTGTGTTATCCAGCAGGCCCAGCAAACTCACGTTGGCGTGGTCGACGATCTCGGCAACGACATCACCACCATCGATGGCCAATTGCTGCCACCACGCTCCCGCGGTGCGCGCCAACAACAGGATCTTCATGGTGCGATCCGCCCGCAATCGCGCGACTGCGCTGAGCAGAGCGCAGGCTTGGCTGGGTCGGGTCTCGGCATAGTCGACCACGACGAGAAGGTTTGTACGCACCTGCGCCACCACGCGCAGCCGCTCCGCGCTAGCACCGGGGTCGAGCCACACGACCGCCCATCCTTGCGCACTGAGACATTCTCCGAAGTGATGTGCGAGCCGAGTCTTACCCTGACCACCACGACCGTGAAGCAGCCACACGCCCAACCCTGCCACCTCGGCCCATTGCTGCAACTGTCCCAGTAATTGAGATCGGCCCTGAAAAGGCACCATGGCACGGCGAGCGGTCAGCAGCGAGGCCGGAGTCCGCACGGAGGTCGATCGGTTCAGGGGCGACTGGTGATCCATCAACTCCTGCAACTCAATTGCCTCACACCGCAACCCGTCCTCACCCGCCAACTCGGCGACAGCGGCCCTGAAGCCGGCATCGGCAAGCAGCACATAGGCTGGTACCGCCTCGAGGCCCGCGTGCTCGCGGTGCGCGGCGTCGACCGCAATCACACCGACCAGCAGACCTCCGCAAAACACCGCCGCACCCGACATCCCCTCCCACGGCGAATCCTTCCCCACGGCTGGAGTAGGTGGATACGTGTCCAGGTGCACGACATACTTATCGGCCACATACCTGTCGCCGGGATTGATGGTGCCCCGGGGTTGTTCCAGATCCGCTGGCGCAGAATCCCGTTGAACGAAATCCGGCAAACCCCATGTGCGGCATGCAAGACCGGGATCGAAGGTAACTGTTCGACCCCACATCACCGGTGAGACCAGGGGCGGATCCCACGCCGAATCTATCAATTTGATCAGTGCCGCGTCATCACGACCGCCAGCGATACCTCGCCATGCCACGAGCCCGCTGTAAACGCTCCTCCGGCCAGGTTGGAACACGGTTACCGTCGTCCCGACCTCCGAAACGACATGCGCCGAGGTCAGGACCAGATGGGTGGCGATGAGATAGCCCGAACCCCGACGTTCGCCGCCCACACCCACAACCCGATCGCGTTCCACGCTCCAGCCTCTCCGATCACTGACGCCTACGTGATCCTTCCGTTCGGCTCAAACCATTTCAGCGACCGAGGTGTCCGGACGTATCTCCCGGACCGGTTTCGCCGTTGGGCTCGCCGCCGACAAGAACGTCTCCGCCACCGGGACGCTGCGGATTCAGTGTCAACGACACCCGATGCTTGCGTGTCCTCGAACCACCAGCCTCAACATCGCCCGCGACCACCCAAGCTTTGAACCCGCCTTTGACTTTGGCATCGGCGCGTAGTTCCACCTCGAATGCCATCTCGATCGGCCCAACTGCAAACTCGATCTCCGCCCCCGAACCCTGGGCAGCGGCAGCAAGAAGTTGATCACGAAGGGCGGCGACGGCGTCCCCCAATTCGATGTCCATAACCACTCATCGCTGTCGGTTCAGGAACCGCTACACCTTTGCTGTGCCGCGAGACACCCTCGTTGTGTCCAATCTCGCCGTGGACCACCCGACACCCGTCCTCCACGTTCGGTTGGCCAGGCGAAGCCGAGCCGGTACCCGACGCCGGAGCACACCAGCACAAGCTACGCGAGGAATAGCGCACTCCGGAATACATGACCTTCACCAGTGAATTGGTCCGGCGTCTCGCTGAGCCCGCAATGATGTCCACCGAGAACACGGCTCGGCTGCACCACCCGTCCCGCCGTGTTAAGACAGTTGGTGTGAGGCTCAAGGGGAGAGAAGTTCGTTACGGGGTGGTCGGTGCCAGCGCGCTCGGCGGCGTCCTAGCGATCAGTGCGGTCGTGCTCATGATCCAGCAGTGGTCCGAACTGCAGCCAGGTCAAGGCGCGGTCATCGGAGGCGGTGCTGTCCTCAGCGCAGCATTCCTGACGTTCTACAGTCAGCACAGGTCCAGAAGTAGCGAGGAAGCTCGGGCTCAAGCCGTCTATCAGCAGCAGGAGCGGACCCGCGAGCAGACGCACCAGCGCGAGGTGCGGCGTGCGCTCCACGATCGTTACGCCAAGATCATCGAGCAAATGGGCCAACCATCGGAGGCAACCAAACTGGGCGCTATCACCGCATTAGCGTCTCTAGCCGACGACTGGTATGCGATCGAGGACGCTGGCGAGCGTACCGTCTGCATTGGCCTGCTACTCAGCTACATGTATATGCCGGAGCCGGAATGGCCTCCTGGTCTTTCGATCGAAGGGACCGCGCCTCAGCACATCAGGGAACATCGTCGAGTCAAGAAGGCCATCGCTGAACTCATCAGCAGTCGGCAGAAGCTCGCTCCTGAAGATCCGCGCTCGTGGTCGTCGATCTTCCACTACCCACAGCAGAACGGGGCCGGTGGCACAACGCCACCGAGTTCCGCGAACTCGGCGATGAACTCAAACTAACTCCACCACGGACCATCAGCTCCAGGCTGCACACATACCCGCAGACATGACGCGCCATGTGGGCGACCCATTCGTGACCGTGTGGAAGAGGTCTGTTGGCGGGCCCATCCAGCCCTTCGACGCCACCGATCCCGTCCACCTCTTCGTCATCAACACTGGTGACCGGGACCACTTCGGCCTGTTCATATTTCCCGTCGGCATGCTTCGCGAACACGGAGTCGTATCGGCAACCGGTTCTGGCGGCAAGCGGTCCTTCCGCGTCTACCCGCCATGGATGCGCACTACCAACCGCCAGGCCAGCAGCGCGCAGGCGTGGCACGTGGACTATTTCCCTGCGCGTTGGGCGCGACATACCTGTCGACACCGCTCGTGCCCAAGCCCTATCACCGGCGGGTCGCTGCACCTGTCCGCCCACCCGCAGTCGCAGCACCTCCGCCCATTCCATCGAGGGCTGATATGACATCCGGCCAGCCATGCGTGTGCCGCCACTGCGGCGATGACATCTGGCTCGACGAGTACCACAGCTGGCTCGCGGGCCCGTTCGCCGCCACGCATTGCGACTTCCATCTTGTTCGGTGTCTCAACTGCGACGGCGAAAAAGGGCACCTGGCCTGCCTGCGTTGCGGGGGCGACGGCTACGAGACCGGCTTCCACGAACCGTAGGCCCGCATCTCTGCGCCTGCGCACTACCTCACACGGCTGCTACGCCCGGCCGAATCCCGCGCGTCCATCACCGGCAACCTTTGAAACATCAAGGGAGACAACCATGTCGATAGACATCGCCGCATCCGCACCAGTTTCCGAATCCACCGACGCTCTCGAGCAACTCCTGGTCCAGCCGCCTTCGCTGGACCCCCGCATCCTGGTGGTGGACGACAACGTCCGCCGAACTTTCGACGACACCTTCGAATCCGATCCCGAGCTGGTCGAGCTTCTGACCGCAGTTCGCGAAGAGGGCGTCTCCATTCCGATCATCGCCGAACTTACTCCCGACGGCAGTATCAGCGTTATCGATGGCCAATTGCGTGTACTGGCTGCGCGCAAAGCGGGTCTGGACGCCGTACCGGGTTGGGTTCGCCGCGCCCCCGACCTCGACGACAAAACCCGGGTGCTGACGCGGATCACCAAGCAACTCGGCACCTACCGCCGCGTCGCCTTGTCCAAGGGCGACCACGCTGCCGCGGTGGCGCTCATGCTGGATCTGGGCATGCCGGTCACCAAAGTGTCCAAGGCAACTCAGATGAAGAAGGACGTCGTGAAAACCACGGCCCTGATCGGTAAGTCGCCGACTGCCCGACGACTGCTCGACGAAGGCTCGTTGGACCTCGCCCAGCTCGAGGTGATCGCGGAATTCGAGAATGCCGGCGACACCGACGCCGTAGCGCGCTTGGAGCAGACCGACGCCCGCGATTTCAACTGGACGGCGCAGTTGTTGCGCGACGAACGTGACCAGGCTCTCGCCCACCAGGCTGAGGCCCTCGGCTACACCGAACAGGGCTATCGCGTCCTGCACGAGGACGACTTCTCGCAGGACGCCGACGGCTACGTACCGATCGACGAGGTTCGCACCCCCGACGGCCTGCAAGTCACACCTGCCGCCACCCGGCAACACCCCGCGTTGTGGGCGGTCTACCTTGAGCACCTCGACGACGAGCTCGACATCACCGACGCCGAGACCGGCGTGCCGGTCGATCCCGACACCGTGGACTGGGACACCGACACCGACACCGACCGCACCGCCCAGGCCGCCGATGGGCTGCGCCACGCCGACACCATCAAACTGTCACCGTGGCGTCCGTGGTGGTACATCCGGCCCGACGACATGACCGCCGCCCACGTCATGCCCGCGCCCATGGACGACGACATCGAACTCACCGAGCCCGACCCTGTGTCACCATCTCCGACCGGATACAACGACGATCCGGATGTCCATTCCGAGGAGATCGAAGCCGCCGCCCCCGGCACCGCCCTAGTGGCCTCCGTCACCGCCGTCGACGATCCTGACGACACCGCCGAGATCGAGGACCCGCACGAAGCCCAGCGCCGCAACACGGCTCGTATCGCGGCCCAGCGTCTGGCCGCCGACCAGGCCGCCAAGGTGCAGGCTGCCCGTGCGGAGGCGACGCGCTTGGCGGCCGAGCGCCGTGAGGCCGAGCGGCAGGCAGTCGCGCGGATCGAGAAGCTCTGTGACCAGGCCAAGGCGGTCAACTTCGCCCGGCGCGATTGGCTGATCGAGCACATCGTGCCGCGCAAAACCCTCACCAAGGACGAGGCCCAGTTCGTCGCCGCGTCACTACTGCGTGATCCGGAGCTGTTGAGCCGGTTCGGTGCCGCTGACATGGCGCTGCGGCTGCTGGGATTCGCCAACGCCGAAGACGCCGCCGCGTCGTTGACCGAGGCGACCCGAGGCCGGGCCGACGTCTATGTCTACATCCTTGTTCTCGCAGGCTATGAATGGCTGATCACCAAGGATCTGTGGCGGATGCGCGAGGTTGCATCCGGGCGGGACAACCACAACAACGTGTCGTTCTACCTGCGCTTCCTCGCCACGCGCGGCTACCCGCTGGTCGCCATCGAACTCGCCGGGCTCGGCGAGCTCGATCCGGCCTCCATCGAGACCGACCTCTAGACACACAGCCGACTGTGATCCGTTCATCCCCGCGTTCGCCGGTGTGCCCGACCCAGTGGGCACACCGGCGAACTGCCTCTTCTGACCGTTTCCCCGATTGGAGATGGCTTCTCATGTCCGTGCTCACCCGTGTCCGCAACGCCACACTCGACGACATGGTCGCTCTGCTGCAAACCCAGCAGGCCGCCAAACTCGACGTCGTCGCCCCTGTCACCGCGTTGACCTGCCGTGACGGATTCATCGAACTGACCGGAGCCGACCCCGTCATCGACGACGCCGGTGTCACCCCGGTCGACGGCCGGTACCTGCCGACTATCTCCGCCGACGACGACCTCGCCGAAAAACTCAACATATCCCGCCGCTACCTGCGCCACCTGCGTGACATCGGCCGCGTGGACCTGTTCGACGTGAACATCAACGGCAAAATCCACGGCCGCGTCCCCGGCTCCGACAGCCACCATGAGCCCGACCAGCGGCGGTTCCTCCTGCGGACCTTCCGCGGCGATCCCGGCGGACCAGGGGTGCTGCGGGCGGTGCTGTCCGACCGCTTCGGCATCTGCGACAACTTCGACGTATTGACCGCCGTTCTCGACGGCATCAACCAGGCAGGCACCCCCGTCACCATCCGCTCCTGCGACCTGACCGACTCCGCGATGCACGTCAAGGTCTACTCACCCGCCGTCGCCCAACTGGCTCCGGCTCTGCTCGCCAACTACCGCAACCCGTTCGCCACATCACAACTCGCCCACGACCGCACCGCCGTCACCACCCCGCCCAGCCAACCCACGCACGCCGCCCCACCGCCGCCCAGCGATCCGGATCTGCCAGTCATGTTCGCCGGTTTCCGCTTTTCCAACTCCGAAACCGGCCACGGCGCGGTCGTACTGAAACCCGAACTCTACGTCCAGATCTGCGGCAACGGACTGACCCTACCGATGCTGGCCGTTCGCGACGTCCACCTCGGCAGCCGACTCAAGGCCGGCGCTGTCGCCTGGTCCCAGGACACCTACGACAAGCAATTGGCCGTCGTGACGGCCAAAACCCGCGACACGGTCCGGCATTGGCTCTCGCCTCAATTCCTCGCCGAACAGATCGCGCTTCTGGATACCACCGCAACGACTCCGGTGACCGAACCGGATAAGACGATCACCGTCATCGCCAAACAGATGCGTTTCTCCGACGCAGAACGCACCGGAATTCTCAGCCATTTTATCGCCGGTGGCCAGCTCAATGCCGCGGGGATCGCCAATGCAATTACCAGCTTTTCCCAAACACTGGCCGATCCCACCCGGGCTGACACCCTCGACGACCTGGCCGTCGAAGCCATGGCATTGGCATGACCTGATCCGCCGACGGATGAAGAAATTCTCGAGGCCGTGAAGCGAGAATTTCTAAATGGTGTGCTGGATCACGTATTCCAGCCAGGCATCAGGTCGTTCAGCGACTTATCGGTCCACCAGCAGCTTTCCGATGCCTCTGCGACGCGGGTCGCCTGCTGTCGTCGTTGTCTTCCGAAAGGACCTGTGATCCCCTTGCTCGAATTGATGGATTGGTTCTGTGGCGCCGGTGGCTCCAGTCAAGGCGCGCACGTTGTTCCCGGCGTTCAGGTCACTCACGCCGCGAATCATTGGGAACTGGCAATCGAGTCGCATTCCAGAAATTTTCCAGCTACCGATCATTATCTCGGTGACATCCGCACCGCGCCGGTGCATCGCTGGCCGGTCGCCGACCTCTTGTGGGCGTCCCCGGAGTGCCCGCAATGGTCCTCCGCGCGCGGAGCACGCCGCGACTTCCACAACAGCATGCAAACCGATCTGCTCGAGCTGCCTCGCGACGAGGAAGCCGATCGCTCCCGCGCCCTGATGGAAGAGGTCCCCCAGTACCTGCGCGGTGTCATCGACCGCGGCGGCAGGGTTCGCGCCGGAGTAGTGGAAAACGTTGTCGAGGTCAGGGGCTGGGACCAGTGGAGTCGCTGGATCGGGGAAATCCGCGCACTGGGCTACAAGACCCGGCTGATCGCGATGAACTCCATGCACGCCCAGCCCGCACGCACCCCGGTCGCCCCACAGTCGCGCGACCGGCTCTATCTCGCCTACTGGGACGCCGCGTTGCAGCGAGAACCGGACTGGGACAAGTGGTTGCGGCCGTTGGCGTATTGCGAGGTTTGCGACGAGTGGGTGCAAGCCCTGCAGGTGTTCAAACAGCCCGGCGTCGACATGGGCCGCTACCGACAGCAGTACACCTACCGATGCCCGCACGCGACTTGCCGGAACTCCGTGCTCGAGCCGCCCGCGTCTCCGGCGGCGACTGCGATCGACTGGAGCTTGGAAGGTACCCGCATCGGTGATCGGGATCGACCGCTGGCCGAGAAGACGATGGAGCGCATCCGCGTCGGACTCAAGCGCTACGCCACTGTCGCGCCGATGATGGTCCCCGCAGGCGGGACCTGGCGCGACGCGGCGATCCCGGTCACCGCGCCGATGAGCGCCCGCACCACCCGCGAAAACGACGGCATCGCCATTCCGGCCCCGTTCCTCGCGTTGCTGCGGTCGGATAGGGCGCGCACCGTCGGATTGCACGAGCCGATGGCCACCGTTGTCGCGGACGGATCCAATCACGCCCTCGTGGTGCCGCCCCTGGTCGTGCCGATGGAGGGCCGCGACGGCAAAGAAGCCGTGCCCGCCACGATGCCGATGCGCACCCAGACCACCCGCGCCGAAACCGCCGTGTGTTTCCTGCCGTTCGTCACCGAATTGCGCGGCGGATCCTCCGATGCCCGGTCCGTGAACGAGGCCCTGGCCACCGTCACCGCCTCCGGGAATCACCACGGCCTGGTTACTCCCCCGGCGACTACGCCGGATGGGTTGTGGGAGTCGATGTTGTTGCCGTACTTCGGTAAGAGTGTCCCGCGTCCGGTCGCCGAACCCATGGGCACGCTGACCACCCGCGACACCTACGCCCTCGTGGACGTCCTCAGCGAGGAATACATCAACGATGTCCGGTTCAGAATGCTCGAGCCCCACGAAATTTCACGGGCGATGGCGTTCGGCACCGACTACGTCGTGGTCGGCAACAAGCGCCAGCGCGTGCGCCAGCTCGGCAACGCCGTCACCCCGCCTGTCGCGGAAGTCATCATTTCCGCACTGGTCGAGGCCATCACCGGCGAAGAGATCGACCGCTGGCCCACCAGCCCGGTTCCCGACCAGCGCACCGCGGCACCGACCCACTCCCTACCGCTCGCGGCGTAGACCCGGCCTGCGCGACGACCTGTTTGTCATACGGCACGAGGGTCCTTCACCAGCAGCGCCCGTCGTTCAGAACCAAACACGACATTCACCGGTGCCTACTGACGAGATTCCCAGCATCCGACCTACCTGGAAAGCCTTGCGGCGTTGTCGGATCGGTGCATGGAGGGTGCGGTGGGTAGGCGGGATCGGTGCCGGAGGCTGTCGATCTACCCCAAGGGGATCAGGCCGTGGCAAGGGCGTCAAGCCTGCGGAAAAAGCGCCCCATGCTTGACGCCCTTGCCGCAGCCCGATGGCGGAGCCATAGATCGACAGCCCCCGGGCACCGATCCAGCTCGTGTCACTTTCGAGCTGGCGGGGCCGGGGTGGGTCGGTCGTCCTATCAACTCACTTCACCCGAGGAGACTCACCATGTTCGGAGCAATTACTCCCACCATCATCGGCAATCTGACCGCCACCCCGGAACTGTTCTTCAGCAAAAAGGGCGAAGCCGGCGTTCACTTCACCGTCGCGTGCAATGACCGCTACTACGACAAGGACGCCGAACGGTACAAGGACCTGCCCGCGGTGTTCATGCGCTGCACCGCGTGGGGTGCGCTGGCCGAGCACATCTCCGACAGCCTCACCCGCGGCATGACCGTCATCGGCTACGGGCGGTTGAAGCAGTCCAGCTACACCGTAAAGGACACGGGCGAGAAGCGCACCGTCATGGAGATGACCGTCGATGTCCTCGGACCGTCGTTGCAGTACGCGACCGCCGTGATCACCAAGGCGTCGCCCGACACCACCGTGATCGGCGAGCCGATCGAGGACCCGTGGGGCGCTGCCGCCGACGAGACCCCGGTCTCGGTCGCCGCGGGCGAGCAGTCGGCCTCTGAGAGCGACGACGACAAGCCGCCGTTCTGACCCTCATCTCCCATCGCCTGTCCCGGTCCCGCATGGCGGGACCGGGACAGGCGTCCTTGTTTCCATTCCCTCGTCCTGAAGGGCAAGACGATGACTGTTGTGACTGCGACCGCGCACATCAACGGGTGGGTCGGTGACCTCACCTACGACCCGGACCAGTGGGAACGCATGGAGGACTCCTGGGCCACCCGCTATCCCACGATTGACCCGCGCACGCATCAGCTGATGGAAAACACCGCCCGCAGCCTCTCGGCTCACGATCACGCTGCGGCCCAAGGCCGTCTCGACCGCTATGTCGCGGGGTTGGCCGATCGTGGTGTCCGTGTCACTGCCGCGGATTTCCGGCGGGCGCAATTCGAGCACTATCACCGTCGACCAGTGACCCCGCTGCCCGACTGAGTCGGGTGCACCGGCGGATGCGTGCGACATGTCCGAGCCACTCCCACGGGTTGACCTGGAGGCCGAGAATTCTCGGCTACGCGCTCTGGTCGCGGAACTCTCGGACCGCTGTCGCGCTCTCGAAACAGTCGTCCACGATCTGACCGTGATCGTGGACGACTGTCTCGACCGCGAGTCCGAACAGCTCAACGACGTGCGCCGCGAACGACTTGCCACCACCGGCATGTCGCGCGTCGCACCCCACCCCGGCAGCTCCTACGACTGGAGCCTGCCGAATACGCAACCTTCGTCCCGCAACGCCAGCGGCGACATCGCCATCTCCGGCGAGCAGCACCGCGTCTGACCGCGGCCAATCGCCGCGCCCGGCGCGGATTGCGAGGGCCGTGTCGGCACTTGACTCTCCCGCCTGCCCCTGTAGCTGCGTGGGTGACCCATCGACACGGTCCCCGGAGTCCACGCCGGGCCACCGCGACGCTGGCGATCCCTCACATTCCCGTCGGCCCCGGCCGCGCACGAGAAAGGCTCAGCCGTGGCGCTGATCTGGTTGGTTGCCATCGCCGTTGCAGGGTTCCTGATCTTCTGGTCCCTATTTCCCACCCTCGCCCGGGTCGCCGGAATCCTGCTGATGTTCGACTCCGTCCTCACGTTGGTCCTGTTTCCCGACCGGGCGCCCGCCGCGCATGTCGGCTGGCTGCTGGCTGGGATCGTGCTGTGGCTGGCCGGGCACTTCGTCTTCGCCGTCAAGTACGGCGCGTGGCGTTCGCGCCTCGCCGCGCGGATCGTCCGCGCTTCGGTCCTGCAGCGGTTGCTTCCCTCCGAGCTCCGATAGTCCCGCCGCGTCTCCTCTCGCCGGGACCGGCGGTTTCCGGTCGTCATCGCGCGCCGGGCTTGGACGCGCTCGCCTCGACTTGCCGGTCGACGCTGCGTTTCCAGTGCTACCAAGCAGCTTGCGCAGTTCGCCGACCGGCATCTCGGCCCAGGTGCCGAGGTCGGCGTCACTGACGCCCCGTTGTTTCATCCGGCGCAACGCGTCGCTCTGCCCCGGTAACGCGGCGGCCACGACCTTCTCGTAGGTCTCTTTGGCTTTCGCCACAGCTGCCTCGCATCGAGTCATCGCCGAGGCGATGGCCGCGTCGCGGCGCTGGGCTGCCCGCGTCTGGACGTCGCGGTGGCGGCGGAACAGGTACAGGTCATCACCGTTGGCCTTGGCGATCTCGAGCTGGTCCCGCACCGCCTGCGCGGTGATGCGGCGCGCGATTGTCCGTCCTGACGTCGAACGCTTGCGTTGGCTGTCCATATCGTCCTCCGCTTCCCGGTGTTCTCGCCCGCCGGTCGCCCCGGTTTCGGGGTCCGGCCGGACGTGGCCGTTCTCTCATTCTTTTTCATCAGAATCTCAATGTAGCTCTGCCACCACCCCCTTCTGAACACCATTCTCGCTTGCGCCATTACAGCCCATAACATCCCATATGGGCTTTCTTTTTCACTGCCTCACACCTCTTGCATCACCATGCTTTCCGGGGGACTTTCGAATAGGTGATGACACTTCACCGGCTGCATTCCGGTGACGGCTACGAGTACTTGACCCAGCAGATCGCCACCGGCGACAGGATGCGGGATCGCACCCGTGACCTTACCGATTACTACACCGCGCACGGGTGCCCACCCGGCCGGTGGTTCGGTCGCGGAGCAGCCGCGCTGGGTTTATCCGGCGAGGTGACCGAACAGCAGATGCAATTGTTGTTCGGCGAGGGAATGCACCCGGATGCGAATCGGATCATCACCGAGGCGATGGCCGAGGGGAAAACAATCGTCGAGGCGATCAGCGCGGCGAGTCTGGGCACTAACTTTTATCAGTTCTCCGACAAAACAGCCGTATCCGAAGCGCTCGATCGCATGGTTGTCGCGTTCACCGAGAAAAACAAGCGGCGGCCGACCTACGACGAGCGCACAATGCTGCGGACCGAAGCGACGCGGGAGCACCTGCGCACCGAACTCGGCGTCGACCCCTCGGCCGAGGCGATCGAAGACGCTCTCGCCGAGGACAGGAAGAACTCACGCAAAGCGGTTGCGGGATTCGACTGTGTCTTCACGCCGCAGAAGAGCATCGCAATTCTGTGGGGCTTGGCCGACGACGAGCTGCGGCGGGTGATCTGGGAGTGCCATGAGGAGGCGATGCGCGAAACGCTGGAGTGGGCCGAACAGCGTTACGCGGTGACCCGCCGCGGCCACAACGGGGTACGGCAGATCGACGCGGAAGGATTCACCGTCGCGTTGTTCCGCCACTACGACAGCCGCGCCGGCGATCCGCTGCCGCACACGCACGCTGTGATCTCGACCGAAGTGCAAGGCAGCGACGGGAAGTGGTCGGCATTGGACGCGCGACCGCTCTACGGCGGCGCGGTCGGCATGAGCTGCCGCTACAACGCGACGATCGTCGGCAAGCTGCGCCGCCGCACTCCATTGCGGTTCGAGGAACGCAGCCGCGGCCGCGGCAAACAACCGGTCCTCGAAATCGTCGGCATCTCCGACGCGATGATCGAGTTCTTCTCCCGGCGCCGCACAGCGATCATCGCCCGCACCGAACAACTCCTCGCCGCGTACCGGCGAACACACGGCCACAATCCCGACAAACGCGCCCAAGCCAGATTGGCGCAACAGGCGACGCTGGAAACTCGGGACGCCAAAGCCGAACCGCACAGCCTGCGCGACATGCTGGCCGGCTGGGGTCGCCGAGTCCGCGGTTTCCTCGGCGACGGTCGCGACGCACGACGGTTCGTCACCGATCTCCTCGAACAACACCGGCTCGATGACCATCCGGCCACGTTCGATGCCCGCCGAGTCGCCATCGCCGCGGGCGTGGCCGTCGGCGGCGCGTCCGAAGTTCTGCGATCCGACGACACACACCTCAGCGCCGCCATCGAGCACACCGTGGACGAATGCACCGGCCTGCACACCGGTGACCGCACCCCGGCCATCGCGCAGGTTCGGGGACTGCTCCGCTCACGCGACGATGACGAGCTGCTCGCCGACATCGACGAGGCATTCACCGCCACCCAGCGCACCGCATACGATCCGAAACGAATCGCCGAAGAAGTCGCGGCCACGGTCGCGCGACGCCGGGCGACCTGGACCGAGGCCAACATCTATTCCGCCGCCGACGAACGAGTCGGTCTGTGCGATTTCGACAGCGACACCGCGCAGCGCGCCGCCGTCGAGGAAATCGTGCAGGCCGTCCGCGACGGACACAGCATCCAATTGACCATCGACCCGGACCCGGTGCCCGCGGCAATTGCGCGGCGCAACGGGGAAAGCGAATTCACCGTCACCGGCGCGATCCGCTATACCAGCGAAGAAGTCCTCGCCGCCGAGCACCGCCTGCTGGACGCAGCCAACACCGCCACCCAGCACTACCTGCCCCACACCGCGGTCGACGCGGCCATCGCCGAAGTCGAGCGATCCCAACCTCGGCAGCGTCGGCCTCACCTCAACGCCGCGCAGCGGGCGATCGCGCATCACCTCTGCACGTCAGGGATGGCGTTGACCGCCGCAATCGGCCCCGCCGGCAGCGGCAAGACCACCGCGATGGCGGTCGTCTCCCGTGCCTGGCAAGCCAGCGGACGGTCGGTGCTGGCCCTCGGTCCGTCGAAGAACGCGGCCCGCCAACTCGGTGACAGCATCGGCGTGCGCGGCTCCACCGTCGCCCGGGTCCTGACCCTGGCTAAGTACAGGCTGCCCACCGGAATCACCCCGGGCGCGATGCTGCTCGTGGACGAAGCCGCCATGGCAGCCACCCACGACCTGGACCAGCTGCAACGGCTCGCCCGCCAGCACGGCGCGGTCGTGCGATGGGTCGGCGACCCGCACCAGTTGTCGGCCGTCGAGTCCGGTGGCGCACTGCGTCTGGTCGCCGCCGACACCCGCGCGCCGACGCTGATGACGATCGTCCGATTCAAGACCGCCGCCGAGGCCGCGGCCACACTGGCGGTCCGTGCCGGCGACGCGGAGGCGGCATGGAATTTCTACAGCGGTGCCGGACGGGTCACCTCCGGGATGGTCGACGAGCTGCGTGAGCGCATCCTGGCCGATCACCTCGCCGACATCGCCGCCGGGAAATCCTCGTTGATGCTCGCCGCGACGCTCGATGACGTCGCCTCCCTGAACCTCGCCGCCCAAGCAGCGCACACCGTGTCCGGACGTGTCGACACAACGCGCGGGTCGGTCAGGTTGTCCGACAGCGCTGACGGTTATGTCGGCGACGTCGTGGTGACTCGTCTCAACGACAATCGGTTGCGGGTCACCGGCGGCAAACGCGGCGGCAGCGGCATCGACAACGGCGACCTGTGGCGCATCCGGAAAGTGCACGGCGACGGGTCGATCACCGTTCTCGGTGTCGATCACCGCGGCAGTGTTCGTCTACCGCCGGACTATGTAGCCGCCAACGTCGAGCTCGGCTACGCGTCCACCGTGCATCGCAGCCAGGGCAGCACCGTTGACCGATGTCGCCTGTTGATCAATGCCACCCTCGGCCGTGCCCTGGCCTACGTCGGGCTCACCCGCGGCGCGGAATCCAACTACATCTATCAGGCCGTCGACGCCCTCGATCCGACCTGCGAGCAGCAGCCCGAAGACCCGATCACCGAACAGCAAATGTTCGCAAAGGTCCTCGCCCGCGAGGACGACAATCTCACCGCCACCGAAACCATGCGACTCGAACAGGCCCGCATCGACGACCCGGCGCGGCTGCGCGGCATCTACAACCACATCACCGGACTGCTCGCCTACGTACGCGGCCGTCGCCTACTCGACCGGGCACTACCTACCGTGCTCTCTCGCGACGCCGAGACCTCCGACCGATTCCAAACCCTGCTCGACACGATCGCGCTGGCCGATCAGCATCGACTCGACAGCTGTGCCCTCGTCGCCGACATCGCCACCAACAACGGCGAGGATCTCGGCGAGAGCTTGGCCACTGCCCGTGATGTGGCAGCAGTGCTATGTGCTCGCGCCGATGACTGGATCGCCCAGCATCTCACGCCCGCGACCACAGCTGTGTCCACCTCGACCGAGACGCTGACCGCCGACGCGTCCGGCCACGCGACGCTCTATACCGCCGCTGCGGCCGTCAATCGCCACGAAGTGCTGGCGCAATCGGGTCGGTTCAGGGCTCTGCGTGATGCTCCCATGACCAGCTGCCCACCCGTGCCGAGCCGCCATCCCGGCATCGACACCGAACTCGCCGATCTTGCCGACGAACTCCGGCGTCGCCTCACCGGCAGCCCCGGACCCGCTGCACCGGTAGACACCCCCGATCGAGACTCCGGTCGAGACGACGTCACCCGGTGGATGCGCATCCAACGCCTTGACCGGCTGCGCCTCGACCATGAGCACTACATCAAGCAGCTGTCCGACGAGCGCGGACGGCACCTGCTGAACCGTGCCCTGCCTGTGGTGGTGTACCGCGAAGCCGCCCGCTCCCGACATTTCGCTGCCTTGCTCGACGCGATCGCTCGCGCAGACGCTACTGGCCTGAACAGCAACGCGCTCATCGGTTCGATCACCACCGACGAATTCACCGACTTCGGCACCGGCCTGCTGGAGGCGCGAGATCCCGGCGACCTGCTGGCTGGCCGCGCTCAACGGTGGGTCTCCCGCGAGACAGCATCCCGACACACAGCCGCGGCCATCGCGGTCGCCGCAGTGCAACTCGAAACATTGGCGCTCACCGACGACACGTCCGCCACCGGACTCATCTCAGCAGCAGGCGCGGCAAACCTGCTCACCGAGCACGCCGCACTCACCCCGGCCGGCACGCCACCCCCGACGCTGAGCCCTCCGCCTCCTCGGTTCCCCGGTATCGACCAACGTCTCATAGATTTCGCCGCCGAGCTTCGACGGCGCATCGCGCACGAGGAACGCGCGCTCCGCGACAGCGACCGCGCTGCCGTTCACCCTCAAAGCGACACGCCTGTCATCGGCCAGCCGGGGGCGGATCCTCGAAATACCGGCTATGCCATGCCCATGCCCTCGCCCGACAGCGTCTCAACCCTGCCGTCACTGCGTGGCGACGAAGCGTCAACTGAGGCGGGATCGGCCTCGGATGACGGCGCATCGGATCCCCTGCGTCGTAGGAAACTCCTCCGGCGACAGCGTTCTCTGCCATTTCGACGTCGCCGTCGATCGTTGTAGCTCGTCGTCGTGGCGTGGCGGTCTACCATCGCCTCTTGCTGCCGATCGGTCTGCGGCGGACAATTTCGGTAGCCACAAGCTCGCTCAACACCGAGAAGGGGCATCGATCATGGGGCAGACGGGGCTGAGCGTCATCATCGCACTGGTACTTTTCCTGGCCTGGGCGCTGTATCCCGGTCTCGCGCGATTCCTCGCCATACTGCTCGTGATCGACTCCATCGCATCTGTCTTCCTGTTTCCGTACAAGGCGCCGTTGGCACATCTCGGCTGGCTCGTCTTCGGCGTCGCACTGTGGCTTGCCAGCCACTGGCGGTTGGCCGCCCGAGATCACGCCTGGCGATCGGCCCTTGCAAAGCACGCCTATCGACTGCCGCTGCTGCGTCGTCTCCGCCCGAGCGCCGTACGTTGATACAGCTCGGGGTCTTTTCTCTTGCGCGAATCTCGCCCTCAAAGAACGGGCCCTGACCCGAACCACCCCATCGACACGCCGCCCGACCGCTACCGCCCCGACGACCGGCTCCTCGCCTTCCTCAAACAAGTCTGATAATGCCGATCGCATGGCCGCATCACCCCGCCAGCAGGACCGCCGAGCCGTGACTAGCGTACCCAACCGGTCCCCATCAGATCCCTTAAGCGGAATCCGCAAAAGGCGTCGATCGTTACCATCTATTTCGCACCCGTTCCAGTGGCCCACACCACGTGCCGCAGTCTGGTGAGAAGTGTTCCCACCGTTGGTACCTCATTGGCCTTGTCGCTGACGGCGAGTTGCCCGATCACCAGACGGGCGCGGTGAGCGAACGCGCAGACCAGCTGCGCCGCGCCGGGCGCCCACGCGGTGCGCCAGGCGCAGCGTCTTGCCGTCGATCACACAAGCCACCAACGACACGGCTACGGCCGCGAAGTAGTCACCCAGGAGACATCCGGACGGTGGGATCGATCAACCCTCAGCACGTCGCGCACGTCGCGAAACATCTTGTCGCTGGCGGCGATACCGCTTCGACAGGTCCGGCCTCGCTGGTAGTCCGGACAGGGGCCTGGCGCGCCAATCGTGGCATAGCTGCTGAAGCCGCGCATCCCGGCGGTCGTGGCAAAAATGGCGACGGCCAGCAAACAGCCGCATCGGAAAGCACAGCCCACGCGGGTCGCTGGATCAAGGGACCGACGCGAGAATAGTCAGCAAACCAATGTCGCGGCCAGTCGGCGCGTCGCGAACGACATAACGGTCCAACGCCTCGGGAACCAACGAGAGGGCGAAACATTAGCGGCGGGCAGGTGCACTCCAGGAGCGATTCTGGTCTGAGAAACCTCCATCGAATCGAAAGTGCCTGTGCCACCCACATCTCAACAGGTGTCCCGAACTACATCAGCGCAGGTCAATCTCGGTCAACCGAGAACGCCGGAGCCCTCGACCGCTCTCGGAACTCGCCAGGCATCAGGATCGTGCTCGACAACTTGAGGCGTAAGGACGGAAGAAGCCCGTATCGCCGCCCAAGGCCAAAATATCCGGCGGGCGCCCGCAGTTGCCTGGGGGAATCGAAAGCCAGCTCCTTGTCGGTGGCGCGCGCTACAGTTGGCCGAAGCGGCATCCCGCCTACCGGTGCCGCGCAGCAAAAACCAAGGGAAGCAGGCGATCTCGTGTTTGATCCAGTATCGTTGGGCATCGCAGCCGCCGCGCTGCTCGCAACTAAGTTCGGGGAGGAGTTCGCGAAGGATGCGGGAGCGAGCACATGGAGCGCAGTCAAACGCCTACGGACGGCGGTCGGAGAGAAATTCCGAAACGATGAAGAAACGACTATAGTTTTAGAGAATCTTCCTGCGAATCCGACACCGCAGATGAAGGAACTCCTTTCGGCTAGAATTTCGCAAGCCGCCGCCAACGATGAACGTTTCCGATCGGAGCTGGTCGGCGCGTTGACAACTCTTGAACAAACTCCAAGTGGTGAGAGATTCCTCGCACAAGCATTTGACGATTCCAAGCAAATTAACATCGGCGGAGACAACTACGGCACGATATCTATCTAGCGCAATGAGCGATTTCAATCCTCTTGCAGCGGGCGCCGCCCGGCAGGTCAACATCTATGGCAACAACGAGGGCATAATCAATTTCGGGATTGCCGACGTGGTCCCGACTCTCGACGAGATGCTTGCTCTCTGCAGTGTCGAAGCGCCAATTGGACGCCTTCCCGAGGCGATACACGGTCGTGACGGCGAGTTAGATCGACTGCGCACCCCACACGGTCCATCGAGTAGCCGGATTCAAGTCTTCTGCGGGCTTGGAGGTGTTGGGAAGACGACGGTAGCTCTCGCCGAAGCGCTACGCGCCAAGGAGCAGGGCACCGTGATCTTCTGGATTCGCGCCGAATCCTCCGAAAGCGTATCTGATGGCATGCGTCAGGTAGCCCTGATGACCGGCGTATCTGCCCTGCAGGCGTCACATACGTGGGAGAAAGGTGGACGCCCGTCGGCTGACCTGGTTTGGAAGTCGCTCTCCACCTTCGACCGTCCATGGTTGTTGATCTTCGATGACGCCGATGATCTCGATGCCCTCTGCTGCCAGGGAAGTTCCCTCCGAGATTGCACAGGCTGGGTACGACCTCCCGTAGGTAATTCCACGGGAGTGATTGTCACCACCCGTGATAGCGATAGCCGCTCGTGGAGTCAAAAAGCAGCCGAAGTCAGTCTCCTCAAGCCGCTCGCTAGAGATGCATCCATAAACATGCTGTGCACCTCGGCGCCGCAATCAGGAGATAGGCAGGCAGCCTCGCTCTTAGCGGATCGGCTGGGCGATCTCCCGCTCGCACTGCATCTTGCAGCTAGTCATTTATCAGCCGCACAAGATGACCCTTTGACTGAAGCCCAAACGTTCGGCGAGTATGTTGCCGCACTCGATGCTTCGCCATTGTTGCTCGATGAATCATTGGACGGTCTTCGAGGCGATTTGAGTAGCGATGACCAAAGAGCACGGCATGCGGTCGCCAAGACTTGGACATTGTCCATCGAGCTACTGCGAAAACAAGGTGTGATAAATTCGGATGTCATCCTAAACCTATACTCGTGTTTCGCACCAGGGGTGCCATTGCCAAAATCGCTGGTCGATCCATCCAAGGTCGTGAACCTGCCCATATGGGGAAAAGAGTTTCCAACATCGACCGTTAAGACAACCATCGCCGGATTGCGAAGATTCGGATTGATGGAAGTAAGTTCGACCCCCGATGGGCCGATGTATCAAATCCACAGGCTCGTCGCGGAGATAGTAGACTCCAATTCACGTTTGGAACCGGGGCGTTATCGCGATTTTTGGATTTCGGCTATATCGCTACTATTCCAGGCAACGCCATACCGGGAAAATCCGCGAGATCCCTCCTCGTGGCCATCTTGGCATGGGTTAATTCACCACTGGCTTTCCGTAGTCGATCGATTCTCAATGTGGAAAACCATGAAAACTTCCGCCCTAAGCGATATCCTTGCCGCCGCAAGCGTTGCAGTTGCCTACCTCCAATTCAGAGGTGATTATCAAACGGCAATCAGTTTTTCCGATAGAATACACGAGATCGCCGAAGAGGACGAGCTTCCCGCATGGGTAATCCTAAACATCAGACGACAACGTATTATTGCCGTTAAGGAAATGGGTGACCTAATAGCGGCCGAGGATGAACTCAAGACTTTGGTCCAATTATGTTCAGCGCACCTGGGCGGAGCGGATACTACCACGTTGGCGATCCGATATGAGCATGCCTCCGTGACAACAAGGCGGGGAAAGTTCGCCGAAGCCGAACGCGAGTATGACGAGATTATCCGGAGTGAGACTGCATTATTCGGCGCAGATGCAGTCACGACTCTTCGGTCACGCCATGCGCGTGCCATATGCGTTCGTTGCCAGGGGCGATTCGAAGAAGCTGCGAACGAAGGGGAGCGTATCTTTGATGGACTCCGAAAGGCGCTGGGAGATAGTCACCCCGACGTACTGGAAGCAAAGCACGAGTTTGCCATCTCACTTCGCGAGCAGGGCGACTTCCGACAGGCGGAACAAGTTCTGCGCGAAGTTCTTGAGGTCGAACGTGGGGTCCTGGGATATGATCATCCCTCCACTTTGATCACACGAGAAAGCCTGGCCACTACGCTGTTGCTTCAGGGAGACGAGAAGTTCGCCGAGTCGGAGTATCGCGAAATCCTTGATGTCCGAAATCGCGTACTAGGCCAAGATCATCCCCAAACTGTTGAATCAAGATATGTACTGGCCGTATTTGAGACGAAGCGCGGCGACATCGACGCAGAGAGTGCAGCGTCTGTATTCTCCAACCTCTTGGAGGCGAACAAGGATCACCTTGTTGGCGACCATCCCATAGTTCTGGGGATGATGGGAAGTCGAGCAGCGGCGCTCCGCTCTATGGGTGAACTGATTGAATCGGAATCGGACTATAGATCGGTTTTGTCTGCATCGATGACCCGGCATGGCGAGACAAATCCAACCACATTGAACGCGCGGATGGAGTGGGCTGAGTCCCTAGGATACCTCGGTCGTACCGATGAAGCTCTGGTCGAGCTAAACCAGGTCTTTGTGGATATGACAACGACTTTGGGTTCGAGTCATCGAAATGTAGCAAGCGTTCAGGCGGCTATTGGAATGCTCCTGCTGCAAAAGGGCGAGCTTTTCGACTCAGAGGTGACGCTACGTGAGGTACTCGACGCACTACCGGAGTCAGACAGTCTGCGCAGTTCGTTGATGCACAATTTGGTGGCGGTGTATGGCCAGCAGGGCCGACTCCGCGAAGCCATCGAACAGTTGCGAGAGATGGCGGAGGACCGAACAAGTCGATTTGGATTGGGTCATCCCGACACTCTTGATGTACTAAACACATTGGGAGTGTGCTTGAAAGAATTCGGACATTACGACGAAGCCGAGGCTGCATACCGTAAAGCACTGGCCGCAGCAGCTGATAATCATTCTGTCGAACAGCCGCTCGTGTTAACGATCCGCCATAACCTTGCGGTATTAATGAGAGTCATCGGCAAGCTTGAGGATGCTGAAAGAGAGAACGCTGCGGTTCTTGAAGTTCAGACACGCACGCATGGACCAGAGCACTCCGTTACACTGGCGACGCGGAAGTCGCTTGCCCGGGTTCTGGAAGATCAGGGTCTCGTCGCCGAGGCTGAAGCCGAGTATCGTGCTATCCGCGAGATCTATTCGCGAACAGTGGGAATCGATCATCCGCACACTTTGCATGTTCAGGGGAATCTCGCGTTCTCGCTCAGCGCGCAGGGACGTTTCGTCGAAGCTGAGGCGGAATACCGAGATGCCTTGCCCAGGTGCCAGCGTATCCTGGGCGAAGACCATCCTGAAACTTTGCGGATGAACCATAATCTAGCCATGGCGCTGGTGGATACTCGCCAACTCGGTGAACGGAGAATTCGGCTCGAAGATGTTCTGGAGCGTCGGATTCGTACATTAGGAGCTTCGCATTCAGAAACGCTGACGACGCACCAGAATCTCGCTGTGACGTTTAAGCGGTCGGGTAATCCTGAGGAAGCGGCGAAGCACTTTGATGCCCTCGCCATTGGAGTTTCCGAGAATAGTGGAGTCCAGCATGAAACCGTGTGGGAAGCTCGGTTTCATAAGGCTCAATCGCTATGGGAAGCCGGCGAGCCACGGTTAGCGGTTCGCGAACTGGAAGATCTATTGTCGTCAGATGGCCCCGCGAACTGCAATATCGAAGGCGTCCGGCGGTTATTAGAGTTTATTCGTGCGGACGCGGAATGGCAAGGAACTTGAGTTACTAAGGAACGACCGCACCGGCCAAGTTCCATCTGGTCTGTGCCGAGGATGGTCTTGTCAGCCATGGTGCTTTTGAGGTCGGCAATGACGAGCTCATCGGGGTTGAGGAGCGGACGTGGCGGGTAGTGGGCGGAGTCGAGGATTTGCAGCGGAATGCGGCTCACAACCGAGCCTTTCGTCGTGCTCGTGCACCTGCCGTGCGGCGGCGCCTGTGCGTCCTGCGTCGGCTGCGCGCCGTGTCGTCGTTGAGGCGGGTGCTGGTCGTGGCGGTTTCGGGTCCAGCTGCCGCGACGGCGCCGCCGTGTGGCGCGGTGGGGAGGATCTCCGGATGATCGCACGCGCATATCCGGGCCCTCGCCGCTAACGCATCCAGGCGGCCTTGGAACGCGCAGAGGTCTTGCACGATGTCGGCCGGTACGGTCACCACGGGCAGGTGCTGTCCGGCTCGCGCGGTGTCGCGGTAGGGGGCGCCGATGGCAAGGTCGCCGAGCATGTCGGTGACTCGGGCGTAATGCGGGACACCGACGCGGCCGATTTCGCGAAGTTCGTTGTGGCGCCGGTGATCTTGCCGGTACTCGACGGTCGTCCATTCCCGATCAATCATGCCGACGGTGAGGACGCGCCTGGGTTCAGCGGGATCGGCGAACTGGATGCTGATGCCGCTTGCGAGGACCTGGTCCAGCCCTTGGGCTGCCTCGGACGCGGGATCGCCGGCGGCCGACCTCTTCCGTGCTGTTTCGGTCGGCTGCTGAGCGGGGCGAGCCGTCGTGATCGCCGTCCGGATTGTGTCGGCGATCTCGGGGCCGGTGCCGACACCGAATCGGCGTATCGGTGCGAATTCTTGTCGGCCGGCAGATCGGGCGTAGATGGCTGCTGCGGCCAGGGTTGTTCTGGACGCCGATGTGTCGTCGTGTGCATGGTCGTGCAGCCATATCAGCGCCTCGTGCAGCGTGTCGAACTCGCCCCAGCTGGGTAGGGGTGTTTCGTGGGGCCGGGCAGGGTCGGTGAGGATTGCGAATGCGGCGAGGTAGGAGGTGGCTCGCCGAGGTTGTCTCGTGGTCATGGCGGTCCTCGATGGGTGAGTCGGGTACGACTTACAGGTGGCGGCGCTGGCCGGTCTGCCGGGCCACGGATTGGGTTCGCCAGAGTCGTTGGCGCCGTTGTTCTGTGGTGACGGCCGTGGCGGGCTGTTGTGTGTGCTCGATGCGCTCGCTCCGGTTGCGCACCTCGCCTGTTTTGAGCAGCCTGCTGGGTGGAGCAGTCGAGGCGGGACGGCAGTCGAGACACTGTCCGTCGGTGACCTGGCGGAACTCGTCGCAGCCCTCGCACCATCCGTTGCTGGCACTGGTGGGCTCGCGGCCGGCGGTCGATGCGCTACGCGGTTTCGGCTGTTTTGGTGTCTGAGGCAGTTCCGGGTGGTTGCGGACCCAGGTTTCGATGGCGCGGTATCCGATGTCACCCATTTCCCTGCAGAGGCGCGATTCCTGCCGAAGGATGTTGCGCGCGGCCGGGCCGCTGTGTTCGGCGATGAATTCGCATCGGGCGTTGATGGCGTCGATCCTGCTGTGTTCCAGTGGAAGTTCCCGGATTCCGGTCATGCCGTCGATCCGGCATGGGTTGCACAGGCCGTCGTCGCCGCGTCCGGTTCGGATGCGTTCGTTGTAGGGCAGCCCGTAGGGTGAGGTGCTGTTGTCGAGTGCCGCGCGTTCGAGGCGGCAGCCCACGCACGGAAGCCCGCGCAGGGTTGGGGCGGTGTCTTCTTTGTCGTGGTCTCGGTAGTAGTCCTCGACTTCTTTGTAGCGGTCGTCGTCGTAGTCGCTGTCGTGCTGAATATCCAGTGATGCGAGGGGTTTTCGACTGTCGCGGGCGTGCGGTTTGTTGTCGTCGACGCCTGCCCGCCCATCCGGTACCTCGTTCACCAGCTCGGTGTCGTCGGTCGTGTCCTCGCCAGCGCGCTTGCGGTGATGTAATGCCGCGGCGCGGGTGTGCTGGTCGGCGGCGGTGTCACCGAAATACGAATCAACGACGGCGTTTTCCTCGCGGTTGGACGGCCGGGTTGGGCCGGTCCGCAGCGCCGGGTCCACGCGACGGCGGGTGTCGCGGGGTGGTCGGTAGGAATCGCTGCCGGTGCCTGTGGCGCTCGCGCGTATGTGCCGTCCTCCGGCCGGTCGTGCGGGCAGCGGGTTGTCTGGCGCCTGGTGCACGTGGGGATCGGTTGGCGGTACCAGCTTTTCGATGAGTGCGCGCTGTTGCGGGTTGTTGTGCCAGAGCTGTCTCATCTCGGCTTTGGCCTGCTCGTATGGGTGGCGCTCCCAGATCGAGACGCACTGCCAGATCATGCCGAGCCGTTCAGCGTCGATCGTCTTGGCGAGTTCGCGTACCTGCTGTTTGGCGCGGCGCAGGTCGCCGGAGTTCACCAGGGCGGCGACGGCGGAGATGGCTTCGACGTCGCGGTCGATCAGCGGCTCAGCCATGGCCGTTGCTCCTGCCGCTCGGCAGCGCAGTGCGCTGCGATTCGGGATGTGAACGGTGTTGTCATCGCGTGCCTCCTTCGCTGCGGGTTACGCGGAGTTCAGATGCGGCGGCGCCGTTGCGCCGCCGGGGGTTTCGACCGGCCCCTACGTATGCGCTGCGCCCACGACGTAGTGGAGTCAGGGCTAGTTGCTTCGGTGCGCTGTGCTGAGCTGCCTTGGGTCTGGTCACCGCCTCGCGCCCAACTACCGGAGCCGTCCAAGACTCGGCCCCCGCGATCGGTCGGTTCGAGTGGCCTCAGCCGGTCGCCGATGCGTTCGGTTGAGCGACCCGACGATTCGCGGACGGCGTCGGAAATCGCGATCCGGCCGCCGAATTCGTCCAGCAGCTGTTGGGCGGCGTGTGTCCACTCTGTGCTGTGGCCTGGTTCGTTGATCGCGTCGGCGAGCTCCTCGTGCGCGGCGCGATAACCTGCGGTTTCGCGTGCTATTTCCAGCCCGGCGGCAAGTTCGGCGACGTCAGTCACGTAGTTCCACAGCTGTGCCTGTGCCGTGTCGGGAGGGTGAACCGCTGGACGCGGAATCGCTTCTCCTGTCTGGGCGTAGATAAGGACGGGCCTGGTTTCCAGCCCGTCGAGGAATTCGCCGAGCCACGGGTGCACTCCGGAGTCGACCAGGTAGTCACCGACGTGCGCTGTGAGGTGGCCGTGCTCGTTGAGTTCGCGACGGTATTCGCGGGCCTGCCACTGCCCGGCATCGCTGCTGTAGCGGATCGAGACGCGTCGTCCAGGATTACCGGCCGCCGGTGCGGCGAATTCGACATAGACTCCGCGGATTTCAGCGTCGTACAGTGCTTTCCACTGCGGGTATGCCGGGTCGAACCGGTGTCGGACGGCGGTCTCGATCTGATCGGCGATCTGCGCCGACCTGGTGTCGACGAAGTCGATGAGACCGGTCGTCGATGAATCGAGGTAGTGGCCCCATGGGTCGGGATCGACGTATCCCGTTGCCTTTTCGTCCAAAGGCTCGAGACCGTCCAGGACCCTCCCGATCCTTCCGTCGAGCTCGGCCTGCAGCACCTCGCACTCCCAGTAGATCTCTGGGTGCATATCCCCGAGTCGCATGACGCCCATTTCGCTGCTCACGGCCTGACGAGCAGCAAGCAGTGCGTCCAAAGTGCCTCTTTCCTGAACTCGACCGAGGTGGCTGTCGAGATCGGTCAAGAACTCGAGAAGGATTGCTTCGTGCGCCGCTGGCACCAGGACGGGCTCACGGCGGGTTGGTGGCGTGCCGTTGAGTGTTGGCCCGGTTTTCAGTTGGCCTATCACCGCTGCCAGACGTTGCGTGTCGTCCAAGCGGTAGTCGCCGATCGGGCGCAAGGGAACCCCGTCGAGATACATGGGTGCGGATACTGATGGCGAGGGCGACCACTCGGGATCTGCGACCAGTTCTCGGGCAGCGAACTCGCGGTGTTCGGTGAAGGTGATCTGCACGACGCGATACGGCTGGGTCTCGGTCGCGGCGGCGAACACAACGTTCACCCCGCGGTCGCGCAACTTTTCCAGTTCGGCGTACGCCTGGTGCTGCGGATCGAAGCGTTCACGTAGTCGGTCGCGTTGCGCAGCGAGCGTCGCGTCGGGCGGCTGGCCGATGACGTCGCGCCAGAAGTCGAAGTCACTCATAGCCGTGGTTCCCTTCATGCGCTTGCACTCCAATTAGCGGTTGCGTCGTGTCCGGCCCGTGTGTGCGATTAGCAGGCGGGTCTGCGAGTTCGACGTCGAGGGTGGGCTGGTCGGCTTCGTCGTGAGATCGCCGGTCACGCGGTGCCGCCGCTGGTGGTGGGGGTGTTTCGGTGGCGGCGTCGAAGATCCATGACTCCAGCTGCGAAGTCGAGATGAGTGAGTCGATGCCGCTGCGCTGCCGGGCGCTGTCGTCGGGGCCGATGATGTAGCACGCCGTGACCGGGCAGGTGTCGATGAGTGTGAGCGCGGCCATGGGGGTGTCCGGGCCCAGGTTGTAGCGAAGTGATTTCACGAACCGTCGTCGGTCGTCGGTGAGCCGGTCGACGAGGCGCTTTTCCCCTTCTGTTGTGACGGGAATCCAGTCTTGAGTCACCGTCATGACCGCGATCTGTTCGACATCGGTTGTGCCGTCGTCTGATTCACCGAAGGTGAGGATTCCGATCAGATGCGTGTCGGTGTTGTCGGCTCGCAGCGAGAGTTCGGTGCTGAACGTCGCGGCCATCCGCGCGTATGTCTCGTGCATTACGTGCAGCGGGCGATCGGGTACGTGCTTCAACAGCAGTGCGGCGCCGGTTGTCGTCGGCGTGATGCGTTTGATCTCGCCGACGGCGATCATGAGTCGGCGGCGCGATCGGGTTCCGGTGATGTAGGCCAAGGCAGCCGTGCGCCGGGCAATGATCTCGGCCTTGCGGTCCGAGTTGAACGTTTCGGGGATCCAGAGCCGATCGACCAACGGAGTCCGGTAGGTCATCTTGTCTTCCGCGGCGGAGAGCAGATACTTGCGGATCGTGGCCCAGTTGCGTTTGCCGAGCATGCCCGGTGTCCACCGGGTGAATCCGGCGTCGTCCCAAAGCAGGTGCAGGAGACCGCGCAACGTCAGCTTGGTGGGATCGCCTCCGCTGTCATCGATCTCGGTGGCCGCGGCAGCGGCGTCAGTGCGGCGTCGGTGGTGCGTCAGAGGGAATCCGAGGGTGATCCGGGTGGCTTCCGGGTGCTCTTTCACCGCCTTTCCCAGCAGCTCCGCCAGCCCGGAAACTTCGGGTGGCGGTGCGTAGGAGGTACAGATCGGGTCGTGGGTCGATCCGGTGCCGGGCATTCGTTTGATCAGGTATCGACCGCTGACCTTGGCGATGTACATGTCGACGCCGTCTGCGCCTTGGCACGTGCAGCGTGGCCGGGTTCCGGTCGTGTGTGCTGTAGCAAGCACCGCTTGGGCGTTGCTCCGGTCACCGTCGATGACCTGTCCGTTGATGACATACATTGGCTGTCAACGCCTTTCGCGATTGTCGGGGTGCGGTCGGTTGGTGGTCATGGCCCTCGCCTGCTGGCGCGTTCGGGGATCCAGCCGCCGGCGATGCGCGAGTACACCCAAACGCGGCCGTCGTAGCGGACCGCGACGGTGCGTCCGGCTGCTTGGATCGATTGCGCGGATTGGGTTGCGATGAGTTCGGCCATGTCCTCGTCGCCGACGAGTTCCGGTCCGGTGGTCTCCTCCGGCGCCGCGGGGTTCAGCGCGGCTTCGGGTCGGTCGGCGAGATCGCTGTGGACGAAGTCGTCGAATCCGGGATCCGTGAGTTGGGGTTGAGTGCGGTAGCCGCAGCGCCCCGGTCCGCAGCCGGAGAAGTCGCTGATCCGAGTGAGTTGCTCGACGGCTGGCCAGAGCCATTGCTGGTGCCAGGCTATGAGGTCTTCTCGGGGTGTGTCGTGTTGGTCGGGTCCGGGTAGGTAAGCGGCGTGGTGTGCGGCCATGAGCGCGGTGAGCGTTTCCACGGCGCTGCCGTGCCGGTACCAGCAGGTGGGGACGCGGCTGCCGAGTTGGTAGCGATGCCGCAGCCAGTCGACCCAGTCGGCGAGTTCGCGCCACAGTTGTGCGGCGGTGTCGGTGTCTAGGTCGGCCCAGCTGAATCGGCAGGCGCCGTCGCGGCCCGTGCGTCGATGGGGCCGGTCGAGCGTCGTGTCCTGGATTATGTGCGGTTCAACGGTCATCCCTGCCTCGCTTCCGACGCGTCGTGCCGCAGGTGTGGTGGGACTTCGCCTGTGGCGACGATGGTTTCGAAGGTCTCCAGTGCCGCCTTGACCTGACGTTGGGTGTGGGGGTCGTCCCATACGCTGGGCAGGCGCAGTACAGCGGCGGGCGCGTGGCGGTAGATCAGCAGCCCTTGGTCTTGGTCGAGTTCGCGGATTTCGTCGGCACGCAGGACCGGTTCGTCGCGTTGGGAGTAGCTGCGCCCCATGGACCGCGACAGGCTGGCTTCCCATTGTTTGCGTTGCCCGAGCAGCCGGGAGACGGCTTCGAGTTCGTCGCCGCGCAGGCCGGGCAGCAGCAGCATGGCCGGTGGTGATTGGCCGAGCGTGCGCCCGCCGATCTGGCCCCATCGCAGTTCGTTCTGGGATTGGTTGTGCGCGAACGCCCAGACGGTGATGCCTTTGCCGCCGCTGTCGGTCATGATGCTGGGCAGTTCCGGGATCGGTGCGACGTTGTTGACTTCGTCGAGCACCAGCCGCACAGGCGGGTCGAGCCGTTTGCCGGGCCGCTTCTGAGAGGCACGGTCGGCGACGTGGTGGACCTCGGCGGCCAGGGCGGCGACAAACGGAGCCATGCTCTGTGACGTGCCTTTGGACAGCAGGTAGAGGGTGTTCGCGTGCGTGGTGTCCAAGACGAACGGCTCGACATCGAAGGACTCCGCGCCAGGAACATCCACCGCAGCGAGCATCTTCGGTGAGGCGAGAGGTTCGAGCAGGCGTGCGGCAGCGGCGAGGACATCGTCGCTGGATTCGGAGCTGGAGCCCAAGATCTGGTCGAGTTCGGCGGCCCAGTCGGGTAGGTGGGCGCCAAGGATGTCGACGGCGGTGCGGTTGGTGCGGCTAGGCACCCAGACGCGAACGTCGCGAATCGATCGGTCGTCGAGGGCGGCGGCGTGCAGGTAGCAGCGCAACAAAGTGGCGGCTTTGGATTCGAAGTAGCCGCCGTTCTTGGTGCCTTCCAGCGGCATCGCTTTGGTGAGCGCTTCGGCGCGGCGGATCGCCACGTCCGGGTCCGCGCAGCCGGACAGCAGTGACCATCGGATTTTCCCGGGCCATCCCGAGAGGTCTTCGGGGTCGAACACCGCGATGCGTCCCTGTGCGGCCCGTTCGAGGAACGTCGACGCCATCAGATCGGTTTTGGTCGAGGTGGCGGCAACGAATCCGGGTGCGTCGCACACACGCTGGTACGCCAGCCGCCAGGTCTTACCGGATCCGGTGGGGCCGTAGACGATGACACCGTCACGAGGCGACAGACACACCCACGCTCGGGGGTCGGTGGCCAGGACCCCGACCCGCACGGTCAGCCGATCCGGAACTACCGGCCGTCGACGGAGTCGATTCCCGAGGTTCATCGCCGCCACCTCCGTCGATACCGCCGCGGCTCGCGCCGTGCTTGTTCGGGGAATTCGGCAGCGGATTTGCGGGCGGCCGTATACGGGTCGAGTCCGATCCGGCGCAAGTCACCACGGGTTGCCAGCCCGACACGGCGACGGCGGTGACGGCGGCGGGAGTCGATTTCGGCGCCGACGATCGCCACCGCGCTACACCAGGCGATGGCGACGAGAATCATGCAGATCCAGGTCAGCCAGGCGGGGCCAGGTCGCGGGTCAGCTGGCCACGCGGCGGCGGGATCACTCCAGTGTTCGGTCAGCCGGGCCAGCGTCGGGGCGAGCTCATGCCAGCCGGGAGCGGCGGGGCCGCGCAGACACAGCAACGCAGATAGGGCCCCGCCGCCGAACACGGCGACGAACCCGCCGCACACGATGTGCAGGCCCAGCACAACCCCGGCCGGAAGGACCGGTTCCATGCGGATGGGATTGGGCAGCGGCGGTCGTTGGGCGCTCATGCTGCGGAAACCCCCTTAACCGCGCTATCGGTGTCGGTGAGTTCGACCTCCAGCGGGGATCGGATGTGCTGCAAAAGAAATGGATCGCGGCGCCCGATCTTGACCAGGGCTTGGCCGCGGCCCAGGCGCATCAGGGTTTCCTCGGTCCCCGGTGGAAGCCGGTACATCCGGCAGGTTTCGCGCACGTCGTCTTCGCGGCCTTGCCCCATGAGCACGACGATCGAGGCTTCCTGCATCAGTGCCCTCGCCGGTGAGTCGACCGGCAGATCGCTGATGTGGTGGAACGCCGACACAGTGCACAGACCGAGCCCGCGTGAGAGTTTCATGTTCGTCTGGAACACTTCGCCGGTGCTGCCTTGGGCGACGTGCCAGCCTTCTTCGACTACGAGAATCGTTTGGGCGAAGCGCGAGGAGCGGGCGGCGAGCCGGTTTGCCAGCCAGGTGTTGATCACGGTCATGACAACCCGCAGTGCGGGCCCGTCGGTCGGCAGGGCGGACAGGTCGAAATGGACCAGGGGGTGGGTGTCGAGGCTGTCGCGGATTTCCTGGCTGGTTTCGCCGTCGACCAGTCCTTTGAGGTCTCGGTCGGCCAGCCGCAGCAGGGCCAGGCCCGGCTCAAGGCCCCATTCGAGACCGCGCTCGGCCCATCGATCGCCGACGGTGTCGAAATCGTCTGTGTGCGGATCGAGCAGTCGCATCGCCAGGTCACGGATCACCGGGGCGCGCCCCTGGTCGCGAGCGTCGGCGTTGACGAGCTCGAGCGCGAGCCCGACAGCGGATTTCTCTCGTTCGTCGAGTTCGCGGCCCATGCTGTCGGCCAGCACCGCCAGCACGAGTGCTTCTTGGCCGGCGGGCACGATGCCCGACAGGCCGCCGGCGTGTTCGCCGCCGGTGCTGATCGCGGGGTCGAGCAGGTTGACGCATGCACCGCCGCCGGCTCGGAACCGGATCGACGCCGCCCCGAGCGTCTGGGCGATCGGTGTGTACTCGCCGCACCCGGATTGCGGTTTCTTGTCCAGGATGACGACTTGCCGGTCGGCGACGAGTTGGCGTAGCCCGAATGCGGTTTTGATCAGCGCGGATTTTCCTTGGCCGATATCGCCGATGACGCAGACGTTGATACCGGAGATCGTGTCGCCATAGAGGGCGAACGGGTCAAGGATCTCGAGTTCGCCGGAGACGATGTTGAGTCCGGCAACCACGCCTTCGTGCCGCGAGGAGCGGCGGCTGGTGGCCAGGTTGAGCGCCTCGGCTTGGCGGGTGGTGGTCCACGCCCCTTCGGGGCGTTGCTCGTACCAGCCGTATCTATCGAGCATCCGCCGCCGTCTCGGCACACCGCGCCGCGACTGCTCGACGTCCTCGGCCACCGCACTGGCCCTGCGAGCCCGGCGTGCGCGCCACGGAAGTCTTCGGCTGAATCTCGGCTCGCCGCCGGTCTTGCCGGAGTGCTTGGCGCGGTTGCGTTTGCGGGTCATCGGGTGTGCCTCGTTTCGGCCAGGCCGCGCCCGAGGGGCAGTGTGGAAAACAGGGCGACATCGTGATCCCCTGAACACCAGCGGATTTCGGCGAGGGCGGACTCTGTTGCGGCTTCGGTCACGCGCAGGCAGGCGCGCTCGAGGTCGTCGGCGTCGCGGCCGGTGACCGCGACCGTGATGGCGTAGACCGCGCCGTGGTGCCCGGAGCCGGGCATCAAGTCCTGGCGGCGGCGGTCGGATGCGGAGGCGAGCACTTCGGCGGAGCCATCGCTGATCTTGCCTTTGGCGCGTTCCTTCTGTTTTCGGGCTTCATCGGCGGTGAAGTCGCCTTTGGCCGCGGCACGGGCCTTGTGCGAGGCGACGAAGTCGATGCGCACCGATACCGTGCGAATGGTCGGCATCGGCGGCGTTTCGTCGTCGCCGGGATCGGCGTCCACACCGGTCAACAGCGGTGAGAGCCACAGCGGACCAAGTGGGATCGGCTCGATAGCGCTTGGCGGGATCAACCCGACTCGGGTGCGCCAGGCGCCCGCGGCGCCGATCGCCACGCAGTCGGTTCCGCCGATGTAGCTGGGCCAGCATGTGTCCCATTCGGAGTCGGCGTGCCGGCCCAGCCGGTAGTCGGGATCGATACAACCGCGCAGCACCGCGCAGGCGCGTTTGCGTCCGTAAACTTCGACGCGACCCATCCCGGATAACACCAGCAGGCGTGCGGTGCGTTCGACCTCGTCGCGGATGACCGCGGCGATGCCGCCTTCGATCGGTGCGTTCTTCGCCCGCGCCGCCCGTGCGGTGGCGGCCATGAACTCGTCGGTTTGCGGGATGCGCAGCACGACGAAGACTCGATGCTCTTCGGCGAGCGGGGTGAGCACGTCGATCAGGGCACCGTAAGACTCGACCGCGGGCAGCAACCGTCGGTCGCCGAGCCTGCCGACCTGCTCTTCAGCCCACCGTTGATGTGGGGTCATGTCCAGTGGCACCGACCGGTGAACCAGCTGTATCCCTCGGATGAAGCTGCCCGGTCGGGCCAGCTGTGCCTGGAAGCTGCCGAACGCCGCCGAAGTCGCCGCATAGGCAGCATCGCCTCGCAGTCCGCCTGCCACACCTTCCACGGCCAGCATCACGGTGAAGAAGGTCCGCTCTCCCGGGTTCGCAGTGCGCAGGATGAACATCTCGTCCAGGCCGGTTCCAGCCACATCCAACGGGCTGGTGTTCGCCAACGGCGGCGGCACCGCCCAGCCAGGGTCGCGGCCAGGCCGGCTGTAGGCGGGGTCGGCGGGATTGCGGTAGACGTGTTCGCCGCGGCGGCGACGCGTCCAAGTCCGCAGCGAGTGCATCCACCGCGATGCCCAGGATCGTTTACCTCCGAATTCCATGGTCGCGGCGAACACCGCAGCCAGCTCGACCGCGACGCCGATGATCGACCAGCTCGCTCCCCCGCCGATCACATACAGCGCGATCCCGGCGAGGATCGAGCATCCCCAAGTGGCCAGCACGGGTTGTGACAGTCCGAGCCAGGAGCGGCGAGCGATCTCGCCGCCGAGCATGTAGGTACGTTGCTGGTCGGTCATTCCTCGGCCTCCCCGGGTGCGGATTCGGCGGCGGCACGGCCCTTCTCCAGGGCTGCGGCGGCTCCGGCCGCCGCGACGGGAATCGCCACCGCTCCCGCGGTGCCGACGATCGCCGCGCCCTTGCCCAGGCCGCTGCCGAGTCCGGACGCGAGCTTGCGGCCGATGCCGCCGCTGCTGCTGTGACGGTCACCGGTTTTCGTATTGGAGGTCGCGTCGTTTCGGCGGCTCCCCATGGTGGCGCCCAGATGTGCCTCGGTCGGGCTGCGCCCGTCGTCCCGGTCGGCGGTCCGCCAACTCGGATCGCCGCCGTTGGTGCCGCCTCCCCGGTCTTTCTGTCCCGTCGATCCCTTCGACGTGTCGCTGTCCGACGTCGAGGACCCGTGCTGAGACCGTCGTCGCGACAGGGCGTTCGCGCCGACTCCGCCCATGGCGCCGGCGAGCAGGGAGCTGGAGTGCCCGCCGAATCCGTTGGCGTCGCTGCGCGAAGGCAGCAGGGGGGCGTATCGCAACAGTGACCACGGGGCGAGGCCGACGACGATGAAGGCGACAACGACCAGGCACAGTTGCCCGAGCGTGCCAAGGGTGCCCTGCCCGGCGGGCTGGCCGGTCAGGGCGGCATTGACCACGGAGGTTTCCAGCGCCAGCAGCAGAAACAGCAAGGGTTTGGAGGCAACGAGGCCGATGAACAGCAGCACCGGGCGCAGGGCCTTGGCGCGCCATTTCGGGTGGACCCACATGCCGAACCCGATGCCGGACGCGATCGCCAACGCGGGCAAGGCGACCGCATGCATCAGCAGGCCGAAGAATACGGCGAGTGAACCCGCGATGAGCAGCAGGAACAGGATGAATCCGACGACGACACCGCCGGGCAGCGCGGGCGCGGTGAGTTTGCCGCTGAAGTGTTCCAGGTTCGTCACCATTTCGCCCATATCCGGGCCGGAGATGTGGACGATGCTCTCGGACATGGCGTTCGCCGCGCCGACGATCAGCTGCGCGAGGAACGGTGCGAACAGCATGAGCAGGACGCCTGCCGGGAGGTAGCCGAACAGGTCGGCGGCGATGGTTTTCGCGGTTTCGCCCTTGGATGCCGCTCGCCACAACGCAAGCAGGGTCATCAGACCCATGACGGCGATGCCGATGCCGGTGGACAGCGCGTACCAGCGCAGAAACCATCCCTGAGAGGGGTCGAAGGCGCCCACGGCGACGAGGCCGCGCAGAACTTTACTGCTCAGGTCGACGGCTGAGGCTTTGGTGGCGTTGGCCCAGTCGTCGATCACGGACTGCGGGTCGGCGACGAATTTGACTATGTTCGGGATCGCGGTACCGAACACCCAGCTGAACGCGCTCACCATCGCGTTGCCGGCCGCGTAGACGCCCATGTCGCGCAATGTCTCGTCGATCCGGTCGGACAGCGATTTGTTCCGGTCGATCCAGTTCGCGGTGCCAGCGAACAAGCGCGCCACCTGCATGTTCCATGCGACACAGTTACGCTGGTCTCCGCTCGGCGCGTCGGCCTGGTCGCAGTTCACGAAAAACGCGTGGGTACAGTAGTTTCCGGGAACACCGCCGCCGCATGGCGCGGTCCACGCCTTATCGGGCACCGTGTCCGCGCCGCTCGTCTTGCGCATTTCGGTCAGGGACTGTTTGTCCGGGGCGGGCGACCAGACGAAACCCCAGGTATTCCATTGGGGATTCGCCCACCGCTTCAGGTCGTCCGCGCATGCCGGCTGCGGCAACGCGTAAGCCGGGTCGCCTGACGGGAATACCCTGGGCAGCAACTCATTCGGCGGTTCTCGCCCCGCCTCGACGTCGGCTTCCAGCCGAGGATCCATCCGGCCGGGGCCAAGCATCGTGGCCGCGCCGATGTTGAGCAGGCTCTTCTTCTGTTCGTCGGTCATCGACCAGTAGATGAGGCGGTCCTCGTTGGCCATCGCGGCGTTGATGTAGGAGCCGATGTCACCGCCACGGTCCTTGCACGTCCCCGTGAACCACGCCGCTTTGAATTCGGGGGTGTTGCCGATGAACTTGCGCAGGTCCGCGGGGAATCCATTCGGCAGTGACCCCTGCGGGGCGACCTGGCCGGACTCGGGGTCGGCCCCTGCTGTGCCAGCGCCGGCCAGTGTCAGCGCTGAGAGCGCTGTGACGATCAACAGCATCAGAACTCTCCGCATCATGGGCCCCCTAGTCGACGTAGAAGGTGTAGTAGCCGCCCTGCAGTGGGAGGGTCAGCGGTGATCCGGAGCCGGGGGCCACGACCTCGTCCGGGGTCGGTCCGCTGCGGGTGGCGAGGTCTTTGGCTTTCCAGTCGCCGTGTTCCCAGACCAGCGACACGGTGGTGCTCGACCACAGCGTCATCACCGAAACCGGGTCGCGGGGGGTGATCGAGTCTCGTGACACCGCGACGGTCCACACCGCGACCTGTGCGGTGTCGGGGTTCATCGACTCGACGGTGACCGCCGCCGGCAGCACATTGAGGACATTGCTGTCGTGCTCACGTCCAGAGGCGATGTCCATCGATTTCGTCAATCCCGGTCCGGGATGCGACGCGGCCAACGCCGACCGCACCGCGGTCGCGGTCACGCGGCCTTGCCCGGCCTGGGTCAGCGCCTGCACGATGTTGACCGCTGCGGTGGCCGCGCCTGCCCGGTCCCGGGTATAGCCGGTGGGCACCCCGCCGGTCACAGTGGTCGGTCCGTGCCCGGCGCGGACTTGCCCGCCGTCCCCACTGGTATCGCTGCAGCCGTGCATCGACAACGCGGTCACCAGGAGCAGACCGGCGGCGCCCGCCGCCAGGAGCCACCGCATCGAGACTCGTTGCGCGAGTCCGCGTCGTCGCGAGCCAGGCGTTCCCGGGCGTGCCGGTGATGTGGACGGCGGCTCGGCGTCGGGCGAGAGTGATCCGAATCCTTTGGCGCTCATATGGTTTCCCTTCGGTGTGCGGCCGGGTTCAGCCGCCGACGACGAACAGGACGGTGCCGATCATTGGTGAGGCCAGCGCGACGAGACCGAGGGCGATCAGGGCGTCTTGTAGGTCCTCGGAGCCTTCGGCCAGGTCGTTGGTGTAGCCGCGGGATTTGGCGCGGCGCACCTTGAAGGCGCCGACGATGACTCGCACGACGCAGCCGATCAGCACCAGGGCCCAGATGAACGCCACGAGGCGTTTCCAGGTGGAGTCCATTGCTTGTCCGAACAGTCCGAAATCGGGGGCGACGCCGCCGAGGGGGTTGGGGATCGCTGCGTCGGCTGTCGTGGCGCTGATCGTGACGATCAGGCACGCTGCGGCAGCGCTGACCGCAGTTCGCCAGGCGGCGCGCAGCCTTTGCGACCGGGTGATGGTGGTCATGGGTGTGGCCTCTCTGGGTGACGATGGGTGCGGTCGGGTTGTCATGGCGTTCACCGCCGTTGGCCGTAGGGCCGGCCGTGGTGGGGGACCGCGACGGTCGCGCTCGGACAGCCCGATCCGCACCGCGCGGCAGTGTGCGTGTCGCCGGGGGTGCAGTGGCGGCAATGCTGCGGGGCGCGGCTGCTTGGGGTGCGGTAGCTATCGGGCAGGTAGGCCGCTTCCAGCGGTGCCGACATGCGTGTCAACGCTTCGGCGAGTCCGTCGGCGACCGACGCGGCCACCTGTGTCCACGCGCGTGCTGACGGGGCCGTTAGCCGCGACCACACGATGCGCTGGCCTCCAGCCAGCACTGGGTCGTGCGGCACATCCACGATTCGGGTGATGCCTGCGTGTTCGAGCGCGCCGACGATCGCCTCGCGCGCGGCCGGTTCGGTCCCGGCCTGCGCGGCCAGGGTGACCACCGCTCCGGACACCAGGTCCCGGCGGCCGTGCGCAGCGATCGTGTCGAGCATTGTCAGCGCCATATAGGCGGCGTCGCGGCGGCACACCAGGGGCACGACCAGTTGGGTGGCGTTGTCGACCGACCAGGAGAACGGTTCTGCTCGGTCGTTGTCGCCGCTGTCGATCACCACCATGGACCGGTGCCGTCTCAGCACCGCCATGATCGCCGCGCACTCGTTGCGCCCGATCGCCTCGAGGCGGCCGGAGTGATCCGAGGCCAGGACTTCGTCGAGAGTGGGTTGCAGTCGCAGATACCGCGCCAGGCTCGAGGCGTCGGCGGCCGGGGAGCACAACGCGCGCGCGTTGGCCAGCACGTCGATCACGGTTGGCTCGGTGTCTGTGGTCACCGCGGCGCGCGCGGCGAGGGTGCCGCGGGATTCGTTGGCGTCCCAGGCCACCACGCTGCCGCCGCGGTGCACGCCGAAGATGTTGGACAGCACGATCGTCGCCGGGGTGACTCCGGTGCCGCCTTTGGGATTGGCAACCAGTATCACCGGGGTGCCCGGCAGTGGTTGCCGGATCCGTTCGACCGCGCGCCGGTAGGCGACCTCGCTGCCGTCGCGAGGCGGACGTAGCCGGGCCCCGAACACGTTGACCCGGCCGCGCCAGCCCCATTCGGCCGGGTCGGTGTCTACGCCGTCGGCCTGTTTGAGCACGACCGGACGAGCCGGGTGTCCATCGTCTCCGGGAATGGTGTCGGGCCGCAAGTTGTGTTGCCCGACCCCGTACGGGTCCGGGATCGACTCCTCCGGGTCGCCGATCCCGTCGTCGGGATCGGCGACGGCGCTGTCGGGCTCCGACGGCCCGCCCGATGCCAGGCTTGGACGCAGGCGCTGGCGGCGCAAGTCTACGATCGCCTCGGCGTCGTATTCCGTTGTGCCGCCCTGGAAGTACTCCTGTTCGGTGTCCGCCGGAATGGCGTCCGGCTGAGGTTGCTGCTGGTGTTCGGTGCTCATCCGAATCTCCTGACTGACGGGTTCGAGCCGACAACGCTCATGGGGGCGGTCTTGATGACGTCGCCTGTTTGCGGGGCGTGCACGACGGTCCCTTCGCCCACGTAGACGGCGACGTGGCCCGGCGCAGGCCCGGCGGGGAAGACCAGGTCTCCTGGTTGGATCGCCGATTCCGGCACGGGAGTCCCGCGCGGGTCGGCGACTTGTTCCTGGCTGGTACGCGGCAGGATGATCCGGCCTCCGGTGGCGACGGCCACCGCGCGGCTGGTGAGCCCGGAGCAGTCGAATCCGGGCGCTCCGCCTTGGGCTGCGGTCGGTCCGTCCGGCCCGCCGCCGCCCCACACGTAGGGGTGTCCGCGCCAGCGCATCGCCTCGGCGACAATCGCCGCGCCGACCGAGGAACTGACCGATTCACTGCTTGTGAACGCACGCGCGGCGGCCGGGATGGCGCGCACGTAGTTGCGGGTCTCGCCGTTCTGGCAGACCTGCCCCTGACGCAGGGTCTCGTCGGCGCCGCAGTTGTACATCGACAGCCACAGTTCGGTGAGGTCGCCGCGCAATGTGCCTTCTGCCAGTCCGCGTTTCGCGGTGCCGGCCAGGTCGCAGTCGTAGCGGCCCTGGCTGATGACCGCGTCGGGGATGCTGCGGGGATCTTTACGGCCGTCGCCGTCGCCGTCGACCCCGTGCGCGTCCCACGTCCCGGGCATGAACTGAGCGGGTCCGACCGCGCCTGCCGGGCTGTGCGCGTCGACGTTGAACCCGGACTCCTGTTGCAGCTGGGCGGCGAGCAACGGCGCGGTCACCTCGGGGCACAGTGCGGCGGCGCGGGCGATCCACGGCTCGAACGCCTTCGGCACCGAGCCTGCTTTCAGTCGCGCGGCGCCCGGCGAAGGGCCGCACCCGCTGCCGTAACCGGATCGCCCGATCAACCCGCTGCGGTTCGCGACCAGGACGGCGGCGTCCGTCGCGGTCCCGCCCGCGCCGCGGGCGGTGAGCCACTGCATCGGATCGGTCTGTGTGCCGCCGGATAGCCGTCCCCCGGGCACAACTTCGAAATGCAGGTGCGGCCCGGACGATTCGCCTTCGCTGCCGACATCGGCGATGTGTTGGCCCGCGCGCACGGTATCGCCTGTGTGGACGAGCACCCCCGCGGCGGACATGTGCCCGTAGACCGTCGACACGATCCGGCCATCGCCGTCGGTGGTGTCGATGACGATCCAGTTCCCGAACCCGTCGGCAGGCCCGGCCGCCACCACCGTTCCGTCGGTGGCCGAGTAGATCGGCGTGCCTGCCGCGGCAGCGAAATCCTGTCCGCGATGGAACTCTCCTTCCCGGGGTCCGTACGGCGAACTCTGGACGAAAGTGCCTGGCGCCATCGGCATCACGACGCGAGTGGTCCCACGAGAGGTCCCGCCCCGGGGCATGTCGGGAAGACAGTTGGGGTCGGTATGCCGGGATCGACCGGAGACGATGATCAGCATGACGACCGCCATGGCGGCCAGCCCGATGATCATGATCGCTTTGCCGCCGGAGGTCACGGTCATGTCCGCGCTCATCACACGGCTCCGACCTGCCGGATACGCCCGGCGAACCAGTCCGTCAGCCACGTGACAGCGGTGCGCCCGGACTCATCGACGACGAATCGGTCGTACCCCTGATGTGCGCCCGAGGCGAAGAACGATGCCGCCGAGACGCCGTCGCCGACCAGCTGCCCGAGGTCAGCCGCGCCTTGCGATGAGCTGTTGACCAATGACTCGGCCAGGCTCGCCAGGCTCGACGCGCCGCCCATCGAGGCTGTCGGTGCAACCGGCTTCGGAGTTTCGAGCGCGGTGGTGGGGGTCTTGGCGGCTGCGGTCAGTGTGTTCACCGCGGTCGTGGCGAACCCGAGCAGCGTCGGGATCAGGCCGACGAGCCGGGCGCCGATATCGACGAGGTTGCCGCCGCCGGTGATCGCTTCGGCGAGGCCCCACAGTTGATCTTGGAGCCCGCCGACCTGCAACGCGAGCTTGACGACGTCCAGGTTCCCCAAGATGCCGACGATCACCGACGCGATCTGGGCGACGCCCTGCGGGTCGGGGATCATGGCCAGCAGCTTCGACACCGTATGCAGGTCGACTCCGGCGGCCATTTTCACCAGTGGGTCGCACAGCTTGTTCAAGGTGCCGAACTGCTCGTGCAGGCCACGGACTTTCGCGGGCAGCTCGATGCCGCCGTCCGCGACGATGGTCGCGATCTGGCGCAGGGTGTCCAGGATCTTCGGGATGTTGGTGGCGAAGTCGAGGGTGTTGGTCGCGACGTTGACCACTTGCTCGAACACCGTCGACGGTTTCAGGATCGACAGCACAGACGTGGCCTGCGACAAGGTGTCCGCAGGCATCACGGTCAGCGGCGCCGTCGAGGACGCCAATGCGTTCGCCGCACCAGCGACATCCGGCGCAGGGCCACCGCCTGCTTGGCCGGCTTGTGCGGCGATCGCGGCCAACGAATCCAGGGCCGTGCCGAGGTCGCTGTTCTTCGCGGCGGCCAGCACCTGGCTCGCCTGGTGTTCGGGCGAGTCGGCCGGTGCGTGTGCCAGCCGTTCGGTCGCCGATGGATTGCTGCCTGTCCAGCCCAGCAGATCAGACAGAGACCGCAGCGTGTCCTGCACCACCGTAACCGCGTCCGAGTCGATTCTTCCGGACAAGGCCTGTGACACAACGGTATTGACATCGGCAGCCAACTTCGGCAGATCGCCTCGCCCGAAATCGGATATCAGCGACTGATTCAGTGCCTGCAGCTGCACCGCATCGGCACCGGGCGCACCCACCTGGTCGGCGCTGCCTGTCGGGTTGTTGCCCGCGGGTGGCGCACCGTCGGGTCCAGACGCGGCGGGTTCGTCGCTTCCGCCGGTGAGGATGCGGCCCAGGCCGGCCAGGATCGGGTTGGTCGCGGCGTTGGTGTTGCAGTATTTGTCCCGTGGATCGCATATCTGCGCGGTCACGGCCGACAGCTGGCAGAACCCGTCAGGGCGCGGTCCGGCGATACCGTGCCCATCCAGTGCGGGGCCGACGACTTTGCCGCCTGCCGTGCCTTGATGCGGGTCGGCGATCAAGCCCACCGCGATCACACGGTCCGACGAGATCGCTCCTTTGCCGCAGCCGATGCTCGCGGCGAGGTCGCCGATGACGTCAGCGCCCTGGCTGTAACCGGCCAGCACGAACTTCGCTGCGCTGCAGCGTCGGGCGATCTCGGTGATCTCCGCGGTCGCGGCCGTGACGCCGGTGGTCTCACTGGCGCCGTAGCTCATCCCGCGGTCCCACGCCGAGGCGCTGTAGCCGGGGAATCGGGCCAGGAACCGGTCACCGAACCGGTCGGCTAGTCCGGTGCCGACTGGAGCGAGCAGCCCGATCGGGCGTGCGGGGTCGGCTTCCGGGTTGGTTTCCCACGTGCCGGGCACAAAGATCCCCGCCACCGAGGGGCATCCCGATCCACTCGGGTATGCCGGGGCAGGTGCGGCCACAGCGGGCGTCGTGCCGGCGAGCATTGCGGTCGCGGCGACTGCCGCGATCCAGATTGCGGGGTTGACGATCGGTCGCTTCACAGGCCGACTCCCATCACGATATCGGCGTAGGCCGCGGTGGTTGAGGAATGCAGCTGCTCGACGCTGATCGCGACCCCGCCCGCGAGATGCGGGTCGTAGGGCACCTCGAACACGTCACACACCCAGCCGCTCAGGCTTCGGCGGATCTCGTCGGCAAGTGAGCCCGTTCGCTGATCCTGGTGCGTCACAACAACTGTGGTGTCGGCGACGACGTCGCCGCCGAGGTTGTGGTCCAGCCATTTCAGACTCGCGAACAACCGGTTCGCGGTGCCGCGTCGGGCCGGAGTCGCGACGATCAGGCTGGTGTGGCCGTCGCAGATCAGCGGCAGCAGCCGCCCCGCCGACACGTGCCCGCCGCCGTCGTAGATGCCCAGATACCCCGAGATCCGCAGTAGTCGCGCGATCGTGCCGATGGTGGCTCGTGCGGGCAACGCTGTGTCTTCTCGCCATAGCAATCCCGCACCGATGCTTGACGACTGCAGCAGTTCGCGCGTGATCGACGTTGCGCCGTCGGCGATTTCGGTCAGCCACGATTGCAGCGACATCGGCCGCGTCAACTCGTCTGCTCCGCGCACGCCGAGATCGCCGCCGCATGTGGTCGCATCGACGGCGACCGCATCCCAATCCGTGGTGGCACCAATGGCCGCCGCCAGTCCCAACGCGGTCGTGGTCGCGCCTGCGCCGCCACCAGCACCGACGACGAGCACTGCGGGAGCGACCTGCTGAGGGAAAGCCGACTCGTCGCGTTCGAATGCGGTGCTCATCGCGACGTGATCCCCGTGATCAGGACCCGACCGTCCACAACGGTGCTGGTCACGGTCTGCCGGTAGACCACCGGTGCACGACCCGGGCGGGTCTCGGTGAGGTCGACCTGCCACAAGTTCGGTCCCGCCGGGTCGACAACGACGCAGAACCGGGTGCCCGCCGGGATCGTGTCGATGCCAGCTTGGATAGTCTCTGCCGCAGGAACATTCGCATCAGCGGTAGTCACCGCTCGTGCGGCGATCCCGGACCGCGTCACGTAGTAGGCGGTCTCGAACGCCATCACAGCGCCGAGCCCCGACTCGGTGCCGCCTGTCCCCGACCCGCGGACGGTGCCTCCCGCGACCATCGGCGTCGCAGGACAGTCGCCGCCCGCCTGCACAGCAGGACCTGGTGTGAGACGGGACTTGTCGCACCCGATGGATCAGACGTGACGCCAAACTGCCCGGATTCGGCGGCCGCGAGACCGCCGCACATTACGGCGACGGCCAGCGGCAACTCACCGGCAATAACGACTCGACGACAACGGCATTGATCGCGACTGAACTTCCGCATCGGCGGACCCACTTCCACAGTGACCCCGTCGGCAACCGCGAAAACCGCAGGCGATCAACGCCGTTCACGGCACCCGACGCTCGAACAGGATCAAGGCGAACGCGCACCGACCAGCGGCCTCGACGCAACAGCGCCGATCACCTCATGTGTCGGGAAGCCACAGCACAACCACGCGTTCACCGCGCTGTTCGTGCCCTTGTGGCGCTACATCCGGATCCGCTGCCAGCGATCACCGGGAAACCCTCAAGAAGAGGGCGCACATCCAATGTAAGACGGATCACTCGATCGCGCAACCCGACAGCAAATAGCCAGGTAGCCTCCCTCGACATTGCGAGTTCGATGCGGTGAACTCGTCGCCGATGAACTTCGCCAGGACCCAGCGGATCGCGGAGGCGTCCGCCACACCAATCCCCGCCGGGACAGCGCGTCATCGACCGCGTCCGATCCACTCGGCTATCGCGGGCGGGTCCTGTTCATCGCCGTCGGAGGGGCGGGGCATCTGGCTTTCAGGTAGCTCGCACCATCTCCCGCTTACCGGTTATCTGGGCGGCTCGATCGGGGGCGATAGTCGTCCTGTTGGGTAATGCTGAAATTGCGGTAGTACTCATCCTCGTCTTCGTCGTCGTAGCTGATGACATCGGCTGGTCGCCCGGATATACCCGTCGGGGTAGTCGCCGCGTCCAGCGGCGCGGAGGCAACCATCGGCGGACGTATCGGGGTTGGCGAGAAGGTGGCGGATGCGACAGCTTTCTCAGCTGACCGGACCTCTCGTTCCTGGCTTGTCTCAACTGCGGGCGATCTCTCCGCGAAATCTGTTCGTTCGTCCGCCATTGCTACCTGCGGGCGACCGGGGCCATCGTCATCGAATCCCACGACGATGTCCTTGACTGCCTGTTGGGCTTCGGCTGTCGCGGTGGCGTGAAGCTGCTTGATCATCTCGACGAGTTGCTCGGCGCAGATCCGACGGCCGGCGTCGGAAAGTCGGATCGAGTGGATCGCACCGTCGGCGGTGACTTCGATAGTGACCGAGCGGGTCGGATCCGAGGCCACGCTCCGTCGCTCGCTGAGTGCGAAGGTGAGCATCTCGACTGTGTTCATGTTCGCCGTCATCGACATCCTCCCCTGTTCGGATGACCAGAATATGGCAGAATCGCCAGGACGCGGCGTATGCCGCTCGAACAGGATATCCCCAGCGTTCCTGTTGGGGCAGGGGCAGCGAGGGGGTGCCGTTCATGGGGGTCAACGACAAACTCGATCTGGACCCGAGCCGGGTACGCGCATTGGCAAACGAGCTGGCCGATGCGGCCAGCGATGTCGGTGCGGTCCAGGTTCAGGGCACACATCAGCAGGTACAAGCCGACATGGCCGGATCAGTCGCAGCGGCGATGTGCGAGCCCGCTGCCGACGTCGCACACCACGCGGCGCATCTGGTCTCGCAGGCTTTGTACGAGATGGGTGTCAACACCACCGCGGCGCTGAGCGCCTACACCGGCATCGACCAAGGCTTCGCCGACCAGGTGGAGGCAATCGCGGAAGGCGTCCGGTGAGCCCAGACCCAACACCCTTGACGGCTCTCACGGTTTCTCAGGTCAAGAACTGGAAACCCAATGCGTTCGACCAGCAAGCCCTCGAATGGCAGCTGGCCGCCCAAGACCTTCACACCCAAATGACCACCTCGGTGTCGGCGGTGGATGGATCACACGACTACTGGATCGGCGAAGGCGGCGACGCCATGCGCGCCCGGTTCACACAAGTCAACAACGACGCCACCAAGGTCATCGACGCACTGACCAACGGTGCGGACGCGGCCCGCGGCGCCGCAGGCAACATCTCCTCACACCGGCTCGTGGTGGTCAACAAGGCCAGCGACGCCGAAGCGAACAAGTACACCGTCGCCGAGGACGGCACCGTCAGCGTCTCCCCGCAGCAGTGGACCACCCTGGTCGCTAGCGTCGGCGTCGCCAAAGCCAACCAGATGCTGTCGCTGCTCAAGAACGACGCCAAACTCCGCACCGACGAGCTCAAGAACGCCCTCGCCGACCTCCGAACCGCCGACGTTCGCGCCGAGTCCGCGATCCAGGAAGCGTTCAAAGACCTACCGACACCTCCGGACTTCGGCCCACCACGTTGGGTCAAGCCGACACCGAAGCCACCCGCCAAGGACGCCTCCGTCGACGAGAACCGGCACTGGTGGAACTCGCTGACCGCTGAGCAACAACGCGACTTCATCACTACCCACCCCGGCGACATCGGCAACCGAGACGGCATCCCTGCCTCGGCCCGCGACCAAGCCAACCGCAACCAGATCCCCCAAATCCGTGCCACCCTCGAGCAGGCCATCACGACCGCTCAGGCCGCGGGCGCGGACCCCAAGGACTACCAAGAGATCACCAACCGGCTCAATGATCTCAACGCCGTCGACAAGGCCGTCACAAATCATGACGACCGCAAACTCATGCTTCTCGACATGTACTCCGGCAAGCAGGGACGAGCCGCTATTGCTGTGGGCGACCCCGATAAGGCCGATCACATCTCTGTTACCGCGCCCGGTCTCAACACCACTGTGCGTGACTCGGTCAACGGGATGGCCGATGAAGCTACCAACCTGCGGAGAGAGGCGCAGCAACAGCTCAAGGGTGTCGAGGGCCGCCAGGATGAATCCGTCGCGACGATCGCGTGGATTGGATACGACGCGCCCCAAATACCGGGCTGGCCCGACCCCAACAGTCTCGTGGGCGGCAACGAAGTAGCACGCGATGACGTGGCGCGTGCTGGTGCGGTCGACTTGTCGCGGTTCTAAAACGGCCTAGAGGCCGCCAACTCCGGTGACAAGCCTCCCCACATCACCGCTGTCGGACACTCCTACGGCTCGCTGACCACGGGCCTGGCGTTGCAGCAGCCCGGCGGTCATCCGGTCACCGACATGGTCGTGTACGGCTCGCCCGGCATCGAAGCCAACAGCCCCGCCGACCTCGGCCTGCAGTCGGGACATGGGTATGTGATGCGCGCGGAAGACGACCCGATCAAATGGAGTCAAGACGGTCCCGCGATCGCCAAGACACCCCTACCCGGCGCGTTCCCCATTGCTATTCCAGGCATCGCTTACGCGGGTGAGGCCGCAGGCTACGGGGACTTCGGTCCCGACCCGGCCAAGAACCCTAACTTCACCCAGCTCGACACCCATGCTGGCTTCACCGCGGATGGTCGATGGCTCGACGGTGCCAGTGGCCACAGCGAATACCCTCAGCAAAGCAATAACCAGCCCCGCATCACCGGCTACAACGTCGCCGCGATCATCGCGGGCCTCCCGAACAATGTGGTGCCCGCCCGATGACCACCACCGCAAAGCCCGCGTGCTGGCGAGTGGCCGTTCTGGTCGCTGCCGCTGCTATAGCCGCGAGTGCATGCGGTCTTACCGAAAAGCCTTACGGTGAGCCGAGTTCCGCGACGGACACGTCTCATGCGGCCGAAGTTCTGAAGACACGTCCGTCATTGGAAGACTCCGAAAAGCAGCTCGAGCAGGCCGTCGAGCAGATCGCGGCAGCGGCGACTTCGCTGGATGCGGGTATCCGATGGCAGTGGAACGACCAGCGGTCCACGTTGGGGTGCGAGAAACCGTTCGACCAGACAGATGGTCAGCAGGTATACCTTCGGTTCTACCTCGCGGACCGGCCGATTTCGGACGAGGCATGGCCTCGGTATCAGGACCAGGCCCGCACGATTGCCGCAGCCGCTGGAGCGACTGGCTTTCAGGTCGTCCAGGACAAGCCAGGCCATCACGATGTCCGATTCTTCGGCGAAGACGGCACCACCTTCAGTGTGAGCTCTCAAGACAAAGCAGTCATCAACGCGAGAGTCGGCTGCCGCTTGCCTCAGAATGTAAGGGCCACTTCGACTTCGGCCCCAACGCCCCTGCCGCCGACCACCGCCTCGGGCCCGCCCGCCACCACACAGACCGATCGAGTTCACGCCCTACCGGACACCTCGAGGGAGAGCGAGCTATGAACGAACCGGCACTTGAGGCAGTCGTACGGACCGGCCGGAAAGTACACGGTGGCCTTGCCGCTCTCGGCTCGTGCGCCATCGCGCTACTGGCCGTCACCGGATGTAGCAGCAACACCACTGACGGATCACCGCAGTCTTCAGCGCCCGCCTCCTCGTCAGCGTCGACGCTCGCGAAATTCGACCCGTGCCAAGACATTCCACAGAGCGTGCTCACCGCCGAGAACCTGGAAAACCGAGGCCCGGACAACAGCAAGGCTGCGGAAACAACGTGGACAGGCTGTGGATTCCAAGATCGCCAAGCCGATGGCTACGACGTACGGATCGTGACAACGAACCTGACACTGGACCAGATCAAAGCAAAATATCCGGATACCTACCGCGAACAAAACTTCGGTAGCCGACGAGCAGCCTTCTACACGCTGTTCCCATCCCTGGGGACCACCAGTTGCGTGCTCAACATCGAACTAGCTTCGGGCACTCTCGAATTCGATCTCTCGAATCCGAAGTCGGCCAAGAAAACAGGCCAGATGGACACTTGTGCGTTGCTGACGAACCTCGCCGGGCAGGTCGTTGCCTCGATCCCTGCGGGCGCCTGAGGAACCACCGGGCCGGATGACACGATGGATGGAACCAATCTACCGACTGATGCGTCGAACCACGTAGCGGTGGATATCGCAGCGAAGGGGGCGAGATGACCGACGATGGCGCAAGCCCAGTGTTCGGGCCGTTGATCGAGCAGGCCAAAACCGGCGCCCTGTCGCTGAAGGCGGACCCAGCGGCGTTCATCGCCTTGGAGAAGGCTTGCACCGAGCGCAAGGCGCAGATCAGAGACATCCAGCGCCTCATTCGCAGTATCCACGAGCAGGAGGTGTGGGGAGTCGGTGAGCGATCCGACCTGCTGACCTCGGCGCAAACATTGGTTCGCCGGTTCCGGGAGAAAGCGATGACCGGTCCGAACAACGCCTACGACACGCTCGAAGATCACTACCGGGTCGCGACCGAACTTCAGGATCTGTTCCAGTCGATCCGCGAGCGATACGAGGAGACAGACGTCGAGTTCGCTGCTCGTTTCAAGGAATTGAAGTTCGCGCAGAGACCTGAACACGGGGGTGGACGATGACCGAGTACGACCCGCCTGCGATCACCAACCCGGAGAATGTCGACGCGCTGACGCACCAGCAGATCAAAGACGCGTTCGATCTGATCCAGAACGCTACCCACGACATGGTGACGAACTGGGGTCAGGCACGTGCGATGTGGCGTGATTCCACCACCGCCCTGGTCCACGCTGTACGTTCCGCAGTCGACGGGAAGTGGACCGGTGCTGCGGCCGACAATGCATCTGCGGCTGTGAGTCGGTACGGCGGCAACGCGGAAGAGCTCGTCGCTCTGTTCGACCAGACCGCTTCGGTCGTCGTGAACACCGCGACCACTGCGGTGATGACGAAGTCGTTCCTTCCCCCGGTGGTCCAGGTTACCGCCGACCAGAAGACCGACCCGGTCGAATACGACCGTCAGACACGGCAAGCCGATGCCGCGCAGGCCGAAGCCCGGCGAATCATGCAGGAACGCTACGTCGTTGGGTTCATAGACCAAGACGCCAAATTGCCCACCTATCCACCGGCGGTCTCGCCCATCAACAATGGCCCAGCTCCGATGCCAGCGACCGGCCCCACTCCATCCGCGGCTCCGGCCGGACCGAATGAGACCAACCAGGACGGCGCACCTACAGCCGAGCAGCCCAGCGATCCCGTCACACCGAGTGCCGATGCGCCAGCACAGAATTCACCGGACCACACGCAGGCTGCGGCAACGGAGGGGGAGCCTCCGACCACCACGACCCAGCCCGCCTCAGACAACAGCCGTCCGGATTCGCCACACACATCTTCAAATGTTCCGGCAGCTCCAGCCCAAACGCCCAGTCCCGCAATCACTCCGGGGGTCACACCCGGTGTCACGCCGGCTCGCGGTCCCGCCTACCCCGGCGGTCGACCCAATCTCGGTTCCGGTGTCGGGCCCAACAGCGGTGTCCCGTCGAGCACCCGGACTCCAGCGGGGCCAGGAGTGTCGCGCCCCGCGGTGCCAACCGCACCGCCCGGACTCACACCCGCCGCTGCCTCGTCGGGTACCACGGCAAGTAGTGCCGCGACCAGACCGGGCGGTGCGCCGGGCATGACGGCGCCCGGCGCACCGCGCGGAAAGGACGAGGAGCGGGAGAAGAAAGACAGGAAGGTCGATCTGACCCATGAGTCCAACACTGTCGAGCTGCTCGGTAAGAACAAGTACGTGCCGCCCACCATCGGATCGTGATGGCCACCTGGTCCTTCGATGACGAGGAATTCGCGGCGTTGTGGTTCGGCCCTGCCAATGATCGGATGCTGTACCCGCTGGACTATCTGAGCCGGTTCACGCACGTCAACGAACGTGACGAACATTGGACTCGGGTACGCCACGATTGGTCCGAGCATGGGCGTCTGGGGTGGGAAGAAGCCGATCTACTCCGGCGGGCATTCGCCGTGTTGACCGATCCGGAGGCGTGGGTGGAAGTCCATGGGTTCTACGACGCGGTGGGTCCGGTCCGGGTGGCGGCTGCCCGCCACCATCGACATGCCGCACTGGCTGTCCAGTTCACTCAACGCGCGCGGATCGAGGTGTCGGTGACCTCAGCCGAGAAGCTGCCCGCCGTGCTGGCGAAGTTGCTGCCCAAACACCGGCGAGGTCAACGGCCTGCGGAAACGTTCCAAGCCGCTGACTTGAGGCCAGAGGCTCAGCCGATGATCCGCTACACCAACGAGTCGACCCCTCGCGAGAGGTATCAGCGGCTGCTCGCCGGCGACGCTGTCGGCGCCGGACTGATCACGGTGTTTCGTGGCCCCCGGCATAACGGCCCGGCACCGGCACGCAAGATCGGCACCCTGCGATGGTATGACCTCGAGGAGGGCCGCTACATGGAGACCGGCACTCGAACCCTGACGGTGCGTCCAGCCGACAACACGGCGTTGCACCGCGTCATCGCGAGACTGCTCGACCATGCCATCACCGAATATCGTGAGTACATCGAGGAACTCGGCGAATTCGCGCATTGAACCCGATCACCGCTATCGCGGATAGTCCGGCTGTCTGAACGGGGGTGACCATTGGTCGATGTTCGCACCGCTCAACACCACGCACACATTCTCGCCGGGCTCCGGTGTGTAGGCACCGGTCAACAGCCCCGCGAGCGCGGTCGCGCCAGCGGGCTCCACCATCAAGCGCCGGTGCTCCCACAGCGCCTTCCGCGCAGCGGCAATGTCGTTGTCGCTGACCAGGATCGAGCGCACATCAAAGCGTTGGGCGGCATCGAGCGCCATCGCCGAGACTCGGCGCGCTTCGAGTGTGTCTGCGGCAATCAAGTCGATGCCGATCTCCACGACCGGTCCCAGCTCGAGCGCTACGTGTAGCCCACAATGATCCTCATGCTCGACAGCCACGGTGCGCACACCGAAATGGCTTGCCGCCGTGGCGATCCCGGTGAGCAGGCCGCCGCTGCCGACGGCGACCATGACCGTGTCGAGATCCGGTATCTGCTGATGGATCTCGACCATCAGCGTTCCTAGGCCCGCGGCGAACAACCGATCCTGCGAGGCGTCGACCAGTAATGCACCGGAGGAAGCGGCGTAGTCGCGGCACGCTGCCTCAGCCTCGCTCTGGAGAACACCCGCACGGCGCACATCGGCGTCGAGGGCCTGAAGTTCGTCGATACGTCGCGTCGGTGTCGTCGCAGGTACGAACACAGCAGCGCGTGTGGCTGTTGTCTTGGCCGCCCATGCACACGCGAGCCCAGCATTACCGGCGCAGGCGATCGTCAACCCCGCTGTGGGCAGCGTGGCGTCCTCGCGGTGGGTCGAGACGAGATTCTGTGCGCCGCGCAGTTTCACCGAGCCGGAAAACTGCATGAATTCCAGCGCCAACCAGACCTGGCATTGTCCGACACCGCTGCTGGGGATCGCGCCGGGGTCGACCGGTGCCAGCGTGACCGGACGGACTGCTCCCGCGATGCAGTCCACAGCGTCGCGAATGTCGTTGTAGCTCAACGCTTGGTGTGTGCGGGCCATCAACGTTCTCCTGCGATCCCGTGTTCGGCTTCGCCACCGCGCATCGCGGCGACCAGATGACGGCGGGGCGGGATTGCTGCGCGCCCCAGGCGGACATGGTTCATCAGTTCGTCTTCCTCTTCGACTCGGGATATCAGCGATGTCTGCGGGCGTGGACGAGGGCCAGTCCGACGGGACGCAACCCAGGTCGATACGGCGTGGTCACTGGATCGGGGGTGCACCGTGAGACCGCGACGAAGCTGTCGACCGCTGCCGCTTGTTAGATCCGCTACCAGCACGTCATACCGTTTGCCGCACGCCATGAACGGATCGTGTAGAGCGCAGGTGATGAAGCCGGAACCTTCCTCTACGTTGAACAACTTCACCGAACCGTCAGGCACAGCTCACCGCCTCCCCGGACCTCGCACAGACTGGTGTCACCAGCTACCCCTGTCGTGGCCAGCCTTCAACTGCTGGTGGGCGTCGTCGTATTCCTCTTGGATCGTGTCCCACAACGGATTCCATTCCGTCCCGAAATCGTCGCGAAGGTCTTTCAAGGCCGGTCGGTTGCTGAGGTCGAAGCAGATTTGCCCCGACACACCGATCACGTCGTGGGAGCGGTCATTCCATCGGAACGGAGGACGAGGGTCGCCAGGGTTGCAAATTGAGCTCACCTTGATGCCGGCGTCGGCATGACCTACCCACTTTGCCCACCGCCCCGCCGATTCGGTTTTGAACAGCCAATTGCCCCCGGCACCAAAGGATTCGATCATTCGTCATGCTCCTGCCGCACGTTTTCAACAGCTGCGCCCCTTGGGCAGCGGCGGAGGTGGCTGTCGCGGTCAGGGTTCGCGGGAGGGTGTCGCCAGCCGGGCAGGCCATCAACCCACACGACCGGGGCAGGGATAGAGCCGTCGCGGATGCCGTGCCACAAGTTCCACACCCCGACCCGATATGTCCTGGCAATGGTTCGGAGGGCGACGAACGGTACACACTCGGGTCTGCGGAATGGGGCGTGCCCGAGCTGCTTCCAGTGCTGTGCACACGGTAGTGACCAGCCCGGTCGGCGGTCGACCATGATGTCGGGCGAAGGTACCCAGACCGGGCCGCGGTTTCGCCACCGGATCAGTACCGTGTAGGGGATCTCGGTCACTGCGGACATTTGCCGCGCACTGAGGTAGGAGCGAACACCGGCGTCTCGCACGTGTGGCCACGGGCGCGTCACGCTGAACGCCTTATGTTCCAGGCGGTTTCGCGGATTTCTGCGACTGTCCATTGGTCGGTTGTGTAGTCGAGGGCTTCTGGATTGAGCTGTTCGAGGCGCGAATGTTCGAGTGGTTCAACCTCATCCCAGTACGCGTTCTCGACCGCTTCCCATAGGTCATGGTGTGCGGGAAATCGTTCCTCTACGAACGGCAGCTCCGGACGCTCTGAATCCTCACCGAAGTAGACGAGTCCGATTGTGCCGTTTGGGATTTCGACAGTCGATCCGTCCATCCGTAACCGATAGGCGGGGTCGAGGGCGCGGTCGTCGCGGCAGTCGCGAAAAGACTCCATCCAAAGTCGTTTGCGCTCAACACGCCAGGTGGCCTCGCCATGTTTGGTAGAGGTGATGTGCAACATGATTTGCCCTTCCCTATCGACTGGACGGGGCCGTGAACTGGGCTCGGCCTCGGTCGGTGATTTGATATCCGCGCCGACCCGACATGCCGCCGTAGAAGACGAGTCCAGTCGATTTGAGGTGAAGCACCGCGCGGCGGGCAGCTACCCCGGTAAGTCCGGCTGAACGCGCCAGCGATTCGACGGGCAGGATTCCGCCCGGCCTCAACACCGCCAGTGCGGAAGTCTCCGCCTTGCTAAACCGAGTAGTCCTAGCCATGAAGCAAGGGTCTGTCAAGCGTCAAAGTTCGGGGGTCGTCCCCGCAAACTTCATGAAACCGTTTCAAATCACCAGGTCGCGGTCTGGACCGGACCATATGATCGGTCCATTCTGAAACAAAACATGGGCTCGGAATGAAACGAGAGGGGAGACCGCAGTGGACGAGGACGGAGCAGAGGTAACGGGTAGTACCCTGCCGCGCAGGCAGTTGGGCCGGTTCCTGCGCGAAGCGCGCGAGGGAGCGGGCCTCACTCTCGAAAAGGCTGCAACCTTGATGGAGTGGGGCAAGGCCACTTTGCAACGCATCGAGAAGGGCACGACCGAAAAGGTAAGAGTCCGTGATGTTTTGAGTTTGTGCGAAATCTATGGACTAAGCGAGAGCAAGTCAGCCATCGCCAAGGGGCTTGCAGAGCAGGCCCCCGTGAAGTCGTGGTGGCAGACCTACAGCGGTTCGATCGCTACTTGGTTCAACCTGTACGTCGGACTAGAAGCTGGCGCAAAGGATTTGGCGCAGTTCCAGCCGTTGATCATGCCTGGTCTGCTCCAGACAACTGCCTATGCGAGGGCTGTCGACCGCCTGTACTTCACCGACGAATCCGAAGAGGAGCTAGACCGACGCGCTGAAGTGCGGGCGCAGCGGCAGAACATCCTCACACGGTCGCGCAATCCGACTACCGCAGCATTCGTGCTACACGAGTCGATGTTGCGGACGGTGGTCGGGGACCACCGTGTGATGGCCGCGCAGTACAGACACATTGCGGACCTCAGCACGCACGACAACATCGACGTACGAGTGATGCCGTTTCGTGCAGGGTTGCCGCTCGGCACCCCCCTGCCGCCGTTCATCATCCTGGACTTCGGACGCGACGTGCGAGGCAAACTGGAGGAGCCGCCAGTGGTCTACTGCGAGAGCTACGCAGGGAGCGTCTACCTTGAAGAGCAGTCGGATGTGGCGAGGTTCCGCCGAGCTTTCAAGATTGCTCAAGGGGCGAGCTTGGACCCCCGCTCGAGCCGTGATCTGCTGAGAGAGATAGCAAAGGGAGTACGAGAGTGACCGTTGACCTAACCGGAGCCAAGTGGTTCAAGTCAAGCCTCAGCCAAGGCGGTGATGCCTGCGTTGAGGTCGCATTTGTCGATGGTGAGCGCATTGGAGTGCGCGATTCCAAAAACCCCACCGGCCCGGCCCTTGTGTTCACCCCCGGCGCGTGGGACGCGTTCACCGCTGGTATAGCGGACGGCGAGTTCCGCCGCTCGTAGCTCGTCCCGCTCGGCGCGGGACGTCGAGCCCGGCCCTAGATCCGCTGTGGGCCGGGCTCGATCTACCCGATCAACAGTGACTGGACGATCGGTCTCAAAGTCGCCCCGCTGCTTGACGTCGAACCCGTCGAGTAACCACTCGGCACGGAGAATTGTATCGAGGTGGCCCCGACCGCGGAGTATGTCTTCGTCAGACACACCAAACCGCGCGGCAGGCACCATCGCGATCGCCCAAAGCACCTGCAGCAGTGCGGTTGCCACCGCTCGTACTAGAACGTGGGGGCTGCACGCGGTGTGAGCCGTAGCCGGAACTGGCTGGGTTTTATGGTGAGCTGCTCGTTGACGATCAAGTCGTAGCCGGGTTCGGGGTGCAGGTCGAACCGGCGCAGGATCTGTGCGAGCGCCAGGGTGATCCCGTGCAGCGCGAATTGGCGGCCGATACAGGCCCGTGGCCCGGTGCCCCATGGCTTGTAGATGTGCCGGCCGAGCTGGCGCAGTCGTTCGGGGGTGAATCGGTCGGGGTCGAACTGGTCGGCGTCCTCGCCCCACGCTTCCGGGTCACGCTGTGCGGCCAAAGTCAGCACGAAAACCCAGTCCCCCGTGGCGAATTCGTGCCCGCCCAACGTCACTGACTGTCGGGCCTCTCTGAAGTAGCCTGGAGCAACTGGCCATAACCGCAAGGTCTCGTCGATGCATCGGCGCAGGTATCGCAGGCGCGCAATGTCGTCGTAGCTTATCGGGACACCCGCTTCGGGGAGGACTGCCTCGATTTCCATGCGCACTTTGCTGGCGATGGCAGGGCTGTGAGCCAGTTCGTACAGCGCGAAAGATAGCGCAGCCGCACTGGTTTCGTGCCCGGCAACAAGCATGGTGATGCACTGCGAATGGATAGCGGCGTCATCGAGGTGTTCGCCGGTGATCGGATCCGGGACGGTCAGCATCAGGTCAAGTAGATCGGATTGCGGTGATTCCGGCGCGGCGCGGCGTATGGCAATGATGTCGTCCGCGACGCCGCGCAGGTAAGCGACATCGCGGCGGTGCTGAGCCGTTTGGCGCCGTAGCAACGTGGCCCGCACGACCGTCGGCAAGTTCACCGACCGGTTGAGATAGGTCAACCCTCTTCGGAGCCGATTGCCGAACTCGCGGTCGGAGTCGAAGGACCCGAACGAGTACCCGAACCCGCTGCGGCCGATGATCTCAAGCGCCAGCTGGTTGGCGTCAGCCACAACATCGATCCACTCGCCACCCCAGCTGCGCCAGTGGTCGAGCAGGTCGTCGACGGCGCTCACCATGACGGGGTGATAGCCACGCATAGCGTCTCGTGTGAAGCCGCGCACCAAGATTCGGTGCGCGATACCCCATACGATCTCGGTGTTGAAGGCAGTAAAGAGTCCCGGCCCGGCGATCTCGCGCAGCGGAGTCAGAATGGCACCGACATGCTTAGCCCACACCTCATCATCGTTGACCTGCTCGATCAGCTCGGTGCTGGAGACGACGATGACCGGTGTGCCGAAGATACGGCGTTCGAAGAGGCCTCCGAGCCGACGTGCGTCCCTGGCGGCCTGCTGGGTGGGGCGAGCCAGATCCAGGGTGAGCACGTCGCCGAGCAGCGGGACACGTCCACGTGGATGTGGCAGCGGCCGCGGCGAACCTTTCGATAGCGTGCTCATTGATGTCAATGATGCGGTACGGCATTGAGAAAGTCGTCGCACGCCGCCCACGTGGCGTCATGTGATCGCTCCAGGGCGAGGTTGCGCCCGGCCCCGCTGATGACCGCGGCGTGCACGTCGGCAACGTCGCCGAAGTGCACCGCTCGGCGGTGGCCAGCGCCCCGCGGACTCGCTCTCGGTACCAACGCGCTGGAGGCTTCGAGGCATCCAGAGAGATCTTTGCGCTGCTCGTCGAGTTTGGCGTCGGCGTAGAACAGTGATCGATCATCTAGTGAGGGAAGCCATGCACCGGTGAGCAGCAGTTATATCTGATTGAAACTAATCGTCGACTCGTGTCCCAAACAGCCATGGCGAGATCAAATATGGGGGTATACACAGGGCTACCTGCATAAACGTTCCGGAACAGCACTCGAAGGGGGAGCTAGCTATGACCGAGCCTGTGATTGATCTACTCATCGACACCACCAGCACCGGCGAAGAGATCGCGGTCCTCAGTGAGGGCGGCCGCGATCGTGACTTTCGGCGGATCGTCAATTCCCTACGCGGTACCGCACAGCTGCTGGTGGAAACGCTGGTGGCCGAGGTCAAACGCACCGGCCAGACCCGCGAGCAGCAGGTCGGTGTACCAGCATCAACCGTCTTGGGCGACACTATTGCCGCGGCCCCGGTCAAAGGCGTCGGCGACACTGTGTTCGCGGTGCAGTTGGCGCCAACGGCCGCAGACGCTGAGCGGCGCGCCGACCAGCTGGCGGTGTGGGAGTGGGAGATCGGGCTGGAGGACCTGCCGCCTCGATTGTGGCTGGATCGACGCTTCCTCGACTTGACCGGCACCGATCCGCAGTTCCGGGACAGAACAGGACCGTACGGGCCCGTCGATTTCTTCCGACCGGTCGTCCGGCTGCGCGACATCCTTCACATCTGGCAGGGCTTGAAGACGGTCAAGGTTGGCGACACTGGCTCCGGCCGGTTCGTAGCGCGCACCAACACCGGGGAACTGCGCCAGCTGCATTGGGCTCAGCGATGCGTGGACACGTCTGCGGGTCCGCGGGTGCGCGGGGTCTGCCGCGACGTCACTGCGGATGCTGATCCGACCCAAATGCACATCGACCTGGCCGAGACGTACTTGATCGACAAGCTCATGCATCTGCACGACCGGCCGGGAGACGACAGTCCGGGAATGTTCGGCGCGGTCGGCGATATCACCTACCTGAATGCCCCAACCCTCATCCGGTGGCTGACTCCCTACATCCCCACAATCGGGCATGGGGTCTCCACCGGGCAGACACCCGCGATCCACCCGGAAAGTCTAATGAAGATTCCGGGCTGGCTGAAGGAGATGCGGAACGGCCCAATCAACGATGTCGGCATGACCCGCCGGGGTGGTGGCGGCTGGCTAGAAGTCGTCTTTCACGCCGACATCCTCGATCGCGAGGCGTTCCCCACCATCGGTGTGATCATCGTCTACCCCGGTGATGTCTCGGTAGTGGAACCTCGCAGCTCGACAGATCAGTAGCCCGCCGGCCACCACCGCGATACCGGCGACCGCGAGCACGATCGGGGCATACAGGTTGCCCCACCGGATCAGCATGCGCGCTTGGCGTGCGGTGTGCACCGCCTCGGCCAGTGACTGCGCATCGAACCGAGTCTGGATTTCGAGTGTGGTGACGGCCATCGGGTCATCGACGCTGCGCGCGAGGTATCTGCGGACATGCTCGCGCTGCTCGACGATCGCCCCGGAGACCGGTTCCACCCAGATATCGCGGGTGTTGCTGTAGTACAGGTCGAATCGGGTTTGCTCCTCCCCCGGCAGACCCCACCAGGACGCGGGCGCGGTGGTTTGCATATCCGGTTGGGTCGGGTAGAGGTTGATCGGGGCGATGGTCTGCCGGAAATGCATCAGCCGCAGTCCGTCGACATTGCGGTCGTCGTCGACGTGGTCGATGGGGAGGTCGCGCTGGGCGATGGTATCAAAATATGGGTAGCTGTGGCGTTGGGTATCGAACGGGAAATGGTACTGAAACCCTGTGCGGGACACCGGGACTGCGGGTTTGTCGACATCCAGTTTGATCTGCCCGACCGGGTCGACCGGTTCAGAACTGGTGCGCGAAAGGGTGACCGCCTCGGCGCGCGCGGACACCATCGCGTTCGGGCCGGCTTGGTCTGTGCGTTGTAAGCGGGTGGTGGCCACCAGGGTGACCCGATCGGCGTCGGAGGGTTGTGCAGAGACGACGAGGGTCTGCACCCTGATCGGCACCCCGGTTTCGGTGCGCATGCGCCCGTTCAGGGCCGCCGAGACGTCGAGGATCGAGGCGTTGTCAGCGAGCGAGACAGCCTCGGTGCGGATGTCGATCGGTATGCGTGTCAGCCGTGGCATCAGGTAGGTCGGTAACAGTGCCGCGATCACCAGCGCGGCCGCGCCGATTCCGATCAGTCCGACGCCCAGCCACGCCCACACTCGCCGCCTCCCCGCTGCCATCGTTCGACAGTAGGCCCACGATCAGCGTTTTCTCGGTTTCTCGGTGATATCGGGCGTGGACGCTCTCCCGATAGGCCCGGTCAATGCCCGATTGCTATCAATATGCTGGACATCACGCTAGGTGCGGCGAATAATGGGGTGCAACGCGATGTTCGCGACCTGACAAATTGGCTGATCGTCCTCTTGACGACTTGGCCCGGAAGCGAAATCGCCTGCGTACCTCTCTGGCGGAGGTTTGGAGTACGCCCCTTCTGGTCGTGCTTCCCGCGCAAAGGCGCTGATGTGCCCAGCAATTGCTGCTGTCGTGCACTCATGCCTTCCGTGGAATTCGACCAGGGGAGGTTCCTCCAATGACGACCGTATTCGGCGAACCAACATCGTCCTCACCGGCCGAGCGCGTTCTCCAGCTCTGCCCGACCGTGCACATCGATCCAGCGACGCACAGACGCGGATCCTCGCCCAACCAGAAACTCGCTACCGCACGCTTGGCCGCCGGTATCACTCAGGCCGAGCTCGCCGAAGCGCTTACCGCCCACATATGGCGGGTTGCCCACCAGCAAACCGGGATCGATGCCGACTACGTCTCTCGGCTCGAACATGGCGTCATCACCTGGCCGACCAAACTCACCAGGCAGGCTTCAGAAGCCGTGCTCAGTGTGCCCGCGCGGGAGTTGGGGCTGACCAATCGCCGCCTCGGCAGCGCGTTCATGCGCAGCAGTATGACGATCAGGCACGGATTACGGGGCCGTGGCGACGTAGACGTGGAACGCGCGGGAGCTGCTTCCGACACGGCGGTGATCGCTGATTGTGAAGCCTGCGGCGGTAATCATGTCGACGACCTCGTCCAGTGGGCGCAGCAGCATCACGTCGCGCCACGGCACAGTGCCGAGGTGGTCGGTGTCGCCCAGGCCGACGACCAGGCGACCACCCGGCCGCAGCACGCGGGCGAGTTCGGTCAGCGACGCGGTCAGTTCGCCATCGTCGATGTAGTAGATGGTATTCACGGTGGTGACGCCGTCCAGGCTGTCGTCGGGCAGCGGGAGCTGGGACATGTTGACCTGTTGCAGGCGCAGACGGCCCTCCCGGATTTCGCGGCGGAACTGGAGTCGCGCCCGTCTGATGGCGACGGGGGCGGGGTCGATGCCGTACACCACCCCACTCGGTCCGACCTGATCGAGCAGAATCCGCAGTCCCGACCCTCCCCCGAAACCGATGTCGGCGACTGTGGCTCCCTTGGCAGCATCGAGAGTGCTCAGCGTGCCGATGATCGGTCCGCTGTTGACCCGGTTGAGTACTTGGCCAACGAACAAACCCCAGAACCCGGAGGGTTGGCCGAGATTGGCGGCGAGCCGACGCTTGATCAGATTCCTGAGCCCCACGACGGCCAGTGTTTCACGGACTGCTGGGCCAAACGCCGCAGCCGCCCCGACTCCAGGCATTCGTCCGTTCTGACCGATGAGGAAACCAGGTCGAGGACGACCCAATCGAACAAAGGCCCGCGATGACCACCAATCCACACCCCGACCCCAATCCCACCAATCATCTTCCGAGTCGGGCCGTCCGCACCACGCCATCGCCAAAGACCCGCGAAGACCAGCGTGCCGCAACCGCCGAGCACTGCCCTTCACCGGCACGACTGCCACGTCGACGTCCGGCAACCCCAAGTCAGGACACCGCGACACCTGAGCCCCAGTCTCAGTTGCTGAGTTGGGTTCTCGCCGAAACGTTGGGCGACAATGGCGAGGCAGTTGTAGTCGCCGAAGGTGAAAAGCTCAAATCCCTTGGGAGACTCGACCGTACGCGGATCGCGCAGAGCAGGCGGGCGTCGACCGCAATGCCAGCACTTGTACATCAATGCCTCCTCACACAGAAACGTCAGTACCGCGACATCCCAGGCACCCACGCATTGACCATCCACGTCGTTCCTGCCGTTGGCCCATCAGGCGCGGTTCATGCCGTCCAACTCTGGACCGGCGCGCCGACCCAGAAGCCGCCCCTGCGGACACCCGTTGGCACAGTCGAGTGGGACACCACAACCGGTGTCGCCGAACTCAACACGGCGCTGGAACGACAGCTGGGGATCCCCACGCAATTGTCCCGACCGCAATACACATTGCCGGATCTCCTCAGTCACATCGACGGGTTCGACGACTTTCTCGGCTTCCTCGATCTATTCGATCGAGCGTCCACAGCGGATCGATGGATAGGAACGGTAACGACTCCGGGCCGATTCAGCATGATCCGCCGCCATCTGCGCATCGTGGCCCGAGTCCATATCGAGCCCGGCAAGCGCCGCGTGCGCGCCATCGTCCACGACATCACGACCCTGCAGCCACCACCGCCGCCGCATGTGGACTCGGTCACACTCGCCGGCTACCCCGGCCCGACGACTCACGCGATCGCGCGCGTCGATCTCGGAACCTGCCTCATCAATCGCTGGATCTGTCTCGGTCCAGGCCCTCTCGAGCCATGGAGTCACCAGAATCCCCAGATCGACAACGACAGCGCCGCCGCCATTGCTCGATGCTGCGCGGAGCTGCACCGCGGTGCTACCGGCGCCACCGCCGAATTGAAAGTCAGGTTCACACCCTCACGCCCATGGATTCCAGTCCACACCGAGTGGACAGCCCTAGTCGGCGCGCGACGCCCCCAGGCCATCGTCGTTCTCACACCGCATGAGCCATCACCATGACTGCACATTCGCTGCCCATGAAGAATCGTCGAACCCCGCAACACTCCGCGGGGCCATCACCGAGCGCCGGCGAGCCGCGCGCTAGCCTGGGTCCTGGCCGCCCAGGGAGCGAATCGCACGATCCAGCAACCTGATCCAATTTTCGGAGGCCGAGTGTCGGTCCGGAGAACCGGGCTACTGTCCAGTGCCAGTCCGTCCGGCGCGGCGGCGTGCTCGGATCTCGATCACCTCCTGCCCCTTACGCGGCAGGCGGCGGATCGAGAACTCCATGGTCGCGGCAAGTAATTTCAGATCGGACCTATAGCCCCAGCGCGACGATGTCACGACCGGCCGCATTCGAGCTCGGGTGCAGAATCTCCTCCACCAGCACCGCCGCAATCCGGCATGCTTTGCGCTGGTCAGGATCTCGGACACAGCCGAGGACGCGACCGAGCAGAACGCCGACGTGCACCCATACCGACTTGTTCGCCAGCGCGACGCTCTGCGTGCGGAACAAAAGCAGCTGGCGAGCCTTCTCTGTCGGATCCGCGTCGCAGACCACTCCGTCGTAGCCGTCCGGCTGGTACGGCTCGTAGACCTGCGGCGCTACGTCCGGGTACGTCAACATCGTTACCCGACCGTGCGGCTGTCTCGAGGTGGGAAGCGCGGACCCGAGCCCTTCCACGGCCCGATCCAGGTACTGCCGCCGCGCATCGGCGAGGAAGTTCTCCCCGGGCCAGTACACTTCGCCGAATTCCAGCAGGGCTTCGTGGATCAGCGTGTTCGCGGCGGCGGTGAGCGACAACGCTTCGTAGATGGTTGCTAGCGCGGCAGTCGTGTCAGCGGGGTCGGTCGCTCTCACTCGCTCCACGGCGGTGTGCAAGGCATCCAGCGCCGTCGGCCCGATCTGGATCGGCGTCTCACCACCGTCGTCCTGCTCCGGTTCACGGTCACCGATACTGCTATGCCGCAACGCTTCGGTGTAGCGCGAGTTCTGCTCGATCGCCAGGCGGCGTGCGCGGCGCTTTCTTCGGGAGCTGCCGTTCTTCGACATCGTCGTCCGTTTCCGGCAAGGATGCCCACGCCACCCTGCCGTGACGATTGGTGCCAACGGGGAAGGAAACGATCAGCGCGGGCCCCTGGGAGGACCTTGGTTCATCGACGTCGCTCCCAGCGTGGGCGGAGCAACTGAACGGTGAGCGTGCGCGGCCTGCTCACCCGGAAGGGTACTCGGTGAAGCTAGACCGATCCTGCAACTACCCGCAACGAGGTCAACGAGTAGCTCCTCGCTCATGGTCGGCGGACCCGGGCGCGCGCACCCGAGCATGCCTTCCTCGGCAAAGAATGCGCGGTTGCCACATGACTGCGGCCACAGGATCAGCTCAAGGCATTCCGATAGCCATGCGGTTGCAGGCGCAATACTGCCTGGTCTATAATTGCGATTGCGCCCCCATTCAGGGAGTTTCCCGGTGGTCGCTGGCAGCGAATCCGGATGCAGCGCCGTCGACCTGAGCAGTTTTCTTGCGACGGTTCCCGATCTTGATCACTACGGCACGTTCGCCGTCACGGATCGGGTCTACCCGCTACCTCCGGCGGTCCACCGGCTGATGGTCAGCCTTGCTACGCCCGTCGGATGCCCCTGTGAGGTGTTTCCTATGGCGCATGTCCAGCAAGACCCGGCTTCGATCCGCGAACAACAGATCGCCATGTCCGCGCTCGCTCACACGGTGCGCGGAGATTTCAAGGCCGTGACCGCTCTGGTCGACATGATCCAGGACCCCGACGAACGGGTGCGGCCCGCCTTCGTCATCGTCGCCTTGCTGGCCGAGTTCAAGAGGGGCATAGACCAGCACGACGCGGAGGAGCTGGCACTCTGGTTCTCCCACGAGGCCCAAGCCCTCGCCGCGCAGGCCGATCTCACCTGACCCGGCCGCGATATGGAATCCACCCAGGACCGCCCTCGTGGTGGTCGCGGACGAATTCTGCGAATCCACCAGGTCTCGGCCCGAACCGGACACAGCCCCGACCGCATCCGCCATCTTCGGGTCAAAGGCCACGAACTCTACGACCGGGCCTGGAAAGCGGGCGGTGCCCAAAATTCTCCTCTGCTCTTTGACGAAGCCGACGTCGACGAGTGGGTCGCGGGCAAGAAGGTGCCACTCGAACAGGACAGCCAATGAGTAGCGACGCGAAAGGCATCGCCTTACCACTGACCTGGTCCGCTAGCCAATCCGCGACTCCGGCAGATTCCGATCTACCGATACGGCTTCCGATGCCGGACCTAATTGGCGACATCGACACCCAGACTGACCAATTCCACTACAGCGTCGCGTCGGTCAGCGTCAACGGCTGCCTCAGTGACCGCAGACCAGTCGGAGTCTTGAACTGGGGACCCGAGTCGAGATTGGCAATCGAGGTCGTCGGACGAACCATCGTCATCAGAGAGCACCAGCGCGGCGATTGTCGGCTAACAGGTCGAGGACATCTGCTTCTACCGGCAGGTTGCCGCCATCGTTGCCTGATCGAACCGGGGGAAAGAGTTCTTGTCGCAGCGTCAGTGCGCCGCAAGCTTCTTCTTGTCTATCCGATGCGGCTTATAGAGCAGGCGTTATCACCGTTGCATCAGCAAGCGACGGGTGGCCGATGACAACCGCCACCGAGATCGAAGCCGCCAGGCTGTTGCTTGCGAAACTCGGACTCACACCGCAGCAACTCGTCGAAGCCACCCCGCCTGTCGACGTCCCGACCTTCAGCGCCTACATACCGACGATCATCGCCACGATGCCGCCGACCACACTCCGCGTCTACGGCCCGTACCTGCGACGCATCGAGGAGGCATGGGGTACGCGTGTCATCACCGAGCCAACCCCCGCCGAGCTGCGTCGACTCGCCGAACGGACCAAACAGCGGGCTGTCGTTCGTCGCAACTCGCGCGGTGGACGTAGCGCAGTCGAGAGCCTCATCGCCGCTGCCCGGTATCTCTACCAGCACGCTGAAGAAGACGGTTACATCCGCCCCGATGACAACCCGGCACGAAAGGTCGCCAAACCTCGGAGACTGGCCAGCACCAGGCGCGCGATACCCGACCAGCAACTCGCCGAAATCGTGCACGTCGCGGCAACAACCGGAAACGACCCGTACCTGGATGCCATGCTGCTGCGCCTTCATATCGAAACCGCCTGCCGACGCGGTGGAGCTCTTGCCTTACGGCCAATGGACCTCGATCCGCAGCAATGCCTCATTTTTCTACGTGAGAAAGGCGAAACAGTCCGTTGGCAACCAGTGTCGCCCCCGCTCATGCATGCCATGCTCCACCACATTGCGGAACGACACGGTGACAACCCCATCGAATCCGAACCCTTGTTCCGTCAACGCGACGGCCGAGTGGTCACCCGCCGCCGCTACGACTCCCTATGGAATCGGATCGGTGCTCACCTCGAATGGGTCCGGCGCCAGCAGATCAGCACCCACTGGCTCCGCCACACGACCCTGACCTGGGTGGAACGCAACTTCAGCTACGCCGTCGCCCGCGCCTACGCCGGACACACCGAACCAGACAGCCGTACCGGACAAACCGCCACCTACATCCGCGCCAGCGTCCAAGAGATCGCCGAAGCCCTGGCGGCTATGACAGGAATCCCACATCCACTCACCGCCTAGTTGTATTGACTCGCAGGGTCGTTTAGGTCGGGGGCAGTGGTCCGCGCTGTCGGGCTGGGGCGCTACGTGAATCGTCGCGGTAATAAGCCATTGGATTCGGCGGATAAGCGTTGGCGTACGAGGCCATGATGTTCGTGTTGTTCATCGCGCTACCGGTGGCGATATGGTCTGTCCTCGCCTGGACGCGTCGGCACTCGCCGCGTGGAAGATTCCTGACTTGGCTAGCGTCGCCGGTGTGGACAGCAGTGGCGGTCTCGTTGAACCGGCGAGACGCGGATTTGGCAAGTCGGAGCAAGTAATTGGTTTATTTTGCCATCGCACTGGCGATGCGCTGCAGCGGAGATCCGTGCATCCTGCGGTTGAGGTGGTTGATGACGCGGCGGCAGTTGTAGTCGGTGACCGCCAGGTCGCAGACCAGGTCGGAAAGACGGGCACGGAACTCGAACATCTCTCGTTCTGCGCTGTTTACGCTGGCAGTACTCACCGCGTCATAGTTGCGTTCATTCGTGTCGAAATCTGTACATGGCCAGGCGAATACGGGTCGATCGAGGAGGGTTTTCACGGTGGCAGGCCGAGACGAGAACCTGATGGATGGATCAACAACCTCATGCTGGTTCAGCAGTTCCAGCTCCACGATCGGTCGTGAGATCCGTGTCGTGAGCCGCCAACACACGGTTGTGAGTCCGGCGGTGGTGATCTTTTGGCAGACGCCGGCCAGATCATCGAGTACTGCGGACAGGCTGGATTGGAATCCATCGAGTTCAGCATCGAGTCCCTCAGCTTTCGACGTGCGTGGATCACGTCGCTGAATGCCTCCCGCTCCCCGCATGGAGTGGCAGTAGGCACCGTTGGTGAATCGGACCACGCGGGCGTCGACAAGGGGGTACTCGAATTGCCATGTGAGCCACATGTCCCACAGCATCAGCTGGTAGCGGACCCTGATCAACGCGCCGCACAACTCCGCGAGCAGCCGGTTGGCATCCTTGGCCGCCTCGTCACGAGCACAGATGCGATCGAGGACCGCGGACTGCCGTGCACCGACGACCAAGAGGGTAAGCACAAATAGCGCTATCGGCCAGAACCGGGTGATCGCGGTATTGCTGAGGAGGCTGTCCGATATGCCGGTCAAGTCAGATATTCGTTCCCGCGCATCGGTACTCAGCTCATTGGAGGGCCGCACCCACAGCACGGCGACCAGTGACAGCACCACTCCGGTAATTCCGCTCAACACCCGCAAGGCATCGACGAGCGCGTCCACGGTGCGAGCCTTCCAGCAGTCGAGCAACGCCCAGCGCCGCAGCCTCGTCGAAGAAATCGGGGATTGGAGGCGGCGCGCGGTTCGAAATGCACGAATCCGCTGGTCGTGATCAGGCGGTGGGGCGCTGGCGACCGCAAGATCTGTCCGAGGTGTGGCACTGCGCGGGAAATACGTCCGAGCCAGGCGAGCTGCTTTGGCCTCTCGATCCCATATCCGATTCGAGCAGAAAGGGGTCCGCTTGTAGATCGTGTACAGAACGTGGCGCCCGAACCAGCATGCGGCTCTGAGCAGAAGATAGGTGATCAGCCAATACGCCGCGCACCGGATGTACGCGCTCTCAACGAACCAGAAATCCTCGTCGAGTTTGCCGTAGATCAAGTCCAGGAAACCGTAAATCATCTGCCCCCTCCGTTCCGCCCGCAAGTCACTGAACCGTCGACCGTGAACACTCAGCGTAGGGAAGGCGACCGACCGCACGAGGGACTCGGCGCGGCAGGCGGGACCGAAGCCGCTAACTGGAAGCCGCGAGTTCTGAGAGCCGCGGATCGTCACCTCTTCTACCGCGTGCACGACGACGCGATCCCGGGCCCCGGGTGACGCGATCGACACATCCCGAGCTAGCCGCCGCAACAGCATATCCACATCGATTGAGCCAGGCCATCATCCAGCACCATCGGAGACGACGAACTGTCGCCTTCGTCGACCGGTATCACGCTCTGCATCTCAGCCGGGCGTTCGGAGCAAGGGAATCAAGTGCGATGTGCTGCACCGCTCACTACGCCCGAGACCGGTGATGCACCCGTCTTGATGCCAGTGGCGCGGCCTTGGCGATGCGGACGGCCAGGCAGTTGAGGACAGGCCGGAAGGCAGTTGGCCGCCGAACTCGGTCGATGGGCGTGTCATCGAGGGCTGCCGCGGTGTGGCGTTGATGATGTCGCGGTGACCGATACCGAGCGAGCTCCCGTCGTGGCCGGACTGTGCGTGCTCGATACCGACCACCCCGGTCGCGAGCATCTGACCAGCCTGCGCCAGTACTACACCGCCCAAGCCCAGGACTGCGCCGACGCCGCATACGAGGTGCTCGGGCGGCCCCTGGATCTCGACTCACCCCAGCATCTGCAGATCGCGCTGTTCGAGGAACTCGACCTGCCGCTGACCACCGCAAGCTCCGACCAGGGCTACAGCACCGACAGCGACGCGCTCCAAGAACTGTTCGCGGCGACCCGCCACCCATTCCTGGCTCATGTCCTGGATCGCCGCCATGCTCTGCACATGTGTGATCAGCTCACCACACGCCTCACCGGCGCCCTGGTCTGAGCCACGGCTGCCAGGCTGGCTGGCTTGTGGCAGCGTCGAGGAGCAGGCGGCGGTGTGCCTACTCCTCGACCACATGGCGCATCCGATCGGGCCCAGCGCTGGCGGCGGCTCAATGCGAATCCAGCAGACCCACACAACATTCGGCACGCCTCACCGGGTGGATGGGTAGGACAGGCCAGCAAACAGATATCGCGTCCCCTACCAGCTCCAGCTTTACCGTCAACGCCGACGCGGGCAGCGTCGAGGCGCTCGAAGTGAAGAATCTCCGGGTGGACTGGTCCCGGCCATTGAGCAGGGCACCCCGCAGCCCCAGTCTCTTCGGGTGCGGGATGCCCGCTTTCTATCGAGGGCCTATATCCCGAGGGGGGGTTGGGGGCATCCGCCCTCATCGCTCAGTCTGCCTTGTGGAAGGGAAGCGTCGCTACACCGTGCATTGTCAATCAATCGTCGTGCGTCGACAGTCAATTGCCGGGCTTTCGCGCACCGTAGGGTCCAAATCGGACGGATCGTCGCCCCCCCACCCCCACGGCGGCGCGCCGCCCGACCGAGAACAACCCACGGCACGGTGTTCTGGTAATGGCAGTCTGCTGCACGTCCCGGCAATCGTGCTGCCGCCGGGCGTGCAGTAGACATTCCGCACGAGCACTGGGCGGTGGTGTGTGCACTGGCACATAGGCGTGGCGTGTACGAAATGGCCTCTGCGGCGGTCCGGTCGCCCGCCACCGCAAACGCGACACGCCGATCCCGGTGACGCTCAAATTCACCTGGAACCGGTACCGGAATTCACCAGCCTGATCTGCTAGGGCTGTCCGGGTGCGGGACCGGGCGTCCTTTCCAGTTGATCTGACGCACCGCCATCGTGATGGCACAAGTGAAGAGCTTCTGCCATCACGCTGGCGCAGGTTGCTGGCGGTTGGACGCCGCTACCGTCGCAGGTGCGATGAATCGCCCTCACGAGGCTGTGTTCCACTCGGGATTCCGTCAAAGGTGACGTAGCCTTGTCCAGCTAGCAGGCAGAGAGCCAAGCTACCGCCACAACAGGAGGAATAAACGATGGGGTTCCTGGATGGACTAGCCGGATCGGGTCTCATTGGCTCTGCGGCCATTCTTGCGGCGCTTCCCGGTATAGCTTTGTTTGTTGCTGTGTTCGCGCCCGTGGTCGGCTCATTGGTTGCGCCCGCAGTGATCGGCGGAGGGGTACTTTTCAGTCTCGGCGTCTTGCTCGGGAGTATTGTGGTGTAAATGGAGGGGCATAGGAGACATCGAGTCCGATCCGAAAGCTACGGACCGGACTCGACCACAATCTCACAGCGCAGCAAACATCAGTCGTCACCCGGAACGCATTCCGAGCCGCCAAATGTATCTGATTCCGTACATTTCCGGAGCTGTTTGTCGGACTTCGGCTGAGCCTGGGCGTCCTATTTGACCTGGGCGTCCGCATCGCTCTTTGCTTTTCCGTAGCAATCCTTGAATTCCTTGAGCGTCTTCGACGTCGAGAGGCAGCTGTCCACCCTGTCTTCGACAGGATCGGCGGAGGCCGCTGGAGCGATAGCTACCCAGATCGCTGCCGTCAGAACGGCTGCGGCAAGTAGAGCCGTTGTTCGAGCACAAGCGAGGCGCATCGTGATTCCCATCCGTCGAATGTGGACCAGCTAGTTCTGGTTCACCGTACTTCCACATATTCGGACCATCGACGATTCTGGATGGGGTGTCACGCCAGCCGTCTAGGGCCGCCGCTATCCCGGATGCGTCAAATTTTAAGCGCCGCACTGCCAATCAATTCAATGAAGCTCAGGCCGAGCACAAACGGGAGATAGACCACGTCCATGAAGGAGCCGATGACCGGTACTGCCATAGCGAGTGCCGTGCCCAATATCGCTGATCCAACGAGTTTGAGAGTAGAACTCACCAATTCTGATCCGATTCCGAGCCCCATTTCATCCTCCTTCGCTCTGTCATTACAGGGAACACTTCGGTAACTATCGATCTGGCTGGGGTATCGCCTGGTCACCAAGCAGACACCCCGGTTTCGATACCCGCGTCCACAGGGACACCGAACACGCCGGTTTCCTGCAGCGACTGATCGACGCGACGCCAGCACCGGCCGGAGGAGATACGATCGCCGACTCCACGGCTCGAGCGCAGCGCGACGGCGTGCTGACCACCTACCGCACCGACGATGAACTCGCCGAGCACGACCCACAGTGGGCCAACCTCGGCGCCCGCGCCCACCGCGCAGTATCCATCGCCGCCGCGCGCCCCTCGGCGCACGCCTCGTATTCGCCGACACGCCCACCGGAATTCGAGGCCCTGCTGCCCGAGGAAGGCGAGATCCGCCTCATCAGCACTGACGGCGTCATCGGCGGATGGGGGACACGAGACGTCGTGATCGAGGTCGGAGACGACGGCGGGAATTACACGCCCGCGATGTATCGGCGAGCCCTGCGTGCGGCCGGATGGGACCGAGTCAGCAACTGGCACGAAGCCAACGACCACGACCTGGTCGCAGTCGTCGTGCACATGCGGGAATGACGTAGTCGCACGTCTGCCCGATGAAGGAATGTCTGCGCCTCGCCTGCCGTCTACGCGGTATGCGTTTTTGCCGGACGCCTGGATACTGAAGAAGGTGCGGGTCACGGCGTTGCCAGATGTTGGAACTACCACGATCCGCGCCGATGTGGAGAGTGATCGACCCTGGATCTTGACTGCCGGTAAGTGGGTCGTACCGGCTGCCAGACCGGCCAATGGATGTCCCGTGGCCAGGACAGCATCCGGCAGCTGCGTGAACGCCGCTGCCGCCATAGAAATCGGCACTACCCGCGCGGTGGCCCCCTGCGCGAAGGCATTCGCCGCAGCAGCGATCGCCGAGGCGAACAGCGCCCAGAGCGGCGTCAAGCCGGTCAGATGGATTGCCGACGGATCGACTTCGAGATGCACCCACCGGGTCGAAATCAGGCCCGCCTGAATGCCGGTGACCATTCCGAGCACCACTAGACCGATCCCAAGGCCGCGTACCAAGGCCAGGCTCCGAAATCCGGATATCGCGTCCTGGGCCGCGGCGACGATCGACGGGTGCGGCAGCAGCAGCACCACGCACGCGGCCACCATACTTGCTGCCTCGCCTGGATTGATCGGGCTGTATGCCATCGCCAGGCTACCGACCATCATCGCCAGCGCCATTTGCGCAACGGCGACGAAAAATGTTGGAAGATAGCGTCTTCCAAGTAACTTGCCGAGGTACATCAGCACAAACATGAGAACGAACGCGCCGACAGCTGACCAGAAGGTCCCGCCCGCCTGCAGGGCGACGACAATCCCTAGAACTCCCATGGCGCCCGCGACAACTCGATAGGGCCATCGCGGATCCGCGCGTATCTCCTCGACGAGTCGCTGGCTGGCCTGGGTCATGTCAGTCGCGTGGCCGACGATGTCGTCGACAACGCCATACACATTGTTGAGCCGATGCAGGTCGGCGCCGGTGTCGCGCACAGCCCGCAATCCGGCGATGGTCGGCTCGTTGGGCACCGCGTACACCATGTGGATCGACGAGCCGGGAAAGTCGAGTTCCACGGCCGCCAGATTCCAGGTCGCCGAGACCGCGACGATGGCTACCTCGACACTGCGCGCATCAGCTCCCGACGACAACATCACCTCCCCCAGGTCCAAGCAGAAGTCGATGACCTGACGGGCCGAATACTCATCTCCGGTCGCTGTCGGCGAGGGCGAGACACCCGAGTAGATGCTCCCGCGCAGCAACAGTGCGATATCGCGCCGCTGCTCGGCCGTCGTCACCCGTCGCCGACGCTGCCGAACAGGACGCCGGGCACCGTTGACGGCATTGACGACCGATGTGCGAGGCTTGCGCTTCGGCGTGGGCATGATCTCCAATCCAGTGCTGGACGGAATGGCGGAAACCAGCTCGTGCGCGCCGCCACACAACGTTGCTGTCAGATTGCCCATCGGCGGTGCGAAAATCTTGAACTGTGACGACAATAACTGCTCGACGATCTGAGCGAAGCCCGGCGTGACGTCAGCCCGGTGATGTTGTCGCGCCAATGCTTGTCTCGCTGGTCGCCAGAAAGGTGCTCCAAACCTCGATAAATTCTTCCTTCGCAAGTCAAATTATCGCAGGTCGGAGCACCTTTCGACATTCTCGCCGAGCGTCAGGCGCCGTTACCATGATCGGCCGCGGCTGAATCAGGTGGAAGGAACCGCCTGTCGGGCAGTCGACGCTGAGGCCGAGCGTTGGTCCAGTGCATCAGGTACGAAGAGCGTCGGTACCACGGGTCGCGAAAGAATCGACACGCCAGCCCACATCGGTTTTGACGAGGAAATAAACCCAACGAACGGTGTGAATGACTGCGCCGTCGCCATCATAACGAGTGTAGGTCTGCTCGACTATTGCAGTCCTTGGGTTGACTACGTCCACGGTCCGACCGGCGGTAGCCTCACTAGCGAAGCCATCACGCCAGAGACTTGCGAAGAGGTCGGTATAATAGGTGATCCTGTTCTCGATATCAGAATCGCCCTGATGCTTGTCGCTGGTGGTGGCGGTGACCGAAGGCGTCTGGGTATCCACGCAGAAGGACCGGATCTCCGCCAGCGGTCCTCGCTCTGCGAGCAGTTTTTCGAATCGCTCAGTGTAGACGTCGTACCATTTGTTGATCTCGTCCTCGACCGCGTCATATTGCGACATTTCATTTCCCTTCTTGGCTGGGCAAACCGAATCAAGAATCCAGATGGTCACTGCACCGACAGGTGGCACCGGCCGTTTCTCCCGTGAAACGCACTGCTCACCGACGACGACCGCAGCGACCTGAGCAGGAAGGTAGCGGCATAAGTGGCTCGCGCCGCCTGATCTGTTGGGCACCCGCCCCGGTGCACATCAACGCAGGCTGCTATTGGCATCCCGGCCGAGGAACAGATCCTTGGACCACAGTCGAACTCTGCTCGTACTCCACGTGGTTCATCAATTGGCCAAAGAAACTCGAGTAGAGTCGGCGCCACGCCCACCACCAACCTCGACCAGTTGCGGGTACATAGTTTCGATCGGTGCCGCGAGCTTCTGCTTGACTTCTGCGCAGATGTCGTCGGCAAGGACTTCGAACTCTCCGGCTTCGATGCCGTTGAGCGCGATCCGCACAACATCGGCGGGGTCGTTCATCGGTGCGGTGTAGCCCGTGTTCATCGGGGTGTCGGTGGGCCCGAGATGCAGCCCCACGACCAGCGTCCCATGCGGTGCTAGCTCGAGGCGCAACGCGTTTGTTGCCGACCACAGGGCGGCTTTCGAGGCACTGTAGGCGCCGCCGATACTCACCCAGCTGAGCAGAGACAGTACGTTGAGCAGCACTCCGCCGCCGTTGCGGCGCAGCGTGGGCGCGAATCTTGTGGCCACGTCGAGGGCGCCGAAGAAGTTGGTATCGAACATCCTACGGACGTCATCGATCGCGGTCTCCGCCAGTTCGTTGTGGAAACTGATGCCTGCGTTGTTGAGGACGACAGTGACATCCGTAGCGGCTTCGGCGGCAGCAGCTACAGAGGCAGGGTCAGTGACGTCGAGAACGAGCGGCACGACGCGAGGATCGCTCCAATCGCGTGGTTTACGGGCGGTGGCATACACCTTCCTTGCGCCGCGGGCGAGAGCCTGAGCGACGAATTCTTCTCCGAGGCCGCCGTTCGCACCAGTGATGAGGACGACAGAACCTTCGATGATGTGTGTCATGATTACACTTCTCCCTTCCGAGACCGATCGACTATGCAGCCTGGCTCGTGTTTTGCAAGCCATACCGCTTACCGGGATATGCGAATGCTCAGCCAGGGATATTAGGCAATCCCGGCTCCTCCAATGCTTTAACCCAGCACACCGGGTCCGATGCTCGCATCGTTCGCGAAAGGGGAACACCGAAATCACAGCCATGTCTCCCTCGACAGTTTTCCGGGCCTAGTGCGGACTGTCTGGCATAGAAGGTTTGCAGACTATAAACTGATGTGCGCCTCCGATTATGTACCGAAGGAACGCTGGCGGTCATTGGTGCCGGACCGCACAGAACCGGCACCAGTTTGTCGCCGGGCACAATCGGAGACCAGCTCACGCCTCGTGACGAGCCCGCGTCGTGCAGACCTCGCCCACCACGTCCCGTTCGACATCGAAATATGCGTTTTTTCTGTCGAATCTCTCATTGCTCACTACCTGACTATCCGAGATCGCGAAGCAATCGCCCTGGGCGCCAAGGACACCGACCACAAACTCGCGGATCGGCATGCATTCCCCGTTGGTGACGAAATAGGTTGCGCCCGAGGTCCCTTCGGTGAGCGCGGCGACCACGGCCACCGCGACATTGTCGACATGAACATGTTCGACGGCCGCCGTGCCGTGATCGACCAGCGGTAGCTTGCCCGCTCGGGCACGGGCGGCGAACTCGGCCAACTGCGCCGAACCCGGCCCCCGTTTGAAGGTCGGCCGCAACACGATGGTCTCTATGGAACCTCGATACGCTCGAATCGCCTGCTCCGCTTCGAGTTTGGCGCGCCCATAGCCCGAACTGGGGTGCGCCGGCGCTGGCTGGGCCTCGGTGATGTCCAGCAGCGGTCGGCCATGCTGCAGTACCGCCTCACTGCTGATGTAGACGAAGCGCCGGACGTGGTGAGCGTCGGCCGCCGCGAGCAGATCGCGGGTTGGCACCACGATGTCCTTCTCGTACTCGCGCCAAGGCGACCAGGCCGTGACCAGACCGCCCAGGTGGGCAACCGCATCGATACCCGACAGCCGGTCCCGCCACTGTGTCACGTCCGTCAGGTCGCCGATGACGACAGCGGCACCCTGCACCTCGCGTCCGCCACCACGGACCAGGACCACCACCTCATGCCCCGCACTGACAAGCCGGCGCGCCGCGCGGGTCCTTGTACTACCTGTTCCCGGGCGGGAAGGAGGAGCTGGCAGTAGCCGCGATCGCCGAGTCCGCCGCGGAGTTCACCGACCTGATCCGGGAGACAATGGCACAATCCGGCGATAGCCGCGGGTTCTGTGAAATACTGGACGACCGACTGAGCGAAGGGCTGGTGCGCACCGGTTATCTCGGCGGGAGCCCGGTGAGCGCGGTCACACTGGATTCGACACCTCGATCCGCAGCGCTGACCGTCGCCTGCCGCGAGACCTACCGACAGTGGCGTGCCGCGCTGGCAGCTGCGCTGGTGCGTTACGGTGCACCAGCCGACCGAGCCGCCCGGCTGGCCACGCTCATGCTTTCGGCTGTGGAGGGCGCGCTGATCATCGCGCGCGCCGAATGCTCGACCGAGCCGCTCGAGGACATCCGTCCGGATCTGGTCGATCTCGCGACCGCGGCAACCGAGATGTAACCGATCCGCGCCATCGACAGTAAACGATATACTTGTGTACTTCGCCCGCCCAGAACTGACATCGGATTGTGCCCGGCGACAAAACATCAGTGTTTCTGCGCGCGCCAGCGCCGATGACCTTCTATCGTCGCCCTGGCAACGTCATAGGTACATGAATCGAGATGGTCACTCTGAAATTTTCGATAAGTCGAGGGCTGATCCTTTCCCTCGACTCCTGCGGAACTGGAGGTTGACATGAGGGTTACACACAAAAGCTTGGCGACAGTGTTGGTCGTCGCGACAGTGGGGATGACGTTCGGCGCCGGCATCAGTCGCGCCGAAACGGACTCGTATCTTGAAACGGCCCGCCCTGGCTTCACCGAATACAACGGGGTAAAGGTGGCCTACTACGAATTCGGGCCCGCAGCCGACAAGGCTCCGACGGTGCTATACACCGGTGGATGGCCATGGGGATCGGATGTCCTCGAGCCAGGAGTCAAGGAACTTACGCATCGCTATCACGTAGTGCGCTACGACACGCGTGGCGCCGGTGCTAGCGATCACCCAACAGAGCAGTCGGCATACACGTTAGAGAATTTGGCTGGAGAGTTCAATGCAGTGGTTGATGCCGTCGCCCCCGGCCGGAAGGTGCACGCTTTCGGAGAGGGCCTTGCGGCGTTTACCATCGGCGAGTATGCCCACGAGTTCCCTGGACGTTTGCTATCAATCAGCACCTTTGGTGCGCCGTCACTCGATATGGCCGTCAATGCTATGCGGCGCGATGCCCAAGACCCGTCCACCTACCCGCGCCTCGCCGTGCAGATAGCGGCATTGAGTTATGTCGGCATCCTCGGCACCCCGAATATCCCGGAAATGGCGTTCGCTACCGGCATCCCTACGATCGCGGTGAACGCCTTCACCGATATCATCAGCGACAGACTCAACGATTTATTTACCACGAACCTGGGGAACGAACCGACGAACGCGTACGACTCGGCAGCCGGCCTGAACAGGTACAGTGCAGCATTCTTGCCTGGGCTCTTAGGGCCCACGCACTATGACTATCTTGATGTCCCCGAGGTGAGTGTCATTCAATTGAGCGGCGACTTCATCGAGTCCGACATATTGATTGATGGCCTCGAGACACGGACCCCACATCTGGTTCTGCGTTATACGACCGGCAACCATTTCCCGCCCAACTACCAGCTGGTTCGGGAAGCAGTGGACCAGGCTATTGCAGACACGGAGCCGAACCCATAGCGGTCAGCAACGAGGCAACGTCCCGGTCGATTCAGGTCGACCGGGACCAACCGTTACGGTGAGCCTGGAGCGCCTGAGACCGCGTCTCGCGTCGTTACAATTCGTCGGCGACGTACGGAATCGGTTGTGCCGCATGATATCCGACTCGACCCAGGCGGGTATGACCGGCGGAATTGAGCCATGCCGTGACCGGTCCGGACAGTGTACGGCGGTCCAAATCGGAGCGATAGCCGGGTACCCGGTCAGCTCCCAGCAGGGCGGCGGCGGGGCGTGCGATGCCGAGCTTGACTGACAGCGGATTGTGCCCTGCGACAAAACATCACTGGTTCTGCGTGCACCGGCGCCAATGACCGGCTGCGTTCTTCCAGGCAGCATCGTAGATACACCAAACCCGGCAATTCCGTTACTCCTGTTCAACCATTCTCTCTACAGGGGTGGCTGAAATTTACCGCGCCCGAGCTGTCACCGCGTTCGCGCGAGCCGGCGATCTCGGCTCCGGCTGCAAGCAGTTCACCGAAATGTCAGTCTCGGACAACGTGATGTGGAAAGGCGCCTGATGACTACCTTCTCGGCAGTTACCGCTGTTACACGTAAATCGCAGAACCATTTTACCGCCGATGTCAGTTCTCGATGGACTGTGGGCCATATTCCCAACGGCGGCTACCTTCTCGCCACCATCGCTCGTGCGGCAGCCGGTGTTGCGGGGCACCCCGATGTGCTCGCCGCATCCGCCCAATACCTGCGGCCTCCCGATATCGGTACGGTCGAGATCGAGGTCGAACTAGTGCGCGTTGGCACCGGTGCGAGCCAGCTGCGCGCACGACTGGTCCAACACGGAACCATTTGCGTCGATGCACTTCTCGTCATGGGCACCTTGAAAGCCGATGCTCAGGAATTCTGGCGACGAGCGCCGGAACCCACAAAGGCGATCCGCGTAGACTGCACCAGGATTCCCTCGACCCTGCCGAATGGTATGCCGGCGGCGATAATGGCCGAGATCGATGCTCGACTTGACCCGGACAGCACGCGCTTCGTCACCCAGGGGCCGACTGGACGCGGCGAACTGCGTGGATGGCTGACGCTGCCTGACAATGAGCCCTTCGATCCTTTCTCGCTGCTGTTCGCGGTGGATTCGTTCCCACCCGCGACACTGGATATAGCCGATGGCGGATGGGTACCCACGCTGCAGTTGACCGCATACGTGCGTGCCTTGCCGGCACCTGGGCCGGTGCGGATTCTGCAGAAGGCCCAGCTGATCGATGGTCGGCGGGTCGATGAATCATGTTATGTCTGGGATAGCACTGGTCGCCTTGTCGCCCAAGCTACCCAGCTAGCCAGTATCGGGCTGGGCTGAACCATGAGGATCACCCACGACTTCGCTCGCCGCCCGGCGACCTGGCTGCCGCCACTGCTGCTATTGCTCGTACTCGCCGCCGCGTTGCCTGCCGTCTACCTCGGCGGCACTATCGATCCCAGCGGCAATCTGCGCGACCTCCCGATCGGAATAGTCGTCGAGCCGCAGACCAGCACCGCCACCAACGCCGCCGACCAGATCCGCGACGCCATCTCGAGTGCCGTGAACCACGACGCCATCGACCTTATCCCGATGACCGCTCAGGACGAACAGCAAAGGATCGGCGCGGGCAAAATCTTCGGCGCAGTGCGCATCCCCGCCGACTTCAACGCCGGGATCGCACGCCTGACAACCGTCGCAGCCGGACCGCCCGCGCGCGCTGTCGTACACCTCGACACCGCCCCGGCCACCGGCGCTATGAGCACCGGACTGTTTACCGGGCAAGTGGCGCCGGCGGTCTCCGCGGTCGACACGGGCTTCGGAAAAACGCTTGCCCTCGACCCGCCCACCGTGTCGGCCGCGACCGCGCTCGCTACCCCGTTCACTGTACTCACGGCTCCGCTGGATCCCCTTCCCGCCCATACAGGTTCGGGCACCAGCATCTTCTACTACGCCATGGTGCTGGTGCTGCTCGGCTTCGTCGGTGCCTCGGTGATCCACCCGACCGTCGATTCAGCCAGCGGCTTCACCCCCAGTGAACTCGGGCCCAAGGTTCAGCGACGCCGATACACCCACTTGCCTCGACTGCATATCCTGCTCGTCAAATGGTCGGTGATGATCGCCGCGGCCCCGCTCGGCGCCGGCATCATCCAACTCGTCGCGGGCAAAGGACTTGATATGCCGATCCCTGCACCGACGCAACTATTCCTGTTTTCGGCCTCAGCCATCGCCGCTATCGGCATCGGCGCACTCACGGTGTTCGCCATATTCGGAGCTTTCGCCCCGCTGGTCAACATGTTCTTCTTCGTAGCCCTCGCCATGACCTCCTCGGCGGGAACCATTCCCCTCCAAGCAATCCCCCAATTCTTTCGCGTAATCGCCACGTTCGAGCCGATGCGTCCGATCATCACCGGTCTGCGATCAATCCTGTACTATAACTCCTCCCCTTTGTCTGGCCTGCGCACGGCGTGGATCCACGTCGCCCTCGTCGGCGGCATCGGAGCGACAACCGGACTCGTCGCCACCCACCTGTTCGACCGCGTACCGTCCTTCACCAGACACCCCGGCCTCGCCAAGAGCGCACCTATCCCTTCCGAGACCATCGACTCCGTTCGATAGGCGCGAATGCATCGCCACATTCGGTGCCGTGGGTCGACCGCACCGGGCGGCACCGAACTCGGTCCGTGTCGATCCCTAGAGATAGCAACTGCATGGCTACATTCATAGCGGCATTTCTCCAGGTAATGCTTGTAGCCACACTTGGTCGATCCTGCCCAGAGAGGGTGTGCAATGCGGACGCTGTTCATCGGAGCCGTGTGTGTAGCTTTGGCGTGCGCGATTGCCCCGCTGGCATCGGCCAAGCCGACGTCCGGATGGCAGTGGGCACCGGCGCCTCCCGCCGCGATCCAGGAGGTCGGCGCGGTAGTGCTCGGCGACAAGGTCTATGTCGCAGGTGGCCTCGGCTTACCCGGACAGGTCGGCCTGTTCTCCAACAAGCAGTTTCAATTCGATATGCTGACCGGCGCCTGGTCCGAAGTCGCTTCGTTCCCGGTGCCGGTGCATCATCTGCAGGCCGTGACGACGAGCGGTAAGATCTACTACCTTGGAGGACTCGAGGGTGCCGCGCTGATCCCGAACGGTCGTGTGTGGCAATACGATCCAAAAACCAACGAGCTCACCGAGCGTGCCCGAATGCCGCAACAGCGGATTCGAGGCGCCACCGGTGCCGCTGTGCACGACGGCAAGATATACGTTGCAGGCGGGCAGCGCGACTACCTCGCTTTCGGATACTTCGATGAATACGATCCAGCGACCGACACGTGGACCGCACTGCCGGATCTGCCCAACCCACGCGAGCATCTGGGCGCCGCCATCGTCGGGGACAAGTCCTACGCGATCGGTGGCCGGTTCGTGATTCAACCGGCCTTCATTCGCCCGACCGATGTCTTCGACTTTTCGACAGGTAGCTGGAGCACGATCGGACCCATCCCACACGGACGCGGCGGTCTCGCGGTGGTCCCAATCGGCGACATGATCTACGCCATCGGTGGTGAAGGAATCGGCCCGTCCTTTACCGACAACGAGGTATTGGACACGCGTTCACTGACGTGGTCGACTCGAGAACCAATGAAGCAGGGGCGCCACGGAATACAGGGCGTCGCATCGGACGGGAAGATCTATATCGCTGGCGGAGCATCTTACAGCGTCTATCTACCCGAGGCCGATATGCAGGTCTACGTTCCATGAACCTGCGCGCGCGTCAGCTGACCGCCATCGCCTGCGTCGTGCTAACAGCCATCGCCGCGGCATTCTGGATCGGCCGTTCTACCGGACCGAGTCCATCGGCGTCGAGCACCCACGAACCCGGTCTCGTCGACATCGGATTCGCCCGTGACATGGCCGAGCACCACAGCCAAGCGGTAACGATGTCATTACTCGTCCTCGAACGATCCGTATCACCGGAGATTCGTTTGCTTGCCCGCGACATACTCACCGCGCAGCAACTGCAGATCGGCCAACTGAAGGGGTGGCTGTTGCTGTGGAACATGACGGAGCAGGCCGACCATCCCATGGCGTGGATGCCGCATCAGCAGGGCGCTGACCATACCTTCCACCTGCCAGCGATGGCAGGCATGGCTTCCGGACCGGACATGACCGAGCTGGCAACCATGGCACCCGCCGATGCCGACCAGCAGTTCCTCCGCCTGATGCGGAACCATCACAACGGAGGAATCGTCATGGCGCAGTTCGCCGCCGACCACGCGTCACTATCCGAGGTCAAGCAGCTCGCGTCGGCCATGGTGTCCGCCCAGCAAATAGAGATCGCGCAGATCGACTATTTGTCAGCGCCGCGTTGATACGAAGAACATCCGAGACTTTCGGCGCGGCAGTGCAGTTACCCACACGGACCGGGATATCAGAATGGGGGTCGTCGTTGCGCCGGCGAAGAAGCAAGAAAACGCCCACCCCGACCCGAAGGTGATGGCGCCCACGAACCCGCAGATCAGACCGAAGGCCAGCCCGCTGATCAAACCGACCTCCTTCAGCTGTGGCCGTACCAGATGGCGCAGCTGTCGTTGAATCCGACGTCGGTAACCCGCGATCGGTTCTCAGCAGGACGCAGCGTAAGAGTGGCGCCGTCCCCGCCGATCTCGGGCAGCAGTCGGCCCTCACGTCCTAAAGTATTGAACGTGATGGGTAATTGCGCCAGGAGTGCACCCGTTGCGATCAGTAATGCTCGTGAACAAGGGATTCCGACCAGGCGAACTACGCCAATTTGACATTCGATTGTTCTGTGGCACTCGACCGTTCAAGGGCTTCTCGTCGCCAGTCGCTGGGCGTCCTGCCGTAGACCGCTCGGAATCGCCGGCTGAAGTGAGCAGGGCCTCGGAATCCGTGACTGTCGGCGATCGCCGCGATCGTGCGGTGCCGAATGTCGGGTCGAGCGAGATCGTTGCGGACGCGCTCGAGTCGTTGGGCGATGATCGAATTCTCGAGGCCGAGTCCCGCGTCGGCGCATACTTTGTATAGGTAGCGGACCGAAATGTTGTGGGCGCGAGCGATACTGGCCGCGTTCAGGTCCGGATCGGACAGTCGGCTGCGCACGTATGCGCGAATCTGGGTAACCAGAATATCTTGGGGAACAGCATTGCCATCTTCCTTGCCGTGGGTGGCTGCCGACATCAGGAAGGCGCGCACCAGCTCCACGCAGGCATCGCCAACAGCCGAAGCCCCGGCATCGCTCTCCATCTCGTCGCCGACGTCACTGGTCAGCGCCATTTGTTTAGCGAGAAAGTGATAAAGCGGGCTACGTTGTGGCTGAATCAGGGCGGTGCGGATCGTCTCGACCGACAGACCCAATTGCTCGCGCGAAACGAACATCGACAGGCCTTGTCCACCGCGCCAGTCGATCTCGTGCGGCATATCGAGATCCGAGATGAGCAGCTGACCCGGCGCGATCTCATGTTGAGTCCCAGCATATGTCAGACGCACACTACCGTGCTGCTGCAGTTGGATGGCAAGCAGCGAACTAGGTGAATTCCGAATCTGTTTCGGTGTTCGAGCCACAGCCAACCCGGACATCACCGCCCGGTGTAAACGAAGCTGCCCGAATTGCCAGCTGTCGTAACGCGCGTAGACCGAACCATGCCAGGGACTGTGCACGATGTACGCCGGCGCGGACACATCCTGCAGGGCGGACGCCACCACATCCGCGCGGTCGTGCGGATCGAATTGGTCGGTGTCCAGGACAATCGCCATACTGTTCCCTATGCTGTCCAGTCGAATTCCGGCATACACAGTCGATCAATGACTGTGCACGGCAACAATTATCGGCACCACGCTCGCCGGATGGTCGAGATCAGGCGGATTGCCCTCGTCGCTCGGGCCGCCGATGCTTACCCGCTTTCCGGACGTGCGGCGAGAGGCGTCACCTCGTCGCAGCTAGTTGGGGCCGAACAGTGGCTCGACCGGCAGGCCGAGGGCGGCGCGCGCTGTGTCGAACCAGATCTGTAGTTGGGTTATGTCGTTATCGGGATTGAGGAACGTCGACAGCTGATCCTCGGTGTGGCAGCCGACCGGAGTCGGGCTGTTCGGCTCGAACCGCGCCTTGAGCCAGTTGAGTGCGCCCGACATGCCGTAGGTGGCCAACAGAGTGTGTTCGCTGAGATGGTCGCGCTGGTACTGCACCGGAGTTCCACCCGCGCAATACTGTTCGACCATTTTGTCGGTGGTCGCCGGCGGCACGATCTCGTCGAGGGCAGCCTGATAGACGTACATCGGCATGCCTGGATTGTTATTCCCGAGTGTGACCGCGTCGAAGGTCTCTTTGATGTCAGGAACCTCGAGGAGCTGCGGGATAGGAATGGTGAAGTAACGCTGGTAATCGGTGAATGCGTCCAAGATGACGTTGGGGATCAGGCACCGCGATCTGATCGTTTCCATCTTCGTCCGGCCCTCGGGTGTCAGGTAGGTGTCCATCACCGCGCCGAACTTCGGGTAGGCCGTTTGCAGCGAGGCGATGCCGATACCGATCACGCTGGCAGCCAACGACCCGTTGACGTGCAGGACGGCGCGCAGGTCGGGGACGGGGCCGCCCAGCGCAACACCCTTGATGTTCAACTCGGGCGCGTAAGCCGGTTGCATTTCCGCGGTCCAGCCGCCGGCCATGCCGCCGCCGGAGTATCCCCACACACCTACCGGCGTGTCCTTGCCTGCCAGGCCCAACGGCGCGAACTGTTCGGCGGCTCGGATCCCGTCCAAGCTGATGTACCCGGGTTCCTTGTCCACCCCCAGGTGGCCGTGGGGGCCCTCATGGTCCGGGATCGACACTGCCCACCCCTTCGTCAGCCCGGCGGTGATTGCCATCAGTTCGATGTTCGTCTGGCCCCCCGCGACGCCCTCCAGCAAGTTCTGCTGCTGCAGGACATAGGAGGGAGCGCATGCTGTGTTCGTGCTGTCGTAGAACGTCTCGTACGACAACAACGGCCTGTTCTTGTCCGGTGTGGCACCCCACGGCAGGAGCACGGTCGTCACCGCCGATTCCGGCTCACCGTGCAGATCGGTTGTGCGATAAAGCAATTGCCACACCTGGACCTTCAGCGGGAGTTCGGTCACCGCCGCCAGGAAGTGCATTTCCCGCGAACGCAGGATCGAGCCCGGCGCCTGGGATTCGTAACCCGCCGGTGGCTGATAGAACGGGTCGACCTGCGGAGTGAGTGGTTCGGCCGTGACGGTTGCGGCACCGAGCCCGGTAAGCGCACCTACGATGACCGCCGTACTGGTCGTGACGATCAACGCGATAGCACGTTGCGCGCGAGACTTGCGAACCGGCTGACCCGCTTCGACTTTCGGCATGTCGGCTCCCTTGTGTGTCGGTATCAACGGGTCAGCTCGGTGTCGGCGATGGCTTGCTCCATCCCGGCTTCGATTGGGGCCGTATCGAAGTTCCAATGGTCGCCCACAACGTAGTTCCGCACCAGGTGCGCGGTTGCATCGATCACCACACCGAACTCCCCGGCCAAGTTCTCCAGCGAGTAGTCCGATTGCTGGGTGGGGTGGTCGCTGGCCCCGGAGCCACGGTGGTCGTAGGGCACCTTCTCCCCCTTATACTCAGTGAATCCCGGTCGATCGGTCTCGAGGGACGCCGCCGGGTCCGCGTGACCCACACCAGTCACCGTTGTCATTCCCAACGCCGCGACCGCGACGACACTTGCCAAGCCCTGATCGCAATGTTCATGGCCAAACCTCGACTTTCGAAATAGATCGGGGAGCAAAGGACTTCACGGCTCGTTACAAGTCCCGCGTCGAACCAGCCCGTGCCGGCCCATTGGCAGGCTCGGCCGAACTCGATCGCCACACTTGTTGGACTTGAAGCGGTCGAACAGCCTCGGCAGTGCGCAAACGGCCTGGCTGCGCGCCAGTGCGGAGCCCAGGCATGCGTGTATGCCGAATCCGAAGGACAGATGGGCCTTGGCATTCGGTCTGGCGATCTCGAATACCGCCGGTTCGGGAAACACGCCCGGATCGCGGTTCGCGCCAGCGATCAGCAGGGCCACACTCTGTCCCGCGCGGATAGTCGTGCCCGCGAGTTCCACGTCCACGAGGGCTGATCGACCGAGCATGGGCAGCGAGGTGTCGAATCGCAGGATCTCCTCGACCGCGTTAGGCCACAGCTCGGCAGACGCGCGGAGCCGATAGAGCTGGCCTGGATGCCGCAGCAGTTGGTACGCGCCGTTACGGATGATGCCGCCCGCGGTCTCGATCGCGGCATCCGCGAGCAGCATGGCGACGGCGGCGATCTCGCGATCGTCGAGGTCGGTGTCGACAGTCACTCGGCTGAGAAGATCGTCGCTGGGGCGGCGGCGTAGGGCGGCGATGTGGCCGCGATAGAACCGCTCCGCGTCGCGCAAGCTGTCGGTCGCCGCGCGATACGCCCCCCAGGGCGCCCCGACACGCAACAGCACTGCGCTCGCATCGGCCCACTCGCGCAGCTGCGGTCGCACCTCCGCCGGCAGACCGAGTTTCTCGGCGATGACTGCCACTGGGAGCTGGGCGGCGAACTCGTCGATCCGCTCCGCGTACAGCTCACCATCGAGGCTGTCGAGCAGTTCGTCGGTCAGCTGCAGCATCCGGGCCTGGAACGCGGCCTGCGCGCGCGGAGTGAACGCGTCGGAAACCGAACGGCGATACCGGGTGTGATCGGGCGGGTCCACTCGGATCATGGACGGCGGTTCAGACGGATTGAGCAGCTCCGGCCGGGTGGCATCGATGAGCCGAGCGAGCATGCCGGGCAATTCCATGCGATCAGCCGTCAGCACACCGAACCTCTTGTCGCGCAGGATCTCCCGGCATAATTCATGATCGGCGGTCACCCACGAGTTGCGGCCTCGCACGATCCGGCCGGCATCGCGGATCCGCTCGGCAGACCGGTAGACATCGCCCTTCCCGTCCAGCGGCATGATGATCTGGGCCAACGGGTCGCCTAGCCGGGCCTGCAATCGCAGACCGATCCTCGGCACGGCGGCCGTGGCGAACCAGCGAATCCAACGCTTCGAATCCATCGTCTCTCCTCAGGTAGGTGATCAGACCGCTCGGACGATGTCGTTCACGGATTGCGAAGACTGCGCCGGGCCAACGCAATCGGTCACTATGCGGATCATTTCGTCGGCGAGGAATTCGGCCCGTCCAGGCGAGACCATTCCCGGGACGTAGGAGACATCGATCGTCATTTCGTCAAGGCCAGCCGTGGTGGTGACGATGATCAGCCCACTCACCGAGATCCCCGAAACCACATGCGCACCACGGAACTGCCAGTCGCCGTACTCGAGCGGGAACTCCGTGTTGTCCAGATGAATCAGGCACAGGTGGCCGGGGCCGTTGGCCTGCATGGCCTTTACCGCCGCAGAACTCCTGGCCACCGAGGCCGGGGCCATCATCGACATGATGTTCACCGACGCCAAGTGATCACCGAGGGCGATCCGGCGAGCCGAATCGCGCTCCAACTCCGCGGCCAGTTCCCACGGGGAGCCGTTGCTGGCGTAGGTCCCGACGGCCTCGATCATGGCCTGGAACGCACCGAGATCCCATTCCGAGGGCGCGCCGTCGAGCTGGTCCCGGTATCCGATGCCGAGCCCGACCGCGTGCGGTCGGCCCTCGGCGACCTCGGCCGCGCGGCCGGCGGCGGTGAGCAAGGCAGCGGCGAGCACACTGCGAACTCCGACACCGCGCCGATCGCACTCCTGGACCATGGCACGGGCTTGCTGCCGACCGAGCTGCCGGTGGATCAGCTGGGTCCGGCGTCGACTCGGTTCGACATCGGCGTCGGGAATCGCCCGGACCGGACGGCGCAGCAGCCGAGTGCGCTGATCCCGCAGCACCGAGGCTGCGCCGTGGTGCACGCCGCCGATGCCGCGATGCGACGGCGGCAGCAGTGCGTCGGGCCCGTCGATCGCGAAGAAGTCGAGGGCATCGTTGATCTCGACCGAGCCGGTACGGTGATGTCGGCTCGCGAGCGCGACGGCGTGCCGCAGCAGCGCCAGCATCGCGGGCGGGTCGGCGACGACATAGGACGAAGTCAGGATCAGGTCGTGCTGCTCCGGCCCGCTGCTGACGAGCAGGCCGCGTATCAGCGGCCCCCGAGTACTGTCCAGAGGCTCGACCAGTTCCCGGGTATTGATCTCCGTCAACCATCTCCCGGGGTCGGCGGTGGTGATGGCGCGCAAGGGAATCGGCTTGTCGGACACCGGAACCCACCACGGATGAGTGCCGTTGTCTTCGGCCTCGACGGCGGCGCACAGCAGCGGATGGCATCGTTGCAGCACCGACAGAGCGGCAGCGACATCATCGCGCGAGACGCGCCCTTCGATGCGTACATGCGCGACGGCATTCAACGGCGACAGCTGATCGGCGACCCAGTGCCAACGTTCGGTATCGGTGAGCGGCCGCGGCAGCGGTGCCGGTGGGGCGGACACACCGGGAAAGGTCATCGACCCCTCCATCGTGTGCCGCAGTACCGAACGCGGCGCGATACGTGCATAGGTGTCCCGCGCCGCGATGAGTACCCGGTTCTCGGTCTGTTCGACCTGCCCGAGCCACCGCGAGTCGACGACCATCCTGGTGGTCCGCGCGGCGCGGCGCTTCTCGTAGACGCGAAGGGCCGCACCGATATTCGGTACGGTAGCCACGGCGTGGGCAAGCACGACGGCGTCCTCGATGGCACAATTGGCGCCCTGCCCGAGGCTGGGCAGCATGGGGTGGGCGGCGTCCCCGAGCAATGTCACCCGGCCCGCACCCCAATCGGCGATGGGCAGGCGATCCTGCGCGGGGACGGCGACGATGTCGCAGAGCTCGGTGGAGGCGATGAGTTCGCGGGTCTCCGGTGCCCAGTCGTGGAAGTACTCGAGCAGGTCTTCGGTCGTGCCGTGCCAGTTGGCGGCCACTGCTGCTGGAGCGTTCCGCGTGCCCCACCAATACACCCGCCCGTGCCCGATGTCGTGGATTCCGAAACGCATTCCGCGTCCCCAGTACAAGTGGCCGTAGCCGTCGCGAGGGACGTGTGGATGCCGCTCCGGGTCGAAGGGGGTGCACGCCAGCCAGCACACGAATTCACCCGGCCGCACCGGCTGCGGCGCGTGCAGGTGTGCCCGGACGACCGAGTTGATGCCGTCGGCGCCGATGAGGAGATCACCGCGGGCCTCGGAGCCGTCGTCGAAAGTGACGGTGACTCCATCCCCGTCGTCGACGAACCCGACCGCCGCGGCACCGAAATGGATAGGCAGAGTGCCCGCACCGGCGTGCAAGGCATGCATAAGGTCGCCGCGGTGCACGAAATAGCTTTTCGCGCCGAGCTTTTCGTGGATCGGGTCCAGGGATATCCGGCGGATGGGACGGCCGTCCGGATGTTTCCAGAACCAGCCGTGCAGCCGACCAGCCCGGCGTTCGATGTCGCCGTCGATACCCAACCCGAGCGTGCGCAGCGCGCGAATCCCGTTGCTCTGCAACGACAATCCGGCGCCATCGGAGCGCAACTGCCAGCCGCGCTCGTAGATCTCGACCTCGACACCGACGGCTTGCAGAGCCGCCGCGGTGGCGAGTCCGCCGACACCGGCGCCGATGACAACAGCCTTGAGTGGTTTCATCGCTACCCTTTCCGCACAATGTTGTGATGGAGCGCGGCGTCGTGCTCGAGCACCTTCGCCAACGTTTCAGCGAGGGTCGCGACGTATGGCTCGTCCATCATGGTCAGGTGATTGCCGGGAACGTCGACGACGTCTATCGCCCCGGTTGTCATCGCACCCCACCCGTTGGTGGCGTCGCGATACAGGCTGCCGACGGCGTCATGCGCCGGTTTCAGGATCTCGGGTAACGGTTCGCTGCTGCGTAGCAGCGTCAGATCGTGGCCGGTGGGCTGGGCCCGATACCGGACCGCGGCCTGCCAGGTTGCCTCGAAGACGGCGTAGAGCCGTCGAATCAGTCCGAGTGACGAGGCGTCGGGAAGCAGACCCTCGGCGATCGCTTGGTCAAGGATGAACTGGAAAACAGCGCCGTCGTCGGTTAGGTCGGCAGGGATCTGAGGAGCCGGTGAGTCCACCCCTCGATCTCCGCGTAGAAGCTCCCACATGAACAACTCGCGTGATGCCCCCATGAGAGCTTCCTCGGTCGAAGACGCTTGGCCCATCATGGAATCCAGCAGGATGAAACTGGCCACCTCCTCGCCCGCCGACTCCAATTGATGCAGCATCTCGAAGGCGACGAACCCGCCGAGCGACCAGCCGCCGAGGTGGTAGGGGCCGTGTGGCTGTCTGCGCCGAATCGCCTCGATGTAGGAGGCAGCCATGTCCGTTATCGCATGCAGCGGAGAAGTTCCCGCGTCGACACCAGCTGCTTGTAGTGCGAAGAGAGGCTGATCAGCGGGCAGATGCCGGGCCAGTGCGGCATAGCAGGAGACGGTGCCGCCGAGCGGGTGCACGAGAAACAGTGGGGGCAACTGCCCGGAGGGTTTGACGGCGACGAGGGGGTCGGGTGCCGAAACCGTCCGGAGGCGCAGCAGTTCAGCCAGCGCCCGTACCGTGGGCGCTGCGACGAACGACGACATCGGCACCTCGATGCCGTACCGCTGTTCCAGAGCGAGAACGAGCCGGGTAACGGTGATCGACGTGCCACCGAGATCGAAGAAGCTGTCATCGATGCCGACCGTGTCGATGCCGACGATGTCGGCCACGAGACCGACCAGCTCCCGGTCGAGTTCGTCGCGAGGCGGAACCGTTTCCCGTTGCGGCGTTGTCGTGGTCAGTGGCAGTCCGCGCAGGACGGCGTCGGCGCGTTTCCCGGACGCGGTCCGTGGTAACGAGTCGAGCCACTCGATCCGGGCAGGCACCTCATAGGCGGGTAGCGTCGCAGCCACCTGTCGGCGCAGGCCATCGATGTCGACTGCGGCGGCATCGCCGACGAGATAGGCCACCAGCATGGTGTCGGCGCTGGAGCCGGTGCCGTCGCGGCCGCGGGCGACTACGGCCGCCTCGCGCACCGCCGGCGCTGCCGCGAGAATGGTGCTCTCGATCTCGGCGGTTTCGACGCGGAATCCGCGGATTTTGACCTGGGTGTCGATGCGCCCCGCACACATGACGTACCCGTCGGGGTGGCGGCGGCCGAGGTCTCCTGTGCGATAGAGCCGCTGCCCAGGTCGGCCCGTCGGATCAGCGATGTAGCGCTGGGCGGTGAGGTCCGGACGGTGTTCGTAGCCGTCGGCCACGCAGGCACCGCCGAGATAGATCTCGCCGAGCGCGCCCACCGGAACCGGGCGCAGCCGCGAGTCCACCACGTGGATCTCGGCTCCCGCGATGGGCCTGCCGATGGGCGGCAGGAGCGGGAACTCGCGTGGATCGCCGGTGCGGGTGTCGTAGCTGGCGACGTGGGTTTCGGTGGGCCCGTATTGCTTCTCCAGCAGCAGGAATTCGGGCAGTGCCGCCAGAAACTCCTTGATGCGCGGCGTGATTCGTAGCTGTTCGCCCGACGACACGACCCGTGACAGCCGTTTCGGGTAGCGGTTCGTCTCGACCACGACGTGTGCGAGTTGCTCCAGAGCGACGTAGGGCAGGAACACGCGTTCGACCGGTGCCGACTCGAGCAGGCCTACCAGGGCCCTCGCATCGGTCCGTAACTCGTCGTCGGCCAGTTGCAGGGTTCCGCCGCCGCACAGTGTGGAGAAGATTTCCTGGAACGCGACATCGAAGGTCAGCGGCGCGAACTGCGCGGTGTGCGGTGCCCGGTCCCCGACCCGGCCCGAGGGAACGGACAGTTGCCAGGCGATCAGGGTGGCCAGCACCCGATGGGGCATCGTGACGGCTTTGGGCCGTCCCGTCGAGCCAGAGGTGAATAGTACGTAAGCGGTCTGCTCGAGGTGACGCAAGGGGTTCGGCTGTCCGAGTGGGGACTTCAGCAGGTCGGCCACGCGGACAGTGAGCTCAGCCGGAATCGCCTCAACCGGGCCCTCCGTCACGACCAGCAGGGGTGCGGCGTCATCGAGCATGTCACGCACCCGCGCCGCGGGCTGGCCGACATCGAGCGGGACCACGGCGGCTCCGGCCAGCGCGATACCGACCACGGCGGCAATCCGCTCCGGCGATTGGGTGGCCGCGAGGCCGACCCGCGTGCCAGGAACAGCGCCGCGTGCGCAAAGCCCGCTTCCTATACGGCAAGCCGAATCCCACAGTTCCTGATAGGTCAACTCGCGTCCGCCGTGGACGACCGCTGGTGCGTTGGGTGTCCGCCGGACCTGGTCCATGATGGCCTCGACGACATGAACTGCCGAAGTGGGCCGCGAACCGGCGAGCGGAACGGGCGGGACGAGTGGAGTGAAATCGATTGCGGCGTCTGGGCTTTCGGCAAGCAGATGCAGAATACCGAGATAAGCGTCGGTGTATGCGTCGGCGAAGGGCTCGTCGACCGTAACGCCGTCGGCATCGAGACGGATTCTCAGCGAGTCGTCGAGCGGGCTCTCGATGGCATTGAGCAGCAGGGCGAAGTTCGTCTGCTCCTCGACATGCACGCCCACGATCTCCACACGCGGATCTACCCGGAGCGGCTCGGCAATGTGGAAGTGCACATAGTTGAACGCGGTGGTGACAACGCCCATGCCGTCATGCTCCTGCTGTATGACGCTGAGCGGATAGGCACGATACGGATCGAGCTGGAGTTCGCGAGTGCGCACGGCGGCGATCACGTCGCGCCACGTATCCGCCGCGGATAGGTCGACGGGAACGGGCATAGTGTTGAGAAACAGTCCCGCAACCAGTTCGGCTCCCCAGCGGGCCTGCCGGTTGTGCGTGACCACACCGGTCGTCACCTGGTCCGACCCAGCGAACAGGGACAAGGTCAGGCAGTGCGCGGCGAGCAGAATCGACTTGAGCGGCATACGTTCTCGCGCCGCGAGGCCACGGGCGGATTCGGCGATGGCCGAAGGGACCAGAATGCTGCGCGAGACTCGATCCGCCGAGTCGCCCGCCTGTGTCGCCGCGCCGAGCGCGGTCGGCGCGGAATCGCGCAGGGTCTCCTGCCAGAACCGGCGCATTTCCGACGAGGCAAGGGCCTGTTGCTCGGCTCGGATGAACTCGGCGTACGTGGGCGGATCGCTCGGTTCACTCGGCGCGGTACCGGCGAGGTAGCCCAGATAAGTCTGCAGCAGTTGGGACATCAGCACGGCTGCGCTCCATCCGTCCAAAATGGCGTGATGGAAGCTGAAGACCACTTCCACGGTTTCGGGCAGCCGAAAGGCGTGGACCTCGAACAGCGGTGCTCGGTCCAGGCGGTAGACGATCGTGCGTCGCTGCTGAATGTGGTCGGCGACTTGGGCGGCCGCGACCGCCGGGGTCGCCTCGGTCAGGTCGGTGCTGGCGAAGGGCGGCGATATCTCGTGGTGCACGATCTGCAGCGGTTGGCTGAATCCGTTGATGTCGAACGAGGTCCGCAGCGCGGGGTGCTGGTGCACCAGCCACGCGCCCGCTCGTCGCCATGCCTGCTCGTCCCAGGGCAGGCGCAGCGAATAGCGGAATACATCGTGGTAGAGCGTCGAGGATTCGGATTCGATGCTGTGATAGATCATTCCCCATTGCAACTGCGCCAGCGGGTAGGCGTCGGCCGCGAATCCCAGTCGGGCGCGGTCGATATCGGCGACGAGTGCGAACGGTTCGACGGTCTCGGCGGCTGTCGCGTCCGGACGAGCCACCTGGGCCAGCTGTGCGATGGTCGGGTGGTCGAGGACGTCGCGCGTGGTGATGCGCAGGCCGCGCCGACCCGCCAGCGCACACACCTTGAGCACCAGCAGGGAGTCGCCGCCAAGGACGAAGAAGTCGTCGTCCGGGCGCACCGACTCCTCCCCCAGCACCTCCGAGAACACCTGTCCGAGTACGTGCTCGGCGGTGCGGGCCACCCAGGAGCCCGCGGTCTGCCGGTCGCCGGAACGGATCGGCGCGGCAGGAGGCAGCGGTTGTGGCCGTGGCGAGGCGAGTGACTCCGATCCGATCGGCTGACCGGGATCGGCCACGACCGTATCGAGGATCGTCAGATAGGTGTGTAGATAGGCCTCCGCCACGGCGTTGGTGACGTGGATGCCATCGCCGTCGAGCCGAAGGGTCACCGATTTGTCCGCCGGGTGAACGATGGCTGAGACCATCAGTTCCAGGTTGGTCTGTTCTTCGACGCGAACATCGACCACCTCGAAGGCGGGGTTGCCGGTCAGCTGTTCGGCCATGTGGAAGTGGACGTAGTTGAACGCAGTGAGGATTGGCGCTGCACCGTGGCGGTCACGTTGGATGGTGGCGAGTGGATAGGCGTAGTACGGGATCAGCCGACGCCGTTGGGCGCGAACGGCTTCAGCGATATCGCGGGGACTCAGGTGCGGGTCGGACATGCCCACCCGGATCGGCACAGTGTTCAGGAACAGCCCGGCCACCTGCTCGGACCCCAGCCGGACCGGTCGGTTGCTGGTGACCAGCCCAGTGACGATCGACTCCGACCCGGACAGCTGCCGCAGCGTGAGGCAGTGCACCGTGAACAGCATCGTGCTGAGGTGCGCCTCCCCTTCGGACGCCAGCAGGCGCAGTGCCTCGATCGCGGTCGTCGGGATCGCCATCGTGCGGGCAATTCGCGTCTCGGTGACATCGGTGCTGTTCACGCCCAATTCGCCGATCCGAGTCGGCTCGCCTTCGCGCAGCTCTTCGGCCCAGAATCGGCGCATCGGCTCGGAGTCCACCGCTTCGCGTTCGGCGCGAACGAATTCCGCGTAGCTCGGCAGTATTTCCATCTCGGCGTCCTGGTGAAGCTGGTGGCCGGTGTCGCGCAGATAGTCGCCGAGCAGCTGCGACATCAACATCGCTACGCTCCAACCGTCGAGGATGGCGTGGTGAAAGCTGACGATCACGTCCACCGTTTCAGGCATCCGGAACACTTGCACGGCATAGAGCGGCGCCGCATCCAGGCGGTAGGTCCGGTGGCGCTGCTGATCGACATATTCCTCGATGCGAGCGGCAGCAGTCTGTGCGTCGAGCGCGCGCAGGTCGGTGGTAGCGAAAGCCAGCGGCACCTCACGGTGCACGATCTGGAGCGGTTCACTGAAATCGGTCAGGTTGAACGAGGTGCGCAAGGCGGGGTGCCGCTGGACCAGACGTGCTCCGGCGCGCAGCCATGCCTGCTCGTCCCAGGGCAGGCGCAGCGAATAGCGGAACACATCGTGGTAGAGCGTCGAGGATTCCGATTCGATGCTGTGATAGAGCATTCCCCACTGCAACCGCGCCAACGGGTAAGCATCGTCCGCGAATCCCATTCGGGCGCGGTCGGATTCGGGAATCAGGGCGAACGGTTTGATCACACCGTCCTGGTTCTGACCCGGCCGGGCCGCTCGCGCCAGCTGTGCGACCGTCGTATGGGTGACGAAGTCACGCGCGGTGAGCTGCAGCCCCCGCTGACCCGCCAACGCGCACACCTTCAACGCCAGCACAGAATCGCCCCCGCGAGCGAAGAAGTCGTCGTCCCGGCCCACCGACGCCACGCCGAGCACCTCCGAGAACACCTCGGCCAGTAGTCCTTCGGCGCCGGTGGCTACCTCGTCTTGCTGGGACACCGCGGCCGCAGCGGGCACCGCGTGCAGGGCTGATCTGTCTGTCTTGCCGCTGGGGTTCAACGGGATTCGATCGATCCGCTCGAACCGTGCCGGGATCATGAACGGCGGAAGCACGGTGGCCAGGTGCGCCCGCAGCTTCTGAGGGGCGAGCTCGTGATCAGCCGTGTAGAAGGCCACCAGGTGCGGGCCGCGGGCCGGGTCGTCGACCACCGTAGCCGCGGCACCGCGTCGAAAGACACCAGCGCATCCTCTACTTCACCGAGTTCGATCCGGTTGCCTCTGATCTTGACCTGGCTGTCCATGCGCCCGAGGTACTCCAGCGAGCCGTCGGCCAGCCTGCGCACGAGATCGCCGGTGCGGTAGAGCCGCCCGTTCTCCCGGAACGGGTCGGCGCAGAACTTCTCGGCGGTGAGCCCGGGGCGCCCCAGATAACCGCTGGCCACGCCGGCACCGCCGATGACCAGTTCGCCCGGCATGCCGACGGGCTGCGCGAGGTCCGCGGATCCGAGGACGTGCAGCTCGATATTGTCGATGGGCCGCCCGATCGGTATCCGCAGGGTGGGCACGGCCGGGTCGGCGTGGGTTTCGTGGTACGAGACGTCAACGGTGGCCTCGGTCGGCCCATAGAGATTCACCAGCCGCACCGCGCGCCGCCCGCCGCGTTCGAAAACACGGTTGAACCGGTCCACCAGACCGCGCCGCAGCGCCTCACCACTGCTGAACACCAGCCGCAGCGTCGACGTCTGCGCCAACCGTTCGGGCTCACGCTCCAGCAGATCCAGGAATGGCTCGAGCATCGACGGGACAAAATGCATGACCGTGACCCCGTGGCTGGCGATGGCCTCGAGCATTTCCCCGGGGTCCTTCTCGCCGCCCGGCGCGAGCAATGCCAGCCGGGCACCGGCCAGTGCCCACCAGAACAATTCCCACACCGACACGTCGAACGAAATGGGAGTCTTCTGCAGCACCACGTCCTTGGGGCTCAGCAGATAGGTGCGCTGCATCCAGGCGAGCCGGTTGATCACCGAATGGTGTTCGACCATCACGCCTTTCGGGCGGCCGGTCGATCCCGAGGTGTAGATGACATACGCCAGATCCGTGGCGTTCGCCGTCGCGGCGGCCGGCTGCGCCGCTGGCAACGAGGCGTCCACGAAGACGAACGGCAACTCGGGGCGTTCGGCGACGAGAGGCAGGTCGCGACACGCCAGCACCGCGCACGCGGCGCAGTCGGACAGGATGTGTTCAACGCGCTTGCGCGGATACCCCGGATCGACGGGCACGTAGGCGGCCCCGCATTTGAGCGCCGCGAAAATGGCGACCAGCAATTCCGGTCTGCGTTCCATGACGACGGCCACCCGATCACCGCGGCGAATCCCGCGCGAGCGCAGCACACCCGCCAACGCGTCCGAGGCCGTGTCGAGTTCACCGTAGGTGAGGGTGCCGCTGCCGCACACCGCCAGCGCGTCCGGTGTCCGGTGTGCCTGCCGCACGAATTCCCGATCCAGCGTCGTCGTTGCGTCGTACGGATGCGCTGTCGAATTACACTGTGCGACAGCTACTTTCTCCTCAGGAAGCATCAGATCCACCCGGCGCAGCTCGCGTTCGGGATGCTGCGCGATCATGGTCATAAGGTGCAGTAGTCGTCGGCCGAGCATCTCGATGGGCTGGTCGGCGTCGAAAACATCCGGGGCGCACTCGATGTCCACCGTGATTTCATCCGGTCCGTACTCGCGCAGGAATATCTGAAGTGCGTTGAGCGAGTGGCCCATCGGGTAGCTGCGGTACTCGTCGACGCGGTCGCTGAGCGAAGCCAGCGACGGCAGCCGCAGCTTCGAGACCACCACGTCGAACAGCTGCCGGTTGGATGGCGAGAATTCCTCGCGGTTGCGCAGCAGGGAGCCGAGGCCGATCCGCTCGTGGGGCTTCGACTCCACGATCTGGTCGTGGATGCGGCGGGCCAATTCGCCGAGTGTGCAGCGCTGGTCGAGCCCGATCCTGAGCGGCAGCACATTGGCGAGAGTGCCTGCCGTCACCCGCTCTTCGTCCGTGCGGCGGTTGCCGAAGGGAATACCGAGCACGACGTCGTCGGTCCGGTGGAACCGGCCCAGATAGATGGCCAGGGCCGCCAAGAAGTGAGCATACAGCGAGGGCGACTCCGCGCGGATGGCGTCGATGAGATCGGGGCCGAGCTCGAAGGTGTGTCGTGCGACCGGGGCCGCACCCGTCGACTCTGCCGCTTTTTCGAACAGCACGGGTTGGTGATCGGCCAGCCGGTCTTGGAAAAAGCGCAGGTCCGCCGACCATGAGTCCGACCCGGCGTAGCGGCTCCGTTGGTCGGCGAAGCGGCGGTACGACGAGTCGGGCAATTCGGCCGAGTGCCCGGTGGACAGTCTCGTTTCGTAGTCGAAGAGAAGTTGACCGACGAGGAGACCGATCGAGAGCCCATCCACGACGAGGTGGTGGCTCATGCTGAACAGGTAGTGCGTCGTCTCGTCTTCCCGGAGCAGGGTCACCCGGAACAGGCCTGCCCCGTCGGTGTAATCCATTGGTTGCGCCGCAGCGGTTTCCATCCGTTCCAGGCACGCGGCACGGGGATCGCGTTCATGCGACAGGTCCAGGTACTCGATCTCGGGTAGCCCGTCGGTGACCCATTGGAACGGAACACCGTTTTCGGTGCCGAATCGCAGTCGGAGTGCGTCGTGCCGGTCACCGAGGTCCTGCAAGCAATCATTCAACATCGATGGATCGACGGGCCCCCGGAGGCGGACCGAGTTCACGATGTTGTAAGAGGCCACCGGAGGGAGCAGTACCAGCAGCGTCCATATGTCGCGTTGATACTCGGTGAGCGGAAACGTGTCCTCGGCCATGCTGTGCCACCTTCCAACGATAGAAAGCTTTGGAACAGAACCGATCCGGAAGTTCGTGCACGAGTGCAGCGAATTCGACAGCGCCACACAATTATCCGAGCGCCGGCTCCTGTAATGCGACCGCTTCCTGATCAGACGGCTGCTCTTGCGGCAGCATTGTCGTCATCCACTCGGCGGCCTCATCGATTGCTTGGCGGCCTGCCGCGAGTTCATGGTGGAACCAGGCAAAGCAATGAATCATGTGCGGCCAGACTTTGAGCGTGACCGCCGACCCGCCGAGCGCGGCTCGGGACGCGACGGCCAGGGAATCACTCAGCAAGACCTCGTCGGAGCCGACGTGCAGCAGCAGTGGCAGCTCGTGACTGAACTCGCCGAAGACCGGTGAGGCCAGCGGATCGGTGGGATCGTGGTCGCCGAGGTAGATACGGGCGAGGTCGGACAGCGAGGTTCTGCTGAGCATCGGGTCGTGGTCTGCCGTCACGGCGTACGACTTGCCTGACTGAGTGAGGTCGGCCCATGGGCTCATGAGATAGGCCGCGGCAGGTGTTGGTAGTCCGCTGGCCGCGGCGCGTTGCGCGACGATCAGCGAAAGCCCACCGCCGGCGGAATCTCCCGCGACGATCACCCTGTCGGCGGTGACGCCGTCGAGGGCAAGCAGCCCGCGGTACGCCTCGAATGCGTCCTCGGCCGCCGCCGGGTACGGGTTCTCCGGCGCACGTCGGTAGTCGACAACGTAGGCGGCTACCCCGGCCCGCTGCGCGAGGTTGCCAACGAGCGCCGCGTGACCGGCCGGGCTACCACTGGAATAGCCACCGGCATGGAAGTACAGCAGCGCGCCTCGCGTCCGTCCGCTCACCGGGTACAGGACCTCAGTGGGCACGCCACCCAGCGTCGACGACGAACGAGCCATACCGTCGGGGAACGGCGCGGATAACCCGTACGCTTCCTGTGCACGCCGCGACTCGGCAACGGACGGATTGATGTTCGGGTCCACGCCCTTGGCTACCAGCGTCTGGCGCAGAGCGATGATATCGAGCGGCGGGATATGATCCATATCGCAACTATCTCCGATGTCGATGGTTGGCAGATCGTGGTGCCGACTGCCGGAACGAACGATCAAGCCACGGGTGCGGGATTTTGGCGCGAAGCACAAGCGTCGATGCGCCAGCCCAGGTCCGTCATGACCACGAAATACACCCAGCGGATAACATGGAAAACCTCGCCTTCGCCGTTGTAGCGATTCCACGTCATTTCCACCACGGCGGCACGAATATTGATCAGGTCGACTACGCGGTCGACAATGGTGTGCCCGGCGTATTCATTGCATCGCATGGTCTCGATGTATTCCATGTAGTAGGGGATCCTCGCGTCGATGCCCACCTGGCCCAGCTAATCCGAATCGGTTGTTCCGGTCCAGGTCCATGTCCATGTCATACAGTCCCGGCAGAGCTCCCGAATGTTGTCCTCTTCGTCCCCGTACTCGAAAACCATCTTTTCGCAGCCACTTACATACCGGTCGAACAATGTCAGAATGCCGTCTTTCACAGCCGTGTCGATACCCATGAGAATCACCCTTCCGATGAATCTATCCATTCGGTCGACGCCTGCCTACCCGATCGACAATGCCACGGCAGTGCAAAAAGGTCGTTGGCGCCAGCGCGCGCAAAATCCAACCCGCTCTGTGCGCACGCACAATCAGACGGCATCGTCGGCCTCAGCCGTCTGTGTGCTCGCCTGGAGTCAGGCGCCTATAGCGTTCATCGGCACTGGGACCGCGAACACACCCCCGCTGAGAACGATCTGAGCATCGATCGAGGTATCGTGCTGACATGACCGCTCAGGCTTCTGCCATGCCTCGTGAGCTGGTGGAATACGGTGTGACGGCGCTGGCGAAGGTGGATGAGCTCGCGGCGGAGCTGTCGCGGCGAGTGATCGCTGCGGAGGCCGAACTGGCGGTGGGCACGTTGGTCCCGGCGGAGGACGCCTACCAGGTCTGCGTGGACATGCTGACCGAGTTCTATCGGTACCTGGCCGGTGACGCGCCGCTCGACCCACAGGTGGTGCGCGCACTCGGGCAGCGGCGGGCGGAGCAAGGGGTGCCGTTGTCGGCAGTACTGCACGGGTTCCGGATCGGCGGACGCTTCATCTGGGAGACCTTGGCCGCTACGGCAGACCTTGCCGATCGCCGCCACGCCGAGGCTGTCCTGTCGCAGGCGACCGTCTTGTGGACTGTTTTGGACGACTATTCGACCGAACTGCGCGAGGCCTACGGCGAGGCGGTCGCATTGCGCACTCGTCAACAACAAACCGAACGTAATCACCAACTCGACACCCTGCTGAAAAGCGGGTCGGAGCTCGGCAGTCGGTGGGCCGCAGCCGATGCTCTCGGACTGGCCAAGCGCGGGCAGTTCCAGGTGATGGTCGCGGACGACCCCGCGCCCGAGACCGACCATATCTGTGCCTCAGCGCTGACCCGCGCAGGCATTGCGTCGGTGTGGCGGATTTCCTCCGATGAGCTGGCCGCGGTGCTGACGCTGGGGCCGCGCGCTTCAGCGCAGGACCTGGACCAGGCACTCGCCGGAGTTCAGCACGCCAGGGTCGGCGTCAGCCCGGTGTTCGAGCAGATCAGCGACGCTGGGCTCGCACATCAACGCGCGCGGATCGCGGCGGCCTGCGCACCGTCCGGCACCGCCGAGGTTCGCCACTACGGCGATGATCCGATCGCCACACTCGCCTCGACCGCCTCCGATACCGCCCGCTACCTCGCGGACCAAGTTCTCGGCCCAGTGTTCGCCCTGCCAGAGCGCGAACGCGCCTCCCTCTTGGAGACACTACGAGCATGGTTCGCCGCCGGTGGGTCCACCGATATGGCGGCTACGGCGCTGTTCTGCCACCGCAACACCGTGCGCTACCGCCTGCGACACCTGGAGGAGCTGACGGGCCGTCGGTTGACCGACCCACGCGATGCGGCACAGCTGTATCTCGCCGTGGAGACAGTTGTGCAACACGACGAAGAGAGGTTCGTCGCCGAACAGAGCTGAACGCCTGAACGCGCAAGAACGGCTGACCGGTACCACGGCGTCGACAAACCGACACGCCAACCAACCCACAACTGATGCCGACCGAATGGGACCGATTAAAGTACCGGAATGGACTTCGGCGTTTCGGCTTTTGTCACCGACGAGAGCATCCGACCCGATCTACTGGGAATAGCATTGGAGGAGCGCGGGTTCACCTCCTTATCCCTCGCCGAGCACTCGAATATCCCGGCCAGCCGGAAATCGCCATATCCCGGAGGCGGGGATCTACCCAGGCGCTACTACCGAACGATGGACCCCTTCGTCGCGTTGACCGCGGCCGCTGCCGCAACCCGAACCCTGCGGGTCGGTACCGGCATCGCGCAACTCATTCAGCGGGATGTGTTCCACACCGCGAAAGAGGTCGCCAGCCTCGACATCATCTCCGGTGGACGGTTCGATTTCGGGGTCGGGGTCGGCTGGAACCGGGAGGAGATGCGCAACCACGGCACCGACCCCCGCACACAAGGCACACTGCTGAACGAGCGGCTCGCGGCGTTGAAAGCCATCTGGACACAGGACGAAGCGGAGTTTCACGGCAAGTACGTCGACTTCGATCCGGTCTTCGTCTGGCCGAAACCCCTACAGAAGCCGCATCCGCCGATCTATATCAGCAGCGTGAGCCCAGCCGCGCTGGCCAGGGTGGCCGAATACGGCGACGGCTGGCTACCCACCCTCATCGACCCAGCTGGGGTGCGCCAAGGCTTGCAATGGCTCGCCGACCAGGGTCGCACCGGAATCAAGGTCACCGTCTGGGGCGTACGTGATCCCGGCATGATCACCGGTTACGCCGAAGCCGGCGTACATCAGGTGAACATGCTGCTGCCCAGCAAACCCGAAGACAAAACCTATCGGGCACTCGACGAATTGGCCACGCTGGCGGATGGCTACCGCTGACCAGACCAGCTAGGCCACATCTTCATCCGCGTTAACCACCCAACTACGACCTGCGGAAACACTGCCTCGGGCGGCGTGTGGACGCCGTGTTCGGTCCTGTGGGAGGCGATGAACCGGGCCACGCTCACCTGGTCGCCTCCTTACACCCACAGGACCACCAATCCCGCAGTATCTCATGCGAGGCGTAGGTAGCCCCAATAATATTTGGGTCTCGATCACCGTCATGTTTGGCGCCAACAGCCGTCCACGGATTGGCGCCGAATCCGCTGATTCGTTGGCCCTGCTCACACGGTGAAACGAAAGTCAACGCGCGTTGTCGGGGATGCCCAGAGTCGGCCTAAACTCGACTGATACGACAGTCCACCGTCTCGCTATCCTCAGGAGAATATTGGCCTGCAACCATTTCGTGGAGGCATTACCATGGCAATGACATCGAGCCACCTGTGTGGGCACCTCCCGTGCGGATCGTTATGAAAGTCCAGGCTTGACACTTCGACGACCTACAAGAAATATTCGCCGCAGTAATGATCTGCTCCACGTTTCCTGGTGTGAATAAGTCGACCGGTTGATCGGCGTGATGATATCGAATTCTCCTGGCCGCCAACGCTTTGGTGGCGCGAAGGCAGCGGAACACCGGCCCACCAAACGTAAGCTGGCCGCGTCGTCGGGACTTGAATTGGAGTCGGCAGGAATGACATGGAACGCTGTCAGAGATAGCGAGTTGCATTAATGGGCAAACGTTTGGCTTTCGTGTTTCCGGGTCAGGGATCGTACCTGCCCGGTGTCTTGTCGGAGATGAACACCGCTGTCGTAGCATCGATGCTGGATCGGCTCGATGACGTGGCGGTCGAATGCGGCCGCGAACAACAACGGGCGATAACCTCGCCGTTGGATCCGATCAACAGCTCCTCACCGCGATCGCCGAACTCAGCGACGGCCGCGGCGTCGCGCTCTTCCTCGACAACCTCGGCGGTACATTGTTCCCCACCGCCTTGAGAGCCCTTGCACGCCAAGGCATCATCTCCACTACAGACTTCGCAACAAATTTTCCGAACTGGTCAATGAGCAGTTCCGAGAATTGAGTGATCGACTGCAGAGATCTATTGGCCCGTAGATATATAAACTATCAGCACGTTAATCCGATAGAAGGTGAGTCACATGTCTCGTTTGGGAGTTAGCATGCCGATGCGCGGCGTTCCCATAAGTAAAATATCCGCATATGCGCTACAGGCCGAAGAAGCCGGTGCAGAATCCTTGTGGGCGTATGAAATTCAACGAAACCCATTCATTCAATTGTGCCTCTCGGCCACCACCACTACCAGAATGAGTCTTGGCACCGCGGTAGCCCAGGCTTTCCCGCACACTCCGTTTTCGATAGCAAGTGTGGCGGCAGATATCGACGAAATTTCACAGGGTCGAGCGATTCTCGGTATCGGGCCTGGTGCGCCCGAGCTCGTGTCAGGTCTTCACTCGATCGACACTCAGCACCCGATCGGCCGGATGCGGGAGTTCATCGATGTGATACATGCGTCTTGGGACTACCACAATAGCACGGACGGGGATGTTTCTTACAATGGAAAATATTACCAATTGAGCTGCCCGCCGATCAACCCATTCCGTCAACGGGCTCTCGTACGTCCGCGTATACCAATCTACCTTGGAGCAACGGGCAAGCAAATGCTGCAGCTCGCCGGAGAAAAGGCCGACGGGGTCATCGGAGCTTTTTGGTCACCGAGCTTCATCGAAGAACAGATTCGACCCCAGATCGCGCGCGGGGCCGAGCGTGCGGATCGTGACCCATCGACGATAGACATCGCGTCATTGACAATCTGCAGTGTGTCCCGTAACCACGCCGAAGCGGTACGCCGTGCCCGCATTCATGTCGGCGTGTACACGGCCTCCACCTTCGCCGACCCGGTCATCAAGTTCCATGGCCTAGAGCGCGAGCAGGAAGCCCTGCGCATCGCTTTGCTCCAATTCGGTTTCGAGGCGCTAGAGGACGCGACAGACGATAAGCTGCTCGAAACGTTCTCCGTTGCGGGTACCACAGACGAAGTCAAGGATCAGCTCAAACCGTACTCGGACGCCCTTCCGCACAACGTTCTCCACACCCCCTATGCGCCGCAATTGACCGGCGAGGACATCGGGGACGCCTTCTCGAGCCTGCTGGACGTATTCGGCGATCTGGCGCGGGCGGAGCTTGACCACAAGCCGGTAGCAACCCCCTAGTCCGACCAGGATCACCTTCCCGGTCCCTAACCTCGACCTTCGTCGGCCCTTCGGCCCGGCGTGATCGGGTTCGGATTGAGATTTTCAGATCATACTGGGGCTGAGCGCTGCGGTCAGGGCTGAGGGAAAGTCCTGTTTCAACTGGCCCCCGGATGTAGTCGGCCAACTCGCTGGGTTGGGTTTGTCCGGCGGCTAGCGAGGTGACCCACGGCTCCGGCGTTGTCGGCCGGTGAAATTGTGACCTGCGTCGATGTGACGCGAATTCGGTGGTGATTCTGGGGTTTTCGCCGGGGCACACGGCCGACAATGATGGCGTGACGGATGTGTCAGCGGTCAAGTAATCCCCCCAGGTGAAGGGTACGACAAGAACACGAACAACCGTGCACTCACGACCGGTATCAGCGCCGCCCGACCAGAATTACCTCGGTTGATCACACGTTCCATGGAGTCGGTCGTCAGTACTCGAGTCGCCAACGCGGCTTGCTCCAGCTTCTGAACAGATCCAGATAGTGACCGAATGCCGACATCGGAGCATAGTCAACCGAATAGTATTCCCCCCAATATCAGCGACTGTGAACATAAACCCACCTACAATATTGGGATCATCTGTGTCGATAAACCGAGTATCGATCAGAACAAGGCCAGCGGGAGGCACTCCGGTAGCTTCCAGGAAACGCGTAACCGCGTGTCCTATCCAACCGCCGGAGGAATGCCCGACAAGGATGAATGATTTGCCTGCCGCGCAATCGATAATAGCTGTGTCCATAGTTTCCGCCAGCGCCTCGATGGTCTCCGGCAAGTCCTCCCCCGCCGAGAATCCTGGACTGGAGAGGACCACCACATCTCGAATATCACGGAACTCAGCGGCGAAGCCGGCGTAATGAAAGTAGGCTTGCGTCGGAGTCACGGTGTTGAGACAAATAATCATCGGGCCATCGCCGCCCCACTCGAGACAAAATGGGCGCGGCAAATCCGCCAACTCCGAAACGCTGCCGAATTTGTTCTGGTGCGCCCCGCTGCACTCAGAAATTCCAACGCCTCAGTGAACTTCTGCTGACTTATCGCCGATGTGAACACCGATCCGATGCTTCCGGCATGATCATCGGTAGCAGTGGCGTGCGCAACAGTCGAGATACCTTCCATGAGTTCCGTCTGGAGATGGGCGGCCAGCGCCGCGGGAGTGCCATGATCAAAGGTGACGGTAGGAGAAAGCCGAACACCGGTGATCATCGTCAGTTGCTTACGCAGCGAAACCGCGATGAGCGAATCACCCAACTCCTGAAACGTTTATCACTCGCGACCTCGTCCGCTGACGGTTGATTCAGCAACACCGCAAGGATCGCACGGATACGCGCCAAGAGCAGGACGCGCTGATCGGCGGAATCGGAGCATTCCGCCAGCCGTGTACGCAATGACTCACCACCAGTATCTACCTCGTATCCCATGTCATCAACGGAGTCTGTTGCGCTGTCGACCTCGGGTAGCGCGCTGAGCAGAGCACGAGTGCGCCGACGCCATGCGGCGAGTGCGGGAAGTACCTGATCCAAGGCGCCCTTCTGGTCGTCGCCCGTGAGGTCGAGTGTCTCGATCAGGCTTGCGCGGTCATCACGTTCGATTGTTTGCCACAGCAGCGCCTCTGCTGTGCTGGCGGCGCCGGGGGGCAGGTTGTTGTCCAGCCAGTAGTGCCGGCGCTGGAAGGCGTAGGTGGGCAACTCGATTCGCCGTCCACCCCTCACCTCGCGCACCAAATCGCGAACAGTCTTGCCGCACAAGAATTTCGCGCAATCAAGACCAAATCTCTTTGGTCCACTGTCCGGGCTGCCATCATTAGGCTGATCGTTGTCGAGCTACGACGCACCACTCAGTGACGCAATCAGCTCGCACAGCCGGGGGTCAGCGTAATAGGGCAGCAACGACCCGAAGCGGCACAGCGCTAGCTGGGACCGGATTGATGAGGTGCGGCATGACGATCGGAACTGCGCAGGGCTGGATCGGCCACGAGCCGGTAGACGGCGACATCGTCGGCGGTTCTGCGACACGACACCGGTTGGAACCCTACGGTGATCAACGCGCGCAAAGTACCGCGAATGCGGCAGCACAGATCGCACGAGACATCCTGGCGCACATGGTCGCAGTCCGTGGGGATCGCAAGCAGGACTGTCTCGATATCGGCCCGAGGATCGGTAACAGGAGAACCGACTACCAGCCCGGGCGGCGGGTCCGGCCAGCGGCGGGTGTATCCGGCCACCTCCCACTGGACGATGATCCGGTCGGTGGGACGCCCCCGGTCGCGTCCGATGTTTTCGATGCCATAGAAATTGGGCACGAAATCACATCCGCGGGCAGCCAGCACATCGAGGTAGAAATAGGCGTTGTCGGTGCGCAACGGATCATAAGCCCACCGGATTGTGCCCAGTCCGCGGGTAAGGGCGATGTCGCGCATGCGATACATCAGCGCACGACCGACGCCAGTGCTGCGGCGATCGGGCCGGACCACCAGCAGTTCCATGTAGTGGTAGAGCGCGGCGACCTGACCTGTACAGCCCTGGTCGATGCCGAGAAAACCGTAGGTGAATCCGGCCAGCTCCCCGCCGACGTAGGCGCCGAGCGCAATACCACCGTTGCGAACGAGCGCGGCCAGCAACCGCGGGCTCGGCGCGGGGTCGTCATCCCGCAGAGCAAACACTTCCCGATACATCGCAATCGCGTCCGACAGGTTCTCGGACCCCTCGAGCTCACTAACGACGATGATATCCGTCACCGCTGCCATACCAGAGAGTTAGCCACCCCCGGGACGGGCAAGTCAACGCAACCTGCGGCATGTAGCTGCTCGGTTACTCAACAGCAACGCCGAATGTCACGGCTCGAACCCCCGGTCCACGGCGACGCCAAAGCCAGCGGCAGCGCGGCCGAAGCACGCGTGGCTAAGATCAACAATCTTTCCCCGGTTGTGTCATGTTCGACCTGATAGTCCGTGACGGTGTCGTCTTCGACGGTGCAGGCGGTCCGGGACGAGCAGCCGACATCGGCATCATCGCCGACCGAATTCGCGAGATCGGTGATCTCAGTACCGCCACGGCACGGAACGAGATCGACGCAGTCGGCCGGTATGTGCTGCCGGGCTTCATCGACGCCCACGTCCACGGCGAGAATGCCGCACTCGACCCGCAAGTACAGTTGGCGGCGTTGCGGCAGGGCGTCACCACGTTCGTGCTAGGCCAGGACGGATTATCGTTCGCGCCGGCGACCCCTGCCGCGCTGCACTGGGTGTCACGCTACTTCGCTGCCGTGAACGGCTCGATCGCTCCGCACCAGATCGACCTGCTCGAGCCGCGCTTCAGCATCGCTGGTCTACTCGAGGGCTATCACCGAACGACCGCGCTGAACACGGCGTATCTGGTGCCACTCGGCACAGTGCGTTACAGCGTCATGGGCGAATGTTCACGAATACCGGACGCGCAGCAACTAGCTGCGATGGTCGCCTTGGTCGAGGAAGGCATCGACCATGGTGCGGTCGGTGTGTCCTCAGGGCTGAGCTACCTTCCCGGTCGGTTCGCCACGATCACCGAACTGGCGGCGCTGAGCCGACCAGCCGCACGCCACGGACTCCCCTACGTGACCCACATGCGTAGTTACGGAAACGACGCTGCCACCGGTGTGCGCGAGGCGTGTGCCATCGGCCACCGCGCGACTGTCCCGGTACATATTTCGCACTATCACGGCGCCGGCGGCCCACTGCTCGAGTTGGTCGACACCGCCCTCGCGAGCGGGCTGGACCTCACCTACGACACCTACCCCTATCTGCGCGGGTGCAGCATTCTTTCGAAGATGCTGCCCGACTGGCTGGCTACCGCAGATCTCGATCAGACCCTCGACGCACTCGCCGATCACACTGTGCGCAAGGCGATTACGGCGGAAACTGATCCGGCACTGTGGCAACGACTTACCCTCGCCCACGTGCCAAGCGACCGCTACCGGTGGACGGAGGGCCTGCGGTTGTGTGAGGCGGCCCGCCGAGTCGGCATGGCCCCCGACGACTTCTGCGCCGAACTACTCATCGCCACCGCGCTCGGCGCCGGTGTGGTGTTCGAGTATCCGGAACGCAATGGCATGGACTCAGTCAGGCAACTACTCCGCCATGACGTGCACATGGGTGGGTCCGACGGGATCTATGTCGGTGGGCATCCGCACCCTCGTGGCTTCGGTGCCTTCGCACGACTGCTCGGTCGGCATGTCCGTGAACTGCGCGACTGGACCTGGGCACAGGCGGCAGTCCATTTGGCCGCTCGTCCAGCGTGCCGATTCCGGCTGTCCGATCGAGGGACCATCGCCCGAGGAAAGGTCGCTGACCTGACTATCGTCGCCCCCACGGCGGTCACCGATCGCGCCACCTATGCCACACCGCGAGCGCTGGCCATCGGAATCGACGATGTCATCGTCAACGGCAGACCAGTCCTCGCCGGCGCTCAGCTGACCGGAGTCTCAGCAGGAACAATACTTCGACCTTGCTGAAGCGGAAGCGGCCGGTCATATCAGTGGAAACGTAACTATGTTTCAACATCTCCATGAACTACGCATAAAAGGATCAGCGAGAACTCGGCGATCGTTGTATCGACCAATGGTCGCGGAATTCGCCGGCCTCGCCACGTCGTTCTGCAGCTGCCATGCTCGGGTGCCCACTGCACGACAACGGCATCGCCGGGGAGTGCAGCAGACTGCCTGCACCAGAAGACCGTGCCAGGTTGTTCTCGGTCGGGCGGATCGCCGCCGCGGCGGCTCAAAGCTACGACGGCAATCCGCCCGATCTCGACCATAAATTGCACGGCCGCCTGATAATTGATCGTCAGTGCGCTCTCATTGATCGACTGTGCACGCTAGAACTCGGTCCGACGGCCTAGGGGATGATATGACGATTATCCTTGACACCGACCAGTTCGATCCGCGCGACCGCGCGGAAATGCTGGCTACCGCAACACAGGAGGCGTCTGCACCGGCATACATGGCGTTCACCTCTGAAGGTTCGGTCGTCGCGCGTTACGACAGCTGGCAACTCGGACAGCTTCGCGTGCACCGATCGGCGATGACCGGATTTACCTTGACCCGAACAGTGAAACAGGTTCGGACTTCACCCACTTCGTTGCTCGCGATCCAACTTCAGGAGCGCAACCGCTCACGCCTGACATATCCCGATACCCAATACGAGGCCACAGCCGGTCAGCTGCTCATAATGGATCTCGATCTGCCCTACCAGATCGACTGGCCCGGCGGACAAGGTGTGGCGATGTTCGTTTCCCGCGAGCAACTGGGCCTGTCGATCGAGACGATCCACGCCGCCCTGCGTCGGCCACAACACAGCCCACTTTATCGCTTTCTCGCCAACCAAATTGCTCTGACAGCCGATTCAATCGACACGCTCGAGAGCGATGCCGGGGCGCCTGTCCTGGGCGATGCCTGCGTGGAGCTGGTGCGCGCGTTCCTGATGTCGGCGGCTACCCAAGGCAACGAGGACGGGACTGCGCTTCCCCAGGATATCCTGCTGACCCAGATCCGCGAATACATCCGCCGTCAGCTGTCCGATCCGGACCTCAATGCGGCCGCAATCGCCCGCGCCCACAATATTTCGCTCCGCTACCTGTACAAGGTGTGCGCCCGTGCGGGACTCAGCCTCGAGAAGGCGATCATCACCCAACGACTCGAGCGCGTCCAAAGCGACCTCGCTCGACCCGACCTTCAGTACCAGACGATCGCAGCGATCGCCTACAGCCACGGCTTCCGAGACCCTTCGCATTTCACCCGCCGCTTCCGCGCCGCCTACGGCATGACACCGCGCGAATGGCGGAGGGAAGCCCTCGAACGGTCAAGCGTCACAGCGCTACCAGGTATCGATGAGCCGTAGGGCGCGGTTGTATGATCCCTGCTGCACTGGCGGGGGGACTGGATCAGCGAACTGCCTGGCGCAGTGCACATACCACTCCGACATAGTGCACACATCGGCGGATCGGACAGCATCCACGGGTGTAATAGGACGACGGTGAGCGCGCCGTTGGATCGTTGTGGAGTACCGGTGAGGATGCCGTCCATGGCAGCGCGGATGCGGTCGCGCTCATCCCGCGCAGTCACTCGGCAGTCCAGATACGGCACGAGTGAAACCAAGTTCGAGCAGGTCTCAACTCCCAAGAAAATTTGCCGTCACGCGCTCTCGATCTGACAAACTGGGCGAGCTCACTCGAGCGGGGCACGCTGTGGTGGAGTCGAGTACCGCAGTCAATGGTGATGTGAGCGTTTGTTAGCCATCGGGGGCGAGACCGAATGTGAGTATTATGTATCCTCGCCAACGGCATGGCGGACCGGTTAGTGACTCATCGTGTTCGGGCGGCTCGGTCGCGCGCACGGCCCGCGTGTTGGTCGCGCTGGGCACCGAGATGCAGCCGGTCGCGTTGTCGGACCTTGCCCGCATAGTGGGCATCCCGAAAACCACGGTATGGCGGATTCTGCAGACCCTGAGTGCCAGCGGGCTCGTAGAGCGTCGCGGAACGAGCTATGCCGTCGGGAAACGATTGATGGAAGTCGCCGGAATGTCCGAGGGCCTCGAGCGGCTGCGAGCGGCGGCGGTGCCGCATCTAGTGGACATACACGAAAGCACCGGGGCGACGGTGTCGCTCGGGGTATTGGCGGGAGCCGAAGTCCGCTTCTTGGAACGGATTTACGGCCACCAACCGGTGCGGACGCCGTCCTTCGGGCACACCCATACCCCCGCGCACTCCACGGCCATCGGGAAGATCCTGCTGGCCTACGAGCACCCGTATCTGCATACGCTGCCCGGCGATGGGGCGCTCACGGCAGCGACCGGACCAACGATCGTCAATGTCGCGGATCTGCGCGCCGAGCTGGACACGATCCGCCGAACCGGGATCGCCTACAGCGCTGAGGAATACGCGAGCGGCGTAGTATGTGTCGCCGTTCCGATTATGGGTGGCGACTCCCAACCCATCGCAGCCCTGTCGGTCAGCGACACACTGTCACGCCTGGATCTCGACCAGGTGAGCACACAGTTACGACAGGCGGCGTTCTCGACAACAGTCGCATCCCGCAGTTTGAATCGACGCCAGCCGACCTCGGTGCAGCGAAACTCGCGACAGCGATTCAGGGGCGGGTCATCTCTCCCCCCGGCACCAGGTTTTCTATGAGCGTGATCACCTCCTGACAAAGCCTGTCATCGACCATGACCGAAAAGTGATTCCCGGCCATCTTGACCCGAATCTCGTTGGCATACCGAACCATGGGAATCTGCACGTCATCTATACCTGCCGAGAGGTTTTCTGTTGCTTCGATCGACAGCACTCGAGTCGCCAGCGCCGGCTTACTCCAGTTTCCGAATATATCCAAATAGTGCCCGAATGCCGACATGGGAGCATAGTCGGTCAGATAATACTCTCCCCAGTAATCATCTGCTATCGACAAGAAGCCACCCAAGGCGTCGATTTCCAGCGTGTCGATAAATCTGGTGTCGATCAGAACAAGTCCGGCGGGATGCACTCCTCGAGCTTCCAGACAGCTGGTGACCGCGTGACCTATCCAACCGCCGGAGGAATGCCCGACCAGCACGAAAGACTTGCCTGCCGCGCAGTCGACGATGGCCGTGGCCATGGTTTCCGACAGCACTTCAACAGTTTCCGGCAAATCCTCATCCACAGTGAATCCGGGGCTGGAGAGCACAACCACATCTCTTATGCCGCGGAACACAGCGGCGAAGCGTGTGTAGTGAAACTGCCCTTGTGTCGGAGTTACTGTGTTGAGACAAATAATCATCGGCTCACCGTCGCCCCGCTCGAGGTAGAACGGCCGCGGCAATGATGTTGATTCCGACGCATAGCCGTATTTCGTCCTGGTACGCGCGGTAGCGCTCAGAAAGTCCAGCGCGTCGGCGAACCTGTGCTGATTTATCGCGGATTTGAATATCGCTCCGATACTTCCGGCATCACCGTCGGCAGCAGAGGCGTACGTAATTGTCGCGGTGCTGTCCGTGAGTTCGGTCCGCAGATGGGCGGCCAGCGCCGTGGGCGTGGGATGGTCGAAGCTGAAGGTTGATGCAAGCCGCACCCCGGTGACCGTGGTCAGCTTCTTACGCAACGAAACCGCGATGAGTGAATCAACGCCTAGTTCCTGAAAACGCCCCTCGCTCGCGACCTCATCCGAGGACGGATGGTTCAGTAGCGCCGCCAAGATGGCACCGATGCGCTGCAGAAGCAGGTCGTGCTGATCACGTTCAGAAAGTCCAGCCAGTCGTGTACGGAACTCCTCAACCGTATCCGCCGGCTGGCTCGCCGCATCGGCCGAGTCACCTGTGGCTGCGACCTCGGGCAGCGAGCTGAGTAACGGACTCACCGCATCGCAGAATAGCGCAGAGACGAGCTGACCCCAATCGACCGCCGACACCAGCACAGCCGTATCGTTCTGTTCCAGAGTTTGTTGCAGCGCCATGATCGCCGGCTGGTGCGGCAGCACCCCGATTCCGCGCCGAAGCAGATCCTGCTCCGACATATTGCCGCTGAATGACATATCGTCCCAGGGACCCCAGGTGATCGATGTGGCCGGCAAACCTTGTGTGCGGCGGTGGTGGGCGAAGGCATCGAGGAATGCACAGACGGCAGCGGCAGCGGCTTGTTCGGGCCCGCCCAGAATGCCGGCAGCCGGGGACAATAGGATGAAGGCGGATAGATCGACCTCACGGGTGAGATCGTGCAGGTTCCAGACGGTCGCCGCCCCCGGGCCGACGACGGCATCGAGTTGTTGTGGGTCGAGACAGTCCAACGCGGCATCATCGAACTTATCCGCGATATGGACGACGGCGACCAACGGACATTCAAGGGGAACGTCGACCAGCAACCTCGCAATGTCGTGCCGGTTGGCCGCGTCGCAGGTGGTAACGGCGGCGCTGACTTCGAGATCGACGAGTTCAGCGGATATATCGGTTCTATCCGCGGGGCGCGAGCCGTCGCGAGCGAGGATGATGTGCTCAGCACCATTGCTGGCAAGCCAGCGCGCGATATTCGTGACCACCGGAATTGTCCCACCGGTCACCAGGACAGTTCCGGGTGGCATCCAGGAGCTCACACGAGTACGCGGCTCCGGGGCGTGTTCGAGTCGTCGGCAGTAGATGCCGGTCGAGCGAATAGCGAGTTGGTCTTCTGGGTGCAGGTCGGCAACAGCGCGGACCACGTGGCGAACAATGGTGGGTGTCGGGCTGTCGGGGAGATCGACGAGTCCGCCCCAAGCGGTGGGGTTTTCCAGGCAGGCGGTGTAACCCAGACCCCAAATGTGGGCTAGAGCAGGGTGTGTCAGGAGGTCCGGCGGGGCAGTGCTGACAGCACCGATGGTGGTCAGCCAGAGAGGTATCGAGGTAGATGTGTCGTGATGAGCCTGGATGAGGCCGAGCGTAGCCACGAGACCGTTGGACAACGCTGGATAGTGCGAGTGGGATCGTTCATCGAGGGCAAGCAAGGACACCACTGCTCGCGGAGGTGCCTGCTGCGGGGCTAATAGGTCGCGTATACGGTGGGCGATGGCGGCGCGGTCGGTCTCGTCTCTGCCGATGACAACAGGTACGACGTGGGCGCCGTTCTCGGTGAGAGCGGTGGTCAGAGCTGTAGCCCAAGGATGATCGGCGTGGCCGGCCGGAATCGCGAGTAGCCATGTTCCGGTCGGGCTCGTAGCGGCGGACAGGGCGCGGTAAGGCTGCCAGGTGACGCGGTAACGCCACTGCTGGATAGTCGTCATGTCGCGAGTACGGCGATGCCATGCCGAGAGCGCGGGAAGTACCTGACCCAATGCGTCTTTTTGGCTATTATCGGCCAGGTCGAGCGTCTCGATCAGAGTTGCGCGGTCTTCGCGGTCGATCATTTGCCAGAGCAGTGCCTCATCTGAACTGGTGGGAGTTACGCCAGGAGGCACATCGTTGTCCGACCAAAAGCGTTGGTGTTGAAAGGCATACGTCGGTAGCTCGACCCGCCGTGCTGCGATACCGGTGAACCTGCGTTTCCAGTCGACCGGTATGCCACGCACGAATACCTGCGCCATCTCGGTCATGAACCGGCGGATGCCACCGTCACCGCGACGCAACGATCCCACCGCGGTCGCGGTATCACCGATCGTGTCCTGAATATCGGCCGCCAACACCGGATGCGGACTCACCTCGATGAACACACCATGACCCTGCTCGGCAAGGCTGCGAATACTTTCCTCGAACTGCACAGTGTCACGCAGATTCCGGAACCAGTAGTCCCCGTCCAACCCGGCCGTATCTACACATCCACCAGTAACTCCAGAATAGAACGGGATCTCTACCGCCCGCGCGGTGATCCCCGATAACTCGATCAGTAACCGATCCCGAAGCGACTCCACCGCCACCGAATGCGCCGCATAGTTCACCGGAATCCGTTTCGCCCGAACCCCTTCGGCTTCACACACGCCCACCCACTCGTCCAACGCATCAGGCTCACCCGAAACCACCACCGACGACCGACCATTCACCGCCGCGACCACCACACGACCACCCCACCTACTCAACCGCGATTCCACCACATCCACCGGCAACGCCACCGACGCCATCCCACCCGCACCCGCCAACACCTCACCCACCAACCGACTACGCACCACCACCACCCGCGCCGCGTCTTGCAGCGACAACACCCCCGCCACACACGCCGCGGCGACCTCACCCTGCGAATGCCCCACTACCGCATCAGGTTCCACCCCGTAAGAGCGCCACACCGCGGCCAGCGACACCATCATCGCGAACAACACCGGCTGCACCACATCCACCCGATCCAACGACGCCGCACCCCCCACACCACACACCACATCCATCAACGACCACTCCACCAACTCCTCTAGAGCAACCGCACACGCATTCATCTGTTCAGCGAATACCGGCGAAGAATCCAGCAACTCCCGGCCCATCCCCACCCACTGCGAACCCTGCCCCGGAAACACAAACACCACCTTGCCCGGCTCCCGCGAAGCCACGCCCTCCACCACATCCGGTGCCGGCTCCCCGCCAGCCACCGCCTCGAGCCCCCGCAGGAAATCGGCACGATCCCGCCCCAGAATCACCGCACGATGATCAAACACCGAACGCGTCGACACCAACGACAAACCCACATCGGCCGGGCGCAGTCCGCGATGCTGGTCGATATGGGCGGACAACCGCCGCGCCTGAGCCTGCAACGCTTCTGCGGACTTGCCCGAAACAACCCACGGCACCACAACACTCGGCTCAGTGTCAGCGCCCACACTTACCCCAGCGTCTGCGTCGTCAACACCCTTACCCGGTGGTGCCTGCTCCAAAATGAGATGAACATTCGTCCCCGTAATCCCGAACGAGGACACCGCAGCCCGACGCGGATGACCCGTCACCGGCCACGACCGCGACTCGGTCAACAACCCCACCCCACCCGAAGACCAATCCACATGCGACGTCGGCTCATCCACATGCAACGTCGCCGGCAACACCCCATGACGTATCGCCTGCACCATCTTGATCACACCCGCAACACCCGCCGCCGCCTGCGTATGACCAATATTCGACTTCACCGACCCCAACCACACCGGCTCACCCCCAACCCGCCGATCCTGACCATAAGTCGCCAAAATCGCTTGCGCCTCGATCGGATCACCCAACTTCGTCCCCGTCCCATGAGCCTCCACCACATCCACATCAGCAGCCAACAACCGCGCATTCGCCAACGCCGCCCGAATCACCCGCTCCTGCGACGGACCATTCGGCGCCGTCAAACCATTCGACGCACCATCCTGATTCACCGCCGAACCCCGCACCACCGCCAACACCTCATGCCCAAGACGAACCGCATCCGACAACCGCTCCAACACCACAACACCCACACCCTCAGCCACACCCATCCCATCCGCCCCCGCCGCAAACGCCTTACACCGACCATCCGGCGACAACGCACGCTGACGCGCCAATCCGATAAATACCAGAGAACTGGCCATCACCGAGACTCCCCCGGCCAACGCCAAGTCGCACTCACCCGACCGCAGAGATTGACAGGATTGATGCAAGGCGGTCAGCGACGCGGAGCAGGCTGAATCGAGAGTGAGAGCCGGCCCCGTCAAACCAAGCGAATAGGATACGCGCCCGGATATTGCACTGGTACTGATACCTGTCATCAGATATCCCTCGGACTCGGCCGAGGCCTGGTTGGGCCGTCCAGTATCACCCTGCCCATTCGCACCTATATAGACCCCGGTTCGAGTGCCACGCAACGACATCGGATCAATTCCAGCGTGCTCCACCGCCTCCCACACCGTCTCCAATATCAACCGCTGCTGCGGGTCCATCATCAACGCCTCACGTGGGCTGATCCCGAAAAAGCCCGCATCGAACAAATCCGCGCCATCAAGAAACGACCCGTGCCGTACATACGTAGCGCCCAGACAATCAGGATCAGGATCGTAAATACTCGCCAGATCCCACCCACGACCCGCGGGAACCTCACCAACCGTATTCACACCGTCCGACACGACACGCCAAAGATCCTCCGCATTACCGACACCACCCGGGTACCGGCAGCCGGTACCCACAATCGCAATCGGCTCATAGAGCCGCGCTTCCAGAAGCTCGTTTCGCCGCCGCATGGCCTTGGCTTCCTTGAGTGACGCACGAAGAGCATCGACGACGTCTTCTGTGGGGATATTCATTGTCATTCCACCGGCTTGTCAGAGTGGGCGATATGAATGAGACCTTCGACATCTGGAGATGCCACGACTCGATTTCCAGCACACGCTCGTGAACACTCTCCAATATCGCTCCGAACCAGGCAGCGGTGGTCGCGTAGGAATCGCGTATATTTCATGAGATCCCGAACCTTTCGAAGAATGCGAATACCTCGTCGTCCGACGCGGCTTCAAGTCTGTCGGCCGTACTGATCTCCGTGCGGCTCGTGCTCGCGGCAAGGTTGACCTCGGTCCACTTCGCGAGCAACGCGCGCAGCCGCGCGGTGACTTGCGTACGGGCCTGCTCGTCTGAGGTGATCCGGCTCAGCGCCGCCGGATCGGTGCCGGCCAGTATTGCCTCCAAGCGGTCCAACTCGTTCGACATCGGAGCCGTCTGCGCCTGGCCGCCCGTCACCTTGCCCAGCAGGTGGTGGGCCAACGTAGTGATCGTGGGGTAGTCGAACACCAGAGTTGCGGACAGCGACAACCCGACGGCCGCGGTTAACCGGTTCCGTAGTTCCACAGCCGTTACCGAGTCGAGTCCCAGGCTCTTGTAGTCCTGCTCGGTGTCGATGCGCTGGGATGCGGGGTAGCCCAACACCCTCGCCACCTCAGTGCACACCAGATGCAGCAGCGCCTGCTCCCGCTCGACCGCGCTGAGGTCGGCCAGACGCGCCGCCAGGTCCGGTCGATCCGAAGCGATCCCGGTGGGGCCGGCCGCTGAACGCTCGAATCTCCCGACCTCGGGTAGATCAGCGAGTAGTGGGCTCGGCCGCATTCCGGTGAAGGCGGCGAAGAATCGTTCCCATTCGATTCCGGCCACGGTCACGCAGGTCTCGTCTTGTTCGAGGGCCTGCTGCAGTGCCATGGTCATCAATTCCGGCTCTATCGCCAGCACCCCATGACGGCGCGCCGTATCGCGAACTTTGTCATCGCCTATGCCGGCACCTGCCCACAGTCCCCAGGCCACCGACGTCGCCGCCAAGCCCGATGCCCGACGCCACTGCGCCAACGCATCCAGATAGACGTTTCCCGGTGCGTAGTTGCCTTGACCGGTTGTGCCGACGGTGCCTGATATCGAGGAGAACATCACGAATCCAGACAGATCCATGTCACGAGTCAGCTCGTGCAGATTCCGTGCGCCATGTACCTTCACCCGCAACACGCGATCGACCTGCTCGGTGGTCAACGAGTCGACCGCACCGCCGTCCACTATCGCGGCAGTATGGACGATGGCGTTCAACGGCGACACCTCAGCGATCAACTCCGCGAGGGCCACCCGATCAGCGACGTCACACGCTGCCACTCTGACCCTGACTCCCAGCTCAGTCAGCTCAGCCGTCAGTTCGGCGGCACCCGGCGCCCGCGGCCCGCTACGGCTGATCAACACGAGGTGCTCAGAACCGTTGCGGGCCAACCAACGAGCGACGTGCGCGCCCAAAGTCCCGGTGCCCCCGGTGATCAACACCGAACGCCACGGTCGCCACTGACCCGCATCGGGCAACTTCCTCGCCGGGGCATGTACCAAACGGCGACCGAACATTTCCGATTTACGCACCGCCACTTGGTCTTCGTTGCCGGTCCCGGCCAACACGTTCACCAGCCGTGTCTGTGCAGACTCGTCCACGCCATCGGGTAGATCGATCAGCCCGCCCCATCGGTGCGGCTGCTCCAGCGCGGCGACTCTACCCAGCCCCCACAACAATGCCTGCACGGGACTGCTCGGGACGTCCGATCGGCTCACCGAGACCGCACCGCGCGTCGCGCACCACAAGCGGGCATCGACACCCGCGTCGATGAACCCTTGCAGCAAAGCCAAGGTCAGCGCATAGCCACGGGGGGTGGCCGAATTCCTCGGGTGCCGGCGTTCATCCAGCGCCAGCAATGACAGCACACCGCTCGGTCCGGTCTTGTCTCCCAATGCATTCCGCACCCGCTCGGCAAACTCAGCACGATCGACATCGGCTTCCTCGACGACCAGGCGCACCACCTCGGCACCATGTGTCGCCAGCGCCGCAGCGGCTCCGGTGACCCATGCGTGTTCGGCGTGAACGGCAGGGACCACAATCAGCCAGATTCCCGATAGAGACCTGAATCGGCTGTCGGACAGCGATTTCCAACTATCTCGATAGAACAGCGAATCGACAGTCGACCGATCGCGACAACGTCGACGCCACGATGCCAGTGCAGGCAGCACCTCATCCAGCGACTGCTGCCTTCCTACCCTCAACGTCGCTTCCAGCGACTCGATCTCTTCCCGCTCCACGCTCTCCCAGAACCTCACCTCAGCGACATCAGAGACAGCGGCACTCGAATCGGTGAGAGCCGATTCGAGCCAATAGTGTTGGTGTTGGAAGGCATAGGTGGGTAGCTCCACCCGTCGCGCGCCGGAACCGGTGAACGTCGTGGCCCAGTCGACGCCGACGCCATGGACATGGGCTTCGGCCGCCGCGGCCAGCAGCGACCGCATCTCGGGCTGGTCGCGGCGCAGCAGGGGAATCACCCGGGGCTCACGCTCGGGTGTGTTCGGATCCGCTAGCCAGGTCTCGGTGATCGCGGTACTCAACGCCCCGCCAGGACCGGTTTCCAAGAAGCACGTAGCCTCGCGCGAAGCCAGCCACACGATGGAATCCGCGAAACGCACAGTCCGGCGTGCGTGATCCACCCAGTATTCCGGCGCACACAAATCCGCCGCAGCGGCTAGCTCACCGGTCACCGTCGACACGATCGGAATCGTCGGAGCATGAAACTCCAACCCTGCCAGCACTTCCCGGAACCGGCCCAACATCGGCTCCATCAACGGCGAATGAAACGCATGCGACACCGTCAACACCTTTGTCCGCGCACCCTGTCCCCCGACCTGTGCGGCAATATCAGCGACGACATCACCATCACCGGAAATCACCACCGAGCCTGGTGTGTTCACCGCGGCAACACCCACCAGATTCGCATAACCAGCTAGCAACGGCAGCACCTGCTCCGCAGACACACCAAGAGCAGCCATCGCGCCTCCCGCGGGCAAACCCTGCATCAACCGAGCCCGCGCTACCAACAACACACACGCATCCCGCAAAGACACCACGTCCGCCACATACGCCGCAGCGATCTCCCCGATCGAATGCCCCACCAAAAAATCCGGCACGATACCCAGCGACCACAACACCCGATACAACCCGACCTCGACCGCAAATACTCCCGCCTGCGTGAACACCGTTTGATCCAACAAACCCGCTGCCGGTGTCCCCACCTGCGCGAACATCACATCCCGCACCGAATACTCCACACCCGCGCCCCACGATTCATCTCGACTCAACCATCGGTCCAACTCCGAGCACACACGGTCGAACTCAGACGCGAATACCGGCGAAGAATCCAGCAACTCCCGGCCCATCCCCACCCACTGCGAACCCTGCCCCGGAAACACAAACACCACCTTGCCCGGCTCCCGCGAAGCCACGCCCTCCACCACATCCGGTGCCGGCTCCCCGCCAGCCACCGCCTCGAGCCCCCGCAGGAAATCGGCACGATCCCGCCCCAGAATCACCGCACGATGATCAAACACCGAACGCGTCGACACCAACGACAAACCCACATCGGCCGGGCGCAGTCCGCGATGCTGGTCGATATGGGCGGACAACCGCCGCGCCTGAGCCTGCAACGCTTCTGCGGACTTGCCCGAAACAACCCACGGCACCACAACATCGCCACGATCACTGCGGTCATCTCCGTCGGAGTCATCGATACCGGAGCCATCCATGACAGGGGGCGCCTGCTCCAAAATCAGGTGCGCGTTGGTCCCCGAAATCCCGAACGAGGACACCGCAGCCCGACGCGGATGACCCGTCACCGGCCACGACCGCGACTCGGTCAACAACCCCACCCCACCCGAAGACCAATCCACATGCGACGTCGGCTCATCCACATGCAACGTCGCCGGCAACACCCCATGACGTATCGCCTGCACCATCTTGATCACACCCGCAACACCCGCCGCCGCCTGCGTATGACCAATATTCGACTTCACCGACCCCAACCACACCGGCTCACCCCCAACCCGCCGATCCTGACCATAAGTCGCCAAAATCGCTTGCGCCTCGATCGGATCACCCAACTTCGTCCCCGTCCCATGAGCCTCCACCACATCCACATCAGCAGCCAACAACCGCGCATTCGCCAACGCCGCCCGAATCACCCGCTCCTGCGACGGACCATTCGGCGCCGTCAAACCATTCGACGCACCATCCTGATTCACCGCCGAACCCCGCACCACCGCCAACACCTCATGCCCAAGACGAACCGCATCCGACAACCGCTCCAACACCACAACACCCACACCCTCAGCCACACCCATCCCATCCGCCCCCGCCGCAAACGCCTTACACCGACCATCCGGCGACAGACCTCGCTGGCGGGCGAACGTCGTGAACATGGTGGTGGCCGTGCGCAGGGTGACCCCGCCGGCCAGTGCGAGGGTGCATTCGCCGGTGCGCAGAGACTGGCATGCCAGGTGTATGGAAACCAGTGACGAGGAACAGGCGGTGTCCACGCTGATGGCAGGGCCTTCGAAGCCGAAGGTGTATGCGACCCGCCCCGATGCCACACAGCTCATACCGCCGAAAAGAATATTCGCCTCGAGCTCAGGTGGGGCGACGGGAATCACATCGCGAAACTCCTCGCCGGAAAATCCGAAAAATGTCCCTGCCTTACTGCCACTCAGCGATAACGCGTCGATACCCGCGTGCTCGATTGCCTCCCATGCCACTTCGAGTAGCAACCGCTGCTGGGGGTCCATCGCCAGCGCCTCACGTGGGCTGATGCCGAAAAACGCCGCATCGAATTCGGCGGCATCGTCACAGAAACCGCCTTGCCGCACATATATTTTTCCCGCCTGGGCTGGATCTGGATCATAGAGCTCGTCGATGTTCCAGCCACGATTTCCAGGGAAATCACCAATGGCATCCCGGCCGTCGGCAACGAGATTCCACAGATTTTCCGGCGATCTTATTTTTCCAGGAAATCTACAGCCGATTCCCAGTATCGCGATGGGGTCGTTGATTGCCGAGGAGAGCTGTTCATGCTCCTCGCGAAGACGGGCGGTTTCCTGCAATGAGAGTCGCAGCGCGTTCACGACGTCGTCATACGGCACCGTCATGAGATTTGATCCCCCTCTTGCGATTTGTGAGAGCCCACAGCCATTTCCACCAAACCCGCGACACCCAGCGCGTCGATTTGATCGTGAAGGTGACCGGGAGGCCGGTGATCATGATCTTGCCCGGCGAGTTCCATCAGTTGGTTCGTCAGTCCGGCAGCCCGCAGTCGGCTCAGCGGAATGGTCGCCAAGGCTCGCCGGATCGACGCCTCGTCCTGAACTCCGCTCTCTTCCTTTTTTCGGACGTTGGGAGCGAGTTCCGCGTGCAGGTGTCGAGCGAGGCGGTCCGCAGTGGGATGGTCGAAGGCAATGGTCGCGGGCAGCCGCAATCCAGTATCCGCAGTGAGCCTCTTCCGAAGCTCCACGGCCATCAAGCTGTCGAGGCCGATTTCCAGAAATGCACGATCTACCGGAACCGCCTCCGCGGGCAGCCTCAAGATGGCGGCGACCGTTGTCCGCACCAGTTTGACAAGGCGCTCATATTGTTCATGTTCAGAAAGGCGCGTCAGCGCCTCCACCCACGAGGCCGCGCCTTTTTCTGGAGGCTTGCGGACGTGGGCGCGGGCTCTGAGCAGGGCGCGCATCGGTGTGGGCACGGCACCGGCCGTTTCCTGGAGGGGGGTGCGGCTGAGTCGGGCCGCCACGACCACCGGTTGCCCACTGCGCCGAGCGATATCGAACAATTCCATGCCCTCGCCAGCCGCAAGGGGCTCGAGGTAGCGAATCGTATGCTCCAGTTCGTTCGTTGTCAGTCTGCCCTCCGAGCCGCTGCGCGGTGCCCACCATCCCCACGCCACGGAAACGGCAGGCAATCCGTGGGTGCGACGATGCTCGGCCAAGGCATCGAGGAACGTGTTGGCCGCAGCGTAGTTCGCTCGGCTGCGGCCCCCGAGAATGCCCTGAATAGACGAGAAAAGGATGAACTCGGTGAGCGGGAGATGCCGCGTGAGGTGGTGCAAATTCAGTGCGGCATCGACTTTCGGCCGCAGTACCCGTTCAAGGCTATCGGCGCTCAGGGTCGCCACCGGGACGTCGTCGAGTGTCGTCGCAACGTGGATGACGGTAGTAAGTGGGTGATCGGCCGGTATGGAGTCGAGCAGTTGCGCCAAGGCCTCGCGATCCGCGGCGTCGCAGGCGACCACCCGGATCTCAGCGCCTTGCCGATCGAGCTCGACTTGGACGTCTGCGATGCCTTCGGCATCTGGGCCGCGTCTGCTGGCAAGGATTATGTTCCGCATGCCGTGCTCAGTAACCAAGTGCCGGGCCAGAATCCGGCCCAAGGTTCCGGTGCCTCCGGTGATCAGCACCGTGCCCGCCGGATCATCGCCGCGTGCAGAAGCGACAGGGTCTGTTGCCGCCACTCGGGCCAGCCGAGGAACGTAGACGCTGCCATGACGAATGGTCAATTGGGTTTCGTCGGCGGCTAGAGAGTCGGCCACACCGGCGGACAGCGCCTCCCACGACGATGAGTGATCGTCCAGGTCGACAATGATGATGTGCCCAGGGTGCTCTTCCTGGGCCGACCTGATCAGTCCCCACAGCGGCGCGTGGACTACATCGATGGCGGCGTCCCCGGGTGCCGCGGTGACGGCACCGAAGGTGAGCACGACCAGCGGCGACGAACTCAACTCGGGGTCGGCGAGCCACTCTTGGATGAACCGCAGGACTTGCCCGGTAGCGATATGCGTCGCCGCGGCAACGGTTTCCGGACTCTCATCGTGCTGCTGTGGCCGACAGGGCAGCAACGTAGCGGTTGTTGTCGTCGCGCCGACGGTACGGGTTTCGGCCCGAAGTGCCGCCAGGTCCAGATAGGTGTGGGTACCGACGCCGAGGGTGTCAAGCGGAATACCCGAGGTCGCGGCAGTGTCGCCCAGGACGGCCCAATGGATTTCCGTTGCCGAAGCCGTCGCGCCGCGCAAGGGAATCCAGTTCAGTTGGAACAGCCATTGATGGGCGGTGGAATAGGCCTGCTTGAAGCCGTCGGCGGTAATCGGTCGAAGGACCACGGAGTCGACGGAAGCGACCGGAGCGCCGGCATCGTCGGTCAGCTGTACGAGTGCCGAGCTGGGCCCGGTTCGGGCTGCCCGCACCCGCAAGGCTGAGGCACCGGCGGTGTGCAGGCGCACGCCGGAGAAAGTGAACGGCATCCAGGGGTGGCTCCCATCCCGACCATGTCGACCATCGAACTCGAAGGCCAACGCAGCCTGGAACGCGGCGTCCAGCAATGCCGGGTGCATGCCGAACTGCTCACCATCGGCGTGCACCTCTGCCGGCAAAACCACGTCGGTGAATATCTCGTCGCCCTGCGACCAGGCGGCTCGAATTCCTAGAAAGGCGGGACCGTAGCCGATTCCGGATGCAATGAAACGCTCGTAGAGATCGTCGGTATCCACCGGGGTAGCATCCGCCGGCGGCCACATCTGCTCAGTCGACGCGGGACCGTTGTGGAGAAGCTCTGCTGCGCCGAGTATCAGGACACCTGTGGCATGGCTCGTCCAGACACTGTCCGAACCGGCAACGGCAGGCGAGGGGCAGGTGTGTACCGTCAGCGCTCGCCGTCCGGATTCATCTGCCGATTCGATGCGCAGTTGCAGCACCACCTCGCCATCCGGCGCCACAGTGACAGGGGTGTAGATGGTGAGTTCCTCCAATACGTCACACCCGAGCTGGCTGCCTGCCCGGAGCGCGAGTTCCACCAGAGCCGCACCGGGCAGTACGACGATGCCTGCCACCGTGTGGTCCGCCAGCCACGGCTGTGACCCGAGCGACAATCTCCCTGTCCATACGGTGCCGTGACCGTCGGCCAACTGCACCATCGCGCCCAGCATTCGACGATCCGCCGAACTCGACCCCGCCGTGGACATATCACCGGCGCTGCTGCTGTCCGACCAAAAGTGTTGGTGTTGGAAGGCATACGTCGGTAGCTCGACCCGCCGTGCTGCGATACCGGTGAACCTGCGTTTCCAGTCGACCGGTATGCCACGCACGAATACCTGCGCCATCTCGGTCATGAACCGGCGGATGCCACCGTCACCGCGACGCAACGATCCCACCGCGGTCGCGGTATCACCGATCGTGTCCTGAATATCGGCCGCCAACACCGGATGCGGACTCACCTCGATGAACACACCATGACCCTGCTCGGCAAGGCTGCGAATACTTTCCTCGAACTGCACAGTGTCACGCAGATTCCGGAACCAGTAGTCCCCGTCCAACCCGGCCGTATCTACACATCCACCAGTAACTCCAGAATAGAACGGGATCTCTACCGCCCGCGCGGTGATCCCCGATAACTCGATCAGTAACCGATCCCGAAGCGATTCCACCGCCACCGAATGCGCCGCATAGTTCACCGGAATCCGTTTCGCCCGAACCCCTTCGGCTTCACACACGCCCACCCACTCGTCCAACGCATCAGGCTCACCCGAAACCACCACCGACGACCGACCATTCACCGCCGCGACCACCACACGACCACCCCACCTACTCAACCGCGGCTCCACCACATCCACCGGCAACGCCACCGACGCCATCCCACCCGCACCCGCCAGCACCTCACCCACCAACCGACTACGCACCACCACCACCCGCGCCGCGTCTTGCAGCGACAACACCCCCGCCACACACGCCGCGGCGACCTCACCCTGCGAATGCCCCACTACCGCATCAGGTTCCACCCCGTAAGAGCGCCACACCGCGGCCAGCGACACCATCATCGCGAACAACACCGGCTGCACCACATCCACCCGATCCAACGACGCCGCACCCCCCACACCACACACCACATCGACCAACGACCACTCCACCAACTCATCCAGCACTTGCGCACACTCGCGCATCCGCTCGGCGAATACCGGTTCGGTGTCCCACAACTCCCGGCCCATCCCCACCCACTGCGAACCCTGCCCCGGAAACACAAACACCACCTTGCCCGGCTCCCGGGAAGCCACCCCCTCCACCACATCCGATGCCGGCTCACCACCAGCCACCGCCTCCAAACCCCGCAGGAAATCGGCACGATCCCGCCCCAGAATCACCGCACGATGATCGAACACCGAACGCGTCGACACCAACGACAAACCGACATCGGCCGGGCGCAGTCCGCGATGCTGGTCGATATGGGCGGACAACCGCCGCGCCTGAGCCTGCAACGCTTCTGCGGACTTGCCCGAAACAACCCACGGCACCACAACATCGCCACGATCACTGCGGTCATCTCCGTCGGAGTCATCGATACCGGAGCCATCCATGACAGGGGGCGCCTGCTCCAAAATCAGGTGCGCGTTGGTCCCCGAAATCCCGAACGAGGACACCGCAGCCCGACGCGGATGACCCGTCACCGGCCACGACCGCGACTCGGTCAACAACCCCACCCCACCCGAAGACCAATCCACATGCGACGTCGGCTCATCCACATGCAACGTCGCCGGCAACACCCCATGACGTATCGCCTGCACCATCTTGATCACACCCGCAACACCCGCCGCCGCCTGCGTATGACCAATATTCGACTTCACCGACCCCAACCACACCGGCTCACCCCCAACCCGCCGATCCTGACCATAAGTCGCCAAAATCGCTTGCGCCTCGATCGGATCACCCAACTTCGTCCCCGTCCCATGAGCCTCCACCACATCCACATCAGCAGCCAACAACCGCGCATTCGCCAACGCCGCCCGAATCACCCGCTCCTGCGACGGACCATTCGGCGCCGTCAAACCATTCGACGCACCATCCTGATTCACCGCCGAACCCCGCACCACCGCCAACACCTCATGCCCAAGACGAACCGCATCCGACAACCGCTCCAACACCACAACACCCACACCCTCAGCGATACCGAAACCATCCGCAGCCCCAGCAAACGCCTTACACCGACCATCCCCCGACAACGCACGCTGACGACTCAGTTCAAGCAACACGAAGGGATCGGCCATCACCGTCACACCGCCGGTCAATGCCATGTCACATTCACCCGATCGCAACGACGTACACGCCAAGTGCAATGCCACCAATGATGACGAACACGCCGTATCCACACTCACCGCGGGCCCTTCCAACCCGAATGTGTATGCGAGCCGTCCTGCCACGACGCTGGTCGTGCGACCGGTCATGAGGTAGCCGTCAGTGCCTTGGTTCGGATCGTGCAGGCGTGGTCCGTAGTCCTGGGGTATCACCCCCGCGAACACGCCGGTTTTGCTGCCCCGCAACAACACCGGATCCACACCCGCCCGTTCCAGCACCTCCCAAGCCGCCTCCAGCAGCAACCGCTGCTGCGGATCCATCGCCAAGGTCTCACGCGGACTGATCCCGAAGAAATCCGCGTCGAACTCGGCGGCGTCGTGCAGAAATCCGCCGCCCAGCGCATAAGTCTTTCCCGACTGGTCGGGATCAGGGTCGTAGAGGCCCTCGAGATCCCAACCACGATCCGAAGGGAACTTCCCGATCGCATCCACTCCAGTGGAAACCAACTCCCACAACCGCTCCGGCGAATCAATACCACCCGGGTACCGGCACGACATACCGATAATCGCGATCGGCTCATCCATCACCGCAACAACCGCGGGAGCCGTCGAAATAACACCAGCATCCGCCCCAACAAGCTCGACCACTAAGTAGCTACCCAGAACCGCCGGAGTCGGATAATCGAAAATCAAAGTCGATGGCAAACGCAACCCCACCGCAGTACTCAACCGATTACGAAACTCCACAGCAGTCAGCGAATCGAACCCGATCTCCTTGAACACCCGATCCGCACCCACCGCCTCAACACTCGAATGCCCCAACGTCACAGCAGCTTCCGCACGTACCAACTCGAGCACCACCCGCTCCCGCTCGACCTGCGACATCCCGACAAGCCGCTGCACCAGCGACAACGAACGTCCACCACGACCGTGAGCGACCGACCGCCGGGCCGGTGCCCGCCGCGACAACCCACGTAGCAGCGGGGGCACTGGCTGCGAGCCCGCTCGAATACGCAGCCCGGGCAGATCCAGCTGGGCGGCTACCACTGCCGCCTCGCCGGCTCGTAATGCCTCGTCGAACAGAGCTAAACCCTGCTCGGTGGTCAGCGGCATCACACCGGCCATGGCGAACCGTTTCAGATCCATGGCGGTCATGTGCTCGGTCATGGCGGACCCTTCGGCCCACAGTCCCCAAGCCAGCGAGGTGGCCGGCAACCCTGCTGTCCGACGGTGCTGCGCCAGACCGTCGAGGAATGCGTTGGCCGCGGCGTAGTTACCTTGTCCCGCGGTCCCTAACGTCGCGGCGATCGAGGAGAACAATACGAACGCGGCCAGATCGGCCGTACACGTCAATTCGTGAAGATTGACCGCCCCGTCGACCTTCGCGCGCAATACTCGATCGACTTGCTGCGGGGTCAACGACTCGATCGGGCCGTCGTCGAGCACACCCGCCGCATGCACCACCGCGGTCAGCGGATGCTCCACCGCAACAGTGCTCAACAGCCTCGTCAAAGCATGACGGTCGGCCACATCGCAGGCCTCGATCCGGACTTGGGCCCCCAGCTCGGTCAACGCGGCGATCAACTCACCCGAGCCCGGCGCATCCGGCCCACTACGGCTGACCAGCAAGAAATGTCGCATGCTCCACTCGGTGACCAGATGTTCAACAACCAACTTGCCCAACGTGCCCGTCGCGCCGGTGACCAACACCGTGCCCACCGGATCCAGCAACCGAGGCACAGTCAGTACAACCTTGCCCACATGACGCGCTTCACCCAGATAACGCATTGCCTCCGGCGCGTGCCGCAGATCCCACGTCCGGACAGGTAGCGGACGGAGCGCACCACGATCGAAGAGATCCAGCAACGCTCGCAACATGTCCTGGATCCGGTCCGGATCTACCGTCAGCAGATCGAACGCCTGGTAGCGGACACCGTCATAGTGTGTGGCGATCATGTCGGCGTCACGGATATCGGTCTTGCCCATCTCGACGAAACGGCCACCCCGCGGCAGCAGACGCAGGGAGGCATCCACGAACTTCCCCGCGAGCGAGTCCAACACCACATCCATACCCCGCCCACCGGTGGCATCGAGGAATCGCTGTTCGAAGTCCAGATCACGCGAGGAGGCGATGTGCTCTCCATCGATACCGAGTCCTCGTACCGTCTCCCATTTGGGTGGGCTCGCGGTGGCGAATACCTGCGCACCCCAATGCTCGGCCAGCTGAATCGCGGCCATACCGACCCCACCCGCGGCCGCGTGTACCAACAACGACTCACCAGCGCGCAGATCAGCCAACTCGCGCAGCCCATGGTAGGCAGTCAGGAACACCACAGGCACCGACGCCGCCGTGACGAACGACCAACCGACAGGGATCCGCACCAGCATCCGCTGATCGGTCACCGCGACCGGACTGAACGCACCCGCGAACATACCCATCACCCGATCGCCGGCTCGCAGTCGGTGCACACCGGGCCCGACCTCCAACACCACACCCGCGCCCTCGATACCGATGACTCGACGGCCGGGCACCATGCCCAACGTGATCACCACATCCTGGAAGTTCATGCCCGCCGCGCGCACCGATACCCGGATGTGTCCTTCAAGCAGCGGCGCCGCCGCATCGGTATCGACAACGACAAGTGAGTCGAATGCTCCCTGGCCGCCGGGGCCGATTCGCCACCCGAGCGGATCGGTGGGCAGCGTCACCCCCGCTTCGCGCACGGCACGCGTCAGCCGGGGAACCCGCGCTGTCCCAGCGCGTAGCGCAAGCTGGGGTTCGTCCGTAGCCAACGCCCTCGGCAACACGGCAACCGACCCCGCGTCCTCGAGATCCGCCAGGACGAACTGACCTGGGTGCTCGGTCTGCGCCGAACGCACCAACCCCCAGACCGCCGCACACGCCGGATCGGTGACATCCTCACCATGCTCGGTGCTCACCGCGCCACGAGTCAGGAAGACCAGTCGAGACGAAGCGAACCGCTTCTGCGCCAACCACTCCTGTGTCAACTCGAGTACGCGGTGCACCGCCGCCGCGACATCGCCCGGTGCCCAGCCAAGTGCGTGGCATTCGACCAGCACCGTATCGGGGGTGCCCTCTGCCGTAAAAATCGCGGCCAGATCCGCGCGGGACTGCACCACGGCATCGGTCACCGACAATGCCGCGGCCAGGTCGGACTGCCCCAGCACCACCCAATGTGCCGCTGCTGGCGCCGGTTCGGGCAGGTTCAGCAGGTCGGTCCAGTCCACCTGATACAACGATTCGTGGTCACCGGCGCCGACCGAATCGAGTCCCTCGTCCGAGAGCGGCCGCAACACCAGTGACTCGACAGAGACCACGGGCGCGCCCGCGCCATCACAAGCCTGCAGCGACACCGCGTCCCCGCTGGCCGGAGCGACCCGCACCCGCAACATCGTTGCACCTACCGCGTGCAAAGACACTCCCGACCATGCGAACGGGATCAGCGTCCCCGCCACCCCCGTACTCGCCCGCATCACCACCACATGCAATGCCGCGTCCAGCAAAACCGGGTGCAGACCGAGGTCTCCCGCGACCATGTCGAGTTCATCGGGCAGGCAGACCTCAGCGAAGAGTTCCTCGCCACGTCGCCACGCTGCCCGCAGCCCCTGAAAAGCTGGCCCATACTCGTAGCCACCGTGTGCCAGCTGGTCATACGCACCGTCGATGGGGATCTGCGTCGCACCAGCGGGCGGCCACTCGATGAGGTCGAACCCGGCCACCGCCGACTCGATGGCCATCGCAAGGACCCCGCTGGCATGCCGGGTCCACGGATTGTCCGCCGCGCAATCGACCAACCGGGAGTGCACAGTGAACGCTCGATGCCCCGACTCATCGGCATCGCCCACCACAACCTGAATGTGCACCGCCCCCGCGGCGGGCAGAATCAGCGGCGCCTCCAACGTCAACTCGTCCACCACAGCGCAGCCGACCTCGTCACCGGCGCGCAAAGCCAATTCCACAAACGCGGTGCCCGGCAACAACACTCGGCCCGACACCACATGATCAGCCAGCCATGGATGCGACGCGAGCGATAATCTCCCTGTCAATACGGTGCCACCACCGTCGGCCAACTGCACCGCCGCGCCCAGCAACGGATGATGCACCGAACCCAGCCCCGCCGCGGTCACGTCACCGGTGCTGCCGCTGTCCAACCAAAAGCGTTGGCGTTGGAACGCGTATGTCGGTAGCTCGACTCGCCGCGCCCCCGTACCAGCGAACACCTGCTCCCAATCAACCTGTACCCCAAACACATACGCATGCGCGACTTCGGTCATGAACCGGTATAAACCGCCGTCACCGCGTCGCAACGATCCCACCGCGGTCGCGGTATCACCGATCGTGTCCTGAATATCGGCCGCCAACACCGGATGCGGACTCACCTCGATGAACACACCATGACCCTGCTCGGCAAGGCTGCGAATACTTTCCTCGAACCGCACAGTCGCACGCAGATTCCGGAACCAGTAGTCCCCGTCCAACCCGGCCGTATCCATACATCCACCAGTAACTCCAGAATAGAACGGGATCTCTACCGCCCGCGCGGTGATCCCCGATAACTCGAGCAGTAACCGATCCCGAAGCGACTCCACCGCCACCGAATGCGCCGCATAGTTCACCGGAATCCGTTTCGCCCGAACCCCTTCGGCTTCACACACGCTCACCAGTTCGTCCAACGCATCAGGCTCACCCGAAACCACCACCGACGACCGACCATTCACCGCCGCGACCACCACACGACCACCCCACCTACTCAACCGCGGCTCCACCACATCCACCGGCAACGCCACCGACGCCATCCCACCCGCACCCGCCAGCACCTCACCCACCAACCGACTACGCACCACCACCACCCGCGCCGCGTCTTGCAGCGACAACACCCCCGCCACACACGCCGCGGCGACCTCACCCTGCGAATGCCCCACTACCGCATCAGGTTCCACCCCGTAAGAGCGCCACACCGCGGCCAGCGACACCATCATCGCGAACAACACCGGCTGCACCACATCCACCCGATCCAACGACGCCGCACCCCCCACACCACACACCACATCCATCAACGACCACTCCACCAACTCCTCTAGAGCAACCGCACACGCATTCATCTGTTCAGCGAATACCGGCGAAGAATCCAGCAACTCCCGGCCCATCCCCACCCACTGCGAACCCTGCCCCGGAAACACAAACACCACCTTGCCCGGCTCCCGCGAAGCCACGCCCTCCACCACATCCGATGCCGGCTCACCACCAGCCACCGCCTCCAAACCCCGCAGGAAATCGGCACGATCCCGCCCCAGAATCACCGCACGATGATCAAACCTCGAACGCGTCGACACCAACGACAAACCCACATCGGCCACACCCAACCTGGCATCGGCATCGGCATCGGCATCGGCATCGGCATCGGCATGAGACCGCAAACGCTGCGCCTGGGCCCGCAACGCCTCTTCGGAGTTACCCGACACAATCCACGGCACAACAGCATTCAGTCCAGCACCAGCACCACTGTCATCGGCATCTTCACCGAAGGGAATCCGGCCGGAAACATCCGGTTCCGGTGGTGCTTGCTCCACAATGAGGTGGGCATTGGTCCCCGAAATACCAAACGAGGACACCGCAGCCCGACGCGGATGCTCCGTCACCGGCCACGGCCGCGACTCGGTCAACAACCGGACTCGACCGGAAGACCAGTCCACATGCGATGTCGGCTCATCGACATGCAACGTCGCCGGCAACACGCCATGACGTATCGCCTGCACCATCTTAATCACACCCGCGACGCCCGCCGCCGCGATTGTATGACCGATATTCGACTTCACCGACCCCAACCACAACGGCTCACCTTCCGGTCGGTCGCGACCATAGGTTGCCGAAATTGCTTGCGCCTCAATCGGATCACCCAACCGAGTTCCTGTCCCATGCGCCTCCACTACATCCACAGCAGTCGCGGCCAGGCCGGCGTTCAGCAACGCGGCACGAATCACTCGCTCTTGCGAGGGACCATTCGGCGCCGTCAAACCATTCGACGCACCATCCTGATTCACCGCGGAACCCCGCACTACCGCCAGCACTTCGTGCCCATGACGCCGAGCATCGGACAGCCGCTCCACTGCCAACAGGCCGACACCTTCAGACCACCCGGTGCCGTCTGCCCCGGCACCGAAGGATTTACACCGGCCATCTTTGGAGAGCCCTCCCTGGCGCGAGAACTCGACGAACAGCCCCGGCGTCGACATCACTGTCACACCACCGGCCAGTGCCATGTCGCACTCACCCGTACGCAATGCACTCACCGCCATGTGTAATGCCACCAACGACGATGAACACGCGGTATCCACACTGATCGCAGGCCCTTCTAAGCCCAACGTGTATGCGATCCGGCCGGATAAGACACTGCCGGTAGTGCCGGTCAGTAAGTAGCCACCGCTGTCGTGGGTTTCCGCATACAGGCGCGGTCCGTAATCCTGCGGCATGAAACCCGTGAATACGCCGGTCTTGCTGCCCCGCATCGACACCAGATCCACACCTGCCCGCTCCAAAGCCTCCCAAGCGGTTTCCAGCAGCAACCGCTGCTGCGGATCCATTGCCAATGCCTCGCGCGGGCTGATCCCGAAGAACTCCGCATCGAATTCGGCGGCGTCGTAAAGGAATCCGCCGTGCCGAGTGGTGGATGTCCCTGACCGGTCGGGATTCGGGTCGTCGAGCCCCTCGACATCCCAACCACGATCAGTAGGGAACTCACCGACCGCGTCGGCCCCACTGCAGACGAGGTCCCACAACCGTTCCGGTGAGTCAACACCACCGGGATAGCGACACGACATACCGATAATCGCGATCGGCTCATCCAGCACCGCAACGATGGGCTCGGTCGAAACAACATCCATGGCCGCCCCCACCAGCTCGACCACCACATGGTTGCTCAAAGCCTTCGGGGTCGGATAATCAAAAGTCACAGTCGAGGACAACCGCAGGTCGGTAGCAGTACTTATCCGATTGCGAAGCTCCACAGCGGTCAGCGAATCAAAGCCGATGTCCTTGAACGTCCTGTCCGCACCCACCGCCTCAGCACTGGAATATCCCAGTGTCACAGCCGCTTCCGTACGCACCAACTCGAGCACCATCCGATACCGCTCGGCCTCCGGCATCCGGACGAGCCGCTGCACCAACGACGTTCTGCCCGTCGATACGGTGCCGGGACCGTCGACCAACTGCACCCCCACACCCAACAACGGATGATCCACTGCCCCCGACCTCGCCGAGGACACACCACCAGTGCCACTGCCCAACCAGAACCGCTGGCCCTGGAATGCGTAGGTAGGTAGTTGCACCCGTCGTGCGCCCGTACCAGCAAACATTGCGGCCCAATCAACATCCACACCAGCCACGAACACCTCGGCTACTGCGGTCGACAACGACACCGCCTCGTGCCGATCGCGCCGTAACACCGGAACCACCGCTGGCTCCCGCTCGGGTGTGTTCGGATTCTCCAACCAACACTCCGAGACCGCGGTGGTCAATGCGCCGCCAGGGCCGGTTTCCAGGAAGACCGTCGCCTCATGCCCTGCCAGCCAGGCGATCGCATCAGCGAATCGCACCGTCCGGCGTGCGTGATCCATCCAATAGCCTGGTGTGCACAACTGCGCTGCGGTGGCGAGCTCACCGGTCACTGTCGACACGATCGGAATCGCTGGAGCGTGAAACGTCAACCCCGCCAGAACGTCCTGGAATCGGTCCAGCATCGGCTCCATCAACGGCGAATGAAACGCGTGCGACACGGTCAACGCTTTGGTTCGCGCACCAGTCTCCGCGACCCGCGCCGCAATATCAGCAACAACGTCACCGGCACCGGAAACCACCACCGAGCCCGGGGTGTTCACCGCCGCCACACCCACCTGATCCGCATAACCCACCAGCAACGGCAACACCCGCTCCGCCGACACCCCCAACGCGGCCATCGCACCTCCCGCCGGCAACTCCCGCATCAACCGGCCCCGCGCCGCCAACAACACGCATGCATCCTGCAGCGATAGAACGCCCGCTACATGTGCCGCCGCGATCTCCCCGATCGAATGCCCCACCAGAAAATCCGGCACAACACCGAGTGACTCCAACACCCGATACAACCCGACCTCGACCGCGAAAACCCCGGCCTGGGTGAACACTGTCTGATCGAGCAAACCCGCGGGTGTCCCCTCCTGCCCGAACACCACATCCCGCACCGAATACCCGACACCCACACCCCACGACTCGTCTCGGCTCAACCACCGATCCAACTCCGCACACACGCGATCGAACTCCACCCCGAATACCGGGCAAGACTCCAGCAACTCCCGACCCATCCCCACCCACTGCGAACCCTGCCCCGGAAACACAAACGCTGTCTTGCCCACACCCTCAGAGCTGGCCCGTTGAACAATGTTCGGCGCCGATTCTCCGGCAGCCACAGCCTCGAGTCCCTGTACGAAATCGGCGCGATCGCGCCCCAAAACCACCGCACGACAATCAAACACAGAACGCGTAGTTACCAACGACAGACCCACATCCACCGGACGGAGCTCGGGATATTCATCGATGTACGCCGATAACCGCCGCGCCTGAGCTCGCAACGCCGAATCGCTTTTACCCGAAAGCAGCCACGGCACAACAGTATCCACGGATGCCGAGTCCGGGCGAGTTTGTTGCGGGCGATATGATTGGGGCGCGTCGGTCAGCACCACATGGCAGTTCGTGCCGCCCATACCGAATGAGGACACCCCCGCGACCAGTGGCCGGTCGGCGTGTGGCCACGGCCCCGGCGCGGTCAAGACCCGCAGGTTCAACTCCTCGAACGCGATCTCGGGGTTGGGGGTCTCGAAGTTCAAGCTCGCGGGAAGCAGTCGGTGATCGATGCTCAAGGCGGTTTTGAGCAGGCCGACGATACCCGCGGCACCCTCGAGGTGGCCTACGTTGGTCTTGGCCGAGCCGACCAGCAACGGATCCTCGACCGGCCGATTCGACCCGAGTGCGGCCCCCAGAGCGGCGGCTTCGATCGGGTCACCGATCTTGGTCCCGGTGCCATGCAACTCCACGTACTGAACCTCGCCAGGCGCCACGCCGGCTCGCTGGTAGGACCGACGCAGAACTTCCTGCTGTGCAAGACGACTGGGCACAGTCAAGCCTGCCGTAGCACCATCATTGTTCACCGCGCTACCCCGGAGCACGCAGTATACCCGGTCACCGTCGTCCAGCGCCTGCGACAGCAATTTGAGCACGACGACTCCACCGCCCTCGCCGCGGACATAGCCATTGGCCCGTGCGTCGAAGGTGAAGCACCGGCCATCCGGAGACAACCCCCCGAACCGGGCCGCGACAAGAGTGCTCTGGGCGAGAATGTTCACATTGATCCCACCGGCAACAGCAACAGTGGATTCGCCGGTCCGGATGCTCTCACTGGCCAAGTGGACCGCGACCAGCGACGATGCCTGTGCCGCGTCCACAGTCATGCTGGGCCCGCGTAAACCCAGAGTGTAGGAGACACGGTTGGCAATGATGCCGCGCTGTACACCAGTCATGCTGTGCTGAGAGATTGCCTCGCGATCGCGCTCATACAGCAGGGAGGCATAGTCATCCCAGATCGCACCAACGAACACTCCGGTCGGGCTACCGCGGAGCGCACTGGGAACGAGACCGGCATCCTCGAGCGCCTCCCAGCTCAGTTCCAGCATCAACCGTTGCTGCGGGTCCATCGCGTTGGCCTCACGCGGCGAGATCCCGAAGAAACCGGCATCGAATATGTCGATGCTGTCGAGGAAGCCACCCAGCCGAGTGGCGAGCCGTTCGTGCGACGACATCCCCTCATCCAGGGCCGGCTCCGACTCCCACCGGTCAGCCGGAGTCTCGGTGATCGCATGCTGCCCATCTCGGAGTAACCGCCAAAAGGCCTCCGGATTCGATGCGTGAGGCAGCCGGCACGACAGTCCGACGATCGCTACCGCGCGATCGTCGGCACCGCTCATATCCAAGTTACTCAACGTAACCCAACCACCTCTCGTAGCACAGGCTCGGACACCTCGCGGCAGCGCAACGGAATTTCATCAGCCCTGAGGCGAATAGTCGTCGAATTCGCCGACATCATCGACACCCGCTCATTCGGCACCTAGTTGCCGCAGCGATAGCAGCGGCAGGACATCAAACCTTACGGACATCAGCTCGCAGTCGTCCAGACAATGTTCCGCCCTGCGGAACACCGATCAGGGTTTGTCAATTACACGCGTTGTTTCGAGGATCATCTCGAACGCGAACGCCCACCGAGCATCCAGCAGACCGACCAACCAGTCGTCTTCCATCCAATGCACCCGTTTACCGAATCCAGCGTCGAGAACACGCCGCAACACGCCGCAAAAATATGAGATATCAGCGGATGTTCCGTGGGGTGGAACATCAGCTTGGAATGCGCCGCTTCCAGTCCTAACGTCTCCGTGCAGGGCATGCGCCGCACCGTTCCTGAGATTTCTTGGCTGGGCGGACTATGGATTGTTCGACAGCGTGAATTGCGGAGTAGTTGCCAGGTATTCGCTTCCTCGAAAGGTTCGAGATCTCATGAAACTTCCGCGATCCCTAGACGACCGCAGTTTCCCGGTTCGGGGTGATGTCGGATGGTGAACGAGGAGAAGTATCGCCACTTCCTCGAGCGCGCGGCGGCCGAGTTGGAGGCTGCTCACGAACGTCTGCGGGAAATCGACGCGGGCCTGCGGGAACCGATCGCGATAGTGGGTATAGGTTGCCGGTATCCCAGAAGTGCTCATTCACCAGAGAAATTATGGGAGCTAGTTTCGGCGGGTGTGGAAGCCGTGGGGAAGTTCCCTTCGGACCGTGGTTGGGATCTCGACGGACTCTATGACCCCGACCCGGATCAGTCGGGCAAGTCCTACGTGCGGGACGGCGGATTTCTCTATGACGCAGCCCAGTTCGATGCGGAGTTCTTCGGGATCAGTCCGCGTGAGGCGTCGGCGATGGATCCGCAGCAGCGGCAGTTGCTGGAGACCGCATGGGAGGCGGTTGAACACGCGAGGATAGACCCGGCATCGCTGCATGGCAGTAGGACTGGGATCTTTATTGGTATCACCGCCCTTGACTATGGGCCGCGCTTATATGGGACGGGCTGCGACAACGACGGCTATCTGATAACCGGTACGACGGCGAGTGTGGTGTCGGGGCGGGTGGCGTATGCGCTGGGGTTGCTGGGTCCTGCGGTGAGTGTGGATACGGCGTGTTCGTCATCATTGGTGGCATTGCACTTGGCGTGTACGTCGTTGCGATCGGGTGAATGTGACATGGCATTGACCGGCGGTGTGACGGTGATGTCGACTCCTTCGGCATTAGTGGGTTTGAGTCGTCACCGTGCGTTGTCGCCGGATGGTCGGTGTAAGGCGTTTGCGGCGGGGGCGGATGGGATGGGTGTGGCTGAGGGTGTGGGTGTTGTGGTGTTGGAGCGGTTGTCGGATGCGGTTCGTCTTGGGCATGAGGTGTTGGCGGTGGTGCGGGGTTCGGCGGTGAATCAGGATGGTGCGTCGAATGGTTTGACGGCGCCGAATGGTCCGTCGCAGGAGCGGGTGATTCGGGCGGCGTTGGCGAATGCGCGGTTGTTGGCTGCTGATGTGGATGTGGTGGAGGCTCATGGGACGGGGACGAAGTTGGGTGATCCGATCGAGGCGCAAGCGATTTTGGCGACTTATGGTCAGGATCGGCGGGTTGGGGGTGAGCCGGTGTGGTTGGGGTCGGTGAAGTCGAATATTGGTCATACGCAGGCGGCGGCGGGTGTTGCGGGTGTGATCAAGATGGTGCAGGCGTTGCGGTATGGGGTGTTGCCGGCGACGTTGCATGTGGATGAGCCGACGTCGCATGTGGATTGGTCTTCGGGTGGGGTGGGGTTGTTGACCGAGTCGCGGTCGTGGCCGGTGACGGGTCATCCGCGTCGGGCTGCGGTGTCCTCGTTCGGGATTTCGGGGACCAACGCGCACCTGATTTTGGAGCAGGCGCCCCCTGTCATGGATGGCTCCGGTATCGATGACTCCGACGGAGATGACCGCAGTGATCGTGGCGATGTTGTGGTGCCGTGGGTTGTTTCGGGCAAGTCCGCAGAAGCGTTGCAGGCTCAGGCGCGGCGGTTGTCCGCCCATATCGACCAGCATCGCGGACTGCGCCCGGCCGATGTCGGTTTGTCGTTGGTGTCGACGCGTTCGGTGTTCGATCATCGTGCGGTGATTCTGGGGCGGGATCGTGCCGATTTCCTGCGGGGTTTGGAGGCGGTGGCTGGTGGTGAGCCGGCATCGGATGTGGTGGAGGGGGTGGCTTCCCGGGAGCCGGGCAAGGTGGTGTTTGTGTTTCCGGGGCAGGGTTCGCAGTGGGTGGGGATGGGCCGGGAGTTGTGGGACACCGAACCGGTATTCGCCGAGCGGATGCGCGAGTGTGCGCAAGTGCTGGATGAGTTGGTGGAGTGGTCGTTGGTCGATGTGGTGTGTGGTGTGGGGGGTGCGGCGTCGTTGGATCGGGTGGATGTGGTGCAGCCGGTGTTGTTCGCGATGATGGTGTCGCTGGCCGCGGTGTGGCGCTCTTACGGGGTGGAACCTGATGCGGTAGTGGGGCATTCGCAGGGTGAGGTCGCCGCGGCGTGTGTGGCGGGGGTGTTGTCGCTGCAAGACGCGGCGCGGGTGGTGGTGGTGCGTAGTCGGTTGGTGGGTGAGGTGCTGGCGGGTGCGGGTGGGATGGCGTCGGTGGCGTTGCCGGTGGATGTGGTGGAGCCGCGGTTGAGTAGGTGGGGTGGTCGTGTGGTGGTCGCGGCGGTGAATGGTCGGTCGTCGGTGGTGGTTTCGGGTGAGCCTGATGCGTTGGACGAGTGGGTGGGCGTGTGTGAAGCCGAAGGGGTTCGGGCGAAACGGATTCCGGTGAACTATGCGGCGCATTCGGTGGCGGTGGAATCGCTTCGGGATCGGTTACTGATCGAGTTATCGGGGATCACCGCGCGGGCGGTAGAGATCCCGTTCTATTCTGGAGTTACTGGTGGATGTGTAGATACGGCCGGGTTGGACGGGGACTACTGGTTCCGGAATCTGCGTGACACTGTGCAGTTCGAGGAAAGTATTCGCAGCCTTGCCGAGCAGGGTCATGGTGTGTTCATCGAGGTGAGTCCGCATCCGGTGTTGGCGGCCGATATTCAGGACACGATCGGTGATACCGCGACCGCGGTGGGATCGTTGCGTCGCGGTGACGGTGGCATCCGCCGGTTCATGACCGAGATGGCGCAGGTATTCGTGCGTGGCATACAGGTCAATTGGGAACCGATATTCGCAGGCCAGGCCGCACGCCGGATCCAGCTGCCGACATACGCCTTCCAACGCCAGCACTTTTGGCTGGAGGCAGCAGGTGCCAGTGATGTGTCTTCGGCCGGACTGAGTTCGGCTGAGCATCCGCTGCTCGGCGCGGTGGTGGAGTTGGCAGATGGCGGTGGGCTGGTGGTCACCGGTCGGGTCTCGCTGCAGTCGCATCCGTGGTTGGCCGATCATGCGGTAGCGGACACGGTGTTGTTCCCGGGCACCGGTTTTGTGGAGTTGGCGTTGTACGCAGGTCACCGGGTCGGCTGCGAAGTGATCGAGGAGCTGGTGGTCGAGGCGCCACTCGCACTGCGCGAACACGAGGCCATCGACCTGCAGTTGGTACTGGGCGGTCCCGATGAGTCGGGGCGCCGTTCATTCGGAATCTATTCCCGTGTCCCACCGGCGGCTACCGGCGTAGCAGCGGACGACGATCCGTGGGCGCGGCATGCAAGCGGCATGTTGACCCGTGACGTTGGAGCGGACATAGACTGGGACGTTGCCCAGTGGCCGCCGACAGATGCCACGCCCGTGTCGGTAGCCGGCTTCTACGAACGGCTCGCGGCTCTCGGTTACAACTACGGGCCAATGTTCCAGGGTGTCCAGCAGATCTGGCAGCACGGGCAGACTTTCTATGCCGAGGTTGAGTTGCCCTCCGATGGATGGGCCGATGCCGGGCGGTTCGGGATTCATCCGGCGTTGCTGGATGCGGCCTTGCATCCGTTGTTGTCGATCGAGGATGCCGGGGTCGGTGGACCGCAGGAGGCGATGAGAAAGCTCCGGTTGCCGTTTTCGCTGGCGGGGGTGTCGTTGCGGGCGGCGGGTGCAATCGGTCTCCGGGTCCGGGTGCGGTATGTCGGCGCGGACGGGATCACTATCGACACGGTCGATCCGGTGGGGCAACCTGTGGCTTCGATTCGGTTGTTGACCACTCGCCCGATCGATCCAGCACAGCTGCCTGGTCGGCGGTCTGGTCGGGATGCGTTGTGCACCCTGGCCTGGCGGCCGGTTCCCGTTGCTGATCGGCCGGGTGACCATGGTGTGGGTGGAGACGCCCGGTCGTGGGTGGTGCTCGGTGACGACCGGTGGGGGTTGGCTGGTCATCGGGACTTGGTGTCGCTGGGCGTGGCGGCGGAAGCCGGTGAGGTGGCGATAGCGGAGGTGGTAGTCCTCCCGTGTGGGGCTCTGCCGGACGAAGCGGGCGCCACGATGGTGGCGGGTGTCCTGGACATCGTCCGGGCCTGGTTGACGGAACCACGGTGGGAATCGTCGCTGTTGATGGTGCTGACCCAGGGCGCGGTGGCGGTCACCGACGGGCAGTCACCGGATGTGCCGAGTGCTGGGGTATGGGGGTTGATCCGCTCGGCCCAAACCGAATACCCCGACCGGATCCTGTTAGTAGACACCGACACCGACGAACTCGACGCTGAGGATCTGCCGATGGTTCTGGCTGCCGCATTAGCGGCGAACGAGTCACAGCTCGCCGTACGCGATCACAACATTCTCGTCCCTCGATTGATACGAACCTCGGAGGTCGATGAAACCCTGATCATTCCGCAGGTATCGGCGTGGGGGGCGCAGGCCACGGGTGCGGGAGCACTGGACGTGTCGATCACTCCCCGTCCCGAAATGCTGGACCCACTGGCAGCAGGGCAGATACGAGTGCAGGTCCGCGCCGCAGGCCTCAACTTCCACGATGTCGTCGTGGGGTTGGGCATGGTGCTGGACCAGAGCGGTCTGCGGCTCGGTGGTGAGTGTGCCGGGGTGGTCCTCGATACCGCTGATGACGTCACCGACTTCGCTCGTGGGGATCGGGTGATGGGGATCGCCCAGGGTGCGCTCGGTTCGATCGTAGTGGTAGACGAACCGATGTTGGCGGGTATACCGATCGGATGGTCGTGGGAGCAGGCTGCCTCGACGCCGGTGGCCTGGTGCACCGCATGGTACGGGTTGGCTGATCTCGGTGGATTGCGTCGTGGTGAGTCGGTGTTGATCCATGCCGGCACCGGCGGAGTCGGGATGGCAGCGGTGCGATTGGCTCGCTATTGGGGGGCGGAGGTTTTCGCCACGGCCAGTCGCAGGAAATGGGATACGTTGCGCGGGTTGGGATTAGATGAGGACCACCTCGGTGATTCCCGCAGCCTCCAGTTCGAGGAACGTTTCCGGGCGGTGACCGGTGGTCGCGGTGTGGATGTGGTGTTGAACTGTCTGGCCGGTGAGTTCACCGACGCGTCGCTACGGCTGATGGCTGTCGGGGGGCGGTTCGTGGAGATGGGCAAAACCGACATCCGCGACCCCGAACACGTCATCACCGAATACCCGGCGGTGTCGCGTTATCGGGCGTTCGAAATCGCCGAGGCCGGACCTGAAAGGATCGGGGAACTACTACACCAGATTGTGGGTCTGCTCGAAGCGGGCGAGTTGACACCGCTTCCGGTGTCGGCGTGGGATATTCGCCGACTCCGCCAAGCTATGCGGTGGATGAGCCAAGCCCGTCATACCGGCAAGATCGCGCTCACTGTGCCGCCGGTGCTGGACCCGACGGGCACAGTGCTGGTGACCGGCGGCACCGGAATGGCCGGATCGGTCCTGGCTCGACACCTGATCACCGATCACCGAGTAGGACATGTAGTTCTGGTCAGCCGCCACGGCAGCGATGCCCCGGGCGCGGTCGAGCTCCGCACCGAGCTGGCAGGGTTGGGGGCCCAGGTTCGGATCGAGTCCTGCGATGTCACCGACCGCGGTCAGCTGGCACAGTTGCTGACCTCGATCCCGGAGCAACACCCACTGACCGGTATCGTGCACGCAGCGGCCGTGCTGGACGACGGGCTGGTCACAGACCTGACTCGGCAACAACTGGAACGGGTATGGAGCCCCAAGGTCGACACCGCCCGATATTTGGATGAACTCACCCGCGACCATGATGTGGCGTTGTTCGTGATGTGTTCTTCCGCCGCAGGGGTATTGGGGACGGCCGGGCAAGCCAACTATGCCGCATCGAACGTAGCGATGGATGCGATCGTGTCGCGGCGCCGAGCCCAACATCTACCAGGCGTGTCGATCCAGTGGGGTTACTGGGCGCAGACCAGTGCCCTGACCGCGAAGTTGGGTCGTTCCGATCAAGCACGAATCCGTCGGGTCGGTGTTGTCGCGATGACCACCGAGCAGGCTGTGGGCATGTTCGACCAGGCCATGGCAGGCATTCAAGGGACGGTGACTGCCGCGCGGTTGAACACAAACGGTGTACGCGACCCGGATACCGAGGTGCCGGTGGTCCTGCGGGAGTTGATGCGTGTCCCGAAACGACAAGCCACCCGCTCAGGTCCGGCGGGCAGGTCTTTGGCCCAGCGTTTGCGCCTGTTGCCCGTCACGGACCGTGAGCAAGCGCTGCTGGAGCTGGTCCGCACCCAAGTCGCCGCGGTCCTGGGCCGCCCGGCCCCCGACACCGACCAACCATTCAAAGAACTCGGATTCGACTCACTCACCGCCGTCGAACTTCGCAACCGACTCAACACCACCACTGGCCTGCAACTCCCCGCCACCATCATCTTCGACTACCCCACCATCACCACACTCACCGAACACCTTTGGCGCGAAATCTTCGCCACATCTTTGGCAGAGCACACCGTCGATGTTGACAAAACAGAAGCAGGGAAGGCGCTGGCGGCTATACCGATTCAGCGCCTCAAAGATTCTGGTCTATTTGCCGCGATACTCCAACTCGCGCGCACTCCCAATAGTTCGTCGACACATCTGGACGTCGATGAGGATATCGACAGTGTGGATGTGCAGCGCCTGATTCAGATCGCACATTCTGCCGAGCAGGCGGATTCATAGCAAGTAAGAAGAGGATGAAACAGCTATTGGACGCGATTGTGGCGGGCGACAGCTTGTCGCGAGATTTCAAGACCAGCTCCCACAATTGCTCAGGTGAAACCACACCACCGGGATACCGGCATGACATCCCAATTATACGAATCGGCTCGTCTGCCACGGCAGCGACCAGGGGCGCGGTCGAAACAACAGCGGCGTCCTCCCCGACAAGCTCGGCCACCAAAAACCGGGCAAGCGCCGCCGATGTCGGATGATCGAAAGTCACTGTCGACGGCAACCGCAACTCGGTAGCGGTGCCGATCCGGTTACGCAATTCGACTCACACCAGACGTGCACGATGATCGAACACACTCCGAGTCGTCACCCAATGACACACCAACATCCACCACACGCGCACCGGCTTCCACAAACGACCGCAACCGTTGCGCCTGTGCACGTAACGCCTCATAGCTCGCACCCGAAACCACCCACGGTACAACACCATCCACCCGGCCACCAGCATCGTCCCAGCACTGGCATCCACCCCATCCAGGGGAGCCTGGGACAGCACCACATGACAGTTGGCGCCCCATGCCGAACGAAGACGCCCCCGCAACCAACGTCCGATCGACGTGCGGCCAGGGTCCCGGCGCAGTGTGGACCCGCAGGTTCAACTCTTCGAGAGCAATCTTCGGGTTTGAGGGTCGCGAAATTCAAGCTCGCAGGCAGCAGTCAATGTTCAATGCTCAAGACTGCTTTGAGTAGACCGACGATACCCGCGGCCCCCTCGAGATGACCCACATTGGTTTTGGCCGACCCCACCAGCAACGGATCATCGACCGACCGCGCCGACCCGAGCGCCGCTCCCAAAGTGGCAGCCTCGATCGGGTCCCCGACCTTGGTCCCGGTGCCGTGCAACTCCACGTACTGCACAGCAGCCAGCGCCACAGCAGCCCGTTCGTAAACCAGCTGCAGAATCTCCCTGCGCAAGGGAACTAGGCACAGTCATTGTTCACGCCCTGGCCCGGATCATGCAATATACGCTGGATTCGCTGCCTGCGGCAGTCGGCAAGCCGGTCCGATGATCGCAATCGCACGATCGTCTTTATTGGTGGTATCGGATTTATTCGTCATCACGGTCATCGCTCCGTATTTCACGCGACAGCAACTGAGCCGCACAGCGTTGCGACACGATCTCAGCAGTTTGCGCCGATACATCACATTTAGATTGATGAATAGTTACGGGCTGGGCGTCCAATCAGGTACAGCATCATGAGTGTGCGGGTGCTGAACTACAGCGCAATCGAGTCGGCCACCCTGCCGGGGCCGCTCGTACATCGAGTCGACAACGATGCGCGCCCACGGTGTCGGCGCGGCCGAGCTGAAAAAGCTTCGTGGGATGCTTACGGAAAAACATCATGTGCGTTGCCGATGGACATCACATCAGGCATCACGGGTTCGGCAGATGTCCTGATCGACCTCCATCACCTTTCTCTCCGCACGACACCGAACTGCGGTCCCCAGCTACGATCGGCACGGCACAGGTATTACGAACCGGCTGAAAATCAGATCACGCAGAACATCATCGCCGCCTTCGATAATCGAGACGTAGCGCATATCCCGGACCAGCCTTCCGATGGGCAGCTCGTTGGTACATTCGGGGCCGCCGAACATCTCGGAGCCAACGCTCGCTATATCCCAGCCCGCTTGACCACAGAACATCTTGGCCGTCACTGCCGATTTCAGCGTGCCCTGCCTGGCGAAGTCGGCCGCCGGCTTCTGGTTCCGCGATGATCTTGTCGTAGTCACGGGCCGCCCGGGCTCATTGAGCCGTTCCGAGTAGCGGTGTGTGGTGGTCAGGTGGTGCGGCCATGTTCGATGTGCAGTAGTACCAGGGCTGCGGCGACGATGGCGCCGATCCGGTAGGGGCAGAGGCTGACTCGCCGCAGTGCTTTGAAAGTGGTTTTGAGCAGGGAGTTTCCGCGTTCTCCGATGGCGCCTCTGCTGTTGTGAGCCTTGTTGGCGTCGCGCTGTTCGTCGGTGAGCTGGCCGTCGGCGGGCTTCTTGACTGCGATCGTGATGAGGCTGGCTTCGCCTTCGTAGCCGAGATCGCCCAGCACGGGCCGCTGGGCGTCGGTCGTCCAGTCGATCAGCGCGGGCAGCATCTACGGGTGCGTGCGCAGCGCGGTGACATCGTGTTCGCGGCCCGGCCGCACCTGCGAGGTCCACAGCGGCCACCCATCGGGTGCGGTGATGACCTGCACGTTGCCGCCGTGATGACGATGCTTGCCCGACCACCACGCATCCACCGGTTTCCCGTTCTTGCCCGTGGTGAGCCCTGGTTCCCGGAGGCGGTCGGTGTAGATCAAGGTGCCGTCCACACCGACATGCTCATAACCTGCGACTTTCGCGGCCATCAGTGCATTGTGCAAGTCCGGGGTCTGTGTGGCGAGCACGTCGATGGTTTCGTGCCGGTAGTCGTAGGCGGTCGTCTTACCGATACCGTTGTCGCAGGCCAACTGTGTTATGCGGGTGCCGTCGACGAACCAGCGCAGCGCCAGCACCGCTTGATCGAGGCAGGTCAGCTTCCGTCAGCGGGTACCCCGGCGGCGGCGTTCGGTGTCGAGCAACCCGGCCACGAACTCGACCGTGGCCTCGGAAATCGGCAGCATGGCCGCGTATGTCACACTCACGATGCGCAGAACCTCTATGAAGTTGATCTTTGGAAGGACCACCTTCATACCCGGGGTTCTGCGCTTTCTCGTTGCACCCCAACACCTTCCGGCGTGTCGCCAGACCAGGACACCAGCCGATCCACTACCCGGAATGGCTCAGTTGACGAGCTCGACGCTGCCTTCGAGGCTCAAACCACGCCCACCGAACCTCGTTGGCAGCCACTAATTCGCAAGTCCGGTATCGCGAAACTTTCATATAACTTCGGCGGCGTTTCTGAACGTACGTCCATCTGCTCGCCGCCGAGTTCCTCTTGGACGAACCGGCGAACGGTCTTCACATCTTCCGATTTCATTGTCCGGCTATTCATTCGACAAACGCCCTTTGGATGAGATTATCGATACCCATCTCGTCGTTCTCCCCATCCAGCGCGCCGCGGATACAGCCACCGAGGCCGGGAAACAGAAAAATGGTACGCCGCATCACCCACTCCTTCCTGGAGAATTCGTATTCCCCAACAGGCGAAGCCTGACCGCGGGTAATCGCGGTTTCGAGGCCGCCTTGCACAGTGCATCCAAGCTATTGCGCCGAGGTTGTCGCGATGAAATTGCTTTCAACAGCCTTGTTCCGCCCTGAGCTTCGAGTAGATCTTTTTGCCGTCATGTCGAATCGTACGTTCTCCCACGCTGCCGTCGTGGTACTCGCGATAGACGCTACGGCACCCGCAGGCATATCGGTCGACCTGCGTGATCATGCCGAACTCGTCGTCGTCCAGCAAGTGATCTTGATCGACGATTCTTCCACAAGGGGCACGGGATCCGGTCAGATGAGTCGAACAAGTAACCATTTCAGTATCTCCATGAACACTGACGACCGATCAGCTAGAGCACGACGCTCAGTATATCGGCCGATTGTTTGACGTATCTACCGATAGTAGAGGCGCTCACCGGTCGGCTTCCCAATTTAATTGGACGTCGTTTCGGGGCCGAAGTGGGTGCAACAGGGGAATTCTCCAGGACACCGGCTGGTCGGTTCGGTTTCAAGAGTATTTCTGCGCACTCCGAAAGCGGCGCCGTCGCAGGCAGAACGCATTGCCGAATTCGCCAGACGTCTCGGATACATCGTTGTGGGGCTGCCATAGCCGAGTGCATGCTGCACGACAACTGCGTCATCGCAGGAAAGTTCAGCAGACTGCCGGTACCAGAACACCGTGCCAGGTCGTTCTCGGTCAGGCGGATCGCCGCCGCGGCTCCTCAGCTACGACGACGACCGCCCGATCTCGACCATAAGGAGCACGACAGCACGGCAATTGATCGTCAGTGCACTGTCATTGATCCAGTGTGCACACCGGAACACCGCTCGGCGACGGAGCGGATGATATGACGATTATCCCTTGGCACCTATCCAATTCGATCCGCGCGACCGGGCAGCTGTGCTGACGGCCACCCCGCCGGAAGTGTCTGTGCCTACGGCATGACAGCGAGCGACTGGCTGCGGGAGACTCTCGGACAGTCAAGCGCCACAGGGCAATCGGAGTCGACAGGACGATAGGGCGTCCTACGATCTCGCCGCACGCAAGGTGCGGACCGACCAACAAACTGCTCCGCCACAGTGCACATGCCGCTTCGACATAGCGCACATGTGTTGGTGGCCAAGGGTTTTCACAAGGCGCTACCCCTTCGGGCGGTCCCCGGCCAGCGGCGTCGACGAGGTCAGCGCAGCCGGCCTACCGGGCAGATATCGGCGATCCCCAGTCAAACAAACACAGCCGTAACACTTTTCGGATAAAATCTAAACAGCAAGGGAGCCCCCTCGGTTTGCCACCGGTGTAGCTACCCACCGAGACTCGATCACCGTGCCACTGACGAAAGGTTCAGACCACAGTGAATCGCAGTGCCTTGACCATTGCAGAACGAATCGAGTTGCGCCGCCGTCGGCTCGGCCTGTCCCGCCGGGTCGTCGCACAGCTGATCGGCCGCAGCGACGAGTGGCTACGGCAAGTCGAACAAGGCCACACCCGCCTGGACAGCATCGAGATGACTTTCCGGCTCGCCGAAGTACTCCGCTTCGACGACCCCATGGAATTGGTCGACTGGCACTCCTCGAGCCGATCCACCGCACGCAAGGTGGGCCTGGAGCTCACGGCCCTCAGCCGAGCCATCATGGATCACCCGTCCACGCACGCTCTTACCGCGGAAGCCTCGCCCCTTCCAAGGTCATTGGATGCGGTGCGGGCCTCGCTCGAAGAGTGCTGGGACATCTGGCTCAACTCGCGCCACCGATACACCGAACTCGCCGCTCGATTACCCGGTGTGCTGGTCGCAGCGCGATCCATTCGCGCAACCGCACAGGCAGCGCAGAACGGCGAGGTCGAGGAAGCAGGCCAGTTGCTGGTTGATGTTTACCATCTCGCCCGATTGCTACTTACCAGGGTGGGTGACTATCACCTCGCCTGGCTCGTCGCCGACCGGCCGATCGGCATCCTCGCCCGGACAGCGACACCGACCCTGGTTGCCGCAAGCTCCTGGCACGTAGCAAGCGCATTGCTGTCGCTGGGCTACCACGCCGAAAGCATGGACTATGCACTCGCAGCGTCCCGGCGCCTAGCTGCGGAATCCCGGACCGACCAAACCTCGTACGGAGCACTGCAACTGGTCGCCGCCGAAGCTGCCGCAGGTGTCGGCGCGCTGGCGAGATCTCAAGACCTCATGGCGGACGCCTGGCTGCTCGCCACGAAGCTCGACCACGCTGGCGTCGACCACCGAATCTGGTTCGGAGGTATCGAAGTGGCAATCACCGCGATGAACATCGCATTGCAACTGGGCAAGTTCGATGACGCAGTAAAGTTCGCCGCGAATGTGGAAATACCGGACAGCACCCATGTCGACCTTCGAGTCGTCTACTATCTGACGACCGCGTATACCTATAGCGTCCTCGGTTCTGACTTCGCCGCTATCTTCGCGCTGCAACAAGCGGAGCTGGCCTGCCCCGAAGACATCCGCTACGACTGGATAGCACACCGTAGCTTGCAGCGACTCGCCCGCCACGACCATCATCTGATCAGACGAGACCTGGCCAAACTGCTCAGCGCCGCCGGACTCACCTGACCGCTCCCCATACCTGAGTGCCCTCCGAGCGGTCTGCCCCGGGTTTTCGTCCGCCGGGTTGTGAGAATCAGGTTCATTTACTACACGAAACTGCTGGCATGGCGCGGCCGCTGCCGTGGCTTACAGGTTGCCATCGACGTCGCAGCAACCCGGATCTGCGTGGTGCGAGTCAGCAGTGGTCGCCCAAGTCGCCGACCAGTGCGCGGGCGACGGCCCCAGATTCCCCGGCCTGCGGATCGAACAGCTACTACAGCCGCAGTATCACGATTACCGTGCCATCCCCGCGTTCGCGCCGATGATCGAACAGGGACGAATGGGCACCTCGGGCACCCCGCGGGGGCCGCTGTTCCTCGGCGGCGGCAATTCCGACGGGATCGGCGACGGTGTCATCATCGCCGCGGACGAGCGCGAACTTGCCGCCGAATACTGCCGTCGCGGCGTACCGGTCCGCTTCCAAGAGTATTCAGGCGCAGACCATTTGGTGAGCGGTGCCATATTCATGTCGGCCACGCACACCTTCCTCCAGGCACGTTTCGACGGCACGCCTTTCGACAACGGTTGCGCCACACTCACCCACTGACCACTTCATCCGATGAATAGCGAAGGGCCCGAAGCGAATCCGCGTTACTTCGCATGTTCCGCAGGCCATCGGCGTGCCGTTGATCGGCAGCCCTGAACAAGTCAGCCGGATCCCGCCGCGCATGCTCGCCGGCGACTGCCCGTCAGCGCGTCGGAATCTTCGATCGGATGCGCGTCCGATCCAACCTGCGCACAGATTCGAATAGGTCGTCGTACGGTGAACCAGACTCTGGTCCACCACTACCGGAAGGCTTCCTCGTTAAGTCGGCGAGTCGGATTTGAGCCAGATCTCACAGAAATCTCACACGTTTACCGCGTCCAGTCCCCGGGCCCAGCGTTCGAGCACGTCGCGGTTGTCGGGCACCGTCTCGGGGATGCCGATGTAGTGGGTCTTGGCGACCGCGGTGATGTTGGCTTCAGGGATTTCCGCTACTTTCCGTATTCACCCTGGGACTCGCTGCCTTCAATGATGACGGCTCGGTCACCTTTTAGACCGGGGTTCCGGTGAGGCGCGTGGTGAGCTGAGCACACATGTGCAGAGCCTGGCGCCGGTCCAGGACATGAGCCAGGAACGGGTGGCGGGTCGCCGCGAACAGTTCTTGGAGCGCATCGCTATCGGTGCTGTAGCACTGCTCGCAGCTTGCGGTCGTCAGCGGCAGGTCGAGTACCTCGAACAGCGCGACCTGCAGATGCTGGGCTGAGTCGAGATCCAGGTGCCGCCCGAGCACCTCGTATGCTGCGTCGGCGCAGTCCTCGGCTTGGGCGCTGTAGTACTGACGCAAGCTGGTCAGATGCTCGCGGTCGGGGTGGTCGGTGTCGAGGACGAACAGTCCGGCCACGACGAGAGCACGTTCGGTATCGGTCACCGCGACATCATCAACGTCACACCGCGGCAGCCTTGGATGACACGCCGTCAACCATGCCCCATCCGAATCCCATCCCCCGTTGAACAGCGGGTGGAGATATCGCTGTGCCGGTCAGTTCGGCGGCTTCCTGCAATGGTGACGGGCCCAAGGTAGGGCCTGGTGAGGCCGTCTCGATGCTCCATGGTTCAGGGCCGGGGCTCCAGGCGGGCACCGGCGCCAACGACGGTATCGACCCGCGGATCGACCCGCAGACGAGCGAGGAAATCTTCGACGGTAGTTGCCAGCGGACAGCTGATAATGGCTCAGGCACGAAGTTGTTGGTGGCGTTGCTGATCGGTGTCATATGTTGAGTAGCAGGCGGCGGCGCAAGAGATCGAAGTTGGCCCGGCCATACATGGCTCTTTTGAGGGCCTTCAATTTCGTGACGGTGCCCTCGACGGCGCCGCTGCTCCAGGGGAGGGTGAGTCCGTTGCGGACGGCGTCGTAGTCCTTGAGCAGTCCGGCCGCGAATCCTTGGAGTTGGGCGACGTCGCTGGCCTGTGCTGCGGCGATCCAGGCATCCAGGTGCTGGCCGCGGCGGTGGCGCAGCATCCCGCCGAAGTCGCTGACCAGTTGATCGACGCTGCGCAGGACCGCACAGCGGTCGAGAATCCGGGCCAGGTCGGCTTGTTCGGACTCGGTGCGCTTGTGAGCCGGCCGGATGATCCAGCCGGTGACCTGCCGCGGTTTGGGTGTCGTTACCGGTGTCGCGGTCGGTGGTGTGGTGCTGTCCCGCCAGGTCTGCAACAGTCGACGGAGCTGGCGTTCGCTGCCCCGGTAGCCGCGCTCGCGCAGTCGCCGGTCAGAGTGGCGGCGTTGGTGCACCCTTGCTGCCAGCGTTCGGCCAGGTAGGCGGTGTGCGCGTCGAGCGCGCTGCCGCGTCGGAGAGCCTGGGTCAGCAGTTCGTCGGCGCTGGTGGCTCGGGCGTAGCGGCGCACCGTCTTGTCATCGAGGTTGAGCGCCCTGCATATCGCGGTGTGCCCGATTCCCTTGTCCCACAACGCATGAACCTCGGCCCACCGTTGCCGGGTCAGCTCCGCACGCCACCCGTCGACGACCGCCGGTGCGGGAGCGGGCTGGGCGACAGCCTCGCTGGCGGGCCGGTCGTGCAGGCATTTGCGGTGGGCGCGCACCACCCGGTCGACCGCGTCGGTGAGGTTGTAGAGCAGGTGGAAACGGTCGGCGACCTGGATGGCGTCCGGCGCACCGCGGCGGGCGCCCTCGGCATACCCTGATGCGCGGTCACGGCAGATCACCGTCGCACCAGGGTGGACGCGCAGCCATTCGGCGAACGTGTCGTTCAGGCGGTCCGGCAGCAGGTCCACCGTTCGATGGGTGTGCATGTCGACCAGGACACTGCCATAATCTCTTCCTCTGCGGAACGCGAAGTCGTCGACGCCGAGTGCGGTCACCGTGCCGGGCTCGGGTATGGGTAATGCTCGGATCAACCGCAGCAACGTCATTCGCGACACCGCCACGGCCAGCCGGTGAGTCAGCCGCTCGCCGGGCCGGCCACCCAGCGAGAGCGCGATTCGCTCCAGCATGCCGCGTAGCAGCGGAGTCCGCCGGGCATGGGCGGTGGTCAGGCCGGGGACCTGTTCGGCGAACGTGGTGCGGGCACAATCGGGGCTACCGCAGTAGAACTTGCGGACCCGCAAGCAGATCAGCGTGTCGGCTCCGCCGATCGCTGCATCGGACAGGCACCGCTGGTAGCGACTGTGCACCCGAATCGACCAATGGGTGCAGTACGGACAGGATGCACCTCGTGCGGTGACGCTGGCGTTGATCCGCAGGGTCGCCCCGCGGCGGGTGACCTGCTCGATGCGCAGGTCGATCAGATGTGGAAGCAGAACCCTCAGGTCAAGATCAGCGCACCGCCATCATGATCGACCACCGCTCGCCCCACTACCAAATCCCCAGGGCGCCAACAACTTCGTGCCTGAGCCAGTTCCCGATGACCGTTGACAGTAGTGACCGGCGGCGAGGATCTGGGCCAGTAGCCGCGCGGCAGGATCGGGCCAGTTCATAGAACACATCATGAACCGCACCGAATACCGACTACAGGACTACCGGTCCCCACCAGTCCGGAACCTCCTTAACTGCGCGGCATTCACACCCGGGCTCGGACGCCACAAGTAGTTCGCATACCCGTTCAAAAAAACCGGTCTCGCACTGCCAGACGATCATGCTCGCAGGCGACCACGCACCTTGATCGCCACCAATCAACACAGCCCTACGAAAAGTCGCGCACGACCCCACCATTGGCAAATCGACAAATAAATGCGCCTCCTCTTGGAATTGTTACCAACCACGAGTAGCTACGCTTAAGACATTCAGACTGCGCTGAAACAGGCACACAGCACAACACCAAGGGGATGGTCATGTAGCAGAGGAAACCTAGGTTTCACAAATCGACAAATCGCCACATGAGGCAGCATATAGAGCAATACAGTTGAAGTTACAACGTGATATGGACAACATAATATTTTGGTGTGACGCAAGGTTTGACGTAACCGATCACCGCAGTAGATACTGCTTCGCAAGTCAGCGAAACAACTCGAAGGCGGCCTCTTCGAGGCACATCGAACACCAAATTCATAGGATGAACGAACAGTAAGCGGGAGAATGTGATGTGATTGCCGGTCTGTGTCGACCGGCGGGTGACATGCCCGGTAACGGGATACCACTATCTAAAATGATGACCGAAGGTGCTGCGGATAGGCCGACGGCTCGATACAAAGGTTGTCGATGCCTGAACACCCATTACTTACTTCCAACTCGATCACGCTGCGACAGTTCGACTACTTCGTCAGGGCAGTACAACTGGGTTCATTGTCTGCCGCCGCCAGACAGTTCGGGATAACACCGTCGGCGATGTCACAGCAGATCGACGCGTTGGAGGCCTCACTCGGCCGGAACCTGTTCGATCCGCGGTCACGCAGGTCCAGACTCACCACGTTCGGTACGGAGTTCTTCAACCAGGCCTCGAATGTCGTCGAATCCGCCCGTCAGGCGATAGCCATGGGTAGCACGTTCGGCGACGGCGTGATGACCGTCGGCACGACACCCACCATCGCCCACAAGCTGCTGCCCCCGCTCATCTACCGGATGCGCCACGAACGACATATCGACAACATCGAGGTCAAGGCGTTCACCGATCTCCGCGAGCTGCACGCCACCCTGCAAGCCGGCACCCTCGATCTCGCCGTCGGACCGCTCGAACAGTCCAGCTCGCCGGTCGTCCACCGCTTCGGCGAGGAAGAACTCGTCGTCGTCTGCCACCCCAGCCAACACAACAACTACGACGGCACCTGGCAACAACTGGCCAACGCACCATGGATCCGCTGCGGCGCCAACTCCGATCTCACCGACACCATTTCGCGCGAGGCGGCCCAGGCAGGCGCGCGCATCCGGTTCACGATCCACGCACCGGACGTGACGACCGCACTGAGCATGGTGGAACACGGCGTCGGCGTCGCACTGGTACCGAAGATGGCGTTACACGGATCGGCCAGACTACTATCCATCATCCGGCTCACCCGACCCATCCGCCGCGCACTGACAGTGCACGCACGCGACAAGTCACCGCACGTAGAGAAATTCCTCGAAGTCATCACCAACTCCGAACTCGTCCGGAAGTTCGAGGCCGCAGGACTGCTGGCGATCCAGCACCCGGATCATGAAGCGGCGCAACAAAGCACACCGGTGCCGACCGGGCCGATACGCATCTGACGAACGCGGCTCCGAGTGGATATACAGCTGGGCAAAACGCTGGGCAAGGCCAACGAGATCTCAGGTTGGCGTCAGCTCTTTTCGCGCGGACTGAATCGAGCCGCTCGCGCCCTATCGAACCGACGCGGCAACGGCATGCTCCCCAGCCACGCGGTCGGCAGGACGTCCGACAGGAACAGGAAACGGTCGTCGCGCTCACCGATCGGGACCTTGGTGTGGGTATAGTCCGCGTGCGGCACACGCAGGTATTCCGCTTGCCCGCCCGGCACTTGCCCGTAGAGCTTCGAATACCCGAAAAGCGCTGCCCCGCTTCCCTGTTCACGAACCTGAGTCGTCTCACATTGGGTCGGCAAGCCTTGCCCGCACATGAAGCAACTACCGCAGTGGCGTAATAGGGCTACCTCGGGGGCACGACAAGCTGGAGCACATGCCTGTCGCGCCCCGCGACAGTATGGCTTCTGCGTGGAGCGGCGAGGACGATGGTGGGCATGGCCGGAAAGGTGGTGCCTTCGGATGCGGGGGCGGATATGGCTGCACGTCGGCTACAACAGGCGCTGCGGTTGCGCGCGGGGCGCTGGGAGGCGGTGGGCATTCTGCGCTCGTGGGGCGCCGCAGGCGACGTCTTGGATGAGTTGAGCGATGACCTGGACAGTGATCGTGAAGCTGCCAGGCTCCAAGGGGTGGTCGACTCGGTTGCTGATCACGATGTCGATCCGGATTTCGAGCCCTGACTATTGCTCGCGCCGGGAATCGGAGGCTAGTTGGGCAGGTGTCAGGACGCCGTCGGTGACACTGCGTGCCGTTTCTCGTAGCGGCAGTGCTTTGATCCGTGCGTAGCGTTCCAACAGCGCTCTACCTTCGGTGGGAGTGATATCGAGTGTGCCAGCCAGTATTCCGATGGCGTGACCGATAGCGGTGCGGTCGTAGAGCAATCCGAGAGTTCGTTCGGCCAGTCGTGCGGCCCGGTTATCGTTTCGGTCCCGGGTCAGCAGCAGTACTGCCAGTTCCGCGAGCATTTCCGCTATTCCGCGCTGGTATGGGCCGAATTCTGTGACCTGCTGGTAAAGAATGTTGAGCCCGCCCACTGGTTGGGCATTGAGCCGCATCGGCACTGCGAGCAAGCTGCGATAACCGAGCCCGATAGCGGTCGCGGCGAATGCCGGCCACGGAGCCGGATCCTGTCCGAGGTCGGTGGCCTCGACAGTCTGGTTTTTGCGAATCGCGTCAACGCATGGGCCCTGCTCGAGGTGGGATTGCAGCAATTCCACCAGGCGGGCGCGCTCATCGGAGGCGGCGGCCACTCCAAAGGCTCCCCGTGGATCGGCCAGGATAATTCCCGATGCGGCCGCATCGAGCAGATCCAGGCAGGCATTGTTGATCTGCGACAGGACCGTGGCGGGGTCGCAGTCCTCGACGACCGAGGTTGTGAGGACTGACAGCGCGTGGACCAAATGTAATTGTGTCTCCGGCACGTATGCGTGCGTCACGGCTGCCACCTTCTGGATGTGAGGAATGTTGTCGATTGATCGGGCGCGGTGGTCATTCGTTCAGCTCGTCGGCGTTGATTTTCCTGGCGAGCACGTCACGGGAGATCTCGAGCAGCGGGCGGTTCGCCGTGAACGCCCGACCTCGCAAGCGCATGAACGCATCGTCGAGGCTGATGCGTAACATGGCTGCCAGCATTCCGGTAGCGACGTTCACGTCATGGTAGGAACCCGCCGCGCGCAGCCACTCGTGTCCTGAAGACTGCGCGTCGTCCATCTCGAGCAGCAGAGCCAATGTGATCAGATCGGCCAGCACCGCGCCCTCTGCTACCGAACCAGCCGCCAGACCGCCGATGCGGCGTCGATAAAGATCCAAGGTGCCCAACCGGATCCCGCCCAGCTGCAACGGAAACGCGAATACTGCACCGGTACCGACCGCCAGCGCGGCATCGGAGAAACCAGGCCAGCGGGCCTCCTCGCTACCGAGATCCGCCACCAACACCGGTATCCCATCGGTGAACGCCTCAACGCCAGGGCCCTCACCCAAGGTGTACTGCTGATCATCCAACCCACCAGCCCAGTCGTCGCTGGCTCCGAGTAAATCCTGCGCACGTTGGGTCGCGCGCAGCGTCAGCGCCGCGGCATCAATACCAGATATCAACGCCACACACCTGCAGCACACCGCCGAACCCCACATAGGCTGACCCGGCACGCCGGGGACAGCAGCGATCTCGCGCCACAACGACTCTCGCCGCCTGTCCACGGTCATTCCTTCCGTTGTGCGCTCGTTCGTATCAGTCAGCTTACGAGCACGGGCAGCACTGATGGGGCTGTCGATTCCACACGGTTCATCCCTAGTGACCTGTCGGAAAGACGGCGGCCGGTATCGGATAAGGGCGGCTGTTATTGGCTAAGAATTGATGGTCGCAGTCGATGAGTTGATGCTCAGATATCCTCGCCACCCAGCACTGTGGCGTTCGCCGCCCACCGAGCTCGGCGAGGGTGGCTCAGCCTCGTGTCCATCATCCTGGTCTCACTGGTGAGGAGCTGAACACATCAATATGTGTGTCGGGATCGACGGCGAAGGCGGGCGCGGCGCGACCGAGCAGCGCGCATCCTTCGACGTCGGTGACGTCGCTGAAGTCTCGATACCACAAGCGGATCGAGCCGAACAAGCGAGGTGTTTCCAAACAGATGACGTGGTCGGCGATACCGGCCATCACGCGCACCACACGCGCAGCGGCGACCGGGACCGCGAGGACTACCCGCGCCGCGCCGCGCGCGCGAGCCGCCGCGACGCCCGCCCGCGCGGTCACGGCGGTGTCGAGACCGTCCACGACGATGACCGCGGTGACACCCTCGAGGGGAACGGGGGCGTGCTCGCGGCGAAATCGGGTGATGGTGTGGCGCAATTGTTGTCGCTGCTCGCGGGTGACCGCGATCCGTTCGGGTTCGCTGATCAACGCGCGCGCGATGATTTCCTCATCGAGGGCCTCGATCCCGTCTTCTGCGAGGGCGCCGAAGACCAGCGGGGGTTGATACGGCACCGACAGTGCGCGCACACACGCCACATCGACAGGGGCTTTGAGTACGGTCGCTATCTCATAAGCGACCGGAATCCCGCCGCACGGCAAGCCGAGCACAACAACGGGCAGACTTCTAAAGCTTCGCAGACGCTCAGCAAGTCTACGACCGGCATCGCGACGATCCAGGAAAGGCATACTGCTCCTGTGTGTATTCCAAACAGGGAGATGAGCCGCGCTGGTGGACTCGAAGGCGTCTTACTCTACGCCACCAACCTCGCCTTCACGAGTATTTCCGGCGTTTGCTGAAGTCAAAGATGCGCTGCCGCACCATGATAGAGACTCCCACCGTTGTGGACCTTCGACCAGCTCACAGGGGATGTCGGAGTGTGACCCATTTGTCCACTCGGTCGGTTTCCGGTGCACCACAGGTTTGCCGCTTCGGCCAGGAACGAAACGGTCGTCGCCGTGACCGACCATATTCGGTTGCTCGATCATCGAAGGTGTGCACGCCATTGAGGCGAACGGGTGAACAGAGCGCCGCGGGGTGGGAAGAAGCCAGGAATCTTCACTAGGTGTGATCTCTGCAAAGGGGGTCTCCACCAAGGTGTCCGAGAAGCCCCAGAGCAGGGCGCGGGCGGACCCATCAGATCGGTGGTGGGCACCGGGTGCCGGGTGAGCTTTCAACCGGCACCCGGCGGCTGCTATGGCGGGTCAGTGACCCCGGAGGTACTGTCGGGCCTGGGGCTGGGCGCCCTTATGGGTGCACCTCAGCACCCTGCGGCCGGGCACGCGTTCACGGTGGTGGGCTGGCGCGGTAAATACGTTCGAACCTGCACAGAACACTGGTGATCGTTTCCTACCCAGGGATTTGGCGTTTACTGATCAGATGAGCAACCGTGACGGACGTGGCCCTGATCGCGATCGCGTAGGGGTGGAGCGGGTGGTCGGTGCCGGTACGCCATTGGAAACCGGGGGTTTCCGGTTCTGGTTTGCCGATCAGCGATGGGAATGGTCCGAGGAAGTGGCCCGCATGCACGGCTACCACCCCGGGGAAGTCGAGCCCACCACCGAGTTGCTGCTTGCCCACAAGCACCCTGATGACCGTGACCGCGTCCAGGCGGCACTCATCACCTCGGTACACGACGATGCCCCATTCTCGAGCAGCCACCGCATCATCGACACCGACGGGGCCACGCGCCAAGTCATCGTGGTCTCGGACCCAATGCGCGATGACACCGGAAAGATCATCGGCACGACCGGGTTCTACGTCGACCTCACCGACACCCTGACCGAACCCCGCAATATGGTCCCACACGACGAGCAGCCCGGCAACTACACCGACGGGCACCGCGGGATTTCCCTTCATGGAGCATTACCTGAGTTGCTGAGCGCGCGAGCGGTAATCGAGCAAGCCAAAGGAGTATTGATGGTCGTCTACAGCATCAGCGCCGAGCAAGCGTTCCGGGTGCTGCGGTGGCGCTCGCAGGAAACCAACACCAAACTACGGGTCCTGGCCGAACGACTGATCAACGATCTGGCGGGGGTCCCCGCAGCCGAGGTTTCGCTGCGCACACACATCGACCATCTGCTGCTCAGCGCACACAATGACACCACCACACCCTGAACCCGCGTAAGCGCGGATCGGTGGGCTACCGACATGAGATCGCCTACACAACTGTCACGAGTTATCTCCCGACATGCCGGGGCGATTCACAGGTCATTCCCGGTCCGGTACGTATCTGTGACGACTTATCAGCGGACAACGACGATCTCTGGATCTGTCGGCTGCTGGTCGATCGGGGTGTCGGTGCGGTTACGCAAGAATTTGTCGAACATGGCTGCCACGTACTTGCGGGCAAGTCTTGTCGCGCGGTCCGCGGCGATGGGCCCGATGTACCTCTTGGCGGCTGGTCGCGCGATCGTGGGCACCAGGGAGGGATAATCGGTGTAGTCGTAGTGGGCCGAATCCTTCATTGTCAGTTGACGTTTCCAGCCGGTGCCGTTTTGCCAGAATGCGTTCAATGACGGGTTGGCGTCACCGACCTCCTCGATCTGCTGGCTGGTCATCACCAGCACCGGCCGGTCGACACCCTCGGTCGCCGCCCGCCCGAAATCTTCGTCGACACCGATCTGCCCGTCGAGATCGACGCTGGCGTCGATGCGACGGTCGTCGTGCATCGATTCGACTGCGGTGTATCCACCGGAGGAGTGGCCCACCATGCCAACGTGTTCGAGGTCGAGGGCACGGTCGAGTCCTGCTGGCGGGGTGCGATGGTCGGCGTCTGGGTTCTCACCGTGTGTCAGGCGTGTGAGCGAGTCGAGGACGAACCCGATATCGGACAGCCGGGCCGCGATGTACTTCTTCCGGATCTTGGTGTCGAAACCGTCCGGAGCGGGAGCGGGCGTGGCGAGTCTGCCGCCGGGGAATTCCACGATGGCCTCGTAGGTGGGGTCGACGGTGACCACCACATAACCGCGACTGGCCAGATCCTCGGCCATGCCGGTGCCGTACACGCGGGTGTCTCCCGCCCCCGGTGAGTAGAGGAGCACTGGGAAGGCCGTCCCCGCCAACGTGGGTGCGTCGGTGTAGGAGTTGGTCAACAGACCTGGCAGTCCGGCACCCAAGCGCTTCTCCAGATCCGGGATCAGCGACTTCGAAATGTAGTGGGCCCGCTGATACTTGCCGACGTCAGTGGCCGGATAGAACACCGACACCATCAGCTCACGCTGCCGGTCGGCATAGAACGGATCTTGCCTCGACGCATCGACCAGATGCAGCACGGTTTCACCCACCGGGTACTGACCACCCGGCTGGGGAAGAACGGTCACACCAACAGGCGATGCGCCGGCCACCGTCGCGCTCCCCGCTACCAACGCGAAAGCAGACAGACATACCACAGTCATCCGACGGATCAACGTTCCCCCAAAAAAGTGACTCAATTGCCATTCACATGCCGTGCAGACGCTACCAAGTAAAACCGCTGCTCCACAACGGAACTCAACGCAGCGAGCACTCTGCGCCGAAGATCTGGTGGACAAATCCCGCACGCTCGTCGACATCTCGTGCGTTGATTGGAGTGGTCCGATCCGACTCCGGCAGCCCGCCTGCGCATCAGCTCGTCGACAACATCTAGTGAGAACGAGGGGTCAAACATCTGTCCTGCGACAGCATTGACAATCTCATCGCCTGACCCGTCACACTCCAGAACCGTGCACCACAACCTGTAGTCACCTGCTATCGTCGCAGCCGAAGCCGCTGATGGTCGGGTAGCGGGAACGCATTGCTGTGTTCCCGCCCCCTCAGAACCGGCCATGCGAGGTTTCCCCGCAGCACGGCTCAAGCAGGCCGCTGGGGCGTGCTGGCGTTGCTGTTCCTGACTGGCCCGGTATCGGCGTCGGCTGGCTGTCGGCGCTGACAGTGGACGTGCACGAGGCGGAAATATTCGTTCGGTTCACCGGCGGTGCCAGCGACGATGAGCTGTCGCTTCAGCGCCAGGCGGATGGTGATGAACCACTGTTCCCACTGGCTCGGGGATTGTGGTTCCCGGTCCGCGAACAGCAGGAAGTCCCCGCAGAGCGTGCATCGACCGTGCTGCGCCTTGAGACGCCTCACGGTGGATGGTGCCAGCGGTGGCGGTTGCTGTCGGCGTCGCCGCTCGGTCCAATACTGTTCCAGGGCAGGGTCATCCGGAGACGCCCAGCCCGTGACCATGGAGTGCCGAACGATTTTTGTCCAGGCGAACCGCTGGAGGTAGACCCCGCTGACGCGGTCTCCGAATACCCAGTGGTCCTGCCGAGACTTGTTGAACTGGCCGAAGTATCGGTCGGTCACCCACTGCCACGACTTGTTGTCATGGCGGCGGCGAGCCCACCGACATGTCAGCTTGAACAAGTAGGCGTCCAGCTTGGTGAATTTCTCGCTGGACACCGCTGGCCGGAAATACGCGGTCCAGCCCCGAATAGTCGGGTTGAGCCGGATCGCGATATCCGCCGGACCTGCACCACGTAGGTGCCGAATCTCGACGGCCAGCCGCTGCCGCATCTTCTTGATCGACTCCTTGCTCGGCTTGATCAGCAGTGTTCCGCCCCGCCACGAGCGATAGCGGCGGATATTGAAGCCCAGGAAGTCGAAGCCCTCCGAGGCGTGCACGATGCGCGTTTTGTCCTCGTTGAACGACAACCCCCTGGGCGCGAACCACTGTGCGAGCTGTTCACGGATCTGTTCAGCTTGTTCGCGACTGTGGCACATGGCCACGAAATCATCGGCGTAGCGGACCAGAACCGGGGAATAGGACCGAGCATGGGCATTCATGGCGTCGCTTTTGCGATACCGAACCCCAGCGGCGGTTTCCATTCCATGAAGTGCGACATTGAGCAGCAACGGACTGATGACCCCGCCTTGAGGAGTTCCCTCCTCGGTCGGGGAATACCGGCCCTTGTCCATCACCCCCGCCTTCAACCATTGCCGGACCTGCGCCCTTGCAGGGAACAGGCCGATCTGGTCGAGGAGACGCTGGTGATCAATTCTGTCGAAGGCCGATGCCAGATCCGCGTCGAGCACCCACACTCGTTGGCAACCAGCACCTTTGAGTGTCATATAGATGGCGACCATCGCGTCGTGGCACGACCTGCCCGGTCGGAAGCCATAGGAACGCGGCTCGAAACGGGCCTCCCACTCGGGCTCCAAAGCGTTGCGAACTCGCGCCTGTTGGGCACGGTCCGCGATCACCGGAATCCCCAGCGGGCGTCGCTTTCCACCCTTCTTCGGTATGTACACCCGTTTGACTGGCGAGCCTTGCCACGGCTTGATGCGTTGCTGGAGGTCGAGCACCAGTTCTGCCCGTGACTCGGCGGTCAGAGCGATCCGACCGTCGATGCCCGCAGTCTTGCGGCCGGCATTACGTTCCGTGACCTGCCGCACGCTCACGAGCGTGTTGGCGCGGCAGCGGAGCATCAGTTTCTGCAAATTACGGACCTTCTTGAGGTCTCCTGCCTGCGACGCCTTGAAGATTCGTTGCCTCAGCCTGCGTACTTCGTCCTCGGTGCTTCGCCATCTGATGGCGTCCCAGTCGAAGCCTTCCGGTCCGTTCACCACGGTCACGTCGTCGACGGCCGCAGCCTTCGCGGTCGTTACCGACTGTGATGTGGTGTCCAACTTGTCCTTCAGTTCTGCTGCCTTGGTGTCTGATTCGTCAAAGGCCCACCTGGCCCACGTCAGCGCACTTTCGTGCCGGACCTTTCGGGTCCGTATGCGGCCGGTTATCCACGGCGACCATCGGAGGGACGGTCGTCTGCCATGGTTTCCCGCTGCCTTTCGGCCACCGCCATTGGCTTGTTGGGCCATCCTGTTCCCGCCGGAGCATTCCGCTCTCCTTACGGTCGGCCTACCGGCACTTTCGGTGTCGGACTCCGACGGGGTTTCCACGTTCCACACGAACGAGATACGACCGGGGTGGGTGCCTTCTCTCCCCCGAGGCCCTGGTGCCCACGCGATCGGTTACAGCCACCCGACCGTCAGCGCCGCTTCTCAGCGACAGGCCCTGCACTCCGTTACTACTTCCCATCTGCGGAGACTCGCATTACGAGGTGTCATCGAAGGTTCACTTGCGTTCACCCGTCCGGTCTTCCCCTTGCCTGTGGCTCCCGGATGGAACGGGCGCCCTTGGGCTTTTCCTTCGAGCTTCGCACCCCGCAGTTACCCGCGACGCACGTCGAAGTGGGGACGGGCAGTGGGCACTAACCCGGGACCATGCCGCCGATCACTCGGCCTCCTCTCGGTTGGTCCACTCGTTTCGGTGAGGTCGGCCCGGAGCGCCCTGCCGATGTTGCTATCGGTGGGTTTCTCCGAGCCGCCTCCCGAACCCGGCGTGCGCCTCACAGCGCACCGGGCTCTCCACAAGTCCCGAATGGTCGGTGGACCTACTCATGCTGTGCTCGGCCATGGCGTCGAGATGCGAGTTCCCCGGTAGTAGTAGCGCTTCGCGCTCACCTTGGCCGGATCGAACAACCCGACATCACCATCGGAAGGCCAAATGCCATAGCGTCGGCGCAACTGTTTCGACGAGGTATGTCGATGCTTGCGCTTCTGCCATCTGACCACCTGTTTCCATAGATAGGACCGGAGGTAGCTGAACGTCGCGTTCGAGCACCCGTACTTGAAGTACGCAGTCCAGCCCCGCAACATCCGATTCAGCAAATGCAGCAGAGTTCCGAGCGACAGGTTCGTGTTCCGCCGGCAAATCGTCTTCACCTTGGCCATCACGGTGACTAGTGCCTTCTTGGCCGGATAGACGTAGACGTATTGCTTGCCGGTGCCTCGCTTCCGGTGGCGCTGGATACGCCAGCCGAGAAAATCCAGGCCCTCGTCAATGTGGGTGATGAGAGTCTTTTCCGGTGATAGGCGCAAGCCCATTGTGGACAGGACTCCCGCGATCTCCTTCCGCAGCGCCTCGGCGTGCGCCTTGGTGCCTGAAATGGCCAGGCACCAGTCGTCCGCGTACCGACAGAGCCGATAGTTCGGCAGACCGTGGCGACGTCGCTTGGCCCGCTCATACTGGCTGGCCGCGGGTCCTCCCGGTCCTCGGGCGATGAACTCGTCCAAGACCGAGAGAGCCACGTTGCTCAGCAACGGAGAAAGAATCGAACCCTGCGGAGTACCGGCGCTGGTGTCAGCGAGAGTGCCATCCTCGGTGAGGATGCCCGCCTTCAGAAACGCCTTCACCAACGCCAAAACGCGTTTATCTCCAACACGTTTGCGCACCCGGTCCATAAGCGCCGAATGCGAAATTTCGTCGAAACAAGCTTTGATGTCTCCTTCCACGACCCACTCATAAGAGCGCGACGTGAAGTGATGCACCTCGGCCACCGCGTCATGAGCCCGGCGATTCGGACGGAACCCGTAGGAACACGGGAGGAAATCCACCTCGAACACAGGCTCCAGCACCAGCTTCAAAGACGCTTGAACCACCCTGTCTCGGATGGTCGCGATCCCCAGATAGCGAACCTTGCCGCCCGCCTTGGGAATCGCTCGCTGCCGGACCGGAAGAGGCTGGAAACTACAGGCTTTCACATCAGCCCGCAGCTGAGCCAGGAACTCTCCGACCCCGCGTTCGGCCTCGATATAGCGGCCGGTTTCACCGTCTACTCCGGCCGTGCGTGCGCCCCTGTTACTCCGCACCCGATCCCACGCCACCAGAAGAAACGCGGGATCGGCAACGAGATTGAACAGATCATCGAACCTGCGATGAGGATCATCACCAGCCCAACAGTGCAGCTTGGTTTGGATCTCCAGTACCCGCCGCTCAGCCTTATACAACTCGAGCGACAACTCGTCGGTATTCACCAACGGCCTCCTGGCATTCCAATTTCCTTACCGCAGACTTGCTGGCCCTCTTCGCCATGTACACGCCTCTCGCGTGCTCGGACTACTACAGGGCCTCCGCCCCACCCGAGACCTTCGGCCAACGACGGGCCTATCCCACGACTACGAATGGATTCCGCAGCGCGGGAACGGTTTCGAGTGGTTCCCGTGTTCACCGTGAACCGATCGATCAGCTTGGTATCCAGCTCTGCCCCGGCAGTATCGCCACACCTACGCCGCAGTCCTTCAGCGTGGCCTCCCCACCGGCATCGCAAACCGGCTACGGAGTCAACCACCCACATCGGATGGTTGTGCACTGCACCCCGGCCCATATCCACCAGATTTGAGCCGGTGACACGCTTACGGAGCTTTAACACTGGTTCCTCTCGTATACCGTCTGATCTCGCTCGCCGGACCCGACCTGCCTGGCAGTGTCAAGCCGTCCCGGCTTTGCCAGCGCTGCTTCCCGCCCTTCCCGTCGTCTTCCGGGTCAGACTGCGCTCGGCTTCCACCAAGCTGCTGCGACAGCTCAGCGGGAAGGTCTCCCACCTCCCTCGGTTCATCGGCGCCTCACGGCGCACTGCGACTTCGTGTCGCACGCCGTGAGTGCGAATTCTGACACCGTCTATCGGTGAATTTCGACGTCACTCGGGGCCGATCCGGGGCGGGTGTATCCGCGAATTTTGACGTCACCCCGGTCGGCGTGTCCGGGCGCTGGGCGTGTCGGCCCTGGAATCCTGAAGCTGTCAGGAGTGCAAGTAGCTTCGGCGGGCACCTTGCGCGCAGTGCAACAATCCCTTGCCAAACGGGAGTGGCTGTGTACCGCAGCAGCGTTTTAGGTTGAGGACATGATCACAACCAGCAACGAAGTTCTGGCGGTTGCCTGTCAACATGCCTGCGCCATCGTGTTTCTCGACCTCGAAACCGGCGATCGGATCGACACGTTGAGCCTCGACTACGAACCGCATGAACTCGCGTTCGACCCGACGAGGAGGCTGATCTACGCCACGCACACTTACCTTTCCGGCTGGTACTTCGGCAATGCCGGTCGAGTTCCGGAGATCAGCGTGATCGATGCCGACACCCACAAGCTCGTCGACGTCATCGACATCAGCCCGTTCCACGGCCCCCACGACGTGTTCTGCGATCCTCACAACGATCTCGTGTTCACCACAGTCGAGGGCAGCGACGGGGGCGCGGGCGGCGTCCTCGTGCTCGATGCCGCCACGCGCACGATCAGCGACCACATTTCTGTGGACGCCAGTGGTCCACACTGGTTTTCGGCCAACTCGGATGTGTCGAAGATCTTCGTTGCCGCCAAGGAGTCGAGTTTCGCCGCAGTCGTGGACGTGAAGAGCCGGACCATGACCGGGCGCGTCGAGCTCCCCGGCACCGAGGGCATCGCGGTGCTTCCCGGCGATGACCGGATCGTCGTGGCCGCACCTGTGATGGTGCCGGCGTACATGCCTGCCCCCACCGAGCCCTACGGGCTGCGCGTGATCGATGCAGCAACCCTGGAGGTGACCGACGTGCTCGCCTCGGAGGTACAGCCGATGGCTGTGCACGTCACCACCGGTGGTGCACTGCTGGTCAGTGAAACCCCCATGCGCCACAAGCCTGGCGCCGATCCCTATGCACTGCCGGAGTTCCCCGACGGACACCTGCGCGTGTACGAACCCGGGACCCTGGAACTGCGTGGCAGGGTCCCCATCGGACCGAGTGTGCTGACCGTGCGTTCATCCCCGGACGGCAAGCACGCCTTCGCTTCCAGCTTGGTGTCGGCCAACGTCACCGTGGTCGATATCGACTCCCTCGACGTCATCCACACGATCCCCGTCGAGAAGGGCGCTCACGGAATGACAATCATTCCGGCCGCGTAATCCACGACTGATCCTGGATGAGGACCTATCGGCGCGCACGAACTGAGCGCCAAGTGCCCGGACATGATCACGCTCGAGCCACGACTCGAAACCCACGTGGCACACATTCGTCGGCGACCACCAGCCCGGGAAGTACCCGAGCCCGCGCGACCACCGGAACCGGCGGACCGGTCGCACGTCTTCGAACCGCACACCCGCGCACGACGACAGCCTCAACCGCCGCTCGGCACCAACAGCATCGACGAAGTCCAACTCAGTGGTGATCGACACCGTCGATCACCAGATCGTCTTGTGTCTGGCCGGGCTGCGCACCACCAGCAACGAGACCGGGCGCCACCTCGAATGAACTCGCCGCGTAACTCAGTATCCGTGCCGCCCGCAGGTCGGACAATCTGCGGGCGCGTGGTCCTGCATGAATCGTCCTTTCTCGAACTGGCGCTGGACGTCAGTGACGGCCGAATACGGGTTAGCCGGGCCATCAGCGCGCACACAGTCCAGCCACCCGTGTGTGATCGTTGGTCCCGCGTCACTCGGCGAGGAATTCACCGAGCGCTTGGGTCAACGCAGTAGGAGCTTCTTCGGCGATGTGATGTCCGGAGTCGATGCCGTGACCGCGCACGTCATCAGCCCAATCACGCCAGATCCGCAGCGGGTCACCGTAGAGCTGTTCGAGGTCGTCGCGCAGGGACCACAGGATCAACGTGGGACAGCGCAGCCGGTTGCCGGTGGCTCGGTCACGCTCTTCATGGCGGCGATCGATGGTCAATCCTGCGCGATAGTCCTCCAGCATCGCCCGGACCACACCGGGATCTCGTATGGCCGAACGCCATTCATCGTAGTTGTCCCTGCCCATCACATCCGGGTCGCCGCGGTACCAGCTGTCGGGGTCGGCATTGATGACCCGTTCCGGGATGTCAGGTTGGGCAAAGAAGAACCAATGCCACCACTGAATGGCGAAGTCGGTGGTCAGACGTGACAGATGTTCGCTGATCGGCAGGCAGTCCAGCAACGCGATTCGAGAAACCCCACCGGGGTGGTCGAGTGCCAGGCGCAGAGCGACATAGCTGCCGCGGTCATGCCCCACCAGTCCGAAACGGGTATGCCCGAGCGACGACATGACCTCCAGCATGTCCTGTGCCACAACACGTTTACAGTGCGCACTATGGTCGGCGGCAGGTTGGGGCCCCCGCGAGCGTCCATAGCCGCGCAAGTCGGCGCAGACGACAGTGAACCCACGCTCGACCAGCGCCGGTGCCACCCGATGCCACGTCGCCGAGGTCCGAGGATGCCCGTGCAACAACAACACCGGCGGTCCCGACCCGCCATGCCGTACGAAAATAGTTGTCTCCCTTAGTTCTATCGCTCCGGACGCAAAACCTTCGAACATCGCCCGTACCTCCTGTGCAATTCGTCAGCCGACCCCCAAGGTCTTGCTGGGTCGGGTCGCGCAGGCAGTACCCGATGACCGCATAGCCAACCAGACGACTCCGGCGCGGGGCGCGGCAAGGTTTCCGGCGCATATCCCGATTCGTTCGGAGCCACCGAAAGACATGGGATTGATGCGTCTGCCAGCGGGTATGCGGGCCGTGGAAGGGAGCGTGATCATCGATGAGCGGTACGCAACAAGCCGGGCACCCTCGCCCGCCACACCCCGAGGCGCCGGTACTGTCAGCCCCATTGCCCGATTCCCGCGGCGAATTATCGGGCGCGCTGGTCGACATCCTGCAGGCGGCACCATCGGCCGGCCAGCGATTTCCTGAAGCGGAACAGGCCGACCCGTGCGGTGATGATCTGCAGTTGGCGCTGCACATCTGTTACGAGCTGCACTATCACGGGTTCGCGGGTGTGGTCCCCGGGTGGGAATGGGAGCCGGAGTTGCTGCGGTTCCGGGCGAATCTGGAGCGGCCGTTTCTCGACATGCTGCGTCGTGATGTGAAGGGCGGCAACGACGTCGCTGACGAGTTCGCGCAATTGCTATTGGAACCGGTCGACGCCAGCGGCATTGCCGCCTATATACAGAAGCATGGTCAGCGGCGTCAACTGCGTGAGTACTTCGTGCACCGTTCGATCTACCACCACAAGGAGGGCGACCCGCACGCGTGGGTGATCCCGCGGTTGTTCGGCCAGGAGAAGGCGTCGCTGGTAGCGGTCGAGTTCGATGAATTCGGTGGCGGGCGCGGCGAACGAATGCACGCCCGGCTCTATGCTGACCTGCTGACTGCGGCCGACCTGCACGACGGGTACCTGCACTATCTGAATGTGGTTCCCGCACCGATGCTTTCGGTGGTGAACACGATGTCGATGTTCGGCTTGCACTGCGCACTGCGCGGCGCACTGGTCGGGCATTTCGCCGCCATCGAGATCACCTCCTCCCCCAGCGCCCGTCGGATGGTCGCCGCGCTCGAAAGCTTCGACGCCGCACCCGAATGCGTGCGGTTCTACACTGAGCACGTCGAAGCCGACGCCGTACACGAGCAGGTCATGCGCCACGACGTCGTCGACAACCTGCTCACCCGAGAACCGGACCTCGCCGAGTCGGTTGTCTTCGGCATCCAGGCAACGAACCTGCTCGAGGACCGGTTCGCCGATCACGTCCTCAGCAGCTGGCAGGCAGAGCACAGCTCTCTGCGCAACGATCTCGACCCCACCTGATCACTTTTCACCGAGTAGCCCGTCTATCACCCTGCTGAGCTACGTCTTCTACACACCCATGTGCGGAATTCATGTACATCCGGGATACGAATGACGTTGCGGGCCAGCCGAACACGCCGCACCGTGGCACCCACCGCACCGTTCGACCTCGGCCGCTACACCGCCGTCGCCGCCTGGTTCCGGCCCCGCTGACCAACGCCGTCGCGGCCTGCGATACGACCCACGGAAATGGCCCTGCGGCGACCAAATATCCTACTCAGCCAGCCATACTCACTCGCCTCGCTGCTCAGGTGACGAACCGGCGCCGATACTTTCACCATAGATCGTCTTGGCCGACAACGCCCTGCTCCGCCGCGTCTGCCTGCGCCTCTGCGCCGCTCCTCGGCGCGACCTCCCCGCGGATCACGCCTTCACCGTTGACCTCTGCTCGCGCCCGCTAATCCAGCCGCCAATCGTCGAGTTACTCACTCGCGATGTCGACACCCGAACCGCTCCCGCCGGCTGCGCTGCATCCACTTACAAGTCCGGACATGAATCCTCCGACACGTCGTAGAGACAACTTATTGGTATTGAGCGCGTACCCGGCGGCTCGCATTCCAACCAGGCGAACCGCGCCGTGCTAACAGGCGAGACGGTTCGACCGGGGTATGCGCGTAGATCGTGGGCACAGAGTGAGTGCCTCGCGAGCCCAGCCGAGGAGGGCGGCCGCGGAACGCAAGCCTGCTCATCTGAACCCTACGTCGAGTGCCTGCTGGGCGACCAGCTCGCTATCGGATCGCATGATGTTTCGATTATCGTGATTACGCCTTGGACGGATCGTTGATCGCATAGGTTTGTCCTACGCGCGCCGTGATCCGCCGTCCGTGCCGCGTGAGGTCAGTTACGGCCGAGTGCTCGGGCCAATTCGGCCTTTGACATTTTCGAGCGGCCGTCGATGTTCTTCTTTTTTGCCTCGTTGTATAGCTGGTCGCGCGTCGGGCCCTTCGGCTTGTTGGTGCCCGACCGCTCCCCGCCACGCTGCTGCGGCGATTTGTCCTGCACCGAGGAGCGGCTGGCGGTTTTAGTCTGGCCGGCCTGGGCGCGGTTCTTGTTCACCGTCCGCGCGGCGATCTCCTTCGCGCGCTTGGTGGACGCGCCCTGGTCCCTCTCTGAATCCTTGATGTGCTCGTATTGCCGGTCCTGTTTGGCTGTCCATTCCTTCGGCATGTCAATCACCTCCTCGGCCGCGAATACCCCGCCGAACTCATCGCAATCTCCTTACTTCAGGCTCCACGGGAACTCGGCGACACGGAGCCTCCCCGTGCTGCTCCACAACTGTCGCACCCCAGACCCTCACACAGCGTTGCCCGGCCACACCATCTATGGCCGACCCACCCCCGTTGGGTGACCGAAAAGGCATGGGGGGCGGTGTAAACGCCCGGTTTCGCTGACCTCGGCGAGGGTATCCGCCGTCCGAGCAGGACCCGAAGCAGTTCAGCCACAGCTAGGAAGCCATCAGAAGTGCCGTCGACTATCGGAAGAAGGTCCGCAATGCGGCGAGATTCTGGCCCCGAAGCTACGTTGCGCGCGTCGGATACTTTGGCCGTCACCTTGTCTGTGCCCGTTCATCGTGAATTCGTCTTCGGCGCTGAGTCCATCCATGTCCCCACCCTTGATGGTGGGCACATGATCGAGCCCGGCCACCATCGTCTGGAACTCACACTCGGTGTCGGGGTACTGACGATACGAGCCCGGGCACGGCAGTGGCGGGCCGCGTTGCACGGAGGATTCCTGCGGGTACGTGACGACGAGGTTCGTCTGATGGCCGAGGTCTTGGAGTTCGCGGATCGCATCGATGTGACCCGGGCCCGCGTCGCACTGGAAGAGGCGGCGCAACGGCTGACGACCAACCGTGAAGATGCCGACGCCCGAGCAGCCCTGCAGCGCGCCAATCTTCGACTGGCGGTCGCGGCCCGTGTTCACTCCTGAGCGGTGTCGCGGGAGAGGCAGAAATGATCGACTGGACCTCGTTCGTGCCCGCCGCCATTGCGCTGTCACTGGTACCCGGCCCGAATCAACTGCTCAGCGTGGGTAACGCGATCCGATACGGCACCGCCTCGGCCACAGCAGCCCTCGTCGGACGGTTCACAGTTTTCGCGTCGATGGCAGCTGCGGTCGCCATCGGTCTCGGCGCGGTATTGACCCGTTCGGCGGTGATATTCGGCATCCTCAAATGGGTCGGTGTCGCCTATCTGCTCTACCTCGGTGCGAGCATACTGTGGCGCGCTGGACACTCATCTCGCACCGGCAAACCCGAAATTGATGATGATGGTGCTGACCATTCGCACCCGGGTGTGGCGGGCCACGCGTCGAGAGGTCATAGTCGCCGCGACCAATCCCAAAGCCATGCTGCTGTTCGCCGCGTTCCTACCGCAGTTTCTGTCCTCGAACGCGGTCGACGACGGCTCCTTACTTGTTCTCGCCGCAGCTTACATCGGCATCGAAGCCGTCTCCGCCGTGGCTTACACGGTAGCGGGCGGGCTGATAGGCAGGACCGATCTCAGCACTCGCGCCCACCGCTACCTGGACGGGATCACCGGCACGGCATTTGTCGGACTCGGCGGCTACCTCGCCACCACACAACGCCCTTAACCGTAATCCACAAGCCAGGCAATACCATCCGGATTCATGGTGCGTCAGTGCATCGATGCCGGCGTCGATGAAATCTACGTTCAGCAGATCGGTCCCGACATGCGTTAGGTGCCGCACCCAATGCGGATGTCTGATTCCAGGTCGATGATGCCGGCCGGAGTTTCTTGTGCCCATCGACCAAAAGCTGCGGGTGTGGGGAGATCCGGTCGTGCATCGGCACATGGCGGTGCGGGCCTCCCCGCGCCTTCACATAAGTGGCGCCTGTTTGCCACGCCAGCGCGTGGCTATCCCGCATCCGCCCCGGAGAGTTGATCTGCTCACCGGCCCGAGGAAAGGGACGGCCCATGCACGCCGATACGCCACGATCCGACAGTGGTTCCAAGACAATGCCTTCCGATGTCCGCGGCGCGTTGACGGTATTCGACCGCTTCGCCACCGCGACCGCCGCCCTCACCGCCAAGGCGGGCTTCTTCGTATTCTGCGTGTTGCTCGTCCTGCTGTGGGCGCCGACCTTCCTGGTGCTGCCCAGCATCGACACCTGGCAACTGGTCATCAACACCGCAACCACCATCGTCACCTTCCTGCTGGTTGCCCTGCTGCAGAACACCCAGTCCCGCTCCGACGAAGCGGTCCAACAGAAACTCAACGCCATCGCCGACGCCCTGGCCGACTTCATGGGCGAATTCAGCACCGAACACCCCGAACTCGATCGCCACCGCCGAGAACTCGCCGACGCCGTCGGCCTGGAGACTCGCGAATCCAGTTGAGCCGCAATGCCTCTCAACCCAATAGTGCGAATAATGTCGGCGGCTGGTGTGACCTCATCGGCACGGCGAAGACGAGGTGCGGTTCGCCGCCCAGAGGCACGGAGCTTCTACCTCCGCAGTGGATAGAGTGGCGCTGAACCAGAGTGATCGAATCCGGATGAGTGAGGACGGAGGGTAATGGTCTTGACGTGGGAGCTGCCGGAATCGGTGGAGGTGGACGGGGGCACGGTGCGCTGGGCCCGGCTCGGCGACGGAGATCGGACGGTGGTGCTGGTACACGGCACGCCCTACTCCTCGTTGCTGTGGCGAGAGATCGCTCCGGCGCTGGCCGAGCGGCATACCGTCTACGTGTTCGACCACCTCGGGTATGGCGTGTCCGAACAGGCCGAAGGCCAGGACCTCACGTTGGCCGCACAGGCCCGCCGGTTCGCCGGATTGCTGCGCTACTGGGGTCTCGATACTTCAGCATCGGTCCCGACCGTGGTGGCCAATGACATCGGCGGCGCGGTGGTGCTGCGTGCGCTACTGCTCGAGCGCGCCCGCTACCGCGATCTGACTCTGTTCGACTGCGTCAGTGGCGGCCACTGGGAGCGTGGGCTGTTCGCGCTGATGCGCACCCACCACGAGGTGTTCGAGCAACTGCCCGACTACGCTCATGAGGCCCTGGTCGCCGCCCACCTGCGCAACGCGACCCACGCCGGGTTCCGGCCCGGGGTGCTGCGGGCTTTCCTCCAACCCTGGCTCGGTCCGGCGGGGCAGGCCGCCTACTACCGACAGTACCGCCAGCTGGCCCAGGCCGACACCGAACCGTACGAGGCCCTCCTGTCCGACATCGACATCCCGGTCCAGCTAGTGTGGGGCCGCGAGGATCGCATCCTTCCCCCGGAGTACGGGCGCTGGCTGCACGAGCACATCCCGCACGCGCGGATGCACTGGATCGAGGACGCCGGACACCTGCTGCAAGAAGACGCCCCCGCCCGCCTCCTCGCCCACCTGCTCGGATGACCTGAGCGTGCAGGGGTCTCGCGCGCACGAAGCCCTCGTCACCGAAGACACCATCTAGGCATGTAGGCCGCTGCCACGCAGCCCACTCGGCGAAGGCCGAGCGGCGACCGACTCGAGTCGGCCGGACTCCGCGATGAACCCTGATGCCCGATCTCGCATCACATCGAACCGCCGCCGACTCGAAAGCACAAGCACTCGAGGCATGAACTCAGACGAATAGGGGCTGACGGGCAGTCGAATTCACCGCTCCGTCAACCCTACGCGTGGTCGTGCCGCTATTGGTCGTGCTGATGGCTGGCTTGTCGCGCCTCGTCGACGTTGGCCTCCGCGCGTGCCTTCTCCGCTGCCGCTTCCTTTTGCGCGGCTTCACGTTCGGACTCGGCCTTGTCCTGCTGAGCTTGTCCCTCGCCTTTGAGGTTCTCATCACCGGTGACGACGCCGGCAGCCTCCTTGGCCTTGCCCTTCACTCCTTCGACCACGCCCTCGACACCCTCGCGGGGCCCGCTTTCATGCTCCGACACTAGAACCTCCGACACATCCGACGAACGACTGACATCCGCGGCTTACCCGCTATCGGCCGACCAAACCAGCAGCATTTGCCGACCGCACGCATATATGCCGTCGATCAGCTGGTCAACAAATCTCAAACATCTTATTGCGCAAAGCAACTCACACGCCTCCCCACGGCCGCAAACCGACGAGCGCCTCAAGCGATCATCGCAACCGTTGGGCAGCAGTCGATCTCAGAAACATCCGCATCTGCCGCATGAGCGGATGTTCAGCGCGTTCAGAAACCCGGATACGGTCCTCTTTCGCTTGTTGCTGTTCGGGAAAACCCATGATCGATCTCCTCCTGATAGCGGACAACTTCCGTTCCCTGACGCCTACCCTGTCGTGGTCACCCCAACCAGATCAGCCGCATAGCGGCGTGATCGTCGCCCAGTCTCGGCAGCGTCACGGGCGGCAGACAGTGTCGTGCAGGCGGTGGTAGGCCGGAAGACGCGGCGTCATCGCCCAGCTACGTCAAGACATCACCACCGCAGCCGACGCCGGAGACGAGGCGACCGCCAATCACCTGCGCGACGAACTGAGCACAGCGATCGACGCCATCGACAACACCGATCCTGGCCAGGGCAACGCCCCCGGTGCGTCGCCTGATCTCGCGGGTATCAGTGCCGCACCGCAACCACTCGACGGGGTCCGCCGCGCGTCCGCAGACCTTGGTCCCGGAAGCTACGACGGGAATGACGACCTGGCCGTGAACATCCCCGGTTCCATCCCCGAAGACGCACAGGAACCGCCCGACTGAGTTATGGAGTCCTAGGCCGTAGGTACGGAGTTCGCCAACGGCATCTCCGTACCACGGTCGAAGCCACCGCGGAACGTGGGCAATCCCGCCCCGGCATATCACGCCGGAACTCCAAAACAACAGGTGGCCAGTGTTGAGCACGAACTCACGGTAGCGTCGAGCCACCGAGTCAAGTCGTCGAGCTGGGCTTGCGTATGTCGATCCGGAAGGCAGGGATCTCCCCTAAGTCAGCGACGAAATCTCCTCTGCTGGATCTGCTTGTTCGTGCACCGTCAGCAACAGGTGATCGAAGCTGGTCCGCTGCGACAACGGGCCACCACCCAGCGCAGTGATCTCGTTGACGAGCAGTTCAGCCAGCTGCCGCAGCTTGGTGTTGGTCTCCTGCGAGCGCCATTGCAGCACCCGGAACGCCTGCTCGGCGTTGATGCCGTACACGAGCATCAACGCACCCTTGGCCTGTTCGATGACCTCACGAGCCTTGATCAGCTCGGGCAGGGTCTCCTCGATGGCCTCCCGGCGACCCTCTTCGACGGAGTCGCTCACATCCACGTAAAAGCCGCTGGTACCGACGACCTCGCCCGCGTCGTCGAGCAACCGGTCACCGACCACGATCACCGAGTGCACCACACCGGTGGTGTCGATGATCCGGTGGCGACTGCAAAACGGTTCACCGGTTTCGAGCGCCATGGCCAGTGCCGCGGCAACGTGTGCACGATCGTCCGGATGCTTGTGCGACAACAGCAACTCGGTCGTCAACACCACCGAACCCGGCCGGTACCCATGCATCACCGCGACTTCGTCGGACCACTCCCACTGCTGGTCGGCGAACCAGAACCGGAAACTACCAACACTTTGCGGTCTACCCGCCACCATCTGCCCCAGCGCATCCGCGCCGCACGGTGCAGTCTGCCCAAACTCCGTCACGATGCCAATTATCACGGTTGACCAGCCCAGGTCGCGACGGTCCAAGGCCACCAAGCTGGTGTCGCCCTCGGTTCATCGCTGGTATCCGTCGGGGGTGTGTCGACCAGACGCCGTAATGGCCGACATGGGTGCTGGGCACCAACCCGAGTAGCGGCGAAGCTGCGTCGGCGGATCATCCGATACGACGCGCCGCCGTGCGCGACTACTCTGGGAAGGTTGTTGCGGTGGAGGATCAGGGAAAGGCTCCGACAGATGTCGAATGTCGTGCACTTACGCAATTGCCCGTCGTGGTGTGAACGCCACTACGATCCCGACGAACCCGACGGCGAAAACCTCCACTTCGCCGAGGACGAGACCATGCGCGTCGCCGAGGACGCCAATCCTCGCCGCGTAGGACTCGCCCGCTCCGACAACCTGATAGCAGGCCAACCACACACCAGCATCGTCGTCGACCTCGGCGACGGCGGCCACGAGATGACTGTCAGCCAAGCAGCGGAACTCGCACGACTGATCCTCACTCAGGTAGCCCGCGCAATCGAGGAGTAGCCGCCCTACAACCCGAACACCCACACTTCGCGTCGTCGGTGATGCCGCCGGGAGATCGCCCCCGGCGACACCTGCACCACCTCGATCGTCGCCTTCTCTCCAGGAGCGACGATCAGTTCCCACGCCGACATCGGCGACCTCGAAGCCCGCCGGCTCGATGAGGTAGATGAGCACGCAAACCCTATGGGCTCACGCGGAGCGGGCGGGATCGGGATCGTCGGCGCGGCAGCCGCGATAGCGAACGCCATCTTCCACGCCACCGGTTCCTGGATCAGGGACCTTCCGATCCAGCCGACCGACTCCTGGTCGGCATCTCCCATCCCACCCGATGAATGTGCCTCGGTCTCGTGGCGTGAGCGGACGAGTCGCGGGCCCTTCGAGCATGCTGCCGTCCGAGGAGAACCGCGAGCCGTGTAGCGGACAGTCCCAAGTCTTTTCGGCGTCGTTCCACGCGACGATGCCGTAGAGGTGCGGGCATATCGCCGACACGGTCGTCGTCTTGCCGTCCACCGTGCACGTCGCGACAGGGCGCAGACCGGTCCGGCGCACTGTGCCCGCGCCCTCGGCAGGTGTGGGCCCGTCACCGTGTAGTCCGGCACGTAACCAGCCGCTCACCATGGCAAGTCCCACACCACCATTGGCCTTCGCCGCCGTCGCCAAGCCGGTGAGCTCGCGGAGCCGCCATGATTCCAGCACGCCGGCCCACTCCGGGCCGCCGCCGAACGCCCGGCCCGCTATGGCCAGTGCCGCAGCGACTCCGTTGGTCATGCCCCACTTCGAGTACCCGGTCGCGACGAGGATGTGTTCGCTACCCGGCAGCAGGGGCCCTACATACGGCAATCCGTCGATCGGCGAGTAATCCTGAGCCGACCACTGATGTGTCAATTCAGCTTCGGGCCAATACCTTTGAGTCCATTCGATGAGATCGTCGACCTGAGACCGGGTATCGGGCTCCCGTCCGACGACGTGCCCGTTGCCGCCGACCAACAGCAGCTCACCCCGCGGGTCGGGCGCGTAGCGCAGTGACCTCGTCGGCTGATCGGCGGACAGATACATTCCGCGTTGGATCGGCTCGGGCACCTCGAACGCGAGCGCGTAGGAACGCTGCGGCTCCAGCCGGGCGAAGAACCCACCGCGATCGAGGATCGGCGTCCCGGTCGCCAAAACGACTGACCCAGCACGGATCTCACCGTGCTCGGTATGGACGACGTCGCCTTTGACGCCGACGACCCTGGTGTTCTCGAAGATCACCGCGCCATGACTTTCGGCGTTCGCGGCCAGTCCGTGCAGCACGGCCATGGGATCGAACTGGGCTTGGCCCTCGACCCGGACCGCCCCGTAGGTGGGGAAAGGCAGCTCCAGCTCGTACACCCGGTCCGCATCGAGACCAGCGGCGCGACAGGCCGCGAACTCCGCCTCGACTCGCGCGGTACCCGACGGTGTTTGGGCGTAGGTGAACGCCGACTCCCGCTGGATGTCGATGCCGTGATCGGCGCAGAAGCCCAGCAACCACCGTTGCCCTGCACGATTGGCCTCGACGTAGGCGCGCAGCGTCGCCTCGGAGTGCTTTTTCGCGATGCTCGACAGGTGGGTGCCCTGGAGCAGGCTCACTTTCGCGGTCGTGTTTCCCGTCGCAGCGGCACCTAGGCTGCGTGCCTCCAGCAACGCCACGGAGGCGCCGCCGCGAGCCAGCAACAACGCCGTCGTCACTCCGGTGATACCACCGCCGACGATCACATGGTCGAACCGCAGTCCGAGCTCGAGGGTCGGATACGGCTTTGCGTGCACTCGATCCAGCCATAAGGAAGTCACGAGTCGCGAATGCCCGTCCCTGATCCCGCGAAACTCGGCTCCACCGGCCACTGGATTCCTCGCCGATGCGGCGTTTGCTTCCCAACCGGACGGGGCATAGCCGGTCCGGTGTCGGCGTACGCCGACCCCGCGCTCTCTCGACCGCCATCGTGGGAGCGCTTCGTGCCCGTTCGATCACAGGAGGTGCCGAATGCCCGGATCCCGCCGTCGTGCGAAGCCGAAAACGCAGCCCATCGCCCCGGGTGCACCGGCCAGCGCAGGAGCTAACGTGCAAGAGCCGACCAAGCCCCGCGAGCCGCTTGCGCCGAAGCCGGATCAAGCCGCTCCGCGACCGAGCTCCCCGACCGGGACACCGCTCGAGGTCCCCGCCGAGGCCATGGCCCAGCAAGGCGCTTTCCTGACGACGGCACAGGGCGCACGGCTCCCCGATACCGACCATTCCTTGAAGGCCGGACCGCGCGGACCAGTCCTCCTGCAAGACCACCACCTCCGCGAAAAGATCACGCACTTCGACCACGAACGCATACCCGAACGGGTCGTTCACGCGCGCGGAGCCGCCGCACACGGCGTGTTCGCCGCCAACGGTGCCGCCGAGAAGATCTGTTGTGCTTCATTGTTCGAAAAGGGCAAAGAAACACCGGTTTTCGTGCGTTTCTCCACCGTGCTCGGTTCCCGCGGATCGGCCGACACGGTGCGCGACACCCGCGGATTCGCCACGAAGTTCTACACCGATGAGGGTGTCTTCGACCTCGTCGGCAACAACATCCCGGTGTTCTTCATCCAGGACGCCATCAAATTCCCCGACATCATCCACGCGGCGAAACCGCACCCGGACCGCGAAATCCCGCAGGCCCAAAGCGCCCACGACACCTTCTGGGATTTCGTCACGCTACACACCGAGGCCACCGCGCACACTCTGTGGAACATGTCCGATCGTGGGATCCCGCGCTCCTATCGGATGATGGAGGGCTTCGGGGTGCACACCTTCCGCCTCATCAACGCGCGCGGCAAGACCGTCTTGGTGAAATTCCACTGGAAGCCGAAACTCGGTGTGCACTCCCTGCTCTGGGAAGAAGCGCAGATCGTCGCGGGCGTCGATCCGGACATGCATCGCCGCGATCTGGCAGATGCCATCGAATCCGGTGCCTTCCCGCAGTGGGATCTGGGCGTACAGGTATTTCCCGACAACGACGAGCAGACCTTCGAGGGGATCGATCTGCTCGACCCCACCAAGCTTGTACCGGAAGAGCTCGCGCCGGTGCAGGTCATCGGCACGATGACGCTCAATGCCAATCCGTCGAATTATTTCGCCCAGACCGAGCAGGTCGCGTTCCACCCTGGTCACCTTGTTCGCGGCATCGACCTGACCGACGACCCCCTGCTGCAGGGTCGCCTGTTCTCCTATCTCGACACCCAGATCTCGCGCCTCGGCGGGCCCAACTTCGCGCAACTTCCGATCAACCGCCCGCACGTCGGGACCAACGACATGTTGCGTGACGGAATGCACCAGACCGCAATACATTCCGGAGTCGCGCCCTACCGTCCCAACAGTCTCGACGGGGGTTGCCCGTTCCTGGCCGGAAACAAGGACGCCGCGCTGATCGAATATCCGGAAACCGTCGAAGGAACGAAGGTCCGCGCAGCTCCGACGAGTTTCGACGACCACTTCAGCTCGGCGCGGATCTTCTATGCCAGCCTCACTGCGATCGAGCAAGCACATGTCGCCAAGGCGTACACCTTCGAATTGGGTAAATGTTACGAGAAGGCGATCAAACAGCGCGCGGTCACCGTGTTGCGACAGATCGACGAGCAGCTCGCCCAGACCGTCGCGGCCGGGCTCGGCATACCGCTGCCGGGAAAGGCGGGCAAGAAGGTCAAGGTGCAGGCATCGCCCGCGCTCTCGCAGATCGGCGGTACCTGGCCCAGCGGCGGTCGCATCATCGGCATCTTTGCCGATACCGACGCCGACCTCGCGGATCTGAGCTCCACTCTCGCCACCATCGCCGATCAGTCGATGACGCCTTTGGTCATCGCACCGCATGGTGGAGAACTCGGAAACGGCGCACAGCAGGTCGTCGTCTCGCGCACCCTCGACACCGCCCGCTCCATCGAATTCGACGCACTCCTGATCGCGAGCACCAGCGCAGACCTGCGGCTGAATCTGCTACTCCAGGAGGCACATCGCCATCTCAAGGCCATCGCCTACACCCCGGCCGGCACCGACGCTATACGCGCCGCGGGTATCCCGGACGGCTCAGCCGGCACGCAAGCAGCCGACACCATCGCCGCGGCATTCGACGCGATCTCTGGTCTGCTGCCCGAACACCGAGTTTGGGCACGGGCCAGCGAATACAGCGAGTAGACCAACACCGTCGGTACCGACGCAGAACATGCGCCAGGCCCGGCGACAGGAAGGTTCGCGCCCACCGATTCCTGGCGGGCGCGAACCAACCACGCCGACGGCCTCATCGCCACGCGGCCGCGCGCGTTGTACAGCCCACCTTGGCTGCGGGCCTACGCGCACAAACCCACTTCATCGGTAGGGTGAGCAGATTCGCGGCACAACACCGCCCCCTCGCGAGCCGGCCCGGATCGGATCGGCCGTACTGGTACTTTCCGGAGCAGGCGGCAGCTGTGTCACTGAGGCGATTGGGCCGTGAATGCGCAGACCTCCATCCGCAATATCGTTGGCGCACAGCGGGTTTGGGCGAGTGGGTCGATGCAAGTCGACACCGGGAGGTAGCGGCTGTGGCGCACTCGCGCGGCCCGGGCCGCGACCATCATCGACCGGACCGCCGACTCCAGGCCCGCCGCGTGAGGACCGCCGTAATCACGCCAGCGGCTGGCTGAATCACGCACCTGCGCAATCAGATTCGAGGGCAGTCCACCAGCTCGCATCCTACGCAGGCACACATAGGTCTAATGTCCCCGCTGGTCGGTCAAATCCAGCCCTTCCTTGGCTTTGATACGACGATGTTCGAGGAGGATCCACCCCACGCCGCCTCCGGACAACACCGCTGCCGAAATGCCGCCGATCAGGGCCCAGCCCGAGTATCCATAACCCGCTGCGGTCAAGCACAACGCTAAGGCGACGATCCCCATCGCACAGAGGACGATTCCGGGGATGTTGTATCCGTCTTCGATTCCCTCCCCCGCGTGGCTTCTGGTTGTTCGCGTGTGGTCGGGGAACCGACTCCGGTCCCGGTCGCGGCGCTGTGGCAGCGAAACCGGTCGCTGATTCGAGAACGTCATCAGATCTCCCTTCGAATGTGTACAGGGGTGTTACCCGCCGAAGCGAAACCCAACCGACGGGCTGGCACCTATGCGTTAGCGCTGTTCAGGAAGACCGATGACCGCCCTTCGCCACCAGTTACCGGACTCGCTGGGCGACTACCTCTGTATGCCTCCGGCAAACCCACCGACGGTGAATGGTCTCGCCGCTGGCGGGTAACGACAGCACATGCTCAGATTCTTCCTAGTCGGTTTCCTCGCGATCGCGACCGTTGCGGTAGGGGTCGCCGCGGCGATCGGTTCATGGGCGTGGTGGGTGCTGCTCGTCGTCCTGCTGGTGTTGCTCGCGGTCGGTGTCTACGACCTGGTGCAGAAGCGGCATTCGGTGCTGCGGAACTATCCGGTGCTCGGACACCTGCGGTACCTGCTGGAGAGTCTGCGTCCGGAGTTGCAGCAGTACTTCATCGAGCGCAACTTCGACGGGCGGCCCTATGACCGAGACATCCGCTCGATGATCTACGAGCGGGCGAAGGGCATCCACGGCGAACTCTCGTTCGGCACCGAACGCGATATCGAGGAGGTCGGCTACGAGTACCTCGTCCACTCCATCGCCCCGGTGCCGGAACCCGAGGAGCATCCGCGAGTGGTGATCGGCGGCCCGGACTGCACCAAGCCGTACTCGATGTCACTGCTCAATGTCTCCTCGATGAGTTTCGGCGCACTCTCCGCCAATGCGTTGCGGGCGTTGAACAAGGGTGCGGCGCTCGGCGGATTCGCGCACGACACCGGTGAGGGCGGGCTGACGCCGTATCACCTCGACGGCGGCGGCGACCTGATCTGGGAGATCGGCTCGGGATACTTCGGCACCCGCACGGACGAGGGCCGATTCGATACGGACAAGTTCACCGAGCTGGCCGCTCATGAACAGATCAAGGCGGTGTCGATCAAACTCAGCCAGGGCGCGAAACCCGGCCTCGGCGGCGTCCTGCCCGCGGCGAAGGTCAGCGAGGAGATCGCCCGATATCGCGGCGTGCCCGCACACGAGAAATGCGTAAGTCCTTCGGCGCATTCGGCTTTCCACACCCCGCGCGAGCTGATCCAATTCGTCGCCCGATTGCGGGAACTGGCCGACGGCAAGCCGGTGGGTTTCAAATTGTGTGTTGGTTCCCGTATCGAAGTACTCGCCATCTGTAAGGCCATGCTCGAGGAGGGCACCGCACCCGATTTCATCATCGTCGACGGTGCCGAAGGCGGAACCGCCGCTGCCCCTTTGGAATACGAGGATCACGTGGGTCTGCCACTCACCGATGGGCTGATGACAGTGCACAACGCGCTCGTCGGCACCGGTCTGCGCGACCGGATCAAGATCGGGGCCAGCGGCAAGGTCGCGGTCGGCAACGACATCGTCAAGCGTCTCATTCAGGGCGCCGACTACACGAATTCCGCTCGCGCGATGATGATGGCGGTCGGGTGTATTCAGGCGCAGCTGTGCCACACCAACGAGTGCCCGGTCGGTGTCGCGACGCAGGATCCGCGGCGGGCGCGGGCACTGGATGTCGCGGATAAGAGTGTGCGCGTGCGTCGCTATCACGAGGCGACCGTCAGCCAGGCCGTGCAGATCATGGCATCGCTGGGAGTCTCAGATCCCGCTCGCCTCAACACCCACATGCTCCGTAAAAAGGTGTCGCCGACCGGCCAGCATTCTTATGCCGAGCTCTACGAATGGCTTGCTCCGCGACAACTGCTGGTCGAGCCGCCGGAGTCGTGGGCCGTGGATTGGGCGGCGGCCGAGCCGGATTCGTTCCAGCCCGATATTCAGGGTGTCCGAGGGTGACGATTGCGCGGGTGGAATCGCCGGGGTGCGGCATTGCCGCTCAGCAAACGGAACGGTCTCTATGCTCGATCGGATGACGTGGGTGGGTGTTGATGTCGTTGCCAGCAACCTCGCTGCGCGCGGGTCGGCGGGGTGTGCCTTCGAGAACGTCTACCTGGAGATTCCCGCCGGTCGACTCGCCGTGGTGGTCGGGTCGGCGGGTTCGGGGCGCACGTCACTGTTGTGGGCGTTGGCGGGCCGATTGCGGCTGGTGACCGGTCGCCTCGTCGTCGGCGGTCGGCGCTATGACGAACAGCCGCGCGCGATTCAGGACCTGGTGGCGGTCGCGCGGCTCGATCCAGGCTGTGTGCTCGATCCGCGGCTTCGGGTCGGCGAGGTGATCGATGAGCGCGCACTGATCGGGGGAGCGCGGTTCACCGCAGCCACCCTGGACGCGACCTTCGCCGCGATGGGTGTGGCCGCGCCCGCCGCGCAGCTACAGGTGGGGGAGCTGGCACCCGGCGAACAGTTGGTACTGGCCGTGGCGTTGGCGGCGGCGCAACAGCCGGGCGCGATCGTTGTCGATGATGTCGGCGCGGGCTGCACTGGCGGTGAGGCGCGGTGGGTCTGGGAGTGCTTGCGCGCCTTGACCGATCACGGCTGCACCGTCATCGCCGCCGCGTCGGAGTCGCCGCCGCTGGACGACGTCACGGTGATCACCCTCGCCCACCCCCGCGATGCCGAGTTGGCCGACCTCCAGGAGAACGTGTGAAGGCACTACGTCTGGCGCTGCTCGAGTTTCGGCGATTCCGTGGTCCGCTGCTGCGCAAGCTTGTTCCGGTGGGACTCGCGCTGGTGCCGCTGCTGTACGGGTCGTTGTATCTGTGGTCGAACTGGGATCCCTACGGCAAGACCGATCAGATTCCGGTCGCCGTGGTCGTCGAGGACCAGCCGGTCACCGCGAACGGTCAGGTGGTCGACGCGGGCAAACAGTTCGAGCAACAACTGCGCGCCACCCCGAAGTTCCAGTGGCACTTCGTCGATCGGCACGAGGCCGAGGACGGACTCGTGCACGGACGCTTCTATTTCACCATCACCGTCCCGCCGGATTTCAGTCGGAAACTGATCAGCGCCCAGGACCCGATCCCCGAACGGGCTACTCTCGGAATCACTCTCAACGACGCCAACAACTTCATCGTCGGTGTGGTCGCCGATGTCGCGCGCTCCGAACTGCAGAACCAGGTGAACACTGCCGCGCACGCGGCATATGCCAAAGCCATCTACGGCGACCTCACCCTGGTCAAACAGCAACTCGACGTCGCGTCGACCGGCGTGCACGCCCTGGTCGACTCGTCGATGCTGGCCCAGCAGGGCACCGCCGCGCTGGCCACCGGTCTGGCCGGGTCGACCGCCGGTGCCGCCCAAATCACCGACGGCGTACAGCAACTCGCGCAGGCGAGGAACGAGGTGGACGCCGCGGTGAGTCAGCTCGTCGACACCGGCACCGCGACGCTACCGACGGCGGCCGGGGCACTGTCGAATGCGACCGGTGCCGCCGCGCAGTCGCTCGAACTCGTCAGGGGCGGTGTCGATCTGGTGCATCAGCAAGCCGACCAGGGCAATGCCGACCTGCGCCAGCTCGCGGTCGCGCACCCAGAGTTACTGGCCGACCCTGTATTCCGGCAAGCGCTCGACCATGCGCAAACGATCGCGACGACCGCGGGCAACGCGGCGGATACCGCCAGGCAAGCCCATGACGCCGCGGTCCAGGCCAGCGACAAAGCGGGCCAGCTCGCGGGCAATGTCGATACCGTGCAGCAGAACCTGCGTGCCGCCGCGGTGCCACTGCATGCGCTCACCGCCGGTGCCACGGTCGTCTCCGGTGGGGCTGTTCAGATCACCAACAGTCTCGCGTCACTACAGGCCAGCAGTCGGACGTTGCAAACCGGTGCCGACCAATTGCATTCCGGCGCAACCACAGTCGCCGACACCGTCGATATGGCCCTGGCGAAGATCCCCGATACCAGTCCCGAACAGACTGCCGCCGCGGCCGATGTGCTCGGCTCGCCCGTCGGCATCGTCAGCCACAATCTCAACCCGGCCGGGTTGTACGGGCGCGGTTTGACGCCGTTCTTCTTCGCGATCGCCCTGTGGGTGCTCGGGCTGCTCGCGTACCTGTTCATCCAGCCGCTCAACCAGCGCGCCGTGGCCAGCAGGATCAGCCCGCTGACCGTGGCCGTCGCGGGTTGGCTTCCGGTGGCCGGGCTTGCCGTGGCCGGCGGGCTCATCCTCTACGGCGTCGTCCAGGTCGGGTTGCGGCTCGATCCCGTGCACCCGGTATGGACGGCTGGGCTGATGGTCCTCGCGGCCGCGGCGTTCGTCGCGATCGACCACTTCCTGCGGGTCGCGTTCGGCGTTGTCGGCGAAGGACTTTCGCTCGTACTGCTGATTCTGCAGCTGACCTCGTGCGGCGGGCTGTATCCGGTCGAAACAACACCCGCGCCGTTCCGCATGCTGCATCCACTACTGCCGATGACCTATCTCGTCGACGGCCTTCGGGTCACCGTCTCCGGCGGACTGACCGGTAATCTGTTGCGCGACATCGCGATTCTGCTCGCATTCCTACTCGTTTCCCTCGGGTGCACGACGTTCGCCGTGCACCGCCAACGAATTTGGACTGTGGACCGTCTCCATCCCGCTATCGAGATCTGAGTGCCTGCCCGAGCGGTACGGCGTACGCGTGCTCCTTCCAGTCGCCCGTCGGCAGCACGTCCCAGCGCATGCCGCCGACCAATTCATACCCGCAAGGCGCCGAATCTACGTCGCGATCGGCGCACTGGGCGACGTCATAGTCCGAGGAGCACCACAGCCAAATATACAGCAGCAGCGTTCTAGGAGCCGGGTTGAACTAGTTGCGGCTGCGACGAGAGATCGCTCCCCACGCCGCCGTCGCGACGAACAGTACGAGTCCGACGACAGCGAGCCAGAACAGGCCTTTGACAACGAAGCCGAGCACAGCGAGCACCAGCCACACCACGAGCAAGATTGCAATCAAAGTCAACATTGGCCCAGCATGCCACGAACACCGTGCTACACCGGGGAAGACGCATCAGTCCGAGATATCTGGGGCGAACTGGGAGTTGAGTCGAGCCACCACGTAGCCGCCTTGGCGCAAACCAGCCGGTTCCTCTGTGTTTGTCAAGCGGCTCGCTCAATTTTTGTCGTAGCTGCGTGATGGCGGGTTCCGGATGATCTATCCCAGAGGATTTATTCCAAAAATGTTGTGCTGCTCAGCAATTGAGACGTCGGCGTCGCCACGGTCGCTCCACGGCGTTCACCGAGGTTCCGCGCAAGAGCGCCGCCCGAATCGCTGGAGTGCCAGCGGGTCACGCCATGGGTCGGCTGCTGCGATCTGCGGCCCCGGTGTGGCATCGCGAACTAGAGGTCTGGGGCGTTCACGGCTGGTTCACGTTCCTACCGGTTCGCCGCCAAACGTATCAGCGCAGCGGCGAGGTGATGAGTCTTTCTGTCGTCGAAACCTTGTGGGGCGGGGGCGGATCCGCTGATATTCGATACTCCTACCGGCTGCCTTTGGGGACCTCAGCGTGGCTCACGTCGTCGTGGACTGCTGACAGCACGGATGCGCGGACCCGCATCGGAGGTGGGGTCGCCGTGGCGATGGAGAGCACAGCGAATACCTCTCTAGTACGTTGTATTTCCGCCTGGAATTGCGCCCGTAGCGGGGCGTCTTCGGCGTCGAGCACGTCCTGTAACGCGCTGCCGTTGTCGCCGCCGATCGCTGCGAGCGCCACCGCGTGCGCGAGATCGGTCCAGACCTCGTTCAACTCAGCTCACCCAAACTCTTCTTCAGTCGACTCAGGCCGCCCCGTATTCGGGATTTAGCGGTCGGCAACCCTATGCCAAGGTAGTGCGCCACCTCGGTATAGGTGCGTCCGCCGTAGTAGGCGAGCGAAACAGCCTCTCGTTGTGTCTCGGTCAAGCTGGCCAACCCGGCGAGCACGGCCTGTTGTTCAAGCCGCCGCTCCACCTCTTCGCTGACTTCGTCGAATTCCTCACGAATGTTTTTCAACCAATAGGCCGCTTCGTGCTGGGACGCAGACTGCTCAGCACGAACGCGATCTACCGCCCGCCGGTGTGCGAGGGTCATCAACCAGCCGACAGCAGAGCCTTTGGCCGGATCGAAAGTCGCGGCGCAGCGCCACACCTGTAGATAGACTTCCTGTGTTGTCTCCTCGGCATAGCCGGAATCGTAGAGCACCCGCAATACCACGCCGAACACGCGCGCGCAGGTCCGGTCGTACAGCTCCGCGAACGCATCCTCGTCCGATTGGCCGCAGCGCCGCAATAGCGTGGCAAGCTCGGCGCTTTCGGCCGCCCGGGCAGTTACCGCAGCATGCGTCGCTGGCCGGGCGGCCCCTTTCTGTAATGAGTCATCTTTGGGTGCCACCAGCAACCGTGTCACAACACTTTGTCCTGTGTCATCGGCCAAGAGCATAGGGCAACGGCTGTGCGATACCGAGTGGCTAGTGCCTCGGCCAGAAAGGTTGCGGCGGTAATGGGGTGTCGGGTTGATCGCGAGCTCGCGGCCGGTGATGCTGCTTGCGGAGGTGGTGCCGGTGGCCCGGAAGCCGGAAGTGTTTGTGCGAGTGGTGACCCCGGAGGAGGGTCGCCGGTTGCAGAAGATCACGAAGACGAGCAGGCAGCCGATCAGGGTGCGGCGCGCGATCGTGGTGATGGCTTCCGCGCAGCGGCAGCCGGTCCCCGCGATCGCCCGGCTGATGCAGGTTTCGGAAGCCTATGTGCGGCAAGTGATTCACGAGTTCAACGAACGGGGGTTCGAGGCGCTGGACCCAAAATGGACACCGTTGGCGAATTCCGGTGTGCTGTCAGACTGTTGGCCGGAGGGCGGCGAAGTGTGATAACCGGGTCGGGGCGAGTGGTGTGTTCTCCCACCAAGCGTTGAGGCGGTTGAGGTTCATGCCTGCAGCAGTCAGCAGGTGCTGGAGGCTGGTCTTGGCTAAGCCTCGATAGCGGGATCGGCGGAGGCCGTAAGCTCGGATGCCTTGAGCCACAGTCCCTTCCACGCCCGCGCGGTGCTGGTAACGCTGTTGCCATTGATCGGTCTGTTGGTCGGCGCGGCCCAGTTGGAGAGCTTGGTGCTGGGCACGATGGCGGATGGTGAGCCGTCGGCCCGAACTGGAGCGGGTGCAATGCTCACGGGCCGGACAGGGGCGGCATGCCGAGTGTGGGAATCGGACCCTGATGACCGGGACTCCGTCCTGGGATCGGTCAGATTTCCAGTCGGTGGAGGCGGTGCCTTGCGGGCAGGTGACCCGCTCGTTGTCCCAGTCGATTCTGAAGTCGTGCAGGGTGTAGCCCCTGTCGGCTGCGGCTTGCCAGCCGGTGGCCGCCTTCACCGGCCCCAGCAGTTCGACACCGTGCTGCTGCTGCGTAGCGACGAGCAGGTCGGCATCGACATAACCGGCGTCGACCAGATGCACGTCGGGAAGCAGATCCCGCTCGGCCAGGCTGGTATGGATCGCCGCGGTCATCGCCATGTCCGGGACCGGTGCCGGTGTGGTGGCGACCTGGGTGATCAGGTGCGGCGCGTCGGGCTCGCAGGTTTCGGTGAGATGGACCTTGTAACCGTTCCAAGAGGTGTCGCGTTTGGTGCCGGTGCGCGCTTGCTCGTCATAGGGCGAGCAGTAGCGGATCGCCGCTGGTGGCAGGTCTTTCTTGTCTCTCCAGGCCACCGCCTCGTCGGTGAGCTGGTATTGCTGCACCCATATCCTTCGCAGCAATTCCACTGCGGGCAGCTGCCGCAGCCACGTTGCGGCAGCGGGTGCGGTGACCGCCGACAGCACGGTCATGCCATCGGAACCGATCTGGTTCGCGTGGGCGGCCCGGGCCGCCCAGCGGCTCGGGAACCGAGTGTCTTCCGACCGGGCACTGTATCGGTCGAACCACTCGGGTTCGGCGATACCGGCCAGCCAGTCGGGTGCCGCGGCGGCAAGGGCGTTGAGCGCGGATCGTAGTGTCTCGGTCACGAACTGGAGCCGGTTGAGGTCCCGGACCGATGCCAGCACATGAGTGGAATCGCTGCGTTGCCGGCCACCCGGCTTCAGCAATCCGGCTTGTCGAACGGCTTCCAGGACCGCGTCGAGCACACGCTGCTCCAGCCCGCCCGTGATCAGCCGGGAACGGAACTCGCTGAGCACCGAGTAGTCGAAACCTTGATCGGTCAACTCCAATCCCAGAGCGTATTTCCAGTCGATCCGAGCCCGAACAGCGTGTGCCGCTTGACGATCGGTGAGTCCTTCGGCGAACTGCAACACCGACACCAGCGCCAGCAACGCCGGTGAAATCGCGGGTTGACCGCGGCGTGAGAACACCTCCGCGAACTCGGCATCAGCGAAGATCTGCCCCAGAACATCCCGCATCCGCATCGCCAGGCAACCCTCCGGAAACACGGTCCGAGCGACCCGAACCGTCTCCACCGGAACCTCATCCCACCTGCGCGGACGCAACGACACCACAACCTCCATCGACATCATGCCCGAAACATCGATGTCAATCATGCCGAACCCGCACCACCCCAAACGAATTCGCCAACGGTGTCCAAAATGAGCGGGGGCAGGCCGAAGAAGGTCGATCGGGCGACGCGTGAACGCATCGCCTGCATCGCTCGGTGCTGTCCCCGGGACCTGGGTTGGCCGTTCTCGGTGTGGAGCCTGTCGAAACTGCGAGAAGCGCTGGCCACCAACGAGATCGCCAGCATCAGTCGCGAGACTCTGCGCAAGATATTGAAAGCCGAGGGTGTGTCGTGGCAGGCCACCAAGACCTGGAAGGTCGGCACCGACCCCGAGTTCACCGCCAAAATGAACCGGATCCTCGACCTCTACGACCACCCGCCCGCAGGCGGGCGGGTGGTCTGCGTGGACGAGTTCGGACCGTTGAACCTGCAACCCCGCGCAGGTCGCGGCTGGTTCACGCAGCGAAAACCGAAACGATTGCGGGCGACCTACCACCGCACCCAGGGCGTGCGGCACCTGCTCGGGGCGTTGGACCTGAGGACCGGCAAGATCCACTACCGGATCCGGGATCGGAAGCGATGGCAGGAGTTCCTGGCACTTCTGAAGTCGCTGCGGGCGCGCTGGCCCGACGAGAAGCTCTACGTCATCGCCGATAACTTCTCCCCGCACAAGCGAGCCGAGGTGCGGGCCTGGTCAGCGGCCCACGACGTGGAACTGGTGTTCCTTCCGACCTATTCGTCGTGGTTGAACTGGATCGAGTCCGAGTTCGCGGCCTTGCGTTACTTCGCGCTCAACGGCACCGACCACCGCAGCCACGGCGAACAGGACGCCGCCATCGGTGCCTATATCCGCTGGTACAACCAGCACGCGCAACCCAAACGCGAGTTCGCGGTCAACTCCAAGATCCGGCTGCCTGATTACCTACCGAAGGTTGCTTGACGAGGCACTAGGTGTTTAGATCAGTGGTCCGGAATTCCTCGGCCAGCACACGCCCATGTGCGCGAATCTCTTTGGACGCCTCGATCACGTCCTTGACGGTGTCGATGCCACGCCAGTACCCGGACAGTCGATAACCCACCAGCCGCCCGTCAGCGGCCAGCATCGGGAACGTGCTGTCTTCGTGATCTCCCCTGTCCGGCAACAACTCCACGACTTCAGGGTTGAACACGTACACCCCGGCGTTGATCCAGTACGGCAGCTCCGGTGACTGCGTGAAGCCCTTGATCAGATCGCCTTGCAGCTCCGCCACGCCCCAGTTCGACCGGTAAGGCGACAGGGCGACGGTGACATCGCCGCTCCGCTCGGCGTGGAACGTCGTGAGGTCGGTCAATGAGAAGGTGGTGATCACGTCACCGTTCAACACGAAAAACGGGGAGTCCGGGTCGGCCAGCTGGCGAGCGGCGTACTTGAGGCCACCGCCGCGCCCTAGGGGCTCATCTTCGATCGCGTACCGGACTTCGAGACCGAACAGGGAGCCGTCGCCCACGTAGTCGCGGATCATCTCGTGCCGGTAGCCGCCGCTGATGGTCACGAAATCGACGCCGTGCTGTGCGAGCCACGTAAGTTGATAGCCGACGATAGGTGCGCCTGCGACGGGCACCATGGCTTTCGGGGCGTCGTCGGTGTATGGCCTCATGCGGGTGGCTTGGCCTCCGGCCAGGATGAGAGCTTGTGTCACCGGTTGTACGGACATGCGCCTCCTTTTTTGTGCTATCTAACTGGGAACTCTTGTCGAGCGCGGGTCACCCTTGACGCGGCTCGTGTGATCTGACTGACAATGCCTGGGCGGGACGGAATCAGCAGCAGCCCCGCGCAGTTGCCGGTGGTCGCGACGCCCCCAGGGTGATCGCCGTTCCTGGGGGTGTCAGACGAGAGCATCTCCCTGGTCCGGCAATGGGGGCGGCCAGGGGCATTGTCGAGTTGGGTTATTCACGTGGGTGTCTCGGTGGGGCGGTGCTCTGGCCCGGCGGATTCGGTTCATGGTTCCCCGCGATCCTTGGCGGCGGGTGCGGGGATGGTGTGCGGGAACAGGCTTTCCGCGCCCTGTTGGACTTGGGAGACACGGAAGATGCGGTAGCCGTCGGGGAGTTCGGCGCGGAAGCTGTACTCGTCCAGCCAATGCAGATCGGCGTTACGGGAGGCTTCAGCCGCCGCCATCAGTCGGTCGACGCAGTCCTCTTGCGTACCGACGTGCAGTGCCGTGCCGCGTTCCTGGTCGGCCGGAGGGTCAGGGATCATTTCCAGTGCGTAGAGGGCATTTTCGGCCATCGCGGGTTACCGTTCGGGCTGCGCCGCAGCGGGCGCGTCGGCGGTCAACTGGGCGATCACGTCACGGTTGACTTCGGGGGGCAAGGCCCAGTGCCTGCGCCCAGGCCAAGGCGATAGGTCCGCCTTCTTTGCACTCGGCTACCCATGCGGCGGTGTCGGCGCGGGTGTCGGCGCGGTGTTCGCTGAGTCCGGACCCGAAGGGCAGGAAGGCGGCGTAGGCGATGCGGTAGGGGTCGAAGATCATCGCCCTCACACCGCTGTGTTTGGCCGGGGACCGATCGAACAGGGCTGCTAGGCGCTGGTCGTAGGTGTAGCGGGTCGGGCTGGCGAAGACCTCGATGCCACCGCACCAGGTCAGCCCGAAACCCCACAGTCGCGGAAACAGCTCGCGCGAGCGTGCCGCAGTGTCGTTGATCCCAGACCAGCCGTCGAAGTTCTCTAGGCCGATCCTGGCGCAGGCCAGGTCGGTTGCTGTGTGCTCATCCACCGACGCGATAGCCCAGAACTGAATGAAATCCCATCCGGCAGAAGTGGTTTCACCCAGAGACTGCCCGTGAGTACCCACCATTCCCGCCATCAGCGCGCGAACATAGGGCTCCTCGGGTACTGAGACAGCGCGGTCGATGCTCTCTGTCGACACGTTAATCCCTTCTGTTGCAAAGAGTTTCAGGACACCCGGCATACCGCGGACAGCATGACCAGGCGGGTTGCGGGCAGTTCGGGGTCAAGAGCGTTCTGTACCGGGACCAAACCCGGCGATTGCGGATCGAACCCTTTGATGAGCGTTTCGATTTGCTCTCGTGATCGGAACGTCGGTTGAGGCTCCCCCCAAGCAGTGGACACCGATTTAGCGGGATCGCGGTCCTGCTGGAAGGATGTCCAGTATGTCATCGTCTCGGAAGCGCCGGTCGTTCACGGCCGAGTACCGGGTCGAGGCCGCGCATCGGGTGATCGATTCCGGTCGCACGATCGCCGCGGTGGCTGGCGAGTTGGGTTTGCATGAAAGCCTTCTCGCTAAATGGGTCCAAGACGAACGCCGCCGGATAGCGGCGGCCGAGGTACACGGCGAGCAGCCGTTGAGCCCGGCCGAGCGGGCAGAGTTGCTCCGGTTACGCAAGCAGGTCAGCGAGCTGGAGAAAGACGTCAGTTTCCTAAAAAAAGCGAGCGCGTACTTCGCGGCGATGCAGCAGAACCGGCCCGGTTCGAGCTGATGGCAGCGCAGTGCGCCGCCACCGAAATCAACGGCAGCACAGCCGATATCACGCGCATGGCGCGGTTGTTGAGTGTATCGACCTCAGGGTTCTACGCGTACCTGAAGCGGAAGACGGCCCCTGTGTTGACCGATCGGCAGCAGCGGCGCGCCGACTTGACGGTGAAGATCCTTGCCGTCCATAAAGACTCCGATGGGACCTACGGGGCTCCGCGGATCACCGCCGAGCTGCGCGATCGCGGTGATCGGGTGTCGGAGAAGACGGTCGCGGCGATCATGGCCGAGATCGGGCTGGCCGGGATCAGCCCGCGCACCTTCAAGGTGCGGACCACGATCGTGGACCCGACCGCGTCGTTCCCGGACGACCTGGTGCAACGTCTTTTCGACCAGGGCCGTGTAGACGCAGTCTGGGTTTCCGACATCACCTATCTGACTTGCGGTGAAGGCGATATGTACCTGTGCGCGATCAAGGACGAGCATTCCAAGAAGGTGCTCGGCTGGACCGTGGCCGATCACATGCGGACCGAGATGGTCACCGACGCCGTGGACCGGGCGGTAGCGGCGCGTGGCGGGTCGTGTGCGGGCACGGTTCTGCATTCGGACCGAGGTAGCCAGTACACCGCCAACGACATGGCTGCCGCCTGCGATCGGCACGGTCTGCGCCGATCCATGGGATCGACCGGAATATGCTGGGACAATGCCGGCGCGGAAAGCCTGTGGTCGACATTCAAACACGAATACTACTATCGACACACCTTCGCCACCAAAGCGGAACTCGTTGCAGCAGTTGACAAATGGATGAATTTCTACAACAGTAGAAGACGCCACTCCACGATCGGGATGCTCAGCCCCGACAATTATGAGCGGTCACTCCTCGCGGCCACTTCGGCCGCATAACCCCCCGTCCACCATTTGGGGGGAACCTCAGGTTGTGCCGGGGTGTTCTCGGTGTCGGCGATCATCTGGTGGCGTAGATCCTCGTTCGAGTCGTCGGTGGCGTGGGTGATCACCAGGTAGCTACCGGGTGCCATTACCTCCCGGAATGCCCGGATGATCGCCTCGGGCTGCTCGTCCCGGGTCACGTAGCCCAAGACTCCGGTCATCAGGACCGCGACCGGTTCGCCGAAGTCGATAGTCGAACTGGTTTTGATCTGGTCGATCACGTCGTGCGGACATCTGATGTCAGCCAGTAGCGCTGTCGCGCCGGGCCGATCAGCTAGCAGCGCGTCACAGTGAGCATGAACAATCGGATCGTTGTCCACATATGCGACCCGTGCGGATGGTTCGATCTTGCGGGCCAGATCCCCCACGTCGGGGAAGGTGGGGATGCCCGCGCCGAGGTCGATGAACTGTCGAATGCCCGTCTTGGCCACTGATTCGACTGTCCGACAGAGGAATTGGTGCGACAAGTCCGCGAGCATCTTAGTATCAGGGGCGATAGTCAACATTCGGTGTACCGCTTCACGGTCGGTGTCGTAGTTATCCTTGCCGCCCAACAAATAGTCCCAAATACGTGAGGAGGCAGGCACATTCGGATTCAATCCGGGTACGCGGTCCATGGGTTGCGCCAACCGATCAGGTGTAGTGCGTGCAGTGATTACGCGACCGCCCTTGCGGTGTCGACGATTTCGCGGATCTCGTTGATGGCCCACTCGCCGGTGGTGTAATCGAGCGCCGACACCACGGGCGAAAGATCATCCACCCGCAAATGGTCCAACGGCTCGACAACATCCCAGTAGGCAACCTCTACAGCGAGCCACAGATCGCGATGGCCGGGAAAATTGTCCTCCACGAAAGGCAAGTCAGGGCGCTGTTCGGCTTCGCCGAAATAGACGACTCCCCTTCTGCCGTTCGGGATTTCGACTGTTGATCCGTCCATGCGCAGGCGGTAGGCGGGGCCGGGCTCGCGCCAGTCGGTGAAGGACTCCATCCAAATCTGTCGGTGGGCGATGTGCCAGACGGCCTCGCCGTACTTGGTGGAGGTGATGTGCAGCATGTTCGATCCTTCCGTCTACCAGCTGAAAAGGCGTGAGGCCGGGATCAGGGCTCGGCCTCTATCGGTTATTTGATATCCGTGCTGCCCCGACATACCGCCGTAGTAAACGAGTCCTGCCGATTGGAGGTTCAGCACCGCGCGGCGGGCCGCTGGCCCGGTCAGTCCGGCCGAGCGCGCCAGCGAATCGGCGGACAAGACGCCCCCCGGCCTGAGCGCCGCCAATGCAGCAGTCTCCGCCTTGCTAAGTCGGGTAGTACTTGCCATGCAGATCAGCATGTGTCAAGTGCCAATGTTGGGGTGGTATGACACAAAGGTCCAGGAAATCGGCTCAAAACCGCAGGGCAAGGCTTGGGCCGGGCCGTACGATCGGCTCATAGTGGGCCGCACAAGCGGCCCAGGGTGAGCCGCTAGGGGGAGATATGGGGACAGCGTGACCGATGACGAATCCAAAGAAACGGGCAGCACACTGCCGCGTAGGCAGCTTGGCCGGTTCCTAAAGGACGCCAGAGAAGGAACCGGGTTAAGTCAAGAGCGGGCCGCCGAACTCATGGAGTGGGGCAAGGCTACTTATCAGCGACTTGAGAAGGGGACTTCCGAAAGAGTAAGAGTCCGTGACGTTTTGGCGCTGTGCGAGATATTCGGCCTTGATGACGAGAAGACTGCGATAGCCAAAGGGCTTGCCGAGCAGACTCCCGCTAAGTCGTGGTGGCACGCGTACGGCGATCTCATTCCGGCGACCTTCAATCTGTACGTCGGTCTGGAAGCTGGCGCAAAGCAACTCCGGTTTTGGCAACCGCTGATCGTGCCAGGGTTGCTCCAGACTGCGGACTACTCGCGAGTCCTCGACCGCCAGTTCTTCCCTGACGACACAGAGAGCGAACTCGATCGACGAGTCGAACTCCGAGCCCAACGCCAAGCGATCCTCACACGGAGCCGCCAGCCGGTGACTGTGTCAGTGGTTGTGCACGAGTCGGCGGTGCGGACTGTCGTCGGTGACCAGGGCGTGATGGCTGCCCAATTGCGGCATCTGGCAGACCTGAGCACGCATGACAACATCGACATCCGCATACTGCCGTTCTGGGCAGGCTTCCCGTACGGTAGTGGGCTGCCACCGTTCGTAATACTGGACTTCGGCTTGGATGCACGGGGTAAAGAGTCCGACCCGGCCGTAGTGTTTGCTGAGAACGTCCTGGGCGGGATGTACTTCGAGCGTGCACCCGACGTGCGGAGGTACCGTGAAGCGTACGAGACGTTGCACGCAGCGAGCCCAGACCCCCGCCCAAGCCGAGACATTTTGAGAGCGATAGCAAAGGGAGCATGAGAGTGAGCGTTGATCTGACCGGGGCTAAGTGGTTCAAGTCCAGCCGCAGCGCAGGTGGTCAGGAGTGTGTCGAGGTCGCCTTCCTTGATGGTGGGCATGTCGGTGTCCGGGACTCGAAGAACCCCGCTGGTCCTGCCTTAGTGTTCGCCCCAGGTGAATGGGATTCTTTCACCGCTGGCGTGAATGACGGCGAGTTCCGACGCCCCTAGATCGTCCCGTCGCACGCGGGACCTATCGAGCCCGGCCCCTAATCCCCCTTCGGGCCGGGCTCGATCCATGCCTACAGGTGGTTACGTGTAGCGCTGCAGCAGACCGGATGGTGTGGATGTCGGCGGTGCTCCACGACAGCACCTAGGCGCGGTGGGTACGAAATGCACCGGACCTCACCTCGCTGTGCGGGATCGGCCATCTGGTATAGCCGGGAGCGGCGCGATCGGAATATTCGCTGGTGGAACGTACTGCGCTGACGGCATCATGAGGCCGTGGCCGATGACGAGAGCACGGCGAACCGGATCGAGTGGGGGCAACTACCCCGACAGGTGCGGGCTGCGATCGAGCAACGGATCGGCGGCCGCGTCTTGTCGGCAGGTGGTCAGCGCGGTGGCTTCAGCCATGGAATGGCCGCTCGCCTCGTGTTGTCCAACAACACAACGGCATTCGTCAAAGCAATCCCTACCGACGACGAGCTTGTACCGATGTACCGCGCTGAGGCCCACACCTCCGCCCAACTACCAGCGCAAGTCCCCTCGCCACAACTTCAATCCACATTTGAAACCCACGGCTGGTTCGTCGCGGCCTTCGACGACGTCGACGGCCGCCACCCGAACCTCGACCAGCCCCAAGAGCTGGCCGCCGTACTCACCACTGTCGAGCAGCTCGCCATCGTGCTCACACCCAATCCGATACCGGATGCGCCGACCATCGCCGACGCCTACGGCCCTGAGCTGATCTGCTGGCAGCAGTTCGCCGAACACGGTCCACCTGCCGACTTAGATGAGTGGTCCTTGCGTAATCTCGATCGACTGGCCGAGCTGGAATCGACGTGGGGTGAACGCGCTGTCGGTGAAACCCTGCTGCACACCGATCTTCGCCCAGACAACATGCTGCTGCGCCCCGACGGCACCGTCGTCGTGGTCGACTGGGCATGGCCATGTCGCGGCGCGGCATGGATCGATCTCGTCTCACTTGCGCCGTCGATCGCCGCCAGCGGGATCGACCCGAACCCGATCCTTGAAGTACATCCCGTCACCCGCGGAACCGACCCCGCTGCCATCGATGCTTTCCTCTGCGCGCTGGTCGGCTACTGGGAACGCCACAGCCGCCGACCTCCGCCACCGCGGTCGCCGAAACTCCGCAACTACCAAGCATGTTCGGCGCACGTAGCGCGGGAGTGGTTGAATCGCCGGGTCGGCTGGCTGTAGGTCCCGGCGATAGTGTTCGCTACTGACTGCGCGGCTTCCCTTGGTGTTCGGCGAAACTGAGCAGCGGCACATCGTAGAGATCAGGCCGTGGGGTGCGCCGCATGGCTGGATGGGTGACCTCGATGACGAGCATTTCGGTGAGGAACTGGACTTTTGCACTGAGTAGGTGGCTGGTGTATCCGGTGGCTGAGTGCGAGATATTGTCAAATCCTGTGGATTGGCAAGTTTCAGGCAATCTCCGTTCGGGTGGTGTCGGCCGGGTCGGTTGGTGATGTCGGGGTGATGTCGCGGGGGCGTTCGAGCAGCTTGCCTTTGTGGAACAGGGCACCGTTGCGCACGAGCGCGACCAGTTCGGGTGCGTTGACCTTGCGCCAGCGGCCTTGGGCGGCCTCGATCAGCTTGTAGGCCATGGCAATTCCGGCCGCACGCGAGCCCGGCCCCTTGGTGACCTTCGTGCGTAACCGCACGGTAGCGAAGGTGGATTCGATCGGGTTCGTGGTCCGCAGATGGATCCAGTGCTCGGCCGGATATTTGAAGAACTCGAGCAGCACATCGAGATCGTCGGTGATCTTCGCGACGGCTTTCGGATATTTTGCGCCGTAGTCGATTTCGAATGCTTTCACCGCGATTTGCGCTTTGTCGATATCCTCGGCCATGTAGATGTCCTTCATCGCCGCGATCGCACCGGGATGCGCCGATTTCGGCAGCGCGGCAAGGACATTGGCGCTCTTGTGGAACCAGCAGCGCTGCTCGTGGGTGGTCGGGAACACATCGCGCAATGCCTTCCAGAACCCGAGTGCGCCGTCACCGACCGCGAGCACGGGAGCGGCCATGCCACGTCGACGGCAGCCACGCAGCAGATCAGCCCACGATTCGGTCGATTCCCGGTAGCCGTCGGCCAATGCAACGAGCTCTTTGCGGCCATCGGCACGCACCCCGATCATCACCAGCAGGCATAGCTTCTCCTGCTCGAGCCGCACTTTGGTGTGGATGCCATCGACCCACAGATACACGTAATCGGTGCCCGAGAGGTCCCGGGCGGCGAAGGTGCGGGCCTCGTCCTGCCATTGGCCGGTCAACCGAGTGATCGACGCCGCCGACAGCCCGGCACCGGATCCGAGGAACTGCTCGAGCGCAGGACCGAAGTCCCCGGTGGAGAGCCCATGCAGATACAACAGCGGCAGAACCTCGGCCACCTGCGGCGACTTACGCGCCCACGCGGGCAGGATCGCCGAGGAAAACCGCTGCCGCTCACCAGATTCCGGGTCCACACGCTTGTCGTTGACCCGCGGCGCCTTCACCCTCACCGCGCCCGCCGCCGTGAGGACCTCCCGTTCGGCGTGGTAACCGTTGCGCACCACCAGGCGGTGGCCGTTCTCGTCGAGCTGATCGGCGAACTGGGCAACATAGGCCGCGACCTCGGCCTTCAACGCCGCCGCGAGCATCTGCCGGGCACCGTCACGCACGATCTCATCGAGCAACGACCGGGTCGAACCAGCCGCATCGTTTGCTGAGGGGGTGTTCTGAACTACCGTAAACACGGACGTACCTTCCCGACCGGCGTTGGCGCGCCGGCATGATCAAGACTTCGGACAGATAGATCATCCGGGAAGGTGCGTCCTTCCCGTCATCCACAGGTCTTGATCATTTCTCGCTGAGTGCTCTTTGAGGCCGATGGTGACGTGGATGTGTGGTAGTACTTCGCCAGTGCCCGGGTTGTAGGCGAGGGTGCCTCCGCCGAGGGCTTCGACGTTGGCGAGGTGGACTTTCGACCAGACGGGGGCCGGGGGGGTGTCGAGGCGATCGCAGGTGCCAACGATGTCGACTTCGCTGAATCCTGCGATGAAGGAAGGGATGTAGCCTTGGCGGAGGTTGTTGGTGCGGCAGAATTCGGCGAGCGCAGGATAGAAGTCCTCGCCGTGGTCGAATGCGACTCCGAATGATCGGCCGAGGGTGAGTTCGTGGCTGCGCATGGTCAGTTGCCCTCGCTGAGATTCGTTGGCCACGGCCATGTTTCGGGGTCTCGGTAGCCGCCCGCGGCACCGAATGCCGCAGTGATCGCGCGGTTGTCGCAGTCGATGGCGAGCAGTGTGTGTAGCAAAATGCGTGCCTTGATCGGGTCGAGGTATCCGGCAGAGATGAGTCCGCGGGAGAGCAGGTCGCGCTCGGAACCGGGGAATCCGTAGGTGGATTCGAGGACTGATCCTGCACCTGTGCGGGAACAGAGCACGACCGGGATCCTGCTCGCGAGGTGTTCGAGGATCGGGACCAGGTGGGCGGGCACGTGTCCGGCGCCGAGGCCCGCGATGACAAGACCGTCTACGTGCTCGCTTACTGCACACAGTGCGGTCCCGTCATCGCCGAGAACGATGGTCATGATCGCCACGCGGGTGTCATCAACGGGTTTGGCTGGCACATTCGTGCGGTGAGTGAGGTGGTTGAGTAGCCGCGGATGCCCTTCGACCATGTAACCGAGGGGGCCACCGTTGGGTGATTGGAAGGTTGCGGTACTGGTGGTGTGGGTCTTTCGGACCCGGCGTGCGGCGTGGATCTCGTCGCCCAATACGACGAGACAACCTTGGTCGCGGGCGTGCGGATCGGCCGCGGTTTGGATGGCCGCCAGGAGGTTGGCGGGTCCGTCGGCTCCGGCCATGGTCGGGTTGCGCATCGCTCCGGTCACCACAACTGGCTCGGCCGCCGTATGGAGTAGGTCGAGCAGGTAGGCCGTTTCTTCGATGGTGTCGGTGCCCTGGGTGACTACAGCGCCGTCCGCGTTAGCGAGCCGATCACAGATCGCGTCGGCGAGCGCGGTGACGTCGGAGACTTTCAGCGAGGCTCCGGGCAGCTGCCGGAAGTCCACGACCTCGACTTCGATTTCGGTATCGCCAAGTCCGGGGATAGCTGCGAGGAGTTGGTCGGCAGACAGCGCGGGTGCCACACCACCGGTGGAGGCTCTCGACATGGCTATGGTGCCGCCTAGGGCGAAAACGATGACACGGGGGCAGGTTTCGGCGCTAGACACTCCGGCAGCCTAGTGATCTTCGAGGGCAAGGTCGGCGATAAAGCAGAGTTGCCCTGACGGACGGCGTTGCCCAATTTCCCCTGTATAGTGCGCCCATCTAGAATGAGCCCACAGCGTTGACGGAGACAAGTAGTCTCGGGAATCCGCGAGTTGAGAGAGCTGCCGGTAGCTGCGAAGGCAACCTCGTGGCCTGGGATGAATCCACTCCTGAGTGCGGGTAGGAACGGTCGGCCCCGGTCGGCTCAATGACCTGACGGCTTGCCCCCGTGATCGGGCCGAGTTGAGGCCGCACTGTCGGCGAAGGCGTGGTGGCACCGCGAGTTACCCTGCTCGCCCACGCTCCGCAGGGGTCGATGCCGACGCCCCGGCCCGTCAACGAAGTGGAGTGCCACCACCGATGCTGGACATTGCGCTGATTCGCAAGGAACCCAAGAAGGTTCAGCAAGCTCTGGCCAAACGTGCGGTACACGTCGATCTGTCCGCCTTCCTGAAGATCGACAGCGAGTTCCGCCGAACACAGGTCGAGATCGAGCAGCTTCGCGCAGAACGCAAGTCGCTGTCCAAGCAGGTAGCTCAGGCGACCGCGGACACAGGTGCGTTCGACCAAGTACGGGGCAGTCTCAGGAGATCGGGGCCCGGATCAAGGAGCTCGAGGACCAGCTCGCCGCGCTCGCTACCGCGCGCAGCGCCTTCCTGGATCCACTGCCCAATCTCCCGGACGAGGATGTGGTATCCGGCGGCAAGGAGGCCAACCAGACACTCCGCGTGGCCGGTCGGAAACCGCAGCACGATTTCCTCGCGAAGGACCAGTCGGTTTACAAGTGGAAGACCAAATACCAGGCCGGTGGTGTCGAGGCGTTGCGTACCGGGTCGAGCCGGCCTCGGACGAGTCCGACTCGGATATCGGCGGAAGTCGAAGCTTTGGCGTGTGAGATGCGGCGGGCTCATCCGCGGTGGGGTGCGCGGCGGATCGCATTCGAGCTCGCGCAGGCCGGGGTGGCGTCGGCGCCGTCGCGGGCGACGGTGCATCGGATCCTGGTTCGTAATGGTTTGGTTCGACCTCAGCCGCAACGGCATCGCCGCAAGTACCGGCGATGGCAGCGGGAAGCGCCGATGCATTTGTGGCAGTTGGATCTGGTCGGCGGCATTCACCTGGCCGACGGGCGGGAGTGCAAGATGCTGACCGGGATCGACGACCACTCGCGGTTCATCGTCGTCGCCGCGGTACTGGCAGTGCCGTCCGGTCGTGCGGTCGCGGACGGCTTCCTCAAGGCGATGCGCGTCTATGGGGTGCCGTCAGAAGTGTTGACCGACAACGGAAAACAGTTCACGGGCCGGTTCACCCGGCCGCGCCCAGCGGAGGTGTTGTTCGAGCGGGTCTGCCGGGAGAACGGGATCACCACGCGGCTGACCAAGCCGTCCTCGCCGACGACGACGGGGAAGATCGAACGTTGGCATCAGACCCTGCGCCGGGAGCTGCTGGACCCGTCAGGGGTTTTCGCGGACCTGCCGACCGCCCAGGCGGCGATCACGGCGTGGGTTCACACCTATAACCATTCGCGCCCTCACCAGGCCCTGGATATGGCGACGCCTGCCAGATTGTTCCGCCCCAACGCTCAGCCGGAACCGGTCAGGGTCGATACCGCGCTGCCTCCGCTCGCCGATGTCGCCGCATACCCCACAACCGTCACAACGGTTGTCCCGCAACCCGATCCCGCAGTGCTGTTGGCACCCTCGGCGGGTGCGGTCGAGTTCGACACCGTGATCGCGGCCAGCGGCATGGTGTCGCTGATCCCGGCCGTCCAGCGGATCCGGATGGGCGCTGCGCGGGCCGGGCAGCGCGCACACGTGTGGGTCGACGAGCACACCGTCCACATCCTCATCGACGGTCAGCTGGTCAAAACAGCGGCCTCCAACCTCGACGCCGAACACATCCAACAGCTGAGAATGCGAGGCGCCCGGCCCGCCGGGCCACCACCAGCAGGGCATTCTGTCGAACACGCCGACACCTTGGCCGCGGGCGCGGTGATCGAGGTCGACCGGATCGTCGATGTCAACGGAGTCATCATTCTGGCTAAGAACCGACTCAAGATCGGGACCGAGCTGGCCGGCAGGAAGGTGACGCTGCGGCTCGACGGACACCTCATCCACGTCGTCCACGACGGCATGCTCGCCAAGACGCTGCCCTCAACGATTCCCGCCGACCACCGCACCAAGCTCCGCGGCTCACGCACGGCCACCACCCAACTTCCACCACCAGCACCAGGCCCCATCAGCGTCCAGCGACTCGTCCCCGCCGACGGCGTCGTGATGGTCGCTCGCCAGCGGCTCCGCGTCGGTCGCACCTACGCCGCACAAATCGTCACCATTCACGTCGAGGACACCCACTTCCGCGTCACCTGCAACGGCGCCGAACTGTCGCTGCATCCCCGCGACACTCAACACCCAGTGACCCGCTGGAAAGCCAAAATCCATTCCCCCCGAATCTGATCCGAATATCCACGAGGTCTCGAGACCTTCAACCGGGTCATGAGCGCCTTGCGTCAACCAGGTCCTGAGCCCTCACACGACATTCGGGGGGGAACCTCATTCAGTGCGGGCGCGGCAAAAGATGGGCGGGGTGTGGGAAGTAGCGCCCTCGGCGGGTCGGGGCCGGTATGTTGATTGCGTATCGAGGGTTTTCGTGGGTAGTTCACCGGAACGGTGATGTCGCGACGAGGAGGCGCTGATGCCCGCTTATGACGATCGTGGTGAGGTGCGGTTGCGGCCGGATCAGGCGCATCCGGCCCGCATGTATGACTACTACCTCGGCGGCAAGGACAACTTCGGGATTGACCGAGACTTCGCGGCCCAGGTCGCGAAAGTGTTCCCCTCAGCCGGGCCGGCCGCGCGGATCAATCGGGAGTTCATGCATCGCGCCACGCGCTGGATGGTCACCGAAGCGGGCATCGACCAGTTCCTCGACATCGGCACCGGCATCCCTACCGAGCCGAACCTGCACCAGGTCGCCCAACAACTCGCTCCCGAGACGCGCGTGGTCTACGTCGACAACGATCCTCTGGTGTTGACCCACGCGCGAGCGTTGATGCAGGGCACCGAGCAAGGACGCACCGCCTACGTTCAAGCCGACGTCAACGACCCGACCTCGATCCTGTCCGCACCACAGTTGCTCGAGACCTTGGATCTGAGCCGGCCGGTGGGCCTGAGCATGATCGCTCTCATCCATTTCGTGACAGACGACCAAGACCCGCACGCCATCATCACCACCCTGATGAACGCCCTGGCACCAGGCTCGTTTCTCGCACTCACCACAGCCACACCCGATTTCGCCCCCGACACCTTCGAACGCATCACCACCATCTACCGCGAAGCCGGAATCCGCGTGCAGTTCCGCAGCCATGACCAGTTCGCCAGCTTCTTCACCGGGCTGGAACTAATCGAACCCGGTGTCGTGGTACCGCACCGCTGGCGCCAGCCAGAAACCGATTTCCCCGGATCCATCGACGCGGACGTGTCTGTATTCGCCGGGCTCGCCCACAAGTAAGGCTACTTGGGTTCCGTCCGGGTCCGTGTCGATGCCACCGCTGCCGAAAGGCGTCCTGAAATCGGCTAGTTATGGTTCGTTGCCGGATGCGCAGGTAGTCAGGATACTCGCGGTCGTATCGCGTCCCCCCGTTACCTTATTCGTGGCCCTGAAACCAGGGCCACGGTCGCCAGGCCCGGTATGACTCAATGCCCCTGTCTTTCCCATAATCCGGGGGGTGGTGTCGCCGGGTTCCTGGTGGCGTCGACGGACCGCTGATAGGGACAGGGCCGAACGTAGGTCTCTTCGTAACGTGGGTGCCGGGCGTTGACGCCAGATCGGCGGCCGTTCATAGCTTTTCGACGCGATGAGGATTGCGACGTGACACAGGCGTATGCCGTGTTCTGCGGCATTGACGTTGGCAAGGGCGAACACCACGCGGTCGGGCTCGAAGCAGCCGGAAAACGGTTGTACGACCAGCCATTACCGAACGACGAGACCAAGCTGCGAGCAGTGTTCGAGCGGCTGGCCGCCCACGGACCGCTACTGATCATCGTCGACCAACCGAACACGATCGGCGCACTGCCGGTCACCGTCGCCCGCGCCTGCGGCCACGACGTGGCCTACCTCCCGGCCTGGGGATGCGCCGCATCGCCGATCTCTACCCTGGTCAGGCGAAAACCGATGCCCGCGACGCATTCATCATCGCCGACGCCGCCCCGGACCATGCCCCACGCCCTGCGCCGGGTCGACACCGGCGACGAGGCCCTCACCGAACTCGGCGTCCTGGTCGGCTACGACGACGACCTCGCCGGAGAAGCCACCCGCACCAGCGGCCTGCTCACCAGCATCCATCCCGCCCTCGAACGCGTCCTCGGCCCACGCACCGCCCACCCAGCCGTGCTCGAAATCATGTCCCGCTGCGGCGGGCCGGCCGGCATAGCAGCCGCCGGAGGCCGCAAGCTCACCCCCATCGCGGTCAAACACGCACCCAGAATGGGCGCACGGCTCGTCGAGGAAATCCTGGCCGCGCTGCCCCAGCAGACAGTCACCGTTCCCGGCGCGAAATCCGCCGAAATCGTACTTCCGGACCTGGCCGACACACTGAAATCCGTTCTGCTGCAAGACAATCCCTTGCCACCGACATCGAGAGGATTCTCGATGACCATCCTCTTTCCAAGGTACTGACCTCGATGCCTGGCGTCGGAGTCAGGGCCGGCGCCCGCATCCTCCTCGAAGTCGGCGACGTCTCAGCGTTCGCCTCATCCGGGCACCTCGCCGCCGACGCCGGCATCGCCCCGGTCACTCACCGATCCGGCAGCTCCATCAAGGGTGAACACCCTGCGAGATCCGGCAACCACAAACTCAAACGAGCCTTCTTCCTGTCGGCGTTCGCAGCCTGCACGACCCGGCCAGCCGCGCCTACTACGACCGAAAACGTGCCGAAGGCAAAAACACAACGCAGCCCTCATCTGCCTCGCCCGACGCCGCTGCGACGTCATATTCGCGATGCTCAAAACCAAACAGCCCTACCGCATTCCAGCACCGATGGCCTGATCGACACCAGCTGCCCGTCAACCGAGGTCAGGCATCCGACCCCTCGGCACGCCGAGCCTTGGCCGACATACCGTGCTGCCACCAATCGATCGCCTCACCCTCAGCGGCCATGTCTTCGATGACCTGCGCGGTGGCTTCCACTTGCGCACCTGACTGGCTGCAGAAAGTCCACAACCGCTGAGCGGCGCGATGGTACTGGTGGATCACCCCATCGACCTCGAACGCATCCAACTGCCCGGCACGGAACCGATCTACAGCCCGGCCGACGTGCTCGACCAGCTCGCCGAGCCGCGCTTCGTGATACGCCGACACACGACCTCAAGCAGCCCGCCGCTCACCCTTCGACACCACCTCAATCACGCTACCGACCTGCAGACTCCACCGAAGCCGCTACTAGGCAGACCATCAACCCACGACTTGACAACGAACATAGGGACCCCTACGACGACACACGACCACTGCCGTAGCCAGAAGGTCGAGCGGCGTGTGCAGTGAAGGGGTCTGTCCAGATAACGGTGTAACTCGGCTTGATTGAGTTATCGTCGTCCGGCGGTGAGTCGGCCTTCGAAGGTGATGTCGAAGGCGTTCAACGCCGCTTTCCATCGGGTGATCCATCGCTTCTGACCCTCGCCGGTCGGGTCGAGGGCCATGACCGCGAGGTAAACGCATTTCAAGGCGGCATGCTCGTTCGGGAAATGGCCGCGGGCGCGGACTGCGCGGCGGATGCGAGCGTTGACCGACTCGATCGCGTTTGTCGAACAGATCACGCGCCGGATCTCGGTGTCGAACGCCAGGAACGGGGTGAACTCGGCCCAGGAGTTTTCCCAAAGCCGAACGATCGCAGGATATTTCGGTCCCCAGACCTCGGCGAACTCGTAGAACCGTTCCAGCGCCGCGGCTTCGGTCGCCGCGGTGTAGACCGGTTTCAACGCCTTGGCGATCGCCGCCCAGTCCTGACGGCCGGCGTAGGCGAACGACGCCCGCAGCAGGTGAACGATGCAGGTCTGGACGACCGCGGCCGGCCACGTCTGCCCGATCGCTTCGGTGAGCCCCTTGAGTCCGTCGCAGACGAGCATGCACACGTCCTCGACGCCGCGGTTTTTCAGCTCGGTGAGGATCTGCAACCAGAACTTCGCGCCCTCCCCGCCGTCGCCGGCCCAGAGCCCGAGGATCTCGCGACCGCCCTCGACCGTGACCGCCAACGCGACATAAATGGGCCGGTTGGCGACCTTGCCGTCGCGGATCTTGACGTGGATCGCGTCTAGGAAGATCACCGGATAAACCCTGTCCAGGGGCCGGTTCTGCCATTCGGCCATCCCGTCGAGCACCTTGTCGGTGATCACCGAAATGGTCTGTTTCGAGACGTCGGCGCCATAGACCTCACGCAGATGCGCCGAGATCTCACCATGGGTCAGACCTTTGGCCGACAGCGACAACACCATGTTCTCCACCCCGCCGAGGCGGCGCTGGCGTTTGCGCACGATCTGCGGTTCGAAACTGGCGTCGCGGTCACGCGGGACGTCGATCTCGACCGGACCGACATCGGTCACGATCGTTTTCGTTCGGGTTCCGTTGCGCGAGTTGGGTGTTCCGCGTCCGGCCGGGTCGCTGTGGTCGTAGCCGAGGTGGTCGGTGATCTCGCCGTCGAGCGCGGACTCGACCACCAGCTTGGTCAGCTGCGCCAGCAGCCCGCCTTCGCCGGTCAACTGCAGCCCGCTGGCGCGGGCCTGGGCGACCAGCTCGCCCACCAGTTCGGTGTTCAGATCCGCCTTCGCCTGCTTGCGCTTGCCCACCGCAGCAGTATCGGCCACATCGGCCGGCGTCGTATCAGACATCAAGTGCCACTCCTTGATTCGGAGTTACACCGTTGTTTGTACAGTCCCCAGTGAAGCTGCAGCGGGTGTTGTGCGCGGTCGCGTTGGTTTTGGGTGGCCGCGCGGGAGCGCGGTTGACCGGACAGCTGACGGCGCAGGTGAGCCGGATAACCTTGCTGCGGCAGGTTCGTGCACTGCCCGATCCGGTGTCTCACTCAGGGACCGGCTGGTGTGTTCGCCGATGCGACATCCGGCAGTTGCAGTTCGATGTCATTCATGCGCCAAACTGACCGGACAGCGCACGTGCTTCGCTAACTGTTGTCGGCGTTGTCGCTGTTGGCGATGATCGTTCGGACGCGTTGGAGGTCGTCACGTACTCTGGCGCGCCACGTGGCTGCGAATTCGGCACCCAGAAGGCTTAGCCCGAGGTCTTCGGGGAGCGTCTCCAGCGCTGTGGTAAAGGCGGTGGCGATGACTTCGAGTCGCTGACGCGTCGAGGCGTCGGTGCCGGCGTCGTCCTGTGTTGCGTTCGGTCTGGCCTCAGTCATGTGCGGCACCTCTCGGGCGGGAGTCGGTCAATGGCAGCCAAGGACGGTCGGCCAGTGGAGTGATACAGGGCCAGCGCGAGCGGATCAGAGCCTCGGCCTTCCAGATGTATTGGCGGCCAAGAGATACGCCAGCTGTCTAGAGCTTGAGTTCCCATTGTCCGGCGGCATTCAGGACGCAAACCACGGTGACGCCAACCTGCCGTCCGTCGACTCGGGCGGCGGAAGTCCAGCACTGTTCCTCTGTCGGGAAGGATGCGGGGGGTGACTGGACCGGACCGTTCGCGCCACCTCCAAGAATTGCGGACGAATTAGGTTGTCCAGCAGTAATTCCCGCCGATGCAGCCATCATCGCCGCACCGAAGGCGATCATCGTTGCCACCGCGGTCGACCGTATGATTTTCGGGCCGGTCTCGGACTCGTTTGCGGTCTGACTGGTGCGCTCGCGCGTCGTACCCGATCGCCGAGGTTCAATCCTTGGTCGTGGTGCGTGCCTTGTCTGCTCAGGCCGTTCGTGAACGCCGACCCTCATGTGCTCACCCCGTGTTGTTGGTTGTTACCAAGCGGCGAGCTGCTCGCGTGTCTACTGTCGTTGGCCGGTCGGGCCGAGTGGAATGCGTATCGGCGCTTGGTCTTTCGGTCACAGTACGAGCTATCCAAATTTGTTAACGCTGTAAATGTAGAAACTTGCAAGACACACTGGATTTCGTTGACCAGCTGAACGAGACGCGCCGATGATCTTCGCAGACAAGCCATTTCGATAAGCAGGGGAGCTTGCGATGAGCGTTCGATTTCTAGGAACCAGCTCGAACTACGACGGGTCGCCGACCCTGTTTGCCACCGCCACCGGGTATCTGGTCCAGGGGTGGCTGGTCCAGGACCGTGAGGACACCATCGAGATACCGCATCGGTTGCTGGCCTTCCTCGAGCCGGGGACCTGCCTGAGCGCCCGTCTCGAGGACACCGGCCGGGGCACCTTCCTGTTGTCGGGCACGCCGGTATCCGACTCGAGCATCCTCGCCGAGATCGAAGTGCCCAGCCACGAGCGCTGTATCGAAGTACCCAGCGCACGGGAGATCCGGCCCGACGACTCACCTCTCGTCAACACGGTGACGGCGTGAGTAAGCACAGCCGCACATCGATGTTGCCGGTCGAGCTGCGGGCTCCCCCCGATCGATAGCGACTATCGTCGGCACTCGTGGGTGATGCCGAGCAGGAACGCGCTGAACTGGGTGCACGGCTACGTGAGCTCCGCCACCGTGCGGAGCTTACCGGCCGTGAACTCGCCCGCGCGGCGGGCTGGGACCCGTCTCGAGTCAGCCGATACGAGACCGGTCGGCAGACTCCGTCCGAAGGCGATATACGAATATGGTGCACCCTCACCGACGCCACCGATCAGATCCCGGACCTGATCGCCTCGCTGCATCACATCGGACTGTCCCAGCTCGAATGGCGCCGGCTCAGCTCGCGGCGGCTTCAGCACCGAACCGCGCACATCGAGTCCCGCTCTCGGCTGATCCGCGGCTTCGACTGCTTCCGGGTTCCGGGCCTGCTACAAACCCTCGACTACGCGACCGGAATCCTGCGGATGGCCATCGAATTCGTCGGCTCCACCGAATCGGTGGACGATGCGGTGCAACAGAGGATGGACCGCCAGCATGCCGTCGTGCGGCGCAAGAAGCACCACCTGCATTTCATCATCGCGGAACAGGCGATGTACACGACGATCGAGGACGACGCCACGATGGTTGGCCAGCTCGAGCATCTGCTCGACTGCACACGCATGCCCAACACCACCCTCGGTGTCATTCCGCGTATGGCAACGCTGTCTGTTCCGGCGACCAGCTTCCTGATGTACGGCAATACCGAAGTCGTCATCGAAACGATGTCATCGAGTCTGTCGATTACCCAACCCGGTGAAATAGCCTTGTACGACAAGGGGTTTCAGCGGCTCTACGGCCAGTCCTTGATCGGTGAGCGCGCCCGCGAACTCATTCACCGCGCCCTGACCGCTCGCACCGGCTCCGACTAAGTGCAGCTGTCCCGGTCAAGGACGACTGCAGCCGCTACCCGGATCTCCATGATCTCGCAGTCGGGCGGCCGTCCGCCGTGGGCAGTCCTAGACGGCCTAAACCGGGACGGTTCACGCAGACACGGCTCTCGAGGCGGCCAGTCAGTTCTCCGCGTTCCCGCGAAAGTGGAGGCCTCACTGACCCGCCCGTAACATTCTCGAGTACACCGGTGGATGATTATCGAATAGACGACGTGGCGCCAGGCCTTCCTCAGAGCGCGGAAGCTCTGGAGCGTGTAGTGAGCGGGACGCCGCAGGCTGTTGGCAGCTTCCGTTTCTGGTTTGCCGACCAGCGCTGGGAGTGGTCGGATGAGGTTGCACAATTGCACGGCTACGTCCCTGGTTCCGTGGTCCCCACTACTGACTTGTTGTTGTCGCACAAACATCCTGAGGATCGTGCGAAGGTAGCCGCCACCATCGCGGCCGCAGTGGAGACGGGCGCACCGTTCAGCAGTCGCCACCGCATCATCGATACCGTGGGCACAGTCCGCTGTGTGATCGTGGTCGGTGATCAACTGGTCGATGCCCATGGGATGGTCGTCGGAACGACCGGCTATTACTTGGACGTGACCGAAACTCTGGCGCAGAATACGCGCGAAGTGCTCGATGACGCGCTGCCGGACCTGATCGAAGCCCGCGCGCTCACCGAGCAGGCCAAAGGCGCGCTGATGGTGGTCTACGGAATCAATGCCGAACAGGCGTTTCGGGTGTTGCAATGGCGCTCACAAGAAACCAACACAAAGTTGCGTCATCTGGCTGAGCGATTCGTGGGTGCGATCGCTGCCATGGGTGGTGGACCGACTCCGCAGCGGACACGCTTCGACTATCTGCTGTTGACCGTGCACGAACTCAACGATCCTGAACCTCACTGAGAGACCTAGGAGAAGACACTCCTGCCCGACACCGCTCGACGAGCGATTCGGCCGGCAATTAAACCCGCATGCCACATGGACAATCGAGTCGTGGCTTTGCCCATGGCATGCTGATGACCCAGGTCGGCATCGTTGCCGTCGCGCAGGATCGGACCCCGAGGCAAGGTGGCGCGACTGGTGTTGGTTTCGTGTGAGCGTCAAAACTTTCAGTCGTAGGCCGGCGGTGACCGCGTCGAGGTCTCGGCGCAGGCCTCGAACGAACGAGTGCAGAGCGGGGAAGTCCTCGGCGTCAACGGCTTTCATCCACTGTTCGAGTTCCCGCCCGCGGAGCTGACGCATGATCGTGGCGAAGGCGCGGACGTGACCGGCCAATTTGGTGAGTTCGGGGCTCGAGGCCAGGATTGCATCGAGGCGCCGCTGATCGTCGGGATGAAGGTTGGCGGGGTCGGTCATGATCCAGGTGACGACGCGGCGAACCGACGGTGGCTTGCGGGCCGGGCGAGGAATGCGGCCGGTCGTGCGGAACTGCTGCAAGTAGTTCATGACGATCTTGGGTCCGCCGCGATAGCCGAGGCCTTTGATCTCACCGAACAGCTCGGTGGCGTTGGTGCACCCCTCGTTCCATCGCTGATCCAGGTGAGGCTTGAACTCCTCGAGCAGGCTCCGGCGCTGCCCGGTGCCGGTGTTAACCAGCAACTCCTCGACGCTGGCCGCTCGCGCGAAGCGCCGGACGGTTCCGCGGGCAAGACCCAGGCGGGTGCTGATCGCCAAGATGCTCACTCCGTCGTCGAGTAGTGCGTGGACTGCGGCATAGCGTTCGCGGGCTCGCACGGCCCACTTGTCGGTCCTTTCCGCAGGTGGCTCGATCCTCGCGGCAGTTACCGGGATGTCCTGCGTGGGCACGATCTGTGGCTCGGCATCGGAGTCCGTATCGGCCATGGTGTCTTCGGCGACGATGTTCAGGCAGTCGCGATGTCGGGCCGTGACGCGTTCGACCGCTTCGCCGAGGTTGTGCCAGATATGCCAGCGGTCTGCGACCTGCAGCGCATGGGGTGCTCCGGCGGCGATGCCATCGGCATAGGCGCCAGCGCGGTCCCGGCAGACAATCTCGACGCCGGGATGGGCCCGCAGCCAGGCAGCGAGGGTTTCGGAACGGCGGTCTTCGAGCACATCGACCGGGCGGCGGGTGTTCATGTCGATCATAAGAAATAATCCCGGAGTTCCCTATGGTCATGGGGGTAGGGCATCCTGCATGCCAGCGGGTTTCGGTCGATACTGGCATCATTCGGCCGATTGAGCCTTCTTCAACTTTTCTGAAGTTGTATCGTCTTCGCCATCGTTCGTGCGCGAGTGGTGAAGGCGAGGTGGCGCGGGTGGGTCTGGCCGCGGTGCGGGAGCTGCGTGAGCGGCGGGTTGCGGCAAGCCCGGAGCAGATCGCTGAGTTCGAGACCGATGCGCTGTCGGGTTTCGTGCTCGCGCGAGCGGCAGCGGGGCTGGCCGACAACACAATTCGCTCGGATCTGTCGAATCTCGAGCAGATCCGCGCGTGGTTCGGGCGGCCGTTGTGGGAGATGGAACCCGCCGACGCGGACACCTATTTCGGCAAGGCACTGCGGTCGGCGCCGCGGAACACCTCGCTCGCGAGGGCGCAGGCGCTGAAGACCTACTTCAACTTCCTGGAACTGCGCTACCAGGTCGAAATCCATGTTCTGACAGGACGAGTCGTCGAATGCCCGATCGATGAGATCAATCGGCCGCGTGGACAGCAGCGCGCCGCGCTGCGGATCCCGCCCAGCGCCGAGCAGATCGACCGGTTCTTCGCGGGCTGGCGCCAGGAGTTGGTCAGCTGCCGGAAGTTCGCGCCGACGGCCCGCAACTTCGCCGCGGCCAGGTTGATGGCTGGTGTCGGTTTGCGGGTGAACGAGACTCGCAGTCTGGATCTGGCGGACGTGAAGTGGGATCTGGGCCGGTTCGGCAAACTGCATGTGCGCCATGGGAAAGGAGCGCGCGGCAGCGGGCCTCGCGAGTGGATGGTGCCGCTAATCAACAACGCCGACCGGACCCTGCGCTGGTTCGTCGAGGATGTCTGGAGCTGCTTCGGCGACGACCATCATCGTCTCGGCGCGTCCTTGTTCCCGTCCGAGCGCAAGAACGTCGACGGGTCGGCGGCCCGGATCAGTAGCGAGACACTGCGGGCCGCGCTGGGAGATGCGGCCGCTCGGCACCTGCCGGAGTGGTCGGATCGGCTCACACCGCATGTCCTGCGGCATTTTTGCGCCAGCCAGCTCTATCTGGCCGGGATGGATCTGATCGCGATCCAGCAGACCCTCGGTCATGTCTGGGTCGCGACCACGATGCATTACATCCACGTCCACCGCACCCATATCGAAGACGCCTGGATCGCTGGCCAGCAGCGGGCCGCGGACCGGCTGGGAGGACTATTCTCATGAAATGGACCCTGCGCCTGGCCGCGGCCAATCGCGGCATCTGGAAGGCCAGCGAACTACAGCGCATGCTCGCCGAACACGGGCTGATCATCAGCGCCGGGAAGATGTCCGGACTGTGGTCGACCGACTCGCTGACCAGCATCAAACTGGCCGACCTGGATGTCATCTGCACCGTCCTCGGCTGCGAGGTCGGCGAGCTGCTGATCCCCGAACCCGAAAAAATCACCCGCCCGACCGACCAGACCGATGTCGCGCCTGCCGCGGTGTCGGCCTCCGGCGGGCCGGTGGTGCCCAAACGCCGGGACGGCCGTTCTCTTCCGCCGATCTGATGGGCGGGATCCGCCCGGACAAGCCCGCGGCCAGCTGCGTGGAGTGCCTGTGCTGGGGCGTTCTACCCGGCACGTGTTGTCGCGCCTGCTACACCTTCCGCAACCTGCATCCGCCCGGCCGCTGCGACGCCTGCCGACGGATGGTCCCGGTCAAGGACGGCTACTGCCGTCTGTGTCGGGCCCAGGCCCTCCTCGACGCGAAAGCCGCCGGGAAAACCGCAGTGTCGCAACCGTTTCTGCGCGCGGTGAGCTGTCAGCAGCTGTTCTTCTCCCGCATGCACCGTGACCACTACCGGATCCCCGGCAGAATTCGGCTCGGAAAAGCTGGGACACCCAGACACAGGGCCAGTCGGCCTGAACCAGCGACGACGTCGGCACTCGGACAACAGTTGTGCTTGCCGTTCGATTTCCGGCATGACTACAGCCGGTTCGACCGCTACACGCACGCCGATCCCACCGACCCTATCGTCGTTCAAGCTCGTTGCGCCGCAGGCGATTTCGGAGAAGCTCGCGGATGGTCACGATGGTTGATCAAATCGGTCCGGGAAGGGCTGACGATCGTGCTGTCGCGCCGTGTCCCCGACGAGAAGGTCCGCTATTCCGAGCTGGCGACCATCGTTCGGCACCACGGGCGCGTCGCGGAGATCCTCGACCAACTCGCGCTGCTGGATGATGACCGCGTTCCCGCGTTCGACACGTGGCTGGATCGCAAGCTCGACGGTGTCACGCCCGGCATTCGCCGCGAGATCGAGGACTGGGTCCGGGCACTACACCACGGCGGGCACCGCACCCGGCGCCGCGATCCGCATACCGGGCGGGCCTACCTCAACGACATCCGGCCCGCCCTGCTCGACTGGTCCGGCCGCTACGACAACCTCCGAGAAGTGACCCGCGAGGACATCCTCAATGTCGCAAATGCCTTGCGCGGCAACCGACGCCGTCACACGCTAGTTGCTCTGCGGTCCCTGTTCGGCTTCGCCAAGAAAACAGGAATCGTCTTCCGCAACCGACGGCCCGGATCCCCGTCGGACCCAACACATACAGCATCCTGCTGCCCCTCAACCGGGACGCGATCAACGAAGCGGCCAAGGCTGCCACCACACCAGCGGCCCGGCTCACCCTTGCCCTCGCCGCTATCCATGCCGCCCGCACCACCGACATCGGCCGGCTCAAACTCGACGACGTTGACCTCGGCAACCGGAAACTGACCGTCGCCGGCCGAACTCGTCCTCTCGACCACCTCACCCACCGGGCACTGACCGAATGGCTGACCTACCGCCACACGCACTGGCCAGGCACTGCCAACCCCCATGTCCTGATCAACCGCGTCACCGCGGTCCGCGACATCCCCGTCGGCCGGGTCTGGATCACCAAAGCATTCTGGGGACTCACCGCCACCCTCGACCGGCTCCACATCGACCGCCAACTCGAAGAATCACTCACCCACGGCCCCGACCCACTCCACATCGCCGCCGTGTTCGGCGTCAGCTCCGGCACCGCCATCCGCTACGCGGCCGCCGCCCGCCAACTCCTCACCACCCCCGCCGAACTCCACCAGGCTCCCTGAGTCACCGCGAACCCAAGCACTACTCTTGACCTGGAAGCCGTCCACTCCTTGGGTTCCCACTGAAATTCCTTCACTTCCACTGAACTCCGGGCTTTCGGATCGTGCCGTAGTGATGCCCGCGCCGCAGGGCGAAGTCATCGACCCCGAGCACACGAGGGGTCGCCCGGTCCGGATCGGGCAGTGCACGGATCTGTCGCAGCAGCGTCATCCGGCTGACCGTGGCCGCTAGATGCCGGGTCATCCGAGCCCCCCGGCGACCGCCCAGTGCCAGCGCGACCGCACGCAGCAAGTGTTGCAGGATCCTCGTGCGCCGGGCATGCCGCGCCGCCAGCCCCGGCAGCTGTTCAGCGAAAGTCCTTCGCCCGCAGTCGGAGTTGTCGCAGAACAATCGCCGGACCAGTAACCGGATCACCACCTCCCGGCCGGTGATCGCGGTGTCGGACAGTCGCCGCCGATAGCGGCTATGGACCCGACGCGTCGACGTTCCGCAGCCCGGACAAGCGACCTCCTCGTCGCGGGTACTCACCTCGAGGTCCACCCGAAGCCCGACCGCGGTCATGCTGTCGATCTGCAGCCCAACCAGATGGGGGAACATGACCGCGAGCGGTCCAAGATCAGAGCCCCGGTGACATGATCGATCATCAAGCGCCCGTTGGCAATCCAGGACCGGTCAATCACGCAAACCGTGCCAGATCCAGGATTCAAGCTGCCGTTGACAACCTGAAGGTCGCGGCCGCGGTGCTGGACTTCGTGTGTGAGGACAATGGGACAGATGAGCGCAGCCGTGCGTGGTATGGCGAGTACACCGAGATTCAAGGCCGTTCCCCGTACGAGACGAACCCGCCGGGCATGAATCTTTTCCTGCGGACGTTGGGAGACCGCTACCGCGTGCTGCGCTTCACTCCGTGGAGCCGACAGAAGCTCTGTGGTGACGTTACGGGGTTCACTAAGCGGCTCAAGGAAAACATTGTGGCTCACAAGGGTGATATGAAGGCGCGCTGTTCCAGCGAGGCCGGAACGCAGAAGTTCTTCGACGACAAATCCAACGATCTCCTAGAGCTCACGAAACGAGAACGCGGGAGCGAAGGGAAATATGAGACGAAGTGGGCTTGTCGGGAGTACAAGGGTGAATGTCAGGAAGGTAAGCCGTAGCTGATCACTCGGGTCAAGCGCGGGTGAGTGCGGTCCGCAGCGCGGTGTCCGGTGTCGCCACCGGCTTGTTTCTGCGGACCCTCTCACCGAAAACAACGGGTGCGTTTCCTCGCACCTTTGCGGGGGTGAACACGTCGATCCCGCCCCATACGCAGACGATCATGGCTGCGGCGCATCCGCGGAGAAGTTGTGGCGTCGGCGCTGCCTATGGTGAATTCCTGCATAAGGATTGCGGGTTTGATGATTTCGTGCGTTCGCGGGCTGGACACGGGTGCCGCACGATGATCGTTGCCATGAGTACATCTGAGAACAAGGAGTTGGTGCGCCGGTTCTTCGAGCTGTTCACCGGGAAGCACCCCGCGCAGGCGCTGGATCTGTTGTCCGATGAGGTGACGTGGTGGACCAACGGGGAACCAGGACGCAACATCTGGGCAGGCACGCAGACCAAGGCCGAGATGATCGAGTCGTTCAGTGGGTTCAGCGCCATCTTCACGACCGGTTTGGTGATGACCCCGGTGGGATTCGTCGCTGACGGCGATAAGGTGGCAATGGAAGCCGAATCCTCTGCCCAAGTGGTCAACGGCAAGTCCTACCGCAATCAGTATCACTTCCTGATCGAGGTACACAACGGCAAGATCACCTCGGTGCGTGAGTACATGGATACGCAGCACGTCACCGACACCTTCGCCGATATCAGCGCGGGATCCCCCACCATCGGCGACAGGGTGGGGTCATGAACACGACGTTGGATTGGGAATGGGCACAGCGTAGTTCGGGGAATCTGTCGCCGCGGCAGAAGCTACACCTGACGCGGATGATTGTCACCGAGGCTCCGTCCGCGATCGTGGGCGCCGTGCGTTACCGGCTTGGCCGGTACGGCGGCGCCCGGGCCGAGCTGGGCGCGTTCCCGGATTCGCGGCTGGCTCGACAGGCCGTGGATCAGGCGCGCGAAGATCTGAGCCCGCATCTGCTTGAGCACGCCTATCGCAGCTACTTCTTCGGTAAGGCCCTTGCCGGTGCCGCGGGAGTTGGGGTCGATGACGAGTTGGTGTTCGTCTCGTGCCTGCTGCATGACCTGACGTTGGAAACGCCCACGCCGGGGCAGTGTTCCGCCTATGTCAGCGGCATGAGAGCGGCCGAGCTGGTCCAGCTCTGGGGCGCGGCGCCGGACCGGGCTCAGGCTGTCGGGGCTGCGGTGTGCGGTCACATCAGCCCGCACGCGGGGCTCGATGATCCAGCGGGGTTCGTGCTCGCCGGCTCATCGGCCGATGTGGTGGGTCGCGGGCTGGAGCGGTTGGACCCGGCCTGGGTGGCGCAGGTGCTGAGCCGGTATCCGCGGCGCGGCCTCAACAAGAAAGTCATCGGGGCCATGCAAGCCGAAGCGGCGGCGGTGCCCGATGGCCGGGTGCGTCACGGCGACCGGATGGCAAAGATATCGTTGATGATCAAGCTCTCGCCGTTCACCGAATAGCCCTGCACGACCACCGTTTCCGCGTTGATATTCAGGAGTTGGAGATCCCAGGTGCGGGCGTGATGGTCTCGATGCAGCGTCCTCGGGGGTCAAGTACGCGGCTGTATGCCTTGACCGTGTGGTAGGCGATGGCGCGGTCGGTGATGCTCAAATGGGGTTGCTGGCGACCTATTTCGGTTTCGAAACGGTCGGTGTCGGCGATCGAGTGCAGGTAGACACCCAGGATGATGTTGTGGGGTCCGGCGACGGTGACGCAGAAGCGGGTTTCGGGCAGTTGGGCCAGGCTACGGGCGGTTTCGGCGAGCAATCCGGTGGGTGCGCTGGCCCAGTACGCCGCGGTGATGGGCCATCCGGCGAGTGGTCGGGCGAAGTCGCATTGCCAGGACAGGTAGCCGGTGGCTTCGAGGTGGTCGAGGCGTCGTCGTGCGGTCGATGGGCTGATGCCCAGTTGGGGGGCGAGTTCGGCGTAGCTGGCTCGGCCGTCGAGGTGGAGCAGCCGCAGCAGTTCGTAGTCGTTGGGGTGCAGTTCACCGGATGTTTGGGTCGGCCGGTGGTAGGCGGCTTGGATGCGGCTGTGTTGATCCGGGTCAAGGGCGTCGAGGCGCCAGCGTCCTGCTTCGGCGAAGAATCCGGTCATGATGCGATTTGTCGTGCGTTGCACGCCGTGCAGCGCGCCGAGTCGGTCGGTGACATAGCGTTCCATGCTCGGTAGGTCTGTGGTGAACACGACCACGAGCAGATCGCGGCCGCTGGCCAAGCGGTCGATCATGATCGTGTGCGGATCTCGGGCGATGATGTTCGCTACGCGCATGGCGTGTCCTGGCGCGCAGTCGATCTCGACCAAGGCGGTGCAGGATCGGGCCACGTAAGCCTGGGTGGCGGTGGTGGTGACCCAGGCACACCCTGCGGCCTTCAATCGGGCCCAGCGCCGCGTCAAGGTCGCCGGGTCGGTGCCCAGAACGGGCCCGAGCAGGCTCCAGGGAGCGCGTGGATAGATTTGCAGAGCGTTGACCAGGGAGAGGTCGAGTTCGTCGACCCCGACTGATTCGTGCGTTTCCTCGCTCATGATGGCATTTTCCTGCATTTCGCGTCGGAGTTGTCGACGCAACGCAGTATTGGCGGGCACGCGTCTGACGTGCGCGACATCGACGGGACAGGAGCGTGGACGATGATTCGAGGGATTCACCACGTTGCGGTGGCAACCCGCGATATGGACAGGTTGCTGCCGTTCTACCGAGATCTGCTGGGCTGTGAAGTCCTGTTCGATATCGAGATACCTTCGGGTACGGACCGCTTCGACAACATGACCGCGCTGCCCGACGCTGCTGCTCGTTGCGTCATGTTGCGCGCGGGCAACGCCTATATCGAAATGTTCCAGTACCGCAGCCCGCACCCACCGGCAGGAAACCCCAGCCGGCCGTTTAACGAACCCGGCTACAGCCATTTCTGTTTCGACGTGACCGATATCGATGCCGAGTACGCGCGCCTGTCGCAAGCGGGCATGGTCTTCCACGCGCCACCACAAGCCGCCGAAGACGGCAAAGCCACCTACGGCCGCGACCCCGACGGCAACGTCATCGAACTGCAAGAACTCTTCGGCAATGGGCTTGGCATCGCATTGCCGTGGCTGCCGCCGCAGGCGCAGAGCTAGGCCAGCCACAGCACTCACGCAAACGCCTCGAAGGAAGGCCGGACATGCCCGCACACAGCACCGATGACCGTCGCTACTACCGGGATCAGGATTCGTGGCGCGAATTACAGGAGTTTCTACCTCTCGGTTACCGGCTCCGCGAGGATCGTGTTCCGTCGGAGGAGTTCTGGCAATGGCGCGGAAACGCGATACACCTGGATCGATACGCCCGCCCCGAATCGCCGGTGAAAGTAGTCCTGCACCACGGCGTGGGCACCAACGGACGACAGCTGTCGCTGATCCTCGGCGCACCGCTGGCCGAATTGGGATTCGAGACCGTCGCGATCGATAACCTCGGCTACGGAATGACCACCGTCGCCGCCCGACAGCAACCGAGCTACACCGACTGGGTCGATATGGTCGCCGATTTCGTGGCCGCCGAATCCGCCCGCGATCCACGCCCGATCGTACTCTACGGGCTCAGCGCGAGCGGCATGCTCGCTTATCACGTGGCGGCCAAAGGCAGCGCTGTCGCGGGAGTGGTGGGGATGTGTTTCCTCGACGAGCGGATCGGTGAGGTCCGGGCCAAGACCGCAGCGAGCAGGGCCTCGGCCCGCATGATCCCATTGACGCTGGCCCTGGCACGAACACCCCTCGCGCGGTTACAGGTACCGATGCGCACCGCATCGAAGATGAGCGCGTTGACCAACAACCCGGCAGCACTGGCAGTGATGCTGGCCGATCAGAGCTCCGCGGGCAACGCGGTGACACTGCGATTCCTGGCCAGCTATCTGACCTACACCCCGGCGGTGGAACCCGAAGACTTCGACACTTGCCCTATCCTTCTCACTCAACCCACCGCAGACCGATGGTCACCGCTGCACCTGAGCACACTGTTCCTCGACCGCGTCACCCGCGTCGACAAGACCGTGGTAAGCCTCGACGGTGCCGGACATTACCCCCTCGAAGAACCAGGGCTGCGGCAGTTGCTTGACGCGGTCGCCGACTTCGCCGAGGCGGTCTCCCAACCCTGAACAACGCCGCAATCGAATTCCGCGTTGCCGACCAGTCGTGGGGACTTCCGGTTCGAAGCGAGTTCATCGAGCGTGTGCACCAGGCGCCGCATGGACACACGCGCGCTGATCCTAGGAGCCCGCAGCTCTCGTTCGATGATCAAGTTTCCCATACCCGACCGAGACCTGCGGCAAGAGCCGGTCCGCCAGGGTCGCGTGGGTCGTCGGCGAGAGCACCACTGATTTCGTCAATACGAGATCACGGCTCATTGGACGCCCCCCCCGCTGTAAAGGAGCACCGTCGTCGTTGGGGGCCTCGGGCAGGAGATAAGCCGCTCCGGCAACGTCGGCCAGTATCTTCGCCAACTCGGCGAGCGACGCGCGGGTTCTCGACAGCTCGTTGCGCACCATCGGCAGTTGGTCCCAGTCACGTTCGTGCTGCACCGGGTTCACGCTGTCCGGCCGTTGCGCCTCCCATGCCGCGAGCGCCGGATGCCATTTGGTCAGCAGGGGCCGCAGCGCACCATTGAGAACTCCGATTGCCAGCACACCAAAAGTGATGGTTTCCTTCCGTCCACGGGGCGCCACCGCGGGGCCGTACTTTCGCAAGATCTCGCGGGTACTCTCAAATACTGAATACACACTGGTCAGGGCCTCGCGAACCAGACCCTCATCGGGGCGCAGCTCGACAACGGTGACTCTCGTGATCAACTCGACATACAGTTCCCACGCGGCTTCACGCTCAGCCTCGGCCGGCTCCCAAGTTCCGGCGATCTCTCCGACGAACGGCAAGCGCAGCTTCACCGCTACTTGCTTTGGCCTCAGCGAACGCCGTGCTCGGCCGTAACCGCCGCTCATCGGATCTCCTCGTGGTCAGCGATCAAAGAGCTGGCACCAGCCAGCTCTGCCAATTCGACAGCTATGGTCGTCAGCTGTAGTCGTGCACGCTCGAGATCGTCGCGCAGAGCCGATCGATCGGGCCACGCCCGCTCCCGATCGACGGGTCCCGCGCCGGTAGAGGCTGCTACGACACTGACCAGCCGCCTCTTCCATCGAGTCAGCAACGGTCCGACGATGTCTTCGGTGACTGCCCAGGCCGCCGTCTGGAAGGCACTCATTTCACCGGGGGTGTCGTGCGGACCGCGCTCGCGCAGAATTTCCCGAACTCGGTCAGCGAGCACTTCCAGGCTACTGAGCGCCTCGCTCAGCAGCCCTTGATCCCGTGGCAGCGGTACCACGGCGATACGGGTCGCCAGCTCGACATGTAGCTGCCACGCTGCCATGTGGTCATCGATTTGGTTCCTGGTACCCGAGATCGGCCGTGTCATCGGGCAATGATACCGATCGGGTAGCCTCACGCAGCGATGATGCCGGTATGGGATGTCTTTCTGAGCTACTCACGTTCCGACGCCGAACCCGCACTGCGTGTCGGACACGCGCTGCGCGACGCCGGCCTTCGGGTGTTCTGGGACGACGTTGGCGTCGAACCTTTTCAGCCGATCTCCGAGACCATCCTGCGCGAGCTCGGTCGTGCCAAAGTTGTGTTGGCCTACTACTCCCGCGACTATCCCCACCGCCGCGCCTGCCAGCACGAACTGACGGCAGCCTTCCTCGCGGGACAACACGAGGGCGACCCGCGGCGTCGAGTGCTGATCATCAATCCCGAAACGAACACCGACCACATCCACCCGATCGAGCTACGCGACGCCCGCCACGCGTCCCTGCCCGAGGACGAGACGGAATACCGCACACTCGCCGCGGCTGTGGCCGTCCACACCGCACAAATTCCCACCGTCATCGATGCGGTCCGCCAATCGGCAACAACCCATTGGTTGCCCGCCCCAGCCCGGCATAGTTCGTCACGATTCGCCGGGCGGCTACCTCAACTGTGGCAACTCCATTCCGCGTTACACCACCACCGCGCCCCGTTGACCGGACAACACGGCGGACAGGTCGCGGTGGTGCACGGAATGGTCGGGAGCGGCAAGTCTCGGCTAGTCCTCGAATACGCCCATCATTTCCGGGCGGCCTTTCCCGGCGGTATTTGCTGGCTGACCGCCGACGCCAGCGATCCCTTGCAGACACTGCACCGCCAGCGGGCGCTGATCGCGCAGGCCATGCAGGGATCTCCCAGCTCGACCAACAACGCCGCCCAGGACATCGCACAATTGCAGCGAGACCCGTTTCTGTGGGTCCTCGACAACATTCCTCCAGGCCTGCGCCTCGATGACCTGCGCGAACTGTTCGGACCCCACATCGCCGCACATACGGTCCTCACAAGTACGGACCGTCGATATGCCCGCCTCGGCACAACGATCGAAGTAGGTCAACTGCCGAGCCAGGACGCTACCACGTTGCTGCCGCCCAATTGGTCCGACTCCGATCCCGGCACCATCGCGCAGGTCATCGAAAAAGTGGACGGTCACGCCGAGGCATTGACCATCATCGCCCGACTCAGCAGCACTGACGCCGCATTGACCGAACTCCACTGCGGCCCAACTGCTCTGGCCGACCTCGCGGACCGGCTCCTTCGGGATCTCGACCGTGACCACCGCGTGGAGCCCGCCATCACCCGCGACGTGCTGCGGATCATCGCGGTGCTGGAACCGGCGCCGATCACCACCGACCACCTCGCCACTGTCATCGGTCGGCTGCATAACCTCGACGCATTCACCGCGCGCCGCACCCTCGACACCGTAGCTGACATACTCGACAACCTCGCCCTGCTCCGACCGCGAACCGATCAGACACTGAGCGTGTCATCCCTCACCGGCCACATCGTCCGCGCCTTCGATCCTGACACGCAGAGAACCGCCCAAATACGATCACTCACACTAGGCACCCTCGCACCGCCCCCGAGCCGACCACCCATGCACCACAAACATGTCCGCACAAGCCTCCTGCGAGGTTGCTGGTCTTTGCAGGTCGAGCTCGCCCACCGAATCTCTGTGCTGAATCAACCTGACCACGGTCTCCGTGAAGCCCTGACGGTGCTGTACTCGTTCGTGGACTTCATCCGAAGCGTGCTTACCGACAGCGGCCCTGCCCCCGAGACCCGGCCCCTGCAAGAAATCTGTACCGCGCTACTGGCCCAGCACCTCCGTCCGATACTGACGCACTGGCATCCGGAGCTGCTCAACCACGAACTCACCAGACAACCCCATATCAATTCAGACACGCACGAGCGCAACTGGACACGCGCCCGCGAACTCCGCGCTGACCTCGCTGCCCTACGGGAATCGCTCGCCACCCATCTGCACCACCTCAGCTCGATCACCGGCAGCCCCACACGGGCTATCTCAGAGTCCTCGGCAAAGCCACACCACCTAACGGGGCCTGCGATTCCGCGCGCAGGGACGCGTCCGACCGGCAACGCCTCACCCCCGGTTGATGACTGACGGGACCCCGACGATCGTCCCCCTCCTGAACGGCCGGGCGGTGGCTGGCAGATTCATGCAAGTATCCCTCTCTCGAAACCGGTTCGCTGAAGCCGAGCAGCCGTTGTCCGAGGCCCTCGCGACCATGCGGTCTCGGCACCGTCGGTTCGATGAAGCGGAAGTTCTTGTCGCCCTGGGTGACCGAGCACTCGGGATGGCCGATCGGGTCGGCGCGCTCGGCTACTACCGTGCTGGGCTTGGTATCTTCACCGAACTCTGTTTCGCTGAGCAGATTGCCGAAGTCGAAGCGCTCATCCCGTTCGCGTCTCTACCGAGTCGCTGATGGCGCAAGCCACGTTGCAGTCCTGGCGACCCAATCTTTGATAGCCCGCGCGGGCACCGACTCTGGCAGCGGGTGGACATCAACCGAGGACGACCCGGAGCGGTCTCGAATGCGGGTGGTTCGCGATAGGGTTCCGTTTCAACCGGAGCATCGGGATCGTTGGTGGTGGGTCGAGGCGTGGGAGGGTCTTACATGGTGGTGCCGCACGAGGTCCCGTTGGGGCCTGGGGTATTCGTGAACCGGGAACCGGACTTCCAATGGGTGGACGGATTCTGGTCGGGCACCGCGCGTGTCGACGTGTGCACCGGCCTTCCCGGCGTCGGTAAGACAGCATTCGTGCGGCGAAGCGTCGAAAAGGCGCGGGCGGCAAGCATGTTCACCGATGGTGATCTGCACGTGGATTTCGGGGTCGTACAGGGCGAGCGCATGTCGGTCGAGGACGCCTTGGCGGCGTGCTTGACGGCTTTGGGTGTCGCTACCGAGGTGCTGCCGGCCTCCCTGGCGAGTCGGGCGAATCTGTTGCGTAGCAAGACCGCGGATGTTTCTGTGCTGATCGTGCTGGAGAACGTGACCGATCCAGCTCAGGTGACGCCGTTCATCCCGATCGGCCCGGCGAGCGCGGTACTGGTGACCAGTAGTAGCCGGCTCAGCGAGCTGATCGTCGATGGCGCCGCCGCGCATCACCTCGAGCCGCTCGACGGTGCCGCAGGAGCGCACCTGATCACCGAACTGGTCGGCGCTCGTGCTCGCGCGGATACTGCCGCCGTCGCCATGTTGGTTCGCCAGTGCGCTGGACTCCCGGTGGCATTGAAGATCGTCGCCGCCAAGCTCATCGCTCGTCCAGGGTTGTCCATCGCCTCGGTAGTCACCTCGATCGCCGCGGATGAGCGCGGGCTCGCCCCGTTCTCGGTGGCCGGGTGGGACGCCGTGGCGGCGGTTTTCTCGGACGCCTACGTCTGTTTGGACACCGAATCTGCCCGGCTCTACCGTTTGCTCAGCGTCTATCCCGGCCGGGACCTGACAACGGAGACAGCCGCGGTCTTGGCCGACCGTGATGTCGCGCGCACCGATGCCGCCGTCGACGTCTTGATCGAGGCAGGATTGCTGATCGAGGATTCCGGGCGGCGGCTTTCGTTGCACCCACGGCTGCGGCGGCACGCGACCCAGTTGTCCGCCGATGTGGACACCGATAGCGACCGCGAAGACGCGGCGCGCCGGTTTACTGAGCACCTGCTGGTGCGCTCGGTGTTCGCGGACCGGGCGGTGCTGGGCACGCAGCGTTATCGATGCACACCCGACAGTGTGGTCGCGGCTTATCGTTCGCCGTTCGAGGGCGACGACTCCTACCGGCGGGCTCTGGAGTGGCTCGACGGTGAGCGAATGAATCTGCTTGCGGTGCAACGGAGCCGGAATCACGTCTCCAACTGCACGACGACCATCCCGGCCTCGACGTCCACATCACCCACCACCATGACAGCCTTATTCAAATCGCAGGCCTTTGGTTCGTTTCGGTGTGCCCGTGCGCGCTTCGACCGAGGGCTTGAGCACTTCGGCAAGCGTGAGCAGTCTTGTGGAGATCCGCGAAGACCGGGTTCATGTCATCGGTCGCCCCGGCGCCACCGGACCCTCAAGTTCGTCGATGTAGAAGCGAACAAGTCTGCCGACGTCCGCCGAGGGTGATTCCCAAGGCCCGCGCCACCCTTTCGCCGAGCACACTGCGCACCGACAACACACAGGGTTGCCCCGGATGGAAGACACCTGCAAAGTCTCTCGGACTCTACGCGTCGAACGCCTCGGCCGGGGTACGCCGACACTATGACTACCTCCCACGACACCGAGGTCGGTATCTTGCCCGCACCGCGCGGTGAGCTGTCCGCCGGGATCATCGATGTGTTGTCCCGAGCTCCCGGCAGCGCCCCGCCGCCACTGCCCGAACTCGAACCCTACGGCGAGGACTTCCAGCTGGCTCTGCATACCTGCTATGAGCTGCATTACCACGGATACGAGGCGGTCGACGACGGCTGGGAGTGGGATCCGGGATTGCTCACGTTGCGTTCGGCCATGGAGCAGCACTATCTGCGGGCCTTAAGCGACGACGTCGACGGCGGGACCGATCTGCACGCCGAGCTCGAGCGGTTGCTGGCGGTACCGACCGACGAGACCGGGGTCAGCGCGTTCCTGCGCGACGAGGGCGAATTGTGGCAGCTGCGTGAGTATTTCGTGCATCGGTCGATCTATCATCACAAGGAAGCCGATCCGTATGCGTGGGTGATTCCGCGGTTGCGTGGTCAAGCGAAAGCTTCGCTGGTCGCGGTGGAATTCGATGAGTTCGGCGGCGGGCGCGGCGAGCGCGTGCATGCGCGGCTCTACGCTGACCTGCTGGCCGGTGCCGGGCTGCATCCGGGCTACCTGCACTATCTCGATGTCGTTCCCGCGCCCATGCTCGCGCTGGTCGACATGATGTCGTTGTTCGGTTTGCATCGCGCCTGGCGCGGCGCGCTGGTCGGGCATTTCGCCACCGTCGAGATCACCTCGCCGCCCGGGGCCGCCCGGATGGCCCAGGCATTGGGCCGCTGGGACGCCGACCCTGCCTGCGCGCTGTTCTACAACGAGCACGTCGAAGCCGACGCCGTGCACGAGCAAGTGATGCGCGAGGCGATCGATGCTCTCCTGGATCGCGAACCCGGCCTGCGCGCGTCGGTGGTCCTCGGAATCCAGGTGACCAACCTGCTCGAGGACCGTTTCGCCGATCATCTTCTCGGCCGCTGGCGGGCCGGCGACAGCTCGTTGCTGACTCCGCTCGCCGACCGTGATTAAACCTCGAACGTCGGGGCATCTCCGCTAGGTGATGTTGATCCGCACCCCCAACATTTACCGACCACAGTCGGACACCTGGTTACTCGCCGAGGCGCTGGCCCAGGCGGCGCTACCCCGCGGCGGGCAAGCAGTAGACATCTGTTCCGGCACCGGCGCGCTGGCAGTGCGCGCTGGGCTGGCCGGAGCGCGTTCTGTCACCGCAGTGGACATCTCCCGCGCGGCGGCCGCCACCACCTGGCTCAACTGCCGCGTGCACGGCATCAAAGCCGAAATACTCTACGGCGACTTCGAAACAGCCCTGGCCACCCGCCGATTCGACGTACTACTGGCCAACCCGCCCTACGTTCCCGCCCACGACCGCGTGCCGGTGCGCGGACGCGCCCGCGCCTGGCACGCCGGCCACGACGGCAGATCGATACTCGACCGCCTCTGCACCCTCGCCCCCACCCTGCTGGCCGACTACGGGACCGCACTGATCGTGCACTCCACCGTCGCGGACCCGGACCTGACCATCACCCAGCTGCGCGACGGCGGACTCAAGGCCGCCGTGGTCGCCCGCGCGACGATTCCTTTCGGACCGGTGATGCGCCGGTGCACGAACCACCTGCTCGCATCGGGCCTCATCCAGACCGGGCAACAATACGAAGAATTGGTGGTGATCCGTGCCGACAAAACCCGGAAATGACCGGCGGCGAATAAGGTTCACCGATGACGGACCCGCGCTCATCGAAGGCCCAGTCGAAGTGATTCGCGCGGACGGCACCCGCATGACCTGCGACCGATTCCAGGTCGCCCTGTGCCTGTGCAAACGTTCGAAAAACTACCCGCTGTGCGACACCAGCCACCGTCGACGCAGTCGCAGTCGCAGTCGCAGTCGCAGTCGCGAATGATTCTCCGGCATTTCAGCTTCGGCACCGACCTGCTGGGTATTGGCACCGCATGACTGTCATATTCGCGGTATCAAGGAGTCGCTCGGCGCCAATGTGGCGGCCGCCCTGGTGGAACTCGGTGGCTTGGTCTTGATCATCGGCTTGGGCGGCTGGGTGATCCTGCGGGGCGACGCCGATCTCGACCGGCTCACCCAGGTGGGCACCGCCGACCACGGCGCGATCGGGGCCGTCCTGGCCGGCGCGGTCTTGGCGTACTACTCGTTCGTCGGATTCGAGACCTCGGTGAATCTGGCCGAGGAGGTCAAGAATCCACGACGGTCCTATCCGATCGCCCTCTTCGGTGCGCTGCTCACCGCGGGTACGGCGTATGTGCTGATCGGCGTGGTCGCCAGCGCCTGCGTGCCCGCCGAGGAGCTGAGCCGGTCCAGCGGGCCGCTGCTGGAGGTCGTGCGGGTCGCCGGTGCAATACCGGAGTGGTTGTTCAGCGTGATCGCGCTGGTCGCCGTGGCCAACGGCGCCCTGCTCACCGGCATCATGTCGTCCCGGCTGGCGTACGGTATGGCCAACGACGGCCTGCTGCCACCAGTTCTCGGCCGGATCCTGCCCGGCCGACGCACCCCATGGGTGGCGATCCTCACCACCTCCACGCTGTCGTTGATCCTGGCGCTGACCGGTGAAGTCGATTCATTGGCAGCCACTTTGGTTTTGTTGCTCCTGTTCGTCTTCACCGGCGTCAACGCGGCCGTGCTGGTCTTGCGGCGGGAAGCCGGCGAGCCCGGCCACTTCCGGATCCCGACCGTGGTTCCCTGGCTCGGCTTGGCCTCCTGCCTTTTCCTGTTCACCCGGATCGACGGCGAGGTCTGGCTGCGCGGGCTCGTGCTGGTCGCCTTGGGCGCCGCGCTCTCGGTCGTGAATGCCGCCCGCGCCTGCCGAGCGAGCGCAGCGGTGTCCGAGCGCCCGCAACCCACACCCGGCTCGCCGGCCGATCGCTGACCGGCTAGGTTGCGGGAGGGTTTCACGATGCTGTTCCACCAGGACTCCAGGCGGGCCAGTGCACCACTACCGCGCCCTCTGAATCGGTTGCAGCTGCGGGGTTTCGGTGGGCTACCCCGAGCCTGCGCGTCGGGATTCTGACGGTTGGTGAGGTCGGACGTTGTCACGAAATCTCCGATCTTTTGCTAGCAAGGTTGTGCTACAAGATTGGGGTGCGCGCAAACTGGCTACCGCGGGTTTCTCAACCGTCGCGGAAACTCAGGCGAAGGCCATGCGGCCATACGATTCCGTCAGTCTCGCGGTGTCAACGCGCGAGTCGCGGGTCCTTCGAGCACGCTTCCGTCCGGGGCGAAGCGCGAGCCGTGCAGCGGGCAATCCCAAGTCTTCTCGGCGTCATTCCAGCCGACGATGCCGTAGAGGTGCGGACATATCGCCGACACCGTGGTTGTCTTGCCATCCACTGTGCACGTCGCCACCGGCCGAAGATCGGACCGCCGCACCCGGCCGACACCTTCGGCAGGTGCGATCCCGTCGCCATGGAGTTCGGCACGCAACCAACCACTCACCATCGCCAGCCCCACACCACCGTTGGTTTTGGCCGCCGTCGCCAGGCCGGCGAGTTCGCGTGGACGCCAGGTTTCCAGCACGCGGGCCCACTGCGGGTGTCCGCCGAATATCCGGCCGGAAATCGCCAGTGCCGCGGCTACCGCGTTGGTCATGCCCCACTTCGAATACCCGGTCGCCACGAGCACGTGATCGCTGCCCGGCAGCAGCGGGCCGACGTAGGGCAGTCCATCGATCGGCGAGTAATCCTGGGCCGACCAGCGGTGGGTCAATTCGGCTCCGGGCCAATATGTTCGAGTCCATTCGATCAGGTCGTCCACCTGGGACTGTGCTGCGGACTCACGTCCGACGACATGTCCGTTGCCGCCGACCAGCAGCAGGTCGCCGCGTGGGTCCGGGGCGTAGCGCAGCGACCGCGTCGGCTGGTCGGCGGACAGATACATCCCGTGCGGGACCGGGCCGGGCACCTCGAACGCGAGCGCATAAGAGCGGTCCGGCTCCAGCCGAGCGAAGAACCCGCCGCGGTCCAGGATCGGGGTGCCCGTCGCCAGCACCACCGTCCCGGCCCGGATGTCGCCGTGTTCGGTCTGCACGACGTCACCTTTGACACCGGTGACCCTGGTGTTCTCGAAGATCACCGCACCATGCGCTTCGGCGGCGTCGGCCACACCGCGCAACACCGCCATGGGATCGAACTGCGCTTGATCCTCGACACAGACCGAGCCATATGTCGGGAACGGCAGCTCCAATTCATCCACCCAGCGCGCATCGAGGCCGCCGACGCGGCACGCCGCGAGCTCGGCTTCCACCCGCGCGGTGCCCGACGGCGTCTGGGCGTAGGTGAACGCGGCTGCCCGCTGAGTGTCGATGCCATGGTCGGCGCAAAAACGCAGCAACCACTGTTGCCCTTCGCGATTGGCGTCGACATAGGCGCGCAGCGTCGCCTGGGAATGCTTTTTCGCGATACTCGACAGGTGGGTGCCCTGGAGCAGGCTCAGCTTCGCGGTCGTGTTCCCGGTCGCGGCGGCGCCGAGACTGCGTGCCTCGAGCAACGCCACCGACGCGCCACCACGAGCCAGCAGCAGCGCTGTCGTCACGCCGGTGAGACCGCCACCGACGACGACATGGTCGAACCGCGAACCGGCCCCGAGAGTCGGATACACCTTGCCGTGTGCTCGATCCAGCCATAAGGAAGTCACGACGGGCGAATGCCCGCACCCGATCTCGCGAAACGACGCTCCGCAAGCTGTTTGTCTTCCCGGCGGACGGGCATAGCTGGTCCGGCGGTCGGAGAAGGCACCTGCCGACATCGGTTCGCGTTCGTGACCGCCGCCAAAAGAGCGTTTCGTGCCAGTTCGATCACAGGAGGGTTGTCGAATGCCCGGATCCACCCGCCGTTCGAAGGCCAAGTCGCAGCCCATCGCGCCCGGCGTACCTGCCAGTGCGGCGGCATCAGTGGCAGAACCGACCACGGCTCGTGAGCCGTTGCCGCCGAAACCCGACCAGGCCGCGCCGCGCCCGAGCACGCCGACCGGGGCACCGGTCGATGCGCCGGTCGAGGCAATGCGCCAGCAGGGACCTTTTCTGACGACGGCCCAGGGCGCCCGGCTGACCGATACCGACCATTCGCTGAAGGCAGGCCCACGCGGGCCGGTGCTGCTGCAAGACCATCATCTGCGGGAAAAGATCACCCACTTCGATCACGAGCGCATCCCCGAACGGGTGGTGCATGCCCGGGGCGCGGCGGCGCACGGCGTGTTCGCTGCCGACGGGGCCGCGGCGAAGATCTGTTGTGCTTCATTGTTCGAAAAGGGCAAGGAGACACCGGTTTTCGTGCGTTTCTCCACTGTGCTCGGCTCGCGTGGGTCGGCGGACACCGTGCGCGACACCCGTGGATTCGCGACCAAGTTCTACACCGATGAGGGTGTCTTCGACCTCGTCGGCAACAACATCCCGGTGTTCTTCATCCAGGACGCCATCAAATTCCCCGACATCATCCACGCGGCGAAACCGCACCCGGACCGCGAAATCCCGCAGGCCCAAAGCGCCCACGACACCTTCTGGGATTTCGTCACGCTGCACACCGAGGCCACCGCGCACACTCTGTGGAACATGTCCGATCGTGGGATCCCGCGCTCCTATCGGATGATGGAGGGCTTCGGGGTGCACACCTTCCGCCTCATCAACGCGCGCGGCAAGACCGTCTTGGTGAAATTCCACTGGAAGCCGAAACTCGGTGTGCACTCCCTGCTCTGGGAAGAAGCGCAGATCGTCGCGGGCGTCGATCCGGACATGCATCGCCGCGATCTGGCAGATGCCATCGAATCCGGTGCCTTCCCGCAGTGGGATCTGGGCGTACAGGTATTTCCCGACAACGACGAGCAGACCTTCGAGGGGATCGATCTGCTCGACCCCACCAAGCTTGTACCGGAAGAGCTCGCGCCGGTGCAGGTCATCGGCACGATGACGCTCAATGCCAATCCGTCGAATTATTTCGCCCAGACCGAACAGGTCGCATTCCACCCTGGCCATCTGGTTCGCGGGATCGACCATACCGACGACCCGCTGCTGCAAGGTCGCTTGTTTTCTTACCTCGACACCCAGATCTCACGGCTCGGCGGCCCCAACTTCGCGCAACTCCCGATCAACCGGCCACACGTGGGCATCCACGACATGTTCCGCGACGGAATGCACCAGACCGCAATACATTCCGGCGTCGCACCCTACCGCCCGAACAGTCTCGACGGCGGCTGCCCGTTCCTGGCCGGCAACAGAGAAGCCGCACTCATCGAATATCCGGAGGCCGTCGCGGGAAAGAAGGTTCGTGAAGCTCCGAAGAGTTTCGATGACCACTTCAGTTCCGCCAGGATTTTCTACGCCAGCCTGACACCGCTCGAGCAGGCACATGTCGCCAAGGCCTACACCTTCGAATTGGGCAAGTGCTACGAGAAGGCGATCAAGCAGCGGGCCGTGGCGGTGCTGCGGCAGATCGATGAACAGCTCGCCGACACCGTCGCGACGGGCCTCGGCCTGCCGGTGCCGGGAAAATCACGCAAGAAGAAGGTGAAGGTGCAGGTCTCCCCCGCGCTCGCGCAGATCGGCGGCACCTGGCCCAGCGACGGCCGCATCATCGGCATCTTCGCCGACGCGAAGACCGACCTCGCGGACCTGGCCGCCACGGTGGCCACCATCGCCGATCAGTCGATGACGCCGTTGGTCATCGCGCCGCACGGAGGTGAGCTCGGCGAGGGCGCCCAGCAGGTAACTGTGTCGCGCACCCTCGACACGGTCCGCTCCGTCGAGTTCGACGCACTCGTGATCGCGAGCACCGTCGAAGACCTCCGGCTCACCCTACTGTTGCAGGAAGCGCACCGTCATCTCAAGGGCATCGGCTACACCCCTGCCGGAGCCGACGCGATCCGCTCCGCCGGAATCGCTGACCCCTCCGCCGGTGTCGAAGCGGCAGACACGGTTGCCGCAGCGTTCGATGAGGTCTCCGCCCTGTTGCCAGAGCATCGAGTGTGGGCCAGGGCCACCGAATACAACGACTGATCGAAAAGGCTGTCCGTCGCCGGCCACGCGTGGCCGGCGACATGTGCTGGCGTGGCGGACAAGCCCCACGCCGCGGTGCGGGGTAACGAGTCACTGCCCGCACCGCGGCACCGACGCATGCTCGATAGTTGCGTACGGGGTCGGAGCCGAGCGCGCACGCCCCCACCGTCCGTTACTCACGCCGGTGTTGCTGCGCCGCATCGGTTTCAGCGTCCGCGCTCAGTGGTGTCGTCGTGGTGCTCGCGCGGCGCGCTGATATGGCAGTTGCGGATAGTGTCCGATCCGCTATGTGCAACTCATCCGCGCGACGGCCGCTTACCTCGGCGGCTCGTCAGCATCCTTCCAAGGTGGCTGCGGTGAGTTCGCCGATGACATCCGCGATGTCGCCCTCCGCGCGCAACGCCGCGACCTGTCGACGGGCACCGTTGCCTCGATGCAGGACCGACGTCAGGGTCTCGGTGACAAAGGTGCGTGCGTCGAGTTGTTCGAGAGCCGAGGAAGTGTGCTCTACCAGCGCGGCCGTCAGCGCTCGAATCGGCGTGACCCGTCGACTGACGGGGTCGAGGCCGTCTCCGTCGAGGCCGGAACGAGCGGCATTCCAATACGCGGCTCGTAGTACTTCGTCCGGCACTTGCGGCGCGCCCTCGCCCTTCTCGATCGCTTCGAGTGCCGTCATGGCCGTGGCCCGGATCAAGGTGGCCAACAGGACGGTTTCCTCGATAGTCGCCGGCACATCGCGCACCCGGACCTCGGCAGTCGGGAATGATTCCGATGCGCGGATATCCCAATACACCATCTTTCGGTCGAGGATGCTGCCACTGGATTGCATCATGTCGATCAAACCGTCATAGTCCGCTATCGACTCGAAATACGGCGGCGGGCCCGCACTGGGCCAGCGGCGCCACAGAATGCTGCGCCAGCTGGCATAGCCGCTTTCAGCACCGCGATAGATCGATGAATTCGCGGTCAATGCCAAGTAGACCGGCAACCAGGGCCGCAGATGGTTGCTGACTTGTACTGCGACCTCACGCTCCGGGATCCCGACATGAACATGACAACCCGACAGTCCCTGTTCGCTGGCGAGCATGCCGAACTCCCGAGCGATGCGTTGGTAACGCGGGGTGTCGGTGACCGGAAACCGGTCCGGCACCGTTGGCGGGATCGCGACCGCGAGCAGACGCACGTCGTTACGTTCCGCGCACTTGGCCACGTCGCGGCGCAATTTCGCCAGTTCTTCCAGCAGCTCGACAGTGTCGCTATGCACGCCCGTGCTGGTTTCTACCTGGCAACTGGTCAGCTCCAGTTGCAGCTCGACACCGATATTTTCAGCTGTCTGTGCCACCTCGGTGTTCTTCGGGACGGGGGCACCCGTGGCGGGATCTACCAACAGAAACTCTTCTTCGACACCGACGGTCACCGGGGTGGTCATGCCGGGAATATGCCCCGTCATCAGCACGACAAACAGCCTGTCAATCCAGGAGCGGGCCTGGCCCTGGATTTCGACAGTGATCATCGCGCCCGTCGCCGTCGCCGTCGCCGTCGCCGTCGCCGTTGGCGTTGGCGATGGCGATGGCGATGGCGATGGCTGCCGCGCCCGCCCGTTCTATCGCCCGTGCAGAGCTCGGATCCGGTCACCAGGTTTGTACGTCCCTTTGTCGGTTATTCGTCCCACGTCGAGTCGGTACAGCAAACCGCTGGCTCGGCGAAGCCCGAGGGAATAGGAGCCCCTCGATGAACTCCGCTGTGCAAACTCACCCGGCCACTACCGCGAACAGGGCGAACGGATACGACAATCTCGAACCGTGGTTCGAGAGACTCGCCGCTCTCCCTGCCGACGACCCGCATCGGCAACAGCTGCGCGACGAAATCGTGTGCCGCGCGCTCCCGCTGGCCACGCATATCGCCCGCCGCTTTGCCCGTCGTGGTGAACCCCTCGATGACCTGCAACAGATCGCTCGCGTCGGACTGCTGCTGGCGGTGGAACGCTTCGACTACACGCGAGGGCCGACGTTCCTCAGTTTCGCGATTCCCACGATCATGGGCGAGGTTCGACGCCATTTTCGCGACCGCACGTGGGCACTGCGCGTCAGCCGTACGCTCAAGGAAATCCACGCCCGGCTCGGACCGGCTACCGAAATGCTCGCGCAGCGGCTGGGCAGGTTGCCCACCGCCCGCGAACTGGCCGTCGAACTCGACGTCGAACTCACCGACGTGACCCAGGCGATGAGTGCGGCCGATTGCTATAAGACCAGGCCGCTGGAAAGCACTCTTCGCGAGGACGATTCCGACTCCGGCTACATCGTCAGCACCGCCGCCCTCGGGTGCGAAGAGCAGTGTTATCACCTGCTCGAAGACGCCATGGCGGTCCGCCCGCTCATTGAGCAGCTCCCTGAACAGGAGCGCCAGATCCTTATCTGGCGCTACTTCGGTTCGATGACTCAATCCGAGATCGGGCAACGAATCGGTGTGTCTCAAATGCAGGTGTCACGCATCCTGGACCGGATCCTGACCTCGCTTCGCGAGCAAGCCCTGGCTTCCCTCGAACCGTCACCGGCATAGCGCGAACGCGGTCGGCCCGACCTACAGCTCGACAGGTTTAGCCATGCCGACAGGTGGAATGGCGCACCTAGATCAACATCGCCGCACACGAGAGCTCGATTGCTCAGGAGGTTCTATGTCGGGTCACCGGTTGGTCGACATCCGCGCGATATCGACACCCGCTGGCCGAGCCGTGATTCGCCGCCGCACCAGTGCAGTACGCGGCCCGGCCCTGATCGACACCTGAGCTGCCTCGACCGCACTGCGAAACCTAGTCACATGATCGTTCGGAAAAGGGTGCAAAAGGCATGCGGATCCGCAACGGCAAGTGGCCCGTTCACCATTCTCTCGACCTGCCCGAAGCCGTTCTCGCCGAAGCGTTGTCAGCATGACCGCTCTCGCCGGCGCGGGCACCCGCGCACGCACGACGACACTGCGGGTCGCGTCGGTGCCCGCATCACACGTCTACGTCCGGCATCTGTCGCCCGTCGACAGGGACGACGGCGTGCTGCGGCTGCCCGACCCGCAACCGGACGACGGCCGCACAGTTCCGGGCGGCTGGTGGCCACCGGTCATGCTCGACCCGCAGTGGATTCGCCGCCATCACCACACCTTCGACGTCTTCCACGTGCACTTCGGCTTCGACTCGGTCGAGACCGAAGTGCTGGCCGACATCGTCGGCGAATTGCGCGAGCACGGCAAGCCGCTCATCTACACCGCGCACGACCTGCGCAACCCACACCAACCCGATCCGCGTAGCCACCGCGAGCAGCTGGACGTACTCATCCCGGCCGCCGACGAGATCATCACGCTCACCCCCACCGCGGCGGCGCAGATCGAACAGCGATGGGGTCGAAGACCCCACGTACTGAGTCATCCGCACGTCGTACGGCGCGAACTCGTCGAGCGGCCCCGGCCGGCACAGCCGTTCGTGCTCGGCGTGCACGCGAAAAGCCTGCGCGCCAACATGGATCCACTGCCGATCCTGAATGTTCTCGCCGACACCATAGCCAATCTGCCCGGCGCGGTGCTGCGCATCGATCTGCACGAGGAACTCTTCGAGCCGGACAACCACTGGTACAACCCGGACGCCGGGGCGGCCCTCGTCGACTTCGGCCGCCGCCCCGGAGTCGAGGTCCGAGTCCACGAATACTTCACCGATGACCAACTGTGGCAGTATCTTTCGTCGCTGACCGCGTCGCTGCTGCCGTACCGCTTCGGCACCCATTCGGGTTGGCTCGAAGCCTGCTACGACCTCGGCACCGCGGTCATCGCACCGAGCTGTGGCTGCTACGCCGCACAACGGCCTTGTGCGGTCTTCGATTTCGACGAGACACGGTTCGACGCCGGTTCGCTGGAGCGAGCGGTTCGCGCTGTGTATGAGGGCAGCGCCGAACGCGCCGACTGGCCCACGCGCCGGGCCGAGCGCATCGAGTTGGCGGCCGCGCACCGCGTCATCTACGAACAGGCACTGTCCCGATGACCGCGGGCGAAAGCGGTTTGTCCATCGCCTTGCTCGCCTCGAACCGGCATCCGATCAAGCAACCCTTCGCCGGCGGGCTGGAAGCGCATGTGTGGCACCTGGCCCGCGCCTTGCAGGCGCGCGGTCACCGGGTGACCCTGTTCGCCGCCGACGGCAGCGACCGCGCGGCCGCGGAGTCGGCATTGCGGGTGCGCGAATTCAGCCCCAGTTCCGCCGCGGCCGCCGATTCTTCGATGCAGCCCAGACAGTTCCTCGCCGACCATCACGCCTACCTGACGGTGATGACCGACCTGAGCGCGATCGGGCCGACGGCGTTCGACATCATCCACAACCACAGCCTGCATTATCTTCCGGTAGCGATGGCCCCCGTGCTGGGCGTGCCGATGTTGACCACTCTGCATACGCCGCCGACACCTTGGCTGGAATCGGCCCTGGATGTCAGCAAGGGGCTCGGCTCGACGTTCGTAGCCGTCAGCAGACATACCGCCCAAGCGTGGCGTCATGTGGTGCGTTCTGTCGGCGTCGTGCCCAACGGGATCGACTTGGCCGCGTGGCCGATGGGGCCCGGCGGCGCCGACTTGGTGTGGTTCGGGCGGCTGACCCCGGAGAAAGGCGCGCATCTCGCGGTCGCCGCCGCGCGCCGCGTCGGGCGGCGGCTGCACCTGGCGGGCCCGATCAGCGACGCCCGATATTTCCGCCAGAGCATCGAACCCGGTCTCGATGAAAACACCCGCTATCACGGCCATCTCGACCAAGCCGCGCTCGCCCGGCTCGTCGGCTCCTGCGCGGTCGCGCTCGTCACCCCGCTGTGGGATGAGCCGTACGGCTTGGTCGTCGCGGAGGCGCTGGCCTGCGGCACGCCGGTCGTCGCGTTCGAACGCGGCGGCATTCCGGAGATAGTGGATCCGGACTGCGGCAGGCTCGTCGCACCCGGCGACATCGACGCCATGGCCGCGGGCGCGGAACAGGCCGCGGCACTCGCGCGCACCGATGTTCGCGCCCGGACGGTGGCTTCGTGCGGCATCACCGCCATGGTCGACGCCTACCTGCACCACTACCACCGACTCATCGCCACCCCGACCTACGGCGAAACCCGAGAGGGAGCAGCATGATCGGCTACTACATCCATCATCACGGCGCCGGTCACCTCGTTCGGGCCCGCACCATCTGTGCCGAACTCGCGGCACCTGTCACCGTCCTCACTTCCCTGCCGATCGGAGACTCGGCCTTCGCCCGGACCGTGGCGCTGCCCGCAGACAACACAGCGACCGAGGTAGTGGATCCCACCGCCGCCGACCGACTGCACTGGGTCCCCAAAGGTGATGCGGGTCTGCGTGATCGGATGACGACCATCTCGGACTGGATCACTGCCGAACGGCCCGCCGCCCTCGTGGTCGACGTGTCCGTCGAAGTCGCGCTGCTGGCCAGGTTGCACGGCGTGCCCGTGGTCACCATGGCGCTGCCCGGAACCCGCACCGACGCCCCGCATAATTTGGTGCACGACATCGCCGATGCGCTGATCGCAGCCTGGCCACGAGCGGTCTATGACCCGCCCTGGCTGCACACCTACGCGGACAAGACCCATTACATCGGTGGCGTCAGCCGGTTCGCGGCACGACAACCGACCGCCAGGACAGGCCGACCGGTCCGGCCGACCGTGCTGGTTCTGGCCGACGCGGGCGGGGCGAGTTTCACTGCGGCCGAGGTTCGCCAATGCGCTGACCGCCATCCGCAATATAACTGGTGCACAGCGGGTTTGGGTGAGTGGGTGGACAATCCCTGGCCGCAGCTGTGCGCGGCCGACGTGGTCATCGCACATGCGGGGCAGGGTGCGGTCGCCGATATCGCGGCAGCCGCCAAACCCGCGGTGTTCATTCCCGCGGACCGGCCCTTCGGCGAACAGCACGCCACCGCAACAGCTCTCGCCGCTGCGAGCCTCGCGGTCACCACCGACGCATGGCCCGAAGTGCACGAGTGGCCCGCACTGATCGAGTCGGCGCTGCGCTTGGACGCCGGGCGCTGGCGCGAGTGGCACACCCACGGCGCCGCGGCCCGGGCCGCCACCGTCATCTCGGCGAGTACTACCAAAACCCCAAGTTGGCCAACGATGCACATTGCCGACGCCGGACCACGCAGGGTTCACCTCGGCCCCTCCGCGATCTTCCCAGCTGCGTTCTCAAGCTGCTCAGGCGGCAAGTACTTGCTGAACGCTGCCGCGTCGAGCAGCTGCCCACGGACCTGTTCGAGGCTCATCCTGGCCCAGTCCTGGTTTGATGACAGGTCGAAGTTGTCACCATCCCCCGAGTTTCCTACGCAGATGTCAGTAGGCATCAGTGCGGGCTTCGCCTCAACTATTCGTGACGCGACTAGTTGAAGATGTAACGAGAACTGAGGTCAAGCGATGTGACTGATATCACATTCCGGCCAGTCGGAATGTCGTTCTAAGGAAACATCATGAACATAGTTCGTCTCGCCGCCCTGCTCAGTGGACCCGTCCTTGTCGCTGGGGTGATGCTGACCGCTGCTGCACCTGCACAGGCGGTTGACACCGACCACGGATGCCCATCGGGAAGCACCTGCGGCTATCTCACCGCGACCGACTACTCCAACAACCATCCAGCGGTTATGGCTCGGGAGCCCACCACCGGCACGAGCGCGGCTGTGAGGTTTTCCGATACCGGCGACGCATCGGCAAGTGGCAGATTCGAGGCCGGTGGGAGCGCTAACAATCGCGTTGCCTATAACTTCACCGATCCGATGTACACCTCCGAGGGCAATTTCGTGCTCATGATCCCCGGCGTGCTCTGCGTGTATGTCCCCGACACCAGCGACGAGCAGGCGCCGGACACCACCGAAACGCTCCCGGATAGCCGCCCGATCACTGCGGTGCAGTTCGGCCAAACCGCGGCAGAAGCGGACGCGATCAGCGTCACAGCCCTGGGCAACTGCGGCTGACAAGCACGGGAACGGCGAACGGCAGGCCGTTCAGTGTGTTGAATGAGATAGCGAGGCCCTCGGCGTCGAAAGTTGCCGAGGGCCTCGCCGTCCGAGCCGTCCTTTGTCGGGGCGGTGGCTTTCAGGGTTCATGTTCTCGACATATGTGTTGTTTTTTCGGCGAGTTCTACCGGAACCCCCTATCTGCGCTGCACCGATGGCACCACCTACCGGCTGCCCTCGGCGCTGCAGGAATGGGCGACGACGGTGATGGGGGCCAATCACGCGCTTAAAGCCGCGGGGAACCCCTCGCTGTTTCCCGGGCAGGTCGAGTTCGGTGTCCTGCATGGCGGGGTGTACGCCGAACTGCTGTAATCCGGCACTCGCGGACCCGAGCTGGTACCGGCATGAGGCAGAGCGGCCCGCCTACGGTGGCGTCATGGTCAGCGGACTCGACTGCCCGGCCAGCGGCAACGCCGCAGCGAGCACCGGAGCTAGGGCATGTCTCCCAATGGGGTTTTGTGAATCGTGGCTCGGCTGGCCCGCCATCTGACAGCGAGCGAGGCTGGTGTCGATGCGGCTGCTGTTGTGAGTCCGGTGGGTGTTGCTCAAAGCTGAGGGGGCTGGAGTGTTGGTCTGGCTGGAGGTGATCCTGATCGAAGCCGGTTCGCCGGACATGGTGCTGGGAGTTCGGTCGCTTCGTGGCTGTCGTGTGTTGTGGGTGGGCAACCGCGGGAGGGGCCGGGGCGGAGCCCGCCGTGTGTTTTGTGGGGGCTGCGCCCCCACAAAACACACACCAACGAGTACGGCCCATGCTCTCCATGAGCATGGGCCGTGCACGAGTTGGTGTCCGGAGGGGGACACGACCACTATGGCAGTTCCGGCCGCAGGCGACTTCGGAAACTATCTGCCGTAGCGCGGAAGGGTTATCCGGCGTCGTGGATGCCGACCAGTGTCGAACCCTTGAACGGCAGCCGAGTCGATCGGTACGGGGAACATGAGAGACGTTCGGTGACCGGTTTCAGCTCGCTGCCGAATTGCGAGACGTTGTCGACGACGACAATCGCGCCCGCGGCGAGGTTCGGCTCGACGATCGTCAAGATCTCATAGGCCAGCGTGGGCCAGCCGTCGAGCAAGAGGAGATCGACGGGTCGATCGAGGTCGCGCAGTGTCTCACGGGCGTCTCCCGCACGGATTTCGACATGGTCCGAGAGTCCCGCCGCGGCAAGATTTTTGCGGGCCTCAACCACCTTTCCCGGCACCTGTTCGGTGCCGATCACGCGTCCACCGGCACCTGCGTCGCGGACTGCGGCGGCGAGGTGGATCGTCGACACACCGAATGATGTACCGAATTCGACCACGCACTGTGCGCGCTTCGCTAGAGCGAGCAAATACAGCAGATTGCCCTGCGCCCCGCTGATGGGCAGCAACTTGTCATCGAAGAGGTGCTCGTCCCTGGGCGGGGAGACGGGCCTGCCGAGAAGCATGCTGGGCAGCCTGGGCAAATAGTGCGAAATCAACGTCGCGAATTGGCGCTTCGACTGAGCGTACAAACGGTCGACCACCGCCGCGGCGGTGGGATCGAGCAACGAAACGTGGGGTGTATCGGTCACTGTCTGGCCTCCTTCCAGGCAAGACTAGGTGCGGACGGTACGGCTGAAGTAAGCTATTTCTGCCATGAAATAGCGAGGAGCTGCCATAACTGCCGCCTATATAGATACGGCCGTCCACCTGCCACCGGGCCAGACCCTCGTCGCTGCGAGCGGGCAGGAGGCGAAAGGGCGCAGCTCCATACCGCATAGGCACCCGGAGGGGCAGCTCCTCGGCTCGATGAAAGGCCTGCTCTCGGTCGGCACCGAAGCGGGTGTCGCGGTGGTGCCCGCCACTCACGCCGTGTGGTTTCCACCGCATCAGATGCACTGGGTCCGCTCGCATGGACCGATGGACGCATGGACGGTCTACGTGGCGCAGCATTCGTGCGACCAGCTTCCTCGCACGATCCGCACCGTCCGCAGCTCCATGTTGCTGCGCGCGGCGGTACTGCGCGCCGCAACATGGACTGCAGGCCCTCACGACGCCGCGCAGGAACGACTCTGTGCGGTGATACTCGATGAGATCGCGGGTCTACCCGTGGAATTCTTCTCTTTGCCGCTGCCTCGCGATCAGCAAACGCTACGTGTCGCCCAGGCGTTGCTCGCCGATCCCGCGGATATCCGCGGGATCGCACAGTGGGCTCGTCTGGTCTCGGTCAGCGAACGAACACTGAGCCGCCGTTTCGTTGACGAGACCGGCTTCAGCTTCTCCAGCTGGCGTCAACGTGCACGCCTGCTCCGATCACTGGAGATGCTCGCAGCCGGACAATCCGTGACGACGACCGCGCTCGACCTCGGCTATTCCACTGCCAGTGCTTTCATCGCTGTCTTCCGACGCACATTCGGCCAAACCCCCGCCTCCTACCGTTCACGCCCGGTCGATGCCCCGGGGCCGTGACGAGCTCTCTGACACGCGCCACGCATACGTGTCACCGATGACGTGAATCTGTGCGCGAGAGGGGATTTGCGCCCCTCTGTCGATGGAGATCAGGAGCTAGGTCAAGTTGTCGACATCGGCGGTGTAGAACCGACGCAGCACGAGCCGATCGGTCTCCAGAAGCACATCCACAAGCAGACCCCTCCCATGAACGATGGTCAGCGGCCATCCTGTCCGGAATCGAGCAAGGGGTCCAACGCTTTTCGACAATCGGCCCATCGTGCTGAAGTATGATCGCCGTGGTTTCGGCGGTTGGTGACCGGTATCGGGTGTTGGCGGATGGACAGTGGGAGTTGCTGGAGCTGTTACTACCGAAATCTGAAGGGCGCGCGGGCCGTAACTTCGCCAACAATCGCAGGGTGGTGGAGGGCATGCTGTACCGGCTGCGCACCGGGATCCCGTGGCGTGACCTGCCGGAAGCCTTCGGACCGTGGAAGACGATCTGGAAACGGCACCGCCGCTACGCGGGTGACGGCACCTGGGACAAGGTGCTGACCGCGTTGCTGACCCTGGCCGACGCCACCGCCAACCTGGACTGGGTGATCTCGATCGATTCCACGATCGTGCGCGTGCATCAACACGGGGCGAACCTGACCCGCCACACAGGGGGCACCATCGAATTACAAGAATCTGCTCGACGAGCCGGCTGACCACGCAATCGGCAGCTCTCGCGGCGGGCTGACCACGAAGACGCACCTGGTCGCCGACGGTCACGGCCGCGGCCTGGCAGTGCTGATCACGCCCGGTCAGGCCGGAGACAGTCCGATGCTGGCCGACATGCTCGACGGTGTGAAGGTGCCTCGTCTCGATGCCGGGGCTCCCCGCACGACTCCGGACGAGTTGATCGGCGATAAGGCGTATTCGGCGGCAGCCAACCGGAAGCTGTTGCGCCGCAGACGCATCAAGGCAGTGATCCCGGAACGAGCCGATCAGGTCACCAACCGCAAACGCAAAGGCCGCTCCGGCGGCCGAGCACCGGACTTCGACCGGGACACCTACAAGCGCCGCAACGTAATCGAACGAGCCTTCAACAAGGCAAAACAGTGGCGAGCCATCGCAACTCGCTACGACAAGCTGGCCCTCACCTATCGAGCCGGATTCGCGCTGGCCCTGGTCATCGAGTGGCTCAAGCTATTGGGCGACACACCCTAGGTCGTCGATGGTCTGGAATCGGAAATGCTTGACCTACATTTCCATGCCGTTCAATCCCCGATATGACCCCTAATCACCCGGCCACGGCTCCGCACTGTCGCCCAGGGCCAGGCCGTTGCAGATGGCCTGGGAGATTGCCCGGGCGCTAGGTGTGCCGGGTTGGGGCTGCTTGGTCAGGCTCCAGATCGACATGCCGCCAGCATCTCGGGCTTTGACCTCATTGGCCAGCGCATCGACCTCAGCCAATGTCACTACGTGGCCGCCCCATGACTCGGGCGCGACTGCGACGCCGAGCAGGATCGGTCCCGCAAAATAATTCTGGTAGGCGGCCAGGGCCTGCTTCGGGTCGTATGCGGTGCCGGCGTCATAGGCGCTGATGTTCAGTCGGGTGATCGAGCCGGCGACGTCCGAGCGCAGCAGAGCGAGCGAAACTCCGGTCCAGGCGCTTACTGGTTGGGAGTCGGCCCACGACCCCTCGCCGTAGGCACCCACGTGCATAGCGGCGACCGAGAGAGTCGATCCCGCGGGCAGGCCCTTGGATAGCGCCCGTACGACCGCGATGGACTCCTCATCCGTGCTACACACGATCTCACCAGCGTTTAACCGGCACCCCGGATCGGTTGGCTCCCAGCAGACCTCGACACCGTTGAGGCCGAAGTGGCTGACGAACTCGGCAATCGCCGCCACGTTCAGCTGAGACCAGTTGGTGTAGTCGCCACCGCCGATGCCGACGAGTATCTCGACGTCGGGATTGCGTTGGCGCAGTGCGGACAGCGCCCCGCGCAGGACACTCGCCTCGTATGAAAATTGCAGGCCGGTCCCCTCAAACGTGTCACCGCCGGAATAGGTCGAGTCGGGCATCATGTACGACAGAATGATTGTGCCGATGTACGACGGATAGTTGGCCAGATTCGACCGGGCTGCCTCGGATACCCCCGGCTCGGCCCAGGATTCGAGGTAGGCGGCGTAACGATACGGTGTTGACGACATAACACGTCTCCCATCGGAAATGGTTCGGCGAACTGCTCATCTGACACTAAGCATGGTGCCAGGTCTCGGCCGCGACCGCGTGGTGTACGAGCTGGCGACAGCGCAATTCGTCGAGCGTCGAAATATCCTCTGCCAGAAGGTAAAGCACGGTCGGGACCGCCGACCGGTCTCTACTAAAACAGGACTCTCATGTACAAGTTCGGTGATTACGTCGTGGTCGGCTACCCCTACGCCGACGACGCTGGGGCAAGGTCTTCACTGTCGGGACGGTGGTCCCGGTCAATATCGACATTGACCCTGTGAGCGACGGAAAGGTTTGTCGCGCACCGAAAGACGGGGTTAGCCGGGCTACTGCCGAGGAACGGCCCGAGGATCACCCTGCGCAACCGCGGCCGAGATCCGATCCGCTGAATCCCGGTCCATCGCGCGCGCATGCCCGTCCAGACCCGAGTCATCCACGAGAATGGTTCGGGAGCCCTCGCTGGTCAGCGCGAGAATCGCCAGGGCGGAGTCGCGCAGCAGCGTGTCCAACTCCTCGATCAGCCCGGCCAGCATGTCCCGGGTCCGCTGTCTGGTGGTCTCGGGGTCCTCCAGCTCCTCGACCATGGTGTGTAACCGCAGCGCGACGTCGAACAGATGCCGGCGCAGCCGATCGTTGGTGGCGACGAATCGGCTCATCTGCCCCAACGTTTCCTCCACCGCGGCACTGTCGCGGGGCAGGCGGGTACGGGTCGTGGAGCCAGAGTTTCGACTCGGCCGCACACTGTTGGCCACCATGTCCTCCCACAGTCTCACCCCGCACCAGGGCGGGCGGAGAAAAGGATCGCAGACCTGGCTCGGGCTCCCAGAATTCGGCATCCATTGTAGAACCCGCATCTGCGGGGGAGGCGGGAATCCCGCGACCGGCAGCAAACTTCCACCGACCTCCTGAACAAAGCCCAGTCTGGCGCCGATACTGGAACTATGCAGGCTCACCGCACACCACGATCCCGGGAGATCTCGGTGACCGATTCCCTGCGACTGCTCGCCGGTGTCGAGATCGGCCGGGTCGCCTTCACCCGCCACGCCCTGCCCACCCTGCGCCCGGTCAGCCATGTCGTGGCCGGTGACGAAGTGCTCATCGACACCTTCGATCCCGCGCTCGCGGGATGGCTCGATCGCCAAGTCATCGCGTACGAGGCCGACGCCCTCGACAACCACACCCGCCAAGGCTGGTGCGTCATCCTGACCGGGATCGCCGAAACCATCACCAACCACGACGAGATCGCCACCTACCAGCAACTGCTGCCCGACCGCGCCACCCGTGCCGGGGATCAGCTGATCCGGCTCTCACCCGAACTCATCACCGGGGTCGAATACACCTAAACCCCGCGCGAGGCCCGATCAGCACCGGCAACCCGGCGACATGAGGTGTTTCGTTGCTGGCCTGGCACACCTATTCCGATCACATGCCACGCCCGGTACATCCGAATTCATAGGCACCACAGCAGGATCGGGAGCGACCCGCGAACGGGAACTACAACGGTTCACCCGAGCCGTGCCCCTTCACCCCCGCGCTGCCCTCACCTGACTTCGTAAGCAAGGACAACTCCCTCGACGCCGTACGTGGGGAAAAATTCAGGCGTCGAGATGCCCAATGATAGTAGCCACCACCATCACGCCCAGCCGCGCCCGCGAGATCACCGCTACCGGCCGCACCGCGGGGTTTCAAAACAGCTTCTTATCGAGACGGATCGTCGGAGGACCGGCGGCTCATTCGTCGTCGGGGGCATCCGGATCGCGCAGCGGCCGGTGTGCGCCGTCCAGGTCGGGCAGGTGGAAGCTGTAATGGCCGTCGATGCCGATGTGGGAGCGGATGAACGGTGAGAGCCGGGCGGTGTCGGCCTCGAGAACCGGATACTGCTGGCCGCGCAGCTCGGTCAGTGCGCGGTCCATGTAGACGGTGTTCCACAGCACCACGCAGTTCAGGACCAGGCCCAGAGCTTCGAGCTGGTCTTCCATGCCGTTGTAGTAGGTGCGCGTCATTTCGCCCTTGCGGCCGTGGAAGATTCGCCGCGCCAGGTCGTGGCGGCCCTCGGTGAGATTGGCCTGGGCTTTGATCTCGCGGCGATAGGGCTCATCGTCGGCCAGGCGCAGCACATGCAGGGATTTGAAGATCCGCCCGAAGTGGGCGACCGCGTGGCCGAGCGAGCTCGGTTGCCCGTCCCGGGAAATCATGCGGGTGACCTCGTGAGCGGAGACTTCGCCGGTGTGGATCGAGACAGCGATCCGGCACATGTCTTCCCAATGCCGCTCGATTCGTTCGAGGTCGATCCGCCCGCGAGCGGCCTTGTCGAGTGGTCCGTAGTCCGCGCTCGGGTCGATGCGCCACAACCGCTGATCGGGCAGGTTGGCCAGCTGCGGGCGGTATTGGCGTCCGAGCAGGTGCAGTAGCCCGAACACGATGTCGCTATAGGAGCCGGTGTCGGTGATGATCGCCTCGGGCACCACCCCGCCCTGCTGGCGCAGCACCACATCCACCGCGTGCAGCGAATCGCGCGGGGTGCCCGAAAGCACTTGCGCGGCAAGCCCGGCGGCCTGGTCGTTGATCATGTTCAGCCAGGTGATGCCGCGTTTGCGGCCGAAGTACTTGGCGTTGGGTCGGGCGTGGATGGTGCGCACCGGCACCACGAACCGCAACCCGTCCACGCTGGCGACCAGGCCGCCGCCCCATGTCTGGGCCAGCGGGATCCGGGCTTGGGCCTCGATCAGGGCGACATTGGCCGCGGCGAGGGTGTCGAAGCGCAGGTAGGACTGATCGACATGGTGGAGCCGATCCCGGGTCAATGCTTCGACGCCGGGGCTGATCACCGGCGCGAACCCGACGTTCATGGCGTGCGCGCACAGCACCGCCGCCACCGACAAACCGAGATCGGCGACCCGAGCCGGATTGCCGGAGGCGTGGGTGAAGGCCTCGGTGAACCCGGGATGCCACGACATCACCTCGAGCACCAGCTCCGGTAGATCGATGCGCGGCAGCATCGCTTCCACGCGGCGGCGCAAATCGGTCAGGCTCGGTGGATCCGGGATCGCGACCAGCGCGGCGGCGTGCAGTTTTCCTTCGTCGTCGACGGTGGCCGGAGTGTCGTCGTCCAGACGCGCGGCGACCTCGCGATAGGCGCTATCGAGGGCTTCGGCGTGCGCGCCGAGCATCGCCGCAGCCTCACCGGGCAGGCCCAGAGCGTTGAGGCCGGCCTCGCGTGCGTTGTCCCAGCTGGTTCCGGCCAGCAGGTGCGCACGCGGGTCGCGCCATTTCGAGGATGCCTCGGCGAAGATGTTGCGGTGCTTGAGATGTCGGTGGAACTGTTCGAGCACGCAGAAGGTGTAGGCGGCGCGGTCGACGGTCTCGGGTGGGCGCCCGGCCGGATACACCAGGCGGGTCCAGGCCCCACCGATCAGGTCGTGATCGACGGCGCGGGCATCGAGCCAGCGCGCCGGTCCCCGCCTGGAGTTGACCGTGATCAACTCACCCAGGGCACGCATCGCGGCCAGCACCGGCGCACCGTCGGCGGTCGCGTCGAAGGCGATGGTGCGCATCAATCTCGGCAGGAACGGGCGCACCGTGGCGAAGCGCCCGGCCAGCTCCTCGGCGCGTTGCCCGTCGAGTTCTGCGTCGCCGAGAGGGACGAGTTCGGTGATGATGGCGACCGCCGAGCGTAGTTCGGCACCGGAGACTTTCGCCTCGATCAGATCCCACACCACCGACAACTCGACACCCTGGTCGATCTCCACCATCTCCAGCAGCACCGCCACCGCCTCGGCCAAACGCCCGGCGTTACGCGAGACCCGCGGGTAGCGGCGCAGCTTCTCATCCTTGGATTCGCGTTCGGCCTTGGACAGCAGCTCGGTGGTCATCAGCAGGTCGAACAACTCGAGCACGTCATCGCTGGCACGCGAACCCAGCACCGACACCGTCGCGACCAACACCGCGAGCCGGTGCTCGCGGCTCATCCGCCGCAACCCGGTCGCCTTGCCCGCCAAGCCGTGCTGGGCCAAACCCAGCAGCCGCCGCGGCGGCACCGCCGAAACATCCACGCGCGCCGACCCCGCCGCCACGAGCTCGCCAACTCGTTCCAGGGCGGTGAGCATCCCTTTCGAGGACGGACGAAACACGCCCTTGCGCAACCGATCCAGCTCGCTGACCCGCGCCCTGGTCCCGGCCGGCACCTCCAGCAACCCCAGCAGTGCCGCGGCCTCCGTCGCGGGAAGCAGCCCCGCAAGCTGGGTGCGCAGCCGATGCTCGGCGGCCTCGCGGCCGGTAGCGACCAGTTTCTGCAACGTCGTCATCCCAGGCAGCAGCACGCGCCGCGCCCGGCACCACGTGACCGCGCCGTCGAAGATCGCTTTCGGGCCGTCCCCGGTGATCCAGGCCTGATCAGCGATCCAGGCCGTGAGTTCGGGTCCGGCGTCGGCGAATGCGACCAGGCCGTATTCGGCGGTGATCTCGGCTTGGTGCTCGAAACGGGTGGTGCGGCGCACCATGTACTCATCCAGGCAGCCCGGATCGTCGATGTCGAGCTGTTCGGCAAGGTAGGCCACCAATTCCGGTGGGACAGCGACCGGGTCGGCCAGGAACATTCCCAGGTAGCGCACGGTCACCACCTGCACGGCGAACCCGAGCCGGTTGTAGTCGCGGCGCCGTACCGCGATCAGCCTGCGGTCCTCGTCGTCGAGGTAGCAGAACCGTTCGAGCTCCACACGGGACAACGCACCGAAACGCCCGTAGCCGGGCAAATCCTCATCAGTCACGCCGACATGAAATCACCAGCACAGCAACAGGATTCCCCCTGTCTACTTAGCGTGACTTTCCTCCCGGATGCTCCTCAACCCCCGAGTAGGAGCCGGGCTGGCCGTCACTGCCGAAGGACGCCTTCAGCGCCTCGGCCGCGGTCGCCGTGCACAGCCGGGTATTGCCGTCGATGTGATTGGTGCCGATACCGCCGCGCGCGATCACGCCCAACGTGTAGTACTCCTCAAGTAACAACTGCCCGGAGGTATAGAAGCCGATCGCGTCGGGGCTACGCTCGGCCAGCAGTACGGAGCTGCGCTGGCCGATCCGGTCCATCGCAGTATCCCAATCGGTTTCCACCAGTTCGCCGTCCCGGCGGCCATCGTGGTGGCGGTCGTCATCGTCGCGATCTTCGCCGCCGCAGCGGTGGGCATCATCGTGTCCATCGTCTAACTGAACGAGATCAACTCCGGCCGACGGCCCGAGCCAATTCGGCCTTCGACATTTTCGAGCGGCCCTCGACCTTCTTCTTCGCTTCGTTGTAGAGCTGGTCGCGGGTCGGGCCCTTCGGCTTGTCGGTACCCGACCGCTGTCCACCACGCTGCTGCGGCGACTTGTCTTTCACCCGAGCGACTGGCGGTCTTGCTCTGTCCGGCCTGGGCTCGATTCTTGTTCACCGTGCGCGCGGCGATCTCTTTCGCGCGTTTGGTGGACGCTCCCTGATCCTTCTGCAAATCCTTGATGTGCTCGCATTGCCGGTCCTGTTTGGCTGTCCATTCTTTCGGCATGTCGATCACCTCCTCAGCGACGGATACCCCGGCGAACTCAGCACAATCTCCAGGCAACAGGCCGCGTGGTTTTGCTGCCGTGGGCGCGGGTATCCGCCGTCGGGACCGGACGGACAGCGACCGTCCCGCCCAACCATCAAGGAGTGCCGTCGACTATCGGAAAGAAGGTCCGCGATGCGGCGAGATGCCGGCCCAGGGGTTCGGTTGCGCACCTCGAAAACTTTGGCAGTTACCTTGTCCGTGCCCGGTTATCGTGAATTCGTCTTCGGCGCGGAAGCCGTTCACGTCCCGGCGCTCGACGGCGAGTACGTGATCAGGCCAGGCCACCACCACCTGGAAATCACGCTCGGCGTCGAGGTGCTCACGGTGCGGGCCGGTGGCCGGGAGTGGCTTGCCGCGTTGCACGGTGGCACCGTGCGGATTCGCGACGACGAGGTTCGCCTGCTGGCCGATACCGTGGAGTTCGCGGGTCGCATCGACGTGACCCGGGCCCGTGTCGCCCAATCGGACGCGGCACAGCGACTGACCAGCGACCGCGACGATGCCGACGCCCGAGCCGCGCTGCAGCGCGCCAACCTTCGCCTGGCGGTCGCGGCCCGCGTCCACCCTTGAGCGCGCACGGTCTCAAGGGCGCCGGGATCCCATCAGATGTAGGTCTAATGTCCCCGCTGGTCGGTCAGCTCCAGCCCCTCCTTGGCTTTGATACGCCGATGCTCGAGGAGGATCCATCCCACGCCGGCTCCGGCCAACACCGCTGCCGAAATGCCGCCGATCAGAGCCCAGCCCGAATATCCATAACCTACCGCAGTCAAACACAACGCCAAAGCGACGATCCCCAACGCGCAGAGAACGATTCCGGGGATGTTGTATCCGTCCTCGATTCCCTCCCCTGCGTGGCTCCTGGTTGTCCGCGTGTGGTCGGGGAACCCACTCCGGTCCCGGTCGCGGCGCCGTGGCAGCGAAATCGGTCGCTGATTCGAGAACGTCATCAGATCTCCCTTCGGATGTGTTCAGGAGTGTTACCCGCCGAACCGAAACCCAACCGACGGGTCGGTGCTCCTGCTACCGACGGTCGGAATTGCTCACCGCGGCGGTTACCGCACCAAGTTCCTTGCCGCCGACGGACCTAAGACGCGTGGACGCGTTCTCACAGGATCGGGCGGCCACCGGTGACAGCCACCCGAGCACCGGAGATGTAGCTGCCATCGTCGGAGGCCAGCAGCACATAGGTCGGCGCGAGTTCGGCGGGCTGGCCTGCTCGGCCGAGCGGAACGTCGTCGCCGAAGCCTGCCACCTTCTTCGTCGGCATCGTCGACGGGATCAGCGGAGTCCAAATCGGTCCTGGTGCAACGCTGTTCACTCGAATCCCGCGTTCGCCGAGTAGCTGCGCCAAGCTGGCCGAGAAGTTGGCGATGGCCGCCTTGGTCGCCGCGTAAGGAGCGAGCGTCGGCGAGGGCATATCTGAGTTGACCGACGAACTACCGATGATCGATGATCCTTCGGGCATGTGCGGCAGCGCGGCTTTGACCAGCCGGAAGTATGCGCTGACGTTCACGTGCAAGGTGTAATCGAACTCCTCGTCACTGATCTCCTCGATCGTCTCATGCGTCATCTGGTAGGCCGCATTGCTGACGAGCACATCGACCTTGCCGAACTCCTGGACAGCGCGATCGATGACCTTGCGGCACTGATCCGGTTCCGCGAGATCTCCTGGCACGAGCACCGCTTTACGGCCGGCTCGCTCGACGAGATCGGCGACCTCCTTCGCGTCGTCGTCCTCGTTCAGGTAGGAGATCACCACGTCGGCACCTTCACGGGCGAATGCGATCGCCACCGCCCGCCCGATCCCGCTATCGGCTCCGGTGATCACCGCCACCTTATCGGTGAGTTTGCCCGACCCCCGGTAACTGCCTTCACCACAATCCGGGAGCGGCGTCATCCGTGCTTGGACGCCGGGAACCTGCTGTTGCTGTTCGGGAAAACCCATAACTCCTCCTCCAACGGTGACCGGACCCGCTGGGCGACTACCTCCCTATGCCTCCGGCAAACCCCGCCGACGAGAGTTACCGTCAGCAAGAGAGAGGGGCGCGCGCTCTGCAGAACACAGCCGATCACGCCGTTATGAGCCTGCAAGCGTACGTCCGCGGGAGTGTGCGACTGTTTGGCCTTACGGTCCAAGTCGGAAGGCACTTCCCGGCGCCCGACCTTCATCCGGTCGCCGAGAGACTATCAGACACCACAGGTCGTCGAGGAGCCGGAGTCGGTGGCGTGGTCGGAGACGTTCGCTGAGCGGTTGTCACACCGTGCCGGCAGCTTCCGTGACGGCTGAACAGCGTGGAGCGTCCGGTCTCCTGCTTCGGCGACGAATCGATCCGCTGCTGATTGAGCGGCGGCTGTGGGGCTATTACGCGGCAATGGAAACCTTCGCGAGCCATGCCGAGATCCGCCTCGTGGTCGATGGTGTAGCGCACGCGGTGCGGGTCGACAACCGCACCACGCTGTTGGACGCGCTGCGCGAACACCTCGGCGTTACGGCACCGAAGAAAGGGTGCGATCACGGTCAGTGCGGGTCATGCACCGTGCTCATGGATGGCCGACGAGCTATCACTTGCTTGATGTTCGCGGTCGCTCGCAACGGCGCCCAGGTGGTCACTGCGGCGGGTCTCGGCGAGGGTGCCGAGCTGCACGCGATGCAGCAGGCGTTTCTGGACCAGGACGGATTCCAATGCGGGTATTGCACGCCCGGCCAGGTATGTTCGGCGGTCGGCATGCTCGACGAGGCGGAGGCGGGACGGCCGAGTTACGTGACCGAGGACCTCGGCTCCGAGCCCGAGCTGACCGACGCCGAGATTCGTGAACGCATGAGCGGCAATCTCTGCCGATGTGCCGCCTAGCCGAACATCCTCGCGGCGATCCGGCAGGCGGCTTCGGCATGATCCCCTTCGAGTACCGGCGCGCGAACACCGTGGCAGACGCTGTCGCGGCGGTATCCGCCCACCCCCACGCGGTTTATCTTGCCGGCGGGACCAACCTCGTAGATCATATGAAATTGGGGGTTTCCAGTCCGACGTTGCTGGTCGATGTCGCGGACTTGCCGCTGTCGGAGATCACCGAACTGCCTGATGGCGGGTTGCGGATCGGCGCGGGCGTGTACAACAGCGATCTTGGGGCACATCCCTTGGTGCGCAACCGATTTCCTGCGCTGTCGCGCGCACTGCTGTCGGGTGCGTCGGGGCAATTGCGGAATCTGGCTACCACCGGTGGAAATCTGTTGCAGCGCACCAGGTGCGTGTACTTCCAGGACATCACTACACCGTGCAATAAACGCGAGCCAGGTTCGGGCTGCGCGGCGATCGGCGGCTACGTCCGCTACCACGCAATCCTCGGCGCTTCGGAACACTGTGCGGCAGTTCATCCTTCGGATATGGCGGTGGCCATGTCGGCGCTGGACGCACGAGTGGTGGTGGCCAGTACCGACGGCGAAAACCGTATCCCGATGGTCGATTTCCACCGGCTCCCCGGCGACCGGCCCGAACTCGACACCGCGCTCACCCATGGGCAGCTCATCACCGCAGTGGAGTTGCCCGCGCCGCCCGTCGGTGCGCGATCGACCTACCGGAAGGTGCGTGACCGTGCTTCCTACGCCTTCGCGCTCGTGTCGGTGGCCGCCGAGCTGGTCTGCGACGACGAGATGATCAGCGCTGCGCGTATCGCTCTCAGCGGTGTGGCGCACAAACCGTGGCGTGCCCGTGCGGCGGAATCGGCCCTCATCGGTTCTCCCGCCACCGAAGACGCGTTCATTGCTGCGGCTGAAGCAGAGCTCGCCCAGGCGACGCCGTTGGCCGGCAATGAATTCAAGGTCGACCTCGCCCGGAGGACGCTGGTCGCGACACTGCGCTCGCTTGCCCAGCCCGCTGCGACCGAACAGGAGCGGCGATGGCACTGATCGAAGCGAGTGCGATGGGCACATCCCCGCCGCGCCTGGACGGCCTCGCGAAGGTCACCGGCACCGCGCCATACGCGTTCGAGCATCGAGTCGAGCACCCGACCTTTCTCCATCCGGTGCAGGCGACCATCGCGCGCGGGCAGGTCACCGCGATGGATACCACGGCGACCGAACAACTCGACGGAGTGATCGCGGTACTCACCGTCTTCGACGCGCCGAAACTGGCGGACACCTCGGACGGCGAACTGAGCATCCTGCAGGACAGCGAGGTGCACTTCCGTGGTCAGCTGATCGGCGCGGTCATCGCCGAGACGCCCGAAATAGCCCGCCACGGTGCCGATTTGGTGCACGTCGACTATCGGCAGGCCCGGGCCGACGTGGAGTTCGGTAGCGATCGTGACGACCTGTACGCGCCCGAAGAGGTGAGTGGGTTCGCGACCGATACCGACACCGGAGACGTCGACGCCGCGCTGGCCGCCGCGGCAGTGACCGTCGACCAGACCTACACGACCCCCATCGAGCACAACAATCCGATGGAACCGCACGCAAGTATCGCCCTCTGGCACTGCGAGGACGGCGGCACCACGGCCACCCTCTACGACTCGACGCAAGGAGTACACACCGTCCGCAAGACCCTCGCGCCGCTGTTCGGACTCGAGCCTGAACAGCTACGGGTGATCGCGCCGCACGTGGGCGGCGGGTTCGGCGCCAAAGGCACGCCCCATGCCCACAACGTGCTCGTGCTGCTTGCCGCACAACGCACCTGCCTGCCGAAGAACGCGCGTAGCGGATCGACCAACATGACAGAGGCAACTTCAGCGATGTGGTGTCCGTCGGTGGCTGGTGCAGTGCTTCTGTTGTGGTGCGGCACACATCATTCCGGTTCTGCTTGGGCCCCACGGTCGAGCAGCAGTCAGTCGACCGGCGTGAATGAAGGACGTCCGAGAAGGACGGTGTTCATCGATCCCACGGATTGGGAGACACGCTGTAGTCGAATCGTCTTGTAGCGGCGAGCAATAGTCCGATCGCGTGCCGCACTGTCTGCTCGAGGACCCGTTGAGGGTCGCCGCCGAAGTGACGGTGTTCTGCCTGAACCCGGTGACGGGTGGCCACGGCAAACCATACTGAGCCGGGCGGCTCGCCGTCTTGGGGACCAGGGCCGCCGACACCGGTGGTGGCTACGGCGAGGTCGGTGTCCATCAACGCTCGAACGTTTGCCGCCATGGTCTGTGCCGCCGTGGCCGAAACGACGGGAACGTCGGGAATGTCGAGCACTCGCTGTTTGACCGTCGCGGAATACGCGACAACTCCCCCGCTGAACCGGTCGGCCGAATCCGGCGCAGCGCCGAGGGTCGCGGCAAGGTTTCCAGCGGTCAATGATTCTGCGACGGAGATCGTCAGTCCGGCGTTCTTGGCGCGTTCGGCGAGCCCCGCCGCGGACTTCGGATCCGACTCTGCGCCAGGTACAGCCGGGATTGCCAGAGCTCCTGCGGCGATCGAGCGAGTGGTCACAGTTGCTGTACCTCCAAGTGGTGCCCGTATGTGTCCGGCTGCGCCGTGCGCCCAGCGGTCATTCGGCGACCACGCGGAGTGTGTTCAGGTCGGGATCGGCGGGGTCGGGGACATTCATTCCTGCCCCATGGCCTGTCTGCAGGTATTCGATGACAGCCTTGTTGATCCGTTCACCGGGCACGAGCACGGGGATGCCTGGCGGATAGGGCGTGACCTGTTCCGCGACTATCCGCCCGGCAGCTTCGATCAGTGGTACCGCTTCGACGGGGCCGAAGAACGCATCGCGGGGCAGCATCACCGATTCGAGTTCCAGTTCGCGCGGCGCAAGCAGCCGAATGTGGTGCGGTTGAGGATCTTTCACCTGAGCCCGCCAGGCGGACAACGCTTCGACGAGTACGCCGATGGTGCTGTCGTCGTCGACGATGGACAGGGTCGCCAGGATTCGGCGGTGGTCGCTGAGACCGACGTCGATGTGGCGATGCGCACGCAGCCAGTCGGCGGCTTCGTATCCTGTTGCGCCGGTGGCGGATACATCCATCAGCAGTTGCATCCGGTCGAGATCGTGGGATGCTTCCACACCGAGCAGTTCATCGTCCATCACCGTTATTCCGGGGATCCGCGCGACTTCTGAGCGTGCTCGGTCCGACAGTTTCAACGCGTCCGAGAGCAGCTCGTTTCCGTGTTCGACCATCTGCCTGCGCCACCCATCGATGGCTGCATAGAGCAGCACATTGGGGCTGGTGGTCATGAGCAGATCGGCGCAGGCGCTCAAACGGGAAAAGTCGACGAGGTCACCTTGGGCGTGGAACACCGAGCCCTGTTCGAATCCGGCGCCCATCTTGTGCACGCTGACCACACACACGTCCGCACCGGCATCCATGGCCCACGTCGGCAGTTGATCATGGAACGGCAGATGCGCGCCCCAGGCCTCATCGACCACGAGCGGTTTGCCGCGTCGGTGGCATTCCTCGGCGATGCCGGCGATGTCGGCGCAGGTGCCATAAGGACTGGGACTGACGATCAGCGCGCCCGCCGCGTCCGGGTGTCGTTCCCACGCCTGGCGCACTTGCTCGACCGATGGTGGGTGGGACATGTGCCGGTCGGGGTCCCAGCGTGGGGTGATCCAGCGAGGCTGGACACCGGAAAAGATCAACCCCGCGACAATGGACTTGTGACTGTCACGTCCGACGAGCAGTCCGTCACCACCGCCTGCCACCGCCATCATGGCGGCTTTCACCGACAGCGAGCTGCCACAGGTGGAGAAGAACGCCATTTCGGCGCCGACCGCGTCGGCCATCAGTTCTTCGGCGTCGGTCAGGTAGTGGCCCCGGGCCAGCCGGTCGTCGAGCCCACCCGAGGCAAGTACATCCGCGTGCAACGCGTCACCGAGCACGGCGTGCACGCGCGGGTCCGCGCCGCGACCTTGGCGGTGACCGGGCGGAGTGAACCCGTAGCGGCCGAGCCGGTGGTAGTCGGCGAGCGCGTCCAGAATCGGTGCTGTCGAATGATCCACACACCAGCGACTACCCACGGGTGCTGAGGTCACGCAACACCCGTGCGCCGATTCATTGCCCGCGCGATCTGACTGCGCGCGGTGTCCAGAGCCTGCACGTCACAGGCAGTGACTACCCGGATCGACAGCACGCGCGCACGCCATCCTGCGCCGCCGACGACGGGAAGGGCGATCCGCCCGCGAATCCTCACCCACCACACGTCCTGCCATCACTTTTCACAGGCAGCCACGCCGATGAGCGTGTTACCTATCGATGGCGAGTAGGGGGCAAGGTCGCGTTGGTCACTGGTTGACGAGGCTAAGCGCTGAGGGTTAGCCTCATTCGCATGGACACATCTCAAGTGTCCAGAGGCACCAAAATTGTGACCAAGTCCCTGATGGCGCACCTTGTTCAAGCCCTATGACCATTGGTTATAGGGCTTTTGAACTATCAAGGGCAGGTTGAGGTCACCACAGAACTGCACACAAGTCGGTGCTCCGCAAGATTGGACCCACTGATTTTTGCCCCCGACGCCTGTTTAGCTGGTGTTTTGGGGGCATTTTTGTGCCCCGACCTGCAAGAAACCCGATAATGTGAATCGTGTCACACGAACCGGACTGTCGAAGACCGACAAACGCCCAGGTCAGCGGAACCCCCTCCCAGCAAACACCCCCACCGGGAACAGGCCAACGCGCACGTGAATACTTCAGGGTGGTAGCAATTTGACTGGCGCCAACAGCCCCTGCGACACTGGCCAAAGTTAAGCCTAATAACTGCATAAGCAGCGGAAACCCCGCAGCCGCCGCACCCGGACGCGGCGCTGCTGCGAGGACGCCGTCGGAACAACGCAGCCAAGCGACCTGCTTCAGTACTTGGCTCTGAGAAGCACCCAGGTAGCGCGTCGACACACTTGTCATGAGCGTCGGGCCATGAGCAGGCGGTCCCCGATGCCACCCCGCCCGTCGAACAGGATCCGCCCGCGATGTCCCACAGAGCCACGACACCGCCGAACGATCGCGTGATCTACCTGTTGACGCTCTGCGAGCGGATCGTCCGCATGGAGGCCAATCAGGTCGAGGGAACGGGTTATCTGTCGACAACTTATGGCCCAGATATGAACCAGACCAACGATGTCGAGGTCTGCGCCGCGCGTAGGAACATCGAAGCCGGGCTGCATTTGTGTGACCTTGCCGACCGGATGGCGGATGCGTGGCGTGCCGGCGAGGAAGTGGCTGAGCCGCAAGACGTTCCACCCTATGAGGTGATCCATCGCGACGGCCGCGCAGCGCGGGCACGGGCCGCACAGATCGAGGGGCAGGGATACTTCTCGGTGGAGTTCGGCCCGCACGCCTCGGACATCTATGAGATGACATCCGACACCGCCAGGGAAAATTTCTACCTAGCACTGAAGCTGTGTGACCTCGCTGAACTGATGGCACGCGGCTACCGCATGGAGCATGGCCTGGAATAGACCCAGACGCGAAGGGCCCGACTCTACGAGAGAGTCGGGCCCTATTGTCTTTAACGACAATTCAGGAACGGGCAGTCGCCAGAGCTGCCTCTGCGGCAATCGTCTTCCGCCTGTGGAAGGCCAAACGCTTGACCAGTTCATCGATCACGACAAGGTCCCCGCGATCGAGGAACTCGATCTCGACCGGTGGTTTCCACACCTCCGACGCCTTGGCGGGAATCTTGAACACCGCCGAAATCTCGTCGACGGCGCGATTCAGCGCCTTGGCGAGTTTAGAAATCGTAGGGGGATCCGGCTGGGTGTCCCCGTTGCCGCGAACAGTCCGGAACAGGCGGTGGACGGTGGTCGGACCGAGGCCGGCGGCGGTCGCGAGGGCGGTCATGCTGGGCTTGCCGTACGGATCGGTGTAGCCCTGTTCAACCATCCAGCTCGCAAACGGCTCCGGTGCTACTGGGCCGCGGGCCATAACTCCTCCTCGGGGTCGCGGGGGCTGCGTACAAGCGGCAGTCAGGTTCCGGTGGTGAACCCTCTAGCTCGCTATTGCTAGGCAGTCTATCCCACATACACCGCCCATCTAGGTGTATGAGCCCCATTCTGACGGTCCGATTGCTTTGGTGACGTACAGGCAATTCGACAGCAATACACCGCAGAAGCTAAGGTGTTAGGTGTATGACGCGGAGGGGTGCAGCAAACTTGCAGGTGGAACCTGGATACAGCGAGCTAGCCGCGCCATACACCGCCAACAAGCCGGATACATCACCGACCAAGCAACTACGAAATAGTTAGCCGAGCACAAGAAGTGACATTCCATACACCGCCACTCAACGGGACTGCGGTCCCCATCGGGACGTTCAAGGCGGGCTCCCCCGAGTGGCATGCGGCTCGCGCCGCTGGGCTCGGCGGAAGCGAGATCTCCGCGGTCCTGGGCTTGAATCCATGGGAGTCCTACTGGACCCTGTGGTGGCGCAAGAAGGACCGAATTCCCCCGGTGCTCGAAAACGAGTACATGGTGATGGGTTCGCTGTTCGAGCCCGTGATCTACGAGCACTACCGCGACAACCTGCTGCCCGCCGGGCACACCATGACCACGGGCACCACCTACCGCCACGCCGACCATCCCTGGATGATCGCCAATCCCGACGGACTCATCTGGGACCAGGCGGGCAACCTCGTCGACGGCATCGAGATCAAATGCGCTGCGCGCGAGGACAAGTGGGGCGCCGAAGGGTCCGACCAGATCCCGGTCTATTACAAGACCCAGATCGCCTGGTACTGCATGGTCATGGGGCTGCGCGGCCTGTGGGTTCGCATGGTCGTCGGGGTCGGCGACTGGCGAACGTACCGCTTCGAGCCGACTCAGCAGGACCGGGCCACACTCTTGGCGGCCGGACAAGAGTTCATGGAAGCCCTTGCCGCGGACCAGGAACCTGACCTCGATGATCACGGTGCCACGTATGAGGCGTTGCGTTACCTGCATCCGGAAATCGACGGCAGCACGATCGAGATCCACTCCGATCTCGCCGACCGATGGTGGGACGCGCAGACGCGGCTTGCTCACGCCGCCGACCAACTCACCGGCGTCCGCAATGAACTGGCACTCACCATGGCCAGTTCCTGGCGCGCCATGTGTGGCGATCAACTCGTCGCCACACGCCAATCACGCAAGGGTGGAACGCCTTTCGTGAAAACCGCCCCCAATCCGCACTTCGAGTCCATCACCGACGCCCTGAAAGGATGACCATGGAACTGTTCGACACCGTGCCGCCCGCGGCCACGAATGGCGGCAGACCGCCCGCCCATCAAGACAAAGCGGCCATCCTGCGCGCCAACCCGTACAAGTGGGGCATCGTCACCACCGCTGCCAGCGCGAAAACCGCATCCAGCCAGGCCACCAACATCCGAACCGGCAAGCTACGCGCGTTCGTACCCGGCGGTGCATTCGAGGCCAAGGCGCGCAACCACGACGTGTGGGCTCGCTACATTCCCGCCCAGGTCGCCGGAGAGGCTGCTTAATGTCCGAGTCCATCACAAATGCAGTCGACGAAGCGAAATTCAGCGCGGGAGCACTGATCCAGCGCCACCGCGCCGACTTCGCCGCTGTGCTGCCCGCTTCGTTCGGAATCGACCGCTGGCTGCGGCTGGCCGAATCCGCGGTGAACGCCAGCCCGGATCTGTTGCCGGTCATCCGTAGAGATCGAGGTGCTTCGATGTTGCGTGCGCTCATGCGGTGCGCGACTCTCGGTCATGAACCGGGCGGGGGGCTGTTCCACCTGGTGGAGAAGGGCGGCAAGGTCGAAGGCTGGGAAGATTACAAGGGCATCATGCAGCGCATTCTGCGCACGGGCCTGTACTCGAAGGTCGTCGTCGAACCGGTCTACGAACACGACCAGTACACCTTCGACGCCAACCGCGACGATCGTCCCCAGCACGTGCGCGCCGAAGGGCAACGCGGCAAGGCGGTAGCGGCGTATGCCTATGCCGTCCATTTCGGCGGCGCGATTTCCACTGTCGCCGACGCGACGCCGGAGATCATTCAGGCATCCAAGGACAAGGCCCGTGGCACCGACCGGGCGAACTCGCCCTGGAACGCGCCGGCCGCGCCGATGCACCGCAAGGTCGCAATCAAATTGCTGGAGAAGTACGTGTCGACCGCCGCCGAGGATCGGCGCACCGTCGGCGCACTTCCCGAGGCCCTCTCCACGGCACCGTCTTCGCCGGTCGACCTCGAACCGGACTGGGAAACCGCATGACCGTCGAGAAGATCTCCTATACCCCCGAAGAGGCTTCTGCCGCAACAGGTTTGCAGCGTCGCAAGATCTACGACGCCATGACTAACTTCGAGCTGGCCTTCCATCCGGTCGGCCGCAACAAGATCATCATGCGCGAGGAGCTGGTGCGCTGGCTCAGGACCCATCAGCCGGGCCAGTCGTAAGCCCCGGCACCTCCACACCTCACCTCATTTCCCGCAGACGCGACGGCGCAGCCTTGCCCAAACCCGGTGCGCCGCCGCGACTTCGGCCTACCCGAATGCCTGAGTCGCCATGCGCTTGACCGACAATCTGATCCTCGCTGACACCTGCCGCCGCCACCTCGAGTTCCTGATCAACGAACAGAACAGCAACCAATCGCTGATCTCCCGAGAAACCGGCGTCGGCCGGACCACCATCGTCGCTATCCTGCACCACCGCGTCACCGCGGTCACTCGCGAGACTCACGAAGCTCTGATGAAAGCGAGCGGGCGGCCACCGGCCGCGCCGAGTGGGTTCGTCGATGCTCTCGGCTCCCGCCGTCGCACTCAGGCCCTGATCGCGTTCGGCCACACCATCCCCTACATCGCGGCCAAGGCTGATGTCTCGATGAACGGGCTGCGCGCGCTGGTGTTCGACCGCATCGAGCACGTCGACGAGGCCACAGAGTTGAAGTTGGAACGCGCCTTCGCACTGCTCCAGATGCAGCCCGGCGCAAGCAACGCCGCCCGCCAGCTCGGCGCCGAGCGACGCTGGAAGCTGCCGTTCGAGTGGGACGAGGACTCCATCGCTGTGCGCGGTGTGCGCCCGTATCCGAGCAGCCAGGAACGTATGCGCGAGATCCGTCTCGCCCGGCAAGCCAAGGCGCAGGCGGTCGCTGCGTGAACGTGACCGTCCCCGACGACTTTCCTGATGGGCCGCAGTACGCCAATCTCGCCCCCGGCGAACAGTATTCGCTGATGCGCGGGTGGCTGTACTGCGCCCGCTACGACACATTCGTCGTGCCATCAAGCATCTGGTTCGCCTTCACCTCCGGCTCCACCCACACCCTCCTCGAACGTTTCGGACTGATCGAAATCTCCACCGCGCCAGCCGGAGTCATGCTTCCCGGCGGAGGTCCAGCGAAACGTCCCCGGCGTACCGCATCTACCAAGCCGGTGGAGGACAACGGATTCGACGAGTGGTGGTCGGTATGGCCGCGCAAGCAAGCCAAGCAGGCCGCCCGCCCAGCCTTCGCCAAGGCCCTCACCAAGATCGGGTTCGACGAGCTGGTGGCCGCCACCCGTCGCTACGCCGAGGATCCGCTTCGCGAAGACCTCTACACCCCACACCCGGCGAGATGGCTCAACGGCGAACGGTGGGCCGACGCTCCCCAGCCGACCGACCGCCGCAGCCTCGATGCCAGCACCCGCGTCAACGCCACCGTCGAACTCGGGCGCCGCCTCGCCGCCAAGGCCGACCAACCCATGCGAGAACTGCTGTGAACACTCGCCACATCGAAGCCGCCACCACGGCATACGCCGCCGCCGAAGCACTCGATCCGGCTATGCCGCCGGCCGATGAGATGCGGCTGGCCGCGTGGGCGGACCTTTTCTCCGACGACGACATCGGCCCGACCGAAGCGTTACGCGCTGTCCGTGACTACTACCGGCAGCCCCAGCGCTGGCCGATCAAACCCGGCGACATCATCGACCGCGTCAAACGGATGCCGATCACCAGCTCACCGGAGCGGATCTCCGCATTCATCGACCGCTGGTCTGACTACCCCTACTCCGATGCGATCGAGCGCATCACGGGCATGCGCTGGACCCTCCCATATCCGCCGCCGCCGCGCATCGACCGCGACGACCCCGACGCGATACGTGATTTCTACCGTGCCGAGTTCAAGAACTGGATCACCGCGAACCGCTCCGAACTCGAGCGCCGCGCTCTGGCCCACGGCGAGCAACTGGAGCTGACCACGTGATCGCCTACGGCCGCGTCATCGATGCGTTTCGTGACCACGGCCTGGTGGTGATCGAGCGGGGTGGCAATTCCGCGACCGCACAGGCCCCCGGTCACTCCCCGGCTGATCGGTCGGTGTCCATCCGTGCCATCGAAGGCCAGGTGCTCGTGCACTGCCACAGTGACGAAACCGCGACGGTGCTCGATGCGCTCGGACTGGCGATGTCGGATCTGTTCGACAACCCCCACGGTGCGACCTACCAGTACGACGACGGCCGCATCGTGCGCCGCACCCCGTTCAAACGATTCAGCCAGGGTGGAAATACCAAGGGCACCACCTTGTTCCGTGCGTGCCGCCTCGGCGAGGCGACGGTGGTGTACCTCGTCGAAGGCGAAAAGGACGTACTGGCCATCGAGTCCCTCGGTGGCGTGGCGACCTGCAACGCCATGGGCGCGGGCAAGCTCGGCATGTTCGACCTGACGCCGCTCTACGGCAAGAAGGTCGTGGTCGTGCGCGACATGGACGAGCCTGGAGAAGCCCACGCCTGCCAGGCGATTGCGCTACTGGATGGGCACGCCGAGGTCGAACTGGTCGCCCCCGCCGCGGGCAAGGACGCCGCCGACCACATCCTTGCCGGGCACGGCCTGGACGAGTTCGTGCCGGTAGTAGCACCGATGCCCGAGGGCGTGCACAAGCTCTCCGATGCCGCCGAGGACTGGTGGAAGTGGCAGCAGGCCCCAGCCGATGAGGTTCGCATCTTCCCCACCCCGTGGCCACACCTCAACGACGTCATCGCCGGCGGATTGCATCCGAAAAGGTGCTACATCATCGCGGGTCGGCCCGGCGGAGGGAAAACAATCGGGCTGCTGAACATCGGTCAGTTCCTGGGTGAGAGCGGCCATCCCTCGCTGATCTTCAGCATGGAAATGTCGCTGTTGGAGATGGTTTCACGTGTGATGGCCGCTGGTGCGGAAGCAAGCTACAGCCACATCACGCGCCGGGAGCTGGACCAGTGGGACCTGCGCAAGCTCGAGCTGTACCGCAACGGTGGCCGGGTCGACGAGACGCAGCTGTACATGATGGACCACTCCACGCTGACGATCGAGGACATGTTCGCGGTCGCTCGGCAGATGAAACATGCCGTCGGCCTGGACGCGGTGCTCATCGACTACATCGGCCTGGTCACCGCGTCCAAGGGCAAACGTGAACGCCGAGACGCGTTGGGCCACGTCATGAAAGAGGCCGTGAAGATGGCCAAGGAACTCGACATCGCCGTAGTCATCGCCTCCCAGCTCAACCGCGGCCCGGAGCAATCCTCCAGGCCCCCAGTGCTTTCGGACCTGCGCGAGACCGGCGATATCGAGCAGGACTGCGACGGAGCGTTTCTGCTGCATCACCCACAAATCGACGGCATCCCCACCGGCGAAATCGAATTCATTGTCGGCAAGAACCGGACCGGGCCGGCAGGTGTCATCGTGACGCTCCCGTGGCGGCCGAACTACGCCAAGATCGGAACCTGAACGTTTGCTCATCGAAAAGAAGCCCACAGCCCACCGTCAGCGCGTCAACGGCGCGCTCGAGGTAATGCTGTTGGGCGTGCAGCAGTTGCTGCCCGGTCAGGACCCGATCGCGATCGACCTGGAATCCATGCTCGAGACCTACGACTGGGGTGCACCCGACTCCGTCGGCGACCGCCCGGACTGGGATACCTACTTCCTCGAGGTGGCGCGCACTGTCGCGATCCGATCCACCTGTGTACGAGCCAAAGTCGGCGCGGTCGTGGCCAAAGACAACAGGTTGCGCGGTGCCGGCTACAACGAGAGCCCGCCCAAAAAGCCTGGCTGTGAATCCTGCCCGCGCCGCGAATCCGGTTGTGCCCCTGGCAGTTCCTACGACACCGGCCCCGGCGCATGCGTCGCGGTGCACGCCGAGGCCAACGCGCTACTGGATGCGAATCGCTACGACCTGATCGGCGCGACTCTCTACATCACCCGCGAGCCGTGCGGAGGCTGCCTCAAGCTCATCGAGGCCGCCGGCATCACCCGAATCGTCCATCCCTGAAAGGAATCCACTGTGGCAGCCAAACCCAGACTCGATCTGACCGGCAACGAGCACGCCCTCATCATCTCCACCGACGACGCGACGCATACCTTCGAACTACGCGACGTCGAAATCCGCACCACCTCCCAGTTCTGCGGCGCACCGACGGCCGTGGAAGTCGTCTTCCGTACGTCGCGCTACAGCAGCCACCCGCGCGGAGCAGCCGCGTGACCGACATCCACGAACTTCCGCTGAGCTACATCGTTCACGACGACGGCACCGGCGACGGCGATCCCTGGGCCACTGAACTGGGCTGGCTATGGACCCATGATTCCGCTCGGATGCTCACGGTGGTGCAGAGCATCGCCGAGAACGGGCAGTACACGCCGATCGACATCGCCCAGTGCGCCGATCAGCGTGGCGGAAAGCGCAATCGCATGTGGAACGGCCATCGCCGAGTGGCCGCGCACCTCGCGCTGGGCCTGCCCCTGATCGCGGCCCGCCTGCACATCGAGCAGGAACCCGAGTGAGCCGCCGCCAACTGCCGCGGCACCCGAAACACTTCCCGCGCATGAAGTTCCGCGCATGGAAGCGGAAGGGCCGAGCGCGGATCACGCTCTGGGATCGCAACTGGCAACTAGTCCACGTCTTCCACCTGCCGCGCGGACGCCCCCTCAGCGGACGCTCGCAGCGTTTCGGCGCGCTCGACATCCAAGCGCGCGGCGTCATTGATCAAACCCGACAAGGTCGGACCGAGATTGCCGATCCCGTCGGTGATCGCGGAAACAACATCGCCGATCACCTTGCTCACGGGCAGGTCGGCCCCTATCTGCCTGGCGTCCAGACGGATCGTCGAAGCGATTCGCTCCAGGCTGGTAGCCAGGTCCTCTGTTCGCCTCTGCACGGAGTCGAACAGCTCGGTAGCAACGTCGGTCCTCGGCACGGGCTCAGCAGTCGTGCCGGACGCCCGACCAGTGTCAGCAACCATTTCTGCTCGAAGTCGCTCGAGATCGGCGCGGATCGCCGGGAGTACTGAGTCGAGCTTGCTGGTTCCGATCCAATTGGCGCCGACTTCACCGTCCCAGGTGCCTTTGGTCTCCATCTCTTCTTCGAGCTTGCTGTATCTCGCGGCCCTGACATAGACCCGGCGGCCCTCTTTCCACGCCTTCTCGACCGGGATGTCCTCGGCGACCGGCTTGGCAACGGGCCTGCCGGACTGGATTTCGCTCACGGCTGCCCATCGTGTCAGGGGTGGATGTATGTCAGCTCGCCGGGTGCAAGGACCGCGAACTCTGCCGTCACGAAGCCGAACCCAAGTGCCATGCGCAGCGATTCCTGCTACCGGCCCTACGCACAACCGGTTTCCCTTGCGCCAGTTCGATAACTCGTCGCCATGGTCATTGACCAGGTTCGCGGCGAAGACCGTATTACGTTCCGAGATAGGGAGTTTCAATCTTGTACGACGTCTTAGTCATGGGTGGCACGTGGAACGCGGGGGGCGATCTGGTGACCGAAGCGTTCGCCCGCAACCTCGACCCGACACGCTTCCGCTACGCCTATGTTCCCTACCCGGCGACCTATGGCGGCAGCGGTGTTTCGTACCACGCCAGCGTGCGGGAGGGGTGCCAGGCGCTGCTGAACGCCATCGCGAAATCACCGAACAGGGTTATCGTGGCCGGCTACTCCCAGGGCGCTGGAATCGCGGGTGACGTCGCTGCGGACATCGGTGCGGGGCTGTACCCCGATCTCGAGGTGTCCGGTGCCGCACTGATCGCGGACCCGCTGCGCCCGCCAGGTTGGTCGTCGGTCGATTCCAGCACGTCGGGTATCGCTGGGCAGCGCCCGATCACGGGGATGACGGCGAACTGGGCTATCGCCGAGCGGGATCCGATCACCGCGTTGCCGCTCGGATCTCCGCTGCGCTCAGTCGCCGATCTCAGCGCGTACTGGACGATGAACAGTCCCGAAGGCTTCACGCGCTGGGGTCAGTCGATCGTCGATATCGCTGTTCAGCAGCGGTTCCAGCGGTGGTGGTCACCGCTGAACTGGATCGAGGCCGCCACCGTCATCTCTCAGGCCAAGGCATATCTCACCGATGGCCGCCACACCGACGCCTACATTCGCGAGGGCCATTGCCAGCGGCTCGCCGACTGGGTGAACGACGCCTTCGGCTCCGCGTAGTTCCCGGCTCTCGACCCCCTCGCACCGCGCTGTGTAAGGGGGTTTTGCCTCTTCCACCGGCACCTATTACACCTCACCACCTAGGTGTATGCATGTATCGATGTAGGCTGTGGCGTAACCGCTTGAAAGGAGTTCCGTCCGTTGGCCGGAGACACAGTCCTAAATATCACTGGCAACTTGACTGCCGATCCCGAGCTTCGCTTCACGCCTGCCGGCGTGGCGGTCGCGAACTTCACCGTCGCCTCGACACCGCGCGTGCTCGACCGAAACACCAATGAGTGGAAGGACGGCGAGGCGCTTTTCCTGCGTTGCAACATCTGGCGCGACGCTGCCGAGAACGTGGCCGAGTCATTGACCCGCGGTTCACGTGTCATCGTGTCCGGCAGATTGAAGCCTCGGACCTACGAGACCAAGGACGGCGACAAGCGGACCGTCATCGAACTCGAGGTCGACGAGATCGGCCCATCGTTGAAGAACGCACGGGCGAAGATTACCAAGACCACCCGCACTGGCGGCGGTCAGCAGAGCGGCGGCTACTCCAATCCGGACGACGCTCCTCCGCCGTTCTGATCATCGATTGAACTTGCCGCCCGCCGTCAACATCACCGCCGAGTCCTCTAGCTGTTCCATCGGCTCGGGTGCCGGAATTGAAAGTGCGCCCAAGATCCCTTCCTCTCCTAGCGGAGTAGGCGCAACTGCGGCGGGCGGCCCCACTCCCCCATCAGGACATCTTGTGAATCAGCGCCAACACGCATCGCAGCAACTCTTCGACGATCTCGCCCGCGTGATCGATCGAGCCGTCGCGGTCGACGACACGACGCAAGCTGCGATGCAGCGCCTCCAGGATGCCTTCGACTCCGGTGCGATCGTCTTGGTCGGACCCCTGAAGTAGCGAGCACACAACTGCATATGGCCGGTGAAGACCGCGAATGGATGACCGACGCGAAGTGCCGTGGCACCAGCAACTACCGCCTCTACGAGAGCGACAACCGCGGCGGCGGCCAAGCCGAGCGCCTCGAACGCGCCTGCGGAGGCTGTACCGTCAAACCCGAATGCGCCTCGTACGCACTGCAATTCGCGAACCAAGACGAGTGCATCGGCGGGACTGTGTGGGCTGGAATCCCGGTCCCTGAATCGCCATCGACGATCTTCTACCACCGTGCCCTCGACCGGCTCCGTGTGATCGCCGAGGGCCATCGTGATGCTGCCTGACGAGCTGACCACCGCGGTACAGGCACTAATTTCCCCACAGCATGTGATCGTCATCCCTGGCGAGCCCCACCCGAAACGGCGTCCACGCCTCGGAAATCGCCGCGCGTACACCGCAGAGGACGACCTCCACGCCGAGGCCCGCACCGGATGGCTCCTCTCCCAAGCCATCCCTGCTCCGCTGACCGGCAACATCGCAATGACGTGCATCTTCTTCCGACGCACGCGTCGCATCGTCGACGCGGACAACCTGCTCAAGCACGTATGCGACGCAGGAAACCGGATCCTGTGGCGCGATGACTCGCAGTGCACCGCCAAGCTCGGCGTGATCGAACTCGACCGCGCCAATCCCCGAACCGTCGTCCTCTTGGGTACCCACCGATCGAGTCTGGTTAGGTCATGATCTTCACCATCTCCCGCAGCGTCTACCGCGTGCTCGGCATTCCGCTCGCCAGCGTCACCCGCCAGCACGCCACCGCGGACGCGTCCAATCCGGGTGCGCCACTGGCCTCCCCGGCACTGACCGAGCATGGGTATGCATACTCCTGCCCACGCTGCGCAGAGCTGCTCCTCGAAGGTCTCGCCGAGCCGATCACCGGTGCCGACGAAATCGAACTCATCCTCCATCACAACTGCCAGCGCGACACCGAGGACGGCGCCGGTGAGTGATGCACTGTCCCCCCGTCACGACCTCGAACGAGCGATACGCCGCTATGTCGCGGCGGAATCCGGTGGCGGCCTGGCCACTGACTATCTGGTCTTCGCCGCATATCAAGATCCCGCCCAGCCCGGCACCGGATACCAGCTGATCCTCACCGACGACATCAGTTACCACTGCGCTGTCGGCCTGGCCGCCCACATGGTCGCCACACTGGAAAGCACCTACGAATGACGTACGCACGCGAGGATCTCGACGCGTTCCACGCGGCTGCCGACGCGGCGAACCAATACACGCCGTTCGAAATCGGCGATGTCGAATTCGCCGCCGCGGCCGAAGCATTGCTCTCGCACGTCTACAAAGCCATCCACTATCTGGCCGGCGTCGTCGACGACCACAGCACCAGTGAACTGCACGCCCACATCCTCGAGCTGATGCGCGCCGGCCACACCCAAGCCGCTATCGCCAAGGCATCGGCGGTATCGACCACCACGATCAGCCGAATCGTCAACAACTCAACGGCCCGCTACGCGCCCGACGTCGCGGCGCGGCTACTGGCGGTGCCAGTTACCAAACCTGAACCGCCCCCGCTGAACCCGTCGATCCTCGCCGCGCTCGAACGTGGCGAGCAGGTGTCGGTGCCATTCGGCTACAAGGCTCGATACGCCGAAGCACTCGCCCGCACCGGCGTCGACACGAAACGAATCGCGAACAGCCTGAACATGTCCTACGCGCAGGCGATCAAAGCGAAGAGGGCCGCAGCATGAAGACCGAACTCACCGCGTGGGAACTCACCGATGAGCACGCCGGAATGATCCTGAACTGGCGTAAGAAGGCTCGCCTACGCACCGGCACAATCGGCAGAGTCACTCACCACGGCAGCCATGACAACTGCTACGTGCAGGTCGAGCTACGCACCCCTGCCGACATGGCGGTACTCGCGGGTGGCGACGTCGTGCACGTCCACCCCTAACCGTTCAATCTTCGAGCTTCAGGGTCGAGATCGAGGACTCGACTTCGCCGATTTCGTAGAGGTCGCCACCCTTCGCCATCTCGTCGCCCGTACCGCTAGGCGGCAACGAGTTTGCGGTGCACTCGGTTCAGTTCGATGGTGAGATCGGTGGCAATCATGCGGATCAGGTCTTCCGCAGTGACGACGGGTCGCCAGTCGCCGGTACGCTCCTGCCAGCACATCGCGCGGTGGCTGTAGTAGGTGACGCTGGTCAGCCGGGTGTGGTCGTTGACCGTCTGGATCCAGACTGTGATTTCGTCCATCTCGTCATCTTCGACATGAGTATCGAAGTGGATATCGACCTCTTCATCGATCCCAACCAGCGTGAAAAGCCGCTGCTTGCAGTAGTACTCGGTCGCAGCGGTGCCATTGAGCATCATGCACAGCAGGCGGAGCCACCCTTCGCCAATGCCTTGGTCGTACTCGGCGATGTCGAAATCCGGCATGAAGGCGTACCGCTCGTCGTCGCAGTCCTCGTCCCACTCGTCGAAGAGCGTGAAGCCCAGCCGCCAGTTCAGCGCCTCCATCGTGCAGTGCTGAAGAGGGCGCATGAGGTTCTCGTTCAGGCGCAGTTCGAACACGTTCTCTCCCTTGATAGTTAGTCGATTCACAATGTGCGCTCAGGCGCCGTGGTCTTTGTCTGCGATCTGGATGAGCTGGCGAGGTACCGCGCGACCGGTGCCGTCGCGGTAGAGGTTGCCCTTCCACCAGCTCCAGGTGTGCCCGGCGATGTCGACAAGGTCTGGGGGCGTCGGCTGGGACGCTTGGACCTCGTCGACGAGAGCGGCCAACTCGCGAACGATTCGTTCGACAGGGTTCACTCGGCCACCCACGCGGCCGGCGGCCTGCCGCCTTGGGCAAGCCAGTCGAGCAGTCCGGCCTTGAGATCGAGCAGCTCGTCACTGCCAACCTCGATACGCCGGTAGTCGTCGAGTTCGTCCTGGCCGCGATCCTGCTTGTCTGCCAGCGCATCGTTCGAGCCCTGAAGCGACAACGTGATGGAGGCGATCCGCTGCCATATCTGGTCCGGGTCATAGTCGGGAACCGCCCCGCCATGGACTGCGCGCCAGGACTTCAGCTGCTCATTCAGGATCTGCCGTTCCTCCTCGTACGCCTCGATCAACTCGTAGTGTTTCTCGGCAGCGCGGCCGGTGATCCGGCCGGCGTTCTCCTCTGTCTCGAAGAGAGCGTTCTCCTCGTTCAGGTGGCGGTCGATCTCGTCGATACGTGCGGCTGCGGCTCCGGGGTCGAAGTTCGCGTTCATGTGGTTCCCTTTCAATTCGAACCTCATACACCTTAAACCTAGGGTGTAAGGTGTATGAGGTTCAGGTGGCACGTCGGCTGCCTGCGGCTCATCCATGAAGCTGGAGGGTGCACCCGATGCACATACTGATGACGATCGCTCTGGTCGCATCACTGCTGATAGTCGTTGCCTACTTGGCCGCTTCGATGTGGCCGGGGACCAGTCGGCGCACTCTCGATCGACTCTGGGTCCGCGCGGCATCCACGATTGCCGGAACGGTTCTTCTGGGGGTGGTGTATGCAGTTAATCTCGCGAGCGGCGCGAGGTAAGCCGGCGGCAGGCGAGCGAGTGAACGCCCTCGCTACCCCTCCGTGGATTGAATTGCCGCTCGGTGGCTTTGACTTGGAGACCACCTCGGCAGACCCGCTGACGGCGCGGATCGTGTCGGCATGCCTGGTGCTCGTCGAGGGTGGCCGACTGCGTCAGCGGACGTGGCTGCTCAACCCAGGTATCGAGATCCCGGACGGAGCGGCGGCGGTACACGGAATCACCACGGAGAAGGCCCGAGCCGAGGGGCTTGACTACACGACAGGACTTCGCGAGATCGCAGACGCAGTGACCAGCGCGTGGGCCTCCGGGTACGCGCTGGCGATGTACAACGGCAGCTTCGACTGCACGGTCATGGCGAGCGAATGCCTCCGCGCCTCACTGGGGGCATGGGAGGCGCGCGGGCTGGTCGTGGATCCCTATGTCATCGACAGGCACTGTGACCCGACTCGGCCGGGTTCGCGCCGCCTGGCCGCGGTGGTCGATCACTATGGGCTCGAGATGGGCCAAGCCCACACCGCCGACGCAGACGCGGTTGCGGCAACAAGGCTGGCCTGGGTACTGGGACGGAAGTTCCCGGATGTCGGCGCGCTCACCGCGCGGCAGCTGATGGCTGCGCAGGAGCGCTGGCACGACGAGCGCCAGGCCGACTTTCGACGGTGGCTGTCGGCCAAGGCAGAGCGTATGCGCGAGCAGGCCGAGCAGCTCGAGCGCCAGGCCGTCGAACTGCTCGAGCGCGCCGCGTCGGTCAACGGTGAATGGCCCGTGCGCCGGGTTCTGCAAACATCGTGACAACGCGATCAAGACTTGTACGCTCGTACCATAACCAGATCTCCCGCTCGCGGACTCGCGAGGGGGCACCCGCCGGTGGTGGCGGGCACAACTGAATAACAACTCAATAGGCCGGTGGCGATCTGAAGCCCCGGCGCTCGGTTCGCGACTCGTGTGTGCCGCGCCGGACCAGCCGCCCTGGGGCGTGGAACTCTCCGCGCCCCAGGGCTTTCACTTTCTGGCCTGCCCTACAACAGGTCGAATGCTCGTAACCGCACCAGAGCTCTCGTTCTCTGGCGCGCCTCCACGCTGCTCATATGCACTGCCGCCATCGACAAGTCGCCCTCGGCGATCGCCTTGCCAGCGAGTGCGCGAGCTTCCTCTACCTCGACGTCGAGCCTGTCGAGGTCGGCCTTGCGGCCCGCTTCGAGTGTGCGTTCCTGGTCACGCTGCGCTGATCGGCCGGTGGCGGCCTGCAATCTTGTTCCACGTCTGCCCACGTTTCTCCATTTCTTGATTGCCACGAGCCTCTGAAATCAGGTGCGAGGCTCGCGTGAACAGCTACTGCCCCTGCTGTTCGACCCACGCGTTGTGACACCACATGGCCTCGCGTTCGTCGCCGGAACGGCGCACTTCGCCGTCACGCCGTCCGCCGAAGATCGTCGTGCGAAACAGCAGCGGTTTACCGACACCGGTCCAGCTGTGATGTTCTCCGACGAACTCGGTTTGCACCCATCCGCAGCCGGTCGCCGTGCACGCGAGCACGCAATAGTCGGGGTCTTGGAGCAGCTGGTGAAGCTGCTCGTCGGTAATGGGCTGCCCCTCCCGATTGAAGTACTGCCGCCGCAGTGCGGGTAAGTAGCGTGTATGTCGTGGCTCTTCTGCGCCGATTATGGATGGCGGATCCATGATGGTCTCCCATTTGTTGCGTTAACTCGAATGTGAATCATTTCAACCCCGACGCCAAACTGGCGCGGGCATGCGCCGCTCTTGCCATCAGGTCCCGTCGGGGAAGGTGAAGGCCACATAGCTCGGCCTCTCGACGGCGTGCGCCTCAAGGCGCACGAGGCTCTGACATCTAGTCAGGAACACGCGCTCGCGGCCATCGTTGGCCCTACGGGCGCTTTGCAGCATTCGGAAACATCCTCTCTTCTGAAGGTGAGCCGCCTCGCCCCGACCACGCTCGGCGAAGCTATGGAACATGACCGAGGCCGCTCCCATCAAGCACCAGAGCCATTCATTTCTGAATTGGCTTCCTGTTGACAACAACGCCTCTTATCGACAGAGCGAAGCAGAGGATATCGGCAACGACGAGGTGTCCGTTTCAGTGACTTGCATCACTCACACGGAGCGCTGAACTGGCGTTACCCAATCACGGTGCGCGTGCCATGCGGACATGGGCCTTCGCGCCGAACTACTGCAATTCCAAACTGAATTGGTATCCGAATGGACGCGCGCCATTCGATCGGGTTGCATGTACTCCGACAGGGACGATGCTGTCCCACAGTCCCGCAAGGGTGGCTATCGCATACCAGCGCGCCGCCCCCCGACAGTGAAGTGCCAATTGAGTTCGTCGGAAAGAAGTACGACTATGTTCGCAAGCAATGCTGGCGTCCAGATCCACTACACCGATACCGGCGGTGACGGCCTGCCTGTCGTGTTTGCCCACGGGTTCTTCATGGACACGACACAGTTCGATCCTCAGCAGGCATTGGCCGAGAAGGGCTATCGCCTCATCTGCTGGGACGCCCGCGGCCATGGCCGGACCCAAGCGCCGGCTGGAGAACCATTCACCTACTGGGACTTGGCGCACGACTGCCTTGCCGTGATGGATCACGCCGGCGTCGATCGGGCTGTCATCGCTGGCATGTCACAGGGTGGCTACATCGCCCTGCGCGTCGCGCTGACCGCTCCTGAACGGGTTGAATCGCTGATCCTTCTCGACACCACCGCCGACGCTTCTACTCCTGAGGAGAAGAACCAATACATCTCTCTCTTCGGCGCGTGGTGCGATCCTGCCGTTCCTCTGATGCCGATGGCCCTTCAGTTGGCACCCCAGCTTATCGGGGGAAGCGCCGCGCAGCAGCAGCCGTGGATAGATAAATGGATCTCCTCGGATCGCGCTGGAATCCGGGACGCCGCCGACAACCTCATCGACCGTGACTCGGTGCTCGATCGCCTCGATGAGATCACCTGCCCAGCACTCGTACTGCGCGGCGACCACGACGCGACGAGCACCGCGGCGAAGTCTGCGGACCTGACACAGGGGCTGTTCGGGGCGGGTGGCGTAGTCGTGACCATCGCGGGCGCAGGTCATGCGGCGAACTGGACCCACCCTGAGCCCACCAATGCCGTTCTCACCGCATTTCTTCACCTGGCACTGCATGGCCTAAACCCGGCACCCTGAGCCGTTATCACCCTCGCCGGTCGGCCAGTTCGTCCGAGCCGTTATAGCTCATAAGAACGCCGAGGAAGTGCTGCATCGGTGGCAGATTGCCTGGAGATCGAGTGATCTGCACCAGCAGCGTGTAGGGCTCGCCGGACCGTGAATTCCGTAGGTGCATGTACGGCGAGCGGCGATTGAACGTCACGCTGCCGCTCGTCCACAGCCGCATGAAGTCGTCGGAATCGCTGAGATCTCGCAAAAGGTCATTTGCCCAGCTCGGGCAGCCATGCTCGCCGATCAGGGCGCGGAACCACGCCACGGTCAAGGCGGCCTCCCCCTCCCAGTCGAGCATTGTCAGTTTGGACTCAGGGTGGCGGAAGAACCAGGTCAGGACATTTCCCGCTTCCTCAAGCCCCGGATACGCGCGGCGATACGCGGAATTGGAAGCCAGCACGCGCCAGTAAGGGTCCACCCATGCCGCCGCATGCGGCAACAGTCCATCGAGGCCGACCTGCATCTCTTCAGTGATCACGAAGGCGTAGTCAGGCATGTTCGCTGCGGCCTTGCCCTTGCCGCCAGCCTCGGCAAGGTGACGCAAATGCCTTTCCTCGTCGCCAGATAGGTGCCATGCTGCCGCGACCTGGTCGACGAACTCGGACCGGACAGGACGATTGCCGTTCTCGAGCGAGCCGAGGGAGTTCGCCTGCATGTGCAGGAGGTTGGCCGCCTGGGCGCGGGTAAGCCTGCGCCGTTCCCTGAGTTCGCGCAGAAAACTACCTGCCGGAGACTTGGGCGCCTCCGGGAGCCCCGGTCTTTCGGCGTCAGCGCCCCACTCGGAGGAATCGGCATAGTCGAGCACGGGCATCCTTTCAGCGATCGAGCAGCCGTCGCGCGCCCGAACATGGGTTCGGATCGCGAAATGATCGCCGCCCACGCGGACGTAGCGAGATCCCTGGCTACGTCCGGCCCCGCATCGACGCAGGCGAAGCGTCCGCTATTCCATGTCGACAGGCGGCAGACGTTCATGCCGTTATCAAAAAGGCTCCTTGTTGAGTTGTCAAATTAGTTAAGATATCCTTTATCTGCGTTTATGTAGACAGAACGTGTTCAGACGGCGAACGCCGACTGACACAAATGAGGACTTCACCTTAACGAAGGCGGAGACTGCTGAGCTTCGCTGTCTCAATTACTCTAGACTTGCCCACTCTCTACTCGGCAAAGTTCAACGACACCTTCCTCAAGATCATCGCCGACGAAGTAACAGTCATTGATATCGGTAAAAAACCACACCGACGAAGCGATCGGCTCAACGGCTCCCACCATCCGCCCATTCTCGATCACCAGCATTAAATCGTTATTGATACGTCTTAGCTTACGATCCACGTGGAGTTACCTTTCCGTGACGACGAAGTAGTGCGGCTGCATTCGCTTCTCTCCCAGCATGGTTGGTTGCTTGATGGTTGTCCGGGGCCGCCGCGGCGACGGCCCCGGAAGCGCTTCGGGGTGAGCGGTCAGGCTGCGTCGCGCTTGCGCTCGGAGTGGAAGAATCCCGAGATCCGGCGACCGAATCTCAGTGCCTCGTCGGGGTCGATGGTGATCTTGAATTCGACTGTGTTGCCGCGGTGTTCGACTCGCACGGTGTTGTTCGACATCTCGGTGTCGAAGCCTCGCCGCTCGAGGCCGCGGTCTGTGGTGAACGATCGGCCGCCGAGCATCATGACCAGCTTGCGCATCAAGGCTGAGCGGGCCGCGTACTTCTCGTCGTCTGCTTCCTTGCGTGCTTTCGCGTCGGCCACGAGTTCGCGAACAGGGCGAAGTAGCCGCCGCTCGATCTCCCTGGCGATCTGTTCGTCCGACTTGGTCTTCGATATCCGGATCGTCGGGTTGAACCTGCCGTAGCGCATCCAGTTGGACAGGCCGTTCTCGGGGATGAAGGAGATGAGCAGCTTGCCGCGATCTGTGTAGTGATGGTATTCGGTGTACTGATCAGGGTCGTAGAAATGCAGTTTCTCCCCCTCCAGGTTCCCGATGTGCATGCTGCCGTACTCGTAGCCGTCGGTGCCCCAGAACCCTTCTAGCCGGGCGGTGACGTTCTGCCGCTGGGTGTAGTCGACCATGTCGAAGCTCCTTGATATGCGATGTCAGACGGAGTGGAACAGGGCTCGCACACGCGACAACTCGTGGTTGAGGTCGGTGTTGATGGGCACGTGTCCCCGTCATTCGGTGAAGGCGATCGGGGCGCTGTCGCTGTCCACCGCGATTTCGATGGCGACGTCGGGATCGGCGTAGATGCTCACGACGAGTCCGCCGGATCCGTCTTCGTACGTGTGGATGTGGAAGGTCTTGCCGTCGGTGCTAGTTCCGTCGATGCTCCGGAGTTCGCCATAGTCGCCCTGGTCGTCGATGGCGGTTGTGGTGCTCCCCTGGCAGAGCGAGCCGTCGGATTCGGGAGCGGTGTCGGTTGGGGTGGGTAATGGCATCAGAGACTTTCTGGTGAGATCGGGTTCAGCTCGTCCGTATAGCTGGCGGGCCGGGCCGGTCGTGGCGTGAGCCGTCAGAGGATCTCGAATCGGCGGCCAGCACGCCGAAGTCGCAGACGGGCGCCCCCCGGTTTGCGCAGTTCGCGCCCGCTGCTGTCGATCACCGAGAACAGTCCAGTGCGCGCGTTCTGGACGGCGTAGTAGATGCCGCCGCGCGGGCCGGTCAGCGTGGCCATGATGGTGCCCATTTCCACGCGGTAGGAGACGGTGCCGATGGTGATGGTCTCGACTGGCTTGGTCATCGGATGCTCCCGTGCCTCAGTAGCCGAAAACGTCGGCGAGGCGCTTGAATTCGGCTTCGAGTGCCTGAAGGACGCCGCGGAGCACGGTGTCGTGGGTGCGGATGTCGGTGGGCGACCAGGTCTCGTCGAGGTAGGTGATGTCATCGCCGCTCAAGCAGTCGACGCTGGCGAGGGTGACGCCCTTGCTGGACTCGAGCCGCAGGCTCATGCCCTTGATGCAGCCGTATTGATCGGCCAGCAGTTGATAGGTGAGGGTGACCCCGTGCGACACCGTGTGTTCGATTGCTCGTATACGGCTTTCGGCGTAGACAGTTTCCGGGTCGCCGTGGTCGCCGTAGAGCGCGTCGATGATCTCGGCGACGATGAGGTACCACTCGTTCATCCAGCACCAGCCGTCGATGCGGTCGGTGGTTTCGTGCTCGATCCAGGCGGTGGTCCAATCGTTCGAGGCGAAGGCAGTGGCAACCTTGGGCTCATCGGCCCAGACGGTTAGGGACATACGGGAATCTCCTTGCTGTGCTGGGGGGTTCGCTATTCGGCGGTGGGCTTGGCGCTCAGGTCGAAGACGCCTTCCGTGCAAATCTTCAGCGGGTACGTCTCGCGCCACCATCGGGTGAAGTACTGCGGGAACCACGCGTCCAGGGCCTCGCGTAGCTCCAACATGCACCGCGCGTCATAGCGCCGATACAGCGTCTGGTACCTCTGGAATCGCCTGTTCAACTCCGAGCGCACGGCGTAAAACGCCTCATAGCTGTCGATTTGGATGGCAAAGCCCCTATCGCTCACACCTGCCCGCCGAGATACTTCGACGGGCGCGTCACAGTGACGCTTCCGGTCTGCGGGTTGATGTGCTGCAACATAATCCGCCTCGAATTGCCGCTGGCCGTGGTCGACCATGTCGAAACTCCTTGAAGCGCTTGTTAATTGATGTTCATCCGACGGCGTCTCATTCGCGCTATCACGCGCTCGCAGTAGGTGTGGTAGTCGTCGTTCTCGAAGTCCCCGAGTAGCGAACCGTCGCCGATCAGCTCCTTCACCTCGTGATCAGCCAAAGTCGCCAACTCGATGCCGAAAAGGTCGAAGAAGCGCTCAGCTGTTACGGCGAAGCGGTAGTACTGAGTCACCTCGAGGTCGATATGTATCCGCTCGTCGGCCGCCTGCTCCGATGTAGTCACTGCGCTACCTCCTGGCCGAGGTAGTTCGGCGGACGCTTGCCTTCCCACAGCTTGGTCAACGTGACCTCGCCGGTATGAGCGTCGTTGTGCCGCAGCAGGACTCGCTTCGAGTTGCCGACACTGGCCTTCGCGTTGAACGCTGCTGCGGCCAGGCTCTCGCGTGGAACTCCCTGATCGATCCATTTGCTGCCGACCTGCAACTGATAGAAGTACTCGATCACGCGGTCACCACCAGCAGCTGGCGAACGACGTGCTCGACGACCTTGTCGAGATGGAAGTTGCATTCACTGCCCGCGGCGGACAGCTCGGGATAATCGTCGTCGAGACCACCGAGCGCGGTATCACGCAGCATCCGCCCGGCGCCCTCAGGCAGCCGATCGACCTCCACACCGAGGCGCTCGGCGAGCGCTTGTCGGGCCTCGTGCAGTCCGCTCGAATTCCAGTGCTCGAAGATCCGCCCCTGTTCGACGTCGTGGAGCACCTCGGTATCCAGCACGCCGGAGTCGCTCGCCAGCTTGGTGATGACCTCGAGCAGGTCGCCCGGCGCGCGGTCGTCCAAGCCGATCGCGACCATCAGCGCGAACCCGCCCTCGACGGCGATGACGTGTGAGTCGGCCCATTCACGTAGCAGGACAATGGAGTTCGCGACATAGTCGGGTTCCTCTTCGCCCGATTGGAGGTTGTGGACAGTGCGTTCGAGCACCAGCAGATCGACCGGGTATCCCTCGATGTAGCGGGTGGTCGCGTACCCCAGGCCGTGGGGCAGCTGCTCGTCCCAGCTGTCGCCGTATGCGAGGGTCAGCGTCTGGCGTACGGTCAGCCCTTCCGGGATTCCGTTGCCGCCAAGGAAGTCGCGTCGGACTTGTTCGCGAATCCGTTCGTCGTTCGAGTAAGTACCCATCATGGGTTTGCCTCCTTGGAGTAGAGGTGGATAGGCGGGCCGCTGGGAGTCGGATTCCTAGCGGCCCGCTCACTGAAATACGTCGGGGATCAGACGAGTTCGAGGACGCGCATCAGGTCCCTGCGGGCGACGTCGCCTTTCTCAGCGGTCTTGCCCTCGATCGCGTTGATCATGTTTCGCTCGACGCGAGTCATGTTGGCGACCGACGCGTAGTGGTGGTTGTAGGTGTTGACTGCCTGGATCACGCCGAACGCGGTGCCTGCCCACGGTGCGACGCGAACGTCGTTGCGGTAGAGGTCGGCCAGTTTTTCCCGCTTGTTGGTGGCGCGGGTCGCGGCGGCACCTTCCTTGCCCATCGGCGCCCACTCGCCCAGGAATGCGTCGAACTGGCGCGTTGTGACGTCGATTCGGCACAGCTTCGCGATCGAGGCGGCGAAGTCGTCGGCGCCCTCGACGATGATCCTCAGCGCCTGCCGCGCTTCGGTGAGCTTCACCTTCGAGTTCTTCGAGTGCCGGACCTTGAATCGCTGGCCGGAGGCACGCGCCTCCTTGTTGGCGTCTTCATAGGTGTTGTCGCACACGACGACGGTGTTGACCAGCGCGTACTGAGTGGCTATTGATCCATCGTGGGATGTCGCGGCCAAGATGTTGGACCGGAATTCCACACCTTCGGGGGTCGTCACGTTGTCGGGTCGTTCGATCTGAACCCAGGCTTGTGCCGAGTCACGCAGCAAGCCGGCCGAAGTGACGCCGAGGCTGTCAGTGCTGACCGCGAGCCCGGCGGGGGTGACGATTTGCGCGACATTAGTGAGGAGCCATTCCTGGAATTGGTGCGATTCGTATCCGGACTTGAATACACCGAAGTCGTACTTGCTTTCGGAGTGGTAGATCGTCTGGCGGCCCGCCTGGGTCAGGTGGACGACGTAGGGCTGCCCGGACGGGCAGATCCAATTCCACTCGTCTTCGAAGCTCACCGGTTCGCCGTGCATGCTGACTGCGGATTTGGCCTTGAAGTTGAACAGGCGGCGCACCACTTCGCCGACCGGGATGAATCCGGGGTAGTGGTTCGGCTCCTCGCCCTGATCGTCTTTGCGGTAGTGCCAGGCGGTTCCGCGCTTCTCGGTCATGCCGATCAGGGTCTTGGTGTTGAGCCATTCCGACGTTTCGCGAGACATGTTTCTCCTTTTAGGCAGCATGAATTGCGGTGTCGCCATGACGTTTTGGCGGCACCGTGGGGCACATTCGTTAGGTTTGGTTTCCCGGTTCGTTAACCGGGAGGCTCGAGCCCATCCGGTTCGTCGTTCCACACGATGTGGCCGAACTTGGGAGCGCAGGAGGCGCAGACGACAAGGCCCGTGGCGGCGTCCGAGCCGCCAACGACCGGGGCGACGGGCTGGTTGGGGCGGATGACGTCGCCGCATCCAGCGCACCGGCGAAGTCCGTTAGGGGGCAGGTCGAGATACGGCAGCTGCCCTGAGACTTGGACGCGATACTCCGTGCCTTCTTCAACCTCGCGATTGCGTTCGTCGCCGGTCACACGATCGCCGAGGAATTCGGTGGGGTGAACGGGATTGCCCGTGCTGATGGCGTCGAGTAGTTCGCCCGGATTCCCGTTCCAGCTCTCGGGGACCTCCACCGCCCATATCTCCTCGATCATGGCCGTTGCCTTGACCCGTAAGTGAAGTAGTTTCGTCATGCTTCTCCGTGTCTGATTTCGGCTCGGGCTTGGGCTGCTCGGCTGAGCCAATATCGGTGGTCACGCAGGCGGCCGGCCGCGCCCACGATGGCGTAGTCCGCGCCGGTGGCATCGCCGTTGTCTGCGAGTGCACGGGCCTCGTCGACCATCCGGAAGTACCCGGCCAGGCATCGGGCGGCCATGTCTTCGAACTGCGCGGCCTTGGCCAGCGGGTCGAACTGAAAAGGATTGGTTGGAGCTCTCACGGCGCCCTCGCGGTTCAGGCCCAATCGACGACTGGGCGCGGATGTTGGGAGTGTTCGGGCCAGATGTCACAGGAGGTCATGTGCGCCAACGCGATTCGCGTGATCTGGCCGATGCTCGGCTCGTCCTCGACGCGGCCGATGATCTCGTCGCAGAGCTGACATTGCAGGTCGTTGTCCAGGGTGCTCAGGTCGGCCGCGGTGACGATGTGAACCCACTCGATCACGTCGGCCAGTGCGGGGGTGATCGTTGCTAGAGGGGTCGGAACGCGGGCAGGCGTCCTCTCTTCGGCGCACGAGCACCATGGCGGGGTGCGGTGCTGGGATTCCCGGAGGTCGTCAACGTCGAGCAGTGGCCGGTAGTCGGGGGTTTTGGAGCGGCCGTAGAAGATCGCGTCCTGGATCTGCGCCTCGGTTACACCGCACAGATAGGCGCGACCCACTGCGGCCTGGACGGCTGCGGAGTCAACTTCGCGGGCGGCGTCGGCGATGGCGTCGAGCAGCGCCATCGTTTCGCCGAGGTCTGGCTCGAAGAGGCTCAACTCTGATCACCGCCGTAAACGAAGGTTTCGGGGTTCGTTGGCGCAGCTGCACGGATTCGCCAAACACGTGTTGGCACACGGAATCTGACCTTCTCGCGCCGCGAACCGTTGCCGCGGTGGATCCAGCCTTCTCCCGCTCGCACCTGGTCGGCGGCGTACGCGATCGAAATCTCGCCCTTGCCTTCGGGGTCGAATCCCATTCCGCTCCAATCCATCTCACGATCGGGAAGAGTGATCTCGAAGTTCGTTGGGTCAACCGCAAGCACGTAGTTGCCTGCCAGCCCGTATCCACCGAAGCGGAAGCCGACGCCACCTCGGTAGAGGAACCAGTCACCGACGTTGGGTTCTTCCCAGGGATCCCACGCGGTTGGCGTTCGTTCGCCACCCATACGCAGGCGTGCCCAATCGGCCACCAACTTCCAGTCGTCGCTGTCGCTGGTGTCGCTGAGCGGAATAACGCAGCGCGGCGCTATCCAGTTGGGCATCCTGGCTGGGTCGCTGGTGATGTATTCGGCGCAGCCAGAGCGCGAATCATGGTGACTGATCAGGGAATATCCATGACCGCGCAGGTCATCGACCCGGCTTTCGCCGATCAGCTCCCGCAATCCGATCTCACGGTTCAGCCGCTCAGGCTTGTACTTGTCATCCAGCCAGCGCAGGACCGTGGCGATGTCGGGTTCAGCGATGTGGGTGAGGTGCGCGTTGTCTCGGCACATTGTGGTCCTTATGGGTTGAAGCTGTAGGGGATCAGTGCTCAGGTAGCCAGGAAGCGGGCACCCACGACGCCAGCATTTGCTCCAGCTGTTGCGCGAGGGCTTCGAACTCTTCGGCCTGGCGGTTGTCGTCGCATGTCGGGCATTCACCGGCCGGGCAGTTGCCCTGTTCGCAGCTCTCCAGTTTCAGGAAGTACCCCGCTTCTTTCAGGGCGGCGAGCAGGTCATATCCGTTGTCTTCCAAGAACTTTGCGTACTGGGAACGTCGTCCGGCTACGGTCGCCCTCATTTCGCTCTCCTCTGCTCTTCATCGGCCCACCGTTGTTCCCAGGTGAGCCGTTCGACCTTCGCGTCGGCGTACTTGCTCTTGATGCGTGCGATGGCTTCGTCGGTGGTCTCGAACTCCGGGTACGTGGGCTCATCCGGGTCCATGCGGCGGAAGTAGCCGTAGTTGTCGTAGAGGTTGACCAGGGCGGGTCTGCCTGGGCCGTGGTCGATCCACTGGAACCACCCCCATTCGCCAGTCGTAATGCGGACGAACTCAGGCCAGCCGTCGGGGAGGTTGCTGTCGGTCACCACTCGTTCTCCTCAGGTGCGACGTCCGGGAGCTGGTAGCCCAGTGCCACGAGGCGCTGCCAGTCGATCTGCACGTATCTCGCTATGTCGGTCTCGGTACAACCTGGACGCAAATTGACTGCGTTCCAGTGCCATTGGCAGCGACACATCGTGCGGTTCCAGACTGAGGACTGGAAGTGGATGGGATCGTCGCAATCGAACGGAACACCCTCGGAGCAGGGAAACTCGGGGCAGTCGATGACAACAACGTCGGTAGGGGCGCCAGCGAAGCGGAGCTTTTTGAACTTTCTCCCCTTCGCGGCTACCACAGTTCCATCTGCTGCGACTGTTCCCTCCTCGGAAATCTGGGTCCACACGTGGTAGTCCCAGGCGTCGAGCTTGGCGCCTGCCATCGAGTACCCGTGTAGGACATAGGAGTAGGGCTTCTCGCCGTCGTGGCGTTCTTCGCCCGAGACATTGACCGTCCACACCCTGAATTCGGATCCGCTTGTTTCGGCAGCCGCGGTCACTGGCCACCGCCTTCCCCCAAGTCGTGCCCATCCTCGGGAGCAGGGCCAAGTTGGAGCTGCCGGAGGCCGGCGTCGAAATCGGCGATTAGGTTCGCTTCTGCGGCCAGTCGCCCGATCCCACCGAGTACGTAGATCTCCTCGTTTTGCGCGTCGATTTCCTCGTCGAAGGCGCATAGCCCGTCGGTGAACACTTCGATGATGTCGTGGCCGTGCTCATCGGCCAGGTGCGCAAGGTCGGTGACCAGGTCACCAACAAGCTCGTTGAACCATTCCGGGTCGCTCAGATAGTCGGCGATGGTCGAGAGATTCTGGCCCGCCGCGACAGCCCAGGCTTCGACGGCCCTGGTCGCGCGGAGCGCGCTCCGCTTCGAAATCTGAACGGTTTCATAGGATTCGATGTCGGACATCAGCGATCAGCTCTCGCGTCCGTCAAGCGCATCCAGATCCCCGTGCTGCTCGAGTCGCTCGATCTCACGCGCCAACTCCCTCACCGCGTGCTCGGTGAGTTGCTCGACCTCGATTTCGTCGGACTCCTCGAAGTAGTAGTCGAGGCCGTTTTCAAGCACAGGCCGGAACCCCACTCCGCTGAGCTGGGAGAGGTGACCGAGGTCGCCGATGAAGTCGCTGACCAGCTCTGCGAAGAAGGCCCGCGGATCTTCGTAGTCTTCGGCGGTCATGTTCGCTGTGCGGCCGGATTCGGTGGCGTACGTGGTGAGTGCGGCGCGAACCCATTCGGCATGTTCGCGGATGCGGTTGGTCTCGGGTAGGTCGTACAGGGGCGTTCCCTTGGGGATGTTCACAGGGGTCTCCTGTTCAGAGGATTGCGGCGAGCAGCTGGGCGACGCGGATGGCGCCAGCGTGCGGGATCCGGAATTCGAACTTCACGGTCTCGTCGTTTTCCACCACGACTCGGCCTCCGTTAGCGAACAACCCGACGTACGGGCCAACGGACTGCGCTTTCAATATCTGTGCGAGTCGGGCTTCGCAGCTGCGTTTGACACGCTCGACCCTTTTGGCCTCGTTGCGACGAATCCCGTCTTCAGCCCGCCGTGCCGTGTAGACCGGCAACAAGCGTCGCCGGATCTCGTCCGCCATACGGTCGGGGCTTTTGCGGAGCGACATTTGGATGGAAGGTGTTGCGACGCCTCTGAATTTGATGTCGCGGAGTTCGCCGAACACGCGAACTGATCCGCGTGCGACCTTGTATCCACCGGTTTCCAGGCGTAGTGCCTGGCCGTCGGGTCCGTAGATCCAGGCTGCGTCGCGGTGTCGGCGACCCAGCGATGGCGTCCATTCAGGCCCCATCCGCTGCGCGACCAGACTGGCCACCTCGATGGCGGGCGGCGGGGTCGACACATCAGCCTTGGTGATACTCACGGGATTGAATTCCTTTGCTGTACAGCGAGTTAGGGCCGTCTGTTTCGATCAGGCGTCAGGGGTTGGCGGCAGGTACGGCATGCTGGGAAGGAAGTGCTCCAGCGGAATCGGGCCGTCGTAACGCTGGCACTCACAAGGAACCGGGTTGTAGCCGTCGAACCAGTCCATCCAGTCCATGAAGGACTGGCGTCTGCCGTGGCAGGTTCCGTCGTCGGAGTGGAGCGAGTAGGCATGGCGGCAGGAGCATCGGGCAACCACGGCGGGTTTGCTTGCGGGTTGCCGTCGGACACGGCCCGCGATGAAGCCAATGCTGAAGGTTGCGCCGACAATTCCAACGGAAACGGGATCGATCACGGATTGAATTCCTTTGCAGGGGTGCAGGACTCAGTCCTCACCGATGAAGAAGTCGGCGATGTGGCGGGCGGCCTGGGCGTGGGTGAGGCGTGAGCCGGTGTAGTCCTGGCCTCGTGCGATCTCTGCGCCATCGCGCAGGACGATGTAGCGCCAGTTGCCGACATAGGCTTTGCCGACGGTTCCGCCGCCGACCTTTTCGACCTGGACGATGAGGCCCTCGCGGCACCGTTCGAATTCGCAGATGAAGTCGCGCAGGTCGTTGTAGCTCATGGGGTTTCGCTCTCCACAGGAATAGTCGGGGTGTTCACCTCTACGAGGGTTCGGTGGGCGTCGTCGAGCGCTTCGCGAAGGAGGCTCTCCCCATGGCCGTTGACCCAGTCGTCGCTGCGGACAGGGTGGTCGGTGAGGGGGTTGAACCATTTCCCCGCGAGGAGCCCGTACTCGCAGCTCCAGATGGATGCGTGGCCGAGGGTGAATCCGGCGCGGCGAGCCGAGACTTCGACGCCGACGAACTGCCAGCTGTCGCCGAAGGATTCGAGATCGGCTTGGTCGAACACTTCCGGGTCGTAGTGATCCGGGGATGCGTCGAGATCGGCGTACATCGCGGCTTTGATCTCGAAGCCGTCGACCACGCCGACGGAGAGGGATTCGAGTAGGTCGAGCATGATTCGCCTTTCGCTGCTCAGGCGGCGCGACGGAGGGCGCCGCGGGGGCCGATGACATATCGGGTGATCTCGCCGTCGTGGAAGTTCATGAGGTCCCGGCAGTCGGTGCACTGCGGGTAGAGGTCCAGGAATAGGTGCTGGTCATACAGGTGTGAGCGCTGATATCGGCGCTGGATCTCCTGCGCGAACCTGTCGAGTGCTTGCCGCGTACTGTCGGCGCGGAAGTGATAGGTCTCGCGCGGACCGATGCTCGCGTGAGCGCAGACCTTCACCGCGCACCCTCGCCGTACACCACGACGCCACCGTGCAGATCGGCAAGCATGTGCAGCAGCTCCCGCGCGGTCGGCATCGGCGCGACCGCCATCGCGTCTGCTTGACGTTCGCCGTCCGGAGTGCCGCACTCACGGCAACGGTCGCCGAGGTTGCACGAGACGCGATCCAGGGCGGTGGCGAGTGGATGGCCGTCGGCGATGCTGCTGTCGACGACCCATCGGCCGCCTTCTGCGCGAAGGTAGACCTTTGCCGAGTGTTCGAGCTGGTGGAACGCGGCGGCGAAGTCGTATGAGACTTCAGCGAGGTTGTTCATGGCTTCTCCCGATGTTTTGCTGTATTGATTGGGGATTAGACGAAGACCGGTTCGTGCCCGAGGTTTTCGAGGCAGCTGGTGATGAACGGTGGGAATTCTTCGGTCCATTCGGTGAAGAAATTTCCAGTACACGCGACGTGGTAGAGGTACCGGATATAGAGCGGATTCGGTTCCATTGCCCTGTTTCCGAGCGTTGTTTGAATGGGGTGAGTTTCGGTCGCTAAGCCATTTGCGCAGCAGAGGTTATCCAGCCGAAGGAAACAACGACCGGTTTGAGGTGTCAGACCTCAGGCAACCCCGACTCATCCAACGGCCTTGATCAAGCCGACCAGCCAGCCGTCACCCAAACATCCAGGTAACAGCTGGAATTCGATTGGATCGCACTAGCCCACCAGCTGAAATCGCCTAGGCGAATTGAAACAGTTCGAATTGTGTTGGTTCGTTGAGGCTCGATACCTGCGAAGGCTTTTGCCGTTTCCGCGACGAAGGTTTCGATTCGACTTCGCGCAAGGTGCTCAGGTTCACCACCCGCGCCCCCAGTCCCTGGCGCTCCGGATCCAATACCCACACGGTCCCGTCCTTCGGCCCCGGACCCCACACTTCACCCGACTTGCGTACGCGAGGCCGGCCACGCCCTTTCGCCTCCGCAACCCAGTCGATCGCGTCGTACTCGATGATCACGCCACCACCGCCAGCTCTCGCGGCTTTACGGTGCGCGTCTCAGCGTTCAGCCACGCCGCCAGCGCCGCCAGCTCCCACGTGAATGCGCTCACCCCACCGGCGGCCGACAACCGCTGCTGCACAGCCTCTTTCGCTGACACCGCATCGAATGCATGCCCCAACGCCAACAGCAACAGCTCCGAATTCGTCTCGACCCAGTACTGCGCGATAGCACGCGCCGACGGCGCCGACACCGCCACGCCAGTCTCGCGCCACAGCTCGACCTCGGCAGACACGCGCCGTGGCCCGGCCGGACTGATCACTACTCGAGCCATCGTCATCACTCCCTAAGTTGATTCGCCCTTCACGAGGGCATGAAAATAGGCTCCGGACAACAGATCCGGAGCCCGCGAAGGCACATACGGCCACAGCTTGGTGAGGCTCCCGCTACGCCGCACACTCCTTGATGTAGTCGCGGATAAGCTCTCGCACTTGTCGCTGACCACCTTTGACGACTTGGGGGAACACGACCTCGACCGCGCGAACCGCCACGTCCTCGAGTTGCCTTTCGGTGACCTGCACCTCAGGCAGCTCCATCGCCGCTACAGCACTGATCCGCACACACAGCTCGACAGCCTCCCGAGCGAGTTCCGAGGAGTTCCGCTTCTTCACATCTACCTGCTTTCGGCCCATGTCAGGGCATGCAAAAGGGCCCCAGGCGATTTCGCCTAGGGCCCTTGAAGATTCGAGTTCTGCTACTGCTCCAGCACGACGCCAGCCGCAGCCAGCTCGGCGTCACGATCTTCGGCAGAGATCACGTGCACACCGAGAAGGTGAGCCCCACCGAGCACGGACAACAACACCCACTCGATACGGTCCAGGGTCTCGTTCAACGCCGACCGCATCGGCTTGTCATCCACCGGTGTACCGAATGAGGTCCGGCCCGTTTCTTCGTCATGCATCACCATGACGAAGTCGCCGAACTGACGCACCAGCGCATGCCGGTCGGCATCGCTCAACACTCCGGTATCCGCTACGACCTCGATCGACCAACCCTGCATGCGCCCACCTTCCAGATCCGGCCACCCATGACCGAAAGACCAGACGTCCAGGATATCAACGACCATGCTTATACGACTCCCTTCAAATTCACGCCCAGCCGATGCAGCCAGAACAGAAACTCTCGGCGCTCCGAAAAACGTTCACCGACCACGGGGAACGTGTGAGCACGACCACCGCGCCGCAGGTCCCAGCTACCGTCGCGGTGCTGGCGTACGTCGTATCCAGTCAGCTCCGCCGACTTGATGGCGCGATCCAACACCGCCGACCAATCCCACATGGGATTACCTCCACATTGATTTGCCCCGTTGATTGCATGAGAAGTCGGGGGAACTACCAGCCACCGCCAGTAGCTCCGCTCACTCATCACGCGATCGGCATACACCCACGCCGCACAAGGCATTCGAACGCGAACGGCAGCGCCTTCGCGTCGTTGGCTCGCAGGCCGGACAGGATTCCCGTCGCGTACCACGTTCCATCCATGGCCACTTCGACCTCGTAGGGCGCAAGCAGATCCAGCGGCGCGACCACTACACGGACAGGCTTTCCCAGCGAAACAGGCATTCATTTCTCCCGATCATTTCTTGCTGGTTTACGCAAGATCACTGATTCCGACTCTGTGCGGCTCAGGGTGGCGAATCCTGAGCCGCACACAATCCGCCTAGTTCTCGATGGGTTCCGATTCGACGACCTTGGCCGGACGCTTGCGAGACTTGGGGATACCGTCGATAACGGCCTGTTCGATATCCTCGGCAGACACACCCTCCATCAGCGCCTTGGCCGCAAGTTCGGTCAATTCATTGTCGAGTTCGGCGCAGAATTCAACCATCCGAGTGTGAGCGCTTTCCATCGCAGCGTGGTGTGCCGCCGCAACATCGTTCCAGGATTCGGCCGCAACCACGCGGCGGCGGCGGTCGGCGGATTCACCTTTGTCTTCCACTTCGACCAGGATCTTGTCCAGCGCGACAGATTGCTTGATCAGCCGAGTGTGAACCTTGGTCAATTCCGTCGAGAATTTCTCGGCGTCCTTGCGGCTGTAGAACAATGCCCGGTTCAGCCGACTGATCTCGGTTTTCATGAACTTAGCAGGGTCTTTAGGTGCGGCGGGCTGCCGCCGCTTCTTGCCCTCGACCACAATGCGGACCAGCTCATCAGCGGCAAGTTCCCAGGTGGCGACCATGAACAGACCTGATCCGTTGGCAGGCGTAGCCATGAATCCGCCGTCGCCCTCAAAGTTGAAAATCGTGCCAGCAGCCTTGCCGCTCACGTGGACCTGAGAGAACGACGGGGCACGGTAAATCGTCACGCCTCCGTCACGTTCGATCGTTTCGACATCCATGCGATCGGACATGATGATCTGCTGAATAGTGGACATATTTTCTCCCGATTTCTTGGTTGGTCGAATTACCGATAAACAATTCATGCGGAGTGGCCCCCTCAGCCGGAATCGAACCGACTAGCCGCGTGCTACAACACGCCGTGCGCAACCATAAGGGGGTGGGATGATTGCAGACCTTTCAACTCACTTAGCGGCCTGCAATCCATGCGCAGCGTTCCCTACTGGAGTTGAGCAGGGTTCATCGCCCGGATTCGATATGCCCCTTGCGGGGTAGCCGAATACGGTCACCATTCACAGTCGCTTGCTGTTCGCCCTACTGAAACAGCATGAGGTCTGGCCGGTCTATCGGCTCAGGGCGTGGCTAACATAGCGCTGCGCATGTTTCCTATGTGTCGGGAGTGGAGTACATCTCGGGTGCCTATATCCACTGGCCCGTTTGAGTCGTGCGTTTGATTCGAAGAATGAGCGGAATGAATTGGGCATATTCGCCCCCGTTCGCTGCCCTATCGCTCCGTAGGACCAGCCCGGAATTGAACGGCTCTCATGTGTGCAGGTTGGCAATCATGTCGGTCGCTTCGCTGGTGAGCGTTGTCGCTCGCGGTTCACCGTCGCTTGTGGCCTTCCCTGCTGGCTGCCGTTCCCGTCGTGCGCTGCCTCGCTGTGTCCCTTCCGTCTACCTCGCCGCCCCGGTCGGAGTGACGAGAGAATCTCATCATGCAACACTGCGGCATGTCAAATTATGTTTCAAAATAGCAGGTCAGACGCGGTTTTGGTGATCCAAATAGCTCAGCTAATGAAATGGCGGCCTCGCGCGCGGGTTCCCCTACACATTTAGAAAACCGCTCTGAACTGGGAGGACGGCGCGGCACTCACCCCCGGCGCGGCACTCACCCCCGGCGCGGCACTCACCCCCGGCGCGGCACTCACCCCCGGCGCGGCACTCACCCGAATTTGCCCCGGTCGGCGCACCTACCCCCACCAGGACCCCCTCCCCCCAGGTCGACAGGGTCAGCGCAACTCTCGGGTATTCGCCGTGCATACGGGTTCCAAGGGCGCTATTGGCGTGCGCTTCACTCCGCCTGAACGCTGATCCAGTACTGACAGATGCCGTCCGGAGTGGTTTCATCGAGCACTCCATCGCAGGCTGCGATCACTGCACGTGACCCGAGGTTGTCGGAGCGACAGGTGAGGCGAGCGCGGTCGATGCCGAGAGGCGTTGCGTACGTAAGAGTTTGGCGCAAGATCTCGCTACCGTAACCGCGGCGCCGGAACTGCGGTGCGACCACATAGCCGATGTGGCCACCCCAATGCATGAGTTCCTGGGTGAGGCGGTGCCGGATGTCGCTGCTACCGACCAACACGCCACCGAGATCGGCGACCAGGAATGTGTAGGAGACAACGCCGGGCGGCAATCCGCGGCCATTGCGAACGTTCTCCTGAATCGTGAGATATTCGGACCAAGAGGTGTTCGGCTCGTAGTCCTTGGCGAAAGCGGTGCCTTCGTTCAGCAGCGCTGACCGCAGGTCAAGGAAGCTGCGCTCGTCACCTGACTGCAACGGCCGGACGACCAGCTGGCGGGTCTTTGTCATGTGGGATGCTCCTGCGGTCTACCAGGACCGCTGCTGTCTCAACTGAACTCGGTCACTTACGCCAGTACGTAGGCGTTGGGACACCCATGGAATCGTCACCGTGACGGCACGATGGACCCCAGGCCATCTCGTCGACCCCGCCGCAGAATGCGATGTCTACCCCTGTTTTCCTGGAACTGCGCGCCAGCCGGACCACGGCCGCGGGCCGAGTTTTCCTCTGAGGCAGGCGATTCTGTGATCGGCTTGCGCCCGGTCGGCCGGGATGTGCACTGCGGTTTGCGCGGCCATGGTGGTCATCCGGAATTCGCGAAGGTCTCGCAGGAGTTCGTAGCCCTCCCACGCGGTGACGTCGGATCCGTATACGTCGCAGAAGGATTGGTACTCGGCGGTGGTGATCTGCTCGAGCGTCTTGTACTTGATTGCGGTGTGGACGGTGTCCCATTCCGGCGGTCCGAAAGATGTTCGTTCGAGGTCGAGCAGAACGACGTCACCAGCGTCGGTCGCGACGACGTTCCCGACCCATGCGTCTCCATGCACTACGCACCAGGGGTGCCCGGCTGGCACTTGAGTCCAGCGATCCTTCAGCTCGGCTAGGTGCTCGCGCAGCCACTCATGGTCGTCGGAGGAGAGAGTGGTCGCGGATTCGATTCGCTTGTCGAGGCGCACGAAAGGATCCAGTGTGCCCAGATCGAAGTCGGTCGGAGGGGGCAGTGAGTGGAGTTTCCGCAGGACAGTGGCTACCTCGGTCGGCGTTCCGTGCCGGTGTGGCGGGAGTTCACGCCAGAAGGTCACGGCGCGCTCGTCTACGACGATCGGCTGATCGAGGTTCGGCAGTACCCGGACGGCGCCGATGCCTTCGGATTCAAGCCAGCGCGCGACCTCGACTTCACGGAGAGCAGCCGCATTCTGGCCTGGCCTCGATATCCGCGCAACGACGGCGCCGGAGAGTCGATAGATCACGTTCTCGCTGCGATTGAGGACGGTCGCGCCGGCCGGATCCAAGCCAGCGCGAGCACAGGCGGTTTGCAAGATTTTGTCGGTGGAGTCAGTCAGGGTTTCGGAAGTCATACGGCGACGAGCCCCTTGATACGGTCGGTCAGCTGTGCCACCTCGGGCAGTTCGATTCGCTGCGACGCGAGTCGGTGCAGGTCTCGGAGGTCGTCTGCGGCTCGGTGGGAACGCAGGTGTTTGGCGTCCTTGAGTGCGTGGGTCGCGATTGATGCGGCTTCCTGCGGGTCGCCGACGGCCATGACCAGCGATGACAGTTTGATTCCCGAGATGGCCCGCGAGCGGAGGTAGGCGTCGGAGTGGCCGTTCACCGCGGCCGTGAGTCGGCTTTGTGCTTCGCTGGCGAAGTGTCCGCCTATGGCGAGGTCGAAGAGAGCGTGGCCGGTGTCGCCGGAGTGCTGTGCCAGGTCGTAGTACTTCATCCACGCAGGATCGATCTCCGGCCGGCAGTGTGCGAATTCTTCGTCGGCCTGACCGATTTCGGTGAGGGCAGCTTGCACGCGGCCGAGCTTGGCCAACGCGCGAGCCTTGGTTGTGTGCAGCATCGCTCGTTCAGTTGCGGTCAGGCGGTCGGATCGGTCGAAGGCTTCCTCGGCCGATTTCAGGCCGTCCTTCAGGTCTCCTGTCCAAATCGACTGTCGCGCCAAGGATGAGAGCACCTTCGCTCGGAGATTCCAGTCTCCACATTCTTCGGCGCAGCCTTGGGCCAGTTCGAACATCGCCCGAGCGTCTTCGTGGTCGTAGCGGTCGAACGCCATGAATCCCGCTGTGTGGCTGAGGAATCCGACGGCAGAGCGCAGTTCCGCTTTGTCCCGCGGTGTGGCGTTGGCGTCGAGCAGTCGCACTGCGTAGCGCAGCTGTGCGAGGACTGCTTCCCGGACAAGGCCGCGGCCGTCGGCTGCGTCCCACGAACTTATCTGCTTGGCTGCGGTTCTGATCTCCTCGATCTCCTCCTGCCCGACGGTAGCGGGTACGGGAGTCGACCTGAGGGTGGAGATCAGCTCCAGCAGCGTGCCGGGGACAAGCGTGACTGTTGCCGCAGCTCGTAGGAATCCATGGCGGTTCACCTCATCGAGGGTATCGACGTTTCGCGGCGGTAGCTTGAACCAGAGGAGTTCGCCTGGGATCTTGAGCGCCTCAGCCCAGTGAATCAGCTTGCTCAGTTGCTCCGGTGCTATGCCGACCTCGAGCCTGCTCAGTTGGCTTTGGCTGAGCCCAAGCCAGCGGGCCACCGTATCCTGCGCAAGGGGATTGCCGTGGTAGGGATGGGTTCGATAGGCATAGATCACTCGGCCCATGTGCCAGGTGGCGAGTGCATCGTGCATTTGGTCGGCCTGCCAGAAACCGTAGGGCAGGTCGGGAGGCGATAGCGCGTCCGGCTGGCAAGCGGCGCAGTGGGATCCGTCGTTGTACGCGTTTAGCCTGGTGCCACATTTCACGCAGTAGCACCGCGGCTGCGGCTTCTGTTTCATGCGACCGCTCCGGCGTGATTCTGGGGCGTCGACCCCCTCGATCTCCCTGATCAGCGGAAATTACCATGTCGCAGCGGCGCGGGGTATGCGTTTCATGCATATCGCGTATGCACGGTCGTTGTGGTTTCGCTCCGCGCGACGTCGGACTCTTGGCATGTCCGAATTGTTTCGAGGAAGGAGCTGGCTGTGGGGCTGTTGTTGGTCGTTCCGCTATTCGGACCCCCGGCCGCGGGCAAGACCACCCTCACCATGGTTTTGGGGAAAGAACCAGGAAGGCGGGTGTTTCGTCTTCGCGAGCATGTACCGCACGAGGTCTTGTCGGCGACGGCGTCTGACAGCAAGCAACTGGGGTGGATCGACGAGCGAACCGTCGAGTCGGCGGTTCGTGGCTACCTCCGAGAGGTGCACGATGATCCGGACGTTCATACCGTCCTGCTGGACAACTTTCCTGGTGAGGCCAGCCAGGTTGACCAGCTGCTGTTGGTGCTGGGTGAACTCGACCCACCGTGCCATGTCGAGGCGATCGAGGTCCACACCGACATTAAGACCCTGAAGCAGCGGGCAAAGAACCGCAAGGTCTGTCATCGCTGCGAGCAAGATCCGATCTCGGATCCTCGGTTGCCGGCCATTCCTCAGACGGGCGACCCCTGGGCATGCTCGAACTGCGGCAATTTACTTCATCCCCGCCGTGGCGACTCGCCCCGACTACTGCGCCAAAGGGATCAGCGCTATCGCAACGCCGCAGTCGGCATCCGCGACGCTTTCTCCAACGCCGGCATCGAAGTCACCTCTCTCGACACCACCACCACAATCGAGGGGGCGGCCGGTCTGCTTGCGCCCCTTCTTAATTCATGGAGCGTCCCGCAATGACATCTGTGTCCCTCCCCACGCCCAGAATCCGCAGAGACGGCTACGGCCACGCGCGTATGCCGCGCCGCCAGCAGGCACCTGAACCCCAGCACATCGACCGAGTTGAATACGGGCGCTTCCGCAACCTCTACGTCTACATCACGAACGCCTGCAACTATCGGTGCAAGCACTGCTACATGGGCGAGCGCTTGGATGAAGCGCTGAAAATGCCTTACGACCAGGTACTTTCAACACTGGAAACCTGGCGCCGACTCGGCAGCTCCAAGGTGACGATTCTGGGCGGCGAACCGACCCTGCACCCGGACTATGTCCGGATCATTCGCGCTGCGGGAACGATCGGCTTCGAGGACGTCATCACCACGACCAACGCGCACGCGAAGTCGATGCGCAAGTTCGACCAACTCGAGCCATCCGACTTTGCCTACGTTCAGGTTTCGCTGGACGGCGGGTCTGCTGAAAGTCACGACCGGATCCGCGGCGAGGGAACCTTCGAGCATGCGCTGGCCTCGACTCGGGCCCTGACCGCGCGCGGATTCGACGTACGCATCATCTGCACTGTCAACAATGCCAATCAGCATGACGCGATGGGACTGATGGACATCGCAGACGACATCGGCGTCAGCCTCGTCAAGTACCACGTCTTTAGCACGATCGGCGTCGGCCACGACCACACCGAACTGGCCATGAGCCCACCCGAGTGGGTGGACTTCTGCGACAAGCTCAACGCTGAGGCACCACGAGCCAATGCCCGCGTCTGGTACCAGCCGACCTACGCACGGCGAAGCGACATGGAGCGCTACGCGACGGAGGGCTACAACGGGTGCATCGGGCGAACCCTGGACCGCGCCAGCGTATTTCCCGACGGCAAGGTCTATGTGTGTTCCTACCTCTTCGACACCGATCTCCATTTCGCGGAGATGCGTGACGGCCAGGTCGTTCTCAACCGTGGGCCGGCTGGCAACGAGTTCGACTTGTTCACCCTGCCGCTCACCGAGAGCGCCTGCGGCGGCTGCAAGGCGTCGGCCTGCCTGGGCGGCTGCCCGGCCGAGAAGGTCGTCATGGGCGCCTCTTCGTGCGAGACCTATCCCGACATCGTGCCCGTGTGTCGGCTGTGGAAATCCAGCGCCAAATCCGAGGAGTGACATGTCCATGAATGGCCCAACGATTGCCGACCATTTCGACACCCTGGCGGCAAAGCTGCTCACGGTCGCCTGGGACGACCTCGACGACGTCGAGCGCGCCGCGTTCGAGTTCTTCGAAGACCTCACCGCGGACCCGTCGATCGTGCATGCCCGGCTCGAGGAGCTGCCAGACCGCCCGGAACTGCTGAACCTGTGCGAGCACTACGACATCCTCGACAAGATCGTCCTCTTCGCTGACGAAGAATCCGGAGTCCGCGTACGTTTGCACGTCTTCCTGCCGGGCTATTTCGACCGGCCCCACAACCATCGCTGGACATACGCTAGCCGCATCCTGCGCGGCCAGTACCGGCACTACCTGTTCGGTAACGCCGAGCTGGACGACCACGTCGACCCGCAGAAGCTGGAAGTGATCCAAGTTCGGGAGGAGCCTGTCGGAGTGGGCTATGCCCTGCACCACACCATGGTCCACGCGGTGGTCGCCGAGCCGTTCACGGTGTCCCTGGTCGTGCGCGGCCCCGCGGTGAAGGATCGCTTCCTGGTCACCGACAGGCAAACCGGAGAAGCGTGGTGGCAGTACGGCGCGGGCCAGGAGTCCGCGCAAGAGGCGCTTCAGAAGCGAATGACACCAGCGCGGCTCCAAGAGGTCATTGGCCGACTGGCGGAGTGGGATCTGTTCTAGTTGATAGCGCTGCGCGCCAGCGAGGTGATGAGAGCCTCGAGTTCGAGCAGCGCGGGCAGTGGGGCGCTCTGGGGCCGTGTGCATCGCAGCGCCCCGCTGGCTGATCCGAGCAACAAGGATTTCTCCATCGGCAGCCCGGCATGGAGGCCGTAGAGCACTCCCCCGGAGAACGCTGCTCCGGCGCAATGGGTGTGGCGGACATCGACTGGGAATGCCGGCGTGGTCAGGACTTGGTCGCGGCTCGCAGCGATGGAGCCGTTGCTCCCGGCCGTCACGATCGCCCATTCCGCGCGGGTCTCGCGGAGCAATTCCCTGACGACAGCCAGGGCGGCCTCGTGTGCGTCGTCGTCGACGTTGGTTTGGATCAGCAGGCTTCGGTAGTCGGCCAGCTCGGTGCGCAGGGCCGTCGATAGTGGTTCGCCGCCCAGATTGATGAAGAGCCGAGCGCCATGCCGACGCGCGGATCGGACGACGCGGATTGCAGCGGGTTCGATCAGCCGGTAGGCGTCGAGGTAGACCAGCCCCGCAGTGGCGATGGCGGAAAGGTCGGCTCTGCCGAGATCTTCCGCGACGCCGGGGAGATGGGCGAACCAGGTGCGGGTGTGGCGATCGTCGGCGACCACCACTATCCGCGGTGTCGATACTTCGGCGCTGACCACGGCAGCCATAGGCACGGCGTGCTGCCGTAGCCAGCGACCTACCCGCCGGCCTTCCTCGTCGCTGCCGATGCTGTTCGATACCAGCAGCGTTGGGGCTTTGAGAGCCGCGAGCACTGCGGCTGCCATCGGGGCGTCGGCAGCGATCGAGTGCTCAAGGTTTCGGATCTCAGCGCCCTGATTGGCGGTGGGGAACTTCGGGACGCTCCACAGCTCGGCCGATGCCAGGTAGCTGACACACACGACCGGTCTGTCTTGCGAAGGCACCGCATTACCAGCCGAACACCGAGAACTGAGTGTTGGCGGCGATGTGGTCCAGTGCGGTGCGGCAGTAGCCGATCATGTGATCGGGCAGGGCGTCGATCGGGAACCATTCCAGCGCACTGCATTTGTCGGGCTCACGGTTCTCCGGTGCGCCGTCCCACTTGTCCACCAGGAAAAACAGGGCCATCCGGCCGCCCGAAGACGAATTGTGCATCAGATGACCGAACTGCACATCCACCGGGGCGATCTGCACCCCGACTTCTTCGTCCGCCTCCCGGATGAGCGCGGCGACAACCGATTCATCGGCTTCGAGGTGGCCCGAGGGCAAGTGCCAGGCGCCGTCCTCGTAGCCGGTGTTCTGCCGTCGGCCGAACAAGATTTCGTCGCCGCGGCGCAGTAGAAGGTGCACGTCGCCGGTCACCTTGTGCCGTTCGGGCTTGGTCGCCTGACTCGGCTGAACTGCCGTATCCAAAACAACTCCGTTCGGGTTCGTTGCGCGTTTGAGCTGGGCCATTGTGCGAACTTCCGCCAAGCGCACCGAGCCTAATGCGAACGAAGGCATGCCGTTATGCGTCGCATGCATACCGATCACCCGTGCCCGTGCTGGCCGACCCGCCCGCCGAGTTCCACGCTATGCAGAACACCCAACCAAACCGACTGAGGAAAGGAAGGGGCGCGATGAGTTTGCACATCATCACCGACCGTGGCCGCAGCGCATGATGCCCACGCCAGCTGTAGCCGCCGAAGTGCTCACGGCGTGTCACTACATCCGTACGGTCGTTCGGCTCCCCTGTCATGTCGATGAGAACGGGCTGTTGAGTCTCCCGGTCGGCGGGAACGTCCAAGCCTTGCAGACCAATGAATGGTGGGGATGCCGCGTCAAAGAGCAACTCGGCAGTGAGGGACTGACGGCGCCCATAGTGCGGCACCCAACGAAGCGAATGGTGTTCCTGGCTCACGGCCCCCTCGAACCGGCCGAGGTTGTCCCGGAATTTCTGGATCCGCTGTATCGAACCGGATCGGTCGTGCTCACGACGGGCCGTCCTCTGGTCCTGCTGCCGACTCCAGGTCATGGGGAACGGGGCTGGGACGTGCCGGTGCGTGACCATGTCAGACCGGCCCTGAGTTCGCTCCTGGTGGCGCTGCGCGCCTGCCTCGAACGTGAGGACCGCGAACAGATTGGACGAATGCGATGAGACTGCACATCACCTCCACCAAGTACGGCGAGGCCGTCTGGCACATCGACCACCGGCGGCTTTTGATAGAGACCTTCACCGACTGGCGAGACCCCGGCCCCGCCTACCGCCTTCGCATGGACGGCTCAACGGTCGAAATCCCCAACGGCAGAAGGGGAGTCGTCTATTTCGGCGAGGCCGAACAGCGCCCGGAGCTGGATTTCGCCGAGGAGCATTTTCCCGGTCATCGCGATCTGTGGAACGCCGTCGAAGCCGCGTATTTCGACATTATCGACCCGCTTCCTCAGCTGCGCTTCGAACGGTTCGTTCCGGTGGCTCTGGACTACACCACCGACAGCTGGACAGTCGAAGAGATCCGCGAAATCGGAGACACGGCACGGCAAGTCGCGTAACCAGTGCCGCCACACATCTCGGAGAGGACCCCGCCCATGGGAAGGGACGAGGACGATTGCGTCGGGTCATGCCCGTGGATGTCGTGCCGTGACCAGCTGTTCGACCTGCGGACCAAACACAGGATCTGGCGTGCGATCGTCGCTGAGTTGAGCGCGGCCGGCGAGCAGGGCCTACCGGTGAACTACTGGTGTAACCCATGAGCCGCGAGCCCGGATTGAATCCGAATATTCCTGCGTCCTCGCGTATTTGGGATTACGTGCTGGGCAGTAAAGACAGCTACGACGTGGACCGTGGCGCGGCATACCGGATGTTGGCTATCGCTCCGGATACCAGGCTGCTCGCGCAGTTGTGTCACCAATTCCTTCTGCGGTCTGTCCGATCGGTTGCCGAGTCCGGCATCCGGCAGTTCATCGACCTCGGAGCCGGATTCCCGACCTTTCCTGATGTGGGGGATCTGGCCCGAGAGATCGACAAGACGGCGCGGGTGGCATACGTGGACAACGATCCGATCGTGCATGCCCACTGTGACGCGTTCCTCACAGGGTGGCCCGGTGCGACGGCGTTGAAAGCCGACATCAGGTGTCCTCACGACGTGATCGACCAGATCAAAATCAGTTCGACTATCGACTTCAACGACCCCGTAGCGGTCTTGATGACGCAGGTTCTGGATTACGTGAGCCCCGAAGAGCAACCCGAAGAGATCGTCCGGGCTTTCCTGGAGGTGATGGCACCGGGTAGCTACCTGGTGATCACCCACGCCACCGACGACTCGAACGAGGACCTACGTCACCAGATGATCGCCGACACCATGAGCAGCCCGGCGCAACCGACGTTCCGATCACGAGCGCAAATCGAAACTCTCCTTAAAGGATTCGATCCGATCGGGCCGGGCCTGGTGCCGGTACAGAACGCTCTTGGCCCCGAACTGCCCATAACCCGCCTGGTCATGCTGTCCGCAGTATGCCGGTTAGCGTCCTGAATACTGTTGCAACAGAAGGGATTAACGTGTTGACAGAGAACCCCGACCGCATTATCTCAGTGCCGGAGGAGCCCCGAATTCGCGCGCTGATGGCGGGAATGGTGGGCACTCACGCCCAGGCCCTGGGTGGAACCACTTCTGCCGGATGGGATTTCATCAAATTCTGGGCTATCGCGGTGATGGATGAACACACAGCTACCGACCTGACCTGCACCAGGATTCACCTAGAAAAATTCGACGGCTGGTCTGGGATCAACGACACGGCGGCTCGCTCGCGAGAGCTGTTTCCGCGATTGTGGGGTTTCGGGCTGACCTGGTGCGGTGGTATCGAGGTCTTCGCCAGCCCGACTCGATACAGCTACGACCACCGCTTAGCCTCGATCTTTCGCCGGGTTGATGTGCTGGCCTGATCGGGTTCGGATTGGGTGTTTCGGTCGTAGTTTTCCGGTTGCGGGCAGGGCAGCTGGCCCGCGCAGCGGGCTGGCTGCCGGGTTCCACTGGCCCGGGTGGTTGGTTTCCTTGGTTGCAGGGACGGTTTCTGGCTGGTCAGCCGGGTTGCAGGCGTGCTGCGGCGGTGGTGAGCAGTTCGGTGTAGGGGGCGTGCCGCGCCAGGTGCAGTGTGGTTTTGCGGGCATGGCGGGCGATGCGTCCGGCGGCTGAAAACAGCCGCAGCCGTAGCGTTTTCGGTTCCCAGCGACGTGCGGGGTGGTCGTGCAGGGCGAGTGTCTGCATCCAGGCGGTCAGGTCGAGTGCGAGCGCGACGACGGCGAGCCAGATGCGGTTGGCGTCGAAGCTGTGGAACGGAAGATTGCGCAGGCCAGTGTCTTTCGCGTTTCTGATCCGGTCTTCGCAGCGGGCCCGCTGGCGGTGACGCAACTCGAGGTCGGGCAGCTGGCCGCGGGTGGTGTTGGTGACGAACGCGGTCAACCGCATCCCGTCGCGGTCGGTGAACCGCAGCTGAGCACCGGGGTGTGGTCTCTCTTTCCTGACGATGAGCCGCATGCCGGGCGGCCATCCGGTCAACTCGGTGATGCCGGTGACTTCCACGACCCAGGCGCCGTCGCGGACCTCGCCGTCTGCGTCGTAGGCCGGTGTCCAATCCTGCGGATTCAGGTGGGTGCCCATGGCGGTGACGATCTCGTCGGTGAGAGTGAACCCGACCGAGTACTGCAGCCGGCGGCGGTGGCAGTAGTCGAGGAACTCGTGGGTGCCGCCACCGGAATCGGTGCGCACCAGCACTTTCCGGCCGACCCGCCATCCCGGCTGCCACGGCAGCTGAGCGAGGGCATCGCGGAGAACCTGCTTGTGGTCGGCAGCGGTATTACTACCGGCGTTGCCCGGCCGCAGCATGGGCGCGGCGGGCTCGCCGGTGCCGGTGCGACCGTGGTCGATGAACGACCACAGCGAGTGGAAGCCGAAGCCCCGCTTGAACGTCGGTGTGGCGTTCTGTTTTTCCGAGTGCGCGTCGGTCAGGGTGGCGTCGAGATCGATGATTAACGGATCATCGATGTTGATCCCGTGACCGGGGGCGTTCGGCCCAGCCACGGCCCACGCCTGCGCCCGCGCGTCCGCGCGTGCAGAAGCGATGGCGGCCAACGCTTTCGGTGCCTGGGCAGCCAGCGCGGTGATCGTCCGCGACACCGTCGGATCCGAGGCCACCAGACCGAACACGCCCGGCTCGGCCCGTAACAACGCCACATCCGCGGCGCAGTCACCACCGACCGCGAGTGTCACCGCCAAATCCAGCACGATCTTGCCCGGGTCGTGGACAGCCATCGGTTTGCGCCACGGCCCCAACTGTTCCGACAAACCCCAGGTCAAACCAGTTATCTCGGCAGTACGCAGCAGCAGTGCCGCACCTGCGTGTGACACCACGCCCGCACCGTCACCGTCGATGGTCAGCCGCGGATACGGCGATATAGACTTGCCCACCAGAAAGGTGCTCCAAAACCTCGATCAATTCAGCCTTCGCAAGTCGAATTATCGCAGGTCGGAGCACCTTTCGCCATTCCCGCCGCAGGTTAGGCGCCATTACCATGATTGGCCGAGGTTAGCAGCCCTGTTCAATCGGTCCCCGGCCAAGCACAGCGGTGTGGGGGCGATCGTCTTCGACCCCTATCGCATCGCCTACGCCTCCTACCTGCCCTTCGGGTCCGGACTCAGTGAACATCGTTCCGACACCCGCGCCGACACCGCCGCATGGGTAGCCGAGTGCAAAGAAGGCGGACCGATCGCCTTGGCCTGGGCGCAGGCACTGGACCTCGCCCCCGAAGCCAACCGTGACGTGATCGCCCAGCTGACTGCCGACGCGCCCGCCACGGCGCAGCCCGAACGGTAACGCGCGATGGGCGTGAACATCCCCTACACACTGGAAATGATTCCCGACCCCCCGGCCGGCGAGGAACGCGGCACCGCCCTGCACGTCGGCACGCTCGAGGACTGCGTCGACCGGTTGATAGCGGCGGCGGAAGCCTCCCGCAACGCCGATCTGAGCTGGCTGAACGAGTACAGCTTCCGCGCCGAACTTCCCAACGGCTACCACATTTTCCGTGTCTCCCAGGTCCAAAAGGACGTGGAAACCCTGTTCCCGCAAACCATCTCCGCACCTCCCGCCACCGAGGAACGCGGAGAACCATGAACCGAATCCGCCAGGCAAGAGCACCGCCCCTACCGAGCCCCCACGCGAACAACGCAATTCGACAATGCCCCTGGTCGTCCGGGGTTTGCAACGGACCAGGGTAGGTGCCCACGATCGACGCCCCCAGGAACGGCGATCACCCTGGGGCGTCGCAACCGTCCACAGTTGCGCGTCGTTCCATCCTCGCGATGAAGTGATCCCCGGCAGCACCCTCCCTAGATCGTGGGATACTGACCTGTTCCGTTGGGATGCAGGCAGACGACACCGATGGCCGGAAGGAACACCATGGGGCGAATGGACGACGAACAGCTGACGATGGATCTCGGCGTCGAGCGGACCGAGTGGGGTAAATGGGTCGACCCTGAACGTCATAAGGTGCAGGCTCGGAAATTTATGGACCATGCGGGGATAAGCGACTTCCCTTCGGAGCCGTGGCCGGAAGACTCAGCGGAAGTGAAACGGCTAGATCCGATCGTCGCGGAGCTGTTCCCTGACCTGGCTACTGCGATGCTGCCCGAGAACGCCGACAAAGCCGACGCTTTTATTTGTTTCATAGGCGAATGCTTTATCAGGTTCACCGGCGCACAGTGGCGCGATGCGCCGTGGTTCGGTCGGGAATATTCGTTCTACGACCACGTCAATCCAGCCTTGCAATACGGCTTCACCGATGCCCAGGCCGACACCGCATGGGGATTGATTAAGGATGCCACCGGCGGCGGTTTCTCTCGCACGGCTGCACTGCTGCGAGAACTTTCTACCCGGTACGCCGAGGAGCAGGCCGAGCCTCAATAGCCGTCACATGACGGTTAGGGGATCAGGGTTTTATTGAACGGCCCATATCGGGGGGATTTCGTGTCATGGATGGCTACGACAGAGATCGCGACGATTTCAATAACAACGCGCGTGGCCGCATCTGGGAGAACGGTACCGACAGATTTTATCGAGACCGGGAGAACGGCTATACGAAGCCGCCTCAGTCGCGAGAGCATTGGACGCCGGAAGGCTTCCGCCGCTACGACAAGGAAAAGCTCAACGAGAAAGGCCAGATCCTAGCGGTAGAAGATAAGTCGGGGTCAATGACGGGCGAGAACGACAGGAGGGAACTCGAAAAGGATCGCTTCCTGTTGGAGCGCGGCATTATCGAGCACCTTCTAGTGCGTTCAGTGCAAGGCGAGTCGGTATCGAAAGAGTGCCGGGAGCTGTTGACCGGGTTGAAGCGAGACTTCCCGGACAAGTTCACACACCTCGAAATTTCTCGATCCGATGCCCGCGAGGTCTGGGCTAAAGGTCTCGCCATCGAGCGAGGAAAAGGGCAGCAGCTCGAACTGTCCGGCGTTAGGGAGAAGGCGCGGGAGGGGAAAGCTCAGGCGCTCGAAAAGCGTCGGGAGAAAATCGCAGAGATCGCAAAGGCGCGTGAACGTAAAGAACGCGCTCAGCAACGGTTAGAAAATATACGTGCGATTATTCGAGCGAAGGAACGAGCCGAGCGATTCCGGCAGATAGAGAAGTTCCGCGCCTCCGTTGCACGCGGCAGAGCAGAAGCGCCGGCACGCGTCCAGCACGAGCGGGCACAAGCCGCGGAGGCTGCGAAGGCCCGCGAGCAAGAAGCACGTGAAAGACCCGCTCGCGAACTAGCAGAAAAGAAGGCGGCGCTAGCCAAAGCACTCGAAGATCAAGCCCGGCAGATCAACGAGGCGCACGCTAAAGGCAAGACGGTTGAGGTCGAGCAGGTTCGCCAGGCGCATGCCGATCTGAGTAAGGCGTTGAGAGAGATCCGAGAGGCTGAGCGTGAACAGGCTTTCGAAATGCTCACGGCCTCTGGTTACACCCCACACCAGGCGTACACGATGCAACCGGTGTTAGAGCAGGAGCGTGAACGTCAACGCCGGGACGTAGTACTCGGAATCAACACCATCGGTGTGATTGTCGCGCGCGAGGACAAAGCCGCTGAAGCCCGTGAGACTAAAGCGGCACCCGCGAAGGAAGCGGGCAGAGAGCGCACTGAGGCTGAACGGGAACAGACCGTGCAGGACAAGGCTGAGCGTGAACGCGTCGCCGAATTGCAGCGGGTGAACCGCGCATCGCAAGGACGCCCCCCTCAAGCCGCAGTACTGGAACCGCCCCAGCAGACGCCTCAAGTCCAAGGCCACGGGAGAGACGGCAAGGGGATAAGCAGGGGGCCAGAACGCACCCGTTGACGGTCAGGTCGTTTCATTTTCGCATTCGTTTAACAGTACTTCGGCGTTGAATCCGCCTGTGCCGCAACAGGTTACGCGGTGTTCTCGACCGCGCGTACGGTCGGCATTCCAGCCAAACAGTGAACCCCGGCGGTGCTGGTAACACCCCCGCTCTCCCCCACCCCTCAGGCGACTAGGGGGCTAGACACACTTTTGCATCCAGTACTGCGGCGGCGGTAGCCTCTGCTGCATCACCCCCTCCTCCCTGATAAGGAGGACGGGGCCAGCAGGAGGAGGGCCGCATTTCCGGCCCTTTGCCAGTGCCCCCACCGGCGTGCGGGCTCTGGTTGTCTGGATACTGAGCTAGCGTAAGTGCAAGCTGCAACGACATTTCAAGATCCACCGCGCCGGGGCTGGACCTTGGTTCAACCAGATAACTATCTGGTCGAGCTGAGGCCGCCTCATGCCTTCTCGATCAGGGAGAGGGCGCGGATTTCCGTGGACGCTGGAACCATCGCTGTCGCGATCACGGCAGTTGCCGGAGCAGTCTCGGCCATAGTCACCGCAGTATCGAAGGTGACGATTTTCTTCAGGGCGACTCGGGATACAACGCCCGAAGACCGGTCGAAGATCATTCAGTCGCTCGGCAAGATGTACAAGGACATGCGGCCTGAGCTGCCGTTCGCGGGGGACAAGAAAGGCGACGCACCAGCGGCGAGCGAAGAGTCACCGACCGGAGATGAACCTCGAACAGGTCCGTGACCAGCTGCTCGATGCGGCGGCGTTCTGACATCAGCACCAGGGGAGCCTGGAAACGACGAAGCACCCGCCGGCGCGGAATCGATCACCGAACGTTGAACGAGGCCGGCCCCGCAGACATTTCGATCGACAGGCCGAACTTCGGGGCAAGTTCGACCAGCTTGTCGAGCTTGAAGCCGTCGGCGTGCTCGTTTTGCAGGTTGGAAACAACCGCTCGACTGAGCTGAAGCTCCTCCGCCAGGGCAACCTGCTTGAGCGGCGATGCCTTGATGTTGTTGGCGATGGCCTTTATCAACTCGCGGCGCAGCCTGGCACGCTCCGTGTGCTCGGCCGCGGCGGAGCGTGCCTTCGCGCGCACCCGAAACGCATCGTCCCGTTCGGACAGCGGCTCTATCTGCCCGTGGATGGACATGGTCACCCTGAGCCCGAAAACTTCACAGTATTCGACAAGCCGGTCCAAGGCGTAGCGGTCAACGCGTTCACGGCTGAGCTGCGTGAATTCTGCGACGTTGATACCGGTGGTCGCGGCAAGATCCTGGAATTCCTCGCCAGTGCTCCTGATCGCTTTCGCGATGCCCGCGACGAGCTGCTTGCGAGCGGCGACGGTTTCCGGGGTTGCACTCACGTCCGCTAGTGTAGCGGTACTGCATAGCGAGGTTGGTAAATCCGCAGGTCAGTCAATCATAAATCCATACACCTAGGTGTATGTGGTACGGTTTCAGGGCGTCACTGTCTCTGGCGCTACCCCGTGCGACCGTGGGAGTTAGAACGGTCGGGACGCCTCACCAGCGTTGCGGAGCCTTTAAAGGGGGTCTCCGCAACATGTTTCGATCCAGCGGGGTCCACCTGGTAAAGGCAGACTCGAACAGCGACGGCGTGGTAGCCGTAGTGACCTCCTGGAGCATCCCAGTCCTGGGGCTGCGAGCAATTCGCATTAGCCCGTTACTCAACCGAAGCGACCGATCCGACCGACCGGGCGTGATTACGTTGGGCATCCCGTATCTCCTGCGTTACGGGGTTACCCTGCCCTCGCTTCCCTTCACACTCACTCTCAAGCGTGGGGGCGGAAGAGAGGGAACGGGGCTGAGTTGGCCAGCCCGAGTGACGGTTTGGGGATGACGGGCACGATGCGGCGTCCGGGGTGAAGTTTGCTGGAGCGGAAGGTCAATAGGTTGAACCGATCAATCCGCGGTTGGTCGGGGGTGAGGAGTGCAGATGGTGAAGTTCGAGACGCGGGCCGAAGTGTTGGAGGCGATCGACGAGCAGGGGCTGGCTGGTGCGATCGAGGCGGGTTGGTTGGAGCCGGAGCACATGCCGGACTCGCTGATGGCGCGCGCGGCCCGCAAGATGCGTGATGCGTTCTACGCGTACGACTCTGCGGCTACGGAGTTCATGAACAGTCTCGAGGCCGTCGAGGTTGTGAGTCGTTCTGCGTGAGATATGGAGCGGCCCCGGTCGGTGCTTTCGCGCCGGCCGGGGCCGCGTACCTGAGGAGGGCAACCATGCCGCTTCTCAGCGTATCGATGCCGCCCGACAAACGTGTGCAGTACCCACACGAATTCGAGAAGGCCGGATCCGCGGACCGGTTCCGCTGCCGCGGATGGATTTCAATCACGCGTGGTTGGAGTTGCGGCGGTACGCCGACCTGTGGTGTTGTGTAGTTGTGTTGTTCAGCGCGCACCGGGGATTCGATTGCGATTCCGGCAATCTGGGATAGATGCGACTGATTTGTTAAGAGCCGCATCTACTTTTGGATTGTTTGGTGCGGCGAGTGATTTCCTTGCAATGTACGGCTGGTTACAGGTTACCGACGGGGTCAGCTTGCGCGGCCGGTCAGCGTCATTTGCCCCGCGCTGGCGACGGGGTAGCCGGACTTCGGGTCTTTCGGGTTCGTCGATGTGCCGGAGATGGTGATCACCGCGGTGAAGACGTCGTTGCGTTTGAGGCCGAGGAAGGCCGGCGAGGTGCCAGTGAGCCACAGGGGTTTGCCCCAGTCGGAGCTCTTGGTGATCGCCGCGCTGGCCGGAGCGTCGATGTCTGCTCGAACGGACAGGTCGGTGGTGCCCATTTCGTCGCGGTCGACCACGCGCCCGAAGACGGTGAACGTCCAGCCTGCATATTTGGCTGTGTTGGTTCGCATGTCGTCCCAGTCGGCGCGGGTCGGTTGCCGCACGGTGCCAGCGCTACTGCTGGTCGCCGCTGCCGAGGACAGCGCGGCTGGCTGCGTGGAAGTGGCTGCGCTGCTGGCGCTGTCGGTCGACGAGCAGCCGACAATGGCCGCGGCCGTCATCACGCCAGCGATCGCCAGTCCGGCAATGGCCCTGTTTCGCTTCACTGTGAGCATTTCCTCGCTGTTCGCTGAGATTGTGGGTCTCAAATCCTATGCACAACAGCGCTGCCAAACCAATTGGTCTGGTTGCAAGGGGAACAGCCTGAGATAATCAGGGTAAACAACTTCATATAGGTGATGGCGTGGCGTGGGTTTCAGGTGGCACTCGGCAGGTGAGTGCGCTGCATCGAAAGAACCGACCACTGGTGCTCGAGCGTGACGGATACATCTGCCAGCTGCGCTATCCCGACTGCACGGTCCGTGCGGTCGAGGCCGACCACGTCATCAACTACGCCCGTGGCGGGTCAGATGATGTGGAGAATTTGCAGGCCGCGTGTAGCTCCTGCCACAAGGTAAAGACCAACGCCGAGTCGGTTGAAGCGCGTGCAGCGTTGAAACGTGCTGCACGACACCCCGATTCGCTCAGGAAACATCCCGGACTTCGCTAGCCGCACGGCTCTGGCACGTGAGTAGCCTCGTGCCGGATCTCAATCATCTTGAACTCGCCGATCGGGTCGTTACCGTTGGTGAGGTAGTGGGGCGTAGCTCAATTCGGTAGAGCAGCGGTCTCCAAAACCGCCGGTTGCAGGTTCGAATCCTGCCGCCCTGGCTGTTTCTCTATCTCCTCTTCACAGCTTGGCAGGGGCGCGTCTGCCAGCTCGGGTGTGCGAAGCGGGTGAAAACAACGCGCAATTCTGAACCGTCGCAGCGTCGGTGGTGTGCCGCCAGGGCCGCCATTCGACGAGCGTGCGGGACCTGACCCCGACACGGGAGCACAACTGAATATGGCTGGCCGCAGAAGTGGTCCGGCGCCGAAGAATCCCGAGGACAGGCAACGGCGTAATGCTGATCCGCTGCTCGGTATCGATGGCTGGACCGAGATCGAGTCGACCCCGAATGAGGGCGACGTCCCGGAGATCCCTGAATACATCGACGTAGGCCCTCGTGGGCGCGCGATCTATGAGCAGTTGGCGAGTCTGCCGCAGGCGCGGCTCTACGGTCCCGGCACCTGGTTTCAGTTGTGGATGACGCTCCCGCTCATCGAGCGGTATCTGTCGCGACCGGGCTCGGAAAACTACAAGGCGGTCACCACGACCTTGGGTGCGGCGCTGCGCCTTACCGAGGACGACCTTCAGCGTGCCCGCGTGCGGATCAAGCCGCCGGCCACCGACGCCGACGACACCGATGCGCCGGAAACCGGCGGTGGTCGGGTGGTGCCGTTCGCCGAGGAGCGCAAGGCCAGGCTCTTGCGGGGTGCCTAGGTGCCGCACGATATCGTCACCCACCCCGATCATGATCGTGAACGCTCGCTGGGTTGGCTCGCTGTGGCCTGGCTCGAGCATTACGCGGTCCACGGCCCCGGCGACGTCGGTGGCGATTCGGTGTCGCCGATCGTCGATGAATACGTGGGTTTCGTCGTCGACACCTACGCCCTGGGCGAAGACGGCCGCCGCATCTACGACCATGTCTTCCTGAGCAGACCCAAGGGATGCGCGAAAAGTGAAATCGCCGCATTGATAGGGCTTTTCGAGGCTCTGGGGCCGTGCCGGTTCGCTGGCTGGGCGCAAGGCGGCGAAGTGTTCCGCGATGACTGGGGCGGAGATTTCGAGTACGTCTACGCTCCCGGCGAGCCGATGGGCAAGCGGCTCAAGAACCCCTTTATTCGTTGTGTCGCAACAGAAGAGGGCCAGGCCGGCTTGGTGTACGACACCATCTATTTGAATTTGACCGAGGGGCCGCTTCGGCACGCTTTGCCGCGTCGTGATGACGCCGGCCTGACCCGGATCCTGATTCCTGGCGGCGGGGAAATCGTGCCGTCGACCAGTTCGGCATCCAGTAAGGACGGCGGCAAGGACACCCTCACCCTCTTTGATGAAACTCACTTGTATAACCGTCCTGAGCTGCGGCAAACCTACAAAACGCTGACTCGGAATCTGCGCAAGCGTCGCCGTACGGCCGAGACGTTCGCAGTCGAGACGACGACGATGTACATGCCCGGTGAGGATTCGATCGCCGAGCAGACCTACAGGCTGATTCAGGACGTCCTTGCCGGGAAGCTGAAGCGGCATCCGCGCCAGCTCTTCGATCACCGATACGGGGTGATTTCTCCTGAGGAGCTGGAGGATGAGTCCAAAGTCCGTGCAGCACTGCTTGATTCGTATGGCGATTGCGCCCTCTGGAATGACATCGAAGGCTATGTCGAGGCGATCGGCGATCCCCGCAACGACGTGGTGTCCTCGTTCCGATACTGGTTCAACTCACCCACCAGCGCGGAGAACGCGTGGATCGCGCAATACGAGTGGGACGCGGTCGGCCCCCCGAACCACATGCCGGAGCCGCTGGCCCCTGGCGATGTGATCACGCTGGGCTTCGACGGTTCGCGCCGCCGGCGCAGGGGTGTGACCGATGCGACGGCGCTGATCGCATGTCGGGTATGGGATGGGCTGATTGTTCCGCTCGAGATCTGGGAGCAGCCGCCGGGTGTACACGCGGACGGGTGGGAAGTTCCCGAGCCCGACGTTGAGGCCAAGATTCTCCAGGCGTTCCGGACCTACAACGTCGTCGCGTTCTACGCCGATCCGGCGAGATGGGAAGCCAATGTCGCTGCGTGGGAAGCGAAGTACGGCCCGCACCTGAAGGTGAAGTCCAGTCAGGCCCACCCCATCGAGTGGTGGATGACCGGCTCGCGCGCATACAGGACCGTTGAGGCGCTTCGCGAATTCGTCGAGGCCGTACTCGACGCGAAGCTGTGCCACGACGGTGAGCTTCGGCTGCGCGCTCACGTGCTGAACGCGCGCCGCGCCGAGACACCCAAGGGCGTGCAAATCCGCAAGGAGAACCCGGATTCCCCGCACAAGATCGACGCCGCGGTGGCGTCGGTTCTGGCGTGGCAGGCCCGGCTGGACGCGGTGGCCAAGGGCATCGGGAAGAAGAGCCGGCGCCGGGTCGCCGTGCGTGTGCGTTAGCAGACAGGACAACTGAATATGGCAGGTCAGGAACAGAAGACGCAGCCATCGGAGTGGTGGTTCGAGTACCTGATGAAGAAGTTCGACGAGAAGCTGCCGCGGAAGCCGCGGGTGGAGACCGCGACGACGCCCAAGACCAGGCGTGAGCGGCTGGAGTTGTTGTGGTCGCATTACATCGGTGATGCGCCGCTGCCGAACATCAACGAGAAGTATCGCGAGACGTTCAGGGAACTGCTCAGGAAAGCGCGTCCGAATTACGCGATCATGGCGATCGACGCGATGGCGGATCGGTCGGTGCTCAAGGGCGTGTATACCGATGCGGACCGCGATCTCGACGGCGACGACATCGCGCGCCAGGTGCAGGATGTATCGGGTTTTGCTGCGCTGCAACGGGATATGCAGACCTACCTGTACACGTTGGGTGAGTCGTATGTGACGATCGTGCCGCCGCTCGATGGCGCGCCGGCCGGTTCGGTGCCTTTGCTGCTGGCTGAGGATCCGCGGTACTGCGTGGGCGAGAAGGATCCTCTGAACCCGCGGCATCTGGTCGCTGCGGTGAAGGTGTTCGAGGACAAGATCAACGATCAGCAGAAGGCGTTGCTGTTCCTGCCGAATCAGCGCTTCGTGTTCGTCCGCGAGCCGGGCCAGCACGCCGACGAGTTCAATATCGACCAGTGGACCCAGGCCGAGGCGACCACGGTCGCTGGGCTCGAGGACTACGGCGGTATCCCGATGGTCAGGTTCGAGAACAAGATGGCGCTCGGTGAATATGAGCCTCACCTCGATCTTTTGGACAGAATCGCCGACGGCATCGTGCACCGGATGGTGATCAGCTGGTACCAGAGTTTCAAGCAGCGGGCCATCCGCGGCGATCTCGACGGTGGCGCGGATTTCAGTGACGGCAACGACGATTCACTCATCCGCGATCTGGCCGATGCCAATCTCGCCGACGTCTTCCAGGCCGATCCGGGGACGCTGTGGGTCGTCCCGCCGGATGTGGATTTCTGGGAGTCCGGCGCCACCGATTTGACCCCGCTGCTCTCCGCGATCAGGGACGACGTCAAGGAATTCGGGGTGTGCACGCGGATCCCGATGCACATGCTCGCACCGGACGGCACGAATCAAACCGCCGAGGGGGCGGCGATGATGAGGGAAGGGCTGACCGACAAGATCTCTGACCGTCAAGCACGGCAGGCTCCGCAGTGGATTCTGTTGTGGCAGATGGTCTTCGCGCTGTCTGGTCAGGCTGCGCGGGTGGCTGGGATCCGGTTGCAGTGGGGCAAGACCGAGAACATTCCGCTGGCCGTGCGCGCGGATGCGGTGAACTCGACCCGCGGTGTTCTCTCGCGTAAGCGCCAGGTGGTGGAGCTGCTGGAGCTGGACCCGATGGTCGCCAAGTTGAACGAAACCGAGCTGATGGAGGAGTCGATGGCCTCGGAGTCGGCGGCGGCGCAGATGCCGAACTTCGGTGGCGACTCCGCAGCGAACTCGGCACCGACGCAGGGTGCAGGCGCGGCGGCCGGTGCCGCTGAAGCGTTGCCCGAGGCTGCCTGATGGTGGCGGGCATGCTGCTGAAGATCCTGATGGCGCACTCGCGGCGTCGTCATCTTCTGTTGTTGGATGCACAGGACCGGGTTCAGGTGCTGTGGCGGATGACCGATCCGTTCAACGGGTCTGAGGTGGAAGAGTTTTCGCACAAGGCGGCGCAGGTGTCGGTCGCTGCGCAGCGTAAGTCGGTGTCGATGACCGCGGCGGCGCAGCGCCGGTATCTGGACGAGATGGGCACCGACCTCGGTGATTTCGTGCCGGAGGTCCCGGATGAGGTGCGGCTGTATTCGACCGCGCGTCCGTACCGCTTCGCTGAGCCGAAGGTGGTGCGCACACCTGCGGGGGTGTCGCATCGTTTGCCTGCGACCGAAGTGTGGAATCGGCCGGCGCGCCAGTACCGCAAGATGGTCGATGCTGGCAGAGATCCTGGTGATGCTCTGGACGTGGCAGCAAACCGTGTGAAAATGGAGCTAGCCACGAACGTTTCCCTCGCCGAGAGGGAGGCGGAGTCGCAACTGATGAAGCAGGCCGGGATCGTGGATCTCGACGTGATCGGGTATCGGCGGATCATCCATCCGGAGCGGTCGAAGTCCGGGACGGTGTGCGGTATGTGCATCGTCGCGGCGGATCGGATCTACCGAACCGATGAGCTTCGAGCGATGCACACGGGCTGTAACTGCACGGTTCTTCCGGTTAAGGAAGGCTCAGATCCGGGGCGCGCCTTGAACGCCGAGGATCTGAAGCGTTTGTACGACGACGCGGGCGGTACGGCGGCCAAGCAGTTGCATCGCACCAAGTATCGCGTCGACGAGCACGGCGAGCTGCAAGCGGTCCTGGTGCCCAAGCAGCGCGGTGCGCCGGTGCCACGGTTCACCGATCCAAGTGTCACCAATGTTGTTGACCTGGAAGATTATCCGCGCCAGATCGCGCGACGGCAGCTGCCGATCGCCCAGAAGCTGCTCGCGGTGTCACGCTCGCGGGGTCTGTCCGCGGACAATCCGCGTATGGCATGGCAGCAGGCCCAGGTCCAGCGCTATCAGCGCATCCTCGCCGATGCGTGACTGAATCTCCCGCCTTCGCGGTGACAGAACAGGCGAGACCCGTCACGGGCACGAATTCGTCTATCCCCCAACCCATTACCCGACAAGGGAACCACAACTGAATATGAGCAAGCAGCGCGCCGACGAGCACCCCACCCCCGCCGCAGACGATGTCGCACCCGATGTCGAGGAGGTGAGCGCCATCGCAGCAGATCTCGATGACGCACCTGCCGACGACGGTGAGCCGACGCTGAACAAGCACGGTTATCCCGACGGCACGCCGCTGGCCGAGATGAGCACCGCACAGCAGGCCGCGTACTGGAAGCACAAGGCACGCGTGCACGAGAACCGATCCAAGGCAAAGCCTGCCGGTCTCACCCCAGAGGAAGTGCAGGCGCTGCGCGATGAGATCGACGAGCTACGCGGTGCGCAGCTCTCGGATTCCGAACGCGCACAAGCGGATGCGGTCGAGACCGCTCGGGCTGAGGGGCGCACCCAAGCACGCAACGAGCTGCTGCCGGTGTTGCAGGAAGCCCAGCTGCGTGGCTATGCCTCCACGGTGGTCAAGGGCAAGCGGCTCGATTCGTTTGTCTCCACGGCCAACATCGGCGCGTTCTGCACCGACGACGGTGAGATCGATGGCGCGAAGGTGGTCACTCACCTTCAGGCCCTGTTCGGTGAAGACACCTCCGGCGCCGCTGCTGCTGAACCGAAGAGCACCTACCCGAACTACGGGCAGGGTTCCCCCGGCGCGACCTTGAAGGGTTCGACGCGATCGGCCGGCCTGGCTGAGGCGGCGCGCCGTTTCCCCAAGGCCGCTGCCTAATCACACTTCTGGAGCATCCATGAGCAATATCGCTATCCGCAAGACTGGCCGGTTCGGCAGTGATTCGCGGGTCTGGGTCTACGCCGATGTCTCGGCCCAGGCCGGCCGCGCGTCGGTCACCCTCGATATGTCGAAGTTCACCGCCGCGCAGATGCCTGATGGTCATCTGCCGTCGGGCATCGTGCTGGCCAAGATCACCGCGGCTGGTCCGAGTCAGGGCAAGTACGGCCCGTACGACAAGACCGCGACCGCCGAGGGCCGCGACGTCCCCGCTGGCTTTCTGTGGGATGCGTTCACCCCGACCGGTACCGACGAAGCCGCGCCGCTGTGGTTCGGTCCGGGCGCGATCAAGGAATCCAAGCTCCCGGTAGGCAACGGCCTTACCCCGGAAGCCAAGTCTGCGCTCAGTGCCTGGTTCAAGTTCTTCTGATCCTGGCCTGCCAGCCCAAAACAACTGAATAACAACTGAATAGGCGGAGGCCCCAGTGAGCCTTGTTTTCGACGCGCCGGTCCATCCCGATTCGGCGACCATTTTCGCGCGTGAAGTACCGCTGCCCGCGGATCACAAGCTGGGCGCATTCCTGCCCGACCAGCTCGTGCAGGAGCAGACGGTCAAGCTGGTCAACACCACGCGAGTCAACCGCACCGCGCAGTTCCGCGCCTTCGACGGCAACATCCCGCAGATCGAGAGGGACTACTTCGAGACGCGCGAGATCGACCTTTTGCCGATCAGCGTCCAGGGCATGAAGGGTGAACTCGAGCGGCTCCAGCTCGAGCGTGCCCGCCAGAAGGGTGGTTCGCTGGCCGCGATCACCGGCGCCATCTACGACGACATCACGTTGGCGGTCAACGCAATTCGAAACCGGCTCGAGGTTGCTCGTGGCGAGCTGCTCCAGTCGGGCAAAATCCAGCTCAACGGCGAGAACGGCCTGTACCTCAAGGCCGATTTCGAGGTCCCGGCTGATCACTTCGTGACCGCAGGCAAGGCGTGGACCGACCCGACCGCGCCGATCGTCACCGATCTGGCGACCTATACCGAGAAGTACATCGCCGACAATGGGTTCGCCCCGGCGGGCATGATCATCTCGCGCAAGATCGCGTCGCTGCTTCAGCGAAACGCCGAGTTCCGCACCTACGCCGCGAGCATTGCTGGTGCGCCACAGATCATTTCGCGCTCGATCGTCAACAACGTCCTCGACGATTTCAATCTGCCCGCGATCGCCGAGGTGTATGACACCTCGATCCGGGTCGACGGCGTGGACCGGCGCGTGATCGACGAGAACCGGGTGATCTTCGTGCCTCCGGCCGGCCGACTGGGCTCGGTGAAGTGGGGCATCACCGCCACCGCGCTCGAGCTGGTCAACGCCGCCCAGAGCGACATGACCTTCGAAGACGCGCCCGGCATCACCGGCGTGATCGTGAAGTCGGGTCCTCCGTTCAAGGAGACCACCGTGGTCGACGCGCTGACCTTGCCGGTGCTCGAGGATCCCAAGTCGTTGTTCGTCGCGACGGTCTTCTGAGCGGAGATCGTTGTGTCAGAACTGATTTCGCATGTGTGTGTGCTCGATGCCGAGGGGCGGACGTTCTGGTTCGCACCCGGCGACCCGGTGCCGGACTGGGCAGCGACGCTGATCACCAATCCGGGCGCCTGGGCAGGACCCGCCCCGGCCCCCGCAGACACCGCGGGGGCCGGTGAGGCGGCCACTGTCGAGGCCCAAGCGCCCGCAGCACCGAAGCGCCGTACCCGCAAGCCCGCTGGCGAGGGGGCCTAACGCGATGGGTGTGTTCGCCAGCCGTCAGGATCTGATCGCTTCGTATGAGGGAGAGCTGACCGAACGCCAGCTCGTGTTCGCCGAGACGAAGATCCTCGAAGCCGAGGCCCTGCTGATGACGCTGGTGCCTCGGCTGGCCGGCGGGCCCGCCGCGGTGCCGCAGTTGGTGCGCACCAACGCGACCCGCGCGGTGTGTGCGGCAGTGCTGCGGGTGGTGCGTAACCCCGCCGGTGTGTCCTATCAGGCCACCGGCGGGTACACCACCCGACTGTCCGACAACGCCGCGACGGGCGAATTGTTCTTCAGCACTGAGGAACTCGCGCCGTTGCGTCAGCGTCGACGACGTGTCGGCGTGCTCGGTATCGCGCCGGTGAGGTGGTCGGCGTGATGCTGCCCAATCTGCACGGCGACACCGTGGTTGTGTGGCGTCGGCCCGCGCGGGACAAGTTCGGCGACACCAGCTACGTCGAGCACCACCCGATCTCTGGTGTGGTGATCGACTACCGCGGCCAGGACGAGCCGAACCCCAACGGTGTGCCCACAGCGGGACGGGACTTGGCTCGTTATGACGTCACCTTGTACTGCCCCGTCGGCTCAGATGTGTTGGCCAACGACCTGATTGAGCTTCCCGACGGCGATCAGTACCACGTCGTCGGTCGTCCGCAGCGGCCCAAGCATCCGGTGACCGGCTGGTCTCCGGGCGTGATGGTTCAGCTGCGCCGGATCGAGGGCTGATGGCGTACAACTTCCACTTGCACTGGTTCGGCGAGGACGCCAAAGCGCCATCTGGTTCGCCGACAAACCCCGCTGTCGAGGCGGTGATGCAAGGCGAACCGATGGATCAGGCGCTCAAGTCGATCGCGCAGGAAGCCAAAGCACTGTTCATGGGACGTGTCCCGAAAGGCCGGACTCGGGTCCTGATGAATTCGGCCCGGATTCGGCTCGGGTTCCTGGCTACCACCGGCACCGACCCGCTTCGCCCAGCTGCCGAGCTGCTGGTGGAAGCCGACTACGCCGCAGCCGTGGAGTTCGACAACGTCAACAAGGCCAAGGACTATCCCCGGCCCGACGTCAGGAACCGGGTGCAGCCAGGCGGATATCCACCGCGCTACGCGGGTCGGCACACCCTCGGCGGCGATAACCGGCGGCTGCGATCTGTGGTCGCCGACATCGAACGCAAATACCTCACGGAGAAGTGGAAGCGATGACGTTCCCGGACTCCGAGGTCGTGGCCATGGCGCTGCTCGAGGACCTCGGATGGACCTGCACGGCGCTGCCGGATCCGCAGGAATGGCCGCGCCTCGCCCCGATCATCGCGGTCAACCGCATCGGTGGCGGAGTCTCGCGCGACGGCGTCACCGACCGCGCGTTGGTCGCGGTGGTTGTCGTGGACGACACCCGCCCGAAGGCATGGCGAACCGCGCACCAGGTACGCAACCGCATCCTCGCCGCCAGCGCCACCAAGGTCGGCGGCGTCGTGATCGATGCGACCGAGGAAGAGATCGGCACCGTACAGACCCCGGACTTATCCAGCGACAACCGATTCATCGAGTCCTCGTACTGGTTCTCGTTCCGGCCGCAGTAAGGGAATCACCACAATTGCATACCTGTACCGGCTGCTGGAACCTCCTGCCCGCCAGCGAGTTTCACCGCAATCCGAACAAGCGCCACGGCATCGAGCGGCAGTGCCGCACATGCGCGGCGGACCGAAAGTTGCGGGGCCGCTACGGAATCGACCGAGCCACCTACCAGCAGCTACTGGCAGAGCAGGACGGGGTCTGTGCGATCTGCGATACCCCGGCTTCGGAAAAGCCACTGGTTGTTGACCATCAGCACGGTGGAACCGGCCAGGTCAGGGGCCTTTTGTGTCACGGCTGCAATACCGGCCTTGGGCTGCTCAAAGACGATCCGGTGACGCTGTTGCGCGCCGCCGGCTACCTCGGGCCGCGGTCTGTCGCGGCTTGAAACAACTGAATACACAACTGAATAAGGGAGTGCCCGCATGGCGGACATCAACGTCGTTCGCGACCTCAAGCAGAGTTTGCTGCTCAAGCCGCTGTCTGGTGCGGTTCTTATCGCGCCGATGAGTGTCGAGATCCCGGCCGCGTTCACTACCGGGGCCAGCGCTGACCTGGTCGATCTGAAGACTGCGGGATTCACCTCGCTCGGCCATATCAGCAAGGACGGCGCGCCGACCTTCACCCCGGAGACCGAGACCAGCGAGGTGGAGGCGTGGGGTCTTCTGGAGTCGGCCCGAACCGATATGACCAAGAGGACCACGAAGATTGCGTGGACCGGCCAGGAGACGCACAAGGCGAACCTGGAGCTTTATCACAACCGCGACATGGCGACGGTGAAGTACAACCCCACCACGGGCGAGACCGAGTTCGCCGACCCGACCTCCCCGAGCATCACCTATCACCGCGCGCTCTTCATCGGTGTCGACGGTGCGGGTTCGACTCTGATCTACGTGATCAAGGTGGTCCCGAAGATGGTGATCACGGAGGTCACTGAGCAGTCCTGGAAGCAGGACGAGGTCATCTCCTACGGTTTCACCGCCTCGGCGAAGCTCGACGAGTCCACCGGCTACGCCATCAAGACCGTGCTCGCCGGACCGGGTTGGAAGGCTCTGGCGGGCAAGGCTGGCTTCACCGCTGGCACCGGCTCCTAAGCCGGTCCCCCACCATCGCGTCCGGTGTCGCGGCGATCACACGATCCGCGACACCGGGCCGGTGGCCCTGCTCAGTTTCTCGAACTCGTTCCGTTGGAAGGTGTTTCACGCATGACCGCCACCGTTCCCGTCGTTCTGGCGTCCCCCGCGGGCGTCGAGGTGACCGTCCATTCGCCCGAGCAGGCTAATAATCTGGCGTGCGCGGGTTATGTCCGCAAGAGTGTTACCAGCACCGTTGTTCCGGCCGCCGTCGAATCTGCCGACGCCGATCCTGCCGATCGCAAGCCCAAGGCTCCCGCGACTCGTCCTGCCGGAAAGTAAACGGGCACAACAACATCCACAACTTAAAACAGGAGTCGATCATCGTGGCTGCCGCGTCCACCAAGTCGCCGAAAAAGATCACTGCCGAGCCCGCCGAGTCCGCGTGGGCCAAGCTGGTGCGCGAGGCGAAGAAGAATTACACCCCGCCGCCGCCGTATGTGCTCGACGCCTTCGATCCCCCGGTATTGATCACCGCCCCCGACGGCCTGGAACGATCGCTGGCGCTGGCAAAACTGGCTGACGCGGGTGAGTATGTCTCCGTCGACGAGCTGATTCCGATGCTCGAAGCGCTCGTCGGTGCCGACGTTTTCCCGAAGGTGTGGGAGCTGATCCGCAACGAGGTGGTGGACGTGGCGCTGGCGCTGATCGATGACATCAATGTGCATTTCAATCAGGGCGCCGATGCCGGGGCGGGTGAGCTGCCGGGGGGCGAGTCGGCCTCGTAGCGCTTCTCCAGAGGCACTACGAGGCGATCGAGTGGGATCTCCACGCGTACTGGCATGTGGATCTACTTGATTTCTTCCGGGGCGAGTTGCCGTGGGCGAAGCTAATCCGCTTCCTGCGGCAACTGCCCGATGGCTCGCGCTACCGCGCTGCCCAGGCACTCGATCCCGGTCTGGCCGAACACCTGCTGTGGCTCGAGGAAAACGAGCCCGAGGGTGAATCACCCAGCAGCACAAAGACACTGGGGCCAACCTCCTCGGCCGGCTACGACCTGACCGCCCGGCTACTGCTGACCATCGGCGATCTGATCCAGCAGAACACGGCCACGATGGTCGCGATCAATCTGCCGCCGAAAGCCCAGGCGCCCAAGGTGGAGCCACTGCCGCGGCCGGTCTCCGCGCTGGATGTGCTGCGCGCCGGCCGAGAGCGCGACAACCTCGCCGTCGCGATGGCCGAGCTGGGGTTCTGACTATCGACAACTGAATAAAGGGTTCGGGCAAATGGCGTTTACCGCTGGTCATATCAAGATCACCGTTTCCCCGGACCTGACCAACTTCAAAGACAAGATCGAGAAGGCGGTCCGCGAGCTCGAGGCCAGCCTCAACAAGAGCGCGGAGCGTCACGCCGAGCAAGTCAACGACGCCTACGCGCGGGGCCGCGAGCACGGCGAAGCGTTCCGGGACGGCTACAACGACGGAGACGAACGGCGTCGCGCCGCGCACGACGATCGGGCCGACCGCGAGGGTGAGCGCCGTTCCCGCGAACGCGGTGCTCGCAATGCCCGCGCCGAATCCGAAGCCCGCCGAAGAGAACTCGACAAAGCCGAATCCCGGCCAGGCCAACGGCCTCGTCGCACCAAGGACACGCTCGCCGCTGACGAGCAGGCGAGGCTGGCCCGCAGCATCGCCAACGAAAAGGCGCGGGCGAGAGCACGCGCGCAGAACAGCACCGAGCGGATCCTGTCCGACGCTCGCGCCAAGGAACGCGCCCGGACCCTGCGCGAAGAGCTGCGCGAGAAGGCCAGCTCCGAGGCCGACACCAAGGCCGCGCCGACACGTGAACGTCTTCGATCTGCCGCCGAGGCCGCAGCACAACGGCGCACTCAACGGGCGAGCCGCTCGCTCGAGGCCGACACGAATATCTCTGGTGCTGGCCCACTTTCGGAGTATTCCGAGGCTTTCGCCCGCCAGTACCGCAATGCCGCGCGGGAGCACGACAAGGCGATCGCCAAGATCAAGCGGCTGCACACGTCGCTGCGTGATGCCCAGCAGTCGCAGAAGCAGACCATCGATCAGACCGCGCCGATCCTGGATCCGGACAGCGGTTTCAGCGATCGCGCCAAGCGCGGCGCTACTCGGCGAGTCGATGCCGCGCAGCGCCGCGTCGATTCCAGCCAGGACGCCTACGCCGCCGCCCGCGAACCACTTCAACGTGCCCGTGCCGACGCGAAGCGACTACACGACGAATTCCGCGACTCGCTCAAGTACACCGAGCGCGTCGAGCAGGAACGCCGCAAGCTCGCCGACGAGGCCGAGAACTCCCGCACTGCGGCTGGTCGGACCGGTCGAGCACGCGCGAGCCGCCTCAGCGCCGCAGAACAGGACATCACCGCCGCTGGCATCCTGACTCAGGACGGCGACGCCGCAGCTAAGCGCTACCGCAATGCCGCCAAGCAGCACGACAAGGCCATCGGCGACATCAAGCGCCTGCACACCGCGGTCATCCGGGCGCAGAAGGCCGAACAGCTGGTCGAAGCCGACGCGGCGAAGGTGCTCGGTGACCGGCGCGCCAGCTCCAGTGGCCGCAGTAAGGCACGGACCAACCTCGACACCTCCCGCGACCGCTCCGACACCGCGCGCCGCGCATACGAGGCTGCCCGCGAGCCGCTGCGACGCGCCCGCGCCGATGTGGAAAAGCTGCGCGACGAGTTCCGCGATGTCCGCAAAGTCGCCCCGCACGATGAGGACTTCTACAGAGACCTCATCGCCCGCCAAACCGCGTCCATGCGCGCGCAGATGGGCAATCCCGTCGAACTCGGCTCGAAGGACGAGCACCTCTATCAGGTCGAACGCGAAGTCAAGCAGGGTTGGAATGATCGCCGCCGCCCGGTCCTGAAGTCGGACAAGGACGCGATCCGCGCCGCGACTCTCGCTGCGACCACCGTCGATCGCGACCAGCAGCAGTACAAGACCTTGCTGTCGCAGCGCGCGAGCATCGAGCAGGCCGTCACCTCCGCGGCTGTGGCACGCCAACGCGTGGAACAGGCCGGCACCGGCGACACCGCGCAACTGACCTCGGCCAACGAGCGTCTCAATCGCGCACTGAGTAACCGCGTCGACTACTACCGACGCCTCAACTCGGTCGAGAACCGCTACGAAGGCTCGCGGACGCTCTACAACCACGCCCGCACCAATCTGAACAACCAGTCGACCCGCAACCCGCTGCTGCGCGGCATGGAGCGGATCAACCTCGGTGTCGGCGAGAAGTGGGACGCACTCAACAACAAGCTCATCTTCATGGGCCGATACCTGTCGAGTGTCGGCCAGATCGCCACGTCCTCGGCGGTGGCGATGGCGGCGTTCGGCGCGGTCAATCTGATGCCGTTGATCTCGGCTCTGGGTCAGGCCATGGCGTCGCTGGCGGCCGTTCCTGCGGTCGTCACCGCCGCGGGTGCCGGTATCGCTGCTCTGGTCATCGGCAGCAAGGGCATCGTCAGCGCGTTCAAGGCAGCCGGTCAGGCCAGTAAGACCTCCGCAACTGACCAGGAGGACGCAGCCGACAAGCAGGCCGATGCAATCAGGCAGGTCGGGACGGCCACCGACAACCTCGCCGTCGCCCGCCGTGATGCGGACCGCACCGCCGCGAGTGGTGCCCGCCAGGTCGCCGGTGCGGAAAAGACCGTGCAGACCGCGCTGAGGAACAGCACCGACGCGCAGAAGTCGCTGACCAAGGCGCGTGAAGCCGCCGCGGAGAAGATTCGCGACCTCAACGACGCGCTCAAGGGCACGGCCCTGTCCGAGCGTGGCGCGAAGCTCGCGGCGCTGCGCGCGGAGAAGAACCTGTGGAAGACCTCCGCAGATCCGAGCGCGGACTGGCTCGATATCGCCGAGGCCGTCTACAACCGCGACGAGGCGAACTACAACGCCGACCAAGCGACCAAGACCAATCAGAAGGCTCACGACGACGCAGCCAATGCCAGTGCCAAGGGCGTCGAGGGCGACGAGCAGGTCCTGGCCGCCAAAGAAGCGCTGATCGATGCCAATGAGCGCCTGGCCGAATCCCAAGAGCAGGTCGGCGTCATCGTCCAGCAGGTCGCCGACTCCAACGACGATGCTCAGCGGCGGATCCGCCAAGCCGTCGAGTCCTACGACGATGCGCTGCGCAACCAGCAGAAGATGCTGCGCGATCTCGGGCAGAGCGCCACGTCGAAGAAGTTCCAGGAGGAACTGGACAAGCTCGCCCCCAACGCGAAGGACTTCGTCCAGCAGGTTCGCTCCCTCGGCCCGGAATGGACCTCGCTGCGCCACGACGCCGAAGACGCGCTCGCCAACGGTGTGGGTCCGCTGTTCCGGGATGTGGCGACCAAGCATCTGCCGCTGATGCGGCTCGGGTTCGCCGCGATCAACACCGAACTCAACTCCGGGCTCAAGCAGTCCCTGTCGGTGTTCAACACGACCGCCGCACAGCGCGATTTCGCGACCTTCCTGGCCAACACCGCCGGCGGATTCCGTGGGCTGGCGCAGGCCGCCGCGCCGATGTCGCAGATCTTCATCGACCTCACCACGGCGGGTTCGGCGGTACTGCCGCGCCTGGGTGAGGCGCTGGCGAAGTCGACCGACCGATTCTCCAACCGGGTCTCCGCGGCCCGCGAAACCGGTGAGCTGAATCTGGCCATCGACCGCGGCATCGAGAAGATGCAGCAGTTCGGCCGCGTCATCGCCAACACCTTCGGTGGGCTGCGCGGGTTCTTCCAGGCGCTGCGCGGTGACGGGGACGGCCTGCTGGCCAGCCTCGACAAGTCCACCGCCAAGTTCGAGGCGTGGACCAAGTCCGCCGAGGGCGCCGAGTCCATCCGCCGCGTGTTCACCGCGATCAACGACAAGGTCACCCAGCTCTGGGGCACGGTGACCTCGCTCGTCTCGGCGTTCACCCAGCTCGCAGGCCCGGTCCTGGACAATTTCGGGTTCACCCTCGATATCGCCCAGCAACTGGCCGAGGCCATCCAGTCCGTGGTGAGCGCGGTCATGTCCTTCGGGCCGGCCGCCACAGTCGTGGAAGGGCTGCTGACCGCATTCGCGGCGCTCTACACGATGAAATCCCTGTCGGGGACCTTCGCCGACATCAAGTCCAAGGTCGCCGACGCGTTCGCGGCCATCAGGACCGGGGCCGGCAACGCTCGCGGCCACTTCCGCGACATCAGCGATTCGGTCCGCGGCACCTACGACACCGTCAGCAACACCGAGCGCCTACGCCCCGGTCTGAGCCGGATGCAGGGCATGGTCAGCGGCGCGTTCGCCGGCATCCAGACCACGGCCACCAAGGCGTTCACCGGGATCGCCCGTGGCGTGAACAGCCTCGTCGGATCCATGGGTGGCTGGTTCAGCGTGGGCGCGGTCGCGGCGATCGCTGTCGTCACCTCGGTGATGTCGAGCGTCGATGAGACCGACCGCAAGATCGACGATCTCAACAAGCGCACCGAGCAAGCCCGCCAGATGGGCATCAAGTTCAAGGAAGACCTCAACACCCAGCTCGGCGCGTCCGGTGGCGCGATCAACGACGAGGTCAAGGGCACGGTCCTGGGGCAGTACCAGGACTACCAGAAACGCCTCCAGGACACGATCGACGACCGCTCGAGCGGCTGGGACCGGACCGTCAGCCGATTCCAGACCCGTCATCAGCGGCCCGACGGCACCTACCTCCGGACCGACGCGGAGATCCTCAACGACAACGCCACCGCGGCCCAAACGCTCAAGGACGCGATCGCCAAGACCGGCTACAGCGAAACCCAGATCACCAACGCGCTGACCGGCAACAACGCCAAGTTCGAAGAGTTCCGCACCAAGCTCTTGGGCATCAAGGACGGCGGCAAGGAAGCCGCCGACGAGATGGACCGGATGCGCAAGGAGATCATCGACACCGCCTCCTCGGCCAACTCGGTCAAGACGGCGATGGAGGCGATCGCCGACGGCAACCGCGACGCCGCCGACGCGGTCAAGCAGCTAAGCGATGCCCTCGCCCGCCAGAACAAGAACTGGCTGACCTACGAAGACGCGAACAAGAGCGCCGCCGATTCCGTTCGCGCTCTGGCGAATCTGGACCTCAACGGCAAGGGCCAGGTCGACATCACCGCCGAAGGCATCATCGACACCAAAGCCTCCGAAGCCGGCAGCCGCCTCTACGACGAGATCAAGTCGATCAAGGACGCCTACGACGAACAGGCGTCCTCGGCGTACTACTCGGCCAAGCAGCACGGCAAGACCGAGGAAGAGGCACGCGCCCAGGCCAAGGCCGCCACCGCCGACATCACCGCAGCCGTCCGTGCGCGGATCTCGATGTACACCAGCGAGCAGTCCGCGATCGACAACCTGCTCAACCACTACGGACTCGCCGCCGACAGCTTCGAGAAGCAGGCGACCAACAAGCAGGAAATCCCGACCTGGCTCGATCCGAACGCGGTGAAGAACCCCGTGGCACCGCCCGCGGATCAGCCGCCGGCCGAGAACAAGGACGGGCAGAACCCTGCTGCTCCACTGCCGATCCTGGACCCGAAGCAGAACCCCGCCCCGCAGGGCCAGGTTCCGGCACCCGATTACGCCGCGGCGACCAAGGCGCACAACGAGTTCATCGACGTCGTCACCAAGCTCAAGACCGCGCTGATCGACGCAGCCGCCGCGCTGACCTCGCTCAATCAAGGGCTGGGCGACGCCAAGGGCCCCGCCGAAGCTGCCAAGGCTCCCGTCGAGGAACTGGGCACCGCGATCACAGGGCTCAAGGACGCGTTCGAGGGCCTGCTAGGCGAGAACGGAGCCCTGAAGTCCTGGGGCGGGCTGCTGACCGGCATCGAATCCGACATCAGCAAGCTCAACGCCGAGATCCTGCCGAAACTGACCGCCGCGCTAGATCCCGTGGAAGCGGCTTTCACCAGCAAGGTCGCCGCGATCGGCACGGCTTTCGCTGGCATCAAGAAGGCCGTCGCGGATCCGATCAACTGGCTTATCCAGTCCGTCTTCGACGGCGGCCTGAAGAACGCGTGGAACTCCGTGCGGGCCATCCTTCCCTCACTGCCGGAATGGAAGGGCGACTTCACACCGCTCAGCGGCTACCAAACCGGCGGTGTCATCCCCGGCTACACCCCTGGCGTCGACAACCAGATCATCGCGGTCGGTGGCGGCGAAGGCATCATGCGGCCGGAGTTCGTGCGCGCGGTCGGCCCGGACTGGGTCCACGGCATGAACGCCGCAGCCCGCTCCGGCGGCATTTCCGCAGTCCAGCAACGGATCTCCGGACTCGGCGAGCGATTCGCGGGCGCGTTCCAGACCGGCGGCGTCGTCCCGCAGGCCACGGGCAACGGTCCGATTGTCGACTGGATGAAGTCGGTGATCACCGAGCGATTCCCCAACATTCAGCTCACCTCGGGATATCGCAACGAGCCCGGTTCCTATCACTCGACCGGCCAGGCCGGCGACTTTTCCGACGGCACCGATGACACCCCCGGCATGCAGAAGCTGTCGTCGTGGATCGCCAGCAACTTCCTTGCCTCCACGCTGGAACTGATCCATCAGCCGTTTGGCCACAACATCCTCAACAGGGCCTATGTCGGTGACGGCGAGGGAGCCTACGGCTCGACGACCATGGCCGACCATCGTTCCCACGTGCACTGGGCTCTGGCGCGGGCACTGGGCAACGTCACCGGGACCGCCATCCCTGGTGAGGGGTGGGACGGGAACGCCGCGGCGACGAGCCGGATTCAGCAGTTGCTGTGGCAGCCGCTGGCCACGCTGCGCCAGTCCATGCCCAAGGTGGGCAACTCCGCGGTGGAGCAGATCCCCAACGCCATGTTCGCCGCGGTGATGAACCAGCTCACCACCGCGATCGGCAATTCCCAGGACGCGGGAATCACGCCGTTCGATATCGCTGCCGGTGCCCAGCAGTGGCGCCCGAACGTCATCGCGGCCCTCGAGCGCGAGGGCTGGGCGGCTGACGAGCGCAATATCCGGCTGACCTTGGCGCAGATCAGCTCGGAATCGGGCGGCGATCCGAACGTCATCCAGCAGATCCAGGACATCAACAGCGGCGGAAATGAAGGCGTCGGCGTCTTGCAGGTCATCCCTGGCACTTTCGCCGCCTATCGAAATCCCGCACTACCCAACGACCGTACGAACGTCGACGCGAACATCTCGGCGGCGCTGCGCTACTACCGGGCGCGCTGGGGCGATGACCTGGGCACCATGTGGGGTCAAGGGCACGGCTATGACCAGGGCGGTTGGCTGCCTCATGGCGGCTGGGGATGGAACCTGTCCGGCAAGTCCGAGCCCGTTTTCACCAACGAGCAGTGGCAGAACATGGTGGGCCAGCTCAGCAGCCTGTCGGGTGCCATACCGGGGATGAAGACCTTCCGTATCCCTTCTGGCCCTTCGGAATTCGTCGACACCCTCACTCAGGTCGTGGCAGCAGCAGCCAACGCGATCAAGACGCTGTCGCAGGCCAAGACCGGCAACCCCAAGGATCAGAAGCCCGCACCGCAGAACAATCCCGACACCACCGGTGCCGGGATGTCCAGCAGCGGCTCCGGCAAGGGCACCGAACCCGATCCCGATGTCCTCGCCGACGCCAAGAACGGCCTGGCTACCGGTGAGCTGGGCGCAACCCAGGTACCCACGGACAACCCCGACGGTGACATCACCCAGACCCAACCTGATCCGGACTCGGCCGCGACGGGTCTGGCGACCGGCAACAGCGGCACCAAGACCGACACCCCCGGTGCCACCACGCCGTCCGACCTCGACCAGCCCGACCCCAACGCCAGCCCGGCCGGATCGATCCAGCCCCAGACAACCTCGCCTACCGATGCGGCCGAGGAGGCATATCGGACCGCGGCGATGACCACCCGAGATCCCCAGCACTACAAGGCGATCTGGGACAGCGCCCTGGGCACCGACGGCAAGGGCGGCGGGTTCTTTAAAAACACCTGGAACCAGTTCACCTCGGACCTGGGTATCTCGGGCAACGGATTCCTCTCGCAGGCGATCTCGGCCGCGAACGACCCGGACAACCAGCTGAACCAGGTCATCAAGCACGAGTGGAACAACAGCTCGGCAGCCAAGGCGATGAACTCGGGTGTCTCCGGTGCGCAGACCGCGGTCCAGCAAGGCATCTCCGGCGCGCAGAAGGTCGTCGAGGAACACATCCACTACCACGTCACAAACATCGATGAAGCGTTGCGCAAGAACGCAATTCGCCAGCAGCAGAACGCGGCGGCATACATCAAGCGTTGAAACACGCACTCCCACAACTGAATAACAACTGAATAGGCGAAACCTTCGTGGATAACCGCACACTCGTCGAAGTCGAGGGCTGCAACGGAGCCTGGTTCACGATCTCCGGTCCTGGCCAGGGCGATCAGGGCGTCCTGCTCGGCACCGATATCGAGGGCCTGTTCGACGCGCCCGTCAAGACCATCTACACCGAGCACGCCCATCAAATCGGTGCCAGTTACGCCGGTCACCGGTTCCTGCGCCGCGACATCGTCTTCGGCGTCTGGATCGACGGATACAACGGCGACACTTGGCAATTCAACGACAGCGAGTGGCGCAAAGCCTGGAGCTACGACCGCGACACGAAGATCTGGATCACCACCGAGGAATCGGGTCGCCGCTATCTCAAGGTGCGCCTGGGCGAGCAGCCACAGTTCAAGCCTGAGCGTGACCCGAACTTGCTCAAGTCCGCTCGGGTGGTCATGACCGTGGTCAGCGGGGATCCGTGGTGGTACGAGGACGACCACACCGACACCTGGGTGCTCGGCTCGGACACCTCAGGCACGGGCGCCGTCACGGTGGAAAACCCTACAGACCAACCGATCTGGATGAAGTGGGTGCTGCAAGGCGGTGCCCGGTGGACGATCCCTGACTTCAGTTTCGGGGACGGCACCTTCGGGCGCGGCGAGGACGACAAGACCCGCAAGATCCAGATGCCCAAGCAGAAGCCGGGCCAGGTGTTCCGGATCGACACCGATCCGCACGAGGACATGTTGCGCGATCCGGCCGGCAGCCAGGTGTGGTCGCTGATGGGCGGAGTGACGTTCAACTACCCACTTCCCGCCTATACCAAGGCAATTCAGCTCCCAGTAGCGGTCACCGACGCTGACGCGGGGGTGGGTGTTCAGGTGCGCTGCCCGCGTACGTGGTCGCGGCCGTGGGGGCTCGAATGAGCGTCGACACCATCGATTTCGACGCCGCCTATGCCCAGTTCAAGGCCGACGTCGCGAAGGAACGCCATCAGCGCCTGGCCCCGCCGCTGGTGCGGATCTGGGATGGCAACTGGGCCTTGCGTGGTCGCGTCAACAACATCATCAGCGCCGAGATCACCGAGGTCAATAACGACGTCGGTATGGCGAACATCGAACTGCCCCTTGACTACTGGATCAGCGAATGGGTAGTTAACCTCGACAAGCGCACCACGTCCAATATCCACCTGACTGTCGACAAGGACAATATTCGCTGGTCAGGACGCCTAGATTCGTTCACTGTCCGCAAGAACGAGGACGGCACCGGCGTGCTCGCGATGGCGTTCCGACATGACTACGCCGAGCTTCTGCACATTATCTGCTACCCAAACCCGTTCCTCCCCCCGGAGGTCCAGTTCCCAAAGCTCTGGTTCTGCCTGTCCGGTGAGACGAGAATCCTAGTGCGGGAGAACGGATTACCCGCACTACGGGCGATCAAGGATCTGGCCGGGCGCCCGTGCGAAGTGCTGGTCGACGGCAAAGCGCACCGCTCGGAAACCGGGTCGTGGCGCACCGGCGTGCAGGGTGTGTACGACCTGGTCACCGAAAGCGGAAAGACGCTACGCCTCACCGCAGATCACCGAGTCCTCACCCCGAATGGATGGGTTCAGGCCCAAAACATCGGCGTCGGTGGAGAACTCGTCACCGATCACGGCCTGACCGAACGTGTCGTGTCCTTCACCTACGCCGGTGAGGAAGACGTCTACGACATGGCCGTCGAGGACGCGCATCGCTTTGTCGCAGAAGGCATTACGGTGCACAACTGCTTCGGCCCGGCGAAGTGGGCACTGAAGCTGACGGCCCACCTGAACATCATGCGCCTCAACGGCCAATGGTGGGACCTGGGAGCCGACCCGCTCGACCCGGCCTACTGGCCCACCGAAGGGCGCTCGACGTGGTCGATGGTGGTCAAGCCCGACGCGATCGGCTCCGACAATTCCATGCCCGCGCTGGTGATTTCGCGGATGAAGTCCCTGCACGACGCGTCGAAGAAGATCGTGGCCGACGCACAGCTCACGTGGACCTTCCGCCGGTTCCTGCCCGGCGATCCTGAACCGTGGCCGGGCGCGAACCTGCGCTACGGCTGCTTGGTCATCGATTTGGAAGACCGCTCAGGATTCACTACGGGCACAAGCTTTTTCGGTGACCTGTTCGGCGGACTGGTGCGCGCCTTCGCCAACATCGGCAAGGACGGCCTGCAAGAGGGCATCGACATCATCAACGACCCGTCGATTCCGCCGGAGTACTACGACCCCACGTTCAAGGGCACCCTGCCGGCCGCGCCGTGGGTGATCTACAGAGACGGACCGCACACCGGCATCCAAACCTCTGAATTCACAGTCAAACCCGCGACCGCGACCAACGTCATAGCCGGAGGCCACAGCCCTGCGGGCGTGAACGAACTCATCGGCGCGGCCGTGCAGACCGTAGGGGACCTGATCGCCGCCGCCGTGTTCATACCCCCGGTGGGAGGGGCTTTAGACCGGCTGCTGGCCCCGCTGTACACCGACGTGCTGTTCAGTTTCGGCCGATGGGGGTTCGCGGACCGCAAGGCCAAGGCCGGCTGGTCGCACTACCACGAGCACTTCCAGGAAGGCGCGGACAAGGCATACAGCCTGGGCTGGCTGCTAGCGATGCGAGCCGGCCAATGGGCGACGCGCGAGACGACCAGCCATGAAGTGGTGGTGGCCGATGGTGCGCCGTTCCATATCGGCGGCAAGGGATTCGGACACTTCTACCTCGGCGATCGCGTCGGCTCGACCGTGCGCGGCATGGCGCCGGGACGAGTGTTCGTCGATCGCGTCTCGCAAGTGTCACTGGCCTGGAATCGCGAGCAGGCCCCCGGCTGGCGGATCACGATCGGCCAGCGCGACCTACAGGATCCCGTGCTCAAGGCGTGGGAGCAGCTGCGCGAAATCATCAGCCTCATCCAGGACCTCGGCGTCATCTGATCCAAAACTGAATAAAGGAAGCAACATTCGATGTTCAAAACTCTCGAAAACACCGACTTCGACGATCCGGAAGATCACTTCGCCGCCGCGTTGATGAACGTCGAGGGACTAGGCCCGGCCGGTGTGCCGATCCCGCCGGCGTGGGCCAGCATCATCTCCAAGCACCTGGTCGAGTGCGGCTACGGGTTCGGCCCATGGCTAGCGCGGCGGGCCGATCAGCACGGCAAGATCGATGTGAAGGATCTGCCGAAGCAGACCAAGAAGCTTGCGCGACCCCCACGTGGCCCGGTCACCAATTGGAACCCCGGATCGCGGTGGGTGCCCATGGACACTCCCGAGCCCGAGGCGATCGTGCTGCCCGACGTCGACACCCTCACCGATCAGGAGCGAGTCGCGTTGCTGGCGATGTTCCGGGCGCGCGGCGACATCTCCGAACCCGAGGTCGAGATCAACGAAGCGCGCGTGCTCAACTCCTGACAATCCGTGCCACCGGTTCCAGCCGACGGGCGGGCAAACATCTACCGCTTGCCTGCTCGCCGGGTGAAAATCGGGACAGCTGGTCCGTCGCGTACCGGCCTTGTCTTGGTTCTCTCCGCCGCCATCGCCGCGGTCGCTTCCCTAGTCGTTGGAGTTTTCGTTGGTTCGCTGCATGCCCCTCGAGCAGGGGACTTATACGATCGCGTCCGGTTTCGGTCCCCGCTGGGGCGCGATGCATCTGGGTCTGGACTTCGCCGCCGCGGACGGCACCCCCATCTACGCGGCTCAGTCCGGCACCGTCGCCTATATCGGTGCTGCCAGCGGGTTCGGGCAGTGGATCGTGCTGGATCATCCGCAGGAGGCAGGCGGCGGCACCACGGTCTACGGGCACATGTGGGACGCCTACGCCACCGGCCTGAGTCAGGGCGATCAGGTCGTGGCCGGGCAATTGATCGCGTACGTGGGCAGCAACGGTGAATCCACCGGCCCGCACTGCCATTTCGAAGTACACCCCAGCGTGTGGGCGGCCGGATCCCAGATCGACCCGCAGCCATGGCTGGCTGGAGCCACCGAACCCGGCGCCGAAGCACCCGAACCCACTCCACCGGCGAGGGAGGAACACACGGTGTCTACCCACTTCGGCATCGATATCGCCAGCTATCAGGCGGGCCTGGACATGGCTCAGGTCGCGGCCGAAGGATTCTCCTACGTGATCGCCAAGGCCACCGAAGGTGATGACTACTGGAGTCCGTTCTACCGCGACCAGCGCGACAGCGCTCGCCGCAATGGGCTGCTGTTCGGCGCGTATCACTATGTGCGCGAGGGTGTTTCGGCCAGTGCCCAGGTCGACAACTACACGGCCATCGAGCCAGACAAGACCATCCCAGTGATGCTCGATGTCGAACTCGGTTCCGGTGGAATCGATCTGACGCGGGAGATGCTCGCGGAATTCAGCCGCCGCGGGTACCACGTGAACCTTGTCTATCTGCCGCGCTGGTTCTGGAACGGCCACTACGGGCGCGCGGACCTCTCGGGTCTGCCGCCTCTGATGTCGAGCAACTACGTCGAGGGCAGCGGGCACGCCAGCGCCCTGTATCCCGGCGACACCCACGAAGGCTGGTCAGGCTACGGCGGCAACATCGTCGGTGTCTACCAGTTCTCCGACCAGGGCCAGGTCGCCGGTTACGCCCTCGATGTCAACGCATTCCGCGGCACACGCGCCGGACTTGAAGCCCTTTTCAGCACCACCCAGGAGGATGACTTGCCCTACACCCCAGAAGATCTGAAGGCCCTGATCTACGAGTGCCTGTCCACCTACGTCGGCCCCATCGGCAGCGACGTGAAGGACGTGCGTGAGCAGCTGTGTGGCGTGGGCCAACGCGACGCCGGCCAGTACGGCGGGTGGCCCGAGCTGGATAACAAGACCGTGGTCGAAAAACTCGCCGAGCTGAAGGCACCCGCCTGCGCCCGCGCCTGTCCGGCCACCGACTGCCCTGACAAGACCACGAACTAAAACGCACTGAAGGACAACTGAATATGGCTGATGTATTCACTCGCGAGGGCCTGCTCGATTCTGGCAAGCGAGCGGTTAAGACCTTCGCCCAATCTCTGGCCGGCAGCCTGGTGGTGTTCACTGGCGTGCTCGATGCCGATTGGACCGCCAGCCTCGGTGCCGCCGGCCTGGCTGCACTGATTTCGCTGCTGCACAACATCGCAGGCGAAGCGGTGGCATCGAGCGAGGCACGGTAACCCTATGCCCGACACCCATCCGTGGGTGGTGTGGGCGTCGGTCGTCGTCGCGGTCCTTACGATCGCGGCGGCGGCCGTGCCGAAAGTCCGTGAGCTTGTGCGGCCCATCCTCGCCTTCGTCGGCGGGTTCCGGATCCGGCGCATCGAGCGCCTGGGCCGCATTGAGGCCGCCGCTGCGGTGCTCAACGATCAGCGCGTCGAACTGCTGTCGGTGCAGCTGTCCGGTGTCGCCGCGCAGCTCGACAGCGTGCTTCGGCAAAGCCGCGAGGACTCCACCCGCTATCAATCCGAAATCGCCTCCCTACGAACAGAATTGGCTGCCACGAAAGCAGAGTTGGCCGCTAGCCGTGTGGAAATCGCTGCGCTGCGTGCCGAACTGGCCGAGTATCGGGGAGCCCAGGCATGACGTTCCCGGTAGGCACGCCGCCGGACGGCGCATTCCAGATCGGGTCCAAGTTCGGATCTGACCTGAACAAAGACACCGCGGTCGCCGTGATGACCGGTGGTATCAAAAGGTCGTTCCAGGACGTGCGCGGTACGTTCAAGGACAACGTCGAACAGCCGTTGGGCGATAAGCCGAGCCTGACTCAGGTCCCGGTCGGCTCGCCAATGTGGCAGTCACTCGGCAAGACCGAAGACACCACCTTCCCTCGCTCGCAATTGACCTTCGGCGCAGCCTCGTCCACCTCATCGGGCGGCGGTAGCAGCGGCGGCAGCCACTCCCACAGTCTGCGCACGGTCCCGGACTACCAACCCGCCGGCCACGGAGGCTGCACCCTCGAAATGGGCTACATCCAGGCCCAGCGCGACCGCACCTATAAAGAGGTCGGGTTCATCACCGGCGATTCGATCACGGCGTTCGGCATCAACGGGTTTTACATCGGCGTGTACTCCGTCGACACCAAGACCGGCAACGTGACGCTACTCAACCCGATCTCCGCGGCAGTCGATATGCGCGGAAGCTTCGGCGCCACCAACACCGAGTACAGGTTCAATCTCGGAACCTCGATCACTGCGAAACAAGGTGACGTCTTCGCAGTCGGCACGCTGCAACTCACCTCGCTCGGGCAAACGTGCTCGTCGTTCTTGTGCATCACGATGAACAAGATCACTCCCGCTGCCGGACAAGCGTTTCCGCGCGCGCAGTACTGCTATTCGGGCGCCTGGTCTGCCATGCCGTCCTCGATCGAGGAGAAGAACCTCAAATACAACGAATCGTCCAAGGTCCCCTTCTACGTATTGCGATAGGCCATGCCCGACAAGCTCAAGCACATCAAGGAATTCTTCGTCGCCAACGCACTCGATGGCTTCGCCAGCCGCCGCTACATCGGCCATCAGGATCTCGAGGCGGCACGCCGGTACATCCACAACTATGCAGTGCCCGGCCTGTATGCGGCGATCAGAACCGATGATCCCGACTACGACCCCCAGGGCGCATCGACCGAGGCCGCCACGAACGCCGCGACGATCGCCTACGCCAGGCACATGCAGCGCGATATGGAGGCACTCGAGCGGATCGACAAGTACGGCGACCTCTACGTGATGATGTGCCAGCCCGGCATGACCGGCTGCTACATGGACGACCTGACCGAAGCCCTCACCGCCGACGACCCCGACTGGGAAACCCGATGAGCGATAGGTGGGAAATCGGACTCGGCGCACCCAAGCTCGTCGTCCATCTCAAAAACCACTCCGGCCTGATCTGGCAATTCCGTTGGCAGACAGGCAACTTCCCCGCGGGTAGCGAACTCTATCTACTCGTCGGTAGCGAAACCGCCCCTGCGCGATGGGCTTTCACCATCCAAGAGGATCTGGCCACCCTCACCGTGCGCGAAAACATCGCCACACCGATTCCCGACCGCACCCCGGTCTATCTCATGTTCAAGGCCAACCCCGCCGCCGAGCCTGATGCGCTGGCCGTCGGTGCGGTCAAACGGTGGAAGGCGAAATAGATGGCTGACGTGATCATCGGCCTGCCACCGAATACCCCGACTCTCGGTGCAAGCCCAGCGCTGCCGACAGGCGGTGTCCTGGTCCCAGTACCCGGCCGAGACGGGCACGGCATCGCCATGAATGGGATCAAGAACACCTACGCCCAGCTGCCCACCGGCCTCGGTCCCGACGACAGCGGCGCGTGCTACCTCGTCCTGGACGACAATCTGGTCTATTTCTGGTCCGGCGTGGCGTGGCCCGCCAAAGGCGCGGGCATCCGCATCCGTGGCGATCAAGGCGAGCCAGGGCGTGGTATCGACTCGGTCATCGTCACCGCAACGGGTTTACGGTTCGCAATGTCGTCCGGGCCGACCCCAGTCGACCTCGCAGTCCCGGCCCTGTCCAACGCGACTTCCGCCGCAGCCACCGCATCCAGCAAGGCGGACGAAGCACTCGCATCCGCGGGGGTCGCGGTCGCTGGCGCATCAGCTGCCGACACCTCAGCACGAGCCGCCGCCACCTCGGCCACCACCGCCAGCACAGCAGCCACGAACGCAGGCGGTGCACGCGATCAGGCCGCCGCCGCCGCGACAACCGCCGTCGCTGAATCCGGCAATGCCGCAACCAAAGCCACCGCCGCCGCCATAGCAGCCACCCAAGCAGGTGATGCCCGCTCTGCGGCGCAAACCTCCGCCAATGATGCTGCCGCGTCGGCGAATTCGGCGACCCTGGCACGCGGCGACGCCCAAGCCGCCCGCGATAGCGCCACTGCCGCCGCGACTGCGGCAGGCACGTCGAAGACGAATGCCGCCGAATCAGCAGCCACCGCTCAACACTGGGCCGAGCACGCCGCAGAGACCGTATCGAGCGGAATCCCCAACGCCGACCGAACCATCAAGGGCGGCATCATGCTCCCCGGCGGTGCACCTGGCGAACTCGGCGGCACATTCGAACACCCCGTCGTCGCCGGATGGGCAACCAAAGCAGAAGTCGCCGACGTCGCCGCGAAATACACCCGCCCCAGCGGTGGCATCTCGACCGCCGACCTGGCGACCGGCGTACAGAATTCACTGGGTCGCGCCGACAGCGCATACCAACGCCCCGGCGCTGGAATCCCCAAGGCAGACTTGGACTCCGCCGCACAGTCCTCGCTGTCGCTTGCTGACACCGCAGTCCAGGTCGACGGCACCGGCAAGCTACCTGCCGCCATCCTGCCCGCGATCGCACTGACCGAGTTCCTCGGCGCGGTGGCGAACCAGACAGCGATGCTGGCCTTAGCCGGACAGCGGGGCGACTGGTGCACCAGAACCGATAAGGGCACCGACTGGCAACTGATCGGCGAGCCCGCCAACCAACTCGCCAACTGGCGCGAGCGCACCTACCCGGCATCACCGGTATCGAGCGTCAACGGACGCACCGGCGCGGTGAGCACCAGCACCACCGACATCACCGACGCTACCGCCACCGGCCGCGCCGTACTCACCGCCACCACGGCCGCGGCAGCACGCTCGGTCCTCGGCGCCGGAACATCGAGCCTCACGCTGGGTGCCACCACCGGAACCGCTGCCGCAGGCGATGATTCGCGCCTTTCCGACCAGCGAGTGCCGACCGACGGCAGCGTCACCAACACCAAGATCGCCCCCGGCGCCGCTATTGCCCTGTCGAAGCTGGCGACTGGATACATCAGCGGTTCCGACAGCACAGGTGCCCGCACCCTCACACTCTGGGTCGGATCGGAAGCACAGTTCACCGCCATCGGGGTCAAGGACAGCAACACCATCTATCTGAGGACGGCCTGATGGCAGGCACCCTCGGCGCGAACGCGCTGAGCAAGATCTCGATCGGCGCCACCGAAATCCAGACCATCAGCCTCGGCACCGCAGTGCTGTGGACCGGCGTGAAGTTCGAGCCGGTGAAAGCCGTCCTTGGTTCGAGCTTCAACCCACCTACGTCGTACGGACAGGTACTGGGTTGGTCCGCAGATACCGGCAACTTCCCGAAAAGCGCCGTGACTTCGAACAGGTTGGTGGTGCCCAACCCCGGCAAGGGCGTCACGATCAGCGCCGCTCTCGTCATCACTGGACCACAGCTCGGGTCGACTGACGCTACGTTGCGGCTCAATATCGACGGCGCGACCGTCACCGGCACCACGACGACGATCGGTCAGAACGACTCCGGCACCGCCGTCGTCAGCGCTACCAACCGGACGCTGAACGCGGGCAGCTTGATCAGCTTGGACGCGCAGGCCACCGTCCAGCACAACGGCTTCACTTCCAGCGCTCCGGCCAGCACGTCCTCCTTCATCTACGCGTACATCCCGTAGGCAATGCCTGCCATGACATAGCGGTAGTAGGGAATGAGCGCACCCCTGAACAGTCAATCCATACACCTTTAAACTTCTAGGTGTATGTATGTATCTGTGCCTGAGTTTGTGAAACCCCGAGCGGTGCTCATAGCCACCACGGAACTGTGGCTACCTGAGGACCCCGACTACTCGACCAACGACGACGCTCTCGACGCTGCGTGACGGCCAACGCCGTCGCGCACCAAGACCTCGAAAACCTCGTGCTCGGCGTCATCGCCGAATACTTCGCCACCTTCCCGGACTCGTGCAGCGTCGAAGGCGAAAACGCCGAGATGTGGATCGAAGCCGCGACCGGCTGGGAAGTGGTCGCACTACGCCCCCTCGCCGGTCAGATCGCCACCGAAATCCTTCAACACCAAGGGAACTCATGAGCAACCTTACCCACGCCGAACTCACCAAAGCTCGTACGTGGCTCGACGAGACCATCCAGCGCCTCGGCTGGTCCATCATCACAAACCCGATACTCGACACCCTGAAAAAGGAACTCGACGACGCGACCAGCACCGCACAGGTCCGCGACAAGCACCGCGACGCCCTCGCCAAGCAGATTTGGGACGGCCCCGCACGCACCCGCACGGCTTATCGCAGCAGCTGGAACGACCTCACCGACACCGGCAAGACCGCAGCGCGAAACAGCCTGGACCAGATCCTCGACGTCATCGAAAAGGCCGGCTGGACCGCGCCGCCGGCCACGAAGTTCCCCGCCACCATCCTGCCGCCGCGCACCTGGAACCGGCTGGCACTGGTCCCCACAAACCTCGCGGTCAAGGACAAGAACGGCAACGTGTGGCGCAACCGCAGCGGCCGGTGGGCATCGACCCTCAGCATCTACGGCTTGGGCTCCGAATTCACCCCCGACACCTACGCCCCCTTCACCGATGTGCGCTAAAGCGCCCTGCCCCAACGGACCCGACCGGAATTAAAGCCCTCGTGACCGCATACCGGTGATGCGATGCTCGCCTCCCAAATAGATGGCGGTCCTTGGGAAGTCGACGAGGACATCGCCTACACCGACTTGCCCAAACGTCGACGCACCGGCGGGGGCCACCACGCGAGTCCGGCGGCCCCAGCCCGGACGCCTTCACCGCGGAGATGAACCACATCCGCGCATACGGCATCGAAGACAACGGCCGAATGATCGCATTCCTCGGCATGACCCTCGATGCCTACGAGCAGCGGCTCCGCAGAGCCACCGGATAACTCCGGGCGCACGCCCGACAACCCACAACCACCATGTTTCTGGAGACAACCATGCCTTTTCCCACCCCGTACTCGCCCGAAACACGCAGCACCGCCATGGAATTGCTCGTACAGGCCCGCGACGACGGCATGAACCAGAACCAAGCCGCAATCGCCGTCGCCGGCCAATTCAACAACGGCCCCGCCGTCTCCACGCTGCACCTGTGGGCCAAGGAGGCCAAGCTCTTCGCCGCGCCGACCATCAAGAAGGCAAAGCACCAGGCCACCCGCTCCCCGTTGCAGATCCATTCGGTCGCCGTGAAGGCCACCGAACCGGCACACGACCACACGAGCGACCCGCGCGACGTGGCCTCCACGCTCAAGCAGGAAAACCAGACCCTGCGTGTCCAGGTCGCCAGTCAGGCCAAAGAAATCAAGGCACTGCGCGGACTGGTCAGCCTCTACGTCTGACTCCCGACCGGCCTCCGCACCCATCCGAATTGCGCCCTCCCGGCAGTGAAACCCGCTGGTAGGGCGTGGATCCCCCCTGCCCTACCTAAGGACCCTCAATGCCCTGTGCGAAACAGCACTTAGATCGTGTCTCACGTCGTTGATTTCGCTTTCGCGAGTTTCCTGTGGCCCGGCAGGGCAGGAGATGATTCAGCCCCGTTAAGGTGCCCTCATCTTCGGCATGTATCGACGCCGCGTCGATCTCCTCCCGCGACCCGGTGAAGGCAGGTGAGATCCAGGACCTGTAGTGCAGGTGCGGTGGTGGTGCCGCAGTTCGATGTGGGCGAAATCGTTGTAGTGGAAAAGGGTTCGCCGGGCGGGATTCGCGAGCGTCACGTTCAGAGAACGGATGCCAGGTGATCGATACGGGCGACGTCTAGTTGTTGCGCAGCTACCATCGTCCTGGCTAAATCCCTGATTTGTGGGGTGTTCGCGCGGTCTCGGGCAACATGCGTCATATGTATTCCGGCAAGGTGGTGTGTCCGCATGAGTTTCAGGAAGAGTCGTTCGGCTTCCACGACCGGGAGCGTGGATAGCTTCTGCATATCGGGGCCCGATGCCATACCCATCGAATGATCGGTGTGCTGTGGATCGGCGGGCATCCAGCTCATCGTATGATCGCTCTGTTCCGGTTGAGCCCACATGGTCAGCCAGCCACCAAGGGTCCCGATCTCCATCAGTTGCGACGTGCCGATATCGAGCGCGAGCCGGCGAACCTCTTGATTCTGTGCCCGATCCAGGATCGCCAACGACATTGTCGCCGCCTGGCTGTGGTGCTCACGCATATCTTGAGCGAACCCAGTATCGACCTGATTCGGCACCGATATCGGCCCACGGTCGGCCGTGATACGACCGGCACCGAACACCGCCGCGGCCATGACCGCGGCGACGAAGACCACCGCGGCGGTTCGTACATACCCGGTCACGGCTGGAACACCTGGACATCCGCTGTAGGCCAATACACACTGATTTCCGCACCTCCGGCGAGGACGACGCGATTGTCGACTACCGCCGCTTGAATGCCGTGGCGCCCGACCGGCATCGGCGTCCTCTGCGTCCACCTCATGGTGGCGGTATCGAGAACGTCGGTGTAGTCGAATGATGGTCCGACGCCCTCACCTCCGAAAGCGTATATCTTGTCGCCGATCGCCGCCACGCCCAGACCTCCGCGACCACGCGGAATCGGCCAACCTGTGTTCCAGGTCTGTGTCCCGAAGTCGAACACGTCGGTCGGCCTGATGAACGCCGGCTGAATCACGAACCGCCCACCGACGGCGTAGAGCTTGCCGTCGACCACTACAGCTCCAAGGTGTTCGCGGGCGTTGGGCATATCCGGCAGAGGCGTCCAGGTGTCGGTTGCAGGGTCGTACACGTCGAAATATGGCAGTGCCGCGAGAATCCCGTTGTAACCACCCGCAACGTAGATCTTGTCCTCGTGGACGGCGACTCCTGCGGCACCCCGTGTGCGATTCAGCGGCATGCGGGCACGCTCGGTGAAGCTGTCGGTCACCGGGTCGTATTCCCACACGCGCCCGTTGGGAATGAGTGCCGGGCCCTCCTCGCCACCGATGTAGTAGATCTTTCCGTTGACCACGACACCCTGGAGATGATGTTGCGCGATCGGCATCGGGGCCAACTGCTGCCAGCTACCGGTCCTCGTATCGAATCGCAGGTGATCATCTGAGAAAACCACCTGCTGAATCCCCGGTTCCGTCGGTAGGCCGAGCCCGCCCGCTACGTAGACGTAGTCACCCAAGGCCACCGAGCCAACTTCTTGGAGAGCGTGGGGCAACGGGGCGGCGGAGTGCCATTCCATAGCCGGGCCTGCCATCGCGCTCGGCGGGGTTGCCGCCACGGCCAGCGCAAGGACACTACCGCCGACCGTCCCGAGAACGGAAAAACGACGCAACATGACTCACTCCTATCCTATTGGTTTGGAGCGTGAGAGCGCGATATGCGTGACAACGTCCGCGCCGAGCGCCCTACCATTCCCAATTACGAATCTCAGTCATGAAGCACGCGATAGCTTCACAAGGTCGCGTGCCGCGCGCACGGCTCGTGCAGAAGTCAGTATCGTGCATCAGGTATGGCGGACCGGCGCGACACACACGCAGCCGATCGCGCCGCTGATTTCGCTTTCGCGAGTTTCTTGTAGCAGGTGAGTGTGGCTGCGAGGGTGAGGAAGGCGCAGAAGTGGTGGGCGTAGCGTTCGTATCGGATGTTGAGGCGGCGGTAGCCGAACAGCCAGGCGATCGACCGCTCGATCACCCAGCGGTGTTTGCCAAGTTTCTGGCTGGATTCGATGCCTTTGCGGGCGATGCGCACCGCGATTCCTCTGTCGCGCACCCATTCTCACAGGTCGGTGTGGTCGTAGGCTTTGCAGCCAAGTGAGACACGCCCTTAGGACACATCGTGTGTGCAAGCGCAGAGCCCCCCTGGATCGAGAGCTTGTAGTTGTCACAAGCAGCTTCTATCTACCAGCAGCGGATTCCGGGCTGGTCGTCGGCTGCAACCCCCAGCTATAGAGGTCGGGACCCGGGCGTGGTTGGCGACTGCACCTATGTCGGGGCCGAAACTTCGGCTGGCACCCACGCCGGGCGGACATCACATAATCGGCTAATAATGCAGCGGCATCTGCACCATGATGTGTTGCCGGGCTGGCCGCCGCCTGCGGGCCAGGCGCCGATCCCGAGGTCGCCGATAACAGGGACGTCCAAGGATGCCCGATACGCCGGCGGCGCTGACTTCTATTGCCCTTTGGTGTTCGATCGCCCTGTGCTGCTTGGTTGTTCAAGAGCTTCCCGGCGCCAGTCCCTCGCTGTCATACCGTAGGCGGCACGGAAGCGTCGAGCGAAATGCGAGGTACTTCTGAAGCCATGGCTGTATGCGATCGCCGCGATGGATCGGTGCCGAGTGTCGAATCGAGCGAGGTCGCCACGTGCGCGGTCTAGTCGCTGTGTGATGATCCACTGTTCGGGGCTGAGTCCCGCGCGAGCACACACTGTGTACAGGTAGCGGATCGAAATATGGTGGGCACGGGCGATTGTGGCCGGGCTCAGGTCTGGGTCGGACAGCTGGCGACGCACGTATTCGCGAATCTGGGCCAGCAGAATATCTTGAGGAACGGCGGTGCCGTCCTCGCTGCCAAGGGTGGCGGCCGACGTCAGGAAGGCACGCGTCATTTCTACGAAGGCATCGCCTAGGGTCGATGCCCCGGCATCGGCCTCGAGCATGTCGACTGAATTACCCATCAGGGCAATATGATTGGTGACCATGCCATAAAGCGGACTGTGTTGTGGCCGGATCAGCGCGGCGTGGATCGTGTCGGCCGACAGACCCAGGTGATCGCGCGGAACGAACATTGCCAGTCCTTTCCCGCCACGCCAGTCGAGGTGGTAAGGCAGATCGAAATCTATGACGGCCAGCTGCCCCGCTGCGACCTCATATTGAGTCTCGGCGTGTGTCAGACGTGAGGTATTTTGCTGTTGTAGCTGGATCGCGAGCAACGAACTAGGTGAATTCCGAATCTGTTTCGATGTTCGGGTCAGGCGCAACCCGGAGACCGATGATCGCAGCACCTGAAGCTGACCGAGTTGCCAGCCGTCGAAGCGTGCGTAGACCGGGCCGTCTGAGTGGGTGTGTACGACGGCTGCCGGTGCCGACACCGCCTGCGCGGTAGCCGCCACCACATCCGCCCGGTCGCGCGGATCAAATTGGTCGGTGTCAAGGACAATCGCCATATCATCCCTACGTCGCCGAGTCGAGCTCTCTTGTACACAGACAATTGACCGTGCACTGACGGTCAATTGTCCTAGCCTCGTGCGCGTTAGGGACGAAATCGGTCGGATCACCGTCGTAGCTGAGCCGCCGCGGCCATCCTCCCGAACGAGAACAACCCGGCACGATAGTCTGGGACTGGCACTATGCTGCACGCCCCCGCGATAATGCCGTCATCGTGGAGCAGACACTCGGCGGAGGCAGCCGCTCCGCGCCAATGCGCCCAGCCCGTCAGCAGCGAGCCAGCCCTACATCGCCACAGAGTGGTCGATTGTGCGACGGACTAGCCGATACGGCCGGTGTCCGCTGGCTCCGTGGAACAGTCTGGGCGGTTAAGAGCGCGAAGTCGCTCCGGCTACACCACCCCCGGCGCATATCATGCGACCATCCAGATCCTGCCAAGGGGTTGACGCAAGACGGAGTCTGGGCACGTAGCCGCCAACAAGGCCTGAGACCGACCCGTGACTATGCCTGGGAGCTCCTCGAAACCAGCGGTCAGCCTGCCAGGCAGCCGCCTACCTATAGCTGGGGCGCATTGGCGAGCCAGGCATGCGATGGACAATGGCGCGCCTTTCGTACGAGCCCCGGCGGGACTTCTAAACTTTGGAGCTGTCGATCAACTCTGTACCCGCTTTCTAATCGAGAAGGGGTTACACATGGCTCACCGTTTCGTAGTCGGTGCTATCGGCGTAATCGCGGCAACGGCCGCGCTGGGTTTCGGGGCTGCGGCGGCCTCCGCTGCCCCCGGAGGCCCCGGAGGCCCCGATAGGGACGCGGAACAACGCGCTTTCGAGTACTGCGAGCAACAAGAGGCGAAAGGAAAGATCGACCGGTTGGGAACATGCATAGACGAACAATTGGAGAAGGACTGGGGCGGCTCCAAGTAACTGCTAGGCGCGGTCCGGTCGGCGCACCACGCTCGGCGCACCGACCGGACCGCTGAGTCCGGGTCTCCTCGTCGATTAAGTCCACCGACTGGTGGGTACCGCAACCGGCATTCGGTTGTCAACCATCAGCTGCACCAACCGGATGCCGAGGTCGACCGAATTCGGTGGTGATAACTACAGCCTGGCATCACATCACAGAAGAACGCAGGCCAGTCGACAACCGCCTCCTCGCGCGATCCACGCTTACGATCCGGCTGCGGCTCATACCCAGGAGCAGGCGACAAGCGGGGGCGGGGATTCTTCTTATCCGTCATGTCAGCTTGGACGCCATCGACCACGCAACGGTTCCAAAAAACCCGGTGACATCAGCGGACATCCCCCCGCCTCTTCATTGCCGAAGTGGTCGGAGAACAAGCTAACGCGACGAGGCGGTCACCACGACACCATAACGACATCGCGTACGCGGGCACGCATAGTCACCGGTGCTCTCCGCGAAGGTGAGTCCGTTGGTGGAGGGATCGCTCAAGGCGTGTCGGCGCCGGGCGGTGGTCGTGGATCCTGTTCCGTGCCGAGTCGCCGGAGCACGTCACGTCGGGTCGGCCTGCCCGAACGGGCTGCCAGGCCGGCCAACCCGACATGACGGGCCGGGACTACAGGCACAGCGCGACGCACCGGGATGGCATGAACAGCCACCGGTGTGTGCGAGGTGTCTTTTTGCCCGGCCGGGCGCAGTCAAGCCGCCGACGCGCCTTCCAAGACCTCGACGGGTAGGAGTTCGGTAGTTCTATCGACGTCGGTCCGCGCCGACGTTTCGATCAGCGCGGGGGTGGTCTCCTCGACCACCGGCGCGGCCTCCTTGGCAGCGGGCTGCTCGGCCTTCTCGTTGGACTCCGACCACAGCATCATGGTCAGGTGGGTGATCAGCAGCAGTACCAGGGGCGGCACCGCGGAGATGCTTACGCCGATCGGAGAGCCCGAGTTGTACCAGGCCGCAAGACCATTGCCTGCGATGGACAGCAGCGCGCCGAAGCTCAGCAACGCCCATGCGTACGCCTTACGGCCCCCAGCCCTGAACGCGGCGGCAGCAATCGTCGCACCGATCACCAGACCATCGACCACGAGCGGGATGGACCACGGGTGCGCGGTGCTGAACTTCTCTGCCAGGCCGGAGAGGTCCGAGTAGCTGACCATGAACGAGCATGCGCCGACTGCAACCGAGCACGCAGCGGCGGCCTGAACAGCGGTGACGCGCGAAAGAGAGTCCTGAACGCGAGATAGCATAAAACGTGCACCAACCTTCATTTGGTGTTTGAGAACCCCCGCGGAGTGGCTGCTCCGCGGGGGTTCGTCCTTTTGGACGTGCTACGCCGGGTATCGGCGGATTTGGGTTAGGCCGAAAGGGCCAGATGCCCCGCTGCGACTGCGGGAAGATCGGTGAAGCCGAGGAAGGCATCGAGTTGGTCGAGTGCCTGCTGTGCGGCTACTTGGTTGATGTGGATATAGATCAGGGTGGTCTCGGTCTCGGTGTGGCCGATGATCATCCGGATGGTGTCGACATCGACGCCGGCTTCCTTCAGGAGTGTGGCCGTGGTGTGGCGGGTCTCGTGGTTGACGAGATCCTCCGGCAGCCCGGCGGACAGGATGCAGCTCTTGAACATGTCCCACGCGTAGCGCGGTGGAATGGGTTCGGCGCCGAGCAGCTTGCGGGGGTCGAGGAACACGAAGTTGTTCGGATTGTCGGGCCGGTCCTTCGTCTTCTGCGCCTGAAACATCATGAACGCGTTCAGCTGCGGGGTCATCGGGATCTGGCGCAGGCTGCCCGCCTTGGGGCGGGTCAGGAACAGCGAGTTGAGGACGTGGACGTTCTCGTAGTCCGGTCGGAAGTCGAAGAAGCCGTGCGGGCAGAACGCTCCGCGCTTACGTCCGCACGGGTAGTTGTTATCCGCATTGGGCTTGCCGCAGCCGTGAAGCTTCTTGTGCGATTGGAGCTGCCAGGAGACATCCACCCAGCCGCCGGTGCCGTCGGGGCGGGTCGACAGTTCGACTCGATCCCACGTCAGTCCGATGACCTCGCCGAGGCGCGTGCCCGTGAACAGCATCACCGCGATGGCGACCGTATGCGGGTGGTTGGCTTCAAATGCGGTCCGCAGCAGCGCCTTTGCTTGATCGGCCGTCATCGCGCGGCGGACCTTCTTCGACTTGCCTGGCGGCGTCGAGAGTTTGGCGACATTGCGGTCGACTTCCTCGCGGGCCATGGCTGCATTCAGCGCGGCGCGCATGACGCGCTGCGCGAGTCGCGCGGTGGCAAACCCGTCGTAGCGCCCGTTGTTCTCTGCGCGCACCCGCACGACGATCTGGTCGTACATCTCGTCGAGATCTTCGACCTTCAGCTTGCGCAGCTTCTTCGTACCGATCAGCGGGACGATGTGCGTATCGACGATGCCGCGGTATGAGTTGTAAGTCTTCGGGACAACGGTGCGCTTGGCGATGATTTCGACCCAGTGTTCCAGCCACGCGTGTACCGATTCTGAGTGCACGCTGGTGTCGAGGCCCTTGAGCGCGCGATCGTACTTCAGGCGCAGCTTCTCAAGTGCCGCGTCGTAATCCACCGAATAGGTGTAGAGCGGCTTGCCATCGGGGTTTGGATTCGCCTGGCGTGCAACATAGAGACCCTTCGCCTTGACCCACCGGCAACTCGGAGCACCGTTGGCAGCGCGGCGGGTCTTGGCCTTCTTTGCCTTCTTCGTCATCGGCTTGGCCACCGTCGCTGTCATAGCGCGCCCTGCCCGGCGACGTTGTGATCGATTACGCCGTTCTCCACCGCGGACACGAGCGCCGCCCGCAGGATGCGGTATGCCTCGGCCGGGGTGGCAAGGGCATCCGACACCTGTTCGCAGGTCTGGCCGAGGTCGCGAATAGTCAACTCACCCAATGCGATATGGCCGATGCTTGGGTTGAAGTGCCGCTGAATGATGCGGGAGTACCGAGCATGCGTGATCGGCACAACATTCGAGCGGTGGATCTCGTCGATCCAACGATTCAGCCACGCCTCGGTGGTCACGGATTTGGGGTTGCTCACGGACTGCCTTCCATCAAGTTGGTGGCTACCGGGATGCGGATTCGTCGCCTTCAGGCGCTGCTACCCACATCCTCGTACCCACAACTACTGCACACATCTATCTGCATGCAACTGCGCCTTACACCTAGCAGTTACATGTCTGATCAGGCAGTTTTATCAGACGAAAGTCCGGTGTATGCAGGTATGACACCCCATCCGAATGACTCTTAATCAGCGGGTTCGGGGTTCGAGTCCCTGATGGCGCACACTTACGGTACTCCTGGACACCATCCTCGTATCGCGTGTTCTAGCGCGCTAGAACACCTTTCGGATACACCGACCACCGGTGGTTTCCTCCCGTTCGCTCCGCTCGCTCCAGCGGCGGCCGAACACGGTGCTGCCTCACCGCCCGACGTCGGCCTGCCTCCGGCTCGCCTGCGGGGCGGGCGGTTGGATCCGATGCTGCCGACCTCGCTGGACCGGATTCGTATCGTCTACGGCTCCGTGTTGGTCAACCACGCCGGCCGCCTGGCCGAACGCGCGGTGCTCGGCTCGCTGGGCTGGACGCCGGGCACCCCGGTCCGGATCCAGCCTGCCGCGCCCGGCGTACTACTGGTCACCGACGGCGAGCCCGGCGGCCACGCGATCGCACGCAACGGCCAACTCGCCATCCCTGCCGACATCCGCAAGGCGATCCGGCTGCGCAAAGGCGACCGCGTCCTGCTGGCCGCCCATCCCGACCAGCGGCGACTGATCATCGTCTGCCAGAACGCCCTCGCCGACATCGTCGCAGACATCCGCGACCGCATCGACGGCGGTGAACAGTCATGACGACCTTCGCCCCCGCCATCACAGCGGCCGAACTCGACGCCGCGCGCACCCTGCTCGCACGCATGGGCATCACCGCGGCCGACCTCCTCGACATCCGCCCGACCGCGCCGACGTTCGCCGACTACATCCCCACCGTCCGGGCCAGGGTCGCCGCCGCGTCGACCCTGCGCACGTTCAACACCCATTGGAAACGAGTCGAACGCGAATGGGGCGACCGGCGCATCGACGAACCGACGATCGCCGAGATCACCGAGATGCGTGAGCAGGCACGGCGCAACGCCAAGACCGACCGCAACGCCCGCGACGGCCGCGGAGCCGCCGAGGCGATGATCGGCGCGTTGCGATTCCTCTACAAACACGCCGAGAACGACGGATTTCTCCGGCCGGGCGACAACCCGGCCAAACGAGTAGCCAAACCGCGTCGCATCCCGTCCACCAGGCGGGGCCTACCGCTTGAACAGCTCACCGAGATAGCGCGGGTGGCCGCGACCACCGGCAACGACCCGGACCTGGACACGCTGCTGCTTCGCTTGCACGCCGAGACCGCATGCCGACGGGGCGGCGCCCTGGGCTTACGCCTCGACGACCTCGACCCCCAGCAATGCCTGATCTACCTCGTAGAGAAAGGCAAAGTCCCTCGCTGGCAACCGGTCTCGCCCACGCTGATGGCGAACCTGCTCCATCATGCCAAGGAGCGTGGCGTGCAACTCGGTGAACAACTGCTGCGCTACCGCAACGGCAAGCCGATCACCCGCCGCCGCTACGACGGACTGTGGACCCGGATCGGGCTCGAATTGCCGTGGGTCGAAAAACAGCAGATCAGCATCCACTGGCTACGGCACACGACCCTGAAGTGGGTGGAACACAACTTCGGCTTCGCCGTGGCCCGCGCCTATGCCGGGCACGCCGAAGGGAAATCCGAGGGTTCGACCGTCATCTACACCCGGGCCAGCCTCGAGGAAGTCGCGTTGGCGCTGGCCACCTTGACCGGCGAACCCCATCCACTCGCCGCAGTGGCGTGAACGGGCCGGATGGAGACATCACTATGACCATTGAAGCGACGTTTCCTACGACACGCCCCGGCAGTCAAGGCGCGGTGGCACTGCTTTCGGCAGGTTTCAACCCGTTGGAGAAGGTGCCCGACGATGTCATGCTCCGAACAGCCCTCGAAGGCTGCTCGACAAAGAAGGACATGATGCAGCTCGTGTGCGAGCTGTTCGGAGACCCCAAGACCGACGACGTCCGCTCAGTCCTGGCGCGCTGCGGAGCGCAGGTCTCGCGTCAGCACGCATCGAACGTGGTAAACGATTGGCGGCGAACTCACCATCGCCGGTCTCGCCCTGCCGGCCCGGATCGGCAGGCTCCCGCCGGAGTCGCCGACGCCCTGCCCGCGTCGCCTGACGGCGTCGGCCTCGCGGATATGATGGAGAACTCGGTCACCGAGGTGGCGACACTCGAGCTCGAACAGCAGCCGGTGGACGCGTCAATTACAGAGTCTCGTACAAATGATGAGATCGACGCGTCGCCTGTCGATGAACCCGTGCCGGAGCACCGCCGAGTCGACGCGTCACCATTCAGCGAGTTGACAGTTGACGACGTCACCGACTACGAAACCGGTCTCGGCACTCGAGCAGCTCAGGCATCGCGAACGTCGTCTCGCCCGGTCAGGATCTGGCCCGTGCTGCTGATCGCGCTGCCCGCAGCGGTGGCGGTGTGGTCCGGCTGGGTCGGCCTGGGCGAGTTGACCGGATTCGGTGTCATCCATCCCCTGCCGGGCATCTGGGATTCCGCCCGCGTCAACACCGCAATCACGCTCCCGATCGGCGTCGAGGCTTACGCGTCGTACGCCTTATATATCTGGTTGTCAGGTCGCATCCGGACCACGAAGACCGTCAACTACGCCAAGTGGTCCGCCATCGGTAGCTTGACGCTCGGCGCTGCCGGACAGATCGCCCGCCACCTGTTGCAGGCCGCGGGAACACGTATCGCACCGTGGCCGATCACGACAATGGTCGCGTGCCTGCCGGTTGTGGTGCTCGGAATGGGAGCCGCGCTCACGCACATGCTCCTAGTACTGCAACGACACTCAGTTGAGTAGTTGCTGGTAGTTCTGTTGTGTGGTGTTGGATCGTGTTGTGGCGGAGTTTGATTCGTTGATGAGCAGGATCGGGGCCCGGTTCACGCGGTCTGAGCCGCGTGCTCGGGCGGGTGAATATGTGTCGGGGCTGGTCGCGGGTCTGGAACGCAAGAACGGGTGGACCGTGGCCGAGCATGCCGGGGAGGCAGGCCCACAGGGGATGCAGCGGTTGTTGCGGAAGGCGGACTGGGATGTCGAGGGTGTGCGCGACGACGTGCGTGATTACGTCATCGAACATCTCGGTGATCCGGAGGCGGTGCTGGCAGCCGATGAGACCGGGTTCCTGAAGAAGGGTGTGAAATCGGCTGGGGTGCAACGGCAGTACTCGGGAACGGCCGGACGCACCGAGAACTGCCAGATCGGAGTGTTTCTGGCGTATGCGTCCACGCACGGGCACGCGTTGATCGATCGGGAACTGTATCTGCCCCAGTCGTGGACCGGTGACCGTGACCGCTGCCGGGGCGCGGGCATCCCTGACGAGGTCGAGTTCGCCACCAAACCGCGGCAGGTGATCGCCATGCTGGAGCGGATACTCGCCGCCGGGGTGCCGTTTCGATGGTTCACCGCCGACGAAGCCTACGGCCAGGCTGGTTACCTGCGTGACTGGCTCGAAGAACGTGACGTGTTCTATGTGATGGCCACCCGATGCGATCAGCAGATCACCACCCGCGCCGACCGCAGTGCCCGCGCTGACGCCCTGGTCGCCGAGTTCAAGGCTTCGACGTGGCAGCGGCTCTCGGTCGGTGCCGGCGCGCACGGGCCCCGGGAATTCGACTGGGCGCGCCGCCAGATCGAGGGCACCTGGGCAGGTGGGCGCGGGCACTGGCTGCTGGCGCGGCGCAGCATCAGCAACCCGACCGAGATCGCCTACTACCTCTGCTACGGCCCAGCCTCGGCGCGGCTGGTCGATCTGGCCTTCACGGCCGGGTCTCGCTGGCACATCGAGGAAGCGTTCCAACAAGCCAAGGGCGAGGCCGGACTCGACCACTACCAGGTCCGATCCTGGCGGGCCTGGTACGCCCACATCACCCTGTCGATGCTCGCCCTGGCCTGGCTGGCCGCGTCCAAAGCCATTGCCGCAAAGGGGACTCGTCGACCACGACGAAGGCATGATCGCGCTGACACTACCGGAGATCCGCCGACTACTCGTCGCACTCGTCCTCACCCGCCACCATGACACCGATCACACCTGGGCCTGGTCGAGATGGCGACGCCGCCGCCAATACCAAGCCCGCCTCTCCCACTACCGACGCCGCGGACACCCCCTCAACTGAGTGTCGTTGCAGTACTAGGCGAGAACGACGCGGATTGAGGTAGACGACAGGGCAGTCTTCGCGGGTCGGCGGGCCTTATCAGTCTGCCTTGGCGGCGGGGGGTGTCAAGGCTGACTGAACGGCCGGCCCGCCGACCCGCGAACCCGACCTCTGTTTGGAGAGAGCGCGTTTCTCGGCGGCGGGAATTTCCATTCATCCTGTCCCGTCTGAGATTTCCTCCAATCCCAGTCTGCGCTCGCGTTGGCCGGTCACCTGCTCCACAGCAGTGATAGTCAAGCCTGGTCGATGGTCTCACGCACTGCCCATCTCCGGCTGCCTGGTTGTCAGCATCTCTCTCGCTCCGACCCTGTCACCGGCGAACGCATGATCACCGATTGCCGAAATTGTTTCCGCTATGCCCTTTACTGGCGGAAAAGGCCATGGACGCGTTGTGTGCCTGCGCCGAGCCTGTGGCCGCCGCCGACCCCGGTCTGTGGTCCGATCCCGTTCCCACGCAACCGATCCCACGCCCACCGCGCCGTGCCATAACGACCGGTGTGCGCTCCGGCGTCCCGGCGTCCAACCAGATTTCGCTCTTCGATGCGTTGCCCACCCGCGCGACGCATCGGCACGATCCCACCCCACCGCCCAGCCATCGGCAACGGGGCCCTCAGCGAAGGAAGTTTTGTATGTCTACGACATTGAGCAGGAGCCAAGCCAAGCTGCATCGTGAAGCTTGCTCGTTGATCGATGCCGACCGCGACCTCGATGACGAGGAGAAGAGGTTCGTACTGGATCACTGGCAAGAGGCCGCCAATCCCGAACATTGTTTGGACGGCGCGTATTTCATGCCCCTGGGGCTGGCGGGCGACATGCGGATCGACGTCGTGGAACCCGCATCATCGACCTTTGCGCTGGGATCGGGCACTTGAGCTTCGCGTGCCGCAACCTCCTCGATCACCGTTGGAACGGTGAGCGCCTTCGCGAATTCGTCTGCGTGGAAAGCAATCCGGAGTACGTCCGGATCGGCATGCGGATCATGCCCGAGGCCACCTGAAATAGGCAGGTTCGCAAATTCCCGCAACGCTGATGACAGGAAACCCGCAGGTGCATTGAACTCCGACGACTGAGGGGCGCAAATCCCCTCTCGCGCTTTACTTGTGTCATATGTGTCACGTTCAGGGGCTCAAGACCGACCAGCCGGTTGACCGTCGACCAGGTCCAAGAGTCGAGACGTCAGGTGGCTTGGCGTGTCCAGCGAACGCACGCTTATGCCGCATATCGCGCGTTGGGCAGGCGTCCAAATTTGTTGCTCGACAAGGCTTTCTCAACGCTCGGTAATGGCTAGCCGATTTCAGTAGGTCTTTCCGCAGCGGTGGCATCCACACGGACCCCAAACGGAAACCGGCGATAGTCTTACTTGCGGGCGAGCCCAGCGTATACAGAGACATCCGCGTCGATGGATCCGGGGAAATCGGTTTCTGGCTGCCGCCAGCGGTGCGGTACCACGACACCGGGTTCGACCAGTTCCAGCCCGGTGAAGAAGCTGGCGAACTCGTCATGGCTGCGGAACTGCACGCGGATCCCGGCGTCGCGGTAGATGGTGGTGATGCGTTCGAAGGTGTCGGGGGCGAAATCGGGTGTGGCTGTGGTGAGTGCGAGAAACGAGCCCGGTGCCAGGGCGTTCATCAGGGTGGTGATGATGGCGTGTGGGTCTTGGTCGTCAGTCACGAAATGGATGAGCGCGATCATGCTCAACCCCACCGGTCGACTCAGATCCAAAGTCTCGAGCAACTGTGGTGCGGACAGGATCGAGGTCGGGTCGTTGACATCGGCTTGCACGTAGGCGGTGTGCCCTTGCTCGGTGCCCTGCATCAACGCCCGCGCGTGGGTCAACACCAGAGGATCGTTGTCGACATAGACCACGCGCGCCTCGGGGGCGAGTTGTTGGGCGACCTGGTGCAGGTTCGGCTCGGTGGGAATACCGGTGCCGATATCGAGGAACTGGCGAATGCCGGCCTCGGTGACCATCCAGCGCGTGGCGCGATGCATGAACTCCCGATTGATCCGCGCGGCAGGCCCGGCCGAGGGGAACACCTTCGCGACCTGGGCCGCGAATTCCCGATCGACCCCGAAGTTGTCCTTGCCGCCGAGGTAGTAGTCATACATGCGGGCCGGATGCGCCTGATCCGGACGCAACCGCACCTCGTCACGACCGTCAAAAGCGGGCATCAGCGGCCTCCTCGGCGCGACATCATGGTTCGGTTGAAATACCCACGAAATCCCTTGATACGCAACCAACATACCGGCCCCAACCCCGCCGAGGGCGCTACTTCCCACAGCTTGCCTATCTGACAAACATCATCGAGATCGGTCTCTGGGTACACAGGACTCCTACGCTGAGCTCGTCGATCAGTGACTCGGCCACGTACCAACGGAATGGGGAGTCGCTCGAACTGGGACCGAAGAGGACCGGTTTACGACGCCGCGATGTCCTGTGGCCCGCACAATGGGCGAATGACCGCACCGCGCACCGGGCAGATCGACATCTACATTCCTCGAGCGACCACCCCTGCCGCCCTCGACGCTGTCGTCCGCCTGCACGTCGAGTCGGCTCTGTGCGAAGACGGTGAGTGGCCTGCCCGCATCGAGCGCAGCGGCGGCTACGAGCATTCCCCCGGCGTCATGTGCTGGTCGGTGACCTATGTGACCGGTCCCCGCGAGGCTGTTCCCACCCACCGTGGGCCGACTACCAGCAGATAAGCCTCCGTCGAGGCAGCATATAGGCCGTCTTCGCAGGTGGAAGAAATCTATCGTGGTGGGTGTAGACATTCCGCGAGGGACGGTATAGAGTCGCTCTCGTCGAACAGAGAAGTCCAGAGGCCGGGCAGGTGAACTGCCCGGAACATGAAGATCCACCCGCCCCTCCGGCGGAGAAGAGAATCCGGTGCAGTCGGCCGGACCGCCGGAGGGGGCGAAGCTGCAAGGCAAACATCTAACGCGAGGGTTAGCTCGGCAATCCAGGAGGTGGTCACTGAGTAGTCACTTATCGGTTCCGCGTCCCGGCACGTGCCGGATGTGGTGTGCAATATCGGCTTTCACGGCCGGTGAACAGAATTAATATGTATCCCCCTCTTCCGTAATTCACAGGCCCCGGCGCACATGCGCCGGGGCCTGCCAACGTTGAACCCGAGAGGTGCTGTGCAGCAACCGAACACCGACCCCGCCGACGACGCCAGCGCCGACGACAAACTCGACGACGACACCTATCCCGCCTACAGCATGGGCCGCGCCGCGGAAATACTCGGCGTCACCCAAGCGTTTCTGCGCGGTCTCGACGCCGCGAAACTACTGACCCCGCAACGCTCCTGCGGCGGACACCGCCGCTACTCCCGCTACCAACTACGCATCGCCGGGCGCGTCCGTGAACTCGTCGACACCGGCAACACCCTCGAAGCCGCCTGCCGCATCGTCATCCTCGAAGACCAACTCGCCGAAGCCCAACGCCTCAACACCGACCTCCAACACGCACTCGACAACCAAACACCCACCAACCCCACCGTGGACTGATCGACCGCGGGCGCCCACGGAGAGCTGTCTTTTGTCTCCTGGCACCCGGTGGGCATCGTGGTGCATGGGTACTTCATCCGATATCGACGCCGCCTTCGCTGGTGACGATCTCGTACTGCGGCTGGCCTGCGCGGCCTATCTCGGCCGGTTCACCGGAAGCTCCCGGATCCACTGCGGATCGGACCTACGCCTGTATTTCTGCTGGTGCACCGAACATCAGCTGCTGCCGTTGTTGGTGGCGCGGGCCGAGGTCGAACGGTATGTGCGATGGATGCAGGAAATCCGCCGATTCAAGCCCTCCACCGTCGCTCGCCGCGCCGCGGTCGTCTCGGGGTTCTACCGCACCCGCGTGATCGACGGAGTCATCGACCACTCGCCGGCCGAGTACGTCCGCCGACCCCGAGTACCGAACGAGTCACCGACACTAGGACTTTCACATCTCCAGTTCGAAGCACTACTCACCGCGGCCCGCGACTCGGCCAACCCATTCGACTTCGCGTTGACCGCGATGCTGGGACTACTCGGGTTACGGATCTTCGAAGCATGCAAGTCCGACGTCGACGATGTCGGTGAGGAACACGGCCACCGCGTGCTGCGAGTCATCGGCAAAGGCTCCAAACTCGCCCTGATCCCGCTCCCACCAGCAGTCGGGCGAGCCGGTGGACATCCCGCGGTGCACCGTGTCTAAGAGCGCCTGCCGGCGCGGTGCGACGATGGTGTTCTCGTATTCCCGTGAGAGTTCGGGAAATGCATGATGCTCGGCGAGTAACGCCTGCAGTAGCCGTCCGTCACGCGGATGCTGGGACCGTTCGGCGGTGACCTCGACCAGCGCCACCAAATCGTCTCGAATCCCGTGGCCCAGTCGGGGGCAGTGGGCGTGCGATCGTGGCGAGCGCATCCAGCAGTAACGACTGTTGGTTCACCTACGTGTGGGGCGCCCGCTCGGCCAAGACGTTCAACATCCGGTTGACCGCGGCGGTGCCGCGCGCTATTCGGCTCAATGAAGCTTTCCGATCACATCTGCTCCGTGATGCGGTCAAGGATGTGGCCCTGGCCAGGGTGCTCGGCAACGGCGCCGCGGCTGGAACGTGGGGCGCCGCCCCGGCCGGCGTCATCGTCATCCTGGCCGTGCTGCTCGACAGCGCTTGCGTCGGCTGGTGCCGCTGCCGTGGGGATGGCGTTGTCAACGAGGACGGTGGTGGTGGTGGTGGTGAACGCGCGCACACCAGGTTAGTCGACCATCGAGCAAACCCTACTGGATCGACCCGACCCGCGACCGGGTTTGCGAATCGGCTGTCCAGCAACGAGATTGCCCGGCCACGCTGACGCCAGACGATCAGCTCAACTGAAACACACTGGCATACAACTACTTACGCGCTTCAAACACCACCCGGTACCCCACCAGCATCCCGGCACGCACCGCGACGGTCGCCGGGCCTGCGCCACACTGAGTTCGACCAGCATCACGTGGGCGAGGCCAGCAACGTTCTGGCGGACACCGCAGATCAATCCTGGCGCGCCCGGCCTCGGGCGAAGCGCCGGAGCTACCAGGTAACTCCCAGGTTGGTCCGAGCGGGCCGGGAGCTAGACGATCGAAGGTAGAAAGATGACCGAGATCCGCGCTGGTGCTCACGCCCACCTCGACGCCGCCATCGGCGCGCCCATCCTGGATGTGGTGGTGCCCGTCTACAACGAGGAAGCTGATCTCGGCATCTGTGTGCGCCGACTGCACGCATTCCTGCATTCCGGTTTTCCGTATTCGACCCGAATCACCATCGCCGACAACGCCTCCACCGACGCGACCCTCCAGGTGGCGCGGATCCTGGCTGACGAACTCGACGGGATCGCGGTGGTGCATTTGCCCGCCAAAGGTCGGGGTCGGGCGTTGCGCGCGGTGTGGGAAGCCTCCGACGCCCAGCTGGTCGCGTACATGGACGTGGATCTGTCGACCGATCTGAACGCGCTGCTGCCGTTGATCGCGCCGCTGGTCTCCGGGCATTCCGACCTGGCCATCGGCACCCGGTTGGCGCGCTCGTCGCGGGTTGTGCGCGGACCCAAACGCGAATTCATCTCCCGTTCCTACAATGTGCTGCTCAAAGCCTCGCTGCGGGCCGGTTTCTCCGACGCCCAGTGCGGGTTCAAAGCCATGCGCACCGACGTTGCCCGCCACCTGCTGCCGCTGGTGCAAGACGGTGAGTGGTTCTTCGACACCGAGTTGTTGGTGTTGGCCGAACGGGCGGGTCTGCGTATCCACGAGGTGCCCGTCGACTGGATCGATGATCCCGATAGCCGCGTCGAGATCATCGACACCGCGCGTAAAGACCTGCTCGGCATCTGGCGGGTCAGCCGGGCGCTGGCCACCGGGTCGCTGCCGATCGACGAACTGCGCCGGGCGGTGGGCCGCGAACCGCTCATCGACGGTGTGCCGTTGGGGATGGTCGGCCAACTCGTGCGGTTCGGTCTCGTCGGCGTGGTGTCCACCCTGGCCTACCTGCTGCTCTATGTGCTGTGGCAACCGATGGTCGGCGCCCAGGTCGCCAATTTCGGGGCGTTGTTGATCACCGCGGTCGGCAATACGGCGCTCAACCGCACCTTCACCTTCGGCGTGCGCGGACCGACCAAAGTCGTCTCCCATCACCTGCAAGGGCTGGCGATCTTCGGCTTCGGGCTGCTGGTCACCAGCGGTGCGCTGTTCGCTCTGCACCGCTGGGTGCCCGACGCCTCGGTGGCGCTGCAACTGGTGGTGCTGGTCGTAGCCAATCTCGTCGCGACGCTGGCCAGGTTCTTGGCCCTGCGCGTGGTCTTCGGCAACGCTGTCGACGAACGCGTCCCCAGCGAACGTCCGTCGCCGCGCCTCACCGCCGACCAGGCCGTTCGATGATCAGGCGATAACAACGTCGCGACGAGTCGAACCACTGTGCGGCACAACTGAATCAGCACCGGGCAATAGGCCCGCGACGGCGGTCGTGCGGATGCCCAATTCGGTTGCTTCCCATCACGATTCGAGCGGTCGAGGAGAATTCTCGATTGCCAGCGCCTTCCCAGTCAGCCGCGAGCCTGCGCGAAGGAACGGAGACAACTATCGGCGTTGCCGAAAGCAGAAACGGTGCCGCTGCCCTGGTGACCGTGCCCGCGTCGTGTCGGTGAAGACCCAACCAACCGGGCCCCGGGCCCATCTCCCCAATCGAAAGGATCGATGATCTCGTGTCCAACCGGACTATGGTCGACCGCGCCACCCTCGGACTGGTGGCCTTGGCCGCGGTCGCGTCGCTCGCGGCGTGCGGCACCGACAACAGCGCTACCACCAACTCCCCCAACACATCCTCGGCCACCGCTTCGTCGACCACTACCTCGGCGGCCACGCCCGATACCGCATCTGATCCCAGCGCGCCCTTCCGGGAGTGTCTGTCGAAGCAAGGGGTGACGATCCCCTCTGATCGTCAACGACCCTCGGGTGAGCGTCCGCCCGGTGGTGAGGCGCCGCCGTCGGGGGAGATGCGCACGCCGCCCTCGGATCGTCCGACCCCGCCTGGCCTGTCCGAGGATCAACAGAAGGCGTTCGAGGCCTGCGCCTCGCTCGCGCCCAAGCCGCCGAACTGAGCACCCTGATCCGACTCACCGGTCCCGTCCTGCCTGTGCCCCTGTGCCGGTGCGGTGGCGGGGCCGTTGTCGTGTCCGGGCCGCCCGGCCGCGCCGAGATCCGAGGAAATGGTTCACAGCAGGCTCCCAGCTGACCGCGAGGTCAGCGCTAACGACTCGAGCGAGGGTAGTAGTCATGACTGAGACCGCGACTGTGCCACCTCGGCACCTGGATACCCGCCCCGTCCGCGGCGACGATCCGCCACCCCGTGACAGCCACCGGCAGTGGATCGGGCTGGCCCTGCTACTGGTGGGAACCACCGGCGCATACCTGTGGAACCTGTCGGCCAACGGCTGGGCCAACACCTACTATGCCGCGGCCGTGGAAGCCGGTGCCACCTCGTGGAAGGCGTTCTTCTTCGGTTCGTTGGACGCGTCCAACGCGATCACTGTCGACAAGACCCCGGCGTCGTTCTGGCCGATGGAGATCTCGGCGCGCATCTTCGGCATGAACAGCTGGAGCATGCTGGTTCCGCAAGTGTTGCTCGGAGTCGGGTCGGTGGTATTGCTGTGGGCGATCGTGCGTCGACACTATGGTGCCAACGCCGGTCTGCTGGCCGGGCTGCTGCTAGCCCTGACCCCGGTCGCGGCGTTGATGTTCCGATTCAACAACCCCGATGCCCTGCTGGTGTTGTTGATGCTGGCGGCGGTGTGGGCGATGAGCCGGGCCTTGGATGACGGTCGGTGGCGTTGGCTCGCGCTGTGCGGGATGTTCGTCGGCTTCGGGTTCCTGGCCAAGCAGCTCCAAGTACTGCTGGTGCTGCCGGCCTTGGCGCTGACCTATCTGCTGTTCGGCCCGCCCCGGCTGGGTAAACGGATCGCGCAGCTGTTCGCGGCAGGCGCGGCAATGGTCGCCGGCGCGGGCTGGTGGATTCTCATCGCCCAACTGTGGCCCGCCGACAGTCGTCCGTATTTCGGTGGCTCGCAACACAATTCGATCATCGAGCTGACCCTGGGCTACAACGGCCTCGATCGACTCACCGGCGGCGAGGGCCCGGGCGGTATGGGCGGCGGTCGCGGCGCAATGCCGGACATCCCCGGTGATATGCCAAGCATGCCCGGTGGTTTCGGCGGTGGGCCGTTCGGGCAGAGCGGGATCGGTCGGATGTTCAACGCCTCGGCCGGCGGTCAGATCGCCTGGCTGATTCCGGCGGCGCTGATCCTGCTCGTCGCCGGGATCGTCGTGTGCGGTCGAGCCCGCCGCAGCGACCCGCGCCGCGCCGCGCTGGTCATGTTCGGCCTGTGGGGTGTGGTGACCGCCATAGTGTTCAGCCTGATGAGCGGCATTTTCCACGACTACTACACCATCGCCCTCGCACCGGCGCTGGCCGGCACCATCGCCGCGGGCCTCGGCCTGCTGTGGCCCCACCGGAATCGGTGGTGGATTCGGCTGACACTGATCGCGTCGGTCGTCGCGACCGCCGTCACGGCCTGGATTCTGCTCGATCGCACCCCGGAGTTCGTGCCGTGGCTGAAGTGGGTCATCGCGGCGGTCGCGATCCTCGCCGCGCTCGGATTCTCGGTCGCGAGCCGGGGCAAGCTCGCGGTGGTGACGGCGCTGGCGGCGTTGTTCGTCGGGATCGCGGGCCCCTCCGCCTACACCGTCGACACCATCGCCACCGCACACACCGGTCCCATCCCGACCGCGGGCCCGCAGACCGGGCGCGCGGGGGCCGGATTCGGCGGTGCGCCCGGCGGCGGCCCTGGCAACGGTCCTACCACGCCGACCAGCGGTTTCCCCGGCGGCGGCCCGACCGGTGGCGGCGCTCCCGATCCCGGTGGTGCTACGCCCAGTGGCGCACAGGCGCCGGGCGCGCGCGGCACCGACCAGCCGGCGATGCCGGGCATGGGCAACAGCAAGGTCAGTGACAAGGTCGTCGCCCTGCTCGACGCCGACCACGACTCCTTCCGCTGGGTCGGCGCTACCGTCGGTGCGATGTCACAGGGTGGCTACCAATTGGCCAGCGAGGGCCAGGTCATGGCCATCGGTGGCTTCAGCGGGGGCGATCCGTCGCCTACCCTGGCCCAATTCCAGAAGTACGTGGCCGAGGGCGACATCCACTACTTCATCGCAGGCGAGTCCGGCGGTGGCATGCGCGGCTCGGGGACCAATGAAGGGGCCAAGATCACCAGCTGGGTCAGCGAGCACTACACCGCCACCGAGGTCGACGGGGTCACCCTCTACGACCTCACCCAACCGAAGAACTGATCCAACCATCGGAGCGACGGCACGGCCCCCGTCGCTCCGTGGTCGGGGCCCGAATCGACCTATCCTGCTGTTCATGAACGATCGCGTTCGGACCAACGGTGCGACAGTCCTGGTAGTCGATGACGAGCCGAGCATCTTGAACCTCCTGTGCTCGGTCCTACGCATGGGCGGCTACCAGGTCAGATCCGCCGAAACCGGAGCCCAGGCCCTGACTGTCGCGGCGAGCGAGAACCCCGACCTCATCGTGCTCGACGTGATGCTGCCCGATCTGGACGGCTTCGCCGTCGCCCGGCGACTCCGGGAGGCGGGCAACACCGTCCCGGTGCTGTTCCTCACCGCACGCGACGCAACCGAGGACCGCATCGCCGGCCTGTTGGCCGGAGGCGACGACTACGTCGCCAAACCGTTCAGCCTGGAGGAAGTGACCTTGCGAATCCAAGCGATCCTGCGCCGAAGCAGCGCCGAACCCGTCGATGAGACCACGGTGAGCTACGCCGACCTCGAGCTCGACGTCGACGCCCACCGGGTGAGCAGGGCAGGTCGGTCGATCGAGCTGTCGGCCACCGAGTTCAGCCTGCTGCACTATCTGCTGATCAACGCCGAGAAAGTGGTGAGCAAACAGCAGATCGTCGAACGAGTCTGGGCCGATGCCGAGGGCCGCGAGCATCGGGTGGTCGAAGGTGTCATCAGCCAACTGCGTCGCAAGATCGACGACCTCGATCCCCCATTGATCCACACGATTCGCGGCGTCGGCTACACCTTGCGCCTGCCCAAGCCCCAATGAGCGTGCTGCGCCGTCCCTCGCGGTGGACGCTGCGGACTCGACTGCTCACCGCGCTGATCTTGATCAGCGTGATCGGCCTGGCCACATTCGGCACACTCGGTGTCGTGCAGCTCGGCCGATACCAGGTCCAACGCATCGACGACCAACTCGAACCGGTCACCGCCGACCTGCGCACCGCTCAGCGCCCGCCACCACCACCGCCCCTCGGCGGCGCCGATCAGGTGCCTTCGGAGTTCCGGCTGATGTTCTTCGACAACCACGGCACACCGTTGGGCTCCCTCGGCGCACCCGACGACACCAGCACCTATCCCGCGCTGCCCGCGATGGACCTCGACGCGACCCGCGCCCGAGGTGACCACCCCTTCACCGTCGACGATCAGAAAGATTCGACGCACTGGCGGGTCAAGACCTTCGTCCAGCCGCCCAATCAAGCACAGCCACAAGGCGGCACCGCCGCGGTCGCGATCTCCCTGGCCACCGTCGAGGCCATCACCGCCCGGCTACGCGATATCGAGCTCGCCGCCGGCGCAGTGCTGCTACTGACCATGTCGGTGACCGCGGCAGTGCTGGTTCGGCTGGGTCTGCGGCCACTGACCCGGATCACCCAGACCGCCGACGCGATCGCCGCGGGCGATCTCGACCGCCGAGTTCCCGACGCCGACTCGCACACCGAGGCAGGCCAACTCGCCACCTCGTTCAATGTGATGGTCACCCGGCTGGCCACCGCGATGCGCAACTCGGAGGCCTCCGAGCAGCGGATGCGATCATTCATCGCCGATGCCTCCCACGAACTACGAACCCCGCTGACCACGATTCGCGGCTACGCCGAACTCTTCCGCCACGACCCCGACCACACCGCCGCCGACGCACGGGAGATGATGGCTCCCATCGAAGCTGCCGCCATCCGGATGAGCGGACTGGTGGACGAGCTACTGCTGCTGGCCAAACTCGACGAGCAACGACCGCTCGACCTCGTCCGGGTCGATCTCGCGGCCTTGACCGCCGACGTGGTCCGCGACGCCTGCCACCGCACCACCCGCCGCATCTTCCAGGTGGGCGATACCTCCGGTGTACGGGTAATCGGTGACGAGCAGCGCCTGCACCAAGCGATGACCAACCTGATCAACAATGCCCTGGTACACACCCCCGACACTGCGCGAATCACCGTCCGGGTCGACGTGGTCGACGCCGATCCGACCGCTCGATCGCCGGTAACCGCGCAGGCCGGGTCGCGCCTTCCCCAGGCCGATCGCTACCTCGTCATCGAGGTAGCCGACACCGGCCCGGGTATCGCGCCAGACAAAGCCCCCCACGTCTTCGACCGCTTCTACAAAGCCAGCCAATCACGCACCGGAAACAGCGGGTCCGGCCTTGGCCTGTCCATCACCGCAGCGATCGTGGCCGCCCATTCCGGCCGCCTCCAACTCATCACCTGGCCCGGGGAAGGCACCACCGCGCGAATCGTCTTGCCGGCAGCGTAAGCGCGACGCTGCCGACACCTTCCTCCTGCTCGACCGTGCCGCATGAACCCGGGCCGACGATGTGAGGGAGTCGGGTTCGGCCGATCGGCTACCCCCTTGCGGCAGACCAGCTGTTCTACTGAGTTAACTGTGGCCGCCCCATCGCATTGTCAACGGCAGCTGAATCCCGGATCTGGCACAAATTTGGTGATTCGGTCGGTCGGGTTACTCAGTCGCTCAACAGGATTCGCTTCCGGAGTAGGTCTGGTTTCGCGCGCCCGAACATCTGGCGTTTGATCATCTTGATGCGGTTGACGTGCCCTTCGACCGGTCCACTGCTCCAGGGCAGGGTCAAGCCAGCGGTGACCGCATCGAGGTCGCGGCGCAGGCCGCGGACGAACGAGTGCTCACCACGCGACGGACCGACGGTGGCTTGGAGACTGCGCGGGAAATGTGACCGGTGGTGCGGAATGGGTGCAGGTAGTTGAGCAGGATCTTCGGGCCTCCGCGGTAGCCGAGTTCCTGGATTTCACGGAACAGCTGAGTTGCGTTGGTGCAGCCCTCATTCCATCGCTGCTGTAAGTATGGCTTGAACTCCTCGAGCAGACTCCGGCGCTGGCCAGTGCCGTTGTTGACCAGCAACTCCTCGACGCTGGCGGCACGGGCGAAACGCCGCACGGTTCCTCGGGCAAGCCCGAGCTGGACGCCGATGGCTCGGATGCTCAGGCCGTCGCCGAGCAGTGCGTGGACTGCAGCGTAGCGTTCGCGGGTCCGGACAGCCCACTTGTCCGTCCTGTCCGTTGGTGGCTCGACCACGCCGGAAGTCACCGGTATTTGCTGCTGGCGCGCGATCATCGGCTCGACCTCACACTCACCGACGGCCGTGGTGCCCAAGCAATCTCGGTGTCGGGCCACGACGTGTTCGACCGCTTCGCCGAGGTTGTGCCAGATGTGCCATCGGTCAGCGACTTGCAGAGCATCGGGTGCCCCGGCTCTCACGCCCTCGGCGTAGGCGCCGGCGCGGTCCCGGCACACGATCTCGACGCCGGGATGAGCACGCAGCCACGCGGCAAGAGTGTCGGCGGTGCGGTCGCCGAGCACGTCAACTGGACGTCGGGTTTCGATATTGATCAGGATCGGTCCGTAATGGTGTCCACGGCGCAGAGCGAAGTCGTCGACCCCGAGTATGCGGGGTGTGACCTGGTCCGGATCGGGAAGCGCCCGGATCTGCCGCAACAGTGTCATCCGGCTGACCGTGGCTGCCAGATGACCGGTCATCCGGGCACCCGGACGGCCACCCAATGCCAGCGCGACCGCGCATAGCAAGCGCTGCAGCATGGTCGTGCGTCGAGCATGCCGCCCCGCCAATCCTGGCAGTTGCTCGGCGAAAGTCCTCCTGCCGCAATCGGAGTTGCCGCAGAACAACCGCCGCACCCGCAACCGAATCTCCACCTCGCGGCCGGTGATCGCGGTGTCGGACAACCGCCGCCGGTAGCGACTATGGACCCGCTGCGATGACATTCCGCAGCCCGGACAAGCGGTTGCCTCGTCACGGGTGCTCACGTCGAGGATTACCCGAACCCCGGTCGAGGTCATGCCGTCGATTTGCAGCCCATCCAGATGGGGGAACAAGACCGCGAGCGGTCCAAGATCAGAACACCGGCGACATGATCGATCATCAAGCGCCCGTTGGCAATCCAGGTCGGGTCAATCGCGCAAACCGTGCCAGATCCAGTATTCACGTGCTGTCGACAGTATCCAAGTGGTCACAGCGGCTGTTGTGGTTGCTGGTGTTGTTGTTGGATGGGTGCCGTCCATTGGAGTCAACGCACCGGTCGCGATTATTTAGCGTGCGTGAGAAGTGCTGTCAGCCAGCCAGTTCGGACGGCTGACCAACGCGCGCCGTGCGGCTAGTGCCGGACGTTGTGGGCCGTAACAGCTCTGGTGGGCCTGGTCGCCGCGGCGTGACCGCTTCGCTCAACCTCAGATGTTGTGTTATTGCTCGAAGATGAAGATTTGGTCCCCATTTATAACCCCGTAAGACGACAGTGTTCTGCTCATGTCCTCGAGCTCCACCAGGTCCTGCAGCCTCGTGTTGTCGAGATACAGTCTCGCCGTACTTGACATGAAATATCCGCCTGCGGATTGAGATTGACTGATGATCTGCTGCTCGAGCTGGCCGACCGTGGCGGCAGGAGAGATCTTCACTACCATCGAGGCCCCGGAAGGGCCGTGAATGGTGAGAGCTACGTTCGATATAGGCGCCCCGGCCCGGCCGTCGATGACATAGCCGGATGGTGCGGCTACGACGTCGGCAATCGTGGGCATGATGAGAATTCCGGTGATTGCCGCGATAGTGACTACTTTACGAATCAACGTGGGGCCCCTTTGTTCTCGCTCGGGCGCACTGGTCCCGGTTGGGACCAGGCGACAGAATCACCGTCCGTCTACCTATTCGGTCCCAAAGACGTCTCGGATTGCGTGTAGTCGGGTGAGCGGACCTTGCCGATGTGCCGGTTGATGAACACCTCGTCGCCTGGAGCGCGGCGACCAAGCGTTGTTTTCTCAGCGCCTGCTACCGGGATGCCTACTTGCGTCCGTGGGCGACGTGTTCGCGTACTGCGGGGATCGTTTCAGCGGCGAAGCGTTCGAGTACATCCCGATCGTCGCTGGCCAGGATGAAGGTGCTGACGCCGTCCTTGAGGGTCATCTGGGCCAGGGCTTCCGCGGTCTGCTGGCCTGGGAAGATGTTGAGCAGACGGGTAATGGCGCGGGGGTCGCGGCCTGCAGCGCGTGCGGCGTCGTCAATGATGGCGTTTCCCTTGGGTAGGCCGCCATGTTCCATGACCGGCAGCGACGGCAGCCAGCCATCGGCCTTGCGTCCGACCAGGTCCTGCATCTTCGGCTTGTGGGCACCGAGCCAGATCGGGATGTGGTGTGCGGGTGCGGGTCCGCGCTCGGCGTTGTGGACCTTGTAGAACTCGCCCTCGACAGTGAGGGTGCCGGGCACGTCGGCGTCCCAAACCCCGCGGATCACGTCGATTGCCTCGCTGAGGGCCGTCACGCCCTGCAGCGGGGTTAGGCGCCGTCCGCCGATCGCTTGCACGGCATCCCAGTAGAAGCCGGCCCCGAGCCCGAGGCTCGTTCGTCCACCGGAGAGCAGGTCGAGGCTGGCCATCGCGCGGGCAAGCAACGGCGGGGGGCGTAGCGGCAGGTTCAGCACGTTGCCGGACAGGCCGATGCGCTCGGTCCGCGCGGCCGCCCAGCTCAGCAGAGTCCAGGTGTCGAAAAAGTCGGCCTTGTAGGGATGATCCTGGAAGGTGACGAAGTCGAAACCGAGCCGCTCACTGAGCTGCGCTAATTCGACTGGACGGTGCGTTGGAGAGTTGGCGGGAGAGATGAACGTGGCGAAACGCAGGGGATGACCATAGTCGGGCATCGGTGTCTCCTTCAGTCATTCGTGTGCGACCAGCCACGACAAACGTCGCCGCCGACCTGATTTCGGCCTGCCCCGGGGTAACGGTGCCGGGTGAGACGCGGCACGTGAATTCGAGGTCGTTCCTGGCTGGAGCGCGGATGAAGACCCGAGTGAGTCAACCGTTCTTGACTAGGTCGTTGACAGCCTGGGTGTCTTGGTAGAAGGCGTCCGCGCCGTAGATCTTCCCGTCATGGACCCGATAGTGCTCCACAACTGTCATTGGTAGTTGTCGCCCGCTCTTGCGAGAGGTGAAAACGGCGTCGAGCCGCAGCTCCACCACGTCGCCTGCCCGGACGATCTCGTGCCCGCGTGCGGTGAGCTCGGCCAGCACGTCGATCTCACGGGTCAGGCGTGCGAACCCGGCCGGCCCTCGCCATTCCCCACCCCAGGGCAAGCTCTCCGCCTCCCGCCAGACGGCGTTCTCGTCGACCATCGCGAGAGCCCCCGCTCCGCCTCGGACGAAGTCCTCCAGCGTGGCCACGTCGTCGTGGACTGGCGCGGTGACGGCGGGGAAGTAGTGGCCGTTGTCCAGATCGGCGAGCAGGCCGGGCTGGTTGGGTTCCCAGCCCAGGGTGCGGCGGGTGATGAGGTTGGACGCCGGGTAGCTCTGGGTGGCGATGTTCGCGAGAAAGCCGAAGTATCCCGGCGTCATCAGTTCGTCCGCGGGGATGCTCACGACGGGCAGGTCCAAACGGCTGCCGATGGCCTCTGCGATCTCGCGGAAGGAAACACCCCCATCCTCGACCGCGTGCCAGTAGCTGCCAGCCGGTCCTTTCTCCAGCGCCAGGCGGAATAGTGAGGCGAGATCGCGCACGTGTACCGCGTTCCACAGGTTCGTGCCGTCTCCGGGGTGACCGGCGAAACCCTTCTCCTCTGCCAGTGCGATCAGCAGGGGAAGGAAGCCGGCATTATCGGTGGTGTCGTGCACGATGTTGGCGATCCGCACGACCGACGACCGAACTCCTCGCTCGGCGAGGTCGATCACGGCCTGTTCCACGGCGTTGCGAGCCCGCAGGGTGCCCTTGTGCTCATCGCCGCTGGGCAGGGCCGGGTCCTGCTCGACGATCGGTCGTCCGAGGTTGCCGGGTGATCCGATGCTCCCGGCCACGACCAGCGGCTTGCCGGTGCCCGCGAGCGCCTCACCGTAGGCGTGCATGATCGGGAGCTCCGCCGCGGCCACGGCGCTCATCCCGCCGGTGGGGAGCAGGTCCTGCCGGTGGGCGACGTGGACGACACCGTCGGAGTCCGCGGCCGCTTCCTCGAGCTCGTCGAGGTCCTCGAGGCCGCCGCGCCGCACCGCCGCGCCGAGCGCGGTCAGCGCGGCGGCGGCCGTGTCCGATCGGGCTAAGCCAGTGACCTCGTGGCCGGCGGCGATCAGCTCGGGGATGATGAACGAACCGGTATGGCCGGTTCCGCCGGTGACGAAGACTCGCATCAGTACTCCCATGTCAGGGTTGGCGGAGTTGCCGTTCTCCCCGTGCCGTCGACCGGCTGTTGTGATGTCGCCGGGGAACTGGGCAGTGTGGGCGCAGTCAGCCGAGGAGCTCGGCGCCGAGGGCGATGTCGAAACCCGCGCCGCTGCGGGCCAGGCCCATCATCAGCAGGCCCGCTCCTTCCAGCCAGTGCGCCATCTCCAGGCCACCGACATCCAGCGGCCGCAGGCCCAGACTCTCGATGAACGCCGCCACGCTCGCCTTGGCCGCCGGGTCGTCGCCGGCGAAGAACACATCCAGTTGGCCGCCCCGGGCCAGGACGTGCCCGAAGACGGTGTTGAACGCCTTGACCACGTGCGCGCTCGCCGGCAGGGCGGCGGCGATCTGTTGCGCGCCGGACGTGCCCTCCGGGGTGACCAGGTTGGTGTCGTCGGCGCCGGCGAACGTGTTGGAGATGTCGACGACGACCTTGCCGGCCAACGCGTCCCCGTACTGGCTGACGACTGCTACGCCGCCCTCGTGTGGCACAGCGAGGATGACGATGTCACCGGCCGGGGTGGCGCCGAAGGTCCCCGTTGTGGCGCCGAGCGCGGCGCCGATCTCCTCGGCCTTGGCCGGGTCGCGGCCGATGACCTCGACGGCGTGGCCGCCGGCGAGCGCCAGCTCGGCGAGAGTGCGGGCCATGGACCCGAGACCGATGATGCTGATGCTGCTCATGGTGTGTCTACTTTCTGCGGCAGGGTGAGAGGCTCGTTTCCCATCGCGTCCGACGCGCGATGCAGGGCGTTCACCACCTGACGTTGCCACCGGCCCGTGTGGGAGTCCAAGACCTCTTTCGATCACGGCGATACCCTGGGAGCATCGCCGCACTAGGAGATTCCATGGATTTGGACCTGCGTAAACTGCGCTACTTCGTCGCCGTGGCCAACCGGTTGCACTTCGGCCGTGCCGCCGACGACCTCCACATCGCCCAGCCGGTGCTCAGCAGGCAGATCCGCGCACTCGAGCACGACCTCGGAGCCGCTCTGCTGACAAGGGACAGCCACGGAGTGACCTTGACAGACGCCGGCGAGCAGTTACTGGCCGACGCCGGTCCGTTGCTGGCCTCAGCCGACGCGGCCCGCCGTCGGGTGACACTCGCCGCCCGCGGCGGCCGGCGACTCATGGTCGGCTTCCGGGCCGGCGTCGCGGTCGCCCCGGCGATCCAACAGTTCGCCGACCAGCACCCGGACGTGGTCGTGGACGTGCAACGGATCGAAGGCGACGATCAGGCCACGAAGCTGCTCGACGGCCGCATCGACATCGGCTACGTACGGCTGCCCATCGATGAGACCGGGCTGCGCGTGATCCCGGTCTACACCGAGCCACGGGTAGCGGTCCTGCCCACCGGCCACCGGTTGGCCGGCAAGGAACAGATCACCGAAGCCGACCTGGCCGGCGAGCCTCTGTTGTGGGACTCCGACCCGAGCACACAGCCCACGCGCCGCGCGCATCCCAACGCCGGGTATCTGGTGCGCGGGGTGGACGAGACGCTCGAGCACGTCGCGGCCGGCCGCGGCATCTCGTTCCTGGCACGTTCGGCGACCGTGTTCTACTCGCACCCGAATATCAGCTACGTACCCGTCTCGGACGTTGCGCCCGACCAGGTGTGCCTGGCCGTGGCGGCATCGCGCACCTCGCCGGTGGTCGACGACTTCGTCGCCGCAGCCCAAGCTGCGGCCGCGATCACAGCAGAGTGTGGCAACTATGAGATGTGGCAGCGTCAAGGCATGCGATAACACGTTTACGAGGCCACCGCGGACTCGGGCCCGCCACGTGCCGAACTCTGAGTCTTCTGCAGCAGAAAGCCTGAACATTAGTTCAGCTATCCGGTTGTTGTGGAACACGTGAACTTTCGGTCGGCCGGTCGGTGCCGAGGGTTTGTGCTGTTCGGGTGCCTCGCGGGCGGGCCTTCGTGGCTCCGAGGCCAGGGCTGTGGGTTCGAATAACGTGACATATCCTCCACTCGAGGTAGTGCCTGCGTATGAGTACTGGCAGTCCCGAGGTCCATTTTCCTACTGGACCTCGGGATTTTTTCATTGGCGACCTCGGTCTGATGGGTCCATCTGATCGGCGTCCGAACGCACTGAAATGCCGATGAGCGTGCGACCCGCTGGGTCGTTTGAAGATCAACGGGCAGAGGTCATCTCGGGCAAACTCTCTCGCATGAGTCCCGATGGCACAGCCGTGAAGTTCTTGCTCGACAATCTGTGCGTCAAACTGGGTTTCTGTCTGCCAATGGACGAACAGATCAGATTGTGCGCATCGCCGCCCACCAGCGTCGACTCGTTTACTGACGCCGTTTTCGCCGCCGAGGGCATGGACCCGCACGCGGACAAGCACCTTCGTGAGTTGGTCCGTCAGCAGGTGTTGCGCACCTTCCGGCATGGATAGGGCGGGGTTCGGCGTGCGCGAAGACGATCGGCCCATCTTCGAACGCACTATCTTGCCACTGGGCGCGCGCGGTCGTTGACCGAGATGCACAGTGGGTCAAGACATCCGATATAGCCGATTATGTGGTGTTCGCAGCTCGGCGAGTCCGAGCCATTTTGCTGCCGCACAACCGATATCGAGCCGCAGTCGCACGCGGCCCGGAGGCCTCCGGTCACGAACTACGACTTCGTTCGGTCGCACGCCGGTACGACGGCTGTGACTCATGGCCCCTACCTGGTCGAATATGCGAGTGTCGTGCTGGTTCACGGTGACGACCAGTCCCTCGGGTGGTTTGCCCCGCATACGTGAAGCACCCAGGGCTTTGGAAGCGTCCACGCTGTCCAAGTACCCGGATTCGATCCAAACCGTATGGCCGACAATGGTTTCGACCCGAGGGTGTGCTCGATGGTGGCCGCGACGGTCACGTCCCTGCCGGAGTGTGCTCGAGTAGTCCGCAGATCACCGCGCCGATCTCGGCGAGGGAGAGCACGAAGTCAACAGATCCAGTGTCCACCGCCGACTGGGGCATACCGGCGAACTCGGCAGTCTGCGGATCCTGAGCGATCGTGATGCCGCCGTGCGACTTCACCGCATCCACCCCGGTGGCGCCGTCGCGGCCGGTGCCGCTGAGCACGCAGGCGATGACGCTGCGCCCGTAGGCATCTGCTACCGATTCGAACAGCAGATCAGCCGAAGGCCGCAGAAAATGGACGAGTTCGCTCCTCGACAGCGCCAGGATCGCTCCCGATGAGACAAGCAGGTGCCGGTCGGGTGGCGCCAGATATACGGTGCCCGCTTCGGCACGCTCGCCGTCCTCGGCCAGCTTGACAGGAAGCCTCGTAGCGCGGGCGAGGACCTTGGCAAGGATGGTGGGTGGCGCCGATCAAGGTGCTGGACCACGAGCACCGGCACCGCCAGATCCGCGCCCAGTCCACCCAGGACCACGCTCAGGGCGTGGATCCCACCGGCCGAAGCCGCAATGGCAACGACCGCGTAGCCCTGCGATACATGCCGATCGGGCGTCCCACGATCAGCCTCGGCCACGCCGAGGCCCCACGGTATCGTTTACCCGCATCGTCGCGGCACGGGTTTCGTCGCCTGTTTCCGGTCGAGCCTTTTCCGATGTGCCCATCTGACAAGCCCTTTCGTGCCCTGCTACCGGCGTTACGGTACCGACAATGCCCACCGGCCGCCGCGTCGCAGCTATAGCTCTTCACTGTAGACCTACGTCGTTGACATAAGTTGATGGAAGGCGTCTACTGGCGGGACAAAGATTCGAGCGAAGGCTTCGAGGATGATCACCATGAAGGATCGACACCCGTGGTCACGGCCTCCCCGAACAAGACAACCCTGCTCACTACGGCGATGCCGCTGATAAGAGGCATCCGGCAAAGCCGCCGGGCAGGGATCCGATAGTCGACCAGTCCCCGTGGGCGCAGCCCGGGTCGGCTATTCGGAGGTGAGTCGACCGGTGCCGGGCCGGTCGACACCCCCAGGCAATCACGCTCCCCGAGAATCGCATCCAACGACGTCGACGTCAGTCCCAAGGTGAACAACCGCACCTTCCCGATCCAGCCCATGACAAGAGGCAACAATGGATGTCCAGGTCTTATCGGTAGTGCCTACCTCCGCCCGGGCACCATGCACTCGCCGCGGCACCGACAGCTACCACGACATCGAGCCGTTGTTCTGCGAGCTCGTAGCTCTCGATGCTGAGGACCCCCGCCGAGAAGCCTTGCGGGAACAGCTGATCCGACGATGCCGGCCGCTGGCCGAGCACATCGCCGGCAAGTTCGCGGGGCGCGGCGAGAGCTTCGACAACCTGCTCCACGTCGCCCGGGTTGCAATGGTGAGCGCCGTCCATCACTTCGACCCAGCCCCCGGATCGTCGTTTCTGGCTTTTGCCACACCGACCATCATCGGCGAAGTACGCCACCACCTCCGCGACTCCACCTGCACCGGCCGGGTACAACGACAGCGCGAGGAAATCCAGCAAACGATCGCCCCCGCGATCGACACCCTGTCTCAAAGACTAGGGCGCATTCCCACCGCTGCCGAACTCGCCGAAGAACTTGCCGTTGACCTGGTCGAGGTCACCCAGGCGATCATCACCCGCGACTCCTACCGGACCTCTTCGATCGACCACCACACTGAACTCGTTGTGCGAGCGGGCATTACACGACCGACGGGGACATAGGCGTGCTATAGCACGATATCCGGTCGGCGAACTGGCTACCCAACGATGCCCGACGTTTCGGCGCCGCCTGAAGTCGACAACAAGGTCGATATCAGCGAAATTATCACTGCCGCACTGAAATTGGCGCGGTCCCATTCAATCGACGGGATATCGGCCTAGACTAGTGACCAGAAACCCGGTCGCGGCACGGTTCGCCCCACTCACGTGGCGTTTATCTACGTTGCGAGTTCAACAGCGAGATAACCCCATGAAAATACTGATCACCAGCTCGCGGATGCCGTTCGCGCTGGCCATGGTGCGGAAGCTCGCGGGCGAGGGCCGCGAGATCTACGCCGCCGATGATCACTTCCTGTCACCGGGGAACCATTCGAAGTACCTCGCGGGTCATTTCGTGTATCCCTCGCCGCGCAGCGACACGGCGGGCTTCCTCTGCGAGCTCGAGCGGATCGTTCGTGAGCACGAGATCGACGTGATCATCCCGACTTACGAAGAGGTCTTTTACATCGCGACCCAAATCGAGCGGCTAAGTCGGGCCGCGACCGTCTTTGCCTCGCCGTTCGCCACGCTGGCCCGTCTGCATAACAAGGGGGCATTCGAGCGGCTGGTCAAGCAGCTCGGGCTGCCGATTCCCGAGACAGTCCTGGTGACCTCCGACAGCGAGCTACGCGAGGCGATCGACCGTCTCGACAGGTATTTCGCACGCGGAGTGTTCTCACGCGGCGGAGTGTGCTGTCTGACCAATACCGGTCCGCTGGCCGACGCGCTGGAGATAGACGAGGTCCACCCCACGCCGGTGTCGCCCTGGCTGGTGCAGCCCTACCTGGACGGTGAGACGGTCTGCACCTACAGCACCGTTCATCAGGGCCGAGTCAGCGCTCATCTGATGTACCGGATCCCTCGACAACGTAGGCACAGCACGGGCATCCAGTTCGAGGCGATCGACGCGACGACGTCGCTGAAGTTGATCGAGCCGATCGTGGCCGAGCTGGACTACACCGGCCAGATCTCCTTCGACTTCATGATCACCGACGACGGCCTGAGCTTCATCGAGTGCAATCCCCGCGCCACCGACGGCCTGCTGCTGATGCCCCGAGAAGAGCTGGCGGCGGGGCTGCTCGCCCCGCGGGCCGAGACGTTCGTGCTCGAACCCGGCGACCAAGTACAGCTCGCGCTCGCTGTGCTGGCCGACGGATTCGCCGATCGCCTGCACCACCTACCCGAGTCCATCGACGAGCTCGCGCAGGTGCGCGATGCCGGTAGCGGCTGGCACGACCCGCTGCCCACCATGTACTCGGTGCTGGCGATGTGCCATTCCGTCGGCCAGAGCTTCCGTGAGCACATGGGCCAGTTGGTGAGCCTCGCCGGCGACATGAACTGGGACGGCGAGCACATCGACGGAATGTCGCAGCAGGACGCGATGCTACTCACCGGCGTACCCTCACCGTCTGAAGAACCGTAAGACGACACCCGACCTCGCCCACTGCACCGGGCACTGGCCGCAAGCGCGTCAGCCTGAAGGAAATATCCGATCCAAGTAGCCCGCGACGAGCGTGTCCGCGCGACCACGGGCCGCGACGGCCTGCCGATCAGTCTCTGCGAGTAGCTCGACTGGATCGGCCACGTCCGGATGGGCTCGCGTCGTTTCCGCGTTGTTCAACCAGCGTCTGATTCCGGCTGTGGTCACCTCCGGATGAAACTGCACGCCGAGGCTGCGACCGATCCGGAATGCCTGCACGGCAGCCGCGTTCCTGGCCAGTTCGATAGCGCCCGGCGGCGGGGTAAAGCTGTCGTAGTGCCATTGGAACCACGGCCCAGCCGGGATCAACGCCGGGACATCGGAATCGATACGCACCCAACCGACCTCGGGATCCGCCGACCTGGCAACCGAACCGCCCAGCGCCCGCGCCAGCACCTGCGCGCCGAAACAGATCCCGAGCACGGCACCGCCGGCCGCTACCGCCCCGGACAGCCACCGCCGCTCGGGCGTCAGCCATCGGCCGATGCCCGCGTCGTCATAGGCGGCCCACGGCGCGCCCAGCACCACCAATAGGTCGTAGGTCGAACTGTCCGGAAAGGAAACCTCGATATTCGGTGAGTCATGCTGATCCGCGGGCACTACCAGGAATTCGTCCACCTGCCAGCCCCGATCAGACAGTGCGTCGCCGATCAGGCCGGTGGACGACCTGGCATCGTGCAATACACACAGTGCACGCACGGTGACTCCTGTCGAACAGCGATAACGCGGATCGGGGAACCGCTGGATCGCGAGAACACCCTGGCCAACCCGATAGTGAACTTGTGCTGACCGATGTCGCAGTACCGCTTCGAGGCTACGCCGAGCATCAGGCCGCGCGAAAGGACGCGCTGACCGCCTCACACACGAGAGCCACTCTGCGAGCGATTTGGCCGAACCATCTCGCGTGCTGGCTACACTCGGCACGAGTGACCTGTAAAAAGCCGATGAGCGGTGTTTGACGCTGGGTCTTGCCGGCTCAGGACAGTTCTTTCGGCCGCAGTGCGCTGCCGGGATTCAGGTGCCCGTCGGGTCCGAGGTCGGCGAGCAGGGCGGGCAGGCCGGTCGTGAGCATCGTGCGGCGAACCCTGCCCAGCAGTGTGGACAGCAGGTAGCCGCCGATGCCGGTGTATCCGATGTGGTCGTAGGTGAAGCGGGTGCCATCGGCGTGCGGTTGCAGCCGGTAGGTCACCGTGGTCAGCTGACCGCCCTCGCCGCTGGTCCATGTGTAGCGGAACAGGTGCGGTGGGTCGATGTCGAGTACTTCGCAATCGACGATGCCGTTCCAGCCAGGGGTCGGCTTGCCGATGAACTGGAACGTGGTGCCCGGTTGTGGCCGGAAGCCGACGGGGCGGCCCCCTCGCCCGGTGGCGGTCCACAGCGGGACCAGCTCCGGGTCGGTGACCGCGCGCCAGACCTGGATCGGGGGGTAGGGGTAATCGCGAACGATGTGGATGTGGCTCATAGGGCGCTCCTGATTGAACAACAGAGATGGTCAAGAATTTTCTGTCACTGTAAAAATAATAGCAAAACTTACAGTGGCTGTAATATTCATGTCTGTGGCTGATCCGAAGGTGCCCGAAGCGATCGCGGTGGAGGGTGTGCGGGCGAGGAAGAAACGGTTGATGCGCCGGCAACTGTCGGACACCGCAACCGCGATGTTCCTCGCGCGAGGGTTCGATGCCGTCAAGGTCTCGGAGGTGGCCGCGGCGTGCGGCGTCTCGGAGAAGACGGTGTTCAACTACTTCCCGAGCAAGGAAGCGCTTATCCTAGACCGCCTCGAGCCCGCGGTCGATTCAATCTGCGACAGCCTGGCCGCAGCCCAAAACGCCCCTGTCGCAACCTTTTCGGAGCTCCTCGAGCGTGAAACCCGTGGCATTACCGCTTCGCTGTCAGCGGGCAACGCCCAGGACGCCGCTCGGATCCGCCGCTTCGGCGTCCTCTTGCGCAACACCCCCGCGTTGCGCGCCTACCAGAGCGAAATGATGGGCCACGTCGCCGCAGCGATCGCAGCAACGCTCGCCACCCGGGCCGGACTGACCGCCGACGATCCCGAACCACAGATCGCCGCGCACGCACTACTCAGCCTGTGGCGCGTGCAAGCCGATAGCCTGCACCGGCACCTCACCGAGAACCCTCGCCCCGAACTCGTCTACGACGCGGTGATCGCGGACGTCCGCCGCGCCGCCCGACTGCTCGAAATCGGTCTCGGCGCATGGGTGCCGGACGAACGCACGCTTCTGTAGCCGCGTGCCGCACTGTGCGAAACGGCCTCGGACGATCAGCACGGCGGAGCGGGCGCCAGCAGCCTGAAGCGGCAGTCAGGGGCCTTGGTTTCAGCGCCGAATAACGGGCAATAACGGTTATGTCGCGGATGAGCCGGATGCGGCGCCGCCTGACAAGCGGCAGATGTCCCAGCATGTCGGCGCCGACGAGCTGAGCCTGACCCGGGACGAACGAGACCTAGCGCAAGATCGAGACCACAGAAGAGAGCTCATCATGAGCAGCATCAGCATCATCGGCTCGGGGAACATGGCCAGCGCCATCGGCGCCCTGGCCGTCAAGGGCGGCAATGCCGTCGAGGTCATGGGTCGCGATGCGGCCAAGACCGCGTCCCTGGCCAGGGCACTCGGCAACGGCGCTACGGCCGGCACGTGGGGCGACGCCCCGACCGGCGAGATCGTCATCCTCGCCGTGCTGTTCGACAGCGCCGTGCCGGTCGTCAGCCAGTACGGGGACGCGCTGGCCGGCAAGATCATCGTCGACATCACCAACCCCTTCAACCCCAGCGGCACCGGGCTGGCCGTCCCTGACGACACCTCCGTCGCGCAAATGGTCGCCAAGGCCGCCCCCGCAAGCGCCCATGTCGTCAAGGCGTTCAACACTCTCTTCCGTGACGTCCTGGCCGCGGGCGGTCCGCTGGACGTGTTCATGGCCGGCGATGACGCGCAGGCCAAGGCGAGCCTGTCAGCGTTCATCAAGAGCCTCGGACTGCGCCCGCGGGACACCGGCGACCTGAGCATGGCGCACTGGCTGGAGGGCGCAGGCCTGCTGTCAGTAGGCCTGGGCCAGCATGGCGTGGGGGACTTCAACTTCTCCCTCGGCGTCAACGTCGGCTGAGCTCGCCGCTGGATCCAGCACGCGGATTCGGCATGCGGCCCCATCGCGGTTGACAGGTTCGCGCCTGCGCCGGACGGCACCGCAGCAGTTGGGATGGCGTTGTCGATGAACACGACTGCGGCGGTGGCGAAGGTTTCGGAGTTGGGGACTCGGTTGCGGCCGAGGCGCCATCCAAGAGCAGCGCCAGTTGTTCGCCGAGCTGTTCGGGGTTGGTGGCGCCGGCCTCGCGCGCGGTTTCGATGAGCCGCGCGGCGAAGGCTTTCTTGTAGTCGCGGGCGTGTACGCGTGTCGGGTGGCCCGCGTCGTGGAGTTCGACGGACACCGCGATGAACCGGCACAGGGGCGCGTGGATGTCGAAGGCGGCGAGGAACCGTTCGCGCGGCGTGAGACGGTGCGGTCGAACACTTCGGACAGGCTGGCTAACAGCACTTCCCAACGCGCGCACATAGCCGATGTGCGAGCGTTTTCGGTCAATGCTTCTGGGGTCTCCGCTGCCGTCCGGGGCGACGGCCCACTGTGGTCCGAACTATCCGAGGATGAACAAGGGCTGGCCGAACTCCACCGGTTGACCATCCTCGACGAGGATCTTTTTGACCTCCCCGGGCACGTCGGTCTCGATCTCGTTCAGAATCTCCATAGCCTCGATGATGCACACGGTTGCACCCGGTTTGACCTCGGATCCCACCTCGACAAAGGGCGGAGAGCCTGGGGGCGAAGAGCGATAGAAGTTGCCGACCATCGGAGATTTGACGGTGCGACCTTCGGGGAGCAACATGTTCTAACTCCAATGCGATCGGGTTACGGGTTCAACGGAGCAACCACGTGTCGCGTCGGCGACGAGGCGACGTAACGGACCCCGCGCGGTCAAAGATATCGCTAGTCCGTTCCCGCCCAGTTGGATTGGTTGAATGAGTCCACGATAGAGGCAACCGCCACCGCGCTAGACCGATTTCGCGCAGCCATGGCGAGAAGGGTGCCAGCGAACCGCTGGTGACAGCGTATTTGCCGGTCGGCTCCAGCAAGCTTCGGTCATCCGGCGGCGCGGGCCGGCCTACAAGGTCAAGCCGATCCTCGCCCTGGGGACTCAGTCGGAAGTGTCGAAGATCAACCAAGGCAAAAGCATGGGAGTCACCGAATGGCTGGTCAAGCCGTTCGACCCGCCGAGTCTCCTTGCCGCCGTCCGTCGTCTCGTGAGGTGAGTTTCACAAGCGCGTGAACTCCCAGTGAACCGTCCCGAGTTCGGCTCCGGCTCCGAGCTCAGGACGGTTCGCATGCGCGAAAACGGTTGTATCGCAATGCATATCACTCGATCCTGCCGGTTCGCTGATTCTCCGTTGAGTCGCGTCATGGGACACGCACCGTTGTGGGTGACCGGCTGGAAATCTGCATCCGGTGGCCAGCACCCGAACGTCCGCTTCTGCCGCGGAGCGCGCGTTCCGAGCGGATGGTGGCCGCCCTCGAACCGGCGGGCCACCCACGCTTCTGAAACGTCCGGATCTGCCGTTGCGACACGAGGTCACACGATGCGAGTGAACTCGCAGATAGGAGGGCCGAACTTGGTTTCGGCTGTGTGAGTTCCGGGTGCGTGCTCGATGCCCGGCCCCGCTCTGACGTGCGTTGCTGGTAACGGCAGGGTGCGAAGCTCAGAGGAACGCCGAAGGGTCTCCGTTCCATCCGGGGGCCACGGGCCAGGGGCAGGCCGGACGGGTGAATTGCGTGAACCTTCGTTGATGTCTCGTAAAGCGGGCCCTGTCGATGGATGAAGTGTTGGCAGGGGGTAGGGGCTGGCCGTTGGGAAGCGGCAGGCGCCGGTCGGGGACGGCACTCGACCGGGAGAGCACCGCCGTCCCCGGGATATAGGAGGCACCCTCCCCGGTCGTATCTCGCGCGTGTGGAACGTGGTAACCCCGACGGGGTCCGGGCATCGAATGTTGGTGTCGGGTAGGCCGACTGTGAGGAAAGCTGAACTCCCCGAGCGGGATCGGGATGGCCCGAGAAGCGAATGCCGGTGGCCGAAAGGCAACGGGAAACCACGACGGTAGTTACTGGCCCCTCCGCTGGTGCGTGGTGGATAACCGGCCGGATACCGGACCATGTGTCCGGACTCGAAAGACATCCCAGGAGCTTGAATGTCAAGCAGCGGACTGCTGAGCTGGGTCGGGCCAGGCTGTGGTCTCGTTGTAGAGGGTTCCGGTTTTGAGGCAGCCGTGCAGGATCCCGACGAGTCGGTTGGCGAGCTGGCGTAGCGCGGCGTAGTGACCGACACCGCGGGCTCGCTGACGGTCGTAGTAGTCGCGGGCGCCCCGGGACCACATCAGCGCGGATTGCGCCTGGGTGGTGAGGGCGTCGATGAGCCGGTCGTTGTGTACGAACCGGGCCAGGGCGACCTTCTTCTTGCCCGACGCGCGGGTGATCGGGGAGGTGCCCGCGTAGTTCTTGCGGGCTTTGGCGCTGCGGTAGCGGTCGGGGTCGTCACCGAACTCTGCGAGCACCCGGGCACCGAGGACCTGTCCCAAACCGGGCTGGGACGCGATGATCTCAGCGGCCGGGTGCTGCCCAAAATGCGCCTCGACCTGCCCCTGCAACGTCTTGATCTGGGTGTTGAGGACAGTCAGGACCGCCAGCAGCGCCTGGACCGAGGCTGCGTAGGCCTGCGCCACGACCTCGGGCTGGCCGAGCTGCTCGCTGCGCAGTGCGGCCGCAATAGCGGTGGCTTTGTCGGCGACGTTGCGGCGGCGCGCCCGCTTCAACGCGGCACTGATCTGGGGGATCGTGAGCCGGGCCGCCGCAGCTGGGGTGGGTGCTTTGGCGAGCAGTTCCAGGGTGTCGGCGGCGTCGAGGTCGTCGAACGCGGCCAGCGCGGCGGGGAAGTAGTCACGCAGAGCGTGACGCAACCGCTGGGTGTGGCGAGTTCGGTCCCAGATCATCGTCTTGTGAGCACGGGCCACCACCTTCACGGCCTCGGCTCGCGCGGAATCCCCAGCGACAGGTCGCAATTCGTGGGAATGGGTGCGGACCATATCCGCCAGCACGTGAGCGTCACCAGCGTCGCTTTTGGCACCCGAGACTCCCAGCCGGTCCCGAAACCTGGCCGCCTGCAATGGATTCACCGCCAGTACCGTGTATCCGGCGGCGACCAGCGCCCCGACCCAGGGACCGCGGTCGGTCTCGATCCCGACCAGGACCTCGACCTCGTCGGCGTCGTCGACCAGGCCGCCGAGGATCGCGTGCAGTCTCGCCATTCCGGCGACGCCCTCGGGCACGCGCGTTTTGGCCAGGCGGCGCCCGGCGGTGTCCATCACCTCCACGTCGTGGTGGTCTTCAGCCCAGTCATCTCCTACGAACAGTCGCAACAATCCTCCAATTGCTAATGCCGATCACCGTCGAGCAGCCAGCAGGAGAACCATCAGCGACCTAATCAAGCAGTGCTCACGCCCATTCGGGCGGGCACGACATCCCAGCAGCGATCAACTCTCCCGGCCTACCGGCAGGGGCACGGTCTTTCTCCAGGACTCGAAGTCCAGGGTGCGAAAGTGCTCACCTACCGGCCGGCTACTACCAGGAGTGTGCCGGATAGCTCACTCCCAGAACTGATTAGGGTGCTGACGCGGGCCAGGTGAGCCTGTGAGGTATTGGTTGACAACGACACTGGAACCGACGGACAAGTTGGATACCGGATCGGCGCGAGCTGTGATGGTGAACGGACCGGAGGACGGCGAATTCGATTGGGCCGCGCTGGATTGGCGGGCCGTCGAGAACAACGTACGGCGTTTGCGGCAACGGATCTTCACGGCGACGCAGGCAGGGAACTGGAAACGGGTCCGCAACCTGCAAAAGCTGATGCTCCGCTCGCGCGCGAACACGCTGATCAGCGTGCGGCGGGTGACGGAGATCAATGCCGGTCGCAAGACCCCGGGCATCGACGGGCAGGTCATCTCGACCGGCCCGGAGAAGGTGGAACTGACGCGGTGGGTTCACCGCCAAGTGAAACCGTGGACGGCCCGGCCGGTCAAGCGGGTGTATATCCCCAAGGCCAACGGGAAGCGGCGGGCACTGGGCATTCCGGTGATCGTGGATCGGGTGCTGCAAGCGCGGGTGGTCAACGCGCTGGAACCGGAGTGGGAGGCCCGATTCGAACCGAGATCCTATGGATTTCGGCCGGGTCGCGGCTGCCACGACGCGATCGAGGCCATCTTCCAGGTGGCCAAGGGCACCAACCCGGGACGCCAGTGGGTGCTCGACGCCGACCTGAGGGCGGCGTTCGACCGCATCGACCACGACAGCCTGCTCGATCAGATCGGCGGATTCCCTGCCAGCAGGAGTATTCGGCGATGGCTCAGGGCCGGAGTGGTCGACAACGGGCAGTTCACTGCCACCGAGGCGGGAACACCGCAAGGTGGGGTGGTCAGCCCCGTGCTGCTGAACGTGGCCCTGCACGGAATGGAGCAGGCCGCCGGAGTCCGATATGCGCGTGTCGATGCTAATTCATTGGTGGCGCAACGGAATTCCCCGGTGCTGATCAGATATGCCGACGACCTGGTCGCCCTCTGTCACTCCAGGCAGCAGGCCGAACAGATCAAAGCACAGCTTGCCGCATGGCTGAATCCACGGGGACTGGCCTTCAACGAGGACAAGACACGCATCGCCCACCTCGACGAGGGCTTCGATTTCCTCGGGTTCAACGTCCGCCGCTATCGCGGCACGCTGCTGATCAAACCGAGCAAAGCGGCACTGAGACGGATCCGGGAACGGCTGCGCACCGAAATATGGTCCCTGCGGGGATCCAATGCGGCCGCAGTGATTTCACGGCTCAACCCCATCATCGGGGGCTGGGCCGCCTATTACCGGAGCGTGGTATCCAGTGAGGAATTCAACGATCTGGATCACTACCTGTGGAAGCTCATCTACAAATGGGCCAAACACAGCCACCCGAACAAGCCGACGCGGTGGATCGTTCGCCGCTACTTCGGTGCGTTCAACACATCCCGGCGAGATCGGTGGGTGTTCGGTGACCGCGTCAGCGGCGCTTACCTGCTGAAATTCGCCTGGACCAGGATTGTCCGGCACCAGATGGTCAAGGGCACCGCATCGGTCGATGATCCCGCCCTAACCGACTACTGGAAAACCCGGCGGCGCAAAGGAATACGGCTTCCCATCGACAGCACCCGACTGCGGCTGCTCCAAACGCAGCACGGTCGCTGCCCGCGATGCGGTGAGTTGCTCCTGCACGCCGAGCATCCGCCACAAACCCCGGCCGAATGGGAACAGTGGCTGGCGGCTACCCGCAAGGCAATCACCAACAACGCCATCACCTTACGGGACCGGGCACCGGACCAATCCGAACTCCGTCTCATCCACACACGCTGCCACCCCCGGCAGCCCGGCACACCATCAGCCCGCCAAGGGCTTGCTTGAGCCGGATGCATGGAAATCGTGCACGTCCGGTTCTGAGGGGGGCCGGGCGCAGTAATGCGCTCGGCCTACCCGGCAATATCGTGCCCTCTTCAGGGCTTTGGAATGATGCAGATTGAGAAGTCCGGCGTGTGCGTGGCGTTGTCGACGTTGCCCGTAGCGCGGCAAAGGAATTAGCGGTCGAAGCCTCGATGCTGTCGGTGCGGCTGCCCGGCGACGCTGCGCCGCAGCCTGCCGCGGTGGACCAACATCCGGCAATGCCGCGACCCACGCGTTGGGCAGACGAGACCGACTGAGGCTCAGGACATCCCACAATATGGTGTCGCCGAAGCGGCCTTGGCGCGTTGATCTTTGGACTTCGTCCACACAGGTGTGCCGCAGCGCACCCGGCCGTACGGCAACGCCGCTATGGGGGGTGGGGGTCCGGTGCTGAGTTCAGAGCATTCAGCCATAGATGGGTGAGGGTTGCCGCGGTGTCGTCGAGTGAGGCTCCGGCCTTCGATGCCTGATAGAAGGAGCGTTCGGTCATCCAGACGAGCGCGGTCGTGATGGCATGCGCTCCGGTCGGGCCGTCGTCGTCGGGCAGTCCGGCGCGTTCGGCGATGGCGCGGGTGATGTCGCGGATCGCGGTGACGGCCGAATGCCAGCACTCGCCGATGGCGGGGACGGTGGGAGTGAGTTCGACGGCGGCGCGCATGACGTCGCCGTGGTCGCGCCACATGTCGCGGGTCTGGTCGATGCTGCGGTGCAGGGCGAGCGCCGGTTCGCCGGAGGCGTCGGCGGCTTCGATTTCCGTACGTAGCGTGGCCACGGTTCGTTCGACCAGGGCGGCAAGGACCGCGTTCTTGGAGGCGAAGTAGAAGTAGAACGCGCCCCGGGTGATGCCCACCGCCTTGGTGATCGTCTCGATCGTCATCCGGTCGAATCCGATGGTGTCCAACTGTTTTTCGGCGGCGTCGAGGATGGCTAGCTCGCGCTGGTCACCCTTGGTGGGCGCGGTGCGGCGGCGGGTGGATCCGGTCTCGGGCACGCACCCCACTCTACCTTCGGGCAATTATTTTCGACACTGTGTCAATTTTACCTATCGGAGTGTAGATTCTGTGGCGTCACCGACCGAACCGCATGGCGCATACCGATCTCGCCCAACCCCGGCTAGCGGCCGTTACAGTGCGCAGATTTTCAACCTGTAGTTCAAGATAGGAATCCCATGGATCTCGAATTGACCGGCAAGACCGCCGTCGTTACCGGTGCCAGCCGTGGCATGGGGCTTGCCATTGCGCAGGCGTTGACCGACGAGGGTGTCCTCGTGGTCGGGGGCGCTCGAACGATCACGCCGGAACTCGAAAAGGTCACCGTCGCAGCAGTTTCCGCCGATCTTGCCACACCGGAGGGCGTGACCGCCCTGATGGACGCGGCGCTCACCGAACTGGGCGGGATCGACATCCTGATCAACAATGTCGGGAGCCTGGACGCGGACAGAATCGATCTCGGCGGATTTCTCGATATCACCGACGACCTATGGCGGCATACGCTCGACCGCAATCTGTTCAGCGCGATCTGGGCCAGCCGGGCCGCACTGCCGAGCCTGCTGGAGCGACGCGGCGCGATCGTCACCATCTCCTCGATCAACGCCCGCTGGCCGTCGAGCGGGCCGGTCGGCTACAGCGAGGCGAAGGCGGCACTGACCGCATTCAGTAAGCGACTCAGCGAGGAGTTCGGGCCGCGTGGCGTGCGCGTCAACACTGTCTCCCCGGGCGTGGTCGGCACCCGCGTGTGGCGGGATCCGAAGCATTTGGGCGCCCAGCTCGCCGCGGCTAACGGCGCCACTCACGAGGACTTCCTGGCGGCCCTTCCCCAGCAGATCGCCATGGCCTCCGACCGAATCACCGAGCCCGAGGAGGTGGCCGCCCTGGTCACCTTCCTGGTCTCCGGCAAGGCCACCAACATCATCGGCGCGGACTACATCATCGACGGCGGGACGGTGAAGACCATCTGAGCAGATTCGGCGGATCGCCGCTGTGAAGTGCGCGGCGATCCGCCCGTCCGGTTTGTCCCGCGGCCTCGCCTGGTGCCCGGTTGTCAACCGAATTCGAGCACGCCCCGATGTCGAACGCACTCGCGACGCCCGTTCTACTCCTATGACTCTGTTGGTGCGGCGTACTTACCCGAACGAATGCGCGCTCATGCCGCAACCCGCGCGTGTTCGATGGCCTCGATGACGTCGTCGAGCATGCTCTGCTTGCGCCAGGAGGTGGGTGCGACGGCGCGTCGCTGAAGCGCAGAAGGCACTGCGCTTCAGCGACGCTCGTATCCGAACTGGCGCAACCCGTTGCTCGTGCGAAGCGATGCACCACCAAACATTCGGAGTCACTGCCTGGTCGGATTGCTCAACATCTCTAGGACGTCTCCATGCGGGTGATGTCCGGCATCGTTGAGCATGGTTACTTCGTCCGAGCACAACCCGGTCCGCGCCACGGGCGCGGGAAATCATGCAGGCCGCGTGGGCGCTGGCGCCAGTTGCCAGACCGTCATCGACGATCACCGCCGTGACACCATCCAACGGCAGGCACGCGTGATCGCGGCGGTACCGGTCGACGCTGCGGTGCAACTGGTATTGCTGCTCGCGGGTCACCGCGAGGCATTCTGGCTCGGAAACCACTGCGCGAGCCATCATTTCGTCGTCGATGATGCGGACCCCGTCCTCGCCCAGCGCGCCGAACACCAGCCACGGCCGATCGAGGACAGTCAGTTTGCGTACGTGGCCGAACCGTTCAACGGAGTTTTCGGCATGGCGTTCCGGATCTGGTCCGGGCAGTGTCGATGGAAGCTCCGGAGGCGGTCGCGGTATTCGGCAGCTGCGGCGATCTGACGTACCGGGAGTTGGAGTTGCGATCGGATAGCGTCGCACGGGTGCTGCGTGTGACGGCGCGCCGTCACGACGTGGCGTGTCTGCCGAAGCAACGTTGGAGTTCGTCGAGGCGGTAGAAGGTGCTGCCGGGTTGGATTGGCGCGCAACCGGGTTGGAAGGCGGTCTGTTTCTCGTTGTAGAGCATGCGCACGATGTAGTCGCTGCCGCGCTGGTACATGTCCCATTGGATGTTCGCCGCCATGGGGGCGACAAGTGCACCGCGCCAGGGGTTGTCGGCTTGGGTGAACAGTTGTTCCGGCGGCGTCGGTTGGGTGCTGCCGGGTAGCTTCATTCGCGCGGCGAGCGGAATGATCTCCTCGGCGTGGGTGAAACGGAATTCGGCGCCCAGATTGCTTGTGCCTGCGCGTTTCTCCTCGAGTTTGGCGAAGAGATCGTCGAGCAGGACATCGGCCATGCGATAGGTGATGTCGTCGCCAGCGAACGCGGGGCCCTTTCGGTAGAACTCTTCGGCGTCCGACAGGTAGCCGAGCCACTGCGCGTTCTCGCCGTCGATAACGCGGTCGAATTGCCAGGTGCCTTCGCTGCTCATCGAGGGGGTGATGGCGTAGAGATCGTAGATCACTCGTGCGGCTTGGACCTCGTCGGTGACGTGTGTGCCGTCGGTGGCGACGAAGTCGTAGTTACCGGCGGCCAGCCGATCGACGAAGGGCGGCGCGAAGATTCGGCGTAAGACACTGTTGGCTACTTGGTGCGTGCGGGGTTGATCGACTATACGGCGCAGTGCGTCCGCGAGGCGCGGGTCGTTGTCCAGATAGTTCTGGTACTGCGCATTGTTCTTATGGAAGTACAGCAGGTCCCGGTCTGTCCTCGCCGGCTCGATCGAGGCGGCGACGGCGGGATCGGCCTTGGCCAGGGCCTGGGCGAACACGCGGCCACTGTCGACCGCACGATCTTTGCCGGAGGTCACCACGGCGATGTGCTCCTTGCCCGCCGAGATCTGATCGAACAGTTCCGGAAGCCGTTGGTACACACGGGTTGCCAACCCCTGGTGCTCCTGAACGCCGCGGCGGGTGAGGTTGCCGTAGCCAAGGGTGTTCGTAACGGCGTGCAGCGACCGGACGTCGTCGCCGACTTGCTGCCCCAGCGTCGTCAACGCGTTCTCGCTCGCCGCTTGATCCCACATGCGCAGGGCGAGTTCGTCGTACTTGCTGCTGGACAGTGCGCGCGAGCCATGCCGGGAAACGTGTTGGGTGAACACCGGCCGGAATCCCGCAGGGGGCGGCTGGTAAGTCGCCGGATCCTGTTGCTGGGCATAGGGTTGCTTGGTTCCGTAGGGGAGAAATGAGACGTCGCTGGGAGGAGTCTCTGCCGCTGCTAGGCCGGGGAGGGCTGCGACAAGCACTACTATCGTCGACACGACCTTCGTCCATGTAGTGATCACGAATCAATGGTCGGTGGGGAGAATGAACAGCCGGGGGCGGCCTGCTGTCCGTGCCGTGTCGCCCACACGGATCATCATCGCCTAATCTGTTGTGGGCCAGTAGGTTTCGAATGGGAGCGAGCCAATCTGGCCAGATAACGCTGGCCACGCCTCAGCAGGGCCCGCCGTGGGCTCAGTGTCCCGCGGCGGTGAGCTGGTGATCCGCTTCGAGCAGCATCCAGCCGCTCAGCTGTACCGAGAGATCGCGGCTCAGATTTGCCGACGGAGTGGACGAGTACGCAAGCTGGGGAAAGGTTCCCGGTGGCGCTGGCACCATGACCGGGGGTCCAGTCCATACCGAACAGTGGTAGCCCGTCCACCTCGGCGCGGTTTTTCCAGGCCGCCCGCGCGGAAGTGTGCACGATATTCGCGGCGGTGGTATCGCCAAGGGACAGTGCGGCTTCCGCGAGATATCTGGCGAGGATACCCTGAACAACCCGGAGTCGTCCCCGGTGGCCGCGGTGATCACCCCCGCGTCCGTGAGTCCGTCCCCCGACGCGGCAATGAGGGCTGCCGCGCGCCTGTGATGGCCAGATTCGCCTGTGCGCACTGCTAATTCGGTCTCCAGTCCGATGGCAACGCCCTGGCAGTAGGTGTGGACGGTGCACTCTACTCGTCCGCCGCGCTCGTGGACACCGTCGAGGTGCCGAGCCGCATCTGCGGGCGGCCCCAGAGCGTGCGTACGTGCCGCTGCACGATCGCCTGTTCCGCCAGGTCCGCCCGCTTCCCGGGCGTCTCGGGGCCAGCGGACACTTTCCGCGTGATCGTTATCGCCTGCGGCGGCTCCGCCATCGCGGTGAGCGCGATCGAGGCTCCGGCTGCCAACAGCACACCACGGCGGCTAGTCCCCTTGTCCCGGCGATCCATCCGCTCGGACTCCCTCAACTCAACAACGATCACTGGAGCCGGAACCGTGCGGCATCCGACTGCCACTGAACCGTCACGGGTTGGGGGCCTACAGACGACTCTGTGTTCCCGCCCCAGAGTCCTCATTGAGGGACTCTGGGGCCGAATGCGCGGTCGCGGTGTCCAACGTCGGTGTGCGTCGGGCTGAATATGCTCTAACACCGAGCCAGGGGTCGCGGCACAAGACCGGTCATCTGGGTCAGCTGCAGCCTTCGGTGTCGACGGGTAGATGCGGGCAGATACGGCGTTCGAGCCGGTCGGCGCAGTCGTGCGGGGACGAGCCGGTGCGATCGTTGCCAGAGTTGCCTGGTCTCGTTACGGACCTGCGCGGCCCTTTAGAGAAACCCGCCGCCGTTAATCATCGGTGAGACCGGCCAGGCCGTGCTCGATTGTCTCGTAAGACGAAGGAGATCCTTTCCAAGGATGGGCCGGGACCGCGTGTTCACTTCCACGTGGGAACGTTTGATCCTAGTATGCCGCCCAGTACGACGGTGGCTCAGTCAACGCTTCGACGGCGCCTGGTCTCTTCCCAAGAATCGGTTCTCCACCATGCAGCATATTCATGGATAAGAAATGAGCGCCCGCCCGAATCTTTGCTGGATATCGGTTGCGGTTTGGGCGGAGGATCCATTTTTTGGGCTCAAGAATTCGGCTGCGCCGTCACTGCTCTCACAGTAACGAGTGAGCATGTTCCCATTGTGACTGATTTCGCTCGGAAAGCATCGGTCGACAACTTGATCACCCCTCTCCTCGGCGATATCCACGAACTCACGGACGCACGGCGATACAATTCTGCGGTTGCGATAGAAAGCTCCGGTTACATGGATCGCTTCCGGCTGTTCGAAGTTGTCGCAAAGGCGCTCGAGCCAGGGGGCTGGTTCGGTATCCAGGAGCATTTCTTGTGCCGCCCCGAGTGGGCGTCATTTATTGACTACTACTACAAGACGCGACTCGGCACTTTGACGGGACACCCTGGCGTTCAACATCTTCCCGTGCGATTTCCCCGAACCACGCGAATACCGAACATTCAACGCCTACATGCTGTTTCCGCGTGGCGTCGACGAACTCGACGTCCTCGAACGCGCGCGTGTCGAGCAGTACATGCTCGACCATATCGATGCCCTACTACCTGGCTTCTTGCCAACGATCCACTACCAGCGCTTCATCTCCCCCCGCGAATTCCAGAAACTTCACAACCTGAACAGCAGCGTCACGGCCGCAATCATCCCACCTGGATTCCAGAAACCCGACAACTACGATCCCGACCGCGACATCTATTACGTGGGCAACACCGTCCGACCAACTTGCGAACACGCCACCAGCGCCGTGGCATCAGGCTTGCGGGCCGCCGACATGATCCATAAGTCCGACATCCGACGAAGGACTTGACAACCTCTCCGAACCTGCGCAACGGAACACGACAGTAGTTCCACGTCCGTTATTTTTCCCGCCGCACGGCGGAAAACCGGAGGGGGTCAACGATGACAATCGGGTTCGGTACCAGGCAGGTCAGCAACGAGCCGGTAGACCATAAGACCGTCGGAAGCGCTGCGGCACGAGACTGCCTGAAAGCCGTCGGCGATCAATTCGCCCAACTTGATGCAGATTCGGCGTTCCGGCTCGAACCGTCCCGAATAGCCCCGGTGCTCAGCGGACCGGCCGACGGCCAGCAAAACGGTCTCGACATCGCCCTGCCCGTCGATCTCGGGCACGCCAACGGCAAGCCCGGCCGGTGGCGACGCCCACGCGACAGCAGGCCTGGTCAGCTCCCAGTGCGCGATGATCCGATCGGTCCGGTGACCGCGATCGCGCCCGCTGTCTTCGATCCCGTACAGGTTCGGGACGAAATCGCCCCCGCGGACACCCAGAACGTCGAGGTAGAAATAGGCGTTGTCGAACCGCATCGGGTCGAAGGCCCAGCGAATGCTGTGCAAGCCGCGACGGAGGACACTCTCGCGCAGGTGATACATCAGCGCGCGGCCGATGCCGGAGTTTCGCCGGTCGGCCCGGACCACCAGCAACTCCATATAGTGATATACCGCGCCGCAGCGACCTTCTCCCGCCGGGTCGAGACCGGGGAATCCATAGCTGAAGCCGACCAGTTCTCCGGCCATGTGCGCGGCGAGAGCGATGCCCCCATTGCGAGACAACGCGGCCAGCAACCGTGGAGTCGGCGCGGGATCGTCCGGGGCAAGTGCGAAAACCTCTCGGTAGAGCGCAATCGGGTCCGACATACCATCTGCACCGGTCAACTCACTGATTACCGACCCTTCGGTCACCGTTGGCATTCCAGAAATATACTGTCAAACCCCCTTGACATCCGATGCACACGACGGATCTTCACAATTCAGTTATCTTGCGGCGAACTGGACGTCCGATGAAATGGGACCTGATCATCCGTGGTGGCACTGTCATCGACGGCACTTGCCGCCCCCGCTATCGGGCCGATCTGGGGATCGTTGCCAGTCGAATCCAGGAGGTCGGCGCGTTGACCGGCGTGCACGCTACGACCGAGATCGACGCAACGGGGCGTTTCGTTCGTCCCAGGCTTTATCGACAGCCATGTGCATGCCGACGCGGCCGTCTGGGAGCCATCCGTGCAACTGGCCGCATTGCGCCAGGGCGTGACCACCTTCGTGCTCGGCCAGGACGGGTTGTCTTTCGCGCCGACAACGGCGGCGGCACTGTCCTGGGTTTCGCGCTACTTCGCCGCGGTCAACGGCGCGTGGCCGATCGCGAAGCGCACGGCAAGACACGCTCGCTCACTCAGCGTCGCCGAGTTGCTCACGTACTACCACCGGACTACCGCCTTGAACACCGTGTACCTCGTGCCGCACGGCACGGTTCGATACAGCGTCATGGGCGCCTCGCCGAATGCACCCGACTCCCAGCAGCTCGCGGCGATGGTCCGGCTGACGGAGGAAGCACTGGACCACGGCGCCGCAGGAGTGTCCTCGGGTCTGGGGTATCTGCCGGGCCGATACGCAGCAGTCGACGAACTGACCGCCATCTGCCGCCCGGCCGCCGCGCGGGGACTGCCCTACGTCACCCACATGCGGTGTTATGGCGCTGCCGCCGCAACGGGCATGTCCGAAGCGTGCGCCATCGGCCGACTAGCCGATGTGCCAGTCCATATCTCGCACTATCACGGCCCGAGCAGCCTGCTCACCGGACTCGTCGACGATGCCTTGAAGGATGACCTCGACATCACCTACGACACCTATCCCTATCTCCGCGGTTGCAGCATCCTGGCCAAGATGCTGCCCGACTGGCTCGCCACCGCCGACCTCGACGGGACCATCGACGCACTCACCCGCCCTGGAATACGCCAGCGACTCGCCGACGAGATCGAGCCAACGACCTGGCAGCGGGTGACCCTCGCACACGTGCCAGGAGCGCGGTACAGGTGGACGATAGGCATGCCGTTGCACGCCGCCGCCCGCCATGCCGGTATCGCACCGGTCGATTTCTTTGCCGACCTGCTCATCGACACCGAGCTGGGCGCCGGGGTGGTCTTCAGCCATCCCGAGACCGACGACTCGATCACCGAACTACTTCGCCATGACGTACACATGGCCGGATCGGACGGCATCTACGTAGCCGGCCGACCACACCCGCGCGGCTACGGCACCTTCGCACGACTACTGCGACGGCATGTCCGCGAGCTAGATGACTGGACCTGGGAGCAAGCAGTGGTCCACCTCGCCGCACGACCTGCCCACCGTTTTCGGCTGACCAGCAGAGGCATTATCGCGCGCGGCCACGTCGCGGACATAGCACTCATCGATCCAGCCGCCGTCGCGGATCACGCGACCTATGCCGAACCAACTACCTTGGCCACCGGCATCGACGACGTCATCGTCGGCGGACAGCCCGTCCTGACCGATGGAAAGCTGACCGGTCATTTGCCGGGAGTCACGGTGCAACCATGTTGACATTCCCTTCCCGTCTCGTCAGCGTCGGAGTTCACGCGCCGGGAGTACCTTCCGCTGCAATTCCGATAGAGGTATAGCCAAAGACCCAAATTCCCTCGAGTCGGCATCGGCCACACGCCGACGGTGCCGTCGGCATGCAGCAGATCACCTGTGCCAGAGCTGTTCTCGGCGAGCGATGGCCGTTGCGAAGCGGCTACGATGCGGCGGTTGTCCACGCGTTCTGAACACATCGGCACATGTTTGAGCGACAATTGCTTGTCGATGCACTGTCGTTGACTCAACGTGCATATCCGAAGTCGACGCGGTGACGGATGGAGGACTGAATGGCACTGTTGTTGGATACCGACCAGATCGATTCGCGCGACCGGGCCGAGATGCTGACTGCCGCCTTCGCAGAGGCGTCTGCCCAGGCGCACCTCGCGTACAATCCTGCGGCCGGAGCCGTTCGCGGACGTTTCGATAGTTGGCAGCTCGGACCGGCTCGTATTGAGCGAGCCTCGTTCTCCGCAGTCCATATCACCCGCACGTCGAAACATATTCGCAATTCACCAAGTCCGTTTATCGGAGCCCACCTGGCGCAACGCAAGCCCTTGCGTATGACGCACGCCGAGACCCAACAAAAGATCGAGCCAGGTCAGCTATTTCTCGCGGATCTCGATCTGACGTACGAAGCCGACTGGTATGGCGGCCAAGTATCAGCGCTGTTTGTTCCGCGCGATCATCTCGATTTACCGGGCGAAACGATCCACGCAGCTTTGCTCCAGCCGCAGCGCAGCCCACTCTACAACATGGTCGCCAACCACATCGCTTCGACAATCAGTGTCGGTGACATGGTCACGAACGATCCCGCGGCGCCGACACTGGGCGACGCATGCGTGGAAATGGTGCGCGCCTTCCTGATATCGGCAGCCGGACATGGCACGGAGGACGGCACAGCCCTCCCTGACAATATTCTGTTGGCCCAGATCCGCGACTACGTGAATCGCCGACTTCCCGATCCGGATCTGAACCCGGCCGAGATCGCCCGCGCCCACCACATTTCGATTCGCTATCTGTACAAGCTGTGTGCCAACGCGGGACTCAGCCTCGAACAGTGGATCATCTCGCAGCGACTGGAACGCGCGCACAACGACCTCGCCCGACACGACAGGGACCACTGGTCGATCGCGGCGATCGCCATCGGCAGTGGCTTCCGAAGCCACTCACATTTCACCCGACGATTGTTTGCCGCCTACGGTGTGGCGCCGAGCCAGTGGCGCCGGGAGGCTCTCGAACATCCCAGTGCCAGAATGCAATCAAATGCCGCAGAGCCATAGTTTCGAGCAGCCCCGGTTGATCTGACAAGTGACGCGCCGCCGGTACCACTGGCGTAGTAGCCTCCTCGGACTCGGAGTCCGCATGGTCGGCGAACATCTCGCCTGAACCACGCGGATCGTGCAGTGGGAGCATCAGGCGAGCCCGGAGACTTCCAGTAGCTTGGCCAGGTTTTTCCTGGCCAGATGGTGGTCTCGGCGCGCGAGTCGCTGAAGGGTATGGTGCGCCATCCGGTCGTACCGGATGTCATCCGGACAGGCCTGCTCGGCTTGTTGGAGGGCGAAGATCGCGGGGAAGTCTGCGCCGCACAGGCAGTACGCGTAGGCGGCTGTGATGTAGTAGCGAACTCGAAGATCGACGGGGTCGATATCCGATATGTCCACCTTCGCGACCAGCTCTATCACGTCATCGAGTTTGCCCAGCCGCAGCGCGATGTTCATCTCGGTGATCGCCACTTCGGTATTTCCGAACCAGACCTTGCGGTCGGCCGGGACACGGTCGAATTTTTCGGCGATGTCGCGGGCATCGGCAATGAGATCCTGCGATCTCGTCAGATCACCGGCGCCGGCGGCGCCTTCGGCAGCGATAAGCTGCAGGGCGCCGTACAACGCCTTGTCCGACCGATCCGACGGGGATTCGGACGCAAAGCGCCGAGCTGCGGCGAGGGCGTAGTCGCGGCTTTCGGCGTGGTAGCCCAGCGACAGCATGGCGCTGGCCACATGCCATGAGCTCAGCGCGACCAAAGCCGGTTGCGCTGTCCGAGCGAAGATGCCGATCGGCCGGTCGGCGACTATCGCTGCCAGGTGATGGTCACCGACGTGAGTGAGCAGGAACCGGGCGAGATGATAGGCGTCGACCAGTAGCGCGCCTGCCTCCTCGACCGGTCCGTCCGGCGCAGCCTGCGCGGCTGCGCGAATCGACCGTGCCGCGACCAGCACGTCGGGTAAGCGCACTGCGAGGTCGGTGTATCGATGACTCGAGTTCACCCAAATCGTCCTGCACTCTTGGAGCGAGGCACGCAACAAAGCCGGTGACGGTAGAGCTTTCAGGATTTCTGGGGTCAGAGCTCGCGTTGATGGATGGTCGAGGACAACCCGGCGTAGCGGGGCGAACTGCAGATCGATGGTGGCCGGCGAACGCTCAGCCGAGGGCCAGCCCACTAACTCCATGGGATCGTTCAGTTGCAGGACTTCAGCCAGCCGATACGTCAGCCGTATGCTGTCGAGTTGGGTGTGACTTTGTTCGACCTGACGCAGCCATTCCTCGCTACGGCCGACCAGCTGCGCGACAACCCGACGGGATAAGCCAAGCCGACGGCGACGCAACTCGATACGCTCCCCAGCGCTCAAGGAACCACGATTCACTGTGTCTGACCCTTCATCACCGGCACGGCGATCGGGTTTGCGGTGAGCAGGTGCCATCGAGAACGAGCTAGACGGCCCTCATGAGTACTAAATATATCCGAAACCTATTGCAACTGCGATCTTTTCGTTGGAGACGCAAGAAGCCAGCAGGTTGCCGACCAAGGCAGCCTGCGCTCATCATGGTTCGTACACCCGCGCCGATGACGTCGTCGATACCGGGAAAAACGCCGAACAAGCTCGTCTCCCGTGGTCGCCACTGGACCAATAACGGCCAGGTCAGCGGTGCGACCGGAGGCTGTCAAGGCCACAATCGACTACCTGGATCACATCGAATACTGTTGCCACAGTAGCGAATTTGCCCACATCGCAACCGATTCCCAGGCCGTCGGCAGACAACGAGGCCGACCACATGGCCAGTTCAGCAGCGGGACACCGCTCGCCGACATGACGACCATGGCGACTTGGCGTGCTGGTCGCAGACGCCTTCCCGAGCCTGTCGTGTCCGTCGATAGCCAGCGACAGGTACTCAACGGCATCGCGGCCCACAATTCAGTCCGGCAATCTTGATCGCGATGAGGCGCCGCACTGCTCCAGGCTCGACTGGTCCTGCGGCATCGAGGCGGCTGCCACCGGCTGCAATCACTACGCGGACATCACCTCGCGCAGCGACAAAGATTAGAGAGAGAAATAGACGCTCACAGAGCCATACCGACCGACTGCTCGGCTGCCGCACGTCGACGGCGTCCTTGCCGAGACGTGATGCAGACCACCTACGTCAGAACACCGTGCCAAGGCTGTTCTCAGAGGGCGATTGCCGCCGCGAGGGCTGAGCATTCACCAGACTCAGACCATACGACACACGTGCGCATCACAATTGCCTGTCGGTGCATTGTCGTTGCCCCACCAGGCACATCTGAGTGCAGCCCTCCCCATGAGGTGAGGGCTCCGAATGCGGCACGATCGAGGTCGACCAGGGCTCGCGGCTTCGCGCGGACTGATATTGTGCACAAGCACAGAATGTGATGGGTTTTGCGCGCTCCAGCGCCAAGGATCTTTCTGTGGCGCCGTGGCAGTGTCGGAACCACGGAATAACGACCTGGGCCGGCTTATCGACGCCTGTGCCTCCCGCAGCAATCCCATACCAGCTTGATCTTCGGTGCCGGAGAGTCCGTTCAAAAATTCGGCAGATCGGTATATCGGCAAGCGAAGGAGCGGAGATGTCCACAATCGAAATGGCTCGGCCGGCTCGCGAGTCTCGCACGCTACGTGTCATCGCGCTGGCGATCATCACCAGCGCGGCAATCCTGTTCGGCCCGGTCGCCGGTATCGGCACCGGACCAGCCACCGCCGAACGTCTCACTCCGCAATCCGATCCGTTCTATCAGCCGCCGGCAGGTTATGAGTCTCAGGCGCCGGGAACGGTTCTACGTTCGCGGGAAATGCGCTTCCTGACGGCGGTGACGGAGCTTCCGCTGAAAGTCCAGACGTGGCAATTGTTGTATCGCACCACCGATCTGTTCGGCAACCCGGAATCGGCGGTGACTACCGTGCTCCTTCCGTGGGGCGCCGCACCGGACGAGCACAGGCCGTTGCTGTCGTACGAGGCGTTCTACGACAGCACCAACACGGCCTGTGCTCCGTCCTACGTGCTACAGCAGGATAATCTGCTCGATGGGCTGGCCGGAGGGCAGACCAACGTCGAGCTGATGGCAATCACCGCGGGGCTGTCGCAGGGGTGGGCGGTGTCGGTCCCGGACTATGAGGGCCCGCACGGCCACCTCGGGGTGGCCAAGGAACCTGGGTACATGAGCCTGGACGGTATCCGGGCCGCCGAACAGTTCGCGCCGTTGGGCCTGGCAGGCAAAGACACATCGGTAGGGGTCTGGGGCTACTCCAGCGGCGGCATGGCAGGCGGCTGGACCGCTGAAATGCAACCGACCTACGCCCCCGAGTTGAATGTCAAGGGTGTCGCGCTGGGCGGCCCCACCCCCGACCTGCGCGCTATCCTGCACGTCAACGGGTCGTTGGCCGCCAGCGTCATCGGTATCGGCATCTCCTCGCTGCAAACGGCCTACCCGAACTTCGGCGCGGTGATGGACACCTATCTGACGCCCGAGGGCAAGTCCAAGATGGAAACGATCCGGTCGCGCTGCCTGATCCCCAACGTCATCCTCGACGCCTTCACCGACTATCAGCGTTACTTCACCATCCCTATCCCCCAGCTCCTGGAGTTGCCCGACGTGAAGGAAACCTTCGACGCGGTCACCCTCGGGAACAACAACCCCGGGATGCCGATGTACATCTACCAGGCCGCCCTCGACGAGATCGTGCCACCCGCGACGACCGACACCATGGTCGGAAAGTACTGTGCCGGTGGGACTCCGGTGCAATACCAGCGTGACCATTTCACCGAACACACGATGTTGGCTGCCAACGGCATGGCGGGCGCACTGAACTGGCTCAAAGCTCGACTCGCACCGAACAGCCCGGCGCCGATCGGATGCCACACCGAGGACGAGCTATCGACGTTCCTCAACCCGGACAACGACATCACCCAATTCCAGATCTACCTCAACACCGCAGGCGCCGCCCTCGGCCTACCGGTCGGACCGCCGCCGGCACCCAAGTAAACAACGCTCTCAGTTCTGCAGCGTGGCGAACCCTTCCTCGTCATGCTGCACCACTGTCTCCGCGGCAAGGTACAGCTGCGCGGCTTCGACCGGCTGGGTCAATCGGAGGCCGGTCAGTTCCTCCAGCCGTCGCAGCCGGTAACGCACGGTGTTGCGATGACAGAACAACGCCGCTGCAGCAGTATCCGTTGAACCACCGGCAGCGAACCACGCTCGCAGTGTCTCGAGGAAAGAGGTGCGCTCGCGGGCGGGCAAGGCGAATACCGGGGCAAGGATCCGACCTGCGAGGTAGCAGGCAGTGTCGGAGGCAGTCGAGGCGAGCGTGGCGATCGGATCGTCGCCGTAGTGGCGGACTCCCGCGCTGTCGGACGCCAAACAGTCCACCGCGATTCGCGCACGATGCCGGGCGAGTCCCGCGTCGCTGATCTGCTCGAACACCGGGCTGACACCCGCCCTGACGTGCTCGACGCCCATCAGCGCCTTGTCCAATTCATCCGCGGATGTGTACGCCTTCAGCGTCAGCACCGCGACCAGTTCATCCGAGGACACCCGCCAGACCGAACCGATGCCTGTGCGGGACAGGGCCGATTCACAGGCGCGTTCGGACCCAGGTACCGGATGCTCCACGACCAGCACCTGGAATCGCCCGTGTTTAGCCAGACCGAGAGCTTCCGCCGCAGCCCACTGATGTCCGAGTTCGGTTCCACCGGTAGCGAGTAGGACGTCGAGCTGCTCATTGCGTTCGGCTTGCTGGTGACGAGTGCGCAGTGCGACGGCTTCGCCGTAGGCGTCGCGCAGTTCGGTCGAATAATCGTCCAAGATGGCCCACAGCACAGTCGCCTGCGATAACACGGCCTCGACGTTTTCTTGGTCGTTGTAATCCACCGTTGCGGCCAGATTCTCCCAGAGGAAATGCCCCCCGATCCGGATCCCGTGGAGCACCGCTGACAACGGCACACCTTGCTCCGCGCGCCGACGTCCCAGTTTGCGTACCACCTGCGGGTCGAGCGGCTTAATACCGGCCAGGTGGCGATAGAACTCGCTCAGCATGTCGATGCAGACCTGGAACGCGTCCTCCGCAGGGGCCAGCGAACCCACCGCAAGCTGTGGCTCTGCGGCAATCACCCGACGCGACAGCTCCACAGCGAGCTCATCCACCCTCGCCAGCGACGCCACACCGTAATCCACTAACTCGCCGGGTATAGCTGTAACCTGAGCGGCCATCTCAGCACGATACCTCCAGCAAACCCCACATCTCTACCCTGACCGCCAGGCGCGTCGCACGGCCGCGGTTGCGGCAGTGACCGCTCAATGGCAACGCGGTAGCTACCGGCACCACATGATCAGGCCTGCGGCTGCGTCCGACGGTACCGACGACTTGTGCACGGACACAAAATCCACAGCGATTTGCGCGCCGCTCCGCTATCGACCTATGCGCGTCGCGGTGACACTGTCGATGACACAAATTGGCGCACACGACATCGGATCAACTCCCCACAGAAGGGTGATTCAAATGCCCATCAATGAGCCTTTTTCATCCTGCTTGATGCGGGACTGCGGGATCTGTTGCCCTGCAAGGTAGTTCGACTGGACGTATGGCGAAGCCCCTGGTAGATCGGTTGTTTACCACAACCTCCGAACACCAAGGGCTTCGATGCTTTTCTACCGTGCCGCGCTGCCGTTGTCACGTCAGACCCTCGACTACGTGGCCGGGGTGATCCGGCGACACCGTGGCGCGATCGGGTCGGTGTGGCGGCGGTTGAACCCGGGTCGGCAGGCGTTGCTGGTGCTGGCTTACCTGCGTAAAGGCGAAACTTTCGGTGATCTGGGAGCCGGGTTCGGGGTGTCGACTACGACGGCGTGGCGGTATGTCGAGGAAACCGTGGAACTGCTGGCCGGGCGTGCTGTGGGTCTGCGGAAGGCGTTGCGGCAAGCCAGGACTGACGGGCATGCCTACCTGATCCTGGATGGCACGCTGATCGCTATCGACCGAGTGGCCGCGGATCGGCCGTTCTACTCGGGCAAACACCGCCACCACGGCATGAACGTGCAGGTGATCGCGACACCTGACGGTGACATCGCGTGGGTATCGGGCGCGTTGCCCGGCAGCGTGCACGATCTGAAGGCGGCCTGGATCTGGCGGATCTGCCACGAACTCGAGGCCGCTGGCTGGATCACCTTGGCGGACAAGGGATATCAAGGCGCTACCGCGCTGCTGACCCCGTACAAGGGTAAGAACAAGCCGGAATCCCAGAAGGCCGCCAACCGCGCGCACGCACGACTACGCGGCTGCGGCGAACGAGCCAACGCCCAGCTCAAGAGCTGGCGGGTGCTGCGGAAACTCCGCTGCTGCCCCGACAAAGCCGGACAGCTGGTCAAGGCCATCCACGTGCTACAGGATCGCGAAATCCGGACTGCCCGACAAGGATGAAAAAGGCTCAATGAACCCACTGAGGGTGATATCCAAGAATTGTTTTACCGGTATGTCGACGGCTGCGACAAAATGGTCATCGACCATGGGAACGAAGAGGCGAATATTCGCCGAGTTTGCCGGGATTGTATGACGGCCACTTGGACAGGAACGACCGAATCAAGCTACCTGGATGAGCCAGGAATCGACGCCAGAATACCTTACTATCGGGAATACATCGAGACCATGCGGCGCAACAAATACACGCGTCACACCATCACCGACCGCACGGTCGACCTGATCAATGACCGGGCAGCGTTGGTTGCCCTAACACACTAGAGCACGCTTCGGACATCTCTTCTACCAGCGGTTTTGCCGCATCTCCCCAGGTCGGTGCTGTTCCGTCGATCGGACCGGTCACCGGACCGAATTCGGATGCGCCTCTCGGGCTCCGCGGTGGTCGGCTGGAGCCGATGCCGTTGACTACGGCCGGCCGGATCGCAAGCTCTGGCTCGTCACGCAACCTTGACCGGGTAATGCTTCCAGGTTCGGGTCATTGAGGTGGTTGCGACGCGAAGTCCGGGCACAGGTTCGTTGTCGCCGCGCTGACGAACAACGTGCCCTGGCCGAACTGGTAAGCCCGTTCGACCGCGGATATCTCATCGAGAACTGGCGCACCCCCGCGCAGGTGGTCACACGTCGCGTAGCCTGCGGTGATCATCTCGGCGGTCGATCTTCCGGGCAGGGTGGCGTTGTTCAGGCTGATCTCGTCGACGAACGCGGCTTCGGCGCCGCCTGTGTCGGCTGTCGCGGCAGCAACGCCGACTGCGGCACTTCCGAGAGCGACGAGTGTCGCAGCACAGCCAATTGCGAAGGTGCGGAGGCGGATTCGGCTGATAACCATGATGTCGTCCTTGGGTTCAGGCGCCGTTGTCGACGCAGTGTCAACGATCCCGTAGTCGACATCGCCGAGGAACCCACCCCAGGGCTGACATGGACCACCTTTGGTTGATCGTCCGCTGATCGGGTTTGTCAGCGGGTTCCGATGGGTTGCTGTAGGAGTCCGGCGAGCAGGTCGCCCGCGCCGCGCAGCCATTCCGGCCAGGTGGCCGGGTCGAGGTTCATCGCTCCTTCGTCGTGCACGGTGCAGCCGTTCGGGACCGGTACGCCGTCGAATCGGTCTTTGAGCCACAACAGGACTCGGGCCATGCCCGCGATCTGGAGTGAGAGGTGTTCGCTGAAGTTGTCGCGCACGTATTGCACTCGTGCGTTCGGGTCGGCGCAGTACTGCTGCACCAATTGGTTGACCGGGCCGACGGGTGCTACCCAGTCCGGGTTGGAGTGGTAAATGAAGACCGGCATGTCGGGTGTGCTGTGGCCCTGCCGCATTCGCTCGAGCACGGCGGCCACTCGAGGTTGGTCATACAGGTTGGGTACGTCGAACAGCCCTTTCGTGTTCAGGAACGGGAGTATCGCCGCCGACGACCAGCACAGCGCGTTCTTGACCGGGATCACGGCGCGGGCGACGGGGTTGATGTGCTGTTGGATGAACGCGTCGAATTCCGGTTCCTCGCGGGCGATGCCCAGGATGCCACCGGCAATCAATCCGGAGGCGAGGTTGCCGTTGGCCAGCTCCATCGCCGCTCGCAAGTCGGGCAGATTCCCGCCCTCGGCGACGCCGACGATGTTCAACTCCGGAGCGTAGGAGGCGTGCATTTCGGCGAGGTGACCGGTGGGCAGGGCGCCACCGGAGTAGCCTGCCGCGCCTATTTCGGTTTCGCGGCTCAACCCCATGGGCACGAAGTTCTCCGCGGCACGCATACCGTCCATCGCGATCCGTGCGCCGAGGGGGCCGTCGCCGAAGGCCGAGCGCGGGCCTTCGTGGTCGGGCATGGCGACTGCCCATCCGGCGCCGAGGGCAGAAATCGGCAGGATGAATTCGTAGGGGATGACGTATTGGGTCGTGTAGAAGCCGGGGATCGAGGCCTGCTGCAGCGCATAGGAAGGCGAGCAGTATTGGGCGTTGGAGTCCTCGGAGAATTGGTAGGACAACAGGTTTCGTGGCCGGCCTGCGTTGTCACCGCGCGGTTTCATCACGGTGGTCACCGCGGCGATCGGCTCGTCTCTGGTGTTGGTCGAGCGGTAGGACAACTGCCAGGCATCGATGTTGAATGGGACGATCGAATAGAACGCCAGGTGCACCTCGCGGGCGGCGATGATCTCGCCCGGTTGTTTCGAGGCCACCACTTCCGGTGCGGGTGAATAGAAACCGGGATCCAGCTCCGGCGGCACCGGAGGAATCGGAAAGGGCAACACCGGTTGCACCGGGACCGGTGGTGCGGTCGGGTCGGCAGCGGCCACTCCGACACCGAATTCGAGCGTTGCGGCGCAAGCGATAACGACCGCCAGCACCGCCGACAGTCGACGGCGCGTATGTTTCCGAATCCACACGGTGCCCGCATTGTTCTTGTCCGACATGGCATACCTCCGTAGACGTCGTAGTTCGATACGAATGTGCGATGACGCAGCCACCGCCATGCGGCCGAACCAGTGTGGGAGATCAGTGAGGTGGGCGTTTCACGGCCAGTCAACGGTGATCGCGCCGCGCTCTCGCGCCGGGGAATGCGTACGTTTGTCTGTGCGCGCGGGCGTTGTCAGCTTCGGTTCAGGGCGGCGAGAACGGCTCTGGTGCGGGTGTCACGCTTGTCGCGGAGGCGGTGGAAGGCTTCGGTGCCGCTGCCGTAGGTCTGTTCGACCAGGGTGACCACCTTCTCTACCTGCTCGGGATCGGTTGCGGGTGAACCGAGTTCGAGGGTGGACAGCTGCGCGCCGTCCCCGGAGTACAGGTGACGGATTCCGCCGGGGCCGCCGCCGAGGACGTTTCCTTCGAACAAGCCGGTCGTGGCCCAGCGCAGTCCCAGCGAGTTCCGCAGGATGACGTCGAGGTCGCCCGGGGTGACGACGCCTTGCTGGACGAGGTAGAGCGCTTCGCGGAACAGTGCCAGCTGCAGGCGATTGGCGACGAATCCGGGCATCTCCCGATGGATGACCACCGGCATCCGGCCGAGGCCCTCGTAGAGTTCGACCGCGCGCTTGGTGATGTCGTCGTCGGTGGCGCTGCCGGGGACGACCTCGACCAGCGGCATCAGATCCGGCGGGTTGAACGGATGCCCGACCAGCACCCGTGAAGCATCCGACAGTCCCTGCGCGATCGCGGTCGCGGTGAGCGACGAACTCGACGTCGCGAGAACAGCGTCCGGGCGGGCGTGGGTGACGATCTGGCGGAACAGGTCTTGTTTGATCGGCAGGCGTTCGGGCCCGTTCTCTTGGACCAGGTCGGCGTCGGCGACCGCGGTGGCGATGTCGAAGGTCACGCGGATGCGTGAGTCGTGGCCCAGTTCGGCGGCCACCACGTCGACGATGACGTCGCGGGGATCATAGATGGTGACGTCCCAGTCGTGTTCGCGAGCGAGGCGGGCCCACGACAGACCGATGACACCGGCGCCGATAACAGCGAGAGTGGTCATGTCAGATACCTGTGATTCCGCTGAGCGCCCGCCCTGGGGTTCGGGCGACCACGAATTCCGTTGCGGCGGAGGAGGTGCCCAGCGGTACCGCGCGTACGGTGCCCGCCAGGTCGGTGAAGTAGGCCAGGCCGGCCGCGGTGTCCACGGCCAGTCCGATGGCCTCGCCGAAAGCGTAGGCCAGGATTTCGGGGCGCACACCATGCTCACCCTTGCCGGGGATCGGTGCGCGGTTGAGCGTGTTGCCCAGCGGTTCGGCGCCCCGGTCGGTCCAATACAGGACACCGGTGCTGTGGTCGAGGTGCAGATCGACCGGCTCGGGCAGCCCGTCCCACAGGGTTTCGATGTCCGAGCGGTTCGTGGCGGTCTCACCCAACGGGATGTCGAGCCCGGCCCGCAGGATCTTGCCGCGCCCGCCCTTGGCCGGGCCCTTCTGTGTCCAATACAGGTAGCCCTCGACGGGATCGATGGCGATACCGACGCACTCGGCGGTCTTGTCCGGGGTCGGGGTGTTGACGACGAGATCGGTCAGGCCGGTGCCGTCGGTGTCGACGCGGCTGACCTTGCAACCCTCACGGTCACACCAATACAACCGCTGGGCCGAGAAGTCGGCGGCCAACTGTTTACCGGTGGTGATCAACCCCTCCGGCACCACGCAGCGCCGGTCGGAGCCATCGGTGCGGGCCGAGAGCAGCGAACCGTTACGGTGCGAGAAGTCCGGTTCCTTGTCCGGCCAAGCGTTCGGGTCGTCCGGTAGCCCCATGGTGGTCCAATAGATTCGGTCGGTGGCCGGATCGAAGGCCACGCCGTCCGGGGCGGGACCGGTATCGGTGATGATGGTGCGAACACTGTTGTCCGACAAATCGATTCGCTCGATCGTGCTGGACGCGATACCGAGCATCAGCAAAGAGTTGAACATCTCGAACTCCTTCGGCAATCGGTGACACACAGTAAGGAAACTCAGCGCCCCGAGGCGGTGCGAGCGAACAGCAGGTCCAGGTATGCGTCGACGTCCGCGGCAGAGTCCTGCAGCACGGTCATGTGGTCGCTGTCGGGGTACATCCGGGTACTGAACTCGACATCGTGGGCCTGAAGATCGAGGAGCAGTTCCGGCATTCGCTCCGCGGGGCAGTCCGTGTCGAGCAAGCCCTGGACGACCAGGAAGGGCCGGTCGTAACCAGTCAGCGGGATGTCCAGGACCGGGCGGGCGATCGCACCGAAGTCCTCCTCGGTCAGCGGCCGCGACAGCAACGAAGCCAGGGAGATGGTCGTCATCCGTTCGGCCATGTCGCTCAGGCACAACCGTTCGGCGTCCGCGATGACCTCCTTGCCCAGCGCAGTGAGGTAGCTGTCCAGGTCGAATTCCGGGCGCGCGGACTTCAGCCCGCACAGTATGTAAACGGCGTAGGCCTTCGTTTGGGGAACGAAAATGTCGGGCAGCCCCGGATGTGCGGCGGCCAGGAAACTACTGACCGTGCCGAGGCCCGGCGCCAAGACGACCGCGCCGCGATAGTCCAGCCCAGGGGCATACCGTGTCGCGATGGCGGCGGTGAACAACGCGGCCTGCCCACCCTGCGAATGCCCCATCGCCGCCCAGGACGCGGATAGTGAGCCGTTGATGGCGCGCGCGGCGCGTAGCGCATCGATGGCGGCGTGCGCTTCGGCATAGCCGTCCATATAGGTGTGCACACCGGGAGTGCCCAGGCCGATGTAGTCGGTGGCCGCGATCGCATAGCCCTGTCCCAGCAACGAGATCAGGTACTCGCGGTAGCCGCCGAGGTCAGGGTCGGCCGACGGGGCGCACGAGTCGGCCAACCCGGTGGTGCCGTGTGTCCAGACGATCACCGGCCACCCGTAGGTAGGCGCGGTGCCGCTCGGAATGAACAGTGCCCCGCTCGACAGCGCAGGCTCATCTCGCGAGGTCCGGGTCCAGTAGGTGAGCCCGAGCGCCACGGCTGCCCCCGGCAGGTGCAGTTCACGGGGCAGGTCGGCGTAACGGGTGACCGCCCCGGGGGCGGCGGTGATGTCCGAGGTTGCGGTAGTGGCAGTCATATCTACCTCCTGAGAAACTCGATGAGTTGTTGTCGATGTGCCGGGGATAGGAGTTTCGGCCGCCGAATTACCCCGGTGGTGCCTCATTGGGACCGACCCGGCCCCCGCGATTCATCAGTCGCTTTTCCCGGGCCTGCGGTTATCGTTCGGGGGAGTTGGAGCGGTCGTTTCTCGCGCGCCGCCCAAACGGTAACCATGCATTCTCTGCCCCTTTTGGTGTTGGCCAGCACGGGAGTCATTGGCAGGTGATGTGGAGTTAGACGGGCTGATTTCGATACCGCTGCTCGATCGCCAAAGGGTTGCTAGAACCGCTCAAACAAACTGTACAACTGTTTTCATAGTTTGTTAGAGTAGTGTGAGGCAGCCCATAGAGGCATCACCGGGCTCCCGGACCGGAAGGGCAGGGATCGCATCGTGACACCTCAGGACAAGTCCATCGATGGACGCCGAGCGCGGGGGCAGCAACGCCAAGAACTGCTCCTGACCACCGCGGTCGACTTCGTGCGTCGGCGAGGCTTGTCGGCGCTGCACGCTCGGAGCCTGGCCGCCGAGGCTGGAGTTTCGCCGGCCTCGATCGTCTACCACTTCCCCACGCGCGCCGACCTCATCCAGGCCACCTGCGTCGAAGCCATGCAGCGGGACCTCGCGACGCTGCGGCAAGCGGCCGATGACCTCCGCGCCCGCGCCGACCTGCGAACAATGCCCGTCGACGACCTGGCCGAGTGGTTGCTGAAACTGGTGGCCGACCGCCAAGGCCCGGGGATGCCGATGCTCAGCTTCTATCTCGAAATCGTCCGTCAACCCGAGCTCTCCGCCGTCGCGACCCAGTGGATGGACGACGTCCGCGAGATCACGAGCACCGTGCTCACCGAGGCAGGCGCCGCCCAGCCGACCTCCTCCGCCGTCCTGCTGCAAGCGACCCTCAACGGGCTGCGGCTGCCACTGCTCGCCTGTCCCGACCTCGACCCGGTCCAGACTTACCGCGCCGACCTCGCCCGCCTGCTGCACTGGATTCTCGACCGATGACTCAGCTGGATCCGACCTCGCCTGTGGCCTGCGGTCCAACTGCGCACCCGACGACGCGAGTCACTGGCAGTCGACGTACTCCATGTAAGCCCGACCAGCGATAGCACGACCCCGGTAGGTACCGGTGTATTCGTAGCTTCCGACATATCCGGCGCCGAGCCCATAGGAAAAGTCACCGCTCGCGCTGCCCTCGACAGCGATCAGGCATTGGCCGTCACGGTCGAGTACCCGCCACGACATCGTCTGCGGTAGACGCATCGTGCGGCCGTCCGGAGTGCGCCGGGGCTCGGGTTCGTACTCGCGGACACGGAACTCGAACCCGCGGGTGTGCACCGAGCCGTAATCGGTGAGCGAACGCAGATAGACCGCTTTCTGAATGGTGAACCCCCCGGGCCACAGGACCTGGATCAGCAAGGCCTGCGTCGTGTCGTCGAGGTTGAGGACGTGATAGGTGAAAAACGTGGCCGGAATCTTCAGCCGTGTGCGGGGCAGCAGGCTGTGCACACCGACGCCGGTGGCGTATTCGAAGGTGCACAACCCGGCGGCTTCGACGTGGTGGCCGCGGTGGCGGATCTGCCCGCGGTAGGTGGCGAGCAGGCTCCAATGTTGGTACAGGCCAGGGATGTTCGCGAAGTGCGTCACCTTGTCGGTGGCATCGATCTCGAACTCGGCGGTGACATCGGGGTGGGTTCGGGACACGGTGAAGTGCGGGTAGGAGCCGTCGATGACCAGATCGCTGCCGAACCGCAGGTGGGTGCCGTCGGGGGCGAACTCGCAGTCGCGGGCGATGCTGTGCACGAAGAACTGATCGGTATCCATCGACGCCATTGCCGAGGTGGTGTACACCGTGTCGGACGGGGCAGTGGTGATCGCGTGATCATTGGCGAAAACCGTGACCCCCGGTGTGCCGAGGATCGACATGACCCCGAACGATCGGTGCGGTTCGGGCAAGTCCGGAATCATCACCCCGTAATGGACCCAATTGCGCAGCCGTCCCGACGGCGGTGTCATCGGCGTGCCGGAATCGAACGGGCGCCCGTTCAGGCGAGAGTTGTGGTTCACCAGACCACCTACCAACCGGTGTGCCACCGCATTCATCTCGGACATCGTTCGTCTCCCGTTGCTCGACAAGGGGCGGTCCATACCGTTCGACCCTAACTTACCCGACGGTAAGTTGCTCGGCGATTTTCGACGATTTATGAAGCTTCAACAATCTATAACGCTTCGGCATTGTTAATCGATAACTCGTAACAAGGCGGGTTGTGCGGTCGACGTTCATAGTGACGGCAAAATATCTATCCGCTCGGTTGCGACCGAGACGCTGAGAGGTATTTCACCAACTCCGGCACTGGTTAGTGTGGACCAGCAAGATATTGCCGCACAACAGGTTTGGTACCCCAGGAGCGCAGCGGGTGCGGGGGTCCAATATTCGACGGACAATCAATCGACTCGGTCCGGAATTCATAGGAAGAACAGTCCAATGATGCCCAAATCGGGCCAGCAGAACAATTGTGAGCCCACAATGCGGGCTCCCAGAACGGCGGAAATCTCCCGAAACCCCACCCTCGAGGGCATCGTCCGCCGGTGCGCTGTCCGACAGACCACGATCATCGCTTTGATCGTTGCCGCCGAGCTCGGCTTCGCAGGATTCGCGGTCGGCGTCGCAGCGGCCGGGCCCGGTTTGGCCACAACGGTGTCGATCGACGGCACCACCGGCACATGGGCGCCCGCCCTTGTCCAATCCACCACCGAGGCACCGACAGCGACCACGCCGCCGGTAACGACGACCACAACATCACCGGTCACGACCACGCCTGCAACGACGACCGCGACATCGCCGGTCACGACCACGACCGCTCCGGTAGCAACAACGACGATCACGCCGGTGACGACCACCACCACACCCGCCGCAGAGCCATCCAGCCCGAGCGAGCCACAACCTCCGACCGCTCAGATTTCCACCCCCTAGAAAGTGAATCTCCATGCATATCACCAAGAGAGTCAAAGCCCTCGCCACCATCGCCGCCATCGGCGCGATATTGGGCGTGGCCGGCATCGCCTTCGCCGCGTTCGTCCAAGACAGCACCACCGGAGGCGTCGGAGGCTCGGCCGAGGCGATGTCGCCCGCCACGGTGACCGGCGCTCAAACCGGCGTCCTGTTGCCCGGGGAAAAGGCCTACGTCACCCTGACCCTGTCCAACCCGAACACCAACGTCAAGATCAAACTGGTGTCCATCGTCGCGGGCGACGTCGTGATCGATACCGTCGCCAACTCCGCGGACATGAGCTACTGCCGCGACCAGATCACCCTGTCCGCCGCTGGTGCGGACCCGCTGCTGCCGACACTGGCGGTCAGCGAAGCCAACTTCCCCTACAAACTGACCGACGCCGTGATCCTGAAGGACGACACCGACATCCGCTGTCAGGCCATGACCTACCGCACCACCTGGACCGCCCAATTCCAGGCAGTTCGCTAGGTTCCGAACACGACAACTCCGAGGCCACGGCCTCGGAGTTGTCGTAGCCAAGCGCAACAACTTGATGTCAGATTTCTTGTTGCAGATTCTTGCACTCTCCTGTGGGGAGTGCTAAAACTTATCTATGCCAGATGGCACAGGTTATCTGGTCTGACAACGAGAGAATGGAGTGTGTTGGAGGTGGCGACCATGCTGATGCGTACCGATCCGTTCCGTGATCTGGACCGTCTCACGCAGCAGGTGTTCGGCACAGCGGCTCGACCCGCGGTGATGCCGATGGACGCCTGGCGTGACGGCGATGAATTCCTGGTGGAGTTCGACCTGCCGGGGATCGACCCGAAATCGCTGGATCTGGACATCGAACGCAATGTGGTGACCGTGAAAGCGGCACGCCCGGAGCTGGATTCGGGGCGGTCGATGATCGCCGCGGAACGCTCCCGCGGGGTATTCAGCCGCCAGCTGTTCCTGGGTGAGGGTCTCGATACCGACAATATTCGCGCCGACTACACCGATGGTGTTCTGCGCCTGGCGATTCCAGTCGCGGAGAAGGCCAAGCCACGCAAGATCGAAATCGAACACAGCAACGGCAAGCACCAGGCTATCAACGCTTGACCCCGCCGGAGCGGCGCTTCTCTTCGGGAGGCGGCCGAGGTCGAGCAGATCCTGTGCGAGGCCGTAGCGACAGCTGGATCCACCACAGTAGCAGCGAGGTGATGCCTGTATCCGACTCAGCGGAATGAAATGCGCTGGCGGCGATGCCAATTCGCCCGGCACCATCGCGCGGTCGAGAAACCCGCAATAACCGCGCACCGCCACCCTGTGGCACAACCGGGGTATATCGCCGCCAACGCGGAATCTGTCGATTGTCACGTCACTCTTCCAATCGACCGGGGTGGGCCCGGCCGCCGGGCCCACCCCGGTCGACGCGTTGCTGCCTGAAGTTTGGGGTCGGGTAGAGCGGGTAGGCGAGAGCGGTGGACGCGAACGAGCACCGGGAGGCCGGGCAATCCGGTGTGGGCGGTGAACCGATCTCGGTGTTGCTGATAGCGGATCCAGGCAAGCCGGCGGCTATCGCGGAGCGCATCGCGGATTGCCTGCCGGGACGCCTCCGAAGCCGGGATCGCTCCGGACGCCGGTGGACGACGTGCCTGCGCCGCATGCCCTATCTGCCCGACGAGCAAACAGATTTCGCCGAAGTGATCGATACTGTCGACCCGTCCGCCGAAGCGGAAGACCTCGTCGTGTATCTCACCGATCTGCCGCGCCGCGAGGACACACGGCCGGTGGTGGCCGATGTGAGCGCCGACGACAAATTCGCGCTCATCTCGGTGGCCGGAGTGGGTGGCATCCAGCTCGAGCGGCGCGTCCGCACTGTCACCGAACTCGCGATCACCCACATGCTCGGCGATCCGGAACTCACACCCCCCGGCATGGCGCGTCGCTTTCCGACCACACAGATCACGGGCGGGATCCGGTACTTCGCTCCGCCGGGACTGCGACGGTTGCGCCTGCTGTCGGGGATGGTGCGGGCCAACCGGCCGTGGCGGTTGGTCACCGGACTTTCGAAGGTGCTCGTCGGCGCTTTCGCGACGGGCGCGGTCGCGCTGGCCACCAGCACGATCTGGTCGTTCGCCGACACGATGGGCCCATGGCGGATGTACTACGCCGCGACCCACCAAGAGGCGTCGATGTGCTCGCCCATCAACGCAGTCTCGCCGAGATCGAGTTGCGGTTACGTCGCGATCTCGTCGACGATCTCGCCGCCGGCACCGACAACGACAGCGCCTACGCCCGCGCTGAAGCCTTGGGACACGACCTGCACGGAGCGCATTACATCGTCTTGGTGCACAGCGCGAGCCACACCGATGCGATCGCCGAGGCGGCGAGCCGCGTCGCGTCGGCCCTGAGTCTGCAATCCATCCGGGGCCGCCACAGCGGCATGATCGTGCTGATCACCGACCGCAGACCGGATCCGGCCGCCTTCCACCACGCACTCCGTGAGGGCGTCGACACGACGATAACCATCGGTATCAGCGGCCGGTGCGAGCAGCCGAGTGATTTCGCGCGATCGTTCGCCGACGCGCAACGGGCCGTCCAGATTCGGCGACGGTCGCGAATCCCGGACGGCGCGACGGCATTCGACGAACTCGGCTTCTATCGCTTGGTCGACGCGGCACACACCCAGGGCCAGGTCGAGGACTTCGTGCACGAATGGCTCGGCGCTCTTCTGGATTACGACGACAACCGGAACTCCGACCTCGCGTACACCCTGGCCCAGTATCTCGAATGCGGTGGCAACTACGACGATTCCGCCGCCGTACTCCACATTCACCGCAGCACCCTGCGCTACCGTCTCGGCCGCATCCGTGAACTCACCGGCTTCGACTTACGCGATATGAATATCCGATTCAATCTCCAAGCCGCAACGCGCGCCTGGCAATTCCTCTCCGTCGTGCCGGAGCCATGACGACGTGACAGTCGGCCATGGCCGACGTTGCGGGTACCGTCGACCGAAACCCGGCTCCGGACAACACCGCACTATCGCCATTGGATGGGCGGGGACCATCGCCAATTGAAGAACTCGAGGGAGAAGGTGCCGGGTTTGGGGGCGGTGGGGCAGGTGACGGTGAAAGTACCGGAACGAGGGATGGTCACCTTTGTCTCGCCCAGGTAGTTCTCGGCCCACTTGTGGGTGGCGTCCGTCGCGTTCCAGCAGCGAATGGCTCGATCACCGGCGCCGCCTGCTTCGGTGACGGTGACCGTGACGCTGCGGGGTCCGGCCTGGGCGATGGTCACTGATTCGACGGGTTTGGCGGGTGGGGCCGGCGCTGGAGCAGGCGCTGGGGCTGGGGCTGGAGCAGGCGCTGGGGCTGGAGCGGCCGCGCTCGGCACGGCCGCCGGTTTGATAAGCCGAGCCGCCTGCACCGCAGTCCAGGTGGCAAAGTCGCGCTCACCCTCGAACCCGTGGCCGAGGTAGAGACCGTGCATCCACTGGTTGTCCCACGCCTTGAACTTGCCGTCCTGGCCACCCAAGTCGGCACCATCGCACACCGGATCGCCGTACACGCACACCGAAACGACTGGATCGTTGTTCAGGAAGTACCCACGTTGGCCGAGCCCGCCGCCGATCTTCCAGTGGTCTTGGTCTTGGGTCAGTTTGCCGTCGGTGTAGATCGCTTCAGTGGTGCGCGGCGATGGACCGTTATAGGCAGGGTCGGCGAGTAGCACCACCGCGCCGATGCGGGAGCGATCGACCGGACCATTGCCGTGGAATACCGATTGGGCAAGATCGCCCATGATGTGCGCGCCCTGCGAATATCCGACGAGCACGAACTGAGCTGTCGCGCATTTGGTCGCTTGCTCTTTGAGCAAGCCGAAAGCGGTCGAATAACCGGCGTCCTTGCTCCACTTGTACAGCGACACGTCATAGACCAACCGGGCGTCGATCGCATGATCCCACCGCGCACCGACGGCCGGATAGCTGATCGCATAGTCCTTGATCTCGACCTTCGACCGCAGCGCCGCGACCACGGCGGCGACGTGCTCACCGAAACGAACATTCGCGTCGGACTTGTCGGCATCGGGCTTGGCGTGCGCGAGCCCTTGGAAGGTGCCGGGCGCGCCGATCACAACGGTGGGACACGTTGCGGCAGAGGCAATCCCGCCGCCTTCGGCCCCGACGGCTGCGGTCACCAGCAAGAGGGAGCAGACCCCGATCCGAGCAATCCACGTCGCCATCCGGGCTACGGGCCAAAGTGACGATCGCATGAGGCTTTCCTCGATCCGCTACAAGCATTCTTCGATGCGTACCCATGGTCGCAGCGATTTCCAGCAGCGGGTATCGGCCGTTCGCCCGACACTCGCCGATGGCAGTGCCGGGTTCCACGACGGCGCAGCACAATCCGCTATTGCATAGAGCCGCCGAAGACCTCGGGGGTTGGGCGTTGCGAGTCGTAGGGGGCCCAGCCGGGGTTTCCGTTGGTGGCGAAGGCTATCCAGGCGGCGTGCATCTTGGTTGCCAGGCCGGGTGGGGCGGGGTCGGGGCCGAGTAGGCCGGTCTCGCCGTGTAGCCAAGGCTCGTCGGCGAGGTCGAAGACGAACGGGAGTTCGGTGGTGTGGGTGGCGCCGAGTTTTCCGTCGAGGGCAGTCGAGCGGTGTTCGAACGAGTAGATGTGGGTGCGACCACCGGAGATTCGCGCGTGGGCCTGCGCCATGCGAGCCGTGCCCGCGCCGAACAGGGCTTCGCCGAGCATCGCGGAGCGTAGTTCCCCAGGTGTGGCGTCCGGCCGGGCCGCGCGATGCGCGGTGACCTCGGCCGCCGGGTCTGCGGACAGGCGGGCGGCGAGGGTGAGCAGGTCGGTCTCGGTGGTGGACTCCAGGTGGCCTTGCGGTACGACGTAGAGGTTTCCCTCCTCGGTGTTGGTTCCGATGAGCAGGTCGATGTCGCGGGCGGGTCCGGCGGCGAGGCTGTCGGCGGGCTGGGTCGGCAGGACCAGGCTGAACGGGCTCAGTCCGACCAGGGGGTCGGTGGCGGTGCTGGTCTGCAGGTCCAGGCCGGATAGTGCGGGCAGGATCTCCAGGAGGCGTTCGTCGGGGATTGCGGCGAACGCGTCGGCGGTGGGTTCGACGCCCAGTGCGGCGGCTGCCGCAGCGGTCACTCGCTGCGCTTGCTCTGGGGTGAAAGCCCCAGTGCCGTTGCCACTTTGGATGATCGCTCGCCGGAAGAGACCTTTAGCCGCCGGGGTGGCGAGTAGCGCTCCGACGAGTGTGGCACCCGCAGATTGGCCGAAGAGCGTGACGTTGTCCGGATCACCGCCGAACGTCGCGATCGTGTCGCGCACCCAACCGAGGGCCGCGAGTACGTCGAGCAGTCCCCGATTGGGTGGCGCACCTGCCAGATCGAGAAAACCGGGGATGCCGACCCGGTAGTTCACCGTCACGAGCAGGACGCCGTCGCGGGCGAATGCGCTGCCGTCGTAGAGGGCGGCGCGGGTCGAGCCGGTGACGAACCCGCCGCCGTGTACGAAGACCAGCACCGGGCGATTGCCGCTGTCGGCGGCGGGCGTGCGGACATCGACGGTCAGGTACTCCGCGCCGCGCACCCAGCCCGGTCCGAAGTAGGGAATCATGTCGAGCCGACCGAAGTCGCGCGCCGGTTGGGGCGCGGTCGGCGCGGGCTGGGTGCCATCGCGGACGCCGGACCAGCCCGGGTGCGGGCGCGGCGCGGCGAAACGGCGGGCGCCGATCGGGGCCATTGCGTACGGAATGGCGCGGTAGAACTCGCCGAACTCATCGCGGGCACCGCGCACGGCGCCTGCCGGAGTTTCGACAACCGGGTTCTCTGTATATAAGGCCATGGGAAACGCTTCCTCTGAGAGTTGTCAGGACACGCTGGAGAAGCCGGCCCAGTCCTTGATCCGGAATTTCGACCCGCTGCGCTCGATCTCCACAGCGCCCTGCCCGCCGAAATGCGCGGGGAAGACGAGCGCGTTGTCCTCGGCGGCGTGACCGAGCAGCTTGTGCCGAGTGGCGCGGGCCTCGGCCGGGTCCTCGCAGAAGCAGGAGTTGGTCTCCGGCTCGACGATTTGCAATGGGGTGTGCAGCAGGTCCCCGACGAACAGGGCTCGGTCGGTGCCGGATTCCAAGGTGAGCACGGACGAGCCGGGGGTGTGGCCGGGCGCGAGATCGAGGCGCAGGTTCTTGTCGATCCGGTACGACCCGTCCCACAGCTCGGCCAGTCCGGCCTGGTGAACCGGAACGACACTGTCCTCGAAGACGTTCTGGTTGCCGCGGCCGAACACGGTCTCGTGCCCGTTGGCCGGATCCCAGAAGTCGAAGTCCCGCAACGGCATCAGATAGGTGGCGTTCGGGAAGGTCGGTACCCAGGTGCGGCCGTCGAGACGGGTGTTCCAGCCGACGTGGTCGATGTGCAGGTGGGTGTTGATCACGAGGTCGACGTCCTCGGGGCGCACGTCGGCGGCGGCGAGGTTGTCGAGGTAGGTCGTGTCCAGGCGGCTCCACACCGGGGCGTAGGGGCGGTCCTTGTGATTGCCGACGCCGGTGTCGACGAGGATCGTGCGGCCCTCGCTGCGCAACAGCCAGGTCTGCAGGGCCGACTGGCACTCGCCGGTGTCGGGATTCCAGAAGTCCGGGGCCAGCAGGCCGTGGTGCTCGTCCCATGCGCCGTCGGGGCTGTCCGGGAAGAACTGGTCCGGGCTCATCTCGACCGAGCCGTAGAACTCGCTGATTCGGGTGACGGTGACGTCGCCCAGGGTGATCTGGTCCATGTGGTTCGTCCTCGGGTTCGTGGTGTGGCTGAACAAGAACGAGCCTGGACGCGCGGACGTGGGCCAACCACTCCCGCTTTGTCGTACCCCTCGCAGGGTGTGGCTGGGCTCGGCCGCGCGTCGGATACTGGAGCAATGGACGGACCCGGCCCCCTCGGCGATTTCTTGCAGGCGCGACGAGCGCGGCTGCGACCGGAAGACGTCGGCGTGCAGGACCTCGGACCACGTAGGCGGGTGACCGGGCTCCGGCGCGAGGAGCTGGCCCAGTTGGCGGGCGTCAGCGTCTCGTACTACACGCGCCTGGAACAGGGCTTGTCCCGCGGCGCTTCGGCCGAAGTGCTCGATGCGATCGCCCGCGCGCTATTGCTCGACGACCACGAACGCGCGCACCTCGACCGGCTCGCCGACGCCGCACGCCGCACGCCTCGGGTGCGCCGCCCACGCCCCGAACAACTCGCCGACGAGACGCGCGATCTGCTCCGCGCCGTCGACGGCGTCCCCGCGCTGGTGCTCGGCCGACGGACGGACGTGCTGGCGTGGAACACGCTCGGGCACGCGTTGCTAGCGGGTGACCTTGACTTCCACAGCCCGGACGACCCGGCCCGCCGCCCGAACATGAGCCGAATCGTGTTCCTCGACCCGCACTGCCGAGAGCTGTACACGGACTGGAAACGCAAGGCCCGCGCCGTGGTCGGCAACCTGCGGATCGCCGTCGGCCGACACCCGGACGACCCGTTGCTCGCCGAACTGATCGGCGAGCTGACCATGAAAAGCCCTGAGTTCGTGGCACTTTGGCGCGACCACCGGGTACTCCCCTGCGACGCCGCGTCCTACGAACTGCACCATCCGGTGGTCGGCACGGTGACCGTGACCCAGCAGACCCTGGCTGTCGCCCGTTCACCAGAACAGGCGCTGATCGTCTGCACGACCCCGGCCGGCTCCCCCTCCGAAGCGGCGCTCGCGCTACTCCGGCAGGCGAGCGGCGAACGGTTTACGCAGAACGTTCCAGCAAAAGCTACTGGCCAACAACGGATCTAGGGGACGACCACTTCCACCGCGGTAGTAAACGGCTGTCCCACAAGGGAATCAGCGACGACTCTGCGCTACACAGACCAAGCGTTCGTCGTCGTACCAGGCTTCGTCGGCGCAGCGGAATTGGTAGGTGGTCATGTGGTGGGTTCGAGAGGACAGGCAGCGGTAGAAGACGGCACGGTCGACGGGGTCGGCGTAGTAACCCTCGGTTTTGGTCTGACAGAAGTCGGCGGGGGTTGCGATGGGGACTACGGCGTATTGGCGGGCGGCGATGTCGCGGCCGGTCGGGTCGGGCAGGTCCACCGCGGCCAGGGTGCTGAGCGTGAGGGCCGCTACGCCTAAGGACGGCAGCACCGCGATCACGGTTCCGGCGGCGAGGGCACCGGTACGACACACCAGGCTGTTCGAGTTCATGGACGGGAGTTCCCTGTCTCCCCGGTAAAGGGGCGTCGACGACAAGCTGCTCCCCTGTATTCGGTCCCGCGAACTCGCCGGATCGTTTCCGGCGAAAACCGCCGGATCGGGCCGATGCGGCGGCGGTCTCACGAGTCCCAATCCGGACCAACACCCCGCTCCGACAACAGAAGTGCGGTGCGTTACCCGAAAACTTCTGTGACCTGACGCACATTCGGTTTAGCAGCAAACTCCCTGCGTAGGTAACGGTTCGGCAACGGCGGAGGGAGTGTTCCAAGATCGGCAGCACTTCTCATTCACTGCCAGTTCACCGTGCATTAACCTAATGTGACCATTCTGCGATCAGGCCTTAAAGCGACCTGAAGTTTGGTTACACCAAGGAGTAGTTCACCCACATTCGGAAAACGACCGCAACGGCAGGCCCTATGCCCGCCGCGGTCGGCGGATCGGGATCCGGCAGTGGACCCGCTAACCCCAACCTTCCGCCGAATGGGCGCGCCGAAAGGCCGTCTTTCTCTCCGCATCGAGATGCGGAGTCCCGCGCGACATCGCGGCCGGGCTCGCAGTTGAGCGCCCCGGCACCGCAGCACTGAACGTCGCGTTCCGGGGACCCCGAGCGTCCCCCACAACAAAACCCCACAACAGCACATCAGCCCGCACCGGCGAGCGCCCACCGCGCACCCGCCTTGGATCCGTGCTGCCTGCGCGCGCCCGGATCGAAACCAGTCCCCGACAAAGGAACCGATTTCGTAATGCCTGACAGACGCTTTTCTTCTCTCCGCCGCTCGACGCTTCGCGAGGGTGTAACTTTCGCCATCGCCGCCGCAGGCGTCGTAGCCGTTGCCGCATCTTCGGCGGTATCGGTGGCCGACGACAGCGTCCCGTCGCGCATCGCCATGGTGGCCGACCAGCACAAGGCCGCGGCTCCCGTCGTCGAGGCAGCCGCCCCCGCGCCCATGCCCGCGCCGCTGCCCCTCCCGGCGCCCGCGCCCGAGCCGATTCCGGCGCCGATGCCGGCACCGGCCCCCAGCTACCCGGACAACCTCGACGGCTGGATCCGCCAGGCTCTCGACGTCATGCAGTCCAACGGCATCCCCGGCAGCTACAACGGCATCATGCGCAACGTCATGCGCGAGTCGACCGGTAACCCGCAGGCGATCAATCTGTGGGACTCCAACGCCGCCGCGGGCATCCCGTCCAAGGGCCTGCTCCAGGTGATCGAGCCGACCTTCCGCGCGTACCACGTCGAGGGCACCTCCTGGGACATCTACGACCCGGTCGCCAACATCGCCGCCGCCTGCAACTACGCCGCGCGTACCTACGGCTCGATGGACAACGTCAACAGCGCATACTGAGTCTCAGATCGACGACGCCTCCCCGCCCGCCGCGGGGAGGCGTCGTCGCGTCCGGCCCGGCCTCCGACTAGATGATTGATTCCAAGGGGATCAGTGGTCGTAGGCGGTCAGTGATCGGTGTACCGGTGCGCCGGTGGTGTCGTTGTGCCAGATCGCGGCGGTAATCGCCAGGATTCGTTGCAGGACACGCACTATGACTCCGCTGAGGGTGCGTCCACCGTGGCGTTCGAGATCGAGTTGGGCTTTGAACGTCTGGTTGATCGACTCGACGACCTGCCGTAATGGTTTGAACAGGGCGGCGCCAGGTCGTTCGGCTTCGCCCTTGCGAGCCGGCCGCAACAGCTGGATCCCGGTGGCGGCCAACTCGGCCTCGAACCCGGCACCGAAATAGTTCTTGTCGCAGATCAGGGTCTGTCCCGGTCGTTGGGCGGCCAGGGCGGGGTCACCGGCCAGGATACCCATCAGGGTTTCGCGTTCGTCGGCTTTCGCGCCGGTCAGAGCGAAACCGATCGGCAGCCCACCCAGGGTGGCGATCAAGTGCAGCCGCATGCCCCAGAAGAAGCGCGAATGCGAAGCGCAGTAACCGTATTCGGCGTATCCGGCCAGTTCGGAGCGCTTCACCGTTTCGCGGGAGCGCCCGCATTCCACCGGGGTGGAATCGGCGACCCATACATCGTCGGTCCACAGGCTTGTGTCGGTGGCCAGGTGCCGGATGGCGGCGGTGATCAGGGCGGCGGCTTTGCGGAGTCGTTTGTTGTAGCCGGGTTGCTGGGGCAGATACCGGAAGAGATGCCGTAGATGTTTGCGGGCGTAGCGCATCCAGCGGCGCTCGTTGGGGTAGCCCAGCAGGGCCTGCATCACGGCCAGGGCCACCAGTTCGGCGTCGGTCAACTGCGGGGTGAACCCGATCCGAGGGCGGGCAGGCGCCAGATCGGGGCGGGTCTTCACCAAGTCGTCGATCGTGACATAAAGTGCAGTGGCGAGGGTGTCGATTTCATTGCTCACAACCTTGATCTTCGGCGCCCTCGCCTACTTCGTCACATCGAATGCTGCTGTCGGGCAGAATCTTTCACTTCAGCACGGAGGAACAAGCACTGCGGCTGGGTGATCATCCATCAGGAGGTGTGTGGACTCGTCATGCACCACACCCCTTGGAATCAATCATCTAGGGTCGTGCACCACCGACCCCTTTGGACTCCCGCGATGACCGATTACGCGCACAGCGATACGGCGGCCAAGAGCCGCGCCGAGAAGGCCCGGCGCCTCGCGAGCTATGTCTGGCACCTGGGCATCACCGGACCCGAGCTGCTGGCGATGCCCGCGACGACGCGACGCAAACTCGCCAGGGCGGCCGAGACGAACCCGCCGAGCACCGAGGAGACCTGGGTGACGGTCGCGGAGCTGCTCGCCGAAAAGGACGACTGGGCGGCCCGGCACCCGGACCATCCGGCGGCCCAGCGCACACACACCGACGAGAAGCTGATGTGGGTGAAGCCGCCGATCACACCCTGGACGTGACCCGTTGCCGGACACCGGCTTCGGCGCTCACAGCGGCACATTCGGTAGCATGGTGGCACTGCACCCGCCGTCAAAGGTGACGCGATGACCGAGCGCAAACCAGCAAATCTGGACTTCGAATCGTGGATCGACAAGCAGATCCGCGAGGCGACCGATCGTGGTGAATTCGAGAATCTGCCCGGCGCGGGCAAGCCCATTCCGCGCGGCAGCGACGACGAGCACTGGTGGCTGAACGGCTACCTCAGGAAAGAAGGAGTGAGCGGCGACGCCCTCCTGCCGCCCTCCCTGCTGCTGCGCCGGGATATCGAGCGCCTGCCGGAGATCGTCAGCGAGCTGAACTCCGAGCGCGCGGTCCGAGAGACGGTGCGCGAACTCAACAAGCGGGTGGTCGAGTGGCTACGCCTGCCGCATGGCCCGTACGTCCGGATCGCACCGGTCGACACCGAGGAGATCGTCGCCCAGTGGCGTGCCGACCGCCAGCCGAAGCGCTCTCCCAAACCACCGGCCGCAACCACCCCGCCGCGGCCGCCGCGAACCACTGGTCGATGGCGCACCCTTTTCCGCAGCCGCCGCGGCACCTGACGGGATACTCGCATCGAGTCGAGTCAAATGGTCGCTGAATGATCTCCGACAGCAACCATTTGACTCGACTCGATCAACCGCAGGCAGGCGGGGCGGCCCGTTGAGGGGCTCAACCTCCCACGAGGCTCGTACTCATTGTGAGAGGTACGGCGGGTCTGTGAGATCAACTCCGGGTCAGGCGCCGATTGCGGTGCTGGTCGATTCCTCCACTGCGACAACGACTTTGTCGGACAACGACTGCATCGCGTGCGCTTCGGCCGGGCTGATGCAATCGATGAACACCTCACGCACCAGCCGCACATGATTCGGCGCGGCCTGTTCGAGCAACCGCCGCCCGGCCGCCGTCAACTGCACCAGCACCCCGCGCGCATCCTCCGCCACCGGCTGCCGGTCGACGAGCCCACGCGCGTCCATCCGAGCGAGATGCTTCGATAACCGGCTCTTCTCCCAGCAGACCTCGGCCGCCAGATCCTTGGCCCGCAAACAATCACCCGGCGCGGCCGACAACGCGACCATCAGCTCGTAATCCGCCGCGGACAGCCCGTCCTTGGTCAACCCGGCGGCGATCACCGCGTCCAGCCGTTGCCGCAGGCGGATGTAGGCCGACCAGGTCGCCTGTTCGTCGTCACTGAGCCACTCCATGGGAATGAAGTCTACCCACGTTTGGTTGACATGGACACCAACTCCCCTTCCAGGAGGTTCCGATGCCCGCCATCACCGTCCCCGACCTCATGGTGCTGCCGCGCCTGCCCCGGCCCACCGAGACCATGCGCAACCGCCCGGTGCAAACCGTGGTCAGCGCGCCGAAGCAGCGCGAGGGCGCGGGCTTCGAAGTGCGCAGGCCGTTCCCGAGCCTGGACCTGCGCACCGCCGACCCGTTCATCCTGCTCGACCAGATGGGCCCGGTCGCCTACGAGCCGCACGAGGCGAAGGGCGCGCCGTGGCATCCGCATCGCGGGTTCGAGACCGTCACCTACGTCATGGACGGCGCCATGGCGCACCACGACTCCAACGGCGGCGGTGGCGTGATCGGCGAGGGCGACACGCAGTGGATGACCGCTGGCTCCGGCATCCTGCACGACGAGCTGCCGACCGAGCAGCTGGTTATGGCGGGCGGCTGGTTCCACGGCATCCAGCTGTGGGTGAACCTGCCGCGCGCGCTCAAGTTCGCCGCGCCGCGCTACCAGGATCTGCGCGGCAGCGAACTGACCCTGGTCAGCTCGCACGACGGCGGCGCGTTGGTCCGGCTCATCGCGGGCGCGGTCGGCGGCTTCGAGGGCCCCGGCTCGACCTACACGCCGATCGCCTACGCGCACGCCTCGATCAGCCCCGGCGGACAGCTGGAAACGCCGTGGCCGCAACACTTCACGGCGATGGTGTACGTGCTGTCCGGCAGCGGCACGGTCGGCGCCGAGCGCAGGCCACTGCACGAAGGACAGCTGGCGGTTTTCGGTCCCGGCGACGCGATCACGGTGAGTGCCGATGCGCGCCAAGACAATCGGAGCGGTGATCTGGAGGTGTTGTTGCTCGGCGGACAACCGATTCAGGAACCGGTCGTCCAATACGGGCCCTTCGTGATGAACACTCGCGCCGAAATCATCCAGGCAATGGACGACTACCAGGCAGGACGCATGGGAAACATCCCGGCCGAGCACTTGGCGGGCCATCGTTTGGGTGAGTGACCCCAGCCGCGCGGGCTGCCCCTAATGCCCTAGTTCTCCGGCGATCCGGTTGACAAGCGGCCAAGGCGTCACGACAGTGGATGCGGCGTCCGGTCGGACGCCTATTCACCGCAGCAACTATCTAGAGGAATACATGAACGTTCGCCGGCTTACCTTCAGCGCTGCCGTCGCGGGACTGACCCTCCTTGCGGCGCCGACCGCGCTGGCCGCCCCTCCATCCGGTTCCTCGGGAACCGGCTCGTCCGCCGTCGACACCGGCTCTGCCGCAACCGGTTCGGCCGGTCTGACCCAGACCGGCTCCGCAGGCGGCGCGTTCGCCAATTGTGAAGAGGCCAAGGCCGCCGGACGGGCTCCCCTCTTTCGTGGAGAACCGGGCTACGGCCCGCACCTGGATCCGGATGGCGACGGGTTCGCCTGCCCCACGGTCTGATAATCGTGAAAACAGAACACCCGGTGTGCCAGGCACACCGGGTGTTCTGCTGTTCGACGTCCGGTCAGCGGAAGATCTTGAGCAGCACCAGCCCGATCACCAGGGCGGCCGCGCCGATCAGGCTGTACTTCACCTTGGGCTCGTTCAGCTTCCGCAGCACGATCTGCTTGCTGTCGCTCGCGATCCGCTGCGGATCCGCGCGCACCGCGAGTTCGTCGAGCGTGCTCGCCAGCCGCGTGCGCGCGGCCTCGATCTCCTGCTCGATCCGCTCGGTATCCTTCGCCACGTTCAGGCCTCCTGTGTTTGATGTGCCGCGCCAGGGCTCGAATCGCGGTGCGTGCTCGGCCTTCGCGGGTCACCCTCAGCTCCCGGACGAGTCTATCGGTCCGCGCGGAGTCGCCCCGGGGCGCGCGGTGTTCTGTCATTCCGCACAGTGCTTCGGGCTTGCACGCGGTGCCGGTCTTGTCGGTCCGTACAGTGTCGTTCGGTCTATCCACGCCATGTCCGAGCCTTCGGTTACGGTGCAGGACGTGACCGACAACCAACGACTCTCCCCCGGCGATGCCGCCCCCGATTTCACGCTGTCCGACGCCGACGGCAAGGACGTGTCGCTCGCCGACTACCGCGGCCGCAAGGTGATCGTCTACTTCTACCCCGCCGCGAGCACCCCCGGCTGCACCAAAGAGGCCTGCGACTTCCGCGACAACCTCGCCGACCTGGACGGCGCGGGCATCGACGTCCTCGGCATCTCGCCGGACAAGCCCGCCAAGCTGGCCAAGTTCCGCGACGCCGAGCAGCTGACCTTCCCGCTGCTGTCGGATCCGGACCGGACCGTGCTCACCGCGTGGGGCGCGTACGGCGAGAAGACCATGTACGGCAAGACCGTCACCGGGGTCATCCGCTCCACCTTCCTGGTGGACGAGGCAGGCAAGATCGAGGTCGCCCAGTACAACGTGCGCGCCACCGGTCACGTCGCCAAGCTGCGCCGCGACCTGTCGGTCTAGGACTACTGCTCGTACGAGCGGACGAACTGCTCGTAACCGTCCAACAGCCGATCGAGACCGAACCGCAGGTCGGCGTCGTCCCACTCCACGTCGTCTTCATCGAATGCCTGAGCGGCGAAGGCGCGCGTCAGCGCGGGGAAACGCTGCGGGTCGAGTACCCGGCTCAACAGGGCCGGGTACTCCTCGGTATCCCCACCTTCGGCCATCTCCTTGGCGACGCGCATCCGGCCGATCATGTACAACGAAACGTTCAGTACGAGTTGCAGTTTGACCGACTCGGGCACGGCGGTTTCGGCGAACATCGCCAGGCCCGCATCCAGCCACGCCATATTGCACGGCCCCATCGGCGGCGCGGCCAAGGGCAGATCCAGGTACCAGGGATGCAGTCGCATCGACCCGGCCACGCCCCACGCCCACGCTTCGATCCCGGCCCGCCAGCCGGCGTCGTTCGGCAGCTCCGGCGGTAGCCCGATCGCCCGATCCGACACCAGGGTGAGCAGCGTGTCCTTGCTGTCGACGTATCGGTAGAGCGACATCGTGGTGAAGCCGAGATGCTTGGCCACGCGACTCATCGACAGCGCCGCGACCCCTTCGGCGTCGGCCACCTCGATCGCCGCGTCGATCACCTGATCGAGGCTCAGCCCGCGCTTCGGTCCGCGAGTTCCCGGCTCGTCCAGGCCCCACATCAGCGCGAAGGACTTGGCTACCGCTGATGTGCCGCTGTCCGCCTCCGGCGTGTCCACCACTTTCGACCCCTTTTTCTCGATGCCCTCTTCCCTCTCGCCAAAAACTGTGTACCGTCTAAACTAAGTTTAACCCATACACAGTTTCGATTCGAGGAACTCCATGACAGTCCCATCCACCCCCGCAGTCAGCATCAGCGGGTTGACGAAAACCTACGGTGATCAAACCGTGCTGGCCGGCATAGACCTGGAAGTCGCGGCGGGAACGGTCTTTTCGCTACTCGGCCCGAACGGGGCGGGCAAGACGACCATGGTCCGCATCCTGGCCACCCTGACCGACGCCGACCGCGGCGAGATCCGGGTGGCCGGCCACGATCTCGCACACGAATCCGACACCGTGCGCCGCCTGATCGGCGTCACCGGCCAGTACTCCGCGGTCGACGACGTGCTGACCGGTGCGGAGAATCTGCGCCTGATGGGCAGGCTGCTGCATCTGGGCAAGCCGGAGATCACCAGCCGTACCGCCCGACTGCTCGCACAGTTCGACCTCACCGCGGCCGGCGATGCCCGGGTCGCCACCTACTCCGGCGGTATGCGACGACGGCTCGATCTGGCCATGAGCATGATGGGCACGCCGCGGATCATCTTCCTCGACGAACCGACCACCGGACTCGATCCGCGCAGTCGCCGCGAACTCTGGCAGGTGATCAGGGACCTGGTGGCCGACGGTGTGACGATCTTCCTCACCACGCAATACCTGGAGGAGGCCGATCAGCTCGCCGATCGGATCGCGGTTTTGCACCACGGCAAGATCGTTGCCGAAGGCACGCCGGGCGACTTGAAGCAGCTCGCCCCCGGCGGGCACATCCAGCTGCGGTTCGCCGATCAGCAGGGGCTGGCCGCCGCGGCCCTGGCCGTACCGGGCGCCGAGGTCGACGCCGAGCAGCTGGTGCTGCTGGTCCCCTCGGACGGCAGCGTCGGCACCCTCAAACGGCTGCTCGAGCAGTTCGACGATCAGGCGATCACCATCGACGACCTCGCCATCCACACCCCCGACCTCGATGACGTGTTCTTCGCGCTCACCGGCCACCCCACCACACAGAAAGCCGCAGCGCTGTGACCGGCACCATCACGAACTCCCGCCTGGCCGTGCAGGATTCGGCCACCATGTTGAGCCGCAACCTGCGCCACACGGTGCGCAGCCCGGACACCATGCTGATGACCATCGCGCTACCGGTCACGATTCTGTTGATGTTCGTGTACGTGTTCGGCGGCGCGATGAACGTCGGCGGCGCGTATATCGACTATGTGGTGCCCGGCATCATCCTGTTGTGCGCCGGATTCGGTTCGGCGACCACGGCGGTGAGCCTGGCGACCGATCTGACCAACGGCATCATAGATCGATTCCGCAGCATGGCCATTGCCCGCTCCTCGGTGCTGACCGGGCATGTGGTGGAGAGTGTGCTGCGCAATCTGATCACCACCACCCTGGTGATCCTGGTGGCCGTCGCGATCGGTTTCCGGCCGACCGGCGATCCGCTGCGCTGGCTGGCGGCCTACGGCATCATCGTGATGTACGTGCTCGCGATGTCCTGGCTCGCAGCGGTTTTCGGTCTGCTGGCGAAGAATCCCGAAGCCGCCAACGCGTGCACGTTCTTCTTCATGTTCCTGCCCTATGTGAGCAGCGCGTTCGTGCCGCCGGAGTCGATGCCGAGCGCGTTGCACTGGTTCGCCGAGAACCAGCCGGTCACGCCCGTGATCGAGACGATGCGCGGTTTGCTGATGGGCACCCCGATCGGAAACAGTGCGCTGCTGGCCGTGCTCTGGTGCGGGGGCATCGCGTTGGCGGGATACCTCGCCGCGGGCGTGCTGTTCCGGCGCAGGACAAGAGACTGACTTCGCAACCGACATGAGGCCCGGCGCTAGAGGGGAGCGCCGGGCCTTTCGCCGTGCGGGTCAGGCTCAGGCGGGCATGATCTGCTGGGCCGCCCACTGCAGCATCATCCGGAAGTGGTTGTCCCACCAGTTGTACGAGTCCGCGGTGAACGCTTCCGGCGGCGGCATCTCGCCCGGGAAGAGCAGCGCTCCGTTCGGGGCGCCGACCTTGTTGGTGGCGGCCGGGATGCCCGATCCCGACAGCAATGAGGGCGCGGCACTCGTCTCGGTGTCGTGCGCGGGCTCGGCGGGCACCAGCGACTCCGCCCGATCCTGCGGCGCACTACCCCACCGCTGGACGGAGTACTGCGGCCCGGACTCGGCGGGATCGATGGTGACGATCGAGATGTCCGCGTCCGACACGACGACCGGAGCCCGGCGGTCGATCACCGGACCCTCGACACTGTGTGGCTCGGCCCGAACCTGGTCCGGCTTGCTCGCATTCGGGTCGCCGCGAACGACCTTCGACTCGGCGGTGACGTGCGCGTCCTTGAGGGCCGCACCGGGCAGCGTCCGCGCCGAACCACCGGCCGCGTAGACACCGCCGACCACCAGTCCGCCCGCGAGCACGCTGGCCGCCGCGAACACCGCGGCACCGCCACGCACCCGGCGCACCCGCTCCTCGGTGTCGCCGACGCCGACGCCGTCCACGTCGGCCATGGCATACAGCGCGGCACCGGCAGCCGACGCGGCGGCCGAAGTCTTGCAGGGGATCACCGGCGCACCGAAGGCGTCCACGGCCGCGACGACCGCGGGCTTACCCGCGGCGGAGCCGATCAGCACCACCGCGTCCGGCCGGACCGCCGCCGCTTCGAACTGATCCCAGGCCGCCGTCACCGCGGCGCCCATCGATTCCGCCGTCGCGCCACCGGCCTGACCGACCGAGGCGAGAATCCGGCGACGGCCGCCATCGACGAGGGTGAACGACTGGTGCCCGGGCACCACCTCGCAGATCAGCAGGTCGTCGAATTCGTCGAGCCAGGTCATCATTCCGGCCACGCTGAGGTGGGCCGACTTGGACGACACCAGGGACGCGGTGTGCCACCGGCCGGACGCCAAGCGGGTGACGATGGCGCGCCGCTCGGCCGCGTCCCGGTAGACGACCGCGGCGCCCGCGATCTCATGGTCCGGGCCGAGTTCGGTGGCGAGTTCGTCCATCGCCGTTTCGACGGCTTCGGCCAAGTCCGTCTTGGTGTCGCCGGGCGTCCGTTTCACCCGATGCAGCAGCACGCGCTCGGGTAGCCGTTCGCCGGTGTCGGCGAACGCTACCGCGTGCACGGCGCCACGTTCGGTGGAAACGCCGAGTGTTACCACTGATCGAGCTACCACTGGTCACGCCTTCCTGGTTCTTTCGCGCGTCAGAAGCCACGCGCGCTCGGTATGTGTTCGGTGCCACATTCGATCCGGATGGGTGGTGAAATCGGACAGAAGATGAACACGCAGAAGCCGTGCGCGTGTCGTGCGTGTGTTCGTACCGTTAGCCTGGATACGTGGAAGTACGCGCGGAGGCCAGGTCGAAGCAACGTCTGGACCCTGCGTTGGAGCTGCAGGACGACCCACAGGAGCTCATGCCGCGGCGACGGCCGACGCAGGAACGCAGTAAACGGAAGTTCGACGCGCTCTTGCAGGCGTCCCGGGAACTGCTGGTAGAGGTTGGGTTCGAATCGTTCACCTGTGAAGAAGTGGCGGCACGTGCCGAGGTTCCGATCGGCACGCTGTACCAGTTCTTCGCCAACAAGTACGTCATCGTCTGCGAACTGAATCGGCAAGACCTCGTTGCCGTTTCGCAGGAGCTCGCCGATTTCCACGGCGAGATCCCATCGCTGGACTGGCTGCGGCACATGAACCAGCTGGTCGATCATCTGGCGAATCTGTGGATGAACGACCCGTCGCGCCGCGAGGTGTGGCTGGCCATGCAGTCGACCCCGTCCACGCGGGCGACCGGCGCCATCCATGAGAAGGAGTTCGCCGAGGTCGTCTCGCAGATGCTGCGGCCGCTCACGCCACGAACACCACGGGTGCGGCGCACCATGATGGCCGAGGTGCTGGTGCACGTGGTCTATTCGATGCTGAACTTCTCGGTGCAGGACGAGCAGAGCCACGCCGAGGCGGTATCCGAACTCAAGCGGCTGATGGTCGCGTATCTGTTGGTCGCCGAGAAGGAGTCGCGCTCGGCAAGCGGGCGTTAAGCGGTCTGCTCCCCCGCTGAGCGGCTTGTCGAGACGCCATCGAGGATCGTGGTCGCGACCAGCTCCGGGTTGTCCCACATGGGCATGTGGCCGCAGTCGGGCAGCGTCACCCATTTGGTGTGCGCGGGTAGTTGATCGCGGACCTGGCTGGTGCTCGGCGGCAGCATCCGATCGAGGGTGCCGAACGCGATGGTGACCGGCACCGTGATCCCCTGTCCCCCTTCGAAACGCAGCTTCTTCGCGATCTTCAGCGCCCGGCGCAGCGTCGGAGCGGACCGGTCCAGATCCTCCGCGACACCGATGGCCTCGGCGGCCGTCAGCCGATCGGGGTGACCGACGGCGGGCCGCAGGCCGACGGACCTGGTCCGGCCGATCACCGATCGCGCGGGCGTCCGTGTCAGCGTCGCGGCGGCGAGGCCGATCTGGAACTGCGCCCGCAGTGCCAGCGGCATCTGCTTGTGCCACAACGCGACCGGGGCGAGGCCGACGAACGAGCTCGCCAGGCCGCGCTTGGTCGCCTCGAGTCCGATCAGGCCGCCCATGGAGTTGCCGACCAGATCGACCGGAGCGTTGATACCGAGGCGCTGTAGCTCGGCGGCCAGCCCGTCGACGATCCAGCCCATGCCGACACGGACGTCCGGACCCGGTGCCGGGGTGCGACCGAAGCCTGGGAAGTCGAGCGCGAGCACGCGACGGTCCGCGCTCAGCCGATCGAGCACCGGCAACCAGCACCTTGCCGACGCGCCGCCGCCGTGCAACAACACCAATGGACGGCCTTCACCGCGTTCGATGCGATTCCATTCGGTCATCGGCAACCCCTTCGTCGAGTGATCGAGTAAAGCCTCGATCCGCCTGCCCTGCTCGGCCACGACCGCCGCGTGTTGTCCGAAAGTACAACCGCACTACTTGGCATCGTTGCCGACTCTTCAGTATTGCGCGGTATAACCCCAGCTGACTATGGTGCAACTGTCGAAGTTGCAGCCCATCCTTTGTTGCTCAGTCCAAACGGGACTACCCTGCACAGTAATGGTCAGCCGCCCACCAATCCCGGATCGCCGTGCCCTGTTGGCTCGGTTGTTCTCACACGCCACCGAACTGACCGCCAAGACGATCGACAAGATGCGCGCCGAGATACCGACCTACGCGCGGATCGATCCGACGGCACTGCTGCCGGACGCGGTCCGCACCGTCCAGCAGTTGTTGCGGACGCTGGCCGCGGAGCGCGACCTGACCGACAGCGAGTTGGCCGTCTTCACGGCGCACGGCGAAACCCGTGGCCGCCAAGGGATTCCGGTGACCGAGATGCTGCGCGGCTGGCGGCTCGCGGTCCGGGTCGCCGTCGACGAGGTGGTCGCCACTGGCCGTCGCCTCGGCCTCTCGGACGGTGAGTTGCTGGAACTGACCAACGACATCCTCGCGCTCACCGATACCGCGATTCTGGCGGTGGCCCGCGGGCACCTCGACGCCGAGTTCCAGCAGACCAGGCACGACCAGCAGCACCGCACCGACCTGGTCCGCGGCATCCTGTTCGGCACACTCGGTCCCGGCGAGATCCGCCTGCAGGTCGAACGCTACGGCCTGGACTCCTACCGGGAATTCCACGCGATCCGAGCCAGGCCGAGCGCCGACCTGGCCGCCGACCCGCTGGCCAAGCTGCTCGAGCCGATGGGCGGCGACCGGCCACACGGGCTGCTCGCGGTCATCGACGGCGACGTCGCAGGCATCGTGGACGCCGTGCCCACGGGCGATATCGAGACCGCCGTCGGTGTCGGCCCGGCCGCCCGGCTGGACCGGATGGAGCCGTCCTTCCGCCGCGCCACCCGAGCCATGGCGACCGCCGATGCCTTCGAGCTGACCGGCGTGCACGACCTGGCCGATCTCGGCCTGCTGCCCGCGGTACTGGCGGACACCGAAGTCGGCGAGGAACTGTTCCACCGCTACATCACGCCGCTCGGCGAAAGTGACGGCGCCGCAGCACTACTCGACACCGCCCAGCACTATCTGAGCAACGGCATGCGCGTCGATCACGTCGCCGAAGAGATGCAGCTGCACACCAACACGGTGCGCTACCGGCTGCGCCGCTACCAGGAGCTGGTCGGGATCGACCTCGCCGATCCCGACCGAGCCTTGGAAACGTGGTGGGCGCTACAGCGCAGAAGGCTGCGGCGCACACACCGAGAGTGACTGTCCGCCTTACCCTTCGCGGCCCTCGATCAGATCCACCATTTCGCCCGGATCTTCCAGGACCACCATGGCGGCGGCCGTGTCACCGTCGTGCGTCAACGACAGGTGAACCCTTGCGCGCGGCAGGAATTCGGCGGCGAGGCCGTGCAGCTTGATGCTCGGCCTCCCCCATGCGTCGTTGACCACCTCGATCAGCGGGTACGGGTTGTCGCCGATCTGTGGGCGGCGGGCGAAACGTGATGCGGCCCAAGCCTTGATCACCGCCTCTTTCGCCGCCCAACGCACCGCGTAGCTGCGCGCCGGATCGGTCCCCTTGCTCTGACAGTAGCGTCGCTCGCCCGCGGTGAAACTCTCTCGGAGCATGGTGGTTCCGGCGCGTTCGAGCTGTTCGGCGAACTCGGAGATGGTCACCAAGTCCAAGCCGATACCGAGGATCGTCATAGGCCGGGAGCCTACGACCTGGTCTGGCGGTCGGTGTACGAACTGTCCGGAGTGTGGCCCGCGCCGCAGCCGAAGCCGTCGGCCCGGTACGCACCGTCGCCACCGAGGCGAGCCTCGGCGGACAGCAGCACATCCGCTTCCAGCTGACGCGCTTGCTTGGCAGGTGTGCCGTCACCGCCCATCCGACGGTCCGCCGGACGCTCGTACAGCGGTGCCCCGCCGCACATGGCCTCGGTGAACCGCTGCCGCCCGGCGAGCTGACGCTGTTGCGCCCGCTCCTGGTAGGCCTCACGCCGCTCCGGGTCGATCGCCTGGATGAACGCCTCCGGATGGACCACCGCGAGCAGCCCGTTGACGTGCCCGAAGCCGAGCGAGGTCAGCAGACCGGCCTTCAGCGCGAACTTCTCGCCGAAGCGCAGCGGCTCGCGCGCCCACACCAGGTGCGGGTACGCCTGCATCTTCTCGTCGACACAGTCCAGGCTCCGATTCGGCGGCACCACACCGTTTTCCAGCACCTGGCACAGGCCGATCAGCTGGAACGCGGCCGCGCCGCCCTTGGCGTGCCCGGTCAGGCTCTTCTGCGAGACGACGAACAGCGGCGCCCCGTCGGACCGGCCGATGGCCGTGGCCAGCCGGGTGTGCAGCTCGGACTCGTTCGGGTCGTTGGCCGCCGTCGACGTGTCGTGCTTGGAGACCACCGCGATGTCGTCCGGCCCGACACCGAGCTTGCGCAGCTCAGCGGCGAAGCGGGATTCGCGGCCGCCACGCCCCGCACCGAGCGCGCCGAGACCGGGCGCCGGGATGGAGGTGTGCACGCCGTCTGCGAAGGACTGCGCGAAGGCGACCACACCAAGCACCGGCAGGCCCATCTCCACCGCCACGTCACCGCGGGCCAGCAGCACGGTACCGCCGCCCTGCGATTCCACGAACCCGCCGCGACGGCGGTCGTTGGCGCGGGAGAAGTACCGGTCACTGATGCCCTTGGCGCTCATGGCCGCCGAGTCCGCGGTGGCCGACATGTCACCGAAGCCGACGATGCCCTCGATGCCCAGATCGTCGAAGCCGCCGGCCACGACCAGCTCGGCCTTGCCGAGGCGGATCTTGTCGACGCCCTCTTCCACCGACACCGCCGCGGTGGCGCAGGCCGCCACCGGGTGCACCATCGCGCCGTAGCTGCCGACGTAGGATTGCACCACGTGGGCGAGCGCCACGTTCGGCAGCGCCTCCTGCAGGATGTCGTTCGGGCGCGACTCGCCGAGCAGGTTGTCGACGTAGAGCGAGCGCATCGAGGACATGCCGCCCATGCCGGTGCCCTGGGTGTTGGCCACCAGGCTCGGATGCACCCAGCTCATCAGCTCGGACGGGCTGAAGCCGGAGCTGACGAACGCGTCCACCGTGCAGACGACGTTCCAGAGCGCAACGCGGTCAACGGAATTCGCCATCTCGGCGGAGATGCCCCAGATGGTCGGGTCCCAGCCGGTCGGGATCTGGCCGCCGACGGTGCGCGACAGCTTGGCCCGGCGCGGCACCCGAATCTCGGTGCCCGCCTTGCGCGTCACCGTCCAGTCGGCCGAATCCGCCACCGGCACAATGACCGTGTGCTCGGGGTCGGCCTCGTGGAAGGCACGCGCCTCGGCCTCGCCGCCGACCGTGAAGGTCAGGTCCTGATCGATGAACACCGACGTCATCAGCGGCGCGCTGTTGTCGATCATCGCGCCGTCGTCGCCGTAGCGGCGCACGCCGCAGCGGGCGACCACCGCGTCGTGGTACTTGTCGGCCAGCTCGGATTCGGCGACGTAGTCACCGGTTTCGGCGTCGTACCAGCCGGGCTTGGGATCGTTCTCCCAGGTGACCAGGCCGGTGGTCCAGGCGAGCTCGAGCACGCCCGCGGCCGAGAGCTGGTCTTCGACCTCCATCTCGAACCGGGTGCGCGCCGAGCCGTACGGGCCGAGCTCACCGGCACCGACGATCACCACCATGTCGGCGAGATCGGTGGTGACCGTGCCCCATTCGGGCACCGGCAGCACCGAGGACATGGTCGGCGGCGCGGGCAGGGCCGAAATCGTGGCCACCGCAACGTCTTCCACGTCGTCCTCGGCGGCGGCCTGCTCCGCTGCCTCCTTGGCGAGCGCGGGCAGATCCAACTTGGCCCTGGCCAATCCGCCGGTCAGGTCGATCTGCTGCGGGCCGGTCAGGGTGACCTGGCGAGCGCGCGAGGTGCACCACTTGAGCAGCTCGTCGGCCATCTCGGTGGTGGACCAGGTGTGCACCCCTGCCTTCTCCGCGGCCGCGGCCACCGGGTCGTTGTGGCCCATCAGGCCGGTACCACGCACCCAGCCGATCAGTGCGTGCACCAGAGTGACTCGCTTGGACCACGACTTCTCGACCCGCCACTTGGCGACCACCGCGTCGAGCGCGGCCTTGGACTCACCGTAGGCGCCGTCACCGCCGAAGAGGCCGCGGTTGGGCGAACCCGGCAGCACCACATGCAGTTTCGCGTCGACGTCGTGGTCGGCGCCGATGGTGGACAGGCCACCGATCAGCCGCTCCACCGACCAAAGCAGCACGCGCATTTCCATTTCCGCGCGGGCACCCGCGTCGGCGAGGTCACCGGCCACCCGCGGCGCCGCGAACGGCAGCAGCATGGTCGGCGTCATCGCGTCCTTGGTCTTGACCTTCGCACCACCGGCGTTGTCGACCTGTTCGGTGCCGACCCACTCGATCAGCGCGTCGATGTCCTGGTAGGACGCCATGTTCGCGGGCACCACCCAGAGGGCGGCACCGTGGCGGGCGTTGTCCCGGTACAGCTTCCGGTAGAAGCTCAGGCGGTCGTCGTTGAGGCTCGACGTGGTGACCACCACGGTCGCGCCGCCGCCGAGCAGCTGCCCGGTGACCGCCGCCGCGATGGAACCCTTACTGGCGCCGGTGATCACCGCGATGTCCGCGGACCAGATGCCGCGGTCGTCGGTGCTGAGCGCGGCGTCGGCGATGCGCTCGTACACCCCGGCCAGCACCGAACGGGCCTCGTGCTTGGCCCGCTCGCGCCACCAGTTGGCCTGCGTGGCAACGGCTTCGCCCGCGCCGAGGTATCCGGTCACCGGCAGTTCCGCGGTCTCGGCGTCGTCGCCGAGCCACAGCCGGGCCAGATCCTCACGGGCGGTGGCCCATCGGTCGTCGAGCAGCACCGCCTTGCGGGGGTCGAAGGCGGGCGCGACCAAACGCGGCCAGTCCGAACCCAATTCGGCCGAGACCAGATCGACCAGGGAGTTGTCGGTCGCCTCCGGCGCGGTTACCTGCTCGGCCAGGCCGAGCTGCTCCAGCACCACCCGGGCGGCCGTGGCGAGCACGCCGTCGCGTCCGGTGATCTGCTCGGTGAACTCACCCAGCGCGGCCGCGTCGACGGTGCCGCCGCCACCACCTCCGGTGGAGGGCAGCGAGACCGCGACGCCGCGGCGGGCCGCGACCGCCTGCACGGCGGTGTCGATGGCCGCGTCGACCGAGGCGGCATCGCCCAGCGCGCCGGAAACCAGCCCGCCGAGGTCGCCACCGCGGACGCTGGCGCCTTCCCTGGTGCCGAGGGAGACCTCGGCGGTGACGTGGTTGGCCCAGCCGTCGCCGAGCTCCCAGACCTTCGTCACGCGCTCGGCGATCGCGGCCGGACGCTTGCCGGACGGGCCGAACACCTTGCGCAGGTGGTCGCCGATCGAATCGGAGAGCACCGAGCCGAACGGCTTGTAGGTGCGGGCGAGCCGCTCGACGGTGACCGACAGCGCACCCATGTCCGCATCGGCGGCACCGTCGATGGCACCGAGCGAGAGCTCGGAGCCCAGGTCGACCAGCAGCTGGTTGCGGCGCGAGGAGACGCCGTCGCACAGGCCCTCGATGGTGTCGACCGGGCCGATCTGGTCCAGCCGCAGCTTGGTCCACAGCGCGATGAGCACGCGGGTGGCGTCGGCGGCGGAGAACACGATGTCGTCCGGACGCGGTCCGCGCGAGCTGGCCACCGGTGCGGCGGCCGCCACGGGAGCCGCGGCAGGCGTTGCGGCCGAAGCGGTTTCGACGATCTCGTCGGCGGGCTCGTCGACGGGCGCGGGGTCGGTGTCGGTCGAGTAGACGATCCCGGACTCGCGCTCGATGTTGAGCACCTCGACCGTCGCGCCGCTGAACGCGGGCAGCTTCAACGTCTGGGTGGCCAGGTTCGCCACGGTAGGCGTTGCGCCCAAACCGATTTCGACGAACCGCTCGACCCCGAGGCCGCCATGTGCGGTGTCGGTGAACAGCAGGTCCTGGGTCTCGATCCAGCGCACCGGGCTGGCGAACTGCCACGCCAGCAGTTCGACCAGCACGACGCGGCACAGCTCGACGGGTCGCGCCGACCAACCCTCGAAGTCGGCGAGCACCGCGGCGAGCGGCTCGGACGGCACCAGATCCGCGATCTCCTGGACGAATTCACGTTCCAGCGAGAACGGCTTCGGCACCAGGTTCGGCACGTAACGACCGATCAGGATCTCCGGATGCAGGTCCGCGGGCAGCAGCTGCTCGAGCTTCTGCCGGAACTCCGGCACGCCCTTGCGCAGCACGGTGGAGTGGAACGGCACGTCGATGCCGGGCACCACGATGAACGCCCGCTTGCCGCCGAATTCGGCACGGCGCCGGTCGATCTCGGTCTCCAGCGCCTCGAGTCCGGCGACCGTGCCCGCGATGGCGTACTGCGAGCCACGCAGGTTCAGGTTGACCACCTCGAGGAACTCGCCGACCTGCGCGCCGATGCCGGTGACGAATTCGATGACCTCGTCGTCGGGCAGCCCGATCTGCGAGGGCCGGATGGCCGCCAGTCGGTAGTCGCTGCGGCCCTGGGCATCACGCGGCACCAGCTCATGCATCGCGGACCCACGCTGGAACACCACCTCGAGCACCGCCTCGAGCGGCAGCACCCCGGCGGCCGCGGCGAGCGCGTTGTATTCACCGACCGAGTGCCCGGCCAGCATCGCGCCCTCGACGAAGGCACCGGCCTCGCGCAGCTCGGCCACCTGGGCGACACCGAGGACCGCCATGGCGACCTGGGTGAACTGGGTCAGGTGCAGCACGCCGTCCGGGTGCCGGTGTTCGACACCGCGCGCCTTGAGGTAGGTCGGGTTGTCGCGCACCACAGCGAGAATCGAGAAGCCGAGCGCGTCGCGGGTGTGCTTGTCGGCACGGTCCCAGATCGCCTTGGCGGCCTTCGAACGGCTACGCGCGTCCAGGCCCATGCCCTTGCGCTGGATGCCCTGGCCGGGGAACGCGTAGACGGTCTTCGGGGCGGCGGTGCGACCGGTCGCGGTCATCACCAGATCGCCCGCGGCCCGGCACGATACCTCGACGATCTCACTGCCCGCATCGACCGCGATCCGCTCGACGCGCACGTCGATCTCCGCGCCGGGGCGAACCATGCCGAGGAAGCGGGTGGTCCACGCCGTCACGGTGCGGGCCGGGATCGAGCTTTCCGGGTCGACCGCGGAGACCGCGTGCTGCGCGGCGGCCGAGAGCCACATGCCGTGCACGATCGGGCTGCCGAGACCGGCCAGCTTGGCCGCGGAATCACTGGTGTGGATCGGGTTGTGGTCGCCGGAGACCGCGGCGAACGCGTGCATGGTGCGCGGCGCGACGACCGTGACGTCGCGACGACGGCGACGCGGGGTCTCGGTGGCGACGTCGGACACCGTGCCCGCGGCCCGCGGCGGATCGGTGAGCTCGCCCGCACCATTGCGGCCGCGGATGGCGAACCGCTCGGTGAGGGTGGCGACCGTCGGCATGGACAGCCCGGTTTCCGGCCGGTCCAGCATGCCCGCGATGCGCACCCGCACCTCGACGACGCGGCCGAGGTCGGTGTCGAGCGTCTCGCCCGCCTCCGCCCGCACCGCGAGAACGCTTGGGCTGGTGGGCAGTTCGCCCGCCAGCTCGATCTGATGGTCCAGGTGGACCAGGTCCAGCATGCCCTCGATGACGCTCGTGTCATTCGCGGTCCGCGACGCACCGAGCACCGCGAACACGGCGGGCCAGCAGGCGCCGACCAGCACGTCGGGGGCGGTGCGGCCCAGCGTGCTCAGCGATGCGGGCAGACCCGAACCGGTCACGCCCGCGTGATCGGCGACCAGGTCCGGCGACCACGCGATGTTGAGGTGGGCGACCTTGCCCTTCACCTCGGGCAGATCCTGTCCGGCGGCGACGGCCAGCAGCGCGGCCATCGCCTCGTGCGCGTCCGCCTCGGTGACGACCGGGGCGCCGCCGTTGTAAGTGGCGGTCGGCACGGTGACGCGGATGCGAACCACGTTGCTGCCCAACAGCGGAACGGTCAGTTCGACGTAAGAGTTGTCGGCATCGGGTCCGGTGGTCTCGGTGAGCGTGGCGCCACTGGGCGGGTGCACCGCACCCTTGCCGTCCACGGCCCACTCGGCGAGATCGCCGAGCCGGTGTACCGGGTTGACGGTGGTGCGGCCGGACCATTCGATGTCCGGCGCGGCGATCACCGTGTCGATCGGCCCGGTGGTCACGCCCGCGACGCGGCGGGCGTCGATCGCCACCGGCACCACACCGGCGCGCACCAGCGAGTACGCCGTGTCCTGCTCGAACCGGTCGAGCAGTTCGCCGACCGGCTCGTCGACGCGGGTGATGCCCGCGACGGCGACGGTGCCGGGGATGACGCAGACCTGGTCGGCCGAGTAGCGCGGATCATGGGCCTGCCACAGCGAATCCGAGCGCCACCAGCGACGCACGTCGCCGTCGACGACCGGCACGAAGTTGACCGGCTTGCCCGGGGTCTTGCACAGCGTCACGAAGAACGGGACGTCGGCCGGGTGCAGCAGGGTCTGCTCGGCGACCGGGTACTGCGCCTTGAGTGCGCACAGCGCGCCGACCGGGTTCTCGAACTCGGCGTCGGCGGCGAACAGCGTCGGGATCTCGCCGCGATCGGCCAGGTTGAGCCGAGATTCGGTGCGGCGCATCATTTCCGCGAAACGATCCCGCCAGGTGATATCGAGCCAGACCGAGCGGGTGGCGTCGGTGATCGCGTCGCCGATGTCGCTGCCGCAGTCGAAGTCCTTGCGGCGGTCCAGGCCGACCGCGAGCTCGATGTAGCGCTCCAGCCAGTCCAGGTAGGTCATCGAGGCGACATCGCCGAAATACGGCTTGGCCGTGGCGTTCAGCGCCTCGATGATCTCCGCGCGGCGTTCTGCGACGGCGTCGGCGTCACCGGCGACCTCGTCGAGCAGGCGGCCGGTGCGCGAGGCCGCGTTGTCGATCTCGTGGATGTCGGCGCCCAATTGGCTACGGCCCGAGGCCATTCCGCCGGACGCGGTGCCCGCGCCGACCCAGTCGGGGGTGCCGGGGGTGTCAACCAGCAGCTGCTTCACCTCGGGCGCGGTGGTCGCCTCCAGCGTGGCCATCGCGGCCGTGCCGACCAGCACGCCGTCCAGCGGCATCACCGGGTAGCCGTGCGGGGTGGCCCACTCGCCGGTCAGGTATTCCGTTGCGCGCTCGGGGGTTCCGATGCCGCCGCCGACGCAGACGACCACGTTCTCGTGGGTGCGCAGCTCGGCGTACGTCTCCAGCAGCAGATCGTCCAGGTCTTCCCAGGAGTGGTGCCCGCCGGCCCGGCCGCCCTCGATGTGCATGATCACCGGGTAGTCCGGCACCTCGGCGGCGATCCGCAGCACCGCGCGGATCTGCGCCACGGTGCCCGGCTTGAACGCGACATGCGAGATGCCGACCTCGGTGAGTTCGTTGATGAGCGCGACGGATTCGTCGAGCTCGGGAATGCCCGCGGTGACGATGACGCCGTCGAACGGGGCGCCCGCGGTGCGTGCCTTCTGCACCAGTCGCTTGCCACCCAGCTGCAGCTTCCACAGGTAGGGGTCGAGGAACAGCGAGTTGAACTGGACCGCGCGGCCCGGCTGCAGCAGTGTCTTCAGCTCGGCGACCCGATCGGCGAAGATCTGCTCGGTCACCTGGCCGCCACCGGCCAGCTCCGCCCAGTGGCCCGCATTCGCCGCCGCCGCAACGATTTTCGCGTCGACGGTGGTAGGTGTCATGCCCGCCAACAGGATTGGCGAACGGCCGGTCAGCTTGGTGAACGCGGTTTCCACCACGATCCGCCCGTTCGGCAGCCGAACCGGACGCGGCGCGAACGCCGTCCACGGTGCGGCCGTCTCCGGCGCGGCACCCGGGGTGAGCAGGCTGCGCTGCCCCGCCCGCGTCGCGGCGGCGACCATGCCGACGCCGGTACCCTTCAACGAACCGCCGGTCACCCGGGACAGCAGGTCGCCGGGGCCGAGGTCCAGAATCCATTGCGCGCCAGCGGCAACCATGCCGTCGACGATCTCCACCCAGTCGATCGGGTCGACCAGGATTTCCTGCGCGAGCGAACCGGCCAGTGCCGCGTCCAGCCCGCACTGGTTGGCCCAGGAGGTCACCAGATCCACCGTGTCGGCCAGCGCCGGGTGGTGGAACGCGACGTCGACCGACACATCCTCGAAGACCGGCGCGAAGATGGCGCCACCGCGTGCCTTGGCGTCGCGTTCGCGGGACTGCGCGTCATGAATCTGCGCACAGCGCTGCCGCACCCGCTCCAGCTGGGCGGGCGTGCCGGAAAGCACCGCGCGCCTGCGTCCGTTGCGAATGGACACCACCGCGGCCGCCATGGGATCGACGCCCTCGGCTACCTCGGCCACCACGGCACGCAGCTGCTCGGGATCGACGTTGGACACCGCGACCATCGGCGAGCGCTCACCCACCGGCATCAGCCCGCGGCGCCGCGCCACCAAACCGGCGGCCGCGCCGATCAATTGCGCCAGCGCCAGGATCTCGGCGTCGCGCTGCCCGCCGGACTCGACGGCGGTCGCCGCCAGCCTGCCCTGCGAGTGGCCCACGATCGCCACCGGCGCGTGTTCGGTCGGATCCAGTCCCTGCAGTCGCAGCGCGCGCATCGCGGCCAGCTGCGAGAGCAGCACGCCGGGCATCGACACGGCGGCGGAACGCAGGATCCGCGGCGACGGGGCCGCGGAAACCTCACCCTGGTCGGCCTCGACCAGTTCGTCCTCCAGCATCCACCCGATCGGGTCGAAGCCGACGGGACGGACTACAAGCAGTTGTGCCGCAACGGGTTCCAGCAGCGCTTCCGCCTCGTTGACCAAAGCGGTCAATTCGGGCTCCAGCGCGCTGTCGCGGCCGATCTCTTCCAGCTCGTCGAGCCACTGGGCGCCCTGTCCGCCGAACGCGAGCGCGTAGGGCGTCCCGTTCAGCAGGCGATCCAGCAGTGGCGATCGGGTCCCAGCCCCCTGGGCCGCACCGACCTTCGCGCTCTGTCCGGTACCGGTCTCGGTGCTCTCGTTGATCGTCAAGACGATTCGACTTCCTTCTCCTGGCGACGCGCCCTCCGAGACACGCCGCTCCCTCCGGTGCGCAGGTGTTCCTCAGCGTTGGGGCCTGATACCGGCGAGGATAGCCAAAATCATGAGGAAATCCTCACGTTTGCTCGGCGGCCAAACCGCATACTCCCGAGTATTCATGCACGGTCGTACCAGAATCATGGCAAACATGACCCTTCCTCATGTTTGAACACGCTGGTCTACCGGGTTACTAACACGTAGGAAACATGAGCGCCCCTCATGTTGATGGTTATCTAATCGTTATAATCCCTGGTAGGGTTACCGACCAGTACGCCACGCCCGCCCGGAGCTTCGCGAAGTCGGTCAAGCCCGGTAGAGTTTGCACGGTCGTACCATCACGCGCGAGTGGCGAAATTGGCAGACGCGCCAGATTTAGGTTCTGGTGTCCACGGACGTAGGGGTTCAAGTCCCCTCTCGCGCACCTCTGACCGGCATATCTGCCGGATGTTCGCATCGTGTGTTCAAGCGCTCTTGAGCACACGAGAGGCGAGCCGTGATTACCAACTCTGACCTGCGCCGACTTCCGACCACCTCGCCAGAAACGACCCCATCGATGGCACGCGAGGGGTTTGCTGGCGGGGGGCAGGCATGATCCCCGCGCTGGTACCGCCGCAAGGTCAACTTCAGGAGTTGATCCATGGTCCAGTACCTACCGACCAGATTGTCCGGGTAGCTGACGGCGATCTCGTCTACGGCGTGTCGTCGGTGAGCGATGGTGGCCGAATCGCTGACAAGCACGTACTGACCGCGCTAGGGTGCCGCCCCTCCATTCGCCTGGAAGTAGCCGTCACCGAAACCGGGGCGCTGCTGCTGCATCCGGGCGCGCGCGGCACGGTGATCGTCACCAGCAATGGGCACATCCGGCTGCCGTATCGCCAGCGCCGCAGGGCGTGCCTGTTCGTCGGGGACCGGGTACTGCTGCTGGGGCGGCGCAGCACCGCGCGCCTGCTCGTCTATCCCCGGCCGCGGTCGGCGAGCTCTTCGCGGCGGCGCTGCCGATGCTCGCGGCGGTGACCGCGTGAGCGCCCCGACCCCCACGGCCACGGCCACGGCCAGCGCGGAGACGCTCGCCGCGGCGAAGCTGCTGCTCGCGCAGATGGGGATCTCCCCCGCCGACCTGGTCGCCGGCACCACGGTGGTGCCGACCTTCGCCGAGGTGATCCCCCAGGTCCGCGCCACCCTGGCGCCGGGCACCCTGCGCACCTACAACGCCGGGCTGACCCGCCTGGAAGGCACCTGGCCCGAGCGTCGTCTCGACGAGCCGACCAAGGCCGATTTCGAGGAGATGGCCCGGGCATCCAGGCCGGCGCGCGGGTCAATCGTGCCTCGCGCGGGGGTACCAGCGCGGTCGAGCACTTCATCAGCGCGGCGCGCTGTGTCTACCGCTACGCCGAGGACAAGGGCTGGATCCGCCGCACCGACAACCCCGCCCGCCGCCTGGCCATGCCGACACGACGCCCTTCACACCGCTACGCGATCCCCTCGGCCCGGCTGGCCGAGATCTGCCAAGCCACCGCCACCAGCGGCGACGACCCCGAACTCGACACCCTGCTCCTGCGCCTGCACATCGAAACCGCCTGCCGTCGCAGCGGCGCGCTCGCCCTGCGCCCGCACGATCTCGACCGCGAGCAGTGCCTGATCTATCTGCGGGAAAAAGACGGCGTCGACCGCTGGCAGCCGGTCTCACCGACGCTGATGCGGTATCTGATCGAGCTACGCCGAGCAACGCCACAGCCCGCTCATGGGACAGCTGCTGCGCTACCGCAACGGGCGCGCGATCAGCTCGCGCCGCTACGACCACCTCTGGAATCGCGTCGGGGAAATCCTGCCGTGGGTCGCCGCCCAGGGCATCACCACCCACTGGCTGCGCCACACCACCGTGACCTGGGTCGAACGCACCTTCAGCTACGCCGTCGCCTGCGCCTACGCCGGACACCGCGGCAAAGGCCCCGGCGCCACCGCCACCTACGTCAAGTCCTATCTGGCCGAGGTCGCCGCCGCGCTGTCGGTACTCACCGGCGAACCCCACCCGATCCTGTCCGCGCAACTGCCCAGCCCGACCGCGATGACCGCGCCCGCACGCTGATCGCACCGGAAAGGTTCCTCATGGCCGACACCACCCTTGAGCTCACCTCGACCGACAATCTTCGCCCGGAGGTGCGCACGCCGCCGCGTTCGCGTGCGCACACCTTCTTCTGGAGCGTGCTCACCGCGGCAGCCACGATCAGCATCACCGGCAACGCCACCCAAGCCGTGCTGCACACGACCGCAGCCCCCGCGATCGCCGCGACCGTCGCCATAGTCCCGCCGCTGGCGCTGCTGGCCGCCGTGCACGGTGTCTCCATCCTGTTGAGCACACATGCGCACGCCCGGGGCATCCATTTCATGGCTGCGGCGATGACAGCGCTGATCGCGGCAGGGGCGTTCTGGCTGTCGTTCACCGCACTGCGAGCCCTGGCACTGCTGGCCGGCATCCCTGCGGGCGAGGCATGGCTCTGGCCGCTGATCGTCGAGGGGTCCATGGCGCAGTCCACCATCGCGCTCCTGGCACTGGCTCACACCGCGAATCGTTCCGGTAGCCGTGCGGACGGCGAACTCCGAGCACAACCGCCAGGGGAAAACGCAGCGAGCACGACAAGGATCGACGACGACGCCACCGTGCGGCCGCCGCGCGAAGACGATGCCGTGCACACGATCCCGGCTCTCGCGACCAGACCCGAGCAGTTCGCCGAGTTGGCGACCCGAATGTGTGCACGCGACCCCGGGCGACGACGAGACCCGGACCTGGTCGTGCATATCCTCACCCGTCACCATCTCGATGGCTGGAACCCTACCCAGATCGCCGAGGAGACGAACCGCAGCCGCTCAACCGTCAGCCGGATCATCAGCGAGGCCGCGCAGATGGAAGCCTCAGTGCAGAACCTGTTGATGAACTGATCGCATCCTGCGGCCGCTCCCCACCACCACCTGTCCATCGCGGCGGACCAGCGTCGGACACGGGCTCCATACCCACCGCATCACGACGAACAGCATCGCCTGCTCGGGCCGCGCTTCATACAATCGGCTAGCTGTCTCCGAGGTCGATCGCTGCGCCCCAGCATTCCGATGCTTCCCTAGATGAAAGGCACGAAGGTGACTGACGATTCGAGCACTCTCCTGCCCGAGTCCGCGCAACTCTCACCAGGTGGGTCGCACCAAGCGACGTACCCGGTCTCCGCTGGTGCCCGCGCACTAGGCAAGTCAGAACGCTGGTACATCGAGCAACTGAAAACCGGCCGCTTTCCGGGACACAAGGCCGGCCGCAGCTGGTTCCTCACCACCGAGGACATCAACGCGGCAATCGAAGCCACTCGACGCCCCGCCTACACGACCCCCGAAGCGCGATTGACATACGAAGCCGCGCTCCAAAAGAGGCGTGCGACGCGTCCGCGCCGTCCGATACCACCACAGAATCCGACAAGGCAGCGAAGCGACCCCACACCCAAATAGCAAACATTGGGCAATCTCATCCTCGATTCGGATCGAGGCCGACAAAGCGAGCCAATTCACGCAGGACCGCCAAGGACTTGAACCTCTTCGGTCTACTCCCGCTAACGCGCAGGTCAGAGGCTGACCCCTACATTGCAGACTGCACGTCACCTGCCGTTTCGTGACACTTGGTTACTGTTCATTACAGAAAATATCATGTCGGTGATGACCGCGTCATCACCGGGGTCAGAGCCATGTTTTCCGGCCGATTGATGACCGCGTCATCAGCCAGCAACCTACCGGATCCCTGAGTTGCCCGACGCCGTTCAACACCTGGTTAGCACCAGTTCGTGCATCGAATGATCTCGCCCTCACGCGCCTACCACTCGATTTTCCGCACCGGCCGGTATCATTCAATCTGGCTATCGATCAGCAACGCGGGGTTCGGAGAGGACCGGCGATGGTGGCGAGACGGGCGTGACAGGGCTACCGCGCTACGCCCCCATGCTGGCCGCCCCCGGCGTACTGCCCAGCGAGGATGCCGACTAGGGTTTCGAGGTCAAGTTCGACGGCATCCGGGCGATCGCCTATATCGACCAGGACCTGCGGCTGACGTCTAGAAACGGCAAAGACATCTCCCCGGCCTGGCCGGAAATCGCCGACCTGGCCCCGGCAGTGCCCGGAGTCGTGGTCGACGGCGAGATCGTGGCGATTGCTGCGGACGGCCGAACCTCCTTCGAGGCACTGCAACCGCGGATGCACCAGCGCAACCCTTCCGCAATCAAAGCGCTGGCGAGCGCAGTCCCGGTGTCAGCGGAACGTACATCTTGACCGTCCGGCCCGACCTCGGCCATCAGCTCTTCTTCATCAACGAGGATGAGCAGTGCGGGCCTACACATGCACCGCCTGAAACAGAATGAGCCGCCGGTGACTACACCTGAAGAACGGCCGGGTGACGTGCTTTCCGTCGTCGTGGCCGCCATCGATGATGAGTCTGATTCCGGCGATTTCGCGACCGCCGACCTCCTCCGAGTCGTGCGTCGCGGCCTTGTTACGCCGCCGACGGAAGGAGAAGTTATCGCGGCGCTGGGCTTGCTCGCGCTACCCAGCATCAACGGTATTCGGGCTGATGGGGACAGCTGGCAAGTTGCTGACCCAATGGATGTGGTCGCCCGGAGGATCCACTATCTGGCGGAGGCCGTAGCCGACTTCCGGCATGGTTACGGCGGCGGCCTTCATTTGGGCGACGACGACGCGTACTGAGATCCGACGCCTCGGCTCGCTCCCTCAACGTAGCGCAGGCATACACATCTGCTGGTCCCGCCGCTAGTGCCCTGCGCCTGAAATTCGTTGAAGATATTTCGCCAGGGAGTTGAGGATTTCCTCGGCGGTCTTCTTCCATACGAACGGTTTTGGGTTGTCGTTCCATGTGGTGATCCATGCGTTTACCTGGCGTTCGAGTGACTGGACGCTGGTGTGCACGCCGCGACGTAGGAGTTGGTCGGTGAGGTAGGCGAACCAGCGTTCGACCTGGTTGAGCCAGGAGGAGCCGGTCGGGGTGAAGTGCACGTGGAAGCGCGGGTGCCGTGCCAGCCACTCGTAGACGGCCGGGGTTTTGTGGGTGGCGAGGTTGTCGCACACGATGTGCACGTCCAACTCGGCCGGCACCGCCTTGTCGATAGCGACCAGAAACTTCTTGTACTCGGCTGCGCGGTGACGTCGGCGCAGCTCGCCGATCACGGTGCCGTCGGCGACGTTGAACGCCGCGAAAAGTGTTGTGGTGCCGTGACGTTGGTAGTCATGGGTGCGTCCTTTCGGGCATGCCCGGCATCATCGGCAATACTGGCTGGGAACGGTCCAGTGCCTGGATCTGACTCTTCTCGTCCACGCACAGCACCACGGCCCGCTCGGGCGGATTGTGGTACAGGCCAACAACATCGACGACTTTCTCCACGAACAGCGGATCGGTCGAGAGCTTGAATCCGTCCTGGATATGCGGTTTGAGGTCGAACCTGCGCCAGATCCGCCCGATCGTCGATTTCGACAATCCGCTGTGAGCTGCCATCGAGGCCCGCGACCAGTGCGTCGCGTTCACCGGTCTCGACGCCAACGTGTCGGTGAGGACCTCTTCGACCTGGTCGAGCAGAATCGACGGCGGCCGACCCGGCCGCTGCTCATCGGCCAAACCAGCCAACCGCGAGGCAACGAACCGTGACCGCCACTTACCCACCGTCGGTGCCGAAACCCCAAGCCGCACAGCAACTTCGGTGTTGGGAGCGGGCTCGGCGCAGGCGAGCACGATTCGGCATCGTAGCGCATACGCCTGCGACGAACTCGCCGCGCGCGCACCACGGGTCAACGCCGCCCGCTCCTCATCACTGAGCACCAATTCGGACTTCGGTCGCCCCATCACCACGCACCGAACCTACGCCCCCACCAACACATCCCGGAATAAATTGAACGAATTTCAGGCGCAGGACACTAGTCCTTGGGACCAAACGTCTGCCAACGGGTTCGCCCGCATGACTCGACGTGCCGCTAGGCCAGCGTGACCGGGATGGATTGCCGTCACCGTCGGAACCTGTAGGCAGAAGCCATTACTCGCCGTCGAATCATCGGACTGGCGCCGTGCACGTCATCGTTCAGTCCGGCTGGCAAGTCGTCGAATCTCGCCGAGCAAGGAGTCCCCAGTGAAAACACTTTTTCGTGGAACAACGCGCACAGTCCCTCGACAGACACCGCTCAAAGGTGTTCGATATCGGAAGGAGTCACCACTACGCATCGCAGAATCCGCCATCGCCACACACGATCCGAGCTCAACTCCTGCTCGGGAGAGGGGCTCTCATATGGAGATCGATATCTCGTGCCCCCGGTGCGGCGACGGTCACGGTGTTCAGAGGGTTCCTGCGGCGCATGCCGAAGGGGTCTCCACCAGCTACGGCACCAACTTCACCACCGGCGTGGGCGTCACCTCGGCGGGATTGGTGCCAGTCCTGGGCACGACGACAGTCGAACGAACACACACGACCGCACTGGCCCAAAGTCTGTCACTCGCCCCCGCGCAACGACCGGTAGGCCGACTCATAGTTGTCGGACTCCTACTACTCGTCCCGGATCTCCTCGCCATAGTCCCGGTGACGCTTGCCATTCTGCAACCCGATCAAGTCGGGTTGTTGGCGAAACTCTTCGGGGCGTCCTTCTTCCTTGGCGGGTTGGCTATGCCGTCGGCCTTAGCGTTCTGCCTCGCAATCGGCAGGACTCGCTTCAATAACCGCATCTCACGGGGACGCCGGGCAGCCCACACGGTGTGGAGCTCGGGGTTCTATTGCCATCGGTGTGGCGTGGTGTTCTGGCCGTTGTCCCCGGCACCGAACATCCCAGCTCGGCAAGCCTTCATACCCGAGCATTTTCGCTGGTTCGTCTGGGACGCCGGAGACTATGTGAATGCGTAACCGGCCTCTCCAGCGGCCAGCGAATCGCCGGGGCTCACGCGCTGGTCTCTTGATTCTGGTTCAGCGAGTTGCTGACTTTCCTGGCGTCGGCTCGGTGTCGCTGCTTGATCGGGCAGATGGGTCGGCGCTCGTGCGGCTCAGGGGATTTGACTTCTGGTGTGGCCTTGCCACTGCCGCCAGAGGGGCCACTCTCGTGAGCAGCGCTCCGGGCAGCGGAGATCAGTTGCCGTGCCTGCCGTGGTGTGATTTCCAGCAGTTCGGCAACATCGTCGTCGCTTTGGCCTTCCTCGCGGAGAGCGACTGCGGCGGCGGCCTGCTCGCCGCGGTATCCGGCCAGTTCCTCCTCAGCGCCGATTTTCAGCTGCTGCATCTGCTGCCGGTAGCTCTCGAGGTCGCGATCGCGCTTACTCTCGCACTCATCGATGGCGACCCAGACTGCGACGTATCGCTTCACCGCCGCCGTGATCGCCTTTTCGCGTTGCCGAGCCCGCGCCCGGCGTTTTTCCACCCGTTCACGGTTTCGTTCCAGGCGTTCGGACACTTCACGGTGGCGGGGCGGACGCGGTGACGGTTTCGGTTTCGATCCTGGATTCGGCATGACGGGTCTCCTCATCGACCCATCCACCTGATTCTCCCGTCCACCAGCGTACCGACATCCACGCCGCCGACCATTCCTGGGATCAATGAACTCGGGGCCGGCGCGACCTGCGATGGGCTTGTCAGTTGTTGATGGAATCCATCCAGTCCCGTACGGCCGCTTGATATTCGGGGGCGCCCGGGGAGAGATTGATCATGTCCCCGCCGTCTTCGAGGACGTAGGTGCGCAGCTGGGCGGCAGGGCTGTAGAACTGGGATTCGGCGGCATAGAGGGTGGCTGCGTCGCGGCATATCGCACCGCAGCCCAGCCGATCTTGGCTGCCTGCTGCCAGCAGTACCGGCACGATGATGTGGGAGGTGGCGCCGGGCAGCGTGGCGACGAGTCCGTCGGGCCACTCGGTCAGCGAGAACCGGTCTTTGGTCCTCTCGGAGGTCTCGATCACTTCGGGGCCATCGTGAGGACCAAAGTAGTTGCGAGCCGCTTCAGGAGTGTTGAACGCCAGAGTCAGCCAGCCAGGCTCGGATCCCCTGAACGCAGGATCGTCTGGGGCGTGGCGAGACGTTTTGGCCGAGTCGAGTGCGACGAGCGGGTCGATCGAGTGTGAGTATCCGGTGAGTAGCCCGTCCACATCGTGATAGTTAGCAGCCTCGAGCACGCTAACCCCGGAGCCGAGTGCGTTGCCCCCGAGGATGACCGTCTCGAATGGGTCGACATCCGGTATGCCGCGCCGGAGCGCTTGCACTGCGGTGTGGACTCCTGACGCATCGCCAGAGGCGGTGACCGTCCAGACTGGCGGCGTCGAGGACTGTCCGTTTCCCGGGCGATCCAGAGCCAGCGTCGCGTAGCCCGCAGCGTTCATTGCACGGGCGAACGAGTACACCTCAGGTTTGTACGGAAAGTCCCACTACACAGCGTTTGCGGCCGCAGAGCCCGATGTCAGGACCATGACCGCCCGCACGTCGCCAGCCGGTAGGCATAACGATCCGGCGATGGTTCCGCCCAGCACACTGAAAGACACTGTCTGACAGTGCCGTTCGGTGTCTGCGTGGGCGGTCGGGTTCGACGCGCCTATGACTGCCGTGGCCATCAGCACAGTGATGATCGGCAGGCTTCCACACCAGCGGAAGCCTGCTTCCTTGTCCGGACGTGTTCGCACCCAACGGCGTTGTGCCCGTTCATGATTGCGCGCGGGCTGGTGGTGGATAACCGTGTGGCGCCGCGATCGCGGGGACGTATGCGAATTTGGTGTCGGCATGACGGGCTCCTGGATCGACCCGTCAACTGATTCCCGCTCACCAGCGTACTCCGCGTATCAGTCCTTCCGTGTCCACGACTCGATCGACGCCGCCGTTCTGTGGGCATCGCCGGCCAACTCCGCGTCACCAACCCCATTCATCGCCCCGCCGAAAGGACGTCTGTTATGAACCAGATTGAGCTTCTGGCCCGAGTCACCCGGCTCGTCGAGCACGAACTTTTGGGGTCTGGCTGGCCCCGGCCGTGCGCTGACTATGACGGCACCGTCGCCAGAGATGTTGGGAGCCTCTTGATGTGGAACGACCTACGCTGATGAGCGGATGTTGGCACTGGCGAGGGATCGTCGCGATCGTCGTTCTCGTGCGTGTTGGTGGCGGCTGAGGGGTTCGGTTGTCAGGTGATGTGCAGGACCGTGTCGGCGTCGGCGAGGGTTGCCTGGTCGAGGGGAAAGTAGTCGTGGTTGGTGTCGGTGCGTGTGCGGGCGGGTCCGAGTGCGGCGGGCATCGCCAGACCCCAGGTCGCGATGTGGCTGCTCAGGATTCCTTCGTAGGTGTCCGGGTCAGGATCGGGGAGGCCGAGAACCTGGCCGCGGCCGAGGCTTCCGGCGATGAACCGATACCGATTCCCGAGCAGGGAACCCACGATCGCGCCCGCACTGAACCAGGTGAGATCCATGCCGGCGAGAGTCCAGTTGCTCGGGTTTCGTTGCAGGTGCCGATTCTGGGCGAAGATGAAGGTGGCTCCCCGTGGTGTTTCGGCTTGGTGGATGTCGAGCAGGTTCTGGGCCATGACGGCGTCCCGGACGGCGAGCATCCGCGATATTCGTGCGGGTTCGTCGAGTTGCCGGTCGGCGGACTGCTTGTGATAGCGCAGCAGGCCGAGGCCTGCGGCGAGATGCGTTTGGGCAGAGACCCATTCGGCGCGTGTGGTGGCCGCGATGAGTTCCGGCGCACGGGCGTAGAGCACAGTGAGCATGTCGTCCGCGATCACCCGCAGCCGCTCGGCCGCGACCGTGGCGCCGATCGAGGCAGCGGGATCCATGATCGCCTCGGCGCGGCTCCATTGCTCGTCGTCACCGATGAGATCTGCGAGATCGATGTCGAGCTGCAGGTAGTCCCGGGCAAATTCGAGATAGCACCGCGGACTCGGCGCACTCGCCATCTCGATAGGTGTATCGAATCCGTGGAAGGACAGCCGCTGCTCTGCGGTCTCATTCGTGTTGTAGTCGCGCATCCAGGCGACCAGTTGCCGGTTGGCGTCGAGGTTTCCGAAGCCGTGGGAGAAGCCCCCATCCATCACTTCGTCGAGGGTGCCGGTTCCGTTCTGGACGAACTCGTTCACGGCGAGTGCGGCCACGCGGTCGGTCTCGAGTGCGATCGATCGGAAACCGCATTCGACCAACCGAGCGAACAATTCGTTGCGGACTTGCCCGAAAGCAGGTTCCTGATGCGTCGGTTCACCGAACGCCAGCAGGCGACATGACGCTGGGACGAAGTCTCGAATGTCTTGGCTCATGCGTCTTGATCGTATCGTTGAAGGGTCTGTTGAGAGTTTGTCGTTCCCGAACCACAGAGCGTCCCCTGAAGTCTCAAAACCGTGCTTTGAACGGGCTAGGCCGTGAGGAGGCCCAGGACCGCGCGGGCAGCGGCAGATGAGGACGTTCGTCGGCCACTCGGAAGCAATGTCGGCATGCGGGTCGGTCGAGGCCGGGTGCCGCTGACGGATGCCCGGTCCGGCTCATCATCGGCTGTCTCTCGCTACGCATCATTCAGGGCCGAAGGATGGCTTGTTCGAGCAGGCTTTGAAGAGTGCGCTGTTGCTCCGGAGCGAGTGCGGCCAGGGGTGAGCCCTGGACGAGGAGTTGAAGTAGCTGCTCACGCAACGCGCAGCCGGTGGGGGTGAGGATGAGGTGTTTAGCGCGCCGGTCGGTCGGGTGCGCCCGACGTTCGATGAGTCCCTGTTTCTCGAGTTTGTCGACGATGAAGGTGGCGTTGGATGGCTCGCAGCTCATGCGTTCGGCGAGTTCGCGCATAGTCATCGCGCCGGTCATCTCGCGCAAAGCGGTCGCCTGAGCAGTGGTGAGTCCCAGCGTGATTGCGCGCTCGCGGACATGGTCGGCTATCTGCTGTGCAAGTCCGTTCACCAGGCCGCATAGTTCGCGCTCGGCGCTTGACTGGGGCTCCGGAGTAGGCATGCGTGCAAGCCTAGCAAATCCATCAAGTCATACTATTTATAGCTTGAATAATTATAGCTTGATGCTTATCGTTGCGGTGGCGGTTCCGCCGGATGCGACCGACAGCCCGACACTGAAGTGGAGATCCACCATGGCGAACTTTGCGATCGACCAGGCCGAGCGGCTGCGGCGGCCTGGGCAGATTCGATCGATCCACCTGGGTGACACGAAAGTGTCGTTCGTCCCGGATGGCGCCATACAGGGCAGGCCTCGCAGCTGGCTGCCGGACGCCACCGACGCGATGTGGGACGCACACCAGCGATACCTCGACGACTCCGGCTACCTCGTCGCCAGCATCGGCGGGCTACTGGTCGAGAACGGCGACCGAGCATTGTTGATCGACGCAGGATTCGGTCCGCAGTCGCTGCCTGCCGAGCCGGGAAGTCCGAACGGCGCCATCCGCAGCGGTGCACTGCTGGACAACCTGGCCGTGCTCGGGCGCAGACCCGAACATATCGAGGCCGTTGCCTTCACCCACCTGCACTCTGATCACGTTGGCTGGGCCTGTCATCTCGCTCCGGACAGTGATCGGCCCGCTTTCGCCCACGCCAACTACCTTGTGGCCGAACCGGAATGGGATAGCCGCGGGCCAACGGACATCGAGATCGCAACCGCATTCGCATCGCGCCTGCGTACCGTGACCGACGGCGAAGAGGTCTTCCCCGGCGTGCGGATCCGGATCACCGCCGGTCACACACCCGGCCACGCTGAATACCGTATTTCCTCCGGGGGACAACGAGTGATCGCTTTCGGCGATGCTCTGCATTCACCTATCCAGGCCGATCACCCTGAGTGGTCGTGCATATACGACCACGACCCGGTCCGCGCGGCCGAACATCGCCACCGTCTCCTCGCCGAGCTGGAAGAGCCCGGCACAATCGGATTCGGCATCCACTTCGCCGACGCCGTTTTCGGCCGCGTCAGCCGCGACGGCTCCGGACCAGCGTGGCGACCCCTGCACATTTGATCCATCGCTTGGATGCCGAGCCACCCGCAAGTCGTTCCCTAGCATCCGCCGCTTCGGGCCACGCGGTCCGCGCCACAAGTGGACGTTTCAACGACGACGGCTCCACCCGTAGATCACTTTGGGCAGAGCCGTCAACGAGACCAGGTGCGGCGGGGAGCTGCGACTACCCAGCGGCCCTTGTTCGAACACAACGTAATCGGCATAGAAAGACGTTACGCGTCTCGGTGTGGCGTGCGGGTCGATATCCGGGACGGCGGTACGTCGGGCGGTCCGGGGATCCGTCGATAGGGTTGTGGCCATGCTGCTTTGGATCAACGGGCCCTTCGGCGGAGGAAAGACCCAGACCGCGCACGAGCTGCATCGGCGGCTTCCCGGAAGCGTCATATGCGATCCCGAACAGGTGGGGTTCGGTCTGCATCGGATGATGCCGTCGGATCTGCGTGCCGATTTCCAGAGCTACCCCAGCTGGCGGCAAGGGGTGTTCGAGGTCCTCGATCATGTGCTTGCTGAGCACGACGGGGTCGTGATCGCACCGATGACAGTGGTCGAGCCTCGATACTTCGCCGAGACAGTAGGGCGGCTGCGCGAGGCTGGGCACAAAGTTCGCCATTTCGCGTTGCTCGCCGACCGGGAAACGGTGCTGAATCGTCTCAGTGATCGTGGACTCGGTCTCGCGCCTGTCCTGCGCTGTATCGGTCAAGGCGATCTACTGCTTCGGCGAGAGCAGTTCGCCGTGGACAAGCTCGACTATTGCCTCGAGCAGCTGAGCAAACCCGAGTTCGCCGAACATATTCGGACCGACACCACCACGGTGGCGGCGGTAGCCGACCGTATCGCCGACACCGTCGGTGTGATGCTGGCACCCAACAACGACAGTCTGCTGCAAGGCAGGCTGCGCCGGATGGCTGTCACAGTCCGCCACGCCCGTTTGTGAATACCGGTCCCGCTGGAAGCGAACCATCCCCATGCGCTTACGCCCTGGGTGCGGGTTGACCATGCCAGCACACACGCACATGCCGGGTAGGCCGAGCGCATTACTGCGCCCGGCCCCCCTCAGAACCGGACGTGCACGATTTCCATGCATCCGGCTCAAGCAAGCCCTTGGCGGGCTGATGGTGTGCCGGGCTGCCGGGGGTGGCAGCGTGTGTGGATGAGACGGAGTTCGGATTGGTCCGGTGCCCGGTCCCGTAAGGTGATGGCGTTGTTGGTGATTGCCTTGCGGGTAGCCGCCAGCCACTGTTCCCATTCGGCCGGGGTTTGTGGCGGATGCTCGGCGTGCAGGAGCAACTCACCGCATCGCGGGCAGCGACCGTGCTGCGTTTGGAGCAGCCGCAGTCGGGTGCTGTCGATGGGAAGCCGTATTCCTTTGCGCCGCCGGGTTTTCCAGTAGTCGGTTAGGGCGGGATCATCGACCGATGCGGTGCCCTTGACCATCTGGTGCCGGACAATCCTGGTCCAGGCGAATTTCAGCAGGTAAGCGCCGCTGACGCGGTCACCGAACACCCACCGATCTCGCCGGGATGTGTTGAACGCACCGAAGTAGCGGCGAACGATCCACCGCGTCGGCTTGTTCGGGTGGCTGTGTTTGGCCCATTTGTAGATGAGCTTCCACAGGTAGTGATCCAGATCGTTGAATTCCTCACTGGATACCACGCTCCGGTAATAGGCGGCCCAGCCCCCGATGATGGGGTTGAGCCGTGAAATCACTGCGGCCGCATTGGATCCCCGCAGGGACCATATTTCGGTGCGCAGCCGTTCCCGGATCCGTCTCAGTGCCGCTTTGCTCGGTTTGATCAGCAGCGTGCCGCGATAGCGGCGGACGTTGAACCCGAGGAAATCGAAGCCCTCGTCGAGGTGGGCGATGCGTGTCTTGTCCTCGTTGAAGGCCAGTCCCCGTGGATTCAGCCATGCGGCAAGCTGTGCTTTGATCTGTTCGGCCTGCTGCCTGGAGTGACAGAGGGCGACCAGGTCGTCGGCATATCTGATCAGCACCGGGGAATTCCGTTGCGCCACCAATGAATTAGCATCGACACGCGCATATCGGACTCCGGCGGCCTGCTCCATTCCGTGCAGGGCCACGTTCAGCAGCACGGGGCTGACCACCCCACCTTGCGGTGTTCCCGCCTCGGTGGCAGTGAACTGCCCGTTGTCGACCACTCCGGCCCTGAGCCATCGCCGAATACTCCTGCTGGCAGGGAATCCGCCGATCTGATCGAGCAGGCTGTCGTGGTCGATGCGGTCGAACGCCGCCCTCAGGTCGGCGTCGAGCACCCACTGGCGTCCCGGGTTGGTGCCCTTGGCCACCTGGAAGATGGCCTCGATCGCGTCGTGGCAGCCGCGACCCGGCCGAAATCCATAGGATCTCGGTTCGAATCGGGCCTCCCACTCCGGTTCCAGCGCGTTGACCACCCGCGCTTGCAGCACCCGATCCACGATCACCGGAATGCCCAGTGCCCGCCGCTTCCCGTTGGCCTTGGGGATATACACCCGCTTGACCGGCCGGGCCGTCCACGGTTTCACTTGGCGGTGAACCCACCGCGTCAGTTCCACCTTCTCCGGGCCGGTCGAGATGACCTGCCCGTCGATGCCCGGGGTCTTGCGACCGGCATTGATCTCCGTCACCCGCCGCACGCTGATCAGCGTGTTCGCGCGCGAGCGGAGCATCAGCTTTTGCAGGTTGCGGACCCGTTTCCAGTTCCCTGCCTGCGTCGCCGTGAAGATCCGTTGCCGCAAACGCCGTACGTTGTTCTCGACGGCCCGCCAATCCAGCGCGGCCCAATCGAATTCGCCGTCCTCCGGTCCGTTCACCATCACAGCTCGCGCCGATCCGGTATCCAACTTGTCCGTCGGTTCCAGTGTCGTTGTCAACCAATACCTCACAGGCTCACCTGGCCCGCGTCAGCACCCTAATCAGTTCTGGGAGTGAGCTATCCGGCACACTCCTGGTAGTAGCCGGCCGGTAGGTGAGCACTTTCGCACCCTGGACTTCGAGTCCTGGAGAAAGACCGTGCCCCTGCCGGTAGGCCGGGAGAGTTGATCGCTGCTGGGATGTCGTGCCCGCCCGAATGGGCGTGAGCACTGCTTGATTAGGTCGCTGATGGTTCTCCTGCTGGCTGCTCGACGGTGATCGGCATTAGCAATTGGAGGATTGTTGCGACTGTTCGTAGGAGATGACTGGGCTGAAGACCACCACGACGTGGAGGTGATGGACACCGCCGGGCGCCGCCTGGCCAAAACGCGCGTGCCCGAGGGCGTCGCCGGAATGGCGAGACTGCACGCGATCCTCGGCGGCCTGGTCGACGACGCCGACGAGGTCGAGGTCCTGGTCGGGATCGAGACCGACCGCGGTCCCTGGGTCGGGGCGCTGGTCGCCGCCGGATACACGGTACTGGCGGTGAATCCATTGCAGGCGGCCAGGTTTCGGGACCGGCTGGGAGTCTCGGGTGCCAAAAGCGACGCTGGTGACGCTCACGTGCTGGCGGATATGGTCCGCACCCATTCCCACGAATTGCGACCTGTCGCTGGGGATTCCGCGCGAGCCGAGGCCGTGAAGGTGGTGGCCCGTGCTCACAAGACGATGATCTGGGACCGAACTCGCCACACCCAGCGGTTGCGTCACGCTCTGCGTGACTACTTCCCCGCCGCGCTGGCCGCGTTCGACGACCTCGACGCCGCCGACACCCTGGAACTGCTCGCCAAAGCACCCACCCCAGCTGCGGCGGCCCGGCTCACGATCCCCCAGATCAGTGCCGCGTTGAAGCGGGCGCGCCGCCGCAACGTCGCCGACAAAGCCACCGCTATTGCGGCCGCACTGCGCAGCGAGCAGCTCGGCCAGCCCGAGGTCGTGGCGCAGGCCTACGCAGCCTCGGTCCAGGCGCTGCTGGCGGTCCTGACTGTCCTCAACACCCAGATCAAGACGTTGCAGGGGCAGGTCGAGGCGCATTTTGGGCAGCACCCGGCCGCTGAGATCATCGCGTCCCAGCCCGGTTTGGGACAGGTCCTCGGTGCCCGGGTGCTCGCAGAGTTCGGTGACGACCCCGACCGCTACCGCAGCGCCAAAGCCCGCAAGAACTACGCGGGCACCTCCCCGATCACCCGCGCGTCGGGCAAGAAGAAGGTCGCCCTGGCCCGGTTCGTACACAACGACCGGCTCATCGACGCCCTCACCACCCAGGCGCAATCCGCGCTGATGTGGTCCCGGGGCGCCCGCGACTACTACGACCGTCAGCGAGCCCGCGGTGTCGGTCACTACGCCGCGCTACGCCAGCTCGCCAACCGACTCGTCGGGATCCTGCACGGCTGCCTCAAAACCGGAACCCTCTACAACGAGACCACAGCCTGGCCCGACCCAGCTCAGCAGTCCGCTGCTTGACATTCAAGCTCCTGGGATGTCTTTCGAGTCCGGACACATGGTCCGGTATCCGGCCGGTTATCCACCACGCACCAGCGGAGGGGCCAGTAACTACCGTCGTGGTTTCCCGTTGCCTTTCGGCCACCGGCATTCGCTTCTCGGGCCATCCCGATCCCGCTCGGGGAGTTCAGCTTTCCTCACAGTCGGCCTACCCGACACCAACATTCGATGCCCGGACCCCGTCGGGGTTACCACGTTCCACACGCGCGAGATACGACCGGGGAGGGTGCCTCCTATATCCCGGGGACGGCGGTGCTCTCCCGGTCGAGTGCCGTCCCCGACCGGCGCCTGCCGCTTCCCAACGGCCAGCCCCTACCCCCTGCCAACACTTCATCCATCGACAGGGCCCGCTTTACGAGACATCAACGAAGGTTCACGCAATTCACCCGTCCGGCCTGCCCCTGGCCCGTGGCCCCCGGATGGAACGGAGACCCTTCGGCGTTCCTCTGAGCTTCGCACCCTGCCGTTACCAGCAACGCACGTCAGAGCGGGGCCGGGCATCGAGCACGCACCCGGAACTCACACAGCCGAAACCAAGTTCGGCCCTCCTATCTGCGAGTTCACTCGCATCGTGTGACCTCGTGTCGCAACGGCACTACCGGACGTCGAGAAGCTGTGCCAGCCAACCATTTTGGACCACTGACCAACGCGCGGCATGCGGCACGTGCGGATGTATGTGAGCGTCTTTGGATCGTCCCTGTCCTTCGTGGCGGCCGTGGTGTGGTGTGGTGGTTGTGCAGCCACTGACTGGGGGTGACTGGTTCCTCCGTGTGGGGGGCGAACGGCAGTGCCAGTACGCTAAAAGCTCCATCGGGGTGAGGTTCAACAGGTTGTGACAGACGACATACGAGCGAGCGCGTTGGTGAGCATCGGGGAGTTGGCGCGCAGCACGGGGCTTGCGGTGCGAACAATCCGGTTCTATTGCGACGAGGGCATTCTGGAATCCCGCCGCAGCGCGGGCGGGCATCGGATGTTCGATGCCGACAGCGCCACCGAACGACTGCTGCTGGTCCGGCGGTTGCGCGCGCTCGGTCTCGGGCTGAGCTCGATCACCGATGTACTGCACGGAGGACGGTCCATCGCCGAGGCCATCGCCGCCGAAAGCGCGCGACTCGATATCGAATTCAGGTCGCTGGCATGGCGGCGTGCATCACTGCGAGCCGTCGAGTCGGCTACCCCGACGCAGCGGGCCGAGCGGCTCGCGTTGCTGGCCGCCGCACAAGACGGTGGTGCGGCACACGATTGCCTTGTCCAGTTCTGGCGGCGCATACTTGCGCCGGTACCTCGGTCCGACCTCGACATGTGGTTGTACTGGAACGTCCCGGAGCCACCCGCTGATCCGTCCGTCGACGAAGTTGTCGCGTATGCCGAGCTGGCCGCTCTCATCGTCGACCCTGGCATGAGCAGCACTGTGCGACAGCAATACTGGCGCAGCCAGCCGGAAATGATCCGCGACCGTCGAGGACTGTACATCGGTGTAGGCGACCTATTGACGGACGTGGTGCCACTGTTATCGGCTGGCGTACGGCCGCACGCCGGCCGCGAACTCGACCGATTCGTCAACGCCCATGCCCGCGCACGAGGCGAACGTGATTCTCTCCGATTCCGCCAGTATTTGCTGATCGACGCAACCGACACCGACCATCGGATTCATCGTTACTGGGCCCTTACAGGGCAGCTGCTAGGAACCCGCATCACCGTGGGGCCAGCCCATAACTGGATCTACGACGCACTGGCCCGCTCCACCGACGTTGCCGACGCACCCGCAGCCCAGCAGCGGCACAACGAGCAAGCACACTGAAATCGGCAGATCCGGACGTTCCAGAAGCGTTGGTGGCCGACCGGTTCGAGGCTGCCACCGACCGCTCAGAACGCGCGCTCCGCGGCATAGAAAGACGTTCGATTGATGGGACTGCCGGGCGCGACCGCGTCGGCTGATTCCTGCCCTGCCTCTAAGCCTCGTGATGCTCAGAACGCGCCGATCAATGCACCCGCATCGCTGATCGGTACGGTATGCGTCGCAACACCGTCGTCAGTGCTGACATGCAACAACAGCCCGGTCGGTTCGGCCAGATACCCGATCTGCCGATCTGCCCGCAATGTCAGCGACGTCTGCCGAAACGTGCTCGGTGCCACCGAAACCAAAGTCCCCGCGAACGGCACCGTGATCACGCGATGGACATGCCCGGTGAGCACTCTGACGACATTACGATGCCGCAAGATGACCTCACTCAGCTCGGCTCCGTCCGCCAATCGCATCCCGTCCAGAAACGGGATACCCACCGCGACCGGCGGGTGATGCAGGCACACGAACACCGGTACACCGCGCCGGGCCGTCAGTACTTGATCCAGCCACCTCAACTGCTCCTCACCCAACCGTCCACCCGGCCCGTCAGAGCTCCACGAGTCCAGCGTGACCACCACGAACGACTCGTGGTCGACGACGTAGCGAGTCTCATCTGCCTCTCCGAGAAACCCTGTCCCAGAGAACACTTCGCGCATCACAACCGGATCGTCGTGGTTTCCGACCACCAGGTGCAGGGGTAAGGGGAACCTCTCGATCAGTTCCAGCAGTTGTGCGTACGCTGCACGATGCCCGTACTCGATCAAGTCTCCGGTGATGACGACACAGTCCGGGCGCGGATCCAACGCCAGGATTCGCCCCAGTGCCAAATGCAAAGCAGCAACGGGTGCCGCGGAGAGTGCATCGGCCCGCAGGTGCGGGTCGCTCAAATGCGCTAGCAGCATCACTCGCTCCAGTGTTCGTCCCTGAGCCGAGTGCGGACGAGCGCTGTGCCAGCCATGCGTAATTGCTCTGCGCCAGAAGCACTTCGACTTTCACTCACCGTAGCGAGTGGCCGGGGCGGTGGTGACCGCAACCCGCCACCGCAGGTCACCGATGCACGGTATTCGGCTAGTACCGGACGTTCTGAGCAGCAACGGATCTGGTCCGTCCGGACACAGTGGCAAGGCACGGCACGGCGATCGGCGGGTCGCGGCATGAGCGCCACTGCTCTGGCACAAAATGATCGGGATGGACACTGAGCCCGAACCGCGGCGTCGACCCCGGACGCATCCGGACTATCAGCCCGAGCCCCGAGAGATCACCGCTGAACATCTGCGCCTCGGAGAGGAGTTCGCGGCGATCGTTTCGCCCCGATGGTCCGAAATCGCAGTGTCCGCATGTCTGCAATGGCTGATGACCAGCAACGCCACAGACGCGCGGCTCATCACTGTCGAGGACGCCCGGGTCGAGGACGAATGGACCTTCGTGGTTGTCTACCGATCTCAGTACTTCGATGGCCGCCTGGCGTTGCGAAGCTCCACCTACAACCCTCGCGACAACACGTTCTCCAGCATGTACTCCCCGGAGTTGACCAGCGCGCCGGACCCGGTGCGTTACGGCCGCGACGTCGCCGACTTCGATATCGGCGAACCGCTTGGCACGGTGGCGGATCGCCTCCGAATTGATGAAAACGGCATCCAGTGGTGGGGAAGCCCGCCGCCGACACCCACTTGAGATCCCGTCGCCCGCACAGAACGCCGACTTGCCGCGAGCGATCCGATCGCAGGACGCGAACGCCCGCTCCTCGGCAGATCCGGACGTTCGCGAGATCGACTGGGGCCTGCCGATTGCGGCCGACCGGCCGTGCGGGCCGCGGCAATACCGGACATCTGAACGCCGACATCATGTCCTCACTCTGGTGCGGCAATTTCCAGCGAGCGTGCGCGCGGTGCGTCATCCTGAGACGCATCAACTGGTCAGCGGCGTATTGTGCGAACAGGCGGAGTGACAATGTCTTTGACGATCGTTTTTCCAGTTTTCGGAACAATCTGGACTCGGGGCGGATCCGGCCGAGTTATCTGGAAGGCGACGGGAACCTCCGCTGGCGGCACGATGGAAGTCACCCTCTGCGATGCCACTGACCCCGACAATGTGCTGCCTGTGTGCGATCTTGCAGCTGGAGTTCGAACCGATCAGGGCTCCCTGAAAGTCGATGTCTTACCGACGTGGCCTCCCGCTGAGTCCTACGTAGTTCGCGCTGTCGTCGACAACGGTGTCGAAGAGCCGGTGTACAGCCCCCGCTTCTCAGTTACCTAGGAGCCGGTGTCCCCGAGTGCTTCTGAGTCGGAGGACATCGCTGCATGAAGCCCGCCCGCTCGGTCGATTAGAACGCGCGCCATGCGGCATTACCGCTCGCTCACTCGTACTGACTGAAGTCAGCCTCGATAAACGCGGCCAGAATGTCCTACGCCGATGAGAGTGCGTTCAGCGTGACCCTTGAACAAAAAGTGCCCCACCTGGGTTTACCCAGGTGGGGCACTTCATGTTCCATTACAGTCGGGGGCCTCTACGCCTCGAGCGCGGACCGGACCTTCGAGATCACCTGATCGACGGTGATGGACGAACCCTCGAACAGCACAGCCCTACCGAACTCTTTTGCGATGGCACCCGTGAACGCCTGGATGCCGCCCTTATTGCTCACGTAGGGGAACAGCGACGATTCGTCGTCGATCTCGGACGCCTTCACCTGGAATTCGTCGGCCAGAACGCGGTGCACCCGTTCCTGGACCTGCTCATACGTCAGTTGCTCAGCCATCGGACGTCCTCCCGCGCGAAAAGGGAACTGGCGGTTAGCGATTCAAACAATACCGGTCTGGGCACCTCCCACGTAGGCGATTGCCGGAAGCCAGGCGCGGCCACAATTTGTTGCGTGGCTGGGCTAGGCGGCACCGAGTACGAGGTGGACGAAGGTGCCGGACAAGCCGTAGGTGTTGACTCCGGCGTAAGGCGGGCCGGAGTAGGGCCAGTCGGTGCCGGTGCGGACTGCAGCGATGCCCAGGCCCGGCCAGTCCACTGCGGAGGTGGGGTGGTCGCAGTGCAGGGTCGCGGGAATGTGGCGATGCTGCAGTGCGAGTGCGGTTTTCATCAATCCGGCCAGTCCACCGGCGGCTTCGGGGTGGCCGATGTTGGATTTGATCGATCCGACCAGGCACGGTTGTGTGGCGGGGCGGTGGCGGCCGATCGCGGTGCCGATGGCTTGCAGTTCGAGGTGGTCACCGGACGGGGCGGCGTTGCCGTGCGCCTCGATGTAGCCGAGTAGATCGGGAGTCAGACCGGCTGTGGCGCAGGCACGTTCGATGACCTGGAGGTAGCCCTCGACCGAGGGCGCGATCACTGCCTTGGCGGTGCGGCCTTTGCTCGCTTGGGCGCTGCCGTGGATGAGCGCGTGGATCTGGTCACCGTCGCGGCGGGCGTGGGTGAGGGTTTTCAGGACGAGGACCGCGGCGCCGTCACTGCGCACGAATCCGTCGGCCTCCTCGCTGCCGAAACGGCAACGGCCCGTGCGGGACAGCATGCCGGCCGCGGCGTATCCATCGGTGTGATCGGTGCCCAGGACCAGACTGACCCCGCCCGCGAGCGCGGTGTCGCATTCACCGGTGCGCAGCGCCTGGCAGGCCAGATGTACCGCCAGCGTCCCCGACGAGCAGGCCGCATCCACTGTCGCGCATGGGCCGCGCAGGTCCCAGGCGTAACCGATGCGCCCCGAGGCCATGCTGCGGGCAGCTGCCCCGGCGATGGCGTACATATCCACGGGGCGGTCGAGGGGGCGGGTGTCCCAGTGCTCGGCGGTGCTCTGCCCCATGAAGATCCCGATGTCTTGCCCGGCGATCTGGTTGTTGTCGAGCCCGGCATCGCGCAACGCATCGCGAGCAGTGAGCAGCAACGCCTTGTGCTGGGGATCGAGTTCAGCGTTCTCGCGGTCGGTGAGGTGAAAATCGCCGGGCACGAAATCGGCGGTGCAGTCCGGTGCTTCGCCGCCGGCCAATGCGTCTGCGCTCGCGCACAGCAGTTCCCACAGCTGTCGGTGGTCGGTGGCGCCAGGAAATCGGCAGCCCATGCCGACGATCGCGATCGGTTCGCTGAGGCTCATGCACCCATCCGTTTCTCGACACGTGATCGACAGAGTGATCGTTCACACAAGATCGCTCGTAAGATAGCCGAGCTCTATCGCAATGTTGGACACCTGATGCTGGTCGGCGCGGCCGTGAACCGTATTTCCGTCTCCCGCAACAGAAAAGGTGTCCGAAATGTGCGGTATCGCAGGCTGGGTGGATCCCTGCGGCCTGGTGCGCGACGGTGAGCGAGTTGTGGCAGCCATGGCCCAGGCAGTGTCTCGTCGCGGGCCCGACGGGCACGGCACCTGGGCCGATTCCCACGTCGTACTGGCGCATCGCCGCCTCGCCGTGTTCGATCCGGACCACGGTCACCAGCCCATGATCGCCACCGACGATGCCGACCGCACGCTCGCGGCGCTGGCCTACACCGGCGAGGTGTTCAACCACGCCGAACTGCGCGGCACACTGGAGTTACGAGGCCACAAGTTCACCACCCGAACCGACACCGAGGTCGTACTGCATGCCTGCCTCGAATGGGGCCTGGACGCGGTCCACCGACTACACGGCATGTTCGCCTTCGCCTATTGGGATGTCGCCAGCCGTCGCCTGCTGCTGGTCCGCGACCGCCTCGGCATCAAACCGCTCTGCTACCAAATACACGGCAGCGGTGTGCGTTTCGGTTCCGAACCCAAGGCCCTGCTCGCCCCGGGCCCGACACCGGCGATCGACACCGACGGGCTGCGCGACTTCCTCTCGTGCGTCCGTACTCCCGGCCGCACCCTGCTCCACGGCATCCAGGAGGTGCGGCCCGGCACCGTCCTGATCATCGACCCGCGAGGCGTTCGCGAACACCGTTACTGGCAACTGGAATCCGCCCCGCACACCGACGACCTGCCCACCACCATCGACACCGTCAGCGACCTTTTGGACGGCATCACCACCAGCCACCTGCGCGCCGACGTCCCCCTCGGCGCGCTGCTATCGGGCGGCTTGGATTCCAGCGCGCTCACCGCGCTCGCCCAACGCACCCTGCGCCCGACCGGCGCCGCCCTGGCGACCTTCTCGGTCGACTTCGCCGGCAACACCACCGATTTCACCCCCGACGCGCTCCGCTCCACACCCGACGCACCCTATGTGCGCGATATGGTTGCCCACTGCGGTTTCAACCATCGCGATATCGTGCTCGACGCCACCGCCCTCACCGACCCCGCGGTGCGCAACGCGGTCGTCGCCGCTCGTGATCTCCCCGCCGCCGGCGACATGGATACCTCGCTCTACCTGTTGTTCGCCGCAGTGCGCGAACATGTCACCGTCGCGGTATCGGGTGAGTGCGCCGACGAAGTCTTCGGCGGATACTCCTGGTTCCACGACCCGCAAGCGACCACGCGGCCCGACTATCCGTGGCGGTACTTCGCGGGCCGCAGCGGCGCCTACCGAGCGTTGCTGCGCGACGACGTCACCGCCGAACTCGATCTCACCGCACACCGATGTGCCCACTACCAGCAAGCGCTCACCGAAATACCCGCGCTCCCCGGCGAATCCGCGGACGCGCGCCGCATGCGCGAGATCTTCTGGCTGCATTACACACGCTGGCTTCCGGACCTGCTCGACCGCAAGGACCGCTTGTCGATGGCCGTCGGCCTGGAAGTGCGGGTGCCATTCTGCGACCACCGCCTGGTCGAATACGCCTTCAACATCCCGTGGCACCAGCAGACTTTCGACGGCCGCGAGAAGTCGCTGCTGCGCGCCGCTGTCACCGGATTGCTGCCGCCCAGCGTCAGCGGCCGCACGAAGGCTCCCTACCCGATCACCCACGACCCCGCTTACGATCGCGCCCTGCGCGAACAAGCCGCCGACCTACTCGCTCAACCCGCGGCCCCGGTCTGGGACTACCTCGACCGCAACCGCTTACGCGAGCGCCTGCGACGACCGCTCGATGATCGAGCCACCCGCTCCGGCATCGACTTCACCCTCAACTTCGACATCTGGCTCCGCCACCTGGCGACCCCCACACATCTCAGCCAACCACTGGAATCCACCGGTTCGTCGATGCTGTAGGAGCCGCTCGATTCCGCTTGCGACCGGCACCACCCCGCAGTCGAATCCCCTCCCTCAGCAAACCTTTCGACAACACCACACACGCCGAACCAAAACCCCACACCGACAACCCAAACCAGTCCACTCGCCCAGCAACAACCCCAGTCGCCACGAAACGCGTTACAGCACAACAAGATAAAGCAGAAACCTCATCCGTCGCGAAGCTCGTGCTACGCTCTAGCGACGTTAAATAACAGCTCTCAAATACGCGGCCACGTCATCAGTGTCGCGGGGACGGGCTTGAGTCCCCTCTCGCGCACAACTTTGCGTCATCCGTGTCGGGTTCGGGGGTGCAAGAACCCCCCGAACCCGACACATGCGCCCCCACCAGGGATCTTCCCGCCATCGAAGCCAGCTGCCGGGTTCGGGACACCGCGAACACGCGCCTGCGGCACACGCGAGAAGTTTGCTCGGCCCGGTCAGGAACCTGTCGAGTACCCGACCGTCTGGCCTCTTCGAGATAACAGGATGGTCGCTGGTCCAACACCGACGAAGGCCGGACGTGTCGGCGTGTCTCATCAAGCACGTTTTCCCGAACGCATGCGAAGCCAGCAACCAAGGTGTAATGGCCTGATAACCGCTTCTACCGCGAAGCGAAGCCGGTCAAACACCCCCGAACCGGACACCGCAACGCAGCAGCTAGCCCTCCCTCGGCCCGAGGAGCGGAATCACCGGCTACGTGTCCCGAGGAGCGTTCGCGCTCCTTGTGCCGTGGCTACCTGTTGTGCGACGTGATCGGGGCCAGTCAGTGAATATGCCCGGACGTAGGTGGTCGGCTTGCTGACACCTTGTCGCTCAGGATTGGCGCGCCCCTGTAGCCGTTACCGTTGCCCGAGTTAGTCGACACTGTTACGTACTCGTCGAGGGGTGAGGCGATCACTCCAGGTCGCCATCGTGTTGGCATCGGACAATCGGGTCGCTATCCGCATCGCCGGTGGCGCGATCGAGGAAAGTACATACGCGAACCACGACTCGATGGTCACCGGTCGTACTGCGGTATTGCGACGTACTGAGGCCGTGACCGCTTTGGCGACCGAGTCTGCGCTGTGTCCCGGTACAAGGTCGAGCATTCTCGCTAATCCGGTCACCTTGCTGCGCTGGCGAGTGTGCTCCTCGGCGTCGAAACCGAAGACCTCGGCATTGTTGAAGATGTTGGTGCTGATGCCGCCGGGGCAGATTGCGGTGACACCGATACCGTGGCCGGCCAGCTCGCCGCGCAAGCAGGCACTGAACATCTTCACCGCCGCCTTGCTCGTGCAATAGATATTGAGCAGCGCGAGCGGTGTATACGCCGCTCCGGAGGCAATATTCACGATATGGCCCCCTTCGCCGCGAGCAACCATCTGCTTGCCGAACAGTCGGGAGCCGTGGATCACCCCTCTCAGATTGACCGACAGCAGCCGATCGATGTCGGCCGGGGCCTGATCCAGAAAAGTCCCGGCCGCACCGAAACCGGCATTGTTGACCAGCACGTCGGCGACGCCATGCGCAGCAAGGACAGCCTCGGCGAACTCTTCCAGGGCGGCCACGTCTGCGACATCTACTCGATACGGATAGGCGACACCACCTGCATCCGCTATCAGCTTCACGGTCTCTTCCGCGGTGTCCTGGTTGATGTCGGCGACGACAACACGGGAACCGCCTGCGGCGAACCGCAGGCTCGTAGCCCGGCCGATGCCACTACCGGCACCGGTGACAACCACGAGTTCGGGTTGATCGGCTCCGGCCTGGAAGACGTGAATCGCCTTGTCCCAGATTTGCACGGTGCAGGGCACGCCTGCTTCGGCGCAGCGTCGAGCGAGTTGCTCGGTGTCGGGTAGCAGCACCTCCTGGGCGCCGACCTGGATGAAAACCGGTGGCATTCCGGTGAAATCATGATTCACCGGAGACCACGACAGGTCCAGTTCGCCGTCGTGGGCAAAGCCGACCAGCGCAGGCACCGATATCGAGAACGCCGACAGCAGAGCATCTTTCGCATCGTTCGGGTGAGTACGGCGCACGGTAGGGTCGAGGTCGGCGAACGGTGCGATGGTCGCGATGCCGCCGGGCAGCGGCAGGCCTTGCTCACCGGCCGCGAGAACGGTAGCGAATGACAGACCGCCGCCGGCGGAATCGCCTGCCACGACGATCCTTTCGGGCGCGAAACCTCGGTCAAGCAGGTGGCGGTAGGCGGTGAGGCCATCCTGAATCGTCTCAGTGATGTGCACCTTTGGCAGTTGCCGGTAGGCGACGTTGAGCAACGGCACACCGCTGGCCCTCGCGATCCGTGCCGCCAACCGTCGATGACTGTGCAGGCCACCGAACACGAACCCGCCACCGTGGAAGTACAGGATCACACCCTGCTCGATGTCGTCCGGCCCTTTGATCCCCTTGTGCCACAACCATTCCGCACGGAAATCTGGAAACAGCTGGGCCCGTCGTACGGTGCCGTGGGGTGCTACCAGTGGCGCGATGACCAATTCCGCCCAGTTGGCGATCCGGAAGGCGGGAGCACCACGCAGCGGCCCCCGCTGAGCAATCTTGGCAACTGTGTCGAGGGCTGGTCGCAGTGTTGCCTTCGATATCGCGTGCGACACCCGTGCGGTGAGACCGGCGCGGTTCATCAGTTCGATGGTGACGAGCGCGGAGTCGGTAGCTCCGGCAACTGCGGGGCTGCTCATGCCGATATCCTCGATTCAGCCATAGCTTCGTAGCTGTAGTCGTCGAGCGGGAACTTGCGGTTGCCGCGGCGGGCTTCGAAGAATCCAGAGGGACGCACGTAGGTGGTGTCTCCCTGGGAGTTCCGGTAGTAGGTCGGCACGTGCGCGTTCAACTCGGTCAGGTAGTAGCGCAGCAGTTCGCCCCGCTCGTAGAGCGCCTCGTGATAGGCATCCGCGGCTTCCTTGCGGATCTCACAGACCACCGCGCCGCGGCGTCGTGTCTCGGTGATCGCGCGTACGGCGTGATCGCTGGTCATCTCGACAAACGCATGCCAGCCGCTACCGGTCCACGAGTACGGGCCGCACAGCGTCCATCTGTTCGGCAGGTTCGGCACCGAAACACTCTCGTACGCCTGCAGTCCGTGCTCGTTGTAGAACTTCGCGAGGTCGAATCCGCCACGCCCCACAATGGTTCCGGGCCGGTAGGTCTCCGGATCGGAGAACACTTCGTACCCGGTGGCCAGAATGAGCACGTCCAGCTTGTGCTGCGTGCTGTCGCGGGTTTTGACGCCGGTCGGGGTGATCTTCTCGATCGGTTCGGTCACCAGCGACACGTTGTCGCGGTTGTAGGCCTTGATGTAGCCGTTGGACATCGTCGGACGTTTGGCGGCGATACCGAAGTTGGGCGTCAGCTTCTCTCGCGTATCCGACTCTGTGACAACACGATTCAGATAGCGTCGGTAGGCGGCGATGCAAACGGCGTCGAATCGGTCCATGGCCGGTCGCATGGCGCCGCGTGGCCCTTTGACGATCGCGCGCAGCACGAGATCGATCACGACCAGTGCGCTGCCGTGCAGTGCGGGCTGTACCCCTGGTACGGCCAGCACCTTCTGCAGAGCGGGTGGTATCCGGAAGTCGGGCTTGGGGATCGACCAGACCGGGGTGCGTTGGAAGACGGTGAGATACCCGACCTGCGGTGCGATGGTGGGGATGATCTGCACCGCACTGGCTCCGGTGCCGATGATGCCGACGCTCTTGCCGGTCAAATCGTAGTCGTGATCCCAGTCGGCAGGCCGCTGCACTTTGCCTTTGAACGACTTCGCGCCGGGGATACCCACGTCCGTTTTGGGCCGCACGAACGCGCCGACGGCACTGATGACGAACCGTGCGGTGACGATGGTGCCGTCGGCGGTGTGCAGCTTCCACAAGCGGGCATCGTCGTCCCACTGCTCGCGCTCGACGTTGGTGTCGAACCGGATATGCGGGTACAGCCCGAAGCGCCGAGCGACGTCGGCGTGGTACTTCTTCACTTCGGCGCCGAGCGGAAAGGCTCTGCTCCAGTTGGAGTTTCGCGCGAAGGAGTATTGGTAGGCCACCGCGGGGATATCGACACCGATGCCGGGGTAGTGATTCTCGTGCCAGCTGCCGCCCACGTCGTCGGCGCGTTCGAGGATAACGAAGTTCTCGATCCCGGCCTTGCGGAGTTTCACTCCTGCGGCGATGCCACCGGGACCCGCTCCGATAACGGCGACTTCGTACTGGGGAACGACATTCATGCGGTCCTGCTCTCGGTCAGCTGGGCCGGCGTACGGGTGAACCGGTAGTCCGACAGCGGGAAATGTTTGTTCCACCAACGCATCTCGACGGTGGTGGTGGGCCGGAACGCGGCCGCGTCGCCTTGATGGTTGAGGTAGTAGGTGTTGGATCCGTGGCACGCGGGCGTCATGATCGGGGTGCGCGCGACACGTTCGAGCATCTGCGCGAAATAACGGTCGTGCGGCTCTTGTCGTACCTCGGCGCGGGTCGCGCCGCGGCGCAGGCTTTCGGTGATGACCCGGATGGTGTGTTTGGTGGTCGACTCGATCAGGACGAGATAGGAGCCAGGGGCATAGGCGTACGGTCCGATGGTCAGGAACAGGTTCGGGAACTTCGGCACCGTGACGCCCTGGTAGGCCTGGTATCGGTGCTGTTCCCAGTACTCGTTGAGATCGATTCCGTCCCGGCCGCGCGTCGAGAACGGTGGGGTGCTGCCCTTGGCCATGACCTTGAATCCGGTGGCGCACACCAGCACATCGATCGCGCGCTCGGTCCCGTCATCGGTGACGACCGCGTCCGGGGTGATCTTCTCGATCGGCTCGGTCACCAGATTCACGTGCGGCAGGTTGTAGGTCTTGAAGTACTCGTTGTGCATCGACGGCCGCTTGCAACCGAGCAGGTACTTCGGGGTCAGCTTTTCCCGCGTCCGCTTGTCCTCGACCTGGGTGCGCATCCACAGCTTCAGCAACGCTTCGGCCCCTCTGATCAGCGGCATCATCCGCCGACCTGCCAGCATTCCCGCGCCGACACCCAATTCGACACCGGCCATCCCGGCCGCGCGCAACGGATACCGCAGCACCCGGTTGCCTAGCACGAACCGGGTGAGCGGTCCCGGCGCGAAATCCGGCTTCGGCGCGACCCAGATCGGCGTGCGCTGAAACACCGTCAGGTGTGCGGAGACCTTGGCGATCTCCGGGATCAGTTGCAGCGCACTGGCACCGGTGCCGATCACCGCGACCCGCTTACCCGCCAGATCCACACTGTGGTCCCACTTCGCGGTATGCAGCACGGTCCCGGCGAAGCTGTCGACTCCAGGGATGTCGGGCAGATTGGGCACCTCGAGCCCACCCACACCTGCGATGACGAAACGCGCCGTGATCTCACCGCTGTCGGTGGTGGCGCGCCAGAGGTCGGCGGCTTCGTCGAAGCGGGCCCCCGTGATCCGGGTGTTCAGCCGCAGCTTGGGACGTAACCCGTGCGCGTCGACGATTTCCTCGGCATAGCGCTGCAACTCGGCACCGGGGGCGAACAGTCGTGACCAGTCGCCCTTCTGCGCATAGGAGAAGCTGTAGATGAACGACGGGATATCCACTGCGACACCGGGATAGCGGTTGGCGTTCCAGGTGCCGCCCACTTTGTCCCACTTGTCGATGATGACGAAGTTTTCGATGCCTGCCTTGCGTAACTGGACGCCGGCATTGATGCCTCCGAAGCCCGCGCCGAGGACCGCGACCTCGAAATCCGGGGTGGTGGTGGAAGTCATTGCCGTTCCTTCACTTGGTCGCGAGTCGGGTGAGTATCGATCGAGCCAACGGCATCACCGCTTCGATTCGGTCGAACGAAGCGCGAGCGAGCAGCTCACGAGTCAGGCTCGGCGAGAACCTGAACAAGGCGTAGGTGGCCCAGGATTCGGGATTGACCGGCACTATCGCCCAGTTGCGTCGGGCCGCGCGTTCGATGACTCTGGCGACCTTGTCGGGCCCGGCGAACGCCAGTGTCTGCATGCCGCTGGCCGCGCGCTGCCATTCATCGGCTTCGCCATCGGACAACCCCGCGCGCTGCCCGTTGGCGATCAGGTCGGTGCGAATAGCCCCGGGACAGATTGTGCTGACACCGATTCCGTGCCTGCGCAGTTCGATGCGCAGTGATTGGCTCGCCATCAGCACTGCGGACTTGGCGACGCCATAGGCCGGGTCCAGCGGTGACGGGAAGTAGGCCGCCATCGATGACAGGTTGACGATGTGACCGCGGACGTTATTGTCGATCATCTGCTGCGCGAACACTTTTGAGCCGTAGACAACGCTCATCAGATCTATATCGATCTCACGTTGCCAGCCGGCCGCGCTCATTTCGACGAACCCGCCCAGGTCCATGACGCCCGCGTTGTTCACCAGGACGTGCGCGGGCCCGAATTCGCCGAACACCCACTCGGCGAAGTCTTCCCACTGCTGCTCATCGGATACGTCGAGCCGACGGGCGACGGCCAGGCCGCCTGTCGCGCGGATCTCCTCGGCGGCAGTCTTCGCACCTACCTCGTCGATATCAGCGATGACGACCCGAGCGCCCTTGTGGGCGAACAGCTTCGCCGTCTCCCTGCCGATACCGGCACCTGCGCCGGTGACGATCACCGTCCTCATCGCTTGCCTCCCAAGTCCTTGCTGACCTGTTCGGTGGCAGCGTCGATGAACGAAACCGTGAAAAGCCCTGTGAGGCCGCGCATCACACTGGGCGATAGCCGGTACAGATACCAACCTGCCCACGCCTCGATGCCGACCGGAACGGTGGACAGGTTCCAGCGCACCGCGCGGTCGATGGCCGCCGCGACCCTGTCCGGGCTCCGGCCGAAATGGCGATGCACCCCGCCGAGCCGGGCGGCCCACGCCGAACTGTCTTGCTTATCCGCGCCGCCCCGGCTGCCGTTGGCGGCCAGGCTGGTGCGGATGAGTCCGGGACAGATCGCGCTCACGCCGATCCCCTGTGGACCGAATTCCGCACGCAGCGCTTGAGTTCCGAACCATGCGCCTGCCTTGGCGGTGACGTAGGAGGGCGCGGCCGCCGCGGGCAGGAACGCCCCGACCGAACAGATGTTGATGATGTGGCCGCGGACGCCCGCCTCGGTCATCCGCTGGACGAACAGTCGCGACCCGACTAGCGGGCTCATCAGGTTGATCGCGATCATCCGCCGCCAGTCCTGCCCGGTCTGCTCCAGGAAGCCGCCGCCGATCAGGGTCGGGTGGCCCGAGGGGATTGCACCCTCGGGCTCCCGCAGATCCCGGCGTGAAGGTCTCCCTTCACCGGGCTCCTGTCGTCTTGATCATCAGCGGATAGGCCACCCAACGCCAGTGGGCGAAGGCACGCGGGTACTCGGTGGTGGTGCGTTCCCAGTACTCCCTGGCCTTGCGGCGCGGCCGTAACCGTTTGAACTTCTTGCGGATCCACCGCACCAGGTAGGTGTTGATGCGGGCCAGAAGGTTATGTATCGCCGAAGGGTAGAACGCCCCGTAATAGTTCATCCAACCCCGGACGACCGGATTGATCATCGCGGCGAGTTCAGCCCAACCGAGATCGGTGCGGCGATGTAACCGCCACCCCCGTACCGTACGACCGAGCCTGGTCAAAGCGTCCTTACTGATCGCGGGCAGAAACGAGGTGAACACCCTGCCCTGCTTGTCGCGAGCACTGCGAGCGCGGAATGTGTAACCGAGGAACGTGAACGACGTATGCTCAGCCGAGCCCCGCCGTTTGCCGCCCTTGCAGTACACGATCCGGGTCTTGTCCGGATGCAACCGCAACCCGACCTCGCTCATCCTGTTCTCGATCGCGGCCAGCACCAGGCGAGCCTGGCGTTCGCTGACGCAGTGCACGATCGCATCGTCGGCATAACGTTCGAACACGACATCGGGGAACTCCCGGACCATCCACATGTCGAACGCGTAATGCAGGAACAGGTTCGCGAGTACAGGCGAGACCGCGGACCCCTGCGGGGTACCTCGATCTCGTTGCGCCACAGTGCCATCGGGCAGTTGAAGCGGCGCTTCGAGCCACCGCTTCACATACAGCACCACCCAACGCTGATCGGTGTGCGCCTGGACCGCTTTGAGCACGAGATCCCAAGGGACACTGTCGAAGAACTTCTCCACGTCCAAGTCGATGACCCAGTCGTATCTCCAACACCGCTGCCGAGCCACCCCGACCGCGTCCAACTGCGACCGCCCCGGCCGGTAACCATAAGAATCCGGATGAAAGATCGGCTCGACCCTCTTCTCCAGCCTCGCGGCCACCACCGTTTGAGCGATCCTGTCCGCAATCGTGGGCACCCCGAGCATCCTCGTGCCCGCGCCATGCGATTTCGGTATCTCCACCGCTTTGACCGGAGGCGGAAAGTAGCTGCCCGACGACATCCGATTCCAGATCCGATACAGATTGTTCTTCAGATCGGTTTCGAACTCCGCCAAGCTCACCGCGTCCACTCCCGGCGCACCCTTGTTCGCTTTGACCTTCTCGTATGCCTCCTGAACTTCCCACTTGAAAATCTCGAACGACTTCGCTGACGACTTCAGCTCGCTCACCACAGCTCCTCCCGGACCACACGGCCCGGTTGACAGGACAAACAACAGCCACAGACGACCCGGCCCCTTCGCTCCACACCCATTACAGAAGCTTCACCACTACTACGAGCCGGTCCGCCGGCGCACCCCGCGACGGGGGTTTCCCTCTCGCCGCCGATCTACTCGACGAAAACGGTTTCAGGGCACGCCTTCCCACGTTCCATGCCAAAGCCGCAGACCAGGCTCATGCCGCCTCAATGCCGGACGCCACCTGACCATCAATCGGGACAACCTGTCAGGCCCAGCTCCCGCAGCCCGGAACATGGCCACGGTTTCGACGTCACTTCGAACGTAACGACACGTCAACAGCGGTTCGGGTTCACTCATCTTCCTGGTCCCCACCTGACGCCTCTCACGACGCCTTTTCCACATCGCTCACCACGACGGTCTTCAGCCAACGCAGCATGTGGCGGTTTGAAGCCTCCGCCCGAGCGGCGACTCCGAAGGGCCAAACCTTCATCTCTGGCACAGCATCAACTCCAAGCTCAGCTACCTACACTGACCTCCTCGTTGTTCGTGGCACACATTCCGGCGTTGTTCACCACCACCTGGGGCACACCGTGTTCTGCGCACACCCAGTCGGCGAAGGTCTCCCATTCGGCGACATCGGCGACGTCCAACCGCCGGAACACCGCACGACCGCCCTCGCGCTCGATCAGCCCGACGGTGTCGGCGCCGGTCTGTTCGTTGATGTCGGCCACGATCACTGTTGAGCCTTTGCGGGCGAATCGCTGGGCCGTGGCTCGGCCGATGCCGCTGCCCGCACCCGTCACCACGGTTACCGACATGCTCGCCGCCCTCGGATCGCCGTGGTGGTGTCTGTGCCGATCATTTGGACGACTCCCTTGTCAGTCTTCATGGCTACTGACTCAGAGAGTAGGAGCATTCAGATACTGATGCAATCCCAAATTTGACAAAGACGTCCACTACCCCGATGTCGGGAGCGATGGAATCAGGGGTCAGTAGGTGTTCGGATGATGTTCGAGGTCGGCCGCCCAGAGGCGCAGCGTTCGAGTGAGCAGCTCGATGACCTGGTCGTCATCGACGACTCCAAGGGTGCGACCGAAGGCGAGTCCGGTACCGGTCGCCATCACTGCCAGCAGTGCCATATCGCGCTGCTGCGGTGAGGCGTCGACCGACAAGACGGTCGACAGCATCGCACCCAGCAATCCTCGGCCCATCTCGATATGCCCGTGCGAGACGGCCATCTGGTCTGGATCTTTATGCACGGCCAGTGCGTACTCGGCGGCCAGCGCGATCAAGCTTTCCTCGCCGACCAGCGCTCGATACCAGTCCCCGAGAGCGTCGATCTGCCGGTCGGGCGAGCTGGCGACTTGGGCCATATCGGCGACCAGACCGGCGAAGGTGCGCAGGTAACAACGCAGCAGCACTTCGGCGCAGAGGTTCTCCTTGCTGGAGAAATTGGCATAGATCGCCCCCTGCGTACGCCCTGCCGCGGCAGCGATCTTGGCAACGGTCGTGCCGTGCAACCCGTCGGCGAGGAACAGCTCCTCGGCGGCGTCGAGCAACTCCTCCTTGGTGCGCTGCCGAGACTCCGCGCGGGTGACCCGCTTGCGCTCGCCTGGCATCGCACACCTTTCCTCATCGACGTGATCGGTCCACCACCGATCCTAATCTGCGACAGGCGGCTCAGATACCGCCGCTATCCCGGCTATTGCACAGCCAACTCCGATACCGCTAGTATTCAAAAATCAATGCAATGCGAATAGGCGGCTGCAGCGACGGCGTCACGGAGGACGCGATGGCCGATATCCGGCCTTCCCGGGCCAGCACCCGTCTCGATCCCAGTACGACGACCGGACTCGACCGCGCGACCAACCCACGCAACACCGCGCGTTGCCATCAGATTGCTGCAACGGTCGATAGGTTGATTCCGTTTCCGCCGGAACCCTGCCCCGCTGGACCATCACTATGCAATCGTGCTCTGGAAGGAGCCCTTTGAAGGCGTCCCAGTCACCGGCTCCGAGATCTGGCCATGCCGCCTCGGCAATGCAGGTCGCCCGTACCAATGTCGTGCAGACGACGCGGTCGAGCCTGCGAACCTTCGGGCGGGTAGTCGATCTGGCGTTGCGGTCGGTACGGGGCACGGTTTCCGATGTCACCACGCGCAGGTTCCAGTGGCGCGAGATGCTGGATCAGGCGTGGTATCTGATCACTGTCACCGCACTGCCCGCGGTGCTGATGGCTGTCCCGTTCGGGGTGGTGGTTTCGGTGCAGGTGGGCAATCTGATCCACCAAATCGGCGCGGATTCGCTGATCGGCGCAGCGGGCGGGCTCGGCGTCATTCAGCAGGGTGCGCCCATCGCCACCGGACTGCTACTCGGCGGCGCGGGCGCCTCGGCGATCGCGGCCGATCTGGGGGCACGCACCATTCGGGACGAGATCGCGGCGCTCGAGGTGATGGGTATCGATCCGGTGCATCGGCTGGTGATTCCGCGCATGGTCGCGATGCTGCTGGTCGCGCCGCTGCTCAACATTCTGGTCATCTTCGTCGGCGTGGTGTCCGGGTACGCGGTGGCCATCGGCGCGCAGAACGTGACACCGGGTAGTTACTGGGCGACCTTCGGGTCGTTCGCGGTGCTGACCGATGTGTGGGTCTCCCTCAGCAAGGCCGTGTTGTTCGGCTTCATCGTGGTGATCGTGGCCTGCCAGCGCGGACTGGAGGCCGGCGGCGGCCCACGTGGTGTGGCAGACGGAGTCAACGCGGCGGTGGTGCTGTCGGTGGCAGCGGTCATCGTCGTCAATCTCGTTATCACGCAGGTGGTCACGATGTTCTTGCCGATCCGGGTCGCATGATGGCCGCTCCGTATCGCCCCAAGGGCACCCGGTGGATCTATCAGGCCGCCGGGTACGCGCGCCCGCTCGCACCGTTCGAGAGCGCCGGGTTCGTGCTCGATTTCCTGTGGCAGGCGCTGTCGTCGATTCCGCTGACACTGCGGCGGTATCGCGGCGAGACCTTGCGCGCGGTCACCGATATGACCTGGGGCCGTGGATCATTGATCGTCGGTGGCGGCACCGTGCCGATGCTGATCGTGCTCGGCCTCGCCATGGGCGCAGGCACCGGCATCCAGGCCTTCGCCGCGTTGGACCTGGTCGGCCTCGGTTCGGTCTCCGGTGTGGTGTCGGCGTTCGCCAATACCCGCGAACTGGCACCTATCGCCGCGGCCGTCGGGTTCGCCGCCCAAGCGGGCTGCCGAATGACCGCCGAGATCGGCTCCATGCGCATCTCCGAGGAGATCGATGCGCTGGAATCCCTTGGCCTGCGGTCGATTCCGTTCGTCGTGACCACTCGGGTCATCGCGGGCGCGGTAGCGATCGTGCCGACCTTTCTGATCGCGCTGATCCTGTCCTACCTGGCCTGCGACACCGTGGTGGTGTTGCTACACGGCCAGGCAGGCGGCGTCTACGACCACTATTTCTTCCAATTCACCAGCGGCTACGACATTCTCGCCGCGACGATCAAGATCCTCATCTTCGGCGTCGCGGTCATCCTGATCCACTGCTACTACGGGTTCTTCGCCACCGGCGGCCCCGAAGGCGTCGGTATCGCCTCCGGCCGTGCGGTGCGCGCCAGCTTCGTCGCCATCATCGGCCTCGACATGGTGCTGACGCTGCTGCTGTGGGGCATCAATTCCTCGATCGAATTCACTGGGTGACCTCAGATGCCGAACTACACCATTCCCGGTGTCGCCACCACCTCGAAGCGGGCCCGAATCCTCGGACTGGTCGCCGCCGTCATCGTGGCTGTCCTGGGGATCGCAGGCAGCCAGTTGCGAGACACCTCCGAGGGCAAGCGCCTCGAAATCCGTTTGCGCACAGACCAGATCGGTGAGGGTGTCACCTCGGGTACCTCGGTGCGGGTCGAGGGTGTCGCGGTCGGGGAAGTCTTAGCGGTATCCAGTGTCGAACAGGGTCGCCAACTACTCACCCTCGGCCTCGATCGCGACCAGATCGCCGGACTCACCGACGCGATCACCGTCGATTACTCACCGGAGAACCTGTTCGGGATCAGCGCTGTCACCCTGCGCCCCGGCTCCGGCGGCACACCGTTGCGCGCCGATGCGGTGATCGATCTGGTTGGCAAGGTCCAGGATTCGACCATGGGTGCCCTGCTGCGGCAGCTCACGCAGACCTCCACCGACGTGTTCACGCCCCGGCTCGCCGACCTGCTCCGAGAGTTCAGCGGCGACCTCCGGGCGTTCACCCCGATCCTGCAGGCGATGGTGACGATGAGCCGGGCGATCGCCGACACTCAGATTTACCCGCCGTCGTTTCTGCTCGATCAATATGCTTCGTTCTTCGGCGGTCTGGGGACCTTCAGTTCGGCGACGTTGACCCTGCTGAACTCCATCCTGTCCATCGAAGTGTTCAACAACGATCGCGCACGGTACGACGCCTCCGTCTCGATGGTGACCGATCAAGCGTTCCCGGCCATCGCCGCACTCGGCGGCGTCGCCCGCGCCCACTTCACCGGCTACGCAGACATGTTCACCCCCTTGGTCGCAGCCCTCGCCGCCACCGTGCCGACTCCGGACCGATCACACGCGCAGTTGAGCGAGCTGATCGACCGGCTCGACCGCATCTTCGCCGACACTCCCGACGGGCCGAAGGTGAACCTCGCCGTAACCCTGCGCGGCGTACCCGGAATCGCGGTACCGCTGCTGGGTCAACAGGCGCTCACCGGCTTGGAAGGGGCACGATGACACGACGATCGACCCTCGGCGTGAGCTGGCGACTGGGCTTGTTCGCCGCCGCCATGGTCGGACTGCTGGTAGTCATCGCGACCGCCATCACCCGACCCGTACACGGCGACACCGACACCTATCACGCCCTTTTCACCGATGTGAGTGGGCTGAAGTCCGGTGACGATGTGCGCATCTACGGGGTGTCCGTCGGCAAGGTCACCGGCATCCACCTCGACGGCACCCGCGCCCAGGTCGACTTCAGCGTGCACTCCGCGCGTCCCGTGTACACCGCCAGCGTGCTCGCCATCCGCTACCAGTCGCTGACCGGGCAGCGCTATATTGAGGGGCCACGAGAATCCCGGACAGCTGACCGGTGGTTAGTTCACGCCGCTTGCTGCCGAGTCATGTAGTCATCGTGGGCTTCCAACGGGGTCATGTAAGAAATCCCCGAGTGGATCCGCCTGCGATTGTAGAAGCCCTCGATGTATTGCACAACAGCAGAACGTGCTTCGTCTCGCGTCGCGAACGTCAGGCGATGGATCCACTCATTTTTCAAAGCACCGAAGAAGGATTCGGCCATCGCGTTGTCCCAGCACACGCCGGTACGACCCACAGATTGCCGGAAACCCAAGTCTGCCAGCTTCTTCGCGAACTCATACGAGGTGTAATTCGAGCCGCGATCGGAATGAATGACACACTCGTCGATCAACTCGATGTTGGATGCCGCCATATCGAGGGCGGAGCAGATCAACGATGTACGGAAATGGTCGGCCATCGACCAGCCGACGACCATCTTCGAATAGCAGTCGATCCAGGTCGCCAAATACAGCCAGCCCTCACCGGTTTGGATGTAGGTGATGTCACCGACGAGCTTGCGACCCGGTGCGTCGGCGCCGAAGTCGCGTCCCACCAGGTCCGGGAGGCGGTGTTCGGTTCCCTCGGTCGTGATCGGGCGCCACGGCCGCGGCTGGCAGGCCCGCAAGCCCAGCTCACGCATCAATCGACGCACTAGTGCCTCATCCAGAAAGACATCCCAGGAGCTTGAATGTCAAGCAGCGGACTGCTGAGCTGGGTCGGGCCAGGCTGTGGTCTCGTTGTAGAGGGTTCCGGTTTTGAGGCAGCCGTGCAGGATCCCGACGAGTCGGTTGGCGAGCTGGCGTAGCGCGGCGTAGTGACCGACACCGCGGGCTCGCTGACGGTCGTAGTAGTCGCGGGCGCCCCGGGACCACATCAGCGCGGATTGCGCCTGGGTGGTGAGGGCGTCGATGAGCCGGTCGTTGTGTACGAACCGGGCCAGGGCGACCTTCTTCTTGCCCGACGCGCGGGTGATCGGGGAGGTGCCCGCGTAGTTCTTGCGGGCTTTGGCGCTGCGGTAGCGGTCGGGGTCGTCACCGAACTCTGCGAGCACCCGGGCACCGAGGACCTGTCCCAAACCGGGCTGGGACGCGATGATCTCAGCGGCCGGGTGCTGCCCAAAATGCGCCTCGACCTGCCCCTGCAACGTCTTGATCTGGGTGTTGAGGACAGTCAGGACCGCCAGCAGCGCCTGGACCGAGGCTGCGTAGGCCTGCGCCACGACCTCGGGCTGGCCGAGCTGCTCGCTGCGCAGTGCGGCCGCAATAGCGGTGGCTTTGTCGGCGACGTTGCGGCGGCGCGCCCGCTTCAACGCGGCACTGATCTGGGGGATCGTGAGCCGGGCCGCCGCAGCTGGGGTGGGTGCTTTGGCGAGCAGTTCCAGGGTGTCGGCGGCGTCGAGGTCGTCGAACGCGGCCAGCGCGGCGGGGAAGTAGTCACGCAGAGCGTGACGCAACCGCTGGGTGTGGCGAGTTCGGTCCCAGATCATCGTCTTGTGAGCACGGGCCACCACCTTCACGGCCTCGGCTCGCGCGGAATCCCCAGCGACAGGTCGCAATTCGTGGGAATGGGTGCGGACCATATCCGCCAGCACGTGAGCGTCACCAGCGTCGCTTTTGGCACCCGAGACTCCCAGCCGGTCCCGAAACCTGGCCGCCTGCAATGGATTCACCGCCAGTACCGTGTATCCGGCGGCGACCAGCGCCCCGACCCAGGGACCGCGGTCGGTCTCGATCCCGACCAGGACCTCGACCTCGTCGGCGTCGTCGACCAGGCCGCCGAGGATCGCGTGCAGTCTCGCCATTCCGGCGACGCCCTCGGGCACGCGCGTTTTGGCCAGGCGGCGCCCGGCGGTGTCCATCACCTCCACGTCGTGGTGGTCTTCAGCCCAGTCATCTCCTACGAACAGTCGCAACAATCCTCCAATTGCTAATGCCGATCACCGTCGAGCAGCCAGCAGGAGAACCATCAGCGACCTAATCAAGCAGTGCTCACGCCCATTCGGGCGGGCACGACATCCCAGCAGCGATCAACTCTCCCGGCCTACCGGCAGGGGCACGGTCTTTCTCCAGGACTCGAAGTCCAGGGTGCGAAAGTGCTCACCTACCGGCCGGCTACTACCAGGAGTGTGCCGGATAGCTCACTCCCAGAACTGATTAGGTTGCTTCGGTAACCGGGTGTCGGTTTGCCCGAGCGCTCGCTGGCAGCGAAGCTGCCGGTGGAGGTGATGCCGGTGGCTCGGAAACCGGAAGTGTTTGTGCGAGCGGTGACCCCGGAAGAGGGGCGACGGTTGCAGAGGATCACGAAGACGAGCAGGCAACCAGTCAGGATGCGGCGCGCGATCGTGGTGATGTGCTCGGCGCAGCGGCAACCGGTCCCGGCGATCGCGCGGTTGATGCAAGTGTCGGAAGCCTATGTGCGGCAAGTGATTCATGAGTTCAACGAGCGGGGGTTCGAGGCGTTGGACCCAAAATGGACACCGTTGGCGAATTCCGGTGTGCTGTCAGACTGTTGGCCGGAGGGCGGCGAAGTGTGATAACCGGGTCGGGGCGAGTGGTGTGTTCTCCCACCAAGCGTTGAGGCGGTTGAGGTTCATGCCTGCAGCAGTCAGCAGGTGCTGGAGGCTGGTCTTGGCTAAGCCTCGATAGCGGGATCGGCGGAGGCCGTAAGCTCGGATGCCTTGAGCCACAGTCCCTTCCACGCCCGCGCGGTGCTGGTAACGCTGTTGCCATTGATCGGTCTGTTGGTCGGCGCGGCCCAGTTGGAGAGCTTGGTGCTGGGCACGATGGCGGATGGTGAGCCGTCGGCCCGAACTGGAGCGGGTGCAATGCTCACGGGCCGGACAGGGGCGGCATGCCGAGTGTGGGAATCGGACCCTGATGACCGGGACTCCGTCCTGGGATCGGTCAGATTTCCAGTCGGTGGAGGCGGTGCCTTGCGGGCAGGTGACCCGCTCGTTGTCCCAGTCGATTCTGAAGTCGTGCAGGGTGTAGCCCCTGTCGGCTGCGGCTTGCCAGCCGGTGGCCGCCTTCACCGGCCCCAGCAGTTCGACACCGTGCTGCTGCTGCGTAGCGACGAGCAGGTCGGCATCGACATAACCGGCGTCGACCAGATGCACGTCGGGAAGCAGATCCCGCTCGGCCAGGCTGGTATGGATCGCCGCGGTCATCGCCATGTCCGGGACCGGTGCCGGTGTGGTGGCGACCTGGGTGATCAGGTGCGGCGCGTCGGGCTCGCAGGTTTCGGTGAGATGGACCTTGTAACCGTTCCAAGAGGTGTCGCGTTTGGTGCCGGTGCGCGCTTGCTCGTCATAGGGCGAGCAGTAGCGGATCGCCGCTGGTGGCAGGTCTTTCTTGTCTCTCCAGGCCACCGCCTCGTCGGTGAGCTGGTATTGCTGCACCCATATCCTTCGCAGCAATTCCACTGCGGGCAGCTGCCGCAGCCACGTTGCGGCAGCGGGTGCGGTGACCGCCGACAGCACGGTCATGCCATCGGAACCGATCTGGTTCGCGTGGGCGGCCCGGGCCGCCCAGCGGCTCGGGAACCGAGTGTCTTCCGACCGGGCACTGTATCGGTCGAACCACTCGGGTTCGGCGATACCGGCCAGCCAGTCGGGTGCCGCGGCGGCAAGGGCGTTGAGCGCGGATCGTAGTGTCTCGGTCACGAACTGGAGCCGGTTGAGGTCCCGGACCGATGCCAGCACATGAGTGGAATCGCTGCGTTGCCGGCCACCCGGCTTCAGCAATCCGGCTTGTCGAACGGCTTCCAGGACCGCGTCGAGCACACGCTGCTCCAGCCCGCCCGTGATCAGCCGGGAACGGAACTCGCTGAGCACCGAGTAGTCGAAACCTTGATCGGTCAACTCCAATCCCAGAGCGTATTTCCAGTCGATCCGAGCCCGAACAGCGTGTGCCGCTTGACGATCGGTGAGTCCTTCGGCGAACTGCAACACCGACACCAGCGCCAGCAACGCCGGTGAAATCGCGGGTTGACCGCGGCGTGAGAACACCTCCGCGAACTCGGCATCAGCGAAGATCTGCCCCAGAACATCCCGCATCCGCATCGCCAGGCAACCCTCCGGAAACACGGTCCGAGCGACCCGAACCGTCTCCACCGGAACCTCATCCCACCTGCGCGGACGCAACGACACCACAACCTCCATCGACATCATGCCCGAAACATCGATGTCAATCATGCCGAACCCGCACCACCCCAAACGAATTCGCCAACGGTGTCCAAAATGGAGCGGGGGCAGGCCGAGGAAAGTCGATCGGGCGACGCGTGAACGCATCGCTTGCATCGCCCGGTGCTGCCCCCGCGACCTGGGTTGGCCGTTCTCGACGTGGAGTCTGTCGAAACTGCGGGAAGTATTGCAGTCCAATGGGATCGCCGAGATCAGCCGCGAAACCGTGCGCAAGATTTTGAAGGCCGAGGGTGTGTCGTGGCAGGCGGTCAAGACCTGGAAGGCCGGCACCGACCCAGAATTCACCGCGAAGATGAACCGCATCCTGGACCTCTATGACCGGCCGCCCACCGACGGGCGAGTGCTCTGCGTGGACGAGTTCGGGCCCTTGAACCTGCAACCCCGCGCTGGTCGTGGCTGGTTTCCGCGACGAAGACCGAAACGATTACGCGCGACCTACCACCGGACCCAAGGAGTGCGGCACCTGCTCGGCGCCCTGGATCTGGCCACCGGAAGAATCCACTACCGAATTCGGGATCGTAAGCGGTGGACGGAGTTCCTGGCGTTTCTGAAATCCCTGCGGGCCCGCTGGCCCGGGGAGAAGCTCTACGTCATCGCCGACAACTTTTCCCCGCACAAGCGAGCCGAGGTCGGTGACTGGGCCACAGCCAACGATGTGGAACTGGTGTTCTTGCCGACCTATTCGTCCTGGTTGAACTGGATCGAGTCGGAGTTCGCCGCGCTGCGGTATTTCGCCTTGAACGGCACCGATCACCGCAGCCACGGCGAACAGGACGCCGCGATCGGCGCCTACATCCGCTGGCACAACCAGCACGCCAAGCCCAAACGCGAGTTCGCGGTGAACTCCAAGATCCGGCTACCCGATTACCTGCCGAAGGTTGCTTGACGAGGCACTAGCTCGAGGCCGACCTCGTGGCCGGACCGGACCAACACCGCATGGATTCGGCGGTGCCCATACGTTTCGTGGCTATCGTCGAAGATTGCCTGGATCATCACCTTGAGATCGTCACGCCGGCGGGCCGTCATCGACATCGGTGCCGAACGCCACTCGTAGTACCGGGATTTCGACACCTCGAGCCACTGACACATCTTCACAATCGGGAAGCGGGCCTTCTCACCGTCGATGAACTCGAACTTCGAGGTCACCGATATTCCTGGGCGAAGAAGGCCGCCGGTCGAGTAGCCCGGAGGAATCGCACCTCCGGGCCCTCACAGAACCGTGCTTAACAATCTCTCGTTACACGGCTCCTACCATCCAGTCGCCATGAAACCACGGGTATATTCCCAGTGCGAAAACGTTCGGGGATGCCGCTCCCCCAACGCTTTCCACCAGGCATTGACCTTCTTGAACCCGTGCAACCGTCGATACTTCTTACGAGCCCACCGCACCAGATAGGTGTTGATGCGTTTGCACAGCGCATACAATTTCGTCCGGTAGAACCGGCCGTAATACTGCAACCAGCCCCGCACGATGGGATTGATCCACCGTGCCAGCTGACCCAGAGTCCAATCCGTGTGCCGATGCAGACGCCAACCGCGGACCTCCCGGTTGATGCGTTTCTCCGCGTCGCGGCTTATGACGGGCAGGAACGAGGTGAACAACTCCCCGAACTTGCTACGCGCCGAACGCATTCGGAACTCGTAGCCGAGAAACGTGAACGAGGTGTGCTCGTAGTCGAGCGTCCTCTTGTTCTCGTCCCGACAGTAGACGATCTTCGTCTTGTCCGGATGCAGTTCCAGCCCCACCTCGGTGAAACGTTCCCCAATCGCGGCCTTCAGCATGCGCGCCTGCCGCTCGCTCGCACAATGGATTACAGCGTCATCCACGTAACGTTCGAAGCCGATATCCGGGAACTTCCGGACCATCCACATGTCGAACGCGTAATGCATGAACAGATTCGCCAGAATCGGCGACACCGCAGACCCCTGCGGGGTCCCGCGATCCCGCGTCTCCAGCGTCCCGTCCGGCCGTTGCAGCGAAGCCGAAAGCCACCGCCGCACATACAACACCACCCACTCCTGGTCGGTGTTGGCCCGGACCGCTCTGACCATCAATTCGTGGTTCACGGTGTCGAAGAACTTGCGGATGTCCAAATCAACAACCCAGTCCTTCTTCAGACACCGTTGTCGGCATGTCGCAACCGCATCCAGCGCCGACCGCTTCGGGCGATAGCCATAGGAGTCTGGATGGAACATCGGCTCCACCCGTTTCTCCAATTCCATGGCCACCACCGTCTGCGCGACCCGGTCCGCGACCGTCGGCACACCCAGAACACGAACCCCACCACCGGTTTTCGGGATCTCCACCGCCCGCACGGGCGGCGGAAAATATGTCCCCGACGACATCCGGTTCCAGATCTTGTAGAGGTTGTTCCTCAAATCCTTGTCGAAGTCATCGATGGACTGCCCATCGACCCCGGCAGCGCCTTTATTCGCCTTGACTCTGCGATACGCCTCGCGCACAGCCCATTTCGAAATTTCGAACGGCTTGCCCGACGACCCTGGTTGACTCATCCAGCTCCTCCCGACCACAGCCGGTTGACCACATCAGCAACCCGAATGGTCCGGCCCCTTCGCTCCACACCCATTACAGGTGCTTCACCACTACTACGAGCCGGTCCGCCAGCACACCCCGCATCGGTACTCAACGCCTCACAGTTTCTGCTGCTCGACGTGCTCCCTCTCGACCCGCCGAAGCGAAATCCGTATCGGGACATGCCTTCCCACGTTCCATGCGAAAGCCGCAGATCAGGCTCACGTCGCCTCCATGCCGGACACCGCCTGGCCAGAAATCGGGCCACCCGCCAGACTCTTTCCCGGTTCCAAAAAGAAGCCCCGGTTTCGATGTCGTCTCATTCATTTCGACACGTCGTCAGCGATTCACTCGCGTTCGTCTTCCTGATCCCCACCTGACGCCTCTACCGACGCCTTTTCCTCATCGCTCACCACGACGGTCTTCAGCCAACGCAGCATGAGGTGGTTTGAAGCCTCCCACCCGACGGGCGACTCCGAAGGGCCACAACCCCTTCATCATTCGCACAGCACCACGATCCTCCGCCTGACCTACCTCATGCGGCCTCCCGTGTTCGTGGCACACCTTTTCCCAAAAACTCGTTCTTCTGCCGGAGTTCACGATTCTCGCGCTCCAATTCACGAAGCCGCGCCCGCTCGTTCACCAACAACGGCTCATCGGCAACCGGCGTCTGGCTGTTCCGATACCGCGCCATCCAGTTACCCAGCGTGCCCTCGTTGATATTCAAGGCACGCGCCACCGCGGCGGCGCCACCGTGCTCGCCCGACAACACCATCTTCACGGCCTCATCCCGAAACTCCGGAGAGTACGCCCGCTTCTTCTGCGCCACTACGCCTTACACCTTTCCTTCCAGACAACCCTAGTAGGTCGACTGTCCGGATTCCTGGTGGCTCCTCAATATCGATGTGCGGCAACCCGATGCCGCGGGTGACAAGCTGCGAGCAGGTGCCACCATCGACACCGACAAGACCGTCCCGTCTTTCGATATCACCCAGCTGTTCAACGGACTACAGCCCGCGCTGGCGGAGTTCTCGCCCGGCGCGATGAACCAGTTCACCCAGAACGTGCTCGCGGTGATCGAGGGCAACGGCAGCGGCATCGGTCCCGCACTGGACGCCTTCGAGCAGATGAGCCGTTACGCCACCGACCGACAGACCGTCCTCGCGGCGATCGTGTCCAACCTGCAGACCATCTCCACGCAGATCGGCGGGAAATCCCCCTACCTGGTCACCCTGCTACGCGGACTGGCCGACGTATTCACCGCGTTCCGCGAAAAGCTCGCCGGGCTCATCGATTTCGCGGCAGTGGCCCCCTCGGCGCTCGGCCCGCTCAACAGCCTCCTGGCCACCCTCGGGTTCACCGAGAACACCAATCCCGATCTCGTGCACGACCTTCGGCTGTTGTTCCCCGACCCCGACCAAGCCATGGAAGTGCTCGGCAGGCTCCCCGGATTGCTGCAGTCACTGGCGAATCTGCTGCCGCCGAGTACGCCTGATGCTCCCCGAATCGACCGAACCTGCTCAAAGGGCCCCGGTGCGGTGCCAGGACCGCTGGCCGTGCTCATCGGCGGGCAAAGGATTTCGATATGCCAACGATGATGCGACGGCGCCCGCGCAGCCGTCACGACCGCCACGAAGACACCAAGCAGCGCCGTGAGATGCGGTTGGGTCTGCTCAGCACAGCCGCACTGGTTGCGCTGTTGATCGCAGCCGGACTGATCTACGTACTGCCGATCGGCAAACACGCCTACACCGCCGATCTCACCGATGCCCAGTCGGTAAAAGTGGGCGACCAGATCCGGGTCGCGGGCATCCCGGTCGGTTCGGTGAAATCCCTGCAGCTGCAACGCAAGAAGGTCCGCATGACCTTCACCGCCGACGACGACGTGCGCCTCGGCGACCAGACCACCCTCGAGATCCGGATGCTGACCGCCGTCGGCGGCCACTACATCGCGGTCTTCCCGGCCGGGACCAAACCCCTGGGCCGCAAGACCATTCCAGCCGACCGAGTGCGATTGCCGTACAGCCTGGTCCGGACCATGCAGGACGCCGCTACCCCGATCGACCAGGTCGACGGCGACACTCTGCGTAAAAACTTTGCCACGCTGCAGGATTCACTCGACAACAGCCCTGACTCACTGCGGCACATGACCAGCGCGATAGAAGGCTTCGTCGGCATCCTCGACCGCCAGAACAGCGAGATCTCCAAGGCGCTGGAGGTGATGGACGAATATCTGACCACCATCGACCAGAACAGATCTCTGGTAGGCACGTTCGTGCGACAGATCGGCCTGCTCGAGACCGAAGGCTTAGACAAGCAGGCTGAGATCAGCGAGGCGCTACGCATTGCGGGAGAACTACTCTCGCGCATCGCGGCCGCCGAGCCGGCCTGGCGAGAGGTGCTGCAGCCCGTCGTCGACAAACTGCTCGAGGCGTTGCCCGAACTCAAAGATCTCGGCGCGCGAATGGGCCAGGCCACCACGGCGATCGGGGACCTCCGTGGGCGGCTGCAAGCCGCGATGACCGCACAGGGCCCGGTTCTCGACCAGTCCGATGTCACCCTCACCGCCCCGAGTCTGTGCGTGCCGGTCCCCGGGCGGGGGTGCTGAAGATGAAGCGCTTCCTCGGCTCGCAGGGATTTGTCACCGTGCTCGGCATCGCATTGGTCGCCACGGTGACCGTTGTCGGCTATCTCGTCGCGTTCGACCCGATGAAGAAGACCCTCGGATATTGCGCGATCATGCCCGACGGCATCGGCCTCTACCCCGGCAACCAGGTCACCATGCTCGGCATCCCGGTCGGCACCGTGGACCGGGTGCACCCCGAAAACGGTGCGGTACGAGTGAATTTCACCGTCGGTGCCGACCATCCGCTGCACGGCGATGTCATCGCGACGACGGTCTCCGACACTCTGGTCGCCGACCGCACCCTGTCCGTGCTCGGCGACGACGACGCACCGACCGAATGGCAGCGTGACACCTGCATCACCAAAGCATTCACGCCTAAAAGCATCACCGAGACCCTCGAAGCGTTCTCCGGACTCGCCGAGGAACTCACCGATCACGGAAACCCCGCCGACCAGCAGCGACTGCGCGACAGCATCCGCGCCTTCCGCGACGCCACCGCAGGCACCGGGCAACAGCTCAACCAAACAATCCGTGATCTCGGTGCGGCACTGCGCCAACCAGACGCCGCCATCGGGCACATCGGGGCACTCCTCGATGCGTTCGCCTCGCTCGCAGACAGCGTCTCCACCAACTGGGGCGAGATCAAAACCACGCTGCTACAGACCGCGCCAGGCATCACCTTGATCAACAACGTCTGGACGCGAGTGGTACAGATCGTCGACTCGCTGCTGGTGATCCTGCCCTGGTTGAACGACATCGCGCGAAAATACGGGCGGCCGATCCTGGCAGGCATCGATGAGCTGGCCCCGAGCTTGCGCATGATCTCGGCCAACGTCGGCACCCTGCAGAAACTCATCGACATGATTCCGCCTCTGGTGACCGCGTTTCAACAGTCCATCGACCCGGAAACCGGGCACGCCAGACTGGTGTACGCGCCACCGAAAGTCGCACTGCCGCAAGAAACCGCCACCCAGGTCTGCGCCACACTGGACGCGATAAACCCAGGCCGATGCACCACCGACGGCAGCAGTCTCACCAACGTTGACCTGGTTCCCCTCGTACTGGGCTTGGCAGGTGCCCGATGACGCACTCCCCCTGGCACCGCACACTCACCGCCATCGCTGTGACCTCAACGGTCATCGCCTCGGCAGGATGCGGTTTCGATCCGGCCACCATCCCAGTGCCCGGAGCCACGGTGCCCGGCCCCACCTACCAGGTTCGCATCGAGCTCGCCAACGCACTCAACCTGCCCGCGCAGGCGAAAGTAGTCGCCAACGGCGCGAAGATCGGCAGTTTGCGCGCGGTCACCGTGATAGATCCCACCCGCACCACACCCGGCCGCATCGACGCCGTCGTCGAGATCTCCTCCTCGGTGCAACTGCCGACGCCCACCACCGCACAGTTGCGCCAGACCACCATCCTCGGTGACATCTATATCGGGCTCACCACGCCTGCAACGGATTTCGGTAAGACCATCCCACCAGGAGGTCTCATCCCCCTTGCCCAGACGAAGCCTGCGTTACAAGTGGAGGACCTGCTCGCCGGCCTATCCACCTTTATCGGCGGTGGTGCACTCCACCAGTTCCAAGAGATCGTCGATCAAACCAACGCCGTGCTGCCCCAACAGCAGCAACAGAGCCGTCAGATCGCCGACACCATCGGTCGCGACGTGGAAGATCTTGCCCACAGCCAAGATTCGCTCGATCGGCTCCTCGACGCCATCCACACCGACCTGGCCGCGGCCACCGACAACCGAGACGAACTCGACGCGCTGCTCAGTCCCCGCGGCGCGGTGGACATTCCCGCCGATGCTCAGTCGCTGGTGCTCACGCTGGGCATCGTCGGCGGGCTCGGCAGTATCGGGCACGCCGTGCAATGGCTGGGACCGTTACTCGCTTCCGGCGACGCCGCCGCACAAGCACTGGTACCACTGCTGTTCGGCAGCCAACCGCTGAACCTGAACGCGCCGTCGAACCTCAACCGGCTGGTGGCCCTGCTGCGCGACAAGATCATCCCCTGGGCCGAACACGGTCCGAAAGCCGACATCACCAGCGTGACAATCGATGGCCCAGCTACTTCGGTCTCGCATGACGACCAAGTCGAGGCCATGGTGCGCACACTTCGGATGATCGGAATAGTGCGATGAAGCCGAGCTCGGTCGTCTCCTTGACCGCTATCGTGGCGATCCTGATCGCGGGCACCACCTACCTGACCTTCGGCGTGGTGCGGGTAAATCCCTTCCGCGACAACATATCCGCCACCATGTCCGTGCCTGACTCGGGTGGACTGATTCCCCGCTCGAAGGTGCTGCTCTCCGGAGTTGAAGTCGGACAAGTCACCTCGGTGCACCGCACCCGCACCGGAATCCAGGTCGGCTTCCAGGTAGACAGCCGCTACCCGATCCCCACCTCCAGCGTTGTCCGCATCCGCGGTCTCTCCGCGCTGGGTGAGCCCTACCTCGAATTCCGGCCCGCCAACGGCGCCGGACCATTCCTGACCGACGGACAGGTGGTGCAGGCCTCCCAAATCCGCCGTCCGATGTCGATCGCCGAGGTCGCCCGCACCGCCACCGGGCTACTCGAACAACTCGAGCCCGAGGCACTCACCGATATCGTGAACACCTTCAGCCAGGCACTCGCGGGCACTCAAACGGTGTTGCCGCAGTTGTCCCGCTCGACCGAACTCCTCTCCGCGACACTGCTGAGCCGCACCGATCTGATCCGCAAGTTGCTGATCGCGCTGCAGGCCAACGCCACCGACATGGACTGGGCCGGTCCCGCGCTCACCGAAGCATCAGGTCCGTGGGCAGACTTCGGCCCGCGCGTCGCCGACGTCGCCAACGCGATCGCCCGCGTCATCCGCACCGGCGATGTACCCGCCGACTACCTCGTCGACACTCCCGAAACACTGGGCCTTGTCCCGTTTCTGCACGAGCTGACGACCAGAATCGACACCCTCGGTCCGGAGGTTGCACCGCTGCTACCTGTGCTGCAACCACTGATCGCCTCAGCCACCGGCACGCTGCACCAGCTCGACATCAGCACCCTTATCGGCCAGGCCCTGGCCACCACCGGTGCCGACGGCACGCTCCAACTACAGCTCCAGATCAAATAGCCGCCACCGAAACCCCCATGGAGACAACGATGTCCGACAACATCACCCTCGACAAGAGCACAGACGACACCGGGAAATCCGCTCCGGCCACCGGCCGCTCGGTGTCGATTCCGCTGTCCACCATCGCGTGGAGCGCGGCCACCGCACTGCTCGCCGTGGTCTCGATCGAGAAATGATCAAGACCTGTGGATGACGGGAAGGACGCACCTTCCCGGATGATCTATCTGTCCGAAGTCTTGATCATGCCGGCGCGCCAACGCCGGTCGGGAAGGTACGTCCGTGTTTACGGTAGTTCAGAACACCCCCTCAGCAAACGATGCGGCTGGTTCGACCCGGTCGTTGCTCGATGAGATCGTGCGTGACGGTGCCCGGCAGATGCTCGCGGCGGCGTTGAAGGCCGAGGTCGCGGCCTATGTTGCCCAGTTCGCCGATCAGCTCGACGAGAACGGCCACCGCCTGGTGGTGCGCAACGGTTACCACGCCGAACGGGAGGTCCTCACGGCGGCGGGCGCGGTGAGGGTGAAGGCGCCGCGGGTCAACGACAAGCGTGTGGACCCGGAATCTGGTGAGCGGCAGCGGTTTTCCTCGGCGATCCTGCCCGCGTGGGCGCGTAAGTCGCCGCAGGTGGCCGAGGTTCTGCCGCTGTTGTATCTGCATGGGCTCTCCACCGGGGACTTCGGTCCTGCGCTCGAGCAGTTCCTCGGATCCGGTGCCGGGCTGTCGGCGGCGTCGATCACTCGGTTGACCGGCCAATGGCAGGACGAGGCCCGCACCTTCGCCGCCCGGGACCTCTCGGGCACCGATTACGTGTATCTGTGGGTCGATGGCATCCACACCAAAGTGCGGCTCGAGCAGGAGAAGCTATGCCTGCTGGTGATGATCGGGGTGCGTGCCGATGGCCGCAAAGAGCTCGTTGCATTGGCCGACGGCTACCGGGAATCGACCGAATCGTGGGCTGATCTGCTGCGTGGCTGCCGTCGACGTGGCATGGCCGCTCCCGTGCTCGCGGTCGGTGACGGCGCACTCGGGTTCTGGAAGGCATTGCGCGATGTGTTCCCGACCACCCACGAGCAGCGCTGCTGGTTCCACAAGAGCGCCAATGTCCTTGCCGCGCTGCCGAAATCGGCGCATCCCGGTGCGATCGCGGCGATGAAGGACATCTACATGGCCGAGGATATCGACAAAGCGCAAATCGCGGTGAAAGCATTCGAAATCGACTACGGCGCAAAATATCCGAAAGCCGTCGCGAAGATCACCGACGATCTCGATGTGCTGCTCGAGTTCTTCAAATATCCGGCCGAGCACTGGATCCATCTGCGGACCACGAACCCGATCGAATCCACCTTCGCTACCGTGCGGTTACGCACGAAGGTCACCAAGGGGCCGGGCTCGCGTGCGGCCGGAATTGCCATGGCCTACAAGCTGATCGAGGCCGCCCAAGGCCGCTGGCGCAAGGTCAACGCACCCGAACTGGTCGCGCTCGTGCGCAACGGTGCCCTGTTCCACAAAGGCAAGCTGCTCGAACGCCCCCGCGACATCACCCCGACATCACCAACCGACCCGGCCGACACCACCCGAACGGAGATTGCCTGAAACTTGCCAATCCACAGGATTTGACAATATCTCTCTCGATCGTGTTGGCAGGCTTCCTCATCGCGGCGCACAACGGCATCTCCGATCGAGACGCCGCCGCGGACAACCATCATGCCGAACAGGTCGCCACCGACTATGCCGTCGGCGCGTCCACGGTCAACTTCGCCGACTTCAATGCCTGGGTCGGACGGCTGAAGAACAACACCGCGCCCGCACTGGCCAACAAATTCGACGCCACGGCACCGAAACTGCAAGAAGTACTCACCCCGCTCAAGTGGACCTCGACCGCGCAGCCGATCACCGCGAAAGTAATGACCGAATCCAACGGCCTCTACCACGTCGACGTCTTCATCAACGTCTCCTCCACCAACGCCCAGACCCCCGACGGTGCGCAAACCACGGTCACCTACCAGGTCACCGTCGACCGGAACTCCGACTGGAAGGTCAGCGACGTCGGGGGTATGGACGGGGCACTGCCGCTCAAGTGAGCGGGCCGGATGCCACAAGGACGAATCGCGAGTAAGGAACAGACCTGATGCCGACCGATAGCCCGCTGCTCACAGAGCTGAAGGAACCAAGGGAAATCCTGGAATCACTCACCCCCAAAGAATCCGACCAGCTCCTAGCGCTGATGCGCCAAGCGATGCGCGACCAGCAGCGCAGTCTCGATGCCGCCATCGATCAGGGACTCCAAATACTGCCACGCCTGGCTCGCATCCCCGCCCGCAGAATCCTGTTCGGAAAGTGAACTGACATGGCCGACATAGTGACTCGGGCACAGATCAATACCCTCGCGCACACCCTCGGCGCCGACCCTACGGCGCTGGCCGGGCTGGAACGCCTCGGCGCGCACAACCTCAAAGTACTGCGTGAGCGCATCTCCGATGCCCTGTTCGACGTGCTGGCACCGACCTTCGCGCGGGTCAGCAAACTCGCACCCATCGTGCCCAACGCGCTCGCGGTCACCTTGGCGCTCAAGGCAATTCCCGCCGAGGTCGCGGGACGCGCAGGCGGTGCGCTCGGCCTCGACCACCCCGACCGTGCCGCCGGAATCCTGGCCGGCCTCACACCCACATATCTGGCCGACGCGGCACCACACCTCGATCCGCGCGCCATCCCGGTGCTCGCACCGCGACTACCTGCCGCCGCCTTGATCCCCGCGGCCAACGAACTGCTGCGCCGCCGTGACTATCTGACGGCGTCCCGGTTCGTCGAGCACGCGACCGAACAGCTGATCCGGGAATTCGAACGCGGCATCGACGATGACGAAGGACTCTTGCATACCGCGGCCCTCGTATCCTCCACCGACCGACTCAACGACATCCTGCGAGTGCTCCCCACCGAACGGCAGCATCGTATAATCACCACTGCCGCAGCAGGTTCCGCCGACACCGTCGCCGCCGCCTTATCCGTGCTCGCACGCCTGGAAACCGAACTTGCCGCACCACTGAGCAATCGACTGTTCCACGGCCAGGACACCGATGGCATCGACCGGATCCTGACCAGCGCAACAGATCACGGCGCCCTGTCCGGACTCCTCGATATCACCGACCACCTCAGCGATGAAATCCTCACCCGCATAATCCAATCGAGGTTCATGAACGACACCTCCGCCGTCCATGCCCTAGAACAGGCCGCAACCGTCGACCGGCACTACCGCGCTCTGCAGCGCCTTTGCCCGCCGAGACACGAAAATCGTTTGTAGTCATGTGATCCCGATAGCCGTTCCTTGCCGGTCACGTCACGAATCAACGCATTGAAGCGATGACTCACCTGGATCGCCGCACCGTGGCAGCACCGCTGTCCGGCGCTGTAGTCGCTCAGTGATCAACGGCAAACAGGGAAAGTAGACCGTGCAGCTCGTCGTGAGTGGCCGGCGGCAGCCGGATGTTCGCGAGATTCCGCTTTGCGCGTTCCTGAAACTGGAGGATTTGCTGATGGCTCCACTCTTTACCTCCGCACTGCTCGATAATGTTGGCCATGTATCGCAATTCTTCGGCTTCTGGAGTGTGGGTCGAGCGGTAGAATTGTCGTAGTTCGTCGCGAAGCCTCGTATTTGAATCACTGTTCAGGGCGTATGCTATCGGGGCTGTGATCTTGCGCTGATACAAGTCCGGGGCAACGGTGTGGCCCGACGTACTGTCCGGCCAGAGGTCGAGGTGGTCGTCGGCGAGCGACAGGGCCATCATCCAGTTCTTTCCGAAGCGTTCGACGTAGTCCAATCGTTCACTGTCGAGCCCGGTGCACATGGCTACCAGCACGAAGTGGCATCCGTAAAACTCTGCCGCCGTGGCCATTCGAACATCGAGCACGGTTTCCAGATCTACGTCGTTGGCGCCTTCGAGCGTCAGATCGTCGAGCCCGCGTGAGTAGCCCTGCTGGATGGCAGCACCGAAGCGCGCACAGGCTTTCGTCACATTTGAGTGTGACTGCTGGGAAAGTATTTTGAAGGCCAATCCGACCAATGCCTGACCACATAACAGACCGGTGCCGGGTCCGAATTCGGCTTGCACTGTAGGGCGTCCGTATCGTGCCTCTTCTTTGTCGATGACATCGTCGTGGATGATGGAGGCGATTTCGGTCAGTCCGCAGGCGACCGCGGTGTCGAGTGCTCTTTCCATCGGGCCGTTGTCGGCATTGCCGAATAGCAGAAGGATGGCGGGGTAGCGCATCGCCTTCGGCCTTCCTTCGGGCGCGCTGTTGTTGTCGCCGCGCCAACCCAGGTGATATTCGATGACCTGCCGCACCGTGTTATCCAGGCTGTGGACGGCGGACTCGAATGCTGGAACAACCATGCGTTGCGACTCGCGAAAAAGAGGACTGCTGATTGCGGCTTCGGCCTTGGCTTCATAACTCACGCTCAGGTACCTCCTGGAGCAGGCAAATTCCATGCGCGGCAGGTACTCCCAGCTCAAGGTTACGCCCCATTCGTTATCCGAGGTGTGTGTTCGCGGAATGGATGCGATGGGTTGTCGATCCGCGCGCTTTGACCTTGTGCACGATCGCCGGATGACCGATACTGAGATCCCGGTGACTTGTGCTGGGTCAGATTCATTTCTCGCGGTCACCGGAAAGCCATGTCGCGCAATCATTCCCAGCCCTATGGACGGGAGCCCGATCGTGGAAGATATGCCAGCTGCGCCGATGCCCACAGCGTCACCGTCAGCGGTGCGCGCGTACTACCTTCGCAAGAACGCCGAAATTCTGCACCGGTACGGTCCCGGTCCGCAGGTGCACTTCCATGCCGCGGTTATGACCGGCGGGCCACCGCATGACGGCACGCCTGCGGAGCTTCGCCGAAGAATCGTCGAGGGCCAGACCCGTTACCTCGATCGGTGCGCCGATATCTGGGAGGCCGCGACGGTGTTTCGCGGTCGGGTGCTCGATATCGGATGTGGCCTGGGCGGGCCGGCCATCTACTGGGCCCAGCGCTTCGGCGTCGAAGTCACCGGCCTCACTATCGAACCAGCGCAAGCTCAGCTGGCAGCACAGTTGGCCGACGACGCCGGGATGGCTCACCTGGTCTCGACAACGGTCGAGGACTTCACTGTCGCGCATCCACAAGGAAAGTTCGACACGGCGGTGTCCAACGAAGCGTTCGTTCATATGGACCGACACGCGGCTTTCGCCAACGCGTCGCGAACGCTGCCGTTAGGGGCGTACCTGTGCATCGAGGATGTCCTGCTGACCAAGCCCGAGGGCAAGGCACCGGCAGATCGGTACTGGACAATCGACATCGGTCCGCTGGCCGAGTACATCGCGGCCGCGCAGGCCAGCGGGTTCACCCTCGATCGCAATGTCGACGTCACCGCCGAAGGTGCTGACTATTGGTTATGGAGTATCGCCTGGGCGGATTCGCAACTGGCACAACTCGAATCCGAAGATGCGCTCACCGAGGCAACCGAATCGAGGCTGCTGCGGTCGATCCGAGAGCATGCGCGCATGTATCGATGTATTACCAACAATGTCTACGAGTTCCGCGCCTTGCGGTTCCACAAAGTGCGAGACCTGGCCTAGCGATCGGAGCTGAGCCGAATGGATCCTGCGACGAGCACGCCAAGACCTCGCATGCCTGTCATCCCGTTCGCAGCGGCTGAGCATCCGCAATAGCAGCGGGCAGAAGAACATCCCGCCGATTACACCGCAGTACGTTACTCGGCTTCGGTGTACCAGGAACGAGGAGTATCCATGCTGTGTGTTCACGCAGACGTCATTACCACCGCGGCTTTGGGTGCCGGATTGCGCAGGGCCGCAACAACACTGACGATCGTCTGGAGCATTGCTGCAGCAACCACCCTTCTCGACGGGGCGGCAGTCGCTGCGCCCCAGCAGACGATGCGCACCCTGGTCGTCAAGCACAACGAAATGACCTGCTTCTCGACCAAGCCGGTGGCAGTGCCTACCACCAGGGCGGCCGTGATTGCGTTTCATTGCTTGCCATCGGACAGTCGGTTCACCAAGCAGCTCGAGCGGGAGGCGAAAGACAAAGTTGTGAAGGAACTCGCCAACAAGCGCGTCGATATTCGATTGCGTTGCACCGCCGACGCCGACGCGGTCGCCTCATGCCGGTGACCGAGGCTTACCGACGGCGCGGACATTGCCCCGCAGGGAAATCGGCCGACTGCCGCTCATTGCTGGAACAAGGGGCCCGAATTGCGTTCCGCGTATGAGTGTCGTCGATGCCATAGCGCACCTCTTCGATATCGGGGCTGGCTTGGCTCACGGAAACCGATGCGGTGTGGTTGTGGTCTTCAGAGTGCGTGTGACCAGCGCGGTTTCATAGCGTTGTAATCCGGGGAGGTGGGCGAGTTCCTGAGTGAGATAGGTGTAAAGCGCGGTCTCGTCGCGGGCAAGGACGTAGGCGTGCAGGTTGCTGGTCCCGGTGGTGGCCGCCACCGCCGCCACACCCCGGTGTGTGCCCAGCACCGCACCGGCATGCTCGAGCTTATCGGGGCTGATTGATAACCAGATCTGGGCCGTGACAGCACAACCGAGTACGGCACGTTTGTCGTAGTCGAGGTCGAAATACAACACTCCGACGCGCCGCAATTCCTCGATGCGGGCACGTACCGCGGCCTCGTGCAGCCCGGTGGCGCCGGCGAGTTCGCGTGCCGTGGCGCGGCCGTCGCGGGCGAGATACTCGACCATCCTGTGGTCGGAATCGGTCAGTGTCGGCGACGACAGCGCGAGCGCGGGGGTGGCCTCGCGGACCAATCTGTTGCGCTGGGTGGGGGTGAGGAATTCGAATTTGGTGATGGCGCTGTCGGTGCCGCCGTAAAACGGGTGCAGCAAGCATTGAGCCGTGACATCGAGAACGCGCGGGGTGTCGCCCAGCTTGTCCATCAGGCCTAGCCGCCCCTGGCGGGTGCGCAGAAACGTGACGATCTCGCAGCCACCAGCGGTCATGCTGACCCACGCGGTGTCTGAGTGTTTCGCCAACGCCTCGGCGATCGGTAGCGCGCCACGCGGTTCACAGCGGATTCGGAGCACCCATTCGGTTTCGCCCATCGCCTGCGGGATCGTCACGCCATGCACGGTGAGCCCGACGGTGGACCTGAGCGTGGAGTAGCGCCGCCGCACGGTGTGGTCGGACACCTCCAGCACTGCCGCCAGCCGGGTGAACGCCACCCGCCCGTCGAGCTGCAGGGCTTGGATCAGGCGCCGATCGAGCTCGTCGATGCCACCGGGTACGCGAGCGGCCCGTGTCATCGATGTGGTCGACATTGTCCACCTTCCGGCTCTCGAACGTCGGATACCGATGTGAAACGACGACATTTTCTCGGATAACACGCGTCAGCCCGCGGTTAGGTGCGTCCCGATGCCCTGTTTCGCATCATAGCCGGTAGCTACCAGCCCTGCTCAGTGCGCTTACCGGATCCGGTTCGGGTCTCCGCCATCAAACCCGTCCTGCTGCACACATCGCACTGAGACCACCGCTGACATCCACCCATCACCTGTACCGAAAGCGAGCCGACATGACCACCAACATCAGGCACGCCGCTTCGACCGAACTGTTGCCCGAGCTCACGCGCCTGGGTGAGCATGACGCAATTCCCTACTACGGCAACCTGATCGGCGGCAAACCACGACCGGCCGTCGACGAGGCGGTGATGGCCAGCACCAACCCCGCTCGCCCCACGCAGATCCTGGGCTACGTCCCCGCCTCGGGCGCAGCCGATATCGAGGCGGCGGTCGCCGCCGCGCACGCCGCGTTTCCGGGGTGGCGCGACACCCCGGCGCCACAGCGTGGGCAGATCCTCGCCCGAATCGCTGAACGGCTGCACGCACACCGGGATGGGTTGGGCCGGTTGGTTTCTCGGGAGATGGGCAAGGTGTACGACGAAGCCCGTGGCTACGACGTGCGTGGTGCCGCCGCACTGGCGGAGTACATGTCCGGGGAAGGCCGCCGTTTCACCGGAGTGACCTCCCCGTCGGAGACCCCGGGGCGGATGGGGTTCACCCTGCGCGAGCCGATCGGGGTCGTCGGGCTGATCACGCCGTGGAATCTGCCGGTGCTCACCCCGGGCCAGAAGATCATCGGCGCGATCATGTGCGGCAACACCGTGGTGCTCAAACCCGCCGAGGACACACCGCTGACCGCGCTGCTGCTGGCCGAGATCTTCCAGGAGGCCGGGGTCCCCGACGGGGTGGTCAACGTGGTCACCGGTCGTGGCGGCGAGGCGGGGCAAGCACTGGTCGCACACCCCGGGGTCGACATGATCAGTTTCACCGGCTCGACCGCGGCGGGACGCACAATCGGCGGGGTCGCCGGATCGCTGTTGAAACGTGTCAGCCTCGAACTCGGCGGCAAGAACGCCATCGTCGTGCTCGACGACGCGGATGTGCAGTTGGCCGTCGACGGCGCGGTGTGGGGCGGATACGCCAGCAACGGGCAACGCTGCACCGCCTCCTCCCGGATCGTGGTGGACCGGCGCGTGGCCGCGGAGTTCACCGACAGCTTCGTTGCCCGGGTGCGCGCGCTGCGCGTCGGAGATCCGCTGATCGAGGGCGTGCAAGTCGGGCCGCTGGTCAACCAGGCCGCACTGGACAAGGTCGACTCCTACACCCGGATCGGGCTGAGTCAGGGAGCCGAGTTACTGACCGGTGGCCGCCCTGTCCCCGACGCCGCGGGCGGCTACTACTACCAGCCCACAGTGTTGGGCAACGTCGCACCCACCGACCGAGTCGCCCAGGAAGAAATCTTCGGTCCCACGGTCTCCATCACCGTGGTCGACGACGAGGACGAGGCATTACAGGTGGCCAACGGCACCGAATACGGGCTGAGCATGGCCGTCTACACCCGCGACGCCAGCCGCGGGCTGGCCTGGGTGCATCGCATGGAAGCCGGAATGGTCTACCTCAACGCGCCAACCATCGGTGCGGAAGTGCAGTTCCCGTTCGGCGGGATCAAGAACACCGGCAACGGCCACCGCGAAACCGGGCCGTCGGTGATCGAGCAGTTCACCGAAGTCAAATCCGTGTATCTGGACTACTCCGGACAGCTTCAGCGCACCGGATTCACCCTCGACTGACCACGCCAAGGAGTCCTCATGCCCGGCAAAATCGCCTTCGAAGAGCACTTCGGCGTCCCCGGCTCCGAGCTGCTCGACCGCACCGAGGAGGTCCTCACCCTCGCGGCGCGCCGCGCCATGCACACACGATTGACCGACCTCACCGGCGACAGATTGCGGCTGATGGACGCCGCCGACATCGAGCACAGCGTGCTGTCGCTGATGGCCCCCGGCATCCAGGCCCTCACCGAGCCCGCGCACGCCGCCACCGCCGCGCGCTGGCACAACGACTACATCGCCGACGCTATCGCCGACCACCGCGACCGCTTCTCCGCGTTCGCTGTGCTGCCCCTGCAGGATCCCGACGCCGCCGCCGCTGAACTACAGCGCGCGGTCATCGAGCTGGGCTGTGTCGGCGCGCTGGTCAACGGATACTCCCAGATCAGCACCGCCGAATCCGCGCACTACTACGACCAACCCGAATACTGGCCGTTCTGGAGCGTCGTGGAGCAACTCGGCGTGCCGGTCTATCTGCACCCGCGCAACCCACTGCCCAGCCGCCAGCAGATCTACCGCGACCACCCCTGGCTGCTCTCGGCAGCCTGGGCGTTCTCGGTCGAAACGGGAACCCACGCACTGCGATTGATGGGATCCGGGCTGTTCGACACCTACCCCGGCCTCAATGTCATCCTCGGACACCTGGGCGAGCTCGTCCCGTTCAACATCTGGCGCACCGACCACCGCATCGGCATCGCCCCGCGCGGCGTGCCCGCCCGCCACCCGTTTCGCACCTACCTGCGAAACAACTTCTACCTCACCACCAGCGGCAACTTCGACCACACCGCACTGGCCCACGTCCTCGACGTCGTCGGCGCCGAGCGGATCCTGTTCGCCACCGACTACCCGTTCGAATCCATGTCCGAGGCCGCCGAATGGTTCGACACCCTGCCGTTGGACCAGACCACACGCACCGCGATCGCCACCACCAACGCCCGCGCCCTGTTACGCCTGTGACGCAAGCGCGGTAGTCCCCGGTTGAAATTAAGGAGAACCGCTATGACTGTCACCGATGCAATTCGATTGTTGGCACCGACCGAAGCGGTGTATGTCGATCGGGGAGTATTCGTCGGATACTCGGTCCGAGTGCGGGGCACGTTGGATATCACGGCGTTGTCAGACGCTTTCGACGCCCTGCGTCGTGCGCATCCGGTCCACGGATCGCGTCTTGCCGTCGATCATCAGGGGACTGCGATAGTCGGCTCGTCGGCGTTGCCGTCGGCGCTGAAGGTGTTCGACGGCAATATCGAGACCGTCTTCCATGATCAGGATCTGGACCCGGCCCGGGCGATATGTGAGCTGCATGTGGTTCGGGACGGCGATCGCGCGAACGTGACTCTGGTGACCCAACACAGCGTCGCCGACGGTCACCACGCGCTGGCGGTGCTGGCCGATCTGTGGTCGCTGTACACCGATTTCGCTGAGGGAGTGGCCGCTCCCGCGGTCGCGCAGCACGGGTACCCGATGTCGATGGAGGCGTTGTTCGCTGAACGCGGGATCGGCGCTGTCGAGGTCAGAGCCGCCCCCGCAGCACCCGGCGATGCATCGGCGGAGACAGACACCGAGCGCCGCCGATGGGTGCAGTGGTGCCTGCGTTGCCAGCTCGACGAGACTCAGACCAGGGCGCTGGTCGACCTCGGTCACCGGGAAGGCGCGACGATCAACGGCTTGGTCTCAGCGGCGATCCTGCTTGCCGTTGCCGATGTGAGTAACGTGCCGCTGACCGAAATACCCTATGCCTTTCTCGTCGATTTGCGGTCGCGCATCTCGCCTCCGGTCGCTTTGACGGCAGGCACGAATGTATTGGGCACCGCGCGATACATCACCGAAGACGGCGTGTTCGAACTCGTGGATATTGCGCGAGCAATCGGGGGAAGGCTCGCTGCCGATCTGGCCGACCACACAATTCATGACGAGGCCACGCAGATTACCGCGACTCCACCGGCCGTGACGTACCAGCTTCGACAGGCACCAGCGTCGGCCTACGCAACGAACTGGGGCAAAGTCCCCGCGCTGCGGCATCCGGAGGCCCTCGAATTCGAAGACCTCTGGCCACTCTTCCAATTCGACGCCCACGTGGCGGTCGCCGCACCAACGACGAACCCGTTGTTCGAATTCGTGATCCTCAGCTTCCAGGGTCGGCTGAGCGTAGACCTGCTCGTCACTGACCCGGATAACACGTCAGAGGAGATCGTCGCGGCACTGCGAAGCCGGCTGTTGTCGGTCCTGTAGCGAGACTCTGGCTTGCGTGGACCGTTCAGCAACGGTCATGTAACGCTGATAACAAAGAGTTGGTAGCGGCGATAGTTAGCGCTAGTATCATGTAATCGTTAGCGCCGATAACACCGGAGAGGGCTTCCCCTGATGCGGTCGACCAAGCACCTAGCGATGTGTCGCGAGCGACTCCACGGCACGCCGAACCCCAATCAAATGACGACACAAGGGAGTACGACTGTGAGCACCTCCACCATGCACGCGATGCAGGTAGTCAAGGCCGGCGCGGAATTCGTTTCGGCCGAAATCCCGATCCCCGAACCCGCAGCAGGCCAGGTCCGCGTCAAGGTCCATGCCTGCGGCGTCTGCGGCGGGGAGAACCTGGCCAGGCTCGGATTGCTCGGCGTCGCCTTGCCACGCGTGCCGGGACACGAGATCGCCGGTGAGGTCGACGCCGTCGGATCGGGCGTGACCGCCTGGCAGGTCGGTGACCGGGTCGGTATCGGTTGGCACGGCGGCAGCTGCATGACGTGCGACTACTGCCGTCAGGGCGAGTTCGCGCTCTGCGTGGACCGCAAGATCGTCGGCCTGTCCTACGACGGCGGCTACGCCGAGTACACGATCGCGCCGCAAGACGCACTTGCTCGGATCCCGGCCGCGCTGTCGTTCGAGGACGCGGCACCCCTGATGTGCGCGGGCATCACCACCTTCAACGCGCTACGTCACTCCGAAGCGGGTCCGGGCGACACGGTCGCCGTACATGGCGTGGGCGGCCTGGGCCACCTCGCGATCCAGTTCGCCAACAAGATGGGCTTCCACACGATTGCCATCAACCGCGGACGCACCAAGGAAGGCATCGCCAGGGAGCTGGGCGCCGACGATTACATCGACAGCAACGAGGGCAGTGTCGGAGAAGCGCTCACCCGCCTCGGTGGTGCCAAGGTTGCGCTGTCCACCGTCGGTTCCAGTCCCGCCCAAGCCGATCTGCTCGCGGGTCTGCGTCCCGGCGGACGTCTTGTGGTGATCGCCGCAGACCACCAATCCCTCGACCTCAACCCCGAGCTACTGGTATTCGGCCGCCGTGCCGTCACCGGCTGGTACAGCGGACACGCCAAGGACTCCGAAGACACCCTCAACTTCGCCGCACTCAAAAACATTCGTCCCCTGGTGGAGACCTACTCCCTCAAAGACGCCGAAGCCGCCTTCCAGAACATGTCCAACGCGCGCTATCGCTCAGTTCTGCTCCCCGACCACCACTGATACCCAACCCCCATACGGGTGGCTGACTCGGCCGGGGCAAGTCCCGAGGACAGCCACCCGGGTTGGTGGCGATGGTCGCCCACCACAACGACAGCAAAGGATTCCGTTATGTCCCTGCACGGAAAAGTGGCCGTGATTACCGGCTCATCCCGTGGCATCGGTCGCGCCATCGCGTTGCGCTACGCCGAACTAGGTGCCGACATCGTCATCAACTACGCCAAAGACACGGCGGCGGCCGAGGAGGTCCAGGATGCCGTGAGCGCGGCCGGCGCGAAAGCGATCATCGTGCGGGCAGATGTGTCCAAGGTTTCCGAGATCGAGCGTTTGTTCGCCGTGGCGCTCGACGCGTTCGGAAAGGTCGACATCGTGGTAGCCAACGCGGGCATCGAAAAGGTCAACATCCCTGTCACCGAGGTGACCGAAGACGATTTCGACCTGTTGTTCCGCATCAACACCAAGGGCCCGTTCTTCGTGCTGCAGGCCGCCGCCCGCCATGTCGCCGACGGCGGACGGATCATCAACATCGCCTCCAGCTCCACCTCCCGCCCACACCCAGGACTCGGGCTCTACGGCACCAGCAAAACCGCACCCAAATACCTCGTCAGAGTCTTGGCCCAGGAAATCGGACACCGCAAGGTCACCGTCAATTCCCTGGTCCCCGGCCCCATCGAGGGAGCCGGAATCTTCGCCGGCGTCAGCGACGACGACCCCTACAAAAAGGAACTCCTGGACTCGGTGCCGATCGGGGCACTGGCCACCGCTGACGACGTTGCCGATGTCGCCGAATTCCTCGCCAGCGACGCCTCGTTCTTCATTACCGGCGAAGAAATTCTCATGAACGGCGGCTCCAGCAACTAGCCACACCAATCAGACCGGAGACACCGTCACCGTCAGCGCCCAGGTCGGCGGCAACGGCTTCAACGGGCCGTCGGACTTCACCTTCACCCTCAACGGTGACCGGCTCGACCTGATGCGCATCACAGTCTGAAAGACAACACAGAAGGCTGCTGGAAGGTACTCGCGCACAACAATTCACACGCGAAAGGCTCTGACCATGACACAAGAGAAAACCGTGGACGTCCTCATCGTCGGTGGTGGCTCGGCCGGTGCCGTGCTGGCCGCCCGGTTGAGCGAGGACCCGGCACAGCGGGTGACGCTGGTGGAGGCGGGCCCGGTATATCCGCCGGATGGTTACCCGCCCTCGGTCTCCTCCAGCAATGTGCTGGGCGGCGCGACCGGCCATGACTGGGGCACGATCTCCGAACCGGGCGTCGTCGGTCACCCGGTGGCCCTCTACCGGGGCAAGGTTCTCGGCGGTGGTTCCGCGATCAACGGTGCGATCGCGGTCCGGGCGACACAGGCGGACTTCGCCCGGTGGAATATCGCGGGCTGGTCGTTCGACGATGTCCTGCCCGCATTTAAAACGCTGGAAAACGCCGACGGGGGCAGTGATCAGTGGCATGGCCGCAGCGGCCCGCTGCCCGTGCACCAGTTGGATCGCACCGAACTGAGCACCATGCAGCGCGCATTCGTCGATGCCGCGCTCGCCACCGGGATCCCGGCCGCCGACGACTTCAACGGCCCCAAACCCGCAGGCGTGGGGCCGTATCCGATGAACATCGTCGACGGCGTCCGGGTCAATACCGGCATGGCGTATTTGACCGAGTCCGTCCGCTCCCGCCCCAACCTGACCATCCTCGGCGATCAGTTGGTGGATCGGGTGCTGACCGAAGGCGGCCGCGCCGTCGGCGTCCTCCTCGCGGGGGGCACTCAGCTCAGAGCCGCGGAGGTGGTGCTCAGTGCGGGTGCCATCGGCACCCCCGCGATCCTGCTGCGCTCCGGGATCGGCCCCGCCGCCCACCTCTCCGCACTCGGCATCGATGTGGTCGCGGACCTCCCGGTCGGCCAGACCCTGTATGACCACCCGTTCTATCACAACGTCTACGCCGCGAAACCAGACGTGATCGGCGAACCGACTCCGGTGCTCGGCGCGAAAGTATGGACCGCCAGTTCCGAAGCCGTCGGCGACGAACTGGACCTACACATCGTCGCTTCTCACGTTGGGGATCAAAGCGTGAGCCCGACGGGCGCCGCGTTTTTGCTCTCGATCGGACTGGTCCGACCGGTCTCCTGCGGCACCCTCACTCTGACCAGCACCGACCCTCACATCGACCCTCGCGTTGATCTCAACCTTCTCGCGGAGAGCACCGACTCCCGCAGGATGGCCGAAGGCATCACGCTGGCCCGGCACATCGCGGCCACCAGCCCGCTGGCCGATCTCATCGACCACGAACTCAACCCAGGATCGATGGACGTCGACGCCTCCATCAAATCCACTGTGAACAGTTATCACCACTATTCATCGACCACCCCGATCGGCACCGTCGTCGACCCGCTCGGAGCGGTCTTCGGAGTCGAGGGGCTGCGGGTGGTCGACGCCTCGATCTTCCCCGACGTCCCCTCCGCGGCGATCCACCTCACCGTGCTCATGGCCGCCGAACACATCGCAGCCGAACTCGCGCCTAGGAGGATCAAGTGAAAATCATTGCCCTGGAAGAGCATTTCACCACTCGGGCGCTACGCGAGGCGAACGCGGATCATCCGCTCACGAAAATGTACGACTTGCTCGCCGATGCCGGGCAATGGCAGAAAGGCGCCGAGATACCAGCGGGCATTACCGATCTCGGTGACGGGCGGCTGGCCGATATGGACGCGGCGGGCATCGACATGCAGCTGCTGTCGCAGACCGTTCCGGCCACCGAATCCCTCGCATCCACGGCGGCGGTCCGGCTGGCCGCGGAGGCCAATGACGTTATCGCAGAAGCGGTCTCGGCCCACCCCGATCGATTCGCCGGGTTCGCCACCCTGCCCATGTCAGAGCCCAAGACGGCCGCCGACGAGCTCGACCGCACGGTCTCACAACTCGGCTTCCGCGGAGCCATGGTCAACGGCCACGTCGGCGGCCGGTACCTCGACGACGAGTTCTTCTGGCCGGTCTTCGAGCGTGCCGAGGCGCTGGGGGTGCCGATTTACCTGCACCCCACCCGCCCACCACAGGCTGTCTTCGATGCCTGCTATGCCGGATTCTCGCCGGTGGTCACCGAGATCCTCGGTACCGCTGCTTGGGGATGGCACGTCGACACCGGGCTGCATGCACTCCGGCTGATCATCGGGGGCGTCTTCGACCGCTTCCCGAACCTCCAAATCATCATCGGTCACATGGGCGAAACCCTGCCCTCCATGATCTGGCGCGTCGAGGACCGGATGGGCAAACTCGTCAAACTCGACAGACCCATCCCCCACTACTTCACCCAGAACTTTCACATCACCATCAGCGGCGTATTCGACTACGCCCCGTTCGCCAGCGCGGTCCACGCCATCGGCATCGACCGAATCATGTTCGCCGTCGACTACCCGTACAGCACCAACACCGCAGGAAAGCAATTCCTCGACAGCCTGCCCATCAGCCCTGGCGATAAAGAAAAGATCGCTCATCTCAACGCGGAGCGACTGCTCGGGCTGGCCAAGTAGCAGTCGAGCATGCCCGTCAGACCAAGGAGATAGGAGAGCACCAATGTTGTTCTCGGTTCTAGGAGCTCTGAACGAGCAGTCAGCGGTGCGGACATTGCAATTGGGTGAGGTACGACTGACCTACGTGGTCGACGGCGCCATGGGACTGACGCCGGCAGGATTCTTCCCCGACATCCCCGCCGAACATTGGGCCGACCATCCCGAACTACTCGACGCTAACGGATTCGTGCCGTTATCCGCAGGCGGCCTGCTCGTCGAACGAGACAACAGACGGCTACTGATCGACACCGGCATGGGCCCCTACACCGGCGAGGTGTCACTCGGGCAGACCTACGTCGGCCCCGTCAATTGCGGGGCACTGCCAGAAGTGCTCGCCGAACTCGGGCACGCACCGTCGGACATCGACACCGTGGCATTCACCCACCTCCACATCGACCACACCGGATGGGCATTCGGACCCGACGGCCACAAATTCTTCCCGAACGCCCGCTACCTGGTCGCCGCACAGGAATGGGCGCCACACGGACGCGGTGAAATCATCCCCGGCGCACCACCGCGGCCCACAGTGATCGAGCCGATGGCGGGCACCCACACCCGCATCACCGACGGCGAGGAGATCTTCCCCGGCGTCCACGCCCTCGTCACACCAGGGCACAGCCCAGGCCATACCTCTTACATCATCTCCACAAGCTCCGGGCGGATCATCGTGTTCGGCGACGGCTTCCACATCCCGGCACAACTCACACATCCGGACTGGCCATCCAAACCCGACGTCGACCGCACCGCGGTACGCACCGCACGCAACCGCCTGATCACCGAACTCGAGCAACCCCAAACGATCGGGTTCGCATTCCATTTCGGCGACCAAGCATTCGGCCGCGTCGTGCGAGACCAGGACGGGCTCGCCGGTTGGGAACCAGTCCCCGCAACGGCACTGCTGCCCACACCCCGCCGCCTCCCCTGACAGGGGCGCCAGAACAACCGACCAAAAACGACCCGACGTATCAGCGGATCAGCCCGGTCGCACAGAACCAGCCCACGGTCCCCGCCGCCGCGCCGGGTGCGCTTCACCTGCCGATCACCCCCGTCGACCGGTCAGCCGCCGTTGCGGGCCCGGCCTGACCAGCGAACTGGATTCGGTGACGGTGCGTCTATGTGCACTGCAGAATCTCGGGATTCGCCGGAGTAACTGATAGTTCCGGCGAGCCGCGGCTCGCCGGAACTATCAGTCATGGGTATCCCGCCAGCGTGTCAGAGGCCGAAGACGCCTTGACGATTGTTCTCCTCGCCGGTCCTGGAAACGCACATGAAGGTGCCGCGGAAACTCTCCTCACAAAATGCTCCCGCGTACGAGATCCGCGCGCCGAACGTGCCGCGATCGTTGGCGACTTGATAAAAGTCGGGGTTGCCACCCGGCTGGGTGTAAGGGTTGCTGAAGTCGTAGCTCGGGCGAGTTCGAGGATCGGCGACAATTTGTTGAGCTGGAACCGGAATCGAGACATCACCGACGATATTGAGACCGACCAACCGAATATTCGGCAGGTCACATCCGATCGAGCCATCCGGCATGATCGCGCAGTTCGCCCCTCCGTAGCTGAAGTACATGGAGCCGGCGGGCGCCGCTTGAGCTGTCGCGGCAAACACGATCGGCAGCGTGGCGGCGACAGAGAGCAATCCTGCACATGTCTTCGTGACTCGTTTCATTACGTCTCCTTATCTCGGTGAACAGGGACGATCGCTCTGGCCGGACCGGTGGGCGATGAACAATCGTTCTCGTGGTCATCTGCCCTCTCACTTCGACCCCGATCGCCGAGTGACTTACCCCGCACACTCGACGGATGTCGGGCCGATATCCCGCGCCGATCTCAGTACACCAGACCAGTCAGCGATCAAACAGCTAACTCGCATATCGGCGCCGAAGACCAATTGGTTAGAACAAAGAGATGCAGTTCACATGCCGTCACCGGGCGGAAAACCGGCAAGGGCTGCCGACGCGACACCGATGCCTGAGGCAGTATGGCAACTCTTCGACGGCTAGGCGGACATCTCGATCCGTCCTGGTTTATCCGGTGGCGTCATCACCGATCCGGCTCTGCGCAGCGGTCAGATACCCGAGCCTCGGATATGTCACCAGGGCCTACCGATGGGCGATGCGTAGCAGCCATTCATGCAAGAGGGCGGTTTCGGCGGTGCTCAACGGGTGGGCTTGGTCGGTGAGCGTTGCCTCGAGACTCAGAGCGCGGGTGGCCAACGAGGCGTTTCCCGTTGGCTCGGCGTCGGCGGTGACGGCGGCGAGGACGATCTCACGCGTGCGCGCGGAGAGTTCGGGATCGCGGTCGGCGCTGGGTGTGGCGATCAGCGACAGGGTGACTCCAGTATTGGCGGCGTGGATGAGGCCCGCGGCGGCTTCCGCGGGCATCCGCAATCTGCCTGCGACGGCGATGCGTTCGAGCACCGCGCGCAGCAGGCGGTCGGTCTCGGCGGCGGTGGCAGGTCGGCGTTCGGGCTGAGGGACGCCGTACATCAGCACATAGAAGGCGGGATGAGTCAGGCCGAACTCGACGTGGCCGTCCCATCCACGCCTGAGGTCTTCCACTGGATCGCCGGTGGGCCCGAGGCTCTTCTTCCGTGCCAGGTATTGCTCGAATCCGTGCGCGGTGACCGCGTCAAGCAGCCCCTGCTTATCACCGAACAGCCGATACAACGTGGGCGCCTGCACATTGGCGGCGGCGGCGACCGCGCGTGTGGAGACCGCCTCGGCGCCGCCGTCGGCCAGGAGATCGGCGGCCGCGACCAGGATGCGCTCACGGGTAGTGTTCGCTGTCACATCACTCATCCATATCGACGATAACAGAAAGAAAGTATCAACGATATCATGTTTCGACACCCCCGCCTGGCTTGGTAAGCGGGGCGGCTGCCTGGCATCGAGGACGCTGCCCGGGTCCGGCTCTTGTGCGTTGCGGCACGCATGCTGGTCGAGAGGCTTCATGACTGGAGGATCGCGAGGGCGTCGATCTCGACGAGCAGGCCTGGTGGCAGTCCGCCGAACAAGGTGGTGCGCGCCGGGTACGGCGGTGCGATTACCTCCTCGAACGCTCGAAGTGATCGGGTTCGGTTCCCGAGCTGGTCGGTGCGGGGAGTCGATCATTTTGTAACAGCGCCGTTTTCAGCACGCGGAGCGCATTGTCGCCGAGGATGCCGCGGACCTCGGCGGCGTCGAACCCGATGTGCGAGAGCGCCGCGGCCAAATTCGGGAAGTCCCTGGGCCCCTTGAGTCCGTCGAGGTAGCCGATGACACCGTTCATGTCGGAGCCGAGGCACAGGTGTTCGGCGCCCACCAGTTGCGCCACATGTGCTGCGTGCCTGGCGAAGTCGTCGAGATCCTGCATGGCGTGCGTGCCGATGCGTGAGGGCGAAAGGCCGATCACGCCGCCGGTCGCGGCGATCGCCTCGACCTCGGCATCGCTGATGAACCTCGGAAAGTCCTGCGCACCGGTCACGCCGGTGTGTGAACTGAGCACCGGTGCCGAGCTGTGCTCGCAGGCCGCCATGGTGGTGGCGATATCGGCGTGCGCGAGATCGATCAGCATGTGCAGCCGATTCATCTCCGCGACAACCTCTTTGCCGAGCGAACTCAGGCCCGCCGGTCTGCGGCCCGACCGGACCGCCCGGCTGCCTCGGCCGCCGAGCGCGGACATGCCGATGGTGCCGAGTCCGTTGTCCGCGTAGTGCACGAGCCCGAGCACTCGAACGCCCAGCCGATGCAGGTCGATCAGCCGTTGCGGATCGGCCCCGACGACATCGGCGCCCTCGACTCCGAGCATGACCGCGGGGCCGCTGGAGTTGGTGATCGCCGCGGCGTCGGTGACCACCGTGAGGCCTGCCGAGATCGCCTCGGCGCGCGCTGCCGACAACTGGTCGACGACCCCCGACCAAGCGGAGCCGCGACGCCAACGGGTCCCGACCGGATCGCCGACGGCGGTGACCACGGTCAGGCTGATGTCCTCCGCCCGAAGCGTGGCTAGCGGGTCGCCCGGCATGGACACCGTCGTCTTGCCCACGGCGCGAAGCCAACCGGGGATGATGCTCGGACTGTGCGCGTGCAAGTCGATAACCGGTGGCCGGTCGCCGCGCCCAGCCGACTCGACACGGAGTTCGTTCATCGCAGCGCCACCGATTCGATTCCCTTGGCTGGCAGCAGCGGCGAGAAACGGTCGAAGTCGGCCGGGTCATGAGCGCAGAAAATATCGACCGTACCGGTGGTGGCCAATTCGCGTAGGCGTTCGACATTGTGCAGTCGATTGGATCGATTCGATTGCAGCGCATACTGGAACGCTGCTAATCCGAGCGGGCAGCTCGGGTCTGCGGCGAGTTGGTTGTGGTGATCGTAGGAATCACCGGCATGCAGCAGCCAGCGCGGGCCGGAGGTGGCACCGGTGTCTATCGCGATTCCGGTATGGCCACGGGTGTGACCATCGAGCGGGACGAGCAGGATTTCGGCGGGTAGGCCGGGCAGATCACGGACGGAACGGAATCCGAACCATTGGTCGCCCTCGGCGCGATGTTCGGCCCACTTCGGCCCGTGTGCCCAGGACGCACCCGCGTAGCGTCGACGCTCCATGAAGGTGAGAGGCCCACGGGCAGCGGCAAGTTCGTCTGTGTTGACGTGCACCGTGGCGTGCGGAAAGTCCGGCAGGCCACCGGTATGGTCGATATCGAGGTGCGTCACCACGATGTGCCTGACGTCTCCGGCGGTATAGCCGAGTCGCTGGATCTGCCGGATTGCGGTCTCGTCGGGATCCAAATCAGGGTGTACGCCCCAGACGAATTCGGCACCCAGGGTCTTGGCAGGGTTCGCGATGTCGTTGTTACCGATGCCGGTGTCGACCAGTACGAGATGCGCATCGGTTTCGATCAAAAGGCAATGACACACGCATTTTCCGCGCCCGAAGAGCGAACCGGTCCCGTTCACCAGCCGTGGCGAAGGGGGTCGCAGTGTCCCGCAATTTAGGTGATGAATCCGCAACAATACTCCTCGAGTCGGCGCATTACGCGCATGCGGGTATTTCGTGGCAAGCCGCTGGCCGCGCGCTCCGAGATAGGTATTCGACTTTGGCGAGGCGGTTGATTTGCGTCGTGTGTAGGGCGGCTGTGCGGCGCTGACCTCAGCATGCCCGACGCGCGGGACAAAGTCTAGAAGATATTCCAGACTTCCTGGATCGGTGCAGCTAGGATCGGTGATATGGCGGCTAACCACCCATCCGATCCGAACCAGGCGACGGCTCCGAAGGCTCGCAAGCATCGAGCGTCGGGCACCGCTCGGCGTGACGCGCTGCTGGCCGCGACGGTCGAAGTGGTGGCCGACCGGGGCATGGCAGGCGTCACGCACCGTACGGTGACCGAACAAGCAGGCGTTCCGCTGGCCACGATCAGCTACTTTTTCGAGTCGATCGATGACCTTGCGGCCGAAGCACTCCGGGTCTTCACCGCCGAGCGGGTGAAGGTGATGAGCTCGCTCAGCGACGTGTTGTCGGGGCAGCCGCTCGATTTACCCGAGTTGGCGTCGCTCGTCGCCAACTCGGCGGCGGCGAACCGAACTCAGAGCATGGCAATCTTCGAGGCCTTTCTGCATGCGGGCCGGCGACCAGATCAACGCGCCATGGTGGCCGCCGCGTTGGCCGCGCTGCGGCAGGTCGCGACCACCGCGCTCACCGCGGCCGGGGCCAGCGATCCCGAAGGAGCGGCGGAGTCCTACGCCGCGCTTGTCGATGGCTTCGCGATGCATGCGCTGACCCACGAAACACAGCAGGTCGACCGCGTCGGACTACACCGCGCGATCCGCGCACTGTTCCTCGGCGAACTCGTCGAAGCCGGCAGACTCGAGGAAGCCGCGCAACTAGCTGCCGCTCAACCGCGCCCAGGAAAGTAACGACCCATCACTTATCGACCGCTGACGCATTCGCACTGGCCAGCTCGAGCAGGACTCCGCCTCGTTCGGGTACGTGGGCCTGGTGCTTCATCGGCGGAAGCCACCCTCCTGGTCGGCGGCAGCGATTTGGTCGTGAAAGCGTTTGTGGACCCAATGACGCTCGCCCAGAATGGTCAGCCGCCCCCATCGGCCGGAGACCGGACCGAGTCGGGTCTGACGTGGCACGATACCCAGCAAATGCCGCGGCTCGGCGCCGCCGGACGATTTGCTGCTTTCCAGCACGTAGATGGCGTCCTGGGTGACCGCCACGCAGCGGTACTCGATCCAAAATATCGTGAGGCCAGTGAGATACATGATCAGGAAGAAGGCGAAGTTCGGCGCCGTCTGACAAATGAACACCTGCCGGATCTGACTGCCTGCGGGCAGAAAAGGTGCCGAACGCTCCACCAGGCCCTTCCGCGGCCCAGGATCACCCAGTCCTGTCCGGTCCGTCAGTCATGGACGAGTCTTTCCACCTCCCCAACGCTAAAGCTCGGCCCCGAGATGCGCTATCGACTCAACGCACTCCGTCCGTGGGGCCATGTTCTGGCCACACGACAGTACGGTGGGGGTGTTGTCGTGTGTAGAGACGGTGAGTTCGTGAATTTCGACAGTCTTGATGTGTCTTATGGTGAGACGTGGGGCTTAACGCTTGGGTCGGCTCATTCGCAACCGATATCGCGTGCGTTAGCTGCGCGCCGACATGCCGCCGGGTACGGGTACGCGGTGTTGCTGGCTGCGCAGGGGCAGCCGCTGGCGATGCTCGAGTACTACCAGCACGAGGGGAAACAGTGGTGGAAGGTGAATCTGTTCAACGACAGGTCCTTTCGCACGCAGCTGATCTGCCTCGAGAGTCACGGCGAGGAGATGTTGCGCGTTTACCAGAAAATACACTGGCGGTTTTCCGGTGAGCGGCAGTACTTCTCCCGTGAATGGGATGTCTATGAGACCACGACGGTCTCGGCGGACGGACTGGTCGAGATCAGATCCGAGTTCGACGGGTCGGATAAAGCCCTGTACCTTCGGCGTGCGGCGCAAAGTAGTGGTCAGTCGCCGGTTGAACCGGAAAATAGCACAGTGCAGCTGTTTTCAGCTCCCGTCGAGGACTTCCTCTGCTCCGCACCGCAATTCGGAGACTGGCAGGTTTTCGTGCGGTTCCTCGCCCAGTATGGCCACGAACCCGCCGCAGCGGTGACCCTGAACGAGACGCCGTCGGACGAGCTCCCGGGGCCGCTGCGCGCCAACGGAATCGAGCAGATGTTCACCCCGGGCGGACGTGACACCCCGCACGGTCCGGCTGTTGTCGAGCTCATCGATGCGGGGCTGCTGCGAGTCCCGTCCGGGCGACTGGTTGCCATGGACCCTGGATGGCCCGAGAAGGTCTCGGCGACCATTTGTGCCAGCGGGCGAGTATCCGGTCACGGTGTCGCTGATGCGGTTCGCCGACACCATGCACCCGCCGAGTGTCGCCGCGGCCCGGGTGTCCCTCCTGGACACCCCACCGATCGAGTGGGAAATGAGTCTGCGGCCCGACGAGGACCAGAGACACCTCGACGACGGCAAGTTCTACGGAGTCGGTGTGGATACCGGCATCGCGGCCTTCCTCGATATGACTCGGACTGTGGACGAAGACGAGTTCAACGACGAGCTGGTCATGCCCTTCGACAGCTGCTTCACGGTGGAACTGGCCAACGTGGCGTCCGAGCCGAACCTCATCGGTTTCCGCGCCGGCTCCCCCGACGGCGGAACCTTTCCTGTCTGGATCGGCCGCACCGAAGGCGGGCAGGTGAGCTGCCTCGTGATCGACTTCCAGCTCTACCCTCCCCTACGGCGGAGTGACTAGGGCCGATGAGTTTGTGGCTCCAGGCCGGTCAAAGCTCGTGACACCCTAGGAAAGGACACCGCCATGCCGGAGCTTCTCGTCGACTTCATCACCTCCCTCGACGGCTACGCATCGGGAGAGGGATGGCCCGGGTTCTGGGGCCTCGAGGGCCCGGAGTACCTCGCGTGGCTCGGCGAGCAACCCGAGGTCACATACCTGATGGGAGCGAACACCTACCGCCTGATGTCGGGCTTCGCCGCCGGCGAGGTCCCGGATGGCCAAGACGAGTTCAGGCCCGAAGAAGAGGCGTCCGTCGACGAGCTCACGCAAGCGTCCAAGGTGGTGTTCTCCTCCTCACTCGCGGAGCCACTGACGTGGGCCAACTCCACGCTCGTCCGTGACGACGCCGTCGAGGCGGTCCGCGCCATGAAGTCGAGTGGTTCGGGGCTCCTCAGCACGATCGGCAGCCTGAGCCTGTGCCGGTCCCTGCTACGAGCCGGCCTCGTCGACCGATTCCGGGTCGTGATGTTCCCGGTGATCACCGGTGCCACGGGCACAGAACGTATCTACGACGGCTATCCGGATGTTGCCCTCGAGATGATCGAGCACCGCACCTTCGACGGCCGCATCCAGCTGGTCGAGTACAAGCCCCGGGTGCTCGAGCACCCGCCGCTCGGCGCCCCTGCGTGACGTCGCCCGTCCGCCGTTCTGGACCGCCACCAGGCCTGGCATCCGGCTCGGCTTTGCACAGTGGTATCGGCGGTGGCTGGACCGAAGCGAGCTGAACTCATGAGCCAAGCACCCAACGCCAGGTAATGCCGACCCGCGCGTTGGCCATTCGTCCAAACCGGTTGGCTGACAGCACTTCTCAACGCACGCATGCCGAGTACAGCGCGAATTTGGACTTCGGGTTGCCGCAGATCCGAGACCGTCGAAACTACGATCTCGGGATGGCCATCGACGCTCGGTACCAGGCAATGCCTTACGAACCGCTGCTGAAGCGCGCTATGCAGGATCGCGAGGCCGCCGAGGACGCTATCCAGTTCTTCGGCAGCTTGGCCATCGACGATGTCGCGAACTCGCGCTACCGGGATGACCCGATCTGGCTCGAGCTGGCCCCGGTCGCTCGTCGGATCGTCAGGGAGCGCCCCGGCATTCTCGGGCGGACCTTCAGCACGCGGGCCTGGGACGCCGTGTACTGGCTGCTTGCGCCCAACCGCCGGAATCAAGAGGGAAGGAATCCCAACGGACTCGCCGAGATCGCCGTGTTCGGGGCGGAGCCCTTCGCTTCCGGTGCGACTGCGACACAAGGGATTCCGCTCCAGTTCGTCAGACCGGATACTGCGCGGGCGGTAGCGGCGTTCGTAGAGAGCAATCGGGAAATCGCCGCACGGCCGCTCGACACTGAAGCGATGGAAGCGTCGGGCGTCTACAAAGGCCCGCGAGATCGCGATTACTTACTCGATCTGCTGGACCAGTATGCGGCCCTGTATCGGACTGCCGCCGACCTGGACGAATGCGTACTGGTGCAGTTCGACTGAAACTGTTCAGGATTTTCGCGGCGTCGTCGTCGTTCCAATCGTGGAGAATCCAGCTCAGCAGGTAGATGTCCGCGTGCGATACGCCTTCGAAGAAGTTTTCCGGCGACCACCTCGAGGCGCTCAGCCATTCGAGTGGCGGCGAGTGTGGCGTGTGCGGCGCCGACGACGCTCGGTAGGTCGAAGACGACGCCTCGCCGATCGAGGTGACCATTCTGGCGAAGCAGCTCCACGAGCACGGCGCCGTCGCCACCGCCAAGGTCGACGATCGAATCGCCGACCGGCAGCTGGTAGCCATCGAACATGCCGGCCCGCAGCGTGTTGGCGAAAACCGTCATCGCCCGCCCGAACGGCTCCGCAAGCTCTGGGTTGGTGGCGACGTAGTCGAAATACGGTGTGCCGAAATACTTTCGCGCGGCCGGCTCCCCGGTGCGCAAGGTGTGTGCGAGTTCGGCGACCGCCCGATAATGCAGGTGCATGCCACCCACGGCAGCAGTACGAGAGGACCGATCGATCGGTGCACATGCCGCCAGGGTTCTACCGGTAATCACGACAGGAGGTGTCGTGATTACCTGAAAGGCTGGCTTGGCGACCGTCGGGCGGCCCGATCGGTCACGTCACGAAGGAGCGTCACGTGAGTTCTGGAGTCAATCCGTGCATCGTGTTCAACGGCAACGCGCGGCAAGCGCTGGAGTTCTATCGGGAGGTCTTCGGCGGCGAGTTGGCGGTCGCAACGGTCGCGGACTTCGGCGCACCCGAAGCGCCCAATGCTGACAAGGTCATGCACGCCCGGCTCGACACGCCGACCGGCTACACGGTGATGGGATGGGACTTCCCCGACGACCGGCCCGGCCAACCGCCGTATCGGCCAGGCAACAACGTTGCGGTCTTCGTCGGTGGTGACGACGACGAACTCCGCGGCTACTTCGAGAAGCTTTCGGTCGGCGGCACCATCACGCTGCCCCTCGAAGAGCAGGTGTGGGGCGACGAGGCGGGCTCGCTCGTGGACCAGTTCGGAATCAGCTGGATGTTCAACATCGCGGCCCAGCAGCACTGACCGAGTAGTGACGTTGAACGCCGACGACTTGAACGCCGAGCCGCACCGGGTCGGGCAACATCCACATGCTTGTCCCCGGGGCGGCGGAGCGAAGGGTAAAAGCGCGTAGTAATCGGCAGTTCCGGACATTCCGCGCGACGCCAACGGCCCGAGATAGCCTCGGGCCGTTGATGGTCGAATACGCCGCTACTTGACCGAGTTGGCCAACCGATCGGCATATGGGGCAGTGAACTTTCCGACAATGGGAAGCTCCGCCCGGACACCGCCGGTGTTGTTCGCCCGGACCATGGCCATGATCCAGACGACGACGGTGAAGACCGAGACTGCGAGTCCGGCGAGGCTGAAGATGATCCCCAGGGCTCCGAGGAGTGAGCCGACGATGCTCAGGACGATATTGACCACCGAGACCGCTCCGAAGAAGACGATCGATTGCGAGGCATGGAATTTCACGTCGGGATCGTTCTTTCCCACGAATAGGAAGATGATTCCGGTGAGCCACCCCAGCGCGTACGACAGGATCGCACTGGTCTTCTTGTCCAAGCCGGCGGACTGCGGTTGGTTCGTGGGAGATTGAGAAGATGTCATGGGGTAAGTAGATCCACGAGCGTCACCTACCGATCCCAGGTTTCGGCACGAACCCGCACGTAGCGCCATGAACGTAGATCAGGGAGGGCTCGACGCTGGAAGGTCGGAGACGTCTGGCGGTAGCCAAAGGTTATCGCCCGGTCGAAGGTCTCCGCTGCGAATACCCCGGTCGGCGCGTGCGCAGGCATAGAAGTCGTTCCGGCAGTAGCTCACCGATTCATAGCACTGTCGATACTCCTGGTGGCTCGTCTCACGTCCCAGTGCCACGTTTTCGAGCTGCCACTTGGCGCGTTCGGTCAGCGCCGTTGCGGTGAACGTCGCAGAGGCGCCGACAAGAACACCGACCAACGTCAATACTTGCTGAGTTGCCGCCCCCACAATGAAATCGTAAGTGCGCCGCTCGGAACACGGCACCAGATCAGGAGATTCGGCCACCGACCCAGCTCGTCGGACAGATGACGGCATCGCGGTATCCGGCAGACCGTCGGACGATCAAGTGCCTCTGTCACCGCGCCACGGGATAGCGAGACGCCATGCCCGGGCGTCGAAGCCGCGGCTGACCGGCTCAGCCGAATGGTTCCTCACGGACGAACCTGGTCAGTGCCGCGGCGAACGCCTCTGCTTCGGACGCGGGCCACGCGGCGAGATGCTGGTCGAAGCGGCGGGCGAGCCGGCCGCGCATCACATCGACCGCTCGCTGCCCGGGTTCGGTCAAGCTGAGCAGAGTGGCTCTGGCGTCGTCCGGATCCGGTGAGCGTCGCACCAGCCCGGCCTGCTCGAGCCGGGTAGCGTGGCGGCTGGTCACCGACCGGTCCAGCCCGATCTCGGCAGCCAGCGCGGCCGCACTGCGTGGGCCGAAGCGGCCCAGGGCGCTGAGTACCGGATAGGTTGCCGTGTCCACTGCCGGGTCCAGTCCTTCGGTGAGTTCGGCGTAGATCGCCTCCCTCGTCCGCCTGCGCAGCAGCTCCGCGATGGCGTCGGCGACGTGGGCACCGAGTCCCTGGTGTGACATGTTTCCAGAATAGCGTGCATCGAGCACGCATATGTTGTAGCCTCATATGCGTGCACGATGCACGCATATGATTGGAGAGATCTCATGTCCGGTACCACCAGCATTGCCGCCGCGCTCAACGACCTGCTGTTCGACCGGCAGCTCGACGTCGACTCCGCTGTCACGCGTCACTTCGCCGACGGCTATCGCCAACGCACCGACGGCGTGTGGAGCGACCGCACCGAATTCGCCGCGCACATCACCCACCTGCGCGACGTTCTCGTCGGCGGACACGTCGAGGTGCACGACGAACTGATCGTCGGCAATCGCTACGCCGACCGGCACACCGTCCACGCCAGCAAGGTCGACGGCAGCGAAATCGCCTTCGAGGTACTGGTTTTCGCCGAGTTGACCCCCGACGGCCGCTTCCAGCAGATCATCGAAACAACCCGCATGGTCACCGGAGGAGAAGGGGATCAACACCTGGGCAGTGCCCGCTGACCGCTCGCCAATGGTACGGACGGTCATGGTGCGGCGACGCGCCTCGCGGCAATGGCGGATGTTCATGAGACCGGCTGGCGGCCAACGGTTACGGCTCACTCATACGACCGGTACGCGGCATGGGCGAGAGTCGCGGGGCCTACAACTTATCCACGGCGACCTGGTTGACGTCCATACCGGGAAGCTGCTAGATCTGGAATTCTCATGCCTTCAGACGGGCGCGCGCGGGCGCTGAGCCGCGAACTGATCGACGTCCACAACTGGCTACGCGACGAATTGCGCCGTGTCACCGACGAACTCGACCACTACCCGGGCACCCACCCCACGGATCTGCGAGCCCATTGCCTCGCCTTCTGCACTGCCCTGACCGACCACCACACCAGCGAGGACGACACCGCCTTTCCACTCTGGCACAACGCTTTCCAGAGCTCGCACCGATCCTGAAGGAGTTGCGCGAAGACCATCAGCTCGTCGCCGACATCCTGCAGCGCCTGCGCACGCTCCTCGCCGACCTCGACTCCGGCAACCTCGACCGCATCAAAGGTGAAATCGCAGGCCTGACCGCAATTCTCGAATCCCACTTCCAATGGGAGGAACGCCGCATCGCGGAGGCACTCGATGAACTGTCGCCGACCGAGCGAACCAGCGCCGAACTGTTCGGCACAACCACACTCCGATAGCAGCCCCCGACCCTGTCGACAGTCTGCGCGGAGCCGTCTCCGCGCAAACCCTGCGATGGATCGATCATCCGACACTCGGCAAATGCGTGCTTCGGGAAGCCTTGTCTACCAACATATCTGGGCCGCGCGGTTTATGGGCGAGGACGATTCACACCGGTAAGTGGTCGGGAGAGTTGGGGACTGGGATTTCGAACTGCCAGGGGCCGGAGCGGGCGGGGCGGGCGGCGGCCCGGGTGTGCAGGTCGGTCGGCACCAGAATGCTCCGCGGGTCCGGGCAGTACCAGTGGATCGTTTCGCCGGGGTTGTACCAGGGAAAGATGCCCGCGGAATAGGCCGCCAACAGCCGCTCTGGCGACAGATCCCCGCCGAGCGCGACCAGTCCGGACGGATCCGCGAGCTCGACCGGCGGGAAAGGCTGGTCCGGATCGACCAGATACATCCGCATCAGGTCGGTAGCGTCGGTCACCGGACAGACGTTACCGACCTGAGCGAACAGCCTCTGGAGCTCATGGTGCCTCTCGGCGGGCGCGGCGCCGTCGTTGCAGACCGGGGTGGATTCCGGCGGGGAGGTCCGCGTGTGCGGCGATGCGATGAAGGAGCGGGAGGAGCAGGGTTCGCTCGGTCTCGTCGAGGGGCGCGAGGATTTCCGATTCCAGTGCGTCGGCCTCGGATTGGATCGCCCCGAGCACTTCGCGTGCGTGCTCGGTGAGGTGGACCGCGTGTGCGCGACGGTCGTCCGGATGCGGGCGCCGGGTCACCAGGGCGCTCTTCCAACTCGTCGACCAGTCCGACCATCGCGTTGCGGTGAACCCGCAGTAGATCCGCGAGTTCTTGCTGGCTGCGGCCATCCGCGGCGGCCAGGTTGCCCAGGACCGCAAAGTGGGCCGGATCCAGATCCAATCGCGCCAGCTGCTCGGTGAACCGGTACGCCACGTGATGACCGATCTGCGACAACAGGAATACCCCACGCGAGTCCAGCGGCCGGTTCGTCATGACCTCACGCCCGCTACGTCGGCCCCGGGCTTCGGCCTGCCGAGCTGGCCCGCCGGCGACGGCGGCGGCTTCCTCATCGTGAAAGGCTGCCGCGAACTCGCGATGGGCCTGAGCACGGGCATCCTGCTGGTAACCGGCCAGCGCCGCGCCCTGGGCTGGGTCCTGCTGATGACGGCCGCGGCCCCGCTCGGCGACATGGTCAACGTCCTGTCCCACCACGGCTCCACGGCCACCGCGTTCGGCGTCCACGGTCTGACCTCGGCGCTGATCGCGATCACGGGCCTGCTGATCCTCGGTGAGACCAGCAAGGCACCAAAGGCTGCCCCAGCGCTCGCCGCGCAGGCCGTCTGAGGTCTGCTCGAACATCAACTCACCCTGTCGAACACCCGCGCCTACCACTGGTTCTTCGCCGTCTACAACACGCGGTCCTCTCTTGCGTCAGCCTGTCGGAACGGCTGAATCAGGTTTGCTCGGTACCCTGAGCCCCGCACGCGGTATCCGGTGCTCCCGAATTCACGCGAGAGGATCTCACCGTGAGGCTTGGGTTTTCCGGCAGCGTCTTGGCTGCCATCGGTGCTCTGCTCGTCGCTCCGGCCATGATTGCCACGCCTGCGGCCACGGCGGCCGTTGTGACCGTCACGCACCTACAGTCCCCGACGAAGAACGGCGACTCCGAGTGGTGGGGGCGCAAGCATCCTGGCCAGACGGATCCCAGCGATCCCACCAGCAACAAGTGGAACTGCGATCGAAAAGGCAACTGGCACAATGACGAGCACGACTCCGCCGGACATGCGGACAGTCGTTGCGAGGAGTGGCCCCAATAGCAGGCGTGCTGCCCGCCCGACGAGCTACCGGGTCTCGGCCTCAGCTCGCGGTCGCCAGCACTCTCCACACCTTTCTGGAACGCGCGCGGGCCTGCGGAGCCGCGTATTCGATTCGCCGGCGTGCTTCGTGAGCGCTGATCCGCAGCAGATCAATCAATAGCTCCACGGTGTCCCGATATCCGGTGTCTGCGGCGAGGCCACGGCGCTCGGCTTCAGCGACGGCCGCGCGCATGGCAGCATCCAGTCGCCGCCGGCGGCGTTCGGTTTCGACGAGGGTACGCAGCAAGTCGGCATCGGCCAGTTCCGGCCATCCTGATGTTCGAGCATCCGGCGCCAGCGCGGTCGAATGTATGTTCACCCGAACCAGCCTACCGCAGAATAGAACATATGTTCGATGGTTGAGCTTGCTGGGTATGTCCGAGTCGGCGTCACAGTCGGTCCGTGGTTGCCGGACCGCTGCCCGCCGTCGCGACACACTCGATTCGGCTATGCGGGTGCGTTCGAACGGAGATCGGTCTTGTTGCTTTGCGGACGCCGAACTGGCTCTATCCAGGCCGGAACGCGCGTGCCACCTTCTGACGGACCAACTCACGAAGGCGTACCCGAGATGAGCTCTGCCCGTTGATCTTCGACCGACCGGCGGGGGCCCGGTCATCGACAGATGCGGACGTTCCGAACGCGCGGGTCGCGGCATTGCCGTGCGTTCGAACTGTGGGCGGTGGGTCAGGGTGTTTCGGGGTCGCGTGGTGGCGGGGCCCAGGTGCCGCGTTCGACGAGTTCTTCGATCAGACCTCGCCGGAGTTGTTCGTGTGCGGCGTGGCCGGGAGGGGCCTGTGTCAGTCGCAGGTTCTTGGGGTAGATGGGCTGGTCGTAGATCAGCTGGTATTGCTCGGTGCGAAGTTCTTTGAGCCAGTTGGTCCCGACGGATCGGACACGGAAGTCGCGCAATGTCTGAATGTCGATGGTCGCGGCCGCGTAGGAGGCGCTGCCGCCGTAGGTATGCTCGCAGAGAATCTGGCCGTGGTAGTCGATGATCATGGTTTGTCCGCCGAAGCAGTCGATCGGTGCCGGGCTGTTCGGTGTGATGTGGTAGCTCGCCAGGTTGGGGGCGATGACGTAGCAGTTGTTGTCCAATGCCCGTGCCCGGTTCTGTACTTCCCATAGTCCGCTGCCGACCGAGGGCTCGGGATAGCTTGGCCGGTAAATGATTTCGGCGCCGTTCATGGCAAGCCCGCGGGCGGTTTCGGGGAAGCTGCCGTCCATGCAGACGATGGTCCCGATCCGCCCGATCGGCGTGTGTGCCACCGGGTAGAACGCGTCCAAGCAGCCGCTGCGAGGTCCGGTAGGGCCGTCTACCGCAACAGCCGGGCCCGCGGCGGCGCCGGGCGTAGGAATTCTCGTCGGCCGTCTCCGCAGAATCGGAATCCGGAGCGGCGTCTAATCACCTTCATCAGACTCGCGGCCAACTTAACAGTCCCGACGGGAAGGGCGACGAACATCCTCAATTCGGAATTGCGTGCGTCGGAAAGCCGTGTCGACCAAGATATCTGCACAATCGTCCAACGACATCCAGATCGCCTCAGCCCGGTAACGCTGCCGCCAACTCGGCACACAGCGCATCGAGTTCGGAAGCAGGGATTCGAGGCGCGGCCGAAGAATCGGCGTCATGCCACGGCACATCTCGCGCGGTACCGGACGGTCGAGTGAAGATGTGCTGGTGGAGGTGAACACCGGCCGCGCTCAGGCCCGCGACGAAGGTGAAGACATGGGCGGGTTCGAGGACCCGCCGCAGGGCGCTGATCGACGAGCGGACAGCGCGGGCGAACCCTACGGTCTCGGCGTCATCGAGCAGATCGAGCGTCGCGACGTGACGGCGCGGCTCGACGAACAGATACCCCGGCCGGGCCCACTCGCCTTGGGCAGGCCGGTGCGTCACCATCATGAGGTCATCGGCATGGATCACCGGGCTTACCAGCGGTCCGGTTCCATTGTGTTTGTCGCAGATCATGCACCCCCACATGCGGGTGGACGATACCGCTGCTCGGATAGCGAGTGCCCAAGCGCAGTCGCAGACGTTCTCGAACGCGCGCCGAGCGGCATTGCGGACGGCCTGCCTCTTACCCGTCGATAAGGTCGTCACTATCGTGAACGACAAGGTCAATCGAGACTGGACCGACGTGGCCTAGTCAACTCGCGGATCAGAAAGAGCGGCGTCGGATCATGGCTGAGGACCTGACCGTGACTCGGGCGCTGGTGATTCCCGCGTCGGAGTTGCGCGAGCGGTTCTCCCGGTCGTCCGGTCCGGGCGGGCAGCACGTCAACACCACCGACAGCCGGGTAGAGCTGTCGTTCGACCTCGCCAACTCGCCCTCGGTGCCGGAGTGGCTGCGCACCCGGATGCTCGACCGCCTGGCCACCCGCCTGGTCAACGGGGTGCTCACGATCGCCGCGTCGGAGCAACGCGCACAGCTGCAGAACCGCGCGGCCGCCCGCGAACGCCTCGCCGCGTTACTGCGTGACGCCGCTGCCGCCCCGCCACCCGTGCGCCGCGCCACCAAGCCCTCACGCGGGGCAAAGGAACGCCGCATCGCCGAGAAGAAGCGGCGCGGCATCACCAAACGCAACCGCCGCGCCTCCCCCGACGACTAGCCGACGGGCAGCGCCACCGGTCCGAAGTATCGGCGGCACAACCATTGGCGAACGGGCCGTGCTCCCCGGTACCCGTCTGCCCCGCTCAGCTCTCGGCGAGGACCGCAGCATCTACATACCGTGGATCGCGGGCGATCGCGGCGAAACTCGACTCCCCTTCGGCGCCAACCGATTCCTCCACCTCGGACAACCGGACAAGCAAATCGAAGTAGCTCGCCTCGGCCGTCCGTAACTCCGCGATCGTCGCCGTGAGATCGATATCGGCGGCGAACCGCGCCCCGTCGACACCCACCGACAGGGTCGCCAGCCATCCGTCCGAATCGGCCGCGAACATCGACCCGCTGGTCTCGGCCCAGAACAACACCGTGCTCGGCGCCGCCTCGGAGCTCAACCGCCCTGCCGCGGCAAGCATCACCAGCGCGGTATAGATGTTCGACTCACAGAACCCGAAGTGCATCAGATACGCCTCGAGCGCCCCCGCCCGATACCTCAGTACGTACGTCAGCCCACCGGCGTCCTCCCCGAAACAGTCGGCAAAATACTCCCGAGGTGTTGTCCCCTCCCCTGCCTGCCGCCAATCCGGCGCCTTCCCGTCCCAGAACCACCCGTCATACATCGCTCCGTGATTCTCGATGACCTCCGCCCCCGGCGCCGGTGTCTCCAGCCACTGCTCGAATGCCTTCCGCCCCATGGGAATTCGCGCAGCAATGACAAACGTGTCCGACACAACCGGCTCCTCATCGATCTCGACGGCGCCCACTTTCCCGGGCCCCCGCGTCATCCTAAGATCTCGCCTCCTGAGCCATGATCGGCCCGCCGCCGACACCCTTCGAGACCTGCTGACCACGGGCACGGGCACGGGCACGGGCACGGGCACGGGTATGTTGCGGCCCGCCGGGTGGACGAATGAGTCCGCCAGCCTTCGGGCGCGCGCCGTGATGGAAACGGTGGCGCGGGCGGAAATGAAACCACCAGGGACACCGGGCGACTCACTGATCGGCGGCGTCCTCGTGGTCTTCGTCGAAGTCCGCCCGCCCTGCCTTCCAGTAGGCGGCCCGAACGTACGGATCTACGTGTCCGCGGCGATACCCAACGAGAAACCTGCAGAAATATCGGTGCGTAAGTGGCACTTGTATACCAGGTACGTAATTGTTCGGGAAACACCGGGGAGCCTGGCGATTCCGTTCGCTACTATTTCCTCAATTTGATCCACGCTCGGTACTCGAATGATGGCAATTAAGTCGACATTCCCAGCGCAAGAATATATTTCGACTACGCTCTCGATGCCTGCGATCACCTCCGCAGTTTCAACGACCCACCCGAGATCGACGTGGACCAAAACGATAGCGTTGACAGATCTGGCCAATCCGTTCCCCCAAATGGCTCGTTCTCGAACACATACCTGAAATCATGACCTGAAGAAAAGGATACCTGGTCACACATGGCGTGCAATGAATTCTCTGTCGACCAACTCGCTCGACGGGCTCGCCCCAGCCAGCGTGGCAAAGAAACGCTCCGTCAGAGCCGGATCGTCAGCCATGGCTTGCATCAGCCGGGTTCGACGCTCCGGACGTAATCTGGCCGCCGTCAATGTATCGCGGTATCCATCCATTACTAATTCGTTCCTCGCGGATTCATATCGGCGCAGCGCAGCTTGCATTCTCAGCCTGTCATCGAAGTGCTCACGTACGCAATCGACCAGTAGGTCGGCTTGTCGAAAGGCATCCGTTATCCCTTTCCCGGTGATCGAATCCTTGTGATGACCCGCATCTCCCACAAGGGCCCAACCCTGTCCAGCAGCGGCACGTAGATAGTTGCGTTGGTCACCTGAACCGAAAATGCGATCGACAGAACGGCCATCTCGAAGGCGCTGGTAGAGCTGCGGCGCCGTTGCTGCAACAGAGTCGAGTAACGCTTGACGCGAATTGGTGCGGATGGCGGCAAATTCAGATTGCGGGAAGTAGCTGGCAACCAGAGTCAGACCGTCATTCGTCGGTACGGATCCAACCCACCGACCACTCGTATTATATACTTCGAATCCCGCGTCAACTCCCTCGAAATAAGTATAGTAGACACAGGTCATCTTGGGATGGCGGGAAAGGTATCCTGCTCCGACGGCAGCAGCCACAGTGGACCGCATACCATCTGCACCTACTACGAGTCGAGCACGCTCGATGCGGCCGGCCAACCGAACGCCGACCACTCGTCCTTCGTCGATCACAATATCCGTAACCGGCACAGCATCTTCGCATTCCGCCCCAGCAGCACCGGCTGCGTTCCAGAGAATTTCGTCGAGCAGATATCGACGCGGCGCCAAAGCCTCGCGGATTCCATCAACCGGCCAGGCACACCCGCTGAAGCGGACGTCCCCAACCTGGTGTATCGCATGGTCTATCGGCGGACACCCGGTCGCACGCACGGAATCCAACAATCCCCATCTATTAAGGAGTGCAGTTCCCGGCTGATGAATATACAGCGTCGATACGGTATCTCGCGGAAATCGCACGCGGTCGACGAGTAGCGTCCGGAACCCAGCACGTGCGAACAGCATTGCGGTCGGACTACCAGCGCAGCGGCCGCCTACCACAATAACGTCATACATGCAATTCCCATTCGCGCTTCAGGTAGTGGGGTGCCGGACGACATCAAAGCGCTCGGAATCAATGTGCCCCATCGTCCGGAGTCGATACCGAGCGAGCTTCCCCGTTGAAGTGGTCGGCAGTGACTCGACCATCTCGACCCTGCCGGGGCGCTTGAACGGTGCAAGGTCAGCACGCATGGCAGCCAGCACAGCGTGGCGCACTGCAGCGGGACTCTCACCGTCGGACACAACATAGGCTATTGCCTCATCGAGTCCGTCTGCGTTAAGGCCGCCAACTACGGCACAGTCGGCAACGCCGGCGACGCCTTGTATGGCACTCTCGATTTCGCCGGGTGCCACCTTGTGGCCACCAAGATTCATCATGTCGTCCGCCCGAGCCACATATCCGACCGAGCCCGCACTGGATACCCGCGCGATGTCTCCGGTGTAGACGCCTCCATCTGCGAACGTTCGCCGCTCAGCTTCTGGCCGATTCAGATATCCCGCAGCGACAGTAGGCCCGGCGATGTGCAACCTGCCCACGGTGTCTTCCGCAAGCACCTTCCCATCATCACCACGCACAGTGGCGACCGTTCCGGGTACGGCGAAGCCCGTTGTCCCGGGCTCTGAATGATCGGACGTGGCTACTACGATGTGCAACGCCTCGGTCGCGCCGAGGCCGTTGATCAGAGGGACTCCGAGTAGACGCCTAGTGGATTCAACCAATTCCGCGGGACAGTGTTCCCCGGCCGTTACGGCTAGGCGCAGACAGTGATCAGTGATCTCTCCAGCACCGAACGTACCGGGCAAAGATGCGTAGATCCGTGGCACCGAACAAAGCACTGTAGGTCTGTGGACACGGATGGCGCGCGTTACGACATAGGCATCGATACCACCACGGAGAAGCACCGTGCACGCACCTGCCGCCAATGGCAGCAGCACGGAGTTTCCAAAGCCATACCCGAATGACAGCTTAGCCGTCGACAGAAGAGTGTCCGCCGGACCAAGAGCCAGAATCCGCCCGAACCCGGCCGAGACATCCATCATTGCCGCGGCTGAATGTCGAACTCCCTTCGCAGTACCTGTGCTGCCCGATGTGTATTGCAGCAATGCCTCCTGACTCGATGCCCACCGCGCCCGAGTCGGCACTCGATCCACTCGCAGCACAGCAGGTGCCTTCGCGAGGTCTTCTCGAACAAGTGTGCTGTCGCATTGTTCGATCTCCGACAGTAGTCTCGCGAGACCTACCCGCCTTGCTGAAAGGACGTCCAGATATGCAAATACCGCGCCGCTGTCCTCGACAATGAAGATAATTTCCTTCTCAGTCAATTGTGGACTGACCGGCACTGGGATACAACCACGCCACCACAATCCAACAATCGCAGCGACGGCTGCCGCCGAATCGTCGGCTACTACGATACACCGCGACCCCGAAACGACACCCTGCTCTGCCAGCCGGGCGGCGAACGCACCGGCTGCACAGTAGAGCTGCCGATACGTTACCTCTCCCATATCAGAGTCAATGTACGCAATTCTGTCCGCGCCGTCCTCAGCCACATGCTTACCGACCAAGGATTCGATAAGATCTACCGTCTCGACCATCGATATTCCTATCGGTTCCGAGAAAAAGAGTTCACAATGCGAGTCGCATCGCCGAGGCTCATTATCGATGCCGACTGATCGAAATCGAGCTTGATTTCGAACTCTTTCTCGATCCGAGATAGTATCTCTATCTTGTCAAGCGAGCTCGCGGCTAGATCATCGTAGATATCCGCGCTCTCGCATATACGTTCATAATCTATATCCAGGACCGCAGAAAATATACTGAGCACTCTGCTTGCCGTATCTGGATCATTCAACGAACACATACTAGAATCCTTCCAATCAGATATATCTACCTCACGCAATCCCTTGCCGTAGGTCGGATATCCGAGACGCCGTCAGGCCACCGACGTACGCTCGGAATTTGACATATCGGTTGTTGCCTGAGCGGGTTTTTTGTGGGCCGTCAGCATGATCGATGCGACAAGTCCGATGAGGAGCACGACGATAGGGATGACAAGCGACTGGGCGAGAGCTGAGCTGAACGGGTGCAGCAGACTCGACGGCAGGTGACGAGCCTGGTCGTGGGTGGCAGGCGACGCAATGCCGTTGGCGGTCATACGTGCGGCTATGAGCGCGCCGATCGCGGCGCTGCCGAGCACGGCGCCAACCTGACGGATGGTGTTGTAGAGTCCGGCTCCCGCGCCAATCAAATCCATCGGCAGATCGTGGGTGGCGGTCGCGCCGAGAGGCGCCCAGATGCAGCACATTGCCAGGCCCATCAACGCAACCGGGATCATGAGTTGCCAGATGGGTTGGTCAACCTTCAGCATCGTCGCGAGCCAGACCAAGCCGATGAAGTTGAGCATGAATCCGAACATCGGGATGTAGCGCGGATGCACCTTGTCGACGAGCCGCCCAACTGAGGGAGCAAGCAGCACTTGACACAGTGCCATCGGCGAGAAGGTCAGGGCCGCACGGGTCGGGGACATCTCGCGGACCGTTTCGAGGTAGAAGAATATCGGCAGGACCATGGCGGTCATCGCAGCGTTCACCGCGCCGATCGCGACACTCGCCAGCGCGAAGTTGCGGACTCTGAACAGCGACAGCGGAACCAGGGGCTCCCGCTTGCTCTTCGACTGGTACAGGATGAAGCCCACCAACACGATCACGCCTGTCGCAACCATCACCCATGTCGTTGGTGACCAACGATTCGCGTCGCCCTGTTGGAGGCCGAACACCAGCAAGAACATCCCGGTTGAGCTCAACAACACACCAGGTATGTCGAAGCGGTGAGATCGCGTCTCCAAGCGCGGAATGAAACGCAGCGCTAGTACGAGCCCGATCAGACCCAGCGGGACATTCATATAGAAGATCCATTGCCAGCCGAGCACGTCGACGAAGACACCGCCGACGACCGGTCCCACCAGCGACGCGACGCCGGCGACCGCACCCCATACGCCCATTGCCGTACCTCGTTTGTCCGGCGGGAAAACGCGGGTGATCAACGCCATCGTCTGTGGTGCTATGAGCGACGCTCCGAGGCCTTGAACGGCACGCGCGGCAATGAGCACGCCGACACTGGTTGCGAGACCACACCAGATAGACGAGGCGGTGAACAAGACAAGCCCGCTGATGTAGACGTTCTTCGGCCCGAACCGGTCGCCTAATCGTCCGGTGACCAGCAGTGAAACGGCGAAGGTCAGCAGGTACGCACTGGTGACCCAGATGACGTCGGAAATATCCGATCTCAAGTCGGACATGATCGCGGGCGTCGCCACCACGACGATCGTCATATCCAGCATGATCATGAAGAAACCGATGCAAAGGGTCCACAGTGTGACCCACGGATTCGATCTCGCGTCTAACTGCATTCCGGCCTTTCGCGTGTCGGTCAATCGGCTCCGAGCGTGTTCAATCGGGCGAGGTCGAGGCTGCGGGTGGTGCGGGTGGTGCGGCCAAATAGGCGCATTACCAGCGGGTCATTGCTGACCGGCAGCGTCGCGGTCGACAAGGACGGCGGACAGTGCCTTGACGACCTCCGCGGCAATGACCGCATGCCCGCTGGTTGTCATATGGATCTTGTCGGCTCCGAGGATTCCGGGGCGCTTTCCGACCGGATGCCACCAGAATTCGACGAGAGCGGCGTTGTAACGACTCGCAACAGTTCGAACGATTTCATTGAGTCGTTCGACACGTGGACGGAACCGAATCATCTTCGGGTCGGTGGTCGCGTCCGCGAAGGTCATCGTGATCAACTGTGCGCCGGTGGATGCCCCAGCAGCGAAGAGCTGATTCAGATTCGATTCGATGTCCTGGTAGTCCGGCTCGGTCGTCATGAGATCATTGCCGCCACACGCAACGAACAACAGGTCGGGATCGAATTCGAGGACCGCCTCCAGTTGATCATCGAGAACTTGCCGGCTGGTCGCCCAACTACGAGCGAGGTTCAAATACTCGAGTCCACCGACAGCTGCGTCGAGAGAATTCTGTACTCGAATCGGCCAATGTAACGACCGATACCCGGGGCTCGCATCGCCGACACCCTCAGCGATGCTATCGCCGATCAAGCCAAATCGACGCCACGGTGCGCCGCGGAGTAAGTCGCGGGCCGACGCATCATCGATACAGTACGGATCGGTCTCTTCGTCGTACTGTGTGGCGTCGTCCGTTTTATCAGTCGTATTACTCATCACGGCCCCCGTCTCGAACGCCGCGATCAATCGCTGGTAATCCTCCGGAGCGATGCCGTCACGGCGCGGACCCCCCGGTCTAACCCGCCACCAGGCTACGACGGAATACTCGTCGAGTCAATGGGCTTCGAGTTCTCACAGCGAAATCAGTTCGCGGCAGGGTTCTCGACGCAACGACGACGACAAGCAAGCTCTTGAAGTCATCGGGTGGTGCGCGTCCACAAAATGAAGGTTCCAGAATGACGCACTTGCGAGACATATTGCATCGGACACGATGCTCCCCAGCCGTCGTCATTTTGTACCACTTGAATCGCAGAACTACTACGCGGTCAGCACTCCGACCAGACCTCGCGTACATGCTCGAACACGTCGACAGCGCACGGCGATGGCATCGAATTCTACTGTGGCAGTGGACAACTGGATTCCGCCGACCACGCCGGAGCACGCCGACGCGCGGCGCGTCGCCGACCGGTCTGCACCTGGCACGCCGTCAACATCTAGGGGTTGCCGTCGACGCGGCCAGTAGATACAGTGGTGCCTATCTCGTTATCGTTCGTTGATTACCCGAACGTCGACGCGGTGCGGTGGGTGAGATCGCACGCAACTCAAACTTATAAGGGGGATTTTGTCGATGGAACGTACAGAACCTGCAACGGTATTCGACCGCCTCGGAGAACGCCCGCAGGTGGCTGCGGCTATCGACTGGACGCTAATCGATCTTGACAGAGATTCTCAAAAGATCCATCTGTCGTTCACTACTGTGGACGAATTCACAAATCCCGCTGGTAACGTGCACGGCGGCTACATCGCAGCCATGCTGGACGAATGCATGGGCTCGGCGATTGTAGGACTCACCGATGCAAAGTTTTTACCGGCTACAATCTCGATGACCATCGATTTCATTCAACCGATCGCGGTGGGCAAGGTGCTGGGCGAAGCACACATTGTGTCGATGAGCACGAACTCAGCGCACCTTGAAGCAAAGCTCACCGATCCGGACGGGCGGATCCGTGCCCGTGCGATCGGCACCTATCGTTTGCTGGCATTCTCCTCAGCGTCACCGAACGGTCCCGCACGTCCGTAGTCACCGAGGCATAAGGGTGAGGGCCGAGATCGTGCTCGAATCCTGAATTCCAGTATCCAACATGCCAAACTTCAACTAACCGACCTTCTCTACCCATGTCCGGGGCAAGAAAGGCCGTGTTGCAGGCGCATCATCAATACTTGGCAAATCTGTATCAAAATGTCTGGAGATCTATCATGAGTAATTTCGAAATCCTTCTTGCCGCAACCGCCGACGATCACAGAAAGGAAATCGAACAGCACCCGCTTCTGGCGCTTGTACTCGAAGGAAAGATGAAGCGCGAGCACTACATCAGCTACCTCCGCGAGACATACCACATGGTCCGGCACACTTCGCGAATGCTTTCATTGGCCGGAGCACGACTCGGCGACGACTATCGCGGCCTTCGAGACTGGTTCTTCGAGCAAGTACAGGAAGAGAACAACCACGATCTGTTCTGCATCAAAGACCTCAGGACCTATGGCGAGGATCCAGAGCGGGTCCTTGCGGAACCGCCGAAGCCTGGAGCCTGGGGCCTGGTGGCGCAGAACTACTACATGGCGACCTACGGTAATCCGCTCGGAATTCTCGGTGTCGCTAGCCTGACCGAAGGTCTCGGCGCCGGTGTCGGCGCGGTATTCGCCGAAGTGCTGGTGGAAAAGTACGGGATGCAGCGCAGTCAGGTCACCTTCATCCACAGTCACGCGGGCTTCGATGCCAAGCACATCGAAGACGTCAAGAATGCCGTGAACAATCTCATCGTCAAGGAATCCGATATGGATGAGGTAGTGCAAGGGCGGCGGATGACGATCCACTTCTACAGCCAAATGTTCCACGACGTGCTCGCGGCGGCCTGACACGACCGGCGCTCTTGCGCCGGCGCAGCACGCTCTGGGGGGTTGTATGTTCGAAACGCAAGTTATTCTCGACAATCGTGATCTAGAATTGCCGATAACATTCTCGGCATCTCCGGCCAGCGCCATTGTCATCGAGGAACTCCGCAAGTACCAGACGCACGAGATTCCGGATGTCGACGATAATGAAGAAAGTTATCGCCAGTACAAGGAATTTCTCGAACGGGCGTTGAAACCACTCGGGCTGTACAGGGAAGAATTTCTTCCGGCCACCGCTTCACTGTGCTACCGGGTAACCTACTGCGACGAGACCGCCGCAATATTCAGGCTCACGCCGGTCGGTGACAAATCGATTTATCACAGACTCATTCCGGGCGCGTCGCGCAAGCGGATTCTAGAGGTAAACAACGTAGCGGTCGAGCCTGCCTATCGCGGCGACCTGCTCCTCGGGATAATCATGAAGAACTGTGCGCTACTATCACACACTCTAGGCTTCGAAATTGTCGCAGGGATCGTACGATATGAAGTGCTGCCCATGTTCGTGGACTTCGGAACAGTTCCCGTCCATCACGAGGCAATCCATCTGTTGGGTGACGACACGATCTGTGATTATATCACCTATTTCATGACCCGCGAACAGGCACATGTCGACTACGCACTGGCACGCAGTTATCACTACTTCCATCGGAAAGTGACGATGAAGAATATCCAAACCGACGTAGAGAGTCGGCAACCGCGCGGAACCGCACGGATAGGGGCTTGACGTGGAGCCCGTCGTCAACAATGCCATCGACTCTCGAAACTCCGAACATAAGCCGAATGCGCAGACGTTCCTGCTGCGCATGGTCCTTCAGGCAATGGCCGCGAAAACCGTCAACGCCGCAGCCGAGCTGGGCATAGCCGACCTGCTTGCCGACGGACCGCTGACCTCCTACGAGCTCGCCGACAAGTCTGGCACCCACCATCAGTCGCTACATCGGCTGCTGCTGGCCCTAGCTGGACTCGGCGTCCTCACCTGTGTCGACAACGAAACGTTCACGTTGGCAGAACTCGGCCGCCCGTTGCGCAGCGACGTTACCGACTCAGTACTAGGGCTTGTCCGAACGATGACCGGCCCCGAGGTCTGGCGTAGTTGGGGCGAGATGGTTCCGAGCGTACGGTCGGGCAAACCGGGGTGGGATCTCGCATACCAGATGAACTGGCTCGACTACTACAGTCGAGATCCCGAGCCGTCGACCATTTTCAATCTGGCAATGGCCGAACAGAGTCGCGACGCCGCACCGGGGATCATCGCCGCGGCCGGTCTATCCCGATTTCGAACCGTGGTTGATATCGGCGGCGGCGATGGAACGCTTATCGCACAGATCTTGCAGGCGGAGCAGCAGATCTCCGGGATCGTGTTCGACCGGTCGACCGGACTGTGCACCGCCACGACCCGACTCGAGGCGGCTGGAGTCGCCGACCGATGTCAGATCGTAACCGGCGATTTCTTCGACTCGATTCCAGCAGGCGCCGACGCATACCTCCTCAAACAGATACTGCACGACTGGAACGACAAACTGTGCCTTGCCATCCTGCGCAATGTACGGGCGGCGATCCCCAGCCACGGCCGACTGCTGATCCTCGAGCGCACCCTGCCCGACCAGATCATCCCAGGCGACGGTGCCGGCATTCAGTCGCTACTTCTCGATCTTCATATGCTCGTCGTCACCGGTGGATGCGAGCGCACCGAGGGAGACTTCGGCGTGCTGCTGCAAACGTCCGGCTTCGAACTTGTGGAGATGTCACCGCCGATCCCGCCCTTCGACTATCGCGTGCTCGAAGCCCGCCCGGTCTGACAGGAGTTGACATGACCTTGTTGAGCGATGCGCAGACCCTCGACGGCGCCGCCATCCTGCAGAACGTCCGCGCGGTCGCGCCGATACTCCGCGCCGAAGCGACCGAGAGCGACCGCAACAGGACGCTCACCCAGCGAACCATCGAAACGTTGCGTTCGACCGGCGTGTTCCGGATGCCCATGCCACGCGAATGGGGCGGACCGGAAGTCGATATCTGCACGCAGAACAGAATCATCGAGGAACTGTCGGCGGCAGACGGTGCCGCAGGCTGGTGCGCGATGATCGGATCCGACGGCGGGTTCTATTCGGCCGCCCTCGAGGACGAACCGGCTCGCCGGCTGTTCTCGAACCTCGACACAATCACCGCCGGATGGATCGTTCCCGCCGGACGGTTGCACAAGATGGCCGGCGGATTCACTTTGGAAGGACGCTGGCAGTTCGGCAGCGGCTGCGGTCATGCCGACGTCATCATTGGCGGTGCCGTGGTTTTCGACAATGGCGCCCCTGTGCTCACCGAGGTCGGACGCCCCGAAATACGCATAGCGTTGCTGCCTGCCGAAGACTTCGAAATACTCGATACCTGGCACACGACCGGCCTCGCCGGTAGCGGCAGCCACGATTATCGAATTTCCGACGCATTCGTCCCTCTCGATCAAACTTTCCGATTCCGCGATCTTCGGCAGCGTCGTCGGGAAGGCCCTCTCTATGCGTGGCCCGGTATGTTCTTCGCGAACGTACCCGGAGTACCGCTCGGAATAGCTCGTGCCTCACTCGAAGTGGCCGAACAGATCCTGGCCGACAAGATGCTGGTGCCCGAGATGCGACCAGCCCGTGAGGACCCGCGGATCCGTGCCGGTGTCGCGCAAGCGCATGCGATGGTCGGTTCAGCGCGTAGCTATCTTTACGACGTGCTCGACGAACTCTGGACTACGTTGGAGTCGGGCGATGAACCACCGATCAGGCTGCGAGCAGCCTTGGCGGGCACATATGTTCACACGATTCGCGCATGTCTCGATGCCGTACGCATCCTGGCAGACGTACTCGGGAGCGTGACCATATATCGGAGTTGCCCGATCGAGGGATATCTTCGCGACCTCACCACGATCAGCCAGCATCTCATGGGGCAACCGAAGATGCTCGAAATGGCGGGTGCTCTCTGGCTGGGTGCCGAAAAGATCACTGCCAGGCATCCGCTGTCGGCCGAAGGGCTGATCTGACCGTTCCAATGCCCCGACTTCAGGAGACTCGTCATGACAACTCAGTCGTTGGCGGCCCCACCGCCGGATAGCGGCCTCGAGCAGATCACCGGTCCGTCCACGAACGGCATCATTCAGATGCTGCGCCAACGTCGGAATCTGTTCGAACAGGCCCGCCTCAACGAACAGCGGTATGGGCCGGTTCATGTGCTCAATATGTTCGGAACAAAATGGGTTGCCGCGTGCGGGCCGAACGCTGCGGAAACAATCTTGATGAACAAGGCGAAGGCATTCGCCAACGGCCCGGGCTGGAGCCCATTGATCGGCAATTTCTTCGATCGCGGCTTGATGTTGCTCGACTTCGAGGAGCACCGGCACCACCGAACAATCATGCAACAGGCGTTCACGCCGACCGTGCTCAAAGGATACCTACAAGAGCTACAACCGATTGTCGCGCGCCACATCGCCGCACTTCCCGTCGGCAGCGTCGAAGACGGCAACCCCGTGCCGATCTATCAGCACCTCAAGAAAATGACTCTCGATGTCGCACTCGAAGTCTTCCTCGGCGCTAAACTGCCGCGGCCCGAAGCTGACAGAATCAACGCCGCGTTCATCGCCTGCCTGCGGGCGAGTGGCGCTATCTTGCGTCGACCGTTACCGGGTAGTCGCTGGTCGAAAGGGGTACGCGGGCGACGGGTACTCGAAGAGTTCCTCGTCGAGCGGATCGATCATGCTCGCGGCAGCGAGACCGCCGATCTGTTGTCGGTGATGTGCCATGCCGAAAGTGGCGACGGCCACCGTTTCAGTGATCAAGACATTGTCGACCACATGATCTTCCTCTTGATGGCCGCACACGACACTACTACCACGACCCTGGCGAACATGGTCTACTACACCGCTAAAACCCCTCGATGGCAGGACCGTGCCCGAGCACAATCGATGGAGCTGAACATCGACCTCTCGTTCGAGGATCTATCGCGACTCACCGATGTCGAGCTCGTCTTCAAGGAAGCATCCCGCCTTTGCCCGCCGACACCGCTCGAACCACGACGAGCCGTCAAAGACACCGAAGTCTGCGGTTATTTCGTACCGAAAGGCACGCTCATCTTTGTGCCGACCAATGTCAATCACCGACGCGCAGAGATTTGGCGTGACCCTGAAATCTTCGACCCGGAACGATTCACAAAAGAACGAGCCGAGGACAAAGTACACCGATTGGCATGGGCCCCGTTCGGCGCGGGAATTCACAAATGTATCGGACTCTATTTCGCACAGTATGAGATCAAGGCAGTGATGCATCATCTCCTGCGTGGATACGAATGGTCGGTCCCGCCCGAATACGAGATGCGCATTGACATCAGCGCATTGCCGGCGCCCGTCGATTCGCTGCCGATCACATTGTCCAAGCTGTGACGCACTCGAGCTGGGCTGACCGGCAGGCCGGGCCCACCACGCAGAGTTCGATCCACGCCATGGGATAGCTCAGGACATTGTTCAGCCGATCAGGAAGTTTTCCATGGACGATATCAGCGGTGTATCACCCGCACAGAACGATAATCTCGAACCGGGCTTCGAAAGTCGGTCCGACTCCGGTCGCCCCGAGAAACGGACCAACTCGATCACCTTCAACCCGTTTGCACCAGGATTCGCGAACAACCCATATCCGCACTACACGGAGTTGCGCGACCAATCACCGGTCAGCTTCAATCCGCTCGGATTCTGGGTACTCACCAAATACCACGATGTGTCGGCTCTGCTGCGATCCAATCTCTCGGTCGAAAGTAAGCACTTGGCACCGAGCCCCATCCGCGAGCTGCGAGACCGAGCGGGCGGGGATCGTGGCTGGCGCATGTTCGGACTCGCCATGGCCGATCGAGATCCCCCCGACCACACCAGACTGCGCAAACTGGTGTCCAAGGTATTCACACCGCGTGCCATCGCCGAGCTCGAGTCGAACGTGATTCGGCACGTCGACAACGCGCTCGATCGAATCGCGCACAAGCGGCGTTGCGACCTGGTCGATGAACTTGCGTCGCCGCTTCCGTTCGCAGTGATCGGAGAAATGCTGGGCATGCCGAACGCGAGCCACGCCCGAATCCGCGAGGTCACCGGAACATTCGTCCGTTCGCTGGAGCCAGTGAACGACCCCACCCTCCTCGCTGCCATCGCCGAAGCTGACACCGAACTGATCGCCATCGTCACCGACTCGATCGCGTGGAAGCGGAAGCACCTGACCGACGACCTGCTCTCAGCATTGATCTGCGCAGAGGTGGACGGAGATGTACTCAGCAGCAATGAGCTGATCGCACAGGTCGCACTCCTGTACGTCGCCGGGCATCAGACGACCGTCAATCTGATCGCCAACGGCACGCTCGCGCTGCTCGAGGCGCCGGATCAGCTTCGATCACTTCGGACCGATCCCAGCATCGCGGCAAATACTGTCGAAGAAGTCCTGCGGTTCGACAGCCCAGTCCAGATGAGCCGCCGAATCACGATCACGCCGTACACCGTCGGCGAGCACGAGATTCCAGCAGGGTCGATAGTGCTGGCGAGTATCGGATCAGCTAACCGCGACGAGTCGTTTTGGGGGCCCCACGCAGCGGAGCTGCATATTGGTCGCCCCGATGCTCGCAGCCATCTCTCGTTCGGAGCCGGCGCTCACGCTTGCCTCGGTCCTGCGCTGGCACGGCTGGAGGGACGCATCGCGGTTGAACGACTCGTGTCCCGGTTCGACTCTCTCCGAATCGACGGTGACGTCGAGCGCAACGGTCGGATCAACCTCCGAGGATTGGACAAACTGCCGGTCAGAATCTAGAAGTCGGGCTGTCTCGTCTCGGGGATGGCCTGCAACGCTGCACGAAAGCGCGGGTGGGCTTGGACGAAGGCGAATCGCTCGTCATAGATCGGTCGGAACACCGCTGGCTGCGTTCCGCTGCGCAGTAGCAGCAGCACCGCGCAGGCGCCGAGGGGAATCGAGCCCGGAAAGAATGCCCACACCAAGGGTTCGACCACTGTCTGAAAGTCGGCCTTGTACCCGGCCCACGCGGCAACGATCAGGATCGTCAAGATGAGCAGGTTGGCGGCCATCACCGCTGCGAGCACTGCGGCGATGCGGCGGGAGTTTCGGCCGGAGCGCTCACACCGGTCGCAAACCGGCCAGTCACCGACGAGGATCGTCGACATCGGTGAAAGCACCCTGCTGTGCCAGTTTTCCACGGAGGTGCGGTGGAACCTGGGGTGCTGCTTCGTATCGTAGAAAGGTACTCTGATCGGCTTGCGTGCCGATGCTGGACGTCCGTGCCTGCTGCAGAGATCGGGAAGTTCCTGGGCGAGCTCCAATTCGAGCGGATCGACAGTCCGCGCCACACTGTCCCGGTACAGCAATTTGGTGTGCGGCAACGGTTCTCGGCAGCGGCGCAGCCGGACCGTCGCATCATCTGCGCCGGTCCATGGCCGCTGATACGTCATCGGCGGCTGACCTCGCCGGTCGTCACCGGCGGGGTCGTCTACTTGATGGCGGCGGTCCATCGGCCCTCCTTGCTCATTCGAGCCATCCGCGTTGACGCCGATCCCGATAGTAGAGATCGTCATCATCGGGTTCGTCGGGGGCGACGATCCGGTCACGGTCCGGTTTGCGCGTTCCGGGAATCACGTTGCGCGTCACCCTCGGATCACCGCGGTGCGCAGTCGGGTCGGCCAGCGTCACGGCTGCCGGGCTCGACTTGGACTCGAGGGCCGCGGTTTCCGGCGCACTGCTCGCGGCAGACGATACGTCGGGGACCTCATTGCGGTAGGTGTCGAGGATCCGTTCTCCTGCTCCCGCCAGCCGTTGGATCTCCTCGGGTGTTCTGCTCGCGGTATCGGCAACGATCTTCGACATCGCGGCCTCGCTGTACCGGGTGAACGATTCGCTGCGGGCCAGATCGCGCAGGCTGCCCTGCCCATTCATGATCTCGCGCAGCTGTTTCTGCAGGTCTTTGTCGATGCCGGGACTGTCGGCGAGGATCTTCAACGCCTTCGACAGATGCCGTGACACGCCGATATCGTTGCCGACCAGATCGAGCATCGGCTCATTGTCGCCCTTCATCACGACACACCGGGGTGATCGTAGGAAGAGGCGGGAAGCGCAGGAATCTTCGACGCTTCCATCGCCGCGCTGATTCCTCCCGACATCACCCCGACCAGTGCCTCGGAGGCGTTCACCATGTGGCCGAGGTTGCCGATAATCTTGACAACCGTAGCCGCCATGTACACCGCCAACGCCGCCGCGGCCGCCTCCAGCGCCGCCGCCACTCCGGCGCCCACGACGGTCGAAGCCGATGCGGCGGCCGCGAGTTCGGTGACCAACCATTGGATGGCGCGGTCACCGAGAGTCTGTACCAGGTCGGCGATTCCGTTGGCCATACCGTAGGAGGCGAGAGCGTAAGCGGAGATCTCGTCGGCCACTTTGCTCAAGGCGTCGGCTTGGCCGTCGAGAGCCTTGGTCAGCGACTCGAAATACGCGCGTGCGCTCTCGGCTGCGTTCCCCTGCCAGGACGTTTCCACATTCTTCAGCGCGGCATCGATCGACTCGTGGTAGGCCTGGTTGTACTCGGCCAGCTTGCCGATCGCGTCAGCCGACTTCTGCAGCGAGACCCAGTCGCCGGAGAGATTGTTGGTGATCGTCGCGATGCAGTTGAAGCCGCCGCCGGCCACGAACGGGCTGGTCGCCATGGCAATGAGGTTGTTCAGGTGATACGTCAAACTGGGGCCGTTGCCGCTGATCACGAGCTCGACGTAGTCATGAATCGGATCCGAGGATTGCGGTTCGGACAGCTTCTCGACGGGGTAGGCGGTCGTTGCTGTCACTTGCCGATCCTTCCGTAGTAGGCGTCCATGTCCTTGGCTCGCTTGGCATCAGTGGTCCGGTACATGCGCGAGGCGTTGGTGAGCTCGGTCGAGGAGTTGTCGGTCACCGTGCCCAAGCGCTCGTAGTTCGACTTCAGCTGATCACACGCCTCCTGCAGCTGATCGAGTACCGGAGTGAGAACGAGACCACCGCTGCTTTGCACTTCGAGCCACTTCTGGGCGTAGGCGACAGCCTGACTGTTGTCTTCGGCGATCTTCCACAGCCCACGTGCCGCCAAATCCACGTCGTCCGGCTTGACTCGGAAATCTTCAGTCATCCATGCACCTACTGATTCTGTGATCGTCGTTCGCGAAGCTGAGCGGCAGATAACTACCTTGCAAAGTATCTGACGCTGCTCGGCGCTGATCGGTTCCATCGGATCAGCGCGGACTCACCTGAGTCGAACAAACATTCAGCTATGCCGCTGCTCGCGCCGACGCCAGCAGCACCACCCGAGTCGACGGCATGGCCGCCCCCTACGGCAAAGACGACCTTTACGAAATCAGTGCAGCACCAACCACACTCACTCCAGAACCGGTTTGGGGAGCAGGTAGGCGATGTATACCTGGGCACCGGTTGCCATTTCGTTGAAGACGGTCGAGTCGCGGATGCCGCGGCGCGCCGAGGAACGGGCCTACTCCGATGGGGCGCGGACGATCTCCCGACAGGCCGTACGCGGCGCACCCGACAAGGTGATGCTGACCGCTGCCACGGAATCCGGTGCGGACCTGCCGGTCGTCGGCAATGGAAGCGCGGGTCCGATTCGGCAGCGTCTGTCCGCCAACGGATCTCGCCCGCACCGTCAGCGCATCAGCTGGGGTATCGGGCTGTTGCCCACCGCTTGGACAGGTTCCGGACAGCTCGCCACAACAGCCGGCAGTTGTTCGAAGTAGTCGCCGACCGCGAACCGCTTGCCGAGGTTGACCGACACCTCGTCGCGATCCTGATATTCAGAAGCTCTGATGACCCGGAATTCGAAACTGACTCTCGTTCGGCCGGATGTATTCGGCACATTTCCGTGCTCGAGGCTGGATGCCTTGAAGATAAGGGCCGAACCGACCGAAACGACGGCCGGTTGGAAGTCTCGCGCACCCTTCGACGACTCCAGCCAGACGCAATTTCGATCGTTCACCGTAGTCAACGGCACCCAGATATTGGTCTCGCTCGGATGGTGTCCGGATTCGCTGTCCCGATGCCACTTTGCCACGGCAACGTCGCCGGGCACCTGAAAACGGAAATTCGGCTTCGATTGGTACACGACGTCCTCACCGAACAGTGGCCGAACCCATTCGGCAACGAATCGGGCATAGACGTCGTAGAACTCGCGGCCGATCTTGTACAGCAGCCGATGCAGGTCTGTTGCTTGCTCGTTCTCGGACGTCAGCCGCGGCACATCGTGGTACTTGTGCAGATCTTCCAGTGTGTCGACACCGAGGTGCGAACGCATGAGCTGGTCGAAAGGGTACTTCCGGACATCGTATGGCCGGTCCCACCAGGCACGCTCCGACAACGCCCATACCCTTCCATTGCCCGAAAGTGACCGACACTGGGCCCATGTCGGTTGACAGCGGGCGGACGCAGTCTAGCGGACGCTATCGGGCATCCCTCCAGCATCCAAGGGCGAGTCGCCACGTCCCGATCACAGTCGGCGACCGACCAAGTACGACCCCTTCGGAGTCGCGGCGTCCGCGTAGCGGCACAGGCTGTGCGGTGAGTTAGCTGTGCCGCCCCATCCGGCCCGACCGTAGCCACGCCGAATAGAAGGGGATGCCGAACGGCCGGAACCAAATCTTTTGCACAAAGAACTGCCAGGCCGCGACGGTGACGCCGACCATGCCGATCCCGGTTACCGAAAGTACCCACTCCCGGTCATGACTGCGAGCAACGGCGATCATCCCCATCAGCGCGAGTACCAACGCGGCAAGGAACCCGAAGCCAACCAGGACGTCCACCACCCGGCGTCGAAACTTCGCACTGCGGTGGTGTTTACGGACTTCCTCCATCAACTCGTCCGAGAGTGCCGTCTCCGCTATACGGGACGCCAGTTTGATCTGCGATGCCGAGATCCACATCGTGGAAGCCAATATCAGTCCTTTACCGCGCACCTTGGCCAGGAGCACCGGGCCTCTGTCGCTATCGGGACCGTCGTTGTACAGCAACGGTATCCAGTCCGAGCCCCACCACGTGAACCAGCCGAACCAAATGGAAGTCGATATGCCATTTCGCGGGTCGTAGCGTATTCCGCCTCTCGCCCGTCCGTCACTGTTCTTCGGTATGAATTCGTCTGGGACATAACCGAAGATCTCGTGTGGTCGCGCCTTACACAGGTTCAACTCGGGGTCCAACGGATCGGACAGTCCACGCAGAATCGGATGGTTTTTCCGTGCACGGTCCCGCCGCGCCCTGGTGCCGTGCGCGGTTGCGCGACTCGGCCAGTCGGTGACGACGCGGAGCTCGCCTGCCCCGAGCACGGCGTCGTAGGACTCCTGCACCGGACGTGACTGGGCCGTCTGGGACTCGATGAAGACTATCGCCTGCCCTTTCATCAGTTCGCCCACATGGACTCTCGCCTGCGTTCGCAGGTACGTCAATGTGGCATCGGACCGGTACAGCGGGTCACCGTTGGCCGAGTCCCAGCTGATGATGAACAGCTTCGTCGCGGCGTACAGCTCGGTGGATGTCGGAAAGGTTGTCACAGAGTAGATCTCCGGATCAGGGATCGAATCCTGTGAGTCCTCGGCCGACAGCCGAATGTCTTTCCAGAAGCAATATCGCGATGGCGGCGGATTTTGTATATAGGGAGTCGGGAGTTGGAAATTCAGAATACCCCGCGCACCCGCAGCGGTTTCGCCAGGATCGGCGATGACCACAATCCTCTTGTGTGGCAAATCGGACATACCGTCACCAACTTCCGAAGGGGCAGAGTTCAGCGATAGACTCCGCGGCCATTCAGCAAGTCTAAGGCCTGATTGCTCTGTGCCGCTGTCGTTCTCGTAGCTGACGCACTACATGCGACTCGACTGCATTCCAGACGTGGCACCAGCAACCATTCGCGCAAACCTGGCTACATGCGGAATGAAGTACAGAAGTCACCATCAGATGCAAACACTCCTGAGGGGGCCCCACGGCTAGCGGCAAACTCGGCACTGAGGGACCCGGCAAGTGCATCAGTTGGGTCTGGGGTTGTTGCCAACCGCTTGGACGCGGGATCAGCTGAAGAAGCGACGCAGCTCCGCGGCAACGAGTTCAGGCTTCCCATCATTGAATGCCGCGGTGTGCCCGACACCAGCCAGCGTCACATACCTCGCATCCGGCAGCACCGTGTGCAGTTGGTCCAGCGCCTCCTTCAGATACTCAATGCTTTTGGTGCCTCCGAGTAGCAGTGTGTCGCAACGCAGTTCGGCCACTTCCGCCCACCGATCGCCGACGCTGCGGACGATCTCGACGTCGTAGCGCCCAGTCGGGACGAGATCACGCAACGCCACCCCGTCGCGGCCACTGTCCATCCGCAACGCCAACGCCATAACCGGCATCAGCAGGAACCGCGGCAGCGACGCGATGCTCCGTACGTCGCCGGTGCCCTTGAGGATGGTGACGAACGCGGCGGCGATCCGGCCCTCGGCGAGCTCACGGTTATAACGTACCGCCCACGTCAACGGCGACACCCCGCCCGCGGCAAGCGGCGGCTCGTACAACGCGAGCTTCGTGATCTCCGGCAGCGCCAATGCCGCACGCAGCGCGATCACCGCACCCGAGCTCAGCCCGAACACGTTGTGGGCGCCGGTCTCTCGCAGCAGCGCGGCAAGATCCTCGATCTCGGCCCCGATCCCGTAGTCCGGCCCGACCGTCCCACTCATGCCGCGACCGCGTCGATCGGGCGCGTAGACGGTGAAGTCCTCGGCCAGTGCCCGGGCGAGCTCGTCGAACAGCTGCGCCGTCATCATCGCGCCGTGCACCAGGATCACGCCCGGTCCACGGCCGATCCGCCGATAGCCGATCGGCGTGCCGTCACTCGACCACACCGACCCCGTCTCGAATTCCGTCGATCGCACCGCATTGCTTCGCATGCGAACAGCCTGATCCCCACCGATTGCGCAGCGCTTGCACCGTGCTGTCACATCCAAGGTAGGCAAGGCTAGGCTATGTTCGATCATTGTCGAACATAGTGGAGAAACGACCCGATGGACCTACCGAGAATCCAGCCCCGGCGCTGGTCAGGGTGGTTGTCCGCGGCGGCGGTGCTGGCGGCGGCGTGCCTGCTCAGCCTCGTCGTCGGCACGAAGTCCGTGTCGATCCCCGATATCTGGGCGGCGATCTGGGACAGTAACGGCTCCCCCAATCATGTGATCGTCACCGAATACCGGGTGCCGCGGACCCTGCTCGGCCTGCTCGCCGGGCTCGCGCTCGGTGTCGCGGGTTGCCTGATGCAGGGGCTCACCCGCAACCCGCTGGCCGATCCCGGCCTCCTCGGCGTCAACGCGGGCGCGGCCTTCGCCATCACCCTCGCGGTCGCCTTCCTCGGCGTCACCGAGATCACGTCGTATGTGTGGTTCGGGTTCGCCGGGGCGGCCGTGGTGTCGCTGGTGGTGTACCGGTTGGGCACCGCGGGCAGGCAGGGTTCGGACCCGATCCGGCTGACCCTGGCGGGTGTCGCGGTCACCGCAGCGCTGACCGGACTGACCAAGGGCTTGATCCTGTTGCACCCCAAGGCCTTCGATGAATGGCGGCAGTGGGATTCGGGATCGCTGACCGGCCGTGGTTATGACGTCATCGGTGGCGCCGCCCCGTTCATCGCCGTCGGTGTGATCGCCGCGGTCATCGCGTCCCGCTCGCTCAACTCCCTCGCGCTCGGCGACGACCTCGCGCGCTCGCTCGGCGTCCACGTCGGGCGCACCCGCCTGCTCACCGTGGTGGCACTCACGCTGCTGTGCGGCACGGCGACCGCGGCGGTGGGTCCGATCACCTTCGTCGGCTTGGCGGTGCCGCACGTGGCACGCTGGATCGTCGGCGCCGACCAACGCTGGATCATCGCCTACTCGATGCTGCTCGCGCCGATCCTGGTGCTGGGCTCGGATGTGATCGGCCGCATCATCATCCGGCCCGACGAGGTGCCCGCCGGATTGGTGAGCGCGTTCCTCGGCGCACCGGTGCTGATCTGGCTGGCCCGCCGCGACCAGGTTGGTTCGTCGTGAGCTCCGGGATCGATTTCGGCCGGTCGATGCTGCGGCTCCGGTCCCGCCGCACCGGGATCACGGCGCGCATCGGAGTACGCACCGTGGTGGTCTGCGCGGTGCTGCTGATCGCGGCCCTCGTCATCGCCGTGCTGGCGCTCGGCACCGGCGACTACCCGATTCCACCCGATCGGGTGCTGCGCGTGCTGTTCGTCGGGGACAACCGGTTCGAACGGCTTGTCGTGTGGCAGTGGCGTTTTCCTCGAGTGGTCCTGGCTCTCGCACTCGGCGCGGCGCTGGGCCTGAGCGGTGCGATCCTGCAATCGGTGACCCGAAATCCGTTGGGCAGCCCGGATATCGTCGGCTTCAACACCGGCGCCTACACCGGCGCGCTGATCGCCATGCTCATGCTCGGCGGCGGCCACTTCCAGACCGCCCTCGGCGCGTTGCTCGGTGGCCTCGGCGCGGCAGTGGTCATCCAGCTACTTGCCTTCCGGCACAACGTGACCGGTTTCCGGCTGATCATCATCGGTATCGGTGTGAGCGCCATGTTGGCCTCGGTCAACACCTGGCTGATTCTGCGTGCCGATCTGAATTCGGCAATGTCGGCCGCCGCTTGGGGCGCGGGTTCGCTGAGCGGTTTGTCGTGGACACAGGTCGGGCCCGCGCTCGTACTGTTGGCCGTGCTGACCATTGTGGTGATCCCGGCCGCGCCTCGATTGCACGTCCTGGAACTGGGTGACGATCTGGCGCGTGCGTTCGGCGTCAAGGTGGGGCGGGCGCGGCTGCTGCTGATCGTGCTGAGCGTCGCGCTCACGTCGGTGGCCACCGCGGTCGCCGGGCCGATCGCGTTCGTCGCCCTTGCGGCACCGCAGTTGGGTCGTCGGCTGGCGCGCACGCCGTCCACCGCGCTCGTGCCCGCCGCGGCGATGGGGGCGCTGCTGCTGATCACCGGCGACTGGGTCGCGCAGCGAGCCTTCGCGCCGACTCAGCTGCCGGTCGGCGTGGTGACCGTGTCGATCGGCGGCGTGTATCTGGCGTATCTGCTGGTGACCGAGGCTCGGCGGACCTAGAGGAAATGACGATGAACGAAAAGCATGATCCCCAGGTCGAATCGGGCGCGGACGAGGCGAAAACCGCCGCGCTGCGGGCAGATCGGGTTCGCCTCGGTTACCGCGGCCGCACGATCAGCGACCAGCTGTCGGTGGACATCCCGGACGGTGAATTCACCGTCGTCATCGGCCCGAACGCCTGCGGTAAGTCCACGCTGTTGCGCGCACTGGCCCGGTTGCTCACGCCCGAATCCGGTGCGGTGCTGCTGGATGGGAAGGCGATCGCGACGTATCCGGCGAAGGAGGTGGCGCGCCGGATCGGGCTGCTCCCGCAGTCCTCGATCGCGCCGGACGGCATCCGGGTCGCCGATCTGGTTGCCCGCGGCCGATACCCGCACCAGTCGCTGTTGCGGCAATGGTCGAAGGCGGACGAGGACGCGGTGGCCGCGGCCATGGCGGCGACGGGTGTGACGGACCTGTCGGCCCGGCCGGTGGACGAGCTGTCCGGCGGTCAGCGCCAACGGGTCTGGATCGCGATGGTGCTCGCCCAGGACACCCCGATGATCCTGCTCGACGAGCCGACCACCTATCTGGACATCGCGCATCAGATCAATCTGCTCGATCTGTGCCGATCGCTGAATCGCGAGTCCGGCCGCACCGTGGTCGCCGTCCTGCACGACCTGAACCACGCCTTCCGTTACGCGGGCCATCTCATCGCCATGAAGGACGGCCGGGTGGTCGCGGCGGGTGCGCCCGCCGACATCGTCACCGCCGAGTTGGTGCGGGAGGTCTTCGATCTCGGCTGCCGGATTATCGACGACCCGGAAACCGGTGCGCCGCTGGTCATTCCGCTCGCACACAATGCCGCACAGGTGGGCTGACCGGTTCGGCCCGCGAATGAGCTTGTCCAACAACACGATAAGGATCACCGATTCATGACGCTGTACCGAATGACGGCCCGCTTACGCGCCGTCGTCGCCCTGTTGATACTCGCGCTGGTCGCGGTGGCCGGGTGTAGCAGTTCCACCTCGGACCCGGCCGACAAGTCCGCCACCCGGCAGGTGCAGACCGAGCGCGGCGCCATCACGGTTCCGGCGAATCCGCAGCGCATCGCCGTGGTCAACGGCGCGCTCGCCGGGTATCTCTTCGACCTCGGTGTCCCGGTGAAGGCCGCGGACCCGCGGGTACTCGGCGTCACGCTGAAGCCGGGCGAGTTCCCGGCGGCCTGGGACGCGGACGCCAAAAAGCAAGGCACCGCGCTGCTTCCGTCCGGCGACGACATCAATCTGGAGTTCATCGCCGCCCAGCAGCCGGACCTGATCATCGGTGGCGGGCAGGGCTTCCCCGCCCAGCAGTCCATCCAGGCCTACGATCAGCTCTCCGCCATCGCCCCGACCGTGCTGGTGTCGACCACCTTCACCAACTGGCAGGACCAACTGAAGGCGGTCGCGGACGCGGTGGGCCGGGCCGACCGGGTGGACGGGCTGATCGGCCAGTACAACGACAAGGTCGCGAAGGTCAGGTCCTCGATCAAGCCGCCGCAGGGCGCGGTCTCCGTCTTCCAGTCACGCAAGGACCTGAAGCCGTCGGTGATCGCACCCGGCACCCCGCTGGCCACGCTGCTGACCGAGGCCGGCTTCACCATCGACAAGCAGGTGGAGGCCAAGGCCGGTAACCCCTCGCGGCCAGCCGCGGCGGACTGGGTGTCGTTCAGTCCGGAACTGCTGACCACCGTCGTCGATGCCCCCGCGTTGATCGTCATCCAGCTCGACGGCGGTCGCACCCTCGACCAGCTGAAGCAGGACCCGATGCTGGCCAATCTCCCGGCCTTCCGGTCCGGCCAGGTCTATGAGCTGCCCGCGACCAGCCAGCGCCCGGACTACCGCAATGTCATGAGCACCCTCGACCTCCTGGCGGCACGCTTCAAGTGACAGTCGACGTGCACTGTTGACCAGCAATCTGGATCCCGCACGGGCGGTTCGGGTTACCGGCGTCGGTAACCTGGTTCGAGGGTTGGAATTTCGAGCCGACCGCACCGTGTGGGGGTAGCAATGAACGAGGAATCGGTACGGCGGCCGAAGGGGCTCGGTAAGCGCGCGTGGCTGACCACGAAGCTGGTGCGGCGGGTGCTGCGCACGCTGGCCTGGTCGAATGTCGTGCGCGTCACGGTGATCGGCCGCGAAGCGGTGCCGAAGACCGGGCCGGTGATCGTGGCCAGCAATCACATCTCGATGCTGGACGCGGTCTTCCTCTGGGGCGCGCTGCGGCGACGAGCCGTCGCCATCGCCATGGCGGAACTGTGGTCGTGGCCGGTGGTGGGGTGGCTGGTGCGGCGGCTCGGCCAGATTCCGGTGTTGCGCCGCAACAGCGAGTCCGGGCAGTCCGCGCTGTCGCAGGCCGAGCAGATTCTCCGGCACGGTGGGGTGCTGCTCATCTATCCGGAGGGGCGACTTGTCGCTGCCGGAGAGCATGAGACTTACAAACCGGGTGTAGCGAAACTTGCGCTGGCGACCGGGGTTCCGATCATTCCCGTCGGCACCACCGGCACCGATCGGGTGCTGCCGATGCGGCGCACCCGCGGCACCGGGCCGGCCTTCGACCGCCGCCAGCAAGTGACGATCCACTTCGGTGCACCCATCCACCCCGGCGACTTCGACGACCCGGAGAAGCTGCTCGACCACCTGCGCACGCAGATCGAAGACCTGCGCATTGTGGATTGACCTACAACGTTATTCGTTGGCGCTCCCGATCGGAGTCGGCAGGAATCCCGACTTCATGAAGGCACCGATGTAGGTGTCGAGCACGCTCTCGTCGATCGGCAGGCAGCTGATCGCGCTCCCGGCCAGCGTTTCTCGCGTGTTGGTGCAATCCACCACGAGCTCGCCCGCGCCGCCCGCATAGTTGCCGCCGAGCAGGGCGGCACGCACCAAGGAGTCGTCACCCGCCAGGTAGCGGGCGTTCGCTTCGTCGGCAAGCCGGAGTTGGATGGTTTCGAGTGGTGCGATCTCGATGGGCAGTCCGCGCTTGCGCAGACTCTCGAAGATGTCGCGGATCGCCAGTGGTGTGTCGTTCACCAGGTGGTATGCGGTGGCGGTCGCGGGGCCGATGGAGATCTCCACGATGGCGCGCGCCACGTACGTCACCGGGGCCAGCGAGATCGTGGCCGCACCCACGTAGGGGGCCATCCCGAGGATCGCCGCCGCTCGGATCATGTTCCAGAACGAGTCGTCGGCGCTGTTGACGCCGACCTGGAGATCGCCGGAAACCAGTCCGGGCCGGTAGATCCGGGTGGGCACACCGCGCTCGCCTGCTTGCAGGATCAGTTGCTCTGCCGCCCATTTGCTCGCGATGTATCCCTGCGCGGGCAGTTCGTCGGCGCTGATTCTGGTGGCCTCGTCGACCGGTGCGTCGGTGTGGACGGTGGAGATCACGGTGTTGATGGTGGAGACGAAATGGACGGGTTTGATCCGGTGAGTTGTCGCCAGGCGCAACACCTCTCGGGTGCCCTCGACATTGGCGGCGCGCAGCCGGGAATACGGCTCGAGGTGATTGACGTGGGCGCCGTTGTGGTAGATGACGTCGATCCGTTCGGCGAGCCACGCGTGGCAGGTCTCGGACAGCCCGAGCGACGGTTCGGCGAGATCGCCTGGCACGGGGACGATTCGGGCCTCCGGTGCGTCACCCCACAGCTGGTAGCGCTCTAAGGCTTCGTTGATCCGGTCGCGTGCCGCGCGGACGGAGTCGGCACGGACCAGACACCAGACGACGACGTCGGTCCGGTCGAGTAGCTCGCGCAGCAGGTATGCCCCGACGAAACCGGTCGCGCCGGTCAACAGCACGTCACGCGCGCGTCCCTGGTGGATCGGGGCGAGGTCGACGGTCGAAACCTCCGGTCCGAGTACGGCATCGGCGGTGATCATGGCCGGGCTGTGCACCGGGGCGTCCTGGCCCGCGATGCGTGCGGCGAGGCCGCGCACGGTGGAGGCACCGAACAGCGTCGCTACCGGCAGCTCTACGCCGAGTCGGGCCGACAGGGCGTGTTGCAGAGTGAGGGTGAGCAACGAAGTGCCGCCCCGAGCGAAGAAGTCGTCGTCGGCGCCGACCCGTTCGACGCCGAGCACCTCCGCGAACACCTCGGCGACGATCTCCTCGGTTCGGGTGCCAGGTGTACGGAAGGCCGCGGCTCCGAAGGTTGGCTCCGGCAAGGCCTTTCGGTCCAGCTTGCCGACCGGTGTCAGCGGAATCTCGTCGAGCACCAGGATCGCGGCGGGCACCATATGCCGTGGCAGGCTGCGCTCGGCGTACTCGGTGAGCCGATCCGTGTCCAGCTCGTGGCCGGTTACGGCACGCACATACGACACCAGAACCGTTTCCCCGGTGGGGGTTTCGTGGCCGATCGTGACCGCGAAGTCGACATCTTCGTTGCTGCCGAGCACCCCATCGATCTCGCCGAGTTCGATGCGGAAGCCACGGATCTTCACCTGGAAGTCCGATCGTCCGACGTACTTCAGCTCCCACGGCTGTTGCGCGGGGACGGCCTGTTCGGGCGGCGCGCACCAGCGCACCAGATCGCCCGTACGGAACATGCGCGCACCTGGCTCGCCCCACGGGTTGGCGACGAACCTGCCCGCAGTGAGCCCGGCGCGCGCGTGATAGCCGCGAGCCAATGCTTTCCCGGCCAAATACAATTCACCGGTGACGCCGGGCGGTACCGGATGCAGTCGCGAGTCCAGCACCAATGCCGCGACACCGCGCACCGGTGCGCCGATGGTGATCTCACGGCCCGCGGTCTGCGCGCCGAGGGTCACGGCGATGGTGGCCTCGGTCGGACCATAGGCGTTGATGTACCGGCGGCCAGGCTGCCACTTCGCCACCAACTCCGGTGCGGTGACGTCACCGCCGACCAGCAAAGTCCCGGTTGACACGCCGGTGGGATCGACGGTGCTCAGCACCGCCGGGGTGACGCTGCAATGCGTCACTTGCTCGTCGCGCAGTACCGTCGCGAACTCGGGCCCGCCGATCACGGTGGGCGGCATGATGACCAGGGTCGCGCCGACCGACAACGTACACAACCACTCCAATACCGCCGGGTCGAAGCTCGGCGAAATCGAGTGCAGCAGTCGATGGTTCGGTTCGAGCCCGAGGACACCCACGGTGTGCTCGATCAGCCCGGCCAGTCCGGCGTGGGTGACCATGACGCCCTTCGGCACGCCTGTGGAACCGGAGGTGTAGATCAGGTACGCCGGATTGTGCAGGCGCAGTGGCGCAATCCGGTCGGCATCGGTGATCGGCAGCGCGGATCGTCGCGCGCACACCGTCGCGATGGCCGGGTGATCGAGCATCAGCCAGGTCACCTCGTCGGGCAGGCGATCGACGTATTCGGTGTCGGTCAGGCCGATCATCGCCGCCGAATCGGTCACCATGTGCCGCATCCGGTCCACCGGATAGGTCGGATCGACGGGCACATACGCACCACCGGCTTTGGTGACCGCCAGCGCCGCTACGAGCATCTGACGCGAGCGCGGGAAAGCCAGCGCGACAATGCGTTCCGGTCCCACTCCGAGACCGATGAGGAATCGCGCCAGCCTGGACGAATGGTCGTCGAGTTCACCGTAGGTGATCGATAGACCTTGATCGCGCACCGCGATCCGGTCACGCCCCCAACGCACACCACGAATCATCAGGTCCGGCATAAGCGCGCCCGCCGCGGCAGGCTGGGCCCGGGTCAACGCGGCGTACTCGTCGTCGGTCAGCAGCGCAAGGTCGCCGACGGGTAGTTGCGGCCGCGCGACGATTGCCGCCAGCATCCGCACGAACCGGTCCGCCAGCACCCGGATCGTGGCTTCGTCGAACAGGTCTCGCGCGAAGGAGAACTGCGCGGCCATGCCCGCAGCCGTCTCCCGGACCGCCAGAGACAGGTCGAACTTCTCGATGCCCGGCTCGAAATCGACTGCGGCGACCTGCAATCCAGGCAACTCGAAGGCGGCATCCGGCAGGTTCTGGAAGACGAACCCGACCTGGAACAACGGGTTTCGTGCCGTCGACCGATCCGGGTTCAGCGATTCCACCAGCCGCTCGAACGGGATATCGGCGTGCTCGAACGCCTGCAGATCTACTTCGCGGACCTGCTCGAGCAGCGCACCGAAGCTCTCCTGCCCGTGGACCCGGGTGCGCAGTACCAGCGTGTTGACGAACATGCCGATCACCGCATCGAGTTCGGACTCGCCGCGACCCGCCACCGCCGTGCCGACGGCGATGTCGTCGGTGCCCGACCAGCGGGCCAGGAAGATCGCCAGCGCGGTGTGCAGCACCATGAACAGCGTCGCATTGTGCGCTCGGGCGAGCTCGGACAGTTCGCGTACCACCTCGCCGTCGATCGAAAACGGCACGTGCCCACCGGTGAACGATCGCATGGGTGGTCGAGGCCGGTCGAAGGGCAGTTCGAGCTCGTCGGGCAGGTCGGCCAGCGCGGTACGCCAGTATTCGATCTGCCGCGAGAGCACGCTGTCCGGGTCGGTCTCGGCGCCGAGCGTTTCCCGCTGCCAGATGCTGAAGTCGGCGTACTGTACCGGTAGCGGCGCCCAATCCGGTGCTGCACCAGCCGATCTGGCCGCGTACGCCATCATCACGTCGCGGGTCAGCGGCACCATCGACCAACCGTCACTGCAGATGTGGTGGGCGACGAACACCAGCACGTGTTCGGTTTCGAGGGCATCATCGGTCTCGACACGGAATAGGTTGGCCCGCAACGGAATCTCGGCCGCTACGTCGAAGCCCGCGGAAGCCACTTCGACAATCCGCGGCAGCACCGTAGCCGCCTCGACCGATTCCGGAGCGAGGTCGATAACGGCTTCCTCGGCGGTCCGGATCGACTGGTAGGCAACACCATTGTGCTGCGGATACACCGTGCGCAGTATCTCGTGCCGCGCTATCACGTCCGCGATGGCCTGGCGCAGTGCCGCGACTTCCAGATCGCCGGTCAGCCGCACCGCGATGGGGATGTTGTAAACCGCCGAATCCCGGTCGAACTGGTTGAGGAACCACATTCGCTGCTGGGCCATCGACAGCGGGATCTGCTCCGGCCGAGGCCCGGCCACCAACGCCCGGCGACCCCCGGCGCCCAGGTGCCGTCCGATCTCGGCGGCCAACGCGGCCACCGTCGGCGCGGTGAACAGCAGGCGGGCGGGCACCCGCGCGTCCAATGCCGCACCGAGCCGGGCCGCGACCTGCGTGGCCAGCAGCGAGTTGCCGCCGAGTGCGAAGAAGTTGTCGTTCAAGCCCGTTCGGGCGACGCCGAGCACCGTCGCGAACACGTCGGCCACTGCTTCTTCGACGGCGTTTTCCGGCGCACGGAACACCGCGGTTTCGACTACCGGCGCGGGTAGCGCCTTACGATCCAACTTGCCGTGCGCGGTCAGCGGTATCGCGTCGATGACAACGAAGGCCGCGGGAACCATGTAGTCGGGCAACACCCGCGCCACCTCGGTGCGCAACGCTGGGATGTCCGGTTGCCCAACCAGATACGCCACGATGCGCTGGTCGCCTGGCGCATCCTCGCGAACGACCACGGCGGCTTGGCGAACCGATTCCATGGCCAGCACGGCAGCCTCGATCTCGCCGAGTTCGATGCGGAAGCCACGCACCTTCACTTGGTCGTCGGCACGTCCCAGGTATACGAGATCGCCGTCGGCGTTCCACGAGGCCAGGTCGCCGGAGCGGTACAGGCGGGAGCCGCCTGCTACGAAGGGGTTGGCCACGAACCGCGCGGCCGTCAATCCGGCGTTGCCGAGATAGCCGCGCGCCAATTGCGTTCCGGCGAGGTAGATCTCGCCCGCGACCCCGGTCGGCACCGGATTCAAGCGGTCGTCCAACACCCAGATTCGCAAACCCGGTATGGCAGAGCCGATTACGCTGCGGTTGCTCGCCGAGACTCGATGAATGGTCGCGTGGACGGTCGTTTCGGTGATGCCGTACATGTTCACCAGTTGCATCTCGCCGTGGCGGGCGCGCCAGTCGTCGAGTCGGTGGAACTCGAGCGCCTCGCCGCCGAACACGATGTACCGCAACGACAACGGGACGGTCGCCGATGCCGTGCGGTCCGCTTCGGCCAACTGATAGAACGCCGAAGGGGTTTGGTTGAGTACGGTCACCCGCTCGTCGCGCAGCAACTCCAGGAACTGATCGGCGGCTCGCGAGGTGTCGTAGTCCACGACAACCAACGTGCCGCCGTGCAGCAGCGGTCCCCACAGTTCCCAGACCGAGAAGTCGAACGCGTACGAATGGAACATCGTCCACACATCGCGGTGGTCGAAGTTGAACTGCGCCCGCGTATTCGCGAACAAAGTCACGACATTGCGGTGCGGGATCTGCACCCCTTTGGGGCGTCCCGTCGAACCGGACGTGTAGATCACGTACGCGAGGTTCTCCGGGCGCAGTGCGATCGCTCGGTCCGCGTCGGTGATCGGCGAGCCGTCCAGGTCGGGAAGGTCGCTGTCGCGCACCGTGATCGAGGGTGCCGCGATGGGCAGGGTGCTGCCCGGCTCCGTCACCACACACATCGGCTCGGCATCGGCGAGCAAGTAGGTGATCCGATCCGCCGGGTACGCCGGATCGACCGGCAGGTAGCCGCCGCCCGCCTTCACCGTCGCGAGCAAGGCGACCACCAGGTCCAGCGATCGGGGCAACGCCACCGCCACCAGCGGCTCCGGGCCGATGCCCAGCGCAATCAGCTTGCGCGCCAGCCTGTTCGCCTGGATATCCAAGTCGCGGTAGGTCAGTGTCTCGGCGCCGAATTTGACCGCCGTCGCGTCGGGGTGCGTCGCCACCACGTCGTCGAACAACTCGCTGAGTGTCTTTCCCTGCACGGGAGACGCCGAGCGGGGGAAGAGTGTGGAGAAGAACTCGCCGAGGGGTCCCGATAGCCGGTGCCGATCCGGCCCCGCGCCGATTGCGGCTACGTCTGCCTGCTTCACCGGCACGGCGTCGTATATGCCCGTCGAGCCGGCGGTCACGAAGGCGATGTCATCCTCTTGGATGGGACGTAACCGATCCTCATACGTCACGGGATCGCTCGACAGCTGGGCGAGTTCGCCCCGCACACCGGGATCATCGACCAGCAGCCACTCGATCGAGCCCTGCGCCGCACTCGATCCAGACCACGGTGTGCCCGCCATGAGACCGATCGCCGGTCGCGCATCGGACAGCAGGTACTCCGCCTGCTCCGCTGACTCATTCGCATCGACCACGACGAAGCCCGCCCCGGTTTTCGCCACCGCCCACATCGCCGACACCGCGCCGATCGGCGACGCGATAGCCACCGCGACAAGGTCCCCAGGGCCGACTTCGCGCCCGATCAACAATCGCGCCAACCGCGACGACACCTCGTCGAGCTCGCGATAGCGGAGCACCGCCCCGCCGAACACCACGGCCACCCCATCGGGGTCGGCCTCCGCCGCCACCGCCAACAGCCGCGGCAGGATCGCTGCCTTGGGCCGTCGGGGCACTGGGCGCGTGCGCACTGGTTCTCGCACTGGCCCGGACGCGTTTTCCCTCACACCTGCCTCCCCTACACATTGCTTTACTTCAGCAGATTGCTCACCGTTCGTCGCCGGTTATTGGTCACTTGACCAGTTCGCGACAGGTAGACCCTTTCGGGTCGGTGACGTCGCCGTCGCCCCCAACCGTCGGATTCCTATCACGAACCGACCGATCTACCGCACATTTGGCTTTCCAATTGAAATTAGCCATCCAATAGCTCTTTCTCTGGAATGGTATGGGAATGGCACACATTGCGCACCGAAAGGACGCGTAAGCGCCACTCGGCTTCGGGGCGTCACAGACCTTTGTCATCAACCGCCCACCGCCGCCAGCAAACCGGCACCTGCACAAAAGCCTCACGTACAGGGGGCAATCCACACCGACGCCAGGCGGGCGCTGAGCCGACTGACATGCACGATCTTGGCCGGATATGGTTAACAAACAACGTCCTATTTGCAAACACTTACACATCAGCCGCATTGCGCGCTATTTGCTACGACCAGACTACACGGCAACTCCGTGACTCAACGCACATATAGTCTTTGGATATAATTAGAAAACTATGATGGTTTGATTACGTCGACCATTCTGTCGGATAGCCCCTCCCTAAAGTACGGTCAGGACCTTCGGTTCGCATTGGGACATCGACAACCCGATGGGATAAGGTCGTCTCCGACCGACTTTGCTTGCGCCCGTTGGGATTCAGGCGCCCGGTCGGCTCGCCGCAGGCTGGATCGGCGGTGGCGCCGAGCATCTCGATGCCGACGCCCCTACGCGTCAGCCGACCTGGGTACAGTCCACCCAGCGGCACTGATGTGTAACAGTTTTGCCTCGACGGAAGACGCACTGTGTGGGGATTGGGGCGGCCCGCGCCGGTCGAAGCACAGCCGATAGGGAGTACTAGATAGATGCATGTCCGATGAAGCTTTCCGCACTACGCACCACCAGCGCTTTGCGGACCACCGTTGTAGCGCTCGCCGCCACGTTGTCCGTGAGCCTGCTGGGCGGCACCGCCTCGGCTGAGCCGCAGAAACCGTCGGCCGTCGCGTCCATCGCCAAGGACGGGCGCACCTGGCACCTCAAGGTCTACTCCGCCTCGATGGGCACCGAGATCAAGATCGACGTGCAGCGTCCGGCCGACGAGTCCAAGCCCGCGCCGAACCTCTACATGCTCAACGGCCTCGACGGCGGTGAGGGCACCGCGAGCTGGCAGGCCCAGACCAACGCGCTAGAGTGGCTGGCCGACAAGCCGGTCAACGTCATCCAGCCGGTCGGCGGTCGCGGTAGTTACTACACCGATTGGCTGAAAGCCGACCCCGCCCTCGGCGTGAACAAGTGGAAGACCTTCTTCACGGAGGAGCTGCCCCCGCTGCTCGACCAGACGCTGCAGTCCACCGGACGCAACGCGCTGACCGGTCTGTCGACCTCCGGCACCTCGGTGCTGCAGCTGGCCGAGGCCAAGCCCGGCCTGTGGAAGACCGTCGCCGCGTACAGCGGATGCGCGCAGATCGCCGACCCGGCCGGTCAGCAGTTCGTGAAACTCGCCACCGAGACGTGGGCGGGCGGCGACACCAAGAACATGTACGGCCCGTCCGACAGCCCGCTGTGGCGCGAGAACGACCCGGTCATCAACGCCGAGAAGCTGCGCGGCACCCAGCTCTACATCTCCAGCGGCAGCGGCATCCCGGTGATCGATGACGTCAACTACTACCTCGGTAGCTCGCCCGGCCCCACCGGCGCGGTCAACCTCGGCCTCGGCGTCATCATCGAGGCCGCCGTCAACGGCTGCACCAGCAACCTGAAGAGCCGCCTCGACTCGCTGAACATCCCGGCGACCTACCAATTCAACCCCGTCGGCACCCACTACTGGCCGTACTGGGAACAGGCCCTGCACGATTCCTGGCCCCTGCTCGCCCAGGGCATGGAGCTGCCGCACTGATCTGCCGCACCGAGAACCACACGGGAGGAGTCCACTGGACTCCTCCCGTTTTCGGTCGTGCCGAGCGCCTATCGTGACTGCGATGAGCGCACGCTTCGAGGAACTCGGCTGGCAGCAGACACCGATGGGTGAGATCAGTTTGCGGCGGCGGTTCGATCCCGTTGCGCGGGCTGATGTTTATGAGGTGAAGCTCGGGGACGAGTACCTCATGTCGAGTTTGTTCACCGTGGCGGAGCGGGAGCTTGCTCGGTTGGGGTTGGCGCGTACTCAGGGTGCGGATTTGGCCGTGATCGTCGGTGGGCTCGGGTTGGGGTATACCGCGCAGGAGGCGTTGCGGGACACCAGGGTTCGGAATGTCACCGTTGTCGAGTACTCGGATGCGGTGATCGACTGGCACAACCGCGATTTGCTGCCTACTGCCGGGTTGACTGCGGACAGCCGGGTCTCGCTGGTGTGTGCCGACTTCTTCGCCGCGGCGGCGGGTGCGGTCGGGTTCGATCCGGACAGTCCTGGGCGGACCTACGATGCGATTCTGCTGGATATCGACCATTCGCCACGTCATGTGCTGCATCACCCGCATGGGACGTTCTACACCCGCGACGGGTTGCGGGCGTTGTCCGCACATCTCGTTCCGCAGGGCACGTTCGCGCTCTGGTCCGACGATGCTCCGGACGACGAATTCCTGTCGATCCTCGAATCCGTCTTCACCGATGTCGAGGCCGAACAGGTCGCCTTCGACAACCCACTCACCCGGGGCCGGTCGACCAACACGATCTACCTCGCCACTCGGTCCTGACCTACGAGCGCGGAATGACGTGCAGTACAACGTCACTCAGCTGACCCGCGCTGACATGCGCCGTCAGGTATGTGTGCTCGGGCTGCCGCCGCCGATCCGTCGGCGAGCCCGGGTTGAGCAGTCGCAACCCGGTCTCCGTGACCGTGTCCCACGGAATGTGACTGTGCCCGAACACCAGCACGTCGGTGTCCGGGAAGTCCCGCGCGCACCGCTGCTCGCGACCCTTGGCAGGTCCGGTCTCGTGCACCACGGCCAGCCGCAACCCGTCCAATTCGGCATGGGCGATTTCCGGTAACCGAGCACGCAGCGGCGGGCCGTCGTTGTTGCCGTAGACGCCGATCAGGCGCTTGCTGCGCGCCTCGAGCCGATCCAGCAGTGTCACCTCGACCCAGTCGCCCGCGTGCACGACCACATCGGCCGCGTCCACCTCGCGCCAGAGTTGCTCCGGCATGTCCCGCGCGCGCGGCGGCACGTGCGTGTCGGAGATGATGAGCAGCCGCATGCTGTCCGGTGTATCACGCCGGGTCGGCCGCGGGTCTACGCATCCGATGGATGTTGATCGGCCACCAGAACCAGCGGCCGGCCAGCGCCGCGATGGCGGGCACGACGAACGACCGAACGATGAGCGTGTCGAGGAACAACCCGATGCCGACGGTGGTGCCGATTTGGGCGATGTTGTGCGCGTAACTCACCAGCATGGCGAACATCGTCACGCCGAAGACGAGACCCGCGGTGGTGACCACCCCGCCGGTATTCACCATCGACCGGATGATTCCGGTATTGATGCCCGCCGCCAGCTCTTCTTTGAATCGGCTCACCAACAGCATGTTGTAGTCCGCGCCCACGGCGACCAGGAATATGAACGACACCGGCGCCACCGACCAGTGCAACGGATTGCCGATGATGTGTTGCCAGATAAGAACTGTCAGTCCCAAGGCGGACAGGTAGGACAGCGCGACGGTGCTGATCACCGCGACAGCCGCGACGAGACTGCGCAGCAAGATCAAGACCACACAGAACACGAAGGCGAACGCGGCCGCCACGCTGGTGATGAAGTCCTCCTTGGCAAAGGCCTCGATATTGAGCAACGTGCCGCCGGGACCGCCGACACTGACCGTACTTCCGGCCAGCGACGTGCCCTTCATCGCCTGCAGCGAGGCCGGGATGATCTTCGCGCTCAGATCCATGGCCTCCCGACTGAAGCCCTCCATCTGCGGCGTCACCACCATCCGCGTCACCTTGCCGTCCGGCGAAAAGAAGTACGGCAGCGCACTTTTGAAGAGCGGGCTATCGAAAGCTTGACTCGGCAAGAAGAAGAACCCGTTGGGATCGCCCGCGGTGAACCCCTTGCTGACTTCGTCCAGGAATTGCGTCATCTCCGATATCTGCGGGAGCAGGATGTTCAGCGTGCCCTGCAGCGGTGCGAGCACACCGTTCACCTGGGTGATGAAATCCTGCAGGCTCGCGATTTGGGCGCCGAGCTGCGGAAGTGCTTGTGAGGCAGTCTGCGCACCGCTCACGAGTCCGTCGACGGTGCTGTCGAGCCGCCCCACATCGTCGAACAACGAGAACCCGGTGGCCGCCGCCTGGCAGGCCCGAACGTCTTGGCAATTCGGGATCGAGTTCACGAATTGCTTTGCGGGCCCGGCGGTATCCCGCAACGAGTTCAGCTTCTCGACCACGCCACCAACGGCCGACTGCAACGCGACGGCGCTGCTGTTCACCTGGGCGAACCCCTGTTCACCCGTGCCGAGCGCAGTCTGCACCCCTTTGATCGTGAGATTCAACTGATCGATCCGCCCGGCAAGGCCGGTCAAGTCGTCGAGCCGCGGGGTGAGCATGCTCTTCAGCTGAGTGAAGCGGTTGCCGATGTAGCCCGCCTGATTGGTCAGCGTGCCTTCTTCCAGCGGTGTCGTCAGTGGTCGCGTAATACCTTGCACCGCACTGACTCCAGGAACCGCCAGCACCGCGTTGGTCAGCTTCGCGAGCGCGATCAGATCCGCAGGATTGCGCAAGTCGTGATCGGATTCGACGAGAAACATGCTCGGCGCCATGATGTTCGGCGGCAGATGGCGGTCGGCCGCCGCGATCCCCAGGTTCGCGGGCGAATCACTCGGCTGGGCGATGCGCTCGTTGTAGCTCGGCCGGAAGGTCGGCAGCACAAGGATCGCGAGCACCAGCACGATGAGGCTGGCAACGAGCACCGGGGCCGGCCAGCGGACCACGGAGGTCGCGATCCGCCGCCACCGACGCTGCGACGACTGCGGACGCGGCTCCAGGAAACCGAGACGACTGCCGAGCGCCAGCAATGCGGGTCCCAGCGTCAATGCCGCAGCGAGAGTGACGCTTACCGCGATCGTGCACGGCAAGCCGGAGGTGCTGAAGATCGCGAGTCGGGTGACGGACATGCACGCGGTCGCACCGGCCACCGTCAAACCCGATGCCACGATGATGTGCAGAACCCCGTGCAGCGCTGTGTAATACGCGGTTTCCGGATCCTCGCCCGCGCGGCGGGCCTCCTGATATCTACCGAGCAGGAAGATGCCGTAGTTCGTGCCCGCCCCGAGCACGATCACCGCGAGCAACGCGGACGCGAAGATCGAGACACCGATTACCTCGTGCTGGCCGAGATAGGCCACCACGGGCCTGGCCACCGCGAGACCCATTCCGACCGTCAGCAGCGGCATCGCGACCGTGATCGGCGAGCGATAGACGAAGAGCAGCACCGCACCGACCAGGCCGGCGCACACGACGATGAGCAGCAGCATCGAATCGTTGATCGCGACGAGTTCATCGTTGACGACCGCGGACGGACCCGTCAGGTGCACCTTGATTCCCGGCGGTGGCGGGGTGTCCGCGATGATGTCCCTGGCCGCCTGCGTGGATTCCATGGCCAGCGCCGTGCCCATATTCCCGGCCAGGTTGAGCAGCACGAACGACGCTTTCCCGTCGGAACTCTCGCTGGCCGGGGAGAAGTTCGGGTTGGACCACAGGTCCATCGCGGAGTTGACGTGTTTTTTGTCCTGGGTCAGCCGGTTGAGCAGCGCCGTGTAATAGCGGTGCGCGTCATTGCCGAGCGGAGCGTCGCCTTCGAGCAGCACATAGACGAAGTTGTTCGTGCCTGCCCCGCCGAAGGAGTTGCCCATCTTGACGATCGCCTGCACCGAGGAGGCCTCGTCCGGAAGAAAGGATTCGGCGTGCCCGTTGACCACCGTTTCCAGTTGCGGGACAAAGAGATTGAGCCCGCCCGCGACAAGCAACCACACCGCGATGATCGGTACCGAGAACATGTACAGCAGCCGCGCCAGCAACGGTCGGCCCGGCGCGCGGCGCGCAAGCGTCCGGTCGAACGGCACCGATAACTCCGCGCGCATTCGGACGAGCACTTCACGCGTGCGGATCGAGGCGCGCGTCATCCGCTCGTTCATGACACCGGCACCGTGCAGTTGACCGAGGCGAACCGCCCTTTCGACACCTGCGCATCACGGGATTGCCCATCGACGACTATCCGGCACGAGACCTGGTCGGCGTCCGATTGGGCGACCACACCCGTCGGGAGAGTCAGTTTGTGGGTGCGCAACGAAGTCCGCCACGGGAGGTCGGCCGAGACGTCCTTGACGTTGCCCTGCTCGTCGAGATACGACAGCCGCACCGGGGTTCCTGCCGGACCGTCGATTTCGTAGTCGATGACCTTCTCGCCCGTTCGTCCGAGCGTCGGAGGCTTGGTCGAATGCCCGATCGCCAAGTCTGGGATCTCACGCAGTCGCAGCCCGGCGATGAATATGGCGGTCACACCTAGAACCAGGAGTACAACGCCGTATACCCAGGCACTCTTCATCACGTTCTCCGCTATCTGTTCGAGCCCTTGGGTCCTTTTCGCCAGCACGTCGGCGGCATATTGCCGTGACGCACGGTAACAGACACAATCGCGGATAAGTAATATGACATACCTCATATTGGTGCCATGTTTGTGGCCTTGACCACGCCTTTTGAACCGAGGCCTCGACGAGTCAGGCTGGCAAGGGCTGGTCAGCGCCGCAGACTCAGCCCGCCGGGCACCCGCCCGTCCGCGCTGCCACCGGACACCGCAGGCAGGGCGGCAACAGGCTGCTCGTCGACCACGTGTGCCAGCGGATCCCGTTCCGCCGCAATGATTTCCGCGGGCAGGTGCAACCGGGCGACGATCCCGCTGACCGGCGACGCGTTCAACTCGACCTCGATGCCGAGCCGCCGCGCCAATCGCCCGACCACGTAGTGCCCGAGATACCGCGACGGCGCGACGACGAAGTCCCGTTCGCCGCGCAGGCGGGCGTTGGCCTCGGCCAACTTGTCCGAGGGCATGCCGATGCCGTGGTCGACCACGGCGAGCAGATACCCGGTCGGCAGCATCCGGCCGTAGATCTCCACCTCGAGATCCGGCGGCGAGTAGGCGAGTCCGTTCTCGATCAGCTCGGCGAGCATGTGGGCGAGCGCGGTGACCACCCCGCCGACGATCGCGACCTCGTCCACTCGATGCACCACCACCGGGTGATAGTCGTCCACCTCGGACAGCCCGGCCCGGATCACGTCGGTGAGCGCGATCGGCTCGGCCCAGCGCCGCGGGCTGGCCTCGCCGACCAGCACCAGCAGGTTCTCCGCGTTGCGGCGCATGCGGGTGGCCAGGTGGTCGAGTTCGAACAGGTTGGACAGGCCCTTGGGATCGAGTTCCGCGCGCTCGAATTCGCTGATCAAGCCGAGCTGGCGGCGGACCAGGTTCTGGTTGCGGCGCGCGAGGTTGGCCAGGGATTCGACGGTATTGCGCCGCACCGTCGCCTGCTCCGAGGCCAACGCGAACGCGGTACTCTGCACGCCGTCCAATGCCGCTGCCAGCGCGTTGATTTCGGTGCTCGCGCCGGGCGCGGCGTACACCGGCTCGGGCGGCGGCGGCTGGGATTGGTCGGAGGCGTGCCAGGCCGCGATGATGCCGGGCAGCCTGCGATCGGCGACGTCGTCGGCGTCGGCCGCCAGCTTCGCGAGCGGGCGGACGATCGCTCGAATGCTGACGAAAACCATTGTCACCTCGGCGATTACCGCGATCAGCGCGACGAGCAGCACGCCGCCGAGGATCAGCGCGGCGTGCTTGCGCAACACCAGCGAACGCTGCCGGACGTCGTCACCGATCACCTGCTGCACCCGGCGCTGCTCATCGATGACCGCCGTCATCTGCGCCCACCAGGTCACCGGATCCACCGACCGCATCAGCGGTCCGGCGTAGGACGCGATCGCGATCTGTTCCGATTCCGCTGCCTTGGTTGCGTTTTCACTACGCAGCGCGGCGTCGACCAGGCGCTGCTGACGGCCGGTCGCGTCGCGCGCGAACGCGGCGAGACCGGCCGTCTTGGCGGCGCGGATCTCCTGGAATTGCCCGTACTCGTCGGGCCGGAACTCGTCGGCGGCGAAGACGCCGTTGAGGAAGCCGCGCTCCTTGGCCGTCTGTTCCTTCGTGTCGCCCAGCGCGTACAGCGCCCGCAGTCCGTGCCGGACCTGTGCGTCGCGCGCCGAATCCAGGCCTAGCGTCAGGCGATTCAGCGCCGAGATGCCATCGGTATAGAATTGGAAGGCCGTCTGCCTGCTGGTCTGGCGACTATCGATCTGCACTCGGGTCGCGGCGAGTGCGACGAATCGGTCCAGGGCCGAACGCAATTGGGCTGCTCCCGGCGTGTTCCCCATCGCGCCTTCGAGCGCGTTCAACGCCCGATCGGTGTTGATCCGCTGATCGGCGACGGACCGTTCCAGCCGACTGTCGCCGCCGAGCAACCCATTACTCAGCCCGCGCTCGCGCTGCACCTCCTGCACCAGGTCCTGCACGGCCAACGCGAGCGAAACCGCGTCCACGGTCTCACCACTCTGCCGATACGACCCGACCTCCCGGACCACGATCACGCCGAGCAACACCGACACCAGAACCAAGGAAACAATCAGGATTCGACCCAACTGCCCTCGAATGGTGCGCGGCCGAACGATCCGGTTCCGGGCAACCCCCCGTTCAGCACCCGGACCGGAAACGAATTCCGTTCTGCCGCTGATATTTCCCGCTCGCTGAGGTAAACGCATAACCTGCTCCTCCGATGGACACCGCGATCGCCCCACGGAGAGCACACGGAAAGTCAGCAGCAGCCTCCATCCACCCCACCCGCCTGTCAACGCAACAAACGGACAAATCGGGCACTCGTTACATTTCTAAACACGCTGGTAATCAACCATTTTCGAAACGCCGACAACCGCACAACCCCGCTGTGAGGTGCTCGCCCGATCACGGTCGATGGCGCACTCCACGTAGGGCTGTTCACCACCCAGCAGTAGCGGCTCAGCCGGGCAGGCCTGCGATCGATGGCCAGCCGACGATCATCGCGCGGACGATTTGGCCCTGATCGAGCAGCCCCGCGCCCATATGTCGTCAACGACATATAGACTGTTGGAGTGAAACCGCTGTACTCGATCGAGATCGAGCCAGAAGTGCGGGACTGGTTGGAGCTGCTGCCCGCTAAGCACTTCCTCAAAGTGGACGAATATGTCGGCCTACTCGCCGAGCGCGCGACGACGCTGGGCGAACCGTTCTCGCGCCATCTGGGCGAGGGAGTGCGTGAGCTACGACCGACACTCGATGGCGCAGCGACCCGGATCACCTACTGGTTCCGGTCCGATCGCACCATCGTGTTGCTCACGACATTCCGCAAGACCAAAGACCGGGAGGACGCTGAAGTGAAGCGCGCCATCCACGCACGAATGGTGTGCGAGGCCGAGCACGGTTCTGCGCATGACGACTTCGTTCGCGTGATCGAAAAGGGAGAGCTGTGATGACCCACAGTCGATGGACGAGACGAGACGATGACGGACTGAACGAACCAGAGGCTGTCACCGAGGTACGGCAGGAGATCCGGCTGGCAATGGCGTTGGCCGAAGCCGTGTACCTCCGCCGCACTGAGCTCGGGCTGACCCAGACCGAACTCGCCGCCAGGGCGGGGCTCACCCAGGCGAAGATCTCCCGGATCGAGGGGTCGGACGCGGTCCCCACCCTCCCGTTGCTCGCGAAACTCGCACGCGCGCTGGACGCTTCGCTCAACATCGCGATCGACGATGACGACGCGCAGGTCAGTTTCACCCCGCATACCAGCGCGGCATAGTCAACACTTCACTGGTCCAGCTGGGTCGGCCCTAAGTCAGGCGCAGCGTTGGCGTTCGAGGATGTAGTCGCAGGCGCGGCCCATGTTGTGGTGGCCTGCTTCGTCCAGTAGTTGCCAGGCGGCTGGGGACGAGAGGTGGAGTTCGTTGCGGAGGTCGAGCTCGTAGAGGCGGGCCCAGATGTTGTGGACTACTTCGTGTTTGGATTCGGTTTCGGCGCGGATGCGTTGGGTGAGGGCCAGGGCGTGGTCGGTGTCGCCGAGCATGCGCTGGTAGGCCACGAGGCGTAGTTGCCAACCGGTGGGGCCGAAGTGTTCGGGGAGGCCAGCGGCGGCTTGTTGGTAGTAGGCGTCGCCTGCGCGGTCGTCGCCTTGGTGGTGGCGGCACAGCGCCAACGCCGATGCGATGCGTGGATAGAGTCGGCTGGTGGTGCCGCTGGAGGCGTCGAAGCTGCCGGTCAGGTAGCGATCCGCCAGGGCGTAGTTGCGGTGGTGCAGGTAGAAGGTTCCGGCGGCCAGGAGTAGCTGTACCCGCGACTGTCCGGCGCCGGGATACCGTTTGCCGCACACGTCGTCGAGGAGACCGGAATCGGCGTTCATGCCCGCGTAGTCGTTCAGTTCGCCGCGGTTCCAGAACTTCCAGGCCGCGCACACCAGGCGCAGATCCAAGCCGACGAAGAACTCGGCGGCGCGGCGCTGTTCGGCGCTCGCCTGCTCGACTCGGCGCAGCCGCCGCATCGACTCCGCGAACCGGCCGAGCGTATTCGCATAGAAGCCGCTGAACACGTCGTCCAGCGCCGCCCATGTGCCCGCCGTCGACCCACTGGTCAGCAGATCGTCGGTGCGGTCGAACCGGCCGGTCAACCACCGGTTGTGCCGCAGCAGCAACCGTGCCACCTCGGCCAGCTCACGATCGCCGAGGACGCGGGCCCGCACGGCGAGACGCTCGAGCAGCTGATCCAGCGCCGCGTAATCACGCCGACGCAGCAGCTCGAAGCGCACATTCCGCAGCACAGACGCGAATTCCGGGGCCGTCGGGTCCCGGTCCCCCGCGGCCACCCCAGGCAGCGGAAACAACGCACCGACCCGGTCGAGACGGTCGATCCGCTCTGCGAGTTCGGCACGGGCGTACTGACCGACATCCCCCATGCCCGCTCTCCTCTCGTCACTGTGCAATGACGCTGTAGACGCGAAACGTGTTGGCACCATAAGCATCCCAGCAACCCCCGCGAGCTCGCGGCGCAATGCGCACATCCACCGCCGACCGGACGCCGATCCGGCATAGGGTTTCTGTCATGACGAGCAACCCGTTCTTCGAGCGCAGCACGCTGCCGTACCAGTTGCCCCCGTTCGCCGAGATCGGCGAGGAGCACTACGTGCCCGCGTTCGAGCGCGGCATGGCCGAGCAGCTGGCCGAGATCGCCGCGATCACCGCCGTGGACGGCGAGCCGACCTTCGCCGACACCGTCGTGGCCCTGGAACGTTCGGGCGGGTTGCTCACCCGGGTGTCCAATGTCTTCTTCAACATCGCGTCCTCGGATTCGAGCGCGGGCACGGACGCGATCGAGGCCGAGATGTCGCCGCGGCTGGCCGCGCACCGGGATGCCATCCATCTGGATTCCGCCCTCTTCGCGAGGATCGAATCACTGTATAGACGCCGCGCCGAGCTGGGCCTGGATGCCGAGGACCTGCGGCTGGTCGAGCAGTACCACCTCCGGTTCGTCCGGGCCGGTGCCGGACTGGATGCCGCAGGTCAGGCCCGCCTGCGCGAGCTCAACACGGAAATCGCGACGGCGACAACCGAGTTCGGGCAGAACAACGTGGCGGCCAGAAACGCCGCGACGGTGGTCCTGGACAACGCGGACGAACTGGCCGGGCTCAGCGCCGCGGCGGTGAACGCAGCCGCCGAGAACGCCCGATCGGTCGGACGCGACGATGCTTGGGCGCTGAGCCTGCAGAACGTCTCCAACCAGCCCGTCCTCGCCGAACTCGCCGACCGGGACGTACGCCGCCGGGTGATGGCGGCCTCGTTGGGACGCGGGTTGACCGAGGACAACGACAACGGCCGCCTCGCGGTCCGGATCGCCGCCCTGCGCGCCGAGCGCGCCGCATTGCTCGGCTACTCGGACCACGCCGCGTACGCGGTGGCCGACCAGACCGCGCAGACCCCCGAGGCAGTCGAAGAGATGCTCGGGCGGCTGGTCCCGCCCGCGGTGGCCAACGCGGAACGCGAAGCGACCGAGTTGGCGGCGGCGATGCAGGGCGACGACGAACTCCGCTCGTGGGACTGGCAATTCTGGTCGCAGCAGGTGCGCGCCGAACGGTTCTCGGTGGACGCCGAGGCGTTGCGTCCCTACTTCGAACTCGAGCGGGTGCTGCGCGACGGGGTGTTCTTCGCCGCCGAGCAGGTCTACGGCATCACGGTCCGCGAACGCGACGACCTGTCCGGTTATCACCCGGAGGTCCGCGTCTTCGAGGTGTTCGACGCGGACGGCAGCGCACTCGGCCTGTTCCTCGGTGACTTCTTCGCCCGGCCGTCGAAGCACGGCGGTGCCTGGATGAACGAACTGGTCAGCCAGTCCCGGCTGCTGGAAGCGCTGCCGGTGGTGGTGAACAACCTCAATATCGTGAAGCCGCCTGCGGGCGAACCGGCCTTGCTGACCTGGGACAACGTCCGGACGCTCTTCCACGAGTTCGGGCACGCGCTGCACGGGCTGTTCTCCGATGTGCGGTACCCGTTCTTCTCCGGAACCGAGGTGCCGCGGGACTTCGTCGAGTTCCCGTCGCAGGTGAACGAGATGTGGATGGCCTGGCCCGAGGTGCTGGCGAACTACGCCAAGCACATCGACACCGGCGAGCAGATGCCCGCCGAACTGGTCGAGCGGATGACGGCGGCCCAGCAGTTCGGCGAGGGCTTCCGGACCGTCGAGTACCTCGGCGCGGCGCTGCTGGACTGGTCGTGGCACCGCGTATCCGGACCCGAAGCGCTGGCCGGGGCGGACGCCGAGACGTTCGAAGACGAGGCCCTGCGCAAGGCGGGCCTCGCGATCGAGGCGATCCCACCCCGATACCGGACCGGCTACTTCGCACACATCTTCGCGGGCGGATACGCCGCCGGATACTACTCCTACATCTGGAGCGAGGTGCTGGACGCGGACACGGTCGACTGGTTCGACGACGGTGCCGCGTCGATCCGGGAGAAGGGCACGGCGTTCCGGCGCGAGCTGCTCGCCCGCGGCGGCTCGGTGGACCCGCTGGCGGCCTTCGCCGCCTTCCGCGGCCGCGCGCCGGAGATCGAGCCGCTGCTGACCCGGCGGGGACTGGTCGGCTGATGCAGGTCCGGCAGTGGCGCGACGGTGGGCGGCAGCTACGCACGCGGGCGGGCTCGGTGTTCGTCCGCTCCGCGCCCGGCGACGGGCCGACCGTCGTGCTGCTGCACGGATATCCGTCCAGCTCATACGATTTCCGCGAGGTCGTCGCACGGCTCGGCGGCCGAGCATGGCTCGCCCTCGACTTCCTCGGCTTCGGCCTGTCGGAGAAGCCGCGACCGCACCACTACAGCCTGTTCGAGCAGGCCGACATCGTCGAGGAGGTGCTCGCCGCCACCACGACGGGCCCAATCGTGCTGCTGGCACACGACATGGGCACCTCCGTCGCCACCGAGCTGCTCGCCAGGGACATCGACGGCTCGCTGACCTGCACCATCGAACGCGCGGTGCTGAGCAATGGCAGCGTGATCCTGGAGAAGGCGACGCTGCGGCCGATCCAGAAGATCCTGCGCGGCCCGCTCGGGCCGGTGGCGGCGCGGCTGGCGAACCGCCCGGTCTTCACTCGCGAGTTCGGGCAAGTGTTTTCGGCAGCGCACCCGCTGACCGCGAGCGAGGCCGCAGCGCAGTGGGCGCTGCTCTCGCACGCCCGCGGTCATCGGATCGCACACCTGCTCACCGCCTACCTCGACGAACGGGTGACCCATGCCGAACGCTGGCACGGCGCGGTCCGCGACTGGGACAAGCCGCTCGGCTTTCTCTGGGGCACTGAAGATCCGGTAGCCACCGTGGCGGTCCTGGACGGATTGCGCGTCTTGCGCCCAGCGGCCGCCGTGATCGAACTCGCAGGCCTGGGCCACTATCCGCAGCTCGAGGACCCCGAAACCTTCACCGCCGGCGCGCGGACACTGCTCGGCATCGATAACCCCTAGGCGAATTCGATTGCGGCGTAGCCTGTTTGGAAAAGCTCGACTCGGGAATGTCGCGAAGGCCCGGCCAGCAGGTCGGTGAGATCGATCCAGAGGAGTCATGCTCGTGCCACGAACCGCACTCGTCTTTGCCGCCGCCACCGCCGCCGCGCTACTCGGGACCGCCTCCGCCGCAGCACAAGACGACAATGTCGCACCGACTGTCGGCGGTGGTTCCGGCATCCTGGTCGACTCTCGGGTCGGGTGCACCCTGACCACCATCGGCCGGGACAGTGCGCAGCGACTGGTCGGTTTGACCGCCGGACACTGCGGGGAGCCGGGCGCGACCGTCGTTGTCGAGGGGGATCCGGACGGCGCGGCGGTGGGACGGTTCGTCTATTCCGATCACACCCTGGACTACGCGGTCATCGAATTCGATTCGGCGCGAGTGACTCCGGTGAACCACGTCGGCGGCACCACCATCACCGAGCTCGGCGGACCCGCGCTGTTCCCGGCGATCGTGTGCAAGCGCGGCAGCACCAGCGGGACGAGCTGCGGTGTCGTGTGGGGCGATGTGCGCGCGACCGCCACCGAGACCTGGACCCAGATGTGTGTGATGAAGGGCGATTCCGGGGCGCCCGTGGTGATCGGCAGCACGCTGGTCGGCATGGTGAACGCCTATCTCGGCGTCGGCTGCTTCGGGCCGGAGGTCGGCACCAACATCAGCGTCATCATGAACGATCTGAACGCGCGCGGCGAGATCGGCGCCGGCTATCGACCGTTCTGACGTGTCCGGCGCTACGGCAGGTACCGCGCGACCTGCGGGACCGCTTCGGCCACGTGATGCGCGTAGATCCCCTCACCGATCCCGACGAAGTACCAACACTGTGGTGTGCGAAGGAGTTTGCCCATCGCCATCCCGGTGTGCGGGCCACCGCTCAGTACGTATCGAGTGATCTCGGCGCCGGACGTGGTGTCGAGCAGGCGGAAGTACGCGTTCTCGATCTGCGCGAAACTCTGTTCCGAGTAGGAGGTTACGAGGAAGATCACCGACGTCACCTCCGGCGCCGTCCGGGTCAGGTCGACGGTGATCACCTCGTTGTCGCCGGCACCGTCGCCCGTCGGGCTGTCGCCGCTGTACGACACCGACCCGTCGCGGGAGACCAGTTGCTCGTGGTAGACCGCGTCGAACAGGACCTCGCCCGCGAAAAGCAAAGCCGCCGAGTTCAAGTCGATTCTGCTGCCAGGGGTAACCGTGCCGTCGACATCTACCCACAGGCTTTGATCGGATGGGTCCCAACCCAACGAGACCGCGACATGCTCCGGCAACGTGCCATCGGGATGCTGCAACGGAAAGGACAACCGTGTCCCCTTTCTCAGGGGCGACCACGGTATCCAGCTACCGCAACGCCTAACTATCTCGAAACTTGCCCGGGCTCAGCCACACCAGCCCGTTACCGGCCGCATACCCCGCAATCATCGAATTCAATCGGGGACTTTCGATACGTCCGGCGAATCACAACCGGCGCGCGCCCGCGTACGGCATCGAGGAGAGCGGCGCGAGTTCGACGCCGGTGCTCTCGGTTCCGGCGTGGATGACGGTGCCGTTGCCCGCGTAGAGACCGGAGTGGCCGCCGCCGTAGAACGAGACGAGGTCGCCGACGCGCAGTTCGCTCTGCGCGACCGGGGTGCCGGAGGCGAGTTGCTCGCCGCTGGTGCGCGGTAACTCGCGGCCTGCCCGCCGGTAGGCCCATTGCACCAATCCGGAGCAGTCGAAGACGTCGGGGCCCGCCGCGCCGCTGCCATACGGTGCGCCGAGTTTGGAGCGTGCGGCGTCGAAGGCGCGTTCCGCGATCGGATTCTGCATATCGGCAGAGTCCGGAATAGGAACCTCGTCGGTAATTCCCGGATTGCCGATATCGGGGAGGCCGATCGGGCGGGCCGGAGCCGGAGCTGCGGCCAGCAGCAGAGAACTCGTCGCGGCGGTCGCGACGACCAGTATCGTCATGAAACGGTACGCTTTGCCCTGCTCAGAGCCACAATGTCGAACTTCATCGATGGATGTCATGGTGCGTTTGCTCCGATCTCCGTCGTCGCTCGGTGCGGAAAGATCACCGAGACTTGAATGGATTTCGAGAACACCGGGTGTTTGTGATTCCATCGGATCCGGAAGTCATGCTCCGGCACATTCCGGCGAACAGCAAGCGCGACACGCGGACTATAACGAACTAATCACCGACGTCATTTCTGTGCAATCACACGCAGATCACTGGCCGATCTCCGCCGTCGCACGATCTACTGTCGACCTCATGGCAACCCCCGACTTCATTCGAACCATCCGGGCCGACGCGGGCAGGCAACTGCTGTGGCTGCCCGGCGTCAGCGCCGTGGTCTTCGATGACGACGGCCGACTGCTACTCGGCCGTCGCGCCGACAGCGGCCGCTGGGCGGTGCTCGCCGGGATGCCGGAACCCGGCGAGCAGCCCGCGGCCTGCGCGGTCCGAGAGGTGTTCGAGGAGACGGCCGTTCACTGTGTTGCCGAGCGCATCGTCCTCGTGCGGGCCATGGCGGCGCATACCTACCCGAATGGCGACATCTGCCAGTTCATGGACATCGCCTTCCGGTGCCGGGCCGTTGGTGGCACGGCGCGGGTGAACGACGACGAATCGTTGGAGGTCGCGTGGTTCGACGTGTCCGCGCTGCCGGAACTGCCCGAGCATGATCTGTTACGCATCGAGCACGCGTTGGCCGATGAGCCGACCTGGTTCGAACCCGTGCCCTGATCTTCGCTGTTCGACTGTGGCACAAACTGTTACTGCTGTTCGCAGGCTGTGACGGAGCCCCTCGATCCCTGCCCCTTGATGGTGCAGGTGTTCTTCCCGGCGCTGCCGTCGACGAGATTGTTGTTGACATCGATCGTGATGACGTCGTCGTCGTTGCCGCCGAAGATGCTGCCGTTGTTGGCGATTGCGGTGATGGTGTCCTTGCCGGTGCCGCTGTTGGGGTCGGCGCCGCTGGCGAAGTCGCTGCCGTCACCGAGGACGACGGAGTCGGTGGTGCCGACCGTGCCGACGTCGATCTTGTCGTCGCCGTTGCCGCCGATCAGGGTGGCCGCGCGGCTGTTTCCGTCCTTGTTGAGCGAGGCCGCCGACAGCACGTCGTTGCCGTCGCCACCGAAAACGCTTGCGCCGAGGTACATGTCGGCGGCTTTGATGGTGTCGTTGCCGTCGTCGCCCCACAGCGCGGAGCCCGAGCCGCCGAGGGTGCCGCCGGTGATGGTGTCGTCACCGGGTCCGCCGTGTATCCAGCCGCCGGTCATCTCGTCCACCGTGATGGTGTCGTTGCCCGCGTCCGGGATCGGCGCGAAGGCATCGCCGTAGATGTCGGCCGCGCCGACGGTGCGGTGGATCGCGATGGTGTCCTTGCCCCCTCCCCCGAACACGGCGTCGGGCGCGTCCGGCGCACTGCCGCTGGGCGGCCGCTCGCCGAGGCTGACGGTGTCGATGGTGATGGTGTCGTCGCCCGCGTCGCCGGAGATCCGGCCGCCGTGCGCACCGGCGGTGGTTTCCGGCTTGGCGGGGTCGGGTTGGAACACGTAGCCGAGGCTGCCGACCTTGATCACGTCATTGCCCGGCCCACCCACGACGGCACCGTGTCGACCGACATTGCCGCCCGGGCCTTTCTGCATGGCCGCGTCGCAAGCGGCGGGACGGTCCTGCCCGCCGACCGTGATCTCGTCATCGCCCGGGCCGCCGTCGAGGACGCCGCCGTTGATATCGTTGGCGCCCAACCCCTCCGCCGGACAGAGGAACCTACCGACGTTGCGTGCCGAGATCTTGTCCTTGCCCGCGGCACCCAACACCGCCGCCCCCTCGAGCACGTCGCCTTCGATCACGATCGTGTCGTCGCCATCGCCCGCGTCGATCACCGCCCCGGCCGCGAGATTGTCGGCACAGGTGATGGTGTCGTTGCCCGGCGTCACCGCCCCGGTACACCCGGCGGGCAACCCGTCGGCCTGTGCCGGAGCGGCCGCCAACACCATTCCCGCCAACAACGCGCAAACCCCCACGATCGAACGTGCACCGCGCGCTCGAATGACCACAGTCCATCCCTCCGTCGCACCGAAAACCTGCCCGGCCTATACCACCGCCATTCCGTATTCGAACCTGTGCGACCTCTGGATCGGCCGTACCCGCGTCGTATTTCGTTCAAGCCGACAGAGCCAGGCATTTCGTGTCGCCGAAATCGGTCATCGCCGTCGACGCTTCGTATATCGACCCGGGCCGATATGAACGGAGGAGGCAATACGCAATCCCGCGGCAACCTGTGCGTGAGCAGAAGGATAGGGACAAGTTGACTACCACGCAACAGGCAAGGATGAACGAACTGACCGGGAGCCCAATGTCGTTCAGCAAGACAGGAATTCGGCGCCGCTATCCCAGGCGACGGGTGGAATCATCAGCACTGGTCGGCGAAACCGTTGTGGCGCAGTGAGTGCCGGGCCGGCTCGGCTTCGCCGGCGACCGCCCGCAGCGGTCTCGGTGCGACTATCGGGGTCGGGAGTTACTCCACCGGGTCCGTCTCGTAGACGGGGATTCCCCTGGCGTCCAGCATCTGGATGATGCCGACGAACTGATCGCGATCGCCGACGACCTCCGGAACGTATTCGTTGATCTCGGCGTGGGTTATGTACTTCTGCTCGTGACCGAGGGTGATCAGTTCCTTGATTCCAGCATGGGGCATACGGTGATCTCCAGGTCTCAGGTAGCCGTACTGCTGTCGGCCCAGGGACGCCAACGCTATCAGCGCCGCGCAGGTCATCGCTGAAATATCGGCGGAATCTCGAGGTTTCGATGGTTGCGCGGCGGTGGCTCCGGTCGGTGGGTCGGTCAATAGTCGGCGAGATAGCCTGCGATATGTGTCAGCCGACTCCGCTCGATGGGCGTCAGATATAGGTAGCCGGGAATCGTGCGGCGGCAAGCCGTTGCACCGCAATGGCATTCAGGCACCGCGATGCTCTGGTATTCGGAGGTGGCGTAGTCCCAGGTGAGTTCCTCGTCGCCCGCGATGGATCTCAGCGCGATGAAATCGAATGCACCGAACTCGTTGTCGCGGATTCCGAGATTGGGATCGCAGGAGTGGTTCAAAAGGCGTGCGGGCTCGTCGAATTCGCAGTGGGTGTCGATCGCGGTTTGGAACGAGTGGGTGGTGCGTTCGGGGATCGATGCGATCACTCGCGCACTGATCACGAGATCGCCCGCGTACCACCGGCAGGCCGCGAACACGCCTCGGCCTTTGCTGGATGTGGCGCGCACGAGCAGTGGTTCTACATCAGTCACGATTCACCGACCAAGGTCTCGAAGGGACTACATCCGGGATCCCGGAGGCCATGAATCTACCTCGGATCACCCTCGTGAGGAGTCCGAAATATGTTGCACCACAGGTCATTGCACAGTATCGATCGGCGGCGCAACGATCAGTTTGGCTAAGGTTGGGCGATATTCCGGCGCCGACACTCGGGGCCGCCCAGGAAGGTACGGTCATGCCGAAACTCGTGCTCGCCAACCCGCACAGCCGCGCGATGACAGCCCGACCCGACGACCTGCCGCCCAAGTCTCGGCGGGGCTGCGATGTCGAAGCGGCCCGAATGCTGTGGAGCCTGGCGGCCGACGACATCGCGGTCATTCCCGGCCCGGTCGACAAGGATTTCCTAGACTACCTCGCCGACTTGCTCGGCATATCGGTCCCGACCGTGTTGAGCCTGCAGGACTATCGCGGCACCAACTGGTACCCGCACGACAACGCCGAACTGGTCACCGAGATACGGAATCGGATCGCCGCCAGCGGTTTCGAGCCGCGCGAGTGGACGGTCTCCTGCTATATCCGCGACCGCGATATCGCGCACTGGGAGCGGCTGCTCGGCCTCGACACCGATGCCGCCCCGTACGCGCAGGATCTGGCCTCGCTGATCAACAGCAAGGCCGTCTTCCGCGCCCTCGCCCTGGCCGCGGGCACACCGGTGCCGGAAGGCTACGTGGTCGACGCGGGACCGGAACTCGTCCACACCGTCATCGAACTCATCGATCGGACCGGGTCGGTCATCGTCAAACAGGACCAGAACTCCGGCGGCCTCGGCAACACCCTGATCACCACCGACACCGCTGTCATCGGTGTCGGCGCCGCTCAGGTGCTCCGACTCGACGCCGACAGCGACCTCCTCCTCGCATTGCCGCACGCAATGCACGAGAACGACCTCGTCCTCGGCGACTCCCTCGACCTACCGCGCGGCATGGCGCCCGCGAAGTTCATCGTCGAGGTCTACCAGTCCGACACCCGCAGCCTGTCCAGCGAGCTCTACATCCCTCGAATCGGCGCGCCGGTTCTGCGCAACTACGGCGAGATGCGGATGGAACCGATGTGGAGCGGTTTCGTCCTACCGCCCCAGGACCTCCCGGCGACCGTGCACGCCCAGTTCTGCGCCGACAGCCAGCAGATCGCCCTCAGCGCCCAACGCCTCGGCTACTACGGCCTGATCAACATCGACGCCATCGTCGGCGCCGACCACCGCCTCACCTACACCGAATTCAACGGCCGGGCAGGCGGAGTCACCAACATCGACACCATCGCCCGCCGTTTACTCGGCGAAGACTACCTACACAGTCATGTCCTGCTGACCCGCAACGGATTACGCGTGCCACGCATCACCGAGTTCGTCGAACACCTTGCGCGCGTGGATATTCGCTTCGACGCGACCCGGGGATCGGGCATCGTCGTCGGCACCGACGATCCGGTGACCGGCGCGATCGAGTACGTGGCCATCGGCCGTGACCGCGCCGAAGCCGAACGCCTCGAACAGCAGTTGGCGACACTCGCTGCCGAACTCGTCACACCCGACGACTAGCGCAGGCCCCGGGGGATATCGTCGACCGGAGCAACCCGCTCGCGCCATAACAGACACGGCACGCGCTTACCCGTTGTGATCAGCGGGCAAAGGCCCCGCTGTTCGGTAACGTCGAGTTCCAGCGTGAATTTCTGCGAGCCATCGTTGTTTTGACTCGAGGGGAGTATCAGTGCGACGGGTCGGTGTATTGCTCACCGTAATCGGTGTCGGCTTGGCTTGGCCATCGGCCGGGGCGGAACCACCTACACCTGCTGCTGTACCGGCCCGTCAGCTGCTTTACCCCGGCAGCAGTTTCTATCCGCGGCTGATTCGCCTCGAGCACAACGGTGCGGCCAACGGGACCATTGTGGCGAGTGTCAATACGTTGCAGCAGACCGGCGCGATCATGGCGAGTACCGACGGCGGCCAGACCTTTCGACAGCGCGGCACGATTACCGATACCGTTTCCAAGCGGAGCGGCCAGCTGTGTTGTTCGGCGCTGTTCGAGCTGCCGACAGCGGTCGGCAATATGCCCGCGGGCACCCTGCTGTGGGCCGACACGGTGTTCTCCGACGTACTCGACGTCGTTTTACGGCATGTCGAGCAGCGGCTCTGGGCCAGCAGGGATCAAGGCGCACACTGGGAATTCGTGTCCAGTATCGCGACATCGAACAGCCTGTTCAGCTTCACCGACTGGGGCCCGCTGCTGCCGAGTGCGTGGGAACCGAGCCTGTCGATGTCGGCGGACGGGCAACTCGTCGCCTTCTACTCCGACGAGACCGACAGCCGCGACCACAGTCAGAAACTGGTGCAGGTCCGCTCCCCCGACGGCGTGCACTGGGTGAACCAGACGGACACCGTGGTCAGCGACGTCCAATACGTGCGGCCCGGCATGGCCAACGCCATCAGATTGCCGGACGGCAGCTACTTCCTGAGCTACGAGATCTGCAATACCGACAAGGTGCATCAGTGCCTGGCGTATTTCCGTAGGTCAACGGACGGTTGGAATTACGGCGATCCGCGATTCCTCGGCACGGTGGTGCGCACTGCCACCGATGGCGGCTACACCCAGCACGCGCCCTACCCGGCCTGGAGTCCAGGGCCAGGTCCGAACGGCACCATCCTGCTGTCCGGTCAGATGGTGTCGAGTGTGGACGGCACGGTGACGCCGAGTACCGGCAGGACCATCTTGGCCAACGACGCTATGGGCGAAGGCAGTTGGTATGAAATGGCCGCACCGATCGTCATCGACGGCATCACCGACGCGCCGTGCAAGAACTACAGTTCGGCGCTCTTGCCCGCGCCGGACGGAAAAACGGTCATCGAGGCGGCGACCGATCTCGACAGCAACGGAGTTTGCCGCGCGTATTACGCGTCGGGCCCGCTGACGGGCCCGACACCGCTACCGGCCCTCGCGGGCAAGTAGCGGCCGCAGCCTATTTGGCGATGGTGAAGCTGGTGCCGTCCTGGGCAATCGGTCCGGGATGCAGCTCACCATTCGTGGCGCCGATCGAGTAACCCACCGGCTTGAACGACGTCAGCGGCTTCCCGTCGACCTTCACATTGGTGAAGACGACCGGGCTGAATCCCGGCAGGGCACTGTTGAGCTGACCTTCGACAATGACTTCCGCGGTCTGCGCCGGGGCGTCGGAGTGCGCGACCGTGGTCCGCGTCCAATTCTGCGTCACGTTCGCCACCGTCATGGTGTATTCCCGACCGTTGAAATCGACCGAGGCCTGCATCTTGTCGCCGGGGGCCGACGTCACGTCCGGGTAGATCACCGGGTTCGCCGGATACGCCTCCCACAGCGCCATCCGATACGTCTGCTGCGCACACACCGCGGCGCCGGGCGCCGAGCCGGTGCCCATGCTCGCGCACGCGCCGGACGCGGCCTGACCCATCTGCGTGTTCACTCCCTCGGCCGCCTTGACCGCATTGCGGAACCACGCGGGGTTGTTGGCCACCGTCGCGCTCGCCAGGTTCACGATCGCCAACCCAGGCAGCGACGCCAACGCGCCCGCGGCGCTCACGCAAATGGCTTCGGAACCGGTCTGCATCAACGGCAATGCCTGTTTGCCGTTGACCAATGTCCCGTTGAGACCGACCCACGGCACGACGCGCTGAATCACGCCGGTGTCGGAGCATTCCACTTCGGGTTCGACCCATTCCGCGGAAATGCTCTTGAAGTTCCCGGTGACCACGTACCCGGCCCAGTTCGTGCCGCGAATGCGCGGCGGCACGGGCTCCGTTTTAGTGCTCGGCGCCACCTCCGCTTTCCCGCCCGGCGGTGTCGCGTTCGGCTCCGGCGCTCGGTCCGCGGTTGCCAAAGCCGGCGAAACCAGCACTGCCACGATCGCCACCACCACCGACGCGGAGAGACGGTTACGAATTCGCGTCTGACCCGGGGTAGTCATCATGAACAGGGACAATAGCTGAAAAGCATCACTGCCGCGCGGTGCCGCGCGGCAGTGTTTTCGCAGGTAGCAGGTGGTTTCAGTGGTGCTCGGAGCTAGCTGACCTGCGCCACTTGAAGATCGACCGCTCCGCGTGTCGCCCACTCCCCTACCCAGATTTCGCGGCGCGACACGCCGTACGCACTCCGCTTCGTGGAGCGCCGGGTGCACCGCTTCGAGGAATACGGCCGGGCGACCCACTCGATGATGCTGCCGATCGGAAGCTCGGCAAAGACCACCGCCAATTCCACATTGCGCAAGTCGATTATGCGCGGGTGGATTTCGTACCCGAGCCGAACCTCGACTATACCCGTATGCGGCAATTCTATTCATTTCGCGGACACTCCGGAGCGGCTGCGCGGCTGCGCCCGTTACTAGTGATTTGCTGAATTGGCACTACCGGCTTCGATTTTCAACCATGGATACGAAAGGACCGAATCGACGATGCGGTACTTCATTCCTACCCTTGCAGCAGCCGTCTGTGCCCTTTTCTTCTGTGCCGCTCCGGCGAACGCCGTCGCGACCGACTGTGCGGCGCCCGATGCGCCGGCTATTTGCGCGACGCCGTCGAGTACCTGGAAAACCCAGCCGGCCGGCTCGGTCCTCTCGATGCCTCGCGCCGCCGTCAAAGCGTTGGCGATGACCCTGGTGCCGCCGCACCATTTCTGGGCGTTCGACAACATCATCACGCGGGAAAGTGGTTGGAATGTCTTCGCCGTCAATCCGGAAAGCGGCGCCTACGGCCTAGGCCAGGCGCTGCCGCCGGAGAAGATGGGCACCCACGGCGCCGACTGGCCGTTCAACCCGGTGACGCAGATCCGCTGGACCTACGACTACATGAACAAGCGCTACGGCAGCCCCATCGGCGCCTGGGATTTCTGGCAAGCGCATCACTGGTACTGACGCGTCGACGCCCGATCAGTCACGTAAAGCCTTTTCGCGCAACGAATCCAGGGTCTTGGACAGGATCCGGGAGACATGCATCTGCGAGATGCCGAGGTGCGCAGCGATCTGGTTCTGCCGCTTGGCTTCGAAGAATCGCATGAACAGCACCTCGCGCTCACGCTCGGGCAGCGCGGCGATCAACGGCTTCACCGCGAGGATGTCCTCGATGGTCCGGTAGTCCGGCACCTCGACACCGAGCGCGTCCAGCAGCGACGCACCCACGCCCTCGCCCTCCGACGGCGCGTCGATCGACGCGGTCTGATAACCGTTGTGCGCGATCATCGCCTGGGTGACATCGACGATGTCGACGTCGAGTTCCGCGGCGATCTCGCCCGCCTTCGGCATCCGGCCGAGGCGCTGGAACAGCACGTCGATCGCGGGTCCGATGCTCAGCTGGATGTCCTTGAGCCGCCGCGGCACTCGCACCGCCCAGGTGTAGTCGCGGAAATGGCGGCGCACCTCGCCCATGATGGTCGGCACCGCGAAGGCCACGAAGGACGCGCCGTAGTCGGGGTCGAAGCGATCGACCGCGGCCACCATGCCCACCCTGGCGGTTTGCAGCAGGTCATCGAAGTTCTCGCCGCGGCCCGCGTACTTGCGAGCGATGTGCTCGGCCAGCGGTAGGCAGCGGGTGATCAAATCTTCCCGCAGGGCCGTTCGCCGTGGATCGTCCGCGTGCAGCGTGACGAGCTCGGCGAACAGCGGTTCCAGGTTGGTGTAGTCATCGGAGCCGCGATGAGTGCGGGGCACTCGCGCGCGGGTCAGTGTCGACGTTTCGGTCACGGTGCTGCCTCGGATCCAGCTGAAGTCGACGATGGTCGCCCAGGACCCGGAGAAGAACGGGCTAGGCCGGTGCGGCCGGAACCAGCGCTCGAATCGGCCGTCCTTTGAGTAGACGCCGTCCGAGGCGTTGTGTCAACAGTGTAGGTCTACACCATCTGACTACATCGTTAGCCGATAGATCGCCGGTTGCGATCAGCTCATACGCGCGCGACCAAATCCACGACCGGACCGGGTAACGCTCGCATCAGCTGATAGGCGAGTCGCACCTCGAACCCCGAGGACACCAGCCCGCGATTGTGCGCGACAGCGGCGACCACCGACTTGGCCACCACATCGGGATCGTGGCTGTACCCGAAGGCCTTGGCGATCCAGTCCTGTTCGGCAATCGCACTGCCGCGCAACCGACTTCGGGTATGAATGCCGGTGTTGATCACGCCGGGGCAGATCACGCTCACCCCCACAACGTGCGCTGCCCAATCCGCCCGCAGGCAACGGGACAGCATGATCACCGCGGACTTCGAGGCGCAGTACGTCGCCATCCGCCGGTTCGGCAGATAGCCTGCGCCGGAGGCGATATTGACCACGTGTCCGTGCCTGCGCGCCACCATCCCCGCGCCGAAGAGGTGGCAGCAGTTGACGACTCCGTCGAGATTGATCGAGCGCAGCCAGGCCCAGTCGTCGAGTGTGGTCTCGAGGAACGGACCACCGACGCCCACTCCGGCATTGTTGACCAGAACGTCGACGGGGCCGATCTGTTCGGCGAGGTCGGCGACCGCCGCAGCATCGGCCACATCGCAGCTGTACGCCGAGCCTCGGCAGGCCGTCGCGGTTTCCTTTGCGGCGGACTCGTCTATGTCGACGGCGACGACACTGGCACCGAGGGCGGCGTATCGACGTGCGGTCGCCGCACCGATCCCCCGGCCCGCGCCGGTGATCACGACCACCGCCCCGCGCGGGTCGATCCGAGTCATGACCGCACCTCCGTATCCGCTGATACCGAATCGGCCACCGGCGGAATCACCCTGCGCCGAGCGATCATTCGCAGCCCGTCGCGCGGCCGCAGGGTCAGCGTCGCCTCGGGCGCGACAGGATGGCCGGGCACCAGGTCGAACACGAACTTCTGACTCATCATCGCCGTGATCAGCACCGACTCCATCACCGCGAAACTCGAACCGATGCAGATCCGTTTGCCGCCACCGAACGGCAGATACGCGGAGCGCGCCCGGTCCCGGCCCGCACCGGGCAGGAAGCGCGCGGGATCGAACTCCTCGGGATTGGGCCACCACCGTGCGTCGTGATGGATGTGATGCGTCGGGATGACCACGGTGGTGCCCTTGCGAATGTGATGGCCGTCGATCACGTCGTCTTCGATCACCACCCGCGGAATCGCCCACGCGGGTGAGAAATAGCGCATCGCCTCCTGGAAACACGCTGCGGTCCAAGGTAATCGGGGCAGATCCGCCGCCGTCGGACGGCGGCCCTGCAGCACGGTATCGACTTCATCCAGCAAACGCGTTCTGACATCAGGGTTCAGCGCGAGGAGGTACCACATCCAGGACAGCGCGTTCGCGGTGGTTTCGTGTCCGGCCAGCATGAAAGTGAGCGCCTCGTTGCGGACTCGCCGCACCGGCAGACCGCCTTCCTCATCGGACGCGTTCAGCAGATGATTGAGCAGATCCGGGCTGTCGGTCGGATGGGCCCGCCGCTCGTTGACGAGAGCCCACACCTCCTTGTCGAGGATCTGCGCGACCCGCTGAATGCGCCGGAACGGCGGCGGCAGCGGGATCGGCGTCAACGCCACCGCGGCGGCGGCCCGCCAGACCCGCTTCGGCGGCGCGGCCACGATGAACAGGCGTTCCAGCCGCTCGGCGAACCGCAAGCCGTCGGTGACCAGGTGCGACATGCTCACCGCGATCCGCCCGAACTGCTGACCGAACAACGCATTACCGACGACATTGAGGGTGAGCTCGACCATCTCGCCGACCATGTCGACCTCGACCCGCCCGTGCTGCGCGTCGATCCTGGCGACGCTGGCCTCGATCGGCTCGATCATCAGATCGATCAGCCCGTGCAGGTGCCGCTTCGCGAACATCGGCGTGAGCATCGTCCGATGGCGTTGCCATGATTCGTCTTCGTCGGTGAACAGGCTGACCCCGAGCAGCGCGCGCAGCAGCTCGTATTCGAACGACTTGTGGTACTTCAGCCGACCGGCGTGCAGCACGTGATCCACGTAGTCGGGATTGGTGAACGCGACGAAACGCCTTGTCCCGGCGCGGAATCGAAGGATGTCGTGGCCCTTCGTCCGGCCGATCATGCCGCCCTCGTAGTCCAGGCCGATCGTCAGGGCTTCGATGGTCGCGACCAGCGTGCTGGTGTGCCCGGACGGTTTCGGCCGCGGCTCAGCGGGCGGCGTCGTGGTCGTACGTGGTGATAGCCATCGAGTCTCCCTGTTCGAGCAGACGGCGAAGCCGCGATGACCCGCGGCTCCGAGTCGAGCGAACCGAGGTTCCACACCACTTTGGTGTCGCATGACACCACTGTCCGCGCATGCCACCAGTTTGCGGTCGGCGGCCCCGCTTGTCAATATGGAAACGTGGCACGAGCAGGAACCTGGGGCGGACGCACCGCCGAGCAACGCCGCGCCGAGCGGCGCGAGCGCATGGTTGACGCGGCCATCGACCTCTGGCGCGAGCAGGGCTGGACCGCGGTGACGATGCGTGCCGTCTGCGCGAGCGCGTCACTCAACGACCGCTACTTCTACGAGGAGTTCGCCGACCGCGACGGCCTGCTGGTCGCGGCGTGGGAGCAGGTGCGCGACGACATGTTGTCCCGCCTCACGGTCGCCTTCGCCGCGAACATCGACCGGACACCGCAGGAGATCGCGCGCATCGCGGCCGAGGTGGTGGTCAACCGGATGACCGAAGACCCCGACTACGCGCGCATCCTGCTGATGCACCACGGCGGGAGCACCGCGCTCGAACAGTGCCGGAGTTCGGCCTTGCAGCTGACCGCGGGCCTGGTTATCGCTGCGACACAACCGTTTCTGAAGCCGGACGCCGATCAGATGGGGCTGCGGATGGACGCCATCGTCGGCGTCGGCGGCTTCGTCGAACTGATCAGCGCGTGGCAGGCGGGCACCATCGACTGCGACGGGCAGGAGATCGTCGACCAAACCGTCCGGATAGCAACGACTTTCGGTGCACGGTATCTGTCCTGAAGGTCTGGCTCAGTTCGCCTTGCGGAGCACGACAGCGCGCGTGGTCCATTCGAGGATGGTGTGCGCGACCAGCGCGGGGTCGTCGTACATGGGGACGTGACCCACATCGGGCAGCGTTCGCCACGTCGCCGACGGTGCCCATCGACGCCAGCCCGCGGCGTATCGGTCGGCGGGGATGATCCGGTCCTTTCCGCTCCAGGCGATGAGAACAGGGATGCTGAGCGGTCCGTACGGCTCGTAGTCGGTGGCGATGATGCTCGGCAGATCATCGATCACGTCGCAGCGCAACGCATTCCGGGCCGCGACGATGGCTTGCCGTGCGGTGAGCCGGTCGCCGTGCTCGCAGGCCGTGCGCATCGCGATCCGGCGTAGCGCGGGGCTGCGCATGACCAGCGGTACGAGCGGATAACCGAAGCGCAACTGCCTGCGCATCGAGTAGAAGATTGCGGGCACCCGAGTCTCGTCAGTCCGCCAAGCACCTGCGGGCGACAGCGCGACCACGCTGCGGGCCCGGCCTCGCCGCGCCAACTCCATCGCCAGCCAGCCGCCGAGCGAGTTTCCCGCGATGTGCGCGGTGCCGAATCCGGCGTCTTCCATGGACTTTTCGACCGCGTCGGTCAGCGCGCCGATCGTGTAGGGACGCGGTAGATCCGGCCTGCCGCCGTGGCCGGGCAGGTTCGGCGCGAAGACGTCGTGATGCTCGCTCAGCAAGGGCACCACCGATTCCCAGCAGTGCCACGAGCTGGTGCCGCCGTGCAGCAGGACCAGCGGCTCGCCAGTTCCGGTGCGGTAGAACGGATATAGGGAGCGGTCGGTCTTCGTCCTCATCGACGAGTCCTTTCTACGACGGATCGGCCAGCGCGAGGCGCGCGAGTTGACCGAGGGATCGCGCCGTCATTTCCGGCGGCTCGACGGGTTGGATCATGTGGCTGAACAGCAGTCGGACCAGGCTGTTGACGAAGAATCGCAGATCGATGTCGGCGCTGATCAGATGCGACCAGTGCTGATCGGCATAGGTGAGGCCGAGTAGCGTCGCCGCCTCGACGAACGGCCCGGACTGTGTCGTCACCATCAACAGCATTTCGTCCGGGGTATCCGGCGCCGCGTTGAGAATGACGGTGGCCAACGGGTCCTCGGCGATGGTGCGCAACACGAATTCGGCCACCGCGGTGATCGCGGCGACCGGATCGTCGTTGTGCTGCTCGAGCAGGGCCGTGGTTCCGGCCAGGTACCGCGAGGTGTTGTGCCACGACATCGCCTCGAGCACAGCGGCTTTCGAGCCGAACTCGTTGAAGACGGTGCGCCTGCTGACGCCCGCCCGGTTCGCGATATCGACCATGCGTACCGCGTTCCAGCCATTGCTGCCCGCCAGTTCCAGGGCGGCGTCCAGCACGCGCTGTCGGGCGAGGGCGCGACTCGCGGCGCGCAGGGAGGTGGTCTCGGCGCTGTTCACGGTAGACATCCTCCCTTCCCGGCGTGGTTGACAGTCAACCAGCCAACCTGGATAGTTGCACTCCGATGCTATCAGAGTGCACTTTGCGCACTATGGAGTCATAATGATGCACATCGTGGAGGAACAGTGCCGTTACCCGCGGATTTGACCGCTCGGCTGTCGTTACCGCTGATCGCCGCGCCGATGACCGGCGTGTCCGGGCCCGAGCTGGCGGTGGTGGCCTGCCGCAATGGCGTGATCGGGTCGTTCCCGACGCACAACGCGGCCAACGTCGAGGTGCTCGATGAGTGGCTCGATCAGATCGGTACCGCGCAGTCCGGGCATCCCGATGCCGCGCCGCTCGCGCCCAACCTGGTCGTGCACCGCACCAACGAACGCCTCGCAGCCGATGTGGACCAGCTCGTCGCGCACGGCGTCGAGCTCGTGATCACCAGCGTCGGCTCGCCGGAACCGGTCGTCGAGCGGCTGCACGCGGCGGGCTGCCTGGTGTTCGCCGACGTCGCCACCCTCCGGCATGCCCAGCGCGCCCTCGAGGCGGGCGCCGACGGACTGGTGCTGCTCACGGCGGGCGCGGGCGGGCAAACCGGATCGGCGAATCCGTTCGCTTTCGTCCGCGCGGTCCGCGAACACTTCACCGGCCCGCTGGTACTGGCAGGCGGGATCAGCGACGGACACGCGCTGCTCGCCGCCGAAGCGCTCGGCGCGGACCTCGCCTACATGGGCACCGGATTCATCGCGACCACCGAAAGCCTTGCGCCCGAGGACTATCAGGCCGCCGTGGTGTCCGCGTCGCTCGACGACGTCCGCCAGACCGAGCAGGTCGGCGGACTACCCGCCAACCTGCTTGCCGCGTGGCTGGAATCGCAACGCGCGCCGATGGTTTCGGCGGGCGACTTCCAAGCGGAGCGGCTGACGAACGGCCGCACGGTATGGAGCGCCGGGCACAGCGTCTCGGGCGTGCACTACGCGTGTTCCGCCGCCGAAGTGATCGACCGCGTTCGCCTGCAATACCGCGACGCCCGCAACCAACTGCTCGAAATGCCGTGCCGATGAAGGGAACACCTCCGATGACAGACCAGAACTCGATGTGGGGTCCGGTCACCCGCGTACTCGATCGCGCGTGCGCCTACTACGCCGACCGCGTCGCCGTCATAGCGGGCGACCGCCGGCTGACCTACGCGCAGCTGCGGGCGCTGTCCAACCGTGTCGGCAACGGACTGATCCGCCTCGGTGTCGCGAAAGGCGAGCGTGTCGGGCTGCTGATGCCGAATACCCTCGAATACATCCCCACCCAGCACGGGATCTGGAAGTCGGGCGCGGTGCCCGTGCAGATGGCGGCGCGGGCCTCGACCGAGGATCACTGCTACTTCCTGACCGAGTCCGCGGCGACGACGCTGATCTATCACGAGGCGTTCGACAGCACCGTCGCCGAGATCAAGGATCGGGTACCCACGCTGCGCAGGCTGATCCGGCTGGCCGACGAGCCGAGTGCCACCGCGGCCGACTACTACGAAACATTCGACACCGCAGCAGATTCCACGCCCGACGTAGCCGTCTCCGAAGCCGATGCGGCACACGTGATGTTCACCTCCGGCTCGACCGGCACGCCGAAGGGCGTGCTGTTCACCCACGGCCAGATGAGCCACTATCTGATCACCGCGGGCCTGGAAATCGGCGATGCCCGGCCCGGCGAGGTGTTCGCGCACGGCGCGCCGCTGACCCACTTCACCCAGGTCTTCGTGCTGCCGACCTTCATGCGCGGCGGCACCAATGTCATCCTGCCCGGTTTGGACGTCGACACGCTGCTCGATGCCGTTGTGCGCCACCGGGTCACCGCGACCGCGGTCGTGCCCACCGTGATCTATCTGCTGCTCGATCACCCGAAACTCGCTGTGGCAGATCTGTCTTCGCTACAGACCGTGGTCTACGCCGGTTCGCCGATGGCACCGGACAAACTGCGTGCCGCGATCGAGGCGCTCGGTGAGGTCTTCATCCAGACCTACGCGGGCACCGAACCCGGATTCCTCACCTGCCTACGCAAGGAGGACCACCGTCTCGACTCCCCCGAGGCACTAGCTCGGCTCAGTTCCGCCGGCCGACCGCTGTTCCACGTCGACATCTCCATCCAGGACGACAACGACAAGCAGCTGCCCGTCGGCGAAGTCGGGGAAATCTGTGCCCGCCAGCCGGGCCGCATGTCCGGCTACCTCGACTCCAGCAAGGACACCGAGGCCCTGCGCGACCACTGGGTCCACTCCGGCGACATCGGATACCTCGACGAAGCGGGCTACGTGTTCCTCATCGACTGCAAGAAGGACTTGGTGGTCACCGGCGGCTTCAATGTCTTCCCACGCCAGGTCGAAGACGTCCTGGCCACCCACCCCGCGGTCGCGCACTCCGCCGTCATCGGCGTACCGCATGACAAGTGGGGCGAAGCCGTGCACGCCGTCGTAGTGCCCAAGCCGGGCCACTCGGTCACCGCCGACGAGTTGATCGCGCTGGTCAAGGAACACAAAGGCAGCGTCTGGGCGCCGAAGACCCTCGACTTCCGCGAAGCCCTCCCCCTTAATCCGTCCGGCAAAGTCGACAAGAAAGCACTACGCGCACCGTACTGGGCGGGACATACGCGACAAGTGAACTGACACTGGCGAATTGGATGTCCCTGATCTGCCCTACAGCGGGGACATCCACTCCTACTCTTGATCCGTGCGCCGGCTTCTCCCCCTCTTGCTGCTATCCCTCGCCGCCTGCGGTGCCGAACCGGCCGCGACGCCACCACCGCCCGCCACCACCACCGCCGCGTATGTCCGCACACCGCAGGACTGCGCCAAGCTGACGGTCGCCGCCCTGACCGTGGAACCCGGCATCGGCTACATCTTCGGCACGCACGCCGAGTGGCTGCCCAAGGGTCAGTACGTCCGGATCCGGGTGGCAATCACCAACACCGACAACACCTTCCACACCACCCGCCCGACCGACTACCAACTCGACGACGCCGCCGATCGCCCGCACCAGACCAGCGTCGACGCGATGGAGATCAAACGGCAGCCGAACGAACTCACCATCGGCGCGGGCAACCGCGTGGAAATGGACCTCTGGTACGACATCCCGGCCGACACCTCCGCAAAGCTGCTGCGCGACACCGCCTGCACCACCACCATCACGCTGCCCGGCTAGGGGCGGCCCCCGCCATGTCCCGTCGGCGTCAGGGGGTGGGAATGCCAGACCACAGATCGCAGTGGTGGTTTCGGGCGGCGTCGGTTGTGGTGATCTTGTTCGGATCGAAGACCAGCGCCTGGTCACCGGTGTGGCGGGGCCAGTCGGGGAGGCCGCGGCCGTTCGGGTCACCGGTGCGGATGAAGTTGGACCAATAGCGGATCATCTTGTCGGACAGGTCTTTTTGGGCCTGGGTCGCTGGGGCCGGGGTCTGTCCTAGGTCGAAGAGGTAGGGCAGTTCGAAGGCGTGCGACGCACCGAAGGGGAATGGCGGCGGCGAGGGCAAGCCGGGCAGGGGCGCCGCATTCTGGTCTGCGAATTCGTAGGCATACACGGGTCCGGTGCGGATGAGGGATTTCATCGCGTCGGCGATGGGGCAGACGAAGATATGGTCGGTCATGACCGCCGACCAAGCCAGCGCCGGTTGCGGATAGCCGTCCAGCGGATACTGCGCGGCCACGGCGTCGGCCTGCGGGCCGAACAACTTCAGCAGCCGGGGATACTCGTCGGCGGTGATCGTCCGGCCGACCGCGAAGCTGGTGTACTCGTCACGGTTCGCACCGATCAACACCGGCACTTTCGCGGCCTTGCCCGCCCGGAAAGCGGCCGCCGGGTCCTCCGGCAGCAAGGGTTGCCCGAAGACGGGGCCGGGCAGACCGGTCCCGTCCGCTCCGGTGTACTGCAACGGCGTTGCGGCGAGCTTGTCCGCGGGGATCGCGCGCAGGCACTGCGCGGTGGCGGCATCGGTGCCGGGGCAGCCGAGCGTCGTCGCGTACTGCTCGCTCTTGTCGACCGCGCTCTGCCGGTCGATCTGCAGTTCGCAGGGCCCGCTTTCCAGAATCGCGCCCTGGAACAACCGTTCCGACCGGGGCGAAACGAGGTGGTCGCAAACCGACATCGCGCCCGCCGACTCACCGGCAATGGTCACCTTGGCCGGATCTCCGCCGAACGCGGCGATGTTGTCATGCACCCACTGCAACGCCGCCTGCTGATCCAGCAGTCCGAAATTGCCGACCTGACCGTCCTCGTGCGCCAGCCCCGGATGTCCGAGGAAACCCAGCGCGCCCAGCCGGTAGTTGATCGTGACGACCACCAGGTCACCGGTTCGCACCAGCCGCGACGGGTCGTACTCGGCGCCGTTGCCGAAGACAAAGGCGCCGCCGTGGATCCACACCAGCACCGGCCGCTGCTGCGCCGCTCCGGCCCGCGGCGTCGACACATTCAGGAACAAGCAGTCCTCGCTGCCCGCTAGCCCGCCGGTCAGTTGGGTCTGTGCGCACGGCGACCCTGGCTTGGTCGCATCACGCTCCTGGGACCACACGGCTGGTGCCACAGGCGGTTTCCACCGCAACTCCCCCGTCGGTGGCGCCGCGTAGGGAACCCCAGAGAACGACCGCGTATCCGCCGAGAGTTTCCCGCGCACCGGGCCGGACCGAGTCTGCACCACCACCGGATCCGCCGGTCGATCCTTGTCATCGCTACACGCCGTGACCACGCTGAACACCGCCGCCACCGCAACGAACGCCGCCGCGACCCGCAATCCGCGCCGCCGCACACGCCACCGGAGCTTGTCGGAGCGGTAGACGTTCATCGCGGAGCCTCTCTGTCAGGGCACGGTCAACACTCACTCGGCAGGATCGGCAACCGGTTTCGCACCGATGAGCTCACTGAAAGTCTGCACGACCTGATCGTGGTATTCACGAACCAGTGTCTCGATCATGCCGATTTCGGGGAGGTCGATGTCGGTCTTCGCCGCCCAGATTTCCAGCAGATTGCGACACAGCACGACGTGCCCGGCGGGCTCCACCGGATCGTAAAAGGCCTGTCCCGCTTCGGGAATGGAAATCAGCATCTGGCCGACGGTGTTGAACAGACTCAGGTACCCCGGCTTGCCGAGGGCGGCGAACATGCAGCGCAGCATGTGCAGCTCGGCGGCCATGATGTCGGTGAGCCCGGACTTGTCGTCGCCGACCAGCAACTCCAAGCGGTCCAGCGCGTGCACGGCCCGCGACATGTCGTAGCGGCGTGGCTCGCGGGCGACCGCGCGAATGGCCTCCATGACCAGCATGTGATCGACATCGATGATGTCGGCGAAGATCTTGGCGGCCCGGTCGGGCACCCGATGCGCGAAACGGAACATGAACCGCCAGGTGTCGATGCCGCCGTAGAGCTGGATGTCGCGAACGAGATAGCCCAGACCGCGGCGCGCCTCGACGAAGCCGAGCGCGGCGAGCCTGCCTAGGGCGCTGTTGGCGGTCGGCGTGCTGACGCCGAACTCCGCGGCGACCTGGCGGACCGACGGCAGCAGCTCACCGGGCTGGTAGCTGCCCGCCGCGATACGGTAGGCGAGCTGCTCGGTGATGTCGTCGACGACCGTTGGTGTTGCCACGCCGGGATTCTTCCAGGCCTCCGGTCGAGGCTGCGCCACCTGGGTGTTCGCGGACGAGCGGGCGGGCGGTGTCGCCCGGCCCGCCCAGCTCGCCGTTGTCACTTTCGGAACTCCTATGCTCCCGCCACGAGTCGGTCGGCGACCGCGGGCTGCTTCTCGTAGCGGTAGTCGTCGAGCGGGAACTTGCGGTTGCCGCGCCTGGCCTCGAAGAAGCCCGAGGGACGCAGATAGGTGCTGTCGCCCTGCGAGTTTCGGTAGTAGGTCGGCACGTGCCCGTTGAGTTCGTTGAAGTAGAACCGCACCGCCTCGGCGCGCTGCAGCGTCTTGCGGTGGTAGGCGTCGTGCGCGTCCTGACGCACCTCCACCGTGGTCGCGCCGCGGCGGATGCCCTCCTTGATGGCGCGCACGGCGTGGTCGGCGGTCATCTCGACGAAGGCATGCCAGCCGCTACCGGTCCACGAGTAGGGCCCGACCAAAGTCCACCGGTTCGGCAGGCTCGGCACCGAAACGCTCTGGTAGGCCTGCATACCGTTCTCGGTGTAGAACTTGCCCAGGTCGAATCCGTTGCGCCCCAAAATGGTTCCCGGCCGGTAGGTCTCCGGATCGGAGAACACCTCGTAACCCGTTGCGAGCACGATCATGTCGAACTTGTGCTCGACGCCGTCGCGGGTCTTGATGCCGCGCGGGGTGATCTTCTCGATCGGGTCGGTGGTCAGCGTGACGTTGTCGCGGTTGAACGCCTTCAGATACCCGTTGGACATGGTCGGGCGCTTGGCGACGACACCGAAGTTCGGCGCGAGCTGCGCCTCGGTGGCCGGGTCGTCGATGATCCGTTTCAGGTATCGGCGGTAGGCGGCGATGGTCCACCGGTCGAAGGCGGTCACGGTCGGGCGCACCACGCTCATCGGTGCCGCGACGGCGGCCCGCAGCACGAGGTCGGCCACCACCAGCACACCGCCGTGCACGACCGCCTGCAAGCCGGGCACACCCAGCACGCGCCTGCCCGCCTCGGGCATGGCGAAGTCCGGCTTGGGCAGCGACCACACCGGGGTGCGTTGGAAGACAACGAGTTCGGCGACCTCGGGTGCGATGGACGGAATGATCTGCACGGCACTGGCGCCGGTGCCGATGATGCCGACCTTCTTGCCGGTGTGGTCGTAGTCGTGGTCCCAGTTGGACGGGCGCTGGATCTTGCCCTTGAACGATTTCCAGCCCGAGATACCCGGATCTTCCTTGGGGCGAACGAATGCGCCGACCGCGCTGATCAGGAACCGCGTGGTGATGATCGTGCCGTCGGCGGTGTGCAGCTTCCAGTAGTTGTGCGTGTCGTCCCACTCCTCGCGCAGGACGTTGGTGTTGAAGCGCAGATGCGGGTAGAGCCCGAACTTGCGGGCCACGTCCATGTGGTAGCGCTTGACCTCCGCGCCGTACGGAAACACCCGGCTCCACCCGGAGTTGCGGGCGAACGAGTACTGGTAGGCGATGGCCGGAATGTCCACGCCGAGGCCCGGATAGGTGTTTTCCTGCCAGCTGCCGCCGACCTCATCGGCGCGCTCGATGATGACGAAGTCGCCGACACCGGCCCGCTTCAGTTTCACGCCGGCCGCGAGTCCGCCCGGCCCGGCGCCGATTACGGCGACCTGATGATCGGGCGCGCTGGGCCCGTCTGACAGAGGAGTCGAAAAGCTCACGGTCGTTGTCTTTCTCGTGGCGGGTTGGTGGAGGATTCGCCCGGCATCTTCATCATCCCTGGCGGTCCGGGTTGTCGACACCGTGGTCGGCGCGGAACGGCACCCGATCGGCGAGGCGCTCGAGCCGGTCGAGCATGCCGTTGTGTTCGACGGCGGCGTGGATGTCGGGCTTGGCCGCCACGGTCATCAACGCGCGGACCGGTCCGGGGAACCAGCGAGCCAGCGGGTAGGAGATCCGGGCCTCGAGGCGGATGGGCTCGACCGCGACGTTGCGGCGAATGGCTCGCACGATGATGCGGCCCGCCTTGTCCGGGTGCATACCAAGCAGCGCTTGACCTTTGAGCATCGTCTTGCGAGTGGTCGAGGATCGTTCCTCGTCCAGCACGGACGACATGCGTGCGGTGGACGAGAGATTCGTCGCGATCAGGCCGGGACACACTGCGGTCACGCCGATCTGGTGCGTCGCCAGTTCGGCCCGCAGGCATTCGCTGAAGTGCTTCACCGCGTACTTACTGATGCTGTACGGCGCGGTGTACGGGGCGGCCGCGAACGCCGCCATCGAGGCGACATTGACGAGGTGCCCGCCGCGGCCACGCTCGACCATCTGCGCGCCGAAGATGCGGCAGCCGTGGATCATTGCCATCAGGTTGATGTCGATGATGCGCCGCAGATCCTCCAGCGGGACATCCAGGAACGGCCCGCCGACGAGGATGCCCGCGTTGTTGACCACCACGTCGGGGACCCCGTAGTTGCTTCGGATCTCGCTGCCGAAGTCCTCGAGCGCGGCGGTATCGGCCACATCGAGCCGATACGCCACGGCGAGACCGCCGAGCCGACGGATCTCGGCGATGGCATCCTGCGCGGAGTCCAGATTGATATCGGCGACAACGACTTCCGCGCCGACGGCGGCCAGCGCCTTGGCGGTGCCGCGGCCGATACCGCTGCCCGCGCCGGTGACCACCGCGATGCTCGGATAGAAGGGTTTCATGTTCGTCCTCGATTCGACGGGGGTGTTATGCGACGCGGGTGCGCCGGGTGAACCGGCGCTTGGCCGGGACTCGGTGCACCGCACCGTTGAGGGTGCGCTGGTTGAACGCGCCGATCTCGCCGATCGCCTGCCTGGCGTCCGGCAGCAGGTCGGCACCGGCTTGGAAGACGTGAATGGCCTTGTCCCAGACCTGCATCGTGCAGGGCACACCGGCTTCGGCGCAGCGCTCGGCGAGCGCCTCGGCATCCGCGAGCAGCACCTCGGTGGAACCCACCTGGATCAGCACCGGTGGCAGCCCGGTGAAATGGTGGTTGACCGGTGACCACTTCGGGTCGAGCACGCCGTCCACCAGCATGCCGAGCTGAACCGGAAGCGCCAGCGCGGCGGCGCTGAGCATCGGATCGAGGCGGTCGTTGGGGTGCCCGGCGCGGCGGGCCGAGTCGTAGTCGGCCCACGGCGCGATCGCCACGATCGCGCCCGGCATGGGCAGGCCACGCTCGCGGGCGGCCAGCGCCAGCCCGAAAGTCAGTCCACCACCGGCGGAATCACCGGCGAAGACGATGCGTTCGGGCGGAAAGCCTTGGGACAGTAGCCATTCGTAGGATTCAACGCAGTCCTCGATGGTCTCGCTGAGGTGCGCCTTCGGCAGTTGCCGATAGTCGACATTGAAGACCGGCATGTCGCTCGCCCGGCCGATCCGCGCCACCAGGCGACGATGCGAGTTAAGGCCGCACGCCACGAGCCCGCCACCGTGGAAGTAGAGGATGGCGCTGTCCTTGACCCGCGTCGGGTCGGGGGTATCGCGATGCCACACCCACTCCGCCCGGAAGCGGTCGAAAAGCATTGAGCGCCGCAATGTTCCGCGCGGCGGCAGCAGCAACGCGGCCAGCGGATCGAGCAGGTTGCTGAGGTGGAAATTGCGCGCGTCGCGGTAGGGAATGCCGCGGCCGACCAGGGCCACGATGACATTGATCCCCATCCGCAGCGTCGCATAGGACAGTGGGTGCGCGATGCGCAGCACGAAGCTCGCCCTGCGCGGCAGTTCGATCGTCACAGACGAGACGGGGGGACGGGCCAGAGCCCGTGGCGCGGTCGGCATGTGCGTCTCCTTCTTCCCGGCGGCATTGCCGTTGTCTACACTGTGTAACACAGCGTAGGTTGTCTGGGACACTAGCACGAGGGCGTGCTGATCGGAGCTGAGGTAAGAGATGACCAAGTTCGATGACAAGCTGGTGATCGTGACCGGCGCGGGCAGCGGGATCGGCCGGGCCACCGCCATTCGATTCGCGAAATACGGTGCGCGAGTGGTGGTCAGTGACCTGAACAAAGACACCGCGCAGGCCACCGTCGAGACGATCGAGGCGGCGGGCGGACGAGCCCACCCCTACGCGGTCGACGTCTCAGACAATTCGGCTATGACGACCTTCGCCGCCGCGGTCTACGACGAGCACGGCGCCCCGAATGTCCTGATCAACAACGCGGGCTACACCACGGCCGGACCGTTCCTCGGCCACAGCGTCGCGGATTGGGACCGGATCATGGGCGTGAACTTCTGGGGCGTTGTGCACGGCAGCAAGCTGTTCGGCCGCCAGATGATCGACGCGGGCCGCGGCGGACGGATCCTGACCGTGACCTCACCAGCCGCCGTGCTGCCGATCCCGCTCAGCACCGCCTACTGCACCAGCAAGGCGGCCGCACAGATGCTCACCGAGTGCCTGCGACTCGAATTCGCCGGGACCGGTGTCGGTGTCACGGCGGTACTGCCCGCGTTCATCAACACCGGGTTCTATCCCAACGCGCAGATCGTCGGCCTCGACGCGCAGCAGGGCATTCGCGGCCGGAACATCTCGGTACTCGCCGCCGGGCTGGTGGCGCGTAGCCCGGAAACGGTGGCGCGCAACATTGTTCGGATTGCCGAACGCAATCCCGCGGTCGCGCCGACCCCGTTCGAGGCGAGGCTCGCGTGTACGGCGGGTCGGGTTTCGCCCAGCGGCGCCCGTCTCGCCGCTCGATTCATCGACATCGAAGGACTCCTCGGCACGGCCGAACGATTCGTGCCCGACGCGATTCTGCGCCGCCTCGACACCGCCGCCGCCCGCGCGGTCGCCGCGCGCGACTAGCGCCGAGTTCGACTGTTCCCTTACCTGTTTCGAGGAAGTAGAGCGATATGCCGATCAGCAGCAACGGCGCGACAGCGGGCGACGTGACACCGGATCACGAGGTGATCATCATCGGGGCAGGCTTCGGCGGCATCGCCACCGCGATCGAACTGCGCCGGGCCGGGATTCACGATTTCGTGCTGCTCGAGAAGCACGACGGCATCGGCGGCACCTGGCACATCAACACCTATCCCGGTCTCGCCGTGGACATTCCGGCGATCTTCTACAGCCTCTCGCGGATGCCGTTCACCACGTCCAGCCGGTTCTTTCCGCCGGGCCACGAGATCAAGCAGTACATCGAACGCGTCGTCGACGCCTACGGCCTGCGGCGCAAGATTCGGCTGAACACCAGGGTCACCGCTGCCAGGTGGGACGAGGAAGCTCATCTGTGGCGCGGCACGCTCGACAACGGTGAGGAGCTGACCGCCCGATTCGTCGTCGGCGCACTCGGCATTCTCGAGGAACCGAAACTCCCGGATATCCCTGGCGTGGAGACCTTCGCGGGCAAATCTGTGCATACCGCCCGCTGGGATCATGACTACGAGTACGCGGGCAAGCGCATCGCGGTGATCGGCACGGGTGCGACCGCGCTGCAACTGATCCCGGAAATGGCGAAGATCGCGAGCCACCTGACGGTGTTCCAGCGGACACCGATCTGGTTGGCGCCCAAGCCAGATTTCCGCATCGACTGGGGGCTCGATCGATTCCTGGGCGCGGTTACCCGGTACGCAAAGCGATCCGCGCGGCCATCGCGGGCGGCATCGATGTCGGACTGGTCGGCGGCCTGCTGGCGATGCGCCGGATGCCGCAGTTCATGCCCTACGTCACCCGCGCGGGCGGTGCGCTGTACCGGTCGTGGCTGCGCGACCCGGAACTGGCCGAAAAGCTCACGCCCACTTACGCACCCGGCTGCAAGCGGCCCTCGATGTCCAACGACTACTTCAAGACCTTCAAGCAGAAGGACCGTGTCGCGCTCATCACCGAGAAGATCGAACGCATCACCGAAACGGGTGTCGTCACGGCCGAAGGTGTCGAGCACGAGATCGATGTGCTGGTGTGCGCCAACGGTTTTCGGGTGTGCGAGCGCGGATTCTCCCCCGTCTTCAACGTTTTCGGCGAATCCGGCAAAGAACTGGGCGACTTCTGGCACGAGAACAACTACCACGCCTATCAAGGAGTGAGTGTCGCCCGCTGGCCCAACCTGTTCCTGGTCGGGTGCGGACCGAACACGATCATCCCCAGCTCGATCCTGGTCACCATCGAGAACAACGCGGCACACGCCCGCCGAGCCATCGTCGAAGCGCACCGGCGCGGGGCGACCAAGGTCGACGTCACCAAGCAGGCCTACGACGACTTCGCCGAGTTCTGCGTGCGGCGCACCGAGGGCTCGATGTGGGTCACCGAACCCTGCGCCGGATCCAACACCTACTACGTCAATTACCAAGGCCAACTGGCGATCCGGCCCACCACCGGCATGAACCAGTGGTGGGGCAACCGCCACTTCCCGTTCCGGCACTACACCTTCACCGGGCGACTGCCGTGGGTGGTCGCCGAGCCGATGGCCGAGGCGATCATGGCATGACACCGTCCGAACCGCGTTCGGACGGGTGGTCGCGGCCGCCGGTGCAAACGTTCGGCCCGGCCAGCAGGCAAACTCGAATCACGGCGCGCGCGTTGCGGGTAACGGCCAAGCCCGCGCTGTACGGGTTCGCGTTGTCGGTGCGGGCGGTCAATCGCCGGGCTCCGGATCTGGTGCAGCGTATCTCCTTCGCCGGAACCGACCTCCCCGGCCTGCTGTTGCCGCCACCCCGGGGCACCACTGTCGAGTCGGCGGCACTTCCGTACTGCCGGGCCGAATGGGTCACGGCCAGCGCGGCCGGCGGTCCAGCCTGCGCCACGGTGATCTACTTTCACGGCGGTGGGTTCATCGGACCAAGCTCAGCGGCCCGAGCCGAGCGGACAACCGGACCGACGAGCTCAGCGATGCGCTGATCCCCCAGGCGTTCGCCAGGCTCGTCGACGAGGTGTATTGCACCAAGAACGGCACCGAACCGTTCCCGGCACCCGTGGATTGCGATCTCGGCGGCCTCGGTCCGTTCCAGCCGGTTCGCGCGAGTTCCTCACCGCCGACGCGGTGCGACTGGCGCAGCTACTCACAGAGGTCCGAGATCGCCACCTTCATCCGACACGTCACGTCCGGTGCCGACGACGCGGTCGCCCCTTAACTGCAATAGATCCGCGAAGAACCCTTCCCACCGGAAGCTTTTCCGGTCGCGGGAGAGCGTCTAATGCGTTGGGTTGCATTATCTTTCAGCACACAACCGCCAGATATCGGAAACATCAGAAACGAATCTGTTTACGCCTCAGGGGAATCCCCCATTTCGCCGTCTGCCGGTGGACGTACCCTTCCCGTGGATCGCGCGGCCGAGCAACCCATCGGCCACGTCCATGACTCGACTCGCACGCCGCTTCGCCCCCACCTCGGCTATTACGTCCGATCGGTCGGACTTATTGCGATAGGATGCTCACATGACGAACAGGCACCCCGCCGACGGGCGCCGAGCGCGCGGCGATCGATCCAGAACGGCCGTGCTGGACGCGGTGGTCTCGATGGCCTCCGTCGCGGGACTCGGCGCGTTGAGCATGGGCCAGGTCGCCGCCGAAGCGGGCGTGAGCAAGTCCGGCCTGTTCTCGCTCTGGCGCGACAAGGAGGAGCTGCAGCTGGCGGCCATCGAACGGGCTCGGACGCAATGGTCCGAGCTGGTCGTGGCGCCCGCGCTCAAAGCCCCGCCCGGCGTACGCCAGCTGTGGGCGCTGCACGAATCACGCTTGACCTTCTACACCGATCTGGTGCTGCCCGGCGGCTGCTTCTTCGTGGCCATCCAGCACGAGTTCGACGACCAGCCCGGGCCGGTGCACGACCGGCTCGTCACACTCGCGCACGAGTGGGATGCGTTCGTGCACTCCATCATTCGCACCGCGCTCGATACCGGGCAGCTGCGGCCGGATACCGACCCCGGCGTGCTCGCCTTCGAACTCGACGCCCTGGGCTACGGCGCGGTCACCCGCGCGCGACTGCTGGACCGCGACGCCGCGTTCGCGCAGGCACGGGCCGCCATGCTCGGTCGCCTGCGGGCGTACTGCACGGATCCGTCGATTCTCCCGGCGTCTTGAGGTAAAACTTTACGACCGATCGTTCTCATTGTAGGCTGGCGGGACCCACCGAAAGGAGCCGCGCATGCCCACCATGCAGCCCGCGTATCACATCGGAATCGTCGTGGCCGACCTCGAACAGGCCATGGCCGAGCTGGGCAAGATCGGCCTGGAATGGCACGCGCCGACCAGGAACAACAGCGACATCCACCACAACGGCGAGACGATGAACATCCAGCCGTGGATGACCTACTCCAAACAGGGACCGCCCTACCTGGAACTGCTCGAGCAGATGCCGGGCACCATCTGGGCCGAGACCGGCCTGCACCACCTCGGCATCTGGGCCGACGACGTACTCGAAGAGTCGAAGCGCCTCAGCGCCGAGGGGCTGCCACAACTGATCTCGTCGCACGACAACACCTCCGACTCCCCCTCCTGTTACCACCAGACCTCCGACGGCGTTCGCCTGGAACTGATGGACATCGGCCGGGTCGGCCCCGGCCTGGCGCTCTATCTGAGCGGCGCCGCCGACGACTACCTCAACAGCCTGCGGACACTCGGGTAGCCGCCTGATCGATCCGGCTCGGCGAAGGCGTATGTTCGGTAGGTAGTTTCCCTGCCGTGGACAGGCAGAAGGGGTGGTGTGAGGGTGCAGGCCGAGCCAGCGAGACCCGCCGATCGGGTTCCCGCCATTTTGCCGGATTCGACTACGCTGCGGACGTTTTCGACCAGCAGACCGCCTGGTCTACGTTGCGTGGGCCAGATCGACCTTTCCACGCATGACGCGTGGGAAACCGCGCTGGCCGAGCTACCGGGCACCCCCGACATCCACCTGGAATTGTCCGAGCTGACCTTCATCGACACCCACGGCACGCTGATACTGGTGGAAGCCACGAATCAGGCGGCGCAGGGACGCAGGGTCGTGCTGCACAACCCGCCCGTGACGCTGGTCCGCATCCTGGACCTGTTCTGGCCGTCGCTCCCGACAATCGAGGTAGACCGCGCATGACCAGCACCACCGCCGGACCACCCCCCGCAGACCCCTTCGTGCACCCGGCGCTGTTCTACCGCGACACCGAGGAGTACCTGGCCGGCACCCTCGGGTTCATCCGAGAAGGCTTGGCCAACAACGAACCCGTCGCGGTGTCGGTCCCCGGACCCAACCTGGAACTGATCCGCGCCGAACTCGGCGCCGACGCCGACGCGGTGCGGCTGATGGACATGACCGTCGAAGGGCGCAACCCGGGCCGGATCATTCCCGGCGTGCTCCGCGCCTTCGCCGACAACTACCCGACCGGTCGAGTGCGCATCATCGGCGAACCCATCTGGGCCGGGCGTTCCGCGACGGAGTACCCGGCGTGCGTGCAGCACGAGGCACTGATCAATGCCGCGTTCACCGGTCGCGAGGTCAGCATCCTGTGCCCCTACGACACCGAACGCCTCGACCCGACCGTGCTGGTCGACGCGCACGCGACCCATCCGACCCTGATCGACAGCAGCGGTGAACGCCCAAGTGGCGCATACGATCCCGACCGCATCGTCGCCTCGTACAACAAGCCGCTGGCCCCGCCGCCCGCGATCGCGCGCGTCATCGCCTTCGATGCCACGTCGCTCACCGAGGCCCGGCACCGGGCAGGCGAGTTCGCCAACCAGGCGGGGATGACCGAGGACCGCATCATCGACCTGGAGTTGGTCGTCGCCGAGACCATCACCAACTCGGTGGTGCACGGCGGCGGCAGCGGCACGCTGACCCTCTGGATCGACGGCAGGCAACTCCGCGCCCAGGTCCGCGACGCGGGCCACATCACCAACCCCCTCGCCGGCCGCCTGCCACCCCAACCATTCCAATTCGGCGGCCGCGGCCTGCTTTTGGTCAACCACCTCACCGACCTGGTCCGCATCCACACCGGCGTGCACGGCACCACCCTCCAGATGGACCTCCGCCTGGCCTGACCGGCCGAAATCAGCCGTGCCGCAGCGCCGCGATGATGTACGAGCGCAGGATGTCGTGCTTCTGCTCGGTGAAGGTCTTCTCGGTCAGGTTGCGCACCCGATCGTCGAAGGCACTCAGGGTCAGTGCACCGACCGAGAACAAATAGGCCCAGTGGTAGAAGCCATCGCGTTTACCGGGTAGCGCCACGCGCAGTGCCTCGATGAACTCGCGAGCCATCGGGTCGAACAGCTCGCTGATGACCGGGCGTTGCTGACTCGACGGGTCGGCACCCTCGCGAAACACCAGCCGAGCGAACCAGACGTCGTCCGGATCGTTGTGCAGCGCCAGTACCGGATCGGTGAAGGCGTGCACGATCTGCTCCACCGCGTCGTCGGCGTGCAGGTCCGGAATGGCGGCAAGCCGATCGATACGTTCCTGGTTGATGTACTGCCGATCTTCGAAGATCGCGACGTACAACTCCAGCTTCGTGGTGAAGTGATAGACCACCAGCGACAGCTTGACCTCGGCCGCCACCGCGATCTGACGCATGGTCGTGCCGTGGTACCCCTCCTGCGCGAACACCTTTTCGGCGGCGCGCAGGATCGCGGTACGACGCCCGCCCGCAACCGTCACCACCCACATCCTCTCGTCACGAATGAATTTACCTCTTGCACCCACTGACTGTACGTACGTACAGTCAGTGACAGCGGTCACACGCCGCAAGGATCCACCGGAGGGACAGTCGGCATGCAGTCTTCCGACAAATGGGTAGTGCTCACAGGCGCATTCGTGGCCTACATGTTCGATGCACTGGAGATCCTCCTGCTGTCACTGTCACTACCCGATATCCGCGCGGAGTTCGGACTGACCGCGACCCAGGGCGGCCTGCTCGTGACGGCGACCCTGCTCGGCATCGGAGTGAGCAGCGTGACCGCGGGCTGGCTCGCCGACAACTACGGCCGCAAGCGCGCGTTGCTGGTCTCGCTCGCGGTATTCGGCGTTTTCACCATCGCGCTCACGGTGGTGCCCAACTTCGCGGTGTTCCTGATGTTGCGTTTCGTAGCGGGACTCGGTCTCGGCGGGGTGTGGGGCGCGGTGTCGACGTACGTCGTCGAGACCTGGCCCGCCGCCCAGCGTGGACGTGCGGCCGCCTTCGTGCTCAGTTCGTTCCCCGCGGTCGCCGCGTTGCTGGCCGGTGCGCTGCTGCCGAACTGGCGGCTGCTGTTCTTCCTGGCGGGCATCGGTGTCGTGGTGCCATTGCTGATCGTCGGCGCCTTCTTCCGCGAGTCGGCGGAATGGACCGAGCAGCGAAGCACCCCGGTGAAAGTGGCGGAAATCTTCGCCCCCGCCTTACACGGCCGGACGCTACTCGGCGCCACCGTCGCCGGACTGGCATTGTTCGGCTGGTGGGGCGCGTCAACCTGGCTACCCACCTACTTACACGCCGACCGCGGCATCTCGACCGCGACGGTCAGCCTGTTCATGACCGTGCTGAATCTGGGAATGTTCTTCGGCTACAACGTTTTCGGCCTGATCGCCGACCGGATCGGCCGCAAGAACGCACTACTCCTTTCACTCACCGGCGTGGCAGCGACCTTGCCGCTGTATGTGGTCGCCGCCGACCGCACCGCACTACTCTGGCTCGGCCCACTGTTCGCGTTCTTCGCCGCGTTCACCGGAATCTTCGGCTCCTACCTCGGCGAACTGTTCCCGCCCCGGGTGCGCGCGACCGGCGCCGGGTTCTGCTTCAACGTCGGGCGCGGTGTGGCCGCCTTCGCCCCGCTGACGCTCGGCGCGCTCGCGACCGCCACCGGACTCGGCACCGGGTTGGTCATCTGTGCCGGGTTCTTCCTCTGCGCGGCATTCGTCATGACGTTCCTGCCCAACTTGCACAGCACGACAACAGTTCCCGCACCGTCCACGCTCGAGATCGAAGGAGCATCATGACCACGTTCGTCGACATCTCCGTCCCGCTGCGATCCGGTATCACCTCCGACCCACCCGGTATGCGCCCCGAGATCGAGTACCTGAACCACAAGGACACCGTGGCCGACATGCTGGCCATGTTCCCCGGTGCCGGACCCGAAGTTCTCCCCGACGGCGAGGCGTGGGCAGTGGAGTGGGTCCGGCTGACCACCCACTGCGGCACCCACATGGACGCGCCCTACCACTACGCCTCGACCATGGACAACGGGCAGCGCGCGATCACCATCGACGAAGTACCGCTGGAGTGGTGTTTCCAGCCCGGCGTGAAGCTGGACTTCCGCGACCTGCCCGACGGATATGTGGTGACGCCGAACGACATCGACGCCGAACTGACCCGGATCGGGCACACGCTCAGCCCGCTGGAGATCGTCGTCGTCAACACCAGCGCGGGCACCCGCTACGGCGAAGACGACTACCTTGCCCGCGGCTGCGGCATGGGCCGCGACGCCACCTTGCACCTGCTCCGGCAGGGCGTGCGGGTCACCGGCACCGACGCGTGGAGTTGGGACGCGCCGTTCAGCTACACCGCCCGACGCTATGCCGAAACCGGTGACGGCTCGATCATCTGGGAAGGCCACAAGGCGGGCCGGGACACCGGCTACTGCCACCTCGAAAAGCTGCACAACCTGGAAGCGTTGCCCGCCAACGGATTCCGTATCTCATGCTTCCCGCACAAAATACACGCCGCCTCCGCGGGCTGGACCCGCGCGGTGGCCATCATCGACGACACCGAGGAGAACTGATGAAATTCGCCGCCCTGCGATTCGACGGCCGATACCGGCAGGCCCTCGTGCACGACGACCGCCTGCACCCGCTCCCGGCAGGCACCGACCTGTTCGAACTACTGGCCGCCGGGCCGACCGAAGCGGAAGTTCTCAGCCGGTGCGGCGTGCCTGTCGCACTCGCCGGACAACACCTTCTCGCGCCCGTCCGCCCAGCGTCCATCCGGGACTTCATCACCTTCGAACAGCATGTCGAAGGGTCGTTCCAGGGCCTGCGCGAGCCCGCGGTACCGCCGGAGTGGTACGAGATCCCGACGTTCTACTTCACCAATCCGCACGCGCTGATCGGGCCGCACGAACCGGTCCCGCTGCCGCCCGGCTGCACTGTCTTCGATTTCGAACTGGAGGTCGCCGCCATCATCGGCACCGACGGTGCCAACCTGCCCGTCGAAGAAGCGGAACGGCACATCGCCGGCTACAGCATCTTCAACGACTGGTCGGCCCGCGACCTGCAGATGTACGAGATGCGCCTCGGCCTCGGGCCGGCCAAGGGCAAGGACACCGCCTCGACGCTCGGACCCTACCTCGTGACACCGGACGAGCTCGAGCCCTACCGACAGGGTGACCGGTTCGATCTCACCATGTCGGTGTCGGTCAACGGGACGCCCATCGGCAAGGATTCCCTGGCCAATTCGGCGTGGTCGTTCCCGGAACTGGTCGCCTACGCCAGCCGCGGCACCGTCGTCCGCGCCTCGGACATCCTCGGCTCCGGGACATGCGGTGGCGGCTGTTTGGTGGAGCTGTGGGGTCGCAACGGCGGCGAACAGGTGCCCCCACCCCTCACCATCGGGGACACCGTCACCATGGAGGTGGACGGTCTCGGCAGCATCGAGAACTCCGTAATCGCAGGTCCGCCTGTGCATCCCGTGCCCGCCGCGCGCCGCGTACGCTGAGCGGCACCGAAAAGGCTTCCGGCGCCGCCACTCCGGCGTCACTTGCCGGTGAACTTCGCCTTCCGTCGCTCGATGAAAGACTGAATCCCCTCTGCGCCATCCGCGGTCGCGAAGAGTTTGGTGACGTCGCCGACCAGATGTTCGGCGGCGGCGGCGTTGCCTTCGTCGCGGGCTCGGTGCGCGGAGGCGAGAATAGTGCGAACACCCAATGGTGCTGAGTCCTCGGCGATTTCGGTGGCCAGGGCGCGCGCCGCGGCCAGCGCCGTCGCGGCGTCGGGAGTGACCTGCTGGATCAGGCCGATGCGCAGCGCCTCGGCGGCATCGAATTCGGCGCCCGTGAGGACCCAGCGCATGGCGTTGCCCCAGCCCGCTTCACGCCAAAACCGCAGTGTCGCACCGCCGAAGGGATAGATGCCGCGACGGACTTCCAGCTGACTGAACCGGGTGCCCTCGGCGGCGATCCGGATGTCGGCGGCCAGCAGCAGCTCGATGCCGAGCGTCATGCACCAACCCTGGGCGACGGCGACAACCGGCTTGGTCCAGTGGTAGTCCAGCCGCCACGGGTCGACGCCGTCCTCGGGGTAGGTGAGCGCGCCGCCCGCGAGGGAGGGGGCGACGTCGGCTAGGTCGAGCCCGGCGGTGAAATGGTCGCCGTGCCCGAACAGGACACCGGCGCGCAGGTCGTCGTCGTTTTCGAGCAGGGCATACGCGCGGGAGAGCTCGCCGAGCATCTCCATCGTGAAGGCGTTGCGCTTCTCCGGACGGTTGAGTCCGATGAGCAGGACATGTCCGTCGCGTTCGACGGTAACGGTGTCGGCCATGCGCCTCAGTCAACAAGAGACCTATCGATTATGCAATGGTCCATAATCGATCGCCGGTGCTCAGGAGCCTGATTCGACCCGGATCTCGCCCGCCAGCCGCTGGAAGGTACCGGCCACATACTCGATCCGCGCGTCCTCGAGTTCGGGCCGCGGATAGGTGGAGCGGAAGATCGCCTCGCCGTCGAACATGTGCACAATCGAGGTGGCCAGCAGGCGAGCGACATCGGGCGGAACGGCAGGCGAAAGGGCCGCGACCGCGACCCGCTCGACGTCGTCGAGCAGCGCGCGGGCGACCGGCGCGAGCCTGGCGCGCAGCTCCGGTTCGGTGCGCGCGGCGACCAGCAGTTCGAACCAGACCGTGTTGGTCTCCTGGCGGATCTGATTGCGCGCGCGGTGCAGGATATGCGTCAAATCCAGCGGCTGGTCGGTGTTTTCGCGCGCGTGGATGTTGTCGAACGCGCGCATGTGCCTGCGGCCGACCTCCTCGGCGGCGGCCACGACCAGGTCGGTCCGCGAGTCGAAGTGCCGGAAGATGCCGCCCTTGGACACTCCGGCGCGGCGGCTGATCTCGCCGAGGGAGGCGTTGTGGTAGCCGACCTCGGCGATGGCCTCGATGGTGGCCTCGACGAGTTTGCCGATGGTGGCGGCGCGACGCTGAGCTTGGGTTCGTCGCGGCTCGGTCACCGCACCTGGGACCTGAGGAATCGTCCGGTGCGGTCGGTGCCGAGGATCGGCGCGGGCGTGCCGTCGCCGAAGACGTACTTGCCGCCGATGAAGACGGCCGAGACCGCGCCGTCGTTGCGATTCACCATGCGAGACAGGTTGCCATACTGCGCGACCGCGCTTTCGGCGTAGGCGTCGAGCGAGGCATCGAGATGCGCCGGGTCGATGATCACCAGATCCGCCCGATCGCCCTCGCGCAGATGGCCCGCGTCGATCCCGTACCAGTCGGCGAGCTCACCGGTCATCCGATGCACCGCGCGCTCCAGCGAGATGAAGGGCGTTCCGGACTGCTCGGCATCGTGCACGCGGCGCAGGAAGCGGAGCCCGAAGTTGTAGAACGCCATGTTCCGCAGGTGCGCGCCCGCATCGGAAAAACCTAGCTGCACACCGGGATTCGCGCCGAGCTTGGTCAGGAACTTCGGCCGGTGATTGGAGATCGTAGTGCGCCAACGCAATTTGGTGCCGTGCGCGACCACCAGATCGAGGAACGCGTCCACCGGGTGCGCGCCACCACGATCGAGACCCACCTGCCCGAACGTTTTGCCGATCACCGAATCGTCCGGGCAGGCAACGATCTCGGCATCGAAGAAGTCGCGGTGCCAGACCCGCATCCCGAACTTGGCGTCGTAGTCCTTGCGGAACTGCCGACGATACGACTCGTCCTGCATCAGGGCGTTGCGCTCGACCTGGTCGGCGAGATGTAGTGCCGCGGCACCGGATCCGAACTCCTCGAAGATCACCAGGTCGATGCCGTCGGCGTACACCTCGAACGGGACCGGCAGGTGCTGCCAGCGGAAGTCACCGCCCAGTGCGTTCAGGGCGCGGGCGATCGGTCCCATGATGTAGACCAGGGCCGGGTTCGCCTTGATATCGGCGGCCGAGAGCAACGTGGTCTTCAGGTGCTTGCGGAAGATGCCCAGGCTGCTCAGCGTCATCGCGGCGATGCTGCGCACCGAGGCGATGTCCGGACCGGCCTGCAACACCCGGCGCCGGCGGCGCAGAATCGCGTTGAGGCGGCGCCGTTCTCGGGTCTTGGCGTAGGTGGACGGCAGCGTGCGCGAGCGGCAGGTGTCGCCGTCGATCTTGTCGAAAAGCAGCTGCTGCGCCGACATTCCGACGAATCCGGCGTCGAGCGCGTCGTTCAGGGCTGCTTCCATGGCGTCCTGTTCGGCCGCGGTGGGACGAACTTCCTTGCGGGTGGCGCGGTCGAGCCCCATCAGTGCCGTGCGGATATCCGAATGACCAAGCATCGCAGCGATATTCGGACCCAGCGGCAACTGCTCCAGCGCCGCGATGTACTCGCGGGCCGAGTGCCAGGTCTTGGTCTCGTCGATGGTGTCGATGACGTGCCGTCGCGGGATCGCCTCGACCCGGCCGAACAGGTCACCCGCGTCGGTCGCCCCGACGTGCACGGTCGACAGCGAGCACGACCCGAGCAGCACCGTGGTGATGCCGTGCCGCACCGACTCGTCGAGTGCGGGCGTCTTCAGCACCTCGATGTCGTAGTGCGTGTGGATGTCGATCATCCCGGGGACGACCCACTTGCCCTCGGCATCGATGACGTTCGGGCAGCCGGTCTCGTCGAGCGGCTCGGCCGACACCGTGACGACACGATCGCCGCGGAGTCCGAGGTGGCGCGTGCCGGAGGGCGAACCGGCGCCGTCGAACCAGCGCCCGGCCTTGATGATCGTGTCGTAGCTCACTCTCACATTGCAACCGATCGGTTGCTAACAGTCAAGGGTCCAGTCCTCACACCTCTCCGGGATCGTCGGCGAGGAATGATTTGCTGTTCTGTAACTCTCGATGCGCCATGTCGCAACCAATGCCCGGCATTCTCATTCGATCAAATGTAGGAACAAGGCAGTGGCATTGCGCTACCACTACTTGCGACGAGCATATTCTTAAGATCAATGCTCGTAAGGGAATGCACATCGGCAATCCGGCCGAGTGCGCTGCGACCCAATTGTCCGAATGGTTGCTGAATATGATGAGCGGACGCAGCTGCTCGGCGAATACCCCCTTGTTCCCACATTCGTAGAACTGAGATGGAGGGGCCCATGCCCACGCTCACACCGGAACGCGCCGATCATCCGCTCGCGCTGCCCACCGAAGACGAGATCGCCCAGGTGCGCGCCGTCGTCGCGGACGCCGGGCTGATCGCGCCGACAACGCGTTTCGTCTACGTCGGACTGGACGAGCCGGACAAGTACGAGGTCTACCAGCAGCCCGGCGCGTTGGATCGCCGGTTCCGGGTGCTGCTGCACGACGTCGACCGCCCGAACGCCGTCGATCTGATCGTGTCGCTCGGCTGCGGAGCGGTGGTCGCCCAGCGCGCCCTCGACGCGATCGTCGACGGTCAGCTTCCCGTGCTCGACGAAGAGTTCGAGCTGGTCGAAGCGGTGCTGGCGAGCAACCCCGACTGGTTGGCCGCGCTCGCCACCCGCGGCCTCGACGTCGCCGAGGTGCGGGTCGCCCCGCTGTCGGCCGGTGTGTTCGATTACCCGGGCGAGGAGGGCCGCCGCATCCTGCGCGGGTTGGCGTTCCACCAGCAGCACGAGAAGGACCACCCCTGGGCGCATCCCATCGATGGGCTCGTCGCGTTCGTCGATGTGATGACCAGGGAGGTGTTGCGGGTCATCGACACCGGGCCGGTCGACGTGCCGCAGGAATCCGGCAACTTCGACGATCCCGCCGTTACCGGACCGCCGCGCACCACGCAGAAACCGATCGAGATCACTCAGCCGCAAGGGCCGAGTTTCACCGTGCACGGCAATCTCGTCGAGTGGGAAAAGTGGTCGGTGCGTGTGGGTTTCGATGCTCGCGAGGGACTTGTCCTGCACCAGATCGGCTTTCAGGACGGTGGCCGGAACCGGCCGATAATCCACCGCGCGTCCATCGCGGAAATGGTCGTCCCCTATGCCGATCCGTCACCGATCCGCTCGTGGCAGAACTACTTCGACACCGGCGAGTACCTCGTCGGGCGCTACGCCAACGCACTCGAGCTCGGCTGCGATTGCCTCGGCGACATCACCTATTTCGATGCCGTCATCGCCGACGAGGCGGGCCGTCCGCGCGTCCTGCACAACGCGATCTGTATGCACGAGGAGGACTTCGGGGTGCTGTGGAAGCACACCGACCTGTGGACCGGATCGCGCGAGGTGCGCAGGCAACGCCGTCTGGTGATCTCGTTCTTCACCACGGTGGGCAACTACGACTACGGCTTCTTCTGGTACCTCTACCTCGACGGCACCATCGGCTTCGAGGTCAAGGCGACCGGAATCGTCTTCACCGCAGGCTATCCCGGCCCCGACCACCCCTTCTCCACGCAGGTGGCGCCCGGCCTCGGCGCACCGCATCACCAGCACCTGTTCAGCGCCCGACTCGACATGATGGTCGACGGGCACCGCAACCGCGTCGAGGAGGTGGAGAGCGCCCGGGTGCCGATCGGCCCGGACAACCCGCACGGCAACGCTTTCACGCTGCGGCGCACGACGCTGGCTCGTGAATCGGAGGCGCAGCGGCACGCGGACAATCGGGTCGGACGGATCTGGCGCATCAGCAATCCCGAGGTGCGTAATCGCCTCGGCCTGCCGGTGTCTTACGTGCTCTACCCGGAGGGCAAGGAAACACTGCTCGCCGACGACGATGCACCGATCGCCAAGCGGGCCGCGTTCGCCACGAAGAGCCTCTGGGTCACCCGCTACGATCCGGCACAGCGTTATGCCGCAGGCGATTTCGTGAATCAGCATCCCGGCGGCGCGGGGCTCCCCGAGTATGTCGCCGCCGATCGATCACTCGACAACGAAGACCTGGTCGTGTGGCACACGTTCGGCCTCACCCACTTTCCGCGACCGGAGGACTGGCCGATCATGCCGGTCGACTACACCGGCTTCCTGCTCAAACCGGTCGGTTTCTTCGACCGCAATCCCACCCTCGATGTTCCTCGCACCAGCTCCGGCCACTGCGACGAGTCGACCAGTTGCCATGGAGCCCCCGATGACTGAAACAGCCACTGCCGGTACACGATTACGCGGCTCGATCGGGGTGGTGGGGATCGTGTTCCTCGTCATCGCGGCGGCCGCACCGCTGACCGCCGTCGGCGGCGTGCTGCCACTCATGATCGGACTCGGCAACGGGGCTGGCGCGCCGACCGCCTACCTCATCGCCGCGGCCGTCCTGCTCGTCTTCAGCGTCGGATACGCCGCGATGAGTGGACATCTGGACGAAGCGGGCGCCTTCTACGCCTACGTCCGCAGCGGCCTCGGGATCGGTGCCGGACTCGGCGCGGCCGGACTGGCACTGCTCACCTATACCGCCATCCAAGCCGGGATCTACGGGCTGGCGGCGTCGACCGTGGAAGAGCTCGTCGTGCACTACGGCGGACCCGACTTACCTTGGTACGTCTACGCTTTCGCGCTGATGGCCGTCGTCGCGGTGCTCGGCTACCGCAATATCGAGCTCGGCGCCAAGGTGCTCGGCGTGCTGCTCGTCGTCGAGATCGGCATCATCGTCGCGTTGTCGGCGGCCGTGCTGATCCGAGGCGGCGCGCACGGCATCGACACCGTCTCCTTCACTCCGGCGGCGTTCCTCGACGGCTCCCCCGGTGTGGCGTTGATGTTCGCGATCGCGTCGTTCATCGGCTTCGAGGCCACCGCGATCTACGGCGAGGAGACCCGGGACCCGCGCCGCACCATCCCGCGGGCCACCTACATCGCGGTGCTCACCATCGGCGTGCTGTACGCGGTGGCCAGCTGGGCGATCGTGCTCGCGTTCGGCAGCGACGGCGTCGCGGCGGCCGCGGGCGACGACCCCGAAGGACTGACCTTCACCGCCGCGCGGATGTTTCTCGGCGAATCCGCCGCCGACCTGATGACGATCCTGCTGGTGACCAGCCTGTTCGCCGCCCTGCTCGCGTTCCACAACGCGATCTCCCGCTACGGCTACGCGCTGGCCCGCGACGGCATCGGCCACCCGGCCCTCGGCCACATCCATCTGCGGCACGGCTCGCCACACAAGGCCTCGCTCGCCCAAACCCTGTCGGCGGCACTGGTCGTCGGCACGTTCGCCCTTGCTGGGGCGGACCCGGTCCTGCAGCTGTTCACCTGGATGTCCGGCCTGGCCACCGTGGCCATCCTGCTGCTGATGCTGCTCACCAGCGTCGCCATCATCGTCTTCTTCCGGCGCACCGGCCTGGACCGACGCCGCTGGCACACGGTGATCGCGCCCGCCCTCGGCACCGTGGGGCTCCTTGTCGTAACGGCCCTGGTCATCGACAACTTCACCACGCTGGTCGGCGGCTCGGCCATCGTCGCGACCACTATGCTCGCCATCGTCGTGGCGACCTTCGCCCTCGGCGTCGCGATCGCCCGGAAACGACGGGCAACTTCCTCCGTCAGCTAACGATTCGGCGTGGCGTACGGCCGACTCGGTGGCGCACGGACCCGACTCGGGACACACTTGACGGCGTGAATCGCATGCCATTCGGCCCGATCGCCGACGACCGGGCCGGTCGACGGTGACCGCCCTCGCTCGCGGCGAGAACCGGCCCGCACCCGCCGACCGGATGACGGTGACCGTCACCTGCCAGGCCGGGGTCGATGTATCCGCGCTGCTGCTCGGCACGGACGGACGCGTCCGGTCCGACGCCGACTTCGTGTTCTTCAACCAGCCGGTCGGACCCGGTGTCACCTATCGGCACGGCAGCGGTCGTGGCGACATGGTCGACGTGCAGACCAGCGCACTACCGCCGGACGTCGACAAAGTCGTGGTCACCGCCAGCCTCGACGGCAGCGGCCCGCCGACCTTCGCCGCCGCGGGCACGCTGCTCGCCACGATCGGATCCGATTCGGGGTCACTGACTTTCCCGATGGACGGGCTCACCACCGAAACCGCCGTGGTGTGCGTGGAGATCTATCGCCGCAGCGGCGCCTGGAAGGTGCGCGCGGTCGGCCAGGGGTACGACAACGGGCTGGCCGGTATCGCCTCGGCGTTCGGCGTGAACATCGACGACGAACCCGAGGCACCGAGCCCGCCTGCCGCCGCGCCGGTTTCGGCACCGAACTACCCGCCGCAGCAGCCCGCGCCCAGTTACCCGCCGCAGGCACCCCCGCCGAACTATCCGCCGCAGCAGCCCGCGCCGAACTATCCGCCGCCCGCGCCCCCGCCGTACCCATCGGCCCCCGCCTACTCACCGCCCGCGCCATCATCACCTCAGCAAGGAGCACTGCCGATGCAGAGCGATCTGTTCAACCCCAGCCACGCCGAAGTCACCGGCGTCGGCATCCAGAAGCAGGGCGGCAAGATGATCAAGGTCGCCGTCAACGGCGAGGTCATGGCCCGGGCCGGTTCGATGGTCGCCTACCAGGGCGACATGCAGTTCAAGGCGCTCGGCTCCGGCGGCATCGGCCGCGCCATCACCCAGCGGCTCACCGGTGAAGGTGTGCCGCTGATGAACGTTTCGGGCCGCGGCGACCTGTTCCTCGCCGACAGCGCCGCCGACGTGCACATCATCGACCTCGACGGCAGCGACGGCCTCACCATCAACGGTTCCAACGTGCTCGCCTTCGACACCAGCCTGTCCTACCGCGTCGCCCGGGTGCAGGGCGCCGCCGGCGTCGCCAGCAACGCCGGGCTTTTCAACTGCGTGTTCACCGGGCGCGGCCGGATTGCCATCACCACGCACGGCTCGCCGGTAGTGCTCCAGGTCGACCAACCGACCTACGCCGATCCGCAGGCGGCGGTGGCCTGGTCGTCGAGCCTGCAGACCGGGATCAAGCGCAACGACTCGTTCGGCCTCGGCAGGCTGATCGGCCGCAGCACCGGAGAGGGACTCACGCTGGCGTTTTCGGGGCGTGGCTTCGTCATCGTGCAGCCATCGGAGCTGCCACCGGGCGGGCTCATCGGCGGTACCGGCGGCGGCCAGCAGGCCGGACAGAGCGGCGGCGCGCTCGGCGGGCTGTTCGGCTGACGGCTTAACAAAGGGATAGTTCGGCTAACAATTCGTGTGCCACGATTGACCGCACGCGTGCCGTCCGCGATGATCGCAGCACCTCGGATTTCTGGAGCTTTTGCGCCGAGGTACTCCTATCACCCTGGCATTCGGCACGCAGCGTGGCGGCAAGGCGAAGAGAGGTCGGAAATTTGATGAGAAACAGGCGTTTTCGGAATTGGTCGGCTAGATTCGCGGTACTGATCGGAGTCGCGTCGGCCGGATTCGCCTTGACGGGAACCGCGCAGGCCGAACCGCTATGGCCCGGCGGCCCGGACATCCCCGGCATACCGGCCATTATTAAACCACCACCACCACCGCCCGCACCGTGCGCCGCACCGAAGACGCGCGCGTGCATGCGGCTGTCGACCAAAGAAGTGTGGCTGATGGAGGACGGCAAGACCATCTACGGCCCCAAGCCGATCGAAATCGGCAGACCGGGATATGAGTCGCATGTCGGCGTCTTCGACGTCGACTTCAAGCGCGAACATTTCTGGAGCACAATGCACAACGCGCCGATGGAATGGGCCGTCTTCTTCGATGGCGATATCGCCACCCACATCGGACCGCTCGATTCGATGTCGCACGGCTGCATTCGGATGAATCCTGATGCCGCCGAGGCCACCTACCGCCATCTCGAGCCCGGCGACATCGTCGAAGTTGTGGAGTAACTCCACGCATATCACCCAAAACGGGATGCCCATGGCGGGCATCCCGTTCTTGTTTTCGTCCGCGGCTCAATCGATCTCCGGCGGTGCTCGATTGCGCGAGTCTGCGCTCGTACGGCGCGATCTTCGGTCATCCTGTAGCCGACAGTCCGGGCGATGCCCGGCCGGTACGCGAGGAAGTGAGTCGATCGTGCGAGTAGTAGCCGAGGTTCTGGTCGGGTTGGTGGCGGCGCTGCACGTCTACATCGTGGTGATGGAGATGTTCCTGTGGACGACGCCGCGGGTGCGGGCGTCGTTCGGCAGCACGGTCGAATTCGCCGAGCAGACAAAGGTTCTCGCCGCGAACCAGGGTCTGTACAACGGGTTCCTCGCGGCCGGATTGATCTGGGGAATCATCGCGTCGGACCCGGTCGGACACGCGGCGATGATCTTCTTCACCGCGTGCGTCGTGGTGGCGGGCATCTACGGCGCGGCCACCGCCAGCCGCCGGATCCTGGTCGTTCAGGCGTTGCCCGGCGCGGTGGCGCTGGTGGCCGTACTGGTAGCGGGCAGCCAGTAGGGCACCGCCCGCGCTAGGGAAGCGCGAGGTCGACACAACCGGGGGTCGGATCGACGACGCCACAACCGGACGGCGGCCGAGTCGGTCGATAGTCGGCCGGAACTCCGCCCGCCGCGATGGTCTCGGTGTAGGTGGCGACCGCCTTGGTGGGGTGCCGCTCCAGCTTGGGATCGTCGCGCACATTGACGGTGTAGAGGCCGAATCGTGGGCTGTAGCTGCCCCATTCGTAGTTGTCGGTGATGCTCCAGTAGTTGTAGCCGATGATGTTCACACCGTCGGCCTTGGCGCGCTGCAGCCAGTAGACGGTGTCGCGCAAATGGTCGCTGCGGTTGTAGTTTCCGGTGCCGGGAACGTTGTCGTCGTCGGAATTGGCGTTCTCCGTTGGCATCCCGTTCTCGACCACGTAGATCGGCATATCGGGCTTGCCGAATTTGCGAGCCTCGTCCGAATAGCGTTTCACCGCATAGTAAATGCCCTCGGTCCGGATCGGCAGGTTCCACATCCCAGGCGAACCGACGGCCGCGATGGACCGGACGGTGGCGGGCGGACTCGATGCGGGCGGTTCGAAGGAGAAGTAGTAGTCGACGCCGATGTAGTCGAGCTGGTCCCGGATCTTGGCGAAGAAGCCACCGTTGACCTGATCGTCGATACCGGCGACGTAGCCGATATTGCTGGTCACCTGCGCGTCGGGGCGCACCTGGTGGATGTACTTGTAGATCTTGTTGTGCGCTTCGGCGACCAGGTCTTCCATCCGCCCCTGGTCCGTCGCGTTGTTGCGGACCTCGTGCATGATGTAGGCGACCGGCTCGTTGATGGTGACCCACAACGGATTTCGCGGAGCGTAGCGGTCGACCACCTTGCGCATGTTGGTCAGCCAGGCATCGACCATCTCCGGGTTGTCCCAACCGGTATCCGGGGTATCCGAGTGCTTCCCATGGAACGCCCCGTCGTAGGCCCAGCCCGGGTACACCCAGTGATCGAGGGTGAGCATCGGGCGCATGCCCGAATTGATGATCTTGGCGATCACCTTGTCGTAGAAGCGGAATCCGTCGGCGTCCCACTCCAGTCGACTGGTCGGCTGCAGCCGCGCCCACTCGATGCCGATGCGGAATACCTTCACCCCGAGCGCCTTCGCCAGATCGATATCGGAGGCGTAGCGGTCGTAGAAGTCGATCGAGCTCTGATACTTGTCGAACTCGGGATGATTCGCGATGTAGCGCACCCAATTGCTGTCGGGCGCATCGTTGCCCGGCGAGACGCGGTCGGTCGGCGGCGCATGGCCTTCCGACTGAAAGCCGGACGCCGCGACGCCCCAGAGGAAGTCGGGGCCGAGCGCGCCGGGCCCCGCCGCGGGCTCCGGCGGAACAGCAATACCCACGCCGGGCACCAGCAGCGCGGCCATCGAGACCGCGAGCGCTACCGCGGCACGTCGAGTCCATGTGCGCATAAACCGAGAACTTAACCGACTAATTGCTGAACCCTCGGTAACCCCGCTCCGTGCGGCGAGTACGGACCACGGAACCGGACTAGTTGGTGGAAAGGTGGTGGCCGATCCGGGCGATCGGCACCATCGCCGGTGCGCCGTACGCCCCGTGGCTGGCACCCGCGGCCGCCTCTTCGGCCGCCGCCGCGGCGTTGGCGACCGTGACGTCGTCGGGGGCGAACGCGGCGGCCTTGGCGGCGTCGAGCGCGGTGGCGGCCGCGTCCTGGACGGTGACCGCCGCATCAGCCGGGGCGACCGTGTAGAAGGTCGCTTTGATCGCGTGGTTGGCGGCGACGTAGGCGTGCCACGCGGCGTCGCGGGTGGTATTCGCGGCCGCGACGGCGCGGGCGGAGCCGTGGGCGCGCGCGATATGGTCGACGGCCTTCTCCCGGTTCATCGCGCGCTTGGCCGCGGCACTGGCGCGGCCCGCGGCGCTGCACGCCCTGGCGTGCGCTTGGGCCAGCAGTTCGAGGGTGGCGTCGGCCTCCAGCACGGCGGTGCCGCGAGTGCCGCCGGGTAGCAGCGGAATAACCTTGCCTACCAACGGAATCCGCCGATACGGTCGAGCTGCTCCGCGTCGAGCCAGTCCGAACCGGCGGTCTCGGGTCCGGCGTCGGTCCTCCAGAAGGCGACGGAATCGGTTCCGGCGCAATAGATGACGATTGCCAGCAGCGCCAAGGCCGCGAGTTCCTTCGACAGACGCGTCACAGCCAACCTCCTCGATCGTCGATGGTGTGCCGGAAAACGCCGGCCGATGCGGAAGCACAGAATGCGGAATACGCACGCATCTCCGGATTGTCCGAATTCGCTCCGGAGTCAACGGAAATGCGCGCTTTCCACCTAGCCCAAAATGCCGAAGGTAAGAATCCCGACGAGGTTCTCCGTTACCGCGAGCACACTGTTCACTAGACCGAAGAGACCACTCAACATGACCTGCTCCTGTGATACGCCATTGACGGATCGGTGCCTTTGTCGAACGAGAGCATGAGCTGGATCGCCGAAGAAGGCTAGCGCATCGGTTCCCAAAAGGACAAAACACCTGCGCCAGCGCGTCCGCCGTGGCGGCGACCGGCGTGGCGCGGGCATTATCGCAGCTCACAGCTCGGCCGAGATTTCTTCCATCCGAACGTACTTGGGTTACGAAGACACTATCGACGCCTGCCACTGACGGTTCCCGGCATGGCCAGCGTTGGACACCCATCCGGGTGGTAACCACATGAAACGAAAGGGAGAACATGCTTGCACCGCTCCTCACCGCCGTTGTCACCGCCCTCACCTCGGGACTCACCAGCGTCGTGACCGCGCTGCTCGGCGGCTGATTCGACACGGTCCGGGGTCGCGGCGAAGCCCACCCCGGACCGGCGGACGCCGGAGACTCTCCCGACCAGAACCAGCCTCAGGCCGTGCGGATCAAGATGAAGATGGGGACGTTGCGTCGAATGCTGTTCTCCAGAACAGGTATTCGGAGATTCGGGACAATCGTCGCTGGAGCGGCCTGCATCGTGAACGCCGCAGTCGGACTGGTCGCGGCACAGCCCGTGACCGGCCAATCCGCTAGCTGCCCAGCGCTTTACGCCATCGGGGTGCCCGGTACCGGCGAATCCTCGCCCGATGCGGACCCTTCCATCGACCACGGAATGCTGTCGGCCATCTTCCTGCCGATGCTGGCGGCCGCGCCTGACCGGACCGATCGCGCCTATGTCCCTTACGAAGCCGGTTTCGGCGGTGCGGTGCCGGGCGGCCCGGTTCCCTACTCGCAATCGGTGACCGGCGGCCTGCAGGAGCTGCGGTCGATGGCGCAATCCGTCATCGACCGATGCGAGAACACCCGACTGACCTTCGTCGGCTACTCCCAGGGCGCACACATCGCCTCGCTGTTCGCCCAGGAGATCGGCGGCGGTCAGTCCAGCATTCCGGCCGACCGGATCGCCGGCGTCGCCCTGCTCGCCGACCCCACCCGCTACCCCGGCGCACCGTTGTTCCCCGGCGCCCCAGGCAAACTCGCCCCCGATCCGCCACCCGGCACGGTGGCCGCGGGTCTGTCCGCACTGCAAGCCCAGCCCGCACCCGCCACCGGCGGCGGCATCGGGCCGTTGCGCGACCTCGCCCCCGACTTCGGCGCACTCACCGGCCGAGTCGCGTCGTTCTGCATCGACGGCGACCTCGCCTGCGACGCACCGGCCAACGCGCCGATCCTGCACATGATCACCAACATCGCGGGCCAAGCGCTGCTGCCGCTGGACGACCCGCTGACCGCGCTGTCCTCGATCACCGACGCACTGGCCGCCACCGTCAGCAAGACCACCACCGACGTGGTCGACAAGGACCTGCACGGCCTCACCCCGGGCAGCCTCGTGCTGTCCCGCGACAAGTCGCTCAGCGAACGGCTCGCCGAAGCCTCCGACCCGCGCTCGCTGATCGACGACCCGACCGGACAGTCCGCCGCGCTGCGCCTCGCGACCATCACGCTGAACACCCTGACCAGCATCGTCGGTGTGGTCCTCAGCCCGGAAGACGTCTGCCAGATCGGCACCATCGGCGCGACGGATCCGCTCGCCGGGCTGGCCGCTCTCGGCGCCAAGATGTTCGCCGCGATGCCGAAACGCTCTGCCGCGCCGCGGTTCACCCAGGTCGTCACCCAGGCGTTCAATGCGATCGGGCAGCTGGTCAGCGACAACATCGAACTCGTCGATACCCAGGTCTGGGCCAAGTATCAGGACGCGGTGGCCCGCCACGGCGCCTACGCGTTCACCGCGGTCGCCGCGGACCGTCCGTCGGTGCAATTCGTCGCCGACTGGTTCATCGAACTGTCCCGAGCGCTACCCGTGCCGGTCGAACCCGAACCAGTTGTCGCCCAGCCGAACAGCGTGCTCGCCTCGATGCCGGACCACGATGCACAAGCCCCGACCGCCAGCAGTGCCGCCAAGCCGCCTCCCGCACAGCACAATTCGCCGACGCCGAACGACGCCACCACCGAGGTGCGAACAGCTCCCCCAGTGCGCGAACCCGATTCGACCCGCGGTCACCTTCGACCGGAGTCCGCCAAGACCAGGGCCGTGCGCCTCGAAGCCGGTCGCCACATCGCCTGGACCCTACTTCTCTCAGAGAGCGCTTGCTTGCTGTACACCGGCCGTCGGCGGCTGGTCCGAACAGGTTGGGACACAGACTTTCTCGGCTGAAACGACACAGGCAGGTCCGCTCGCCGAGCTGCGGACCTGCCTGCTGCCGGATGTATCAGTAACGCCCGGGGATCAACTCATCACCTGATCGGCTTGGCCTTGGGCACGCTGCCGTCGGGGCTGGGCTGCGGCCCGAGGAAGAGGTCGAGCCACTCGTCGGAGGTCTTGCCGCCGGGGCCCATCTCGGCGCCACCATTCGGTGGCCGGAGGAAGTTCCGCAAGAGGGAATTGAGCGCAGCAGCGGCGTCGGTGTCGGCACTGGTCGGCTCATCGGCAGGCTTGCCGCCCTGCCCTTTTCCTTTTCCGCCCTTGCCGCCCCCGCCTTCCTTGCCTTCCTTCCCCTTCCCGCCCTTGCCGCCACCTCCGCCTTCGCTGTCGCTGCTGCCGGTTCCGTCGGCGGGATCCGCCTGCTGTGCCAGCGCCGTCCCGTTGGGCGACGACTGCTCCGGGGCGGCATCGGCCACGCCGGAAGCGACGGCGAGCGTCGCCGCGACGGCGAGCAGACCGGTCACCGCAACGGTCGCGGTTTTGTGAAACATAGGTAACCCCTTGTCGTATCGAATGCGGTACATGCGGCCGACGACAAGCCAGACACGTGTCGGCACTACGGCATATTCGGATCCGCGACAGGTCTGGATCGGAGCATTCAGCACGAATTACGGTTACGACCGGCAATTTGCCCGACTGGACAGGGCTCCGCCATAAACATCCGCTGCCTAATACACGACCAATGAGGCCCGGGGATCACCCGGACCTCATCGGACTGTGTGTACAGCGATAGTGAGTCGCAGGGGCGACCACGACCCACTCTGCAAAACTGCCCCGAAGTTCATGGGACCCCACCAGATTACATAACCAAGCACAATCCCGTGGGCGATTCCGGATGGAATGATCCACCGGCCGCGCAGCGGTGCATAAACGCAATCTTGCATTCCGCAAGAAGTGACACACCGGCGCTCACAATTACCTCCGGCGAATCAGTAATCCGCGCTATTTCTCGTGCGGCTCGTGGCCGGTGAGGTCGTTGTAGGCGTTGCAGGCGGCGATGAGGGCTTGCCGGGTGTCGGTCTGCCGGGCGGGGGTGTCGGTGCTGGTGACGCTGCGCCAGTCGACCCATGCGGCGGCCAGTTGGTCCACTGCCTTGCCGACACCATCTATGCCGGGTGCGGCGTCCGCAATCCCTTCGATCAGGTAGCGGCGCAGGGTGCGGGCCGCGCGTTCGATGCCGGGGCCGTTCGCCCGGCGTAAGGCGGGCGGGGTGAGTTCGATCGCGACCCGATGGCGATGGATCCACTCGTCCACCGCGGCGAGGAGGCAGGCGGCGCGCAGGATGGACGCGGACGGATGGCGTTCGGGGACAACGTCATGCATGGCGTCCAGCAGTTCGCGGGCGGTGGGTAATGCGGACGTCAACCGCTCCTCGAGGGGCGGCCGGTCGGCAGGCTCAGGCATGTTCCGACTCCAGTTATTCGGTGTTCGGCAAACGAGTGAGGCAGGCGGTGGGCTCGGCGCGGTCGGTGACCGGGAGGTGGTCGGCGCGATGTGCCGGGTGGAACTCTTACCTGAATCGAGGGTCGCAGGTCCGCGGGCCCGTTGTCTTGGGCAGGATGCCAAGTTTGGCTGCGTAACTTGTTTTCCGACACAGCCATTCGAATTCGAACGACTCAGACAGCGAGCGGTCGGGGGCACCTGCGCGCGGATGTCGTCGCAGATCGGCCAGCGGCGGCTGTCCGCCATGCCATGGCCCACTCACTACGCCATCTGCGGCGTGTCGAAGTGCCGATAGCAATATGCTCTGGATAATCCGAAGGTGGCATTAGTGACGGTGAGTCGCAGGTCCGCGCTGGCGTTCGCGGCAGGTTTGCCCTTGAGCCTGCTGGCGATGAAGCACGCCGCGGCGACCGGACCGGTGGTGCGGTACACCATGACGTCGTTCACCAATGACAGCGAATCCGATTTGTATGTCTACGAATCCACCGACGCGATCAACTTCCAGCTGTTGCGCGGCCCCGCCTACCGGCCGCCGACCGGGCTGCTGCGCGACCCGTGCATCTTCCGTCACGTCGACGGCGTCTACTACCTCACCTACACCACCGCGTGGGAGGGGCAGACGATCGGCTTCGCGAGCAGCACCGACCGCGTCAACTGGAATCACCTGTACGACTTCCCGATCCAGGTGGACGGCTTGAACGTGACGTCGAGCTGGGCGCCGGAATGGCTGGTCGACGCGCAGGGCCGCGTCAATGTCATCGTGTCGCTGTCCGACGGCTGCCGCTTCACGCCGCACCTGATGACCGCGACCGACCCGGCACTCCGGTCGTGGACTCGCCTGACCCCGCTGGCCGGGCTCGGTCCCGCGCCCGGCTACGTGACCCCCATCGACCGCCCCACCTGCGACCGCTTCGGCTACGGCTACATCGACACCACCGTCGTCCACAGCAACGGCTACTACTTCGCCTTCACCAAGAACGAAACCACCAAACTCATCGAACTCGCCGTGGCCCGCGACCCGCTCGGTCCGTACGTCTTTGTGGCAACCGGAGATTGGGCCAACTGGGGCGGCCCACGCGAGGGCCAATGCGTCATCCCGCTGCCGAACGGCGGCTGGCGAATCTTCTTCGACGACTACGACGAGAACAACCCGAGATACTTCTACAGCGACAGCCCCGACCTGCGCACCTGGACGGCGCCCACCGAACTACCCAACCTCTCCGGCACCGTCCGCCACTTCACCGTCCTCCCCGAAACCAGCGTCTAGCGGGTCTTCTCCAGCAGTTCGAGGATCTCGGCGGTGGTGCCGGTCTCGCCGAAACGCGGGAGGATCCGGTCGACGCTGTGCTGGTGGACGGTTGCGTCCATGTCGGTCATGGCGTCGGTGGCCAGGGTGACGTGGTAGCCGTGGTCGTGCGCGGCCCGGGCGGTGGATTCGACGCCCATGCTGGTGGCGACGCCGGCCAGCACGATCTGGGTGATACCGCGGCGGCGCAGGTGCAATTCGAGGTCGGTGCCGTAGAACGCGCCGACGTTGCGTTTGGTCACGACGAGATCGTCGGCGTGGCCTGCCAATTCGTCGACGATGACGTCCCAGCCCGCCGGGCGAACGCCGCCGGTGCGGCGCGGGGCGTCGCTGCGGCCTTGCGCGAAGTCCGAGCCGTCGGGGGCGCCGCTGACCCGTACCAGGACGACGGGCAGTCGATGGGCACGGAAGGCGTCGGCGAGTTCGGCTGCGCGGTCGATGGTCTCGGTCATCGAGTACGGCGCCCCGGGGATCGCCGTGATGCCTTTCTGCAGGTCGATGAGGACGAGCGCGGTGCCTGTGTCGAGGGTGCTGAGTGCCATGGTGCTTCTCCTAGATGGGTGTCAGGGAATCGTGGGATCCGGGGCGGGCACCGAGTCCCGCTCGGGTGGTGCGGATTTAGGTCTTGTACCGCGCAGCACGGCCAGCGCAGCGAGCGCCGCAAGGATCGCGCCGAAGGCGAACACGATGACCAGACCGGGCATGGAACGGCCCGGAGATCAACTGCGGGAAGAACTCTCGCCCGGTCAAGGTCTGCTGCTGCGCGTTGGTGAGTGTCGGCAGCACCGCGCTCGGCTCGAGCATGTGCTGGATCGGATTGACGCCGAGCTGCGCAGCGAACAAGGTGGAAACCGGTGGCAGGGTAGCGGCCTGTGTGGCTACGGCGACCGGAACACCTTGCTGTTGCAGGCCATTGGTGAGGGTGTGCGGCAAGCTGTTCGCTAGTCCGGCGATCATGAGGGCGAAGAACACCGCGATCGACACGGCGGTGCCGGTGTTCTGGAAGGTCGAGCGCACCCCGGAGGCGACGCCGCGCTGATGCGCGGGCACGCTGCCCATGATCGCCGAGGAATTGGGTGAGGCGAACATGCCGCTGGCAATCCCGTTGATCGCGATCAGCACCGCGAAGATCCAGTAGCTGAAGTTGATCGGCAGCAGCATCAGCCCGATGAAGCTGGCACCGAACAGCCACGCGCCGCTGCTGGCCAGGCCGCGCGAGCCGAACCGATCCGACAGATAACCGGAGACGGGCCCGGCCGCGAGGAACCCCGCGGTCAGCGGCAGCATGAAAATGCCTGCCCACAAGGGTGTGTCGGCGTAGTCGTAGCCGTGCAGCGGCAGCCAGATGCCCTGCAGCCAGATGATCAGGATGAATTGCAGCCCGCCCCGGCCGATCGCGATGGCCAGGCTGGCGAGGTTGCCCGCGGTGAAGGCACGCACCCGGAACAGGCTCAGTTGGATCATCGGTGCGCTGACCCGGTTTTCGATGACAACGAACGCCGCGAGCAGGCCGAGGCCCGCCGCGCCGAGGCCGATGACGGCCGGGCTGGTCCAGCCCATGGTGTGCCCGCCGTGCGGCTGCAGGCCGAAGGTGGCCGCCACCAGTATCGCGCTCAACCCGACCGCGAAAGTGATGTTGCCCCACCAATCGATGCGCCCGCCGCCGGCCCGGCTGGTCTCCCGCAACGTGCGATACGCCCATACGGTGAAGAAGAGTCCGATCGGGACGTTCACCCAGAACACCGCCCGCCAGTCCCACGCGACCAGCAGTCCGCCCGCCACCAGGCCGATGAACATCCCGGCCAGCGCCGCAACCTGGTTGATACCCAACGCGAAACCGCGCTGCCGCTCCGGAAACGCATCGGTCAGGATGGCGGCCGAGTTCGCCGTGAGCATCGACCCGCCGATGGCCTGCACCACCCGCCAGCCGATCAGCCACATCGCCGCGCGGCCGCCGTCGAGCGGATCTACCGACAGCAGAATCGACGCGACGGTGAAAACCGCGAACCCGGCGTTGTAGATCCGCACCCTGCCGTACATGTCACCGAGCCGCCCGACGGTCACCGTCAGCACGGCCTGCACCAGCCGGTACCCCATGATCATCCACAGCAGATAGGCAATGTTGCCCGGCGCCAACGGATCCAGATGAATGCCGCGGAAGATGGCGGGCAGCGCGATCAACACGATCGAGCCGTCCAACGCCGACATGAACACGGCGGCAGTGGTATTGGTCAGCGCAGCCCACTTGTACCGGTCGGTCGCGGGGTCTTCGGTACTCTGCTGTTGCAGATCGATCATCAGAGATGCGCCTGTCGACGTTGCGGGTCAGATGTCGCGTGCCAGCCGTTCGATCAGCGGCGCGGCCACTGCCAGCTGCTTCAGCTGCGCGGTGGTGAATTCCTCGGCGAGCACGCGGGCCATCAATTCGGTTTTGGCGCTGCGTTTTTCGGTCAGCACCTGGGAGCCCGCGAGGGTCAGCGCGAGGACGACCCGCCTACGGTCGGCCGGGTCCGAGTTGCGCTCGATCAGTCCGCGAGCTTGCAACGCGCTCAACGTCGCCCCCATCGCCTGCGGCGTGATCTGTTCCTGGCGTGCGAGTTCCGCCGAGGTCGCGGGCCCGCCGCGATCCAGCCGGGCCAACGCGGTGCGCTCGGGCATGGTGAGCGCGTCTTCCAGCTGTAGATGGCGCAATCGGCGCACCAGTGCACCGATCCCCGTCAGCAGGGCGGACGCAACATCGGATGAGTCCAAGTCCTCGGTCATATACTAAGCCTACCTGATTAACCTAGTTTATCAACTTACCTTAGTAACTCTGCCGGGCCCGACACTCCGCCACCCACGGAAGCCTCGGGCGATCGCGCCGCGGATTGCGGAGACATAACCAAAGAGGCCAAACAGCGCGCGGAATGACCTGAATTCAGCTTCCGGCGGACCACCCGAAGGACGAAACTTGAAGCTGCATCCGGCACCCGGGCGCTTCGCTCCCTTATCTCGGGTACGCGCAGAACGGCTGGTCTGCCCAGAGGAATATGGCTGGTCGCCGGGGTCGGATGCACCTCGACCGTCGCTAGGGAAGGCATAACTTGCCCACGCAGCTGGACAACCGAGAGATGGGGGACGCGCGGCAGCGCGCGCGAACCATGACGCCGAGTCGCCGTAGTGAGGCACGAGCCGGTCGCATTTGCCAGGCGCACGCGCCGGGTCGAGCCGACGCCGTCACGTGACCGTGCAGACCGCCGAGGGACCGAGATCGCGAGCGATGTCCATCGAAGACGGCAGCACCCGTCCGCTGCTGCCGGACTGGCACGAACTGTCCGCCGCGCTGCGCTTGCACACCGGCGACCGCCCCGGCGACCATCTCGTCATCCAACTGGCCAGGGCCTTGGCGCAGCTGCACCACACGCGCCGCGCCCAGCCCGAGCGCCTGGTGGAAATCGACTGTCGCCGTGCCGAAGTCGTCACCGTGATCGACGACTGGGTGGCCAAGCAGGTGACGCCGCGGCGCGCGAAAGACCGGCCCGCCGAGTCTCTCGGCGGCACCCTCGACCGGATGGCCGCCGCCCAGATCCTGGCCGACCACCTGCTGATGACCGCCGACAACGTGCCGGAACAACGCGTCCACGCGGCCTGGTCCCGGCTCGCCGCCCTGGCGAACAAATGGACCGATCTCGCGCACGACATCGAGTCGCGCCGATCACGATCAATCGGGCGTGACTAGGCCCCCGGTCCGTCCGACCGCCTCGGTGTTACGTCGGAATGGTCCAGAGGTAAGCCGATATCGGGCGCAGTTCCGTGGTATCGACAAGGGGGTCGACACGCAACAAACCGATGAATTCTTCCAACGACGTATAGCGCACCAAAATTTCCGCCAGCAAGCGGCGCGCGGCCTCCTCCGGTTTCATGACCGGGTTATGCCCACGAGTCCGAAATACAAACCGACCAATATGTTTCGGCTTTGCTCGGTAGTTCGCTGATCGACGATCCGTTCATTACAGCCCTCCGGGTGTTGGGTCAGTGCCGATCGGAAGTGCCAAACGGCATGGTCGGCGAATTGCCGAAACCGCACCGTCTGTGTGCAGCGATAGCGAGTCGCAGGCGCGAGCCGCGACTCGTCGAAAGACCGTTCCGCCCTCGTCGGAACGTGCTCAGATTACCTATCCTTCGTGCGTCGAGCCGCATTCCCACAGTGTGCGTCGCGAACTTTTCAGACAGGAATAGATATCCATGGATGCCGACCAGTCGGTAATCGCCGATAGGCACCCGGTCGAAGCCCGAAGTGGGCAGCAGTACTTGACATCTCGTCCCGCCGATAGGACGAATGCGCCGCGCTCCGGCAGCCCGAGCAGCAGAATGTGGTCTATGACTGCCTTGGATCAGGAAGCCCTCGACTGGCTCGTCCAGTTCGGGGCACAGGCTCGCAACGACGAGCAGACCCAGCAGCTGGTCGACCTGGTAGACGGCAAGATCAACGAGGTCAACGCGCAGCTGCCCGGCGACGCCGAACTCGCCGAGATGCTGCACGCGGCGACCCGCTCGCACTGGCGCAGCTTCCTCGCCATGGTGAGCAGGGAGGTGTTCGAGGTGCACCCGCCCGCGGAGGTGCTCGCGCTGTCGCGCACGGTCGCCCGGCGCGGGTTCGGCATCGATGTGGTGATGCGGACCTACCGGGTCGGGCAGGCCATGCTCTGGCAGTTCATCACCGATTTCCTGAACAAGGCGATCGAGGACGACCAGCTGCGCAGCGCGGTCCTGCTGCTGTTCTGGGATCGGGTGCTCGAGTGGACCGACACCTGTGTGGAGGCGTCCGTCGCGGTCTATACCGACGAGCGGGAGCAGTGGCAGCGCGGCGCGCTGGCCCGGCGATTCGGCCTCGCGGGTTCGCTGCTGCGCGGCGACACCGTCGACATCGATCACGCCGAGACCCAGCTCGGCCATTCGCTGCGCAGGCAGCAGACCGCGATCGTGCTGTGGGCCGACGAGTCGGCGACCACCCCGGACCCGGTGCGCACGCTGGAGAAGTTCGGCAACGACATCGCCGCGCTGCTCGACGCGCCACGACCGCTGATGCTCTCGTCCGGTGTCCGCGGTATGTGGGCCTGGATCGCCACAGCGGGCGTACCCGACCTCACGGCCCTGCCCGCGGTCGGGCAGCCGGGCCTGCATGCCGCCATCGGCTCGTCCGCGCCGGACATCGCCGGATTCCGGCAGAGTCATCGCGAGGCGCTCGCCGCGCAGCGGGTGGCGATCGCCACCGATTACGCGCCGACGGTAATCCGTTACGCCGACGTCGAATTGGTTTGTCTCACCACCGGCGACGGCAGCGTCGAGGCGATGCGCGTCATGGCGGCAAGGGAATTGGGCGCATTGATGAGCACCGACGACACCACCGCCCGATTGCGCGAAACACTGCTCGCCTACTTGGCCAGTGGCCGCAACGCACCGGCCACCGCACAGCAATTGAACGTGCACCCCAACACCGTTCGCTATCGCATCAACCAATCCGAGGAATTGCTCGGCCATTCCATCGAGGAACGCGCGACCTATATCGAATTGGCGCTGCGCTGTGCGCAGACTTATGGCGACAAAATCCTTACCCCGCAACCGGACCGAGCCATCGCCTGAGTGGTGGAAACACGCCACTCCCCCACGATGTCCGCTCATCCGTCGATATCGGCCAGGAAGCTTTGCACCAGCGCGGTGACGACGCCGGGTTGCTCCAGAACGCAGCAGTGCCCGGCATTCTCGATCACCTCGAACCGCGCCTTGGGAATCAGTTCGGTGAGCCGCCACGCCTCCGCGATCGGGGTGACCGCATCATCGGCGCCGACCGCGACCAAGGTCGGCGCGGTGATGCCGGTGACCTCACGATCGGCCGTGGCACGATCGAGCACCCCGCGGATCGCCTTCCGGGTGCCCACTCTGTCGACGCGATCGAGCCGCTCGGCCCATTCATCGATGGTGGCCGCGGCGGCGGGGTCGGCGAGGAACGCGGGCCCGAACAGCAGTCGCGCGACCTTGCCGCGGACCGCGTCGACACCGAAAAGCCTTACCGCCCAGGCGAGTCGGGTGTATCTGCCGATCTTGCTCGGATCCTCGGGGCCCGCGCTGGTGTCCAGCAGGGTGAGTGAGCGCAGCAGTTCGCCGTGCCGGGCGGCGACGCGTTGCCCGACGAAGCCACCCATGCCGATGCCGACCCAGTGCACCGGTGCGAGATGCAGTGCCCGGATCAGCCCGACCGCGTCGGCGGTCAGCGTGTCCATGTCGTAGCCGTCCAGGGTGGGCTGGGTGCCGCCCTGTCCGCGCCAGTCGATGGCGATGCAGCGGTAGTGCTCGCGCAGCACGTCGATCTGCGCGCGGAACATCCAGCTGCCGAACAGGAGACTGTGCCCGAAAACGATGACGGGACTATCGGATCGGCCGTTCGGGTCGCCGGTGTCGGTGTAGCCGATCGGTACGCCGTGCACATCGATCGTTCGAATGATCGTGGAGAGCATCATCATCGGTGCACCCGCGGCCCGGCCGCTTGTTCGGAGCGAGAGAGGTGGTCGGTGGTGCGAACGATGGCGAGCGTGAACAAGAGGGGCTCCTCGGGGATGGCCTCGACCGAAAACCGGGATAGCGCACCTATGAGCGTGCCAGCGGAGGGGCCTCCGGCGCTTGGCCCAGCCGCCAACGCGGGCACGGTGAGTTGTTTCCGAGCACAACCGGACATCACCTGGTCGCGTCCCGATCGGCATTCATTCTGTGCAATGTGCACAGTCGAGGACTCAATAAATTAGTACTTTGCCTCTGGACCTGTGCCCAGTTCTAGCATTTGCTGTTACGTAGCCTTACAGACATTCTGGTGGGTTACGCGCGGCGCGTCACACTTAGGCGCGCGGTCGTGGCCGGAATACTTTCTGCGCCCGACAGATCCATTCATTGGATCTCATCAGCACCGCTCACCAGCGAAAGAAGCTCAATGAATACCGTCGTACCCGGAAAGATCGGGCGATTCCGCTATGCGGCCTTCATCGCCCTGATCGCCACTTCCATTCAAATAGCTGTTGGAATACCGGCAATTGCGGCACCGGCCGAGCAAAATCCTCCTGCGCAGCAGGTTCCGGTGCAACCCCCGCTACCGTTCCCGGTTCCGCCTTCCCCGCCAGAACTCGATCCGGGATTCTATGCACCGCCCGCGGACCTCGTTGCGTCGAAGAAGCCCGGCGAAATCATCGCGGCGCGCGAGGTCCATCTGGCGTTCAATTCGGTCATTCCGTTCAATATCGACGCCTGGCAGCTGTCGTTCCGCTCGACCAACACCAGGGACGAGCCGATCGCCGCCGTCACCACGCTGATGAAGCCGCGCGGCGACAACGGTGGCGCGCCGCGCCCGCTGCTGTCGTATCAGTTCCCGCAGGACTCGAACGCGCAGTACTGTGCGCCATCCTATGTGCTGCAACAAGCTTCGGTGCCGGGCGATATCACCGGCCAGTTCGACATCCCGTTCGAGTTCGTGCTACCGCTGACCGCGCTCGGCGCGGGCTGGGCGGTGGCGATGCCGGACCATGAGGGACCGAACTCCGCCTTCGGCGTCGGCCCGCTCGGCGCTCGCATCACCCTCGACGGCATCAGGGCGGCGGAGAACTTCGAGCCGATGGGCCTCCAATCGCAGACCAAGGTGGGCTTGGCCGGGTACTCCGGCGGCGCGATCACCACCGGGCACACCGCCGAACTGGCCGCATCCTACGCACCGGAACTCAACATCGTCGGTGCGTCCGAAGGTGGCGTCCCCGCCGACATCAAGGCGATGTACAAAATGGCCAGCGGCAATCTCGGCGCCGGGCTGATTCTCTCGGGGCTACTGGGGGTCGCGCAGGAATATCCAGATCTGGCCGCTTACAACCAGCAGCACATGAACCCGCTCGGCAAGGCTTTGACTCCGGTCAAGAACTCGGTGTGCCTGTACTCCGCCGCCCTATTCCCGTTCATGAATCTCGAGGGCGGCCTCTATGACTCGCCCGACCCACTGGACGATCCTGTCCCCGCCAAGGTGTTCGACACGCTCCGGATGGGTCATTCGGTGCCTTCGATACCGATGTTCATCTTCAACTCCAACCCCGACTGGATCGCGCCGGTCGGCCCGGTCAACACGCTGGTCGACGAGTACTGCCGAGACCCCAAGGCCCAAGTCCACTACACCCGTGACCACTTCAGTGAACACATCACACTGGAGATCGACAGTATGGCGCGGGTACTGCTGTGGCTGAAGGACAGGTTCGACGGCGTCCCCGCCGAGCCGGGCTGCTCTATCCACGACGAGGGATCCATGACGCTCGATCCCGCGAGTTGGCCGATCTGGCTGCAAGGCGCAGGCACGCTGCTCGCAGGGCTGCTGCAGCGGCCCATCGGCAGCCGCTAGCTGGTCGGGGCGACGCAATATTCCGTCGCCATCCAGGGCTGACCGTGCCACGGTCATGGGATGACCGAGCAGCGGACGGACGCAACCGTCCACGACATCGTCGCGTCGGCCGGGACGACCGGCGCGACGATCGGCATTGCCGTTGGCGCGCTGGCAGTTTCGACGTCGGGGGTGCTCATCGCGCTGGCGGACGCGCCGACCGAGGTGTCGACGTTCTACCGCTGCGCGTTGGCATTGCCGGTGCTCGCGGTGTTCGCCTGGCTGGAGAGTCGACGCAACGGTCTGCTCGACGCTCGCGAGTGGGGCTTCGCGCTGCTGCGCGGGTTTCCGTCGACGCTGGCCATCGACGGTGTGGCACTCGGCTGGATCGCGCTCACCGCACTCACCAACGGGGTGATCGGCTGGCTGCTCGTCGCCAGGTACTCGCCACACGTGCCCAGTGCGCTCGGCGCGGCACTGCTGCTCCTGACGCCGGTCGGCTCGCTGCTGCTCGGTGCGCTGATCCTCGACGAGCGGCCCGCGCCGGTCCAAATCATCGGCTGCGCAGTGATTCTCGCCGTCGCCTACGGTGCCTCGACCGTCAGAAGAGGGTCATCGGGTCGGTAGGCGCGGGTTCGGGGAGTGGCTCCAGCTCGGGGACCCGCGCCGCCACCTCGTCGTGGAAACGGCGCGCGAGCGACACGCCTCGGGCGTTGTCCGGAGTGTGGATGAAGACGGTGGGTGAGCGGCCTTCGCGCAGCCAGTCGGCGACGATGCCGAGCCACGGCTGCCAGCCCTCGACCGTGCGCTCGGTCGAGTCGCGGCCGTGGTATCTGACGATCGGGAACTCGGTGAGCGCGCGGGTCCGGCGCGGCAGCCGCGGCTTCTTCGAATACGCCTCCTGCTCGGCGGCGGTGACCGGGAGCCCGTCGAAAAGTGTTGTGGTGTCGAAAGGTACCCACTCGGCCCCGACGCGACCGAGCACGCTTTCCAGTTGCCTGGCGGCCTGTTCGTTCTCGAAGAACGCGGGATGCCGGACCTCGACGGCCGAGCGGTAGGGCTGCGGCAGCCGCCGCAGAAACAGCGCGAGCGCGCCGAGATCGTTCGGCCCGAACGAGCCGGGCAACTGCACCCACAGCGCGTGCGCCCGCGGGCCGAGCGGCTCGATCGCCGACAGAAACGCGCGCATCTCCTCGTCGACGCCGGTCAGCCTGCGTTCATGGGTGATCGACTTGTGCAGCTTCACCACGAACCGGAAATCGGGCGCGGTCTGCGCGGCCCACGACTCGACAGTGCGCCGCGCCGGTATCGCATAGAAGGTGGTGTTGCCCTCGACGGCGTTGCATCGATCGGCGTAGGCCGCCAGCCGATCCCCCGAAGCCGGTTGCCAGTCCTGCCATGCCGCGTGCGTCCACATCGCACAGCCCACGTGAAGCCGCATGCCAGCGACGGTAGTACAGCGTCGACGCGGTCCTCGAGCGCGCTCCGGGTTCCACCGCCGCGCGGGTGGGAATGAATGCGTGGGTCCGGTGGTAGAACAAAACATGCAACTTGACGACGAGGCCCGCGCGCTCATCGGGGCCGGTGCCGACGCGACGCTGGTCACCATCAACCCCGACGGCAGCCCGCAGGTGAGCGTGGTGTGGGTGGCGCTGCAATCGACACCGGACGGCGACGAGCTGGTCACCGCTCACCTCGGCGAATACAAGAAGGTGCGCAATGTCCGCCGCGACGGCCGGGTCGCGATGACGATCCTCGCCGCCGAACGCGGCGAAATCATGCGACCGTACCTCTCGGTCACTGGCACCGCCCGCATCGTCGAGGGCGGCGCCCCCGAACTCCTCGCCGAACTGGCCGAGACGCTGGCCAGCCCCGGGGCCGGCTTCCCGCCCGCCGACGCACCGCCCGGCCTGCTGACCCGCATCCGCATCGAGAAGGTCGGCGGCATCGGCCCGTGGGCCTCCTGACCCACCGCTGAACGGCGCATGCACGAAGGGGCGATCCTGTCGACGGAATGTGACGTTGTACCGGGCAGACGGGGAACCACCGCCGAATACTCGTTCGGCTGCTTACAGTTTCGATAACGCCGTTGCGGGCACCCGGCTACTGCGGGGTGCCCGCGCAACGTACCGATTCTGAGGAGATCCTCCGTCGTGGTCCGTCCAGACAACTTCACACGTTCCCCCAAAGTACCCACGAGCAGCACCGCCCGAACCGGCCCCACCGTCGTGTGGCCCGACCCCAGCCCGCTGGCCTCGTGGTGGCAGCAGGTGATGCAGGCCGGGTCCAGCGAGCGCACCGTCGCCCTCGAGGCCGTCTGATGACCGAAGGCGAGACCTGGGTGCGTGGCACCGTCCGGTGGTTCGACACCGAGAAGGGCTTCGGCTTCCTCGAGGCCGCGGAGTATCCGGACGGCGTCTTCGTGGAGTACTCCAGCATCGACTCCCCCGGCTTCAAGACCCTCATCACGGGACAGGCGGTGGTGTTCACCTGTGAGCTGCGCCCACGCGGCGTCGAGGCCGTCGCGGTGCGGCCCGTGGCGCTGTTAGCCAAGGCCGCCGCGTAATCAAGCGATGGTGAGCACCTCGGCACCGATCGCCACCAACGCGGACACGATGTCCGGGTACGCGCGCAGGTGCGGGGTCAGCGCGAGGTCGTTCAGCATCGACTGCGCGGCTTGGACTCTCATCCGTGCCGGGATCGGGTCCCAGTCGGGGTGCAGTCGGCGCAGCAGGTGTACCCACTCGGCGATGTAGGCACGCTGCGCGACCTTGGTGCGCTGCCGGTCCGCGTCGGGCAGGTGTCTGGCCTCCGAGACGAGCGTCTGCATGAGATAGGGATTCTCGAAGACGAAGGCGCCGTACCCGGCGAGCAGGCGTTCGAGTCCGTCGCGCGGATCGGTGGCCTGCACGAGAGCCCGATTCATGTCGATGCGCAGCCATTCGTCGCCACGGACTATGGCCGCCATGAGAATGTCCACTTTCCCAGGGAAGTGGTTGTAGACGCTGGGACCGGCAATGCCGACGGCGGCACCGATTTCGTCCATGCTGACGCTCATGAAGCCACGTTCGGCGAACAATGTGGTCGCCTCGGTGAGAATCGCCTCACGTCGCGAGCGCGCGGCGAGCGGCGCCTGCGCGATCTGCCGATCCCGCGGCTCCCCCAGCGCCGGTTTCGGCGCGGTCATCACCGCGGCGATGAATTCGCCGAGCAGCGTGGTGAATTCGGGCTCGGGCAGCGAAAGACTTTGGAAAGACACGCTATTGGCGACCGCCAAGGATCCCCAGGAGAGCAGATCGGCCGCCGCCGGATCCAGTTCCGGTCGGCGGGCGGCGATGATCTCGGCGAGGCGGGCGCCGATCTGCCTGGCCTGGCTGCGAAAAGCGGCCCGATCGTCGTCGGACAGATGACGGGCTTCGCGCCGCCACAGCACCCCCACATCGCGGCGGGCCAGCACGGTCGCGGCCAATGTGCCCGCGATGTCGTCGGGTTCGCGGGCCGCTGCGTCGACCGCGGCGGCGAACGCCGCCAACGCCTCGTCGACCACCGTGGCCAGCAGGCTCTGCTTGCCGCGGAAATGCCGGTACAGCGCGGACGGCCCGATGGCCACCGCCTCGGCGACCTCACCCATGCCGACATTCGCGTATCCGTTGCGGCAGAAGAGCTCCGCGGCAGCGGCGACGATCAGTGCACGCCGGTTCGCCGGCCTGGTGCCACGGGCCGGACGGACCAAGCCCGGCCCGTTCACCATTCGATATCGCTCCCTCAGGAAACTTGACTGTCGCTGGGATCCCAGTACTTCTTGCGAAGTTCGCGCTTGAGGATCTTACCGGCGCCCGACATCGGCAACGCGTCGGTGAACTCCACCGTGCGCGGCGCCTTGTACCCGGCGATCAGCTCTTTACAGTGCGCACGCAGCTCCTCGTCGGTGGCCTGCGTGCCGGGCAGCAGCACCACCACGGCGTGCACCCGCTCGCCCCATTCGCGTTCCGGCACCCCGATCACCGCGCACGCGGCCACCGCGGCATGGGCCGCGAGGGCGTTCTCCACCTCGGCCGAATACACGTTCTCGCCGCCGGTGATGATCATGTCCTTGATCCGGTCGACGATGAACACGTAGCCGTTCTCGTCCATCCGGCCGCCGTCACCGGTGTGCATCCAGCCGCCGCGCACGGCGACCGCGGTGTCCTCCGGCCGATTCCAGTAGCCGAGCATCACGCTGTCGCCGCGCACGACGACCTCGCCGACCTCGCCGCGCGGCACCTCGTTGTCGTCGGGGTCGACGATGCGCACCTCGACATGCGGGGTGGCGCGGCCCGCCGAGCGCCGCAGCGCCGGATTGTTGTGATCGGCGGGCGACAACAGCGTGGCGACCGGCGACAGCTCGGTCATGCCGTATGCCTGGGTGAATCCCGCTGCGGGAAAGACCTTTCGGGCTCGGCCGAGCACCGCCTCGGAGATCGGCGAGGCACCGTAGGTCACCGTGTCCACCGCACTGAGATCGAAGTCCGCGACGGCCGGATCGTCGACGAGCATCTGAATCATGGTGGGCACCAACAGCACATTGGTGACACCGTGCTCGCTGATCGCCCGCATGACACCGGCCGGGGTGAACATCGGCACGATCACGTGCGTGCCGTTGACCAGATTGCCCGCCGTCAGCATGGCGATATCCGCGAGATGGAACATCGGCGCCGCATGCAGCACGATGCCGCCCCGCGTGACGAATTCGCCGCCCGCGATGCTGCCGAGCGCGGACAGGATCAGGTTGTCGTGGCTGAGCATCACGCCTTTGGGATGCCCGGTGGTGCCGCCGGTGTAGAAGACACCGGCCAGGGTGTCGCCGCCGGTCCTGGTGTCCTCGATCGGCGCATGCTCGGCGATGAGCGTCTCATAGTGCAGTACGTCGGCGGGTGGTTCGCCGTCACCGCAGAAGATCACCGCGGTCAACTCCGGAAACTGTTGCCGCAGTGTGGGAATCACGGCGGCGAAAGCGTCGTCCACTAGCAGCACCCTGGTGTCGGATTCGCGCAGCGAGTACACGATCTCCGCTGGACTCCAGCGAATGTTCACCGGGTTGACCGCGGCCCCGATCCATGGCACCGCATACAGATACTCGTAGTAGCGATCGGAATTCAGCGCCAGCATGCCGACCCGGTCGCCCGGCCGGACACCCAGTGCGGCCAGCGCACCGGCGAATCGCGCTATGCGATCGGCCGATTCGGCCACGGTGCGCACCCGATCGCCGTAGATCGTCAACGGACGATCCGGGTTCTGCTGCAGATTGCGGTGCAGGGATTGGGTTACATACATTGCGGTCCCTGGTTCCTAGATGTTGAAGCCACCGCCACAGACCAGGGTCTGCGCGCTGACGTAGTCGGACTCGGGCAGGCAGAGCAGGTACACCGCACCGGCGGCCTCGGCCGGTGTGCCACCGCGGCCCAGCGGGATCATCTGTTCCATCGCGGCCAGCAGGTTCGGGTTCACGCCGACCTTGATCTCCTTGCCCTGCACGTCGATGGTGCCCGCGGGCGCCTCGGTGAGCCGGGTCTTGATCAGGCCGAACGCGACCGCGTTCACGGTGACGTTGTAGCGGCCCCACTCCTTGGCGAGCGCCTTGGTGAGGCCGAGCACGCCCGCCTTGCCGGACGAGTAATTCGCCTGTCCCGCATTGCCTCCGGTGCCCGCCATCGAGGAGATGTTGACGACCTTGCGGCACGGCACCGGCTCGCCCGCGTCCTTGGCCTGCTTCACGGCCGCCGAGATCACCGGCTGCGCGGCCCGCAGGATCCGGAACGGCGCCTTGAGGTGCACGTCGAGGATGGCGTCCCACTGCTCGTCGGTCATCTTCTGGATGACCGAATCCCAGGTGTAGCCCGCGTTGTTGATGATGATGTCCAGCCCGCCGAACTCGTCTACGGCGGTCTGCACGAAGCGTTCGGCGAAGCCGTCCTCGGTGACGCTGCCGACGCACGAAACCGCCTGCCCGCCCGCGGCTTCGACCGCTGCGACGGTCTCCTTGGCGGGTTCGGCGTCGAGATCGTTCACCACGACCTTCGCGCCCTCGCTGGCCAGTTTCAGCGCGATCTCGCGGCCGATGCCGCGTCCCGAGCCGGAGACAATGGCGACCTTGCCATCCAGAGTTCCCATGTGCTGCATGTCCTTTCAGAAGGCGACGACGGCGTCGCCGGTGAGTGTGACGGTGCCGTCGGCGAGGGTGACGGCGAGGTCCAGGGTGGCCCGGCGTTCGCCGTCCACGGTGTCGATCGAGACGACCCGGCCGGTCGCGGTGGGTTGGGCGTGCACCGGCGTGATGGCGGCGAAACGCACCCGGTAGCTCCGGATAGCCTGTGGGGCAACCCAGTCGGTGAGCAGTCGGCCGAGGTAGGCCATCGACAGCATGCCGTGTGCGAAGACGTCGTCCAGCCCGGCGGACTTCGCCACATCGATGTCGATGTGCATCGGGTTGTGGTCGCCGGACGCACCGGCGAACAGCGCCAATGTGGTTCGGGAGATCGGCGTGATACGCAGCGGCGGCAACTCGGTGCCGATCTCGACGGATGCGATGCCGGTCATTTCGCTGCCTCCGGGTTGCGCACGACGATCACGGATTTCAGCTCGGCGACGAGGGTGCCGTCGGCACGGGTGACGGTGGAGGTCTTCTCGATGAAGTCCAGCGCGCCGCCCTTCTTGCTGTAGACGTTGCCGATGGTGGGCGTGGCAGTGAGTACGTCGCCCGCCACCGCGGTGGCGTGATAGGTGAACGACTGCTCGCCGTGCAGTATCCGGCGCAGGTCGACACCGAGGTCGGCGAGCCAGCTGAACGAGCCCGGGTTGTCGAGTTCGATGCCGAACAGGAAGGTCGGCGGCACCGGGAGATTCGAGTAACCCGCTGCCTTCGCGGCGTCGAGGTCGGTGAAGATCGGGTTGCGCTCGCCGATCGCCGCGGCGAAGAACCGCAGCCGTCCGGCATCCACGGTCAAGGTGCTCGGCGGCAACTGTTTGCCGATTACGCTCTGGTCCAGGGGCATTCGGTCAGCTCACCTTCTCGTACAGGGTCACCACGGCCGCGCCGCCGAGCCCGATGTTGTGCTGCAGGGCGAGTTTCAGGTCGTCCGTCACCTGGCGCCCCTCGGCCTGCCCACGCAGCTGCCACACCAATTCGGCGCACTGGGCCAGTCCGGTCGCGCCGAGCGGATGCCCCTTGGACAGCAGCCCGCCGGACGGATTCGTCACCACGCGACCGCCGTAGGTGTTGTCGCCGTCGTTGACGAACTTCTCCGCCGTGCCCTCCGGGGTGAGCCCGAGCGCCTCGTAGGTGAGCAGCTCGTTGGCGGTGAAGCAGTCGTGCAACTCGACCACGCGAATGTCCTCGGGCGAAACACCCGACGCTTCGTAAACCTGTTGTGCCGCAGCCTTGGAAATGTCGTAGCCGACGATCTTCGTCATGTCCTTCTCGGTGAAGGTCGACGGGAAGTCGGTGGTCATCGCCTGCGCCCTGATCACGATCGAGGGATCGATTCCGTTGGCCTCGGCGAAGTCCTCGCTGACGATGACCGCCGCGGCCGCGCCACAGGTGGGCGGGCAGCACTGCAGCCGGGTCAGCGGGCCGTAGATGTGCGGCGAGGCAAGCACTTCCGCCACCGTGACCGGATCCTTGAACACCGCGTACGGATTGTTGGCGGCGTGCCGGCGCGACTTCACCGAGATCTTCGCGAAGGTCTCGGCCGAGGTGCCGTACTTCTCCGCGTACTGGCACCCGGCCCCGCCGAACATCTTTGCCGCGAAGGGAGATTCGTCGCGCTGCTGGATCTCGTCCATGACCTCGTCGAACCGCGCGAACGGACTCGGCCGGTCGGTGTAACCCATGGCCAGCGCCCCGCGCTGCATCTGTTCGAAGCCGACGGCGAGAACCGCTTCGGCGGCACCGGATTCGACCGCCTGGCGCGCGAGGAAGAGCGCCGACGATCCGGTCGAGCAGTTGTTGTTGACGTTGATCACCGGGATGCCGGTCTGCCCGAGCCCGTAGATCACCGCCTGCCCGCAGGTCGAGTCGCCGTACACATACCCGGCGTAGGCCTGCTGCATCTTGACGTATTCGACCCCGGCGTCGAGCAGCGCGGCCCGCGCCGCACCGGTGCCCATGACGTCGTAGGTCTCGCTGCGGCTGGGTGTGGTGAACGGAATCATTCCCACACCGGCGACGACGGCGCGTCTGCTCATCTCGTTCCCATCAACGGCGACTAGTAGATATTCACTTATTGAACATCACGTCGTCGGTAGCTGGAAGAGCATTCGACAGAGACGCAGGTCAGTGACCTGGATTACACTATGGGAGATTCACTTACACGAGAGGCGTCGACGACCCATCCCCGATAACGACGCGAGCCCCCGCATCTCCTCGAGAGATGCGGGGGCTCGCGTCATGTCCGGCGTCAGGCGTGCGGCGGATTGGCCTCCCCGACAGCAGACCCGGAGCCGTCTTCGGCTCTACTGAATACCGGCTGATGATGTACGTCACTGCTCTCGGCAGGCGTATACACCTGAATGGGAATGGTGTCATGGCTGAACAGCCCGGACCCTTGCCCGCTTTCCTGACTCATTCGTCGAGCCTCCTCCGATCGGCCGCGAATAGCCAATCCCCCCTATTCAACCCCTTCCGCCCGTAGAACCGCGCATGATCCCGCTCCACTGGGATGTTGTCGTGTCCCGGCGCGCACGTTCCGGCGCAGCCATGTCCCGTTGTTCTGGCGTCCGCCTGCTGTTGCCGTGGCGGTATCCGAGGCGCTGGTACCGTCGAGGCAAGAATCATTGTCGGCCATTTCTTCGGCCGACCATCGAACTCGGTTCACCAGAGCAACGCCGATCACGACACGCGTCGGCGGCCCGACTGGGCTTCCCTGCGCCTGCGCAGCCGATCGATCCGAAGAGGACCAATGGCTATCACCGATATTGCCGTGTACACGCACCTGAGCAAGGAAGACATCGAGGCACTCGGCACCGAACTCGACGCGATCCATCGTGACGTCAGCGAATCGCTCGGCGGCCGCGACGCCGCCTACATCCGGCGCACCATTCGATTCCAGCGGGCGCTCGACATCGCGGCCCGGCTGCTCATCGCGGTGAATCGGAACAAGGCCACCTGGCTACTCGGCACGGCGGGGCTGGCCGCCGCCAAGTGCATCGAGAACATGGAGATCGGGCACAACGTCTCGCACGGCCAATGGGATTGGATGAACGACCCGGAGATCCACTCCAGCACCTGGGAATGGGACATGGTCGGGCTGTCTTCCCAGTGGCGATACTCGCACAACTTCCGCCACCACGTCTACACCAATGTCATCGACATGGACGACGACATCGGCTTCGGCGTAATGCGGGTGACCAGGGATCAGCAGTGGGAGCCGAGCCATCTGCTGCAGCCGCTGCAAAACCTGCTGCTGGCCACCACCTTCGAGTGGGGCATCGGCCTGCACGGCCTGTACGCGGACCGCGACCGTTTCGAGACGAAGGCCGAAAAGGCCACTGTGACAAAGGCTTTTCTGAAGAAGATCTCCCGCCAGGCGATCAAGGACTACGTGCTGTTCCCGGCGCTGAGCGGAAAACGCTGGCGCCGCGCCCTGGCCGCGAACGTCACCGCCAACGTCGTGCGCAATGCCTGGACGTACGTGGTCATCTTCTGCGGCCACTTCCCCGACGGCGCGGAGAAGTTCACCCCCGCCGCGCTCGAGGACGAGACGAAATCCGAGTGGTACCTGCGTCAGATGCTCGGCACCGCGAACTTCGACGCCGGGCCGACCCTCGCCTTCGCCAGCGGAAACCTGTGCTACCAGATCGAACACCACCTGTTCCCGGACCTGCCGAGCAATCGCTACGCCGAGATCGCGGTACGGGTTCGCGCCCTGTGCGACAAGTACGACCTCCCCTACACCAGCGGGCCACTGCTGCGGCAGTACCTGCTCACCATGCGGACCATCCACAAGCTGGCGGTGCCCGATCGCTTCCTGATCGCCACCTCCGATGATGCGCCGGAGACCGCCTCGGAGCGCAAGTTCCAGACCGGTGCCGCTCTGGCCGTCGCCGAAATCTCGGGCGCGACAACGGGTTTGCGTACCGCGCTGCACAACGGTCGCTTGCGGCTGGAGCTGGAAGCGGGCCTCAAGGGTGGCCGGTTGCGCCGTAACGCGCAGCGGGTGCGTTCGAATATCGCAGGCTCGCTTCGTCGGCCGGTCGCCAGCGCCGGATAGTCGTCAGCGCGCCTGGGCCTCGTCCCGTCGCCGCTTCGAGCGCAACCAACCGAACGTCAATTGCACTGCGCGCTGCCAGTTCTCGTACTCGTCCGCGCGCAGGACCGGGTCCATCTGCGGCATCCACTGCGCGGCCAGCCGCCAGTTGTTGCGCAGGCCCTCCAGGTCCGGCCAGTAGCCGACCGCGAGCCCGGCCGCGTAAGCCGCACCGAGCGAGACGGTTTCGGCGTTGAACGGACGCATGACCGGGACGTCGAGCACGTCGGCGACGATCTGCATGAGCAGGTTGTCGGAGGTCATGCCGCCGTCGACGCGCAGCGCGCGGGCCTGTAAACCGGAGTCGGCGTTCATCGCGTCGACCACCTCACGGGTCTGCCACGCGGTCGCCTCCAGAACCGCGCGGGCGATGTGCCCCTTGGTGATATAGGATGTCAGACCGGCGATGAGGCCACGCGCGTCGCTGCGCCAATGTGGGGCGTACAGCCCGGAGAACGCGGGCACGATATAGCAGCCGCCGTTGTCTTGCACTGTGCGAGCGAGGGTTTCGATCTCGGGCGCGCTGGCGACCAGGCCGATGTTGTCGCGCACCCACTGCACCAATGAGCCGGTGACCGCGATCGGGCCCTCCAGCGCGTACACTGGCTTCTCGTCGCCGATCTGGTAGCCGATGGTGGTGAGCAGACCGTGCGAGGACTGCACCAGCTCGCGGCCGGTGTTCATCATGAGGAAGCCGCCGGTGCCGTAGGTGCACTTGGTTTCCCCACGCGCGAAACAGGTTTGGCCGAACAGCGCGGCGTGCTGGTCACCGAGGGCCGCGGCGATCGGGATGCCCGGCACGACGCGACGGGTCGTGCCGTAGGACGCGGTCGAGGGCTGGATCTGCGGCAGCATCGCCGCGGGGATGCCGAAGAAGCTCAGCAGTTCCGCGTCCCAGGCGAGGGTGGCCAGGTTCATCAGCAGCGTGCGGCTGGCGTTGGTGACATCGGTGAGATGCAGGCCACCGTCGACCCCGCCGGTCAGATTCCAGATCAGCCAGGTCTCCATGGTGCCGAACAGCACCTCGCCGCGTTCGGCCCGATCGCGCAGGCCCGGAATGGTATCAAGCAGCCAGCGCAGCCGCGGCGCGGCGAAGTAGGTGGCGAGCGGCAGCCCGCTCAGCTCCCGAATCCGGTGCGCGCCAGGCCTTTCCTCGAATTCGCGGACCAGCTCCTCGGTGCGCACGTCCTGCCAGACGATGGCCCGCCGGATCGGCGCGCCGGTCCGGCGATCCCACACCACCGTGGTCTCGCGCTGGTTCGCAATGCCGAAAGCCGCAACCTGATCGGCGCTGATGCCGGAGTCGCGCAGGGCCTGCGGCACGATCCGGTCGACATTGCGCCAGATCTCCATCGCGTCCTGCTCGATCCAGCCCGGCCGCGGATAGTGCTGCTTGTGCTCGCGTTGCGCGACGCCTACCAGGCGGGCGCGCTGATCGAACAGAATGCACCTGGTCGAGGTGGTGCCCTGATCGATTGCCAGCACGAAACGTTGCGTCATCCGCGTCCTCTCTTGCCATGAGTCAGTGGGTCAGTGTGCGGCGCCCAGATCCCGCGAGACCGCATGGGCGGCGTCGCGTACGTGCCCGACCAGGGCGGTTCGATGTCGTAATTGCGCGTCGCAGAGCCGGTCGACCGGTCCGCTGATGCCGATGGCGCCCACCACGAGTCCGCCGTGCGCGCGGATCGGCGCCGCGATGCCCGCCTCGCCCGGCCGATACTCCTCGGTGTCGCCCGCCCAGCCCACCTGCCGGACCGCGGCGAGGGCCCGGGTGAGCACCGCGCGGTCGACGATGGTGCGCCTGGTGAGCGAGGGCAGCCGGGCGCCGGGTAAGGCGGCCATGAGGTCGCCGTCATAGGCCAGCAGCACCTTGCCGAGCGCGGTCGCGTGCGGCGGCAGTAGCTCGCCGAGTTCGAGCGCCTGTTCGGTGTTGTCGGGCCGGAACACGTGGTGGACCACCACGACGCTGCCGTCCACCGGGGCGCCGATCCGGACGGATTCGCCTGTGCGCGCGGCCAATGCGTCGGCCCAGTTGATGGCGCGCGAGCGCAGCTCGTTGGCATCGAGGTAGCTGGTGCCGAGGTGCACCAGTGCCGCGCCGAGTTGGTACTTGCCGGTCGCCGGGTCCTGTTCGACGAAGCCGACACCTTGCAGGGTGCGCAGGATGCCGTGTGCGGTCGGTTTGGCGAGACCGAGCGCGCCCGCGATCTCGCCGACGCCGAGCTTGCCGGAGCCGCGGGCGAGCAGCCGCAGGATGGCCGCCGCTCGCTCGATCGACTGGATCGGACCGGGCATGTCCCGAAACTAGCCGCCGGATTCGACAATGTCGAACATGCGGTGAACAAAGAGCAACACCCCCGGCGTCCAGTGTGACGTGCGTCATGCCCGCTTCCTCGGCCGCCCGACAGTAGCGGCAGCAGCCGGGGGCAGCCAGGCCCACCGTTCAGCATTGTCGAACGCACCCTATGTCCGGGTTCGCAACCCCGTCGTAACGTCGGACTTCGCAGGGTCGCGTCCGCGACCGCGGGCGAACGGAGGCTCAACGGTGAACTTCGGCTCGATCTTCCTGAGTGAAGCACTAGGCACGGCAATGCTGGTGTTACTCGGTGTCGGTGTAGTCGCGAACGTATTGCTGACCAAATCCAAGGGCTTCAACGGCGGCTGGCTGTTGATCAACTTCGGGTGGGGTCTCGGTGTGCTCGCCGGGGTATATGTCGCGTACAAGACGGGCGGTCATCTGAATCCCGCGTACACGATCGGCGTGCTGTTCAGCGGCGCGGACGAGTACACACCCGGCGTCGCGATCACCGTCGCGACCACCCTCGCCTACATCCTCGGCCAGCTGGTCGGCGCGTTCGTCGGTGCGAACCTCGCCTATGTCGCCTACAAGCGGCACTTCGACGAGGAAACCGACGAGGAGAAGAAGCTCGGCGTGTTCGCCACCGGCCCCGCGATCCGCGGCCTGCCCTGGAACTTCGCCACCGAGGTGATCGCCACCTTCGCGCTGGTCATCGTGCTGCTGTCGATCGGCCACACCGCGACCGGACTCGGTCCGCTCGCCGCGGCGCTGCTGGTGGTCGGTATCGGTGCTTCGCTCGGCGGGCCGACCGGCTACGCCATCAACCCCGCCCGCGATCTCGGGCCCCGGCTGGCGCACGCGCTGCTGCCGGTGAACAAGGGTGCGGCGGTGCGGCCGGCGCGTACGCCCGCGACCGTCGGCGCAGGCTCGGCCGAACAGCTCGCCGACCCGGGCCCCACCGATCAGCCGGGTCGCAAGAACTCCGACTGGGGTTATGCCTGGGTGCCGATCGCCGGCCCGCTGCTCGGCGGCGCGCTCGCCGGGCTGGCCGCACAGGTCCTTTTCTGAATCTCCCTCTCTCGTAACAGTTTTCTCTGAAAGGACCACTCGTGAGCGAGCGCAGCGAGCGAACCGCAAATACAGCGCCCATGGGCATGACGGAGCCGAGCGTCAGCGAGGTGCAGTCATGAGCCAGTACGTCGGCGCCATCGACCAGGGCACCACCAGCACACGCTTCATGGTGTTCGATCACAGCGGCAACGAGGTCGCCCGCCACCAGCTCGAGCACCAGCAGATCCTGCCGCAGGCGGGCTGGGTGGAGCACGATCCGACCGAGATCTGGGAACGCACCCGCGCGGTCATCCAGAGCACCCTCACCAAGGCCGATCTGCAAGCGAGCGATCTGGCCGCGGTCGGCGTCACCAACCAGCGCGAGACCACCGTGGTGTGGAGCCGCCGGACCGGGCGTCCGTACTGCAACGCCATCGTCTGGCAGGACACCCGCACCGACCGCATCGCCGCCGAACTGGAGCGGGCCGGGCACGGGGACACCATTCGGCACAAGGCCGGATTGCCGCCCGCCACTTACTTTTCCGGCGGCAAGCTGCGCTGGATCCTGGACAACGTGCCCGGTGTCGCCGAGGCGGCCGAGCGGGGCGAGGCGATCTTCGGCAATACCGACAGCTGGCTGCTGTGGAACCTGACCGGCGGGGTGGACGGCGGGGTGCACGTCACCGATCCGACCAACGCCAGCCGCACCATGCTGATGAACCTGGAAACCTCCGATTGGGACGACGAACTGTTGTCCATCTTCGGCATTCCGCGGTCGATGCTGCCGGCCATCGCGCCGTCGTCGAACCCGGAGCTGTTCGGAAAGACCAGGGCCGACGGGCCTTTCGGCGGCGAGGTGCCGCTGTCCGGCGTGCTCGGCGACCAGCAGGCGGCCACGGTCGGCCAGGTGTGTTTCCGGCCCGGCGAGGCGAAGAACACCTACGGCACCGGAAACTTCCTGCTGCTCAACACCGGTCACGAGATCGTGCGGTCGCAGCACGGCCTGCTCACCACGGTCGCCTACCAGTTCGGCGACGAGAAGCCGGTGTACGCGCTGGAGGGTTCGATCGCGGTGACCGGCTCGGCCGTGCAGTGGCTGCGCGACCAGCTGGGCATCATTTCCGGTGCGTCGCAAAGCGAATCGCTGGCCAGGCAGGTCGAGGACAACGGCGGCGTGTACTTCGTGCCCGCGTTCTCCGGCTTGTTCGCGCCCTACTGGCGTTCCGACGCGCGCGGCGCGATCGTCGGGCTGTCCCGCTTCAGTACCAACGCCCATCTGGCGCGGGCGACGCTGGAATCCATTTGTTACCAGACCCGCGACGTCGTCGAGGCGATGCAGGCCGACTCCGGCGTGCAGCTCGACGTGCTGCGGGTGGACGGCGGCGTCACCGCCAACGAGCTGTGCATGCAGCTGCAGGCCGACTTCCTCGGCGTGCCGGTGTCGCGCCCGGTGGTCGCCGAGACCACCGCGCTCGGCGCCGCCTACGCGGCCGGCCTGGCGGTCGGATTCTGGAGCAGCACAGACGAACTCGTGCAGAACTGGCACGAGGACAAGCGCTGGAACCCCACCGGTACCGAGGAGCAACGCGCACGCGGCTACGCCCGCTGGCAGAAGGCCGTGACGCGCACCCTCGACTGGATCGACGTCGACGAGTAGCTCGCCGACGTACTGACTTACTACCGAACAAGGAGAATTTCATGTCCGCGAGATTGGATCCGATTTACCGCGCCGACGCGGTGAACGCCCTGGGCGACAACGAAATCGACGTGCTGGTGATCGGCGGCGGCGTAGTCGGCGCCGGTGCCGCCCTCGATGCCGCCTCGCGCGGCCTGAGCGTCACCCTGGTGGAAGCCAGGGACTTCGCGGCGGGCACGTCGAGCCGCTCCAGCAAGCTCATCCACGGTGGGCTGCGCTACCTCGAGCAGCTCGACTTCTGGTTGGTGCGTGAGGCTTTGAAGGAACGCGGGCTGCTGCTGAACAAGCTGGCGCCGCACCTGGTGCGCCCGGTGTCGTTCCTGCTGCCGCTCCAGCATCGGGTGTGGGAGCGCGCCTACATCGGTGCGGGCGTCGCCCTGTACGACACGATCGGCGGCGCACGGGCCCTGCCGATGCACCGGCACCTGTCCCGTACGCGCGCACTGGAATTGGCGCCCGCACTGCGCGAAGACTCGATGACCGGTGCCATTCGCTACTTCGACGCGCAGGTCGACGACGCGCGGCACACCATGACGATCGCGCGCACCGCGGCGCAGCACGGCGCGACCGTGCTCACCCGCACCAAGGTCACCGGGCTGCTGCGCGACGGCGACCGGGTGGTCGGCGCGCACGTCACCGATCTGGAGACCGGGCGCGAGTTCACCGTGCGCGCTCGCCGGGTGATCAGCGCGACCGGCGTGTGGACCGACGAGATGAACCGGATGACCGGCGTCGAATTCCCGTTCCACGTGCGCACTTCCAAGGGTGTGCACATCCTGGTGCCGCGCGAGCGGCTCGACCTGGACACCGGGCTGATCATGCGCACCGAGAAGAGCGTGCTGTTCGTGATCCCGTGGCACCAGCACTGGATCATCGGCACCACCGACACGGATTGGTCGCTGGACAAGGATCATCCGGCCGCCAGCAACGCCGACGTGCAGTACATCCTCGATCATGTCAACGCGGTGCTGCGCGAGCCGCTGACCCGCGACGACATCGTCGGCACCTATGCCGGGCTGCGGCCGCTGGTGTCCGGTGCGTCCAGTGACACCGCGAAGCTGTCGCGCGAACACGCGGTGGCAGAACCGGTTCCGGGTCTGTTCGTGATCGCGGGCGGCAAGTACACCACCTACCGGGTGATGGCGGCCGACGTGGTGGACGCCGCGGTGGCGGGCCTCGGTCGCGCCGTCGCGCCGTCGGTGACCGACAAGCTGCCGCTGCTGGGCGCGGTCGGCTACCAGGAGATGGCCGCCGATCTCGACAGCCTCGCGCAGCGCGCCGGACTGCCGAAGGCCACCGTGGAGCACCTGCTCGGCCGCTATGGTTCCGCGGTGCACGACCTGTTCGAGCTGATCGCCGAGGATCCCGCGCTGGGCGAGCCGCTGGCGGGCGCCGAGGAGTACCTCGCCGCCGAGGTCGTCTACGCGGTAACCCACGAGGGCGCACTGCATCTCGACGATGTGCTCACCCGCCGCACCCGCATCTCCATCGAGGCGTCGGACCGCGGCCTGATCGCCGCACCCGAGGTGGCCTTCCTGATCGGCGCCCGGCTCGGCTGGGACGCCGCCGACGCCGAGCGCGAGCTCACCCGCTACCGGGACCGCGTCGAAGCCGAACTGGCCGCCAACAAGGCCGCCGACGACGAGGCCGCGAACGCCGCCCGCCTGGTCGCTGTCGCCTGACCCCGCGGCCCCCAGCGAGCTCGAACCTGTTTCAGCCCTGCTGTTTCGGCTGAACTTCGAGCTCGCCGGGTGCCCGGACGGTCAGATACCCTTGCCGCGCAAGCGGTGAGCTCGGCACAGTTGGGCGCTGTCCCCTACTGATCGCGCAGGTGCAGCAGCCCGGCGGCGGTCGGCCGGAAGCGACAGGATTCGAGGTAGAAGGGGCGTAGGTGTTCCTCGAAGTCGACGTGCAGCCAGGTGCAGCCTGCTCGGCGGGCCGCTTCGGCGGCGCGCCGGACGAGCTCGGTACCGATTCCGGCATGTCGGTGGCCGGGGCGCACCTTGGGGTCGAGCAGAAAGACATCCCAGGAGCTTGAATGTCAAGCAGCGGACTGCTGAGCTGGGTCGGGCCAGGCTGTGGTCTCGTTGTAGAGGGTTCCGGTTTTGAGGCAGCCGTGCAGGATCCCGACGAGTCGGTTGGCGAGCTGGCGTAGCGCGGCGTAGTGACCGACACCGCGGGCTCGCTGACGGTCGTAGTAGTCGCGGGCGCCCCGGGACCACATCAGCGCGGATTGCGCCTGGGTGGTGAGGGCGTCGATGAGCCGGTCGTTGTGTACGAACCGGGCCAGGGCGACCTTCTTCTTGCCCGACGCGCGGGTGATCGGGGAGGTGCCCGCGTAGTTCTTGCGGGCTTTGGCGCTGCGGTAGCGGTCGGGGTCGTCACCGAACTCTGCGAGCACCCGGGCACCGAGGACCTGTCCCAAACCGGGCTGGGACGCGATGATCTCAGCGGCCGGGTGCTGCCCAAAATGCGCCTCGACCTGCCCCTGCAACGTCTTGATCTGGGTGTTGAGGACAGTCAGGACCGCCAGCAGCGCCTGGACCGAGGCTGCGTAGGCCTGCGCCACGACCTCGGGCTGGCCGAGCTGCTCGCTGCGCAGTGCGGCCGCAATAGCGGTGGCTTTGTCGGCGACGTTGCGGCGGCGCGCCCGCTTCAACGCGGCACTGATCTGGGGGATCGTGAGCCGGGCCGCCGCAGCTGGGGTGGGTGCTTTGGCGAGCAGTTCCAGGGTGTCGGCGGCGTCGAGGTCGTCGAACGCGGCCAGCGCGGCGGGGAAGTAGTCACGCAGAGCGTGACGCAACCGCTGGGTGTGGCGAGTTCGGTCCCAGATCATCGTCTTGTGAGCACGGGCCACCACCTTCACGGCCTCGGCTCGCGCGGAATCCCCAGCGACAGGTCGCAATTCGTGGGAATGGGTGCGGACCATATCCGCCAGCACGTGAGCGTCACCAGCGTCGCTTTTGGCACCCGAGACTCCCAGCCGGTCCCGAAACCTGGCCGCCTGCAATGGATTCACCGCCAGTACCGTGTATCCGGCGGCGACCAGCGCCCCGACCCAGGGACCGCGGTCGGTCTCGATCCCGACCAGGACCTCGACCTCGTCGGCGTCGTCGACCAGGCCGCCGAGGATCGCGTGCAGTCTCGCCATTCCGGCGACGCCCTCGGGCACGCGCGTTTTGGCCAGGCGGCGCCCGGCGGTGTCCATCACCTCCACGTCGTGGTGGTCTTCAGCCCAGTCATCTCCTACGAACAGTCGCAACAATCCTCCAATTGCTAATGCCGATCACCGTCGAGCAGCCAGCAGGAGAACCATCAGCGACCTAATCAAGCAGTGCTCACGCCCATTCGGGCGGGCACGACATCCCAGCAGCGATCAACTCTCCCGGCCTACCGGCAGGGGCACGGTCTTTCTCCAGGACTCGAAGTCCAGGGTGCGAAAGTGCTCACCTACCGGCCGGCTACTACCAGGAGTGTGCCGGATAGCTCACTCCCAGAACTGATTAGGCGTGCTCGGCGCCATCCCAGGCAGTGTTGACGAATCCGACCAGCACGCCACCGAAACGAGCAGTGCCCCAGCCCAGGCTGTGCGGGCGGACTCGATCCCACCAGCCCACCTCTGCGTTGCCATCGTGGGACAACGTCAATTCGACAACCTCGTCGTCGGTGAGTTCACCTCGCCACTGATAGTCGATGCCCATGCCGCGCTTCAGTTCCGTCCAGTTGAAAGTCCCAGATGAGCATGGCCGGTACACCGGCGCCTGCGGCTCCTCCAACCCGAGCAGGTAGGCCAGCGGATGTTCGTAGACCATGGGCGGTGAGGTTACGGAGCGGTCTGTTCGTGAGCCACCGATTTTCGGAGCCGGGCGTTGACCTCAACCCTTGTTCAGGGTGCAGCATGCTGGGTATGACTCGATCCGCCGATTTCTGGAATTCCGCCTACGACAACGACATCGCGCCGTGGGTGATCGATGAACCACAGCCCGCGATCGTCGCGCTGGAGCGCGACGGTTGGATTCAGGGGCGGGTGCTCGACATCGGTTGCGGAGCAGGGGAACACACGATCCTGCTGACCAAGCTCGGGTATGACGTGCTCGGTATCGACCTGGCTGCCAGCGCGGTCGCGTTCGCGCGCAGAAATGCTGCCGCGCAAGGGGTTCCGGCCGCTCGGTTCGATGTGGGCGACGCCATCGCCCTCGGCGATGCCGGTACGCCGCCGGTCTACGACACGATCGTGGACAGCGCGCTGTTCCACATCTTCGGTACCGAGCCCGACGCGCGCGCGGCGTATGTGCGCAGCCTGCACGCACTGTGCAAGCCGGGCGGGCTGGTCGACATCCTCGCACTGTCCGACGATGGACCCGGATTCGGACCGCAGATCAGCGACTCGTTGATCCGCGAATCATTCACCGACGGTTGGGAATTGGAGGATCTCCAGTCCACCCGCTATCGCGGCCGAGTCACCGCGGGCGCCCTCGAACAGCAGCCGGACCTCGGCGTGCCCGAGGGTAGTTCGATCAACGTCGCGGCGTGGCTGGCCCGGATTCGCCGCGTCTAGAGGTCCATGCCGCCGTGACCGTCCGGGGTCGACTCATCGGTCTCGAGCTCGGCCCCCTTCGGATGCTCGTCGGCATACGTTGCCTTGGCATGCTCTTCCGCGAAGTCGGCCTCGTCCTGCTGCGTTTCGGCCGTCGTCCGATCCTTCTCTGGTCCGCTCATGCCCGCCGGATACCCGTCCGCGATGCGAGCATGCAGATGCATGTCGTGCCAGCCGTCGGCGTGCAGCCCCGCGCTCCGCATGGTTCCTTCCAGTGCGTAGCCGAGCTTGGCGGCGACCCGGCAGGACGGCTGGTTCGCCACCGAGTGGGACAGCTGGAGTCGATGGAACCCGACATCGAAGGCCCACGTCGTCAGCGCGGCGACCGCGCGCGGCGTGACGGCTCGGCCGCGTGCGGCGGGCGCGGTCCAGTAGGCGACCTCGGCCTGCCCGCCCGCCAGCTCCAGGTCCTTCAACGCGGCTCGGCCGACCAGCCGCTCGCTGTCGGCATCGACGACCGCCCAATGCGCGCCGACGCCCGCACGCCACGTGCCGGCCCACCGTTCGATCCAATCGCAGACCTCGGCAACCGAGTTCGCGCTGCGGACATGCCAGCGCTGGATCGAGGGATCGCCGTACGCCTCGAAGACCGCGGGCGCGTCATCGGCCGTCCACGGCCGGAGCAGCAGCCCATCGCCGGTGACGAGGACGGGTTGCGCTGACTGCGTGAACCTTTCGGCGGCGACCAAGTCGTCCGTCAACACTGGCATGCGTCGATTCTTCCGACCTCGGCCCGCTCGACGCAAGAAACTTGCTCATGATCGGGCGGCTCCGCAGGGATGTCGCGCGTGCCGGATCGACGGCGAACCGGTCGGTCTAAATGATCTAGGGTCGAGGTATGGAGACGCTGGACGTGGCCGAGGCCGAGCGGGTTTCCGCCCTGTTGGCGGCGGAGGCCAATGCCGTCGCGTTGTTCGACGAGGTGGTCGCTCGCGGGATCATCGCACCGGGGGCGCGCGAATCCGAGGTCAGTGACGCGGTGCGCGATCTGGCCGACGAGATGTTCGGGACGCGACGGTATTGGCACAAGCGGATCGTGCGATCCGGGATCAACACACTCGAGCCGTACAGTTCGAACCCGCCGGATCGGATCATCGGCGCGGACGACATCTGCTTCCTGGACTTCGGGCCGATCTTCGCGGAATGGGAAGCCGACTTCGGTCGCACCTATGTGCTCGGCGACGATCCGGCCAAGCTGGCCTTGCGGGACGCGCTGGAGCCGCTCTGGGAGCAGGGGCGCGCCCACTTCGACGCGCATCCCGATATCACCGGGGAAGAGCTCTACACCTGGGTTACCAAGCAGGCGGCCGAGCAGGGGTGGGCGATGACGGCGGAGATCGCCGGGCATCTGGTCGGCGAGTTCCCGCACAAGCAGATCTCCGGCAGCGCGATCACCTCGTACGTCGCGGCGGGCTCGACCCCGCCGATGCGCCGCCTCGATCCCAAAGGCCGGATCTGCCATTGGATTCTGGAGATCCACCTGGTGGACCGGGCGAACAACATCGGCGGGTTCTTCGAACAGCTGCTCGATATCCGGCCCGCGGTGTAGTCGCTCAGCCCTCGGGGCGTTCGGCGGCGGTGGCGATGTCGTCGAGATCGCGACGGAGCATGCGACGGGTCGGGCCTTCCATCATTTTGCCGATGAAGGCGGCGAAGCGGCCGACCTTGCCCTCGGGGACGCCTTCGAAACCCATTGCCAGCAGGGTGTTGGCGCCCTGCGCCGTGAGGGTGAAGATGGACCGGTAGTGGGTGCCGTGCGAATCGGCTTCCGTGGTGTAGGACTGGCCGGGCACGACGGCCGTCACGGTCATCGTCTCGGTGGCTTCCTTGCCGAGCATCACCCGGGTTTCCCGCCAGGAGGTGCCGACGCCGAAACCGGTTCCGCCGTCGAGGCGTTCCAGCCGGGTCATGCCCCTGATCACCTCGGCGGTGCGATCGATATCGGTGATCACTGCCCAGACTCGCTCCGCTGGCACGGCGATCTCGCGGGTAACCGTGATCATCGACAAAGCGCCTCCTCCGACCGCCTGCACCCGGCCGTAGTTCGGCCGAACTACGGCACTTTCTATCAGCCCGCGGCCGGATACGCGAGCTGCCTGCTCGGCGACGTGCCGCCGGGTTCAGCCGCCGAGGTTGTACTCGGTGCAGCCGTTGCGCGACTGCCGCGACCAACTCGACCTACTCTTGGTCACGCAATCGGACGGCGTCGCTCAGTAGGATCGATTCCGCTGTCGCTTGGATTCCGCTCCGGGTCGCGTTCGATCAGAAGGATGGCCGATGCTGCGTTTCTTCCTGTTCGGTGCGCTGGTACCCGCGATGCTGATCGTCGGCTTCGCCACGGTGATCGGCGGCTGGGCCTGGTCGGTCGTGCTGATCTTGCTCGGCGCGCTGCTGCTGCTCGGGGTCTACGACCTGCTCCAGCGCAGGCACTCGTTGCTGCGGAACTACCCGCTGATCGGACATCTGCGGTATCTGCTCGAAGAGATCCGGCCCGAGATCCAGCAGTACTTCGTGGAGCGCAACTTCGACGGACGCCCCTACGACCGCGAGGTCCGCTCGACAATCTATGAGCGCGCCAAGGGAATTCACGGTGAGCAGTCGTTCGGCACCGAGCGCGACCTCAGCGCGATCGGCAGCGAGTACCTGGTGCATTCGATCGCTCCGGTGCCCGAACCGGCGGAGCCGCCCCGGGTCTTGGTGGGCGGGCCGGACTGCACCCAGCCCTATGCGATGTCGCTGATGAACGTCTCGGCGATGAGCTTCGGCGCGCTCTCGGGCAATGCCATCCGCGCGTTGAATCACGGTGCGGCCCTTGGCGGTTTCGCACACGACACCGGCGAGGGCGGACTCACCTCCTACCACCTCGACGGCGGCGGCGACCTGATCTGGGAACTGGGCTCGGGCTACTTCGGCGCGCGCACCGCGGCAGGCGATTTCGACCCGGCACAGTTCGCCGACAAGGCCGCCGACGACCGGGTCAAGGCGATCTCGCTGAAGCTCAGCCAAGGTGCGAAACCAGGTATCGGCGGCGTGCTGCCCGCCGCGAAGGTTACCGCGGAGATCGCGGGCTTCCGCGGCGTGCCCGAGCACGTGAAATGCGTGAGCCCACCGATGCATTCGGCCTTCTCGACGCCGCGCGAGATGATCGAGTTCATCGCGCGGCTGCGCGAGCTCTCCGACGGTAAGCCGGTCGGGTTCAAACTCTGCGTCGGCTCCCGGATCGACGTGCTCGCCTTCTGCAAGGCGATGCTGGCCGAAGGCATCACCCCGGACTTCATCACCATCGACGGCGCCGAGGGCGGAACCGCCGCCGCGCCACTGGAATACGAGGACCACGTCGGTCTGCCGCTCACCGACGGGCTGATGACCGTGCACAACGCACTCGTCGGCACCGGGCTGCGCGACCGGATCTCACTCGGTGCCAGCGGAAAGGTCGCCACCGCAAGCGATATCGTCATCCGCCTCATCCAGGGCGCCGACTTCACCAATTCCGCGCGGGCGATGATGATGGCGGTCGGCTGTATCCAGGCGATGGTCTGCCACACCAACAAGTGTCCCGTGGGCGTCGCCACCCAGGACCCCAAGCGCTCCCGCGCACTCGACGTGGTGGACAAGAGCATTCGCGTCCAGCGTTACCAGCAGGCGGTCGTCGCACAGGCCGTCGGCCTGATGGCCACCCTCGGCGTCCAGCACCCGGCCGACCTCACGCCACACATGCTCCGTAAACGGGTTTCGGCCACGACCGTCCGTTCCTACGCCGAGCTGTACGAATGGCTCACGCCCGGTGCGCTTCTCGCCGAAACCCCGGCGGCCTGGCGCGAGGACTGGAACTATGCCTCGGCCGACTCGTTCCGGATCAACGCGCCGCATCCCGCCGCCCGGTGTGTCAGGCGACGGCCTCGTCCTGGTCGCTCGTAAAGCCGCGGTGCGAGCCGGGCCCGTAGCCGGGCACATTGATGCCCGGCACATCGGCACCCAACGCGATGATCTGATTGAGCGTGTTGTGATGCTGCTGTACTCCGGCGATCTGGCCGTCGTGGAAGCGGATTTCACTGAGAAACGTTGCGTGGTAGGGACGTTGGCTCTCCAGCGCGGTGAAGTCGCCCTCGATGTTGGCGAACCAGGCGTGCGGTGCGGCGAACGGGCGCACGGCGATGCGGCAGAGGCTGCCCGGCTGCCACAGTTCGGTGCTCCACCAGAGCATGCTTTCGCCCAACTCCGCGCGGCCCTCGATGGTGTCCGGCAGGCCGGGCAGCTGCCACGGTGCGTGGAATCGCACGTCGGCGGTGACCAGGTCCAGGATCTGCTCGTGGTCCTGGAGGAACAGCAGTTCGTAGAAGCGTTCGATCGCGGCACGTTCGACGGCGGCGTCGGGCAGTCCGGCGGCAGTGCTCCGGCTACCGATACGTCTCCGGTCCTGCGGAGCGGTTGTCATGCTGATCATCACAAGCCCTTCCCATCATGCCGGTCGATCGCTCGAAGATGAGTCAGCAAATCATGAGCAAACATGAACCGTCAATGAGCATGCGGCGAATCCGCTGTGGCGCTCGCCACTGGTCAGCACCGGTTCCGGCCACCTGCCATGACGCGTGTCCGTTTGCCGATCAGTGACGGCGGTCATAGCCTTGGGTTGTTCGCATGGAGGTCGAGCCGCGTCAACGAAGCCGGGGTTCGGCGAACACCGCGGGGGCGAAGTTGTACCGCTATACCTGATCGGGAGCTTTCCGATGTCGACGATTCTCTATGTGCTTCTCCAGCCGTTCCTCGGCGAACAGGCCGCCCAGCAGTTGGCCACCGACTTCATGTTCGGCCCCAGTAACTGACGACTGTCCCGCGCGGGAAAACCACCGCCCACGGGCCGGTAAACTGCTGAGCGGGACAGTAAGTCGAGGGTGCGCAGCGGGAAGCGCACGGCGAACACAGGAGAAATCATGTCGAGTCGCCGCTTCCGATCCAGTGTTGCCGGGATTGTCATCCTGGTAACCGCACTGGTGGTTGCCGGTTGTTCAGCGTCGGAGTCGAAGAAGCCGGGATCGGCCGACCCCGCGCCGCCCGCTATCTCCATCACCCCGGCGTCTGGCGCGAAGGATGTCGATCCGAAGGCTCCGGTCCAGGTGACCGCGGGCGACGGCGTGCTGACCTCGGTCACCATGACCAATGAGAAGGGCAAGCCGATCGAGGGCATCCTCACGCCGGACAAGACGGCGTGGAAGCCCACCGAACCGGTCGGCTACGGCCACACCTACACGATCACCGCCGAGGGCCTCACGATCACCGGCCGCAGCGGCCCGGTCGCCTCGACGTTCTCCACGCTGACACCGAACAACCAGACCAAGGTCTACTTCGAGACCACCGGCGGCGGGCTGCTCGACGGCGGCACGTTCGGCGTCGGCGCCGTCATCGCCGCCCACTTCGACGAGGACGTGCCGGACCGGGCACTCGCCGAGAAGCGCCTGCAGGTGACAACCAACCCGCCGGTGGAAGGCTCGTGGTACTGGCTCGACAACCAGCACGTGCACTGGCGGCCCAAGGAGTACTACCCGTCCGGCACCAAGGTGAGCGTCGCGGCGAACATCTACGCGGTCGATCTCGGCGGCGGCCTGTACGGCCAGGAGGACACCAAGGCGTCCTTCACCATCGGCGCCTCGCACGTCTCCATCGCCGACGACAACAACAAGCAGGTCCAGGTCTTCGAGAACGGCAAGATGATCCGCTCCATGCCCACCTCGATGGGCATGGGCGGCAGCGAGAACGTCGGCGGCAAGACGATCACCTTCTGGACCCAGCCCGGCGTCTACACGGTGATGAGCAAGGCCAACCCGGTGATCATGGACTCGTCCACCTTCGGCCTGCCGGTCAACTCCCGGCTCGGCTACAAGGAAACCATCAACTGGGCGACCCGGATCAGCACCGACGGCATCTACCTGCACGAGCTGGCGTCCACGGTGTGGGCGCAGGGCAATACCAACACCTCGCATGGCTGCCTGAACCTCAGCCCGGAGAACGCGCGCTGGTTCTACGACTTCGCGGTCCCCGGCGATGTGGTCGAGGTCCGCAATACCGGTGGCGCGCCGCTCGATGTCTGGCAGAACGGTGACTGGGGCGTGCCGTGGGATCAGTGGCAGCAAGGCAGTGCACTCAAGTAGCAAGGCCAGCACCTGCTGACTGGCTCCCGACAAGTCGGGTAGGTGGCTCGTAGCGTCGAGGCGTGGACGAGAACCTAGCCATCGACCTCGCCGAGCTGCCCGCGCTGCTGGATGCGGTGCGCGAGTCGGCGACGGACATGTTGACCGGCATCGAGACGCGGCCGGTGGCGCTTGCACCGAAAGCGGTAGGGCCCGAGGAACTTCCGGAACACGGCGTCGGCCTGCGCGGTGCGCTCGCGCGATTCCGCGAGAGCTGGGAGCCGCAGTTCTCTGGTAGCGCGAGCCCGCGCTACTTCGGCTTCGTCACCGGTGGTGCCACCCCGGCGTCGGTCGCGGGCGACTGGCTGACCGGGGTGCTCGATCAGAACGCGATGTCGGGCGAGGACTCCTCGGCGACCGAGCTGGAACATCTGACGGTGGGCTGGATCGGGCGACTGTTCGGCCTGGAACGGCACACCGGGGCGTTCGTCAGCGAGGCGACCGTGTCGAACTTCGTCGGCTTGGCCATCGCGCGGGAGTGGCTCGGCGAACAGCTGGGAATCTCGGTGGCGCAGGCCGGAGTCGGCGCGCTCGGGCCCGTGCACGTGTTGTCGGGGACGCCGCATTCGAGCATCGTCAAGTCGTTGTCCATGCTCGGAATCGGGCGTGACAGTGTGCGATTGGTGCCGACCCTGCCCGGCCGGGAAGCAGTCGATTCGACTCGGCTCGAAGCGGCGCTCGAGGCGCTGGACGGTCGTCCCGCCATCGTGGTCGCCAATGCGGGCACCGTGAACACCGTCGACTTCGACGACCTGCGTGCGATTGCCGCACTGCGCCAACGTTATCCGTTCTGGTTGCATGTCGACGGCGCGTTCGGCGCGTTCGCGGCGCTGTCGCCGGAACACGCCGAACTGGTCGACGGTCTCGGCGAGGCGGACTCGGTCTGCGTCGATCTGCACAAGTGGCTCAACGTGCCCTACGACGCGGCGGTGCAGTTCACCCGGCACCGGGATCTACAGCTGCGCGTCTTCCTGAATTCCGCCGCATACCTGACCGCGCCCACCGGCACACCGGATTTCGGGCATCTGGTCCCGGAGAACTCGCGGCGGCTGCGCGCGCTCGCCGCGTGGTTCTCGCTGACCGCGTACGGCCGCGACGGTCACCGGGATATCGTGCAGCGCAACATCTCCTGCGCGAACAGCCTCGTCGAGCAACTCACCGCGAGCGGGCTGCTGCGGCTCGTCGCTCCGGTCCGCCTCAATGTCGTCTGCTTCACGCTCGCTGACCGGCCGACCGTCGAACGGATCGACGCACTGGCCGACGCCGTCGCGCAGACCGGCGAAACCTTCTTGACACCAACGGTTTACGACGGACAACCCGCGCTGCGCGCCGCGTTCAGCAACTGGCGAACGACCGACACCGACGTGGATCGGGCGGCCAAGGCGATCGCCGCCGCGGCACTCGCGCTGTCCTGATCAGCTCGCCGCTTCCGTGGCGGGAGGCGGGTGGAAGCCGGGGCCGGGCTGCGCGTCGACGTCCCGGGGGTCGAGTTCTTTGCGGCAGTGCTCGCACACCATCAGTGGCGTGAGCGCGTGGCCGCAGGTGCGGTGTTCGAGGATGAGCGGCGGGCCGTCCGGATCGGCCAGGTGGCGGTCGCCCCAGGCCGACATGGCGATGATGATCGGGTAGAGCTCGCGACCCGCGGCGGTGAGATGGTAGTCGACACGGCCGCCGCCCTCGTCGGTGCGGGCGAAGATGTCCGCGTCGATCAGCATGCGCAGGCGGCTGGTGAGCAGGTTGCGGTTGGTGATGCCGATATTGCGGGCGAAATCGCTGAACCGGCGCACGCCGAAGAACGCCTCGGCGATGACCAGGATGGTCCACCGGTCGCCGAGCAGCTCGACGACACGGGTCACCGAATCATCGGCCGGGCGTCGGATGGTCATCCGGATATCTTCGCATTCGTCGGTGGTATTGCATTCCTACCGTCAGTATCGGAATAATACTACTTGTCCGAGCGCGGCAAGCGCACCATGGGCGTAGCCGGTTGCGGCCGGGCCCTTCAGGTGGGAGTTCCCATGACGTCAGCAGATCAGTCGACCGCCGACTATGTCGGCTTGCTCGACCCCGCGGTGCGGCCGAACCCGTATCCCCTGTTCGCCCGGCTGCGGGAGCGCGGGCCGTTCCGGATCGGCAGCGCGCCGGTCGTCATCGTGCCCGGCCACGCCGACTGCACGGCTGTCCTGCGCGACCCCAGGGTGAGCGTCGACCGCTCGCTGGCGAAGCTACAACTCGGCTCGATGCCGATCTACGATGCGACGAAAACCACTGCGGAGCAGGTAAAGCCGTCGTTCCTGTTCCTCGATCCGCCGGATCACACCCGGCTGCGGCGGTTGGTGTCGAAGGCGTTCACCCCGCGCGTGGTGCAGCAGCTCGAGCCGCGGATCACCGAGATCGTCGACGACATCCTCGACAAGCACTCGGCGGCAGGGACATTCGACGCCGTCACCGAGTTCGCCTATCCGCTGCCGGTGACCGTGATCTGCGAACTGCTCGGCGTGCCGTTGGAAGACGAAGCGCAGCTGAGTCATTGGTCGTCGCTGCTGGCCCGCACCTTGGATCCGACGTCGCGTCAGGCCGCCGAGTTCCGGGCCGACCCGGCCGAATTGCAGCGCGCCGGAACCGAACTCAGCGTCTACTTCGAGCGGCTGACCGAACGTCGCCGCGCCACGCCGGGGCCGGATCTGCTTTCGCAGCTACTCGCGGCGGAGGACGCCGGGGACATGCTCACCCATGAGGAGCTGATCTCGACCTGCGCGCTGCTGCTCGTCGCCGGGCACGAGACCACGGTCAACCTCATCGCGAACGCGACCCTCGCGCTGCTCCGCCGCCCCGACGAGCTTGCTGCCCTGCGCGCGAATCCCGAACGGGCACAGGGCGTTGTCGAGGAGACGCTGCGCTTCGATCCGCCGGTGCAGCTGATCCCGCGCATCGCCGCCGACGATCTGACGGTGGGCGAACTCGCCGTCGCGCGCGGCGATCTGGTGGTGATGCTGGTCGCCGCCGCGCAGCGCGACCCCGCCGTGTTCCCCGACCCGGACCACTTCGACCCGGCACGCGACAACCGGCATCTGGCCTTCGGACTCGGCGCCCACTTCTGCCTGGGCGCTCCGCTGGCCCGGCTCGAGGCGCGCGTGGCACTCACGCGGTTCGCGCAACGCCTCGAAGCACCGCGGCTGACCACGGATCCGCCGGTCTATCGCGAGCACGTGAATCTGCGCGGCCCGGCGCACATGCCGATCGAGTTCGCGGCGATCCTGCCGCGCTGATCAGCCGTCGTAGGACACGTGCGGTGTCCACTCGTCGAGGGGCCGGACGGCGGCGGCGTGCAGCGCCTCGGCGACCCGCTCCCTGGTGAACGCGCCCTCGCCGAGCACCCCGTTGATCTGCACCGCCACGGCCCGAAACCCCTTGGGCGCCAACGTGGTATCGAAGCTGGTGACCAGATTGCGGACCGCCGCCTTCTGCACGCCGAGCGACGCGGCCTGATTCCACGGCTTGTCCGCCGCCGCGCTCCCGGTGACCAGCACCCGTGCGCCCGCGGCGAAGAACGGCAGCGCCGTCTGGACGGCGGGCAGCAGCGCGGCGGCGCCGATGGTGAAGTCCTCGATCAACTCCGGCACCGACAGCTGCAACGGATCCGACTGCCGGAACATGCTCGGGTTGAAATGCAGCACGTCGATCCGGCCGTGCTGCTCCCCCACCACGGCCACCACGCGAGCCACGTCGGCAGGGTCGGACAGATCCACGCCGACGCCCTCCGCGTCGAAGCCCTCGCCGCGTAACTGTTCGGCCAGCGGCTCGGCCTCCTCGGGCAGCCGACAGGCCAGGAACACCGCATAACCGTCGGCGGCGAAGAGGCGGGCAACGGCCAATCCGACACCGGGACCGGCGCCGAGCACGAGAAGCACGGGAGCAGACATGATCTCGAGCCTAGAGGCGACGAGGTGTGGCTACATAACCGCCGATGATCTGGGTATTACGCGCGCGTGCGTACTCTCGAACGAGTCGGACTAAGGAACAAGACGGCGAGGAACGATCCGTGGCGCGAGTGCCGAGAAAAGCGCAGGGCACAGAGTCTGCGGCGTTGAACGATGACGACACAGTCGAGTTTGCCCGGGTCACCGACCCGCCCGCGAGTCGCGCGCGCCATCGGCGGGCCGCGCCGAAAGCGGGCAAGGTGGCGGCGAAACCGCACCGGTTCCGGGGTGCGGCGAAGGTCGCGGTCCGGGTCGTCGTCTCGGTCACCGCGCTCGCGGTGCTGTCCGGGACCGGGTTCGCGTGGTCGGCCAAGCTCGACTTCAACAACGGGTTCGGCCGTTCCGACGCGATCGGCGAGGACGCGCCACACTCGCTGGGCGGCGACCTCAACGTCCTGCTGATCGGCCTGGACACCCGCAAGGATCAGAACGGCAACAACCTGCCGAAGGAGATCCTCGACCAGCTGCACGCGGGCGACAGTGACGACGGCGGCTACAACGCCAATTCGCTCATTCTGCTGCACATTCCGGCGGACATGAAGAAGATCGTCGCGTTCTCCATCCCGCGCGACGACTACGTCGCGGTCTCCGGCATCCCCGGTTATGACCACGTCAAGATCAAAGAGTCGTATGGACTGAAGAAGGCGGACGCGGAGGCCAAGCTGATCGCCAAAGGCGAGAAGGACCAGGTCACCCTCGAACGCGCGGGCCGCGAGGCCGGACGCGCGTCCATCGTGTCCACGGTCCGCAACCTGACCGGCGTGCCGATCGACCGGTTCGCCGAGGTCGCCCTCGCCGGTTTCTACCACCTGGCCGAGGCGCTCGGCGGCGTCGACGTGTGCCTGAACAAGGCCGTCGACGACAGCTACTACTCCGGCGCGAAGTTCCCCGCCGGGCCGCAGCACCTGAACGGTTCCGACGCGCTCGCGTTCGTCCGCCAGCGCCACAACCTGGAGAACGGCGACCTCGATCGGACGCACCGGCAGCAGGCGTACCTCACCTCGGTAGCCAAGTCGCTCAAGGATTCCGGGACGCTGACCAATCTCGGCAAACTCGGCGAGCTGATGAAGGTGGCGCACCAGGACGTGGTGCTGTCCGAGGGTTGGGACCTGCTCGATTTCGCCAAGAACATGGGGGCCGCGGGCTCGATGTCGGTCGAGTTCCGGACGCTGCCGGTGTTGCGCTACGACAACATCAACGGCCAGGACGTCAACATCATCGATCCGGCCGCCATCAAGAAGGAAGTGCGGGCCGCGTTCGGGGTCGAGACGCCGAGCAGCACCCCGGCGCACCCGCCGACCAGCACGGTCGACGTGCGGAACGCGGGCAGTGCGGCAGGCATGGCGGCGAAGCTGTCCGCCGCGCTGACGAACCGTGGCTATCGCGAGGGTGTGGTCGACAACCTCGGCAGTTCCATCACCACGACGACGGTCACCTATGGCGTGGGTGCCGAGGCGGACGCCACCCAGTTGGCCGAGACGCTCGGCGGACTCACTGCAACCGCCTCGTCGAACGTCACAGCTGGCCACGTCCAGGTCATCATCGGGAGTGACTTCACGATGCCCACCGAGTTGACGTCGAGCTCGACCTCGACCACTCCGACGACACCGTCGACCACGACAACAACCACGGGCGAGCCGGCCCCCGACTCCGGCAAGCCCGTCACGACGACGATCGGCAGCACGATCCCCTGCGTGAACTGACCGCTATTCGACGAACGCCTTGATCCGGTTCAACGTCTCGCGCATCCCGTTGACGTTGGTCTTGTTCCGCGCCCGACCCGCCAGCAGCCAGTACACCCGCAACGCCGGGTTGCTGTGCAGGTGGAACGACTCGGTGACATCGGTGCCACCCTCGACCGGCTCGAATCGATAGGTCCAGGTGTTGATCGACATCCCGCCGGGCCCGAGCACCGTGAAAGCGAATTCACGCCCCGGCTCGGACGCGATGATCCGGCACACCGTCCAGTACTTCAGGCCCCAGCCGTTGCGGTTGACGTGCCCGCGGAACTTCACCCCGACGGCAGGTCCGGTGGCGCCGCCGAGCCATTCGGCGGCGAAGGTCTCCGGACTGAATCGTCCGGTGTTCGTGATATCGCTGACCAGCTCCCAGATCTGCTCGGCGGGCGCGGCCATTCGCACTGTCACACTGTCCTGCATGCTCGAACGCTAGCAGGAGTAAGCACATCGTTACCGGGTGTCGGAAATCGGTGTCAGTGCGTCGAATGCGGCGTCCCAGCGGTCCGGGTCGGCCAGCAGTGCACCGGGCGGCAGCTCCCAATAGGCGGCGAGCAGGTCATAGCCGAGGTGTGCGGTGGCGGCGTGTGTCGGCCAGTGCGCGCCGGTCCATTTCGGATCCTCGGTGGCCGAGTCGATTCCGGTGCGTGCGACGCCGACCAGTCCGAATTGCAGCTGTTGGGTCAGTGCGACGGCGGGGCACCGGCCGGTTCGGTGCGTGACAGTTCCAGGAGGGCGCGGGCGACGGCGCAGACCCGGATCTCGATCCAACGGAAGGTGCGGCGATGCGCGCGCGGCACGACGACGTGCGGGACGAGCACCGCCACGCCGACGCCGATCACGGTCTCGATGAAGCGATCTCGGATCAGCGGCGCGACGGCGCCGTCGGGTGTCGAGCCGACCGCGAGCAGCGCGATCGGGGTGATGAAGATCGCGGCGAGCGCGTAGTTGCGCGGCACGAACAGCTCCATGCAGAACAGCAGCGCGGCCACCAGCGCGATGAGCGCGTAGCCGGTGAGCGCGAGCTGGTGCACCACACCGAAGAGCACCAATCCGACGACGGTGCCGACGAAGCGGTGGATGCCACGCACCTTGCCGCGGACTCGATCGGGGCCGATCTGCAACACCATCAGCGCGGTGAACACGGCCCAGTGCGGTCGGTCCTGGCCAAGCAGTGCGCTGAGTCCGCCCGCAACCAGGCAGGCGACGCCGACGCGGAAGGCGCTGATGGTGGCGTGCGAATCGAACGACAGTGAGCGGCGCAGCCGGAACCAGACACCGGGGCGGACGAACGAGATCAGCGGGTCGACGACCAGGTCGTTGGTGTCGTCGTAGGCCGGACCGGCGAGCCGCCGCCGGGCCGCGACCAGGGTGGCCAGTAGTTCCGAATCCGGGGTCCGGCTCGGCAATCCCGCGTCGTAGACCGCGGCCCAGGCTTCGGCGACCGCGCCGCCCGCCTGATGCCGGAGATCGATGGCCGGTTGTCCCGATGCCCGCGCCGACAGGTAGGCGTCGACCGCGCGGATCGCGGCCTCGACGGCAACCCGCTCAGGCTTGCGACGGTCACGCAGCACACCGGCCATCGACGCCAACACCGATGCGCCGACACCGAATGCCGTGCAGGACAACAGCGCCGTCGTCGAGATGCCCGCCTCGGCGGCCATCATCGCGCCGCCGCACGCGATCACGAAGAGCAAGGCACCGGGCGGACCGAGCCGCAGCGCGTCGATCGCGTAGACGGCGACCACCGCGACGAGCGTCAGCATCGCCACCGTCAGCAGCGAAGCGCCGAGCCCACCGGAGAGCCCGTGGCCGAGCAGCGCACCGACACCGCAGGACGCGAGCAGCGCGAGACCGGCGGCGAGCACCACCCCGGCACGCATGCGATACGCCCTGCGTTCCCCGTACATCACCGCGAAGGCACCGAACAGCACGAACAACGCCTGCCTCGGATGGCCCGTCGCGACGACCACCGCGGCGGGCAGCGCGAAGGCCAGCGCGGACCGCAGGCCGGGGCTCCAGCGCCGTCCCGCAGGCGGAAGCGCGAACAGCAGCGAGCCGATTCGTCCCTGCGGCGGCAGCGGGTCGGAGACCGACTGGACCATGTACTTCCTTCCTGTTCGTCAAGCGGGGTTGCCGTTCCACCGTATGCGCGTGACGGCCACCACTGGACACACGGTCCGCCGCGCGTCGGCGCGGCTAGATTCGAAGAGGTGACCGCTGACGCTCAGACCACCCGCATCCATTCGTTCACCGACGACGCGCTCGGCGAGCACGATGCGGTCGCGCTGGCCGAGCTGGTGCGCAGCGGGGAACGAAGTCCACGGGAGCTCGCCGCGGCGGCGGTGCAGCGGGCGCGGCAGGTCGAGGAGTTGGCGGCGGTCGCGTACGAGAGCTACGAGAAGCCGCTGCTGCCCGCCGCGCGAACCGGCCGGTTGTACGGGGTGCCGACGTTTGTGAAAGACAATGCCGACATCGTCGGGATGCCGACCAATCACGGCAGTCAGGCGTTCCAGGCCAAGCCCGCGCAGCAGCACGGCGGGTATGCGCGCCAATTCCTCAGTGCCGGAATGACGGTGCTCGGCAAGAGCACGCTGCCCGAGTTCGGATTCAATGCGACCACCGAACCGCCGTTCGCGCGGCCGACCCGAAACCCTTGGCACACCGGCTATTCCGTGGGCGGCTCGTCCGGTGGGTCCGCCGCGCTGGTCGCGTCCGGAGTGGTGCCGATCGCGCACGGCAATGACGGCGGTGGGTCGATCCGCATTCCGGCGGCCTGTGCCGGGTTGGTCGGGTTGAAGCCGAGCCGGGGGCGGCACATCGATTCGGCGAACGCACGCAAGCTGCCGGTCAATATCGTGAGCGAGGGCGTGCTGACCAGGACGGTGCGCGATACGGCGGCGTATACCGCTGCGGCGGAACAGTATTGGAGCAATCCAGCGCTGCCGTCGATCGGGTATGTCGAGGGGCCTGGTTCGAAGCCGTTGCGCATCGCACTGCTGCTGGAGAACATCGGTGGCACAGTGCCCGCGGGCCCGATCCGGGACGCCGTCGAAAGAATTGCTGCCACACTGGAATCCCACGGTCACCACGTCGAGCAGGTGCCCATGCCATTCGACGACACGCTCGAGACGGCGTTTCTTCAGTACTGGGGTCTACTAGCCACCTTCGTCGCCTCCACCGGAAAGCTGGCCGACCGCCACTTCGACCCCCGCCGCCTCGACGACCTCACCCTCGGCCTACGCCGATACTTCCTACGCAGCGCATGGCGCGCCCCGGTGATGCTGTACCGACTACGCGCCGCAGCCACCACTTACCAACGCGCCCTAGGCCCTTACGACGCCGTGCTACTCCCCACCCTCGGCCACGAGACCCCCGAACTCGGCTACCTCAGCCCCACCGTCCCCTTCGACGACCTACTCGATCGCCTCCGCACCTACGTGTCGTTCACCCCGATCAACAACATCACCGGCACCCCCTCGATCAGCATCCCCGCCGGCCTCACACCAACCGGTCTACCCATCGGCGTCCAATTCGCCGGCACCCACGGCAACGAACGCACCCTCCTAGAACTCGCCTACCTCCTCGAAGCCGAGCAACCCTTCCCGAGCCTGAACCACTAGCCCCCGCAAACCATTTCGGAACTTCGCACACCACTTTCATCTGTCACACACCCACCAACACCCCAACAGGTGTGCGAAAGATCAAGCAGGTGTGCGAAGTACGCAACCACAACCAAAGGTGAGCATCGAAGCGAGTCATCACTGTCGCTAAACGATCTCCACCAGCAACCATATGACTCACTTAATGTTGAAAATGCCCTCAACGCCACCACAGCCAGATGACCACGCTGGAACCCCGACTCCACGCACCTGACATCCCCCTAAAGCCGGGTACGGCACACGACGCGCCCACACTACTCACGGGAAAACCGGGGTAGGTCTTCAGCTTTCACTGGACTGCTCACCTGGGAGTCCTTAGTTGTACCCGCCAAGTGGGTATACGCATCCGGTCCTTGGTTGTACTCACCAGGTCGGTACACAGGTCCCCGGGGAATGACCGAGTAGTGCTGGGCACGTCAGGTGGGTACCCGGCTTTCTTTGTCAGTCAGGTGTGTGGTGTGGGGGTTCCAGCGTGGTCATCTGGCTGTGGTTGCGTTTCGAGACTTGATAATCAGCGAATCTCGGGTCCCAGCGCGGGGATCTACCAGCCGAAAACTGGCGGTGTGGAGGGAGACTCACAGAGCGTGCGTACCTTTCACAGCGGGCGCCAACGCCTTGTGACAGGTGTGGGCGCTCTGTGGGTTCGGCGTGTGGCGGCGGGCGCGACGTCGATCAGCTCTGCCTGTTGGGGTGGGCCGGCTGGTTCGAGCGTGGCGAATCAGGAAGTGGCTGCCTTCGAGAGCTCACGCGCGGGGAGCTGCCAGGACACACCCTTTGTGTGAGGTGCACACCCCGTATACGGAAGTTGTCAACCTGCTTGAGACAGGTGTGTGTTGATTCCTGTTGGTTTTGGTAGCGCGGGTGGGTGTGGTCGGTACCGGAACCGTTGGGGATGTGCGCTCCAGTACCGATCCAAGTGTTGTTGGCGCTGCCGGTGGATAGTGGCGGCGGTGCCGTGGTGAACCGCGGCAGGGGTGTGGCGACCGAGTCCGCTGTGGCGGTGCTCGGTGGCGTAGCGGTGCAGGAAGCCGCAGGTCCATTCGCGGGCGGCCTCAATGCCCTCGAAGCGGTCGGGGCAGTCCAGGTCGTATTTGATTGTCTTGAACAGCGATTCGGAGAACGGGTTGTCGTCGCTGACTCGCGGTCGTGAGTAGGAGGTGAGCACGCCACTGGCGGTGAGGGCCTCTATCAGCAACGGCGACCGCATGACACCACCGTTGTCTGCGTGCACCACTTTCGGTGTCCCGCGGGCGGTGATGGCCTCGGTGAACATCTCCACGGCCAGTTGCCGGTCTTCGCTGTGCTCGATGCGCCAGCCCACCGGGTAGCGGGAGAACACATCGATCGCCAAGTAAAGCTTGTAACGGTCCTGGGTCCGGGGCCCCCGCAGTTCGGTGACATCCCAGGACCATAGGTCCCCGACCCCGGCCGCTACCGCTATCGGTGTGCGCCGCGACGGGCTGGCGCGGCGACCGGGGCCACGGACACGGCGGCGGTCACCGACCAAACCTGCCGCCTTGGCGACACGGTAGAAGCTGCGCTGCGAGCACGCGAGCCTCCCGGCGTCGAACGCCCGCCAATATGCTTGCACCACAGATAGATCCGAGTAATCGTCATCGGTGAGCACACACAGGATCTGCGCGCGCTCGTCGGTGGTCAACGCCGCTGGCTGATACCGCTGTGCCTGCGGGACCGGCACTACCACCGGCTGGTAGTGCCGATAGCCACGGCTGATCCGATAGAACGTCGACCGCGTCAACCCGAGCAACCCGCACCCCACCGTGACCGCGATGCCGATCCCGACCAGCGTGGCCACGGTATCGATCCCGACCAGCGTGGCCACGGTATCGATTAAGACAGTTTGTTGCGTTCGAGCCACTGCTTGTATTCGTCGGCGCTCATCAACGCCGGCGGGATCTGTTCGGTTTCCTCGGTCGAGCTGTCGTTGATCCCCGACAAGAGCTCGAATGGTCGAGTAGCCCGGAGGAATCGCACCTCCGGGCCCTCACAGAACCGTGCTTAACAATCTCTCGTTACACGGCTCCTACCATCCAGTCGCCATGAAACCACGGGTATATTCCCAGTGCGAAAACGTTCGGGGATGCCGCTCCCCCAACGCTTTCCACCAGGCATTGACCTTCTTGAACCCGTGCAACCGTCGATACTTCTTACGAGCCCACCGCACCAGATAGGTGTTGATGCGTTTGCACAGCGCATACAATTTCGTCCGGTAGAACCGGCCGTAATACTGCAACCAGCCCCGCACGATGGGATTGATCCACCGTGCCAGCTGACCCAGAGTCCAATCCGTGTGCCGATGCAGACGCCAACCGCGGACCTCCCGGTTGATGCGTTTCTCCGCGTCGCGGCTTATGGCGGGCAGGAACGAGGTGAACAACTCCCCGAACTTGCTACGCGCCGAACGCATTCGGAACTCGTAGCCGAGAAACGTGAACGAGGTGTGCTCGTAGTCGAGCGTCCTCTTGTTCTCGTCCCGACAGTAGACGATCTTCGTCTTGTCCGGATGCAGTTCCAGCCCCACCTCGGTGAAACGTTCCCCAATCGCGGCCTTCAGCATGCGCGCCTGCCGCTCGCTCGCACAATGGATTACAGCGTCATCCACGTAACGTTCGAAGCCGATATCCGGGAACTTCCGGACCATCCACATGTCGAACGCGTAATGCATGAACAGATTCGCCAGAATCGGCGACACCGCAGACCCCTGCGGGGTCCCGCGATCCCGCGTCTCCAGCGTCCCGTCCGGCCGTTGCAGCGAAGCCGAAAGCCACCGCCGCACATACAACACCACCCACTCCTGGTCGGTGTTGGCCCGGACCGCTCTGACCATCAATTCGTGGTTCACGGTGTCGAAGAACTTGCGGATGTCCAAATCAACAACCCAGTCCTTCTTCAGACACCGTTGTCGGCATGTCGCAACCGCATCCAGCGCCGACCGCTTCGGGCGATAGCCATAGGAGTCTGGATGGAACATCGGCTCCACCCGTTTCTCCAATTCCATGGCCACCACCGTCTGCGCGACCCGGTCCGCGACCGTCGGCACACCCAGAACACGAACCCCACCACCGGTTTTCGGGATCTCCACCGCCCGCACGGGCGGCGGAAAATATGTCCCCGACGACATCCGGTTCCAGATCTTGTAGAGGTTGTTCCTCAAATCCTTGTCGAAGTCATCGATGGACTGCCCATCGACCCCGGCAGCGCCTTTATTCGCCTTGACTCTGCGATACGCCTCGCGCACAGCCCATTTCGAAATTTCGAACGGCTTGCCCGACGACCCTGGTTGACTCATCCAGCTCCTCCCGACCACAGCCGGTTGACCACATCAGCAACCCGAATGGTCCGGCCCCTTCGCTCCACACCCATTACAGGTGCTTCACCACTACTACGAGCCGGTCCGCCAGCACACCCCGCATCGGTACTCAACGCCTCACAGTTTCTGCTGCTCGACGTGCTCCCTCTCGACCCGCCGAAGCGAAATCCGTATCGGGACATGCCTTCCCACGTTCCATGCGAAAGCCGCAGATCAGGCTCACGTCGCCTCCATGCCGGACACCGCCTGGCCAGAAATCGGGCCACCCGCCAGACTCTTTCCCGGTTCCAAAAAGAAGCCCCGGTTTCGATGTCGTCTCATTCATTTCGACACGTCGTCAGCGATTCACTCGCGTTCGTCTTCCTGATCCCCACCTGACGCCTCTACCGACGCCTTTTCCTCATCGCTCACCACGACGGTCTTCAGCCAACGCAGCATGAGGTGGTTTGAAGCCTCCCACCCGACGGGCGACTCCGAAGGGCCACAACCCCTTCATCATTCGCACAGCACCACGATCCTCCGCCTGACCTACCTCATGCGGCCTCCCGTGTTCGTGGCACACCTTTTCCCAGAATCTCCTGAGCTGCTTCAGATTTCGCGACCTTTGCACGCAGCCGCTCGTTCTCCCGCCGCAGCCGCGCCATCTCGGCCCGATCACGATTGTTCATCTTGTTCTTCGACCTCTCCGAGGACGCCACCATCGCCGCGGTGAACTCACCGCGCCCATCAGCACGCAACCACTCCCGAACTGTCGCACGGGTCAGGTTGTGCTCACGCATCAGCTGCGTCTTCTCACCCCGCTCGATCGCCGCATGGTACTGACGCACGAACTCGACTCGAAACGCCAACGGAAACGTCCGCCCGCCCGACACCGTCCGCCCGATAGGCACATCGATCATCTCTCACTCCGATCCCCACACCCACCACCACGAGGTGTCTCACGATCATCCTGGCAGCGGGCGTATAGAGGGTGTGCAGCTGACACAAGGGGTGTGCGGCTCCCAGCGCGGTGTCAGGTTCCCGAGGTGGCCATCTGGCTGTGGTTCCGTCACAGGCGCTTTGGACGAGAACCAGGTCGGCTCGGGGTTCTGCACAGATCCGCACCCTTTGTGGGAGCTGCCCATTCTTGTACGTCCGCTGCCTCTGGGAGTTCGGCGTGTGCTCGCTGGCGCGGCGCCGATCGGCGCCGCGAGTTGCGGGGTTCCCGTGGGGAGAGCGGCTCGTTCCGCGAGCGCCGGTGCGGGGAGAGCAGTCAGCCGCACACCCGGTATACGAGGTGTGCAGCTGGCACAAGGGTGTGCAGCTCCGGCGTGGTCATCCGTCTCTGGTCGCGTTCCGCCGCCTTCGTCGGTGTGTCGCCTGGCGGCGCACCGTGACTTCCCAAGATCTGCACCCTTCTCGGGATCCGCACTGTCTCTAGGTGGCTGGTGTCGAACGGCCGCTGTGGCGCGTGGTGTCGTCTGTGTGTGGGTGTCTTGGCTCGAGTTGGTGACCGATTGAGGTTCGGCCCGGTCGTGCTGGTGGGTGATGGGTTGATCGGTGGCTGCGGGTGTGGGTGTGTCACGAGCCTGGAATTCAGGCCGTGGTGGGGGTCAATTGTGCTGTGGTGGAGCCGATTCCGAGGACGGCCAGCCGTGCGAGGTTGACCGCGGCGGCGAGTAGTGAGAAGTCTGCGGCGGTCTTGACCTTTCCGCGGACGCGGGCGCGGCGACCGCCGTGGCGTCGGCGCATGAGGTGGCCGATCTTGCGTTCGACTTTGGGGCGGGTAGCGCGGTACTCGGCCCTCCAGGCCGGATCGCGTCGACGCGCGCGGGCTGGGAGTAGATGTTTCTCGTGGGCCCCGATGCCGATCGTGCGCCCGGCAGCCGCTGACGTGCACTGCTGACGCAACGGGCAGCCACCGCAGGCGGCACCGAAAGCGGCGGCGCCGATAGTGCTGGGCTGGCCTTTGCGGGGGCGGATGGGTGCGGTGTGCCCGGCTGGGCAGCGCACCACGGCGCGGTCCAGGTCGATCTCGAAGCGGTCTTTGGAGAAGTGGCCCTTCACCGAGGATGCCGGCTGGACCTTCACTCCGTTGTGAATACCGTTGTCGTCCAACAGTTTCAACAACTCCCCAGCCCCATAAGCGGCATCACCGAACACCCGCGCTTCGGCTTCGGCTTCGGCTTCGGCGGGCAGGATGTCGGCGAGCAGGCCGGGGGCGACCTCGGCGTCGCCGCTGTTGGCGGGTGTGACCTCGGTGGCGGTGATGATCTCGCTGTCGGGGTCGATCGCGATATGGCCCTTGTATCCGTCGAACCCCCGCGCCTGGGTCTTGCGCCCGTGGCGGGTCTCGGGATCCACCGTCGAGATCACCCGGTCAGCTGCTGTGCCACGCACGATCCGGAATATCCCGTCCTCACCAGTGGTGATGTCTTGGCCCACCACGGTCGCCAACAACCGCGCTGCCTTGTCCACCGCTTCGTCGAGGTCGAGCCCGTCGAGCACCGCCAGCATCGCCAGCCCGTCGCGGGTGCGTGAATCAATCAACTGCTCGCGGGCGGTCTCGTCGTCCCAGTCGATCACCGGTTTCGCGGTGCTGGCGTAATCGTCACCGCTGCTGACCCGCGCCCGCAGCTCCCCAGCCAGCCCGGCACTCACCACGGCGAGCAGGCCGCGGATCGCCGACCGGATCAAGGTGATGGTGTCCATCGTGGCCACCGCGTCATAGAGCGGGGTCGAATCCAGCACCCGCTTGCGGCCCACCAACCCCGCAGCACGCGCCACCTCGAGCACGGCATCAAAGATACGATCCGGGCGATCCGAGCGTGCCAGCCGCGCCCGCATGTCCACCAGCACGGTGTGCACGAACCCCGGATAGTCGAAATCCAAGCCGCCAGCAGCGTATTTCCAGCGCGCGTCGAACGCGAACCGCTCCACCGCCTCCCGATCCGACAGACCCTCGATACGCTGCAGCACCATCACCACCGCCACGATCATCGGCGGCACGCTGCGACGCCCCACATCGGTGAACAGGTCAGCGAACATCTCATCCGGGAACAACCCGAAGCAATCACGATGCAGCACACCATAAATCGAGTCCACCCCGACCCGACCCGCGCAGAACTCCACCGTCGACCGCAACAGATCACCCTGCCTCGGCACACGCCCCAACGTCACCCCAACATTCTGCTCGAGACCAGCCCCTCACCGCACGAAAAACACCAGCCACCTAGGGCCCCTATTCCGAATGCGGATCCCGAGAGAGAGTGCGGATCCCGTGAAGGGGTGCGGCTGAGATCGAGGCGCGCCCGGGATCGGGTCCGCAGGCTACTTCTGGGTGTGGCCGACGCCGGGGCGTTCGCGGTGGACGGGGCCGTGGGACTCGTCGCAGTGTTCTTCGAGTACCGGGAGTAGGCGGTCGGCGGCGGGGCTTTCGGCGGCGGAGATGAGTTGGGAGTGGTCGACTTGCAGGGTGGTGTGGGTGATTTCGTAGTCGTGGTCGAGGAGGCGTTCGATCTGCTGGCGTAGGCCGTGGCAGTCGGCGCCGGGCTGGACGAGCACGTGGGCGGACAGTGCGACGTTGCCGGAGGTGATCTGCCAGACGTGCAGGTCGTGCACCTCGTCGATGCCGGGCATCTCGACCAGGCGGCGGCCGAGGGCGTCCGGATCGACGCCTGCCGGTGCGGCTTCCAGGAAGATGCGGCCCGATTCGCGGACCAGGCCGAGGCCCGCCTTCACCATCAGCGCGACGACGACCAGCGTGGCGATCGCGTCCGCGCGGGCGAATCCTGTGACCAAAACGACGATGCCCGCGACGGCGGTCGCGATGAAGCCGTACAGATCGTTGAGCACATGTTGGAACGCGCCCTCCACATTCAGGCTGGAGCGGTTCGCCTTGCTGATCGCCCAGGCCGCAGCCACATTCACCACGATGCCGACGAGCGCGGTGGCGACCACCAGCCCACCGGTCACCTCCGGTGGATCGAGTAGCCGTCGAATGGCCTCGTAGGTCAGCCAGCCCGCGAGCACCAGCAGCGTGATGCCGTTGGCCTGCGCGGACAGGATCTCGGCCCGTTTGAAGCCGTAGGTGTATTTGCCGCGCGCGGGGCGGGCGGCCAGCCGAATCGCGGTGAGCGCCAGCACGATCGACGCCGCGTCGGTCAGCATGTGCGCCGCGTCGGAGAGCAGCGCCAGCGAATTCGCCAGCAGGCCGATCACGACCTCGACCATCATGAACCCGGCGATCAGCGCCAGCGCGACCGTCAACCAACGGCGATCGGCGTCGCCGGACACCCCGTGTGAGTGTCCGTGGCCGTTGCCATGGCTGTGTCCGTGCTCGTGTTCGTGTCCCATTAGCCGCCCGCTTTCATCACCGCCACGTATGCGCATATCTGCATCTGTTCACCCATCTTAGCCCACCCTATGCCGACCGCAGCCTACTACGTCGGATGACGTGGATCACAGGACCGCGGTCGGCGGCAGGTCAGCTGTAGAGACCCTTGGCGAGCACCGGCCACGACGCCACGAACGCGTCCTGCCAGTAGCCCCAGGAGTGCGTTCCGGTCGGCGTGAAGTCGAACGTGGCGGGGATGCCCAGCTGGTCGAGCCGGTTCTGCAGGTTCGCCGAGCACATCCGGATCGCCGCCTCGATGCCGCCGCCGACCACCAGTTGATCGGCCCACGCCGCGGCGCCGGGCTGGGTCTGGAACGGTCCGTCGAAGCCGTCGTGCGCGCCGGGCAGGCCGCTACCACTGGAGACGAACAGGTTCACGCCACGCAGCTTGTCCGCGTGCACATAGGGGTCGTTCTCCACCCACAGCGGATTGTCCGGCGCACCCCACATGTTGGCGAGGGTCGCGCCCGGGCGCTCCACCGTCAGCTTGACGAAGGCCTGGCCGATAGGGTCGCTCGTCTGGGCGCAGCCGCTGTAGGAGGCCACGCTGCGGTAGAAGCCGGGCTTCGCGATCGAGAGCGCGAGCACCGAGGTGCCCGTCATGGAGAGTCCAGCGATCGCGTTCACCTTGTTGGTGCCCAACGCCGCGTCGATCAGCGGCGGCAATTCCTCGAGCAGATAGGTCCGCCACTTGTTCGGCCCGAGTACCGGGTCGTCGTTGATCCAGTCCGTGTAATAGCTGTACTGGCCGCCGAGCGGCTGGACCACGTTGATGTCCTTGTCGGACAGGAAGTCGAGCACGTTGGTGCGCAACTGCCAGGTCGCGTCGTCGACTCCGCCGCCCGCGCCGTTCATCAGATACAGCGTCGGCTTGGCCTGCGAGGTGTCCTCGGGGCGCTGGATGTCGACCGGGAAGGTCGCGCCCTCCATCGCCGTCGACCGCACCCAGATCCGAATGTTGCGACCGTCGGGCTCCTCGACCCGCGCGATCACCGACCCATCCGGCGCGGCGGGCAGGTTCACCCAGTCCGCGCTCGACACCGTCGCCTGCGCCTGGGCCGGTGCGCCCACCGCCACGCCGACACCGAGGCACAGCGACGCCGCCAGCACTACCGCCCTGGCCCGAACCACCCACGTCGATCTGCGATCCACGAACACACTCCCAAAACCCCGACCCTCACGGCTTCGAACTCATGCACAACTCCCCCACCGTGTCGGTCATTTGCCCAGGTCTGTTACTGGATGTTCGCTGGGACACACGACAGCGGCGGCCCCGTACACCTTCCGCACGAGGCCGCCGCCGTGAGTTCGGCCAGGACCGCCTGGACGCGGGACAACCTTCCGCGCCCAGGCGCCCTCCGACGGGCGATCGTGAGATCGCCCTCAGCTCAGCGCGCCCCCTCGGCACCGCGTCGCGCGACCGAGTCGATGGCGACCGAGATCGCGAGCACGGCGCCGGTGACCATGAAGCGCACCGAGGAGTCCACGTTGAGCAGCAGCATCCCGTTCGTAATCGATTGGATGACAAGGATTCCCAGCAGCGCGGCGTAGGCGCGACCGCGCCCGCCGAACAGGCTGGTGCCACCGATGACGGCGGCCGCGATGGCATTGAGCAGGATGTCGCTGCCGCCGGAACTCTGGTTCACCGCGACCAGCCGGGACGCCGCGAGGATGCCACCGAGGGTGGCCAGCGCGGAACAGCCGACGAAGGCGGAGATGCGAATCCAGGTGACGTTGATGCCTGCCCGGCGGGCCGCCTCGGCATTGCCGCCGACCGCGTACATGCGGCGGCCGAAGACGGTGCGCCGCAGGATCAGGTCGAGTCCGAGAACGAGACCACCGAAGATCACCAGCGTCAGCGGAACGCCACGATCGGAATTCAGCACGACGACGGTGACGCTCAACAGCAGCGCGAGGCCGCCGGAGCGCACCACGATCCAGACCGGCGTGGTGGCGTCGAGGCCCGCGTGCACCCGCTGATGCCGGGTGATCAGACTCGCGAGCAGGTGTCCGCCCGCGAGCAGCACCACCAGTAGCCAGCCGAGCAGGGCGGGCAGCCAGGTGTCGCTGATAGTGGCGATGCCGCGGTCGAACGGCAGGTTGACGGTGCCTTCCTTGCCGAGCAGATACAGCATCATGCCCTGCCAGCCGATCAGCCCGGCCAGCGTGACGACGAACGACGGCATGCTCAGCATCGTGCGCATGAGCCCGTGCAGCAGGCCGATCGCGGCGCCGACGGCCACCGCGGCGATCACCGCGAGCACGACGTTCCAGCCGTGGCGCACATAGAGCAGCGTCATCACCACGGCGGTCAAGCCGCTGACCGAGCCCGCGGACAGGTCGATCTCGCCGAGCAGCAGCACCAGCACGATGCCGAGTGCGATGGTTCCGGTCGCGGCCATCTGCAAGGCCAGGTTGGTGAGATTCTCCGCGGACAGGAAGTGCGCGTTCAGGTGGTAGAACACCGCGCCGATAATGACCAGGCCGATCGCTACCGGCACCGATCCGACTTCGCCGCGGCGTAGCCGATCCATTGCGGCGTCGGCCAATCCGCGCCCTTGGTTTCCCTGCCAGACAGGTCTTTTCATAACGACGTCACTCATGCAGCTGCTCCCGTGATCGCTGCCACGATATCTTCTTGAGTCGCTTTAGCGGTCTCGAACTCTCCTGCATTCCGGCCGAGCCGCAACACCACCACGCGGTCACTGACCGAACGCACGTCGACCAGGTTGTGCGAAATCAGCAGCACCCCGAGTCCGCGCTCGCGCAATCGGCCGATCAACGCGAGGACCTGCGCAGTCTGCTCGACGCCGAGCGCCGCGGTCGGCTCGTCCAGAATCACCATCCGCGGCCGCCCGAGCAGCGCCCGCGCGATGGCGACCGACTGCCGTTGCCCACCGGAGAGCGCGGACACCGGGGCGCGGACGTCTTTGATCTTCACATCCAGTGAGGCGAGCAGATCCTTTGCGCTGCGCTCCATCTCGATCTCGTCGAGCACGCTGCAGATGCTGGTCTCCGCACCGAGATGCAGGTTGGCGACGACGTCGAGATTGTCGCACAGCGCGAGATCCTGGAACACCGTGGTGATGCCGAGGGCCTGCGCATCCTGCGGACGGGTGATCCGCACCGTCGCACCGGCGAAGACGATTTCGCCCTCGTCGGCCACCGTGACCCCCGAAATCGCCTTCACCAGTGTCGATTTGCCCGCGCCGTTGTCACCGACCAGCGCGACCACCTCGCCCGCGTGCACCTCGAGATCCGCGCCCGCCAGCGCCTGCACCGCGCCGTAGCGTTTGACGAGGCCGCGGGCCGAGAGAACCGTTGTGGGAGCTGTCATTTGATACCTGCGGCCTGGCACGCCGCCGCCACGTCGGGCGTGCAGATATCGGCGACGGTGTATAGGCCGTCCTTGACGATGGTGTCCTTGATGTTGTCCTTGCCGACCGCGATCGCGTCGAGCAGGTACGACGGGATGTCGGTCGCGCCGTTGTTGGTTTTCGCCGGTGCCGTGGGCTTTTCGCCCTTCGCGAGGGCAACGGCCAGTTCAGCCGCCTTCTCCGCCTGGGCGCGGTAGTCGAGATAGATGGTCATGGTCTGCTCGCCGGTCAGAATCCGTTGCACGCCTGCGAGTTCCGCGTCCTGTCCGGTCAGCGGCGGCAGCGTCGCGTAACCGGCCCGCTTCAGCGCCGCGATCGCGCCACCCGCCATGCCGTCGTTGGCCGAGTACACGCCGACGATCGCGTCCTTGCCGAGCGCGGTGATGGCCTGTTCCATCTGCTGCTGCGCCTTGTCGGGAGACCAATCGGGAGTGTCGAATTCGCGCCCGATCTTCACCTTGCCGTCCAGCGCCCCGTGCGCGCCCTTCTTGTAGTCGCCCGCGCTGGGATCGGTCGGCGATCCGTTGATCACCACCAGCTGGCCCTTGTCGGCGGTGCCGCGCTTGTTCAGCTCGGCGAGCAAGGCCTCGCCCTGCACCTTGCCGACCTTCACGTTGTCGAAGGACACGTAGTACTCGTAGCTGATGCCGGAGATCAGCCGGTCGTAGGCGACCACCGGGATCTTCTTCTGCCGCGCCGTGTTCACCTGTGGCGCAACGGCATCGGCGTTGACCGCGTCGAAGACGATGACGTCCGCGCCCTGGGTGAGCGCGGATTCGAACTGGCCCTGCTGCTTTGCCGCGTCTTGATCGGCGTTGAAGTAGAGCACCTTGCAGTTGCCGCAGAGCTGCTTGACCTTCGCCTCGAACAGCGGGCGATCGAAGGCTTCGTAGCGGGTGGTCTTGGATTCCGGGAGCAGCAGCGCGATCGTCGGGGTGTCGCTGCCCGATTTCGCGTCTTTGGTGCTGTCGCCGGAGCTACAGCCTGCCGCCAGGACGAGTGCGGCCGCCGCCGCGGTGAGGAGCTGAATTCGACGCATGAGGTCACCGTGCCGAGAGGAGTGTGAGAGCGCCCGGTTGAGCGTTGGTAAGAAAGGTAGTTTACTAACACCAAGGTGTCCAGTGGTACGAGCAGGAGGATTGATGAGTAGGGTCGGCAATCCCCAGCTCCTTCGGACGATGAACGAGCGGTTGCTGCTCGACTACCTGCGGCTCAGCGGGCCTGCCTCGCGCGGTGAGCTGGCCAAGGCCAGCGGATTGTCGAAACCGACAGTGTCGGCGGCACTTTCGGGACTGGAGCACGCCGGGCTGGTGCAGTTGGTCGGGTCGCTCAGCGGCCGACCGGGGCCGACCACCGCACTCTACGACGTGAACGTGCGCGCCGGGGTGGTATCGGGGATCGACATCGGCCGCAACTGGATTCGCCTCGCCATCGCCGACCTGCGCGGCGACTTCATCGGGCGCCGGGATGTGCGCAACTCCGCGCGTTCGGCCGCCGATCTGGTGCGCCGGGTCCGCGCGCTGGCCGACGAGGTCGCCGAGGAGGCCGGGGTCGACTGGTCGGCGGTGCATTACGCGGTCATCGGCAGTCCCGGCGTGCTCAATCCGAACACCGGCCGCCTCGACTACGCCCAGAATCTGCCGGGCTGGGGCCGCGCCGGGCTCGTCGGTCAGTTGCGCGACGCGCTCGCGGTCGAGTCGACCATCGAGAACGACATCAATCTGGCCGCCGTCGGCGAGCTCACCTTCGGCGCCGGCGCTGGGGTTCGCAACTTCGTGCTCATCTCGATCGGCACCGGCGTCGGCATGGGCATCGTGATCAACGGCGAGCTCTATGTCGGCAATACCGGTGCGGCGGGCGAGGTTTCGTTCTTGCCCGCCACCGAGGTGGACGCTCCCCTACTCGATGCACGCGAGCGCGGCATGACCGAAACCGTCGCCGCCGCAGGCGGAGTCGCCCGCGCGGCCGAGCAAGCCGGTCTGCCGGGAGCCTCCGCGAAGGAGATCTTCACCGCAGCGGCAGCGGGCGACCCGCGCGCCCTGGCGGTGGTCGAGTCCGAGGGGCGTCGGATCGGCGCGCTCATCACCGCCGTCGCCTCGATCCTCGATCCGGAACTCGTTGTGCTGAGCGGCGGTATCGGCAACAACCTCGACCTGCTCGGCAACGCGATCGCGCGTCGAATGGCCGAACTCGGTCCGCTGCAACCCCGCATCGTCGCCAGCACACTCGGCGACGACGGCGTGCTCACCGGCGCCGTCTCCCGCGCCCTCTCCGTGGCCAGGGATCGGCTCTTCGAAAGGCGTTCGACGGGAACCTGATTCAGCGGGCGCTGAGGGGCGGACCGTACTGCGGGCCCTTCGGCTCGGCGAAGACGGCGGGGCAGGTGCGGCGCATGCGGTCCATGGAGCCGTTGAGGGACGTCAGGGCGGCGGTGACCGAGTCGGCGACCGGCTGGGCCGGGTTGCCGTTGTCGAGGACGGTGGCGAAGTCGGACAGCGAGTTGTGCAGCAGCCCGCCCGCGTTGGCGACGTCGCGGTAAGCGCTGCCGATCAACGGGGACCCCATCCGGTCGACCGCCGGGTTGAGCGTGGTCGAGACCTGGTTGGAAAGCTGCATGCCGTGCGTAACACGGGTTTTCACGTCGCCGAGGTCGCCGCGGGTGGCGGCCGGGCCGAGCCCGTCGAGTTGCTCGGACAGCTGGCGGAAGGTGTCGCGCAGACCCGCGACGGCTTGGCCGCCGAGCGCGCAATCGGCGGTGTCCGCGTTGGCGACGCGGTCGCGGATGGCGTTGTCGGTCGACCCCGAGCTCGAACAGCCGCTCAGCAGCGCGGCGGCGAGCAGGACCAGCACGGCCATGGCCGTCACGCCGAGGCAGGTTGTCCCTCGGCGTGACGGCCGCCCGCTCGGGCGCGGGTCAACCGGCATGGGTCAGCACCGTGAGAATCGCGTTCTGCACGGCGGGCACGAAGGCGAGCGTCATGACGATCGCCATGCCGAACCCCGCCTGGACGTGCCGGTGCCGGTTCCACCACCCGATCGGGGCGGTGCGAGACCGGGTATTCCACTCGACGCCGCTGGCTACGGCGACCTCATTCTGTTCGTAGTAGCCGAACGTGACGGGAGCGGATCGGGCGTCGAGCAGACCACCGAGCGCATCGGTGGCGACGCCACCGGAGCCGATGCTTCGCGAATCGAACATGGTGCCAACCCCTTTCGTACTCGTTGCGGATCAGACTCGGCGCGGATCACACGTCGATGTTGCTGCTCCACGGCAGCATCAGCTCGTCGAAGACGGCCTGGGTGAATTCGCCCTGGCCGATCAGATCGCCCAGCACCGCGGCGGTGACGGCCTGACCGACCACGGTCACCGCGCCGATCGAGCCGAACGACTCGAGCAGTCCGCTGAGGTCACCGGTGGTGCCCGCCGCCGCGGCCGGCGACACGGCCTGACCGGCGATCATGCCCGCGAGCTGCACGTTGCGGGATCGGCCGAACGCCTTGGCCGTCGCGGCCGCGATGTTCAACGGATGCGACGCGACCGTTTGGGCATTCGCGCCCATGCCGAGCCCGGCCAGCAGGCCGCTCAGGCCGCCTTCGAGGCCGGAACCGTTGGACAGAGCCGAAACCTTGTCCTGGATAAGCTTCTTCGACGCGGCGTTCAGCTTCTCCCGTTCCTCGGCGGTCAGCTGGCCGGAGCGCTCGATAATGCGGATCGCGTCCTGCCACTGCGGGCCGTAGAGGTACTCCAGGTGCAGGGGTTCCGTGGCGTTCGTCATCTCTGATCTCCTTCGCTAAAGCTGGATTACTTGGCACAGTGCAGGATTCGTCACATCGAAACGCTGACGAGGCGCGAGGCGCGATCGTGCGCCACCGCTTCGGCGGCCCCCTTTCCGGTGTAGGGCAGCTCGGCGAACGCGACCGGCGCGGCCGCGGGCTTGGCGGGCAGCGGAGCGAGCAGCTGCTGTAGCGAGGCCGCCAGTTGCTCCAGGCTCGGATCGTCGGGGATGTCGTCGAGGAACTGCGTTCCGGTCGCGGCGGCCCCGCCACCCGAAGCACCCAGCGGCCCATTGCGATCCAGCGCGGCCCGGATGGCGGAGATGATGCCGACCCGCGCACCCGGGGTGAGCAGCACGGCAATCACCAGGGCGAGCGCCACCGCGGCGGCAGCACCCAGCGCGGCCAGGGGCGCACCGATCAGAGCCGCGAGTCCGACCAGCGGTGCGGCAACCAGCGCGGCCGCACCGACCGCGGCAAAGGGCGCCAAGACGGCGGCCAGCCCGGCGGCCAACGCACCACCGATCAGCAACTTCGGAATCTCGATCAGCGCGAACAACCCGAGCGCCGCCAGCGGCAGCCCGATCACCGCGGCGAACGCACCCCCGGCGAGCAACACCGGAAGGGCAAGCAGCGCAACCGCACCCGCCACGGCCAGCGGGATGCCGATCAGCGCCGCCAGTGCACCACCGGCCAACAGCACCGGAAGCGCAAGCAGGGCAAGCGCACCCACCGCAGCCAGCGGCACACCGATCAGAGCGGCAAGCCCAACGAGCGCTCCGCCGACCAGCAGGACCGGAAGCGCGAGCACGGCAAGCGCACCGATCGCCGCCAACGGAACACCGATCAGAGCAGCAAGCCCAACGAGCGCACCACCGGCGAGCAACACCGGAAGCGCAAGCAACGCAAGCGCACCCACCGCAGCCAGCGGCACACCGACCAGAGCAGCGAGCCCAGCCAACGCACCACCAACCAGCAGGACCGGAAGCGCCAGCACGGCAAGCGCACCGATCGCCGCCAACGGAACACCGATCAGAGCAGCAAGCCCAGCCAGCGCACCGCCAGCGAGCAAGACAGGAAGAGCAAGCAGCGCAAGCGCACCGACCGCAGCAAGCGGGATGCCGATCAGCGCAGCAAGCCCAGCCAGCGCTCCACCAGCGAGCAAGACAGGAAGCGCAAGCGCACCGACCACCGCGAGCGGGATGCCGACGATCGCGGCCAACCCGCCGCCGATCAACAGAACCGGAAGCGCAAGCAGGGCAAGCGCACCCAACGGCACACCGATCAGCGCGGCGAGCCCGGCCAACGCACCACCAACCAGCAGGACCGGAAGCGCAAGCAGCGCGAGCGCACCCAACGCCAACGGCACACCAACCAGAGCGGCCAGGCCAGCTAGGACGCCACCGACCAGCAGCACCGCAAGCGCACCAGCTGCCAGGACCGGGATACCGACGACCGCAGCCAACGCGGCACCGACCAGCAATACCGGCAGGGCAAGCAGCGCAACCGCACCCAGCGCCAGCGGCACGCCGATCAGGGCGGCCAGTCCGACCAGCACAGCACCGACCAGCAGCACCGGCAGGACGACCGCTGCCACCGCGGCCAGTGACACACCGATCAGGGCGGCCAGTCCGGCCAGCGCACCACCGATCAGCACGGCTGCCAGGGCAACCGCACCGACCGCGGCGAGCGCGAGCAGCGGTACGCCGATCACCGCGGCCAAGGCCCCGCCGATCAGCAGCACCGGCAGCGCGAGCAGGGCGAGCGCACCGGCCGCGGCCAGGGCCAGCAGCGGCACGATCACCAGCAGGGCCAGCGGAGCACCGATCGCGAGGGCACCGAGCACCGCGACCGCGAGTGCCGTCGCCCCGGCGACCGCGCCTGCCACGAGAGTCACTGCCAGCGCGGCCAACCCGGCCAGCGCGAGCAGCGGCAATGCCACCAGGGCGAGCAGCGCGAGGACCGGCAATGCGAGCACCGCGATCACCGGAATCGCGACGGCGGCAAGCACTCCGAGCGCGGCCAACCCGAGTACCGGCAGCGCCACCACGGCCAGCACCGGCAGCGCGAGCAAAGCCAGCGCACCGAGCGCGGCGAGGCCGAGTACCGGCACGGCGAGCAGGGCGAGCACCGGGAGTGCGAGCAGCGCGAGCGCGCCGAGCCCGGCCAGGGCGACCAGCGGTGCCAGCACCGCCGCGACCAGGCCGAGGGTGGCGAAATCGAGCAGCAGGCTGCCGAGGAACAGCGTGACCGCGAGTGCCGTCGTGATGGCAACCACCGAGACGCCGATGATCGCCGCGAGCACCGGCAGACCGATCAGGCCGAACAGCCCGATGCCGATCCCGAGCGCCGCGACCACCAGACCCGCCACCAGCACCGGCGACCAAACCGCAAGCAGCGCAAGGGCAATGATGGGCGACAGCGCTGTCGACACCACCACCGCGAACGGTCCGAAGATCAGGAACGGCAGCGTGAGCACCGCGGCGAGCACGAACCCGACCACCCCGACCGCGGCGGTGGCGATCACCGCCGCCACGGCGAGCACGGCCGAAATCAGCCCGCCCGCAAGCAGAATCGCGCCGAGCCCGACGCCGCCGACCGCGATCGTCGCGATCGCCAGCACCGCCATCACCGCGAAGGCCGCGGCCGCGATCGGCACGGTCACCAGCAGCAGCGGCGGGAACAACGCGGACGCGGCCACGAACACGCCGAGCGCCAGCACGCCGAAGAACACCCAGGCGGCCACCAAGCCCAGCCCGAGCGCCGCGACGAATCCGCCGAGCAGCGTGCTGACCACGGCCACCGTGCCGATGGTCGCCAGCGTGCCGAGCAGTACCCCGCCGAACAGCAGCGGCAGTGCGATCAGCGCGAGCGGCGGGTTGATCACGATCAGCGCGAACGCCGCGAGGGTGAGCATCACGAAGGACAGCACCGAGACCACCAGCCCGCCCGCGAACACCGTCGCGACGACGGCCACTGCGAACGCGATCAGGGCGAGCACGATGGCGCCGCCGCCGATCCAGGTCGCCACGGTGAACGCCGCGGCAACCGCGCCGATGCCCACGCCCGCGATGATTGAGAAGGCCAGTGCGGCAACCAGAATCAGCGGGATCGCGTACGGCATGGTGACCATGAACGCCAGCGTGGCGAGCAGTGTCGCCCCGGCCAGCGTCGCGATCGCCAACAGGACAGTCCCGGTCAACGCGAACACCGAGAAGGCGATCAGCCCGAACCCGCCGAACAGCACCGCGAGTCCGATCGCCGCCGGAATGGCGACCAGCCCGATGAACAGCAGCGGAGCCAGCAGCGGCCCGAGGACCGGAACCGCGAACACCAGCGCGATGGTGGCGAGCAGGCCGCCGACCACCGCGAGCGCGACGCCCACTGCACCGAGCGCGGCGAACACGATGCCCGCCGCGGCCAGTCCGGCCCAGAACACCGCCGCGGCGACGAGCTGAATCGCGGTCGCCACCACGGCCAGCGCGAGCAGCACGGTCACCGCGGCCCCGCCGACCACCGAGAGCACCAGCAAACCGGCGAGCGCCACCACGGCCAGAATCACGCCACCCGCGAGACCGACCGCGCCGAACGCCACCAGTGCGACGGCCGCGAGGGCGATCAGGATCGGGATGGCGATGAGCCCGAACGGGGTCAGCAGCGACAGCAGGCCGACGCCGACAATCAGTGCGGCGGTGGCGAGCCCGGCGACACCGAGCACGCCGAAGAAGGCCACGGCCGTGGCGATCAGGCTGACCACCAGGAAGGCGAGCGCACCGGTGAACAGCACCGGCGCGGTTATCAGGCCGAGGATCGGCAAGAAGATGGTGGCCAGCAGGGCGCCCACGGTCAGCACCACGAAGCCGACAATGCTGAATGCCAGACCGAGGGCCAATGCCACCACGGCCAGCGCGATGCCGCCGACGATGGCCACCGCGATCGCGGCGATACCGCCGACCAGGATGACCGGTGCCAGCACCGAGAACGCGACGATGGCGACCGGAATCGCGATGAGCAGCACCGGAATCCCGATCACCGCGAGCACGATCAACACCGGGATGGCCAGCACGGCGAGGATGAGACCGCCGATGATCAGCGCACCGATCACCAACGGCGCCAACACGATCGCGCCGAGCACCACCGCACCGAGGGCGAGCAATGCAGCCACCCCGATGCCGCCCGCGAACAGCAGCGGCACGATCGCGAGCACCGCGATCACCGGAATCGCGAGCAGCGGCAGCGCTGCCGGATGCCTGGCATCGGAGACCAGCCCGCGCACCGCCTCGCGGATTTGCGTGAATACCGCGCCGATCGCGGCGGCCGGGTTCGAGGCCAGGGCGAGCAGCGGTGCGAGGAACGCGAGCACCGGCGCCAGGCCCGCCAGCTGGGGCGCGAACAGGCCGAGGACCGGCGCGGCGATCGCGAGCAGTCCGGGCGGCAGCTGCTGTGCGACCGGATTCTGTTGTCCCACAGTCGGAGTGAGTAGATCGCGCAGTCCCTTGACCGGATCGGGTCCGTCCTTGGGGAAGCCGAACAGCGTGCGTGCCTGCTCCATCAGGTCGTCGATGGCCGGGGCCGTGCCGGTGCGCCGGGTGCCTGCCAGCTCGGTGGCCTGCTCGACGAAGGCCAGCAGGTCTTCGACCGGGCCGCGCAGCGGGCCGTCGGGGAAGGTCTTGTTTGCCCAGGTGGCCAGCTGATCGAGCTGCATGCCGGACCCGGCGATTTGCGCGACGGTTGCCGCGAGGTCGGCGACGGGCGCCGGGACGCGGCCTGCCACCTCGGATGTGACCGCCGCGGGGCTGTTCGGCGCGCTTTGACCGCCGCCACCGAACCATTCGGGTCCGGGAGGCAGTGCGCCGCCCGCTCGATAGTTGTCGATTGCCGAGTTCACCTGGTCACCGAAGGGCGTGTTCGCACTGGCCGCGCTCGCGGCGCCGAGTGCGTTGTTCAGCGCGTCCTGCTGGCCCGGATCGAGCACCTGACCCGCTACGTCACCGGCGCCGGACAGCATGCCGTTCAGGTCGGTGGGCGGTGCGGGTAACTCGAAATCGGCGGAGGCGTGACCGGCGCCGATCATGGCGGTCGCCATCGAGGCGAAAGTGGCTGCGGCGTACATGCCGCGCCGGGACTTCTCGACGCTCTTGCGGTGCTTGGCCGATGCTTTGGTTTCGCGCTGACGTTCCTTGGTGACTACACGCATTTGGAGCCTCTCCGTGAACCCGTCTCGAGGGGACGTGCTGGTGGACGATGCGCGCGTGGCCCTGTAGTCGAGATCTCGCGGGCGAGGCGCGGAAGGCGATATCGGGGTCGAAGCCCCGCCCGGGTCAGACCGGACCGGTTTCGGCCGGGGCGCAATTCGCCCTGGACCATCCGCCACCGGTACCGATGGTTGCGCCGATGTGGGTGTGCGGCATGCCGAGCAGATCGCGGCAGCGAATGAAGGCGTGCTCGCCGACGCCGGAGCCGGGGTCACAGGTGACCGTCAGTTCATTGGGAACCGAGGGGTCCGTGGTGCAACCGGACAGCTCCGGTTCCGCGACTGCCGCGCCGGGCTCGACGAACCAACCACCGACCAGCACTGAGCACAACACCAGCAGCGCGGCCGGGAAGGTGCGGCTCGGCCACACCAGGCTTTGCTGAACGTTTGCTAGATGTGCCATGCGGTCCATAGTTCGCGCACGGCAGAATCTCAGTCAACATAACGGAGATCACTATCCGCCATTCGCCCAGGTCAACCGCGCCTTTTTGGTCCGGAAATCGCGCGCCGCGTCAGGAAAGCGTAAACAGATATATACAGACATTCTCAATCGGCCTATGATTCAAATCTCAACTGGACGAACGACCATCTATTGAAACTGCAACGTTGTTCGGTGTCCGTAAACCACAGCCCGACACCGGAATCGGTGCGTCAACCCACGGTCGCGGCACGGTGCGTCGCAAGCACCTCGGCGGCCGCACGTTCGCCGGAACGCACGGCACCCTCGATATAACCGGCCCATTCGGTGGCGGTTTCACTACCCGCCCAATGAATCGCGCCAATTGACTGGCGCAGCGCGGAACCGATACTTGTCAGCACACCGGGCGGGAAAAACGCACCGTAACCGCCGCGGGTGTACGGGTCGTCGGCCCAGACCTTCTCGCGCCAGTCGATCGAATCGCGCGCCGCGATCCCGAAGGCGCGGACGAGGGAGCCGACGATCATGGTCCGGCGTTCGTCGGCGGAGAGTGCGGCGAGGCGATGGGCCGCGCGGCCCGGGACGAGAGCGCCGAGGCAGCCCGGTCCGCCTGGACGGGTGGCGTCGAAAGTCACCGGGACCGGATCGTGCAGGTTCAAAGCCTGGCCGGTTAGTCGATTGTCGCGCCAGAAGGGTCGCTCGTAGACGGCGAACGCCTTCAACACCGACCCCATCGGCATCCGCTGGGTCAGGTGGTCGCGGGCGGCAGGCAGCGGTGGGTCGTAGGCGATCCGCCCGGCCAGCGCGGGTGGCACCGCGACGATCACCTGCGCAGCACGGACTTCACCGAACTCGCCGCGCACCGAAACACCTTCCGCTGCTTGCTGAATCGAGGTGACCGGAGCGTTCAACCGCAACGCGCTACCCAGCTCGGCGGCGATCGAGCGGGCCGGGCCGTCGGCACCGTCGACGAACAGCCGGGTGACCGTCTCGGCCGTCACGCCCGCCTCGACCCCGCCCGCGGCGCGAATGGTGGTCAGCAGGGCGAGCATCGAGACGCTGCCGACGTCGACGCACAGTTCCTCGCCGATCATCACCTCGGCGAGGTGCCTGGCCCGGCGCTCGGGCAGGTTGCGGCGCAGCCAGGTCGCCGCGGTCATCGCGTCGAGCCGATCGGCACCCGGGGTGGTCCACGGCCGGGCCAGGTCGATGCGCGCGGCCAACCGCTCGATCCGCCACATGGCCTGTCCGAGAACGACGAGCACGAGTGGCGGCAGCGGCGGTCGGGCACCAGCGAATGGACGCCGGACGGCACCCTCGACCAGCAGATTCACGCCATCGGACGGTGCCGCGTACGTTTCGGCGCCGTACTCCTGCGCCAATGCGGCAAAGCGGGTGTGACCGCCGGAGATCCATTGGGCGCCGAGATCCACGGCCCAGTCGTCCGCGATCCGATCGGTCTGCGCCCGGCCGCCGACGCGGTCACTGGCCTCCAACACGACGATTTCGCGTCCAGCCGCCCGCAGTGCCCGCGCCGCGGACAGTCCCGCATATCCGGCACCGACGACAACCACGTCTGCGTGGTCCATGTCGGCCTCCCGTCACTACACCGTTGGACACCACTGTTGATCACAGTCCGCCGATGCGCAACCGCTCACCGAACCCGATGCCGCGGTGCCGGATCCGGTCAGCGCGGGAGCAGCCGGAACACCGCCTCGACCGGCGGGCGCACCACCTGCTCGACGGGCGGCGGCAGTTGGCGCAGGAATTGCTCCACCGGCTCGGGTAGCGGTGCCGCGGGAGCAGGAGCTGGACGCGGCGGATCCTGCTGCGGCCGTTGACCATTGCCACCGCGGAGGTGGCCCTGACGGTCGACACCGTTGCGGTCGAATCCATATCGATCGAAGCCTGCGCGGTCGTAACCGTTGCGGTCATAGCCGAAGCGGTCGCGTCCGGAACTGTTGAATCCCTTGCGGTCGTAACCGAAACTGTCGTAGCCGTCGCGGTCATAGCCGTCACGATCCCGACGGGACTTGTCGAAACCCTTACTGTCGTAACCGGAATTGTTGTATCCGCTGCGGTCGCGACCGGACTTGTCGAACCCCCTGCGGTCATATCCGAAGGTGTCGTAACCGGAGCGGTCGTAGCCGTCGCGGTCGCGTCCCGACTTGTTGAAGCCGCGCCGGTCATAGCCCCAACGGTCATAGCCTTCGCGGTCATAGCGGTCATCATCGATAGCCGTTGTGGTCCGGGCGGCCGGTGCCTGCGGCTCCGCGGACGCCGGGACCGCGATCAAGGCCGCCGGACCCACCGCTACCGCCGCCGCAACGGCGGTCAGAATATGACGCTTCGTGTTGCGTGTAGTCATTTTGTTAGCCACGCGAATATCCTTCGTAGTCTTCTGTTTCGAGAAGGCGTCCGGCACGAACCGCCATGCACAGCAAAGCAACGATTGCTGAGAAGAACCTTGGATTCATTTCCGCCGAATCCGGAGAACCTTTCGGATCCGACCGCGATGACCGCCGAAAGGCGCGGCAGCGATCTACCGAATCATGCTGCACAGCCTATGTTTTCATCGACACAACTCCAATCGCTAAACCACTTTTCGAGCAAGCCGTCGTGGCGGATGTGAGTTATGCCATGCCGCAACACAAATGACGAGCGTTGCGTTACATAACAATTGAGCATCTTCGACGCCGAGTTACGACTTGCAGACATAGCGATGCGGCAATGCGAAATCTCTATGCTAATTTCCGATCATCGTTATATCTCCGCCACCAGGAAAGGCGTGATGACTTCACAATCCGTTGAAGTTTCGACTATCGACGAATCGTGGGCGGTCAAAGCCTGGATTCTGCAAATCATCGCCTTCGTGCTGACCTTCGGTGCGCCCACCGTTGTTGCCATCGTCTTGCTGATCGACCGGGCCGACCCGCAATGGACCGGATTCCCGGCCAACGCCTACCGCATCGCGGGCTGGGCCGCCTTCCCGTTCGCCGCGCTCGCGCTCTGGGTCGCGCACCGATGGCTCGGTCTGACCGGCGCTGACCTCGGCCTGCGCGCAGGTCAGCCGACCCGCGCGGGTTTCCTCGGCGCGATGGGCGCCGGTTACCTCACCATGTGGCTCGGCCTGTTGAGCCTCGGCACCTTTCCCGAGTGGGTCACCGGCGAAGACGGCAACCCCATCGGCGCCATGTCCTCCTGGGACGGCGTGACCTGGAGTGCGCGCGCCGGATTGGTCGAGGAGACCATCCTGCTGGCATTGCCGATGGCCATCATGCTCCGCCTGCGCTGGGCCTGGCCCGCGCAGTTGGCGGTGCTCATGGCGCTGCGACTGCCGTTCCATCTCTACTACGGTCCCGCCGCGATACTGATGGTCCTGGTCTGGTGCGCACTGCTGCGCTACGCGTACCTCCGCGTCCAACTGATCTGGCCGTTCATCGCGGCCCACGTCCTCTACGACCTGAACGTCGCGGTGGTTCCGATGGGCCCGCTCCGCGCGGCGATCACCCTCGCGATGCTGGTGCTCGGCGTCATCGTCTTCGCGTCCTGGTGGCGCGAAAGAGGTCGACACTCGCAGTAGATTTGCTCGCCGGTTGCCAACCAGTGACAAACTGGCACGATGGCGGACACCTTGGCGATTGTGGAACCGGGCGCGGCCGAACTGGGCCGACGGGCGCGCAAGCGGGTCGGGCGGCGGTCACTCGGGGTGTGGGAGCCGCCCGCCGACCGTGCGGACCCGATCGCCGTGCTCGAACGCCAGGCCAAGACGCGGGTGCCCGAGCTGGTGCCCATCCGGTACGCCCGGATGGCGGCGGGTGAGTTCCCGTTCCTGCGCGGCGCGCCCGCGATCATGGCCGCCGACCTCGCGGCCTCCCCCAACACCGGACTGACGGTCCAGCTGTGCGGTGATGCGCATCTGTCCAATTTCGGCCTGTTCGCCTCGCCGGAACGCGCCCTGGTCTTCGATCTGAACGATTTCGACGAGACCCTGCCCGGCCCCTTCGAATGGGACGTCAAGCGGCTGGCGGCCAGCATCGCGGTCGCCGCGCGGGCCAACGGGTTCGCCGATACCGATGCCGAAACCGCGGTCGGCGCCGCGGCCATGGCGTACCGGGAGGCGATGATCCGGCTGTCCGGCCTCGGCGAATTGGCCGTCTGGTACGAGAAGATCGACGCCGACCAGTTGGCGACGCTGGCCCAGAAACCCAAGCGCCGCAAGGGCGTCGAGCAAGCGCTCGCCGAGGCGCGGGCCCGCACCAACCTGCAGGCCCTGGAGAAACTGACCGAGCCAGATGTCGACGGTGTCCCGCGCATCCGGCACCGGCCGCCGCTGCTGATCCCGATCGGGGAAATCGACGCCGCAACTATCCAAAAGGTGTTCGGCGAATACCGCCGCTCCCTGGCCGAGGAGCGCCGGGTGCTGCTCGACCGGCACGAAATGCTCGACCTCGCCGTCAAGGTGGTCGGCGTCGGCAGCGTCGGCACCCGCTGCTTCGTCGCCCTGCTGGCCGGGCGAATGAGCGGCAGCCCACTGTTCCTGCAGGCGAAAGAGGCCGAGCAGTCGGTACTCGCGCCACACACTGCGGCGAGCAAGTTCCGCAACCAGGGACATCGAGTCGTGCACGGGCAGCGCCTCACCCAGGCCGCGAGCGACATCTTCTTGGGCTGGGCGACCGGCACAGACGGCCGTCACTACTACTGGCGCCAACTGCGCGACATGAAGGGCTCTCCGGTCATCGAGGAAATGTCACGCACTTACCTGCGCGACTACTCGGCGCTGTGCGGCCACACCCTCGCCCGCGCACACGCGCGCTCCGGCGACCGCGTCGCCATCGCCTCGTATCTCGGGTCGAGCGACACCTTCGACCGCGCGATGATCGACTTCGCCATCGCCTACGCCGATCAGACCACTAACGATCACCAAACCCTGCTCACCGCAATCGAATCCGAGCGAATCGTCGCGGCGACGAAGGCGTACTGAGGCTCAGCCCGCGCGCCGGGACCGGTGCTCGGCCACGTGCACCCGGTTCGAGCACTGCGACGAACAGAAGCGACGCCTGCCGTTGCGGGAGGTGTCGATGAATACGTTGTCGCACCCGGCGCGGGCACACCGGCCGATGCGATCGGGGTCGTCGCAGAACAGCGTGGCCAGGCCGACGGCGGTGTACGCCTTGACGCGTTCGTCGACGGGTGCGGTCTCCTGCGCGAAGTGCAGATGCGGCAGCCGGTCGTCGTGCGTCGAGATGTAGGGCTGACTGGTTGTTTTCGCGAGCAGCGCGTTGAGCCGGTGCACCGTGGGGTCGTCGAACACCGCGTTCAGTTCGCCGATCCACCCGCGCAGCTCTGCGGCCTGCGCGGCCGTGAGCGTACCGATTGGTTTGTAATCGGCCGCGGCGAGCAGCGCCCGCAGGTCCTGGTCCGGGTCGGCGTTCACCAGCCGGGCGGCGAGTTCGGCGGCCGCGCCACCGTAAGGGTTGAAATGCACTAGGTCATTACATCAGGCTGGGGCAATGGACCTGACCTGCCCCTCCTGTTTCTGGCCGACTCCGACGGTCGTGTCCGCGCACGGCTCGGTCCGCTATCTGCGCTGTGTGTGCGGTCAGTGGCTGATCGCCGAGCATGGTCTCGTTGTGGCAACGACCGGAAACAGCTCGTTCGGTATGCGCGATACACCACACAGAGGCGATGACCCCGAAAGGCCGTGCAGGGCCCGGTATTCGAGCTAGCCTCGATGGGCAGTCTCATGTGGAGGGTATGTCGACATGACCACGACGGCTACCGTCATCAGGCCGTTGGCACCGAGCGAGGAAATCTTCGCCGGCAGTGAAGTTCTCGTCGGCTACTCGATGCGACTGTCCGGTCGGTTGAATTTGGCCGCGCTTTCCGCCGCATTCGACGCGGTGGTGCGTGCCTATCCGGCTCTCGGCGCGCATCTCGAGCCGGACGGGCGCGGGCACATCCTCGTCGAATCACCCGGCAGCACGCCGGAAATCACCGTCGTCGACGGCGATCCCGAACAGTTACTGAGCGGCGCGCGGTTGGACCAGCGCACGGCACTCGCCGCGCTGTGCGTGGTCCGCGACGGGCACAGCACCGGGGTGACGCTGGTGACCCACCACAGCGTCGCGGACGCGTGTCACTCGCTCGCGGTGCTCGCCGAGATGTGGTCCTGCTACACCGAGATCAGCGGCGGCGGGGCACCGCGGCTGACGTCGCACCGTTTTCCGGACGCGGTCGAGGATCTGCTGCTCGCCAGGTGCGTCGAAAAGATGTCCGGCCTGCCGGTGTCCGCGCGACCGTTGCTGGTCGCCGAAGCGCCGCGCATCGCCGAGCCTGTCGCGGACGACGATTCGTATCTACTACCACTGACGGCACGCTGCCGTCTGACCAAGCGGGAGACCGCCGCGCTCGCCGACCTCGCGCACCGCGAGGGGACCACGATCAACGGGCTGGCCTCGGCCGCGATCCTGCTCACCGAGGCCGAACTGCGCGAGCTGCCGCTCACCGAACTCAGCTACACCTATTCGGTCGACCTGCGTAACCGGGTCACCCCCACGATCGGCCATACCGAGGGAACGAACGTCCTCGGTTTCGCCGACTTCGTCCCCGCCCCGGGCTCGGGCTCGACGCTGATCGGCCTGGCCCGCGGTATCAGCGACGCCCTGCGCAGCGGCCTCGCCAGCGGCGTCGTGCAGCAGACACCGCTGCACATCCCCGACATCGCGTCCGCGCCACCGCCGCGCGCGCCCGGCATCGTGCTGGCCACCAACTGGGGCCGGATCGATCGGCCGCGATTGCCGGAAGGGCTGCGTATCAACGACTTTCGCACGGTGATGATCGCGAAGCCGGACAAGGCCGGGCATCGGCTGCAACAGCCGAGCGGCACCATCATCATCAGCACGTTCGATGACCAGCTCAGTATCGAGATCCATCATCCCGTGGAGACCACCGCGCAACAGCGACGGCGTGTGCGCCTGCTCGCGGCGCATCTGGATGCGGTCCGGGTGGCCGGCGCCGCTTAGCCACTTTCGCGCCTCGACCGCGAAACCGCACTGAGACGTTGGTGAAATCCGGTTCACGGATAATGGTCGGCGGCCGGAATTCCTGCTTGCTCCGGCGTGCGCGCAGCGGCTTCGATCGTCCGTTGGCATGCGCAACTCGTCACAGATGAAGGGGAGCTCTATGACCATGTCCACTGTTATCCGCCCGCTGGCCCCGAGCGAACTGATGTTCGCGGGCGCCGGAGCCTATGTGGGCTACGCGATCGAGGTGTCCGGCCGGTTGGACCTCGCGGCATTGTCCAAAGCATACGAGGCCATCGTGCGCGCCTACCCGGTGTTCGGTGCGCGACTGGAGCCATCCGGCGACGGCGGCCACGATCTTGTCGCCTCGACCGGAGCCACGCCGGAGACCTCCGTGGTCGACGACGATTCGGGCGGCTTGGTGATTGATCAGAAGTTCGATCAGCGGACCGCGCTGAGTGCGGTCTGCGTGGTCCGCGACGGCGATACGGCGAGCGTGACGCTGATGACGCACCACAGCGTGGCGGACGCCTACCACTCCTTGGCCGTGCTGGCCGAGCTGTGGTCGTGCTACACCGACGCCGTTGCCGGACATTCGCTCGATCGGGAAGTGCGCGGATACCCGGCGTCCATCGAGGATTTGCTGGCCGAGCGCGGCATCGAGAAGATGACCTTCCCGGTTTCCGCCGACCAGCCGACGGTCGCCACCGAGGCACCGGCGGGGGCCGAACCGGTGGCGGACGAGGACGGCTGGCAGGCCGCGCCGCACGTCTCGCGGTGCCGCCTCACGGTGGCCGAGACGGCGGCGCTGGTCGAGCTCGGGCATCGGGAGGGCGTGACGATCAACGGACTGGTGTCCGCGGCAGTTCTGTTGAGCGAGGCCGAGATTCGCGAATTGCCGCTGACCGACATCCTGTAAATCTACCCGGTCGATCTGCGCACCCGGATCACACCGACGGTCGGCCTGACCGATGGCACCAATCTGCTCGGCTTCGCCAACTTCACCCCGACCGAGTCCACCGGGCTGCTCGAGCTCGCCCGGGCTATCTGCGAATCGCTGCAAGGCGCGTTGGCCGCGGGCATCGTGCAGCAGACGCCGCTGCATATGCCGGACATGGCCGAGACCGTCACCGCATCGCCTCCCGGCATGGTGATCGTCACCAACTGGGGCAGGGTGCCAGCGCTGCGGGTGCCGGAAGACTTGCGTATCAACGACTTCCGATCCACCATCACCTCGGTGGCCGACACCGCCGCACCGCCGCAACCCGGCGGTGGCGCCTGCATTCTCAGCGCCTTCGCCGGTCGGCTGAGCATCGAGATCCATCACTCGAAAGCGGCTGCCGCGCAACAGCAACGCCACGTCGACAGCTTCGCGACGAAGCTGCGCGGCGTGCTGTCATAACCGGGGCAACAGCTCCGGGGTGATGTGCCGAGGTCCGTCGTACCGGCCGCATCGGCGATCGCCTGCGCGTAGTCGCGGCGTAAGTCTTGGCAGGCCAGTTGATCAGGACGATCCGGCGGTGGCGCCGGACACCAGCATCGACATCACCCAGGCGAAAGCTTGACCGAGGACCGTCATCCAGTCGCCTACATTGAACGAACCCATCGCGAATTTCTTTCTGGTTGTGCGGGTTTCAGCGTGCGCCCGCGTCCGGACGGACCTCGTCGCCCGCGGCGGTGAGGTCGCAGGAGTGGTCGTTGCTGAGGTTGCCGCCGGTGGACAGGATGACGGCGAACACCTTCTTACAGTTCTGTTCACCGAGGCCCGCGGTGTTCTGCGCGATGGTCGAACCGCGCAGGATCAGGTGGCCCATACCGGGATTGAAGACATCGGTGAACTGGTACGGCAATGTGTCGAGATAGCCGGGGGCGACGTTGATGCCGCCACCGCCCTCATCGGCGCTGTTACCCATGACGAGGGTGTCGATCAGCACCACCTCGCCGACGCCGCGGATATCGAGTCCGCCACCGCGGCCCGCGAACCCGCCGAATCGATACCACTTGGTGCGCGGGTTGACGACGCGGTTGTCGGTGATTTCGGTGCGGGTGAAGGTGCAGGTGTTGTCGCAGCGGACTCCCCCGGCTTCGCCCGCCGCATTGGCGGTGATGACGCTGTCGGTGGCCTTCATGTCGGCGACGGGGATGTTGAAGATGCCGCCGCCGTAGTCGGCGGCGTTCCCGGTGACCGTCACATGATCGAGAATCAGCTTGCCGGAGTTGGCGATTCCGCCGCCACCGGTCTCGAACAGCGGAATCTCGTGCTCCGTCGCATTGCCGCCGGTGAGGGTCAGCCCCGAGATCGAAACGCGCGCGGTGGTCAGCACGACCCGATCACGGTGTCCGGCATCGAGGATCGTGCGATCCTGCCCCGCACCCTCGATGATGGTGTCGGCGTTGACATCGAGATCGCCGGTGGCCGGATCGATCAAGGGCCCGTTGGTGTTCCAGAAGTTCGGTGGAATGGTCAGCACATACCGCCCCTCTGGAATCCGAATGGTGCTGCCCGGCCGCACATTCGCGGCCTGCACCGCCGCCCGCAACGTGCACTCACCGGAATCGGTCCGACATCGACCCTCGAACGGATTCGCCGCCGCCCCATCCGCAGTGGTCGTCACGGTGAACACTTCGGGCGCCGTCCCCGCCGACCCGGTATCGCCCACCGCGCGCCCCGGCACCCCGCACAGCGCGCCCAGAAACACGACACCGATCATCGATATAGACGAGATCTTCATCTGACCAACCACTCTCGGCACGACTACTCCGGGTCGAGACGGCGCCTATCCGACGCACTGTCTCAGTCGTTTCGGTTCTAACAGAACCAAAACCCGCCCCGTGGTCGGTCGGACAGTTCCTTCGCTATTGCACAATTCCCCTGGGCGTGTCGACAGGGACACCTTCTTGTCGAATCAGCGCAGCATGGATCGCGCCGTCGGCGCCAGGTGGAGCTGTTCGGGCGGGCCGGACAGCCGCTTCGCGATCTGCGGGTACACATCCTCGGTCCACGTCGGCGTGGCAGCAAGGCGTTCGAGATGCTCGGCGCGTCGATCGGCGTTGTCGAACAGTGCGAACCAGACGAACACCGACTCCGTGCGGACCGGAAGCGCCGCAAAGGTATTCGGGGCGGGATCGGTGACGTAGCAGGCGATCGGCGACGCACCGGCCTCCGCAAGGACCGGCCGGACTTGGTTGTCGAAGAACTCGGCGAACTCCGCCTGCGGCGTATCGAGGTAGTAAATCGTTGCCAGCACACGGGATTCCGGTAGGTCGGTCGCGTGCACGCCGGGACGCCCATCGGGCAACGCCAAACCGGCGGTCGCCGAGGCAGGCTGGAGCAGCAGCGCATTGTCGGTGTCGACCATCGTCGCCCGCGCCGCCGGGGCATGGGTGCGCCACGCCGCCCCGTCCACATAGAAGGCGGTCAACGCGGCACCGCGCGTGGCCAGGTCGGGAAAGGCGCGAACCCAGACGAATCGATCCGGATCGTCCTCGTCGCGGAACTGCGCCACGATGCGCATACCGACGGCTTCCTGCGTCTCGACGAGCTCACGATCGAACAGCTCGATCAGCACGTCCCTGGTCCCCGGACGCAGCGTGTACTGCCTGAGTTCGACTACCGGCCAAACATTTTCAGTCATCCGGTAACCGTGCCATCCGGCACCGACAGCTTCAGGGTAGTGGGTAGGGCGGGGTGCTTTTGCCCATGATGCGGTAGCGATTCCACAGGTCGCGGTCGCCGACTACGGCGGGGCGGGCGTCGTCGCCGGTGCGGATCACGCAGGCGGTTCGTTGTTCGTCGCCGAGTACCTCGGTAAGGGCGTCGTTGGCGTCGACTCGGCCGACCCAGCGGTAGACGCCGTCGGTCGGCTCCGGATAGCCGCGCATCTCCAGGCGGACCGGCACTTCCACGCCGCGGACGACGAGGGTCGCGGTGCCGTGGTAGTCGGCGCCGTCGTGCGGGCTGCGGTCGGCTGCGCTGCGCTGCGCCATGGCGTCCACCTTTTCGAACAGACTAATCTGTGTCTCAGACAATCTTGACAATACCGACCAGTGGTTCCAGACTCAAGGGTGTCGGTACCAGCGGTACCGGATACAACTTTCGCGCCGTTGCGGGTCGAGGCCGGCGACGCACGCGCGTGACCCGGAAGAGAGCCGATCACGATGGGAACGCCGAGCCCCGAGCCGATCGAATTCCACTCGCCCACCACCACTTCGGGCGCACCGGTGCGACGTCGGCGCACCGTCACCGATCGCAAACTCAGCGCACGGCGGCTACTGCTCGATGCCGCGGACGAGACCTACGACGGCGACCTGGACATCGACTGGTCGGCGCCGATCGATCCCGAAAAGCGCTGGCTGCCCGAACATCTCAGCACCATTCAGGGCACCTGGCTGTGGCACCGGATGGGCACCGAACAGCGCGCGACCCTCGCCAAGTACGAGCTGGCCAACCTGCTGACACTGGCCATCTACGCCGACGCCGCCCGGTCCATGCTGCTGTTCCGCGACATCATCGAGGCCTCCGGCCCGGCCGACGACGAGACGCGCGCCGCGCTCGCCAGCATCCACGCCGACAGCCGCACCATGGCCATGTTCGGCCGGATGGTGCACAAGAGCGGCCTGGCGCCCTATCGACGGCCGGTGCTCGCCCAGGTGGTCTCGCGACTGGTGCTGTTGACGCCGAAGAACACCGCGACCGCCGCGGTGACGTTGCTGATCCAGCAGGCCATGTACGACCTGGCCGCGACGATCGCCGACGACCCCGATATCCAGCCGCACCTGCGCCAGCTGATGAAGATCCATCGGGTCGCGGCGCAACGCAACCTGGCCTATGCCCAGGACGAGCTGATCGCCGAAATCGACGAGCACGGCCGGGTTTCCAACGCGGTCGCCGCACTCTGGACCGCGGCGGCCACCAGCGTGCTCTACCCGGCGCTCATCGCGCCGCGCCCCTATCGCGCGGCCGGGGTGCGAGCCAGGCACGCACTGCCCACCGCCCTGCTCAGCAGCCACTATGCCGACTCGGCCCGCACCTTCACCGATTCCTTTGTGCGCCAGGGCATTCAGGTCGGGCTGTTCGGCGGCCCGCTGACCACCACCATTCTCCGGCTGGGCCGCGTCTGGCCCGGTTCCACCACGAGGTGGCAGCGATGACCACCCACGACACCACGCCCCACCGGCACGCGGTCAGCACCGCGGGTATGTCGACCACCCGCGGCAAGAACGTCGGTGACCGGCAGAAGACCGCCCAGCGCTTGCTGCGCTCGGCGGCCGACCGCGCGTACGACGGCGAGGTCGACATCAACTGGGACGCCCCGCTCGATCCGGACAAGAAGTGGATGCTCGATCACCGGCAGACGCTGTACGGAACGTACCTGTGGGACAGGCTGACCGAGGAGCAGCGCCGCACCCTCGGCATGCACGAGGCGGTCAGCGCCCTCAGCTTCGGGATCATCGTCGAGTCCGGGCTGTCGGCGTTCCTGCTGCGCCAATTCCTCGAACACGGGAACCCCGGTGACGATCACAGCCGGTACGCGCTGACCGAAGTCGGCGAGGAGACAAGACATTCCACGATGTTCAGCAGGCTCATCAACAAGTCGGGCCTGCCTGCCTATCAGCCGTTCCTGCCCAAGCCGCTGTTCAAAGCGGTCCGGCTGATCGGCCTCGCGCCGATGGGACCGGCGACCATGGGCGGGCTGCTGCTGGTCGAGGAGACCCTGGATCGGTTGCAGCGGGAGAACATGGACGATCCGCGCATCCAGCCACACATGCGTCAGCTCAACAAGATTCACGTGCTGGAAGAGGCCAGGCACATCACCTATGCCCGCGAGGAACTGGCGCGCCAGATCGCCAAGCACGGCAAGCTGGTCAATGCGGCGCACCGGCTGGCGTTCTCGATCATGGTGTTCGGGATTCAGCCCGCCATCGTGACGCCGCGGGTCTACCGCTCGGTCGGCATCCACCCGCTACACGGACTGGCCGTCGCCCTGCTGAGCCCGAACTACCGCGAGAACTCCAAGTTCGCGGGCGAAATGCTGCTGCGCTACGCCTACGAGGTCGGCTTCGTCCGCGGCGCGGTCAGCACCCGCATCCTGCGGCTGGCCAGGGCGCTGCCCGACGACATCATGGCCGAACTGTCCCGGACGGCGTGACGATGACCGAACTGCACACCGCCGCACCACTGCCCGCAGCGACGGCGAATACCCATGTGCACGAGCTGGAGATCGTCGAGGTGATCCGCGAGACCGCCGACGCCGTGTCGCTCGTCTTCGAGGTGCCCGATCTCCTGGTGGCCCGATTCCGCCACCGCCCAGGGCAATTCCTGACACTGCGCATCCCGAGCGAGCAGACCGGCTCGGTCGCCCGCTGCTATTCGCTGTCCAGCTCACCGCATCTCGACGACGATCTGATCATCACCGTCAAACGCACCGAGGGTGGCTACGCGTCGAACTGGCTGTGCGACAACGCCGTTCCCGGTCTGCGGGTGACCACCCTGTCGCCGTCCGGCGTCTTCACGCCGAAGTCGCTGGACGCCGACCTGCTGATGATCGCCGCGGGCAGTGGCATCACCCCGGTGATGTCGATCATCAAGTCCGCCTTGATCGCGGGCACCGGCACCAGCTATCTGTTCTATGCCAACCGGGACGCGCCCTCGGTCATCTTCGGCGCCGAACTCGCCGACATGATGGCCGAGTACCCGGATCGACTCATCGTCGACCACTGGCTGGAGTCGACCATGGGCCTGCCTACCGCCGAGGCGCTGACCGAGCGCCTCTGGCCGTACACCGGCTTCGACGCTTTCCTCTGCGGCCCAACGGCATTCATGAAGACCGCGCGTGCCGCGATGATTGCCGCGGGCATGACCGAGCGACATGTGCACACCGAGATCTACCAGTCGCTGACCGGTGATCCCTTCGCCGAGATCGTGATCACCCGCGACGACGCCGAAACCCCTGCCACCGCAACGGTGGAACTCGACGGCCGCCGCCTGGAACTGCCCTGGCCGCGCCACACGCCGCTCCTCGATGTCCTGCTCGCCAGCGGCTACGACGCGCCCTACTCCTGCCGCGAGGGCGCGTGCAGCGCCTGCGCCTGCACCGTCCGCTCCGGCGAGGTCCGAATGCTGCGCAACGACACCCTGGTCGACGCCGACCTCGCCATCGGCCTCACCCTCGCCTGCCAATCCGTCCCGCTCACCGACCACGTCGACATCGCCTTCGACCAATAGGACCGATCATGGCGGAACCCGCCGACGACTACGACTATCAGGGCTCGGCGACCGTCACCATCGACGGCACCGACATCCCCGTCGAGCTCATGCTGCGCGGCTACTTCCAGGGCATCGACGGAATCTATCGCTGGTACGGGCGAATTCGGCCGAACCAGGAACTCGCCGCCGCGGTCGGCGACGAGGCGGCCGGGGAGGTCAGCACCGCCTTCGGCACGGCGCCCGCCGTCATCGGCGACCTCGATTTCTGGGGCCGCTACCGCATCTCCGGCCGCAGCACGCCGCCGTTCTTCGTCCCGAACAGCCTGGCCGAGCTCGAGGGCCCGCGCTCAATACACTGAACCACCCGGCAGCACAACAACTTCCGTCGCCATGTCGACCGCCAACTCGCCCCAGTTGCGCGCGATGAACGCCCGGAACGATCCGGCATCCCGGCCGGTCACGTCCGGCACCACCGAGGTGACGCGGTCTTCGGCACCGCGCCGGATCTCGTCGTCGAGACCAGCGAGAAAGGCCGCGTAGTCGGCGGGCACGCCGGATTCCCGAGCCAGCGCGGTGAATTCGGCGACCCCGACCGGCTCGTGCCGCACCACGCGCCCGGTCTCCTCGCCGATGATGGCGGCGGCCTGCGCGTAACTCAACGCCTCCGGTCCGGTGATCACGTGATCGGTGTTGTGCGGCACCGGATCCAGCAGTGCGCGCACCGCGACGGCGGCGATGTCCTCCGCGTCGACGAAGGCCACCCGGCCGTCACCGGTCGCGGTGACGATCTCCCCCGTGGCTCGAATGCCGACCGAAACCGGATGCCCACCAACGAAGTTCTGCATGAACCAGGACGGCCGCAGCACCGCCCATTCCGGCACCGCGTCGCGCACCAGGCCGTACAGCTGTCCCATCCCTGATGACTCGTCGCTGACCGCCGACGAGCCGAGCAGCACCACTCGTCGCACGCCGGCCCGCGCCGCCTGGTCCAGAAAGACATCCCAGGAGCTTGAATGTCAAGCAGCGGACTGCTGAGCTGGGTCGGGCCAGGCTGTGGTCTCGTTGTAGAGGGTTCCGGTTTTGAGGCAGCCGTGCAGGATCCCGACGAGTCGGTTGGCGAGCTGGCGTAGCGCGGCGTAGTGACCGACACCGCGGGCTCGCTGACGGTCGTAGTAGTCGCGGGCGCCCCGGGACCACATCAGCGCGGATTGCGCCTGGGTGGTGAGGGCGTCGATGAGCCGGTCGTTGTGTACGAACCGGGCCAGGGCGACCTTCTTCTTGCCCGACGCGCGGGTGATCGGGGAGGTGCCCGCGTAGTTCTTGCGGGCTTTGGCGCTGCGGTAGCGGTCGGGGTCGTCACCGAACTCTGCGAGCACCCGGGCACCGAGGACCTGTCCCAAACCGGGCTGGGACGCGATGATCTCAGCGGCCGGGTGCTGCCCAAAATGCGCCTCGACCTGCCCCTGCAACGTCTTGATCTGGGTGTTGAGGACAGTCAGGACCGCCAGCAGCGCCTGGACCGAGGCTGCGTAGGCCTGCGCCACGACCTCGGGCTGGCCGAGCTGCTCGCTGCGCAGTGCGGCCGCAATAGCGGTGGCTTTGTCGGCGACGTTGCGGCGGCGCGCCCGCTTCAACGCGGCACTGATCTGGGGGATCGTGAGCCGGGCCGCCGCAGCTGGGGTGGGTGCTTTGGCGAGCAGTTCCAGGGTGTCGGCGGCGTCGAGGTCGTCGAACGCGGCCAGCGCGGCGGGGAAGTAGTCACGCAGAGCGTGACGCAACCGCTGGGTGTGGCGAGTTCGGTCCCAGATCATCGTCTTGTGAGCACGGGCCACCACCTTCACGGCCTCGGCTCGCGCGGAATCCCCAGCGACAGGTCGCAATTCGTGGGAATGGGTGCGGACCATATCCGCCAGCACGTGAGCGTCACCAGCGTCGCTTTTGGCACCCGAGACTCCCAGCCGGTCCCGAAACCTGGCCGCCTGCAATGGATTCACCGCCAGTACCGTGTATCCGGCGGCGACCAGCGCCCCGACCCAGGGACCGCGGTCGGTCTCGATCCCGACCAGGACCTCGACCTCGTCGGCGTCGTCGACCAGGCCGCCGAGGATCGCGTGCAGTCTCGCCATTCCGGCGACGCCCTCGGGCACGCGCGCTTTGGCCAGGCGGCGCCCGGCGGTGTCCATCACCTCCACGTCGTGGTGGTCTTCAGCCCAGTCATCTCCTACGAACAGTCGCAACAATCCTCCAATTGCTAATGCCGATCACCGTCGAGCAGCCAGCAGGAGAACCATCAGCGACCTAATCAAGCAGTGCTCACGCCCATTCGGGCGGGCACGACATCCCAGCAGCGATCAACTCTCCCGGCCTACCGGCAGGGGCACGGTCTTTCTCCAGGACTCGAAGTCCAGGGTGCGAAAGTGCTCACCTACCGGCCGGCTACTACCAGGAGTGTGCCGGATAGCTCACTCCCAGAACTGATTAGGGTGCCACGATCGGCGCCGGATCGGTCGTGCCTACCGGCGGGAGCAGGTAGATGCTGTCCACTCCGGCCAGTGCGGGACCGTATGTCTCGGGATCCTGCCAATCGAATCGAATATGTTTGTCGCCCTGCGGGTTCCGGCTGGCGATCCGCACCGTGGTACCCGCCGCCTCCAGTCCGGCGGCAACTCGGCTTCCGGTGGTCCCGGTGCCACCGGTGACCAGGATGGTCGGCTCGCTCATAGCTTCGCCGCCCCGGCACCGAACGACGCGAACTCATCGGCGCCGCCGAGCACTTCGGCGGCAGCGAGCGGATTCCAATAGTCGCGGTAGTGCACGATCTCGCCCGCCCGCACGGTGATCACCGCGATGTACCGCATCCGGTACGGCCGCCAGGTCCGCACGGCGACACCGTCCGCCGCGAACTCGACGATGACGATCTCGGGGTCGCCGGTCACGTGCACGGTCGGCGCATCGATCGCACGAATATCGAGCTGCTCCGGATAGTCACGCAGGTAATCCTCGATCGCCGCGCGGCCGGCCACCTCCGCCGGGTACCCGGGCGGCGCGAAGGGGAATTCGATGCTGCCCTGGTCCGCCCAGAGTCCGGCGAATCCGACCATGTCGTGCGCAAGGAGCAGCCTTAACGCCTCCGCTACGACCTCGGCCGGGGTGCGTGCCGATTGGGGCATGAGGCCCTCCCATTCAGTTGGACGATACGGTACCGTCCCGGCCTAATATAGTCGGGACGGCACCGTATCGTCCACTCCGTATACTGCGGCCATGAACGAGAAGCCTCGACGCGCCCCCACCGGTGCCGCGGTCCTGCAGCCGCAGATCACCGCCGCTGTCACCGCGGCGGTGATGGCGGAGCTCGCCACGAACGGCTACGCCAGGTTGTCGATGGAGGCGGTGGCCAAACGCGCCGGCGTCGGCAAGAGCGCCCTCTACCGGCGCTGGCCGTCCAAGCAGGACATGGTGGTCGCGGTGCTCGGCGAGTTCAGCGTCGAGCTGGCCGAATTCGCCGACACCGGCGCACTGCGCACCGACCTCGTGGCCGCGTTGGACGTCCTGCACACCTGGCTCACCCACCCGAGGATGGCGGCGATCCTGCCGGACCTCACCGCCGAGGCGGGCCGCAATCCCGTACTGGCACAGGCGGTTCGGACCACCATCGGGCAACCACGGCGAGCCCTGGGTCGCCAGCTGCTCCAGCGCGCCATCGAGCGCGACGAGCTGCCCGCCGATACCGACATCGAGATGGCACTGGATCTGATTGCGGGACCGATGTTCTGGCGTTTGAGCGTCCGGCATGCCGATGCGGAGCCGGACTACCTCGACCGACTGGCCGATCACCTGCTCCGCGCACTGAACGCCCGCTGAGCTACCGCTGCCGGAACCGCGACTCGCGCATCCCCTGCGCGGCCTTGTTGCGGTACATGGCGGTATCGGCCGCGTGCATGAGTTGATCCGGGGCAGTGGGCACATCGTCGAGGAAGACGGTGCCGATGCTCGCGGCGACGGTCACCAGGTGCCCCTCCACCTCCATCGGCTCGACCAGCGCCTGCGACAGCCAGCTGGACACTTCGGTCAATTTGTCTGCACCCGTACATCTTTCGATCAGCAAGATGAATTCGTCGCCGCCGAGCCGTGCGACGAGTCCGTCGACCGGCTGGACGGCCGCGCGTAGTCGCTGCCCGACCACCCGAAGTACCTTGTCCCCCACCGTGTGTCCCCACACGTCGTTGACCTCCTTGAACCCGTCGAGATCGAGGTAACACACGCCGATCGGCGGGCTCGCGTTCGCCAGCCGGTCGAAGAACAGGGTGCGGTTGGGCAGGCCGGTGAGGCTGTCGTGGTTGGCATCGTGCCAGAGCCGGTCGGCCAGCTGCTTGCGTTCGGTGATGTCGACCGCCACCCCGATCAGGAACCGCACCTGCCCGACGCTGTCGCGCACAGCCGACATGGAGAGGTCGATGGTGGTGATGGTGCCGTCCGGGCGCAGGTGATCGGTCTCCAGCCGGAAGCGGTCGGACGCGCCGCCCAACAGCCGCTGCAACTCGGCGAAGGCGTACCCGATGTTCGCCGGGCCGAGCAGTTCGTCGACCGACCGGCCCGGCATGACTTCCACTGGCAGACCGAGCATTTCGGCCATGGCCACGTTCGCGTCGAGCACCCGTCCGGTGACGTCGATGGTGCCGATGCCGACCGAGGCGCCCGCGAACACGGCCGCGAACCTGGCCTCCGACAGCTGCCGTTTGGCCTCGGCCTCCTGCGCGGCCGCCAGCGTCGCGACCAACGTGGCTTCCTGTTCGGCCAGCGCCGCCGCCCGCAAAGCCGCGGTGAAGCCCGCCGCGAATTCGGCGGCGGCGATCACCGCGCGGTCTCGGATGCGCTCGTAGTTCGGTTCGGTCCGGGTCGGGCAGATATCGGCCACCAGGTCATGGCAGATCACCACCACCGAACGACTGACCGCCACCGCGTCCCGATAGTTCGCCGCGACCAGCACGGAGGCCGCATCGCGGGCGACGGTGAGATCGGCGGTACCGAGCACCACCGCTTCGAGTGCCTCACCGAGCCCGGCGAGCATGGCTTCGATCTGGGTCCGCGTGAGAGTGGGGGCCACCGCGCCATCGAGCGCCTCGGCCCACCGCATCGCTAGCTCATGCGACCCCACTCAGGGACCCCCTGCTGGCTCGTGTTCGCGCTTCAGACCTTTCGACCGACGCCGGCCAGACCGAGCGACCGGCCCGGTGCCTCGTGCAGATCCCGCTCGGACTCCGGGCGCCAGACCGGCAACTCGACCACGCCGGGCTCGATCAGGTCCCATCCATCGAACATAGCGACGATCCCGTCGCGATTGCGGAAATGGATACCAACTCGACTCTGATCCGTTGCGTGAGCACCCAATTTGCCCGCGTCCTCGGGGCGCATCTCGGAGGTGAGGTGCGAGATGGCGACGTAGCTACCCGGTTCTACGGCGGCGCGCAGATCGGCCACCTTCTTGATGGGCTCGTCGCCGTCTGAGAGCAGGTGCAGCACCGCGACCAACAGAAGACCGACCGGTTGGTCGAAATCGATCAGCCCGGTCGCACTCGCCCGGTCGAGCAGCTCGGCGGGCTTGCGCAGGTCGGACTCGATGGCCCCGGCCCGGCTGTTGCCCTGCAGGATCGCGCGCGAGTGCGCGACGGCCACCGGATCGATGTCCACGTAGAGCACGCGGATTTCGGGATCGATGCCCTGCACGACCTCGTGCACGTTGCCCGCGGTCGGGATGCCCGACCCGATGTCGAGGAATTGGCGGATGCCGGAATCGGCCAGGAAGCGCACCGCCCGCCGCAAGAACGCCCGATTACTCAGCGCCAACCGGGGCAGGTCGGGCACCAACGTCTTGCCCATCTCGGCGGCCTTGCGGTCGATGTCGAAATTGTGCGAGCCGCCCAGCAGCGCGTCGTACATCCGGGCCGGGCTCGCCTGCTGCATATCCACGCCTTCGGGTGCCCACGCAGGCCTGTCCATCGAAACCCCTTTTTCGCTCACGCTCGAAATCACCGTCATCAGATCGGCCGACCCACTCGAGTGCAGTGTGCTTGATCACCCGAACGGTGGTCTGCGCATAGTAGTCGGCTTTGGTGACCAGCGGGAAGATCACGCCCGACGGTGCTTGGCCCGCTCGGAGCGCTCGCGAGCCGCGAATGCGCGAGGCCGCATCCGGTTTCAGGCGCGGATCCTGGCCAGCGCCTGTACCGGATCGGTGAGTACTTCGGTGAACGCGAGCTCGGCGGCGCCGAGCAGGGTCGCGTCGCCACCGAGCGTCGAGGTGCGCAGCCGCACGCGTTCGCGGACCGCGAGCAGGGCGTCGACCGCGACCCGGCTGCGCACCTGGGCCGCCGAGGCGAGATAGATCTCGCGCAGCACGCCGCCGAAGACGACCATCGACGGGTTGAAGATGTTGACCAGGTTGGCGACGCCGTAGCCGAGCCAGTCCCCCACCTGGTGCAGCGCGTCCCTGGCCGTCGAGTCGCCGCGGGCGGCGGCCTCCACGATCGCCTCGACCGCGGCCCGGCCCGCTGGGTCGTCGCGCCCGGCCGCGGCGATCAAGCCGAGCTCGCCCGCCTCGACCTCGAGGCAACCGCGCGATCCGCAGGCGCAGGGCCGCCCGTCCCGGTTGACGATCATGTGGCCGACCTCGCCCGCGTAACCGCCCTCGCCGCCGAGCAACTGGCCGCCCATGATGATGCCCGCGCCGATGCCGACGTCGCCGTGCAGGTAGATCAGGTCGGACAGCCCCGCGCCGACGCCGCGTTCGCGTTCGGCGAGCGCGCCGAGGTTGGCGTTGTTGCCGACCACGACCCGCAGGCCGAGGTCGAGTTCCCGAGTCAGGCTGGCGCCGAACGGCACATCGACCCAGCCGATGTTCGGCCCGTACCGGACGACGCCGTCCTCCTCGCGCACCATCCCGCAGAACGCCACGCCGACACCGACACACACGGCGTCGCGGGCGGCCTTGCCGATCATCTCGCGGGCCATCGCCGCCAGCGTGGCGATCACGTCGTCCGGGTCGAAAGTGCCGCGTGGGCGGGTGGTTTCGACCTGGTCGAGCACCGATCCGCCCAAACCGACTCGGGCCGCGGCCAATCGGTCGGCGCCGACGTCGAGCGCGACCACATAGACGCGGTCCGACTCCGGCCGCACCACCAGCGAGGGACGGCCCGCCTTGCCGGTCTGGCCGGGCAGTTCCTCGCGCACCAGCCCCACCGCGGCCAGATCGGCCGTCAAGGCCAGAATGGTGCTGCGGTTCAGCCCCATTCGCTCCGCGAGCACGGCCCGCGAGACCGGACCGTCGCGATGGACGTGCCGGAGCAACACAGCCAGGTTGCTCTTGCGGATCTCATCAGGAGAGGGGGCTGCTCGCATTCACCGTCCTTCACTGCCGGGTGGAGTTACCTTCGGAGTAGCGTGCGCTTGCGCGACAAGGCGTCTACGCCGGCCGCCAAGAGCAGCACGAATCCTGTCACAACGAATTTCGTGCCCGCGCTGTAGCCCATCAGGCCCATTCCGTTGTCGATCACTGCGACCACGGCGGCGCCGAGGACCGCGTCCAGCATTCGGCCGCGACCGCCGAACAGGCTGGTGCCGCCGATGACCGCCGCGCCGACCGCGAGCAGCAGCACGCTGCTGCCGCCGGTGTTGGGGTCGACCGAGTTGGCGCGGGAGGCCGCGACCAAGCCGCCGACCGCGGCCATCGTCGAACACAGCACGAAGGCAGTGATTTTCACGCGATCCACCGTGATGCCCGCGCGCCTGGCCGCCTCGGCGTTGCCGCCGACCGCGTAGATGTGCCTGCCGAAGGAGGTGCGGTTGAGCACGAAGGTCCACAGCAGCAACAGGATCGCGATAAGCGGGACCACGATCGGCATGCCCTTGAGCGAGTGCAGTTCCGGGTTGCGGCTGCGTTCGCCGTTGAGCACCAGCACCGCGATGCCGAGCACCACCGCGACGGCGACGATCCGGGCCACGATCACCGGCGCGGTCTCGCCGGTGAGCCCGAGTCTGTTGCGGGCCCGCAGTTTTCGGTATTGCAGGAACGCGAACCCGGCGATGAGGACGAGGTACATCAGCCAGCCGATCAGCGGCGGGACGTTCTTGTTCGCGATGGCGAGGATGGTGTCGTCGCGGATGGAGATGTTGCGGCCGTTGTCCATGATCTTCAGCGCGACCCCTTGCAGCGCAAGGAATGCCGCGAGTGTCACCACGAACGACGGTATGCCGATCTTCACCACGATCGTGCCGATCGTCAGTCCGATCACCACGCCGGTGAGCAGCGACGCCAATACCGCCAGGTACCAGGGCCAGCCGCGGTCGGTGAGCAATACTGCGAGCACCGCCGCGCAGACGCCACTGGTGAAGCCCGCCGACAGGTCGATCTCGCCGAGTAACAGCACGAAGATCAGGCCCATCGCGATCACCGCGATCGCCGCGCCCTGAGTGAACAGGTTCGCGAAGTTGGCCTCGGACATGAAGACCGGGCGTGCGGCCCAGAAGACGCAGGACAGGATGATCAGGGCGAGCACGGAAGGTAATGCACCCATGTCGCCACTGCGCACCCGTCCCACGTAGGTGTTCACTAGCTCGGAAACCGGTGCGATAGTCGGCTTTTCGGTCACCACGGCGCTCATACCTGCGCCTCGCTGGCGCTCGGCTCCGGCATGACCGCCGGGGCGGCTGCGCTGATTGTTCGCTCGCTACGCTCGCTCATCCTTTGACTCCATTCGCGTCCAGGCCCAGTGCGCCGCTGCGGCCTGCCGTAATCAATTCGACGACCTGCCCGTGGGTCACGTCGGAGGTCCGGACCTGGGCGGCCATCCGGCCCAGGTACAGCGCCGCGATCCGATCCGAGACCGCGAAGACGTCGTTCATGTTGTGCGAGATCAGCACCACCGCGAGGCCGCGGTCGGCCAGACGGCGTACCAGCTCCAGCACCTGCTGGGTCTGCTGCACGCCGAGCGCGGCGGTCGGTTCGTCGAGGATCACCACCTTGCTGTTCCACAGCACGGCCTTCGCGATCGCGACGGTCTGCCGCTGACCACCGGACAGGCTCGACACCTGCTGCCGGACGCTCTTGACGGTCCGAACGGACAAGCTGGCCAACGTCTTTCCGGCCAGCTCCTCCATCGCGTACTCGTCGAGCACAATGCCGTTCTTGCGCTCGCGGCCGAGAAACATGTTCTGGACGATGTCGAGGTTGTCGCAGAGCGCGAGGTCCTGGTACACGATCTCGATGCCGAGCGCGCCCGCGTCGCGCGGGCTGTGCACCTGAACGGGGTTGCCCTCGAACAGGAATTCGCCCGCATCGATCGGGTGAGTGCCGCCGATGCACTTGACGAGCGTGGACTTTCCGGCCCCGTTGTCGCCGACCAGCGCCGTCACCTCGCCCGCGTAGGCGCTGAAGGCGACGTCGTGCAGGACGTGAACCGGCCCGAAACTCTTTTCTAGGCCGCGTAATTCGACTACCGGCGTATCGGGCCCACCCGTCACCCGGCCACCACCCCTCATCGAATCGCTGTGCGATGCTTCAGTCATTGCTGCTCCTGAGAAGGGCCCCCTCCGCCGTCCCCTCATCGAAACGGCGGAAGGGGCTGGGTGCGATCAGATGCCGTTGTCCGCGCAGAGTTTCGCGATCTCGCCGGTGCACAGCTCGGCCTTGGTGACGTAGCCGTCCGCGACAACGTCTTTCACCTGCTGCACATAGATCGGCTTGGGCTCCAACAGCACCGACGGCACATCGGTCTTCGCCTCGGGATCCTTCACGGTGCCGTTCGCCTGACCCTGCTGCCCCTTGGTCAGCGCGATGGCCAGCTCGGCCGCCGCCTCGGCTTCCTTCTTGATCGCCTTGTACACGGTCAGGCACTGATCGCCCTTCAGGACGTTCTGCAAGCCCTGCACCGTGGCGTCCTGGCCGCTCACCGGAACCTGGCCGTTGAGCTTCTGCTTCTCCAGCACCGCGATCGCGGCGTTGGCGAGTCCGTCGTTGGCGGCGACCACGCCACCGATGTTCGGCGTACCGGTGAGCATCTGCTCGAAGATGGTGCCCGCCTGGGTGTTATCCCATTCCGGCACCGCCTGGTCCGGGCCCTTCACGAACTGGCCCGCGTCGAACTTCGGCTTCAGCACCCCGTCGTAGCCGGTCTTCAACAGCGTGGCGTTGTTGTCGGTCGGGCCGCCGTTCAGGTAGGCAACGACGGGCTTGGCCGCGTTCTTGTCCGTCAGGCACTTCGCCACGCCCTCGCCGAGCAGGCTGCCGACCTTCACATTGTCGAACGACACGTAGAACTGCGCGCCGCCGCCGAGGGTGAGCCGGTCGTAGTCGATGACTGTGACGCCCTGCGCCTTGGCCTTCTGGATCACGGCCTTGCCGGTGCCGCTGTCCAGGTTCGTCATCAGCAGCACCGAGGCGCCGTTGGTCATCATCTGATCGGCGATCGTCTGGAAGGCGGTCTTGTCGCCCTGCGCGTTCTGGATGTCGGCCTTGACGCCGGCCGAGTCGAACGCCTGCTGCAGGTACTTCCGGTCCGCGGTCTCCCAGCGGGCCGAGGTCTTGCTGTCCGGCAGGATCACGCCGATCTTGGCGCCGCCACCGCCCGAGCTTTTCGAATCGTCACCACAAGCAGTCAAAGTCAACGAGGTAAGCACGGCGACGGAGACTGCCGCAACGCCGAGAATGCCCTTACGCATGAGGGGGCCTTTCGTGGAACCACCGCCCCGGGGAGTGCCCGGGCGGTCGAGGTCGAGCGAATGTTGTTCGCTGCAACATATTCGACTGTGACCCAGAGCACAACCTGTTCAAGCGACCAATTTGTTGTTTGAGATAACAATCAGGACACGTAAGCATCTGCTCACGTGCCGAGGGGCGTATGCGGGCTCAGTTGCCTGCCGCGAGCGCGGCTGCCAGGACGCGGGCTTCGCGCAGCCAGGAGGCACGCATTTCCGCGGTCGAGTCCGTCACCGTTCGGAATACCTTGCGGCGCAAGTCATCCACGCCGATGTAGGGCAGCACGCAGGCCGACCAGATCTGGTGCAACGGGTCGCCGAAGACGTCGCGCTCCCGGTCCTCGGTGGTGTCGGAGGTGTTGAGGACCAGGGCACGCCGGGCTCGCAGCAAGCCGATCGGCTCACCGGCGGCGTCGGCCAGCTTGTATGCCGCGGCGGGGGTGAGCACGCGCTGCACCCAGCCGGCCATGATCGCCGGGGGCATGCCCCACCAGTTCGGGTGGACGAATATCAGGGCATCGAGCTCGGTCAGTTCGGCTTGGTGGTGCCGGACCAGATCGTCGCCCGGCTGCGGGGTGTCGACGGTTTCGGTTTCCGTTGCGGCGAGCATCGGGTCGAAGCCCTCCGCGTACAGGTCGTGCGGCACGACCTCGACCGCTCGGCTCCGCAGCTCATCGATCACCGCATCGAAGAGCGCTTTGTTGAAACTGTCAGCCCCGGGATGGGCGAGGTACACCGCGATACGCATGCGGATCACTGTGCCGGATAGGCCTGCCATTGCCGTCTACCAGGCCTGCGTGGCCGAGAAGCACTGTTCGGCACGGTGATTCGGGCGCATTCTGACGAATCGTGAGATCTCCTAATTTGCGAACAACGCTATTCGCAGAGTGTCGTTCTGCTCTAGATTCACTCTGCGGGGTCGAACAAGTTCGTAGCCGACCCCGGAGGAAAGGATCTCCCGTTGCCCAGACTCAGCCGCTTCACCCTGGCCATCGCCACCGTAATCGCCAGCCTGACATTGCCTTTCACAGTCGACGCGCCCGCCGATGCTGCGGCGGGCACCGTCCGCTGGGAGACCCGGGTCAGTGACCGCATCCTCGATATCGGCATCTCCTCCCCCGATCTGGAAGGTCCGGACTGGTCCGTGAAGGTGGTTCGGCTGCTACTGCCGCCCGGCTGGACCAAGGAATCCTCGCGTAGCTGGCCCACCGTCTGGGTGCTGCACGGCGGGTTCGACGACCACAAGTCCTGGACCGACAAGGGCAACCTCGAAGCGCTCACCGCGGGCAAGAACGCCATCTTCGTACTGCCCGAAACCAGCTGGTGCAGTGCCTATTCCGACTGGTACAACGACGGGCACGGCGGTCCACCGGCATGGGAGAAGTATCTGCTCGACGACGTCCGGACCATCCTCGAATCGACCTACCACGCGAACACCACCCGCGCCATCGCAGGCAACTCCATGGGCGGGCTCGGGGCCATGAAGTTCGCTGCCTCCCAACAGGGTTGGTTCAACTCCGCCGCCTCGTTCAGCGGAAACGTCGACCCGTTGCACGAGTCGGGTGCCCCCGGGGAACCCGACAAGCCAGGACAGGGCTGCGCCGCCGACTGGAAACGAGTCTGGGGCGATTACGCGACCCATCGCGACATCTGGGTCGCCAACAACCCCTACAGCCAAGCCGCCAAGCTGACCAACATTCCGCTCTTCGTCTCCTACGGGAAGGGGGACGGCGTCGAAGCCCTTGCGTACGAACAGAACTACCGTTTCGTCGACCACCTGCAAGAACTGGGAGCACAGGTTGACGAACGCTACGTGGCTGGCCAAGGTCACAACTGGGACGCATGGAAGGTGCAGATGCAGAACGCCCTCCCGATGCTCCTCAACTCGGTCGGCGCACCCTGATCCGCTGAGAAGCAGATCGGCCGGCGTGTAGCAGCGCCCAAACGGCTCGACCGTGAGCGCGTGGACCTGTCATGATGCGCGTCGTGATAGCACAGCTCGACCGGGACAAGTGGGTGCGTGCTGCCGCGCTCGACAATGCCGAGTGGTGTGACGCGGTGTGCCGGTCGCACGGGCTGACCGGCGAATTCGATGCCGCCGCGTGGACGAGTGCCCGTCGGACCCCGCCGTTGTATCCGGACGCGGTGACGCTCAGCGCGCACACGTCCGCGGAGCAGTTGCTGGGTCAAATCGACTGCACCACGCGCGGAGCCTCGATCAAGGACAGTTTCGCGTGCCTGGATCTCAGTCGCCACGGCTTCCATGTCCTCTTCGAGGCACAGTGGATCTATCGACCGGCTGACCATCGGCCACCCGCTGCACCGCACCGTTGGAAGCTGGTCGATGATCCTGCCGGGCTGTCTGACTGGGCGACCGCCTGGGATCCCGCTAACCCCAAGGTATTTCGACCGGAGCTCTTGACCGACGACTCGGTGGCGATACTCGGTTGCTGGGATGGCGACCTGCTCACCGCCGGAGCGATCGCCCATCTGAGCAAGAACGTGGTTGGCGTATCCAATCTGTTCCACTCAGGGATCGCGGCAACGGATGCTTGGGCTGGATGCCTCAGCACGATCTACCAATTGCGGCCTGGCCGAGACATCGTCGGTTACGAGCAAGACGAGGACTTGACTGCGGCCATCCACCATGGCTGCATGCCTGTTGGCCCGCTGCGAGTTTGGGTTGCCGCGACCTAGGCGACGTGCGGCAGTACCTCGGCGGTGATCCGTTCCATCTGAGCCGCCGAGTCGAAAAGCGGGTTGATCAGGATCATTTCGGCTCCGGCTGAAGCTACCGCGCGCAGTCCCTCGATGCAGGTGTCCGGAGGTCCACAAACGGCGACGGGCAGCAAACTCTTGCCGTAATCACCGTATTGAGAGATCAGCGCCTCGGTCATCCGACGCTGGGCGCGGTCGACGTCATCATCGACCGCGATATAGACCCGCTTCGCGATACGGAAATCCGTTGCATCCCTGCCAGTTTCGGCGAGCGCCGCGCGAACAACCGGCACCTGCTCGGCAAACTGCGCGGTCGTCGAGGACCCAGCCCCGAAGAACCCATCCCCCTGCCGAACCGCCCGCCGCAGCGCCGCAGGCTTACTACCACCGAACCACAAAGGCGGATAAGGCTTCTGAAACGGCTTCGGCTCCATCGTCGCCCCAGCCAACTGCCAGAACTCCCCGTCGATATCAACCTCCGCCTGAGTCCACAGCGCCTTCATCACCTCCAGCCCCTCATTGAACCGCCGCACCAGATTGTCCGCAGGATCGACCCCAAACGCCGAAAACATCCTGTTCCGGCCCCCAATCCCCACCCCCACCTCGAGCCGCCCCCGACTCAACTGATCCAACGTCCCGATCCGCTTCGCCAAATGCACCGGATTATGCAACGGCGTAACAAACACCGCACACCCCAACCGCAACCCCTCATTACTGGCAGCGGCAAACGCCAACGTCTCCAACGGACTCAAAGCAGGCGCCGTCCCCAACACCTGCTCAGTCATCCAAGCCCCCTCGAACCCCAACTCCTCCGCCCGCCCCAGATACTCCCGAAGCTCCCTCGGCTGAAAGGTGCCATCAGGTGCATACTGCGGAATCGAGATCGCGTATCGCATGGATTCGACCTTATTACTCCTTGGCCGGTGGAGGGCCCAGGAGTGTTCGTCAGTTCTCGAGGGTGAGGGTTACTACGGGGATTACTCGGTCGGTCTTTTGTTCGTATTCGGCGAAGCCGGGCATTACCTCGACCATGGCGGCGTAGAGACGGTCGCGTTCTGGGCCTTCGGTGATGGGGGTGGCGGTGGCCTTGTGGGATTCGGTGCCGATTTCTACGGTGACCTCCGGGTTGGCGCGGAGGTTGTGGTACCAGTCGGGGCTGGTGGGGGCGCCGCCTTTGGAGGCGATGATGACAACGTGGTCTTGGTCGCGGATGAAGGCGACGGGGGTTGTTCGGGGGAGGCCGGATTTGGCGCCGGTGGTGGTCAGGAGGAGCAGATCGCGGCGTTCGAAGGGGCCGCCTACCTTGCCTGCGTTGCGGTGGAATTCTTCGATGATTTGCGAGTTCCAGTCGGCCATGCGGGGCTCCTTTGGTGAGAGGAATCGACTCCGTTGGCTGAGCCTATCCAGAAGTCCGCCACACGCGGCGCCAATCGTGCACCCAACGGCCCGCCGAAGGCTCAGCGCACCGCTGACAGAACGGGTTCGCGAACCGCCGATTTCGGGGTGGCGGCGAGGGTTTTGTTCAGATCGGTGCGCAATGTGGTGGCGGAGTCGAGCAGGTAGTTCTGGCGGATCTTCCACGGGTGGCGGTCGCCCTGGTGCGGGAAGTCGCCGATCGAGCGCTGGATGTAACCGGCGGCGAGTTCGAGCAGCGGTTGTTCGTTGAGTTCGCCGTCGGGCTCGGGGACGACGGCGGCGTAACCGCGGCGGTCCATGTGGTTGAGGATCTTGCAGACCAGGCGGGAGCTGAGGTCGGCGCGCAACGTCCAGGAGGCGTTGGTGTAGCCGACGCAGACGGCGAAGTTGGGCAGACCGGTGAGCATCGCACCCTGCCAGATGAATTGGTCGGACAGCGCGACCGGTGCGCCGTCGACGCGCGGGCTGATGCCGCCGAAGGGCAGCATTTGCAGGCCGGTGGCGGTGACGACGATGTCGGCCTGCAGGATTCGGCCGGACTTCAGCCGAATGCCTTCCGGCACAAAGGTATCGATGTGGTCGGTGACGACCTCGGCCTGGCCCTTCTTCATCGCCCGGAAGAAGTCGGCGTCGGGCACAGCGCACAGGCGCTGGTCCCACGGGTTGTAGGTGGGCGTGAAGTGTTCGGCAACCAGCTTCTCGTCCTTGAGGATTCGAGTGGTGAGGGCGGTGAGCAGTTTGCGCGCGGCGGCCGGGCGGTGACGGCAGTACTGGTAGAAGCCGATGGTGAACAGGATGTTCTTGGTGCGGATCAAACGGTGCGCCAGGTTCGGCGGCAGCAGCTCGCGGATCTTGTCCGCCCGCTTGTCGCGCCCGGGGACCGCGCTGATCCAGGTCGGGCTGCGCTGCAACATGGTCACCAGCTCGGCTTCCTTGGCCATCGAAGGCACGAGGGTGACCGCGGTGGCACCGCTACCGATCACGACAACGCGCTTACCGGTGTAGTCGAGATCCTCGGGCCAGAACTGCGGATGCACCACCTGACCGGAAAACGAAGAGAGACCTGGGAATTCGGGCGTGTAGCCGTGGTCGTAGTTGTAGTAGCCCGCACACGCGTACAGGAAGCCACAGGTCAGCTCGCGCCGCGAGGTGTTGCCCGCCGCGTCGCGCTCTTCCAAAGTCAGTGTCCAGCGGGCGGTTTCGCTCGACCAGTCGGCACCGACCACCTTGGTCTGGTAGCGGATGTGCCGGTCTATGCCGAACTCGGCAGCGGTTTCGTTGATATACCGCCGAATCGACGGCCCGTCGGCGATCGATTTGGCCTCGCGCCACGGCTTGAACGGGTAACCGAGGGTGAACATGTCGGAGTCCGAGCGGATGCCGGGATAGCGGAACAGATCCCAGGTGCCGCCCATCGCGGCGCGGGCCTCGAGAATGGCGTAGGTCTTGCCGCGGCACTCGGTCTGCAACCGGTAGGCGGCGCCGATACCGGACAGTCCCGCGCCGACGATCACGACATCGAGGTGTTCGGGGGCTACGACAGTCTCGTTCATGGCTCCAGTCTGCGACCGGATCGACCGGCATTCTTGACTTTGCACGACAAGTATTTGACTCTGGACGACATGACGGTGATCCGATCGGCGGGACTGCGCGGCTTCCGCGCCACGGTGGCCGAACTGGGCGGCGATGCCGAGCAGTTCGCCGCCGCCTGCGGCCTGCCGATCGCCGCGCTCGACACCGACGATCTGCTCGTCCCCGATCAAGCGCTGGCCGCGGTGCTGGAGCTGGCCGCGCAGCGGCTCGACTGCCCCGACCTCGGCCTGCGCATTTCCCGCCGCCAAGACCTCGACATGCTCGGCCCGCTGGCCCTGGCCATCCGCAATTCGCCGTCGCTGACGCACGTCCTGGAATGCTCGGCGCGCTACCTGTTCCTGCATGCCCGCGCGCTCACCCTGACCCCGGAGCCGGACCCGTACGGCGATCGCGGGGTGATCGCGCTGCACTACGGCGTCCAGCCCGGAATGCTGTCGCCGATCCAGGCGACAGATCTCGGACTTGCGTTCGTACACCACACAATTCAGCGTTTGGTCGAGGACCGATACCGGTTGCTTTCGGTCGAGTTGCCGTACCGACCGACCGCACCGATCGCCCGCTACGAGGAGTTCTTCGGCGCACCGGTGCGCACGAACCGGCCGTACGCGGCGCTGCGGGTGCCGCGAAACCTGCCGACGCTACCGCTGAGCGGCGGCGACGAGAACCTGCACCGGCTGGCGATGGCGTTCCTGGCGGAGCAGGCGGGCGGCATCGACGCCTCGGTCGTGCCCAAGGTGCGCGCCACCGTGCAACAGTTACTCGGTACCATCCCACCCGAAATCGGTGCCGTCGCAAGGCTATTGACCGTCCACCCACGTACCCTGCAACGCCGCCTGGCCGCGGAGGGCACCTCGTTCGCCACGATCCTCGACGACGTCCGCCGCGACGAAGCCCGCCGCTACCTCACCACCACCGACATGCCGATGAGCCAGGTCGCCTCCGTCATCGGACTCTCCGAGCAGTCGACCTTCACCCGCTGCTGCCGAAGATGGTGGGGCACAACGCCGACCGCGGTGCGCCGCGAGGGCGCGAACAGTCGAGCGTGACGACTACCGGGAAACGCGCAATCCGTCGAGCGTGACACCGAGCAGTCGTTCGGCCGCCTCCGGCGTCTTCTCACAGGCGATCCCGATGCCGTGCCCCAACCGGAGCATGTCGCGTGGCTCGATATCGGTCCGGATCACGCCCGCGTCCTGGGCGGCTGTCAACAGCTCCCCGGCCGCGTCGTTGATCAAGGTCCGGCACAGGGCGAAGGTCTCGGAGTCGTGGTCGATCAACGCCTTCAGCGTGGTCGTGAGGCTGCGCTTGTCCATCACGAACTTCACCTGCTCGCGCATCCATTGCTCGAATGCTTCTGCGGGTGAATGGGTTTCGAGCAGTTCGTGAGCACGCTGACTCAGCCGTTCGATGCTGTCGCGATACACCGCTTCGATGAGCGCCTCCCGATTCGGGAAGTGCCGGTAGAGCGTTCCGGGCCCGACGGCGGCACGGCGCGCGATGTCATCGAGGGGCATTTCCGGCCCGTCTTCGGCGAACGCCTCGCGCGCGCACTCGACGATCCGCACATAGTTGCGCCGCGCATCGGCCCGCATCGGCCGCGCCGTCGACGGTACGTCCACGAGCCCTCCAGTAGAAACGGATGAAGTCTCCGGTTAGTCTTGCGTAAACGGAGAATCTCTCCATATGATAGCTCTATCGAAAACGGAGACTCTCTCCGTTTAGCTCACGACTCGATGGAGCGCTTCTTGTCCACGAACACCATCTCCGCGGGCACAACGACGTCCGCTGTCAGAACCCGGCCGCTCCGTACCGGCCTCGTGCTGACCACCCTGCTGACCTGCCAGTTGATGATCATCCTCGACATCACCGTGATGAACGTGGCGCTACCGCGCATCCGGACCGACCTGGAATTCAGCGCCACCGGCCTGTCCTGGGTGATGAACGCCTACACCCTCGTCTTCGGCGGACTGCTGCTGCTCGGCGGGCGCGCAGGCGACCTGTTCGGCAGGCGCAACCTGTTCATCGCGGGCACCACCCTGTTCACCCTGGCCTCGCTGGCCGGCGGATTGGCACCGTCGGCGACCTGGCTGCTCATCGCCCGCGTGGTGCAGGGCATCGGCGCGGCCATGGCGGGCCCGAGCACCCTCGCACTGCTGACCACGACATTCACCGAACCCAAGGCCCGGATCCGGGTGCTCGCGCTGTTCTCCGGCATGTCCAGCGCAGGCTTCGCGATCGGCCTCATCCTCGGCGGCCTGCTGACCGAATGGCTGAGTTGGCGGTCCGTGCTGTTCATCAACGTCCCCTTCGGGCTGGTCGTCGTCCTGCTCGCACTGCGGTACCTACCCGATGCGGTGCGCCAGCCCGCCCGCCTCGATCTGCCCGGCGCGGTGACCGCGACCGGCGGTGTCGCCGCGCTGGTCTACGGCTTCATCAGCGCCGCCTCGAACGGCTGGGGCAACGAGACCACCGATATCTCGCTCGCCGCGGGCGTGATCCTGCTGGCGGCGTTCCTGATGATCGAGCTGCGGACGGCACAACCATTGCTGCCGCTGCGACTGTTCACCGACCGCAATCGCGCCGCCGCCTACGCCAACATGTTCCTCGGGCCGATGGCAGGCATGTCGATGTTCTTCTTCCTGACCCAGTATCTCCAGGAAGTGCGCGGATTGAGCGCGCTGGCAACGGGTTTCGCGTTCCTGCCGACCGCGTTGCTGATGTTCACGATGATCCGGCTGATCCCTCGGCTGCTGCCGCGATTCGGGCCCAAGCCGGTGACGCTGATCGGCACGGCGCTGATGGGTTCCGGGTTGGCGTTGCTGACCCAGCTGACGACCGACAGCGGATACTTCCCGCTGCTGTTCGTGGCGATGCTGTTGATGGGACTCGGTATCGGACTGGCGTTTTCGCCGCTGAACGTGATCATCATGTCGAGCGTGCCGCCGAGTGAGGCCGGGGCGGCGGGCGGTGCGCTGCAAACGCTGCAGCAGACCGGCTCCTCGCTCGGCTTGGCCATCCTGGTGACCGTGTTCGGCACGGCGACGCACGGCGCGACGGGATCGGCAGCACAGGTTCTGGTCACCGGCATCACGACGGCATTCGCCGCGGCGGTCGGCATCGCCGTGCTGACCTTCCTCGTCGCGCTCACCTTCCGCAGCAACCGATCGACCACCTGACCCCATCGATGCCGGAAGCCGGAGGTCCAACGCCCACCCGTGGCGCGGGGCCGCCGGCTTTCCGGCATCGGCCACGCCGCGATCTACTGCTCGGTCGAGGCGCGTCGGTGCGGCGCAACGTACACTCCCAGCGTTCGGGAGGTGTTGTTGCAGTTCGTGTTGTTAGGCGAGGTCAGGGCATGGCGCGGGGAGGCAGCGCTGCAGCTCGGACCGCCACAGCGTCGGGCCGTGCTCGCGGCCCTGCTTTTGCGTGCCGGTAGCGCGGTGACGGCGGCCGAACTGGTCGAGGGTATCTGGGGTGAGCAGCCGGTGCCACGCGCGATCGCCGCGCTGCGCACCCATGTCGCCCAGTTGCGCCGGACGTTGGAACCCGATCGGGTCGCGCGCGGTCAGTCGACCGTACTGGTGTCCATCGGGGACGGCTACGCACTGCGAATACCGCCCGGATCGACCGATGTCGCCGAGGTGGAGCGGCTCGTCGCCGCGGCCGGACAGACCCGCGACAGCCACCCCGCCGCGGCCCGGGCGAATCTGGTTGCCGCGCTCGGCAAGTGGCAGGGCACCGCACTGAGCGGGCTGCCCGGTCCGTTCGCGGAGCGGCAGCGCTCGCGGCTGGAGCAGTGGCGGCTGGCCATCCTGGAGGATCGGCTCGCACTGGATATCGAGACCGGCCGCAGCTCCGACGCCGTCGCCGAGCTCGGCGCGTTGATCGAGGAACATCCACTGCGCGAACGGTTTCGGGCGCTGCTGATGACCGCGCTGTACAACTGCGGCCGCCAGTCCGATGCCCTGGACGCCTACGCGCAGGCGCGCCGGGCACTGGTGGACGGTGTCGGCGTCGAGCCGGGACCAGAGCTGACCGTGGTGCACGAGCGGATCCTGCGCGGCGCGATGCCCGTGATCGCCGAACCCCGCGCGTCGGCGGAGCACGCACCCGAACCGGTGCCCGCCCAATTGCCGCCCGACATCGCCGATTTCACCGGCCGTGACCGGCTGGTCGACGACTTGGCGGCGCAGCTGACGGGTGCGGGCAGTGCGGTGGCGATCTCCGCGGTCGGCGGCATGGGCGGCGTCGGCAAGACGACCCTCGCCCTGCACGTCGCGCATCGAGTCCGGGATCGGTTCCCGGACGGGCAGTTATACGCGAACCTGCACGGCGTCGACCCGGTGCCCACTCCCCCGGGCGCGGCGCTCGGCGGCTTCCTGCGCGCCCTCGGCACCGCTGAGGGCGACATTCCGTCCACCGTCGACGATCGCGCCGCAGAACTGCGAACCCGCCTGTCCGGCAAGCGAATACTGATGGTGCTCGACAACGCTCGGGACTACGCGCAGGTGGCGCCGCTGCTTGCCGGGTCGGCGGTGTTGATCACCAGCCGGTCCGCGCTCACCGAGCTGCCCGCGGTCACCCGCACCCGGCTCGACGTGCTCGAGACGGCGGAGGCGATGGCACTGCTCGTCCGCATCCTCGGCGCGGATCGCGTTGTCGCCGAGATGGAGTCGGCGCGCGCGGTGGTCGCGCACTGTGGGCTGCTCCCGCTGGCGGTGCGCATTGTCGGTGCCCGGCTCGCGGTGCGGCCGCAGTGGACGATCGCGTCGTTCGCCGACCGGCTGGCCGACGAGAAGAGCAGGCTGAACGTGCTGAAGACCGGCGAGCTCACGGTCGAGGCGGTGTTCCGGCTCGGCTACGGCCAGCTTTCTGCCGAGCAGGCCAAGGCATTTCGCACACTGGCGCTCGCGGACGTGCCCGATCTGTCCATCGACGCCATCGCGGCGATCCTCGGCATCTGCCCGCCGGACGCGGAGGAGGTGTGCGAATCCCTGGTCGACCTGAGCCTGTTGGAGACCACCGCACCCGGCCGCTACCGATTCCACGACCTGCTACGGCTTTTCGCGCGCGGGGTCGCCGACGAGGACGAATCCGCCGTGCTGGTCCGGGTTCTCGACTACCACCTGGCCAGCGCGAAGAACCTGCTCAGCGCGATCGACTACAGCAATACCACCCGGCTGCTCGTCGAGACCGCTGTGCCGGGCCGCGCGTTCGACAGCGGCTCGGATGGGCAGGCGTGGAACGACATCGAACGCCCGGTCGTCATCGCGCTGCATCAGCAAGCGGCGCGGATCGGCCGGCGCGCGCTCGATGTGGCCGCCGATCTGGCCTGGGTGATGGCCGAGCTGATGGACGCGGGCACCGGCGCGCGCGAGCTGTCGCGCGCGCTGGAGTCGTTGCTGGAGAGCGCAATTGCCGAGGACAACCTGGCCGCCGAACGGCGCATCAGGACCGCGCTCGGCGCGCTGCTCCAGGTCGGGCTCGGCGAGGTCGAGGCGAGTCTGCCGCACCTGCACGCCGTTTCCGGTCCGCCGACCAACGATGTCGACCGCAGGCTGTCGGTGCTCGCGTCGGTGCTGCTCGGCGTCGCGGCGCGGCGGATGGGCGACGCGGACGCCTCCCATCGGCATTTCGAGCACGCCACGCAGCTCACCCGAACACTCGGCGACCGGTCGATGGAGGCCTGGTGCCTGGCCTTGGTCACCCGAACCTACTGCGAGGCAGGGCAATACGACGAGGCGGTGGAGATGGCGCAACGGGCCATCGCGCTCGCGCGGGAGTCGTCCAATCCGGTGGCGCTCGGCTGGGCCACGCACGAGTTGGCCGCCACGTTGTCGATGCGCGGCGAGCACCGGCGCGCGATCGAACTCGGCGCCGAGGCGGTGCGCGCGGCGCAACGCAACGGGGTGCGGCTGTGGGAGGGGTGGGCGCGCACCAGGCTGGCGCAGATCCATCTGCAGGCGGGCAATGTGGCCGAGGCGGAGGAGCACGCGGCCGGTGCGCTGCACCTGCTGACCAAGGCCGCCGACCCGATCGATCGGGCGCGGGCGATGGCGTTACATGCCGCCGCGCTGGCGGCGCGGGGTCGGCCGGTACGCGCCGAGCAGGAATTCCGGGAGTCCGCCGAGATCTTCACCCGCGCGGGACTTTCGCCGCCGACCATCGGTCGACTGTTCGGCACCGGCGCGGAATGACACGGTTCGCCGCCACCGAATAACGAACGTTTATTCGCTTTTTATCGGCCGCTGAACGGTAGCTGGCATCCTGCTTTGTCGATGCGACCATCGCCACTGGTGTGCAGGAGATGGGTCGTGCGGACTCACGACCGCCCGGAACTGGGACCGAGTGGTCGGCCGGGTCCGCGCCGACTCGCGCTCGCGGGGTGCGCGAGGCGTTGCGCGGACCCCGTTCCGGCCGTCAGGGCTCAAACGTCAAGTCGAAGGGCGACCCGAGGAGATCGAGGGCCTCGGGATCGCCGAACACGGCTTCCGAACTGACGTCCGAATCCGCCGGATCGGGGCCGGTCAGCGGCGAAACTCCTTGGGCAACGCGGCGATCCGGCCGTGGTGGCGCTCCTGGAGTTCGCGGGAGCGGCGCAAGAAATCGAGGACGGTGCGTAGTTCATCGGCCGTGTAGCGCGCTACGTCTGTCGCGCCCTCCTCGGCGATGGGACCGTAGATCTGCCACGCCTTCGCGGCGGCCTCGGGCGTGATCCGGACCAGCACCTTGCGCCGATCCCCCGGCTCGGGATGACGGACGACGTAGTCGAGCTTGGCGAGACGATCCAGCATCGTGGTCACACTGCCGCTGGTCAGGCTCAGCGCGGTCGCGAGCGCGCTCGGCGTCGAGTCGCCCGCCAAGAGGATCTCCAGGCAGCGCAGGTCGGTTCGGTTGACGCCGAGGACGGCGGCCGCAGCCGAGTCGACAGAGTCGACGGCAGCCTGCAAAGTCTGCGATTCGCGTCCTACCTGCTCACGAAGCGTCTCCAGATTTTCTCTTGACATTCAAACCTCTTGATAGTCAAACTACTAATGTCTTGATAATCAAGATACATCAGGCAGTAGCGAAGTTTCGGAGGCACACCATGAAGAGGGCGTTGATCATCGGCGGCGGGATCGCCGGGCCGGTCACGGCGATGGCATTGCAGCAGGCAGGCCTGGAGCCGATCGTCTGTGAGGCCTACCAAGAAGCGGCGGCCGAGCAGATCGGCGCGTACCTGACGGTCGCGGTGAACGGACTGTCCGCACTCACGTTGCTGGATGCCGAGCACGTCGTGACGGACACGGGTCATCCGACCGGCACACTGTCGTTCTCGACCAGCGCGGGCAAACACATCGTGGACATGCCGATCGGCGGCACCCTCCCCGACGGCACCACCACGCACAGCATCAAGCGGCGCAACCTGTACCGCGCGTTCAATGCCGAAGCCGCGCAACGCGGCGTGCGCTACGAGTACGGCAAGCGGCTGGTCGACGCGACGCCGACACCCGACGGCGGGGTCAGCGCGCGGTTTGCCGACGGCAGCACGATCGACGCCGACGTGCTCATCGGCGCCGACGGAATCCGTTCCCGAACAAGGGAAATCATCGATCCGACCGCACCGGATGCGCACTACCTCGGCATCTACGGGCTCGGCGGATTCGTCACGAACCGGGCCCTGTACGCCGAACTCGGCCTCCGGCCCGGCGTCTACAGCATGATCTTCGGCAAGAAGGCGTTCTTCGGCTACCTGGTCGCGCCGGACGGCGAGATCTGGTGGTTTGCCAATGTGCCACGGGCGAACGAACTTTCACGCGAGGAGCTCGCCTCCACTACTCCGGCGCAGTGGCGTGACCAGCTCGTCGATCTGCTGTTGGTGGATCACACTCCGGCCGCCCGCATTGTCGGCGCAACACCGGACCACACCTTCGTCCCCGGCTTCAACCAATACGACATGCCCACGGTGCGGACGTGGCACAACGACAACATGGTCATCGTCGGCGATGCCGCGCACGCCGTGGCTTCCTCGTCGGGTCAGGGTGTGTCCATCGCGGTGGAAGACGCCGTGACACTGGCGATCTGCCTACGCGATGCCCCTGACACCGCTGCCGCGTTGGCGGAATACGAGGCTCGCCGCCGCGACCGTGTCGAACGTGTCGTGCGGCACGGTGCGGAGACCAGCGGCGACAAGGCATCCAACGGGTTCGGCAGGTTGCTGGTCCGGCTGCTCACGCCCTATTTCCTGAAGAAGGCCGCCAAAACCGGTGTTGCCCCGTTGAGTTGGATGTACGACTACCGAATCAGCTGGGACGACCGTGCTCAGAGCGCGACGACGAGTTTGCCGGTGGCGCCGCCGGATTCCATGTAGCCGTGGGCTTCCTGGATCTGGTCGAGGGTGAAGACGCGGTCGATGGGGATGGTGATCCGCTCGGCGGCGGCCGCGTCGAGGAAGTCCTGCAGGACGTCGGCGGGCAGATCGCTCGCGTCGCCGCCGTAGGCGGTGAGACGGACGCCCTGCGGGAGGTAGCCGAGGGGATAGAAGTTCTCGACGATCCACTCGTTGGACAGCATGCCGGTGAAGCAGACGACGCCGTGGATCTTCGTGGCGCGCAGGGTATCCGGCAATGTCGGTGTTCCGACGAGTTCGAGGGCGTTGTCGACGCCACCGGGACTGATGCGACGGACCTGGTCGGCGACCTCACCGCTGTCGATCAGTACGTGGTCGACACCGAGTTGCTTCAGCGCATCGGTCTTCGCCGGATTCCGAGTGGTCGCGAAGACGATCATGTCGCGCTGCTTGGCGAGGATCGCGGTGGCCGCGCCGACCGAGGAGGTGCCGCCGCGGATCAGGATCGACTGGCCCGGTTGAACATCGAGCCCGATGGTCAGCGAGCCGTAGGCGGTTTGCAGCATCTCCGGAACGGCACCGAGGGTGGGCCAATCCAGCGCGCTGGTGAACGGAATCACCTGAGCCGCAGGGACACACGTGTATTCGGCGTATCCGCCGTCGAAGGTGCGGCCCATGCCGCCCATCATCGCAACGACCTGCTGGTCGACCTCGAATTCGCCGGTGGGACAGGCCGCGACGATGCCGGTCGCTTCGATGCCGGGCACCCGGGGGAAGGTGACTCCTTCCGCAAGCCCGAGTCGGGTGTGTAGCTCGGACCTGTTGAGGCCGAACGCCTTTACCTGGATGAGCACCTCCCCCGGCCGCGGTGTCGGGACCGGAAGCTCCCGTATCTGCAAGGCCTCCAACGGACCTGGACCGTCCAGCACGACGGCCCGCATAGTGGCGGGAATCGCGGACATTCGATTACTCCTTCTCGAGCTCCGCCGTCGGTGCGGCGGACAGGTTGGCGGTGCGCAGCAGCCGCAGGCTGGCGTCGAGCCGATCCACGGAATCGGTGCCGAGCACCGCGCCGATCCGCTCGGCGAGTTCGGCCTCGACGGTCGCCGTCGCGGCCCGCAACAGGCGTTCGCCGCTGGGCGTCAAGGTGATTCGGGACGAGCGACCGTCGGCGGGGTCGCGCCGCCGTTCCGCGTAGCCCGCGGCCTGCACCCGGTCGACGACCTTGCTGGCCCCGCCCTCGGTGATGGTCATGGCCTCGGCGATATCCCGCACCCGTGCCCCGCCGCGCCGATCGGCGACGCGCATCATCTCGAACCAGGGCAGCGGCATCGCGTGGTCGTCGCGGAGCCGCCGCTCGACGGCGTTCCACAGCAGGATCTCCACCCGCACCAGCTGGTCGAACAGCTCGACCAGGCGCGCTTCCGCCACGAGATACTCCATTCCACGTCATGCTTCAAGACCAGCGAAGGCATGATTAACGTGCACTTCCCGGCATACCGCTTGCCTGTCCTGAGAAAGTCCATTCCATGGAATGGAACGTACCCGAAGACGTCCAGTATTCCCGCTGTCGGTTGAGCGACTAGCGACAGACCGTCCCGCGCTCAGGCACGCGCAGATCCTGCCCATCGGGTTACTGCCGACCGAACTCGGGCAACGCGCGGTGACCAAAGCCTGCGTGACACCGGCCGGTTCCGCGATTTCGGTATCGTCGACCTGGTGACCGGCCTGCGACGAGCTGGAATCTTCTTCGGAGCCCTGCTCGCCCTGGTCCTGCTGATCGGGCTCGCGGGTCTGCCGGTGTACGTCTATCCGCAAACCGATCCGCTGCGCAAGGCCGACGCCATCGTGGTGCTCGGCGGCACCGCCTACGAGCGCTTCGACGTCGGGCTCGACCTCGCCGAGCAGGGATACGCTCCGACGCTGCTGATTTCGCGTTCCACCGGCCTCGACGACCACGAGATGGACAAGTACTGCGCGGGCAAATTCGCCTTCACCGTCAGCTGTTTCGTCCCCGATCCGTGGACCACCGAGGGCGAGGCGCACGAAATCCGGCGGCGGGCAAAGCAATACGGCTGGCACCACATCATCGTGGTGACCTACACCCCGCATGTGTCACGGGCCCGCTACATCGTGTCGAAATGCTTCGACGGGGAGTTGACCATGGTGGCGAGTCCGAGCGCGTCGGGCCTGCGCTTCTGGAGCTGGATGTACATCAGGCAGTCGGCGGGATACCTGCGGGCATTTCTGTCACCGGGATGTTGAGCGGCTAACAGTCAGTCGACCGAACTTCGCTTAGTCTTTCGCCTCATGGACGAAACGACCAGCGAACCCGCAGGCGCGCACCCGCACGAGCCGCACGGCGAGGGGCTGGCGTCCAAACTGAACTGGTTGCGCGCCGGGGTGCTCGGCGCGAACGACGGCATAGTGTCCACGGCAGGCCTGGTCGTCGGCGTAGCGGCGGCCACGACCGATACCAGCACCATCTTCACCGCGGGCATCGCGGGGCTGTCTGCGGGCGCGATCTCGATGGCGGTCGGCGAGTACGTGTCGGTGAGCACCCAGCGCGACTCCGAGCGGGCCCTGCTCGCGAAGGAACAGCGGGAGCTGCGCGACGAGCCGGACTTCGAGCTGGCCGAGTTGGCGGGCATCTACGAGGGCAAGGGCCTGTCCCCGGCGACCGCACGCAAGGTCGCCGAGGAGCTCACCGCGCACGACGCGTTCACCGCGCACGCCGAGGCCGAGCTGGGGCTCAACCCCAACGAACTGACGAATCCGTGGCAGGCGGCGTTCTCCTCGGCGGTGTCGTTCACCCTCGGCGCGCTACTGCCGTTGCTGGCGATCCTGCTGCCCCCGGTTTCGGTTCGGATCCCGATCACCTTCGCCGCCGTGCTGGTCGCGTTGGCCGTCACCGGTTCGGTGAGTGCCCGGCTCGGCGGCAGTGAGCGCGGACGAGCGGTGCTGCGCGTCGTGATCGGCGGGGCGCTGGCCATGGCGGTCACCTACGGCATCGGGCAACTCGCCGACGTCGCCGGGATCTGATCCCGGGACGCGGCGATTCCTGGTTCCGACGGCCCAGCAGGCGACCACCATCACTTGACCGGCCGTGCTTCGAAAGTGGCGTCGAGCCAATCGAATACGCGCTGGTTGGTCAGCAGCATCGCGCCCATGTGGCAGTGTTCGCCCGCCCCTTCGTCGTTGGTACCGACGATGAGTTCCTTCGGGCAGGTGAGCGCGTCGTAGACGCGCTGCGGCTGGCCACGGAAGAACATGTCGTTCTCGGCGTCGAGAACCAGTGTGGCGCAGTCGATCTGGTGTGCGATGCCGTCCAATGTGTACGGCTTGGTCTTGCGGATGTAGTCGGCCGGCGAGGCGGCGCCGAAGGTCCAGGTGCCGTTGCGCATCGCCCACCGAGCCGTTGTGTTGTACGCCATGAGTAGTTCGATGACCGGGAGAGCTTCGGCATCGCGTCCGGATTCGACCCACTCGGCGAGGAATTCGGGCAGCGTGTTCATGTTGGAGGAGTGGTAGCCGAAGAGACCACCATTGAGCACCAGCGCGGCGAGCCGGTGCTCGAAAGCGGCGGCGCGGGCGACCAGGTAGCCGCCGAGGCTGTAGCCGTACAACGCGATTCGCGCCGGGTCCACCTCCGGCAGGCTGATCGCGTAGTCGACCACCGGGGTTATGACAGCCTCCCAGTCGGGCCGGAACGTCAAGCCCTGCTCCCGGATCGCGGCACCCTGGCCGGGTCCGTCGAAGGCGAGCACCTGATAGCCGCGCTCGACCGCGGCGGCGGCCAGGACGAACCAGGCCTCTTCCAGGGTGGAGTCGAAGCCGCTGTTGTAGATCACCGTCGGCCGCGGCTCGCCGGAATCGTCGACGAGATAGAGGTAACCGGGAAGGGTGGTGTCCTGGAAGGGGATCGACACCGAGCGCACCGGGGTGTCGAGCAATTCGGCTGCCTGCGCGAAGGTTTCGCGCGAGTGGCGGGACAGCTCGCGGGCCTCGGGGTCCTCGGTCGGGTTGTCCCGGCGGTAGAACTCGGCGGTGCGGTAGTAGTTCGAGGCGCGCAGTAGTGCGTCGCGGGCGCTGACCGTGCGCCCCTTCGCCAAGCTGTCGGCGCCGATCGCGTGCACCCGCTCGGCGGTAGCCCGCCACTCACGTAGCCACGCCGCCTCGTCGCCGTCCGCGATCCGGCTCGCGGTCACCAGCACCTCGCCCAACTCCGCGCCGCGGTAGCCGGCGAAGCCCGCCGTGCGGAGCGCCTCGAAGTTGAAGGACTCGTCGTCGAACACGAATTTCATGGCACTACCTCGATCTTTACGTCGATACGGTTGCGTTTCGTCGTGCAACAAGAACGGTACGACGACTGACGACGAAACGCAACCGTGTCGTCGTTGTTAGGATGCATGCATGACAGAGGCAGTCCCCGACCGCAAGCGCGTTCCCGCCGGGGCCGCGGTGATGCAGCCGCAGGTCACCAGCGCGATCACCGACGCGGCCTTCACCGAGCTGGCCGAGGTCGGCTACGGCAAGCTGACGATGGAGGGGATCGCGCGGCGCGCGGGCGTCAGCAAGCCGACGCTGTATCGGCGGTGGCCGACCAAGGAGCAGATGGTCCTCGCGCTCGTCGAGCAGGTCGCGGTGGCCGCGGCCGAGGTGCCCGACACCGGGTCGCTACACGGTGATCTGCGGGCGTTTCTCCAAGTAACCGCCGGTGGTTTCAGTCATCCGCTGGCCGCGCGGATCATCCCCGACCTCCTTGCCGAAGGCATCCGCACACGCGCCGTTGCCGACGCGCTACAAACCGTCGGGCACAGCCGCCGCGCGAAGGTCGAGCAGATGCTGCACCGCGGGATCGATCGGGGCGAACTTCCGGCGGACCTCGATCTCGAGCTCGCCCTCGACCTCTGCATCGCCCCGCTGTTCTGGCGGCAGCTGATGGGCGGCGAGCCGAACAGGCCCGATTACCTGGACACCCTGACGAACACGCTGATCGCGGCGTTCCGCGGCTGAGGCGGCCGCGCAGATCAGTGATCCGGTCGGGCAGGACGCGTTGAACGCGTCATGGCCGGTGTCAGCCGAGGGGCTTGGATACCCCTCGGCTGACACCGGCCATCAGGTCAGCGTTTGAACGCGGCCCGTAGTTTGCCCGCGGCGCGTTTCACGTTGCCGCCGACCTGTTCTCGACGTCCCTCGGATTCCAGGCGGCGGTTTCCCACGGCCCGGCCGAGGTATTTCTTCGCATTGCCCCTGGCGGCTTGCACCTGGTGCGCGATCCGGTCTTCGAACTTAGTCATGATCGGCACCTAGTAATACCAGCGCCGACCACCGACCGGGCGGCCGACCGATCCGGCGACCATGAGCACGAGGCCGATGACGAGGATGATGATGCCTGCGGTGGTGAGCAATCCGATTCCGAGCAGCCACCCCGCGATGAGGAGGACAAGTCCGAGAATAATCATGGTCGTATTTCCTTTTCTCGATGATTATTTCGACGCCGGCGCCTGCACGCGAGACGTGCTTTCGGCGCGCGGTGTGTCACCGCCGGGAGCCGTGGCCGGACGGCGCACGAATCGACTCCAGACTGGCTCGCGGTGCGGCTGCGGTACGGGCTCCTTGCGGACCGGCGGTGTGCCGTCCGCTAGATCGCGCCGAACCGCCGCCATTTCGCGGCGGGATTGCCTGAGCTCACGACGTGCCACCATGTTGCGGCGCGAGACACGCCAGACACCGGTCAGCAGGAGGGCCAAGCCCACCGTGCCGATGGCGCCGAGGACGATGCCGTAGCCGAACAGCAAACCGCTGGAGCCGTGGAAGTGGTAGTCGAAGACGGCGAAATCACTTGGTAGGAAGTTGGCTTCGCCGTTGTTCGCCACCACGCCGGCGACCCCGACGATCACTGCTGCGATCAAGACGACGAGCCCGATGATGATGATCATGACAATCCTGTTGTGTCGAGTTGTATGACATCCCGGCTATTCCCGGGGACTCGACAACCAAACGTAGGTAATCGAACTCGACTGTTCGTCGGCGTTTACGCCCGTCGATTCGGTCTATTCGATGGTCATGAGTTCGTACACCATCACCTTGCACAACGTCACCCACGAGTCCGCCTCCGCCATCGAATCCTCGCTGCGCAGCGTCAACGGCGTCGATTACGTCGACATCGACGTGCCGTCCGAGTCCGCCACCGTGAACTCCGACCTCACCTACAACGAGGTGCTCGAGGCCATCCGGAACACCGGGGTGTCGGCCAGCTGATCTTGTTGTCCGCCTGGTCAACTCGGCCGCTACCCGGTCTATCGCCTGCCGAGATCGAGTCGTCTGGTTACCCGGTCGACGAGGTCCGGCGGCATGCCGGGTTCGCGGCGGGCGTTGAGGGCTTCGCGGCGGCCCGCTTCGACGACGTCCTCGCGGATGTCGCGGAACTTCCTGACCAGCTTCGCGTTTCGCACGGCCTCCGACTTGGCATCCGCGTCGGCGGCCTGCGGGTCGGCTCGCGCCATGCGTTGACGGAAGCCGTCGCGGAGTCGTTCGTAGACGTCATCGGGTAGGTCTTGTTCGGCGGCAATCTCTTTCAGCCGGACCATCTCCGCCTTGATCACGCGCTCCCACAGCTGGCGTTCGAGTTCGCGTTCCTTCTGGGTGTCCGCGTGCACACCGGTGAGCCGGACGACGAACGGCAGCGTCGGTCCTTGTAGCAGCAGTGTGAACAGGACGACGACGAAGGCCGTGAACAGGATTTCGGTGCGACCGGGGAAGTCCTTGCCGTCGTCGGTCACGAGCGGAATGGCCAGTGCCAGTGCGACAGTCGCCACGCCGCGCATACCGGCCCACCAGGTGACGACCGTCTCCCGCCAGGTGTACGGCTCGTCGGCGTTGGGCCACCAGGCTCGCCCGATCGCCCAGGTGGTCAGGAGCCAGACCAGGCGCAGACCGACCACCACGGCGACCACCACACCCGCGCCGCCGAGCAGCCTCGGCCAATCATGGCCTGTCGCATCGAGTACCGCGCCGAGCTCCAAGCCGATGAGGCCGAAGGCGAAGCCGCTCAACAGCATTTCGATGATGTCCCAGAACGACGCACCGACCAGTCGGTAGTCCGAGTCGGCGAATTCGGTGACGGCGTCGGTCAGATACAACGCACACACCAGCACGGCGAGCACGCCGGATCCGTGCCACGCCTCGGCCAGTCCGTATGCGGCGAACGGCAACAGCAGACTCAACGACACCTGCCACGTCGCCTCCGCGAGATAGTTCGTCAGCCGACTCCCCGCCCACCCGAGCACCAACCCGACGGCGATCGCGACCACCGCCGAGATCACGAATTCCGCAGCGGCACGCGGCGCGGAGAACTTGCCGGTCACCACAGCCTGGACCGCGACGCCATAGATGACGATCGCCGTAACGTCGTTGAACAGCCCCTCCCCACCCAGCACCACCACCAAACGACGCGGCAACCCCAGACTCCCCGCCAAGGCGGTCGCCGCCACCGGGTCCGGCGGAGCCACCAACGCCCCCAACGCAACAGCCGCAGCGATCGGCAGCCCCGGATACCAGGCATGGAACACCGCCGCCACCCCAGCCGCCGTCGCAACCACAAGCCCGAACGCCCGCAGCGCGATCAGCCCCCAGTTCTCCGCGAACTGCCGCCACGAAGTCCGCCGCGACGCCGCATACAACAGCGGCGGCAACACCAACGGCAGGATCAAATCCGGCAGAACATTGATCCGCGGCGCAAACGGAACCAGCGCCACCACACACCCGAACACCGTCATCAACACCGCCGAAGCAACCCCCAACCGCTTCCCCAGCGGCTCCGCGAAGATCGCGGCAAACAAGATCACAAACATCAGCACCAACTGGTCCATGACCGTCCAGTCTGCGATGCCCCGCCAAAGTTACCCACCCGCCGCGCCGTACCGAGGCAACTCGCGCTGCCGGACGTATAGGCGCGCCGAATCCAGCCCAATCCAGGCTCCCGACGGGATCGAATACGTGGAGAGTGATCAACCGTGCGGCTGTGAAAAGGGGGTTCAGCGATGCGATTGCTCCTGCCAGGAACCTACGGTCCTGTCTCATCTGGTCTGCGTACCGCCAGCGGCGGTATAGTTGACGGTATGGCTGGACGGAAGACGTCGATCTCGCTCGATGAGGAAACTCTCGAGATCCTCAAGCGCCGCGCCGACGCCGAGCAGCTCGATCGCTCCGCATACCTCGCTCGGCTGATCCATCGCGACGACCTTCGGCAGCGGATCGCCGCGGACAGCGCCACGCTCAACGCCGCGGGCCATACCCCCGACCGAGCCACCGCGGTCACCGCTGCCCTCATCGCCCAGCGGCGGTCCGCCGACTGATGTCACTGCCTCGATTCGGCGAGGTCTGGCACGCCCCGTCTGGTTCCGTGCTGCCCGGCGGCATGCTCTGCCTCATCGTGAGTTCCGATGACTACCACCGCATTCGGCGCCAATACATCATTGTCGAAGTCGTCACCGATCCGCTGTCGGGCGACGCGATCATCTGCTCCCTCGGACCGGTCGGCGTCGCCCTTACCGGCGCTCCGTTCACCGTCGGGCCGGGGTGGTTCGCCGGTACCGACGAACCGATCGCCATCGTCGACGAGGCCGTCGCCCGCCGTGCCGCCGACCAGATCCGAGCGATTCTCGGGCCATGACCAAACCGGCTGATGTGCCGCTTACCTCATGAATACCGAATGGGTTCTGGGGTACGGCGGGCCGGGACCAGGTCCCACCAGGTGATGCAGCGCCAGATCCATTCGAGGGGGCCGTAGTAGAAGAGCTTCAGCCAGGCCCAGCTGGCGATTGCCTGGATGGCGATGATGGCGGCGGCTACGGCGAGGAGGACGCTGTACTTGGCGGAGCCGGATAGGGCGAGTCGGGGTTCGGCTAGGAGGATCAGGGCGGTGGCGGAGACGTAGTTGGTCAAGGCCATTCGGCCCATTGGTTCCAGGACTTCTGAGAGGACTGCGCCGGTTTCGGTGCGGAGGATCAGTAGTAAGCCGGTGAGGTAGGTGAGGGCGCCGAGCAGGCCGGCGATCGGTGGGGCACTGCTGGCCAAGAGATCCAGGTAGGGGGTGCGGTACTCCCACATTGCTGTTAGTACGGCGGCGGGGAGGGCCAGGGCGAAGAGGGCGGTGATTTGCCAGGTGCGTTCGTCGAGGGTGTCGGCGATGCCGTAGCGGGCGGTGGCCAGGCCGAGCAGGAATAGGCCCGGCACCAGGCCGAAGCCGCCGCCGAGGGTTACCGCGACGCCGATTGTTGCCGCGAGTCCGGAGACCAGGATCGCCAAGCGCGGCAGGGCGGTGGCGGGTAGCAGGATCACCAAACCGACCAGGGCGTAGGGCAGTAGGGCTTCGCCGGGTTGGAATTGGTGGTGGATGAAACCGAGGACGCCTAGTGCGACGAGGCGGCGGATCAGGACCAGCCGGGGGCGGTCGGTGCGCTGGGCCGCACTGTCCAGGAACAGCGCGAAGCTCAGGCCGAACAGGAACGAGAAGATCGGGAAGAAGCGGCCTTCGAACAGCACCGAGAGCAGGTGGCGCAGCGGGACCATCTCGCCGGGTGCGCGGACCGCGGCCATGTCGGTGAGCTGCCAGATGTTGACGACCAGGATTCCGCAGAGGGCGAATCCGCGCACGGCGTCGAGCTCGTGGATGCGGCCTGCCTCGTTCTGCATGCGTCTCAAACTAATGATCATCCGGGCCGGAGCCACGCTTCTCCGACGTGATGTCGCGCATACACTTCATGCGTTAACTGTTTGTGCGTTAACATTGATGACAGTTCTACAGGAGGACAGATGGACGATCCGCTGCAGCTCGACCGGCAGGTGTGCTTCGCATTGGCGGTGGCCAATCGCGCGGTGCTCGGCGTCTATCGGCCGCTGCTGGAACCGCTCGGGCTCACCCACCCGCAGTATCTGGTGATGCTCGCGCTGTGGGGCGAGGCGCCGATGTCGGTGAAGGCGATCGCCGAGGCGATCCAGCTGGACTCGCCGACGCTGTCGCCGCTGCTGAAGCGGTTGGAGAGCGCCGGGCTGATCACGCGCGAACGCGACAGCCGGGACGAGCGGAACCTGGTGGTGAACCTGACGCAGGCCGGTGTCGCGATGCGCAAGCAGGCCGAGAAGATCCCGCCCGCGGTGGTCGAGCGGCTCGGCGTCACCCTCGCCGACCTCGAGGAACTCCGCGAGGTGCTCACTCGCGTCAACGAGGCGGCGCGCCGATCTCTGTCGGTCTAGCCCTATCCGCAACACCCGTTAGGAGTTTGCGCATGACCCGAAAATCGCGGCGGCCCAACCCGATCCAGTGGATCGGCTACGCCTTCGGCCGCCGCCTGCCCGATTCGATGACCGACTGGGTGCGTAACGACCTCGCCGGAAAACACGCGACCACCCGCCACATCGTGCGCGGCATGATCCCGTTCACTCCCCTGTTCGTCGTGTTCCTGCTCTTCCCCGGCGAGCTGTGGTTACGCGGTTCGATGGTGCTGCTCGCCGTGCTCCTCGCGCTGTTCTACACGGCGGCCTTCATGCCGATGAACCGCGCGCATAGGTTGGCCAAACACGGACTCCCCGCCGACTTGGAAAGTCCGGAACGCACGCGCCGCCGCGCACTGGAGCGCGCGAGGTACGCCGCCCAGCACCCACACTGACCGCTCTTCGCTCGCCGCGCATGAGTTGTGCTGCTGCGCGTGAAATTGCCAGCAATTCAGTGCGCGCGTGGATGATTCGTGCGCGGGGCGGTTCAGCCGGTGGTTAAAGCGAGGTGCTGGTGACGGCGGACGAAGATGCTCGGGACCCATTGTGCTGCACCGGGAACCATGCGGAACGTGTCGGTGTGTTCGAGTAGTGCGGCGATGGCAATGCGGGCTTCCAACCGTGCCAGTGCGGTGCCGACGCAGAAGTGAAGGCCCTTGCCGAAGGCCAGATGCCCGCGCGGGACGAGGCGATCCAACCGGATCTCATCCGGATCGTCGAAGACCGCCGGATCACGATTCGCGGCACCCCACAGCAAGAGCAGGTGACTGCCCGCAGGCAGCTCTACGCCGCCCAACTCGGTATCGCTGACCACGTGGCGGTGGTGGGCGCGGAAGGGCGATTCCAGCCGAAGTGCCTCTTCGAGAAAGGGTTCGAGCAGATCCGGATTGGCACGAACGCGGCGCTGCATGGCCTGATCCATAGCGAGGAGCCGGGCGGCATTGCCGATCAAACCTGCCGTGGACTCACCACCCGCGCCGACCAATTGGACCAGCATCACAACGGCGACCTCCCGGCCGAGATCACCTGCGGCGCAGGCACGGGCAAGGTCACCGAGTAGGTCGTCTCCTGGCTCGCGGCAGGCTATGGCGAACTTCTCGTACAGGTAGCCTGCCAACTCGACCGAGGCCGTGACGACCGCGCCGAGACGTTCGGTCGTGACCATCCCGGCGAGCAGTTCGGTGCTGGTGTATCCCCAATTCATCAGCCGCGCAACGTCACTGTCCGGCAGACCGATCAGACCGGCGACCATGGTCATCGGCAGGCGATCCCCCATCGCCGACATCCACTCGATTCGTTCTCCGTCGAACCCCTTCTCCCACAACTGCTCTACGGTCGCGGCGATCATCGGCTCCAGCGCCCGAATACGTTTCGCGACCAACGCTGGCAGCACCATCTTCCGATGCCGCAGGTGCTCGGGGTCGTCACCGGTGGCGAGGACATGCACGGCCTCACCCCGATCATCCAAGCCGAACACCGCCGACGAGCCATCCGGCTGACGGACCAGCGCACCGGTCAGGTTCGAGGAGAAGTCCGTCACCCGGTTGGTCGCCTCGACCACGAGGTCCCACCGGCTCACCAGGAAGAAATCGGTGCCCGCCACGCGATGCACCGGTGAGTCCGCGCGCAGCCGTGCATAGAACGGGTACGGGTCGTCGAGCAGGCCCGGCTCGAACAGGTCGATCGCGTCCAGCGCATTGGTCATCGCCGCAGCCTTTCCGTGGAGCCGATAGCTGTTTCTCTACAACAGATTTCGGCACCTCCACAGCCCTAGTCAACAGTTTCGGGAAAGTGAGAATCGGCTGGTCATCGCTGTTGTAGGCCGCCGTCTCGCAAACCGGAGGGACCTGCGGATCGATGTGGCAAACTGATCGAATCCATCTCACTATGAGACAAAATCGTTTGACCGTATCTCGGCCGAATCGAGGTTCCCGATGCCCGGACAACCGGATTGGCTGGCTGGCGGCGACCGACATGCGCTCGCCATCGAGCGCATTCACGCGGCCGCCGCCGACCTGATCGACCGCAACGGCATGAACGGACTGAACATCGACCACGTCGCCGCACAGGCGGGATGCTCACGGGCGACCGTCTACCGATACGTCGGCGGCAAATCCGCCCTGCGTGAGGCGGTGCTGGCCGCGGCAACCGCCCGGATCGCCCAGCTCATTCAGCGCTCGGTCGCGCCGCTCAGCGGTCCCGAGCGGGTGGCGCAGGCGATCCTCGCGGCATTGTCGGCCGTCCGCGCCGATCCGGTAGCCGTCGCGTTCCTGAACGCGAGCACACCGCAGGAGATCGACGCGTTCCTCGCAGGCAACCCCCGCCTCGCCGACGCCGCCCGCGCACTCACCGGAATCGCCAGCGACGACCCCGCCGCAGGCCAGTGGATCGTCCGGGTGGTGCTGTCACTGTTGTTTTGGCCCGCACCCGATCCCGCCACGGAGCGTGCGCTGGTCGAACGGTTCGTCGTGCCCAATTTCGCCGCATAGCAAGCACACTCAGCGCATCGCCCACGGCGCGATACCCTGCACCGCGAAGTAGCCGTCGTCATCGAGGTCGTCGGTGGCCAGGAAGTCGAGCCAATTCCGCACTGCGCGAACGAGTGTCCATGCTCTGGCTCGATCGGCGTCGAGGCTCGCGCCGTCGACGATCGCAGCGAAGCGTTCGTCCAGCGACGACTCCGATCGACGGTTCCAGATCAGCGACAGGGTGGTGAATTCGGGGTCGCCGACGAGGGGTTTGGGATCGATCACCAGCCAGGGCTCGCGCGTCCCGGCCAGCACGTTCTCGTAGTGCAGGTCCTCGTTCACCAGAAGCCGGGCTGCGTTGGGGCCCAATTGGTTACACGCATCGACGGCCGCGTCCAGCAGTTTGCGCGGGAACGGTGCACCGAGGCGCTGCCAGTCTGCGGGCAGTTCGGCCGCATGTCGCTCGGCTTCGTCTCGCAGGTCGCGGCCGAGGCCGGGCGGTGCCGGAATCGCGAGGCGGCGCAGCAGGCCGGTGGCGATCCGCACGGCGTCGTCGATCGGCTCGGTCAGCAAGGATCGCGTCGAATCGAGGCGCTCGAGCAGCAGCACGCCATGCTCAGCGTCGCTGTCGAGCAGTCGCACGGCGCCCGCGCCGTTCCACGTAGCGAGGACGAGCGGTTCGTCGCGGGTCTCCGGCGTCACGATGCTCAGTTTCAGCACGACCGAGGTGCCGTCTGCCCTGGTGGCGGGCAGCACCAACCCGGCGCAGCCGTGCATCACGGGACCGTCGACGCGCAGTTGCCAGCGTCGTATGTACTCCTCGGCAAGCGCGGGCAGCGTGGCGAGCCATGCCCGCGCCGTCTCCCCCTCGTTCCTGGCAAGACGCTCGGCGAAAGACTCGGGAACAATACTCACCTATCGAGCCTCTCAGCCCTGTCCAGCCAATTTCAGCGCTCGCGGACGCCGAGGACCGCGAGTTGGACGCGGTTGGTGGTGCCGGTTTTGGCCATCAGGTTGGTGATGTGGGTTTTGACGGTGGTGATGCCGAGGTGCAGGCGGGTGGCGATGTCGGCGTTGGCGAGGCCCTCGGCGACGAGGGCGAGCACCTCGGCTTCGCGGGTTGTCAGGCCCTGGGGCGGGACGTACTCGGTCGCGGACGGAGCGGTACGTCCCGCCAGTGCGGAGTCGACCACGCGGCGCAGCACATCGGGTGAGAACGGATGATCGCCTGCGGCGGCACGATGGATACCCTGGAGCAGGTCGGTGGGCGAGGCATCCTTGACGAGGAAGCCGCAGGCCCCTGCGGCGAGCGCCGGGTAGAGGTGATCGTCGTCGTCGAAGGTGGTGAGCGCGAGCACGCGGGTGGCTGGTCGGACCGCGAGAATCGCTGCGGTAGCGCGGATTCCGTCCATGCCGGGCATGCGCAGATCCATCAGGATGACGTCCGGGCTCAGTTGCTCGGCGAGCCGGACGGCGTCGGTGCCGGTGGCGGCCTCCCCCACCACTTCCAGGTCGTCGTCGGTCTGACAGAGCATGCGCAGGCCCGCGCGAACCAGGTGCTGATCGTCGACGATGAGGACGCGGATCGTCATGACGCCACCGGCCTGCCGAGCGGAAGACGCGCTGCGAGTTGCCATTCCGTGCCGACGCGAGCGGCGGTGAATTCGCCGCCGAGCAGTTCGACGCGTTCGTGCAGTCCGATCAAGCCGAGCCCGTGTCCGCCGGAACGATTCGCCGCAGCGCCGTTGCGAGGCTTCGGCGAAGATCCTTTGTCGCGCAACGTGAATCGGACATCGCCGTCTTGCATGGCAATGGTCAACTGCGCGGCCGTACCCGACCCGGCGTGCTTCGCGATGTTCGAGACTCCCTCCTGGGTGAGTCGCAGCAGCGTAAGGGCAAGTACCGCATCGACATCGATGACGTCCTCGGTCACCTCGGCATCCACCGTGATCCCCAACTGCCGTGCGCGATCCACCACGGCGGCGAGTGCGGCGGGCAGGTCGGCGGGGGCGATGAAGGAGTCACCGGTCATCGCCGGATCCCGCAGGATGGCGACCAGCCTGCGCAGGTCGGCGAGGGTTTCCTTGCCACTGGCGTGGATGTCGTCGAGAACTTCGAGTGCCCCGGGTGGCGCGTCGGGCATGGCATGCCGGGCGACGCCGACGCGCAGCACCGTGGAGGACACGTGGTGCGCGACCAGGTCGTGCAATTCCCGTGCGATAGCCGTGCGTTCGAGGGCCCGGGCGGCGGCCACCTCGGCGTCGCGACGCTGGGCGATCTCGTGCGCCTCGCGCCGCGCGTGGTCGGCACCCTCGCGCGCCGTGCGCAGCAGCATGCCGATCAGCACCGGCGCACCCGCCATGACCACCGCTCGATAACCGTTCGCGGCGAGGTCACCGCTGGGATGCAAGAGATAGGCACCGGCCAATGCGCAGGCGGCCAGCCACGGCTGCCAGCCGGACCGCCGGGTCGACAGTTCGACCAACGCGATCGCGGCGGCGACCTTGGCCACCACCGGGCCGGTGTCGCCGATCTCGAAGCCGAGCAGCAGCAGGCCGCTCACCAGCAATGACGTGAGGAACGGCCAGCGCACCCCGCCCGCGGTCACCAGCACCGCGAGCAGCCCGATCGTCCAGTCGAGCACGCTCGGCGAATCGGCGAGGAACAGCAGGCACCCCACCGCCGCAACCGCGAGCACCAACAACCGCACCGGCAAGAAGCGCACGTCGAGCCACGATTCCACCCCGCGTGTCACCCCAGCCGAACTCACCACGTTCCCCATCATGCCGTGCGCCAGGAGCGCCCGGCTCCTCCCTCCGGAGGAGCGCCCTCCTCCGAGCGGCCGAGATTCGGGCCCGCGGGCGGAGTTGTCGGATCTCGGCTGCCGCGAGGGTTGTGGCATGACGAACGACGACGACTCGGCGCGAGTGTCCGACGGTGGCGAGCTCCGCAATTCGACCGAGGCAGCCGAACCCGGCACAGCAAAGGACAAACCACAACCGAGCCGCAGGCGACTACTCGGCACGATGGCCGCCGCATCCGGTCTAGCGGTCGGCGCGGCCGCCGGTCTCGCCGGAGGTGTTGCGCTGGGGACGAATTCGAACCCACCGAAGTTCACACCGGCCGCGCTGCGGCGGTTCGAGGGCAAGACCGTGCTGATCACCGGTGCCACCTCGGGCATCGGCGCGGCCGCGGCACGTTTGTTCGCCGCGGAAGGCGGACGGGTCGCGTTCTGCGGGCGACGCGAGGATCGCGGTCGTGCGGTGGAACGCGAGATCCGCGCCGCAGGCGGTGAGGCGACATACATCCGCGCGGATGTGCTGATCGAGGACGATGTCCGCAATTTCGTCGACTCGGCCGTGAAAACCTATGGCGGACTGGATGTCGCGTTCAACAACGCCGGTATCACCGTGCAGAAGAAGCTGCACGAGTACAGCACCGAGGAATTCGATCGGGTGCTGAACATCAACCTGCGCGGCACCTTCCTCGCAATCAAATACGAAGTGCCACATCTGATTCGGCGCGGCGGCGGCACCATCGTGGTCACCTCGTCGAGCAACGCCCTCGCGACGGACGCGGGTAAGGGCGCGTACACCGCGAGCAAGCGTGGCCTGGTCGGCCTCGTTCAGGCCGCGGCGCTCGACTACGCGGCCAACGGCATCCGGGTCAACGCGCTCATCCCCGGCACCACCGACACCGAGTTGGTGCGCCGGGCAGGCGGAATGGAGAACATCCCCGATGACGTGTACCAGGTGATGATGAAACAGTGGGCTGGCAGCAACGTTCCGGGGCTCGGCCGCCTGGCCACGGCAGCGGAGATCGCCGCCTTCGCGCTCACCCTCGCCTCCCCCGAACACCCATATCTCACCGGCGCCCAACTGGTCATCGATGGCGGAAAGACCGCGCACGCATGAAGATTCAGCGCAACGTCCACGGTCCGATCTCCTGGACGGACGGGTAGCCGGGGTCGTCGCAGTCTTCCTCCTCGGCGAACCACAGCCAGTTCCGGGCGCACTGCACGAGCGTCCACGCACGTGCCCGGTCGGCATCGAATCCCGCGATGTCGACGATGGCGGCGAAGCGGTCGTCGAGCGCGGATTCGGTTCGGCGACTCCACAACAGCGACAGGGTGGTGAATTCGGGATCGCCCGCCAGCGGCTGCGGGTCGATGACCAGCCACGGCTCGCGTGCTGCGGCAAGCACATTCTCGAAGTGCAGGTCCTCGTTCACCAGCAGTTGGTCCGCGACGGGTCCAAGCTCGGTGCACACCTCGACGGCCACGTCCAGCAGCTTGCGCGGGTACGGTGCGCCGAGCCGGGCCCACTCCTGCGGCAGTTCCTCGGCCCAGCCTGCGGACTCGGTCCGCAGGTTCCGTGAAATGCCTTGCGGCACCGGGATAGCCAACCTGCGCAGCAGTTCGCAGGTGATCCGTACGGCGTCATCGATCGGCTCGGTGTGCAGTGCACGTCCGGCCTCCAGACGTTCCAGCAGCATCGCGCCGTCGTCGGCATCGCTCTCGTAGAGCAGCACCGCACCGTCACCCTGCCACGCGGCCAACGCGACGGGCTCGTCCCTGGTTTCGGGCGTCAGGTAGTTCAGCTTGAGCACGGCCGCGGTGCCGTCCGCGCGCCGCACGGGCAGCACGAGCCCGCCGTAGCCGTGCATGGGCGGGCCGTCGAAGGTGAGCCGCCAGCGATCGACATACCGCGCCGCGAGGTCGGGCAGGCGGTCGAGCCAGGCGCGGGCGGGTGCGCCCTCCTGGTTGGCGAGTCGGGTAGCGAAGAACTCGGGCACGACAGTCACGACATCGAGCATCTCAGCCGTGTCGATCGATTTTCGAGGAACCTAACGGGGGCCGGGAGCGGGCAAAGGTTCCGGCTTGGCGGGCGGCGGAACCGGATTGACATGCGGCGGACCCGGATTGGCATGCGGCGGAACCGGATTCAGCAGCGGGGGCACCGGCGGCGGCTCCGGATTCGCAGGCAACAGTTCCGGATTCACCGGCGGCGGAACGAGATTCGCAGGCGGAGGTCCGGGATTCGCGGGCGGAGGGCCAGGATTCGCGGGCAACGGTTCCGGACCGCCACCTTCCTCCTGCGCGACGCAGACCCACCGGCCATCCGAGGTCAACGACCACTGCGCGACCACGCCCTCGTGCGAACAATCCTCGCCGACCTGGTGTTCGTCGCGCCCCTGCCCCTGCGGGAGGCAGACCGAGCGCCCGTCCGGGCCTCGCCCCCACTGCGCGACGATGCCGTCGTGCGAGCAGTCGTCACCGACCCGGTGCCCGTCACCGCCCTGGCCCTGCGGAACACACGCCCACTGACCAGCGCGCAGATTCCACTGCGCGGCGATACCGCCCGCCGAGCAGTCGTCGCCGATCTTGCGGACGGGCTGCGGCACCGGACCGACCGGCGTCGCCGGACCCGGACTCACCCGGTTCGGCGCCACACCGGCGGCCGGAGCGGGGTTGACGCTGGGCGACAGGCTCGCGGAGGTCGTCGATGACGACTTCGCGTCCTTCGAGTCCTGATTCGACCGCAGCAGCAGGCCGATCGCGACCACCAGCACCAGGACCGCGGCGATTACCGCCGCGACGACCAGGGCGCGGTTGTCGGTTGCGCGACCGTCGTCGGGTTCGTGACTGCCGCCGGGTGCCACCATCGAAACCGCCTTCACTGTCGGACAGGAAATACCGGTACGAATGCTGATCTTCTTGGCACGCTACCCGAAGGTTGCTGGGTCAATGTTCGCTTTATGGGATTTTCATTTATGCAGGTAGAAGCCATTTACGAGAAATAGCTGCCGGTAAACTCATTTGCTGGGGAGGTGCTCCGATATTGCGGGTTACTGCTTGGGCAGCGCGCCCGCGACCCCACCGACGTCGGCGACCTTCCAGCCATTGTTCGGATCCACATTCACCGTGTAGGTGACCGTGGTCTGCGCGCCCTCGGGTGTCTGGGCGCTGGTCGAGGTGACGTTGAGGAACACATTCACCTTGTAGACCCCGTTGTCGCTGCTCATCACCTTGGCGGTGATCGGCGTCGAGGTCGAGGTCCACTTCAGCGGAACGAGGATGTCCTGCAGCTTCGGCGCGGTGGCGTCGAACTTGTTGGCCAGCTGCGAGGTGGTGTTGGTCTTGAGCTTGGCGATCCAGGCGTTGACGTCCTGGAAGTTGATGTTGGAGGCACCGACCGCGTAGTCGGTGGCGACCTGCTGGGCGTGCTGGTCGGCGGCGGCCGCGGCGTCACGATCGCTCAGATCGCCACGCGCCGATGCCCACATCGAAGCGAAGACCACACCCGCGGCGGCCAGTCCCACCAGCGCGACACCGAACGCGACGGTCGACAGGCGGATCGACACAGTCCGCGCCTTCTTGGCCACCGCGGGCGCGGCAGCGCTGTCTTCCTGCTCATCGGTTGCCGGCTTCGGTTCGGTCACAACGTCGTTCGACATCGCGGCCTCCTTTCCTATTTGATGGCGACCCGCACCTTGACGGCGCCGTCGGCGTCGACGTCGGCGAGGACCTGGGAGATCAGGGCGGAGATGTCGATCCGCGGCGCGGACGAGGTGATCGCGTCGACCAGGGGACGCAACGCCGGAGCAAGGGAACTCAACTCTGGTTGGAGCTCGCGCAACATAGCAACGTTCTTTTCGGTGAACGGAGCGATCCCGTTGCCTTTGGTGTACTGATCGATCGGCTCGCTGTCGACCATGCGGCCCACGTGAGTGACCACATTGCTCAGCGCCTGAGCGAACTTGACCCACTCGGGTGCGGCGGCGCTGAAGGACGGGCCCACCCAATCCATATTGGTGGCCGTGTTCTGCAGGCTGTTGAGTAGCGAGACGATCTGAGGGTTGCGGCTCATGACGGCCGCGGCGAGCAGATCGCCCGAGCGCTCTAGATTGGGGATCGCGCCGTCGGTGCCGACCAGGGACTTCTCGGCCGTGTCCACCAGCGAGCTGACGACCTTCGGATCTAGCTGGTTCAGCGTTTTGGTGGCCATACGAGCGACCTCAGGAATCGACAGTGGCGTGCGCACATTGGCGGTCTTCAGCTGCTGTCCGTCCCGAATGTACGGTCCGCCATCGGAATTCGGCCGGAACTCGACGTACGGCTCGCCGAGCGCCGACAGATGCTCGATGGTGACCACGCTGTCGGCGGGCACCTGACGGTCGGCGACGAGCTTCAAGCCGACCTCGATGCCACCGACGCTGTTGGTCACCGAGTTGACGCGGCCCACCTCGATACCGGTGAGCAGCACCGGCGAGCCGACGGCCAGCCCACCGGAATTGGCCAGCACCATGGTGGCGTGGGTGTAGTCGGCCAGCGGGTCGACTCGCACTACCCCAAAGGTCAGATACCCCGCGCCGAGCACGATGGTGGCGGCGATGCCGCCCAGCGAGGCGAGCGACCCGAGCTTCATCGGACGACTCTTCATCGGACGACTCCGATCATGCGTAGCGTCTGAATGATCCGGTCGGTCTGGTCCTGAATGGGCACCACGCCGGCGCCATCGGTCTTAATGCCGACAATGTTCACTTTGGGGCCGTGCTCCGCGAACGGAATGATCTTGTCGCGCACCAGCGAAACCACTGCCTGCAGATTCGACGGATGGCTCAGATCCACCGACCCTGCCGATGCCAGCAACGGCAGCAAGGCCTGCACCGTGCCGTCGGCGCTGTTCAGCAACGGCCCCAACCAGGTGAGCGACGTGCCGATCGGAGCGAGCTGACTGAAGATCTTGAACACGCCGACAACGGATGGGGCGATGCCATTCATCTGATCCACCGACTCCTGTGTCAGCAGCTGCGCGAGCTCCGGCCGGATCTTGTGCAGGGCTATGGAGTTGTTGTCGATACCGTCGAGCAGCGAATCGAGCTTGTCCAGGTGATTGCCCAGGTCGACGGCATTGTCGGCCATGGTCTTGCCGATCTGCGCGGTCCGGGCGGGATCCTTCGGCAGGACGCCGTTGAGCTGTTCGATGGTGTCCTGCACCTGCTGCACCGCACCGCCTTGGGTGAACGTGGCCAGCGCGGCCATCGTGTCCTCCAACTGCACCGGCGGTTTCGTCTGCGAAAGCGGAATGGTGCCCGCCGCGGGCAACAACTTGTCGAAGCCGGTGGGCGGGGTGAGCAGCGCGAGGTGGATATCGCCGAGCACCGTGTTCTGCCGTAGTTCGGCACGTGTAGCCGCCGGTAGCTGCACCGACTTCGAGATGCGAGCGTCGACCACCACGTAGCCGCCGCGACCACCGGTCTTGGCCGAATCCACCACCGACACACTCGAAACCGTGCCGACCTGAGCACCATTGGCCATGATCTTCGCCCGCGCAGGCAGGTTCAACACGTTCTCGAACTGGATCCGGATGTCGTAGGTAGCGCCGGAGACCTCGGAGCCGGGCAGGGGAACCGACGAGGGGTCGAAGGCACAGCCCGCGGCGGGCAGCACGGCTGCCATAGCCACCGCGAGGCCGGTTACGAAACGCACACCACCCCTATGTCTTTCGTATTGCCGCCGGTGAAATGAGACGTTCAACCGCCCTGTTTCGTCTCGATTAAACTTCATCGCCCACCTGCCAATCCGAACATCAGGGCCGCCATATCGATCTTCGCCAGGCCACCGTCGGCGGTACAGCGCCCCGGCGCCATGGCATTCAACGCCGCGCAGACCTGGTCGGCATGCTGCTGGGGAATCGCGACCTTCGGCGGGGCGTAAGCGATCCCGGAATTACCCACCGATCGGAACGCGTCGGTCAGCACCGGCGTCATCGAGATGATCTGGGCCACTGAGCCGACCCGGGCACGCAGGAACTTCACCAGCGGCACGGTAAAGTCGAGAGCCTTCATGATCGGGTCACCGAAGTTGGTGGTGAGATCGTTGAGCACCGGAAGCAGCTGCGCAAGCCCATCGACCACGTCCGCACCTGGCTCCAGCAGGTCCGTCCGAGACGCGGAGAGCACCGGCGTCAACCGAGTGAACATCGATTCGATGTCGCCCCAATGCTCCTCGACCTTCTTACCGACCGAGGAGAAGGCGTCGAAGACGCCGACCAGATGACCGATGTCGGCATCGGGCGAAACCATGGCACCACTCAGTTTCTTGATGATCTCGTTGATCTGCGGCCCGGTGCCCGCGGTAGCCGCGTTCAATTCGGACAACCCGTGGGCAAGCGCGTCGGGCGTCTTGGAGTCCGGACCCGAGATTTCCGCCGACAGCTTCGCGACGGCGTTCAATGTCTCGGTGACACTCTTGGGCGTCATCGTCTTGGTGATGCACTGCGCGGAATTCCAGCGCGCGCTGTCCTTACCGGTCGACACCACGGCCAGTTGCCTGGCCGCGACGATACTGTCAGCCAGCGTGGTGGCGCCCGCGTCGGCGTACACCGGTTTACCGGCTTCGACGGCAAACTCCACCCTCACTGATTTGCCCTGCGCCGCAATGGATGTCACCGTCCCCACCGGAATGCCACGCATGGTCACTTGATTGCCGACATACAAGCCGACGCTGTCCGGCATGATCGCGCAGTAGCTCTGGGTCTGCCTCATCGGATCGAAAACGATGAAATAGCCCACGATCACAAGCACGACCGCCACGGCCGCACCCGAGACCGACATGAACGCCCGTGAGCCCAGTATCTTGTGCAACATCAGCAGTTCCTCCCCGGCACCGGTACGCACACCCGCGCGATCGCGTCCGCCGGCGCGGTGATGGTTTGACCGGACTGATCGACCGTCACGCCACCGTCCGGAATGACCAATTTCGACAGCTTCTGCTGCATGTCCTGCACGGAGCCGACGACCGGGTCCAGCCGATTCAGCAGCTCCTCCATCCGCGGCACCGCCTCCAAGAGCGGCTGCAACCTCGGCTTCAGTTCCGCGTAGCTGGGCGCGATAGCCGCAGCCTTGCCGATGACCTGGTTCAACAGCCGAAGACCCTCGCGCAGCTCGGCTTGCTTGTCCAGCACCAAGTCCTCCATGAGGTTGGTGACGTGCACCAGCCTGCCCAGCGAGCCCTTGGCTCCGTCGTACATGGTCACGTACTCGTCGGCGTTGGCGATCGCCTGAGAGATCATCACGTGCTGGCGACTGAGATCGTCGACGAAGCTGTTGACGCTGTCGAGGGTGGTGCGCAACGTGTCCGGGGCCTGCGCGACAGAGGTGCCGAGCGCGGCCAAGTTACGCCGCATGGTATCTCCGTCGATCTTACGGAGCGGCTCGGCCGCGGCCTGGAAGGTCTGCACGAGGCTGTACGGCAGCCGGACCCGGTCGGTCGGAATGTGCTTGCCGCCCAAGGGGGTGGTACCAGAGGGGAACAGCGCCACATAGTTTCCGCCGACGATGGTGAGCATGCGCACGTCCAGCGTGGACTGGTCGCCGACGAACACCTCGGAGTCAGCGGTGAACCGCATGACCACCCGATCCGGTTTCAGCTCCAGCGATTTCACCGTGCCGACACTGACCCCGGCGACACGGATATCGTCACCGACCTTCACCGACTGTGCCTCCGCCAGATCGGCCGTATAGGTCTTCTTGCCGAACGGGACAACGAACAGCACGCCCACCGCGACCGCCATGATCGCCACCAGGGCGACGCCGACCAGGCCCAGCCGGATCTCGCGTCGCCTCTTCTCCCGGTCGCCGACAACCCGACGATCGGCGAAGAAATTGCTCAACCAGCGCATACCGCCACCTGCTGTCCTGCGATCAATACTCCGAGCACCTGCGGCACATCGGCCTGCCCCTTGGCGCACTGCGGCTTCCAGCCCGCCATAGATGACTGAGGAATGGCCGCGTCGAAGCCAGCCAGCAGCCCGGGCAGCTTGTCGAACACTTCGAGGGCCTGCTGAGGATCGGGGAAGGTCTTGTGTATCAACGCATCCACGTCGTCGGGGCTATGCAGGCCGAGCGCGTTGAAAAGGTTGTCCAGCGGACCGAGCACCGAGGGCGCGGTCGCCGCGAATTGAGCCAACCCGGCCATATTGGATTGCAGGCCGGAGAAGATGTCGGCCAGCCGGGCCAGAATCGGCACCATGTAATGGATCTTTCCGCCCGCCGTGTCGTGCAGATCGGACAGATTCTGCAGCACCGCGTCGATCACCGTCTGTCGGTCCTTGACGTGGGCCGCGAGTTTGTCGATCGCTTCCAGGGCGGGCCCGATACCGTTGCCGTCGCCCTCAATGAGCGCGACCATGCTCGCGCTGAACTGGTTGATCTCCTCCGGGGAAATGGCGGCCAGTACCGGCTTCAGGCCGTTGAACATGCTGGTCACGTCGAACGAGGGCACCGTGTGGTCGGTGCCGACGGTCGCGCCACCGGGGATGCGCTTGCCGGGCTGCGGCTGTTGCTGCAAGTCGATATAGCGCTGCCCGGTGAGATTCTGATAGCGGATGGCCAGTTTCGAGTTGTCGTAGATCGGCGCGTCGGTCTTCAGTGACAACTGGACCCGTGCCTGTGCGCCGTCGAGGGAGACGCCGTCGACCTTGCCGACCTGCACACCGTACATGCGCACGTCGTCGCCGACCTTCAAGCCGTTGGCATCGGTGAACAGCGCGTTGTGAGGTTCAGTGGGACCCGACACCGGTCGCTTGATCGCTGTGCAGACGCCGCCGAGCAGGACGATCATCACCAAGGTGAACAACCCCAGCCGCCACGCGGCGGCAGTTACCTTCATCGGGCACCTCCCAGCAACGGTGCCAACACGGGTATTCCGCTTACATCGATCTCGGTGTTCAGGACCGGTCCATTCGGGGTGTCAGGCATCGCCGAGCGCAGGCGTCGCAGCAGTTCTGTGAGATCGGCGCCCGATTGCTGTGGCTGCGGCACCATCCGCGTGAGCAGCGTCAGCACGGGCACGAGCATGTCGGTGACACCGGAGAGATCGCCACCGAGCGCGTCGCCGAGATGGCCGATGCCCGGCAACAGCGTGTCGGTGTGCATCCGCACGCCCGCGTCGAAGGATTCCCGATTGCTCTGCAGCCGTGGGGTATTCCGAAGGATGTACACCATCAGCTCGTTGGCGCTGGAGAAGTCACCAGCGCCGTAGAACGCGGGTCCGAGTCTGCCCGCCAGTTCGGAGGGCGGCATCCGCTGGTTGTCGGTCACGATCTGGGCCACCTGGATAATCGACTGCGCCAGCGGGGTAAACGCCTTCATGTCGTGCGAGACCTGGCTGATCGCCGTGGCCATCTGCGGGGTCAGCACCGAGTCGCCGCTCTGCGACAGGCTGCGCAGCATGCTGCCCATGGTTGCGTCGAACACCGCGGCGGTATGGCTGCCGGTCAGGTCGATCACGCTGTCGTCACGCAGCGCGGACCCGCCGGAGCCACGTCGCAGGGCGATCTCGCTGATACCGAAGAGGTTGGCGGGTGCATAGTCGACCCGCATGCTGTCGTCGAAGCCGTGCAGTTGAGAGCGATTCAGCCGCAGGGTGACTCGCTGCGTGCCCCGATCGTCCGGTGCGATCGCTGCGACGGTGCCCACCTGTACTCCGTCAACGCGCACCGGCGTACCGGCCAGCACGCCGTCGCCGATCTGCTCGGTGTGCAAGGTGATCTGTAAACCGCTGTCGGAACGAAACTCTCGATACAACACAGCGGCCACCAGGACGGCGACGAGCACCCCGAACGCGACCACCCCGATCAGCCGGGTCCGCTGCTTGTCGACCGCCACTCCGGGCATTCCATACTTCGGCATCGCAGTTACCCCGTAAAACTGATCGTCGCGTTGAAGCCCCACAGCACGATGGTGAGGACCATGTCGATGGCCACGATCGCCACCGACGAGGCGCGCACCGCGCGGCCGGAGGCAATGCCGACGCCCTCGGGTCCACCGGTGGCGAAGAAGCCGTAGTAGCTGTGGATGAGGATGACGACGGTGGCGAAGATGGCCACCTTGATCACCGCGGCGACCACGTCGAACCCGGACACGAATTGGAAGAAGTAGTGGTCGTACACGCCCGCGGCTTGGCCGTGCACCAGCGTGATCAGCCCGCGGCAGGACAGGTAGGCCAGGATCAGCCCGATCAGGAAGGTCGGCACGATCGAGATCGCGCCGGCGATCACCCGGGTGGTCACGACGAAGGGCACCGAGCGCAGGCCCATCGCCTCGAGCGCATCGATCTCCTCGGAGATGCGCATGGAGCCGATCTCGGCGGTGATGCGGCACCCGGCCTGCGCGGCGAAGCCGATTGCTGCGGCGATGGGGGCGAGCTCACGAGTGGTCGCGTAGGCGGAGACGATGCCGGTGACCGGGCCCATGCCCAGCATGTTCAACATGGTGAACGATTCGACGGCGACGGACGCGCCCATCACCAGGCCGAGCACGATCATCATCGGCACCGTGCCGCCGCCGACGATGACCGAGCCGCGGCCCCAGGTCATGTCGGAGATGATGCGCAGCGTCTCGTCGCGATAGTGCTTGAGCGTCGAGGGGATCGACGACAGCACCTGCCAGACGAAGGCCAGCACGAAGCCGAGCGACTCGAACCGCGCGAAGACCAGGCTGCGGCGACGGTAGATCCAGCCCAAGCCCTTGGGCACATAGGTCGATGCCATGTCAGACCAGCCTGGTCGGCAGGAACATCTCGACCACCTGGGTGACGCCCAGGTTGACGATGGCGATCGACACGACCGACAGCACCACCGCCGCGTTCACCGCGTCGGCCACCCCGCGCGGTCCGCCCTTGGCCTCCAGCCCGCGCTGGCAGGCGATGACCACCACCAGGAAGCCGAACAGGGCCGCCTTGAGCAGCGACACCCACACGTCGGCGACGGTGGTGAAGGAGCCGAAGGTGGCCCAGTAGCTACCGGGGGTGACGTTCTGACCGCCGACCGCGACCGCGTACCCGGCGACAACGCCGACGAAGATGATGAGGATGTTGAGCAACGGCGCCACCACGATCATCGCGACCATCCGTGGAATCACCAGGCGTGGAATCGGATTGATGCCCATCGTATTGAGCGCGTCGATCTCCTCGCGGATCGTGCGCGCGCCCAGATCAGCGGCAATGGCGGCAGCACCCGCGCCGCCGAGGAGGAATCCGGTGGCCAGTGGGGCGCCCTGCTTGATCACGCCGAGGCCGCCGGTCGCACCGAGCAGCGAGTCCGCGCCGAGCGTGTGGATGAGGTTGCCGACCTGAATCGAGACGATGACGCCGAACGGGATCGCGATGAGGATCGCCGGGATCGCCGTCACGGTCACCAAGCGCCATGCCTGCGTAGTAGCCTCGCGCCACTGGAACTGGCCGCGCACGATCCCGGTGACCGTGCCGGTCACCGATTCCTGCGCGATGTCGACGGCTCGCCCGAAGGTCCGCAACGAGGAGACGACCGTGTCGGAGAAATTCTTGCGGACGATACGAACGGCGGAAGCGCGCGAGCGAGCCCCGGTCACGGAAGCCACGTGTGGTCCCAGCCAAGCTGGTGTGTCGCGAGTTTCAAATCGTTCTCTCCATGATGGGCGTCACTGGCACCATGAAGCTATCGGTGACACTTGGTCACAGTAAAGACGATCACGGTGTGAGCATTGCCTCTTGCTAGCTTGCCAATGAATAGCTTCCCGTGCTGGTCAAAGCTGTAACCTGGAAGTGATTGGCCATTCTGCAACGAGTTATCAGCACATATCGGCTATGGCTATGATGCATATCACTCAGTTGAGCTAACTCTGAGCAAGATCACGTAACGATGGCTGGAAGGACGAAAGCAGCGAAAAGGACAAGGTGGACGCCACGCCCGCGAGATGAGGGCCGACGCGGAGACAACCGTCAGCACACATCGAGCGCGTGACACCGGAAGCAGGCGCAGCGAAATCGTCAAGCCGCTGGCCGCAGCGAAATCGAGCAGCCATGACTCCGGTCACGGGATCGTCGAAGTCCGACATCTGCCGACCAGTATGTGAGCTGAAACATACGGACTACGGACTGGCGGCAAGAAACACAAAAGCCGAGAACAAAGCCAAATGGACGCCACCCTGCAGCAGCGTCGCCCGGCCTGGCACAACCGTCAGGACACCGACCACGATCGTCAGCGCGAGCAACACCATCTGGGTGGCGCCGAGCCCGAGCACCAGCGGTCCGTCCAGCCAGATGGTCGCCACCGCGATCGCCGGGATGGTCAGGCCGATGCTCGCCATCGCCGAGCCGAGCGCGAGGTTGAGGCTGATCTGCACCTGATCGCGGCGCGCGGCCCGCACCGCGGCGAGGGTTTCCGGCAACAGCACGAGCAACGCGATCACCACACCGACGGCCGAGGGTGGCAGCCCGGCATCGGCGACGGCCGACTCGATGGACGGCGAGACCACCTTGGCCAGCCCGACCACACAAACCAAGGCAACGAACAACATCCCGAGGCTGATCAGCGCGGCTCTGGCGGTGGGCGATTCGCTGTGCTCGTCGTCGTCGGTCACCACGCCGTCGCCCTCGACCGGCAGGAAGTCGTCCGGATGCCGCACCGTCTGGACCATCACGAACAGCCCGTACAGCGCCAGCGAGGCGACCGCGGCGAAGGCCAGCTGCCCGGCGGAGAACTCCGGTCCGGACTGGCTGGTGGTGAAGGTCGGCAGCACCAGGCTGAGCGTGGCCAGCGTCGCGACCGTGGCCAGCGCCGCGCCGGTGCCCTCGGCGTTGAACACCGCCACCCGCCTGCGCAGCGCGCCGACCAGCAGGGAAAGGCCGAAGATGCCGTTGCAGGTGATCATGACCGCGGCGAAGACGGTGTCGCTGGTGACGACATGGAGGCGGCCTGGAACGCGTGCAGTCCCGATGTGCGGGGCAAGATCGTTGATGCGTTGATGACGGTAACGATCCTGCCTGCGTCTCGTGGCCGCAAGATCGGCGGTAAGTACTTCGATCCCCGGTTCATCACGATCGAGTGGAAGGACCCGAGTGCGGCTTAGCTCGATACGAGAGAAGCCCCGCCCTTCTTGCCGTTTGGCGAGTTGGACGGGGCTTCGTTGTGGGTGGCGGGTTACGCGGCGTCGGGCGTGACGGGTCGGCCGCTGCCGATCCAGGAAATTCGATCCGCGCCTTTTCGATTCCAACTCGGGGGGATACCGACCCATATGTCAGAGAGCAGGCCAATGGTCGCCTCCAACCCCCTCCCCCCTGGCTGCGTTCCTCGATCGGTGCTGGCTGGGGCATCCTGGGAGTGTGGCGACCGATGAGCAGTTCCACCGGGAAGCGCCTGCTAGTGGTGGCAGGCAGCGTTACGAAGCGGGGCAACAACGGGCCGATGACCATGGCTGGGTCTCGATCGCAGCGCGGTCGGCGGCATTGCGACAGAGTCTGATCGATGCAGCCCACCGGCTCGCCGCAACCGAGGACGATGCAGCCCTCCTGTACGACGAGATCGCGTCTCTCGGCCGTACCAGAGAAGCCACCGCGCGCCGACTCGCCGAGCACGCCCGCGCTTCTGCCCGCCGAGCACGCGAGATCGCCGACCATTTTCACGTTGCGACCGATCCCGACTGATCCCGCAGGAGGGCAGGCCAGCGGTCATCTCGGACCCCCTCCCCCCGGCTGCGCAGATATTGCCCCATATGACTGAGGAGTGGGCCACGCCCTAGAGGGAGGGACCTACCGGTACCCCATCGGTCTGGTGTTCGGCAGAAAGCGGCGAACGATGAGACCCGAACACCCCCATGTCGGCGGAGTTGAGCGGGGACGACGAACGCCACCGCAGTGTGGTCCGGTCGGACCGGGCCAGCAACTCCCGCCCCCTTGGTGCCACCGCAGCACAACCGCACGGACGGTCGGCCCGACCGGCACCCGTATGCATGAGCCGACTGAGCCAACTGGGCCAACTGACCGTGACCAGGTCAAACGCTATGAGCCAACTACGAGACGATTGCCAGTGGGACCACACATCGCAGTGAGCCGACTGGGCTCGGTCCCCTCCCCGCCCGCCTCAGCGATGGCGGTTGGCATAGGGCCTGCCTGCCTGTACGGGTTCCGGAGTTCCGGCCCGACCGATCGGCACCGCCGCGCCTTCTGGTGGGTAAAAGCATTTCAATCGACCCGGCCTTTTGAGAGGGTGCCGAACAAAGCGGTCCCTCGCTCCTCGCGCTAGAGATTTGCAAGGGGGGCAGCCTGTTTACACAACCCGGAAACCCGTACAGCGTTGCTCCTGCTATACCGGACGCATCCACCGCGATACCGGGGCGGGGGCACCTACCCCCAGGCATTGGGTAGCTAACGGCCATCACGCGTTATACCGCGCGAGCGGTCCGGACCCTGCCCGGTACCACCGCGCTCGACGTTGGGCGAGTGTCCCGGTGGCTCCCGCACCGCTCCATGCGGATCGGTGCCTTGCCCCAGCCAGTGGAGCCGTTGCACCTCGGTGAGCCGACCCTGTGCCTGTAGCCGCTCGTACGCCGCGTTCCTGGCCGCGTCTTGCTCTCTCGCTGCGTCACGGGCTAGTTGTTCTTTCTCGGCTGCACGCGCCTTGTCAGCCGCTTCACGTTCCACGCTGGCAGCGTCGGCCACCTCCGGGGCAACTCGGCCCCCAATCTCGACGGCTCCTCGCTCCTGAGACTGGCTAGGCACCGGGAACGGGAACTCCCTCAGTACTCGTTCGGCGGATTCCCTTGCGACCCTGTCCCGTTCGGCTTGTGATGCTGCCCGTTCCCGCGCTACACGCTGGAGTACTTCGAGCGTTTTCCGTTCCCGCGCTACCCGTTCAGGGGCGTCGGCCCGCCCGCGCGCGGCGGCTTCTCGAAGCTGCTGCATTTTACGGTTTTGCTCAGCACGCACTTTCGCCCGCTCGACCGCTTTCTGCTGCGCATCACGCTGTTTGGCGAGTTCCTTGCCGACCTCGATAGCCTGCTTGAACTGTTCCTTAGTGATCTCGACCGTACGGAACTGTCCAGGGTACTTGTCGCGAAGTTCCTGCATCTTGACCGCAACTTCACGGTCGATGCGTGCGTTCGGCCTCATGTACCACTCGATGGTCATACCACGTGCAAGCCCATGCTCATCCTTTTCGAGCTGGCGCAATGCGTCCTTGGTGACTCTGCCCGCTTTGAACTCCATGGCATGGCGGATTTCGATGTGACGAATATCGTCGTATCTCGGCCCTCTATCGGTGGTCCGGTGGACCTCTTTATCCCATCCTTTTTCTTCGGTGCGGCCGAGGATATGCCCCATTCCATCTCTGAATTGGTTACCGAAGTCGCGGGAGCGGCCCCATTTTCCTTGGACACGACGCCAGTCCTCACGGGCGCGTGGCTCTTCACCTCGCGCGAGCTTCCGTTTCCGATACGCCTCGTAGCGGGCATCTTCGGCATCCACCATGCACCCCCCGAGGTGCTGACGCTCAGATCATTAGTCGACCTGAGCTGACTTCCATTTGGCAAAACCATCAGTGGAGTAGCCGAATATGCGGCTCCACTCGTTACCGGTCCGCCGATGCATCGCAGCCGTCAGTAGATTGACCACATCCAGATATTCAGGATTCTCGGGCGTATGAATGACCGGGCCGAAGCCGAGCGGATTCCTGCGGCTATCGAATGACGGCTCATTCCGCCATATCCCTTCGAAATTCCTGCGGAAAACCTCCCCCACATATCGGGAGAACTGGTCTGCGACATCCCGGTTCTCCGGCAGAGGTACCGTCTCCCAATCAGGGAAGAGTTTCAGCGCCGCAGCTTCAGCGTGCTGTAAGCCCTCTGCCGTCCATGGGTTTTCGGGCAGGTCCGGCACTGTTTCAGTGAAAAACTTGTGGATCTGGACGTCCATGTCTGCGAGCCACGCCAACCAGTTCTGGTCTTCCTGGTCCTTCTCCCGCTGCCGCAACTCGGCTTTGGTGTACTTGCGGTCCCTACCCATGTGCACCCCTCACGTATCGGTCCGAACAGAACAGTGTCCCGCGTGCAGGGCACAAGATACAAGCAACTCACGCCGAAGGCTGGTCGTCGCTTGCAACGCAGGGCCGCTGTGCATCAACGAATCGTGTCCGTGCGGCTTCGAGCCATTCGAGGAGTCTCCCGGCCTGTGGCTCCCCTGCGAGATTCCACGCGTCCTTGGCCCGAAGCCACTCGCTCAGCGCCTCCTGATACTCGCTCATGGTCCGTCGTACAGTCGCTCGGTCGGCAAACGCCGCAGACCTGTTGTGTCGCCAGGGATTACGGCCACGGCGTCGATGAAGCCCCTCTGCCGTTGCTCCTCTAGGAAGAACAGCGCGGCGGTGAGACAGGCGGCGAAGTCGAGCGATTCGCCCCGCAGCGTCACGCGTAGGTGTAGGTCCGGCTCCTCCGGATGGGGAGAGCTATGGTCAGCAATCCTGTCGGCACTCATCGGCGTAACCGATCGCTGCCAGCCTCGGCACCGGAGTTCGTAGACTCACGCGAAGGGCACGACACCGCCATCAGCGTGACCGTCGCCGGACGAATCACCGTCGCACCGCACTGCGACAACAACACCGTTTGACCTGCGCCGTTCTCAGCCACGATGCACCGCCAACGATCGCGAATCGCGATTGATCCCGGTACACGCACGTATCACTTCCACTACGGCCTTGCCTGACGGACGGAAGGTATTGCGCGGTAGTTCAATCCAGCGCCGCAACGCCCCCGTTTCCGCTGTTGGCGACGGCAACGCGATTGCCCCGTCACGAACGATCATCACGTTCAGCCGGAACATGTCGCTGAACACCCGCGTGTCGTCATCAGGCACATCAGGCCGGACCAAAAAGCTCCACCGATTTGAGCCGACGTGCACCACGATCGGGCCAACCGCTACGCCATGTCGCTGCATATGGCCCCGTAGCACGATCCCCAACGGTCCGGGCATAGTCAGCGCTCTGGTGCACCCAGCAGGGAACGTAATCCGCGCAGAACCAGGCGGGTCGATGTTGGCGGGCAGGCCACACACCAACCTGTAGTAGATACATCGGGATTCTGGTGTGTCACCAAACGGTATGCGCTCCATCACGTTTCAGACCCCTGCTCGCCCTGGAAAGTTGGGTGGCCCGGCCCTCCCGCCGCGAATCGGGAGGGTAGCTCCGGAAGCGGGAGCCACGTACCGGGCACGTACTAAGAGCACACCCGTTCATGGCACGCTGCAAGTACGTGATGGGTTTTCATCAGCAGTTTTCCCAAAACGCCAGAGTGGTTGTCGCCGGTAGCCGAAACTTTTCTCATCACGGAAAACACCTGTAGCCGCAGCGGGAAGTGAGAGAGCGTGTCAGACGACATCGAGACGACGTTGCCGAGACGTCAACTCGGCCAGTACCTCCGGGAAGCGCGGCAGGCAGCGAACATGACGCTGGAACAAGTCGCGCCGATGATGCAGTGGTCCACGAGCAAACTTCAGCGGGTGGAGAAGGGGCAGTCGCCTAAAGTTCGGGAACTCGACGTTGAAGCCCTTTGCCGCATCTATGACGTTGACGATGACCTGACTTCCGCCCTGAAGGGTCTTGCGCAGCAGGCGACGGTCAAGTCGTGGTGGCACGCCTTCGATGATCTGATCGAGGGCAACTTCAATCTGTACGTCGGACTCGAGTCCAACGCGCATCGACTCGCCCTCTACCGCCCCGACGTAGTTCCGGGAATCCTTCAGACGCCCGAGTACGCCCGTGTGCTCGACCGTGCGTACTTCCCGGATGAACCGACCGAAGACCTCGAGCGACGCGCACAGCTTCGACTCAAGCGACAAGCGCTCATCCATCGAAAGACGCAACCGGCCTCGGCAGAATTCATCCTGAACGAAGCTACCTTGCGCTACGTCGTTGGCGGCCCGGAGGTAATGGCGGTACAACTGCACCATCTCGCGAACATGCCGCAGAACGTGGCGGTGCGCATCCAACCGTTCTCCGCTGGCTTCCCTCTCGGCATCGCGCCGGGGCCGTTCGTCATCCTGGACTTCGGAATAGACGCGAAGGGACGAGAAGCCGCACCGACTGTCGTCTACGTCGAGTCCTATGCCGGTGACATGTACCTCGAGCGGCCAAAAGACGTCGGGAGGTATCGTCAGGCGTACAACACCATCCAGCAATCCACCTTGGATGTGCCGACCAGCAAGAGCCTGTTGAGACGGGTAGCAAGGGAGTACGAGAGTGACCGTTGACCTGTCCGGGGCCAAGTGGTTCAAGAGCAGCCGCAGCGGTGGGGGCAAGGAATGCGTGGAGGTCGCGCACTTGAACGGGGGCAAGGTCGGCGTGCGTGACTCCAAGAATCCGACCGGCCCGGCGCTCGTCTTCACCCCCGGCGCGTGGGACGCCTTTACCGCTGGCATCGACGATGGCGCGTTCGATCGACCGTGACCCTACACGGAGCCCGGTACGACATCACGATTAGTCGTCCGGGCTTCTTCATGCCTTGAACTGGGGTTTTAAAACCGTTTTACCTGATAGTTGGAGACCTCGATGACGGTCACCGCGACCGCGAGCACCAGCGAACCGAACGGCTCGCCGACCCGGTGCGCGACCACCTCCGCGTGATAGACCGCCGCGAGCACCGCACCGATCAGCGCCGCGGCCACCACGACGACGGCCACCCCGGACAGGCTTCGCCCCCAGGTGACGGCCAGCGCGAGGGCGGCGAGGACAGGTACGAACACGGTCCAGCGGTCGGTCAACACACGGATCATGAGATCCATCGTTGCAGCTAACCCTCCGCATCCAGGTCAGAGCATTGCCGCAGGGCGATTTGCCCGATTTCTCGGGTCAGTCGCGGTGTAGTGCGTATCCGGTGATGCCGGTGGGCAGGATCGCGATCGCCACCCGGTCCTTCGCGTCCGGCGGCACCACCGGACCGTTGCCGTAGCGCTCGGACAGGCTCGAGTAGAGCTCGCCCTTCGGGTCGTCATCGATGTGGTCGAGCACACCGCGGACCTCGATGTACCGGTACGGATTGTCCGGGTCGTAAATCGAGATCGAGACGCGCGGCTCGTGCGCGAGATTCTTGAACTTCTGCCGGTAGTTGGTGTGGGTGAACCAGATGAACTCGCCGTCCCACATGAACCACATCGGGTTCACCTGCGGCGCCCCGTCCGGCCTCGTCGTGCCGAGGCTCGCGTAGACAGGTCGTACCAGCAGGTCCCGCACCTTCTCGGGAATCTCGATCGTCATACACCCTCCAGTCGATATGTGCGCTGTCCGCAGGAACGAAACTACGCGTCGCCCGGCGGTTTCCGATGCGGTAGCACCGTCGGCCCCCATTGACAGGGGCAGATAACTGACTACCGAGCCGATAGTCTGGCTCGGCCTTGATCCAGACGAACCGCAGCGGGGGCGCATGTCATACCCACCCGGCCAATATCCCGGGCAGCCTTACGACCCATACGCGCAGCAGAATGCGCAGGAGGGTGGTCAGCAGGCGCCCGGCTATCAGCGGACGGATCCGACGCTGCTGAACCCGATGGGTGGCCGGCCCGACCCGGCTTACGTGCCGCCGCAGGATCCGACCCTGCTCAATCCGCTCAGCCAACACGACCCGGCGTACGTGCCGCCATCGGATCCGACTCAGCTGAACCCACTGAGCCAACCGGATCCGGCTTACCAACAGGGCCAGCCTTACACTCCGCCGCCGCAGCCCTACGCGCCGGTTCCGCAGTACCAGCAACCGCCGAACTATCAGCAGACGCCGTATCAGCAAGCGCCGCAGCAATATCCGCCGCAGCAGGGTTCATTCCCGCCTGGCCCGCCCGGCCAGGGATATCCACCGCAGTACGGGCCCAACGGACCCGGGTCAGGTGGTGGCGGCGGCGGAAAGGTCCTCGCCGCAATCGGTTCGGTGCTGCTCACCGTGGTCGTGATCGCCGGGATCATCGGGCTGAAGGTGTGGAAGAACTCGGCCAAGCACGACCGTGCCGACGCGGGCGCGACCACCACCAGCTTCACCTTCTCCACCACCGCGGCCGACGCGCCGACCACCCGGCCGAGCGCCAAGATTCCCCCGGTCAGCACGGCACCGCCGACCACGGCGCCGACGTCGAAGGCCGCCGCGACCGTGTGGATCGCGGCGGCCTACAACGAGAAGACCAACGAAGTGCATTGGGCCAGAAGCTCACTCGGTCAGGACGCGGCGGCCACCCAGGCGCAGATCGCCTGCGGCGTCACCTGCCAGGAACCGATCTGGTCGAAGGATACCTGCGTCGCGTTCGCCTTCGGCCGGAGCGGGGGCTGGGCCTCCGCCTGGGGTATCACCATTGCCGAAGCGCAGGACAAGGCGGTAGCCAGGGCGCAGGGCGACTGGAATGTCCCGGGCCCCTTCGAATTCTGGTCGAAGTGCGCCACGGAGTAACGCGCGGCTAGTTGTCCAGTTCGATGCGGACGGTGAGCAGGTCGGTGCCGACCAGCTGAACCACCGCGCTGTTGCCGCGCGGCAGCGCGCGCAGCCGGGCGCGCGCGTCGTCATCGGGCAGCAGCTGCGCGGTGCCCGGGTACCAGCGACCGTGCAGCCGCACGCGAACGCGGTTGTTCGCCTTGATGTTTCGGATGTACTGCGAGCGGTCGCCGAATTCGGAGACGAGCCAGAACTCGTTGCCCTCCTTGCGGCCGCCGATCGGGGTGAGCCGTGGCTGTCCGCTCTTGCGGCCGACGGTCTCCAGCAGCTGCTGTCCGGGCAGCTTACGCTGCAGCGGATTGACGACGCAGCGCTGCAACGTCGTCACCACTCGATGTTGGATATCGCGCTTGCTCGCCATGCGGCGACGGTAGCACCGGGCTGGGGCACCGTGCCGCATGGCGCGAGCGAATGTGCGACACGGTGACGAAAGCGCTTTTGGCACACTGCCACAGCCGAATACCGCCCCGGTGGGCAATCCGACGAATTGCCGGAAATAGGACACTTTCGATGTGACGCACGTCATAAAGTCCAGGCCCGGTTATAACTCTGAACGCACCCAGGACAATTCATGCGCACTTCATCCCCGCATTCGCCCGGACTAGTTCTCGCCGCGACCGCCGCGGCACTGTCCATGATCGGCTCCGGCCTGATCACCGCCGCCCCCGCGCACGCCGCGGGGGCGATCAATTTCGCGCCGAAGGTGGATTCGCCCTCCGGCGGCCAGTTTCCGTCCTGGGGGCCAGGCCCCTCCCCGATCGGCACCGTCACCGCCGACTTCAACGGCGACGGCAAGGCCGATATCGTCGCGGCCGATTTCCAAGGGGCGGGCCCGATTCTGATGACCGGCAAGGGGGATGGCCGGTTCAACACCGGTACCAGAGTGGGCGATGTCGGCATCGGCTTCGGCGCGGTGGGCGTCGGCGACCTGAACGGCGACGGCAAGCCCGATGTCGTCGCGCAAGCGTGGACGACCATCGCGACATTCGTGAACAACGGCGACGGCACCTTCCGCCCGGCCAAGAAGTACACGACTCTCGAAGGCGCACAACAGGAAGTGATCGTCGCCGACACCAACGGCGACGGCAAGGACGACGTGCTCAGCCTGGCGCCCGCGGGCGTGCAGACCTGGCTCGGCAAGGGCGACGGCACCCTCGACGCCGGGCAGACCAGCCTGATCCCCGGTGTCGCCGCCGCATTCACCGTCGGAAAGTTCAACTCGGACAACAGGATCGACATCGCGGTGAACAACGATGTGCTGCAGCAGGTGCACGTCTTCACCGGCAACGGGGACGGCAGCTTCACTCGCCGCGGCGCGAGCACGTCCGGCCTGATCACGGAGGACGTGCGCGCGGGCGACTTCGACGGCGACGGCATCGACGACGTGATCACCGCCGACTCGTTCTCCTTCAGCACCACGCTGCTGCTGTCCGACGGGCAGGGCGGATTCAAGAAGACCGACCGGATCGCGCTGTCCGGCCTCGGCCCGACCAGCATCGCGGCGGGCGATTTCAACAAGGACGGGAAGCTGGACGCCGCGATGTCGGCGGTGCTGAGCTCCCGGATCGTGGTGTTCACCGGCAACGGCGGAACCGTCGGCAAGACCGGCGATTTCGCGGTCACCTCACAGCCGCAGACGCCCGTCGTCGCCGACTACGACGGTGACGGCAAGCTCGACATCGTGGTGGCGGGCAGCGCGAACGCGGTGTCGTTCCTGAAGAACATCTCCTGAACGTCACCAGATCGAGGTCGGTGTGACGTTGTCGTCGAACGGCAGGAAGCCCTCGACCAGGGCGGTGACCTGCAGACTGTTCATGATGATCTCGCCGCCGTGGTTGTCCAGGAACGCGACATCGGAGGCGTCCCGGCCGGTAGCGATCCGAACCAGCGTCGAGCGCGGCGCGAGGCCGGTGGCGTCCAGGGCCCGCCAGGTGCCGTCGATGTAGGCCTCGGCGACCGCGTGGAAGTCCATCGGCGAACAGCCGGGCGCGTACACCGACACCACCCGCGCGGGCACCTTCACCGCGCGCAGCAGTGCCACGACCAGATGCGCGAAGTCGCGGCACACGCCCGCACCGGACAGCAGCGTCTCCACCGCGCCGTCGATGGGGTCGCTGCTGCCGGCGACGTAACGGATCCGGCGGCCAACCCACTTCGCGACCTGGACCGCCAGCTGGGCATCCGTTGTGCCGGAACCGAATTCGGTCGCGGCGAAGCCGAGCAGCTTGTCCGACTCGGCGAATCGGCTCGGCCGCAGATACAGCGCGCGGTCGTAGTCCGAGCCCGGCTCCGGTGTCGCGTTGCCGAGCACGGTCGCGCTGTAATGCGCGCGCAAAGTGCCTGGGCCGACCGAGAACTTGTGGATACGGGTGCCGTGCGGGCCGAGAATCTCCCACGGCGCGATAGCCCAGCCGTCGAGCTCGAACACCAGCGACTCGTTCACGTCCAGGTTCGTTTGCCTGGCGACCGCGATCTGGAATTCGAGCGTGGTCGGCGCGGTGATCGCCACCTCGAGATGGGCTGAGACATCGCGCTTCACGGCACAATCCTGTCAGTCGCGGTCAAGTGCCCTTCCTATTTTCGACCACATAGTGCCGAGTTGGCATCATCTGCACTGTCAATTCATGTCCAAGAGGGGATTAGTGCGCCCGGCCGCGCGGATATGGGCGAGAATTTGCGCGTGCGCACCCAGTTCACTCGCGAGCTCGTCGCGTTGACCAATGATTTGACGCTGATGTGCCGGCTCACCCACGACGCGGCCGAGCGGGTGACCGACGCACTCGTCGGCGCCGATCTCACCGCGACCTATGAGGTGTTCGCCCTCGACGAGCAGCTACAGCAGATGTATGGCGCGTGCGAGGCGCGGACGGTGGTGCTGCTGGCGTTGCAGGCGCCGGTCGCCCGGGATCTGCGGCACGTGGTCACCGCGATCCAGATCGCGACCGAGTTGTCGCGAATCGGCGGGCTGGTGAGTCAGGTCGCCGATCAGGTGTATCAAAGCCATCCGGGACATGTTGCGCCGCAGACGATTCTCGAGATTCTCGCCGCGATGGGCAGGCTCGCGGCGACGCGCACCGCGCTCAGCGGGCAGGCCGTCGCCACGGGTCATCAGGAACCGCCCGCCGAACATGATCCCGGCCTGCACGCCATGGAACTCCTGCACAAGCAACTACATTCGGCGCTCGCGGCACCCGCGTCGGCGCAGCCGACCACCGCCGCCATCACCGTCGCCCTGCTCGCCAATCATCTGGAACGGTGCGTCGATCACACCGCGCGCATCGACCGTTTGATTCGGTTCCTGGACACCGGTGTTCCGCCCACCGCGCAGCCCGCCGACACTGCGTGAGTCCTATCGGGCGCGAGCGATCATGTAGAGATCGCGGGCGGGGCCGGTCAGTCGCTGTCCCGTTGGCCATACGGCGCGCAAGGTGCGCTCCAGTTCGAGGTCGGTGACGGTCGGGGAAACCAGCGTGCCCGCGGCGATTTCGGCCGCCACCGCAAGGGAACTCAGTACCGCTGGGCCGACGTCCGAGGCGGCGGCGGTCTTGATGGCGGTGGTGGAGGACAGCTCCAGGGCGACCTCGGGTTTCCAGCCGGGGATCTTGCGAGAAACCGCGTGCTCGAACCAGTTTCGGGTGCCCGAGCCGGTTTCCCGTTGGATCAGTGGGGTTTCCGCGAGTTCGGTGAGGGTGACCGAGCCGCGGCGAGCCCAGCGATGCGTCGGCGCCACCACGACGATCAGGTGGTCGTGCGCGACGACGTGGGATTGCAGGCCGGGGAAGTTCTGCGGGCCTTCGATGAAACCGATGGCCGCCTTGTTGTCGAGTACCTCCTTGGCGACCTCGACGGAGTTGCCGGATTCCAACGCGATAGCGGTGCCCGGCGCGGTGGCCCGCAGTTTCATGAGCCAGGTGGGGAAGAGGTACTCGGCGATCGTCTGGCTGGCCGCGACACGCAGGTGGGAGTCGCGCTCGGCGCGCAAGGTGTCGATGCCGGCGTCGAGTTGCTCGGCCGCGCGGACCACGCCGCGAGCCCACTCCGCGATCAGCGACCCGGCGCGGGTCGGCCGGGAACCGAGGGTGGTGCGTTCCAGCACGGGCATGCCGACGAGCTTTTCCAGATAGCGGATGCGGGAGGACGCGGACGGCTGGCTGATGCCGTGTGCCGCCGCCGCGCGACCGAGGCTGCCCAGTTCGATGACCGAAAGCAGCAGGTCGAGCGCGGCTAGGTCGGGGACACGGGGCGACAGCGGCATAGAACGAGTCTATGCATGCATAGGAACGTGGCGGCTACCTGACCCGAGTGCCTGCGGCGACGCTGGAGACATGACCGCCACAGTGACCTTCCGCCCTGCAGTTCGGCGGCGTCCGGTCGGCGTGATCGACCGCCGCCAGCGCCGACTCGGCTCGTTGCGCCAACTCGGCCCGAACTGGTTCGCCGCGGTGATGGGCACGGGCATCGTCGCGAACGCGGCGGCCACCCTACCGCTGCAATTCCCGGGGCTGCGCGATGCCGCGACCGTGGTGTGGGCGCTGGCCGCGATGGTTCTGGTGGTGTTGAGCGCCGCGTGGATCACGCACTGGGTGCGGTTCCCCGATACCGCCCGCGACCACCGCAACCACCCGGTGATGTCGCAGTTCTTCGGCGCTCCCCCGATGGCCTTGCTGACCGTCGGCGGCGGGACCCTGTTGCTCGGTTCGGACGTGATCGGGATGTCCGCCGCAGTGGCGATCGACTGGGTGCTGTGGACCGTCGGCACCGTGCTCGGCCTGCTGACCGCCTTCGCCATTCCCTACCGGATGTTCACCAGACACCGCGTTGCTGCCGATGCCGCCTTCGGTGGCTGGCTGATGCCCGTTGTGCCGCCGATGGTTTCGGCCGCGATGGGGGCGCTGCTCGTCCCGCACACCCCGGCAGGCCAGCTGCGGTTGACGATGATCCTGTGCTGCGTCGCCATGTTCGGCCTCAGCCTGTTCGCCGCCCTGGTCACCATCACCATGATCTGGTCCCGCCTGGCGCACCACGGCACACCCCAGGCGAGCATGGTCCCGACCTTGTGGATCGTGCTCGGCCCCCTCGGCCAATCGGTCACCGCCGCAGGACTTCTCGCCAATGCGGCACCGTTTGCCCTGCCTGACCTCTACGCCAAGGGCTTCGTCGTCTTCTCGGTCATCTTCGGCATCGCCACCTGGGGCTTCGCCATGCTCTGGCTGGCACTGGCCCTCGCCATCACCGTAAAGACCTTCCGCGCAGGCGAATTGACCTTCAACCTCACTTGGTGGGGTTTCACCTTCCCTCTCGGCACCTGCATCACCGGCAGCACCGTCCTCTATACCCATACCGGCGCAAACCTTTTCGCCGCCACCGCGATCGGCTTGTACGTGCTGCTGGTCGCCGCATGGTCGGCAGTCGCAATACGAACCGCCCGTGGCGTGCTGAGCGGCAGCCTGCTCCGACCCGCGACAAGCTGACCTCAGTCCAGCAGCGGGAAACGGCCGGAGTGCAGCAGGCCCGCGATCGCATCCATCTTTGCTTGCGGCGCAGCGTAATCCGGATGGGCGCGCAGGACCGCGGCCGCATCATGCAGGCGGGCCATCTGCTGTTCGGCTTGGGCTACGGTGCGGCCGCCGGGGGTGATCGGGTGACGGGCGAAGCTGGGTTTGCGGGGGTCGACGCGGCCCAGTGCGACGGCCTTGTCCACGCGGCGTGAGCAGCGGCAGAATGCCTCGGGGTTGGCCAGGCCGCAGGTGGCGGTGAGGAAGTTGCCGAGGCGTTTCTTGGCCCGTTCCAAGCGCTTTCGGTAGGCGGCGGGGGTGATGTCGAGGATCCAGGCGGCGTCGGTGGAGTTGAGTTCGAAGACGTCGCCGAGGACGAAGGCGACTCGCTCGTCGCGGGCCAGGCATTGCAGCATGGCCTGGCTGCAGTTGAGGCGGACCTCCTCGGTGAGCAGTGTCGCCTCCGGGCCGCGGTAGTCCGCTTCCGCGAGGCCGTCGGCCAAGCCCTCGCGATAGGCGTCCAGGCTGAGCTGGATCGCCTCCTGCGGCGTCTGCCGTTTCAGGTTCAGCAGATAGTTGACGCCGATGCGGTAGGCCCAGGTCAGCAGCTTGGCCTCGGCGCGCCAGGTGCCGAGGTGGCCGAGCACGCGCAGCAGGATCTCCTGTGTCGCGTCCTCGGCCTCGGCGGGCCGCCACACCATCCGCAGCGCGAGCCGATACAGCGGATCCTGTAGCAGGCGAACCACATCGGTGATCGCGTCGCGATCCCCGGCGACGGCGCGCCCGACCAGTTCCCGCTCCTCGGCCAGCTCGCCGTCTTGCGCCTCCGTGCTCATCCAGCCATCTTTCGGCTGGTGGAGGCTTCGGCGCAAGCCGGTTTGTCAGTAGTTCTTCAGTGCGAGGAACTCGGGGTCGGCCTCCGGCGGGTTGGCGGCCATGGCGTCGAAGAACTCCTGTGGGGGCGGCTCGGCGAACAGCATGCCGACCACCTCGACGGCACCTTCCTGATTGGTTTTCACGTACTCGCGCAGCTGGTTTTCGTAGCTGGCGAACGCGGCTTCGTAATCGCCTGCGGCGGTGGCCAGTTCGCCCGCCAAGACGTACGCGCCGATCAGCGCCTGCGAGGTGCCCCGGCCGGACAGCGGCGAGGCGCACGCGCACGCGTCGCCGAGCAGCACCACCCGGCCCGCCGACCAGGTGTCCATCTTGACCTGGCTGATCGGGGTGAAGTACAGGTCCGACGACGCCGCCAGGTCGTTCAGCAGGCGCGGGAGCACCCAGCCGTCCCCGGTGAAGTGTTCCGCGATGATCCGCTTCTGTGCCGCGACGTCGGTCCGGTCGTAGTCGAATGGGTCCGTGGCGAAGTACAGCGACGCGCGAGCCTCGGTGTTGTTCCTGGTGCTGAACACATTTGCGGTTCGGCCGGGGGCGAGCTGACAGCCCCGGCCCGCGTAGTCGAGGTCGAGGAAGTTGTCGGTGGCGAAGATCGCGTTGTAGATGCCCAGGTAGTGGATGTACTTCGCGTGCTCACCGAAGGCGAGAGCTCGCACCTTCGAGTACAGCCCGTCTGCGCCGACCACCAGGTCGAACCGGCGCGGCTCGCCGCGTTCGAAACTCACCAGCACGCCATCCGCGTCCTCGTCGATGGCGGTGATCGAGTTGTCGAAGAGGTACTCGGTCTCGTCCTTGGTGAGTGCGTAGAGGATGTCGGTCAGATCGCTCTTCAGCACCTCCAGCTCACCGGCGAAGATCGCCGCGGGCATCGTCACGACGTGCTGGCCGTCGGTGTCGACCACCTCGCTGTCGCGAATGGTGGTGCTGTACTTGCGAACCTCGTCCAGGATGCCCATCCGCTCGAGCACCGTCATGGCCTCGCCGCGGAAGTCGACCGCGTACCCGCCGGGGCGCGGTGCCGCCGCCCGCTCGATCACCGTCGGGGTGCAGCCGTACTTGCGCAGCCAGTACGCGAGTGCCGGACCGGCGACTCCGGCACCGGAAATCAGGATGTTCGTGTTCGTCATAGCTTTCCCACTTCTCTGCGCATCGGAGCTGTTGGAATACAACGTACATGCGGATGCGTACGTTGTACAGAGCGTACTAGTGCAGATAGTGCCTGATAAGTGGTTAACATGAGTCGCATGCGTACTAGTACAGCTGACCCGGCGGACCCCCTCCCGCCCTACCTGCGGATCGCCGGGGAGATCCAGGAACGGATCAGCTCCGGCGAACTGCGGGCCGGCGATCGCGTGCCGTCGGCACGGCAGATCACCAAGCAGTGGGGCGTCGCGATCGCCACCGCGACGAAGGTGCTGGCGGTGCTGCGCCAGGAGGGAGTGGTGCGGGCGGTGCCGGGCGTCGGCACCGTGGTGGACACCCCGCAGGCCGCTCCCCCGCGCGAGCACGGCCGGGAGACCGAGCTGACCGCGGCGTCGATAGTGCACGCGGGCATGGCGATCGCCGATGCGGAAGGGCTTGCCGCGCTGTCGATGCGCCGCGTCGCCGCCGAACTCGGGGTGCCGACGATGTCGCTGTATCGCCATGTGGGCAGCAAGGATCAGCTGGTGTTGTTGATGGCGGACGAGGCGTTCGGTTCGGCCGAATTCCCCGATCCGCCGCCCGCCGGTTGGCGCGAGCGCCTGGAAGTTCTTGCCCGCCTGCAATGGGCGATGTATCACCGGCATCCGTGGGTGGTCGCCGCTCTATGGGTGAGTGAGCCGGAGCCTGCGCCGAAGTTGTTGGCGCACACCGAATGGGCCGTGCACGCGTTCGACGACCTCGGCCTCGACCCGGATTCCGTGATCTACGCGCACGTTTCGCTGTTCAGCTACGTGCGCGGGATCGCGGTGAACCTCGAACTGGAAGCCGGAATACGGCGGGCAGGCACACCGGTCGTACCGTGGGACGCCCGCGAGCCGGAATACGAGCAGTTCCTGGCCAGCGGCCGGTATCCCACGCTGGCAAGCCTGAACGAGCGCAACGACTTCCAGTTCGATATCGACAGGCTCTTCGAATTCGGCCTGCATCGCCTCTTGGACGGGTTCGCCGCCTTCATGGCGCCGCGCGACTGATCGGCGGCTGCGGGGCCGGTGGCAAACCGGCCCCTTAGCCATTCAGGAAATCGCCGCCGCCGCGTCGACGAGTGCGTGCCGCCGCAACCACCCCGCGACCGCCGCACCGATCTCGTCCGGCCGATCCTCGGGCGCGTGATGCCCGGCCGGACCGATCGACGCGACCTCGGCGCTCGCGAAAGTCGTTGCGGCCCACTCCACCGCCGCGGGCGACCCGAGCCCGACCCCATTCTCCAGGCCCATCACCAGCTTCGGCACCTCGGGCGTCTGTGCGGCCCAGCGCCCATAGTTCTGCACGATCGCCACCACATCCGCTGGCTCACCGTCGAGCGGGAACTCGCGCGGCCACACCAGCATCGGCTTGCGCGACTCCGGCGTCGGGTAGGGCGCGCGGTAGACATCGTGGTCCTCGGGCGACAGATCAGCGACACCCCTCGCCAGGTTGAACTCGATGAACATATGCTCCGCCAACACCATTCGCTCGCCCTCCGCGCTGCGGAACTTGCGGAACAGCTCGGCGCCGAGCGGGGGCAGTTCGTCCCAGCGCATCGGCCGCAGGAAGGTCTCGATCAGCGCGATGCCGCGCACCCGGCCGGGATGGCGCGCGGCCCAGTCCATGCCGAGCGCGCCACCCCAGTCATGGCCGACGAGCACCACCTGGTCCAGTTCCAGCGCGTCGAACCAGGCATCCAGATAGCGGGCGTGATCGACCAGCCGGTAGCCGATATCGGGCTTGCCGGACTCGCCCATGCCGATGAGATCGGGTGCCAGCGCCCGGGTTTGGTCGGTGACGTGCGGAATCACGTTGCGCCACAGGTACGAGGAGGTGGGATTGCCGTGCAGGAACACCACCGGCACCGAGCCGGTGCCCGCCTCGCGGTAGTTGATGAACGAGTCGAGAACGTCGACGGTTGCCATGAGCTGTCCTTCCGAGGATCCGGCTTTGTCGCCTTCACCCGGTTTGGACACGGGATGTCGGCGCACTGTGACCGCCCGGAAAGTGACGCTCGTCACCGCTTTGAGCGACCAGAGCTGTCGGCGCTACCTCGCAACCGACCGGCATATCCGTACGTATCCAGTAGATATAGCTACCAGGCTGAAATGAACCTGAGAATACTGCCGAATCAGGGCCATCGACTTGCCAAGATCAAACCTCGTTATCTACTATCTTAATACGTAGCAACAAGTAAGGTCGGGACGGAGAGATACGGTGCACGAGCGAGAGGCGAATTCCCAGTCGCGGGTAGCACTCTCAGCTGACACCGATCGAATCCCGATCTGCCCCTAGTCATCACGAGCGAGCTCGCCCGGCGCGGCTCGACATCTCGGGTCCTCCCTCATCGGCCCTGTGGTGTCGGCGTGTGCGGTACGGACTGGACAACCAGCCGCACCACCGCGTAGCGGTCGATCTCCCTCGTGATCAGCCACCCTCGAGTCGGCGCCGGCACGGCGACTCGAGGGTGGTTTCATATCAACCCCCTTGGCTGTGCGGAACGTCATACCCCACAATCACTTCCGCGACCTCGACCTCCGGATACGTTGGCGCCCGTTATAGTTCAGGGTGGTTGGCGTTAGGAAGTTCGATGAGGTTCACAGTTCAGCGGCTCGCTCTGATAGGGCTGGCCATCGCGACATTCATCGGTCTGTCCTACTACTACGTGAACCGAGTCGAATCCCCCACCGCTAATGCGGCGTGCGGCACCGGATCCGCGCAGGTCTGCGCCAACGCACCGGCCAGCATGCCGAGTCGCGACGCACTCGCCATGCTCGACACGATCCGAGTGGCCGGGCGCGCCCCCAAAACCGGTTACACCCGTGAGCAATTCGGCACCGCGTGGACCGATGACGTGTCCGTCCCCGGCGGCCACAACAAGTGCGACACCCGCAACGACATCCTGCAGCGCGACCTGACCGAGGTCACCTTCAAGGACAACAGCCGCTGCGTCGTCGCCACCGGCACCCTGAACGATCCGTACACCGGCAAGACCATCAAGTTCGTCCGCGGCCCGAAGACCTCCGACGATGTGCAGATCGACCACATCATTCCGCTGTCGGACGCCTGGCAGAAAGGCGCACAACAGCTTTCCGCCGAACGCCGCCAGGACCTGGCCAACGATCCGCTGAACCTGCAGGCCGTCGACGGCCCGACCAACCAGTCCAAGAGCGACTCCGACGCCGCTACCTGGCTGCCGCCGAGCAAGGGCTACTGGTGCGCGTACCTGACCAGGCAAATCCAGGTCAAAGCGGCCTACCAGCTCTGGGTGACCCAGGCCGAGAAGGACGCCATGACACGGGAACTCAGCACCTGCCCGTAACTAAGGCATAGCCACGACGACCTTGCCGAACGGGTTGTCGTCACGGAAGTAGCGATACGCCTCGACTGCCTGGTCGAGCGGAAACACCCGATCGATGAGCGGCCGCATGCCGTGCTCGCTGATCGTCCGGTTCATCGCCTCGAAGTCGGTGCGACTGCCGACGGCGATCCGGCGGATCGACACATACTGCGTGCCGAACACGTCACCGACCGACTCGACCACCGGTGTCCGTGCGGCGCCGATCATGGTGACCTGTGTGTTGTATCCGCCGGAGCGAACGGATTTCGACAAGGTCGGCAGGCCGACAGCGTCGACGACGTGCTCGACGCCGAGGCCGCCGGTCAGTTCCTGCACCGCCTGGTCCCAGTCCGGCGTCTCGGTCGAGACGATCACCTCGTCCGCCCCGAGCTTGCGCAGCCCGTCGGCCTTGCCCGGGCTGGAGGTGATGGAAAAGACCCGCGCGCCCAGCATTTTCGTGTGCTGCACGGCGAACAGCGCGACCGTCCCGCTGCCCACCGTCAACACCGTCTCGCCCGGCGCGATCGGCACCGGCTTCGTGAGTGCCGCCCACGCAACGACTCCCGCGCAGGTCAGCGTCGCCGCCTCCACGTCGGTCAGGTGCGCGGGCACGTGCACCACCGAATCCTCTTCGAGCACCGCGTAAGTGGCGAGCATGCCGTCGAAGTTGGCGCCGTACTGCTCGGCCGCCATGGCCAGCCGCTGCGGGCCGTCGATCCACCGCACGAAGTAGCTCGCGGTGATCCGATCGCCCAGCGCGGCCCGGGTCACGTTCTCGCCCACGGCGATCACCTTGCCGACCCCGTCGGAGAGCGGGACGATCCCCGGCGTGGCGGGCAGCGGGTAGACGCCGTCCATCAGCATCAAGTCGCGTCGATTGATCGACGCCGCCAGCACCTTGATCACGACCTGATTCGGGCCCGGCTCCGGAACTTCCTGTGCCGCGGCGGTCAGGTCGTCGAGGCCGCGCAGCGGATCCAGGTGGTAGGCAATGCCATTCATCGCACACCCACGATGTACTGGTGATCGGACAGGATCCGGCCCTCGTCATCGAGGCCGATCACCTCGAAGCCGCCGCCCGCGACCGCGCCGTCGGCCTTGGCCACCATCGTCCAGCTAACCCCGATCAGCCCGGCGGGCAACCGGATCGCCGCCTCCTCGACCGCGAACTCGTACTCGCCCGACTCGATGAACATCTCGTAGGCCCGAGTCACCCTGCGGTCCAACGCATCATGGCCGCGCACCTCCAGCGGCGGCATCGGGAACTGCAGCTGCTCGGCCGCTTCCCGCATCTCGACCGGCGGGTCGACCAGGGTCTGCGCCCCGGTGGGCGCCCAGAGTTCCCGGATCACCTTGCTGCGCGCCGCCGCGTCGGACTCGTTCCACTGCGCGGCGTACTGCGCGGCGAAGGTTGCCAGTTCGTTGTCGTTCAGTTGCTTGCTCATGCCTGCACCTCGCTGACGCTCGGCTCCGGCATGCGCAAGGCGCGCTGGCACATGATTCGTTCTCTTCGTTCACTCATGGCACAGAGTTTTGCGATTGCGACGATTCCGCGCGATTCCCGGCAGGGTATAGCCGAATCGAGCCGCGGCTGCTTTCTCATACCCTCCACGGAATCGCACTCCGGCCCAGGTCAGATAAGACTGTGCACATGACAACGGCGATAGAAGCACCGGGGTTCGCCCGCGAGCTCAAGCACTGGCGGACCCTGCGTCGGGTCAGTCAGCTGGACCTAGCGATCCGCGCGGACACCACGCAGCGACATCTGAGCTTCCTGGAACAGGGGCGGTCGCGACCCGGGCGGACCATGGTGGTGCGGCTGGCGGAGTCGCTGGATCTGTCGCTGCGGGAGCGCAACGATCTGCTGCTCGCCGCGGGTTACGCGCCCGCCTTCCCCGAATCCGATTTCGATACACCGGAATTGGGCCCGGTGCGGGAGGCGCTGACCACGATCCTCGACGGGCACCTGCCCTATCCGGCGATCGTCGTCAAACCGCGCGGCGTGCTGCTTGCCGCCAACGCGGCCTTCACGGTGCTGACCGAGGGCGCCGCGCCCGAGCTGCTGAAGTCGCCGATCAATGTGTTGCGTCTCGCGCTGCATCCGGATGGTCTGGCTCGGCGCGTGGTGAACCTGCCCGAGTGGGGCAAACATGTGACCGAGGCCCTGCGCGGGCGGGTGTCGCGCAGCCCCGATCCGGCGCTCGCCGAGTTGATCAGCGAGCTGGAAGGCTATCTGCCGCAAGCGGAACCGGGTCCGGACCACCTCGGCTTCGCGGTGCCGCTGCGGCTGCGCAGCGACGACGGGGAGCTGCGGCTGATCACCACCCTGACCTCGTTCGCCACGGCCACCGACATCACCCTCGCCGAGCTGCATCTGGAGGCGTTCCTGCCCGCTGACGCGCAGACGGCGGAGATCCTGCGCAAGCGCGCGGCGCGGGATTGACACAGGTCGAAACGCGGTGCGGCGCGCCGTAATCGGCGGCGCGACGTACCGGCGGCAATTCGGCGCTGTGCAATCCCTCCTACACCCTGCGCGCGGGCGTCTTCAAGGAGATCACCCTGCTCGCGGCGTTCCTCGCGCAGGGCTTCGCGGTGGTCGTCACCGATTTCGACGGTTTCGACGGCACCCATTTCCTCACCTTCGGTGAGGGAAAGATGGTGCTGGACGGGATCCGGGCCGCGAAGAACGATCCCGCACTGGGTCTCGCCGGTTCCGCCGCAGGTCTGTACGGCTATTCCGGTGGCGGCAGCGGCACGGCGCGGGCCGCGGAGATGCACCGCTCGTACGCGCCGGACGTGCTCGTACTCGGCTCGGCGCAGGGCGGCGTGCCCGGCGACATGGTGTCGATCGCCCGGCAGAACATCACCCATGACCAGGGCATCGCCAACTTCAGCGGGCCCTCGAATTTCACTATGTGGCTGGCACTTTCGAACCTGGCGGCAACTTATCCCGAGGTCTTCGACCCCGCGGAATTCCTGACCGAGGCGGGCCAGGCGGTGCTGTCGAATGTCGAGGGCCGGTGCGTTTACACGGCCGCGATGACGGGTGCGTATCGCCCGGTGGCCGACTGCCTGAAGCCGGGCAAGGGCCTCGATGACCCTGCCATCCAACGGATCCTGGTGGAGCAGAGCCTCGACCAGCCGCCGAACCTGCCCGACATGCCGGTGCTGATGTGGCATGCCATCTGGGACGAGCTGCTGAGCTTCCCGGACGCGATCAAGTCGACCGTGGATTCCTACTGGGCCAACGGCGTCGACCTCCGCTACTTCACCAACCCGATCCCCGAACACGTGGTCGGCGACGTAACCGCGGTGCCCGTAGCCGAAACCTGGATCAGCGCCGTCCTGCGCGGCCTCTCCCCCGGCCCGAAGTTCCGCATCGGCATCTGAACTGCACGCCCAATTGGTAAGCCGCACAATCGGTATAGCGGTTGTGCGGCTTGTGCATACGACGACTGCGGCTACCAGGTTCGCGCGGCGGCGCGTAGGCGGGCGTGCACCAGGTCTACATGGGTGCGGGTGTCCGTGCCCGCGCGGCGGACCAGGAAGCCGGTGTTGATCGGCGGGTCCGGCGGGTCGAGTAGCGTGACCAACGCACCCGAATCCAGTTGGGCCGCACAGAGATAGCGCGGTAGCACGCTGATGCCCGCGCCCGCAACGACGGCACCGGCGACCGCACGCAGGTCCGCGACGATGACGGCCGCCTCACCGGTCAGCCGGATCCCGAAGACGTGCCGCCAGTACCGGCGCAGAATCGGCAGATCGGGGGCGTAACTGACGAGGGGCACCGTGGCCAGCGCGGCCGGGCCCTCGGTGCGCAGCCGCGCGGCATCGATCCGGCGGGCGACGGCGGGCGCGGCGACCAGCACGAACTCCTCGTCCGACAACGCTTCGGCGACCACGGTCCGCCCGCGCGGTCGCACGGTCGACAGCACCAGGTCGTAGTGCCCCGCGCGCAGTCCGGCCAGCAGATCCTCCGAGAGCCCGGAACTCACGGTCAGCCGGACACCGTGCGCGATCAACGGCGCCAGCGCCGGAAGCGCCTGTACCGCAAGCAGTTCCGCGGGCCCGGCCACCCGGACCGGCGGCTGCGGCTCATCGTCGGTAGTTACCGACCGTCCGGCGACGGCAGTCAACGCGTCCAGCGGTTCGGCGATCCGCGCGGCCAACTCGGCGGCGGCCGCGGTCGGCGCCACCCCGCGCGGCAGTCGCTCGAACAACCGCTGCCCCAACCGCTTCTCCAAGGCCTGCAACTGCGCGGTCACCGTGGGTTGCGACAACCCGATCAGCCGCGCACCGCCGGTGATGGACCCCGCACGGTGCACCGCCAAGAAAGTGCGCAACTGATTCAGATCGAGACTGCCATCGGAATCCCTATCGCTCACCAGGTAAGTCTATTGCCCAGCCGATGTAGCCGCCTGCGTTGACAGCCGCACACCTCCCGATTTCCCGCAGACGCATTCGCATGCGATTCGGTATGCGGGGAATCAGGAGATGTGCGGCGGTCAGTGAGGTTCAGCGGGGGCGTACCGCGTCGAGCAGCTCGGGGCCGCGGGTGGCCAGGCGCTGTTCGGCGATGCGGGCGCCGAACAGGACGGCGGCGCTGCCGAGGCCGATGCCGACCGGGACCGCGAGCCATTCCACCGCTGGCAGTTCGGTGAAATGGCCGATCAGCAGGATGATCAGCACCGGAAGCACCGCGAACAGCTGGCCGAAGATCATCGCGAACTGCAGCATCGCCTTCGCGCAGCCGGGGTTACCCGAGCCCGAGAACGGATTGCCGGTGCGTGGCGGCAAGTAGTACGGCGCGAGCACCGACATGATCATGGCCGACCCGACGCCGCCGCCGAGCGCGGCGGCATACAGCGAGAGCGCCCACGGGTACATGTCCCACCGGCCGAGCGCGCCCGGCAGGATCAGCGTGAGCAGCAGCGTCGGCAACCCGATCACGATCAGCAGGGCCAGCAGGCGGCCGCGCACGTCCGCCCGTGCCGCGCCGGGCGTGACGAGGGTCTGCCACACGGCCGTGCCGTCGTAGCCGTAGAGGTTGGCGCCGGCCAGCGAGGCGAACAGCGCCGAGGTGACACCCGCGAACGGCACGCCACCGGCGCCGCCGCCCTGGAAGGTGGGGAACACCGGCATCAGGATGCCGACCAGCAGTACCGGCAGCAGCGTGGCCCGGCGGCGGCTGTCCCGCGACCAATTGCGCAGCTCCTTGATCAGCACGGCACCGACCGGTCCGCGCTGGCGCACCCGGCCGAGCAGCCCGCCGCCGGTGCTGCCTGCCACGGAATTCATCGGCGCGGCGAGCCGCCGGGCCAGCAGCACCGACCAGGCCTGCCACAACCCGAGCGAGACCGCGGCCAGGCCGACCAGGGCCAGCAGCGCGAGCAGCCAATTCCCTTGCGCCGCAGCCTCTACGGCGGCGGGTGCCCAACCGGAGGGGAGACAACGCAGGGCCGTCGCCAACCCTGACGGCACGTCCTGCAGCGCACTCACGTGTCCCAGCAGCCAGCTCATCGGGTAGTAGGCGAGACCGAGCAGCCCGGCCAGCAGCACGCCGATGTCTTTGCCACGTCGAGACCGCATGGCGGCGCCGACCCAGGCCAGCACCACCCGGGACAGCAGCACCACGAACACCAGCTGCAACATCATCCCGATCAGCGCGACCAGCGTTGCCGCCCAACCCAATTGCGCCGCGAGCACGACCAACCCGGCGAAGGCGATCAGGTTGACCACCGGCGCGGGTCCGGCGAACGCGGCGGCAAGCAACCCACCGGCCAGCTGCCGATTGCTGAGCGGCAGCAGCCGCAGGTGCTCCGGTTGCACGGTCTCGTCACTGCTGCCGATCAGCACCGGACCGCACAGCCAGCCCAGCGTCCACATCCCGAACAGTGTTGCGGCAACGGTGATGCCGTGCGAAACGCCGCCGTCGTGCACGGCGAATCCGATCAGCGCCGCCGTGACCACCGCGAAGAAGATGCCGACCAGAACGCCCAGTACGAAGCTGATGCCCTGCCAGCCGTTGCTCAGGCTGCGCTTGGTGAGCAGCAGCCGCATCCGGATCAGGACGAGGCCAGCCACGACAGCCCGTCCTCTCCGCCGACGCGGCCACCGACCAGCCGAACGAACGCCTCTTCCAACGTGGTTCCGCCGCGCACCTGGTCGACCGTGCCCGCCGCGACCACGCGTCCGGCGGTGATCACCGCGACCCGGTCGCACATGTTCTCCACCAGCGCCATCACGTGACTGGACAGCACCACCGCGCCGCCGGCCGCGACGAAACGCTGCAGGATGGTGCGAATCGTGCTCCCCGACACCGGGTCCACCGCCTCGAACGGTTCGTCGAGCACCAGTAGTTTCGGCGCGTGCAGCAGCGCGGTCGCCAGGCCGATCTTCTTGCGCATGCCCGCCGAGTAGTCGACGACCAAAGTCTTTTCGGCACCGGTCAATTCGAAGACCGCGAGCAGTTCTTCCGCGCGCTCGGCGACGGTGCCTTCCGGCATGCCGCGCAAAAGGCCGGTGTAGGTGAGCAATTCGCGGCCGGTGAGCCGTTCCGGCAGCGCGAGTCCGTCCGGTAGCACGCCGACCAGGGTCTTCGCGCGGACCGGATCGGCCCACACGTCGGCGCCGAAGATCTCGGCCCGGCCGCTGTCCGGGCGCAGCAGTCCGCAGGCCATCGACAGGGTCGTCGTCTTGCCCGCGCCGTTCGGGCCGACCAGGCCGAAGAAGGAGCCCGGCGGTACCGCAAGGCTCACGTTGTCGACGACCCATGGTCCGCCGAAGCGTTTACACAGGCCGGTCAGGTGCAATGCGGGCTGGTGGTCTGGTTGCATTGGTCCCCCGGAGTCCTTTCGGATCGATGTTCTCCAAAGGGTACGGACCACCAGCCCGCGCGGTTCGAGCGAATCAGGCAGCTACCGCGAGTTCCTTTTGCACCGGCGCGTCCCAATCGATCCGGTAGCGCTGCTCAGGCCCCATGCTCTTCTCCGGGTTCATCAGCTTGATGAACAGCGGCGCCATCAGTTGCATCATCTTGCGCCCGACCGGTCCCAGGGTCTTGCTGTGGTTGGTCTTCGCGACGCGGGCCGCAACGCCTTCCACCCGGGGGCGGCGCAGCTGCTCATAGGCGGCAAAGGCGGCCTCCGGCGTCGGCAGGTCGCGCAGGCAGCGAGCCACCTGAATGGCACTCTCGATGGCCATCGACGCGCCCTGCCCGGAGCTGTTGGACGGCGCGTGCACCGCGTCACCGATCAGGGCCATCCGGCCGCGGAACCAGTGCGGCACCGACGGCATGATGTGCAGTGCCCCGCTCACTTCCAGCTGCTCCTCGGTGGTGCGCCGGGCGAATTCACCGCCGGGCGTGTCGTCGGCGTAGGTCTCGCGCAGGATGCCGAGCCAGTGCGCCTTGGGGATCGCCCGGGCGGCGGTGAGCGACAGGTACTCCTTGTGCGGCAGGTTGGCGCCCCACATCACTTTGCCTTCGCCGGTCGACCCGAACAGGTAGTAGGCCTTCTTGCCGAACGCGAAGGTCATGGATTCCGGCTCGACGCCGTCGTAGTCGATGATCGCGCCGAAGCCGAGCATGCCGAGGTATTCCGGTCCCGGCGCGTCCGGGTCGATCAACCCGCGCACCGTCGACCGGATGCCGTCGGCGCCGATCAGCACGTCGGCGGTGGCGGTGCTGCCGTCGGTGAACCGGGCGGTGATGCCCGACTCGCCCTCGACCACGTCGACCAGGCGCTTGTTGTACTCGAACGGCACGCCGGCGGCGACCGCGTGATCGTGCAGGGTCTGGTGCAGTTCGCCACGATCGACCAATTGCAACGGCGGCAGGCCGGAAAGGCCGGGCATGTACATGTTCTTGCCGCCGATCGACAGACCCATCTTGGAGATCGGCAGCGCGATGTCGCGGACGGCGTCGCCCGCCTCGATGATGTCAAGGGCGGCAATGCCGTTCGGTGCGAGCGCGAGCCCGCTGCCGATGTTGTACGACGAGCCGGGATAGGCCTCGTAGACGCGGGCGTCGATGCCCGCCTTCAGCAGTGCGGTGGCGGCGACCGGTCCGGCGATGCCGCCGCCGATGACCAGTGCGGTTCGTGTTCTAGACATGGGTGTCTCCAGGTTCATGTGTTACGGGTTCTTCGAATCCCCGAACCAACCCGTGCACCACGCACCCAGTTATCCTGTGGTTGCCAGCCTTGTAGCCGGGTGCGCGCATGCGGGCGCGGTTCGAGACTGTTCAATCGGGCTCGGCGGCGGTGTTGCCGCACCCCGCCGAGCCTGGTCTCGCTGTCAGGACGGTTCCGGTTCGGCCAGCCCCCTCTCCACGTGCGCGATGACTTCCGCGGGTGGTATCGCGTCGGCGTGCACCTGCCGCCACCAGTCGACGTCGGGGAACGTGCCCTCGGCGATTTCGTCGCGGAACGAACGCGCCCAGGCCATTTCGGCTTCCAGCATCGCGGCGCCGAATTCGGATTCGATGATGAACAGTCGCGGCAGCTTCATGGCCAAGACCTTGTCGATTTCCCGGCGCACCGCCTCGATGATGTGACTCAGCGCCTCGATGCGCTTGCCGAGCAACTCGATAACCTCGTCCGGCGGCAGCACCGCGAGAACAGAAAGGCCTGCGACGAAGCGGGGTTGCTCCAGTTCCGGCGCGGCGATCAATTCCCTTGTCCAGTCGATGAGTTCGGCGCGCCCGGCATCGGTGAGCTGGTAGATCACCCGCTCCGGCCGCGCGCCGTCGCGCTCGCTGCCGATGATCTCCAGGTAACCGACCTTCTCCAGGCTCTGCACGACGGTGTAGAGCGAGCCCCACTTGATGTCCATGTCGTGGTCTTTGCCGCGCTCCCGCAGCGTCTGCGCGATCTCGTAGCGATGCTTCGGCCGGTCGACCATCGCCGACAGCACCGCCAGCGCGAGCAGGTTGTTCACCTTGCGCTTCGTGGCCATCACACCTCCTTACTCGTCTACGAATATACGTGCACGAGTATTCGTCGCGCAAGGGTGTTTCGTGGCACGAGTGCGGGTGGATTCAGGTGCGGGCGGGTTCGTGCCCGGCGGCTTCTTGTTCGAGCAGCTTGGCGGCGAGGTTGTCCAGGGCCTGGTCGAACAGCGCGCGGTCGGCGGGATCGTCGTTGTTCCAGTCGTCGAGCCTGCTGTCGAGCCAGCGGCGCCACGCGGCCTTGACCCGGTCGAGCTCGGCCTGGCCCTGGTCGGTCAGTCGCAGCTCACGGCCGTCGTCGACGAGGTAGCCCTTGTCGGCAACCCGGCGGTAGATCGGGGCGAGCACGTCGTCGGGCAGCTTGTGTGCCCGTGCGACCGCGTCGAGCGTGGCCCCGCCCGCACCCCGGTCGCGCAGGTAGACCTGGCCGAGCGCCCAGGCCTCGCCGCGGCTGAGCGTGCTGCCCGCGTCCGCGAGGATGCGCGGGCCGATCGGGCCCTCGGCATGTTCCTTACGCATGGTTGCGGCGATGGCCCGCTCCAGCTGCACCACTCGGTCCGCGGAGTCGGGCATCGAAAAGCCTTCGCCCACATCGCCCGCGCTCGTTCGGGCGCTGTCGCGCAGCGGCACCTCTTTGAGGAACCAGGAGACCACGAAACCGGCCAGCGCGACCGGTACCACCCAGACGAAGACGTGGTCGATGGTGTCGGCGTAGGCATCGATGATGGGCGCGGCGACGTCCGCCGGAACCGCTTGCAGCGACTGCGGATTCGCCGCGACCTCCGGCGGCACCACCTTCACCTGGACCAGCGCGTCACGCAGATTCGGGCCGATCTCGTTGCTGTAGAGCGTGCCGAAAATCGCTGTGCCGAAGGTACTTCCGAGGGTGCGGAAGAAGGTGACGCCGGAGGTCGCGGTGCCGAGCTGGGCATAGGGCACGGTGTTCTGCACGACGATGGTGAGCACCTGCATGGTCAGGCCGATGCCGAGACCGAGCACCAGCATGTACAGCGATTCTTCCCAGATGCCGGTGTCGCGGCCCATGGTCGACATCAGATACAGCCCGAGCGCCATCACCAGCGTGCCGACGATCGGGAAGTACCGGTAGTGGCCGGTCTTGCCGACCACCTGGCCGGACAGGATCGAGGTGACCAGCAGCCCGGCCACCAGCGGCAGCGAGCGCACGCCGGACATGGTCGCCGAAACCCCGTCCACGTATTGCAGATACGCGGGCAGGTAGGTGATCGATCCGAGCATGGCGAAGCCGCAGATGAAGCTCAGGATCGAGCACACCGTGAACACTCTGCTGCGAAACAACCCCATCGGCAGCATGGGTTCCTCGGCCCGTAACTCGACCACCACGAACGCGGCGAACAGCAGCACCGACGCCGTGAACAGCCCGAGGATCATCGACGAGCCCCACGCGTACTCCTGCCCACCCCATTCCAGCCCGAGGATAAGGGTGGAAACCGCAACGGCGACAAGGCCGATGCCCGCGTAGTCGATGATCGGCTTGATCACCGCGCGCACCCGCGGAATGGTGCGGGCCGACATCACGATCATGATGATCGCGATGGGCACGTTGACGTAGAAGCACCAGCGCCAGCTCGCGTGGTCGGTGAACAAGCCGCCGAGCGTCGGCCCGATCACCGTGGTGACGCCGAAGACCGCGCCGAGCGCGCCCTGATACTTACCGCGCTGGCGCAGCGGGATGGTGTCGGCGATGAGCGCCATCGCGGTGACCATCAGGCCGCCGCCGCCGAAGCCCTGGATGCCGCGGGCGATGATCAGCAGCGTCATCCCGTTGGCCAGCCCGGCGATCATCGAGCCGATGATGAAGATCAACGCGCTGAGCTGGAAGATCAGCTTGCGGCCGAACAGGTCGCCGAGCTTGCCCGCCAGCGCGGTGGCCACCGCTTCGGCGAGCAGATAGGCGGTGACCACCCAGGCCATGTGCCCGGCCTCGCCGAGATCGGCGACGATGGTCGGCAGCGCGGTGGACACGATCGTCTGATCGAGCGCCGCCAGCAACATGCCCAGCACAATCGTGGCGAACACGATGTTGATCTTCGCCCGGCTCATCGGCTCGGGGGCTTTCTCGGCGACAGCGACTGCACCGGTCATCAGCTCAGTATGGTCTTGATCCGCCGAGCTGTCCGTCCAGCGACACGGCAGCGACTAGCCGAGCAGCCCTTCGAGGACCTTGGCGCGGGTTGGTTGCCGCAACTTGGCCATGCCCTTGGCCTCGATCTGGCGGGCGCGTTCGCGGGAAACGCCGTAGCGCTTGCCGATCTCGTCGAGCGTTTTCGGACCGGTGCCGTCCAGGCCGAAACGCAAGGCGATCACTGCGGCTTCGCGCTCGGGCAAGCCCGCGAGGACCTTGTCGAGCTGGCTGCGCGTCGCGGTCGCCAGCGCGGCTTCGGACGGGTCGGGTGCGGCGTCAGCGATGAGTTCGCCGAATTCCGTGCTGCCCTCCTCGCCGATCGGGGTGTGTAGCGAAATCGGTTCGCGCGCATGGTCGAGTACCTCGCGCACCTTGTCCGGCGTCATGTCGAGTTCGGCGGCCAGTTCTGCCGTGGTGACATCGCGGCCGAGTTGCACCGTCAGGGTCCGCCGGGTGCGGTTCACCCGGTTCAGCGCCTCGACGACGTGCACCGGGATGCGGATGGTGCGGCCCTGGTCGGCCAGCGCGCGGCCGACGCCCTGCTTGATCCACCAGGTGGCGTAGGTGGAGAACTTGAGGCCGCGGCGGTGATCGAACTTCTCCACCGCGCGCATCATGCCCAGGGTGCCCTCCTGCACCAGGTCGAGCAGTGAGATGCCGACCGGCGTCGGGTAGCGCTTGGCGATCGAGACGACCAAGCGCAGGTTGGCCTCGATCATGTGGTCCTTGGCGCGCTGGCCGTCGGTGACGCGGCGGCGCAGCTCGCGGCGTTCAGTGGGGTCGAGATCGGTGGTGTCGGCGAGGCGTTCGGCGGCGAGCACGCCCGCTTCGATGCGTACGGCGAGCTCGACCTCCTGGGTGGCGGTGAGCAGTGGGGTGCGGGCGATGAGCCGCAGGTAGTCGTTGACCGGGTCCTGGCTGACGGTGCCGGAGACGCGAGCGGGGCGGGCGGTGCAGAACTGGGTCACGGGGTTCCTTCCGAGGGGAGCGAACCGGTCGTCGGCGCGGTGGTGCGCCGACGACCGGTGGGAGTGGTGCTCGACGATCAGCCGCGGCCGGGGATGCGCAGCGGGCGCTGCGGGGCCGCGCGGAAGGTGGCTCGGCTACGGGACAGACCGGCAGCCTGTCGATCGAGTCGCTGCGCGCCGGGGAATCCGTTGGCGCGCTGCTTCTTTCGCTCGGCTGCGGGGTCGGTCGGCGCGAAGCGGCGGACGACGGCGTCGATGGTGGTCTGCGCGGAGGTCTTGTCGGCCATGGTGGCTGGTCCCTTTCGGTCGGTGCTGGGGCTGGTGTGGGCCGGGGTTGCTTCGACAAGTCCGTAGTTCATTCGCGGTGACGCTCCTTCGTTCTCGGTAACGCGAACAAACTCAGAACAGACCTAAAAATATGTCAAGCATAAATTTTGGTCGGTATCAGATATGGTGTTCGCATGAGAGAGCGAAGCGAACGAATCGTGTGCCAGCGCGCTGTGCGCATGCCGGAGCCGAGCGTCAGCGAGGCGGAGGCATGAGCACAGAGACACTGGGCCTCCGGGACCGGAAAAAGCAGCAGACCAGGGAGAACATCTCTCATCAGGCGACCATGCTGTTCCTCGAGCACGGCTTCGACAAGGTGACGATCGCCGACGTGGCGGTCGCCGCGCAGGTCGCCAAGATGACGGTGACCAACTACTTCCCGCGCAAGGAGGACCTGGCGCTCGACCTGCACGACGTGTTCGTCGACCAGCTCGCGCGCATCGTCCGCGAGCGCGAACCGGGCGAGTCGGCCTTGACGGCGCTGCGGGCCGCGTACCTGACGGCGGCGACCGAACAGGATCCGGTGGTCGGCTTCTCCGGCCCGGAGTTCGCCAAGATGATCAGCGACAGTCCCGCCCTGGTCGCGCGGCTGCGCGAATTCCACGACGAGCGTGAGCAGGTCCTTGCCGAGACATTGGCCGCCGAAACCGGTGCGGCCGCAACGGATATCACGCCGCGGGTGGCGGCGGCTCAGCTAGGAGGGGTGCATCGGGTGCTGTTCGACGAGACCATGCGCCGCACCCTGGACGGTCAGCCGAACGACGAAATCGCCACGGCCATCATCGAATACATCGGCACGGCGTTCGACGCGCTCGCTCCGTCACTCGACGGCTACGCCTTGCGCTGATCGGGCACTTCCACCAGCGACAGCGCGATAGGTACCAGCAGTTCCACCAACTCGCCGACCGAAGGGCGCGGATCGGCCAGCACCCACTCGTGCGCGAGTCCGTTGATCGCGCCGATGAGAGCGCTTGCGCCCCAGGCACTTCCGCCGCGAATCCGGGCGCCGGGGGCGACCGTCGGCACCAGGCTGGTGTCCAGCATCGCGGCCCACGCGTGCCGCCGTTCGCGGCGATGCCGCTCCATCCGGTCGCTGACGCCGACCACCTCGATGAAGGCGACCTTGGCGCGATACGGGTCGGAGCCGATCGAGCCGAGATAGGCCGAGACCATCGCGGTCATCGCCGCGGTCATGTCGAACCGCGGATCGAGGTCGGCCAGCGCCGTGACCAGCACGGCCGCCGCATCGTCCTGAATCCGGTCATAGGCGGCGACCAGCACGTCTTCCCTGGTCTGGAACTCCTCGTAGAACTGCCGCTTGGACAGCGACGCGGCGGCGCAGACGTCGGCCAGCGAGCAGTTCGCGTAGCCACGTTCGGCGAAGATCCGGGTCGCCGCGTCCAGGAAGCGCTGGCGGCGTTCGGCCTTGCGTTCCGTGACGGCGCGTCCGCCGTACTGCCTGCCAACGATGGTCACGCCTCCACCGTATCGGAGATGCCGGCACAACCTTCGTGACCAGGCGCGTCTCCGCCAACTGCGGACGTGCGCCACCCGCGGTGCGGGCCAGGTCTCGCCGGACGGTATTTGTGATCCGCGTCATGTCGTTGCATACTCGAACACAGTCTGAAACCAACTGGGCTCACATATGCGCCCGGTCAACAAAGAGGTTGGTCTGTGGTTACACCGCGCAAGCACGCATCGAAGCTGCTCGTCGCCCTCGCCGTGCTGGCGTCCGGGCTGCCCTTCGCCCTCGCCGGGCAAGCCGTCGCGGATCCGGGCACTCCCCCGGTCCAGCCAGCGCTGCAGTTCCCGATTCCGCCCATGCCCCCCGGCTTCGATCCGGCGTTCTACCGCCCGGCGCCGGAGACCTACGCGAATCTCGAACCGGGCCAGCTCATTGCGGCACGGCAGGTGAATGTGGCGAATCTGTCGCTGATTCCGGTCGGACCGGTCAACGATCTCGTCGCCTACTACGCGCAGGATCCGAACGCCCGCGTCGAGTACGTCCGCGATCACTTCAGCGAGCATCTGACACTCGACCCGATCGGAGCGCCCCGAGCTTTGCTGTGGCTCAAGGATCGTTTCGCTGGCAAACCTGTCGCATCCGGCGTCTCGACCACCGATGTCGGCTCGATGATGCTCGACCAGGCCACCTGGCAGGTGTGGGGCGAAACAGCCGGCACAACCCTCGCGGCCGCGTTCCAGCAACCCATCGGCAGTGGCCGCTGAATGAACTCCGCGTGCGCACGATGTGATCTGTAGCGAGCCCCTGGCAGTCCGCCGGGCGCACTGCTGTTATCTCTAACGACTGTGCTCTCTCGCGGCTGTGCTCCCGACCTACGCCGAGTGACAGGAATCACCTCCGTCTGAGACACTCGTCATCAGATGACGGGGAAACCCTTCCCCAGGAACTTACTCCAGAGTAAGGTTGATTCATGGCGTGGAAACCTTCTGAAATCCCGGATCAGACCGGACGCACCTTCGTGATCACCGGCGCGAACGGTGGGTTGGGCGCCGTGACCACCGAGGTCCTCGCGGCCCATGGCGCGACCGTCATCATGGCCTGCCGCAACGCGGAGAAGGCCAAGGCGGTCGCCGACGGCATCACCGGCGACGTCCGCGTCGCCGAGCTGGACCTGTCCGACCTGGCCTCAGTCCGCAAGTTCGCCGACGCGCAGGGCGACTTCGACGTGCTGATCAACAACGCCGGACTGATGAACGTCCCGTTCTCGCGAACCAAGGACGGCTTCGAGACCCAGTGGGGTGTCGACCATCTGGCCCACTACGCGCTGACCGGCCTGCTGCTGGACCGCATCCAGGACCGGGTGGTGACGCTGGCCAGCATCGCGCACAAGCAGACACCGAAGCTGTGGATCGACGATCTCAACTACGAGAACCGTCGCTACCAGCGCAATCTCGCCTACGCGCAGGCCAAGCTGTCGAACCTGATGTTCGCCAGGGAACTCCAGCGCCGTCTGGCCGAATCCGGTTCCAGCAAGCGGTCTTACGCGGTGCACCCGGGTGTCTCGGCCACCGACCTGTTCGCCAGGACCGAGACCCCGGTCGACCGGATCATCAAGCCGTTCGTCGCGCTGATCGGTCATCCGCCGAGGAAGGCCGCGCACTCGTCGCTGTTCGCCGCGACCATGCCCGACGCCGATCCGGAGGTCTACTGGGGTCCGCGCCGGTTCTTCCAGACCCAGGGTCCGGTGGAGTCGTCGCCGTCGAGCCGGCTGTCCAAGAACAAGGAACTCTGGAAGCGGCTCTGGGACGAATCCGAGCGGCTGACCGGCATCACCTACAAGTTCTGAGTCCAGCGACCCGCCTGCGCGCTGCGGGCGGGTCGTTGCCGGAATCGCCGCACCGGCAGCGTCGACCTGCTCCTACGGACCGTGTAGTAGACGGGTACCGTAGTAGCCGTGTCCGCTTCACCCCGCCGCTCGGCACACAATCGTCCGGCCCTCATCGCGCTGGTGATCGTCGCTGCGCTGGGTTGCCTGGCGCTGGCGTGGTGGCAGTGGGAGCGGTTCGAATCGTCGAGCGGCACCGGCCAGAATCTGGGTTACGCGCTGCAATGGCCGTTGTTCGCGGCATTCGCGGTGTTCGCCTATTTCCGGTTCGTCCGGCTGGAACGCGAAGCCGAGGAGACCGAGCATCCCGGCGATGAGCCGATGCGTGCTCCGAAAGCTGTTGCGCCGCGCGAGATTCCGGCGGGTCTGCTGCCGGAGCGGCCGAAGGCGGTGCGCGACGAGGATCCGGTGCTCGCCGAATACAACAAGTATCTGGCCGCGTTGCACGCCCAAGACATCGATGATCAGGTCCGCGAGGCGGGCCTGCATGCCCGCGACACCGAGAGGAGCGCCGGTTGACCGCCAGCGAGAATTCCACCGAGAGCACTGCGGCACCGGCCACCGAGAGCACCCTGGCGCCCGCGAAGACCGGTGGCGTGCCGACCGCCAAGATCAAGTCCGCGCTGCTGCGTTACCGCACGCTGGCCTGGATCACCGGTCTCTGGCTGCTGCTGCTCACCGGCGAGATGATCGCCAAGTACGGCTTCGACGTGCACACCCCGAGCTGGATCGCCGTCGTGCACGGCTGGGTGTACTTCGTCTACCTGCTGGTCACCGCCGACCTCGCGGTGAAGGTGCGCTGGCCGGTCCTGCGCACCGTCGGCACCTTGCTCGCGGGCACCATCCCGCTGCTGTCGTTCGTCGTCGAGCATGTCAACGCGAAGAAGGTCAAGCAGGACTTCGGCGTCTAACTCGCCGTAAACCCGCCAACGCCTTGGCTTCCCGCACAGGAAGCAGCGCTGCGCACACCCTTTGTCTACGCCGCACACCCCGTATAGAGGTTGTGCGGCGCAGGCAAAGGGTGTGCGGCTCAGCGGATCACGGCTTCGGCGCGCGAGTTACCCGGCTCCGCGAGTCAGGCTTCGGCGAGCTCGGACAGCGCAGGGAGGAGCTGGGTGAGGGCCCGGCCGCGGTGTGAGACCGCGTCCTTCTCTGCGGGAGTCAGCTGTGCGGCGGAGGTGTCGCCACCTTCCGGGATGAACAGCGGGTCGTAGCCGAAACCGCCGTCGCCCAGCGGTTTCCGGCCGACCGTGCCCGGCCATTCGCCCCGCACCACGATTTCCGCGCCATCGGGTACGACCAGGGCGCAGGTGGAGACGAACCGTGCCCCGCGCCGCTCGTCCGGCACGTCGCCGAGTTGGGCCAGCAACAGCGCGTTGTTGGCCGCGTCGTCGCCGTGCCGCCCCGACCAGCGCGCGGAGAGCACGCCGGGCATGCCGTTGAGCGCGTCCACCTCGATGCCGGAATCATCTGCGACACAAGCCAATCCGGTGGCGACGGCACCGTCGCGGGCCTTGGCGAGCGCGTTCTCCTCGAACGTCGCGCCGGTCTCCGGCGCCTCGTCGTAGGTGGGCACGTCGTCCAGCCCGACGATCTCGATGCCCGCGATACCCGCCTCGGCGAGGATGCGCCGCAACTCGTTCAGCTTCTTGGCATTGCGGCTGGCCACCAGCACCCGACGCGTCATGGCTACTTCTTCTTCGGCTCGGACGGCTCCGGCAGCACGCCGGGATACGGCAGCGCGAGGGCTTCCTTCTGGATGCCGAAGATCTGCTCGCAGCCGACCAGCGCGGAGTCGAGCATCTTGTCCAGGGTGGAGCGCGGGAAGGTGGCGCCCTCGCCGGTGCCCTGGATCTCGACCAGGGTGCCGGTGTCGGTGGCGACCACGTTCATGTCGACCTCGGCGCGCGAATCCTCTTCGTAGGGCAGGTCCAGGCGCACCCGGCCGTCGACGACGCCGACGCTCACCGCGGCGATCGCGCAGGAGATCGGCTGCGGGTCTGCCAGCACGCCCTTGGCGGCCAGGTAGGTGACCGCGTCGGCCAGCGCGACGTAAGCGCCGGTGATGGCGGCGGTCCTGGTGCCGCCGTCGGCCTGCAGCACGTCGCAGTCGATCGCGATGGTGTTCTCGCCGATAGCGGCCAGGTCGATGCAGGCACGGAGCGATCGGCCGATCAGGCGGCTGATCTCCTGGGTGCGGCCGCCGACCTTGCCCTTCACCGACTCACGTCCGCTGCGGGTGTGCGTCGCGGCGGGCAGCATCGCGTATTCGGCGGTGACCCAACCGAGTCCGGAGTCGCGACGCCACGGCGGCACGCCCTCGGTCACGCTCGCGGTACACATCACCCGCGTCTGCCCGAATTCGACCAGCACCGAACCGGCTGGATGCGTGGTGAATCCACGGGTGATCTTTACCTCGCGGAGTTCGTCGTCCGCCCTGCCATCGGCTCGTCTAGACACGGGCCACAGCCTAGGGGATGGCCGTCGGCGCAGCCGACCCGGTCAGAGATCGAAGGTCTCGCCCGGCGCGACCGCGTGCACGGGTCCGGAGAACTGTGCCTTGGCCTCGGCGATGACGTCTTCACTTGAGGTCCATGGCGGAATGTGGGTGAGCAGCAGTTCCTTGACGCCCGCCTGCGCGGCGATCTGACCCGCCTCGGTGCCCGAAAGGTGAATGCCGGGCGGGCGATTCGCCGGATCGTGGGTCCAGGACGCCTCGGCCATCAGGATGTCGGCGCCCTCGGCGAGTTCATGCACCGAGTCGCACATCGCGGTGTCGCCGGTGTAGACGAAGGTTCGCCCGGCGGCCGTGACGATCCGCAGACCGTAGGACTCGGGCGGGTGGAACATCCGGCGCGCCGACACGGTGTGGCCGGGTCCGAATTCGACCTCTTCGCCGACTTTCCAGGTCCGGTGGTCGATGACATCGGACCAGTCGTCGCATTCGCCGCCGACCTCGGCCGAGGCGTTGCCGATGCGCAGCGCGCTGTCCGACGGACCGCGCACGATGGCCCGGCCGACCGGCGGTGTGGGGTGGTAGCGCCGCCAGACCAGCAGGCCGGGCAGGTCGAGGCAGTGGTCGGCGTGCAGGTGGGTGAGGAAGATATCGACCTCACCGGGGTCGGCGTAGCGCTGCAGCGCGCCGAGCACGCCAGGCCCGAAATCGATCACCACGGGCGTCATATCCGGCCCGGTCAGCAGATAGCCCGACGCTGGGGAGTCCGGGCCGGACACGCTGCCCGAGCACCCGAGGACGGTTAGGCGCATTCCCTTATGCTGCCACGACGAAATCTCGGTCAAGAAACTATCCCCCACATTCCTCGACGAGTCGCAGAATCACCGTGGCGACGCAATGACTCCAGCCTGATCCCCGCGACGATTTCGGCGTGCATCACCAGAGAGTACCCAGCCAGCGAGCAGTCCACCCATCGCCCCGAAAAGATGGCCCTGCCAAGAGATTCCAGCTTGGCCGGGTAATACGCCCCACAGCAGCGAGCCGTAAACGGCCAAAACGACGAGCCCGAGCACGATCTGTCCGACGTTGCGGGCGAACCAGCCGCGCGAGATCAGGAACGTCAACCAGCCGAAAACCAGCACCGACGCGCCGAGGTGCACGCTGCCGGACGCGCCGGTCAGCCAGGTGCCCACACCGGCGACGATCCAGATGATCGCCGTCGCCGCCAGTCCGCGGCCGATGCCCGCGGCCAGCGCGAGAAAGCCCAGCACCAGCACAGGCAGGGTGTTGCCGATCAGGTGCGGCCAGCCGTAGTGCAGGACCGGGGCGAACAGGATGCCGGAGAGTCCATCGGCCGCCCTGGGGTGGATGCCCGCGTTGTCGAGCTGGTTGTGGTCGAGGGTATCGACGCCTTCGATGCCGTAGAGCAGCGCGACGAAACCGGCGATGATCACCCCGGCGCGCAGCCACAGTTGCCGGACGGCGGCGAAGTTGGTCGACGTCGCGGGCGCGCTCGCCGGTGTCCGTGGCGTCGCTGTGCCCGGCTTCCCCAACTGCGCACGGATCGCCGCGATCCGATCGGGGTCGAATGACGAACCGATTCCCGAACCGCCGGTCATCGCAGCCTCCTCGTCGAGCAGGAGTACGACGGGTCAGGTACGACCCGTCATCCCGCTATTCCGAGGGTACCGGCGCGGACGCCGACGGGCGCTATGCCCAGAGTTGACCGTCGAGGCGTTCCTCGGCCTCTTCCAGGGTGCCGTCGTACGCGCCGGTCGAGAGGTACTTCCAGCCGCCGTCGGCGACGACGAACGCGATGTCGGCGCGCTTGCCCGTCTTGGCGACCTTGCGCGCGACGCCGAGCGCGGCGTGCAGGATCGCGCCGGTCGAGATGCCCGCGAAGATGCCCTCTTCGGCGACCAGTTCACGGGTGCGCTTGACCGCGTCGTACGGGCCGACCGAGAAACGGGTGGTCAGCACCGATTCGTCGTACAGCTCGGGGATGAAGCCCTCGTCGATGTTGCGCAGCCCGTAGACCAGCTCGCCGTAGCGCGGTTCGGCCGCCACGATCTCGATGCTCGGTACCTTCTCGCGCAGGAAACGCCCGGTGCCCATCAGCGTTCCGGTGGTGCCGAGGCCCGCGACGAAGTGGGTGATCTCCGGCAGATCGGCCAGGATCTCCGGGCCGGTGGTTTCGTAATGCGCCAGCGCGTTGGCGGGATTGCCGTACTGGTACAGCATCACCCAGTCCGGGTTCTCCGCGGCGATCTGCTTGGCCAGCGCCACCGCCTGATTGGAGCCGCCCGCGGCCGGGGAATCGATGATTCGCGCGCCGAACATGGTGAGCAGCTGACGCCGCTCCACCGAGGTGTTCTCCGGCATCACGCAGACCAGCTGATAGCCCTTGAGCTTGGCGGCCATGGCCAGCGAGATGCCGGTGTTGCCGCTGGTGGGTTCCAGGATGGTGCAGCCGGGCGTCAGCAGGCCGTCGGCCTCGGCCTGTTCGATCATCCGCAGCGCCGGTCGGTCCTTGATGGAACCGGTCGGGTTGCGGTCCTCCAGCTTGGCCCACAGCCGCACGTGGTTGTCACCGTCCCACTGCTGGGACAGGGTGCGCAGGCCGACCAGCGGGGTGTTGCCGAGGGTCGCGATCAGCGATTCGTAGCGTGCCACGGGTCGGTCAGCCGCCGGCGACGGCAGGCAGGATGGTCACGCTGGCCTCGGCGGGCACCTCGGCCTCGAGCCCGCCGGAGAAACGCACGTCCTCGTCGTCGACGTAGATGTTGACGTAGCGGTTCAGCTTGCCGTCCTTGAGCAGCCGCTCGGCGAGGCCGGGGTGGTTCGCGTCGAGGTCGGCGATCAGCGCGCTCAGCGTGGCGCCCTGCGCCTGCACGCGCTTCTCCCCTCCGGTGAGGCCACGCATGATGGTCGGGATGGACACGGTTACCGGCATGAGAACTCCTCGGTTTCACGAACAAGCATCGGTTCAGGCGGTTTCGTACGCGTCGACGATCTGCACCGGTTCCTCGGTGACCTCGCCGTCGACGATCCGGTAGCTGCGCAGCTCATGCTGCTCGGGGTCGCGGGTGGAGATCAGCACGTAGTGCGCGAACGGCTCGGACGCGTAGGACACATCGGTGCGGCTCGGGTAGGCCTCGGTGGCAGTGTGCGAGTGGTAGATCACCACCGGCGTCTCGTCGGCGTCGTCCATCGCGCGCCAGACCTTCAGCTGCTCACCGGAATCGAAACGGTAGAAGGTGGGCGAACGTTCGGCATTGACCATGGCCACGAAGCGCTCCGGACGATCGGAATCCTCCGGTCCGGCGATGACGCCGCACGCCTCGTCGGGGTGGTCGGCGCGCGCGTGCGCCACCATTGCCTCCACGAGGTCGGCCCTGATCACCAGCACGAGTCAAACCTTCCCACGGCCTCGGGCCTTCGCCCGCGTATGACGCCGACCTGTCACGGTCGACAACGAGCCAGGATATTCGGCTATTCCCCGAGTGCGTCGCCTGGTCCTGTGTTCTCCGCGCTCAGCGGGGAAATAGGGCGCTGTACGCAGGGACTTCCCCGACCGACACGGCGGACAGGATCGCGTCGACGATCGCGCGTTCCACGCAGAGGGCCGCGGCGGTGCCGAGCAGATCGACCATAAAGATGTCCGGCGGCAACGCGGGCGGCAGCTCGAAGGTCGCGGCCGGCGGCTGCCAGGTACCGGTCGACAGGGCGAAGAACGCGTCACCGTCGAACGGTCCGTGCGCGGGACGGATCGCGCGGGCGAGTCCGTCGTGGGCGGTCATGGCCAGTCGTTGACAGCCGATCGGGTCCAGCGGCGCGTCGGTGGCCACCACACCGATGGTTGTGTTGAGCCGCATGCTTTTCGCGGGCAGCGCGTTCGCGTGCGCCAGCTGTTCGGCGGTCGGCGGCCGCAAACCGAAGTGCTCCGGCCCGTCGGTGCCGACGCCCCACGGCAGCCCGGTGCGCGGGTCGAACACCGAACCCGCCGCGTTGGCCACGACCAGCGCGGAAACCGTGGCTCCGGCCGCGGGCCCGTCGCCGAGCACCACGCTCGCGGTGCCGACGCCGCCCTTGATCGAACCGGCGCGCGCACCCACGCCGCCGCCGACCACACCGCGCTCGAAGTCGAGCGACGCGGCGGCCGCGGCCTGGTAGCCGAACTCGGCGGTGGGCCGAATGTCCCACGCGCCCAACGGAAGGTCGTAGATCACCGCGCCCGGCACGATCGGTACCACCCGGCTCGGGTTGGTCGGGTCCATCGGGATGCCCTCGTGGTGCTCCTCGAGCCAGCGCATCACCCCGTCGGCCGCCGCGAGGCCGTAGGCGCTGCCGCCGGTGAGCACGATCGCGTTGGCCTGACGCATGGTGCGGGCCAGATCGAGCACATCGGTTTCCCGGGTGCCCGGCCCGCCGCCGCGCACGTCGACCGCGGCGGTCGCACCGCCCGGCGCGTAGATGACGGTGGTCCCGGTCGCCGCGCCGGAGCCGAGCGTCGCGTCCGGGTCGAGTGCGGTGTGATGCCCGACCAGCAGGCCGGATACATCGGTGAGCGAATTACGTTGCCCGGCATGCACCTTCATTGCGCTCCTGACTCTCGGTCGCGACGACAATCCGATCTACCCGTTGTACAGGTGCGGTCCGACAAGCGTGGCGTTCAGGGGGCCAGGGCTTGCAGCAACGAGTCCTGCATCCAGGTGAGCCAGTGGTACACGTCCAGGTGTGGCGCGCGCGGGTCGTCCGGGCCGAGATGGTCCGGCGTGTCGGCGTCGATGCCCAGCACCGTGCCGAGGGCTAGTCGCACGTCGGTGAGCGCGGTCAGCCAGGCGTCGGCCTGTTCCGGCGTGAGCACGATCTTGCCGCCGGAGGTGGGCACGGTATTCAGGATGACGCTGCCCGCGGCCAGTTTGGCGTCGATGATCTCCGGCTCGTGCAGCCCGCGCAGCGCGCTGTTCAGATCGGCGCGGTCGGCGTCGGGGGAACCGGGTTCGCTGCGGTGGAAGTCCGGCAGCAGTCGGCGCAGCCGCGGATCGTCGGGCACGTCGGTGTTGCCGGTGCGCAGCCCGGTCAGCGCGGCGAGGTCGTCCTCGGGCGCGGACTCGGCTCTCTCGGTGAGCAACCCGGAGACGGCACCGACCAGCGAGCGCAGCACGTTGGCCTCACGTGCGTCCATCTCGGATCGCAGTTTGAGGCCGCTCAGCGAGTTCTTCCTGCTCCACTTCCGCACGGCGTCAGGGTAGTCGTCCTGGTCAGTCGTCCCGCTGCATGGTCGCCCAGAGTCCCGCGGCGTGCAGCCGCTGGACGTCATGTTCCATCTTGTCGCGCGAACCCGACGAGACGACCGCCTTGCCCTCGTTGTGCACGCAAAGCATCAGCTCGGTCGCCTTCGCTTTGCTGTAGCCGAACAGCTTCTGGAAGATGTATGCGACGTAGTGCATGAGGTTGACCGGGTCGTCCCAGACCACAGTGACCCACGGGCGATCTTCTGCCTCCAGGATCTCGGTGTATTCGACCGCCTCGGGGGTCGCCTGTGCCGCTGACAGTGTCGCGTCCACGGCGTCCACCACGACGCCACCTCGGACTGTGTTGCACAAGGCCATAACGTCAAGGGTACGACTCGACTCCGAATGAGCAACACCCCGCTGACCGTGGATTCGAGCATTTCACGGCTCGCTGAAGTGCCACCCACCTATCATGCGGCCTCGCGCATTCGCGGGATCACAAGCGCTCAAAGCCGACCGTCCTGTCTACAGTTGGCAGCGTGGACATCCGCGACGGCGTCACCAGCACCGCACTGCTGACGGACCAGTACGAACTGACCATGCTGGCCGCGGCGCTGGCCGACGACTCCGCCCATCGCCGCTGCACCTTCGAGGTGTTCGCCCGCCGCCTGCCGCACGGACGCCGCTACGGCGTGGTCGCGGGCACCGGCAGGCTGCTCGACGCGCTGGAGCGCTTCCAGTTCGGCGAAGCGGAGCTGGAGGTGATCGCGCACTTCCTGCCCGCCAAGACGGTGGACTGGCTGCGCGACTACCGGTTCACCGGCGACATCGACGGCTACGCCGAGGGCGAGCTGTACTTCCCCGGCTCCCCCATCCTTTCGGTGCGCGGCAGCTTCGCCGAATGCGTCGTGCTGGAGACGCTGGCCCTGTCGATCCTCAACCACGACAGCGCGATCGCCTCGGCCGCCGCGCGGATGGTGAGCGCTTCGGGCGGTCGCCGGATGATCGAGATGGGGTCGCGACGCACCCACGAACTCGCCGCGCCGGACAGCTCGCGCGCCGCCTACCTCGCAGGCTTCGACGCCACCTCGAATTTGGAGGCGGTGCGCCGCTACGGCGTGCCCGGCGCGGGCACCAGCGCGCACGCGTTCACCCTGCTGCATGCGGGGTCGGCAGGCGGCGGAGCCGACGGGGTGGGTAAACACAGCGGCTCCGACGGTGAGCACGAGGCGGCGGCGTTCCGCAGCCAAGTCGCGGCGCTCGGCATCGGCACAACCCTGCTGGTGGACACCTACGACATCACCCGAGGCGTGGCGACCGCGATCGAGGTGGCCGGGCCGGAACTAGGTGGAGTGCGCATCGATTCCGGCGATCTCGGCGTGCTGGCCAGGCAGGTGCGCGATCAGCTGGACGGGCTCGGCGCGACCAAGACCCGCATCGTGGTATCCGGTGATCTCGACGAGTACGCGATCGCCGCGTTGCGCGCGGAACCGGTCGATGTGTACGGCGTCGGCACGTCCCTGGTGACCGGGTCCGGCGCGCCGACCGCGGGCATGGTCTACAAGCTGGTCGACGTCGACGGGGTGCCGGTCGCCAAGCGCAGCAGTCACAAGGAATCGCGCGGCGGCACCAAGAAGGCGATCCGGCTGTCCCGATCTACCGGCACGATCGTCGAGGAGATCGTCTACCCGGCGACCGGGCCGACACCCGAGGTGAACGGGTTCGAGGCGCGCGAACTGCTCGTCCCGCTGGTGCGCGGCGGCAAGCTCGTCGACGACCTGCCGACGCTGCCGGACAGCCGGGACCACGTGGCGCACGGGCTGATCAGCCTGCCGTGGGAGGGTCTGAAGCTGTCCGCCGGTGAGCCCGCCGTGCCGACCACCTTCGTGAGTTGAGTTCAGCGCCTGGCGAATCGGCGGAACAGCAATAAGGGATTCCGTCAGGCCGCCCGCATCGGCTGCCGCACAAAGCGGCACAATGCGCTACGAGTACTCCGTTCACACCGCGGGAGGTCCCATGACCCGAGCCCTGATCATCGTCGATGTCCAGAACGACTTCTGCGAGGGCGGGTCGCTCGCCGTCACGGGCGGCGCCGCGGTCGCTTCCCGGATCAGCGAGCACCTCGCGGCCGCGGACTACACGGCGATCGTCGCAACCCGTGACTATCACATCGATCCCGGCGAGCACTTCTCCACGCATCCCGATTACGTCGACTCCTGGCCGCCGCACTGCCGGGTCGGGACACCGGGCGCGGACTTCCACCCGAACCTGGACCTCGCGCCCGTGCAGGAGATCTTCTCCAAGGGCGCGTATTCCGCCGCCTACTCCGGTTTCGAGGGCACCGCCGAGGACGGCACCGCGCTGGCCGACTGGCTGCACAACCACGGCATCGAGGCGGTCGACGTCGTCGGCATCGCCACCGACCACTGCGTCCGCGCCACCGCGCTGGACGCCAGGATCGAGGGCTTCGACACCCGCGTGCTGCTCGACCTGACCGCCGGGGTCGCCCGCGACACCACCGACGCCGCGCTGGACCGGATGCGCGCCGCGGGCGTCGACCTCGAAGGAAGCGTTTCCGGGTAGGCCGATCATCGCGACGGCCGCAGCCGGTGTCGGTGCCGGGCAGTAGGCTGCTCGCGTGCCCGAACTCCCCGCCGTCCCCGACCTTTTGGCCACTGCCGTGCAGGCGCTCGGCGGGAAAGAACGCGTCGGGCAGGTGACGATGGCGACCGCGGTGGACCACGCGATCGACACCAAGGAGCACCTAGCCGTGCAGGCGGGCACCGGCACCGGCAAGTCGCTCGCGTATCTGGTGCCGAGCCTGCGGCACGCGGTGCGCACCGGGCGCACGGTGGTGGTGTCGACCGCGACCATCGCGCTGCAGCGTCAGCTGGTCGATCGCGACCTGCCGCGCCTGTCCGAGGCGCTGAGCAAGCCGCTCGGGCGGGCGGCGAAGTTCGCGATCCTCAAGGGCCGCAACAACTATCTGTGCCTGAACAAGATCAACAGCGTGATCCCGGAGGAGCCCGAGGCCGAGCTGTTCGACGCGTTCGCCATCTCCCGGCTCGGCCGCGAGGTGCAGCGGCTCAACGAGTGGGTCTCCGACACCGAGACCGGCGACCGGGACGAGATCGTGCCCGGCGTGACCGACCGCGCCTGGAAACAGGTCAGCGTGTCCTCGCGGGAATGCCTCGGCAAGTCGCGCTGCCCGTTCGGTCAGGACTGCTTCGCCGAAAAGGCCCGGGCCGAATCCGCACAGGCCGATGTGGTGGTGACCAACCACGCGCTGCTGGCGATCGACGCGATCAGCGGCATCCAGGTGTTGCCCGAACACGACGTGGTGGTGATCGACGAGGCGCACGAGCTGGTCGACCGGGTCACCGGCGTGGCCACCGCCGACCTCGCCTCGTCGGCGATCAGCGCGGCCGCACGCCGGTGCACCAAGCTCATCGACGAAAAAGAGGTGGACCGCCTCGAAACCGCCGCCGAGGCCTGGCACGACGTGCTGGACGAGCTGCCCACCGCCCGCTGGGAACGACTGCCCGACGGCGTCGCCCCGGTGCTCGCGCTGATCCGCGACGCCGCGTGGAACGCCCGCACCGCACTCGCGCCGCAGGGCGGCACCACCCAGCAGGGTGACGTCGAGACCGCCGCCGCGCGCACCCAGGCGCTGGCCGCGATCGACGAGATCCACGACAGCGCGGTGCGCGCGCTCACCGCGTTCGACGAACCGGACCCCTCGAAACGGCACGACGTCATCTGGCTGTCCGCCGAGGAGATGCGCGGCGTCGCCCGGCGCTCGCTGCGGATGGCGCCGCTGTCGGTGGGTGGGCTGTTGCGCAGCAGGCTGTTCGGCACCGCGACCGTGGTGCTCACCTCGGCGACGCTGCAGATCGGCGGCTCGTTCGACGGGCTCGCGATCACCTGGGGGCTGCCCGCGCAATCGTCGAACCAGGCCGATCCCGGCTTGGAGCGCTTGCGAGCCGCGGATGCGCGAGGCCGCATGGCCAACGGCGCCGAGGCACCCGCCGACGGCGACAAGGTGCGCTGGAGTTCGCTCGATGTCGGCTCGCCGTTCGACCATGCCAAGTCGGGCATCCTCTACGTCGCCAAGCACCTGCCCGCGCCGGGCCGCGACGGCCTCGCACCCGCCTACCTGGACGAGATCGAGCGGCTCATCAAGGCCGCGGGCGGTCGCACACTCGGGCTGTTCTCCTCGATGCGCGCGGCCAAGGCGGCGACCGAGGCGTTGCGCGAGCGACTGGACACGCCTGTGCTGTGCCAGGGCGACGATTCGACCGGCGCGCTGGTCCGCAAGTTCGCCGACGATCCGGAGACCTCACTGTTCGGCACGCTGTCGCTCTGGCAGGGCGTCGACGTGCCCGGCCCGTCGCTGAGCCTGGTGATCCTGGATCGAATTCCCTTCCCCCGCCCCGACGATCCGCTGCTCACCGCCCGGCAGCGCGCGGTCGAATCGCGCGGCGGCAACGGGTTCATGGCCATCGCGGCCAACCACGCGGCGCTGCTGCTCGCCCAGGGCACCGGCCGGTTGCTGCGCAGCGTCGACGACCGCGGCGTGGTCGCCATCCTCGACTCCCGGCTGGCCACCGCCCGCTACGGCGGATACCTGCGCGCATCGCTGCCGCCGTACTGGGAGACCTCCAACCCGGAGGTCGTACTGAAAGCGCTCAAGCGACTCACCGAAAACACGGTGTGAAACAGCGCACATTAGCGCGCGCATGCTTCCGAACAGAAGTAAATTAAGGGTGGTACTTCGGTGAACCCCAATTCCCACACCGAAAGTATCGGCGGTCCCCGCGCCAAGCCCTGCACGCGGCGCGGGGACACCACAAATCCCCTTCGCGCCCGGTCCGCACATGAGACCGTTTCCAGATGAAGCACCCTTCCGACAGTGATGTCCTAGGCGAATTCCTGGTCAGCGCAAGATCATTGGCCGAGTATCGCGCTATATTCTCCCTCACCGACGCCGATCTGCACGGCCGAATTCTCGACTGCCCCGGCGGCGCAGCGAGTTTCACGGCCGAGGCGAGTGCCCTCGGCGCCCGCGTCACCGCCACCGATCCGATCTACGCCCGCCCACCCGATGACCTGCGCCGTCTCGCACTCGCCGAGACCGATCGCGGAAGCGACTGGGCCACGGCGCATTCGGAAAGATACCGGTGGGACTGGTACGGCGGGCCGCGTCAGCACCGCGAAATGCGCCACGCCGCCGCCCGCCGATTCGGCGCCGACCTGGTCGCCAACCCCGAACGGTACGTCGCCGCCGAACTGCCGTCGCTCCCCTTTCCCGACGACAGCTTCGACCTGGCCCTCAGCTCCCACCTGCTGTTCACCTACGCCGACCGGTTGGACGCCGACTTCCACCTCGCCGCCCTGCTCGAGCTGGCCAGAGTCTGCGCGGGCGAGGTCCGCGCGTACCCCCTGGTCGACCACATCGGCAACCACCACGACGACCTGGTCGCCCATCTCCGAAAGGAACTCGAAGACAAAGGCATTCGAACCGGCCTCCGCGAGATCAGCTACGAATTCCACCACGGGGCTACTACCGTGCTCGTGCTACGCCCCTGATCACCAGCTGTGCGCCACCGCGCGGTAGGTGGTGTCGATGAGCGTGTGCAGCTGACGCTGGATCTCCTCGACCGGGCCCGGGGCCAGGGTGAACTCGTTGTCACCGTGGTTGTGCAGCAGGTAGCGGCCGTCGGCGGGGAGGTAATCCATCCAGTGGAAGCCGCGGCCGTCGGTGGTCGGCCGGCTGTCGATCGCGCCGCCGGCGAAGACGCCCACTTCGCCGAGCCCGGAGCGCGGGCGGCGGACGATGCGGTTGAGTTGCTCGGTGTGCGAAAGGCGCGTCGGATGCTGGGCGTATTCGACCCTGTTCAGATCCGAGCGGCGGCCGCTGATCGTCGGGTATTTACCGCCGACGCAATTCGGTAGTTGCGCGGCGATCTGCGCGGGCAACGCTTGTGGCGGGCACCGGGTCAGCAGAATATCGCGGCCGTATTCCTGTGTCGGGCCGGGCATTTGGACCGCCATTGTCGCGGCGCGGGCCGTCATGCCCGCGTGCACCCGCACCACCTGTTTGAAATCGCGTCCGAAGAAGCCGTGCACCTCGACGCGAACTTGGGGTTCCAGCAATACATTCAGGGCATTGAACAAGTCGGGGCTCGCGAAACTCGACAGCTGCTGCGCGGCGTTCGCGCGCAGCCGCTGATAGTCCTCGTAGGCCTCGACGCCTTCGATGGTGTAGCGCAACGGATACGGCAGACGGTCACGACCGAGCGCCTCCAGCGCCAGCTCGAACATCAAACCGTCCAGGCGCCAGCGGGATTCGTTCATCCGCCGATGACTCCGCCCGGCGGCAGCGCGGGCGGCTGCGTACCCAGCAACTCCGAACCATGGTCATAGATCAGGTAGTCCGGGGTCTTGTGCTCGTTGTCGTCGTCCCCCTTGCCGCGCCCGCCGCCCGCACCCATGCCGGGGGCGCCGGATGTGCCCGCTTTGCCTGCTGAGGAGGAGTTGCGGGCGGCGGTTGCTGCTGGAGCGACGGGGTTCGTCGCCTTGCCCGGGACGCTCTTCGCCGGGGACGGGGTGGAACTCGGAGTGCCGTTGTTGCGCGACGGGGTTCCGGGGAACGTCGTGGACGGAGTGTTCGACGGAGTCCGCGATTTGGTCGGATCGTCGGTGGTCGTGTTCGACGGGGTGGTCGAGGCCGGAGTGGTGCTCGTCGGGTTCTTGTCCGTCGAGTTGTTCTGATTCGTGCTCGACGGTTGGGTGGACTGCGGGGTGGTGCTGTCCTGGTTCTTCGAGTCGTCCTGGGACTTCTGGTCCGTGGAGTTGGGTGTGCCAGTGGGGTTGTTGCTGTTGGGGCTACCTGGTTGGTTCGGACCCGGATTGTTTACTGGGACACCCGGATTGTTCTTGTCCACCGTGCTGGTGGGCTCGGGCAGGATCGGGGTGATCTTGTCGACGTCAGCCGCGCCGGGACGGTAGTACTGCGTCATCACGTACCGCGCCTCACTCTCCGCCTCCTGCGCGCGGTGAGTGGGACCCTTGATGATGTTCTGGAATGGCAGCGCATCGATAAAGCTGTCGCCGGTCGTGTAGCTATCCGGTTTCCCGACACTGCCTTTCGCCTGCGCCAAGTGCCCTTGTATCAGGTCAACACCATGGCCGACCATCTGGAACGTGGCGGCCAGCTTCGAAAACGATGTCGAGAATTCGCGAGTCGCGTCGATGGCACTCTTACCGGATTTACCGTTCCAGTGCTGCGTAATGTCCTGCTCGACACCATTTTTGAACTCTTCGACTGCTTTTCGTGCATCGGCCGACAGGTTCCGCCAGCCATCGGCTTTGTCGTTGATCTCACTCTCTCTAACCCCCGAGAGAGCGTCGTAGATCGCCTGATGAGACATCGTTTCGAACGGATCCTGTGCCTTGATAGCCGGACCATCGAAGGTGCCACTGCCGTACTCGGACAGCAAGTTCGACCACTCGTTGTTGACGAACCCGCGGTCCTGATCCCACTTGGTCTTCTCGTCGTCGGCACGCTGCTGGTCGTTCCGCTTGTTCTTGTCGGCTTCACCCGGCGACCCGGTGACCGAATTGAACCAATCGCTGTAAGACACCATCACGAATCACCCATGCCTAGTCCGGCGAGCTTGTCGGCGGCGGACTGGTCGGATTCAGATATCTTGCCGATGGCGAGTTTGTAGGTTTCGCTCATCAGGCTGACGATGTCCATGCTCTGCTTGAGCCGCTTCACCGCCGAATCGTTGCCGTTGTTCGCCTTGAGAGCGAACTTCTGTCGCAAATCATCGGCGGATTTCAGGTTGCCGAAGCCGGTGAGATGCTCGAGTTCAAGAGCCTTGTTCAACGTCTCTTCGAGCTTGGTGTGCATCTGCTCGGCGTGAGTCGCCAACCGCTGGCCGATCTCCGCGTCCATGCGGAGATCGCCCCCTTCAGCCTGCGTTTTCAATGTCTGCCAGCGCGTGAGCATCCCCTGCATCTCGCTCTGATCGGTATCCGACATTGTCCCTCCTCCAACTGACTAGATCCCTGCACGTTGTCGCCGTTCCCACGGCGCGGCGCTGACCAATGCGGCCGTCGCCTGAGCCGGCTATTTCGGCAGGTAAGGCTCGAGCTCCTGAGCATGCCTAATGGCCAAATCGCATGGCGGCGACTGCGGCATCGAAGCCCGCGAACCGTATCGCCACCCAACGGTGACCTCGAACGTGCCCTTCGACCACGGCAAGTTCGCGTAGCAGCGGAGCTTGTCTTCGTCGGACTTGTCGTAGTAGATCAGCCCGGGGCGGGGGCCTATCTTCACGTCGCGGAGGCCGGTCAGCTTGTCGTTCTTGCGCGCATCATCCTGGCTATAGATAGTCGAGGAGACGCTGACGAGGTACGGACCTTCAGTCGAGTTCCACTGGCAAACCCGAGCGCTGACGGGACCGGTCGGCGCATCCGTGGTCACGCCTTTCGTTGCAGGATCCACCTTGGTGGCACGCAACGCCTCGTCGGACAGTTCCTTACACGGGTTGTACTGAACAGTGGTCTCGCCACTGGTCGGCTGCCCACTAGACCCCTCCGGCTTCGGAGTCCCATCCCCCGTCGACGTGCACCCCGCGACCAGCCCGGCCACCGCCATCCCGGCCAGCACCGTCCGCACTACGAGCTTCGGCGCGATGATCGCGGTTCGCATATCTCTCCTGACTTCGGCCCAGACACCCCGACACAGGATAAGACGCACAAGATCTCCCCCTGGTTCCATTCCAAACTAGAGCAATCCAACTGGATCGTTCCAGTCCGGTGGCGGATTTACTGCGTGCTCGACAACAAGCTCGCAACGATCACGCGGGACCGGCTCGCCGCAAAGGATCGTTCGCGTCGGAGATCCGCCCGCCAACAGGGCACGCGGATCCTCGACCGCCCGACCAGCTCAGCTGCGCACCGCCACCGCATCCACCTCGAACAACATCCCCGGCAACGCAAGCGCGGCAACACCATTCAACGTCTGCACCGGCGGACGCTCACCCCAGATCTCGCCGATCTTCTTCCCGATGACCGCAAGCTTGTCGAGATTGTGCTCAACAATGAACGTCCGCAACTGCGCGACATCGGCGAAGTCCAAACCCACTGAGCGCAAGGCGATTCCGAGGTTGGCGAAGGCGTTGTCGACCTGGGCGGCGAAATCGTCACTGGTCGTGTGCCCCTCCGCATCCGAGTCGTATTGCCCGGCGATGAGCACCAGCTCGCCGCTGACCCGCGCCACGTGGCTGTAGCCGAATCCCGTGGGGTCGTGCAGTTCCGCGGGATTGCTGATCTCGATACCCATCATCGTCTCCTTGTTTCTCGACTCTTCCGCACAACAAGGAGATGACGACGCAGCATCCCCGACTGTGACATGACGCGGCGCGGTGACCCTCATCGGTCACCGCGCCGCGGTCGAGTAGTGCGTCAGTAGGTCGTCAGAGCACCCATTTGAAGATGAGTGTGATCACCGCGGCGACCACGGCGAGCACGATCGCCGCCGCGCCGACCACGAATCCCTGGCGCTGCCACGGCCGCCCGTGGTCCAGCGAGTAGCGGCCCGCGCCGGTGAAGGCGAAGCCCGCGCCGACGACGGCGAACAGCAGCGGGGTCTCCCAGCCGCCCTGGCCGAAGAGGCCTGGACCCCACGTCGCGTTGATCGCGTTGATCATGGTGCCGAGCACGATGGCACCGGCGAGCGGCGTGAGCAGGCCGACCGCGAGGAGCACGCCGCCGGTGAGTTCGCTCAAACCGGCGAGGATGCCGAAGAACTTGCCGGGGTTGTAACCCATGCCGTCGAAGCCCGCGGTGGTGGCATCCCAGCCGTAGCCCCAGAACCAACCGAAGAGCTTCTGGGCGCCGTGCGCGGCGAGCAAAGCGCCGAATACGGCGCGGACCCAGTCCTATGATGATCTACGTTTCCGCACCCCGCCGGGTTCACTCGGCGAGGAAAAAGAAGTACCCGAGAAAGATCACCAGCAGGGCCCACATCGCCGGGTGCACGTCCTTGATCCGCCCCTTGGCGACCATGACGATCGGGTAGAACAGCATCCCCATGGCCAGACCGTTCGCGATCGAGTACGTCAGCGGCATCATCACGATGGTGATGAACGCGGGCACCGAATACTCGAGCCGATTCCAGTCGATCTCGCCGAGCGCCCGCGACATCAACACGCCGACCACGATCAACGCGGGCGCGGTCACCTCCCCGGAACCCGCGACCACGGCGAAGATCGGGTAGCAGAACATGGCGACCAGGAACCAGCCCGCGGTGGTGACGGCGGTCAACCCGGTGCGCCCGCCCGCGGACACGCCCGCGGTGGATTCGACGTAGGCGGTGGTGGTGGAGGTGCCGATGACGGCGCCCGCCATGGTGCCGACGGAATCCGCGGCCAGCGCGCTCGCCGCACGCGGCAGTTTGCCGTCCTTGTCGAGCAGCCCGGCCTGGTTGGCGACGCCGATCAGCGTGCCGGAGGCGTCGAAGAAGTCGACGAAGAGCATGGTGAGGATGACGACGGCCATCTGCCCGGTGAACGCGTCGGGCAGGTGGATGATCGCCTGACCGAAGGTGTGCTCCAGCCCCTTCGGCGCCGCGACGACACCGTTGGGCAGATCGACGAGCCCGCTGACGATGCCGGCACCCGCGGTGAGCACGATCCCGTAGAGCACGGCCCCGTGCCAGCCGATGACGAGGAACACCACGGTCACGACCAGCCCGAACAGCGCGAGCAGCGTGGTGCCCTTGGTGAAGTCGCCGAGCGTGACCAGGGTGGCGTCGCTGTTCACCACGATGCCCGCGTTCTTCAACCCCAGGAACGCCACGAACAACCCGATGCCCGCGCCGACCGCGAGCTTCATCTGCATCGGAATCGCGTTGAGGATGCGCTCGCGCACTTTGGTGATCGCGAGGACGAAGAAGATGATCCCGGACAGCAACGTGCCGGACAACGCGACCTGCCACGGGATGCCCATGCCGAGCACCACCGAGTAGGCGAAGAACGCGTTGAGCCCCATGCCGGGCGCGAGCGCGATCGGATACTTGGCCCACAGTCCCATGACGAGTGTGCCGAACACCGCGGCGACGGCGGTCGCGGTGAACACCGCCTGCATCGGAATGCCCTTGGCGCCCAACGCACCCTCGTCGCCGAGCACGGACGGGTTCACGGCGAGGACGTAGGACATGGCTAGGAACGTCACCGTGCCCGCCATCAGTTCGCGTTTCATGGTCGAACCAGTCGCGCTGATGCCGAAGAACGCGTCGATGCGACCTCGGGGCTCGGTCGGTACGGCGGTGGCCATGGGCGGTCTCCAGTCAGGGAGTGGTACGGGCGTGCCCAGGCACGTTAGCCGACGATTCACTGAATCGGAGAATTCGGCCGACCGACGGCCGCGCCGACCGTCCACGACCCGAAAGGCCTGGTGCGGCCGGTTCAGGCGTTGGGTGCGGCGACCAATCCGAGCTCCGCGTCCCCGGCGAGCAGCTCGTTGTGCGGCAGCACCCGCACCGTGTACCCGACCGCGCCGGACAGCGGGACCGGCGTGTCCACGGTGAAAAGCTCGACGCCGGAATCGGATCCGCCGTGCGTCATCGCGACGGTGGTGACGTCGGACAGGTCGTCGGCGGTCGACACCCGGCCGAGCACCGCCTGCACGATGACATCGGAAACCTGCAGTCCGCCCAGGTCGATGCGTGCGGTCAGGGACAACCGGGCCCCGATGATCGGCGTGTCCGGCAGGCCCGCGCTGTCCACCTGGATCACCTTCACCGACGGCCAGGCCGATTCGACGCGGCGCCGGTAGTCGGCGATGCTGCGGGCGACAGCGAACTCGTCGGCGGTCGCCCGCTGGTAGGCGTTCGCGGCGGGCGCGTAGTACTCGACGGCATAGTCGCGGACCATGCGGGAGGCGAGCACCTTCGGGCCGAGGGTCTGCAAGGTGTGGCGGACCATCTCGACCCAGCGCACCGGCATTCCGGCGGCGTCGCGGTCGTAGAAGCGGGGCGCGACCGTGCGCTCGAACAGATCGTAGAGCGCCGCGGCCTCGAGATCGTCGCGGCGGTGTTCGTCGCGGACGCCGTCGGCGGTCGGGATCGCCCAGCCGTTCTCGCCGTCGAACATCTCGTCCCACCAGCCGTCCCGGATGGACAGGTTGAGGCCGCCGTTGAGCGCGGACTTCATGCCGGAGGTGCCGCACGCCTCGAGCGGGCGCAGCGGATTGTTCAGCCAGACGTCGCAGCCCCAGTACAGGTAGCGGGCCATCGACATGTCGTAGTCGGGCAGGAAGACGATGCGGTGGCGCACCTCCGGATCGTCGGCGAAGCGGACGACCTGCTGGATGAGGGCCTTGCCACCGTCGTCGGCGGGATGGCTCTTGCCCGCGACCACCAGTTGCATCGGCCGGTCGGGGTCGAGCAGCCTGGCGCGCAACCGTTCCGGGTCGCGCAGCATGAGGGTGAGGCGCTTGTAGGTCGGGACGCGCCGGGCGAAGCCGACGGTGAGCACGTCCGGGTCGAAAACGCTGTCCACCCAGCCCAATTCGGCTTCGGCCGCGCCACGGTCGAGCCAGGACGCGCGCACCCGGCGGCGCACCTCGGCAACCAGGATGGCGCGCAACGCATTCCGCGTGGACCACAGTTCACCGAGGTCGACGTCGCGCAGCCGTTCCCAGCCGCGCGCCTCCTCGACGAGTTCCGCACCGATGTGCTTGCGCGCCTTGTCGAACCACTCGCGGGCGGCCCAGGTCGGCGCGTGCACGCCGTTGGTGACCGAACCGATCGGCACCTCGGCCGCGTCGAATCCCGGCCACAACGCGGCGAACATCTCCCGGCTGACCTCGCCGTGCAGTTTCGATACGCCGTTGGCGCGCTGGGCGAGTCGCAGGCCCATGTGCGCCATGTTGAAGACGGATGGATCCGCCTCGCGGCCCAGCCCGGCGATCCGATCGACGGAAAGCCCAGGGAGCATGGCGGATTCGGATTCGCCGTGCGCGCCACCGAAGTAGCGGCGCACCATCGGCATCGGGAACCGGTCGATGCCAGCGGGGACCGGGGTGTGCGTGGTGAACACCGTGCCCGCCCGCACCGCCGCCAGCGCCGTATCGAAATCCTGTCCGTTGGAGACGAATTCGCGAATGCGCTCGACACCGAGGAACCCGGCGTGGCCTTCGTTCATGTGGAACACATCGGGATCGGGTAGCCCAGTCGCGTTGGTGTACGCACGAACCGCGCGCACCCCACCGATACCGGCCAGGATCTCCTGCCGGATCCGATGCTCCTGATCACCGCCGTAGAGCCGGTCGGTGACCGCGCGCAGCTCCGGATCGTTCTCTGCGATATCGGAATCCAGCAGCAGCAGCGGCACCCGCCCGACCTGCGCGATCCACACCCGAGCCCGTAGCACCCGCTGATCCGGCATCGCCACGTGAATGAGCACCGGCGCCGTCTCCGACTCCGGTTCACCGTTGTCCGAGGTGAGCAGTCGCAGCGGCAGGCCCTGCGGATCCAGGTCCGGGTAATGCTCGGTCTGCCAGCCATCCGCCGACAGCGTCTGCCTGAAATAGCCGGAGCGATACAGCAATCCGACACCGATCAGTGGCAGCCCCAGATCGGAAGCAGCCTTCAGATGGTCACCCGCCAGAATCCCGAGCCCGCCCGAGTAGTTCGGCAGCACCTCGGTAACCCCGAACTCCATGGAGAAGTAGGCGATCCCACGAACGCCCTCCTCCCCCGCGCGCCGCTCGAACCAACTCGGCGCCGCCAGGTAGTCCCGCAGATCCGCCGCCGCAGCATCCACCCGCCGCACGTACTCCGGGTCCGCCGCCAGCTCGTCCACCCGCGAGGCAGGCACCTCCCCGAGCATCCGCACCGGGTCGTGCCCCATCTCCAGCCACCGCTGCGGATCCATCTCGGCAAACAAATCCTGGGTAGCCGGATGCCACGACCACCGCAGATTCGTAGCGAGCTCGCCGAGCGCGGCCAGCCGCTCAGGCAGATGGGCACGGACGGTGAATCGACGCAATGCCTTCACCCGCCGAACCCTACCGAACGTCGCGCATTCCGGCCGCCCCGGAGCTGTGGCTCACAACGACCGACTATGCGTTTGACGTTTGTTAAACTGAAGTCATGAGCACGATCGCTTTTCGAGCCACCGACGCTGACCGGGAACTAGTCCAACAACTCGCCGAGCCAGGCGAGTCGGCCTCTGACGTCCTACGCAGGGCGCTGCGAGTGCTCCAGCGCGAGCGTTGGCACGATGAGATGCAGGCCGCCGCCGATCGGATCGTCGCCAGTGGGGAAAACCTCGCCGATGAACCGGACGCCTGGTGATCCGGGGCCTGATTCACCGGGTCGATCTGGGGGATGCCAAGCGCGGGCACGAACAGCGCGGTCGCCGCTACGGTGTCATCCTGTCTCGCACCGACTGGAACATCGTCACCATCGTCCCGACCTCCACTGGCGCCACACCCGCACCGTCCAGAGTAGATATCGAGATCGACGGCGTACCAACACGATTGATGGTCGACCAGATCAGATCCATCGACGTCGGCTACCTCAAAGGCGACCCCGTCGGTTACCTATCGCGCGAAGAGATGACCCAGCTCGATGCGGCCATTACCCGATACCTTGGACTCGACTGACCGGTGGCTCGCAGAACACACGGCCGATCAGAGGTCAGCGGTCCAGATGCCCTGCGGGTGCTCGTCCGGCTTCAGCCATAGTTGGGGCTGTACGTCTCGGACTCCCTCGTAGACCTGCTCTTCCCAGTGGAAGTGATGGTCCGCGTCCGGCCAGGCCACTTGGAGGACGGGGAACGGGGGCTTTCGGTAGAAGCCGATGGCTCGGCCGAAGTAGGCGCGATACCAGTTCGGGTCGATGGATCGGAGGGCGACCGGGCGGCCCTCGATGACATCGTCGTCCCGCTGACCGTCAGCCAGCACCGCACCGGCGGCCGCCTTGGCTCCCAGTGTGTTGAGCATGCTGTGCATCACGTGCACGTCGAGGCCGAACATGGCGAGTTCGGGCGCGCGATAGGTGTGCGTCAGGCCGATCGTGTAGGCGAATTCCATCTCGTCATCGATGACCATGACAACGTGCCAGCCGTGCCGTTGCACATTGTCGATGATCTTCAGATCCGGCCCGTCCGCTTCGTCGCGGTCCCCATAGTCGTGACATAACACGCAACGGCATTCGAAAGACTCGTCTAGCACGGAGCCGACTCTACGACGCGTGCCAAGACCCCTGCTGCCCCAGCGAATGAGGGCACAATCCAGTGGCTGGGAAGGCGACCGTCGTGCCAGCATCGACGGATGCCGCACTGGGTCGCCGTTCTCCCCCAATTCCTGCTGGCCTCCTTGATCCTGACCGCACTCCCCGGACCAGCGACCGCCCTGTTCCTGCAGCGTTCGGTCCGCGACGGACGCAGTGCGGGGCTGGCCGCGGTCGCCGGCGGCGAGATCGGCATGCTCGCATGGAATATCGCCGGTGGCGCGGGACTGTCCGTCCTGCTCGCTGCCAACCATGTTTTGAATGCCGCGATGCATATCGTCGGCGCGCTGGTGCTGATCTGGCTCGGCGTGCAGGCGTGGCGCGGCGCGCGCAATGACGACGAGTTCGGCAGCACCATGACCAAGATGCTGCCGTCGGGCCGGACCCCCGGCGCGGCCTTCCGTGCGTCGCTGGTGTCGATCGCCGCGAACCCCAAGGCAGCGGTGTTCGGGTTGACGATCCTGCCACAGTTCCTGCCGTCCAGCGGACCCGTACTGCCCACGGTGATCGCGCTCATATTGATCCAGCTCGTCATCGACACCGCATGGTGCGGCGGCATCGTGCTGGCCGCGGACCGGGCGGGCGGCTGGCTGCGGCGCACCGGCATCCGCCAGCGGATGGAGCGGGCACTCGGCGCGATCCTGATCGCGCTCGGCCTCGGGCTGGCCGCCGACGCGCGTTGATCAGCCGACCGCGCTGAACACACGAATGGCGGCCTGACGGTAGGTTGAATCCGTGACCGGCCGCATCGCAATCGATGACACTGCCCCGTCCATCGCAGGCGGTCGGCCTGCCAAGGCCGTCGTCGGGGAGGTCTTCCCGGTGCGCACCGTGGTGTGGAGGGAGGGACACGACGCCGTCGCGGCGACGCTGACCGTGCGTGGGCCGAACTCCGCGCGCCCGATCCGGATCCGGATGACACCCGATCTCGAACCGGACGTGTTCAACGCCATCTTCACCCCGAACCTGCCCGGCGCCTGGACCTACCGCATCGAGGGCTGGAGCGATCCGATCGCGACCTGGCGCTCGGCGGTGGAGGCGAAGCTGGCGGTCGGGCAGAACGCCGCCGACCTGGCCAACGACCTCGAGATCGGCGCCCGCCTGCTCGACCGGGCCGCGCAGGCGGTACCGAAGAAGCAGTTCGAACGGCTGCGCGCGGCGGCCGCTGCCTTGCGCAGTGACGAGCAGTTGCCCGCACGGGTGGCGCCGGCGTTCGCCGAGGAGATCGCCGAGATACTGCGCGCAACACCGTTGCGCGACATGGTGACTCGCGGCCCGCAGCACACCGTGCACGTGGAACGGCAACGGGCGCTGTACGGCTCCTGGTACGAGTTCTTCCCCCGCTCCACCGGCGGCCGGGACAAGGCGGGCAAGCCGATTCACGGCACCTTCGCCACCGCCGCGAAGGAATTGCCGCGCATCGCCGCCATGGGCTTCGACGTGATCTACCTGCCGCCGATCCATCCGGTCGGCGAGGTGAATCGCAAGGGCCGCAACAACACCCTGGTCGCAGAGCCCGGCGAGGTCGGGTCGCCGTGGGCGATCGGATCGAAGGACGGCGGACACGACGCCGTGCACCCGCTGCTCGGCACCGCCGACGACTTCGTCGAATTCGTCGACACCGCAGCACAACTCGGCCTCGAGGTGGCCCTCGACCTGGCGCTGCAGTGCGCGCCCGACCATCCGTGGGTCGCCGCGCATCCGGAGTGGTTCACCACCCTGCCCGACGGCACCATCGCCTTCGCCGAGAACCCGCCGAAGAAGTACCAGGACATCTACCCCGTCAACTTCGACAACGATCCCGACGGCCTGTACGCCGAGGTGCTGCGGGTGGTCCGGCACTGGATCGCGTTGGGCGTCAAGATCTTCCGCGTCGACAACCCGCACACCAAGCCCGCCGACTTCTGGGAGTGGCTGATCGAGACGGTGCGCCGCACCGATCCGGACGTGATCTTCCTGTCCGAGGCGTTCACCCGACCGGCCCGGCTGTACGGTCTCGCGCGCCGCGGCTTCAGCCAGTCCTACACGTACTTCACCTGGCGCGTGGCGAAGTGGGAGCTGACCCAATTCGGCGAAGAGCTGGCGGCCAAGGCGGACGACGCCAGACCCAACCTGTTCGTCAATACGCCCGACATCCTGCACGAAAGCCTGCAGCACGGCGGACCGGGCATGTTCGCCATCCGCGCGGTGCTCGCCGCGACCCTCGCGCCCACCTGGGGCATGTACTCCGGCTTCGAGCTGTTCGAGCACCAGGCGGTGCGGCCGGGCAGCGAGGAATACCTGGATTCGGAGAAGTATGAGCTGCGCCCGCGCCCATTCGCCGAGGCGCTGGCGCGCGGAGAATCGTTGGAGCCGTGGATCACTCGGCTCAACGAGATCCGTCGCGCGCATCCCGCGCTGCAACAGTTGCGCTGCATCCACTTCCACCACGTCGACAACGATTCGCTGATCGCCTACTCGAAGGTCGATCCGACCAGCGGCGACGCGGTGCTCGTGGTGGTGAACCTGAACCCGTTCGCCGCCGAGTGGGGCATGGTCTCGCTCGACCTGCCCGCCATCGGCCGCGAATGGCACGACCACCCGGTGGTGTTCGACGAGGTGAGTGGCGAGGAATACCACTGGGCCCAAACGAATTACGTGCGCCTGGACCCGGCAACGTCGGTCGCGCACATCCTCAGTCTGCCCCCGGTCGCGCAGCAAGCGCGTACCGAACTCGCCTATCGGAGCACACTGTGAGACGCCGGGACCTGATGCTGTTGGCCGCGGGCACCCACGGCGACCCGCACACCGTGCTCGGCGCGCACCCACATCCGGACGGCACCGAGATCAGTGTGCTGCGCCCGCACGCGGACTCGGTGACCGCCCGCGTCGGCACCGTCGACCATCCACTGAAGTCGTTGGGGCACGGCATCTTCGCCGCGGTAGTCCCCTACCCAGACCTGATGGACTACCGCATCCTCACCACCTATCCAGGAGGCCAGACCATTCTCTCCGCCGACGGCTACCGATTCCTGCCGACGGTCGGCGAACTGGACCTGCACCTGATCGGCGAGGGCCACCACGAGCGCCTGTGGGATGTGCTCGGCGCGCACCCGCGCCGCTACACCACCCTCGACGGCGACGTCGACGGCACCTCGTTCGCCGTCTGGGCGCCGAATGCCCGCGGCGTCACCGTGATCGGCGATTTCGACGGCTGGAGCGGGACCACCGCACCGATGCGCGCACTCGGATCATCCGGCGTGTGGGAGGTTTTCGTGCCCGGCGTCGGTCCGGGCACCAAATACAAGTTCCGGGTACACGGCGCCGACGGCCGCACGATCGACCATGCCGACCCGATGGCGTTCGCGACCGAGCTGCCGCCCGCCACCGCCTCGGTGGTCACCGAGAGCCACTACGTCTGGGACGACCAGGCCTGGCTCGACACTCGGGCGAAGACCGACCCCACCCAGGCGCCGATGAGCGTCTACGAGGTGCACCTCGGTTCCTGGCGCCCCGGCCTCGGCTATCGCGAATTGGCCGACCAGCTCGCCGATTACGTGCTAGCCACCGGATACACCCACATCGAACTGCTACCCATCGCCGAGCACCCCTTCGGCGGCTCCTGGGGCTATCAGGTCACCTCGTACTACGCGCCCACCGCACGCTTCGGCTCCCCGGACGACTTCCGCGCCTTCGTCGATCGACTGCACAAGGCAGGCATCGGCGTGCTGCTCGACTGGGTCCCCGCGCACTTCCCGCGCGACGAATGGGCACTGGCCCGCTTCGACGGCACCCCGCTCTACGAGCACGCCGACCCGCGCCGCGGCGAGCAACTCGACTGGGGCACCTACGTTTTCGACTTCGGCCGGCACGAGGTGCGCAACTTCCTGGTGGCCAACGCGCGCTACTGGATCGAGGAGTTCCACATCGACGGTCTGCGCGTCGATGCCGTCGCCTCCATGCTGTACCTGGATTACTCACGGCCGGACGGAGGTTGGGAGCCGAACGTGCACGGCGGCCGGGAAAACCTGGAGGCCGTGGACTTCCTGCAGGACCTCAACAACACCGTGCACCGCTACCACCCCGGCGTGGTTACCATCGCCGAGGAATCCACCAGCTGGCCCGGCGTCACCCGCGGCACCGATGTCGGCGGCCTCGGCTTCACCATGAAATGGAACATGGGCTGGATGCACGACACCCTCGGCTTCCTGCAGCGCGACCCGATCCACCGCTCCTGGCACCACAACGAGATCACCTTCTCGGCCATGTACGCGTGGAGCGAGAACTTCGTGCTGCCGATCAGCCACGACGAGGTGGTGCACGGCAAGGGCACGCTCTGGACCAGGATGCCCGGCGACGATTTCGCCAAAGCCGGTGGCGTGCGCGCACTTCTGGCCTACATGTGGGGCCATCCCGGCAAGCAGTTGCTGTTCATGGGCCAGGACTTCGGCCAGTTCCGCGAGTGGTCACACGACCGCGGGCTGGACTGGCAGGAGCTGGACAACCCACTGCACCAAGGGATTACGACCGCGGTGCGCGATCTCAACGCGGTCTACCGCGCCCATCCCGCGCTGTGGAGCCAGGACACCACCCCGGGCGGCTACTCGTGGATCGAGGCGAACGACCAGGCGAACAATGTGCTGGCGTTCCTGCGGTACGGCTCGGACGGGTCCGTCGTCGCGTGCGTGTACAACTTCTCCGGCGCGGTGCACGGTGAGTACCGGGTCGGCCTGCCCTTCGCCGGGCAGTGGACCGAGATCCTGAACACCGACGCCGCCGAATACGGCGGCTCCGGCATCGGAAACCTGGGCGCTGTCAAGGCCACTGACGAAGGTTGGCACGGCCGTCCGGCCTCGGCCACCATCGCGTTGGCCCCCAACAGCGCCGTCTGGCTGGCCCCGAACAGCTGAGCCGGCCCGACCGGCTCAGTACAGCGCGGCGGCCAGCTTGCGCCGGGCGGCGACCACGAACGGTTCTGCCTTGTCGAACAACTCGAAGAGTTCGAGCAGCCGGGTACGCGCCTTCGTGCGCTCGTCGCCCGTCGAGCGCTTGACCGCCCCGATGAGGCGGTCGAACGCGGCCTCGGGCTGCTGATTGAGCAACTCCACGTCGGCGGCGTCGAGGGCGGCGTCCACGTTGTCGGGATCGGCGTCGGCGGTCGCGATGGCCGACTCCGGGATCACCTGCGCGCGACCGAGGAAACGCAGCTGGCGCAGCGCGCCCTTGGCCTCCTCGTTGCCCGGCTCCGCGGCGATGATCGCCTCGTAGGCGGCCTCGGCACCGGCCATGTCGCCCTGCTCCAGCGCCGTCTCCGCGGCAACGAAGCGGGGGTCCTCCTGCGGCTCCTCCGGCTCCTCGCCGCCGGGCAGCTTGCCGGCCACCGCGTCGAGCACCGCGCTCAGCCACTGGCGAACCTGCGCCTCCGGCTGGGCGCCCTGGAAGTCGGCGAGCGGCTGGCCGCCCGCGACCGCGATGACGGTCGGGATGCCCTGCACACCGAACGCCTGCGCGATCCGCATGTTGGTCTCGGCCTCGACGGTCGCCAGATCCCAGGCGCCCCCGCTCTCGCCGACCAAACGCTCGAGCGTGCGAACCAGCTCGACGCTGCCCGGGCTGCGCTGCGAGTACAACGCGACGATCACCGGCACCTGCACCGAACGGCGTAGCACCTTGGTCTCGAAGTTCGCCTCGTTCACCGCGAAATCACCGGCACCGTCGGCACCGGGTGCGCCGGCGGGCGGTTGCTTCAGACCGGAGAGATCAACTGCCCCGGACATGGCGGCGACAGCGGCTGGCGAAGGGCGGCGTGCGGCAGGTCGAGTCACGGTTTCCAGTTTGTCACGACGTCGCGGCGGCCGGGGCTCCGGAGTCGGCAGAAACCGCGTTGCTCAGCTCGCCGAGCTTGCCCGAACGGACCGCCCAGATCTCGAACACGACGGTGAAGAACGGCGGGATGCTCGACAGCAGCGCGAGGATCGTGGTGAGCGCGTTCCAGCCGAGTTCGCGAGCGGCCATGATCACGGTGATCAGGAACAGCACGAAGATGATGCCGTGTGTCATCCCGAACACCTTGACCGGCCACAGCACCGGCTCGGGGAGACGCTTGAACACCATGCCGACGATCAGGAAAACCCAGGAGATCGCCTCGAGCACCGCGAGAAAACGAAACCGCTTCGCGGCGGTGCTCAGGTCGAAGACATTGCCCATGCGCACCATTGTGCCGGATGCACTACGACGCGTCGTAGTGGGTCGAGTCACATCGAGCGTGCCCCCCTCGACGTCATCCCGGTGAAAGGTGGGGCCAGGGCACGACTTTCGCCCGGAGACACCACAGCCCCCGCGAAAGGCATTCGCAGGGGCTGTGGCGAGAAACTCGGTTACCCGGGACTACACCCGCACGATCAGCGCGTCACCCTGGCCGCCACCACCGCACAGCGCGGCAGCACCGACACCACCACCGCGGCGCTTCAGCTCGAGCACCAGGTGCAGCAGGATGCGCGCACCGGACATGCCGAGCGGGTGGCCGATCGCGATCGCGCCACCGTTGACGTTCACCTTCGCCGGATCGATGCCCAGCTTGCGGGTCGACGCGACACCGACCGCCGCGAACGCCTCGTTGATCTCCACCACGTCCAGGTCGGCGGGCGAAATGCCTTCGCGCGCACAAGCCTTCGCGATGGCGTTGGCCGGTTGGTCCTGCAACGTCGAGTCCGGACCCGCGACGACGCCCGCGGCGCCGATCTCGGCGAGCCAGCTCAGCCCCAGCTCCTCGGCCTTGGCCTTGCTCATCACCACGACCGCGGCGGCGCCGTCGGAGATCTGCGAGGCGGTGCCCGCGGTGATGGTGCCGTCCTTGCGGAAGGCGGGGCGCAGCTTGGCCAGCGACTCGGCGGTGGTGTCGGCGCGGATGCCCTCGTCGGCGGCGACCACCAGCGGGTCACCCTTGCGCTGCGGCACCGAGACCGGGATCACCTCGTCGTCGTAGACGCCGTTCTTCCACGCCTCGGCCGCGCGCTGGTGCGAGGCCGCCGCGAACGCGTCCTGGTCCTCGCGGCTGACCGGCTCGGTGTCGTTGCGCTGTTCGGTCAGCGCGCCCATCGGCTGATCGGTGAAGATGTCGTGCAGGCCGTCGTAGGCCATGTGGTCACGCAGCGTGACATCGCCGTACTTGAATCCCTCGCGGCTCTTCTCGAGCAGATGCGGGGCCTGGCTCATCGACTCCTGGCCACCGGCGACGACGATCTCGTACTCGCCGGCCCGAATCAGCTGGTCCGCCAACGCGATCGCGTTGATTCCGGACAAACAGACCTTATTGACCGTCAAGGAGGGTACGTCCATCGGAATGCCCGCGGCGGCGGCCGCCTGCCTGGCCGGCATCTGGCCCGCGCCCGCGGTGAGCACCTGGCCCATGATCACGTAGTCGACCTGCTCCGGCGCGACGCCGCCCCGTTCCAGCGCGGCCTTGATGGCAAAGCCGCCGAGCTCGGACCCGCTGAAGTCCTTGAGGCCGCCGAGCAGCCGACCGACCGGGGTACGGGCACCGGAGACGATCACGGATGTGGTCACGAAAGGCCTCGCTATCTATGTTTCGCAGGATTCCGTACTCCACGGTAACCGCAGTGCCCAGGTTGCCGGTACGCAGGTAGCGGCTACCTTCGAGATGTGAGCAACGTTATGGATTCGGCCGATTTCATCCCCGCGGACTACGTCGTCGCCGTCGACCACGTCGGTGTCGCCGTGCCCGACCTGGATGTCGCGGTTGCCTGGTATGCCGAGAATCTCGGCATGATCGAGACCCACCGCGAGGTCAACGATGCCCAGGGCGTGCACGAGGCGATGCTGTCGCTGCCCGGCGCCCCCGATCGAGGGACTGCCCTGCAGTTGCTGGCTCCGCTCAACGAGGAGTCCACCATCGCCAAGTTCATCGACCGTAACGGAGCAGGCCTGCAGCAACTGGCCTACCGCGTGACCGACATCGACGCGGTCTCCGCGCACCTGCGCGCGCGGGGCTTGCGTTTGCTGTACGAGGCTCCGAGGCCTGGAACAGCGGATTCCCGCATCAATTTCATCCATCCGAAGGATGCTGGCGGTGTGCTGATCGAGTTGGTCGAGCCGAACGCGAATGTTACGCACTAGTATCAAGATCGGGCCGGAAAAACTCTTCGGAATCACATTCGCGGTCGAGTCACCATCAGGTCTCTGTAGGCTGTAGTTTGTGTGCCATGTCGTCACCTGAGTCCGATCGCAATCGCTTCGTTGCACTGCCCTTCACTGTTGTGCGCAAGGGTTATGCGCAAGACGAGGTACGCAACTACTTCGACCGCTTCGACGCCGAACTAAGGGTCACCGCTACCGACCGGGATGCTGCTGCGGCACAAGCCCGTAACCTCGCGAGCCAGCTCGAGGATGCGCGTGACGAGATCGACGAGCTCCGCAAGGAGGTCGACCGACTCTCGGTGCCGCCCACCACCGCGGAAGGCATGTCCGACCGCATCTCCCGCATGCTGCGGCTGGCCTCCGACGAGGCCTCCGAGGTCCGTGCCCTGGCACAGGCCGAAGCCGCGGAGATGGTGTCGATCGCGGAGCAGCAGGCCACCGAGATGCGTGGCAAGTACGAGTCGTTGCTGGCCGAAACCAAGGAAAAGCGCGAGGCGCTCGAGATCGAGTTCGAGCAGACCCTGGCCAACGCGCGCACCGAGTCCGCGAAGATCATCGAAGCCGCTCAGGCCGAGGCCGACCGCCTCGGCAAGGAAGCCGACGCCAAGCGCAAGGCGACCCAGCAGGACTTCGAGGTCACCATGGCGGAGCGGCGCACCAAGCTCACCCGCGCCATGGAGGAGCTGGAGGCCACCAGCCGCGCCGAGGCCGCACAGCGGATCAAGGACGCGACCGACGAGGCCAACCGCCTCATCACCTCCGCGACCCAGACCTCCGAGCGCAAGATCGCGCACGCGAAGGAACTGGCCGAGGAGATGCGCGTGCTGCGTGGACGCGTGCTCGCCCAGCTGCTCGGCATCCGCGGCCAGCTCGACTCCGTGCCCGCGATGCTCGCCGCGGTCAACCGGGAAAGCGAACTGCTGGACGGTGTTCCGGATCAGCGCAAGATCGGCAACAACACCAAGCAGGTCTCCGGATCCAACCGCAAGGCCATCTCCGAGGTTGCGTCCGAGGAAGACGACATCGTCGACGAGGAGCGCGAGAACGCCGACATCAGCAACTAACATCGGCGGGCCACGCGGCGACTAGCGCAACACCCCAACCGAATTCAACCCAAGGCCGCCCCTTACCGGGGCGGCCTTCCTAATTCCCGGGGTCCGACGGGTGCCGCTTACCCGGAATCGCCTCCGCCAACCGGACATTGGGCACGAATGTCACGTACCGGAGGAATCGCGGGAATCGCCTATCGCCGCACGGACATTCAGCACAAACGGCGCGATTCGGCGGAATCCTCCTCGGCGACACGGGCATTCATCATGAACGCCGCATTCCGGACCCCGCCTACGACCAGCGGCGGGTGATCCCACGGGTCTGGCGGCCGTTCCAGCAACCGCGGTGCCAATGCCGGCGATCGTCCTCACCGCCGTCGGCGGGCCAGGCGACGATATGCGCCACGCCCTGTGCGATCTCATGGTCACACCCCGGGCAGCGGTAGATCTTCACCGCACGGGCGCCTGGGATGGTGCGAACGACGTAGGTCTCGTCACCGTCGGGACCCGCCTCGGTCCGGCCGAAGACATCACCGAGCGGTGCGCCGCCCGTCCGCGAGCGGCCCGTTTGACCGTCTGCGCGTGGTTTCCGACGAGGCATACATCCACCCTATTACTCGGCCGCAGATGGCTCTGTTCGGCCGCTGCTTCGTTCGCCCTGCCGTCCCTCAGGTTCGTGTGGCACAGTGGGGCACCGCCTGCTCATCGAGTACCGGCGAACAGTTTCGCAGCAATCTCACAGGGAATACCCTGATCGAGCGCAGCACAGCCCTCGATCATGAAGATGTACCGCAGGACAATGGAGGTGTGCATGGCCGTCGCGACGACCACGGACGACCGGACAACGGTCGTCAGTTCTCGTTGGTGGCGACCGCGGGTGCCCGCGACCATCGGCTACCTGGCCGCGCTGGTCATCGTCACGTCGATCTTCTCGGCGCTGAGCGATTCGGCCCAGTCCAACGTGGTGCTGCATGCCAGCACCAATCTGCACAACCTGCTGCAGGGGCGCGTCGTCACGCTGCTGTCCAGTGCGCTCGTGATCGGTGACGTCGGCGTCGCCTGGCTGATCATGCCGATGCTCGCGTGTCTGCTCGCGCTCGCGGAGCTGCGCTTCGGCGCTCTGCACATGGTGCGCGTCTTCCTCGCGGGACATATCGGCGCGACACTGCTCGTCGCCGCGGGCCTGTGGGTCGCCGTCGAATTCGACTGGCTGCCCGCCAGTGTGCGGTGGAGCGAGGACGTCGGCGTCAGCTACGGCGCGATGGCATTGATCGGCGCGCTCATCTTCGTGGTCCCGCAGCGGTCAAGAATCCCTTGGGCCGCTGGTTGGTTCGTCGCGGCCGTGGGTGGTGTTCTGCTCGGCCAGACCTTCACCAACGTCGGCCACCTGCTGGCGTTCTGCATCGGCTCCGCAGTCGGCTACGTGATGATCCGGACCAAGACACCGGTCGCCCGGCCCTTCAGCAAAGTGGAGCTGGCGCTCCTGGGCACCAGTGCCATCTTGGCGAGCGCCGTACTCTTCGGCTGAGCCGGAACACGACCGCAGTCGCGGCGGGCTGACGACAACTCTGGTCGGCCGGTCACCTACAGTGCTTGGGTGCGCCTAGTGATTGCTCGCTGTCAGGTCGACTACGTGGGGCGACTCACCGCCCATCTGGCGATGGCCCGCCGCCTGCTGCTGGTGAAAGCGGACGGCTCGGTCCTCGTGCACTCCGACGGTGGTTCGTACAAGCCGCTGAACTGGATGAGCCCGCCGTGCTGGCTGGAAGAGCGCGGCGCCGCCGACATCCCCGAGGGCGCGAAGGCCCTCTGGGTCGTCACCAACAAGGCGGGCGAGGAACTCCGCATCACCATCGAGGACATCGAACACGACTCCTCGCACGAGCTCGGGGTGGACCCCGGTCTGGTGAAAGACGGTGTGGAGGCTCATCTTCAGGTCCTGCTCGCCGAACACGTGACCACCCTCGGCCCCGGCTTCTCCCTCATCCGCCGCGAGTACATGACCGCCATCGGGCCCGTGGACCTGCTGTGCCGGGACGCCGTCGGCGCCACCGTCGCGGTAGAGATCAAACGCCGCGGCGAGATCGACGGCGTCGAACAACTCACCCGCTACCTCGAACTCCTCAACCGCGACCCGCTATTGGCCCCGGTAGCAGGCGTCTTCGCGGCTCAGCAGATCAAGCCCCAGGCCCGGACCCTCGCCGAGGATCGTGGAATCCGCTGCCACGTACTCGATTACGACGCCCTGCGCGGTACGGAAAGCACCGAATTCCGGTTGTTCTGAACGAATACGCCGCGGCCGCATTACATCCGCGCGCGTGCATAACTGCTGCCTCAGGCGGCCCAGTCCGCCCGCTGAACGCTCAGCGGGCGGACTTCTTAGTTCCGGGGCGGAGCCGTGTCGGTGCTCGTGGCACCGAAGGCAGTGGCGGACAACGAGGAATGCCACTGTTGTGCACCTCCTGTAGCGCCTGCGGTGCTCTTCGTGGCCCACGGTGGATACTCCGACCGCGGCATGTAGGGCGCCAGGGACGGGCCTGTACGGGCGGCATCGAGTACGCCTGAGTCTTACGCATTCGGATAAGCGCGGACGGTGCTGCGGAATACCGATCACCCAACTCGGGCGAGACGCCGACGTCAGCGCGAGCCCGGCGTATACGCAAGGCGTGCAGGGAATCCGAGGCTAGACGCTGTTTGTAACTGTCCTTGAACGCAAGAAGACCCCCAACAATGTTGGGGGTCCTCTGCAATGATGTTCCGGCGGTGTCCTACTCTCCCACACCCTGTCGAGTGCAGTACCATCGGCGCTGGCAGGCTTAGCTTCCGGGTTCGGAATGGGACCGGGCGTTTCCCTGCCGCTATGGCCGCCGTAACTCTATGAAACTGTCACACTCCGTGCCCCAGGTTCACCAGGGAGGAATCTTCAGGGGCCTAGGCCCCTGAAACCCCACCAGCGAGACAGAACCTCCAGGAAGTAAACCCTGAAATCCTGCCAATCCGGTAAGTGTTCAAAGGCGCAAGCCTCTGAAACTCTCACTCCGAACCCGTGAACACGGATCGTGTGTTGTTTCAGATACTGCACAGTGGACGCGTAGCTTCTTTGTTGGTAAGTCCTCGGCCGATTAGTACCAGTCACCTACACCCGTTACCGAGCTTCCAGTTCTGGCCTATCAACCCCATGGTCTGTGGGGGGCCTTAACCACTCAAAGGTGGTGAGAAACCTCATCTTGGAACAGGCTTCCCGCTTAGATGCTTTCAGCGGTTATCCCTTCCGAACGTAGCTAACCAGCAGTGCTCCTGGCGGAACAACTGGCACACCAGAGGTTCGTCCGTCCCGGTCCTCTCGTACTAGGGACAGCCTTCCTCAAGTTTCTGACGCGCGCGGCGGATAGAGACCGAACTGTCTCACGACGTTCTAAACCCAGCTCGCGTGCCGCTTTAATGGGCGAACAGCCCAACCCTTGGGACCTACTCCAGCCCCAGGATGCGACGAGCCGACATCGAGGTGCCAAACCATCCCGTCGATATGGACTCTTGGGGAAGATCAGCCTGTTATCCCCGGGGTACCTTTTATCCGTTGAGCGACACCGCTTCCACTTGCCGGTGCCGGATCACTAGTCCCGACTTTCGTCCCTGCTCGAGCTGTCGCTCTCACAGTCAAGCTCCCTTGTGCACTTGCACTCAACACCTGATTGCCAACCAGGCTGAGGGAACCTTTGGGCGCCTCCGTTACATTTTAGGAGGCAACCGCCCCAGTTAAACTACCCACCAGGCACTGTCCCTGAACCAGATCATGGTCCGAGGTTAGAAGTCCAATACGATCAGAGTGGTATTTCAACGATGACTCCACAAACACTGGCGTGCCCGCTTCACAGTCTCCCACCTATCCTACACAAACCGTACCGAACACCAATACCAAGCTATAGTGAAGGTCCCGGGGTCTTTTCGTCCTGCCGCGCGTAACGAGCATCTTTACTCGTAATGCAATTTCGCCGAGTCTGTGGTTGAGACAGCTGAGAAGTCGTTACGCCATTCGTGCAGGTCGGAACTTACCCGACAAGGAATTTCGCTACCTTAGGATGGTTATAGTTACCACCGCCGTTTACCGGGGCTTAAATTCTCAGCTTCGCGCCGAAGCGCTAACCGGTCCTCTTAACCTTCCGGCACCGGGCAGGCGTCAGTCCGTATACATCGTCTTACGACTTCGCACGGACCTGTGTTTTTAGTAAACAGTCGCTTCTCACTGGTCTCTGCGACCTCGCCCAGCTCAGGAAGTAAATTCCGTCACCAAACCAGGTCCCCCTTCTCCCGAAGTTACGGGGGCATTTTGCCGAGTTCCTTAACCACAGTTCTCTCGATCGCCTTAGTATTCTCTACCTGACCACCTGTGTCGGTTTGGGGTACGGGCCGTGTACCAACTCACTAGAGGCTTTTCTCGGCAGCATAGGATCACTGAATTCGCCTCAATCGGCTACGCATCACCTCTCAGGCTACATGCGGTGCGGATTTGCCTACACCACGCCCTACAGGCTTACACCAGTACAACCACTGACTGGCCCAGCTACCTTCCTGCGTCACCCCATCGCTTGACTACTACCAGCCAGGGTCATGTGCATCCCTCCACTCGAGACCCGAAGGTCTTCTCGGAAGTTCAGGACACTTAGCACAACTGATTCATCATGGGCGCGGATACACGGGTACGGGAATATCAACCCGTTGTCCATCGACTACGCCTGTCGGCCTCGCCTTAGGTCCCGACTCACCCTGGGCGGATTAACCTGGCCCAGGAACCCTTGGTCATTCGGCGGACGAGTTTCTCACTCGTCTTTCGCTACTCATGCCTGCATTCTCACTCCCATAGCCTCCACAACTAGGTCACCCTGCTGCTTCCATGGCTATAGGACGCTCCCCTACCCATCCACACCGCTGCACACACCCCCGTAAGGATGTGCGGACGTATTGTGTGAATGCCGCGGCTTCGGCGGTGTACTTGAGCCCCGCTACATTGTCGGCGCAAAATCACTTGACCAGTGAGCTATTACGCACTCTTTCAAGGGTGGCTGCTTCTAAGCCAACCTCCTGGTTGTCTTCGCGACTTCACATCCTTTTCCACTTAGTACACGCTTAGGGGCCTTAGCCGGCGATCTGGGCTGTTTCCCTCTCGACTACGAAGCTTATCCCCCGCAGTCTCACTGCCACGCTCTCACACACCGGCATTCGGAGTTTGGCTGATTTCGGTAAGCTTGTAGGCCCCCTAGACCATCCAGTAGCTCTACCTCCGGCGTGAAACACGTGACGCTGCACCTAAATGCATTTCGGGGAGAACCAGCTATCACGGAGTTTGATTGGCCTTTCACCCCTACCCACAGCTCATCCCCTCAGTTTTCAACCTAAGTGGGTTCGGGCCTCCACGACGTCTTACCGTCGCTTCACCCTGGCCATGGGTAGATCACTCCGCTTCGGGTCTAGAACATGCGACTCTGGTCGCCCTATTCGGACTCGCTTTCGCTACGGCTACCCCACACGGGTTAACCTCGCCACATGCCACTAACTCGCAGGCTCATTCTTCAAAAGGCACGCCATCACCCACAGCCGACCAAACGACTCGCAGGCTTTGACGGATTGTAAGCGCACGGTTTCAGGTACTATTTCACTCCCCTCCCGGGGTACTTTTCACCTTTCCCTCACGGTACTAGTCCGCTATCGGTCACCAGGGAGTATTCAGGCTTACCGGGTGGTCCCGGCAGATTCACAGCAGATTTCACGGGCCCGCTGCTACTCGGGTACTCACTACAAGAGCCGCTGAGTTTTCGTCTACGGGATTCTCACCCTCTACGACAGGCCGTTCCAGACCACTTCGACTAACACAACGGTTTCTGACTCTCGCCAGGCTCGGCAGAACCTGGAAAGTGAGCCCCACTACCCCGTCTAGACAACCCCTGCCGGGTATCACATCTAAACGGTTTAGCCTCTTCCGCTTTCGCTCGCCACTACTCACGGAATCACTATTGTTTTCTCTTCCTGTGGGTACTGAGATGTTTCACTTCCCCACGTTCCCTCCACACACCCTATATATTCAGATGCGGGTAACACGACATCACTCGTGCTGGGTTTCCCCATTCGGAAATCCTCGGATCTCAGCTCGGTTGACAGCTCCCCGAGGCTTATCGCAGCCTCCTACGTCCTTCATCGGCTCCTGGTGCCAAGGCATCCACCGTACGCTCTTAAACACTTACTAACAAAGATGCTCGCGTCCACTGTGCAGTTCTCAAACAACACACAAAACCGAGCTTCGATCACCACCATGCCCACCAACCCCTCTCCGAAGAGAGAAGCCGATGCGGTCTGCGTGACCACTCGGTCTTGTCGTTATCTTCGCCTAGAGAGTCACTTGCGTGTTCTCTCAGGACCCAACAGTGTGTCGATATATCCCCCACGGGGCCAGTCACTGAGGACCGGCCACTATGTGAGAAAGCTTGTCAGCGTTCCACCCATGAGCGTCCGCAGTCCCACGAATGGGGACACAAACGGTCTCTGCCACAACCACATTCACCTACGTGAAGCGTCGTGGAGATGTGCTCCTTAGAAAGGAGGTGATCCAGCCGCACCTTCCGGTACGGCTACCTTGTTACGACTTCGTCCCAATCGCCAATCCCACCTTCGACGGCTCCCTCCCACAAGGGGTTAGGCCACCGGCTTCGGGTGTTACCGACTTTCATGACGTGACGGGCGGTGTGTACAAGGCCCGGGAACGTATTCACCGCAGCGTTGCTGATCTGCGATTACTAGCGACTCCAACTTCACGGGGTCGAGTTGCAGACCCCGATCCGAACTGAGACCAGCTTTAAGGGATTCGCTCCACCTCGCGGTCTCGCAGCCCTCTGTACTGGCCATTGTAGCATGTGTGAAGCCCTGGACATAAGGGGCATGATGACTTGACGTCGTCCCCACCTTCCTCCGAGTTGACCCCGGCAGTCTCTCACGAGTCCCCGCCATTACGCGCTGGCAACATAAGATAAGGGTTGCGCTCGTTGCGGGACTTAACCCAACATCTCACGACACGAGCTGACGACAGCCATGCACCACCTGTACACCGACCACAAGGGGGCCTACATCTCTGCAGGTTTCCGGTGTATGTCAAACCCAGGTAAGGTTCTTCGCGTTGCATCGAATTAATCCACATGCTCCGCCGCTTGTGCGGGCCCCCGTCAATTTCTTTGAGTTTTAGCCTTGCGGCCGTACTCCCCAGGCGGGGTACTTAATGCGTTAGCTACGGCACGGATCCCGTGGAAGGAAACCCACACCTAGTACCCACCGTTTACGGCATGGACTACCAGGGTATCTAATCCTGTTTGCTACCCATGCTTTCGCTTCTCAGCGTCAGTTACTTCCCAGAGACCCGCCTTCGCCACCGGTGTTCCTCCTGATATCTGCGCATTTCACCGCTACACCAGGAATTCCAGTCTCCCCTGAAGTACTCTAGTCTGCCCGTATCGCCTGCAAGCTTAAGGTTGAGCCCCAAGTTTTCACAGAAGACGCGACAGACCGCCTACAAGCTCTTTACGCCCAGTAATTCCGGACAACGCTCGCACCCTACGTATTACCGCGGCTGCTGGCACGTAGTTGGCCGGTGCTTCTTCTACAGGTACCGTCACTTGCGCTTCGTCCCTGTCGAAAGGAGTTTACAACCCGAAGGCCGTCATCCTCCACGCGGCGTCGCTGCATCAGGCTTTCGCCCATTGTGCAATATTCCCCACTGCTGCCTCCCGTAGGAGTCTGGGCCGTGTCTCAGTCCCAGTGTGGCCGGTCACCCTCTCAGGTCGGCTACCCGTCGTCGCCTTGGTGAGCCGTTACCTCACCAACAAGCTGATAGGCCGCGGGCCCATCTCGCACCGATAAATCTTTCCACCAACCAGCATGCACTGGAAGGTCATATCCGGTATTAGACCCAGTTTCCCAGGCTTATCCCGAAGTGCGAGGCAGATCACCCACGTGTTACTCACCCGTTCGCCGCTCGTGTACCCGAAGGCCTTACCGCTCGACTTGCATGTGTTAAGCACGCCGCCAGCGTTCGTCCTGAGCCAGAATCAAACTCTCCGTTGAAGACTCTTGACTTACCCCGAAGGGCTAATCAGAAGAATAACTAGAGTCCGAAAACCTAGCAAAACAAAACGCCAGCAAAAAGATTTGCTGACTAAATGTCCGACCTCGTCAACCGGGGGGTATGAGAGGCCGGAACCAATTAAATAATTGGCACTGACATTCATCGACACACTATTGAGTTCTCAAAGAACACACGCACAAACCATCGCCCGGGTTTTAATCCGCTTGATCGGTGAGGCAACTTATCCAGCTTAGCTCAGCCGTTCCCCCAGAACCAAATCGGGGTCTCAGTCAAGCCAGTGTGAGCGTCAGGCGCTCCTCGTACTACCTCGTGTCCCCGGCCTTCGCTCAGCGTTTCCGCTCAGCTCCTCGGCCCCGGGTCGGTGTCCGTGTCGCTCTGACTTGAATAAAGTTACGTGTCTGCGTGCATCATGTCAAATCCGCTGGTCAGGAAGCGTTTTCGGCGTTAACACTTCATTCCGCCGCGCCGACTCGCTTCACTTCGCCGCCCAAAGCCTGCAGTTGCTCGACGAAATTCGGGTAACCGCGGTCGATGTGGAAGACGTCGTGCACCTCGGTGGTTCCGTCGGCAACCAGACCGGCGAGTACCAAGCCGGCGCCGGCCCGAATATCCGACGACCACACCGGCGCACTGGACAGCCGCGGAATACCGCGCACCACCGCGTGATGACCATCGGTCCGCGCATCGGCGCCGAGCCGAATCATCTCTTCCACAAAGCGGAAGCGCGCTTCGAAGACGTTCTCGGTGATCATCGACGTGCCGTCGGCGATCGCGGCCAGGCCGATCGCCATCGGCTGTAGGTCGGTCGGGAATCCGGGGAACGGCAGCGTGGAGAAGTTGACCGCGCGCGGCCGCTCCGCCTGCACGACGCGGAAACCGTCCTGCTCGAAGGAGATACGCGCGCCCGCCGAGCGCAGCTTGTCCAGTACCAGCGACAGATGCTTGGGATTGACCCCGGTCACCCGGACATCGCCCATCGTCATCGCCGCGGCGATGCCCCAGGTCGCGGCGACGATGCGGTCGCCGATCACGCGATGTGTCGTCGGCGAGAGACGCTTGACGCCCTGCACGGTCAGTACCGAGGTGCCCGCACCGGTGACCCGGGCGCCCATCTGCACCAGCATGTTGCACAGGTCGACGATGTCGGGTTCGCGCGCGGCGTTGTCGATCACCGTCTCGCCCTCGGCAAGGACGGCGGCCATCAGGATGTTCTCGGTCGCGCCCACGGAGGGGAAGTCGAGCCGAATCTTGGCACCCTGTAGCTCGTCGGCCCGCGCGACCACACAACCGTGCTCGATCTCGCTGGTCGCACCGAGCAACCGCAGACCGGCCTGGTGCATGTCCAGCGGACGGGAACCGATCGCATCGCCGCCGGGCAGCGCGACGACCGCGCGCTTGCAGCGCGCCATCAGCGGGCCGAGCACACAGACGGACGCGCGGAACTGCGTCACCGCGGGAAAGTCCGCGTGGTACTTCGGTTCTGCCGGGGTGTTGATGGTGACCATCCCCGCGTCGATCGCGACGTCGCAGCCGAGGCCGCGCAGCACGTCACCCATCAGCGGCACGTCGAGAATGTCCGGGCAGTTCGTGATCGTGGTGGTGCCCTCGGCCAGCAAGGCAGCGGCCATCAGCTTGAGGACGCTGTTCTTGGCGCCCCCCACCGCGACTTCACCGACGAGTCGATTCCCGCCGGTAACCAAAAACCGTTCCATGCCGCCTCTCCGCGTATTCGGCGCACTGTTGGGTGCAAGGATAGTTGCGGCACTGTTCCGCCACTCCGGGTATTCAGCGCACTAGTGGGGTGTACCCGGGTGTTACCCATGAACTCGAGGACGTGCGTCCTCGTGTCTCGAGCATTATCAGGTGCTCGACCTGGTTCCGCCGGGCTTCCACAGGATATCGCCGCCAGGATTGGCCACGCGGCTCAGGATGAAGAGCAGATCCGACAGGCGGTTGAGGTACTTGGCAGGCAAAACGTTCGTGTCGTCCGGGTGTGTCTCGACCGCCGCCCAGGCGGAACGTTCCGCGCGGCGCGCGACGGTGCGCGCCGTGTGCAGCAGTGCCGCGAGCGGTGTGCCACCCGGCAGAATGAACGAATTCAGTGCTGGCAGTTCAGCATTGAACTCATCGCACCAACCCTCGAGCCGATCGATGTAGAGCTGGGTGATGCGCAGCGGCGGGTACTTCGGCGCCTCGACAACGGGGGTAGACAGATCCGCCCCCGCATCGAACAGATCGTTCTGTATTTGGAGCAGCACCTCGCGTAACTGCGCCGCGGGCTGCCCGAGCGCGATCGCCACCCCGATTGCGGCGTTCGTCTCATCGCAATCGGCATAGGCGACCAGGCGCGGATCGGTCTTCGCCACCCGCGAGAAGTCACTGAGACCAGTGGTCCCGTCGTCGCCGGTACGCGTGTAGATCCGCGTCAGATGCACACTCACAGGACAACCCTAACCGCTGCTCACGCAACAACTGATTCCGCGAGGACATTGGAGACAGCTCAGCGCATCCGACGGGTGCGGTCCGAGGGGCGGGATTCCACCCAGGAAAGAAAAGCGGTCCGCGAGGCCCGATCCAGGGCCAGCTCGTAGCTGCCGTCCCGATCGGTCACCGCGATCACCGCGATGTCGTCGCTCATGATGTCGAACTCGTCGCCGACGGGTCCGCGACGGTCGCCGATCTCGATGCCCTGGCGGTGAATTGTGCAGTCCGGTCCGAGTTTCAGGCTGGTCAGCTTGAAAAAGACCATTCGGTCCTCGTCGTATCGGATCAGTCCGTGCCGCCAACCCTGACCACCGCGCGCGGGCAGTACCCGCAGCAGTGCGGCGGTTCCGCCGCGCCGCAACATGATCAGGCGATAGGTCGAGGCGAGGGCCAGGAACACGAGCGTGAGCACCAGAATGATCAGGAGAACCATCCCGGTCTGCAATGCAGTTCGTCCCTTCGCTCTGTCGCCGTGTCGTCGACACCCCGCGGTCATTCAACCACGACACCAAGTTTACAAACTGGGGGGCCGTGTATTAAGACGATCGTCAGCCGTTATAAGACGACTGTCGGCGGCGAAGATCCCTTCGCCGCCGACAGTCTGGTGTTCTATATCCGGTTGTCGCTTACGCGTTCGCGGCCTGCTCCGCCGCGCGGACCTGGGCCTGCGCCGCAAGCTGGTCCTCTTCGCTGGCCGCGTCGTCGGCCAGCACTCGGCGGGCCGCCTCGACATCCACCTCGTCGGCGAATTCCGCGGACTCGGCCAGGATCCGGACCGTCGTCGCGGTCACGGAGAAGAAGCCGCCGTGCACCGCCGCGACGATGCGCTCGCCGTCAGTGGAGACGATGGCCACCGTGCCGCCCTCGACCAGCTGACCGAGCAGCGGTTCGTGGCTCGGCATGATGCCGATCTGACCCTCGGTGGTCTGCGCACTGACGAACGTTGCCTGGCCGGACCAGAGCAGCCGTTCGACCGCGACGAGATCAACTGACATTTCCGACATCGGGACTACTTTCCGGCGATCTTCTTCGCGGCCGCCTCGACATCGTCGAGGCCACCGCAGCTGTTGAACGCCTGCTCCGGGAAGTGGTCGAACTCGCCCTTGCAGACCCGGTCGAAGTCGTCGATGGTCTGCTCCAGCGGAACCACCGAACCGACCTGGCCGGTGAACTTCTCGGCCACGATGAAGTTCTGGCCGAGGAACTTCTCCAGGCGACGGGCGCGGCCGACGAGGACCTTGTCCTCTTCGGAGAGCTCGTCCATGCCGAGGATGGCGATGATGTCCTGCAGTTCCTTGTACTTCTGCAGGATTCGCTTCACCTCGTTGGCCACGGCGAAGTGCCGGTCGCCGACGATCGAGGCCTCCAGGATGCGGGAGGTCGAGGTCAGCGGGTCGACGGCCGGGTAGATGCCCTTCTGCGAGATCGGGCGGGAAAGCTCGGTCGTCGCATCGAGGTGGGCGAAGGTGGTGGCCGGCGCCGGGTCGGTGTAGTCGTCGGCGGGCACGTAGATCGCCTGCAGCGAGGTGATCGAGCGACCACGGGTCGAGGTGATGCGCTCCTGCAGCTCGCCCATCTCGTCCGCGAGGGTCGGCTGGTAACCGACGGCGGACGGCATGCGGCCGAGCAGGGTCGACACCTCGGAACCGGCCTGGGTGAACCGGAAGATGTTGTCGATGAACAGCAGCACGTCCTGGTGCTGCACGTCGCGGAAGTACTCGGCCATGGTGAGGGCCGAGAGGGCGACGCGCATACGGGTGCCCGGCGGCTCGTCCATCTGGCCGAAGACGAGGGCGGTGTCCGGGAGGACGCCCATCTCTTCCATTTCCAGACGGAGGTCGGTGCCCTCACGGGTGCGCTCGCCGACGCCGGCGAACACGGAGGTACCGGAGAACTCCCGCGCGATACGGGTGATCATCTCCTGGATGAGCACGGTCTTGCCGACACCGGCGCCACCGAACAGACCGATCTTGCCACCCTTCACGTACGGGGTGAGCAGGTCGATGACCTTGATGCCCGTCTCCAGGATCTCGGTCTTACCCTCGAGCTGGTCGAATGACGGGGGCTTGCGGTGGATGCCCCACTGCTCACCGTCGCGGCCGAGGCCGGGGGTGTCGAGGCAGTCGCCGAGCGCGTTGAAGACGTGGCCCTTGACGACGTCGCCGACCGGCACCGAAATCGGCTTGCCGGTGTCGGTGACGGGTGCGCTACGGACCAGGCCGTCGGTCGGCTGCATCGAGATGCAGCGAACGATGCCGTCGCCGAGGTGCTGGGCGACCTCGAGGGTCAGCGTCTTGGCCACCGAGGTCAGTGCGATCTCGGCGTGCAGGGCGTTGAACAGGTCAGGGATCGAGCCCCGGGGGAACTCGACGTCGACGACGGGGCCGATGACTCGGACGACGCGACCTGAGTCTGCGCCGGTCCGACTCGTGTTGTCTTGCGTGACTGCTGCGGTCATTTTTCTCTTCCTGCGCTTAGTCGCGGTCCGAGCTCGAAGCCAGCGCGTTTACGCCGCCGACAATTTCGCTGATTTCCTGCGTGATCTGGGCCTGCCGCACCGAGTTCGCCTGCCGGGAAAGATCCGTGGCAAGGTCGTTGGCGTTATCGGTGGCTGCCTTCATTGCGGTGCGCCGAGCCGCGGACTCGGATGCCGCTGCCTCGAGCAACGATGAGTAGATACGCGTGTTGATGTACTTCGGCAGCAGGGCCGCCAGCAGCACATCGGCGTCGGGCTCGAACTCGTACTGCGCGTGCACATCCGCCGTCGGCGAATCGGACACGAAGTCCTCACCCATGTCGAAGTTCTCGTCGACGTAGCTCACCTGGATCGGCGCCAACCGGCGCACCTCCGGGGTCTGCGTCAGCATCGACACGAACCGCGTGTACACGATGTGCAGCTCGTCCACACCCGCGATATCGCCGGTGCCGTTCGGCGCGGGAACCACGCCGTCCGAACCGGCCATGAACGCCTCGACCAGGTGGTTGCAGGCGGCCGACGCATCGGTGTACTTCGGCTGCTGCGAGAACCCGGTCCACGAGGCCAGCGGGGTGCGGTTGCGGAAGGTGTAGTACGTGACGCCCTTGTTGCCCATCACGTAGATCACCGGCTCTTTGCCCTCGCCGCGCAGCGTGTGCATCAACTCTTCGGCGCGCTTGAGCACGTTGGAGTTGTAGCCACCGGCCATACCGCTGTCACTGGTGATCACCAGCACGGCCGCCCGGCGCGGCTCGGCGCGCTCGGTCAGCAGCGGATGGGTCAGGTTCTTCGACGCGTTCGCCAACTCGCCGAGGACCTTGGTGATCTCCTCGGCGTACGGCTTGGCGGCCGCAACCCTGGCCTGCGCCTTGGAGATTCGCGAGGTCGCGATCAGCTCCTGGGCCTTGGTGATCTTCTTGATCGAATTCACACCACGAATGCGGGAGCGCAATTCACGCAAACTTGCCATCAGCGGTTCACACTCCCTTCATTCGCATCGTCTTTACGAATAGCTCGCATCAGTCCCGAACCTGGGTCACTTCTCGACGTGCTTGCGGGTGACCGACAGGGTCTCGACCTCTTCGTGCTCGAGATCGGCCGCCTCGGCCTCGTTCACCACACGGCTGCCATCGGAAGCGAGGAAGCCCTGCTTGAACTTGTCGGTCTCCGACTTGATCTGATCGGCGGCCTCGTCCTTGAGGACCTTGCCACCCTCGATCGACTTGAAGGCGTCGGCCGCGGCGCGATGCAGGTGCTCGAGCAGTTCGACGTTGAAGCGACGAATGTCGGCGACCGGGACCGAGTCGAAGCGACCGTCGTCGACCAGGAAGATCGAGACGATCTGGTCCTCGACGGCGACCGGCGAGTACTGGTCCTGCTTGAGCAGCTCGACCCAGCGGGCGCCACGCTCGAGCTGCGCCAGCGACGCGGCATCGAGGTCGGAGGCGAAGGCGGAGAACGCCTCCAGCTCGCGGAACTGCGCCATTTCCAGACGCAGCGAGCCGGCGACCTTCTTCATGCCCTTGGTCTGGGCCGCGCCACCGACACGGGAGACCGAGGTACCGACGTTGATCGCCGGGCGGACGCCCTTGTTGAACAGGTCGGACTCGAGGAAGACCTGACCGTCGGTGATCGAGATGACGTTGGTCGGGATGAACGCCGAGATGTCGTTGGCCTTGGTCTCGATGATCGGCAGACCGGTCATCGAGCCGGCGCCCAGCTCGTCGGAGAGCTTGGCGCAACGCTCCAGCAGACGCGAGTGCAGGTAGAAGACGTCACCCGGGTACGCCTCGCGGCCCGGCGGGCGACGCAGCAGCAGCGAGATGGCGCGGTACGCCTCGGCCTGCTTGGTCAGGTCGTCGAACACGATGAGGACGTGCTTGCCCTGGTACATCCAGTGCTGGCCGAGGGCCGAACCGGTGTACGGCGCAAGCCATTTGAAGCCGGCCGAGTCCGACGCGGGGGCCGCGACGATGGTGGTGTACTCCAGCGCGCCGCGGGCCTCCAGCGCGGACTTGACGCCCGCGATGGTGGAACCCTTCTGGCCGATGGCGACGTAGATGCAGCGCACCTGCTTCGCCGGATCGCCGGAGTCCCAGTTCGCCTTCTGCGCCAGGATGGCGTCGATGCAGACCGCGGTCTTGCCGGTCTTGCGGTCGCCGATGATCAGCTGACGCTGGCCACGGCCGATCGCGGTGAGGGCGTCGATGGCGGTGATGCCGGTGGCCAGCGGCTCCTCGACGGGCTGACGCTCCAGCACGGAGGCGGCCTGCAGCTCGAGCACGCGCTGCTCTTCGGCCTCGATCTCGCCGAGTCCGTCGATCGGGTGGCCGAGCGGGTCCACCACGCGGCCGAGGAAGTTGTCGCCCACCGGAACCGAGAGCACGTCGCCGGTCCGGCGGACCTGCTGGCCCTCTTCGAGGTCGGCGTATTCGCCGAGGATGACCGCACCGATCGAGCGGTCTTCGAGGTTCAGCGCCACGCCGAGCACGCCACCCGGGAACTCCAGCAGCTCATTGGCCATTGCCGAAGGCAGGCCACTGACATGCGCGATGCCGTCGGCCGTGTCGGTGACAACACCGACTTCTTCGATGGAGGTCTCGGGGGTGTAGCTCTGCGTGTAGCTCTCGATCGCGCTACGGATCTCGTCGGAGGAGATCGTCAGCTCCGCCATGTTCTTCCTGCTCTCGCTGTGTCGAATGTCGGGGTGGGGGGACGGCAGCCGGCGAAGCCGGCGGGGTGGGTAAGACCCGCGGAACGTCAGGTCAGGGACCGACGCAGCCGTTCGAGCCGGCCGATGGCGCTGCCGTCGATCACGTCGTCGCCGACGTGTACGACGAGCCCGCTCAGCAGACTCGGGTCGACCTGTACGTGCACCTGGATCGGCTTGTCGTAGATGCGGTGCAGCGAGGCGGCGAGCCGCTCGCGCTGCTGTGCCGACAGTTCGATCGCCGCACGCACGTGCGCCACGATCTGGTCGCGGCGGGCCGCGGCCAGATCGGACAGTTCGTCGAATGCCACCCCGACTGCCGTCTTCTGCCTGGTCACCACCTGCTCAGCCAGGGTTAGGGTGATGGATTCGGTCTTGCCGGTGAGCAGGCGATCGACCAGTTCCCGCTTCGCCTCGGCCGGCTTGGTCCGATCGGAAAGGGCCTGCTCGAGGTCGGGGTTGTCGCTGATGATCCGACCGAGCCGGAACAGCTCGTCCTCGACCGCGTCGAGCCGACCACTGTCGGACGCCGACTCCAGCAATGCCTCTTGCCCGAGCAACACCAGGGTGTCGACCAGGTCGGCGGTCCGGGACCAGTCCTGGGCCACGGCGGTGGTCAGCACGGCCTGAGTGGCCGGGCTGACCTTGCCGCCGAAGACCCGTTCACTGAGCTCGGCCCGTACCGAACCGGGCACCGACACGTCCGCGAGCGCAACACGCAGCGAACGCTGGTCGTCCAGCACGGCGACAACGGCGAACAGTTCGGAACCCGTTGTGGCCGCGACACTGTCGCTTCCGGTCAGAGCGGCCCTGAGCGCCTCCCGAGACCGGGCGCAGGCCTCGCGGCTCGCTGCGTACATGCTTCTCACTTTCGCGTCGCTACCTTCCGACCCCGATGCCGGCTTTCGACTCGTCGTCGAGCTCGGTCAGGAACCGCTCGATCGACGCCGCCTGCTTAGCTTCGTCCGAAACCGACTGCCCGATAATCTTTTCGGCCAAATCTACGGCGGTATGGCCGAGTTCGGAGCGCAGTTCGGTAAGGATTTGCTGGCGCTGTGCTTCCAGCTGGCTGTGGCCCGCGGCAACGATGCGGTCACTTTCGGCCTGCGCGTCCGCGCGCATCTGCGCGAGGATCTGCTGGCCCTGGGTGCGCGCGTCCTCACGGATACGCGATGCCTCGAGCCGCGCTTCGGCCAGCTGCTGCTGGTACTGCTGCAGTGTGAGCTGGGCCTCTTCCTGCGCGGCCTCGGCCCGGGCGATGCCGCCCTCGATCTTATCGCTGCGCTCGTCGAGCACCTTGAGCAAGCGCGGGATCACATACTTGTAGAAAACGACGCCGATGATCGCAATGCAGACCACCGACCACACGATGTCGTATGTCTCGGGGATGAGGGGGTTGATGTCTTCCCCAGCATCCGCGGCGAACACAGAAAGCCCGTTCATGGCAATCAGAAGATGAACCCGGCCACAAGGCCGATCAGGGCGAGGGCCTCGGTGAACGCGATACCGAGGAACATGTTGGTACGGATCGTGCCCTGGAGCTCGGGCTGACGGGCAATGCCCTCGATCGCCTTACCGACAACGATGCCAACACCGATGCCGGGGCCGATGGCGGCGAGACCGTAGCCGATAGCGCCGTATCCCTTGATCTTGTCAGAGTTCGAAGCGGCTTCCTGGGCCAGGTACGCGAGGCTCATGAGGTTCCATTTCCCTTTCTGTTGCTCACCCGCCGGTCGGCGTGTGTAGCAGGTATCCGGTAGTTGTGGGTCAGTGCGAATCTGCGTGCTGAGCCAGCGAGATGTAGACCGCGGTCAGCAGGGCGAAGACATAGGCCTGCAAGAAGATGACCAGGAGCTCGAAGAGGGTGAACCCGAGACCCGCGATCAGCGAGAACGGCGAGAACACCTTCATCCACGAGACGGCATCGAACAAGAAGAACCAGGTGGCGCTGAAGAAAAGCACCAGCATGATGTGTCCGGCCAGCATGTTCGCCATGAGTCGGACCGTCAGCGTGAACGGCCGCAGTATGAACGTCGAGACGAATTCGATCGGAATCAGCAGCACATGCAGCGCGGGCGGGACATTCGGAACAACGACGCTGGCGCGCATGTAGGTGAAGAACCCGTACTTCTTGATACCCACGTAGTTGAACGCGACGTAGGCAATGAGGGCCAACACCAGCGGAAAGCCGACTCGGGCGTTCGACGAGATGTTCAAACCCGGAATGATGCCGGAGAAGTTCAGAAAGAGCACCGAGAAGAAGATTGTCGCGATGAGCGGAAGGAACTTGCGACCGGTTTCCTTACCCAGGATCTCGTCGGAAATCTGCTCCTTGACGAACACCAGAGCGGTTTCGGCGACGTTCTGCAGTCCGCGCGGGACGAGGCGCGGATTCCGGAATGCGAGCATCATCACGACAATCAGGACCGCCGACATGATCAGCCTGATCAGCATCAGGCGATCGAGTTCGAACGGCGTACCCTCGAACAGCAGCGCTGGAGGGAAGAAGTCGGACAGCGATGGCGCGTGGAACTCGCCCGCCAAAGTGGTGACGCTCAGCGTTCTCTCCCGTGTTCGGGCCGTGGGTTCGGTTGATCCCACGGTTCGATCGGACATTGACGATCAATTTGGGTCGACTCAGGTCGGCTCGAAGTTCGTCAGCAGCTGTGCGGCGGGTTTTGATTCCACCTGGCGTCTGTACGTGTGTCGGCGACATCGTCGACATGCAGAACCGGAACCCTCAGAGCCCGGCACGGCAGTAAGCATAGCGGCACTCGGAGGGATCTTGACGATCCCCCCTCGCTTGGTTGCTTGCTTACCAACACTTTACCAAGTTATCTACGACAGCGTGTAGGTGGGTGGGGATCAATCTTCCCGAGTCGGCGATTCCGGAGCCGCGTCCGGCACCGTCACGTACGGAACCTTCTGGCGCACAACGCCATACGTCTCCGCACCGAGCACGATGACCAGCGCACCGATCACCGTCAAGAAAAGGACCATTCGGTCATAAAAGTCGAATTGATTCAGTATTGCTATGACCAAAAGGGCTACCAGCATTTTACCGACCCAGCTGGCCAACATCACCATGCCCGCGGTGGACGGCGGCAATTTCGCGCCGAACAACACCACCGCGGCGGTGGTCAGAATGAAGCCGCCGCCGATGGCCGAGCCGATCAGCGCACCCCACAGACCGGGCATGCCCGCGGCCGCGGCGCCGATCGCGACGGACAGCACCACCAGCACGCCCAATCCGATCAAGCCGTAGCGCAGCGCCGCCTTCAGCGGGGCGTCGGGACCTGGGACGGGGGTAGGTGTGAAGCTCACATTCGCGAACCTTACCCGGACGAAGATCGGTCCCCTGCGGGCTCCCCGCGTCGCATTCCCGGGATAGCGGTCACGACGAGGGCGAAAATCAGTCCGCCCGCCATCAGCAGAACCACCAGGCGACGATCCATCAACGACGTCCCGACCGCGCCGAACGCGAGCACACCGACCCATAAATAGATCAGCAGCACGACGCGGCGGTGCGAATGCCCGATCTGCAACAGCCGGTGATGCAGATGCATTTTGTCCGGCGTGGAGAAGCTCACACCCGCGCGCACCCGGCGAACAATAGCCAGCAGCAGGTCCAGCACTGGGATGAACATCACAGCGCCGACCAACAGCAGCGGCGAGAGCAGACCGACGATGTCGCGCGGGCCGTAGCCCTGCAAGGGAATGCGGCCCGAGGCACTCGTCGACGCCGCAGCGAGGATCAATCCGATCAGCATCGAGCCGGAATCACCCATGAATATCTGGGCGGGCTGGAAATTGTGCGGCAGAAATCCGATGCACGCGCCGGCCAGCGCGGCGGCGAGCAATGCGGGCGGATAGGTGTCGACCGAGCCGCCCTGCTCGTTCATCAACCCGAGGGAGAACACGAAAACGGCCGCGGCGGCGATGAAACCCAGTCCGGCCGCGAGCCCGTCGAGCCCGTCCACGAAGTTCATCGCGTTGATCAGCGTGACCGAGATCGCCACGGTGACCAGGCCGCCCTGCAACGTGTCGAGGACGACGGTGGAGTCGTCGAACGGGTTGTAGATGACGTACCAGCTCAGGCCCATCACGGCCATCACACCCGCGGCGGTGACCTGCCCGGCGAACTTGGTGAGCGCGTCCAGGCCCCACCGGTCGTCCACGATGCCGACCGCCACGATCAGCGTGGCCGCCACCAGCACCGCGGGGATGTCCGGGCGATAGTCGAATCCCCGTCGCAGCGCGGGCAATTGGTGCGCGAACAGGACCGCTGCCACCACGCCGATGTACATCCCGACGCCACCCATGCGCGGGATCGGCTTGACGTGCACGTCGCGCTCGCGCGGCACCGCGACCGCGCCGAAGGTGATGGCGAGAATCCGGATTCCGCCGGTCACCAGGAAGGTCACCACCGCGGAGATGAGCACCACCAGCAGCAGCTCGCGCAGCGGAACGACAGCGCCGCTCATCCGAGGGACCGCCCGATCACCCGCGATACCGTTCGATCGTCCCGCGGTGACCGTGCGGCGTCGGCACCCGGCGCCGCCGGGTCACCTAGTGGCAGCACTGGTCAGCGCCTCCGGCGACATGCCGAGCACGTCGGCGATGTCGCCGATGGGGACCGCGCCCTCGCGCAGGATGCGGGGCTGGTCGGCGGTGAGGTCGACGATGGTGGAGGCGATGGCGTGGTCCGCCGGGCCGCCGTCCAGGTAGACGCCGACGAGGTCGCCCAGCTGGTCGCGCGCCTCGGCCGCGATCTTGGCGGGCGGCTGGCCGGAGACATTGGCGCTGGAGACGGCCAGCGGGCCGACCTCACGCAGCAGTTCCAGGGCGACCGGATGCAGCGGCATCCGCAGCATCACCGTGCCGCGTGTGTCGCCCAGGTCCCAGGCGAGTGAAGGGGCTTGCTGCACAACGAGACTCAGGCCGCCGGGCCAGAACGCCCGGATCAGCTCGCGGGCCTGCGGGCGCACCGAGAAGACCAGGCCGTCGATGGTGTGCCAGGAACCGACCAGGACCGGCACCGGCATGTCGCGGCCACGACGCTTGGCCACGAGCAGCGAACTCACCGCGGTGGAGTCGAAAGCGTCCGCGGCCAGGCCATAGAGCGTGTCGGTGGGCAGCACGACGAGTCGCCCGGATTTCAGGGCGCTGGTGGCTGCGGTCAGTCCGGCGGCGCGCGTGTCGGGATCCGCGCAGTCGTAGACGGTACTCACGGGCACCATGCTAATCCGCCTCTCCGAGCCTCTTGGCCAGGCCTAGGTGCGTCACCCGTCGCAGACGCGGCCGGCGGTGAGGCATTGGTCGGGTTGGCCCGTCCCCGACGAGTTACCCATGTACTTACGAAATCAGTTGTTACCTTGGCATAACGGTGCGATCGACGCCCACACCGGGTAGTGATCAGTACTGAGCGCGGGTGGCGGCGACGAAGCGGGGTTTGCCCGCGAGGTCAGGATGTTCGACGATGTCGGTGAAGTCACCTTGTTTGCCCAGCAGAGCCGCGAGATCTGAGCCGTTCGAGTCATCGTGTTCGATGGCTGCGGCTCCACCTTTGCGCAGCAGGCGAGTGATCGTGGGGATCATGCCACGGATGACGTCCAGGCCGTCGGGGCCGCCGAAGAGGGCCAGGTGCGGATCGTGGTCGGCGACTTCGGGATCCAACTGCGCGCCTTCGGGGATGTAGGGCGGGTTGGAGACCACGAGGTCGACTCGGCCGTCGAACTCGGTCAGCAGCCTCGGATCGGTGACGTCGTCGGCGTAAAGGGTGATGGGTGTGTCGCCGTCGATGATGCACTGGTCGGCATTGCGGCGGGCCCAGTGCAGTGCCGACGGATCGAGTTCTACCGCACGGACATCGGCGTCCGGACGCGCGTGCGCGATGGCCAGGGCCAGCGCGCCGGAGCCGGTGCACAGGTCCACGACGACCGGCGTGTGATCGTGCGGCAGCGTCTCGAGCTGAGCCAGCGCCCAGGCGAACAGCAGCTCGGTCTCCGGACGCGGAATGAACACACCGGGCCCGACGGCCAGGTCGATCTCCCCCATCGCCACGGTTCCGGTCAAGTGCTGCAACGGAATTCGCTGCGCCCGCCGGTCCACCAGCGCGCGATACTCGGTCAAGGTGTCGGGCGCGACGAGTGGGGTCAGCGCCAGCCTGCTCCGCTCGACCCCGATCACGTGCGCGGCCAACTGCTCCGCATCGGCCTGCGGACTGTGTACCCCGGCCGTTCGCAACGTCTGGATGGCGTCGTTGATGGCGGGGCGCAGCGCTACGCGGGTCATAGACATGACAACAACTCTTCCCGAATCCCGCTTACTCCGCGGCCATTCGGGCTTCGCGATCCGCCTTGCCGAGTGCGTCGAGCAACGCGTCCATGTCGCCGTCCAGCACGGCATCGAGGTTGTGCGCCTTGAAACCGATGCGATGGTCGGCGATTCGGTTTTCCGGGAAGTTGTAGGTGCGGATGCGCTCGGAGCGGTCGACGGTGCGGATCTGGCTGGCCCGGCCCGCCGCGGCTTCCTGGTCGGCCTGTTCCTCGGCGAGTGCCTGCAACCGCGCGGCGAGCACCTGCATGGCGCGCGCCTTGTTCTGCAGCTGCGAGCGCTCGTTCTGGCAGGTCACCACGATGCCGGAGGGCAGGTGGGTGATCCGGACGGCGGAGTCGGTGGTGTTGACGCCCTGGCCGCCCTTGCCCGACGAACGGTAAACGTCGATGCGCAGGTCGGTTTCGTCGATCTGCACCGCTTCGACCTCGTCGGGTTCCGGGTAGATCAGGACACCGGCGGCCGAGGTGTGGATGCGGCCCTGCGATTCGGTCACCGGCACGCGCTGCACCCGGTGCACGCCACCCTCGAACTTGAATCGCGACCAGACTCCGTCGCGCGCGGCGTCGCGGCTCTTGATCGACAGCGTCGCGTCCTTGTACCCACCGAGATCGGACACGGTGACGTCGAGGATCTCGACCTTCCAGCCGTGCCGTTCCGCATAGCGGACGTACATGCGGGCCAGGTCGGAGGCGAACAGCGCCGATTCCTCGCCGCCCTCACCGGATTTCACCTCGAGCACCACGTCGTCGCCGTCGTGCGGGTCGCGCGGGGCGAGCAGGTCCGCGAGGGTCTGCTCCAGCTCCGCGACCTGGCGTTCCAGGTCGGGCACCTCGGCGGCGAAGGTGGCGTCGTCGGCGCCGAGTTCCCGTGCGGCGGCGAGATCGTCGCGCGCGGACTTCAGCTTCGCGTAGGTGGACATGATCGGCGCGAGTTCGGCGAATCGCTTGCCGACCCGGCGGGCAGCGCCCGGATCATTGTGCAGCGCCGGATCGGACAGCTGTGTTTCCAGGCCGGCGTGCTCGGCCAGAATGTCGTCGATCGCGGACGGTTGCGTCACTGTGCTCCCTCTTTCTGATTTCCTGATGAAAGGACCCCATACAAAACACCGACGCCCGGCCTGCAGGAGCAGGACCGGGCGTCGGCGAGGAAGCTAGTTGGCTGCGGCGTCGTCCGCGTCGGCCTTCTTGCTGCCGGCACGCTTGCCGTAGCGGGCCTCGAAGCGGGCCACGCGGCCACCGGTGTCGAGGATCTTCTGCTTGCCGGTGTAGAACGGGTGGCACTGCGAGCAGACCTCGACGTTGATGTGTCCGGACTCCTTGGTGCTGCGAGTCTGGAAGGTATTGCCGCAACCACAGACGACCGTGGTCTCGACATACGTGGGGTGGATTCCTGCCTTCATGGGTGTCCTCTCGATATTGGCCGCCGGGTCGCTCACGCGAGATTCGCGGGAACGTGAACCGGAGCCGACTTAGGCGGGAGGTCTGCTCGAAACAGAGCAGACGCAACGACCGTTCAGTATGCCAGAACAGTCCCTACGCTCCCAAAACACCCCCGGTAAGTGGTTTGTTCCCGCCCTAGGTACTCCCCCCATCGCCGCCGCCCCAGGAAGTTCGGGCACGCGCTTCGAGGCTGTCTCAGGAACCCTGAAGACGGGTAGTTCGCTACTCAGGTATGCGAACAGCTGCGTTCATAGAGTTTGAGGCCTCAGCACACCGGCGTGCGGTGATCAGCGAAGGGAGAACTTGTGAACATCCGAGTCGCGTCCGCGATTTTCGGTCTGTTGATTCTCGCTGTCGCGGTCGGCTGGTGTGCCCTTCCGGACACCGCGACCACGGCCGCGCCGGGAACCGCCGTCTACATCAAGGCTTCGGCCACCGCCCCGGAGGGGAGTGCGGTGGCGAGCCCGGCGGTCATTCTCGGCGGCGTGATCGGCGGCGCGGCCCTCATCGGGCTCATCTTCTTCAGCCCGCAAACGCCGAGAGGGCCCCGCTTGCACGGAGCCCTCTCGGCGGAACAGCTTGCGAACTTACTCGTCCAGTGCGCCAGGCGCGGTCTTGCTCACCTGCATCAGGAACTCGAGGTTGTTCTTGGACTTCTTCAGACGGTCGATCAGCAGATCGATCGCCTGGTGCGAGTCCAGGCCGGACAGTACGCGACGCAGCTTGTGCAGCACCGCGGCCTCGTCCGGGTTGAGCAGTAGCTCGTCCTTACGAGTGCCGGACGGGTTGACGTCCACCGCGGGGAACACGCGCCGTTCCGCGATCTTGCGGTCCAGCTTGAGCTCCGCGTTACCGGTGCCCTTGAATTCCTCGAAGATGACCGTGTCACCGGTCGAACCGGTCTCCACCATCGCGGTGGCGATGATGGTGAGCGAGCCACCGTTCTCGATGTTGCGCGCCGCGCCGAGGAACCGCTTGGGCGGGTACAGCGCGGTGGAATCGACACCACCGGACAGGATTCGACCCGAAGCGGGCGAGGAGTTGTTGTACGCACGGCCCAATCGAGTGATCGAGTCGAGCAGCACCACAACGTCTTTGCCCATTTCCACCAGTCGCTTGGCCCGCTCGATGGCGAGCTCGGCGACGGAGGTGTGGTCGCCCGGCGGCCGGTCGAAGGTGGAGGCGATGACCTCACCCTTCACCGAACGCTGCATGTCGGTGACCTCTTCGGGACGCTCGTCGACCAGCACGACCATGAGGTAGACCTCGGGGTTGTTGATGGCGATGGCGTTCGCGATGTCCTGCATGATCGTCGTCTTACCGGCCTTCGGCGGCGAGACGATCAGGGCGCGCTGACCCTTACCGATCGGCATGATCAGGTCGATGACCCGGGTGGTCAGCTTGTTCTGCTGAGTCTCCAAGCGCAGCCGCTGATTCGGGTAGAGCGGGGTGAGCTTGCTGAACTCGGGCCGCCGCTTCGAATCTTCGACGTCGCCGCCGTTGACCGTGTCGAGGCGAACCAGCGGATCGAACTTCTGTCGCTGGTTGTTCTGCTCGCCGTCGCGCGGAGCGCGGACCGCACCGGTGATCGCGTCACCGCGGCGCAGGCCGTTCTTGCGGACCAGGTTCATCGAGACGTAGACGTCGTTCGGTCCGGCCAGGTAACCCGAGGTCCGGACGAAGGCGTAGTTGTCCAGCACGTCGAGGATGCCCGCGACCGGCTGGAGCACGTCGTCTTCGCGGATCTCCAGCTCACGGGCCTCGCCGCCACCGGTGCCCGGCTCGCGGTCACGCCCACGACGACGCTCACGGAACCGACGTCCCCGCCGACCGCGACCGTCACCCTCGTCGTCGTCACCGCGGGTGTTGTTGCGGTCGTTGTTGCGGCCACCGCCGGCATTTCCGCCGCCGTTGCCGTTCTGGCTGTTGCGGTCACCGGATTGGTTGCGCTCGCCCGACTGGTTGCGGTCACCGGACTGATTCCGGTCGCCCTGATTCCGGTCGCCCTGATTCCGGTCGCCTTGATTGCGCTCACCGGATTGCGTGCGCTCGCCCTGATTGCGCTCGGACTGATTCCGCTCGCCGGACTGGTTGCGCTCACGGCGGCGCTCGCCCTGCTCGGCGTCCTGCTTCGGCTCGTCACCACGCGCATCGGCGGAAGCGGCCTCGCCACCGCCGGATCGCGCCTGGTCACGGCCGCGCCGCTGCCGACCACGACCACGCTGGCCACCCTCGCGGCCGGAATCCTCGGTGGATTCGGTCGTGTTGGCCGGTGCGGCCTCGGTCGGCGCCGAGTTCACGGGAGCGGATTCCTTTGCCGGGGCGGCAGCCTCGACGACCGGCGCTTCCTTTGCCGGGGCGGTGGACACATCGAGGGTCCCCTGCTCGGCCCGAGCGGGCGTCGACGCGGCGGCCGGCGCTTCCGTATTACCGGGCGTGTCGGCCTTGGCGGAAACCGCGGACTTGGCCTGTCCCCCTTCGGGCTTTTCACCCTTGGCCGGTTTCCCGGACTGATTTTCCTTGATAGCGGCGATCAAATCGCCTTTGCGCATTCCGGAGGTGCCTCGGATACCGAGCTCCCCCGCGAGCGCGCGCAACTGCGGCAACAACATTCCAGTCAGCCCCGATCGTGCGACGTCGGTTTGTTCGCTCATCTTCGAAATCTGTCCGGAGTCACTTTCGCGGTCCCCCGGAGATGTTGGGTTGGATTCCACCCCGGGTGTTGCGAGCAGGTCCGTATCTGTCACGGAAATCCTTTCCTTCCCCCGATTGCCGTGTGCTGTTTCGAGGGTTCGTCCCGCAGTCCGGGCATTCTGCCGGACTCGGATGCGTCCGTCCGCTTCGCCACCGGTGGTGTGAGGTGGGAGAGATCATTCCAGTTGCACAGCTACGCAGCACCCCCATGGCCTGGAGGCTCGAGCCTGGAGCCTGCTGGAGCGATTGCCCTGAGTGAAGCACCGGCGTCTGATGCGCACGATGTACGGACTCGCTCAGGATAGCTGCCCATTGCGAATCTCGGCAAGCCAGACGCGCCGCCGCGTCGCGAGCGACGGATCTGGAGGCGGCAGCGGAGTGTAACCACGGAAGATCCCGGGAGCGTCGCCGATCAAACACCGTCGATCAGGACTCCGTCGGCAAGTCCCGGTTCGACCACCCGCAACCCGTCCATGGCCGCGAGTTCACGGAGTTCGGCAGGGAATTCGCTGGTACCCAAGGCCAAAATGGTGGGACCCGCGCCCGAAACGGTGGCCGCGATGCCCGCCGCGCGCAGCCGGGAAACCCAGGTGGTCGTCAGCGGTAGCGCGGGCGCACGCTGGGTCTGATGCAGCCGGTCGGCCGTCGCGGGCATCAGCAGGTCGGGACGCTGGGTCAGCGCCACCACCGCCAGGGCGGCCCGGCTGACGTTGAACGCGGCGTCGCCGTGCGGCACCACCTCGGGCAGCAAACCCCTGGTGTGCGCGGTGGCCGAGCGTTCTTCCGGAATGAGCACCACAGGTCGCAGCGCCGGATGAGCGTCCAGCCGGACAGCGCGGTAGACCCGGCCGTGGTGCTCAGCTATCGGCACGTCGTCCTGGCCGATGTCGGCGGCCCGGTCGGTCTCGGTCCAGGACACCACGATGCCGCCGAGCACGCTGGCCGCCGCGTTGTCCGGGTGACCCTCGAATTCCGAAGCGAGCTGCACCAATTGGTCGGTCGAGGTGGCCAGCGCCGGATCGAACTTCGCCGCGACGGCGCAGCCCGCGGCGAGGCCGCCGACCACGGCCGAGGCCGAGGAGCCGAGCCCGCGCGAATGCGGAATCACGTTGCGGCACACCACATCGAGGCCGTCGGCCCACACCCCCGCCGACTCGAGTCCGCGCTCGATCGCGCGCACCACGAGATGTGAAGGGCCCCAGGGGACATCGTCGGCGCCCTCACCCTCGACCCGGATGTTGAGGCCGGAATCGGTAGTGCGCACCTCGATCTCGTCGTAGATCCCCAATGCCATACCGAGCGAATCGAATCCGGGACCCAGGTTCGCGCTGGACGCGGGTACCCGCGCGGTCACCGAAAGTCCCGCGGGCAGCGTGCGACTCATGCTCGCGGCCCGCGGCCGCTCGGATAACTGGCTTTCGCGCGAATTCAACTCAGGCCAGCTCTAGTTCGCGGGCGACCGCCACCGGATCCACCGGAATCGCCTGCACCTGCGGCATTCCCAGCAGCGCGGTGTCGGGATCCTTGAGCCCGTTGCCGGTTACCGTGCACACGACGGTCAGGCCCGAGTCCAGCCAGCCCTCCTCGTGTGCGGCGAGCAGGCCCGCGACACTGGCCGCCGACGCGGGCTCGACGAACACGCCCTCGCGCGCCGCGACGAGCCGGTAGGCCGCCAGGATCTCGTCGTCGGTGGCCGCGCGGAACGCCCCACCGGACTCCTCCTTGGCTGCCATCGCGCCGTTCCAGGACGCGGGTGCGCCGATCCGGATGGCCGTCGCGATGGTCTCCGGGTTGCTCACCGGGGCGCCGTTGACCAGCGGCGCGGCCCCCGCGGCCTGCACGCCGAGCATGCGCGGCAGCTGGGTGGTGATGCCGTCGGCGTAGTACTCGCGATAGCCGCGCCAGTACGCGGTGATGTTGCCCGCGTTGCCCACCGGCAGCGCGTGCACGTCGGGCGCCCTGCCGAGCACGTCGCAGATCTCGAACGACGCGGTCTTCTGGCCCTCGATACGGGCCGGGTTCACCGAGTTCACCAGGCCGATACTCGGGAAGTCCGAGGTGACCTTGCGGGCCAGCTCCAGGCAGTCGTCGAAGTTGCCGTCCACCTGAATGATCTTGGCGCCGAGCATGACCGCCTGGGCCAGCTTGCCCATCGCGATCTTGCCCTGCGGGATCAGCACGGCACAGGTCATGCCCGCGCGGGTCGCGTAGGCCGCGGCCGATGCCGAGGTGTTGCCGGTGGACGCGCAGAGCACCGCCTGCTGGCCCTGGTACTTGGCGTCGGTGATCGCGACCGTCATGCCGCGGTCCTTGAACGAGCCGGTCGGGTTCAGCCCCTCGACCTTGAGATAAACGTCACACCCGGTCAATTCGGACAGGTGTGGTGCGGGCACCAGCGGCGTTCCGCCCTCATACAGGGTGACCGGCTCCCACTCTGCCGCGCCCGCGATCCGATCGCGGTAGGCAGCGATCAGACCGGGCCAACGGGAGTGCACTCCTGCTTGGGGCGCCACGCCGGCGCTTACCCACCCCGCCGGCTCCGCCGTCTGCCGTCCCCTGGCCGTACTCATTCTTCGGTGCCTTCCAATCTAAGAACACTGGTGATTGATGTGACGGATTCCATTTCCGCAAGGGCGGCAACGGTGTCCGCGAGCGCGGATTCCACGGCGTGGTGGGTAACCACGACCAAGCGAGCACCCGTGCCGTGCCCCTCTTGGCGGACGGTCGAAATGCTCACCCCGTGCTTGGCGAATTCGCCCGCCACCGCGGCCAGGACCCCGGGACGGTCTGCCACCTGCAGGTTCACGTGATAGCGGGTGGGCGTATCGCCGATCGGCGCGATCGGTAGCTCAGCATAAACCGATTCGCCGGGAGCGCGGCCACCGTAGAACTTGTTGCGCGCGGCCATCACCAGATCGCCGAGCACCGCGGAGGCGGTCGGCGCGCCGCCCGCACCCTGTCCGTAGAACATCAGCCGACCGGCGTTCTCCGCCTCGACGACCACCGCGTTGAACGCGCCACTCACGGCGGCTAACGGATGCTTGCGCGGCACCAGCGCCGGATATACGCGAACCGAGACGCGGTCCTTGCCGCCCTCGGCCACGCTCGGCTCGCCCGGTCCGGCGGGCACCCGCTCGCAGATGGCCAGCAGCTTGACCGTGCAGTTCAGCGCGGACGCGGTCTCCAGGTCCTCGGAGCTGATCTTGGAGATGCCCTCGCGGTACACGTCAGCTGCGGTGACCCGGGTGTGGAACGCGAGCGAAGCCAGGATCGCGGCCTTGGCCGCGGCGTCGTAGCCTTCCACGTCGGCGGTCGGATCGGCCTCCGCGTAACCGAGGCGGGTGGCCTCCTTCAGGGTGACCCCGTAGTCGGCGCCGGTCTCGTCCATCGCGGAGAGGATGAAGTTGGTGGTGCCGTTGACGATGCCGACCACCCGGTTGACCCGGTCACCGGCCAGCGACTGGATGAGCGGGCGGACCACCGGGATGGCGCCGGCGACCGCGGCCTCGAAGTAGAGGTCGGCGCGGTTGCGTTCGGCGGCCGCCGCGAGTTCGCCGGTGTAGTCGGCCAGCAGCGCCTTGTTCGCGGTCACCACGGATTTGCCCGCGTTCAGCGCGGCCAGGATCAGCCGGCGCGGCGGGTCGATGCCGCCGATCACCTCGACCACGAGGTCGACGTCGTCGCGGGCGACCAGGGCGTCCGCATCGGTGGTCAGCAGGTGCGCCGGGAGGCCGCGATCGTTGTCGAGATTGCGGACCGCGACGCCGCGCAGCACCAGCGGCGCACCGACCCGGGCACGCAGGTCTTCGGGTTGCTCGCGCAGAATCCGCACGACCTCGGTGCCGACATTGCCCATGCCGAGGACCGCCACGCCGATCGGCTGATCTCTTCCCCACGTCTTCGGAGCGGGATTGGTCATGATTCAACCTCCAAGCTGAGCAGGTCCGCCACCGTTTCCCGGCGCAGAATGAGTCGCGGTTGTCCGTCACGCACCGCGACGACCGCAGGGCGGGTCAGCTGGTTGTATCGGCTGGACATCGAATAGCAGTACGCGCCGGTCGCCGCGACGGCGACCAGATCGCCGGGGCCGACATCTTCCGGCATCCAGGTATCGCGGATGACGATATCGCCACTCTCGCAATGCTTTCCGACCACGCGCGCGACCACGGCCGCGGCCTCGGACGAGCGGGAGACCAGGCGGCAGTCGTAGTCCGCCTGGTACAGCGCCGGGCGGATGTTGTCGCTCATGCCGCCGTCGACGCTGATGTAGCGCCTGCGCAGGCCGCCGTCGAGGGAGACATCCTTGATGGTGCCGACCTCGTACAGGGTGACGGTGCCGGGCCCGGCGATGGCGCGGCCGGGCTCCACCGCGATCTTCGGCTGCGGCAGGCCGATGGCGGCCGCCTCGGCGGCGACCAGGTCGGCCACCTTCGCGGCGAAGTCGTCCAGCGGCGGCGGGTCGTCGCTCGGCAGGTACGAAATACCAAGTCCGCCACCGAGATCCAGCGTCGAGATCTGCGCGGTGCGGTCGACGCCGAACTTCTCGATGGCGTCGTGCAGCAACCGCAGCATCCGGCGGGCGGCGATCTCGAAGCCGTCGATCTCGAAGATCTGCGAACCGATATGGCTGTGCAGGCCGACCAGGCGCAGGTTGTCCGCGTCGAAGACGCGCGCGAGCGCCTCCATGGCGTCGCCGCCGGCGATCGAGAAGCCGAACTTCTGATCCTCGTGCGCGGTCGAAATGTATTCGTGCGTATGGGCTTCCACGCCGACGGTGACCCGGACGAGCACGTCCTGCACCACACCGGCGCGACCCGCGATGGCCTCGAGGCGCTCGATCTCGATCAGCGAGTCGACCACCACGTGGCCGACCCCGGCGGCCACCGCGGCCTCCAGCTCGGTCGCGGATTTGTTGTTGCCGTGCAACGCAATTCGCTCGGCCGGGAAGTCGGCGTGCAGGGCTACCGCGAGCTCGCCGCCGGAGCACACGTCCAGCGAGAGGCCCTCGTCGCGGATCCAGCGGGCGATCTCGCCGCACAGAAAAGCCTTGGACGCGTAGTGAACTCGCGCGTTCGGGCCGAATGCGCGCACCATGTCGCGGCAGCGGGAACGGAAGTCGTCCTCGTCGATCACGAAGAGCGGCGTGCCGAACTCGACGGCCAGCTCGTGCACCGGTACGCCCGCCAGCCGGACCACGCCGTCGTCATCGCGGGAAGCGTTGCGCGGCCACACATTCGCGGGCAGATCGATCATCTGCTGCGGGTCGCGCGGGCGCTCCGGCAGATTAGGGGCATGCGGAATCTCGGCGTGCCGAGGTCCAGCAGGATGCGCGCTCATAGTCGTTCCTTCCCGGCGCTCGTCTGAAAGTTCTTGTGCCCGTTCACATGCGCTCCGGTGCGCTGACGCCGAGCAGAGCGAGGCCGTTCGCGAGGACCTGACGGGTCGCGTTGACCATCACCAAACGCGCGGCGTTGGTCGGGCTGACGGGCTCGTCCCCGAGGGGCAGCACGCGCAGGTTCTTGTTGGTCTGGAAACGGTGGTAGGTGCCGGCCAGTTCCTCCAGGTAGCGGGCGATCCGGTGCGGCTCGCGCAGGGCCGCGGCGCTGCTCACCACCCGGGGGTACTCGCCGAGGGTGCGAATGAGTTCGCCCTCTTCGTCGGAGGTCAGCAGCGCGAGATCCGGTGTCACCTTGTCGTATTCGAGCTCGGCGGCATTGCGCGCGATCGACGCGGTCCGCGCGTGCGCGTATTGCACGTAGTAGACCGGGTTCTCGCTGCTCTGACTGGTCCAGAGGTCCAGGTCGATGTCGATGCTCGAATTCACCGAGGAGCGCACCAGCACGTACCGGCCCGCGTCGACGCCGATCGCCTCGACCAGATCCTCGAGGGTGACCACGGTGCCCGCACGCTTGCTCATTTTCACCGCGACACCGTCTTTGAGCAGATTCACCATCTGCCCGATCAGCACCTCGACGGTGGCCGGATCATCGCCGGACACCGAGGCGATCGCCTTCAACCGACCGATATAGCCGTGATGGTCGGCGCCGAGCATGTAAATACACAGATCGAAACCGCGTTCCCGCTTGTTCTGGAAGTAGGCGATATCGCCTGCGACATAAGCGGGCTTGCCGTCGCTTTTGATGACAACGCGATCCTGATCGTCACCGTAATCCGAACTCGCGATCCACCAGGCGCCGTCCTTTTCATAAAGGTCGCCGGAATCCTTCATCGTCGCGACGGCCCGTTCCACCGCGCCGGATTCGAACAGCGAGCTCTCGTTGAAGAAAACGTCGAAGTCGGTGCCGAACTCGTGCAGCGACTGCCTGATCTGCGCGAACATCAGCTCGACGCCCTCGGCGCGGAACAGCTCCTGGCGTGCGTCCTCGGGCAGCGTCGGCGCCTCCGGGTGCGCGGCCACGATCGTGTTCGCGATCTCGCCGATGTAGGCGCCCGCGTAGCCGTCGTCCGGCGTCGGCGCGCCGGTGGCCGCCGCGACCAGTGACCTGGCGAACCGCTCGATCTGCGCGCCGTGGTCGTTGAAGTAGTACTCGCGCACCACGTCGGCGCCCTGCGAGGCCAGGATCCGGCCGAGCGCGTCGCCGACCGCGGCCCACCGGGTGCCACCGAGATGCACCGGGCCGGTCGGGTTGGCTGACACGAACTCCAGGTTGATCCGGGTGCCCTTCAGCGTCTCCGAGCTGCCGTACCCGGTTCCGGCGGCGAGCACCTGCTCGATGATCGCGCCCTGTGCGGACGCGGCCAGCCGGATGTTCAGGAAGCCGGGCCCGGCCACCTCGGCGGAGGCGACCTCGTCGGCCGCGCTCAGCGCCTCGGCGAGCCAGGTCGCCAGATCGCGCGGATTCGCGCCTGCCTTTTTCGCGACTTTCATGGCCACATTCGTGGCATAGTCACCGTGTTCCGGGTTGCGGGGGCGCTCGACAGTGACCTCGTCTGGGAGGACCGCGGGGTCCAGTCCGCGTTCGACAAGCACCTTCGCCGCGGTAGCGCGAAGGAGATCTGCAAGGTCAGCTGGAGTCACGAGTCTCTATCCTATGGTCTTGGCGGGTGTACACCTCGAGTGGGCACTGCGCCGGAACTGTCCGCAATCCACAGCACCCTGCGGATCCATCACATCGAGAGAGCACAACGAGCGATGCCGAGTAGTCCCAGCGCCAAATCGGCCAAGGCCGCCGCCAAGTTGTCCGGTTCCCGCAAAGGGGGCGGGCGAGGTCAACTTCCCAAGAAGAGTCGTCAGATCCCCTGGTTGGCCATCGGCGCGGCCGTAGTCATCATCGCACTGATCGGTGCCCTCGCCTACAGCCTGGTGCCCAAGTATCAGGAGAAGGCCGACCTGGAGAAGTTCACGCCGAGCGCGGAACGCAAGGACCCCTCGGACTCGATCCAGGGCGTGGTCAAGAAGGAGTACCCGGCGGGGCTGCACATCGGCCCGACGCAGCGGGTGGCCTACGACCAGAGCCCCGCGTTCGGTGGACCACACGACGCGGCCTGGGCCACCTGCACCGGCGTCGTGTACGACAAGCCGATTCGGATGGAGAACGCGGTGCACTCGCTCGAGCACGGCGCGGTGTGGATCGCCTACAACCCGGACAAGGTCGATGCCGCGGGGGTGGATTCGCTGAAGGGCAAGGTACAGGGCAAGCCGTACTCGTTGATGTCGCCGTATCCCGGGCTGGACAGCGCGGTTTCGTTGCAGTCGTGGGGGCATCAGCTGAAGCTGGACAGCGCCGGTGACCAGCGCGTCGGCCAGTTCATCACGGCGTTGCGCTTGAACAACTACACCTACCCCGAGGTCGGCGCGGACTGCTCGACGATCGCGTTCGACACCGACAATCCGCCGCCGTTCGACCCGACGCCGCCCGGACCGGGTGCGGTGCCGATGGACGGCAAGGGCCTGCAGCAGGATCCCTCGGAGATGCCCGGCGGGCTGCCGGGAGTGCCCGGCGTTCCTGGGCTGCCCGGTCTGCCCGGCGCGCCCGTCCCGAACCAGCCCGCACCGCGCCCCGCGCCGAACCCGGCCCAGCCCGCACCGGGCCAGCCGCAGCCGAGTCAGTAGTGGCTACCGAGGTCGAGCCGGTTTCCACGGAATCCGGCCTGGGTGCCCAGGTCCGTCGCCAGAGCACCGCGCTGCTGATCCTCGGCGTGATCGGCGCCATCCTGATCGGCGTCGCCATCGGCACGCTGATCCGGTTGCCGTTGAACAACTCGTCCGAACCGGATCCCGGCGCGGTGGATGTCGGCTTCACCCAGGACATGTCGGCGCACCACGCGCAGGCCGTCGAGATGGCAGGCGTCGTGCTGGTCCGCTCCACCGACACCGACGTGCGCCGCCTCGCCTACGACATCATGACCACCCAGCAGAACCAGGTCGGTCGGATGCAGGGCTGGCTACAGCTGTGGGGCAAGCCCGCGCAGAGCGTCGACGGATACATGGGCTGGATGAGCGGACAGCCGGGCGGGCACGGACATTCCGGCGCAACCCAGACCATGTCGGGCCCGATGCCAACGATGCCAGGCATGGCCACCCCCGCTGAGCTCGCCGCACTGCGCCAAGCCACCGGCCCGCAGCTCGACACCCTCTTCCTGCAACTCATGCTGCGCCACCACCAGGGCGGCCTGCCGATGATCCAATACGCGGCCGAGCACGCCGAAACCACCGCCGTGCGCACCCTCGCCGACACCATGGACAAGATCCAACGCGGCGAAGCCCAACTCATCACCACCATGCTCACCGCCCGCGGCGCCAACCCCATCCCACCGAACTGACCCCAACCGCCGCCCCCGACAACCCTTTTTGGCACACAGCGACCGATGCGATACGCTTTCCCCGCCCGATCGGCGGCCGCACCGCCCCGATCGAGTCCTATCCCGCCCTCGTAGCTCAGGGGATAGAGCGTCTGCCTCCGGAGCAGAAGGCCGCAGGTTCGAATCCTGCCGAGGGCACCGAAGTAAAAGGCCCCGACCAGTATCGATCTGATCGGGGCCTTTTTCGTACCCATCGGTCAGCCCGCCTCGATGACACGACCTCCCCCAGAGAACTGACGGGCGACGGCGGCTAGCTCGGGCGGGCCGCTGCGTCGGAGGCTGTGATGCAGATCTCGTGACGCCTCGAAACGCGAATCGACGGTCGTTGGTCGTGATACTTATCTGCTTGCTGGTGGCAGTGGCCACCGGATAGTTGGACCGGCACTGGGAGTTGCCGGGTTTAGGGGAGGAAGTGCGATGCGTCGCAAGATGATTCGGGTTCTGACTACTGGTGCCGTCGTATTGATCGGTGTGGGTGCGGCTGTGCCGCTCGCGTCGGCCGACCCCGCCCCCTCGGGGACGTTCACCGTCGATCCGACCGCTTCCGTCCCGGGCGGTCGATCGTCCTACGCGCTTGTCACCGGCACCGCGTTGTGTACCGGCAGTTTCGATGTGGCGATTCACCTTACACTCGATGAAAACAGTCATGTTTCAAACGGCGGTAATGCCAGCGACACGATTCGCTGTGACGGCACCCTCCGCAACTGGACTGTCATGTCTATGGCGACGATAGGCGGTTTCAACAAGACGTACGTGGCACCTGGAGATGGCAGAGCCACGGTGAATTTCTCCACCGGGAGTACTGGACTCGCCAGGAAATACCAGGACATCCAGTTCGTGGCGCAATAGTCTCCGAACCGCAGAACGCCTCGGTCTCGCCCTTAGACAGCAGACACAGAAGGCCCCCGAACAGCGGTTAGCTGTCGGGGGCCTTTCTCGTTCGGCGCTGCCGTTCGGTCGGTCAGCCGGCGTAATTGCTCGCGCGGCAACCCCTAGTCCCAGCTTGTTGCTTTATAGGCAATGTTTCACGCCCCTAGCGCATGGCGGTCGTAGTTTGATCTCAGGCGCGGGCAACGGCGTGCGCTCCTCGGCAGAGTAGGAAGTACACACCTGATGTATGCGGATCATGTTCCCTCGCAACAGCAGTCAGCGAATGGCGACACCCACGGCGGGCCCGCCGACTACGAAGCGTGGCGCAGGGGCAGGTGGGAAGAGATCGCCGGTCCGAACGGTAAGGCGAAGGTTGTCGCCAATGCCAGGGTGACCGGGCGGGATACCCACGTCATTCCGGGCGTTCCCGGGCAGTGGAGCATCACCGAGGCGGGTGCCTTGGCGGTATCGGTCGCTGCCGACGACCGCGTGACGGTCAACGGCGAAGCGGTGAACGGAACGACCGAAGTGCCATCCGGTAGCTCGCTCGAGTTCTCCGGGCGACGGATGGGCTTTGCCGGCGGCGCGGACGGGTCCTACGGCGTCGTCGTCATGGACGCCGAGGCCCTCGCCCGGTCGGGCCTCAGCGGGATCGACACCTACCCCTACGACCCGGCCTGGGTCTTCGAAGGCGAATATCGAGCGGCTCCGCAAGGCCGCCGTATCGAAGTGGGACGCCTGACGAATCCCCGCAGCACGGAAGCCATCTCGGCGCCCGTCGACCTCGCCATCACCATCGACGGCACCGAATACGTGCTGTCCGTACTGGAAGACATGCCGGGCCAGCGGCTCGTGGTCTTCACCGACGAGACCAACGGAACGGAAACACCTGAGATCGGCCGCTGGCTGGTGCTGCCACTACTCCAGCCCGGCAGCACCCTGACGGTCGACTTCAACCAGGCGACGCTCTCGCACCACCACTTGGCCCCGACCGTCTTCACCTGTCCGCTCTCGCCTCCCGACAACCACCTGCCCATGCGCGTCGAGGCAGGGGAACGCGCTCTCGTCTACGCCACGAACTGAGCGCCCGCCAATTCCCGACACGCCACTCCACGCACGAAGAAAGCGATTCCCATGAGCCAGGATCTCAAAGACAAAGTGACCACCTACCTCCGCCACCTGGAGAACCGGGAATGGGCCGAGGCACAAGCGATGTGCTCCGAGCAGGCCACCGTCTGGCACAACGACGGCAAGGGCGACTCGACGATCCAGGAGAACATCTCGGGCATGCAGGCTCAAATCGAACCCATCCGGTCGATGCGCTACGACATCACTCGGCAATTCTCCGAACCCGACGAAGTGTTGCAGCAACACGTCGTGCACGTTGTCATGCAGGACGGAGCGCTCTTCCGCCTCGATGCCGCCGCGTACTTCCGCTTCGAAAACCACCTCATCACTCGGATCGAGGAGTACGCCAGCCTGCCCAGCAGCGACGCCGCCTGAGCTACACCCGCTGCTTCCGGGCCAGCAACCACAGCACTATTGCCGACACAACCTACGAGATGGTGACATCCCAGAGTCGGGTCACCACAACGGTTCTCGCCCGAGCGGGACGGCTCGACGCCGTCGAGTCCCGCTCGGGAACTCGATCAGGCGCAGCTGACCTGGAAGGCCGCGGCCTGGGTGGCGGCGGGGATCACGTCCACCTTGACGGAGGTCGAGCTCTTCGGCTCACAACCGGAGGCCGACGTGAACTGCGCCAGGTAGCACCCGGGAGGCAGGTTCGTGGTGGCGCTGCCGTCCGGCCCGGTGGTCAGGGTCGCGAGCACCGGCCCCGCCGCACACGTGGTGACCCCGACTTGCACGCCCGCGACAGCGGACGACTCGGCACCGGTGGTCGCCGCCTGCACCCGCAGCGCGCCCTGCCCGGCGGGCACCGGGTCGGCCCCGGCGGTTCCCGCGCCCTGCGCGATCGCCAGCAACCCGACGCCGAGGACGGCCATGCCGATCAGCCTGCGCATTCGAATCTCCTTCTGCACGAACGAACGTGGGTGGTCGTCCGCACCCGGCAAATATAGTCCGCCTGCCGCGCTCGGCATCCGGACACGCGACGCCGACGCCATCCAGTTCAGCGAGCTCGGCATGTTCCGACGCGGCACGGCTTGTTCGACGCGCGCCGAGGGACATGCCCGAACCACCGGTCAGCGCTTCGGCCGAGGCCGGATTTCGCTCGCCTGAGCACGCGGTTGCCGTAACCTTCGAGGAAGCCGAGGGGGGCTGACGGAGGACGAGACGATGACTTATCCGCCGGGCGGGCAGCCGCCGCAAGGACCTGAGTATCCGCAGCAGCCCACCGAATATCCGCCGCCGACGGGCTACCCGCAGGCCGGTTATCCGCCGCCGCCTCCCGGCCGTCAGCCGTCGCGGAAGAGCAAGATCGGCCTGATCGTCGGGCTGGTGGCCGTGGTGCTGCTCGCGCTCGGCGGCGTGGTGGTGCTCGGCGCGGTGTTGACGGCACAGGGGAAGGGACCGCTCGCCTCCGACGGGAAGCGGATCGAGGTCGCCATCCACGACTTCTACGACACGCTGGAGTCCAAGGGATTCCGGGCCGCCGCGGCCAGGGCCTGCGCGGCGGATCGGGCCGAGTTCGACGCGCTGCCCGAGGAGCAGAAACAGGAGTTCGAGTCGGCGACGGTCGCGGTGAACATCGATAAGATCGAGAACATCGTGATCACCGGCGAAACCGCGACCGCGCACATCATCGGCAAACTCACCCTCGAAGTACCGGGTCAGGCACCCGATACCGACACCAGCACCACCGAACACCTGAAGAAGGAAGACGGTAAGTGGAAGGTCTGCTCCGCGAGCTCGGCCAAGAATTGACGCCACACCCGCGCGCATGAACGGTACGACGTGCTGCGGGCCGTCCCGGCGAACCGTGCTCGGCGCCATCGGTTTCGCGGCTCTGCTGCCGTTGGCGCGGCCGGGTTCGGCTCGGGCCCAACCGAATCCGCTGATCGCCACCGATCTGGAGGTGGTCACGATCACCGACCGATCGGTGATCGTGACCTGGACAACGGTGACGCCCGATCCCGCCGGACGCCTGGTACCGGTGGACGCCGACACGGAACTGCGCCTGGCTCCGGCAGATTCGGCTCGCGCGCCGGTTCCGATGCACGCAGACCCGCAGCCGACCCCGTTCCACTACGCCGAGATCGACGGCCTCGAACCCGGCCGCACCTATCGCTTCGAGGCCTGGTCCACCGGCGTACGCGCGATCCCCGCGCTCTCGCTGACCACGCTCAGCCCCGGAACACCCGAATGCACCGGCGAATTCACCACATTGGTGCCACCGCCCGGTCGACCATTGCAAACTCTCGCGCTCGCCAACGACGTGCACTACGGCGAAGAGGTGAGCGGTCTGCTGTTCGCCAACCTCCCACCCGGCGTCCGCCAGGACGTGCCGCCGTACCCCGAGGTGATGCTGGCCGCCCTCCTCGACGATCTGCGTCGCCCCGACCGCGGCGCCGACCGGCTGCTCGTCGCGGGCGACCTCACCAGCGAAGCGTCCCTTCAGGATTCGCGCGCCGTACGCGCGCAACTCGACGCGTGGGGCACGCTGGGCAGCGACTACCTCGTCGTGCGCGGCAACCACGATCGCCCCCACGCCGGCTCCGACTACGCGACCTGTCAGCCCGCCCCCGCCGACCACTACGACTGCTGGGCCGAGGCGTTCACCCCGCGCCAGCAACTGATCGAACACGAGTCCGGCGGCCTGCGCCTGCTCGGCCTGGACACCAGCGAACTCGACGGCTCCGGCGGCACCATCGAGCGCCCGCAATTCGACCTGCTCACCGAGCGACTGCGCGCCGACCCCGACCGCCCGACCCTGGTCTTCGGCCACCACCCCGTCACGATCGAATCGGGCCTGACCAATCTCGCGGGACCGGGATTCGTCCTCAACGGCCGCGACAGTGCCGAACTGCAAGCCCTGTACGACCGCTCCCCCGGCGTCTTCCTGCACCACAGCGGCCACACCCACCGCAATCGCCGCACCCGCCCCGACACCGCCTGCGCCGTCGAATTCCTGGAAGTCGCTGCGGTGAAGGAATATCCGGGCGGCTACAGCCTGCTCCGCCTGTACGAAGGCGGCTACATGCTCAACTTCTACAAGACCCGCACCGACGCCGCGCGCCGCTGGAGCGCGACCACCAGGTCCGAATACTTCGGCCTACTCCCGGATTACACCCTCGGCACCACCGCGGATCGCAATCACGTTGTGCTGCGCGATTTCTCGGGAATCGGCTGACCGCCTGCAGCCCGAGGTGCTCGGTTCGGCCGTATGCCGAACCGAGCGTTACCGCCTGAGGCGACCCTCGAACCCTTCATAGAGCGAGCGGCGGGAATTGAACCCGCGTAAACGGCTTTGCAGACCGTTGCCTCAACCACTCAGCCACGCCCGCCTCGCGATTGATATTGCCCTGCGCGGACTCCCGGACCCACCCTTGCGCTCACTCTGATTCGAAGCGGGCGACCGCACTGTGATCCGAAGCCGCCCGGATGTCCCCGAACCACGCCCACCCGCATGGAATGATCGGAACATGTCTCGGCCACGCCCACTTCCGCTCGACCCGATCGAGGAGGCCCATCGCCAATGGGTCGGCCACGGCTGGGGTGACGTGGCCGATGGCATGGCCGCGGTGACCTCACTGGTACGCGCCCAGCAAATCGTGATGGCCCGGGTGGACGAGGCACTGAAACCGACCGGTTTGACCTTCTCCCGGTACGAACTGCTCATGCTGCTGAGCTTCAGCAAGACCGGCGCGTTGCCGATGGCGAAGGCCAGCGCGCGGCTGCAGGTGCACCCCACCAGCGTGACCAATACCGTCGATCGACTCGAGGCGGCGAAGCTGGTCGAGCGAGTGCCGCATCCCACCGACCGACGTGCGACACTGATCGAGATAACCGACGCCGGAAGGGAATTGGTCGCGCAGGCCACCGAGGAGCTCAACACGAGAGTCTTCGCGCTGCCCGGCCTCGCACCCGATCGGCTGCACACGCTGCTGCAGTTACTGGCGGAATTCCGACACGCCGCAGGCGACTTCGACACCGGCGACGAACAGGCGCGCTGGTCCGCGACCTAGACCGAACCAGACATTCATACTGGTCGGTTCACTACACCCGCAGATTGACCATGGGGTAACGGTCCGGCATCCAACTAGCGAATTTCCCGGCCCGTTGTCTTGGCAGCGGGCACAAAAGGGTTCACCATGTAAACCATGGTGCTGGTCTTGGGGGTATCGGCGGGCGCTGGTGGCGCACGCGCGATGCTGACACATTCCGATCAGCCACACCTCCCCCCGATCGACCGCTGCCAGGTGCCCCGGCGGGCCGGCGGCGGGGTCGAGGAACCCGTCTTCGAGGCCATCCGCCAGATGCGCGGCGCCGCCGACCGACGCGACGAACTGGTCACCGGAACCGCCGTGACCTGCCGCTGCACCATGCACGCCGACGCCATCCGGACCATCGCGGGCCGCAACCGCCTCACCATCGTCGATGAGCCCCTCGCGCAGCTGCGCTATCTCCGGTTCACTGGACAACTGCCCGACGACGGCACGGTCCTGCTCTACGACCTCGGCACATCCGGCCTGACCATCACGCAGGCCGACTGCCGCAACGACACCATCCTGGCCGGCAAACGCAGCACGGTGCTCGGCGGCGACGGCTACGACGCGTTGCTGCGCTGGCAGCTCGCGCGCGGCGGCGTGCTCACCGACAAGCTGACCAGCCGCAAGCATCGCGAGGCGTTGAGCAGCGAGCGGGTGGTCACCGCGATCGACCCCATCTCCGGCGGCCGTGAGGTGGTCACCCGCAGTGACCTGGCGGAACTGTGCGCCGCGAGTATCCATCACTCGGCGTCGTTCGTGCGGCAGCTCATCGAGGAGAGCGGCGTGCAGCCCGAGGCGTTGGTGCTACTCGGCGGCTGCACCCGCAACCCGAGCATCCGCGACGAGCTCGCGGAGCTGATCGACCTGCCGATCATCTACGACCCGGAACCGGATTACGTCTCGGCCCGCGGCGCGGTGCTACTCGCGGCGGAACGCCACAGCGGCGATGTGCGGATGCCGCGCGCACGGGCGGGCGCGGCGCTGTCCGCGTCGCTGGTGCACGGCCCGGTCGACCGCCGCAAACTCATCGCCGCCGTCGCGGTGACCGCGGCGCTCGGCGCGACGATCGCGGGAATCCTTGCCATGGACAAGAGTTCGGCCGAACCGAGCCACGGCACCCCGTCGACGCCGGTGGAGATCGTCGGACCGTCGCCGTCACAGTTCGGCTAGCACGCCGAAATACCCGGCTAAGTGGATACGTATTCTGCTGGGGATTTCGCGCAGGCGGATCAGCGGTTGTTGAACTTCGCGGGACGCTTCTCCACGAAGGCGGCCATGCCTTCCTTCTGATCCTCGATCGCGAAGAGCGAATGGAACACCCGACGTTCGAAACGCAGGCCCTCGGCGAGGGTGGTCTCGAAGGAGCGGTTGACCGATTCCTTCGCAATCATGGTGACCGGCAACGACATCGACGCGATGGTGTCGGCGACCTCGAGCGCGGTGTCGAGCAGCTCGGCGGCGGGCACGATGCGCGAAACCAGTCCGGCGCGCTCGGCCTCCTCCGCGTCCATGTTGCGACCGGTGAGCACCAGGTCCATCGCCTTGGCCTTGCCGACCGCGCGGGTGAGCCGCTGCGAACCGCCGATGCCGGGGATGACGCCGAGCTTGATCTCCGGCTGGCCGAACTTCGCGGTGTCCGCCGCGATCAGGATGTCGCAGATCATGGCCAGCTCACAGCCGCCGCCGAGGGCGTATCCGGCCACCGCGGCGATGGTCGGCTTGCGGAACTGGGCGAGCCGGTCCCAGCGCGCGAAGTGGTCGTTCAGGAACATGTCCATGTACGACTGCGGCTGCATCTCCTTGATGTCGGCACCGGCCGCGAAGGCCCGCTCCGAACCGGTGATGACCACGGCGCCGACCTCGTCATCGCGCTCCAGCTCGTCGAGCGCGGCGATGACATCGTCGAGGACCTGGGCATTGAGTGCGTTGAGCGCCTTCGGGCGGTTCAGCGTGATCCAGCCGACCCGGCCCTTGCGCTCCAGCAGAATCGTCTCGAAGTCGGGCCCTCCCGTCGCCCGGCCACCGCCCCTCACGGAATCGCTTCGCGATGCAGTCATTATCAGGCACCTTCTCGGTAGGAGGTCAGGAATATCGGTGACGATACAGGAGGTAGGTTTACCGATTCTCCCACAACGCCCCGAAGGTATTCTGAAGTTGTTACAGCACAACGGAATTCACGCCCCGGACGGGCCGCGGTCGCTGGTCAATTCGGTATAGACCCGCAGCCCCTCGGCGATCTTTCCCGCGGCGTTCTCCAGCTGCTCGGGCGGCAGGTACTTGCCGAACGCGGCCGCGTCGAGCAGCTGGTCACGGACCTGTTCGAGGTTCATCCTGGCCCAGTCCTGGCGGGAAAGTGGAGACACGGCTCGAACAATACCTCGAGTCGAACGCATGTTCGAGACGTGTCATCAACTGAGCTTCAGCGCGTCGAACGGTCAGGCCTCCGCGCCGGGGCTGTCGCTTCGTTCCCGGATCTCGGTGACGATGGCCGAGAAGTCCCGCGCGCCGGACGCCTGGTTGAACCGGTTGTAGATCTCCGCCGCGAGCAGGCCGAGCTGGCCATCGATGCCGTTCTCGCGCAACGCGTTTGCCGCCAGACCCAGATCCTTGTTCATCAAGGCGGTCGCGAAACCCGGCTGGTAGTCGTTGTTGGCGGGGCTGGTCGGCACCGGCCCGGGGACCGGACAGTAGCTGGTCAGCGCCCAACTCTGGCCCGAGGCGGTGGAGACCACGTCGAAGAACGACTGGTGGGTCAGCCCGAGCTTCTCGCCGAGCACCAGGGCCTCGGACAGACCGATCATCGAGATGCCGAGCAGCATGTTGTTGCAGATCTTGGCGGCCTGGCCCACGCCGGACCCGCCGCAATGCACGACCTTGCCGCCCATGATCTCGAGCAGGGGCAGCGCGTCGGCGAAGTCCTCGGCACCGCCGCCGACCATGAAGGTCAGCGTGCCCGCGGCCGCGCCCGCGACGCCGCCGGACACCGGGGCATCCAGGGCGCGATGGCCCGCGCCGATGGCCAGGACCGCGGCCGACTTGGCGTCGGCGACATCGATGGTGGAGCAGTCGATGAACAGGGTGCCTGGCTTGGCGACCGGAAGCAGTTCGGCATACACGTCGAGGACGAGTTTTCCGTTGGGCAGCATGGTGATCACGACACCGGCGTCCGCCACCTCGACGGCCGTGCTCACCACGGTGGCGCCGTCCTTGATGGCCTGCTCCTGCGCGGCGGGCACCGGATCGTAGGCCAGCACTTCATATCCGGCCTTGACGAGGTTCGCCGCCATCGGCGCACCCATGTGGCCGAGTCCGAGGAATCCGATCTTCTCAGTCATTGCTCACCAAACCCAGTTCCTGATCGCCCAATTCGGCGAAGTATGCGTCGACCTGTGCGGTGGTGACCTCGGCGAGGGTCGCCGGTGACCACTGCGGATTGCGGTCCTTGTCGATAACCTGCGCGCGGATGCCTTCCACCAGGTCCGGCGAGGACAGCGCCGTGATGGAGACCCGATATTCCTCGTTCAGCACCGTCTCCAGGTTCGGCGCGGTGCGCGCCGAACGCAACGACCGTAGCGCGACCTTCAGCGCGACAGGCGATTTCGTCAGAATGTCGGCGGCCGCCTTGACCGCCTCCGGCGCATCGTGTGCCTGCAGGCGGGCGACGATCTCCTCGACGGTGTCCGCGCTGTAGCACGCGTCGATCCACTCCCGCTGAGCCAGCAAGCCGGATTGCGGTGCGTCCGTGGCGAATTTGGCGATCGCGACCTCGACCGTCTCGGTGCGCAGCGTCTCCAGCAACCCCGGCAGGTGTTCGGTGGCGACGAAGTAGTCGGCGAAACCGGCCGCGATGGCATCACCCGCGGTCATCCGGGCAGTGGTCAGCGCGACGTGCGTGCCGATCTCGCCCGGGCTGCGCGCGAGCAGGTAGGTGCCGCCGACATCCGGGACGAAGCCGATGCCGACCTCGGGCATGCCGATCTTGGACCGCTCGGTGACGATCCGGTGGCTGCCGTGCCCGGACAGCCCGACACCGCCGCCCATCACGATGCCGTCCATCACCACGAGGTAGGGCTTCGGGTAACGGCCGATCAGCGCGTTGAGCACGTACTCGTCCCGCCAGAAGCGGCCGGTGGACGAATCCGCGCCGGTGGCACCGCCGGTGGCGTCGGTGTGGATGGCGACGATGTCGCCGCCCGCGCACAGACCGCGCTCCCCCGCGCCGGTGACGACGACGGTACGCACCTCGTCGTCGTCCGCCCAGGCGCGCAGCGCATCGGTAATGGCAAGTGCCATCGGGTGATTCAGCGCGTTGATGGCCTTGGGCCGGTTCAACGTGATGAGCCCCAGCCCATTCTGTTTGTCGACCAGAACTTCCGCTTCGCTCATGACTGCGCCTCGCTGGCGCTCGGCTCCGTCATGCGCGAAGCGCGCTGGCACATGATTCGCTCACTTCGTTCGCTCATGCCGCTCCTACCACCGCGCGGGCGACGACCACCCGCATGATTTCGTTGGTGCCTTCGAGGATCTGGTGCACCCGCAGATCCCGGACGATCTTCTCCAGGCCGTATTCGGCCAGGTAACCGTAGCCGCCGTGCAGTTGCAGCGCCTTGTTCGCGACCTCGAAGCCCGCGTCGGTCGCGAATCGCTTTGCCATGGCGCACAACTCGACCTTGTCCGGCGCGTCGGCGTCGAGCGCCGCCGCGGCCCGCCACAGCAGGGTGCGGGCGGCCTCCAATTCGGTTCGCATATCGGCGAGTTGGAACCGCAGCGCCTCGTTCTTCAACAGCGGCTTGCCGAAGGCCTGCCGCTCCGCCAGATACGGCACCGTCTTGTCCAACGCCGCCTGCGCGCCGCCGACCGAGCAGGCGGCGATGTTCAACCGTCCGCCGTTGAGGCCGTTCATCGCGATGCGGAAGCCGTCGCCCTCGGCGCCGAGCAGGTTCGCCGCGGGCACCCTGGCGTCCTCGAAGATCACCTGCCGGGTGGGCTGGGCGTGCCAGCCCATCTTTCTCTCGTTGGCACCGAACGAGACTCCCGGTGTGTCGGCGGGCACGATAAACGCCGAGACGCCCCGCGCGCCCGCCGCTCCGGTGCGCGCCATCACCACGTACACGTCGGTCGCGCCCGCGCCGGAGATGAATTGCTTTGTGCCGTTGAAGATGTAGTCGTCGCCGTCGCGAACGGCCTTGGTGCTCAAGGCCGCCGCGTCCGAGCCTGCGCCGGGTTCGGTCAGCGCGTAACTGGCCAGCAGCTCCATCGATGTCAGCTTCGGCAGCCACCGACTGCGTTGCGCGGCATCGCCGTAGCTGTCGATCATCCAGGTCGCCATGTTGTGGATGGAGATGTAGGCGGCGATGGCCGGGCACCCGGTGGCGAGCTGCTCGAAGATGCGCACGGCGTCGAGCCTGCGCAGGCCCGAACCGCCTACGTCCTCCTGGACATAGATGCCGCCGAGGCCGAGCGGCCCCGCCTTGCGCAGCACGTCGACCGGAAAGTGTTTCTGCTCATCCCATTCCAGGGCGTTCGGGGCGAGGAACTCGTCGGCGAAGCCGCGCGCGGTGTCGCCGATCGCCTTCTCGTCTTCGTCGAGGATGAACATGGTCAGTCCATCGTCGGAATGACGAAGGCGTTGCTTTCCTTCATGCCGGAAGGCCAGCGCTGCGTGACGGTCTTGGTCTTGGTGTAGAAGCGGAACGAGTCCGGGCCGTGCTGGTTCAGGTCGCCGAAGCCGGAACGCTTCCAGCCGCCGAAGGTGTAGTACGCGATCGGCACCGGGATCGGGACGTTGATGCCGACCATGCCGACCTGCACGCGGGCGGCGAAATCACGGGCGGTGTCGCCGTCGCGGGTGAAGATCGCGACGCCGTTGCCGTATTCGTGCTCGTTGGCCAGGCGCAGGCCCTCCTCGTAATCCTTGGCGCGCACCACGGTCAGCACCGGGCCGAAGATCTCCTCTTTGTAGATCCGCATCTCCGGGGTGACCTTGTCGAAAAGCGTTGCGCCGACGAAGTATCCGTCCTCGCCACCGGGGACGGTCACGCCGCGACCGTCGATCACCAGCTCCGCCCCCTCGTCGATGCCGATCTGGACGTACTTGTTCACCCGGTCCACGCCGTCCTGGCCGACCAGCGGGCCGTAGTCGGCGCCGGGATCGTCGGAGCGGCCGATGTTGAGCTTCTCCACCCGCTCGGTGAGCTTGGCCAGCAGGCGATCCGCGGTCTCCTCGCCGACCGGAACGGCCACCGAGATGGCCATGCAGCGCTCGCCCGCGGAACCGTAACCGGCGCCGATCAATTGGTCGGCGACATCATCGAGGTCGGCGTCCGGCATCACGATCGCGTGGTTCTTCGCGCCGCCGAAGCACTGGGCGCGCTTGCCGTTCGCGGTCGCGGTCTCGTAGATGTACTGGGCGATCGGGGTGGAGCCGACGAAGCCGACGGCCTTGATCCTCGGGTCGTGCAGCAGTGCGTCGACGGCCACCTTGTCGCCGTTGACGACGTTGAACACACCGGGCGGCAGGCCCGCCTCGAGGAACAGTTCGGCCAGCCGCAGCGGCACCGACGGGTCGCGCTCGGATGGCTTGAGCACGAACGCGTTTCCGGTGGCCAGCGCCGGGCCCGCCTTCCACAGCGGGATCATGGCCGGGAAGTTGAACGGGGTGATGCCCGCGACGACGCCGAGCGGCTGGCGCATCGAGTAGACGTCGATGCCGGTGCCCGCGCTCTCGGTGTACTCGCCCTTGAGCAGGTGCGGGGCACCGACGGCGAACTCGATCACCTCGAGGCCGCGCTGGATGTCGCCCTTCGCGTCCGCGATGGTCTTGCCGTGCTCCGAAGAGAGCAGCGCCGCAAGCGAATCCATCTCGTCCTGCACCAGCGTCAGGAACTTCATGAGCACTCGCGCCCGCTTCTGCGGGTTGAACGCGGCCCACACCGGCTGCGCCGCTTCGGCATTGGCGATGACCGCCTCGACCTCGGCCGTGCTGGCCAGCGGCACGCGCGCCTGCACCTGGCCGAGATTCGGGTCGAAGACGTCACCGAAGTTGCCGGAGGCGCCCGCGACGTGTTGCCCGCCGATGAAGTGAGTGAGTTCGCGAACCATGCCAGTCCTGTTCTGGTAGCCGACCATGACACCGCAGCGCGGTATGCGGTCATCCTATAGTTGGACGTCCATGTAAATGTGAGGTGTGACTCATCCCACTTCCGTGCGGGGCAGGTCAGGCGGCCGGTTTCGGTGCCTTGGTGAGTAGGTACGCGCCGATCCCGAGCACCACGGCCCCGACTACCAGCACCGCCACCGCGGCGGCGAGGACGCTGTCGGTCCACTCGGTCACCGCCTGGCCGGTCGCGAGCGCGACCGCGAGTCCCCCGCCGACGACGAGCACCGTCGAGCGCTGCTGCGCGAACAGCGCGAAGCAGACGACGGCCACCAGCGCGCTGAGCAGGAACGCCCACGGCCCGCTGTCCGACTCGACGACGAGCGCACCGATCAGCGAGATGCCGACCGCGATCGCATACCCGAGCCAGGTCTCGACGAGGGCGCCGATCCGGCTGAGCGCGAACCAGATTCCGCCGACCACGAGCATGCTCAGTCCGATCCAGACCTCGCTGACCCCGAACAGGTCGTCGAGCAGCACCGGAACGGCCGCCGCGCTGAAGAAGCCGCAGGCGAGCATGCCGATCACCGACGGGACGGCGAGATAGCCGAGGACGGCGGCGATCAAACCCGCGACCGCCGCCCACGTCCCCGCATTGTCGGAGCCGTTGTCCAACGCGGTGCCCACCGTCCCGGCGACCGACCCGGCGGCCAGCGCGAGCAAAGCCGAGGCGAGCCGGACCCGGGAGCCGTGCGGGTCCTGGACAAACAGCTTGGACGGGCCGCCGACCACGGCGATCGCGCCGAGGGCAAGGCCGACCGATACCGCGATCAGCAGTGCCACTTGCGCACCGCGCGCGAGGTCGTCCCACGACGACCCGATCACCAGCGCGATGCCGCAGAACACCAGCCCGGCACCGATGTATGCGGCGATCTCGGCGAGGATCTTGCCGCGCGGCCGCGGCTCCTGCGCCGCGAGCGCGCCCATGACCGCCTCGAATTGCGCCTCGGTCAGCACACCCCGCTCGACCAGCTTCTGCACAGCCGCCCTCTGGTGTGTCGCCATGCGCTCATTATCTCCGCCTGAACCCCACCCAACCGGAGATCACCCGATCCGACGCGCCACCGCCGCGCACGTCCCATCACGCCGCGCACGATATCTACGGCGAATTCGTGCGCGCGGCAACACTATGTACGCGCGACGCCGAACAGCGCGGGACGTGTCGGCGCGGGCATCCGCGACACAGTGTCGGCTGCCGCGCACCTTCTGTTGGACCGCGCACGGAATGGCGGGTGGATTCGTGTGCGGGGTGACAGAAGGTGCGCGGGGATTTCAGGACTCGGGGCCGAGTTCCACCGTGGTGCCGGGGTGGGCGAGGGAGGCAACGGTGATGCGGCCGCCCTTGGCCTGGTCGATGATCTGGCCCTGCCAGGCGACGAAGCAGGAGGCGGCCTCGCTGTTGTAGGCGTTGGTGAGGATAGGAGCCAGCACCTTGGCGAGCTCGCCCTCGGCCGCGATCAGCTGACCACGGTACGGTCCGTAATAGGGCAGGATTGCTTGCAGGACAATGGCTTCTACGCCCTGAACTTGGGTGATGAACGGGTCGATCGCAGGCTGGTACTGCGCCAGGATCGGGGCGATCTCGGCCAGCACCGGACCCGCGAGCTGCAGGATGGGCTGGTAGACCGAGCCGAGCGCGAAGGCTTCCGAGGAGAACGGGCCCGCCAGTGGCGCCAGCCCGATCAGCGAGGCGAGACCGCCCTGCTGCTTCGGTGCGGGCCAGCCGATCGGGCACGCGGGCTGCGCCGCGAGCGGGGCGGCGGCGAACGGATTGGCACCGCCCGCACCGCCGAGCGGAACGGAGCTGTTCGGCGCACCGCCACCGAGTGGGACCGAGCTGTTCGGCGCGCCCGCACCCAAGGGCGCAGAACCGCTGGGCGCACCGGCATTCGGAGCGCCCGCACCCGGGTTGATGGCGACAACGGCGGGGGCACCGCCCGAGCCGAGTGGCACCGAGGCGGCAGGTGCCGGACCGCCGGGTGCGGGTGCCGGTGCGGCGGCAACGGGCGCGGGCGGCGCCGCCGGGGTCTCGGCCGGAGCCGCGGGCACGGCGGGCCGGGCCGCGGCGGCGGGCTGCTCCTGGGTGATCACCACGCTGGTGACGTCGTCGTCCTGGCGCACCGTCAACGCGGTGACCGCGACGGCGCTGCCGATGACCGTCAGCGCGGCCACCGCGCGGATGGCACTGGCGAGCGCAGGCCGGGTCGTCGTGCGAGAACTCATCGGACCGTACTCCTTCTGATGTCTATTTGACCGGGGCCGCAGGCGAATTCGGCGCGGCCTCGGCTGGTTCGAATAAGCCCTCCAGGTGCCAGACGCCGGTGAAGCCGTTGAACGGCCCGCCGACGATGAGGCTGGTCCACTGCAGGGTGAACTTGCGGGTCTTCGAGTCGTAAGTGCCGGTGGCCGAAGGACCTTGGGCGGCATCGGGGGCGGGCTTGTCGAACCATTGCTTGGCGACCCAGTCCCACACCTTCTGCACCTGTTCGGCGCCCGCCACCTGTGCGTCCTGCTTCTCCGGCGGCTTCGGCGCGCCCTGGTTGAACTCCTGGTCGTTCCAGGAGGCCGCCCAGGACGACACGTCGGCGGTCAACTTGCCGCCGTCATTCGTCACCGCGGGCGGCGGGACGCGCCGCTGGGTCTGCGGGTCCACCGGATTGGTGGAGATGCCGAACTCGACGGCGAAGAACTTGGTCGGCTTGGTGATCGATGCGGACAGCGAATTCCCTTGCGCGAAACCGGGGTTCGGTTCGCTCTGGTATCCGCCGATGCGCAGGCCGCCCGCCGTGCCCGGCTCGAGCAAGGTGGTCGACCCACCCTGTGCGGGGGAATCGCCGTTGGGCATGTAGGGGCCCTTCTCCGGCGTGCCGCCCGGCTGCACCATCCGGAACCAGGTACCGGCGACGCTGTCGCCGGACACCGAACCCGGTGTGATGCGCAGCAATCCGACCAGCGGCTCCGGTCCGGTCGAGGCGGGTGTGTGATCGCCGCTGGAACATCCGGACACCACCAGCGCCAGTGTGGCCACAACTGTCGCCGCGATCATCTTTCGCGCACTCATACCGGTTCCCCTCCTCCTACGTTCGGCCACGCGTGCCGTTCGGCTCCGTGTCATTTCCGTACACCGCCAGGCGAATTCGCGCCGCGCAGTGCCGCGCGCTTTGCCAGCACCCGGCTCGGCACGCGAACGCCCTCCACCGTGGCGGCAAGGACGAAGATCCCCGGCAGTAGATAGAAGAAGCCGAGTCCGCGAAATGCGCCGAAACCGAGCGGGCGGGTCGATTCGTTCAGCGCGACAACGGCATCGAAGTTGCGGACGTTGTCGTTCATCGCACCGATCAGCGCGGCGAAGCGGGACGTCATCGGCTGCCAACGGGTTTCGAGCGTGCTGATGCCGGTGAGGTCGGCCTCCGGATGCGCGGTGCGCACGGCCGCGGTGTAGCGGCTGTTGAGTTCACCGTCGGCCGCGACCAGAGTGACGAAGTAGCCCTGTAGTTTTCGGACCTCGTCGTGGGTGAGGATCGGGCGTAGGTCGTCGATCAGCGGTTGCGCCGCGGGCGAAGCCGGGAACAACCCACCGAGCAGTGGCACGGCGATCAGCCCGAGCGCCGCGAGCCCCGCGGCCGTGCGCCAGACCAGCGCCTGCTTGCCTTCCTGCGCACGCCGGTAACCCAGCACCCCGGCACCGACCAGAATCACGCCGGGCAGCGCGAACAACCACGGCAGGGTGCCGAAAGGCGGTACCTCAGCCAGCTTTTCGTAGTTCTGCCGGTTGTCATCGATCGCGCCGATCATCCCCGACATGTGGTAGTTGATCTCCGGGTAATCGCGGACGAACTGGTCGACCCGGTCGAAGCTGCCCGGCTGCTGTCCGTTCTTCTGCAGCGTGAGGACGTTCGTCCGGGCGTCGTCGAGCACCTGCAGATCGTGGCGGTAGCCGTCGATGCTCGACCGCGTCATGTACGGCTCGAACGCGTCGATCATCGCCTCCCCCTTGACCGCCCGCGGAAACATGCCGGTGACGATCGGCGCGAGGACCAGGAGCGCGCCGATCGCGATGATCAGCACGAACGGCCACCGCTTCAACGGCCGCGGCGGCGCGGGCTCGGGGTTCGAGACGAACTCCGAATAGGTGGGCAGCCCCGACACTGCTGTCACTGCCGTTGCCGACGGACGATCCGGTCCGCGTTGAAGAACACACCGGCGGCCGCGACCGCGACGACGAGCAGCGTCGGCACCACCCACGCCGGGGTGTGCCGGCCACGCGGGACCTCGACCGTCTTGGAGGCGAGCACCGGATCGGTGCGCGCCGACTGGTTTTGCGCCACCGGCACGGCGGCGGGCGCGGGTGCCGCCGGAGCACCCGGCGCGGGTGCCGCCGGAGCAGGAGCCGCCGGAGCGGGAGCGCCTGGCGCGGGAGCAGCCGGAGCCGCCGCGGGAGCAGCGGGCGGGGCCGCGATCGGCGCGGCCGCCGGGGCGGCCTGCGGAACGCTGCCGCCGCGGTACTGACCGGCCAGATGCCACAACCCGGTGAAGTTGTTGAACGGACCGCCGACGATCTGGCTCGTCCACTCGATCACGAAGTTGCCCGAGCCGTCGATGGTGCCGCGCACGGGACTGGTCTTGCCGGGCAGCCCACCACCCGGTTTCGGCGCACCCTGGTTGAACACCTGGTTGTTCCAGGTGACCCCGAGGCTGCTCAGGTCGCCGGACAGCTGCCCGCCGTCGGAGTACACCTCGGGCACGCCGGTGCCGCCGCCGGTCTGCGGATCGGTGGGGTTGGTCGCGGTGGCGAAATCGACGCCGTAGAAGCGCACGGGCGTAGTGACCCGGCCCGACTGCGCGTTGCCCGCGCCATCGAAGGCGGCGGCGGGCTGCGGCTGGTAACTGCCGCTGACCAGGCCGCCGTCGCTGCCCGCGGACAGCGTGGTCACCGTCTGATCGCTGCAGGCCGAGTCGCTGTTGGCCAGGTAGGGACCGCCCGCGTCACCGGTCGGCAGGATCATCCGGAAGAAGCTGCCGGTCACCGCGCCACCCGAGCAGACGCCGGGCGACAATGCGAACAGGCCGTTCAGCGGCGCGGGTTCGGCGTGCGCGAACGGCGCCGCGAACATCGACAGGCCGAGGGCGGCTACCGCGGCGGTGAGCCGATAAGAGTTCCGTCCCATGGATCGTCCTTTTGGTGGATTTGTGCGGATGGATTTCGGATTTAGGGCATCGCGTCCCATCGGAACTCGAGCCTGGACCGGTTGTCGCCATTTGCATTCACGGTGAGCGGAACCCAGGTGGCCGGCTTTCCTGAATTGACCGGGCGTGTTCGTCCTGGCGCTGTGATGGGCATCACCGTAGGATTAGTTTGACGTCCTAGTATCGGGCGCCAACTGGATATCGCCGGAGGAATATCGTGGCCGACAACAGCGCGCTGCACACGCCGACCAACCCCGTTCGTTTCGTGACCTCCGCGGCACTATTCGACGGACACGACGCGGCGATCAACATCATGCGGCGGATCCTGCAGGCGCAGGGCGCCGAGGTGATTCACCTCGGTCACAATCGCGCGGTCAGCGAAGTGGTCGACGCAGTACTCACCGAAGACGCTCAGGGCGTTGCGGTCAGTTCATATCAGGGCGGCCATGTCGAGTACTTCGAATATCTGGCCGACGCGCTGAAAAAGGCCGGGGCGGACCATGTTCGGATATTCGGCGGTGGCGGCGGTGTCATCGTCGCCGAGGAAATCGCGCGGCTCGCCGAATCCGGCGTGACCATCTTCTCCCCCGAGGACGGCCAGCGACTCGGCTTGCCCGGCATGATCAATCAGCTGTTTCGCGCCTGCGACGTCGACCTCGCCACCGAACCGCCGGTGCTGGAGGCAGTTCTCGCCGGTGAACGCCCCGCACTCGCCCGCGCCATCACCTGCATTCAGCAGGACGCATTGTCCGACAACGACCGGCAGGCCTTGGCGCAGGCGGCCGCTGCGCGGACGGTGCCGGTGCTCGGCATCACCGGCACCGGCGGCTCCGGAAAGTCCTCGCTCACCGACGAATTGGTGCGCAGGCTGCGCTCCGACCAGCAGGACAAGCTGCGCGTGGCGATTCTCGCGGTGGATCCGACCCGGCGCCGCGGCGGCGGTGCGCTGCTCGGCGACCGCATCCGGATGAACGCCCTCGACGGCCACCACATCCTCTTCCGTTCGCTGGCCACCAGGGGCGGGCGCGAACTGCCGAACAATATCGAGCTGATCGTGACCGCCTGCAAGGCAGCGGGTTACGACCTGGTGATCCTGGAGACGCCGGGCATCGGCCAGGGCGACGCCGCCGTCACCGACCATGTCGACGTGTCGATGTATGTGATGACACCGGAATTCGGCGCCGCCTCCCAGCTGGAGAAGATCGACATGCTGGATTTCGCGGATGTGGTAGCGATCAACAAGTTCGAGCGCCGCGGTGCCGCCGACGCGCTGCGCGATGTGTCGCGCCAGCTGATCCGCAATCGGGAGGATTTCACCGCGGCACCGGAGGGCATGCCCGTATTCGGCACGAGCGCCGCGACTTTCAACGACGACGGGGTCACCGCGCTGTATCAGCACCTGGCCGGGCTGCTGTCCGAACGCGGCCTGCGGCTGGAGCAGGGCGCGCTGCCCCGGGTGAACACCCGTGCGTCGACCCGATTCGCCCAGATCATTCCGCCCGCGCGGGTGCGCTACCTGGCCGAGATCGCCGAGACGGTGCGCGACTACCACGCGGCGACGGCCGCGCAAATCGTTGCCGCACAGCGGGTACAACGCGTCGAGCAGGTGGCCGCGGAACTGCCGGACGAGCAAGCCGTCGCCGAGCTGACCACGAAGGCCCGCGCCGAGCTGACCGCCGAGAATGCCGCGCTGCTCGCCGAATGGCCCGCACTCGCCGAGTCCTACCGTGGTGACGAGCAGGTGGTGCGGGTCCGCGATCGGGAGATCCGCACCCCGCTGCGCCGGGAGACGCTGTCCGGCAACTCGATTCCACGGGTCGCACTCCCCCGGTTCACCGATCACGGTGAGCTGCTTCGTTTCCTGCGCGCGGAGAACCTGCCGGGCCGCTTCCCGTTCACCGCGGGCGTCTTCCCGTTCAAGCGGGACAACGAGGACCCGGCCAGGATGTTCGCCGGTGAGGGCGACCCATTCCGCACCAACCGGCGATTCAAGGTGCTCAGCGAATATGCCGACGCGAAAAGGCTGTCCACCGCGTTTGACTCCGTGACGCTCTACGGCCACGATCCCGCCGAACGCCCCGATATCTACGGCAAGGTCGGCACCTCGGGTGTTTCGATCGCCTCGCTCGACGACATGAAGGCGCTCTATGACGGTTTCGACCTGACTTCGCCGACCACCTCGGTGTCGATGACCATCAACGGTCCGGCCCCCACGATCCTGGCCTATTTCCTGATCACCGCGATAGACCAAGCGCTGGAACGTTTCTCGGCCACCGAGGGCAGGGCACCTACTGACGACGAGGCCGCCGATATCAGGGCGAAGACCTTGGCGACGGTGCGCGGCACCGTGCAGGCCGACATCCTCAAGGAGGATCAGGGCCAGAACACCTGCATCTTCTCCACCGAATTCAGCCTGCGCATGATGGCCGATATCCAGGAATGGTTCGTGCGCAACGGCGTTCGCAACTTCTACTCGGTCTCGATTTCCGGCTATCACATCGCCGAGGCCGGTGCGAACCCGATCAGCCAGCTGGCCTTCACCCTCAGCAACGGATTCACCTATGTGGAGGCCTATCTCGCGCGCGGCATGCGGATCGACGACTTCGCGCCGAACCTGTCCTTCTTCTTCTCCAACGGCATGGACCCCGAGTACTCGGTGATCGGCCGGGTCGCCCGGCGCATCTGGGCGGTCGCCATGCGAGATCGCTACGGCGCCAACGATCGTTCGCAGAAGCTGAAGTACCACGTGCAGACCTCCGGTCGCTCGCTGCACGCACAGGAGATGAGCTTCAACGACATTCGCACCACGCTGCAGGCGCTCATCGCCATCTACGACAACTGCAACAGCCTGCACACCAACGCCTACGACGAGGCGGTGACCACCCCCACCGAGGAATCGGTGCGCCGTGCGCTGGCCATCCAGCTGATCATCAACCGCGAGTGGGGCGTGGCGATGAACGAAAACCCGTTGCAGGGCAGCTTTCTCATCGACGAACTCACCGACCTGGTGGAGGCGGCGGTGCTGGCCGAGTTCGACCGGATCAGCGAACGCGGCGGCGTGCTCGGCGCGATGGAGACCGGATATCAGCGCGGCAAGATCCAGGACGAGTCGATGCGCTACGAACACCGCAAGCACGACGGGTCGCTGCCCATCATCGGCGTCAACACCTTCCGCAACCCGCACGGCGAACCGCAGCACGACATCGAATTGGCCCGCGGCACCGAGACGGAAAAGCAGTCCCAACTGAGCCGGGTCCGCGAATTCCAGCACCGGCACCGCGATGCCGCGCACGATGCCCTCGCCCGCCTCGAAGCCGTCGCCCGCACCGACGACAACATCTTCGAGGTGCTGATGGACGCCGCCCGGGTGTGCACCCTGCAGCAGATCACCGACACCTTCTTCACCGTCGGCGGCCAATACCGCCGCAACGTGTGACAGCTCGCTGCCGATCTGTGCCGAAACCGTGACTGGCCGATTCCGAACGAACAGCACGGTTGCCGTGTGACAATCGCCGGGTCAAGGCCATCGGCGCGGTTGGGACGGCAGACATGGATCTATCGGGTCTTCGGATCATCGACGCACACATCAATCAGTGGGATCCGTTCACCACACCCCGGGTATTCAGCCAGACGGCGAAGTTGCTCCGAATACTGCCGCTCCCGATCGATCTGGCCAAACGGGTGGCACCGCGTCGGGATCGCGAATTCACCGGGGACCCCACGGCTTACTCCCGGCCGTACCTGCCCGCGGACTATCGCGCGGATGCCGGTGACGAGCCGATCGACACGATCGTGCACATCGAGGTCGGCTGGGTCGGCAAGGACGCGCTGGCCGAGGCCGACGAGACGGCGTGGGTGGCCCGATTGCCGTTCGGCGGCGACAATCCCGAGCTCGGCGCGATCCTCGGCTGCGCGGATCCCGCGGCACCCGACTTCGCCGCGCTGCTCGATGCGCACCTCGCCGCTGCACCGTTGCTGCGCGGCATCCGCTCGCACGCGGCCCATCATCCCGATCCGGATGTCCGGCCGTACACCGACCACGCGGGCGCGCTGGCCACCAAGGAGTTCCTGAACGGCTTCGGGCAGCTGGCCGAGCGTGACCTCTCCTTCGAGGCCTGGGTGTACTCGCATGCCCTCCCCGATGTGACGGCGCTCGCCGAGCGTTATCCGGAGGTGCCGATCGTGCTCAACCATCTCGCCACTCCCGCAGGCATTTTCGGGCCCGTCGGCAAGCACACCGGAACCAACCCGAGCCTGCGCCGCGAGCTGTTCATCCGCTGGCGCGACGACCTGTCCGCACTCGCCGAACAACCGAACGTGGTCGCGAAGGTGAGCGGGCTGATGATGCCGGTCCTCGGCCATCCGGTGCCGCCGCGCGGTACCGCCACTCCGGTTCCGTTGCTGGTGGACCGGATTCACCCGCTCATCGAACACGCCCTCGACGTGTTCGGCGCGGACCGCCTGATCTGGGGCTCGAACTTCCCGGTGGACAAACCGATTACCACCATCGCCGGCAGCATCGAGGCGGTCGCCACCGCGGTCACCGGACACGGTGGCGGGCAGCCGGAGCTCGAGCACATCTTCCGGACTACCGCCCGACGCGTGTACCGGATCGACAACGCGATCGCTTGACGGGCCGAAACCCGTTATCCCGCAGGGGAAATGATCTCCGGCGGCAGGTACTGGGTGCCGAGCAGCGCGCCGAGTCGGCAGGTGTGCTCGATGATCCGGGTGCCGTCGATGTCCATCGCGCCGGTGCGGCACGCGGTGAGCAGTTCGATGAAGCCGCCGATGCCCGCGAGGGTGCTCATCCGGAACTCGAGTTCGTCGGTCTCCGGGCGCAGGTACGGCCGCGAGGTGACGACGAGCAGGTCGGTGGCGTCGGTGAGCATCGTCTTGCGGCGCTGCTCCAGCACGGCGCTGCCCGCGTGGTCGGCCAGCAGGATGCGGGCGCGCCCGTTGTCGTCGGATTGCAGTCGCACCGCGCGGGTCACCGCCGCGCGCAGGATCTCCAGCGGCGGTTGCGCGACGTGATCGGTGAAAATCGCGGCCAGCTCAGCCAGCACGTCGGTGCAGACCGCGTCCCAGGCGGCACCCAGCAGTTGGTCGCGGTCGGCGAAGTGCTCGTAGAAGTAGCGGTCGTTGAGCGCGGTGCGCTGGCAGACACCGCGCATCGTTACGGCCGCCCAGCCGTTCTCGATCCACATGTCCAGGGCCGCATCGATCAGCCGCGCGCGGCGTTCGGCGCGGCGTTCCTCGGTGGTGCGCCCGCCCCAGGTCCGGGCCGGTACACGCAGGCTCATGGTTGACAAAGTACCCCACCACGCGCCTAATTGGTGGCATGTGCGGCCAATTACCGATTGGCGGCGCTCAGCACCGGGCCGACTCCGCCGTCTTCGCCGCGGACACGGCCCATGACGCACGGGCGGTGGCGCGATGAAGCGCACCGGATACGGGAGGTGGCATGAGCAGCAACGGGATCGACCATGAGGTGATCATCGTCGGCGCCGGGTTCTCCGGAATCGGCGCCGCGATCAAGTTGCAGGAGGCCGGATTCGACGATTTCCTCATCGTCGACGAGGCCGACGGTGTCGGCGGCACCTGGCACTGGAACACCTATCCCGGTATCGCCGTGGACATTCCGTCGTTCAGCTACCAGTTCTCCTTCGAGCAGCGCGCCAGCTGGTCCCGGACGTACGCGCCGGGCCGGGAATTGAAGGCGTACGCCGAATCGTGCGTGGACAAGTACCAGCTGCGGCCGCGAATTCGGTTCGATACCAACATCACCGAGGCCGAGTTCGACGAGGACGGCTGCCGCTGGCGGCTGCACACGTCCGACGGTGGCGAGTTGACGGCCCGCTTCGTCATCAGCGCCACCGGGGTGCTCACCCGGCCCAAGCTGCCGGAGATCCCGGGCGTCGAGGACTTCACCGGGGTCACCATGCACACCTCGCGCTGGGACCATCAGCAGGACCTGCGCGGCAAGCGGGTCGCCATCATCGGCACGGGAGCGTCTGCGGTGCAGGTGATTCCGGAGACCGCGCCCGAGGTCGAGCAGCTCGTCGTCTTCCAGCGCACGCCGATCTGGTGCCTGCCCCGGCTGGATCTGCCGCTGCCCAAGCCGGTGCAGTGGGCGCTGCGGATACCCGGCGCACGGTCGCTGACCCGGCTGATCAGCCAGACCTACGTCGAGATCACCTTCCCGATCGCCGCGCACTATCACACGAGTCTGCCGACCGCCGCGCTCGGCGAGCGGGCAGGCCACGCACATCTGCGCAGTCAGGTGCACGATCCGGTGGTCCGCGAAAAGCTCACGCCTCGTTACGCTTTGGGCTGCAAACGGCCGAGCTTCTCGAACGACTACCTGGCCACCTTCAACCGCGACAATGTCGTGCTGGAGACCGATCCGATCGAGCAGATCACCAGCACCGGCGTGCGCACCGCCAGCGGCACCGAATACCCGGTCGACGTACTGGTGCTGGCGACCGGCTTCAAGGTGATGGAATCCGGCAACATGCCGACCTACCACCTGCGCGGCATCGGCGGGCTCGATCTGGAGAAGTGGTGGGACGAGAACCGGCTGCAAGCCTATGAGGGCGTGAGCGTCCCCGGATTCCCCAACTTCTTCTCGATCATCGGCCCCTACGGCTACAACGGCTCGTCCTACTTCGCCCTGATCGAGAACCAGACCAGGCACATCCTGCGCTGCCTGCGGCACGCCCGCGCGGGCAACGCGACGGTGGTCGAGGTGACCCGCGAGGCCAACGACCGCTTCTTCAAGGAGATGCTCGACCGCCGCGGCGGCCAGGTGTTCTGGCAGGACAGCTGCGCCGTGTCCAACAGCTACTACTTCGACAAGCACGGCGACGTGCCGCTGCGGCCGTCGACCACGGTCGAAGCCGCCTGGCGCAGTGGGCACTTCGACCTGACCGACTACCGGTTCGCGACGTCGGCGTAGCAGCGGCGAAGGTGTCGGTGCGCGTCGTTACGATCCGGCGCATGAAAGCTATCGGCACCTTCTCCGTCGTCTCGTTCGTTCCTACCGAAGTAGTTCCTGACCCGCCCATCGACACCGCGCTGCCGGTCGGCGTCGCACACATCGTGAAGGAGTTCGACGGCGACATCACCGGGCGTTCGGCGACCCTGTTCACCGCGGCGTTCGACCAGGCCACCGGGAACGGCACCTACGTCGCGATGGAGTCGTTCGAGGGCGCGCTGAACGGTAACGCGGGCAGCTTCAACTTCGCCCATTCGGCGACCACCTCGGGCAGCGACCGCGCCGCCGAGTTCTTCGTCATCGTCCCGGCCAGCGGGACCGGTGCCCTGGCCGGCATCACCGGCACCGGCGGCCTCAGCGTGGACGAGGACGGTGGCCACCACATGTGGTTCGACTACGAGCTCGGCTGAGCTCCACCGGGGAAAGCCGCCGCCAGCTGCTGGGTGAGGGTTTGCCGGGCGGTGGCCAAGGACGGGCCGTACCAGGTGAGGCTGCGGCCCTCGACCAGCGCGACCGGCGTTCCCGGAAAGGCTTCGGGGCCATCGGTTCTGGTGAACACGTAGGGCTCGTCAGGTAGGACGGCAAGGTCGATTCCGGTGGTCAGTTCGGGGTCGGTGAGGCGGGGATAACGGTCCTGGCGGTCGGCGTGCACGAGGCGTAAGCCGAGGCGGCTGGCCAGGTCGCCGGTGAAGGTGTTGCGGCCCACCACCATCCACGGGTTGCGCCAGATGGGGATCACCGCGTTGCGCGGCGGCGTGGGCGGTGGTGGCGCCCAGACTGATTCGGCCTCGGTGAGCCAAGGCGGGATGGCGGTACTCAGGGCGACGGTGAACAGCCGCGCCAGCGAGGCGAGCGCGTCGTCCACGGTTTCGATTCTGGTGACCCACACCGGAATTCCGGCCGCGCGGAGGCGGTCGACATCGATGCGACGGTTCTCCTCCATGTTGCACAACACCAGATCGGGCGCGAGTTCGATGATGCGGCGCACGTTGGGGTTCTTGGTGCCGCGCACCCGCTCGACACCGAGATCGGCCGGATGCGTGCACCAGTCGGTTGCGGCGATCAGCACGTCGGGACGGGTCGCGGCGACGGCCTCGGTCAACGAGGGCACCAGCGACGCCACCCGCCGCGGTGGCCGCGCGAGCAGGACAGCGGCGCCCAGATCATCGCTGCTGGTCGACGGGCCGGATTCCGGCCATGCACGCTCGCCTGCCACGGCTACCAGCCTAGGCAGGGGCCGGGGCACTGCCCGAAGTGCGGTGCAAGGGCAGCGGCTGGGCAACCCTCGGGCAGTTCCGGGGCGGGTTCGGTGCGCGCAGACTGAGTAAGGCATCCGGTGTCGGGAAGTCCCGGTCCCTGTGTCACCGGACCTGATCCCGCCCCGAAAAGTCCGGTGGCATACCGCAAGCCCCGACGCCGGATGCTTACCAAGCTCGATCAGCCCTCGAACATGCGATACAGCGCGGTGAGATCGCGCAGCCCCGCCGCGGCGATCGGCTCTTCGGCCGAGGTCATCCGCAACGCCTTGCGCAGCAGCAACGGGTCCAGGTCGTCCGGGGCCGGGCGGAAGTCGATCTTCGGCAGGTTCGGCAGCTGGGCGTCGTTCCCGTAGGGATCGTCGGAGTCGGTGGTCTGCAGGTCGCGTTCGATGCCGCCGATGAGGGTGTCCAGGTCGAGGCCGCGCAGCGCGAGGATCTCGCGGGGGCGTTCATCGAGCCGTTCGGCGAGCAGGTAGCAGACCGCGGCCACATGTTTGCACGGCCAGCCCGGGTCGGGGCAGGTACAGGTGAAATCCAGGTCGGCGGCGGTGGTCGGCAGCAGCAGCGGACCGAGCGCGGTCGGCAGCGCACCGGACGCGATCTCGGCGAGCATGCCCGGCGCGTCGCGGATCGTCTCGATGAGTAGCTCGAGTTCCTCCTCGCGCAGCGGCCGCACGGTGAACACCGCGGTGAACGGACGAGGTTGGCTGCCCTGCACCTCCGCGGTCACCGAGCCGGGCTCGATCCGGTAGCTGACCACCTGCCCGGCCCGCGCATAGGTGCGGCCCCGCGACATGCGCCCGCCATCGGCCATCTGCTCGACCGCCTCGATCAGCGCCCGGCCCCACCAGGTGCGCCCGAAACCGCCACGGCGACTGCGTGCCTCGACCCCGCCGCGCACCGGGCGGCGCTTGCCGTACTCGTTGTAGTCGATGTAGGGACTCATTCGCCGACCGCCTCCGCCCCGAGCATGAACAGCTCACGCAGGTCGTCGGTGCTCATCTCGGTGATCCAGTTCTCCCCCGCGCCGACGGCCAGATCGGCGAGTTGCCTTTTGCCGTTGATCATTTCGTCGATCCGCTCTTCGATGGTGTCGACGCAGACCAGCTTGCGCACCTGGACGTTGCGCACCTGCCCGATCCGGTACGCGCGGTCGGTGGCCTGGTTCTCCACCGCCGGATTCCACCAACGATCCAGGTGCACCACATGATTGGCCGCGGTGAGGTTCAGCCCGGTGCCACCGGCCTTGAGCGACAACAACATCAGCGGCGGGCCGTCCGGCTCCTGGAACCGGGTGACCATGGTGTCGCGCCGCTGCTTGGATACGCCGCCGTGCAGGAACGGGATCTCCGTGCCGAAGCGCTCGACCAGGTAGGGCGCGATGAGGTCGCCGAACTCGCGGAACTGGGTGAACAGCAACGCTTTCTCGCCGTCCGCGAGCACCGCGTCGAGCACGTCCTCCACCAGCGCGAGCTTGCCGGAGCGGTGGCTACCGCGGTGCAACACAGTGGAGCCGTCGCCGAGGAAGTGCGCCGGATGGTTGCACACCTGTTTGAGCCTGGTCAGCGCGCTGAGCACGGCGCCCTTGCGCGCCATGCCTTTCGCGTCCTTGATCTTGGCCAGCATGTCGTCGACCACCGCCTGGTACAGCGCGGCCTGCTCGACGGTCAGGTTCGCCCGCACCGTCATCTCCAGCTTGTCGGGCAGATCGGTGATCACGGCGGGGTCGGTCTTCACCCGGCGCAGCACGAACGGCTGGGTGATCATCCGCAGCCTGCTGATCGCGTTCTCGTCCCGCTCGCGTTCGATCGGCACAGCGAAGCGGGCGCGGAAGGTCTGCGGACTGCCGAGCACCTTCGGCACCGCGAAATCCATGATCGAGCGCAGCTCTTCCAGGCGGTTCTCCACCGGAGTTCCGGTGAGCGCCAACCGATGTCGCGCGGGCAGGCTGCGGGCCGCGCGCGACTGCCTGGTGCCTGCGTTCTTGATGTGCTGCGCCTCGTCGAGCACGATCCGGTCCCACGACTGCCGCTTCAGCTCATCGAGGTCTCGAGCGAGCAGCGAGTACGTCGTGATCACCAGATCCGCCTCGGCCACCGCCGAATCCAGCTCCGCGCCCGAGCGCCTGCCCACCCCGTGGTGCACCCACACGCGCAGGTCCGGCGCGAAACGCTCGGTCTCGCGCTGCCAGTTGCCGACCACCGACATCGGGCACACCAGCAAGGTGGGGCCGTCGGAGACACTTGCAGCCTCGCGCTCATGCACCATCAACGCGAGCACCTGAATGGTCTTGCCGAGACCCATGTCGTCGGCCAGGATCGCGCCGAAACCCATGCGGCTCATGGTCGCCAGCCAGGCGAGGCCGCGTTCCTGGTAGGGCCGCAGCTGCGCCTTCAGGCCGATCGGCGGGGTGATCGGCTCGAGTTCGCGGGTGCGGTCCAGGATGTCGGCGGCCCAGCCGGTGGCGGTGACCTCGGTGACCGGCACCTGTTCGATGCGACCGCCAGCGAGTTCGCCGATCAGGTCGGCGAAGGTGATCTCGGAGGTGTCGGTGTGCGCGGCGACGTAGCGGGCGGCCGCGGCCAGCACCTTGTGGTCGGCCTGCACCCAGTCGCCGCGCAGCTGGACCAGATCGGATTTGCTGCTGACCAGACGCTCCATCTCGGCCTTGGTCAGGATGGTGTCGCCGAGGGCGAGTTCCCAGCGGTAGGAGACGAGTCCCGGCATGCCGACGGTGCTTTCGGCGGCGGGCACCGCGCTCTCCACCCGCAGCCGCATGGTCGGCGCGCTGACGTTCCAGGCGCGCGGCAACAGCAGGCGCACGCCGGCGGCCTGTAGCGCGTGCGCGCCGTGCTCGACCAGGTCGACGACGACCTCGGTCGGCAGCAGCAGGTCCATCGAGCGCGGATCGCTTGGTAGGTCACGCAGCCGCGGGTACGCCCGCTGCGCTTCGCCGAGCTTCTCCACGGCGACCCGCAGCAAGTTCGGATCAGTGTGCAGCAGAACGGGATTCGGTGCCTCACCGTCGACGCGCAGGCAGACCTCCAGCCGCCACAGCGCCACCGATTCGTCGGCGGTGCCGAGCTCGCCGTCCGGCTCGAGTAGACGCAGCACCAACTCCGGCTCGTCACCGGTCAGCGTGGCTCGCCAGTGCTCCAGCGTCTCGGCGACCCGGTAGCTGCCCGCGTCTAGGGGGATATCGCGGACGAGGGCGTCCACCAGCGGATGCTCGGAGTCCGGCGGGTCGATCAGCGCGCGTGCGATCGGGTCGGTGAGCTCGGTGACCAGGTCGTCCAGCAACGCATTCGGCCGCCCCGCCACCTGCAACGCGGCGGGCATCGCGACGGCCAGTTCGGCCAGCCACGCGCGCTGCCGCTCGCCGCCGACCAGTCGCCAGCGCGCCCACCACTGCCCGTCGGCTCGGCGCAGTTCCGGCACGATCCGACCGGCCCGCACCCAGCGTTCGACACCGTGCGCCACATGGGCGAGAAAGCGCAGGTCACCCGACACCGCCTCGGCCGGAAGTCGCTGCCGCAGTGCCACGGCGGCGGCCGCCGGGGCCATCGCGTGCGCGCGCACCTGCTCGGTCTCCTTGCCGTCCGGACCGATGATCAGCACGTCTGCCCGGTGCCGGAATTTCGACGCGCTCAATACGCCGCCCAACGGGTCGGGCAGCATGGTGAGGGGTGAGTCGTGCCAGAGCAGCAACCCGGATCCCGGCGACCACAGACCGTGCAGCATCAACCCATCCAAGCAGGTGGGTCCGACAGCGCGCCGAGCGCCGCGATCCCGCTTTTCTGGATTTCTGCGCCCGGGCGGAACATACTTGAATATCCGCTGGTCAACGGAGGCAATCATGACGATTCTGCTCCAAGTTCTCGAGCAGAGCTTCACGCCGACGACGCCGTGGGAACGGCGCAAATTCACCTTCATCAACGCCGAGAAGATCGTCGGCATGCGGCTCGACGGTCAATCCGGTGTGTGGCTGGACCTGTCCCGCCCCGGTGAATCACAGCGCCTGGCCCGAACCCTGGACTCGCACGACGCCATCGCCTTCCTGCTCGCCACCTTCGCCAAGCTCGCCGAGTGCGAGGAGCGCGGCGGCTCGTGGCTGATCGGGCACGACGGCGCGAACGCCGAGTCGATTTCGGCCACCCGGTTCCCACCGAGGGCAAGCGAGGTCGCCGACGACGACCTGCTCGCGCGGGCCTGGTTGTGAGGGTTGTGTCGCCGCTCTGCTGACAACTGCTCGTGCTTCAGGTTCCACGAATGTCGGTCCACCCGTGTATCTCTGGCGTCATGGACATTCGGCGTTGGTTCGTCGGCGCGCTCGTCGCGCTGTGCGCCGTCGGGTGCGGCCAGTTCGGTGTTGCCCCGGTGGCGCCCGCGCCCGGTAGTCCGACCAGCGTCGAGTTGGAGCGGCTGCTGGCCGAGGTGCAGGTGGTTCCGGATCGACCGCATCCCGGCGGTTACGAGCGTAGGTGCAAGCCGGGGCAGGGCTGTGTGTTCGGGCCCGCCTGGACCGATGACAATGACGGGCCCGGCGGGCACGATGGCTGCGATACCCGCAACAACGTGCTGGCCAAGCAGCTCGCCGAGGTGAGCTTCCGGCCGGGGACGCGTGACTGTGTCGTCGTCGGGGGCACGTTGAACGACCCCTACACCGGCAAGCAGATCCCGTTCAAGAAGGCCGACGCCAACGACGTCCAGATCGACCACGTGTACCCGCTGGCCGCCGCCTGGGACCTGGGCGCCGCCGCCTGGCCGCCCGAACGCCGCATCCGCTTCGCCAACGACCTCGACTTCAACCTGCTCGCCACCGACGGCCGCACCAACGAGGCCAAGGGCGACAAGACCCCTGCCGTATGGCTGCCACCCGCACGCGCGAACCACTGCTTCTATGCGGGCAAGTACCTCACCGTTGCCGTGCAATACGAGCTGTCGGTGAGCGAAGCGGACAGCAGGGCGTTGCAGGGTGTGGCGCGTACGTGCCCCTGAGCATCGGCGAACTGGACCTGCTGTCGAAATTGTTTACTGCCAAGGGAATTCAACTCCGATCTCGCATTGTCGCCGAACCCGTGGCAGCGGCGAGATGTGCGGTGATCAGCGTTTCGAGCAGTACGTCGAGGTCCGGCCAGGGAAAGCTCGGCCGGTCCTGACGCAAAGTGATCAGGCCGTGCATCGCGGCCCAGAGGCAGGTGGCTGTGGCGGTGGGATCCGCGCTGCCACAGGCCTCGGCGGCAGCCACGAGCCGACGGAAGACCGGCAGGCCGGGCAGCTGGGCATCGGTCGGCTCCCAGCCGGGCGTACCCGCCGTGCCGAACAGCACTCGGTAGTGGCCGCCGCCGACCTGGCGCCCGATGCCAGCGTTCACATCCTCCCGCCCGGCCGGTCATTGCTCCGCTGAGCCACCGCACGAGCGGGTCGGATCCGGTGCCCTGGCGATCAGCTTCCGGTCGCGACCGGTCGCTTCGGATCGTTCGACCACTGCGACCACGAGCCCGGGTAGAGCGCCGCGTCGATACCGACGACGGCGAGGGCCGCGACCTGGTGGGCCGCGGTGACGCCGGAGCCGCAGTAGACCGCGACCGGTTCGGCGGTGAATCCGGCGAAGCGGTCGCGCAGTTCGGCCGGGGCGCGGAAGCGTCCGCTGGCGTCGAGGTTTTCCGCGGTGGGGGCGCTGATGGCGCCGGGGATGTGGCCTGCGCGCGGATCAATCGGCTCGATCTCGCCGCGGTAGCGCTCGCCCGCGCGGGCGTCGAGGAGGACGCCGCGCCAGCGGGCGGCCGCGTCGGCGTCGATGACCTGCAGGTGGCCGGGGCTCAGCGCGACATCGCCGGGTTCCGGGTCGGGCTCGGTGCCGGTGGCGAGTTCGCCGCCCGCGTTCGTCCAGCCGGGCAGTCCGCCGTCGAGGATCCGCACGTCGGCGATGCCTGCCCAGCGCAGCAGCCACCAGGCGCGGGCGGCCGCCATGCCGCCGGTCGCGTCGTAGACGACCACCGGATCGTCGTTGCGGATGCCCCAGCTGCGCGCGCACTTCTCCAGCTGCGCGATGTCCGGCAGCGGGTGCCTGCCGCGGGTGGGCGACGGCGGGGCGGACAGCTCGGTTTCCATGTCGACGAACACCGCGCCGGGGACGTGACCGTCCAGATAGTGTTGCGGCCCGTCCGGGTCACCCAGCGACCATCGGACGTCCAGCAGGCGAACCCGCTTGTCCGACAACGCTTCCCGAAGCTCTACCGGTGAGATCAGTACCGCGCTCAACACAGCTCCTAGTCCAGTAATCGCACCCTCGCGCACCGAATACCCATCAGACTACGCATTTGAACAGGGCAATGTGGCTGCACCCCAGCGCTACTCGCCGGTAAGTGGGGCAATGCGGACGATCGGACCACCGGCGGGTCGTGCGGATCGCCCTGGTCACGGGCGGTGCACCAATTCGGTCCAGTTTCGGCCGACTGGCACGTGACGGACCAGTCCAGTTGCGGGCAGGATCGCCACAATGTCGAACGTTTCCCCAGCTACCGCGGCGCCCGAGCAGGACCACGGGCCGGAATCCACCGTCGCCCCCGAGGTCGGACTCGCGCAGCCGCTCGGTGCCGGCGTTGTCACCGCATTGGTGGGTTTCACCAGCGCGTTCGCCGTCGTGCTCAGTGGGCTCAATGCGGTCGGCGCGAATGCGGCGCAGGCGGCGTCGGGGCTGCTCGCGGTGTGCGTGACGCAGGCGGTCGGCATGCTGCTGCTCAGCTACAAGTATCGGATGCCGATCACGCTGGCCTGGTCCACGCCCGGCGCGGCGCTGCTAGCGAGCACCGGCGCGGTGGTCGGCGGCTGGCCCGCCGCGGTCGGCGCGTTCGCGATCGCCGGGGTGTTGATCGTGATCACCGGCCTGTGGCAGCGGCTCGGGAACCTAGTAGCCGCGATTCCGGTGGAGATCGCGCAGGCCATGCTGGCCGGGGTGCTGCTGCCGCTGTGCCTGGCCCCGGTGAAGGCGGTGCAGTCCAGTCCGGCGGTGGTGATTCCGGTGATCCTGGTGTGGCTGGTGCTGCAGCGGGTGGCCAAGCGCTGGGCGGTGATCGCGGCATTCGTCACGGCGGCGGTCGGCTCCGGCATCAGTATCGCGGTGCAGCACAAGCATCTCGACTTCGCCGCGATGGTGCCTTCGGTGGAACTGACACTGCCGCACTGGAATTGGCAGGCGATCATCGGCGTCGCGATACCGCTCTACATCGTCACCATGGCGTCGCAGAACATTCCGGGCACCGCGGTCATGAAATCCTTTGGCTACCAGGTCCCCTGGCGCGCGGCGATGACCGTTACCGGCATCGGCACCATCCTCGGCGCCCCCGCGGGCGGCCACGCCATCAACCTGGCCGCGATCAGTGCCGCCCTCTCCGCGGCCCCCTCGGCCCACCCCGACCCGAAGAAACGCTGGATCGCCACCTTCACCTCCGGCATCGGCTACCTGGTGCTCGCCCTCGGCTCCGCGGCCCTGGTCACGCTCATCGCCACCGCACCCAAAGGCATACTGGAAACCGTTGCGGGCCTTGCCCTCCTAGCCACCCTGGCCGCCGCCCTGACCGGTGCGCTCAGCTCCGAGAAGCACCGCGAAGCAGGCATCGTGACGTTCCTGATCGCCGCCTCCGGCGTAGGTTTCCTCGGCATCGGCGCCGCCTTCTGGGCGCTCATCGCGGGCCTGATCGTCCGCAAGGTACTGACGGCCCGAGACTGACGGAACCCCCAAACCTGTTGCGGCCAGCCGGTCAACGTCACGACTTCGCATACCTCGTTGATCTCTCGCACAGCAATCGACTGTCTATCGGATGCGCGAGGAAGCAAGCAGGTGTGCGAAGTCCGAACACAAGCGGGCCCGGCCCATGAGGCGCGAATGCTCGGCGAGTGGCACACGGTGGCGGCAAACGTCGAGAGCGGTCCGCCGTGGTGTGCCACTCGCGGTGCGGCCGGTCAGGCGGGAGCCGGACTTGCTGGGGCGGGGATGTCGCTGTGGCCTGTTGATTCGGCGGCAGTCGACTCCTCTGCGAGTTTCGGAGTGGAGTCGCCTCGGGCGAATGTGCCCAGCCTGGTGTGGTTGAAGACCATGTTCAGCGTGAAAGCTGTTATCGCGCCCAGGGTTATGCCGCTGGTGAGGAGGATCTGAGCGGCGTCGGGGAAGTGGACGAACATGTCCTTCGCCATGACCGGCAGTAGGCCGACGCCGACGGCGGTGGCGACGATGGTGGCGTTCACGCGGTCGCCGAGGTCGGCTTTGCGCAGGGTGTCGACGCCGACGATGGCGATCGTGGCGAACAGCACCAGTCCGACGCCGCCGACCACCGGCTCGGGGACCGCCGCGACGAACGCGCCGAAGCGCGGCAGCACACCGAGCACCACCAGGATCGCCCCGCTGGTGGCGGTGACGTAGCGGCTGTAGACCCGAGTCGCGGCGACGGCGCCGACATTCTGGTTGAAGATCGTGTCGACGAACGCGGTGAACACCCCGCCGAGCACGCCGGACAGCCCGTCACCGACCAGGCCACGCGCCAAATCGCCCTTGCTGATCGGCTTTCCGGTGATCTCGCTGATCGCCAGCATGCTCGCCGTCGATTCGGCGAACACGACCGCCATCACCACACTCATCGCGACCACCCCGGTGATCGGGAACTCCGGCGCGCCGAAATGGAACGGCTTCGGCAGGCCGACCCAGTCGGTCCCGGCGATGCCGTCGGTATCGATCAAACCCATCGGGATGGCGATGACAATGCCGACCACCAGGCCGATCAGCACCCCGAGCTGGGAAACCATGCCCCGGCCGAGGCACATGAATCCGACGGCGATCACGAAGACGACGGCGGCGAGACCGATATGGGACGGCGCGGCGAAGTCGGCCGCCTTCGAGTCGGTGCCGATGATCAGCCCGCCCGCCACCCCGATCAGCGAGACGCCGACCACGGTGAGCACGGTCCCGGTGACCAGCGGCGGAAAGAACCGCACCAGGCGGGCGAACGGCAACGCCAGCGCGACGCCGACCACACCGCCGATCATCATCGAGCCGTAGACCGCCGGGAGCCCGTACTCCTTGGCGATCAGGATCATGGGATCGAGCCCGATGAAGGTGGCCCCGCAGATAATCGGTAGCCGCGCACCGGCGAGCTTCCCGATCCCTAGGCTCTGCACCAGCGTGATCACCCCGGCGATCAGCAGGTCCGCGCTGATCAGCAGGCCGATGGTGGCCCGGTCGAGCCCCGCGGCCGCCCCGAACACCAGCGGCACCGTGATGCACCCGGTGTACATGATCAGCACGTGCTGGATGCCGAAGGTGAGCTGCCGCCCGAACGGCAACCTGGTATCGACGAGATGCGCAGTCTCTGCCATACCTACAGAACTAGTCGGTCTTCTTTACATCGAGCCCCCACAATGTTTCCCCCACGTGACATCACACCTGAATCTCGCACTAGATGCGACTCAGCAGGGTGAGTGGGTCTTCGAGGAGGCTGGCGGTGGTGGCGAGGAAGCGGGAGGCGAGTTCGCCGTCGATCATCCGGTGATCGAAGCTGATGCCGAGCGTGGTGACCCAGCGGATCGCGAGTTCGTCGCGGAACACCCACGGCCGCTTACGGATCGAGCCGAGGCACAGGATCGCCGCCTCGCCGGGATTCACCAGCGGCACGCCGGTGTCCACCCCGAACACGCCGACGTTGGTGATGGTGAACGTGCCGCCGCGCAGGTCGGTGGGGCTGGCGCCGCCCGAGCGCGCGGTCTCGGCCAGCCAGCCGATTTCCCTGGTCAGGTCGCGCAGGCTCAACGACTGCGCCTCCTTGATGTTCGGCACCAGGAGTCCGCGATCGGTGGCCACGGCGACGCCGAGGTTCACGTAGTGCTTGGTGACGATCTCCTGATTCGCCTCGTCCCAGAAGACATTGATCTCCGGGAATTCGGCCAGCGCCGCAAGCACCGACTTCGCCACCAGCGCGAGCGGGGTAAGGGTCAGTTCGGCAAAGGATTTGGTGCTGCGCAGGTGGTCGAGCAGCTCCATCGACGCGGTGCAGTCGAGGGTGACGAAGGTGCTCGCCTGCGGGATAGTGCGGGCACTGGCCAGCATTGCCGCCGCGGTACGCTTGCGGATGCCGCTGATCGGTGTGCGCAGCTCGCGGGCGGAGGGGCGGATCAGTCCGGCATCCGGGTCGGTGACGGCCGGTGCGGTCGCCACCGGGGCGGCCTGCGATTGACTGGCCAGTGTCCGCGGTTGCGACACGGGGACGGCGCCGCGCACGTCCTCGACAGTTACAGCACCGCCTGGTCCGGAGCCCGCGACGAACCACAGATCGATGCCCAACTCACGGGCGAGCCTGCGGGCGGCCGGGGTGGCGGCCGCTCTGGTTGTGGTCAGCGAGGGTCGGGCACGGCGCGAGAACGATTCTGCTGCTTCATCTTCGGGAAGCTCCGAGCCGGATACCGCAATGTCGGGTGAAACTGATTGCACGGCAGGTGATTCCGACCCGGCGCCGCGGTGCGCAAAGGATTCATCCGCGTCCGGCTCTGCTGCCACATCGACCGGTCGCCGACTCGAATCCGATTGTGTGGCAACAGATGCAACGGGCCTACGACGCCGCGACACCGTTTCGCCCTCCGGCCCATAACCCACCAGCACCGCAGTACGCCCCGCCCCGGGCGCATCCCCTGCCACCTCGGCACCATTCGTCGCACTCTCCTGGCCGGACGGCACCGCCGTATCGTCCTGCACCCGAATCAACGGCGCCCCGACCAGCACGGTCTCCCCCGGCTGCGCGAGCAACTCCACCACCCGCCCGGCGAACGGCGAAGGCAGCGCCACCACCGCCTTCGCCGTCTCGACCTCGGCGATCGTCTGATTCAGTTCCACCGCGTCGCCGACGCTGACCGACCAGGACACCAACTCGGCGTCGGCCAGCCCCTCCCCCAGGTCGGGGAGCCGGAATTCCAGGACGTTGCCCGGGCCCGGCTTAGCACGATCTTCCACGTGGGCACCTCTCACTACGGCGGACCGGCGTCAGGCGGCGAGCGTTCGATCGACCGCGGCGAGGATGCGATCGGGATCGGGCAGGTGGAACTTCTCGAGCTTAGCCGGGGGGTATGGGATGTCGAATCCGCCGACGCGCAGCACCGGCGCCTCCAGGTGGTAGAAGCAGCGCTCGGTGATCCGCGCCGCGATTTCCGCGCCGAGACCGGCGAATACGGGTGCCTCGTGGGTGACGATCAGCCTGCCGGTCTTGGCGACCGACTCCTCGATGGTGTCGAAGTCGATCGGCGAGAGACTGCGCAGATCGATCACCTCGAGCGAATGTCCCTCCTCCGTAGCGATTTTCGCGGCGGACAGGGCGGTGGCCACGGTACCGCCGTAGGCGACGACAGTGGCGTCGGTGCCGACGGTGCACACCCTGGCGCGGCCGAGCGGCAGCCCGCCGTCCTGGTCGAGCGCGAGGAAGTCGACGTCGGCCTTGTCCCAGTAGCGCCGCTTGGGTTCGAAGAAGATCACCGGGTCGTCCAGCGCGATCGCCTGGCGGATCATCAGATACGCGTCGGCGGGATTGCTCGGCGTCATCACTCGCAGCCCGGCGGTGTGCGCGAAATAGGCTTCCGGCGATTCCGAATGGTGCTCCACGGAGCCGATGCCGCCGCCGAACGGAATGCGAATCGTGATGGGCGCGTTCACCTTTCCCTGCGTCCGGTAGTGGATCTTGGCCACGTGCGAGACGATCTGGTCGAAGGCGGGGTAGACGAATCCGTCGAACTGGATCTCACACACCGGCCGGTAGCCGCGTAGCGCCATGCCGAAAGCTGTTCCCACGATGCCGGATTCGGCCAGCGGGGTGTCGACGACCCGGTTGTTGCCGAAGTCCTTCTGCAAGGTGTCGGTCACCCGGAAGACGCCGCCGAGACGACCGATGTCCTCGCCCATGAGAATGACCTTGGGGTCGTCCTCCAGCGCGCGGCGCAGTCCGGTGTTCAACGCTCCTGCGAACGTGGTGATCATGAAGGGACTCCTTCCGGTCGCGCGGCCGCCTCGCTGGGATCGCCAGCCAGGTATTCCGCGTACTCCCGTCGCTCTTCGGTGATGAGCGCGTGCGGGGTGGTGTAGACGTGGTCGAACAGGTCCATCGGTTCGGGGTTGGGCATCTCGATGGTCGAGGTGCGCACCTGGCGGGCGACCTCGTCGGCGTGCTCGGCGACCTGCCGCTCGAATCCGTAGTCGAACAGCGACTCGCGTTCCAGCAGCCTGCGTAGCCGGTCGATCGGGTCGCGGCGGGCCCACTCCTCGGTCTCCGCGGACGCGCGGTAGCGGGTGGGGTCGTCGGCGGTGGTGTGCGGGCCCATCCGGTAGGTGAGCGCCTCGATGAAGGACGGTCCGCCACCGGAACGGGCGCGTGCCACCGCCTGTCGCGTCACGGCGAGCACCGCGAGCGCGTCGTTGCCGTCGACCTGCACGCCGGGGATGCCGTAGCCGTAGGCCCGGCGCACGATCGGCGTCTGACTCTGCACTCGAACCGGTTCGCTGATCGCCCAGTGATTGTTCTGGCACAGGAACACCACCGGCGCACTCCAACTCGCGGCGAAGCCGAGCGCCTCGGCGATGTCGCCCTGACTGCTCGCGCCGTCACCGAAGTAGGCGATGGTCGCGATCTCCGCGCCGTCCAGATGCGCGGCGTAGGCATAGCCGGTCGCGTGCAAACCTTGCGAGCCGACGATGATGTTCGGGTTGGTCATGTTGACCGCGTTCGGATCCCAGCAGGAGTGCGCGACGCCGCGCCAGAGCCGGGTGATCTCGCTGGGATTCACGCCGCGGCAGTAGGCGACGGCGGCCTCGCGATAGCTGCAGAAGACGTAGTCGTCGGGGTGCAGGGCGTGCGCGGAACCGACCTGGGTGCCCTCCTGCCCCAGCAACGGCGCCCATAGACCGAGTTGGCCCTGGCGTTGCAGCGCGGTCGCTTCGGTGTCGATCCGGCGGGTGACGACCATGTCTTCGTATAGGGCACGTAGCTGCTCGGGCCCTACGTCGGCGACCAGCGCGGCGTGCTCTCGATCGAGGACGCGGCGACCGTCGGGCTGGACCAATTGAACCGGATACTCGACCTTGTCTGGCATCGGTAGCCGCCTCCTCACCATCCGGTGTGCTCTACCTCACAGCATCCACGATAATGCGATCTGCGCAAGTGATCGACACGCGAATGCGCAGAATGCTCAATTCTTACCCGGTCGCCAATGTCATACTGCGTTGCATGACCAGAGAAACCGTCGACGTGACCTTGGACGCCACCGACGCCAGGCTCTTGCTGGAACTGGTCGCCAATCCGAGAGCCACCGGCGTGGAGCTGGCCGCCCGGCTCGGACTGTCCCGCAACACCGTGCAGGCTCGGCTGTCGCGCTGGGAGGCCGGTGGCGTGCTCGGCAGTTTTGAGCGCCGGGTACAGCCGCGCGCGCTCGGTTATCCGCTGGCAGCCTTCGTCGCGGTGGTCGTCGATCAGCACCAATTGGATTCCGTCGTAGACGAACTCGCCGAGGTGCCGGAGGTGACCGAGGTGTGCGGCATGACCGGGCTCACCGATCTGACGGTCCGTGTGGTCGCCAGGGACGCCGACGACCTGTATCGAATTGCCGGGCAGATACTGAAGATTCCCGGGGTGGAGCGCACCAACATGGCGCTGGTGATGCGCGAACTGGTCGGCCCACGCACCGCGCCGCTGCTGAATCGGCTGTCGCGCGGCAACTGACAGGTATTTGCCACGCGGAATCCTTGACCTCGAGTGCGATCGAGGCCTGAGGATGAGGAGATGACCGACAACGCGCTCACCGTGATCGACACGACCCGGCTACCGGCCGACCGAGCCGACGAATTCATCGAGCAATGGCGCCACCGCGCCGAAATCGTCAGCAAAGCACCAGGATTCCGCGATGCCCGACTGCATCGCGCGCTCGCCACCGACGCGCAGCTTCCGCTGGTGATGGTCGCGAACTGGGACAGTGTCGCGGCCCGCGATGCGGCACTGGCGAATCCGGCCTTCCAGACCTCGGCGCAGTCGTCTCGTGACTACGCCGAGGTGCAGGGCAGCGAATACGCTGTCGCGGCCGAATATCGTTCGGACGCAACACCGGCCGGGCGGGGTATCACCTTCGTCAACGCCTTCGAACTGCCCGCCGAACTCGTGGACGAATTCCTGGCGCACTGGCGGACCCGCGCCGAGTTGATGAGCGCCGCAGCGGGTTTCCGCGACAACCGGCTGCACCGCTCGACCGACCCCTCGGCCCGATTCCAGGCGGTCAATGTCGCGCACTGGGACAGCGCGGACGCCTGGCGCGCCGCAGGCAACAACCCGGCCTTCCAACAGCGACTCGCCGTCGCGCCGACCTACGCCACCGCCCATCCTGAGCTGTACGAGGTGGTTGCCGAATTCGCGGCGGCGGGCCGGTGAGGCCCCGCTAAGGTGCGGGAATGGAGATTTCGGGCAAGGTTGCGATCGTCACGGGGGCCGGAGCGGGAATCGGCGCGGCATTGGCCCGCAGGCTGGTTGCCGACGGGGCACGCGTGGTGCTCGCCGACCTCGATGCCGACGGCGCGGCCCGCGTCGCCGAATCCCTCGGTGCCGCAGCGGTCGCGGTCGGCGGCGATGTCGCGGACGAGCAGGTGATTCGCGGGCTGATCGAGCGCGCGGAGGCCGAATTCGGTCCGGTGGAACTGTATTTCGCGAACGCGGGCATCGGTGGTGGCGCCGGACTGGACAGCACCGATGCGCAGTGGGCGGCGGCGCTGGAGGTCAATGTGCTCGCCCACGTCCGCGCCGCACGGCTGCTGGTGCCGGATTGGCTGGCACGCGGAACGGGCTACTTCGTCACCACCGCCTCGGCGGCGGGCCTGCTCACCCAGCTCGGATCCGCGCCCTACGCCGTCTCCAAACATGCCGCCGTCGGATTCGCCGAGTGGCTGTCGGTCACTTACGGCGACAAGGGCATTCGAGTGAGCTGCGTGTGCCCGATGGGAGTGGACACCCAGCTCCTGCACGGCGGCCTGGTGCCGCCGGAGCATTCCGCCGAGGCCGAGCTCGCGGTGAAGGCCGTGAAGACCGCCGGCGCGTTGCTCTCCCCGGACCAGGTCGCCGAGGTCGTTGTCGCCGGTATCGAAGCCGAGCACTTCCTGATCCTCCCGCACCCCGAGGTACTGAAGATGTACCGCTACAAGGGCACCGACTACGACCGCTGGCTCGACGGCATGCGCCGCTTCCAAGCCGCCTTGCAAAGCTGAAAGCCTCAGCCGCACACCTCCTGATTTCCCGCATATCGAATCGCATGCGATTTCGTGTGCGGGAAGTCAGGAGGTGTGCGGGCTCGGTTATGCACAGGTGCGAGTTATCCACAATCGAGCGAGCGGGGGTGTGCGTGGGCATTCGGAGGGGCGAGGATCTCCGCCATGGAGGAGATACAGCGCCGTCGGAGCGTGTTGGCACAGGGGTATACCGACCACGACATTCGCCAGCTGTATCGCCGACAGGGGTGGCATCGGCTCGGCCATGGTTGCTACATCGAAGAGGCTGACTTCAACGGCAGGGATGGCGTCGGACGACACCGACTGCTCCTCGAATCGACCCTGTCCGCCATGGCGCCGGAAACGGTGGTGAGTCATCAATCCGCGGCCGTGTTATACGAGGTGCCTTTGTGGGCAACAGCATTGGAGTGCGTGCACGTGACGCGCGATCGACGAAACGGGGGACGCGTGCGTCATTCATTGAAGGTGCACTGTGCGCCTATCGTTGGCGGAGTGGTGGAGGTCGATGGGTGGTGGGTCACCTCACCAGCACGGACGATAGTTGATCTCGCGCGTACTCTGCCGTTCGAGCAAGCTGTCGTCGCGGGCGATGCCGCAATCCGGAAGCTCGGTGTCACGACGGAAGAGCTGGCCATCGAGCTCGAACTTGCCAACCGCCGCAACGGGATATCGCAAGCGCGGCGGACGGTTTGCTTCCTCGACGCCCGCAGCGAGAGCGTTGGCGAATCGCGGAGCCGAGTCATGTTCCATCGACACGGGTTACCTATGCCATCACAACAAGGAGATGTCTGGTCGGCAGCGGGCAATTTCCTAGGCCGCGTGGATTTCTACGACCAAAAAGCCGGCGTGGTCGGCGAATTCGACGGGCGAGTCAAGTACGGCCGACTGCTGAAGCCCGGACAAGAAGCTGGTGACGCTGTCTTCGAGGAGAAGCTTCGCGAGGATGCCCTCCGCGACGCAGGCCTGCGCGTGGTCCGGTGGACTTGGCAGGACCTGAACGGCGAATCGGCAATTCGCCGTTGGCAACGCGCAATCGACCATGCCCACCCGCCCGCAAATCCGGTCGCTGCCAACACAGCCGCACACTTCGTGATTTCCCGCATATCGAATCGCATGCGATTCGGTGTGCGGGAAATCAGAAGGTGTGCGGCTCGATGCTGAGCGTTAGCGGTTGAGGACGAGCTCCGGATCCGTCGGCGGTTGGTCGAGGACGGTGTTCGGGCGATCGCGGAGGAACTTGTCGAACATGGCCGCGACGTAGGTGCGTACCAGGGTTGTGGCGCGGTCTGCGGGGATGGGGCCGATGTATTGCTTGGTGGCGGGACGGGCGATCGCGGGTACCAGGGCGGGCATGTCGGTGAAGTCGTAGTGGGCCGAATCTCGCAGCATCAGTTGACGTTTCCAGCCGGTGGTGTGCTGCCAGAACGCATCCAGGGATGGGACGGCGTCGCCGACCTCGGTGGCCTGTTGACTCGTCATAACCAGCACCGGCCGGTCCACGCCTTCGGTGGCCGCGCGGCCGAGATCCTCGTCGATGCCGATCTGCCCGTCGAGATCGATCGCGGCGTCGATGCGGCGGTCGTCGTGCATCGACTCGACCGCGGTGAACCCACCGAGTGAGTGCCCGACCATCCCGATGCGGTCCAGGTCGAGGGCGCGATCGAGACCTGCGGGCAGTTCGCGGTGCTCGGCGTCCGGATTCGCGCCGCGGGCCAGTCCGGCGAGTGAGTCGAGGACGAGCTGGGTGTCGAGCATCCTGGCGTCCGCGTATCGGTGCCGGGTTTCCTTGTCGAAGGCGGGCATCGGCGCGAACTGGGCGAACCTGCCGTCGGGGAACTCCACCACCGGCGCCTCGTAGGTGTGGTCGATGGTCACGACCACGTAGCCACGGCTGGCCAGATCCTCGGCCAGGCCGGTGCTCAGCACCCGCGAGACCCCGGCGCCGGGGGTGAACAGAATCACCGGATACGCCGACCCCGCGAGCGCGGGTGCACCGCTGTAGGAGTTGGTGAGCAGGCCGGGCAGCCCGATACCGAAGCGCTTCTCGAGTTCCGGGATCAGCACCGTTGACGCGTAGTGCGCCCGCGGATACTTGTCGATCTGAGCAGCCGGATAGAACACCGACACCATCAACTCGCGGGACCGCTCCGGCCTGAACGGATCCGGCCGCGCGGCATCGACCAGATGCAGAGTCGTTGTGCCGACCGGAGATTGGCCGCCCGGCCGCGGCAGTACCGAAACCCCCACCGGCGAAGCACCGGAGAAACCGGTACTTCCCGCTACTAATGCGACAGCGGACAACAACACAGCAAACAACCGACCGAACAACATTCCTCCACGAGGTGACGCAAGTACTACCCGCGACCACTCCCAGGTCGCCATCCCGACGCTAGCAGCAAAACCGTTGCCGCACCGGCTCAGTCGGTGACCAGCGCGGTGGCGGCAGTACGGATGACCGCCGGAATCTCCACGGGCTTACGGGTTTCCGCGTCGACATAGACATGCACGAACGAGCCGGTAGCCGCCAGTTCGAGCTCGCCATCGGCATCCCGGAAGATAGCCAGGTCGTAGGTGATGCTGGACCGCCCGAGCTGCGAGACGCGCAAACCGACCTGCAACTGATCCGGGAAACTGAGCGAGCCGACGTACTGGCACGAGGTCTGCGCGACCACGCCGAGCGCGGGCAGCTCCCGAATGTCCGTGCCGGTGGCGTGCATCAACCACGCGTTGACCGCGGTGTCGAAGTACGAGTAGTACGTCACGTTGTTCACGTGCCCGTAGTGGTCGTTGTCCGCCCATCGGGTGGGCATCGGCCAGAGCACCGGATACTGCTGCGTCACCCGGCCGACGATAGCTCAGCCGGGGTGGCGCCCTGCCGGTGGTCGCGCGGGCTGACGCCGAAGTGGCGTTTGAAGGCGGTGCTCAGGGCGAAGGCGCTGCCGTAACCGACCTGGCGGGCGATGGCTTCGATGGTGGCGTCGGATTCGGCGAGCAGGTCGGCGGCCAGCGCGAGACGCCATTCGGTGAGGAAGGACATCGGCGGCTCGCCGACCAGGTCGGTGAAGCGGCGGGCGAGCGCGGCCCTGGACACCCCGACCGCCTCGGCCAGGCTGGCCACCGTCCAGCCGTGCGCCGGATTGTGTTGCAGCAGCCGCAGCGCCTTGCCGACCAGCGGGTCGCTGTACGCGTGGTACCAGGCGGGTGCGTCGTTGCGCGCGAACCAGGCGCGCAGGGCGGCGATCAGCACCATGTCCAGCAGACGGTCGAGCACGACGCCCTGGGCGGGCTCTTCCTTGATGGCCTCGTCGACCAGGATGTCGAGCAGCCGGGTGTCGAAGTCGCCGCGTTGCAGCACGATGACCGGCGGCAGGGCGCGCAGCAGGCGCTGGCTGGCCGCACCGGCCGTCTCGTAGGTGCCGGTCACCATCATGGTGGCGCCGTCGGCGTCGGTCCCCCACTGGCGCACGCCGAGACTCAATGTCTCGCAAAGGACTTCGCCGTCGAGCGTCTTCGTCACATTGCCGGGATGGATGACGATCTCCGGCGCGGTGGCCGGGTCGTCGGCGAGCGTGTAATAGTCGGGTCCGCGGAAGATCGCGACATCGCCTTCGCACAACTGGCGCGGCGCGTTCTCGCCCATCATGATCCACGCGCCGCCGCGGACCATCGACACCACGGCGAGCGACGCTTCGTCCTGAATGCGCAGCGACCACGGCGGCTTCAGCAACGAACACATCACGAACGCGCCGCGGGCACGTGGACCTTCGAGCAGACTGGCGAGCGCATCCACGCCACCCACAGTAGACGATTACGCATGGTCATGAGCTGTTGAACTATGTCTCGTCTCGGCCCCCGCCGATGTACTTGAACCATGACAAACAGCACCGCAACCCAGCACCTCATCCTCGTCACCGGCGGCACCGGCAAGACCGGCGGCCGGGTCGCCGCCCGGCTCCAGCAGGCGGGCCATCCGATCCGGATCGGGTCGCGTTCGGCGGAGATCCCGTTCAGCTGGGCGGACCGCAGCACCTGGCCCGCGGCACTGGACGGTGTGCACGCCGCGTACGTCGCGTTCCAGCCCGACCTCGCGGTGCCCGGCGCCCCCGAGACCCTGCGCGCGTTCGCGGCCGCGGCGAAGCAGAGCGGCGTGCACAAGCTCGTACTGCTGTCCGGCCGTGGCGAACCGGAGGCGTTGGAATGCGAGGAGATCGTGCAGGAATCCGGCCTCGACTGGACCATCGTGCGGTGCAGTTTCTTCGCGCAGAACTTCAGCGAAGGCGCGTTCACCGAGTACATCCAGGCGGGCGAGGTCGCGCTGCCCAACGGTGACGTGCCGGAACCGTTCGTACACGCCGACGACATCGCCGATGTCGCCGTGCTCGCGCTCACCGAGGACCGGCATCAGGGCGCGGTCTACGAGCTGACCGGGCCACGCGCGCTGACCTTCACCGCGGCGGTCGCGGAGATCGCCGCGGCGACCGGGCGGGACATCGCGTTCATCCCGGTCTCGCGCACGGAATTCGTTGCGGCACTGACCGACTACCAGGTGCCCGCCGATGTGGTGAGCCTGCTCGACTACCTGTTCGGCACGATCCTGGACGGCCGGAACTCGAAGACCGCCGATGGCGTGCGACGCGCGTTGGGCCGGGAGCCAAGGGATTTCACCGAATACGCACGTGAGGTGGCCGCGACGGGAATCTGGAACATCCAGGGCTAGTGGGTGGGCCGAGGAAGTCCCGCCCCGGATCCCACGCGGTTGCGCCGGTCTCTTGCCGACATCGAGGGGGTGAGGCGCGCGCAGAAACATCATCGGTACCGTCGAAATGGTGCTGACTCCGACTGCCGATCGACCGACCCGCGTCGCCCGGGCCGCCGTGTTCACGGTGTTCGGGTTGAACGGGTTCCTGCTGGCCATGTGGGTCGTGCACATTCCGCCGATCACCGACCGGACCGGTGTCGCGAAGTCGACGCTCGGGATGTTCATCCTGCTGATGGCCGGCGCCGGCATCGTCGGCATGCGCATCGCGGGGCCGCTCGCGGACCGGTTCGGTAGCCGGACACTGGTCGCGGCCGCCGCGATCATCGCGTCGGTAGCGGTGATCGGGCCCGGCCTGGCCACCGGGCCGGTCACGCTGGCGATCGCGTTGGCCTGCTTCGGTTTCGGCAACGGTGCGCTCGATGTGTCCATGAATACCCAAGCGGTGCACGTGGAACGGGCGTATGGGCGGCCGATCATGGCTGCTTTCCACGCGCTGTTCTCCGGCGGTGGACTGCTCGGGTCATTGCTCGGCGCCGCTACCCTGCGGGCCGGGTTGGACATCCGAATCACGTTGGCGTTCGCGGCAATCGGTTGTATGGCACTGACCTTCGTGGCGCTGCCGCGACTGCTCCGCGACACCGAGCCACCGGCGACCGAGCTTCACCCGGCGGCCGAACCACTCCCCCCGTCGGCCAAGAAAGACGCCAACAAACGGGAGCACAGCCGAAAGGTATTGGCGCTGGCCGTGATCGCCTTCGCCGTGCTGCTCACCGAGGGCGTGGCCGCCGACTGGAGCACCCTGCAGATGCGGGAACACCTCGATGCCGACGCGGCCACCGCGGCATTGGCTTTCGGCGCTTTCTCCGTCGCCATGACCGCGGGCCGCCTGGCCACCGACCGGGTGAGCGGCGCCTTCGGCCGGGTCGCGGTCGTGCGCTACGGCATGCTGATCTCGGCGCTCGGCCTCGTCCTGATCCTGGCGTCGCCCTGGATCCCGCTGACCTTGCTCGGCTGGGCGATGACCGGCCTCGGACTGTCCGGCAGCGTGCCCCAGATCTTCACCGCCGCGGGCAATCTCGGTTCCGACAAGGCCGCGACCGACATGTCGCGCGTCTTCAGCTTCGGCTATCTCGGCCTGCTCGCCGGACCCGCCGTGATCGGCTGGCTCACCGCGGTGGTCCCCCTGACCACCGCGATGGCTGTTCCGCTGATCGCGGTGCTGGTGTGCTGCCGCTATGCCGGAGTGGTCGCTCCGGCACGCGCCGAATCCGCTTAGCCCGCAGTTACTTCGGTGGCACCAGGCACAGCGTCATCGGATCCGGTTTCGGATACGCGATGGTGCTGTCCGCGGTGTAGTCGGCGCCGCACGCGGCCGTGTCCGCCTTGCCTCGAACGATTCGGCCGATCTTGTAGTCGGCCGTCGCGGTGCACGGAACCTTGGTGCTGGCGCCAAGGGTGTTGCTGTGCACGCAGTCGCCTTCCTTCACGTTCAAGCGAAGGCAGAGCGTGTATTCATTGCTACCGGTCTGGTAATAGCTGGCGTAGTCCTTTGTCGCGCAGTCCTTGTTGGCACCGTCGATTCGCTCCGCGACCACGTAATTCGCCTCGGGGTCGGAGCATTCCTTGGTGGCGAATTCGGCTTTGAAGGTGGTGCCGGACAGCTTCGCGCACTCGCCCACGGCGACCTTCTCGCCGTCGGGACGAAACACCACGACGAGGCCGTAGATAAGGCCGATCGCGACGACGATGGCAACCGTGATGGCGATGGCCTTGCCCGGACCGCCGGACCGCCGCGGCGGCGGGGCGGGCGGCGGGAAGCCGCCGGGTGGAAAGCCGGGCGGGTAATTACCGGGCGGGTAATTACCGGGCGGCGGAAATCCCCCATTGGGCGGCGGATAGCCCGGTTGTGCCGGATACCCCTGCGCGCCGGGCGCATGTGGATAACCCGGCTGGCCGTAGCCCTGTCCGCCAGGTTGTCCTGGATACGGATAGTTCGGTGGTGGTGTAGTCATTGGATTCCCCTCCCCAGGGTTTACGCAATTCCGCCGCATGTGACGGCAGACGAACTCACAGAATCTAGCCGATCGATCGGGATTTCGTGCGGTCGCCGATCAAGGACTACGTCACAGGTAGAGACCTGAATTGATGGGATCTTCCTTGACCGTTTGGATTTTGGTGTCGCCGTCCCGCAGCGCCACCAATTCCGCCAACGTCGCACCGTCCGGGCAGGCGACATCGGCCGGGGTATCGGGACGCCGTTCCCGCGCAAGCCAAGCCGCCGATTCGGCGGGCGACAACCGGCCGACCTCGAGCTGCGCCAGGCAGCGGCCGGGCCGGGTGACCGCGGGGTGCAGCCGGGACAGGTCCTCGTTGGTGGTGATCGCGACAAGCACGTCCCTACCCTGGCCGAGCATGCCGTCGGTCAGATTGAGCAGCCGCGAAAGGCCCTGGCCCGCCGTCTCTTTCGCCTCGCCGCGGATCAGTTCGTCGCAGTCCTCCAGCACCAGCATCCGCCAGCGCTTGGTATCGTTGTCGCCGTCGACACCGGCCGCCACGTCCATCAGGTAGCCGGGCTTGCCGAACATCACCTCGGGATCGAGCACACAGTCGAATTGGCACCACGGCGCCCACGCCCGCGCGAGTGCCCGCAGCGCGGTGGTCTTTCCGGTGCCGGGCGGTCCGTGCAGCAGCACGAGGCGGCCGCGCACATCGGCGGCCGTCAATGCCATCAGCCGATCCAGGGCGCCCCCCGACATCCGCGGGATAGTTGCCGCGGATGGTCGGCCATTCCGGCGCCGAGATGGTGTGGCCGCGGCGCTGCGGCCCGTGGCCGCTCATGTGCCAGAAGCCCATCTCGATGGTCTCGCCCACCTCCGGCTGTGCGGCCGCGCCCTCGAGCGATTCGGCGAGCACACTGGCGGCCAGTTCGTCGGTCTCGGCGGTGACCTCGACCATCGCCGACCCACCCGACCACCGGATGGCGCGCAACGACCAGCCCGGGCCGACGACCAATGTCGAGGCGCTGTCCTCTTCCCGTACCGAACGCACCACCCGGCCGTGCCCGGGGCGCAGCAGCGCTTCCGGGTTGATCCGCTCGAGTCGCGCGATGTGCGCGCACGGTTGATCGCCGCGCAGGAACGGAGTCATCGCCAGGGCGTCGATCGCATCGCGGGTGGAGTAGGAGGAATCGATGGTGACAGCCCACGGCAGCCGCTCGGCGAGATCGGCCGAGGGCTCACTCGGGTCGATCAACCGAAGAGGCTCATTACGCGTGGACACTCCGAGCATGATCAGGGTTGCGGGACTGCCGTGTCCACCCATTTAGCGGCAAACGGCCCCTTGCGCACAATGCGCAGGGGGCCGTTCGCCGGATGGTGCGGGTATTACAGCGCCTTCAGTTCCTCGGTGACCGCGCCGACGGACTTCTTCGCGTCGCCGAACAGCATGGAGGTGTGGTCGGCGTAGAACAGCGGGTTGTCGATGCCCGCGAAGCCGGAGTTCATCGAGCGCTTGAGCACGATGACGCTCTTGGCCTGGTCGACGTTGAGCACCGGCATGCCGTAGATCGGGCTGCTGGCGTCCTCGCGGGCAGCCGGGTTGGTGACGTCGTTGGCGCCGATGACCAGGGCGACATCGGTGCGGGAGAACTCGCCGTTGATGTCGTCCATCTCCTTGAGCGCGTCATAGGAGACCTCGGCCTCGGCCAGGAGCACGTTCATGTGACCGGGCATGCGACCCGCGACCGGGTGGATGGCGTACTTGACCTCGACGCCCTTGGCTTCGAGCAGGGCCGCCATTTCCTTGACCGCGTGCTGGGCCTGGGCCACGGCCATGCCGTAGCCGGGGACCACGATGACCTGATTGGCGTAGGCCATCTGGATCGCGGCGTCCGCGGCCGAGGTGGCCTTGGCCGTCTTGGCCTCGCCGTCGCCGCTGGGGCCGGGAGCCGTTCCGCCACCACCGAATCCGCCCGCGACGATGGCCGGGATGGACCGATTCATGGCCTTGGCCATGAGGTTGGTCAGGATGGTGCCGGACGCGCCGACGATCATGCCCGCCACGATCATCGCGGTGTTGTTCAACGCCAAACCCGCTGCGGCGGCCGACAATCCGGTCAACGCGTTGAGCAGCGAGATGACCACCGGCATGTCCGCGCCGCCGATCGGCAGCACCACCGCGAGGCCGAGCACACCGGCCAGCACCAGCACCGCGATCATCCACAGTTGGGAGACACCGTCATTGGTGGCGCCGATACCGATCACGACGGCCGAGGCGATCGCGCCGAGGAGCAGCAGCAGGTTCAGCGGCTGCTGCAGCTTGCCGAGGCCGAGCGGGCGACCGGGCAGGATTTCTTGGAGCTTGCCGAACGCGATCAGCGAGCCCCAGAACGAGATCGACCCGATGATCGCGGCGAACAGCGAACCGACCACGATGTGCACGGTGGGCTCTTCGTCGAAGTGCGAAAAGCCTTGGCTGTTGATGAATTCCGACCACGCGATCAACGCGACCGTGCCACCGCCGACGCCGTTGAACGCGGCGACCAGCTGCGGCATGGCGGTCATCTTGGTGAACCTGGCGGGCGGCACGCCGAGGGCGATACCGACCACCAGACCGGCGACGATCAGGATCCAGTTGCTGGTGTGGCGCACCGAGATCAGGGTCGCGACAACGGCGATGAACATGCCGACCGCAGCGATCAGGTTGCCGCGCACCGCGGTCTTCGGGCCGGTCAGGCCCATCAGGCCGTAGATGAACATGCCGAAGGCGATGATGTAGAGCCCGTTGACCAGGTAGCTCACATTGTCGAAGGTATGCATCACGCTGCTCCGTCTTGTCGCTGCGCAGGCTGCGCTCCTGCTGCCTTCACCGGGGCTGCCGCTTTCTTGCCCTTGAACATGCCGAGCATCCGGTCGGTCACCACGAAACCACCGATGACATTCAGGGTTCCGAACACGACGGCGACGAACAGGATGATCTGGGTCAGGATCGACGGATCCTGCACGTTGCCCAGGGTGACCAGCGCGCCGAGCACGACGATGCCGTGAATCGCGTTGGTACCGGACATGAGTGGCGTGTGCAGGGTGTTGGGGACCTTGGAGATGACGGCGAACCCGACGAACCCGGACAAGACCAGGATCGCGATGTTCGCAAGGAGTTCGGTGTACATCAGGCTTCCACCTCACGTGTCACGCAGGAATCGGCGAGCACCTGATCGCTGAAGTCGGGGACGAGTTTCCCGTCCACCAGCATCAGTTCCAGCAGAGCCGAGATGTTCTTCGAGTACAGCTCCGAAGCGTGCTCGGGCATGGTGGCGGGCAGGTTCAGCGGCGAGGCGATGGTGACCTCGTGCTTGACCACGACCTCACCGGGCTCGGTGAGCTCGCAGTTGCCGCCGGTCTCGCCGGCCAGGTCGACGATCACGCTGCCGGGCTTCATGCCCTCGACGGCGGCGGCGGTCACCAGGCGCGGCGCGGGACGGCCCGGCACCAGCGCGGTGGTGATCACGACGTCGAAGCCCTTGATCGCGTCTTCCAAAGCCTGTTGCTGCTTTGCCTTTTCCTCGTCGGTGAGCTCGCGGGCGTAGCCGCCCTCACCGGCGGCGTCGATGCCGAGATCGAGCCACTGCGCGCCGACCGAGCGCACCTGATCGGCGACCTCGGGACGCACGTCGTAGCCGGTGGTGCGGCCGCCGAGGCGCTTGGCGGTGGCCAGCGCCTGCAGCCCCGCGACACCGACACCGAGCACCAGCACGGTCGCCGGCTTCACGGTGCCCGCCGCGGTGGTGAGCATCGGGAAGAAGCGGGTCGATTCGGAGGCCGCCAACAGCACGGCCTTGTATCCGGCGACGTTGGCCTGCGAGGACAGCGCGTCCATCACCTGTGCGCGCGAGATACGCGGGATCGCCTCGACCGCGAACGCTTGCACGCCGGCGGCTTTCAGCTTGCCGATCTGATTGTCCGCGTTGCGCGGCGCCAGGAAGCCGATCAGGGTCTGCCCGCCGGACAACTTCGCCACCTCGGCATCGCTGGGCGGCGCGACCTTGACGACCACCTCGGCCGCCCACGGATCGCCGATCGTCGCGCCCGCTTCTTCGTACGCGCTGTCGGGAATGAGCGCGCCGAGCCCGGCACCGGACTCGATCACGACCTGCACGCCCTGCTTCAGTAAGGACGGAATGATCTTCGGCACCAATGCGACACGTCGTTCGCCCGCGTTGGACTCGCGAACGACTCCGACACGCGCGCCGCGTGGCGACTCGTCGCCTACGCTCTGCGTTGTCTCCACTATGTCAGTTCCTTCTCGTGCTGAGCTTCAGGCATCAGATGGACGACCGGACGATATTACTTCAGAGTAAGGTCGCCTAAATCCTCGCAACTGTACCTGCCGCTTTGTGCAGGCCGCTGAGACGCCCGTCACAAGATCATGCCTGATTCCGCCCGTTTGCCGGTTCTCCAGTTCGCTGCGGACATCGTGGTCACCTCCCGTGCCTTCGACTGTTCGGATGAGCGCCGGTACTGATGGTTGTCGCTACCGGTGACCGCGACAAGAGCGAATATGCAGGTCTATTACTTACCCGCAGGTTCGGCAGCAGGTCAGGGCGTGGTCGCGAGCGCGAAGAGTGACGTGCGTCATGGGCGATTCGCGCGCCGGGCTGTTCCGCATCGCTCGTACGCCGTAAGGTCCAGCGTTGTGAACGACTGCGTCTTCTGCCGCATCGTGGCCGGCGAGGCCCCGGCAACGAAGGTCTACGAGGACGACACCCTCTGCGCCTTCCTCGATATCCGGCCCATCGCCCGCGGCCACATGCTCGTGGTGCCGAAACAACACGCCACCGAGCTCGAGGATCTCGATGCCGAACTGGGCGCGTATGTGTTCCGCGCCGGGCATCGGCTCGCACTGGCCGTCCGGCGCAGCACGCTCGCCGCCGACGGCGCGAATCTGCTGCTCAACGACGGTACCGCCGCCTTTCAGACCGTCCCACACGTGCACCTGCACGTGATCCCGCGCAAGCACGGCGACAAGTTCCGGTTCGCCGCCGGGGTCGTGCTGCGCCGCCCACACGACGCGCAGTCCACCGCGGCCGCCATCCAGGGCGGCATCGCGGCGCTGGAGCGCGACGAAAAGCCGGGCCACGGTGGGAAACTGGGCATGGAAGCCCCGGACGAAGGAGCGCACGAATGACCGACCCGACACTGGACCGGACCGAGCTGTCGGCTCGGCTGTCCGAACAGTGGGACGCGATCGCCGCGCTCGTCGCCGATATCGACGAAAACCAGTGGCGGACACCGACATCGCTGCCGGGCTGGACCGTGTTCGATGTGGTCGCGCACGTCATCGGCACCGAATCGTGGCTGCTCGGCGAGCGTCCGCCGCCGCATGATCCGCTCACGGTGAAGACCGATGTGAGCGCGCTGCCGCATGTGCGCAACGAGACCGCGGTGTTCAACGAGATCTGGGTGGACCGGCTGCGGCCGATGTCCGGCGCCCGGCTGCTGGAGGTGTTCCGCGAGATCGTCGACCGCAGGCGGAAAGCCTTGGCCGCCATGGGCGATGCGGAATGGCAGGCGCAAACCCAGTCGCCGATCGGGCCGGTCAGTTACGGCCGGTTCATGCGGGTGCGACTGTTCGACTGCTGGATGCACGAACTCGACCTCGCCGATGCGCTCGGTGTTCCGGTCGAGGAGGGCGGGCCGCGCGGCGAGTTGGGGTTCGCCGAGTTCCTGGGCAGTGTGCCGCGGGTGCTGGTGAAAAAGGGTGGGGCACCGGATGGTTCGCGGATCACGTTCGTCCTGACCGGATCGCTGGCCAGGACGCTGCGTATTCAGGTGGCAGGTCGGGCCGGTTATGTGGACTCGTTCGACGAGCTGGCCACCGTCGAAATCCAGCTACCCTCCGAGCTTTTCGTTCGGCTCGGTGGCGGGCGCACGACCGCGGACGAGCATCTCAACGAGATCACCATCAGCGGCGACGAGGAGCTCGGGCAGCGGTTGGTCAGCAATCCGGCCTTCACCTTCTGAGATCCATTGCGACTCTTCCTGTCCAGCTACCGATTCGGGGCACACTACGACCGGCTCGCGGCAATGGTCGGCGAGCCGGGGCGAGTTGCCTTGATTCCCAACGCCTGTGACGCCTGGCCGGAGGCGTGGGCGGGGGCGGTCACCAGCGATACGGTGCCACTGCGCAAGCTGGGCTACGCACCCGAGACCGTCGATCTTCGTGACTTCGTCGGCAGCCCAGCGGAATTGGATCGGACGCTGGCCGAGTTCCCGATGGTGTGGGTGCGCGGCGGCAACACCTTCGTGCTGCGTGCCCAATTCGCCCGCAGCGGTGCCGATCTCGTGCTACCCAAGCTGCTCGCCGCCGATGCGCTGGTGTACGCGGGTTACAGCGCGGGTGCCTGCGTGATGACGCCCGACCTGCACGGGATCGAGACGGTGGACGATCCTGCCGAGGTCGCGCCTGTGTGCGGGATCGAACCGCTATGGGACGGACTGGGATTGGTCGATCGCCGGATCGTGCCGCACGTCGACTCCCCTACCGACCCGGACGGCGAATGCGGCGCGGTCGCCGAGTTCTATCGCGCGGAAGGCATCGCGCACTGGGCGCTCACCGACGACGACGCGATCGTCGTCGACGGTGACCGGACCGAGGTGCTGATCAGTCGAGCGGGGTCATGAACGACCACAGCCGCTGCTCGAGGTCGCGCGCGCTGTAGTCGCGGTAGCCGTAGAACTGATCGGTGGGCTCGTACAGGATCTCGGCGCCCGCCGCCTTCGCGTGCCGGAAGTGCGCGTCCACGTCCTCGACGACGATCGACATGCCCTCGGTGCAGGCGCCGACGGTGAGCGGCGACTGCAGGTTGAACTGCTCGGAGACCGCGTGCAACCAGATCACGCCGTCGCCCGCGGTGACCTCGCCGTGGTGCACGGTGCCGTCCGCGCCCCTGCTGAGCAGGCCGGGTTCCATGCCGAACACGGTGGTCAGATACTCGTGCGCGGCGGCGATATCGCGGTAGACGAGCGTCGGGATGCGACGCTGGATCTTGGTGTCGAGCATGGCCATGTCCTCCAATGTGTCCAGCAGCTCCCGTGTTTCGAGGCTGCGGTGGTCGGTGACGGTGGCGACCATCGTGGTGAGTCGTTGGCGCAGCCGGTGACCGACGGCGAGTCTGCGATCGAGTTCGGCGACGTGCCGGAGCATCACGGCGGACAGATCCCAGGCGGGATCGTCCAGGGCCGCCGCCACCTCGTCCAGGCGCAGGCCCAGATTGCGCAGCAGGCCGATCCGATACAGCCGCTGCACGTCGTCGTTCGAATACAACCGGTGCCCGGCGCCGTTGCGGCCCGAGGGCGACAGCAGGCCGATCTTGTCGTAGTAGTGCAGGGTGCGCACGGTCAGCCCGGTCACCGTGGCCAGCTCGCCGACCTTGACGTATCCGTTGGTGTTCGCCACACCTACGACGCTAGGACCTCACGTCGCGTGAGGCGCAAGTTCGGACTTCGGGTCGCGGCGGAACACCACCCAGCGCATCGCGCTGTACATGTACACCGCCTCGCACGCCCCCGCCAGCATCCTGGCCAGGTGGTATTCGAGACCGAGCGCGGTCAGGCCGCTACCGACACCCAGGATGAACGCGACGTAGTTGATCGCGACGACCACGCAGTACACGGCGGCCTGCTTGCCGACCTGGGCATGCGAATGGAAGTTGAAGGTGCGGTTGAGCACGAAGCTGAGGCCGAACGCGCACACGTAGGCGATGGTGATCGACAGCCAGACCGGCAGGCCCCACCAGCCGTGGAAGATGGTCAGCAGCAGCAGATCGACGCCGAAGGTGAAGCTGTTGATCAGCGCGAAACCGAGGAAGGTCGCGGGGACAAGACGATTCAGACCCCACGGCAACCGCGCGACCACGGCCTCACACCATCGGGTGAACCGGTCCGCGACGGTCTCGGTGGTTCTCGCCAGCTCGTGCACGCAGCCAGCCTGCCAGCGGCAGGTGTCCGAAAGATGAACCCCGCCGCCTCTCCGCGTATTCAGGCCAGACCTAGGTGCCACACCGGCAGCGTTGGCGACCGGCGGTGATGGTGAAGGACGACTTAGCCCGTCCCCAGGGAGTTACCCATGTACTTCTGAGATCAGTCGCGGGGTTTTCGCTGACGATCAGCTCTTCAGCTGATCTGGGCTTTCTCGGTTCCGGTCGCGCCGCGATCTAATGCGGCCCAGGCGGTCAGGCAGCGGCGCTTGGTTACGTCGTCGGCCTCGGTGAGCAGGATATCCAGTAGTTGGCGTGGGTTGCGGTGCCACTGGGTGGTGAGGTCGGCGAGGGTTTCCTTGCCGAAGATGCCGGAGCGGTCCAGGGCGGTCAGCCATTCGGTGCGGTCGCCCGCGTAGATGCGGCGTAGTACCGCCGGGTCGATGCCGCCCTCGATGAATTCGCTGGAGAATATCGCGGCGACCAGTTCTTGGCGACCGTGCGAATCGTCCTGCATCCGATCATCCCTCCGAGTTGCGTTGCGGCGCTGCGGCTACCTGCAAAGCGTGTCGATCTGCCAAGCATTCGCGCCGCGCGGAATCCGGCGCCCCCTCGTGTGGTGCCGGGAGAACTCGATGCCCCGACAGCAAGCCCCTCTCGGCATTCTTATCCCGAACCGGCACGAACACCACTGTGGCGGGTGACATCACATTCGGTGGCTTGCGTGGTCTGGCCGCCTCGGCGGGCTAGCGTGGAGAGTTGTGGACCTGCATGACCTGATCGATCAGCTGCCCGATGGCGCGGTAGTCACCGACCCCGACCTGCTCACGAGCTACCGGCAGGACTGGGCGCGCGATCCCGACGCGGGCACGCCGCTCGCCGTGGTGCGCGCTACCAGCACCGATGACGTCGCCGCGACGCTGCGCTGGGCGCACGAGCACCGGATCGCGGTGGTGCCGCGCGGCGCTGGCTCCGGGCTTTCCGGCGGCGCCACCGCAGTCGATGGCGGCCTCGTGTTGAGCACCGAGCGGATGCGGGCGATCGCGATCGACCCGGTCACGCGGACCGCGGTGGTGCAGCCCGGCCTGCTGAACGCCGAGGTCAAGCGCGCGGTCGCCGAGCACGGGCTCTGGTATCCGCCGGACCCGTCGTCGTTCGAAATCTGCTCGATCGGCGGGAACGCCGCCACCAACGCGGGCGGGCTGTGCTGTGTGAAGTACGGCGTGACAACCGATTACGTGCTCGGCATGGAAGTAGTGCTGGCCGACGGGACGGTGCTGCGGCTCGGCGGACCACGGCTCAAGGATTCCGCCGGACTGTCGCTGACCAAGCTGTTCGTCGGCAGCGAAGGCACACTCGGCATCATCACCGAGCTGACGCTGCGCCTGCTGCCCGCACAACCCCCGCAGAGCACCGTCGTCGCGACCTTCGCGACGCTGAGCGCCGCCGTCGACGCGATCCTCGCGATCACCGGCGAATTGCGGCCCTCCATGCTGGAATTCATGGATTCGGTGTCGATCAACGCGGTCGAGGACGAGCTGCGGATGGGCCTGGATCGCAAGGCCGCGGCGCTGCTCGTCGCCCGCTCGGACGCGCCGGGCGAATTCGCCAGGCGAGAAGCCGAAATCATGGTGGCCGCGTGCGAAAAGGCGGGCGCGGCAGAGGTTTTCCACACCGAGGATCCCGAAGAGGGCGAAGCCTTCACGGCGGCACGGCGTTTCGCGATTCCGGCGGTGGAGAAGCTGGGCACACTACTGCTCGAGGACGTCGGTGTCCCATTGCCGCGGCTGGGTGACCTGGTGCGCGGCGTCGCCGACATCGCGGAACGCAACGACGTGATGGTTTCGGTGATCGCGCACGCCGGGGACGGCAACACCCACCCGCTGATCGTGCACGACCCGGACGACGCCGCCATGACCGAGCGCGCGCACCGCGCCTTCGGCGAGATCATGGACCTGGCCATCGCGCTCGGCGGCACCATCACCGGCGAGCACGGCGTCGGGCGGCTGAAAAAGGCGTGGCTGCCCGATCAGCTCGGCCCCGACGTAATGGCATTGACCCACCGCATCAAGGACGCACTCGACCCGCACGGCATCCTCAATCCAGGCGCGATTCTTTAGCCCACGGAACATTCCCGGCCGCAAAGGAGTTTCACCAGATCATGACCACCAGGCTCGAGCACAACGTCGCCGACACCCGTTTCGAGATATATCTCGACGACACCCTCGCCGGCTATGCCGACTACGCCCAGCGCGACGACCCGAAGGTCCGCGACTTCCATCACACCATGACCTTCCCCGAATTCCGCGGCCGCGGCGTCGCCGCCGAAGTCGTCGAATACGCACTAAAGGATTCCCGCGACAACGGCTACTCCATCATCCCGACCTGCTGGTACGTCGAGAAGTACATCGCCGAACACCGCGAATACGCCGACCTGGTCGGCTAGCAACCCGGGTCACCCCGTGCGGTGACCTGTCATGCCCTCGTAGCCCAATTGGCAGAGGCAACGGATTCAAAACCCGTCCAGTGTCAGTTCGAGTCTGACCGAGGGCACAGCATCGCGAGCACATTCAGCGCTCGTGGACAGTACGGGCCGCGGCTCGAAAGCCGGTCGTCGGCGACTAGTTCGAGTCGAGCGTGCGGTAGCCCGGATGAACGCCCGGCGACAACCCCCGGGCGGCGACGAGACGATCGAGCAGGTCGGCGAATTGCCGATATTCGGTGTCCGACAGCGCTGCGGTCATTTCCGTTTCGTGAGCTACCGCCACGGCGGCCAGGCGTGCGAGCATCTTGCCCGCTACCGGGGTGAGGTGCAGTTCGTGGTTACGGCGGTCGGTTACGCTGCGCCGCCGTTCGATGAGCCCCTTGCTGTCGAGCGGATCGATCAGGGCGACCACCCGGCTGGGGACGACGCCGAGTTCGGCGGCGAGTGCGCGCTGACTGCGGCCGGGCTCGGCGGCGATCATCCGCAGAATGCCGACTTCCGCTGGGGTGAGCCCGATTTCGGCGATGCGTTCGGAAAAGCGCTGCGTCGCATGCGCGCCCAGCTGGGCAAGGTGAAAGGCCACCGCGCGCATGGGGCGCGCCTGCTCGACAACCTCTTGCTCCGATTCGGCCACGCGGCTATCGTACCCATCGGGTAATCGTTCACTCTAGAGAACGATTCACAGTCAAGAACGGATTGACATGGCGCTAGCAGCACCAACTCCCCTCGATCGACCAGCGACAAGTCTCGAACCGCCTCTCGGCCTGCTCGCGGCGGTTGCCGCCGGGCTGTTCGTCGCCGGGCTCGTCCTCAGCACGGTCCTGGCCGGCGGAAGCCCGTTTCCGTCGCCGTTCGGAGCGGCCGACGACGCGCTCGCCGCTGCCTTCCTGATCTGCTCCGGCGTGGTCAGCTGGGTGTTGACCGTGCCGGAGGTGGTCGCCGACCCGGCGCTGGTCCGCGCGCTGCACACCCTCGCGTTTCTGTGCGGTGGGCCCGGCAATGTCGTGACGACCGGCCTGCTCATCGCGGGGATCGCACTCAGCGCGCTGCTGCAACGACGGCTCGCGCCGTGGCTGCCGGTGGCGGGGCTGGTGATCGCGCTCATCGCGCTGGGCACCACCGCGGCGCTCACCGTCACCGCGGCCGCGTTCCTGCTGCCCATCGCTCGTTTCACCGGGATGGCCTGGCTGATCGCCGTGGGCTTCCTGCTTCCTCGTTCATAGCCCCCCGGAAGGCACACCATGACCACCGAGATGGCCGCCAAACTGGCCCGATTCCAGCGACCCGAACTATCGCTCCCCTTCCTGAACGGCATCGACGACGCGCATGTCGCGGCGCTGTTCGGCCTGACAGCCGACGAATATCACTCGCTGCGTGCGGAATTCGCCGAACAAGCCCGGGCGGCGGCGGCCGGCCTGCTCACCGAGGCGTGGGTCGCGGACCAGGTCGATCGGCTCCCCTTCGCGCCCGGCGCCCACGTGGTCGCCCTCGGCGAGAGCAGCGCCGCCGATCGGCTGTCCTGGTTCGAAATCCTGCGGCAGCTGCTCGAACTGCGGCGGCCGGATGACGGGATCACCCTCACCAACCTGGCCGTATCGGGGGCGACGACCACGCAGACATTGAAAGGCATTGCCACGCTTGGCTTCCGGCGGCCGGACTGGGTGCTGTGCCAGCTCGGCGCCAATGATGCGCAACGCATCGGCAGCGACGGGCCGCGCGTGGTCAGTGCCGAGGAGACGGCGCGCAACCTGAGCCTGCTGCACGACGAGGGTGTGCGATTGAGTGGCGCGCGCTGGGTCTGGATCACCCCACACGATATGGTCGAGGCGCTCATCGCCGCCTTCCCGCCCTTCCAGCAGGCGGAGATCAGTTGGCGCGCAAAGGATCACGAAGAGACGGCACGGGTGCTGCTCGACCGCCCGGAACCGGCGATCGATACGCTCGCGGTCACGCGACCCGGCTCGGGCATGTTCGAACCGGACGGCGTACATCTCACCCCGGCTGGTCAGGTCGCGGTCGCCCGCGTCATCGTGTCATCGCTCGCCGAGCTCTCCTGACGCAGCGAAAAGGCGGTGCCGAGAACGAATCTCGGCACCGCCTTCGTCGAACCTGCTGTCAGCGCAGCAGCGCGCGCGACATGACGACGCGCTGAATCTGGTTGGTGCCCTCGTAGATCTGCGTAATCTTGGCGTCACGCATCATGCGTTCCACCGGGAAATCGGTGGTGTAGCCGGCGCCACCGAACAGCTGGACGGCGTTGGTGGTCACCTCCATCGCGACGTCGGAAGCGAAACACTTGGCGGCGGCGGAGATGAAGCCGAGGTTCTTCTCGCCGCGCTCGGCGCGGGCGGCCGAGGTGTAGACCATGAGGCGGGCGGCCTCGATCTTCATCGCCATGTCGGCGAGCATGAACTGGGTGTTCTGGAAATCGGCGATCGCCTTGCCGAACTGCTTGCGGTCCTTGGTGTAGGCGATGGCCGCGTCGAGCGCGCCCTGCGCGATGCCGACAGCCTGCGCGCCGATGGTCGGTCGGGTGTGATCGAGGGTCTGCAGCGCGGTCTTGAAGCCGGTGCCCGGCTCGCCGACGATGCGGTCACCCGGCACCCGGCAGTTCTCGAAATACAGTTCCGCTGTAGGCGATCCCTTGATGCCGAGCTTGTGCTCGAGCGGGCCGACCACGAAACCCTCGTCGTCCTTGTGCACCAGGAACGCCGAAATACCGTTGGCGCCCTTGTCCGGATCGGTCACCGCCATCACGGTGTACCAGGAAGACTTGCCGCCGTTGGTGATCCAGCACTTGGAGCCGTTGAGGATCCAGTCGTCGCCCTCCTGCTTCGCGCGGGTGCGCATGCTGGCGGCGTCGGAACCGGCCTCGCGCTCGGACAGCGCGTAGGAGGCCATCTCACCATTGACGATGTCGGACAGCACCTTTTGCTTGAGGTCCTCGGAGCCGTTGAGGATCAGACCCATGGTGCCGAGCTTGTTGACCGCGGGGATGAGCGAGGAGGAACCGCAGACGCGGGCGACCTCTTCGATCACGATGCAGGTGGCCACCGAGTCGGCGCCCTGGCCGCCGTAGGCCTCCGGCACGTGCACCGCGTTGAAGCCCGCGGCGTTGAGCGCGGTGAGCGCCTCCTCCGGGAAGCGAGCGTTGCCGTCGACGTCCTTGGCGTGCGGCGCGATCTCCTTCTCCGCGAGACCGCGGATGGCCGCACGCAGCTCGTCGTGGAAGTCCTCGAGCTTGAACAGGTCGAAATCGGGGTTTCCCGCCATGGGGCTCACTCCTGGTCGTCGGTACATGTCGGCACTCAGTGCCACATCTTGTTCAAGTGTACGCCCAAGCACGGCCGCAACGTGCGGATACTTCCTGGCACTCAGTGTCAGATTGGTCGCACTTGACCTAGATCAAAGACTACCCAGTTTGCGTGCCACCAGATCGGCGACCTGCCGGGGTGGGGTATCGCGCGGGAATACCGCGACCACCAGCTCATCGACGCCCGGACGACGTCCCGAACCGCGCGGAATTGCGGCCAGCTCGACGCGCAGATCCGCCGCGCCCGCGTCCGACTCGCCGCGCACCATTCGGCGCAGCAGATAGTTGTGCGTCGCGGTCACCGCGGCGGTGTATTGCACCCGCGCCAGATCCGGCACCTCGGGCAGCCGATCCCGCAGATAGTCGGTGAACAGCCGCTCATACCGGAACACTGTGACGATCTCCCGCTCGCGCAGCGCGGGCACCCGCCGCACCACCTGATACCGCCGCTCCGCGATCTCCCGCCACTGCGTGAACCGCTCGAACACCTGAACAACGGCCTCGCACACCGTCTCCCACGGATCCCCCGGCGCCGCCGCGAGAAACTCCGCCGCCTGCGCCAACTGCGATTCATGATCGGCGAAGATCACATCCTCTTTCGACCGAAACTGCCGAAAGAACGTCCGCCGCGAAATCCCCGCCGCCTCCGCGATCTCGTCGACAGTCGTCGCCTCATACCCCTTCTCCGCAAACAACCGCAACGCCTGATCAACAACAGTCAGCCGAAACCGCGTGTTGTCATCCCCGCTCCGCGGGCGGATGTCCCCAGTAGTCACAACCTCACCGTAGCGAGGCAGGAGGCCACGCCGGACCAGCGCGGCCCTCTTTCGAATATTTCGATTGTTTCGTATACTTCGAATAAGGAGGTGGTTGTCATGGTGAGCATGCAGTCCGCGAAGCGCACCGAACCCGGGAAGATCGACGCCGACGTGGCCGCGCGGGCAATGCGGAGGATCAAGGACTACCTCATGCAGCACCCCACCGAGCAGAACATCCAGGTCACGCAGGAGCACTCCGGCGAGGATGCGTTAGTGCTGCCCCGAGAAGCCGTCAGCCTGCTGGCATTCATCCTGGCCCAGGCCGCCGAAGGGCGCGGTGTGTCGGTAGTCCCCTCGCACGCCGAGCTCACCACCCAGCAGGCAGCGGACATGCTGAACGTCTCCCGGCCCTACGTGGTCACACTGCTGGAAGGCGGTGAGATCCCGTTCCGCCTTGTCGGTAGGCACCGGAGGATCAAGTACGAAGATCTCAAGGAATACCAGCAGGAGCACGAGGCAAAGAGCAAGGCCGCGGCAGATGAGCTGGCCAGGCTCGGCCAAGATCTCGGCATCTGAACGATGGCCTTCGTCGCGGTATACGACGCCAACGTCCTCTACGGAAATGCTCTGCGAGATCTATTGATCCGACTCGCGAGATCTGGTGTCGTACAAGCGAAGTGGACGAACACGATCCTCGACGAGGCATTGACAAACCTCGCAGCCAAACGGCCCGATATCCCGATCGAGAAACTGGCCCGGCTGCGCAGACTCATGAACGATGCTGTCCCGGACTGCCGAGTCGACGGCTATGAACCACTGATCGAAGGGTTGAAGCTGCCCGACCCCGATGATCGGCATGTCCTCGCAGCGGCGATCAAGGTCGGCGCACAGGTCATCGTCACGTCCAACCTCCCGGACTTCCCACCAGATGCGTTGGCCCCCTGGAACATCGAGGCAATGAGCCCGGACGACTTCCTACTCGATCAGATCGACCTCGATGATCGCGTGGTCTGGGCGTGCATCCAGCAGATCGCGGATTCGCACACCAACCCGCCGGAGACTATCGAGGACGTGCTGGACGCCCTCGATAGTGCGGGGCTCGTGGAATCCGTTGCGGCACTGCGGGCGGGCAGTCGTAACCGCTGATCAGCCGAGGAGTTTGGTGCGGAGGGCTTCGTCCTTTTGCAGGACCATCTTTTCCAGGCCGGCTTGGAAGTCCTGCATGCGGGTGCGGAGGGCTGGGTTGTGGGTGGCGAGGATGCGGACTGCTAGGAGGCCGGCGTTGCGGGCGCCGCCGATGGAGACGGTGGCTACCGGGACGCCTGCGGGCATTTGGACGATGGAGAGGAGGGAGTCCATGCCGTCTAGGTATTTGAGGGGGACGGGGACGCCGATGACGGGGAGGGGGGTCGCGGAGGCGACCATGCCGGGGAGGTGGGCGGCGCCGCCGGCACCGGCGATGATGACCTGGAGGCCGCGGTCGGCGGCGTCGCGGGCGTAGTCGAGCATGCGCTGGGGGGTGCGGTGCGCCGAGACGACACCGACCTCGAAGCGAATGCCGAACTCCGCCAACGCTTCCGCGGCGGCTTCCATGGTCGGCCAGTCGGAGTCACTGCCCATGATCAGGCCGACCTGGGGGGTGCTCACGTCACTCATGGGGATCCCATCCATCGGTCCATACCGCGCGCGACATCCACTGTGCCGCCCGCTCAGCTCGTTCTCGCACCACGGCGACCTCATCACCGAGGATGTTGATGTGCCCGATCTTGCGATCGGGGCGTTCGCCCTTGCCGTACATGTGCACCTTGGCGTCGGGCATCCGCGCGAAGAGATGGTGCAGGCGCTCGTCCATCGACATCGCGGGCGCCTCGGCCGCACCGAGGATGTTGGCCATCACGGTGACCGGGGCCAGCGGACTGGTGTCACCGAGCGGGTAGTCCAGCACCGCACGCAGATGCTGCTCGAACTGGCCGGTGCGGGCACCGTCCATGCCCCAGTGCCCGGAGTTGTGCGGACGCATCGCCAACTCGTTCACCAGCAGCTTGCCCTCGTGCGTTTCGAACAGCTCCACCGCCATCGCACCGACAACGCCGAGCTCCTTGGCCAGGTTGAGCGCCAGCGTCTCCGCCTCGGCGGCCAGATCGTCATCGAGATCCGGCGCCGGCGCGATCACCACGGCGCACTGACCGTTGCGCTGCACGGTCTCCACCACCGGCCAGGTCGCGGCCTGCCCGAACGGCGACCGCGCCACCATCGCCGACAGCTCGCGCTTCAGATCCACCTTCGCCTCGGCGAGCAACTGCACACCGTGCGCGAGCTGATCGGTCACGATCGCCGCGGCCTCGTCCGCCGACTCCGGCATCCACACACCGCGACCGTCGTAACCACCACGCACCGCTTTGAGCACGATCCGCCAGCCCTGCTCATCGCCGAACCGCACCACGTCGGCCACCTCGGCCACCGGCGCGAACGCGGGCACCGGCAGGCCGAGCTCGGACAGCTTGATCCGCATGGCCATCTTGTCCTGCGCGAAGATCAGCGCCCGCGGCGGCGGCTGCACGTTCACCCCCTCGGCGACCAGCGCCTCGAGATGCCCGGTGGGCACGCCCTCGTGATCGAAGGTCAGCGCGTGCGACCCGATCGCGGCCTTGCGCAGCGCGGTCAGATCGTTGTGACTACCGAGCACGACCTCGGGGCTGACCTGCGCGGCCGGGTCGTCCGGGTTCTCGGCGAGCACGCGTAGCCGCTGGCCGAGCGCGATCGCGGCCTGGTGCGTCATGCGCGCCAACTGGCCACCGCCGATCATTGTGACGGTGGGCATAGCTGAGGGATCGAAGGACCGGCCGGGGCTCACGATTCCGCCTCGCTGGCGCTCGGCTCCATCGTGGCCCCAAAAGGCCCTGTATCTACGGTTCGCTCGCTCCGCTCCCTCACGTCGGACAATATTGTCATAACCGGCGGAAATGCCCCCACGCGGGAGCACATGACCGATCGTCACCAGTTGCGGTCTGGTCTTGTATGACCCGAGGCACCACCACCGGGTAGCGGTACACTCGGCCCCGTGTCATTCGTCGACGACGTGGTGAGCGTCCTCCCCAAGCCGCTCGCGGATATCGCGTACCGGCATCGGGAACTGATCAAGTTCGCCATCGTCGGTGCGACGACCTTCGTGATCGATAGCGGCATCTTCTACGCGCTCAAATGGACCGTGCTTTCCGAGAAGCCGGTCACCGCGAAGATCATCTCGGGTGTGGTCGCGGTCATCGCGTCCTACATCCTCAATCGCGAATGGTCGTTCCGGAATCGCGGCGGCCGCGAGCGGCATCACGAAGCCTTGCTGTTCTTCGGAGTCAGCGGCGTCGGCGTCGTGCTCGCCTTCATTCCGCTGTGGATCTCGAGTTACGTCTTCGATCTGCGCCAGCCCGACGTGAGCTTCACCGTCGAGAACGTCGCGGACTTCATCAGCGCCTTCGTCATCGGCAACCTGCTCCAGATGGCGTTCCGTTTCTGGGCGATGCGCCGCTGGGTCTTCCCCGACGAAATGAACGAGATCGCCGCCGAATTCGAAGACCTGGTCGAAGAGGAATTCCGCCGCAACTGACTCACCGCGGCTCGGTGACCACCGCGTTCGCCGTGCGATAAGCGGACGAGCCGAGGAATACCGCGAACAACGCGGGCCTGCGTCGCTGCAATTCGAGCCGCCCACCGTCGGCCTCCACCAATGCCCTGGCCAACGCCAATCCGACACCGGTCGAACCGCCCGCGGAGAAACCCCGGTCGAAGATGTGCGGCGCCAATTCATCCCGCACTCCGTCGCCTTCGTCGGCGACCTCCACACACACCAGCGGATCCCGATCGACCCCGGGACGGACGGTTCGCACAGACACCGTGCAGGTCCCGCCGCCGTGCATCAGCGCGTTGTCCACGAGCACCGAGACCGCCTCGCGCAATCGCGATCCGGTGATGGGTGCCAGCAACGACTCGTCCCCGATGAGATTCAGCGTCCGGCCCTTCTCGGCGAACGGATGCGTCCATTCGTCGACCACACCGCGCAACTCCGCCATCACCGGCACCGGATCCAGGTCCGCGGCGTCCTCGTCACGGGAGGCGCGCACCAGGTCATCGATCGCGTCGGTGAGCCGATCGACCTGCGCCATCGCCTCCTCGGCCTCGTGCACCACCTCTTGATCGGCGTGCGTGGACAACTCGTCCAGCCGCAGGCGCACCGCGGTGAGGCGGCTGCGCAGCTGATGCGAAACGTCCGCCACCAACGCGTGCTCACGCTGCAGCCGCCCGGCGATCTCGACGGTCGCCGAGTCGAGCACGTCGGAGACGCGATCGAGTTCGGAGATGCCGTGCCTGCGCGGGTCCGGCCGGAAGTCGCCCATGGCCAGCCGCGCCGCGCGGGCCGCCACATCGCGCAGCGGGTCGGCGACCCGGCGCGCGGTGATCACTGCGACCGACACCGCGGCGCCGAGCGAGGCGAGCACCGCCAAGGCCACCACTCCGACGGCCTGGCGCTGCCTGGCGTGCATCGGCGCGGCGGGGACCTCCAGGCGTAGCGATCCCTTGGTTCCCATCGACAGCGACTCGACCAGGGGGTCGGAAACCTGGTCCACGCCGATGTCCACCCGTGAGGCGTTGTCCTGCGGCGCCGGATAGATGATCGTGAGCTTGCCGTCCTGCGGTAGCAGCGGTTCGACCGATCGAGTGTCGAGCTCGCCGAACACCATGCCATCGCCGTGTTCCTGGACGATGATCGCCGTGGCGATCCGCTCGAGCTTGCTCTGCAGGTCGTCGCGGGTGATGTCCTCGACCCACAGCCAGGCCGTGTAGATCAGCGGTACGCCGAGCACCACCGTGGTCAGCGTGAGCACGGTGAGCATGGACCGGAGGATTCTGCGTCGCACGTCAGTCGGTGTTCAGGCGGAATCCGACACCGCGCACGGTGACGATGCGCCGCTCGGCCATCGGGCCCTCGTCGCCGATCTTGCGGCGTAGCCAGGACATGTGCATGTCGAGAGTCTTGGAGCCGCGCAACTCGGCGTCGCCCCAGACCTCGCGCAGGATGGTCTCGCGCGGCACCACCTGGCCGGCGCGGTCGATCAGCACCTTCAGCAGCTCGTATTCCTTGTTCGCCAGGCCGATCTCGACGCCGTTCACCAGCACCCGGCGCGCGGCCGGCTCCAGCCGGATACCGCCGACCTCCACCGTGTCGTCGCCGATCCCGCTGCGCCGCAACAACGCTCGCACCCGGGCCAGCAGCTCGGCGAGACGGAACGGCTTGCCGACGTAATCGTCGGCGCCCGCGTCCAGCCCGACCACGAAATCGACCTCGTCGGTGCGCGCGGTGAGCATCAGCACGGCCAGGTCGGCACCGCGGGCACGGACCTGGCGGCACACCTCGAGCCCGTCCATGCCGGGCAGGCCGAGGTCGAGAATGAGGAGATCGTGATGGCCCTCCAGGGCCCGCTCGAGCACGGCGGGACCGAAGCGCTCGACGGTGACCGAGTACCCCTCGCGCCCCAGTGCGCGCGACAACGGCGCGGCAATCGCCTCGTCGTCTTCTGCTAGCAGTACGGCCGTCATATGACCAGGTTAACGGGCCTGCCCGTCACCCGCCCCCCATCCCTCATGCGCGATGCTTCATTCATCGGTAGTCGCCGCGCTCGCTCCTGTGTTCGCCCCCACGATCGCCCCGCCCATTATCCCCGTTTTCGACGTCGAAGACTTGGTGGTACATCAACGCGTGCACCTTCTGCACAGCCGGGATGTCGTCGAACTCGAGCGGCTCCGACGAGGACGACTCGATGATCAACGTGCCGGTGCCGAGCATCCGATCGAACAGCCCGTGCCGGAACTGCACACTCGAGATGCGGCTCATCGGAATGTCGATGCCGGTGTGCGTGAGCACGCCCTGCCGAACCAGCACGCGCCGGTCGGTGATGATGAAATGCGTCGACTTCCAGCTGAGAACCGGTGCGACACAACGCCACACCACGATGACCACCCAGACCACGAGTACCGCGATCAACAGCGCCGTCCGCGTGGTTCCCTCGGCTTTGCGCGAAGCCAGTCCCCCTGCGAAACCGGCGAGTGCGGTGATCACGATCAACGTCACGATCGGCCAGAACAACATCTTCCAGTGCGGATGACGGTGCAGAATCAGCTGCTCTTCCGGCGCAAGCACATCCTCCGGATAACCCATGGGCGGAACACTACCGCGTGAAGTTGCCGAAATGCCGACACTGAACCGCGTCGTGCTGCACAATCGTCTGCCTGCGTGTGTCGTGTCCGCGCGGCCCCGAGCGTCCGCTCGCGCAAGCGCTCTCGGCAGGAAAGTTCTCCGCTCGATCTGGCTCGAAGCTCTGTCCGTAAGCAGTTCTGCTCGAACAAAGTCGACGAATTACGACCCGTGGAGGCATGTGTGACCAAAGACCTGACTCAGCTGGAAATCCTGACCGAACTCGAGCCTGTGGCCGAACAGCTGTTGAACCGGCACCTGTCGATGGCGAAGGACTGGCATCCGCATGACTACGTCCCGTGGGACGAGGGCCGCAACTTCGCCGCGATGGGTGGGCAGGATTGGGCGCCCGAGCAGTCGACGCTGAGTGAAGTGGCCAAGATCGCCATGATCACCAACCTGCTCACCGAGGACAATCTGCCGTCCTATCACCGTGAGATCTCGCAGAACTTCTCCAACGACGGCGCATGGCGGACCTGGGTGGGACGCTGGACCGCCGAGGAAAACCGGCATGGCATCGCGATACGCGACTACTTGGTGGTCACCCGTGGCGTCGACCCGGTCGCGCTGGAAGAGGCCAGGATGATCCACATGACCAACGGCGCCCACTCGCCCGACGGCTGGGGCGGTTTCCTGGACAACGTCGCCTATGTGACCTTCCAGGAGCTGGCTACTCGCGTCTCGCACCGCAACACGGGCCGGGTGTGCAACGATCCCGTCGCCGATCGCATGCTGCAGCGCATCGCCGCTGACGAGAACCTGCACATGATCTTCTACCGCACCCTGTGCGGCGCGGGCCTGGACCTGGTACCCGATCAGGCGATGATGGCGATCACCAAAACCCTGGTCTTCTTCACCATGCCCGGCGCGGGCATGCCCAACTTCCGCCGCAACGGCGCAATGATGGCAAAACACGGCATATACGACCTGCGACAGCATCTCGAAGAGGTGGTAGCACCGGTGCTCAAGCAATGGAACATATTCGAGCGCAACGACTTCGGGCCACGCGGCGAGCAGGCACGGGAGCAGCTCGGCCAGTATCTGGAAAAGCTGGGGCAAGACGTCCTCAAGTTCGAGGAACAGCGCGACCGCATGTTCGCCAGGGAAGCGGCGAAGGCCGCCCTCCAACCAGCCTGATTGCGAACAGCCGCACATCTTCTGATTTCTCGCACCGCGATTCACGTGCGGACACCCGTGCGGGAAATCAGAAGGTGTGCGGCTGTTTCGTTTCAGGTGGCGCGGAGGTGGGTGACGTCGCCGGCGGAGACGGGCTGGTCACCGATCAGCAGGCGGCCTGCGTCGTCGATGTCGGTGGCGATGCCGGTGAGGGTGCGGCCACCGGGCAGTTCGGCGCGTACCTGCACGCCCAGCGTCGCGCACCGGTCGCGATAGGCGGCGGCGAGGTCGGTGGTCTGCCAGCCCGCGTCGCGCCAGGCCGTGAAACGGCGGGCGAATTCGGTCAGCATCGATTGCACGATCAGCGTCCGGTCGGCGTTCGCCGCACCGGCGATGGTGAGCGAAATGGCATGTGGCACCGGCAGTTCCGCCTCGGCGAGGCTGACGTTCAGCCCCATTCCGACGACCACTGCCGGCGCCTCGCTGCCGGTCGCGACCTCGGCCAGGATGCCCGCCACTTTGCGGCCATCGATCAGCACATCGTTGGGCCACTTGAGATTCGCGTTGACATCGGCGGTCGCGCGCAGTGCGTCCACCACGGCGATGCCGGTGAGCAGGGGCAGCCAGCCGAGCACCGCGGGCTCGATCCCGTCCAGTCGCACCAGTAGCGACATCGAGATCTGCGCCCGCGGCGGGCTTACCCAGGTGCGTGCGTGTCTGCCGCGCCCTTGCTCCTGCGCCTCTGCAAGGAGTACCGCGCGATCGGCGTCCGGTTCGCCTGCGCGCGCGATCAGGTCCGCGTTGGTGGACCCGGTCGACTCCACCACCTCGATGTGGCGGAAGAACGACAGCTCGGGCAATTCGACGAGACTGCGTCGCAACTGCTCTGCATCCAAAGGAGACCTGGTCACACGGGCAGGCTACTTGGTGCGCAGTGGCCTGACCGACGAGGTCGTACTCGGTTATCCGACGAGCATGTACCCGTCACTCGGTGCGCGGGCCGCACCGTCGGTGCCCTCGGCGTCCCCAGTCTCGGCCTGCGTCCGGAAATCCGGGTCGACGATGGTCGGCTCCGTCTCGAAGTTGTGACAGCTGGTCCACGACGCGGCGGCCGCGTGTTCCGCGACGGCCTTGCTCCATTCCCACATAACTGGGCTCCTCCCCCTGAGCACGAAAACTGGACTCCTCCAGGCTAACTGGACCCCAGTGCCGGGCGATACCGGTTTTCTACCGGCGCAAACGCGCCAATCGACCTGGCATTTTCGCCCCGACAACGCGATCTAGCTGCACGTTTTTACCCACCGGTAGCCCGCACTCGGTTAGTGGGAAACACTGCCACTCGTTACACTCCGGAGCCATGACGAGTGTCCAGCAGCAGTCCGCGCAAGATCCAGCGGGCGCCCCCGACATCCACACCACCGCCGGGAAGCTGGCTGACCTGCGGAATCGGCTGGATGAGGCGCAGCACCCGATGGGTGAGGCCGCGGTCGACAAGGTGCACGCCAAGGGCAAGATGACCGCCCGCGAGCGCATCCTGGCACTGCTGGACGAGGGCTCCTTCGTCGAACTCGACGCATTGGCGCGGCACCGCAGCGTGAACTTCGGCCTGGCCGAGAACCGGCCGCTCGGCGACGGCGTGGTGACCGGCTACGGCACCATCGACGGCCGCGACGTCTGCATCTTCAGCCAGGACGTCACCGTGTTCGGTGGCAGCCTCGGCGAGGTCTACGGCGAGAAGATCGTCAAGGTGATGGACCTGGCGCTCAAGACCGGCCGTCCGCTGGTCGGCATCAACGAGGGCGCGGGCGCGCGCATCCAGGAGGGCGTCGTCTCGCTCGGCCTCTACGGCGAGATCTTCCACCGCAACATCCAGGCCTCCGGCGTGATCCCGCAGATCTCGCTGATCATGGGCGCGGCCGCGGGCGGCCACGTGTACTCCCCCGCGCTCACCGACTTCGTGGTGATGGTCGACGGGACCAGCCAGATGTTCGTCACCGGACCCGACGTCATCAAGACGGTCACCGGCGAGGACGTCACCATGGAGGACCTGGGCGGCGCGCAGACGCACATGGTGAAATCCGGTGTCGCGCACTACGTTGCCTCCGGCGAGCAGGACGCGCTCGACTACGTCAAGGATCTACTGTCCTACCTGCCGAGCAACAACCGCGCCGACGCGCCGCGTTTCCCGGCCACCGACCCGATCGACGGCGCCATCGAGGACTCGCTCACCGAGGAAGACCGCGAGCTGGACTCGATCATCCCGGACTCGCCGAACCAGCCGTACGACATGCACGAGGTGATCCGGCGCCTGCTCGACGACGACGAGTTCCTCGAGGTGCAGGCCGAGCGCGCGATGAACATCATCGTCGGCTTCGGCCGGATCGACGGCCGCAGCGTCGGCATCGTGGCCAACCAGCCCACCCAGTTCGCCGGCTGCCTGGACATCGACGCCTCGGAGAAGGCCGCGCGGTTCGTGCGCACCTGCGACGCGTTCAACATTCCGATCCTGACCCTGGTCGACGTTCCGGGCTTCCTGCCGGGCACCGGGCAGGAGTACAACGGCATCATCCGGCGCGGCGCGAAGCTGCTCTACGCGTACGGCGAGGCGACTGTGGGAAAGATCACGGTCATCACCCGCAAGGCATACGGCGGCGCCTACGACGTGATGGGTTCCAAGCACATGGGCGCCGATGTGAACCTGGCCTGGCCGACCGCGCAGATCGCCGTGATGGGCGCCTCCGGCGCCGTCGGCTTCGTCTACCGCCAGCAGCTCGCCGATGCGGCGAAGGGCGGCGACGACGTCGATGCGCTGCGGCTTCAGCTGCAGAACGAGTACGAGGACACCTTGGTGAACCCCTACATCGCCGCCGAGCGCGGCTATGTGGACGCGGTCATCCCGCCCTCGCACACCCGCGGCCAGATCGTCTCGGCGCTGCGGCTGCTCGAGCGCAAGATGGTAACGCTGCCGCCGAAGAAGCACGGCAACATCCCGCTGTGATTCCGGCCGCAACACCCGGCTGGGATCCAGCGATACCCTGGGTAGGCCGCGCACACTGGTGGTAGAGACGCAATGAGTGGATCTGAGGATGATCGCATCATCCGCCCGCTGATTCCGAATTCAGAACACCGCCTGATCAGGCAAAGAGAGGATCTGGCACTGTGACAACCGTGGCAGAACAAGATGTACTCACCGCCGCCGAACTCGACCTGACCCTCGGCTCGAGCACCGACGAGGTCGTTGCGGCGCACAGCGTCGACACGACCGTCGCCGAGTCCGCGACTCAGGCCGCGGCACCGTTCTTCACCGTCGTGAAGGGCAACCCGAGCGACGAGGAGATCGCGGCACTGGTCTGTGTGCTGTCCGCGGCCGCGGACGCCGCTGCGGCCGGTCCGTCCGGCCCGGCGGACATGTGGGGTCGCCCCACCTTCATGCACCGGGGCACCTCCCCGTTCTCCCCCTACGCCTTCCCGCAGCTGTCGCACCTGCGCGGGTGACGAAGTTCGTTCTCGCCTCCGCGTCCCCGGCCCGTCGGGAAGTACTCCGCTCGGCGGGCATCGATCCGATCGTTCGGGTGTCCGACGTGGACGAGGACGCGATCGCGGCCGCGCTGCCCGACGGCACCTCGCCCAAGGTGGTCGTCGTCGAGCTGGCCAAGGCCAAGGCCGCCGCGGTCGCCGCGACGATTCCCGAACTCGGCCCCGATTGTGTTGTCGTCGGCTGTGATTCGATGCTGCTGGTGGACGGCGAGCTACAGGGCAAGCCGCACACCGCCGATGTCGCCAGGGCCCGCTGGGGCGAAATGGCCGGGCGCAGCGCCGATCTGGTAACTGGACACTGCGTGCTGCGCATTCAGGACGGCCGAATCACCGCCGAAGCCATCGACTGCAGTTCCACCACAGTGCATTTCGCCAAGCCGGAACCCGACGAGCTGGACGCCTACATCGCCACCGGCGAGCCGCTCCAGGTGGCGGGCGCGTTCACCCTCGACGGACTGGGCGGCTGGTTCGTCGACCGCATCGATGGCGATCCGTCGAGCGTGATCGGGATCGGCTTACCACTGCTGCGCCGACTGCTTGGCGACGTTGGGGTCGCCGTTACGCAGTTGTGGGGCCACCCGGCCACCTGACGGCGGCGCGATCAGCGGCTCGGAACCCGCCGCATCGCCGGCCACCGGAACCGTGACGACCTCGCGACCGTCCGGCTCGCGCCGCATCTCCTGTTCGCGGCGCGCCATCATCTCCAACCGGACCACGCACAGCTCCGGCTCGACGAACGGATGCAGGCGCACATTCACGTCGCCGCGCGCGCCGTTGCGATCCAGGAGCTCTTTGATCAGCCCCAGGTGCACACCGCACACCACCTCGGAGTGCGTGCGCGCGAGTTCGCGCAGCGGGCAGGCGGTGAGCCGGATGAGGGCCTGTTCGCTGGTCTCGTTCGGATCGCGTTCCGGCGCGAAGCCCAGCTCCGAAAGCACCGTCATGGTGACGTCTTTGGCGTCCTCCAGTGACTCGACCCGATGGTCACCGGCGTCGAGCTTGGCGCCCCACGAACGCCCGGCCGCGATGGCCGCCTCGGAACGCCTGCGCGGATCGGGACCGAGTTGGTCGGCGAGCACCTGCGCGAGTTCCTGATAACCGACCGATCGCTGCACCGCGCTGTATCCGATGCGCGGACGACCTCGACCCCGCGGCGGTTGCTGAAATTGCCGCACCAGGGATTCCCTGGTGAGCACGTCCAGATGAAACCGAACCGTGGTGACGTGTTGTCCGGTGATTCTGGCCAGTTCCTGGGCGTCGAGAGGCTCGCTGGCGCCACGTAGGATCGCGAGCAGTCGCCGCCGCGGCCAAGAATCGGACATAGCTCACCCCTCCTCCCGGGAGACTTTATCGGATGCAGGTGCGATTTATTCGCTCATTCAGCCGATTTGTGATCTGAAACGAGAGCCACTAACGCCTCACACATACCATCACTGTGAGACCCGAACCGCTGAAACCGCCGTCTACCACGCGTGAAGGACCCACATCGTGCCCGCTGCTCCGGACCCTCATCCCGCATTTGGTTCTTACGCACATCCTCACCGACTAGTAACCACAGAGTGGCTGTCGGCAAACATCGGCACGTCAGGACTCAAGATCGTCGAGTCCAACGAGGACATATTGCTCTATGACATAGGACATGTTCCAGGCGCTACCAAGATCGATTGGCGGGGCGATCTGAACGATCCCGTCACACGTGACTACATCGACGGTGCCCGATTCACCGAGTTGATGCGCGCCAAGGGAATCGACCGAGACGATACCGTGGTGATCTACGGTGACCGGGGCAACGCGCAGGCGGCGCACACATTGTGGGTTTTCACTTTGTTCGGACATCAAGATGTGCGGTTGCTGGACGGCGGTCGCGGCGCGTGGATTTCCGAGGAACGCGACACCACTTTCGACACCCCACACCTCACCCACAGCGACTATCCGGCGGTCAAACGCGACGACAGCAGCGTCCGCGCGTTCCGCGAGGACGTGCTCGCCCACCTCGGCAAGCCGCTGATCGACGTGCGCTCGCCCGAGGAGTACTCCGGCGCGCTGATCCAGCCGCCGATCAACCCGGAGGACGCGGCGCTGCGCGGCGGGCACATCCCGACCGCCGCGAACATTCCGTGGACCGAGGCGTTCAACAACGACGGCCGCTTCCGCTCGCGCGCCGAGCTGGACGCGATCTACGGCACGCTGGCCGCCGAGGACGATGTGGTGGTCTACAGCCGGGTCGGCGAACGCTCCAGCCACACCTGGTTCGTACTGACCTACCTGCTCGGCTTCGACACCGTGCGCAACTACGACGGTTCGTGGACCGAATGGGGCAATTCGGTGCGCATGCCGATCGCCAAGGGGACTGAACCCGGTGCGGCGCCGGCCGGTACCGCACGCCGGGTCCGCGGCAAGTAGCGCACGCACGTATTTCCTGGGGATAGCCCAACTGTGATCCGCCACCTACTGTTCAGTAGGACTGGCCGAGTTCGGCGTCTGTTGGCAGACTGCCTACACTCGCCCAGACGTAGTTTCGTCGACCACGGGGCGACTAAAAAAGATTTCACACAGGAGGCTCAGTGCCCAGCCACGCCAGCGCACGGATCACGAAGGTACTCGTAGCCAACCGAGGCGAGATCGCGGTGCGCGTGATTCGGGCGGCCAAGGATGCCGGCATCGGCAGCGTCGCGGTCTACGCGGAGCCGGATGCCGAAGCCCCGTTCGTGAAGCTCGCCGATGAGGCCTTCGCGCTCGGCGGCCAGACCTCGGCCGAGTCGTACCTCGTGTTCGACAAGATCCTCGATGCCGCGTCGCGCTCCGGCGCCGACGCCATCCACCCCGGCTACGGATTCCTTTCCGAGAACGCCGACTTCGCCCAGGCCGTCATCGACGCCGGGCTGATCTGGATCGGCCCGTCCCCGCAGTCGATCCGCGACCTCGGCGACAAGGTCACCGCGCGGCACATCGCCGAGCGCGCCAAGGCCCCGATGGCCGCGGGCACCAAGGACCCGGTGAAGAACGCCGACGAGGTCGTCGCCTTCGCCAAGGAGTACGGCGTGCCGGTCGCGATCAAGGCCGCCTTCGGTGGCGGTGGCCGCGGCATGAAGGTCGCGCACACCATCGAGGAGATCCCCGAGCTGTTCGAGTCGGCCACCCGCGAGGCGGTCGCCGCGTTCGGTCGCGGCGAGTGCTTCGTCGAGCAGTACCTGGACAAGGCCCGCCACGTCGAGGCGCAGGTGATCGCCGACCAGCACGGCAACGTGGTGGTCGCCGGTACCCGCGACTGCTCGCTGCAGCGTCGTTTCCAGAAGCTCGTCGAGGAGGCGCCCGCGCCGTTCCTGTCCGACGACGTGCGCGCGAAGATCCACGCCTCGGCCAAGGCGATCTGCAGGGAAGCCGGCTACTACGGCGCCGGCACGGTCGAGTACCTGGTGCAGGGCGAGACGGTGTCGTTCCTCGAGGTGAACACCCGCCTGCAGGTCGAGCACCCGGTCACCGAGGAGACCGCAGGCATCGACCTGGTACGCCAGCAGTTCCGCATCGCCAACGGCGAAGAGCTGACGATCAAGGAAGACCCGACCCCGCGCGGTCACTCGTTCGAATTCCGCATCAACGGTGAGGACGCCGGTCGCGGCTTCCTGCCCGCGCCCGGACCGGTCTCGGTCTACAAGGAGCCGAGCGGTCCCGGTGTGCGCGTGGATTCCGGTGTGGTGGAAGGCAGCGTGATCGGCGGGCAGTTCGACTCGATGCTGGCCAAGCTGATCGTCACCGGCGAGGACCGCACCCAGGCGCTCGAGCGGGCCCGGCGCGCGCTGGCCGAGTACGAGGTCGACGGGCTCGCCACGGTCATCCCGTTCCACCGCGCGATCGTCGAGGATCCGGCGTTCATCGGTGACGGCACCAAGTTCGACGTCTACACCAAGTGGATCGAAAACGAGTGGAACAACACCGTCGAGCCGTTCACCAGCGGTGCGCAGGCCGATGACGAGGACGACGATCTGCCCCGGCAGAAGGTGGTCGTCGAGGTCGGCGGACGTCGCGTCGAGGTGTCGCTGCCCGGTCAGTTCAGCCTCGGTGGCGGCGGTGCTGTTGCCGCGGGCAACGGCGCCGGTGTGGTGCGCAAGAAGCCCAAGCCGCGCAAGCGTGGCGGCGCCGGTGCCGGTGCGGCCTCCGGTGACGCGGTCACCGCGCCCATGCAGGGCACCGTGGTGAAGGTGGCCGTGGAAGAGGGCCAGACCGTCGAGGCGGGTGACCTGATCGTGGTGCTCGAGGCCATGAAGATGGAGAACCCGGTCAACGCGCACAAGGCGGGTGTGATCACCGGGCTGTCCGTCGAGGCCGGTGCCGCGATCACCCAGGGCACGGTGCTCGCCGAGATCAAGTAAGAGCCGATTGCGGTCCACCGGACCGCATGCGACCAAGTGGTGCTGCTCGCGTAAACGTACGGCGAACACCGCTTCGAGCGGGCGCAGGACAATGACGTCCGCGCCCGCTCTGTCGTATCGTGAACCAGTGACCAGTACGCCGAGCATCTCCGCCGTCGCGGAGATGATCCGCGCCCGCCGCGCCGCCGGAACTCGCGCCGACGGGAATCGGCTGGTGCTCGTCGTCGAGGGTGGCGGCAGTCGCGGCGTGTACTCCAGCGGCATGGTGTCGGCCATCGAGGAACTCGGGCTCGGCGCGGTCTTCGACGCCGTCTACGGCACCTCGGCGGGCGCGATCAACGGTGCCTGGCTGCTCGGCGGCCGCGCGGTGTCGGGCATGCGCTCCTGGACCGATCCGGAGATCATGCGCCGCGCCATCGATCCGCGCCGGATGCTGCGCGGGCGCCCCGCCTTCGACCTGCGCTACCTGGTGCACCAGGTCTACGACGGCATCGAGGGGATGAACTTCCCGGCGATCCTGGCCAACCCCACCACCTTTCACCCCATCGCCACCGACATCCGCACCGGCCGCGCGGTGGACCTGCACCCGCACATCGTCGACAAACGCACCCTCATGCGCGCGCTGCGGGCCTCCGCGGGCCTGCCCATCCTCGCCGGTCCACCGGTCCCGCTCGGCGGCGCGCACTACTTCGACGGCGGCCTCACCGAAACCGTCCCGATCCGCACCGCCGTCCGCGACGGCGCCACCCACGCCCTCGTCCTGCGCACCCGCCGCATCGATGAGCAACGGCCACCCGCCTCGCTGCTGCACCGCATCGTCGGCGGCGGCTACCTGCGTGCCATCGCCCCCGGCGCCTACCGCGCCTGGATCCAGCGCCCGAACCAGCAAGCGGTCGAAGACAACGCCCTCGCCGAACTCGGCGACGCCGTCATGCAGATCCACCCGCCCCTCGGCTCCCCCGACATCGACAGCGCCGCCCGCGACACCACCCTGCTCGCCGAGGCATTGGAGATCGGCCGCCGCGCGATCCTTGCGGTCTTATCCGACACCGTCCGCGTCGCCTGACCCCCGACGTATCGCCCAGAATCCGCACCCTGACTCGGGATCCGCACTGGCTTCAGGGCCCTATTCTCGGTGCGGATCCCGAGTCAGGGTGCGGATCTTGCTGTCGGTAGGGCGCTAGTCCAGGCGGGCGGCGACGCCGTTGGATAGGACGAAGTCGTGTAGTTCCAGGTGGGTTGGCGTTGTGGCGGGGGGCACGTCGAAAACCAGTTGGGTGGTTGCGGATTGGCCGGGTGGGAGTTCGAACGAGTAGTTGTAGCCGTGCTGGGCCGACTGCCACATGGTCGCGGTGACGTTGTGGTCGAACGGGGTGCCCTGCGTGTCGAAGAGGCGCTGGCCGACCGGGAGGAACCACTTCGACTCGTCGGAGATGTTGCGGACGTCGAGGGTGACGATGACGAACGAACCCGTCGCCGACTGGAGGCCGACGCGGTGCACGCCGGTGTCGACGTCGCTCACGACGAACTCGAACTTGCCGTCCCGCACCGGAGTACCGGCGGCCGGAAGTCCCGGCGCATCAGGCTGTTCGGGCGGTGGCGCCGGGTTCTCCTCGGCCGTCACCGTCGGCCTGGGCGCACCGGTTCCGCCCGAGTCGCCGACCCGGCTACCCGACAACAGCGCGAGACATCCCGCCGCCAACATGAACGGCGCGAGGAAGATGACGACCAGCGCACCGATCACCTTGGACAGCACACCACCGCGCTTGCGCCGGGGCCGCCGCACCGGAACGACCGGACGACGAGCATCCGAATACCGCTGATACTTGGGTGGTTTCGCCGGAGCCGGGAAGACTTTGCGACCGTACCCAACGGGGTAGCGCTGCTGCGGAGCCCCTGGACGGGACAGCGCAACCCTGGGACCCGCGGCCGGACCTACGGTTCCCGGCTTCGACGGAGTCGAACGCTGGAGCACGAGAGCTCGCAACCTCGCGGCCGCACCCGCCTGCCTAGCAGCAGAACCTGACTGTGGCGCAAGGTAATCCGATATTGCGGCACCCCGCTGTGCGTAATACGCGCGCGCTTCAGCAGACGCTCGATACTGCGCAACAGCACGGGCCGACGCCGGATACGACTGCGGCGGAGGATAACTCGCAGGCGGCACCTCGAACCGAGTCTGCACCCGAGTCGGCGTCGGTCCGGGCTCCGGCATAACCTTCGTCGGCGCAAGCGGTTTCGCCCCGCGCACAGCGGGCTCTGAGCCCGCGGGCACGGGACTGGATTGCGGCGGACTCTGCATGAGCCCTGCGGATTCCCCGCGACGGGTCTCCACGCGAGTAGGTGTGGGGCCGGATTCCGGCAGCACCTTGGTCAGCGCAAGCGATTTGGGCGGAGCCACAGGCGACGCGGGCGAGCCTCCGATTGCGACATATGCAGCAGCAGCGAAATCGCCTGCGGTGGAATAGCGGTCAGCCGGACTCTTGGCCATACCGCGAGTGATGACGACATCCAACGCGGCAGGAACCGCCGCATTGCGCAACGCGGCACGAGGCGGATCGGTCATCAGGTGCGCATGCATCTGCTGAGCCGGATCGGTATCCCCGTAAGGACGAGCGGCAGTGAGGCATTCGTAGAGAACACAGGCCAGCGAGTACACGTCAGAACGCGCGTCCGCCTTACCGGTAAACCGTTCCGGCGCCATGTACGCTAGAGTGCCGATCGCCAACCCCGTTGTGGTGACCGCAGTTTGGCCGATCCCGTGCGCAATACCGAAGTCGATCAGGTACGCAAACCCACTGGAATGCACAACGATGTTGGACGGCTTGACATCCCGATGCACCAACCCGGCGCGATGCGCCACATCCAGCGCAGCCGCCACCTGTCCGACGATGCCGACGGCCGCCGCGGGCGCCAACACCCCGGCAGCCACCTTGCTCGCCAGATCACGCCCCTCGACGAATTCCATGTCGATGAACAACCGACCATCGATCTCCCCGAACCGATGGATCCGCGGAATATGCGGATCGCGCAGCCGGGCCACCACCTCGGCCTCTCGCTCGAATCGCTTGCGATACCCCGCATCCGCCGCGAGCTCGGTTGGTAAGAGCTTCAACGCCACCCACCGCGCGCCCGCATCGTCATACGCCAGCCAGACCTGACCCATCCCACCCCGACCGAGCAACCGCTCCAGCCGGTAACCCCCGAATCGCACCTCCCCCATCGCGAACCTCCAGTCACCGTCGACTTGTCCAGGCCCGGCCCGCCGGTCTCCGATCAACCACGGCGTCACTGGAAAACACCAGCTCACACCGCGAACACCAAAGAACCCAACCTCCTTCGGAGCCTAACCCCGCCCTGCCCCACCGGCCAGTGTGTCGTCAACTACACCCACCCTCGGCGCGCGTGGCACAAGGCCGCCGCAAACGGTTTACGCACGGCGTCGAACCTGGCGCTAGCCTTTCCTCATGGAGGAGCTACCCGAAGTCCGTGTCGGCACCGCGGAACGCGAGGATGCGATGCAGCGGCTGTCCGACCATTTCGCCGCGGGGCGGCTCAGCGTCGCGGAATTCGACGAGCGCAGCGCGGTGATCGCGGCCGCCGTCACGCGCGGCGACATCACGCCCGTGTTCGCCGACCTGCCGGATCCGCTCGTCAAAGCCGCCGCCGTACCGGCCAAATCGGCGTCCGGATTCCTCTCCGAATGGCCCGAGCGGGTGATGGCGGTCGTCCCGATCCTCGCGGTCATCCTGTTCTTCGTCACCGGTAGCTGGCTGTGGTTCCTGGCGATCCCGCTGATGGGCGCCCTGCTGTTCGGCGGCAGGCACGGCGACCACGACCATGGCCGCGATCGCCACCGAGACCGCGGCGACCGCAGGAACCGCGGCGGCGAGCCCACCGACTGACACCATCGGCGTGATCGGCCCAGGGCCGGGCCGCTAACCTCGCGGTATGGAGCAACTGCCGGAGTCCGCGACACTGGGGCGCAGCCACTGATGGAACCGATCGAGATCAACGCGGGAACCTGGTATCTGCGTGCGCTGCGCGCCGACGACCGCATCGATGACCGTCCCGCACTGGCTGAGGGCGGTATCACCGACCCCGACTATGTCGCGCTCCGCACGGCCGGATGGGCGGAGGAATCCCACTTCTCCTGGGCGGTATGCGAACCCACGACCGCGGAGATGGTCGCCGAAGTAGGCGCACGCCCCACCGGCGACGGCAACGCCGAACTCACCGGCTGGGCCCGCGACGGCTACGAGCCCGCCCTCGAAGCGGGCCTGACCACCGTCCACCGATTCGTCCAAGGCGCCCTGGGCCTGCACCCCACCGCCCACTGACGCGCACATCCCCGCCCGTCGCGCACGTCCCCGCCCGCCGCGCACGTCCCCGCCCGCCGCGCACGTCCCCGCCCGCCGCGCACGTCCCCGCCCGCCGCGCATGTAATTGCCAGCAATTTCGTGCGCGGCACAACGAAATGCGCGCGGCGGCAACATCTACCGCATGACGCCCGTATGCCCGGTCGAGTAGCGGCCGGGTTGGGGCCAGACGGTCAGACCGTGCGCACCCTTCCCGACGGGGATGCGGGCCAACAGATTCCAGTTGACGATATCTACGGCGTAGACCTCCCCGTGGTGACGGCCGGACACCCAGAAGACGCGGCCGTCGGCGGAGATGTTGCCCATGTCCGGACTACCACCCCCGGGCAGAAACCACTTGTGTACCAGCTGATTCGCGGCGAAGTCCCAGACCGAGATGCTGCCCTCGTGCCGGTTGGTGATCAGCATCTGACTGGAGTCACGAGTCACGTAAAGGCCGTGCGCGCCCGCACCGGTCGGCACGAACCCATTGTTCTCGAAGGTGAGCGCGTCCACGGTGTAGACACCGTCGGCGACCATGTCCGCGATGAAGAAGGTGCGCCCGTCCGGCGACAGCTTCACATCCTGCGGTTTGCCGGAACGTCCGCCCGGCAGGTCGATCATCTTGACGACCTTGCGCTCGGCGACATCGAAAACCAGCATCCGGCCGATGAATTCGCAACTGGCCAGCGCGAAGCGACCGTCCGCCGTGAAGTCCATGTGATCGACGCCCGCACAGTCGGGCACCGCCATCGAGTGCAGCTTCTCCCAGCTCACCGGGTCATAGAAGTCGAGTGACCGGTCCGCCTCGGCCACGACCACCGCGAACTGCCCGTCCGGCGTGTAATACATGTTGTAGGGATCGCGCACCGGAAACGCTTGTCCCGCTGTGCCGGTACGCGGATCGATCGGCAGCAGACTGCCCGCGCCGATCGGCAGATCGTTGGTGACATACAACGTCTGCATGTCGTAGGACGGCACCACGTGCTGCGGTTCTGCGCCGCCCGCCGGGAAGTTGTCGATCACCTCGAAGGTGGCCGGATCGATCACCGAGACCGAGTGCGACTCGCTGTTCGGCACGTAGACCAACGGACGATGGTCCGCCACAGCCGGACTCAGTTCCCGATTCGCCGCGTAGACATCGGTCGGCGACAGCGGCGGCGGCATCCCCGGTAGCAGGTTCGTCAGATGTGGCGGCGGTCCGTCCGGCACCGCCACGCTCGTGGGGGCGGGGGCCGCGGGCGACGCGACCGTCCCCGCTTCGCTGGCGGCGCAACCGGTTACGGCGGTCAGCACCGCGATCGATACGACGAGGGTATGGGGTGCGCAGCCCGAGTACATGCGCTGCCGGTTCACGCGCTGCACCGTGCCAGGGGGTGGTGAAGACGAGATGACATGGGTGCGAAGCCTAAAGGCTGGCACCGGCGTTTCGCGGCAGTCCGCGCCGAGGGCGGCGGAATGCCGGAAACATCCTGTTAGGCGGCGCAAACGCACGGCAGGCCGGACGGAATCCGTCCGGCCTGCCGTGCAATTACGTAGAACCCGCGAGCAGGTGCCTACTCGAATCCGGCGAGCACCCGATCCAACGCGTCGAGCGCGGCATCCAGCTCGGCAATCGTCACCGTCAGCGGCGGCCGGAAGCGGATGCTGCGCTCGCCCGTGCCGAGGATCAGCACGTGTTCACGCTCGCGCAACGCGGTGAGCACCTCGTCGCGCAGCTGCACCGACGACACGGTGACCGCGCACATCAGCCCACGCCCACGCGGCTCGGTGATGCTCGGATGCTGCGCGGCCAGGGTCTCCAGCCGTTCCAGCAGGTGCGCGCCGAGCGCCTTCGACCGCTCGATCAGCGAATCCTGTTCCAGCACCTCGAGAATGCGCCGCACGCGCACCATGTCGGTCAGGTTGCCGCCCCAGGTCGAGTTGATCCGGGAGTTGACCACGAACACGTTGTCGGGCACCTCGTCGACCCGCCCGCCGGCCATCACGCCGCACACCTGGGTCTTCTTGCCGAACGCGATGATGTCCGGCTGCACGCCGAGCTGCTGGTAGGCCCAGGTGGTGCCGGTCATGCCGACCCCGGTCTGCACCTCGTCGAGCACGAACAGCGCGTCGTTCTCGTGGCAGAGCCGCTGCATCGCCTGGAGGAACTCCGGCCGCATATGCCGGTCGCCGCCCTCGCCCTGGATCGGCTCGGCGATGAAACACGCTATGTCGTGCGGGTTTTCGGCGAACGCGCGGCGCGCCTGGTCCAGCGCGCGGGCCTCCGCCTCGTCGATGTCGTAGTCGTCGGTCAGGTACGGCGCGTCGATGCGCGGCCAGTCGAACTTGGGGAACCGGGCGGTCTTCACCGGGTCGGTGTTGGTCAGCGACATCGTGTAGCCGGTGCGGCCGTGGAAGGCGCCGGTCAGGTGCAGCACCTTGGTGCCGAGTTCCGGTGCGCGGCCGTTGCTCTCGTTGTGCCTGCTCTTCCAGTCGAACGCGATCTTCAGCGCGTTCTCCACGGCGAGACCGCCGCCGTCGATGAAGAACAGGTGCGGCAGCCGGGGATCACCGAGCACCCGCACGAACGTCTCGACGAACCGTGCCATTTCCACGGTGTAGATGTCGGAGTTGCTGGGCTTGTTGAGGGCGGCGGTCACCAGCTCCTCGCGGAAGATGTCGTCTTCGGCCAGCGCGGGGTGATTCATCCCCAGCGCGTTGGACGCGAAGAAGCCGAACATGTCTAGGTAGGAGCTGCCGTCGCGTTCGTCTACGAGCTTGCAGCCGCGGGACTGTTGTAGGTCCAGCACTAAATCGAAGCCATCAGCGAGGATGCTGGCCGACAGAATCTCGTGCACCCGGGCGGCGGGGGTGACCGCCGGGCGGGTGCGTTCCAGTTCGATGGTCACATCACCGAGGATACGAAAATTTACGGTTTCTGTACAGGAAAGCGGATTAATTACACGTAACGGCTACCTGTCATAGAATGTCTGCAAGATGATGGTGCTTCGGGTCCTGACGTTGGCGGTCGCTCTGATCTCCTGCAGCAGCTGCTCGAGGTGCCGTGGCGAGGCCACCCGGACCAGCAGGACGTAGCTCTCATCACCTGCCACCGAGTGGCACGCCTCGATCCCGGGGATGTGCTGCAACACTGCCGGGGCGTCATCGGGCTGCGAAGGGTCGAGAGGAGTGATCGCGACGAATGCCGACAACAGTTGGCCCAGTGCCTCCGGGTCGACGTGCGCCGTGTAGCCGCGGATCACCCCGCGCGCTTCCAGCCTGCGCACCCGCGATTGCACGGCGGAGACCGACAGGCTCGCCTTCTCGGCCAGGTTCGACAACGTGGCGCGTCCATCGGCCATCAGTTCCCGAATCAGCAGGCGATCGATGTCGTCGAGGGCAGGTCGTGCAGGTGTATCCGCCATCAGCGGAGACTAACCCAGGCGGACCCCCTCGTGGCAGAAACCTCACCCCCATCCTCCCAAGAAATGGGACAGATACGCCGCAATGCGGCCGAAAGGTACGGCGGAGCAACAGATGACGGATGTACTCGGCGACCAGACCACCCGGGAACTGGCGGAGCGCGCGGCAGCGGTGCTGCGCGGCCTCGGCGTGGAACCCCCCGAATCGGGCGATCTGCCCGCCCGCAGCCCGATCAACGGCGGGCAGCTGATGACCCTGCAGTCCAGCTCACTGGACGAAGTCGACGCCGCAATCGACCGGGCGGCCAGGGCATTCGGTGCCTGGCGCACGGTGCCCGCGCCGATCCGCGCCGCGGTCGTGCGCAGGCTGGGCGAACTGCTCACCACGCACAAGAGTGAGCTCGCCGAGCTGGTGACCCTGGAGGCCGGCAAGATCGGCGCCGAGGCCGCTGGCGAGGTGCAGGAGATGATCGACGTCTGCGAATTCGCGATCGGCCTGTCGCGGCAGCTGTACGGCCAGACCATGCCGTCGGAGCGGCCGGGGCACCGGCTGATGGAGACCTGGCATCCGCTGGGCGTCGTCGGGGTCATCTCGGCGTTCAACTTCCCGGTGGCGGTGTGGGCGTGGAACACCGCGATCGCGCTGGTCTGCGGCGACACGGTGGTGTGGAAGCCGTCGGAGACGACGCCGCTCACCGCACTGGCCTGCCACACCCTGCTGCGCCGCGCCGCGACCGATGTCGGCGCGGATCCCGAAGTGCACCAACTGATTCAGGGCGCGGCCGAGGTCGGCTCCCGGCTGGTGGACGACGAGCGGGTGGCGCTGGTGAGCGCGACCGGTTCGGTGCGGATGGGCCGGATCGTGGCACCCCGGGTGGCCGAGCGGTTCGGCCGCTGCCTGCTGGAGTTGGGCGGCAACAACGGCGCGATCGTCACGCCCTCAGCGGATTTGGAGCTGGCGGCGCGCGGCATCGTGTTCTCGGCGGCGGGCACGGCCGGGCAGCGGTGTACCACGCTGCGCCGGCTGATCGTGCACACCGACGTGGTCGGGCCGCTGGTCGAGCAGATCGAGAAGGCGTATCAGCAACTGCGCGTCGGCAATCCGCTGGAGGACGGCGTGCTGGTCGGTCCGCTGATCGACGGCAGGGCCTACGCGGGCATGCGTGCGGCGTTGGACAAGGCCCTCGCCGACGGCGGCGAATTGATCTGCGGCGGTGAACGAGTCGACGGTTTCGGCGACGACGCGTACTACGTGCGGCCCGCGATCGTGCGGATGCCCGCGCAGACCGCGGTGGTGCGCGAGGAGACCTTCGCGCCGATCCTGTACGTGCTGACCTATCACGACTTCGACAGCGCGATCGCCCTGCACAACGAAGTGCCGCAGGGACTTTCGTCGGCCGTCTTCACCACCGACCAGCGCGAGGCCGAACGCTTCCTGGCCGCCGACGGCTCGGACTGCGGCATCGCCAACGTCAACATCGGCACCTCCGGTGCCGAGATCGGCGGCGCGTTCGGCGGCGAGAAGCAGACCGGCGGCGGCCGCGAATCCGGTTCGGATTCGTGGAAGGCGTACATGCGCCGGGCCACCAACACGATCAACTACTCCGCCGAATTGCCACTGGCGCAAGGCATCAAGTTCGGCTGAGCCACACCGGACGCCTGCGGCCCAGGTCAGCTGGTAGTTACCAACTGACCTGGGCCACAGGTCTATTCAGTCGATCACGGTCGGCAGTGTTTGCAGACCGCGCAGGAAGGTGCTCGGGCGCCACCGCACCTCGTCGGCCATCTTCATGTTCGGAAAGCGGGCCAAGATCTTCTCGAACGCCACCTTGGCCTCCAGCCGGGCCAGCGGTGCGCCGACGCAGTAGTGGATGCCGTGCCCGAAGGCCAGGTGTCCGCCTTTGCTCTTGCCTGCCTGGCCGATCTCGATGCCGTGCGGGTTCTCGAACTGATTCGGGTCGTGATCCGCCGCAGCCAGCGACACCGACACCAGCTCCTCGGCCGGAATGTCGATGCCCGCCAACGTGACCGGCTCCGCGGTGTACCGCAGGGTGGCCAGATGCACGGGTCCCTCGTGGCGGAGGAACTCCTCGATGGCCGCCGGAATCTGCTCCGGTGACCGCGTGAGTTCCTCGTACAGCACCCGGTCACGCAGCATCGCGTAGAGGCCGTTGCCGATCAGGTTGACCGTCGTCTCGTGACCGGCCACCAGGATCAGGAACAGCATCGCGATGAGCTCCTTGTCGCTGAGCTTGTCGCCCTCGTGATTGGCCATGATCAGCTGGGACAGCAGATCCTCGCCGAGGTCCTTGGAGCGCCCGGCGACCAGCCCGATCAGGTAGGTGGCCAGCTCGATGCTCGCCGCACCGCGCTCGGCCGCCGTGGCGTAGAACGGCGAATTCGCCGCTGCCTCCTGGTCTTCGGCGTTCTCCGCCGACGATGCCGTCATCGTGGTCGACAGCTCCCGGAACCGCGCCCGATCGGCCTCCGGCACCCCGAACAGCTCGCAGATGACCGTCATCGGGATCGGCAGCGCGTAGTCGGCGATCAGATCGACCTCGGTCTGGCCCGCCATCTCGTCGAGCAGTTGATCGGCGAGCGCGTCGATCCGCGAATGCAGCGCCTCCACGGTGCGCGCGGTGAACGCCTTGGTCACCAGCCTGCGCAGGCGGGTGTGGTCCGGCGGATCGGAACTGAGCATGTGCTCCCACAGGTCCGTGCTCACCGTCGTGTACGAATCGCCGGGTCGCAGCCGGGTGGTGATCGGCGCGAGGGCGGCCGCGCCCTTCTTGATCCGGCCGTCCGCGAGCACCTCACGCGCGAGCTGATAGTCGACCACCAGCCAGGAGGTCAGTCCGTTGGGCAGCAGGACGTGATGGATCGGGCCCTGCTTGCGCAGTTCGTCGTAAACGGGATGCGGGTCGTAGACGAATTCGGTGCCTAGTTTGATCAGTGGCTTGGTCATGAGTACTCCCTGGCTGTCTTGCTGGTGCTACCGCCGCCGGTGCTGACCTGGAGCGGCCTCAATCCCCAGGCCTCGGCGATCAGTCGCGCCAGGAAGCCCAGTTCTTCATCGGTGTGCGCCATTTCGGGTTTGATGCTTTCCAGCACCCACTGGACCTTGCCGTCGAACTCCGACAACCAGGTTGCCAGCGCGATCGGCTGCCGACCGGCCTGTTCGGTGTCGATGCCTTGGAACACACCGCGCATCACGAACGTGGTCGGCTCCGCGCCGTTGCGCATCACCGTCGGCACGAAGGGGTCGAGTACGCCCATGTTGGAGCACATTCCGACGGTGATCGGCGGGGTGTCGACGAGCCGTTCGACCACCCCGTCGGGGAGCATGTCGATCAGCTCGGGCGGCATGTTCCGCGGGCGCGAGATCCCGCCGGCCCCGACCCCGTGGACCGCGCCGAACCCGGCCTTGCTCGCCGCACGCAGCGGCGCGAGGTCGAACCGATCCAGCCATTCCCGCTGCACCACGATCGGCACGCGGGCAAAGGAATTCGAGTCGATCTGGTCCTGCTCGCGCAGAATCCGCACGGCCGTCATCAGCACCAGCGGAGCGGTCTCTCCGACCAGCCCGCAGTGCCGCAGCAGATCGGCGACCAGCGCCAGATACAGCGTGTTGGGCGAACCACCGCGCTGTTCCGCGAGGTCCTTCCATTGCGCCGCGTCGAACGTGGCGATCACCGAGCCCTCGCGCCAGCCGAGCGGCGTGGGCTCCGGCGCCGGGCCACCGCGGGACAGCGCTTGCCGGATCGCCTTGCGGTGGGCGGGATCCCGGTACGCACGACGCGCCTCCGAAGCCACCTCGCGCACCACGGCGATGCCGCGATTCATGCCGTCCTTCAGGTCGTCACGGAGCCGGACGACGTCGTCGAGACCCTCCGTCGTGGCGAGTTCGGGCTGGACCAGCCCGATGGCGGCCATCAAACCGGCGTGGCCGTCCGCGATGGCGTGCGACGCGACGCACGAACAGACCATGCCGCCGGATCGGGTGGGCACCGCCGAAAGTCGCCACCCATAGCCTTGTTCGGGATCGAGCGGATACTGCGCTTGATCGTTCGCCCAGGCCAGCGCGTAGGCGTCGTCGATCGCGGCACGCTCCAGGGTCAACGGCAGGGCGTTGTCCGCGAGCACCCAGCGCGATCGGGCGAAGGGCACGCGAGGGCGGCGCACCCGCCGCATGAACGGGCCGGAGCGCAGCTGCGCGTACATCTCACGCAGCTGGTCCTCGGTGAGCCGGTTCGCCAACACGGTCACGGTCTGGCTGATGACCGGTGCGCCGTAGCCGTGGTGCAGCCGCAGGAACGCCTTATCGGTGAGACCGACATACACCGGGGGCATCAGGAAGCCTCCCGATCCATCAGGTCCGAGGCGTCTGACAGGAAAGCAGGCTCGGCCAGCCGCAGCATTCGCTCCTGCGCGACCATCGCCACCAAATCACCGTTGCGACTGAATATCCGGCCCTGGGTGAACGCCCGGCCGCTGGCTGCGGAGGGCGAGATCTCGTCGTAGAGCAGCCATTCGTCCACCCGGAACGGCCGCATGAACCAGATCGAGTAGTCGAGCGCGGCGGTCTGGATGGCAATTCCCGGGTGCGACGCGACGGCGGCGCCCAGCAGCGTCATGTCGCTGGCGTAGGTCAGTGCGCAGCTGTGGGTGACCGCGCAGTCCGGCAGCTCGCCGGTGTAGCGCAGCCAAACCTGTTGGCGCGCTGCGCAGATCGCGCCGTCCGGTACCCGGCGGATATCCCAGCCGTCCCATTCGTTGCCCGTGTCGCCCATCCCGATGGAGGCGAGCGCTTCGGGTTCGGGGGCCTCCGGGCACGGGTCGGCGTGCCGCACGCCGTGGCCACCGACATGGAACGAGGCGACCATCAGGAAGGTTTCACGACCGTGCTGCACTGCCCGGATGCGGCGAACCGCGAACGATCGGCCGAGCTTGACGGTGTCGACCAGATAGTCGATCGGAATCTCCGGGGTCGTCGGACGGACGAAGTATCCATGTATCGAATGAACGGTGAATCCGGCGTGCATCCCGGACGAGCCCGCCGCCAGCGCTCGCGCCGCGACTTCGCCACCGAATGTCCGAACCAGCGTGGTGCGGTGCTGCAGCTTGCCACGAAAGAAATTCGTGTCGATCTGCTCCACCGCCATTGCGTCAAGTAGTTCAACCATGGTCAACCTTCTCTGCGGTATCCGATATCAGCGACCACGCTGTCGCGGCTACCCACCTAGCGCCAGTGCGGCATCATGGCCGCTTTTCGCTGACCCCATGGATAGGTCTTGTGACGCAACTCGATGACATTCCGATCTCATCGCGATACACGTCGCATCAACTACAGTGAACCTCTAGCTAATAGAGTTCAAGGTGCTGTACTTCAGATCACACGACACCTACGGAATCTTTACGGGAGCGGTTTCAGGACAATTCACCACATTCGGCCCGAGCATTGCGACGCACCCCAAAAAGGACGCGAAACAGCTCTGGAGCAGGAACGATGAGGAAAGTCTGGTATGTCTCGGTTGTCGGATTCTACCCATCCTCGGACCCGATTGTGGGCAAAGCAGAATTCCACGAGCCCGTCTCCGGGAGACATCGACATCTTCGTGTCGAGTCAACGGATCCGCCGCGTCCCAGCCAGCAGCAAATTGTTCGAAGCGAATACTTAGCTACGACTTAACTTGACGCTAACATTCAATTCTGCTCGGCTGCTGTCTCGATCCCGCCGGATTCCCGCAGCGGTATCTCCTTCCAGAACAGCACCATGACCAATGCGATCACCGCGAGCACGGATGCCGCAAGGTAAACCGTTGACATGGATTCGGCAAAGCCCGTCTGCAACGGCCCAGCGAGTGTCGGATTCAACTGCTGGATCACCGAGCTGTCGTCGAGCACCTTCTGGACCGCGGCCTGGTCATGATGGACCAGACCCTGCGCGAAGGCCACATCGGCCGGATTGCTGCTGTGCAGACCGGCCACGACCGCCTGCTGATACGCCGGGTGGGTCGAGGCCGCTTCGATAGCGGCGGTCACCTTGGTGGGCAACAGCCCGAACAGCGTCGACAGCAATGCCGCGACCCCGAGCGTGCCCCCGACCTGGCGGAAGAAGGTGGCCGCCGCACTCGAGACGCCCATATCCTTGGGCGCGGCGGCGTTCTGAATCGCCAAGGTGATGGGCTGCAACAGATTTCCCAGCCCGAACCCGGTAATCGCCATGAAGATCATGGTTCGCCACAGCGGTGTTTCCGGCGTCAGATAGTGGAACAGGAACAAGCCGACGGCAACCGTCGCGGTGCCGATAATCGGGAACGCCCGATAACGGCCGGTCCGCGAGATGAGCCGGTTCGACACAATCGAACCCACCATCAGGCCACCGACCATCGGCAACAGCTGCAGACCCGCGGCTATCGGGCTGGCTCCTCGGACGACCTGTAGATACTGCGGAACCAGAATGATGCCGCCGAACAGCGCGGCACCGACCACCATCGCGATCGCGACGCCGAGCGCGAAAGTCCGATTCCGGAACAGCCGCAACGGAATCAGCGCCGCATCGCCCATCTTGGCTTCGATCCCGACGAATGCCACCAACCCGACCACACCGATCAGATAGCAGCTCACCGCACCGACACTGGTCCATCCCCAACTGCGCCCTTGCTCGGCGACAATCAGCAATGGCGTGATGCCGATGGCGAATGCGGCGGTGCCGAGCCAGTCGACCGGCACCCGGGCCGGATTACTCCTCGGCATTCGGACCACGCGATACACCACCACCAGCGCGATCAGTCCCACCGGAACATTGATCAAGAACACCCAGCGCCAACCGGTGATCCCGAGAATGACGTGCTGACTGGCGAAAAGGCCGCCGAGCACCGGGCCGATCACACTGGCCGTGGCCCAGGTGGCCAGGAAATGCCCCTGGTATTTGGCCCTTTCGCGAGGACTCACGATGTCACCGAGGATGGCCGAGGCAAGCGACATCAAACCGCCCGCCCCCACGCCTTGAATGGCACGGAACACCGCGAGCTGATACATCGACTGCGCCACCGTGCACAGCAACGATCCGCCGACGAATATCACAATGGCGGCGAGCAGAAATGGCCTGCGGCCGTACATATCCGACAATTTGCCGTACAGCGGGGTCGTCAATGTCGCGGTAATCAGATACGCGGTGGTGACCCACGCTTGCAGCGAGTAGCCGGACAGGTCGTCGGCAATGGTCCGGACGGCGGTCGCCGTGATCGTCTGATCCAGCGCCGCCATGAACATGCCGAGGACCAGGCCACTCAGAATGACCAGCACCTGCCGATGGCTGAAACCTGCCGGACTGTTTGTCGGGATTGCGGATGCAGCCACCCGCTCGGTCCGAGGTTCGCGATGAGTCAGCGCCATCAGCAACTCCTGAAATCAGAAAGATCATGCATCAGTTGTTGAACTGCGGCCATTCCCGTCCCCGGACCGCGGCGACCTTGCGCCCATGAGCTAAGCAGCAACGATAAACCTCGGTCACGATTCGGGAAACATCGAGTGATGTCTATCTCGAGTGCCATACGAAAGTGATACAGGCCACATTCACGGCCTGCTCGCAGATGCGCCGCCGCCGAGCCGCCCAAGCATGCTACGACACGCCCCACCAGGCGTTTTCGTATCCAGGCACTCTGTGTGTAAGGTTGGGGAATACCCGACGCGGGGTGGAGCAGCTCGGTAGCTCGCTGGGCTCATAACCCAGAGGTCGCAGGTTCAAATCCTGTCCCCGCTACAGAAGGCCCAGGCCAGGGAGATTTCGATCTCTCTGGCCTGGGCCATTTTTCGGCCTAATCGACCTTTTGGCATGGGAACCGCCGCGACCTACCGGGAGTAGCCGACGGCAGTGAGCCCTTCTCGGGGTCACTGTCGTCCGCGGGACCGCGCCACTAGGTTTCGCCACGATCGCGATACGGCCCGAACCGGGGCCCATGAAGTCACCATTCGCGTCGCTCACCCCGAAACGCGTCGGCCCAGACCGGCGGGTACTGCGCGGAACGGGAGTCATTGCCCGCCAACGACTCTGAGCCGATTCCGCCAGGAACGCCACCCCGTGCGGCTATGACCGTTGTCACGTAGCTGCCCGCATGCGGCAGGGTTAGCTTGAACCTTAGAGGTGCTAACTAAATTCCAATGTTCCGTGCATCAGGAGAGATGGCGACATGTCAGACGACTTGAATGTGAAGCAGGACAACAACAATGGATCGGTCCACCGTCGAGCCCTGCTCGGCGCCGGTGCCGTCGCAGTAGGGGCGGCCGCACTCGGGGGCGGTCTGGTCGGAGCGGCGGCAGCAAGTCCCGGCGCGCCCGCTGAGCTCGCGAATGATGGCACGGTCGACAGCAACCTCAATAACGAGTCGCATCTGTTCAAGCTGAAGGTGGCGGACCGGACGAGCTTCGACGGCGGCTACCTTCAGGGCGCGCACGAGGACAATTTCCCTGTGCTGCAAGGACAGAAGGGGTCGGTCTACTTCGTCCATCTCGACGGTGGCGGCATCCGCGAACCGCACTGGCATCCCCACCGCATGGGAGCTGAACTACATCATCTCCGGCAAAGCGAAGTGGACCATCCTTGGCACCCATCCAGACGGCACCTACCACAACGACGTCTTCGAAGCCGAGCAGGGCGACCTCGTCTTCGCACCGCAGGGCTACTTCCACTATTTCGAAAACGCCAGCGCCGACACACCTTTGGACGTCCTCGTCACCTTCAACACCAGCGCCAAGGAACCCAACGACGACATCGGCATCGTCGCCACCCTCAACTCCCTCCCCCGCGAAGTCCTAGCCGCCTCCTTCGGCATCCCCGTCTCCGCCTTCGCCGACATCCCCACCGACATCAAACCCGTGGTAATCACCCGCCGCCGCTGACCGAGCAGCGCGTCTGGCCGCGGTCAGGCGCGCGAGCGATACGGCCCGAAACCCTTTGGTTCCGGGCCGTTTTCGTTGTCCGCAGTCAGCCGATGATGATCTCGTCCAGGAATGCGTCAAGCTGAGCGGCCATCTCCGTCGGCGTGAGGTGGCCCGCCAGCCCTTGCAGACTGACGCCGTCCACCACCGCGTGCAGCCGCCGCGCCAGCGCGTCACGGGACGAGACCTGTTGGGCCAGCGCATCTCTGACTGCCAAGTCTTCGATGAGCCTGCGACACAGGTTGTACATGTCGCCGAAATGCCTGCGCTGGACATCGGCGAGTTGCGGGTTGCTCAACCCGAGCGCCACGAACGCAAAAGCGATGCGGGACTCGGTGATTCGACGCTCGTCGAGTGGCATCGTTTCGTGCAGGATGGCCCGGACCGTGTCGCGGACGGATCCGGTCCGCGACAGGTCCCCGATGCGAGCAGTGACCCGGGTGATCACCTCCTCGCACGCGAAAGCCAGGAGTTCGGCGCGGGTGGCGAAGTAGTGCCGCAAAGCGCCCGAGGACCAGCCCGCTTCCGTGGCCACCGAACGAATGGAGATCTCGTCGACGCCGTCGCGGGCGATGACGCGCCAGACCGCCTCGGCGAGCTCTACCCGGCGGGTCTGGTGGTCCACGATCTTCGGCATGAGCTTACTTTCGCACACTCGTGTTATCTTTTATTCAACTCGGTCGTGCGAAAAAGGAGAGTTTCTTGTGATTGCGCTGATCATCGGCTGCGAGGTCGGGTTCTGGGTGCTGCTACTGCTCGGCCTCGCGGTCCGCTACCTGACCTCGGCGCGCCGGGTGAGCAACGTACTGCTTGCCTGCGTTCCCCTGGTGGACGTCGTGCTGCTGGCCGCGTCGGTGATCGACCTGCGGCGCGGCGGGGAGGCGTCGCTCACACACGGGCTCGCGGCGATCTACATCGGAGTGTCGCTCGCCTTCGGCTCGCAGATGATCGACTGGGCCGATCAGCAGTTCGCGCACCGGTTCGCCGACGGACCAGCGCCGGTGCGGCCGCCCAAGGCGGGGCGCGAACATGCCGCACGTGAGCGCGTGCAGTGGTTCAAGCATCTGCTGGCCTACACGGTGGCCGCCGTGGTGCTCGGACTGTTCACCCTGTTGGTCGGCGACGTCGATCGCACCGCGCCACTATGGGGCGTGATGGCACCGTGGGCGCTGATCCTCGCGATCGACTTCGTCATCTCGTTCAGCTACACCGTGATGCCCCGGCGGTCGTAGGCCGAAACCCTTGCCCGCCAATAAGAAAGCGGCCCGCAACCGAAAGTTGCGGGCCGCTTCCCATGTGCCCGGGAGCGTGGCCTTACGCTCGACCAGGCGCGCGGTCTACTGCCCAGCCGCGCCTTGGCCTCCACCTCGCTGGCGCTCGGCTCCGGCAGGCGCGATGCGCCCTGCCTCATGATTCGCTCGCTCATGGGCATCGAGCACCGGCGGCTCGATGCCGAGCTCGCGCAGGCTGTTTCGGTAGAGCTCCACATTGGCGAGCTTGATGTCCTCGTAGCCACGCACGGTGTCGGCGAGAGCGGCGGCCTGGACCGCGCGGTCATAGCCTGCCTCGTCGAGCGTGTCCGCGAGCGCCGTCACCATCTCGGTGTAGTGGGCGAGCAAGGCGCGCTCGACCCGGCGGACGTGGGCGTAACCGAAGAGATCGAACTTGGTGCCGCGCAGCCGCTTTCCCTTGGCCAGCACCTTCAGCGTGAGGTGTCCACGCGGTCCGATGCCGATCTTCTTCTTGCGGCCCATGGCGCGCAGGACCGGCGGGTGCAGCTTGTAGGTGAGGTTCGCACCTTCGGGCAGCTGACCCGCGACCTCGTCCAGGAAGGCCGGGTCGACCAGGCGGCGGGCCACCTCGTACTCGTCCTTGTAGGCGGTGAACTTGTACAGGCCACGCGCCGCCTGCTCGCTGAACTCGGTGCGCTCGGTGATGCGCAGCTGCGCATCCCAAATGTGTTGCACGGTAAGCACATAGGCGCGGGCGATGCGGACACCCTGGAAGCCGATCAGCTCCGTGGCACGCAGTTCGACGAGCCGCCTGGTCTCACCCGTTGCGGTCAGTCCGTCGAAAAGATCTGCGGGAACCTTGGTTTCGACGCGCTTGGGCTGTGGACGGCCGGTGGCGGCGGCGAAGTCGTCCGGGCGGGCGACCGCGACCCGGCCCCAGCGGAACGCCGCGATGTTGGCGTTCACGGCGACACCGTTGATCTCGATGGCCTCCTCGATCGACGCCGCGGGCAAGCGCAGGCCACCGAGTTCGTAAGCGGCGCCGACCATCAGGAAGTTGGCGGCCGCGGTATTGCCGAACAGCACCTCGGCGGCGGCGAGCGCGTCGAAGGAACGCACCTCACGCGACGCCTGCTGAAGCCTGGACAGCAGCGCGGTCGTCTCCGGGTACTCGACGGCCTTGTCGTACACCATGTCCCCGGTGGGGGTCTTGCTGGTGGACGCGACGGACAGGGTGGTCGCCTGCGAGCCGTAGGCCAGGTTCTTGTTGTCGGTGGCGGTGAGCAGATCGAAGGCCACGATGCAGTCCGCCGAACCCGGCGTCAGCCGGTTCGCGGGCTCCAGTTCACCGGCGGCGAACCGCAGGTGCGAGACGACCGGTCCGGCCTTCTGGCTCAGGCCGATCTGATCGAGGCTCGCCACCTCGTAGCCCGCCCGCAGCGCGGCGGTGGCCAGCACCTGGTTCACCGTGACGATGCCGGTGCCGCCGATACCGGCGAGGAAGACGTTCTGCGTCGTCGTCAGCGTCTGCCGCGGAAGGTCGGGCAGCACCGGCGGCGCCGGGCGCTGCATTGACTTGCGCTTCTTGGCCTTTGCCGGATCCGGCAGTTCCACCGTGACGAAGGACGGGCAGTCGCCGTCCATGCAGGTGTAGTCGGTGTTGCAGGAGGTCTGATCGATCCGGGTCTTACGCCCGAACTCGGTGTCCACCGGCTGCACCGACAGGCAGTTGCTCTTGACGCCGCAGTCACCGCAGCCCTCGCAGACCGCCTCGTTGATGACGACCCGGGTCCGGCGGGTCGGCAGGGTGCCGCGCTTGCGCTGCCTGCGTGCGTCGGCGGCGCAGTGCTGGTCGTAGATGAGCACGGTGACGCCGGGAACCTCGCGCAGGGCGCGCTGGGCCTCGTCGAGCCGATCGCGGTGCCACAGCCGGGTGCCCGAGGCGAGATCGCGCTTGCGGTACTTCTTCGGCTCGTCGGCGCAGATGATGATCTGCGCGACGCCCTCGGTGCGGAGCTTGTGCGTCAGCATCGGCACCGCGAGCGCGCCCTCGGCGTCCTGCGCGCCGGTCATCGCGACGACGTCGTTGTAGAGCAGCTTGTAGGTGATGTTCACCCCGGCGGCGACGCACGCCTGCACGGCGAGCTGGCCGGAGTGGAAGAACGTGCCGTCACCGATATTCTGGAACAGATGCGGCACATCGGTGAACGGCGCCTGGCCGATCCACTGCGCGCCCTCACCGCCCATCTGGGTCAGGCCGGTGACCTGGCTGTCCTCCCGGCCCGACATGGTCACCATGGTGTGGCAGCCGATGCCGCCACCGGCCAGCGAACCCTCCGGCACCGCGGTGGAGCGGTTGTGCGGGCAGCCGCTGCAGAAGTACGCGGCGCGCTTCGCGGGCAGCACAGCCAGTGACAGCGGCTGCGGCAGTGGACGTTTCGTGTCCAGGTAGCCGTGCAGGGCGCGGCTCAGCGGCTTGGTGATCCGGCCGGTGGTGAGTTCGCCGTCCTGGGCGAACAGCGGTCGACCGGCGGCGTCGCGCTTGCCGATGATCTCCGGGGCGTCGGCCGTGCCGTACAGGATCTCCCGGATCTGGGTCTCGATGAAGGCGGTCTTGTCCTCGACCACCACGAGGCGGGTCAGCCCCTTCGCGAACTGCCGAACACGCTCGGGCGCAATGGGGAACGGCATGCCGATGCGCAGCAGCCGGACGCCCGCACGCATCAGGGCGTCGTCATCGACGCCGAGGTCGATCAGCGCCTGGCGGACGGCATCGAAAGTGGTTCCGGTGGCCGCGATCCCGATGGTGGCGTGCGGCGGGTCCAGCTCGATGACGTCGAGGTCGTTGAGCGTGCTGTAGGCCTTGACCACCTCCCAGCGCGGGCCGTAGAGGTCCAGCTCGGCGATCACGCTGTCTGTCGGCGCCGCCATCGGCCGCTGCAGGTAGCTGAACGGCCTTCCCTCCCAGGTGATCTCGGGGACGATGATGTCGATGTCACCCGCGTCGCCGTCGACCGACCAGGCGCCGTCGGCGACGTCGGCGACGATCTTCAGCGCGACAAGGCAACCCGAGGCGCGCGACAGCGCGACACCGTGCAGGCCCATGGTGATGATCTCGCGGGCATTGCGCGGGAACAGCACCGGGATGTTCATCGCGGCCAGCGAGCGCTCGCTCACCGCGGGCACCGTCGAGGACTTCGAGGCCGGATCGTCGCCGACCAGCAGCAGCACACCGCCGTTGGCGTTCGCGCCGTACATGTTGGCGTGCCGCAACGCGTCCGTGGCGCGGTCCAGGCCGGGGCCCTTGCCGTACCAGACGCCGACCACGCCGTCGTGCGTGGCGGCGCCCTTGGGCAGATCGGCCTGGCTCCCCCACACCGAGGTCGCGGCCAGCTCTTCGTTCAGCCCGGGGACGAACGAAATATCATGCTCGGCAAGCACGTTGGGCATCCCGCCCAGCATCTTGTCCACGCCGCCGAGCGGACTGCCCTGGTACCCCGACACGAACGTGCCGACCCGGCGCCCGGCGCGCAGGTCGCGCACGTGCTGTTCCACCAACTGACGCGCGATCGCTTGGACCCCGGTGAGGACAACGGTGCCCGCGCCGACGCGGTAGCGGTCGGCAAGGTCATACGGCGCCGGGATCAGATCGTGATCGGCGAGCTCGGTCATACATCCACCCGTCCGGCCGGCGCCGATCGGGCACCGCCTTAGTTGAGCACTTGATGCCCATTACAGTGCCCTTGAAGGGCTAAATGAACAACCTTCGCTCTGCAAATTGCGCATACTGCTCAATTACGGTCGGTGTGAATGGGCACACACTATGCACGATGTGAGGTTTACTGTGACCTCCACCACCGATCTTGAATCCGGGCCGCGCGCGATCTCAGCCAGCAAACGGGACATGGCCGAGGCAAACGTCGAGTGAAGGCTCCGTGACGTTCCGTTCGGCGCAGCGCGCGGCCCGCAGCGCGGTCGAACCGTGAGAGCCGCACGCTATTACGCGCGGTTGTCGAGGGGCGCAGCCAGTGATCTTGGTTAAACGCACAGGAAATGCGTTGTGAATTGTCCAATATGCCGGACCCGGTTGCGCGAGCCCGGCGGCGCGACGCTACCTTCGCATCGGATGGTGCCGCTTGTGCGGACACCCGCAGTCGTTGAACCGAAAGGTGGTGTGCTGGTCCGACCTTCGGTTCGACTGTGAGTTCTTGTCTATCCGCCTGCGTGGCGAACGATGGCGTTCGCCGCGGCTTCCATTGCTGTGGTGGTCCGTTCGAGTTGCCGAGGTGTTGTCGGGGTCGGTAAGTCGGTAACGGCCGAAATTCGAAGGAAAACCGTGCACAGAGTTCCGTTCAGGATCGCGATCCTGTTGTTGAGCGTCGTCTCGGTCGGCCTGCTTGGCCTGCCCGCGAACGCCCAACCGCTCTATCCCACACCGGATCCGGATGTGTTCTACGCACCGCCCGCCGACCTGGCGGCATTCAAGCCGGGCGATGTCGTGCGTGCCCGCAAGATCGACACCGGCCTCTACGTCGGAACCACGGGCTGGCAGGTCGCGTTCCGGTCCACCGACTCGCAGAGCAAGCCGGTGATGGGAGTGACCACCGTCCTGCTGCCGAACAGCGTCAAGAACCCGCCGCTCGTCTCCTACCAGGCGCTGATCAATTCCCTTGGCACCCAGTGCAACCCGTCACGCTCGCTGTTCAACGGCGAACTGCAGGACGCGGTCGGCGCGATGCTGCCGATCGGGCGCGGCTGGGCGGTCTCGCTGCCCGACTACCTCGGGCCTACCTCCGCCTACGGTGCGGCCAAGCTCAGCGGCATGATGACGCTGGACAGCGTCAAGGCAGTGCAGCAGGTGGCCGAACTCGGCCTCACCAATTCGCCTGTCGCCCTTGCCGGTTACTCCGGCGGCGGGATGGCCACCGCATGGGCGGCCGCGTTGCAGCCCACCTACGCGCCCGACCTGAAGCTCGCCGCCACGGTCTCGGGCGGCATCCCCGCCGATCTCGAGCAGATGGCGATGGCGCTCGGCTTCGCCCCGCACCCCGGCTTCGGACTCGCCTTCGCCGCAGCAATGGGACTCGAGCGGGAATACCCGGACCGGCTCCCGATCTCGGACCAGCTCAACGAAAATGGTTTGTGGTTCCGCGAATTCACCCATGACGCCTGCCGCAGGTTCCTGCTCTTCCACGGTGCCTTCCGCAACGCCGACCAGATGGCCGCCTCCAAGAGCCTGATGGACAGCCCCGTCGCCCACGAGGTCCTGCGCGAGAACAGCCTGCGCTACTTCGACGGCATCCCCACCGCCCCCGCCTTCATCTGGCAGGGCCGGTTCGACGAAATGACCTTCTTCCCCCCGGTCGCCGAGGTGGTCGACCGTTACTGCAAGGCAGGCGCCCGAGTCGAGTTCCACCCCTACGAAATAGCGGAACACTTGACCACCGCCGCAGCAGGCTTCGCCGACGCCTGGAACTACGTGGAAGCCCGTTTCCGCGGCGACCCCGCCCCCACCAACTGCTGACCCCCGAATAGCAAGCGGCCCCGGAGTCCAACTCCGGGGCCGCTTTTCATTACTATCTGCCGCTTTGACATTCACCCTGGTATTCGTCGCATTTCCACAGGGTGTCGTAGGGATCGTCGCCCGCTTCTTCGCGTTCCTGGAGGTCGATGAGCGCCTGCAGCTTCCGCGCGAAGAAGTCGGCCAAACCCTTTTCGGTCGCGCAGCAGGCCTTGAGCTTGCCCTTTCGGGCAACCGCGACCTCCTTCACGTGTTCCCCGAAACCGGGGTCGCCGCACATCTGCTGCCGACTCCACAGGGTGAAACCCTGGTGCGATTCCGGGTAGCGGGTGTGCAGGGCAACCACGAAGAGGTTCGTATCCCCACCCTTCACGGTGTACGGATTTCGGCCCTGGATGTCGGTGTACTCGCGGTCCCTTTTCTGTGTGGCAGCGTCAATTGTGCTGAGCGGTCCCACTGGTAACCGGTTTTCGAGATTCGACAGGCGTAAGCAGCAGGCTCCATGGATCTTCGTAACCACGAGCGGTGCGGATGGGAGAAGGTTCTTCCAGGCGAAATGCCAGTGACCCCGGAGAGTTCTCCGGGGTCACTGACAGCTCGGCTGTGCGCAGCTCAGCTGATGGAGCGAACCTGGTCCTCGTATTCGGCGCGAGTCTTCTCGTCGGCGGGGTGCAGGGCGCGGTCGCCGTCGAACAGGCGGCGGACCAGGCGGACGGCGCGTTCGGGAGCGGCCGCGAGGGCTACATCGATGGGGCCGAGGTAGTTGGGGACGGCTACCTCGCCCTTGCGGGTGGCGACGGTGCGCAAGATGGCGGCGGCGACGTCTTCGGGGTCGACGGTGGGCATGCCGTGGCCGAGGGTGAGTCCGGAGGACAGCCGGGTGCGCACGGCCGACGGCATGACGCAGCTGACGCTGATGCCCTGCGGCGCGAACTCCAAACGGGTTGCCGCGGAAAGGCCTACGGCGGCGAACTTGCTCGCGTTGTAGACGGCGAGACCGGCGACCGGGATCTTGCCCGCCAGCGAGGCCACGTTGATGATGTGGCCGTGGCCGCGCTCGATCATGCCGGGCGCGACGGCGCGCATGCCGTGGATGAGGCCCCAGACGTTGATGTCCATGGTGGCCTGGCCGACCACGTCCGGCTCGTCGAGGAACGGACCCGCGGGCATGACACCGGCATTGTTGACCAGGATGTCGACGTGGCCGAGGTCGGCGATCACCTTGTCCCACTGGCCGCGTGAGCGCACGTCGAGCTCGTAGGACTTGGCGCCGATTGCGGCAGCGGCGGTTTCGGCGGCGACGGTGTCGACGTCGGCGATCACGACCTCGGATCCCTTGGACGCGAACAGTTCCGCGGTGGACTTGCCGATGCCGCGGCCCGCGCCGGTGATCAGGACGCGCGCGCCCTTCAGGTCGAAGTCGGGGTATCCGTGACCGAGAATTCTCATGCGAAGGCTCCTTGTTCGAGCGCACGGCGGGTGCTGCGCAGGCTGTGCTGGAAGGTGTCGAGGCGGCGGCGGCCGTCCATGAAGTTGGGTCCCATCACCGCGAGGTCGTCGGCGGTGGCATCGAGGCGCAGCACCTTGGTTCCGGTCGCGCGCAGCTGGTCGATCTCGGCATCGAGCTTGGCGCTCATGCGGTTTCGCATCTGCCGTTCGAGGAAGTGACCGGCGCCGGTCGCGGGGATCTTCCCGGTCGAGGCCATCGGCGCGAGCACGACGAGTTCGTCCAGCTGCTGCGGGATCAGCAGATCCACCGAAGCCGTCGAACCGGCACCGCCATCGATGAAGCGGCGTCCGGCAATGGGTACCGGCGGGAACCAACCGGGTGCCGCCCACGACGCGCGCAAGGCCGCACCGAGCGGCACGGTCGGTGCGTCGGGCGACCCGAACGGAACCCGTTCTCCCGTCGCGTAATCCATGCTGACCAGCCAGGTAGCCGGATGAGCCACCCAGGAACGGCCGGGGTTCAACCGTTCGGCCAGCAGCTCCAACCAACTCGCGTCACCACTACCTATCGGTAGCAGCCCACTACCCGCGGTGAGCAACGCTTGCCCGGAGTCGGTGCGACGCAGCGGAAGTCGGAAGGAACCCAGTCGCGGCCGCGGGACCGGCGGAAAACGCCCGGGCCCCGATCGCATGTGCGCCAACAGAATCGGATTCGTGGACGTGCCGTCCTGCATGTCGACCAACTCGTCCACCGAGATGCCGCTGCCGAGCATGGTCACGTACTCCGCGCCCGCCGAGGTCCCGATCAGCACGTCGGCCGCGCGTGGATCCCAGTTCAGCGCGTCCCGGACCGCGGCCAGCGCCGCGACGATCCACGCGGCACCGAGCGTGCCACCACAACCGATGGCCAGGCCGCGTCGCTGCGACCCGTTGTTGTTACCCATGGTTCCAAACACTAGCAGAATTCAAATACCAGTGGTATCCGAAATCTGACAGTACGTAGAATCACCGCATGGCACGTCTGACCCGGTCCGAGAGCCAGGCCCGCACCCGCGCTGACCTGATCGCCACGGCACGCGATCTGTTCCTGGCCGACGGCTACGCGAGCACCAGTCTGGAGCGGGTCGCCGAGGAGGCCGGCTACTCCAAGGGCGCCGTCTACTCGAACTTCCGCACCAAGAAGGAACTCGGCCTCGAGGTGATCGAGCTCATCCACGCGACCAAGTTCGACGAGGTGACCGACCTGCTGGCGGCGGGCGACAGCTTCGAGGAACAGCTCGAGCGGTTTCAGGAGTGGGCCGAGCGGACCGTCGGCGATGTCGGCTGGACCATGCTCGAATTCGAGTTCGCGACCGTCTCCCGCGACGATCCGGCCTTGCAGGCGGCGCTGGTGTCGAGCCTCAGTGTGGTGCGCGGCGCGGTCGCCGCACAGGTGCAGACGCTGGCCGACACAATGGGGATCGAGCTGCCGGTGCCCGCCGAAGACGCCGCGACGGGGATTCTCAGCATGGGCATCGGCCTCGGCATGCAGCGTGCCATCGATCCGTCCATCCCGGCCCGGCTGATCACCGACGCCGTCCGGTTGCTCGTCACCCTCGGCGCCGGACCGCTCGCCGCGAAAAGCGCTGTCACGCCGTGAAGTGCAGGGTCCATTCGCCGCGGTAGTGCAGCCGGGTGACGCTGCCCGGCGGAATGTCGATCCGCCAGAACGATTTCGGCGGCGCGTCCAGGGTCACCAGCAGCGCGGCGCGGATGACGGCGGGGTGGGTGACGGCGATGGTGGACTTCCCCTCCGACGCGATCTCGGCCATCCAGTACCTGGTTCGCTCGATCACATCCACCACGGATTCGCCGCCGTGGCCGCGGAACATCGGGTCGGTGAGCCAGGCGTAGAGCTCGTCCTGGGGCACCGACATCAGCGCCCCGCCGCGCCACGCGCCCGCGTCCAGGTCGCGTAGTCGGGTGTCCTCGTCACCGGGCAGCCCTAGCAGTGCCGCCGTCTCGACCGTTCTGCGCTCGGGGCCGGTGAGCACCCGGGGTGCGGCGAGCGGCGTGCATCCGGAGATGGCCCGGCGGCCTGCCTCGGTCAGCGATTCGTCGACTGGAAAACGTGCCTTCCGCATCGCCTCAGTCATGCCATGGCTGACCAGGTCGAGTCTGAGCACCTTTTGCACTGTTCCGCCTCTCCGAGTATTCAGGCCAGGCTCAGGTGCCACGACAGTAGCGCTGGCGGCCGCCGGTGAGGAGCGAAAGGGTTAGCCCGTACCCCACGAGTTACCCATGTACTCACGAGATCAGTGGTCGCAACTGCGGTCGGCGGCGCCGACCTGGTTGTCAGTGGTCAGGTGCACACTGATCCCATGGCTCAGTTCTCCACCGCTACCCAGGAGTGGTTCGACGGTGCCTTCCCGGCGCCGACCGCCGCTCAGCTGGGTGCGTGGGAGGCGATCGCCGCCGGTGAGCACACGCTGGTGATCGCGCCGACCGGGTCCGGCAAGACGTTGTCGGCGTTCCTGTGGGCGATCGATCAGTTGGCCAGCCGCGAGAAGGCGACCGAGAAGACCGGAACTTCGGTGCTGTATGTCTCGCCGCTCAAGGCGCTCGCGGTGGACGTGGAGCGAAATCTGCGGGCGCCGCTGGTGGGTGTGACACAGACCGCCAAGCGGCTCGGACTGGATCCGCCCGCGATCACGGTCGGGGTCCGGTCCGGGGACACCAGCCCGGCCGATCGCCGATCGATGCAGCGCACGCCGCCGGACATTCTGATCACCACACCCGAATCCCTGTTCCTCATGCTCACCTCCGCGGCCAAGGAGACGCTGCGGGATGTGGGCACGGTGATCGTGGACGAGGTGCACGCGATCGCCGGTTCCAAGCGTGGCGCGCATCTGGCGCTGTCGCTGGCCCGGCTCGACCTGCTCACCGAGCGGCCCGCACAGCGGATCGGTTTGTCTGCGACGGTGCGCCCGCCGGACGAGGTCGGCCGGTTCCTGGTCGGCGGTGCGCCGATCACCATCGTCTCGCCGCCCGCGCCGAAGACCTTCGACCTGTCTGTCCGGGTGCCGGTGGCGGATATGACCGAACCCGGGGAGTCCGATCAACCCGGCTCGATCTGGCCGCACGTGGACGAGGCCATCGTGGATCTGGTGCTGGAGCACCGGTCTTCGATCGTGTTCGCGAATTCGCGCAGGCTGGCCGAGCGACTTACCGCGCGGCTCAACGAAACCTACGCGGCGCGGCTCGGCGAACCGGTGGAGACCGAGCACAAGCCGCCCGCCCAACTCGGTGCGTCGACCGAAGTGGTCCACGGTGCGGGCCCGCTGCTCGCCAGGGCGCATCACGGATCGGTGAGCAAGGAGCAACGCGCGCTCATCGAGGACGATCTGAAGAGCGGGCGGCTGCGCTGCGTCGTGGCGACCAGCAGCCTCGAGCTCGGCATCGACATGGGCGCGGTCGATCTCGTGGTGCAGGTGGAGGCGCCGCCGTCGGTGGCCAGCGGGCTGCAGCGAATCGGGCGGGCCGGGCATCAGGTCGGCGAGATCTCGCGCGGGGTGCTGTTCCCGAAGCACCGCACCGATGTCATCCACTGCGCGGTGGCCTCGCAACGGATGACCGCCGGACAGATCGAGGCAATCCAGATTCCGGCGCATCCGCTGGACATCCTGGCCCAGCAGACCGTGGCCGCGTGCGCGCTGGAATCGATCGATGTCGACGCCTGGTTCGACATCGTCCGCGGCACCGGAAGTTACGCGGCACTGCCGCGCTCGGCCTACGAGTCGGTGCTGGACCTGCTGGCCGGACGGTATCCGTCGGACGAGTTCGCTGAACTGCGACCACGATTGGTGTGGGATCGGGACGCGGGCACGCTCACCGGGAGACCCGGCGCGCAGCGGCTTGCGGTGACCTCGGGCGGCGCGATCCCGGACCGTGGCCTGTTCGCGGTCTACATGGTCGGCGAAAAGGCCTCGCGGGTCGGCGAACTCGACGAGGAGATGGTCTACGAGTCGCGAGTCGGCGACGTGTTCGCGCTGGGCGCGACGAGCTGGCGGATCGAAGAGATCACCTTCGACCGGGTGCTGGTCACGCCCGCGTTCGGGCAACCGGGACGCCTTCCCTTCTGGCACGGCGACGGATTGGGCCGTCCCGCCGAACTCGGCGGTGCGCTCGGCGAATTCGTGCGGAAGGTCGGTCAGCACCCGGAGAACCTGGAAAAGCTCACCGCGGCAGCAGGTTTGGATGCCTTCGCGACCGCCAACCTCGGCACGCTGCTGGACGAGCAGCGGACCGCGACCGGACACCTGCCCACCGATAAGACACTGGTGGTGGAGCGGTTCCGGGACGAGCTCGGCGACTGGCGGCTGGTGCTGCACTCGCCGTACGGACTACCGGTACACGCCCCGTGGGCGCTGGCCATCGGCGCCCGGCTGCGCGAACGATTCGGCGTGGACGCCGCGCCGAATGCCTCCGACGACGGCATCGTGGTGCGGCTGCCCGACACCACCGACGATCCGCCCGGCGCCGAACTGTTCGTCTTCGAACCCGACGAGATCGATGACATCGTCACCGAACAGGTCGGCGGCTCATCGCTTTTCGCCTCCCGCTTCCGCGAATGCGCCGCGCGGGCACTGCTGCTGCCGCGGCGCGATCCCGGCAAGCGCGCCCCGCTGTGGCAGCAGCGGCAACGCTCGGCACAGCTACTCGACGTGGCGCGCAAGTTCCCCGACTTCCCGATCCTGTTGGAGACGGTGCGCGAATGCTTGCGCGACGTCTACGATCTGCCGTCGCTGCGCGACCTGCTCGGCCGGGTGGCGCGCCGCCAACTACGCCTGGTGGAGGTGGAGACAGCGACGCCATCGCCGTTCGCCAACTCCCTGCTGTTCGACTACATCGGGCAGTTCATGTACGACGGGGACAGCCCGCTGGCCGAACGCCGCGCCGCCGCACTGTCACTCGACTCCGGCTTGCTCGCCGAACTGCTCGGCCGGGTGGAACTGCGCGAACTACTGGACGCCTCGGTGCTCGAGCAGACCGAGCGGGAACTACAACGACTCACGCCTGAACGCCATGCCCGCGACGCCGAAGGACTGGCCGACCTGCTGCGACTGCTCGGCCCGCTCACCGCCGCCGAGGCCGCCGAACGGTGCGTCGACGATCCGACCGAGTGGTGTGCCGAGCTGGTGAAATCACGCCGGGCCCTGGAGGTTACGTTCGCGGGACGCAGCTGGTGGGTGGCCGTAGAAGACGCGTCCCGGCTGCGCGACGCGCTCGGCGTGCCACTGCCGATCGGCACGCCCGCGGCCTTCATCGAACCCGTCGCCGACCCGCTCGGCGATCTGATCGGCCGGTTCGCCCGCACCCACGGTCCGTTCAGCACCGAGGCGGTGGCCGCCCGCTTCGGCCTCGGCACCGCCGTCGTCGCCACCGCACTGCACCGGCTCATCACCGAAAAGCGCATCGTGGAGGGCGAATTCACGCCGGGCGCGGCGGGCTCCGAATGGTGCGACGCGCAGGTGCTCCGCCGACTGCGCCGCCGCTCCCTGGCCGCCGCCCGGCACGAGGTCGAGCCGGTATCGACGGCCACCCTCGGCCGCTTCCTCCCGGCCTGGCAGCACATCGGCACCAGCGAACTCCGCGGCGTCGACGGCGTCGCCACCGTGGTGGAACAGCTTGCGGGCGTGCCGATCCCGGCCTCGGCCTGGGAATCACTCATCCTGCCCGCCCGGGTCCGCGACTACTCCCCCGCGATGCTCGACGAGCTGATGGCCACCGGCGAGGTCATCTGGTCCGGCCACGGATCGATCACCGGCAAGGACGGCTGGATCGCGCTCCACCTGACCGACCAGGCGCCATTCACCCTGGCACCGCCCGACGACATCGAACTGTCCGAGGTACAACTACGCCTGCTCACCGCCCTCGGCGCATCGCTGGTGCCGTGGACTCCGCCAGCGGCCGCCGCGATCCCGGAACCGATTCCGCTCGACCCGCCGGTGCCCGGTTCAGCGGCATCGGAAGGCACTGACCTCGCAGGCGCCAGCCGTACACAAGCAGACGGGCGGAAGTCGGCCGCGAAGGGCTCTTCCAAGAACCCGCGACGCTCGACGGCCAAGGCCGACGCGGCAACTGGGTCGGTGACCCGTCGCGACCAGGCGGGTACGGACGCCTCGACGGCCGCAGTCGGCCCGACGGGGTCGAACGGCGCGGCGTACCCGCGGCTCGCGCCGGTGGCACATGGCAGCGGCGCGTACTTCTTCCGGCAACTATCGGACGCGACCGGTTTGCTCGACGACACCCAGGTGGCGGCCGCGCTGTGGGAATTGGTCTGGGCCGGAATGGTTTCGGGCGATACGTTCGCACCCGTGCGCGCCATGCTGTCGGGTACCACGCGGACCACGACCGCCCATCGAACACCGCGCCGGGCACCGCGTGGGCGGGCTTATCTGCCACGACCGAGCATGCCGACCCGGTCCGGCCCACCGGCGGTGGCGGGGCGCTGGTCGCTGCTACCGGAGCGGGTGTCGGACAACACCGTTCGGGCGCACGCGACCGCGGACATGCTGTTGGAGCGGTACGGCGTGCTGACGCGTGGGTCGGTGCAGAACGAGGGTGTGCCCGGCGGTTTCGCGCTGATGTACCGAGTGCTCACCGAGTTCGAGGACCGCGGCCGTTGCCGCCGTGGGTATTTCATCGACTCGCTCGGCGGCGCCCAGTTCTCGACCACCGACGTGGTGGATCGACTGCGGTCGTTCGACACCGAGCGCAGCCGCCCCGGCGACACCAGGCCGCAGACCGGAAAGGCGCTCGCGTTGGCGGCCTGCGATCCGGCCAATCCCTATGGCGCCGCACTGACCTGGCCGAAAGGCGATGGCGACGGCGGACATCGGCCAGGGCGCAAGGCCGGTGCACTCGTTGTTCTCGTCGACGGCGACCTGGTGCTCTACCTCGAACGCGGCGGCAAGACCCTGCTCACCTTCACCGAGGACCCCAACGCCCGCCAGTCCGCCGCCCAGGCCCTGGCCGACCTGGTGCACAACCGCCTCGTCGACTCCCTCGTCATCGATCGTGTCGACGGAGAAACCGTGCACGGCAACACCTTCGCGGGCTTCCTCACCGAAGCGGGCTTCTCCGCGACACCGCGCGGCCTGCGCCTCCGGAGCCGCCCATGATCCGGCGCATCGCATCCGGGTTGCTGGTGGCCTGTGCAAACGCAACATCACACCGACAGACGTCGAGTGGACGCGCCATGACGTCCCCTCCGGTGAACCTCTGGATGCGACATGCCCGAGGGTGACACCGTCTACCTGGCCGCCGCGCGACTGCGCGCGGCGTTGGAGGGTAAGACGTTGACCGGCAGCGACTTCCGCGTGCCGCGATACGCGACCGTCGACCTGCGGGACCAGGTCGTGGAGAGCGTCGGCAGCTACGGAAAGCACCTGTTCATTCGAACACCAACGGTGAGCATCCACACGCACCTCAAGTTGGAAGGCACCTGGCGGATCTTCCACTGCGGCCAACGCTGGACGAAACCGCGCGTGACGGCCCGCCTGGTGCTCCGCACAGATGAGGTCGAAGCCGTGGGATTCTCCCTCGGCAAGGTGGAAGTACTACGTGTCGCCGACGAGCACACGGTCATCGATCACCTGGGACCGGACCTGCTCGGACCGGATTGGGATGTGTCCGAGGCAGTTCGCCGACTGGAGCGATACCCCGAGCAGCCGATCGGCATCGCACTCCTGGACCAGCGAAACCTCGCAGGTATCGGCAACATCTATCGAAGCGAAGTCTGCTTCCTGCGCCGCGTCCACCCGGCCACCCCCGTCGCGCAAGTGCCCGACCTCCTCGCACTCGTGAACGAAGCGCACCGGATCCTGACCGAGGCCGTGCAGAAACCACCCCGGCGTGAACTCGTCTACGGACGCACCCGCCGCTCCTGCCAGCGATGCGGCACACCCATCGCCTCGCAACTCCTCGGCGATCCCGCACCCGCCTCGGACCGAATCGCCTACCGCGAACGCGGCATCTACTTCTGCCCCCGCTGCCAGCCCGTCCCCGGCACCTGAGTCCGCAGTAACGCCTACTCGCGCTCGGAGCCGCCGCGCACCAAGCATTGCGGCGCGCACGAAATAGCTAGCAATTTCGAGCGCGGCCGCACAAGACGTGCGCGCGGCATCGTCTTCCGCTCCGCCGCCAGCCTCCGGCGGCGTACCTCGCCCGGTTACGAGGCGCACAAGTTCGAGCGCAGAAAGTCCGTCACCGGACCAAGCCCATTGGTTCGCCGCACCGAATCAATTGTGCAACCGAACCAATCGCTCGGCGTGCCCACCGGCTATTACCCGTCCACCACTGTAATTTGCCACTCAGTTGCTAATGATCGGCGCGCTCGGCACGACTACATCCGTGGCAGTCACGACACAGCACAGGAGCAGGCCATGACGACGGTATCGAGATCGGGCAGACGACCGCTCCTCGCGATCGCCAACCGCCTCTTCTTCGCGGCGCTGGCGACCATGGCCACCGTGCTCTTCAGTTACCTGCTGCTGCATCCGAATTCGAACGCCGAAACGCCGCGGGCGCCGCACCCGCCGGCCTCCTCGGTGTCGCCGCGCCCTTGACGAAGTGACCCCTCCCACTTAACTTACAACCTGTAAGTTGATGAGGAGTGCGGCATGAGCGATCCACGGCAGCACGTGGTCATCGGCGGCGGACTGGCCGGTCTCGCGGCCGCGGTCTGGCTGGCCGAGGCGGGCAAGAAGGTCACCCTGTTGGAGCGTCGCGGCCGACTCGGCGGTCGCACGCACGCGACGAAGGTCGACGTGGTCGACGACCTGCCGGACAACGGCCAGCACGTGATCGCCAGCGGCTACGACCACCTGTTCCGGTATCTCACCAGCGTCGGCACCCGGCAGTACGTCGCCTTCCCGCACCAGGCCACGCTGCGCTGGCCCGACGGCCGCAGCGTCACCATGAGCACGCAGGGCCTCGGCGCGTTGCGCACCCTGTCCGGCGCGCACCCCGACGCCACCCTGCTCGAACGCGCCCGCGCCACCGTCGCCACCCTCCGGCTCGGCTGGCAATGCCTGCACCAGCCTGCCGATCTACCCGACCTGACCACCGAGCAGTGGTTCGATCGCATCGGCATGCCTGCGAAAGCCCGTGAGGCACTGTGGGATTGGCTGGCCCTCGGCGTCGCCGCCGAGCCGGTGCAACAGGAGTCGGCGAAGGTGCTCGCCGACGTCATGGCCACCGGCATCCGCCTCGGCATCAAGCACCGGCGCCCCGCCACCATCGGCTATCCCACCACCGACCTGGACACGCTCTACGTCACCGGCGCGCTGAAAGTCTTTGCGCAGCACGGGGTCAAGGTTCAGCATCGCGCGGTGGCCCGGAGGATCAACATCTTCGACGGCCGAGTAACCGGCGTCGCACTGGCCGACGGCACCACCGTCCCTGCGGACGCGGTGATCTGCGCCGTGCCCAACTCCAACGTCAACGGGCTGCTCGACGACCTGCCCGAGCACGCCGAAATCTATGCCGCCGCAGACAAACTGGGCTACACCCCGATCGTCAGCACCACCCTCTATCTGGACCGCCCGCTGGGCACCCCGGCCGAATTCGAGGCGCTGATCGGCGGCACCGGGGTGATCGACGAGGTCTTCGACCGCCAGCGGATGACCGGCCGCAAGACCGATCAGGCCTGGCTGTACTGCCTGACCACCAGCGGCGCCTACGAGCAGATCCACAAGACCAACGAGGAGATCGTCGCCGAGCAGCTGGAGCTGCTGCGCCGCTACTACCCCGCCGCCAAGGACGCGAAAGTTGTTCAGGGACAAGTGGTTCGGATGCCGAAGGCGACGTTCTCGCAGGTCGTCGGCACGCACGCACTGCGGCCCGAACAGCGCACCTCGGTACCGACCCTGGTGCTAGCGGGTGATTGGACCGCCACCGATTGGTCGGCGACCATGGAAAGCGCAGTACAGAGCGCGGCCAAGGCGGTCGATCTGCTGCTTGCGCTACCGTCGGTGCGGTGAGCACGGATCGCGCCACGTCCGAGTACGTTGCCCAACCCTTGACGGACCAGCCGCTGACCACCGAGCCTGCGACCGACCAGCCGACGCCCAAGCGCCGGATGTCGGCGGCGGACCGGCGAGCCCAGCTGCTGGACGTCGCGCGCGACATCGTGGCCGCCGACGGCTTCAGCGCGGTCAGCATCGACCGGGTGGCGCGCGAGTCCCAGGTCGCCCGCGCCCTGGTGTATCAGCAGTTCACCGACCTGTCCGGCCTGATGGCCGCGCTGCTGGACCGCGAGACCGCGATCGCGCTGGCGGGCGTCGGCAGCGTCGACTGGTCCGACACGGTCGACGTAGATCAGGTCGGCCGCGGCATCCTCGCCTATCTGCATGCCGCGCCGACCAGTTGGCGGATCATCCTCAGCCCACCCGACGGCGGCCCACCCGACCTGCGCACCCGGCTCGAGTACGGCCGGGCCTACGCGCGGGCGATCGGCGCACGGCACCTGTCCCGCTACGCGGGCGTCACCGTCGACCCGGACGGCCCGACCGAGCGAATCCTGCTCGCCGCGATGGAGGAACTGGCCAGGCTGCACCTCGCCGATCCGGAGCAGTACCCGGACGAGATGGTGCTGCGCTACCTCCGCTCGCTCGTCGGCTGGGCGATGCGGCTGGAAGCACCGCACTGACCTGCGGCGTCGACCGGCATCACGAAAATCTCACGGACAGCTTGGTTTTCTCTTCTCCAGGCGCGGATCCCGCGCCGGGGAGAGAGGAAACACATGAAGATCAGCACCCTGCTCGCAGCCGTCGCGCTCTCGACAGGCCTCGTCGCCGGAGGGTCGGCGGTGGCCAACGCGGAGACGATCTACGTCGGCACCTACGGCACCGAAGCGGCCTGCCGGGCGGACGGTTCGAACGCCCCCGCGCACCCGGACTGGAAGTGGTGGGAGTGCCAGCAGACGCCCACCGGTGACTGGGATCTGTACTACTCCAGCAACTGATCTCGGACCGTCTGCGGGGCCGAGCCGGACCGCCATCCGACCGGCTCCGACCGTCATCCCGGCCTGCTAGTCCGGGATGACGGATTGGTCCGATTTGAAAATGGCATATTCTCTGACCTCGTGCGTGTGCTGGTGGTTGAGGACGACGAAGGTCTCGGCATTGAAGTCGCCGCCGGGCTGCGCTCGGCGGGCTTTGCCGTCGACCTTGCCCACCACCTCGCGGACGCCGACCTGAAGATCGCCGTCAACACCTACGACGTCCTCGTCGTCGACCGCGGCCTGCCCGACGGCGACGGCCTGCACCTGGTCGCCGCACAGCGCGCCGCGGGCCAGCGAGTGCCGGTGCTGATGCTCACCGCCCGGGACGGATTGGCCGACCGCATCGCCGGTTTCGAGCACGGCGCCGACGACTACCTCGTCAAGCCGTTCGCGCTGCCCGAGCTCGCCGCCAGGGTGCGCGCGCTGAGCCGCCGTCGCGAACATCCGGCGCCCGCCCGCCTCGTGTTCGGCGATATCGACATCGACCTGCCGCGCCGCCGCGTCCAGCGCGCGGGCATTCTGCGCTCGCTGACCCCCAAGGAATTCGCGGTGCTCGAACTGCTCGCCACCCGCGCGGGCGGTGTGGTGTCGCGCAGCGAGCTCATCGAGTGCTGCTGGGACGAGATGGCCGAGCCCGCCTCGAATGTGGTCGACGCGGTGATCGCCCAGTTACGCCGCAAGCTCGGGCCGCCGCAGGTGATCGAGACCGTTCGCGGCACCGGCTTCATGATCGGAAGTGCCCCATCCGCACGCTGATCTCCGCCACGAACGCGCAACCCGCCGTGGCCCGGCTGCGGCGCACCCGCTGGCTGCTGACCGCGCTCATCACCGTGATCACCGCGACCTGCCTGATCATCCTCGGTCTGCTCGCGGCGACCATCGACGCGCGCTCCCGCGACAATGCCGTCGACGACAGCCTGGATCGGGTGGTGACCGGGCTGTGGCGCGCCATCGACTTCAATACCGACGACCAGGCCATCGACCTCGGGCTGGTGGAGAAGGACGACCTGGCCAACGGCGAGACCGCGGTCATGATCGTCACCAACGACGACAACGGACACTGGCGCGAGATCTACGGGCACCTGCGTTCCTGGCTGCCGCCGAACAACGGCGCGGAGGCCTTGGCCGACGATGCCGTGCGCGCGGAGGGCATCGTCTTCCAGGACGGGTACGATAGCGCGGGCCGCCCGGTGCGACTGGCGGCCACGCCGATCTTCTGGGACGACACGAATACCCAGGCGGTCGTGGTCGCGGGCACGAATCCGGGGCTGATGGATCGTGATCGGGCGCTGCTGTTGTGGGCGCTCGTCGCCGGCGGGCTCACCCTGGTCGCCCTGTCTGCCCTTGCGGCACACGCACTTTCGGGTCGCAGTATGCGCCAGGCGTTGGTGCTCGTCGAAGAGCAGGAACGCTTCCTCGGCGATGCCGCGCACGAATTGCGCACGCCGCTCACCACTTTGGGGTTGGTCACCGCGCCACGGCGGCGCAGCCCGCACGAGGTGGAGCGCGCGCTGACCGACGCGGGCGCGCTGGGGACCCGGATGGAGCGGATCGTCGAAGGCCTGCTTGCGCGGGCCAGGATGCAGGCGGGGGTGACCACGATCGAGCGGGTGCAGTTGCTGCTCGATCAGCTCACCGAGTCGGTCGTCGAGGATTTCAAGGCCAATGTTGTTGTGCAGAGCAGCCCTACGGTCGTCGTCGGCGATCCGAATCTGCTGAGCCTCGCGGTGCGCAACCTGATCGAGAACGCGATCACCCACGGCGCGATCAATCCCGGCGCACCGGTCGAGGTGCATGTCGCGGAGGGACGGGTCAGCGTGCGCGATCACGGCGCGGGGTTGAACCCGCAGCTGTCGAGCAACCCGTTCCAGCGCGGCATCACCGGCGGGCGCGGCAGCGGCATCGGGCTGGCGCTGGTGGCGTGGATCGCCGAATTGCACGGCGGCACCGCGACCATGGAGCCCGCGCCGGGCGGCGGCACCATCGCGACCATCGCGCTACCGCCGCCCACGCACGGGCTTTCCTGAGTCCGGGGCTACCGGTTCGCCTGGCGCACTTCCTTGTTCAGCACGCCGTCCGCCGGGACCGGCTCCAGAATCTCGGGGCGCGGTTCCGGGGCCGCGATGCGCAGCGCGTCGGCCGAGTCGTCGTCGGGCTGGGTCTGCGAGCGGATCTCCGCCTCGACGCGTGCGCGATAAGTCGTTACCTCACGCTCGGTTTCGGCGTCGTCCCAGCCGAGGATCGGCGCGACCAGCTTGGCCACCTGCTCGGCGCAATCGGCGCCGCGGTGCGAGTACTCGATGGAGATGCGGGTGCGGCGGGCCAGGATGTCGTCCAGGTGCAGCGCGCCCTCGGCGGCGGCCGCGTACGCGACCTCCACCTGCAGGTACGACGGCGCCTCGGTAATCGGTTGCAGCAGTTCGGGTTTGCCGTCCGCCATCGCCATCACCTCGTCGATCAGCGCGCCGTATCGATCCAGCAGGTGCTTGATCCGGTACGGGTGCACGCCGTACTCCTCGGCCAGCTGCACCGTCTGATTGACCAGCGCGAAGTAGCCGTCGGCGCCGAGCAGCGGCACCTTCTCGGTGATCGACGGCGAAACGCGGGCCGGAATGTCCTGTGCCGCTTCGTCGACGGCGTCGTAGGCCATCACCCGATAGGTGGTGTACTTGCCGCCCGCGATGCTGACCAGGCCCGGTGCGACCCGGGCGACGGCGTGTTCGCGGGACAGCTTGGAGGTCTCGTCGCTCTCCCCCGCCAGCAGCGGCCGCAGGCCCGCGTAGACGCCGTCGATGTCGTCGTGGGTGAGCGGGGTGACCAGCACGTCGTTGACCCGGTCCAGCAGGTAATCGATGTCGGCCTTGGTGGCCGCCGGGTGCGCGAGGTCCAGATTCCAGTCGGTGTCGGTGGTGCCGATGATCCAGTGGGTGCCCCACGGGATGACGAACAGCACCGAGGTCGGGGTGCGCAGGATGATCGCGGCGTCGCTGACGATGCGGTCGCGCGGCACCACGATGTGCACGCCCTTCGACGCCCGGACGTGGAAGCGGCCGCGCTGGTGGGCCAGCGCCTGCACCTCGTCGGTCCACACGCCGGTCGAGTTGATCACCACGTGCGCGCGGATGTCGGCGGTGCGGCCGTCCTCGCTGTCGCGGACCTGCACGCCGACCACCCGGTCCGCCTCGCGCAGGAAGCCGACAACCTGGGTGGAGGTGCGGATCACCGCGCCGTAGTGCGCGGCGGTCCGGGCGACGGTCATGGTGTGCCGGGCGTCGTCGACGACCGTGTCGTAGTAGCTGATGCCGCCGATCAGTGCGCTGCGCTTGAGGCCGGGAGCCAGCCGCAGTGCGCCCATGCGAGACAAATGCCGTTGGCCGGGAACGGATTTGGCGCCACCCATGGTGTCGTAGAGCATCAGCCCGGCCGCGACATACGGGCGCTCCCACGCGCGGTGGGTGAGCGGGTAGAGGAAGCGCAGCGGCTTCACCAGGTGCGGCGCGAGCGCGGACATCGCGAGCTCGCGCTCCTTCAGCGCCTCGCGGACCAGGCCGAACTCCAGCTGCTCCAGATAGCGCAGACCACCGTGGAACATCTTCGACGACCGGCTCGACGTGCCGGAGGCGAGGTCACGCGCCTCGACCAGCGCGACCTTCAGCCCGCGGGTGGCCGCGTCGAGCGCGATGCCCGCGCCGACCACGCCGCCACCGATGACGACCACGTCGAAATGGTCCTTGCCGAACCGTTCCCAGGCCGTCCTGCGCTGCTCCGGACCGAGGAACTGGGATTCCGGTTTCTTGGTCATGCTCGACTCCTCCAGCCGCGTGTCGACGACGTAGTGGTCTTATTCGGGCATTCGATCGAGCTGCTCTTGCTACAGGCTATGCCAGCGGCCGCTGATCTCTTCGACCACGGCATCGCTCGTGTCGTCCGGCTCTACCCGTCGGTAACCACCACCCGACCCTAATCCAGCAACGCGCGGGCGGGCGATGTGATCCACAACCAGGACCCGCTGAAGCCGCAATCGGACACGCGGCCTGAGCGACGGGCCCGGAGGAGGCAGCTTGCGTAACCACGGAGGGACCCGCGAAGGCCGCAATCGGACACAGCGCGCTCTGTGTTTAGTAACCTGCACGAATGCGTCGCTATGTGGCCGCCATCGACCAGGGCACGACTTCGAGTCGCTGCATCATCTTCGATCGGCAGGGACACGTCGTCGGCGTGGCCCAGCGGGAACACGAACAGATCTTTCCGAAACGCGGCTGGGTCGAGCACGACGCCGAAACCATCTGGAAAAACACCGAATTCGTGCTGGGCGAGGTGCTGAAGCAGAACAAGCTCAGCAGCGACGACATCGCGGCGGTCGGCGTCACCAACCAGCGCGAGACCACGGTGGTGTGGGATCGCGCCAGCGGCAAGCCGATTCATCACGCCATCGTGTGGCAGGACACCCGCACCGACCGGTTGACCACCGAGCTCGGCGGCGACATCGGGCCGACCCGCTATCAGGAACGCACCGGCCTGCCGCTGTCCACCTACTTCGCCGGGCCGAAGCTGCGCTGGATCCTGGACAACGTCGACGGTGCGCGTAAGCGCGCCGAGGCGGGCGAGCTGTGCTTCGGCACCATGGACAGCTGGCTGCTGTGGAACCTGACCGGCAAGCACATCACCGACGTGACCAACGCCTCGCGCACCATGCTGATGGATCTGAATACCCGGCAATGGGATTCGGAGATCTGCGCGGAATTCGGCGTGCCCGAGTCGCTGCTGCCGGAGATCCGCAGCTCCTCCGAGGTGTACGCGGAGATCACCTCGGGACCGCTGAAGGGAATCCCGGTCGCGGGCATCCTCGGCGACCAGCAGGCGGCCACCTTCGGCCAGGCCTGCCTGTCCCCCGGCGAAGCCAAGAACACCTACGGCACCGGCAATTTCATGCTGCTCAACACCGGCACCACGCCGGTGGTCAGCAAGCACGGGCTGCTCACCACCGTCTGCTATCAGCTCGGCGACGAGCCCGCCGTGTACGCGCTGGAGGGTTCGATCGCGGTTACCGGCTCACTGGTGCAGTGGTTCCGGGACAACCTGGGCATCATCTCGTCGGCGGACGAGATCGAGCCGCTGGCCCGCGACGTCGAGGACAACGGCGGCGCCTACATCGTGCCCGCGTTCTCCGGGCTGTTCGCGCCGCGCTGGCGGCCGGACGCGCGCGGCGTCATCGCCGGGCTCACCCGGTACGTCAACAAGGCCCATCTGGCGCGAGCGGTGCTGGAGTCCACCGCTTTTCAGACCCGCGAGGTGGTCGACGCGATGCGCGCCGACGCCGAATCCGAGCACCTCGACCTGGAACTGACCACCCTGAAGGTGGACGGCGGCATGGTCAGCAACGAGCTGCTCATGCAATTCCAGTCCGACATCCTCGACGTGCCGGTGGTGCGTCCGGTCGTCAACGAGACCACCGCGCTCGGCGCCGCCTACGCCGCCGGGCTCGCGGTCGACTACTGGTCCGGCACCGACGACATCCGGGAGAACTGGGCCGCCGACAAGACCTGGGAGCCGACGATGTCCGCCGAGGACCGGGACGAGCACCTGAAGTCCTGGAACAAGGCGGTCGAACGCACCTACGGCTGGGCGGACTGACGACCTACGCGGCCGCTAGAGCCAAACGATCTACCGCCTCGGTCAGCGTCGCGGTGTCGGAAGTCGTGAAGCACATGCGCATCGAGTTGCGGTAGCCACCGTCGACGGCGAAGGCGGAGCCCGGGACGTAGGCGACGCCTGCCTCGAGCGCCCGCGGTAGCAGCGCCTGCGTGTCGGTGCCGTCGGTGAAGTCGGCCCAGACGAACACGCCACCGGTCGCGTCGGTGCACCGCACCCGGTCGCCGAAACGGGCGCGCACCGCGTGCACCAGCGACTTGGCGCGGGTGCCGTAGACCGTGCGCACGTTGTCGACGTGCGCGGTCAGCCAGGTCTCGTCGGCGAGCAGGTCGGCGGCGATCTGGTGGGTCAACGCCGAACCACACAGGTCCGCACCCTGTTTCAGCAATTCCACCGCGCGGCACACCGGGTCCGGCGCGACCATCCAGCCGACACGCAGCGAGGGCGCGAGGATCTTCGACGCGCTCGACAGCCGAATCACGTTGCGGGAGTAGGTCGCCACCGGCGCGGGCGCGGGGTTGTCGAACCACAGCTCGCCGTACGGGTCGTCCTCGATCACCCAGAAGCCGTGGGCGTCAGCGAGTTCGGCGAGTTCGGCGCGCCGCTGCGGGCTCATCGTCACGCCGCCGGGGTTGTGGAAGTTGCTCACCGTGTGCACCACGGCCGGGCGTTCGCCGCGGGCGAGCAGGTCCGCGAGCGCGTCGGTGCGCATGCCCTCGGCGTCCAGTGGCACCGCGACGATCCGCGCGCCCGCGGCCCGAAAGACTTGCAGCGCACCGACATACGCCGGATCTTCGACGACGACCAGCGCGCCGGGGTCGAGCAGCACCTCGGCCAGCAGCGAAAGCGCCTGCTGCGAGCCGTGTGTCACGAAGACCTCGTCGAGGGCCACCTTCCGGCCGAGCCGAGCCGACTCCCGCTCGGTGAGCACCGCGCGCAGCGGCCGCCAGCCGGGTGACTCGGTGTACTGCAGGCAAGCCGCGCTGCGCAGCGCCGCGTCCGCCGCGACGGCGATCCGCTCACGCGGCATCAGCTCCGCGTCGGGCAGCCCGCCGGCCAGGCCGATGATGTCGGCGCGCGTGGTGAGCTTCAGCAGGTCACGGATCGCCGAGCTCTGCAGGCCGCCGAGCTTGGCCGCGAGCGGTGGGATGGTCGGCGACATAGAAACCTCCGAACGGACGCCAAAGTACGCGAGAGTCCACTTTCGCATATCGCCGACCAGAATATGAAACAGTTATCTCATACTATGAGACGCGACGCTCCTTGATCGCGTACACCAGCATCTTGCCGTCCCGGCTCACCATGGTGACGGTCTGCGGGTACACGAACGTCGTGCCGTCGGGACGATGCTCGGTCAGGTCGACATCGAAGGTGTCGGTGGCGAGCTCGGTGATCCGCACGCAGTGCGTGGTGCCGACCGGCACCTGCTCGTTGATCCCCTTCTGGATGATCTCGGCGGTCGACACGTTCTCCGCGTCGGGTGCGACGAACCGCCTGGCCCGCTCACCGCTGCGTTCGACGTAGAAGGCGTATTGGAAGCCGAGGATCGCGCCGGGCCCGGTGGTGGTGTCGCCCGCGCCGTTGCCGACGGTGACCTTGCCGTCCTTGGTGGCCGGGCAACTCAGCGCCGCGCTGGGCGATACCCCGGGCGGGGCCGGGTTGTCGCCGCCGTTGTTCTTGGACACCAGGATGACGGTCACCGTCAGCCCGATCAGGATGACGACCGCCAGAATGCCCGCGATCACATTGCGGCCGGTGTGCGAGCCGGAACGGCGCGGCGGAGGCGGCGGGGCGACCGGTGTGGTCGGCGCCAGCATCTTCGCGATCGGATCATCGGCCCAGGACAGTCCCGGCGAGGTCAGCGGCGGTGGCTTCGGCACGCTGCCCGTGTCGGTCGGGCGGTTCCACCACGAGTCCTTGTCGGCGTCCTGCTCACGATCGACGGGCGGCACCCGCGGCGGAACCGGCGGCGGTGTCGGCCGCGGCTCGGGGAACGACGTCGAATCCGGCGCGCGGTACTGCGGGGGCGTCGGCGGTGTCGTCCCCGCATCGGCGGCGGGCCGCCACACCAGCTCGGGATGGTCGCCCGTCTGCTCCGAGACCTGCCAGTGCGGACCGGTATCGCCCATCGGCGGACCGAATTCCGAGACGGGAGGCCCGAATTCTGAGACAGGCGGACCGAATTCACCCACCGGGGGGCCGAAATCCGACGCGGACTGGTCGTCGGATTCCTTGTCCCTCGGATCACCCTCGGACGTCACACCCAATCCTTTCCCCAAGACACACGTATGGGGCGGTCGCGAACGACCGCCCCACCCGTCGAATCAGCCCCAGTCAGTCTCAGTACTGGAGTGAACCACCCCACTGGGTGGTGACACCACCCACATCGACCGTTTGCGGAGCGAGATCGCCCGGCTGCAGCGGAAGCTTAACTTGCGCGGCCGCTTCGAGTGCCGCGGCACCGCCCGGCTGTTCCTTGATCCAGTCCTCGACGGCCGCCTTGGCCAGGTTGGCCTGGGTGGTGTCGAAGACGGAGATCGTCTTGTTGTCGGCCAGGCCGACGCCACCGGTGTAGGTGGTGACCTTGACGGTGTTGGCGTCGACGTACTCGACCGACACACCGGCCTCACCGGCACCGGCCGGGGTGCGGTACCCGATGGTGCCGACGTAACCCGACTCGTTGTTGAAGTGGTGCGTGTTGGCCACGTAGCCCGGCAGCAGCGTGCCACCGTCGACGTTCGCACCGATCTCCTGGTGCGGACCGGTCATCTCGACGACCGGGGCCGGCGGCGCCGCCTGCAGCTGCGGAGACTGCCAGCGCGGCTGCTGCGGCTGGACCAGCGTCTCCGGCTGCTGCGCCTGAGCGTTCTCGTCACCCGGGGTGCTCGGCTTGGTCTGGGTGCCAGGCGAACCCGGCGTGCCCGGCTGCTGCGGCGTGACGGCGCCCGGCTCGGCCGGCTTCTGCTCGCCCGGCGTACCCGGGGTGACTGCGGGCTGCGGCTGATCCGACTGACCCGGCACCGGCAGCGGCGCGACGCGCGGGGTGGTGACACCCGGCTGCGTCGGCTGGGCCAGCTTCGGATCCTTGTTCGGATTCGGCATGACCGGATCCGGCGTATTGACGCCCGGCTGACCCGGCGTGGTGACGCCCGGCTGGGTCGGCCCCTGCGGGGTGGTCGGCTTGTTCGGGTCCGGCTTGGTGGTGTCCGGACTCGGCGGTGCCTCGTTCACGCCCGGCTGTGCCGGAGCGGGACTCGGCGGCGCGGTGGTGGGAGGAATGCTCGGATCGTTGGGAGCGGCCCCCGCCGGCGCTGCCAAGAGAGAGGCCACGGCCGCCGCGGCGGCCAGTGGCAACGAGGTGCTCGCCATCGCTCGCTGCGCCCGACTCGGCTTACGATGTTTCACTTTTCGTTTCCCTTTCCCGGGTGTGACCTGGAGATCGGTCGCACTCAGTTGTCTCTGACGAGACGCCCGGTCGTCGAACGACGCGAAGGTCATTCGACGTTTCGACTGGGAAAAAGATCCATCCCCCCGAACACCGAACCACGCGACCGCCCGCCGATCGCATCTCTGCGGGAAGTGAACCATATGTAGGCCTGATGAGCAATGTGAATCAAAACTTCAGGCTGCACGAACGGCGCTGAACCGCAAGACCATTCAACCCAGGTCGGCGCACCGCCGCAGCTGACGTGTCAATCCAGGTCGTCGTGCCGCATCAACTGACGTGCCGCTTCGGTTACCGACCCGGTCAGCGAGGGGTACACCGAGAAGGTCTGCGCCAGGTCATTGACGGTCAGGTTGTTCTGCACCGCAAGGGCGATCGGCAATATGAGCTCCGACGCGATCGGCGCGACCACCACACCGCCGATGACAACGCCGGTGGCGGGACGGCAGAAGATCTTCACGAAACCCCTACGCAGGCCCAACATCTTGGCCCTGGGGTTGGTGTTCAGCGGCAGCATCACGGTGCGGGCCGGTGTCTCGCCGTTGTCGATCGAGGTCTGACTCACGCCGACGGTGGCGATCTCCGGCCGGGTGAACACCGCGGACGCGACGGTCTTCAAGCGAATCGGGCTGACGCCCTCGCCGAGCGCGTGGTACATCGCGATGCGGCCCTGCATCGCGGCCACCGAGGCCAGCGGCAGCAGGCCGGTGCAGTCGCCCGCCGCGTAGATGCCGGGCACCGAGGTCCGCGAAACCCGGTCCACCCGCAGATAACCGCCGCGGTCGAGTTCGATGCCGACGCGCTCGAGTCCGAGGCCGTCGGTGTTCGGCGTGGAGCCGACCGTCATCAGCGCGTGCGATCCGGCGACGGTCCGGCCGTCGGACAGCTTGACCACCACACCCTCGGCGGTGCGCTCCACCGCGTCGGCGCGCGCGTGCTTCACCAGCTCGACACCGCGCTCGGCGAGTGCGTCCTCCAGCACGAGGGCCGCGTCGGCGTCCTCGCCGGGCAGCACCCGGTCGCGACTGGAGACCAGCCGCACCCGCACACCCATCTCGGTGTAGGCGGAGACGAATTCCGCACCCGTGACACCGGACCCGACGACAACCAGGGTCTCCGGCAGTTCCGCCAAGTCGTAGAGCTGACGCCAATTCAGGATGCGCTCACCGTCGGGCTCGGCACCCGGCAACACGCGCGGGCTGGCACCAGTGGCGATCAACACAACCTCGGCCTCGATGACCTCTTCGGTGCCGTCGGCCAGCTTGGCCAGAATCTGGTGCGCGGCGAGCCCCATGGACGGGTCGATCAGCTCCGCGCGACCGGCCAGCACGGTGACGCCGACGGTCTGCAGTTTGGACCGGATGTCGGAGGACTGCGCCAGCGCCAACGCCTTGACGCGACCGTTCACCTCGGACAGTTGCACGGTGGCCTGATTGGGGTCGAGGGTGATGCCGAGATCGCGGGCGCGGCGCAGGTCGGTGCGCACGCCGGTGGAAGCGATGAACGTCTTCGAAGGGACGCAGTCCCAGAGCACACAAGCCCCGCCGATGCCGTCGCTATCGATCAGCGTCACCGACGCACCGTGCTGGGCTGCCACCAGCGCCGCCTCGTAGCCGGCCGGTCCGCCACCGATGATCGCTATGCGGGTCATTGATACCTCCGCTTCTGGTTGCGCACCGGGATCTCCGGTACCTGTCAACGTTATCGGGCGAGGCACGCCCACCCGCCGCCCGGCCACCTCCCCCCACGGAATCGCTACGCGATGCGGGTTCACCCGGTCGCCGCGCCCGGAACGCGCCACAGGAATACCGCATCTGGCCGGGATAGAGTCGATCCCTCGATGTTATTGGCTACCCTTCTCTGGTGCCGATCTACGCCGCCTATGGGTCCAACATGGACTCAACCCAGATGCTCGAGCGCTGTCCGCACTCGCCCATGTCCGGAACGGGCTGGTTGGAGGGCTGGCGGCTCACCTTCGCTGGTGACGACATCGGGTGGGAGGGACCGCTGGCGACAGTGGTCGAGGAGCCCGGCTCCCGAGTTTTCGTCGTGCTCTACGACGTGTCGCCCGAAGACGAACAGCGGCTGGATCGCTGGGAGGGTTCGGACTTCGGTATCCACAAGAAGATCCGGCTGCGCGTCACCCGCAGTGAGAGCGGCGCCGATCCCACACTGTCCTGGTTGTACGTGCTGGACGCGTACGAGGGTGGCCTGCCCTCGGCCCGATACATCGGGGTCATCGCGGACGCGGCCGAAAAGGCCGGTGCGCCTGAGGATTACGTCCATTCCCTGCGAACTCGCAACAGCCGCAACGTAGGCCCCGGCAACTTCGGCTGACAAACGAACGACGTGGCCGACCCGATGATCGACCACGTCGTGGTTCAGTTCGAAATCAGCGTGCGTTCAACACGATATTGCTCAGCACCCGCACGCCCACCGCGAGCGCCCGCTCGTCGATGTCGAACGTCGGCTGGTGCAGATCCAGCTGCTCGCCGTGCCCGGACCAGACGCCGAGGCGCGCCATCGCGCCGGGCACCTCTTCCAGGTACCACGAGAAGTCTTCGCCGCCACCGGATTGCATGGTGTCGGCCAGCGCGTCCGGGCCGATCTTGCGGATCGCGTCCTCGAACATCCGGGTGGACTGTTCGTCGTTGACCACCGGCGGCACGCCGCGACGGTAGTTCAGCTGGTATCGCACGCCGGTCGGGGCGAGCAGGCCGTCGACGATCTCGCGCACCATCGGCTCCAGCAGCGACCAGGTCGCGTGATCGCCGGTGCGGACGGTGCCGGTGAGCATCCCGGTCTGCGGAATCGCGTTGGGCGCCTTGCCGGCGCTGACCGCGCCCCACACCATCACCGTGCTGGTGCGCGGATCGATGCGACGGCTGAGCAGACCGGGCAGGCCGGTGATCACGGTGCCGATGGCGTAGACCAGATCGCTGGTGAGATGCGGGCGCGAGGTGTGCCCGCCCGGCGAATCCAGCACCAGTTCGACCGTGTCGGCGGCCGAGGTGATCGCGCCGACGCGGATGCCGACCCGGCCCACCTCCAGTCGCGGATCGCAGTGCAGCGCGAATATCCGCTCCACACCCTCCATCGCACCGGTGGCGACCACGTCGATCGCGCCGCCCGGCATGACTTCCTCGGCGGGCTGGAAGACCAGTCGCACGCCGACCGGCAGCTCGGGCACCTCGGCCAGCGCGAGCGCGGTGCCGAGCAGGATCGTGGTGTGCGCGTCGTGCCCGCAGGCGTGCGAGACACCCGGCACGGTGGAGGCGAAGCTGAGACCGGTGAACTCCTGCAGCGGGAGCGCGTCCATGTCGGCGCGCAGGCCGATCCGCGGGCCCTCCGGGCCGATGTCGCAGATCAGGCCGGTGCCACCGGGCAGCGGCTGCGGCGTCAGGCCCGCCTTGATCAGCCAGGACGAGATGAATTCGGTGGTAGCGAACTCGGTGCGGGAAAGTTCCGGGTTGGCGTGGATGTGCCGGCGAAACTGCACGAGGTCCGACGCGTGCTCGGCCAGCCAACCTTCTACTGATCCCAAACCTGTTCCTACGGTGCTCGGCAATACGATGTCCGCCAGGTCCTCCGCGAGTGCGCAAGCACCCGCATCCATGCCTGTCGCCCGTTCCGCCGAACGGCCGGTAGTGCTCACCGAATGTCCTCCTGTCGTTGAACGAGCCGTTGCAACAACCTGTCTCTTTGTTCTTCATCGCTGGCAGCGGCGATCGCGGTACGCGCGAGTGCGAGCGCACCATCGACAACCGCACGATCCGCCGATGCGTTGACGCTCGCCGCGGCGAAGCCGGGCTGGTGCGTCACCGCGCCACCGGCATCAATGCCGATGACCGGGTGGATGCCCGGAATGACGTTGGTGACGTTGCCCATGTCCGTGCTTCCGAGCGGCCGCTGTGCCTCGAGCTCGGGTGCGATCGGCACTCGTCCCAAACCGGTTATCTGCTCGCGGTAGGCAAACAGTAACGCCGGATCGGGTGTCAGCTCGGTATATGTCGGCGCGACAGTCCGGATTTCATGGGTGCAGCCGGTCGCAAGGGCGCCCGCCTCGAAACACGCCGACGCTCGTCGCATCAGATTGTCGAGAGATGCGGAGTCGACTGCGCGTAGGTAATACAGCAGTTCCGCACGTCCGGGCACGATGTTGGGGGCCACGCCACCATCGCCGACTATACCGTGAAGTTGCTGGCCAGGCTGGAGATGCTGTCTCAGCAAGCCCAGAGCTACCTGAGTGACGGTGATCGCGTCGCCCGCGTTGCGGCCCAGTTCCGGCGCGGCGCTGGCGTGGGCCTCGCGGCCGTGGAACACGATGGCGAGATCGGCCATCGCCAGGGAGCGCGCGCCGACGATGTCGAACGGGCCGGGGTGCACCATCATCGCCATCGCCACGTCGTCGAAGACGCCGTGCTCCAGCATCAGCACCTTGCCGCCGCCGCTCTCCTCGGCGGGCGTGCCGAGGACGAGCACGGTCAGTCCGAGTGCGTCGGCGACCTCGGCGAGACCGAGCGCCGCGCCGACCGCCGAGGCGGCAATGATGTTGTGCCCGCAGGCATGTCCCATCCCGGGCAGCGCGTCGTACTCCGCGCAGATGCCGACGGTGAGCGGGCCGCCGCCGAAGCTCGCGCGAAACGCGGTGGGCAGCTCGGCGACGCCGGTGGCGACCTCGAAGCCGCGCTCGGCGAGCGGCGCGATGGTCTTGGCGACGCTTCTGGTTTCCTCGAACGCGAGCTCGGGCTCGGCGTGGATCGAGTGCGAAAGTTCGATCAGCTCATCGACCGCGGCCTTGATCGCCGCGTCCGACTGCTGCATGGCATCGGTGCGCGCGACGTCGTAGTCGCTGCGCGATTCCTGGTGCCCGCTGCGCGGTGGTGGCATGGAACACAGTGTTGCACTCGGTCGCAAACCGAGCGCATCCCATATCCGTCCGGCGGATCATCGAACGCCGCTTTCTTGCGGCACTGTGGAAGGCATTCGCACTGCTCAGGGCAGGTATGTCACAGTGCCGCACGCGGTGTCGGCCGGATTACCGAGGAATTACCCCGTGGCGAAAGCGAGGTTCTCCGGGGTGGTCTGCACGGCGAGACCGGCGAGCGCGTTGGCGTGCAGCGCGCGCTTGATCACCGGCAGGTTCGGCTTGCGGTTGCTCGCCAATGCCGCGGCCTTGGCCACCGCGGTCGCCAGCAACGACTCCGCGTCGGCCTTGCCGTCGACGATGCCCGCGGCGATCGCCTCGTCGGCCGGGTAGCGGTGGCCGGTGGTCATCGCCTGCACGCAGACCTGGTTGGACAGCCGCTCGGTGAGCAGCGCGTTCATGCCCACGGTGAACGGCATGCCGAGGTGCACCTCGGGCAGGCAGTAGAAGCCACGGTCGGCGCGCATCACCCGGAAGTCGTGCGAGGTGGCCAGCATGGCGCCCGCCCCGAAGGCGTGGCCGTTGATCGCGGCGATGGTCGGCATCGAGAACTGCAGCAGCCGGGTGTAGAGCGAGTGCACGCGGTCCAGGTAGCCGTGCGACTTGTCCAGGTTGCCGAACAGCCAGTCGGTATCGAGGCCGTTGCTGTAGAACTTGCCGGTCGCCACGGTGACCAGCGCGGCGGGTCCCTCGGAGCCCTCGACCTTGTCGAGCACACCGTGGAACTCGTCGATCCAATCCGGGTGGAAGCGGTTCTCGCTATCCGTCTGTCCCTCGTTCCCGAGGTAGACGACGAACACATCCCCATCACGTTCCAGATACGGCATGTGTGCAGAATATCCGGCGTGTTGCGGTACCCCTACTCGTGGGTAGCAATTCCGCGCCGGGGTGTCGCAACTTCCGCGCAACCGACACGCGGCACCCCAGGCGCGGCAATCCAATACAGTGATCTACATGCTTGCCGAACAGGCCGCCGAGGCGATCGCCGAACGTACTGGAGTGCCGCGTCACCGGGTTGCGGTGGTGCTCGGCTCGGGCTGGCAGGAGGCGGCCGCGGAGATCGGTACGCCGGTCGCGTCGGTGCCGATGCCGGAGCTGCCCGGGTTCGGGACGCCGAGCGCGCAGGGCCACGGCGGCATGGTCCACTCGATCACCGTCGAGGACACGCCCGCGCTGCTGCTGATGGGCCGCCAGCATCTGTACGAGGGCTACCAGCCCACCGATGTGGTGCACCCGGTCGCCGCGGCCATCGCGGCGGGCGCCGAGATCGTGCTGCTCACCAATGCCGCGGGCGGTATCCGCGAAGGACTTCGCGTCGGCGAGCCGGTGCTGATCAACGACCACCTGAACCTCACCGGCCGCACCCCGCTGACCGGTGCCACCTTCGTCGACCTGGTCGATGCCTGGGATCCCGAATTGCGGGCCCTGGCAAAGGAAATCGACCCGAGCCTGACCGAGGGCGTGTACGCGGGCCTGACCGGTCCGCAGTACGAGACCCCGGCCGAGATCCGGATGCTGCGCACCATGGGCGCCGACCTGGTCGGCATGTCGACGGTGCTGGAGGCGATCGCCTGCCGCGCGCTCGGCGCACGGGTGCTCGGCATCTCGCTGGTCACCAATCTGGCCGCGGGCGTCACCGGCGGCCATCTCTCGCATGCCGAGGTGATCGCCGAAGGTAAGGCCGCCGCACCACGATTGGGCAAGCTGCTGCGCGGCGTGCTGGAACGGGTGTAGATGCTGCGCTTCGGCACCGCCGGTCTGCGTGGACCGCTGCAGGACGGTCCGGACGGCATGAACGTGACGACGGTGACCAGGGCCACCGCCGGCATCGTCGAATGGCTGCGCGGGCGGTGCCTCGGTGGTGGCGCGGTGATCGTCGGCCGCGACGCCCGGCACGGGTCCGCCGAATTCGCCACCGTGACGGCGGAAATCTTTGCCGCGGCGGGCTTTCCGGTGACGTTGCTGCCAAGGCCGCTGCCGACGCCGGTGGTCGCGTACGCGGTCCGTGCGCTCGGCGCGGTGGCGGGCGTACAGATCACCGCCTCGCACAATCCGGCTGCCGACAACGGTTACAAGGTCTACCTCGACGGCGGCTCGCAGCTGCTGGCTCCCGCCGACACCGAGATCGAGCGTTGCATCGACGCGGTCACCGAACCCGTCGATCGCGCTCCGGTCGAACCGGTGGACGACGACTTGGTGCAGCGTTATCTGAATCGGGTGTCGTCGCTGCCCTCGGTGATCGGCGGCGCAGGCGCGCGGGCCGCGATCCGGATCGCGCTGACACCACTGCACGGCGTCGGCGGCGACCTGGTGGTGAAGGCTCTTGCCGCTGCGGGATTCACCGACGTGCACGTGGTCGAGGAGCAGTTCGAACCCGACCCCGACTTCCCCACCGTCGCGTTCCCGAACCCGGAGGAGCCGGGCGCGACCGATCTGCTGCTGGCCCTGGCCACCCGGATCGGCGCCGACGTGGCGATCGCACTCGACCCCGACGCCGACCGCTGCGCGGTGGGAATTCCGTTGCCGGACAACACCTGGCGAATGCTGCGCGGCGACGAGACCGGCGTGCTGCTCGGCGACTGCGTGCTGCGCACCGCACCGCAGGACGCGCTGGTGGCCACCACGATCGTGTCGTCGCGGCTGCTGTCCAAGCTCGCCCCCGCCCGCGGCGCCCGCTACGCGGAAACCCTCACCGGCTTCAAATGGCTGGCCCGCGCCGGTGACGGCCTGGTCTACGCCTATGAGGAGGCGATCGGGCACTGCGTCGACCCGGCCATGGTCCGCGACAAGGACGGCATCTCGGCCGCCGTGCTGGCCGCCGACCTGGTCGCCCGGCTGAAGTCGGCGGGCTGCACCCTGACCGACCAACTCGACGACTACGCGGTCGAATTCGGCCTGCACGCCACCGATCAGGTGTCGCTGCGGCTGGATTCGGCGGCCGCCGCCGCGGACGTGGTCGCCCGGCTGCGTGCGAATCCACCGGACGAGATCGCGGGCGAGCCGGTCAAGTACACCGACCAGCTCCAGGTGCGCGGCCGCATGCGCACCGACGCACTGATTTTCGAGGGCGCCACCTCGCGCATCGTCGTCCGGCCGTCCGGTACCGAGCCGAAACTCAAGTGCTATCTAGAGGTGCTCACACCGGTCTCGGCCCCCGCCGAGCTACCCGCCGCCAGGACAACTGCGGGACAACACCTTTCCGCATTACGCGATTACTGCCAGGGGCTCTGAACACCCAGGCATCATCAGATAATGACGGCGATGCACTGTACCCACTGCGGCAGCGAGGGCCTGCTGCCCGGCTATATCGAAGACTCCGGCGACAGTTCACGCGGCCATGCCCGCTGGGTCGAGGGTCCGTTGGAACTCGGCTTCTGGGGCGCGAAACGGACCGGGCGCACGCACTGGCTGGTCGACGCCTATCGATGCGAGGAATGCTCGCACCTGGAGCTGTTCACCCGGTCGAAAGACGGCTGAACAGCGGCGAGCCGGGTGGCCGCCTAGCGCGGACCGAACTGACGATCGCCCGCGTCGCCGAGACCGGGGACGATGTAGGCCTTCTCGTTCAGGCCCGCGTCGACGGCGGCGGTGACCAGGCGCACCGGGTGGCCTGAATCAGACAGTGCCGCAACGCCTTCCGGTGCGGCCACGACGCACACCGCGGTGATATCGGTGGCGCCGCGGGCGACCAGGAGCTCGAGGGTGTGCCGCATCGAGCCGCCGGTGGCCAGCATCGGGTCCAGCACGTAGACCGGAAGACCGGCCAGGTCGTCGGGCAGCGATTCCATGTACGGAACCGGCTGGTGGGTTTCCTCGTCGCGGGCGATGCCGACAAAGCCGATCCTGGCATCGGGGATCAGCTCGGCGGCCACGTCGACCATGCCGAGGCCCGCGCGCAGAACCGGCACGAGCAGCGGCGGTTGCGCCAGTCGCGCGCCCTCGGTCACGGCCACCGGGGTGGTGATCTCGAAGCGCTGCATCGGCGCCTCGCGCAGTGCTTCGAAGATGAGAATCCGGGTGAGATCGCGCAGCGCCGCGCGGAAGGCGGAGTTGTCCGTTCGCTCGTCTCGCATCGTGGTCAACAGGGCGGCGGCGAGCGGATGGTCCACGGTGTGAGTACGCATGAGGGAACGATAAAGTGAGCGTGGGCCCGCCGTTGACGCTCCACCCGAAAGTTTTTTCGCATCGACGGGAACCGAACGGGAAGAGGGCGCGTCGAAGCAAGTGAATGACGTACTCTGCCTGGGAACAACAGATGGGGGAAGCTCTGATGCGGAAGATGTCGGCGGACACCGAGGGCATCGCAGCCTATGGCGCGACCGCCCATGTGATGGCCGGGGAAATGGCTACGGCCGGGGCGAGCGCGGTCGCGGCCGAGCCCGCACTGCTCGGCCCGATCATGGGGTTGATCGGGGGCGATTTCATGGCCGCGTACGCCGCCGCGCACGCGGGCCACGTCGCCTCGATCGGGGAGCTGTCGGCGGTGCTGACCAGCATGGGTGGCGCGGCCACCGGGGCGGCGACGGTGCTCACCGAGACCGACGCGATCCACGCGGGAACGCTGCAGAGCGCGGCCACCGAATTGAACGGGTGAGCCTGTGATCGATATCAACGCACTGGCCAAGCCCATTTTCGACCTGCTCACCAGCTTCGGCTCGGGCGTGCTGCCGACCGGCGGCCCCTCCGACGCGCTGCGCAGTACGTCCAACGTCGTCGACCAGATCCACCAGATGGGTCGCGACAGCATCAACGGCATGAACACCGCGTGGGACGGCCGGGCCGCCGACGCCGCCACCTCCAAGGCGCTGCGGGTGCAGACCTCCGCGGCCACCATTTCCGACCGTGGCAACGATATGGCAACCGTGGTGAACCAGGCCGCTGCCGAGGTCGAATCGGGCCAGAAAGACCTCGCGGGCATCGCCCAGTCGTTCGTGAACACCGCGGCGAGCGCGGGCCCCGCACTGGCCACGCCCGCGGGCATGACGATGATCGTCGGCTCCGCGATCGACCACCTCGGCCAGGCGCTCAATGTGGTCGGCCGGGTGCGCAACGAACTCGACACGCACACCGCCTCGATGAACGATCTCACCCCGGCGCCGCCGACGACCTCGCTGGCCGGTACGCCCGCGACCACCACCGCCGGTGTGCAGCAGTTGGCGTCGACCGCGACCAGCGCGCTCAGCGGTGCCGGTTCGATGGCGAGCAGCCTGATGAGCACCGCGATGTCCACCGTCCCGGCGGCGACCGCGTCGGTGCCGCACACCACCTCCGGCACCCCGAGCTCGCCGAACGCGACCAAGCCGAACACCGGCTCGTCGGGCATGCCGAGCGACGGCAAGGGCGTGAAGATCACGCTGCCCGACGGCAGCACGGTGGAGGCGCCGAACGAGAAGGCGGCCACCGCGGTTCGTTCGGCGATCGGCGCGGTCGGCACCCCGTACGTCTGGGGCGGCAACACGCCGGGCGCCGGGCTGGACTGCAGCGGCCTGACCAAATTCGCCTACGGTGAGGCGGGCGTCGACCTGCCGCGGCTGGCCGCCGATCAGGCGACCGGTACCTCGGTCTCCCCCGGCGATCTCATGCCCGGCGATCTGGCCATCTGGGACGGCCATGTCGCCATGGTGATCGGCAACGGACAATTCGTCGAGGCCGGCGACCCGGTCCAGATCAGCTCGATTCGAACGGAGAACTCAGGGATGGGCTTCCACGGCTTCTATAGGCCGACGTCATGAGCGAGCGCAGCGAGCGAAACAACGGCACAGCGACGCCCGTCATGACGGAGCCGAGCGTTAGCGAGGCGCAGTCATGACTAACCCGCAGCAACCGACGGTTCCCAACGTCACGGTCGCGGGCAGCACGAACCGATCGGGCACCATCTCGGTGCGGGCCACCGATCAGGGCATGCCGGTGGAAATCAAGTTCGAGCGCAGCGAATACCGTTACGGCGCACAGAGTCTCGCGAACGAAATCCTGCGGCTCACCAAGCGCTCCACCGTCGCCGCGAAGGCGCGTCGGCGTGAGCTGCTGGCCGAGGCGGGCATGCCCGCCGACATCCTGGACCGGCTCGGCCTACCCACCCGCCAGGCGGCGGTAGACGAGCTCGACCGGATCGATGACGCGGACACGGGACCGACGACCTGGATGAGGCCGGTATGAGCGAGCGGAGCGAGCGAACAATGAACGCAGCCGCCCCAGCGGTCATGCCGGAGCCGAGCGTCAGCGAGGCGCAGGCATGAGCGCTGAGATGGACGCTCTCGTCGCCAACGCGACGCAGAAGCTGGAGGCACTCGAGGCCGCGCTGTACGGCCTCAAGCAGGTGCGCGGGCGCCACACCACCGAGGACGGCACGGTCACCGTCGAGGTCGACAGCGACGGCGCGCTCGTCGCGCTGAGCCTCGCGGAGACGGTCACCTCGCTGCCGCCCGCCGAGGTCGGACCGCTGATCGTCTGGGCCTGCAGGCAGGCCGCCGAGGACGCGGGCAACCAGCGCTCGAAGGTCGTTGCGACACTGAACGAGTCATTCGTTCCCGGGGTGAACGACGCCCAGGGAACCGTTGGGGGCGGGCCGGATAGTGCCTGACGCGGAAGGTCGATAGGCTTCCGCTCATGGCTTCTGGAGACATCGTCCCGATCGAGCTCGGCCTGACCGACGGCGATCTCGTCACCCTGTGGGCACCGCGCTGGCGAGACGGTGACGACGAGTGGGAGGCGTTCCTCGGACACGAGGACTCCCTCTACGGCTTCGAGACCGTTGCTGAGCTGGCCGCGTTCATCCGGACCAACTCCGACAACGACCTCGTCGAGCATCCGGCATGGAAGGTCGTCGCCGGGCTGTCGGCGGTCGAACTGGAGCCGGAGGAGAACTTCTCCTTCGATCTGGTCGCGGTGCCCGAGCTGGCCGCCGGTGAACCCGACGTGGACACCATCGCCGAGCTCGAGGACACCCTCGGCATGGTCCGCAACATCGGCGAGGTGTGCGAACTGGAGACGGTGACCAAGTTCTTCGGGTCGCATCCGGTGCTCGGCGCGCTGCCCAGCGGGATCAGCGCGTTCGTCGGGCGCGACGGCGAGGATCTCTGGGACCAGATCGGCGCCGCCATCGCCAAGGGCTGGGACAGCGTCCTCGACGCCATCGACTCCGTCGTGCAGACCCCCGAGGTCGACGCGGAAGCCGTCGCCGTCGCCGAGGCCGAGCTGCTGGCCGCCGAGGAGAACGTGGTCGACGCCGACGACGCCGCGGACAACGAGGAAGACGAGTTCGAACCCGTCGACCTCGACGCGGACGACGAGGATGAAGAAGACGAAGAGGACGAGTCGTTCTGGCACGAGGTCGGCATCGACCCGGTCAAGATCATCGCCTCCGACGGCACCTACTTCACGCTGCGCTGCTACCTCGACGACGAGCCGATCTTCCTCGGCTCCGACAACACCATCACGGTGTTCACCTCCGAGCGCGCACTCGCCAGGTACCTGGCCGACGACCACGAGCACGACCTCTCCCGGGTCAGCACCTTCGCCGATGTGCAGACCGCCGCGGTAGACGGTTCGCTCGAGGTCGAGGTCACGGACGAGAACGTCTACGTGCTCCCCGGCCTCGCCGACGACCTGTCCGAAGGACCGGAAGCGGTCGACATCGAACAGCTCGACCTCGCGGTCGAACTGTTCACCGACGCGTCCGACTACGCGGGCGACGACACCGTGGAACAGGCACTGGCCCAGTCGAATCCGCTCGGCTGGTACATCTCGTACCTGCTCAACCCGGACCCGAGCCGGATGGCACCCAACCCGCCGTTCACGGCGGAGGCGCAGTCGTGGCGGGACCTGGAGCGCAACTTCGAAGCCCGCCTCAACCAGCAGTAGGCTCCCCCGCCTCTCCGCGTATTCAGGCCAGACTGAGTGCCGCGATAGTGGCGTTGGCGACTGGCGGTTGCGGAATTGGTTGGGTTGGCTCGTGCCCGGCGAGTTACCCATGTGCTCACGAGATCAGGTGGCACGCTGGGTATCCGCTGTTCACTGAGTGACAGGTCGCCGGGTCGCTTCAGATAGCTGCGGTCGTATCGAGCGGCGGAGTCACCTCGAGCCGCCGTAGCTACTTCAGGCGGATCCAGATCTGTTCGGCGCGGCCGAGCAGGCGGTTGTCGGAGCCGTAGACGGCGGTGGACGAGAACGACTTTCGGCCTTGTTCGCCGTGGTTCTCGCCGACGACCACGCACTGTTCGCCGACCTCGGGGAGGTCGTGCACGGCGGCGGTCATCGAGCCGAGGAGGGCGGGGCGGTCGAACATGTTGGGGAGCGACCAGCCACCGGGGCAGTCCATCGCGGCCCACAGCACGGCGGGGCCGAGTGGGAGCGAGTCGTCGGGGATCCACGGCGCGGCCACGCGACCGTCGCCCACCGCACCCGCCTCGATGCGCAGCCCGTCCGTGCGGCCGCTGCCGCAGACGAAGCAGGATGCGAACATCTCGTTGCTCTGATAGGAACTCGCCGCAGTCGTCGCGGTTGCGAACGGCACGGATTGAGGCTCCCCCCAAGCAGTGGACACCGATTTAGCGGGATCGCGGTCCTGCTGGAAGGATGTCCAGTATGTCATCGTCTCGGAAGCGCCGGTCGTTCACGGCCGAGTACCGGGTCGAGGCCGCGCATCGGGTGATCGATTCCGGTCGCACGATCGCCGCGGTGGCTGGCGAGTTGGGTTTGCATGAAAGCCTTCTCGCTAAATGGGTCCAAGACGAACGCCGCCGGATAGCGGCGGCCGAGGTACACGGCGAGCAGCCGTTGAGCCCGGCCGAGCGGGCAGAGTTGCTCCGGTTACGCAAGCAGGTCAGCGAGCTGGAGAAAGACGTCAGTTTCCTAAAAAAAGCGAGCGCGTACTTCGCGGCGATGCAGCAGAACCGGCCCGGTTCGAGCTGATGGCAGCGCAGTGCGCCGCCACCGAAATCAACGGCAGCACAGCCGATATCACGCGCATGGCGCGGTTGTTGAGTGTATCGACCTCAGGGTTCTACGCGTACCTGAAGCGGAAGACGGCCCCTGTGTTGACCGATCGGCAGCAGCGGCGCGCCGACTTGACGGTGAAGATCCTTGCCGTCCATAAAGACTCCGATGGGACCTACGGGGCTCCGCGGATCACCGCCGAGCTGCGCGATCGCGGTGATCGGGTGTCGGAGAAGACGGTCGCGGCGATCATGGCCGAGATCGGGCTGGCCGGGATCAGCCCGCGCACCTTCAAGGTGCGGACCACGATCGTGGACCCGACCGCGTCGTTCCCGGACGACCTGGTGCAACGTCTTTTCGACCAGGGCCGTGTAGACGCAGTCTGGGTTTCCGACATCACCTATCTGACTTGCGGTGAAGGCGATATGTACCTGTGCGCGATCAAGGACGAGCATTCCAAGAAGGTGCTCGGCTGGACCGTGGCCGATCACATGCGGACCGAGATGGTCACCGACGCCGTGGACCGGGCGGTAGCGGCGCGTGGCGGGTCGTGTGCGGGCACGGTTCTGCATTCGGACCGAGGTAGCCAGTACACCGCCAACGACATGGCTGCCGCCTGCGATCGGCACGGTCTGCGCCGATCCATGGGATCGACCGGAATATGCTGGGACAATGCCGGCGCGGAAAGCCTGTGGTCGACATTCAAACACGAATACTACTATCGACACACCTTCGCCACCAAAGCGGAACTCGTTGCAGCAGTTGACAAATGGATGAATTTCTACAACAGTAGAAGACGCCACTCCACGATCGGGATGCTCAGCCCCGACAATTATGAGCGGTCACTCCTCGCGGCCACTTCGGCCGCATAACCCCCCGTCCACCATTTGGGGGGAACCTCAGATTGTGGTGCGTCCCGGTCGAATTCGCCTACGCGGGATTCGGCGACCAGAGTGTCGCCGTCATACAGGCTGCCTGCCCGCATCTCGAGCGGTGTGTCCAGCGGTGTCGGGCTGCGCAGGATCACAGTGACGGCGGCGTCCCCGTGATGCTCCGCGAGCAAGCCGCCGACATAGCCGCCGTTACCCGAGCCGGGCGGACCGTTGAACCGACTGGGGATTTGCAATGTCGCCATGCTTAGCCACGCTAGCGACCGACATCCGAGCGCTCTCAGCCCGCCCCACGCCTCAAGGCCACGACTCAAGGCCACGCCCCACGCCCCACGCCTCGCGGCCCACGCCTCGCAGCCCACGCCGCACGCTCCGCGCCTCGCGGCCCTCACGCCTCACGACTCGCGACTCGCGGCTCACGCCTCGCGGCTCACGCCTCGCAGCTCACGCCGCACGCGTCACGTCTCGCGGCCCCACGTCTCACGGCCCCCACATCTCACGACTCACGCCCACGCCTCACGACTCGCGGCTCAGGCCCCACGTCTCGCGTCTCACGGCTCACGCCCCGCGTCTCGCGTCTCATGTCTCGCGCCCCACGCCCCACGCCTCACGCCCCGCGGCCCACGTCTCGCGCCTCGTGGCCCACGACTCGCGCCTCGTGGCCCACGACTCGTGGCTCGTGGCTCGTGGCTCGTGATCGCGCGATTCGCCTGGCTTGCCTCCCAGTGAAGGCCATCGTCCGCCGCGCCCGCCACACCACGTACCGGTCGGCGCCGGACTGACGACCAACCGGGAACTGGTCGCGGCGTGCCCGAATGCGCGCCACCACCAGTCCCCCTTGGCCAACTCACCGGTCCCGCTGGCTGCGGGACGGCTTCGGACCTGTTGCTGCTCTTCGTTATCCGAGCAGCACCGCGTAGCCGGGCTTGATGATGTTGTCGATGATGCGCAGCCGCTCCGGGAACGGGATGAACGCCGACTTCATCGCGTTGATGGTGAAGCGCTCCAGGTCGCTCCAGCCGTAGCCGAACGTGTCGGCGAGCTTGAGCATTTCCTGGCTCATGCTGGTGTCGCTCATCAGCCGGTTGTCGGTGTTGACCGTGACGCGGAAGCGGAGCCGGGCCAGCAGGTCGAACGGGTGCTTGTCCAGCGAGGGCACCGCACCGGTCTGCACATTCGAGGACGGACAGAGCTCGAGCGGAATGCGCATGTCGCGCACGTAATTCGCGACGAGCCCGAGGCGCGCGTCCTCGATCGCGCCGGGCACGCTGATGTCGTCGGTGATCCGCACGCCGTGGCCGAGTCGGTCGCAGCCGCAGAAGGCCAGCGCCTCGTGGATCGACGGCAGGCCGAACGCCTCGCCCGCGTGAATCGTGAAGTGCGCGCTGTTGGCTCGCATGTATTCGAACGCGTCCAGGTGCCTGCTGGGCGGGTACCCGGCTTCGGCGCCCGCGATGTCGAAGCCGCCGACGCCGCGATCGCGGAAGCGCACGGTGAGCTCCGCGATCTCGCGGGAGCGGGCCGCGTGCCGCATGGCGGTGAGCAGGCAGGTGACCACGATCGGGCGTCCTGCCGCCGCGGCCGCGGCCTCACCTTCACGGAAACCGGCCAGGGTGTGCTCGACGACCTCGTCGAGGGTCAGTCCGCGTTCCAGGTGCTGCTCGGGGGCGAAGCGCACCTCGGCGTACACCACGCCGTCGGCGGACAGGTCCTCCGCGCATTCGCGGGCGACCCGGCGCAGGCCCTCCGGCGTCTGCATGACGGCCACGGTGTGCGCGAAGGTTTCCAGATACAGTTCCAGCGATCCACTGTCGGCCGCGTCCCGGAACCAGGCGGCCAGTGCCGCCTCGTCGTTGGCGGGTAGGTCCTCGTAGCCGCACTCGGCGGCCAGCTCCAGCACCGTCGCGGGCCGTAGACCACCGTCGAGGTGGTCGTGCAGCAGCGCTTTTGGCGCCTGTCGGATCGAGGCAAGGGTCAATGCGGTCGGTCCAGTCATGTAACGACGGTAGCCGCACCGCGCCCGAACGGCACCCGACTGCCGAAGTGGCAACCATCTCGTTGCCCAGCCACCCCGCCCCAGCCCACACCCGGACACCAAGCACCTCCACCGAATACGGACCCCACCAGCCCCAACCCCGAATCTGTGCGATCTCGAACACACCAGCCGCCACACACCCGACCAGCAGAGAATTCTGCGCACCCATCCCAATCCACACGCACCTCCACCCTGGTGCCGCGCATCGCAACTCGAACTCGACGCCCGTTGCGCATCGTGGTCTCCCGCACAGCGATGAGCTGCCGATTCCGTGCGCCCCACACCAATTCGCATGCGCCGCCGCGGTTGCCGCCTCGCATCGGAAGTCGAACGCGACGCACAACTCGCCACGCGACGCGCTCACCATGGAGCCCCGCGCACTGATCAGTCGGCAATCCTCTGCGCTCCACACCAATTCGCGCGCCGCACCGCATCGGCCTCGCATCAAGGCGTCGGACCCGACCCCGTGCTCGTCACACGATGCGCGCATCGTTGCCTCTTGCGCACCGATCAGTCGACAATTCCGTGCGCCCCATACTGATTCGTGCGCGCCTCTGCCCTGACGACCTCACGTCGGAACTCGGACTCGACCGACGGCTCGTCACACGATGCGCAGGTCACGGCCTTCCTCGCACCGATCAGGCGACGATTCCGTGCGCCCAAATCAATTCACATGTGGCAGCACCTAGCAGCCACGGACGTGCACGCAGGACTTGTGCTCAGCCGCACCTATTCACGCTGGAGCTTCATGATTAACGGCGCATGGCCGCGGTAACTCGCGAGGTAGGGCCACCATCATGTGCCGTTGATCGCGATGGCGGCGCATTACAGCAGATTGTTGCGCGGCAAGCTAATTCGATTGCCAGGCCGATGGGTCAGGCTTCAATGCGGCCGAGCACGATTGGGGTGGTGGGCTTTTCGTTGGACTCGCCTATCGCGAAGGCATCGAGCAATGCGGCTCGAGCACCTGCGAATGCGTCCGGGGTGTCGGTGTGCAAAGTAAGCAGGGGTTGGCCTGCGGTCACGGAATCGCCTGGCTTGGCGTGCAATTCGATTCCGGCACCGGCCTGAACCGGGTCGCCTTGACGGGCCCGGCCCGCGCCGAGACGCCAGGCGGCGATGCCTACTCCCATCGCGTCGAGGCGGGTCAGTACGCCGTCGCGTTCGGCCCGCACGATCTCGGTGTGCTTCGCCGTCGGCAGCGATGCGTCCGGGTCGCCACCTTGCGCGCGGACCATCGCGCGCCACTGGTCCATCGCCCTGCCGTCGGCGAGCACGTCGGCGGGATCGATGTCGAGGCCGGCCAGGGCGACCATCTCGCGGGCGAGGGTGACGGTGAGCTCCACGATGTCGGCGGGTCCGCCACCGGCGAGCACCTCGACCGACTCGGTGACTTCGAGGGCGTTGCCCGCGGTGCGGCCGAGCGGGGTGTCCATCGCGGTCAGCAGCGCCACCGTCCGCACCCCGGCGTCGGTGCCCAGTTCCACCATGGCCGTTGCCAATTCGCGGGCACCGTCGAGGGTCTTCAGGAATGCGCCCGCGCCGACTTTCACATCCAGCACCAGCGCCGCGGTGCCCTCGGCGATCTTCTTGCTCATGATCGAGCTGGCGATCAGCGGGATGGATTCGACCGTGCCGGTGACGTCGCGCAGCGCGTAGAGCCGTTTATCGGCCGGTGCGAGATCGGCGCCCGCCGCGCACACCACCGCGCCGATCGCGGGATCGGCCAGGATCTCGCGCATCCGCGGCACCGAAACGTCAGCCTGCCAACCCGGAATGGCCTCCAGCTTGTCGAGCGTGCCGCCGGTGTGCCCGAGCCCGCGCCCGGACAGCTGCGGGACCGCGGCACCACACGCGGCGACCAACGGCGCCAAGGGCAGCGTGATCTTGTCCCCCACCCCACCGGTCGAATGCTTGTCCACGGTCGGACGCGGCAGATCGGTGAAGTCCATCCGGCTACCCGACGCGATCATCGCGTTGGTCCACCGCGCCGTCTCCCGCCGCGTCATCCCGCGCCACACGATCGCCATCGCCAGCGCCGACATCTGCTCGTCGGCCACCGCCCCTCGGGTGAATCCATCGACCACCCAGTCGATCTGCGCGTCCGACAGCTCGCCGCCGTCCCGCTTGGTCGTGATGATCGAAACCGCGTCCAGTGCCGTCACATTCGCCAGTCTGGCACGAGATCGAAGTCAAGTCTGGTTCTTGTCGGTGGGGCCCGATAGCCTCTCCACATCAATCGTTCGAGGGGCTAGGGGGCAGCAATGACATCGATACACATCGACCGCCGCGTGACGAAGCTCGAAACCCGCGTTACCGATGTCGAGGAGCATTACAGCGAGTCTCAGCTCGAGTTGACGCGGCGAGTCACCGGACTCGAGATAATCGGTGGTCAACTGATCGACGGCGTGAACCAGTTGGGACGAGGCATGGCGTTGATCCTGGAACGGCTAGAGATTCCCTCGATCGAGTTCCCCACGCTCACCCGCGCCACCGAAGCCGAGATCGGCGCGGCTCTCGACGCGGACTGCTGAGGGGCCGACGATGAGATCCGCACCCATCGACCGCCGCATCAGCATGCTCGAAACACGGGTCATCGACGTCGAAGACACCCACAGCGAGACGCTCTACAAACTCACCCGAGGCGACGCCAGATGCCGGATCGAGACCGGCCAACTGATCGACGGCGTGAACCAGTTAGGACGAGGCATCGCCTTGCTCATGGAACGGCTAGAGGTTCCCCCGATCGAGTTCCCGATGCTCGCCCGCGCCACCGAGGCCGAGATCGACGCGGCACTCGACGCCGACTGCTGAAGGCTGCGCCGGATGTCGGCGACCACGAAGCGCCACCGACCCTCCCCGCGACGCTCACACCTGTCCGGCACCCAAGTCGTCCGGGCCGAAGGCATCCGGCAGCAAGGCACTTAGCGGAACGGGCCCGTCTTTGTGGTCGACCAGGAGGTCGGGCCCACCGTGTTCGTAGAGCAGTTGTCGGCATCGCCCACAGGGCATGAGGATTTCGCCGCGGGAATCGGTGACCGAGATGGCCAGCAGGCGCCCGCCCCCATCGGAATGCAAGTTACCGATGAGTACACATTCGGCGCACAGGCCCAAACCATATGAGACATTTTCCACATTGCACCCCCGCACAATTCGGCCGTCGGTGCTGAGTGCCGCCGCGCCGACCGGAAACCGCGAGTACGGCGCATAGGCATTGCGCATGACTTGAATCGCGTTGTCGTGCAGGGATTTCCAGTCGATTTGCGACATCGGGAACCTCTTCTGGAACGAGCTGAACTTGGCCGCGCGAGGCCCTCGAAGGAACCCTTCACGTATCAAGAAAGGCAAACCTAACCCGCCAGACTGTAGCGCAACGCACGGCACGCCGAATTAGTTCCGGCAAACCTAGAGGATTAGAGTCCAGAACAGATCGGTTCAGGTTCCCGGCAGCGGGCCGCAGCGCAGCCACCTGGGCATTTGCGCCCAACGCAGCCGGCCTCGGATCAATGAACCGGGTCCATCAACGACGTTGGAGGCACCGCACTCTATGACCACGATAGAAGCTCCGGCCCAGCCGAAGCGGAAGACGCTGTACCGAGGCGACCCCGGGATGTGGTCCTGGGCGCTGCACCGGATCACCGGTGTCACCATCTTCTTCTTCCTCTTCGTGCACGTCTTGGATACCGCGCTGGTCCGGGTCAGCCCGGACACCTACAACCGGGCGATCGAGACCTACAAGAGCCCCATCGTCGCGCTGATGGAGATGGGCCTCGTTGTCTGCGTGCTCTTCCACGCGCTCAACGGCGTCCGCGTGATCCTGGTCGACTTCTGGGCCAAGGGCCCGAAGTACCAGCGCCTGATGCTGTGGATCATTCTCACGATCTGGTTCCTGCTGGCCGTACCCGCGATCGGGCGCCAGTTCTTCTACCTGTTCACGGAGCACTGAAAATGACAGCATTGCAGAGCAATTCCGTGGGGGGCGGCGGTCGGGCGGCGGGTGGGCCTGCACCCGTCCTCGGTAAGTCCTACGACCGGCCCGCGAGCCTGGACAACCCGCGCTCGCCGCGCATGCGCGCGAACAGCAACTTCGAGAAGTACGCATGGCTGTTCATGCGCGCCTCCGGTCTGCTGCTGATCGTGCTGGTCCTCGGCCACATGTCGATCATGCTGCTGCTCGACGGCGGCGTGAAGCGCCTCAACTTCGGCTTCGTCGCGGGCCGCTGGGCCAGCCCGTTCTGGCAGCTGTGGGACCTGTCCATGCTCTGGTTGGCCCAGCTGCACGGCGGCAACGGCCTGCGCACGGTGATCGCGGACTACTCCCGCAAGGACTCGACTCGATTCTGGCTGAACACGCTGCTGGCCATCTCGATGATCCTGATCCTCGCCGTCGGCACCTACGTCATTTTCACCTTCGACCCCAACATCAGTTAGGAACAGGTCAACTCGATGAGTGAGCGCAGCGAACGAATCAACGACACAGCGTGCGTCGCGCATGCCGGAGCCGAGCGCAGCGAGGCGCAGGCATGAGTGACTCGCGGATTCAGGAGCATCGCTACGACGTCGTGATCGTCGGTGCCGGTGGCGCCGGCATGCGCGCGGCGATCGAGGCCGGGCCCCGGGCGCGTACCGCCGTGCTGACCAAGCTGTACCCGACCCGCAGCCACACCGGCGCGGCGCAGGGTGGCATGTGCGCCGCACTGGCGAACGTCGAAGAAGACAACTGGGAATGGCACACCTTCGACACCGTCAAGGGTGGCGACTACCTGGTCGACCAGGATGCCGCGGAGATCATGGCCAAGGAGGCCATCGACGCGGTGATGGACCTGGAGAAGATGGGTCTGCCGTTCAACCGGACGCCCGAGGGCAAGATCGACCAGCGCCGCTTCGGCGGGCACACCCGCGACCACGGCAAGGCGCCGGTGCGCCGCGCCTGTTACGCCGCCGACCGCACCGGTCACATGATCCTGCAGACGCTGTACCAGAACTGCGTCAAGCACGACGTGGAGTTCTACAACGAGTTCTACGTGCTCGACCTGGTGATGAGCGAGACCGACCGCGGCCAGGTCGCGACCGGTGTCGTCGCCTACGAGCTGGCCACCGGCGACATCCACGTCTTCCACGCGAAGTCGATCGTGTTCGCCACCGGCGGCTCGGGCCGGATGTACAAGACGACCTCGAACGCGCACACGCTGACCGGTGACGGCATGGCGATCGTGTTCCGCAAGGGTCTGCCGCTGGAGGACATGGAGTTCCACCAGTTCCATCCGACAGGTCTCGCGGGTCTCGGCATCCTCATCTCGGAGGCCGTCCGCGGCGAGGGTGGCATCCTGCGCAACGCCAGCGGCGAGCGGTTCATGGAGCGCTACGCGCCGACCATCAAGGACCTCGCACCGCGTGACATCGTCGCCCGCTCGATGGTGCTCGAGGTGCTCGAGGGTCGCGGCGCCGGACCGAACAAGGACTACGTCTACATCGACGTGACCCACCTCGGCGCGGACGTGCTCGAGGAGAAGCTGCCCGACATCACCGAATTCGCCCGCACCTACCTGGGTGTGGACCCGGTGACCGAGCTGGTCCCGGTCATGCCGACCTGTCACTACGTGATGGGCGGTATCCCGACCAAGATCCGCGGCGAGGTGCTGCGCAACAACACCGACGTGGTGCCCGGTCTCTACGCCGCGGGCGAATGCGCCTGCGTCTCGGTGCACGGCTCCAACCGTCTCGGCACCAACTCGCTGCTCGACATCAACGTGTTCGGCCGCCGCGCGGGCATCGCCGCCGCGGAGTACGCGCACCGCACCGAGTTCGTGGAGATGCCGGAGACCCCGGCGCGGATGGTGCAGGACTGGCTCGAGCTGATCCTGTCCGACCACGGCAACGAGCGGGTCGCCGACATCCGCACCGAACTGCAGTACACGATGGATATGAACGCCGCCGTGTTCCGCACCGAGGACACCCTCAAGCAAGCCCTCACCGATATCCACGTGCTCAAGGAGCGCTACAGCCGGATCACGGTGCAGGACAAGGGCAAGCGCTACAACAGCGACCTGCTCGAGGCCGTCGAGCTCGGCTTCTTGCTCGAGCTGGCCGAAGTCACCGTCGTCGGTGCGCTGAACCGGAAGGAATCGCGCGGCGGCCACGCCCGCGAGGACTACCCGGACCGCGACGACGTGAACTTCATGCGGCACACGATGGCCTACAAGGAGAGCCCGGATCTCATCTCGGATATCCGCCTCGACTTCAAGCCGGTGGTGCAGACCCGTTACGAGCCGATGGAGCGTAAGTACTGATGACTGCCGTACTCGAGAAGACACCCCCCGCCAAGCCGGCGCCCGTCCCCGAGGGCTCGGTCATGGTCACCGTCAAGGTCGCCCGCTTCAATCCGGAGGACGACAAGGGCGCGCACTGGGAGTCGTTCCAGGTGCCGGTCCTGACGACGGACCGTTTCCTCAACGTGCTCATCTACATCAAGTCCTACTTGGACGGCACGCTCACCTTCCGGCGCTCCTGTGCGCACGGTGTGTGTGGCTCCGACGCCATGCGGATCAACGGGGTGAACCGGCTGGCCTGCAAGGTGCTGATGAAGGACATGCTGCCCAAGGGCGACAAGTCCATCACGATCACCGTCGAGCCGATCCGCGGCCTGCCCGTGGAGAAGGACCTCGTGGTGAACATGGAGCCGTTCTTCGACGCGTTCCGTGCGGTGAAGCCCTACCTGATGACCTCGGGTAACGAGCCCACCCGCGAACGCATCCAGAGCCAGGCCGACCGTGCGCGCTTCGACGACACCACCAAGTGCATCCTGTGCGCCTGCTGCACCACCTCCTGCCCCGTGTACTGGAGCGACGGCAGCTACTTCGGCCCGGCCGCGATCGTGAACGCGCACCGCTTCATCTTCGACAGCCGTGACGAAGGCGCCCGCGAACGCCTCGACATCCTCAACGACGTCGAAGGTGTCTGGCGCTGCCGCACCACCTTCAACTGCACCGACGCCTGCCCCCGCGGCATCGAGGTCACCAAGGCCATCCAGGAAGTCAAGCGCGCCCTCCTCTTCGCCCGCTGACCTCCCCCCCCCCCCCCCCCCGGTTGCACACAAAGGCCGCCTCCATCGAAAGATGAAGGCGGCCTTTGTCTTTCATTTCAGTGCAGTGAACGTTTCGGACGCGACGGTGGCGCGAGCGCGAGGCCATTCGCGGGACAGGGCCAGGAGGTTGTGTAGTTCGCCGGCGCGGTTGTCGGCGGGGAGATGGATGGTGGCGGACGGCGGGTGGGTCGGGACACCGTGCCGCCGGAGGTGGGCGGCGGCGGCGATCCGGAGAGCGTAGCGGCTGATGTTGTCGGGACGGATCGCACTGTCGTCGGGCATGAACTGCTTCAAATGGACTAGTGCGTCGCGGATTTCGACGGTCATCCGATACAGCCGGGAGCTCGAATCACGCGGGTGGTCGGCGGGCAGCACAACCTCGGGCACGACTGCGGTGAGGTCGTGCCACAGCGGATGCAGACGGCGGCACTGGCTGCCTTCCAGATCCAGCCGCGCGCGTACCAGCAATGCCTCGAGCAAAGGGACCGCTATCAGCACGACGAACAGCGAACCGGCCACATCGGACGCGACAGCCATGACGGTCGCTGAATTCCCAGGCGTGCTGCCGATCGAGTTCGTGATGAAGTTGTAGGTCGAGGAGACAATGATGTAGCAGCCGAGGACGAGCAGGGCCGAGTAAGTCAACCTTTCCCTGGCTGCCCGGACCCCGCCGCGCAGTTCACCCAGACTTGCTCGCGCCAAGAGAAATCCGGTCCAGATCACGAACGGCAAGACGGCTCCCCAGAGAATCGTCTCCCAGTCGATCGCCCGGCTCAGCGGCAGTCCGCACTCGTCGGCGATCGTGAAAAGCCCGACGACCACACCGAATGACGCGGCGCGACCGTCGCTTCTCCGCTGGCGTTGTGCCGCAGGCAGTGGGTTCGCGCCGTCCAGTAAGCGCGCGAAGCCCAGGTATTTCGACACCGCCAGCACACTGGCACCGAGGAACAGTCGCCGCCCGAGATCGGGATGGCCGAGACCCGCGCAGCAGACGAACGCGAGGCGGGCACCGTTGTCCCAGGCCAGGGCATGGTTTATCAGGCGGTCGGTGACGCTCTCGTTGACGAGCAGCCAGTGGCCGACGGAGATGAGACCGACGAGCACGACGAACGCCACGATGAGCAGCGGTGGCTCGGAGACCATGACACTGACCATAGGGTTCGGGTCAGGCCCCGACAAGCAGCATTCCGGCCGCTACCGGCACCTGCTGCGGCGTTGTCGATAGTGCGCGGGCTAGTTGTCGTAGGAGGCGACGCCTACCGGGCCGGAGCCTAGACAGACAGTGAGATGTTCTGTGCGGGAGGCGATTCGGAGATTCGTGCCGCTGCCCACCAGACGGACGAAGACGGTGTTGAGGCCTTGACGAATGGGGACGGATACGGGTTGGCCGTGCTCGAAAGCTACTGAGAGTTGGCCGTTTTGGCTGGCGAGGTAGTTGAGTTGGGCGGTCCATTCGTGGTCGAGCATGGGGCCGTCGAGTGGAATGGGGACTCTGGTGCCGCCCTGGATTCGGTAGCCGCAGTTGGGGTCTGGGCCGGGGAGGATGCGGCGGTTCCACCAGACCTGGGCTTCGACAAGAGTGCCGGTGTCGGTGATCATGCGCAGGTGCGGGGTCGAGTCGGCGAAGGCGCCCGGGGTAGTGATGGGGGCGAGGACCTGACTGGTCAGGTTTTGCGGGTATGCGAGCGGGTTCAGGACGTCCCAGGGGACTTCCTGTTCCAGCAGTGGCACACCGTCCCAATCGGCGAAGGCCGACTTCACGTTCGCGATATAGGTTTTGGTGGGGCTCGGGCTCCAGGAGCGGACGAAGGTACAGGTGGAGAACAGGCTGCTCACGACGAATAGCGCCAGCACCGGTATCGCGGCGCGTGGGCCGAGACTCGGCCTGCTGCCGCGCGGGCTCGCCCGCAGTATCAATGCGCCTACGACGGCCAGCGTGACGCCGAGGTCGGCGAAGTAACGCAGCGACTGCATCAGTTCCGCCGCGGTGTTCGGGCCGCCGCGCACCAGGGCCACGGGCAACTGCATCAGTAACACATAGGCTGCGGCGAGCAACCACACCGGCCAGACTCTGCGCCGCATCCAAATCGACAGTGCCACAATCGAAATCAGCACAATCCAGGCTGCGACTACCGCCGCACCAGGCGGATCGGCCCACGGTGCGGCAGGCAACCACCGCTCCCACCGCCACGGTCCACCGACCAACGCGGGCACCACGCCGAGCGATGTCGCGTTGGGCAGCCAGTCGCGCATGCCCTGGAGGTTGTTGTGCACCCCGGAAACACCGACGACCGCCAGATACGCCGCCAGCCAGCAGAGCAGCACCAGACCCGACCCCAGCCACAACCGCACGCCACGCCGGGCCACCACGCGAACCGCGGATTCCCGCTCGTCGACATAGTGGGCGAGCACCGCAACGGCGAACGCGACGAACGGGATGATCACCGACTTCTCGAAGAACAGCAGCGCCACGACGAGCACGACGATCCCGGACCAGGCGTACCTGCGCCGTCCGGTACGAACCAAAAGCAGCGCATCCCCGATGACCCAGGCGAGCGCGAATTGCAATGGCAGCGCGTTCAACGCGGCCGACCACCACGCGAACGCAGGCAGCGTCACCGGCGAGAACAGAAAGAACGTCAGCGGAATGAGCAACGCCCACCGCGCACCCAACAGCACGCGCAACAGGCGAAACACCGACAACGACACCGCGAGTTGGCCCACCAGCAGCGAGATCACCGGGCCTGCCCACACCAGCGGCGCCGCCTTTGTCACCACCCAAGCAGTGACAAAGGCGAGCGGCATGAAATGCCCGTCGTGGTCGTGCAACAGCAGGTCCGCAGAAAACAGCGGATATCTACCTGACCGGCCGACCAGAATGAGGTCGTCCCAATAGAAGTAACCGCTGCCTGCCACCCAGCCCCGAAGCGCAAGTTGCAGCACGATCAAACACACCGCCGCGACAACAACGGGCGACGCTCGCCGGATCAGCGTCGTCGCTACCTCCGGACGCGGAGTGGGCACGGCCGTCGACGGTGCGATCGAAGCGGTGTCCATGCCGAGCCACCCTAGATGATTGATTCCAAGGGGTGTGGTGCATGACGAGTCCACACACCTCCTGATGGATGATCACCCAGCCGCAGTGCTTGTTCCTCCGTGCTGAAGTGAAAGATTCTGCCCGACAGCAGCATTCGATGTGACGAAGTAGGCGAGGGCGCCGAAGATCAAGGTTGTGAGCAATGAAATCGACACCCTCGCCACTGCACTTTATGTCACGATCGACGACTTGGTGAAGACCCGCCCCGATCTGGCGCCTGCCCGCCCTCGGATCGGGTTCACCCCGCAGTTGACCGACGCCGAACTGGTGGCCCTGGCCGTGATGCAGGCCCTGCTGGGCTACCCCAACGAGCGCCGCTGGATGCGCTACGCCCGCAAACATCTACGGCATCTCTTCCGGTATCTGCCCCAGCAACCCGGCTACAACAAACGACTCCGCAAAGCCGCCGCCCTGATCACCGCCGCCATCCGGCACCTGGCCACCGACACAAGCCTGTGGACCGACGATGTATGGGTCGCCGATTCCACCCCGGTGGAATGCGGGCGCTCCCGCGAAACGGTGAAGCGCTCCGAACTGGCCGGATACGCCGAATACGGTTACTGCGCTTCGCATTCGCGCTTCTTCTGGGGCATGCGGCTGCACTTGATCGCCACCCTGGGTGGGCTGCCGATCGGTTTCGCTCTGACCGGCGCGAAAGCCGACGAACGCGAAACCCTGATGGGTATCCTGGCCGGTGACCCCGCCCTGGCCGCCCAACGACCGGGACAGACCCTGATCTGCGACAAGAACTATTTCGGTGCCGGGTTCGAGGCCGAGTTGGCCGCCACCGGGATCCAGCTGTTGCGGCCGGCTCGCAAGGGCGAAGCCGAACGACCTGGCGCCGCCCTGTTCAAACCATTACGGCAGGTCGTCGAGTCGATCAACCAGACGTTCAAAGCCCAACTCGATCTCGAACGCCACGGTGGACGCACCCTCAGCGGAGTCATAGTGCGTGTCCTGCAACGAATCCTGGCGATTACCGCCGCGATCTGGCACAACGACACCACCGGCGCACCGGTACACCGATCACTGACCGCCTACGACCACTGATCCCCTTGGAATCAATCATCTAGTGGCGGCCCGGCTATCCCCAGGTGCGACGCCGCACCGGCCTAAGCCGCGTATCCGGTCGCCTTCTCCACTTCGACGCGCACCGCGACCCGAACCTGGCCCGGCGCGGGCAGGTCATGATCCTTACCGTCGTACTTCCACGACAGTCGATGGCCGACACTGAGATCGTTGTCGTCGACGATGGTCGCCTTGCCGCGCAACTCGACGTAGCTCTCGCCGTCGGCGGAGTCGATCACGGTGACGCTGACGCGCGGGTCACGCACCATGTTGCGGTGCTTGAGCCTGCCTTCCAGCGTGGAGAACAGCAGGTCGTCGCCGTCCCGGAGCACCCACATCGCCGAGGTCTGTGGGCTGCCGTCGGCATTGAGGGTGGCGAGCACCGCGTAGTTCTTGGCGTCGAGCAGGGCGATGGTGGCTTCGCTGAGCGTGATTCCCATGTCCTGGACATTAACCGCGCGCCGGAAACCCGGCTCACCGTCGCCTCGATAGCAATTTGCCATAAATATCGGAACGTTGCCGGTAAGTTGATCTTGGACGTGCTCTCAGGTTGCCGGACACATCGTCGGCCACGACGCGCTCCGTCGTGCGTGGCCCGGAGGAAGGCGCTCACCCATGTACGTGTTCCGAACGGTCATCGCCGCGACCGTACTGACCTGCCCCGCACTGGTCGCCGCGGCCGCGACAGCGTCGGCCCCGACCAGTACCGTGCCACACCGCGATTGCGTCGCGGCACACGCGACCGCGGCGGTCGTCGCTACGAATCCCCTCGCCCCACCCCGTCGCACCGTGCTCAACACACTCCTGTACCCGGGCCTCGTCGACACCGCGGGCCCACTCGGCATGGGCGGCGCGGCATTCGGCCTCGGCATGGCCGGCCTGATCGGCACCGGCAGCGCACTGCTGGGCACCGGCAGCGTCGCCGCCGCACCGTGGGCCGCGTTCCTCGGCACCGGCAGCGCCGCCGCCGGAACGGGCAGCGCCGCACTCGCACCCCTCGGCGTTGTCCTCGGTGCGGGCGCCGCGTTCCTCGGCACCGGCAGCGCCGCCGCGGGAGCCTCGGGCAGTGTCGCCACCGGCGGTCTCGGCACACCATTGGCCATGCTCGGCGCGGGCAGCGCGGCCGCAGGCACCGGCAGCGCGAGCCTCGCGGGCGCAGGTGCGGCCGCCGCACCCTTCGCCGCAATGGCGGGCACCGGCAGCGCCATGCTCGGCTCGGGCAGCGTCGCCGCGGTCCCCTTCGGCGTCGCCCTCGGTGCCGGTGTCGCCGCCGGAATAGCCACCGGCAGTGCGGGAATGGCATCGCTCAGCGCGGCATCACCCGTCGCGGGCGACGAAGCCACCCGTACCGGTAAAAGCACTGACACCGCCAAGGGCACGGATAAGAACACCGCCAAGAACGGCAGCACCGGAAGTGAATCTACCGAGCCGGAATACCGTCCGCTGAGCCTGGGCCCCGCCACCTGACCAACAGATCAGGGTGCCGATCCGCATCCGCCGACAATCCGACTGCCACGGCAGAGACCGGCAGCGGGGCACGGTCGCGCTGCGCCGCGAACTCTTGGAGTTCTGCAATGTCCTCGGTGAGTTGCGCCAGATCCGAATGGATGGTGATCCATCCACTGCGCCAAGCAGCAGCCCTGCACCCACCCGACTCAGGGAGCGGCGTATTCCGGCCGAGCCCGCCGATTTCGCGGCGCCGAACCGCATAAGGGGACGGCCGCAGCGTCGAAGATCAACGCGGCATCGGCATTCGGCCAGCCACGCTCGCTCAGAGCTGTCCTGTGTCGACCCTGCCGCCCCCTAGACAGCTCGATCCAGTCCGCGATCTAACCCCGCCGCCTCGGCCGAACACACGAAGTCCGCCTCATCGAAAGGTGAAGGCGGACTTCGCGATTATGGGCAGCCGCCGATCTACACCGCCGCGCGAACCTTTGCCGCGAACTCGTAGTCATGCTGCCAATCCACACCGTTCGGAACGAGGATCACGCGCGAAACCCCCTGTGCCGCAAACGCGGACACTTGATCGGCAGCCTTGTCTGCGTCCGCCGACAAACCGAGTGCCACGACGGAGACCGGCAGCGGGGCACGGTCGCGCTGTGCCGCGAACTCCTGGAGTTCCGCGATGTCCTTGGTGAGTTGCGCCGGATCCGATTGGATGGTGATCCATCCGTCGCCATAGGTGGCGGCCCGGCGCCGCCCTCGAGTGCTGTTGCCCGCCACCAGAACTGGCGGCATCGCCGAGCCGGGCGCGAGGGTCACCTCGAGCCCGTCGGCCAGCGCGGTCGGCTGTCCGGTGACGAGGCCGGGCAACACGCGCAGCGCCTCGTCGGTGTGCCGACCACGGTCCTCGAACGAGGCGCCTGCGGCACGCCACCCGATGTCACCGTGGGCCGGGTTCCCGGTGCCGACACCGACAATGAGCCGATTGCCGGACACATACTGCAGCGTGCTGATCTGCTTTGCCGCCCAGGCGACCGGACGCAGCGCCAGCAAAATCACGTTGTAGCCGATGCTGATTCGATCGGTCACCGCCGCGGCGGTTGCCAGCGTGACGGTGCTGTCCAACATCGGCGCGCTCGCCACCAGGTGATCGGTGGACCAGACCGAATCGAGCCCGACCTCCTCGGCGAATCGGGCGCTGGCCCGCACATCGCCCAGGATCGGGCGCGCCGGATCGGGGGTCGAGGTGGGCAGGATGACGCCTATCTCAATGGTCATTTTCGTCCAATCGCTCGCTATCGGGCTGCTATGTCGCAACGCTACGTGCCAGCAGCGAGCGTTCCAATCGCCTATTTGCTCACGATGATGTCGCAAACGCTCACCGCGTGTTCGCATCGAAAGACGAACGCAGCCTTCGATGTGCTCGCCTCCGACGGGATCCGGATCGGCGAACCATCCGCCGATATACCCTGACGTATGGGTCTGTCTCGTCGGCAATTGCTGAGATTCGGGGGTGCCGGTTCGGCTGCGGTGCTGGTGGGGGCGGCCGCGGTGAGCAGTGCGCGGTTCCGGGTGCCGCGCTGGTCCGATGATCCGTTCAGCCTCGGTGTCGCGTCGGGTGATCCGACGGCGGACGGGGTTGTCCTGTGGACGCGGCTGGCGCCGGACCCGTTCGCTCCCGATGGGCTCGGCGGTATGCCGATGCACCCGGTGACCGTGGAATACGAAGTCGCGCATGACGAGAACTTCCAGCAGGTGGTGACGCGCGGTACCGCGGTCGCGACGCGCGAACTGGCGCACAGCGTGCATCCGGAGGTCACCGGACTGGCTCCAGATCGCTGGTATTTCTATCGATTCCGCGCGGGGTCGGTGCTGTCACCGGTGGGCCGCACGCGCACCGCGCCGCCGCCGGGCCGGCCGACCACGCGGATGCGGTTCGCGTTCGCCTCCTGCCAATCGTGGAGTTCCGGCTACTACACCGCGTACGAACACATGAGTGCCGAAGACCTCGATCTCGTTGTGCACCTTGGTGATTACATCTATGAGCGTGGCTGGAACCGCGGCCGCGAGGGCATGTCGGTGGAACCGCAATTCCAGGCGGAAGCCGTTGATCTGGCCGGATATCGACTCCGGTATGCCCAGGTCAAAGCGGAGGAACCGCTGCGCGCCGCGCACGCCGCCTTCCCCTGGCTGGTCACCATGGACGATCACGAGATCGACAACAACTGGGCAGGCGACTCCCCCGGGCTCGGATTCGATATCTACCGCATCCCCGCGCTCTTTCGCCGCCGCAAAGCCGCCGCCTTCCAGGCGATGTACGAACACCAGCCGCTGCGCATCGCGCAGCTGCCGTCCGGTCCGACCATGCACCTGCACCGCCGCTACGGATTCGGCGACCTGGCCCAGATCACCATGCTCGACACTCGGCAGTATCGCGACAAGCAGGCCTGCGGCGACGGCAACACCGTCATCGACTGCGCCGACCGACTCGCCACCGATCGCACGATACTGGGTGCGCAGCAACGTGATTGGCTGATCGACGGGTTCACCAACTCTCCTGCCCGCTGGCAGATCCTCGGTAACCAGGTTTCGATGGGCCAATCCGATCAGGACGCCGGTCCGATCACCGCCGTCGGCACCGACTCGTGGGACGGTTACGTCGCCGACCGCAACGCCGTGCTCGGCGCGGCAGCCGACCGCGGCGTGCCCAACCTCGTCGTGATCACCGGCGACCGCCATCAGAACCACGCCGCCGACCTGCGCCGCGACTTCGCCGACCCCGAATCGCCAGTCGTAGCATCGGAATTCATCGGCACCTCGATCTCGAGCAACGGCGACGGCGCGGACATGACCGACTCGGGCCGCAACCTCCTCGCCGCCAACCCCGACCTCAAGTTCTTCAACGCCCAACGCGGCTACGTCCGCGTCGAACTCGACCACACCCTGTGGCGCAACGACTTCCGCGTCGTCCCTTACATCCGCCGCCCCGGCGCCCCCATCCACACCCGCGCCAGCTTCGTGGTGCAGGACCGAGTCCCCGGCGTCACCGCGGCCTGGCAACCGGATGCCCCGGTCCATCAACCCGAACCGGGAGTCGCGGCCGCCCCGACCGACAACAGTCCGCGGTAGCCGGGCCGCGTATTGATCACCACCTCGATGTGATGCGCAGCCCGAACCCGTCCTGAGTCTCGGGTCAGCGGTTCGAGTATTGCGCTCGAACGAGTGACGTCTCCGGTTGCCGTTCCACCGACACGATGTCATCTGCGGACTGCTCGAACCCTTTGACGATCAGGTACACCGCAAGGCTGACCTCCCATGCGAATATCGGCAGGGCAGCAATCGAGCCCCATGGGGAGAGTTGGTCATAGCGGCCGAAGAGAACCGCGGTCGCCGATGCGCAGATGAGTGGACCGCCGATCAGGCCGAGGACTGCGATGGGGCGGGGTACCAGCCGAGATCGGTACATCAGGGCGGCGAGCAGGAGGCTGTTCGCGCCGAGGATGAAGTTCGGTCCGAGTAGGAAAGTCCAGTCGTGTATGGCGACAAGGGATTTGCCTACGGTGATCAGCGTTGGATTCTCGATACCAGCGAGGTTCTGTCGCAATGTCACGACCGACAGCACACTCACGATGCCGACCGCGATGACGGCGCCCTCGAGTAGTCGACCGCAAAGGTAGCCGAGAGCCAAGCTTTTGCCGTGTCGTTCCAACACGGGATACAGCGTGGTCGCGGTCCCGATGACGGCCACGACGAGGATGAGTTCGCATAGCCCACCCGCCAGCACCCGACCGTCGGTGCCCGCGCCGACGATGTAGTTCACGTCGTTCAGGACTGGCCGGTACAGCGCCAGGCCCGCTATCGCGGCGACCTCCGTGACAACGAAGAGCACGCCCGCGACCACCGCCGTCGCCCGCATCGAGTTCATGGTGACTCCTCCTCATCGCGAGGTGTACGTCGTACACCTCATGCCGGGAACACTAGGGTGGACGCTGTACACCCGTCAAGAGGAAGCGGATCAATGGCCGACCGGGACAAAGCCATCCCTCGTACCCGCCTGAACAGAGATCGAGTGCTGCGCGCCGCCATCGCGCTCGCCGACGAGGTCGGCATCGACTCGCTCAGCATGCGCAACCTGGCACAGCGGCTCGACGTCGTTCCGATGGCGCTCTACAAACACGTCGCGAACAAGGACGAACTGCTGGACGGCATGGTCGACGTGCTGGTCGCGGAGATCGGTCCGCCCGACTCCGGCCTGGACTGGAAGCCCGCGGTCCGGGGTCGCATCCTTGCGGCGCGGCGAGCTCTCCAGCGACATGTGTGGGCGGCGCGGGTGATCGAAGCACGCCCAGCACCGACACCGGCCGTGCGTGCCTATCTGGATTCGATGATCGGGATGTTCCGGGCGGGCGGGTTGTCGATCGACCTCACCCATCATGTGATGCACGCGCTCGGCAGCCGCGTGCTCGGCTTCACCCAGGAGCTGTTCGACAGCTCGCCGAGTCTGGATCCGCAGACGCAATCGGCTGCGCTGCAAGACATGTCGTCCACATACCCGCACATCGTGGCGATCGCGTCCCGGGCGGACCACGACGAACAGTCCGTTGTCGGGCCGGGTTGCGACGATCAATTCGAGTTCGAATTCGCGCTCGACCTCCTCCTCGATGGCTTCGAACGACTGTGGCGCCAGGGATGGAGTTCCACCGATCCAGCCCATAACGCAAAGGCTGCCGCCATCGAAAGATGAAGGCGCCCAGGCCACGGCGGATCGAGCGGAGACCTGGCGACAGGCACCGCGTCAGCGGTGGCCGGGGATGGCCGGTGCGCTGGACCAGGTTTCGCCCGCGATCACCACGTGGTCGAGGAAGCGGAGGCCGACGGTGCGGGCGGCCTCGGCGAGCAGGGTGGTGGCGCGGCGGTCGTCGAGGCTGGGCGTCGGGTCGCCGGAGGGGTGGTTGTGCACGACGGCGAAGGCGCGGCCGTCGTGGCGCAGCACGGTATTCAGGATTTCGCGGACCGGGACCGCGACCTGATCGACCGCGCCCTCGGCGACGAATACCTTGCGCCGCAACTGGTTCTGCGCGTCGCATACCAGGACGAGCAGGCGCTCGACGCGGGCGCCGGTGAACAGCGGGCGGGCCGCGGCGGCGACATCGGCCGCGTCGCCGAGGCGCACGGGGGTGCCGGTGTCGCCGCGGGCCCGGGAGCCGAGGTGGAACGCGGCGATCAGGGCCGCCGCCTTCGCCACCCCGACACCGGCGCGGCGCGACAGCTCTTCGGGCCGGGCCGCCGCCAGGCCGGCCAGCCCGCCGTGTTCGACGAGTAGTTCCACCGCGAGGTCGAGCGCGCTGGCGCCGCGCCTGCCGTGCCGTAACAGCAAGGCCAGCAATTCGACATCGCTGAGCGCGTGCGGACCGAGTGCGAGCAGGCGCTCGCGCGGCCGTTGCTCGACGGGTATATCGATAAGAGAGACCGGCATCGTTCCACCCCTTGGTCACGGCGACAGTGTTACGGAGTCTGCCAGGCCCTACCGACATGTTGCCCGCGAACGCGGGGCCGCCCGAGTTGTCCGATCCTGCCGATTGCGAATCGGCTGCCGTCGGGCACACTGAGTGCGTCGATCGAGTACAGGGGCAGATGAATGTTCAAACCGCGCAAGGGAACCGCGGCATCGACGCGCGGCACGCTACTGCCCGCGGTCATCGCCGCGGTCGCGCTGCTGGTGACGGCGTGCGGCACCGACAGGGACCCGGTCGCGCCGCCGGTCCCGACCCTCGACCGGTACTACCAGCAAACGCTGGCGTGGGGTTCGTGCGACGACTACCAGGGCGGCGCTGAGCTCGGCGCGGCCGGGATCGAGTGCGCGCGGGTGACGGTGCCGATCGACTACGGCAAACCCGACGGCGACACCGCGCGGATCGCGATCTCCCGGCTGCGCGCCACCGGCACCAGGGTCGCGTCGCTGCTGACCAACCCCGGCGGGCCCGGCGCGGCGGGGCTGGCCTTGCCGCTGGCCCTGGCGAAGTCGCCGGTGGCCGAACGTCTCGATGTGATCGGGATGGACGTGCGCGGGCTCGGCGCCTCGACACCGCGGGTCAGTTGCCGCACGGTCGCCGAATTCGAGGCGGGTCAGCGCGTTCTCGGCCGGACCGACCCGCTCGCCGAGGTCGACCAGATCGAGGAGGAGAACGAGGAATACGCCAACTCGTGCGCGCGGCGCACCGGGCTGACGCTGCTCGGGCACGTCGGCACCGTCGACGTGGCCCGCGACATGGACGTGGTCCGAGCCGCGCTCGGTGAGCAGAAGCTGACGTACTTCGGCGGCTCCTACGGCACACGCCTCGGCTCCACCTATGCCGAGCTGTTTCCGGATCGGGTGCGCGCCATGGTCCTCGACGCTCCCGTCGACCCCACCACGAACATCGGCGACGAGGTGATCACCGCCGCCGGTTTCCAGCAGGCGTTCGACGCCTACGCCGCCGACTGCGCCAAGTCGCCGGACTGCCCGCTCGGCACCGATCCGACGAAGGCCAACGAGAAGTACCGCGCGCTGGTCAATCCGCTGATCCAACACCCGGTCCGTGGGCTCGACTACGGCGCCGTCACCACCGCGACGATCGCCTCGCTCTACCATCCCTTGTCCTGGCCGAGCCTGACCAAGGGATTGACCGAGCTGACAACGGGCCGTAGCGAGGAGCTGCTCGGCGAAGCGGGCGAGTACGAGGACGCCTCCTCCGACGACGTGCACCGCGCGGTGCTCTGCCTGGAGGAGGTCCGGGTGACCGATCGCGCCGTCGCGGCCGACATCGAACGCCGATCCCGCACCGCCGCTCCGGCTTTCGACGACGGCCTGGCCAACGGCACGGCGCCGCTGGATGCCTGCGCGTTCTGGCCGGTGCCGCCGACCGCGCAACCGCACGTGCCCAAGGTGATCGGCCTGCCGAAGACCGTGGTGGTCGCGGCGACCGGCGATCCGGCGACGCCGTACCCGGGCGGCGTCACCCTCGCCAAAACCCTTGGCGCGGCATTGATCACCTACGAGGGCACCCAGCACGGCGCCGCGTTCGAGGGCATCGCCTGCGTCGACAAACCCGTACTGAGGTATCTGATCGACCTGACACCACCGACCGACGGCCTGCGGTGCTCGAAACCGTGAGCCGCTGACCTACCCGTCGACGACCACGACTTCGGGACCCGGCAGCGCGAACAATGCGGTGGCGGCCAGCTTTTCGAGATGACGCAGTTGACGCTCGTGCACGACGATCCGGCGCAGTGCCTCGTTGATCGTGGCATTGCTCGTCGAGGTGCCCATCACGGCGGCCGCGGCGGCGAGCAACTTCTGGTCGAGATCGATCCGCACGGATTTCATGCGTCCTCCTTCGTACATTCGCCATTTTGCGCCATGTCGCCCGCTCATGTCTGGCAAATCGGGACACCGTCGCCGGATGTGTAGTACCGGCGGCCACTGGTCAGCTCGTCGCCGAAATCCGCCGTCCGCTGCCGGTAATCACGCAGCCGAGCGCGACCAGCTAGACAGTTTGCCAAGCTGCGCGGGCTTTTGTTGTCGGCAGGCCCGAGCGGTGATTGCATCGACGTATGTTCACCGAAGCGCAGCTGTACTCACCGGTGACCCGGTCCGGCGACGGCGATGTGACCGTCCACCTCAGCGACGAGCACCCCGGCGTGCACGACGCGGACTACCGGGCCCGTCGCAATGCCATCGCCGCGCTCGCGCTCGATTACGCACCCGGCAAACCAGTTCCGCAGATCGACTACACCGACGAGGAACAACAGGTCTGGCGGATCGCCTCGGCCGAACTCGCCCGCAAACACCAGACCTACGCCTGCGGCGAGGTGCTCGAGGCCGCGGCGCGACTCGCGCTGCCCGAGGACCACATCCCGCAGTTGAACGAGGTCTCGGCGGCGCTGGTGCCGCTCAGCGGATTCCGCTACGCCCCGGCCGCCGGGTTGGTGCCGCTGCGTCAGTTCTTCGGCTCGTTCGCGGATCGAACCTTCCACTCCACCCAGTACATTCGGCACCATTCGGCGCCGCTGTACACCCCCGAGCCCGACGCCATCCACGAGATCATCGGCCATGCCAACCAGATCGCGAGCCCGCGCTTCGCCGCCATCTACGAGGCGGTCGGCGCGGCGGTCGGCCGACTGGAGACCGAGCCCGCGCTGAAGTTCCTCGCGAATGTCTTCTGGTTCTCGATGGAGTTCGGCGTGGTCCGGGAGGACGACGAAGTCCGCTGTTACGGTGCGGGATTGCTGTCCTCCTACGGTGAGATCGAGGAGTTCCGGACGGCCGACCTGCGACCGCTCGACGTCGCCGTGATGGGCACCGCGGTCTACGACATCACCCACTACCAGCCGATCCTGTACTGCGCCGAGTCGGTCGCCGAGATCGAGGACGTGATCGGCGGCTTCTTCGCGACGATGGACGACGAGACGCCGGACCGGCTGCGGCAGTCGAGTGCGGCCGGGGCACAGTAGCTTCCTGACGAGCCCGCCGCGGGTGCCGGACCGCGGCGGGCGGGGGTTCAGTCCGGTGCGCCGGGTTCGGCGTGGCCGAGCGGCAGCCCGGCTTCCAGCAAATCCAGCATCCGGCCGATGTTTTCGAGATTCATCGGCGTGATGCGCGCGATGGCCAGACCTGCGCCTGTCAACGCGCCCGCGAATACCCGTATCTCGAAATCATCGGTGGTACCACCGACCCGTTCGGCCATCACGGTGGCGACCATCTCGATGTTGCGTTCCATTTCCATGCCGATGGCCGAGCGCAGCTCGGGCACGTGATAGACCAGCGCCTGTCGTTCCTGCTCGAACGCCATCGCCGCTGCGGGCAGCTGGTTGAAGACCGCCTCGACCGCGTTGCGGAAAGCGGTCAGCGGCGCAACGTCGGGCGGCTGCGCCCGGATGGCCTCGATCAATAGCGGATCGAGGTCATCGGCGAGCACCAACTGCTCCTTGCTCGGGAAGTAGCGGAAAAAGGTGCTCGGCGATACCTCGGCGGCCGCGGCGATCTGCTCGATGGTCGTCTCGTTGTAGCCCTGCGTGCGGAACAGCCGGAACGCTTCTTCGCGAATCGTCCGGCGGGTCCGCTCCTTCTTCCGCTCACGCAGGCCGCGCACAGCTGGCTCTTCCCCGGACAATTCAACTGACATAAGTCGATTCTGGCTTATCGGCGGCACCCACGGCGCCACCCACGACATCCAGCCGCTCCACGGCCACCTCGGCAGGTTGCTTCGATCGGATGAAGACGGCAGCCAGCACAGCCGACGCCGCACACAGGATCGCGCAAACCCAGAGCATCGCGGCCATGCCACCGACGAACGCGCTCTGCACCTGGTGCAGCACCGCCGCATCGCCGAGCTGGCGTGCCGCCGCGACGCCCGCGTTCACCCCGTCGGAGATCGGATCATGGTTCAACGAACCGAGATCCGAGCGGTACTGGGTAGACAACACCGTGCCGAGCACCGCGACGCCGATGGTGCCGCCCGCTTGACGCAGCGCCTGGATCAACGCGGATCCGGAACCGGAACGTTCCGCGGTGAGCTCACCCATCGCCAGCCCCATGGCCGTCGGCATCGCCAGACCCATGCCCGCGCCGAGGATGGTCGTCCACAGTGCGGTGAAGCCGTAGCCGCTGTCCACGGTGGTCATCGCGCCCAGCCCGAGCGCACCGGCCAGCAAGACGAAGCCGAGGGCGAGCAGCCCCCGCGTCCCCAGCTTCGGCAGGATCATGTCACCCAGCCTGCTGCCGACGATCAGCCCGCCGATCAGCGGCAACAACCGCAGACCGCTACCGAGCGCGTCCACTCCGAGCACCGCCTGGAAATACTGCGGCACGGTGAAGAACATGCCGAACATCGCGAAGTTGACGACGATGGAAAGCCCGGTGCCCCAGCGGAATCCGGCAGTTTCGAAGAGCCCGAGATCGATGAGCGGATGCGCCGCCCTGCGCTGCCAGAGCACGAAGGCGCCGAGCAGCAGTACACCGGCGACGACGGTGGCCCAGGCAGACACATTGCCCCAGCCGAGGTCGCCGATCCGGATGAAACCGTAGGTGAGACCCAGCATGCCAGCGGCCGAGAGCAGCACGCCGGGGACGTCGATGCGGGTTTGGTGCGCGCTGCGCGATTCCGGAACGAGCGCGAAGACGGCGAGCGCGCCGATGATCACCATCGGCACATTGATCAGGAATACCGAGCCCCACCAGAAGTTCCGCAGCAGCCAGCCGCCGAGGATCGGCCCCAGCGGCAGGCCGAGCGCCGTCGAGGTCACCCAGATGGTGAGCGCGCGCTGGCGTTGCGCGGGCTCGGGGAACAGGGATGGCAGCACCGACATGGACAGCGGCATCATCGCCGCCGCCCCGACGCCGAGCACCACCCGTGCGGCGATGAGCTGACCGGCCGAGGCCGCGAACGCGCAGGCCAGCGACGCGGCGCCGAAGATGAGCAGCGCACCGAGCAGGAATTTCTTGCGGCCGTAGCGGTCGCCGAGCGCACCGGCGGGCAGCATCAGCGCGGCCAGCGCGAGCGTGTACGCGCCGGTGAACCATTGCAGCGCAGCGGTATTCGCGTGCAAGTCGACGGCGAGTGTCGGCAACGCCACGGTCAGCACCGTGGTGTCGAGCCCGATGGTCAGCATCGCCAACGCCAGCGCACCGAGCGCAAGCCAGCGGCGAGTCGCGTCTGTTTTCATGACCCCTCCGAAAATGATAGAAGCTACTTTTTGATAGTAGCTCTCATTTAGTAGCCTCTGTCAATACCTTGCTTCGGCGTGCATTCGTCCTACCTGCCGCCAAATCGCTAGGCTCGCGAACGATGAAGATCCGGGACTCGCGCCGCCGCGCCACACTCCGCCTCGGTTCCGCGTTGGCCGCCCTGGCGGTGATCGCTGGTTCGGCCGCCGTTCCGGCGTTCGCCGCGCCGCCGCCGAGCACGCCGACGACACCGTTCACCACCCCGAATACCGACGGCTGCCCGCAGAAGACGCAGCCGCCGGCGCCGATCGACGAGTCCGAGGTCCCGGCGCCCGGGGAGCCGACGCCGACGGCGCTGCCCATCCCGACGCCGCCGGTCGGCGGCGGTCGGCTCGGCGAGTGCGGCGCGGTGCTGCCCAAGGGGGGACCCGCTGTACCGCAGGACATTTCGGCGACCGCCTGGCAGCTGTCCGACCTGGACACCGGCGAGGTACTCGCCGCCAAGGACCCGCACGGCCGCTATCGGCCGGCCAGCACCATCAAGGTGCTGCTCGCCACGATCGCGCTGCGTACCCTCGATCTGAACAAGGTGGTCGTCGGCACCGAGGACGACGCGAACGCCGACGGCACCCGGGTCGGCATCGGCCCCGGCGGCCGCTACACCAACCGCCAGCTGATGCAGGGCCTGATCATGGCCTCCGGCAACGACGCGGCGCATGCCATCGCCACCCAACTCGGCGGCGAGACGGCCACCGTCGCGAAGATGAACGAGCTCGCGAAGTCGTTGGGCGCCTTGGACACCCGCACGGCCAGCCCGTCCGGCCTGGACGGGCCAGGCATGAGCACCTCCGCCTACGACCTGTCCGTACTGTTCCGCGAGGCCATGACCATCCCGCTGTTCGCCGAGCTCATCCACACCCAGCAGGTGGACTTCCCCGGTTATCCCGCCAACCCGAAGATCGAGGGTGACAAGGACCACCCCGGCTTCCCCATCGGCAACGACAACCACCTGCTCTACGACTACGACGGCGCCATCGGCGGCAAGACCGGCTTCACCGACGACGCCAGGCAGACCTTCGTCGCCGCCGCCGAACGCGACGGCCGCCGACTCGCCGTCACCCTGCTCAAGGCCGACGTCCGGCCGTTGCGGCCCGCCGACCAGGCCGCTCGGCTGCTCGACTACGGCTTCGCGCTGCCCCGCGGGATGTTCGTCGGCAAGCTCCCCGACCCCGACCGGAAACAATCGAAAACCGGTGCCGCCCTTGCCTCCCCACCTCCGAAGGAGCAGGACTCCCGGCCGCTGGCCGAGGAAGGGCACGGCGACAACCGGACCGTCTGGGTGGTCGGCGGCGTAATCCTGGTCCTCGCCCTGCTCCTCGGTGCGCGCCGGATGAACCGGCGCCGGTAGGTCGACTCCCCGCTACCTCGCCACCTCGTTCGGACCTGCCCGCGAGGTGCGAGGTTCGGAAATCGCTCCCTCACTGTGCAACGTTCGCAGCGATGGAACCGTTTGGCGCGGCGCTGCGTCTATGGCTTGTGTAAGTGACTTCCGTCGACCGAGTGCGGTCGCCGTGTGTGAGAGGGGTGTGTCGACGTGGCCGGGATCCTGGGTGTGGACATCGAGGTGTTAGGTAAGACGGTTCAATCGCTGCGCAGTGCCGAGCAGGTGCTCAACGACGCGATGAAGGCGATGACCAAGGAAGGCCACGGCGACATCGGCACGGCGGTACTCAACGACGCGGCCGAGAGTTTCCAACAACGATGGCATTTCGGGATCGAGCGAATCGGCGAGTCCGCCAAGGTCACCGCGGAGGGTGTCGCCAAGTGCCACGACGCCTACCAGGACGTCGACAACGCCATTGCCAAGGCGCTCGAGCAGATCGCGCAGGCCATCGACGGGAAGACGCAGGCCAAGGCATGAGCGCCAACCCTTACCCCAACCTGGGTTTCAATCCGGTCCCCGGCGCCCCCACCGACGTGGCCGGGCTGCGCACCCAGATCAACACATCGGCGGACGCGGTCAGGGAGACCAACGACCTGCTGACCCGCCTGCGTAACAGCAACGACAACGTCTGGAAGGGCGACGCCGGCGACGCCTTCCGCGCGAACTTCGACGCCACCCTCGCCCAAGATCTCGGCTACGCGCAGAAGTCCCTGGAACGCGCTGTCGGCGTGCTGGACCAATGGCACAACGACCTCGTCGGCTACCAGGACACCGCCAAGGGACTCGAAGCCGAGGCCGCCGACGCCAACGGCCAGCACACCCAAGCCGTCGCAGCCCTGCAATCCGCCAAGTCCAATCCGGACCTCGCCCTCGCGAACATGAGGTTCACCGACCAGGGCGAACTACAAGCCGCGCAATCCCGCCTCGACGCGGCCACCACCCAGGTCCGATCCGCGAGCACGGCGGTCGACAACTGGCAGGGAAAGATCGACTCCATCCACCAGCGGGCCCGCGACCTGGAAACCCAGCACGACAGCACGGCCCGCCGCGCCGCCACCGAATTAGACGCCGCTGCAAAAGATTTTGCCCCGAGCCCGCCGGACAAGAGTATCTGGGACCGTATCGTCGACGCGGTGAAGAGTGTCGGCAAATGGATCGATGAGCACCGCGAGGGAGTTCATCAGGCCCTCTCGATCATCGCTGCAGTCGGCAGCCTTGTCGCTCTCGTGACACCCCCACCGTTCGACATCATCGGCTTTGCATTCGCTGCGACCGCCACCGCCGGGCTCCTGGCGCTCGACTTGTCCGATCCGAAAATCCGCGAGGGTCTGAAGAACGGGGAGCTGGATGCGTGGAAGACGGTCGGCTTGGATTCATTGGGGCTTGCTCCTGTCGGCGGCGCAGGAATTGCGGTCGGGAAGGTTGGCTGGGGGCTTCTGCGCGGTACCGAAGCTGTAGCGGATGGCGCCCACGCCGCCCAATCGCTGGGGGTGCTCGAGCGGATCGGCGGCACTGTGTACAACGCTGTCACCCACGAGCCCCTGCTGTCGTCCAAGATAACCGGAGGCGCAATAAACACCGCAGCAAAGATCCCCGGCGTACCGAACATTGTCGAGGCCCTGAGCCTGAACACTGCAACCCGGAACGTATTCCAAGCGACAGGACTGGCCGGGGAAAGCGCCAAAGTCGCCACTACTGAGGCCGTTGACCTGTTCGCCCGTTCAGGTAAAGTCGTCAACTCACTCCTGAACCCCGCCTTGTCATGGGTACAGGATCACTGATATGCCATCAGCCGAAAAACCGCCATCATTGTCACTCGCAATCGATATACCAAACGGATACATCGGGCTTCCGCTCAACGATATCGATCGTTCGGTGACACAAACGGAAGCCGTGTTCACCCAGATCGGCTGCGGCACAGTGAGTTCAGCGGCGCCTGCCGTACTGCAGGCACTGAAAGTACTACTTGCTCGAGCAACCCAGCTGAACGCCGTCTACTGCGGTCTCGGCCGACATTCATCTGCCGACGGCCGGTCTATATCGTCCAATCTGATCGTCTCGTTGAATGAGTACGGCGAACGGAGGAATCCGCGCTTGGCCCTGGCCGACATACTGACGGCAAGAAGCACCGGCGGCGAGACCTTCAAGAATGTTGAGCTCATAGAAGTGTCGGGCCGGACAATTCTGATGCTCGACAGAGTGCGTACGCTCCCCGCTCCCGACCTTCCCGGTCGAACATCCTCCGATCTCGATGCGAAGGTGTACCAGCTAGAAGCGATTGTTCCTTCATCAGACGGTGCTGCCATTGCCGCTATCGACTTGTCTACTTCATTCATAGAGGATGGCGAGGAATTTGTTCCAGTGATCGCTGCCATGGCAGCATCGGTGAACTTCGCAACTTCGGCAGCCCGATCCAGTACGCCCTCCTCGCTGGATCTGTGAGCCAATGACCATGCCCGACAATGCAATCGAGTCATCGCCCGCTAAATCCTGCCCGGAGACCATGGTCGCGATGCGGAAAGGCAGGGTCAGGCGCTGGCTACTCTTCCTGATCGGCCTCGGATGCTTGCCGCTCACGGTGGCCTTGATCGACATCCAACCCCGGGTCACCTCGAAGAACCTGGGGACGCTGGTTTCGCTGGGTATAAATCTGTCGGCAGCCAGTATGACGGTCGGCCTGATCCTCGGCGGAGTACTGCTGTGGATCAACCGGAGAAGACGGAAAGCACTGAAGCGCTACCCCTGGTCGGCGTGGCCAGTGCATTACATCGCCACCAGCCGCTACGAATGGGTGCAACTGCTCGATCAGAATCGCAAGCCCGTGTCTACGCTCATATTGAGCACCTGGCCCAAAGATATCGGAAAGCTGGTGAACCACGACACTTCCGAGATCTGGTTCGCCGGCGACCCGATGAAGTACGGCATCATCTCCAGGCCTGGCGGTGGCGATCTGCGTTACGCCTACCGCTCCGGTTCCAGAACACCGCCTCAACTCACCTTCAGAACGAACGACTCGCGTGAGCAGCCGGATCGGAGCACATTATCGCGTCCCGAGTATCAGCTGACCCGGCAGCGTGGACACACCTCGATGGAGCTTGTGGGCGAATCGCAGGGACAGCCGAAACGGCATGGCGAGAACGGCGATGCCAGGTACCCGTCACCACGCATACTGCGGCGCACACTCGCCTTCATCATTGATTGGATCATCCACGTGGGATGCGGCGTTGGAGCCGCGATCGCCGTGAGTCCTGAGTTCTCCCCGGACGCTGTCACGCGGCACGACTGGCAGCACCTCGGTGTCAATCCCGTTGTGGCGGTGGGCTTCTTCCTCGCCGCCTCCGCATTCGACCGGATTGTCATCCAGTCGATATTCCACACGACGATTGGCAAGGCGCTGTTCGGCTTGGTCGTCATCCGCCCGCAGGACGGTAAGTACCCATCGTTCGGCCGCCTGTTGGCGGTGTGGTTGTTCGACGTATACCTTCCGCTCGGCATCTTTGGTAATGGAGCTGGTCCGGACCAGATCGGAGACTATTTTCTACCCGCGGTGCGACGGCGAGATGTGCTGCCCGACCGCGGTTCACCGGCCGCGGGGGCGGCGCAGACTCGAAAGGACTAGGGCGGCAAGGGCTCCTGCGCCGAAGAAGGTGGCTCCCGCGCCGAGCGAGAGTTCGCGGGCGGAGGTGCGGGGGGCGATGATGGCGGCGGGGGGTGCAGGGATATCCGCTTCGGGCTCGTTGTCGGAGGCAGTGGCGGCCCAGGCGGTGGCGAACAGGATGATGCGGTAGGTGACGTAGCTGAAGACCATCAGGCCGATGATCGAACCGAAGGCGGCGCCCGCGGGGCTGCTCAGCACCTTTTGCAGGTAGATCGAGGCGACGAACTTGAAGACCTCGAAGACCACGGCGGCGAGTGCGGCGGCCTTGGCGGCGCTGGCCAGGGTGACCGGTTCGCGCGGCAGCCGGGCGATGATCCAGGCGAACACCGCCCAGGAGGCGAGGAAGCCGAGCAGGATCGACACCAGCGCCAGCAGCAGGCGGGCACCGGGCAGGTGCGAGAGGCCGACGCTGATCAGCAGCCGGGCGCCGAGGGTGCTGGACGCGAGCGCGGAAAGGCCAAGGGAGACAACGAAGGCCAGACCGAGGCCGAGCAGCGCGCCGAGATCGGACAGCTTGGCCAGGAACCAGTTCTGGTCCTCGCTCTTCTGCTCCCACTGCTCGGTCAGCGCCGCGCGCAGGTTGGCCATCCAGCCGAGACCGGTGTAGAGCCCGGCCAGCAGACCGAGGATGCCGACGGTGCCGCGGGACTCGACGGCCTGATCGATGAGGTCGTTCAGCTGGGTGCCGAGCGAACCGGGGACATTGTCGACGATCTTGGTCTGTAGTTCGCTGAGCAATTCCGGATGGCTCGACAGCACGAAACCCGCGATCGCGAAGGCGACCATCAGCAACGGAAACAGCGACAGCACCGTGAAATACGTGATGCCCGCCGCGTAGTAGTCGCCGCGTTGCCGCTGATACCGCCCGCCCGCGCGCACCAGATGGTCCAGCCATGGCAGCGCCTGGATCCGTCGTTCGATCCCGGCCTTGACGTTGTCGATCACCTGCACCAGTTCGCCCCTTCAGGAGAGATCTCGCAGGTGCCGACCGCTAGCGGGACAGTAGGCCCACGCGGTCGTATACCTGTGCGAGAGTGTTGCTAGCGATCTCTCGCGCGCGCTCGGCACCGGCGGCGAGGATACGGTCGAGTTCGCCCTGATCCGACAAATACTCTTGCACCTTCGCCTGCAATGGCGTGACAAATTCGACCAGCGCGTCGGCGACGTCGGATTTCAGGTCGCCGTAGCCCTTGCCCGCGTAGTCCTTTTCGAGCGTGACGATCGGGTTGCCGGTCAGCGAGCTCAGGATCACCAACAGGTTGCTGACGCCCGGCTTCTGCTCCGGGTCGTAGCGGATCTCGCGCTCGGTGTCGGTGACCGCAGAACGGACTCGTTTGGCGGTGATCTTCGGATCGTCGAGCAGGTTGATCAGGCCCGCGTCGGAGGCGGCCGACTTGCTCATCTTCGAGGTCGGATCCTGCAGGTCGTAGATCTTGGCGGTGCCCTTTTCGATGTGCGCCTCGGGCACGACGAACGTCTTCTTGAACCGGGTGTTGAAGCGCTGCGCCAGGTTTCGGGTCAGCTCGAGGTGCTGGCGCTGATCCTCACCGACCGGTACCTGATGCGGGCGGTAGAGCAGGATGTCCGACGCCATCAGCACCGGATAGGTGAACAGCCCGACCGAGGCGTTGTCCGAACCCTGCTTGACCGACTTGTCCTTGAACTGGGTCATCCGGCTCGCCTCGCCGAAGCCGGTGATGCAGCTGAGCACCCAGGCCAGCTCGGCATGCTCGGGCACCTGGCTCTGCACGAACAGCGTCGACTTCTTCGGGTCGATGCCGAGCGCGAGCAGCTGCGCGGCGGCGGCCTTGGTCTGCGCCCGCAGCGCCTTCGGATCCTGCGGCACGGTGATCGCGTGCAGGTTCGGGATGAAGTACAGCGCGTCGTAGTCGTCCTGCATGGTCACCCAGTACTGCAGCGCCCCAAGGTAGTTGCCGAGGTGGAACGAGGTACCGGTGGGCTGGATCCCGGAAAGGACCCGCTGCTTGCGCTCAGCGGCCGGGGTTTCTGCAGGAACGGACATGCCCCGATCTTTCCATGCCTCTCAAGCGGAATTTCGCTCCACCCAGTTACGCGGGTCCACCCCCGGCATACTCGGCCGCCCCTTGGTGACCAGCTGATGCTCACGCCGCGAAACGAGCTTGTAGACCGGCGCGCTCGGGCCGAGCAGAGTCCCGCGCAACACCGGCGGCAGCAGTGGCGGCGCCAGATGCGCGGTGCGCACGGCCTGGGCGAGCGCCCGGTAGGCGACCTGGTCGGCCCTCCCCCAGCGCATGCCGTACATCTGCCGGATTCGCGGCGGCAGACTGCCCTGCACCAGCAGGAAGAACGCGGAGGTGACCTGTTGCAGCGGCATCCGCTGCGGATACGGCACGCGCTGCCCGGCCAGGTAGGAGCCGACCAGCCGCGCCTCGTCGGTGAGGAACAGCTCGTCGGAGGCGAGGTAGGCGTCGAAGGAGGCGCGGAACTCCGGGTAGCTGCCCGGCGCCGCATCGGCGGGCATGCCGAACAGCTCGGCCCAGCGGACGTAGTCCTGGTACAGGTCCTCACGCTCGCCGTCGGTCAGGGTGCGGACCAGTAGGTCGTACATGACCTCGGCGGAGTCGAAGGTGAACGCCATCGTCATATACATCAGGTGCGGATCGAGTGCGGAATAGCCGGTGCCCGCCGGGTGGTGCGCCCCGGCGTCTTCCGGCAAGGCGCCGCGGACCTTCGCGTGCTTCTTCGTGGTGAACTCGAGAGCGCGATCGGCCTCGTCCTTGCTGCCGAGGAAGACCGCCTCGAACAGGTGGCCGGTGAGCGCTAGCCGGGTGTACGGCGTCATCCGATGCTCGGTGTTCTCCGCGGTGCCGACGTAGAGCAGCGGGTGCACCGCGCCGATGACCAGGGCACGCTGGCCGTAGGTCAGGCCGACCGCGCGCTTGCTCATTACCCGCCGGGCCATGGAGTGGTCGCTGAAGTAGCCGGGCTCGGACATTGCTGCCTCCTCGTCGAGAGCATCTGGCAACAGCATCCGCCAGATTCTCCGATCTGGCAATACTCTCTGCCAGATACGTGGCGTGCCAGAATCGGGACATGACTGCATCGCGAAGCGATTCCGTGAGGGGCGGCGGTCGGGTGACGGGTGGGCCAGCGCAGCGGACTTATGGCGGGATCTCCGCGGACGAGCGGCGGGCGCAGCGACGCGCGGCGTTGCTGGAGGCCGCGTTGGAAATCATCGGTGAGCAGGGACTGGCCAAGCTGACCGTGTCGGGACTGTGCGCGCAAGCCGGGCTCAATGAGCGGTATTACTACGAGAGCTTCGACAGCCGTGATGCGGTGCTGACCGCGCTCGTCGACACGATCGCCGAGGAACTGGCGATCGCGATCGTGGCGGCGGTCGGTGGCGCGCCGAAGGACTCGCGGAGTACGGCGCGGGCCGCGATCGCGGCGGGCATCCACCTGCTCACCGACGATCCGCGCAAGGCGAAGGTCACGCTGGTCGCCGGGATGGCGACGCCGGAGTTGCGGGCCCGCACCACGGAAACGGTGCGGGTGTTCGCGCGGATGGTCGCGGCCGAGGGGATCGATTTCTACGGGATCGATGACCCCGACTCTGATCCGGCGATCGACTTCCGGGCCAACTATCTGGTCGGCGGCCTGGTGCAGACGCTCACCGCGTGGTTACAAGGCGAATTGCCGCTCACCCGCGACGAACTGATAGAGCACACCACCGATGTGTTCGTCCTGCTCGGTGAGGATCTGGCACGCCGGTTGGCGTGACCGTTTCAGAGTTCCAGCGAAACGTCGTGCAAGCCGGTCGATTCGCCTTGCAGCACAACGCGGAACGGGATGCCCTTGCGCGACCAGTGGTCGGCGCAGTCGCGCATCGCCTCGGCGAACCAGGCCCGCTCGGCGGGCTGCTCGGCCAGCAGATCCGCCGAATCACGGATCACCACAACGTATCCCGTGCCGTCGCCGACGAAATCGTCCAGATCACGCAGGCATTCGTCGAAGGCGTCTTTGTTCTGCCCGAAGTAGTACGGAAACTGCAGGGCCGCGGCCACTTCGTCGAATACCCGCGCGACCGTCCGCATCTTCGTGCCACGCAATTCGCGCACCAGATAGCCGGACGGCGCACGGTAGCGCAGGCTGCTCAGCTCGGCGGCGTCGACGGTGGCCGCGCCGAGTGCGGGCGCATCCTTGGCGATCTGCTGCGCGCGCGGATCGGCATCGATCGGGCGAGCCAGGAACTGCGACAACGGGATTACCTTGGTCATCAGCGCATCCTCGTGAAGGTTTCGTAGTGGTCCCCGGTGTACCAGGCCGATCCGTCGCTGCCGGTGACGATGCGCTCGGCGTCCCTGGATCGGCCGCGCTGCTTGGGGTTCACGTCCCACTCCTGGTAGCTGATCGGTTTGCCCGAGCCATCTTTGGCGGCCAGCGTGCCCGCGCGGTTCATCCAGCGGTCGCCGCCCTTGGTGCCGGGGGCGTTCGCCGAATCGGGCCAGCGGCCCGCGTCGATCTCGCGCAGAGTGTCGTAGGCGTTGGCGGGTACGCCCGGTGCGCGACTGGCCGACGGGGCCGCCGGTGGCCGTGGCGCGCCGGTCGCAGGTTGGCTGGTTGCGGGCGCACCGCTGGTGGCGCGGGCCGTCGTGGTGGCCGCGCCGGTGTCGTTGCCGCCGCCGCGCAGGCCGAGGACCGCGGCGACGACCAGCACGATCGCGACCGCACCCAGTACGGCGAGGGTGCGAATTCGCTTCGGCGACAGGTTCATCGGTACTGCACCGTGACCGGCGCATGGTCGGACCAGCGCTGGTCGTAGGCGGCGGCGCGTTCCACCACGGCCTGCTTGGCGCGCGCCGCGAGATCGCCGCGGGCGAGTTGGTAGTCGATGCGCCAGCCGGTGTCGTTGTCGAAGGCGCGGCCGCGGTAGGACCACCAGCTGTACGGGCCCTCGACCGCGGGATGCAGCTGGCGCACCACATCGACGTAGCCCGCGGCGAGCAGCTCGTCGATCCAGGCGCGCTCCTCGGGGAGGAATCCGGCCGACTTCCGGTTGCCCTTCCAGTTCTTCAGGTCGAGTTCGGTGTGCGCGATGTTCCAGTCGCCACTGACCACGAAGTCGCCGGTGCGGGCGGTCAGGTAGGCGCCGAGTTCGGCCATGTACCGGTACTTTTCGTCCTGGCGCGTGGTGCCCGCCTCCCCGGAGTGCACGTACACGCTGGCGACCGTGATGTCGTCGAAGTCGGCCTCGAGATAGCGGCCGGACGCGCCGAACTCGCTGCTGCCGAAGCCGATTCGGACCGCGTCCGGTTCGCGCCTGGACAGGATCGCGACACCGGCTCGGCCCTTGGACTCCGGCTCGGCCTGCGCCAGCCACCAGCCCTCGGCTAGCGCGGGCGCCAGCGCCGCTCTGGTCTGCTCGTCGGTGGCCCTCGTCTCTTGGACACAGACGATGTCGGCCTCCGTCGCGGCGAGCCAGGCGAGCATGCCTTTGCCCGCGGCCGCGCGGACGCCATTTACGTTCACAGTCGAAATGATGTAGGCCACTGCACGACCGTACAATGCTGGTCAGATGAACTTCCTCGGACACCGCCGTCCAGAAAAGGGTGATGACGATGCCGTCTGACACCTCCAAGTCCCCCGCCGCCGCACAACGCGCCACCAGCGCCGCTCGTCCGCCGGTCAAGACCAAGGTCAAGCCGGAGCTACCCAAGGCCGTCAAGGCATTGCATATGGGCTCCGGTGATCCGCTGCTCCTGTTGCACGGCTTCATGATGTCGCCGCACTGCTGGGAGCAGACGGCGACGCGGCTGTCGAGCCAGTGCGAGGTATACGCGCCCGCCTTCGCGGGTCACTGGGGTGGCGAGCTCGCGGACGGCTGGTCGGTCGACGTGCACTCGCTGGCCGACCGCATCGAGGATCAGCTCGACGAACTCGGCTGGCGCACCTGCCACATCGCGGGCAACTCGCTCGGTGGCTGGGTCGGTGTCGAACTCGCCCGGCGCGGCCGGGCCCGCACGCTCACCCTCGTCGCCCCGGCCGGTGGCTGGCACGCGCCCTCGCTCACTCAGCTGCGGATCAGCCTGAAGTTCCTGTCGCTGGTGCCGATCGTCGAAATCGGCAAGCGGCTGGGCGGTTTCGCGGTCAACAATCCGATCGCCCAGCGCTTCGCCCTGCTGGCGCTCAGCAAGAACGCGGCCGCGGTGTCCCGCCGCGACACCGCCGCCGCCATCATGGCCGCGCTGCACTGCCCGTCCATGCTTCCGTTCATCGTCGGCAGCATGCGCGGGCCCGAGCAGGAAGACCTGTCCACGTTGACGACACCGGTGCGGCTGCTGCTGTCCGAATACGACCGCGTCATCCCCAACCGCGTCTACGCCCGCCGCTATCTGAAGGAACTTCCCGAGTCCGCCGACCGCATCGTGGTGCACGGGGTCGGGCACGTCCCGATGCTCGAGGCGCCGGACCGGATCGCCACCCTCATCGCCGAGCACGTGTACGCGAGTCGCAACCGTCTCCGCGCGGTGTGAGGCACGGGATATCCACAGGTCAAAGAGTTATCCACAGATCGCGGAAAGGCCTCGATCTCGCTCGCACGGCCGCCTACTGTTTCCAGGCATGGGGAGCACACCAACCGACCGCGTGATGCATCAGCTCCGCGGCGACGTAGACGGACTGTACGAACTCAGCACCAAGACCAACCAGAAGGTTACCGAGACCAGCTGCACGGTCCGCGGCATCGACACCCGGCTCCAACGGCTGGAGGCGACGTCCGGTCGGCAGTTCGGTGTGCTGCTCGCCACCCAACGACAACACGGGCACCGGTTGAACCGGGTGGAAAAGCTTCTCGGAGAAGTAGTTACGCAGCTAGCGGACTTGGCACCACTACCAGCACGAGTGGACGAGCTGACAGGTCGAGTGGACGGCCTGTCCGGACGAATGGACCACCTGACAGAACGAGTGGACAAGCTCGCAGATCTGCCTGCGCGGGTGGGTCGGCTCGAAGGGCAAGTGGCTGAGCTGACGGTTGTGGTGCGGCAGAACTCGGAAACCCTCGACGTTGTGGTCGATCTGCTGCGGAAGCGATTGCCTGCATCGCAGGACGGGGAGGGCTAGCCAGCGTTCAGTACGCGGCACGCTGGGACGCGGCAGTTCTTGTCCCCGCTTCATTTTAGCCTGGACAACGGTCGCAATACATCGGCCTGCAGGACGATGTATTGCACGCGTTGCTCTCTTACTCTGTGGACCGATCTAGGTCCGGACACAGGGTGGAGGGGAAAATGGACGATCTGCAGGGCAAAGTCGCTGTGATCACGGGGGCGGCCAGTGGGATCGGGCGGGGCATGGCCGAAGCATTTGCCGATGCGGGGATGCGGGTTGTGTTGAGTGATTTGGAGGTGGATGCGCTGCATGCCACGACTGCCGAATTGCGGAATGCCGGTGCGGATGTGCATGCGGTGGTGGCGGATGTTTCGGCGCCGGACGATGTTACGGGGCTGGCCGAGGCGACGCTGGAAAAGTATGGGGCCGTGCATGTTCTGTGCAATAACGCGGGGATCTATTCCGGCGGTCGACCGTCCTGGGACAGCACGCTCGATGACTGGGAGTGGATTCTCGGCGTCAATCTGATGGGTGTTGTGCACGGGCACAGCATCTTTCTGCCGATCATGATCGAACAGGGAGAGGAGGCGCACATCGTCAATACGGCGTCGATTGCCGCCTTGCTCGGCGGCAGCTCGCTGTACGGCGCTACCAAGGCGGCGGTTGTCGCGCTATCGGAAACTATCCATCACGAACTGGTCGGCGGTGGTTTCAAGCCACGGATATCCGTGCTTTGCCCCGGCGTGGTCGCCACGAACATCTTCGATGCCGAACGCAATCGGCCTACCCGTTTTCCCGAGGCCGGCCCGCGCCCGGACGGCTGGGATATCGACGCCGCGCGGAAGGAATTCGCGCTCGGCACCAGCCCGCGAGCCATCGGCGAGCAGGTGGTGCAGGCCATTCACGAAGAACGTTTCTACGTACTGACGCACCCGGAATGGAAGGGACATATCGAGCATCGAATGAAACAGATCCTCAACGGCGACAACCCAACTCAGTTACCGCCGCCAACGATGTGAATGCCTCACGACGCGACGTCGGCCTGCTTGCTGTCTGTTCGAGGAAATCCCAGTAGCAGTCGGCAGACCTCGTCGGGGACATCCAGTTGCGGGCAGTGGCCGACGGCGGGGAGTGCGACGAACTCGCTGCCGGGCAGCATGGCGTGCAGGGCGCGGGCCGCGGACATCGGGATGATGCGGTCCTTGGTGCCGTGCACCACGAGTACCGGACAGGTGACGACGAGATCGATGTGGCCAGCGGGATGTTCGCGGGCGTAGCGGGCCGCATCCTGACCGCGCGCGGCGACGGCGGCCATATCGGGAACCGAACGTATTGCGGTGGTGAGGAATTCGGGATCGGCGACAACGCCGGGACCGTAGACGAACAGTGCTACCGCGCGGCGGACACCCCAGCGCACCAGCGCGGTCGGAATGGGCAGGAGGCCGACAAGGCGGAAGAACAATCGGTACCGTGCAGCAGCAGGATCGGGGTGCCGGACCCGGACACGGAGAGGACCCGGGTGTTGACGTCGTTGTAGCGCGCGGTGGTTTCGGTGATCATCGGCCGGTTGCCCCTCTACGAGCTCGCACCAGCACGGTGCGTAGGACCAACGGCGATTCGATTGCAGAACAAGGAATCCCGAGTGCGCACGCCGTTGTAGCGCACCCGGGATCCGTAGAACTGTCAGGCCAGCAGACCCTTGGCGATGTGCGTCACCTGGATCTCGTTGCTGCCCGCGTAGATCATCAGCGACTTGGCGTCGCGCGCAAGCTGTTCCACGCGGTACTCGGTCATGTACCCGTTGCCGCCGAACAGCTGTACTGCCTCCATCGCGACCTCGGTGGCCGCCTCGGACGCGTAAAGCTTCATGGCCGAGGCCTCGGCGAGCGTCGGCGGCTTGCCCGCGCGACCCCGCTCCAACGTGTTGAACACCATGTTCTGCACGTTGATCCGGGCGATCTCCATCTTGGCCAGCTTGAGCTGGACGAGCTGGAAGCGGCCGATCTCCTGGCCCCAGAGCTTGCGGTTCTTCGCGTAATCCAGGCAGAGCCGGTGACATTCGTTGATGATGCCCAGCGCCATGAAGCCGACGCCGACGCGTTCGGCGGTGAAGCTGGACCGGGCGCTCTCCCGGCCGTCGCCGCCCTTGTGCTCCTCGGTCTCGCCGAGCAGGCGGTCCTTGCCGAGGCGGACGTTGTCGAAGAACAGCTCGCCGGTGGGCGAGGCGTGCAGGCCCATCTTCTTGAACGGCTTGCCCTGGGTGAGCCCCTCCATGCCCTTGTCCAGGACGAAGGTGAGCACCTTGCGCTCCCGCTTGTCGCCGCCGTCGCCCTCGTCGAGCTTGGCGTAGACGATCATCACGTCGGCGAACGGGCCGTTGGTGATGAAGGTCTTCTGGCCGTTGAGCAGGTAGTCGTCGCCGTCGCGCCGCACGTAGGTCTTCATGCCGCCGAACGCGTCGGAGCCGGAGTCGGGCTCGGTGATCGCCCACGCCGCAACCTTTTTCATGGTCACGATGTCGGTGAGCCACCGCTCCTTCTGCGCCAGCGTGCCGCGCGACATGATGGTGGTCGCGCCGAGGCCGATGCTGACGCCCATCGCGGTGACCAAACCCATGCAGACACCGGACAGTTCGCCGATCACCACCGCCATCAGCGATTCCTGCCCGGCGAACGGGCTACCGCCGGAAGACTTTTCCTTCTTCTTCTCGGGCAGCGGCTCGCCCGCGGCGATGGCTTCCTCTTTGGCGCGCTGCTTGGCGAGCAGCTTCTCCACCGCTTCGCCGCCCATGGCGTCGATCCCGAACTCGCTGAACAGCTTCCGGATGATCGGATACGGCGAGAGTTCGCCGCTGTCCAGCGCATCCAGGTTGGGCCGGATCTCCTTGTCGATGAACGTCCGCACGGCATCGCGGATCAGTACATCGGTCTCGGACCATTCGAACATCGTTGTTCTCCTTATCGTTCCGGCGAGCTCAGGGCAGCCGAGCGGAGATGTCGTCGATCAGCCACGGTCCCTCGGTCTCGATCGTCTTCACATCGTGCCAACCGGCCAGCTCGGAGATGGCACCGCCCTGCACCGCGAACACCTTGCCGGTGATCGGGCACTTGTCCGAGGCCAGGTAGGCCACCAGCGGCGAGATGTTGGCCGGGCTGAAGGCGTCGAACTCGCCCTCTTCGACCTCGTCGGCCTCGGCCGCCATCATCGCGCCCATGCCGGGCGTGGCCAGGGTGAGCCTGGTGCGCGCGATCGGTGCGATGGCGTTGACGCGCACGCCGTAACGGGCCAGTTCGTCGGCCGCGACCAGGGTCAGCGCGGCAATCCCCGCCTTGGCCGCGCCGTAATTGGCTTGGCCCGCGTTGGGCACCGTGGTGCCGGAGGCGGACGCGGTGTTGATCACCGCGGCGTTCGGCTGATTACCCGCCTTGCTCTGCTCTTTCCAGTAGGCGGCGGCGTGGTGCAGCACGGCGGCGTGGCCCTTCAGGTGCACGGCGATCACCGAGTCCCACTGCGCCTCGTCCAGGCCCGCGATGAACGCGTCGCGCAGGATGCCCGCGTTGTTGACCACGATGTCGAGGCCGCCGAGCTCGGAAACCGCCTGGTCGACCACGTTCTTCGCGCCGTCCCAGGTGGCGATGTTGGCGGTGTTGGCGATCGCCTTGCCGCCCGCGGCGATGATCTCGTCGGCGACCTCTTGCGCGGGCGTGTTGTCGGTGCCCTCACCCTCGTTGCTGCCGCCGAGGTCGTTGACGACCACGGCCGCGCCCTCGCGCGCGAACAGCAAGGCGTGCTCGCGGCCGATGCCGCGACCGGCGCCGGTGATGACGGCTACTCGACCTTCGAGTGCACCCATCGATGTCTCCTCTTCCTGAAGTCTGTGCTGAATGTTGCGACCGGATAACGGCTTTCGCCGGGACGACTGGGGCGTCCCGGCGATCGGCTCAGTCGGCTATTTCGGCGAGACCATCGCTGAGGACCACGTCCTCGCCGCGCACGGTCTCGAAGGCATAGGTGGTGACGCCGTCGGCGGAACCGACCTTCCAGATGCGGGTCTCCAGGTCGTCACCGGGGAAGACCATCTTGGCGAAGCGCACCGCGAATCGCTTGAGCCGGTTGACATCCGAACCGCCGACCTCGGTGAGCACCGCCCAGGACGCGAACGCCATGGTGCACAGCCCGTGCGCGATGATGCCGGGCAGACCGGCGTCCTTGGCCACCTGCTCGTCCAGGTGCAGTGGCACCGGATCGCCGGAAGCCGGTGAGTAGCGGAAGGTTTGGTCGTCGTCGACGTGCTGCGGAACGACAGCCACCGGCGGCTGTGCCCGCAGGTTCTCGTCGAACTTGTGCGGCGGCGCCGCGACGCCGACCGTCTTGCCCGCGTCGATGTTGCGGAAGAAGGCGGTCAGGTACTGCTCGTTGACCAATTCTCCTGCCTCGGTGCGGCATTCGATGAGGATGGTGATTGCCGTGCCGTTGGACCTGCTGGTGTAGCCGGTCGCCTTGGCGCGCGAGACCAGCTTTTCGCCGGGCTGGATCGCTCGGTGGAAGTGGAAGTCCTGCTCGCCGTGCACGACCCGGCCGAAGATGTCCAGCGGCGCGACATCGATCACCGGCATCATCATCGCCTCGAAGACGGGGACGATCGCGAAGACCGGTGAGGCGACCTTGCCCGCGAGATGCGCCTCGATCGGATCGTTGGTGGCTGCGGCATATTCGCCGATCCGCTCGCCGGTGACCTCGAAACGCTCGTCGTCACACCAGGTTTCGAGAGCGGAGTCGTCGAATTCGACCAGCCGTGCCGTAGTGGTCTCCGAGGTCATGCTGTGTCCTCTCCGGCATGAGCATCGGGCCCTCCGTGGTTACGCAGGCTGCCGCCTCCGGACCCGCTGCTCATGCGGAAGCCAGGGCGTCGAGCTGCTCGAGGGACTTGTCCAGCTGCTTGAGGCCGTCCTTCTCGACCGCCTTGCCGAGCGCGCCCTTGATCAGCGCGCCCTCGAAGTCACCGGAGACCAGGATGGTGCTGCCGCCGTCGCCCTTGGGCTGGATGTCGAAGGTGAATTCGGTCTTCACGCCGGCCATTCCGGTGCCGCCGAGGGTGAGCTTGCTCGGCTGCTGGACCGAAACCACGGTCCACTCCAGCTTGTTCGCCATGCCGAGCATGACGATCTTGGCGACCAGCTTCGAGCCCTCGGTCAGCACGGCGGGCGGCTCCTCCATGAAGCGCTCGTGGATGGTGAACCACTTGTCCCAGGTGTTCGGGTCGGAGACGACCGTCCAGAGCGCCTCGGGGGTGGCGTTGACGTCCTTGGTGGCTTCGATGTGTCCCATGAGTTAGCTCCTCGTCGAGTTTCGGTGTGCGAGTTCAGCGATCAGCGGTCGGCGCGCTGATAGGCGGTCACGACCGCGGCGCCGCCGAGGCCGATGTTGTGCTGCAGGCAGGCGGTGACGTTGTCGACCTGACGCTTGTCCGCGGTGCCGCGCAGCTGCCAGGTGAGTTCGGAGCACTGCGCCAAACCCGTTGCGCCGAGCGGATGCCCCTTGGAGATCAGGCCGCCGGAGGGGTTCACCACCCACTTGCCGCCGTAGGTGGTCAGGTTGTCGTCGATCAGCTTTCCGGCTTCGCCCTCGCCACACAGGCCGAGCGCCTCGTAGGTCAGCAGCTCGTTCGCCGAGAAGCAGTCGTGCAGCTCGATGACCTGGAAGTCATCGGCACCGAGCCCGGCCTGCTCGTAGACCTTGCGCGCCGCCTGCACGGTCATGTCGTAGCCGACCAGGTTCTTGGCGGTCTCGTCGAAGGTGGAGGTGAAGTCGGTGGTCATCGCCTGCCCGACGATCTCCACCGCCTGCCCGGCCAGGTTGTGCTTGTCCACGAACGCCTCGCTGGCCAGGATCACCGCGCCGGAACCGTCGGAGGTCGGCGAGCACTGCAGCTTGGTGAGCGGGTCGTAGATCATCCGCGAGCCGAGGATGTCGTCCATCGAATACGCGTCCTGGAACTGCGAATACGGGTTGTTCACCGAGTGCTTGTGGTTCTTGTAGCCGATCTTGGCGAAGTGCTCGGCGGTGGTGCCGTACTGCTTCATGTGCTCGCGGCCCGCCGCGCCGAACATCCACGGCGCCACCGGGAACAGCACCTCGGAGATCTCGGCGAGCGCCATGATGTGCTTGGCCATCGGCTGCTCGCGGTCGTCCCAGGTGGAGCCGAGCGAGCCCGGCTGCATCTTCTCGAAGCCGAGCGCCAGCGCGCAGTCGGCCAGTCCGCCCCGAATCGACTGTGCCGCAAGGTAGAGCGCGGTCGAGCCGGTGGAACAGTTGTTATTGACGTTGACCACCGGGATGCCGGTCATACCCAGCTCGTAGACCGCGCGCTGACCGGAGGTGGATTCGCCGTAGACGTAACCGACGTAGGCCTGCTCGACCAGGTCGTAGGCGATGCCCGCGTCGGCGAGCGCCTTGGTCCCGGACTCCCGAGCCATATCCGGGTAGTCCCAATCGGTGCCGTCTTCGTTCTTGCGGCGGCCCGGCTTCTCGAACTTCGTCATGCCGACGCCGACGACGTAGACCTTGTTCGCCATCGAACTCCTCAGGTTGTGCCTGTGCTGCCCGCGTGCGGGCAGCGATGGGCCGATCCGTCCGGATCCAGCTAAAACAAACATACAGAGATGTATGTAAGTACGCAAGGTTGTCACCGTTACCGCAGGTTGCGGATATCGAATAGCCAGGTGGTAGCACTCGGTCAGAGACATACAGCCGGAGGTGTATGTATAGCCAGTTCGTGCTGGTACGCAGTGGGTTGCCGGGCCGCGAGGGATGACTGAGCTCATTGCTGTGACGCGACTCACCGCCCTCGATGACGTAACAGCCGCGTAATCGTTCCGAAATTCCCCGTCCACAACCGTGTACGACCGTCGAATGGTTGCAGTTATTGATGCGGGGATGAGGAGTAAACGTGGTCGAGCTCGATACCCGGTCGTCGAATTCCGACGGTATCGCCGCAGCGAAGGAAACACTCGAGGACTACACCCTGCGGTTCGCGCCACGGAGCTACCGGAAATGGAGCCCGGCCGTCGTCGGGATCTCCGCCCTCGGCGGCATTGCCTACCTGGCCGACTTCGCCATCGGCGCGAATATCGGCATCGCGCACGGCACCGGGAACGCGCTGCTCGGCATCGGTTTCTTCGCGATCGTCATCATGGTGACCGGATTTCCGCTCGCCTATTACGCGGCGCGCTACAACCTCGATCTCGACTTGATCACGCGCGGTAGCGGATTCGGCTATTTCGGCTCGGTGCTCACCAATGTCGTGTTCGCCTCGTTCACCTTTATCTTCTTCGCGCTGGAGGGGTCGATCATGGCCCAGGGGCTGGAACTCGGCCTGGGCGTACCGCTTTGGCTCGGCTATCTGGCCTCGACGCTGCTCATTTTCCCGCTGGTTATCTACGGCATGAACACGCTGGCCAAACTGCAGGTCTGGACGACGCCGCTGTGGTTGCTGCTGATGGTGCTGCCGTTCGGGTTCCTGCTGGTGCGGCATCCGGATTCGGTGTCGTCGTTCTTCGCCTATGGCGGCGAGAACGGTTCCGGGGTAAGCATTTCCGGCACGCTACTGGCCGCGGGCGTGTGTCTTTCGCTGATCGCGCAGATCGCCGAGCAGATCGACTACCTGCGCTTCATGCCGCCGCGCACGCCGGAGAACGCGCGCAAGTGGTGGGGCTGGATGCTGCTCGCCGGTCCGGGCTGGGTGGTCTTCGGCGCGGCCAAGCAGGTGGTCGGACTGTTCCTCGCGGTGTATCTGATCGCGAATCTGCCTGCCGCGCAGGGCATCGCGAACCAGCCGGTGCACCAGTTCCTGGAGATCTACCGCGACATGGTGCCGGGCTGGCTGGCCATGACGCTGGCCGTCGTGCTCGTCGTGATCAGCCAGATCAAAATCAATGTCACCAACGCGTATTCGGGGTCGCTGGCCTGGACCAACTCCTACACCCGGGTCAGCAAGAGCTACCCCGGTCGGCTGATCTTTCTCGCGGTGAACCTGGCGATCGCGTTGATCCTGATGGAAGCCAACATGTTCGACTTCCTCAACAACATCCTCGGCTTCTACGCCAACTGCGGCATCGCCTGGATCGTCACCGTCGCAACGGATATCGCGGTCAACAAGTATCTGCTGAAGATCTCGCCGAAGCAGCCGGAGTTCCGCCGCGGCATGCTCTACGACTTCAACCCCGTGGGGCTGGTCGGGTTCGGGCTCTCGGCGGTGCTGTCCATCATGACGTTCTTCGGTGTCTTCGGTGAGCTGCTGAAGCCGTACTCCCCCATCGTCGCGCTGGTCGTCGCGTTCGTCGCCACCCCGCTCACCGCGATCGCCACCAAGGGCAAGTACTACCTGCGCCGCACCGACGACGGCATCGACCTACCCATGTACGACGAGCACGGCAACCCGTCCGGCGAGACCCTCACCTGCCACGTCACCGGCCTGGAATTCGAACGCCCCGACATGATCGCCTCGGCGATTCCCGGCCCCGAAGGCGAAATCCAGTACATCAGCTCCCTGGCCCTCTCCACCGACAAACCAGGCCAGCACCTCCTCCCACCCCAGCACTGAGCGGACATGGTGGCGGCGAACGTCGAGTGACGCCGCCACCATGCCCCGTTCGATGGTGCACGGAACCCGTTCTGCGGGACGGGGTATCGGATAGGGTGGCCGGACACGTAGTTCATCCGGGGGTTGATGATGTTGCGACAGTTCGGAATTGCGGTTATCGCGGCGCTCGTGCTGGTCGGCTCGGCGAGTACCGGTGCCATCGCCGCTCCGGCGGGAACGGATCGCGCCGAGCTGCAGCAGGCGATGAACGATCTGGTCGCCGTGGGTATGGCCGGAGTTCAAGTGCGAGTACATGACCCGCACGGTGAGTGGACCGGCAGCGCCGGGGTGGCGGAAGTCGGCCGCCCCGAGCCGGTGCCGACGGACGGCCGGTTCCGGATCGGCAGCATCACCAAGATGTTCGTGTCCACGGTGCTGCTGCAACTGGTCGGCGAGGGCCGACTGACGCTGGACGACCCGGTGGCCCGGCACCTGCCCCAGTTCGCCCTCGACCCACGCATCACCGTCCGAATGCTGTTGCAGCACACCAGCGGTCTGTTCAACTACACCGGCGAACCACAGCCGGACAACACCATCGTGCCGGGGATTCTAGCACTCTCGGGCCGGGAATCGGTGGCATCGGTGCAGCGGGACTATCGGCCCGACGAACTGATCAGGTTCGCACTGACCAAACCCGCACTGTTCGAGCCCGGTACCGAGTGGTCGTACTCGAACACCAACTACCAGCTGGTCGGCATGCTGATAGAGAAGCTCACCGGACTGCCGTACAACGTGCAGATCTACAGCCGGATCGTGGCACCGCTCGGCCTCTGGGACACCCTGGTCCCCGGCAACTGGCCGGAGATCGTCGGACCGCACGCGCACGGCTACAGCGCCTACCTCGAGGGCGGCACGCTGATACCCGCCGACCTGACCCGGCAGAATCCCTCCTGGGCGGGCGCCGCCGGTGAAATCATCTCGTCCACCCGTGATCTCGACAGCTTCGTGACCGCACTGCTGGGCGGCCGGCTCCTGGCGCCGCCGCTACTCGCCGAGATACGGACCGTCCGCGAGCTCGGGCCAAGCGTGGGCTACGGCCTCGGGCTGATGCAACGCGAGTTCGCCCCGGATTGCGTCGGTATCGGTCACAACGGCGGCGTCCCCGGCTACTACTCGGATATCTACAGCACGGCCGATGGCACCAGGCGCATCGAACTGTCGGTGACCATGGGACCGACCGTGAACCTGGCCGATCTCGACAGCGTCGGGCCACTGATCGCGAAAGCACAAGCGCTGCTCACCACGGGGCTGTGCGGAGAATAGCTACGACGAGGTCCCGCGCACATCGGCGAGCGCGGCCTCGGCGATGTTGTGCAGGTGGGCGGTGGCGCGGCGCCAACGACGTTGGGCGCGTTCGTTGTCCGGGTCGACGAAGTTGGAGACCAGGATGCCGCGCAGGGCGTCCATCGCGGTGTAGATGAAGTCGCGGGCCTCTTTGCGGCGGATCTCGTCGGGGACGAACCGGGCGACCGCCATCAGCACGGCGTTGTTGACGAACGGCTCGACCTTCTCCATCGCGGCGGCCAGCACCGGATCGGTGCGGCCGGCCACCCACAGTTCGACGGTCGCGATGAACAGCGGACCCTGATGCAGCTCCCACAGAAAGTCCAGTGCCGCGGCGACGGGATCGTTGCCGCGCTCAACCTTGGCCATCTCCCGCATCGCGGTCTCGGCGCGCAGTTGCGCCAGATGACTGATCGCGGCGACCACCAGGTCGGTCTTGGAACCGAAGTGATGCACCTGCGCGCCGCGGGTGACCCCGGCGCGTTCGGCCACCCGCGGCGTCGTGGTGCCCGCGTAGCCGTACTCGACCAGACAGTCGATGGTCGCGTCGAGCAGTCGCATGCGCATCTCGGTGCTGCGCTGTTCCTGGGTGCGGCGCTGCGGCTTCGCGACTTCGATCCTGGCCATCCGGCGATTCTACACTTACATACAGCTCTGCATGTTCAGCCGAAGCGTCAGGCGACCAGTGCCGCTGCCGCGACGAGTCGGGCGTCGCGGCGGGCGGCGAAGACGGTGACCGCGAACAGCGCCACACCGACCACGGCGAGACCGGCCCCGACCATGGCGGGCGCGGTGTAGCCGAGCCCGGCGGCGATCACCGCGCCGCCGAGCCATGCGCCCGCGGCATTGGCGATGTTCAGCGCGGCGTGGTTCAGCGCGGCGGCCAACGTCTGCGCCTCGTGCGCCACGTCCATCAGTCGGGTCTGTAGTCCGGGTGCCAGCGAGGCGCCGGTCGCGCCGACCAGGAACGCGCCGATCGCGGCGGTGTAGGGATTGTGCGCCGCCGCAACGAATACCGCGAGGATGACGGCCATGCCGATCATCGAGGCGTAGATCGCCCGATCCACGCCTCGGTCGGCGAGCACGCCGCCGACGATGTTGCCGACCACCATGCCGACGCCGAACAGCATCAGCACGATCGGCACCAATCCGGCGGACATGCCGGAGACGCTGGTGAGGGTGGTGGTGATGTAGGTGTAAACAGCGAACATGCCGCCGAAGCCGATCGCGCCGACCAGCAGGGTCAGCAACACCTGGGGGCGGCGCAGCGCGCCGAGTTCGATCATCGGGTTGGTCATGGTGATGCCGGTGAGTTCCGGTACGTACCTGATCAGGGCGGCTACCGTCGCCAGCCCGATCACCGCGACGACCACGTAGGCATCGCGCCAGCCGAGATGCTGGCCGAGCCAGGTCGCGGCGGGAACGCCGACAACATTGGCGGCGCTCAACCCGAGCATAACCGCGGCAACCGCTTTGGCGCGCTGTCCCACCGGGGCCAGCGTGGCGGCGGCCAGCGAGGCGACACCGAAGTAGGCGCCGTGCGGCAGGCCGGAGACGAACCGGGCGAGCACCAGGGTGTGGAAGGTCGGCGCGAGCACGGTCGCGATGTTGCCCAGCGTGAACGCCGCCATCAAGGCGATGAGCAACTGCTTCCGGGAAACCCGCGCGCACAGCGCGGCGATCAGCGGGGCGCCGATCACCACGCCGAGCGCGTACGCCGACACCGCGTGCCCCGCGGTCGGCTCGGAGACATCCATGGCGCGCGCGATATCCGGCAGCAAACCCATGGTGACGAATTCTGTTGTGCCGATACCGAACCCGCCGAGCGCCAGCGCGAGCATGGCAGGCATATGCCAAGTCGTCCGCGCAGGCTCGGGGCGTGCGGGGGCCTGGGCGGCGAGGGGTGTGGTCACGTATCCATGAAACGCCTCAGCAGGCGGTTTCGCTTCCCGAGTAAACGTGAGTTAAGACACGCTTACGTCAAGAAAACATGCAGGTCAGAATGTAAAAACACACAATCGGGGCACAGCTGACCCCGCCACCTGGCAAATTCCATTCGGAAACAACTGCGTACCCGACGCAGTCCGGTCTGCCGGACTGCCGGATGTGGGCAGCGTCATCCCCGGCCTCGGATTCGCTTCCGGCGTCGAGCCATTCGGCTCAGGTGGCGGACGATTCGCGCGCTGCTCCGCTTGTTCGACGCGGGCGTCGAACACGGCATCGGCGCGGACAGCCTCACCCGCGTCGTCCCGCTGCTGCTGGACAGTTCCGTCCGCACCTAGAAAACAGTCCGGGCACCCGTACCACTAAGTGGTGCGGGTGCCCGTTGTTCATATCACCTGCCCGAGCGACAACTGATTTCGCTCGAACATGGGTAACTCGTCGGGAACGCCCAGAACCCCGCCCCGCCGACACCGTCAGCCCGCCGCGAAAATCTCGCGGCTCCGACGACCGGCAAAAGTCGCGGAGAGGCGGAGGAGCTCATCCCCCGGCGCCGGATTCGCTTCCAGCGCCGGGCGTTACCCAGCTCAGCGCAGTGCGCGGGCCAGGTTCGCGTCGAGCGCGCCGAGGAATTCCTCGGTGCTCAGGTAGCCCTGATCGCCGCCGACGAGGGACGCGAGGTCCTTGGTCATCTGACCGCCTTCGACGGTCTTGATGACGACATCCTCGAGGGTCTGCGCGAAGCCGATGACCTCGGGGGTGTTGTCCAGCTTGCCGCGGTGCTCGAGCCCGCGCGTCCAGGCGAAGATCGACGCGATCGGGTTGGTCGAGGTCGGCTTGCCCTGCTGATGCTGACGGTAGTGCCGGGTGACGGTGCCGTGTGCGGCCTCCGCCTCACAGGTCTTGCCGTCCGGGGTCAGCAGCACCGACGTCATCAGGCCGAGCGAGCCGAAGCCCTGTGCGACGGTGTCGGACTGCACGTCACCGTCGTAGTTCTTACAGGCCCAGACGTAGCCGCCCTCCCACTTCATGGAGGAGGCGACCATGTCGTCGATCAGGCGGTGCTCGTAGGTGAGGCCCGCCGCGTCGAACTGGGTCTTGAACTCGGCATCGAACACGTCCTGGAACGTGTCCTTGAACATGCCGTCGTACGCCTTGAGGATGGTGTTCTTCGTCGAGAGATACACCGGGTAGTTCTGCTGCAGGCCGTAATTGAACGAGGCCCGCGCGAAATCGATGATCGAAGCCTTGAAGTTGTACATGCCCATGACGACGCCGCCGTCCTCGGGCATCTTCACGACCTCGTGCTGAATCGGCTCGCTGCCGTCCTCCGGCGTGAAGGTGATCGTGACCGAACCGGCCTGATATACCTTGAAGTCGGTGGCGCGGTACTGGTCACCGAACGCGTGACGGCCGATGATGATCGGCTTGGTCCAGCCGGGCACCAGGCGCGGAACGTTGGAGATGATGATCGGCGCACGGAAAATGGTGCCGCCCAGGATGTTGCGGATGGTGCCGTTCGGCGACCGCCACATCTTCTTCAGGCCGAATTCCTCGACGCGCGCCTCGTCCGGGGTGATGGTCGCGCACTTCACGCCGACGCCGTGGCGCTTGATCGCCTCCGCCGCGTCGACGGTGACCTGGTCGTCCGTCTTATCCCGGTACTCGATGCCCAGGTCGTAGTACTCGAGATTCACATCGAGATACGGGTGGATCAGCTTATCCTTGATGAACTGCCAGATGATCCGGGTCATCTCGTCGCCGTCGAGTTCGACGACGGTACCTTCAACCTTGATTTTGGACATGGATCTTCGTGTCCTCCTAGGATGGTGCCCTCATTGCACGGCCAGGTGAACACGCTTGTGAGCGGACCCCAGCTGTTCCAACAGACAACGTATATGCCCCGCGTTGTCCGCGAGACGTGTGGTGCAAACAAGACAAGCGTACTGCTGCCGATGATCGTGGTGTGCGGGCAGCCCCCCGAGTGAGAAACCCCACGAACTTACTGACTGGTAGGTCATTCCGCAATTCGCCGGTCGCCCCGCCCAACGACCTCGGTCCGCGCAGCGCCGAGCTGGCGATACGCGGACCGAGGGGTGTTACTTCGGTTTTCAGACTCCGACGTGGACCGGGCGCGCCCCGTCCTCGGAACCCTCGATCAGGTTCTCCGGCCGGTCCCGGATCATTAGCGCGATGACCGGAACGGCGGCCAGGAAGAACCCGGCGCCGACGTAGAACGCCACGTCGTAGCTGTGGATCGAGGCGCGGGCGATCAGGTTGTCGATGGTGGCGTGACTCTCCGCGTAGGACTTGGCCGTCTGCACCGAGATGGTGGTCAGCAGGGCCGTGCCGACCGCGCCACCGACCTGCTGGGCCGCGTTCAGCAGCGCACTGGCCACGCCGGAATCGGCTTCCTCGACCTGATGCAACGCGACGGTCTGCATGCCGACGAACAGCGGACCCATGCCGAGCGCGATCAGCACCTGCGCGGGCAGCACGCTCGACGCGTAGCTGTCGCCGAAGCCGAGCTGGGCCAGCCAGAGCAGGCCGAGCACGCCGAGCACGGCGCCGACCACCATCAGCGGACGCGGGCCGACCTTCGGCAGCAGCGCACTGGTGATGCCCGCGGAGATGGCGATACCGGCCGGGAAGGGCAGGAACGCGAAGCCTGCCTTCAGCGACGAGTAACCCAGCGTGATCTGGAAGTAGTAGCTGAGGAACAGGAACATCGCGAACATGGCGATCGGCACCAGCAGCGCCGCGAGGAACGCGCCACCACGGTTGATCTCACCCGGAATGTGCAGCGGCAGCAGCGGATTGGCCGAGCGCCGTTCGATGACGACGAAGGCGATCAGCAGCGCCGCACCGGCGATGAGCAGACCAAGGGTGCTGCCGGACAGCCAGCCGTCTTCGGCGGCGCGGCTGAAGCCGTACACGATCGAGATCAGGCCGAGCGTCACGGTGACCGCGCCGGGCACGTCGTAGCCGCCGGTCCGCGGCGTCGGCACGTCCTTGACCACCCACGCCAGCGCGCCGACCAGGGCGAGCAACGCGATCGGGGTGTTCACCAGCAGGCACCAGCGCCATGAGGCGTACTCGGTGAGTGCGCCACCGGCGATCAGGCCGAGCGCGGCGCCACCGGCCGAGATGCCGGCGAACACGCCGAATGCGGTGGCCCGTTCGCGCGCCTCGGTGAAGGTCACCGACAACAGCGACAACGCCGCGGGGGCGAGCAACGCCGCGAACGCACCCTGCAGCGCGCGCCCGGCGAACATCTCCGCGCCGTTCTGCGCGAGACCGGCAAGTGCCGACGCGGCGGCGAAGCCGACCAGGCCGATGATGAACATCCGGCGTCGGCCGAGGTAGTCGGCCAGCCGCCCACCCAGCAGCAAAAGCCCGCCGAAGATCAGTGTGTAAGCGGTCAGCATCCACTGCTTGTTGCCGTCGCTGATGCCGAGATCAGCCTGGGCGAAGGGCAGCGAGATGGTCACGATGGTGGCGTCCAGAACCACCATGAGCTGGGCCAATGCGATCACGCCGAGGGCGAACCAGCGAGCCGAACTGCCTTTTCTTACCGGAACTTCTACCGCTGTCGCAGTCTCGGTCACCGTCGTCTCCTCCTCGTAGAAAGTGCTTGGCTATCCTGTCATCAGACGACATTTGGCGTCAAGAGAAAAATGTCGCAGTACGACATTTGGCGGTTAAGGACACGAAAACACTAGGTTGCGATAGGGTGTGAAGATGCTCGAGTCACCGACGCCGACGAGCGCGAGTGCCACAGCGGAAACCTCTGCGAGCGCCGCGACGAACGCACCTCCCGGCCTGCGCGAACGCAAGAAGCAGCAGACCAGGTTGCGGATCATCGAGGTCGGGCTGAACCTGTGCGACACACAGGGTTTCGACGCGACGACGGTCGAACAGATCGCCAACGCCGCGGACGTCTCACCGCGCACGATCAACCGGTACTTCGACAGCAAAGAGGACATCGTCCTCGGGCCGGTGCAGGACTTCGGCCAGGCCGTGGCGGAGACGCTGCGCCGACTCCCGGTCACCGACAACGAACTGGAATCGCTGCGCACGGCGTTCCTGCAGGTGATCGACCGCGCGGTCAGCGAACCCGCGGGCGGGCCGGTCTCGTTCCGGCAGTTCCAGCAGATGCAGCGGATCGTGCGCAGCAGTCCCGCGGTCAGCGCGCGCAGCATCGAACACGCCGACAGCAAGAACATCGCCATCGCCGCGGTGGTCGCCGAACGACTCGCCACCACGCCCTGCGCACTCCCGGTGCGGCTGATCCTCGGCACCTGGCAGCTCATCGCCCACCTCGCCATGGAATGCGGCGAGAGCATGTTCGACTACGACGATCTGCACGACGCCGCTACCGCAGGCCGGAACTCGTTCACCGCGGCCTTCGACGAGTTCGTCCGGGTCTGCGGCGGCGCGCGGACCAGCGCGTCCGGCTGAGTTCGCGGATAGGTTTCGGCCGTCGCGGGGCGTCCGGTTATGATGCCCTCAGGTCATGAGTGCCAGCGCGAAGCCCCGGCTTGCTGGACGGCAACCCTCCAGCAGCGGTGGGGTGCTCCGGGTGATGACCGGGCTCTCGAAGGTCGAGAGCAAGCGCGCTTTCAGGAGGTTCCCGAAATGTGTTGTTGTCCTTCGCCCAAATCCCGATAACCCCCGTAGTTCTGGCGAACAACCTTTTCTTTGGAGCAAAGCTCATGAGTGATTCCACCGTGCCCGCAGCCGACTTCGATCCGGCGCAGTGGTCCTTCGAGACCAAGCAGGTACACGCGGGACAGGCCCCCGACGGCACCACCGGTGCCCGGGCCCTGCCCATCTACCAGACCACCTCGTACGCCTTCCGCGACACCGATCACGCCGCGGCGCTGTTCGGGCTCGCCGAGCCGGGCAACATCTACACCCGGATCATGAACCCCACCCAGGACGTGGTGGAGCAGCGCGTCGCCGCGCTCGAAGGCGGTGTCGCCGCACTGCTGCTCGCCTCCGGGCAGGCCGCGGAGACGTTCGCGATCCTGAACCTGGCGTCCTCGGGCGACCACATCGTGTCCAGCCCGCACCTTTACGGCGGCACCTACAACCTCTTCCACTACTCGCTGCCCAAGCTCGGCATCGAGGTGTCCTTCGTCGACGACCCCGACGACCTGGACCAGTGGCGGGCCGCGATCCGGCCGAACACCAAGGCGTTCTACGGCGAGACCATCGCCAACCCGAGCAGCGCCATCTTCGACATTCCCGGTATCTCCGCCATCGCGCACGAGGCCGGACTGCCGCTGATCGTGGACAACACGGTGGCCACCCCATACCTGATCCAGCCGTTGGTGCACGGCGCCGACATCGTCGTGCACTCGGCGACCAAGTACCTCGGCGGGCACGGCTCGGCGGTGGCCGGCGTGATCGTCGACGGCGGCAACTTCGACTGGACGGTGACCGACGCGCAGGGCCAGCCGCGCTTCCCCGGCTTCACCACCCCGGACCCGAGCTACCACGGTGCGGTGTTCGCCGACCTCGGCGCGCCCGCCTTCGCGCTCAAGGCCCGCGTGCAACTGCTGCGCGACCTCGGCTCGGCGATCTCGCCGTTCAACGCGTTCCTGATCAGCCAGGGCATCGAGACGCTGAGCCTGCGGGTCGAGCGGCATGTCGCCAACGCCAAGGCGGTGGCCGAGTTCCTGGCCGAACAGCCGGACGTCACGAAGGTCATCTACGCGGGCCTGCCGACCTCGCCGTGGTACGAGCGGGCAAAGCAGCTGGCACCGAAGGGCCCGGGCGCGATCGTCGCCTTCGAGCTGCGCGGCGGTGTCGATGCGGGCAAGAAGTTCGTGGACGGATTAGCCCTGCACAGCCATGTGGCTAACATCGGAGATGTGCGCTCCCTCGTGATTCATCCCGCGTCGACCACACACTCGCAGCTGACGCCCGAAGAGCAACTGCTCGCCGGTGTCACCCCGGGCCTGGTCCGGTTGGCGGTGGGGATCGAGGGAATCGACGACATCCTGACCGATCTGCGTGCCGGTTTCGCGGCGGCGGCGACGTGACATTGAGTACCGAACCGAGTTTCGCCCGTTCGTCCGGGGTGGCCCTGCCACCCCCGGACGGGCGGCTCGGCATCATCGCCATCGGAGACGTGAAGCTGGAGAGCGGCGCGGTCATTCCGCAGGTGCACCTCGCGGTGCAGCGGTGGGGTGAGATCTCCCCCACGCTGGACAACGTGGTGCTGGTCGAGCACGCGCTGACCGGCGACTCGCACGTGGTCGGCCACCCGGACGACATCCATCAGCTGCCCGGCTGGTGGGACGGGATGGTCGGACCGGGCTGTCCGCTCGACACCGACGAGTGGTGTGTGATCGCGACGAACGTGCTCGGCGGCTGCCAGGGCAGCACCGGGCCCTCGACGCTCGCACCCGACGGAAAGCCTTGGGGCGCACGGTTTCCGGAGATCTCCATCCGCGACCAGGTGGCCGCGGAGACGGCGCTGATCGACCTGCTCGGCATCGAGCGGCTGGCCGCGGTGGTCGGCGGGTCGATGGGCGGCATGCGGGTGCTGGAGTGGATGGTCGGCGCGCCGGACCGGGTCGGTTCCGCGCTGGTGCTGGCCGTCGGCGCCCGCGCCACCGCCGACCAGATCGGCACGCAGACCACCCAGATCGCGGCGATCAAGGCCGATCCGGACTGGCAGGGCGGCGATTATCACGACACGGACCGCGCGCCGATGACGGGCATGGGCATCGCCCGGCGCATCGCGCACCTGACCTACCGCACCGAGGACGAGCTGGACCACCGGTACGAGAACAGCGCGCAGGGCGCCGAGGATCCGTGGCGCGGCGGCCGGTACGCGGTGCAGAGCTACCTGGACCATCAGGCCGACAAGCTGTGCGGGCGTTTCGATCCCGGCACCTACGTGCTGCTGACCGAGGCGATGAACCGGCACGACATCGGACGCGGACGCGGCGGCGTGCGGGCGGCATTGGCCGCTACGCCGGTGCCGTGCGTGGTCGGCGGCGTCGACTCCGATCGGCTGTATCCGCTGCGCACGCAACAGGAACTCGCCGAGGGGTTGCCGGGCTGCGACGGGCTGGAGGTCGTGCACTCGCGCGACGGACACGACGGTTTCCTCACCGAGGCGGCGGCCGTGTCCAAACTGCTGACCGAAACGATGCGATTGGCCCAGCAGAGCCGTCAACCCACCCGCTGACCCACCACGAACGCAGCGCCTTTCGCCGCGCTGAGATTCGCGCGCCGCGCACCGATTCGCGCGCCGCGCCTGAAACAGTCAGCAATTTCATGCGCACCATGCGAATTGGTGCGCGCGGCAGTCGGCGGGTACGCCGCGCACTGTTTTGGCTGCCGCGCACTGTTTTGGCTGCCGCGCACTGATTTGCGCGGTGCGCTTGAAACAGCTGGCGAATTCGCGCGCATCAGGCGATTTCGTGCGCATGAGGCGAATTGGTGCGCGCGGCTAGTCGGTGGTGGGCGCGCCGACTAGTAGTTGGACGATGGCGTGGACGAATCCTTGGAGGCGTTCGCGGGGGTATTCGTCGGGTTCGCTGACGGCTAGGCGGCCGAGCATCTCGGCTACCTGTAGCAGCGAGTTGGTGAGCAGCGCGGAATCCATTCCCGCCCACCGGGGTTCGAGTGCGGTGCCGATCCGGACCAGCGCTTCGGCCTGGTCGAAGATGCCCGCGCGGGAATCGCGCAGTGCCTCACGGTATTCGTCGGGGGCGTTGCCCGGACCCGCCAGGATCAGTCGCCAGCGGGTCGGATTCTCCAGTGCCACACCGACGAACGCCTCGACGGTGGCCGAGGCCGCGACGACCGGGTCGGCACCCATCAGGTCGGCCGGCAGGGTCTCGGCGACCTGTTCGAGGCCGCGCTCGCGCTCCCGTTCCAGCAGCGCCGCAACGAGTTCCGCGCGGGTCTTGAAGACGGTGTAGAGCACCGGCTTGCCGACGCCCGCCTCCTGGGCGACCGCCTCCATACTCAACTCGTGCAGCTCCACCCGGCTCAGCACCGCGAAGGCCGCATCGAGCAACTGGGCCCGGCGCTGCTCCGGCGGCAGGCGTGGCGCATAGCGCCTGCGCGGCCGGTCCGCCGCGGTCCGCGATGTGGTCACTGCCGCTTCACCTCCATGCGGTCCATCCTGACAGCATCCCGGCCTCGATCCCGCATCTATCACGAATAGTACGCAACCGTTGTATTCATTGCCAGCAATTGCTACGGTTGCGTTGTATTCACCCCCGGTTGCGGGGCGATCACCGCAAAGGAGCACGTGATGCACTTCGATCCGACCAGCCTGCGCCGGGACGACTACGGGTTCTTCGGTCCCGATTCGCCCAGCTGGAAGGTCTGGACCGCGCCGACCGCGGTCATCGGATTCCAGCGGGCCGTCGTGCTCGAGCACTTCGATCCGTTCCTCACCGCGGCCGTGGCCGACTCGCGCGGCATCTACAGCGACCCGCGCAAGCGCCTCGATCACACCTTCTCCTACTTCCTGATCGCCGCGATCGCCGACGGACGCACCGCCATCCAGGCCGCCGAGCACCTGATGCAGATCCACGCGCCGATGACCGGCATCGAACCGATCAGCGGCAACCGCTACAGCGCGAACAGCCCGGACACCCAGCTGTGGATCCACATCACCGGCTGGCATTCGGTACTCAAGGCGTACGAGATGTTCGGTCCCGGACTGACGCCGGAAGAGGAGACGCGCTTCTGGCAGGAGTGCGCGATCGCGGCCGAGCTGCAGACCTGCAAGCCGGCGGACGTGCCGCGCTCGCGCGAGGAAGTGCGCGCGTACTACGAGCGGGTCCGCCCGCGGCTGTGCACCTCCGAGCGGGCCGAGGAGGGCATGCACCATCTGCTGTGGACCTCACGGCGTAATGGCGCGGGCATCTCGTATGCCATTGGCAGCAGGCTGCTTTCGCTCGCCTCGGTGTCGACGCTGCCGAAGTGGATGCGCAAGCTCGGGCGGTTCGATCGGTGGGGCATCGTCGATCTCGCGGTTCGGCTGCCCGCCAAGGTGCTCGTGTGGTCGTTCGCCCGGTTCGACTCGTTCGGACTGCTGGTCGCGGCGCCGTTCGTCGCGCCGATGGCGGGGCAGATCCTGAAGGAGCACATCAACGCGGAGCCGCCCACCAGGCTCGAGACGGTCACACCGACCGAGGCACGGGCCTTGTACGGCAGTCGATCCGGACGCGCCGAGCTGGTCGCCGAGCCGGCCTAGATGATTGATTCCAAGGGGGTCAGTGGTCGTAGCAGGTGAGGGATCGGTGGATTCGCTCGCCGAGGGTGTCGTTGTGCCAGATGGCTGCGGTCATGGCGAGGATGCGTTGCAATACTCGCACGACTACGCCGTCGGGGGTGCGTGCGCCGTGTCGTTCCAGGTCGAGTTGTCCTTTGAAGGTCTGGTTGATTGATTCGATGATCTGGCGCAGCGGTTTGAACAGTGTGGCACCGGCCCGTTCGGGTTCGCCTTTGCGTGCTGGGCGCAGCAGGCGCATGCCACTGTCGGCCAGTGCGGTCTCGAACTCTTTGCCGAAATAGTTCTTGTCGCCGATCAGGGTCTGGCCAGGGCGGTGGTCAGCAAGTTCGGGATCGACGGTGAGGATGTCGAGCAGTGTCTGACGTTCGTCGGCCTTAGCTCCGGTCAACGCGAACCCGACCGGCAGCCCGCCGAGGGTACACACCAGATGCAGCCGTAGGCCCCAGAAGAAGCGGGAATGCGAAGCGCAGTAACCATATTCGGCCCAGCCGGCCAGATCTGAGCGACGTACCGTCTCCTTCGATCGACCACATTCCACCGGCGTGGAATCGACTACCCACACGTCGTCGGTCCACAGCGTTGTGTCGGCCGACAACACCCGAATCATCGACTTGATCAGCCCCGATGCCTTCCGGAGCCGCTTGTTGTAACCGGATTGTTTGGGCAGGTACCGGAACAAGTGCCCCAGGTGCGCGCGGGCGAACCGCAGCCAGCGGTGCTCGGAGGTAAACCCCAACAGTCCCTGCATCACCGACAACGTCACCAGCTCGGCGTCGGTCAGCTCCGGCTCGAAACCGACACGCGGCCGCCGGGGTGCCAACTCCGGTGAGGTCTTCAGGAGATCGTCGGTCCTGACGTAGAGTGCAGTCGCGAGGGTGTCCAGGTCTTTCGTCACACATTGATCTTCGGCACCCTCGCTTCACACCCATACAGCGACCTACCCGAGTAGGGCTGTGCAGCAGCGGGTTTCGTGGCACTCCACGTCTTCGCCCCATCGGGCCCGCGGCCACGGTGAGCACGCGCCGTGAACTGATCCCGGCACGGCCCGACATTCACCGACCCCTTGGAATCAATCATCTAGGTTTCGGGATTCGCCCGCCGCATCGAGGGGCGCGGCGGGCGGTTCACCGAATTGGTTTACGCCGCAGCGGAATCTGCGATCCGGCGGCGGATTACGAAGAGCCTTGACGCGTCAGCGGGCCGCCGAGCGACGGGCTTCGGCGATCAGGTTGATGTTGGTTTCTATCCAATCGCGCAGTGCCGCAATGGGTGTGCGCAGGCTGTGGCCGAGCTCGGTGAGGGTGTACTCGACGCGCGGCGGCACCGTGGGATGCACGGTGCGCGTGACGAATCCGTCGGTCTCCAGCTCGCGCAGGGTCTGCGTCAGCATCTTCTGCGAGATGCCTTCGATCCGCTTGTGCAGATCGGTGTAGCGCATGGTGCCGTCGGCCAGGGCGTCGACGATCAACACCGTCCACTTGCCCGCGAGGCGGTCGAGCACCTGACGGGTGGGGCATTTGGCCGAGTAGATGTCGGCGGGCAGGTCGGAACCCTCGATGAGCGTGCGCACCTTCCAGAGTGTAACGCACTATCAAGTGCCTTCTTCCTATTAGAGCGCCACTCTCCGATAGTAAGAATCATGGAAATACAGACACTTTCGGTTCCCGCCGCGATCCGCGCCCGCCGGACCACGCGCCACTTCCAGCCCACTTCCGTCGCACCGGAGCTGATCGATGAACTCCTCGATCTGGCGGTGCAGGCGCCGAGCGCGTGGAACATGCAGGACCGCTCGATCGTCGTGGTCACCAGCGAAGCCGGGCGGCAGGCGCTCTCGACGGCCGCGTTCGGCCAGCCGCAGCCACTGGAGGCACCCGTCGTGCTGGTCTTCGTCGCCGATCCGACGGCCTGGCAGCACGGCAATGCCGACATCGCCGAGCTGGCCGGTCGCAACGGTGCATGGAACGCCGAGTTCACCTCGATGTTCCACTCGCGCAGCGAGTTCCACGCACTGCGCGAACGCGGGCTGCTCCGGGAGAACGCCGTGAAGAACGCGATGATCGCGGCCACCTACGTCATGCTCGCCGCCACCAGCCTCGGCCTGGCCTCGGCCCCGATGAACGGCTGGGACCCCGACCTGGTCAAGCAGGCCATCGGCATCGGCGACCGCGCCGATCTGGCCATCGCGGTCCTGGTCGCCGTCGGTTACAGCGATACCACCCCGCCGCACCCGGGTCGCCGCCCTCGCAACCAGGCGGTCTTCACCGAGCAGTACCCCGTGCCCCGCTGACCCCTGCGCACCAACGCTGCCCGCCGCACACCTCTTGATTTCTCGCATACGAAATTGCATGCGATTCGGTGTGCGGGAAGTCGGAAGGTGTGCGTCTATTAGCCGACGCCGAGCGTGTTGATGGTGGCGGCGATGAAGACGATGGCGGAGCCGAGCAGGGTCAGCGCGCCCACGTCGAACGGCTTGCTGCGCACGGCGAGCAAACCCACCCGCGCGGTCGGCAGGCACAGCCGGAACGCCGCGGCCAGCAGGGTCGCGCCGCCGAAGAACAGCGCGCCGCGGCGCCACCGATCCTGGGCCACGAACACGATCGCCACCGCGATGACCAGCGTCACGACAACCATCGGCAGTTGGCAGCGCAGGAACTGAGCGCCCAAGCTGCTGCCTGCCCGCTGGTCCGCGGTGGACGTGTCGGCATCGGTCACCCCCCGATTCTTACAGACGCCACCCACCCCGCGCCGCCGACGGGCTCAGTCGCCCGTCGGCACCGAGCTACGGACTACTCCGCCAACCCCATTCCGCGCGCCAGCACCGGCCACGACTCCTTGAACTCGTTCTGCCAGTAGCCCCAGGAGTGCGTGCCCGGTGCGTAGTGGAAGGTCGCGGGGATGTCGAGCGACGCGAGCTTCTTCTCCAAGTTGCGCGTGCAGTAGTAGGTGGCGCTCTCGATGGTGCCGCCGACCATGATCTGATTCACCAGTCCCATCGGCCCGAGTTGATCGTTCATCCCGTCGATTTGGGTCTTGATGCCATCGAGCTGCGACTTGCGGCCGTCGATCGTGTCGTATTCGCCCTGTCGGCCATCGCCCGAGGAGAAGTACAGTTCGAGTCCGCGCAGTTCTTCGGCGTGCACGTAGGGATCGTTTGCTACCCACTCGGGCGAATTCAACGGCCCCCACATGTTTTTGGCGTCCCCGCCGCCCATCCCGACCGCGGTTTGCACGAAGTAGGCGCCCAGCGGGTCGCTGGTCTGCGCGCAACCGCTGTACGCGGCCGCGGCCCGGTACAGACCCGGCTTGGCAATGGGCAATGCCAGCACGGAAGTGCCGGAGGTGGAGATCCCCGCGATGGCCCTGATTCCATCAGTGCCGAGGGCCGCGTCGATCAGTGGCGGCAGCTCTTCAGTCAGATACGTCTTCCACTTGTTGCGGCCGAGCTTCGGGTCGTCCTTGACCCAGTCGGTGTAGTAGCTGGCCTTCCCGCCGATCGGCAGGATCAGGTTGACATTCTTGTCGGAAACGAACTGACGAACATCGGTTTGTGCCTGCCAGGAGGCGACGCTTTCCCCCGCGTCCAGACCGTTCAGCAGATACAAACTCGGCCGCGGCCGCGAAGTATCTGCCGGGCGCTGAATCTCCACCGGGAAGGTCTTGTCCATTGCCGCGGAGTAGATCTGCAGCCGAATTCCGCCACCGTCGATGTGCTCGACCTCGGCGATCCGAGAACCATCCGCTGCCTCGATACCGGCGGTGATCAGGTCCGGCTGGCCGGTCGGATCGGCGGCTGCGGGCGATATACCGAATGAAGTCAAAGCGCCGACGGTCAGTCCGATAAGCAGACTATTGCTGAAACGAGTTCGCCGGGATTTCAATGCTCCGGTGCGGGCAGTCACGGTCATGGCCAAAGCATCCAACATCGAGCTTCGATCGACGTGCAACGACACGCCAGAGTGCTGTTCAGGTCAGGCATTGGAGTTCATGACCAATTTCGGCAAACCGGCAATGGCCGAGGCTAGTTCACGCTCGTCTTCGAGGACTTGATGCGAGTGAGAAAGGCATCGATGGCCGCTCCCATGGCCTGATTGATCTGAAGATGCAAGCCCGTACCGACGACAACTTTATGGTCGACGTGGTTAGCGGCGAACCGGGCGACCAGGGCCGCGTGCAACGGCGCGGGCACCGCGATATCGGTGGCGTTGAGCAACAACAGAATCGGCGCGTTGTAGCCGCTGGTCGGCACGCCCATGTAATCGGCGATAACGGCGCGAAAGTGCTCGTCGGTCAACGGTTTCGAGAGAATGTCGCTGATTCCGACGCCCTGAACCCGTTCGAGTATCTTGTCCTGGCACAACACGCTGATGCTGTCGAGCACTTCCCGACCCCGGGGAGTCAGATAGCTGTCGACATTCACCTCCGGTCGCGCAGCCCGCATTCCGACGAGCACACTCGCGACGACCATGGTGAGGCCATCACCGATCACACTGGGCAGGTCCGGACCCCAGGGGCCCGCCATCGGCAGCAGGTTTTCCGCTTCGGATGCGGGATCGATCGCGATCGTTCCGCGAAAGTCGAGGTCTGGTGCGTATGTTCGCTGCAGATAGGCCGTGCCGAGCGCGGCCTGCCCGCCCTGCGAACCGCCGAGCAGGGCCCAGGTCCGCGACAGCTGGGGATGACTCGCCCGTGCCGCCTTGACCAGGTCGATGGTCGCGGTCGCCTCGGTTTTCAGCTCCAGATATGGATGCGGCCCGGTATCGAAACGGCCGAGCCCGAGATAGTCCGGTGCCACGACCGCAAATCCCTTGGACAGAAAGGTCCGCAAGAATCGATCCTCGTGGACTCGGCGCTCAGGCCATGGGCCGCTCGCGAAATCGGCCTGGCCGCCACACCCTCGACCGAGACCGAAACTGCCGTGATCGTAGGCGATTATCGGCCAGCCACCGGGGGGTGGTGCGCCCTCCGGAAGGAGTACCGCACCGCTCGCCGGTTGCGGCGTACCGTCCGAGCCTGCCATCCAGTACTCGACGACCGAGCCGCCGGGCATGCCGCGCCAACCTTCGGGCTGTGGAATCACCGAGATAACGGCTCCGGCGGTCGCCGCGTTCGACGGCGGCGCGGTGATGCCGAACGCGGAGACCGATACTGCCGCCGCGAGGACCGCACAACGCCACGAACCGAGCAATCGCATCGAACACCACTTTCCGTTTCAGCAAAGACGAGCGCAATGCCCTCGAGAGCAGATCGAGAAGTTGATCCGAGCAGCACAAATATACCCACGACCGGAATTCATTGCCGTTCCGGTCGCCGAGTGTCGCGTGCGGGATATTCGTGGCCGCGTTTTCGGTCGGCCGATGCTCGGCGGGCAGGCGTCGTGCGTGACACGGCAGTCGCTGTCGTGCCACGCACGACGCGATCAAGCACCGATCACAGCATGGAACCCGTGAACACTGCTGCGATGGTGTTGAAGGCCACCGAGCCCATGTAGGTCACCGGAGCCATAACCGAACCAATACCGGGCAGAACAGTTGACATGATCGCAGTGGGGATCAGGTTCATCAGATCGCAAACTAGCGAACCGATAATCGGCATAGCACGTCCTCTCGGGTTCAGGAAGGTTGTTTACCGCTGGTGAATCTACAGGAGTGGATTGTGATTCAGTCAACAGTTGGTCGATATCGAGGTAACCGTTCAATATCAACGAAGTAACAGAGTGGAGTTATGAGCATTTCACTGAATGAAAACCTTCTTATTCAGATAGGTAAAATAGTTCGTTTGACCTGACACTTTACTCAGTAATATGCCCACAACCTGGGGAAATACAACCTCCTCACGCAAAAGCATGCAGGTCCACGCATTCGTCGGAGTTGCCGAAATGCCGAAGGAGCATATTCAACAGGATCTGTAATTCTTTGGTGCACACGGAAATTCGTTCGCAAATTCATGCGGCCGAACGGATTCGCGCATTGTGCGTCGCGACGGGATCACCGCAGGCGCGGATGCCGCGACCTGTCCGCAGGACGCGCCAGCTGCCAGGTAGCGGTGGGTCGCCGCGCTCGACGGCAGCGGCTCGATCGCACACCGGTCCGGATTCCTCAGGTCCGCGCGGCGGCGGTGCGGCGGCCTGATTGACTGGCTGTCGTGTTCCGACTGATGTTTCATCGACAAGATCAGAGCCGGGGTTCGGCGCGAGGACCGGCTAGTACGTGCCTGCACACAAGACAGACGACTGACTACATTCACCACCGCACCCTTTTCCACATCCCCGCCCCGACCTGCTGTAGCCCCCTCCCCGCAAGGCTGTAGCGGCGCCAGTGGTATGGACTCGCGCTGGCTGGATACCGGACCGATCTCAGGCACAGAGGGTGGCTAGCCACTAAACTCGATGCCATGACCGCAGCGTACGACTACGAAGACCTGCATCGCCTGGTCGACCGGCTCACGCCGGATCAGGCGCACGCGCTGCGAGCCGTCGCATTGCAACTGGTCGTCACCACTCCTGAACCAGACACAGCGACCGAGCCCGCAGGTGAGCGGTGTCGGCATCTATCGTTCGCGGGCACGATGCAGGCCGAGCCGGATCTTGCGGCGAGGTCGGAGGAAATGCTCCGCGAAGAGCGTGGTAAACAACCCGGGTGATCGTCTGTGACACAGGCCCGCTCGTTGCTGTACTGAACAGGAACGACGCGGATCACCAACGCTGCCTAGACCTGCTCGAAACACATCCTGGTCCGGTACTGGTTCCGGGCCCGGTACTCGGAGAAGTCTGCTACTTCTTGGAGACTCGCGTTGGGCCTTCGGCCGAAGCCCTGTTCCTGGAATCGATCGCGAACGAAGAAATCGAACTCGTCGATCTCACCCGCACTGATCTGCTGCGGATGGCCGAACTGGTTCGGAAGTACGCCGACTTTCCGCTGGGTGCCGTCGACGCCGCCGTCCTCGCCGTCGCTGAGCGACTCGACGTGAACGAAGTAGCCACCTTGGATCGTCGACACTTCAGCGCCGTCCGAACCCGGCACCGAGCGCCCCTGCGCTTGCTGCCCGATTGACCACTCGTTCGTTGGAAGCTACAACGGCCTGATTGACTGACTGTCGTGTTCCGACTGATGTTTCATGAGCCCGCCATCCCCGGGAATACCGGCAATGCGATTCGACTGGTCGCCGGGACCGGGTGTGAGCTGCATTTGGTCGAGCCGTTGGGGTTCGATCTTTCGGAGGCGAAGCTGCGGCGGGCCGGGCTGGACTACCACGATCTGGCGTCGGTGACGGTGCACAAGGATCTTGCGGCGGCGTGGGAGTCGGTGCGGCCGGAGCGGGTTTTCGCGTTCACGACGCAGGCGACGACGCACTACACCTCGGTGGAGTACCGCGCAGGGGATGTGCTGCTGTTCGGCACCGAGCCGACGGGGTTGCCCGCGGCGGTGCTCGAGGATCCCCATGTCACCAGCCAGTTGCGCATCCCCATGCTGCCGGGGCGGCGTTCGATGAACCTGTCCAACGCGGCGGCGGTCACGGTGTACGAGGCGTGGCGTCAGCTGGGGTTCGACGGCGGCGTGTGAGCGCGGACGATCAGAGGTCGATCTCGAAGCGCTTGAAACGGGAAGTAGCGCCGACCGACAGGCGGACGGCGCTCTTCGATACTCCGTAATGCTCGGCGAGCAGTTCGATGGCGGCCTTGTTGGCCTTGCCTTCGACGGCCGGGGCGCGCACGTACAGCTGGAGGGTGCCGTCGTCGAGGGTTTCGACGAGCGGGCCCTTACGGCTGTTCGGTTTTATGGTCGCCCGGACCGTTGTCGGCACTCGTCTCTCCTGTCGCCGGGCTGCCCTCGGGTCCCGTAACCTTCGCGGGCCCAGCGCCTTCCGCGGTGCCTGCGCCCTCGGCGGAACCGGGCCGCGCGCCCACCCCAACCGGTGCCGGACCGGGCCGTGCGCCCACCGGAGTCGATTCTGCCCGAGTGCCCTTGCCTCGCCGCAGCACCGCCCGCACGATGGCCCAGACCACGGCGGCGAGCACCACCAGGAAGCCGAGCCACGGCAGCGCCTTACCGGTGAACACGACCGCGTCCTTCAGCCAATCGACCAGCGAGTTCCAGCCGGTGACAAGCCCTTCCCAGAAGTTGTCGGCGCGGTCCTCCTGGGCTTTGGTGGTCGCGGTGGTGATGTCGATGTTGAGCGTGGACAGCGCGACCTCGTCGTCGAGGTGCCGCTTCTGCGCGGTCAGGCTGTCGAGTTCGCCCTGGCGGCTGGACAGCGCCTGCTCGGCGTTGAGCAGGTCGGCGGTGTTGGTCGCGCCGGCGATGAGCCCGCGCAGCCGGTCGACGGAGGCCTGCAGCGCCTTCATCCTGGCGTCCAGGTCTTCCCACTGCATCGTCACGTCGTCGCGGTTGGTGTGCACCCGGGTGACGCGGCCGAGGCCGCCGAGGCCGTCGATGAACGCGTCGGTCTTGTCCGCGGGTATCCGGACGGTGAGCGTGGCGCTGGGATCGGCGTCGTCAGTGCCCGGCTGCTCGGTCCGGCTGTCGATCCGGCCGCCGACCTCGCGCACCCGGTCGGCGATCTTGCCCGCCGTGTCGACCGGTTTGCCCGCGGTCATCTCGACGCTGCCGGTGACCACTTCCTTACGCGCCGTGACGGTTTCACCGCCGGTGTTGTTCTCTTTGCGCGCGGGCCCCTGGTCGCGCAGCCCCGGTGGCGTAGCCGCGGGGGCTGGCTCCACGGTGGCGTAGGTCTCGGGCCGCCCCGGTGGCGGCGGGACCCTCTTCGCGTTGTCGTTGTCCGCGCCACAGCCGACGAGCAACGTCAGACCGAGCAGACCGATGCACAGCACAGCAAGCTTCCGCATGATTCGCACAGTAGCCGCTCTGGCTGCGCAAACGGCCTGACATAACGGTTCTCTAGAGGCCTTCTAACACTTCTCTAAAAGTGTGGGCGGCCAGGTCATTCGCGGAGCCGGACGGTGATCTTGCGGATCCGTGCGGCCAGCGGCGGATGCGTCCCGTAGAACCGAAGACGCAATGCGATCAACCGGGGTAGCGGTTCGGTGTCCCAGCGCCGCAGGGCGGCGGCGAGCGCGCGGCCGTAACCGAGATCGACCGAGACTCGATCGGCGGCGAATTCGTCGCGCCGCTGCTGTGCGCTCCTGGTCAGCGGTTCCACGACCAGCAGGGCGACGAACAAGAGTGCGGCGGTGAGCCCGACGACCGGCTGCAGCACGATGACCACAACGGGCAGCAGACCTACCGCCACGACCAGTCGGACGTACGGTGCGAACGAGCCGAAGAGACCCGCGATCCGGCCGAACACTCTGCACAACGCCCACATGGCACGGCTGGGCAGCGCAAGCCAGGTGTCGAGTAACCGCACCCGAGGATCGACGTTGATGTGGTGCCCGAGTTCGTGCGCGAGAACGGCTTCGAGGTGCCGGCGTTTGAGACCCGCCAGCGCCGAACTCGTCACCGCGACAATGCGACTCGGCGCGGCGTAGGCATTCGGATCATCGGATTGCTCCACCCACAGCGAGTACGGCCACCCGTCCACCCCGGGCGCGCTGGTCACCTTCGCCCATGCGGCGGCGAGACGCTCGTCTTCCGGTGGGATCGGGCGCCGGAACTTCAAGGTCTTGGCGAATCTCGCGCGGTTGGGGGTGAACCAGGCCATGTCGAAGAGCATGACCCCGACGAACACCCACACCACCGCGGCGGTTATCGCCAGCCAGATTCCCGCCCAGGCCCCGAGGGTCAGAATGATTGCGACACTGAGCAATACCGTCGGCAACGCCAGCACCAGCGTCGATCCCACCGCCAGGTAGTCGGTTGAGCGGGCGGTGGCGCGTGGTGGCGGGTCGGCGGCGGAAGGCGCAGGCATGGTAACTCCCGGATTGTCGAACGGACCCGCGCTGGGCAGAACCCACCATCGTACGACGACAACCGCCCGGTGGAAATCGAGTTGTTCAGCGACTCAGCGGAAGTCGCGTGACTTCGAATCGACGCGTAGGTCCATCCGCTGCAGGTGTTCGGCGACGACGGTGACCGCTCCCTCGGCGTTCTGCACCCGACCGCGGATGAGCAGGGCGGGCGCGCTCTGCGCCAGGCGGCGGAAGCGGGCCCACAGGCCGACCGAGCAGACGACGTTCACCATGCCGGTCTCGTCTTCCAGATTGAGGAAGGTGACGCCCGCGGCCGTGGCGGGGCGTTGCCGGTGCGTCACCGCGCCGCCCACCAGCACTCGCGAGCCGTCCCGAACGGCGAGCAGGCCGGCGGCGGGGATCACGCCGAGGGCGTCGAGCTGCGGGCGCAGGAATTCGGTGGGATAGCTGCCCGGGGAGACGCCGGTGGCCCAGACGTCGGCGGCGGCCAGCTCGAGGTCGCTCATGCCGGGCAGCACGGGGGCGTTGGTGGCGGCGCCGGTGCCGGGCAGTCGATCCGGGCGTTCCCCCGCCGCCGCACCGGCGGCCCACAGCGCTTCGCGGCGGGTACTGCCGAGACCGCCGAGGGCACCCGCGGTGGCCAGCGATTCCGCTTGGACGACGGTGAGTTCCACGCGTCCGGTCAGGTCGAGGAAGGAGGTGTACGGCCCCTGATCCCTTGCGGCGACGATCTTTTCGGCGAGATCGTCGCCGATGTGCCGGATCGAGGCCAGCCCGAGGCGCACCTGGGTGCCCTCGTGTTCGAGGGTGGGTTCGGCGCGGCTGGCGTTGATGTCGGGGCCGTGCACCAGGACCCCGTGCCTGCGCGCGTCGGCGACCAGGGATTGCGGGGAGTAGAAGCCCATCGGTTGCGCGCGCAGCAGACCGGCGCAGAAGGCGGCGGGGTGGTGCAGCTTGAACCACGACGAGTAGAACACGATCGAGGCGAAGCTCTGCGAATGGCTTTCCGGGAAGCCGAAATTCGCGAAGGCGTAGAGCTTCTCGTAGATGCGGTCGGCGATTTCGCCGGTGATGCCGTGCAGGTCGCGCATGCCTTGGTAGAGGCGTTCTTTGAGCCCCTCCATACGCTCCGGGGAGCGCTTGGAGCCCATCGCGCGGCGCAGCTGGTCGGCCTCGGCGGCGGTGAAGCCCGCGACATCGACGGCCATCTGCATGAGCTGCTCCTGGAACAGCGGGACGCCGAGCGTGCGGGACAGCGAATTCTCCAGTGCCGGATGGTCGTAGGTCACCTTCTCGTTGCCGTTGCGGCGCCGGATATAGGGGTGCACCGAACCGCCCTGGATGGGACCGGGCCGGATCAGCGCCACCTCCACCACCAGGTCGTAGAACTCTCGCGGCTTCAGCCGGGGCAGCGTGGCCATCTGCGCTCGCGACTCCACCTGGAAGACGCCCACCGAGTCGGCGCGCGAGAGCATCTCGTAGACGGCGGCTTCCTTCAGGTCGAGCTTGTGCAGTTCGACGATCTCGCCGGTGTGCTCGCGCACCAGGTCGATCATGTAGTGCAGCGCGGAGAGCATGCCTAGGCCGAGCAGGTCGAACTTCACCAAATCGATGGCGGCGCAATCGTCCTTGTCCCACTGCAACACGCTGCGGCCGGGCATGCGCGCCCATTCCACCGGGCAGACATCGGCGATGGGGCGGTCGCAGATCACCATGCCCCCGGAGTGGATGCCGAGATGCCTTGGCAGGCCCTCTATTTCGGATGCCAGCTGGAGCACCTCGGTGGGGATGTCGGTGCCGGACTCGGTGCCGATGCCGGTCCACTGGCTCACCTGTTTGCTCCAGGCGTCCTGCTGGCCCGGCGAAAAGCCCAGTGCGCGTGCGGCATCGCGGACCGCGGACTTGCCGCGGTAGGTGATCACATTGGCCACCTGGGCGGCGTACGCGCGACCGTACTTGGTGTAGACGTGCTGGATAGCCTCCTCGCGGCGGTCGGATTCGATGTCGATATCGATATCGGGCGGTCCGTCGCGCTCCTGCGAGAGGAAGCGTTCGAACAGCAGGTTGTTGGTGACCGGGTCGACGTTGGTGATGCCGATCGCGTAGCAGACGGCCGAGTTGGCCGCCGAACCCCGGCCCTGGCACAGGATGTCGTTGTCCCGGCAGAAGGTGACGATGTCGTGCACCACCAGGAAGTAGCCGGGGAATTCCAGCTTGTCGATCACCGCGAGCTCGTGCTCGATCTGCCGGTACGCCTGCGGGTTTCGCTCCGGCGGGCCGTAGCGGGCCGCGGCGCCGTCGAGGGTGAGCGCGCGCAGCCAGGACTTCTCGTCGTGCTCGGCGGGCACGACGAACGGCGGCAGTTTCGGCGCGATCAGCTTCAGGTCGAAGGCGCATGCGCGGGCCAGCGCGACCGCGTTCGCCACCGCCTGCGGGCAGTCGGCGAACAACCGCGCCATCTCCGCGCCGGAACGCAGGTGCGCGCCGCCGGCCGGGGCCAGCCACCCGGCGATCTCGTCCAGGCTCTGTCTGGCCCTGATCGCCGCGAGCGCCATGGCGCGGCGACGCTGGCCCGGTGCGGCGAAATGCGCTCCGGTGGTGGCGAGTACGGGGAGGCCGAGGCGGTCGGCCAGGGCGATGAGGTGGGCGTTGCGCTCGTCGTCCTCCGGGATGCCGTGGTGGGTCAGTTCCACGCTCACCCGGTCGGTGCCGAACCGTTCCGTCAGGTCGCGCAGCGCGGCCTCGGATCGCACGAGACGGGTACTGCCCGAACGTAAATCGTCCGCGAGCGCTTGACGCAGGTGGCCTTTGCGGCAGCCGGTCAGGATCTGCCACTGGCCCTCGGCGGCCGCGGTGAGCGCGTCGAGGTCGTAGCGGAGGATGCCCTTCTCCCCCGCCGCCATGTGGGCGGCCGCGATCTCCCGGGATAGTCGGCGGTAGCCCTCTTGGCCGCGGGCCAGCACCAGCAGGTGCGGTCCGGCGGGGTCCGGTGATCCCGTGCGCGGCATGGAATCCGGTGCGTCGATGGACCGTGCACCCGGAACGCCCTCGGCCGGCTGGGTGCCCAGCGACAGCTCGGCCCCGAAGACCGTCGGCATCCCCCATTCCCTGGCCGCCTCCGCGAAGCGCACGGTCCCGTAGAAGCCGTCGTGGTCGGTGAGCGCGATCGCCTCGAGGCCCAGCCGCACGGCCTCCTCCACCAGTTCCTCCGGCTGGCTCGCGCCGTCCAGGAAGCTGTAGGCCGAGTGCGCGTGCAGTTCCGCGTACGGCACCGTCGGCCTGTCGGCGGGGACTACCGGCTCGGCCAGGTAATCCCCGCGCTTGCGCGACCAGGCCGGGCTGTCGCCGCCGTCGCCCGGGTACATCGCGTTCGGGTTCGTCCGGCCGGGCCGCCCCGACAGCAGCCGCTCCAGTTCCGCCCAGGTAGGCGGCCCGTTGCTCCAGCCCACCGGGCCTCACTTCCTCGGACGGATCAGTTGGTCGGCAGCGGCGCCGTCGAGCCCTCGGTGAGTGCGGCTTCGACCTGATCCAGGCCGGCCCGGATGAGCGCGCCGTAGGCGTCGTTGGCGAGGACGTCGAGGTGGCCGCGGGCGATGGCCAGTTGCATGCGGGCGGCTTCGAAGTCGCCGACGCGCCGGTGGCTGTCGGCCAGATTCAGGTACAGCGACGGGAGGAAGCTGCGGAGTCCTTCGTCCAGCGGGATGCCGGGGCCGAACACCGCGGCCAGCGCCCGCCGATCCCAGAGCAGCGCGGCCGCGGCCGTGTCCTGTAGGTCGGCGAGGTGATGCGCAATCACGCAGCGGTGCAAGGGATCACCGCCCTCACCGATCTCGTCCCACAACTTCTCCAGCGCCTGTCGCGCCGCCGCTTGGTCCCCGCCACCGAGCCGCACCGCGGCAAAGATTTCCGCCATCCGATCGTCCACCATGCGGTGAGTATCGCACATATGTTCGATCGATTTCGAGAGGTTGTTCGACCCGTGTTCACCACCTCGACCCCAGCCCCGAAAAGTGACCAGTTCCACTTGGCGAGTAAACTTACTTCGGAGTAAGTTCATGCCAACCCCAAACCTGCAAAGGAGCAGCGATGACCGACGCATCCGCTGACGCCAGCCTGCCCGCGACCCGGCGCAGCCGTCGCAACCGCGACATCTCCGGGCGGCATGTCCTTATCACCGGCGCGTCCTCCGGCATCGGCAAGGCGGCGGCGATCGCCGTCGCGGGCAAGGGTGCCACTGTATTCCTGCTCGCGCGCCGCGCCGACGAGCTCGCGTCCGTGGTCGACGAGATCAGGGCCGAGGGCGGCATCGCCTACGGATACCAGTGTGACGTCACCGATTCCGACTCGGTGGACCACGCCGTGAAGACCATTCTCGACGAGCACGGCCACGTCGACATGCTGGTGAACAACGCGGGCCGGTCCATCCGCCGCGCCATCCACCGCTCCACCGACCGGCTGCACGACTTCGAACGCACCATGGCGGTCAACTACTTCGGCGCGCTGCGCATGACGCTGGCGCTGCTGCCGCAGATGCGCGAGCGCAAGTTCGGCCACATCGTCAACATCAGCAGCGCGGGCGTGCAGGTGGCAACGCCGCGTTTCGCCGCCTACCTGGCCAGCAAGGCCGCGCTGGACAAGTTCGCCGAGGTGGCCTCGGTGGAGACCATGGCCGACGGCGTCACCTTCACCACCATCCACATGCCGCTGGTGCGCACCCCGATGATCACCCCGAGCGGCGATCAGGGCCAGCCCGCCGAATCTCCTGAGTGGGCGGCCGCGACGATCGTGCGCGCCCTGACCGAACGCCCCAAACGCATCGACGTGCCGATCGGCACCTTCGCCGAATACGGCGCCCTGCTCACCCCGAAGTTCCGCGACCGCATCCTGCACCGCTACTATCGCGCGCTGCCGGACTCCCCCGCCGCCAAGGGCGAACTGGTCGAAGAAGCCGAAGACAACGCGGAACCCGTTGTGCCCGAACGTGAACCACGCCCCCGCTCGGCCGCGCGCCGAGCCACCGGCACCGCGCTGCGCCGCGCGGCCCGCTGGGTCCCCGGGACCCATTGGTAAGCCGGACACAACGGCGCACTGGTGTTTTGCCTGAGGTGGTCAGGCGGTAGGTAGCTGCTCGATGGTGTCGACGACGAGGGCGGTTACGGGTTTGGCGGCGGCGGTGCAGCTGGCCTGGCGGGGCGGGAAGGTGATGGTGCAGGCGGTTACTCGCCAGCGGCGGCCGTCGCGGTGGGTGACCAGGGCGGCGTCGGCCGAGGTGGCGTCGGGGGCGACGGTGAGGTCGTTGGTTGTGGCGGAAATCTGTTCGCGTACAGCGACTTCCGCTAGTTGTTCGAGCGGCGGATAGCAGCTGCGGCCGCGCAGGCCGGTCAGTGAGACCTGGTCGCGGCGGGCGGCCTCGACCATCTCTTCGGCGGTTGCGGCGTCGAGTCGGCCGTAGGTGAGGCCGGAGGGTAGGAGTAACAGGGCGGGGGCGAAGCGGTGGCCGCCGGTGTGCGAGCACTCCCACACTTGCCCAGGGTATTTCGTGGCGAGTTCGGCGGCGATGGGGCGGCCGAGCAGGGCGCAGCACTGGTCGCGTTTTCCGTGTGCGCACACCAGTACCAGCGGATCGTGTACGGGCACACCGATTCCCGGCGGTGGGCCGTTCAGCAGGTGTAGGTCGATGTCGAGCAGTTGCTTCAGATCGGTGATCTCGAGGCGTTCGCACCAGGAGCCCTCGGGGCGCGAGCTGGCAAGCAAAACCGTTCGGGTGCCGGTGAATTCGTTGCGGCCGGGGCGGCGGATGAGGGTCGGGCGCACGTGCGCGGCGGCGGTGCGGGCCGCCAGTTCGGGCGTGAGCTCGGCGCCGAGCACCTCGTCGCCGATCACGTCGCGACCCCACGCGCCCGGATGCTCGACACAAAGCCAGCCGGTCACCTGGGTGGCGGTGCCCGGCAGCGGCGTTCCCGTCGCGGCGGCCGAGCAGAGCATCCCCTCGAATCCGGTGTTCCTCACTTCGCGAGGAACGGGTGAACGGCGGCGGCGAACTCGCGGTAGCGGTCGCGGTGGATGCTGTGGCCGCTGGCGACGGCGGTGACCGTGCAGTCGGGGATGGCGGCGCGCACGAGCTCGAGCTTCGCCGGGTCGACCATGCCGCCGGGGCCGCCGCGCAGCACCAGTGTGCGCGCGGCGATATCGGGCAGCCGGTCCCACCACTCCGGGTTCGGCTTGCGGAACTGTTCCAGCGCGGACCTGGTCATCGACCGGTCGAAGGCGAGCACGGCGCGCGGATGCCTGACCAGGCTGGTCGTCGCGTGCCAGAGTTCCGGCACGGTCGGGAAGCGACGGGTCAGCCGCAGCTCCTCGGCGCCGGACTGCAACGGCAGCGGGCACTCCTCGATGACGAGGCGACGCACCAGCTCCGGTCGCTCCTGCGCGACGCAGGAGACCGCGTAGCCGCCCAGCGAATGGCCGACCAGATCCACCGTGGACAGTTCCAGGCGTTCGCAGAGTTTCCGCACGTCGGCGCCGAATTCTTCGAACCGGTACGAATCGGTGTGCGAGCTGCGGCCGTGTCCGCGCAGGTCGGGAATGATGACCCGGCGGCCGGCCTGCACCAGTTCGCGCGCGAATCGGTCCCAGGTGTGTCCGTCGCCGCCCATGCCGTGCACCAGGACCACGGGCACGTCGGTAGCCGCGGTCGCCCCCGAATCCCGGAAGGCGATCCGCACGTCACCGAAGTCGAGTCTGGTCACCGTGAGATCCACGATCTTCGAGAATACTGGTGATGTCAGCTACCGGCCTGGAACTTGTTGCACGGATCACGTGAGCCCGGCGCCACATCGTACGTCCGGACGGTGCTCCATCGAGCGCATAACTGCGGAAACTGCGCCGAGGGGGCGGGCTTGATCGCATAGGCGCGGGATACCGACGAAGAAATCTTCTGGCGAATCCCGTTGTGCCGCGAAATACTCCGCGCATGCCGTCATTCGCGGACTACGACCGCCGAAACTATCCCACCGTCGATGTCGCCACCGGATATGACGGATGGGCACCGACGTACGAGCAAACCGTCATGGACGAGATGGATCTCGCGCTGCTGGCCCGGCTGCGGCGACCGGAGTGGTCACGGGTGCGACGGGCCGCCGACCTCGGCTGCGGGACCGGGCGAACCGGAGCTTGGCTGCGCAAGCAGGGGATTTCCCATATCGACGGGGTCGACGTGAGTACGGGAATGCTGGCGCGGGCAACGGAACGCGGGGCACACACCACGCTCACCCAGGCGGACGTGCGGGACACCGGACTGGCGGGCGAGGCCTACGACCTGGTGATCGCCTCGTTGATCGACGAGCACCTGCCCGAGTTGGCGCCGTTCTACGCCGAGGCGTGGCGGCTGGCCGCGCCCGGCGCGCGGTGCGTCCTGGTCAGCTTCCACCCGCAGTTCATGATGACGACCGGAATGCCGACGCACTACACGCCGCAGGGCGGTGCGCCGGTCGCGATCAGCACGAACCTGCACCTGCTCAGTGAGCACGTGACGGCGGCACTGGACGCGGGCTGGGTGCTCACCGAACTCACCGAGACGCTGATCGACGACACCTGGCTCACGGCCAAGCCGAAGTGGGCGGAGCTGCGCGGGCAGCCGTTCACCATGGCGACGGTGTGGGCGCGGCCCGCCTAGTCGTAAAGTCCTTCCGCGCGCCAGGTTTCGTCGTGGTAGACGAGCAGTAGCACTCGGACGTCGGACGGTTCGCCGTCGAGCTGGACCTGCGCGCGAGCGGTGAAAGTGGTTGGGGTGTCGTTGTTCTCGGCCGGTTCCGGCACCCACCAGCGTTCGTCCACCGGCCACGGGCCCGCCCATCCGGTCAGCTGCCATTGCCTGCTACCCCAGTGCAATCGGGACGGATCGGCGCTGAACAGGGCGCGGTCGGTGACCCGGATCGGATCGCCGTCGGCTGCTTCCAGGCGGACCAGTGGTCGGTTGAGCAGCAGCAGGGCGGGGGCAGGCTCGGGCATCCGGCCCGGCCACGGCAACGCGGGGTCGGCGGCGGGAATGGGTTCGTCGCCCAGCGCGACCAGGGTGATGCGCTCGGCGGGCCCGCGACCGCCGCTGAGCACGCCGACCCGCACCGCTTCGCCGCCGAGCAGACCCTGCACCCGGATCAGCGCACGCCGAGCCCGCTCGTCCTCCTCGCCGACGCCACCCCACAGTCCGAGTTGCAGCGCGCCCGCCGCCACCACCTCGACGGGTTCCAGGCGCAGCAGGGTGATCGGCGCGGTGGGCCGGTCGCGGCGGGTGAGCCAGCCGTCCAACTGCCAGCGCACCCGGTCGGCGGTGCCGTCCGGGGTCAGCGGTTCCGCACACCGCCAGATCCGCGAAAGCTCCTCCCCCGCATCGGTTTCCGCGAATATCGATAATCGGGTGCAGGCCAGGCCGGCGTTCGACAGCTCGGCATGCAGCCGGGTGGCGAGCATGCGGCCCGCGAAGGCGGCGGCATCGACCCGTTCGATCGGCGGGTCGCAGCGGTACTCCACCGTCAGGTCCTTGGGTGGCGGCCGCACGGAAGGCGGGCGCTCGGGTAGTGCCTGCGCGCAGCGATGCGCGAGCACGGCGTCGGCGCCGAACCGCGAGGCGACCTCGGCAGGGGTCAGCGCGGCGAAATCGCCTATTCGACGTAAGCCCAAGCGGTGCAACAGATCCACCAGGTCGGCGCGCTCCGGCGCGGCCAGGCTCGGCTCGACCGCGAGCTCACGCACCGGCATCGGCGCGAGAAACCGCGCCCCCGCCCCGGCGGGCACGAGCGCACCGCGCCGGGCGGCGATCACCGCTGTGGACAACTCGTCGGCGATGCCGATCTGCGCCTCCACCCCGGTGGCGGCCACCGCGTCGACGAGCCGCTCGGCCGCCGCCTCCTCGGAACCGAAAAACCTTGCGGCACCACGCGCCCCGAGCACCAACAGTCCGGGCCGCAGCACCTCGACCCCGGGCACCGTCGCGTCGACGGCCGCGACCACCGGCTCGAACAGCCGCGCGTCCCGATCCGGATCCGCCTGTGCGAGAAACAGATCCGGACACCGCCCCTGCGCCTCCCGCCGCTTCAACCCGCGCCGCACCCCATCGGCGCGCGCGATCGCCGAACACGCGATCACCCGATTGGCGAACAGCACCGCCACCGGCTGAGTCGCAGGCAACCGCGCCACCGCGGCGGCGGCAACCGCGGGCCAATCCGGACACCACAGCGCCAATACCCTTGCCGCCCCCTTCTCTCGGCCGGGAAGAATCACGGTGCCACACCACACATCTCGGCCCCGCCGCAAGCAGCAGCGGGCCCGATCGGTCGAGGTGAGCACCGCGGCACAGACATCGCTGCCCATCGGATCGCATGATCAGTCCGAATCATGCTGCGGCGCACACTATCTCGAGCCACATCACGACGCAGCCTCGCTGGCATCGGCCGGTTCGACGGCGCGGGTAACCGTTTCGTGCCGTGCCCATTCGACGCGGCCGGAGTTCGAGCGGAGGTCGAGGCGGCCGCGGCGGGGTGGGCCTGCTTTGCCGCGCACTTCTACCTCGAGGCCGAGGGAGCGCAGGCGGCCGCGGCCGTGACCGAGGCCCGCGTAACCGGCGATGCGGGCGTCGAGGTGCAGGGCGGCGCCGGGCCAGCGGCCGTCGGTGACCACGAGGGTGGCGCCCTTGTTGCGGGCGCGGGCGGCGATCACGCGGGTGCGGGCGGGGGCGACGGCGGCGCCGCCGAGGCCGAGCACGACCAGGTCGAGGCCGTCGAGCAACACGGCGGCCACCTCCACCGGGTCCGGGCCGGGATCGGGGATCACGGCCAGTCGTTCCAGCTGAGCACCCATCTCCACCGCGGCGAGCAGGCCGAGCCGGGGCACCCCGACCACCGCGGCATGCCCGCCGTCCTCGGTCACCGCGGCGAGCAGGCCCGCAAGCAGCGAACGCGCGCCCGTGTAGGACACGACGGAACCCTTGGTCAGGCCACCGCCGGGCAACAGCCCAGCCAGCGCGGGCGGCACCGCGAGCGACTCCCGGCGCAGTTCGGCGTCGAGCGGAATGCGCTCGGCCGCGGCCTCGCCGCGACCGGGTATCGCCGCCATTCTTCGGCGCAGCTCAGCCAGCGTCGGTGGGCTCGCCCGCCCCGACGTCGTATGCGGTTGTGCCCCCTCCTGCGGTTTCGCATCCGAACCCATCCCTACCACCTACTTCCCACGATGGACCCGAGGCGACGCGTACGGAACGACCCCGGAACAAGGGGATCAGCACCGATTCAGCTATCGATCCGTATCGAATATACGTTCGATACCTGCTCAGTAGAAACCGACCCCCGGGTTCCGTCAAGGCCCCACCCCCGCCACCGCGATTTCGCAACGATGCCGTTGTAAACGCTGGTAGGTCAGTTGCCCGGCCGTTATCGCGGCAGCGAACCGGACAACCCGCAGTCAAGCCGTGTCACAGTGACGAACGGCGCCGACCGCGCCCACCGCCCCGCCTCGCCGACCCGGCGGGCTCCAGCGGATGGGATCGGCTACTCGGCGAACTGCACAGAAACGGCGGGCGTTCGTGTCAGCAAACCCCGTAGGGCACCCTGTTTTCCGCTACCCTCGCACCGTGACCGAACGCGCTCGTCCCATTGTCGGCCCCGACTATCTTGTTGCCGGCCGCTACCGGCTGCAGTCGAAGCTGGGTGGCGGTGGCATGGGCGCGGTCTGGCTCGCGCACGACCGGCTGCTCGATCGGGACGTCGCCATCAAGCAGGTCATCTCGACGGCCGGACTCGACGAAGCCGAGGCCAACGAGATCCGCGCCCAGATCATGCACGAGGGCCGGGTCGCGGCCAAGCTCTCGCACGAGCACGCGATCGCCGTGTACGACGTGGTGCTGGAGGCGGGCGAGCCCTGGCTGGTGATGGAGCACTTACCCTCGCGCAGCGTGGCCAAGGCGCTCGCGCTGGTGGACACGCTGCCGCCGATCGAGGTGGCACAGATCGGCGCGCAGGTCGCCGACGCGCTGGCCGCCGCGCACGCGGCGGGCATCACGCACCGCGACATCAAGCCGGGCAATATCCTTGTCGCTGACCGCGGTCCGATCGTCGGCATGGCCAAGCTCAGCGACTTCGGCATCTCGCGCGGCGCGGGCGAGCACTCCGACGAACCCGACGGCGTGATCACCGGCACCCCCGCCTACCTGCCGCCGGAGGTGGCGCGCGGCGCGCAGCCGACCAAGGCCAGCGACGTATTCTCGCTCGGCGCAACGCTGTACACCGCGATCGAGGGGCAGCCGCCGTTCGGTCTCGACGAGGACAGCGATGTCCTGGTGCATCGCGCGGCCATGGCGCAGATCATTCCGCCGACCCGCAGCGGCATGCTCACCGAGGCGCTGCTGCACATGCTGGAGCCCGCGCCGCAACGACGGCCGACGATGGCCGAGGCCAGGGACGAAATCCTCACCGCGGCCTTCGGTCCCGGCACCGGGCCGTACATTCTCGGCGCACCGGTGCGCACCGAGGACGGCACGATTCCGGCGTGGGCGGCCCGGAATTCGGCGTCCGGCCTGCGCAGTCCGCACTCGACCCCGCTGCCGCGACCGCACCGCACCGCGGTGGGCGCCTCGGCGACACCCGCGCCGCAGCGGACCAAGGCGCCGCAGGCGAGCACCGCGCCGCTGGCGATCGCCGTCGGCCTGCTGATCGGGCTGATCATCATCATCGCGATCATCATCGCGATGATGTAAAGCCCTCCCCGCCAACGCGACCGACGTTTCGAGTCGGTTGATGCCCCGCACACCGAGCAGACGGTTGCGCAGCATGCGAGGGGTGAAGCGGCTCCGCGAAGTCAGTCGATGCGACGGTGATGCGCCCAACGCGTGAGCGCGTTGCGATTGGACTGCTGAGTCTTGCGAAGCACGTTGGAAGCGTGCGTCTCCACGGTTTTCACCGAGATGAACAGGTTTTCGGCGATTTCCCGGTAGGTGTAGCCACGGGCGAGCAACCGCAGCACCTCGAGTTCGCGCGGGGTCAGCGAATCCAGTTCCGGATCCAGCGGCGGCTCGGGCACCTGCGATTTTCCGGTGAACGAGTCGAGCACGAAACCGGCGAGCCGCGGGCTGAACACCGCGTCGCCGCCGGACACCCGGCGAATACCGTCGGCCAGTTCGGCGCCCGAAATCGTCTTGGTCACATAGCCTCTGGCACCTGCCCGGATCACCGCGATGACATCTTCGGCGGCATCGGACACGCTCAACGCCAGGCATACCGGCCCCTCTTCGATGCCCGCGAGCACCGCGACGCCACCACCGTCGGGCATGTGCACGTCGAGCAGCACCACATCGGGATTCGTCGCCTTGATGCCTGCGATCGCTTCGGCCACCCCACCTGCCTCGCCGACCACCTCCATGTCGGTTTCCCTGCTCAACTCCGCTCGCACACCCGACCGGAACACTGCGTGATCATCAACGAGAAAGACCCGCACGGCCACGCTCATCCGCCTCTCCGCGTATTTTGCCGGCCGTAAGAGCCGCGACAGTTTTGTCCGCGGGCCGACGGCAATGAACTGAGTCTAGTTCTGGACGTACCCGACGAGTTACCCATGTTCTCACGAAATCAACTGCCCCGTTTGTCGACCAATTGACCACATAGTTCGTCTGGCTCCGCACGGGCACAACACGATTGCCAAACCTGGGCCTGCCTGGGACACCGGGCTACCGCTCCCGCCCGGCAGCTGCGATATGCGGCTCAGGCGAATCCTCTGGCACATCAGCGGAGTCCGCTTCGGCAACCGTTTCATCACCACCGGAATCCGTGCGCGGCATGGTGATTCGCACCTCGGTGCCGCGGCCGGGATTGGACAGGATCTCCACTTGGCCGCCGCGGCGTTCGACCCGGCCGCGGATGGACTTCGCCAGGCCCTGCCGGTCCTGCGGCACCGCGGTGATGTCGAAACCGGCGCCGCGGTCGCGCACGAAGATGCTCACCTGGTGCGGCTCGGTCTCGGCGAACAGGTCGATCTCCGGGACTCCCGCGTGCTTGGCGGCGTTGACCAGCGCCTCCCGGCTGGCGCCGAGCAGCGCGGTGAAGTGCTCCTTCGGCAGGCCCGCACCGGTCTCGCCGATGTCCATCGACACATCGCCGACGGTCACCGGGGTCACCTTCACGCCGTGCTGGTCCTCCACCTCGCCCGCGATGGTGCGCAGCGCGGCGGCCAGACTCGATTGCGCCGGACCGGAATCCTCGAACAACCACTTGCGCAGTTCCCGCTCCTGGCTGCGGGCCAGCCGCACCACCTCCTGCGGGTCCTCGGCCTGGCGCTGGATCAGGGCCAGCGTCTGCAGCACCGAATCGTGCAGGTGCGAGGCGATCTCCTCGCGTTCCTCGTTGCGGATGCGCGCGGAGCGTTCGGCGTTCAGCGCCCGCATCATCCGCAACCACAGCGGCACCGTCAGCAACCCGGCACCGACCAGCGTCACGGCCACCGCGATCAACGCGGACCCGAGCGAACTCAGATCGATCCTGGCCAGCACCACCACGCCGAGCCCGGCCACGATCAGCGTGCCGCCCGCGACGATGCGCGCCCAGGTCACCACCGAGGGACGCGCGGGCAGCCCGAGCAGCGACCGCGGGCCGTCCGCGTCGTACTCCCGCCACACCAGCGCCGCGCCGATGGCGACGGCGATGATGGGCGCGATCACGCTCGCCGCGGTCCCGCTGAATATCCACGACACGCCGACGGCCAGACCGACGCCGAGCAACGCGAGCCCGATCGCCTGGCGCCGTTCGGAGCCGGACGGCTTCGCCACATCCGAGCCACCCGGCGTGAAGATCCACAGCAACCCGTAGGTGACGATGCCCGCTCCGAACGCGGACAGCAGTACGAACGCGATCCGCACCTTGAACACGTCGATCCCGAGGTGATCGGCGATTCCGCCCGCCACCCCGCCGACGATCCGGCCACCCGATCGCCGCGCCATCCGGGCAGGTGGCGGCCCCGGGTTCAACACCGGCGCCGGTCCGAAACCGCGCGCGGCGTCGAATCCCCGCGCGGCATCGAACCCTCGGGTGTCGAACGAGGGCGCAGACGGGTACATGCTCTCGATAGTGGCACGTCCCGGCGACAGCTAGCCATCAGGAATCTCCCTGATCTTCTGCCGAATGGCGGATGATTGGCCTGACCGGCCGGGTCCAAAAGGATCAGGAAATTCTTCAGGGTTCTCCCCGATGCGCGGATGTGCTGGTCAGGCACAGGATGGGAACCATGACGAAAACGAGCTTCGGGGATCAGCTCCAGCAGATCTGGCGTACACGGCCGGCGCGGTTGCCTCGGCAGGGGCCGATTGCTGGCGTGGCGGCCGGGTTCGCGCAGCGCTACAACGTCGATCCGGTGCTGGTGCGGGTGGCGTTCGTGGTGTCCGCGATATTCGGTGGTTCCGGGGTCGTGCTCTATCTGCTGGCCTGGCTGCTGCTGAGCGCCGCCGGTGACGAGTCGTCGGCGGCGGAGTCGCTGGTCGGCAAGGGACAGAGCTCGCAGTCGCAGACCAAGACGATCGTGTTGATCGTCGCGCTCGCCATCGCGGTGAGCACGATGGGTCCGGTCGGCGTCGGTCTCGGCGGCTCGGGGCTGATCAGCATGGCGTTGATGCTGGCGGGCTGGTGGATGCTGCACCTGCGCAATCCGGAACCGCCGCCCGGCACTACCAGTGAGTTCAGCGGATACATCGCGGACAGCGGGATCATGGCGACCGGCTACCCCGGCGCGGTCTTCCCGCAGGGCGCGCAGCGCACCGCGGGCGATATGTATGTGCCGCCGACCAGCGTGTACACGCCGTACACCAAGCTGCCGGACGCCTACACTCCGGAAGCGCCGAGCGAGCCTGAAACCGTTCTGCCGCAACGGGATTCCGTACCGACCGACCAGGTGCAACGCACCGACGCGGACACCGTCCTGCTACACAAGGGTGACCAGAACTCAGCGGACAGTGACGTGGCGCGACCCGAAAAGGGCAACGCCCCAGGCGAAGCCGTCCTGCTCGACAAGGGCGACAACACCACCGAGGTCATCGAGACCCGAAGTGCCTCAGGCCCAGCACCTTCCGGCCAAACCGACACCCCGTCACTCACCAAGGACGCTCCGGCACCGGGCAGCACTCGCCCCTCCGGCACATCCACCGCGCTGAAGCCCCCGACCCCGGCCACCATCGGCCGCACCACCCCGCCGTCCTGGGACCCGCTCGGCGTCGCCCCGCTCGCCTGGGACCTGCCCGAACCGACCCCGGTCCGCACCATCGTCGCTCCTCCCCCGAAGCGCCCCCGCTCCCGGCTGACCCCGGTGGTGATCGGCCTGGCCATCCTGGCCGCCGCCGGTGCCGGTGCGCTGGCCGCCTCGGGTGCCGAATGGATGACGCCCGGCCGGATCGCGGCGGTGGCGCTGGCGGTGATCGGGCTCGGCCTGATCCTCGGCGCGTTCCTGCGGCGCGGCTACGGCCTGCTGGTGCTGACCGCGCCGCTGGCCGGGTTCGTCCTGCTGGCCTCGGCGATCGGGCCGATCGACTTCGACCGCGGCGCGATGGGCGAGCACGTCTGGACACCGACCGCGGTCGGCCAGCTGGACTCGCATTACGTCGTGAATATGGGCTCGGGCACATTGGATCTGCGACAACTGAATCTGACCGAGAACCGCAAGGTCGACGTCGACGTCCGAATGGGTAACCTGCAGGTGTGGCTGCCCAACGGTATGAAGGTGGACACCAAGTGCACCGAGACCATGGGTAACGCCCAGTGCGTGAACGGCCTCAGCGGACCGGCCACCGAGGGCGCACCCGTGCTCGACCTGAACATCAACGTCCGAGCCGGAAACGCGGAGGTGCACCGTGGCTGACAAGTCCACCGAAACCGAGTCCCGCCGTGGACCTTCCGCGTCGCTGCTGATCATCGGCCTGCTCGCCCTGGGGGTGAGCGCGTGGGCCTTCATCGGCCCCGAGTCGTGGCCGTCGACCAGCGTGGTCCCGGTCGGCTGGATCGTGGTGCTCGCCGCCATCATCGTCGGCATCGTGCTGGTGGTTTCCCCGCGCAGACGCCACTGATCGACCAGACAAAGAATGGCCCGTCCGGCAGGACGGGCCATTCTTGTTGCGCTACTGGGGAATCACTCCCACTCGATGGTGCCCGGCGGCTTGCTGGTCACATCGAGGACGACCCGGTTGACCTCCGCCACCTCGTTGGTGATCCGGGTAGAGATCCGCTCGAGCACCTCGTACGGCAGCCGGGTCCAGTCCGCGGTCATCGCGTCCTCGCTGGAGACCGGGCGCAGCACGATCGGGTGGCCGTAGGTGCGGCCGTCGCCCTGCACGCCGACGCTGCGCACGTCCGCGAGCAGCACCACGGGGCACTGCCAGATCTGCTTGTCCAGCCCGGCCGCGGTGAGCTCCTCGCGCGCGATGGCGTCGGCCTGCCGCAGCGTGACCAGTCGATCCTCGGTGACCTCACCGACGATGCGAATGGCGAGACCGGGGCCGGGGAACGGCTGACGTCCGACGATCTCCTCGGGCAACCCGAGCTCGCGGCCGACCGCCCGCACCTCGTCCTTGAACAGCAGGCGCAGCGGCTCGACCAACTCGAATTCCAGGTCGTCCGGCAGACCGCCGACGTTGTGGTGGCTCTTGATGTTCGCGGTGCCGCTGCCGCCACCGGATTCGACGACGTCCGGGTACAGGGTGCCTTGGACCAGGAACTCGACCTTCGGTGTGGCGCCGTCCGCCTGTTCGATGACGACCTCGGAGACCGCGTCCTCGAAGGACCGGATGAACTCCCGCCCGATGACCTTGCGCTTCTCTTCGGGGTCGGTGACGCCCTTCAGCTCACCGAGGAACTTGTCGACCGCGTCGACGGTCACCAGTTTGGCACCGGTCGCGGCGACGAAGTCCTGCTGCACCTGCTCGCGTTCGCCCGACCGCAACAGGCCGTGATCGACGAAGACACAGGTCAGCCGGTCGCCGATGGCGCGCTGCACCAATGCGGCGGCGACCGCGGAGTCGACACCGCCGGACAGCCCGCAGATCGCATGCCCGTCGCCGATCTGCTCCCGCACCGAGGTGATCAGCGACTCGGCGATATTGGCCGGGGTCCAGGTGGCGCGGATGCCCGCGATTTCGTGCAGGAACCGGCTGAGCACCTGCTGCCCGTGCGGCGAATGCAGGACCTCGGGGTGGTACTGCACCCCGGCCAGACGTCGGGCCCGGTTCTCGAACGCGGCGACCGGAGCCCCCGCGGAGGTGCCGGTGACCTCGAAGCCCTCGGGCGCGTCGGTGACCGCGTCGCCGTGGCTCATCCAGACCGGCTGGATGGTGGGCAGGCCACCGTGCAGCACGCCACCGTCGACATTGAGCTCGGTCCGGCCGTATTCGCGGGTGCCGGTGTGCGAGACGGTGCCGCCGAGCGCCTGCGCCATCGCCTGGAAGCCGTAGCAGATGCCGAAGACCGGGATATCGAGATCGAACAGGCGCGCGTCCAATTGCGGTGCGCCCTCGGCATACACGCTGGACGGGCCGCCGGACAGGATCACCGCGAGCGGCTGCTTCTCGGCGATCTCCTCCACCGTGGTGGTGTGCGGGATCACCTCCGAGAACACACTCGACTCGCGGACCCGCCGGGCGATCAGCTGTGCGTATTGCGCGCCGAAGTCGACGACGAGGACCGGTCTCTGAGTTTGCGCCACGCGCACAGTTTAGTGAGGCGGCCACGCGGGCGAACCATCGGCACAGCACCTTCGCCGTGCCCAGCTCCAGCAAGCAAAAAGGCGAGCCAGCAAATCGCCCCACCCGCCCCCGTGCCGCTGGCTATCCTCGTGCTCGTGCCATTCGCCCGCGCGATCGACGCCGACATCCACTACGAGGACAGCGGCGGGAGCGGCCCGGTGGTGCTGCTAGCACATGAGTTCTTCATGGACCGGACGATGTTCGCGGCTCAGATGGCCGCGCTGGCACCGGAATTCCGGATCGTCTCGTGGGACGCGCGCGGCCACGGCCGCACCAGGGACGAGGGTTTGCCGTTCACCTATTGGACCGCCGCCCGCGACGCGCTGACCGTGCTGGACCACCTCGGCGCCGAGCGCGCGGTGGTCGGCGGCACCGCGCAGGGCGGCTTCACCGCGCTTCGCACCGCGCTCATCGCGCCGGAACGGGTGTCGGCGCTGATCCTGATCAGCACCGAGGCCAACGGCCCGACACCGGAGCAGTCCGACGCCACCCAGAAGTTCCTCGCGGAGTGGTACGACGACGGCTCGCGCCAGCAGGCGGCAAATCAGCTGGCGTCCTGGCTGATCGGCGACGACAACTGGTACCGGACGATCTGGACCACCCGCTGGCTGCTGCGCGACTGCCGCGGCATCGAGGTCGCGGCGGGCTGCCTGCTCAGCCGGGACTCGGTGCTGGAGCGGTTGACCGAAATCACCTGTCCCGCCTTGGTGATTCACGCCACCGACAGCGGCATCCCGCCCGACCGGGCCAGGCAGCTGACGCAGGGACTCACCGGCGCGAGCTACGTGGAGATCGCGGGCGCTCGGCTCGCGGTCACCATGACGCACCCGGAACCGGTGAACATCGCCATGCGCCAGTTCCTGCGCGAGCGGATCACGCCCTCACACGCCAGGTAGGGCTCACGCGCGAACGCTGAGCCCGACCTTCTGGAACTCCTTAAGGTCGGAGTAGCCCGCCTTCGCCATCGAACGGCGGAGCCCGCCAACCAGATTGAGCGAGCCGAACGGATCGTCGGAGGGGCCGTACAGCACCTGTTCGAGGCTGGGGCGCACGGCGTCGCCGGTGCCCTCCTCCAGCTCCCACTCGACGCCGAGCAGCGAGCCACGCGGCACCGAGGGGTGCGCGGCGGCCGACGGCCAGTACCAGCCGCGGCCGGGCGCCTCCGCGGACAGCGCCAGCGGCACCCCGAGCATCGCGGCGTCCGCGCCGCAGGCGATCGTCTTGGCCAGCTGACCGGAGGTCTCCACGTCGCCGTCGGCGATGACGTGCACGTAGCGTCCGCCGGTCTCGTCGAGGTAGTCGCGGCGCGCGGCCGCGGCGTCGGCGATCGCGGTGGCCATCGGCACGCCGATGCCGAGCACCTCGCGGGTCGTGGTCGCGCCGGGGAACGAGCCGTAGCCGACGATGACGCCGGCCGCGCCGGTGCGCATCAGGTGCAACGCGGTCCGGTGATCGCTGACCCCGCCGGCCACCACGGGCACGTCGAGCTCGGCGATGAAGGTCTTGAGGTTCAACGGTTCTCCGTCGCCGACGTGCTCGGCGGAGATGATGGTGCCGTGCACGACCAGCAGGTCGACTCCGGCCTGCACCAGCGCGGGGGTGAGCGCGCGGGCGTTCTGCGGGCTCACCCGCACCGCGACGGTCACCCCGGCCGCCTTGACCTGCGCCACGGCGGCCGCGAGCAGCTCAGGCTGCATGGGCGCGGCGTGCAGCTCCTGCAGCAGCGAGACGGCCCGCTCGTAGCCGCCCTTGCCGACGAGTTCGAGCAGCTGATCGATCTTCGCGGTGACGTCCGCGTGCCTGGCCCACAGGCCCTCGCCGTTGATGACGCCGAGGCCGCCGAGCCGCCCGAGCTCGATGGCGAACTCCGGCGAGACCAGCGCGTCGGTCGGGTGCGTGAGGAACGGGATCTCGAAGCGGTAGGCGTCGAGCTGCCAGGACAGCGACACCTGCTTCGACGAGCGGGTCCGGCGCGAGGGAACGATGTCGACATCGTCCAGCTCATAGGTACGCCGGGCGGTCCGGCCCATGCCGATCTCGACCATGTCGCGCACGCGAATTCTCCTTCGGTATTTGATTGCCGCGCCTGTGGCACGGCGGTTCGCGGGCAGCTGACTGTCAGCCACCGCGCACGGCCCACGGGCTTCCCCGGGCACGTGTCTTCCTTCCTCCGGGCACACCTGTGCCCTCGGGTAAGTCCGGACACAGCCGGACCCGCGGATCAGGTCGCTGCCTCACACGCGGCGCAACGACCCGATTGCCCGCGAACAGGGTCAATCATGCACGGACTGGGCGGTCCAGTACACAAGCTGGCGCGGGCTAGCCGCGACCAGTGTAGTTAGGGGCCTCGACGGTCATCGTGATGTCGTGCGGGTGGCTCTCTTTGAGACCCGCCGCGGTGATCTGCACGAACTGCGCGTCCTGCAGGTGCGCGATGGACTGCGAGCCGGTGTAGCCCATGGCCGCGCGCAGGCCGCCGACGAGCTGGTGGATGACCTGGTTGACCGGTCCGCGGAACGGCACCCGGCCCTCGATGCCCTCGGGGACCAGCTTGTCCTCGGCGAGCACGTCGTCCTGGAAGTAGCGGTCCTTGGAGAAGGACTTGGCCTGGCCGCGCCCCTGCATCGCGCCGAGCGAACCCATGCCGCGGTAGCTCTTGAACTGCTTGCCGCCCACCAGGATCAGCTCACCCGGCGATTCGGCGGTGCCCGCGAGCAGCGAGCCGAGCATCACGGTGGACGCGCCCGCGGCGATCGCCTTGGCGATGTCGCCGGAGAACTGGATGCCGCCGTCGGCGATCACCGGCACGCCGTGCGGCTTGCAGGCGGCGACGGCCTCGAGGATCGCGGTGATCTGCGGCGCGCCGACACCGGCGACCACGCGGGTGGTGCAGATGGAGCCGGGACCGACGCCGACCTTCACCGCGTCCGCGCCCGCCTCGACCAGGGCAAGGGCGCCGCCCCTGGTCGCGACGTTGCCGCCGACGATCTGGATCCGGTCGCCGACCTCGGCCTTGATCTTGGTGACCATCTGCAGCACCTGGGCCTGATGGCCGTGCGCGGTATCGACGATGAGCACGTCGACGCCCGCGTCGGACAGCGTCATGGCGCGCGACCAGGCGTCGTCACCGACACCGACCGCGGCGCCGACCAGCAGGCGGCCGTCTCGGTCCTTGGTGGCGTTCGGGTACTGATCGGTCTTGACGAAGTCCTTGACGGTGATGAGCCCGCGCAGCTTGCCGTTGCCGTCGACGATGGGCAGCTTCTCGATCTTGTGCCTGCGCAGCAGGCCGAGCGCGGCCTCCGCGGTGACGCCCTCCTGCGCGGTGATCAGCGGCGCCTTGGTCATCACCTCTTCGACCCGGCGGTTCTGATCGACCTCGAAACGCATGTCGCGGTTGGTGATGATGCCCACAAGGCTGCCGACCTCGTCCACCACCGGCAGACCGGAGATGCGGAACCGGGCGCACATGGCGTCGACCTCGGCGAGGGTGTCCGACGGTCGGCAGGTGACGGGGTCGGTCACCATGCCCGCCTCGGACCGCTTCACGGTCTCCACCTGGGCGGCCTGATCGGCGCCGGACAGGTTGCGGTGCAACACGCCCATGCCGCCCGCCCTGGCCATGGAGATGGCCATCCTGGCCTCGGTCACCGTGTCCATCGCCGAACTGACCAGCGGGGTCCGCAGCCGGATGTCCCTGGTCAATTGGCTGGAGGTCTCCACAGAGCTGGGGATGAGATCCGAGGCGGCGGGCAGCAACAGCACATCGTCGAATGTGAGGCCGAGCATGGCGATCTTGTTCGGATCGTCACCACCCGTAGATGGGCGGACAGTGTTCACCCACCCCGCCGGCTCCGCCGGCTGCCGTCCCCTAGCGGTGCGTTCGCCCGATACGGGATTACTCATTCGGATCGACTCCTCCTGGACGTCGACAGCGACCGGCGCCGGGGTCACCGGCGTCGCGCGCAGCTGATGGGATGGACTGGTGGCTCCGGGAATCGTGTCGGGTGCTCGCCGGGGCCTGACACCATGGTATCTGTCCCGCAAACTCGTCGGCGAAGTGAGCCCACCGGGGGATGGCGGGGAGGCGGAGCCGACCGGGGGTGGGTACGCACCGGCGAAACTTGCGGCCGACATAGCTGGCGCAGACCACCCTGTTCTGCGTACCGTGGGGATGTGCGTGACCATCTACCACCTGGCTTGCCGCCGGATCCGTTCGCCGGAGACCCCTCCGACCCGTCCGCCGCGCTCGACGCCATCGAGCCCGGTGAGCCGCTGGATCCCCACGAGCGCCTTGCGGTCGAGGAAGATCTCGCCGATCTGGCCGTCTACGAGGCGCTACTAGCGCACCGCGGTATCCGCGGACTCGTGGTGAGCTGCGAAGACTGTCGGCAGGATCATTACCACGACTGGGACATGTTGCGCGCCAACCTACTTCAACTGTTGGTCGACGGCACCGTGCGCCCCCACGAGCCCGCCTACGATCCGACGCCGGAAGCGTACGTCACCTGGGATTACTGCCGGGGATACGCGGATGCCTCGATGAACGAGGCCTTCCACGGCGACGGGTTCGACGGGTTCGAAAACTGAGGTTCGCACCACCGAACCGATGACGCGCCCCCTTCGGGGAGCTCGCGTAACGCGGCATACAACGCTGTGATCTTCGACGCACTCGCGCTGGATTTACGACGCATGGTCGCGGGGGCATGACACCCCGAACAGACAGAAAACCGACCGCCACTCGGCAATCGGTTCTTGTCTTGTTCGAGATTCTCTCGACGGTTGCTGACGCCCGCTTACTAGCTCGGGGTCGCCGCGCCGCCGGACCCGGGCGGTATGACGAACGTGGTGCCCGGATTGTTCTGTGTCGGTACCCGAGTCGGCACCACGGTCGGCGCGCCACCGTTGTCGCCGGTCGGCTCGACCACCGTGGGCTTGGACACGGTGGTCGGCGTCGCCGGCGGCTGCGTGGTCGGCTCCACCGTCGGCGGCGGTGTGGTCACCGTCGGCGGAGTCGGCTTGTCCTCGCTCGGGGGCGTGGTCGGTTCGGTGGGGTCGGTCGGCTTGTCGCCCGGCTGACTCGGCTTCGTATTCAGAATCGTCGGATCCACGGCGTCGGTCGGCGGCTTCGGCTTCGGCGTCACGCTGACGCTCGTCCCCGGCTCGGTCGGCTTGCCCGAGGTGCCCTGGTCCAGCTGATCGGCCAAATCGCCGTAACCGGCCGCCCGCAGCTGATCGACGAGGCGTTGCCACTCCGTCATCAGCTTGTCGTGCTTCTCCGGGCTGTCGACCTGGTCGGCGTTCACCTTCGCCTGCGCCAGGCGGTCCTTGGCCTGCACCGGATTCTGGGCGATCAGCTTCCCCGCTTCGTCCAGATCGGTGTTCGCTCGTTGCGCCACGGTGCTCTGCGCCGCCTGATTGAAGACGACTTCCTTGAGATTCCACAGCGGATCGCCGGGCTCGGACTGGTACGAGAACGCCGTCATGCCGCCGAAGACCAGGGCGAGTGCCGCCGCGGTTCCGAGCAATGGACGAACCAGCTTCAGTCGCCTGCTACCCGCACCGACCCGTGCGGCACGTGCCGCGCCGATCTCCTGATTGACCGCCGCGACGATCACATCGAGATCCGGTTCTGCGGTCATCGGCGGAGCGATGAGCTCCGCTCGCCAGTCCGCGAGCAACGTCGCGAGCTGATATTCCTCCGCGCTGTCGGTCCGTACCGGGCCATCGCTGGATATAGCGTCGATCAACGCGTCGTCGCGGCGTACCGCGGCGATGTCGACCGGACCGGTGTCTCCGGACGCGTCGGCGTAGGGACCGCTGTTTCGCGATCCAAGCCGCGCTTTCCAGTCACCCCGACCGCGCTCGCCATCCCTAGCCATACATTTCACCTGCCCTCGCCACTTGAGACTTAAGTTTCGCGAGTGCCCTGTGCTGGGCCACTCGTATCGCCCCCGCCGTACTGCCCACGGCGACTGCGGTTTCTTCGGCTGACAAACCCATGACCAATCGCAGGATCAGGATCTCTCGATGTTTCTCGGGGAGTGTCGCGAGCAGACGGTTCATCTGCCTGCTCGTCTCCGATTCGAGAGCTCGTTGTTCCGGACCATGGTCGGTGGATATGACATCTGGTACTTCGGCCATTGCCTCCGCCTTGTTACGGGCGGCGTTGCGATGGGCGTCGGCGACCTTGTGCGAAGCGATTCCGTAAACGAAGGCCATGAAGGGCCTGCCCTGGTCTTGATACCTGGGCAAGGCGGTCATCACGGCCAAACAGACCTCCTGCGCAACGTCATCCGCGGAGAGCTGCCCACGCTCCGCGGCTCCAATCCGCGCGCGGCAATAACGCACCACAAGCGGGCGGATCATCTCCAGTACCTGAGCTAAAGCGGATCTGTCGCCCTGCGCAGCCGCAGTGACGGCGAGGTCCAACTCTTCGCCCATGTTCGTCATCGTCAGAGAGATTCCCGGCGTTACAAGTGGCACGGTCGGTGATGACCAGTGCTTCCGCCGAAGGGGCGGAACGGAACTAACAATAGCGATACAGGGCGCGGAACAAGGCAACTGGGAGCGCTTGCGAGCGCGAATGCACGAGGCCGCGCGGTCGCCCTTCCGACGGCAGGGCCTGCACAACCTGGTGAAGTAGCACTTAAAGCGCTTGTGAGAGCCCGGCGGCGACTAGCCCGCCGTAGCCGGACGGAACCGGCCGCCACGTCGGACGATGGCCGCCGCGCAGTCCTCCGCCTCTGCCGCGGCGCCCTCGACCGCCAGCCCGGCGCGCAGCATCGCGCTCGCCCAGCGCAACGGCAACAGGCCGTGTTCGCGGCACTGCTCGGCAACCTGTTCGGCGAGCGCGCGCGACCGATCGTGCTCCCCCGCCGCCGCGGCCGCCGCGGCGACCAGCAGCCGGGACTTGACCAGGTGCCGCACCGACGGCCCCTGCTCGGCGAGTTCGAGCGCCGCCGCCGCGTGGGTCAGCGCGGGCTCGACAGTGCCTGCGGCGAGCGCGGTTTCGGCGCTGACCCACTGCCTGCGGATGGCGGGCCGCCAGCCGAGCCGGTCGTCCGGCAGCAGGTCCGCGCCGCGCCGCAGCAGCCGCCAGGCCAGCACGACCCGGCCGGTGCCGAGCGCGTCGGCCGCGAGCCCGGTCAGCGCGTCACAGATCGCGTCGCCGCGGTCGAAGGGGTAGCCGGATCCCTCGGGCCCGGGAGCCAGCGCCTGGTCGCCGATCGACCGCACGGAGAGCAGGGCGGCGGCCCGCCCGTCGCAGACGGCGGCGCGGGCATGCCAGCCGAGTTGGCGCAGCAGTGAGCCCTCCGTGCTGGCGGCCAGCGAAAGCACAATCGGATCGGTGCTGCGGGCGCGGGCAATTCGCAATTCGGCGCGGGCCGCGGCATATCGCCCCTGACCGCCGAGAACCACCGCTCGATACCAGGAACCCAGCGCGTCGGGCGCGGTCGGCAACTCGGCAGCGGCACGGCCGGGGTGTGCGCCGAAGGCGCTCTCGGCGAGTATCTCGAATCGGGTATCTCCGAGCGGAGCAGGTGCGAACACGGCCGAAACTCTATCCCGGGTCGTCGCTAGATGGCCGGGAGAAAGCGTGGACCCATCCAACTGGCAACCACTCAGCATTTCTGATCTCTATACGATGTTTCCATCAGGTAAAACTCGTACCGGCAATCACCGGGCGCCCGCGTTCGGAATTCACACGCGTTTCGCGCAATTAACCTCAACGCCCCGTTTACGCCATCTCGGATCTGCTCGCATCTCATGCCCCCGTGCGTCGCTGTGACCACGCCCACCGGACCCCCGCCGAGCTCCGATCGGACGATTGCCCCCAAAAATGGGGTCTACCAGCGGAAATAGGTCTCGATCCAGAGCAGCGACGAGCCATCGGCCACTGGTCAACCGATCAGTATCCCTGGAACCAATGCGAAAAGTAAACAGCTCAGAGGTTAAATTTCGCGGCCTAAGATTTGGGAAACTACTGCGTCGAACTATTGACGGAATTTCGCGGCTGGACCTAACGTAGCTCATCGCCACGGTCGGCGCCGCGCGAAATTGCAGCGACCGCAACGGGCGAGCACAGGGGCACCCGCCGACACAGCGCAGTGGCCTACCACACTTTGCAGAACAACTGCTCGACAACGCTGACGAGCTCGCACCACGAGGAGTTCACACAATGCCCATGCCGACCCACCTCCCCGGGCCGAACGCCGATGTCTGGGATTGGCAGATGCGAGGGTCCTGCCGCGGGCAGGACTCCGCCGTGTTCTTCCATCCCGACGGCGAACGTGGCCGAGCCCGTACCGCGCGCGAAATGCGCGCCAAAGAGATCTGCCGGGCCTGCCCGGTGCTGATGCAGTGCCGCAGCCACGCCCTCAAAGTCAGCGAGCCTTACGGCATCTGGGGTGGCATGTCCGAGACCGAGCGTGAGATGCACGCCCGCCGCAATCGGCGGCGCATGGCGGTGTAGTTGAAATTGTTCCCATCCATGGGGTGGGGCGCGCCGAATCCCTAGCAAACAACCGGCAGGCGATAAGCGGTCACCACCGCCACGCCTGCAGCGGCGACGACCCGAAGCCGCACACCCTGTCGAGCCCTGCGTTTCGCGTTTAGCTATCGGCGTGTCACGGCGTGTCTCTTGTTAGAGCCACCTGGCGTGTCGAAGTTTTCCGCAAAGTCGCTGGGCCACAGGTGGTTTGCCGACACCCCCAGCCGACGGGAGGTCATAGCGACCCGCTACGGTGGTGACCGATGACACAGAATGGAGCGTTGTGACAACGCGGCAGCCGGCCGCAGAGGGCGACTCGTTCCGAAGAGATGCCTTCCCACCCGGTGTGGATTCTGCGGTTACGGCCCGCGCCGCCGAAAGTATCGAGCTCGCCGACCTGCTACATCGTTGCGGCGAGTCCGACCAGGAAGCCTTCGCCGAGCTATACGACCGGACGTCCGCGCGCGTCTTCGGTCTGGTGCTGCGCGTCCTACACGATCCCGGCTACGCCGAGGAGACGACGCAGGAGGTCTACCTGCAGATCTGGCGTACCGCAGCCAGTTTCGACGCCGACAAGGGGTCGGCCGTGACGTGGCTGATGACGCTCGCGCACCGGCGGGCCGTCGACCGGGTGCGCGCCGAGCAGGCGCACACCCAACGCGAGGTCGCCTACGGAATCCGGGTGCTCGGTAACGAATTCGACGAAGTAACCGAAGAGGTAGAGCGAAGGCTCGAACAGCAGGCCGTCCTCGAAGGACTCGCGACCTTGACCGAGACCCAGCGAGAGGCCATCTCGCTCGCCTACTACGGCGGGCGGACCTACGCGGAGGTCGCGCACTACCTCGGAGTAGGGTTACCGACCGTTAAGTCCCGAATTCGGGACGGATTGACACGACTCAAAAAAAGTTTGGGGGTGACGTGAGATGAATGAACGCCAGGTCGATCTCGCGCACACCGTCGCGCTCGGATCGATCGACGACGTAGATCACCATGAGGTGCAGGAACTGCTCGACACCGAAGACCCCGCTCTACGCGCGGCGTTCATCCGGGAGATCGGGCAGACGAGAGAAGCGCTCGCCGCGCTCACCAGCGCGACGGCGACCCCACCACCCGCCACGCTACGCACCCGACTGCTCGCCGCCATCGCGGCCGAATAACCGCCCGTAGCCTATTAAAACGAAGGCCCCCGGACTGACGTCCGAGGGCCTTCTCTGGTTTCAGCTCAGTGGCTGTGACCGTGGTGGCTGTGGTCGTGCGCCTCTTCGGCGGGCTTCTCCACAATCGCGCTCTCGGTGGTGAGGATCATCCGCGCCACCGACGCCGCGTTCACGACGGCCGAGCGGGTCACCTTCACCGGATCGACGACACCGTCGGTCAGCAGGTCACCGTAGGTGAGGGTGGCGGCGTTGAAGCCTTCCTTGCCCTCGGCGACCTTGCTCACGACCACGGAACCGTCGACGCCCGCGTTGGTGGCGATCCAGAACAGCGGCGCCGACAGTGCGGTCCGCACTACCTCGACGCCGACCGCCTCGTCGCCGGACAGCGAGTCGCGCAGCTCGATCAGCTTCGCGGCCGCCTGCACCAGCGCGGAGCCGCCACCGGGCACGATGCCCTCCTCGACGGCGGCCTTGGCCGCGCTGACCGCGTCCTCGACCCGGTACTTGCGCTCCTTGAGCGCGGTCTCGGTGGCCGCGCCGACCTTGATCACCGCGACGCCGCCGGACAGCTTCGCCAGGCGCTCCTCGAGCTTCTCGCGATCCCAGTCGGAGTCGGTGGCCTCGATCTCGCGACGCAGCTGAGCGCCGCGGGCCGCGATGTCTTCCTTGGTGCCGACACCGTCGACGATCGTGGTGTCGTCCTTGGTGACCACGATGCGACGTGCCTGGCCCAGTGCGTCCAGGCCGGCCTCGCGCAGCGTGATGCCCAGGTCCGGGTTGATCACGGTGCCCGCGGTGACCACGGCCAGGTCGTCCAGGAACGCCTTGCGACGGTCACCGAAGAACGGCGCCTTCACCGCGACGGCCTTGATCGTCTTGCGGATCGAGTTGACCACCAGCGTGGACAGCGCCTCGCCCTCGACGTCCTCGGCGATGATCAGCACCGACTTGCCGGATTCGGCGATCTTCTCCAGCAGCGGCAGGAAGTCCGGCAGCGAGCTGATCTTCTCGCGGTGCAGCAGGATGAGCGCATCCTCCAGCACAGCCTGCTGGCTGTCGGTGTCGGTGACGAAGTAGGGCGAGAGGTAGCCCTTGTCGAACTGAACGCCTTCGGTGACAACGAGTTCGGTCTGCGTCGTGGAGGACTCCTCGACGGTGACCACGCCGTCCTTGCCGACCACGGTCAGCGCCTTGCCGACCATCTCGCCGATTTCCTCGTCGCGCGAGGAGACGGTGGCGACCTGGGCGATCGCCTTCTCGCCGGACACCGGGGTGGCCGCAGCGAGCAGCGCCGCGGAGACCGCGTCGGCGGCCTTGGCGATGCCGAGGCCGAGCGAGATCGGATTCGCGCCCGCGGCAACGTTCTTCAGGCCAGCGCGCACCAGCGCCTGGGCCAGCACGGTGGCGGTGGTGGTGCCGTCGCCCGCGACATCGTTGGTCTTGGTGGCGACGCTCTTGACCAGCTGCGCGCCGAGGTTCTCGAACGGATCTTCCAGGTCGATCTCGCGCGCGATGGTGACACCGTCGTTGGTCACGGTCGGGCCGCCGAAGGCCTTCGCGAGCACCACGTGGCGGCCGCGCGGGCCGAGGGTGACCTTGACGGCGTCGGCGAGCTTGTCGACGCCGCGTTCCAGAGCCCGGCGAGCCTTCTCGTCGAACTCGATCTGCTTTGGCATAAGTCCTATTCCTTGGATTGAGACGAGACTGCCCCGGTCCCCGCTCAGGGGAACCGGGGCAGTGTCATGACGACTCGATCCCGGCGGTCGGGTGAGCGTTCATCACTCGATTGCGGCTCGCGCCGCAACGACCGCGCGGAGCGCGGGTCACTTGGTGACGACGGCCAGCACGTCGCGCGCCGACAGGATGAGGTATTCCTCGCCCTGGTACTTGATCTCGGTGCCGCCGTACTTGCTGTAGATGACGGTGTCACCCTCCTTGACGTCGACCGGGATGCGGTCACCCTTGTCGGTGACGCGTCCTTCGCCGACGGCGATGACGGTGCCCTCCTGCGGCTTTTCCTTCGCCGTGTCGGGGATGACCAGGCCGGAGGCCGTCGTCGTCTCGGCCTCGTTGGCCTGGACGAGGATCTTGTCCTCGAGCGGCTTGATGTTCACGCTCGCCACGTTGAGCCCTCCACTTTCAGGGGATGTCGTCCGCAACTGTTGTTCCGGACCATCGGTATCAGGTTTTGATGCTGACCCTGTCGCATAGCCCCGTCGTCGCGGGTGCCGGGACCCCTGCTCAGTAGTCAAAATGCCTGGCACACGCACAGTGCGTCGGACGGATGAAATCCGGCCGCGCCCATCAGCAGTACCGACTAGCACTCTATACATGAGAGTGCCAGCGCTCAAGGCCGGGATGTGCCGATTTCAGATCCCGCGGCCTCGAACATTCGCTCGCGCGAGCGCTCCGACGAACACCCGCGCTCGCCCGACACGCCCAACGCACGCCCGGAGGGGTTTTCAACAGATCCGGAAAACTGTAACGTTCGGATAACGGATTGTGACAGTATTGACGACGGTCGCTGTCCGACCGCTGTGTTCGTCACGAACCAGTGCCGTCGGAGACCAGGGGTTGTCACAGAACGTACGTCGCTACACCGCTCGGCGTCACCGAATACCTCAGCGTGATCCGAAGTTCCGGCGTCATCGAACACCCAGCGTCAGAGAAGAACCAGCGCCATCAGAGCTGCACCAGAGAGCTAGCCACACGTGATCCCTCGCCGGTCCCCGCGACCCATCCGGATAACGGGACCGATCGGGTTTCGAGTCCGGATCGTCCGTCACGGCGAACCGGCAGTCCATTCGAGATGGTCGACGCAGCGAGCGCAGGCTCGCGGCCGCACCATCCGCTCGAAGGGAGGTGAATGAACATGCGAACATCCCTCGGCATCTCCGCCGGGTCCGAGGTCGTGTGCTCGGCGCTGGTCGCCACCGCGTCGAACGGCGCGCAGAGCTTCGACTACCGCGTCGTGTCCGCCGACGCGGCGCACTCCGACCTAGGCGACCTCGTCGCGTCCTCGATCGAGCTGATGACCACCCAGCTGCCGACCTCGCAGCTGACGCACGACGTCGGCTATCCGGTCGGCGCGCGCTTCGCCGGCGCGCAGCCACGCAACCTGGAATCGCCCACCAGTCGCCCGCCGACCAGCGTCGCCGTCGCCTACCGCAGCAAGGAACAGGCACAGGCGATCCGCGCGGCCACCGGCAAGCAGCGCGAACTACGGCTCGTCCCCGAAGGCACCGCGGCACTCACCTACCTGCGGCACACCGGCCTGCTCGACCGCTACGACACCGTCGCCATCGTCGACCTCGGCGCGACCGGACTCAGCGTCACCGTCGCCGACCAGGCCGACGGCACCGTGCTCCGGTCCGAGCGCACGATCACGATCAGCGGCAACGCCATCGACGATCTCATCTACCACCACCTGGTCGACCTGCACTACGCCCGGCGCGGCACCCGCCCCAACCGCGGCATGCTGACCAACCGCGGCCGCGCGGCCAAGGAACACCTGTCCATCGCGCCCGCCGTCACCATCGACCACGTCGCGGGCCGCCCGCTCAAGCTGACCAGGACCGACTTCGAGGAACTGATCGCCGAGCTGCTGCGCGAGACAGCGGTTTTCGCGGCCGCGGTGTTCGCCCGGGCGCCCAAGTTCCCGCAGGCGGTGACGGTGATCGGCGGCGGCGCCAACATTCCCGCGGTCGTCGACACGCTCGCCGCGCAGCTGGAGATTCCGGTGTTCACCGTGGAAGACCCCGACGCCGTGATCGCGAAAGGCGCCGCGCTGGTTGCCGATTCGGTGCAGCCGTCGATGTTCCCGGTGGCCGCGCTCGGCTCCGACGCGCCGGTCGGCACGTTCACCAAGGTGGTCGGCACGCTGGCCGGGGCGATCGTGGTGGTCGGGCTGATCATCGGCTACGGCGTGAAGACCTTCGCGCCCACCTCGGACGACGAGGTCTCCCCCGCGGGCACCACGAGCAGTGTGTCGCAGCTGCCGCCGTCGCCGGGCAGCATCGTGCCGCCGACCGGTGCGGGCACCTCGACCAGCGGACGGAACCAGGAAAGCACCAATCGTCCACCCGGCGGCAACATTCCGTCGATCACCCAGGACCGGGGCCAGCCGACGACCACCCCGGCCCAGGCGCCCGCCACCCCGCCGACCCAGCCGACGCTGCGCCCCGACCCGAACCTCCCGGTGATCCCGTTCCCGGAGCTGCTCGGCCCGCTGTTCGGCAATACCACTGGGCCACAGCCCGGTTCGTCCGGCCAGGACAAGAATCGGCCCGGCACGCAGACACCGTCGGTCGCGCCGACTCAGGCGCCCGCGCACTCGTACCTGCCGATGCCGCCGCGGCAGAACTCGGGCTCATCACACGCCGGTGCCGGGAATCCACGGCAGCCCGGCGAGACCGACTGACGCACCCGGCAACGTAGGTACCAGGAAGTTCAGCTGACCCGGCTGACCGAGACCGGCAGCCCCGGATCGGTCGCCACCGTCAACGGCGACGGCCGCGCGCCACCGCCGATCACATGCGCGCCGAGCGCCGCGATCATCACACCGTTGTCCGTGCACAGCCGCGGCCTGGGCACCCGAAGTGTCAACCCGGCCGCCGCGCAACGCTCTTCGGCCATCGATCGGATCCGCGAGTTGGCCGTCGCGCCGCCGCCCAGCACCAGCGTGTCCACGCCGACGTCCTGCGCCGCACGCACCGCCTTCATGGTGAGCACATCGGCGACCGCCTCCTGGAAGGAAGCCGCGATGTCCGGGATCGGCAGGTCCTCGGCGGTCAACCCGCTGCGCTGCGCCGACTCGACATAGCGGGCAACGGACGTCTTCAGACCGGAGAAGGAGAAGTCATAGCGCGCGTCCCGCGGCCCGGTCATCCCGCGCGGGAACGCGATCGCCCGCGAATCCCCCTGCGCCGCAGCCGCATCCAGCGCGGGACCGCCGGGGAAGCCGAGCCCGAGCAGCCGAGCCACCTTGTCGAACGCCTCGCCCGCCGCATCGTCGACGGTGCTACCCAGCTCGACGATCGGCTCGGCCAGATCGGTGACCTTCAGCAGATGGGTGTGCCCACCGGAGACGAGCAGCGCGACGCACGGCGGCATCGGACCGTGCTCCAGCGTGTCCACCGCGACATGCCCGCCGAGATGATTCAGCGCGTAGAACGGCACATCCCACGCCGCCGCATAGGCTTTCGCGGCCGCGACACCCACCAGCAACGCACCGGCCAGGCCGGGGCCGATGGTCACGGCCAGCGCGTCCGGCTTGGCGATGCCCGCGGCGGCGAGCGCCCGGCGCATGGCGGGCACGATCGCCTCGAGATGGGCCCGCGACGCGATCTCCGGCACCACGCCGCCAAAGCGCGCGTGCTGGTCGACGCTGGAGGCGACCTCGTCCGCGAGCAGCTCGCAGCTGCCGTCGTCGTGCCTGCGCACGACGCCGACTCCGGTTTCGTCGCAGGAACTTTCGATGCCCATGATGATCACGAAAGGACCTCGTCCGGGAGGGGCAGCGCGCTCAGCGCGGGCCTGCGCATGGTGTAGGCGTCGGCGCCGCTGGGGTGGTAGTAGTTCTTGCGCAACCCGATGATGTGGAAGCCGTGCTTGGCGTACAACGCGATCGCCGGGGTGTTGTCGGTGCGGACCTCGAGGAACATCGGCCCGCCCCGCTTGCCCGCCTCGGCGAGCAGCGCCTCGAGCAGCAGCGTGCCGATGCCGGCCCGCAGGCAGGTCGGGTCGACACCGATGGTGTGCACCTCGGCCTCGGGGTGTTCGTCATCACCGAGCAACGCGACGCCGGCGTAGCCGACCATTCGCCCGTCGTCGTCGCGAGCGGTGATGTAGCGATTGTGCGGTGCGGCCAGCTCCGACTGGAAAGCCACCGCGTGCCAGGGATCGTCCTCGGGAAACAGCAGCTGCTCGAGCTCGACGCAGCGCTCGATGTCCGCGACGACCATCGGCTCGATTCGGATAGTCATCGGGTCACGCTCCCGTCCGGTCCAAGGCGCGGTAGCTCTTCTCGACAGCGTCGGGCCTGCGCAGATACAGCGGCGCCAGCGCCTCGGGCACCGCGCGCGCGAGCAGATCGGCCGCGGCGACCTGGACCAGCCCGGCGGGCGACGGCGTCTCCACCGGCAGCACGGGTAGGTCGAAGAAGTCGACGTGCGAGGCGGATCCGGCGATCACCGTGGCCTGCGCCATATCCACCTCACTCGGCTTGGCCACGTCCGGCCCGGCGACGCGCGCGCCGTCGCGGTAGCGCGCCCAGTACACCTCGCGGCGGCGCGCGTCGGTGACCACCAGCAGCTCGCTGCCGGGTGTGAGGTCGGACACCGTGTCGGCCGCGATCGCGTCCAGGCTGCACACGCCGTACACCGGAATGCCCAGCGCGTCACCGAAGGCGGCGGCGGTCGCGATGCCGACGCGCAGCCCGGTGAACGGGCCCGGACCGACGCCGACCACGACCGCGTCGATGTCGGCCCTGGAACGTCCTGCCTCGGTGAGACATTCGAGAATCTGAGGGGTGAGCACCTCGGCATGCGCGCGCGGATCGACCCGTACCCGGGAGGCCAGGGTGCGGGTGTCGTATCGAGCGATCGATAAGCGTTCGCCTGCGCTGCCGTTGCCGGCGACCGGCAAGCGGTCGCCACCGACGGTGGCCGCGCCCGGTGCGGCCTGCTCCAGTTCCACCAATCCCGCTGTCACGGCGGGTGTCGCGGTGTCGACGCTTAATACCAGCATGATTGATCCAACGATACCGGTTGGTAGCTGCCGTCGGTGCGGAGCTACCAGGTAGTTAATCGACCCATTCCCATTCGGCGGTGCGCACGTCCGAATCCGGTTCGCGCGAAAGCAGCACCCGCAGGTGTCGGTCGGTCAGGTGCTCGACGACCCCGCGGCCCCACTCCACCACGACCACCGCCTGATCCAGATCGGTGTCGAGATCCAGGGCGTCCAGCTCGTCCAGGTCGCCGCCGAGTCGATAGGCGTCCACGTGCACCAGCGGCACCGCGCCGTCGCGCTCACCCGCCCGGTGCTGGCGGGCAATGATGAAGGTCGGCGAGCTGACCCGGCCCTGCACGCCGAGACCCGCGGCGATGCCCCTGGTGAGCGCGGTCTTGCCCGCGCCGAGCGGGCCGTCCAGCACCACCAGGTCGCCCGCGCCGAGCCCGGCCGCGAGCTCACGGCCGAGCGCTTCGGTGTCGGCGACGGTGGGCAGGATCCGCTGCTGCCGGTCAGCCACTGGTCACCTCCGAGGCGGATGCTTGGGTCGGTTCGATCGCGCCTGCGCGCACGAGCAAGCGATCGAGGGCGTCGTTGACGATATCCGGGTACTGCAGGTGCGGCATGTGCGCGGCGCCGACGAGCCGGATCAACTCGCAGCCCGGCAGCTCGTGCGACAGCGCGCGCGAGTTGCGGAACGGGATCACCAGATCGTGGGTGCCGCCGAGCACCAGCACCGGCAGTCGCGCGAGGGTGGGCAGCGCGGCCGATTCATCGTGCACCTGGATGGCTTTCAGGAACTTCACGATGGTCTCGACCGGCGTCCGGTCGATCATCATGGTGGTGAATCGGGACAGAGTGGGACTCACCTGGCCGTGATACGAGCTGACGTGCAGGATCGGCGTGATCACGTGCCGCGCCGTGGAACGGCCCGCCTGGACCAGCGCGGGCGCGGTGTGCACGACCATCTGGAAACCGTCGATCGCCGGATTGCGCAGCAGCTGGGTGATGCCCGCCGCGGTGACCTCGGCGGCGGCCGTGGACAGCAGCGCAACCCCGATCACCCGGTCCGCGAACAGATCCGGGAACTGCGCCGCGGCGGCGAGCACCGCCATCCCGCCCAGCGAATGCCCGACCAGCACCACCCGACCCGTCGGCGCGCTCGCCGCGATCACCGCGGCGAGGTCGCGGCCGAGCTGGGCGACGGTGCAGCTCTCGGTTTCCGGCGTGCCCGAGCGGCCGTGCCCGCGCAGGTCGAACAGCACCAGGCGCACGCTTGGCCCCCAACGCTTTTCGAGGTCGCGGCGCTGAAAGTGGAAGGACTCCATGGTGTTGCAGAAGCCGTGCACGAAGATCACGGTGACCGGCGCGTCCGCGGGGCCGCATTCGCGAGTGGCCAGGCGCACGCCGTCCTCGGTGAGCACCGCGCCGGAGCGGTCGTCATCGATGAGATCGAAGTTCTCGTCCCGGTATTCGTCGCGGCGGGCGGGCCAGAGCACGCGGGCGCCCGCGCGGCGCAGCGCGTGCACCCCGGCCAGCGCGCCGACCACACCCGCGGTGGCGAGGCCGCCGCGCAGTGCGGTGATCCGGGGACGTTTCACCGGGCACCGCCCACATAGCGGCGGACCGCGCGGCCGCGCGGCGAGCAGACCACCTCGTAGTTGATGGTGTCGAGCTGCACCGCCCAGTCCTCGACCCGCGGTTCGCCCTGACCGCCGCCGAACATGACGGCGACATCGCCCTCACGGACGTTCGCGGCGTTGTCACCGAGGTCGACGACGAACTGGTCCATGCAGACCCGGCCGACGTTCGGCCGCCGCGCGCCGCCGAGCCACACCTCGAAACGTCCACTCAGCGGCCGGAGTACACCGTCCGCATAGCCTGCGGGGATGAGGGCGACCGTGGTGTCGCGCGGGGCGATCCAGGTGTGTCCGTAGGAGACGCCCGCCCCGGCCGCGATCTGCTTGACCTGAACGACGCGGGCCTGGAACGTCATCGCCGGGCGCAGTCCGAAGTCGCCGAGGTCCGGGACCGGGGAAATGCCGTACACCGCGATGCCCGGGCGGACCATGTCGAAGGCGAGGTCGGGGCGGGTCAGCGTGGCAGGCGAGTTGGCCAGGTGCACCAGTTCCGGTTCCAGGCCGTGCTCCTTGGCGGCGGCGATGGCCTCCAGGAAGCGGTCGCGCTGCAGGTCATTGGTCGGATGCTCGGGTTCGTCGCCGCGGGCGAGGTGGGAGAAGATCGCCCGGAAGCGCACCGCCTGCTCGTCCACCAGGGTCCGCAGCTCGGCGAGGGCCTGCGGGTATTCGGCCGTCGACAGGCCGTTGCGATTGAGGCCGGTGTCCACCTTGAGGGTGACCGTCGCGGCGCGGGCGGTGCTCCTGGCCGCCGCTTCCACCGCCCGCAGCTGAGTGAGCGAGGAGACGCCGATCTCGATGTCGTTGGCGATCGCGGCGGCGTAGTCGCCACCGGAGTCGTTGAGCCAGCTCAGGATCGGCGCGGTGATCCCGGCGGCGCGCAGCAGCACGGCCTCTTCGATCGTGGTGACGCCCAATTCGGCGGCGCCCGCGGCCAATGCCGCCTTGCCGACCTCGACAGCGCCGTGGTTGTAACCGTCCGCCTTGACCACGGCCATCACGGCGGCGCCGCCCGCGTGCTCCCGCAGGATGCGCACGTTGTGGGCAATGGCATCGAGATCGACGACCGTCTCCACTTGCGCGTTCACGCTAGTCCGCCTCTCCGGGAATTCAGGCCAGACTTGGATGCCATGGCATCGGCGGCTGGCGGTGACGCGGCGGGCTGCGGTCAGCCCGTACCCGACGAGTTACCCATGTGCTGTCGAAGTCAGTCGTCACGATTGTTCTCGGTGAAGTCTATTGGCGAGGGGATGTCTGGTTGCGGCGAGTTGCCGCGGCCGTGTTCTGCGGCACAGCGGGGCGGTCGGTCCTATGACTGGGCTCGACAAGCACAGGCCGACATCGGAATGCGCGACGCGACGGCAAAACCGCAGTCCACCGTGGCGATCTGGACCCGCTTCGGCTGGAACACGAGCGGCGCACGGAGGCCGAACACGGGCCGACCGGACCGGCCGCTCGACTCAGAATTCCGGACGGGCGAGTGCACGGAGAGTGCGGATAGCCGGGCGGATGTGCTCAAGCAACGGGGTTGCCGAGATAGGGGCGGCTTCGGGGTGACCTTCGTGCGCGGCGAGGTTGGCGGCGAGGGAGTGCGCCCTCGCGGCGGCCGCAGCGGCCCATGCGGGGGTGTGGCCTGCCGCGAGGAGGGCGCCGATGATGCCGGAGAGGACGTCACCCGCGCCCGCGGTGGCGGCCCAGGAGGCGCCCGCCTCGTTGACGAGGGCGGGCTCACCCGGGGTAGCGACGAGGGTGGCGCGGCCCTTCAGGAGGACGGTGAGCTGCCAGTCGTCGGCGAGGGAGCGGACTGCGGCCACCCGATCGTCACCGACCTCGGCCCCGGTGAGGCGCGCGAATTCGCCTGCGTGCGGGGTCAATACGGTCGGCGCGGAGCGGCCACGGACCAGGTCGGGTTCGGCGGCGAGCAGGGTGAGGCCGTCCGCGTCCACGACGACGGGCAGGTCGGTGGCGAGGATCTCGACGAGACGTTTGTGCGCGTCGGCGTCGGTGCCCGCACCGGGCCCGAACACCCAGGCCTGGACCCGGCCGACATCCGAGACATGCTCGGTGGCAATGACTTCCGGGAAATGCGCAAGGACATCGGCGACACCGCGTCCGGCATAGCGGACCAGGCCCGAGGTCGCCGCGACGGCGGCCCCGGTGCACAACACCGCAGCCCCCGGATAGTCGGCGCTACCCGCGCAGACGCCGGTGACACCCTGGGAGTACTTGTCGTCGGTCGCCTCCGGCACCGGCCAGCCAGCGCCGATCGAAGCGGGTTCCAGCGCCGCGAGATTCGGCTCCGGCAGTCGTAAACCGATGGGCACCAGTTCGATTCGCCCGCAGTACGGCGCGGCCAGCACATGCACCGGCTTGTACGCGCCGAACGCGACGGTGACGTCGGCGCGGACGGCGGGCCCGGTGATTGCGCCGGTATCCGGATCCACCCCGCTCGGCAAATCCGCCGCAACGATCGGAACTCGCAGCCCCGCAACGAGTTCGGCCGCGTCCGGGCGCAACGCACCACGGCCGGAGATGCCGACGATGCCGTCGATCACCAAGTCCGGATCGCCGATCTCGTCGCGCACCCGCCCGCCCGCCTTGCGTAGCGCCGCAAGACCTTTCGCGTGGGCGCGGGCCGGATTCAGCAGCACCGCCGTCACCGCGACACCCCGGCGGCGCAGCATCGACCCGGCCCACAGCGCGTCACCGCCGTTGTCGCCGGACCCGACGAGCAAGGTCACCGAACGTCCCGCGACACCGCCGGTGCGTGCCCGCAGCTCGCCCGCGACGACAGTGGCCAGACCGTGCGCCGCGCGTTGCATGGGGACGCCGTCCGGGACTCGGGTGAACAGCTCGGCCTCGGCCGCGCGTACTTCGTCGGCGGTGAAATAACCGCGCTGCGTGGACATGGGAGATCCTCCACTTCGGTACTGCTCGTACGTCACCGCGGGCCCCCGAGGCGCCGATAGTGCCGCACAAGCCCGCAACGACAGCAGACTACGCTTGGCGATCATGCCTATGGTCAAGCCCCGTGCAAGGTCCACACAGGTTGTTACCGGATTCGCGCTGGCAGCGGCGCTGCTGGTCGCCGGCTGCGGCGGGAGCGACTCCGACGCCGCCGCGACCACCACGAAGCGGTCGCACCCGACCACCACGACCGCCCAGCCCTCGGGCGACGCCAAGTCCACCGACGTCACCGTCGAGGTGAACAACATGAAGTTCGCCCCCGCCGACGTCACCGTCAAAACCGGCGACACCGTCACCTGGCACTTCGCCGACAAGGCCCCGCACACCGTGCAGGGCATCGGCGACAAGGCGATGGGCCTCAACAGCCCCATCATCGACAAGGGCGACTGGAGCTACACCTTCACTGTCCCCGGCACCTACCGCTACCTCTGCTCCCTGCACCCGGAAATGCGCGGCACCGTCACCGTCCAGTAGCCGAACGGGACACAGCTGCTCCGGCATGTCCCGTTCGACGGCCAGGCCCGTTAGACCGGGCGATATTGACGGGTTCGGAGTCCGCGGGCGGAACTGGTGTTGAGCGCTTCGACAGCGGCCACGAGGGGAGCCAGTTCGGGATCGGCGGCGGCTTGGCCGAGTGCACTGGCGAGAGCGGCGTCGTGAGTGGGCCGGGCCTGTTCCAGCAGGGCCAAACCCGGCGGAGTGACGTCGGTGTAGATGCCCCGGCGGTCATCGGGGCACAGGTACCGCTGGAGCAGTCCCCGATCCTCTAGACGGGTGACGAGCCGGGTCGTGGCGCTCTGACTCAACACGACGGCCTCGGCGACCTGATTCATCCGTAGATGACCGCCCGGCCCGTCGTGCTGGCGGCTGAGCACGACCAGCAGCGAGTACTCGCGGACACTTAGGTCGTGGCCACCCTGTAGGGCCCGTTCGATGTGCGCCTCGATCCGATCGTGCAGCAGCGACAGTGCGTACCAGCCATCGGCCAGGCCGGTCAGGGCGGCGTCCGCGGTCATCGTGTTCCTTCCGCGTAGAGGTTGTCCCTCCAGGATAGATGAGCAACGCAATAGCCCGCGCTTGCAATTATCACGCGTGTGCAACTATTGTTGACGCCTGCAAGGCTCAGGCGCAACTTAACGTGGAGGCTCTCGCTCATGCCGCTCGCACTCCTCGCTTTGACACTCGGGGCATTCGGAATCGGCACCACCGAATTCGTCGTCGTGGGATTACTCCCCGATATCGCCGACACCTACGCGGTGTCCATCCCCACCGCGGGGCTGCTGGTCACCGGGTACGCGCTCGGCGTGGTGGTCGGCGCGCCCCTGATGACCGGGCTCGGCACGCGGGTCTCCCGCAAGCGGATGCTGCTCGGCATGCTGCTGCTCCTGGTGGCGGGCAACGTATTGTCCGCTGTCGCACCCACTTTCGGCCTGATGCTGACCGGACGGATCGTCGCCTCGCTGGCGCACGGCGCGTTCTTCGGCATCGGCGCAGTCGTCGCGGGCACCGTGGTTCGCCCGGACAAGCGGGCCGGGGCGATCGCCATCATGTTCACCGGACTCACCGTCGCCACCATGGTCGGCGTGCCGTTCGGCACCCTGCTCGGCCAGCAGTTCGGCTGGCGGCTCACCTTCCTGATCGTCGCGCTGGTCGGCCTGATCGGACTGGTCGGCATTGCACTGCTGGTGCCCGAACAGCCCGCGCCGCAGGATGCCCGGCTACGCACTGAGCTCGCCGTCTTCCGCAACCCGCAGGTGCTGCTCGCGATGGCGATGACCGTGCTCGGCTTCGGCGGCGTCTTCGCGGCGATCACCTATCTCGCGCCGATGATGACCGAGGTCACCGGTTTCGCGGACAGCTCGGTCATCTGGCTGCTGGTGCTGTTCGGGCTCGGCTTCTTCGCGGGCAACCTGATCGGCGGCAAGTTCGCCGACAAGCATCTGATGCCGATGCTCTACGTCTCCCTCGGCGGCCTGGCCGTGGTGCTCGCCCTGTTCACCCTCACCGCGCATAACAAGATCGCCGCCGCGATCACCGTCGTACTGATCGGCGCCCTCGGCTTCGCCACCGTCCCGCCGCTGCAGAAGCGCGTGCTCGACCAGGCTTCCGGCGCACCGACTTTGGCCTCCGCCGTCAATATCGGCGCCTTCAACCTCGGCAACGCCATCTCCGCCTGGCTCGGCGGCATCGTCATCGCCGCGGGCTTCGGCTACACCGCCCCCAACTGGGTCGGCGTCGTCCTGGTCGTCATCGCCCTCGCCCTGGCCGTCTGGTCCGGCGCCCTGGAACGCCGCGCGACCCAAACCCACCCAGCCGCAACCGAACCCCTGGCAGCCACCGTCTGACCCACCCGCCCCAACCCGGCGGCGTCCCCTCGCCGCCGGGTTTGCGCCGTGAGTGGCACATGATGGCGAGCCTCTCTCGCACTTCGCCGCAGCCATGTGCCACTCGCCAATTCCACGAGCAGTTGGCAGCGTCTATCGCGACATCACCGAACTTTGCCGCGCCCCTCGGCCACTGCCCACAGCCATGGCGCTCGATGCGAAACACCCCGAATTGCTTAGCAATTCGGGGTGTTTTCGGCGAACGGTTGTGGCTGTGCGCTATTCGACGGTGACGGACTTGGCCAAGTTACGTGGCTTGTCCACGTCGTAGCCGCGAGCCTGGGCAACCTCGGCGGCGAAGATCTGCAGCGGGACCGTCGACAGCAGCGGCTGGTACAGCGTTGGGGCCGTCGGGATCTCGATGAGGTCGTCGGCGAACGGGCGTACCGTGTCGTCACCCTCCTCGGCGATCACGATGGTGCGTGCGCCGCGCGCCTGGATCTCGCGAATGTTGCTGAGCAGCTTGGAGTGCAGCACCGCGCGCCCCTTGGGCGACGGCATCACCACGATCACCGGCAGGCCCTCTTCGATCAGCGCGATCGGGCCGTGCTTGAGCTCGCCCGCCGCGAAACCCTCGGCGTGCATGTACGCCAGCTCCTTGAGCTTGAGCGCACCCTCCAGCGCCACCGGGTAGCCGACGTGGCGACCGAGGAACAGCACCGTCGACACGTGCGCCAGCTCGCGCGCGATCGCCCGCACCTGCGGCGCCGTCTCCAGCACCCGCTCCACCAGCTTGGGCATCGCCTCGAGTTCGGCGAACTCGCGGGCCACCTCGTCCGGGTACTTGGTGCCGCGCGCCTGCGCCAAGGCCAGCCCGACCAGGTAGTTCGCGGTCACCTGAGCCAGGAACGCCTTGGTGGAGGCGACGCCGATCTCCGGCCCCGCCCTGGTGTAGAGCACCGCGTCGGCCTCGCGCGGAATCTGCGCGCCGTTGGTATTGCAGATCGCGAGCACGCGCGCCTTCTGCTCCTTGGCGTGCCGCACCGCCTCGAGCGTGTCGGCCGTCTCGCCCGACTGTGAGATCGCCACGACCAGCGTCGAACGATCCAGAACCGGGTCGCGGTAACGGAATTCGCTGGCCAGCTCCACCTCGACGGGCAGCCTGGTCCAGTGCTCGATCGCGTACTTGGCCAGCAGTCCGGAGTGGTAGGCGCTGCCGCAGGCGACGACGAAGACCTTGTCGAAATCGCGCAGTTCCTGATCGGCGAGGCGCTGCTCGTCCAGCACAATCCGGCCCGCGCCGTCGGAGTCCACGCTGAAATGCCCGATCAGCGTGTCCGCGACCGCGGTGGGCTGCTCCTCGATCTCCTTGAGCATGAAGTAGTCGTGACCGCCCTTCTCGGCGGCGGCCAGATCCCAGTCGATGGTGAACGGGCGGGTCCGCGTGGCCGCGTCGTCGCCCGCGAAATCGGTGACCGTGTAGCCGTCGGCGGTGATGACCACGGCTTGGTCCTGACCGAGCTCGACCGCCTCGCGGGTGTGCTCGATGAACGCCGTGACGTCCGAGGCGATGAACATCTCGCCCTTGCCGACACCGATCACCAGCGGCGTCGACCGACGCGCCGCGAAGATCAGGTCGGGGTGATCGGCATGGGTGAAGACCAGCGTGAACGCGCCTTCCAGCCGACGAACCACGGCGAGCGCGCTCGCCGCGAAGTCGCCCGCGGTCGGCCCCTCCGCGTATGCCCTGGCCACCAGGTGCACGGCGACCTCGGTGTCGGTGTCGCTGCGCAGCTCGACGCCCGCGTCCTCCAGCTCCCGGCGCAGCGGGGCGAAGTTCTCGATGATCCCGTTGTGCACGACGGCGACCTTGCCGCTGTCGTCACGATGCGGGTGCGCGTTGCGGTCGGTCGGCGCGCCGTGCGTCGCCCAGCGCGTATGTCCCATTCCGGTGGTGCCCGCGAATCGCGCCACCCCGATTTCGGCGAGCTCGGCCTCGAGATTCGCCAGCTTGCCTGCCTTGCGTTCCACAGCCAACGCACCAGCGCCGTCCACGATCGCCACACCCGCGGAGTCGTAGCCGCGATATTCCATGCGGCGCAACGCGTCAACGACAACGCCGAGCGCGTCCCGGTATCCGACGTACCCCACGATTCCGCACATGGCTCACCAGAGTACTTATCGGATAACGTTCTCGTCGTGTCGGCGTCTGTGAAATCACTCCTGAGCACCCTGACCAGCCGCGGCCCCCATCGGGTGCTGCGCGGCAATTTGGCCATCGCCGGGCAGCCGGGGGTGGTATTCACGCCCGAATCGGGGCTCAACCTGCCCGCCGTCGCGTTCGGGCACGGCTGGCTGACCGGCGCCGCCAACTATCGAGGCCTACTCGAGCACCTCGCGTCCTGGGGTTTCGTTGCCGCGGCCCCGGATACCGAGCGCGGTCCGATCCCGTCACATCTGGGCCTGGGCACCGACTTGCTCACTACTTTGGACATCTGCACGGGTGTGCGGCTGGGCGACGGCACGATCAGCGTGCACCCCGACCGTCTCGCGCTGGTCGGCCACGGCATGGGCGCGGGCGCCGCCGTCATCGCCGCAACCCAGCGCCAGGTCGCCGCGGTGGCCGCGCTGTTCCCGGCGCCGACCGCGCCGTCCGCCGAAAACCTCGCGCCCGACCTCGACACGCCCGCGCTGATCCTGGCCGGCGCCACCGATCTGGCCTCGGTCAGCTGCAACGCCATCCCGCTGGCCACCGCGTGGGGCGGGCCCTCGGTGTTCCGGGCGATCGACGGCGCTTCGCACAACGGCATCATCGAGGGTCGCCGCGTGCTGGCCGCCGTCGGCGCGGGCAAGCACGAGTCCAAGACCGCTCGCACCACCCGTGCCCTGCTCGCGGGCTACCTGCTCGCCACGGTGGCGGGCGACAAGACCTATCAGGCCTTCGCCGACCCGGAGGCGGACATCCCGCACACGGTGATCGTCGATCCGGAGGCCAAGGAAGAGCCGAAGGCACCCAAGCTGAAGATCGGCCAGCTGGCCAGTCTGCTGCGCCGGTAGTCGCGACCGCCGACTAGATCAGCCAGCTCTTGCGCTGGTAGAAGGCGGCTTCCTCGTCTTCCTCATCGATGGGCGCGACATCCCGGTTCGCGCGGCGGGCGGCCATCGAGCGGGCGATGGCTTCGCGCTGTTCGCGGGCTTCGGTCGCCAGCCGTTCCTGCTCCTCGGCCTCGGCGCGCGCCTTTTCCACCTCTTCGGCGTGCTCGGCCCAGTACTCGCGCATCTCGGCGGCCGATGTCTCGGCGAGTGCGCGGCTGGTGTCCGCGGTGCGCCGGTTGATCTCCTCGAACTCGTCCAGCAGCAGCGCGGAGCGGCGGCGGCATTCCTCGGCGACGCGCTCGATCTCCTCGGCATAACTCACGACGTTGATTCTCCCCGATCCGCAGCTGCCGCGCTGAGACAGCGCATCACAACGCCCCCTCGGCGTTCGGCACGGCATGCCGGACGCCGTTGGCTAGCTCACTCACAGCGGACCGGCCTCGGCCAATTCCGCACCGCTGTCGAAGTCCGGATTCTGTTCTCCCGGCATGGGTTTCGACTTGTGTTCGCCGTCTTCTTCGCGCCGCGTGTTCGGCGGAGCGCCGGTCGGGGTGCCCGGTTGGCCGGTGTTCTGCTCGGTCGGGGGCGCCTGCTGCACCGGTTCTTCCTTCGCCGGTGCGCTCGGCGCGGGGGCAGGCGCAGGCTGTTCGGGTTTCGGTGTTTCGGCGGTCGGCGCGGGCGGGGTCTCGGTCTTCGGCTCGTTCGTCGAGATGACCGGCACCCCGTGCTCGTCCAGCTTCACGCTGAACTCCTGTGGCTTCCCGTCGGCATCGGACATCACCAGTTTCAGCTGGCCGTCCGGCCCCATCTCGAACTTCAGATGCTTACCGGCAACGTCGAATTCGGCCGCGGGTTTGGCGTCCTTCTTGTCGTCCGGCTTGCCGTCGTGGTCCTTGTCCGCCTTCGTCGGGTCGATGCTCTCCTGGATCTTCTTCACCGCATCGTCGACACCACTCTTGATGGTGCCGGACAGTGAACTGATGCCCTGGGTGACCGCCGAGCTGAGCCCGGACGTCAACGGGGACAACGAACTCGCGACCTGGCTGAGCGAGGCGAGCCCGTCCAGCGACGGGATCTTCGTCGTGCTCGGCACGGTCGTCGTGGGTGTCGTGGTCGGTGTCTGCACGTTGCTCGGCACCGTGCTCGCCGGAGTGGTGGTGGTCGGCGTCGTGGGGTTTCCGGGCGGTCCAGGAGGTCCGGGCGGGCCGGGAGGTCCCGGCGGCGACTGCGTCGTGTCCTTCGGCTTGTCCGGTGCCGGAACACCTTCCGGACGCGGATAGGGAGCGACCGACATCAGGCTCATCGCATTGGTGATCGGGCTGTAGGTGTTCTTGACGGCCGTATCGGTGAGGTTGCACGCGTCGGTGAACTTCTGCGCCTTGGCCAGGTAATCGGGCTTGAACACGTTTTCCAGCCAGTGCTGGCAGCGCGCCTGAACATGCTGCTGGTACTCCGACCCCGGCAGAATTCCTAGGATATTCCGCGCAGCCCAGGCGTCAGATCCGCCGGTCAGATCCGGAAAGATTCGACCGAGCTTGCTGAGCAAGCTATCGCTTTGCCAACCATTGCTGACCGCAATACTCGTACCGGAGATAATGTCATCCACATCTTCCGGAGTCTTATCGGCGATTTTGACATCCTCGCCGTTCTCCAGGATGTAGCGCACCACCTCGGCCTTGATCTTGACCGCGGTCCGCAGCCCATTCCCCGCCGCCGCGATCGCCTTCCATGCATCGCCCGCGGTCTTCCAATCCGTGCCCGCACGATCGATCTGCTGGTGCAGCATGACGCTGGCGGCGTCGGCCGCCGTACCTTGCCAAAGACCCCCGAGCGCGTTCGACTGCGTGCGCTGCACATCCAGCTGCGAGTTCGCTTCTTGCAGAACCACTTGGAGCTTCTCTGCGACATTCCGCAGCTTGTCCTCGTTCATCCCGTTCTGCTCATAGAAGCGCTTGTGCAGCTGCTGGTAACTCGACAAGCCTGCGTCGTCACCGAATGCGCGCTTGAACCGCGGTTCGAACTTCTCGAAATACAGCAGGCTGCGCGACCCGATATCCAGATACTCTTTGACGGTCGCGTTCGCGGGAACACTGAAAGCCATGTCCGCCCCTATGCCTTGTTACCGTTGTCGATCTTGGCGATATCGAACGAGGTCTGTTGATCGGTATTCGAGTACCGCACCACCGACGCCCCCACGGCATCCCCCATGGCCAGCGTCGCCTCCGACCAGTTACCGAGCCACTTGTAGATCGTTTCGAGCCCGGCTTGAATCTTGCGCCCCTGATCGCCGTAGTTCTCCCCCGCGTCGGCCGGGCCGAACAGATTGTCGGCCACGTCCTTCGCGCGGTTCCGTACGGTCTGCCCCGACGTGCTCAGCTCGTTGGCGAGTCGCCCCAACTCCCCCGTCTTGACGCCGACCAACTCGGATCCGGCCACGCGATCCCCTCCGTCCCTGCCTCGTACGATCTCCCCGGACTTACGTCGGCGCCGGGTGTCCCCATACTTCTTTCGACGCGGCACGACGACGTTCGGTTCCATCGAATCCAGCACGAGGCCGTACCCGCAGGAAATCTACTGGTTGGGCCGGGTGGGAACAACCGGCCCCGGACGGCCTACGACCCGATCTTCCCGTGGTCGGTGCGCACCCACTCCGAGGTCCCGTCCGGATGCCGGTGGAACTCCCAGGCGGCATAGTCGCCGTCGTTCTCGACGACGGTGACGTGGTCGGCGAGACCATCGTGGTCGTAATCGGTCCAGACCTGCATGGCATCGCCACCGTTGGTGGTGATGGTGTCGAGCGTGCCATCACCGTCGATGTCCTGGGTGGGATGGTGCAGTTCGATGGCACCCAGGCCGTCCAGCGACGAGGACGCGTCGATGCCGGGTAGTTCCAGACCCGGCAATTCACCCGAGGTGATCATTACTCCTCCTCAGCAGGACTCGTGGTGCTGTCATCCAATGACCCGACAACAACGCTATCGCTCCATCCTGACATCCATAGGAGCCCGACGCAGCCCCCCTGGCCTCACTTCTTCGGCATCAGCAGCCACAACACCAGGTAGATGATGAACTGCGGGCCGGGCAGCAGGCACGAAATCACAAACAGCAGGCGCACGACATTGGCATTCCAGCCGAGGTATTCGGCGATGCCACCACAGACTCCGGCGATCCACTTGTCGTGGGTGGAGCGGGTGAAACGGCGGGCAGGTGCGGTCATGGTCTTCCCTCTCTCGGTGCTGATCTCTTCGAACTCCACTCTGCCGAGCCGAGTACCGTGCCGCATCGGTCCCTGGAGCGATCCAGACCCTGATTTCCAGTACCCAGGGGTCAGGGTGCAACCCCTAGTGGCCGACCGGGTGCGGGGTGAGCCTCCTTACACGGCAGACTTAGGAAAGTGAGCACCACACTGCATGCGCGCGGACTGTCTGCGGGCCACGGCGAACGCACCCTGTTCGACGACCTCGACCTCACCCTGGCACCGGGTGACGTGATCGGCCTGGTCGGCGCGAACGGCGCGGGCAAGTCGACGCTGCTGCGCATGCTCGCGGACCGGCGCGCACCCACCGGCAGCATCACGCTGAGCCCACCCGACGCCACCGTGGGCTATCTCGCCCAGGAACCCGAGCGGGTGCCCGGCGAGACCGTCCTCGAATTCCTCGGTCGCCGAACGGGTGTCACCGCGGCCCAGCAGACAATGGACGCCGCCGCGGAGAGCATCGCCGACGGCGGCGAGGACGAGTACACGCCCGCTCTAGAACGCTGGCTCGCGCTCGGCGGCGCGGATCTGGACCAGCGCGCCGCGGAGGTCGCCGCCGACCTCGGCCTGACCGCCAGCCTGCCCAACGGCCTGGACACCCCGATGACGGGCCTGTCCGGTGGCCAGGCGGCGCGCGCGGGACTCGCCTCGGTGTTGTTGTCGCGCTTCGACATTCTGCTGCTCGACGAGCCGACCAACGATCTGGACCTGGACGGGCTGGCCCGCCTGGAACAGTTCGTCACCGGTGTCCGGGTGCCGCTGGTGGTGATCAGCCATGACCGAGAGTTCTTGGCGCTGACCGTGAATCGGATCGTCGAGCTGGATCTGGCGCAGCAGCAGGTCGGCATCTACGACGGCGGCTACGAGGCCTACCTGGCCGAACGCGAGATCGCCCGCCAGCACGCCCGCGAGGCGTACGAGGACTTCGCCGACACCAAGGCGGGCCTGGAGGCGCGGGCCCAGATGCAGCGCAACTGGCTCGAACACGGGGTGCGCAACGCCCGTCGCAAAGCCCGCGATCCGAAGAAAGTCGACTCGGACAAGGCGGGCCGCAAGATGCGCGCCGAGTCCACCGAGAAGCAGGCCGCCAAGGCCCGCCAGACGCAGCGGCGCATCGAACGCCTGGACGCGGTCGAGGAGCCGCGCAAGGAGTGGGAGCTGCGGATGACCATCGGCGCCGCGCCCCGCAGCGGCTCGGTGGTGGCCACGCTGTCCGACGCGACCGTCACTCAGGGCGATTTCACCCTCGGCCCGATCACCGTCCAGGTCGATTGGGCCGACCGGATCGTGCTGACCGGCGCAAACGGCTCCGGCAAGTCGACGCTACTCGCCCTGCTGCTCGGAAAGCTCCAGCCGGACACCGGATCCGCCACGCTCGGCTCCGGCGTGGAGATCGGCGAGGTCGATCAGGCGCGCGGCTTGTTCCGCGGGACCACCTCGCTGGCAGACACTTTCGGCGCGCAGATGCCGGACTGGCCGGACGCCGAAGTCCGCACCCTGCTCGCCAAGTTCGGCCTGCGCGGCTCACATGCGTTGCGCGCCTGCGAAACCCTGTCCCCCGGCGAACGCACCCGCGCCGCCCTCGCGCTGCTGCAGGCCCGCGGCGTGAACCTGCTCGTGCTCGACGAACCGACCAACCACCTCGACCTGCCCGCTATCGAACAACTCGAGCAGGCCGTCGAATCCTTCACCGGCACACTGCTGCTGGTCACCCACGACCGCCGCATGCTGGACACCATCCAGGCCACCCGCCGCTGGCACATGGACTTCGGCAAGCTCACCGAAACCACCTGACACGCGCCACAGCACCGAGACCCGGCGTTTACCACTGGTAAACGCCGGTGCCGAGAATCAGACCGACGCGACGCGCTTGGCGAGATCGTCGGCGAGCTGCCTGGCCTGCGCGGGATCGGTAGCTTCGACCATCACCCGAACCAACTGCTCGGTTCCACTGGGCCGCAGCAGAACTCGGCCGGAATCACCGAGGATACGTTCGGCTTCCAACACCGCGTCCCGGACTTCTGGCGCCGCCGCGACCAGCGACTTGTCGCTGACCGGCACATTCACCAATACCTGTGGCACCGTCTGCAATACGGCGGCCAGGTCGGCGAGACTGCGCCGGGTCCGTGCCATCCGCGCCATCAGTTTCAGGCCGGTGAGGATGCCGTCGCCGGTGGTGCCGAACTTGGGGAAGATGACGTGCCCGGACTGTTCCCCGCCCAGCGTGTAACCGCCACGGCGCAGTTCCTCCAGCACATAGCGGTCACCAACGGCGGTGGTGAGCAAGGTGATTCCGGCTTCCCGCATGGCGATGTGCAGGCCCAGATTGCTCATCACGGTGCCGACCAGGGTGTTCTTCGCCAGTTCACCGGCCTCGTGCAGGTCGAGGGCGAGGATCGCCAGGATCACGTCACCGTCGACGACATTGCCGTCGCCATCGGCCGCGAGGCACCGGTCGGCGTCACCGTCGAGGGCCAGCCCCAGATCGGCGCCGTGCTCACGCACCGCCTGCTGGACCGTTTCCAAATGCGTTGAGCCGCAACCATCGTTGATGTTGAGGCCATCCGGCTCGGCATTGATCGCGATCACCGTCGCACCCGCCTCACGGAAGGCGGCGGGCCCGACCTCGGAAGCCGCGCCGTGCGCGCAGTCCACCACGACGGTCAGCCCGGACAGGTCCTGCCCGGTCGCCTCGACCAGGTGCTCGACGTACCGCTCGTGCGTGCCCGCGACGCTGTACTGGTCCGGAATCACCTGGCCGTGGTCGCGCGCGCCGGACGCGTTGACCACCCGCCCGATGCCGTGGCCGGTCGGTCGCAGCGGGTTGTCCTCGGCGAGCAGCGCCTCGATGCGGTCCTCGATGGCGTCGTCGAGCTTGTGCCCGCCGGCGGCGAAGATCTTGATGCCGTTGTCCGGCATGGGGTTGTGCGAGGCGGAGATCATCACGCCGAAGCACGCGTCGTAGAGGCCGGTGAGATAGGCGACGGCGGGGGTCGGCAGCACGCCGACCTGGAGCACGTTCACCCCGGCGGCGGTCAGGCCCGCGGTGACCGCGGCCTCCAGCATCTCACCGCTGGCCCGTGGATCGCGGCCGACGACCGCGAGGGGACGTTTCTTGCCACTGCTCAAAATCTGGGCGGCCGCACCCGAAACACGTAGCGCCAGTTCCGGACTCAACGACTCGTTGGCCAGCCCACGGATTCCGTCGGTGCCGAACAAACGTCCCATACCTCAGCCCCTCATCGGTGGATCCGCGGCGCGCCCGAGAGCAGAGCCTGTGCCACGATGGGCCTCGAAAACGCCGCGGGTTGATCTGCGGCGTAAGCGTCAGGCCCGGAGGAGGCAGCCTGTGTAACCACGTAGGGCTCGCGAACGCCGCACATTCTATACAGCACGAGAGCAGGCGACCAGCCGTTGCTGGAAGCCTGCTCTCGTACAGGTTGCCCGCCGACCGTACCGCCCCCGGCACCTCCAGGGTGCCGGATGACGGGGGTCGACGAGGCCAAAATCAGCGCTTCGAGTACTGCGGCGCCTTACGCGCCTTCTTCAGACCGTACTTCTTACGCTCCACGGCACGCGGGTCACGCGTCAGGAAGCCGGCCCGCTTCAGGGCGGGGCGGTCGTCCGGGGTGACCTCGATCAGCGCGCGGGCGATGGCCAGACGCAGGGCGCCGGCCTGTCCCGACGGGCCGCCACCGTGCAGCAGGGCGACGATGTCGAAGTTCTCGGCCCGCTCGACGGTCACCAGCGGCGACTTGACCAGCTGCTGGTGCACCTTGTTCGGGAAGTAGTCCTCGATGGTGCGGCCGTTGAGCACGAAGTTGCCGGAGCCCGGCACCATCCGCACGCGAACGACGGCTTCCTTACGACGGCCGACGGTCTGCACCGGGCGGTCGATCACGATGGGCGCGAAGGTCTCCGCGGCGACCTCGGCCTCTTCGTAGCCTTCGCCGTCCTCGACAACCTCGACGGCGTCGAATTCCTCGACGACGGCTTCGGCGTTGAATTCCTCGGGAGCGGTCACTGGGCCACCTGCTTGATCTCGAATGGAATGGGCTGCTGAGCGGCGTGCGGGTGGTTCGGGCCTGCGTAGACCTTCAGCTTGCCCGCGATCGCGTTACCGAGCTTGTTCTTCGGGATCATGCCCTTGACGGCCTTCTCCACGAGCCGATCCGGACGGCTCTCCAACACCTGACCGACAGTGCGCGACTTGAGGCCGCCCGGGTGCCCGCTGTGGTGGTGGATCAGCTTGTCCGCCTTCTTGTTGCCGGAGATGGCAACCTTCTCGGCGTTGATGATGATGACGAAATCGCCACCATCGAAGTTCGGTGCGTAGGTCGGCTTCGTCTTGCCACGCAGCAGATTCGCTGCTTGAACGGCGAGACGGCCGAGCACTACGTCAGTGGCATCGATGACGTACCACTGGCGGGTCACGTCACCAGCCTTGGGGCTGTACGTAGGCACAGTGCTTCCCTGTCTGTAGTCGGTGTTGCCGGCCAGGCATGTGGTCGAAGCTCCCGGCGGCCGGTGGAGACCCGGGATTCGATTGCACGACCGGTTGCCCAGCCGTCCATACGCCAACGATGCACGATACCAGCCCGGATCAGGCGAGGAGAAATCGCCTCAGATCTCGATCGGCGGTCCCGGATCGATCGCGCGCCGCGGCCCGGGCAGCAGGTAGCGCAGGGTGTCGATGCCCGGCTGCTTGCAGTCCTGGTCCGCGGTGCCCCGGTCGTTGCGCGGACCGCCGGACGAGTGACCGCGCGCGGACGAGATGCCGGGACGGACCTCGTTGGTCACGTACGGCGTCAACGGACACACGATCGGCTCGGCCGCGGCCAGCGGGCCCGGCATTGCCGCCATGCTCACCTCGGCCGAGACCAACTCGATGCGATCACCACCGGTCGGCAGCGCGACCACCGCCAGCGCCAGCGCGCCGACCACCGTGTGCGCCCCGAACAGGTTGTCCTTCATCTTGTTCCACAGCTTCCCCTTGCGGGGCCGGTCCTCGTCGTCGTCCTCGGACTCGGGCTCCCGCCATTGCCCGTGCCGCCCCTGCTCGGCGGCATCGGACTGGGGTGCCTGATACGAACGCGCACCGGGTGCCGGACCGGCGGGCGGCCCGCCCTGCGGCGCGCTGGTCGGCGGGCGGCCCTGCTGGTCCTCGGGGTACTGCCCCGGCGGCCGGGTGAAGCGACTGCCCAGCTCGGCGAGATTCGGCGGCAGCCGGGGCACGTCGTCGCGGGTGATCCTGGTCGTCGGGTCCTCACCCTGTGTCGGATAGCCGGGCCCGTACTGCACGGGCGGCACCGTGCGCGGCGGGGACGGATCCATGTGGGGTTGCGGCACGTCCGTTCGCCGCTGTGAGGACTCCGCTTGGCGCTGCGCCGATTCGGCCTGCCGATGCGCGGCACCGGCCTGACGCTGGCCAGGCGCGGCCTGCTGCGGTGCGGATTCGGCCCGATAGTGCCCGGCCGGGTCGCGGTACTGCGGTCCCGGGTCCTGGAACTGCGTGGGGTCCACCCGCGGCTGCGCGGGCTCGGCGTGCCGACCCGACGGTTCCGGTTCCTCGGCCTCCGTATCGGTCACCAGCAGGTGCGCCGCGCCGAGCACGAGCGCGTGCATCGGGTGATCGGCGACCTGCAATCGGTGGCCGAGATGGTTCTGGAAGGCCAGTCGCAGCGCGTCGTTGAAACACACGTTGCCCGACAGCAACACCGTCGAGGTGTCCGCGCCGATCGAGCGGGCCGCGGCCATCACCTCGATCACCACGTTGTCCGCCGACCTGGCGTCGCGCATGGATTCCATGGTCACCGGCACGTCGACCGATTCGGTCGGCTGTTCGTCGTCGCCGTGCACCGCGACCACCAGCACGGTCCGGCCGTCGGAGTACACCCCGGTCGCGCCGATGCCGTGCGGCCTGGCCTGGTCCGGCGGGTGCACCAGCCCGAGGGCGCGCACATAGCCGGACAACGCGACGCTCTCCGGCAGCGGCTCGACGGTCACGTCGAGCTGTTCCACCAGCGCGGCGTACACCTCGACCTTCTCGTCCGGCCAGCCGTCCGGGAACGGCAGCGCCACCAGGTCCGGCTTGCCGCGCAGGTGCTTACCGATCGCGGCCAGCGGGTTGTACATCCGGGCCCGGAACACCAGTTCGGCAGGCCAGGTCGCCCCGGCCACCACGATCTGTGGGTGGCCGAGGATGTCGCGCACATCGGCGATCGCCATGCCGAGGTCCGGGCGCTGCCGATCCACGCCCGCGGTATGCAACCGACCCGACGAATCCGCCAGCAGATATGCCGGCGGTGTCCACATGCCCTCCACCTGAACCGGGCGGATCGGTGTGCCACCGCCACCCGCGGCCACGGACACCACATCCCAGCCGAGATGTACTGCCCCTACTCGCACCGTCACAGGCATAAGTGTGCCTGGTGTGGAGCCGAGATGCTTGCTGTTGTCCGGAGCCCCCGGTAGTGGCGGGAAAATCGCTCGCGCATCATGCCGCCGACGACTTCAGTCGCAACCGCCGCCAGGTGATGATGGCCAGCACCAGCGTGATCAGCAGCAGCACGCCGACGTCCAGCGCCCAGATGCCCGGCGTGTGCTGCCACAACGTGTCCGGCTGTGCGTTGAGGAACACCTCACGAATGTTCACCGTCGACGCGCCTGCCGCGTACCCCCAGCGCGCCGGGAACAGCCAGGACACCTGCTCGAGCACGACCCGGCCGGTGACCGGGATCAACCCGCCCGCCATCACCAGCTGCACCATGATGGCGACCACCAGCAGCGGCATCACCTGCTCGTTCGACTTGGCCAGCGACGAAAGCAGCAGGCCGACAACGACACAGCACACCGCGGTCAACGCGATGTCGATGTACAACTCGCCGCTGCCCGACGCCAGCACCGACCCCTCGCCCGGCCGCTTCTTGCCCGCGAGCACGAGGCCGACCAGCACCGCCGACTGCAGCAGCGCGGTGAGACTGAACACCGCGATCTTCGCCGACAGATACGCCGACGGCAGCAGCCCGACCGCGCGTTCGCGCTGGAAGATGGTCCGCTCGCCGACCAGGTCGCGCACGGTGAGCGTGGAACCCATGAAGCAGGCGCCGAGGATCAGCACCACCAGCAGCTGCTGGGTCTCGCCGCCGCCGGTGGGCACAAAGGTGCCGTCCGGCAACGCCTTCAACGCGCCGCGCTGGAAACCGTCCTTGCCCGGCACCACCAGCGATAGCGCGCCGAGGATGAACGGCAGGATCACCAGGAACGACAGGTAGCCGCGGTCGGCCAGGATCAGCCGGATCTGTCTGCGCGACAGCGTCGAGAACTGTTTGCCGCCACTGGATTGCGGTGGCGAACCGGCGTTTCCGTACTGCTGTGGCGGCGGTGGCGGCGGTGGCGCGAACGCCTGCCTGGATCGGAAGGCGGCGAACGCCTGATCCGGATTGGCGGCCACGTTGGCGAAGATCTCCGCCCAGTCGGTGGTGCCGAGCGCGGATCCGACACCGGCCGGGTTGCCGCAGTAGGCGGTCTTGCCACCGGGCGCCAGAAGCAGCACCTGGTCGCACATGTCGAGGTGGGCGATGGAGTGGGTCACCACGATCACCACGCGGCCCGCGTCGGCCAGCTCGCGCAGCATCACCATCACCTGCCGGTCCAGCGCCGGGTCGAGGCCCGAGGTCGGCTCGTCCAGGATCAGCAGCGAGGGTCCGGTGAGCAGTTCCAGCGCGACCGACGCGCGTTTGCGCTGACCGCCGGAGAGCCGGTCCACCCTGGTGTCGGCGTGCTCGGTGAGTGAAAGCTCTTTCAGCACACCGTCGATCACCTGCTGCCGGTCGGCCCGGCTGTTGTCCGGCGGCAGCCGCAGCTCGGCCGCGTAGCCCAGCGCCTGGCGCACGGTGAGCTGCCGGTGCAGCACGTCGTCCTGCGGCACCATGCCGATCCGGGAACGCAGCGCCTCGTATTCGGCGTGCAGATTGCGTCCCTCGAAGGTGACCACACCGCCGGACGGCCGGGTGGTGCCCGCGATCAGCCTGGACAGCGTGGACTTGCCCGCGCCGGACGGACCGATCAGCGCGGTCAGCGTGCCCCGGCTGGCCTGCATGTTCACATCGACCAGCAGCTGCTTGTTGCCCTCGACGGTGAACCCGACCCCGTGCACCGCGAGCCCCTGCTCGGCCACCGGCTTCTGCCGCAGCACCAAAGTGCCCTGCTGGACAACGAAGTCGATGTTGCCGATGGTGATGATGTCGCGCTCGCGCAGCACCGAGCGCTGCTGGCGGTGGCCGTTGACGAAGGTGCCGTTCGCCGAGCCGAGATCCTCGATGGTCAGCCCGTCGGACGCGGCGACGAGGCGCGCGTGCTTGCGCGAGGCCAGCGGATCGTTGACGACGATCTGATTGTCGGTGGTGCGGCCGATCGACAGGCCACCGGCGGGCAGGCGATCACCCCTGGCGATCGCCGCGGTCGACGCCCGCGCGCGCACCGGCGGCATGTTCGAGGTGTCGGCCCGGGTGGTCATATTGATGTTGACCTGCGGCTGCGCGTCCTGCGGCGGCTGATACGCCGGGCGCTGGAACTGCTGGGCGGGCCGCTGGCCGGACATCGGCTGCCCCGACATCGGCTGCTGACCCGACTGCGGCGGCCGCACCGAAGGACGCTGCGGTGGTTGCGGATTGGCGGGCAATAGATGAAGTAGTGGTCCACTGATCGCGTCACCGAGCCGCACCTGCGTCGGCCGATCGATCGACACCGGTTGCGCGAGTCTGCGGGCGTCGACGAACACGCCGTTGGTGCTTCCGTTATCGCTCAGCACCCAGGCACTACCCTGCCAGGTGAGCGTCGCGTGCACCCGCGAAACAAGCGGGCTGTCGACGAAAAGCGTCACCTCCGGCGCACGGCCCATGGTGACCTGCTGGCTCGAATCGAAGACTCGTTCGTTTCCATCATGGCGCACGGTGATGGTCTGCGCCCCCGGTGAAGACATGCAGCGGATACTATTCCATCACCCGGACATCGGCGGTGCCCCCGACGCGCCTTTTGCCCCGATCCGGCGACCGATGTGAACGTGATACCGGCCGACTTAGGGGGAGCCTTGCCGAAAGTTCGTGCGACGGCGATCATTACCGCCGTCCTGATCGTCGTGGTGCTGGTCGCGGGCTGCACCAGACTGGTGGACGGCCGCGCCGTCTCGATCTACGACGACCCGTTCAAGGTGGCCGGATTGCCGACCACCGACGGCCCGAGCGGCCCACGAACCGGGGTCCCGGACAGCACGCTCACCGCCACCAACGGCGACGGCAGCGCCGAGGACACGCTGGCCCTCAACGCCGTCGACGACATCCAGACCTACTGGCACGCGGAATTCGGCAAGGAGTTCCAGAGCGGCGACTTCAAGCCGGTCGACACGCTGCTGTCCTGGAGCGCGAAGGCGCCACGCAGCGATGCCCGGGAATTCTGCAAGGAGACCACCTTTCACCTGGTGAACGCCGCGTACTGCCGACTCGACAACTCCATCGGCTGGGACCGCTCGGTGCTGCTGCCCGCCATGACGGACACCTTCGGCAAGATGGCGGTGGTCATGGTGCTCGCGCACGAATACGGGCACGCGGTGCAGACCATGGCCAGGCTCGTCGGCGCCAAAGACCCGGTGATCGTCAAGGAACAGCAGGCCGACTGCTTCGCGGGCGCGTTCATGCGCTCGGTCGCCGAGGGCAAATCCAAACACTTCACCATCAACACCTCCGACGGCCTCAATTCCGTCCTCGCCGCCACCGTCGCGATCCGCGACTCCGATCCCTCCGACCCGGAGAGCGTGCACGGCTCGGCCTTCGAACGCGTCACCGCGGTGCAGGCCGGTTTCACCGATGGCGCGAAGGGTTGCAAGCGCATCGATATGGACGAGATCAACCAGCGGCGTGGCGCTTTGCCGAAGACCTTCGACGGCGACACCGGCCGCGGCGAATACGAGATCAACAAGGAAACCCTGATCGAGCTCAGCAAGGCCCTCGCCGCCCTGCTGCCGACCAAGCCGTCGCCGACCTACGACTACTCCGGCGCGAAGATCGCCTGCCCGAGCGGCATCGCCACCGAACCGGTCAGCTACTGCCCGGACAAGAACACCATCGGCACCGATATCCCGTCGCTCGCCCAGCGCGGCACCTCGAACTGGGACGTCGACGACCCGCTGCCGCTGAAGGTGACCGGCGACTACAACGGCTACATCGTCTTCATCTCCCGCTACACCCTCGCGGTGCAGAAGAACCACGGGCAAGAACTGGTCGGCGCCAAGACCGGGCTGCGGGCGGCCTGCCTGTCCGGCGTGGTCACCGGCAAGCTCGCCGCACCGAACCGCCCCGCCTCGCAGGGTGACATCGGGCTGGCCGCAGGCGATCTCGACGAAGCGGTGTCCGGCCTGCTCACCGACGGGTTGGCGGCCAGCGATGTGACCGGCCAGACCGTGCCGAGCGGATTCGCCCGAGTGGACGCGTTCCGGGCGGGCGTGCTGTACGGCGAGAACACCTGCATGTCCCGGTATTCCTGAGCCGCAACGGTTTCAGCGGCCGAACGGTGGCGGCGCCGCGTGCTCGAAGCGCAGCACGCGGTTGCCGAGCATGACCTCGGCACCGGCCACCAGCACCATGGATTGGTTGGGGGCCAACCGAATCCAGTCGCGGTAGCCGGGCAAGCGGGTGCGCGTGCCGTTGGTGGAACCTCGATCCACCACGGTCACATCCCAATTCAACAGATGGATCTCGGCGTGGGCTCGGGACATGCCGCCCGAGGAGTCGTCCACCCGCAGCGGGACCAAACCGCGTTGCGCGGCATCGGAATGTTCTGGGTCGCGGCCGATCACGGCGTCCGCGGCCAGCACGTAGGTCATGCCGTCATCGAGGATCAGCATGCCGAGCGGCGGGCGGATCACCTCGATCAGCGCCTGGGTCTGGTCCACCGGCATGCCGCACACCGTGCAGAACGCCGCGCGCGGATCGCTGGGATGCGCTCTGGCGCACTTGAATCCCATCACCTTGACGGTGAGCGCGGTGGCCTTCGCCGTCGCCTCCAACCGGCGCTGCAACTCCGGATCGGGCGGTGGGGCCGGGGTGGTGCCGCCGATCTGGGTCTGCGCGCGATGCGGGTCCGGCTCCTCGTCGGGCCCGTGCGCGGCGGTCGAGGCCTGACTTCCGGTGTCCGGCTCCGGTTCTCGCTGCTGTTCCGGCGGGTCGTGATCGATCCGCGCGGTCGGCAGCGGCTCCTCGTCACCGCGTCGATGTGTTCCCGCGCGCGGCAGTCCCGACAGCGCGCGGGTCCGCACCTCGTCGGACCAGATGATCGCGCCGCCCGCCTGCGCGATGCCCTCGACCAGCCAGCCGATGCCGCGCTGTGCGGGCAGTTCGGGGATGCGGCCCTTCGCGTCGTCGACGAACAGTGCGACGGCCCGTGCTGGCACACCCGCTACCCGGTCCACGGTGAACGCCGCGTCACTGCCCCGATACCGCTCGACCGGACCGTCACCGGCCAGCACCGCGGTCACCGCGCCGTGCAGAAAGATCGCCACCCCACCGTTTTCCGCGGTGGACAGGATCCCGAAATCGATCGGCTCCCCCGGGCTGATCTGCTCGGCATGCTTCATCAGCCACCGCGTGGCCTGACGCGCTACCACCGCCCCCGGCCCCTTCGGCTCCTGCTCGGTCGCCTCGCGCACCAATTCGGCCAACGATTCCAAGGCGAGCACGGCGGGCGAATCCTGCGTCGGCCTGCCCGGCCCTCGATGCCCGACAACCACGACCGCCTCCGCGACGCGGACCACCGCATGACCACCGACGACGACCTCGACCTGCCGATCCATCAAAGGTATCGGTCTCTACCGAGAGCGCGGTTCGGGGTCGTCGTCACAGAAACCAGGGTATTGCAATCCCACAACTATCGACCCCCCTCCCAGGCGTCCGTCCGGTAACTTCAGTGGCAGCACGTGGAGGAAACGAGGGGCCCGTCATGGTTCGGACATCACGAATCGCGCTCACCGCGTCGTGTATCGCATTGGCTGGTCTTTTGACCGGGTGCGGTGGCGTACGGGGTACCGCTACCGCGGGCGAAGTCGACGTACGCCAGCTAGAAGTCGGCACCTACGCGGTCGACCGCCACCAGTACAACCAGGACCCCGGCGACAAGGCCGCGCTACTCGAGGGCATGCGGATGTCCGACGCGGTGGTGCCGACCGTGCAGGTCGACCCGTCGCTGAAGTTCGGCCGCGGCAGCACCGTGGTGGCCGACGCCGACCAGGCGCTCGATTTCGTCGCCAAGGCCTCCAAGCCGGTCTTCGACGACCGCAAGCTGATCACCGGCTACGCCGCGAGCGGCGCCGACAAGCCCGACCCGGCCGGGCAGACCAACCCGGCGCCCGACGCCACCGCGGTCACCGACGCGCTGTTCCGCTTCCCGGATCCGGCGATCGCGAAACTCGCCGCCCGCGAGCTCGAGGACGTCGACATCGCCATCTCGCCGGAGAACCGCAAACTTCCCTCGACCAAGTACCCGGACGCCTACATCCATTGGCGCCCAGGCGTTCCCACCGTCGGCACCTTCATGGCCTACAAGGAATTCGTCATCTCCCTGTTCATCCAGCGCCCGCGCGCCGACAGCGCCGACCTGGTGGGCTGGGTCGACAAGGCGCTCGCCGCGCAGGTCGCCCAGCTGGACAAGTTCCAGGCGACGCCGCAGGAGAAGATCAAGGACCTGAAGGTCGACCCCGACGGCCTGCTCGCCCGCGTCGCCGTCAGCGACCGCAAGAACCGCGCCCCCGACACCGCCACCTTCGCCATCTTCGGCCCGCACCACATGGTGCACCGCGCCGACGACGAATCCGCGCACCTGCGCCTGGTCGACGACGCGGGCGTCGACCACCAGGCCGTCGCCGACGACAGCTACGTCGCGCGCGCCAGGGACACCGCCGCCGCCCAGAAACTGGCCGACGGCCTGATGGAAAGCGAAGGCGCGCACTACGACACGCTCGGCGCACCCAAGGACGTGCCCGGCGCCAAATGCCTGCAGCTCAACAGCAAGGGCAACCCGGACCGCGAATACAAGTTCCGCTGCTATGTCTCGTACAAGCGTTATGTGGGTGTCGTGACCAGCGACAAAGAACCGGATGTCCGGCAGAAAGTGGCCGCCGAGTACGCGCTGCTGGCGAACAGTCTGTGAGGTCGGACCCCGAACGTTGTGATCAGGTATCGCGTCGACCGGTGACGTAGGATTCCGCGGGAAGCACAGTCGTCAGGGGAGGGATGTTGCAGCTCCGCGTGAACTCGATGCCGCGCCGGACGGCGTATGCACTGGTCATGGCGGCCACGCTGGCGATCGTCAGCGGCGGATGCGGGTCGGCTGAGCACGCCGCGGACGGCCCGGCCCCGGCCGTTGATCTCGGCAAGCTCGACGTGGGGAATTACGAGACGAAGCCGCGCCAATTGGGCACGGTGAAGAATCTCCAACAAGCCAAAACCATCGAGGCGGAACGACTCGGCAATTTCGTCCCGCCGCCGGTCGATATCGACCCCCGGTTCGTGCACAACGATCCGTTCATCGCAACGGTGTTCACCGATCCGAAGTACTCCATCGGCAAGATCATGGCCGTGGACCGGTTCGCCGAGGCGGCACCGGATTTCGTTTCCGGCTTCCTCAGTTTCGGCAGCACCGAAGAAGATTCCCGTGGCATCGATCTGATGAACGCGGTCATGATCTTCCCGGACGAGCAGAAGGCGGCCGACGCCGCCGTGGCGCTGGAGCGGGTCGATCTCGAGGCCGCCGAGCGCAACACAGCCGTGGCGATACCGAAGTACCCGGCGGCACACGCGCATTGGCAGCCGAACCAGCAATCGATCGGGTCCTGGTATGCCACCGGCAAATTCGTCGTCTATACGTGGATCTACGACTACCTGAAGATCCACATCGAAAAGGTCGATCTGCCCGCGCTGGTGGCGTTGGTGGAGCAGAGCCTCGACACGGTGGTTCCGTCGATCAGCAAGTTCAACCCGGCGCCGCTCGATCAACTGATGAGCCTGCAGATCGATGTGGACGGCATGCTGGATCGCACCATCGCCCGCCCGGCCGAGGACGGCTGGCTCAATCCGCCCGGGGCGTACAACGGCCACACCGCAATCCATTTCCTCAGCGACCTGGGCGATCGCAAAGCCATGGAGGAAGTCGGCGTGGACCGGTTCGCGACGAACGGAGTCGATCTCTATCGCGCCAGGGACGGCGCCGCCGCGGCGGTACTGCGGAAAGAGTTCGGTGGCGTCACGAAGAAGTTCACCGGGGCCGAGCCACCGGCGAATCTTCCTGCCGCCGAGTGCAAAGAGTACATCGGACGGCAGAACCTCGCGATCCGCTTCTACTGCTCGGTGTCCTACGGCCGCTACGCCGCATTCTCGGCGTCACACCAGTTGCTCGACGCACAACAGCGGATTTCCGCGGAGTACGCATTGCTGGTGAATTCCAAATGAGGCGCGCCATCATGCTGTCCTTCGCCGCCTTGTTGGCGACCGTCGTCACCGCCTGCGGATCGACCATGTCCGGGACATCGCAGCCCGCCGAAATCGACATTCGTAAGCTCGACACCGGTTCCTATCCCACCGAGCCGCTCAATGCGCACGATGACGACTACCAACCCGATTTCATCACGATGCCGCACATCGCCGCGATGCGGTTGTCGGACTACGTGTTACCCGCCTTTGAAATCGATCCGAGCCTGAAATACGGCCAACTGCCCGCCGAGATATCCCGCGGACTGCCGCCCAGCGAACTGGGTGACGAAGGCGCCATGAAAGCGGTCGCCGCGCGGAACAAGCTGCTGTTCGGCTTCCGGACAACCGGTTTCGACCAGAAGACCTCGATCATCGCGGCCGACTGGCCGAGAAAGACGACGCAGCGCGCGACGACCATCTCCACCATGGTCATGCAGTTTCCCGACGCGGCGCGGGCGGCAACGGCCGCAACCGAGTTCTACGACGCGGATCTGGGCGCCAACCGGGAGCAGAACCAGCCGGTGCCATTGCCCAAATACAATGCCGCCCACGCACACTGGCGGCCGGGCACGCCGTTTCTGCGCACCACCCTCGCGCACGGGCCCTACGTCGTCGCGTTCCTCGTCTCCACCCGCGAGCCGGACCTGACCGCACTTACCGCGCTGGCCGAGAAGTCCTATGACGCACAGCTTCCCGTGCTGGACCAGCTGAAGCCGCTCACCGACGAAGAGTTGTTCCAATTGCCATGGGACACCGACCATCTGCTGAGCCGCGCGCTGAATCCGAACAAGTTCGAGCGGCCCGCCGTCGGCAGTCAAGCGCTCTACAATCTGCGCGGCGTCATCCAATACGCCGATGACCTGAGTATCGCGAAGCAACGCTTCAGCGCGATGAACGCGGACCGCTTCGCCGTTTCCGATGGCACGATCGTCGTCCGCACGCCGGATTCGGCGGCGGCCAAGAAGATTGTTGCCGAAAGGCTCACCCCCGCACCGGTGGCGCGCGACGCCGATGCCCCACCGAATGTGCCGGATTCGATCTGTATCGAGAACAAACGCGATGACTTCGACTTCGATATGAAGCGATTCACCTGTGTCGTCGCCTATCGCCAATACGCGGGATTCGTGACCGGCAACCAGTTACTGGATGTGCAGCAACGCGCCGCCGCGCAGTACGCAATCTTCGCGAACAGCCGGTAATGCGACGCACCGAGCCGAATCCGAGCGGTCAAGTATGCTGCCGCGTGGGGAGCACCGACTCAGGAGATTGTGGATCATGGCGATAAGCCCCGGCACTATCGTGGGCGGGTACCGCGTCCAGGGCGTGCTCGGTGCGGGCGGCATGGGCACGGTCTACCTGGCCAAACATCCCAGTCTGCCGCGCATGGACGCGCTGAAGGTACTCAGCGGCGAACTCAGCAACGACCACGAGTTCCGCACCCGCTTCGAGCGCGAGGCCAATCTCGCCGCCGGGCTCGACCATCCGAACATCGTGGCGGTCTACAACCGCGGCGAAGAAGACGGCCAGCTGTGGATCGCCATGCAGTACGTCGACGGCACCGATGCCTCGGCCGAGTTGGCCCGCGACCGGCATTCGATGAATCCGCTACGCGCACTGCGCATCACCACCGAGGTCGGCAAGGGCCTCGACTACGCGCACCGAAAAGGCCTGCTGCACCGCGACGTCAAGCCCGCCAACTTCCTGCTCTCCGCCACCGAGGGTGACGAGGAACGCGTGCTGCTCACCGATTTCGGCGTCGCCAAGTCCAACGACGACACCACCGAGCTCACCCAGACCGGCAGCTTCGTCGCCACCATCGCCTACGCCCCGCCCGAGCAGCTGGTCGGCGGGCACCTCGACCATCGCGCCGATATCTACAGCCTGGCCTGCGCCTTCTTCAAGCTGCTCACCGGCCGAAACCCGTACCCGGCACCGCAACCCGCGCTGGTCATGATGGGTCACCTGCACGAGCCGCCGCCGCTGGCCACCGCGGTCGACCCCGGCCTGCCGCTCGCCATCGACCACGTCTTCGCCCGAGCACTGGCGAAGGACCCCACCCAGCGTTTCAACACCTGCCGCGAATTCACCGACGCGGCCGCGAGCGCCCTCACCCCCGGCTACAACCCGGTGCCCACCAGTACCTCGCCCACCTATCCGATCCAGGTCTTCGACCCACGGCCGAATACCGATCCGCGCGTTGCCGTCTCGGCGCCACACGCGCTTGCGACCACTCCGCCGAGCTCCCGCAAACGCTGGGTCATCGGCGCGGGCGTCGGCGCCGTCGTGGTCGCCCTGGCGGCGGGCATCGGGATCTGGGAGTTCGGCGGCAACGACTCCCCCGGCACCGACACCCCCATCGCGGCCAGCTCCACTGTCGCGGTCAGTTCGTTGCCGTCGATCGAACAGGCGCGAGCCACCAACCCTGCCTTCCGTGGCAAGACCATCACGGTGGTGGATGTGCCACGCACGACCGGTCCGAGCAAACAGGTGTCGATCTTCCTGGGCGGCACCGCGCAGACAAAGTTCCTCGAGGACCTGGGCTTCGTCTACAACTTGAACTACCTCAAGCAGGGGGACGAGCCGTCCCTGCGAGCGCTGCCGAGCTCGGGCTCGCTCGAGACGACGTCCGACAGCTACGTTCTCGCGGTCCGGACCGACGAGGAGGCCGGCGGCGGCGGGCTGCGCGGCCTGCCCTACCAGGTCGCGGGCACCCGAGCCACCGTCATCCCGCTGGACGATCCCGAGGCGGTGGGCGCATTCCGGAATTGGACGCCAGCCTCGGAACAGGTACTTCTCGACAAGTTGGTTCCGCTGCTGCAGAAGCGGGTCAAGTAGTCCGCGCGGGACAACAGTTCAAAACTGTATATACCCCTGAGCTTTCCGCTGATAACCTCCGGGCGATTACTCCAGGCTGCAAACAAGACGTCGCCGCGAAAAGGTTTCAGTGTGCTCCGCACCATCGAACCACTGGTTTTCGTGTCGATATCCCTGCGATCTGCTGTAGCGGCGACCATAGTGGTTGGGTAAGGTATACGCAGCCAGCCCACTCGCCAATCAGGACATCAGCGAGCAGGGGGAAGGAGGGGAGCCGAGCGCTGGCGTTGCAAGCATGCCAAGATGATCACGTCCGTGACCTGGCGAGCGGCCCGTATGCGGCCCCGACAGCACGGATGAGCAGGCAAAGGACACTGGGGCCTGATCTCCGTTGGGGGAGATCCAAACTTTCTCGAGTCGGATGGAACCGATCAGGCCTATCGAGCGTCCAATCAGATGTACAGGCCAACTGGGGGCTTCTGCCGTTGGCCGAGACGGGAAACCGAGAGGAGCCGAAATGGCAGGACAGCTTGAAGCGAATGACGAGGCCATCGCCAAGTTTGCAGATAACTGCAGGCAGCGCCACCTCGATCTGCAGAACGCGATCACCGCGCTGAACACCAAGTCGGATGACACCACCGCGACCTGGCAGGGCCAGGCCCGGGCCGCGTTCGATTCGCTCATGGACAACTACTTCGCCCAGGCGCGGAAGCTGAACGACCAGCTGGACCAGACCTCCGACAAGCTGACCAAGGCCGGCAAGGCCTTCTCGGCTCAGGACGAGCAGTTCGCCCAGCAAGTGGCGGCACAGGCATCCAGCCTGGACCTCCCCTAATCGATCAGCCGAACCACCAGATACAAGGAGAAGCTCCAGATGGCAGCAAACGATCCAGGCACAATTGCCTCTAACTTCGGCGCCGTCGAAGCAGGCGCCCAGTCCATCGTGTCCGAAGCCCGGAACATCACGAGCATGCTCGAGGATTTCCACAAGCAGGTCACCGACTTCGTGACCAACTACTGGAAGGGTGACGCGAACGACGCGTTCGCCCAGCTCCAGACGCAGTGGAACACGAGCGTCACCCAGCTGAACGCCACGCTGGAGACCGCTGGCCGGGCCGTCAGCACCGGCAACACGGACCTGCAGAGCACCGACACCAACCTCGCAGGCCTTTTCTGAGATCCTGTCTCGGTCAATTCGGGCCCCCGGCAAGCAATTGCCGGGGGCCCGAATTATGTGCGGGGAGTTTCCGGGGTGTGCGGCAGCAATGTTGTGCTGCCGCAGCGGAATTCACTGGATAACGCGCACCGAACTACCGAATTTCTCACACGTAGTCGATAAAGACTGCCAGTCGTCGCCGATGTATTGGCAACCGATGCTGACCTGAGTTCCATACTCCAGCAACACATGCCAGCGAACGACGGATCCGTCGCCGGGTAGTTCGGTATAGGCGAGGGTGGAGCGGCCGCCGTAGACGACATCGCGTTTCAGGTCGGACATCACGCCGGTGGGGCGTTGACTCATCTGGGTCTCGAGCTTCGCCGCGACCTGCTCGTAGCTCGCACCCGGAGCGACCGGGGTTTGCGTCACTGTGACGCGAAGGCGGGCACCGTCGTCCGGGGAGAGATCCACCCGGGAATTGCCGGTGGCGTCGGGCGGCGACGCGATATGCCAGCCTGCCGGGACTTGAAAGCGGATGCGGCCGTAGGTTTCCGGCGCGGCGGCGACAGTGGTCGTCGGCGCGGCGACGGTGCTGCTCGGTGCCGGTTCGCTGCTCGGGGCCGAGGTAGCGGGCGCGGCGGTCGGGCTGTCATCGGACCTGTTCAGGAAGACCACGCCACCAACAACGACCGCCGCGACCACGACCACCGCGGCGATGGCCGCGCCCACATAACCGACGCCGCCGCGGCGGGGCTGCTGGGCGGCTGCGCGTTCGCGCAGCGGCTGCATCCACTCGGCCTGCGGCAGCGCGGTCGGCAACTCCGACTGGTGGATCGGTTCGGTCTGGTGACCACGGATGAGATCGGGCCCGGTAAGCGCACGCAGCCCGACATTCGGCCCGCACCGCTGCTGAACGGCCGCGCGGAGCAGGTCGAGCTTCCCCGCATCGGTGACGCCGATGGATTGCGCGAGATCGGCGGGCTGCCCGTCGAGCAGCCGATCGATCAGCGCGCACAGGTCGGTGAAGCCCTGCGATTCCGGCAGTATCTCCGCGAGCGCGAGAGTTGGCTGGTGCTCGCAGGATTCGATGTGCACGCCCTCGTGGCTGCGAATGACCGCGGTGGCCGTGGTGGTGAGGGCGCCGAACTCCAGCACCAGCGTGCGACGGCTGTGGCTGGTGCCCTCGTCCGCCGCGACCGCCCGCGCCGCCAAGTCCTCGAACACGACGTCCGGGGTGAACCGACGAGCCGCCTGATCCAGGACGGCGCGACGCGACGCACCCCATTCGGTCGGACAGATCAGGGTGATCCGGTCGCACGGCGCGGCGACCCGCAGGTTCTCCAGCACCGCGGCGAACACGGCGGTCACCGCGTCGACGACGGACGGGACACGGGGCACCAACGCGATGGCCTCGGCGGGCACGTACTGCACCGCCGAACTCACCTGGGTCGGCGGTGTCAGCGACTCACCGACCACCAGATCGAACCCGTTGCTGCCCAGCACGATCGACGGCGGCACGTCCCAGTGCGTCGTCGCACCACGGGCCCAGACGCGCGTGTCGGTGACCACCAGCTCGACGGTGGACATCAGGTTTGCGGCATCCAGGCCGTCTGGATCAGACCCTCGCTATTTCTGGTGACGTACGTGCCACGCCCCGGCGGCATCGGACTCGGCCGGGTCGTGCCCATCAGCGAACCCTCGTCACGACTGCAGCTCATGATCAGACCGGCCGACCCGAGGTCCTTCATCCTGGCCAGCGTCGCCTCGAACATGGCGCGACCCGCGCCACCGGAACGCCGCGCGATGATCAGATGGAAGCCGAGGTCACGGGCGTGCGGCAGGTGTTCCACCAACGCCTGGACCGGATTGCCGCTGGAGGTGGACACCAGGTCGTAATCGTCGACGATCACGTACAACTCGGGCCCGCTCCACCACGAACGGTCCCGCAGCTGCTGCGGCGTCACATCCGGGCCCGGCGTGCGCTTGCTGACGTACGCGGCGAGATCGGCCATGTTCTGCGTGAACTGAGGCGCGGTCGAGCCGTAACCGGCGAGATGACCCTCGGGCACCATGCCGAGCATCGAACGCCGGTAGTCGCCCATGATGATCCGCGCCTGGTCCGGGGTATTCGACGCTGCGATGCCCTCGACGATGGAGCGCAGCAGCGTCGTCTTTCCCGACTCGGTATCGCCGATGATGATGAAGTGCGGGCTCTCGGCGAAGTCGATGTAGACCGGGGCCAACTCGGATTCGTTGATACCGATCGGGATTCGCGTGCACTTCACCGACTGGTCGACCTGGGTCGGCCAGTTGCCCGCCAGGTAGAGCAGCTGCTCGCGCGGGAGCTCTTCCGGCAGCATGCGCACCGGCGGCGCCGGGCGGCCCGGCGTCAGGCGGGCCATGGTCGCGACCGCGTCGCCGACCGCCTGGCCGATATTGGTCGGGTCCGAGCTGCCGTCGATGCGCGGCAGGCCGGTCAGCATGTGCAGGCAGTCCGGCGTCATACCGCGGCCGGGGCGGCCCTGCGGGACCATCGCGGCGAACTTGCGGCCGAGGTCGGAGTCCATCGGATCGCCGAGTCGCAGTTCGATTCTGGTGGCGATCTGATCCTTCAGCGCGGGCCGCGCCTCCGCCCATCGGTTGAGCGCGATGACGATGTGCACGCCATACGACAGACCCTGCACCGCCAGGTTCATGATCACCTGTTCGAGCAGCTCGAAGTCCTGGCGGATGGAGCCGAAGCCGTCGATCACCAGGAACACATCGCCGAACGGATCCTCGTGCGCACCGGTCGCGGCCGGGCTGCTGGCCGGATCCATGGCGCGCAGGCGACGGAACTCCGTCATCGACTCGATGCCGAGCTGGCGGAACCGCGCCTCACGCGTGCGCACGATGGTGGTCATCTCGGCGATGGTCCGCCGCACCTGGTCCGCGTCCAATCGGCTTGCGACAGAACCGACATGGGGCAGACCCTGCAGGCTCATCAGCGTGCCGCCACCGAAGTCGAGGCAGTAGAACTGCACCTGCTCGGCGGTGTGCGTCAGCGACATGGCCATGATCAGCGTGCGCAGCGCGGTCGACTTGCCGGACTGCGGGCCGCCGACGATGGCGACGTTGCCGCGTGCGCCGGACAGGTCGACCACCATCGGGTCACGCCGCTGGTCGTACGGCCGGTCGACGATGCCGATAGGCGCGCGCAGCGTGGCCACCGCGGCGTACTCGCCGGTGAGGATCGAGCGCGGGATGAGCTGATCGAGCGTCGGCGCCTCGTCCAACGGCGGCAGCCAGATCTCGTGTGCGGGACGGCCGTGGCTGTTGATCCGCGAGACCAGCATGGCCACGTTGGAGACCTGCTCGCCGTCGTCGCCCTGATGCTCGCTCTCGCCGGGCTCGGCGGGCAGCGGAACCCGGTCCACCGCACGGAAATCCACGTGCGTGGCGGTGAACGGCCGGGCCTTGATATCGATGTCGCCGGATTGGGTGGCGACGGTGATGTCGCGCTGCGAGCCGCCGCCGACATACGGACCGGAGACATAGGAGGCCTGGAACCGGACGATCTCGCCGGAGTCCGACTTCAGGTAGCCGCCACCGGGGTTGTTCGGCAGGTTGTAGGCGTCGGGGACACCGAGGACCTGGCGGGATTCGTTGGCAGAGAAGGTCTTCAGGCCGATCCGGTAGGAAAGGTGGCTCTCCAGACCCTTCAGCTTGCCCTCTTCCAGGCGCTGCGAGGCGAGCAGCAGATGCACGTGCAGCGAGCGGCCGAGCCGGCCGATCATCACGAACAGTTCCGCGAAATCCGGGTGCTGGGTGAGCAGTTCGGAGAACTCGTCGAGCACCACGAACAGCGCGGGCAGCGGATCGAGGTCGGCGCCCGCCGCGCGGGCCTTCTCGTATTCGGAGACGTTGGCGAAGTTGCCCGCGGCGCGCAGCACCTCCTGGCGGCGGTTCATCTCACCGGCCAGCGCGTCTTTCATCCGGTCGACGAGGTCGGCCTCTTCTTCCAGGTTGGTGATGACGGCCGCGACGTGCGGCACGCTGTCCAAGCCGAGGAAGGTCGCGCCGCCCTTGAAGTCGACGAGCACCAGGTTGAGCTGGTCCGGCGAATGGGTGGCGAGCAGGCTGAGCACCAGCGTGCGCAGGAACTCCGACTTACCGGAACCGGTGGCGCCGATGCACAGACCGTGCGGGCCCATGCCGTTCTCGGCGGCTTCCTTGATATCGAGTTCGACCGGCAGGCCGTCGGCGCCGACGCCGAAGGCGACTCGCAGCCGCTCCCGGCCGTAGCGCGGCCGCCAGGCGTGTTCGGGGTTGAACATGCCGATGTCGCCGAGGCCCATCAGCTGACTCCAGGTCGAAATGACCTCGGAGTCATCGGTTTCCACGTCGCTGCTGCGCTGGGTCGCGGCGCGGTACGGCGCGAGCCTGCGGGCCACCTGCTGCGCCTGCTGCGGGCTGATCCGGTCGATCAGCGCGAAGCGCTCCTGGTTACCGGTCGCGCCGCGGCCGACGCACTCGCCGTTCTCCACGATCATCTTGATGCCGCGCGACACCGCCAACCGCGGTGCGTATCCGCACAGGTCGATGATGGTGACGCCCTCATAGCCGGACTCGCGCAGCTGATCGTCCTCGGCCTCGAGCAGGCCGCCGTCGACGATGATCACGATGTGCACCATGTTGGCGTTGGCAGGCTGGTTGCGCGAGTACCGGACCCGGTTGCCGAGCAGCGGCTGCAAGCCCGCCATGGCCTCCCGGATCGAGCCGTAGAACATCCGCTGAGTGCCGATGCCGTCCTGCGCGTCGGGGTGCTGGGTGTGCGGGAGCCACTTGGTCCACTCCCACTCGCGCGCGGTGTCCGGGCCGCAGACCACCGCGACGAGCACCTGGTCCGGCGCCTGGAACATGCACAGCTGCAACAGCATCGCGCGCGTCATGTCCCTGGCCTCGACCCGGTCGCCGTCCAGCGCGATGGTCGCGAAGCCCTTGACCGCGATCGCGGTCGGCAGGTCGGGCACGGTCGAGTGCGCGCGCACGAAACGGCGCAGCGAGACGGCCGCGATCGGCTCCAGCTCCTCGACCGGTCCGGTCTCCGGCGCGACCAGGCGGGTCGCCAGCCGCTGCCCGCCGACGCCGATGCGGGCGTGGCAGAAATCCTTGTCGCCGGCCCGGCGCTCCCACATCCGGCTGGTGCCCGCGAGCATCCAGACCAGGCCGGGCTCTGGGTGGCTCCACTCGACCGAGGCGCGCTGCTGGGTCGAGGTGTTGTCGACGTCGCGGCGCACCTGATCCAGATAACGCAGATAGTCCTTGCGGTCCTCGTTCGCCTCGGCGGCCTTCGCCCCCTTGCCACCGCCCTGACCGGCGAACATGCCGACCATCGAGAACATCATCATCAGCGGGAACATCATGCTCATCGGGTTGGACCCGATGCCGCCGCCCTGGGTGAACAGCAGCGCCATCATGCCGACCATGCCGATGATCATCACGACCGGCATCAGCTTCATCAGCAGATTGCCCGGCGTCACCCGGGGGATCTCGGGCGGCGGCTGCAGGGTGACCTCGCCGCCGGGCGAACGCGGCATCTCCCGGCGCGCGCGACGCTGGAACCGGACGGTACTCATTCCTCCGCCTCGCTAGCGCTCGGCTCCGGAATGTGCACGGCACACTGGCACATGATTCGGTCGCGATGCTCCCTCATGGTGCGAGAATCCCCCTCCTCGACTGCTGTGATTCCGGCTCAGTGTAGAGGCCGTGCCCGACATGTCGTACAGTTCGACCAGCATTCTGCTGCCCGAACCGTGGGTTCGCAAACTCGACGTAGGGTCTCGGGTTTGCGAAAATACGAGGTAGAAGACGAGTTGGGGGAAGCTTGACGCACGCGCGACTTGACCACATCGATGAAAACTCCTCGCACGGCATCGTCCGCGCACCGGACCTCGCCCGGGTGACCATCCTCGCCAAGCACACCCAGGTGGACATGGCGATCCCGGTCGACGTGCCTGTCGCACTGGTGATCCCGAGCGTCGTCGACATGGTCGCACAGCACAGCCGCACCAACGACTTCGACAACGAGGGCGAGCGCTTCGAGCCCGCCGAGTGGGTGCTGGCGCGCATCGGTCATCCCCCCTTCTCCAATTCGCTGAGCCTCGGCGAGCACGGTGTCCGCGACGGCGAGCTGCTCATGTTGGAGAGCGCCTCGCACACCGCGCCGACGCCGCTGTTCGACGACATCATGTACAACGTCGCGATCGCCGACACCGACCATTACCGCAGCTGGACCCCGAAGGTCGCGCGGATCACCGGTTCGGTGCTCGCGGCACTCACCATGCTGGTCGGCTGTCTCGGCCTGCTCCTCTCTCCCGGCTCGCTGCCCTACTGGGTCAGCGGTTCGGTCGCGCTCGCCGTGACGATCCTGCTGGTGGTCGCGGCCATGGTGCTCAGCCGGATGTACGGCGACACCTCGACGGCACTGGTGCTCGGCGGCTGCGCGCTACCGACCGCGTTCACCGCGGGCATGCTCTACGTGCCCGACCATTACGGCTGGCCGCACATCCTGCTCGGCTCCGTATTGCTCGGCGCCACCGCGGTATTGGCGTGGCGGGTGAGCGGCGTCGGGCTCGCGCTGTTCATCGGCGCGACCACCCTCGCGGTGTACGCGGTGCCCGCCGCGCTGGTCGGGCTGCTCACCGCGCAGCCGGAACGCGCGATCGGCGCGGGCGCCGCGGCGCTCGGCCTGGCCGGCCTCGCCCTGGCACCGCGGATCTCCATGCTGCTCGCCAAGCTGCCGCTGCCGCCGGTCCCGTCGCCGGGCACCCCGATCGACCCCACCGAGGACGACCCCGACGATCACCGTGCCCTGCCGACCATGGAGGCACTGCGGGTGAAGTCGGAGCGAGCCCGGATGTACCTGGCCGGCCTGGTCGCCGCGACCACCCTGGTCACCGTCGTCGGCGCGCTGGCCGCCACCGACCCGCGGGCGGACGATCCGTACTGGCAGGGCATCGCCCTCGCGCTGGTGTGCGCGGCCGTGCTGATGTTCCGCAGCCGCACCTACGCGGGCGCCGAACAAGCTGTCGTGCTCATCGCGGGCGGCGCGGGCATCGTGCTGATCATGTTGGTGGGGGCCGGTTTCGCGATGGACCAGCCGCTCGCGGTGTTCGGCGCCGCGATGGTCATCCTGATCGCCGCGCTGATCCTCGGCCTCGTCATCCCGAACCAGTCGGCTACCCCGCCGATGCGCCGCGCCGTCGAACTACTCGAGTACGCCTTCGTGGCCGCCGTTCTCCCCCTGGTGTTCTGGGTGGCCAGCCTCTACTCCCTCGTCCGCGGGCTGTGAACCGGATCCTGCGCACCGGCGCGGCGGCAGCGGTGCTCGCGCTGAGCATGTCGTTCGGGTTGGGCGCGAGTCAGGGTGTGGCACATGCGGATCGGCCGCCGCCGGTCAATCCGGGCGCGCTGCTACCCGGCGACCCGGCGCGGCCGCCGGACAAGACCGAACATCCGGCCAACTCGCCCTGCTACTCCACCCAGCAGGGCGGCGAAGGCCCTACCGTGCCTGCTCCGCAACTGTCCCTCGGTCTGAAGCGAGCGCAGGAGTTCTCCCGGGGTGATGGCCAGCTCATCGCGGTCATCGACACCGGCGTCGCCCGTCATCCGCGGCTGCCCGATGTCGAGGCGGGCGGCGACTACGTGGCCGATCCCGGCGACGGCGTCAGCGAGGACTGCGATGCGCACGGCACCGTCGTCGCGGGCATCATCGCCGCGAAACCGGTAGACGGACAAGGCTTTTCCGGGGTCGCGCCGGACGCGCGCATCCTGTCGATTCGCCAGACCAGCGCGCTGTACGAGATACCGGGCAGGCAGGACAAGCGGCCCGAGGACCCGGCCAAGGGCTACGGCAATATCAATGCGCTCGCGTCGGCCATCCGCCGCGCCGCCGACCGGCATGCCTCGGTCATCAACATCTCCCTGGTTTCCTGCGTACCCGGCAGCCAGCAGCCCGACGACGCCGCGGTCGGTGCCGCGGTGCGCTACGCGACCCTGGAGATGAACTCCGTCGTGGTGGTCGCCGCGGGAAACACCGACGACAAGTGCAAGGGAGGCAACCCCAACGTCATCGATCCGCTGCATCCCGAGAACGATCCGTGGAAGAACCTCACCACCAACGTCACGCCCGCCCGCTTCGATGACTACGTGCTGTCTGTCGGATCGATCGACAACAACGGCGCGCCTTCGAAATTCACCGTCCCCGGCCCGTGGGTCGGCATCGCCGCACCCGGCGAGAACATCGTCTCGCTCGATCCCCGCGGCACCGGCACCATCACCGGCAAGTACGAGGGTGAACAGCTGGTACCCCTCAACGGCACCAGCTTTGCCGCGCCTTACGTGTCCGGTGTGGTCGCGTTGGTCCGCGCCCGCTTCCCCGAGCTGAGCGCACTCGAGGTGATCAAGCGCATCCAGGCCACGGCGCACGCACCCGGCGAGGGTTGGAACTCCTACGTCGGCTACGGCGCGATCGACCCGGTCGCGGCGCTCACCGCCGAAACCACGAAACCGCTACCGCCGAAACGGCCCACCGCGCCGAAGCAGGTGCAACTCGCGGTGCCCGCCCCGGCGCCGCCCCCGGACAACCACGCCCGCAACATCGCGCTGATCGGCAGCGGCACCGTCGCCATCCTGCTGATTCTCGGCATGCTCGCGTCCTTCCCGATCCGCCGCCGATTCGGCGTATCCGGCGACGACATGTAGTCGGCGAGACACACCGACCTCAACGGTTGCTGTTCCGGCCGTCGGGTACGGCTCGGCTCGGCGACTCGCGCGGCCTGACCGGGCGGCGGCCGAACTGCCTGTAGCGTCTGCACGGCAAACTGCGGTACACAGGGTGCCGGATCCGATCGACGCAGGTAGTCCCCATGGTGCACACAGAACAAGCAACCAGCAGCAGACTGAGCCGCAGGCAGGCGTGGGAGAAGGCCACCGGCGTCCCGATGGTGGTGCTCGCCGTGCTGTTCCTCGGCGTCTACGCCTGGTTCGTCCTCGATACCGGCGCCTCGCCACAGTTGGACGCCTGGCTCGGCCGGGTCGACGTGGTGATCTGGGTCCTGTTCGCGGTCGACTTCCTGGTGCGGTTCGGATTGTCCACTCGCCGTTGGGAATTCCTGCGCACCCACCCGGTGGAACTGTTGATCGTGCTCGTTCCGCCGTTTCGTCCGCTGCGGCTGGTGCGCGCGGCGGTACTGGTGCTCGGCACGCTGAATCGGCACACACTGACCCACCGCACTCGACTCTCGGTCTTCGTCGGCAGCAGCTCGGTACTGATCCTGTTCCTGTGCAGCCTGGCCTTCTTCGACGCCGAGTACGGCGTCGAGGGCAGCAAGGTGCTGAACTTCGGTGACGCGCTGTGGTGGTCGGCCGTCTCGGTCACCACGGTCGGCTACGGCGACGTCTACCCGGTCACCGTCGAGGGCAGGCTGATCTCGCTGGTGCTGATGACCTTCGGCATCGGCCTGATCTCCTTCGCCATCGGCACCACGACCAGCTGGGTGATCGATCAGCTGAAGACGGTCGAGGAGACCGCCGACCGCACCGACCGGGAGATCAACGTCCTGGTCGAGGAGGTCCGTGCGCTGCGCGCCGAAGTCGCGGCGCTGCACGCGACCGACGGCGCGAAACCCGTTGGCGCGGACGGCCGCTAGCTCGGCTACTTCGCCGAGGCGACCGGTTGCTTGGCGGGGCTCGGATCAGGCGCGATGCCGTCGTGCGCGACCATCGCCTCCTCGCGGCCCATCGTCGGCCCACCGGCGAGCAGACCCACGATCGGCCACGGCGCGGGTTCCGGCGTCACGCCCGATTCCGCGTCCATGCCAAGCGCTTTCGCCGCATCGCTGTTCTTGATGCCGTAGCGGACGCCGGTGTCGGAGACGTAGAACATGCTGTCCTTGCGGCGGCTGTCCGGTTCGATGCCGGTGGTCTGCACGAAGGCGCCCGAGCCCGGCTTGAAGTACACCGAGTCGACGTTGTCGCCCTTGCCGTCGGCCTGCGCGAGCGAAACCAGCTTGGCGCTCTTCGGCATCGGCAGGTCGGTGGCGTCGATGACCGACAGGTTCGCGCGCACGGCGACGTCGGAGTTACCCGCCGCACCGGCGATCGGCTGCCACGACAGGCAGCTGACCGGCCGCGAGTTCGGCTGGACGATCGTCGGCGCGGTCGCCGGGTAGGTGTCCACGCGCAACGCCTTGGACGGCGGCGGCAGGGTCACCTCGTTGTCGCTGACGGCCGTGCCGTGGTCCGGGTTCCGCTGCGAAACGCGAATGATCTCGGCGGTCAGCGGGTTGATCTGCTGCAAGCCGTCGCGCAGCAGCACGTAGTTCTGGTCTTCCTTGCCCGCCCGCTGAACTACCGTGCCGATCTTCAGGTTGTTGATCGAATAGCCGTTGGGGATCCCGCCCGGATCGTCGATCTTCGGCGGCATGATCGGATTCACTTCGGGAATGGCGTTCAGCAGGCCCTCGCTGATGGGTCGCGGCGTCGCGCCGCGGATCTTCAGCGGGCCGGTGACGTACGGGTCGTTCATGTCGACGCGGGCGCGCGTGTTGTTCCACACCAGGTAAGTCGCGTCCTTACCCTTCACCAGCAGCGCCTTGTCCTTCACCATGGGCGCGGCCTTGTCGCCGAGGTCGAGGTCGCCGATCAGCACGGAGGTGGTGCGGTCGTCGCTGCCGTCGGTCTTCAACGAATCGCAGACCGTCCAGGCTCGCCCCTTGCCCGCCTTGTCGAAGATCAGCGAACCGGGCGCGCCGGGGATGCCGATCAGCTGGCCGCGCGGCTTCTTGCCGAGCTCGGATTCCTTGACGATCGCGGGCTTGGACGCGTCCCCCGCGGCCAGGCGTGCCGAGGCCAGGTTGAGCGTGGGATACACGACGTCGTCGAGCATCACGTAGACGCCGCCGGACTCCTTGCCGATCAGGATCTTGCTGCTGCCGATCTTGTCCTGCGGACGCAGCAGTGCCAGCACACCGCAGCCGGCCAATACGACGATCGCCAAGACGAGCCCGGCCGCGAAGGCGCGCGACTGCGAGCGCATCGGGTCGTGCAGCATCCGCACATCCCGGCGGACCAGGGCGTGCTCCATCCGGCGGACCAGAAAGCGGTAGCCGCTCACCTGCCATCGAGTGGTGGGTTTTGAAGGCATTATTCCTCCCCCGAACAGTGCTCACGTTCGCGCAACACAGTACAGTTCCCGAGGACTCTTGTTCAGCTCGGCCACTACTAATCGGCCGACACCGGGTACTTGGGGGACGACGATGGCGGAACCTGCCGGGGCGGGACCACGGCCGCTCCTTGGCCGAATCTCGCTGCAGAATCTGTTGATTGCGCAGGTCATCGGGTTTGTAGCAGGCGTAGTCGCGCTGCTCGCCGGATTGCGGCCGCTGATCGCGCTCGGGGTGGGCATCGTCGTCGCGCTGATTCCGCTGATCCCGATCGCCAAGCGCACCGTGCTCGATTGGATTCTCACCTGGTGGCGCTACCTCACCAAGCGCGAGTACACGATCAGCCAGACCGTCGACTACCGCGGCACCGACGGGCGCTCGCTCGGGCTGTACTGGGACGGCAGCCGGGTGGTCACGGTCGTCGAGGTGCTCGCCCCACCCGGCGGGCTGACCAGGATCGCCCGCAACACCGTGCACGCCTCGCACCTGCTGCCGCTGCCGGAACTGGCGAAATGCCTCAACCAGCACGACATCCTGCTCAGCGGCATCGACATCGTCAGCCACGGACACCGCAGCCGGTCGGGCACGCCCGCGGGCAAGATCTACGAATCGCTGCTCGGTCCGTTGCCCGCCACCGCGCATCGCACCGTGTGGCTGGCCATCAGTTTCGACGCGGTGGCCTGTCCGGAGGCGGCGGCCCGGCGTGGCGGCGGCGCGGAGGGCGCCTCCCGCGCGGTCACCATCGCGACCCAGCGCATCATGCGCGCGCTGGAGGACGCCGACTGCAACGCGCGCATCCTGACCGCGCCGGAAATCCGCAAGGCGGTCCTGCAGATCACCAGCGGCTTCGATCCGCGCACCCTCGAACATCGTTGGCGCTACGCCGAAATCGGCAACAGTGTGAACATCGGCATGGCCGTCGACCCGAAGCGGCTCGGCTCCGACCTGCTCGCGCAGCTGTGGGTGGCCCCGTCGCGCGGCACCACGGTGGCGGTGCGGCTGCGGCCGGGTAGCTCGGCCGAGTCGGTGAGCATCGGCGCCGCATGGCGGCTGACCGCGCGCGAGCTGCCGGAGCGCAGCAAGCTCGCCGGCATGGTGTCGATGCACGGGCGGCACCGCGACGGGCTGCTGGCCCATCTGCCGCTGGCCGTGCCCGGCGTGGACGCCACCGTGCCGATGAGTGAATACCCGATCGACGTGATCGACGCGCTGCACTTGCCGTCCTCGGGCTGCGGTCAGCTGATCGGCTCCGACGACGAGGGCAACGGCGTCGCGGTCCGCATCGTCGGCGCGGGCATCTCGACCGTGTATGTGGCCGGAGAGCTTTATCTCGCACAGCAATTGGTGTTCCGCGCGCTCGCGGTCGGCGAACGCGTGCTGATCCGCACCGACCGCGCGCACGCGTGGGAGAACCTGGTCACCACCATCGGCAATCCGGAGCGGCTGACCCTCGCGGTCGAAACCCACCAGTCCGACGCGGGTTTCACCGCGACCGTGGTGGACGGCGTGCTCGCGCCCGCCCCGCACGCGGGTGTCACCACGATCTACGCCACCGGCGACCCGATGGGCTGGCCGGCCACCCGGCCCGACCTCTCCATCCACCAGCCCGGCGCGATCGGCAACCACGTCATCCTGCGCACCGGCACCGCCCAGGTCGACCTGACCCTCGTCTCCATCCCCCGCGAGGCCACCTACATCGGCCACCCGCGCGGCCGCCGCGGCACACCGGTCGCGGCAGGCTGACGCCGCGCACCCCCTGTCCCGCTGCGCACGAATTCACCAGCAATCTCGTGCGCGGCAGCACAATCGGTGCGCGCCAGGCACATCCGTACGCAGCACGCTGATCGGCGCGCAGCCGCGGACTTCAGCGGGCCGCGCATGTTCTGTCTCGGCGCGCACTAAATTGCCGACGATTTCGTGCGCGGCGCAACGATTGGTGCGCGGCGGTGATCAGCCAGGGTACGGGTCTGCGGTTCGAGCTGCGCGCAGAGTTTTTGCCCACCAAGACAATTGGCGGAGCATGCGGGTGGTGGCATCGATGGCGGCGCCGTCGTGAGTTTCGCCGTCGGCGTCGAACTGGCGCTTGGCCTGGTGGAAGCTGACTGTTTCGCGGATCGAGACCATGTGGATCTCGGCGACCACCTGACGCAGTTGCTCCACGGCGCGCAGGCCGCCGGAGAGTCCGCCGTAGGAGACGAAACCGATCGGCTTGGCACGCCATTCGTGTTTGGCGGTGTCGAAGGCGGTCTTCAATGCCGCCGGGTACCCGTGGTTGTACTCGGAGGTGATCGCGACGAACGCGTCCGCGGCGGCCAGGCGGGTCCGGTAGGCCGCGGCCTCGGGGGTGTCGGTGAGGTCGGTCGGCAGGTGGGTTTCCGCCAGATCTATGACGCCCGTGTCGAACTCGTCATGCGCGCGTATCGTGCGCAAGAACCAGTCGGCGACCACCGGAGCGAACCGCTCCGGACGCACGCTGGCCACGATGACCTCGAGCCGCAACGGAGTGTCCATCGCGTGAGCTTAACGCGGGCGGGGTGGTCCGATAAGGAACCCGATGGCACCGCCCGCGCGCACGCCGACGCCTTCGCCCGCTGACCCCGCAAGCGGACCCCCGGCACGGTCCGTAGTGCCGAATCAGGCACGATATGCACTGGCTATCAGCCTGACCGTGGCATAGTGTTCGACTCGGGAGGGGGATTCGTGATACTCGGGCGCTGGCTGCTCATCGAAACACTCGGCCATGTCGACACCTGGTCGCTGCTCGCGGTCGGCACGGCACCGCGCGAGTGGAAGTCGTTCCAGCGCGCCGTTTCCACCCGATTACAGCCGCTCGTCGCCACGGCCTACACCACCGGCACGAGCATCGACCAGCAACTGCCGCAGTCCCGGCACAACTGGTCGGGTCAACGCATTCTGGTGGTGCCGCTGCACGGTCCCGACGACCGGGTGCATGCGGTCCGCCTCTGGGTGGGCACGGGCGATCCGCCGCCGCCGGTGGGCGTTGCCGCGTTCGGCGTCGACGCGCGCGCCCGGCGGATCGAGGCCATCCCCTACGACCTCGGACCGCATTTCGAGCACGACCGCATCGTCTGGATCGGCGCGGAATCCTTCGAGCTGATCGAACGATTCGACGGCGCACTCGATCTCGTCGCCACGCTGGCCAGATCGGCACCCGGCGACCGGTGGCTCGACACGGCGACCGTGCGCGCCCGGACCGGCCCACGCACGCTGCTGCTTGCCGCCCGCAACCCCGACGAGAACCGGTACCGCTGGCTCGGTCTGGCCGTCGATGTCACCGACAGTGTTGCGCCGCAACGGAAATCGTTCGAGGCCGCGACCCTTGATCTGCTGCGCGGCGCCCAGCCGAACCTCTACCTCGCCATCGTCGATCTGGCCCAGGTGCGGCTGATCCGGTGGGTCACCGAACCCGTTCCCGGCTTGCGCTGGGGCCGCGGCACCGACGAGCGCACCGTGCCACACCCCGCCGACCGGGACCGAATCATTCTCGCCCGCAACGACATCCGCTCCGGCGTCGAGCGGGTGACGCTGACCGGGATGCGCCTGGCCACCGACACCGGCGACTGGCTCGTCGCCGACCTGGAGGCCTCACCGCTGCCCGGCGGCACCACCGGCACACCGACACCCGAATTCGCCCTGGTTCAGCTGGATATCATCGAGCGCCCGCAACCGGGGTGAGTCGTCAGCCGGCCGTCGCGGCCTGCACCGGTGCCGCCGCGAACTCGGCGAGCCCCTGCTGCGGCGGCACCGTCGCGGTGAAACCCAGTGTCCGCCTGGCACGTTCGGGGTCGGCGACGAAATGGCGCACGTCGCCGATGTGATACCGCCCGGTGACCACAGGCGCGGGACCGCCGCGCGCCTTCGCCATGATCGAGGCAACCTCCCACAGCGTGACCGGCCGCCCGGACGCGATGTTCAGCGGCACGAAACCGGGCAGTGCCTGCTCGATCGCCGCGAGCACGGCCGCGGCGGCGTCGCGCACGTGCACGAAATCCCGGACCTGCCCGCCGTCTTCGAACACCTGCGGTGCCTGACCCGCGTCCAACGCGGCGCGCACCTTGCCCACCATGCCGGCCCGCGCGCCGTCGCCGTAGACCTGATGCAGCCGCAGCGCCGTCACCGCGCCGCCGACGTTCAATCCCCAAGCGAAGGCATAGTTTTCCTGCGCCACCTTGCTCGCGCCGTAGCTGCCGCGCGGCCGCAGCGGCGCGTCCTCGCTCACCGGCTCCCAGGTCAGCACGTCCCCGGTGCGCGGAGCGCGATGATCGAACATGGCCCGATCCAGGTCCGCGCGCCTGCGCAGTCCCGGGCAGAACGGCCCGCCGCGCACGCTGCGGTAGCGGCCCTCGCCGTACACGGTGATCGAGGACGCGAGCACCAGCCTGCGCACCTTCGCCCGCTCCATGGCGCCGAGCAGCGCCGCGGTGCCGAGGTCGTTGTGGGTCGCGAAGTCGGCCGGGCCGCCGCCCGTGGTGACCGCGGCGAAATGACAGACAACGTCGATGCCCGCCAGCAGCGGCAGCAACGCGTCGGCGTCGCGCACGTCCACCCGCGCAACGCCGTCCGGCGGCTCCACGTCCGGCCCGTGCACCGCGTCGAGCATCAGATCGACCGCGATTACCTCATGCCCTGCGGAAGACACGGCCTTGCGCACGTGTGTTCCGAGGAAACCGGCCGCGCCGGTGATCAGCACTCTCATTCACCGCACCCTTGTTCGGCACCCCGCATGGGTCAGGGTAGCTCGAAGGGCAGCGACACTCCGGTATGAACGCGGCATCGATCGCAGGTGTCGGTTTCGGTGACCGCGGCCACCGAGCGCCGGATCAAGTCCTTGAACGGCACCAGATTGCGCTTGAACTCGGCGAACACGTCGACCGCGTGCACGCCGGTGCCCTCCTCCAGTCCGGCGTCCAGGTCCGTCACCAAAGCGACTGCGGCGTAGCACATCTCGAGTTCCCTGGCGAGCACGGCCTCGGGGTGTCCGGTCATGTTCACCAGGTCCCAGCCCTGCCCGGCGAACCAGCGGCTCTCCGCCCTGGTGGAGAACCGGGGGCCCTGCACGACGACCATCGTGCCCGCGCCCTTCATCGGCAGCACATCGTCGGCGGATTTGATCGTCGCGGTGCGGAGTTCGTCGCAGTACGGGTCGGCGAAGGAGACGTGCACGCCACCACCGTCGAAATAGGTCTGCGGGCGGCCGGAGGTGCGATCGACCACCTGGTCCGGCACCGCCACCGTGCCCGGCCCCCAGTCCGCGCGCAGGCTGCCCACCGCGCACGGCGCGAAGATCCGGCGCACGCCGAGCGAACGCAGCGCCCACATGTTGGCCTGGTACGGCAGGGTGTGCGGCGCGAATTCGTGCCGCTTGCCGTGCCGCGGCAGGAAGGCGACCGGCCGTCCCTGCACCTCGCCGACCGCGATCGGCGCACTCGGCGCACCGTAGGGGGTTGCTACCTCGACATCGGTCGCCCCGTTGTCGAAGAAATCGTAGAACCCGCTACCGCCGATGACGGCGAGCGCGGGCTTGGCATGCGAACTCATGCCGCAATTCTCTCGTCCCGGCCCGCCCGCCGCGCAACGGGGACCGTAACCGCAGGCACACAGCGGGCGGCAGATCACCCGCGCAACCCGGCGGACCAGGCGCCGACCTGACAACTCCGACCGGAAACTGTACCCTAGGGGGGTATTAATCCGGTCCGGCCGCAGACCGGCAGCCAGCGAGGAGACACGGTGACCCCCACCCCCCAGGACCACACCGCGCACGATCATGCCGCGCACGGCTACATCACCGCGAAGGACGACTACCTCAAGCGGCTGCGTCGCATCGAGGGGCAGGCGCGTGGGCTGCAGCGGATGGTGGAGGAGGAGAAGTACTGCATCGACATCCTCACCCAGGTCTCCGCGATGACCAAGGCGCTGCAGGCGGTCGCGATGGGGTTGCTCGAAGACCACATCAGTCATTGCGTGGTGGACGCCGCAGTAGCGGGTGGCCCGGAAGCCGAGGCGAAGATCAAAGAGGCCACCGACGCCATCGCCCGGCTGGTCCGCTCCTGACCACAGACGCACGGGCTTTGACACACGCACGGGTGTTAGTGCGGCGAGTCGGTGTGCGGGAAGTCAGAAGGTGTGCGGCTTTGTTGGGCTAACCGTGCCAGCGGCGGTAGACGTCGGCGGCACCTGGGTGCAGCGGGACGGGTGCCGTACCGATGAGGGAACGGCCGTCGAGGAATTGCGTGCCCGCCGCCTCGGTGGGCACCAGCGAATCCGCTTGGTACACCAGTAGTTCGACGATCGATGCGGCGACATCGTCGGGCATCGATGCGGCGGCGAGCAGGAAGTTAGCCACGCCGATGGTGTGCACGGCGACGCCGCCGGGATAGGCGTCGGCGGGGATCTCCACCCGGTCGTACACCGGTCCGAACCGCTCGCGCATCGGCACGGCCAGGTCACCCATGTCCACCAGGCGCATGCGTTTGGGAATCTCCAGCACGCTGGTCGGTACGCCCCCGGCCCACAGAAGCGCGTCCGCCTCTCCAGAAGTCAACTCCCCCATCGCATCCCGCAGCGACCGATGCGAAATCCGCACGTCCACTTCGGGATCCAGCCCGGCCACCCGCAGGATCCGATCGCCGGTCAACGCCGCCCCCGACCCTTCGGCCCCCAGGTTCACCCGGGTGCCACGCAGCGCCGCGACGCTTCCGATCGAACTATCCGATCGCACCACGAGCTGCAGATAGTTCTCATACACCCGCCCGAGCGCCAATACCCGATCCGTGGTGTCCCCCACCGAATCCGACAGCGCCAACGCCGCATTCACCTGCCCGTTGGCCAGCAACGCCAGGTTCTCCTGCGACCCCGACGTAGTCACCCGCTCGATCCGCACATCCCCCGCCCGAGCCGCAGCGGCAGCCAGCAATCCGGCAAACGCGTAGTAGAACCCGCCCACCTCACCCGACGCCAACCGCACAACCGGCCCACCTCCACTCGGCCCACACCCGACAATGCCCGCCGCCGCAGCCACACCACTCAGCGCCAGAAACCCTCGCCGCCGCATCATCACCACGACACCCCGCATCCGCCCGAAGCACCGAATGCCGCCCGCACCAACCGGTTCCGCGTTGCCATGCGCACCCCGCCGCGGACGGACTGCCGTGGACGCTGAGGGCGCACGTGTCGATCGCCGCCACGGCGAGAGCGCTGTACCAGCTCCGCCATGTGCTCACCACCGCAGGCCAACCGTCGCGAACAGCGACGCCGTGCAGGTCGACCGGAGTGCCGCACCGACCAGTCCCAGCGCTCGATCATGTGGACTCCGCAGCAGACTGCCTGATATGCGCGGCGAGGCTGTACGGGTCGATCGCCACTACGGCGAGAGTGCCGCACCATCCGATGCCAGCGCGCGATCATGTGGACTCCGCAGCTGGCAATCGGATCTGGACGGCAAGGCCTTGCGGGTCGATCGCTGCGACGGCCAGGGTGCCGCCGCGGGCCTGCGCGAGGGCGGCGGCGATGGGGAGGCCGAGGCCGGAGCCGCCGCTGACGGCCGTCGAGCCGCGGAAGAAGCGGGTGGTCAGCCGGTCGATCTCGTCGGCACGCACACCTGCGCCGTTGTCCTGCACGGTGAGGGCGACCCAGCCGGGGTCGGTGGTGACGGTGAGTACCGTCCGAGTGCCGGGTCCCGCGTAGCGGCACGAATTACTCAGGGGCACATCGAGGATCTGCGCAAGCACGTCGGCGGACACGGCGGCGTCGGCGTGTTCGGTAGACGGCGTGATGTGCAGTTCCTGCCCTGCGGCCTCATACGCCGAGCGCCACGCGTCGAAGCGGTCGGCGACCACTTGCACCGCGTCGCAATGATTGTCGTCCTCCCCGAGCTCGGCCAGGTCGAAGGCGGCGGGGGTTTCGGCGGAGGCGAGGGCGAGCAGGCCGTCGAGCAGCGCGGTCAGCCGTTCGACCTCCGCGCTGGCACTACGAAAGGTGTTCGCCGCGTTGCCGGGTATCGCATGCTCCAGCGAATCGAGTCGAATCATCAAGGCGGCCAATGGGTTGCGCATGGCGTGCGCGGTATCGGCGACGAGCTGGCGTTGCGCGTCCACCGAGTCCGCGACGGCCAGCGCCATGGCGTCGAACGATTCTGCGACGGCACGCATTTCGGGCGGACCGCCGTGATGCGTGGCGATCGACGCGTGATGTTTCGCGGCAACCGATTCGGCGCGCGGCTTGGGCAGGGTCGCGGTGAGATCGGCGACCGCGTGCGAGAGCGCCGCCAGCGGCCGCAGCACCCAGCGGCTCAAAGTCAGTGCGAGCAAGGTGAACAGGGCCATCGCGACCGCGCCGCCGAGCACGATCAACGCCCAGGTCCGCGCGATATCGGCGCGCGCCCGCGCGGTCGACGCCTGGATCACCACCGCGCCGCTCACCTGCACTCCGGTACCGACCGGGCGCGCGATCAGCATCGTCGGCTCGCCCCACGGCGTCAGCTGATCCACCGCGTGCGGACGCTGGTTGCGCCGGGCCGCCGCCACCGCAGCGCCGATGCCGGGATCCTCGATGTTCGCGCCGCCGTTGGCGGTTGTCGCCCCTTTGGCATCGACTACCAGCACGTTCTCGCCGTACAGCTCGTGATAGCGCCCGACTTCGTCGGACAGTGCACGACTGTCGCCGGCGGTCGAGGCGGCAGCGGCCAGATTGGCGAACCGGTCGGCATCACCGGAGCGGGCGAGCACCAACTGCTGAGTCCGGCTCGTCGCCACCGTCAGCGACAGCGGGACGGCGAACGCCAGCACCGCGATCGCGGCGAACACGGTCAGCGCGATGAGTAGGCGACGCCGCACGGCCTGCCCCTGGTCACTGCCCCCACCGATACCCGTAGCCGCGAATCGTAGTGATCAACCCCGGCCGATTCAGCTTGGCGCGCAACCCCGTCATGTGCACGTCCAGCGACCGCGAGACCGCGACGAACGCGTCGCCCCAGATCCGGTCCATCAGCTGCTGGCGGCTCACCGCGGCGCCCGGCCGCTCCACCAGCGCCTGCACCAGTTCGAATTCCTTCTGCGTCAACGTGATCGGCGCGCCGCCGACCTCGACCCCCCGCGCCTGCAGGTCCACCCGCACGTCCCCGGAGACCACCACCGCCTGCGCCGGTTGCGCCGCGGCGGCCGCGCGCCGGGTGACGGTTTCCAGCCTGGCCATCAGTTCCGCGATGCGCGGCGGCTTCACGATGTAGTCGTCCGCACCGCCACGCAACCCACGCACGATCGAACGTTCGTCGCTGCGCGCGGTCAGGATGAGCACCGGCACCTGACTCACTTCGCGCAACTGCCGCAGCACCTGGAGCCCGTCCGCATCGGGCAGGCCGAGGTCGAGAATGACCGCGTCATAACCGCGGTGCGACATCAGCAGATCCGCGCCGCGCCGTTTGCGCTCCGCCCGGTATCCCCGGGCGTTCAGCGCCTCGACCAGCGCGTCACCGACGCCGTCGTCATCTTCGACCACCGCAAGCCGCACGCGCCGATCGTCCCACAGCGGGTCGATCGGCGCGTGTGCCGGGCGGTCAGTCACGCACGGTGGCCAGCGGGCGGCTCGGCTCGGCACCCACCCCGATGTCGGTGGCGGCGGATCCCTCGGCCTCGATCGTCGACGACGCCGAGGTCTCCCGCATGAAGAAGTACGTGACCAGCGAGACGAGGATGCACCCCGCGACGTACCAGAAGTACACCGACTCGTGGTTCGCCTTCTTCAGCGCAAGGGCGATGGTTTCCGCGGTGCCGCCGAAGATGGCGACGGTCAGCGCGTAGGGCAGGCCGACACCGAGTGCGCGAATCTTGGTCGGGAACAGCTCGGCCTTCACGATGGCGTTGATCGAGGTGTAGCCGGTGATGATCACCAGGGCCAGCATCATCAGCGCGAACGCGGCAAGCACGTTCGTGGTGTGCGCGAGCACGGTCATGATCGGCACGGTCAGCAGCGTGCCCGCGACACCGAAGAAGATGAGCAGCTTGCGCCGCCCGATCCGGTCGGACAGCGCGCCCGCCAGTGGCTGCAGCACCACGAACACGAGCAGGGCGATGAAGTTGATCCAGGCGACCGTGCCCTTGGAGATGCCCGACGTGTTGATCATGAACTTCTGCATGTAGGTCGTGTACGTGTAGAACGCGACCGTTCCACCCAGCGTCAGACCCATCACCAGCAGACATTCACGTGGGTACTGCAACAGCATCCGCAACGAACCGCGCGCGGGCGGCGGCTTCGGCTCGCCCCGCTGCGCGGCGGCCGACTCGGCGGCCTTGTCCTTGCCGTACTGGTAGGCGTGCTCGGCGATCCCGTCGGTGATGAAGACCCGGTTCTCGGGGTCCGCGGCCGCGGCCTCGAACTGCTCGGACTCGTCCATGCTGCGCCGCAGCCACATCACGATGAGCGCGCCGGCCGCACCGATGAAGAACGGGATGCGCCAGCCCCAGTTGTTCATTTCCGCACTGGTCAGGAACTGTTGCAGGATGATCTGCACGCCGAGCGCGACGAGCTGGCCTGCGACCAGGGTGACGTACTGGAAGCTCGAGTAGAACCCGCGCTTGCCCGACGAGGCGACCTCGGACAGATACGTTGCGCTGGTGGCGTATTCACCGCCGACCGAAAGGCCTTGCAGCAGCCGGGCGATCAGCAGAATCGCCGGCGCGGCGAGGCCGATGGTCTGGTAGCCGGGGGTCACCGCGATCAGCAGCGAACCCGCCGCCATCACCGTCACCGACAGCGTCAGCGCGGAGCGGCGGCCGAACTTGTCGGCGTAGCGGCCGAGCAGCCAGCCGCCGATGGGACGCATCAGGAAGCCGACGGCGAAAACGGCCGCCGTAGAGAGCAGCTGCGCCGTCGGATCGTCCTTCGGGAAGAACGTTTTCGCGAAGTAGACGCTGAACGCGGCGTAGACGTACCAGTCGTACCACTCGACGAGGTTGCCGATGGATCCGCGCAGCACGTTCGCGACGACCCGCCGCTCGCTCACGGGCTTTGTCGTAGTCACAAGATCTCCTTCTTCGACGCATCAGCGCGTCAGCCGAGATCGAGTGTGTCTGCTGTCACAGCCGTGACGGAACAGTCCGGGCCTGTTCCTAACAGTCCCTTAGGGCGATTGCCCGCCGAAGGCGATTGCCCGCCGAACTTGCCCTGGCACAAAAACGCACCCCGGACAAGGTGTCTGGACCTTGTCCGGGGTGCGATTGGTGGCAGACTTCCCGCCTGCGCCGCTCAGCTGCCGGTGTTCAGCAGCGGGGCCAGCGTGCGGAGGGCGGACACGTAGTCGTCGTTCAGCACCTGCACCGCAACATGATTGCCACCGGCATCCAGGTGCGCCGTGAGCTGGGCGGCGACCTGCTCCGGCGTGCCGTGTGCGATGACGGCATCGAAGACGCGGCCGCCGGGGTTGGCGAGCTCTTCGTCGGTGAAGCCGAGCCTGGTCAGGTTCGAGGCGTAGTTCGTCAGGCCGAGGTAGAACCCGACGATGCCGTCCGCGAGCGAATGTGCTTGTTGCGCATCGTCGGTCAGCACGACCTTGTGCTCGGTGGCGATCCACGCATCCGGGCCGAGGGTGGCGCGGGCCTGCGCGGTGTGCGTCGACGGCACGAAGTAGGGCAGCGGTCCCGCGGAGCGCTCCGCGGCCAGCTTCAGCACCCGCGGGCCGAGGGCGGCCACAGCGCGGCGCTCGGCCGGAACGCCCAGTTCGTCGAGCTCATCGAGGTATTCGACGAGGGCGTCGTAGGGCTTGCGGTATGCACCGGTGTGCTCCGGGTGACCCGCGCCGACACCGAGCAGGAAACGTCCGGGGAACCGCGCCTCGATCCGATGGAACGACTCGGCGGCCTCCTTCGCGGGCGAGGACCAGATGTTCACGATGCTGGTCGCCACATTGATCGTCTCCGTCGCCGCGAGCAACGGCTCGACGGTCGACAGATCGGCGGGCGGCGACGACCCGAGCCACAGCGTCCCGTAGCCGGATTTCTCCAGCTCCTGTGCGTCTTCCGGAGTGAATAGGTTGTACGCCCGCCACACACCGAACCGTCCGAGACCCTCGTTTGTCATGCTTTGCGGAACCACCGTGCCATCGTTGGTATTCCGGCAAAGCGAAACCTCGGAGTGCGAGATTCAGCTGCCGCAACAGCCTTCGCCGGACGGCACCGTACGCACCTCTCTGGTCTGCGCGTTCCTGGCGGCGAGGTCCGCGTCGGCGGGGTAATCGACGGCGACCAGACTCAGGCCGTGCGCGGGAGCGACGGTGACCGAGCTGGAGCGTTCGGTTTCCGCGAGCAGACCGCCCACCCAGTCCGGGGTGCGGCGGCCCTCGCCCACCGCGAGCACGGCGCCGACCAAGCTACGAACCATGGACCAGCAGAAGGCGTCCGCGCTGACGTACGCGGTGAGCAGATCACCGTGCCGGGCCCAGTCGAAGCGCTGGAGTTCGCGGACCGTGGTCGCGCCCTCGCGGCGGCGGCAGAACGCGGCGAAGTTGTGCAGGCCCAACAGGTTTCGGGACGCCGCACGCATGGCCTCGATATCGACGTCGTGCCGGCAGGCGACGATGCCGCGCGCCTGCAACGGTTCGGCACCGTAGGGGGCGGTGGTCAGCCGGTATACGTAGTGGCGGCGAATCGCCGAGAAGCGAGCGTCGAATTCGGGTGGGGCGACGCGAATCTCCTTGATGCGCACGTCCTTCGGCAGGAAGCGCGCCATCCGGTGCACCAGCCGATCCGGGTCGATCTCGGCGGCCGTATCGAAGTGTGCGACTTGCCCTTCGGCGTGTACACCGGCATCGGTGCGGCCAGCGACGGTCAGCTGCACCGGTTCCCGGCACACCTTGCTCAGCGATTCCTCCAGCACACCCTGCACGGTGCGCAGCCCGGGCTGCCGCGCCCAGCCGGTGAAATCGGTTCCGTCGTAACTGATATCGAGCCGAAAGCGGCTCGACGGACGTGCGGTCGCGTCGACCGGTACCGAATCCTGCTTCGGCTCAGCCGAATCCGACGACGTTGCAGCCGACAGCATCGAGTCCTCCGCGCTCACTTCGATCTCCTCGTCAACGAACGAACCCGCCGACCCGCATAAGCGGGCGGCGGGCTCGTTCAGAACTGGACGCGACCTCAGGCCTTGTCTTCGTCCTTCTTGTCCTCAGCGGCCTCATCGGCAGCCGGAGCCTCGACCTCAGCGGTCTCGGCAACGGCCTCGTCAGCGGTCTCCTCGACAACCTCAGCGGCCGGAGCCTCTTCGGTCTTCTTGGACGACGCGACCCGACGAGCGCGGTCGGCCTCGTTGGTCACGGTCTTCTCGCGGACCAGCTCGATGATGGCCATCGGCGCATTGTCACCCTTACGCGGCAGCGTCTTGGTGATGCGCGTGTAGCCGCCCTCGCGACCCTCGAACGAGGGGCCGATCGTGGCGAAGAGCTCGTGCACGACGTCCTTGTTGCGGATCACCTTGAGCACCTCGCGACGGTCGGCAAGGGTGCCGCCCTTCGCCTTGGTGACAAGCTTCTCGGCGTAGGGGCGCAGCGCCTTGGCCTTGGACTCGGTGGTCGAAATACGACCGTGCTCGAAGAGCGCCGTCGCCAGATTGGCGAAGATCGCCTTCTGGTGCGACGCCGACCCGCCGAAGCGAGCACCCTTCTTGGGCTTGGGCATTGTTTGTTCTCCTTGTGTGAGGCCGGGCCGGGGTGCCTACCCCAGCGGCCTAGAGCTGTTCGGTCTCGGCGTAGTCCTGCTCGCCACCGTCGGTGTCACTGAACGTGCCGCTGTCGCTCCACGTTCCGGTGCTCGCGTCGTAACCCACCACAGACGAAGGATCGAACGACGCCGGGCTGTCCTTCAGCGAGAGGCCGAGCGCGTGCAGCTTGACCTTCACCTCGTCGATGGACTTCTGGCCGAAGTTGCGGATGTCCAGCAGGTCCGACTCGGTGCGGGCGACGAGCTCGCCCACGGTGTGCACACCCTCGCGCTTGAGGCAGTTGTAGGACCGGACGGTGAGGTCCAGGTCCTCGATCGGCAGGCCGAACGAGGCGATGTGGTCCGCCTCGGCCGGCGAAGGGCCGATCTCGATGCCTTCGGCTTCGACATTGAGCTCACGGGCCAGGCCGAAGAGCTCGACCAGGGTCTTGCCCGCCGAGGCGAGCGCGTCCCGTGCGCTGATGGAGTTCTTGGTCTCCACGTCCAGGATCAGACGGTCGAAGTCGGTGCGCTGTTCGACACGGGTGGCCTCGACCTTGTAGGTCACCTTGAGCACCGGCGAGTAGATCGAATCCACCGGGATCCGGCCGATTTCCGCGCCGGACGCCTTGTTCTGCACGGCGGGGACGTAGCCGCGACCGCGCTCGACAACGAGCTCGATCTCCAGCTTGCCCTTGTCGTTCAGGGTGGCGATGTGCATGTCCGGGTTGTGTACGACGACACCGGTCGGCGGCACGATGTCACCGGCGGTGACGGTGCCGGGGCCCTGCTTGCGCACGTACATCGTGACCGGCTCGTCCTCCTCCGAGGACACGACCAGACCCTTGAGGTTCAGGATGATGTCGGTGACATCTTCCTTCACGCCGGGGACGGTGGTGAACTCGTGCAGCACGCCGTCGATACGAATGCTCGTGACCGCGGCCCCCGGGATCGAGGACAGCAGGGTACGCCGAAGCGAATTGCCCAGGGTGTAACCGAAACCGGGCTCGAGCGGTTCGATGGTGAACTTCGAGCGGTTCTCGGCAACGACCTCTTCGGTCAGTGTCGGACGCTGTGAAATCAGCATTTAGGATCATCCTCCTGTTTGGGCGCCCGCTATTTGACGCCTCGTTTAAGGGGTTGTGTGTGATCCACCGACTCCGGCAGACCACACCTGCGCGTGTGCCGTCTGGCTGTAAACCAGGACGGCCCTCCGCACCGGGGTGTTACTTCGAGTAGTACTCGACGATCAGCTGTTCCGAGAGCGGCACATCGATCTGGGCGCGCTCGGGCTGCTGGTGCACCAGGATCCGCAGGCGGCCCGGGATGACCTGGAGCCAGCCGGGAACCGGACGGTCGCCGACGGTCTCGCGCGCCACCTGGAACGGCAGCGTGCTGAGCGACTTCTCCTTGACATCGATGATGTCGTACTGGGTCACCTGGAAGCTGGGAACGTTGACGCTCCGGTTGTTCACGGTGAAGTGACCGTGCGAGACCAGCTGGCGAGCCTGACGACGGGTACGGGCCAGACCGGCGCGGTACACGACGTTGTCCAGACGGCACTCGAGCAGACGCAGCAGGTTGTCACCGGTCTTGCCCTTGAGGCGGTTGGCCTCTTCGTAGTACCGGCGGAACTGCTTCTCCATGACGCCGTAGGAGAAGCGAGCCTTCTGCTTCTCCTGCAGCTGGAGCAGGTACTCGCTCTCCTTGATCCGCGCGCGGCCGTGCTGGCCGGGCGGGTAGGGGCGACGCTCGAACGCCTGGTCGCCGCCGACGAGGTCGACGCGCAGACGACGCGACTTGCGGGTGATGGGGCCTGTATAACGAGCCATTTGTTATCTGTTTCCTTTCCCGCTAGACGCGACGACGCTTGGGCGGACGGCAGCCGTTGTGCGGCTGAGGGGTGACATCGGAGATCGTGCCGACCTCGAGGCCCGCGGCCTGCAGCGAACGGATCGCGGTCTCGCGGCCCGAACCCGGGCCCTTCACGAAGACGTCGACCTTCTTGACGCCGTTCTCCTGCGCCTTGCGGGCAGCGTTCTCGGCGGCGAGCTGCGCGGCGAACGGGGTCGACTTGCGCGAACCCTTGAAGCCGACGTGGCCCGAGGACGCCCAGGAGATGACGTTTCCGGCCGGGTCGGTGATCGACACGATGGTGTTGTTGAACGTGCTCTTGATGTGTGCGTGGCCGTGCGGGACGTTCTTCTTTTCCCTGCGGCGCGACTTCTGAGTCTTCTTGGGGCCGGAGGCCCTGGACTTCGGAGGCATCGGTTATCCCCTACTTCTTCTTGCCGGCGACGGTGCGCTTCGGGCCCTTGCGGGTGCGCGCGTTGGTCTTGGTGCGCTGACCACGCACGGGCAGGCCACGACGGTGGCGCAGGCCCTGGTAGCAGCCGATCTCGATCTTGCGACGGATATCGGCCTGCACCTCGCGGCGCAGGTCACCTTCGACCTTGAGCTCGGGCGAGCTCTCGATGTAGTCACGCAGCTGCGTCACCTGGTCGTCGCTGAGGTCCTTGCTGCGCAGGTCCAGGCTGATGCCGGTGGCCGCGAGGATCTCCTTGGAGCGGGTACGGCCGACGCCGTAGATGTAAGTCAGCGCGATCTCCATGCGCTTTTCACGCGGGAGATCAACGCCCATGAGACGTGCCATGTGGCAGGTTCCTTAGCTGTTGCGGAGGTCTGCTCCCTGTCCGTCCCCTCGTCTTGGTGGGGCACCGGCCTCCGTACCGGTGGTTGGCGCGCACGCCTTCCGGGCGAACCCGGAATCCGCAGCGTGCGGCTGGAGCTGGGAGTTCTTCTTTAGTTGGCCAAGCCGATCAGTGATCGGTGCCCGGCTGGTGATCGACGGGGCGTCAGCCCCGACTTGATCAGCCCTGGCGCTGCTTGTGGCGCAGGTTGTCGCAGATCACCATGACCCGACCGTGACGGCGGATCACCTTGCACTTCTCGCAGATCTTCTTGACGCTCGGCTGAACCTTCACGTCCGTCCAATCTTGTTGTGGTTCACACGGGTGTGAACACAGTTTTTCCCCAGCCCAACCGGCTGGGGAAGTCTGTGGTGGGTCTTGTGACCCGACCCCCGGCTCACACCGGGGCTGGCTGCCGACTCACGCCGACATGACCGCGACGAACGCGATCACTTGTAGCGATAAACGATCCGGCCGCGCGACAGGTCGTAGGGAGACAGCTCGACGACCACACGGTCCTCGGGGAGGATACGAATGTAGTGCTGCCGCATCTTCCCGCTGATGTGCGCGAGAACTTTGTGACCGTTCTCGAGCTCGATCCGGAACATCGCATTGGGCAGCGGCTCGACAACTCGACCCTCGACCTCGATGGCCCCGTCTTTCTTCGCCATGTCCTCCGCGATCCCGGTTACGCTCAACCTGGTTTGTTTGGCTTGTTTCTGCTTACATGGATCTGTCGGTCGAGTTGACCGCTAGACACACAAACAGTCGGCGCATAGGTGCACCGCCGCTCCAGCTTACCGGTACCAGATGGTTCCGGCAAAAATGCCCCCTGCCAGCACCGGCCGCCGGTACTCTCTTCGCCCCGATCAGAGCACGGAATCGGGGCCCGTGAGCCTCTGGCCTCCTGCTCCCCTGTCGTGTCCGGACGTCGCGTAAACTGACCGCTGTCCAGGTAACAGGGTCGAGCAGATCGAGGGGGACTAGTGAGCCGGAACAACGACGGCCTCCCCATGCTGCCGCCGTGGCTGTCCGAGAGCGATGTCACACAGGTCGGCTACGAAGCGCCGGTACAGAATCTTCCGTCTGACGACGTAATCGAAGAGGGACCGAGCCGCCGACGCGGGCGTCAGGAAAAGCGCGGTAGACGCTGGGGGCGCGACAAGAACAACGAGCAGCCCGCCACCGAAGAGCAGCAGCCCGCACCGCAGGGACGCACGCCGGAACCGGCACCGCGCGGGCCGGAAGCGCCGCAGTCCGATTCCCCGCGGGACGATCCGTGGCGCCAGTCGGGTCTGGACGCATACGTCCAGCCGCGGCCGGACGACGCGTGGCAGGCCGGACCGCCGCAGCGCACCGAAGCACCCGCGCAGCGCTCCGAAGTACCCCCGCCGCGCAATGAAGCACCGCCGCAGCGCACTGAGGCACCGCAGCAACGTACCGAGGCACCCGCGCAAGGACTGCCGACCCGGAACCCCGGCCCACCGCCCCCGGCCTTCCAACCGCTGGGCAGGCGCACCGCTGGCGCCGAGCTACCGGCATCGAACGAGCCGACCACACGCCACACGCCAAGTCGGCCCGATCTGCCACCGCCACCGGCCCTTCCAGACCCGCCGCCGCAGGCATCGACGGCCATCCCGGACGCGCCGCCGCGTGGATCCACCGGCGTGCCACCGGCTCCCGTCGAGCGCGCGACACCGCCCGAGTCCAACGGCCCGCCGCCGTGGCTGGCCGGACCGAGGCCCGAGCAGCCCGCGACCGCCCCGGCAGAGCCGCCCCGGCGTCCACCGCTGCCCGATCCCCCACCGCCGCAGGGCAATCCGCCCGTCGATCGGTCGGCCGCGCCACCCGCCGAGCAGGCACCGCAGCGCGCACCGGAAGCACCTGCGCCGAGCCGGGAACCGCAGACGCCACGCGACAACGTCGCGTCCACCCAACCGGGTCCCGCGACGCCTCCGGCTGCTCAGGACCGGCCGGGACCGCAGGATCAGAGCCGCACACCAGGCGACAGAGTCGCGCCCGCCGAGCGGCCCAGTGCCGCAACAACTCCGGGACCTGCGCCGTACGCGCCGGATCGGGCGCAGCCCGGTGCCGAGCACGGTTCCGGTGCGGCGACACCGCCGAGCCAGGAACGCCCGAGCCGAGCACCGGCCGCGGAATACGGACCGTTGGCACCCGACGACATCAGCCCACTCGGTGTCCCGCAGTCCGAGCGCCCCGCCGCCGAGCGCGGCCAGAACGGCACGGCCGGTCCGCAACTGTCCGGCTGGTCGACCGAACAACCGAACAGCACCGAACGCCCGGAATCCGGCCAGCAGCAACGTGACTCCGCTCGCCAAGCGCCCGGCTGGGTGGCCTCGTCGAACGCCGGAACGTCTCGGACGACGAGCAGTGGGCGGCACCGCCAGCCCTCCGAGATCGAGGCGAGCCAGGGCGGCGTCGACGAATCCGGTCGACCGGCACCGCACCCGAACGACCTCGCACAGCCGCAGGCCGGTCCGTACGCACCCGTCGGCCAGGTCGACCCGACCGGCTACATACCTCCCAACATCGGCGGGCAGGCACCGGTCAGCGAGCAGCCCGGTCCCCCGGCTCCGGGCGAGCCGTGGCGCAACGCCGCGGCACCGGTGTGGGCAGACGAAAACGCCACTCCGACACCGCCCTTTGCGGGTGGACAAGCACCGGGCAGCGAACGACCGGGCCCCCCGCCCTGGCAGAACCAGGCAGCACCGGCGTCGTCAGACGAAAACGCCACTCGGACACCACCTTCCGTAGGTGGACAGGCACCGGGCAGCGAACAGCGCGGCCCGCAGCAGCCGACCGACGTGCCATCGCGCGCGCCCGGCGGCTTCGCCGGACCTCAGGTGGGTGGGCAGGCACCGGGCGGCGCATCGCCGACACCGCCTGCGCCGCTGGGACAGTGGGGCCGCCCGCCGGGCCCGACCGGTGGGCAGTATCAGCCTGGCGTGCAGTACCAGTCGGGCCCGCCGCCGTCGCTGGACGACGTGCCGATGCGGCGCGCCAAGAAGTCGCCGGGCAGTGGCTGGCGCAAGGCCGTGCATCACGTGTCGGGTGGCGCGATCAATCCCGGACTGTCCGCGGAGGAACTGCGACTACAGGAACTGGTCGCGCGGATCAGGCAACCGGTGCGTGGCGACTACCGCATCGCGACACTGTCGCTGAAGGGTGGCGTCGGAAAGACCACCACGACAATGGGTATCGGGTCGATCTTCGCGTCCATCCGGGGTGACCGGGTGATCGCAGTGGACGCCAATCCCGACTTCGGCACGCTGTCGCAGCGGGTGCCGCTGCAGACCAGGTCCACCGTGCGCGACCTGCTGCTCGATCCGTCGATCCAGCGTTACTCGGATGTGCGCAGGCACACGTCGCAAGCCACGAGTCGGCTGGAAGTGCTTGCCAGCGAACGAGATCCGGCGGCGTCGGAGGCGTTCAGCGAGGAGGAGTACCGCGCGGTCGCGCGCATCCTGCAGCGCTTCTACAACATCATCCTGACCGACTGCGGCACCGGGCTGATGCACTCCGCGATGTCCGGCGTGCTCGATCTCGCGCATTCGCTGGTGCTCATCTCCTCTCCCGCGATCGATGGGGCCCGCAGTGCCGCAGCGACTTTGGACTGGTTGTCGCTGCACGGACACGACCATCTGGTCCGCAACGCGGTGGTGGTGATCAACTCGCCGCGCGCCGGGTCACCGAATGTCGGCATCCAACAGCTGCGGGAGTACTTCCTGTCCCGCTGCCGCGCCGTGCACATCATCCCGTTCGACGCGCACATGTCCGAGGGCGCCGAGATCGATCTGCACCGCCTGCACAAGCAAACCAAGCGCGCCTACGTCGAACTCGCCGCGACCATCGCGGACGATTTCGCCACCGATCACCGCCGCTACCAACCCTGAAACCCCCCGTGTCACATCGTCACGTGACACGGGGCGCGCCTCCGGAGGATCCGCACTCCCTCTCGGGATCCGCCACCCGAAATAGGGCCCTAGAGCCAGTACGGATCCCGAGAGGGAGTGCGGATTCGTGGTGATGCGCCTCGCGGGCCGCAGCCCGTCCCCCGAGCCGAAAGCACTCGGAGCCAGGCGATTTCGGGCTATACCCACAGACCGTCCATACCCCTCACAGGGTTTACACGCCCTTGTGAGGGGTATGGACGGTCTGTGGGACCTCGCCGGAGGGCGTGGAAGGGGTTCGGGGGCGCTACCACTCGGGGAGACGACGTCGGCCGGCGAGGATGTCGCGGACCAGATCGTCGTAGGCATCGGCGAGTTCGGCAAGGTGATGCCAAGCGCCGTGCAGTCTTTCATCGTGCGCGTCGAGGGTCATCAGCGCGTGGTGCGCGCGCACCGAGGATTCGGCGAGGCGGTCGATGACCGCGCCGACGGTTTCGGTGTGCAGTGTCGCACCGAGCCGGTGCTGAGGCACGCTGCGCGCGACCCAGTCATCGATGGCCATGACCAATTCGACTCTGCGACGCTCGATTTCGAGGACCACCAGCGGGTCGGTGTCCACCGAACCGCCGCGGCCGACCAGTCGCCGCTCGTGCAGCACCGCGAGATCGCGGGCGAACCAGAGCAGCGGACCACCGACCACGCGGTGTCCACGACACGCCCGAACAAGTAGATCCGAAGTGGGAAGCAGCCCAGGAGCATGCGACTGCACCACCGAATCGGCACACCGCAGTGAGCCGGGAAGAGCCATTACGACTGTTGTATCCGAACCTGCCACGTTGCCTCGCCGTCATCGCCGCACAACACCGGATCAGGACGTTCATTACAATAAACCTCTGAAGGCACCTGTCAAGCGTTACCGGGCCGTAGGAAGTCACGAAGAGTACACTTCGTTACCTGCACGACTGACCGAGGAGCAAGATGGCGGACGGTCCGACGTACCACCGGATCGCAGACCTCCTCCGCGAGGAGATCCGCGCAGGCAAGTGGAAACCGGGTGATCGGTTACCCAGCCACACGGAGCTGGCCGAGCACATGCAGGTCTCGCTTACGACCGCTCGCAATGCGATTCAGGTGCTGGTCACCGAAAATCTGGTCTACACAGCGACTTCCCGCGGCACCATCGTGCGAAACCAGGAAGTCCTGGAATCGGTTGTCACCGACCACATTCGACAGGATCGGCCGAAATCGCCGCACGATATCTTCGAGGAGATCGCGCGCGCCGCCCACCGGATGCCGTCCAAGGAGTTCAGCGCCAAGATGGAACCGGCCGGTCCCGCGGTCGCGTTATGGCTCGGTGTACCGGAGGACTCCTGGGTGCTGGCCCGGACGGTCGTCCAGTATCTCGACAACGAGCCGTGGTCCTGGGAGGTCAGCTTCTATCCGCGAGACCTGGCCGAGGCCACCGGAATCGACTCACCGCACGACATTCCGGAGGGCACCACCCGACGGCTGGCCGACCGGGGCCACGCGGAGACCGCGCACCGCGACACGCTGACGGCGCGGCCCGCCTCCGCCGAGGAGGCCACCGTGCTCGGCGTGGCGGCAGGCACGATCCTGCTGGATCACCTGCGGATCGGCGCCAATCACGAGCGGGTCACCAGGGCGACCCGGCACCGCTCCATCGCCGCGAGCAACCGGCTCGCGTATCAACTCGGCGATGCCGAGGGCCTCGGCGTGATCGGTCGCACGCTCGGCGTGCCCTATGAACCAGGTATACCGTCGGTATGAGTGCTATCTTGCTGCGCCAGGCGACAATTGGCGATCTAGGCGTGATCTGTCGACTACGACTGCAACGTACCGCGTGGCTGACCGCGCGCGGCTCCGATCAATGGACGGTCGCGGGCCGTGGACTACCCATCGAGATCTTCGCGCGAGCGGTCGGCCGCTCGCTGGACGCGGGCGAGACCTGGATCGCGGAGATGGCGGGCGAACCGGCGGGCACCATCACCGTCAATCGGCACGCCGACCCGGGGCTCTGGTCGCCGTGGGAACTAACCGACGCGGTCGTCGTCCATTACATGATCGTCGACCTGCGTTTCGCCGGACACCGCATCGGCCACCACCTGCTCGCACACGCGGGAATGCTTGCACGCCAACAGGAACGTGACTGGGTTCGCCTCGACGCCTGGACCACCAACACCGAACTGCACGACTACTACCGCAGGGAGGGCTTCCAGTTCGCCCGCATCGCGGGCCCGATCGCGACCGGCCCGTCCCGCGCCCTGTTCGAACGTCGTGCCGACAGTTGGGATCTCGACGCGCCGGTTACCGTCCCCGCCGCGAGTGCCGTGCGGACCGCACCTAATCTCGGTGCGGTCCAACCGAATAACTGAGATCTACATCGTCGGCGGCATGTAGGCGATCTGCACCATCTCCTGCCCCCTGCTGCGGGACGCCAACGTGCCGCGGCCGGGTGGCAGCTTGCTCGGGCGGATCTCGCCGATGATCTTGCCCTCGTCGCGGGAGCCGCTCATGATCAGCGTGTCCACCGACATGTTCTTCAGGCCGCCGATGATCGGGTCGTAGAGCGCGCGCGAGACGCCACCCATCCGCCGGGTGACCACGAAGTGCATGCCGATGTCGCGGGCCTGCGGCAGGTATTCGATCAGCGGGGCAAAGGGATTGATGCCGCCGGTCGCCACCATGTCGTAGTCGTCGACCACGATGTAGATCTCCGGGCCCTCCCACCAGCTACGGTCGCGCAGCTGCTGCGGGGTGATGTCGGAATCGGGGATCCGCTTGGACAGGAACTCCGCGACCTCCTGGATCATCGGCCCGCAGGTCTGCGACGAGGTGGAGTATCCGGCGAGATGTTCGCCCTCGACCACGCCGAGCATGGTCCGGCGGTAGTCGATCATGATGATCTTCGCCTGGTCCGGCGTCGAGTTCTCCACCACGCCGGTCACGATGTTGCGCAGCAGGGTGGTCTTGCCCGACTCGACGTCGGCGAAGGCCATGAAGTGCGGATCCGTCCCGAAATCCAGGACCAGCGGCTGCAATTCGGATTCGCCGAGACCGACGACCACCTTGGTCGGGCTGAGCGTGATACCTAGTTCCCGGGTGGTGGCCAGCAGCGCGTCGCGGCCGAACTGCAGCGGCAGCATGCGCACCTCCGGCGCCTGCCTACCCGCGTGCAACTCCGCGAGTTCCTGCCGGGCCTGGGTGACACCGTCGGCCAGCGAGTCCGGATCGGAGTCGGAATCCAGTCGCGGCAAGGCGACCAGCATGTGCAGCTGTTCCGGGGTGAGACCGCGACCAGGGCGACCGACCGGAACCTGGAATGCGGTGCGCCGCCCCATCTCCGAGTCCGTCGGGTCACCGAGGCGCAGCTCCAGCCTGGTGCCGATCTGGTCCTTGACCACCGGCCGGATCTCGGCCCACCGGGAGGCGCCGATGATGAGGTGGATGCCGTACGACAGGCCCTGTGCCGCAATGGCGGTGACCTGCGGCTCCAGCACGTCGAACTCTTCCCGGATCACGGCCCAGCCGTCGATCACCAGGAACACGTCACCGAATCGGTCGTCGGCCAACGGATTACCGGCCGACGCCGCGCCGTCGGGCACGTGCGCCGCCGCCGCGAACTTGCGCCGCCGGAATTCGGCCATCGACTCGATGCCGAGCTCGGCGAACCGTTCCTCGCGCTGACGCATCAAGGTGGTGAGCTCGGCGATGGTGCGGCGCACCCGGTCGCCGTCGAGCCGACCGGCCACCGAGCCGACGTGCGGCAGCCCGACCAGACCGGCCATGCTGCCACCACCGAAGTCCAGGCAGTAGAACTGCACATGCTGCGGGGTGTGCGTCGCCGCGGCGGCCATGATGATGGTGCGCAGGGTGGTCGACTTACCCGACTGCGGGCCACCGACGACCGCCACATTGCCTTGCGCGCCGGCCAGACTGATGGTCAGCACGTCGCGCCGCTGCTCGTACGGCTTGTCGATCACGCCGATCGGCATCCACAGCTGGCCGTGCCGGTTGACCGGCGAGCGCCAGTCCGGGTCGGGCAGCAGCATGTCGACCGTCGGGGATTCGTCGAGCGGCGGCAGCCACACCTCGTGCGCCGGGCGGCCGTGCCCGGTCAGTCGCTTGACGACGGTGTCGAGCAGCGAGTCCGGAATCCCCTCCTCCGAGCCGGGCGCGGCGAGTGCCGACGGCGGCGGCGGGAGTTCGAGCAGCGGATTCGTCGGTGACGGCGGCAGATCCAGGGCCGAGTCGTTTTCGAGCGGTTCCGGCACCTCCACCGGCGCGGCGGTGAACATCGCGGGCCGCTGGCCGCCGACCGGACTGCCGTCCTCGCCGGTGACCGTGCCGAGCGGCGCGACATAGGGGCCGGACACGTAGCTTGCGTTGAACCGCAACGGATCCGAGGCATCGCTCTTCAGATATCCGGCGCCGGGCACGCTCGGCAGGTGGTAGGCATCGGTGATGCCGAGCACCGCACGCGATTCGTTGGCCGAGAAGGTACGCAGACCGATGCGGTAGGACAGATGCGACTCCAGGCCGCGCAGCTTGTTCTCCTCCAGCCGCTGCGAGGCGAGCAGCAGGTGCACGTGCAGCGAGCGGCCGAGTCGGCCGATCATCACGAACAACTCGGCGAAATCTGGCTTCTGCGAGAGCAATTCGGAGAACTCGTCGACCACGACGAACAGCGCGGGCAGCGGATCGAGCGGCACGCCCGCGGCGCGGGCCTTCTCGTAATCGGTGACGTTGGCGTAGTTGCCCGCCGACCGCAGCAGCTCCTGGCGCCGGTTCATCTCACCGGCGAGGGCGTCCTTCATGCGGTCTACCAGGGACAGTTCCTCTTCCAGGTTGGTGATCACCGCGGCGACGTGCGGCAGTGAGTCCAATCCGAGGAAGGTCGCGCCACCCTTGAAGTCGACCAGCACCAGGTTCAGCGCGTCCGGCGAGTGTGTGGTGACCAGCGAAAGGACAAGGGTGCGTAGGAATTCCGATTTACCCGAGCCGGTCGCGCCGATACACAGGCCGTGCGGGCCCATGCCGTTCTCGGCCGACTCCTTGATGTCGATCTCCACCGGCGTGCCGTCGGGGGTGATGCCGATCGGCACGCGCAGCCGTTCCCGCGCGGTGCGCGGCCGCCAGACCCGGGCCGGGTCGATCTGCGCCGCGTCCGGGATCTTCAGCAGGGCCATCAGCCCGGGATCGGCCGTCGAGCCCTCGCCGAGGCTGACGATCTGCGCCGCGGTGGCCAGCCGGTAACGCGACAGGGCCCGCGAAAACGCCTCGGCCTCAGCCGCACTCACCTCGTCGGCGGTGGCGAACTTCTCCACGCCCGCCGCGCTGCGGGCGGACACATCGCCGTCGGCGGCGACCAGTTGCAGCCCACGCCGCGCCGCGAGCCCGCCCTCGGGTGCGGTGAGGTCGAGCACGGTCACCGAGTCCAGGCCGGACTCGCTGATCAGCCGTTCGTTGCCGTTGACGTACCCGTCGTCGATGATCACCACCAGGTGCAACCGCCCCTGGGTGGGCTGCGGGTTGCGCATGAAGCGGCCCCGCTCCATCAGCTCGGCCGAGAGCGCGGTCTCCAGCTCGCCGAGCGAGGTGTACATCATCCGGGCCGAGCCCATGCCGTCGCGCAGGGTCGGATGTTGCAGGTGCGGAAGCCATTTCGCCCACGCCCACGGGCCGTCCGGGTCCGCGCAGACGATGGCGACCGCGAGGTGGTCGGGACCGTGGAAGGTGACCAGCTCCATCAGCATGGAGCTGGTCAGCATGCGCGCGTCCTTGGGCTGGCCGCTGATGTTGATCGCCGGGAAGGCGCGCAGCGACACCGCGGTCGGCAGGCTGTGCACCACCGAATGGGTGCGCACGAACCGGCGCAGCGCGACGGTGGAGACCGGCTCCAGATCCTCCAGCGGACCGGTTTCCGGCCGGGCCAGCTTGGTGGCCAGCCGATGGCTGCCCATGCCGACCCGGACGTGCCCGAAGTCGGGATCGTTGGGTCTGCGCTCCCACATCCGCCGCGTGCCGATCAGCGAGGGCAGGTCGGCCGGGTCCGGATGGCTCCAGGCCAGCGTCTCCAGCTGCTTGACGCCGGTGCGCCGCACATCCTTTCGGATCTGATCCAGGTAGCGGAAGTAGTCCTTGCGTTCCTCGTTGAGCTCGACCGCCCGCTTCCCGGTGCCGCCGCGGAAGCCGGCCATCATGCCGACCATCGACATCAGCATCATCATCGGGAACATCATGGACAGCGGATTGGCCAGCAGGTTGCGGCCCATCATGGCCATCATCGCGATCATGCCGACCACCGCGACCACCATGACGACCGGCATCAGCTTCATCATCAGCGGGGCAGGCAGCGCGCGCGAAATCTCCGGTGGCGGGGTCAGCGCCACCTCACCACCGGGTGCCCGTGGCGGCGCTATCCGGGGGCGTCGTACGAAACCTTCGGTAGCCATGGAGTCCTTCGATCAGTCGTGCTGTCTGTGTTCGGCGATGAGCCGTCGCTTACGGGTCGAATTCGGCGTCGATCTCCCGGCGTCTGCGGCGGTACGGAATCGCTACCGCGACACCGATTGCCAGGGCGGTCAGGCAGGTCAGCGAGCCGATCACCGCGATCCGGCGCGGCCGTGGATCGGGTCCGGGCGGGATGACGGGCGCGGCGATCGCGCGTTCGACGTCGGCGCCCTCGCTCACGGACTTGGCGGGCAGCTGCGCGGTCAGCGCGGCGAGCGGGTCGATCAGGCCCGCGCCGATCGCGTCGTCGTGGCCGGTGCCCGGCGCCTGCGCGGTACGCACGATGCGGTCCATCACCTGTCGGGCATCGAGATTCGGGAATCGCGACCGCACCAGGGCGGCCAGCCCGGCGACGTACGGCGCCGCGAAACTGGTGCCGTCCACCGGACGGATGCCCTCGTCGGTCTGCACCCCGTTGACCAGCCCGACGCCGTCACGCTTGCTGTCCAGCGAAACGATGTTGCGGCCGATCGCGGCGACAGCGATCCACGGGCCGTGCAACGAAAGGTCCGACGGCTTGCCGTCCGCGTCCACCGAGCCCACCGCGAGGACATACGGCGAGAACCACGCCGGGCTGGCCACGGTGGTGACCGAACCCCAGCCGGCACCCTCGTTCTGCTTCTGGCACGGCCCGTTGGACTCGACGTTCCCCGCGGCGGCCACCACGACGACATTGCGCTCGTAGGCGTACTTCACCGCGGCGCCGAGCGAGGCGTCGGCGGTGTCGGATCCGGCTGGGCTGCAGGCCACTTCGGAGATGTTGATGACGGTGGCGCCGAGGTCGACCGCCCGCACCACGGCCGCGGCCAGGGTGAGCACGCTGCCGTATCCGTCGGCGCGGATGGTGCCCAGCGGCCGCTCGCCGCCGCGATCCTTCTTCTCGTAGGCCAGGCTGAGCTGGCGGATGCTGAGGATCTCCGCATCGGGCGCCACCCCGGTGAACGCGTCGCCCGGACTCGGCTGGGCCGCGATGATGCCGGCCACCAGGGTGCCGTGCCCGTCGCAGTCGACGGTGCCGTCGGTATCGGAGACGTAGTCGCCGCCGGGTTGCAGGGCGGCCAAGCGCGGATGCCGCTGCACCCCGGTGTCGATGACCGCGACCTTCTGTCCCGCTCCCCTGCTGAACTGCCAGGCCGCGGGCAACTCGAGTACTCGCTGCGAGATCGGCGGCTCGTTCGGCGGCGATCCGGTGAGCGCGGGCTCGGCGCACTGGTCGGCCTGCTGGGTCGGCTCCAAGGGCGCGGGGTGACCGCTCAACGCCTGCGCGATACCCAGCGCACCCGGATCGATGCTCGGCGGCGCGAGCGCGGCGGCGGGCGGAGCGGGTGCGGCCACCACGCCCAGCACCGCGGTGGCGCAGACCATCCGCAGCAGGCTGCGACGGAAGGCGCTAGGTCCCATCTGTTCCCGCACTCATATGTTCCGGGCCATCGAGTAGACGTTCATGATCCACAGCACCAGCGGGATCAGCGAGATGATCAATACGTACTCGAAGATCTCGATCATTCGCCTGGTGATCGGGGTGACCTCGATATGCGGTCCGATCACGCCGAAGCCGATCGTGCCCGCCGCGAAGGCGACCAGCAGACCGACGGCGAGCATCTCGAATTCCGTGTCGCCCATGGCCGCGCCGACGATCAGCGCGACGAAGGTCAGGCAGCCGCCCGCGATCAGCGTCGCGGCCTGGGTGAGATCGGCGAACGACCGGCCACGCAGGCACAGGATGATCCCGGTGACGACGGCGAGCACGATGCCCTGCCAGCGCGCCGAGCCGAGCGGGTCGGCCGCGCCGAACGCGCCGATCACCGCGCTCAACGTGCACGCGATGATCAAACCGGATTGGTACTGGTTGGCCGCGCGGGCCCGTTCGCCGAGGCCGGCCGCCGACGGCAGCGCGGTGGCGCCGATCGCGCCGATGCCCTCGATGGTCGGGCGTTGTTCGTGATCGGCCGGGTCGATGGCGGCACCCGCGGTCGGCACCGGCGGGATCGGCAGCCGGGCCAGCCTGGCGGCCAGTCGCGGCACCATCGACAGCATCGCGATGCCGACCACCACCAGCCCACCGGACAGCTTCGGCAGGCCGGGATGCCAGACCAGATACACCGCGGCGGCGATACCCCCGATGATGCCGAGCGCGCCCGCGGCGGAGAACAGAGTGGCGCCCGTGCCGATGACCCGATAGCCGAGCACGGCGGCCACCAGCGTCACCGAACAGCCGAGCAGCAGATGCGCACTGCCCAGCGCGCCGGGCACGAAAAGCGCCGCGCCGCCGAACAGCAGCAGCAAACCATCCAGCGACAGCCAGGTGGCGGTGACCGTGTCGAGGTACTTGCGCGCGGCGAAGCCCGCGGCGACGAAGGCCCCGATACCCGCGGCCGACAGCACGAACGCGGGGGCGAGCGGATCGCCGTGCCCGCGCGAGATCACCAGCAGCGCCAAGGCGGTGAGCACCGTCAGCACGCCGGCGACCAGGCCCATCCAGCGCGCGGAGCTGCCGGTCCAGCTGCGGAATTCCTCGGCGGTGAGCCGGGATACCGCGTCGATCACGTCGTCGAAGAGCGCGGGCGATTCCTTCGCGGTGACCGAGCGCAGCACAAGCAACTCACCGTCGTGCACATCGGCATCGGTGAGGGTGCGGCTCGGCGCGAAGGCTTCCTGACCGACCCGCGCCAATGTCCAGTGCTGGGCCTGCAGCGGCACCGAGTCGTCCTCGGTGTCGAGCTGGTCGGGATTGCGTGATTCGATCAGGGCGACCAGGTCACCGATGAAACTGGCGATCGGGATGGTGGCGGGCAGGCCGACATCGAGCTGAGTGTTGCCGCCGATGACGGAAACCCGACTCAGCTCCGGCTCAGCGGCTCGTGTGCCACTGGTTGGTGACTCGATCAACGACCCCGGACCCCCGGCCTCTCCACTGACGATTGTTCACGCCCCGACTGCACTGGGTGGAACGTCTTCTGAGTGAACGACTTCGACACCAGTAAGACTCTCACCTAGACAACACTTGCGTTGCAACCTCCCGGCAGCTGAACCTAATGTAACGGACAGACCAGGCACTGCGCGATCGGTAGTCTGGGGGGCATAAAGAACTCATCCGCTACTACGAACGAAGACTTCGGGGTCCGACAGCCATGACCGGCAATCGCCAAGCACAACGCGCCTTCGACGCCGGAATTTTGTCGCTCGGATTGTCCATCGAAGGGCAGGAGTCCGCACGCGACCTCGAGTACGCGAAGCTCGCCTTCCAGCGTGCCACCGAGTGGGACCCCACCATGTGCGACGCCTGGCTCGGCCGGGCCGCCGCCGGTGAGCTCACCAAGGACGTCTTGTTCAACATGCACAAGACCAGCGCCAGCACGCTCTACCGGGAGCAGCGCAGGCTCGGCCTGCAGTCGCGCGACCTCGCGGGCCGGTTCCTGCCGGGCCTCTATATCGACTACCCGTTGGCCAGCTACACCGAGATCTGGCTCGCCTGGGCCGCGCAACTCATCGCGGACAAGGAATACGACGAGGCCGAGCGGGTGCTCAACGAACTCGACACGCACCGCCGGTCCCAGCTGAGCGACCCGGATCGCGAGATCGACAACCGCATCTGCGCCTACGTGCGCGGCGTGCTGCACTACAACACCCAGCGCTGGTCCGATGTGATGACCGTGCTGGCCAATTCGGCCGAGTGGGACGACCCGTATCTCGCGGCGGGCGCGAACGTCATGGTCGGCACCGCCTGCGCGCAGCTCGGTTTGTTCGGTGAGGCGATCCGCCGGATGGAACAGGCCGAGGCGGGCCCGATCCCCGCGGCGCGCTCCACCGCCATGTTCTGCCGCGGCCTGTGCCTGCGCGAATCCGGCAACGAAGAAGTGGCCCAGGGCCTGTTCGAGAAGGTGTACTCACAGGCCCCGGATTTCGAGGCGAACACCGCCGCGATGCGCGACCGCACCTACCGGATCAGCATCACCTCGCGCGAGACGATCGATGCGCGCACCAACAAGTGGGATCCGGCCTCCGCACCGTCGATGAAGGCGATCGAGCAGGCCGAGACCGAGGACCGGGCCAAGAAGATCCTGGCCGACGCCCGCGCCGAACTGGACTCCCAGATCGGTCTGGCCTCGGTGAAGACTCAGGTCGCCAAGCTGCAGTCGAGCGCGCAGATGGCGAAGATCCGCGCGGAAAAGGGCCTGGCCGCCGGGGCGCGCGGCCAGCACCTGGCCTTCACCGGTCCGCCCGGCACCGGCAAGACCACCATCGCCCGCGTGGTCGCCAAGATCTACTGCGGCGTCGGCATCTTGAAGACCGACAAGGTGGTCGAGGCCAAGCGCGTCGACTTCGTCGCCCAGCACCTCGGCGGCACCGCGGTCAAGTCGGAGGCGTTGATCGACAGCGCGATGGACGGCGTGCTGTTCATCGACGAGGCGTACACGCTGATCCAGACCGGCCTGCAGGGCGGCGACTCGTTCGGCCGGGAGGCCGTCGATACGCTGCTGGCCCGGATGGAGAACGACCGCGATCGGCTCGTGGTGATCATCGCCGGGTACGACGGCGAGATCGATCGCCTGCTCGCCGCCAACGACGGTCTGGCCTCCCGGTTTTCGAAGCGGGTACAGTTCCCGTCCTATACGCCCGAGGAGCTCGGCGAGATCGGCAAGGTCATCGCGACCAAGCGGGACTCGCAACTGTCCGACGACGCGCTCGAGCTGCTCGTCACGGCCTGCACCCAGCTCTACTCGTTACAGAGCACCGACCAGAGCGGTCAGCCGCGCCGCGGCGTCGACCTGGCGGGCAACGGCCGGTTCATCCGCAACGTCATCGAGTCCGCCGAGGAAGAGCGCGAGTTCCGGCTGGCCAACGACGAAACCCTGGATCTGGCCAACATCGACGAATCGATGCTGATGCGCATCGAGGCACCCGATATGCACACCGCGCTCACCGGCATCCTCGCCTCGCTGAACGTCGGCTTCACCGGCTGACGCGGCTTGGCTAGTGCCACAGCCACATTCGGCTAGTGCGGCGGCTCCAGCGGCAGCTGATCTCGCGCGGTGAGCGCTTCCTTCGCGGACAGGGTCGCGCCGGGCACCATCTGGCCGATGATCGCCCACGGCGCGAGCCGCGGGGTGTCCCCGAGGCCGAGTATCGCCGCGGTCGCCATGTCCGGGATGCCGTAGCGGACGCCGTTGTCGGCGACATAGAACAAGCTGCCGCGCCGCGGACTTCCCGGCCCCATGCCGGTCACCTGAACGAACTCACCGGTGCCCGGCGGGACGTACACCGCGTCGACTCGATCGCCGGTGCCGTCGGAGGTGGCCAGCGCGACGGTCTTCGCCGATTCCGCGATCGGGACGCGCACACCGGCCAGCAGGGTGACCGAGGCGCGTTCGGCGGGGCCGTCGCCCGCGTCGGCCTTGCGGTTGGCCGGGGCCGTGCCCGGCGTCTTGGACCAGGCCACACAGGCGACCGGGGCATCCTCGGCATTCAGGATCTTCGGGGTCTCCACCGGAAAGTCGTTGACCGGCAACACGTCATGGACCACACGCACCCGATCCAGCACGTCCGGCGGCATGGTCGGGATCTCACTCATCCCGTGCGAGTCCGCGAACCGGATCACCTGCGCGGTGAACGGGCTCACCGGCTGCAGCGCGTCGGCGAGCACGGCGTACAGCTCGGGTTTGCCGTCGCCGACATCGCGAATGGAGATGACGCCGCCGACCGGAATCTTCGAAAGCGGGCCCGGACCCGGCTGACCGGCCTGCGGAATCTGCGGCGCCGTGAGTGCGGGCACTTCCGTTGTCGCGCCGAGCATTCCGGTGCCGATCGGACGCGGCCGGTGCGTCGTCAGGTTCAGCGCGCGCACCAAAACCGAGTTGCCCGGGTCGATCTCGGCTCGCTTGCCGTCGTAGACCAGGTAGGTCTTGTCGCTGCGCTTCACCAGCAACGCCTCGTCCCGGCCGACCGTGCGGGTCCGCTCGCCGAGGGCGGGACGGCCCGCGATGACCGTGGTGGTGCCGCCGGTGGCCGAGGCCGCGCTGCCGCCCTGGGACAGCGCGATCGTCTCGCACAGTGCCCATTCCGACCGGGAGCCCTGCCCCGACCCGGGCAGCGCGCCCGGTGCACCGGGGATCCCGACCATCGGCCCGCGCGGCATGTCGTTGAGCTTGCTGTCCTTCACCGCGTTCGGCTCGGCATTGCTGCCGGTGATCAGCCGGGCCGAGGCCAGGTTCAAGACCGGGTGCAGCGTCTTCGCGCCGCCGTCGGACTGCACCACGACGTACAGCGCGCCGCTCTGCTTGCCCGAGACGATCAACGAGTCGCCGACCGCGCCTTGCGGCCGCAGGAAGCTCAGAATGGCCGCACCGGCGATCACCAGGATGCCGAGTACCAGGCCGACCCAGAGCGAGCGCACCTGGGACCGCATGGGATCGTGCAGCATTCGCACGTCGCGCCGCACCAGCGCGTGATCGAGTCGGCGCAACAGGAATCGGTACCCGTTGACCTGGGCTCGGGTGGTCAGCTGTGCCGGCACAAGGTCTCCATTGAACTGTCGAGAACCATCTTCATCGACACGGTACCGTAATTCCAGGACGGCCCTGAACCGATGATTTCATGGTCATGGGCGGTGGCCGTACAGGTGGCAGACAGGGACAACGCGGTGACGACAAGTGTGAACGAGACCAGGCCCGACGGGGCGACCGAACCGGAGGGCACCGGTGCGCCGACGCCACCGGCCGACCGTGCTTCGGCCTACGACACCCTGCGTGACCCGGAGTTCTGGCTGTTCCGCATCTATCCGCTGCGGGTGGTCGTGCCGGTGGTGGTGCTGGCCGCGACGCTGGCCTGGATCGTGCTCGCCACAACGCATTCGCTGTGGGGCGCGATCGGCGCGGGCGCGGTTTTCGCGCTGCTCTTCCTGCTCCCGATCCGCGGCCGTACCCCGGCCGGGCGGATCGGCGGCGCGCTGGCCCGGCGGCGCGGCGGGCTGCGTCCGGCCGAGCAGCTGACCCAGGCGCCCGCCTTCGATGTGCCGTTCAGCGAGGGCGGCGGTTACGGGGTGCGCTGGGACGGCGAGCTGCTGCTCACCATGTTGCGGATCGACCCGCCGCCGGACGCGTTGACACTGCTTCGCCGCGGCTCGCTGAGCACCGACCAGCTGCTGCCGCTCACCGAAATCGCGCGCTGTCTCGATCAATTCGACCTGACCCTGGCCAGCGTCGACGTGGTGAGCACGGGCGCGCGCACGGCGGGCACCGGCATCATCTCGCACCTGTACGACAGCATTCTGGGCCCGTTGCCCGCCATCGCGCACCGCACCCTCTGGCTGGTGCTGCGGCTGGATCCGCTGGCCAACGCCGAGGCGGTGGACAAACGCGGTGGCGGCGGCACCGGCGCCCTGCGCACCGCGATGATCGCCACCCGCCGGGTGGCGAACCGGCTAGCCGCGCACGACATCGCCACCTCAGTGCTGACCGCCACCGAAATGAACACCGCGGTCCGCGAACTCACCCATGGCTTCGAGCTCGATCAGCTCACCGAATCGCCGCAGTCACTGGAGTATCAGGGCCGCTACCTCACCCACTATCAGATCGGCGCGGACCTGATCGCCCCGCGCGGGCTTGCCGATATCTGGACGGTGCAGAGCCTGTCCACGACGGTGACGCTGCGGCTGCGGCCCGGCGCGCACCGGCACGACACACGCGCCGACCATCTCGGCACCGTGGTGCTCAACGCCGTGGTCCGGTTCGACACCACCTTCGAGCCGGAGGAGCCGCCGCTGCCCGGCCTGCGCGAACTGCCGGGCAATCAGCTGCGAATCCTGTTGGACACCTTGCCGATCGGGGCAGGCGGCCGCTGGGGCTCGGATACCGGGTACCGCGGCACCCTCACCGCGCTCACCGATATCGCGGTGCCGACCGCGGGCTGCGGTCAGCTGATCGGCGCCGACGAAATCGGCCAGGGCATCGCAGTACCGCTGGTCGGCGAGGGCACCAGGCACCTGGAGGTCATCGGCAACCTGGACCTGGCCCAGCAGGTGATCCTGCGGGCGACCGCGCTCGGCGCGCACGCCATCGTGCACACCGCGCGACCCGACGCATGGCACACCATGGTGACCAATCTCGATGCGCCGCATGTGATTTTGATCGCACCGCGGTCCGCCGGCGCCAGCTATCACGCGCCCGCGGCACCCCCGCTGCCCGCCGCGCCCTACCCGAGCACCACGGTCGTCGTGTTCGACGGGATCGCCCCGACCGCGCACGCGGGCGGCGCGACCATCGTGCATGTACGCACGCCGGATCAGCCGCCGGGCTCGATCGATGCCGACGTCACGCTGGTGCAGGATCCGGACGCGCCGAACCGGATCACCGTGCGCACCGCGACCGCGAGCGCGACGGTGTTCATGGTGACCACGCCGGACGAGATGCACTACATCGGCGAATCGCTCGCCGCGCGCTGACCCGGCGTCCCCCGAAAACCACAGCGTCCCCCGAAAACCGAAACGGCCGAACGGAACTGGATGTTCCGGTCGGCCGTCAGGTGACGGACATGTCAGAAAGCGGCGAAACCGTCGCCGACCTTGCCATCGGCCTCGAGCGCGCGGTTCAGCGCGTTCTCCACCTGGGCACCGAGGGCGTCCAGCTTCTGCAGGGTGTCCTCCAGGCCCGTGGTGAGGCTCTTGTGCGCGGCGTCGAAGCCCTGCGAGGCGTTCTCACCGGTCAGGTTGTCGTGGAACGCCTTGGCAGCGTCGTTGAGCGAGTCGATCTCGCCCTTCATCTTGCCGCCGTGCGTCTGCAGGTCGCTGTACAGCTCGTTCATGGCTGCGGGATCGTAAAGAATGGTCATTCGTCAATTCCTTCGAACGATGGGTTCCGAAACAGAGCGGAGCAGGCCGATCAGGCCTGGTCCATGGCCTGCAGGGTCGACTTGCCGTTGTTGACGGCCTCGGTGAACTGGTCGAGGCGCTTGTTCAGGTCTTCGGCCTCGTCGTGCCAGTCGCCGGCCACCTGAACGAACTTGTCGGACGCGTCGCCCTTCCAGCCCTTCAGCACATCCTGCGCGGCCTGGTCGATTTCCTTGACCGAGGTACGGAGGTTGTTGATCGCGGTCTCGAGATCGCCGACGACCTTCTGGACGCCGCCGGCCTCGACACCAACAGCCTTGCTCGAGCCACCGAGTGAGGTGAGGGACATTTCTTTGACCTTTCGTCATGTTTGATGATCGTTCTCATACAAACGATCTCGTTGAAATACGAGACAACCGAAGTTGCCACCCGAGAACTACTGCGGCAGCCACCTCCCCCCGGGCAGCCCCTCGATCAACGTGGCGACTGCTTGCGCAACCCGGTGGTCGGTACCCGGCGTGACCGTGGACCAGACCTGCTGGTCCGGGGAAACCGTCGGCGCCGCGACGATCCGCCCGCGGGCGGTGTCGTACACGGCGACGGCACCGGATGCCCGGGTGGTCACGCCATCCTCATGGGCGCACGCCACTATCTCGGCGTAAGCGTGCGTCGCACCGAAGGCGAGCCCCAATTTGGTGGCGTCGCGATCGGTGGCACCCAAGGCATAGAGAGCGTCGGTGAGCTCGCTGGACGTCGCGGCCGCGTTGAGCCGCTCGGCCAGCTCCGCTGCGGGGACGCTGAGATTGGGGATTTCGGCGGGCGGGCACGGATCCATGGCGGCGAGCAGCGGCCGCACCAAATCGGCGGCCGAGCCATCCGTCCACATCTGGCGCACCTCGAAGTCGTCGCCGGTGCGGACCGCGAGCGCGTGCAGGTGCCCGCGGCGCACCACACAGACTCGGCGCGAACCGTTTTCGGTGTAGATGCGGGCCACCAGCTCCTGCTCCGGCAGGGCCAGCGTGAACAGCGTCTCGGCCAGCTCGGCATCCACTTCGCCGTGCGCGTCGATCAGGCCGTCGTTGGTCAGCGTGGCCACCGCGTGCTCCTGCGCGCGCTGCCACTCATCGAACGAATCCTGCTGCGGCCCTACCGAAAGCGCCAGCGGCAGGGTCTGCACCCCGATCCGGTCGGCGACGGCGAGCAACGCGTCGTTGGTCAGCGTGGTCACGGCGCACCGCCGGATTCGGTCCGAGTTTCGGTGGGCGCCTTGGTCACCGACTCGGTCCCGCCGAGTACCGCAGGGGCGGCCTGGATTTCGCCCTCGAGCCCGATCTGGTCGGCCTCGCCAGCCAGGCTGGCGCGCGGGAACCGGGCCGAATCCTGTGCGCCACCGGCACCACCCATCGCCCCGGGCGCCATCGGCGCGGATTGGCCGGTCACGCTCGTCGTGCTGACCTGGGTCGACTTGGTGGTGGGCTCGGTGGTCGTGGTGGATTGCGAATAGACCGGCGCGCGGTAGGCGGACAGTGCCCGCGGCGGCAAGGTGGGCATCGCGATCGAGCCGATCGGCATACCGCCGAAGCCCGGCATCGCTTTCGGCGCCGCTGCCGCCGCGGCGGTGGCGGCCTGTTCGGCGGCCAACGCCTGCTCCGGCGCGATCTTCGGCGGTTCCTGGTGCTGCCACGGCGTCGCCAGCGGTTCGGCGGCCGTTTCGTAGCTGCGCATCACCCGCGACGCAACGGCTTTCGCCATATCCGCGTCCGCGTCGGTGTCCGCGGCGACCGCACGGATCGGTGCGCCGAGCATGGCGCCCATGCTTTCCAGCATGTGCTGCACCTGCTGGATCTGCTGGATGTCCGCGGTGTTCGGCATGGTCAGCTTCGCCACTTCATAAGCGGCGACCTGCGTTTGCAGCCGGGCGGCGTTCGAGGTTGCGGTGCTGGCCGCCTCTACCAGCCAATCCCGCAGGGTGGACACCTTTTCCATGACCTCGCCGCTGCGGCCGGACTGCCAGGCGCCGCGCAGCGCGGCAAGGACCCGCTCGTATTCGAGCACCGCCGCACCGAAAACCGTGGCCAGCCGCGCCCATTCGGCGGCCGCCTCGGCCATCGGCACAGAGCCCGGCCCCGTGGTGAGGTCTTGCGCGAGCCGCTCCGGCGGCCGAGCTTCCCACACCACGCCGGTGAACCCTGGCTTCGGTGGTTCGATCATTGCTGCGCTGTGCCTTTCCAAGACAGGCCTTTCCACGGACCTCGCCTCAGACGGACCTGCCGCCTGCGGCGTCGAAGTCCGCGACGCTGTCACTCTCCATCTGGCTGAACTCGTTGGTGTGCATCCGCAAGGTAGCGGCCAACTTTCGCATCTCCGTCACGCTGGCCTGTGCGCTCGCCAAGTACGACGACGCGACCTCGTTTGTGGTCTGCGCGGCCCGGCCGGAGACTTCATCGGCACCGGCCGGCTGGATCGTCAAGGCCTGCTCCGCGGCTGCCAGATCGGCGGCCAGCCGATCGGCGAGCACATCGAGCCCGCTCGATGCGCTGCCCGCGGCCGCGGCATCGAACTGGACGCTAGCGAACGCGTCTCCCGTCCCGTCACTACTCATGAGACCCTCCTTAGTCAGAGCGTGAGTTCTTTATCCGGCGGTGGTTCCGAAGTGGTGTCGGCCGCGCCGACCACCGGCAACGAGACCCCTTCGATCCGGCCGACCACTTCGTCGCCGTGCTGGCTGGTCACCATCTGGCCGCGCAGTGCCTCACTGCTCGACTCGCCGTCTTTGCCGAGGCCCGCCGCGCCCGCGGCACCGGACATCGGCATCATTCCGCTGCCACCGCTGCCACCCATGCCGCCGGTCGACATCGCCGCCGTCGTAGCGGGACTCGATCCTCCGCTCAGCCCGCTGAGCGAGCTCATCGAGCCGCTCGCGACGCGGGTGCCCTGCCATGGGTTCAACGGTTGGGCGGGTGCGGCCGCGACACCTGGGCCGGGGCCGCCGAAGGCACCGGGGCCACCGGCACCGCTTGCGGCTGCCGCCTTGGCCTTCTCCTCGTCGGAGAGTGGGCTGCCCTCATGGGTTTTCGGGTCGACGACCGGCTTCGGCGCGCTGAGCGCCGAACTCGCCTGGGCCAGTTGACCGAGCGACTGCGCCGCCGTGCTCGCGGTGCTGATCAGCGGTGTCACCATGCTCATCAGCTGACTCAGCTGGTCGGCGCCGCCCGCGCCCGCAACACCCTTGGGGGCGTTGGTGATCGGGACCTTGGTGCCGGTCGCGGTCATCGAGGCGCTGTGGCCGAGCAGTTCGCCCTTGGTCTTGACCGTGATGCCGAGCGCCTCGGCCATCGACTCGACCGCCGAGGCCGCCAGGAACACCTGTCCAGCCGGGGTTGCCGCGTACAGCGGTGCCAGGGCGAGGGTGGTAGAGAACTTCGCCACCACCGCGGACATCAGTCCGGCACCGGTGAAGACGCTGCCCGCCGCGTTGGTGATGCCCACCTTCTCCTGGGTGCTCTGCGCCTCCAACTTGCCCGCGTCCGTTTGCGCCTCGCCCGCCTTCTTCGCCGCCTCCATCGCCGCCATGCCCTGCCAGACCGACATCGCGGTCTGGATCGCGGAGGTGCCGACCTGCATCACCGTCTGCATGACGGTCGAGATGCCGGACAGCAACTGGGTCGGGTCGGGCGGCGGTGCGGGCGCCGCCGCGTTCTGCGTGCCGTCGGCGTTCGCGGCAGCGGGCGCCGGTGCGGGCGCGCCCAATTGGCCGCTGCCGAACGCGGCCGCCAGATCGGTCAGCGGCCGCATCAGCGCGGTGAAATCCAGTGGCGGCAGTGGCGGCAGCTCCGGCAGCTGGATGAACGAGGGCATCTCGGGCAGGTTGGGCAGACCCATGTCGTGCAGGATGTCGTTCACCGGCTGGTCGAGCATCGGGGCAAGGGCACTGCCCCGCAACAGATCCAACACGGACGGATCCAGCGGCTCCGCCCCCTGCGGTGGGATGGCCCCGGGGATAGTCATGACTTCGAGTTGACCGATCCGATGGCCGCACCGGACGCGCCGTCGGTGACCTCGTAGGTGCTCGCGGCCTCGTGCGCGGTCAACGCGGTACCCGCGTGCACCGCGGCCAATTCGGCCACCGAGCTCAGATGGTTCGCCTGCGCGAACGCATACGAGGCAAGGAACTCCTGGCCGATCAGGCCGAACACCGGTACGACCGTGGCGATGGTTGCCGCCTGGTCCACCGCGCCGGCCGAGGCGACGCCCGCCGCCATCGCGGCCGAGGCGGAGCCGTAGGCCCGAACCGCATCTGGAACAACTTCAATGTGATTCATGAGTGACATCCAATCCCTAAACACCCCAGGGTGTTTCGAACCTTACCTAGCGGAGCATGCATGCGCTGATCACGACGTAATATCTCGATCACTTCGCCGCGCTTTCCTCGTTATACGCGGTGACCAGCTCGGCCCGCTCGGCGAAGGCGCGGTAGGCCGCCGCCCGTGCGGTGTCGACCAGTGTCTTCTCGAAGTCGGCAGGCGAAAGCTTGGCTATCGCACCGGAAAGGCTCAGCCCGACCAGCGCGCCGTTACCGTCCACCGACGCGGTGACCGAACCGTCTTCCGACGTCTCGGTCATCAGGATCCCGGTGGTCGCGTCGTTGAGGTCGCGCAGCCGGTACATCTGCTGCTGCACCCGCGCGATCAACTCGTCCATCGTGTCGACCATGACTACCTCCCGAATTCCCGTCCTGGTCAGACTGATCGAAGCCAGCTCTGCGGCTCGGTCTCGTACTCCTGCTCTTCGATGATCTCTTGTCTGGCGACTTCCTGCTCGGTGGGCAGTCCCGTCATCGCCAGCATCTCGGAGGTGAAACCCGCGTCCCGCAGCTGCGTCCGGCGGGCCAGCCCGGCCCGGTTCGCCGACTGCTTGCACAGCCGCAGGATCTCGGCGGCCAACGCCGCCGGATCGCGCCGTAATTGATCCTGGTCCAGCTTGATACCCAAGGGCAGGCCCTGCTCGCTGGTGCGCACCGCGATCGAGCCGGTCAGCGAGGTCACGACGAATTCCGTCGGAAACTCCTGCGGCGCATCGCCATTGGGTGTCGTCACGGCCGCTCCCTCTTCGAACATGGGATCAATAACAGCGTCTCACGCATGTCAACTCCTTAACAACTCCTTATACGCGTTCGTCTTTGATGGCACGGACCACCTCGGCGATCTGATTGTTGATCAGTCCGGTCAACCGCCGGGTGTCCGCGGCGACAACGGTCGATGGATGACCGGGCACAATGACATAACGCCCGTCATCGACGAGGTCACGCCAAGCGAGATGGAAGCGACTGATACCGCGCGGACCGAATCGCGACTGTGCCTGCTCGACCTCGATTGTGCCGACGGTTGTCGCCGGCGCACGATTGAACGATTCGGTACGTTTCGCCTGCTCGTCACCGAGGTCTTGCACCTTCGAGCGTCCGTACGAGTAGTCCATGCCCGCACCGTTGTTCTGCCCGGCGAACTCGAAGTCCGCCTGTTTTCCCGCATCGACTTTCGGCAACGCGGCGGAGACGGTATCGGCCAGCGAAAGCACCTCGTGCTCGATGAGGGTGAAACCCGCCGCGTGCCAAATGGTTTCCCCGGGCTGCTGCACGATCAGATATGCGTTGTCACCCTTACGTGTGGCAAGCATTCTGATCGAGCCTTTCGGATTCTTCGCGTCACGGCCGTCGATACCGCGGATGATGACCCGAATATCCGGACGAACGACCGAGGCGAGCACGTCTTCCAATTCGTGGCCCCAGCGCGCGCGTATCCGCTGCCAGGCATCGATCTTCTCCTGGCGATGTTCGTCGTAGAGCTCGGTGCTACCGGTGTAGACGAACGGCTTGGGCAGGTACTCCTCCTTTATCGCCTCCCACGCGGCGGCGAATTCGACATCGGTGAATTCCCAAGTACGGTTCATTGCTCTACAACAGGTTTGACTACGACCGGAGCGTCACCGATCGCGTCTTCCAGGTGCTCGGTGGAATCGAGGTAGTCGGCGCGCTTGTGCTCCTTCTGCTGACCCTGGGCGCCCGGACCGGGGCCGGGGCCCATGCCCATTCCGGCACCCGACGCGAGACCCGCCCGCGCACCGGTCGCGGCCGCGTTCGTCACCGCCTCGGCGCGTGGGAACAACTTGGAGGCCTTGTCCAGGTTCTGGCCGACGCCGCCCGGTTTCGCGGCGCTGCCGGGGCCGGGGCCACCGGCGCCCTTGGACGACGCGGTGCCGAGGGCCTTCTTCGCCTGCTCCTCCAGATCCTTCATGCTCGGCAGGGTGGGCAGGGTGGGCAGTCCGGCCAACCCTGCTTGCTGCGCGGCTTGCTGTGCGGCACTGGCCAGTTGCTGCCCCATCTGCTGCGCGGCCTGCGAGAGCTGCTGGCCGATCTGCGACGCCATCTGGGTGGCTTGCTGACTCGCCTGCTGCGCGGCCTGTTGCGTGGCCCGCTGCTGCTCTTGCTTCTGCTGCAGTGCGGCGCGCTGCTCCTGCTCCTGCCGCACCCGCTGCATCTGGTCTTCCATGTCTTTGCGCTGCTGGTCGGCCTGCTCTTTGAGCTTGCGCTGCTGCTCGGCGTTCGCCTGCAGCTGCTGCTGGTTCAGTCCGGGCGGTCCGGGCGGTCCCGGCGGGCCGCCCGGTGTCGAGGTCTTGCCCGGCTCCCCCGGCTGCTGACCGGTTGTCGGCGAAATGGCAGGCGGCAGTATCGCGATTTTGCTGTCGGTGTTTCGCAGCCCCGGCAGGTACGCGTCATTCATCGCCATGATGGCGCGCTGCCGAATGTTTTCGTGCTGGCGCTGTTCGAACTGCTGGGGTGTCTCACCGTCTTTTTGGTAGATCTCGTCCCAGTCGCCCATATCGTGCGCGGTCGCCCAAATCCACTGTGACGTGTACTCCAGCATGTCGCCGATGACGCCCATATTCGCGATGAGATCGTCGGTGTGCTTGCCGTAGGCGACCACCGCGGCCCGCGCCTTCTCGGCACCGCCGTTCTCGTTCGGGCTCTTCCAGTCATTGTCGACGCTGATCATCTTGTTGACGAGATCGTCGAACTTCTCGTTCAACTCGCTGGCCAACCAACGCCAATCGGCAGCGCCCTGCGCCGCTTGCACGAACGACGCACTCGGGTTGTCCGCCATGGTTTCGCTCTTCCACATCGATTCGTGGATCTCGACGTACCGTTCGTACGAAATGGGATTCGGGTCCTCCGGGTGCACTTTGGACCCGTCGAATTTCACCCCGTTCGGCGGCTCCAGCGCACTCTTCGGCATCCCGCCGTTTTCCATGCTGCCGTAGCGGTATTCGGGTGAATGCAGCTCCTTGCTGAGCTTCGGCCCCGGCCGATCCTTGTTCGTCAGCGCACCCGGCTTGTCGACAATCGACTTCTGCAACTTGTCGAAGTCGACTTTGCTGTCGGTGTCGGTGTTCTTGTAGTGCTTTCCCGCCGCGATGAACGTGTCCATCATGTCGTTGAGAATCTCGACGTGATCGTCGAGTATCTTCCCCAGCTCCCGGCCCCTATCCGAGAACCGCTGCGCCAATGCCTCACTCGACCCGAGCTTCGAGAACGGTTTCACATTGTCGACGAGGTTGACCTGGCCACGCACGGCGAGCACTCTGCCGAGGGCATTGTTCACCTCCCCGGCGAGCCCTTCGAGCACGCCGGGATTCAGTTGCAGTACGCCGTCCTTCGCCTGACCGGACAGGCCTTCCCACGGACTGGTCACGGCCGCACCCCTGACCGACTCGAAGTTCCGAATGCGGCGACGGCAGGCTGCCCGCCCGCCCTCGGCACTGAATCACGGTCTTGCGCCGGATCACTCATCCGCTACTGGCCCTCCTCGTAGCTACGACGCTGCTGACGTTGTGTGCGCACGTCGGCATCGCAGCCAGTTCCTACAGCGTGCCAATTCTATGGGTACTAGCGTCCACCCCGCATGTACAGACCCGAATCTTGGTGGCACGCTTGCGCTGAACGCACTTTGACCAGCGGATTTGCCGGTGACCGCGGGGGTGTTGTGGCTAGGTCCGCCTCACTCGTTCCCCTCGAACGCACGGTCGATCGCGGCTTGCCGCGCCGCCGCGTTGGAGCCGTCCAGTTGGCCCGCGAAGGCGGCGTCGGCGGCCGCGATCAGATCGTCGGGGACGCGCGGATAGGCGTCGGCTATCTGCCACAGCGCGTTCGCGGTGCGCAGGTCGAGACCGTTGTCCGAGGAGACGCCGCCACCGCTACGGACCGAGGCGAGCGCCTCAGCGAAGCTTTGCCGCAGTTCGTCCTCGGCCGGGTAGTCCAAGTGCATGATTCCTCCTCATCCGGCTCAATGGAAGACTCCAGCACATTGTCGCGGGTCGGCCAAAACGTCGCGGATCAGCAGACCCAGGTCGTTCCCCGGGCCCTGGAGCGGGTAGGGGAAATCGACGACGGGCTCGCCGTCGACGCGCACCTGGAAGCGCGCACGCTGCGGACCGAGGTGCTCCCAGCCGACGTTGACGGCGGGAGCATCGAGGTCGAACTCGTTGGCGCCCAGGCGCAAGGTCAATCGGCCCGACTTTCGGTAGAACACGGCGAGGACGTCGCCGAAGTAGCCGAGAACTCCACCCACCGGGCCGGTGGCCGTCGGGATCGCGCGCAATGATCCGGTTTCCGGATCGAACGTCGCCAGGCGGCCGCCGTCGAGCGGCTGGATGACGATTTCGCTACTGCGCGAATCGTTCTCGCCGTTCCAGCGGCGGCGGTCGCCGGTGCGTGAGCTCGCGGCGCCGGGCCCTGGTCCTGCCATCGGCGGCATCATCGGGGGCGGCATCATCGGCTGCTGGGGGTCGGCGGGCGGCGTGCCGTTGGTCTGCCACTGGTTCGGCGGTTGCCCGTTCTGGCCGAGGTATTGGGGCTGGCCGGGCTGTCCCGGGTGCGACGGCTGGCCTGGGAATGGTGCTGCCCCAGGCTGTCCCGGGTAGGGGGGAAGCTCTTGGAATGGGTTCGACGGCAGATCGGGCAGGCCGGGGGGCAGCGATGGATTCGGCGACGTCGGAGGTGTCGTCGGAGGAGTGGTGGGAGGTGTCGTCGGCGGAGTGGTCGGCGGCGTCGTCGGCGGAGTGGTCGGCGGCGTCGTCGGCGGAGTGGTCGGCGGCGTCGTCGGCGGAGTGGTCGGCGGCGTCGTCGGCGGAGTGGTCGGCGGCGTCGTCGGCGGAGTGGTCGGCGGCGTCGTCGGCGGAGTGGTCGGCGGAGTCGTCGGCGGCGTCGGCCGTGTCGTCGGCGTGGTCGGTCGCGGCGTGTGCGGCGGTGTCGGAGGCACCGGATTCCGTGGCGGAACCGGTGTCGTCGGCGGAACGCGCGGGGGCACAGGGGGTTGCGGCGGCTCCACCTTGTCCGGAACATCCGGCATCGGTACGTGAATCTTCAGCGGCGGCCCCACCTCCGGCGGGAACTCGAACTCGTAGTCGTGCGGCGGATGCGGTATGTGCGAACGGAACATCGGCGCGTTCGGCTCACCGCCGCCGCCGAAACGATCGCGGTCCCCGCCGCCAACGTCACCGTTGTCAGACCCGCGATCGCGATTCGAACCACCATCGTCGGTCCCGCGGTCCGACCCTGCCTCATCCGACTGCTCGTCAGTCTCCGAATCACGATCCGAGTCCGGTTCGGCCTCCCGATCCCGATGCAGCGCAGATCCCGAATCAGCTGACGACTCAGCATCATCGGAATCATCAGCACCGTCGCGATCACGATCCGTCGCCGAGCCCGGATCAAGTGGTTGCTCAGAGCGATCGGAATCATCACCACCATCGTGGTCACGGTTCACCATCGAACCCGAATCAGCTGACTGCTCAGCATGATCGGAGGCGTCGCGGTCAGGGCCGGGACGTGCGGGCTTTGAATCACCCAGCGGTTCTTGCTGGTTCGCGTTCTCCGCGTCCGAACGGATCCGATCACCGGTGCTCGGATCGAGCGGTGTCAGAGCTTCGGCACGAGTCTCGGCGCGCCCCAGTTCCTCTTCGATGCGCCCCACTTCGGCTTCGGCGATCAAGAAGTCCTTGGCCGCCCGCTCGAGTTCGGCGACCTTGGCCAGCCGGGCCTGCTGCTCGGTGACGTCCAACGTCCGCGCCCGCAAATCCTCTGCGCGCGCTTCGATTTCACTGTCGGAGCGCAGTTCGTGCGGCTCGATAGTCATGGACAGACTCTCGGCGGCCTCGGCGCGCGCCGCTTCGGCGCGATCGAGTCGATCCTGAGCCTGCCCCAGATCCGCTTCGAGACGCTCCCGGAGTTCCTCCACCTCACGCCGGGCGTCGGCATCCCGTTGCGCGTCAGCATCCCGTTGTGCATCCGCGTGGCGTTGCGCATCGGCATCGTCCCGATCACCCGACGGCGTCTCCGCAACCGGAAGTTCCGGCTGCCCGCTCCGCACCAACGCGCGTGCTTGCTCGAGCGCGGCGTCGTGGCGTGCGACGTTCTGCTCGTGCCGCCGCACCTCCGCGGCCGCGTCCTCGAAGTCGCGGAACGCCTGCTCCAGATCGTCCACCCGCTGCCGGCCGTCCGCGTCCGGCTGCTGCGCCCGCAGCTCCGCGAACCGTGCGTCGACGGGCTCGTCGGTGTCGAACAGCCAGGACGGGTCGAGGCCCATGCGCTGTTCCAGCGCGAGCAGCGCATCGGTGCGTGCGCTCAAAGTGCCTCGCGCCTCGGACAATTCGAGCTGGTAGCGGTCGCGCGGCAGGAACGGCGTCGACTCCGGCAGCGGTGCGGCCGCGTACGGGATGCCCGTGCGCCAGTCGGTCAGTGGCGGTCGGTCCGCGTCCCAGTGGAAGCCGAGGCCGACCGCGTGCGTGTTCGCGTCGTGCCAGGTCTTGTTCCGATTCTCGGGGTCACGCAGGAACTCCGATTCGGCCAGCGCGTCGTACAGCAGCACGATGTCCTGCTTCAGCGGCTCGCCCGCCAGCAGACGGTTGATCGCCTCGGCGACGTCGGCCAGTTGATCCATCCGCCGCTTCACCACTCGCCCAGTCGGATCGGCGTAATCGGTGACCAGATGCTCGTCGTTCATGAGGTGATCGAGCACCTGCTGGATCTGCTCCCTGGTGAAGCGCGGCGGCGGCAGGGCACCTTCGGCGGTGGCGTCATGCCACATGTTCGGCGCCAGCTCCTCGGCCATCCGATTGAGCAGGTCTTCGGTGATGCGGCCGTTGTTCTGGGCATCGAGCAGCAGGTTTCGGATGTCGGCGACGGTGTCGCGCACCGCGATTCGATCATTGCTGTCGAACAGGCCGAGCACGCGCCCGGCCAGGTCGTCGATCTGCCGGTCGACCCGATCCAGTTGCTCGGCGACGTCGGGCCGGGTCGGGTCGATGCCGCGGTGCGCGTCCACCAGTTCCTTGCGCACCATGTCGATGAGTTTGCGCGCGCCTGCCTGCTGCTGATCTTCGCCGTAGTGCGCCAGTTGCTCGGCGATCTTGTCGGCCAGCCGGTCGTCGGCGCGGAACCTGTCGTATTCACCGTCGGCCCAGTCCTGGACCCGCTGCCAGTCGGCGATCTCCCGATCGAAGACCTGCTGCAACCACTCGGGGATCTCGACATGCGCGTCGAGGGGCGAGTGTTCGCCGGCCTCCCAGTCGCGGAACAGCGGCTGGATATTGGTCTCCGGTGGCTTGTGCCAGTCGAAACCGGCCCACACCGTCCCGAACGGAGGCAGCCGCTGCAGCCACGGCCGGGCCTTGACCCAGTCCCCGATCGCCGGGTGCCCCTGGATCCACCTCTTCACCATCGGGTGCCGGATCGCCTCGAGCAGCGTGCGGATATCCCGTTGGATGGCATAGAAATCGCCACCGACGTGGATATCGACGATGTCGTCGGGCCGGACACCGCCCTCGAAGTACTCGACCGGCGCGCTCATCGGGTTCATCGGCAGCATGTTCTTCGCGATATGCCCCGGCGGGATATCGGCGAAAGGTGTTGCCAGGTCATTGATGTAGTCGGCGAGGCCGGCCCACCAATCCGGGTTGCCCGGGTCGTAGTTCTTCCTAAGATCGCCACGACGCAACCTGCCCTCGTCGTCGACGTTGACCGTCCAGTCGGGCCTGCTCGGGTTGACCGAATGCCAGTTCCCGTCATTGTCGCGCCAGCGGACCACCAGCATGCCGGGGTCTCCGTTGATCCAGCCCGTCGCCGTCCGCTCCACCGGCGGTCCCGGGTGGACCACAGTGTCTCGCCCGGGCGTGGTCTGCCGGTATTCGATCTGCGGATGCCGCAACATCGCCTGCGCGACCGCGGAATTCGTGCGGATCGCGTGTTCGAGCGCGGCATCGTGCAGGGCGCGTGGACCCGCGGACTCGGGCTGCTGGCCGAAGACCACGATCCGGGGCAGGTCGCCCTCGATGATGCCGACCCGGTCGGTCGCCATCCGCCCGCCCTCGGCGCCGATGGTGTCGCGCCATTCGACAACCTCGTGCCACCGGTCGGTGAGCTGGGTCATCTGGTCTTGTCGGCGGGTCATCGCGTTGTCGGCCCTGATCACGTCGGCTGCGGCGTTCCCGAGCTCCTCGAGCAGCGCCGGCCGGTGCGGATCGGTGCCGTCGTCGAGCTCCCGCTGGCGCTGCATCGTCTCGGCCAGCCGCTGGGGTTCCGGTCCGAGATCGGACAGCGGCACATCCAGCCGCTCGGCCAGGTCTTCCATGACCGTGCGCCGTCGCCTGCTCTCTTGGAAGATGGCTGCCTGCTCACGGGCCAGCCGATCCAGTGCGGCGACAACGTCATCGGCGAGCGGACGGTCTCGGTTCACCTTGTCGCGGTGCAGTTCATCGAGCCTGGTGTCGATCCGGCCGACCGCCTCGTCGAGCCTGCTGAACTCCTCGACAGCCTGGACCAATTGGCGAATGGCTCGGTCGCGCATCTCCCGCTCCGGCCCGGCCACCTGTTCGTGCACGACCTTGCCGGGACTGTCGAGGTTGCTCGGCACTTGGACCGTCCTGCTGCGCGCCTCGTTGTGTAGCTCGAGCACGCGCCGGTCGAACGCATCGCCGGTCAGGTTGTTCACATTGAGTCGCCGAGCAAGCTCATCCCTTGTCGCGCGGGCGGTTTCGCGCTCGCGCGCACGCTCGCCCCGCTCCTCGAGCAGGCGGTCGTATTCGGCCTCGCGGGTTTCCCGCGGACCGTGCTCGGCATCCATTCGGGCCAGTTCGGCAGTCAACCGCTCGATCGTTGCCTCGGACTCGGGTACCCGGTTGGACAACCGTTCCAGTTCTTCGACGCGGAGCTGGTCGTGCGGCATCCACTCCTGCCCGTCGGGATGGCGGTGATGCAACTCCCGCAGGGTCTCGGCGAGGTTCTCGCCCGGCCGCAGTGCCGCCCAATCATCGGCCGGGTCGACGCCGAGGAACTCGGCCAGCTCGTTGCGCCTGCGGAGCGCGACGTCGAGGTCTTCGACGGCGAGATCCCGCGCTTCGACCAATTCGGCGCGGCGTTCGGCGTTATCCGCCTCGTGCACCGGGGCGGGATCGGGTTGCGGGGTGCCGTCGGGTTGCGGGGTGCCTTCAGGTCGCGATGCGCCGTCCGGTTGCGGGGTGCCCTCGGGGCGCGATGCGCCGTCAGGTTGCGGAGAACCCTCGGGACTCGGTGCGCCACTGCGGTTTTCGGGGGCCCCGGGCCGCTCGGGACCACCGGGGCGTTGCGGGCTGCCGCCACCTGGTTTGTCCGGCCTGTCGGATGGGCCGTCCGACTGGGGCGGATCGGTGTCCGGCCGCACGTTCTGCTCGAGCTTCGTCAACCGGTCGAGGACGGACTGATGCCAGTCCGGGTGATCCGCGAATTCCGGTTCCAGCGCCTCGATCCGGCCGCGGATCTCGGCCAGCTCGGCCGCGCTCAGGTCGTGCTGACGCCACTGCAGCGTGCCGTCGGGGCCGGGCTCGAGGAAGTGATGGGCGAACCCGCTGCTGGTCTCGGCGTCGGGGCGCCGACCGCCGCCGAAGGCGAGACTGTGGTCGATAGCGCTGATCAGTCCGTCCGGGGTGACCAGCCAGTTCGTCATGCCGCGGTCCGGCATCCGGATCAGCGTGTCGAGCAGGCCGAGGCGGACCCCGCCCGGCGTTTCGGTCAGCCCGGTCTGCTGCGGGCTCCACGCACCGGGGTGCAGCGCGCTGGCCCAATCGCCCGGCATGACCTGCATGTAGATCACGTTGTCGCTGACCCGGACGATATGCGGCACGTTGGCGCCCACGGCGCGACCGATCAGTGCCGCAAGCACTTCCGCGTCCGCGTGCTGAACATTGCTGAGCGTCTTACGGATCAGCTGGGTGCCGTCGTCGAGGGTGATCAGCTCGACCCGCTCGGCCATCAGCATCGCGCCCTCGCTGAGCACCTCGACACGGAGTGCTTCACCGGACGTCGGCGCGGCCTCGACCCGAGCCACCGCGTGCGCGAGATCCGCAGCACCGGAATCGGATTCGTGCGGCTGGCCGGGGGGCCCACCCTCCGGCGGACGCTGCCCGGCACCGTTGGAATCACCGTCACCGGGATCGCCGACCATCGGCGGCGTCGGCGGTTGCGGGGGCTTCTTCCCGCCACCGCCACCGTCACCGTCGGCCGCGGGCTGCACGGCCGAATCCGCCGGTGCCTCATCGGCTTTCACCTCGCCGCGGCGAGCTTCGTCGCCCGAACGTGGCCCCTCGCTCGGCGGCTTGTTCGCTCCCGCACCGTCATTCGACTCGCCGGTCCGGGCCGGTGTGCCACCGCCGGGTGCAGGCGGGGTCGACTGGATCGGTCCGCCCGCGGGGTCCGGACCGCTCGGTGGCACCAGATCGACGACAGACACCCGCCCCTGATCGTCGACCAGCACCTGCCGGTAGGCGACCTCGACACCCTGTCGAGCCAGCTGGGCACGCAGGTCGGAACCGAGAATGTGGTCCGGCGCCTGGGACGGTGAAGCCACCAGCAACCGCTGTGCGTCGCCGGGCAGCACGGCGACACCGTCAGCATTGGGCAGCGGCTGCCCCTCCGCCGCGAGCACATCGCGCGCGATCACCCTGGCCGCCTCGACGCGCAGTTCACCCTTGGCCCGCATCGACTCGTGGTACTGGCCCAACGTCCGCGTCACTTCGCCGGTCGCTCGCGCGACCTCGCCGTAGTGCTGCTGTGCCGCCTTCAGATCGTCGAAGTACCGCACCATCTCCTCGGACGGCACGTGCTGCTGGTTTTGCAGTGCCGTGACCCGGGCCTCGGCGCTGTCCGAAGCTGCCCGAGCGGCCTGCTCCAGCTCGCGAGCGTTCATGCCGTCCGGGTTCACGCCGAGTCCGCGCAGCGTCGTGCGCGCCTGGTCGAGCAGGCGCTGACCGTTGTCGGCGGCCGCGGTGATCTGGTCGACGAGCCCCTCGAACTCCGCATTCCGGGTGGTCGGCGTGTAGGGCCGCGGCTCGCCCGCCGTCGACCACTGTCCGGACTGCTCGCCGACCGGTGGACGGTTGCCACTGCCCGGATCACCTGGATCACCCGGACTGCTCGGATCACCGGACTGCTGGGCGGCCGCGGGGTCGGCGCTACCTTCATCGCCTGACGTGTGTGGCTGCGGTGGCCTGTTCGCCGCGCCTTCCTCAGCAGGCTCGGGCGTCTCGCTTACCGGTCGGTCGGCCTCTCCTGGCCTATCCGCCTCTCCCGCAGGCTTGTTCGACTCGCTGACAGGCTTGTCCACCGCACCCGAGTCTTCGCCCGGCTTCGCTTGTGCCGCAGCATCATCCGCGGCCGGGGTGCTCTGCACCTCGCTCGGCTCCGGCACCTCACCGGTCGGCGGCTTCTTCGCACCACCATCACTCGGCGCATCGGGCTCTGGACGGGATGCGGCCAACGGTGGCGCGTCCGGCGGATCGAACCGGTGCACCTGCGTACGACCGTCTTCGCCGGGAACGAGGCGGAAAGTGATGACGTTGTCCCGGTTCGGCCCAACGAGATCGTCGAGCTCAGGGTGCACCGCGGCGGCCCGATCGATCAGCGTCGTCGGGTCGGCCGATTCGCCGCGCACCACGACTACTGCCTGCGGCGGATCGCCCGGGATGATGCCGATCGGGGGCACTCCGTCGAGCGGCTCCGCACCTGCTTCGAGCAGAGTGTCTTTCCGCAGCTGATCGGTGAGTTGCTGATCTCGCTCGGCCGCGTCGCGTACGGCGTGCTGCTGCTGTTCGAAAGCTTGCTCGGCTTCGGCCTGGTCGCGCGCCTGGCGCAGTTGTTCTTCGGCCTGGTCCCTGGCGCGCAAGGCGTCGGCCTTGGCTCGCTCTAGCCGATCGATCTCGTTGCGCCGGTGCTGTGCCTCTGCCTCGGCAACCCTTTGCTGTTGTGCGGATTTCTCGGCAACCCGTTGCTGCTGTGCGGATTCCTCGGACGGTTCCGGTCGTTTGTTCGAATCCGCTTCCCACGCAGGCAGTTCCGGTCGCGCGTGCGAATCCGGGTCCGACGCAGGCAGTTCCGGCACCTCGCCGCGAGCCACCGCGCGCGCCCGGTCGAGGTAAACATCGTGTTGCTCGATGCGTTGCTCGAGTCGCAGCACCTCCGCGCCCGCGTCGTCGAACGCGTCGAGTGCCCGCGTTACCTCGTCGATGCGCCGCTGACCGGCCGCGTCCGGTTGCTGTGCCCGGAGGTCGGCCAAGTGGGCAGCGGGATCGTCGGCGCCGAACAGGGCCGCCTGATCGATCCCGGCCAACCGCACGGCGTCGAGCAGTGCGGTGGTGCGCACCTCCCAACGGTCCCGTGCCTTGGACAGTTCCAACTCGTAGCGGTCCCGCGGCAGGAACGGTTCCGGTGCCGCGAGCGGTTCCGGCGCGTATGGAACACCGGCGCGGTCGCCGGTCAACGGCGGCCGGTTCGCGTCCCAGTGGAAGCCCTCGGCGACCGCGTACGCGTTGGCGTCGTGCCAGGTCTTGCCCTTGTTCGCCGGATCGCGCAGATAGTCGGATTCGGCGAGCGCGTCGAGCATGAGGACGACGTCCTGTGGCAGCGGCCTGCCGCCCACGATCCGGTTGATCGCCTCGGCCACATCGGCGAGCTGATCCATCCGCTGCTTCACCGGCTTGCCACTGGGGTCGGTGTAGTCGCTGGCCAGGTGCTCGTCGCGCATCAGGTGATCGAGGATCTGCTGCAGCTGATCCCTGGTGAACTCCGGGAATTCCGGTCTCGGCGTTGCCGATTCGCCGTCCACGGTGTCGCGGAACGGATCCGGCTTCGCGTGGTCGTCGATCTTCGGCGGCAACGGGCGCATGCCGGGGGCCAACTCGTCGACGATCCGGGTGATGTCGGCGGCGGTGATGGGGCGTTCGTTCCGGATATCCAGCAGTTGCTGCCGGATGTCGGCGACCGTATCCCTGATGTCGGCCGGAGCATCGGAGCTGAACTGGTCGACGACGTCCCTGGCGATCCGGTTGATGTCCTCGTTGATCACCTGCAGCTGCCGGTCGACATCGGGTCGGCCCATATCGACGCCGCGATGCGGGTCGACCAGTTCCTTCCGGATCCGATCGACCAACTCCTGTGCACCGACCCGCCGCTGCTCTTCCCGGTATTCGGCCAGCGGTTCGACCATCCGGTCCGCGAGCTGATCGTCCGCGCGGAAGCGGTCGTATTCGGCGTCCGCCCAATCCTGGACCCGCCGCCAGTTCGCCACGTCGGTGTCGATCGAGCGCTGCAACCAGTCGGGGATCTCGACCCGATGATCGGCCCTGGCGTGCTCGGCCGGCTCCCACCGGCGGAACATCGGCTGAATGTTGGTCTCCGGCGGCCGATGCCACTGGAACGACGACCACACGGTGCCGAACGGCGGGATCTTCTGCAGCCACGGCCGCGCCTCGACCCAGCCGCCGATCGCCGGGTGCCGGTGGATCCAATCCCGGACGGCGGGATGGTCGATGGCCGCGAGCAGGGTGCGGATATTCCGTTGGATGGCATAGAAATCGCCACCGACGTGGATATCGACAACGTCGTCGGGCCGGACACCGCCCTCGAAGTACTCGACCGGCGCGCTCATCGGGTTCATCGGAAGCATGTTCTTCGCGATGTGGCCCGGCGGGATGTCCTCGAAGGGCGTCGCCACGTCGTTGATGAAGTCGGCGAGGCCGGCCCACCAGTCCGGATCACCCTGGTTGTAAGCGTCGGGTGTGTCGTTGTTGCGGTTGGTGCGCCAGTCCGGTCGGGTCGGATCGACTGCGTGCCACTGGCCTTCGCCGTCCTGCCAGCGGACGACCAGCATGCCGGGGTCGCCGTTGATCCAGCCGGTGGCGGTGCGCTCGACGGTGGGGCCACCCATCGGCACCTGTCGCCACGTGCCGTCCTGCTCGGTCACGACCTGCCGGTACTCGATCCGCGGGTGCCGCAACATCGCCTGCGCCACCGACGGATCTGTGCGGATGGCGTGCGCGAGATCGCGGTCGTGGCCTGCCCGCGGGTGGTCGAATTCCGCGCGCGGACCGAACACGACGATCCGCGGGCGCTCGCCGTAGACGATGCCGACGCGGTCGTTCACCATCCGGCCGCCCTCGGCCTCGATGAGCTCGCGCCACAGGCCGGTGATCCGGGCCATGTCGTCCTGCAGCCTGCCCATGGCGTTGTCGGCGTCCAGCACGTCGCGCGCGGCGTCCTCCAGCGCGTCGCGCATCCGGTGCCGTTCGGCCATCTCACCGTTGTCCACCCGCATCGTTCGCGAGCGGTGATACTCCAGCGTCTCTTCCAGCTGACGTGGATGCGGGCCGAGCTCCGATTCCGAAATCCCCAGCCGCCGTGCCAGATCCGACATCATCGAGCGCCGCGCCTTGGTGTCGCGGAAGATGTCGGCCCGCTCGCGCGCCATCCGATCGAGGTCGGAGGCGAGGTCGTCGGCGGGCGGGCGATCGCGGCCGACGCCCTGGTCGTGCAGTTGCGCGAGGCGCGCGTCCTTCTCCGCGACGGCGGCGTCGAGCCGGTCGAATTCCGCGACGGCCTCGACCAGTTTGCGGATCGCGCGGTTGTGCATTTCGAGTTCGGAACCGGTGATCGGGTCGCGACGGATCCGTTCCGGCGAGTCCAGGCTGCCGGGGATTCGGGTCGTCTTCGTCCGCCCCTCCTCGTAGAGTTCGAGCACCCTGCGCTCGAACGCGTCGCCGGACAGCTCCCGCACATCGAGGTGGTCGGCCCGCTCATCGCGCTTGGCCCTGGCGAATTCGCGCTCACGCGCCAGCTCGCGCCGTTCCTCGAGCAGGCGGTCGTACTCCGCCTCCGGGCTTTCATGCCGGGCGGCCGCTTCCCGTTCGGCATCCAGCAACGCCAGGTCGCGATCGATCCTGGCGATATCGGCATCGGCGTCGGCGACCCGGTTGGCCAGCTGCTCCAGCTCGTCTATGCGGGCGAGCTCGCGCGGCATCTCCTCGCGCACCTCCATGGTGCGCCCCCGCAACTCCTCCAGGGTTCCCGACAGGTTGTCCGGATGCAGTGCGGCCCAGTCGTTTTCCGAGGAGACCCGGAGACGACCGGCCAGCTCGTCGCGCTGGCGCTGCAGCGCGTCCCGGTCGGCGACGGCCCGATCACGCTCGGCGTTCAGCTCGTGCTGGCGTGCGTCGATCGTGTCCTCGGGGCGCGGCGTGCCGTCGGCCTCCGGCTGCGGCGACTCGTCACCAGGCTGCCGATCGCTGTGGTTCGCGCCGTCGTCACCCGGATCGCCAACGGGCGGAGTCGATTCCGGCGGTTTCTTGCCGCCACCGGCGCCATCGGCCTCCGGCTGCGCGGATGAATCCTCGCGCGGCCACACCTTCACATCGCCCGGCTCCGGGACTTCGCTGTCCGGCTCGGGCGCCCGATGCTTGCCCGCCTCCTCCGGCGACACCTCGGCCGCGGGCCGTGGCAGCACACCGTCGGCGATATCGCGGGAGAACTCCGCACGCAGCGCCAACATCCGAGCCCGCCATTCGGCATGGTCGGCCGCCATCTGCGTCGCCCAGTCCACCGGCTCGGTATCCGCGATCCGGCGCATCTCGACCGCGTGCTCGGCGGCCATTCGCGCTGTCCACTCGGCATTTTCGGCCCGCATGCGCGCGGCCCAATCCTCGGTGCTCTCGTGCCGACGGCCGCTGTCGTCGCCCGAGGAGTCGGGATCGCGCGGCGGATCGGCCGCCATCCTGGCCGGCTCGTCCGCGCGTGGATGTGGCGCGGCCCCGTCGCCGTGCTGCGGTGGGACCAGCACTCGGGGATCGGGACCCATTTTCGCCAAGTCGGTCAGCATCTTGTGCATGACCCGTGCGGGCTCACTCGCACGCTCGCCACGCAGCTCGACATCCTTGAAGGCGTCGGCGACGGCTTCGCCCGGACTGAAGACGCCGTCCTTGTCGAAGCTGTACGGACTGAGCTGGCGCAGCCACTCGCGGTACCCCGCGGCGGTGTCGGGCAGCGACGGGTCCTGCGCTGCTCTGTTCCGATAGTGGTCCTGCAGGACCTTGTCGGTATAGGTCAACGAATTCGGATCGCTCGGGTCCACCGGATGCAGCGCGAATCGCTGTCCGTGGAAGTCCACCACGTGGCCGAATTCGTGCAGCACCATCTGGAAGACCGGACGGGTCGTGGCGGACTCGTCGAACCGCCCGTTGTCGACGCCCCACTGGACCTCCGCCCGGAAGTCGGCCAAGCTACGGACGAATTCCTGGTTGATCCGGATCGTTTGCCCGTACCGCATCCCGGTCTCGGGGTGCACGCTCGGCGACACTTCCGCCATGTTCCGGCTCAGGAACTCGCCGATACCGATGCTGTCCAGCGCGACGTGCGGGTACTTGGCCCGCATTTCGACTATGCCCCTGGCGATTTCGCGGGCCACCTCGGCATCTACCCGCAGATCGAACCCGTACACCGTCAGACCGGTCTGCCTGGCCAACTCCTCGCCGACCTGTGCCGCGTCCAGCGGCGTCCACTTGTCGACGATATGCGGCTCCGGCTGCCCGCCGTCGGTGTGCACACTGCCATCCGTGGCGTCGACCGGCGCCCCTGAACGACGCGGCGGCAGCATGTGCGAAGCGGACTCACGCTCACGCGAAAGATGGTCGGCCGGGACCTTGTTCGGCTCCCCCACCCCGGCGCGCGGCCGCGGCTCCGATGCCGAATCTCCTTGTGGCCGAGGTACTTCTGCCGGGCGACGCGGCGGCAGCATGTGCGAAGCGGACTCGCGCTCACGCGAGAGATGGCTGGGCGGCGTCTTGTTCGGGTCCTCCACCGACGGGCGCGGCCGTGGCTCGGACGCCGAATCGCCTTGCGGCCGAGACGCATCCGCCGGACGCACATCCCGATCCCGGCCGTCGCTCGGCTCGACGGGGGCCTCGGGCGTCTGCTTCGGGTCGGCGGGCTGTTCGCGCGGGGCACGCTCGGACTCCGGATGCGGCAGTCGGTCGGTGGGCTGACCGGCCGGGTCGTCGATGATCGGCGTTTCCAGTGGTTTCCGGACGCCCGAGCCATCGGCCTCGGGGATCAGTCCCTTTTCCGCGAGTTCGCGCACTCGGTCGGCCGCCCGATCGGCTTCCGCGCGCAGGGCCTCGTCCTGTGGGTATTGATCGGCGAGCCTGCGCAGCGACTCGGCCTCTTCGACCTGCACGCGGGGCGGCAACTCCGCATCCTCGTCGCGCACCCGGGGAGCTGAGTCGTCGGTGGTGTCGTGGCGCGGCGTGGTCGCGTCGTGCGGCGTGGTCGTGTCGTGCGGCGTGGTCGTGTCGTGCGGCGTGGTCGCGTCGTGCGGCGTGGTCGTGTCGTGCGGCGTGGTCGTGTCGTGCGGCGTGGTCGTGTCGTGCGGCGTGGTCGTGTCGTGCGGCCGCCCGTCGAAGGGCTGGCCGACCCTGTCCAGGTAGGTGGCATTCGCATGCGACGCGGCCTCGATTGACAACCGGGCTCGATCCATCGCGCTCAGCGGACGGTCGGGCTTCCCCTGCCCGTCGAACACGATGGCGTGCGAGCCGTTCGTGTTCGACGACGCCTGCGGCGGGTAGGGGTGATCGGCCAGTCCGGCACCGGGGTCGCGCACGACGATCTCGCCGCCCTGGTTCACCAGCAGATAGGCGTGGGCGCCAACGCCGTACGCGTCTCTGGCACCCGAATACGTGTCGACAATCAGCGCCGACGAACCGTCCCCGAGGTCGAGCAGTCGCTGGTATGTGTCCGCATGGGTGGTCGGCTGTAGGTGACCGCCCGCGCCTAGTTGCAGTTCCTCCGGGGTCATGCCGTCCGGGCCGATTGTGCGTTCCGGCATCTGAATACCGTCGCCGCCGTACAGCGCCCGCAACTCTTGCAACGACAATTCGCCACAGCGCCCGCGGCGATCATCCGGATGGTTGACCGAGTTGTCCGGCGCCTGCGGGACCGGACCGTTCGCGGTGGGGTCAGGACCACTCGGATCCGGCGCACTGGGCTGATTCAGCGCGTCCAGGCTGTGCTGGGAGACGACACCGCCGATTTCGTGCATCGGAACCGGCACACCGTCCCGGCGGAGGCTGTACTGCGTCCACTTCGCCTCGCCTTTTATGTCGACATGCACCTTGTGGTAGTCGAATTGCAATGTGCCGTCGTGATGCGCCGCGAGCAGTTTGTTGCGAGCTTCCAGCAGCGCGGCGCCTTCGGGCCGCTGGAGCAGTTCTGCCTCGGGTTCGGTCAGGATCTTCTCGAGATTTTCATCGATGGCGAGGGTGCGGCGCAGGTATTCCGGACTGCCCTGCTGTGCCCTGCCCTCGGGTGTCACGGCGCTGCCCAGATCCGAGCCGACACCCTTGGCCTCGATGATTACCAGCCTGGCGGGAGTGTCGCCCTGCGCGGGTAGGAAGATCGCGATGTCGACGGAATTGTTGCCGTCGAACGCGCCCTCGAACGGCGAGATCTGAATCGCACCCGGGTGCCGTAGGGGGTCGAGACCGTATGCCTTTGCGCCCAATTCACCGAGCGTCTTGGACGTCTCGACCATTTGCTTGCCGATTTTGTTGTAATCGTGCGCGTTCGACTCCATGACGTTCAGACGCCGGAGCTTTTCGGCCTTTTGCTCGGGTGTCAGGTGCCCTGGTTTGTCCGCGGGGAGTCGCGCCTGGCTCTCGATCTCCCGCCGGAGCCGCGGCAGCAGCTTCTTGAGCTTTTCCTCACTCAACCCATGGAAATCGTGTTTGCCGTCCTTCTTGACTTTGAACTCGTCCATTGCCGGCCGGAGCTTATCGGCGACGAGATCACGATCTTCGCCTTGCTTGATCCGCTTGGCGGACTCCTCACCCAACTTGATCTGGGCCGTCCGGTCTTCGACCTTGTATTTGTCCCCAGCGATGGGCTCGGCCTTGAACGCCAAGTCCTTGCCGGAGAGATGATCCTTGATCCAGTTCTTGCCGTCGGTCAGACGGAAGCCCTTGTCGCGGAACGTTCCCGGTGCGTCGCCGACGTGGTGCCATTTGCCGTCGGGCGTGCGAAAGACCTGGGGCGGATCATTGGGTAGCCGTAACAGCCCGTCCGTGCCGCGCTGCATGCCTTGTGGCACAGGCTGATCCGCAGGGAAGAAACCGTGGTGCTGTCCTGGCAGATTGCCGATCCGCCCCGCACCGGCGAGGTCGCTCGGGTGGGCGAGCAGTTCGTCCCGAATGTGGCTGGGCACCTTGTCGACCGGCGTGCCGTCCGGTTTGAACATGATCGCGCTGGAGCTGTGCACTTCCTTCGGTGTCCGCGGCGGGAAACCGTGGTCCGCCCCCATGCCGGGGTCGTGCACCTTGATCTGGCCACCCTCGTTCACCATGAGGTACGCGTGCGCGCCGACACCGTGCTCGTCCCGCGGCCCCGTGTAGGTGTCCACGACGAGCGCCCTTGCGCCGTCGCCCATCCGGAGCAGCTGCCGTGAGATGGCGTCGTGGCCGCCCTCGAAATGGCGCAACTGCCCGCCCGCGGCGCCGACCAGCTCACGTGATGTCATGCCGTCCGCGCCAATTGTCCGCTCCGGCAATCGAATTCGATCACCGAACAGGTCATGCAGGCGCTTCAGTACGAGCTCGCCGCACTTGCCGCGGTTCGGATCGTCGGGCTGCAGCGGTCGCTTGTTCTCGCTGTCGCCGTCCTGGCGCGGCGCCGGACCGTCGCCGTCGGCGCCGTGCTGACGCGGCGTGCCGTCGGCTCCCGCCTGGCGCGGGTGCGCGGCCGCGCCGGCGTCGGCGACCGGGACGATCTGCACGTCGTCGTGGCGTGGGCGACCATCGGCGTCATCGCCGTCGGTACGCCGCGCGGAATCTCCGTCGCCTGGCCGATTCGGTGCATCGCCTACCGGCTGCGAGTCGTTTGCGCCGGGGCGGGCGGCATCCTCCCCGGCGCGTGGCTCGGCCCCGGCTCGCGGCCGGTCATGTTGCGGTGCACCGTCTTCCGGCTTGTTCCTGACTTCCGGACCGTCCGTATCCAGGTGTGCCCGAACGTTCTCGTCCGCATCCGAATGCGCCCGCACATGCTCGTCCGCCGCGCCGGCCGACTGTTCCGGCGCCCTGGACACTTCGGAGCCGCTGGACTCGGCGTGTACTCCGGGAGTCGAATCATCGCCTGCCCGAACACCATTCGCGTCGGAGACGCCCGCGCGCGAATCGCTGCGCGAGCGATCGGTGCTGGACTTGGCGTCCGGTGATCCGGCCCGCGAGTCGGCTGCCCGTGGTTCACCGCCCGACTGGGGCCTGGCGTCGCCACCACGCACCGGATCCGCACCGGCGGGTCGCGCTGTCGCACCGTCACCGGTTTGCCGAGGCGCGGCGCCGTCGCCACTGTGTCGAGGTGCCGCGCTGTCACCGCCGGGCCGGGATGTCGCGGCATCGCCGCCGGGCCGCGCTGCCGCAGCATCACCGCCAGGTCGCCCGGCATCGACCGAATTATGCGTTGGCGCAGCACTTCCCGGCTCCACACCGACATGCTGCTGCGGCGTCACCGACCGGTCGGCGCCGTTGCCCGTCTCGCTGGTGCCGTCGTGGATGGTACCGCCGTCGGCTAGGCCCGCGCGACTGCTGTCTGCCCGGGCGCCGTCGGATCCGCCAGGTTCGGCTCCTGCATGCTGCTGGCCGCCGTCGTTGCCGCGGCTCTCCGAACCGCCGTGCTGTTGGCCGCCGTCATTACCGCGACTCTCCGAACCACCCTGCTGCTGCCCGCCGTCATTACCGCGACTCTCCGAACCACCCTGCTGCTGCCCGCCGTCATTACCGCGACTCTCCGAACCACCCTGCTGCTGCCCGCCGTCGTTACCACGACTGTCCGCACCGCTGCTCTGCTGGCGGTCGTTGTCGGTGCTGTATGTCCGGTCCGAGTCGCCCGCGCGGGAGTCGGAATCGCCACTGCGCGAAGAGGAGTCGTCGGTCCGCGAGGATGATCCGTCGCCGTTGCCGCGGTTGTTCGCCCCACCGCCTGCGCCGTCGCCGCCGGTCCGGTCGCCGCCCGTGCCGTGGTCACCCTGGCCGACCGCACCATTCTGCGACGGCGCGTCGACTCCGTTGACACCGGCGGGACGCATGTCCGGACCGCCGTGTGTCGTGCCGAGACCTTCGGGCGAGAGACCCGCGCCGCCGATCCGCGGGGCGTTGATCGGACCGACACCGGCCGGCGTTCCCATCCGGTCGAAGTGAAACTGGGTGGCGCGCGCCTTGTTTGCGCCCGACATCGCGCCGTTCGACAGACCGGCGGTGATCATCCGAGGGTCGAAGTTGTCGAGCGCGTTGCCCCAGCCGTTCTTCAGGCCGTCCATCACGAATTGCGGCGCGAACCCGGCGGCCGCTCCGAAGGCGCCCGCGCCGAGCCCGGTGATCGCACCCTTCATCCCAGGGCCCAAACCGACGTTCTTCAAACCCTTTCCGATGAAGTGGCCGCCCGCAGCACCACCGAGCGCACCGGCCCCCGAGGAAATCGCGGTCATCTTGACCTGGTCCCAGTCGATCGACTTGCGGTTGCCCATCTCCTTCTGGATCCACTGGATCCCGAGGTCCTGGATGGTGCCGAGCGCGAGGTCGAGCGCGACGTGCTTGAAGAGGAACTTGACGCCCTTGGTGATGGCCATCTTGAGGACGTGCTTGAGGGCCGCCAAGAGCGACTGCCGGGCGATCATCCGGATCGTTATCCGGGTAGCGCCGATGGCGGCCAGCTCCACGGCGGGCGCGGTGGGCGGAAACAGCCACGCGGCAGCGAGTTCGATCGCCAGTAGGCCCAACGAGGACCACATCATCCACTTGGCGTACTCGATTTCGGTACCGACGCCGTCCGCGGATTCGCCGATCTTGTCGAAGAACTCCGCGAGCTTCTTGAGGTTGTTGTTCACCTCGTCGCCGCTGGCGCCGGTGCCATCCTTCATCTTGTTGAACGCGCCGGCGATCTCGTCGCGCGCCTCACCGGACGGATACGCGCCGAGCGCGGCATACTTCGCCGCGTCGATGTCGGACATGATGCCGCGCAGCTCTTGCGCGGCTTTGCGCCAGTCGTCGGCCAGCGTGCGCATGCCGGTTTCGGAGCCCTCGGGCCAGTCGCTACCGGCGACCCACCCGAGGGTTTCGAGGAGTCCGTCCCAGAAGTCCATCTAGATCACCAACCGGAATCGGTGACCCCACGCTCCCGGGACTTCACATTGTCGAGCGGCTCGACGTTGTCGAATGTCATGGCGGCGCTGTCGGTTTCGGCAGCGGTGGCCCGCTCCAACGAGTCGGGCTTGCTCAGTGGCGCATACGTCTGCGCGGGCATCTGACTGCTCAGGTCGGGCATTCCCTCGACCAGATCCGACAGTTTCGGCAAGCGCGCCCGCTCCTGTTGGAACGGCGCAAGCAATTCCTGCGACTGGCGCCGCACATCCGCGGTGGCCTCTTGTGCCGCCTGCGTGACGGCACGCGCCAATTCCGCGTATTCCAGTTCCTCGACGCCGCGACCGAACTTGGTCTCGATGACATTGCCATCCGCGTTCACCACGACGGTCACCCGGCCGCCGCGCACGGTGGCCTTACCCATCAGCGCAACCCGCTGTTGCTGCAATCGCGCGATCGAATGGAGCTGCGATTGCACCTCTTCCATCAGGTCGGCGACGTCTCCCCGAGAAAAATCGTGTGCCACGACTACCGGCCCTTACTCACTTATCGAAGCTTTCGCCATTGCGCTTGTCGAGGTCGTGCTGCAACTGGTCGGCGACCTTCCGCTGGTCTTTGGCCACGTCTTTGAAGGTGCCCGCCATACCGGTGACGCCGTCGGTGAGGTTCTTCTTCGAAGACAGGTATCCGTCGTCGCCGCCGGGGCCGTTCGCGAACTGGTTGCCCATCTTGTCGTCACCCCACGGGGCACCGCGACCGGAGATCGTCGACTTCAAGTTGGTCACCACGTCGGTAATCCGGTCGCCGACGTGGGCCGTCTTGCCCGCGGCCTTACGGAATTCGTCTGGATCGAACTCGAATCTTTCATCCGCCACAATGCACCCTTTCCCGCAGTGCGAGGGAAGCCAACCCCCGGCTCGATCCTGAAATCATTGGCGGAGTTCATGATCAATTCACCCGCGCTCCGCCGTCAGTCAATAAACCGTAACACCAACCGTACTGGTGGACCACTCCAACAGAACACCCCAGTCCTGGGGGCATCGGCGTCGAATCGTCGGCACGATCAGGCGTCTACCTGGCCATTTCTCCGCTGGAATCGCTGCTCGAACTCGGCGATGTACAGCGACGGCGCCACCGAGGACGACGACTGTTCCAGCACACCATCGTCGGCAATGTAGAACAACGCGCGGCCGATCGCGATCTCGCCCGGCGCGGTCGGCACGTACACCATCCACCCGATGCTGATCCGATCCGCACGCAGACCGTCCACCGGATATCGGGCGGTGTCGATGTTGCTGTCCAGGATGAACTGCCGCACCCGGGCGATCGCGTCCTCCTGCGGCATCGGCTCCGGCACCGTCATCGTCACGCCCGCCATGGTGAGCTGAAAGAGGGCGCTGTCGATATCGAAGGTGCCGTCCGCGCCGAAGACATCGACCAGGGTGGATCGGGTGACGACGCCGATCTCCGCGGCGGACACCAGATTGGCGACGGCCTGCCGCTGGCGCGGGCTCGGCGATTCCGCGATCAGGCCGGACACGATGCCGACCACGGATTCCGACGACCACATGCCGGGCACCGCGTCGCTGAGCTCGTCCGCGATCGGCGACATCCCGCGATACCAGTTGCCGCCTTCCCACCAGTAGCAGAACGACAGCAGGCCATTGGCCGCGCGCGAGTTCAGCACCTGATTGGCTACCCATTCCGGTGCGCCCGCGTACAAGGCGGGCATCGGCACGCCGCGGTTGTAGACCGCGTTCAATTCCGGTGCGTTCCACACCCCACCCGACAGCACGGCCCGGCCGCCCGGCAGCGCGTACAGCGTGGAGCCGCTGCGCTTGGAGCCTTCGAACCAGCTCAAGGCGGGCAGGACGCGCGGGCCGAGCGGCGATCCCGCCGCGACAAAGGCCGCGGCGATGACTGCCCAACGGGCCGCGAGCAGCGGGTACGCCGGAAAGTCGTTGGCCGCCAAGACCCCGCGCCTGCCCGCGTCTCGATCCGCGCGCGCCTGGGCCGCGGCCTGCTGCGGGGTCCGCGACTGGCGATCGGCGTGCCCGATGTAAGCCGCCAGCCACACCGGCAGCGCATCGCGCGGATAGACCTCGAGGTCGGCGCGATAGATCTCCGGCGCGAAGAGTTGTTCGTCCGGGAACGGTTCGTCGCCGTAGTCGTAGTCGACTTCGACCTGTCCGGTGCTGGTCAGCGTCATGACGTAGCGCCACCACGGGCCGTCGCTGAGCTGGGCCGACACGTGCCGGTGCTGACGGACCAGCGCCAGCACGTCCTCGGTCGGATACGCCCGCGCCATGCGGTCCTCGTCGTCGGTGAAAACTGCCAGCGCCACCTCGGCCGCGACGGTCACCGCGAAGACCGCCTCCAACCGCTGCCAACCGGGCGGGCCGTCGGCCGCCAACTCTCGGACGATCTGATGGCTGATCGCCGTCGCGAGCTCGGCGGGATCCTGGACCGGCGGCGGGGTGGGCAGCGCGCCGGCGAGGGTGAAGCCGACGTCGGGTTCCTGATCGTCCGCGCCGTCGCCCGGTTCGGGATCAACGGGCTCGCCAGGTTCGGCAATGCTGCCTCGGTCGTCGGAGGAGACCAGGAACTGCTTCATGAAAGCGGCTTGGGCAGCGGTCGTCTCGTCGCGGGGCCTGCTGTCCGGAGCTTGGTCGTCTGGACTGGTCACGTCGCGGAAATCTCCTCATGTGCACGTCGAACGGCGACCGATCCGAAGAGGAAGCCGCCCCGGCGTCAATCCTGGCACAGATCGCCGAGCGGCGAGCCCCGCATCAGCGGACGAGCGGCGGCTCGCCTCAGTCCTCGGGTTGCAGTCCGAGGCGGGGCAACTCGATCGGGCTGTTCTCCGATTTCTCGTTCCACGCCTGATAGACCAGCGGCGTGGGATCGGCGATCCGGAAACCGTCACGCAGCCCGGTCACCACCATCTCCGCGAGTCGGCGATAGCCTGCCGTGGATACCGGCCAGGGCACCTCGACCCACCAATTCTCGATGTGGTCGTCGTCGGGTTCCTGCCAGCCCGCCGCGCGAATCAGGTGCCGTCCCGCCTCGCCCGCCTGTACCTCGGGATCGAGCCAGCGGTCACCGGCCAGCTGGGCCCAGACGCTGTCGTCGAACTGCCGGAACTGCGCGGTTCTGCTCTTGTCCGACGATATCGGGGCCTCACCGACGATCACCACCGCACCGGACGGCAGCGTCGCCAGTTGCTCGGCCAATCCGTCGGTGAACTCCGCCCATTCGATCAAAGCAGCCCCTGTTCCTCCAGGTCGATGAGCCCGTCCTGCTCGGCAAGCCATGCGTTGGTCATCAAGAACAACTCCACCATGACGGCGGGATCGCGCAGCACGAGAGTTGTTTCCGCACCCGCCCAGCGGACCTCGGGTACGTCACCCGGAATCCGTGCGGTCGGCTCGCCGAACGCGCCGGTCAGCGCCGCGACCATGCCGACGAACGCGTCCCGTGTCTGGGCCTCGCCCGCCGCGTCATCGTCGGCGAAATCGGTCACCTGCACCATGATTTCCCCGACTTGATCGCCGCTGCCGGTCAGCTTGGCGCTCCCCGCGCCGAACCCGGCGTCGAGCATGACCCAGTCGTCGCCCGTCATGACCACTTCCCAGCCGAACGCCGATGCGAGCACGGCCGCGTCGGCGAGCTGCCAAGACCAATCGAGTGACCGCAATCGAGTGGCCAGCTCGACGATTTCCGCGTCGGTCAACGCACGCAATTCCGTCATGCAATCACCCTAGCTCTACCGTCGGACCTCGTCTTTTCCGCGCGATCGACTGTGCCACAACGAGTAATCATGCACAACAGAATGGCCTCGGCGGGCCGACCGAAGTCGTGCGCACCGGCTGGACTAGGCCGAAAGCGGGCCCTCTTCGGCCGCCGCACGCTCGACTTCGGCGACGAACCGCTCCACTCCATCAAGGGCTGCCCGAGCCTCCGGCAGGAACCGGTGACCCACCTGGAATACGTGGAACATGCCTGGCCACAGCTGCACCTCGCACCGACCGCCCGCCGCACGTTGCGCGGCGCCGTAGTGTTCGGCGTCGGCGCTGAGCATCTCGCTGCCGCCGGCCTGCAGCAGCATCGGCGGTAGGTCGGAGCCGACGTGGGCGGCCACGTTCAGGCGTGGATCATCGAAATGGGTTGTGCCGGTGTAGAGGCCGGTCATTCGGGTGGCGAGGCCGAAGGACATGAAGGCCTCGTCCACTTCGGCGCGGCGGGCGTCGGCCAGCGACCAGGTCGAATCGACCAGTGCCGAGAAGCCGACCAGCGCCTTTGGTTGCGGCAGACCGAGTTCGCGGAGCTGCACGCACAAGCCGAGCGCCATGTGCCCGCCGGCCGAATCGCCCATCAGCACAATGTCTTGCGCGGCATGTCCCTGTTCGAGCAGCCATAGATAGCCGTTCAGCACGTCGTCGTGCGCCGCGGGGAATCGGTGTTCCGGGGCGCGCCGGTAGCGCAGGGTGAACGCGGAGCGGTCCAGTCGTCGCGCCAGCTCGGACACCAGGCCGCGGTGGGTGGCCGGGCTGCAACCGACGTAGCCGCTGCCGTGCAGGTAGTAGATGAGAGATTGGCCCGGTCGCGGCACCGCGCCGACCCACTCCCCCATGGCCCGGCCGCGCGGTCCGGCGACATCGACCGGTGTGGTCGGCAGTGTGTGGTCGAACCAGATCCGGCAGGCGACAGCCAATCCGAGCCGCGCACCGGCGACACCGAGCCGGTTGGCGGGCAGCCGCGCGCCGAGGGGCCGCAGGGTGGAATGCAGCGCGAAGATCACGCCGCGACTTGCTCGGGACACCGGATCACCATTGACCATCTATCGATTGAACCGAACCGCACCCAGGCCTGGCAATAACGGACAGATCTACCGGGCATAGTGCACAAAAGTGTCGACTACCTGCTGTCCGATGTCACATGCACTCAACGGTTTCACCGTCAGGTGCGCCTCGGCGTTGCGCGGTCAGGCGAAGATGGCAGCGCGCCTGGATGCGTCGGCAAGGACGTCGCGGACCAGCAAGCCGAGATCCATATCAGCGGGGAGGGAACGGTAGATCACGTCGAAGGCGGGGACGCCCGCGACGCTGACCACGAACCTGGTGTTGCGCTGATCGTAGGGGTACCAGTCGACGGCGACCGGGCCATCGAGATCGATATCCTGGCCGCCGACGCGCAACCCCAGCCTGCCGTGGTGCCGGTAGAGCACCACCGGGGCGTCACCTAGATCGGCATAAACACCGCCGAGTTGGCTCGCACCGGCGGGCGTTGCCCGCAGCGCACCGGTCATCGGATCGAACTCGGCAAACACGCCGTAGCCGACGTACGGGCGCACCACAATCGTTGCGCCGCCGCCGTTTTCGCTGGTGTACGACCGTTGACCATTGCCGTTGCCGCCGTTGCGACGACCGTTGCCGCCCGCATGTGGCCCGCCACCCATTGGCGGCGGAGGCATGGGAGACCATGGCGGTAGCGATGATCCCGGCGGATCGTTCGACGGAATCGGTCCGCCTGGTAGTGGATTCGACGGCACAGGTATTCCGGGGACACCGGGCGGGATCGGTCCGCCTGGCGACGGAGGCGGGTGCGGCAGGGTCGGCAGCACCGGAACATGCGGCGGCGACGGCAAGTTCGGTGGCACCGGCGCCTCTGGTGGCACTGGCAAGTTCGGCGGCACAGGTATCTGTGGCGGCTCCGGCAGATTCGGCGGATCCGGCAGACCTGGCGGCTCCGGCAAGTTCGGCGGAACCGGCACCTGTGGGGGAACAGGCAGATTCGGCGGTACAGGTATCTGCGGCGGCACCGGCGGATCCGGCGGCACCGGAACCTGTGGCGGGACTGGCAGGTCCGGCGGCACCGGAACATGCGGTGGCACCGGCGGATCCGGCGGCACAGGGACCGGCGGCCGCGGTGGCACAGGTGCGTGCGGTGGATTCGGCAGCACCGGAACATGCGGTGGCACCGGGGGACGCGGGGGTTGCGGTGGCTTCGGCGGAGGCGGCGGCGGAACCGCCGGGGGCTGGGGATCAGGCACCGGCCACGGTTTCGGCGCGGAATCCACCAGCCTCGGGAACTCGAACTCGTAGTCCCGCGGCGGATGCGGAATATGCGACCTCAGCGCCCGACCAGGCAACTGCGGCGGCCGCGAATCCCGGTGCCCCGTACCCGATTCCGGCGGCTCACCACCATCTCCTCGACTCGTACGCGCACCACCATCACCGGTGTCCGACCTCGGCGTGGACTCGTCTGTTGACCCCGACTTGCGCGGCGGCGACTGTTCGGTCCTCGTGTTGGATTCTCGAGGCTCACCGTCGACTCCTCGGTTCGCACGCGCGCCATCGTCACCGGTCTGCTGTGGTGGCGCGGACTCATCTGCTGACCCGAGCTCGCGCGGCGACTGTTCGGAGCCCGACTCGGACTCTCGGTTGGTCGGCGATTCAGAGCCTGGCTTGGGCTGCCGTGCCTGCTCGGAATCGTCCGTGGCGTCTCGGTTCGACGGCAGTTCAGCGCCTGGCTTGGGTTGGGGTGACTGTTCGGAGTCTGTCGAGGTCTTCTGGTTCGACGGCGGCTCGGTGCCTGCCGACAGGTCCTTGCCTGGGGCAGGATCTGGGTGGGCTGATGGGTCGTGGCTTGCCGACCCTGGTGGGTCTGATGGTGGACCCTGTGGCAGCACGGCAGTGGTGGGGGGTTCTTCGTCTGGTCCGTTGGAGTCGCGGCGGGCGAGTTCGTCGAACTTGGCGGTCATCTCGCGATGGGCGTTGTCGAGGTCGGCCATCAGGCGCTGGTGGTCGGTCTGCGCGGCGAGGTCGTTGAGGATCTGCTCGAGATGATCGAGGGCGCGGCGGAGGTCGGCATCGGACGACTCGGCGTGGCGGCGGTATGCCTCGTCCAGTTTCGCCAGCTCACGCGCTAGTGCTTCGTCGATTCGCGTGCTCGGTTCGGTCGAATCGGGCTCCGGTGCAACGTTATGCGTATCGAGCTGCCCGGCCAGATCACGCGCGATCTGGTCGAGATGATCGAGCACTCGCTGTAGTTCGGCGTCGGCCTCGTCCGAATGACGCCGGTAGGACTCGTCGAGCGCGGCCAACTCACGCGCCAGCGCCGCATCGATTCGCGAGCTCGGGTTCGCCGAATCCGATGGCGGCACAACATCGTGCTGTCCAGCCAACTCACGACCAACCTGCTCCAGATGGTCGAGCACCCGGCGCAGTTCGGCATCGGACTCGTCGGCATGACGCCGGTACGCTTCGTCCACCTTGGCTACTTCGCGGGCCAATGCTTCATCGATCCGTGTGCTCGGCTCGACCGAATCCGACTCCGGCACAACATCATGTCCATCGAGCTGCCCGGCCAGATCACGACCGATCTGATCCAGATGATCGAGCACCCGCTGCAATTCGGCATCGGCCTCTTCCGAACGACGCCGGTAGGACTCATCGAGCGCGGCCAGCTCACGCGCGAGTGCCTCATCGATCCGTGTGCGCGGGGCCGGTTGCTGATCCGCGCCCGACCGATCGTCGCGTACTTCCGATTTGGCGCTTGCCGGATCCTCGGGAACCGGCTCCGACGTCTTCGCCGGGTCACCAGGTTCGGTGGGCAAACGTCGCGAATCCTGCTGCTGCACCGCATTATCCGGGTCTGAGCGCTCGCGTGGACCATCACCTTCGATGATCGGTCGCTCGGCGGCATCGCCTGATCCGGGCCGACGCGGTGCCGGTTCGATCGGGGTCGGGGTGGGCGCCGGACCATCCTCGTCGGGCCCATCCAGCCTGGGCGGAGTAGCACCGTCCCCGGGATGTCCGGGCTGGTCGCCCGCTGGAAGCTGCTCGGGCGCCCGGTAGAACTCCTCGGCCAGGTCGGCAAGATCCCGGATCTGCGCCGCCCGCTGCCGAACCTCGTCCCGCATCTTCGCGATTTCCGCGGCCAGCTCCTTGGGGCTCAGCCCCTCGTGCTTCTCGATCTTGCCGTCGCGGTATGCCTCGTACACCTTGCGGAACGTCGCATCATCAGCCCCGGCGAGATCGACGCCGACGAGCCGGGCCCAGTCCCGATTGGGGTCGGGTCGCCCGCTCTCGCGGTCGCTGTCGCGATCCCAGGTGCCGTCACCCTCGGGTCGCCCGGGATGGTCCGCAAGGGTTTGCCCGAAGTCGAGGGTATCCCCGGAATGCAGTGCGTCCCTGATGATGTCGCGCAGCCCATGGATCGCCTCGGGATCGTGGATCGGCGGCTCACCGGTCACCCGCGGGTCGGCGGACAGATCACCGCGCGGCACCTCGGAATACGGATCGATCTTGATCAGGGCGTCGGCGTACTCGGTGAGCGCGTTCTTCAACAGGTCGTGTTTGCCGTCGCGCTCCATCTGCGCCAGCAACTTGCGCAGCTTCTTCGGATCCAGGCTGTTCGAGTCCAGCCCGTGCACCAGCCTGCCCGCATCGTTCTTGCTGTACTTCGGCGGGAACAGTTCCGACGGCTCGACGCCGAGCCGCTTCGCCAGTTGGTCGCGGGCGGCGACGAAGGCGGCCGGATCGAGATCGCGCAGCTGCTTGGCGTACGCGACGAGGTCGCCTACCTGTTGCGCCCGCAACGCATTTCGGAACGAGCTGTCGGTCAACGCTTCGCCGAGGCGCTGCGGGGTCAACTCCGCTTCGGGAATGCCGAGGCGGGTGGCCAATTGACTACGCGCATCACCGATGTCGTTGAACGACTCGATAGCGTTCATCGAGCGGGCGAAGTCGGCCAGCGCCTCGATCTGCCCGGCCCGAACGGCGTTGTCCAGCTTCATATCCGCGATCGTCTGCGCCAGCCGCTCCGGATGCAGTGCGTCCGGCTGCAACCCGAGTGTCCGCGCCAGATCCACCAGATCCGTGAGGACTTCGGCGCGCGGCCGCGGCGGCGTTTCCGGCGCATCCGCGGCCAACGGCTCGGTGTGCGGTGCGTCGGTATTGTCGAGCACGACCGGCCGCCACTGACCGTCGCTGTCGCGCAACAGAGTTACCGCCAGGTCGCGGCCGTCGATCCTCTCGCGGTGGTGATAGACGTCGGGCGTCTCGACCGGCTCGAGATGGATATGGCCGTTCCGATCCGTGCGCGCCTTGTGGTAGTCGACCTGAACATCGCCGCGGTTCACCGCCTGCGCGAGATCCGGATGCTCGGCGAGCACACGAGCCAGCGCGGCGGCGCGGTCCTGCGGCCCATCGATGACCACGAGCCGATCCGGCACGCCCTCGCCGACCGGGAGCCGCACGACCTGGTCGCCGAACGGTTCGCCGACCGGCGGCTGATCGTCGGACTCGGGATGCAGGCGGATCTCGGCGGCATCGGCGAACTCGGCGAGCCGGTCGGCGCGCGCCTGATTCGCAGCCCGCAATTCGTCGATCCGCTGGGTGGTCACCGAGTCGTTGTCGAGCCCGAACATCTGTGCCCAGGTGGACAATTCGTCACGCAGCTGGTCGCGACGCAACGCGTGTTCGAAGTATGCCCGCGGTCCCTGGTCGCGGCCGAGCTCGTTGTCGTCCGGCCCGATATCACCCCACTCTTTCAGTGGGTCCGCGCCGTTGCCGACCGGCGTGTAATGCTGCACCCCCGAGGCACCGTCGAAGGCCGCGTTGAGCTCTTTGAGGAAGCGGCCCATCGGGTTGTCGTCGAAGAAGCTGACTTCGTCGGAGTACGGGACAGGCCGCCCGGCCGGGTCGGGCTCGCCAACGCGGACGGGACGGCGGTCGTATGCGTCGTCGTCGAACTCGTCCTCGTCGAGGAAGAAGTCCTCGTCTTCCTCGTCGCGCCGCCGTGCGTCAGGTCCTTCGAGTTCACCGGGCGGCCGATTGCGCTGCTCACCCTCATCGAGTGCGGGCCGCGAGTCCTCCCCTGCCACATCCTCTTTGGTGTATGGCCTGGTCTGTTCCTCGTTGTAGCGCCGGTGTGCGTCGGCGAGTCCTTCGATCGCCGCGGCCTCGCGCAGCGTCCGGTACTCCTGCTCGTCGATGACCCGGCGCACCGTCGCCGGATCGTCATCGGGTAGATCGAAGCCGAGCCGATCGGCCAGCTCCGAGAGCGACTCGTGCTCGGGCGGTGGGCCATCCGGCTCGCGCGGCAGCTCCGGATGCTCGGGCGGTTCCTGCTCGAGCACCCTGGCCTCGTCCTCGGAGACCAGACCCAACCGCTCCATATCGTCGACGATCCGCTGACGCTGTTCCGGATCGGACACGGAGAGAGCGTCTTCCAGGACCGCCCTGGCCTCCTCCGCCGAAATCTGTTGCACCTCGAAGAGATCGGTGATCGTCTCGCGGACCAGGTCCGGATCGGCATCGCTGACCCAGAACCGATACTCCTCACCGTCCGCGGTGCGCGGCGCCACGAAATCGCCCGCGACATCGGGGGTCCGGCCCGACAGCTGGCCAAGGATCGGCAAGTGCTCGCGGTTCTTCCAGATCGTCGCGCCCTCTTTCAGGATGCGAGCGACGTTGGGCGCCTTGTCCGATGAGTCCGGCGCGGGTCCCATGTGCGGGACATCCGGCGACTGCGGCACGTGCGGCGCGGGAGCGGGCGACGGCTCGAACAGGTGTGGGGCGTTGGCGACCCCATCGCGCAGGGCCGTCTGTCCGCGGCCGTCCTCACCCGAACCCGACGGGTACTTGGGGTTGTCACCTTCGTAGCCGCGAATGTAGATCCGGTCTCGAATGCGTTCCCACGCTCGACGAACCGGCGACTTCTTCTCGACCTCGCCCGAACCCTCCTGCCGCGCGGGCGGTTCCGCTTCATCGGCGGGCACCGCGCGCCAACGGTCCTCGCCGTCCGGATGAAGTGCCAGCGGCACCTGCTCGCCGTCGACATCGAGAGCGAGCGGATGGGTGTCGTCGGCGAGCACCACCGAGTCCGGCTCCAACACCGGGGGTGCACCGGAGTCGTTGTCGCGGTTGGTTTTCGACGTCGAGCCGTCGCCAGGGTCGTCGGGCGAAGCGAGTGGCGGCAGTTCCGCGGGCGGCTTCTTTCCACCGCCGTCCGAGCCCGATGCCGGCTCGACGGGATCACCGTCCGGGCCGGGCGGCCGTTGTCCGACATCGACATTGCGCAACGCCGGTTCCCGAGACGGCACGTCGGCATCTCCGCGCTGCTGCGGAATTCCGTTCTCGTCGAACAGGATTGTGCGGGTGACCTGCACCGGGTAGTCGCCACCCGGCAATATCGGCGGGAAGCCGTGCCGCAGGCCTGCGGTCGGATCGTGCACCACGATCTCGCCGTTTTCCTTGAGCAGCACGTAGGCGTGCGCGCCGACGTTGTGCTCGTCGGTCTTGCCGTAGACATCCACCACCAGCGCGGCCACCCCGTCGGGGCGCTCGATCCGGTTGCCGTCGGAATCGAGTACGAAACTGCCGTCCGGCCTGGTCTCGTACATCAGCGCATCGCGAATCTCGTTGTGATTCTCGACATCTCGCAGCGGCGCGTTGGCCGCCCGCTCGATCTCGCTCTGGGACACACCGTCCGGGCCGATTTCCCTGGTCGGCACGTCGATCACGTCGCTGCCGGTGAGCTGACGGATCAGCTCGAGACTGCGGATTGCGCAGTCGCGTGGCTGCTCGGTGTCCGACGGATCCGGCCGCGCGGCGGTGTGGTCGTCATCGCCGCCTACGACAGGGTCCGGGCGTGTGGTGGTCCGATCCGCGCGCGGCGGCGCGTCCGCGCCGGACACCGCGGCCAGTGGCAGTAGACCGGCCGCATCGAGCGGCGATGGACCGTCGCCCTCATGCCGCGATTGCGGACCATCGGTGGGGAGCGCAGCGTCGGCCGCCTGCTGGGTGGTAGAACCGTCCTCCGTGGTCCGGGCCCGCGGCGCGTGCTCGCCGCTAGAGCCCGATTGCAGGGCCGACTGCTGGTTCGCGCCACGTGGAGTGCCTGCTACGCCGGTGCGACTCGGCTCGCTGGTACGCGGGGCAGTGCCGTCGCCACGGGCCTCACCCGTGCGGGGACGATCGGCGCTGGGACGCGCCTCTCCCGCGGGTCGACCGTCCGGAGCGCCAGCCCGAGGCTCCAGGCCCGTTTGCGTCCTCGGTTGCTCGACGCGCGGCGGCGCGTCCGACCCGGTGTGGGCACGCACCTCCCCCGGTCCCGGGCGGGCCGAACTGGATGCCGCTGGGGTGCTGCGGCTTTCGCCGCCCGCAGCGGGATTGGTCGACGCCTGATGGGCGGGAGCAGACCCTGGGTTGGTCGGAGCGGAGCCCGGGTTGGTGGGCGGCGCCGCATGGGTCGGCGCGTTGGTGGCAAGTCCGCCATCCACATCGCGCACCGAGACCGGCTCGTTGCCAGTCGATGTGGCGTCTATTCGCTCGTCGGAACCGACCCCGTGCACGGCATCCGCCTGCGGTGCCACGCCTGCCCGCTGGTTCACGGCATCGCCCGAACCGGTCTGCGCCGCAACCCGGTCGGGGTTCGAGGCGGCACCGTCGACCGGCCGCGTGCTGCCGTCGCCGGTCCGGGTTTGACCATCGCTATCGGCATGAGCAGGCGTCGAATCCCCGGCGGCCCGGTCCCTACCTGTGGTCGCCGCGTCGCTCGATCGGCTTCCGGCATCGCCCGACCTACTATCACCGGATCCGTCGGACTCACCCGAATTCCGGCCGTCACCCGATCCCCGACTATCGCCAGATCCGTTGTTCGCGCTCGAATTCCGGCCATCACCCGAACCTCGACTATCGCCAGATCCGTTGCCGTCAATCGAATTCCGGCCGATGGCCGCGTCCGCGCCGGGCTGTCGAGCACCGGCATCTCCGCCAGCACGTCCGTTGCCGTCGGCACCCGTGGTTCCGGCAGGCCTGGTCGCACCCGCGTCTCCCGTCGTGCCTCGACCGCTACCGTCCCCGGCGGGCAGTCCGGCACCATCCGGCCGAAGCCCGACACGCGTTCCGTCACTCGAATTCGCCCCGTCACCACCGGAACCGTTGAAAACGTCATCGAAGCGACCCCCGAACCCGGGCCTGCTGAACAGATCCGGCCGCATGTTCCCCCAAGCATGCTGCGCCCCAACCTTGTTCAACCCGGACATCGCGCCGTTCGAAGCACCCGCGGTGAACATCCGCCAATCGACCTGGGTGTTCTTCAGGTTGTTCCACGCATCGCCCCAGCCGTTCCTGGCGGCATCGATGCCGAACTGCGTGCCGGTCGCGGCGACGAAACCCGCACCCGCACCGACCAATCCGGCGGCGGGGCCGGTGATTGCGGCACGCATCCAAGGCTTCATCTCCGAGCTGAGCCGGTTGCCGAGCCAGTCGCCGAACGGGCCCGCCGCGGCGCCGCCCGCGGCAGAGCTCACCGCGGTGACCGCGACCTGGTCCCAGTTGATCGACTTGCGGTGACCGTGGTCGACCTGCCACTGCTGGACGCCGAGCTCCTGCAGCGTGCCGAGCATCGTGTCGATCGCCACGTGCCGCAGCAGAAACTTCGCCAACTTCGACGCGACGAGCTTGCCTGCGTGCCGGATGATCGCGGAGACGACCCGCTCACCGATGATGCGCACCGCTATCCGGGTGAGCCCGATCGCGGCCGCCTCGACCGCGGGCGCGGTGGGCGGAAACAGCCACGCCGCAGCGAGTTCGCCGGCCAGTAGGCCCAACGACGACCAGTACATCAGCTTGGCGTACTCGATCTCGGTGCCGACCCCGTTGGCGGATTCACCGATCTGATCGAAGAGCTCGGCCAGCTTGTTCAGCGACTGATCCTTGTCGGACCCGTCGCCGGAACGCATGCTGTCGAAGCCCTTGATCATCTCCTCGACGCCCTCGCCGACGGGATAGGCGGTCAGCGAGGCGTTCTTCGCCGCATCGATATCGCTGAGGATGGTGCGTAGATCCGCGGCGGCGGTGTGCCAGTCCTGGGCCAGGGCCCACATCTGGTCTTCGTTGCCCTCGGGCCACTCCATGCCGACTATCGGCTCGAGCCACTCCAGGAAGCCCGGCAGTTCGATCATGTTCGACCCGTGCCCAGCCCGTAGGTCAGGAGAAACCGTCGCGGTTGCCGTGTTCCATCTTCTCGAGCAGCTTGGCGCTCTTGGTCTGCCCGGCCGAGAAGTTGTCGAGCGAGCCCGCGATGTTCCCGGCGCCGGTGATCATGTTGTCCCGCGAGGAGGTGTAGCCGCCCGAACCGTCCGGCCCGTTCGCGAAGTTACGGCCGAGTGTGTCGTTGCCCCAAGGGTTTCCGCGTGCGTTGAGGGACGCCTGCAGGGTGTGCAGCACCGCGTTGATTCGGTCGCGCGCGTCCCCGGTCTTCTTCGCTGCCTTGAAGAACAGATCCGAGTCGTACTGGACTTTGTCCGCCACCGCGTTCCCTCCGCGTATGTGCGGTCAACCCCGCACCTACATCAGTTCGTACGCATTCGACGATGACACCCGATAGCAGCTCGCCTGTTGCTCGCACATGAACGGAAAGTGCCGCGACAGTTACATGCAACAACCGGGTACACCTGGGCGTTCACTTCGCGAAATGTGCTATGCGCGTTGGCGTTCAGTGACGCACCGGCACCGATACAGCTACCGATCGGTGTGCCGCCTACACGACCTCTGACCTGGTCGACAAGGGCTGATCACTGCTGGAAGTCTCAACCGCGCACCGCATCAACCACTTCGGCTGATCACTGGCGGGAGTCAGCGGGCGCCAACGAGGGCTGCCCGGGGTTTCCAGGTTCCGAGGGCATACGCAGATTGGCGTCGCTTTGCATGCCCCCGGATCCCGACTAAAACGTTACATCAAGCAATGCGCCGCTGTCCAGCGGCAAGGTTTGCGACGGGTGCGCCACCCATCGGCACACCAACCCGGGCCTACTGGCCGGGCAGCTCGTCCGCCAGTTCCGCGATATCGCGTTCGAGATACCACGCGACGAATCGATTCACCAGCTCAGCCGCCGCCTGACCAGGCACAACCCGGGCGGCAGCGACCCGCTCGGCGAGCTCCGCCCGATCCTGCGGCGTGCGCCCCGACTGCTGGAACGACTGCCAAGCGGTCCGCTCGAATACGTCCACGAAGCGACGGGCGATACGGTCGCAATCGCCCCGCAACCGCTCGACCTCGTCGAGCACCTGGGCGGGCGACGCCCCCGCCGCCGCCAATTGCTCGGCGATCCGAACGAGCTGACGGTCGGCCACGACATAGGTGGCGGCGTCGAGCGGCTCATACATTCCGGTCCCGACAACCCGCGCCAGACCATGCGGAACGTCACGGTATAGATCCGCGAGTTCCGTTGCGGCAACGACCTTTTCGCTGACGTCCGGCACCACACTCGGATCGCTCGACGCGCCGAGCTCGGCCACCACGTCGGGATGCGCGAGGCCCTCCGGTTCGGGCACGCCGAGGATGTCACCGAGGTCGTCGCCGCGATCCCAGGCCTCCAGGAGTTCCCTGATGCCGTTGAGCTTGATGCCCCGATCCAGCAACCGGCCGATGGTGCGTACTCGGTTGAGATGGTCGGATCCGTAGAAGCCGGTGCGCCCCTTCACCTGCGGCGGCGGCAGCACGCCGCGCTCGTGATAGACGCGCAGGCTCCGCACGGTCGTGCCGGCCTCGCGCGCCAGCTCGTCGATCGTAAACTCCGTACCTGCTGCCATAGCTCAAGGAAACCACACCGAAACCTGCGCTGACCGCTGGTCGTGGTCAGCCGAGCCTTCATGACGATCGAGTTTCATGAGATGACATTCATGTACATCTATTGAACGTGCCGTTAAACAACGGTACGTTACTGAGCGATATGACTGCCGTCACATGAAAGGCCCTGGCATGACCATCGTTCGACCTCCCACAGAGACGCAGGCGCCAGCCGCGCGGGCCCTGCACGCCGAGGACGCGGGCTATCACAAGGCGCTACGCCCACGCCAACTGCAGATGATCGCCATCGGCGGCGCGAGGCACCGGGCTGTTCCTAGGTGCGGGCGGCAGACTGAAAGACGCTGGCGCAGGGCTTTTCCTGGCGTATGCGGTGTGCGGCATCTTCGTGTTCTTCATCCTGCGGGCGCTGGGTGAGCTGATCCTGCATCGTCCGTCGTCGGGCTCGTTCGTCTCCTACGCCCGCGAGTTCTACGGCGAGAAGCTGGCGTTCGGCGTCGGCTGGATGTACTTCTTCCACTGGTGTATGACCGGCATCGTCGACATCACCGCGATCGCCACCTACGTCCACTACTGGGGCAGCCTGCAGGTGATCCCGCAGTGGACGATCGCGCTCATCGCGCTGGCCCTGGTGGTCAGCATCAACATGGTGTCGGTGCGCTGGTTCGGCGAGATGGAATTCTGGGCGGCGCTGATCAAGGTGGTCGCGCTGATGGGCTTCCTCATCGTCGGCACCATCTTCCTCGCGGGCCGGTTCCCGGTCGAAGGCGCGAGCACCGGGATCAGCGTGATCAGCGTGATCAGCGTGATCAGCGATCATGGTGGCCTGCTGCCGAACGGCACGATTCCACTGGTGCTGTCCACCACCGGCGTCATCTTCGCCTACGCCGCGGTGGAACTGATCGGCACCGCGGCCGGTGAGACGGAAGACCCGGCCAAGATCATGCCGCGGGCCATCAACTCGGTCATCGCCCGCATCGCGCTGTTCTACGTCGGCTCGCTGGTGCTGCTCTCACTGCTGTTGCCCTACACCGCTTTCAAGTCCGGTGAGAGCCCGTTCGTCACCTTCTTCTCCACGATCGGTGTCGGCGGCGCGGGCACGATGATGAACCTGGTCGTGCTGACCGCGGCGTTCTCCAGCCTCAACGCCGGGCTGTACTCGACCGGGCGCATCCTGCGCTCGATGTCGATGAACGGCAGTGCCCCCGCCATGGCGGGCCTGATGTCCAAACGGGGCGTGCCCTATGTGGGCATCCTGGCCACCGGCGCGGTCGCGCTGATCAGTGTCGGACTCAACGCCCTGGTCCCGGAGAAGGCGTTCGAGATCGTGCTGAACATGTCGGCGCTGGGCACCATCACGGCGTGGGCGGCGACCGTCGTCTGCCAGCTCAAGCTGTGGCAGTGGTCGAAGCAGGGACGGATGGTGCGCCCCTCGTTCCGGCTGATCGGCGCGCCCTACACCAGCATCGCGACGCTGATATTCCTGGTCGTGGTGGTGCTGCTCATGCTGTTCGGCAAGAGCGATGTGCAGCGTGGCGCCGTCATCGCGATGGGGGTGATCATGGTCCCGGCCATGATCATCGGCTGGTTCTTCGCGCGACGCCGGGTCATGCACCTCGCGGCCGTGCGCGAAGGCTATACCGGCGCGTTTCCGGTGGTTGCCGAGCGACCGATGGAACATCGCGACCCGCGTATCGCCGATATATCCGGCGCAAGCAACGACCGCAACGCGTAATGAGGCAGAATCGCGCTAAGGCCGACCTGACCCGCCCGCGCCGCCGCAACGGTTATTCACCGATGCGCGGCGCGGAGCGGGGTCGGCCCGCAGTTGTACGCGTGGCGCGGAGAGGGTCGAATGCCGGAACACATCAGTGGCTCCGATGACATTCGCCCGGCCGCTCAGTCGAACACTCTGATCCAGGATCCCGCGGAAATGACGTATCGGGCCACCTTCCCCTGGGCTACCCGGCGGGCATCGCCCACCGAGACCAGTCCTTGGACACCCGATCAGGACGATTCGATATCGGCGGCCGAACCAAGCTCGGAACGTAGCGTTCGATCCCGGCCGAGTGTTCGCCGACTCACCGCGGGACTCGTCGACCTCCCCCGGGTATCGCAGGTCGACCCGTCCGCCGCGATCCTGCGCAATCCCGAAGTACCCGAGGACAAACGGTTCTGCTGGAAATGCCAGAAGCCGGTCGGCCGATCTGCCGCAAACGGTCCGGTCACCTCGGCGGGCAAATGCCCGAATTGCGGATCGCCATTCAACTTTCGGCCGCTGTTGACCCCCGGCGACCTGGTGGCCGATCAGTACGAAGTGCAGGGCTGCCTCGCGTACGGCGGCATGGGATGGATATTCCTCGCCCGCGATCGCAATGTCAGCGACCGCTGGGTGGTCCTGAAAGGGCTGCAGAATCCCCTCGATTTCGAAGCCCACGTGGTGGCGCTGGCCGAACGTCAGTTCCTGTCGGAAATGGCGCACCCGAGCATCGTGAAGATCTTCAACTTCGTCAAACATCGGTCGGCGGACGGAATTCCGTGCGGATACATCGTGATGGAATACGTGGGCGGGCAATCGCTGAAGGAAATGCTCGACCTGCGCGCACCTGAACACATTCCGGTGGCCGAGGCCATCGCGTATGTGATGGAGGTGCTGCCCGCACTGGATTACCTGCATTCGTTCGGCCTGGCCTACAACGATCTGAAACCCGACAACATCATGGTCACCGAGGACGAGGTCAAACTCATCGACCTCGGCGCGGTGGCGGCCAGGGAATCCGGCGGCAGTCTCTACGGCACCCTGGGATATCAGGCACCCGAGTTCACCAGCACCGGCCCGACGGTGGCCTCCGACATCCACACGGTCGGCCGGACATTGGCCGCGCTGACCCTGAATATGCCCACCGAAAAGCTCGGCCCGAAACTTCCCGGCATCCCGACCGCCGACGAGGAACCGGTGCTGCGCCGCTATCCCGCCTTCCAGCGGCTGCTGTTGCGGGCGACCGACCCCGATCCGGCACAGCGTTTTCCGTCCGCCTACGCGATGTACCGCCAACTCGGCGGCGTGCTCCGCGCGGTCCTCGCCGAGGACACCAACCGCGAATACCCGCAGACCTCCGCCGTATTCGGTTCGCTGCGCGGCGACTTCGGCATCGACACCTTGATTCGGCAGACCGAAGGCGTCATCGAGGGTGTGCATCCGGTGCCCACGCTCGACCCGCCGAGTGTCGTTGCGGCACTGCCGGTGCCGCTGATCGACAGCGAGGACCCGAGCGCGGAACTGCTGACTCCCCTGCTGCACGGCGATCCCCAGCAAACACTCGACACGCTGCGGCAGAGCACCGCCGATATGAGCGCGGGAGCCATCGGCACACCCGAAACCTTCGATCTGGAAGGCACATTGGCCGCGGTCCGGGCACACCTGGATCTGCGCGAGGTCGAGCAGGCACGGGAGAACCTCGCGCACCTGCTGCCGGACTATCGCGCGGACTGGCGGATCGACTGGTACACGGGCATCGCCGATCTGTCCTGCGCCGACTACGCACAGGCATACGAGCGTTTCGATCGCGTCCACTCCATGGTCCCCGGTGAGATCGCGCCGCTGCTTGCGCTGGCCGCGACCGCCGAGCTCCTGCTGCAGACCGACACCGACGAACCGAACCAGTGGCGACAGGCGGCGACGGAGTACTACCGATCGGTCTGGCGAAACACCCGCGGTGTGGCGAGCGCGGCGTTCGGTCTGGCGCGCAGGCTGGCCGTCGACGGCGACATCTTCACCGCCGTTTCCACGCTGCAGCAGGTGCCGGATTCGTCGCGGCATCACAACGCCGCGCGCATGACCGCATGCCTGCTCCTGGTCACCCGGCCGGTGCCCGAGCTGACCCAAACGGATCTCGACGCGGCAGCGGCACACCTGCACGCGCTGCCGGACGAGCCACGACAGATGCAGTTGCAGGCAATCGTTTTGAGCGCCGCGCTGGTCTGGCTGAACCGGGGCGGGCAGCCGGAACCACGCAGCACGATCCTCGGGTTCCGCTATACCGAATCGGGCCTGCGCGGCGGACTGGAATCGGTGCTGCGCGCGGTGGCACGGTCCACCTCGAATCGGCTGCATCGGTACGCGCTGATCGATCTGGCGAACGGCATTCGTCCCCGCTCCTTGTGGTGAGCAGCGGTACTCGACCGCACGCCGCAGTTCTCCTCGCAGTCCGGCACGGCATGATCGATAGCTGTGCGAGTTCTGCTGCAACGAGTGACCTCGGCCCAGGTGACCGTCGACGACGAGAGCGTCGGCCGCATCGACCCGGCCGCGTCCGGGCTGCCACACGGCCTGCTCGCGCTGGTCGGCGCCACCCACGGCGACACCGAGGCGACCGCGAAAACCCTTGCGGACAAGGTATGGCGGCTGCGGATTCTCGACGGCGAACGCTCCGCCGCCGACCTGGCCGCGCCGATTCTGGTGGTTAGCCAGTTCACCCTGTATGCCGACACTGCCAAGGGTCGCCGCCCGTCCTGGAACGCGGCCGCGCCGGGGCCCGTCGCGCAGCCACTCTTCGAGGCCTTCGTCCAAGCATTGCGCGCACTCGGCGCCACCGTCGCGACCGGCCGGTTCGGCGCGCACATGCACGTCGAACTCGTCAACGACGGACCGGTCACACTGCTACTGGAAGGCTGACCGCGCACGAGCACAGCGGCGGCGAAGGATCCTGGTGCGCCGAGCCGATAACCGTGACAGACTCGTGCGCAGAAGGTGCGGGTGGCGCGCTGCCGCCGGTTAGCGGAGGATCATGCTGGAAACGAGGGACGCGATGGATCTGGACGCGCTGGAGCGTCGGGTCGCCGCGGATCGGTATGCGGCGCTTGATCGTTCGATCGAGGCGGATCTGCAACTGGCCACCTCGCTCGCCGATCTGGCGAAAGGCTTCATCGCCACCAAGACCAACGGGTCGGTACGCGATCGGACCAGGGACGCACTGGCGCCCGCCGAGGAGGCGGTCGCCATTCGGCTGCGCCTGCTCTCCACCGGGCAGGTGCTGAACGCCCGGCTCGCGGGCGAGTTGAACGAGGCGCTCCGCTCGGTCGAACTCGCGGCCAGGCACAGCGGTCGCCGCGAACTCGCGACCACCACCATCCGGCGCGCGTGCGACGCCTACCGACAGGTGGCGCGCATCCATCCGGAAGTCGCGGGACTGTGCGCCGACGGACTGTCGAAGTGTGGTGTGTGGCTCGGCCGCCTCGATCAGGATGCCGCGGTCGCGGCCACCGAAGAGGCGGCGCGGATTCGCAGCGCGCTGGCCGCGGCGACGCCGGAGCTCTCGGGTAAGTACCTGGCCAGCCTGAGCACGTTGCTGCGGACACTGATGGTCGGCCGTTCGCGCAAGCAGGCCCTGTCGATGTATCGCGAGCGGTACTCCGCATTCACCTCGACCGGCATGTCGATCCGGTTGCGCGCGTGCGGGGTTCAAGACCTCGACCTGACTCCGAAGTCGTACAAGGCGCTCGCCGAACTCGGTGTCCGCACCCTGGAGCAGGCCGGGCGGCTGACTCAGCAGCAGATCCTGTTCAAGTCCTCGGGCGATCTGTCGACCGTCGAGGAGATCAACTGGAAGCTGGCCCTCGTCGGCCTGCGACCGCTACTGCCCGGCGCGGAACCCGATCCGCCGTCGATGCCGGTGCAGATCGGCACCAGCTTCGGCGCGCTGAGCGTGTACTGCCCGGTGCCGGACGCGATCGCGCAGATCCGCGCGGCGATCATCGGCGCGTACGCGACCGACGACGCCTATCCGCTGGATCGGGAGAGCTATCTCGGTGAGCGCGAGGAACATTGGAAGATCACCGACGCCGAGGTGAATACCGCGGAGAAGCTCAGCGACGACGTGGTGCTGATCGATCAGCCCTACGGCGGCTGGGTGACGGTGATGAGTCTGCACTGGGAGCTGACGCCGGTCGGCAAGCACCCGCTGGCGATGCGGCTGTCCCAGGACTGGCCGGTGGCCGCGATCACGGTGACCGAGCACGTCGCCTACGAGCTGTGCTGGTACGAGCACGGCGCGGCCACCCAGTACGCCGCGCTCGGCAGGCCGGCCGGGCAGGCGCCGCTGGACAAACCGCTGGCGCCGTTGGACTTCAAGATGCTGGCCGATCTGAACGCCGACCGCGCGAACGAGACGAAACTTCGCGCGGCGTTCGGCAATACCCAGATGTTCGCCAACCTCACCTATCTTCCGTCGAGCGGCCTGCGGCAGATCAGCGCGACCACCCCGCTCGCCGAGCACGGTGATCGCGTGCTGTTCTTCCGTACGACGCCGTGAGGCGTCACCCGGCGGTGATCGGCTGCACCGGCTGAATGGTCGAGTTGCGTCCCCAGATGAACCACACCACCGGGCCGAGGAACGGGAACGCGAGCATGAGCAGCACCCAAATCGCCTTACCGGCCGCCGCGTAGTTGCTGGACCGTAGCGCGCTCACCACACCGGCGATGAACAATATGATGGCGCCGACGGCGACGGCGATTGCGAAGACGCCGAAGGCGATTGAGCCCGCGGTTTCGGCGGCACTGGCCAGGGCGGGAGCGGAAGCGAGAGCAATTGTTGTCATGCCGATAAGCGTAGGAGCCGACCCCGGCGCAGCACATCGGTGACTAACCCTGAAATTGCTGTCGCCGATATGCCCACCGGTATACGCCGCGGGGATGACCTCGGGTGATACGTGAGGATCGGCTATGCGCTTTCGACATCAGGGTCGCGCCGACAATTCAGTATTAAAGTACCCGTGATCGCGAATCCACCGTGCGCGATGAATACCGGAATCGCGGAACGACGTGCGATCCGCACGTCAACTGGGCGCACGGCCCGAAACTCACCGGCGAACTTCTCGAGAACTAATTGAACGGAACGTTAATGCCCTGCCATGGAGTGCTCTACTGAGATCACGCCCGAACGGTGTTGTAGGTCACCCTCCGTGTCATGCAACACCGGTTCGGGCGGCTTCACCAGACAACGATGCTAGTCGAGGCTCTTCTCATGGATCAACTGGCGTTGGCGGAGACCCCAGCCGCCCGATGCGCCTATTACCGCCATACCTGCGACCTACCTGCCGGATTCCTTCCGGAGATCGGCCGGATCATCGTCCGGGCCGGATTCGTCGGCGCGATCACCATGCCCGCCGCGCTTGGTCAGCAGGTCCACGACGATTTGATACATCATCGAAATCCATTGGGCCCCGTCATTTCCCATGTGCGCTCGAAACGGTGGACCTTTCTGATCCGGCCCGACCTGCCCGACGACGTACGCCTGTTCGCCGAGCTGTTCCGGCTCAACGTGTCGATCGTGCCGATCGGCGGCGAGATCGCGCTGCCCTCCCCCGCCGACGCGCAGGCCGGTTACCGCGAGTGGGTTGTCGCCCCGGAGAACAACTTTCGGCCGTCCGGTGCGGCCATCGTGGACACCGTGCGCTCCTGCCGGAACATGGGACCGCGATGACGACGGGACAGCTTCCCGCGAAACATCAAGTGCTGCAAGCATGCCGAGGCGAGCACCCGCAGAACAATCCGCTCTTGCGGTGCGCGCACGAGCTGACCACGCTGCACGAACGACGGCTCGGCGCGGGCCGCGAGGTGACCGACGAAATCGACGCGCTCCGAGCGAGTTTGGTGCGTGACATCGACCGCTGGATCACCGTTCAGCTGCCGCCCGCGCACGGTGCCGCACACGTGCACACCGAGACGGTCGGCGCCGTGATCGACCGCCTCGCCCAGTTCACCGCCAATGCCTACGCGGCGCTGGCGAGTGCCTCCGAGTGGGACCTGTGGGATGCCTGGCAGCGCCTCGCCGAACTGGCCGTCGGCTACGACGACCTGGCCGCCGAGGTCAGCGCAGGTGTGCGCCGTTTGCCAGGCGCGTCGTAAATCTCACCCACCCGGTAGCCGCCCGGACTTAGGGTGGGGCGCATGGGGAATACGACTGATCGAGATGCGAGCAAACGTGCCCTGCATGCCCGGCGGGCAGCCTCATTCGGTGCCAAGGCGATGGACTACGCCGAGCACCGGCCCGACTATCCCTTAGCCGCCATCCGATGGGCGCTGGAGCAGGTGCCGTCCGTCCCTGCTCCGATAGTCCTCGACCTCGGTGCGGGCACCGGAAAGCTCACTGAGGGGCTGCGCGCCGCTGGTGCCTCGGTGATCGCCGTCGAACCCGACGACGGCATGCGCGTCGAACTGATGCGACGGCTGCCCGGCGTGCGCGTGCATGAGGGCACGGCGGAGGCGATTCCGCTCCCCGACGGTTCGGTGGACGCGATCGTAGCCGGGCAGGCGTTCCACTGGTTTGATCAGCAGCGCGCTTTTCCAGAGTTCGCGCGCGTGTTGCAGAAAGGCGGCATTTTCGCCGCACTGTGGAACACCGACGACACCACGGTCGACTGGGTCGCCGAATTGGGACGCGTCGCACGCTCCGAGGCCTCGGCACCGCCGCTGGAATTGGGTTCGGGGCAGCTGCCCGAGCACCCACTGTTCGAGCCTTTCGAGAGCGCCAAGTTTCCGCACACGCAGCGGCGGACCGTCGAGTCGTTGACCGCGACCATCGGAACACACTCGCACACCCTGGTGGTGTCGCCGCAGCAGCGGACCGAGGTGCTCGGCCGCATCACCGAATTCCTGCGCAGCAGGCCGGAGACGGCCGAAGGCGAATTCGACCTTCCCCTGGTGACTTTGGTGCTTCGCGCCACGCTTCGGTCGCGCTGACCGGTTCGTCGAATCTTGCGGCCGGTCAGATGGCCCGCCGCTGACTACCTGCCGCAAGGGAATTCGCACACCACACACAATTTCCGGACCCCGCGCCAGCCGAACGAAAGGTGGCGCGGGCCCGAACCGCGTGGTGCGCCAACCGGATTCGAGTAGTGGTCTACTCGCGTCGCACCACTTGCCCGAACATACGCTAGCGGCATAGTTCAGAACCGTAGCGATCAGGCATCAACGTCGACCTGATCCGACACCGGGCAACGTCGCCCGACTCAACGTCACGGTCGTGCGCCACGGGCGCAAGGAACGACGACACCGATCCAGCGATGCGGCTGGGTATCGCCATCAGGCGAGATCGTCCAGCACGGGACCACCGGGCTGGCGTCGGTGCGGATCGACTCCTCGCCACGCAGCGTCACCGACCGCCAGTGTTCGAATAATGTTGCGCCGCTCGATCTTCCGCAAGGAGGGGTCGGCAGGGTCGAGCGGCGCCAATGGTGTGCGGGGTAGACCGCACAGTTTCGAATCGTGCCGGGGGGTAGTTACTCCGGGCGCAGCGTGAGGATGCGTGGGCCGTTTTCGGTGACGGCGACCGTGTGCTCCCAATGTGCGGCACGGGTGCCGTCGACGGTGACGACGGTCCAGTCGTCGTCGAGCACCTGGGTCTGCGTGGTGCCGAGGGTCAGCATCGGTTCGATCGCGAGGACCGATCCCACCACGAGTTTCGGGCCCTTGCCCGGGTCACCCTCGTTGGCCAGGAACGGATCCAGATGCATTTCGCGGCCGATGGCGTGCCCGCCGTAGCCGTCGACGATGCCGTAGGCGCGACCGTGCTGCTGCTCGGCCGCGCGGGTGCCGAGCTCGATGGCATGCGAGACGTCGGAGAGCCGATTACCGGGCACCATGGCCTCGATACCGGATTCCATGGACAGCTTGGTCGCCTCGCTCAGCAGCCGGTCGGCGTCGATGATGTTGCCGACGCCGAACGTCCACGCCGAATCACCGTGCCAGCCGTCGAGAATGGCGCCGCAGTCGATGGAGACCAGGTCGCCCTCGGTCAGGATCTCGCCCGCGGTCGGAATCCCGTGCACCACACGGTCGTTCACCGACGCGCAGATGGAACCGGGGAAACCGTGGTAACCCTTGAACGACGGCACCGCACCCGCGTCGCGGATGAGCTGCTCGGCGACCTCGTCGAGCTCCAGGGTGGACACCCCGGGCTTGGCGGCCGCGCGCACGGCGACCAGGGCGCGACCGACGATCGCGCCCGCCGCCGCCATGGCGTCGAGTTCACCGCTGGTGCGAAAAGGCACCACCTTCTTGCTTTTACGGCCGAAGACCATCAGTGTCCCGTCGTGAACAGCATCAGCGGCCCAGGGCCTGCAGCACGCGCGTGTGCACCTCGTCGATCGTGCCGACCGCATCCACCGGGACGACGATCCCGTCGTAGTGCTCGAGCAGCGGTGCGGTCTCCTCGCGGTAGACCACCATGCGGTTGTGGATGACTTCCGCGTTGTCGTCGCTGCGACCGCTGGTGCGACCGCGGTCGACCAAGCGCTCGATCAGGATTTCCTCGGGCACATCGAAGCTCAGCACCGCGTCGAGCTTCTTGTCCATCTCGGCGAGGATCTTCTCCAGCGCGTCGGCCTGATCGACCGTGCGCGGGTAGCCGTCCAGCACAAAGCCGTTGGCAGCGTCGGTCTCGTTGACCCGCGCCTCGACCATGCGGTTGGTGACATCGCTGGGCACCAGATCGCCCGCGTCCATGTACTTCTGTGCTTCGCGGCCGAGCAGTGTCTGCTGGCTGATGTTCGCGCGGAACAGATCCCCGGTGGAGATGTGCGGGACGCCCAGTGTTTCCGAAAGCAGGACGGCCTGAGTGCCCTTGCCGGCACCCGGCGGACCGAGCAGTACAACTCTCACTTGAGGAACCCTTCGTAATTTCGATTCATCAGCTGACTTTCGATCTGCTTCACCGTGTCCAGCCCGACACTCACCATGATCAGCACCGCGGTGCCGCCGAAGGGGAGGTTCTGGCCGTTACCGGAAGCGCCGATATCGAGGAAAAGATTCGGCAGGACAGCAACGAGACCGAGGTAGATCGAGCCGGGGAGGGTGATGCGGCTCAGCACATGATTGAGGTAGTCCGCGGTGGGCTTGCCGGGGCGGTACCCCGGGATGAAGCCACCGAACTTCTTCATCTCGTCCGCGCGTTCCTCCGGGTTGAAGGTGATCGCGACGTAGAAGTAGGTGAAGAACACGATCAGACCGAAGTAGATCGCGATGTAGACCGGGTTGCCCGGGTTCACCAGGTACTTGGCGATGATCTCCTGCCACCAGCTCGGATCGGGGTTGTTCCGCGAGGAGGTGAGCTGGGAGACCAGGTTGGGCAGGTACAGCAGCGAGGACGCGAAGATCACCGGGATGACACCGGCCTGGTTGACCTTCAACGGCAGGTAGGTCGAGGAGCCGCCGTACATCTTCCGGCCGACCACGCGTTTGGCGTACTGCACCGGAATACGACGTTGGCCCTGCTCGACGAAGATGACCGCGGTGATGATCGCGAACGCGGCCACACACACCAGGCCGAACACCAGACCGCCGCGGCTGTCCAGGATCTGCTTGCCCTCGGTGGGGATGCGCGCCGCGATACCGGCGAAGATCAGCAGCGACATGCCGTTGCCGACACCGCGCTCGGTGATCTGCTCGCCGAACCACATGACCAGGGCGGCACCGGCGGTCATCACCAGCACGATGATGATCATGCCGAAGATGCCGTTGTCGGCGATGATGTCCTTGTCACAGCCCTGCAGCAGCTGCTTGCGGGAGGCCAGCGCGACGAGACCGGTGGCCTGCAGGATCGCCAGCGCGATCGACAGGTACCTGGTGTACTGCGTCATCTTGTTCTGGCCGGACTGGCCTTCCTTGCGCAGTTCCTCGAACCGCGGGATGACGACGGTCAGCAGCTGGATGATGATGCTCGCGGTGATGTACGGCATGATGCCGATCGCGAACACGGACAGCTGCAACAGCGCGCCACCGGAGAACAGGTTGATCAGCTGGTAGATACCGGCGGAATCACCACCGGACACCTGCTTGATGCAGTCCTGGACGGCCCTGTAGTCGACGCCGGGGGACGGCAGCGCGGCACCCATACGGTACAGCGCGATCAACCCCAGCGTGAAGAGAATCTTCCGCCGTAAGTCCGGAGTCCGGAAGGCCGATACGAAGGCGGAAAGCACAGATCCTCCTGGCGAACGACATGGTGGTCAGGACATGGTTTGTCAAGCAATACCCCACAACCGAAGATTCGGCATGTGGGGACGCTGAAAACCATGACGAGGCTTGGCAGACAACAACTTGAACTCTAACAGTGGCACCGGACGAGCTTTCACTCGTCCGGTGCCACTGAGTCAGAGTACCGTCAGCCCAGCTCGGTGACAGAGCCACCGGCCGCAGTGATCTTTTCCTTGGCCGCGCCGGTCACCTTGTCGACGGTCACCTGGACCGCGACGCCGATCTCGCCGTCGCCGAGGACCTTCACCAGCTGGTTCTTGCGAACCGCGCCGGCGGCCACGAGCTCGGCCTTGCCGATCTCGCCACCCTCGGGGAACAGCTTCGCGATCACACCGACGTTCACGACCTGGTATTCCGTGCGGAACCGGTTCGTGAAGCCCTTGAGCTTGGGCAGCCGCATGTGCAGCGGCATCTGCCCGCCCTCGAAGGACGCGGGGACGTTCTTGCGTGCCTTGGTGCCCTTGGTACCACGGCCCGCGGTCTTACCCTTGGAACCCTCACCACGGCCGACCCGAGTCTTCTCGGTCTTGGCACCGGGCGCGGGACGCAGGTGATGCAACTTGATGGTCATGTCAGACCTCCTCAACTGTCACGAGGTGGCGCACGACGTTGATGAGTCCCCGGTTCTGCGAGTTGTCCTCGCGAACCACGGTCTGCCGGATCTTGCGCAGACCGAGCGTGCGCATACTGTCACGCTGGTTCTTCTTGGCGCCGATCGTGCTCTTGATCTGGGTCACCTTGAGATCTGCCATTACCTGGCACCTCCCGCAGCCTGGGCGCGCGCACGCAGCATGCCCGCAGGGGCAACGTCCTCGAGCGGCAGGCCACGGCGAGCCGCGACCTCTTCCGGACGCTGCAGCATCTTGAGCGCCGCAACGGTCGCGTGCACGACGTTGATGGCGTTGTCGCTACCGAGCGACTTCGCCAGGATGTCATGGATGCCAGCGCATTCCAGCACAGCACGAGCCGCACCACCGGCGATCACACCGGTACCGGGCGAGGCCGGACGCAGCATGACGACACCGGCCGCCGCCTCACCCTGAACCGGGTGGACGATGGTGCTGCCGATCATCGGGACGCGGAAGAAGCTCTTACGAGCCTCCTCGACACCCTTCTGGATGGCCGCGGGAACTTCCTTGGCCTTGCCGTAGCCGACGCCGACCAGACCGTTGCCGTCACCGACGATCACGAGGGCGGTGAAGCTGAAGCGACGACCACCCTTCACGACCTTCGAGACACGGTTGATCGCGACTACGCGCTCCAGCTGGTTCTTCTCGGCCTGCTGGTCGCGACGGTCGTTGCCGCCACGACGGTCGCGGCCACCGCCGCGCTGGTTGTCGCCGCCACCGGCGGCACCATTCTGCTGTCCGGCGGGTCCGCTGCCGCCGTCACGCCGTTGACGTCCCGGCATCAGACGTTCCTTCCGTTGGTCTTGATCATCAGAACTTCAACCCACCTTCGCGAGCAGCGTCGGCGAGCGCCGCGATGCGGCCGTGGTAGTCGTGACCACCACGGTCGAACACGACGGCCTCGACACCGGCGGCCTTGGCACGCTCGGCCAGCAGTGCGCCGACCTTCTTGCTCTTGGCCGACTTGTCGCCGTCCAGCGCACGCACGTCGGCCTCGATCGAGGACGCGGCGGCGATGGTCTTGCCTACCGAGTCGTCGATCAGCTGCGCGTGCAGGTGCCGCGAGGAGCGGTTGACCACCAGGCGCGGCCGCTCGGTGGTGCCTTCGACCTTCTTGCGCAGACGGAAGTGACGGCGGGTCTTCGACAGACGACGCGTGGTGGACGCGTCCTTGCCACGCGGCTTGCGCTTGGCAATCTGGTTTTCGGTTTGCGCCATGATCACTTACCCGTCTTTCCGACCTTGCGGCGAACGACCTCGCCGGCGTAGCGGATGCCCTTGCCCTTGTACGGGTCGGGCTTGCGCAGTCCGTGGATCACAGCGGAGATCTGACCGACCGCCTGCTTGTCGATTCCGGACACGGAGAACTTGGTGGGCGATTCCACCGCGAAGGTGATGCCTGCCGGCGCCTCGATCGGCACCGGGTGGCTGTAGCCCAGAGCGAACTCCAGGTTCGAGCCCTTGGCCTGCACGCGGTAACCGACGCCGAAGATTTCCATCTTCTTCTCGTAGCCCTTGGTCACGCCTTCGACCATGTTGGCGACGAGGGTACGGGTCAGGCCGTGCAGCGAGCGGTTCTGACGCTCGTCGTTCGGGCGAACGACCTCGAGCTGGCCGTCCTCACCCTTGCTGATGGTGATGGGCTCGGCGACGGTGAGCGACAGGGTTCCCTTGGGCCCCTTCACCGAGACGTCCTGGCCGTCGATGGTGATCTCGACACCGGCCGGGATTGCGATGGGCTTCTTGCCGATACGCGACATTTGTCTACCTCCCCTTACCAGACGTAGGCGAGGACTTCCCCGCCTACACCTTGCTTGGCCGCCTGGCGATCCGTGAGCAGACCGGTCGACGTGGAGATGATCGCCACGCCGAGGCCGCCCAGGACCTTGGGCAGGTTGGTGGACTTCGCGTACACACGCAGACCCGGCTTCGAGACGCGGCGCAGGCCCTGCAGGCTGCGCTCACGGCTGGGGCCGTACTTGAGGTCGACAACGAGGGCCTTGCCCACGGTCGCGTCCTCGGTCCGGTAATCGGCGATGTAACCCTCGCGCTTGAGGATCTCGGCGATGTTCGCCTTGAGCTTCGAGTGCGGAGCCTTCACCTGATCGTGGTACGCCGAGTTGGCGTTGCGCAGACGAGTCAAGAAGTCCGCGATCGGATCAGTCATGGTCATGGTTAGACCTCGACACCTTTCTCGCTACGGTTCCCATGCAGCACCGGCGAGCACAAGGCATGCCGATCGTGGGCCTACAGCAATTGGGCTGGTCCGGCCGACGCTTGCCGACCGGATGAGTTCTCGAAATGAGTTCTCGGTGCCAGGACGGGCCGCAGGAGTCTGGCCATCACTGCACACAGACCTGCGGGCACAGAGGTGCCCAGGCAACCGGTCTAGTGTAGACAACGCCCAGCTGGTGGCCAAATCCGGGTCGGATCGACGATTCGACACAGGGCATGAAGGAGCCCCAGGCGCGTGATTACTCAGAGGCGACACTGGGGCGTTCGAAAGCTACGATACCAGCCATGACGGGGGGTCGTCGACGACGGCGATACAAGGGTGTGGGAACTTCTCTCGGAACCGCGCACAGCGCCGTATCTGCGTGCTAGCAACGGGGACCGCGATGCGGCTCTCGCCCTATACGTATGGAGCGCTCGAACCGCAGCAGCATCCTTCGAGGTGCTGGGCCACTTGGAAGTGTTGCTACGGAATGCGCTGGACGGAGCACTCCGCGAACACTGCGATGAGCGTTCATGCGGTATCCCCTGGTTTCTCTTGCCGACGCCAGGTGGCGAGGTCGTGTCCAGCGCGGTCGAGGTGGTTCGGACGCGGCTGCGCCCGCAGGGACGGGAGACTCGCGATCAGATCGTCGCCGGTTTGAGCTTCGGGTTCTGGTCCGGACTACTGGGCGTCAAATACGAGCAACTGTGGCGTGACTGTCTGCACCTTGCGTTTCCCAACTCCTCAGGGCGCCGGAAGCAAGTCGCGAGTGCGCTCGAGGGCGTGCGCAAGTTCAGAAACCGGCTCGCACACCATGATTCGATGCTCAACCTCGATGTGCCATTCGAGATTCGCCGAATCATCGAGGTCGCAGGCTATATCGATCGTGACGCCGAAGAATGGCTTACCCATACCAGCGCTGCTATGGAGGTATATGCCGAGCGTCCGATCACGGCATCCGACACCGTAGTTGTGGCCGCGCGCTCGGCATGGCCGCTGTACCAAGACTGTCACGCATACGTATGCCAAGCGGGTCGCACCTTTCGACCCGTTGAGCGGATAGCGTTCTATACCGACTCCGTCATTCATGAAGAAGTGCCGATGGTTCGACATAGGCGTGACGGGGTTGTCTGGTCAGCGGATTCAGCCGCGAGTCTCAGCGTTTCGCAAGATTCGAATGATCGCAAGATTGCGTCGGTCATCGAGATATCCCGCGGGCTCGGCTGGACCGACGGGGTCTACCAAGTATTCCTACTGTCTCGCCAAGGCGACCCACAACACCGGTCCTTACCCGGCCCGATCAGGCATCAAGGTATAGGGCGTGGATCAGCGTTTACGCAGAAGCAGCGCTACGTTTCGTTGCACGCACTCGAAACCGCGGTGACCACCGCCGACCTCTAACCCTGCCTATTTCTGCATGAGTTCACGGAGGTGCTGCAGTCCAAGCTTTGCTTCGGGAGACATAAGCTTTTGGTCGATTGACAACGCCTTACTGAGAACTGGAAATTCGTCGAAATTTTCGAGCTCACTCAGCATATACGCCGTGTAGTCTACGTCTGGATCTGCACTCCGCCGACCCAGCTCATTAAGCACTGCAAGGAGACCGCTTTCCCCGCCGTGCCGAGCTAGCTGCTCGGCAGCGTCGACGCGCATGGTCACGATTTCGTCATTCACCATGATTTCTTCCAGTCGCTCCCGAGCACTATAGCGATCTATAAAACGGCCGAGCTCCGGAATCGCGTTAACTCGCGTTGCGTTGTCAGCACTCCTAGAATTGTCCAATATACTGGACAATTCTGTTTCGAAGGCTTCGATTTCCACTACGGAATCTCCTCGGGTCGCGCGGGTCTGACATTGTTGCGATCGGTTCTGGCGAAGATCTCTCCTGTTTCCGGCTTCACGTACTTCTGGACATCTACAACGTGTGGGGTCGGAATAGTTTGACCTGTTGCTTTATTGAAATGCGAATCGCCAGTCAAGTCTACACGTTTAGTCGCTACGCCATCCCCGTCATAGTACGAGTAATTTGTTATGTTTCCATCAGCGTCACGCTTGACGAGATACCCGTTCGGCGGCCCGTCCTTGGTTGGCAGATTTCCGCCGGTCCACGTTTTGGCGTTATCCAGCTCGTTCTTCAGAGCGACTTTCGGCGACTTTCCGACATCATCGGCCTTCTTCCCCAGCCGGTCGCGCAAGTCTTTGACGGCCTGTCTGCCCTTTGCGAGCGCCACTTTCGCGTCGTCGGCAAGTCCTCTGAGCTGCAGGGCCTTACGTGCTCGCCAAGCAGAGACGGCCGCTTTGATCTTCACGGCCCATTTTCGGGCCGATTCCACTGCTTTGGCGCCGGCGATCAGGCCGCCGACACCGGTTAGGCAGGTGGCGATGATGGTTACCGCGGCGTCGATGGCGGCTTCTTGGATGATGGATTCGATGAATCCTTTGATCTCGTTGCGGAGTTCGACGATCGAATCTTTGTAGTCGGTGCAGGTCTTGCTGATTGCTTTGCAGGTGTCGAGGAGTTGGCCGATGGACGTTTCCAAGGTCTTGAGGTCTTCTCGGACCTGGACCGCGTCTTTGGACGTCACGTCGTCGAAAAGGCTTGCGGCGATGGTGATTTTGTCTTTGGCGTTGGTGTTTTGGTAGATGGTGCCGAGGCGGTCCCAGGCGTCGGCGGCTTTGACGAGGGTGTCGGTGTTGCCGTCCGGGAGGGGGCAATTGATGGCGTCGAGTACTTCGATGGAGGTTTTGGCGAGGCCTTGTGGGGTGCCGCCGGCTGCCGATGCTGGGAGCGCGTAGGGGCCGAAGGTCAGTGTTGATGCGGAATCGGCCGGGCGGTCCGGCTGGGCCGTACCTTTCAGCGCGGCATCGGATTTGGCGTGTTCGAAACCTAGGTCGTTGAGGGCGGTGCCGTAGGCGCGCAGGGTGGCGAAGGTCTGGTCGAAGAAGGACACGGCGTCGCGGGACGACTCGTCGTAGGACGTTGCCCAGGCGCGGCCGTCTTCGTCTCGGCCTGCCATCTGCCCGCAGCTGTTGAGTTCGCCGAAAACGTATTTGAAGCTGTCGTTCAGCGCGGCGGCGGCGTCGAAGCAGTTGGTGGCGGCCCGGTAGTAGACCTTGGGATCTACCTCGAGCTTGGTCATATGCCGAGAATCCGCAGGGTCTGGGATGCGGCATTGGTGTAGCTGTCATGGGCGGTTTTCAAGGCTGCTTCCAGCGCCGCTAGTCCATCTTGCATATCGGTAACCCCCGCCACCCACTCCGTGTGCGCCTCGCTATAGGCCACCGCTGCCGCGCCGACCCACACGCCTTCGACTTCCTTGGCTTTGGCCTCGAGCTCGGCGAGGCGATCGGCGACCGCGGCCTTGTATGCGCGCATCCGTGCGGCCAGCTCCTCCAGTTTGTCGAGTTCGACCGAAAATGCTGGTGTATCAGCCGTCATGAGACCCTCCCCCGTTCACGGCAGGTCCAGGGAGCTGACGCCTGTGGCGAACGACTGGTCGGCCGCGCGGAGAGTATCCGCGGTCACGCCCAGCTTCTCGGCCAGCTCGAACAACGCATCCCACACCTGATCGGCGCCTTCGTGGAACTCCTCCCACGCGGCGGTGAAAACGCCTGCGTTGTTCCCGGCCCAGCTGTCGATGGTGACCTTCGTGTCGGTTACCAGCGACGAATACCCGGACTTCAATTCGTCCGCGATCTGGTAAGCCATGCGCCCCAGCGCTTTCACCTCTTCGGGCTCAACCGAAAGCGACGATGGATCTCCCATAGCCGACCCCCTCCTTTCGATGGCGACTCAGGCGGTTTCTCCGTCCCTACTATGACGCACCCGATGCCGCCCCGGTTCCGCCGGATTCTGCACCCGATCCACATCCAGATGAGCTTTGATCACCGGAGCAACTCGCGCCGTCAACTCGTCCAGTCCTTCCGAGGCGATGGGTTCCACCCGCAGGATGTAGCGGAGATAGGCGATGCCCAGCAGTTGCGCCATCGCCAGGTCGATCCGCAATTCCGCATCCGCACCCGGTAGCACTGCCGCGATCTGGGCATATACCCGTCCCTGGATGAATTCCCGCACCAGGTTGGCGGACTCCTCGTGGGTTGCGGCGCCGCGCAGGATTGCCAGCAACGGGGCGCGTGTTTCCGGTCGGTCCCACGCTTCGAAGAACACCCGGGTCAGCCGCTCCCCCGTTCCGCTCGGGTCGCCCTCGGTGATTCGCGCCGCGATATCCGCCGGCTCGAACGGCCACCCCATGGTGGCCCGGAACAGGTCGGCCTTGCTGCCGAAGTAGTGCCTGATCAGCGCAGGGTCGACGCCGGCGGCAGCGGCGATCGTGCGCACGGTCGTCTTGTCATAGCCGGCTTCGGCGAAGATACGTCGCGCCGTCGCCAGCAGCACTTCCCGGGTATCGGCCTTGCCCGGCCGTCGTCCAATCGGAGGCATAATGCCAGAAACTCTACAACCGTTGATTTCCTGCTTGCCGCCGCGATACGCTGAAAGCAGTAATTCCACAAGTGAGAAGTTCTTGAGATGCCTGCTCCACGCTGGGTCGCTCGCGCCAACCGGATCGGACTCAACCGGCTCACCAGGTTCATCGCCCCGTGGGCACCGGGATGGGCGCTGGTGGTTCATCGTGGACGTAAGTCTGGCCGGATCTTCCGGACACCGCTATGGGCCTTCCGACGAGAGGGCGGATACGTGATCGCACTGACCTATGGTCCCGAATCCGATTGGGTGCGAAACGTTCTCGCCGCCGGCGGTTGCCAACTCGAGTCCGGGCGTCGGCGCTACGAGGTCGATACCCCGCGCGTGTACCGCGACGACAGCGCCGCCGACACGCCGCCGTTCATCCGCTTCATGCTCCGCAGCGTGCTCGCAGCACCGGATTTTCTCAGCGTCGACATCCGCCGCGAACTGAAATCCGCGCACTGACGTGCAAGCCCACTGATCGGCAATCATGCAGCACATTGGATGCAACGATGCCGCAATGCGGCTGTGTACGGGCGTTCTACCTGGGCTGAAACCCCTTCGACGCGACCCAGCAACCTTGATAGGACAGATCAGCGAACACCACGTGACCTCTATTGAGCAGGCGACAGAGCCGCACATACTACGTAGGTACTCGCGACCGGCGTAACACTCCGAACGCAGGTCACGGTGTACCCAACGAACCATCTGCAACATTGTCGAGAAGGGACCGCGGGTGAACGTCCTGGTCGAAATGACCGCCCTGACTCTGAGCCGCCCCACTGCCGAGGCCGGCGACATCGAGCGCGCGGCTTGGTACGAGGCCAAAGCCAATCTGCACACGTACCTCGCCGGACAAGGCGGCTCCGACGCCGCGCGGGAGTCCGCCTTGGCAGTCAGCGCGCACCAGCGCTCGCTGGAATTGCTGGGCCAGCAGAACTGACGATCGACGGCGATAAACGCACAAAGGCACGGCCTCCACTGGAGACCGTGCCTTTGTTCAGTTTTCCGCTTACGCGGGTGTGCTCAGCCGAGCACTAGCTCACCAGGAGCTCTTGTGCACGCCCGGCAGCTCACCGCGGTGCGCCATCTCGCGAAGGCAGACACGGCAGAGGCCGAACTTGCGGTAGACCGCGTGCGGGCGACCGCAACGCTGGCAGCGGGTGTAGGCGCGAACGGCGAACTTCGGCTTGGCCTCAGCCTTGATCCGCAGTGCTTTCTTGGCCATCGTCAGTTCTCCTTGAACGGGAAGCCGAGGTGCTTGAGCAGGGCGCGGCCCTCTTCGTTGTTCGTCGCGGTGGTCACGACGGTGATGTCCATACCGCGCGGACGGTCGATGGAGTCCACGTCGATCTCGTGGAACATCGACTGCTCGCTGAGGCCGAACGTGTAGTTGCCGTTGCCGTCGAACTGCTTCGGCGACAGGCCGCGGAAGTCGCGGATACGGGGCAGCGCGATGGAGACCAGACGATCCAGGAACTCCCACATGCGATCGCCACGCAGCGTGACCTTCGCACCGATGGGCATGCCCTCACGCAGCTTGAACTGCGCGATCGACTTGGTCGCCTTGCGGATCTCCGGCTTCTGACCGGTGATCAGCTCCAGGTCCTTGACCGCACCGTTGATCAGCTTCGCGTCGCGGGCGGCGTCACCGACACCCATGTTCACGACAACCTTGACCACACCGGGGATCTGCATCACGTTGGCGTAGTCGAACTCGCTGTTGAGCGCGTCCTTGATCTCGGCCCGGTAGCGCGCCTTCAGGCGCGGCTGGGTCTGCTCAGAGGTAGTCATGTCAGATGTCCTTCCCGTTGTTACGGGAGATCCGGACCCGCTTGCCGCTCTCCTCGTCGGTCCGGTAACCGACGCGGGTCGGCTTGCCATCGGAGTCGACGATCATCACGTTGGACACGTGGATCGGAGCTTCCTGGGTCACGATGCCGCCCGAAGAGGCGCCACGCTGGTTGGTGGAGTTCGCGACGTGCTTCTTGATCCGGTTGACGCCCTCGACCAGGATCCGGTTGCGCTCCGGGTAGGCCTGAATGACCTTGCCCTTGGCGCCCTTGTCCTTACCCGAGATGACGAGCACGGTGTCGCCCTTGTGCACCTTCATGTCAGAGCACCTCCGGGGCCAGCGAAACGATCTTCATGAACTTCTTCTCGCGCAGCTCGCGGCCGACCGGGCCGAAGATGCGAGTGCCACGCGGGTCGTTGTCCGGCTTGATCAGCACGGCCGCGTTCTCGTCGAACTTGATGTAGGAACCGTCCGGGCGACGGCGCTCCTTGGTGGTGCGCACGATGACGGCCTTGACGACCTCACCCTTCTTGACGTTGCCACCGGGGACAGCGTCCTTCACGGTAGCGACGATGATGTCGCCGATACCGGCATAGCGACGCGACGAACCACCGAGAACGCGGATGCAAAGGATTTCCTTCGCGCCCGTGTTGTCGGCGACGCGCAGTCGCGACTCCTGCTGAATCACTTCAGCTCCTCCTGGACCTGGATGTAAACGCACGCCGGATTGCCGACCCGACGGGCATGGTCAGTTGCCCTCCGGACGCGCGCCTGCCAGCGGTTTCGTGGATCCGAATGTGCAACTCGAGAACCAACCACTGGGGGTTCACTGCCGGATTGCGGGCATAGCTCCCGCAGGCAACTGGTCCAGTGTAGGTGAATCCGCAGGTCGTCCCAAATCGGCCCCCCTACGCGCCGACGACCTCCAGGTCCAGCGAGCGCCAACCGACTCTCAACTTCGAGGTCGACCTAATCGTGAGCGTTCCAGACCTCGCAACAACAGAAAACATTAGGAGGGCCGTCTTGGAAACCTGGGTCGGTCAAACGCGGATACCCTCGGATCGAGCAAGATCAGTTAAGGAGAAGCACCGTTCAGCTCGACCGTACCGAAAAGGGGATGCTCTTGAGCTCGTCCGCTCGTCTCGATCGCCGCGCCTTCCTGCTCGCTCTCGCGGCTGTGCCCGCCGCGGCGACATTGGCCTCCTGCTCGCAGGACTCACAAGCCTCGGAGGTCCGCCTCACCGGCGTCGACCTCGCCGGAGCGGACCCCGCGATCCGACCGCAGGACGACCTCTACCGGCACGTCAACGGCAACTGGCTGCGCGAGTATCGGCTGCCACCGGACAAGTCGTCGTTCGGTTCCTTCGACGAGGCCAACGACCGCACCGAGCAGCAGCTGCGCGGCATCGTCGAGGACATCCGGAACCCGAAGGCCGGTTCCACCGAGCAGCAGATCCGCGACCTCTACGACGCCAGGCTCGATCGCGACGAGATCGAGCGGCTCGGCATGACGCCGGTCGCCGATCTGATCGCCGCGATCGACGGCGCGGCGACCAAGGCGGATCTCGCCCGCGTGATGGGCTCGCTGCCGATCGCGGGTCTCATGGGACTCCAGGTCGTCGTCGACCAGAAGAACTCCGCCAACTACATCGCGATGGTCAGCCAGTCCGGCATCGACGCCAACCTGGACGAGCAGTACTACCGCAAGCCCGAGTACGCCGAGCAGCTCGCGGCCTACCGGACGTACCTGGAGAAGGTCGCCGCGGGCGCGGGCCTGGCCGATCCCGCAGGCACCGCGCAACGGGTGCTCGACCTGGAGACCCGCATCGCCGCCGGTTACTGGGACAGCGTCCGCGACCGCGATCCCGACACCACCTACAACCTGCTCGCCTGGGCCGAATTGATCAAGCTCGCACCGCAATTCGACTGGGACCCGTGGCTGGCGGGCAGCACCGATCGACCCAAGCAGCTGTTCGACAGCGTGGTGGTCCGGCAGCCCTCGTTCGTCACGACCGCCGGCCAGTTGTGGGCCGACGTCGATATCGCGCAGTGGCGCGACTACCTGCGAATCTCGGTCGTCAAGGAGTTCGCGCGCTACCTGCCCAAAGCCATCTCGGACGCGGCGTTCGAGTTCGTCGACAAGACGCTGCAGGGCCGTGACGAGCGCCAGGAGCCCTGGAAGGACGGTCTCGCGACGGTCAGCCAGAACCTCGGCGAACCGTTCGGCAAACTCTATGTGGCCCAGCACTTTCCGGCGACGGCCAAGGAGCGTGCCAAGGCGCTGGTCGCCGATCTGATGGCGGCGTACCGGCAGGACTTCACCAACTCCGCGTGGATGTCGCCGCCCACCAAGACGGCCGCCCTCGCGAAGCTCGACAAGATCGTCGCCAAGATCGGCTACCCGGACAAGTGGATCGACTACTCCGGGCTGAAGATCACCAAGGGCAAGCTGGTCGAATCCGTCCGCGCGGTAAGGGTTTTCGAGGTCGCTCGCGCGTTCGACAAGCTCGGTACCCCGGTCGACAAGACCGAATGGGGCTTCCCGCCGCAGACGGTGAACGCCATGTACGACCCGACCGCCAACCAGATCACCTTCCCCGCCGCCATCCTGCAGACGCCGTTCTTCGACGCCGACGCCGCAGCCGCGGTCAACTTCGGCGGCATCGGCGCGGTGATCGGCCACGAGATCGGGCACGGCTTCGACGACCAGGGCGCGAAGTACGACGGCGACGGCAATCGGCGCGACTGGTGGACGCCAGAGGACACGGCCGCGTTCGAGGCCAAGACCAAGCAACTCATCGAGCAGTACAACGCGCTGGTGCCCGAGGGCCTGGATCCGAGCAAGCACGTCAACGGCGCGCTGACCGTCGGCGAGAACCTCGCCGACCTGCGCGGACTGCAGATCGCGCTGGCCGCGTACCGCGCCGCGGCCGAACGCGACGGCAAGCAACCCGACCTCGAGACGGTTTTCCTGTCCTGGGCCAGGGTCTGGCGACAGCAGGCGACCACCCAGACCAAGGAGATGCTGCTCGCCAGGGACGTGCACTCGCCCAACGAGTTTCGCGCCAACCAGGTGGTCCGCAACATCGCCGAGTTCTACGCCACCTTCGGCGTGGTGGCGGGCGACAAGCTCTTCCTGGCGCAGGACCAGCGCGTCACGCTCTGAGATGGGCAGCCGGTGAGCGCCGGCGGCGGGTAGCCTCGGGCGAACAAATTGCGCCTGACGAGGATGCGGCGGGACCGCATCGGGAGAGGAAATCCTCGTGACACGTCTCGGACACCTGGACCGTCGTGCCTTCCTGATCGCGCTCGGGGCGGTGCCTGCCGCCGCCGCGCTCGCATCCTGCTCGAGCGACAGCAAAGAGGCGAGCAAGCCGCTCACCGGCGTCGACATGGGTGGCGCGGACGAGGCGATCCGTCCGCAGGACGACCTGTACCGGCACGTCAACGGGAAGTGGCTGCGCGACTACCAGTTGCCGCCGGACAAGGTCGCCTTCGGTTCGACCAGTGAGGCGTCCGAACGCACCGAGCAGCAGCTGCGCGAGATCATCGACGGCATCAAGGATCCCAAGCCGGGGTCCGAGGAGCAGCAGATCCGCGACCTGTTCGACGCCAGGGTGGATTGGGACGAGATCGAGCGGCTCGGCATGACCCCGCTGGCCGGGCTGTTCGCCAAGATCGACGGTGCCGCGACCAAGGCCGACCTGGCCAAGGTGATGGCCGAGCTGCCGATCGCCGGTCTGATCGGCATCGGCATCGGCACCGACCGGAAGAACTCGAACGCCTACATCCCGTCGGTCGGGCAGTCCGGACTGGGTCTCGGCGAGCAGTACTACCGGAAGCCCGAGTACGCCGATGTGCTCGCGCAGTATCGAATCTTCCTGGGGCGCATCGCCGCAGGCGCGGGGCTGCCGGATCCGGAGGGCTTGGCGCAGCGGGTGTTCGACCTGGAGAAGCGGATCGCGCCCGCGCACTGGGACAACGTACGGACCCGCGATACCGACGCGACGTACAACGTGTTCAAGTGGGCCGATATGACCGCTCTCGCACCGGGTTTCGACTGGGACCCGTGGATGGCGGGCAACACCGACCGGCCGCGTTCGCTGTTCGAGACGATGGTGGTGGGCGAGCCTTCGTTCATCACGGCGGCCGGTCAGTTGTGGACCGAGGTCGACATCGCCACGTGGCGTGACTATCTGAAGATCAACGTGATTCGCGACTTCGCGCCGTATCTGCCGAAGGCCGTCAACGACGCGAACTTCGAGTTCAAGGGCAAGGTGCTCAACGGTCAGGAGGAGCGCCCGGACCGCTGGAAGTACGGCGTTGGGATCGTCGACGACAAGCTGGGCGAGCAGCTCGGAAAAGTCTACGTGGACAAGCACTTTCCGCCCGAGGCCAAGCAGCGGGCCAAGGAGATGCTCGACGATGTGATCGCCGCGTATCGGGAGAACTTCACCAACTCGACGTGGATGTCCCCGGCGACCAGGACGGCGTCCATCGCGAAGCTGGACAAGATCGATCCCAAGATCGGTTACCCGGACAAGTGGGTCGACTACTCGCAGATGAAGATCACCCGGGGCAAGCTGGTCGAATCACTGCTGTCCATCAACACTTTCGAGTCCAAGCGGGCGTTCGCCCGCCTCGGCACCCCGGTCGACAAGACCGAGTGGGGGATGTCGCCGCAGACGGTGAACGCCTACTACTCGTCGACCTCGAACCAGATCGTGTTTCCCGCCGCGTATCTCCAGGCGCCGTTCTTCGACAAGGACGCCGAACCCGCCGTCAACTTCGGCGCGGTCGGCGCGACCATCGGCCACGAGATCGGGCACGGCTTCGACGACCAGGGCTCCAAGTACGACGGTGACGGCAACCGGCGCGACTGGTGGGCGCCCGAGGATCGGGCCGCGTTCGACGCCAAGGCCAAGCAGCTCATCGATCAGTTCAACGTCCTGGTGCCCGAGGGTCTCGACCCGAGCCAGCACGTCAACGGCGAGCTCACCGTCGGCGAAAACCTGGCCGACCTGCGCGGCCTGCAGATCACCTTGGCGGCCTTCCGCATCGCGGAGAAGCGGCGCGGCATCGACAACCCCGACTACAAGACCATGTTCCTGTCCTGGGCCCGCAGCTGGCGGGAAAAGCAGACCAAGGAACTGACCATCCGCTACCTCGCCTCCGACACCCACTCCCCCGCCGAATTCCGCTGCAACCAGGTCGTCCGCAACCTGACGGAGTTCTACAACACCTTCGGTGTGAAGGAAGGCGACAAGCTCTTCCTGCCCGCGGATCAGCGCATCACGTTCTGATCCCCCGTCGGCTTCCCGCACATGGTTTCGCATGCGATTCGGTGTGCGGGAAGTCGATACGGCACCGATCGACCGAGCTGCTTCCAGGTAGGTGCTCGGCGACTTCCGGATGCACGGCCGCGGCCTGGGCGCGAGGCCATGCACGCGATAAGGCAAGCAGATTACGCAGTTCGGCCGTGCGGTCCTCGGCCGGAGGATGAATTGCGCTGGGGGACTGCTCGGTTCGCCGCAGCGCCGGGATACCCCGCCGCTTCAGCTCGACGGCTTCGGCGATCCGCAGGGCATAGGCGCTGATGGTTTCGGCACGGGGCGATTCGGTGTCCGGGGCGAACTGCCGCAGATGCATTAGGGCATCGCCGATTTCGACCGTCATGCGGTACCGGCGGGAGGCGGAGTCCCGGCGCGCGGACTCCGCGGAGTGCAGCACCACCTCGGGGACGGCGGCGGTGAGATCGCGCCACAGTGGGCGCAGCCGACGACACTGCCGACCCGCCCGATCCAGCTCGGCCCAGGCAGCAATGGCATTGATCAACGGGATCGCGACCAACGCGCAAAGCAGACCCATGCCGATGAACGATCCCACGGCCGCGAACAACCCCGGCCGGCCCGGTGACTCACCGGCCGACAGTTTCAGGATCCCGTAGAACACGCTGTCGACGCAGTAGACGCCGAAGACCAGTAAGGCCGAGTAGGTCAGCTTTTCTCGCCTCGCCGGTGCCCCGCTACGAAGCTCACGAACGCAGGCACGAACGAGCAGCACCCCGGTCCACGCGAGGACCAGAGAGACCACTACCCACGCCACCCGCTCCCAATCGACGATGCGGTGCAGATGCAGACCGGCCTCCTCGGCCGCGGCGCAGATCACCACCAACAGTCCGAAAGACCCGGCGATCGTGTCGAATCGGCGCTGACGGCCGCGCGACGTCCGCGGTTCGGCTCCGTCGAGCAACGCGGCGAACCCGAAGAAACTGGACAGCGATAACGCACCTATCGCGACGAACAGCCGCTGTCCGAAATCCGGATAGCCGAGCAGCGCGGCGACCGCGTATCCGAGAATCGAGCCGATGTCCAAGCTCAGGCCGCGGTTGATCAAGTGATCGGCGGTCGTCTCGTTGACGAGCAACCAACGACCACTGACGACGAGGCCGCCCAACAGGACGACGATCGCCGAGAAGAGAGGCGGCGCGGAGTTCATCGTCGTGACAATAGGTGCCGCGCACACCCGCCCGGAACCACAGGGCGGGTGTGACCTCCGATCAGCGCGCGGGAACGGGTGCGCTGTGCGCGAGTTCCTCGGCCTCGGCGAGTTCGGACTGCTCGTCGTGCACGTACTTGTTGCCTGCGAAGAACGAGGCGGCCGCGGCCAGGAACATCATGATCGCGGCGGCAATGAAGACGACGACCAGACCGGTGTGGAACGGGCCGGTGAGCAAGTGCGGGAAGAACTCCTGGCCGGTCAGGGTGTCGGCGTGCACGCCGGGCTTGGCCAATTCGCCGGTGGGGCCGAGCAATTCCTGGATCGGGTTGTAGCCGAGGAACGCGGCGAACATGCTGGCCACCGGAGGCAGCCCGGCAACGTCGGCGGCGGCTCCCGCGGAAACACCCTGGGCGCGCAGGCCCGCGTCCAGTGCCGAGGGCAGGCTGGCGGCGAGGCCGACGACCATGAGCGAGAAGAAGATTCCCATGGACAGCGCGTTGCCACCGTTGAACAGGGTGCCGCGCATGCCGGAGGCCGCACCGCGCTGCGCGGCGGGCACGCTGGACATGATGGCCGCGGTGTTCGGTGAGAAGAACAGTCCGCTGCCGATCCCGTTCAACAGGATGATCGCGGCGAAGACCCAGTAGTTGAAGTCGACGGGCACGATCAGCAGCAGGATGAAGGTGAGTCCGGCGATGAACGCACCGCCGGTGGTGAACAGACGCGAACCGTAGCGATCCGACAGCCAGCCCGAGATCGGCCCCGCCGCAAGGAATCCCACGGTCAGCGGCAACAGATAGATACCCGCCCACAGCGGCGTCGACTCGAAGCTGAAGCCGTGCAACGGAAGCCAGATGCCTTGCAACCAGATGATCAACATGAACTGCATGCCGCCGCGGCCGATGGAAACCATCAGGTTGCTGAAGTTGCCGAGCCCGAACGCGCGGTTGCGGAACAGGGCGAGGTGGAACATCGGGTCGGCGACCTTGCTCTCCACCACACAGAACACCCCGAGCAGCGCGATACCGCCGATCACCGACCCGAGCACCCAGGGACTGGACCAGCCGGTGGCGTTGCCGCCGTAGGGCTGAATGCCGTAGGTGATGCCGGTGAGCAGCGCGGTGAGCCCGAGCCCGAAGGTGATCGTGCCCGCCCAGTCGATCTTGCCCTTCGACCGGATACCCACCTCGTGCAGCGAGCGGTACGACCAGAACGCGCCGAGCACGCCGATCGGCACGCTCACCCAGAACACCGCGCGCCAATCCCATTCCGAGAGCACGCCACCGATGAGCAGACCGAGGAACGAACCCGCGACCGCCGCGACCATGTTGATGCCGAGCGCGGTGCCGCGCTGCTTCGCCGGGAAGGCATCGGTGAGGATGGCGGTGGCGTTCGCGGTCAGCATCGCGCCGCCGACGCCTTGGACCACGCGCCAGATGATGATCCACATGGCGCCCGCCCCACCGTGGAACGGATCGAAGGACAACGCGAGCGCGCAGAACGCGAAGACCGCAAAACCCAAGTTGTACACGCGAACTCGGCCGAAGAGGTCGCCGAGCCTGCCGAACATGACGACCAGCACCGCCGTCGCGAGCAGGTAGCCCATCAGCATCCACAGCAGGTACCCGACATTGCCCGCGTCCAGCGGGTTCAGCCCGACACCGCGGAAGATCGCGGGCAGCGAGATCAGCACGATGGACGAGTTGATCGCGGTGAGCAGCACCCCGAGCGTGGTGTTGGTCAGCACGATCCACTTGTAGTGCGGATGATCCCGGTCGTACCGCAATCTGCGGCGGATGGTGCTGACCTCGCCAAGATCGAGATCGGTGGATGGCATCGTCACGGCGTCCCCTCGCGGATGGTTATCTCCGCAAACTATATAGTTAGCGGATCTAACCATCAAGAGGGGCTGGTCACGCGACGGGCTAGATAGGTTAGCCTTGGCTGAATTACGCTGGCAGTATCTCGACCGAGCCGGCGGAGCATGTCCTGTGAAGGGGGCCAACTGATGGAGTCTGTTCGGATGTCGCGCTGGGCCAGAACGACGGTGGTCGCCGTCGCTGCCGCGCTGACACTGGGCCTGGCCGCCTGCGGTTCATCGAGCGACGACGCCGGTTCCGGCGACGAACCGGTCACCATCACCCACGCGCGTGGCTCGACCACGGTGCCGAGCACACCGAAGAAGATCGTCGTCCTCGGCAATCAGTGGCTCGACACCACGTTGGCGCTCGGCGTGACGCCGATCGGGTACGTGGACAACGTCGCAACGGTGTCCAAGAGCACACCGCCGTGGGAGCCGAAGGCGCTGGAGAACGCGAAGGCCCTGAACCCGGTGGGCAATGTCGCCGAACAGGTTGCCGCGCTGGAGCCGGACCTCATCCTCGCCGATCCGTTCGTCGCCGACCAGAAGACCTATGACGAGCTCTCCAAGGTCGCCCCGACCCTGCCCGCGCTCGGCAAAGACGCGGTGACGCCGTGGCCGGACCTGGTGACCACGCTCGGCAAGGTGCTGCACAAGCAGGACGCGGCCACGAAGGTCATCGCCGATGTCGACAAGAAGATCGACGCGATCGCCCAGGCCAACCCCGGGCTGAAGGGCAAGACCTTCGCCACCACCTGGTTGGCGAGCGCCACCCAGCTCATGGTGGTCACCGACCCGAATGACGGCTCCAGCAAGCTGTTCACGAAGTTGGGCATGGGCATTCCGAAGGACCTCACCGACCTCCCCGCCAACCAGGGCCGGGTGGCGCTGTCGCCGGAACGGGCCGACAAGCTCACCGCCGACCTGCTGCTCGCGGGCTACTCCCCCGGCTTGGACGAGAAGTACCGGCAGCTACCCGGCTACGCCGACCTGCCCGCGGTGCGCAAGGGCTCGGTCGTGTTCCTCACCACCCAGGAGATCAGCGCGATCAACCAGCCGACCGCGCTGTCGGTGCCCTACATGCTCGACAAACTGGCGCCCGCCTTCGCCACCGCGGCGAAATAGGCAGCGCTTCCACCACATCGGATCGACAAGCGGAGGTCAGCGGTTTTGTCCGCCGTCACATATCCCGACCAGACCAGGTACGCACTGCGTGAGGGCGTCACCTGCCTGACCACGCCCGCGGGCGCGCTGCTGCTCAATCCGCCGCGCAACGAGAAGCTGTCCGGACTCGGCAGTGGCCAGCTACATGCGTTGCGAACGCTGAACCAGGGACCCGCGACGGTCTCCGAACTGTCCGCCGGATCGGGCACCGAGGATGTCGCCGGGCTGATGGACCGGCTCACCGACGGCGGCTGGCTGTCGGTCACCGTGCGCGACGGCGGCCGCAACCTCTACAGCATCCGGCCGTTCGGACAGCCACCTGCCCGCCCGGCCACCAGGCTTCCGTGGCGCGCGACGCTGTCGAAATTTGCTGTGCTGCACAGGGATTCGGATGGCTTCGTACTCGAGCACCCGCTGTCCTGGTGCGACGTGCGGATCCATGACCCGAGGCTGCTTTCCCTGCTCGACGGTTTCGGCGCGGCCGAGTCGCCGCTGGCCGTCTCGATCAAGTCGCAGCTCGCCGCCGATCTGCACTGGTGTGGATTCCTCGTCGCGGATCCGGACGAGGAGGAGCGAGAGTTCGCCTCCCGCAGCTGGAATGCCGCCGACCTGTGGTTCCACCGGCGCAGCACGCTCGGCGAGCGCACCGTCACCTGGGATCACTTCGGCCCGACCAAGTGGGCCAAGGACAGCTTCCCGCAGCCACCCGCACGGAAGCCGAACTACCCCGGCGAACCGGTGCCGCTCGCACAGCCCGACCTCGCCGCGCTGCGCGCCAACGACCCGACATTGACTGCGGTGCTGGAAGATCGGCAATCCACCCGCGCGTTCGACGACGCCAACCCGATCACCCACGACCAGCTGGCCGAGCTGCTGTATCGGACGGCCCGCACCCGCGGTGTCCGAAGTGCCGGTCCCGGTGAGGAATTGGCGTCGCGCCCCTACCCATCCGGCGGCAGTGTCTACGAGCTCGAGCTCTACCCGATCGTGCGGCACGTCGACGGACTCGCGGCCGGCATGTACCACTACGACTCGTTCGACCATGTGCTGCGCCCGGTCGCCGACCTGGATTCGCCTGCGGTGCAACGACTCCTGCGGGCCACCTCGGCAACCCTCGCGGAGGGCGGCGAACCGCAACTGGTGCTACTGCTCGCCGCGCGGTCGGGGCGCGTCATGTGGACCTACGAGCAGGTGGCGTACGCCAGCATCTTGAAGCACGTCGGCGTCGTCATGCAGACCGTGTACCTCGCCGCGACTGCGATGGGACTCGGCGCGTGCGCCCAAGGTTTCAGCGACACAGCCGCTTTCGCCGCCGCGGCGAACGTGGACGAGCTGACCGAATGCGCGGTCGGCAGCATCATTGTCGGCTCACCTGCACACGACCGCTGACCACGGCGCGTGCCCTCGGCCAGTGCCGGGCCAGGTCGAGCAGGTAGCCGAGCTCGGAGGTCATGTCCCGCGCGGAGATCTGCTGAAAGTGCGACGGCGGCGCACCCAACGGAGTGATCCCCCGCTCGCGGGCGCGCGCCGCTCGGGCGATCTGCGTGGCGTAGCTCTCGACGGATGACTCGGGCACGTCGTCGACCGACAGATGCGGTCGCAGATGCAGCAACGCGTCTCGGATCTCCACGGTCATCCGGTACAGCCGTGACTCGGGATCACGACCGAGCCCGACGCCTGCGGGCAGCACGACCTCCGGCACCGCCGTGGTGAGGTCCCGCCACAACGGTTCCAGCTGACGAAGGTTTCGCCCGGTTTGATCCCAGCCGGCCCGCGCCAGCATCATCTGGGCCAGCGGTACCGCCACCACGTGCGCGACCAGCACGCAGAACAGGCACGACACCCAACTCCACTCGATCGATATGGCGCCGGGTGGTTTGCCGTCGAACGCCTGCACCACCGTGAGTCCCGCGCCGACGAACCACCCCGCCGCCAGCACGAGCAGACCGAGGTATGGAACCTGCTTCAGCAGTGAGGCTTCGACCCGAATGTCACGCAGACAGGCCCGCATGATGTGCACCCCCGCCACCAGCAGCGGCACATTGAACACCGTCCAGCTGACCACCGCCCGCAACCAGAAGCCCGCTCCGCCATCGCCTTCCGACTGACCGATGAGCAGCGCCGTAGTACCGGCGACCACGGCCGTAATGTCGTAGCGCCGCTGACGATCACGGGCACCCGCCGGATCCGCACCGACGAAAAGCTTTGCCAGACCATAGACATTGGCCACCGACAACACCGAGCAGAACAGGAAGTACTGAACCGCCGCCCCTTCGTGTCCGGCCGCAAGCACGCTGTACTGCACCACCGCGCCGATCGATATCCAGGTGACCGCACGAGTGACGAGCCGAGCTGTCGGCGTGCTGTCGATGAGAATCCATCGAGCCAGCGTGACCGCACACAGCACCGCGATCGCCGCGATGACGACCGCCATCGGCGCGGGCGTGGTCACCGGTGCGGTCCAAACGGGCGGGGTAAAGCGGGGTCGGCAGGCACCGGTGGGGACATCGGCACCTCCGTACGCGTTCGACTGATCAGGCGGGAGCCGATCTTACGGTATCGACATGACCTCGACAGCGGCCCGAAGCAGCCTCTGGTCAGCTCACGAGGGTGTCAGCCGAGGCCGCAGCGCGAGCAGTCGGCCAGACCCGAGCCAGTTCGAGCAGACGGTCCAGCTCGGTGCCCCTGTCCCCGGTGATGAGCCCTGGCAGGTCCCCCGCCGCAACCGTGGCGACCGGTTCCACGCCGCGATGTTTGGCTTCGACGGCCCTTGCGATCTGGACGGCGTGGATGCCGACGGACTGTTCGCGCCGATCGGCCGGCGGCATGTACAGCTTCAAATGCTGTAGTGCGTCCTGGATCTCGACGGACATGCGGTACAGGCGGAGCTCGGGATCACGGCGATCAATTCCGTCGTCCAGCACGATGCTGGGCACGACCGCAGTGAGGTCGCGCCACAACGGCCACAATCGCCGACAGCGGCGGCCGATGCGATCCCATCCTGCCCGTGCGAGCAAGACGTTGACCACCGGCACCGACAGCAAAACAGTGATCACGAAAAAGCAGAGACAGGACGCCGTGGTCCAGTCCGCAGGTGGGCTGTCGGACGGTCGGCCGCCGAGTACCTGAACACCGGACCCGACAGCAGCGAAGGACGCATATGCTGCGGCCAGAAACAGAGCCGAGAAGACCAGCCGCTCATAGACTCGGCTCTCCGCCACCCGGAGCTCACGCACGCAGGCGCGAATGACGTGTAATCCGAACAGCGCCATCGGAACGTTGAAGATCGCCCAGACCAGCGGAGCCTGCCAGCCGAAGCCCGGCTGCATGGGGTCCGCCGGACGGCCGGTCAGGACGACGATTACGGCACATACGAGGAATACGGTGTTGATGATCGGCTGTCGTCGTCGAGCCTTGTCGATGTCCGCATCGGCGAACACTGCCGCGATGCCGTAGAGGTAACCGAGCGTTATCGCACCGGCGCCGAGGAATGCTCGGTACGTCACGTCGGCGAGATAGGTGCCCGAACCGAGAACCTCGATGGCGGCGCCTCCGATCTGCCAGCCCAGTGCTCGGTTGACCAGACGATTTCCGAATGCGTCGTGCACCAAAAACCAACGGGCCACCACGACTACGAAGGCGAACATCAGCGCCGAAGCCGCGAGTTCGGTCGACACCGGCGGGGTCATCGAGCCTCCATACACGTCGAACCAACAGCGGCACAGGATCTTACGGTATCGCTCTGACGTGGGTAATCTCTCGAAGTGCAGTGGTGTCAGGTCGCGAGAGCCGCCGCCAAGGCTACGACAGCGCGCTGCCACAAATCGGCGAGACGGTCCGCGTCCGATGCGGCGAACAGGGCGTCGCTCCAGCGCCAATTGGTGGTCAGCTGCGGGCCTTCCGGAGTGGTGCCGATACCGGAGATGACGTCGAGTGCGTAGCGCAGCGGTAGGTCGGGTTCCGGATCGAGCGGCAGCGCGTCCCGGTGCGCGTCGGTGATCAGCGACCATGGCTGATTCGCGGTGCCGCTCAGGTCGACTCGGCCGAGGTAGTTGAACTCGACCTGCGGCTCGGCGGCCTGCAGTTCCGGTGTCCGGTCGACGTACCGGAGCAGACCGTAGTCCAGACCGTCGACAGGAATCGAGCCGATCTGCGCGACGACCGAATTCAGCAGCGCACGTGCCGCACTCGGGTCCGCCTCCGCCTGCGCCACCTCGACGGACTCCTCGCCCACACCGAGGCGGACCGGGAACACACTGGTGAACCAGCCGAGGGTGTTCGCGGTGTCGGTGCCGAGCACACCATCCGCTCGACCGTGCCCCTCCAATGCGATCAGCGCTCCGGCCTCGGCGTTCTGGTTCCGTTCCCGACGCCAGCTGGCCAGCGTCATGGTGAGCGCCGCGAGCAGGAACTCACGGACACCTTCTTCCTTCGACAAGGACGCCAGGACGCGGGCAGTGACCGAGACCGGGGTGATCGCCGAAGTGACGCGCAGCGAAGACCACGTGTCTGTGGTCGGATCCGGGCGCCGTCGGCCGAGCGCCGGATCGGGCGCACTGACCTGGCCGGCCCAGTACCCGCGCTGCGCAAGTACCTCGGGCGCACCGGCACGCTGCCACATGAGCTCGGACCACCGGCGATAAGAAGTGAACTCGGGCAACGGCTTCGGCGCCGCGCCGGCCTCGACCATGGCCCACGCCTCGGCGAGACCGCCGAGCAGGGCATGCCAGGAAACGACATCGACCGCCAGATGGTGGATGGCCAGCAACAGGATGTCACCACGGTGTGAGCCGGTGAACCGCACCGCCCGGACAATGGCGCCGGTGCGTGGATCGATCTCGTCCATCGCGGTCCGAGCGGAGGCCGCGATCACCGCATCGAGTTCCGCATCGGAGGCGACCTGGCAGTCGAATCGGTCGAGCAGGTCGGCGGCCGACACCGATCCCGGTGCGCGGGTGATCAGGCGTAGGCCGTCCGTCGTCTCTGCCAGGATGGACCGCAGGGTGTCGTGCCCGTCGAGCATGGCCTGCAGAACAGATTCCACAGCCGCGTGCTGGATGCCGGTGGGGAGCCGCAACAACGTGGTCTGCGTGAACCGGCGGTAGTTGCCGTACTCGTACATCCAGGACACCACGGGAAGCGGGAGAACTTCCCCGTACTCGGCGGCCTCGACGCTGACGGACCCGGATGCGGCGTCAACCGATACCGCGAGTTCGCGAATGGTCGGGTTCGCCAACACCATTCGCGGACTCAGCGCGATTCCGCGCCGCCGGGCTTTGTTGACCAGAGAGATGGCCACGATGCTGTCCACACCGAGCGCGAAGAAGTCGTCGTCGGTGCCGGGAGCGCGACCGTCGAACAACTCTGCCAGGACTTCACACAGTGCGAGTTCGGTCTCGGTGACCGCGGTAGCGCTCGCCCCCGCGGACCCGTCAACGGATAATGCCTGCTCGGCGAGTCGAGCCAGTTCGTGACCGTCCAGCTTGCCGTTCGCGTTGACCGGCAGCAGGTCGAGGACAACGATCCGCGCCGGAATCATGTATGTGGGAAGACGTTCCGCCAAGGTGACCCTGATGCGTCCCGGGTCGATGTCTCGGTTCGGTTGGCCGACAACGAAACCGACCAGACTCGCGCCACCGGCGCGGCGCACCACGGTGACCGCCGCGGTGGCCACGCCGGACAGCCGATGCAACGCGGTTTCGATTTCGCCGATCTCGATCCGATACCCGCGTACTTTGACCTGTGCGTCCGCCCGGCCCAGATAGCCGAAGCCGCCGTGCGGTAGCCGCCGCACCAGGTCACCGGTGCGGTACATACGCTGGCCAGGCCGCAGTGGGTCGGCCACGAACCGATCAGCGGTAAGAGCGGCCTTTCCGACGTAGCCTCGGGCGAGTTGCCCACCGGAGAGGTAGAGCTCACCGACCACGCCGCGCGGCACCGGCCGCAGCATGGAATCGAGTACATAGCCATACATTCCGGCGGTCGGGGCACCGATGGTCGGCGTCTCGGTGTCGGCGACGGCGGCGACAACGGCCTCGACGGTCGTCTCGGTCGGCCCGTAGCAGTTGTGCACCGCGGTACCGGTCAATGCCCGCAGCCGCGACCACAGCGCGGTGTCGATGGCCTCGCCGCCCAAGGCGAGTACCGGCAAGTCCCGCTCCAGCAGGCCCGCCGCGCTCAGTTGCGCGAACATCGACGGTGTCGTGTCGATCATGTCGATGTCGTACCGGGCCATGCCCGCGACAAGCAGGTGCGCGTCGCGCATCTCGTCGGCGTCGAACAGGTGGATCGTCTGACCGGCGAGCAAGCCGACCATAGGCTGCCATGAAGCGTCGAAGCTGAACGACCAGGCGTGGGCGATCCGCAGTGGCCGACCGAGCCTGGCCATCGCGGGCCGGTAGAAGCGGTCGAGATGGTCAGCGAAGTAGCCGGTCAACGCGGCGTTGGTGCCGATGACACCCTTGGGTTCACCGGTAGAGCCGGAGGTGAAGATCAGATACGCACTGTGCGATGGGTGTCGTCGCACAGCTGGAGCGACTGCGGGCTGCCGCGAGATACGTTCGGCGACAATCGGATCGTCGAGCACCAGGGTGTCGATCGACGTTCCGGACAGCAGGTCACGACAGCCTTCGACCACAACGGTCAGGGTGGGTTGTGCCTGCCGCAGGATCGATGCGATGCGCGCCGCGGGCAGCGAAATGTCCACCGGCACATAGGCCGCACCGGCGGCGAATGTCGCGAGGATGGCCACGACGGACTGCGTCGATCGTGGCAGCACCAGCGCCACAATGGTTTCCGGACCGACACTGTGCTCGGCGAACTCGCGGCCCAGCCGGCACGCGGCCGCATGCAGCTCGCGATAGGTGTGCCGCTCCCCGGTACCGGCAGTCAGCGCAGCTGCTTCGGGTATCGCGTCGACCTGCCGCTCGAACAGCTCCCACACTGTCGAATGCGCCTGAACCACGGACTCTGTTCCAGCAGTACGGAACTCAGCATGCTCACGGGCCGACAGGAGATCGATCGCGTCCGGTGTCGCGTCGCCGATGTCCGGCAGTTGCCGCAGCACCGCAAGCAGCCGCTCGCCGATCTCGGCGGAGCCGAGGTGCGGTAGCGCAGCCGAAATCGCCTCCACTTGAACCACCAGGTCGCCCTCGTACAGATGCGACACCACCGTCAACGGGTAGTGCGCCAGGCTTTCCATCTCGATCGGCCGAAAGCGGGCGCCATCCGGGGCGGTGACGCTGTGGATCGCGTCGTCGATCGGCGCGTTCTCGAACACGAACATGGTGTCGAACAGGGCACCGTGCCCGATGGCGCGCTGCACCGATGACAGGCTCACATAGCCGACTTCGCGCATGGCGGCGGATTCCCGCTGCAACCGTACGCATTGGTCCAGCACAGATGCCGAACGCTCGAGCCGGTGAGCGACCGGAACGGTGTTGACGAACAGGCCGACCATGCCCTCCACCCCGGCGAGCTGATCCGGCCGCCCGGAGATGGTGGTGCCGAATACGACGTCGCGGCGGTCGGTGAGTCTGCCCAGCACCACCGTCCAGGCAAACTGCACGGCGGTATTGAGCGTCAACCCGTGCGCACGTGCCCACCGCTGCAGGCGCGCGGTGTCGTTGGCGGGCAACAACAGTCGCGTCTTCTCCGGCACGTCGCCCGCGACCGCGGTCGCCTCGGCGATCATCAACGGACCGCTGAGGTCGCCCAGATATTCGACCCACCGGCGCATCGCCGCATCGCTGTCCTGCGCGGCCAGCCAGCCGATGTAATCGCGGTACGGCCGCGGCGCGGGCAGCGAATCCGTCGAACCACCAGCCTGATACGCCGCGAGCAGCTCGGTGAAGAACACCGCGACCGCCCAGCCGTCCATCAGGATGTGGTGCGCCGTGAGGATCATGCGCCGCTGCGGCGGTGTCGTGTCCGGCACGGTCAACAGCACAATCCGCAATGCGGGACCGTGACTCAGGTCGAACGGCCGCCGCCGCTCCGCTTCCGCGATCGCCGAGAATTCGGCAGGCTGCGCGATCCGTTCTGACCATGGCAACTCGGCATGCGTCGGCACGATCTGCACCGGTTTCGGTACATCCCTGTCCCAGAACGAGACTCGCAGATTCGGATGCCGTCCGAGCATCGCCTGCGCGCTGTCGCGCAACCGCGCCACATCCACCAGCCCGTCGATATCTACGACGAACTGCATGGTGTACAGGTCGATTCCGGCACCGGTCAGCTGCGCCAGCGAGAAGAGACCCTCCTGCAGCGGGCTGAGCGCGAGCACGTCCTCGATCTGCGGCGGTACCGTGTCTGCCGCGGTCACGACTTCGCCTGCCACGATGCGGTGAGCGCGGCCAATGCGTCGGCGTCCAGACCGGACGCACTCATCGGCGCGTGCTCGACCTGCCCCGGCTGTGCGGAATCCGACTCCGGTGCAGGCTGTTCCGCCGCCGCGTCGACCGCCGCGGCCAGCTCGGCGATCGTCAGATGCTCGAAAACCAGTTGGGGCGTGAGCGGCAGCCCGAGTGCGGCCGCTCGGGCCGACCACTGGATGGAGATCACGCTGTCGCCGCCCAACGCGAAGAATCCGTCATCGGCCTCGACGTCGCTTACTTCCAGCAGCTCCTCGAGCAGCTCGATGAGGGTCCGCTCGGTGGCCGTCTGCGGCTCGTCACTCGCTGCGCGCGGCAGCTCGGCCGCCGCCGACGGCATGGCGGCCGGCGGCTCGAGCAGCCGCTCGAGGTCGTCCTGCGCCAGGACCCGCAGCTCAGCGACGGTGCGATCCGGGACGGTGGCGTACGCGTCCAGCGTCGTGGCCACGGCGTCGGCGATCAACTGCGTGGTCGCCGGATCATAGAGATCCGCGTTCGCGACGACCCGTACATCCAGGCCGCCGCCCACGGTCACATTGAAACTCAGGTTCAGATCCAGAAACGAGATATCGAAGTCCACCGGCAAGACGGTGATCGTGGTGTCGCCGGCGGCACTCAGATCGACCGTCGCCGGTGCCCAATCGGCGCCACGGAAATGGATCATGCTCTGGAACAACGGATTCCGCGAGCGCGACCGGGTCGGGTTGAGCGCCTCCACCAGGCGTTCGATCGGCATCTCCTGGTGTCCGTAGGCGTCGAGCACGACATCGCGACCCCGAATCACCGTGTCCCGCAGGGTCGGATTGCCGGACAAGTCGTTGCGCAGCACGACCATATTCGCGAAGAGGCCGACCAGGTTGCCCGCTGCTTCGTCGACCCTGGCGGCCACCGGGGTGCCGAGCGGGATGTCGGTCCCGCCGCCGAGCTTGTGCAGCACGGTCGCCAGCACGGCGTCATACACCATGAATTCGCTTGCGCCGCACTGTTCAGCGAGTGCCGTCAGGCCGTTGCGCCGCACCGGTGGCACGGTGAACGTGACGACCTCACCCTGCTTGCCGAGCACCCGCGGTCGCGGGCGATCGGGCGCCACCGAGATCTCGTCCGGCACGTCGGCCAGTTTCGTACGCCAGTAGTCGATCTGGGACTGGCCGAAGGGGCTCGGTGTACCCGCCGTCCCCGTATCGAAGACATCCCGTTGCCACAGTGCGTAATCGGTGTACTGGATGGACAGCGGCGCCCACTGCGGAGCTCCACCGTCGACGCGCGACCGATAAGCGGCGATCAGATCCGCGAGGAAAATGCCGAACGACGCATGGTCTGCCACGATGTGGTGCACCAGCAGCGAAAGCACCGAGCTCTGCGCGTCGAGCAGCAGTAGCCGTGCCCGGATAAGCGGCTCACCATCCAGCGCGAACCGATACGTGGCGATCTCGGCCAGTTCCGCATCCAGGCGATCGGCGGCGATGCGCGTACTCGGCACCGGTACCTCGAGCACCGGATGGACGAACTGGTAAGGCAAACCGTCGCGTTCGGGGAACGTGGTGCGCAGCGCCTCGTGCCTGGCCACCACGTCGCCGATCGCGGCAGCCAGCGCACCGCTGTCGAGCGCACCGTCCAACCGCACCGCGAAGGGCAGGTTGCCCACCGTACTCGGGCCCTCCATACGATGTTGGCACCACATCGCGAGCTGCGAATACGACAGCGGTACAACGCCTTCGCGCGGCCGACCGCCGAGTTGCGGCCGTTCCGATCCGGTCGCTGCGCCGGAATCGTCGGACTCGCCCGGTGCGACCTCGTCCATATCCATCGCATCGAGATCAATGCCGAACTCGTCGCGGAATCGCGCGACCAACCGCACCGCGAGACCTGCGGCCGTCGGGGTGTCGAAGACGCTACGGACGTCCAGTTCGACGCCGAACTCGGCCCGAATCCGCGCGACCAGTCGAGCGGCGAGCAGCGAGTGGCCGCCGAGTTCGAAGAACGAGTAATCCGCGCCCACCCGCTGCACGGCGAACAGTTGCGCGAATATCGCGCATATCCGCCGTTCGGTCGCTGTCGCCGGTTCCCGGTACTGCCGCTCGGTGGCCGATGTCGGAGCGGGCAGCGCACGCTTGTCGAGCTTGCCGTTGACCGTCAGTGGAATCTTGTCGATCACCAAGAAGGCACTGGGCACCATGTATTCCGGCAGGGCGGCCGCGGTGTGGGCACGCACCTGTTCGAGATCGATATCCCCGGCCGCGCCGAGGTCTGCCGCAGGCACCACATACGCGGCAAGGATCGGTCCCGCAGCGAGGTTGTCGCTGATCACGACCACACAGTGGCCGATCGCCGGATGCGCCGCGATGGTGGCCTCGATCTCGCCGGGCTCGATCCGGAATCCACGCACCTTGAACTGCTGGTCGGCGCGACCGATGAAATCGAGCTGGCCGACATTGTTGCGGCGCGCGAGGTCTCCGGTCCGATAAAGCCGCGCGCCGGCCTGGAACGGATCTGCGACAAAACGTTCCGCAGTTGCGCTCGACCGGCCCAGGTAACCGCGGGCCAGCTGCACACCACCCAAATAGATTTCGCCGACCACGCCGGCGGGCACCAACTGGAGCGCTTCGTCCAACACATACGCGTAGACGTTGCGGTTCGGAAAGCCGATCGATACGGTACCCACACCCTGCGGCCCCTCGACCGGCATATGCGTGGCGCAAACGACTGCCTCGGTGGGACCGTAGTGGTTTCGTAGCTCGGCGTCGAAGGCGCTCGTGAACTTGTCGGCCACCTCACCGGCCAGCGCCTCGCCGCCGACCGGAACACGCTGCAGCGCACGCCATTCACTCATCTCGGGGAGCAACATCAAGGTGCTCAGCATCGACGGCACCAGCTGCAACACCGTCACTCCGCGGCGGGCGATCAGATCGGCGACGTAGCGGACATCTTCGAAGGCATCAGGTTTCGGGACGATCAATCGTGCACCCAATGCCAAGGTGACGAAGATGTCCCCGACCGAGGCGTCGAAACTGACCGACGCGGACTGCAGTACTCGATCGTCGGCGGTCATTTCCCACTCGGCGGCGAAGCCCGCGATATGGTCGGCGATGGCGGCGTGTGGCACTGGTACCCCCTTGGGCTGCCCCGTCGAGCCCGAGGTGTAGATGACATACGCGAGATGCGCGGGCCGCAATGGCCGGACCCGTTCGGCATCGGTCGGATTCGATTCCGGGAGCTGCGTCGCCGCCGCCGTTGCTTCAGCCAACTCGCTCGGACCGAGGACCAGCAGCGGAGCGCTGTCCTCGATGAGGTAGTCGATACGGTCATCGGGGTAAGCGGGATTGATCGGTAGGTAGGCAGCGCCGGCCTTGAGCACCGCGAGGACTGCGACGATGAATTCCACCGAAGTCACCAGGCGTAGACCGACAATGTCGTCGCTCCCGACGCCCTGGCGGATCAGCCAATGCGCCAAGCGGTTCGACCGCCGATGCAATTCGGCGTAGGTCATTTCGTCGGCGTCGGATACCAGGGCGAGCGCTTCTGGTGCCGCTGCCGCGCGGCCTTCGAGAAGGTCGATCAGGGTGGTCGGCGCGCTGTCGACGAGTTCACCGTGCGACAACCGCAGAATCGCTGCCCGGTCGGACGGGCCGAGCATGTCCAGTTCGCCGAGCCGACGGTCCGGCTCCGCCAACCCGCAGTCCAGCAACTGTACGAAGTGCAGTAGCAATTGCTTCACCAGCGGCCGCCCCAACACGTCGACCTGGTATTCCGCCTCCAACCGCGATTTGCCGTCGGAGTTCAGCACGACCGCCAACGCGAGCGGGATCTGAGCCGTCGAAGCACCGAGCGCCAATTCTGTGGCGGTGACGCCGGATAACGCGAAACCCGCCGTACTCTGACGCACGCTGAAACCCAGGCGAACGAGCTGTTCCATCGCATCTCGTCCGGCGAACCGCTCCGGATTCGCCTCGCGGATAACTCGATCGATCCCGACGCCCTGATGGGTGAATGCCCCGACGCAGGCCTCGCGCACCGAGTCGACGAGGGTGGTGAATGTGTCTTCCGATCGCATGGTGGCGCGCAGCAGCAGAGTATTGCCGAGGTATCCGATCAGGCCTTCGGCCGAGGCGCGGCGATTGGTCACCGGAATGGAAACCAGGAAATCCGTGGCCGCGGTATAGCGCTGGATCAGCGCATCGAAAGCGGCGAGCAACACCATGAACGGTGTCGCGGCTCGTGCGCGGGCGAAGGCGTCGACGCGGGCGAGCAACTCGGCAGGCAGTTCTTCGGCGCAGCGCTCGGCCCGCTTCGATGGTATGGCTTTGGCCGAGCCCGGCAGCTCCAACGGCTCGGGTAGCGGCCGCAGTGTGTCCCGCCAGTATTCGATATCCGCGGGCGCGGCATCGGCCGGTGCGTCGAGCACCTCCACGGCTACGAATTGTGCTGTGGTGTCGGACATCTCGCCATCGCCGCGGTAAGCAGCATTGAGCTCTCCGAAGAACACCGCCCATGAATCGTCGTCCCAGCAGATGTGGTGAATAACGAGGACGAGCACGAACTCGTATGCCCCGGTGCGCACCAGCGTGACGCGCAGCGGCAGCTCGCGGGACCGGTCGAACGGCCGACCGAACTCCCGGCGCGCAAGCACCTCGACTCGGCGCGCGCGACCCAGCTCCGGGAGGTCGGTCAGGTCGTGTGATACCCAGTCGATCTCCGCATCGTCCTGGAAGACCTGAAACGGCTCACCTTCATCATCCACACCGTAGGTTGTCCGCAGAATGTCGTGCCGGGCAACAATTCTGGCGACGACAGTCTGCAACCTGACCTCGTCGAGCGCTCCGGTCAGCCGGTAAGCGAGGCAGATGTTGAGCGTGGGGTCCGCAAGGTCGCGCGACTGCAGGAACCACATCCGGCGCTGGCCGGGCGCCAGCGGGTGGCGCTCACCCGCAGCGACCCGTCGCACCGGCGACGGTGTTGATTCTGTTGTGGTCAAACCACTTTCACGCATACGCCGCTGCAACAGTTGCTTGCGCCGCTGCAGCGCGGTCATGGTGGCATCGGTGTCAGACATGAAACTTGCCCCTCAGCCCTAGTGGGTGTGCTCTGCCATCAGCAGCACAACGTCGTTCAGTGATGCGCCGCCCAGAATCGCGGCGACCGGAAGATCACGGTCCAGTTCTGATTTGATCCGTTTGCGGAGATCGAGTGCCTGCAGCGAGTCCAGCCCGAGCGCCACCAACGGCACCGAGCCGTCGATGGTTTCGGTGCCGTCAGCACCCATGACCTTCGTCAGTTCGGCCAGCATCCGAGACGAGAACGACGGTTCGTGCTCAGCCGTCTTGCTGATCGGAACGGGGGCCGCGGCGACGGGCTCGCGGGCAGTGGACTGCGCGGCCAACGGTTCCGGCTCGTGTGTCAACGACGAAAACACGTCCGCCTGTCCGTAGATGCCTGTCACTTCATTCAGGAGTTGCCAATCAGCCGACAGGACGACCGCGTCACCCCACTGCTCGGTCAGTCCGACCTCGATGGCCTCGTCCGGATCCATCGGGAATACACCAGCACCTTCGGTGCGGGCTATGCCTGCCGCGTCGAGCGGCCCGACGACGCTCCACAGGCCCCACTGCAGCGACACGCTGTCGATACCCTGTTTCCGCAGTTTGCGGGCAGTGACGTCCAGCATCCGGTTGGTCACGGCGTACAGAATCTGGCCACGTCCGCCCAGTGTGGCCGTGAGCGAAGAACACAGCAGCACTCGGCAGTCCGCAGCCCTCGGCACCGATCGCAACACGGTTTCCAGCCCGACGATCTTCGAACCCGCCGCCGTTGTCACCAGATCTGCTGTGATGTCGGCCAATTCGGCATCAACGTAATTGACCGCGGCATGGATCAGGAACGTCACCGGCCGATCGGCACAGTCTCCGGCGATCCGGCGTACCGCGTCGGGGTCAGTGACATCACAACTCACCGTGACGATCTCGGTATCACCGAGGCCACGAATCCCGCGCAGTTCCTCGGTGCTCGAGTCGGACTCGCCCGTCCTGCTGAACAGCGTGATCCGACCAGCTCCGGCCTTGGCGAAATGCTCGCAGAACCGCATACCGAGCTGGCCGGTGCCGCCGATGATCAGCACATGGCCGAGGTCCGTACCATCGGCGCGGTCTGCGGTGGGAGCTCCTGGTACGAGCCGCTTCACGTGCACCTTGCCCGCGCGCAGCGCGATCTCATCGGTTCCCTTGGTGTGTAGCGCCGCGATGATCCTGGCCGCCTGATCCGAACCCGCTTCGTCGACAGCCAAATCGAGATGTCGCAACAGCACACCGGGGCGCTCTATGCCGACACAGCGGAAACCCGCGGCGACCGCGCCGTGGAACAGCCCCGGCACCGGATCATCGTCCAGCACCGCTTCGCCGCCGACGGTGACCAACCAGCACTCGGCACCTGGCCGCAATTGATCCAACGCGGGCAGCCAGCTGCGCTCGGCGAAGAACTCCGTGACATCGGCGATAGCGGCCACGCCGTCGCCGTCCGCCGATGGCGGTAACAAGATGACCGCGGTGTCGAAGTCCGCGGCAGTCGGGCCGGCAGCGAACACACGCGCCGTCGCACCGTGCCGGTCGGCCGCGGCGACCAGCGCGGCCGCGAGTTCTGTACAGCGCCCGGTGTGGTCGACCAGCGCGAGACGACGCGGCGGCACCAGGGAACGTCGTTCGACCAGTGCCCATTCCTCCACCAGGCGTTGCGGTTTCGGAGATCGGCGCGGTGCGGGAACTACTGTGCCCGCAGCACGGGTACCAGGCGACGCCCACAGCCTCTTGGCATTCATCACGGTGTGCGGGAAGTCGTGTAGCGGCAATGTGACGGCACCGTCGGCGGACTCTTGTCGCAGCGCATCCCACCGATAGTTCAGGTCGGCCACCGCGACCGCGGCCACATTGCGGGTGAACTCGCGCAGGTCCGCTGCGGTCCGCAGCGACGTGCCGAACACGCGGAAGTCACGCGCGGGCACCGAGGGTGGCACCAGAGTCAGATTCTCCTGCAACGCAAGCTGGAGCATGGGATGCTCGGCGATCTCGATCAGCGTGTCGACCCCGTCGGTCGCCGCAGCGACCACGACACGATCGAACCGAACCCGATTACGCAGGTTCCAGTACCAGTACTGCTGGTGTACCAGCTCGGGTGTGATCAAACCACCGAGTGTCGCCCCATAGCTCGGGATATCCGTCGCCTCGAAATGCCGGCTACTCAGTTCATCGTTCAGTGCCGCCTCCAGGCCGGCCCGGTACTCCCGCACCACCGAGGTGTGCGCCGGGTAGCCGACCCGAATCTCCTTGGCGAACCGGCCTTTCGCGTTCGCGGTCGAGACCATCTCGACAATCGTGTCGCGATCGCCGGAGATGGCCAGGATGTGCGGCGAGTTGACCACTGACAGCTCGGCCCAGCCCGAACTCCTGGCCAGCAGGGCCTCGCACTCGTCCCGGTCCATGCCGAGCACGGCCATCGAGTACCCGTTCGGGACGATGCGACTGACCATCCGTGCGCGGTGCGTCACGGCGAGAACCGCATCACGCAGCGACATCGCACCGGAGACGGCGCAAGCTGCCAGCTCGCCCTGGCTGTGGCCGATCGTCGCGCTCGGACGAACTCCGGCCGCCTGCCACATGGCGGCGAGGCCGACCATATGGAACATCAGCGCGGGCTGTACCTCGGGCAGTACGTCGTCGTATTCGCCGTCGTCGCCGAGCAGGTAGTGCAACGGCTTCGAATTGCCGAACCGGTCCAGGTGAATCGCGACGCATTCGTCGACGCCGACCCGATAGTGCGGCGAGATGTCGTAGTACCGCCTGCCCATGCCGGGCCACTGGCTGCCTTGGCCCGGGAACACGAAGCCGATGCGGCGCGCAGTCGCCGGGCCGTCGGCGGAAACCACGGCCGGATGTGCCGAGCCGGTGGCGACCGAGTGCAGCGCTTCGAGCAGTTCACCACGGTGTGTCACCATTGCCAGCGCGCGATAGCGGCGGGCCACTCTGGTACGAAACAGCATGTCCACCACCCGATCCGGGGTGGCGGGGTGGTCTTCTGAGTAAGCCGCGATGGCCGTGGCTTCGCGACGAAGTCCTGCCGCGCTGTCGGAGGACAGCAGGACCGGGATGGTGCCATCCGGAAGTCGATAGCTAGACATCTGGGTCCTCCTGGAGTACCGGCATGCCGATGATGGCGTGTGCGTTGGTTCCCGCGACACCGAAGGAGGACACAGCGCCATAGCGGATGCCATCGATCGGCTCCCACGGTTCGAGCTCGGTGGCCAGGCGCAGACTGGTCGCGTCCCAATCGATTTCGGTAGTCGGGTGCTGCGCCCACAGGCTCGGCGCGATCTGACCGTTCGCGCCGCACAACAGCACCTTGATCAAGCCGAGCATGCCCGAGGCCGCTTGTGCGTGACCGACATTCGACTTGACCGAGCCGAGCAGCGCTCCGGCACCTGGCCGGTCGATCGATCCATAGGTCCGGCACAAGGCGGCCAGCTCGAGTGGATCGCCGACCGGAGTCCCAGTGCCGTGCCCCTCGACCATGCCGATCATTTCCGGTACGACGTCCGCCACGGCGAGGGTGTCACTGATAAGGCGTTCCTGCGCGACCGCACTCGGCACGGCGATCGGCGCGCCCTTGCCGTTGTGATTGATCCGGGAGCCGAGCAGCCGCCCGTAGACCCGGTGCCCGAGCTCCCGTGCACGCGACTCTCGCTCCAGCACAACCACTCCCGCACCTTCGCCCCAGAGCGTTCCGGTCGCGTCCGCGGCATAGGCACGGCAGTGACCGTCGGTGGCCAGGGCGTTGTTCTTCGAGAATTCGAAAAACGCGCCGGCAGTGCCCATTACGCACACAGCACCGGCCAGCGCCCAGGCACACTCCCCCGCGCGGACGGCCGCCGCCGCCTGGTGTACCGCCGTCAGCGACGACGCGCACGCGGTGTCCACACTGATCGAAGAACCGATCAGGCCGAGGCCGTGCGAGATTCGGCCCGCTACCGCGCCGAGGGCGGTTCCGGTGGCGCGGTAGCCGCTGTGTTCATTGACGCTCGCCGCCGAGGGCCCGTACTCGATGGCCGATACGCCCATCCAACAACCGGCTTGCGCACCGTCGAGTCCGCCGGGATTGATTCCCGCGTTCTCCAGCGCTCGCCAGGCGACCCGCATGGCGACTCGCTGCTGCGGATCCATCGCCGTCGCCTCGCGCGGCGTAATGCCGAAGAACTGCGCGTCGAATTCCGTTGCGCCGGTGAGGAAGCCACCGGCATCCTGTACCGTGCGCCAACCGTCTATGCGGCCGAGTGCGAGCAGCTGATCGATCGGCCATTCTCGATCACGTGGAAAAGGTCCTATCTTTTCTTGCGATCGTGCCAACGTCGCCCAGAATTCCGGAAGACTGTCGATTCCGCCCGGAGCCTCAACGGCCATTCCGACAACGACGATGGGATCGTCCGTACTGGATATGCTCATCATGCCCTTCAGGTGATCGCTATGCGACCGTGCTCGCTTCCGGCACAAGCAATTCCGCGATGCTGTCGATATGGTCGTTCAGATAGAAATGGCCGCCGGTGAACATGGTCACCTCGATGTCGGCACGAGTGTGCGCCGACCAGGCGTACAGGTCACGCGGCGCGACAAAGGGATCATCGTCACCGCCGAGCACCTGAATGGGCGCGCCTATCTCGATGTCGGCGGCGCAGGAATAGCCGTCGAAGGCTCGGTAGTCCGCTTTCATGACGGGCAACGCCATGCGCATGACGTCGCGGCTGGCCATGACATCGGAACCGGTTCCGCTGAGCGCGCTCATATGGTCGAGGAGTTGTTCGTCCTCGGTCGGATGCGGTGGCAGGTCGGCCACCCGGCTCGGCGCGACCGCCGCCGACACACCGAGCAGACGCACCTGCCGACCTGCGGCTTCGGCAAGCCGGACGAATTCGAAGGCGGTGATCGCGCCCATGCTGTGCCCGAAAACGGTGAGCGGCTGTGCCTGATCGTGCGACGAGGAACGAAACGCCTCGAACGCACCCTGCGCAATGCCGTGCAGGCTCGTCTCCGGTGCTTCGCGGGCCCGATCTTGCCGCCCGGGATACTGGAAGACAACAACATCGAAGGCGTCGCTCAACTGTTTTGCGAACACCCGATAAGCCGATGCGCCGGCACCAGCGTGCGGAAAGATCAGCAATGGTGCCGAGGCGGCAGATCGCGGCGTTTGAAATTGCCTGAGCCATCCGAGTTCCCGTGCCATGCCCTACTCTCTCCTGCACGCCGCTGATATCGCACCAGCGGCCGTTTACGCCTGATCTGCTCGCCGACCGAAATGCGGAGCCGGACATTCGCGACGTCGTCGCCTCGGCGAAATGTCTTGCACGCCTGGTGGGCAACCTTCCGCCGGTACTGGTCATCGGCGTGCACAATCTTACAGCGTCATCTTAGTATGGGCTAGCCTTACCTACGGGGTGATCTTAGTAACGGCCGAACGGAGCGCATGTCGATGAACGAAACGAGTACGCCGTACGTCTTTCCACGCGAGCAGACCGACATTTCGGACGAGATCCGCACTGCCCCAGCACCAGTGGTGCCGCGTTTCCCTGAGCCATTCCAGCTGCGTGTCGCGGATCCCGACAGTACCGACCCGGAAACCATCGCCGAATGGATGTCACGGCCACACCTGGTCGAGACCTGGGATCAGCCATGGCCGACCAGCCGTCGCCGGGCGGACATCAGCGCGCAACTGGCCGGAACCTATTCGCGGCCATGCATACTCAGCTTCGACTTTGCCTCCATCGATCAACCCGAACTCGGCCGTCGCGAGGTCGGATACGCCGAGTTCTATCGCGCCGCGAAGGACGAGATCGCGCGCTTCTACCACGCCGATCCCCGAGATATGGGTGCCCACATAGCGACGGCCGATCTGAACGCAGTAGGACGGGGCGTCATGTCGAGGTGGCTCCGGAATATGGCAACCGGAATCTTCACCGCCGAGCCGGAATGCCGCCGCATCATGGGTGATCCCGACTACCGCAACGTTCCGATACGCAGGGCCTTGGAGAAGATCGGATGGCTGCACCTCGGCGAATTCGACGTGCGACCGGGCCGACGGATCGCGTTGTACACCCTGCCGCGCGAACCGGAAGACATCCCCCCGATCCGGCAGTGACGCATATATTTCAGTGTGCGCCCGAGTTCGCGGCGACCTGACCAACCGCCGCCGAAGGACGCGACCCCGCGGCGTGCACCGGTTCCAAGCGCAGCACGCGATCCGAAAGCTGCCCGAGACAACTGAGATTCGGAAACCCGGGCCCCTGCGTGAGTGCCGCGAGATTCGGCAGATACAGCTTCGGCGCCAGGCCCGACACCGCCAGGTCGTAGCCGATCGACGTCTCGATCCGCGACTGGGTCAGTGGGCCGCCGACCGCCAGTTCCAGCAGATCCATTGCGTAGGAGTCGAACAGCTCGAGGAACCACAGCGGCTGGCCACCGGTGGCATCGATCGCCATGTCGAAGGTGTGCACCCGGTCCGCGCGTAGCTCGTTGCGCAGAGTCATCGCTACGCCGTCGCCGTGGTCGGCGACACGGACCACCCGACCTTGCAGGTGATGAACTCGATTGTCGCCCAACAAGCTTTCCTGCACCCGCACCGAGAACACACCACGGTCGGTGCGGCGGATGACATCTCGGCGCTCCTGCATGCTCAGCGCCGCCCACTTGCCCGGATCGCTGAAAAGTGCGTTCTCGAAATAGCTTTCGCCGCGGGTGTAGATGGTCGCCATCGGCGAGATCACCGAGATGGTCAGCATCTCGTGCCGGACCAGCTCGTCCAGCGCCGAGCCCGCCGTCTCGCCGCCACCGATCACCGCGACCCGCGAGGCGGCGGGCAGCTTGCGTCGGCCTGCGAGCTCCCAGAATTCGGCGATGCTGAGGATCTTCGGGTGCTCGGCCAGCGCCTTGGTGCTGCGCCCCGGTCCCGTGATCATGAGGCCGTCGGCGGCGATATCGGCGTGGTGGCCGTCCGCGTCGGTCACCGAGACCGACCAGCCGCTGTCCCGCTGACGGATCGATTGCGCGGTGCCGATCACCAGGTCTAGGTCGATCGCGCGGGCGATCCACTGCAGGTACTTGGCCCAGGTGTGGTGCTGCGGGCTCGGTCGGCCGCGATCGATCCATTCGGCGAAAGTGCCGTGCTCCACCAGGAACGACGTCCAGCTGTAGGCCTTCATCGCCTCGTTGATCGCTTGGTTGTGGCCACGCGCCCAGGTCGAGTGATAGGGGAAACCGATGTCCTTCTCCGGGCTGGTGCCCAGTCGGTGCTGCCCGTCGGTCCAGCCACCGCTCGGCAACCAGTTGCCGCCGACGGCGTGCGACTCGATCACGATCACCCGTGGCGCAGGCAACTTCAGCTTCCGCAGCACATGCGATTTAGCCGCCACCGCAAGGGATTTCGGGCCCGCGCCGACTATCAGAAGTGTCTCCACCGGTTCACCAACTCTCTTGTGAGCGCACTTCCCCGGGTGTTTGTGCCCACAATGTCAATCCCTTCTCGGATATATTTGCATAGGCTTACCTAATATGGCGAGTGACTCGCAGCACTGCGTCAGTCAGCACGAAATGATGGGATGAAAAGAATGCTCAGCATCACCGGAAAGAAGCCCGTTGCGGCCATTGCCCTCGCCGCAGCAACCCTCATGGGCGCGCTCGGATCGGTCGCGGTCGCCACTCCGGCGAGCGCGGCACCGATCGTTGCCCCGCTGCACGCCAGCGCGCCCGGAACCGGCGAGTTGAAGGCAAAACTGCAGGTAGCGCTCAACACTGGAGCTCCGCGCGTCGCCCGCGCCGCGGAACTCGAGGCGGGCGAGGCGGGCTTGCCGCTGGTCGACCAGGTCGGCACCGCAATGGCTGCCACACCGCCCAGCTTCCGCTGGAACATCCTCGGTCCGGTCACCGTCAATGGCGATATCCTCGGCGCCACACTGGAAACGGCGGTCGACGGCTACGACCCCTTCCATTTCGATCTCACCTGGAAGAATATCGACGGCACCTGGAAGCTGACCCGCGAAGCGGAATGCACCGTCGCCAGCGTGGCATTCCTGCCTTGCACCGTGTAAATAACTGCGCGACAACGGAAATGCCCCCCTGCGCACCGGGGGTCATTTCCGTCTCGACTTTGTGGCGCAGGACACACGCCATTTTCAGGCCTACTTAGGCTAACCTTACTCACATGGGTAGAGGATTCGAAGGTTTGCTCCTGAAGGCGTGGCGCGCCGAGGACTACCGACTCACCGTCACCTCGACCGAGACCGTCACGGACAAGTTCGTGCGGCTCGGGTTCTCCGCCGGGGGGCTGCTGAAAGACCACGCCGTTCATCCGACGCAGTGGGTCCGGCTGTGGATTCCCAACGGCGAGAAGGAACATCAGCGTGGCTACACGCTGGTCGATCCGGACCCGGCGGGTGACCGCTTCTGGATCGAGTTCGCGATCCACAACGGTCCGGCCGCGGAGTGGGCGCGGAACGCCGCCGTCGGTTCCGAGATCGACGTGTCGGTGCTGGGTTCGGACTTCCAGCTGCCGGAGCCGATGCCGAGCGAGTTCGTCGTCTTCGGTGATACCGCCTCGCTGCCCGCGATCAACTCACTGCTCGACGCGATCGGCGATACCCCGGCGCGGGTGTGGCTGGAATGGCAGTACGAGTCCGACCAGACGCTGCCGGTGCGGAACAAGCCGCATCATCAGGTGACCTGGTTGCAGCGCATCGACAACGGGCGGTTGCTGCGCGAACAGGCGCAGGAGCTGGACTGCCCGTCGGACGCGTTCGCCTGGGTGGCCTGCGATGGCCACAGCACGCGCTCGATCGTCAAGACGCTCAAGACGACTCACGGTCTGCCGAAGACCTCGATCAAGTCGCAGGCCTACTGGCGGTAGACCACGCGGTAGCCGATCGGGGGGGTGGTCCCTCATCCCGCAGGATGACCTCGATCGCGACCTGCTGTCGACGCGCGCACGGTGGTCAGTGCCGCAGGCTGGTATTCGGGTTCGGGGCCGGTCACGCGATAGCCGCGCGGCCGGTGACGGAGCGGGAGGTCAGCCAGGCATGTCGATCATGGATGTTCTACTCGCGCTCGGCGCCATCGCGTTCGCGGTGACGGCGGTCGCGTCTCGGCGGATCGCGCGCCGGGTGGCACCTGTGGCGCTGCCGTTGCTGCTCGTCGGCTGTGTGGTTCAGTGGCTGGTCGAGGGGTTCTACTGGCAGTTGGCGCCGACGTATCTGTTGCTCGGTGCCGCCGCCGGACTCGTTGTCGGACAGGTGAAGTGGGTCGGCGACTCGACGAGGTCACGTCGCGTGCTGATGGCGTTTGCCCGCGGCGGTGTCGGCCTGTTGGTGGTGCCAGCGGCGATCGCCTGGTCGGTGGTTCCGGTGCCCGACCTGCCGCGGCCGACCGGGCCGTATGCGGTGGGCACCGAGGTCTTTCGCTGGGTCGACAAGGATCGGCCGGAGACGGCAACGGATTCCGCCGAGGATCGTCGCAATGTCGTTGTGCAGGCGTGGTATCCGGCCGATCCGGCGTCGCGCGGACGGCGCTCCGCGTATCTGGACGGGCTGGACCAGCTGCCGGAGCAAGTCACGGTGCTGCCCCGATTCCTCATGCGCAGGTATGACCGCATCGACACTCATGGACGGATGGAAGTCCCGATCAGCCCGGACCGCGCGCGCTGGCCCGTTGTGCTGTTCTCGCCCGGATACGGCGCTCCGCGTGCCTTTTACACCGGGCTGATCACCGATCTGGCGAGCCGGGGCTTCGTGGTGCTCGCCGTCGATCATCCGTACGAGGTCGCGGTCACCCAGCTCGCCGATGGGACCATCGCGACGCCGCGTGAGCACTTCTTGGACAACGACCCGGACCAAACCCGCTACATGAGTGGACAGCTCGATGTTCGAGCGGCGGATCTGCGCTTCGTGGTCGATCAGCTGCTGCGGCCGGACACGTTGGGTCCGCGCCTGTCCGGTCATCTCGACACCGATCATGTTGCCGCTATCGGTCATTCGTTCGGTGGTGCGGCTGCGGCGGCCGCGCTCGCGAGTGACCCTCGATTGAAAGCGGCCGCGAACATCGATGGGACGTTGTACGGCGCGCTGCCCCAGCAGTCGCTGACGAAGCCGTTCCTGTTGGTGGAGAGCGATCATTCGGAAACGGGGCACTCCGATCAGTTCCTGAACGGCAATGGCTCGCTACTCGACCGGATGACCGCGGGCGGCTTCCGCTACGAGATCGCCGAGGCGAACCACTACAGCTTCACCGACGCGCCACGATTCCTCGCCGACCCGGCCAGATTCCTGGCGGCACAGCTCATCGGTGGATCACGCGGACCACGGCAGACGCAGCGGGCCACCAACGACATCCTGGTGGCGTTCCTGCAGGAGCCGTTCGGCGCGAGCCCGGCCGATCCCGATGTCGCGGCGGCCCGCTACCGGAATATCTATGGTGGACGGGTGCACTGAACGCCGGAGACCCCTTGTGCCACGGTCGATCTCCGGCGTTCGACAATCCGATCAGACCGGAGCAGGTTCGAGCCGCCATCCGGTCGCGCGGGAGCGCTCGTTCCAGAAGTCGGCGTAGCGGCCGTTTGCCGCCAAAAGCTCACTGTGCGTGCCGCGTTCGACGATGCGCCCACCGTCCAGGAACAGGATCTGGTCGGCGTGTGCGATGGTGGCGAGCCGGTGTGCGACGACGATCACCGTTCTGTCCCTGGTGAGTTCGTGCATGCCTCGCACCACCACGGCTTCACTGTGCGGGTCGAGCGCGCTGGTCGCTTCGTCGAGCAGCACGATCGGGGCGTCCTTGAGCAACGCACGGGCGATGGAAACCCGTTGCCGCTCACCGCCGGACAGGCTGGCGCCGCCCTCGCCGACCATGCTGTCCCAGCCGTCCGGGAGCCGGTCGACGATCTCGTCCACCCTGGCCGCCGCGGCCGCACGGCGCACCTCGTCGTCGGTGGCGTCGGGTTTTCCGATGCGGATGTTGTCGGCCACCGACTGATCGAACAGATACACGTTCTGGAAGACCAGGGACAGCTGGTTCAGCAGCGTCTCCGATGGTTGCTCGCGCACGTCGTGCTCGCCGACTTCGACTCGGCCGGAGTCGATGTCGTAGAACCGGGCCACCAGTCGCAGCAGGGTGGTCTTGCCCGCACCGCTCGGCCCGACGATCGCCGTGGTGGTGCCCGCAGGCACGTTGAACGTGATGTCGGAGACGACGGGTTCGCCAGTCCGGTAGCCGAAGCTCACCTTGTCGAACACGACCGACGGCGCACCGGGCGTTACCGCCGTCTTCGCCTCCGGCAGTACGGGTTCCGCGAGCAGCGTGGTGACCCGGTCCGACGCGGCAGCTGCCGAGCGCAGCGCATTGGCAAGTTGCGCAGCCTGATTCAGCGGCTCGATGAACCGGGAACTCACCGCGATCAACGCGATCGCGGCAGCCGCCGAGATCGCGCCCTCGGTCACCCGGCCGACGGCGACGTAGACCAGGACGAGAAAGACCGCCTGCACGAACAACCCGAACACGATCAGGCCGGGGACGGTCGCGAACATCAGCCGTGAGATCGCCGAACGCTGCCCGGCCAGTGCGGCCTCCAGCGCACGGTTGCCGGAGCCGACCGCGCCGAACGCCCGCAGCACCGGCTGGGCCTGCGCGAATTCGAGTACCCGAGAGTCGGCTTCGGCGGCAGCAGCATGCATCTGCGCGTCGGATCGGGTGTACGCGCGGTTGGCAAAGCTGTTGATCAGGTACAGCACCGGGGCCGCCAGCAACATGGCGACCGAGATCCGCCAGTCGATGAACAGCATGCCCACCGCGACACCGAGCGGCACCAGGATGCTGGTGATCACCTTGGTGAGCAGGTATGCCACCAAACCCTGGATTTCCCGGACGTTTTCGACGACGACCCGGGACAACGGGCCCGCGCTCTGCGACTCGAACCAGCCGAGCGGCAGCGCGTTGAGGTGATCACCGAGTCTGGTCTGCAAGCCACGTTGCATGCCGACGCCGATGCGCAGCCCGATCACCGCCTGGAGGAAGCCGAACACGACGACGGCCGAGACCGCCGCCACCATCCACAGCGTCCACACCCAGGCGCGGCCGAGGTCGTCGGCGAACAACGCCTCCAGCACCGGAACCAGCAACAGGTAGGCCGCCGCCTGACTCAGTGCCTGCGCGACGATGGCGGCGAGCAACTTCGGTGTCAGCGCGTCGAATTCGGCGGGCACCAGCCCGAGCACCTTGCGAATCATCGCCCCTCCGCCGTCTCGGCGAATGCGATCGCGCCGAGCGCTTCCTCGTTGATTTCCCACAGCCGCTGATAGGTCCCGCCCGCATCCCGCAGGGTGCGGTGGTCGCCCTGTTCGACCACGGTCCCGTTCTCCAGCACCAGGATCCGGTCGACACCGGTGATGGTGTGCAGCCGATGCGCGATGACCAGCACGGTGCGCCCGGCGACCAGCACCGCGAGCGCATCCTGCACCGCGGCCTCTGATTCCGGGTCGGCGAAGGCAGTAGCCTCGTCCAGTACGAGCACGGGTGTGTCAGCCAGCAATGCGCGCGCGATCGAAAGTCGTTGTGCTTCACCGCCGGACAGCACGGCATCGACGCCGATCTCGGAGTCGTAGCCGCGCGGCAACGCCATGATGCGGTCGTGGATCTGAGCGGCGCGCGCGGCCTGCGTCAGCGCGGCGTCGTCGGCGTCCGGACGGGCCAGCCGCAGGTTGTCCCGAACGGTGCCACCGATCAGCCGGACATCCTGGAATACGAAACCGACTGTGCGATAGAGCTCTTCGGTCGAGTAGTCGCGAATGTCGCGGCCCGCGATGGTGATCCGGCCGGAGCCGACGTCGTAGAAGCGGGGCAGCAGCTTGGCGAGGGTGGATTTGCCCGACCCGCTCGGGCCGACCAGCGCGGTGAGCGTGCCGGGGGCGAGTTCGATGTCGATGTCGCGCAACACTTCATGGTCTTTGCGATAGCCGAAGGTGACACTCTCGAAGCGAACGACACCGGCCGCTGCGGGCACCTGGCTGTCGGAAGCCGTTGCCTCCGTGCTCAATTCGGGCTCCTGTTGCAGCTCGTGCAGCCGGACTGCGGCGGCACCGGCGGTGCGCAACGCCTGCGTGCCGTAGCCGAGGCCGAGTAGCGAGCTGCCCAGGCCGAGACCGACCAGCAGGAACGGCAGCACATCGACCGGCGCCAGCCAGTGCAGCCCCACCCCGGCCAGGCCGGCGACCACGATCACCAGCATGACGAATACCGGCGCGACCACCAGATCGGAGGCCGCCTGCAATCGGATGACCGGCGCCTTCATCCGGCGCACGGCCTGCGCCTGACCGTCCACCGCGTCCTGGAATACCTTGTGCGCCTTGCCTGCCTGACCGAACGCGCGCACCACCTGGATGCCGTCGACGAATTCGACCGTCACTTCCTGCGTGCGCCGCTCCCAGCGGTTGTAGACCGCGATCCGGTCGCGGCCGTCCTGGTCCAGCATCCTGCTGAAGATCACGGCGTAGGCGACGAGCGGTACGAGCAGCACGAGGGTCAGCCGCCACTCCACGGTGAACAGGTAGCCGAGCGTGACCAGCGGGACGGTGAGTGCACCGACGAATTCGAGCCGCGCGTGTGCCACCAGATAGTGCAGCGCCTCGACGTCGTCCTGCAGCAGCTTCTTCACCTCACCGGCGGACCGCTCGCCGAACCAGCCGAGCGGCACCCTGGTCAGTTTGGCCGCGAGCAGCCTGCGCAGCGTCAGCTGGTAGTTCGCGTCCACCAGGTGCGACCAGGTGAGCGCCACCGCCTGCAACACGCCGCGCACGACCAGCACGACCACGGCGATGAGCAGGAGTCGCCAGACCCGGTCGGTATCGACCTGGTCGGCGAGCAGCTCCCGGCAGGCCTCGACGATCAGCACGAACGGCACCACGGTGCACACCGACGCAACGGCCACGATGATGCTCGCAAGGGTGAGCGGCCGCCGCACGGGCGCCAGGATCTCCTTGCGTGCCAGCGCTTCCTCTTGCTTCCGCGTCCGCTGAGCCGCCTTTGGCGGCCGGTTCCCCGCCTCCGCCGCCGGAAGCGGCGCGACCTCCACCGTCATAAGTTGCTGCCTCTCGCCATCGTTGTGCCTCCCCCGAATCGCACTCATCCTCACACAAGACGAGCCGAGAATGTAGGTTAGCCTAAGTTACCTTCGGCACGAGCTGGCAGCGCATCGCGATCGACGACAGCGCGCACCCGAGTCACTTTCAGAAATGCTCGCGTTTATCGCGGAATTGCCTGTCGCACTGTGGACTTGTTTCGGCCATCTGCGAAAACAGTGCGATACCCGAGCCTTTCGACCGCCCATCACATTGGGGAATGCTCCATGAACGACCGCCCAACCAGGCCCGATAGCGGTGACACATGGCTACCTTCTGCATACAGAAGAACTGCGTTGGGAGTCGTGAATATGTTTGTTACACAGGTTATTTCCACAATGGCGCAATGCTCGGTCGATCCCGGCGAGCTCACACCTAAGCAGGCACACCGCGCCATGCAGGTGCATTTGAATTGCAGCGTGGACGTGTGCCGGGTGCGCCGTCGCGCACGCCGGACGCTGGTCGAGACGCGGCGGATGGTGCTCGACGAGCGGGCGACGCCCTAGCGCGGAATCCTCCGGGCCGTCGTGGTGTTGTTCCGCACATGACCACAACGGCATCCGACCGCTCCGCCGCGCCCGTCGTCGACCCCAGCACCGCCTTCGGTGCCAAGGTCGTCGAGCGCCTCGACAAGGAACCAGTCATCTGGCTGACCACCGTCGGCTCCACCGGGACCCCGCAACCCAACCCGGTGTGGTTCCAGTGGCGCGACGACGAGTTCCTGTTGTTCAGCAAGCCCGATCAGGCCAAGCTGCGCAACCTCGTTCGCAATCCGCGGGTTTCGCTGCACTTCAACAGCACCGAATGGGGCAGCGACGTAGCGGTGTTCACCGGCACCGCACGCATCGATGACGTCGCCGCGTCGCCCGACGAAATCGCTACGTACACAACAAAATACGTCGAGGGCCTGAAGGACATCAAGATGACCGCCGAGCAGTTCTTCGCCGAGTACTCGACAGTCGTCCGCATTCGCCCGGATCGCTTGCGCGGCTTCTGAATCGGAGCCCGTGATGTTCGCGCCACCAGCCCCGACTGCCGCGTGGCAGCATCGCGGCGCACGCACCGGTTTCGAGATCGCCTACTTCAAGGTGACCGAGTCCGGCGTGCAGATCGACGGATGCACCACTGCGGTGGAAGACGGCGAGGTATGGGCGGTGGATTACCAGATCGTCCTCGATCCGTCGTGGCACACCAGGCGAGCCACCGTCGCGACCCGTCGTCGCGGTGGCTGGCACACGGTCGAACTGGACACCGACGGAGCGGGTAACTGGACGGTGGACGGCCTGCCGAACACCGCGTTGAGTGGCTGCCTCGATGTCGATCTGGAAGCTTCGGCGCTGACCAACGCGTTTCCGATACATCGGTTCGGTCTGCAAGTCGGTGCGACCACCGACGCGCCCGCGGCCTACGTGCGCGCCGTCGGGCTGGAGGTGACCCGGCTCGGATCAGGTCTACCACCGGATCGACGACGACGGTCCACACCAGCGGTTCGCGTACACCGCACCGCAGTTCGACTTCACCAGCACGCTCACCTACGACGAGTCCGGCTTCGTCATCGACTACCCCGGCATGCCCTGCGCGTGCACTGACCCGAGGGCGGCAGCGCCTGGTGAAATGGCCGACGACTAGGGTCGATGCCGATGAGAAGGCGGCAGAAACCGCCGTTGCCCAAGCGGCACGGCCTGGACCCGGCCCGGCTCCGGCTGCCGGAGGACGGCGACTGGGCGACGATTCGCGACCATTTGGTCGAGCGGCTGCCCCGGGTGGATCCGGCACGCATCGATGAGCTGTTGAGTGAAGGTGGGATCGTCGATCTCGACGGTCCGATCGCGCCGGACGCGCCGTACGCACCCGGCAGTGCGGTGTGGTTTCACCGCGATCTGCCCATCGAGACGCCGGTACCGTTCGATATCACCATCGTGCATCGCGACGAGGACCTGCTCGTCGTGGACAAGCCGCACTTTCTCGCGACCATCCCGCGTGGCCAGCACATTCTGCAGACCGCGCTGGTGCGGCTGCGCCGTGAACTGGAGCTGCCGGATCTGATCCCGGCGCATCGGCTGGACCGGGTGACGGCGGGGCTGGTCCTTTTCATCATCAACCCGGCACGCCGCGGGGCGTATCAGACGATGTTCCACAAGCGAACGGTCCGTAAGGAATACGAGGCGATCGCGCCGTTCGATCCCGCGCTGACGCTGCCCCGCGTGGTGCGTAGTCGGATCGTGAAAGAGAAGCATGTGCTCGCGGCGCAGGAGGTCGAGGGCGAGCCCAATGCCGAGACCTCGATCGAGCTGCTCGAGCATCGTGACGGGCTCGGGCGATATCGGCTGCGGCCGCTGACCGGGCGCACCCATCAGCTGCGGCTGCACATGAACGGTCTCGGCGTCCCGATCCTCGGCGACGACTTCTATCCGGTGATCACCGACAAGCCCGTGGACGATTTCACCCGTCCGCTACAGCTGCTCGCGGCGTCGCTCGAGTTCACCGATCCGATCAGTCATGAGCCGCGCCGCTTCGACACCACCCGCAAGCTGCAAGCCTGGACGGATCCGGGTGGGTGGGCCGGCTGACGGCACTGGATGTCAGCCGACCCATGCGCCCGCCGCGGGGCTCAGGCCACGCCGGGCGCGGCTCGTTGAACTGAAACAAGTTCCAGTCAGAGTAACCCGTGCGGTTCGACGCCACATCGAGACCCGTATATCGGGCGGATTCAGGTAGGCCGACAGCAAATGACCACTCGACCGGCGGCCCCGGCACCCATCCGTACACTGGGCGGGATGCTCGCACAGGACCTCGAGGAAGCGGCTCCGCCCCGCCACAAACTACATGCGTATGCCGATGTGGCCGTGGTTGTCGCCGTCCTGGCGGGCACCAACCTGATCGCGCACTTCACCACCGCCTGGGCCAGCATTGTGACCGTGCCCGTGGCCGCCGTCGTGCTGCTGGCGATGATGCGTCGGCGCGGACTGCATTGGCATGAGCTCGGCCTCTCACCCCGCCACTGGCGGCGCGGGACGCTCTACGCGCTCGGCGCGGTCGGCGTTGTCCTTGCCGCGGTCGCCATCGGGGCGGCGCTGCCGGTCACTCGCCCGTTCTTCCTGGCCGATCGCTACGCCACCATCTCCGGCGCGCTGATCGCCTCGATGATCGTGATTCCGTTGCAGACGGCGATTCCCGAGGAGCTGGCATTCCGCGGGGTGCTGCACGGCACGCTGGATCGGGTTTATGGCGTGCGTGGCGTGTTCGCGGCGGGGTCGCTGCTTTTCGGACTCTGGCATATTGCCTCGTCGCTCGGCTTGACCAGTAGTAATCGCGGGCTTTCCGGGTTTGTCGGCGGCGGTGTCGTTGGTCAGATCATCGGGATTCTGCTTGCCGTTGTCGCCACCGCGGCGGCGGGTGTCGTCTTTACCTGGTTGCGTCGCCGTAGCGGCAGCCTGCTCGCGCCGATCGCTCTGCATTGGTCGGTCAATGGCGCGGGCGCGCTCGCCGCTGCCATTGTTTGGCATACAACTTTGACCTGAGGGCGACGCCGGACAGGTCGAAATCGGGCACGGCCCATCGGAATTCCCGCCGCATTCAGAGCCGATTCCCGACGGCGTGTTGCCCTAATCGGCGTGTCACAAGATCACCGTAGATATTCGCACTGGTTTTCGAGCGTCAGCATTGACCTCGGCCGGTGGCCGGTTTAGCCTCATTGCGATCACACATACGTTCGAGCAAGTAGGTCTGCTGACGATCTGCTCCGGGAAGGCTCGCGATGCGCGACGAACAATCCACCGGCAGTTCCGAGATCGCCGCGTTGGCGCAGCGGGTCGAGACGGCTCGCGGCAAACTACCGCTGCAGCACGACGCCGCGCTGTTCGAGGTGCTGTCCGAAAGCGAGATCGGGGCGGAGCGCGAACTCGCGGAATGGGTCCGGGCGCAGCGGCGTAAGCAGCGGCGACGGTCGGTCGAAGAGGAACTGGCCGCGGAGAAGCGAGATCGACGCAGCGCGGCCGTTATTCGGCGGTCCGACGAAGCGGACGAGCGGTGGCATCGGCGGGCGCTGGCCGCGCGACGGCGAGTGTCCAGCGAGGACGCGCGGCTGGCGCAGTTGTACCGGCGCGCCGAGTGGTCGTCGCGGGCGCTGATCGCCGTAGTCGTGCTCGGCATGGTGTGGGCCGGCGTGAACGTGCAGCACAACCTGGTGCCCAGCGGGGACATGTCCGACCCGCTGTACTGGTTGAGCTACGGGATCGAGGCAATGATCTCGATCCCCATCATCACCATCATGGTCGCCGCGACCACCGCCGCCCGCTGGGGGCGCGAGCTCGCGCGCGGCAAGGTGGTGTTCTTCGAGACCGCGTTGCTCGGCACCACCATCGCGCTGAACGCGGGGCCGCACCTGGCCTCGGGTTCGTTCGGACGCGCTGCGGAGTACGCGATCGCGCCGGTCATGGTCGGGGTCGTGATCTGGTTGCACGCTTGGGTTTCCGCGCGGTATGCGCTGCTCATCGATGGGGCGCCGGTGGTGGATCGGGACGCGACGGTGGTTCGGCATCGCGTCAGCGACCGGGAGTCGCATGTTGGGCTTACCGTCGATGCGCCGGATGATCGTCGGTGGTTGCTCAGCGGGGTGGATCCGTACGCGGCGACGACCGCTGCTGGATTGCACGGTGCGGATTCGGTAGGCGGCTTCGACAGGCAGTCGGATCAACCGCTGACTGACCATGCTGTCGCTCCATCGACTAACGGGCATGCGGTGCAGTCGTTCTCGGGCGACGCTGCACCCCGACTGTCTGATGCCGACGACGGCCACGATTCGCGATCGGCCGCCAACGGGTATGCCGTTCAGGCGGTTCCGGTTGACACTGCCGGTCGGCTGCCAGATGTGCCCGTCGGCTACGACTCCCGTCCTGCCACCAACGGACATGCCGTGCGGTCGTTTTCGGCCGACACCGCCCACCAGCCGCTCGACGCGCCCAGTGACTCCCGACCGCCGACCAATGGACATGCCGTTTCGGCTGACAATCGGCACGCGGACCGGCCGCCGGTCGAAGCACACGAGCCCACCAATGGCTCTGTCGCGGTTCCGTTCTCGACGATCAACGGCCACCAGCTGCCCGTTGAACTGCGCGACCCACGTTCCGCCGGACCAGTCGACAACCCTCGCTCCTCGGTTAATGGGATTGCGGCACAGCCTGACTCAGCGAACAGCTTTCGCCAGGAGGCGGTGACCGAACCGGGCACTGCCGAGACATCCGCTCAACCGTCGCCGCAGCCTGCCGCGTCGAGCAACGGGCATAGGTCCTCGGCCAACGGCCAGGTGGGGACCAACGGCCACGCTGCCATCAACGGACACGCGGTAGCGAACGGCCACTCAGCGACGAATGGCCATGCCGTCACCGATAGCCGCCCAACCTCGCCGACGACCAACCACACGGTGACAGACGGCCACGCGGTCACCGACCCTGCGACGAGTGGTCACCCTGTCATCGATAGCCGCCCAACCTCGCCGACGACCAACCGCGCAGTGACAAACGGCCACGCCCTGACCGACAACCACCGAACCGCCCCGACGAATGGTCACCCCGCCACCAACAATGGCCAGGCCGCGCCGACAGATGGCCACGCGGTGACAAACAGTCAGCCTGTCGTGGACACCGATCCGACCTCGTCGACGAACGGCCAGCCGGTCATGGGGATCAATCACGCCACGCCGACCAACGGCGACGCGGCACTCACCAACGGCCACGCTCTCGACGGTGGGCGAGTCGCACCGACCAACGGCGACGCCGCGCTCAATGGCCATGCCATGCAGTTGTTTCCGGTGAGCGAGGTCCCGCGCAGGCTCACTGAGCCCGGCACCGTCGCCCCGGCGCCCGACACCACTGCGGACGCCCACCGCGGCGACCAGCCCGAGGAGCCTCACCCTAGCGACGCCATCAGCAAGGCCGCCGCCACTATCGCTGATGCTGTCGCCCAGGCGATCTCGGGTGAGACCGCCGCTCGCCCCAGCACCGGCCGCCGAAAGTCGGCCGCGCCGAGCGTCGCCGACGCCGAGATCGAACAACTCGTCTTCGACGAGAACCCCGAGCCGCCGCGTCCCACCCAGCGCACCGAGCCTGCCAGCATTGTCGGCCGCATCGCCGCCGAGCCGGAGGTGGAACCGGAGCTCCTGGACGACGAGGACGAGATCGACGAGGACGACGAAATCACCGCTCTCGCACACGAGATCGCACGTCGCGGGATGTCGAACCTTTCCGTCGAGCAGCTCACCCAGATCTTTCGCCTCGCCGACGAATCCTGGCTGACTCCGGGCATCGCCAACGAAGTGGGCGTCTCCCGCGCCGCCGTAGCGCGGGCCGTAGAGGCGGGGATCAAGGTCCGCCGCCCGTACGCCATCAGCGGCTGACGTTCACGCGAACTCGGGTCGCGCTGATTCTCCCGCGAACAGCGAAAGTCTCCCGCGAACAGCGAAAGGGCTGCCCTCCGAAGTAACCGGAGGACAGCCCTTTTCGTCTTACTTACCGACGTTCGCCGGTGTTCGACCGACCGTGACCGCTGGGTGCGGTCAACGTACGGTCACCGTCACCTTGCGGAACGTAAACCGCCTCGCCCCGCTCGGACTTCTCGTCCCCATGCCCCGGCCACCACGCACGATGCCCGAGCAATGCCGTCAGCGCCGGGGTGAAGAACATCGCCATCACGAAGGCGGCGATCCCGATACCGACCGAGATGGCGAACCCCATCTGCGAGAGAACGTTGTTGCCCGCCAACATCATCGAGGCGAAGGTCCCGGCGAGGATCAGGCCCGCCGCCGCGACCGTCGGACCGGTGTGCCGCAGGGCCAGTGCCGCAGCCTGTTTCGGGTCGTTGCCCTCGCGAGCCTCTTCCCGCAGGCGCGCCACCATCAGGATGTTGTAGTCCGTGCCGAGCGCGACCACGAACAGGTACATGATCACCGGCAGCGTGAAGATCAGCCCGGATTCACCCTGAATGTGCTGGAACACCAACACCGCCGCGCCGAGCGTGGCCGCGAACCCGAGGAACACCGACGCCATCAGATACCACGGCGCGACCAGGCTGCGCAGCAGCAGAGCGAGCACGATCATGATCAAGATGGCGGCCACCGGGAAGACGATGGCGTAGTCGTGATTCATCGCGTCCTGGAAGTCCACGAAGACCGCCGTCATCCCGCCGACGGCCGCGGTTGTTCCGGCCGGTGCCGCCGCATGCGCGGCATCCCGCAGCGGACTGCGGACCGTCTCGATCGCGGCATCCGATTCGGGGGCGGACGTGAGCGTCACCTGGAAGTTGGCGGTCGCCTTGTCCGCGGACAACTGCGGCTCCGCCACCTGGCCCACGCCGGGCACGGTGCTGAGCGCCGCACGGTAGGTCGTCAGCTGGTCACTGCTCAGCGCACCACCGGTCGAGCGGAGCAGCACATCCGACGGCTGGGTGGCACCGGCGGGCATGCCCTTGAGCAATTCCTTGTTGTAGACCACTGATTCGGACGCATCCGAGGTCGAGCCCGAGCTCAGATCGAAGGTCGGGTTGAACCCGACGGCCACGATGCCCAGCGCGACGAGCACGCCACCGGAGACCAAGGCGAACGCCGCCGGACGACGCCCGAGCGCGGCACCGAGCGCGGCGAACCGCGCACCCTTCGGCTCCGACTGCCAGGCCTTGGACGGCCAGAACACCTTGGTACCCAACAGCGAGACGATGGCGGGGACCAGCGTGAGCCCGGCCAGCAGCGCCACCGCGACCGCGATCGCCAATGCGGGACCCAGCGCCCGGAACATCCCGAGCGTGGACAGGGTCAGCGCCGTGAACGCGATGATCACCGCGGCCGCCGCGGAGGTGATGGCCTCGCCGACTCGAGTCACGGCACTGACCATGGCGGTCTTCGGGTCCTCCCCCGCCCGCAGCCGTTCCCGGTAGCGGAACATCAGGAACAGGATGTAGTCGGTGCCGACGCCGAACAGCACCACCAGCAGAATGGCGTTGACCGAGCTGTCGATCTTGAGGTCGAAAGCCTTGGCCACCATGGCGATCAGGCCGGTGACGACACTCGAGACCGCACCGATGGTGATGATCGGCAGCAGCGCGATCACCGGACTGCGGAAGATGATCAGCAACAGCACCAGAATCAACACGATCGTCGCGACGCCGATGATCGCCATGCCCTTGTTGCTCGACTCCACCTGATCCAGCATCTGCGCCGCCTGGCCGGTGATGCCCGCCTTCAGGTCGGTGCCTTGCACGTCTGCTTTCAGCGCGTCACGCAGTGCCTTGACCGCGTCGCCCTGTTTCATGTCACCCGCGCTGGTCACCTTGGTCATCTGCACCGCGATGATCTGAATGAGCCGATTCTCCGACGGCGGCACCGTCTGTAAACCGGTGACATCCTTGATATTCGCGTCGGTGAGTTTCGTGCCGATCGCCGCGACCGCGGCTGAATCCCCGTCGCTCAGCTGCGCGCCGTCGGCGCGTGCGAAAACGATGAGCGCCGCCGGTGCCGCGCTCTGCGGAAAGGCCTTTTGCTGCATATCGAGTGCCTGAATCGACTCGTAATGCGAAGGCAGGAAGTCGGATTGGTCGGTGGTCGAGGTGAGCTGCGGCGCCGCGGCCACCACTCCGACGATGATGAGCAGCCACAGGCCGATCACCTTCCACGGATGGTGTACGACCAACTGCCCGAGTCGAGCAAACATGGGGGACAAGTCCTTTCGGTATCCGAGCCGCAGCTCAGATGTCGAGATCCTCGATGGGCGGGCGTTCGGTCGCGTCGATCAGCGTGCGGTAGATCTTGGCCGGAACCCGATCCCGCAGGTCCTCGATCGAATCCACCACCTCCAGGGTGTAGTCGCCCCAGCTCTGGTCATCGAGTTCGAACCCGTTGCGCCAGTCCTTCTTCTTGAATTCCTTGACCCAATCGGTCATCACCGAGAAGTCGGTCCAGTCCGTCGCCTGCTTGTGCACCACATACTTGCCCTTGCGGCTCAGATAAACCCGGACCTGCTCGACCCCCACCCTGGTGAACTGGGTCGACTCCCCCAGGCGCCGCCCGACAAACCGCTGCGCCCGCCCACCCCCGGGCCCCACCTTCACCACCACCTCTCGAAACTCGTCCGAATCCCCCTTCTCGAAGTTCACAACCTCATCAACCACGTGCTGCGAATCCATGATGACTCCATCCATAAATGAGTGCGCATGCGCGCATAGACCCAGCAGTCGACGAACCCCTCACCGGTCCCCGCCGACCCCCTCAGATCTCCAGTTCTTCCCTTTACCCGAGCCGCCACATCCAGCGCCCCGTCCGGAACTCACTATATGTAGATGTATACGCATAGCGCAAGACCTGGAAGCAAGCCGTTCTCACGCACGCTCCCACTCACCGATCTCAGCAGGTCAACGGGGGAAGGCCGATCCAACAAGCGTTGCGCGACACCCACCCCGCTAGCGATCCCGCGGCGCCGGCTCACCATGTTCGAGATACAAAGCCGTGCCCTGCACATACGCGGCGTGCGCTTGCCTCAGCCGTCGTGCCAGCCTCGGGATGACGTAGTCGTCGACCTCGTTGACGGCCACCCACTCCCAGAGATCCAGCTCGGATTCCTGAAGCGTGATGTTCCGCTCGTCCCCGAGCTCTCCACAATCGAACAGAAAGAGGATCTTGTCGCCGTCACCTGGATTCGGCGCCCAATCGTGAACCAGCAATCGCCGCGGCGGACGGTCGATTCCGAGTTCCTCGAGCACCTCACGGTGACAGGCCGCGGCAGGCGCCTCACCTGGCTCGACGTATCCGCCCGGGATATCCCAACCACTGCCATAAGTCTTGTGCACCAGCAGAATTCGATCGCCAAGTACAAACAGCGCGCCTGCCGCCAGCCTTGCGCGTGCAAACTGGTTGTCCGCGTCGCTCATCGATTCACCTCACAATTCGCATACGTTGGGCAAGGGCCTGCAGTGCCGACGATGGACTACCGCGAGTGTTGCGGATCCAGGTCAGGACGAGTTGCCGACTCAGGTAGTGTCGCCGGACCTGTTCTGGAGCCACTTGCTCGGCATCGAGCACTGACGTGATCGAATCCTGTTGACGGCCAGCGAGATTGAACGCCCGAGCAAGTTCGAGACGGTGACGAACCTGGCGCTCCACCGGAAGATCCGAGGTATCCAGGTCAGGACCGAGGCGGAGGGCAACCTGCACGTCTCCGAGTTCCATCGCCGTGCTGACTCGATGGATTGCGACGTTGGTCGGTCCGAAGGCTGTCCACAGGCAATTACGGTCGCCACCCAACCTGATTGCCGCCTGATCTGCCTCGGCCAGGAATTCCTGTGTTGCGCCGCGCCGGTTGTTTCGCGCGGCTGCCATCGATCCGACCAACAACAGAGTCCCGTACGCGGACAGGACATCGTCACGACCATCGACAAGATGCGATTGCAAGTAGGTCGTTCCGGCTTCCACCAGGTCGATCGCCGGTTCCATACGGCCCGTTGACATCACAGCAAACGCCACGGACCGCATCGACGAACCGATGATCGCTGGATCATCGGCGTGCTGCGCGGCCACGAGACTGCGTTCCGCGGCATTCCAGGCCAGATCCGACTCGCCGAGTTTGGTCAACAACGACGCGGCTGCCTGGTAGCTCAATGCCAAGAGCCGATGCGCTCGTTCATCGCTCCTTCGTCGGGCGAGCGACAGCGCGGCGGATAGCAGTGCGGGCAATCGTCCAGCGACGCAACCGAATTTGGCTGCCTGATAGGCGTCGAACACGTCAGTGAGCTCACGCTCGAGTGTCGGAAATCGGAGCGGTTCAGCGTCACTACTCGGTGCGAGCGCGGGTATCAGATGGCCGTAGTCCATCAGAGCGGCACGAAGCGTCGGAATCGTGGCGCTCCCGCTGTCGGTAGTCCACTCGAGCAACGTCGGCTCACCGATCAGGTCGCCGAGCGATACGTCGAGTGAATCAGCAAGCAGACGGATGACCGAAGCCGATCCAAGGGAATTCGGTTGTTCTCAACCTTGCCCATCCAGTCATCCGTACGTCCGACCAAACCCGCCAATACGTCCTGAGACATACCGCGTCGACGGCGGTACCAAGCCACCCGCTCACCGATGGTGAGGTTCTGTGTCATTCCGCGCACAAGACGATCTTTCACCTCGGTTGGCAAAGATCCCGGAAGGAAATTCGGGGAACGAACCGGATCTGGCCTCACGCTACTGCCAAACCCAACGACATCAGTGCTGGATGAGGCGGAACACCGTGGACATCGAAGAGCTGGAGAGCGTGCGCGACTGGGCGGCTTACTACCGCCAATGGTTTCATCTGGCCGCCGAGGAGCGCGGCGGATACGTCATGTTGCCGATCACAAGCACGTTGGCGATTGTCCACATGCCGGAGCTGCTCGCCGAGCGAGTGCTGGCGTCGCTCCGGCGGCAAAGCTCACCCGGCCCGTTGCTGGCCCGACAGATCCGATGGAGCTTCGTCACGGCTGTCGACTACTCCCCCGGATACCAGATCTTGGACCTGCTGGCCCGGAACAATATCTGCGTTCCAGCGGTCGGAAATGCCTTGATGATCCCGACAAGCTTGGGGCGATGGACCCGGGAGGGCGCACATTGGGTGAATCCACCCCATCGCGACGAACCTCTTCCGTCGTTGTCCACGGTCATCACCACCGCGCTGGCGGTTGCCACCGGACATCGCTTCTAGCCGTACACAACTCGAGGTTCAGGCGCCGACTTGGCTAGCGGCTGCTGGTTCTTTCTGGATTGCAGGGCGGCGGCGTTCGCGGAGGGTGAGGAGTAGGGGGATGCCTAGGCCTACGAGGAGGCCTAGGGTTGCGGCGGCGCCGAAGCCGGCGGGGAAGCCGCCGGCGTCGATGGCTATGCCGGCTAGGGAGCTGCCGATGCCGTTGCCGAGGGTTAGGGCGGCGCTGTGCCAGCCGATGGCTTCGCCGCGGCCGCCTTCGGGGACGATTCGGCTCATTTGGTCGATGGAGGCGGTGATTGTTGGGGCGCAGCAGAATCCGGCTATGAGGCCGGTGATGGCGAGGGAGATGGGGCCGGCGGCGAAGGCCATCGGGATGGTGACCGCGCCGAGGGCGGCGAGGAGGAGGTAGGTGGAGATGGGGCGGTGTAGTGCGCCGTAGATGAGGCCGCCGACGACCGAGCCGAAGCCCCAGATGGCGAGGACTACGCCGAGCCACTGCTGTGCTTGGAACTCGCGGATGGCGGAGACGAAGCTCAGTTCGGAGGCGGCGAGTACGGCGATGGCCGCGCTGGCGCCGACGCACAGGGCGACGAATTCGATGCGGAACCAGCTGCGGCGTGGCACGGCAACGGAATTCGAGTGGTCGGCCGCTGTGGCAGAACGCAGAGGCGGATTCCGTACCCACAGGAGAATGCCCGCGAGCACCAAAGTCATCTGCACGAAGAACAACACCATCGTCGTCGACCAGATGCCTGCGGCTGCGACGCCGACGATCGGTCCGACCATGAAGGCGCACTCGACGGACACCGATTCCAGCGCGAGCGCGGGCTGCCGGTTCTCTTCGGTCGTCGCGGCGATGACCGCCTGCCGGACGACGGTGAAAATCGGGACGTTGAAGAGTCCGGCGATGGCGGCGAGGATGAGCAGCGGTACGTACCCGACGAACGGCGCGATCGACCAGCACACTGCGCCGATCAGGATGGACGGTGCGATGGTGCGGCGCAGCCCGAACCGGTCGAGCAGCCGCCCGCGCCACGGCCCGCTCAGCGCGATGCAGACTGTGACGATCGTGCTCAGCGCACCGGCCTGCACATACGAACCGTGCAGCGTCTGCACGACGTGCAGCACGAGCAGCACAGCCCCGGCGAAGAACGGGATACGCACCAAGGCCCCGAGCAGCAGTACATTACGCACCGCCGCACTCGACAAAACCACCCGATAGGACCGCACCAAGCGAGCTTGTCACGCCCCACCGACAACCCGCCAGCGATTTATCCCATGAATTCTGCCGCCTCAGCAGTACGCCGCCGTACCGCCCAACGAGCAAGCGTTGGTACACGTTTCACCTCTGCCGACGACACCTGGAGTGGGTATCCAGTAGGCGCCACTCGCCGAGATCCACACCCCGATCCCACGCCGTTCATGATCATGGGGAACTGATGCTGGGCGCCTCGGGCAATGCCGACACCGGTTCCCCATGATCATGAACTGTCCCTACTGGACGCCCAGGGAGAGTGCGGATCCCGAGAAAGACATCCCAGGAGCTTGAATGTCAAGCAGCGGACTGCTGAGCTGGGTCGGGCCAGGCTGTGGTCTCGTTGTAGAGGGTTCCGGTTTTGAGGCAGCCGTGCAGGATCCCGACGAGTCGGTTGGCGAGCTGGCGTAGCGCGGCGTAGTGACCGACACCGCGGGCTCGCTGACGGTCGTAGTAGTCGCGGGCGCCCCGGGACCACATCAGCGCGGATTGCGCCTGGGTGGTGAGGGCGTCGATGAGCCGGTCGTTGTGTACGAACCGGGCCAGGGCGACCTTCTTCTTGCCCGACGCGCGGGTGATCGGGGAGGTGCCCGCGTAGTTCTTGCGGGCTTTGGCGCTGCGGTAGCGGTCGGGGTCGTCACCGAACTCTGCGAGCACCCGGGCACCGAGGACCTGTCCCAAACCGGGCTGGGACGCGATGATCTCAGCGGCCGGGTGCTGCCCAAAATGCGCCTCGACCTGCCCCTGCAACGTCTTGATCTGGGTGTTGAGGACAGTCAGGACCGCCAGCAGCGCCTGGACCGAGGCTGCGTAGGCCTGCGCCACGACCTCGGGCTGGCCGAGCTGCTCGCTGCGCAGTGCGGCCGCAATAGCGGTGGCTTTGTCGGCGACGTTGCGGCGGCGCGCCCGCTTCAACGCGGCACTGATCTGGGGGATCGTGAGCCGGGCCGCCGCAGCTGGGGTGGGTGCTTTGGCGAGCAGTTCCAGGGTGTCGGCGGCGTCGAGGTCGTCGAACGCGGCCAGCGCGGCGGGGAAGTAGTCACGCAGAGCGTGACGCAACCGCTGGGTGTGGCGAGTTCGGTCCCAGATCATCGTCTTGTGAGCACGGGCCACCACCTTCACGGCCTCGGCTCGCGCGGAATCCCCAGCGACAGGTCGCAATTCGTGGGAATGGGTGCGGACCATATCCGCCAGCACGTGAGCGTCACCAGCGTCGCTTTTGGCACCCGAGACTCCCAGCCGGTCCCGAAACCTGGCCGCCTGCAATGGATTCACCGCCAGTACCGTGTATCCGGCGGCGACCAGCGCCCCGACCCAGGGACCGCGGTCGGTCTCGATCCCGACCAGGACCTCGACCTCGTCGGCGTCGTCGACCAGGCCGCCGAGGATCGCGTGCAGTCTCGCCATTCCGGCGACGCCCTCGGGCACGCGCGTTTTGGCCAGGCGGCGCCCGGCGGTGTCCATCACCTCCACGTCGTGGTGGTCTTCAGCCCAGTCATCTCCTACGAACAGTCGCAACAATCCTCCAATTGCTAATGCCGATCACCGTCGAGCAGCCAGCAGGAGAACCATCAGCGACCTAATCAAGCAGTGCTCACGCCCATTCGGGCGGGCACGACATCCCAGCAGCGATCAACTCTCCCGGCCTACCGGCAGGGGCACGGTCTTTCTCCAGGACTCGAAGTCCAGGGTGCGAAAGTGCTCACCTACCGGCCGGCTACTACCAGGAGTGTGCCGGATAGCTCACTCCCAGAACTGATTAGAGTGCGGCTGTTGACTATCGCGGACGGGAGCGTTCAGTCCGCGAGCCCGGCCCGATCGAGCAGGTAGTCGGTCATGGGCTCGTAGTACTCGGGGAAGACGCCGTCGTCGAGGGGGACGGTGACGGCGATTTTGCCCTCGGCGTGGCCTGCGAAGAGGGCGGGGTCGTTGGAGTCGGCGAAGCCGACGGTGTCGATGCCTGCTTCGCCCGCGGTCCCGGCCCAGCCGTGGTCGGCGATGACGAGGTCGGGCCAGGTGCGGGGTTCGGGGCTGTCCCGCAGTTCCTGCAGCATGGCCTGCATCGGGTTCGGGTCGTGGGTGTGCTGGAATCGGCCGCCGGTGCTGAGCGCGGCAACGCCTGAGGTGTAGACGATTTCGCGGACCCGCGAGCCGTTCGCGGTGATGACCTGGTACGACCATCCGGCGGCGGGGGTCAGCACAGTGCAGCCCGCGGCGTGCAGCGCATCCTCGACAGCTCGGTAGACACCCATGAGCGGGCCGGGGTGACCGGTGGCCAGCAGCACCGTCTCCTGATCGCGCGCCGCACGCCCGATTCTGGCACCCATCTCATCGAGCGCCGCGATGGTCAGATCCACGCCGATGGTGTCGGCTCCCTGCCGGTGCCGCGGATCGGGGTTGACTCCGCACAGCCGCGCCATCATGTCCAACGTCTCGTCGAACGTCCAATCCTTCAGCGTCAACCCGAACTGGTACCCAGGATCCTTCGCCACCATCCGGCGGTAGTGCGCCAGGTTCCCCTCTCGCGGTGTCGCGACGTCCCCCGCTATCCGAGTCTGCAGCAGATGCTTCCGCAACAGCGCCCGATCATATGGCTGCACCAACAATCCCACCTCCGCATCGGCCGACGCTGCTACCGAGGCCAGGCGCATCGACGCAGTTTCGCCGTCAACACGACACTACAAGGAGGGAGCTGGGCTGTCCGACTACTCCGCTCGCTCCAGGAAGGGGTTTCGAATCTCGAGACCGAGAAAGTCACGGCCGTGCTGAAGATCTTCCGACAGTAGGTATTTCGCGCCGGACTGGGACGCGGCCTCGATGATCAACGCGTCCCACCAGGACACCTTGTGTGTTTCCATCAGGAATGAGGCGTTCATGACGATCAGGGGATCCGTATCGCGGGCGCACCATTCGCTGTACAACGCAATGACGCGGCGAGCATCGGCCGCGCTCAACGGCGGCTTGAACTTGCGCGTCGCAACGGAATAGAACTCCTGGAGCACCTGAGTGCTCAGCAAGCCGACTTTCCGCTCCCACAGATCCGCCAGGACTTCGCGAGCGATCGTGCTGCGAGTGTCGTCTCCAGGCTCATAGGCATAGAGCAGGACGTTGGTATCTATGAAGACTCGTTCCGACCTCATCGGACCCGAGCCTCGTCGCGGTCATAGAGGTCTTCACGCCGCCACGTGATGCGACCACCACTCCCCCGCCCCGCAGCGTCCGCCATGAGCTGCAACGCCTGAACCTTCGCGGCCTCGTAGCGAGCGAAGTCGGCGGCGATCTCGCGCACTTGTTGCGCCAATAGCGCGCTGACCGAGGTCCCCTGCCTGGCCGCGATCACCTTCGCCTGCGCGATCACCTCTTCATCCAGCTGCAGCGTGAGATTCCTTTTGGCCATGCCACAGGATATAACGTGGACCACGTGAAAGTCACGTGGTAGTCAGATCTACCCAGGAAATGTCGAAGGCCCGCCTCCCCGAACGGGAAGCGGGCCTTCGACATTCAGACCGGAAAGGCTTACTTGGCCTTCTCCAGCACCTCGACCAGACGCCAGCGCTTGGTCGCCGACAGCGGTCGGGTCTCCATCAGCTGGACGCGGTCGCCGATGCCGGCGATCTCGTTCTCGTCATGCGCCTTCACCTTGGAGGTGGTGCGAATGATCTTGCCGTAGAGCTTGTGCCGGTTACGGTCTTCCAGCTCGACGACAATCGTCTTGGTCATCTTGTCCGAGACAACGTAACCGACGCGTACCTTGCGGCTGGCGCGCTGCTCTTCCACTTTCTGTTCGGTCATGCCGCATCTCCCTTGTCAGCGGGTCCGGAGGCCAGACCGAGCTCGCGCTCGCGCATGACCGTGTAGATGCGCGCGATCTCGTGACGAACCACGCGCAGCCGACGGTTGTTGTCCAGCTGACCCGTCGCCATCTGGAAGCGCAGGTTGAACAGCTCTTCCTTGGAGTCGCGCAGCTTCTGCACCAACTCTTCTTCGGTGAGCTCGCGGAGCTCTGCGGCCGGTGTTTCGGTAGCCATCAGAACTGCTCCTCCCTGGTCACGATCCTGCACTTCATCGGGAGCTTGTGCATCGCGCGGCGCAGGGCCTCGCGAGCGATCTCCTCACTGGGGTAACTCATCTCGAACATCACGCGACCGGGCTTGACGTTCGCGATCCACCACTCCGGCGAACCCTTACCGGAACCCATGCGGGTTTCGGCAGGCTTCTTGGTGAGCGGGCGATCCGGGTAGATGTTGATCCAGATCTTGCCGCCACGCTTGATGTGGCGGGTCATCGCGATACGAGCCGACTCGATCTGCCGGTTGGTCACGTAAGCCGGCTCCAGCGCCTGGATGCCGTACTCACCGAACGCCACCGAGGTGCCGCCCTTGGCCATGCCGGAACGACCGGGGTGATGCTGCTTGCGGTGCTTGACCTTACGAGGCATCAGCATTGCGTCAGCCCTCCTGTGTCTCTGCCGGAGCGTCCACCACCGCGGTGGCGGCGCGCCCGGCCTCGGTGCTGGTCGCCGTGGTACCGGCGGAGCCGGACCGACGCGGGCGAGACGGACGCTCACGACGCGGACGATCACGATCGCCGGCCGGTGCGCTGGCGGCGGCGAGCTCACGCTTGCCACCGACGATGTCGCCCTTGTAGATCCAGACCTTCACGCCGATGCGACCGAAGGTGGTCTTGGCCTCGTAGAGGCCGTAGTCGATGTCGGCACGCAGCGTGTGCAGCGGGACGCGACCCTCGCGGTAGAACTCCGAGCGCGACATTTCGGCGCCACCGAGGCGGCCCGAGCACTGCACGCGGATGCCCTTGACGTTCGGCGAACGCATGGCCGACTGGATGGCCTTACGCATCGCACGACGGAACGCCACACGGTTCGACAGCTGCTCGGCCACGGCCTGAGCAACCAGCTGCGCATCCGACTCGGGGTTCTTGACCTCGAGGATGTTCAGCTGCACCTGCTTCTTGGTGAGCTTCTCCAGCTCGGCCCGGATGCGATCGGCTTCGGCGCCACGGCGACCGATGACGATGCCCGGACGAGCGGTGTGGATATCGACGCGAACCCGATCACGGGTGCGCTCGATCTCCACCTTGGAGATGCCCGCCCGCTCCATGCCGGTGGCGAGGAGCTTACGGATGGCGACATCTTCCTTGACGTAGTCCGCGTACTGCTTGTCCGCGTACCAACGCGACTTCCAGTCGGTGGTGATACCGAGGCGGAAGCCATGGGGATTGATTTTCTGTCCCATTTACTTTGCCCCTCCCTTCCGGCGGTTGCGAGTTGCTCCACCGGCGGTGGGGATGCTCTCGACCTCGATGGTGATGTGGCTGGTGCGCTTGCGAATGCGGAACGCACGACCCTGGGCACGCGGCTGGAACCGCTTCATGGTCGCGCCCTCGTCGACGTAGGCCGTCGAGATGACCAGGGTGGCCGGGTTCAGGCCGAGGTTGTTCTCGGCGTTCGCCGCGGCGCTGGCCACGACCTTGGCAACCGGCTCGCTCGCGGCTTGCGGCGCGAACCGGAGGATCGCCAGTGCGTCCTCGACTCGCTTGCCGCGGACCAGGTCCACGACACGGCGAGCCTTCATCGGGGTCACGCGAACGTGCTTGGCCGTTGCGCGTGCGGTCGGGTTCTGAGTCTCAGTCGTCATCGCCGCTTGCTCTTCCGGTCGTCCTTGATGTGGCTTCGGAACGTCCTGGTCGGCGCGAACTCACCGAGCTTGTGCCCAACCATGTTGTCCGAGACGAACACCGGCACGTGCTTGCGACCGTCATGGACGGCGAAGGTGTGACCGATGAAATCGGGGATGATGGTCGAACGACGCGACCAGGTCTTGATGACCTGCTTCGTGCCCTTCTCGTTCTGCACGTCCACCTTCGCGAGGAGGTGGTCGTCGACGAACGGGCCTTTCTTGAGGCTGCGTGGCATTTCTTACCTCCTCCTTCAGCGCTTGTTCTTGCCGGACTTGCGGCGGCGGACGATGAGCTTGTCGCTCGGGCGGTTGGGCTTGCGGGTACGGCCTTCCGGCTGTCCCCACGGCGAGACCGGGTGGCGACCACCGGAGGTCTTGCCTTCACCACCACCGTGCGGGTGGTCGACCGGGTTCATCACGACACCACGGACGGTGGGGCGACGGCCCTTCCAGCGCATACGGCCGGCCTTGCCCCAGTTGATGTTCGACTGCTCGGCGTTGCCGACCTCGCCGACGGTGGCGCGGCAGCGCACGTCGACGCGACGGATTTCACCGGACGGCATACGCAGCGTGGCGTAGGTGCCTTCCTTACCGAGCAGCTGGATGCTGGATCCGGCCGAACGAGCCATCTTCGCGCCGCCACCCGGACGCAGTTCCACCGCATGGATGGTGGTACCGGTCGGGATGTTGCGCAGCGGCAGGTTGTTACCCGGCTTGATGTCGGCCGTGGGGCCGGACTCGATCGGGGTGCCCTGCGCGATGCCCTTGGGCGCGATGATGTATCGCTTCTCGCCGTCCACGAAGTGGAGCAGCGCGATGTTCGCGGTGCGGTTCGGGTCGTACTCGATGTGTGCGACCTTGGCCGGGATGCCGTCCTTGTCCAGTCGACGGAAGTCGATCAGACGGTAGGCGCGCTTGTGGCCGCCACCGCGGTGCCGGGTGGTGATGCGACCGTGCGCATTACGACCACCCTTGCTGTGCAGCGGACGGATCAGCGACTTCTCGGGGGTCGACCGAGTGATCTCAGCGAAGTCCGAAACGGACGACCCGCGGCGGCCGGGGGTTGTCGGCTTGTACTTACGAATTGCCATGAGTTCTTCTCTTCTTTCTGGAGTCCCAGGCGCTTACGCGACCGGGCCTCCGAAGATCTCGATGGGCTTGCTGTCGGCCGAGATGGTCACGAGCGCGCGCTTGGTGTTCTTGCGCTTGCCGTAACCGAAGCGGGTCCGCTTGCGCTTGCCCTGACGGTTGGCGGTGTTGACGCTGGTAACCGTGACACCGAAGACCTTCTCGACGGCGATCTTGATCTGCGTCTTGTTGGAATCCGGGTGCACGATGAAGGTGTAGGTGCCTTCCTCGATGAGTCCGTAGGACTTCTCCGAGATGACCGGCGCCAGCAGGATGTCGCGGGGGTCGGCGATGGTGGTCACTTGCTCTCCTCCTGTGCCGCCTCGGCGGGGCCGTGCACGAAGGCGTTGAGTGCCTCCACGCTGAATACGACCTCGTCGCTTTCCAGCACGTCATAGGTGTTGAGCTGGTCCGGCGCGATCGGGTGCACGAACTCGAGGTTCTGCACGCTCTTCCAGGCCGCGATGTCCTCACGTCCGAGGACGAGGAGGAACTTCTTGCGGTCCGACAGCTCCGCGAGGAAGCTCTTGGCCGTCTTGGTCGACGGGTCCTGCCCGGCAACCAGTTCGGTGATCACGTGGATGCGCTCGTTGCGCGCCCGGTCCGAAAGTGCTCCACGCAGTGCGGCGCGGATCATCTTCTTGGGGGTGCGCTGGCTGTAGTCGCGCGGCTGCGGGCCGTGCACGACGCCACCACCGGTGAACTGCGGTGCGCGGGTCGAGCCCTGACGGGCGCGGCCGGTGCCCTTCTGCCGGTACGGCTTCTTGCCACCACCGCGAACTTCACCGCGGGTCTTGGTCGAGTGCGTGCCCTGGCGAGCCGCAGCCAGCTGCGCGATGACCACCTGGTGCATCAGCGAGATGTTCGCGGTCACGTCGAAGATCTCCGCGGGGAGCTCGACGGTGCCATTGGTCTTGCCGCCCAGTTCCTTGACCGGCAGGCTCAGGTTGGCCTTCTTCTCGAGGCTGGTCATGCGTGCGCACCACCCTTCACTGCGCTCTTGACGATCACGACATTGCCGCGACGACCCGGGATCGCTCCCTTGATCAGCAGCAGGCCGTTTTCGGCGTCAACCTTGTGAACCGAGAGGTTCTGCGTGGTGACGCGGTCGTTGCCCATCCGGCCCGACATGCGCATGCCCTTGAACACGCGGCCGGGGGTGGCACAGCCACCGATGGAGCCCGGGCGACGGTGCACAGCCTGCGCACCGTGCGAAGCGCCCTGACCGGCGAAGCCGTGACGCTTCATGGTGCCGGCGAAGCCCTTGCCCTTGCTGGTACCCGTCACGTCGACGTAGGCGCCCTCTTCGAAGACGTCGGCGTTGATCTCCTGGCCGACCTCGAAGGTGGAGGCGTCGGCGACGCGGATCTCAGCGACGTGGCGGCGCGGTGTGACACCGGCCTTGGTGAACTGGCCGGAGACCGGCTTGTTCACCTTGCGCGGGTCGATGGCGCCGAAAGCGACCTGGACGGCGCTGTAGCCGTCGCGCTCCACGGTGCGGATCTGGGTGATTACGTTCGGTCCGGCCTTGATGACGGTCACGGGAACGACGCGATTCTTCTCGTCGAACACCTGGGTCATCCCGAGCTTGGTGCCAAGGATGCCGGCCGCGGGCCTGTTCTTGTTGTCAGTCATATCTCCAGTCCCCGTCACTGAATGTTGACGTCGACGCTGGCCGGCAGGTCGATGCGCATCAGCGCGTCGACCGTCTTCGGCGTCGGGTCGAGGATGTCGATAAGCCGCTTGTGCGTACGCATCTCGAAGTGCTCGCGCGAGTCCTTGTACTTGTGCGGCGAACGGATGACGCAGTACACGTTCTTCTCGGTCGGCAACGGCACCGGCCCGACGACACGGGCCCCAGTGCGGGTCACCGTCTCAACGATCTTGCGCGCTGACGCGTCGATCGCCTCGTGGTCGTAGGCCTTGAGCCTGATGCGGATCTTCTGTCCCGCCACGCTAAGTGTCCTTTTCTCCGCTTATACCTTCGTGATCCGGAAGCTGGCTTCCGTACCACCCTCAATTTGCACAGCCCGAACACACGAAGACGTCTCACGAGAGACCGCGATCAGGCACGCATGCCTGACCCTCGCCGCTGTTCATCTGTCATGGTTCTCCGGTCCACGCGGTCGGGCGTGTCGTTCTGGTCTCCGACCAGAATTGACACAGCCGCTCATTCCTCGGCCCCGGATAAAACTTCATCTCAGGCCTGGAACCGTGTTCCCGGACGTACCCACACCGGTTGACCCAGTGAGGTACACGATTGTTGGTACTCGCCTCGCCTAGCCATCCCGTCTCACACGGAAACAGGCACGGCACTGGTACAAGGCAACCCGAACAGTATGCCCGACGCGGTCGGCTACTTCAAATCCGGCCCCCGCGAGCAGCTCCGCCCAGGTCACGGGCATGCACCCAGGGACGCAAACGGCGGCGCGACGGACTTTCGCCCACCGCGCCGCCGTCGATCAGATCAGTTCCGGGTGCCCGTTATCGGTCAGTCGAGGAACTGCACGAGCAGCAGGTTGCGACCCTGGAACGCCGGGAGGTTCATCTCGTACAGCCGGGCCGGGTCGACGATGCCGATATTGACCGATCCGTATCGGAAGGCGGCCGCCTCGTCGATCGCGTCGGAGAAGTCGGCATAGATCACGTCATCGTCCGACGCGTACAGCGAGCGCGGGTCGATGTCGATCAGCCCGCGGTCCCGCCACAGTTGATCCACCATGCCGGGCAGCGGCGAGTTCCGCAGCGCCACGGTCTCCGAGTGATCGAGGGTCACGCCGAGATAGACGCCGTTTTGCGGCTCGATCACGGGCTGAAACGCGGCGGCTTGGCCGGCCCCGAACGATGCCGCGGTGGCGGCCAGCCCCGCCGCGATGCCCAACGTCGCGACGGCAGCACGAATACGCATGATGGAAACTCCAACTTTCTTATGCGCCAACGGAAATGGTGTTGACCCCCAGCTGCGTCAGCAGTTCGCCGCAACGCCAAAACATAGCAAACGAACTCCTGCCGAAATAGCGGATTCGTCCGTTTTCGACATGAGCTACGACACAGTGGACGAGCCGAACTTACTCCGCAGTAAGATGAGCCCATGACGAAAGAGACTGCCACCCTCCGCAGCTGGAAGAAGCTGCCGGACAATCGGCTCGGTCACACCCTGTTCTCGCTGGGCATGGTGGCGCGGGTGCCGTATTTCGGCACGGTGCTGCCGAGCGTCGTGCGGCTCGAGCCGGGATTGTGCGAGGTGACCTCGCCGAAGTGGTTCGGCATCCACAACCACCTCGGCACCTATCACGCCATCGCGGCGTGCAACCTGGCCGAGGTGGCGATGGGCATGCTGAGCGAGGCGACCGTGCCGAGCACCCACCGCTGGATCCCGAAGGCGATGAACGTGCAGTACCTGGCCAAGGCGGAGACCAGCCTGCGGGCCGTCGCGAAGCTGGACGAGATCCCCGACTTCACCACGATCACCGAGGGCCGGAACCTGATCGTGCCGGTCTCGGTCTACGACAAGCACGGCCTCGAGGTCGTGCACGCCGACATCACCACCTGGGTCACCCCGCAGTAGGGCCGTTCCTCAACAGGGCAGGGCGCGGTTGTCGTTCGCCAGTGCGCTGAGCACTATCGCGGCGACCCGCGTATCCCCCAGCAGGCCACTGTGATTGGCGATGTCGGTCGGGCAGCCGTCTTGCAGCCAGATGTTGCGATTGCCGCCGGTGGGCGATGCGAGCAGCGCGGTCTCCTGCGGGGTGATGATTTCGTCGGCGCGGGAGGCGAGGGCCGTGTACCGGACACCGGGCACGGTCTCGCCTCCCACGTTCAGCCGGCTCAGCAACGGTGACCCAACCACCTGTTGCTGACCCGGAGTTCCGAAGACCTGGGCCGCGATCTGCGCGTTCTCCAGGCCGAGTGAGGCGAGATCCGGATAGTTCGTCCGGAGTCCCGCCCAGGTCGAGCCCCGATACGGGGTACCGAGGGTGATCACCTGGGTCACCGCGTCCGTGCCCTGCGCGCGCAGGTATTGACGGATCACGGTGCCGCCGGTGGAGTGGCCGACCAGCGCGACCTGGCGTGCGCCGGTAGCGCTGCGCACGGCCTGCACGACTTCGTTCAGGTCGGCTGCCATGCGATCGATGTCGCCGACGCCGTAGATGGTGCGACCGAGCATCGCGGCACCGACCGGGCCGATACCCATTGAGCCCGAACCCGCTTGGCCGCTCACGACATCACGCAACCCGGGCGTCGGGCCCAGATTCGCCGCGAACACACAGTGACCTTCGGCCCGCAGCAGCGGCGCGAGCAGGGCGAAACTGTTGGCCGCGTCGGTGCCCGAGCCGTGCACGAGCACGACCGGCTGTGGGCGTTCCGCGGACGGATGGCAGGCCCAGTCGTTGGCGCCCGCGAATGCCGGAATCGGCGGGGCGGCCACCGCGGCCGGTGCGTGCAGTACGGCCGCACCGGCGGCAGCGAGAATCAGGCCTGCGATTCTCGCGGCCTGTTTCCGAATCCACATCTTAAATTCCCAACGGTGCAGACAGCGCAGGCCACGAGTTCTTCAACGCGTCTTCCCAATATCCCCAAGAATGGGTGCCGTCCGGGTGAATATCGAAAGTCGCCGGAATGCCCAATTTGGTCAGGCGAGTCTGCATATTGCGTGAGCAGTAATTCGTGCCCGCTTCGATGACGCCACCCTTTATGAGCTGCGCCGCGTAACCGTCTACGCCGGGCAATGCGTATTTGCCGTTCAATTCATCGTACTTTCCGGGCAGCCCGCCGCCGCTGGAAATGTAGATCGACTTGCCGCGCAGCCCCTCGGCCTGCACGTAGGGATCATTGGCCGCCCAGCGCGGATCGCCTGCCACGCCGTACATGTTGGACACGTTGGCCCAGCCCCAGGTCTCCACGGTGAGCCGGACGAACTCCTGGCCGACCGGGTCGCTGATCTGCGCGCAACCGCTGTAAGCGGCGACGCTGGAGTACAAGTCGCCGCTGGTGGCGGCGAGCGCGAGGGTGGTGGTGCCCGCCATCGAGAAGCCCGCGATCGCGTTGCGACCGTTGGTCACGAGGTACTTGTCGATGAGCGGCGGCATTTCGCGGGTCAGGAAGGTCTTCCACTTCTGCTTGCCGAGGCGCGGATCGTCGTTGACCCAGTCCGCGTAGTAGCTGAACATGCCGCCGATCGGCGAGACCACGTGCACGTTCTTGGTCGAAAGGAACTGCATCGCATCGGTTTCCGTCGCCCAGGTGACGCCGTCCTCGCCGCCGCTCGCGCCCTGCAGCAGGTAGAGGACCGGGCGCGGCACGCTGGTGTCGGCCGCGCGCTGCGTCTCCACCTGGATATCGCGATCCATCGCCGCGGAATGAATTGTCAACGTGAGCTTTCGCGCATCGTGCTCTTGCACCGCGACAATTGCCGACTCGGCTGGCGCCCCGTGCGCCGGTGCAGGCATAATCGCTATAACAGCTGCACCGACTGTGACCGCGAGCACACTTAGCAAGCCGCGGTTGCTGCCTCTCATGATTCCCCTTCTCCCGGACACGGAAACCACCCGCGTCCGACGTTGAGATTACGGGGCGAAACAACACTTTTTCATCACTGAAGTTGCTGGGCCACCAATTCTGGGGGCAGGATTGCGCGCAATTGTCGGAATGCGTGCTTTCACTTTGTTTCCTTTGCCGCGAGACCCGATTTCCGGGGGCCCGATGTGCCGGGATAGTTGCGTCGGCCATGCCGCAGCGGATTGAATGCCTGCATGGGTGTCAGCGCGGTCCGGGATGTCGACGTATGCGTGGTCGGGCTCGGTCCGACCGGCCGGGCGCTGGCGCATCGCGCGATGCGGGCCGGACTCCGGGTGACCGCCGTGGATCCGCGACCGGACCGGCTGTGGCCGCCGACCTACTCCTGCTGGGTCGACGAGCTGCCGAACTGGCTGCCGTCGAGCGCGATCGCGAGCACGATTCCGCAGCCGACGGTCTGGGCCAAGTCCGAACACCGCATCGATCGCGCCTACTGCGTGCTGTCGAAAACCGGTTTGCGTGAGGCACTCCCGCTGGATGACGCCACCGTGCTCACCGGCCGTGCCACCAGGGTCGACGCGCACACCGTCGAACTCGCCGACGGCACGACGATCACCGCGGCCACGGTGTTCGACACCCGCGGCCTACCCACCCTCGGCCGACGCCGGGCCGCCAGCGCGCACGGCATCTTCGTCGCCGCCGAAACGGCCGCGCCGATGGTCGAGGAGGGTGAGGGGCTACTACTGGACTGGCGGCCGGAGAACGGCGCGGGCCCCGACGAGCCGCCGTCGTTCCTGTACTCCGTGCCGCTCGGCGACGGCACCGTGATCTTCGAGGAAACCAGCCTCGGACTGCGCGGCGGTATGCCGCAGCACGAACTGCGCAGGCGCACGTTGAGTCGCCTTGCCGCGCACGGCATTCGACTGACCGGTGACGAGCCGACCGAGGCCGCGCACTATCCGCTGGATCAGCCGCCGCCGAAAAAGGGCGTCGCCCATGCGGTTCCGTTCGGCTCGCGCGGCGGCATGATGCACCCCTGCACCGGTTACAGCGTCGCCGACTCCCTCGCGCTGGTGGACACCGCGATCACTGCGGTACAGCAGGGCAGCGACCCGATCGCCGAACTGTGGCCGCGCCGAGCCAGATTGGTGTACTGGATGCGGATGCGCGGGCTATGGGGCCTCGGCCGCCTGACCACCGAACAGTCGATCGCCATGTTCGACGCGTTCTTCACCGCTTCGCCGCGCGGACAGCGCGCACTGCTGTCCGCGCACGACGACTACACCGCCCTCGGTGCGGTCCTGTTCAACACCGTCGCGCACACTTGGCCGTTCCGTTGGCGCTACGACCTGGTCGGCTGGACCAACCGCAACCGCTGGCTGGACTACGACTTCGATCAGGCGCCGGTCTCCGCGGCCCGGCGATAGCCGCGCACCGCGGGGTAGGCGAACACCACGATCAGGCCGACCGTCCACAGCACGGTCTTCATCAGTGGATCGGCGACCGGTCCGCCGTACGACAGTCCGCGCATCGCGTCGATCGCACAGCTCATCGGCTGGTTCTGGATCGTCGACTGGAGCCAGATCGGATAGGCGAAGGCCGGTGCGAAGCCGGTGTTGAAGAACATCAGCAGCGTGTTGATGATGCCGATGATGTTCACCAGCATCACGCCCTCGGTGATCGTGGCCAGCGCGGTGACGAGCACGGCGAAGGCGACGCCGAACAGCACCGGGATGCCGACCAGCGCGATACCGGCGAGCAGGCCGTGGTTGAACCGGAAGCCGAGCAGCAGGCCGACGCCGATGACGAACAGGGTGGTGACCAGTACGCGAACGGCCTCGGCCAGTAGCCGTCCGGTAAGACCGGCCGCCCGGTGAATCGGCATGGTCCAGAACCGGCCGAGCAGGCCCGTCATCTTCTCGCCCTTGAAGCCGAGCGCGCTCACGACCGCACCCGACATCGCGGCGACCAGCGTGAGCAACGCCATCTGGGCGTAGATGCTCGGCTGGCCCGTGTAGCTGGTGATCGACTTGCCGAGCACGATCTTGAACATCAGCAGCGTCAGCGCCGGATAGACCAGCGTCTGGATCGTCGTCGCGGGATCGCGGGCCCAGACCAGCAGCAATCGCTTGCACTGGATCAGGCTGTGCGTGACCCAGTTGCTCAGCGAGTTCTCGGGTTTCGCCGTCACCTCGGGCAACAGCGTGTTCCACGAGATCTTGTCGGTCTCTTCGATCGGTGCCATGGGGGCCTCTACAGAACTCATGATCGCCTCACGCTCGCCCAGATTGCCAGCGGGATGAAGACGAGCGCGAGCCCGATCACCCAGACCAGCGGCACCCACAACACTTGCCAGCTCACTCCGCCAGAGGCCATGTCGCGCAACGCGAAGGAGAACTGCGAGACCGGCTGATTACGCACGAACCCCTGAATCCACGTCGGGAAACTACGTTCCGGGACGAATCCGCAGGAGAGCATGCCGAAGATCAGCGTGGGCAGGGTCAGCGCCTGGCTCAACGATTCCGGGCTCTTGGTCAGACTGCCGAGCGCGTCGGCGCCGAGCGCGAGCGTGGTGCCGACCGCCAGGGAGAACAGGCAGAACAGCGCGGCCTGGCCGAACCCCTCGGTGAAGCGGAAGCCGATCACGTACCCGAAGACCAGCGCCGCGGTCAGTGAGGTGATCGAGCGAATCAACCCGGCCGCGATCCGCGCGGACAGCGGAACGAGCATGCCGATCGGCATGGTCTGCATCCGGGTGCTCAACCCGGTCAACGCCTCGAACGCGGCCAACTGCGCGTTCGACATCATCGTGAAGGCCATCGTCTGCAACACGATGATCGGCATGACGTACTGGGCGTAGTCGATGCCCTGGAACTTCATCACGAAGCGCAGCGGCAGATAGAACCCGAGCGTGAACACCAGCGGCGTCACCACCGCGACGATCAGCTCGCCCTTGGTGGCCATGGTCCAGACGATGCGGCCGGACAGCGCGCGCCACTGCGCGAACGAGGACAGCCGCGCCTCGGGTAGATCCGCGAACAACGCGGCCGCGTCGGCGGCCCGGTCCGGAGCGGTGGCAGTGGTCACGCCGTCCCACCCGAACGTCCGGTGATGGACAGGAAGACGTCGTCGAGCGAAGGCCTGCGCAGCGCGATGTCGGCGAGCTCGATGCCCGCGGTGTCGAGTCGGCGCAGCGCCTCGGTCAGCGTGGCCGCGCCCTCCGGCGCCGGAATCGAGAGCCGGTCACCGCCGTTGAGGCCGGCCAGCACAGCGGCAGGCACCAGGTCGCCGAGCGCGGTGGCGGTCGGGCGCAGCTGCGTCGGGTCCAGCGGGACCACCTCGCAGTAGCTGCCGCCGGTCTTCTCCTTGAGCTCGTCGGCGGTGCCCTCGGCGATCACCGTGCCCTTGTCGATGACGATGATGTTGTCGCTGAGCACGTCGGCTTCTTCGAGGTACTGCGTAGTGAGCAGAACCGTGATGCCCTGTGCCTTCAGCGCGTTCACCAGATCCCAGACGCCTTGGCGGCTGCGCGGATCCAGGCCGGTGGTCGGCTCGTCGAGGAACACCACCTCCGGCCGCACCACCAGACCGCACGCGATGTCGACCCGGCGGCGCATGCCGCCCGAGTAGTGGCGCACCGCCCTTCGGCCCGCGCTCACCAGGTCGAATTCCTCGAGCAGGGTGTCGGCCCGCTTGCGGGCGGCGGACTTGCTCAGACCCATCAGGCGGCCGAACAGTTCCAGGTTCTCCCGGCCGGAGAGGTTCTCGTCGAGCGCGGCGTACTGGCCGGTCATCATGATCGACCGGCGCACCCCCGCGGCGTCCTTCAGCACGTCGTGCCCGGCGACCACGGCGGTGCCCGAGTCCGGGCGCAGCAGCGTGGACAGGATCTTCACCATCGTCGTCTTACCGGCACCGTTCGGTCCGAGGATGCCGAGGACGGAGGCGCGGTCGGCAACGAAGCTGACCCCCTGCAGTGCATGCACATCGCCGAACGACTTCCGCACGTCCGTTACCCGGACCGCTGGCTCACTCGCGTGCAGATCTGCTTGGTTCAAGCTCGGCATCAACTCTCCACTATCGGCATTTTGCGGCGACTCGTGGTCGCCGGAGCGCGCGCGTATACGTCCCCATTAGTGATCCGTAGCGCTTGGCGTGATGTTACCGGCATGCAGGGTTCGCACCGGGCCGCCCGCACGGTACCCAACAGGGGGCTGAACTAAATGTGTCCTTACTCACACCCATCGATATCGGTCCGGCGCGACGCAGATCGGCGCTGGTGGGCCGTGTCAAGGGCAGCGCGGTGGGGGCGCAGGAGCCTTGTCGGCCCGTCGCGGCGACCATAGTCTGCTAATCGGGGGAACACTCACTCGTCCGCGGCGGCCGCCTCGCAAGTGGCCATCCGCCGATTTCGATACTGCGAGAGGTGATCATGGCCGAGTCCGCGCAGCCACAAGTGGCGGCGCAGCCCGGAGGATCGGGCCGATCGAACGTCTTGACGTCCTACGACCCGCGCACCGGCGAGACCGTCGGCAACTACGCCGTGATGGGCGCGGGCGAAATCAACCGGACCGTGCGCGCCGGCCGCGCGGCCGAAAAATGGTGGGCCGAGCTGGGATTCAGCGGCCGCAAACGCTGGCTGCTCGACTGGAAGCGCGATATCGCGCGGCGCGCAGGCGAATTGGTCGAGATCCTGTCCGAGGAGACCGGAAAACCGGAGGCGGACGCGGCGATCGAGGTGATGCTCGCGGTCGAGAACCTGGACTGGGCGGCCCGGAACGCGGCGCGCGCGCTCGGCAGGCACAAGCTCGGCTCCACCTGGCTGACCCGCAATCAGCAGGCCTCGGTCGGCTACCTGCCGCTCGGCGTGATCGGGGTGCTCGGTCCGTGGAACAACCCGGTCTTCACGCCGATGGGATCGATCGCCTACGCGATGGCCGCGGGCAACACGGTGGTGTTCAAACCGCACGAGCTGACCACCGGCGTCGGCGTCTGGCTGGCCGACAGCTGGGCCAGGCTGGCGCCGAATCAGCCGGTGCTGCAGGTGGTTACCGGTGACCACGCGACCGGCAACGCGCTGTGCCGGGCCAAGGTGGACAAGATCGCCTACGCCGGTTCGGATGCCGGTGCGCGCGAGGTGATCGCGCTGTGTACGCAGACGATGACGCCGGTGGTGGTGGAGCGCAGCGGCAAGGGCAGCATGGTCGTGCACGTCGACGCGAAGCTCGATGACGCCGCCGAGGCCGCGGTGTTCGGGGCGATGGCCAATGCCGGGCAGAACGCCACCGGGATTCAGCGAGCCTATGTCGCGGAGTCGGTGTACGAACCGTTCCTGGAGCTCGTGGTGGCGCAGGCCGCCAAGCTGCGCCCCGGCGCCGACAAGCGCGCTTCCTACGGTCCGATGATCCTGGAGTCGCAAGTCGAGGTGGTGCGCAGGCAGATTCGCGACGCGCTGGCCCGCGGCGGGCGCGCGGTGGTCGGCGGACTGGATTCGATTCGCGAGCCGTACATCGAACCAGTGGTGCTCGCCGAGGTGCCCGAGGAGAGCCTGGCGATCACCGGCGAGGGCATCGGACCGGTGCTGGTGGTGAACAAGGTGACCAGCATGGAGGACGCAGCGCAGCGCATCAACGCCGTCGGCAACGATGTCGCGGTCTCGGTGTTCACCAGGGACGTGCACGAGATCGAGACCTTCGCCGAGCATCTGCGCGTCGGCGTGGTCACCATCAATTCCTCGACCGCCTACGCGGGCATTCCCGCGCTGCCCTTCGGCGGCGTCGGCGAATACGGGCAAGGCCACAGTCACGGCGATCAGGGCCTGCGCGAGTTCAGCCACACCCTGGCCATCGCCCGCAAGCGCTACAAGGCGCCGGTCAATCTGTCCACCTTCGACCGGCACCCGCGCCATTTACGCTTGGCCAAGACCATCTTTCGAATCCGCCATGGGCGTCGCACCTGAATTGCCGCACACCCCTTGATTTCCCGCACCTGGCGGGCTGTTGCGAAATGGTGGGTGGGTGTTGTCCGGCCGCGTAGCGGCCGGACAACAGGATTTGTGGGTTGTTGGGTGTGTCGAGGGTTGGTGATCGATGATGTGTTGGTGGCCAAGGGTTATCGCTGGGTGGATCGTGATCAGCAGTTTTTGATGCCGCCGGATATGCGTGAGTGGTTGAGTGATTCCGATCCGGTGTGGCTGGTGATCGAGGCGGTGGCGGGGTTGGACACTTCGCGGTTGCATGCCAAACGCCGCACTGGTGGTGTGGGGCGTGCGGGGTATGACCCGGATATGTTGCTGACGTTGTTGATTTGGGCGTGGGCCCAAGGCCAGCGGTCCTCGCGCAAGATCGAGTGGTTGTGCTCGCGTGATGTCACCTTCCGGGTGATCTGTGGCGGGGATGTGCCTGATCATGTGACCATTGCCCGGTTCCGTGGCGAGCTGGCTGATGTGGTGGAGGAGTTGTTCACCCAGGTCCTGGTGTTGTGCGCGCGTCTGGGTATGGGCCGGTTGGGGGTGGTGGCGATGGATTCGGTGAAGATCGCCTCGAACGCGTCGTTGAGCGCGAACCGCACCGAGGAGGGGTTGCGGGCGGCTGCTGGCGAGCAAGCCGTCGCTGATGCGGCGCGGGCGGCCGCGCGGGCGGCGGCGGCCGAGCATGCGGCCACCGATGCCGCCGAGGACGAGCAGTTCGGGCCCGATGAGCGTGGTGGGGGCATGTCCACGGAGTTGGTCGAGCCCTCGGCTCGGGCGGCGCGGATCGCTGCGGCGTTGGCGGAGTTGGAGGCTGAAAACGCCGCTCGCGCCGAGGCGCGTGAGGGGGCCGGGGCCCGTCGGCGCGAGCGTGAGCAGGCCAGGCAGGTCGCTCGTGATGCGATGGTCGCTGACTATCAGCGCCGTCGTGACGAGCGGGGGCCCCGGGTCGGGTTGCCCCCGGCCGAGATCCGGGTGCAGGTGCTGACCCGCAACTGGGAACAGGCCCGCGCCGCGCAGCAAGCCAAGATCGAGCGCTGGCTGGCGGCGGGCGGGCGCGGGCGCCGGCCCGCCCCGGTGGATGAGGAGTACGCGGTCAAACGCGTGCGCCGGGCATTGGATCGTGCGGTCGCCGCGCAGGCGGTAACCGCGCAGGCCGAGGCGGTGACCCGGGCTGGGGCGGCCCGCAAGGCCGCCGAGCGGGCCGGCAACGATAAAGACGCCCAGCGCAATATCACCGACCCCGAGTCTCGCCCGATGCCGCTGCGCGGCGGGGGATGGTTGCAGGGATTCAACTGTCAGGCCGTCACCTGCGGCGACGGACTGATCATCGCTACCGGGGTCGCCAACAATCCCAGCGACTGTCCCGCCTTCGCCGAGATGATGGGCAAGGCCGCTACCGCCGCCGACCTCATCACCGCCCACCATCCCGTAGACACACACGAAAACCCTTCTATCGCAACACTTCTCAACGACTACACGGCCGCGGTAACAGCCCCGGCCGGTCCCGACACCACTGGTGAAACCTCACCCGCCCCGATCGGAATGCTGCTCGCCGACGCCGGCTACCTGAGCACCGATAACCTCACCGCCGCCGGGCCCGCCCGGCTCATCGCCATCGGCAAACGCCGTGACCTGGCCACCGCCGCCCGCACCCGGCCCACCACCGGCCCCCCGCCCACCGACGCGCCGGTGATCGAGCAAATGGATCACCGGCTGCGCACACCAGAAGGCGCCGCCCTCTACAAACAACGCAGCCACATCGCCGAAACCCCCTTCGGCCACGCCAAACACAACCTCGGCTTCCGACGCTTCACCAGCCGCGGAACCAGCCGGGCCGCAGCAGAATTCAGCTTCCACGCCCTCGTTCACAACCTGTTCAAAGCCATCGGAACCCGCCACCTCACCCTGGCGCCCTGCTGACAAGCAGGACCGGGAGGATCTACCAACCCCGTGTTGCCGGCCACTACGCGGCCCGCAACACCAGCACCCATTTCGCAACAGCCCGCTGGAATCGCATGCGATTTCCGGTGCGGGAAATCAGAAGGTTTGCGGCTATGCCTTGTTGCCGAGGAGAACGGCTTGCATGAGGGCGGTAACCCGGGCCAATTGCGGTGGGCGGGAGTCGAATCGAAGCAGGCGGCCGACGTCGATTACCTGGCCGATGGCGGCGTGCACTCGGAAGCGTGCCTCGACCGGATCGCCGTCCAGCAGGTTGGCCCATTCGAGGACGTTCTGGCGTTGAATGGCGCGCAGTTTGTGTTGTTCGGCCGGTGGCAGGTTGCTGAATTCGGCGTAATAGACCGGCATGATCTCCGGCATCGCGAAAGTGAGCCGGGCTTGGCGCTCGGCGATGCGGCGCACGGCGTCCTCGCGGCTGGTCGCCTCGGCCAATGCCTCGGTGATCGCGAGGGCGACCCGGTCGCCGGTCCGGTAGAACGCGGCGGCGAGCAGGTCGGACTTGCTGGCGAAGTAGCGGTACACGCTGGAGGCGTTGATGCCGACGGCCGCACCGATCTCCTCGATGCTGGCCTCGTGATAGCCCTGCCTGCCGAAGATCCGAATCGCCTCGGTGAGTAGCTGTTCGCGTTTCGACGACACCGGCAGGCCGCGGGTGACCGGTCCCGGATCCGGTTCCGGCGGCGCGGGCGGCAGCTCGGCGCGCAGGATCGCCCACGCCATGTCGTGCAACAGCGGCAGCAGCCTGGCACCGGACAGCGCGCTGCGATGCGCGGAGATGCTGGCGATCGCGCTGAGCACGGCGGCGGCCAGCATCGCGACATCGGCGGGCGGCGCGTCGGGGCGCAGCAGCGCGATGGGTTCGGCGAGTGTGCCGTTCAGGTCGTCGTAGATCTTCCTGATCCGGACTCGATCTTCGCGTTCCAGGTAGCGCCGCTCCCAGCGGTACAGCCCGGCCTCGCGGCGGATCTCGATGGTGTGTTCGCTGATCGCCCGGATCAGCGCATCCAGGCGCTTGTCCGGATCCAGCTGCGCGTCGTCCGCGGCGCGGGCGACGTTGAGCAGGTGTCGCGCGCCCTCTTCGGCGGCCGCGACGAGCAACGCGTATTTGTTCGTGAAGTGCCGATACAGCGCTGGTCCGGAGATCCCCACCTCGGCGGCGATCTCGTCGACCCCGACCGGGTAGTACCCGCGATCGCTGAACGCGCGCGCGGCCGCCCGGATGATCTGTACCTTGCGATCCTTGGGGCGACGGCGCACCGGGCGCGCGGAAGCGAGGCCGACCTCGCTGCGTTCCGCGACCATGCACCTCTCCGTTCTCCAGGCGGCTCCGCTGGTTGACAGGGCCCGACAATGGAACCTAAGTTAACCACAATTCGCAAAGTTAACCAGTATTCATGGCAGGGTAGCCGCTGAGTTCCAGCGTAGGAGCAGACATGAGCAATACCGATTCCGCGGCCGTGGCCGCGTCCTCCACGCCCGCGACGCGGTTTTCGGCGGTGCTCGACGGCAAGGTGCTGCGGGTGACGATCACCAACCCGAAGCGCAAGAACGCCGTCGACTACGACACCATGCTGGCCCTCGGCGACACCTTCGTGAACGCGGCCAAGGACAAGTCCGTCCGGGTGATCGTGCTGACCGGCGACGGCGGCGATTTCTGCACCGGCGCCGACCTCTCGGCCACCGTGCGCGAGGCCCAGCGCGGCATCACCCCCGATATGACGATGGACGCCGCGAACCGCTTGGTGAAGGCCATCGTCGACGCCCCGATCCCGGTGATCGCCCGCGTCAAGGGCGCCGCGGCAGGCGTCGGCGTCGCCCTCGCGCTGGCCGCCGACCTCGTCTACGCCAGCGACGACGCCTATCTCCTCCTGGCCTTCATCAACATCGGCCTGATGCCCGACGGCGGCGCGGCCGCCATGATCGCCGCCGCCGCGGGCCGCCCCCTCGCCGCCGAGATGGCCCTCCTCGGCGAGCGCCTCCCCGCCCCCGCCGCCAAACAGGCAGGCCTCTTCACCGCGGTAGTCCCCGAACCCGACCTCGACGCAAAGGTCGAAGCCGCCGCCACCAAGATCGCCACCGGCCCCCGCCGCGCCCTGGAACTGACCAAGCAAGCCCTCAACCAAGCAACTCTGACCGCCCTCGACCCCGCCCTCGCAGCCGAAAAGTCCGGCCAGACCGAACTTTTGAAGTCCCCCGACTTCCTCGAGGGAGCCACCGCAATGCTCACCAAGCGCAAGCCGGTCTTCGAAGACTGAAGACCGGCCAACCCCGAACCATGCCGACGCGACAACTGATTTCGCAAGAACATGGGTAACTCACCGAGTACCGGCGAACTCAACCCACCACTGCACCGCCGGTCGCCAACGCCACGGTCAGCGCGCACGAGTCTGGCCTGAAGTCGCGGAGAGGCGGACCAGCCAACTGATTTCGCGACAACATGGGTAACTCACCGGGCACCGGCTAACACAACCCACCACCGAACCGCCGGTCGCCAACGCGACACCTACCGCACACGAGTCTGGCCTGAAGTCCCGGAGAGGCGGGACGGCTAAGCTCCTCGGCTATGGGCTACCTGGTTACCGGGGCAACTGGGTTCATCGGTCGGTTCCTCATCCCCGAGCTGCTGAAACGCGAGGGTGCTATCCATGTGCTGGTGCGGCCGGGCGCCGAGTCCGCCGACCGGTTCACCTGTTGTGCCCGCGAGTGGGACGGCGGTGATCGGGTGCGGCCGGTGCCCGGTGATCTCGGCGCGCCCGGTCTAGGTATCGATCCGGCGTGGCTGGCCGAGCATCGCGGCTCGATCGATCATGTCTTCCATCTGGCGTCCAGCTTCGATCTCGCCGAGCGTAGCGATGGCACCCGGCATTTGGTCGATGTTGCCGAGGGCTTGAAAGCCGTTCTGCTGCATCATGTCTCGACGGTGGAGGTGGCCGGTTCGGCGGAGGGCCTGTTCACCGAGGACATGTTCGACGAGGGCCAGGTGTTGGCCACGCCGACGCAGCGGACCAAGTTCGAGGCCGAGCGGATCGTCCGCGATGCCGCGCTGCCCTGGCGCATCTATCGCCCGTCGATCGTGATCGGCCATTCCAGGACCGGCGAGATCGATCGGATCGACGGCCCCTACTACTTCTTCCGGCTGCTGCGGATGGGCGCGCAGCTGCCGAGAATCCTGCCGGTGCTGGTGCCCAAGCTCGGCGAAACCAACATGGTCCCGGTCGATTTCGTGGCCCGCGCGCTGGATCATATTGCGCACCAACCCGGCTCGGACGCGACGACCTACCATCTGGTCGATCCGCGCAGACAGAGCGTGGCCGAGGCGATGAACCTCTTCGCCGACGAGGCCGGTGCCCCACATCTCGTCGAGGTGATGCCGAAACGCGCACTCGACATGGTTCTGCAAGTACCGGGCGCGAGCTGGGTCCTCCCCCGCGTCGGTGTCCCCCGAGATGTCTTGGAGCACAGCGAATTCACCTGCTGGTTCGACTGCCAGCGCACCACCGCCGCGCTAGCGGGCACCGACATCAAGGTGCCCCCACTGGCCGGCTACGCCCCACTGATCTGGAAGTACTGGATCGAGAACTGGGTCTGACGCCGCAACCGACTCACCTCCAATCGAGGTGAGTCATATGGTCGCTAAAAGATCTTGGGCAGCAACCATTTCACTCGCCTCGATCGGGCCCAACCACCTTGCGTCCCTCCTCTTTCCCCAGCCTCTCTCAACCGGACCACAGCCAGTCCTCACGCTGGAACCCGAACGTTGCCCATCCCAGGCCGCGGAAGAGAAAGCCGGGTATGGCAGGCGACGTGCTCAGCACTACTCGATCATTCCCCGGATAGGTGTACCTACCGGGTAAGTACAACTAAGGACGACCCAACGCGACCAGCCCAGAAAACTGAAGACCTACCCCGGTTTTCCCGTGAGTAGTGTGGGCGCGTCGTGTGCCGTACCCGGCTTTAGGTGCACGTCAGGTGCGTGGTGTCGCGTTCCCGGGGTGGTCATCTGGCTGTGGTTGCGTCACAAGCGCTTTGGACAAGAGGTGGGTGGTCGAGTGGCGGTTGGGTTGTCGATCAGACCCGCCGAGCGAACCCCGGCATTGCCCAACATCTGCACTCTTTCTCGGGATCCGCACTCGGAATAGGGCCCTAAAGCCGGTGCGGATCCCGAGAAAGAGTGCGGATCCCGAGAGAGGGTGCGGATTCTGTTGTCAGCGTGGCGAGTTGAGGGGTGCACACCCTTTGTCTAGGCCGCACACCCCGTGTACGGGGTGTGCGGCCTAGACAAAGGGTGTGCAGTTCCGGCGGGATCAGCTGGTGCGGCTGTGGCCAGGCCTGTTCGCATACCTGCTGTTTCTTCCACATACCTCGTGGCGTGATGAGGGGTGTGTAGAGGAAGAAGCAGGTGTGCGAAGGCGACCTATCTGTCGCTTGGTCTCTGGTTGTTGTTGAGGGTTGTTTGCAACCGGTTGTGGATGGTGAATGGTTGGGCGGCGGTTCGGGTTTCAGGCGCCGGTGATCGTCAGGTAGATCAGGGCGACGTTGAGGGCCGAGATGATGGCTGCGATCAGCCAAGCCAGGGCGGTGGTGATGCGGTGGTTGACGTCGTTGCCCATCAGGACTCGGTCGCTGGTGAAGCGGACCAGGGGGATCAGGGCGAAGGGGATGCCGAAGGACAGGACCACCTGGGAGATGATCAGTGCTCGGGTGGGATCGATGCCGATGGCGAGGATGACCAGGGCCGGGATCAGGGTGACCAGGCGGCGCAGCAGCAGCGGGATGTGGCGGCGCAGCAGGCCCTGCATGATCATCGCGCCCGCGTAGGCGCCGACCGAGGTCGAGGCGAGGCCGGAGGCGAGCAGGCCGATGGCGAGGAGCAGTGCCGCGACCGGGCCGAGCGCGTCGCCGACGGCGGTGTGCGCGTCCTGCAGTGTCTCGATCTCGCGGTCGCGCAACGTGTTCGCGGCCATCAGCAGCATCGCCAGATTGACCGTGCCCGCCAGCACCATCGCCAGCACGACGTCGATCTTGGTGATCTTCAGCAGCCGCACCCGCATCGGTCCGGCGGCCGGGTGGCCGTGCCGGTCCCTGGCCAGGCCGGAGTGCAGGTACACCGCGTGCGGCATGACGGTCGCGCCGATCATGGCCGCGGCGAGCAGCACGCTCTCCGAGCCCTGGAACCTCGGCAGCAGTCCGCCGAGGGTGCCACCGACCGAGGGCGGTGAGATGAAGATGCTGGCCAGGAAGCCGATCGCGATGACGGCGAGCAGCCCGGTGATCACCCGCTCGAACGGCCGCTGCCCGCGCCGGTCCTGCACCAGCAGCAGACCCATCGACACCACGCCGGTGATCACGCCGCCGACCAGCAGCGGCAGCTGGAACAGCAGGTTGAGCGCGATCGCGCCGCCTACCACCTCGGCCAGGTCGGTGGCCATCGCGACGGTCTCGGCCTGCCCCCAGTAGGCCAGCCGGGTCGTGCGGCCCGACCGTTCCCGCACCGCCTCCGGCAGCGACATGCCGGTCACCAAACCCAGCTTGGCCGAAAGGAATTGGACGAGTCCGGCCATCACGTTGGCCATCACGATGACCCACACCAGCAGGTACCCGAACTGGGCGCCCGCGCTGATGTTCGACGCGACATTGCCCGGGTCGACATACGCGATCGCGGCCACGAAGGCGGGCCCGAGCAAGAGGCTGGCCGCACGGGCCCGCTGGGACGCAGATCTAGCGGATTCGACCAAGGTTGTACTCACAGAACAGAATTTTACGGGTTCCCGAACTTTTTCGTTAGTAGTACCCGTAAAACCAAACCGCCTGGTCATACCCAAAGGTATAACCAGGCGGTCGGTCGGTATTTACTGGGTCGGTCAGATGCCCAGGCCGCGGGCCAGCACCGGCCAGGACAGCTGGAACTCGTCGCGCCAGTAGCCCCACGAGTGGGTGCCGCTGTTGCGGAAGTTGTAGGTCGCCGGGATGCCCAGCGAATCCAGCTTGCCCTTGAGGTTGTTGGTGCAGAAGTTGGTGCCCGCCTCGATCACGCCGCCGATGATGATCTGGTTGGCCAGACCGTAGGCGCCGGGGAGCGCGTACTTACCGTCGAGCGTGTCGTACTGGCCGGGCAGACCGTTGCCGGTCGAGATGTAGAGGTCCAGTCCGCGCAGGCCCTCGGCGTGCACGTACGGATCGTTGGCCGCCCACTCCGGCGAACCCTGCGGGCCCCACATGTTGTTGGTGTCGCCACCACCCCAGGTCTCGACGGTGAGCTTGACGAACTCCGAGCCGACCGGGTCACTGGTCTGGGCGCAGCCACTGTAGGCCGCGGCCGCCTTGTACAGGCCGGGCTTGGCGATCGGCAGCGCGAGCACGGTGGTGCCCGAGGTGGACAGACCGGAGATCGCGTTCACGCCGTTGGTGCCGAGCGCGCCGTCGACCAGCGGCGGCAGCTCCTCGGTGAAGAAGGTCTTCCACTTGTTGCGGCCGAGCGTCGGGTCGTCCTTGATCCAGTCGGTGTAGTAGCTCCACTTGCCACCGATCGGCTGGATGACATTGACGTTCTTGTCCGAAAGGAATTGCAGCGCATCGGTCTTCGCCTGCCAGGAGGCATCGTCCTGGCCGCCGCCCGCTCCGTTGAGCAGGTACAGGGCCGGGCGCGGCACCGAGGCGTCGGCCGGGCGCTGGACGTCGATGATGACCTTCTGATCCATCGCCGCCGAGTACACGTACAGCCGGATGTTGCGGTCATCCTTGTACTCGGCCTTGGTGATCTTCGAGCCGTCCGGTGCGGTCGGGTTGGCGAGCAGGCTCTTGCCATCGATGATCGGATCAGCGGCCGAAGCGGAGGTCACGCCGAGGCCGGTCATCACTCCCGCAAGGACCGCTGTTGCCGCGATCGCCGCGGCGGCACGCAGGCCACTGCGCCGGGTCTGTCGACGTATCAATTTCACACCTTCGCTTCGTCTCGAGATTCCATCTGCATTTCCCTTGGAGCGCTTGCGAGCCGCGAATGCGCGAGGCCGCACCCGCCCGCGGTGGATGCCCTGAACACACCACGGCAGACCATACGGGGTATGAGGTCGTGGCAAAAGAGGTCATCGTTACCGCAGCGTCGCCCATCATGCCTGAGCAACCCCGATCTTCGCGCGCCCGACGCACCTTCGGCCGGAGGGCTCGCGAGCCGCGAAAGCACGCGGCCGCTCGGAGCGCTTGCGCGCGCGAATACGCGAGGCCGCATCTAATGTGCCCGTGGATCAAGCAGATCGGACAGACTCGGGCCGATCTCGGCCAGCGCCTCCGGCGTGGTCATCTGGTCATGCGCGACACCGATCGGGTGATCTTCGACACGGCCGTCGACGAACGGTTGCCAGCCGAGTGCCGCGGTGTCGTGCCCGGCCGCGCTGTAGTAATCCAGCCTGCCGTGGAACACCTCCGGGCGATGCTCGGCGATGAGCTCGGCCGAACGCACCGCGCTGCGGTAGATCCGGCGCACCCGCTCCGGCGTGAGCACGGCCATGTCCGGCGGGATGGTGGCGTGCAGCGCGGCGAGCGCCTCGTCGCTGAGGTCGTGGATGTCGCCGTCGCTGGGCAGCAGCGCGTCCGCGCCGATGCCGAGCTCGCTCAGCGCCTCCCGGATCGCCGCACGGAAGTCCGTGACGTCGATATCGGGATGACTGTCCAGCATCGCCAGCAACGCGACCTGCTCACCCTCGGCCTGCAATTCGGTCGCGATGGCGTGCGCGAGCACACCCCCGAGCGACCAGCCGAGCAGCCGGTACGGCCCCTGCGGTTGCACGGCGCGGATCTCCGCGACGTACCGGCTCGCCATCTCGGCCAGTGATGCGGGCAGGTAGCCGTCCTCCGACAGCGCGGGCGACTGCAGGCCGAAGATCGGCCTGCTGGCAGGCACGTAGCGGGCCAGACCCGCGTAGCACCAGGACAATCCGTACATCGGGTGGATGCAGAACAGCGGCTCGGCGGCGGCCATATCGTGCGGCACCCGGGTGCGGATGGGCAGCAGCACGCCGAGTGCAGCGTTCGAGTCGAGGTCGTAGTCGTGGTCACCGGCGAGCGCGGCGAGGATCCGGGTGGCCAGCGCGCCGGGGGTGGAGTCGGTGAAGAACCACTGCACCCGGACCTCGGCGCCGGTGAGCGTGCGCAACCGGCTGACCGCGCGGGTCGCGACCAGCGAATTGCCACCCAGATCGAAGAAGTCGTCATCGAGTCCGGCCCGATCGACACCCAGGATCTCGGCGAAGACCTCGACGATGGTCCGCTCCAGCGGGGTGGTCGGCGGCCGGTACGGACGGGCGGCGAGTTCGGGGACCGGGAGCGCCTTGCGGTCGAGCTTGCCGCTGGCGTTGAGCGGCAACTCATCCAGCACCAGGAACGCCGACGGCACCATGTACGACGGCAGCGAACCACGCGCGTGCAGCAGCGCCGCGGTTTGGTCGATGGTCTCCCCTGGCATTGCGACCAAGTAGGCGACGAGCCGGTCTCCGGTGGTGCCGTTGACCAGGGCTACGGCGGCATGGCGCACCGAGTCCAGGCCGAGCAGCACAGTTTCGATCTCACCGAGCTCGACCCGCTGACCACGCAGCTTGACCTGGAAGTCACTGCGGCCCAAGTACTCCAGCGCACCATCACGCCAGCGGACGATGTCACCGGTGCGATAGAGGCGCGCACCGCTCTCGTGCGCGACGAAACGCTCCGCGGTGAGGGCAGGGGCACCGAGGTAGCCGCGAGCCAGCTGGACGCCCGCGATGTACAACTCGCCCGCGGCACCGGGTGGCACCGGGCACAGCTGCCGATCGAGCACGTGCACCTGCGTGTTGGCGACCGGCGCACCGATCGGAACCGCCACCGCCGCAGCGTCTTCCACCGGATAGTCGGTGACCACGGTCGCCTCGGCGGGCCCGTACCAGTTCACCAGCCTGGTGTCCGGCAGGGCGGCGGCGAAGGACGTCACGGTCTCCGCGGTGAGCGCCTCACCCGCGGCGAACACGCGACGCAGGCTCGGGAATTCCGCCGCCGACTCCGGACCCAGGAAGGCGTCCAGCATCGAGGGCACGAAATGCACCGTGCTCACGTTGTTTTCGGCGATGGTCTCGGCCAGGTACGCCGGGTCACGATGGCCGTCCGGTTCGGCGACGACGATCGACGCGCCGGTCTGCAAGGGCCAGAACAGTTCCCAGGTGGAGATGTCGAAGGTGATCGGCGTCTTGTGCAGCACCACGTCGCCCGCGTCGTGCGGGTAGGTCCGCTGCGCCCAGCGGAACTGGTTGACCATCTGCCGGTGCGTGATCACCACACCCTTGGGGCGGCCGGTGGAACCTGACGTGTAGATGACGTAAGCGACGTTGTCCGGGTGAATGTCGGTGTCCACGAAGGAGACCGACTCCAGCGGCAGGTACAGCGTGTCCACCGCAACGACCGCGATGTCGGTATCGGTCACGAAGCCGTCGGCGCTGGTGGTCAGCACGCAGGCCGGGTTGGCACTGGCCAGCACGTATTCATTGCGTTCGGCCGGGTGATCCGGGTCGATCGGCAGATAGCCCGCGCCGGCCCGCAGCACCCCGTAGATGGTGACGACCAGGTCGACGCCGCGCCGCATGGCCACGCCGACCCGCGATTCCGCGCCGATGCCCCAGCGGCCGATTTCCCCGGCCAGCGCCCGTGAGCGCAGGTCGAGATCGGCGTAGCTGAGCGTGACGTCGCCGTAGCGCACCGCGGGCGCGTCCGGCGTGCGCGCCACCTGCGCGTCGAACAGCGACAGCAGCGTCGCGTCGTCCAGCAGCTCCGGCACCTCGGTGGCGTTGCGGGTGGCCAGCTCGGTGCGTTCGCTGTCGAGCAGCACGTCGATGTCGGCGATGCGGGCCTGCGGGTTGGTCACGAAACGCCGGATCAACGCCGAAAGCCGTTGCGCGAGTGCCTGTGCCGCCGTCTCGTCGAACAGGTCGCGCAGGTACTTCACCGACACGCGCAGCTGGCTGTCCAGCACCACCATGATGGTGAGCGGGTAGTGGGTGCCGTTGACCGCGCCGACGCCGGTGACGCTCAGGCCGTCGATATCGCTGGCCTTGTCCAGGCCGTCCCGGTCGACGGGGAACGATTCGAACACCACCAGGGAGTCGAAAAGCCCTTCCACATCGATGATTTCTTGAATGTCGCTCAGCCCGAGGTAGTGGTGATCGAGCAGCCCGGCCTGCTCCCCTTGCAGCTGGCGCAGCAGCCCGCCGAGGGTGTCGGTGGCGCCGAGGCGCACCCGCACCGGGATCGCATTGAGGAACAACCCGACCATGCTCTCGACGCCGTCCAACTGCGGCGGTCGGCCGGACACGGTGGCGCCGAAGACCACATCGTCGCGATCGACACTGCGGCCGATCAGCAGACCCCAGGCCGCCTGCACGACCGTGTTCACCGTAACGCCCAGACCCGACGCGAGCCGGGTGAGCGCGGTGGTGTCGGACTGGGCCAGCTCGAAGCCGACTTCGCCTACCCCGGCGGAGATTTCGCGGCCGGGATCGACCGGCGCCAGCGGCGTCGGCTCGGTGATACCGGTGAGCGCGGTGCGCCAGGCCTCGCGCGCCGAATCGGCCTTCTGCGCGACCAGCCAGGCCAGGTAGCCCCGGTACGACGGCACCTTGGGCAGATGCCGGGAATTGCCGCCGAGCGCGTACAGCGTCAGCAGGTCCTTCATCAGCAGCGGCATCGACCAGCCGTCGATCAGGATGTGGTGGCTGGTCACCAGCAGGTGGAACGCGTCGGCGGACGAGCGGATCAGCGCGAACCGCAGCAGCGGCGCGGTCCGCATGTCGAAGTGATCGGCCAGGTCGGCCGCCTTGATGTCGGCCAGTTCCTGCGCCGCGGCTTCGGGCTCGAGCTGGACGAGATCGATGAGCCGCCAGGGCACGTCGAGCGAATCCTGCACGATCTGCAGCGGATTGCCCGCGGCGTCCTCGGCGAAGGCGACGCGCAGGTTGTCGTGCCGGTCCAGCACCGCCTGTGCCGCCCGGTGCATCCGGCCCGGGTCCACATCGCCGCCGAGGTCGAGGACGAACTGGGTGGTGTAGACGTCCACCGAGGACTCGGCGAGCAGCGCGTGGAACAGCATGCCCGACTGCAGCGGGGTCACCGGCCACACGTCGGTGAGGTTCGGGTAGGTGGCGGCGAGCCGGTCGATGTCGGTCTGCTTCAGGCGAACCAGCGTGAAGTCCGACGGCGTGAAGGTGACGCCCTCCGCGCGCAGGCCGTGCTCGGCCAGCCCGCCGAGCGCGTAGATCCAGTGCTCGGCAAAGGTTTTCACCGCGTCACCGGCGAATGCCGCTGAGGCGTAGTCGAACCGGGCGACCAGGCCGTCGTCGGCGGCGTCGACGGTGAGGTCGAGCAGCAGGTCCTCGGCCGTGGTGTCGGTGTGCACCCGGGCCGGTCGCAGATCCCGGTAGCGCAGCGCGAACCGGCCGCGGCCGAGCTCGCCCAGTTCGGCGGCGGTCTCCGCGTTCAGGTAGCGCAGCAGGCCGTAGCCGACGCCCTGCGAGGGCACCGATCGGCGCAGCTCCTTGATCTGCGCGAGGGCGGCGCCCGCGGCCGGGCCGCCGACGAGTGCGTCGTCGGCGTCGATCCTGGTGAGCCGCAACGGCAGTGGGAACTCGGTGGTGAAGCCGCCGACCATGTTCTCGTCGGCGTTGGTCGCGGACCGCTCGTCGGCGGACAGCCGGATCACCGAGCCGAGGGCGCGCGTGACGGGATCGCCCGCCGACGTCTGCAGCGCCAGCGCGACCGCGGTGAGCAGAACGTCGTCCACAGTTGCGTGATAGGCGGCCGCTGCGGCTGCCACCGCGGCGGCACCTTCCGCCGTGATGGCCAGCGAGACGCGGCTGCGGGCCCGCAGATCACGCCCGTCGGCGACGGTCCCCTCGGGGATGGACGCCAAAATCCGCTCCCACCAGCCCAACTCGCCGACGGTCCGCAGATCGTGGGCCTTGGCCGACAGGGCGCGGATGAGCACGCCGAGGCCGGACTCCGGCGCCGCAGGGGCGGCGTGGCGGCCGCGGCTCCAGGCCGCGGTCAGCTGGTCGACGATGGTCCGCCACGAGATGTCGTCCACGACAAGGCCGTTGGCGACGACGATCAGGGTCGACCGACCCTCCAACCCGCCGGTCAGCACGAAGTGGATGTTGCGTCCCTGCTCGGGATCGAGTGCCGCGGCGGCGGCCTGCACCACATCGTCGATGGGCAACGTGGTTTCGCCGTCGTCGAGGCGGCGGAAGGCCTCGCCAGTGCGTTCGTCGGCAGGCGGGATCCGAAGCACGGGGGTGTCGCCCTCGCGGTCCAGCCGCACCCACAGCATCGGATGCTGCTCGAGCACCTTGCCGACCGCGGTGTGCACCGCTTCGACGGCGCAGCTCTCCGGCACGTCGAGTGCGATGGCGCGGACCTCGACACCGGTATCGAGCAGTCGGGCCGCGTGCGGGGTCAACGGCAGGTCGCCGGATTCGTCGCCCGGTCCGTCCTCGACCACGGCGGCCTTGGCCAGCGCGGCCACGGTGCGCGACTCGAAAACGTCACGGGGCGTGAAGGTCACGCCGCGGCCGCGCGAGCGCGACACCACCTGGATGGAGACGATGCTGTCGCCGCCGAGGGCGAAGAAGTCGTCGTCGAGCCCGACCCGCTCGATGCCGAGCACCTCGCCGATCACCTCGGCGATGGTCAGTTCCGCCATGGTCTGCGGCGCACGGTAGGCGGTGGTCTCGAGGGCCGGTTCGGGCAGCGCGCGCCGATCCAGCTTGCCGACCGGGGTCAGCGGGATCTCGTCCAGCACAACGATCGCCGTCGGCACCATGTACTCCGGCAGGGTGGTGCCCAGTGCGTCCGCCAGCGTCGCGACATCGAGCGTCGCGCCCTTGGCGGGCAACACGTAGGAGACCAGCATCGTCGCGCCGGAACCGGATTCGCGGCCGAGGGTGACCGCGAACTCGACGCCGGGCTGGGCGGCGAGCGCGGTGTCGATCTCGCCGAGCTCGATCCGGAAGCCGCGCACCTTCACCTGGAAGTCGTTGCGGCCCACGTACTCCACCAACGGCTGGTCGCCGCCGCGGGCCCAGCGCACCACGTCGCCGGTGCGGTAGAGCCGCTCGCCGGGCCGACCGTACGGGTCGGCGATGAACCGAGCCGCGGTGAGTCCCGGCCTGGCGTGATAGCCGCGTGCCAGCTGGATGCCGCCCAGATACAGTTCGCCCGCAACACCTTCGGGCACCGGGCGCAGCCTGCGGTCCAGCACCAGCGAACGCATGCCGCGGATCGGGCCGCCGATGGTGACCGGCTCCCCCGGGCGCAGCGGGTCGCTGATGTTGGTCATGATCGTGGTCTCGGTGGGCCCATAACCGTTGTGGAAGCGCCGGTTCTCGGCGACCGCCCACTTGGCGACCAGGTCGGCGGGCACCGCTTCGCCGCCCGCGACGATGGCCTGCATGCCGGACAGCGCTTCCTGGTCGAGTGAGGCCAGCACGGAGGGGGTGAGGAAGGCGTGCGTCACCCCTTCGTCCCGGATCAGTTCGGCCAGTTCGTCGCCGCCGAAGGTCTGCGGCGGCGCGACCACCAGTGCGCCCGCCGAGCCGAGCGCAAGGAGCAGCTCCAGCATCGAGGCGTCGAACGACGGGGACGCGAAAGCCAGTGCGCGCGTGGTCTGGTCGAGTTCGTAGCGCTCGACCTGTTCGGCACTGAAGTTGGCCAGACCCGCGTGCGTGACCACCACGCCCTTGGGCAGGCCGGTGGAGCCGGACGTGTAGATCACGTACGCGGCGTTGGTGCTTCGGATCGGGCCGTGGCGTTCGGTGAGGCTGATCGGGCGGTCCGAGCGGGACGCGACATCGAAGGTGAAGTCGCGATCGTCGAGCACGAACCAGGGGCGGCCACCCGCCATCGGAGGCAGGCCACCGAGCTCGGCGGTCAGCGTGACGCCCAGTGCCGCACCGGAGTCGTTGACCATGTGCGCGATGCGGTCGGCCGGGTAGGTCGGGTCGATCGGCACGAGCGCCGCACCGGTCTTGGCCACCGCCCACAGCGCGAGCAAGGACTCGACCGAACGCCGGATCGCCAGGGCGATCAGAACGTCCGGGCCCGCACCGCGATCGATCAGCGTGCGCGCCAATTGGGAAGAGGCGGCGTCGAGTTCGACGTAGCTGAAGGAACGGCCCCCGACGACGAGGGCGGCGCCGGTGGGGTTCCTGGTGACCGCGGAAGCCATCAGCTCCGGCAGGCTGCGCGGTGCCGCTGCCTCGGCGCCCGTGCGGGAGATCAGGTCGGCGCGCTCCGACTCGTCCAGGATCTCCAGGTCGTCCACCGCGGTACCCGGGTCCTGCGCGACGGCGGCCAGGATGCCGCGGAAGCGGCGGCCGAACTCGGTGACCGTCTGCTCGTCGAACAGGTCACGGGCGTAAGTGAATTCGGCGGCCAGCCCGGCTTCGGCACCCGCTTCGGTGCGCTGCTCACGCATGGTCAGCAGCAGATCGAACTTGGCGGTGTCGGCCGCCGGGTCGAGTGCGGCGAAGTTGAGGCCGGGCAGTTCGAAGCTTGTCGCGGCGAGGTTTTCGAAGGACAGCGCCACCTGGAACAGCGGGTGGCGACCCGCGGAGCGCTCCGGATCGAGCACCTCGACCAGCCGCTCGAACGGAGTGTCCGCGTTGGCGAAGGCCCGCAGGTCGGTTTCCCGGTTGGCGGCGAGCAACTCGGTGAAGCCGAGGTCGGCCGCGACCCGGGTGCGCAGGACCAGGGTGTTGACGAACATGCCGATCAGATCGTCGAGTTCGGCTTCGCCGCGACCCGCGATGGGGGTGCCGATGGCCACGTCCTCGGTACCGGACATGCGAGCCAGGAACACCGCGAGCGCAGTGTGCACAACCATGAACAGGGTGGCGTTGTGCTGCTTGGCCAGCGCGACCAGCGCGGCGTGCACGTCGGCTTCGACGACGAAATCCGTTTTGCCGCCCGCGAAACTCTGTGCCGCGGGGCGCGGCCGGTCGGTGGGCAGGTTCAGCTCGTCCGGCAGGTCGGCGAGTTCGGTTGTCCAGTAGGCGAGTTGCGCGCCGGCCAGGGACTCGGGGTCGTCGTCGCTGCCGAGCACGCTGCGCTGCCACAACGCGTAGTCGGCGTACTGGATGGGCAGCGGTGACCAGGACGGTGCCTCGCCGCCGCTACGAGCGGCATAGGCCAGCATCAGGTCTCGGGTCAGCGGGCCCATCGACCAGCCGTCCGCGCTGATGTGGTGCGCGACGAACACCAGCACGTATTCGCTGGCCGCGAGCTGGAACAGCCGGGCGCGGAACGGCACCTCCATGGTGACGTCGAAACCGGCGGAGACGATGCGCTGCACCTCGTGCGCGACCCGTTCCTCACCGATCTGCGCGGGCGCCAGATCCACTGAAACCTCGTGTGGCGCAAGGATTCGCTGCTCCGGGCCCGCCAGGGTCTCCGGGTAGACGGTGCGCATGATCTCGTGGCGCGCGACGAGGTCGGCGACGGCCTCCTGCAACGCGTCGACATCCAGGTCACCGGAGAGGCGGATGGCGGCCGGGATGTTGTAGACGGCGGCGGTGGTGTCGAACTGGTTGAGGAACCACATCCGCTGCTGGGCGGAGGACAGCGGAATGTGGTCGGGGCGTGGCTGTGCGACGAGCGGGTTGCGGGTGTGCTCGCTGGTGGTGTGTTCGACCTTGACCGCGAGTCCGGCCACGGTGGACGCCTCGAACAGGGCGCGCACGGGGACTCGCGAATCCAGCGCGGCGCCGATCCGGGCGGCCACCTGGGTCGCCAGCAGCGAGTTGCCGCCGAGGGCGAAGAAGTCGTCGTCGGCGCCCACGCGTTCGACACCGAGCACGTCGGCATACACCGACGCCACGATCTCCTCGATCGGCGTCGACGGCGCACGGAAGACCAGTGCCTCGAACTCGGGCTCCGGCAACGCCTTTCGATCCAACTTGCCGTTCACATTCAGCGGCAGCTCATCCAGCACCACGAACGCCGACGGCACCATGTACGACGGCAGTGCGGCGCTCAGTGCCGACTTCACCTGCGCCACATCGAGACCGGCGGAATCGTCCGGCACCCCCGCCTCCGCGGCGGCTTGCGCGGCGAAGGCAGCGGCCTGGACGGCAAAGGAAGTGGCCGGGCCCGCCGGGGCCGCAGGTTCGGCGGCGGCGACCAGATAGGCCACCAGGCGATCACCAGTCTTGGGATCGGACTTCGCGACCACCGCGGTCTGCGCGATCTCCGGCAACGCCAGCAGCGCGGCCTCGATCTCACCCAGCTCGATGCGGAAGCCACGGATCTTCACCTGGAAGTCGGTGCGGCCCTGGTACTCCAGCTCACCGTCGGTGTTCCAGGCCACCAGGTCACCGGTGCGGTACATGCGCGTGCCGGACTGGAACGGGTTGGCCACAAACCGATCCGCGGTCAGATCGGCGCGATCGAAGTAGCCGCGTGCGAGCTGACTACCCGCCAGGTACAGCTCGCCGAAGATGCCGACCGGCACCGGACGAAGCCGACCGTCGAGCACATAGGCCTGGCTGTTCCATTCGGACGCGCCGATCGGCACGGAGCCCTGGTCGGCATCGGTGACCCGATGGCGGGTGATCGACACGGCGGCCTCGGTCGGCCCGTACAGGTTGTCCAGCAACACATCTGGATGCGCCGTCAAGAACCGCTGCGCCAGTGCGGCGGGCAGCGCCTCGCCGATGGCGAGCACTCGCCGCAGCGGTGACGGTTCCGGCTCGGCCTCGGTGCCGGTGTGCACCAGCAGGGCATCCAGCATGGACGGGACGACGTGCAGCGTCGTCACCGATTCCCGGGTGATCAGGTCGTTGAGGTAGGCCGGATCGCGGTGCCCGCCCGGCGCGGCGATCACCAGCTTGCCCGCGCAGACCACCGCCGACCAGAACTCCCACACCGAGAGGTCGAAGGTCGCCGCCGTCTTGAGCAGTACGGCGTCGTCGTCGGACAGCCCGAATTCGGCTGCCTTCCACTGCAACTGGTTCGCGATCGCGGCGTGCGAGACGGCCACGCCCTTGGGGCGACCGGTCGAACCCGACGTGAAGATCACGTACGCGGTGTTGTCGGGGTGCAACGGCGCGACGCGCTCGGTGTCGGCGAGTGGTCCGCTCGCGAAGGAACCCAGGACGAGCTCGTCGATGGGCACCAGGGGTGCGACCTCGGTGTCGAAGTCCGCGTCCGCGTTGGTCAGCACACACACGGGTGCCGCGGTCTCGAGGATGTAGTCGGTGCGCTCGGCGGCCTGGTCCGGGTCGACCGGCACGTACGCGCCACCGGCTTTGGCGACCGCGTACATCGCGACGACCAGGTCGATCGAACGGCGGAAGGCAAGTGCCACCCGGGATTCCGGGCCGACGCCGATCGAGATCAGGTACCGGGCAAGACGATTCACCCTGGTGTCGAGCTCGACGTAGTTCAGCTCGTGGCGGGCGCCGTTAGGTAGGTCGGCCACCACGGCGACAGCCTCGGGCGCCGCGGCGAGCACCGCGCGTTGCAGGAACGACGGCAGCGTCGCGGCGGTATCGACGGTGTGCGCGGTGTCGTTCCACCGCACCAGGACCGAGTCACGTTCGTCGGCCGCGAGCAGGTCGATATCGCCGACCGGTGTCGCGGCGTCGGCGACGACGGTGGCGAGGATCCGCGACAGTCGCTCGGCGAAGCTCTGCACGGTCGCGGCGTCGAAGAGATCGGTGGCATAGGTGAAGAAGCCGCCGATGCCGGTGGGCGCGCCGGATTCGTCGTAGCCGTCGCCCACGATGAGGTGCAGATCGAACTGCGACACAGCGAGATCCGCGTCGACCCCGGCCACGGCGAGGCCGGGCAGTTCGAGCGCGGTGCGGGCGATGTTCTGGAACGACAGACCGACCTGGAACAGCGGGTGGTGCGCCGTCGAGCGTGGCGGGTTGAGCACCTCTACCAGGCGCTCGAACGGGATGTCCGCGTGCGCGAACGCCTGCAGGTCGGTATCGCGTTGCCGCGCAAGCACTTCGGTGAACGATTCGCCGCCGTCGAAGGTGGCCCGGAAGACCACGGTGTTGACGAACATGCCGATCAGGTCGTCGAGTTCACGTTCGCCACGACCGGCCACCGGGGTGCCGATGGCGATATCGCCGGTACCGGAGAGCCTAGCGAGCAGGACGGCGAGGGCGGTGTGCACGACCATGAACAACGTCGCACTATGCGCGCGAGCGAGTTCCACGAGACCGGCGTGCGTGGCCGCATCGATCCGCACGTCTACCCGCGCACCGGCCATCGTCGCGATGGCGGGCCGGGGCCGGTCGGTCGGCAATTCCAGCAGATCCGGCAAACCCGCGAGCTGCTTGCGCCAGAACTGGATCTGTTGCGCGGCAATCGATTCCGGGTCGGTCTCGTCGCCGAGCACCGCACGCTGCCACAGCGCATAGTCGGCGTACTGCACCGGCAACGGATTCCAGCCGGGTGCCTCGCCCGCGGTCCGCGCGGCGTAGGCGATCATCACGTCGCGCACCAGCGGGCCCATCGAGGACGCGTCGGCAGCGATGTGGTGCACCACCACCGCGAGTACGTAGTCCGATCCCGCTGTGCCGTCGATGATTTCGAGCAGCCGCACGCGCACCGGCACCTCGTCGGTCACATCGAACGGCGTCGACGCCAAGGCATACACCTCGCCGGGCACCGCGGCCGCGGCGACGGGATGAGCGGTGACATCCAGGGTTACCCGGCTGGCAGGCAGCACGACCTGCACGGGGCCGTCGGCGTTCTCCGGGTACACGGTGCGCAGCACTTCGTGCCTGCTGACCACATCGTCGAGTGCCGCACCGAGTGCCGCGACATCCAGCGCACCGGTCAGCCGCAAGGCGAACGGCAGGTTGTAGGCGGCCGAACCGACCGCCGCGTCGTCATCGTCGGACTGGTCGAAGCGGTTGAGGAACCACATCCGGCGCTGCGCCAGCGACAACGGCAGCTGCTCGGGCCGGGCGATGCTGCCGAGCAGGATGCCCCGCTCGTCATACGTCCGCGATTCGATCGCGGCGGCCAGCGACTCCACGGTCGGCGTCTCGAACAGCGTGCGCACCGGCACTTTGGTGTCCATCGCGGCACCGAGCCGGGCCACCAGCTGGGTAGCGATCAGCGAGTTGCCACCGAGCGCGAAGAAGTCGTCGTCGGCACCGACCCGGTCCCGTCCGAGCACCTCACCGAACACTCCGGCGACGATCTCCTCGACCGGCGTTGCCGGCGCGCGGAATTCGCGCGCGGTGAAGGTCGGTTCGGGCAGTGCCCGGCGATCCAGCTTGCCGCTCGGGTTCAGCGGAAAGGCGTCCAACGCGACGAGCGCCGTCGGAATCATGTAGGCGGGCAGCGTTTCCGCGATCGCCGCGAGCAGTTCCGGCTGCTCGACCGAATGTCCCGGCGCGGCAACAACGTAGGCCACCAGCTGGTCGCCCAGCGTGGACTGGCTGACCAGCGCCACCGCCTGGTTGACGGAAGGCTGGGCCAGCAGCGCGGTTTCGATCTCGCCGAGCTCGATGCGCTGGCCGCGGAACTTCACCTGAAAGTCGGTGCGGCCGAGGTAATCCAGCCGATGCGAGCGATCGGCGCTGCCATCACGCCACACCACCAGATCTCCGGTGCGGTACATGCGCTCGCCGAAGCCGAACGGGTCGGCCACGAAGCGATCGGAGGTCAGATCCGGACGCCGAACGTACCCGCGCGCCAACTGATCACCGGCGAGGTACAGCTCGCCGGGCACCCCGGCGGGCACCGGGCGCAACCGCGCGTCGAGCACGTAGACCTGAGTGTTCCACTGCGGCAACCCGATCGGCACCGAGCGGGTATCCGAACCATCGGCGGGCCAGTAGGTCACCGACACGGCGGCTTCGGTCGGGCCGTAGAGGTTGTGCACCCGCGCGTCCGACACCGCACCGAACGCGCCGACGGTCTCCGGCGGCAGGGCCTCGCCGATCACGAAGACGTCCCGCAGGCTCGGGCAGGCACTTACCGCGGTGTGCGCGGCGAATACGGTCAGCATCGACGGCACGAAGTCGGTGACCGTGACGCGCTGCGCGGCAATGGTTTCCGCGACGTACACCGGATCACGATGCCCGTCGTGGGTGGCGACGACCAGCTTCGCGCCGACCCGCAGCGGCATGAAGAAGCCCCACAGCGACACGTCGAAGGTGGTCGCGGTCTTCTGCAGGTACACATCGTCGACACCGAGCGGGTACTCCGCCAGCATCCACTCGATCTGGTTGTTGATCGCGGCGTGCGAGATCGCGACGCCCTTTGGCCGTCCTGTCGAACCCGAGGTGAAGATGACGTAAGCGGGGTGCTGCGGCAGTACCGTCCGCAGCAGTTCCTCCTGACGCACCGGCGCACCGTCGAAGGCGCTGGTGTCGACCGCATCCAAGGTCAGCACCGTGGTGCCGACCGGGACCTCGATCGCGTCCGCCGAGGTGGTCACCACGCAGGCAGGCTGTGCCGTGTCGAGAATGTGCGCGATCCGCTCAGCCGGATGATCCGGATCCAACGGCACGTAGGCGCCACCCGCGGTCACGATCGCGTACATGCCGACAACGAGGTCGAGCGAGCGACGAATCGCCAAGCCCACCAGCGACTCCGCGCCTACACCCTGCGAAATCAGCAACCGGGCAAGCTGATTGACCCGCTCATCGAACTCGCGATAGGTGAGCGTCGCACCCTCGTGTGCCAACGCGACGGCGTCCGGATGGGCGGCCGCTGCCCGCCGATATCCGTCCAGCAACAGCTCCGGCGCGACCGCGTGCCGGGTCTCGTTCCACCCGACCAGAACCCGCGCCAGCTCCGCCGGAGCCAGCAGGTCGATCTCACCGACCGCGTGTTCCGGGTCGGCACCCACCGCGACGAGCAGCCGCTCGAAGCGCTGGGCGAACTCCGCGATCGTCGCCTCGTCGAACAGATCCGTGGCATACAGGAACTGCGCCGAGAAGCCGTTCTCCGCCTTGGGCACCACCGTCAGCTGCAGGTCGAACTTGGCCACCGCGCCGTCGAATTCGACGGCGCGCGCGGACAATCCGGGCAGCTCGACCTGGGCCCTGCTCATGTTCTGGAAGAACAGCGCCACCTGGAACAACGGGTGATGGGCCTGCGAGCGCACCGGGTCGAGCACCTCTACCAGGCGCTCGAACGGCAGCTCGGCGTGCGAAAACGCCGCCAGGTCCGTCTCTTTGGTGGCGGCGAGCAGGTCGAGGAACGAGGCGCCGGGATCGATCGGCGTGCGCAACACCAGGGTGTTGACGAACATGCCGATGAGCCCGTCGAGCTCCCGCTCGCCACGACCCGCGACCGGTGTGCCGATGGTGATGTCGTCGGTGCCGGTGAGCCGGGCGAGCAGGGCCGCGAACGCGGCGTGCACCACCATGAATTCCGAAGCGCCGGAACGCTGGGCGAGCTCGATGAGCCCGCGATGCACCTCGGCGGACACCTCGAAGGTGTACTCCGCGCCCCCGCCGGAGGCGACGGCCGGGCGCGAACGATCAGCGGGGAGTTCGAGCCGATCCGGGATGCCCGCCAGGGCGTTGCGCCAGTACGCGATCTGCGCGGCGGCCACCGAGTCCGGGTCGTTCTCGTCGCCGAGCACCTCGCGCTGCCACAGCGTGTAGTCGGCGTACTGCACCGGCAGCGGCGGCACCGCGGGCGGGGCGCCGTTGCGCCGAGACAGGAAGGCGCCGAGCAGATCCCGCAGGAACGGAGCGACCGAGGCACCGTCGGCGGCGATGTGATGCACGACCACCACGACCACGTGCTCGCTCGGCGAGAGCTCGGCCAGCGCGATGCGCAACGGCACCTCGGCGGCGACGTCGAACCCGGCCAGCGCGAACCCGCGCAGCCAGTCCGCCACCTCGTGCTCGGCCAACGGCTTCGGCGCGAGATCCGGAACGGCATGCGCCGCAGGCAATACCACCTGGTAGCCGGTGCCGTCGATGGCCGGGTACACGGTGCGCAGCGTCTCGTGCCGCTCGATCACGTCGGTGATCGCGGCCTGCAACGCCGACACATCCAGTGAGCCGGTCAACCGGATGGCGAACGGAATGTTGTTCGCCGCCGACGCCGTGTCGAACTGGTTCAGGAACCACATCCGCTGCTGCGCCAGCGACAGCGGAATGTGCTCCGGCCGCTCGGTCGGCGCGAGCACACGCCGATCGCCCGCGCCCTTCAACGACTCCATCCGCTCGGCAAGACCGGCGACCGTTGGCGTTTCGAAGATCAGCCGCGCGGGCACCCGCGCCGAGAGCGCCGCGCCGAGCCGGGCGGCGGCCTGCGTCGCGATGAGCGAGTTGCCGCCGAGTTCGAAGAAGTTGTCGTCGGCGCCGACCGGGGCGCCCGGCCCGAGCAGCTCGGCGAAGACGTCGGCGACCAGTTCCTCCAGCGGACCGACCGGCGCGCGAAAGACTTTGGTCTGCAGGCGCGGCGAGGGCAGCGCGGCCCGGTCCAGCTTGCCGACCGGCGTCAGCGGGATGGCGGCGAGCACCATGACTACCGTCGGCACCATGTGCGCGGGCAGGCTCCGCTCGGCGACCGCGGCCAGTTCGGCGGCGTCCGCGTCCATGCCGGGCGCGGAATGCACGTAGGAGACGAGAATCGTTGCGCCGCTGTCCAGGTCGTGCCCGACGGTGACCGCGAAGTCGACGGTCTCGTGCGCGGCGAGCACCGCGTCGATCTCGCCGAGCTCGATCCGGAAGCCACGGATCTTCACCTGGAAGTCGTTGCGGCCGAGGTACTCCAATTCACCGGAGCTGGTGGAGCGCACCAGGTCGCCGGTGCGGTACAGCCGGGAGCCGTTGGCATCGAACGGATTCGCGACGAACCTGGCCGCCGTCAGCCCGGCTCGATCGTGATATCCCCTGGCCAGCTGCGCGCCGGTGATGTACAGCTCGCCGACTGCCCCGTCTGGCACCGGCACCAACTGCTCGTCCAGCACGTATTCGGTGATCGCGCGGATCGGCCCGCCGATGGTCACCGGTGCGTCCGGGGTCAGCGGCGCACTGATGTTCGTCATGATCGTGGTCTCGGTGGGCCCGTACCCGTTGAAGAACTCCCGGATTCGCCTGCCGGACACCGATACCGCCCAGCGCCGCACCAACTCCGGCGGGCACGCCTCACCGCCCGCGACCACCACGCGCAACTCGTCCAGCCCGGCCGGGTCCACCGACGCCAGCGCGGCGGGCGTGATGAACGCGTGCGTCACACCCTCCCGGCGGATCAGCGCAGCGAGCTCCTCGCCGCCGAACACCGTCGGCGCCACCACCACCATGGTGGCCGCGCCGCCGATCGCGAGCAGCAACTCCAGCACGGACGCGTCGAACGACGGCGACGCGAAATGCGATGTCCGCGAATCACTCGTCACCCGATACCGCTCGCGCTGCTCATCGCAGAAGCTCGACAGGCCGGCCTGGGTGACGACGACGCCCTTGGGTTTGCCGGTCGAGCCCGACGTATAGATCACATAGGCCGGGTGCTCGGCCCGCAGCGGCCGCACCCGATCGATGTAGGTCACCGGGTCCGCGGGAAACTCCTCCAGCAGCCTGGCGCAGTCGGCGGTGTCGATCGGCAGCCAGTCGACCCGGTCCGGCAGGTCGCCGCGCACCGCGGCGACGGTCAGTCCGAAGACCGCGCCGGAGTCGACGATCATGTGCTCGACCCGGTCGGCCGGATAGTTCGGGTCCACCGGCACGAAGCCCGCGCCTGCCTTGGCTACCGCCCAGACCGCGACCACGGATTCGATCGACCGCGGAATGCCGACGGCCACCAGGTCCTCGGGTCCGATGCCGCGGCCGATCAGTAGTCGGGCCAGCCTGGTCGATCGGTCATCGAGCTCGGCGTAGCTCAGCTCCGTCAGCGTGCCGGTGGCGTCGACCAGGGCGACCCCGATGCCGCTCGGGTTCGCCTCGACCGCAGTCGCCATCAGCTGCGGCAGTGTGGTGACCCTGGATCGCCTGGTTCGGGTCGGCCGAACCCGTGCCGGTCGGGTCATGACTCCACCTCGCTGGCGCTCGGCTCCGTCATGCCCCAGGCGGGCTGTGACATCGCTCCCTCGCTGCGCTCGGTCACGCGCACACCGCTTCACGCGCGTCGTCATACCGCTGCCCGACCGACCGAACCATGGAGAAGCCTCACCCTGCCTGTTGTCGCCGCAAACCCGCCTCGATGCTCCCCACCCCCATGATCATCGAACGCGCGCATGCCCATCGTTACCGACCCCACCGGCGCACGCCGAACACAGCCCGTGCGATCCATCAAGCGGACCGCGACCCGACCGCGCGAAACACGCGCCGGGGACGATTATTCCCTGCCGACGCGCGATTGGTGACCTCACGTCGACAGCACCTGCTCAGCTCAGCCGACCGAGCAGAATCGCCAGCTCGGCGCCGATCTCGGCCAGGGCCTCCGGCGCGGTCATCTGCGCGTGCGTCACGCCGACCGGCCGATCGACCACCGCGCCCGTCACGTGCGGCGACCAGTCGGTGGCAGTGGCGCGAAGCACATCCGCGGGATCGGCCACGGCCGCGCTGAAGTACTCCAGTGTGCCGTCGAACACCCCTGGACGGTGCTGGGCGATCAGTTCCGCTGAGCGGACCGCGCTGCGATAGATACGACGCAACCGTTCGGGGGTCAGGGCGACCAGTTCCGGCGGGATCATCGCGTGCAGTGCGGCCAGCGCCTGGTCGCTGAGGTCGTAGATGTCGTCCTCGGCCCCGATGAGGTCGCCGCCGAGCCCGAGTTCGGCCAGCGCGCCGCGCACCGCCGCGCGGAAACCCGCGACGTCGGGGTTCGGGTGGCTGTCCATCATGGCGAGCAGCGCGACCTGTTCGCCGCCGGCCTGTAGCTCGGTGGCGATCGCGTGCGCGAGCACGCCGCCGAGCGACCAGCCGAGCAACCGGTACGGGCCGTGCGGCTGCACGGTCCTGATCTCGGCGACGTAGCGGTGCGCCAGCTCGGCGATCGAGTCCGGCAGGTCGCCGTCCTCGGACAGAGCTGGCGACTGCACGCCGTAGATCGGCTGCTCGGCGGGCAGGTGCTGGGTGAGCCCGGCATAGCTCCAGGCCAGGCCGTACATCGGGTGCAGGCAGAACAGCGGCGCCGCGGTGCCGGTGCTGCGGATCGGCAGCAGGATGTTCATGGCGGCGTCGGGGTCGGTCTCCCCCGTTGTCTGCGTGTCGATCCGCGTAGCCAGTCCGGCCACCGTGGCGTCGGTGAAGAACCATTGCACGCTGACCGTCGCGCCGGTGACCTCGCGCAGTCGGCCGACCGCCTGCGCGGCGAGCAGCGAGTTGCCGCCGAGGGTGAAGAAGTCGTCATCGAGGCCGACGGTCTCGGCGCCGAGCAGGTCCGCGAATACCGCGGCGATGGACTGCTCCAATGCCGAGCTCGGCGCGCGGAAGGTGTGCGCGCTGACGAATTCCGGTGCGGGCAGCGCCTTTCGGTCCAGCTTGCCGTTCGGCGTCAGCGGGAGCGAGTCCAGGACCACGATCGCGTCCGGGACCATGTAGCCGGTGAGGAACTCGGCGACCCTGGAACGGACGGTCACCGGATCAATGTCGGCAGCACCATCGGACACCACGTAACCGATGAGCCGGTCGCCGTGCGCATCCGAACGGACCAGGGCGACGGCCTGATTCACGCCGTCGCAGCGCACCAGCGCCGCCTCGATCTCGCCGAGTTCGATGCGGAAGCCACGCAGCTGCACCTGCTGGTCGCTGCGCCCGGCGTATTCGAGCAGCGCCTTGTCGCCGCAGTCCCGCCAGCGACCGACGTCGCCGGTGCGGTACATGCGAGAACCGGGCGCGCCGAACGGGTTTGCCACGAATCGGGCCGCGGTGAGGCCCGGCTTGCCCAGGTAGCCGCGGGACAGCTGCGCGCCGACGACGTGGATCTCGCCCGGCACGTCGAGCGGGGTCGGGTGCAGGCGCGGGTCGAGCACGTAGGCGTCCAGGCCGGGGATGGCACGGCCGATGACGCTGGCCGCGTTGCGCCGGTCCTGCTCGTCCAGCGGCAGGAACGACACGTGCACCGTGGTCTCGGTGATGCCGTACATGTTGACCAAACGGGTTGTCGCGCCGTGCCGTTCGTACCAGCGCTCGAGCTTGCGCAGGTCCAGGGCCTCGCCGCCGAACACGACGTAGCGGAGCGCCAGCGCACTCGGCTCGGCGGACCGGTCGGCCTCCACCAATTGGTAGAAGGCGGACGGGGTTTGGTTCAGCACCGTCACGCGCTCGCGAATCAGCAACTCGCGGAACTGTTCCGGCGACCGCGAGGTGACGTAGTCGACCACGACGACCGAGCCGCCGTGTGCGAGGCCGCACCACAGCTCCCACACCGAGAAGTCGAATGCGAACGAGTGGAACAGGGTCCAGACGTCATGTTCGTCGAAGCGGAACAGGGTTTGGGTGTTCGCGAACAGCTCGACGACATTGCGGTGTGCGACACCGACGCCCTTCGGCACGCCGGTCGAGCCGGACGTGTAGATGACGTAGGCCAGGTTGTCGGGATGCAGCGGTGCGAGCCGGTCGGCATCGTGCACGGGCGCGTCGGCGAATGCCGTTGTCTCCTCGAACAAGACGACGGGCAGGTCACCGGTGGGCACCACGGCGCGTTCGTCCGCCGTGGTCAGCACGCAGACCGGGGCGGCGTCGGCGAGCATGAATTCCAGCCGTTGCGCCGGGTAGGCGGAGTCGATCGGCAGGTACGCGGCACCGGTGGCGAGGACGCCGAGCAGGGCGACCGGCAGATCCTCGGTGCGTGGCACCGCAACGGCCACCAGCGATTCCGGGCCCGCGCCCTGGGCGATCAGTGCTCGGGCGACCTGGTTGGCGCGGCGCTGCAATTCACGGAAGGTGAGGGTGCGGTCGCCGAATCTGATGGCGACCGCGTCCGGGCGGCGCCAGACCTGATCGGCGATGAGGCCGGGCAGCGTGGCACCGGGCACCCAGGCGCCGAGTGAATTCCATTCGTGCAGTACGAGTTCGCGTTCACCGGCGGCGAGCACGTCGATATCGCCGACCACCACTGCGGCATCGGCGGCCACCGCAGCGAGGATGCGGCGGAAGCGGTCGGCGAAGTTCTGCACCGTCGCGGCGTCGAACAGGTCCGTCGCGTAGGTGAGGATCGCCGAAATGCCTTGGGTATCAGGCTGCTCCGCGACGGTGAGCTGAAGGTCGAACTTCGCGGCCTGGACCTGCGGATCGATGCCGGACACGGTGAGTCCGGGCAGCTCGAGCGAGGCCTGGGCCAGGTTCTGGAAGACCAGCATCACCTGGAACAGCGGGTGCCTGGCCGCCGAGCGGACCGGATCAAGCAGTTCGACCAGGCGCTCGAACGGCAGGTCGGCGTGGCCGAAGGCCGCGACATCGGTGTCCCGCACATCGGCGAGCAACGCGTCGAAAGTGGCACCGGGCTCGATCTCGTTGCGCAGCACCAGGGTGTTGACGAACATACCGATCATGTCGTCGAGTTCGGCCTCGCCGCGACCGGCCACCGGGGTGCCGATCGCGATGTCGGTGCTGCCGGACAGCCGGGCGAGCAGCACCGCGAGCGCGGCGTGCACCACCATGAACAGGGTCGAATTGTGCTGCTGGGCAACGCGGTCGAGGGCGGCGTGTAGTTCCGCATCGATCTCGAAGTCCAGCGTCGCGCCGCGGTACGAGGCCGCGGCGGGTCGCGGGCGGTCCGCCGGGAGTGCCAGTTCGTCCGGCAGCGCGGCCAGCGCGATGCGCCAGTAGTCGGCCTGCTGGGTGATCAGGCTCTGCGGATCGGCCTCGTCGCCGAGCACCTCGCGCTGCCAGATGCTGTAGTCCGCGTACTGGACCGGGAGCGGCGCCCAGGCCGGTGCGGCGCCGCCGGTGCGGGCGGCATAGGCCAGCATCAGATCCCGGGTCAGCGGGCCCATCGACCAGCCGTCGGCGCTGATGTGGTGCGCCACGAAGACCAAGACGTAGTCGGCGGTGTCGGTGACCTGGAACAGCTTGGCGCGGAACGGAACCTCGGTGGTGACGTCGAAACCCGCTGCGACGACGCGATATACCGCATCCACCACGTCCGCGCCGCCGATCTGCGCGGGCGTGAGGTCGACCGGCACCTGTGCGGCGATGGATTGCACCGGGCCGTGCTGGGTCTGCGGGTAGGTGGTGCGCAGGATCTCGTGGCGGGCCACCAAGTCGGTCACCGCGGCTTGCAGTGCGGCGACATCGAGTTCGCCGGACAGGCGGATGGCGGCCGGGATGTTGTAGACGGCGGAGCCGGTGTCGAACTGGTTCAGGAACCACATGCGCTGCTGTGCCAGCGATAGTGGAATCTGTTCCGGGCGTGGGCCTGCGACCAGCGCCTTGCGGCCGCCGGTGCCTGCGTACCGTTCGACCTTGGCTGCCAGACCGGCGACGGTCGACGCTTCGAACAGGGTCCGCACGGGGACACGGGAATCCAGCGCGGCGCCGATGCGGGCGGCGACCTGCGTGGCCAGCAGCGAGTTACCACCCAGACCGAAGAAGTCGTCATCTGCACCGACCTGCTCGACACCGAGCACCTCGGCGTACACCGAGGCCACGATCTCCTCGATCGGAGTCGACGGTGCACGGAACGCCTGAGCCTCGAACTCGGGCTCCGGCAGCGCCTTTCGATCCAGCTTGCCGTTCACATTGAGCGGCAATGCATCGAGAACGACGAACGCAGCGGGCACCATGTACGACGGCAAACCAGCGGTCAGCGCCGATTTCACCTCGGCGACATCGACATCGGCGGCTGCCGGGACCAGGTAGGCGACCAGGCGATCGCCGGTGCGCGGGTCCGACTTCGCGATGACCGCGGCCTGCGCGATCTGCGGCAGCGCGAGCAGCGCCGCGTCGATCTCCGCGAGTTCGATGCGGAAGCCACGAATCTTGACCTGGAAGTCGGTGCGGCCCCGGTACTCCAGCTCACCGGAGGCGTGCCACGCGACCAGGTCACCGGTGCGATACATCCGGGCACCGGTCTGGAACGGATTGGCCACGAACCGATCCGACGTCAGATCCGCCCGACCGAAGTACCCACGCGCAAGCTGCGCACCGGCCAGGTAAAGCTCACCGGATACGCCGACCGGCACCGGCCGCAGTCGCGAATCCAGCACGAAGACTTGGCTGTTCCACTCCGGCGCACCAACGGGCACCGACGCCTGATCGATTCGGGTGACCCGGTGGCTGGTGACGGACACCGCGGCCTCGGTCGGGCCGTACAGGTTGAACAGTTCGACGCGCGGATAGTCGCGCAGGAAGCGCTGCGCCAAGCCGGACGGCAGCGCCTCACCGATCGCCAGCACCCGCCACAGCGACGTCGGGAAGTCGCCCACGGTGAGCGCGTCGAGCATCGACGGCACCACATGCAGCGTGGTGACCCACTCGCGCGACATCAGGTCGTTCAGGTAGGCCGGATCTCGATGACCGTCATGAGCCGCGATGACCAAACGGCCACCGCAGACCGCCGCAGACCAGAACTCCCACACCGAAAGGTCGAACGTGGCAGCGGTCTTCAGCAGAATCGCATCAGCGGCGTCCAGACCGAACTCGGTGACCTTCCATTGCAACTGATTCGCGATCGCGCCATGCGAAACCGCAACGCCCTTCGGACGACCCGTCGAACCCGACGTGAAGATCACGTACGCGGTGTTCTCCGGATGCAACGGCGCCACCCGTTCACCATCGGTGACCGGGGACGCATCCAGTCCATCGAGGTCGAGTTCATCGATCCGCACCAAAGGCGCGACATCCGTGCCGAATTCGGCATCGGCGTTGGTCAGCACGCACACCGGTGCCGCGGTCTCGAGGATGTAACTCGTCCGCTCGGCGCCCTGATCCGGATCCACCGGCACATACGCGCCACCGGACTTCGCCACCGCGTACATGGCCACGACCAGGTCCGCCGAACGACGGAAGGCGAGCGCCACCCGCGACTCCGGGCCGACGCCCACCGAGATCAGGTACCGGGCAAGGCGATTCACCCGAGCATCCAGCTCTTCGTAGGTCACCTTCTCCCGACCAGCGGGCAGATCGACCACGAGCGCCACGGATCGCGGATCGGCCGCCACGGCGGCGTCCAGCAGCGAAACCAATGTCGCCGACTGGTCGACCTGCTGCTCGGTGGCGTTCCATCGACCGAGCACATCGTCGCGCTCGATCTCGTCGAGCACCTCGATATCCCCGACCGGCGTCGTCGCATCAGCCACCACGGCCGCGAGGATCCGGGCGAACCGCTCGGCGAAGCCCTGCACGGTCGCGGCATCGAAAAGGTCTGTCGCATAGGTGAAGAACCCACCCATGCCCGTCGGCACACCGGATTCGTCGTAGCCGTCGCCCACGATCAGATGCAGATCGAACTGCGACACAGCCAGATCCGCGTCCAGTCCCGACACCGCGAGCCCGGGCAGTTCGAGCGCGGCGCGAGCGATGTTCTGGAACGACAGCCCCACCTGGAACAGCGGATGATGCGCCGTCGAGCGCGGCGGGTTGAGCACCTCTACCAGGCGCTCGAACGGGATGTCCGCGTGCGCGAATGCCTGCAGATCGGATTCCCGCTGCCTGCCGAGCAATTCGACGAACGACTCACCCGACTCGAACTGCGTCCGGAACACCACCGTGTTCACGAACATGCCGATCAGGTCGTCGAGCTCACGCTCACCACGGCCCGCCAACGGCGTACCGATAGCAACGTCGGCCGAACCCGAGAGCCGGGCCAGCAGGACGGCCAGCGCGGTGTGTACGACCATGAACAACGTCGCACCATGCGCGCGAGCAAGTTCCACGAGACCGGCATGGGTGGCCGCGTCGATCTCCACATCCACCCGTGCACCGGCCATCGACGCGATCGCAGGACGCGGCCGATCCGTCGGCAACTCCAGCAGATCCGGCAGGTCGGCCAGGTGCGAGCGCCAGAAGCTGATCTGCTGCGCGGCAATCGATTCGGCGTCGGCCTCGTCGCCGAGCACCGCACGCTGCCACAGCGCGTAATCGGCGTACTGCACCCGCAGCGGCGCCCAGCTCGGCGCCTCGCCCGCGGTCCGCGCGGCGTAGGCGATCATCACGTCACGCACCAGTGGGCCCATCGAGGACCCGTCGGCGGCGATGTGATGCACCACTACGGCAAGCACATACGCGTCCGCGTAGCCGTCGACCTGAAGCAGCGCCACCCGCACCGGGACCTCGGTGGTCACGTCGAACGAACTCGACGCCAGCGCGTACACCGCGCTCGCCACGTCGGTCTCGCTCAGCAGCCGCGGCGTGACATCGAGCGCAACCTCGTTGGGCGGCAACACAACCTGGATCGGGCCATCGGCTGTCTCGGGGTAGACGGTGCGCAGCACCTCGTGCCGCGCCACCACATCGTGCAGTGCCGCACCGAGCGCGGCCACATCCAGCGCGCCGGTCAGCCGCAAGGCGAACGGCAGGTTGTAGGCGGCCGACCCGGCCGTCTCGTCGTCGGACTGGTCGAAGCGGTTGAGGAACCACATCCGGCGCTGCGCCAACGACAGCGGCAGCTCGTCCGGCCGCGCGATGCTGCCGAGCTCGACCCCGGGACGGCTGTGCACCTGCGAGTCGACCACGGCCGCGAGACCGGCAACGGTGGGTGCTTCGAACAGCGTCCGCACCGGCACACGGCCGCCGATGGCGGCACCCAGCCGCGCCACCACCTGGGTGGCGATCAGCGAGTTGCCGCCGAGCGCGAAGAAGTCGTCGTCGGCGCCGACCCGGGTCAGTCCGAGCACCTCACCGAAGACGCCGGCCACGATCTCCTCGACCGGCGTTGCGGGCGCGCGGAATTCGCGCGCCGTGAACATCGGCTCGGGCAGCGCCTTGCGATCCAGCTTGCCGCTGGGGTTCAGCGGCAACTCGTCGAGCGCGACGATGGCGGACGGAACCATGTAGGTGGGCAGCGTTTCCGCGATGGCGGCCCGCAACTCCTGCGGGTCGATCCGGTCGCCGGGCGCGGCGACGGCGTAGGCGACCAGCTGGTCACCGAGCGTCGACTGGCTGACCAGCGCGACGGACTGGCTCACCGAAGGCTGGGCGAGCAGCGCGGTTTCGATCTCGCCGAGCTCGATCCGCTGACCGCGGAACTTCACCTGGAAGTCGGTGCGCCCGAGGTAGTCGAGCACCATGTCCTCGTCGGCGTCCGCGCCGGAGGCCTTGCGCCACACCACGAGGTCGCCGGTGCGATACATGCGCTGACCGGTGCCGAACGGATTCGCCACGAAGCGATCCGCCGTCAGATCGGGCCTGCGCACGTACCCACGCGCCAGTTGATCACCGGCCAGGTACAGCTCGCCCGCGACACCGTCGGGTACCGGGCGCAGCCGCGCGTCGAGCACGTACACGCGAGTGTTCCACTGCGGCAACCCGATCGGCACCGAGCGGGTATCGGAGCCGTCGGCGGGCCAGTAGGTCACCGACACGGCGGCCTCGGTGGGACCGTAGAGGTTGTGCACGTCGGCGTCGATCACCGCGTGCACCGCGGTGACCGTCTCCGGTGGCAATGCCTCACCGATCACGAAGATCTGCTCCAGCGTCGGGATGGCGCCCTTGGCGGTGTGCGCGGCGAAGATCGTCAGCATCGACGGCACGAAGTCGGTGACCGTCACCGACTGCGCGGCAATGGTTTCCGCGACGTAGGCCGGGTCACGATGACCGTCCGGCGTCGCGACGACCAGCTTCGCGCCCACGCGCAGCGGCATGAAGAAGCCCCACAGCGACACGTCGAAGGTGGTCGCGGTCTTCTGCAGGTAGACGTCGTCTTGGTTGAGCGGGTACTCGGCGAGCATCCATTCGATCTGGTTGTTGATCGCCGCGTGTGACACCGCGACGCCCTTGGGGCGACCGGTGGAGCCGGAGGTGAAGATGACGTACGCGGGGTTCAGCGGCGATACCGGCCGCAGCAGCTCGTCCGCGCGAACCGGCGTGCCATCGAATCGCGCGAGGTCGGCGGTATCGATAGCGACCGCCGCAATGCCGTCCGGCAAGGCGACCGCGTCGGCGGAAGTTGTGACGACACAGGCGGGTTGGGCGGTGTCGAGGATGTGCGCGATCCGCTCGGCCGGATGATTCGGATCCAACGGCACGTACGCGCCGCCCGCGGTCACGATCGCGTACATGCCGACGACGAGGTCGATGGACCGACGAATCGCCAGACCCACCAGCGACTCCGCGCCGACACCCTGCGAAATCAGCAACCGGGCAAGCTTGTTGACCCGCTCATCGAACTCGCGATAGGTGAGCTCGGTGCCCTCATAGGCGAGCGCAACAGCCTCCGGGTTGGCGGCCACCGTCTGCCGATAGCCGTCGAGCAGCAGATGCGGCGCCACCCGTTGCCGGGTGTCGTTCCACTCGAACAGGATTCGATCCCGCTCGACCAGCGATAGCAGGTCGGCATCGCCCACCGCCCGGTCCGGATCGGCGGTGACCGCGCGCAGCAGTCGGCGGAATCGGGCGGCGAACCGCGCCACCGTCGCCTCGTCGAACAGGTCGGTGGCGTAGCTGAACATGGCCGAGAGGCCGGTGTTCTCGCCCTCGTGCGGGGTGACCGTCAACTGCAGGTCGAACTTGGCTGCCGCACCGTCGAGATCCAAAGCCGACGCGGACAGCCCCGGTAGTTCCAACGCGGGTTTCTCCATGTTCTGGAAGAACAGCGCCACTTGGAACAGCGGATGATGCGCCTGCGAACGCGCGGGATCGAGCACCTCGACGAGCCGCTCGAACGGTAGCTCCACATGCGAAAAAGCCGCGAGGTCAACCTTTTTGGCCGACTCGACCAGCTCACGGAACGATGCACCCGGCGCGCTCTCGGTGCGCAGCACGAGCATGTTGACGAACATGCCGATCAGGCCGTCCAGCTCCGCCTCGCCGCGGCCCGCCACCGGCGTACCGATGGCGATGTCGGTGGAACCCGACAGCCGGGTCAGCAATGCCGCGAAGGCCGCGTGCACCACCATGAACAGCGAGGCACCCGTGTCCTGCGCGATCGCGTCGAGCTTGGCGGTGGTCTGGGCATCCACCTCGAACGTGTAGACGCCGCCTCGACTGGAAGCCAATGCGGGCCGTGGCCGATCCGCGGGCAGCTCGAGCCTGCCGGGCAGACCCGCCAAAGCGTTTCGCCAGTAACCGATCTGCTCGGCGGCCACCGACTTGGGATCGTTCTCGTCGCCGAGCATCGCGCGCTGCCACAGGGCATAGTCGGCGTATTGCACCGGCAACGGCGCCCAGCCGGGCGCGGCGCCCGCGGTGCGGGCGAAGTACGCGACGGTCAGGTCCTGCACCATCGGCGCCATCGAGGTACCGTCGGCCGCGATGTGGTGCACGACCACCGCGAGCACGTAGTCGTCACTGCCCAAGTGGAGCAACGCCATTCGCAGCGGCACTTCGACCGCGACATCGAATCCGGCCAGCATGAACTCGGCCAGCTTGCTCGGCAGCTCGGACTCGGAGATCTCGGAGATCGACAGCTCGGGCGTCGCCTGTTCTGCGGGCAACACCACCTGGTAGCCGGTGCCGTCCACCGCCGGGTAGACCGTGCGCAGGGTCTCGTGCCGCTCGACCAGATCGGCGACCGCCGCCCGCAGCGCGGGCACGTCCAGCGCGCCGGAGAGCCGGATCGCGAACGGAATGTTGTTCGCCGCCGACGCGGTGTCGAACTGGTTCAGGAACCACATCCGCTGCTGCGCCAGCGACAACGGAATGTGTTCGGGGCGTGGCATCCGCGCCAGCGCCTGCCTGCCGCCCGACCCGGTGAGCGGGGCGAGCCGCTCGGCCAGACCGGCGACCGTCGGCGCCTCGAAGACGGTCCGCGCGGGCACCCTGGCGCCGATCTGCGCGCCGATCCTGGCCACCACCTTGGTGGCGATCAGCGAGTTGCCGCCGAGCTCGAAGAAGTCGTCGTCGGCGCCGATCGGCGCGCCGGCGTCCAGCAGCTCCGCGAAGATCTGCGCGACCAGCTGCTCCAGTTGCCCACTCGGCGCGCGGAATTCCTTGGTCTGCAGCTGCGGTGCGGGCAGTGCGCGCCGGTCCAGCTTGCCGGTCGGCGACAGCGGGATCTCGTCCAGCACCGTGATGATGGTCGGCACCATGTGCGCGGGCAACCGGTGCTCGGCGACCGCGATCAGCTCGTCGGTGTCCACCGCCGCGCCGGGCGCGGCCAGCACGTAGGACGCCAGAATCGTTGTCCCGCTGTCGAGCTGATGCCCGACGGTCACCGCGAAGTCGACGCTGTCGTGGGTGGCGAGCACCGCGTCGATCTCGCCGAGCTCGATGCGGAAACCACGCACCTTCACCTGGAGGTCGTTGCGCCCCGCATACTCCAGCCGACCCTCCGCCGGCCCACCCGTCGCCCGACCACCACCCCCCATCGAATCGCTTCGCGATGCATCCACCCATCTGACCAGGTCGCCGGAGCGATACAGCCGAGACCCGTTGGGATCGAACGGATTCGCCACGAAGTGAGTGGCGGTGAGCGCCGGTCGCTCGTGGTAGCCGCGGGCCACCTGCGCGCCCGCGATGTACAGCTCGCCGACCACACCGTCCGGCACCGGCGAAAGCCGTTCGTCCAGCACATATTCGGTGACGCCGCGAATCGGCCCGCCGATGGTCAGCGGGGCGTCGAGCACCAGCGGCGTACCGATATTCACCACGATGGTGGTCTCCGTGGGCCCGTATACGTTGAACAGCGCGCGAACGCCGCCGGAGACCGGAAGTATCCAGCGCCGCACCAGATCCGGCGGCCAGGCCTCGCCACCGACGGCGACCACCCCGAGATCGTCGAGACCGGCGGGATCGATCGAGGCCAGCGCGGCGGGCGTGATGAACGCGTGCGTCACCCGTTCGCGGCGCAGCAGCTCGGCGAGATCGTCACCGCCGAACACCGTCGGGGCCACCACGACCATGGTCGCCGCGCCGCCGAGCGCGAGCAGCAGCTCCAGCATCGACGCGTCGAACGAGGGCGACGAAAAGTGCAGGGTCCGTGCGGTACTCGTGACGCCGTAGTGGGTGCGCTGCTCCTCGCAGAACCCGGCCAGCCCGGCCTGGGTGGCGACGACGCCCTTCGGCACCCCGGTCGAACCGGAGGTGTAGATCACCCAGGCCGGATGCTCGGCGCGCAGCTGGCGCACCCGATCGGCGTTGGTGATCGGCTCGGTCGAGTGCCGTTCGAGCGAGCGCAGGGTGGTGTCGCTATCGATGACAAGCCATTCGACCTGCCCCGGCAGCTGGGTGGCGGCCTGAGCCGTCGTCAGGCCGAAGACCGCGCCGGAGTCCTTCACCATGTGTTCGATGCGGTCGGCCGGGTAGTTCGGGTCCACCGGCACGAAGCCTGCGCCGGACTTGGCCACCGCCCAGACCGCGAGTACGGATTCGATCGAGCGCGGAACACCGATCGCGACAAGATCTTCCGGGCCGACGCCGCGCTCGATCAGCAGCCGCGCCAAGCGGGTCGACCGCTCGTCGAGCTCGGCGTAGCTCAGTTGCGCCAGTGTCGTGGTCGCGTCGGCATAGGTGAGGGCGACGCCGTCAGGGTTCGCTTCGACGGCGGTCGCCATCAGCTGCGGCAGTGTGATGACCCGGGGCCGCCGGGTCCGAGCTGGGCGGACACGAGCGGAACGCGTCATGCGTTCACCAGTGCCAGGATCTTGCTTCCCCGCCGACCAATCCGACGCACGTCCCCCAAAACACGAACCATGAAACTCTGCTCATCCTGCCTGTCGAACATGTTGAAGCCACACCTTGCAACGGCCGCCCTGATTCGGCAAACCGGTCCCGAGTGACCCTAGTCATGTTTTTAGGGGCTTGCACCCGGTACCAGCCGGGTTTTACCCCGCACGCAGCACATCGGACAGCGCGACCACCGTCGCCACCTGCGTCCATGCGCTACTGACATCGCCGCCGTCGGCGAGCACCACGGCCCGCAGATCCTCCAGGGCCGTCGGATCGAGGGTACTGGCTCCCGCGCGGTCGGTCAGCAGGTGGCTGACCCACTCGTCCGCGAGCGCCTCGGTCAGGTCGGCATCGTCCGGCACGAGCACCATGGAGGCCCCGCACGATCCCGCCGCGACCACCTCGATCAACGCCAGCTCCGCCGGACCGCCGAACTGGAAGGTGCGCGATTCGAAGGTCAGCTCGGTGCCCGTGCGCAACTGGTCTGCCGCACCGGCCAGCTCGTCGTAGCCGATCGTGCGCGCCCCGACGAAGGCCGGATCGGTGCCGCGCAGCACTCGCGTGCGGTGCGCGTAGGTCACCGGCCGCGGCGACTCGGCCGCGATCTGGGCGGCCACCGCGGGATCGTCGAGCACGAGCCAGTCGACATCGCCTGCCGTCGGGGCCGCAGCACTGGTGAGCCCGACCTTGACGACCGGAGCGGCCGGAATCGGTGCGTCGACCGATGCCAGCGGCACTACGGCGGCACCGGCCTTGAGCACGGCCCAGGTCGCCACCACCGCGTCGACACCGCGATCGAACCGGAGCGCGACACCGTCGCCGGGGCCGCAGCCACGGGCGGCGAGCACCCGGGCCAGGCGGGACGACCGTGCGTCGAGTTCCTGGTAGGACACCGCGTCCTCACCGGCGACCAGCGCGGGACCATCCGGGTCGTCCTCGACCACGGCGGTCAGTGCCTGCGTCAGCGCGGTTCCGGTGGTGGTCGTCGCGCCCGAGGTGGCGGGCTCCTGTGCCGATTCCGCAGCGGACTGCACCCGCTCGCGCTCCTGAGCGTCGAGCAGATCGATATCGCCCACCCGCACCTGCGGATCGGCGACCACCGCGGTCAGCACCCGCTCCAGCCTGCGGCACAGCGCCTGCACCGTGGACTCGTCGAAAAGGTCTGTCGCGTAGGTGATCGCGGTGATCAGCTCGTCCGGCGCGCCCTCGGCGTTGTGCCGCGGGTCGACGTTCACCTGCAGGTCGAACTTGGCCGCGATCTCGCCGCCGTCCAGTCCGGTGATCGTCAGGCCGGGCAGTTCCAGCTTCGGTTGCTCGTTGTTCTGGAACGACAGCACCACGCCGAACAGCGGGTTGTAGACCGTCGCGTGACCGGCGGCGACCACCTCGGCGACCCGCTCGAACGGGATGTCGGCGTTGGCGAAGGCGGCCAGGTCGGTCTCGCGGGCCCGATCGACGAGTTCGGCGAAGGACACGCTCGGCTCGACGGCGGTGCGCAGGGTGAGCGTGTTGACGAACATGCCGACCAGCTCGTCCAGCGCGCGTTCGCCGCGACCCGCGATCGGCGTGCCGATGGCGATATCGCTGTTGTTCGACTGCCGGGCCAGCAGCACCGCCAGCGCGGCGTGCACGACCATGAACAACGTCGAATTGTGTTCGCGCGCAAGCCGAACCAGCGCCGCGTGCACCTCCGGCGAGACGGCGAAGCCGGTCGAGGCGCCGCGCATCGACGGAACGGCGGGGCGCGGGCGGTCCAGCGGCAGGTTCAGCTCGCCGGTCAGTCCGGCCAGCTGCTCGCGCCAGTACGCCAATTGCCGTGCGGCGATAGAGTTCTCGTCGTCATCGGTGCCGATGACGGTGCGCTGCCAGCTGGCGAAGTCCGCGTACTGCACCTCCAGCGGCGACCAGCGCGGCGAATTGCCGCCGATCCGCGCGAGATACGCGGTCACCAGGTCGCGCGCCAGCGGGGCCATCGAGGCACCGTCGGCGGAGATGTGATGCACGACCAGCGCGAGCAGGTGCTCGTCCTGGCCGACCGCGAGCAGCAGTGCGCGCACCGGAACCTGTTGCGTCACATCGAATCCGGTGGCCAGCAGCTCGGTGATGCGGCCGATCGGGTCCGCGGTGGACACGGTCTCCAGGCCGCCGGGCAGCGACTCGCGGACCGACAGGATCTCCTGGTGGGCCACCCCGGACGGGTCCGCGGGGTAACGGGTGCGCAGGGTCTCGTGCCGCTCCAGCACGTCGGCGACGGCGTTGCGCAGCGCGGGCACGTCGAGCACGCCGGACAGCCGGATGGCGAGGGGGATGTTGTAGGCGGGCGAGTCCGGATCGAACTGGTTGAGCACCCACATCCGTTGCTGGGCAAGGGACAACGGCACCTGATCGGTGCGCGGCATCCGCGCCAGCGGCGGTCGGGCGCCGGACGCCTTGGCCGCGCCGGGCACGACGCGGGCGGCCAGCGCGGCGACAGTGGGCGACTCGAACAGTTCGCGCACGACGAGGTTCGCGTCGAGCGCCTCGTTGATCCGGGCGACCACCCTGGTGGCCAGCAGCGAGTTGCCGCCGAGGCCGAAGAAGTCGTCGTCCAGGCCGATCTCGTTGGCGCCGAGCAGTCCGGCGAACACCTCGGCGACCGCCTGTTCGACCGGCGAACTCGGCGCGCGGAAGGCTGCGGTGCTGAGGAATTCCGGTGCGGGCAGGGCCTTTCGGTCCAGCTTGCCGTTCGGCGTCAGCGGGAGCGCGTCCAGGACCACGATCGCGTCCGGCACCATGTAGCCGGTGAGGAATTCGCCGACCTGGCTGCGCAATTCGACCGGGTCGAGCTGAGATCCGGTGTCGGGCACGACGTATCCGATGAGCCGGTCACCCGCGTTCTCGTCGGCGAGCACCAGCACCACCGCCTGGCTCACGCCGGGGCAGCGCACCAGCGCCGACTCGATCTCGCCGAGCTCGATGCGGAAGCCGCGCAACTGCACCTGCTGGTCGCCGCGACCGGCGTACTCCAGCGTCGCCTGCCCGCCGAAGCCGACCCAGCGGCCGATGTCGCCGGTGCGGTACATCCGAGTTCCAGGCGCGCCGAACGGATTCGCGACGAACCTGGTCGCGGCGAGCGCGGGACGGCCGAGGTAGCCGCGGGACAGCTGGGTCCCGGCGACGTAGATCTCGCCTGCCACGCCGACCGGCGAGGGGTGCAGCCGGTCCTCGAGCACGTAGGCGTCCAGGCCGGGCAGCGCGCGGCCGATGACGCTGGCCGCGTTGTCGACCATCTGCTCGTCCAGCGACAGGAACGACACGTGCACCGTGGTTTCGGTGATGCCGTACATGTTGACCAGCCACGGGGCGTCCACCGCGTGCCGCTCGTACCAGCGCTGCAGCTGGCGCAGGTCCAGTGCCTCACCGCCGAACACCACGTAGCGCAGCGCGAACTTGGCCTGATCGGCGGCCTGCGCGGCGCGGTCGGCCTCGGCGAGCTGATAGAACGCCGACGGGGTCTGGTTGAGCACGGTGACCTGCTCGCGAATCAGCAACTCGCGGAACAGTTCCGGCGACCGGGAGGTCAGGTAATCGACCACCACGACGGTGCCGCCGTTGGCCAGCGCGCACCACAGCTCCCAGACCGAGAAGTCGAACGCGAACGAGTGGAACAGCGTCCACACGTCGGTCTCGTCGAATTCGAACAGCCCCTGGGTGTTCGCGAACAGCTGCACCACATTGCGGTGCGCGACGCCGACACCCTTGGGCACGCCGGTCGAACCGGAGGTGTAGATGACGTAGGCCAGGTTGTCCGGCCGCAGCGGTGCGGTCCGCTCGGCGGTACGGACCCGACCATCGGCGAAGTCGTCCGCGTCCTCCAGCAGGATTACCGGAATATCGCCCGCCGGAACGGATTCCAGCTCGCTCGCGGTGGTCAGGACGCACGCCGGAGCGGCGTCAGAGAGCATGAACTCCAACCGCTGCGCGGGGTAGGTGGTATCGATCGGCAGGTATCCAGCGCCCGCGGTGAGCACCGCGAGCAGCGCGATCGGCAGCTCCTCGGTGCGCGGAACCGCAACGGCGACCAGTGATTCCGGGCCGACGCCCTGCGCGATCAGTGCCCGCGCCACCTTGTTGGCGCGGCGCTGCAACTCGCCGAAGGTGAGTGTGGTGTCCCCGTAGCGGATCGCGCCCGCGTCCGGTCGCCTGCGGGCCTGGGCACCGATGAGATCGACCAGGGTGACCTCGGGCACCGAGGCGCCCGGGCTGTTCCACTCGTGCAGCACCAGCTCGCGTTCACCCGGCGCGAGCACGTCGATATCGCCGACGGTGATATCGGAATCGCCTGCGACCGCGGCCAGGATCCGGCCGAAGCGGTCGGCGAAGTCCTGCACGGTCGCCTCGTCGAACAGGTCGGTGGCGTAGGTGAAGGCCGCCGAAATGCCTTCGGCCGCACCATGTCTGTCGATCCGCTCGACCAAGGCCAGCTGCAGATCGAACTTGGCAAGGGGCATCGCGAGATCCACCGCCGACGCCGAGAGGCCGGGCAGTTCCAGTTCGGTGCGCGCCAGGTTCTGGAAGGTCAGCATCACCTGGAACAGCGGGTGCCTGGCCGCGGAACGCGCCGGATCCAGCAGCTCCACCAGCCGCTCGAACGGCACGTCGGCGTGGCCGAACGCCTCGACGTCGATCCGGCGCACCTCGCGCAGCAGCTCGTCGAACGTCACGCCGGAGTCGATATCGGTGCGCAGCACCAGGGTGTTGACGAACATGCCGATCAGATCGTCCAGCGCGGCCTCACCGCGACCGGCGACCGGGGTGCCGACGGCGATGTCCTTGGTGTCGGACAGGCGGGCGAGTAGCACCGCGAGCGCGGCGTGCACAACCATGAACAGGGTCGAATTGTGGCCGTGCGCAAGGCGGCTCAGCGCGGCGTGCACGTCCGGGCCGATCTCGAAGGCCAGGGTGGCGCCGCGGTTGGACGCGACCGCGGGCCGCGGCCGGTCCGCGGGCAGTTCCAATTGCTCGGGCAGCGCGGCCAATTCGGTGCGCCAGTAGTCGATCTGCTTGGCCAGCACCGATTCCGGGTCGTCCTCGGCGCCGAGAATCTCGCGCTGCCAGATCGCGTAGTCGGCGTACTGCACCTCGAGCGGCGGCCATTCCGGTGCGCCACCGCGCATCCGGTCCAGGTAGGCGGCCATCAGGTCGCGGGTCAGCGGGCCCATCGAGAAGCCGTCACCGGCAATGTGGTGCACCACGCAGACCAGCACGTGCTCGGTCTCGCTCAGCTCGAGCAGCCGCACCCGCACCGGCGGCGCGACGGTCACGTCGAAGCCCTCGGTCACCGCCGCGGCGACCAGCCCGGGCAGCTCGGCCTCGGTCGCCTGCTCGACCACGAATTCCGGTACCGCGCGCGGATCTCCGGTCGCCAGCACCCGCTGGTAACCCTCGCCGTCGACCTCGGGGTACAGGGTGCGCAGCACCTCGTGCCGCTCCGCGAGGTCGCGCACGGCGGCGCGCATCGCGTCGATATCGAGCTGGCCGGACAACCGCACCGCGGCCGGAACGTTGTTGACGGCACTGGCCGGATCGAACCGGTTCAGGAACCACATCCGCTGCTGCGCGTAGGACAGCGGCACCTTGGACGGGCGCGGCCGGGCGTGCAACGCCTGACCGGCGGCCGAACCCGCGTGCTGCTCGACTCGTTCGGCGAGCGCGGCAACGGTGGTCGCCTCGAACAGCAGCTGCACCGGCACTCGCACCTGCAGCGCCGACCCGATCCGGGCGGCGGCCTGCGCGGCGAGCAGCGAATTGCCGCCGAGTTCGAAGAAGTCGTCGTCCACGCCGACCCGGCCCTCGTCGCCGGTCATCAGCAGCGCCGCGAACACGTCGGCGACGATCTCCTCCACCGGGGTGGACGGGGCGCGGAAAGCCTTGGCGGCGAACACCGGCGCGGGCAGTGCCGCGCGGTCCAGCTTGCCGACCGGGGTCAGCGGGATCTCGTCGAGCACCATGATGGCGGCCGGAATCATGTACGCGGCCAGCGACTCTCCGATGAACTCGGCGAGTTCGCCGGTGTCGACGGTGGTTCCGGCGCGCGGCAGCACGTAGGACACCAGCGCGGTCGCGCCGGACGGCAGTGTCTTGCCGAGGGTGGCGGCGTAGTCGATGTCCGGGTGCGCGGTCAGCGCGTTGTCGATCTCGCCGAGTTCGATACGGAAGCCGCGGATCTTGACCTGGAAGTCGGAGCGGCCGAGGTACTCGATGACGCCGCCGTCTTCGGATTCGGTGCGGCGCACCAGGTCTCCGGTGCGGTACAGCCGCGCGCCCGGCGTATCGGTGTCGGCGCCGAACGGGCTGGCCACGAAGCGTTCCGCGGTGAGCCCCGGCTTGCCGAGATACCCCTGGGCGAGCGCGGGACCGGACAGGTACAGCTCGCCGACCACCCCGGCGGGCACCGGCCGCAGCCGCGAATCCAGCACGAACGCACCGACTCCCGGAATCGCCGAGCCGATGGTGATGGCGTCGTTCGGCAGCATCCGCGCCGAGCTCGTCGCGAGAATGGAGGCCTCGGTGGGCCCGTAGCCGTTGTAGAACTCGCGGTCCGCGGCCCAGCGGCCGACCAGTTCCGGGCCGAACTTGTCACCGGCCACCACCACGACGCGCAGGTCGTCCAGGTCGGTCGGGTCGACCGATTCCAGCGCGCCCGGCGTGATCAGCATGTGCGTGACGCGTTCGCGGCGCAGCAGGTCGGCGAGCTCGTATCCGCCGAACACCGACGGCGGCGCGATCACCAGCGTCGCGCCCGTCGAGAAGGCGAGCAGCAACTCCAGGATCGACACATCGAAGTTCGGCGAGCACACATGCAGCACTCGCGAATCGGCGGTCACGCCGTAGTGGTCGCGTTCGGCGGCCACCAGGCCCGCCAGTCCGGTGTGGGTGACCACGACGCCCTTGGGGCGACCGGTCGAACCGGAGGTGTAGATGACGTAGGCCGGGTGCCGCTCGTCCAGCGGACGCACCCGGTCGGTGTAGGAGATCGGGTGCTCGGGGCGGGCGGCGATGCGCGCGGCCTGCACCGGGTCGTCCAGTTCGATCCAGTACACGCCGGTGCCGAGCACCGGGCGGTGCGCCGAAGTGGTCAGGCCGACCGTGGCGCCGGAGTCGGACAGGATGTGGTTGATGCGATCGGTCGGGTACGCCGGGTCCACCGGCACGTACGCCGCGCCGGTCTTCGCGATCGCCCACACGGCGACCACGGACTGCAGGCTGCGGGCGATGCCGATGGCGACCACGTCGCCGGGACCGATACCGCGTTCGATCAGTTCCCTGGCCAGCCGCGAGGAAGTGGCGTCCAGTTGGGCGTAGGTCAGCTGGCGTTCGTCGTCGAGCTGACCCGACGGATTGAAGCGAACGGCGACCTCATTGGCCTCGGATTCAACGGCGGCGGTCAGCAACTGCCCGAACAGCGGGCTGCCCGACCTGCGGCGACGGCTACCACGAGCGGAACGACGGGCAGTTTCCATTCGAGTGCATTCACCTCTCGCATCGAGCTAGGACCCGGCCCTACCCATATCGAGGGCGTATCGTCCGGGGCCAGCGCGGTCCGAGCAATCATATAAGGGACTGATCGGTTGCCACGCCTGCTGTCTTGGATTACTACGGCCCGCACACGACTGCGCCTCGCTGGCGCTCGGCTCCGTCGTGCGCGGAAGACCGCGCTGTGTCTTTGGTTCGCTCGCTGCGCTCCCTCACATGCGGTCCGCGCCCCCCTTGTTCGGCTCCTGTTCTTCGTCACACATCCGCCGCTACCCCCATGGAAGCGGTGTCCAGCCAGATGCCAGGGTTTATATCGGTATCGAACCGGTCGTGTTGCAGGAGTACCCGGATCGGTGAACTAGTTCACAACCAACCACGCCGGGTTGCCTGCACCCCGGCCTGGAATCGGGTGCTCGCGCCGAGCCGCTCCAGTAGTCGCGCGGTCCGGCGGACCACAGTACGCCGAGACATCCCGAGCCGTCGCGCGATGGTGTCGTCGGTGGCACCGAGACCCATCAGCGTGAGGATCGCGCGGTCGCGTTCGTCGAGGGCCTCCGCGGTCGGGTTCACCGAGATGGGCGCGGCCAGCGACCACAGCACGTCGAACGTTTTGATCAGCAGGTCCAGCGCGGGTGAGCCGGTGATCCGCAAGCCCATGGGGTCCGGGCGGCGTTCGTCGACGTGCAGCACCAGGCTAGCGCGTTCGTCGTCGCTGATGATCATTTTGAACGGCGGCTCGGGCAACGTCCGGGCCTGTGCCCCACTGGCATTGGTGGACAGCGCGTGGCGCAGCCGTTCCGCGTCCTGATAGATGGTGTCCTGGTAGAGCGTCTGGTAGCGGATGCCCTCGCCGAGCCGATTCCGCTTGAGCTGGAACAGCTGTCGCTCGCGCTCGACGTCGCTGAGATAGGGCCCGCGCTCGACCACCTTGACGCAGGTGCGTGCGCTGGTCTGCATCTCCTCGAAATCGGCGAGCATTTCCAGGCGTTCGAAGACCGGCACCACGGCGCCGTTGCTGCGCGGCGAGCGGCGCACCGAGCGGAACGTCTCGCTGAGCCGCGCTGCGGCGGTGTGCATCTGGTTGATCTGCTGTTGCCGTCGCCGAGCCTCGGCCTCGGACAACGACTCCGGGGCATGGGCGTCCCACACCGCGGACGCGCCGTCGGGGGCCGACACGCGCACGGCGGCGCGCAGGTCGGCAAGCACGTTCAACGAGGCCGCTGCGGTCTCCTCCGAAACGCCCAGGTACTGCGCGATATCGGCAAGACTCGATCGCGGATGATGCACCAGCACGGCATAGGTGCGGCCGTGCGGCGATCCAGGCTCGAAGATGTCGCCCAGCTCTGTCACGACCCGAGCCTATCGACCGACCGGTCCTGGTGGGGAGCCATGGCCACAAGCGGGTGCGAAGATCGGCGGAATATCAAGCCGGGCAGCGGAATCAGTGCGCCGAGGGGCCCCACTGCAGCGGCACTCCCTTGGCTGCCAAGTACGGCATCGGGTCGATCTTGTTGCCGCCCTGATCCCAGATCTCCAGATGCAAGTGGGGGCCGGTCGAGTTGCCCCGGTTGCCGACGGTGGCGATCACATCGCCCGCGTTGACCCGCTGGCCGACGTGCGCGAGCATCTCGTTGACGTGGCCGTAGACGGCGGTGGTGCCGTCGTCCTGCTGCACGCGCACCCACAGGCCGAAGCCGGACGCGGGGCCCGCCTCGATCACGGTGCCGTTGCTCACCGAGTGGATGGGGGCGCCGATCTGATCGGCGAAGTCGAGGCCGTAGTGCATTTCGCCCCAGCGGCTGCCGAATCCGGAGCTGATCTCGCCGCCGACCGGACGCACCGCGCCCATCGGGGCGGCGGGGGGCGCGACCTGCTGCTGCACACCCTTGAGGATCTGCTCGGCCTGGGCCAGCGGGCCCGCGATCTCCGGCGGCAGGTTCGGCAGGCCGAACGGTGCGGCGACGGAAGCGGCGACCTGGGTGGCGACCGGCGCCTCGGGGGCCGGGGCCTCCGGTGCGGGGGTGGCGACCTTGGTCTGGGCGACCGGGAGAATGCCGGTGCCGCGGAAGGTCATGGGAGCGTCGGCCTCGTCGCCGTCGTGCGCGCCGGGGAGCAGCGGGCTGGCGACGGCCGGGGCGATCTGCGAGACGGTGCCGATCAGGGCGCCCGCGGCGACCGCGACACCGGCGGCGACCTTCACCCGCTCGGTCGCGGTCGACTCGACGCGATGCCGCGTCGGCCGACCCGAGATATCATCGCCGATAAGGCTCATGACGGTAATAGAACTGGGGCCTACCCGATGATGCGACAAAGCTGCGTCCTTGCGTCCGAAGAACTAGTGGTTCAGCGGTGCCGGGCCTGTCGCGGACCGGTTCGGTAACGATCCGGTGAAGCTTGCGATGTAACGGTTTGGCATCCGTTGTGACGGGAACTCTACCCCGTCGTGACCATTCCGCAACCTTCTGCGGCAAAGACGCAGGTAAATACCGGGTCACCCGTCCAGTAGGCCAAACTGGAGTCGTGATCATCGATGACTTGCGTGTCCCGATTGTCCTTGCCCCGATGGCCGGTGGCCCCTCTACTCCCGAGTTGACCGCCGCGGTCGCCGAAGCCGGTGGCTTCGGCCTGCTGGCCGCCGGTTATCTGAGCGCGACCGACACCGCCGCCCGGATCACCGCCACCCGCGCCGCGACCGACTCCCCCTTCGGCGTCAATCTCTTCGTGCCCGGCCCGGCTACGCCCGCGGCCGCATTCGCCGACTACCTTGCCGAGCTCGCGCGAGACCATCAGGTCGGCGACGCGAAGTGCGACACCGACGACTGGGACGCCAAGCTGGATCTGCTCGTCGCCGATCCGGTCGCGGTCGTCTCCTTCACCTTCGGCTGCCCGACCGCCGAGGAGATCGCCCGGCTGCGTGCCGTCGGCTCCGAGAGCTGGGTGACCGTGACCTCGGCGGCCGAAGCGCAGATCGCGGTCGAGCGCGGTGCCGATGTACTGATCGCGCAGGGCGCGGAGGCGGGCGGGCATCGCGCCACCTTCGTCGACCGGACCGAGGACGACGCCACCGATCCGCTCAGCGTGCTGGCGCTGCTGCAAATCCTGACCGCGGCGACGGACAAGCCGGTGGTCGCCACCGGTGGCATCAGCACGGGCGCCGGCATCGCGGCAGCACTCGCCGCGGGCGCGGCGGCCGTGCAACTCGGCACGGTGTTCCTGCGCTGCCCCGAGGCGGGCACCAATCCGGTGCACCGCGCCGCACTCGCCGCCGACACCCCAACCATGCTCACCCGCGCCTTCACCGGTCGCCGGGCCCGTGGCCTGCGCAACCGATTCATGGTCGAGCACAGCGCGACCGCGCCCGTCGCGTATCCGGAAATCCATTACGCCACCGCGCCTTTGCGGGCCGAAGCGCGGGCCGCGGGCAACCCGGAGAACGTGAACCTCTGGGCCGGACAAACCCACACCCTGGCACCCGAGTTACCGGCTGGCGAACTGGTCCGCACCCTGGCGACGGATACGAAAACCGCACTGAAAGCAGCACTTTCGCGGCGAATCCAGGATTGTTGACAACGACTTTCGATTAGAATCGGGACGCATCGCATCAGCCATCCACCCTTGGAGGAGAGCGCTATGTCCCTCGATGTCCCCGCCCCACTGCTCGAACGCGCCGAACGCGGTGAAGTCGACGACGCCGATTTCGTCGAGGTGGTGCGCCAGTCGCTGCCCTACGCCTGGGAAGTGGTCAGCCGGGTAGCCGGTGAACTGCGTTCCGGCACCGAAGAATACGCCGACAACCTGGTCGCGCCGCCGGACGAGGTGGCGCGTGGGCAGCTGCTGCGCGCCATGGCCTCCGACGCGATCCGCGGCGGGCTGGAACGGCACTTCGGCGTGAAAATCGCCTTCCAGAACTGCCATCGGGTGGCCGTCTTCCCGCTTTCCGCGGTCGGTGGCGAGACCTACAGCACGTTCATCGGCACCAGGGCTCAGCTGCTGAATCAGAGCCCGGAACTGCGTAACTGCTGATCGCCTACGCAGTAGCCCGGCGCGGCAAGTACTTTCGCGCCGGGCTCACCGCGATCAGGACAGCGTGGTGACCGTCAGGTCGCCATCGGCGTACTGGGCGCGCAGGCGCTTCTTGTCGAACTTGCCGACGCTGGTCTTCGGCACCTCGGCGATGAACGTCCAGCGTTCCGGCAGTTGCCATTTCGCGAACTTGTCGGCCAGGAAGTCGCGCAGCTCATCGGCTTTCGCCTCGGCGCCCTCGGCGAGCACGATCGCCACCAGCGGCCGCTCGTCCCACTTCTCGTCCGGCACGCCGATCACGGCCGCCTCGGCGACGGCCGGGTGACCCATCACGGCGTTCTCCAGGTCCACCGACGAAATCCATTCGCCGCCGGACTTGATCACGTCCTTGGACCGGTCCACCAGGGTGAGGTAGCCGTCCTGGCTGATCTTGCCCACGTCACCGGTGCGCAGCCAGCCGTCGTCGAACTTGTCCGGGTCGACCTCGGCGCCGTCCGGCGAGTAGTAGGAGCCGGTGATCCACGGGCCGCGAACCTCCAGCTCGCCGAGCGCTTCGCCGTCGTTCGGGACCACGCTGCCATCGTCGCCGACCAGCCTGGCCTGCACGCTCGCCGGGAATCGGCCCTGGGTGTAGCGATACTCCCACTCGTCCTCGCCGGTCACGCCGGTCGGCGGATGCGCGACGCTGCCCAGCGGTGAGGTCTCGGTCATGCCCCACGCATGCAGGATTCGCACGCCGTGCTTTTCCTGGAAGGTCCGCATCATCGACGGCGGCACCGCGGAACCACCGACCACCGCAGTGCGCAGGTGGGTGATGTCCTGCGGGTGCGCGGCCAGGCCGGCCAGCACGCCGCCCCAGATGGTCGGCACCGCGGCGGCGAACGTCGGCTTCTCCGAGGCCATCAGCTCGAGCAGCGGGCCCGGCTGTAGGAAGCGGTCCGGCATCAGCACATTCGCGCCCGACATCAGCGCCGCGTACGGGATGCCCCAGGCGTTCGCGTGGAACAGCGGGACGATGGCGAGGATGGTGTCGCGGCCGGTGAAGGCCATACCGCTCGGCGAGCACACCTGCATCGCGTGCAGCCAGTTCGAGCGGTGCGAATACACCACACCCTTCGGGTCACCGGTGGTACCGGAGGTGTAACACATTGCCGCGGCGGAACGTTCGTCGATCACCGGGAAGTCGTAGGTATCCGACTGCGCGGCAAGGAGTTCGGTGTAGGAGTGCACCTGCACGCCGTCCGGGGCGGACAGTGTGGACGCGTCGCCGTTGACCACGATGACGTGCCGGACCGTCTTCAGGTTCGGCAGGTACTGGGCGAACATCGGCAGCAGTGTGCCGTCGACGAGCACCACCTTGTCCTCGGCGTGATTGGCCACGTAGACCAGCTGATCGGGGAACAGCCGGATGTTGAGCGCGTGCAGCACCGCCCCCATCGCGGGTGCCGCGATGTAGGCCACCATGTGCTCGTTGTTGTTCCACATGAAGGTGCCGACTCGATCGCCGATGCCGATGCCCAGCTCGCGCAACGCGTTCGCCAGCCGCGCCGCGTCCGCGCCGAGCTCGCGATAGGTCATGGTGCGCACGCCCGTACCGGTCCAGGTGGACACGGTCGAATCGCCGACAAACGTCGATGCGTAGCGCAGCAACGTCGCCAGCGACAAAGGCTCGTCCTGCATGGTGCTCAACATCGGAACTCCTTTTTCTTCAGTGACCTGTCCCGCCTCTCCGCGGATTCAGGCCAGACTCAGGTGCCACGGTAGTTCCGTTGGCGGCCGGCGGTAGTGCGGTGGGCGGAATTAGCCCGTCCCCGGCGAGTTACCCATGTGCTCGCGAAATCAGTCGGCGAACGAGTTGGACGCAGCCTGCGTGGGCCTAGGCCATACCGACTCACCACCCGGCCACCGAGCATCGGGCCGTAACCGAAGCCGAAGTTCATGCCGAGCGACAGGTCGGGCTCGATCCGGGACTGCGGAACCAGCGCGGCCGCAATGGTTTCCGGCCGCATCACCCGGACGCCGTCGAGTTCGCCGCCGCGCCGAAAGATCTCGTAGAAGCGCGACAGCTCGTTCGCGGTGCTGACCACGTTCGCCGCGGGCGCGATGATGCCCAGATAGGCGGGATCGTTGCCGGTTTCGACGGCCTCGGCGAAGGACACCCCGAGCAGACGTTCCATCGCGAGCGACAGCGGCGGCATCGGGGTGATCCCGGTCCGATAGTTCCTGGCGAGCGCGGGCAAATCCTGCGGCGCCACACCGTAATTGGTCCAGCGGAAGGACAGCGGGCGCAGGATCTCCTCGTCCAGCACGGTGCGGATGTCCTGGCCGGTGACCCGGTAGACCACCTCGCCGAGGATGAATCCACCGGATAGTGCGTGGTAGGACTGGAATCGGCCGGGCGGTACGGACGGCCGCACCGCGCACAGATTCCGCACCAGCAGTTCACGATCCGCGACCGCCTCGGCCGTCAACGCCTCCCTCGGCAAGTTCGCCACGCCGGAGCGGTGCGCGAGAACCTGGCCGACGGTGATGGATTCCTTACCGTGGCAACCGTATTCGGAGATGTACTTGCTGATCGGCGCGTTCAGCTCGATCAGCCCGCGGTCGACGAGCAGATGCACGACGAATGCCGTGACGCCCTTCGAAGCCGAGTAGGTGACGAACGGGGTGCTCGGGGTGGCGGGCACCTTCGGCGTATCCGCGTCGTCGTCCGGGCCGTTGCCGAGAGCATGGCCGAGTGCTCGGTCGAAGACGACCACGCCGTGCCGACGGATACACACCTGGACGGCCGGATGGACGCCGCTGCGATACACCAGCTGCATTCGCCGCCAGATCCGCTCGGCGTAGTCGGCCGGCAAACCGAGAGCAGTCGGCTCCGCCTCGGCGCCGATGGCCGCGACGGACTCGAGATCGTCCGGGATCCGGCTCCGATGGAGCAGGTCAGGCAGCTTCGAGAGGTCCGGACGCGCGTCAGCATGGTTCAGCACATACCAGCCATGAGCCACGTCACATCGCGAATGCTACCTGTCCCGCCTCTCCGCGTATCCAGGCCAGATTCATGTGCCACGATCGTTGCGTCGGCGACCGGCGGTGGCGCTGTGGGTGTGTCAGCCCGTCCCCGGCGAGTTACCCATGTGCTCGCGAAATCAGTCGGCTGAGGTGATCGTTTGGGACTCATACCGCGTGGGCCGGGTAGGCGTGCACGACGGCGGTGTTGAGTTTGGGGACGACGTGGGTGAGCGTGTGCTCGGCCTCGTGGGCGACGCGGTGGGCGTCGGCGAGGGTGATGGTCGGGGCGACGTCCAATTCGACGTCGGCGTGCAGGCGATGGCCGATCCAGCGCATCCGCAGGCTGCGGACGCCCTGCACGTCCGGCTCGGCGGCGAGGGCCTGTTCGGCGGCGGTGACCAGGCCCGGCTCGACCGCATCCATCAGGCGGCGCAGCACATCTCGGGCCGCGGTGCGCAGCACGGCGAGGATGGCGACGGTGATCAGCAGGCCGATGATCGGGTCGGCGAGGGGGAAGCCGAGCGCGACGCCTGCCGCACCGAGCAGCACCGCGAGCGAGGTGAAGCCGTCGGTGCGGGCGTGCAGGCCGTCGGCGATCAGCGCGGCCGAGCCGATTCGCCGCCCGACCCGGATGCGGTACAGCGCGACGGTCTCGTTGCCGAGGAAGCCGATCACCCCGGCGAGGGCGACCCAGCCCAGATGCTCGATCGGCACCGGCGACAGCAATCTGCGGACGGCCTCGTACCCGGCGATCATGGCGGACAGCGCGATCATCGCGACGACGAACAGGCCCGCGAGGTCCTCGGCGCGACCGAATCCGTAGGTATAGCGCCGGGTGGCCGCGCGCCGTCCGAGCGCGAACGCGATCCACAGCGGGACCGCGGTCAACGCGTCGGAGAAGTTGTGAATCGTGTCGGCCGCCAACGCCACCGAACTCGATGCCGCCACCGCCAGTACCTGCAATACCGCGGTCACGGCGAGCACCGCGAGGCTGATCTTCACCGCCCGAATGCCGACGGCACTGGCCTCCAATGCGTCGTCGACACTGTCGGCCGCGTCGTGGCTGTGCGGGACGAAGATCTCCCGGATGATCCCGCGCAATCCCGTTGGATGCTCATGGGTGTGCTGGTGCCCGAACGCTCCGTGGGGCCCGACGCTTTCACTGTGCGTGTGCGCCCCGTGGTCATGACTGTGCCCGAGCTTCTCGCCATGCGAGTGCGGACGCCCGTGGTCGAATCCTTCACCGTGCCTATGGCTTTCGCCGTGCTTATGCATGTGGTCGCCGTGCCCATCTCTTGCATTCACCACGTCACGCTCCGAGATCCGTTGCCCAGTAGCCTATTTCGTGCAGGTCATTCCGCTGTTCCGGTCCGATGTGTCGGTAACTCCCGCACGGTGGCGTCGCCACGATGGTGCGGCGGCACACCGGGACCCGCGTGCTCGGCGTTGTGGACGGCATCCACGACCAGCTGCCGGACGTGCTCGTTCTCCAGGCTGTAGTAGATCGTGGTCCCCGAGCGGCGGGTGCTGACCAGGCGTGCCATGCGTAGCTTGGCCAGATGCTGGGAGACCGAGGGCGCGGGTTTGCCCACGTAGCCCGCGAGGTCGTTCACCGACAACTCGCGGTCGACAAGTGCCCACAGCACCTGAACCCGAGTCGCGTCGGCCAGCATCCGGAAAACCTCGACAACCAGGCCGACCTGGTCCTCCGCCAGCAGCGGCCGACCTTCCTGGCTATCTGCATTCATACGCAGATAATAGACCAGCCGGATAGGTCGCGGCCACCCCCGAATTGCCTGGCTCATCCCCACCGGACCGGAATGGCGGCGACACCCCCTGCGTGGCCGCCGACATGCCGGTCCGTCCCCATCGAACCGTTCACTGTCTTAGTCGCTTTGGCGCGAGTGCGCCAGCTAACCTGCCGAACAACATCCGAATGAGACAAAACCCGCCGATCGACGATGGCTGGCCAATCGACGGCTATCGCCGTGACCAGCGCGAATTCGCCCGCGCCGCAGCAACGCTCGAACTCGCGAAATGCAATTACATCTGCACGCCTATAGCGATCTGACCGGTCGTCTATGTCGGATTTACCGACAGAATATCTACCCGCACGCCTGGTGCGGTCCGCCGAGCCGGTGTGCCAGTAGGAAATTCATCAGCGCGCGTTGCAGCTCGATTCCGCGCTCGGACTGCATCAGCAGACCGCCGCCGATGTGGTCGGGCCCGATCGGCGTCCGGAATTCGGCGAGGGCACAGCTACCCGCGTCATACCGTTCGACCGTAGTCGGTACCGGATCGGTGGTCACCGTGACCGCGCCGGGCACCGCGGCCGCTCCGGCGAGACGGTACGCGCCGAGCCACTGCGTCAGGTTGGCGCGTCCGATCGGATACAGGCTGGTCTGATCGGCCAAGTCCTGCAAGAAGAATCCGGGCACCGGCCGGGCCCGCGGCCCCATCGCCGCGACGATCGACGCGCCACTCAGATCAGCGCTGAACGTCTGCGGATCCAGTTGGTACGGCCCACCCGCCATCGGTGCGATCGCCGCGTACAGGTCCGGATAGGCCGCCGCCAGCACCGTGGACATCGCCCCGCCCGCGGAGTATCCGCCGACGTACACGCGCGAACGGTCCAGCCCGAACTCGCCGATCAAGGCGGTGGTGAGGTCGGCGATGATCGACGACTCCCCTTGTCCCCGTGGCTGATTCGCCGGATCGAACCAGTTCCAGCAGTATCGCTCGTTGGCCGCCTCGGTCTGGATCGGGTAGGCGAGCACGAACCCGAGCTCGTCGGCGATCCTGGTCAGCGAGAATCCGGTGTCGGCGAGCTGACGCTGCGGATCGGTGCAACCGTGCAGGTAGATCATCAGCGGCTTGCCCGTCGGATCGCCGGGCGGAACGTGCAGGTAGTAGTCCCGTGCGCCCGCGGCGTTGGCGAAGGTGCGTTCGACCGGCGTCGTCTGCGCTGAGGACGGCGCGGCCAGCAGGAACGGCATGCTCAGCGCCACCAGCGCGAGCACGACGATCGTCAGGCGACCGCGAGGGATACCGCGCACCATCGAGTTCCTTCCAGCGAGGTTGTCGTCGAATGTACCGTCCGCCGGATAGCGAACGGGCACAGCAGGTTCCACGCACGCTGAGCGATCGATCACAACGCGCCCGCCCGGCCGCCCGGGTGGCGGCACCGGCCTGACGCCCGCGACGGCGGTCGGCTCGCTAGCGTAGGGGTATGCCAGTGGATCGAATGCTGCCGACGTCCGAGGCTCGGGACCTGCTCGAGCTGACCCGCGATATCGCCGACAAGGTGCTCGAACCACGGGTGGTCGAGTGCGAGAAGACCGAGACGTTCCCCGACGGCGTCTTTCCCGCCCTCGGCGCGGCCGGCCTGCTGAGCCTGCCGTACCCCGAGGAATTCGGCGGCGGCGCCCAGCCCTACGAGGTGTACCTGCAGGTGCTGGAGGAACTCGCGGCGCGCTGGGCGGCGGTCGCGGTGGCGGTCAGCGTGCACAGCCTGTCCTGCCATCCGCTGTTCACGTTCGGCACCGAGGCGCAGCAGCAACGCTGGCTCGCGACCATGCTCTCCGGCGAAACCATCGGCGCCTACAGCCTTTCCGAGCCGCACGCGGGTTCCGACGCGGCCGCGCTGCGCTGCCGGGCGACGAAAGTCGATGGCGGCTACCGGATCAACGGCGCGAAGGCGTGGATCACCAACGGCGGCCGCGCCGATTTCTACACCCTGTTCGCGCGCACCGGCGAAGGCTCGCGCGGCATTTCATGCTTCCTGGTGCCGCGCGACACCGAGGGCCTGAGCTTCGGCAAGCCCGAGGAGAAGATGGGCCTGCGCGCCGTGCCGACCACCACCGCCGCCTACGACGACGCGTTCCTGCCCACCGAGCGACTGATCGGCGAAGAGGGACAAGGACTTTCGATCGCCTTCAGCGCGCTGGACTCCGGCCGCCTCGGCATCGCCGCCGTCGCAACAGGTTTGGCGCAGCGCGCGCTCGACGACGCGGTCGCCTACGCCAAGGAGCGAGAGGCGTTCGGCCGCCACATCATCGACCATCAGGGCCTCGGCTTCGTGCTCGCCGATATGGCCGCCGCCGTCGATTCGGCCCGCGCCACCTACCTCGACGCCGCCCGCCGCCGCGACGCCGGACTCCCCTACTCGCGCCAGGCCAGCGTCGCGAAGCTCATCGCCACCGACGCCGCCATGAAGGTCACCACCGACGCCGTCCAGGTCTTCGGCGGCTACGGCTACACCCAGGACTTCCCGGTCGAGCGCTACATGCGCGAGGCCAAGGTGATGCAGATCTTCGAGGGCACCAACCAGATCCAGCGGCTCGTGATCGCCCGCCAACTCGCCGGAAAGTAACCGCCGCGCGTGGCCGAAAATGCCGATTCATTGACCGCGGATCTCTTCGGACCTGCGGGTTCGGCATTTAGGCTCGGATCATGACAACGCCGTCCATCATCATTGTCGGAGCGGGATTCGCCGGGCTCGGCGTGGCGCTCGAGCTGCGGCGGGCCGGGCTGGACTCGTTCACCATCCTGGAGCGCGCCGCGGATCTGGGCGGTGTGTGGCGGGAGAACACCTACCCCGGCGCCGCGTGCGACGTGCCTTCGCCGCTGTACTCCTGGTCGTTCGAGCCGAAATCCGATTGGCCCCGGCGGTTTTCGGAGCAGCGCGACATTCATGAGTACATGCGCGGCGTTGCCGAGAAGCACGACCTGACGTGGTTCATCCGGTTCGGCACCGAGGTGACCGATGCCGAGTTCGACGAGCAGACCGGCCGCTGGACCGTGACCACCGCGGACGGCGCCCGGCTCACCGCCGACATCTTCGTGCCCGCGGTCGGCCAGCTGTCGCGGCCCGCCATGCCGAACATTCCCGGCATCGATACCTTCGCGGGCCCCGCCTTCCACTCCGCCGAGTGGGATCACACCGTCGACCTGACCGGCAAGCGCGTCGCCTGCATCGGCACCGGAGCCAGTGCGATCCAATACATTCCGCGCATCCAGCCCGCAGCCGCGCACCTCACGCTGTTCCAGCGCTCGGCGGCGTGGGTGCTGCCGAAGTTCGATACCGAATACAGCAGCAAGCACAAGGCGGTGTTCAAGTACCTGCCGCCGACTCGATTGGCCGAACGATTCGCGATCTGGTCGCTGTTCGAGGTGCTCGCGCTGGCGCTCACCGACATCCCGGCGATGAAGACCCCGGTGGTCGCGCTGGCCGATCGGCACCGGGCCAAGCAGGTGCCCGACGCCGAGCTACGTGAGAAGCTGACCCCCGACTACGCGGCGGGTTGCAAGCGCGGCCTGTTCTCCAACGAGTACTTCCCGGCGCTGGCCCAGCCGAACGTCACGGTGGAGACCACCGCGATCGAGGCGATCACCCCGACCGGCATCCGCACCGCGGACGGCGTCGAGCACGCGGTCGATGTCATCGTCTACGGCACCGGGTTCAAGGGCACCGAGTTCCTCGCGCCGATGAACATCTACGGCGTCGGCGGCCGCAAGCTGGCCGACGTCTGGGGAGACGAGGGGGCGCGCGCCTTCCTCGGCCTGTCCGTGCCGAACTTCCCGAATCTGTTCATGATGTACGGCCCGAACACCAATGTCGGCTCCGGTTCGATCATCTACATGCTGGAATCGCAGGCGCGCTACATCCGGCAGGTGGTGCAGTACCTCACCGACCGGCCGGGCCGCTATCTCGCCGCCCGCGCGAACGCCGAACAGCATTGGGACGACTGGCTGCAACGGCGGCTGAAAGACACGCCGTGGAACTTCTGTTCCAGCTGGTATCGCAACGCGGCCGGCCGCATCACCAACAACTGGCCGGGCGCAACCGTGCTCTATCGCTGGAAGACAAAGGCTTTCGACCTGGCCGACTACGACGAGGCGCAGGCTGAACGCCCGCTGGCCGAGGTACGTTAGTTCTCGTACCGTACCGTCTGTTTTCAGCCGGATCTCAGCAAGTGCCCAGTAAACTGGACATTGTTCGGGTCCGGCAATGGAAGAGGTGCGCACGGTGTTGTGGCTACTGATCGTTGTGGTGATCGTGGCGGTGGGCGCCCTCATCGTGGTGCAATCCCGGCAGCGCAAGCAGCGCACGGCCAACCAGCTCGCCGACGCGCTGGCCGACGCCCGCCAGGTCAACGAGCGGCTCGGCGGCCAGATCTACAACCTCACCGGCTCGAACGAGGCCGCCAAGCAGGCCCTGGTCGACGCCTCCGAACGACATCTCGCCGCCGGATCGCAACTCGATCAGGCGCGCACGCCCGCCCAGGCGCGGCTGGCCAAGCAGACCGCGCTGGAAGGGCTCTATTACATTCGCGCCGCGCGTAGTGCGATGGGCATGGACCCCGGCCCCGAGGTCGCCGCCCTCGACGGGCAGGACGCGGCGGGCAAGGTCACCGAGCAGCGGGTCGTCGAACACGATGGCCGGGAGATCGCGGCCTCGCCGGACCCCTCGCCGGCGACACCGAACTACTACCCGGGCGGTCGAGTCGCGGGACGCCCGGTGCCCGCGGGGTGGTACTCCGAGCCGTGGTGGAAGCCCGCGCTGATCGGCGGCGCCTGGGGACTCGGTTCGGCGCTGCTGTTCTCCTCACTGTTCTCCGGGATGTCCGGAGTCGGCTACGACGCACAAGGTTTCGAGAACGGGTACGGCGACGGCTACCAGGACGGGTTGGCCGCCTCGAACAACGACGGCGGGTACGACTCGAGCGGAGACGTCGGCGGCTCCGACTCCGGTGACGCCTCCGGCTACGACTCCGGCAGTGACGCAGGCGGATACGACGGTGGCGGCTGGGACGGCGGCGGGTTCGACAGCGGTGGCTTCGACGGCGGTGGCGGGTTCGACGGGGGCAGTTTCTGAGCCCTACGGCTAGCCACACCGCCGGTCCGCCTGCCTATACGGTTGCCGACGCGGTGCGCTGTGGCGGACGGTTGACGAATGATCATGCAGCGCAAGAGGACCGCGGTCGCCGCCGCACTGGTAGCCGTCGGCACGATCACCACGGGCTGTGGCGACACTGCTGACGCGCCGGTAGTGGCCGATTTTCCGGTCGGGTTCTGGCAAGTGGACGACTATGGCAGCGCGCTCGCCGTGCACGCCGATGGTCTGGAGACCTATCAGCTGACCGCGCTGAGCTGCCTGAAGGGCGAGACCGCCGCCCGCTCCGGAGACCCCGGCCGCTACGTCACGGAAGGCAAGGACGTGCTTACGCTGCGTCCCGGCGGTCAGCCGGATCGGGCCACGCTGCACATCGACGGGTCGCCGGGCGACCGCACGCTACGGCGCCTCCCCGCCTTGCCGACGACATGCACTGGCGCGACCGAGCCCACCGCCTTCGATGTCTTCTGGCAGACGTTTCAGGAGAACTATCCGTTCTTCGCGGCGAAAGGTATTGACTGGCAACAGGTTCAGGACCGATTCCGCGATCGCGCCACCCGCGCCGAACAGCGTGGCGACGACAACGAGCTCTTCGCGGTGTTGCGGGACATGGTCGCACCGCTGAACGACGCGCACGTGGTCGTGTCGGCAGGCGAGAGCGGATTCTTCGGCACGGGCAGGCCCGGAACGATCGTCCCGAGCCGGCAACTCGATCAACAGGTGAAAGAGCACGTCCAGCGTCGCGACCTCCAACAGCATCCGCTCACCGAGTACGCCAACGGGCGCATCGGCTATGCGGATCTGCCCGGGCAGGACCTCGGCTACCTGCGGGTTTCCTCGTTCAGCGGCTACACCGCCGAACGGACCTTCGCCGCAGACAGCGCCGAGCTCGACCGCGCCCTCGACGCGATCTTCACCGCGGACCGACGGACCCGGCTGCGCGGATTGATCCTGGACCTGCGGATCAATGGTGGTGGCTCAGACAGCCTCGGCCTACAACTGGCCGCCCGACTCACCGATCGACCGTATTTCGCTTACGCGAAGAAGACCCGCAGCACTGAACCCCAGCCGCAGCACGTCGAACCGGCCCGCCCCGGTTTCCCGGGCCCTATCGCGATTCTGACCGGCGGCTCCACCGTCAGCGCTGGCGAGACCTTCACCCAGGCGATGCTGGAACGCCCTTCGCGCACAACAAGAATCGGCCAGTCAACCCAAGGCGTGTTCTCCGATGTGATGGAGCGCAAGCTGCCCAGTGCCCGGCACGCGGACTGGTGGTTCGGCCTACCGAATGAGGAATTCGCAACCTCGGACGGACGCACCTTCGACAGTACGGGCATCCCGCCCGAGCTGACCGAGCCGGTCTTCACCGATGAGGAATTCAGCCAGCAGCGCGACTCCGCTTTCGACCGCGCAGTCAGCTGGCTGACCAGCGGCTCTTGACGCCGCCTCGAAACTGTCTGAGACTGTCAGCATCTCGAATCCAGATTGGCTGGCGGCAACTGGTCGAGAGCGAGCGCTGGGAGAACTCATGACGCTGACCACAGCCGATATTCCGGTCGAGGATTTCCGAACTCGGTCGCGGCGCTGGGCCACGGAATGCTACGAGTGGTCGAAGGTGCCGTTCCTGCCGTCGAGCGAGCGGGTCGGCCGGGTCTACGACGTAGTCGGCCCGCAGAACCTGTTCGGCGAGGACTCGCTGTTCATCAATCTCGGCTACTGGCGCGACAATCCGGCCACCCTCGACGAGGCGAGCAAGGACCTGGCCCGGCTGGTCGCCCGCGAGGCGGAACTCGGCCCCGACGACATCCAGCTCGATGTCGGCTTCGGCTACGGCGACCAGAACTTCCTGTGGGCCGAGGAGTTCAAGCCCAAGCAGATCATCGGCATGAACATCGCGGTCGAACAGATCGAGATCGCGAGCAGGCGCGCCGCCGAACTCGGCCTGGACCACCGCATCCGCTACGAATACGGCTCCGCGATCGACCTACCGCGCGAGAACGAGTCCTGCACCAAAGTCACGGCCCTCGAGTCCGCCTTCCATTTCCCTTCGTACACAAAGTTTTTCGCCGAGGCCTACCGGGTGCTACAGCCAGGCGGCAAGCTCGTCACCGCGGATATCGTCCCCCGAACCAACCGAGCCTCGAAAGCCATCGTCCGCCTCTCCGACCGCCCCGGCGTCCGCCGCCTCCCCGGCACCCTGCACGAACGCGACTTCTTCGACATCCACCACTACCGCCAGGCCCTGATCGACGCAGGCTTCAGCAACGTCACCACCTACTCCATCCGCCGCGAGGTCTACACCCCCCTCGCCACCTACCTCACCAAACGCCTCCGCGACCACGACATGCGCCGGGTAAACCCCGCCCTCCGCCTAGCCTTCAGCCGCCCCGGCCTCACCCTCTGGGGCCCCTGGGCCGACTACATCATCGCCGTCGGCACCAAGAAACCCTGAATCCGTTTCGGTCCCAGCCCCCTCGACCCGGTAGACTCCCCGACGTCCCGGTGCGCACCACCGCCACCAGGCCAGCCCTCGTAGCTCAGGGGATAGAGCACCGCTCTCCTAAAGCGGGTGTCGCAGGTTCGAATCCTGCCGAGGGCACAGCATCATTGCAGGTCAGCGGCATGGTTTCCGGAGATTGACTACCTCAGATGCCGGTTCGGTACGCAGTAGCGAATTCGGCGCGTGCCGAATTCAGTCGGTTCGCTACCTCATCAAGGTCGTCATCGAACAAGTCGGCGTAGAAATCCAGTGTCGTACTCGGCTTGTCGTGTCCGAGCATCCGCTGAACGCCGAGCACCGAAGCGCCTTGCGGTACAGCCAGTGACGCCGCCATGTGCCGCATCTCCTGCGGGGTGATGCCCCGCATACCGGCCGTGACCGCGGCATTGTTCCACCAGGCCCGCCGCATGTTCCAAACGCGGAGAATCTCTCCTCGCCGAGATGTGAAGATCTCAGGCCCAAGACTTTCCCCTCCAGATACGCCGCCATCGACTCTACGAGCAACGCCGAAACGGCACACTGCGTCGCCGATGGGTTGTTCGGAGGCCTGACCACAGGCACCCCATCGACTTCAGTGATCGGGCGCTCGATCTGGAGCGGCCGCAGCAAGTGTGTATGCCGGAGACTTGCAAGCCAGCCAGCCCGGCCAACCGCAGTCCGCAGTGGGGCGAGCAAGCCGGTAGTCACCAGTGCACTCTGCTAATCGCTCCACATCCACGCCAGAGAGGTAGTGGCGCTTGGCGATGCGTTGCTTGGGCCGGTTCACCGTCGAACATGGATTGACCGCAATGCGCCTGGAAGCCACTGCATAACCGCCATCTAGGACAACATTCCGAGATTCTTTCTGACGAATCCGCCAGCGACGCCGTGGGCAACCCGGATGGTGACCATTGCTGAAACGCGTCGTGCGTGAGCTGGATCGGTAGCGTCCGAATAGCAGCCATCGCAGTCGAGACGGGGCCTGGGCTGACCAAGCGCGGCAGCTGGTTTTCGTCCGCTTGACTCCGATCCGCATCCAGCCCTCGTAGGACGTGCTTCGATAGACGCTAACGGCGCGACTGACTTTTTAACAGACCTGTGGGAGGGCAAGCCCGTGGACTACGATTTGAGGAACCTTGGCGAGAAGCAGTTTGAGCATCTAGCACAAGCGCTTCTGGTCAGCAATCTGGGGGCGGACATAGATATATACGGTGCGGGCCCCGACGGTGGTCGTGAGGCCACGTGGGAGGGGCCATGTACGGTTCCGGAAAATGCACCGAATCTACTGCCCGGACGGTGGGACGGATACAACGTCGCACAAGCCAAGTATTGCAATAATGTAGGCAATACTCGCACAAACGCCGCCTGGATCACTAATCATATCAAACGAGAGTTTGACGAATGGACAGATCCGGATACTAAACGTAGCCGCAAACCAGAATCTTACTTGATCATAACCAACGTGAAGCTTTCCGCAGTACCGAGAACGGGCGTCGATAAAGTCAGCAAAGTTCTGTTGAGCTATGCTGCAGATAAAGGGCTCCCGTTGAAGTCCTTGTCAATATGGCACTACGATAAAATACGTGTACTACTCGACAATTCGGCAGATATTCGTGCGGCATATACGGCATGGATAACGCCAGGAGACGTGCTATCGAGGATCCTCGATTCGTCGTCAACCATATCCGAGAACTTCCGCACGGCGTTGCAAACTCATGCCGCAAAACTGCTAATAGACGATGTGAGATTGAACCTCACACAAGCGGGATCGGTAAGCGATGGAAGCATCGACGTCGCCGACGTCTACATTGAGTTGCCGGCTAATCCAATCATCTCCGAGCATGCTACGCAACCATTCGATGGCAACGTTCCGAGTGCCTCTATGGGAATTACCGAGGAACTAATTGCCACTGCAAATCAAAAGCTAGATTCCATCGCCATAAAGGCGGAGAAAGGACTGAGTCGCTCGTGTCGAATTGTACTGATAGGCGGACCCGGTCAGGGCAAGAGCACGGTCACTCAATATCTAACGCAGCTATATCGGGCGTTCTTTATAAAAGACACTCCCGTAGTGGACACGCCTGAGGTAAGATCCGCTTGCGAATCAGTGAAGAATCATGCAACGACAATCGACATCGCCCATCCAATTGCGCGGCGGTGGCCAGTTAGAATAACCCTTACCGAGCTTGCGGACTCTCTTTCCAAAGAGGCATCCGCCTCGGTACTTGAATATCTCTCCTCGGAGATATCCAAGAGATCATCAATGATCGCCTCTTTGGCTAACCTTCGTGCCTGGTTGAAGTTGTATCCGTGGCTCGTGATCTTCGATGGGCTGGACGAAGTTCCAGAATCGAGCAATCGAAGCGAAGTACTAAAAGCAATATCAGACTTCTATATAGATGCCCGCGGCCTCGAAGCTGATATCGTGATTATCACAACAACTCGACCCCAGGGCTACAACAACGACTTCAATAAGATCGAGTGTCGACACTACGAATTGGAACCGCTGCCACTAGAAATAGCACGATCATACGCACACTCGCTGATAAATCGAAGGCTAGGGGAAGACAGTGACCGGTCTAGACGTGTCCGAAGTAGACTCGAAAAAGCGTTTGCCGATGAGAGCACATCCATACTTACGTCTACGCCCCTGCAGACCACAATACTAACAATCCTGGTCGAGCGCATAGGAACCGCGCCTAAAGATCGATGGCGACTCTTCTCAAACTACTATAGAGTGATCTACCAGCGTGAACAGGAAAAGGGCGGTCTGCTGGCCGAGATACTTGAGGAATACGAATCCGACATACACGCTATACATTTCGAGATAGGATTCATATTGCAGCGTCGGGGAGAGTCGTCCGGCGATGCTACCAGCAGTATATCAAAATCGGACTTTGCGAAGATAATCTCGGAAAGAATGCGGGTAAACGGGAATTCGAGAACCGAAGCAGACCGCCTGGCCGATCAGATTACCAAGGTCGCCACCGACCGATTGGTTTTTCTCGCGGTTCTGCGTTCGAACGCTGTAGGATTCGAGATTAGGAGCCTACAGGAGTACATGGCGGCCGAACGAATCGTTACAGGCCCTGAAGGCGCTATCGAGTCAGACATTCGGTCTATAGCGGAATCAGATTACTGGCAGAATGTCCTGCTGTTCGTAGCAGGAAACATCTTTGCCAACAAGAATCACCTCTGTTCGACTATCGTCACTTTGTGCCACGACCTAAACACCGCATCAACCGCGCACACACTCGCCCATCTTGGAAGCAACCTCGCATACGCACTCCTTGTTGAGCGTGTCGCATCGAAGAAGCCCGTGTATTCCCGATTGCTCGCAAGTATGGTTGTCGACCTCCAAAAGTATCCGCCAGATGAACGCATAAGCGCAAAGGTCGCACATATCGCGGAGCTTGGCCATCCCAACGAGGTTAAGATCGCACTGCGCCAGGCTATTGCAAGTTCAGCCACGCAGCGCCTGTCCGCAGCCCTGACTCTCAGCATGCTAGAGGAGCGCGGTACTGCTTGGGCGAATGGCATCCTCGCAGATTTGGTGAACTCGGCTCCTAAAGAATTGCAGCGAGAGTTGATTCACCTTGCTGGCCTACACGAGCAATTACCTCTGCTACGGCATCTAACGCCTATACTGGCTGGAATGAATTTTCGGTCAGTGGTCGATCTCCATATCGAACATTTTGGACACAGTTGGTTTCGTCTCACATCAAGAATAGAAGGATTTCCGGAATACCTGAAAGGCCTTGGTCGATATAACAGCCAGTTCGATGATGACGATTACGAGGGAAATACCACAACGCACATATATCTGAAAGGGTTGCGCAATCTCAACGTAAGTCTTGACCACCTGAAGCATGCGACGAGTAACCTGCTAATGCAGGGAGACTACGCTGGAGACGACCCGACGTGGCGTACTGTCGCGGCGATATCGAAGTTCGCAGCTGGCTACAGCGCGGATGATCTTGCATGCGCACTGACCATCGCGCGCACCATGGATATCCCATCGTTAGTCGGAATAGCGCAGGGCCTCCCTTGGCCGTTCAACATATGCCTCGAAGAATTGGCAGGATACCCTGACGGCAATGAGTCAGGTGAACTGCAAACTGACTGCGTGCGCGAATATCGAGACGCAAGAGCAGCCGAATTGATTAGCGCGGCTAGGCGTGGCGATCTGGGCAACACTGAAATGTGGCGCGCCTTGGCTCAATCTCCACCCAAGCAGATTGATATTTCAACTATTTCCCAAGTTGGTAGTAAGATCGGGGAGATTACAGGCGTTCCACTTCCGGTCGGTGAGTCGCTCTCGCCGGCGGCAAATATATTTGCATCTTTTCCGACCTTCTCCTATACATTTTCCGAAGGCAATGACGACATTGTCGAATGGATACAGTCGAGCGCCGAACCAATTTCCGAGCTCCAGTTTTCCACTCTGCAACGAAAGTTGTTGGAGCTCACCCGTTTTCTTGCCAGCGTGTTCACCAGATCTAATATTTACAGAGATTCCAGAGGTAAGCGTCAAAACACTACGGCCGGTGCTGTACGAATACCACTAACCGGCAATGCCATGCATTCAATTATGCAGGTCTTAGGGCGATATAAATATCTCGGGTCGACGGCGTGGTTGACCTTGGCTGATAAGTCGGGTACTTATACCTTCGACGATATCTTGTCCGAATTCCTAAAGTCTGGCAAGGTTGTATCCGACTCTCCGCTAAACGCTGAAGATTTCTTAAGCAGGTGGTCCGTCGGGAAGATTCCATGGAGAATCGCCGGCCTTCTCCTAACGGCCCACATCCTTCCAGTGGAATATATTGATCGAGTAGATTTTACGGAAGAAGACAACCCCGAGGCTGCGGAGCGCTGCAGGTACGCAATGGAAATTTCACGGATCCTCAACGCCGAATCACAAGCAGAGCTTGATGCGTGGATGAGCGAGCGCCTACCAATTCTGATGATGTCCGATAAAATGGAGCGTGAATCTGCATATTATCCCGCTTCAACGCAAGAACCTTTTGGTATTACCTGGCTAGTCCAGCGGCTAGAGAATGGACTAACCTACAGTCAATTACCATTCGTAGCCGAGATTGTCGTCCAGCTGATTAGTGTGCATCCGAGGCAAGTGGATGAGTTGATGGATGAAATAGCGCAGATTATATCTTCTCAAACAGCCGCAGCGCTCTCATTCGAATAGATCCGCATTGGTCGGAAGTGTCCCGATGTTTCGACTGGCATCATTGCTTAAGGCACGACGCGGCGAATAGGTACTTCATCGCCCTACTTGAGTACGGCGACACTTCTCCGTCCTTACAGGCTGTGATGGCGACAGACTGCGAGTACCACGCAGCGAACAGGTGATATATAGCGGCGATCCGCTTTTTGGATCAGCGCTAAAGAGCAGCGGCCGATGCCTCGACAACGCTCGCCAGCCCCTCGGTGCCGAAATGCACCCCGACTGGCTGGCGATAACGACCATATGGACGGCAGCCCGTCCACCAGTACCGGCACGGCACCTGACCGCGTGCACCTGCGGGGCCCAGATACGCACGTAGTGCGCAGCGCTGTCGTGATCATCCAAGTCTCACCGATGTCGCCAACAGAAGAATGCAGATCAGGAAAGACATGGCCAACGGCACATATCCCGCCAAAGCGATAACCGGATCTAAACCGCTCTCCTAAATGGAGCGTCACAGGTTCGCAACCTGCCGAGGGCGCAAGAGATCTTGTGTTCGCACGCTTGCGGGCTCTGAATCGGCAGAATGCAACGACCTTGTCGACTTCGGTCGAGCGCTTTGCGTGTCGGATCGTCCCCATCTGTGTTGGATGGCACTGTTGCGGTAGCGGCACCATGGTGCCGAGGATGATGACCAGCCTTGATCCATCGACTGCAAGGTAGGGAACTGTGCGCTCTCGCCGTTTGTTCGCTGGGATGCTGACCATTGCCACGCTTGCGTTCGTCGGTCCAGGGTTGGGGGCGGCGGATGCGGCGCCGCTTTCGGCGGCGGAGTTGAAGAAGGTGAAGACGTGCGTCGATGCGCGGCTCAACGAGAGCAATGCGATGTGTAAGTTGACCGACGCGCAGCTGAGTACGCTCATCGGAATCGTCAATACCGAGATGAACAAGATCGAATCGAATCCGTCGGCGTCGGAGCAGGCCGCGATCGTGAACTCAGTGGGGGCGCAGGCGAAGATGAAGATGCCTGATGTCTCGAAGGATGTCATCGACAAGGTTCTGGTCGACCTGAAGAAGAGCGTGCAGGTCTGCCGGCGGTGGATCCAAGGAATAGCGTTGTGTCGGTGGCAATTCGGGTTGGCTAGGCGTGCCGCCCGGACTGTGTGACCAGTGCGGGCGGCAGTGCGTCAGCGGGTCAGGAGCTCGCGTAGCGCTTGGGTGACCGTGGCCGGGGACTCCTCGGCCATGAAGTGGCCGCAGCCTACGGTGGCGTGCTTCAGATCGGGGGCCCAAGCTCGCCACAGGGATTCGGCGTCGAAGCCGAGGGCAGCGCCCCAATCCTGTTGAAGGACTGAGACTGGCATGCGGAGGTGGTTGCCTGCGGTGCGGTCGGTTCGGTCGTGGTCTAGGTCGATGTTTGCGGAAGCGCGATAGTCGGCGACGATGCTGGGGATTGCGGAGGCGGAGGCGCGAAGGTAGGCGGCGCGGATTTCGGGTGGGATGGCGGCGGGGTCTCGGGTCCAGATGTCGAGGAAGTGGCTGAAGAAGGCATCGGGTGTAGCCGCGATCATCTGTTCGGGGAGGCCTGGGGGTTGGGCCATGAGGTAGAGGTGGAAGCCGACTGCGGCGGTGACGCCGTGCATGACGTTCCACATGTCGAGGGTGGGGAGGACGTCGAGGGAGGCCAGGTGGGTGATGGTGTCGGGGTGGTCGAGGGCGGCGCGGATGGCGACGAGAGCGCCGCGGTCGTGGCCGGCCAGGGCGAAGCGGTCGTGGCCGAGGGTGTGGGCGGCGGCGATGATGTCGGCGGCCATCGTGCGCTTCGAGTAGGTGGTGCCATCGGTGTCGAGCGGCTTGTCGCTGTCGCCGTAGCCGCGCAGGTCGGGACAGATGACGGTGTGGTCGGCGGCCAGGTCGGCGGCGACGTGGCGCCACATCAGATGGGTTTGCGGGAAGCCGTGCAGGAGCACGACGGGGGTGCCCGAGCCGCCTACCGCGACATTGAGTTCGACCTGGTCGGCGACGGGGATTCGCTGGTAGGTGAATCCGGTAATCTTCGGTGTCATGAGGTGTCCTTCCGGTGTTCGTGGGTGACGCCGGACAGTCTTTTCGTGCGCACTCAGCAACTGGTCAGCAGCGACTGAGTACGCGGTCGGTGGGCGCGTGACGCAGCTGCGTTTCGGCGTCCTCGGACCCATCAGCGCCGAACGCGCCGGGGAATCGCTGCCGTTGAAGGGGCCGCGGCATCGCGCGGTATTGGCGCGATTGCTCGTCGCGCGGGGGCGGATGGTCTCGATGGACCAGTTGATCGACGATCTGTGGGAGCGGCCGCCGCGGGGCGCGGTGGGGGCGATTCAGACGTTCGTCGCCGATCTGCGGCGGGTGCTGGAGCCCGATCGCGCGCCGCGTTCCCCGGCCGAGGTGCTGGTGACGGTCGCGCCCGGGTATGCGCTGCGCACCGAGAACGTTGACGCGGACCGGTTCGAGGCTGCCGTCGTCCGCACCGCCGAACTGCTCGCGACCGAACACTTCGACCGAGCGTTGTCGACGGCCGATGCGGCATTGGCGTTGTGGCGAGGACCGGCATATGCGGAATTCGCCGAACAAGGTTGGGCGCGTGCGGAAGTCGATCGGCTCGACGGACTGCGACTGCTGGCTATCGAACATCGCGCCGCCGCGCTGATCGACCTCGCGCGGCCCGCCGAAGCCGTGCCCGCACTGAATACCCTGCTCGCTGAGCATCCTTTGCGTGAACACGCCTGGCAGTTGCTCGCTATCGCGCTGTACCGATCTGGCAGGCAGAGCGATGCCCTGGCCGCGCTACGCCGCATCTGACACCTCTTGCGCACCGAATTGGGTGCCGACCCAGGTCCGAAACTCCAGCGCGTCGAGGCGGACATCCTGGCGCACGCGCCACATCTACTCCCCTCGTCCACCCGAACTTCTTCTCCCGGAACGGATTTCGTCGGTCGTCGGCTAGAGTTCGCCGCGATACAACATGCCGCCAACGACGCTGCCCGGCACGGCCGGGTCCGGTTGGCGCTAGTCGCAGGCGAGGCCGGGTCCGGTAAAAGCTCACTCGCCGAGGAGATTTCGTCCGCGCTGACCGGCAGCGGCTGGCTCGCCGCGTACGGCGAGAGCCCAGCGGACCTCGGTGTCCCGCCGGGCTGGGCATGGACCAGGATCCGCACAGCACTGACCACTGCGGGGGCAGCACCGCCCCCAGCAGCTCGTCCCCCCGATCAGATGGCCAGCGAGTTGGCGACCACAGACCCGGCCGAGGCGCGTTTCCTGTTTCACCGTGCCGCAGCCGAATACCTGACGTCGGTGTCCCAAACCGCCCCGGTGCTGCTGGTTTTCGACGACATCCACAACGCCGGTGCGGAAACCCTGGACCTCCTCGCCGCCCTCGTCACCGGAGGCACAGCGGGCCCAGTACTCATCCTGGCGACCTATCGCAGCACGGAGATCAGCACCGAACTCACCGCAATGCTGGGCAAGGTGGCGCCGTTCGAACCGGTTCGTGTGTATCTGAGCGGTCTGTCCGAAACGGACACCACCACCCTGGTGCGCGAGATCGCCGGACCGGATATCAACGAGCACGACAGTCGTCGAATTTACCAGCGCAGCAATGGGAATCCCTTCTTCGTGCGCGAGCTCGCGCGGCTGCTCCGCGACGAAGGGCCCGACGCGCTCGATGCCGTTCCGGCGGGCGTCCGCGAGGTCATCCGGCATCGCATGGCAACGCTGCCACCGGCCGCGCAGACCCTGGTCCAGCAGGCCGCTGTGCTCGGCGAAGACGTCGATCGCGAGATCCTCATCGACCTCACCGGAGGCGCGGGCAGCGCACTCGACGGCCTCGAAAGCTCGCTGTCGGCCGGACTGTTCACCGAAATGCCCGGCGGATCACTCCGCTTCACCCACACCCTGGTTCGCGACACTGTGTATAACGACATCAGCGGCCCACGCCGCGCCCAGTGGCACAGCGACATCGGCGGCTTGCTCGAAACGATCAGCACCACAGACGTTTCCGTACTGGCCCACCATTTCGTCCGAGCACACAGCCGCGCCACCGCCGCGAGCGCGGCCCGGTACGCCGGGATCGCAGCGATGGAGGCTGAACGAGGCTTCGCCCTCGCCGAGGCGGTACGGCAATGGCGCGCGGCCCTCGACGCCTTCGACCGAATGCCCGAACCTGACCTGCCCGCGCAACTCGACGCGACCATCGGACTCGCCAGGGCGCTAGCCGTCACGGGCAATCTCGCCGAGGCCCGCCACTACCGCGAACTGGCCATCACGCAGACGGAGCAATGGGCCGATCCCGTGCAAGCGGCACGCGTAATCAGCGCCTTCGACGTCCCCGCTGTGTGGACCACCAACGACGACCCCGACCTATCCAGCCACGTCGTCACCGCAGCCGAACACACCCTTGCCGTCCTACCCGCCGAACACCGCGAGCTACGCGCCAGGTTGTGCACAACGATCGCCCTCGAACTGCGCGGCGCCGCAGACAACCGCGGACTCCGCGCAGCCGGGGAGGCCGAGACGATCGCCAGGGCGCTCGACGATCCCGCACTGCTGGCCTTCGCCCTCAACGGCCGCTTCATGCACACCTACCAACGCACCGGCCTGAGCGCGGAACGCGGCCGCATCGGCGACGAACTCATCGCACTCAGACGGCACCGCCTGATCGCCTTCGAGGTCCTCGGCCATCTCATTCGAATCCAATCAGACTGCGCAACAGCAGATTTCGATTCAGCAGACACTCATGCAGCCGCCGCGGACCAACTGGCCGCCGACTACGACCTGCCGATGGTCGGCGTGTTCACGCACTGGTACACCGCCCTGCGCACCACGATCACCGGCAGCTACCACGACGCAGACACCGCGTACCGTGCCGCGGCCAAGATGCTCACCGGCAGCGGGATGCCTGGAGTCGAACAGGGCCTACTCCCCCTCGCCCTGCTCTGCCTGCGACTGCAGCACGGAATGCCAACCGACGACGCGCATACGACATGGGGACCATACGAACCTTGGGTCCGCCCGATCATCCTGTTGGACAAAGGACTTCACAACGAAGCAGCCGCAGCGCTGAAGGACATCCCCGACTCACCACGAGACCTGCTACTCGAACTACGCACCTGCCTCATCGCCCGAGCCGCCCACACCCTCGGCGACGAATCGACAATGCGCCGCTGCTACGACCAATTACTGCCCGCCGCAACAGAACTCGCCGGAGCAGGCAGCGGCCTGGTCACCCTCGAGCCGGTCGCCCACTGCCTCGCCGAACTCGCCACCGCTCTCGACAGACCGGACGCCGCCGAGGAACACCGGCAGCAAGCACTCACCCTCGCCCGCCGAGCACACTCGACCCATCTCATCGCGGCCGTCAGCGCACCAGCTCCCGAATAGCGCTCACTCCACCGTCATTTCCCCCATCTCGGACCAGTCACTCGCGTCGATCGTCTGGCTGATGATCTTCGGCGTGGATGCCAACGCCGGTGGCAATTCGGTCATCGCAGCTTTGAAATGCGCACTACCAACGTGAGCCTCACCTGCCGCTTGATCGAAAAACGCCTCCACCAATACGAATTCGTTCGGGTCATCGACACTGCGCGACCAGTCGAACCAGAGGTTGCCCGCTTCGGCACGGGTGAGGGCGGTGAACGGGCCGACGAGGTCGAGCCACCGATCCGCCCATTCCGGCTTGGTCTTGAACTTGACGACGATGAAGATCATGACGCTCCTCCTGCGGTGGGCCGGGCTGCCGCGACACAGCCCGACTCCCGCGGGTGCCGGGCTGCGATCGTTGCGAACACCCCATTGTCGGACGATCAGTAGATGTTGGAGGGCCGAACGAGCCCCTCACGGGGTGAGCAGTAGATCCTGCTCGGCCAGTGGTGCGCCGGAATGCCAGGGGACGACCTTGCCGAAGCGGATCAGTTCGCCGTACCGCGCCGGGTCGACGCCCGGTGTCAGCGCCAGCTCGAGGACGGCACGGGCGGCTTCGGCCGGGGTCTGGGCCTGGCTGTAGTCGCTGAACCACGGGCGGGACGTGGCGGTGTCGACCATGCCGGGACAGACCGAGGCGATCAGAGTGCCGGTGGCCAGGTCGTCGGCGCGCCGCTCGGCGGCTACCGCGCGCACCGCGGCGACCTGGGCGACCTTCGAGGGGACGTTCAGCCAGCGCGGCCAGCCCGCTTCCTCGGCGGTCTTCGAATGGATTGCGCTGCGCCAGGATTCGACGGCGTACTCGACCTGGTCGAGGGTGGCGTTGTCGAACAGTGGGTGCAGCCGTTCGGATAGGTGGCCGAGGGTGCCCAGCGAGCTGGCCACGACGAGCAGACGGCCGCCGGGGCGCAGGATCGGGGTGAAGGCACGCAGGATTGCGTGGGTGGCGGTGTTCGCGACGTCGATGTACTCATCGGCCATCGCGGACTGGGACTGATCCGGCAGCAGCCGGGTGGTGGCGTTGGAGAGCAGAATGTCTACTCCGCCTTGGGTTTCCCGCAGTTCGGCGGCGAGTGCCGCGATGCTGTCGGCGTCGGCGACGTCGAGAACCCGGCCCTGCACCTGGCTGCGCGTGCCGGGTGCGGCGGCGACCTCAGCCGCGGCGTCCGCGACCCGCTGCGGGTTGCGTCCGGTCAGCAGCACCAGATCCGCGGGGTCCATTCGGGCGGCGAGGCCCTCGGCGAGTGCCCGGCCCAGACCTTGATTCGCCCCGGTCACCAGGGCAATACGTGCGTTACTCATGACTCCAAGTTAGGAAGCCGCCATCCATGAGTCCAACGAGAGTTGGGCACACGTGGTATGCGTAGAAGTCATGGGCTTCACCGATGTCTCGCTGACCGCGCTGCGCGTCTTTCGCGCCGTCGCCGAGCAGGGCACCTTCACCGCGGCGGCGGGCGCGCTCGGCTACACACAGTCCGCGGTGTCGCGGCAGATCGCCTCGATCGAGCGGGCGGCGGGCGCAGAGCTGTTGGAGCGGCATCGTGAGGGGGTAAAGCTCACGGCAGCAGGGCATCTCGTGTTACGTCGGGCCACCGCTGTGCTCGATCAGATCGACGCGACCGCGCGGGAGTTGTCGGGGTTGCCCGCCCAGGCCGCGACGGTACGGGTCGGCTGGTTCCCCAGCGCGGGTGCCGCCCTGCTGCCGAAGGCCATCGCGGCGCTGCGCCAGACTCATCCCGGCATTCATGTCCAGAGCCGGGAAGGCAGCACGCCCGCGCTGGTGCGCGCGCTGCGTGCGGGCAGCGTCGACCTGGCCTTACTCGGCTCAGAGCCGCCGTTCCGGCCGCCGGACACCGAGTCGCCCGCGCTGATCCTGCGCACCCTCACCGAGCGCAGTCTGTGCGTAGCCGTGCCCGCAACGCACCCGCTCGCGCGCGGCGACTACATCGATGTCGCGGACCTGCACGGCCAGCAATGGATCGCCGGACCGAACACCAGCCACGACCGGTTGATGGGTGTCTGGCCCGGCCTGGACGAACGGCCCGAGATCGCGCACACCGTCCGTGACTGGCTCGCCAAACTCCAATTGGTCGCCGCCGGTTGCGGATTGACGACCATCCCGGCCGTCCTCGCTCCCGCCGCCCTGCCCGGCGTGCGCGTCCTTCCGGTCCGCGGCGGCCCACAGGAGCAACGGCGACTTCTACTCGCCCGCCTGCCGTCTCCACTCACCGAGGCGGCGGCACGAACCGCCGAGGCACTGCGGGCCGCCGCGATCGAGCTGGACGTACCCCAGTAACTGCGCGGAGTTACTCGACCGCCTTCCCCCTTATCCGCGGCGGCGCGCGGTAGCGTGGGTTTGCTTACAGTTCGCCAACTATCGATGTGGTAGATACACAACCCGCCCTAAGCTGCTCTTCAACTGGACGACCGTCCAGCACCAAGGAGAAGTCTTCGATGCGCGTTAATCGTGGTTGGAAGAGTTCTGTGGCTGTGGCCACGGTCTCGGCAAGCGTCATGCTCGGGTTGCAGGCGGCTCCGGCCGCCGCGGAAACTCCGGGGATGCTGATCTCGGCGACTCCGCAGGCGGATGGCTGGCGGCCGATGCCGAACGGGTCGGTGATCACCTACTGGATGGCCGGGTCGGACGGCTCGCCGCGGCAGGCCAGCGGGGCGTTGTTCATCCCGAATGGCACGCCGCCGCCCGGCGGGTGGCCGGTCATCGCGTTCGACCACGGCACGACCGGGCTCGGGCGCGGGTGTGGCGGTGAATCCGATCCGAGCACGGCGCCGAACTCGCATTGGCATACCGAAGAAGACGGCATCATGCAGCACCTGATCGAGCAGGGCTTCGCGGTGGTGGCCCCGGACTATCTGGGTCTCGGCCTGTTCGATACCGGGCCGCACCCGTACCTCGAACTGCAGACCGAGGCGACCGCGACCATCGACCTGCTGCGCGCCGCGCGTTCCGCGCATCCCGAGCTGTCGCGTACCTGGGCCGCGCTCGGCCCCTCACAGGGCGGGCACGCGGCGCTCGGCACCGGCTATCTGCAGGCGAGCTACGCGCCGGACCTCGACTACCGCGGCACGGTCGCGATCGACCCGGCGTCGGATGCCGAAAAGGTGCTGCCCATCGCGGGACCCGTGATTCCGACGGTGCCGGGCACGGCGGAAACGCTCGGCTTCGTGTCGACCATCTTCGCCGGAGTCCGGGCCGCGCGAACCGACATCGACTTCAACCAGTATCTGAGCCCGGTCGGGCACGAGTTGCTCGATGAGATCGCCACCATGTGCAAGCCGGAGATCGAGGCGCGGGTGGAGGGCATGGGCATCGGTGAGATGCTGTCGAAGCCGTTGTCCGACAGTCGGGTTCGCACTGCGTACGAGTCCTACCTGACCGTGCCGACCACTGGCTATGATGCCCCGATCCTGTTGCTGCTCAACGTCACCGATACGACGGTGCCGTCGCCGCTGCACGCGACGCTCGCCGCCCAGTTCGCCGCCAACGGCGTCGACTTCCAGACCGTCACGGGCACCGGTACGCATACCCAGCTCAACCCGCAGATGTGGTCCGCCATCGACGCTTTCCTGGCGCGCATCAAGTAATCGGTACCCGCCTGGCGGGAATCCGTTGCAAGCTGACGATCGAGCTACTTCTCGCGGACCCGTGCGCCACCTAGCGTCGTAATCACCGAGGTAGAAGGAGATTTCGATGCTCGCACAGTTCGTGCTGTTCGATGGATTCGATCCGCTGGACGTGATCGCACCGTTCGAGGTGCTCGGCGCCGGTGGCACGGTCACCGGCGGCCTGCTCGAGGTCGAGCTGGTGTCCGCGGCGGGAGCGCGCGAGGTGCCGAGCGGGGTGCACCCGATCTCGTTGCGGGCCACCGGAAAACTGGATCCGCACCGCGCGGACTTGGTTATCGTGCCCGGCGGGATGGGCCGCATGCCGACGGACGCGGACGATCACGGCGACGACAGCGTCCTGACCGTCCTCACCCGTGCCCTCGGCACCGAACTCCCCGCGCTGTTGAAGGACGCCGTCGACCGGCCGGGTGTGACCGTCGCGAGCGTCTGCGGCGGCTCGTTGTTGCTCGGGTTCGCCGGTCTACTCGCAGGCCGTCCGGCAACCACGCATCCACTCGGCATGGCGGCCCTCGCACGAACCGGCGCAATCGTGGTGCCCGCCCGCGTAATCGACGACGGCGACCTGATCTGCGGCGCAGGCGTGACCTCCGGCCTGGACGTCGGCCTGTATCTACTGGAACGCGAACTCGGCCCCCGCGTCGCGCACGCCGTCGAGCAGCTGATCTCCTACGAACGTCGCGGAACCGTCTGGCAGAACACAGGTTCCGCACCAGTCGCCGTCTGATCCCTTGTCCGAACCGGCGGTTCGCCGCCGATCGCCGAAACCGAGAATGCCCCGGACTCGAAAGTCCGGGGCGTTCTTGCGTTTTCGGTCAACGGGGAGCGTTGGCCGGGTCGGCGAGGGTCGGGGTGCGGCCCTCGCGATTGGCGCGGCGGGCGTCCTCGAAGAACTCGCGGGAGAACATCGCGGACAGCACCGCGATGCCGCCGCGGTGGACGCGGAATTCGCTGGTCGTGCTGGTGCCGATGAGCCGGATGACGCGGCCTGCGGCGTGCTGCGGGCGGGCGAAGTCCTTCACTCGGCCGCGACCGGTCCACTGCAGCGCCGACTGGTCGATGACGGCGTCGTCGGGGACGAGCAGCTTGACCATGGCGTGGTCGAGGTTCGCGTACACCTCGATATCGCCGTCGCCGGCGAGCTGCGGCGAGCGCAGATCGATGACGGCGCTGCCGTAGCGGACGGTGACGTCGAAGGCGGTCGCGTCGGTCCAGTCGCCGAGGCGCTTGGTGGTGCCGTGATCGACGTGGATCTGCGTGTGAGTGGTCTTGGTGGTCATGTCGGGAAGTCCTTTCGGGGCGGTTCCTCGTGCTGAATCAATAGTGACATGAGAACTAGTTTCTTTGCAACTAGTTTCTGACACCCTAGTTGTTCGGCAACCACTAGAATGGGTCGTATGACGGCATCGGCGCAGTTCAAGCGCTCCCCCTTGGCGATGGTCGTGCTCGGCATCCTGAATCTCGAGCCGATGCACCCGTACGCCATCCAGCGCCGGATCAAGGAGTGGGGCAAGGACAAGGTCGTCAACGTCGCGCAGCGTGCCGCGCTCTACAAGACGATCGGCAGGCTGCAGGAGGCCGGGCTGGTCGCGGTGCGCGAGACGGGACGCGACCAGCAGTACCCGGAACGCACGGTCTACGAGATCACCGACGCGGGCCGGGCCGCCTGCACGAGTTGGCTGGCCGAGATGATCGCGGTGCCGCGCAACGAGTACCCCGAGTTCCCGGCCGCGCTGTCATTCCTGATGCTGCTCGGGCCGGACAGCGCGCGGACCGAATTGGAGCGGCGCGCAAAGACTTTGCGCGACCAGCTGACCGAGATGGCCGCCGATGCCGAGCAGGCGGCGAGCATGGACCTGCCGCGCGTGGTGATGCTGGAGGACGAATACCTGCGCGCTGTCACCGAGGCCGAATTGCGCTGGATCGACGGTGTTGTCGGCGATCTGGCCGCGGGCACGCTGACCTGGTCCTGGGATTCGCTCGCAGCCTATCGTGGCGAATCCGCCGAGGCGGAGTGATCCGGCCGCTGTGAGGTCGCCCAATGGTGGCGGTGTTTGCGGCGGGTAGTGGGGTGGTCGTCGTAAGGTACGGGCATGGTGCCCACCGAGAAGTCCGAGTTGGTGCAGTCGATCGTCGAGTCGTATCTGCTGGACGGGAACCGGCAGTACAGCCGCACCGATGTGGCCGCGCAGGCGGGGACCACCACGGCGCTGACCAAGCGGCTGTGGACGGCCCTCGGCTTCCCGGCGGGGCTGGACGACGACGCCGTCGACTACACCGACGCCGACATCTCGGCGCTGCGGAACTTCCGCGACCTGAACATCCTGTCCTCGGCCGATGCCCGGCAGCAGGCCGCGACCGCACGCACTCTCGGCCAGGGCATGGCGCGGCTGGCGGAATGGCAGGTCGACCTGGTGCTCGCCGAGATCGGCGAACGCATTGCCGCGGCGGGTCCGGACGCCGACGCCGAGGAAACCATTCGTACCGCCACCGAGGGCACCATCGCGACGCTCGAGCAGCTCAACACCTACGCATGGCGCCGTCACCTCGCCGCCGCGTTGTCGCGCTCGCTCGACCCGGGCACCTCGGCGGGCGAAACCGTGCGCCAGCTGGCGGTCGGCTTCGCGGACATGGTCGGCTACACACGACTGACCAGGCACCTGCACCCCGACGAGCTCTCGCTGCTGCTGGAGTCGTTCGAGTCCACTACCACCGCCGCGATCACCGAGAACGGCGGTTGGGTGGTCAAGAACGTCGGCGACGAGGTGATGTTCGCCGCGAACAGCGCGGCCAACGCGGCCCGGATCGCGCTGGCCATCCAGGAGTCCACGATGATGGTCGGCGGCACCCCCGAACTGCGTGTCGCCGTGGCGTACGGCGAGGTGTTGCAGCGGTTCGGCGACCTGTACGGCTCGGTCGTGAACATCGCGTCCCGCCTCACCGGCGTCGCCCGGCCCGGCACCGTGCTCATCGATGACGAAGCCGCCGCCGCGCTCGACGGCGACCCCGAGTTCATCATCAAGAACCTGCGCAGCGTCCGCGTCCGCGGTTTCAATCGGCTGCGCCCGCACATCCTGCGTCGCAACGAGAAAAACAACTGAGCCAGGCACCGCCTTCGAGCCCGGCCACCGCCTCGACCTAAGCTCGTGCCAGTGGAAATGGACTGGTCCGAGCTGCGTGCGCGATTCCTTGTCGAAGAGGACGACGCGATTCTGGCGCTGCACAAGCCCGCCGGGATCTCCGTCACCGGGGAGCGGCACGACACCGATCTCGTCGAGCTGGCGGCCGCGGCGGGCGAGACGCTCTACCCGGTACACCGGATCGACAAGGTGACCTCCGGGCTGGTGCTGCTCGCCAAGGAGCTCGGCGCGCACGGCCAGTTGACCAGGCAGTTCAACAAGCAGACCGCGGAAAAGGCGTACCTCGCCATCGTCGCGTCGAGCGAGCTGCCCGAGGCCGGGGTGATCGACCTGCCGCTCAGCGTCGGACGCAAGAACCGCGTCCGCATCGCGGCGCCGCGGGAGAGCATTCGCCGCGACGCGGACCGCTGGTTCGTCGAGGACGCCGATCTGCTCGACACCAAGAACTATCCGTCACGCACCGATTTCACGACGGTGCTCCGCCGCGACGACTACGCGGTGCTCGCGCTGCGCCCGATCACCGGCCGCCGCCACCAGATTCGGGTGCAGCTGGCGTGGATCGGCCACCCCATCGTCGGCGATCCGCTCTTCGACAAGTCGGACGCGCACGAGCGGACGTACCTGCATTCGTGGCGACTCGGCCTGACGGCGGACTGGCGCACCCCGCCGGAGCTCGCCCTGGAAGCGACGCCCGACGCGGACTTCTGGCGTCCGATCCAGGCCGAGCCGCACGAGCCCGACGAAATGCTGCGCCGCGCAAGCGAATTGCTCCGCAGTATCGACTAGCTCAGCGCGGCCACTCCGGTGACCGGCCCAGCATCGCGACGATCTGGTCCAGCCGATCCGCACTGGACCACGCGACCTCCGGGCCGAACGCGGCACCGGGCGCCAGCCGGATGTCACCACCGGGGACCGCTTGCGCCACCGGGAACACCGCCTCGATCAGCTCGTCGTCGAACTGCACGGTCAGTCCCAAAGTCTTTGCCACATCCCAGGAATGGACGACGTAGTCGATGAAGTGGAAGCTCACCGCCTGCGCACCGGAGAACTCGTAGTCGGCGCTGAACTCAGCCAGCGGAAACTTCCGGTCGAGCACGCCGGGCTCCGCGAACGCCTCGATGACGTGCTCGGCCGCATCCCGATAGCTCTGCACCGGATCGGCGCCGAGCGCGCGCACTTTCCACAGGACCGGGTCGCCGTCGCCACGAGACGCCGCGGCGAATCCGTAGTGCTGGGCGATCATGTGCGTCAACAGGCCGTGCAGCGTCCACTCGGCGCACGGCGTCGGCTTGCTCAGGTCCGCGGCGGTGAGCTGCTCGACCAGGTCGATGCTCGTCCGCACCGCCGCCGCGTCCAACGCGACGAGGTCGACGGTGTCCTGCAATGCGTCGAGGGTGCGCAGCTCAGCGCTGATATTCGGGTCGGTCGCCATCGAATGACTTCTCTCTGCTCGCCTCAATGATAAGTACGAGCCTATCGTATGCATCCGCTTATCATCTATCAAGCAGTATTTTCTATCCATGTCCGAAGTCCCGCGCCCCGACCTCGCCGCCATGATCGCTCCGTTCATGCGGACGCTCTTGGCGGTGGAACTGCCCGTGCTCGAACGGCACGGGGTGTCGATGTGGGGATACGCCGTACTGCTCGGGCTCGGCAAGGAACCCGTGTACACGCAAGCCGCGCTGGCCAAGTCGATCAATGCGGACAAGACCCGGATCATCGGGGTGCTGGACGAACTGCAACAGAGCGGGCTGATTGTGCGCGAACCGGATCCGGCGGATCGGCGGGTCAATCTGGTGTCGATCACCCCGGTCGGGCGCAGCCTGCGCGACCGGGTGCAGGCCGATATCCAGGAGCAGGAGAATCGCCTGCTCGAGCAGCTGCCCGTGGCGGATCGGCGGGCCTTTCTGCGGTCGTTGCAGACGCTGTCGGTGACCGCCGGCGAACAGCCCGGGTGAGCGCGCACACAGACCGCTGTGCAGGTTTCCGCTGGTGGCGAGCCTCATGGCGACGCGTAACACGCAGGTCAACTAGCCTTGGTACGTGCCGCGCACGGGAGGCGGGCACACTCTGACGCAACGGAGCGATCCCCCAGAGAAAGCGAACGCCGATGATCCTGGTGGCTCAGGTCAGCGACACTCATTTCGATCTCGGCGCCCGCAACGCCGAACGGGTCGAACAGGTCATGACCTTTCTCGCGGGCTTGCGCCGCAGGCCGGACGCGATTCTGGTGACCGGTGACGTCACCGATTCCGGCAAGTCCGAGCAGTACGCCGAGGCCAGGCTCGCGTTCGACATCGACATTCCGGTGTACGCCATTCCGGGCAACCACGACGATCGCGCCGCGTTCCGCACCACGCTGCTCGGCGAATCCGCGTCGACCGCGCCGATCAACCACGCGCACCGGGTCGGGGATCTGACCGTCGCACTGCTGGATTCGAGCATTCCCGGCGAGCCGAGCGGCCGGATCGCCGACGAGACGTACACCTGGCTGCACGGCGTGCTCGCCACCGCCCCGGCCGACAAGCCGATCCTGCTCGCGCTGCACCACCCGCCCGCATACCTGTTCAGCCCGGTCGTCGACGAGATCTCGCTCGAGGAGCCGGAGAAGTTCGCCGAACTGGTGGCCAGCGACAAACGCATTATCGCCGTGCTCACCGGCCACGCACACTCCTCGGCCACAACAACATTCGCGGGCCGTCCGCTGCTGGTGGCACCGAGCACCGCGTCGGTCCTCGGCGGTCTCTGGGAACTCGATCTGCCCGACCACGTGATGGACTACGCGCCCGACCCCGCCGTCGCACTGCACCTGATCGATGAAAAACACAGCCTGACAACGCATTTCCGCAGCGTCCCGATGGGCGGCTGGCTCGGCGTGCCACCGACCTGACGGGCGGTTCGTTCAGCTACCCCAGGTCAACGGCGGATTGCCCGCTCGCGGCGATAGGCAGCAGGTGTCGCGCCGGTCCAGCGCTTGAACGCGTAGATGAACGTGGAGGATTCCGCGTAGCCGAGCCGGATCGCCACATCGCTCACCGAAAGCGGTGTAGCGGAGAGCATTTCCTCGGCCAGTGCGCGGCGCACCTCGTCGAGCAGGGCGCGATAGCTGGTGCCTGCCGTGTCGAGGCGGCGGCGCAGGGTTCGGGTGCTCATATTGAGATTGCGTGCGACGGAGTCGATTCCGGGCGGACCGGAGAATCCTTCGGTGCCGCCGGGGACCAGTAGCCCGCGCACCTCGGCGGCGATGCCGGTGCGGGCGCGGCGGCGGTGCACCAGGTCCCGGCACTGGGCCAGGCACATGGCCCAGGTCTGCTCGTTCGCCTGCGGCAGTGGCTGATCCAGCACGGCGGGGTCGATCGCGAACAGGTTGCGCGGCCGCCCGAACCGCGGCCGCACCACCGTGACCTCTTCGATCCGATCGGCGTAATCCGGTTCCGGAAAACGGAACTCGGCCCTGGCGAGCGGCAGGTGCCTGCCGAGCAGATCGCTCATCACCTGATGCATGGCGGTGACGTCGCGTTCGACCAGGAACTGCCGCACATCGGCCGGAATCAGCTCGTCGTGCACCCAGGCCACGAACTCCCCTTCCCGCCATTCGGCGACGGGCAGGCAGAAGGTGAAGCTCAACTCCATATACCGCAGCGCGAACGAGATCGCCTCGCCGAGCGTCGGGCTGCTGACGCACGCGAAACCGAAGATGCCGAAGGTGGTGATCCGATAGCGGCGGCCGACCTCGACGCCGAGCGCGGGCCGGTCGGCGAGTTCGCGCACCAGATTGCGGACCACGGTGAGTTCGATGTGTGCGTCGATCTGCGCGTCCGGGTCACGCAGCGCAGGCTCGGACAACCCCGTTCCGGCCAGCATGCGCCCGGTGGGCACGCCGCACTCGGCCGCGTAGCCGACCATCAGCGCCACGCTGGCTATCCCGCGCGGAAAGTTCCAGTCGCGGATTCCCGGATCCTGCACCCGCTCCACAGCGGACAGTATGGCCGAATTTCTCGATCGACTACCCGGACGCCCCCTAGAGTGGATCTATCTTCGGTCCTGTGAGGAGCATCACATGACAACGGGCAATCGGCCATCGGTCCTCATCATCGGCGCGGGCTTCGGCGGCATCGGCATGGCGATAGAGCTGCGCCGCAACGGTTTCCAGGACATCACCATCTTGGAGCGGGCCGCCGACCTCGGCGGGGTGTGGCGCGAGAACACCTATCCCGGCGCTGCCTGCGACGTGCCGTCCCCGCTGTATTCCTTCTCGTTCGAGCCGAAGCCGGACTGGCCGCAGCGCTACTCCGGCCGCGACGCCATCCACGCCTATCTGCGCGGTGTCGCGGAGCGCAACGGCGTGTTGGACGCGATCGAATTCGGGGTCGAGGTGACCGACGCCGAATTCGACGACGCGGCCGGGCGCTGGACCATTCGCACCGCCGACGGCGCGGCCCGGACCGTGGACGTGCTGATCTCGGCGGTCGGCCAGCTGTCGCGGCCCGCGCTGCCGAACATCCCCGGCATCGACACCTTCGCGGGCGCGGCATTCCATTCCGCCGAATGGGACCACGGGGTCGAGCTGACCGGCAAGCGCGTCGCCTGCATCGGCACCGGTGCCAGCGCCATCCAGTACATCCCGGAGATCCAACCGAAGGTCGCCCAGCTCACCCTGTTCCAGCGCACTCCGGCCTGGGTGATCCCCAAGTTCGACACCGACTACTCGCCGATTCAGCACAGGCTGTTCGCCCGGGTGCCCGGCGCGCTGCTGGTCGAGCGCTTCGGCTGGTGGTCGATCGCCGAGTTCATCTCGCTCGGCCTGGTCGAATTCCCGGCCATCACGGGGCTGGTGTCCACCCTGGCCGGGCGGCATCTGCGCAAGCAGGTGGCCGATCCGGAGTTGCGGGCCAAACTCACCCCCGACTATCCGATCGGCTGCAAGCGCGGGCTGTTCTCCAACGACTACTACCCCGCGTTGACCCAGCCGAACGTGCACGTCGAGACCACCGCGATCACCGAGGTGCTGCCTAAGGGAGTGCGCACCGCAGACGGCACCGTGCACGAGGTGGACGTGATCATCTACGGCACCGGATTCAAGGGCACCGAATTCCTCTGGCCGATGCGGATTTACGGCCGCGCGGGCCGCAAGCTGTCCGATGCCTGGGCCGACGGCGCGCACGCCTACTACGGCATCTCGGTGCCGGACTTCCCGAATCTGTTCCTGGTCTACGGGCCGAACACCAACCTCGGTGTCGGCTCGATCATCTACATGATCGAATCGCAGACCAGCTACATCCGCCAGGCCGTCGAGCTGCTCGGCCGACGACCGGGACACTGCCTCGAGGTCCGCGCGGACCAGGAGCAGCGGCACAACACGGCGCTGCAGGAACGCCTCGCCCGCACCCCATGGAACTTCTGCTCCAGCTGGTATCGCAATGCGGCGGGACGGATCACCAACAACTGGCCGGGCTCGCAGCTCAGCTACCGCCGTCGCCTCCGCAAGCTCGACCCGGCCGACTACACCCTCAGCCGGGCCGCTTGACGGCGCGCCGAGCGCGCACACTGGCAGACTTGTGCCGTGACTGGACGCCCGATAGCTGACGGATCGGCCGAACGCGGGCCGCTACGACCGATCGAGCTGGCCGTGGGCGCCGTGCTGGGCGGTGCCACCGTCGGGTTGGTCACCGTCGGCTCGGTGATTCCGTTCGCGGCCGCGCTGAACCTGGTGGCCGCGGTGCCGATGGGGCTGATCGCGCAGCGCTACCGGCTGCGCGCGCTGCTCACCGCCGCCGCGGCGGCGACGGTGGTCACCTTCGTCGCGACCGGCCTGGTGGCCACCACCGGCCTGATGGCGACGGCGACGATCGCGGGCATCATCGGTACGACGAAACGGCGCGGCGGCGGGTTCGCCTCGGTGCTCGCTCTTTCGACCATCGCGGGCCTGGTGTGGGCCGGCTTCGCGGTCGGCATGCTGCAGTTGTTCTCCGCGGGGCGGAATCTGTTCTTCGACACCCTCCGCAACACCTCGCGCGGCATCCAGGAACTCGCGGCGCGCCAGCAGCAGCTCGAGCCGCTCGGGCGTGCGGCGGCCGATATCACCGATTCCGTATTGCGCTGGTGGTGGGCCTGGGTCGGCGGCGGGGTCGCGACGGGCATGGTGGCGACCGCGATCTTCTCCTGGTTCGTGCTCGGCTCGGTGCTGGACCGGCTGACCTGGCTGCCCGGCCACGACCGACTGGATGCGCCGACGGACGACCGCGCGATCGCGCCGCTGCCGGTGACCTTGCGCGGCGCGGCCTTCCGCTACCCGGGTGCGGTGCGCGACGCGCTGCGCGAGATCGACCTCACCGTGTCGGTCGGTGAGTTCGTCGCGGTCGTCGGGCACAACGGCTCCGGGAAATCGACGCTGACCCGGCTGCTCGCCGGACTCCCACCCACCGCGGGCACGGTCGAACGGCCCGGCTCGGCAGGGCTCGGACATCAAGGCGGCACCGCGCTGGTCTTGCAGCGGCCGGAGAGTCAGACGCTCGGCGTGCTCGTCGCCGACGACGTGGTGTGGGGCCTGTCGACGGAACTCGCCGCCGAGGTCGATGTCGCCGCGTTGCTCGGCGAGGTGGGCCTGGACGGCATGGGCGACAAGGAAACCGCCACCCTGTCCGGCGGACAGCAGCAGCGGCTCGCGGTCGCCGCGGCGCTCGCCAGGAAACCGGCGCTGCTCATCGCCGACGAGGCCACCTCGATGATCGATCCGGAGGGACGACGCGAGCTCGTCGAACTCCTTGCGGCACTGCCGAAACGGCATTCGATGGCGGTGGTGCTGGTGACCCACCACGAGGCCGACGCGGCCGCGGCCGGACGCGTGGTGCACCTGGCGCACGGGCGCGCGGTCGAGCGGCTGGCCGTCTGGCCTCGGCCGGTGCGGGATGTGCGGCGCAGGCCGATGGGCGACACGATCCTCGAACTGCGCGACGTCCAATACACCTACAATCGCGGAACACCATGGGAGGCAGCGGCTCTGCACTCGGTCGACCTGACGGTGCGGCGCGGTGAGGCGCTGCTCATCGTCGGCGGCAACGGGTCAGGCAAGTCCACCCTCGCCTGGATCATGGCCGGATTGATCGAACCCAGTTCCGGCCGTTGTGAACTCGCGGGCAAGGCGGTCACCAAGCAGATCGGCCGAGTCGAGTTGGCGTTCCAGCATTCTCGGCTGCAACTGCAGAAGCAGACGGTCGGCGCGGAGATCGCGGACTGGGGCGGGCGGGCCACCGGGTCCGGCGCGGTCGGCCGGGCATTGGACGCTGTCGGCCTGGATCGTTCGCTCGCCGCGCGATCCATCGAAGAACTCAGTGGCGGGCAAGCCAAACGGGTGGTGCTCGCCGCGATCGTCGCCAGCCACCCACAGGTGGTCGTGCTCGATGAGCCGCTGGCCGGGCTGGACCCGGAAGGCCGCGCGGACATCGTGGAACTGCTTGCGCGACTGCGGGATTCCGGATTGACGCTGATCGTCATCTCACATGACGTGGAGGACATGTCCGCGGTGTGTGACCGGACGGTGCACCTGCGGTCCGGGCGCCTGCTCGCGGCCGACTCGGTGGCCGACACCGCCACCGTCGCCAATGACGCGGCGCACCAGCAAGATTCACGTCCTGCCGCACCGTTGCGGCAGCCCAGAGACGCCGCATGGCGGCTCGAGCGCGGAGGCCGATCATGAGTTTGGTGCTGTTTCGCCGGGTCCCGGTGCCCAGCCCGATACACAACCTGTGGGCGGGCACCAAGATGATCAGCGCGTTCCTGATCAGCTTCCTGCTGATGTTCCTGCCGACCTGGCCGGTGCTCGGCGTGATGATCGTGTTCCTGGTGTTCATCGGGGTGCTGGCCCGGCTTCCGCTCGGCACCCTGCCGCGCCTGCCGTGGTGGTTCTGGGGGTTGCTCGCGCTCGGAGCGCTGATCAACGTGCCGGTCGGCACCCAGGCCGTGGTGCGCTACGCGCAGACGGTGGTCTTCGCCCTGATCATGGTCGCCGCGTCGTTCGTGGTCGCCTGGACCACGCCGATGAGCGATATCGCCCCCGCACTCGCCAAACTCGGTGCGCCACTGCGCAAACTCCGGGTGCCGGTGGACGAATGGGCCGTCGTCGTCGCCCTCACCCTGCGCGGCCTGCCGCTGCTGATGGAGGAGATCCGGGTGCTGCGCGCGGCCCGCAAGCTGCGCCCCAAGGACAACCTGCTCGCGCTGGCCACCGAGAACCCGCTGATCGACATCCTCACCGCCGCCATGGCCGTATCCACCCGCCGCGCAGGCGAACTCGGCGAGGCGATCACCGCGCGCGGCGGCACCGGCGAACTCGCCGCCTACCCCAGCTCGCCCGGGCGCGGCGACGCCATCGCGCTGATCGTCGTCGTCGCGGTCTGCGCGAGTGCCTTCGCACTCGGCTTCGCACTGATCTAGCCGCCGGGGAGCGCTTGCGCGGACGAATGTCCGAGGCCGCCTGCCTAACGCACGGGCGGACCGCCACGGGCGATACTGGCCGGGTGAGCGACGGCGACGACGTACCGGCTTGGCAGCGGCGGACCGCTGGGGAATCGCGACTTGCCGCGACGGCCGCGGTAATAGCGATTATCGGGTTGCAGGTGGTGTTGCCGGATCGATTCTTGCCCGAGCCTGGATGGTTGCTGCCTGGGTTGGAGGGTCTGCTTTTGGTGGTTCTGCTGGTCGCGAACCCGGTGCGGATCGACCGGGAGGAGAAGTGGCTGCGGTGGCTCGGGCTGGTGTTGGTCGGGCTGATCGGGGTGGCGACGGCGTACTCGGCGGATCGACTGGTGGTCGGACTGATCGACGGGACGCTCAGTGACGATCCGGCCCGCCTGCTGGGGTCGGGCGGCGCGGTCTGGCTGACCAACGTGGTGGTGTTCGGCCTCGGCTACTGGGAGTTCGACCGTGGCGGCCCGGCGGCCCGGGCGCACGCCCGAAAGGCGCTGCCGGACTTCATGTTTGTCCAGATGCAGAATCCAGAACTGGCGAGCCCGGAGTGGGAGCCGCAGTTCATGGACTACCTGTATCTGTCGTTCACCAACGCCACGGCGTTCAGTCCGACCGACGTGATGCCGATGTCGCGCTGGGCGAAGGCGATGATGATGGCGCAGTCCGCGATCTCGCTGATTCTGGCGGCCCTGGTCATCGCGCGCGCGATCAATGTACTGCATTGACCAATCTGTATAGCCTACTGCTATAACCCTATTCGCGGTTTCCAACCACAAGCTACGCCCCCTAATTCAGGGGCTAAACCACTTGTCGAGCGGTAGGGTTATCTGTGGAGTAGCTGTTCTCTGGATCACATCATTGCCGCGCACCGCAGTGGGGGAAAGGAATTCGACGTGCGCGGTGTTCTCCAATGCTTGAAACCTGATGAAGAATGGAACACCCGAATGATTCTCCGCAAATTCACCGCGGCCGCCGTGCCCCTCGTCGCCGCCGTCGCGGTCGGCGCGGGCACCGTCCAGGCTCAGCCCGCCGTCGCGCAGGCTCCCGAGATCGGGTATGAGGCAAAGCTGGTGGGAGACAAGATCATCACCACACTGACCGGGGGATCGTTCGAAGTGGTCGGCGACGTCGTCGACCTCAAGGACGAAGCAGGGAACACGGTGGTCACGATGCCACTGGCGTTCCGGCAGGACGGCATGGAGTTCCCACTACCGCACGCGGTGCGCGACGCGGGCCGCGTGCTGGAACTGACCGTGGTCAAGGACGTCGCCCAGGCGCGCCCGGTCACGGCGACCCAGATCGCCTCGCCGTTCGAGAACCAGCGCGCCCAGGACGCCTTCCTGACCCAGTTCGGTATCGCCACCGCGGTCGGCGGTTTCATCGGCACCGTGATCGGCGCGCTGGTCGGGCTGACCGGCATCCTCGCCGGGCCGGGCGTGATCGCCAGCGTGCTGGCCGGCGCGGCGGTCGGCGGGATCATCGGCACCATCATCGCGGGCGGCCCGACGCTGATCGTGGCGGGCATCGACCTGCTCAGCACGCTCGCCGCGCCGCCGGGGTCGACCAAGTGGATGGACGAAACCGGCCGTTCCAAGAACTGACGCGCACGGACCGACGCGGCCCGCACCGAATCCTCGGTGCGGGCCGCGTCATTGTCTGCGCACCAACACAATTGGTGAACCGACCACTCGGGATAGTGCATTACCGCTCGTGGCAGCCGGGCACAACCGGCACGCCCGCCACCCGGTCCGCCAGGTAGGCCATCGCGCCGAACGACTCACCGACGGCGGCCGGGTTGTGGCCGGGCAGCGCGGAATGCACCGAGGTGATGGCGGCGCCCTGGGCGCAATACCGGCCGAGCAGGTCGGTGAACCCGGCAACAGGCACCACATCGTCACTGGTGCTGTGGTACAGGTACATCGGGATGGCCGGAGCGGGCGCGCCGAGTTCGTGCGGATCGGTCGCCGCACGGAAGGCCGGGTGCCCCAACAGGTTCGGCACCGCGGCGAAGTCGTCGACGCGGGCGTTGACGTACTTCGTCACCAAATCTGGGCCGCAGGCGGCACTGTCGGCGGCGATCATCGCGCGGCCGCGGTCGTTGAGCAGGTCCATGATGCCTGCGCTCGGATTGTCGCGGGTGGCCGCGATGACGACCAGCATGGCCAGGCCCGCCTGCATGGTGCCGTCCACGTGCTGGGCGATGGCGGGCCAGTTCGACGGGACACCGCCCGCGGCGATGCCCGCGAAATGGATGTCCGGCGCGTACTGCGGCTGCATCTGCGCCGCCCACAGGGTGGCGAAGGCGCCGCCCGAATAGCCCCACGCGGCAAGGGGAGTCGCTGGACCGAGTCCCGCGGCCGGCAGGTCGCGCGCGGCCCGGATACCGTCCAGCACGCCGCGCCCGGAGTTGACGCCGTCGAGGAATCGGGACTGCGGGCCCTCGTGATCGCTGGTCACCACGGCCCAGCCGCGGCGCAGCGCGTCGGCCATGAACGGGGTATCGATCAAGGCCTGGGTGCCGCCGGGGTCGCCGCCGCCGCGCAACGCGTACGACGGCGCGCAGCGGGAGCCGAGGCTGTCCTCGGCGATCTGATACGACAGCAGCGGACGCGGACCCGGGCCGAGCCACGGCAGCATCGGCACCATGACGGTGGCCACGTCGGCCACCGCGGCGCCGCTCGCGTCGGTGCTGCGGTACTTCACCTGCCAGGTCGAAACCGGCAGCGGCAGACCGAACAACGCGCTCTGGCGCGACTCCACGATCGCGCCCTCGGGATAGGCGGCGAGGTCGGCGGGCGCCGCGTAGAACGGATCCGCGTCGGGCGGCGGCACCTGGGCGTGCGCGGCGGGCGCCGTGCTCAGCGACAAGGCCAGCACCAGCGCGGCCGCGACGGCCGCGGACGAGCCGACCCTGGCTAGCGCCGCGCCGATGCGCCGGACCGGCGTGTCGGATGTTGCCGTGCTGCCGAGGAGCGATGTCCCCCTACCGATTCCGTCCGGAGTCGCCATGGCAGGCAACCTACCTTGCCGCCCGCCGAACCCGTCGGCACTCGCTGGATGTTTCGCCGACACCCCTAATTTGTTGCCGGAACGACACATTCGGCCCACCCGTGCGGCTAGCGCAGGCTGGTCGACCCCGGCCGCTCCGTTGATGCTGCGCATGGCGGCCTCCCTGTCCGGCGAGGCGCGACGGCGTGCGCCGGGTGCAACTCTGCGCCAACGCACTCCGGCCTCGGGGGATTCACGGTACTGGCAGATCAGCGGCCCGAGCAACGGTCATTCACGGTCAGACCCATCGCCGTGGATGTCCTTCGCCCACTGGCTAGAGTGATCGAAAGTGCCCTTGGCGCAGTCGAATCGCGGGCGAGTTGCGCCGCGGTGGCCAGGGTGCCCCGAGGAGGAGTAGCTGAGTATGCGGCACGGCAACGGACTGGACATTCCCGAAGGACTCGCCGATGTGTGCGCGCCGGACCGGCTGGCGGTGATCGTCTACGACATGCAGGTCGGGGTGCTCAGTCAGCTGCCGGAGGGGCCGGAGATCATCGATCGGGTGGTCCGGGTGGTGGACGCGGCGCGCAGCGGTGGCTATCCCGTGGTCTTTCTGCGGCATTTCTTCCTGCCCGAGCAGCTGAGCGGGGCGTTCGCGCTGCGCATGGCGATGAACTGGCAGCAGGTCGATTCGGTGGACAAGGTCCGCTTCATCCTGCAGCGGGATACCCCGGCCTTCGAGCTGGTGCCCGAGCTGCGGCCGCGCCGCGACGAGGTGGTGTTCGACAAGACGTCGATGTCCGCGTTCGAGGGCACCCCGCTGGCCGCCATGCTGCGCGACCTGCGGATCGGCGCCTATGCCATCGCGGGCGTCGCGCTGGAGATCGGCATCGCGCCGACCATCACGCACTCCACCGATCTCGGCTTCGTGCCCGTCGTGATCAGCGACGCCGTCGGCGGCCGCGACAAGGAAGCCATGGCCCGCGCCTACGAGGACTTCGAGTTCCAGGGCCACGCCATGATCACCGATCTGGCCACCATCACTCCGCTGCTGGCGGGCACCTCGGCCTGACCCGGCACCGCGAACGGGACATCGCGCGCGGCCATGTCCCGTTCGGCGGAGGTCACTTCTGCTGGTGCAGGGCCTTCTTGGCGGCCTCCTGGGCCGAATCGACCTGGCTGGCGTACTTGCCGTCGGTCCTCTTGTCGACCAGATCGCCCGCCTTCTCGATGACGGTCTCCACCTTGTCCGCGTTCTGCTGGGCCAGGTCGATCGCCTTGTTCGCCAGGTTCTTGAAGTCCACTACGCGCTCCTCGTTCGAGATGGTTCCAACCGCGAATCACTGTAATCGGCGCGGTCGGACGGAGCCGTGCTCAGTCCGAGGTCCCCAACCACGCCGGATGCCAAAGGCGGCCGGTCTCGGTCCAGTTCATGAAGCGCACCGTGCCAGCGATTTTCGGCGTCACCCAGACCGCTTCCTTCAGTTCCTCGGCGGTCAGGTCGTTGTCGAACGGACTGGTCTTGCGCTCCATGGTGCCGAGGCGCTTGGCCAGTTCGCGCATGTCGGAATCGTTGAATCCGGTGCCGACTCGGCCCACGTAGATCAGCCTGCCCTCGTACGGGATGCCGACGAGCAGTGACTTGAAGTCGCGGGCGTCGCTGCGCCGCCAGCCGCCGATGACCACCGCCTGGGTGCGCCAGTTGCGCTGCTTCACCCACGAATGACCGCGCTTGCCCGGCAGATACACCGAATCCTTGCGCTTGGCGACGACGCCCTCCATGCCGTGTTCCTGGCTGTAGCGCACCGCGTCGGCGCCGGAACCGTCCAGCCGGGGCGGCACGGTGATCGAGGGCGCGGTGCCTGCGAGCGCCTCCAGCACCCGGCGCCGATCCGAATACCGTTTGCGGACAAGCGAAGTGCCGTCCAGATACAGCACGTCGAAGGCGACGAACACGGCCCGCGCCGCATCCGCCTGCAGCAAGCCGAGATTGGCGACACCGTGGTCGTCGAAGACCACCGCCTCGCCGTCCAATACGACACTGTGCCCGGCCAATTCGTCGGCCAGTGCCGCCATCGCCGGGTACCGGTCGTTCACCACGATGCCTTTGCGGCTGCGCAATGTGAGTGTGCCGGAATCGATTTCAGCGATCAGTCGAAATCCGTCCCACTTGGTCTCGAAGCACCATTCGTCGGTGGTCAAGTCGGCGACGTCGCCGGGGGTCGCGAGCATCGGTGCGATGCCCCGCGGAAAAGGCGAAGGGCCGCTGGATATTCGGATGATGCGACCCGATGGTTTGGCGGGTTCGGTACCGAGACTGCTCGCAGCCTTGTCCGCGTCGTTCGGGTCGGCGTCGGTGTGCTGCTCGCGCATCAGATGCATCAGCCACTGGTTGCCGTTGGTCTGGATCAGCGCGTAACGCCCGTTGAGCCGCTGCCCGTGGAACTCGACGATCACCTCGTCGTCGCGCCACTTCTCGGTGTCGTAGGTGCCGGAATCCCAGATCGTCATCTCCCCCGCGCCGTACTGTCCCCTCGGGATGTCGCCGTGGAAGTCCAGGTACTCCAGCGGGTGGTCCTCGGTGTGCACGGCGAGCCGATTCTGGTCCGAGGTGGTCGGCGGGCCCTTCGGCACCGCCCAGGACACCAGCACGCCGCCGCGTTCCAGCCGCACGTCCCAATGCAGCCGCCGCGCATGATGTTCCTGCACGACGTAGCGATTGCCCGCACTCGGTTCCGGCCGGTCGGCGGGCACGGGCTCGGGTGTCCGCGCCGGGTCACGCATCGACCGATACTTGGCCAGTGCGTCGGCACCGGATTCCGCCGACCCGGTGGCGCCCTTCGGCAGCGGCGGATCGAGCTCGGCGAGCAGGTCGCCGTCGTCCTGCCAGCGGGCGAGGACCTCGTCGAAGCGTAAGTGCCGCAGCTTCTTCCGGTTCTCGATTTCCTTCCAGGAGCGTGGCGCCGCCGCGTTGGGCTGGGCGCGTCCGCGCATCGAGTACGGCGCGATGGTCGTCTTCGACGCGTTGTTCTGGCTCCAGTCCAGGAAGATCTTCCCGCCGCGCACCGATTTCGACATCGTCGCGGTCACCAGATCCGGGTGCAGCCGTTCGAGATTGGTGGCCACCTGCTTGGCCACGGTGGACGCGCCGCTCGAGCTCACCTCGCGATCCAGCGGCACGTAGATGTGAATTCCCTTGCTACCACTGGTAACCGGGAACGCGTGCAGCCCGATGTCCTCGATCATGTCGCGTACCGCGAGCGCGACCCGCGCGCAATCGGCCAGCTCCGCGCCGGGCCCCGGATCGAGATCGAACACCAGCCTGGTCGCCGGTCCCACCGCGTCGCCGTCGAAACGCCATTGCTGCACATGGACTTCCAGCGCCGCCTGCTGGCCGAGCCAGGCCAGCCCGGCTTCGGAATCGATCACGGGGTAGGTGACCTTACGGTCGGAATGCTGGATGGTGTGCCGTTCGAGCCAGGACGGCGCGTGCGCGGGCAGGTTCTTCTCGAAGAAGGAAGGCTCGTCGACCCCGTTGGGCCAGCGCTTCCTGGTGACCGGGCGGCCGGCGATGTGCGGGAGCATCGCGGGCGCGATCGCCGAGTAATAGGCGATGACTTCGCCTTTGGTGGTGCCGGTGGCCGGGTACAGCACTTTGTCGAGGTTGCTTAGTTCAACCTCGATGCCACCGAAGCTCCGGCGGGACGCCATGGGAACGATTTTAGAGGCGGGGACCGACAAGTTGCCGGGTCCCCGCCGCTCGTCAGATCGCCGAACCCGACGGGTCGGTGCCCGGGGTGTCCGTGGCGGTCGGCGTCTCGGGCGTGGTGCCCGGTGCACCGGCACCGCCCGGCTGGCCCGGCGCACCCGGCTGATCCTCCGGCGGGACCACCTTCTTGGCGGCCTCCTTGCCCTTCGCGATCTTGTCCGAGTACTTGCCCTGGGTCTTCTGATCGATGAAGTCGCCGCCCTTGTCGATGGCGTCGTTGATCTTGTCGGCGTTCTTGGCCGCCGCGTCCTTGCCCTTGCCGACGAGGCCCTTCAGAGTATCCGCGAAGCTCATAGCGTTCGTTCCTTCCTCTAGCCCACTAGCAGGATGTCGTCAACCCACATCTTCCCACCACGAATCCCGTGGTGGGGCACTACCTGGGTCGACCCGCTGACCGGGCATCGGCACCGCGATCGCGGTGCCTGCCACCTCGGCCGCCGTGATCATCCGCCGCACCGGCTCCGACCATCCGTGGAACGCGAGATTGAAGGTCGCCCAGTGGATCGGCACCAGCAGGCCGTGAGCCGGGTCGCCCGCGCACAGATCGGCGTGCGCGCGAACCGCCTCCTCCGGGTTCATGTGCACGTCGCGCCAGCGCTCGTCGTAGGCGCCGATCGGCAGCAGCGTCAGGTCGAACGGGCCAAGTGCCGCACCGGCTTCCGCGAACGCCTTGGTGTATCCGGTGTCGCCGCCGAAGTACGCCCGCTTGGTCGGGCCGACGATCGACCACGACGCCCACAGCGTGGTGTTGCGGACCAGGCCGCGTCCGGAGAAGTGCCGCGCCTCGGTACAGGTCAACACCAGGTCCGAGCCCTCGTGCGCCCGGCCGAGCGCGGACAGCGAAACCGAACCGCTCCAATCCAATTCGATGATCCGGTGTTCCGGCACACCCCAGTGCCGCAGGTGCGCGCCGATGCCGACCGGAACCAGGAACGGTGCGGTCTGGCGCAGCACCAGCTCGCGGACGGTGTCCTTGTCCAGATGGTCGTAGTGATCGTGCGAGATGAGCACCGCGTCGAGCGCGGGCAGCTCCATCAGCGGCGTCGGCACCGGATGCATCCGAGTCGGGCCGACCAGCGCGGACGGCGAAACCCGTTCGCTCCAGACCGGATCGGTGAGCACCCGGTAGCCGTCGATCTCGATGAGCGCGGTGGCGTGCCCGAACCAGGTGACCGCCAGGTCGGCGGCCGACTCGGGCAGCTGCGGCGTCTGCAGCGGGATCACCCCCGTCGGGCGGCCCGCGTTGCGCCTGGTGAGCGCCGAAACCAGCAGGGACGGAGCCGATCCCGCGGCCAGCTGACTACTCGGCTCGGTGTTGTGGAACTGGCGGTTGCGGTAGGTGGCCGCGCCCGTCGCGTACGGCTGGATGGCGGAGATCGAGGCGCCCATCGCGGACGGGATCCCCCATGCCGCGCGGACCACCCAGGTGAGACCGAGCGCGCCCGCCGCCGCGCCGACAATGCTGCGGATGTTCATCATCGCCCCACGAACTTCGCGGCACGCTTCTCTTGTCTGGCCAGCCGGCCCTCCTGCGCGTCGGCGCTGGACCAGGCCGCCTCGAGCGCGGCGCGCTGCTGCGCGTTGTCCGGCTCGCGGGTGCCGTCGTCGTTGAGCACCAGCTTCATGTGCCGCAGCGAGAGCGGCGCGAGCTGGGCGATCTGCTTGGCCCAGGCCTGCGCGTCGGCCAGCGAGCCGAGCCGGTTGGCGAAGCCGAAGCTGTAGGCATCGGCCGCCGTCACCGACTCCGCGCCGAGCAGGATGGTCCGGGCCGGGCCGCCGCCGATCAGCGACACCAGCCTGCGCACCGTCCACCGATCCACCGAGATGCCGAGCTTGGCCGCGGGCACCGCGATGTAGGCCTCCGGCGAGATGACCCGCAGATCCGAGGCGAGCGCAAGTTGCACGCCCGCGCCGAGCGCGCCACCGTTGATCGCCGAGATCACCGGCACCGGGACCGACTCGATGGTGTGCAACATGTCCTGCAGGCCTCCGAGGAACTCCTCGGAGTAGACGCCGGACAAGTCCGCGCCCGCGCTGAAGATCGGGCCGCGCCCGGTGATCACGATTACCCGCGCGTCGTCGGCGACGGCGGCAAGAACGGCTTCGCGCAGCAGCGTGATCAGCTCGAGGTTGAGCGCATTGCGCCGCTCCTCGCGCTGAAGTTCGATGGTCACTACGTCACCGTCCCGGCTAACTCCGAGCATGCGACCTCCCCAACTGAACGATCCGTCTAGTTACATTCACTTTGCCACAGCCGACGGCGCAGACCGCTGAAGCGGATACGATCTTCGGCTGTGCCGACAGACTTCAACATCCTGGTGATCGGCGCTGGTCAGGCAGGACTGTCGGCCGGGTATCACCTCCAGCGCCTCGGGCTGCGCCCCGAGCAGGACTTTCTCATCGTGGACCATGCACCTGGTCCGGGCGGGGCCTGGCAGTTCCGCTGGCCTTCGCTCACCCTGACCACGGTCAATCGGGTGCACGACCTGCCGGGCATGTCGTTCGCGGAAACCCTGCCACCGGGATCCGACGCCGCGCCTGCGGCGACCGCGGTACCGCACTACTACGAGCTTTACGAAAAGCGCTTCGACCTGCGGGTACGCCGACAGGTATCGGTCAACGTGGTGTGTGACCGGACCGAGGACGGCAGTCCGGCCGAGCACGGCCCGATCCTCAATGTCGAGACCGACTCGGCGGGCACGATCCGGGTGCGCGGGCTGATCAACGGGACCGGCACCTGGGAACATCCCTTCATCCCGCGCTATCGCGGCGCGGAAACCTTTGCCGGACGGCAGCTGCACACCCACGACTACCGCACGGCGGCGGAGTTCGCGGGCAAGCACGTGGTGGTGGTCGGCGGCGGTATCTCGGCCGTGCAGTTGCTCGACGAGATCTCCCAGGTGACCTCCACCACCTGGGTGACGCGGACCGAGCCGATCTTCCGCGACGCGTCGTTCGGTCCGGAGGACGGCCGCGCGGCCGTCGCCAAAGTGGAGGACCGGGTACGCCGCGGTCTGCCGCCGGGATCGGTGGTCTCGGTGACCGGGCTACGGCTCGACGACCGGCTCCGGGCCGCCAAAGCGCGCGGCGCGTTGCACCGGCTGCCGATGTTCGATCACATCGAACCAGACGGGGTGCGCTGGGCGGACAGCTCGTTCCAGCACGCGGAGGTGATCCTCTGGGCCACCGGATTCCGCAGCGCGCTGGACCATTTGGCGCCGCTGCGACTACGCGGGCCCGGCGGCGGCATCACCATGACCGGTCGGCTCGCCACCCAGGTGGCAGCCGATCCGCGCATCCATCTGATCGGTTATGGACCGTCCGCGAGCACGATCGGTGCGAACCGCGCGGGGCGGGCAGCGGCCGTGGAGCTGACGGAATACCTGGGCCTGGGCTAGTTCAGGCCCGCGGTCATGGTGTCCGGGTCGGCGCCGACGCGGGCGCCGCTGTCCAGCGCGTTGATCGCGTCCATCTGGTCGCGGGTGAGTTCGAAGCCGAAGACGTCGAAGTTCTCCGCGATCCGGGACGGGGTGACCGACTTCGGGATGACGATATTGCCGAGCTGCAGGTGCCAGCGGATGATCACCTGGGCCGGGGTGCGCCCGACCGCGGCGGCGATCGAGGCGATGGTCTTGTCGTCGAGCAGCGTGCCCTGGCCGAGCGGGCTCCACGCCTCGGTGGCGATGGCATGGCCCGCGTGGAATTCGCGCAGTTCGCGCTGGGCCAGCCGCGGATGTAGCTCGATCTGGTTCACCACCGGGGTCTCCCCGGTCTCGCCGATGAGCCGCTCCAGGTGGGCGGCGGTGAAGTTCGAGACCCCGATCGACTTGATGCGGCCCTGCGACTTCAGTGCCTGGAAGGCGCGGAACGTGTCGATATAGCGATCGGCCACCGCCACCGGCCAGTGGATGAGGTACAGGTCGAGGTAGTCCAGGCCGAGCTTCTTCATGCTGGTGTCGAACGCGCGCAGCGTCGAATCGAAGCCCTGCTCGGAGTTCCAGAGCTTGGTGGTGACGTAGATTTCATCGCGCGGCAGGCCGAACTCGCGGATCGCGCGACCGGTGCCTTCCTCGTTGCCGTAGATCGCGGCGGTGTCGATGCTGCGGTAGCCGGCCTCCAGTGCGGCGGTGACAACCGGGTACACATCGTCGTCGGGCACCTGGAAAACGCCGAAGCCCAGTTGCGGGATCACGTTGCCGTCGTTGAGCACGATCGAGGGGATGGCGGAGGTCTCGCTTCTGAAGGTCACCCTGCGACGGTAGAAGTGTGGCGGCGAGCCGTCAACGCTGCCCCCTGGCGTGTTGGCCCCCGGTTTACCGCTCGACCTGCGCTTTTCCATCGACCGACAGTGACGGTCGTGACTTGGTAAGCCTCGCTAAGCGACTCGATAAGCCCTACTAAGTACTGCGGTCGGCGGGCGAGACCGAGGCGTCCGAGGCCTCGCCGATATAGCGGCGATCGGCAGACGACCTAGCCGTCGATCACGTTCGGCACGCCGAGTCTGCGATAGCGCTCCTTGCGCAACGCGAGCAGTTCGGCGTCGGGCCGCCGACGCAGCATGGTGAGTTCGTCGGCGATGGCGGCGACCATACGGCGGGCGAAGTCCACCGCTTCGTCGGCCGCGTCGGGGAACTCGGGCACGATGCGATCGACGACGCCATCGGCGCGCAGGTCGGCGGCGCGGATCCGTTGCGACTGAGCGAGTTCCGCGGCGTGTTCGGTGTCGCGGTAGACGATGGCGCTGGCGCCCTCCGGCGGCAGCGGGGCCAGCCAGCCGTGGGTGGCGGCCAGGACGCGGTCGGCGGGCAGCAGCGCCAGTGCGCCGCCGCCGGTGCCCTGGCCGAGCAGCACCGAGATGGTCGGCGTGTCCAACGTCACCAAATCCGCGATGCTGCGTGCGATTTCGGGGGCCAATCCGCGCTCCTCGGCCTCCTTCGACAGGGCCGCGCCGGCCGTGTCGATCACCAGCACGAGGGGCAACCGCAACTCTTCAGCAAGCGCCATGCTGCGCCGCGCTTCCCGTAATGCGGCGGGTCCCATGGAGTACCCGCCCTGCTGCCCGGAGCGGTCGTGTCCGAACACCACACACGGCTGGCCACGGAAGCGCGCCAGTGCATGCACCACCGTCCGATCGGACTCGCCCTGCCCGGTGCCACTCAGCGGAACCCGTTGTGTCACATGACGTAACAGGTCACGAATGCCCGGCCGGTCCGGCCGTCGGGAAATCACCACGGATTCCCACGCCGAGACGGCTTCGGCCGCGTACTTCTCCGCACGGTGCGAAACATGTTCACCCGCAGTCGAATCCGGCACCGGGATGCCGCCGAAGACGCTGAGCGCCCGATGCGCGATGCGCCGGAAGATGGAGATCGTGACGACACCGTCGATAACGCCACGGCGGTAAAGGTTCTCGGCCGTCTGTACGCCTTCGGGAAACGGTTGTCCGTACAGAGCCTGATAGACGCGGGGACCGAGGAACCCGATCAGCGCGCCGGGTTCGGCAAAAGTCATGTGGCCCAACGAACCCCACGACGCGAAGACGCCGCCCATGGTGGGGTTGCGCAGGTAGACCAGATAGGGGTGGCCCGCCGCCTTGTGCGCGGCGACGGCACCGGCGATCTTCACCATCTGCACGAAGGCGACGGTGCCCTCCTGCATGCGGGTGCCGCCGGAGGTCGGCGAGGCGACGAGGGGCAGCCCGAGTTCGGTGGCCCGCTCGACCGCCGAGACGATCCGTTCCGCCGCGGCGACGCCGATCGAACCCGCCAAAAACCCGAACTCGCAAGCGATTACGGCGACGCGACGGCCACGCAGCAGTCCTTCGCCGGTGAGCACCGACTCATCGGTGCCCGCCGCGACCGCAGCCTTGCGCAACGCCTCGCGGTACGGCGGGGTCGCGGCCACCGTGATCGGTGGCCGGTCCCAGCTGACATACGAGTCGGTGTCGAGCAGTTGCCCGAGCAGCTCGCGCGCCGAAATCCTCACCGAGGGAGCTTATCCACTCGGCTTCCGGCGGACGGGATGCCGCGCGAGCAATCAGTAGCCTTGCATCACCTTGCGCAGGGCGTACTCGGTGAGCGCGACCAAGGCCTGCTTGGCCGGCTCGCGCCGCCGGGCGTCGATGGACAGGATCGGCACGTCCGCGGGCACCGCGAGGGCCTGCCGGATGTCCTCGATCGGATACCGCGGCGCGTCGTCGAATTCGTTGAGCGCCACCAGGAATGGTAGGCCGCGCGCTTCGAAGTAGTCGACGGCCGCGAAGCTGTCCTCGAGTCTGCGGGTGTCGACCAGCACCACGGCGCCGATGGCACCGCGGATCAGGTCGTCCCACATGAACCAGAATCGGTACTGGCCCGGTGTTCCGAAGAGATACAGCACCAGATCGTCGGCGAGGCTGATCCGACCGAAGTCCATCGCCACTGTGGTGGTCGACTTCATCGGAATGCCTGTCAGATTATCGATTCCGGTACTGGCATTGGTCACCAATGCCTCGGTGCGCAGCGGAACGATCTCCGAGACAGCACCGACCATGGTCGTCTTACCGACACCGAAGCCACCCGCGACAACGATCTTCGCCGACGTTGGCTTGCTGGTGCGGGTGTCGACCTGCGCCGTCGAATCAAATACGCCGGAGTCCACTGAGAACCCTTTCGATCAGCTCGCGACGTTCATCGTCGCTGGAATCGTCTTTCAAAGTCGCCGAAACGCGTACATGCCCGGCCTCGATCAGGTCGGCAACCAGCACGCGAGCCACCCCGATGGGGATACCCAGTCGGGCTGCTACCTCGGCGACGGACGGCGATTCTCTGCACAACTCCACGATTGACGTCTCGATGTTGGTCAGTTCGAACTGCCGCTCCAGGGCGACCGGATGCGATGCAACGAGGGCCTCCAACGCCAACTCGACCGCGGGCCTCGTTCGGCCTGCGGTCAACGAGTATGGGCGTACGAGACTGGGCTCGGCGCTCCCCAAGCGGTGATCTTCTATGTCCATCCCACCATCAGGAACCCATCGTGACACGTGGCGTGGCCTGCACTGTCTGGCCAACCCGCTCGACCAACAACGCCATCTCGTAGCCGACCTGACCGATGTCGCACGACGTGTTGGTCAGCACGGCAAGGTACGAGCCGTCGCCGACAGCCATGAGTAGCAGGTAGCCGTGCTCCATCTCGACGACGGACTGCAGCACGGTGCCGCCCTCGAACAGGTTCGAGACGCCGACCGAGAGGCTGGCCAGTCCGGCGGTGACGGCCGAGAGCTGCTCGGCACGGTCGACGGGCAGCTGAGCGCTCGCGGCCATGAGTAGGCCGTCAGCCGAGACCAGGACGGCATGGGCTACGCCAGGAACCTCGTTGGCGAAGTTCGAAACCAGCCAATCCAGCTGACGATTCGTACCACCTAGATCGGGGTTCATCGGTCTCCTTTATCTCCGGTTAAGTTCATTGCTCTCATTGCGCGGCCATCCCGGACGCCCTGCTGATGGCGACTCAGGCTGGACCTGATCGTTTCTGGATCGCGGCTCGGTGCTCGTTCCACCGCACCGTTGACGGCGCCCGGGACCAGCCTTCCGCCCGGATTGCGTTGCGGCAACCCGGCCGCCGTCCTTGTTTCGGATTGTGCCTCGCTGGCCGCGCGGGCCGCCTGCCAACCTTCATCACCCGGTGATTCGAAGGAGGCGGCCACGGTGGACCTGTCCATATTGGGATCTGAAAGCCACGCCGACATCATTTCCGCGAAAATCGGTGTGCCGCCCATGACGGAATCTCCGGTTTCGACCGCGGGCTGGAGCCTGGTCTGGAAGAACGACGCGGTCCTGGTCGGGTTGGCTCGGTAGCTGTGCCTGCCTGGATCGCCTCCTGCGGCCTCCGCGTCCTTCGACTGCTCGTCGTTGCCGGGCAGCGTACCCCGACCACGTTGCGAGAGACCAAGACCCGGCGAAGATTCCCGTTGCGGCAGACCGTCGCCCGGCTCGCGCTGCGGCAGGTTCGGCGGCACCTGGGTGCCCGGCTGACGCTGTGGCAGGCCGGTCGGCGTCTCCCGCTGCGGCAGACTCGCCGATGCGGCGTGCCGCTGTGGCAGGCCACCGGCGGCCGGATCACGCTGCGGCAGACTCGAATCGCGTTGCGGCAAGCCACCCGCGCTCGGATCACGCTGCGGCAGACCACCGGCACCGGGATCGCGCTGTGGCAAGCCACCGGACGCGGATTCCCGTTGCGGCAGACCACCGGAGCTCGGATCACGCTGCGGCAGACTCGAATCGCGTTGCGGCAAGCCACCCGCGCTCGGATCGCGTTGCGGCAGACCACCCGCGCTGGGATCGCGCTGTGGCAAGCCACCGGACGCGGAATCCCGTTGCGGCAGACCGTTCTCGCCGCGGTGACGCCTCGGCAGGCCACCCGCGGTCGGATCGCGCTGCGGCAGGCCACCCGCGTTGGGGTCACGCTGCGGCAGGCCACCGGCACTCGGATCACGCTGCGGCAGATCACTGGCGCTCGGGTCCCGCTGCGGCAGACCACCCGCATTCGGGTCACGCTGCGGCAAGCCCTCACGCTGCGGCAGACCATTGGGCCCGGTCTGCCGTGGCGGCAGGCCACCGGAGCCGCTGCCGCGTTGCGGCAGTCCACCCGCGCTCGGATCACGCTGCGGCAGATCGCCGGGCGCGGAATCCCGCTGCGGCAGACCGTTCTCGCCACGCTGACGCTGCGGCAGACCACTCGGCGGCTGTGCGAGCCCGCTGATGCTCGGCTGCGGCACTCCATTGCTGCCCGGCTGACGCTTGGGCAGGTCGCCCGAATTCGCGTCTCGCGGCGGCAGACCCGTCACGGTCGGCTCGGCCGGTCCACCCGGTTGGCGCGGCGGCGGACCGCCGGGGCCGAGGTTGCGCTTGGGTAGGTTCGCGGCGGCGAGCTTGCCGCGCTGCGGCGCACCGGACGGCGGCTGCTGACCCGGTGTGGGTCGCAGCGTCGGACCGGACGCGTTCGCCTGCAGTCCGGACGCCATCGAGTTACCCGGCTGCCGCTGCGGCAGCCCGCCACCGGCCGGAATCGGCCCGCTGGACGTGGCATTCGGATTGCTGACCGGGATCGGCCCGCTCACGCCCGGGTCGACGGTCACCATGACATTGCCGCCGGGGGTCCGGGTGATCGCCCGCATCTGCATCGACGACGGACCGGACGGCCGCGGCCGCTCGGGCGTCTGCGGCGACGGGGTGACGGGCTGGGCGGTGATCGGCTTGCCCGCGACGATCAGGCCGCCGGGGACGTGCACGGTCACCGTGACACCCGGGTCGCGCGCGGTGTCGAAGGTGGGACGCAGCCGCACGGTGAGACCGTGCCGCTCGGCCAGCCTGCCGACCACGAAAAGACCCATGTGCCGGGCGGTATCGGGGCCGGGCTCGGCGGTCTGTTCCAACCGCCGGTTGATATCGGCCATCTCCGACGGCGGCATACCGATGCCTCGGTCGGCCACCTCGATGAGCATGCCCTGGTCGTGCGCCTGCGCGAAGGTGAACTTCACGTCGGTCTCCGGCGGGGAGGCACGCAGCGCGTTGTCCAGCAGCTCGGCGAACAGGTGCGCCATATCGGACGCGGCGGGCTCGACCAGCGAACCACGTGGCGTGGCACCCAGTTTCACTCGCTCGTAGTCCTCCACCTCGGAGATCGCGGCGCGCAGCACGTCGGCGATCTCGACCGGGGCGGACTTGGCGCGGCGCTGCCTGGTGCCGGCGAGGATGAGCAGGTTGTCGCCGTTACGGCGCATACGAGCGGCGAGATGGTCCAGCCGGAAGAGGTTCTCCAGCAGGCGTGGATCCTTCTCGTCGTACTCCATCGCCTCGATCAGGCTGAGCTGATGGTCGACCAGCGACTTGGATCGCCGGGCCAGCGTCTCGAACATGTCGTTGACCTGTGAACGCATCTGTGCCTGGTCACTCGCGAGCCGTAGCGCCTGGCCGTGGATGTCGTCGACGGCGCGGGCCAGCTGGCCGATCTCCTCGGTGCTGCGCACCGGCATCGGTTCCAGCGGAACCTCTTCCGGCGAGGCGCCGGTGCGGAGCTGGGCCACCTCGTGTGGCAGGTCGCTTTCGGCGACCCGCAGCGCGGCCAGCCGCAGCCGGTGCAGCGGCACGATCATCGAACGCGCGACGAACACGGCGAGCAGCAGCGCGGCGAGGATGGTGGCGACGACGACCGCGGTGTAGGTCCACGCGTCGCGCTGCGCGGTGGACACCAGCGAGTTCATCGCGGTGTCGATGTCCTTGGTCGCCCGGCTCACCACGAGCTCGTAGACCGCGAGGCTGTCGGTGAGCGACTTCTTCAGATCACCGACCGGAATCTGACCGGCCTGCGACTGCGGGCTGTTCAGCAGCGTCACTCGGGTGTTGATGCCCGCCACCAGATCGGCGATCGATGTGTCGCCGTCGGAGAACCGGTGCGACAGCACGCCGAGCAGCGAGCGCTCGGTGTTGGCCGCGGTGAGGAAGCCAGGGGTGCCTGCCTTCGGGTCCTTCAACACATCCGGGAACGCGGCGACCTCGCCGACCAGCGTGGCACGGGTGTTGAGCGAGTCGACCAGCCGCAGCTTGGCGGTGTCGACGGCGGTGTCACTGACCTGGCCGACCGTCGTCTCGACGATCCGCACGCTGTCGTTGCGCACCCGGTCGATCAGACTGATGGCGTCGGAACTGGGTCCGGTGCTGACGTTCTTGCCCTGCTGGCGCACGGCTTTGGCCTGGTTCAGCATGCTGTCCAGGGCCGCGCGGGCACCGGAAACACCGGCGAGCTTGTCCGCGGCCTTCTCCGCGTTGGCGATCGCCTTGTCGAGATCGGCGAGGTTCTGATCGGTCACCACGGACACATTCGGCGCGATGGCGATCATCTGCGAGCCGACTGTCGTCGCCGTCTGCGCACTCAGCGCCGTGACCGCGGGGATGGCCCCCACGTTCTCGGCGACGTCGGCAAGCCGACCGGAATTGGTGAACTCCGACGAAATCCTGGACACGCCAAGGCCTACCGCGACGGCCAGTGGGACGGCAAGTACTGCCGTCACCTTCCAGCGCAGGTCCCAGTTGCCGAGCGCCCAGCGCCTTCTGCCGGACCTAGCGGCCTCACGCATCTCCCACTCACTTTCCAAACTGGCCCCAACCACGCGCCATCAGCGAACCTCCACACGCATACTGGCTCGACAGGCGGAGCTGGCCGAGAACTGCGGCTGGCCGAGAAATTGCGTCTACGACGGCCCAAATAAGTGACATCAGATTCTAACGGATCAATAACTTCTTGGGTGACTCCGAGTAAGCATGCGATCCTTGACCTGGCCGTTCCAGGCAAAACCAAAGGTCACAACACCCACCCGGGCGTCGCGTGAAGTCTGCCACAATCAACCAGATCTATCGAGGCGGGCATCGAGGCGAGGCTAGGGAGTCACGGGTTTGAACGTGCGGCACGAGTACCGACCGGTCTATCAGACCAGCTTGGTCGACCCCGCCGAGTTCTGGGCCGGAGCGGCTGAAGCGATCGACTGGGTGGTGCCACCAACCCAAATCATCGACCCGGCTGCTCGTCCGGTGGCCAGGTGGTTCACCGACGCTCGCCTCAACACCTCCTTCAACGCCCTCGACCGGCATGTGCACGGTGGCGCTGCGGCGGAGGGGGGCTTAGCGGATCAGCCCGCCTTAATATACGACTCCGCTATGACCGGCACCAGAGGCGTTTTCACCTACGCCGAACTGCTCGAAAAGGTAGCCGGGTTCGCCGGCGCGATGAGTCGACTCGGGGTCGTCGCGGGCGACCGCGTCATCATCTACCTGCCGATGATTCCCGAAGCCGTAATCGCCATGCTGGCCTGCGCGCGGATCGGCGCGGTGCACTCGGTGGTGTTCGGCGGCTTCGCCGCACCGGAGCTCGCGGCGCGCATCGACGACGCCGAGCCCGTGTTGATCATCACAGCATCGGGCGGACTGGAACCGGGCAAACAGCTCGAATATCCGCCGATTGTGTTGCAAGCCTTGGACCTCGCGGAGACCACCGCGCCGCGCACGGTGATCGTGAAGCAGCGGCCGCAGTTCCCGACGATCCACTTCTCCGCGCCACAGGCCGCGACCGAATCACTGCCGAGTTCCGCGCAGACCGTCGCGGCACAATGGCTCGATTGGGACGACGCCGTCCGAGATGCGCCACTTGCCGAACCGGTCCCGGTCGCCGCGACCGATCCGCTCTACATCCTCTACACCTCGGGCACCACCGGGAAACCCAAAGGGGTGGTTCGGGACAACGGCGGACACGCGGTTGCCCTCGCCTGGTCCATGCGCAACATCTACGACGTCGGCCCGGGCCAGGTGATGTGGACGGCCTCCGATGTCGGCTGGGTCGTCGGACACTCCTACATCGTCTACGCGCCGCTGCTGGTCGGCGCGACCACGCTGCTGTACGAAGGCAAGCCGATCGGCACGCCCGACGCGGGTGCCTACTGGCGAGTGATCGCCGAACACAATGTTCGCGTACTGTTCACCGCCCCGACCGCGCTGCGCGCCATCCGCAAGGCCGATCCGGAGGCGGAGCTGGCGCACGGCCACGACCTGTCGTCGCTGCGCGCGCTGTTCTGCGCGGGCGAACGACTAGATCCCGCGACCTACGCCTGGGCCGACGAGGTGCTGCTCGCCGATCGACCGGACTGCCCGGTCGTCGACCACTGGTGGCAGACCGAGACCGGCTGGCCGATCTGCGCGAATCCGCTTGGTCTGCAACAACTTCCGATCAAGGCGGGCTCGGCCTCGGTGCCGGTGCCCGGCTTCCGGCTGCGGGTGCTCGATGCCTCGGGCAACCCGGTGGCGCCGAATGTCGAGGGCAACATCGTGATCGGGCTGCCGCTGCCACCCGGCACGCTCACCGGACTGTGGAACGACGACGAGCGCTACAAGCGTTCGTATCTGTCCGCCTACCCCGGCCACTACCTCACCGGCGACTCCGGCTACTTCGACGAGGACGGCTACCTCTACGTCCTCGGCCGCAGCGACGATGTGATCAATATGGCCGGACACCGGTTGTCGGCGGGCAGCATCGAGGCGGCCATCGCGGGCCACGAGGCGATCGCCGAGTGCGCGGTGATCGGGCTGCCGGACGAGCTCAAGGGTCACCGGCCGCTGGCGTACGTGGTGCTCAAGTCGGGGGTCGAGGTCGATCCGGCGCAGCTGCGCGACGAGCTGATCGAGCGGGTGCGCACGCAGATCGGTGCGATCGCGACGCTGCACGACGCCGTCATCGTGACCGCGCTGCCGAAGACCAGGTCCGGCAAGATCCTGCGGAAGACGATTCGGCAGATCACCTCCGGCGAACCGTACGAGGTGCCGTCGACCATCGAGGATCCCGCGGTGCTCGAGGCCCTCGAAGAGCAGATTCACGCGGCCAGGCCTGCCCGGACCGAGCCGGTTACGCCGGACCCGGACTCGGTGGTGACACCGGACGTGGGCTCGCCTGCGTAGTCTTTCCGCGCGAAATCGTTCGTCCCGCTTAGGGATTGGCTCGAGCTCAGAGAATCCTTAGGGAACGTTCACACGGGTGCCAGTGCGGCGGCATAGCGTCGAGGGCGCTAGTTGTTAACCCCTCGACGAACTGGAGTCACACCATGAAGCGTTCCGTTGGCCGCCCCGCCGTCGCCGCACTCGCCGCGGGCGGGCTGGCCACCGTCGCCGTGTTCCTCAGCCCGGCCATCGCGTCCGCCGGTCCGATGGAGCTCGCCGGTCCGCTGCTGAACTCGGACTGTTCGTTCGCCCAGGTCGACGCCGCGCTGCACGCCAAGGCACCGCAGCTCGCCTCGATGCTGGACTCGAACCCGTCGCAGAAGGCCGAACTGCAGCGCAAGTTCGATCAGCCGGTCGAGCAGCGGCGCGCGGAACTGCAGCAGGCCATCGACGCGAACCCGGACGCGGTACAGCAGGCCCAGAACGACCCGCGCTACGCGCAGCTGCGCGACACCATCCAGACAGTCGCGGACACTTGCCACAACTACTGACCGGCGCGCGAGTCCTACCTGACCAGCTGGACCGTTCGGTGACGGCAGAATGACAGACGTGACACCAGCGACTCCGACCGTCCTCGTCGTCGATGACGACGAGGACGTGCTCGCGTCGGTCGAGCGTGGGCTGCGGCTTTCCGGCTTCCACGTGCTGGTGGCCAGGGATGGGGCGCAGGCGCTGCGCAGCGTGAACGAGCACGCGCCGGACGCGATCGTGCTCGATATGAACATGCCGGTGCTCGACGGCGCCGGGGTGGTGACCGCGTTGCGGGCGATGGGCAACGAGGTGCCGATCTGCGTGCTCAGCGCGCGGGCCTCGGTGGACGACCGCATCTCGGGGCTGGAATCGGGGGCCGACGACTATCTGGTCAAGCCGTTCGTGCTCGCCGAACTCGTCGCGCGGATCAAGGCGCTGCTGCGCAGGCGAACCGATACCCAGTCGCCGACCACGCCCGGCGCGATCACCGTCGGCCCGCTCGAGGTCGATGTCGCGGGCTACCGCGCAATGCTGCACGGCAACGAAATCGAGCTCACCAAGCGGGAATTCGAACTGCTGTCCACGCTGGCGCGCAACGTCGGCGTGGTGCTGAGCCGGGAACGACTGCTGGAACTGGTGTGGGGCTACGACTTCGCGGCCGACACCAATGTGGTCGACGTTTTCGTCGGCTATCTGCGGCGCAAGCTGGAGGTGGATGGCGCGCCGCGGTTGTTGCACACGATCCGCGGGGTCGGGTTCGTCTTGCGGGCACCCAAATGACGCAGGTGCCCGCGCCGAAAACCCTTCGGCGCCCAGCCTTTTCGTTGCGGACCCGGGTCGCGGGCGCGGCCGCCGCCGGTGCGGTCGTGATCGTCTCGGTGATCAGCGTGATCAGTATTCACGCGATCGAACGCAACAATGTGCGGCAATCCGATCAGCAGCTGGCGATCGCCGCGCGCATCGTGCTGATCGAGCCGGTCATCGTGGTCCGGTTCATCAGCCTGGTGCCGGGACTGAGCAAAGACATCGCCGTCACCGTGCGCGACGACGGCAACGTCATCGCCAGCACCCCGACCCAATTGCCCGAGCTGGCACCGGATTCGCGGACCCTCCCGGTCGGCGGCACGCCCTATCGAATCCTCTCGACCACCGAGCATCAGCCTGCGGGCCGGGTGGTTTCGATGGGCCTGCCGACCGCCTCGTCGGCCGCGGCGACCGCCGAGCAGCAGCGCTGGGTGCTCGGCGGCGCATTGTTCGCCATCGCCGCCGCGGCGGCGCTCGGCTGGCTGCTGGCCGGGCGCGCGGTGCGTCCGATCGTGCGGCTCACCCGCCAGGTCGGCGCACGCAGCGGCCTGCCCGACCCACGGAACCCGCAGACGCCGGTGGACGGGTCGGGTGTGCGGGAGGCGGAAAAGCTTGCGGACGCGGTGAATACGATGCTGCAGCGGGTGGACCAGGCGCAATCGGCGACCGCGGCCGCGCTGGAGACCGCGCGCGATTTCGCCGCCGTGTCCGCGCACGAACTGCGCACACCGCTCACCGCTATGCGCACCGATCTGGAAGTCCTGCGCACCCTCGACCTGGACGAGGCACAACGCTCGGAGATCCTCGCCGACCTGCAACGCAGCCAAGGCCGGGTGGAAACCACCCTCGCCGCGCTGGAGCGGCTCGCCACCGGCGACCTCACCAACGAACGCGACCACGTCGCCACCGATGTCGGCGACCTGTGCGACCAGGCCGCGCACGACGCCATGCGGCACTTCGCCGGGTTGAAAGTTCGCATCGACAGCGACACCGAGCTGGTCACCCGCGGTCTTCCCGCAGGTCTGCGCCTCGCGGTGGACAACGCGCTGGCCAACTCGGTCAAGCACGGCCGCGCCACCGAAGCACTGGTGTCCGCGCACCGAGCACCGAACGGGCACATCATCATCAGCGTCGACGACAACGGTCGCGGAATTCCGCCGCACGAGCGCCAAGCCGTCTTCGACCGCTTCTTCCGCGGCAGCCAGGCGAGCAAGGGCGGCTCCGGCCTCGGCCTCGCCCTGGTTGCCCAGCAGGCCCAATTACACGGCGGCCAAGCCTATTTCGACGAAGGCGCCCTAGGCGGCATCCGCCTAGTCCTAGACCTCCCCGCCCCCTGACCGCCGCGCACATCTCCGCGCCCCGCGCACGAAACAGCCAGCAAATCCGTGCGCAGCCTGCGGAATCGTGCGCGGCCTGCGGAATCGTGCGCGCGGCACTCCGATCACCTCGCCGCATACATTTTGGTGCGCGGCGCACATCTCCTCGGGCCGCGCACGAATTCGCTAGCGAATTCGTGCGCGAGGCGCGAAACCGTGCGCGGGGGTCCTTAGTGAACTCTCATGGAAACGCCAGTGGTTGGGTTATGCGGGGGTTCTATGGTCAGGGCTGTGATCGGAAAACGCGCCCGCTGGGGTCTTCTCGCCGTTGCTCTTGTCAGTGCTGGCGCGCTCGGCGCTGGGCTCAGCGCGTGTAGTCGATCCGACCACGGCCCCACTGGCATTGCCCTGGTCAATGCCGATACCGGGCCGACGGGCGCGCGGGTCGTCAAGGCGTTGCAGGACGCGGGCGGATACGAGTGGACCGCGGCCAAGCCGGGCGAGGCGAGTACCGACGACTACGCCGCAGTCATCACCCTGCCCGCCGACCTCACCGAATCCATGGGCACGCTGGCCGGTCCACAACCGCGCCGGGCCAAGGTCACCGTGGACACGCACAAGGGCGCGGACCGCGAGGAAGTGAACGGCGCGGTCACCGAGGTGACGCACCGGGTCGGCGCGGCCGGGGTCGATGCCGCGCTGTCCGCGGTCGGGCAGGCGCGCAGCCAGATGACGCAGGTGCAGTTCACCGCCCAGTTGCTGAAGGCCGGGGTGAACGCAGCGGCTTCGGGCACCGAGCAGTTCAGCTCGGGCGCCGATCAGCTGCTCGGCTTCCTGAACTTCGCCAAAGAGGGCTCCGCCCAACTGACTTCGGCCATCGCGCTGCTGAACTCGACCGTCGACGGCGCGACCGCGCAGGCGAATCAGCTTGCCGCCGCGCTGGATTCGACCGGCATCACGATAGCGCAGGTGGAGCAGACCGCGAACACGGTGAGCACCGGCCTCGACCAGATCCTGCCGCCGCTGCGCGCGCTCCCCTTCGCCAACGATCCGGCCCTCGCCGACATCATCAAGAAGCTCGAAGCCCTGCAGGGCATTTCGGGCCAGGCCGGATCCCAGCTCACCGGCCTCGGCTCGCTGGTCGGCGGCGCGGTCGACCCGAACACCGATCTGGGCACCCTGCTGCACACCGTGGTCGACCGATTGACCAGCGCCAGTGCGCAATTGAACGAGGGCGCGAAACTGGCCGAGGACCTGCCCCGGCTGGCCGACCAGGGTGGCGCCCAATTGGTCAGCGCCATCAGCCAACTCACCGGCGGCGTCACCCAGCTGCAGACCATCGTCGGCAACCTGAGCACGCAGACCGACAAGGCCGTCGCGGCCCTCCCCCAGCGCAGCTCGACCCAGCAGTCCGCCCTCGCTCTCGCGCTCACCGATCCGGTCGAGGTCGTCCGCAACTGACACGACCGCGGCCCGTGCTCCACCGAGTGGAACACGGGCCGCGGTAAGCGTTTTCGGCTAGCTGGCGTCCAGCAGGTCGATGATGAAGACCAGCGTCTTGCCGGCCAGCGGGTGCCCCGCACCGGCCGGGCCGTAGGCGAGCGCCGGCGGGATGGTGAGCTGGCGGCGGCCGCCGACCTTCATGCCGGGGATGCCGTCCTGCCAGCCCTGGATCAGGCCGCGCAGCGGGAAGTTGATGGATTCGCCGCGGTTCCACGAGGAGTCGAATTCCTCGCCGGAGTCGAACTCCACGCCGACGTAGTGCACCTCGACGTTGCCGCCGGGCACGGCTTCTTTGCCTTCGCCTTCGATGATGTCCTTGATCACCAGCTCGGCCGGCGCGGGGCCGCCCTGGAACTCGATCTCCGGCTTGGTCATTCGGCGTATCCCCTTCGATAGGTGATGGTGGGTGAGGGTGGAACTAACGATTGGTGATCTCGCGGTAATCGCGGGCGCCATAGCCGGTGTAGATCTGCCGCGGGCGGCCGATCTTCAGTGGCTCGCTGTGCATTTCGCGCCAGTGCGCGATCCAGCCCGGCAGCCGGCCCATCGCGAACAGCACGGTGAACATGCGGGTCGGGAAGCCCATCGCCTTGTAGATGACGCCGGTGTAGAAGTCGACGTTCGGGTACAGGCGGCGCTCGACGAAGTACTCGTCGGTGAGCGCGGCTTCCTCCAGTGCCTGGGCGATGTCGAACAGCTCGTCGTTGCCGAGCTTGTTCAGGATCGCGTCGGCGTGCTTCTTGGCGATCGCGGCGCGCGGGTCGTAGTTGCGGTAGACGCGGTGCCCGAAGCCCATCAGCTTCACGCCGTCTTCCTTGTTCTTGACCTTGCGGATGAATTCCTTGACGTCGCCGCCGCTGGCCTTGATGCCGTCCAGCATTTCCAGCACGGCCTGGTTCGCGCCGCCGTGCAGCGGGCCCCACAGGGCGTTGATGCCGCCGGACACCGAGGTGAACAGGTTGGCGTCGGAGGAGCCGACGAGCCGGACCGTCGAGGTGGAGCAGTTCTGCTCGTGGTCAGCGTGCAGGATGAGCAGCATGTCCAGCGCCGCGGCGACCTCGGGGTCGACCTCGTACGGCTCGGCCGGGAACCCGAAGGTCATCCGCAGGAAGTTCTCCACCAGGCTCAGCGAGTTGTCCGGGTAGAGGAACGGCTGGCCGACCGACTTCTTGTACGAGTAGGCCGCGATGGTGGGCAGCTTGGCCAGCAACCGGATGGTGGACAGCTCGACCTGCTCGGGGTCGCGCGGATCCAGCGAATCCTGGTAGTAGGCCGACAGCGCGTTCACCGCGGAGGACAGCACCGGCATCGGGTGCGCGTTGCGCGGGAAGCCGTCGAAGAATCGCTTCAGATCCTCGTGCAGCAGGGTGTGCCTGCGGATCCGGTCGGTGAAGTCTTCCAGCTGCGTCTGCGTGGGCAGCTCGCCGTAGATCAGCAGATAGCTGACCTCGATGAAGGTCGACGTGCCCGCCAGCTGGTCGATCGGGTAACCGCGGTAGCGCAGGATGCCCGCCTCACCGTCGATGTAGGTGATCGCCGACTTGGTCGGGGCGGTGTTCATGAAGCCCGGGTCGTAGGTGACGTATCCCGTGCTGGCCAGGAGCTTTCCCAGCTCGATTCCGTCGTTGCCTTCGGCGGCCTTGGCGACCGTCATCGGGAACTCCCCGCCGGGGTAGGTAAGCACCGGCTTGGCGTCTTCGTCGACGTTGATGATGTTCTCAGCGGGCACGGAAGGATCCCTCTCAGGCTAGAACCGTAGGCACCGTCGCGGTCGGCGCACGATGCACTTGTCTCAACGCTAGACGTTCACCGACACGGACAACCAGGAGGGTAGTCCTGCGGCTCCTCACAATCACCTCGTGGCGGAGTGAGGTTCGAACAACTCGTCCAACAGCAGTTGCCGAATGTTCGCCGAGCTCATGGTGCCACTATTTCCGCATGTGCGCGGCCTACCCGGTATCGCACGAATGCCGGGAACGCCACGGCCGCGATCACCACGCCGATCACCACCAGACCGCCACCACCCGCCGCGGCGACGGCGGTACCCAGACTGGCTGCCGCAAAACCGTGGGCAACATCACCGATTCGCGGCCCACCTGCGACAACCACGATGAACACGCCCTGCAGCCTGCCGCGCATCTCGTCGGTGGCGACCTGCTGCAGCATGGTCACCCGCAGCGCGGCCGAGACCATGTCCACCGCGCCGCCGAAGGCCGAGCAGATCAGCGCGAGCCACAGCCCGACGCCGAGGCCGAGCCCGTGCCCGGTGAAGCCGACGGCCACGCCGAAGCCGACCATGGCCAGGCCCCACAGCGCGATGCAGACGAGCACGGCCAGGCCCTGCCGCCGGATTCGCGGTATCCAGCCGGAGAACACCCCACCCAGCACCGCGCCCGCCGACATGGACGCGAACAGCAGACCGAGCGCGACGCCGCCGGTGGTCGGATCGCCGAACGTCTCGTGCGCGATCTGCGGGAACAGCGCGCGCGGCATGCCGAACACCATGGCGATCACGTCCACCGCGAACGAGGCGAGCAGCACCCGCTGCGTCGCCAGGTAGCCGAAACCGTCCAGCACCGTGCGGAATCCGGCCTTGCGCGCGGAACCGGTCGGCGGCAGCGCGGGCAGTTTCCACACCGCCCAGATCGTGGCGAGCAGCGCGATGGAGTCGATCAGGTAGAGGGTGGACAGCCCGACCACCGGGATCAGCACGCCCGCCAGCACCGGTCCGGCGATGGCGCCGAACTGCATCACCGTCATGCTCAGCGAATTGGCCGCGGCCAGTTGGTCTTCCGGCAGCAGCCGCGGGATGGTCGCGCTGCGGGTCGGCTGGTTCACCGCGAAGAAGGCCTGCTGCACCGCGAACAGGCCGAGCACCACCCACACGTTGTCGATGCCGGACGCGGCCTGCGCCCAGAACGCCACCGCGGTGAGCCCGGTGCCCGCGTTGGTGATGAGCATCAGCTTGCGCCGGTCCATCACATCCGCGAGCGCGCCGCCCCACAGCCCGAAGACGATCAGCGGCACCAGGCCGAACAGCCCGGCCAAGCCGACATAGCCCGAGCTGCCGGTGATCTGGAAGATCTGCTGCGGCACCGCGACGATGGACAGCTGCGCACCGATGATGGTGACGACACCCGAGGTCCACAGGCGCCGATAATCGGGATTTCGCAGCGGTGTCGTGTCGGCCAGCAGTCTCACCGGCGGCAGCATATCGAGTCGAGACCGCTCGGCCGGCTACGACATATCTCACGTGCCGATCGGGAATAGGTCAGGGTTGTAGTCGCTCCACGGTCATCGCGTCCTTCTCGATGAGCACCCGAATCCGGTTGTGCAGCCTGCCCCGTCGGCCCTGCCAGAACTCCACCTCGTCCGGGCGGAGCAGGAAGCCACCCCAGTGCGGCGGCACCGGGATCTCGTCGACATCGTCGAAGCGCGCGATCGTCTCGGCCATCAGCCGGTCCAGCTCGGCACGCGACCCGATCGTCTTGGACTGCCGCGAGGCCCACGCGCCGAGCTGCGAGTCACGCGGGCGGGAGCGCCAATACACCGCGGTCGTCTCGGCGGCGACCCGTTCGATCGCGCCGCGCACGTGCACCTGCCGGCCGAGCGCGGGCCAGACGAAGGTGGCCGCGGCGAACGGGACCGCCGCGAGCTGGCTGCCCTTGGCCGAGTCGTAGTTGGTGTAGAAAGTCACACCCTCCGGTGAGAGGCCTTTACACAGCACCGTCCTGGCGACTGGTCGCGGCGTGCCGTCGGCCAGTGACACGGTGGCGAGCACCATGGCGTTCGGCTCCGCGACGCCGACCGCGGTCGCCTGCTCGATCCAGTGGCGCAGCAACGGCTCCCAGCCGCCGGCCAGCCAGGTCTCGTCCAAATCGACGTCTTCGCCACTGCCGAACGGGGCGCCGCCGTAGTCGGCGCGCATGCCCGCGAGATCGGTGCTCGGCGGGGTATCGGCCGTCTCCTGGCCGCCGGGTGAATTGTCCAGGTCACGCATGGGCCAGACGTTACTCCGCGGTAGCAAGGATCTAAGGTGTTGATGATCGGCATGTGCTCGGCGAGCCTCACCACCCCCTCATCGACCGGAGCATCATGCGGCCCGAAGTTGCAAGGAGAAGTCACAACATGACTACCACCCCCGCGGTGCCTACCGGGCAGACCGCCGTACCCAGCGATTTCGTCAGCGGCCTGGAGGGCGTGGTGGCTTTCACCACCGACATCGCCGAGCCCGACAAGGACGGCGGCGCGCTGCGCTACCGCGGCGTCGACATCGAGAACCTGGTCGAGGGCCAGGTGACCTTCGGTGATGTATGGGCCCTGCTGGTCGACGGCGAGTTCGGCCGCGGCCTGCCGCCCGCCGAGCCCTTCCCGCTGCCGGTGCACACCGGTGACGTGCGCGTCGACGTGCAGGCCGGCCTGGCCATGCTCGCCCCGATCTGGGGCTACCAGCCGCTGCTCGACATCGACGACGAGACCGCCAGGGACAACCTGGCCCGCGCCTCGGTGATGGCGCTGTCCTACGTCGCGCAGTCCGCGCGTGGCATCTACCAGCCCGCGGTCCCGCAGAAGAAGATCGACGAGTGCAAGACGGTCACCGAGCGGTTCATGACCCGCTGGAAAGGTGACCCGGACCCGAAGCACACCGAGGCGATCGACGCCTACTGGGTCTCCGCCGCCGAACACGGCATGAACGCCTCCACCTTTACCGCGCGCGTGATCGCCTCCACCGGCGCCGACGTCGCGGCCTCGCTGTCCGGCGCGATCGGCGCGATGTCCGGCCCGCTGCACGGTGGCGCCCCCGCCCGGGTGCTGCCGATGATCGAAGAGGTCGAAAAGACCGGCGACGCACGGGCTCTGGTCAAGGGCATCCTGGACCGCAAGGAAAAGCTGATGGGCTTCGGGCACCGGGTGTACCGGGCCGAGGACCCGCGCGCCCGCGTGCTGCGTGCCACCGCCAAGCGCCTCGCCGCCCCGCGCTACGAGGTGGCCGCCGCGCTAGAGCAGGCCGCGCTCGCCGAGCTGCGCGAGCGTCGCCCGGACCGGGCGATCGAGACCAACGTCGAGTTCTGGGCCGCGGTGATCCTCGACTTCGCCGAGGTGCCCGCGCACATGATGCCCGCCATGTTCACCTGTGGCCGCACCGCCGGTTGGTGCGCGCACATCCTCGAGCAGAAGCAGCTCGGCAAGCTGGTGCGCCCGGCGGCCATCTACACCGGACCGGCGCCGCGCCGCCCGGCGGATGTCGTGGGCTGGGCGAGCATCTCGCACGCATAGCAATAGCCGAACAGCATTACCCCGCGAGCCGAATGTCCTGCACCACTTGGACGTTCGGCTCGCGTAGCATCCGTGACTGACTTCGGAAAGAGGGGTTGACGGATGCTGGAAAAGGGAATGTCGCGGCGGCGGATGTTCGGCGTGGGCGCCGCGCTCGCCGGGTTCGCCGTCTCCGGATGCGGTACGACGCAAAGCAATACGGCCGCGGCGGAGCCGAGTTCGACCAGTCCCTACCCGATCGCGGGCGATTCCGCCGTGGTCGCCAAGGCCGCGCCCGCCCCGGCGAACAACTCCCCCGCCGCGGTCGCCGCCAGGCACGCGGGCGAACAGCCGCAGCAGTGGGGCGTCGAGATGCCCGGCATCATCAGCACGTTCGCGGCCACCGGCAAGCAGCTGGCGCTGACCTTCGACGCGTGCGGCGGGCCGGGGAACAACGACATTGATGAATCGTTGGTGAACTTTCTGATCGCCCAGCAGATTCCGGCCACGCTGTTCCTGAACAAGCGCTGGATCGACGCGAATCAGGCGCGGGCCGCCCAACTCGCGGTGAATCCGCTGTTCGAACTGGCCAATCACGGTGTGGCACACCGGCCGCTGTCGGTGACCGGCCGGGCCGCCTACGGGATCAACGGCACCGGGTCGGCGCAGGAAGCGGCGGACGAGGTCTGGGCCAACCACGAGCGGCTGGCCGGGCTGGTCGGCAAGCCGCCGCGGTTCTTCCGCGCGGGCACGGCGCACTACGACGAGGTCGCGGTCGCCATCGTGAACGAATTGGGGGAAACCCCGGTCGGTTTCAGCATCAACGCCGACTACGGCGCGTCGGCCAGCGCCGCCAAGGTGCAGGCCGCGATGAATGCCGTTGCGCCGGGAGCGATTTCGCTGGCACACATGCACCGTCCGCAGTCCGGCACCGGCGCGGGCATGATCGCCGCCCTGCCCACCATCCGCGACATGGGGTTTACGTTCGTGCACCTCTGAGCCGCACGCCTTTCGTCGAGCCGCACCGAGAATCGCATGCGATTCTCGGTGCGGGAAATCAGAAAGCGTGCGGCCGGTCAGTCCTCGCCGAGGGAAGCGGACCAATCGACGGCCACCGATTCGCCGTGGTCGACGGTGAAGAAGGCGACCTCCAGGTGCTGGCCGAGATCGACGAGGCCGATCGCGGCCAGCGGCACCGGCTGGACCAGGCGGACGAGCCACGGAGTCGGCTCATCCCAGGCGCGCAGTTCGAGGTCGAGGCGCAGCACCGGATCGTCGCGACCGGAGTAGTCCGCCGCGACCGGGGCCGCGGCGAGCACCGTGGCGTCGGCGCGGCGGCCGTCGGCGAGGATCTTCGAGATGCTGGCCCGGCCGGTCTCCGCGAAGTCGGGGACGTAGAGCACCAACCGATCCCGGTCACCCGGATCGACCCGGCAGCACACCACGTCGCCGGGCTGCATCCATTCCAGGTTCGCCTCGGACACCCGCTGCCGCACCCTGGTTTCGTAGGGCGGAATCCCGTCGACCAGTACCCGAACCCAGAACACATGCCCGGGTGCCCCGTTCGGGTCGGTGGTCGCGGCCCGGGAACTCGGCCGCGCGCCGAGGATCGTCGCCGAACCCAGCGCGCCACGCATCAGCAACTCCCGCCGCGCGGCATCGGAAATCGCGCCGATGCGCATCCCGAAGGTCCGTGGCCGCCGACCGAGCAATCGCCACCCCGAGTTCGCCGACGCCATGTTCATGGGCGCAAAGGTTAGCGGGAGTGTGGTCGGCGACACAGCAATACCACCGCAACCCGAGCTGACCGCGACAATTCCGGCGTGGCGCGGCCGCGCGGGCGCCGGTGGCCGACGGCACAGCTGTCGACCCACACGAACCGGGCTGGTCCGACACGCTTTACCCTGTTCGCATGACCACTGCGTTCCCGACGATTCCCGACGACCTCAAGCCCGCCGACGGACGGTTCGGCTGCGGCCCCTCCAAGGTGCGCCCGGAGCAGTTGCAGTCTCTGGTGAGCGTCGGCGCCTCGGTGTTCGGCACCAGTCATCGGCAGAAGCCGGTGAAAGATGTGGTCGCGCGGGTGCGCTCGGGTCTACGCGAGCTGTTCGGGCTGCCCGACGGTTACGAGGTGGTGCTCGGCAACGGTGGCACCACGGCTTTCTGGGACGCGGCCGCGTTCGGCCTGATCCGGGAGCGTTCGCTGCACCTCACCAACGGTGAGTTCAGCTCGAAGTTCGCCAGCGTGGCCAAGGGCAACCCGTTCATCGGCGACCCGATCGTCATCTCGGCCGAGCCGGGCAGCGCGCCGGAGCCGGTGTCGGATCCGTCGGTCGACCTGATCGGCTGGGCGCACAACGAAACCTCCACCGGTGTCGCCATTCCGGTGCAGCGCCCGGCAGGTTCGGAGAACGCGCTGATCGCCATCGACGCCACCTCGGGCGCGGGCGGTCTGCCGGTGAACATCACCGACGCCGATGTCTACTACTTCGCCCCGCAGAAGTGCTTCGCCGCCGACGGCGGCCTGTGGGTCGCGCTGATGAGCCCCGCCGCGCTGGCCCGGGTCGACGAGATCAAGGCCTCGGGCCGGTGGACGCCGGAGTTCCTGTCGCTGCCGATCGCGATCGACAACAGCACCAAGGACCAGACCTACAACACCCCGGCGCTGGCCACCCTGCTGCTGTTCGCCGACCAGATCGAGTGGATGAACGGCAACGGCGGCCTGGACTGGGCGGTCAAGCGGACGCTGGATTCGTCCTCGCGCCTGTACAACTGGGCCGAGTCGAGCGAATTCGCCACGCCGTACGTCACCGACCCGGCACACCGCTCGCAGGTGGTCGGCACCATCGACTTCGCCGACTCGGTCGACGCGGCCGCGGTGGCGAAGGTGCTGCGCGCCAACGGAATCGTCGACACCGAGCCGTACCGCAAGCTGGGTCGTAACCAGCTGCGCGTCGGCATGTTCCCGGCCATCGATCCCGAAGACGTCAGCCAGCTCACGCGCAGCATCGATTGGGTCGTGCAGAATCTCGGCTGACACACTCGAATACAACGCGACACGCCCTAGATGACACGCCGCGCCGGAAAGTGCGGTAAGTCGAACAGAGCAGATTAGCGGGGTGCGGGAGTCTCTTCGGAGATTTCCGCCCCGCGTGTCTCGCCCCACGAATCCCAGAAGTGCACTACTGTTTCGGAAAGTGGGCGGTGTCGCGGGTCGACGCGGTAAGGAGGTAACGGTGCGTGAACTTCGAGTGATCGGGGTGACGCCCGACTCCACGCACATCGTGTGTATCGACACCGAGTCCGGCGCGAAGTACCGGCTTCCCGCCGACGACAAGCTACGAGCCGCAGCGCGCGGAGACCTTGCCCGATTCGGCCAGATCGAGATCGAAATGGAAGCAACTATGCGTCCTCGCGATATTCAGGCTCGTATCCGTGCCGGCGCCTCCGTCGACCAGGTCACCGAAGAATCCGGCATGCCGGCCAGCCGCGTCGAGCGGTTCGCCTACCCGGTGTTGCTGGAACGTGCCCGCGCAGCCGAACTCGCGCAGAAGGCGCACCCCGTCCGCCCCGACGGCCCCGCCGTGGAAACCCTCATCGATGTCGTCACCGCCGCCTTCACCGAGCGCGGCCACAACATCGAGGGCGCCGAATGGGACGCCTGGAAGGACGAGAAGGGCTTCTGGGTCGCCCAACTGCAGTGGCAGAACGGACGTTCCGAAATCGCCGCGCACTGGCGCTACCAGCCGGACGCGCACGGCGGCTCGGTCTCCCCGCTCGACGACCCGGCCTCCGATCTGATCGATCCCGACTTCGGCCGCGCGCTACGCGGCCTGGCCACCATCCAGCTCGCCGAGGCCGAGGCACCGGCGCCCGCACCGCAGCCCGAGCCGACGGTCGAACCGCGTCCCACCCCCGCCGCGCCGCCCGCCCGCACCGCCGCACGGCAGCAGAGCCAGCCCACCCTGGACGAGTACTACGAACAGCGTGCCGTCGCCGCCGGTGGTGCGAACACGCCTGCCATCACGGCGGGCACGACCACGACCCCCACTGCCGCAACCACCGCGACGCCCACCGCGGCCAACCCGGCACCCGCACCGAGCGCGCCCGCGCCGACGACCCCGAGCACTCCTCCGGCGGAGACCACTCCCGAGGCGCCTGCCGCGTCGACGAAGCCCGCCGCCGAGGAGCCCGCGAAGCCTGCTGCGAATGGCAAAGCGCCTGCTAAGTCCGCGCGTACCAAGCGTGGCAAGGCACCCATGCCGTCCTGGGAAGACGTGCTGCTCGGAGTCCGCAGCTCCGGCCACTGAGAAGGCTGTTCCGCCTCTCCGCGTATTCAGGCCGGACTTAGGTGCGTTGTCGGTTGCGTTGGCGACTGGCGGTGCTGTGGTGGTTGGGTAAGCCCGTCCCCGGTGAGTTACCCATGTGCTCGCGAAATCAGTTGGTGCGCTGAGGGCCTGTGCGCCGGGCGACTCGTCCGGTCCGCGAGGCGCGCCTCAGCGGCTGAAATCGGTTTGCTGACAGGGCTGCCGGGTTTGCTGGAGCTGTCGGGGCACGAATTTCTGAGCACCGCTGGCGTGTTCAGTGGCCGAAGGTCGGTCGAGAGCGGTGCAGGGCGGGTACCTTTTTAAGGTGTGGTCGACGACGTGCTAGGCGCCGAGCGGAGCACCGATGCGGTGAATTGCTCGACACCACAGTGCGTTGCTCGAAGTTCGCGGAGCTGATTCGTGCAACCATCGGGAGGTGCCGGAAATGCTATCGAAAGCTTCGTCGCTCTGGTACGTCGACGCACCCGATCCGTTGACGGTCCTGCGCGCCAACCATGATCCGGATCCCGATGCCGCACTGGCGCTTGCGAAACAGTTGCACAGCGACCGGGACGTGCTGCCGATCATGGTCGGCACCCTCGCGGGCTGCGCCGGTCCGGACCTCGACGAGGTGTACATCGGTTGCTACCCGGGCGTGACGGTGGTGTGCTCGGCGCAGGCGGCGCGGGTGCACCCGACCGAGATCCCGGAACTGCTGGTCCGCCCGCTGGCCTCCGAGCACACCTTCCTGGTGTCGTTCGACACCGCGCACGGCTGGGGCGCGTTCGCGCATTGGGAGCGCGGCGAATTCCGCAGAGCGTTCAGTTCCAGCCGGGTGAACATCCTGGAGGACGAGGGCCTGCCGCTGGTGTGGGAGCGGCCGTACTGGGCGGGTGAGCATCCGGTGCGCTGGCACGCCGGTGAGTTGCCGGACCCGCAGACGCTGCCGTTCGACCCACCCGATTTCGCCGACGCCGCCAACAACGAATGGCTCGGCTTCCACTACCGCTCACCCGCCGCCGAAGGCGCCCTGGTCCCCGGCGACGTCGCGGTCTGCGGGTTCACGCTGTACCCGAAAGGCCAAGCGCCCGACCCCGCCACCCTCGTCCCAGCACAGCAGGAGCCGGAAATCGTGCGACCCAGACGCGGCCTGTTCGGCTGGCTACGCGGCCACGACCGCGTCTCCTAACCCACCAACCCATTGATCAGCAGCGCAACCCAGCCGAGCAACACACCGACCGCGCCGCCGCCGACCACCCACCTGGTCACCGGCGACCAACGCCACCGCCACGCGGTCGGCGCGGCACCTCCCGCCGCGATCAGATTCACCGCCACCGCGAGCAGCGGATGCACCTCGGCGAGCGCACGTCCGAAGGAGAACACCGCGGTCGCGGTCAGCAGCGCGACCATGATCGCGACGGTGATCCCGGTGCCCCACGGGGTCGGGCCCTGATACGGCGGGTAGTTCACGTCCGCACCCGCTCGTAGAACGCCATCGCGGCCGCGGTGGCCACGTTGAGCGAGTCGGTGCCCGGTGACATCGGAATTCGCGCCCGCACATCGGTGGCTCGCATCGCGTCCTCGCTCAACCCCGGACCTTCGGCGCCGAGCAACAATGCCACCCGTTCACCCGTCATCGCCGTGGCCAGATTCACCGCGGCCGGGTTCGGGGTAAGAGCGACGATCTGGAAACCCTTGCGCCGCAGTATATCCAGACCGTGCGGCCAATCGGGTACGGAAGCGAACGGCACCCGCAACACATGCCCCATGGACACCCGCACCGCACGCCGGTACAGCGGGTCGGCACACCGGTCACCGAACAGGATGGCCTCGGCGCCGAGACCGGCCGCGTTGCGGAACATCGAACCGAGGTTCTCGTGATCGTTGACGCCCTCCAGCACGGCCACCGTGCGCGCCCGTTCGAGCACGTCGTCGAGGGTGAGCGGCGCGGGTCGCGGCGCCACCGCGAGCACGCCGCGGTTGAGGTGGAAGCCGACGACCTCCGCCATCACCTCGGCGGAGGCGCGGTAGTACGGCATGTCGGCACCGGCCAGTTCGTCGGCCAGTTCCTGACGCCGCTTCTCGACGCCGAGAAACGCGGTCGGCGTGAATCGCGAATCCAGCATCCGCTGCACGACAACGACGCCCTCGGCGATCACCAGACCCTTGCGGCCCGGCAGATCGGGGCGGCGGTCGGCGGAATTGAGGTCGCGGAAGTCATCGACCCGGGGATCGGCGGGGTCGTCGATATCGATCACTTCGGCCACGGCTACATCCTGCCTGGACACGCCGCCCGGCGCCGCCATCGGTTCGGTCGAGTCGCCGGTGGTAATTCGAATGCGGCCCGGACCGCGGCGTGCGAAAGTCGTGCCATGACGCTGCCAAACGGAATCACCATTCGGTCGGCTACTTCGGACGACGACGCCGCCGTCACGCGGCTCGCCGATACCGCCTTCGGTATGCGATTGCCCTCGGGCCTGCAGTCACCGGCCACCCGGGTCTTCGCCATCGAGGACGCGGTGGTCGCGGTCGACGGCGGACGGGTCGTCGGGGCGACGAAGGCGGCGCGGATGACGCTGACGGTGCCGGGCGAACGCACGGTCGAGGTGTGCGGCATCGCGGGAGTCTGTGTCGCGCCGACGCATCGGCGGCGCGGCATCCTGCGGGCGATGTACACCGAGCAGCATCGGCGCACCGAGGCGGACGGGTTGCCGCTGACCATCTTCACGGTGAGCCAGGGCACCATCTACGGGCGCTTCGGCTACGGGCCGACGGTGCGGGAGAACGCGGTCAGCATCGATCGGCGGTTCGCCGAATTCCGGCCGACGGCGCCGGATCCGGGCGGCGTCGAACTCGCCACTCTCGCCGAGGTGACCGATCAGGTGCGGGCCGTCTACGACCGGTGGCGCCGGATCGTGCCCGGTGCGCAGGCGCGTCCGGAGGCCCGCTGGGCGATGCTGTTCGCCGACCCCGCGGAGTTCCGGGGCGGCAGTACCGATCTCTTCGCGATGGTGCACCCGGACGGTTACGTGCTGTACCGCTACGGCCGTGCCCAGGACGTCAACGTCGCCGAGGTGGTCGAGATGCGGACGGTGACCCCCGACGCGCATGCCGCGCTGTGGCGGGCCCTGCTCGGACTGGAGCTGGTGACCCGGGTCGACACGGTACTCACCGACAACGACCCGCTGCCCTACCTGCTCACCGATCTGCGGCTGGTCAACACCACCGCGCGCTATGACGCACTGTGGTTGCGGCTCATGGACATTCCGGCCGCGCTGACCGCCCGCACCTACCAGCGCGACCTGGATGTCGTACTCGCGGTGACCGATCCGTTCCGCGGCGCGGGCGGCAGCTTCGCCCTCACCGTCCGCGACGGCATCGCCGAATGCACGCCGACCACCTGGTCGGCCGATATCGAGCTCGGCATCGACGTGCTCGCCAGCATGTACCTCGGCGCCTACCCCGCACGGACCTTCGCGGAAGCAAACCGCTTGCAGGCCAAGGATTCCGCGACAGTACGCGCCATCGACGAGGCCTTCGCCACCGAACGCGACGCCATCCTCGGCTGGTTCTTCTGAGCTCACCGGCGAGTGGCACATGGTGGCGGGGCCTACTCGGCCGATGCCGCCGTCATGTGCCACACGCCGGAGTGTGACCTAGGAGAAATGTCCGGATCGGCGGTCTGCTGGCATGCTGGTGGGCATGAAGCCGATTCAGCTCATCCTCAACATCCTCTGGCTGGTGTTCGTCGGGTTCTGGATGGCACTGGGCTACATCCTGGCCGGGATCATCTGCTGCATCCTGATCATCACCATCCCGTGGGGCATCGCGTCGTTCCGGATCGCGACGTACGCGCTGTGGCCGTTCGGCCGGACCACGGTGGAGAAGCCGGGCGCGGGCGCGGGATCGCTGGTCGGCAATGTCATCTGGGTGATCGTCGCGGGCTGGTGGCTCGCCCTCGGCCACCTGCTGACCAGTATTCCGCTGTTCATCTCGATCATCGGAATCCCGTTCGGCTGGGCCAATTTGAAGCTCATCCCGCTGTCGCTGTTCCCGCTCGGGCGCGACATCGTGGACAGTGACCAGCCGTTCGGCGCTCGCTAACTCATTCGGATTCGGCGACGATCTGCTTCATGATGCCGACGGCGCGGGTGAGCACCACGATCTGATCCTCGGTGAGACCGGAGAGCTGCTCGGTCATCCAGGCCTCGCGGGCGTGTGTCTCGTCGGCGATGAGCGCGCTGCCCGCCTCGGACAGCGACACGATGATCTGGCGGCCGTCGGTGGGGTGCGGCTTGCGCTCGACCATCCCCAGGTCGGTGAGCGAAGCGATCACGCGCGTCATCGACGGCGGTTGCACCCGTTCTCTCGCGGCAAGCGCCCCGGGAGTCATCGCGCCGTCGCGCGCCAGGGTCGCGAGGGCGGAGAGCTGGGTCAGCGAAATCTGGGAGTCGGCGCGGCGGCCGCGCAGATGACGCGTCAGTCGGACCACTGCCAGTGAGAGCTCACCAGCGAGGGCCCGAACATCGGATGGCGTTGTCACAGAGGTGAACGATACGGGACCGCTGCGCGTCGGACGCCCGTTCTCGCAGCTACGCTGGTGCCGTGACTGAGAAAGTGCCGCAGATCCCGCCGCGGCTGACCGATCCGCGCCCGGTGCTCGCGGTCGGCAGCGCGCTGTGGTTGCTGGCCACCCTGGTGGTGTGGGCGAGCGGCGATCGATGGGCCTCGGTGCTGCCGGTCTGCCTGATGGGGATGGTCGTCGGCGTGCTCGCCCTGGGGATCTTCCTGATCCAGCGGCGCGGGGCCCGCCGGGGCGACAAGGGTGCGCAGACCGGGCTGTAGCGGACGCACGGGCGTCAGCCGACCTCGAAGTCGTTGGTAGTTCCGGTGAAAGGGTGCAGCGCGCCATCGGGGCTCAGGCTGTCGGCGTAATGCTGAAACCGATAACGTCCGGGCGTGGCGTCGGTCGGGATGTCCCAGGTGAAGCGCGCCACGGATTCGGTCGCACCGCGCTTGCTCCAGAAGTACTTCACCGCCCATTCGCCCTCGTTGGCCTCGCGCACCCACTCCCCGGACACGTTCTGCCGCTGCACCTCCAGGAAGGTGCTGTTGCGGCGCGTGTTGTGTTTCGGGTGGGCGGAAACGAATTCGGCGGCGACCTGGGTGCCGCGGGCGTAAACCGGGGCGGGCTGGGTCAATACGTCGCCGAAGTTGCGACCGAGCGGAGTGGTGTCCGGGCCCGCGCCCGGCTGGAAGTTCGGCTGCAGGTTGGACACGTCACGCGGCGCCGGACCGCGCGGGACGACCTGACGAGCCGCGAATGCTGTTGCCAGCCTGGTGAATTCCTGCTGGTAAGCGGGAAGGGTGTAGCGGCCGAACATGGTCGAGGCGCCCTCGTACTGCTGAGAATCGTATTCCTCAGGGGTGGTGACGTATTCGTGGTAGGCGTTCGCGTAGCCCTGCATCAGCACCTGCTCCAGCGGCACGCCGAGCGCGTCCGCGACCGCGCGGCGCACCCGAAGACCCGAGGTGATGGTGAATTCCCCACCTGCGGCGGCCAAGTAGAGCTCGCCGAGCCGAACGATCTGAATCGGCAACACATTCGGCACCCAGGCAACCGGCGGCATCAGGCCGAGCGGCGCGGCAATCGCCTTGGGCGCCTGGGCATCCGCGAGCCAGGCGGGGGTGGGGGTGTTGGCACCGCCGAGCGCGTCCAGGAACGGATTGCGGACGCCTTCCGGGATCGGGGCGCCGGGAAAACCCGGGCCGTCCTCGATGCTGCCTGCGATGAGCGAGACGCCCGCCGCCGCGGTCGCGGTGTGCCTCGGCTGTCCGTCCGGGGTGAACCGGCCGTCGACGGCGATGTCGGCCAGGTCGATGTAACAGAGCATGGAGTCGATCGGTCCGCTCATCGACCGCGCCTGCGCCAGCGCGGCTTTCGACGCCTGGTACTGGCGCTCGCCGATGATGCGGGTATTCTCGAACTCGTTCTCGGTGGGGCCGGAGCCGGGGCGCAGGTTCAGGTTCGGGGACATGTCGCCCGCGTTGGTCTGGGCGAAGGCGGCGACGAAATCCGGTGCGCCGTCGAGGTAGCGGACGCCGTGCTCGAGGTGCTCGTAGGAGAACGACGCGTAACCCTTGTTGTCCGCGCTGATCAGCCGGTTCTCGTTGGTCATCGAGGTGCAGTGGGTGGCGAACCAGGTGATGGCGCCGACCTGCCGACCGCCCTTGACGAGCGAAAGGACGGTCACCGCCGGGTCGATGGCCGCGGGAAAGTGTTCTTTGTCGGCAACGGGATTGAGCTCCCAGGCCACCCGCGATCTGTTCACGCTCGCGTCGTGCAGCTCACCGTGCCCGAGCGCCAGCGCGCCAGGGCCGAGATCGGCGTCGGCGGCCGCGATGGCCTCGACGATGCCGTTGACCTCCGCGTCGTACACCTGCTGCTGAAAACCCAAGATGGACAGGTTGTATGCGTAATCGTTACTGGAGCCGCCACAGGTCGCGTGCGAGTGCGTGGAGGTGAGCACCAGATTCTGCTCGGTGTACCGATCGCCGAACCGTCGGGCCAGCTCCGCGAGCACGCCACGGTGCACGGATTGGAAGATCATGCCGTTCTCGGCGACCACGAATACGACGCGCAGTCCGGCGCTGCCGATGATGAACGCCCTGGCCCGCGGGCGCAGGTGGATGCCCGCCGTCTGCTGCTCCAGCTGGGAATAGCCCATCATTCCGCATTCCGCGGCAGGCCCGGTGATGTCGGATATACCGACACCTATCTCGTAGCCGCCGGAACCCGGAGCGGCCGCCGCCTGCGCACCGAACGGGCCGGACATGGCGGGTACCGCCGCCGCGGCGGCGAGCGTCGCCGAACCGACAACGGTTCGGGCAAGAACGGTTCTGCGCGACAGCGGCATACGCGTCTCCTTCGATCCTGATGGCAGCGAACCATACAACTGGTCACTCGTCCAGTCGAGATTTTTCTACCGGCGAATTGACTGCACGCTCCCCGAGCGCTTAACTCCCTGGGGTGTCCTCCCGATTGAGCGTCGAAGAAAGACGGGCCCACCTTATCGAGGCCGCTATCGGTCTTGCCGAAAAAAAGGGCGTTGCGGGCGTGACCACGCGCGATGTCGCCCAAGCGGCAGGAGTCTCGCTTGGTGTGGTGCATTACTGTTTCGAAAACAAGGACGCGCTGATGACCGAGCTGGTCAAGGCGTTGTCGATGGAATTACGTGATTCTGTCGACGCCAATGAAACAGTATGGCAAGACGTCGGAAGTGGAAAAGAAGCACTTCAAAAATTGATCCGTGCGGGGCTGGAACTGATGTGGCTCAACATAGAAGCCACTCCGGAACGTCAACTGCTCACTTACGAAACCACCACTTACGCACTGCGTGAAGGGGAACAAACTCCGGCGAAACTCGCGATCGCCCGCGAGCAGTACAACTTCAACGACTCCACCGTCGCCGACATCCTGGAACACGCGCGCGACGCGACCGCGAACCAGTGGTCGGTCCCGCTCAAGTCGCTGAGCCGATTCACCCTCAATGTGATCGACGGCGTGGTGCTGCGCTGGCTGGTGGACAACGACAGCGAGTGCGTGCGTTCGCAGCTCGATCTGCTCAGTCAGATGATCGCCGAGTACGCGGCTTAATCGCTGCGGGACAGTCGAATTCGCCAGCGCTACTGCTGCACCCGGAAGTGCACGGTGTCGCCCTCGCGCCACCAGGGAACCGACGCGGTGGTCTCGACCGCGTCGTGCAGGCGCACCTTCAGGTCGTCGTGCAGCACCAGGTCGCCTGCCTGCGGAGGCAACGAGAAGAGTTGCCGCAGTACGACTCCGAGCGGCTCGGCGGACCAGGTGGTGCGACGACCGGTGGTCAGCACCTCGGCGGTGACGGACTCGGAGACCAGCGGCAGGTCGAGCAGGGTCGCCAGGGCCGGTGCGGTGTCGATATCGCCTACCACCAAGCGATCTGACGGAATCGCGAAGCCGAACCAGGGCTGATCGAGGACCAGCGCTTGCGCCGGATCGATGACGGCACCGGACAGGGCACGCACCCGGTCGGGCAGGTCGAGGTCGGTGAGATCCAGGTGATCCGCGGCGATCGCTGCGGCCAATCTCGCGTGAGTACGCGAAATCACCTCGGGGGTAGGCATTTTCGATGGGTCGGCGAGCGCGTTGAGCAGCGCCGCGGCCAACTCTGGGGTGATCACGGCCGAGTCGGCCAATATCGCACGCATCGCCGCGGCGTCGTCGGCGAGACCGGGGACGGCGAATGTCGGCAGCAGCCCGGCGAATTGGGTGTCCGACGGGTGGCGGAGCAGGCCGAGGGGCGTGCCGTCGATGCGCGCGTTGGTGCGCAACCACCAGGCGGTGTAACCGTCGCGATCGGTGAGCAGGCGGCGGGTGCGCGGCGCGGAAGCCAACTGCCACAACGCCTCCGGCCAGGCCGCGTCGTCCACCAGGTCGAGATCGCGAATCGCGGCCAGCTCCGGCGGATCCTCCGACAGCGTCGACCACCAGAGGTCCTCGTCGTCCAGATCGTGATCCGGGCCGGTCGGATCGGCCTCGACCTGCACGGTGAAATCCCAGCCGACGCCGATGGCCCGCAACGCTTGCGCGCCATAGCCTTCCACCACGGCCGGGTCGATCGAACTGAACGGTGAATCCTCGACCAGCAACTCGCGCAACGGTGCGTCGGGCAGCAGCAACTCGTCGGCCGGGCGCAATTCGCCGTCGACATCGGGCAATTCGATCAGACGGAGCCAGGACGGGAGTGCCGTTGGATCGGCGAGCACCGCCAGGCGGAGGACCGCGTCGATGGTGTCCGCGTCGTCCGGGTGATCTTCCAGTTCGGCGCGTAAAGCGGGTTCGCTCAACAGATCTTCGGCGGTGGCCGAGCGCGCGCCGAGCCGGGCCAGCAGCGGATGTGCGGCCTCGGGGTGCACGAGCCTGGCCCAGTGGACCGGGATCGCGACCTCTAGCTGGTCATCGAGGACAGTTGTGCGTGGCCCGGTGACCAGGCGTCCGTCGGCCAGCGGAACCGCAAGCGCCCCCAGCTCTTCGGCGGCCAGCGGGTCCACCACAAACGGCTCCAGTGCTGCGTACAGCGCGTACCACCACTGCGGTGCCCGTTCCAGGCCGCTCGACAACTCCGCCAGTCGCGCCAAGCCGAGTCGATGCACGTCCAGCACGCCCAGTGCCTCGGCCTGTCCGCGACCGGACAGCTCCGGAATCACCAACGGGCCGACCACATCATCGAGGAGGCGTGCCAGTTCCTCGGTCAGGCCGGTGAGGGCGCTCGCTCGCGTCGGTATAGCAACGTCGGCCAGGTCAGTGGTCGGTTCGTCGAACAAGTCTGAACTGTCGAGCAGCTCGATGCTCCGGGCAGACGACTCATCGCCGGTCCACACCGGTGCGTCCGCAGCATTGGGCGACGATGGGGCGCCTGCTGCGTCGAACAAGCCTTGGCTGACGTGGGATTCGGCATGCGCGGACAGGTCGTCGCCGGGCGAAGTCGCCAGAGCGGTTTCTGGCGAGCTTTCCGCGGTGGACGAGTCATGTTGTGGCACCGGGCCGAACAGGGCGGCTGCGGCGTCCTCAGCCGCCCGGTCGGCGGTACTGGTGGTGGCCGGATGCGTGACGACGATCGGCAGCCAGGGGTGCGTTTGGAGCTCTCGGATGAGGGCTTCGCGGAGGAGGCCGTCGGCCTCGCTGCGGGCGAAGGCGGGGGTGGGGACCAGGACGAGGCGGTCGCGGGGTGGCAGGGCGCGGGCGAAATCCGCGTAGCCGGTGGCCAGTTCGGTGAGGCGGGCGCCGGGGAGGAGGCGGCGGCGGTCCGGCTGCATGGCGATGTCGGCGATCAGCAGGGCCGGGAGGGAGAGCTCCTCGTCGGAGCGGGTCGGTGCGCGCAGCACATCGGGGGCGGCAGCGATGGGCCTGCCGTTGCGGAGCGGGAGGAGCCAGCGGGCGTGGGGTGCGCGGTGCTGCCACCAAGCCCGGTGCTTATCGCCTGGGCCGTCGACTCGGAGCTCTTGCAGGTCGTTGCCGAGATCGGTGGTGGTGCTGGTGAATTCCGCAGTCTCGATCGTGATGTGTTGCAGTGCGGGCAGTTCCAGCAGCAGGTCGATGGCTTCCGCGTGCATGCCGGCGAGTAGCGCGGCGGCATCGATGTCCGGGCGCAGGCGCAGCACGACTTCGGTGTCGAAGCCGTCTGCGGGCGCGGCCTCGGTCGGCCAGGCCATCCGCAGCACCGGCGGTGCGAAACCGTCCGCTGTGTCGTCGGCCGAGCTGTCGGGGACGCGGATGTTGTGCTGCCGCAGGGCATCCCAGGTCAGGTCGCGGGAGAACCGGAGCGAACCGGTGGTGGAGCGCAGTTCGATCTCGTCGCTGACCGACAGCACCGCGGTGAAGCCGACACCGAACCGGCCGACGGCCGTGACATCCGACTTCCCCGATGCCCGCAACGCGGTGAGTGCGTGCACGCCGGAAAGATCCAGCGGCGCACCGGTATTGGCGATACGCAGATCGCCACCGTCGAGCCGGACCACCAACCGACCCGTGACACCGGCCTTCGCGGCAGCGTCGGCCGCGTTCTGAGCCAGCTCGGTCAGCAGCCGATCCCGGTAACCGGCGCGCACCAGATCCGCCTCGGTCGCCGCGTCTTCCCGCAGCCGGGTCGGCGAATCACGCCAGGCGGCAAGAACTCCCGCCCGCAACGCCGAAGTGCCGAACGGATCGGCCGTCTCGGTCAGCTCTGCGGCGATGACTCGACCGCCCGGCCATCGGCCTCGTCGGCCCCGCCGTCCACGACCTGCGCGTCACCTGAAGACGCCTGCGCGGCATCCGCACCGGTTCCCGCAGCACTGTCAGCATCCGCTTCGGCGTCACTGTCGGCAGTCACACCGACTCCCGCAGCATTGTCGGCACCGGCTTCGGCGCCGCTGTCGGCGACAACGGCGGCCTGCGACGCCGCATCGACGGCATCGACGGCATCGACGGCATCGACCGAGGCTGCCGCGGTATCCACAGGGCCAGAGCCACTTTCGTCGCCAACCTGCGCATCGGCACTCGGCTCGACAACGGAGTCACCGCTGTCGGCGAGAGCGGTCTCTTCCACGCTCGGCTCGGCCACAACCTCGACGCTGGGCTCGGCATCCGCGACAACATCGCTATCCGCAGCGCAACCTTCGGCACCGGCCTGCACATCCGCGCTCAGCCCGGCCTCGGCGTCCGGCACGACCGCAGCACCCGCGGAAGCACTTTCAACCTCAGTGACGGCAGCATCCACACTCGGCGCAGCGGCGACATCCGTCTCGGCCGAGACAGACCCGCTGTCCACAGTGGCAGCGCCACCTTCGGCAGCGGCCTGCACATCCGCACTCAGCCCGGCCTCGGCATCCGGCACGACCGCAGCACCCGCGGAAGCACTTTCAACCTCGATGACCGCAGCATCCACACTCGGCGCAGCGGCGACATCCGCCTCGGCCGAGACAGACCCGGTATCCACAGTGGCAGCGCCACCTTCGGCACCGGCGTGCACATCCGCACTCAGCGCGGCGTCAGGAACAACCGCGGCCGCGCTGTCGGACTCGGCGTCCGCACTTGGCAGGTCGGCGACGGCCGCAGCCGATTCGACGACGCTGGATGCGTCTGCGGCCGGTGCGGCGTTCGCCTCCGCTACAGCTGGCGCATCCACCGATTCCACATCAGCGACAGGGCTTTCGGCATTCGGCACAGCCTGCGCATCGACCGATTCGGCCTCGACACTGGACGCTTCCTCGACCGGCGCCACATCGACATCCGCTACCGCCGATTCGACCTCGGCCACAGCGGCTTCCTCGACCGGTGCCTCGGGCGCGACAAGCGTTTCGGTCGGGATCATCTCCACGGCCGCGTCATCGAACGCCTCGTACAACGGCGAACCACCGCCCGTGGGAGCCACGGTGTCGGAGTGGGCGCCACACCCGTAGGCGGCGTGCACGACGTGTCCGTCCGCGCCCATGGCATTGCCGCAAACGCCGAACGCCGCGCGCAGGGAACCGGCGAGCGGGAGATAGAAGCCACACAGGCCACAGGTGGACGGTGCCGCCTTGGCCATGTCGGCCTCGGGACCGAACTCGGCGTGCCAGCGCTCGGCGGCCTCTTCGCGACCCTCGAGGCTCATCACCTGGGTGCGGCCGAGGCCGATGTCCATGGCGACCTCGTCGACGGCCGGGTCGCCGTTGGCGACGTAGCCGGGCACCAGGCGCGGGTCGTTGGGCGGCGGGGCGAGCAGGTCGCCCGGCGCCAGATCACCTGGCCTGACCCGCTGGTCCCACGGCACGAAGTCGGGCGCGACCAGGGCATCCGGGCCCGGCAGCAGAGCCGATTCGCTCACCGTCGCATAGTCGGCCTCCGGTGGGGCGGCCACGACGACCGCCCACTGCCAGCCGCGATAGCCGGGCAGGGTGGCCTCGAAGCGGTGGGTTGCCGCGCTGTCGTCCTCGGTAGCCACGCCGAGATGCGCCCCGACACCGGCTGGTTCCAGCTCAAGGAGCGCACGGCGGGCCAGATCGACGGCATCGGCCAGAATCGGCCTGACACCGGACTCAGAAACAGAAACTGCGCTCACGGCCTACATTTTGCCGTATGAAACGCAATCGGCGGACGTTGGCCATCGGTGTGCTGGTCGGTCTGGTCATCTGGGGCGGGTGTGCGGCCGCCGAAGATGCGTCGCCCGCGATGAATGTCGAGGTCGTGGCCACCCGGTCGCATGATCCGCGCGCGTTCACCCAGGGTTTGGAAATCGACGGCGACGTTCTCTACGAAGGCACCGGCCTGTCGGGCGCGTCGAGCGTGCGCGCGACGAACCGCGACACCGGTGCGGAATTGGCGCGGGTCGAGCTGCCCGCGCCGTACTTCGGTGAGGGGCTCACCGTCGCGGGGAACATTCTGTGGCAGCTGACCTGGCAGGACCACACGGCCTTCGCCAGGGATCCGCGCACCCTGGCCGAAGTCGGCCGGGTGTCCTACGAGGGCGAGGGCTGGGGGCTGTGCACCCGCAAGGGCAGGCTGGTGATGAGCAACGGCACCGACACGCTCACCTTCCGTGATCCGGTCACCTTCGCGCCGACCGGTTCGATCCGGCTCACCAGCAACCAGTCCGCGCGGCTCAATGAACTCGATTGCGCCGAGGACGGTTCGGTGTACGCCAACGACTGGCCGAGCGACCACATCCTGCGCATCGACCCGGACACCGGCGAGGTGCTGGATCTGATCAACGCGAGCGGCCTGCTCCCGCCGACCGTCCCCAGAACGAGTCAGGACACGCTCAACGGAATCGCCCAGATTCCCGGCACCGACCGGTTCCTGCTGGCCGGTAAGAACTGGCCGACCACCTTCGAGGTGCGCTTCGTGCCCGCCTGATCCCACGTGACTTCCCGCACAGCGATTCGCATGCGATTCGCTGTGCGGGGAAGTCCAGGGACATGCACCGCCGTCTACGACGCGATGAACGTCACCATCCGCCGACACCTCCGAGAGCGAGTGAACACCCAGCACCGAAGTACGACAGAATTGAGGACGTGACTACTCCCCGCGAACCTTCCGGTCCCGACCGTGATCGGTGGGACGGCGAGGAGTACCCGCCGATCGAACGGCATCCCGGTTTCGACCGGTATCCGCCGCCCAACACGCCGTCCGGCCGCAGGCCGCTGCCGCCGTTGGACCCCGATCGCGGCACGCGCCGGCCGGACCCGCAAACCTCGCGACCCGACCTATCGGACGCCGAGACCCGCCGACACGCCACACCCGACCCCTCCGATGCCGAGACTCGCCGACACGCCACGCCGGACCCAGCGGATGCCAAGACCCGCCGTCATGGGACGCCACGCTGGGGAGTCCGGCGCGAAGACGAGGCTCATGCCGAAACCCCGCGCCACGTCTTCCCGCATCGCCCGGAACCGCCGCGCCACCCGGAGCCGGATCACTCGGCTCCTCCCCCGGCCACGCCAGCGGCCCCACCCCCGACCGCACCGCTACCCGAGCAATCGGCGGCCGACGCGTCTGGGGAATCCCCCACTCCGCCTGGCACCCAACGCGTTCCGCGCAAACTCACAGTCACCCGCGTCGCCGCCATGCGCGGCCGCCAGCTGACCGAAAAAGGCATCGCCACCTTCCAGCGCGCGGCGAAGGCGGACGGCGCCGACAAGTCCGGTCTCACCGCACTGACCTACGCGACGATGGCGAACTTCGCGCTCGACGCCGCGGTCGCCGTCTCGCTGGCCAACACCCTGTTCTTCGCCAGCGCCACCGCGGAGAGCAAGACGAAAGTCGCGCTGTACCTGCTGATCACGATCGCCCCGTTCGCGGTGATCGCCCCGCTGATCGGCCCAATGCTGGACCGGCTGCAGCACGGTCGGCGGGTGGCGCTGGCCACCTCGTTCGCGTTGCGCGCCGTGGTCGCGGTGGTGCTGATCCTCGAATTCGACAGCTGGGCACTGTATCCGCTCGCGTTGTGCATGCTGATCGGCAGTAAATCGTTCTCGGTGCTGAAGAGCGCGGTGACGCCACGCGTACTGCCGCCCGATATCGACCTGGTGCGCACCAACTCTCGGCTCACGGTCTTCGGTTTGGTCGGCGGCACCATCGGCGCGGGCGCGATCGCCGCGCTGTCCGCCGCGATCGCCGGATCCAGCGGCGCGCTGATCTTCGCGACGGTGATCGCCTGCGCCGGAACGTATCTCAGCCTGCGCATCCCGTCCTGGGTCGAGGTCACCGAGGGCGAGGTGCCCGCGACGCTGAGCTACCACGCACCCACCGAGGTGCTCTCGCCCGAGAAGGAATCCGCGACGCCGCCGCGCAAACGCAGGCAGCCGCTCGGCAGGTCGGTGGTGACCTCGCTGTGGGGCAACAGCGCCATCCGGGTGCTGACCGGATTCCTCACCTTCTATGTCGCCTTCGTCGCCAAGGCCACCGAACACCGCCCGGCCCAGCAGGCCGCGATGCTCGGAGTGGTCGGCGCGGCAGCGGCGATCGGCAACTTCACCGGCAATGCGACCGGCGCCCGGCTCAAGCTCGGCAAGCCGACGCTGATCGTGCTCGGCTGCACCGCGGCCTGCACGCTGGTCGCGCTGTTCGCGACCTTCGCCAACAACCTGCTCGGTGCGGCGCTGGCCACCCTGGTCGCGGCGGGCACGAGCGCGCTGGCGAAGGTGTCCCTGGATGCCTCGATCCAGGACGATCTGCCGCCCGAGTCGATCGCCTCCGGTTTCGGCCGTTCGGAGACTGTGCTGCAGCTCAGCTGGGTTGTCGGCGGCGCGGCGGGCGTGCTGCTGCCGACCGACTACTGGAAGGGTTTCGCGGTCGTCACCGCGATCCTCGTGATCGGCCTCGTGCAGACCTTCGTCAGTTACCGCGGCCATTCGCTGCTGCCCGGCCTCGGCGGAAATCGTCCGCAACACGCGGAACAGGAAGTCCCCGCGACCCGGCCGATGCCACACACTTCGAACACATACCGCCGACCAGGCGCGAGCGGCGGAGAGACACGTATTCAAGGAATAGGAGACCCTAGCCAGTGAGCAGCAAGCTGAGCCCTCGCGCTATCGGCGCGCTGGTCGTTGCCGCACTACTCGTGGTCACCGTGGCCTTCGTCGGCGTACTGGTGGTGCTGGTGCGCGACGCGGAGAAGCACGATCCGGTGATCACCGCGTACGCCCACGGCAAGACGGTGAACGTCACGCCGTATGTGTACTGCTCGGTGCGGATGGAGGACTGCCGGTACGGGCAGACCGTCGCGCTCGAGGTGCCCAAGGACTACCCGTTGCAGCTGTCGTTGCCGAAGCAGATCGCGGACGCGCCGTGGCTGGCCCAGCTGGTCTACGCGCTGCCCAACGGTGACCGGATCGACCGCGTGATCAGCCACACCGACTTCGCGGCGGGCGCGCTGGCCGTCACCATCGAGTCGCATCCGGAACCGGACCTGCGGCTGGTCGGGGTCGAGCTGCAGCTGCCGATCCTGGCCAGGGACAAGGACACCGGCAAGGAGTTCTACCTCCCGCACGCGGCCTGGTCGATCAGCACCGCGGCCTGACACGCCGACAAGCGCGTTGGCTCGCGAACGAGCCAACGCGCTGTGGCCTATCGATCAGTTGGTCGGCGAAGCGCCGAGCCGGTAACGCCCGACGACTCAGTGATCGAGTTCGCGCGCTACCGCGCGGACGACCTCTGAAATGCGTTGCGCCGTCTTGCGATCCGGGTAACGCCCCTTGCGCAGGTCCGGCTGCACCGTCGCCTCGAGCAGGGTGATCATGTCCTCGACCATCCCGTGCAGCTCGTCCGGCGTGTGCTTGCGGGCGACGGGCTCCTTGCGGACACGCTCGCGTTCCTGACGCTCCTGGCCCTGCCGAACCGACGGCGGGGCCTCCAGCAGCTTCAGGCTCAGCGCCTGCGGGCCACGACGGCCCGCGGCCATGCCGAATTCGACGCGCTGCCCCGGCTTGAGTCCCTCGACGCCATCGGGCAACGCGGACGAACGGACATAGACGTCCTCACCCTCGTCCTGGGAAAGGAAGCCGAAGCCCTTTTCGACGTCGTACCACTTCACCCTGCCGGTCGGCACTGCGCTCACCCGTTCATCATCGAAAAACTCGAACCCCACCGGCCCGAGCACATCTACACACGGAACCCGCTGCGGCACAACGCCGGGAACAGGTTCTCTTCTGTTTGCGAAAAGAACGCGCCCAGCAGTGATGCGGGACGCGCGTGCCTACGAGTCTACCCCGGTGCCTATAACGCAAGCACATCAGTTTTACGGTCGTCCGGTGACGAACCCTTCCGCTCCACCACCGCCGCGCGACGCCGATCCCTCGTCGACCGGGGGTGGGCAGCGCAAGCCGGGTGACTGGTTGCTACAGCTCGCGCTCGGCCTGTTCGCGCTGGGATTGCTGGCGATCATCGCGATCTTTCTGATCCCGGTGCTCTCCGATGGATCGCCGGGGCTGTGGCTCTACTTCGCCGCGCTGCTCGCACCGCTCGGGTTCCTGATCGCGGTGGTTTTCGCGCTGCGTTCAGGTCGGCGCTCGCGCTGATCGGCCCAGTGGTCGCGGTGATCTGACCTGGCGTTCGGCAGTTATCTGACCAAAAGGTCGCCGATGCGCTGCGAACGGGTTACCCGTGTCTGTCGTTACCAAATCCAGGTTGTGATCCTCGTCACATAACGGAGAGGTCACGGGCCGGTGACGGCCCGGCGCTGGTCCGAGCGCACCGCTTCTAGCTGCAAAGAAGGGTCGACCGCCGGGCCGAGACCGCACCGAGACCGGCTCGTACACGCCGGTTACCAAATGGTGATTTTTCCCGGCGATCGTCGTACGGTTCTTAGCGAGCCGGGACAACCGGCACACACCGGCCCGCCGCACCGAACCTCGCCCCGCGGGACACCGGAAACCCGACGGAAACGTAGGGGCGAGGGCGGGCATGACGACCTCTCAGTCCAGCCCATACCGATGACCTCGTAGGTGCGTCGAGAGGAAGACGAACCCGATATGAGTGGACGCCATCGCAAGCCAAGCTCCACCGGTCGCACGGTAGCCAAGGTTGCCGTGACCGGTGCGATCATGGGCACCGCAGGTGTGGCCCTCGCTGGCACTGCCAGCGCGGCACCCGACTCCGACTGGGATCGCCTCGCGCAGTGTGAGGCCGGCGGTAACTGGGGCATCAATACCGGCAACGGTTTCGAAGGTGGACTGCAGTTCTCCCCGAGCACCTGGCGGGCCCACGGCGGCGGCGAGTACGCGGCCAGCGCCAACCAGGCCTCCCGCGAGCAGCAGATCGCCGTCGCCGAGAAGGTGCTCGCCTCCCAAGGCTGGGGCGCCTGGCCGAGCTGCTCCTCCAACCTGGGCCTGAGCAGCGCGCCCACCCAGCGCACTGCCCCCACCACCAACGAAACCCCGCGCTGGAACCCCGCACCCGCGCCGCAGGCCGCCCAGGCCGCGCCGGACAGCACCCAGCAGGTCTTCACGGCCGTCGACCGCGCACTCGAGGTCGTGCAGAACCAGGGCGTCCAGGTTCCCAAGGAAGCCTTCGACTTCTTCAACGCAGCCAAGGCGAGCAACACCAAGCTCGATCCCGCCATCGTGAACTTCTACGAGGCGAACAAGGGTCTGCTCCCCTCCTGATCAACCGCGAATAAGGCCCCGCATCCTCGGATGCGGGGCCTTATTCGTTTCTTCGGACTTCTCCGTCCGGAAATCAGCGGTTGATGACCGTGTTCGGGTGCATGTAAGGCAGCTGATCTGCCGGGAGCGGAAACTCGGTGTCCTCACCGTACGGCGAGAGCCCACCGGAACGGGTCGACGAGAGTTCGGTGACGGCGTGGTCACCTTCGGCGACCTTCGGCCAGCCTTTGTCGACATAAGGTTTCTTCGATTTGTTCACCACGTCCCCATTCTGGCATGCGCGGCCCCCTGAGCAACTTTGCCGCTGCCATAAAGGCGGCCCTGTCTCCGCACGGCGGTATGCGGGCTGCGTCTATTAGGCTGAAGGATCGGATTGCGACGCAACGACTGATCTCGGGAGCACATGGGTAACCCTCCCCCGCCTCTCCGCGCCTTCAGGCCAGACCTAGGTGGTGCACCGGCAGCGTTGGCGGTCGGCGGTAAGACAGTGACAAGTCAGCCGGTACCCCACGAGTTACCCATGTGCCTCCGAAATCAGTCGTCACGGCGTTCTTCGACCTGCTCACGGCTCCGCAGCGGCATGCGTTCCGCCGAGACCGTACGCTGGATCGGATGACCGCGACCTCCCTTGCCGGATGGCTCGGTGCACGCAGTGATGCCCAGTTGGTAACGCTGCTCGAACTCCGGCCTGATCTGGCTGTGCCGCTGCCCTCCTCGATGGCTGTGCTGGCCGCGCGCGCAGAGCAGCGTGCTTCTGTGCTGCGCGCCACCGATGACCTGGACACACTCGATTTCGCGATCCTGGAAACCCTTGCCGTGCACGGGGTGACCCGCACCGAAAGCAATGGCGCCCCGCTGACCCGCGCCGAGTTGCACGTGCAGCTGAGAGAACGCGTGCCGACCCCCGCGATCGACGCCGCGATCGAACGACTGACCGCCCGCGCACTGGTCTGGACCAGCGACGATGGGCTGCACCTGATCACCGCCGCAGTCGAGGCGTTGCCCTGGCCGATCGGCAGCACCACCGAGATCCCCGACTCGCTCACCGAACCCGAGGTCCGCGACGCGCTGCCCGAGCTCACCTCGGCCGCCCGAGCGCTGCTGGACAAGCTGGCCACCACCGGCCCACGCGGACGCACCAGGGACGCCGCGCCAGGCACCCCGGCCGACCGCCCGATCCAGCAGCTACTTGCCCGCAGGCTGTTGAATCGGATCGACGACGAGACGGTGGAGCTGCCCGTCACCGTCGGTCAGGTGCTGCGCAACGAGCCGGTGACGCACCCGCACGCGCTGACGCCACCCACCCCGAAGCCGAAGAAACAGACCTCCGCCGACGTGAACGCCGTCGCCGCAGGCGAAGTGGGCGAACTACTCCGGCACTGCACCGCGATCCTGGACAGCCTCGGTCAGGCGCCCGCACCCGCCTTGCGCGCCGGCGGACTCGGCGTCCGGGAGCTCCGCCGCATCGCCAAACAGACCGGTGTCGACGAGCCGCGAGCGGGTTTGCTGGTCGAACTGCTGGCGGCCGCGCGACTGATCGAAAAGGGTTTGCCGGACCCGCCGCCGGAGGTCGATTCGACCGACGATTACTGGGCGCCGACCCCCGCCGTCGACGCCTGGCTGGAGGCCCCGCTGGCCCGGCGCTGGGCCGCGCTGGCCATCGCGTGGCTCGAATTGGACCGGATGCCCTGGATGATCGGCCTGCGCGACGCCAACGACAAACCACTCGCGGCCCTCTCGCTGGAGCTGCGTACCCCGCACGCGCCACGCGACCGGCACGCCATCCTCGGCCTGCTCGCCGAGTATCCGTCCGGCAACGCGCTCACCCCCGCCGATATCGGCCGCGTGCTCGCCTGGCGACAACCGCGCTGGCGCAGGCACTTTCGGCTGGCGGCGGTGGAACAGACCCTGGCCGAGGCCGCCGCGCTCGGCTTCGTCGGCCGCGGCGCGCTCGGCTCACCGGCCCGCGCGCTGCTGCACGGCACGCCGACCAGCGTCGCCGATGCCGAGGCCGCGATGGAATCGGCATTGCCCGCGCCGGTCGATCACGTGCTGGTCCAAGCGGACCTGACGGTGATCGCTCCCGGCCCGCTCACCGCGGATCTACAGCAGCGAATCGAGCTGGTCGCCGACATCGAATCCGCCGGTGCGGCAACGGTTTACCGAGTCGGCGAGACATCGGTGCGGCGCGCGCTCGACGCCGGACTCACCGCGGCCGAAATGCACGCGCTGTTCACCAAGCACTCGCGAACCCCGATTCCGCAGGCGCTGACCTACCTGATCGATGACGTCGCCCGGCGGCACGGGCAGCTGCGCGCCGGAATGGCACAGTCGTTCCTGCGCAGCGACGACCCGGCGTTGCTCGCCCAGGTGCTCGCCGCACCGGTCGCGGGGACGCTGGCGCTGCGGGCCATCGCGCCCACGGTGGCGATCGCCCAGGCGCCGCTCGGCGAGGTGCTCGAGCAACTCCGCGCGGCCGGTTTCGCACCGGCGGGCGAGGATTCGGCGGGCATCATCGTGGATCTGCGGCAGCGGGGCGCCCGGATCTCCGCCCGGCCCAATGCCAGGCCGCCGTGGCGGCCGACGCCGCCGAGCACCGAACAGCTGGAACTACTCGTCACCGAACTCCGCGCGGCCGAACGCGCCACCAGCGCCCGCTCCGGACAGTCGGTGCGGATGGACGGCACCCGCACCAATACCGCGGCGACCCTGGCCCTGCTGCAACTGGCGGCGCGGGTGCGGCGCTCGGTGAATATCGGCTACGTCGACGCGTCCGGAGTCGCGACGCAGCGCGTGGTGGAACCGCTCAAGGTCGGCAACGGCCAGCTCGACGCGCTGGACCCGGTGACCGGCGCGATCCGGCACTTCACGCTGCACCGGATCGCGTCCGTCGCCCTGCTGGAATGATCAGGCCTTGGGCTTGGCCAGGCAGAAGGTGGTCTTCGGGGCCTCGGAGATGAGGCGGAAGCTGTCCGCGTCGGTCCCGCACAGCAGCTCGTCGGCCTCGCCGTCGATCCGCTTCACCACCTTGAAACTGGCCTCGGTGGAAGTGCAATCCACGTTCTTGACCCCGGCGGTGCTGCTCTCGCTGTAGCAGCTGCCCTGCTTGAAGTTGGGCGCCAGGCACAGGAAGGCGCTGCTACCGTCCGCGAGGCTCGCCTGGTAGCCGGAGTAGTCCGTCGCGCAGTCGACCTTCTTGTCGGAACTCTGCGCGATCTTGTAGACGGCCTTCTCCGACGAGCAGTCGACCGTCTCGGTCTTGGCATCGGCCGAGGCACCCTTGACGATGCAGTCGCCGACCTTGGCCGAACCGGACTTGCTGTCATCCTTGGCCGACGAACAGCCGACCACCGTGACGATCACCGCCGCCATCGCTACGAGGGCAAGCACCACGCGTGCCAGCAGCCTCGCTCCTGGAAACTTCACCTGAAAACCTCTCTCACCGAACACATTCACGCCGCTCGCGAACGCGGTGAGGATACCCGGACGCCGAGTGCGACCGCATCGGCGCTACGGGTGATATCGAACTACGGGGGTGCGGCGGACTACCAGGTTCCCCACATGCCGAGCAACGCGTACCCGAGGATGCTCGGAAGCAGACGGCCGAGCAATTGGAATCCAAAAGAGTTCACTAGCAATGCCTTTCGCGTACTACCCATAACGTGGACATTCGTCCAACTTGTGGATTCTGTCGCTTCGACGGACCGAGACGTTACGCTTGGCCAGTATGACGCTGGACGACGTTGCCCGCGACTTGTACGGACTCGCTCCGAGCGAGTTCGTCGCTGCCCGCACGGCCCAGGTCGAACAGGCCAAGGAAGCGGGCGACAAGGCGCTCGCCACCGCCATCGGCAAACTGCGCAAACCGACCGTCACCGCGTGGACGGTGAATCTGCTGGCCCGCGAGGCGCCCGAGGACGTCGAAGCCCTGCTCCAACTGGGTGCGGCACTGCGCTCGGCACAGCGGAAACTGTCCGGCAGCGAGCTGCGCGAACTCACCGGGCAGCGGCAGCAGGCGGTCAACGCGCTGGCGAAGAAGGCGGGAGCGCTGGCCGCCGAGCACGACCGTCCGGTGAGCGAGACCGTGCTGCGCGAGATCGGGCAGACATTGAACGCGGCACTGGCCGATCCGGATGTCGCCGAGCAGGTGCATGCCGGAACGTTGACGACCGCCGCGACCTACGAGGGGTTCGGCCCCGCTGGTCCCGGCCTGGTCGCGGTGGACGATGCGCCAGCCGAGCCTGCCGACGACACGGCGGAGGACAATCCGCGCCAAGAGCTGGACGAAGCGCTGGAAGCGCTCGAATCCGCCCGCGCGGCAAGGGATTCAGCGCACGAGGACGCCGAGGGCGCGGCGGATCAGCTGGGCGACATCGACTCCCGGATCGCCGAACTGAAGGAAGCCCTCGCCCAGGCCGAACAGGAGCGGCAGTTCAGTCGCACGGCCGAACGCGCGGCGCAGGATCAGCTGCGTTCAGCCCAAAAGCAACTCGATCGAGCCGAACGCTGGGTGGAACGCGCACGCGAGCGCGTCGACGGCGAGTGACGAGATACGCCCGCTACCATGGGTTTCCGGTCAGCCGCGCAGGCCGCCGGGAAAGAGGTACTCGTCCGCGGGCTGGGTGGTGCGGTTGAGCCAGGCGTCGAAGAAGCCGGTCAGATCCGTCGGCGACTTGGACTGGACGAAGGTGCGGAACTCCGGCATGGACGCGTTCCCGTACACATGGGCCGCGTTGAAATCCCGTACCGCCGCGAAGAACACGCCGTCACCGAGCTGCCTGCGCAGCGCGTGCAGGAACAGCGGACCGCGGTAGTAGACGGCCGTGAATTCCTTTCCGGCACCAGGGTTTTCCAGCGGGATATCCCAGAACTCGTTGTTGCCCTGGTACTTCTGGATGGTCTGCCGGTACTCCGCGTCGACGTCCTTGCCTTCCTTCTGCTCCGGCCACAGGTAATCGGCGGTGTAGCTGGCGAAGCATTCGTTCAGGCAGACGTCGGACCACTGCCGCACCGACACCGAATCGCCCCACCACTGGTGGGTGATCTCGTGCACCGCGGTCGGCAGGTCCGTCCACGGCGCGTAGATCGGGCGGGTCTGGGTTTCCAGCGAGAACAGGATGTCGGCGTCCACGTAGATGCCGCCCGACGACTCGAACGGGTAAGGGCCGTAGAGGCTTTCGATGAAGTCGAGGATCTCCGGCAGTCGCTGCTCGGTCTCCCGGTTCCGTTCCGCCTGCGGGGCGAAGGCGCTGATCAGCGGGGTGCCGTTGGCGCGCCGCTGCTCCAGGAAACTGAACTTGTCGATCGCGACGGTGGTCAGATAACCGAGCACCGGCTGACGCGCCTCCCAGCTGACCGTCCGCCGCTCGCCCTGCACCGCGTCCTGGGTGCGCAGGCCGTTGGAGACGACCTCCCATTCCGCGGGGACGGTCGCGTGCAGCGCGAAGGTGGCCTTGTCCAGCGGGGTGTCGTTGAGCGGGTACCAGGTGGTCGCGGAGTGCGGCTCGCCCGCGGCGAACGCGCCACCGCTCGGCGCGTACGTCCAGCCCTCGCCCTCGGTGTTCGCTGCGATGCCCGCGTAATCCACGGTCACCGTGAACGGAAGTCCGGGCAGCAGCGGCAGCAGCGGTGTCACGGTGAGTTCGTGCTCGCCGTTGCGGTTGAACGCGGCGGGCTGATTGTTCACCGACACCGTCCGCACGTCGGGCCCGGCGAAGTCCAGGTTGAACGCGCGCAGCGCCTGGGTCGAGACGGCGTCGATGCGGGTCGTCCCGGTGAGCTGGTGGCTCGGCGGGTCGTAGTCGATGGTGACGTCGTAGTGGCGGGCGTCGTAGCCGCCGTTACCGTCCTCGGGGTAGTACGGGTCGCCTAGTCCGGACGATCCGGTGAACGGATCGGGCGGCGGGTCGGCGGCCGCGGGCCCCGTTGCGGTGACGAGCGCGCCGACCATCGCGGCACATACCCAGCCGGACAACCTCATTCGACAACCACCCCTTTTCGCCCCCCACGTTTCGGTACGGCCGTACCGACCTCGCTAGATGCTAGTCGGTTCAGTCCGTGGTTCCGGTCAACGCCACCGAAGCGCCGAGGCCCACGATCATCATCCCGCCTGCCCCGCCGACCGCCTCCAGCCTGCGCGGCGAGCCGGCGAACCAGCTGCGCGCCGACGACGCGAGCAGCGCCCACGCGCTATCCGAAATCAGCGCGACGGCCAGGAAGATCGAGCCGAGAATCAGGAATTGCAGCGGCAGCGACCCGGCGGCGGGATCGGCGAAGTGCGGCAGGATCGCCGCGAAGAAGATGATCGCCTTCGGGTTGGTCACCCCGACGATGACGCTCTGGCGCAACACCTTCGAGTCCGGCACCACATCGACCTTGGCACCCAGCGCGTCGAGCAGCGACTTACGTTCGCGAATCGCCTGAACGCCGATGTACATCAGATACAGCGCGCCGGCGAACTTGATCACGGTGAGCGCGAGCGACGAGGCCATCAGCAGCGTGCCGAGCCCCACCGCGACGAGCAGCAGCGCAACGAACACGCCCATGCAGTGCCCGGCCACCGATAGCAGCGCCGCCCGCCGGCCGAGCGTGAGCGCGCGCCCGATGGTGAACAGAACCCCAGGTCCGGGGACGATGATGAGGACGGTGGCCGCCGCGAGAAACGCCAGCAGGTTGGACATCGGAACCATCTTCGGAGTCTAAGCGGCGGCGCAACCCGAAATAGGCGATTGTTCCGGCATCAGGAACCGAGATCGTCCGGCAGCTGGTGCGGATCGAGCAGCAGACGCTTGGCCGGCGCGCGCCTGACCTTGTCGGTGAGCGCGAGATTGTCGGTGAGCAAACGCCATTCGGCATCGCTGATCGCCGCGCGGGCGCGCGCGATGACCTCTTCGTCGGTAGTGCCCCAGGCGATCGGCATGGCGCTGACCGACTGCCAGCGCTCGCCGACCTGCCGCGGCGCCCGGTCGGTGCGCACCGCGACCGAGGGCACCCGCTCCCCCGCGGCCATCTCGTGCCCCGGCAGCGCGCGGACCCGGCGGATCACCAGCGCGTAGCGCGGATCGGCGGCGTCCGGCTTGGCCACGTCGACCAGGGCGAGCAGCACCACGCTGGCCGGATAGGTCTCCGAGACCACCGCGGGCACCAGCTCACCGTCGGTGTACAGCTTGTCGATGCTGGCGTGCCGCGCGGTCCAGAAGGCCACCCACAGCGCCACCACCGCGCCGAGGATGAACGCGATGGTGAGCAGATAGGCCCACGGGTGGTCCAGATAGATCAGATATGCCGCGCCTGCGGTCGCGATGACCGCCGCGGCAATCGCCCCTATACGTAGTCGACGCTGGTCGGCGAAGACTTCGTTGACCGCGCGGGCATGCTTGCGGTCGACCGGGAATTCGAAGCGTCGCACGTCCCTATTCCTAGCACATTTTGCGGAGAAGGTGCCTCCACTTATCCGATGGGCGGACCGAGCAGGTCGTCGGCGTCCATGATGCGGTAGGCATACCCCTGTTCGGCCAGAAAACGCTGGCGATGTGCGGCATATTCCGCGTCGAGAGTGTCCCGGGCCACCACCGAATAGAAATGGGCTTGGCCGCCATCATGTTTCGGCCGCAGCAGCCTGCCGAGGCGTTGAGCCTCCTCCTGGCGGGAGCCGAAGGTACCCGAAACCTGTACCGCGACAGACGCTTCCGGCAGGTCGATGGAGAAGTTCGCCACCTTGCTCACCACCAGCACCGGGATCTCGCCCTGCCGGAACGCCTCGAAGAGTTCTTCGCGCTCTTTGGTTTTCGTCGAACCCTGGATGATCGGGGCGTTCAGCGCGGCACCCAGCTCGTCCAGCTGGTCGAGGTAGGCGCCGATCACCAGGGTCGGCGCGTCGGCATGCTTGGCCAGGATCGACTGCACCACGGGAATCTTCGTGCGTGCGGTCGAGCACAGCTTGTAGCGCTCCTCCGGCTCGGCGGTCGCGTAGGACATCCGCTCGGCGTCGGTGAGCGTCACCCGCACCTCGATGCACTCGGCGGGCGCGATCCAGCCCTGCGCCTCGATGTCCTTCCACGGCGCGTCGTAGCGTTTCGGGCCGATCAGCGAGAACACATCGCCCTCGCGGCCGTCCTCACGGACCAGGGTCGCGGTCAGGCCGAGGCGGCGGCGCGACTGTAGGTCGGCGGTCATCCGGAAGACCGGCGCGGGCAGCAGGTGCACCTCGTCGTAGATGACCAAGCCCCAGTCGCGGCTGTCGAACAGCTCGAGATGCTTGTATTCGCCCTTGGTGCGGCGGGTGATCACCTGGTAGGTCGCGATGGTGACCGGGCGGATCTCCTTGCGCTCGCCGGAGTACTCGCCGATCTCCTCCTCGGTCAGCGAGGTGCGCGCCAGCAGCTCGCGCCGCCACTGCCGACCCGCGACGGTGTTGGTGACCAGGATCAGCGTGGTCGCCTTGGCCTTCGCCATCGCGGCGGCGCCGACCATCGTCTTGCCAGCACCACACGGCAGCACCACCACGCCGGATCCGCCCGCCCAGAACGAGTCGGCGGCCATCTGCTGATAGTCGCGCAGGTGCCACTTGTCGTCGGTGTAGTCCAGTTCGATCGGGTGCGCTTCGCCGTCGACGTAGCCGGCCAGGTCCTCGGCGGGCCAGCCGATCTTCAGCAGCATCTGCTTGATCCGGCCGCGCTCGGAGCCGTGCACGACCACCGTGTCGTCGTCGAGCCTGGTCCCGAACATCGGCGCGAGCTTCTTGTGCCGCAGCACCTCCTCGAGCACCGCGCGGTCCAGGCTGACCAGCACCAGCCCGTGCGCCGGATGCTTGACCAGCTGCAACCGCCCGTAGCGCGCCATCGTGTCGACGATGTCGACCAGCAACGGCTGCGGCACCGCATAACGCGAGAAGCTGACCAGCGCGTCGACCACCTGCTCGGCGTCGTGCCCCGCCGCCCGCGCGTTCCACAGCGCCAGCGGCGTCACCCGATAGGTATGCACGTGCTCGGGCGCCCGCTCCAACTCGGCGAACGGCGCGATCGCCTGCCGCGCCGCGTCGGCCAACTCGTGGTCGACCTCCAACAGCAGCGTCTTGTCGCTCTGCACAATCAGCGGACCGTCCGTCACAGCCCCTCCTCGCATCGATTCCGGACCATTCTCCCTGAGACCCCCGACAGCCCGGCACGGCCGGTCCCCTGACCACGACGATTACCACCCGTCGAGGGGCCGATCGAGGTGCGACTCAGCGCGGTTCGGGGGCTCGCTGGAGGGCGTGGTCGAACTCGGCGGGCCAGTCGAGCGCGGGGCCCGGCGGGTCGCTGGGCAGGCGGGCGGCCAGCCAGTGGTCGCGGCGGCGGCCGCGTTGCAGGCTGCCACGGCGGGCCATGCCTTCGTAGTGGAAACCGGCGCGGCGGGCCACGGCGGCGGACGGATAGTTGCCGACGAAGGCGCGCCAGCTGACGCGTTGCAGGGCCAGGCCGGTGGGGCGGAAGGCGTAGTCGCAGACCAGGTTTACCGCCTGGGTCATCAGGCCGCGGGAGCGTTCGCTCGGGGCCAGCCAGAAGCCGATCTCGGCGGACGACTCGTCGCGTTCGCCGAGGCCGATCATGCCGACCACGCTGCCGCCCTCGTGCAGGCGCAGCGCCCAGGTCGGACTGCGGCCCGCCCAGCCGGGACGGACGATGTCGTCGACGAAGGTCTGGGCGTTGTCGCGGGTGTAGGGCACCGGAATGGTCACCCACTCCCCGATGGACGGATGCTGGCAACACTCGGTGATGGCATCGATGTCCGTCGCGGTGGGGATCGACAGCCAGACCGTTCCGTTCGACAGCGCGCGTGCGTCCATCGAGTCATGTTGTCACGAATCGCCCGGCCCGAGCATCGGCTTTACCGCGCGTCCGTCGGCGGCACCGCGGTAAACCGGCGGTCCGGGAGATCGTAGAATCTCCCTGATGGTTGCCGCTCTGCTTGCCGGATTGTTCGAATCACATCGAGCGCATCTGCTCTCGGTCGCGTATCGGCTGACGGGCAGCGTCGGCGACGCCGAGGACGCGGTGCAGGAGAGCTGGCTGCGGCTGGCCGGCGCCCACCAGTCCGAGATCGATGATCCGCGCGCCTGGTTGACCACGGTGGTGAGCCGAATCTGCCTGGACCGCTTGCGCAGTGCCGCGGTGCGCCGGGAAAGCTATGTGGGGCAATGGCTGCCGGAGCCGGTGGTGACCGGTCGCACGCCGTCGAGCACGCCGGATCCGCTGGAGACGGTGGTCCGCAAGCAGGAGTACCGCCTCGCGGCCATGGTGGTGCTGGACAGCCTGACGCCGCCGCAGCGGGTGGCTTTCGTACTGCACGACGGACTTTCGGTGCCGTTCGACGAGATCGCCGAGATCCTCGACGTGTCGGCCGAGGCCGCGCGACAGCTCGCGGTCCGGGCCCGCAAGGCCGTGGCGGACACGCCGCCACCGGTGCCCGATGCCGAGCACGAGGTCGCGGTGCAGCGCTTCCTGACCGCGCTGCGTTCCGGTGACGTGGCCGCGGTTACCGCTGCGCTGCACCCGGATTCGGTGGTGATCGGCGATGCCGACGGCACCACGTCCACCGCGGTGAACGTCCTGCGCGGTGCGGATCGGATCGCGCGTTTCTACTTGGGGCTGGTGCGTAAGTACGGACTGGACGGCGCTGATGTGGACCCGGCTTACAACTACGAATTCGCCTCGGTCAATGGACAATTGGGCTTGGTGGTCACCGCCGGATACGGGCATCCGCCCCGGGTAATGGGTTTCACCATCCGCGACGGACTGGTCTGGGGCACTTATGATCTCGCTAATCCGGCCAAGCTGACCGGCATTCGGCTGGGCTGAGCCCGCCGGGCCTGTTCGCCATCCCATGGCCCGACGGGCCCCGCTATCAGGGTGTGGCCGAGCCGGAGAACCAGTTGCCGGTCGAGGAACCGGCGCCGGGATTACCCGTCGAGGAACCGAGGCCCCAATCCGGGGTAGAGGAGCCGAAGCCCGAGATGAATTCCTGCATGACGTGTCGTAGCAAACCGAGTGCGGATCCGGCGACCTCCGACGTGGCCGGATTCACAACAAGGTCGAGAACTGAGGCCATGAATGCCCCTTTCGAGATACCCGCAGATGCGGAACTGTGAGGTAGAACACGGCGAGGATAGCTGTCGCTGGGAAACTGCACAACCATGCAGGTAGAAGCCTCAAAACAGAAGTGAAGCATAGCTATTCGCTATTGAATAGCAACAATGGCGAATGCTGAGCTAGTCTCCGGATATGCCTCCGCAACCCGCTACCGTTGCTCGCCTGCGCCCCTTTGCCTCCACGATCTTCGCGGAGATGACCGAGCTGGCCGTTCGATTCGACGCGGTCAACTTAGGCCAAGGATTCCCGGACGCCGACGGCCCTGCGGCGATGCTCGAGGTCGCCCGGCAGGCCATCGCCGACGGCCTCAACCAGTACCCGCCGGGGCGCGGCATGCCGGTGCTGCGGCGCGCCATCGCCGACGACCGGGCTCGCCGCTACGGCACCCACTACGACCCCGACACCCAGGTGCTGGTGACCGTCGGGGCGACCGAGGCGATCGCCGCCGCCATCCTCGGCCTGGTCGAGCCGGGCTCCGAGGTGGTGCTGATCGAGCCGTACTACGACTCTTACGCTGCCGCAGTAGCTTTGGCGGGTGCGCAGCGGCGCACCGCGCGCCTGGTCGCCGGCGGCGATGGCTTCGTACTCGACCTGGACAGCCTGCGCGCCGCGATCACCCCGGCAACGCGGATGCTGGTCGTCAATTTCCCGCACAACCCGACCGGCACCGTGCTCGGCCGCGCAGACCTGGAAGCGATCGCCGAAATCGCCTGCGAGCACGACATTCTGGTGCTCACCGACGAGGTGTACGAGCACCTCGTCTACGACGGCACCGAGCACATCAGCCTGGCCACCCTGCCCGGCATGGCCGAGCGCACCGTCGTGGTGTCCAGTGCGGCAAAGACATTCAACGTCACCGGCTGGAAGATCGGCTGGGCCTGTGGGCCTGCCGAGTTGATCAACAGTGTGCTCGCCGCCAAGCAGTTCATGACCTTCGTCGGCGGCGGGCCGTTCCAGCCCGCGGTCGCGCACGCGCTCAATCACGAGCTCGACTGGGTGGCGGGATTGCGGGATACGTTGTCCGACAGACGACTTCGGCTTTCCGCTGCACTCGCCGATACGGGGCTCGGGGTGAAGTCCAGTTCGGGCGGCTATTTCGTGTGCGCTGACATCACCCCGCTCGGCGCGACCGACGGCCTGGCCTTCTGCCGGGAACTGCCCAAGCGGCTCGGCATCGCCGCCGTCCCGGTCAGCGTCTTCGCCGACGATGCCGCGGCGTGGAGCCACCTGGTGCGCTTCACCTTCTGCAAACGAGACGAGACCCTCGACGAAGGCGTGCGCAGGCTCCGCGCGGGCGCGCGATCAGCCTGAGCCGCGGGAAACTCGGCGGGAAACCTTGCCATACCTTGTCAGGTTTCGCTGACAAGGTATGGCTCATGGCTACCCAATACTTCACCGCAACCAGCCTCGATGGCTACATCGCCGACGAGAACAACTCGCTCAGCTGGCTGTTCGAGGTCGACGACGACGGCTCCGCCGAGAGCAACATCGCCGAATTCCTCGAGCACGTCGGCGCGATGTGTATGGGCGCGACCACCTACGAATGGATCATGGCCAACGATCCGCCGGAGAACTGGGCCAAGACCTACGGCGACATCCCGTGCTGGGTCTTCACCCATCGCACGCTGCCCGCCATCCCCGGCGCCAACCTGCGTTTCGTGTCGGGTGCGGTCGAGCCGGTGCACCGGGAGATGGCGGAAGCCGCTGGCGAGCAGCACATCTGGATCATCGGTGGCGGCGAGCTGGCGGGGCTGTTCGCCGACGCCGGACTGCTCGACGAGATCATCGCGGGTGTCGCTCCGGTGACGTTGGGGGCTGGTGCGCCGGTGCTGCCGCGCCGAATTCCGGCCGCACGGATGAAGCTCGTCGAAGTCTCGCAGATGGGTCAGTTCGCGCAGCTGCGCTATCAGCTGGCGCACTAGCCGGTCGCCCGCTGATCTCTCGCGTACCGCGGGAGATCAGGACGGGTGCGGCAGTGTCGGGTCGGCAGGCGGCCTGGTGCGCGGATACCGACGGGCTTGCGGCGCATGCCATCCGAAGCGCAGCGCGAGCAGGCGAAAGGTGACCGCGCCGAGCGCGGCCAGTGCACCGGTCCAGGCCTGGTAGACGCCAAAATGCAGCAGCGCCGCCGTGGTGACGGCACCGAGCAGTGGGGGCACCGCGTAGATCTGGTCGGGCCGAAGCACATTCGGCGTCTGGCCGCCGAGCAGATCTCGGATCACGCCGCCGCCGATCGCGGTGACCAGGCCGAGCAACGCCGCCGACGGCGCGCCGAGCCCGTGCGAGTAGGCGATGACCGTCCCTGTCACGCAGAACAATCCGAGTCCGAAGGCGTCGGCGACCTCGAGCGGCCCTCGGGTCAGCCGCCGGGACGGATGCCAGAAGAAGATCACCGCCGCGGCGAGCACGGCGGTCCACAGATAGCTGAGATCGACGAACGCGGCGGGCGGTGTCCGGCCGATCAGCAGATCCCGGATGATGCCGCCGCCGAGCGCGGTGGCACACGCGAGCACCACGATGCCGAAGATGTCGAAATCGCGCCGCACGGCGAGCAGCGCGCCCGAACTCGCGAACGCGAACACCCCGAACAACTCCCCCGCATGCTGCGCCGCCGCACCGAAATCCACCATGCCGCTCACCGTGTCACATCACGCCACGCGCTCCCCGCCGACAGGCCCCGCGCGTGGCGCGCGACGTCAGGCCGGGGTGGGGCGGGCGCGGTCGGTGGCGACGAGGACCGCGATGGTGCCGAGCATGGTGCCCATGAAGTAGCGCTGGGCGCGCAGCCAGAGGGGTCGGCCGGTGAGGAAGGTCGAGATGCCCGCCGCGCCGAGCACGATCATCGCGTCGATGCTGAGCCCCACCGCGATCTGCACCGAGCCGAGGACCAGGCTCTGCAACCAGACCTGCCCGTGGTCGGGCACCACGAACTGCGGGATCAGCGCCATGTACAGGATCGCGATCTTCGGATTCAGCAGGTTCGTCAGAAACCCCATCATGAACAGCTTCCGCGACGGATCCTCCGGCAGCGTCGTCGGCTCGAAAACCGAAGTGCCGCCGGGCCGCAGCGCCTGCCAGGCCAACCAGAGCAGGTACACCGCACCGGCCAGCTTCACCGCCATATACAACCCGGGCACCACCGCGAACACCGCGGTGATCCCCACGGTGGCCGCGATCAGATACACCCCGAACCCGGCCGCGACACCGCCGAGCGACACCAACCCGGCGCGCCGCCCCTGCGACACGGTCCGGGAAACCAAATACATCATGTTCGGCCCCGGCGTCAGAACCAATCCCAACGCCACGGCCGCAACTCCGAGAACTGCCGCCATTTCGATCACGCTGTCGATCCTCGCCGACCCGTGCCACCGGCGTCTCGGTCCACTTCGAGGTTGCTGGTCCGGTGCTCCTGCCCCGAACCGGCATTCAGCTTCCCGCCCGGATCAACCGCGCGGGAAGCCGTCCGTCCTTCAGGGATTGCGGCGCCGCTCGACCGCGTCGGCCAGCCGATCGAGCTGGGTTGCGGTGGTGTCCCAATCGAGGCAGGCGTCGGTGATGGACTGGCCGTAGGTGAGCTCATCGGCGTGACCGAGGGTGAGATCCTGCCGACCGGCGACGAGGAAGCTCTCCAGCATCACGCCGACCACACCGCGCTCGCCCGCGGCGAGCCGACCCGCGATATCGGTGACCACGTCGACCTGCTTGTTGTGGTCCTTGTTGCTGTTGCCATGACTGGCATCAACGACCAAACGCTGTGCGAGCCCGGCCTTCTCCAGTCGTACGCACGCCTCGGCGACCGACGCCGCGTCGTAGTTCGTGCCGGAGGTGCCACCGCGCAGGATGACGTGGCAGTCGGGGTTGCCGGTGGTGCGGATCAGTGCGGCGCGGCCGTCCAGGTCGGTGCCGGGGAACACGTGGCTGGCCGCGGCGGCGCGGACTCCGTCGACGGCCACCTGCACGTCGCCGTCGGTGCCGTTCTTGATGCCGACCGGCATGGACAGCGCGCTGCTCAGCTGGCGGTGCACCTGGCTGGCCGCGGTGCGGGCGCCGATCGCGCCGTAGGAGACCAGGTCCGCGATGTACTGCGGGGTGATCGGGTCGAGGAACTCGCACGCCACCGGCAGGCCGAGGCCGGTGATGTCGGCCAGCAGCTTGCGGCCGAAGCCGAGGCCGGTGTTGACGTCGAAGGAGCCGTCCAGGTGCGGATCGTTGATCAGCCCCTTCCAGCCCAGGGTGGTGCGCGGCTTCTCGAAGTACACCCGCATCACCACGTGCAGCCGGTCGTCGAGCTCGGCGGCCTTGGTGGCCAGGCGGCGCGCGTAGTCGAGGGCGGCGGCGGGATCGTGCACCGAGCACGGGCCGACGATCACCATCAGGCGATCGTCGGCACCGTTCAGCACATCGACAGTAGCCGCGCGGCCCCTGCGCACCGTGTTCGCGAGCGCGTCGGTGATCGGGTGCACCTGGCGTACTTCGGCGGGCGAGCGCAGCGGGCTCACGCTCAACGTGCGTTGGTCGTCCAGATCGGAATGCCGTGGATCGACGTCAACAGCGGTAGTCATGTGGGTTCCTTTTCTTCGGCCGACCCACGGACGCGAAACCCCGTCGAGCCGGTCTGTCCGGCTCGGGGTGGAATGTCGTCAGCGCAAGTGGTTGCCGCAGACTGGCCCACCCAGGGCCAGCTTGCTAAACCAGAAATAGACGCGCTGCACGTCAGGGACTGTACCAGGCAGCGATCGACGGTTGGATCGACCGTGCCGCATGCCACACGCTCAACCTCAGCCCCACTGACCGGGCTCGTAGTCGCCCGCCGGGGTGCGCGCGATGACGTTCATCCGGTTCCAGGCGTTGATCATCGCGATGGCGGCGATCAGGGCGGCGGACTGGTCCTCGTCGTAGTGCTTGCGCACGTCCTGCCACACCTCGTCGCTGACGCCGCGGCCGTCGGCGATCCGGGTGGCCTCCTCGGTCAGCGCGAGCGCGGCCCGCTCGGCCTCGGTGAACACGGTGGCCTCGCGCCAGGCGGCGACCAGGTTGAGCCGCACCGAGGTCTCGCCGTTGTGCGTGGCGTCCTTGGTGTGCATGTCGGTGCAGTAGCCACAGCCGTTGATCTGGCTGGCGCGGATCTTGATCAGCTCGTGGGTGGCGGCAGGCAGCGTGGAGTCGTTGATGATCCGGGCCGCGTTGTTGAGGCGCTTGGTGAAGCTGCCGGTGACCGGGTTGGTGAAGAGGTTGATGCGGGCGTCCATGATGTGCCTTCCGTCGTGGTTGTGCTGCGTCTTCACAGAGAGGACGACACGGGTCGGCGATGTGTGACATTGATGGGGTCGGTGGCCTGAGTCACTCCTCATTCCGATCCATCGTCCCAGCTCAGGGCGCGGCGTGTCCACGGCCGACGTCCCCAGGCGCAAGTAGTGTCCGTCAGCTATGGACACGTTGATCTTCGGCGGGCTGCTCGCGGCCCTGGTCGTGCTGTACCGGCAGCGCTCCCGGCGCGCGGTGCTCGGCGCCTGGTGGGTGCTGCTGCTCGCCACGGTCCTGCTGCTCGCGCATCACATCACCGGCGGTCTCGGCCTCGGGTTGACCTACTGATGGCCACCACGACCGTGCCCGACCGGACCACGGGAACCGTTGTGGGACAACTGCAGTACTGGCTGGCCGTGGTTTTCGTGATCGGCTGGACCGGCGTGATCTGCGGCGGTCTCGCCGTGCAGTTCATCGGCCGGGAGTATCCGTGTCCGATGTGCATGGTGCAGCGCATGTTCATGGCGTTGGCCGCGCTGGGCGCCGCGGTCATCGTCCGCAAGGGCATGACGAGGACGGTCGCCGCGCGCGACTACGCGATGGGCTGGGGCCTGGCCGTGGTCGGCTGTGTGGCAGGCGGATTCGCGTCCTGGCGGCAGACCATGCTGCACATCCTGCCCGGCGACCCCGGCTACGGCGAGCCCGTGCTCGGGCTGCACCTGTATGTCTGGGCGTGGATCCTGTTCGTCGCGGCGATCGCGACCGTCGGTGCGGTGCTGGCGTTTTCACACAGCACCGCGGCGGGGACGATCCCGGCTACACCGAATCGGTTGGTGGGACTGGTCGCGCTGTGGTTCCTAGGCATTGTGCTGGCGATCAACCTGGTGATGATCTTCCTGCTGGAAGGCTTCCACTGGTTCCTGCCGGACGATCCGAGTCGATACCAGTTGTTCTACGACCTGCACATCCTGAGCTGACGCGCGGCGGTTACTTCGTGAGGTCGTAGGTGACGCCGGTCAGCTTCTCCGACAGCTCCCACAGCCCACGGGCCACAGCCTCGTCCCGCGACGCCTTGGACGAACCCGAGCGGCCCGGGTAGCCGCGCAGGCCACGCCAGCCGGTCGGCCCGTAGTAGCGGCCGGGCTCGACTTCCGTCGTCGCGGCGTAAAGCGTTGGCAACGCGCCCATCTCGGCACTCTGCGCGAGCAGCAGGTTACCGAGCCGCATCACCGCGTCCTGGATCGACTCGGTGTGCGACATCAGCTCGGTCGCGGCGTAACCCGGGTGCGCGGCGACCGAGATCTTCGGCGAGCCCGCCGCGGTCAGCCTGCGGTGCAGCTCGTAGGCGAACATCAGGTTTGCCAGCTTCGCCTGCCCGTAGGCGGGCCAGCGCTGATACTTGCGCCGCTCCCAGTTGAGGTCGTCCAGGTCGATCTTGCCGATGATGTGCGCCCCGCTGGCGACGGTGACGATCCGCTCCGAAATCTTTTCCAGCAGTAAGCCGGTCAGCGCGAAGTGGCCGAGATGGTTTGTGCCGACCTGCATTTCGAAGCCGTCGGCGGTCCGCAGCTCCGGCAGCGCCATCACCCCGGCATTGTTGATCAGCACATCGGCCCGATCCGTCGCCTCGGCGAACTCCCGCACCGACGCCAGATCCGCGAGATCCAGCTTCCGCACCACCGCGCGATCGCCGAACGGCGCGGCCACCTGCTCCGCCTTGGCCACGTTCCGACAGGCGAGCACTACCTGTGCCCCGGCCCCGGCCAGCGCCCGCACGGTGGCCGCCCCCAGCCCGCTGTTCGCGCCGGTCACGATGAACGTGCGGCCGGTCTGATCGGGCATCTTCGAGGTATCCCACCTGCTCATGCCGGGGAGTCTAAACCGAGACGTCGCGTCACACCTGGGCCAGCACCTCGTCGTCGCTCATCGACGCAATCTCCAGATAGAGCGCCGCCACGCCGGGCAGCCGATCGGGCGTGCCGAGCTCGATTTCCCTGGCCGAGAGCCGCTGCGCGAGGTCGGCGACGGTGCGGCCGATCAGGATGTCCGCCACCAGTGCATGCTCGACGTCGAGCCATTCGCGCACGCGTGCGATGGCCGTGGTGGCCAGCACCGAATCGCCACCCGCGGCGAAGAAGTCGTCGTGTACGCCGATCCGGTCGACGCCGAGCACCTCCGCGACGATCGCGGCCAGCGCGGCCTCGAGCGGGCCGCTCGGCTCCGCGTCCCGTACTTCGGTGGCGGCCGGTTCGAGCAGGGCAAACACGGCGCGGCGGTCCAGTTTTCCGTTGTCGGTCAGCGGCATTCGGTCGAGGATCTCGATGCGCGTCGGAATCATGTAGCCAGGCAACAGGTCCGATACCGCCGCGACGATCTCGGCGGCGGTGCCGGTCGCGCCGGCGACCGCGGCGACGAGTTTCCGTGCGCCGCCACCGACCACCGCGGCGACCGCGTGCCGGACACCGGGGGCGGTGCGCAGCCCGCTCTCCACCTCACCGAGTTCCACTCGATAGCCGCGGATCTGCACCTGATGGTCGGCGCGGCCGAGGAATTCGATGGTGCCGTCCGGCCAGTACCGCGCCATGTCACCGGTCCGATACCAGCGGATGTCGTTGTGCAGGACGAAGCGTTCGGCGGTTCGCTCCGGATCGTTGCGGTAACCGGCGGCGACATTCGCACCGCCAACCCAGAACTCACCGGGGACCCAATCGGGGCAGTCGCGACCGGACGCGTTGACCACCCGGCAACGCACGTTGCGCAGCGGTACGCCGAAAGGCACGGTCGCCCAATGCGCGGGCGGGTCGGCGACCTCGCAAATGGTGTTGTGTATCGAGGTTTCGGTCGCGCCGCCGAGTCCGGCGAATCGGCAGCCGGGCACCTGCCGGGCCAGCCTGCGCGCCAGGTCGGCGCCGACCCAGTCGCCGCCGAGGGTCACCGCGCGCAGTGAATCACCGAGTTGGTCGCCGCCGACCTCCAGGATCATGTCCAGCATGCTCGGCACGCAGTTGAGGATCGAAACCCGATGGTGGCGAAGCAGTTCCACCCAGGTGGTGGCCTCGGCGCGCTGCTCGGCGGCCAGTGTGACCACTGCGCCGCCCACCGCGAACATGCCGAACATGTCGTAGACCGAGGCGTCGAATTCCAGCGCGGACAGTCCGAGCACCCGGTCGCTCGCGCCGACCTCGAACCAGATGTTCACCGCGTCGATGGTGTTCATCGCACCGCTGTGCGGCACGTCGACCCCCTTCGGCACGCCGGTGGAACCGGAGGTGAACAGCACGTAGGCGATCGCGTCGGGATCGGGAAATACCGGTTCCGGCAGCGGATTCGGATGGCTTCGCGCCGCCGACAGCGGTAGGCAGGTGACGTCGGCGTTGCCCATGTCCGCGCCGTCGACGGTGAGTGCGGCGACCACATCGCCGGTGCGCAGGATCTCCGCGCGCCGCCCGACGGGCTGGTCGAATCCGATCGGGACGTAGGCGGCACCGGCGGCCAGCACACCGAGCACGGCCAGGATCTGATCGGGGCCCTTCGGTAGTTGCACCGCCACCGTCTGTCCGGGGCGAACCCCGTTGTCCCGCAACGCACCCGCCACCGCGAGGGCCTGCGTGGCCAGTTCCCGGTAGCTCCAGCCGCCGTCGACGCCGTCGAACTGCCACAGCACCGCGGGCGCATCGGGCGTGGTTCCGGCGTGCTGGAACAGGCCCTCGTGCAGCACCCGGCCGCTCACCGGTCCGTCCGTGGCGTTCACCGCGGCGCGCACCGACGCCTGCGAAACCGGCAGCCGCACCGCGGCTTCGGCATCCCAACCGGCCGCGCCCGCGCCGAGCCGGTCGATCGCGTGGGTGTAGCTGGCGAACATCGCGTCGATCATCCCGGCGGGGAACGCCGATTCCCGGACATCCCAGTTGAGTAGCAGCCCGCCGCGCACCTCGGTGACCTGGGCGTCCAGCAGCACCTGCGGGCCCTGCGAGATGATCCAGACCGGCTCGCCGAAGGTCTCGGTCACCGACGCGGCGAACAGCTCGCCCAGGTTGAGCGCGCTCGTGTAGACGATCGGCGCGAGCACCGGCTCGCCGCGCTGACGTCCGAGGTCGCGCAGCACCTCCAAGCCGGAATAGGTGGTGTGCGCGCCACTTTCGTGCATGGCGCGCTGCAATGCCTTGGCCCGCTCCGCGACCGTCACGTCCGCGCTGACATCCACCTCGAGCATGATCGACGAGGTGAAATCGCCGATCACCCGATCCACCTCGGGGTGCACCGGTTCCCGATGGAACAGCGGCACATTCAGCAGGAACCGGCTCTGCGCCGACCACCCGCCGATGGTCTCGGCGAACACCGCGGCCAATGCCATCGCGGGCGTGATGCCGCGGGCATGCGCCGCGGCGAGCAGGCGATCCTTCGCTTCCGGCGCGAGCCAATGGTCGTATCGGACGGTCCGGTGTGGGTCGGTGCGTTCGCTGACCGGAATCGTCGGCAGCTCAGGCGCTCCGGGTAGTTCGGGCAGGCGCTGCTGCCACCACTGCCGGTCCCGCTCTCGCGCGGCGGTGTCCGCGGTGCGCTCGGTGCGGTAGCGCCGGTAGCTGTAGTCCTGCGGCGGCAGGGTCGCGCCGTGGTACAGCTCGGCGAGGTCGGCGATCAGCACGCGGTAGCTCATCGCGTCACCGGCCAGCATGTCGACGTCGAGGTGCAGGCGAGTGCGCTCGTCGGCGACCAGGGTCAGCGTCACATCCAGGACTTGGCCGTCCTCGATGGCCAGCCGCTGGTGGGTCTTGGTGTCGCGCAGGCGGGTCAGTTCCGCCTCGGCGGCGTCGCCGGAGTGTCCGCGCAGGTCGACCACCGAGAAGACCTGGCGCCCCGGGGCGGCCATCGTCTGCTGGGTGCCGTCCGGCAGAAACCTCGTTCGTAGCATCGGATGTGCCGCGACAAGCTCGTCGACGGCCCGCGCTAGCCTCTCCGGAACTACTGCGGCGCCGTCGAATTCGACGTAGAGGTGGGCCGCCACACCGCCGATATCCTGCTCGTCGGAGCGGCCGATCCAGTAGGCGTGCTGCATCGTCGCCAGCGGGAACGGATCGGATTCGTCGCCGGACGCCGTTGGCGGATCAGGGATTTCGGCATCGATCGCGGCGTTGCCGTCGTCGGCACCGAGCAGGCGCGCCCATTCCGCGACCGTCGGCGCCGCCGCGAGCTGGGCGAAGTTCACGTCGACCCCGCGCTTGCGCCAACCACCGGCCAGCTTCATGGTGCGGATGGAGTCCAGGCCCAGCTGGATGAGGTCGGCGTCGTCGTCGATCGAGTCGGCGAGCACGTCGAGGTGGTCGGCGATGGCGGCGCGGATATCCGCGCGATCGATCATCGGCGCTGCGCTTTCCGTACTGTCCGCCCCGGCCCCCGGTCGCTGTGCTGGCTCCATCTGGCCCTGTCACTCCTTGGTCGCCGCCGTGTCCGGCGGATCGAGACTGCTCGATCCAGCGTATCGCATTGAGATAGGGTTGCCTTACCTATGTTCACCGAGCCGAGCTCGGGTTAGCCGTGAGGTAGACCGTGACTTCGACATCCACCCCGCATCGCGACGGTTACGTGCCCTTTCCCACCGAAGTCGGCGCGGCCTATCGAGCGGCCGGTTACTGGTCCGGGCGTGGGCTGGGTGATCTGCTGCGGGAGGCGGCGCAGCGGCATCCGCACCGGCCTGCGCTGCTCGAGGCCGGGGGCGCGCGCAGTTATGCGTGGCTGGACACGGAGGCCGATCGGATGGCGCACGGGCTGCTCGCGCTCGGGATCGCGCCGGGCGACCGCGTGGTGGTGCAGCTGCCGAACGTGCCGGAGTTTCTGACCGTGCTGTTCGGACTACTGCGGGCCGGGATCATTCCGGTGCTGACGCTGCCCGCGCACCGGCGGGCCGAAATCGAGCATCTGGCGGCGCTTTCCGAGGCCGTCGCCTACATCGTCGTCGACCGGCTCGGCGATTTCGACTACCGCGAACTGGCCGCGACCGTGCAGTCGGCGGTGCCGTCGCTGCGGCACATACTGGTGCTCGGCGAGCCCGGATTCGGCATCGACTTGAATTCGGTACCGCGCGAGGGTGGTTCGCTCCCGGCGATCGACCCGAGCGATATCGCGTTGATGCTGGTCTCCGGCGGTACCACGGGCCTGCCGAAGCTGATCGCCCGCACGCACGACGACTACGCCTACAACGCCACCGCGAGCGCCGAGGTGTGCGCACTCACCGAGGACGACGTCTACCTCGCGACTTTGCCCGCAGCGCACAACTTTCCGCTGGCCTGCCCGGGCATCCTCGGCACGGTGAGCGTCGGCGGCGCGGTCGCCTTCGTCACCGATCCGAGTCCGGAGAGCGCCTTCGCCGCCATCGAACGGCATCGGGTGACGGTCACCGCCGTCGTCCCGCCGCTGGCCCAGCTGTGGTGTGCCGCAACCGAATGGGAGGCGGCCGACCTGAGCTCGCTGCGACTGCTCCAGGTCGGCGGCGCCCGGCTGGCCGAGGTCAATGCCCGCGAGGTGACACCCGCACTCGGCGCCACCTTGCAGCAGGTGTTCGGCATGGCCGAGGGACTGCTCAACTACACCCGACTCGACGATGCGGCCGAACTGCTGCACACCACGCAGGGCCGGGCGCTGTCCCCCGCCGACGAGATCAGGGTGGTGGACGCGGACGGCAACGAGGTCGCACCGGGCGCCGAGGGCGAGCTGCTCACCAAGGGCCCGTACACCATTCGCGGCTACTACCGCGCGCCCGAACACAACGCCCGCGCCTTCACCCCCGACGGCTACTACCGCAGCGGCGATCTGGTGCGCAAGCTGCCGAGCGGACACCTCGTGGTCTCCGGCCGGATCAAGGACGTGATCAATCGCGGCGGCGAGAACATCTCCTGCGACGAGCTCGAGGAGCATCTGCTCGCCCATCCGGCCGTCCGGCACGCCGCGGCGGTCGGACTGCCCGACTCGTCGCTCGGCGAGAAGGTCTGCGCCGTACTGGTTGTCGATGGCGAGATGCCGACGCTTGCCGAGATCAAGACCTTTCTCGCGGCCCGCGGCCTGGCGACGTACAAGCTGCCCGATGTGCTGCGCCGCGCGGACCGGCTGCCGATCACGGCCGTCGGGAAGATCGACAAGAAGGCGCTGCGGACCGCTGAGAGCTGATCCGCGGACTGCCCTGCACGGGAAAAGCAACGGGCAGCGCACCTTTCGATGCGCTGCCCGCCGGCCGATCCACTCCGCTTACTGCGCGGGCACCACGTAAGGCGCGATGCTGCCGAGCTTCTCGCAGGTCTCTTCGAATTCCCGCTCCGGCAGGGACTGCGCGACAATGCCCGCACCCGCGCGCAACCAGGCACCCTCCGTCGTCTGATAGATCGCGCGCAGCACGAGGGTCGCCTCCAGTGCGCCGCTCGACGAAACCGTCACCACCGCACCGGAATACAGCCCACGCGGATCATGGTCCAGCCGGAATACCGAATCGATGCCCGCCCGCTTGGGAATCCCGGACGCGGTGACCGAGGGGAACAGCACCTCGAGCGCCTCCCAGCTGGACCGTTCGGCTGCCAGCGTGCCGCACACGGTGGAGGACAGATGCTGCACGCTGCCGCGCTCACGCACCGCCATGAAATCGGTGACCGCGACGGTGCCCGGATCGGCCACCGCGGCCATCTCCGCGAACGAGGTCTGCACCGAAATCGCGTGCTCCACGATCTCTTTGGGGTCGGCGAGCAGGTCGGCGCGCGCGGCCGCGTCGATTTCCGCGCCACGACCGAAGGCCCGGGTGCCCGCGACCGGCTCGGTGGTCACCAAACGGTTCTCGTCGACCGAGGCCACCAGCTCCGGGCTGAACCCGGCCGCCTCGAGCCCGCCGAGCCGCAGCAGGAACGAGCGGGCGGGCGTGTTGTGCGCGCGCCCGAGCCGATAGGTCGCCGGGATGTCCACCACGAACGGCAGATCGACCTTCCGCGACAGGATGACCTTCTGATAGCGGTTCGCCTGGATCTCGCCGACCGCTTCGGCCACCCGGCCCGCGTAGCCGGTCGGATCGAGCCGGACGTCCGTCGGATGCGGCCGCGGCAGTTCGGTTTCCTGCGATTCGGTGATCAGATCGTGGATGTCGCCGGTCTCCGCCGGGGTGGCGCCGGCCACCCGAATGCCGAACTCACCGATCCGCACCTCGATGCGCGGAATCATCAACTGCACCAAGGTGGTCCGTGGATCCAGGTGCGCGGTCGCTTCGTATGCCCAAGCGCAGAACTCGAATCCGATCCAGCCGTAGGCATTCCGGCCGTCGAGCAGCAACGCGCCGAGCGCCCGATCGACGACACCGGCCGGGCGGCCTTCCCACTTGGTGGCGGTGGTCTGCCCATCCCAGGTGACCCGCAGCTCTTCGACATCGAGTTCGATGCCGCCGATCGGATCGGCCGCGAATACCCACTCACCCGGCCGTTCGTACATCACGTACTCACCGAACCGATCGGCCCCCGCCAGCCGGGACATCGCTGCCGCCGGATCGGTCACATACTCCACCCGCAAGCGTTCGTCCGTGGTCGACAACGATCCTCCAAAGTTCCAACTGGCCTTACTTTGGAGGTAAGGTTAGCATTACCTGATTAGCTTGACCCTGTGCCCGCAACCACACCTATCGACCATCGCAGGGTCACTTCGTCGCGACTTGAACGGTCATTTCGCCGGGACCGCCAGAGCCGAACGCTCGACACTCAGCAAACTCTCCGCGCCGTGTTCCGCGTGGTACGCGGCCGCGCCACCGCGCAGCTTGAACAGCCGCTTCGAGTAGAGCAGCCAGACCACCGCGGCGATATTGACCAGCAGCGCGCCGATCCGCAGCGCGGTTACCTTCTCGGTCAACTCGTAGATCTCCAGCGGCAGAAAGAGACTCGTCGCGACGACCGCGAAGTACTCACCCCAGCGCTTCATCAACCACAGGCCGAGCGCCTCGATCCCTTGCAGCCCCGCGTAAACGAAGATGCCGACCGCCACCCACAGCAGCGTCGTATTCGACAGCGAGAAGGCCTGATCGATCAGGTGCACGACCTTCGATCGGTCGATATCCCAGCCGAGTTGGTCGGCCAGCGGACGCAACAGCGGCAGATCCCGGTCGAACGCGGCCCGCATGGTCTCCCGCGACGTCCGGAACTTCAGCACCCCGAACGCCGCGACAACCAGCACCAACCCGCGCAGCAACCGCTCGATCGCCAAGGCGCGCATCAGCCAGCGGTCCCGCAGCAGTCGCCCGCGCGGCACCTCCGGCGCGTGGTCGGCCGGACCCGAGCCGACCGGGTCGCCCGGCACGAAGGTCCCGCAGCGCAGGCAGCGCCAGGCCACCCCCGCCACGGTGTCGACCCGCAGCCGGTCGGCCAGGTCCGTCTCATCCGGTGCGTAGGTGTAATGGCCGTGCCAGCCACACGCGCGTAGGGCCCAATCCATATGCGCAGCGTAATTCGCCATGCCGACGGAACGCGGGATCATGGCCGCGCGTTCAACTTGCAGGCCCGAGTGCCTGCGGGAAAACAGTCCGAGGGGATTCAATGGGGAGATCGTCAGTCGGAGGGACAAGGTCATGATCGAGCACCGTGGCGGATCGCCCGCGGATATCGAGCGCGCGACGGCACCGGGGTCGGTGGTGGCGCTGGTCGACGCGGCGTCCGCGGTGGAGCGCGAACTCATCGGCACCTGGTTGACCGAGGGCGGGATCGCCAAGGAGTTCGGCACCGACGCCCCGATCACCCAGCTGGATCTGGACGCGGGCGCCGTCGCCTCCCGGCTGGTCGGACGGCACGACGATCCGCTCGTTGTCCCGGTGCGCGTGCTCTGGCGGCCGCCGGAGCGCGACGGCGTCCGCCGGATCACCTTCGCGGACATGGCGTTGCTGACCAACCCGCGCAAGCCGAATCGGCTCGCGCAGCGCAAGCTGGTCGGTCAGCCGAACCGGCACGTGGTGCTCACAGGGCAGCCCGCGCTGCTCAGCGAGTTGCGCACGAACAACCCGGAAGCCGCCGCGCTGGTCAACAAAGGCACGGCCGAGCCGTTCGCCCGTGCCATCGTGCGCGCCGCGGTGGTGGCGCTGGAGCGGGCCGAACGCACCATCATCGGCGACCGCTACAAGGTGCCCCGGCTGGTGGCCGAGGAGATCCTCGACTCCCCCGACTTCGTGCGCAGGCTCGAGCTCATCGCCGACCAGATCGGCGCCAGCCCACACGAGGTGTATCGCCGCGCGGAGAAGGCGTTGAACGAACTCGTCGCCGCGCAAAGCAGATTGGTCTCCGACCTGTTCACCCAGGCGATGCGGCCGATCCACGCGTCGACCTGGAAGGTGGACTCCGACGATTCTGGACTGACCGCGCTGCGCGATCTCAACCGCCGCTATCCGCTGGTCTTCCTGCCCTCGCACCGCTCCTACGTCGACGCGTTCGTGCTCGGTGATGTGCTGGCCCGCAACGACTTCCCGCCGAACCACGTGATCGGCGGCGCGAACCTCAGCTTCTGGCCGATGGGGCCGATCGCCCGGCGCACCGGAACCGTGTTCATCCGGCGCAGTTTCGGCGACGACGAGGTGTACAAGGCGGTCGTCGAGGAGTACTTCGCCTACCTGCTGGCCAAGCGATTCAACCTGGAGTGGTACTTCGAAGGCGGCCGGTCGCGCACCGGCAAGCTGCGCCCGCCGCGCTACGGACTGCTGAATTACCTTGCGGCGGCGGTACGGGCGGACCGGGTCGAGGACGTCATGCTGGTGCCGGTGTCGATCACCTACGAGCGGCTCAACGAGCTCGGCGCCATCTCGACCGAACAGGTCGGCGGCAAGAAGAAGCCGGAGGGGCTCGCCTGGCTCGCGCGTTATGTACGCAGCCAACAACATTCGGCCGGGCACGTGTATGTGCGCTTCGGCGAACCGCTTTCGGCCCGCGACCGGCTCACGGCGCACGGCGATCCGCTCACCACGCCGCCGTTGACCATCCCGCTGCACCGCACCGAGCCCGCGCCCGCCGGACTCACCGAGACCGGACAGGGCGAACCGGACGCACCCGATATCGCCGAGCTGGAGCGTAAGGCCGTGCAGCGGTTGGCGTTCGAGATCGCCGTCGGCATCAACGCGGTCACCCCGGTGACGGTCAACGCGCTGGTCACCCTCGCGCTGCTCGGCGTGCACGAGCGCGCCCTCACCCTCGGCGAGGTGCGCACGGTGCTCGCGCCGGTGCTCGGCTATATCGAGAAGCGCGATCTGCCGCACGGCGAGCTCGCGGCGTTGCGCGACGATCAGGGTCTCGCCGTTGTGCTGGAACAACTCTCGCTGGCCAAGGTGGTGACGGTGTATCGCGGCGGGCTGGAGCCGGTGTACTCGATCGAGGCGGGCGCGCACCTCGAGGCCGCGTTCTATCGCAACAGCGCGGTGCACTGGTTCGTCAACCGCGCCATCCTCGAACTGTCCATCCTGGCCGCGCTCGACAGCGACGGCGCCGACCAGCTGACCACCGGCTGGGACGAGGCGTTCCGGCTGCGCGACCTGCTGAAGTTCGAGTTCTTCTTCCCCGAACGGGCCGAGTTCGCCGAGCAGATGACGGCCGAGATGCTGCTGCTGGATCCGGAGTGGCACAGCCACACCCGCGACAACACCCTCGGCTCCGAAGTGATGGCCAAGCTCACCGGTTCCGGATTCATGATGGCGCACCGCGTACTTCGCTCGTTCTTCGACGCGCAACTGGTGGTGGCCGAGCGGCTCGCCGCCCGCGACCCCGAGACCGAACTCGACCGCAAGCAGTTCATCGCCGACTGCGTCGCGGTCGGCAAACAGATGATGCTGCAGCAGCGGTTGCACAGCCCTGAGTCGGTCTCCACCGAATTGTTCACCAGCGCACTGAAACTCGCCGACAACTACGGGCTACTCGAAAGGGTTTCCGATGACTCCGCCAAGCGCAGGGCCGAATTGACCGAGCGCCGAGTGGAATTCGCAGATCGGCTGCGCACCATCGGTGCCCGCATCTCGCAGGCCGCCGCGCTCGATCCGTCCAACCGGGAGACGCGGTGAGCGACGAGCTAGACGGCACGATCGCCGAGATCCGCTCCGGGCCACAGGGTGCGCAGGTCGCCGCGATCTTCGACTTCGGCGGTACCGTCGTCGACGGCTTTCCACGCCAGGGACCGTTTCGGCGATTGTTCCGCCGCCGCAGCACCGAGGAGGTCCTGCTGCGCGGCATCAGCAACGGCACGACCGACGGCGAGTACGGCCGGTTGCTGAACCAGCTCACCGAGGTGCTCGCGGGCAAACCGGAGGCGGACCTGGACGCGCTCGGCGAGCGGCTGTTCCGGCGCACGGTGTACGGGCACCTGCATTTCGAAGCGTGGCAACTGATTCGGACGCATCAGGCGGCCGGGCACACGGTGGTACTGGTCAGCTCGCTGACCCGCTTCCAGGTGGCGCCCGCGGCGGCCGAGCTCGGCATCGAGCACGTGCTGACCACCCCGATGGCGGTCCAAGACGGCATCCTCACCGGGCACCCGGATGGAAAGACGTTGTGGCGCAACGGCAAGGCCGAATCGGTCCGCGAATTCGCCATCGACCACGACCTGGATCTCGCCCGCAGCTACGCCTACGCCGACAGCACCGCCGATCTGCCGCTGCTGTCCCTGGTAGGCCATCCGGTGCCGGTGAACCCCGATGATCAGCTCACCGCCGTTGCCGCAGAACGCGATTGGCCGACGCTGCACTTCAGCCCGCGCCAGGGCGCGCGTCCGGTCGACTATGCCCGCACCACAGCGGGATTCGCCGGTCTGCTGGGTGGCGCGTTCTATGGTGTCGCCGCCAAGTGGCCGACCAGGGACCATCGGCAGATGGCCGACGGACTGCTGGAGCACGCTGCGGGTAATACGCTCAGCCTCTCCGGTGTGCGCCTGCGGGTGACGGGCACCGCGAACGCGCGCGCACCGAGGCCCGCGGTGTTCTTGTTCAACCACCAGAGCCAGTTCGACATCATCATCGTCCCCGAGGTGCTCCGCGGCGGGGTCACCGGCATCGGCAAGAAGGAACTGACCCGCAACCCGATCTTCGGCCCGCTGATGCGCTTCGTCGGCGTGACCTTCATCGATCGGTCGAGCACCGACAAGGCCAAGGCCGCGCTGGCCCCGGTGGTCGACACGCTGCGCGGTGGCCTATCGATCGCGGTCGCGCCCGAGGGCACTCGCTCCTACACGCCCGAAGTCGGACCGTTCAAGAAGGGCGCGTTCCACATCGCTATCCAGGCGGGCGTGCCGATCATCCCCATCGTGATCCGCAATGCGGGTGAAATCTGTTGGCGCAACTCGATGGTCGCGCGGCCGGGCACCGTGGACGTGGCGATCCTCGACCCCATCGATGTCAGCGCCTGGGATCCGAACGACATGGACGACAAGGTGGCCGCGGTTCGTCAGCTGTATCTGGACACGCTGCTGAACTGGCCGAAGCCCGACGCCTGAGCCGCGCGAACCCCGCGTTGCCACGCCGAATTCCGTTGCGGCGGTTTCCGGCTGGGTGACGCAGCCCACAGTCGCCGCGATTTGACCTCAACAATTGTTTGGGTTTCAAGATTGTTCTCAGTACCAAGCACATAGCTTCGGATGAGGGAGAACATCATGACCATCACACAAACCGCCGCACCCGCCCTGCATATCCCGGCCGTCAACCGGCCGACCGCCGTCATCGGCAGCGTGGTTGTCGCCGTCGCCGTCAACCTGGTCGTCTGGCTGCTCGGCGAGGCCGCGGGCGGCTCGTTCGAGGTGGTCGACAAGGGCGTCGCCGCGGCCGTCGGAGCGGGCGGGGTGATCGCCTCCTCCGGTGTGCCACTGCTCATCGGCATGACCCTCGCAGCGCTGGTGTCGTACTTCTGGGCCGGTGCGCTGCGGGTCGCCCAGGTCGTCGGCGCGGTCCTCGCCATCGCGACCATCAGCCTGACCGTCTCCGCCTCGTTCGACACCGCGACCACCATCGCGCTGTCGGTCATGCACGTGGGTGCTCGCGCCGGTGCTCGTCGTCGGCCTGGAAGCGATGCGCCGTGGACTGTCCGCCAACTGAACCCCGCGAACGACGCAGGGCCCCACATCCATTGCGGATGCGGGGCCCTGCTGATGTCAGTACTAGACCGAGCGGCCGAACAGCAGCTTCCACGGCATGAGCGCCGACTCCAGCTGCACCTTCAGACTCATCTTGGAGGCGCCGAGGGTGCGCTCCTCGAAACGGATCGGCACCTCGGCGATCTCGATGCCCTTCTTGACCGTCCGGTAGTTCATCTCGACCTGGAACGAGTAGCCGTTGCTACGGATCGAGGCGACATTGATGGCACGCAGCGTGTCCGCCTTCCACGCTTTGAAACCGGCGGTGGCGTCTTTCACGCCCAGCCGCAGGATCAGGTTCACGTAGAAGTTGGCCCACGCGGACAGCGCCTTGCGGTGCCACTTCCATTCGTCGGCGGTGGAGCCACCCGGCACATAGCGCGAACCGAGCACCACACCGGCGTCGGTCGTCGTCAGCTTCTCCAGCATCGCCGGAATCACCTCCGCCGGATGCGAAAGGTCGGCGTCCATCTGGATGACCACGTCGGCGCCTTCGTCCAGCGCCCGGGTGATCCCCGCGATGTAGGCCCGCCCGAGCCCGTCCTTCTCGGTCCGGTGCAGCACGCCGACCACGTTCGGCAGCTCCGCGGCCAGCTTGTCGGCGACGTCACCGGTACCGTCCGGCGAACTGTCGTCGACCACGAGCACGTGCAGGTCGGGCACCGGCAGCGCGGTCAGCCGCTCCACCGCAACCGGCAGATTCTCCCGCTCGTTGTAGGTCGGCACAACAACGGTAACCCTCAAGGGTCGCCCTCCCTGCTGATCCTGGTCCAGCTCGCAGCCCACGTCAGGACCACCGAGCATTAGTTTGAGTTCTGAGAAACCGTACTTGATCGCTCTGAACAACGCCTGAGTGGATCTACCTGGTCACCGATACCGCGCACGCATCGTCGCGCGTCACAAGATCACTTTCGCCACGTGGTTTCCGCCCGGTGCCGACCACCGCGCCCACCGCCGCGACCAGATCACTTGCCGCACAGCGGACTACCCGCCCGCAGTCACTACAGCGTCAATCCGCGTCCCTGGCGTCGGCCTGCGCATTGCGCGCCTTGACGATCTCCAACGCACGTTCCGCGGTCGCCTGATCCGGATACGGCCCCATCCGATCCTGGAACCAGCACTGCCGCCCCTTCTCGGCCCGCTTGTGCTTCAAGCAGTAATACCAGCGCTCAGCCATACCCCCCAGCATTCCACCGCCACCGCCCCCACAACCCCATTTCCAAGATCACCGGCCGGGTCGTCCGCCGTGTTTGGCACACCACGGAGCGGTCTACTCGCGATTCGCCGCAGCCATGTGCCACTCACGGACCGGATCACCAGAGGTGGCGGGAGTGGATGAGTGCGTCGGCACGGGAACTGTGCCGAAGAGCACGAAAAGGGCCCGCGATGCAGACGGAACGTATCGAGTGAGCACCCGCACGATCAAGCGGTGGACCCGTCGGGCCCTGCGCCTCCACCGAACGGGACATGACGGCGGCGCTACTCGCACTTTGCCGCCGTCATGTCCCGTTCGTGGTGGATCAGTCGGTGGGCGGGCCGGATTGGGGGCCGACGAGGGGTTCGAAGGTCGCGGCGTAGGTGTCGAAGCGCGATTTCCAGTCGCCGGGCTCGATTCCGGCGATGCGGTCGAGGCACTCGTCCCAACCGGCGGCGTTGCGGGCCGCCGCATCCGCGGGCAGCTCATCGGTCAAGACCAGGTGCGTCCCACTCCCGTCCGGCGTCAATTCGAACTGCAACCGTTCTTCGCCCCAACTGAACGCCAAGAGCTTCGGCTCGTCGACGGCGAATACCTCACCGGTGAGCGTCATTCCGCTCATCTCGGTGCCGAAGTCGAATGCGATCGCCGCCCCGACCTCCCACACACCGCCGACCACCTCCACGTCGCACGGGAACCAGGCCCGCAGCTGTTCCCGCTCGGTGATCGCCTGCCACACCACCGCCGGCGGGTCCGCCAACTTTCGTTCCAGCCGTACCGCCGGCCGCGCCCCATCGGTACGAAGCTCTGCCTGAGTCATTCCTGCCTCCGTCGCTCGAGATGTTCTTCCAGTAGATCGAGATGCCTGTTCCACAGCTCGCGATACGGCGCCAACCAATCGTCCACCTGCACAAGCGGTTCCGTCCTGATCCGATACAGCCGCCGCTGCGCATCGACCCGAACCTCAACCAGCCCCGCTTCCTTCAACACCCGAAGATGCTTGGAAACCGCAGGCTGACTGATCCCCAACCGCCCCACCAACTCCCCAACAGGCCGCTCCCCCTCCCGCAAAACCTCCAGAATCGCCAACCTGCTCGGCTCCCCCAACACCTGAAAAACGCTAGCCGTGGTCACCCGCCCGATAATTCCACTCCAGTTATATAACTGTCAAGGCATATTCAAGGCGGCAGTACGCCGACCATCAGGTAGTCGATGGAGTCGGCGCAGACCCGCACCGCGCTTGTCAGGTCAGGGCTCGACCTGCGCTATACGCCGCAGAGTGGGACCAGAACGCCAGAAGGGCAGTGGATTCCCCGGATGGGTCAAGGCATGCCGCACGATCTTTATCCCGCTGTCGATAGCGAACTTTCGCATCGGCAAAGCCCGCTGGGTGCGCCGGACAAGGTCACGGGAGAGCCCGGACCGCAGCAGTCCCGCAGAGCATTCGATCCAGTCGGCGCGACGGATACCTTCGACCAGCCATGCCGCCTCACCACGGTAGGGCCGGATCCGGTGATGCAAAGTCATCGCCAGCGCGATCTCGCGATACCACTCCGGACGCCCGTAAGCAGCCAGCCAGGCACGCATCGGTTCCAGATCCAGATCGAGATAGTCCACAGTACGAAGCGCAGCGATGTCATGGAATGCCGCGGCAATCGCGATCCGTTCGTCAACCTCAACCCCCGGAGCCGTCAGCTCCCGAGCAAACAAAAACACCCGCTGCGCGTGGTTTCGATACCCCGCCCACCCCTCGTCATCCCCACACGACCAATCCTCGCGATGTTCGGCAAGGATCTCGTCGATCAAGCCACTAGTCATCAGCTCAGACATGGCCCAATCCTGCCCTGGCCGAACTGCTCTCCCATGCAACCGCGCCAAGCAGGACGCGGAGTAGCGCTCGAGGGATGGTCCGGGACGAAGCCCACCGACCGGGCATGGACTGAGTCCGCAGCTCACCTACCCGACGCGACCACAGTCTGGGGTCAGGGGGACAAAGCCCCGACGAGCGGGGCGCGGGAGGGCGGCATACGACGGAGGGGGTCCGGGGGCGAAGCCCGCCGGGCGGGGCGTGGGGGTTGCACCCCCACAAGAAACGAACGAAACGAGCCCGGCACGCGCTTTCTGCGTGCAGGGCTCGCCTACGAGTGGAGTGGCCAGGGCCGGGATCGAACCGGCGACCTTCCGCTTTTCAGGCGGACGCTCGTACCAACTGAGCTACCTGGCCGCAGGCACCCGAGTTGAATGCCATACGCGAAACGCCGGATTGCTCCGGCGCCTCACTTGCGACCCTGACGGGACTCGAACCCGCGACCTCCGCCGTGACAGGGCGGCGCGCTAACCAACTGCGCCACAGGGCCTTGCTTACTACCAACGGTCCGAAGACCGTACCCCCTACGGGATTCGAACCCGCGCTACCGCCTTGAAAGGGCGGCGTCCTAGGCCGCTAGACGAAGGGGGCTCGCCTCCGGATTTCTCCGGAACCGGCTTCAACGGCTGTCCGTTGGGAGCCCGGTTAGCTTATGACAGACCGGACTCGATTCCCAAATCGGCTGTTCAGAGTCCCAAACTGAGCTCTTCGAGGCGTGCGTGGGCGCGCCAGCCGTCGTTGCGGAACTTCTCGGCCCACTCGGGGGTGGCCATGGATTCGACGACCACCTCGAGTGCTTCCTCGAAGCGGGCGCGCAGGTCGATGGCGCTGCCTTGCGCGTCGACCATGTAGCGCTGGCCGGCCAGCGCGGCGGTCAGCGTGCGGGTGAACCGGTCCGCGTCCGCGTTGGCACGCAGCTGGCCCTGGTCGATGGCGCGGACCGTGAGCGCGCGGGTGGCGCGCCCGAGTATTCGGCCGCCACCGGTTTGCACGTCCCGATAGAAGTCGGGTTCGATGATCAACCGGTATTCGGCCTGCACGATGATGTCGTGCTCGAGCCGTAATGCCATCTCGTCGATCATGCCGTGCATGACGTCCAGTGGTCCGAGATCCGTTCGGCCGAGCCAACGCTCGGCCGATGCGCGATAGCGTTCGACCGCCGTCTCCAGTACGGCGCGCGCGAGATCTTCCTTGGAATCGAAATGGAAGTACATGGCGCCCTTGGTGGCACGCGACCCTTCCAATATGCGGTTGAGCGATGCAGCGGCATAGCCGCTCTTCCCGAACTCAACGGCGGCGGACCTGATAATCGCCGCACGTGTCCGGCGGGCCCGCTCTTGCTGCCGTGCCATGCTCGAAACGCCTCCGAAGCCTACTCGCCGCCAATCAGCCACCCCCAAAGGAACGGGCCCTTGGCGCGAAGTTATGAGTTTTATCAATACTTCAAACCGGGTTTTCGCCCAGTTTCAAACTTTCGGTACGAAAACTTGCGAAAAACCTGAAACACACCAGCTGGTATAGTTTTCCTGCCCGGGTGCGCCGCAGGGGGTGCGCACCCGGGTATTTCTTCGTCTCGGATCTGCCTCCTGCGGCGTTGTCTTCAGGGAAGCCACGATCGGCCGGACCGGTCGCGACACGTTCGGGCACATCAACGATAAGCCGAATTCAGAATCACCGAACCAGTCGGCGATTCTTACTGAATTCATCAAGTCGTCACCGTACCCGGAAACCCCATCCGACACGCGGCAAACCGACGAGTCAGGTAACTGACCGGCCCGGTTTACTGTTACAGCAAACATCGCGCAACCAAACTTCCCTCGGTACCCGTTCCCCCAATTCGACAGCGGCCCAGCAACGTTCACCCGACAAGACCGGACGACCGGAACGCCGGCCGGCGGCAGCGAGCCTGCCCGCTCACCCACCCGCACGTGCACCCGAGCTCAGGCCACCCACCCCCGCAAATCCAAAGACATTGCTACCCAACATGATTGGATGGTAGCCAATTCTCGGCGCAATGAACAAAGTTGGGTACCAAATGTTTACCGGCAAGATCGTGAGCCACACATCGCGCGTTACTAGGCGCGACAACAAGTCTCGGCGTCAGATTGCCACCACTCGCCGACCGTCGCGATCCGAGGCACAGCCGACCCGCGACACTGCCCGCTCCCCCATTTGGGCCATCGCGCCGCGCCCACTACACTGGCCCACCGCGCCCCTATAGCTCAGTTGGTAGAGCTACGGACTTTTAATCCGCAGGTCGTAGGTTCGAGCCCTACTGGGGGCACTCGTCGGGCGCCCGGTTCCACCGGGCGCCCGCTCTCGTTTCCGGAGGGCTGTCGCTGCCCTATCGCGAGGTCCATACTTGAGAACGCGCCTCGGCGCGCGGGTCTGAAACACCACACTCCATCCGGGCATTCCCCTACTGTGAGCGCGACACGGGCAATCCCGGGTCATCCCTCGACAAGGCGGAGCTGATGACTTCCTTCGATGATTTGCTCTCCCAGGTACCCATCGCCCAGATCGCGTCGAAGCTCGGCGTCGACGAGAGCACCGCGACCAACGCGGTGAAAGCGGCACTGCCCACCCTGCTCGGCGGGCTGCAGGCGAATGCGACCGAACCCGAAGGCGCGGCCTCGCTCGTCGGTGCCCTGGACAACCACGGCGACCTGGTCGAGGGCGAGGGGCAGGTCGATATCGACAAGGTCGACGTCGCCGACGGATCGAAGATCGTCCAAAACGTCTTCGGCGCAGAGCAGAACACCGTGATCAGCACCCTCGGCGCGACCGAGGGCACCGGTGGCAACGACCTGATCGCCAAGCTGATGCCCATCCTCGCCCCGATCGTGCTCGCCTACCTGGCCAAGCAGATGACCGGTGGCGGCGGCAACGCGGCCCCGCAGACCCAGCCGCAGTCCGGCAACGGCGGCATCGGCGATGTGCTCGGCGGGCTACTCGGCGGCAGCAGCAAGAGCGGCGGCATCGGCGGGGCGATCGGCGAAGCACTGGCCAAGAACGCCGGTGGCGCGCTGGGGAACGTTCTCGGAGGCCTGTTCGGCGGGAAACACTGAGCGGGGCGGCCTATACATTTCACGGCGGCGTGTGCAGTACAGCACGCCGCGCTAACACTCCTCGGCCCGTAGCGATAGTCCCCTAGCTGCGGGCCGAGGCCATACACTCGACAGTGGTCGCCGAACGCCAACGACGGCGTATGACGTGCATCACGGGGCATCAACAGGCATTCGGATGCGTTTCGCATCACACCTACGGTGCCGTAAGGTATGGCCGCACGGCATCGGTCTACCTTGGGGGGATGACCTAGCACGACCGGACGCACAGACTGAAGGGTTCATACATGGCAAGGGATCTGACTCAACTCGAGCTTCTTACGGAGTTGGAGCCGGTTGCCGCAGAAAACGTCAACCGGCACTTCTCCTTGGCAAAGGAATGGCATCCGCACGACTACGTCCCGTGGGATGAAGGCCGCAATTTCGCCGCACTCGGGGGTATCGACTGGGATCCGGAACAGTCCCGGTTGAGCGAGGTGGCGAAAGCCGCCATGGTCACCAACCTGCTGACCGAGGACAATCTCCCCTCTTACCACCGCGAGATCGCCGAGAACTTCTCGCAGGACGGCGCGTGGGGCACCTGGGTCGGCCGCTGGACCGCCGAGGAGAACCGGCACGGCATCGTGATGCGCGACTACCTGGTGGTCACCCGCGGCGTCGACCCGGTCGCCCTCGAAGAGGCGCGGATGGTCCACATGACCAACGGCTTCGCGTCGCCCACCGAGGCCGACGCGGGCTTCCTGCACTCCGTCGCGTACGTGACCTTCCAGGAGCTGGCCACCCGCGTCAGCCACCGCAACACCGGCAAGGTCTGTGACGACCCGATCGCCGACCGCATGCTCCAGCGCGTCGCCGCGGACGAGAACCTGCACATGATCTTCTACCGCAACATGTGCGCCGCCGCGCTCGACCTGTCCCCGGACCAGGCGATCGAGGCCATCACGCTGATCCTGGAGAACTTCCAGATGCCCGGCGCCGGGATGCCCAACTTCCGCCGCAACGGCGTGCTGATGGCCAAGCACGGCATCTACGACCTGCGCCAGCACATGGAAGAGGTCGTGCAGCCGGTGCTCAAGAAGTGGAGCATCTTCGAGCGCGAGGACTTCACCGGCCGCGGTGAGGCCTGCCGCGAGCGGCTCGCCGCGTACCTCGACCGGCTCGGCAAGGATGTGCTGAAGTTCGAAGAGCAGCGCGACCGCATGCTCGCCCGCGAGGCCGCCAAGGCCGAACGCCAGATGGCCAGCAGCACCGCGAGCTGAGCTCGCACCCCCGATCGACATCGAGCCGCCGCCCGGGTCACCGGGCGGCGGCTCGCGTATGTCCGGCTATCGCCGGGTCCAGCTATTTCCGACTTCGAAGGTTTATTGCGTCGAAGATTAGGTTCGACGCAATAAACCTCTAAACGTTGGCCTTGCCGCAATAGACGCGCCCGCTTACTTCAACGGGACAGCGCCGTCGACTCCACCGACATCGGCGATCCGCCAATCGGGTTCTTGTTCATCTAGACGTTGTCGGTTGCGACGTATTCATACCTTCCGGATTCCATGCGATTGTGCTACTCGCGTTCACAAACACATTCGCGACGCAGATGTTCGAAAACGACCTTCGCACTGAATCTGTTCGAGCTCGGACCTCACCGCGTGGTATTCGACTTCAGCCGGTTCACCCACCATTGATGTCCTGGTAGTTCAGCGTTGCGACACCAATCGAGCAATCGGTCGATATCTGCGCATGAGCCACCCTTACCTTTTCGGTCGGCGATATCGCCGCCGGTCGGGCAGGGAAAGGCTGGGCGAGAGCGCTCCGGTCATCGGATTCGGGCGGCTCGGTCCTACCCACCCGACCTGGCAGTTCCTACGGTGAGGGCACGACGAGGACGTCGGCTGCGCGAAGGGACGGGCGAACATGACGAGGCACCGCTCACGGTGGATGGATGCGGAGATGGACGCGCTGGCCGAGCTGTCGCGCGACTTCTTCGGCAAGGAATGCGCGCCGCACGAGGAGCGGTGGGCCCAGCAGCAGCACATCGACCGCGAGGTCTGGTTGCGCGCGGGCGAGCTCGGCCTGCTGTGCCCCAGCGTCCCGGAGGAGTTCGGCGGCGGGGGCGGCGACTTCCGGCATGACGCGGTGATCGCCATCGAGCAGGTGCGCGCGCTGGCGCCCAGCTTCGGCGGGCCGGTGCACAGCACGATCATCGCGCACTACATCGCCGGGTACGGCACGGACGAGCAGAAGAAGACCTGGCTGCCGAAGCTGGCCTCCGGCGAGATCGTCGCGGCCATCGCGATGACCGAGCCGGGCACCGGATCGGACCTGCAGGCGATCCGCACCACCGCGACGGTGCAGGGCGACGAGTACGTCGTCAACGGCGCGAAAACGTTCATTTCCAACGGTTTTCTGGCCGACCTGGTGCTGGTGGTCGCCAAGACCAACGAGGCGGGCGGCGCGGGTGGTCTCTCGCTCATCGCGGTCGAGACCAGCCGGGAGGGCTTCCGGCGCGGGCGCAACCTGCACAAGATCGGCCAGCACGGGCAGGACACCTGCGAGCTGTTCTTCGACGAGGTGCGGGTGCCGCGCACCAACCTGATCGGCGAGGCCGAGAACATGGGCTTCATCCAGCTGATGCAGCAGCTCGCGCAGGAGCGGCTGATCATCGCGGTCACCGCGATGGCGACGATGGAGAAGACGGTCGAGCTCACCCTGGAGTACACCAAGCAGCGATCCGCCTTCGGCAAGCCGCTTTTCGCGTTTCAGAACACCAAATTCACACTGGCCGAATGTGATACGGCGGTCACCGTCGGCTGGAGTTTCCTCGACGACTGCGTCGAGAAGCACGTCACCGGTGATCTTGATATCCCCACCGCCGCCAAAGCCAAGCTATGGCTTTCGGAGCAGCAGAACATCCTGGCCGACCGCTGTCTGCAGCTGTTCGGCGGCTACGGATACATGGCCGAATATCCGATCGCGCGGATCTTCACCGATTCTCGGATCCAGAAGATCTACGGCGGCACCAACGAGATCATGAAGGAGATCATCGCGCGCGGGCTCTGAGCGACTCAGTTCCGCTCGGCCGCTTCGTGATTGCCGAATCCGCCGATGATCCGTCGATGAACGCCGACACTGGGGGTATTGCGCCGCACCGGTCGGCCGTGTGTCCGCCGCCTGGTGCGTGCTCGATCGATCACGAAATGGGAAGGCCGAGAATATGACCAGTGCACCGAACGGCGACGGCTCGCTCACCGGAAAGGTCGTCGCGATCACCGGCGGGGCCCGCGGCATCGGCCGCGCCACGGCGGAGGCGTTTCTCGGGGCGGGCGCCGCGGTCGCGATCGGGGACATCGATGTGGAGCTGGTCGCCAAGACGGCGGTGGAGCTCGGCGCGGACCCGGCCGCCAAGATCATCGGCCTGCCGCTGAACGTCACCGACCGGGCGTCGTTCGCCGCGTTCCTCGATCAGCTCGAAGAGGAACTCGGGCCGCTGGATGTGCTCGTCAACAACGCGGGCATCATGCCGACCGGGTTGTTCGCGGACGAGGACGAGGCGATGACCGACCGGATCGTCGACATCAACCTGCGCGGCGTGATCCACGGATCGAGGCTGGCCACCCAGCGCTTCCTGGCGCGCGGCTGCGGGCATCTGATCAACATCGCGTCCTTGGCTGGGACGCAAGGCTTTCCGGGGCTGGCCACCTACTGCGCGACCAAGCACGCGGTGGTCGGCTTCACCTCGGCGCTGCATCTGGAGATGAAGGAGCACGGCGTGCAGGTCTCGGCGGTGCTGCCGGGCATCGTGCGCACCGAACTGTCGGCCGGCGCGAACATGCCGAGCTGGATCGAGCCGATGACGACCGTGGACCCCGAGGACGTCGCGCAGGCGATCGTGCGGACGGTGGTCAAGGGGAAACCGATGGTGACGGTGCCGCGCAGGCTGGCCGCGATCATCAAGACCGCGCAGCTGTTGCCGTATCGGGCGCAGCTGGTCGTCGCGCGATTCACCGGGGCGACAACGGCTTACGCGCAGCCGGATCCCGAGATCAGGGAGAAGTACCACCGTCGGTTGCGCGGCCAGTAGGAGACTCAACCCGACTTCGGCCGGGAACCACGGTAGGAGCCGGGCGGGCTGCCGGTCCAGCGGCGGAACGCGCGCCGGAACGCGCTCGGTTCGGAGAAGCCGAGCCGGGCCGAGAGCGCCTCGACCGTCTCGTCGCCGCGCACCAGGCTGGCCACCGCTGCGTCGCGCAGGATGTCCTCGCGGATCTGGGTGATCGAGGTGCCCTCCTCGCCGAGCTTGCGGCGCACCGTCTGTGGGCTCATGGCCAACCGCTTGGCCATCTCGTCGGCGGTCGGCCAGTGTTCACCCACCCTGCCGGCTCCGCCGTCTGCCGTCCCCTGGCCACCACGCAGACCGCGGGTGAGGATCTTGCGCACCTGTTCGGCGAGCGAGGTGCCGTAGTCGCGGCGGGACAGCACGTCGACGGGGGCGTTGCGGGCCCAGTCGATGAGGTCTTCTTCGGTCCGGGTGAGCGGCGCGCTCAGTAGCTCGCTGTCGAAGGTGATGGCCGCGGTGGCGGCCTCGAAGACGAACGGGGCGCCGAAGACGAGATCGTAGTCGGCGATATTGCGCGGCCGCGGATACGGAAACTCGACCTGGCGCAAGGCAACTCGGCGGCCGATGCCCCAGGAGATCATCCGGTGCACCGCCGCGAGCAGGAACACGGTGAGCAGCTCTTCGCCCGCGGCGAGCACGCTGGTGTCGAGCGTGCACCGGGTGCGCCCGCCGTCGATGGTCATCGCCATCAGCGGCAGGCCGGGCAGCAGTCGTTGGTATTCGCCGAACCGTGCGATCGCCGAGCCCAGATCGCGGCAGGCGAGCAAGCCGAAGCCGACCAGCCGGGTCGACCCGCGCGGCACCGGGGCCGGGCCGAGGCCGAACAGTTCGTCGTCGGTGATCCGCCACAGTTGGCGCATGGTCGTGGCCACCTGATCGACCGTCACCCGCGCCCGATCCTGGGCGAGCAGCTCGGGCGCGACGCCCACGCTGGCGAGCAGCTGCTCGATGTCGACGCCTTGGCGCTGGGCGGTGGCGACGGCGGAGCGTACGAAGTCGATCGGCACCGTCCTTGCCGCCACCACAACCTCCTGCGTCCCTGGTCGACGCGAACCTACCAGGCCGGATGCGGTGAGCGCGGCGGTCACCGAACGTGCGCCGCGCGGTCATCCCGGCCGCGGCCGCCGATTCCTAGCGTTGCGGTATGGGCAATGACGAGTCGACCGGTGCGGCGGCAGTGACGGACGGGACGACCTTCAACCTGGAGCGGTTGGGCAACTGGGGTGCGCGCGACACGTTCGAGGTGGAGCGGGAACGCACCATCGCCTATGCGGCAGCCACGAACGATCCGCTCGAGCAGCATGTCGACGGGATATACGCGCCACCGGTTTTCGCGGTGGTGCCGATCACGGTGATGATGGCCGACGCGGCCATGTCGGTGGTGCCCGACGATCTGATGCTGCGGATCCTGCACGGCGAGCACGACTTCCGGTTCCACCGGCCGATCGAACCCGGCGAGACCCTGGAGGTGCGGGCCAGGCCGATCGGGATCGAGGGCAAATCCTCGGGCGTGGTGGTCACCTCGCACATCGAGACCTACAGCGTCGGCAGCGGCGACCTCGTCAACGAGCAGTACTTCGTCGGCTTCTTCCGCGGCGGCCAATTCGACGGCGCCCGAGGCGAACCGAGTCCTGCGCACTCGTTCGACGAGAACCTGCGGTCCCGCGAACCGGACTTCCGCGCGGCGCAGACCTTCGACGCGGACCAGACCTTCCGCTACGCCCGGCCCGCGGGCGATCCGATGCCGATCCACCTCGTCGACGAGTTCGCCAAGGCGATGGGGTTGCCGGGCATCATCATCCACGGGTTGTGCACCATCGCGTTCATCTCGCACGCGTTGATCAGCCGGATCAGCCCGGACGATCCGACCCGCCTGAAAAGGCTTGCCGTGCGGCTGAGTTCGCCCGCGTTCCCGGAGCAGACCATCACCACCGCGGCGTGGGCGACCGACCAGCAGGACGGGCGCGATCGCTACGCCTTCGAAACCTGTTCCGACAGCGACCAATTCGTCATCCAGGACGGGCTCGCGGAGTTCGAGCCCGCATTCGACAAGGAAACGATATGAGCGAGCACAGCGAGCGAATCATGTGTCAGTGCGCGTTGCGCATGCTGGAACCGAGCGCCAGCGAGGTGGAAGCATGAGCAACAGGGTTTTCGTCATCGGGGTCGGCATGACCAAGTTCGAGAAGCCCGGCCGCCGCGAGGGCTGGGACTACCCGGCCATGGCGCAGGAATCGGGCAGCAAGGCGCTCGCCGACGCGGGCATCCGCTACGACCAGGTGCAGGAGGCGTATGTCGGCTACGTCTACGGCGATTCGACCAGCGGGCAACGCGCCATCTACGAGCTCGGGCTGACCGGGCTGCCGGTGGTCAACGTGAACAACAACTGTTCCACCGGGTCCTCGGCGCTGTACCTGGCGGCCAGGGCGATTCGCGGCGGGCTCGCCGACTGCGCCATGGCGCTCGGCTTCGAGAAGATGCAGTCCGGTTCGCTGGAGGCGGGCTACACCGACCGGGAGCAGCCGCTGCTGCGCCACATCGAGGCGCTGGCCCAGCTGCGCGAGTTCGCGATGCCGGTGGCGCCGTGGATGTTCGGCGCGGCCGGGGTCGAGCACATGGAGCAATACGGCTCCACCCCTGCGCATTTCGCCAAGATCGCGGAGAAGAACCACCGGCATTCGGCGAACAACCCGTACGCGCAGTTCCGGGATGTGTACACGTTCGACGAGATCACCAGCGCCAAAATGGTTTACGAGCCGCTCGGCCTGACTCGGCTGCAGTGCTCGCCCACCTCCGACGGTTCGGGCGCGGCGGTGCTGGCCAGTGAACGCTTCGTCGACGAGCACGACCTCGGCGATCGGGCCGTGGAAATCGTCGGCCAGGCTTTGGTGACCGACCTCGAGTCCACCTTCGCCACCAAGACGGCGCGCTCGCTGGTCGGCGTCGACATGACCGCCGCCGCGGCCCGAAAGGTGTACGAGCAGGCCGACATCGGCCCCGACGACCTCGACGTGATCGAGCTGCACGACTGCTTCTCCCCCAACGAGCTGCTCACCTACGAGGCGCTCGGCCTGTGTGGTGCGGGCGAGGGACACAAGCTGATCGACGCCGAAGACACCACCTATGGCGGGCGCTGGGTGGTCAACCCGTCCGGCGGCCTGATCTCCAAGGGACACCCGCTCGGCGCCACCGGCCTGGCCCAGTGCGCCGAACTGACCTGGCAGTTGCGCGGCGAGGCCGAGGCCCGCCAGGTCGGCGACGCGAAAGTCGCACTCGCCCACAACATCGGCCTCGGCGGGGCGGCGATCGTCACCGCCTACCGGCTAGCCCGCCTCTCCGCGTAATCAGGCCAGACCTAGGTGCCAAAACAGTTGCGTTGGCGCCCGGCGGCGATGCGGAAGGCGCGCTGGCCTGTCCCCGACGAGTTACCCATGTACCCACGAAATCGGTAGCTGCGCTGGGACACCCACCAAAACACCCGAAGTAAGGATCAATCTCATGGCACAAGCCAAGGTATCCAAGGAGTTTCCGGCCGCGCAGGAGAAGGTGTGGGCGGTGCTGTCCGACCCGAACCGCTTCGAGGAGTGGCTGACCGTACACACCAAGTGGAAGGAGCTGCCGCCCGCGCAGCTGTCCACCGGGGCCACCATGACCGAGGTACTCACCATCATGGGGATGGCGAACACCATCACCTTCACCGTGGACGCCTACGACGCCCCGAACTCGACGAAGTTCTCCGGCGTCGGCCTGGCGGGCGCGAAGATCAGCTTCACGCTCACCGTGGCAGCCAAGGGCGACAACGCCTCTCTGGTCACCATCGACGCGGAGTTCATCAGCCAGATGATGGTCGGCGCCATCGGCGGCGCGATCGAACGCGCCTCCACCAAGGAACTCGACGCCTCCCTCGGCAACCTCGCCGGTCTGCTCGCCTGAGCACGGTCCCCACCTCGAAAGGAACACCATGGGTTCGCTGGACGGACGCGTCGCCATCGTCACCGGCGCAGGCCGCGGCATCGGCCGGGCACACGCGCTGCGGCTCGCCGCCGAAGGAGCCGCGGTCGTGGTCAACGACCTCGGCGGCAACAACGAGGGCGTCGGCGCCGACGCCGGGCCCGCGCAGCAGGTGGTCGACGAGATCATCGCGGCGGGCGGGCGCGCGGTCGCCGACACTGCGAACATCGCCGACTGGGCGGGTGCGAAAGCCCTTGTCGAACAGGCGATCAGCGCCTTCGGCGGGCTGGACATCCTGGTCAACAACGCGGGCATCCTGCGCGACGCGTTCATCGCCGCGATGGACGAGGCGCAGTGGGACGCGGTGATCGCGGTGCACCTCAAGGGCCACTTCGCGGTGCTGCACCACGCCGCCGCGTACTGGAAGGAACAGTCGAAGGCCGGCCAGCAGGTAGCGGCGTCGGTGATCAACACCGCGTCCGCCTCGGGCACCTTCATGCCCAATCCCGGTCAGGCGAACTACGGCGCGGCCAAGGCGGGCATCGCCGCGCTCACCCAGGTCGCCGCGCTCGAACTGGAGCGATACGGCGTGCGCGCCAACGCCATTGCCCCGGTCGCCCGCACCCGACTCACCCTGGCCACCCCCGGCATGGGCGCCATGTTCGCCGAGGAGGTCCCCGCGGGCGAGTTCGATGCCTTTGCGCCGGAGAACATCTCACCCATCGTCGCCTACCTGGCCCAGGAGAAGTGCCCGATCACCGGCCAGGTCTTCGCGGTCCAGGGCGGCGCGATCTCCGCGCTCAACGGATGGACCGCCACCAAGACCATCGAAACCGACGGTCCGTGGCAACTCGACGATCTGGCCACGCGCCTACCCGAACTGGGCTGATCGACTGGCCTCAGACTACGTGCAGAGCTGCTGCGATATCGCCGACCTCGATGTCCGAGCATGTCGTAGCGGTTCTGATCACAAGGTCGAAAGCGTCATCGTCGGAAAGCGAAGTACGGTATCCGTTCGCGAGTAGGAAGGCTTCGCACGCCACCCAGCCGGTTCGCTTGTTGCCGTCCACGAACGGGTGGTTGCACACAATCGAGTGCAACAACGCGGCCGCCTTGTGATCGATGGCCGGGTACGCCTCGACACCGAATGCGACCGTCGCTGGGCGCGCCACTGCTGAGGCGACCAGACCGACATCGCGCACAGCCGGACTCCCGCCGAGCTGCAATCCATTGATTCGGATCACATCTTCGGTGGTCAGGTAGATCATGCGTCCCGCAGGCGCGCCAGCAGCTCACTGCGCCGGGCCATCACGTCGTCCACTGCGTACGCGACAATCTGACCGTGCGCACGCTCGGTGGCCCACAGCTCGGCAGCCTGAACCAGCGCTGCGTTCAGGCTGATGTGATCAGCCTCCGCCAATGCGGAAACGCGCGCATGCACATCGTTCGGCAGTCGCAGCGTCACAGGTGTGGTCGGCTTGATGGTCATGCCTCCAGCATACCGGCCATGGTTGCAATTTGACACCACACAGGCGAGGGGACACAACAGCGTCGACGCTGTCAATGAGACACTGGACGACGTGACGATGACTACCGGGGCGAAGAGCGCGCTGCGGATCGGGCCGTATCCGGTCGATCCGGCGGTGGTGCTCGCGCCGATGGCGGGCATCACGAATCTGGCGTTCCGCAAGCTGTGCCGCGAGTTCGGTAGCCCTACCTCTATCTATGTCTGCGAGATGATCACCGCGCGGGCGGTGGTCGAGCGCAACGAGAAGACCCTGGAGATGATGGCGTTCGACGCCGACGAGTCGCCGCGGTCGATGCAGCTCTACGGCGTAGACCCGGCCACCCTCGCCGAGGCGGTGCGGATCATCGTCGGCGAGGGCTGGGCCGATCACATCGACATGAACTTCGGCTGCCCAAAATCAACACATTGACAACATCGCCGATACTGCAGCGGCCGGGGCGACACTTCATTGCGATTCAGATATTCTGAATCCATGACCACGATAACGGCTGCCGAGGCATCGCGGAACTTCTCCGCCGTGCTCGACCGCGCCGAGCACGGTGAGACCATCACCATCGTGCGACACGGGCGCACTGTCGCCACCATCACGCCCGCACCGAAACGAACAGGCCGCAACCTGCGACTCGCCTTGGAGAACACCGACACACCGCCGTTCGACGAGGACTACGAGTCCGACATCACCGACGCATTATCAGTGGTTTCCGACGACATGAGGGACCCGTGGGCCGAAGCCTGATCCTCGACACCGGAGTCCTGATCGCCTACGAGCGGGCAAAGATCGACAGGACCGTGTTCGACGACGACGAACTCGCGGTGGCTGCGGTGACCGTAGCGGAGTTCCGGGTGGGTATCGAGCTCGCCGACACCCCGGAGCGGGCGGCTGCCCGCTCGCGCCGACTGGATTTGCTCCTGGCAGACATCGATGTGCTGGACTACAGCAAGCGGACGGCTGCTCATCATGCCCAACTCATAGCCCACACCCGTCGCGTCGGCACGCCGCGTGGCGCCCACGATCTGATCATCGCGGCGCACGCAGCCGAGACCGGTCGAACCGTCGTTTCCCTCGATGCCAAAGCAAGGTTCGGGCAACTGCCCGGCGTCACGGAAATCAACCCATAACCAGGAACCACTAACCTGGTCAGGCCACGCGACCGACAACGGTCAGAATGATATCGACGGCGCGAGCGAGCGCGGCGAGGGCGTCCCGGTCGGCGAGGTCGTCGAACGCGAGCAAGGCGGCCGGGTAGTACTCGCGCAACACCAAGTGCAGCGCGGTGGTGTGGCGGTTACATGCCCAGATCAGGTTTGATGACCGCGAGCCAGGATGTTGATCGCTTCGGCGGTGGGGCTGTCATCGGTGACCGGGCAGGGTGTGACGGTCGGTGCGGCCCAGATCGGCCAGCAGCCTGGCGCCCCCGGCATCGGATTTCGCGCCGGAAACGTGGTGGCGGCAACGGGGGCACCGTAACGAACCCGGCACACAACGTTCGAGATTCTCTTGGCGTGTCTCCCAACTCCCCGTTAACGTAGAGCAACGGCACGTGTCACAGATCACATCTCGTCGGCGTTTTCCGTACGGAACACATTCCTGACGAAAGGACTTTGTCGTGGTACTTGATCCGATATTTCTTTTCCCCGGTCAAGGGGCCTATCTGCCTGGCGTGTTCGCGGATCTGGCGAACACTCACCGTTCAGTGGCGGAAACACTCAGCTCGGTTGATCGTGCAGCTCGCCGCTGTGGCAATCCCAGCGTCACGAACATCCTCACGGATCGAAGCGCATTGCCGCTCGCTGACCTCGTCCGCACTGATCCGCGCTCGCTGCATCTCGCGATATTTACCATCGAGCTTGCGCTATTCAAGCTCCTTACCGAGGAGGTCGGCGTCGAACCAGCGGCGCTCGTCGGCCATAGCTTCGGGGAGCTTGTTGCGCTGACAGCCGCAGAGATATTCAGCTTAGAGGACGGGGTCTCGCTCGTGATTGCCCGTGACGATGCGCTGGCCAAGTGCCCGCCGCCCGCCGGCGGCATGCTCGCCGTTGCAACCTCCGCGGTGCGTGTCCGTCATCTCCTCGAAGCTCTGTCCGAATGGAATGTCACGATAGCGGCCGAGAATGGGTCGAATCAGACAGTCGTATCCGGGCCGGACGCGGCGCTGTCGCGGATGGAGCAGGCAGCCGTCGCCATTGGAATTCAAGCCACCCGGCTTAATGCGGCCTATCCCTTCCACCACCGGTCGCTTGCCCCGGCTGCCAAGCTATTCGCCGAGGCCGCATCTCACTTGCCTGCCCGTCCGCCGAGGTATCGGGTAATTTCCTCGATTCTCGGCCGTGAAGTGGACACCCCTGAGGATGCGGTGACGCTGGTTGCGGCACATCTGACGCGGCCGACTCGGTTCGAAGGTTGCTTGCTTGATCTGCAAGCCCGCGGGCGCACTGCTTTTATTGAATGCGGAGCGCGATCCATTCTTTGCGGGCTGGTCTCGGAGGTGCTCCCGAGAGCGAAGGTGCTCGCTCCGCTCGGCTCACGCGCAACCGCAACCGACGTCGCAGCAGTTGTCGCCGAATACATGTCTGTACAGCGTGAGGTCGATGATCTACCCGATGACAGCAGGCTGAGTACGCCTCCTGTTCCGTCATCGGTTGTACTGCACTCGAGGTCTGCCTCCGCCTTGATGTCTGACGAGACAAATGCCTCGAACAGTCAGCCGGTTGCCCCGGATGGAGCGAGTGACGACATCCTTGCCAGGCTACGAGAAATGTACGGGGACGCACTCGGCTACCCAGCTTCCGTCTTCACTGCTCACGCCGACCTGGAGGCCGACCTCGGCATCGATTCGATTAAACGCACCGAGCTGATTTCTCGTGCCGCAGCACGATTCGGTCGCGACCTTCCTCGAACAGGTCACAGACTGACGGCCTATACGACGCTGGAGTCCGTCGTGGAATTCATCGCACAGCTTCCGGTATCGGCAGGGACCGCACAAGAGACTGTGCTGTCATGACCGACGCCCAGCTCGGCTCACTGGAGGGCAAGGTTGCACTCGTCACCGGGGGAGGGAGAGGCGTTGGGGCGGCGATCAGCAAGGAACTCGCTCGCCGCGGTGCCCATGTCATCGTCAACTGGTTTCACTCGAAAGACAGCGCCGAGCAGACTATTGCCGACATCTGCGCCGACGGAGGCCTGGCATCAGGCCTGCGTGCGACTGTGGCGAAGCTGGAATCGGTTGCTGAGATGTTTGTCGAGATCGGACGCCGTCACGGAGGCCTCGACATTTTGGTCAACAATGCGGCCTGTGGTGTATTTGCCGCCCCTGAAGATGTCAGTGAGCAAGAGTGGCAACGAGCGCTTGATGTAAACGTGCACGGGGCAAGGTGGTGTGCAATACATGCCGCGCCGCTGATGACCAAGCGCGGCGGCGGAGCGATTGTGAACCTATCGTCAATTGGTGCTGGTATGGCTGTCGACAACTATATGGTCGTCGGTGTCTGCAAGGCGGCTGTCGAAGCGCTCACGCGATACCTCGCCGCTGATCTCGGTCGACACAACATCCGGGTCAACACTGCTTCCGCCGGCTTCCTAGACGGCCCGACAACTCAGCTTTTCCCCGATGCCGACACCTTACGGGCCACCTGCGCGGCAGCGGCTCCCCTGGGTCGGGTTGGCAAGGTGGAAGAGCTCGCCAAACTGGTCGCATTCCTCGCTTCACCGGATGCAAGCTGGGTGTGCGGTCAGTCATATCTAGCCGACGGCGGCCTGTCAGTGGGTCGTGCCATGTTGACCCCTACCCCTGGGATGCCGAGGCCGCAAACTTGCGAACTCATAGCGAATCCGGACGATTATGGTTGCGACGCAGTCGCGATCGTGGGTGTAGGTGTCGTCGTGCCGGGAGCTCGAACGGCCAAGGAGTTCTGGGAACTACTCGGGCGTGGCGAATCAGTTTTCACCGAACCGGGGGATCGTTTCGACGTGGAGGCATTCTGGTCTCCCGGCAATGTTCAACCGGACCGCACCTATAGCCGAGTAGCCGGATACATCGACGAAAGCACCGGACCTTCGGCGGATTATGTCACCACCTGGCTCGGCGATACTCTTTTACAATGCGACCAGAATCGACTTACTCGTCACGCTGAGTCGCAAATCGCATGCTTCCTCGGCGCATGGAATGAAGGCAGCCAGCATGTTGAGGAAAGCCTCGTTGTCGAAGCCGCAACAGCGGGGATCGCGGCGCACTGGCCGGGCCGTGCTGACCCGGATACGATCGCGCAGATTCGCGCCGCTCTCCGCGGACATTATCGCCACGCTGGAGACGTTTCCCGCCATCTGCCGTACCGGGCTGCGCGTGCCGCCGTTGACGCGATGTTTTCCGCGACCACGCCGTTAACACTGGTCGACACTGCGTGCTCCTCCTCGCTGTATGCCATCGACCTCGGCATACGCGCTGTCTTGGACGGTGAGTGTGATGTTGCCTTCTGCGGTGGGGTGTTCGCTCTCGGTCCACGGCTGGGGATTCTGTTTTCCCAACTGCACGGGCTCAGCGAAACCGGCCGTGTCCTTGCGTTCGACGACAAAGCAGACGGTGTGTTGTTCTCCGACGGCGCAGGCATGGTCGCACTCAAACGCCTCGACCGGGCCCGCAGAGACGGCGACCAGGTCCTTGCGGTACTCGCCGGTTGCGGAGCGGCATCAGATGGTCAAGGAAAGGCCGTTCATGCGCCTAGTACCGCTGGCCAGGTTCGCGCCGTAGCCCGCGCGCACGGCGTCAACGGCATCAACGCCGATCAGATCGACTGGATTGTCGCGCATGCGACCGGCACCCCCGTGGGCGACGCCGTGGAACGCGAAAGCATTGCGCAAATGGCTCCGGACATCGGATGGGAGTGCACCTCGAACAAGTCGATCATCGGGCACACCGGGTGGTCGGCAGGCGTTGTGTCTGTGATCCACGCAATTCTCGCTATGCAGCACGACATGATCCCAGCGCAGGCCCCCCTCACGGCAAGCCCCAGCAGTACCCCCGGCATCCACATTCCCGATCGACCGGTTCCTTTCCCTCCGCGCTCCGATCGTCCCCGCACTGTCGGGGTATCAGCCTTCGGATTCGGCGGGACCAACGCGCATATCCTGGTGCAGGAGCCAAGTGCGCAGGCGGCGCAATTGCGCTCCGCCCCACCCCAACTGACCACCGACACCGACATAGTGATCGTCGGTTGGCACGCCCACGTACCCGGCGGACTCACTCAGAGCCAGATCGCGCTGAGGATCACCTCCGGACAGTCACCTTCACCCGAACGAACATTCGGTGACCCCTATCCGCTTCCTCCCGTGTCAGAAGTTCGGATGCCACCGCGCACGGCGCAGGCAATCGACCCGACGCACCTCATGGCACTGCAGGCGGCTTCGGCGTTGGCGACGGCGGATGGCTCCGAATTCTGGCAAGGCCATGAGGATAGGACCGGAGTTTTCGCAGCATACACCGGGCTTCCTGGGAGCTCGGCTGACCTGACTGTGCGCTGCTATAAGGAATCACTCCAACAAGCCATCAATGCATCCGATGTATTCGGTTCCGAACTTCGAGAAGCGGCGCAGGCCTATCTGCGAGCTGTTGACGATCGTTGCTCCCCTGCTGGAGAAGACACGCTGCCTGGCGTGATGCCAAACGTCCTAGCTGCACGGATCGCGGGTGTCTACGATTTGCACGGCCCGACAATGGCGGTCGACTCCGGGCCAACGTCTGGACGCGAGGCGCTCCGCGCCGCGTCCGCGTATCTGCGCCGCGGCGACATCGATCTGGCAGCTGTCGTAGGTGTGGGCGGTAGGGCTGATCCACTCTACGAAGAAACTCACGGCATCGACCCCGGAGTGGCACACGAAGGTGCGATAATTCTCGTCCTTACTCGTGCAGCCGTTGCAAACGAGCACCGATGGCCCGTGCTTGCGACACTACCGCAATGCCTACAAGCTCTGCCCGACCGAAATACTATCGGTCCCTTTCTCGCAGCCGACGATCTGATTGACGCTATTCGGGTCTGCGAGCTGAACCGAGTAGCGCATGCTCCCGAAATAACCCGGCATGTGCCACGGTGGCGCGCGGCCGGGGTAACACGGGCCGGACATGTCCAGACCGGTGCCCTGATCGTCACCGACCCGCGGTGCTCGACGGCCACCAGAAAAATCGACGACGACGACGTCACCCACATTTACACCGTTACCGTCACCCCAGGCCAGGCCGCGGAGGAAGCGCTCGCACCGATCATCAGTAGCGGGCGTGTCTTCCGACACCTGCGGATCGTCTTATCGCTGCATGAGGCTACGCAATGGCCGGCCCGGCCCACTCAGGAGCTACTTGCGTTGCAGGAGACAGTATTCCTCGCCATCAAAACGGCGCGAGATGGGCTGACTCAGCTCGGTACCTTGGGCATCGCCCTGTTGAGCCCCTTCAGCAATGAAGCACCGCATCCCCAGTGTGGGTTGTTCACCGGATTCGTGAAAAGCCTGGCGTGGGAACTGGACGGCTGCACTACGGCGGCCCTGATCACCGACCTACAGGACCCCGCGACCGCACTTGCCGCTTTAGAAGGGGAATTGGCAGATCCCGACACGTTCCCTGTCACACTGCACCGCGAAGGTCGGCGATTCGTGCAACGATTGAGTGCCGACCGTTCGGATCTCGGGAGTTTTCCAATATTGCCAGACGCTGTTGTCGTTGCCACCGGCGGTGCTCGCGGAATCACTGCAGCGTGCATGCTCGGCCTCGCGGCCGAAGCCAAAGTCCGACTCTGGCTGCTCGGATCAAGCGATGTGACCGACGCCCCGGCACATCTACTGGAGGCTGCCGACGAAGAACTTCCTACGTTGCGTGCTCAATATATCGCCGAACAGCTCCAACAGTCACCTACCTCGCTTGTGCGAGACATCAATACGCAATTCAATCGATTACTGCGGGCAAGGGAATCGCAGCTCAATCTGCATAAGCTGCGAAAACTCTGCGGCGATGCGAATCTACACTTCCGCACCTGCGACGTGACCGACTACGACGCTGTCGCATGCGTAGCCGATGAAATCCGGCGTACAGAGGGTCGTGTCGACCTTCTCGTACACGGAGCCGGACTGCACCACCCTGGCGAAATCGGCAGTCTCGATCTCTCCGCACTCAGGTATGTGCGCGGTGTCAAGCTCGACGGCTACCACAATCTGCGCGACACATTCAACGGCGCGATCCGACCGAGTCTGTGGTGCAACTTCGGATCTATGGCTTCCGTCATAGGGCTGCCAGGGGAAAGCGCCTACGCCGCTGCGAATGATTTTCTTGCCTGTGCGTCTGGAGCGGCAGGATATTCGGCCGGGGAATACACCATCGGCTGGACCCTCTGGGGCGAGACAGGGCTCGGCGCCGGCGAAATCGCTGAGTCATACGCTGCTCGGACAGCACGGCTGACTAGAACAACAACACGCGAAGGTGTCGCACATTTCCTCGATGAATTGCGCCGTCAGCCCGGCGAGCCATTGTGCGGATTCATCGGCAAGGCTGAGCATTCAGCCCTCGACCAGCGATTCCCGGGATTTGTCGAGCAAGTAGGTGCCCCCGAGCTCTTGTTGACCCCGACCCTGCGAACCGTCCGACCAACATCAGTTCACGGACTTCTTGCAGAGCCAGCCGAACAAACCGCCGACTCCGCACAATGGTTGCTAACGCTTGATCTCGGACGGCAAAACTATATTCAGCACCATCTGATCGACGGCAAACCAACCGTACCCGGCGCGATGCTCGTTGCGATCGCTGCTGAAGCGGCACGTAAACTCGCCCCGGACCTGCCGCTACGAGAAATCCGCAACGTTGCTTTCAACGCATTCGTCCGGATGCATACCAGCCGACACCCCACTGCGCTTCGGATTACGGCCTACCGGCGTATCAACCACACGCTGGGGCGACAGGCCGTATTCGTAGTCGGCTCAACAGATATTTTCGCACCGGATGGCTCGATACTGGTCCGTAACCGGAGGAATTTCCACGCTGTAGTGATCCTCGGGGGACCATGCTCATTACCTGAACCCATACCGCTGACGACCAACATGGACTGGCAGACAGTACTCGATCCTCATTATCAGTCCGATTCGCCGGTGCAACTGACCGGGCCGTTCGCCGCGACCGTCGGATATGGTTGCACCCCCGAAGCGGCTACCGCGATCTGGATGGCGCCTTTTCCCGAGGCTATGCCGGAAATGGCGATACCAACAATACTTCTCGACTCCCTGATACGCACTCGAGCCCTCCGACCGGAAGCCGATGGCAACCACGCTGTGATAGTGCCCAGATCATTCGACAGGATCGTCATCGAGGATGCTACGACCGATACAGCCATCGCGCGCATGTATCCGGAAGGAGTCAGGCTCATCCACTCATTCTCGACTGAAATTTCTTCTGCTCTCACCGCTGATGAGAAAGTAATCATGCAAGTATGCGGACTACGCGGAACCGTCGCCGGCTACGTGAAATCACGCGAAATATATCCCGCTCTCGCCGCTGTCAGTGAATGAGCTACGACCTAAAAGGAGCACATCATGGACCTTGCGGGTAAGACTGCGCTCGTAACGGGTGGCACACGCGGTATAGGTTTGGCTATAGCCCAAAGGCTTCTGGTCGCGGGGGCAAATGTCATGATCACTGGCCGGAACCGAAAGACTGGAATCTCGGCGCTCAAAGAATTGGATGCAGGCGAGCCTTCGGATTTCTATAATGGCGATGCATGCCGTCGTGACGAGGCCGAACTGGCGGTCCAAGAAACCGTGAGCCGATTCGGTGGGCTCGATATAGTAGTCAATAACGTCGGAGGTGCCGATGGCGCAGCTTTCGTAGCGCAAATGTCTGACGAACTATGGCATGAGACGCTGGCAATAAACCTCGACCCCACACTCTACACAACACGCAAAGCGCTCGAGTACCTGATGCCGCAGGGATCGGGGCGGATCATCAATATTTCCTCTATAGAAGGCAGGCTCGGCGATCCGGGCCTATCCGCCTACGCTGCGGCAAAACACGCGGTCATCGGCTTTACCCGGAGCCTCGCACGGGAAGTAGGCCCCCTCGGGATCACTGCCAACTGTGTCTGTCCGGGAATTACTTCCACGGACTGGATAATGGAGAAAGGCCCAGGGGCCGCCGCCGTAATCGGCACGGACCTCCAAGGTCTCATCCAATATTTCATCGCCCGCACTGCACTTGGCCGTATCACTCATCGCGAGGAGGTGGCAGCTGTCGTCCATATGTTGGCGTCGGATGCCGGGAGCGGAATAACCGGCGCCAACATCCCAGTGGACGGAGGAAGTACCATCATGTGAAGATAATGCCGACGGAATAAGTTAATCTGACCGGCCCTGTCACGCAACACTCCGAGCGCAGAATTCATATGTTGGAGGCAAGGAGGGAAGAAGGAATGCTGGCGTTACTCAATAATTCTGAGCGGAGTCGCATCGAACACGCCATCAAGGACACACCCCCCCCCGGAGGATTTCGCCAAATATCCGATGCACCACATCCATTCAGGGTACGATTATAGAGTTCGTGCACCAATACTTCGATCGCCACGGCGTGCGCTTTATTTTCACCTTCCTGGCAGGTCTAACAACAAAATAGGCGGCGGTAAAGAAATGGCGTGGGTTGCAAGCATGGATATATCACTGTCAATTTCACCGTGTACTCGCCGGATAAGACGGCCGGAAATCCTGCGATTTGTCGTAGATCCGGCCAACCGTGTCATGTCGCAGCCGGTCGTCTCGGTTGGCGAGGATTCGCCGTTCCGCCAACCCATTCTCCTCATATCACCGCACCGGATCCAATTCCCGTTGCACTCGGAGCTCGCCCGACGCCGACGTGGATCGAAGCATCAAGGCATGCGCCGAGGTTCGTGGCAGCTTCGGCGCGACTCCACCCCACCGTTCGATCTCGGCAGAGACAGGAGTTGATACTCGATGAAGCGTGTGATCCTCACTGCCGCTCTCGCGGCCAGCCTGGTGTTAGGCACAGCGTGCGCCAAGAATAACGACAAGTCACCGCACTTCACTATCGGCATCAAGTACGACCAGCCGGGTCTGTCCGTTATGGGGGCGGACGGAACGCCGCAGGGATTCGATGTTGACACCGCCATCTACATTGCGAAGAACCTCGGGGTGCAGCCTGCTGACATCATCTGGAAGGAGGCGCAGTCCGGCCGACGAGAGGAGCTCTTGAGCTCGGGCGCGGTCGATTTCGTCGTCGCGTCGTACTCGATTACTGCTTATCGCCAGAAGCAGGTGTCGTTCGCTGGGCCGTATCTGACGACCGGGCAGGATCTGATCGTGCGCCAGGACGAAGTCGGCATAGATCGCCCGGAGGCTCTCGGCGGCCGAACAGTCTGTACCGCAACGGGTTCCACGTCGGCGGATAAGATCAAGAAAGATTTCGCCAGCGACGCGAAACTGACCACCCGTGACACCTATTCCGCGTGTATCGACGACCTACTTGCCGGCACTGTCGACGCCGTGACCACCGACGACGTGATCCTTGCAGGCTTTGCCGCCGCGCATCCGGGTCGGCTGCGCGTAGTTGGCCACCCGTTCTCCCGTGAGCGGTACGGCGTCGGTGTCAAGAAGGGGAACGTCGATCTTCAAAGGCGGATCACGACGGCGATCCAGGCCATGATCGGCGACGGATCGTGGCAGCGCTCGATGGACGCCGCTATCAAACCGTCCGGTTACCAGTCGGCGCCGCCCCCGCCACTATTCAACGCCCCTGACGCTCCAATTGCCACCGGAGACTCGACGACCCTGAGCCCGGACCTGGTGAAGACCGCGAACGCGGTGGTCGATATGGCGACTGCGCAGAACTGGGAAAGTCTGCAGAAGCTTGTTTGCCCGGAGCTCCAAGATGCGGTGGGCCAGCAGATCACCCAGTACGCCCCGCAGTACGACAAGAATTTAGGTCCTGACGCCAAGGAAGTCAGCTTCATCATCTCGGTCACTGGCATCAGTCAAACCGGCCCGGATTCGGCCACCTTCTTAGCCCATGAGACATTCGACAATGTGCCCGAAAAGTACAAACATTACTTCAAGGATATCGACTACACCGCTAAGATGGTCCGCCGCGACGGCGAGTGGAAGATGTGCGGCCTAGCCTCCGACTTCGTCGAATCCTGATCTCTCGGACATCTCGTAGACCATGCCATTGTAGGGCGGCGACGAGGGAATCGCATCGGCGCGTACGAGGAATGAACGACACGTCCGCCCCGGCCAGCGACGGCCCGGGCGGACCGTTCGTCTCACCACGAGCCCGGGGTGACAGGGTCGTGTCGTCCTGGCGACGACGCTTGATATGGCCGCGGGTCGTGGCGGTGACCACTGTCTCCTCGAACTCCGCGGTGATGACCCAGGGAACCTGCCCCACGACACCACCCTGCGAACACCAGCCGACGCTCTGTCAAGGACAATGACATCCGTGCACTCTGTCGCCCAGAAGCAAGCAAGCCTACGGATCGGCCCCTACCCGGTCGATCCGCCAGTCGTGCTCGCCCCCATGGCAGGCATCACCAACCTCGCCTTCCGCCAACTCTGCCGCGAATTCGGCAGCCCCACCTCGATCTATGTCTGCGAGATGATCACCGCCCGAGCCATCGTGGGGCGTGACCCGAAGACGATGCACATGATGACCTTCGGCGAGAACGAGTACCCGCGCTCCGTACAGCTCTACGGCGTAGACCCGACCACGATGGCCGAAGCAGTCAAGATCATCGTAAGCGAAAATCTCGCCGACCACATCGATACGAACTATGGCTGCCCGGTGCCCAAGGTCACCCGGCTCGGCGGCGGTGCCGCACTGCCCTACAAGCGGGCGCTGTTCAGCCAGATCGTGCGGGCCATGGTGCACGCCGCCGAGCCGGCGGGCGTCCCGGTGACGGTGAAGTTCCGGATCGGCATCGACGACGAACACCTGACCTACCTGGACGCCGGACGCATCGCGGAAGCCGAAGGCGCGCAAGCGGTTGCGCTGCACGCCAGGACCGCCGCGCAGCGCTACTCCGGCCAGGCCGACTGGTCGGCCATCGCGCGACTCAAGGAAGCCGTCGGCACGATCCCGGTGCTCGGCAACGGCGATATCTTCTCCGCCGCCGACGCGGTCCGGATGATGGACGAGACCGGCTGCGACGGCGTCGTGGTCGGCCGCGGCTGTCTGGGCCGCCCGTGGCTGTTCGCCGAACTCCAGGCGGCGCTGCGCGGCGAGGCGCTGCCCGAGCCGCCGAACCTCGGCCGGGTCGGCGAGGTGCTCTATCGGCATGCCGCGCTGCTGGCCGAGCTCCTGGGCGAGGACAAGGCCATGCGCGACCTACGCAAGCACATGGCCTGGTACCTGATGGGCTTCCCGGTCGGCGCCGATCTGCGGCGCTCGTTCGCCATGGTGTCCAGACTCACCGAGCTGGAAGACCTTGTCGGACAGCTGGATCCGACGGCTCCGTTCCCCAGGGATGCCGAGGGTCCGCGCGGAAGACAAGGCTCCCCAGGCAAAGTCGCGTTGCCGCACGGTTGGCTGGACGACCCGCAGGACCCCTCGGTCCCGCACGGCGCCGACGTAATGCACAGCGGCGGCTGAGAAACCGAGCGCGCGCGGCCGGCTGATACCCAGGCGAAGCGACCGCAAATCGGGTATCCAAACCACACTGTGGCCAATTCGATTTCGCACTCAGGTGGCCCGCCGTGGCGGAATCGTTATCATTGCGGAATCGGTCATGCCGGTCGAGTACGGCCCAAGGCGGCGACGTAGACGAAAAGCGAGGTTCGTTGGTGGGTGACGATCGGCACGGGCGTTCGCCACGGCCCGGAGATCGCGCCCCGTGGGAGCGCTATCCCACGGAGGACAACACCGATCGAGACGACTCCCGGTCGTCCCGACGATCCCGTCACACCGATGCCACCGCCGACGCCGGCAACGCACCGCTGACCGTGCAGGATCTGGTGCAGAAGGTCGACAACGAGCGCACCGGCCGCCGCGGCCGACGCGCCGCGCAGGCACCCGAGACCGGCGCCGCGCCGAGCCGGGGCGGACGCCGCGGTGAATCCGCACCGGCCGACCCGCGGCCCGCCGAGCAACGGCGTCCGAACGACCAGCCGCGACGGCAAGGCGACCAGCCGCGCCAGCCCGACCCCGCCGCCCGCCGCCAAGGTGACGCGCCGCGTCAACCGGACCCGGCGGCCCGCCGCCAGGGCGATCCGGCCGCTCGACGCCAAGCCGCGCCCGCCCGCCCCACCGAGCAGGCCCCCAGACGCCCCGCCGACGGCCCACCGGCGCGCACGGCAGGTTCACCGGTCGTCCAGGACATCGCGGGCGCACCGGCGGCACGCACCCCTAGTCGACGCGGCCCGGCCGAGGAGAGCCGCAAGGCCACCCCACCGGCCCGGGCGAAGCAGGAAACGGCCGAAGAGGTCACCGACATCCTGCCGCCGCTCGCCGAGACCACCCGCGCCAAGCGCAAGAAGACCGAGTGGCCGACCAACGACGAAAGCGGTGCCGCACAACCCAAGTCCGTCGGTGCCGCGCCACTGTCCCGCCTGGCCGCCAGCAAACAGCGCCGCAACAAGCGGCTGCGCCTCGCGGGCCGCAGCGCCCTGGCGATGTTCGCGGTGCTCTGCCTGCTCACCACCGGCGGTGGCTGGAGCTACCTGCGGACCACCGGCAACAACTTCACCCAGATCTCCGCGATCGTCGACAACAACGATGACGTCGTCGACTCGGACGCGCAGCTGGGCGACGAGAACTATCTGCTCGTCGGCACCGACACCCGCGCGGGCGTGAACAGTCAGGTCGGCGCGGGCACGCTGGACGACGCCGAGGGATCCCGCGCGGACACCGTGATGCTGGTGAACATCCCGAAGAACCGTTCGCGGGTCGTGGTCGTCTCGTTCCCGCGCGACCTCGACGTCACCAGGCCGCAGTGCAACGGCTGGGACAACGACAAGGCCCAGTACACCAGCGAGACCTTCCCGTCGGCCATCGGCGACAAGCTCAACGCGGTCTACGCGCTCGGCGGACCCAAGTGCCTGTTCACCACGATCCAGCGGATGACCGGTAGCGCGATCAACCACTTCATCGCGGTCGACTTCGCGGGCTTCGAGGCCATGGTCGATCAGATCGGCGGCGTCGAGGTGTGCTCGCCGAAGCCGATCAATGACGAGATCCTCGGCACCGTGCTGGAGAACCCGGGCAAGCAGAAGGTCAACGGCGCGACCGCGCTCAATTACGTACGCGCACGCCATGTCTACGGCGAAGAGCGCAGCGACTACGACCGGATCAACCGGCAGCAACGCTTCATGGCCTCGCTATTACGTGGCGCGCTGTCCAGCAAGGTGCTCTTCGACCCCGGCAAGCTGAACGGCTTCATCAACGCGTTCACCAACCACACCTCGGTCGACCGGGTCACGCCCCAGGACCTGCTCACCCTCGGTCGCTCGCTGCAGAAGCTGGACGCGGGCACCGTCACCTTCCTGACCATCCCGACCGCGGGCACCACCTCCTACGGCAACGAGATCCCGCGCGAGCAGGACATCAAGGCGATCTTCAAGGCCGTCCGCGACGATCAGCCGCTGCCTGGCGAGAAGAAGATCACCCCCGCCCCCGGCTCCATCCCGTCGGCACCGCCCACCCCGCCCAAGCTGACCGCCGTCGATCCGAGCACGGTGTCGCTGCTGGTCTCCAATGGTTCGGGCACCTCGGGTCTGGCACAGCGGGCGGCGACCAAGCTCGGCAGCCAGGGCTTCGGCATCTTCAATATCGGCAACTACTCCGGCGGCAGCGAGGTCACCTCCAAGATCCGTTACGGGGCCGGGCAGGAGGCCGCCGCGGCCACGGTGGCCAGCTCGATCCCCGGCGCGCTGATGGAGTCGGCCAGCGATCTCGGCGGCATCGTCGAGGTCGTCATCGGCGGCGACTTCACCGGAACGGTGCGCGCGCCGACGCCGGTCGGCGATCCGATCTCGAACATGCCCACGATGGCGCCTGCGACGCCGGTCACCCTGCCGTCCGACCTGGAGCACGTCAACGCGGCGGACGAGACCTGCAAGTAACCGGCCACGCGACCTGCGGCAACACCGGCGCAAACGTTAAGCACCGGTCATTCACCCTCTGTTCGTGACTTGGTCAGCGCGGGGAACTAATGTCTGGTTTTATGCGTGTCATCTACAACGAGCAAATGGCCGATCTTGCCCACCTGCTGGGTGAGATGGCCGGTCTGGCTGGGTCGGCCATGGACCGGGCCACCCAGTCACTGCTCCAGGCCGACCTCGCTCTGGCAGAGCAGGTGATCACCGAGTCCGACCGAATCGCCGAGCTGATCCAGGACGCCGAGGAGCGGGCGTTCGCACTGCTCGCGCTGCAGGCACCGGTCGCCGGTGACCTCCGGCAGGTGGTGAGCGCGATCCAGATCGTGGCCGACGTCAACCGGATGGGCGCGCTCGCGCTGCACGTGGCCAAGGTGGCCCGGCGGCGCCACCCCAATCACGCGCTGCCCGAGGCGGTCAACGGCTACTTCGCCGAGATGGGCCGCATCGCGGTCAACATGGGCGCGGGCGCCAAAGAGGTACTGGAGACCCGTGATCCGGAGCGCGCCGCGCAGCTCAACGAGGACGACGAGGCGATGGACGATCTGCACCGTCACCTCTTCACGCTGCTGATGGACCGCGACTGGAAGTACGGCGTCGCCGCCGCCGTCGACGTCACCCTGCTCGGCCGCTACTACGAGCGCTTCGCCGACCACGCCGTCGAGATCGGCCGCCGCGTCATCTTCCTGGTCACCGGCGTCCTCCCCCCGGACCCCGACGTCGAAGCCTGAGTTACCCCGGGCCGCAGCTGATTTCGCGAGGGCACGGACCGTTCGTCCCTGCCGCTCCCGAAATCAGCTGCGGCACAGCATTGTCGAACATACGAAAAGGCCCGCACCCTGAGGTGCGGGCCTTTTCGCTTGTTGCTTAACCGAAGCGACCGGAGATGTAATCCTCCGTCGCCTTCTGGCCGGGGTTGGAGAAGATCTTCTCGGTGTCGTCGATCTCGATCAGCCGGCCCGGCTTGCCCTGGGCCTCCAGGTTGAAGAAGCCGGTCTGGTCACTCACCCGCGCAGCCTGCTGCATGTTGTGGGTGACGATGACGATGGTGAATTCCTTCTTCAGCTCGGTGATCAGGTCCTCGATCGCCAGCGTGGAGATCGGGTCCAGGGCCGAACAGGGCTCGTCCATCAGCAGCACGTCCGGGGACACCGCGATCGCGCGGGCGATGCACAGTCGCTGCTGCTGACCGCCGGACAGGCCGCCGCCCGGCTTGTCCAGGCGATCCTTGACCTCGTTCCAGAGGTTCGCGCCACGCAGCGAGCGCTCGGCGACCTCGTCGAGCTCCTTCTTGCTGCGCATGCCCTGCAGCTTCAGCCCGGCCACCACGTTGTCGCGAATCGACATGGTGGGGAACGGGTTCGGGCGCTGGAAGACCATGCCGATGGTGCGCCGCACGCCGACCGGGTCGACCTGCGAGCCGTAGATGTCCTCGCCGTCCAGCAGCACCGCGCCCTCGACGCGGGCGTTCGGCGTCACCTCGTGCATGCGGTTGAGCGACCGCAGCACGGTGGACTTACCGCAACCGGACGGGCCGATGAAGGCGGTGACACTGCGCGGCAGCACGGTCAGGTCCACGTCGGCGACCGCGTGGAACTTTGCGTAGAAGATGTTCAGGTCTTTGACGTCGATCCGCTTGGCCATCTGAGTTTCCTATCGATTCCGCGTGAGCAGCTTGTTGACGACCGCGGCCGCCGCGTACAGCAGCGCGATGAGCAGGATCAGCGTCAATGCCGCACCCCACACCCTGGCCCGGCCCGCAGGCTCCGGGTTCGCCAGCTCCTGGTAGATCAGCAGCGGCAGCGAGGCCATGTTGCCGTCGAAGAGATTGCCGTTGATCGACTTGCTGTAGCCGACCAGCACCAGCACCGGCGCCGTCTCACCCATGACGCGGGCGAGGGCGAGCAGGATGCCGCTGATCATGCCGGGCAGCGCGGTCGGCACCACGATCCGCGCGATGGTCTTCCACTTCGGGATGCCGAGCGCGTAGGAGGCCTCGCGCAGTTCGTCCGGCACCAGCTTCAGCATCTCCTCGGAGCTGCGCACCACCACCGGCAGCATCAGCAGCACCAAGGCCAGCGACACCGCGAACGCGCTCTGCGGTGCGCCGAGGGTGGCGATCCACAGCGCGAAGATGAACAGCGCCGCGACGATGGACGGCACACCCGCGAGGATGTCCACCATGAAGGTGGTGGTCTTGGCCAGCCAGCCGCGGCCGTACTCGACCAGGTAGACGGCCGCCATGATGCCGAGCGGCACCGCGATCACCGCGGCGACCGCCGACTGCACGATGGTGCCGTAGATGGCGTGGTACACACCGCCACCGGACTGATCGGGCAGGATGCCCTTCTGCGACTTCTGCCACCAGTCAAGGGAGACAACCGATTCGAAGCCCTTGCTCACCACCATGATGAGCACCCAGGCCAGCGGGACCAGCGCGATGGCGAAGCACAGCCAGACCACGCCGGTCGCGAGGTTGTTGCGGATCTTGCGGCTGGTGCTGACGTCACGGAACGTCGGCGCCTTGATCGGCTTGTCGAGCGTTGTCGAGGTCATCACCCGTTCACCCTTCCGCCCGCGGCGAGCCGCGCCAGCGCGTTGACGACGAAGGTCAGCGCGAACAACACGAAGCCGGCCGCGATGTAGGCGCCGGTCGGCAGCGGCGAACTGAATTCCGAAGCCGCGGAGGCGATCTTGGACGCGAACGTGTAGCCGCCGTCGAACACCGACCAGTGTCCGGCCTGGGCCGAGGTACGCAGCACGACCAGCACCGCGATGGTCTCACCGAGCGCGCGGCCGAGGCCGAGCATGGAGCCCGCGATCACACCGCTGCGCCCGTAGGGCAGCACCGTCATCCGCACCATCTCCCACTTCGTGGCACCCAGCGCGTGGGCCGCCTCGATGTGCGCGGGCGGGGTGAGGTTGAAGACCTCGCGGGACACCGAGGTGATGATCGGCAGGATCATCACCGCGAGCACGACGCCCGCGGTGAAGATGGTGCCGCCACCGGCGATCGAGACATTGCCGTCGGAGAAGAGGAAGAACCAGCCGAGCTTGTCGTTCAAGAACGTCTGGACCGGTTCGATCTGCGGCGCGAGCACCAGGAAGCCCCACAGGCCGAACACGATCGACGGCACCGCGGCAAGCAGGTCGACGAGCATCGCGAACGGCCGCGCCAGCACCTTCGGCGCGTAGTGGGTCAGGAAGAGCGCGATGCCGACACCGATCGGCACCGCGATCACCAGCGCGAAGATCGCGCTCAACACCGTCACCATGAACAGGTCACGGATGCCGAACCGCAGGTGGTCGGCGTTGGTGGTGTTGAACTCGGTGCTGGTGAAGAAGTTCGCGTCGTTCGCCATGACCGAGGGCACCGCGCGGATCAGCAGGAATAGTGCGATCAGCGCGATGGCGGCGACGATGGTCGCCCCCGAAGCCGTGGCAAGAGACCGGAAGACGGTCTCGGCCCGATTGTTATGGGCGGGGCGAGCCTTTTTGGCCGGCTCGGTGCCGGGTTCACTCGACATGGGGGCAATGTCTCCGGCCGCCCGCGGGCCCGTCGAATCCGACGAGCCTGCGGCGGTCACCTCAGGGTGCACGGTCATGGCTGCGGCGCTGCGATCAGGAGATGGCGTTGATGGCGGTGGTCAGGCGGGTCTTGAACTTGTCGGGGATCGGGACGTACCCGGCCTCGTCGAGACCCTTCTGGCCGTTGGTGGTCGCCGAGGTCAGGAACGCCTTGACCGCCTTGGCGACGTCGGCATCCTTGTACTTCGAGCAGACGATCTCGTAGGTGGGCAGGATGATCGGGTAGGCGCCCGCCTCGGTCGGCTTGTAGAACGAGCTGGTGTCGAGCACCAGGTCGTTGCCCTCGCCCTTGATCTTCGCGCTGTCGATGGCCTTGCCCGCGGACGCGGCGGTCAGCTTGACCGGGTCCTTGGAGGCCGAGGTGATGATCTGCGCGATGGACAGGTTCTGCGACTTGGCGAAGGACCACTCGTTGTAGGTGATCGAGTTCTTGGTGCTCTTGATGGCGGCCGAGGTGCCCTCGTTGCCCTTCGCACCCTCACCGACACCGCCGGCGAACGCCTTGCCCGCACCCTTGCCCCAGGCGCCGTCCGACGCCGCGTCCAGGTACAGCTGGAAGTTGTCGGTGGTGCCCGACTCGTCGCTGCGGAAGATCACCGCGATCTTGTCCGACGGCAGCTTCGCGCTCGGGTTGAGCGCCTTGATCTCCGGGGCGTCCCAGGTGGTGACGGCGCCGTTGAACACCTTGGCGGCGGTCGGGCCGTCGAGCACCAGGTCGGTCACGCCGTCGATGTTGTAGGTGACGGCGATCGGGCCGAACACGGTCGGCAGGTTCCAGGCCGGGGCGCCGCAGCGGTCCTGCGCCTTGGTGGTCTCGTCCTTCTTCGCGTTGAGCGGCGAGTCGGAGCCACCGAAATCGGTCTGGCCGCCGATGAACTCGTTGACGCCCGCGCCGGAGCCGCTGGAGGTGTAGTTCAGCGTGTTGCCGTCGCAGTTGGATTCGTAGGCGGCGACGAAGCGATCCATCGCGTTCTTCTGCGCCGAGGAACCGCTGGACTTCAGCGCCTTCTTGCCACCACAGGCGATGTCCGACTTGGCGGTGGTGCCGTTGCTGCTGGTCGTGTTGTCGTCACTGCCACACCCGACGAGGGTCATGGCACCAACGGCCAGCACACCAACGAGGGCGCTGCTGCGCTTGAGATTCACTAATTCCTCCGGAAAGGCGTCCTACTCGTCCGGTCCCTCACCTGGCCCGGACGGGTGATGTGGTGCTGTTCACGGGGAACTTGCGCACCAGGCAGCCGTGGGCTGCCCATCAATCAACGTAAAGTCACGTGGTTGACAGTTGGACCGACCTGAGTGAACGGCGAGTGAACAGGCAAGCGCGATTGGGGCGTTATGTGTGACATTAGCCCCAGTTTTACTCAGACGCCCCCGAGCAGGCCCCTGCTATTCAGCTGAGGCCGCCGAATAGGCGGCATCGATGTGTGCGGGAGCGAAGCCGAGCCGGGTGTAGGTGTGCACCGCCGCGGTGTTGTCGGCCTCGGTGTAGAGCAACACTTCGGCGAGATCGCGGTCGCGCAGATAGTGCAGGCCGACCAGGGTCAGCAGGCGGCCGAGTCCGCGGCCCTGCGCGGCCGGATCGATGCCGACGACGTAGACCTCGCCGACCGCCGGGCTCTCATCGTAATGCACCTTGGTCCAATGGAATCCGAGGACGCGGCCGGGTTCGGCGGTGTCGGTCGCGAGGAACAGGCCCTTCGGGTCGAACCACGGCTCGGCGCGACGCGCCTCGAGGTCACGTGCGGTCCAGCCGCCCTGCTCCGGATGCCAGGCGAACGCGGCGTTGTTCACCCGCAGCAATTCGGCGTCGTCGGCGGGGCCCGCGTAGGTACGAATCGTCACCCGGCCGCGCGCGGCAATCTCCGGTAGCTCAGGTGTTGCCAGCGGTCGGCGCATCTGCCACAGCTCGCGCGCGGTGAACAAGCCGAGTCGCGCCGAAACCGCCTTGGCGGCGGGCAGATTTCCGTGTGCCCAGACCCTGGTGCCCGGACCGCCCTCGGCGAGCGCGGCGGCGACCAAGCCGGTGCCGATACCCTGCCCGCGCGCGGGCGGATCGACCGCGACCTCGGCCATCGCCGGGTGTTCGCCATGGGCCGGAACGAGATTCGCGTAGCCGGTGATCACGTCGTCGCGCACGGCGATCAGGTGCCGCACCGCGGGGTCATCGCCCGCGCTCAACGACAGGACCGCCTGTTCGGAAATGGGGGCGACGCCGTCGGCGGCGACCGCGCGCTCGAGCAGTTGCCGGACGTCAGCGGCGGCGTCCGATGCCAGCCGCTCGGTCCACTGTGTTGCCACGCCGTTCATCGGGCTCCATTCCTCGCGCTCCGCGGCACCCCGAGTGGGATCCCTACCCGGACAACGTCATTGCGTAGCCCTGCATTTCGTGACCGGCCGAGACCGGCAGGCGGCCTCGTCACGGCACTTCGAACACCATCTCCATCGCGCTGAACACGACGCGAACACATAATGACGTGGCGGTGTTTCGGATTGGGCGGCGGGCCCACCGAACTCACTGCAAGGAGCCGTTGACCGGAGCCAGCGGCGCGTCGTCCGTACCCTCCGTCTCGTCCTCCGTGAAGGAAGCCGACTCGCCCTTGGCGGCCGTCCTGGACGGGCGCACCGCCTTGTAGCCGACATTGCGCACGGTGCCGATGAGCGATTCGTACTCGGTACCGAGCTTGGCGCGCAGCCGTCGCACGTGTACGTCGACGGTGCGGGTGCCGCCGAAGAAGTCGTAGCCCCACACCTCTTGCAGCAGCTGGGCCCTGGTGAACACCCGGCCAGCGTGCTGCGCGAGGTACTTGAGTAGCTCGAATTCCTTGTAGGTCAGGTCGAGTGGGCGGCCGCGCAGGCGGGCGGTGTAGGTGCCCTCGTCGATCACCAGCTCGCCGAGGGTGATCTTGCCGGAGTTCTCCGGGCTGGCCACGCCGCCGTTGCGGCCGACCAGCAGCCGCAGCCTGGCGTCCAGCTCGGCCGGGCCGGTGCCGGGCAGCAGGATGTCGTCGAGTCCCCAGTCGGCGTTCACCGCGACCAGGCCACCCTCGGTGAGCACGGCGACCACCGGCACCGACGATCCGGTGCTGCCGAGCAGGCGGCACAGGCCGCGCGCGGCGGCCAGATCGGTCCGCGCGTCCACCAGTGCGACGTCCGCGGTACCCGCCTCCAGCAGGGACGAGACCTCGGTCGGCGCCGGACGCACGTTGTGCGCCAGCAACGACAACGAGGGCAACACCGCGTCGGGGTTGGGGTCGGAGGTCAGCAGGAGCAGCTCCACAAGCTCTCCTCCCATCTAGTAGCTCCGAGGACAACAGCCGCACTGCCGGGGGCCACGTCGCTGATCACAGGTAATTCGGATGCAAGATTAGCGCGTCAACCCCGATGACCTCGCCATCCGGGTCGCCGAGTCATCTCGAGTGATATGTCTGATACCAGAAACGCACCATAGCGCGGGGTTGTCGAAGCGGCCTCGGGCATACGCGCCCGCAACCCCTCGAATAAGGTTCAGCAATGCGCAAGCTCATCATCGGGCTGCTGATTCTCGCGGGACTGGCAGTTGTCATTGATTTCAGCGTCGCGGCCTATTCGGAATATCGGGTCTCGCGCGCGCTACGCCAGGGCGCCGATCTGCCCGCCGATCCGGCGGTGGCCATCCGCGGGGTGTCATTCCTCGCGCAGGCGGTCGACGGCCGCTACGACAACATCTGGATCAAGGCGGGCGGCAACCGCCCGCACACGTCGGGGGAGTACGAATTCGAAACGAACCTGTACGGCGTGCGGCTACCGCTGCGTGATCTGGTCGACGGCAGCCTGCGCAACGTGCCGGTGGAGCGGGTCGAGAGCTCGCTGCGGATCGGACCGACCGAGCTCGGCCGGCTGTTCACCATCCCCGACCTGCAGGTGCGCGGGCCCGAGCGGGACAAGTCCGACGGCACGGGCGGCTCCGGCGGCTCCGGCATGACCACCACCGGCGACGAGCCGCTGTGCCTGCTCGGCAGCCTGCCCGACTTGCCGAACACCCAGTACGACACCACCAAGGTCTTCGTCCAGGCCGACCTCTCGATCGAGGGTGACCAGGTCAAGGTAGTCGCGACGGGCTTCTGCCCGCAGCCCGGCAACGAGAAGACGATTCCGGAGACGGCCATCCCGGAGCCCAATCGCCAAGCGGTGCTCGCGCGCTTCACCCGTACTATCGACATCAAGGAATTGCCGTTCGGTGTCCACCCCACCAAGGTGAGCGCGCAAGGCGGGTGGATCGTAGTGGAGGGCAAGGGCGTGAACGTGACGATCGACCTCGACCGATGGCAGCGATCATGATCGAAATCACAATTCTGGCAGTGATGTTGCTCGCCGCCGTGGCGGTGGGCATCGCGTTGCGTCGCCGCGACGGCAAGGTACGCGCGGCCGATGTCGTCGAAACACAGTCGGCGCGGGCCGATCTACTCGCGTCCGTCGGCGTGACCGGATCCGGTCCGGCCGTAGTGCATTTCTCCGCCGACTGGTGCGGACCCTGTGCCGCGGTGCGCCGCGTCGTCGCCGATGTCACCGGGCAACTGGCCGAGTCGGCACAACCGCCGCTGGACATCGAGGTCGACATCGACGCCGAGCCCGTGCTGGCCAAGGAACTCAACGTGCTCTCGCTGCCGACCACCTTCGTTTTCGATAGTGAAGGGCGCGAACGCTTTCGGATCTCCGGCGTGCCGAAGGTGACCGATCTTCGTTCCGCGCTGGAGCCGCTGACCATCGCCGCTTAGCGGCCTTGACAGGTTCCCCGGAAAGCTGTGATCAACCCGGGGTCCTTTTCTCCCGCTCGATTAGGTAAACTGCATTCGTGCTTTACAACCACGAGCTGATGCTCACCCGACGCCGCACGGTTGACCTGTGCCGCCTCGGTGGTTGTTGCTGCCTGTGCCGCTGAGCGGTCGGCTCTTCTCAGATTTCCTGACGCCGACCTATGTCCGCCGTGCGAGTGATCTCGTTGATCCCCCGGCGAACTGGCAATTTTCCAGCCATCAGTCGCATCCAGCGCAGGAGTACGCACAATGTCCACCGAAATCGGTAAAACTTCGCAGAATCAGCCAATTGCCAACGGGCAGGTAGATGTTCGCGGCCCCCGCTTCGCCGCGTGGGTCACCACCGCCGTCCTCGTATTGGTGCTGATCGCCGCCATCTTCTCCCCCATCGCCGCCGCGGTGCTTATCGCCATCCAGGCCGTGGTCTTCGCGATCGGCGCCGCCTACGGACCGCGCAAGCATCCGTACGGCCGCATCTACGCGAAGTTCGTCGCGCCGCGGGTGGCACCGACCACCGAGACCGAACCCGTGCCGCCGCTGAAGTTCGCGCAGCTGCTCGGCCTGGTCTTCGCCGCGGTCAGCCTGCTGGGCTTCGCGCTCGGCTCCACAGTTGTCGGCGCGGTCTTCGCCGGCTTTGCCCTGTTCGCCGCGTTCTTGAACGCGGCGTTCGGGATCTGCCTGGGTTGCCAGATCTATCCCCTGGTAGCTCGTTTCCGCCGGACTGCTGCTCCTACTGGCGGTGTTCACGGCCCCTCCGTGGTTACGCAAGCTACCGCCTCCGGGTCTGACGCTCACACCGCCGGGTCCCCGGCACCGAACTGATCCGCAAGTCATCTCTGAAAGGAACAACATGGCTCGCTCCGATGTCCTGGTCTCCGTGGACTGGGCCGAAGAGAACCTCAACGCCCCCGGCATCGTCTTCGTCGAGGTCGACGAGGACACCTCCGCCTACGACGGTGGCCACATCGAAGGTGCCGTCCGGCTCGACTGGAAGAAGGACCTGCAGGATCAAGTTCGTCGTGACTTCGTGAACCAGGAGCAGTTCTCCGACCTGCTCTCGGCGCGCGGCATCGCGAACGACGACGAGGTAGTCCTGTACGGCGGCAACAACAACTGGTTCGCCGCGTACGCCTACTGGTACTTCAAGCTGTACGGCCACAACAACGTCAAGCTGCTCGACGGTGGCCGCAAGAAGTGGGAGCTCGACGGTCGCCCGCTGTCCACCGACGGCGTCAACCGCCCGGCTACCCAGTACAAGGCCGCCGCCCCCGACGTGACCATCCGCGCGTTCCGCGACGAGGTCATCGCCGCCATCGGCACCAAGAACCTGGTCGACGTCCGTTCGCCCGACGAGTTCTCCGGCAAGATCCTGGCCCCCGCGCACCTGCCGCAGGAACAGAGCCAGCGTCCCGGCCACATCCCCACCGCGATCAACGTGCCGTGGAGCAAGGCCGCGAACGAGGACGGCACCTTCAAGTCCGACTCCGAGCTCACCGAGATCTACAAAGAAGCGGGCCTGGACGGCGAGAAGGAGACCATCGCCTACTGCCGCATCGGCGAGCGTTCCTCGCACACCTGGTTCGTGCTGCAGGAACTGCTCGGCCACAGCAATGTCAAGAACTACGACGGGAGCTGGACCGAATACGGCTCCCTCGTCGGTGCACCGATCGAGTTGGGAGCGTAAAACCATGTGCGCAGCACCTACCCAGGGTCAGGCCATTCCCGTCGGCGTCGATGTGGAGAAGGAGACGGTCATCACCGGCCGTGTCCTGAGCACCGACGGGCAGCCGGTCGGCGGCGCGTTCGTGCGCCTGCTCGACGGCAACGGTGACTTCACCGCCGAGGTCGTCGCCTCGGGCACCGGCGACTTCCGCTTCTTCGCCGCGCCGGGTGCGTGGACGTTGCGGGCGCTCTCCTCGGCCGGCAACGGCTCCGCGGAGGTTCGTCCGGAAGGCGCGGGCATCCACCCCGTGGACGTCGCGGTCGCCAAGTAAGCAGACCTTTCGCAGCTAACGGCCCCGGGCTTCCCCACTATGACGGGAAGGACCGGGGTCGTCTGTGTATGCGGCGCTGGTTGTCGTTAGACTCCAAAGGTGGTCCTCTTCTTCGAGATTCTGCTGGTGGCCGTCGCCATCCTCATCGGCTGGTTCGGCCTGTACGTCTTCTACCGGCTGTTCACCGAGTCATGAGCGAGCGCAGCGAGCGAATCATGTCGCAGTGCGCATCGCGCATGCCTGAGGTGAGCGCCAGCGAGGCTCAGGCATGAGCGATCTCGCGAGCGAAGGTTCAAACCCGGCCGAGCAAGCGAGTGAACAACTGAACGGCAACGGCTCGGCCGATCCGGCTGGTCGCCGGAGCGGTGATAAGGCCGTGTCCGAGGCCGTCGAGCGGGCGAAGGCGACCGGGGCCCGCAACATTCCTGCGCTGCCCGATCTGCCGCTGCCCGTGGACACCGCTAACCTGCGGCTCGGGCCGGATCTGAGTTCCTCCATGCTGGCGCTGCTGCCCATGGTCGGCGTGTGGCGCGGCGAGGGCGAGGGTCATCATCCCGAGCGTGGCGACTACCGCTTCGGCCAGCAGATCATCGTGGCGCACGACGGCGGCGACTACCTGTCCTGGGAGTCCCGCTCCTGGGTGCTCGACACCGAGGGCAACTACTCCGGACCCGATCTGCGCGAGAGCGGCTTCTGGCGGGTCGGCATCGACGGCAACGACGAGGTGATCGAGCTGCTGCTCACGCACAGCACCGGCATCGTCGAACTCTTCTACGGTCAGGCCCTCACCCAGTCCTCCTGGGAGCTCGCCACCGACGTGGTCATCCGCAGCCAGTCCGGCATCGTCGTCGGCGGCGCGAAGCGCCTCTACGGCATCGTCGAGGGCGGCGACCTGGCCTACGTCGAGGAGCGCGTGGTGGCCGACGGTCCGCTGGAGCCCCGCCTCTCGGCTCGTCTGCAGCGCTACATCGGCTAGATGATCGAAACTCGCCCACTGATTTCGCGAGCACATGGGTAACTCACCGGGCACCGGCTAACTCAACCCACCGCATCACCGCTGGGCGCCAACGCAACTAGCGCGGCACACGAGTCTGGCCTGAATACGCGGAGAGGCGGAAAGGAACGACCCCCGAGCCTTACCGGTGCGGGGTTAGTGCACGGGTCCCGTTCGGACTCAAACGGGGGCTCGGGGGCCGGGTGACTGCGTGGTATTCGCTAACGCTCGCGCGGCGAATCACCTGCAGCGGTGGCGCTAGCGCGCAGCCACCTCACGAGTCCTTTGAACATACATTCGTCGAACCACCTCCTTCCTTGTGTACTGACGAATTTAGCGAGGAGTCAGCGGGTCGGCAACGGAATTTCTCGGTGGGCTGAAGTGGGGACTCCGTGATCCAGGAAATCGGCCCGTACCTGCGCCGATGCTTCGACTCGGACGATCACGTCGGCGCGGTGGTCCGGCGGCAGTTGATGTGTGACGACGACCACAGTTCGATCGGGTTCGACCAGTCCGCTGTCTACATCGAGCAAGTCGCACAGCAACTGTGCGCCCGCCTCGGCTTCGAGGTGTTCGGTGGGTTCGTCGAGCAGCAACACTCGGGCGGGTGATACCAGTGCTCGGGCCAGCAGGATGCGGCGGCGTTGTCCGCCGGAGACTGCGGCCGCGCCACCGACCAGATCGGTGTGGACACCCTTCGGCAGGGAGCCGAGCCAGTCGCCGAGACCTACTGTGCGCAGGGCGCTTTCGGCCTCTTCCTCGGTGACGTCGCCGCGTGCCACGCGCAGGTTCTCCAGCACCGAGGTACCGAACAGGTGGGCGTCCTCCGCGAAGAGGGTGACACCGGTTCGAGGTGTATCGAACAGACCCGCCCATAGCATCAGCAGCGTGGTCTTTCCGGCTCCGCTCGGGCCGACTACGGCGATTCGGCGACCCGTCGGCAGCTCCGGGAGTTGTTGCGCGAGAAGGCCTTCCAGCGCGGCAGCACCACTTGCTGACCTGTCGACCTTCGCATCGTCGTTCGCAGCTTGCACCCGAGTGCCACCGTCGAGCCGGACCAGCCGATGCAGGGCCGCACGGGCTGTGGTCAGCGACTGCGCCGCGGCGGGCAACGGGCCGACCGCCTCGAAAGCCGAGAGTGGCAGCAGGACAAGCACGGTGAGCGCCATCGGTGTCATCGCGCCTGGTGCGCCGCCGGACGGGCCGTAGAGGGTGATGCCGATCAACAAGGCCCCCAGCACGCTCGCGCCGATCGAGAGCGGAGTGGCCGCCGCCGACCACGCACTGCGTGCGGCCGCCGCATCCTCCGCCGCGACCGCTCGTCGAGATGCCTTGGTAGCGGCGTCGAGTGCCGCGTCCAGCCGACCCGCGACGCGCAGTTCGGCCGCATGGTCGAGCACGGTGAGGGCCTGCGCGGTGAACTCCGCCCGGTCCGCGCGCACGGCTTGCTCCGCTTCGCGCGCGGCCTTCGCCGACAGCCAAGGGGCAAGAATCCCGGAAAGCGCCAGTGCCCCCGCCAGAATCGCGGCCGCGGCCACCGAGATCGTGGCGAGCAGACCGATCGCGATCACGGACAACACGCCAGCGACCGCGACCGGAACGAATACTCGAACCACGACGGCACCGAGATCGTCTATGTCGCTACCGATCCGGACGAGCAGATCACCGCGCCGCAGTGGCCCGGCAGCACCGGAGCGCCCCGCCGCCGAGCGCGAACCAGTTGGCCTGCGCAACCAGAAGTCCGAGCCTGCCAACGTCCGATAGACCGTGGTCCGCGCCGTCGCCATCGCCCACAACGCAACATCATGCGTGGCAAGCCGTTCCAGATACCGGGCCAACCCTCGCGAAATCCCCAGCGCCCGCACGGTCACCACCGCAATGCTCAAATCCAGCACCGGCGGCATCTGCCACGCACGGGCAATCAACCACGCGGCAAGCGCCGCCAACCCGAGCCCGCTGCCGAGCGCCAGCACGCCCCACGCGATCGCCACCGCAACCCGCCACCGAGACAGGTCGAGCAGCCGCCACATTCGCCGCAGATCACTGAGCAGTGCAGAACGGTCGCTCGTGGTCGGCGGCGTGCCGCGCCGAGCAGTCGAATTGCCCATCACGATCATCGGATCGCCACCCCCGCTAGATCGTTGGCGGCGCGTACTTGAACCACATGGTCGCCAGCGGCGAGAACCGTTGGGCGGTGGCCGATCACGATTACGGTCGCGCCGTCTCGGGCGCGCTGTCGCAGGGCCGCGAGGACCGCGGTTTCGCTGTCGGCGTCGAGGTGGGCGGTCGGCTCGTCGAGGAGCAGGATCGGGCGGTCCGTGGCCAGCACCCTGGTCAGCGCGAGCCGTTGGCGCTGGCCGAGGGATAGGCCGACGCCGCCCGGACCGACCACGGTGTCCCATCGGTCGGGCAGCTCGTTCAGTACCGCGTCGAAACCGGTAGCGACGCAGGCGGCTTCGAGGTCGTCGACGATGCGGGTCGGTCCGTGCGCGACAGGGGTGTCGGCCTTTGCACCGAACAGCTCGAGATTCTCCCGCAGCGTGCCGGGCACCAGGACCGGGCGCTGGGGCAGCCAGGCGACGCGTGCCCACCACTCGTGCTGGTCCAACTCGCGCACATCGATGCCGTCGACGATCACGGTGCCACGGTCCGGCTCGATCAATCCCAGGATCGCCTGCACCGCTGTCGATTTCCCACTGCCGTTGGGCCCGGAAAGCACCGTGAGCACCCCGGGCCGGAGCTGTGCCGACAACCCGTCGGGCGCGCACCCGTTTCGCGCACGGACGGACAGGTCCCGCAGTTCGACAACCCCGGCGAAGTGCCGTACCTCCGCACCGCCGGAACCCGTTGCTTCCGGCGCGGATTCGAGGACAGCGAAAGCCTTGTCCGCGGCCGCCATTCCGTCCTGTGCGGCATGGAACCGCTCCCCCACCATTCGCAGTGGCAGATACACCTCCGGAGCCAGCACCAGGGCAACCAGGCCCGCGTACAGGCTCATCTCGCCGTACACCAGCCGCAGGCCGATGGACACCGCGATCAGCGCCACGCTCAACGTCGCGAGCAGCTCGAGCACCATCGAGGAGAGGAAGGCGATCCGCAACGCCCGCATGGTCCGCTGCCGCAACGCATCTCCCAGCGCACGCACGCGATGCGCCATCGTGCCGAGACGCATCCCCGACGCATCGGCCTCACCCGCCACGGCGACGCCGCTACCCGGCCTCGAATCCTGTTCGTTCAGAACCGATTCGCCCCGCTCCCGCCCCAGCGCCCGCAGCGTCGGCATGCCCGCGAACAGATCGAGCAGTTGATCCGACAGCCGCGTGGTGGCGGCGAGCGTCGCCTCGGCACGCCCCTGGGTCAGCAACCCGATCAGGATCATGAACACCGGGATCAGCGGCAGCGTGATCACCACGATGAGTCCCGAGATCGGATCGTGGATCGCGATGACCGCCAACACGATCGGCGGAACGAGAACCGCAAGCAGCAGTGCGGGAACGTATCCGATCAGATACCCGCGCAACCCGGACAGTCCGGTACCGACCACGACCGCGAGTTCGGTTCTGCGCGTTTCGAGTTCTCGCGGTGGCAGCCGCGCACCCGCGGTGAGCACGGCGGTTTCCAGCTCCGCCACCACACCCGCACCCGCCCGGTGTGCCAGCCGCGATTGCAGCCAGGTGGCGAGCACCCGGCAGGCGATGGCGAGCGCGAGCACCAGCAGTTCCGTCGTCCACTCGCCGAGCGTGCACCGGCCGGGATCGGTGATGACCCCGGCCAGCACGCGGGCCAGCATGACCGCCGCGACCACGATCGAACCGGTGATCACCACGGACAGTGCGACACTCAGCGCCAAGTAGCGGCGGGCCGAGCGGGCGTACCGCCACAGGCGCGGGTCGACAGGCGGGCGGGCCATGTTCAGTCCTTCACGGGTCCCAGCGGCAAGCCGACCGGTGCGGGGATCTGGTCGACGGTGATCCGCTGGCGGAACACCCAGTACGTCCAGCCCTGGTAGACCAGCACGACCGGCGTGACGAGCACCGCCGCCCAGCTCATCACCTTCAGCGTGTACGGGGTGGACGACGCGTTGTGGATGGTCAGGTTGAACGCCGCATCGATGGTGGAGGGCAACACATTCGGGAACAGCGACCCGAACAGCAGCGTGGTCGCCGCCGCCACCGTGATCGTGGTGCCGAGGAAGGCCCACCCGTCGCGATCGGCGAACACCGCCACCGCGGCGGCGACGAGCCCGATCACCGCGAGCGCCAACGGAATCCACGTCCACCCGGTGCCGTAGGCCAGCTGCGTCCAGAATCCGAACACCCCGACGACCACAGCCGTCGGCACCAGCAGCAGCTTCGCCGTGCGTTGCGCGTCGTCGCGCACCTCGCCGCCGGTCTTCAGCCCGAGGAACACCGCGCCGTGCAAGGCGAACAGCAGCCCCGTGGTCAACCCGCCGAGCAGGGCGTACGGACCGAGCAGGTCCCACACCGAACCGGCGAACTGCTTCTTCTCGTTCAGCGGCACCCCGCGCACGATATTGGCGAACACCCATCCCCACGCGAGAGCCGGTATCCAGGAACCGATTCCGATGCCGAGATCACAGCGGGCCCGCCAGCGCGGATCGTTGATCTTGCCGCGATACTCGATCGCGCAGATGCGCAGGATGAGCGCGACGAGCAGCAACAGCAGCGCCAGATAGAACCCGGAGAACATGCTGGCGTACCACTCGGGGAAGGCCGCGAACATGGCACCGCCCGCGGTGATCACCCACACCTCGTTGCCGTCCCACACCGGACCAATCGTGTTGAGCACCACCCGCCTTCGCGTATCGGAACCCCGACCGAGAATCGGCATCAGCATGCCGACCCCGAAGTCGAAGCCCTCCAGCACGAAGTAACCGGTGAACAGCACCCCGATCAGCACGAACCAGAACTCTTGCAGACTCATCGTCGGCTCCTAGTAGGCGAACGAAAGTTGTTCGACGGCAGGCTCTTCGGCACGATGCCCACCCGACCCATCGGTATCGTCGGGCCCCTCGGCGACCACCGGAGCCGGATCAGGCCCGTGGATCACGTAGCGCCGCATCAGGTAGAACCACACCACCGCCAGCGCGCCGTACAGCAGCGTGAAAACGATCAGCGAGAACAGCACCACACCGGCCGAATGGTTCGAGACGCCCTGTTGCACCATCAGTCGCAGGTTCGGATCGCCGGTCGGGTTCGGCACGACAACCCAAGGCTGGCGGCCCATTTCGGTGAACACCCAGCCCGCGCTGTTGGCCAGGAACGGCGTCGGAATCATCAGGATGCTGAGCCAGGAGAACCAGCGCTGGTTCGGCACCCGGCCGCGGCGGGTGAGCCACAGCCCGGCCAGCGCCAGCAGTGCCGAGCCCGCGGCCAGGCCGATCATCGCCCGGAACGACCAGTAGGTGACGAACAGGTTCGGCCGGTAGTCGCCGACGCCGTACTTCTCGTTGTATTCCTTTTGCAGGTCGATCACGCCGGGCAGGGTGACGCCGCTGAACTCGCCCTTGGCCAGGTACGGGAGCACGAAGGGCACCTCGAGCACGTGCGTGACGCTGTCGCAGTTGTTGTGCGTGCCGACCGTCAGGATGGAGAAATCGGGATCGGTTTCGGTGTGGCACAACGATTCCGCCGAGGCCATCTTCATCGGCTGCTGCTCGAACATCAGCTTGCCCTGGGTGTCGCCGGTGAAGAACAACCCGACCAGCGACAGCATCATCACCCAGATGCCGACCAGCGCCGCCGGTCGCCACATGGTGCGCGCCTCCGCCAACTGGGCGGCATCGCCGCTGCGCGCCTTGCGCACCATCCACCAGCCCGCGATACCCGCCACGAAAGTGCCTGCCGTGACGAAGGATCCGGCGACAACGTGCGGAAAGGCCGCCAGCAGTGTGTTGTTCGTGAGCACCGCGACGATGCTTTCGAGTTCGGCCCGTCCGGTCTCCGGATTGAACCGCGCCCCCACCGGATGCTGCATGAACGAGTTCGCGGCGACAATGAAGTACGCCGACGCGTTCACGCCGATCGCCACCATCCAGATGGTGGCCAGGTGCGCGAGTTTCGGCAATCGGGACCAGCCGAAGATCCACAGCCCGAGGAAGGTCGACTCCATGAAGAAGGCGACCAGACCCTCGAGCGCGAGCGGTGCGCCGAACACGTCGCCGACGAAGCGGGAGTACTCGCTCCAGTTCATTCCGAACTGGAATTCCTGCACGATGCCGGTGGCGACACCCAGCGCGAAGTTGATCAGGAACAGCTTGCCGAAGAACTTGGTCAGCCGCAGCCAGTGATCCTTACCGGTGATCACCCAGGCCGTCTGCATGGCGGCGACCAAAGGAGCAAGTCCGATAGTCAGCGGCACCAACAGAAAGTGGTAGACCGTCGTGATGCCGAACTGCCATCGAGAGATGTCCAGGGCGTTCAACACGACCTCCTCGTCGTCTACGACATGACGTAGTAATACTACGTCGGAGGCAGTTCAGAACAATGAGTCCTACGCCACGACACACCGGGACTTTCGGCCTTAAACAGCGGTTTTCCGAGCTCGCACCCCCGGCAAAGCCGTGCAAGTAGGACGCACATCACGCCGGTGGATTCCCCGTCAGCGCCCGGTGCGGGCAGTCACCGGTCGCCCGAGGAGAACCTCACCAATCGCCGATGGCGCCCGCTCGCTCGATACCGCGACCAACCAAATCGATGATCTCCTGCGCGTTGTCCGGCGCCGACATCCGCAGCCCGTCCAACGAATTCACCCGCGCCGCCAGCGAGACGCTGGACATCATCCACACGCTGTCACAGGTGAGCAGGTCGGCGGTGAACAGCGACTTGTAGACGCACTCCCACCCCGCCTTCTCCGCCTCGACGAACAGCGCGCGCTGGGTGACACCCGGCAGCACGCCGTTTTTCGCGGGCGGCGTGATCAGCTGCTTGTCCCGCGCGATCACCACGGACGAGCGCGGGCCTTCCAGCACCCGGTTCTCGGTGCTGGTGAAGATCACGTCGTCGGCGCCCATCCGCGCCGCGAACCGCAGCGCCGCCATATTGGACGCATAGGACAGCGTCTTCGCGCCGAGCAGCTGCCACGGCGCGGCCTGCGCCAGATCGATCGAGATGCCGCGGGACAGCGTCACCACGGAGACACCTTCGGTGCGCGCCTTCTGCACCCGATCCGGCACCGGAAGCACGAGCACATACGCGGTGGGCACCGGAACGGCGGCGGCGAGATCGCCGCTCGTCACCTTCTCGGCCACACCCGATAGCTCACTGTCGCGCCCGCGGGTGAGCACCAGCCGCATCACGCCTTCGCGGTCGGTGCCCCACTCCTTCGCGGCGCGCTCGACCGCTTCCCGCCAGCGCCCGATCTCGGGCTCGGGCAGATCCAGCGCCTGCGCCGAGCGGCGCAGCCTGCCTAGATGAAATTCGATCGCGCACGCGTTGCCCGCGCGCACCAGCACTGTTTCGAAAATACCGTCGCCACGCAATACGCCGATGTCGTCCGCATACAACAACGGCGCGTCCGCGTCCCGGACCGCGCCGTCGAGAGAGACAAGAACCCGATCTACCATGCGTCGAGACTAGGCGGTGTTGCAATGTCTCGCCTAGGTCACGGCAGACTTCGCGGCATCTTTTATAACCTGCCCCTTCAGGTTCACTCACACGCCTTCAGCTCGCCTTCACGAACGTCCCTGCGCGGCCCCGCGCCGACGCGCTCGCGAGCGCGTCGGCGCGGGGCCTAGCGCATCGTCGCTCGCAACCACTCTCGGCGGCCTCGCGCAACCGCGCCCACAAGCCCGCCCCGCGCCCCGGTTCCGACACCACGGTCCGACCCCGCCTACAGTGGAAACGTGTCCGTGGTCGTTGCACCCAGCCCTATCCTCGCTGTTTCGGGAGCCGTCGCGGGAGCGCCGGGGTCCCCCGACGCCGCCGTCGCCTGGCACTACGGCGATCCGCTCGGTGAACAGCGAGCCGCCGTCGAACGCGCGGCGGTCATCGATCGCTCGCACCGTTTCGTCCTGCAGATCACCGGCGCCGAGCGGCTGACCTGGCTGCACACCATCAGCAGCCAGCACATCGCCGCCCTGCGCGACGGACAGTCCGCGGAGAACCTCGACCTCGATCTCAACGGCCGGGTGCTGAACCACTTCGTGCTCACCGACCTGGACAGCACGGTCTGGATCGACACCGAAGCCGACCGCGGCCAGGCCCTGCTGGACTTCCTGAAGAAGATGGTCTTCTGGGCCGACGCGCAGCCGACCGAGTCCGATCACGCGGTGCTGAGCCTGCTCGGCCCGAAGGCCACCGAGGTGCTCGCCGCCCTCGGTGTCGCCACCCTGCCCGGCACCTACGAGGCCGTGGCGCTGCCCGGCGGCGGCTTCCTCCGGCGCATGCCGTGGCCGACCGCCGACTCCTTCGATCTGCTCATCCCGCGCGACCGGCTCACCGAGTGGTGGACCCGCCTGACCGAAGCGGGCGCCGAGCCGGCGGGCATGTGGACCTTCGAGGCCCTGCGGGTCGCCGCCGTGCGACCGCGGATCGGACTCGACACCGACGAACGCACCATCCCGCACGAGGCCCGCTGGATCGGCGGGGTCACCGAATACGGCGCCGTGCATCTGGACAAGGGCTGCTACCGCGGCCAGGAAACCGTGGCGCGGGTGCACAACCTGGGCAAGCCGCCGCGGCACCTGGTGCTGCTGCACCTGGACGGTTCGGCCGACGAGCGCCCCGAGACCGGCGCCGACATCGCCGCGGGTGGCCGCACGATCGGCCGCCTCGGCACCGTCATCGACCACTACGAACTCGGCCCGATCGCGCTCGCACTGATCAAACGCACCGTCTCTGCCGACACCGCGCTGACCGCCGGATCGTCCGCCGCCGCCATCGACCCGGATTCGGTGCCGACCGACGACTCACCGCAGGCGGGCAGGCTCGCCGTCGATCGGCTCCGCGGACGCTGACGCGGCCATGACCGTCGAATACCGAAGGGGCGCAAGCTCCGCGTGCGCGCTGAGCGATGCCTTCGGCACCCCGAATCCCTGGCCCGACTACGTGACGAGAGGAGTGACTCCGATGCGAACCGGTGATACCGGCCAGGTGCTGGCCGTGTGTGTGGTGCACGCCGAGCTCGACGTACCGGGCCGAGTCGGCAAGAGCGCGATCGACAAGCGCCCGATGCCGGGCCGGGTACCGGTGCGCGCGCTCGGTCTCGACGGCGATCACGTGTGCAACACCGAGCACCACGGCGGCGTGCACCAGGCCGTCTACGCCTACGCCGACGAAGACGCCCGCCGCTGGGGCAACGCGCTCGATCGCGAGTTGCCCGCGGGCTGGTTCGGCGAGAACCTGCGCATCGCGGGCCTCGCGGTCAGCGACGCGGTACTCGGCGCCCGCTGGGCCATCGGCGACACGCTGCTCGAGGTGAGCGCGCCGCGGGTTCCATGCGCCACCTTCCAGCACTGGAGCGGAGAAGCCCAGTGGGTCAAGCGATTCACCCGGCAGGCCGACACCGGCGCCTACCTGCGTGTGCTGACCGAGGGCACGATCGGCGCGGGCGACACCGTGTCGGTGGTGTCCGTCCCGGACCACGGCATCACCGTCCGCGACCTGTTCAACGGCGACGACCCGGACCTGCTGGCGATCCTGCTCACCGACGAGCCGACCCTCTCCGACGACGCGCGCATGCAGATCGAACGCCACGCCCGCCGACACGCGAACGCCGACCGCGCGGCGCGCCGCCGAACCGACGAACAAACCGATCCGGCCACGCGACGTGGCGCCGAACTCGACACGGGAGCGCAACTGTGAGTGTGGAACTGGTCGAAGTAGTCCGCTCCGGCTTCCGCGAGTGCGTGCACCGCGGCTCGGCCGTCATCCTCGATCCCGCGGGCGAGCCGACCCTCGCGCTCGGCGAGGTGCACCTGCCGATCTTCCCGCGCTCGACCAACAAGCCGATGCAGGCGATCACCTTGCTGCGCCACGGGTTCGAGCCGGTCGACGACGCCGAGCTGGCCATCGCGACCGCCTCGCACTACGGCGAACCGGATCATGTCGCGCTGGTGCGCCGGCTGCTCGACCGGTTCGGCTTCGACGAGAAGTCCCTGGAATGCCCGCCCGATCTGCCGGTCGACGACAAGGCGCGCGCGGCCGTGCTTTCGGGTTCGCACGAACCTCGCCGGATCTACATGAACTGCTCGGGCAAGCACGCCGCGATGCTGGCGACCTGCGCGATCAACGGCTGGCCGACCGAGGGCTATCTCGACGAGGCGCATCCGCTGCAGCAGGCGGTGATCGCCACCGTCGCCGATCTCACCGGCGAACCCGAGACCGATCTCGGCATCGATGGCTGTGGCCTGCCGATCATTCCGGTGTCGCTGGTGAACCTCGCCCGGGTGTTCGCGACCATGGCGACCGCTGATCCCGACGCGCCGGAGCGCCGCGTCGCCGACGCCATCCGCGCCCATCCGCGAGTGATTTCCGGCACCAACGCACCCGATCTGCTGACCATGCAGGCCACCCCCGGACTGGTCTGCAAGATCGGCGCGGATGGTGTGCACGCCGGTGCGCTGCCCGACGGAACGGCCTTCGCGTACAAGATCGAGGACGGCAGCGACCGTGCCCGAATACCCCTGACGCTGGCCATTTTGCACCGGATCGGGGTCGACTGGACCGACGCGCACACCGAGCTGGCGGCCCCCGCGGTGCTCGGCGGCGGCGCCCGAGTCGGCGTGATTCGCGCGATCCCCGGGGTGCTCTGACCGGACGGACCGGGGGCGACAAACGGGCAAACGGAACCACTTCGGAGGTTCTTCACCCACTCCTGGAAGCGGGACGGCCGGACACACGCTAAAGTGTCTGTCAGGAAGAGTATTAATTCGAACGGGGCCGCCAACCAAACCCCAGGCCGCCCCGCAGTGACGCGAGGGGGTCAGCCATGGGCCGTGGCCGGGCTAAGGCAAAGCAGACCAAAGTCGCACGCGAGCTGAAGTACAGCAGCCCGCCGAGCGATTTCGCGAGCCTTCAGCGCGAGCTTTCGGGAAGCCCCCACTCCCAACGGAGTGGTGTGCTGTCCGATGAGCACGACGCGGACAAGTCCTCTAACCAATTCGAAGAGGACGACTACGACGACTGGCGCCGCTGACTCGAAGCAACGTTCGAAAGGGGAGGTCAGCGTGCCTCCTCTTTCTGCCGTTGCCGCGCGTTGACGGATAACGCCGAAAAAGCTTAGAACACACCAGCGTCCCGCATCTGAGCGATGCGGGACGCTGGTTTGCGTTTGTGTAGTGGTCTCAGAAGCGCGGGTGTTCGCCCACCAGAACGGCACGCAGGGCGTCGGAATCCTTCGCCTTCTTCACGGTGCCCAGCGTCCAGCACTCGATGTGCCGCGCGGTCAGCACGGCCAGCGCCCGGTCCACGTCCTCGGGCGCGACGATGGCGACCATGCCGACGCCCATGTTGAACGTCTTCTCCATCTCGACCCGCTCGACCCGGCCGCGCTGCGCGATCATCTTGAACACCGGCGCCGGGTTCCAGGTGCCGCGATCCAGCTCGGCCACCATGCCCGCGGGCAGCACCCGGCCCAGGTTGGCGGCCAGTCCGCCGCCGGTGACATGCGCGAAGGTGCGCACGTCGGTCTCGGCGATCAGCGCGAGGCAGTCCTTGGCGTAGATCCGGGTCGGCTCGAGCAGTTCCTCGCCGAGCGTGCGGCCGAACTCCTCGATGTGCCCGGTGAGCGACATCCGGTCGATGTCGAGCAGCACCTTGCGGGCCAGGCTGTAGCCGTTGGAGTGCAGGCCCGAGGAGCCCATCGCGATGACCACGTCACCGGGACGCACCCGGTCCGGGCCGAGCACCGCGTCGGCCTCGACCACGCCGACACCGGTCGCGGACAGGTCGTAGTCGTCCGGGTCCATCAGGCCGGGGTGTTCGGCGGTCTCGCCGCCGAGCAGCGCGCAGCCGGCCCGGACACAGCCCTCGGCGATGCCGGAGACCAGCTCGGCGACCTTCTCCGGGACGACCTTGCCGATGGCGATGTAGTCCTGCAGGAACAGCGGCTCGGCACCGCACACGACGAGGTCGTCGACGACCATCGCGACCAGGTCGAGGCCGACGGTGTCGTGCTTGTCCATCGCCTGCGCTACCGCGATCTTGGTGCCGACCCCGTCGGTGGACGCGGCGAGTAGCGGTTCGCGGTAGCCGCCCTTGAGTGCGAACAGCCCGGCAAACCCGCCGAGGCCGCCCTGGACCTCGGGGCGGCTCGCCTTCTTCGCCAATGGCCCGAACAACTCGACTGCGCGGTCACCTGCCTCGATATCCACGCCTGCCGCGGCGTAAGAGGCACCACCACTGGGGGTCTGTTCAGTCATTTTCGGGGAAAGCTCCAAACCGAATCGGCGGATAGATGCCTGCTCACGCTACCGGAACCCGATAACGACGTTGCACCGGTATTGGCTCACCCTATTGACAATCGGGTGAGCCAAACCGTATTGCGACAATCAGGTAGCGGCGTTCGCGAACAGCGCCGCGGTCTCCGCGCGTCGTCTGCGCTGCTCCACCGGATCCGGCACCGGCACCGCGGCCACCAGGCGCTGCGTGTACTCCTCGGTCGGCGCCCGCAGGATGCGATCACGATCACCCTGTTCGACCACCGCGCCGTTGCGCAGCACCACGATCCGGTCGGCCAGCTGGTCGACCACCGCGAGATCGTGGCTGATGAACAGGCAGGCCCAGCCGCATTCGCGCTGTAGCTGCCCGAACAACTCCAGCACCGCGGCCTGCACGGAGACGTCCAGCGCGCTGGTCGGCTCGTCGGCGACCAGCAGATCCGGATCCAGGACCAGGGCCCTGGCCAGGCTCGCGCGCTGGCGCTGACCACCCGACAGCTCGTGCGGATACCGGCGCTCGGTACCCGCGGGCAGCTGCACATCGTCGAGCAGTTTGCGCACCCGCGCCTTGATCTCCGCCGCGCTGCCCATCTTGTGCACGAGCAGCGGCTCGGCGACGCACTCGCCGACGGTGAGCCGCGGATTCAGCGAGCTGGCCGGGTCCTGGAACACGAACCCGAAGCGCCGCCGGATCGGCTTCATCTTGCGACCGGACATGCCCGCGATGTCCTGTCCGCGGATCTTCACCACGCCCGAGGTCGGGCGTTGCAGCGCGGCGACACAGCGGCCGATGGTCGACTTGCCCGAGCCGGATTCGCCCACCAGGCCGAGGGTTTCGCCCGGACCGATGCAGAGATTCACATCGTCGACCGCGCGGAACGGGGGCCGCCCGAACGAGCCGGGGAACTCGACCACCAGATCGCACACCTCGAGCACCGGCTCGGCGGTCGCGGCCACTTCTTCGGCCGGACCGTGCGCCAGTTGCTCGGTGCCGAGGTGCGGCACGGCCGCGAGCAGCGCCCGGGTGTAGTCCGCCTTCGGACTGGCGAACAGTTCGTCCACCGGAGCCTGCTCGACCACCTTGCCGTTGCGCATCACCACGACGCGGTCGGCCAGGTCGGCCACCACGCCCATGTTGTGCGTGATCAACACGATGGCACTGCCGATCCGGTCGCGCAGGTCACGCAGCAGCTCCAGGATCTCCGCCTGCACCGTCACGTCGAGCGCCGTGGTCGGTTCGTCGGCGATGATCACCTTCGGCTCGCAGGCGATCGCGATGGCGATCACCACGCGCTGCTTCTGGCCGCCGGAGAGCTGGTGCGGGTAGTAGTTCACCCGATGCTCCGGGTCCGGTAGACCCACCATGCGCAGGAGTTCGATCGCGCGCGCCTTCGCGTCCTTCTTGCTCATCTTCGAATGCGCGCGCAGCGCCTCGCAGATCTGGAAGCCCACGGTGAACAGCGGGTCGAGCGCGAGGCCCGGCTCCTGGAACACCATCGATATCGCGCCGCCGCGCAGCGCGGTGAGCTGTCGCTCGTTCATCGAGGTGATGTTCTCGGTGCCGAGGGTGACCAGACCGCGCACCCGCGCGGTCAGCGGCAACAGGCCCATCGCGGTGCGCGAACTCACCGACTTGCCCGAGCCGGACTCACCGACGATGGCGAGCACCTCGCCGGGGAACACTTCATAGGAGACGTCGGTGACCGCGTAGACGGGTCCGGCGTCGGTGGCGAAGGTGACCGACAGCGATTCGATGGACAGCGCCGGCTTGCTGCGGTCGGTGACCACTGGTGCCTTACTCATGACTGCGCCTCGCTAGCGCTCGGCTCCGTCACGCGCAAGGCACGCTGTGTCATGATTCGCTCGCTTCGCTCACTCATGGTGTGTCCTTCCCAGCGGTGCGGTCCTTGACCAGATCGACGTCGTCGCCAACGGCTTTCGCGCCACCGGACTCGATATCGGCTGTGTCGCTCGCACTTTCGAGCTCGTTCGGGTCGGCGACCTCGATGCCCGCGACGGTGATCGCGTCGCCCGGCGCCGCGGCGACCGCGCGTCGAGTCCGCAACACCGGGTTGAGCACCTCGTTGAGGCTCTCCCCGACCAGCGTCATGCCGAGCACCACCAGCACGATGGCGAAACCGGGGAAGATACCGGTCCACCAGATGCCGTTGGACACATCGGACAACGCCTTGTTCAGGTCGTAGCCCCACTCGGCGGCCTGGGTCGGCTCGATGCCGAACCCGAGGAAGCCGAGGCCCGCGAGGGTGAGGATGGCCTCGGACCCGTTGAGGGTGACGATGACCGGCAGCGACTGGGTGACGTTGGCGAAGATGTGCCGGAACAGGATTCGCGCGGTCGACGCGCCGGTCACCCGGGCCGCGTCCACGTACGGCTCGTTCTTCACCGACACGGTCGCGTTGCGCACCACCCGAAAGTATTGCGGCACAAAGACCGCCGTGATGGCCACCGCCGCGGACAGCACGCCGCCCAGGCTGGTGGACCGGCCGCCCGCGACCACGATGGACACCACGATCGCCAGCAGCAGCGTCGGGAAGGCGTACATCGCGTCCATGAACAGCACGAGCACCCGGTCGAACCAGCGACCGAGGTAGCCGGAGAGCAGGCCGAGCGGCACGCCGATGAACAGCGAGAGCACCAGCGAGATCACGATCACGAACAGCGCGGTGCGGGCACCCCAGATCACCCGGGAGAACACGTCCTCGCCGCGCACCGAGGTGCCGAACCAGTGGTCCGCCGACGGCGCCTGCTGACGGACGAAATCGACACCGTCGGTGGCGCTTTGCGCGAAACCGTAGGGCGCGATCAGCGGTGCGAAGACGGCCGTGAGCACGAAGATCGCAACCAGCACCAAACCGAGGATCAGGGTCGCGCGTTGCAAGCCCGCGGTCATAGTGAACAGCCGGAGGCCGGGGATGCCGCGTTTGGCCGACGGCGGAACCACCGGCACAGTGACGGGCTCGTTCAACAATTCCGGTGCGGTCATCAGAACCTCACCCTCGGATCGATCAGTGCCACAAGGGCATCCACCAGGAAGCTCATCAACGCGACGAAGATCGCGATGAACGCGACGATGCCCTGCACCGCCACGAAGTCACGGGCGGTCAGATACTGCGCGAGCTGATAGCCGAGGCCCTTCCACTCGAAGGTGGTCTCGGTCAGCACCGCGCCGCCGAGCATCATGGCGATCTGCATGCCCATCACGGTGACGATCGGAATCATCGCGTTGCGGAACGCGTGTCGCCCGGTGACCACCCGTTGGGAGAGGCCACGCGCTCGCGCGGCATCCACGTAATCCGAACGCAGCGTCTGGATCAGGTTGATCCGCACCAGCCGCAGGAAGATGCCCGCGGTGAGCAGCCCGAGCGCGATCGCCGGTAGGACAGCGTGTTTCAGCACGTCGATGATGTAATCGGTGTCCCCGTAAAGGAACCCGTCGACCAGCATGATGTTGGTCTTCGGTGAGACGTGCTGCAGTTGCAGTTCGACATTCGTGCTCGCCCGACCCGCGACCGGCAGCCAGCCGAGCTTCACCGCGAAGACCAGCTTGAGCAGCAGACCGACGAAGAACACCGGCGCCGCGTAGGCCAGGATGGCGAACAATCGCAGACCGGTGTCCGAGATCGAATCCCGGTGTGTCGCCGCGTATCTGCCCAGCGGGATGCCGATCGCGAAGGCCACGATGAGCGCCCAGAACATCAGCTCCGCCGACGCCGCACCGTAGGTGGTGATCACGTCGCTGATCTGCCGGTTGTCCTGCGACTTACCGAAATCCCCTTGCAGCAGACCGGAGATGTAGTCCCAGTACTGCGACATGATCGGCCGGTTCAGCCCGGCCGCCTCTTTGCGAATCTCGATCTGCTCCTGGGTCATTCGACCACCCATGGCCGCACTGATCGGATCGCCCGCCACGCGCATCAGGAAGAACACGACGGTGGCCAGGATCCACGCGGTCACCGGGATCAGCAGCAGTCGCACGCCCAGGTAGCGCAGCAGTGCGAGCTGGCGGGAATCGCTCCCGCCCTTCCTTGGTCGTGGCACGCCGAAGCGCCGGGCCCGGGCCGGCGCTGGCTTCGTTTCTGGAGCAGCTATCGTCCCGGGCCCGGCTTCGCCGGATGTCACTTGCTCAGCACCGTGTAACGGAACTTGAAGGACGCGTCGAGAGTCTGTTCAACGCCCTGCACGTTCTTGCCGGAGACGGCGATCTGCTTGCCGGACAACAGCGGAAGGATCGGCACGAAGTTCTGCGCCAGGTCCGTCTGCACGCCCTTGAGGATCTCGAGCCGCTTGGTCTTGTCCGTCGTCGTGGTCTCCGCGAGCAGCTGGGCGGTGATGCCCGGGTTCTCGAAGTGCGACTGCAGGAAGTTGTTCGGCGCGAAGAACGGGGTCAGGTAGTTGTCCGGGTCCGGAAAGTCCGGGAACCAGCCGAATTGGTACAGCGGGTAGGAGTCGCGGGCGCGCTCACGCTGGTAGCTCACCCATTCGGTGGACTGCAGGTTCACCCGGAACAGGCCGCTGGCCTCGAGCTGCGACTTGAGCGCCGCGTATTCCTCGGAGCTGCTCGAACCGTAGTGGTCCGGGTTGTACTGCAGGTTCAGCTCGACCGGCGTCGCGACACCGGCGTCGGCGAGGAACTTCGCCGCCTTGTCCTTGCTCGGGCCCGCGCCGTAGATGTCCTTGTACGGCTCGGTCGCACCCGGAACGCCCTGCGGGATCGAGGAATACGCGGGCAGGTAGGTGCCCTTGTAGACACCCTCGGCCAGCGCGGCGCGGTCGACGGTGGAGGCGAGCGCCTTGCGCACGGCCAGCTTCTGCTCCGGCGTGCCGCCCGGCATGGTGTTCATGTTGAACACGATGTAGCGCAGTTCACCGCCGGGGCCCTCGTGCACCGCGACCTTGTTGTCGCCGCGCAGCGAGCCGATGTCGGTCGGGGTGAAGGACCGGTAGCCGACGTCGAGCGACCCGTTCTGCAACTCGAGCTTCATGTTGTCGGTGGTCGCGTAGTACTTGGTGGAGACGTTCTTGGTCTTCGGGGTACCGAGGATGCCGTTGTAATCCGGGAACGCCGTGTACTCGACCAGCTTGTTCTTGTCGTAGCTTGCGATGGTGTACGGGCCGGAGTAGCCCTTGTTCTTCACCACGTCTTCGTCGGCCATCACCTTGTCGGGTGCGTAGACCTTCTCGTCCACGATCGGACCCGCCTGGGTAGGCAGGATCGCCGGGAAGGTCTGGTCGTTGGCGACCTTCAGGGTGAAGTTGACCGTCTTGTCGTCCGGCGCCTCGGTCTTCTCGAGGTTGCCGAGCAGCGAGGCCGGACCGTTCGGGTCATTGATCTTGAGCATCCGGTCGAACGAGAACTTGACGCTCTTCGCGGTCAACGGGTTGCCGTTGGCAAACTTCAGGCCCGGCTTCATGGTGCAGCTGTACACCGTGGGGGAGGTGAAATCGCACTTCTCCGCAGCGTCCGGCTTCGGCGTGGCATCGCCGGGCGCGAAGTTCAGCACGTACTGGTAGAACTGCGTTTCCGCGACCAGGGAGCCGTTGTCATAGGCGGCCGCCGGATCGAGCGAGAAGATTTTGTCCGTGGTGCCGGCCACCAGGCCACCACCTTCACCACCATCACCGGTCCGGCCGGAACCGCAGCCGGCCAAGGCAGACGCAACCAGCGTCGCCAGGCCGACGGCCGCGATAGTTCGCGTCCGGGTCCGGCCCCCAGGTGTTCTAGAAACCAACATCAGGGCCCCACTTCTCGAGCGCCACACCGCGTTGTCCTGGATCGCAGGACAGGTGCGGACACAATGAACTTCCGATCTGACGGGCACCGTACCCACGAACCATTTCCGGCACGTTGCGTTTTCACAGAAAAAATTGCCGGGGTGTTAGACCGCGTTGCGTATAGCGCACCGCAGGGGCCAGATCACCGGACGAATGTCCAGGAACGCGTTATATCGTCGGTTCTGGTGTCTCGAAGACGCCACGACCCGAAATCGGACAAAACACGCCGGGTAACCGCGACGCGCGTGATCGACCCGCCGTGCGCACGCCATGTTTTGGGCACGACCGAGCGCCCTGGCAGCGGGTCGCCGAAGAGCGGAAATCCGCTCGAAATCGAGACAGCGATGTGCTCGAAAACGAGACGGCTATGTGCTGGGAATCGAAACAGCTATGTGTCGGTTTTACCGGCACTCGACGGGCGGCCGTGCGTCACGACCGCCCGATGGATCACGGACGGCTCAGTGCGCTCGCGTTCGCGTTCTCGCCCAAAAGCAGTGCCTCTGACTGACCGGTGAGCATGCCTTCGAGCAGGTTCTTGCCGATGGCCGCCTCGGAGGGCAGTTCGATCGGGTAGGTACCGTCGAAGCAGGCGCAGCACAACCGCGAGCGCGGCTGTTCGGTGGCGGCGATCATGCCCTCGGTGGAGATGTAGCCGAGCGTGTCGGCGCCGATCGAACGGCGCACGCCCTCCACCATCTCGTCGAAGCTGCCTTCGGCTCCGGAGCCGTTGGCGATGAGCTCGGCGGGCGAGGCGAAGTCGATGCCGTAGAAGCACGGCCACTTGACCGGCGGCGACGCGATCCGAACGTGGATCTCCAGCGCGCCCGCCTCGCGCAGCATGCGGATGAGCGCGCGCTGGGTGTTGCCACGCACGATCGAGTCGTCCACCACGATGAGCCGCTTGCCGCGGATGACCTCGCGCAGCGGGTTGAGCTTGAGCCGGATGCCCAGCTGACGAATGGTCTGGCTCGGCTGGATGAAGGTGCGCCCGACGTAGGCGTTCTTCATCAGGCCCTGGCCGTAGGGCACGCCGGATCCTTGCGCGTAACCGACGGCGGCCGGGGTGCCGGATTCGGGCACCGGGATCACCAGGTCCGCGTCGACCGGATGCTCGTGCGCGAGCAGGCGGCCGATCTCGACGCGGGTGGCGTGCACCGAACGGCCGGAGATGGTGCTGTCCGGCCTGGCCAGGTAGACGAATTCGAAGACGCAGCCCTTGGGCTCGGGGTTGGCGAAGCGCATCGAACGGACGCCGTCGGCGTCGATCGCCAGCAGTTCGCCGGGCTCGATCTCCCGGACGAACGCGGCGCCGACGATGTCGAGTGCGGCGGTTTCGCTGGCAACAACCCAGCCACGGTCCAGCCTGCCGAGGCACAGCGGGCGGACACCGTGCGGGTCACGCGCGGCGTAGAGGGTGTGCTCGTCCATGAAGGTCAGGCAGAACGCGCCCTTCAGCGTCGGCAGCAACTCCATCGCCGCCTGCTCGATGCTGGAGTCGCCGGAGGCGTGTGCCAGCAGCGCGGTGATCACGTCGGAGTCGGAGGTCGCGGCGATCGGCTGCGGGCGGCCGTTGGCCACCGTCGCGCCGATGAGCCCGAATTCCCTTGCCCGGCCCGCCAATTCGGCGGTGTTGACCAGATTGCCGTTGTGGCCCAAGGCAAGTCCGGAACCGACCGAGGTGGTCCGGAAGATGGGCTGGGCGTTTTCCCAGGTCACACCACCGGTGGTGGAGTAGCGGCAGTGGCCGACGGCGATGTGGCCCGGCATGGCCGCGAGGGTCTGTTCGTCGAATACCTGACTGACCAGACCGAGATCCTTGAAGACCAAGATCTGCGAACCGTCGGATACCGCGATGCCCGCCGCCTCCTGCCCGCGGTGTTGCAGCGCGTACAAGCCGTAGTACGTGAGCTTCGCCACGTCCTCGCTCGGCGCCCAGACTCCGAACACACCACACTCTTCGCGTGGCTCGTTCTCGACCTGATCGGGGGTGGCGGAAATAGCGTCAACCGGCAGTTCGGCCTTGGTCACCGTTTGCTCCCTGTTCGGGCGGGCTGGGGGCATGGTCCAGTCTACGGGTGAATGTTCGATCACGATCACCCCCACCGCATACGAGCAGCAATCGGGGTGGCGGGTGAGCCAGGGAATTCGGACTCGGCAGCTGTTACGGTGCGAGCCGTGACGACTACCGACAGCGCGGATTCAGGCAGCGGGGCGGGATCGACCACCGGGGGAACGCCGCCGCAGCGCAGGCCATGGGCTCGAATGGTGCTGTTTCCCATCGCGGTGCTCACGCTGCTGACGGCGCTGCTCGGCATCATGTATCTGGATTACGTCGTCGATCCGGAGAAGAATCTGCACGATTTTCCGATCGCGCTGGTGAACCAAGATGTGGGCGATGTCATCAAAACGGCGGATCGCCAGCAGCAGGTGAACTTCGGTAACCAGATCACCGACGCACTCGAAAAGGGGGTGCCGTCGGACAAGGTCGACCTGCGCGTGCTCAGCATCAGCGAGGCCGAGCGGCAGATGCAGTCCGGCGAGGTCTACGGCTCGCTCGTCATCCCCGGCGATTTCAGCAAGCGCCTCGGCATCCTCGGCGTCGGCAGCGTGATTCCCGGCGAGATGGAACGCCCGATCATCACCATGCAGACCAATCCGCGCACCGGCGCGTTCGGCACCCAGATCGTGCTGCGGGTTGGCAATCAGGCGCTGACCGAGGTGAACAAGCAGGTCGGCAAGCAGCTCACCGACCAGGTGACCGAGCAGCTGAAACCGCAACCCGGTGCGCCGCCCGCGCCCGAGCTGTCCGGCGCGGCCCGCGTCGCGCTCGCCGATCCGGTGAAAGTTGTTGTCCAGCAGTATCACCCGCTGCCCGACGGCACCGGTCAAGGGCTCAGTGCGTTCTTCTACGCGCTGCTGTTGCTGCTCGCCGGAGTGGTCGGCGCGATGGTCATCCACACCATGATCGACGCCCAACTCGGTTTCATCCCCACCGAATACGGGCCGTGGTTCGTGCACTACCCGCCGACGCCGATCTCTCGCTTCCACACCCTGCTGATCAAGTGGGGCGTCATGGTGGTGACCGCGAACATCGTCTCGGCGGTCTTCCTGATTGTCGGCAAGATCCTGGATATGCCGATCGACCACCCGCTGGCCTTGTTCCTCTACAGCGCGCTGGCCATCATCGCCGTCGGCGTCACCGGTCTGTCCACCCTCGCCGCCATCGGCTCGGCCGGCCTGCTGGTGAACCTGATCCTGTTCATCATTCTCGGCCTGCCGTCCTCCGGCGGCACCGTCCCGATCGAGGCGACCCCGCAGTACTTCGGCTGGCTGGCCTCCTTCGAACCGATGCACCAGGTGTTCCTCGGCATCCGCGCCATCCTCTACTTCGACGCCAGTTTCGAAGCCGGCCTCAGCCGCGGCGTCTGGATGGCCGTCCTCGGTCTCGCCATCGGCCTGGCCTTCGGCGCCGTCATCACCCGCTTTTACGACTACAAGGGCCTGCACCGCAGCAACCGCGGCACGGCCTGATTCACCCGGTGCTGACGTCGGCCTCGGCCTGTTCGCCCACGCGCATCGCGTAGACGCGATCGAGGAAGTCGCGGTGCGCGCGCAGGGTGGAGTCGAGCAGCTCGCGCCAGGTACGCCGGTCGATGCGGCGGTCGCTGTCCAAGGAGGACAGCGAGGTCGGGCGCAGCCGGTCCACGTGATCGACGATGAAGGTGAGCCTGCGCCGCGGGAATTGCTCACCGATGCGCGGGTTTTCGTTCAGGAAGGTGTCGAGCGAGTACAGATAGTTGATCGCGCGGTTGTACTCCTCGTCGGTGAGGTGATAGTCCATCCGCTTGATCTCGACGATCCACAGCTCCCCCGCGTCGTGCAGCAGCACGAAATCCGGCTCCCGCTTCTCGCTGCCGATCGCGGTGGTGAGCAGGGTGGCGCCAAACTTCTGCCGATACCACCGCTCGAAGCTGGCGCGGACCCGCTTGAGCGATTCGTTCATGCCGAGCGGGGTCCACTCCGGCGCGAGTAGCCAGGGCGCCCGCTCGATCAGCTCCTGGAACGGCCGCTCCAGCGAATGCCGGTCATCGATCAGGGTCTGCAGCCGGTGCACCACCGCGACCCGCTCGGAGGCGATCTGGCCGAGCGAGTAGACCTCGGCGACCCTGGCCGTTTCGAACAGCGCGACAACCACATCGAGCTGATTGTCGGTGTCCTCGGCCACCTCCTTCAGCGTCTCCAGCAGGCTGCGCTGCGGGCCGAGCGAAAGGGCAAGCCGGACAATGCTGTCGATGTGTGTCTTGTCCTCCAGCGCAGCACGGTCCTTGTTGTTCACTAGGATTCGCGCCGCGTCCATCACCGACTTGCGAAACAGCCGGTCCTGCGGCGCGATCGCCTGCAGCGTCGCGTGGATGCCGGACTTCTCGACGAATTCCTCCCACACCCGGCGCTTCACCGAATGCTCGCCGAGCCTGCCGAGTTCGCGGACCAGGTTGCGGCCCCATACCGAAAGTGCCTCGCCCCGTTCGGAATTCCAGATGATGTCCTGACGGTCGGAGCGGACCAGATCCTCCTCGTCGTCCAGCCAGTCGACGTGCACCGCGCCGACCAGATAGGAGCGCAGCTTGTATTCGCCAGTGAAGCCTTCGGTGATGCCGAAGTCGCGGGTCTGCGCGACCAGTTTGCCGCGCGCGTAGATCCGCACACCCGCCATCGCGTCGTCCCGGTAGGGCTGCTTGGAGTAGGCGGCCCAGCCGGTGACAGGCAGGAACCGGTCGCCCAACCGGACCGGGCGCTTGGCCACGTCGATCCTGGTCTCGGCCAGCAGATCGATGGGCAGATCGCGGAGCACGAACCGTTGCGGCACACCGCGTTCGGCGATGCTGTTGTGCACCTGCACCTGCCAGTCGCTGCGCTCCAGCCCGAACCGGGCGGCGAGCTGGCGGCTGAGTTCGGGTCCGGTGCCGACGCGCTTGCGCAGGAAGTCACGCAGGATCACGGTGGTGCCGCGCACGGTGCCGAAGGTGCCATCGCGCGGACCCGGGCGCGGGTGGTAGTCGCGTTCGGTGTCGGACACCATGTCGTCGAGGCTCATCACGATGTTCGCCACCGGCCAGCCCGCGGGCGTGCGCTCGCTGTCCGCGCCGCCCACCGAGATCACCTCGATGGTGCGGCAGATCCCGAACGGGGCGAGTTTGCCGATGCCCTTGCGCCCCATCACCGGTCGCTCCAGCCGCCGGGACAGATCGGAGCCGACCCGGATCCGGCGATCCGAGCCGACTCGCAGATAGTGTTCGTTGATCTCGGCCGCCGTCATGCCGTGGCCGTTGTCGCGCACCACGATTCGATACGGCTCGTGTTCGGCCGCGTGCAAGGTGCCCGCCAGCATCACGCCCCAGGGCAGCGACACCTCCACCGTGGTGGCGTCGGCGTCGTAGGAGTTGGCGATCAGTTCGGCGAGGACCGCGGATACGCGGTCGTAGAGGCGGATACCGAGCTTGTCGATGGTGAGTCGACTGATCCGCATCGTGTACTTGTGCTGTCCGTCGATGTCTTCCATGGTCGGCCCCCAATGCTCGAGCGGTAGCCGAGAATCCGCTCGAGACCTATCCTCGTCCCGCCGGTTGTCCGCCGCCTGAACATCTGACCTCCGCTTCATAACGGACGGTCCGGTTCCGGTGTCGATTTCGGCAACCGGCGCGCGATCGTGCGGGCGCCGGGTTCAGCCTTCGGCCGGGCGGGCGATCGGGAGCCAGTGCGCGACTTCGGCGGCGCGGCTGCCGGATGCGGTGAGGGCGCCGGAGTCGAGGGCGGTGACGAAATCCAGCAGGCCGGTGGCCAGCAGAAGCCAGGTGCGCGGGTCGGTTTCGACGACGTTGGGCGGGGTGCCTCTGGTGTGCCGCGGGCCCTCGATGCATTGGACCGCGACGAAGGGCGGCACCCGCACCTCTACCGAATGGCCCGGGGCCGAGGCGGCCAGGGTGCGCGCGGTGGTGCGCACCGCCGCCGCGAGTTCGGTGCGCGCGGGGGCATCCACCGAGTCGTCTCGCAGCCATTCGCTCACCGCATCCACTGCCGACCGCAGGTCGGCCGGACTCACCGATTGTCGCGCCACCTCGTCGAGATTACCGGGCTCGGGTGGGTCCGCGGCCACCCGGCGATGCTCGTGCGCGAGCGTACCGATGTGCGGATTTCGGAAAGGGTTGTGCGGCTGAGCCGCTCGGTCCTACAGTAAGTAAGCAATTACTTATCGAGGTAGGCATGACGGGATCGACACGGGATCGGGTCATCGAAGCGGCGCTGCGCCTGTTCGGGGAGCAGGGCTTCGCGCGGACCACCGTGACGCAGATCGAGCGGGCCGCCGGGCTTTCGGGTGGGTCGGGGGCGATGTACCGGCATTTCCGGTCCAAGGACGAGCTGTTGGTCGAGGCGGTCCGATCGCGGCTGACGGATCGGGGCCAATGGGCGGCGTTCCTGGCACCGGACTTCTCGGTGCTGGCCTGGCTCTACTCACTCGAGCCGCAGGGCTCGACCGTCGACAAGTTGACCCTGCTGTTCCGGATCGGCCTGGCCAGGCTCGAGCACGACCGCGATATCAACCGAATCCTGATGCGCGACAACTCGATCGGCACCGACGTGCTCGAGGTGTTCCGGCGCGAGGAGTACCTGGTGTTCGTCTCGGCGGTGCTGCGCGGGCTGGTCGAACTCGCGGATCCCGAGCTGCGTGACCAGGACTGGGAAGCGGCGGCCGCAGTGGTCGTCGGCGCGGTCGCGCACTACTGGCTGATCAGTGACACCTTCGGCGGTCACCATCCCACCGAGGTGGACGCGGACCGCTATCTGCGGTCCATTGCCGAGATGGTCGTCGCCCGGCTGCGATAGACGGGCGCACAGGGAGAGGGAGCACCATGAACACACACGTCACGGTGATCGGCGGGGGCCTGGCCGGCTTGACAGCGGCAATCGCGGTCGCCGAAACCGGTGCCGCGGTCCGGCTACACGAGGCGCACCAGACCCTCGGTGGACGCGGAAGGGCCACTGCCCCACCGTATGTCGTGCACGACGGTGCGCACGTGTTCTACGCCGACGGACCGCATTACACATGGATGAAGCAGCATGGATTCGTCAGCGATCTGGGCTGGCCCCGGCTCGGCGACTGGGCGCGCGCGGGTTTCCGGGTCTACGGTCGCGTGCGATCGCTGCCACCGATGCGGATGCTGCGGGCGCAGGCGCGCGGCAGGCTCACCGCGCCGGTCGACCAAGACTTCCGCGGCTGGGCTTCGGCCAGGTGGGGCGAGGTCACCGCCGAGCAGCTGGCCAACGCGATCGGCGTGGTGACCTACGACGCCGACACCGGCCGCCTGTCCGCGGCATTCGTGTGGGAGCTGTTCCAGCGCGTGTTCGGTGCCAACATCCCCGCGGTGCGCTGGGTACGCGGCGGATGGCAGCGGGTCATCGATCAGATGGCAGCTCGCGCAACCGAACTCGGTGTCACCATCGAGACCGGCGCACGGGTCGACCAGCTGCCCACCGATGGGCCGGTGATCATCGCCACCGATCTGCACGCGGCCCGGACGTTGCTCGGCGACGACAGTCTGCACTGGACCAGCGGTCACTGCGCCCTGCTCGATATCGCGGTCACCGCGTCGCGTGGCGACCGAACCCTGGTGTTCGATCTCGACGAAGGCGGCTTCCACGAGAGCTACACCATGCAGGACGACACCATCGCGCCGCCCGGCGAGTCGCTGTTCCAACTCCAAATGCCCACCCGCACCGGCGAATCCGCCAGCCTCACGCAAACCCGGCTGGAACGCTTCGCCGACACCGTCGTGCCGGATTGGCGTGACCGCACCACCTTCCAACGCGCCGCGACCGCGAAGGGCCGCACCGGCGCACTCGACCTGCCCGGCCAGACGTGGCGCGACCGGCCCGCCATCGACCGCGGCAACGACGTCTACCTGATCGGCGACCAGGTCGCCGCGCCGGGGATGCGCGGCGAAATCTCCATCAACAGCGCGCTGCTCGCGGCCCGCGACGCCGCGGCGTCCCTCACCGCCAAGACCAGTACCTGAAACCGTCCACGCACACCGAAAGGGCCGGGGGCCCTTCGGTTTTCGTGAACAATCAGTTGGTGCTCGCCTGCTTCGGCGTGACGCGCATGCCGACGAAGCGAGCGGACGAGTCGCTACGGCCAATGGAGCTGATGCAGGTCAGCGCAGAACCCGCGGAATCGCACCGCGAAGGCCGCCTACGTGCGGGCAGCGCCGATCACCCGGGCCAGACGGGGTGCAATGGCGCCACCCGCATTGGTGGCCAGATGGAGCAGGGCCGGGGCAGTGACGCTTCCGGTACGACGGCGCAGCCAGCCGAGCGCGACACCGCCCGCAGCCGTTGCACCGACCGCGACAGGGACACTGTCGCCCGCGGCGCGAGCCGGGTGGATATGCCAGAGACCGAAGGTCAGTGCGCCGAGCACCGAGCCCGCACGTGAACCGAATGCGTTGTCCAGCAATGGATCCAGGGTGGCGCGGAAGATCATCTCTTCGCTGTAGACGGTACCGATCGGGATATGCACCGCGATCCATTCAGCGGGAGAGACTTCCGGCCCACGATCTTCGAACTCGTGCAAACCCTTCCGCACCGACGGAATCGCCAGGGCCACACTGTAACCGGCGACGACGAGCGAAGCAGAGACGATACCGTACCGAAACCCCTTCGCAGAGCGCCAATTCGGCACGCCATGGAACGCAGCGGCATAGGCGGTGGCGAATCCCGCGTTGGCGACGGTCCTGCCCCGCACCCCGAGCCCGAGCTTCGGTAGCGCCCAGTTACTCCAAGCCAGCGGAAGACCACTGGCAGCAACAGTTTTCGGAACTCTACTCACTTGGTCTTCCGTTCGAAGTCCTCGGCGGCCTCGATCTCCACCCGGATCCGGTCGGACATCGCCGCGTTCCAATCCGGCGGTGCGGCAATGGCCGCCCACCCGTCGAGCACGAGATTGCCGTAGCGGTGCCCGTGTCCGTCGGTCACGCCCTGGGCGTTGGTCAGATCGGCGGCGACCTGCCAGAAGGTGACGAACGGCCACCAGCGCATCTGCGAGGAAACGTCCGCACCGCGCGGCTCGGACAGCCAATCCGGTTGCGAGAAAATGAGATCCGTCGACCACCAGACGATCGGATCCGACGCGTGCTGCAGGTAGGCGATCCGCGGCGGCCGCCACTCGGTGGACGGTCGCGCGAGATCGGCACTGTCCGAGGCGAATCGGACGACCAGACCGTCGGCGTACACCGGCTCGATCTCCCGCGAGCCGGGGTCGCGTCGCGAAACGAACTGCTCCCACAGTCGATTCGAGTTCGGCGGCCCGACCCACAACGCGCCGTCCACCTTCGTGCGTAGGTCGGCGAGCCCGTCGAAGGCGGCCTCGGAACCCTGCGAGCCCAGGCTTTCCCCGTACACCAGCAGCTTCGGCCGCTGCTCCGCGGGCCGCGCGTTCCAGTGCCGGTAGATCGCGTCGAACATCGCCCGACCCGCGGTCGTCGCCTTGCCGCGGTCCGCGAGGAACGACAGCACGCTGGGCAGATACGAGTACTGCGAGGCGACGATCGCGCTGTCGCCGCCGTACATGTACTCGATCGCCCCGGCCGCCATGCCGTTCACCCACCCGGTGCCGGTGGTGGTCACCACCACCAGCACCTTCCGATCGAACGCGCCGGTGCGCTCCAGCTCCGCGGCGGCCAGTTCCGCCGGATCCTGGTCGGCCTTGGCCGATTCCAGTCCCACGTAGGCGCGGATCGGCTCGCGGGCCGGCTTGCCGGTCACCTCGCTGATCTTGCTCGCGGTCGGCCCGTGCGAAACAAACCAGCGCCCCTCGTAACCGAGCGTCTCCCATTTCGCCAGCGAGGCGGGGCTGCCGGAGCGCTCGGGCTGCACCGGCTGGATCGCGTTCGCCGAGGTGTGGTCGTTGCGCACGCTGAACGCGGAGTTCGCGACCGCGAAGAACGCCCGCGAGGCGACGCCGTTGAAGATGGTTACAGCCAGCACGACCAGCACCAGAAACCCGGCGGCGGGCGCCAATTCGCGCGGCACCCGCACCCACTGATTGAGCAGGCGGGCCAGGAACCGGATGATCTCGCGCACCGTCCGATACACCGCGACGACCGCCATGCCGACGGACAGACTCAGCAACCCGGTGCGCAGGTACGCGGGCGTTGTGGTCCCCTCCATGCCCATCAACGCGGTGATCTCGCGCTGCCAGCGCGCCGACTGGACGAGCATCAGCGCCGCGCTGAGCCCGGCGGTGATCAGGATCGCGGACTTCACCGCGTAGCGGACCCAGGTGGGCGGCGGCGGAATCTTGGTGAGCCGCGGCCGCACCCACAGCCGGAACAACCACTCCAGCACACAGCCGACGCCGTAACCGAGCGCGGCATTGATCCCACTGATCAGGCCTTGGAACAGCCAGTCACGCGGCAGCAGGGACGGCGTCACCGACAGCGCGAAGAACACCGTCGCGAAGACCAGCCCGACGTAGTTCAGATCGATGATGTCTTCCGCGCGCCGCACCATGACGACGCCGCGCGCACGCAGCTTCGTCAGGGTGGCGGTGGTCGCGAGCACGAGAGCTCAGCGCGGGCCGAGGTCGGGCGCGGACGGCGGGTCCTTAGCGATCATCATCGGAATAGTATGGCGTTCCAGTACGGTCGACGCGGCGTGCCCGGGCCGCCACGCGGTGCGTCGACACAGATCACAATCGATCGGGCGGCCACCGCGCCAGATCGCCGGAATCGACGGGCGATCGGCAACTACCCACCCCGCTCGAGTAGTTGTACACGGTTGCCCGCGAGCGCGTGTCGGCAAGATTCTTACCCATGAGCACTCCCAACGCACAGCCGAAGACCACCTCGGCCTTCATCGCGCAGGCCGCGATCGCGTTCGGCGTCAGCTTCTTCGGGGTCGGCGTCGGCATCTGTTATCTCCCACTGGACATGTGGCAGCGCGGTTTTCTCGCGATGTCCCTGCTGTTCCTGGTGACCAGCACCTTCACCTTGTCGAAGGTGGTGCGTGACCAGCACGAGGCCGCGACCGTACACGGTCGCATCGATCAGGCACGGTTGGAAAAGCTGCTCGCAGAGCACGATCCGTTCAACACCGTGTCCTGACGCACCTGGGCGGGCCTTGTGCACGAGGGGTCCTGGTCCGCCCAGGTTCGCGTCTTACTTGAGTGAGCGTTCCCGAATCGCGGACTGCTCCAAGTAGTTTCGGATCCGGTCCGACAGATCGGCCGACCAGTCCGGCGGTTCGGCGAGCGCGGCCCAGGCGTCGAGCACCAGTGTGCCGTAGCGGTGGCCGTGCCCGTCGGTGACGCCCTGCGCATTGGGCAGATCCGCGGCGACCTGCCAGAACGTGACGATCGGATACCACGCCATGGTCGGCGACACGTCCGACCCGCGTGGCTCGCGCAGCCAATCCGGTTCGGTGAACAGCAGATCCGGCGACCACCAGACCACCGGATCGGACGCGTGCTGCAGATAGGCGATGCGCGGCGTGAGCCAGGTGCTCGACGGCTGCCACAGATCGCCGCGGCCGTCGGCGAACCGCACCACCAGTCCGTCCGCGTAGGTCGGCAGCACCTCGGGTGAGCCCGGATCGCGGCGGGCGACGAATTCGCCCCACAGCCGGTTCGAGTTGGGCGGCCCGACCCACAGCACCTCGTCGGCCTTGGTGCGCAGGTCGGCCAGGCCGTTGAACGCGCCCTCCGAGCCTTGCGAGCCGAGGCTCTCGCCATAGACGAGCAGCTTCGGCCGCGACTGTGCCGGACGCGCCGACCAATGCTCATAGACCTTGTCGAACACCAGCTTTCCCATCCGCGTCGCCTTCGCCTTGTCCGAGAGGAAGGACAGCACGCTGGGCAGATACGAGTACTGGGTGGCCACGATCGCGGTGTCGCCGCCGTACATCATCTCGACGGATTCGGCGCTGGTCGAGTCGACCCAGCCGGTGCCCGTCGTGGTCACCACCACCAGTGCCTTGCGGTCGAAGGCGCCGGTGCGCTCGAGTTCGGCGGCGGCCAGTTCGGCCTGCGAATCGGGACTGTTCGCCGACTCCAGGCCGGTGTACACCCGGATGGGCTCGCGTGCGGGTTTGCCGGTGACCCTGGCGATATCGTCCGCGCTCGGCACATAGGAGACGAACCAGCGGCCCTCCGAGCCGAGCGTCTCCCACTTCGCCAGCGAGTTCGGGCTGCCGGATCGTTCCGCAAGCTGCGGCTGGGTGGCATTCGGCGAGGTGTGGCTGTTGCGCACGCTGAACGCCGAATTCGTCACTGCGAAAAAGCCTTTGGCGAGCACGCCGTTGAACAGCGTGACCGCGATGATGGTGACGATCAGAAAACCGATGGGCAGCGCGAACTTTCGCGGGATGTGCACCCGCTCGGTCAGCTCGCCGGCCACCCAGCGCACCAGCCACCGCACGGCGCGGAACACCCCGATCACCAACGCGATCACCGCGGCGCTCAGCGCACCGGTGCGCAGGAAGCCGGTGGTCGTGGTGTCGGCCATGTTCATCAACTCGGTGATCTCGCGCTGCCAGCGTGCCGACTGGATCAGCATCACGATCGCGACGACCACGCAGGCGATCACCACGACCGCCTTGACCACACCCGGCACCCATGTGGGCAGATCGGCGAAAACCTTTGTCACCGAAGCGGGCAACCGCGGCCGAACCCAGCTGCGGAAGGCCCACTCCAGCAGACAGCCCACGCCGTAGCCGATGGCCGCGTTGACGCCGCCGATGAGGCCTTCGAACAGCCAATCCCGCGGCAGCAGTGACGGAGTCAGCGACAACGAGAAGAACAGCGTGGCGATGACCAGCCCGAACGCCGAAAAGGACAACTGATTTCGCACGAACATGGGTAACTCACCGGGTACCAGCTGACTCAGCCAACTCCCGACCGCCGGACGCCAACGCTGCGCCGCCCGCACCTAAGTCTGGCCTGAATACGCGGAGAGGCGGGAATGCATCAGATCGCGCTTGCCCCGAACAACTTCGGCAGCGTGCCCTCGTGCGCGGCACGCAGCTCGTCCATGGGGACGGAGAACTGTCCTTGTACCTCAATGGAATCCGTGCCCTGGTCGACCACGCCGATGCGCGTCCACGGCAGGCCGCGGGCGGTGCACATCTTGGTGAACCGGGTCTCCTCCGAACGCGGCACCGCGACGAGCACGCGGCCCGCCGACTCGGAGAACAGCGTCACGAACGGGTCGGCATCCTCGGGAAGCAGCACGCGGCAACCGGTTTCGCCGGCCAGCGCGGCCTCGACGACGGTCTGGATCAGCCCGCCCTCCGAAAGGTCGTGCGCGGCACTGATCATGCCGTCGCGCGAACCCGCGGTGAGCACCTCGGCCAGCAGCTGCTCGCGCGCGAAGTCGACCACCGGCGGCACGCCACCGAGGTGGTCGTGCACGACCTGCGACCAGATGGAGCCGCCGAATTCGTCGCGGGTGTCGCCGAGCAGGATCAGCGTCTCGCCCGGCTCCAGGCCGAGGCCGGTCGGGATGCGCCGGTGCACGTCGTCGATGACGCCGAGCACGCCGACCACCGGGGTCGGCAGGATGGCGGTCTGCCCGGTCTGGTTGTAGAAGCTGACGTTGCCGCCGGTGACCGGAATGCCCAGTGCCACACAGCCGTCCGCGAGACCGCGGACCGCCTGCTGGAACTGCCACATCACGCCCGGATCCTCCGGCGAACCGAAGTTGAGGCAGTTGGTGACGGCCTTGGGGGTGGCGCCGGTGGTGGCGACATTGCGGTAGGCCTCGGCCAGCGCGAGCTGCGCGCCGGTGTACGGGTCCAGCTTGGTGTAGCGGCCGGACGCATCGGTGGCCAGCGCGATGCCCAGACCGGTCTCCTCGTCGATCCGGATGACGCCCGCGTCGGCATGCTCGGCGAGCACCGTGTTGCCGCGCACGTAGCGGTCGTACTGCTCGGTTATCCACTTGCGGCTGCACAGCTGCGGGCTGGCCAGCATCTGCAGCAGCGTCGCGCGCAGTTCGTCGCCGGTCTTCGGGCGGGTCAGCTTGTCGGTGCTGTCGGCGATCAGCGCATCCTGCTCGTCGGGACGCTGCACCGGGCGCTCGTACACCGGGCCCTCGTGCGCGACGGTGCGCGGCGGCACGTCGACCACGGTCTCGCCGTGCCAGGTGATGACGAGGCGGTCACCGTCGGTGACCTCGCCGATCACCGTGGCGAGGGTGTCCCACTTGCGGCACACCGCCATGAACGCGTCCACGTTCTCCGGGGTGACCACCGCGCACATGCGCTCCTGCGATTCGCTGGAGAGCACCTCGGCCGGGTTCATCCCGGTGGCGCGCATCGGCACCCGCTCCAGGTCGATGTGCATGCCACCGTCGCCGGCCGCCGCGAGTTCGGAAGTGGCACAGGACAACCCGGCGCCGCCGAGGTCCTGGATGCCGACCACCAGCTTGGCCGCGTACAGCTCGAGACAGCACTCGATGAGCACCTTCTCGGTGAACGGGTCGCCGACCTGCACGCTGGGCAGCTTCTTGCGGGCTTGCCTTTCCCGCCCCGCCGACTCCGTCGGCTGCCATCCCCCTGTGCCGGACTCGTCACCGGAGAAGGTGTCCGAGGCGAGCACGGAAACGCCGCCGATGCCGTCCAGGCCGGTGCGCGCGCCGAACAGAATGATCTTGTTGCCGGTGCCGGAGGCGAAGGCCAGGTGCAGATCCTCGACCCGCATCACGCCCGCGCACAGCGCGTTCACCAGCGGATTGCCTTGGTAGGACGCGTCGAACACGGTCTCGCCGCCGATGTTCGGCAGGCCGAGCGAGTTGCCGTAACCGCCGACGCCGCGCACCACACCGTCGACCACGCGCCGGGTGTCGGCCGCGTCCGCCGCGCCGAAGCGCAGCTGGTCCATCACCGCGATCGGCCGGGCGCCCATCGCCATGATGTCGCGCACGATGCCGCCGACGCCGGTCGCCGCGCCCTGATACGGCTCGACGTAGGACGGATGGTTGTGGCTCTCCACCTTGAAGGTGACCGCCCAGCCGTCGCCGATGTCGACGACGCCCGCGTTCTCACCGATGCCCGCGAGCATCGAGGACCGCATCTGCTCGGTGGTGGTTTCGCCGAAGTAGCGCAGGTGCACCTTCGACGACTTGTAGGAGCAGTGCTCGCTCCACATCACCGAGTACATCGCCAGTTCGGCGTCGGTCGGCCGACGGCCGAGGATTTCCTTGATGCGGGCGTACTCGTCGTCCTTCAGACCCAGCTCTTTATAGGGTTGCGGCACGTCAGGAGTTGCTGCGGCTGCGCTGACAGTGTCGACCTGCGAAGTCACGGGGAACCAGGGTCCTTTCGGGCCGGGAGCGCGAAGCTGGGGATTCAGCTGGAAGTTTAGCCGTGACCGTTGCTGGGCAGCGGGCCGCATCGACATCGCGCCCGGTTCGCCGGATTCCTGTGCGCCAGGTCACAGGCGGCAACCGTGCCCTCGCGCGCCGACGGAGGTCACACCACCGGTCACAGATACTCTGGGCCCCGTGAACGAACGATCGGGGGTTGCGGATTCCGCTGAGCCGGTTGCCTCGAAGAACCTGAATGCCGATGGCGCGTCCGCCGCGCCGACCGTCGCCGCGCGCGTTCCGTTGTCGCGCGAGCAGCGGCGCTGGCTACTGGCCGCGGTCGTCCTCTTCGCCGCGTCGGCGGCGCTGTCGCTACTGGTCCACTGGTGGTCCGGCTACATCGATCTACAGGTGTACCGCAACGGCGCCCGGGTCTGGCTCGACGACGGCGAGCTGTACGGGCCGATGCCGCCGGTCGCCGGAATCGGCTTGCCGTTCACCTATCCCCCGCTCGCCGCGCTGTTCTTCGCGCCGCTCGCGCTGATCCCGCTGCCGGTCGCCGAGGTGCTGGTGCTGGTGACCTCGCTGGCCAGCCTCGGTGCCACGCTGTGGGTGGTGCTCGCGCGGATCCGGCCCGAGCTGCCCCGGGTCACCGCGCTGACGATCGTCATCGGTGCGGTCGCGGTGCTGCAGACCTTCGAACCGCTGCGCCAGACCTTCGGCTTCGGCCAGATCAATCTGGTGCTGATGGCCGCGATCACGCTGGACTGCTTGGTGCGCAAGCCATTCTGGCCGCGCGGCATGCTGATCGGCATCGCGGTGTCGGTGAAGCTGATTCCCGGCGGGTACCTGCTGTACTTCCTGCTGCGCAAGGACTGGAAGGCGGCGGGCACGCTGGTCGTCTCCGCGATCGGGGCGGTGGGTCTGGGTTTCCTGCTGTTCCCGAGTGATTCGGCCGAGTACTGGTTCCACACGCTCGCCGACACCGGCCGGATCGGGCCGCCGTACTTCGCGGGCAACCAGTCGATCAAGGGCCTGGTGTTCCGACTCGGCATCGCCGACTCGGTGGCCACCGTGCTGTGGATCGCGCTGTCGCTGGTGGCCATCGCGCTAGCCGCCGTCTGGATGCGCAGGCTGATCGACGCGGGCGCGAACGTGGCCGCGCTGATGGTGAATGCCGCGGTGGTGCTGCTGGTTTCGCCGGTCTCCTGGTCACACCACTGGGTGTGGATCGCGCCCGCGCTGGTGGTGACGGCGGACGCGATCGTGCGCGGCCGACGCAGCCCGCTGTTCCTGGGCGCCGTCGGCGCGCTGACCGTCATGTTCCTCATCGGACCGCAGTGGCTGCTGCCGCACTCCGAAGACAAGGAACTCGGCTGGGCCTGGTGGCAGCAGCTCATCGGCAGCAGTTACGTGCTCGCCACCCTCGCGGTGTTCGTCGTCGCGGTGGCGACCTATCACCCGGTGCCGCAGGAAACGCAGAAGGCAGCGGGCGCCCCGGCGTAGACCAGGTCAGCTGGTCCGGATGGTCATGCCCGGATTGTCCCGCAGCACAGTGCTGATCGGCTGCCCGACCAGCACCGGAAGGTGACCGCACGCGCCGTCCAGCGGGGTGACGTTCGGGACGATGGCGCTGTTGATGCCGACCGCCTTGGTACCCGCCATGATCGGGCCGCCGCTGTCACCGCGCTGGGCACACACGCTGGTGTAGAACATGTCCTGCACCTGGACCGGGTCATCATTGCCCGGCAGTCCGCGCATCATGCCGATCTGCCCGGCGGCGATCACGAAGCCGCAGGAGTATCCGGACCTGAATCCGGATTTGCACACGGCGCTGCCTGCCACCGGTTCAGTCGTTCCGTCGATCCGCACGACCTCTTCCCGTTCCGCACCGGCACCGCTACTTCCCGCTGGCAGCTGCCCGATGCTGCTGCCGGTGTCCACCGAGGACGAGGGCCGCGGCAGCTGCCGGGCCGATACCAGGTTGTTCCGGAACCGGGGCGCGTCCGCCTTGTTGATGCGCACGATCGCGTAGTCGTGCGGATTGAACCTGGAGACGTCGAAGTAACCGAGTTCGGTACCGCGCCGGGGCAGTTCGCCCGCTGCGACCTCGGCGCGGTCGCGCGGCTGAGTTGCGAAGACGCGCTGGGGTTCTGCTGTCTTCTTCGCCGGTTCGACGAGATTGCCTGGATCGCAGTGTCCGGCGGTGATGTTCACCGCATTGCCTGCGCCGTCGGTGCCGTTGAAGCCGAACGAACAATAGGCGGTCTTGCCGCCGAGTTCGACGGCGTAGGCCTGGCCGCCGATGACGTCACCGGCGGCTTCCTCGGCGGCAATGGTTTGCGCGCTGATGGGTGTGTCATCAGGCCTGGCTTCGGGCAGCACCGCCGCTACCGACCGGACCGGCCCCGCCTCGGCCGGCAACTGCACGTCCTTGGCCAGGCGAACCGCGACACTGTTGTGTGCCACGTCGATGCCGTATCCGACGATGGACTCGGCGACGGAGCGAGTCTGCCCGGCCAGCCACCGTTCGAAGACGGTGCGCCTGCCGCGCAGGGTGGCCTCGCTGTCGGCAACGGTTTCCACGGTGAATCCGGCTTCCTCGGCCGCCGTCCGCGCGCGTTCGGCGCTCACCCCGTCGGTGAGCGAGACGATTGGACGGTCGCCTTCCATCCGGACTCCGGCGAAGGCCACCGGATGCGCGATGCGCGCCGCTTTGCCGAACTCGGCCAGCCGATGTGTGCGTTCGGCGCGGGTCAGATACTCGGCCGGGTCGATGCCGAGGTCTCGTTTCACTGCCTCGCTCAAGCCTGGTGGCAGCACGAGGTCCGCGGATCGCGGGTCCGCCGCGGCCGGAGAGGCCAACGATCCAGCCGCGACCAGTGCCACACAGCAACTCAGCGCCGTGCGGCGCGCAACGGTTCCGAACTCCATTCGAGCGGCCTCCTGACGAACCCGACATTGGTGTGCGGCCGCTGACGTTACGTCACACCAGTCACAAAACGGACCAACTAGTACTTATGCGTGTCCGTATTGCGCGGTGAGCTCGCCCTCGCGGTGTTCGTCGTCGCGGTGGCGACCTATCACCCGGTGACGGCGGGCGTCAGGAAAGCGGCCAGCGCCGCGGCGTAGGCCGGAACGTCCGCGGCGCCCATGATTTCGCGCGCCGAATGCATGGCCAGCTGGGCCGCGCCCACGTCGACCGTCGTCATACCGGTGCCCGCGGCCGTCATCGGGCCGATGGTCGAGCCGCACGGCAGATCGGCACGATGGACATAGCGCTGCAACGGAACTCCCGCCTGCGCGCAGGCCAGCGCGAACGCGCCCGCGCCGACGGCGTCGGTGGCGTAGCGCAGGTTCTGGTTGACCTTGAGCACCGGTCCGCCGTTCACCTGGATCCGATGCGCGGGCTCGTGCCGCTCGGGGTAGTTGGGGTGCGTCGCGTGCGCCATATCGCCGGAGGCACAGACCGAACCGGCAACGGCGGCAAAGAATTCGGACCGGTCGCCGCCGCGCGACAGCACGATCCGCTCCAGCACCGTCGGCAGCAGATCGGATTGGGCGCCGCGATCGGACTGGCTGCCGACCTCTTCGTGGTCGAACGTGGCGAACACGGGAATGGCCGCGCCGGGCGCTTCGACCGCGGCGAGGAAGGCCTGTAGACCCGCGTAGCAGGTGACCTGGTTGTCCAGCCGGGGCGCGCTGACCAGATCCTGGTCGCGGCCGATGATTCGGCTCGGCGCCAGATCGTGCGTCATCAGTTCCCAGCCGAGCAGCGTGGCCGGGTCGAGCTCCGCGCGCTCGGCGACGAAGGCGAGGAACGAACGCGGCTCGCGGCCGACGCCCCAGATCGCGTTGACGTGCCGCTGCGGATCCAGCGTGACGCCCTTACGGTCGTCGGACAGATGAATGGCCAGCTGGGGCACGCGCAGGATCGGCTCGTCGATGCGAACCAGCTGCTCGCGCACCGTATCTCCGTCGCGCACGCTGAGCCGACCGGAGATGCCGAGCTCGCGATCCAGCCAAGAGTTGAGCCAGGCTCCGCCGTAGGGTTCGAGGCCGACCAGCTGCCACCCGGCCGACGCCAGATCGGGATGCTGCTTGACCCGCAGGTTCGGGCTGTCGGTGTGTGCACCGACCACTCGGAACGGGGTCACCCCCGCGGCGTCCGCTGTCGCCCACGCGATCAGCGAACCGCCGCGCACCACGTAGTGCTTGCTCGGGCCGTCCGACGGCCACGGGGCCGATTCGTCGAGGCGGGTGAAGCCGTTGGCGTCCAGCTCGCGCGCCACCGTCCGGCACACATGGAAGGGCGAGGGCGACTCATCGATGAACGCGCACAACCCGGTGGCCGTGGCAGCAGTGGTGGAAACGGGCATGTCTGCGATCCTAGGGTCCGGTGATCTTGTGCACCGGAAGTGCCGATCAGGGCAGGGCCGGTGGCGTTCCCGCCAGGCGCGAACGCCGACCTGCCCACCTGTCTAGCTGCTAAGTCATGCGCTGCTGCTCGATGGTCCGCGTGGGACTTGCTAGACCGTGTAGGTCTGGCAGGTCTTGGCGACCTCGCTCATCTTGGTGCCCAGGTCGGGGCTGGCGGCGAGGGCGGTATCCATGCCGTTCTTCTGCTTCTGCGCGGAGAATTCCTGGAACGCCTTGGTGCGCGTCTCCATCGGCACGTTGTATGCCATTTCCAGCACGCCCTTCTGGACCGGCGATGCGTCCAGGCGTGCGGCCATCTCGGGCGCCGAGACGTGCATTGCGGCGTCGATTTGCTTGAAGGAGCAGGTGGAGCCGAGCAGCGGGCTCAGATCGTCGATCATATCCGCGCTGGCAATTCCGGTTCCGAACAACGAAGCACCTGCCGCGATCCCGCTGATGGCGAGAGTGGCGAAGGCGTAACGCGGGTTGAGCATCTTCATGAATTCACCCTTCGGAGAGCTCGATCGGATGTTCGGGGCTGAATACCCCGGCGGTGATGGTACCCAAGCAATTCCGCGGGCCGCCGACCACGTCCGTTAAGCGCAGGATCGGTCCGGATTCACCGAGCATGATTTGCAGGTCGGACATGGGAAGATCGCCGCGAACATTTCCGTATGGACCCATCCGGAGGGGTTGGCGCGTCGAACATCGTTGCGCCCCAAGGCGGCAACCGATACCGCCGCATGTCAACTGACCAGTTCGTAAGCAATTCTACGTAATTCGGACATTACATCGTGTCGCCACACGAACAGTACGAGCGACGTGCTAAAAGCTTGTCCTATGAATTGGAGCGTAAACGCAGAAGCGCACAACTCCCGCAGATCACGTTCCGTAGCCACCATCGCGGCATCCGGACTGATCGCCTGCGCTATGACAACACTTGGTGTATCGACGGCTGCGGCCGATCCGACCATCGATGCGAAACTCGTGACCACCTCGGTTACTTCACCGGATGGTTCCCGGATAACCGACACCGAGTCCATCGACGATCGTAATATCCGACTTCAGGTTTATTCCGCGGCAATGGACAAGACCTTCCCGGTCGAGATTCAGCTGCCCGCCGACACTTCGGTACCGCGGCCGGCCCTGTATCTGCTCAGCGGCGCGGGCGGCGGTATCGACATCGCCTCGTGGCAGGCGCAAAGTGATGCCCGCCAGTTCATGGCGGACAAGAACGTGAACCTGGTGCTGCCGATCGGCGGCATGTTCAGTTATTACACCGACTGGATCAAGGATGACCCGGTACTCGGGCGCAACAAGTGGAAGACCTACCTGACCGAAGAACTGCCGCCCATCATCGACGCGGCACTCGGCACCAACGGCCTGAATTCCATCGCGGGCATCTCCACTTCGGCCACCACGGTGCTCGCCCTGCCGATCGCCAAGCCGGGTCTCTACAAAGCCGCTGCCGCCTATAGCGGCTGCGCCCAGACCAGCGACCCGCTCGGTTCCCGGTTCGTGAAATTCGTGGTCGACGGATACGGCAATGCCAACCACGAAAACATGTGGGGGCCGACGGGTTCGCCCGAATGGCTCGCCAACGATCCGTACATACACGCCGAGGGCCTGCGCGGCACCGATCTGTACATCTCCTCGGGTAATGGCCTGCCGGGGCGTTACGACACCCTGGACGGCCCGCACACCCAGCCGGGCGTGAACGGTCTGGCCAATCAGATTCTCATCGGCGGCATGATCGAGGCGGCTACCAACCACTGCGCGCAGAATCTGCGGACGAAGCTGGACGAGCTCGGCATCCCAGCCACATTCGCGCTGCGGGATTCGGGCACGCACTCGTGGGGCTACTGGCAGGACGAGCTGAAGGCGTCCTGGCCGGTGCTCGCGCGCGGCATGGGCTTGCCCGCGTAACGGGTTCGACCAGCAGTTAGACGGTCCTGGAGGACCGGGTACGGCCGGTACGTCGGCCGCCCGGTCCTCCTTTGCGTTCGCGGGTGCGAGTTGCTGTGCGGGACAAGCAGACCGCAGTACGAGGTGGGCCACGGACTAGCACGGACGAGTTGTCCGGCAGCACGGACGTGGACGCCGACAATGCGGCAGGGATTCGGAGTGGTCGAGTGGCGCGATACAGCCGCGGCCGTTATCTCGACGAGAAGAGCGCCGCCGGGTTCTCTGAGCTACGACATCGAGAGTCACCCACGCAGGCGCACATTGCTTTCATCGTGCGAAGACCTATACCCGGAAACGAGACGTGCCGGACGCCTGCAGTGCGTCCGGCACGATCTCGATCTGTCCAGCTAGGCAGGGGCCCAGCTGGGCGGGTGCAAACTAGACGACCGCGATGATGATTGCGAGAATCACACCGAGGGCGGCAACAGCGGCACCGAGAAAACTACCAACACCGGGGAGCAGCATTTTTCCTCCTGATTGTGGATTGATCCACTGCGGCAAGCAGTGGCGATCATCGCCATTTGTGGCTTTTGAATGTCGAACAGCCTCAGTCTGGAGGCGTTCACGATCTCGGCCTGCTCGGAGACTGCCAGTTGGACGCTCGATTCTGCGGAGCATCCGACACGATCTCGATCGCAGCCGGCCGGACGGTTTCTAGCTAGACGACGGCGATGATGATTGCGAGAATCACGCCGAGGGCCGCAACGGCAGCACCCAGAAAACTACCAACACCGGGCAGAAGCACAGTTCCTCCTGTTTGTCGGTCGAGCTTACTGATCAGATTTCGAGCTGCCTCGACCTCAGAGAATCAGCCGAGGTTCGCCTCGTCGAAGAGGCATTTGACGAACTCAGCTAGCTGGAAGGCAGCTGACTAGACGACGGCGATGATGATCGCCAGAATCACGCCGAGGGCCGCGACAGCAGCACCGAGGAAACTACCAACACCGGGGAGCAGCATTTTTTCTCCTGTTTGTCGGTTGATCGATTGATCGAACAGTTGCGTGCACGCCGACTGCCGATTGAAGACTGTAGAACATTCACGGCCGATAAGAAAATCGGCCGATGCCGCCTCGCACAGGAGGCGGCGTCGTGAGCTCGCTCAGCTCAGAAAGCTAGATAACCGCGATGATGATGCCGAGAATCACGGTCAGAGCGGCAACAGCGGCACCGGCCATACTTCCAACCACGGGCAGCAGCATTGTTCCTCCAGATAGTAGGTCGAACCATTCGTCGGCAGCGGTCTGCCACCGTCGATTTCGTACCGTCGACTTCCTCGACATATCAGAAAGTAGCCGACGTTGCCTCACATCGGAGGCGTTTGACGAACTCGGTCAGCTGAAAAGCTAGATGACCGCGATGATGATGCCGAGAATCACGGTCAGAGCGGCAACAGCGGCACCGGCCATACTTCCAACCACGGGCAGCAGCATTGTTCCTCCTGATAGTAGGTCGATCCATGGATGACTTAGCGTTGGTGATCATGCCAACTGTCGAGGAACAAACCTCGAACCGACTCGGCGTGTCGGCAAATTGAACGACACACCCCCGTTGTGGGCGGCGAATTTAATTGGATGCCAATGCTCATTAATCGAATTGGACGATCGACCGGCCAGCCGAATGCCCAACCGGCGCAAGCAAATCCATCGAACGCGACCCCACCGGACAATCCCCATACCACCCCTCCCGCACGGAATGCAAAAGCGCAGGGGAGGACAGATAGTCCGCCGGGCGACAAAGATCGCCACAGCGCGCAACGAGAGGGGTGAACAGTCCCGCGATCAGCGCGCGCGGACCGCAAACACACAGACGGCTCCGCGTCAACAACGCGAATCAGAAAGGTTTACGCTTCGGATTTACCGAATCGTTCGCAGTCGATCAATTCCACACAGAATTGACGAGTGGGCGGCCGATTCGGGCAAACGCCGACGGATCGGACTTTCGGGACATTCGTCTACCGAATTAGTGCTACTCCGGGTTCACTGAAACAAGTTCCAGCAAACGCATCAGTTCGGTGTAGCGCCGCGCCCCGATCCGGGACCGCAGTTCCTGTTCCGCCCGCGCTTCCTCGGCGCGCACCGAGGCAACCAACTCCGAGCCGAGCCGGCTCAGCCCGATCAGTATCCGCCGACGGTCGTCCTGCGCCGCCAGCCGGAAGATCAGACCACGCTCGGCCAGGTAGTCCGCGTGCCTGGTCGCCGAGGACGGCGCCAGCTGCGACCTGGCCGCAAGCTCGCTCATGGTGATGCCGGTCTCACTGGAGAGATTCGACAACATCGACCACTGGTCGGGTGTTAGCTGCCTGGCACACAGTGCGGCGTCCAAGTGACGCAGCCAACCGCGTTCCGCGGCACGCAGCGCACCATGCAGCGTCGAATATCCGCTTACAATGGTCGTCATTGTTATTCCTGCCTGCCATGAATTTCGCTCTAACGAGAAGAAGAGTACCGAATGCCGGCGTTCGGCGAGAGCCCAGAGGGCACTATCGAGATCCTGAACATAGTCCCGATGCAGGGACCTGGCGGTATCGTGGCCCCCTCCTGTGACGCGGCGATTTCCCTTGCGGTCGACGAAATCAACCGGGGCACAGGAATTCTCGGGCGCGAAATTCGTACTACGAATATCGATGGAGGGCGTGCACCGCACGAGGTGGCGAGCGAGGTTTCCGCGCTGTTGGCCACCGGCATGGTGGACGCGATCACCGGTTGGCACACCTCTGCGGTGCGGCGGGTGGTGGCCCGGGCGACCGCGAGCCGGGTGCCCTATTTATTCGCCACCGGGCACGAGGGTCTACCCGACGAACTACCCGGGGTGTTGATGCTCGGCGAGCACCCGGCGGGGCAGACGCTGCCCGCCCTGCGCTGGCTCGCCCGCGAGCACGGCGTGCGGCGCTGGGCCATCATCGGCAACGACTACATCTGGCCGCGCGAGTCGGCCAAGGCGATCCGCAACAGCCTGGCCGACCCCGACGACGTCGTGCTGGAACGGTTCGTGCCGCTCGGCGCACCCGATTTCGGCGACTTCCTGTCCGATCCGGCGCTGGATCAGGCCGACGGCGTGGTGATCCTGATGGTCGGCGCGGATGTGTCCCGGTTCAACCGGCAGTTCGCCGCGACCGGGCGCGCGGCCGAGCAGCTGCGGATCAGCCCGGCCGCCGACGAGAACGTGTTACTGGCTGGTGGTGCGGGCGCCAACCACAACTTCTATGTCGCGTCCAGCTTCTTCATCGACGAGCACACCGCGGACGGGCGGGACCGGGTCGACCGCTATCGCAAGCTGCACGGCGAGTTCGCGCCCGCGCTGACCAGTTTCAGCAATATGACCTACGAGGCCATCCACACGCTGGCTGGGCTCGCGCACGCGGTGGGTTCGCTGCGGGTGCCCGATGTGCTCGGCGCGATCGATCACGGCGTGCTGTTGGAGACCCCGGGCGGCCAGCGCGCGTTCCAGGGCAACCAGGCCATCCAGCACGGTTACATCGCCCGGGCGAACGGCGTCCGGTTCGATATCGTCGACAGAATCACCTGAGCCGCACCTTCTTCGAGCTCCCGCGCGCTGAGGCGGCGCGGTGGATCGAAAAGTGTGCGGCTCGTGGTGGTTACGCGGAGACCAGCGTGTCCAGCACCGAGAGGAACAGGCCGAGGCCGTCGTCGCTCGGTCCGGTCAGTGCTTCGGTGGCATGTTCCGGGTGCGGCATCAGGCCGACGATGCGGCCGTCGGCCGACGCGATGCCCGCGATACCGCGCTGCGAACCGTTCGGGTTGTCGCCCGCGTAGCGGAAGACCACCCGGCCCTCGCCCTCCAGCTCGTCGAGCACGGCGGTCGATGCCTGGAAGCGGCCCTCGCCGGACTTCAACGGGATCAGGATCTGCGCACCGGCCTCGTAGCGCGAAGTCCACAGCGTCGACGCCGATTCCACCCGCAGCCATTCGTCGCGGCAGATGAAGTGCAGCCCCTCGTTGCGGGTCAGCGCGCCGGGCAGCAGCCCGGCCTCGCACAGCACCTGGAAGCCGTTGCAGATGCCGAGCACCGGCAGGCCGGTCTTCGCGGCCCGCACGACCTCGCCCATCACCGGCGCGAACCGGGCGATGGCGCCCGCGCGCAAGTAGTCACCGTAGGAGAAGCCGCCGGGCACGATCACCGCGTCGACGTTCTTCAGATCCGCGTCCGCGTGCCACAGGCTGACCGCCTCGGCACCGGCCAAGCGCACCGCCCGGGCCGCGTCGACATCGTCGAGCGTGCCCGGAAACGTGATGACCCCGATACGCGCGGTCATGACAGCCGGGTGACTTTCCACTCTTCGATCACGGTGTTGCACAGCAGTGCTTCCGCGATCTGCTCGAGCTCGGCGTCACCGACACTGTCGTCGACATCGAGTTCGAATCGCTTGCCCTGCCGTACATCCGAGATGCCCTCGAATCCCAGGCGCGGGAGCGCACCGACGATGGCCTGTCCCTGGGGGTCCAGGATCTCGGCCTTCGGCATCACCTCGACCACGACTCGTGCCACGCGTTGCTCCTCATGTGGTGGTGGGGGGGTTACCTGAGCAGCGTAGTTGTGCTGGTTGCCCGCGGCATCCGCGGGGTGGGCCAAGATTCGCCGCGTGTGCCCGAACTTCGCGCAATAACATGGCGGGATGCGCATAGCTCACTTCGGCCACTCCTGTCTCCTCGTCGAGCTGCACGGCAAGAAGGTGCTGTTCGATCCGGGCACCTTCTCGCACGGCTTCGAGGGGCTCACCGATCTGGACGCCATCGCGATCACCCATCAGCATCCCGACCACATCGATCCGAATCGGATCGAGGCGCTGGTCGACGCCAATCCCGGCGCCCGGCTGCTCTCGGATCCGCAGACCGCGCAGCAGCGCGGCGAGAAGTGGGAGGCGGTGCACGCGGGCAACGTGCTCAGCATCGGCGACCTGCAGATCACCGGCGGTGGCGGCAGGCACGCGGTGATCCACCCGGAGGTTCCGGTGGTCGACAACACCGTGTTCCAGCTGGGCACCCCCGACGATCCGGCGCAGCTGGTGCATCCCGGTGACTCGCTGTGGGTGCCGCCCGTCCAGGTAGGCGTGCTCGCGCTCCCCGCGGCCGCGCCATGGATGAAGCTCAGCGAGGCGGTGGACTACCTGCGGGCGGTCTCACCGCGGACCGCGCTGCCCATCCACTACGGCATCATCGCGCCGGAGGCACAGGGCATCTACTTCGGCCGGTTGTCCGAAATGGGGCCTGCCGACACGGAATTCACCGTGGTGGAGCCGGAAGACCAGCGCGAGTTCTAGTTCTTCCGGCTCCGCGTCGCTATCCGGACTGGTCGGCGTAGTTCAGCAGGAACAGCGCCTCGGCCAGTGCCAAGTGCTCGATTTCGGACGGGTCCACGCTCTCGTTGGGGGCGTGGATCAGGCACGTCGGTTCCTCGACGCCGAGCAGCATGATCTCGGCGTCCGGGTAGGTGTCGGCGAAGACGTTGCACAGCGGAATCGATCCGCCCTGCCCCTGGGTAGTTGCCGCACGGCCGTACGAGGCGGCCAACGCCGCCTCCATCGCCTCGCGCGCCGGACCGCCGTTGCCGGAGCGGAACGGCGCGCCGATGCCCTCCAGCTCGATGGTGAGCTCGGCATTCCACGGAGTGTTCGCCTCGAGGTGCGCGACGAGCGCCTTGTGCGCCTGCTCCGGGTCGGTGCCCGGCGGAATGCGCAGATTGAGCCTGGCCCGCGCCGACGGCTGGATGGCGCCGGCCGAGCCGACCACCGGCGGGGCGTCGATCCCGAGCACCGTCAAAGCCGTTCGCGCCCAGAGCATGTCGGCGACGGCGCCGTCCCCGATCAGCTCGACGCCGCGCAGTACGCCTGCGTCGGTGCGGAATTGGTCCTCCGGGTACTGCACGCCGGACCAGCGCTGATCGTTCGGCAGCCCGGCCACCGTGGTGTTGCCGTGCTCGTCGCGCAGCGTGGCGAGCAGGTGGATCAGCGCGGCGAGCGCGTCCGGTGACGGTCCGCCGAACATGCCGGAATGCAGTGAGCCCGCGAGGGTTTGCACGGTGACGACGACATTCACGCTGCCGCGCAACGTTTCCGTCAGCGTCGGCACGCCCGCGGCGAAGTTTCCGCAGTCGCCGATCACGATCGCGTCGGCCCGCAACAGGTCGGGGTTGGCCTCGACGAAACGCTCCAGCCCGCCGGTGCCCTGCTCCTCGGAGCCCTCGGCGACCACCATGACACCGAGCGGCAGGTCGGGACCCAGCGCACGCAGCGCGGTCAGATGCATGACGATGTTGCCCTTGCAGTCCGCGCTGCCCCGGCCGTACCAGCGGCCGTTCTTCTCGGTCAGCTCCCAGACCGGAGTGCGCCAGGCCGCGCCGTCCAGCGGCGGCTGCACGTCGTAGTGGCAGTACAGCAGCACCGTCGGCGCACCGGGCGGCGCGGGACGGGCGGCGATGACGGCCTTGCTGCCGTCCGGTGTCTCGTGCAGACCGGCCCGGGTCAGCCCCGCCGCGACGAACGCGTCCGCGACCCACTGCGCGGCCCGCTCGCATTCCGACGGCGGGAACTGCCGCGGATCGGCCACCGACCTGAACGAAACAAGCTGCGTCAGATCGGTTTTCGCCTGCGGCATGAGCGCGGCGACCTTCGCGCGCAGCTCGGCGGTGCGGGAATCGTCGGTCATGGCCAGCGCCTCACTTCTTCGTGTCGTCGCGCTCGGTGTCCAGCGCCGCTGACCCAACTCTCGCACGAACCGATCGGTACAAAGCCGGAAATCTAGTCGACCGAGCAGTTCGTGTCGCCCGACTTTCGGCGGCGGCATCGGCTGCTCGACCGACCGGGTGTGATTGTGTTGGGTGACTGCCGTTCGGTACCACCACGCGAGCCGATACTCCGGAGGCCATCCGATGTCCCACAGTGCAGATTCCGACGACCTGTTCACCCTGCCGGGCATGAGCCGGGTCGCCCCCAAGGGCGGCTTCCCGGAGCTCGGGCTCTTCGCCGAGGTCGCCTACGAGATCGTGCACGACGAACTCATGCTCGACGGCGTCTCCCGGATGAATCTGGCCACCTTCTGCACCACCTGGGTGGACGAGCAGGCCCGCAAGGTGATGGTCGAGTCGCTGGACAAGAACATTGTCGACAAGGACGAATACCCGCAGACCGCGGAGCTCGAGCGCCGCTGTGTCCGGATGATCGCGGACCTGTGGCACTCCCCCGACCCGGCAGGCACGCACGGCACCTCGACCACCGGGTCCAGCGAGGCCGCGATGCTCGGCGGGCTGGCGGCCAAGTTCCGCTGGCGGCAGCGCGGCGGCACCGGCACACCCAATTTCGTATGTGGGCCGGTGCAGGTTTGCTGGGAGAAGTTCGCGCGCTATTTCGATGTCGAGATCCGGCAGATTCCGCTGCGCGGCGACCGCCTGACCATGCACCCGGACGACGTCGCCGCCCACTGCGACGAGCGAACCATCATGGTGGTGCCGACATTCGGGCAGACCTTCACCGGACTGTTCGAGGACGTCGCCGGGATCAGCCGCGTCCTCGACCGGGTGCAGGAGGTGAGCGGCTGGGACATTCCGATCCACGTCGACGCGGCCAGCGGCGGCTTCCTCGCCCCGTTCACGGCGCCGGATCTGGTCTGGGACTTCCGGCTGCCGCGGGTGAAGTCGATCAACGCCTCCGGCCACAAGACCGGGCTCGCACCGCTCGGCGTCGGCTGGGCGATCTGGCGCGAGGCCGCCGATCTGCCCGCCGAGCTGATCTTCGACGTGGACTATCTCGGCGGCAGTATCGGCACCTTCAACCTCAACTTCTCGCGACCAGGTGGGCAGGCGATCACGCAGTACTACGAGTTCATCCGGCTGGGCCGGATCGGGTACACCCGCGTGCAATCGGCCATTTACCGAGCGGCACAGCACCTTGCGACGGGTCTGCGTGACCTCGGGGTGTTCGAGATGATCCACGACGGCGATCCGCACCGGGGCATCACCGCCGTGGCGTGGCGGTTGACCGGCGATCCCGGATTCAACCTGTACGACCTGTCGGATCGGCTGCGCAGCAGGGGCTGGCTGATCGCCGCGTATCCACTACCCGCGGACCGGGAGGACGAGACGATCATGCGTGCGGTGATCCGGCACGGCTTCACCGTCGACATGGCCGATCTGCTGCTGGCCGATTTCGAGCGGTGCATGAAACTGCTGGTGCAACATCCGTTTTCGACCTCGCTCACCCGGCAGGAGGCGGGCGGCTTCACGCACAGTGCGCGGGCCGCGGTGCCGACCACGAAGGCCGAGCCTGCCTGAATCGCTTGGCGCACAACGGCGCTGGAGCGCCGCCGCCCGATTCACGCCATTCACGAGCGGCGGCGCCGATCGGCCACGCTCGGCGGTGCCGATAACCACGGAGCCGCGATGCCCGACCACATCACGCCGCGGCGTCTTTCAGGCCGCGCGCGCGATGGCGGGCGGCTCCCAGCGGTAGACCGCGCCGGTCGCGCCGTGGAACAGGGCCAGATCGACGGCGTCAAGCATGGCCTGGCGCGGGCCAGAACGTTCCAGTTGTGCGGCCGAAACGGCAAGGCGCAGCATGCCGCCGCGGCGCGCGGTACGCGCGGCACCCATCACCAGGGCGCGACACCACCACGGTTCGGCGCGGAAACCCTCGCCGATGCCGTACACCCGAACCTTCTGTGCCACATTGTGTTCCAGGTCCAGGATCGAGGTCAGGCCGAGCGCGACCCGGAAGCCGACCTCGGGTAGCGCCTCGATGGCGCCCGCGGAGACGTCCCAGCGCGGCGCCGCGAACAGCCGGGTGCGCAGCTCCACCCGCTCCATCACCCGGTCCGCCGCCATCAGCCGCAGCCGCGCCTCATGCCTTGGCAGACTGGCGAATTCGGCCCTGCGGCGCTTGGTCGCCGCCTGGTCGTAGCCGTGCAGCACGATCGCGTCGCCGCGGGCCCGGCGGCCGCGCAGCCAGGCCTGCGTCGCGGGATCCTCGACCAGCTTGTACTTGCCCTTCAACCGGGGCGCCACGAGCAGCGACAGTGGCACACCGCGCTGGTCCATCTCGGCGGCGAACTCGATCGCCGCGTCCCGAGTGGTGTCCCGGATCCCGGAAATGGATACGACCAGCTCAGCGTTCATGAATTTACGGTGCCAGGGGCAGATGTACTGGGCGTGCAGCCGGGATGACCGGGCGACGAACACCGTGACACACGTTCTCGCCGAAATCCCTTTCCGCGATGCGCTTACACGTTGTACCCTCGTGTAAGCACGTTGTCGGGCTCGGCGCTCGCCGATTCAGCCCGTGGGACCCTCGATCGAGGGGAGACGAATCGGATGCGGACAGTTTCTGTCAGGGAATTCTCTTACAACCCGAGCGCGATACTCGCGGCAGTCGAGCAGGGGGAAACAATCCAAGTGACCAAACACGGTAAGACCATTGCTGTTCTCTCGCCACCATTCGATGAGATGAGCACGTATGACCGTCTGGTGGCGCAAGGTGTGATCATCGAGCCGCCGGGCGGCGCCCGGACCGTCGGGCAGATGCTCGATACCTTCGAGAAGTACAAGCACGTCGAGTTCGATCAGGCCAAATTCGACGCATGGGAGCGACGCAGTGCCAGGCTCGATGAGCGGAAAGAAGAACTGTTTCGCCGGATCGTCGCAGGTGAAGACCTATCCACCCTCGAGGACGCCTTTCCTGATCTGGCCGACGACGAGGATATCGACAAGTGATCCTGTATCTGGACGCGTCCGCAATTATCACCAAGGTTGCCGGCCGTGAACACGCTGCTGCTCTCGATCATTACCTGAACCAGTACCCCACGGCCAGACCAGCAACCAGCATTATCGGATTCATCGAGTCGGTGCGCGAATGCGATCGGCTCGGCAGCTATCCGACGCTGATGCGTGAGCTGATAACTGAGTATGTGAGCATCCCGGTGAGCAGCCGCATCCGCGACCTTGCTGCCTATCTTCCTGGCGGGCTGAAGACGCTGGACGCCATTCATGTGGCCAGTGCAACGCAGTTGGGATCCGAGTTGCTCGCGCTGGTTACTTACGACAGGACGATGGCGAAGGTCGCACGGCAACATGGCTTGCCGATCGCGATGCCGGGGATCGTCTAACGCACAATCCGGATCCGCCTTACCTTCGAGACAGTTCCCGGCGTGCGACCGGCCTGCGAGCCGGTCGCACGCTGAGGACTACGCGTCGGCCAAACCGACCCGGTCCAGCACCCACGCGTACTCGAAGGCGACTTCCTTCCACTTCTCGTAACGACCACTGACACCACCGTGGCCCGCGCTCATCTCGGTTTTCAGCAGCAACTGCGCATCACCGGTCTTGGTGGCGCGGAGTTTCGCAACCCACTTGGCAGGCTCGACGTAGAGCACGCGGGTGTCGTTGAGGCTGGTGATGGCCAGGATGGCCGGGTAATCCTTGACCTCGATGTTCTCGTACGGGGCGTAGGACTTCATGTAGTCGTAGACATCCTTGTCCGCCAACGGGTTACCCCACTCGTCCCATTCGATGACCGTCAACGGCAACGACGGGTCGAGAATCGAGGTGAGCGGGTCGACGAAGGGAACATTCGCCAGGATGCCCGCGAACAGCTCCGGAGCCAGGTTCGCCACCGCGCCCATCAGCAGACCGCCCGCACTACCACCGTCGGCGATCATCCGATCCGCCGCGGTCTTGCCGGTATCGATCAAATGCCGTGCGCACGAAACGAAATCGGTGAAGGTGTTCTTCTTGGTGAGCGTCTTGCCGTTCTCGTACCAGAGCCGGCCCATCTCGCCGCCGCCACGCACGTGCGCGACCGCGAACACCATGCCGCGATCCAGCAGCGACAGCCGCGAGACGGAGAAGGAGGGATCCATGCTCGCCTCGTAGGAGCCGTACCCGTAGAGCAGCAAGGGCTTCGGGGTGTCCACCGCGAGCCCCTTCTTCCACACCAGCGAGATCGGGATCCGGGTGCCGTCCTCGGCGATCGCCCAATCCCGGTGCTGCTCATAATCGTTGGCGTCGTACCCGCCGAGCACCGGCTGCTCCTTGCGCAGCAGCAGGTCGCCGGTGGCAGGCACGTAGTCGAACACCTGCACCGGCGTGATGAACGAGGTCAGCCCGATGCGCAGGGTCGGCTGCGCCCACTCCGGATTCGCGCCCGCGCCGACCGCGAAGAGTTCCAGATCGAATTCGAGCTCGCGGCGCTCGCCGTATCCGCTGTCGGTCAACGGCCACACCGCGACCCGGGTCAGCGCCTCGCGCCGGTAGCTCAGCACCAGGTGATCGGCGTAGGCGTCGACATCCTCGAGCCGCACGTCGTCGCGGTGCTCGATCAGCAGCGTCAGATCCGACGGATCGGCGACCGGGGCGTCGGCGAGCACGAAGTTCTCCGCCTTCACCCCGTCGACCACGTCGTTGTGCAGGATCAGGAACCGATCCTCGCCGCCGACCACCGCGTGCTCGGCCGAGTACTCGACACCCTCGCGGCGCGGCAGGATGACCCGGAATTCGCCCTCGGGATCATCGGATTCGAGCACCCAACCCTCGGTGGTGATCTTGGAGCCGACCCAGATCATCAGGTACTTCTCCGAGCGGGTCGAGGTGATGCTCACCCAGTAGCGCTCGTCCGGCTCGTGGAACACCTTCACATCGCTGACCGTCGGGCTGCCGAGGCGGTGCCGCCACACGGTGTCGGGACGCCAGGACTCGTCGACGGTTTGGTAGAAGACGTGCGTGCCGTCCAGCGACCAGGTCGCGCCGGGCGCCGTCTCGGCGATCGCGTCGGACAGCATCTCGCCGGTGCGCAGGTCCTTGAAGCGCAGCACGTACCGCTCGTCACCGACGGTGTCCACGGAGAAGGCGAGCAGGTTGCCGTCATGGCTGAGCGAGAACGCGCCGAGCGCGAAGAAGTCGTGCCCCTCGGCGACCACATTGCTGTCCAGCAGGATCTGCTCGCCGGGCACCTCGGTGCCCGCCTCCAGCTGGGGCGGGGTCCAGGCGTCGATGCCCTCGGCGTCGGCCGCGATCGGACAGCGGCAGTGCACGCCGTACTGCTTGCCCTCGAAGCTGCGCGAGTAGTACCAGTACTCGCCCATCCTGGTCGGCACGGACAGGTCCGTCTCCTGGGTGCGGCCCTTGATCTCGTCGAAGATCGAGTCGCGCAGCTCGGCCAGGTGCGCGGTCTGCGCCTCGGTGTACGCGTTCTCGGCCTCGAGGTGCGAGATGACCTCGGGGTTCTCCTTGTCCCGCAGCCACTCGTACTCGTCGACGAACACGTCGCCGTGATGCACGCGTTCGGTGGGCACCGTCTTGGCGATCGGCGCCGTCACCCCGTCGAGGTCTGAGATCGTTCCGGTACCGCTGTCGAGAGCCATGGGCTCCACCGTAGCGGCGCGGACCCCGCTCGTCCCGCCAGGACCCGGCAACTCCGCTGCTCGAGCTGTCGCACTTAGCAATTCCTGATCTACAGCTGACCTTCGACGCGTGGCTTGGCGCCGGAGGCGGCCTGGATGACGTCGTCGAGTACGGCGCGGGTGCGGTCCAGGTCACGCATGGCCTGTTCGATCCGCTCGCGTTCCCCGGTCAGCTTCTCCACCAGGAACGGAGTGGCCGACGCGGTCGGCGTGCCGTCCACGTCGTGGATGCAGGGCAGCAGTTCCCCGACGGTGTCGCTGTGCAGGCCGGCGGCGAACATCTCCTGGATGCGCCGGACCCGGTCGACGGCCGCCTCCGCGTATTCGCGCTGTCCGCCCGATGTCCGGTCCGACGCGAGCAGTCCCTTGGTTTCGTAATACCGCAGCGACCGGACGCTGACGCCGGTCCGCTCGGCCAGTTCACCGATGCGCACGATCTCTCCTTGACCTGACATTGATGTCAGGTTTTACGGTACAGGAATGCTGCTGCTGACCGAATACCGCAATCCCACCCGCACCCTGCCCAATCGGATCGTCATGTCGCCGATGACCAGGCTGCGCTCACTGCCTGACGGCTCGCCGACCAGCGATGTCGTCGACTACTACGCCCAGCGGGCGACGGCCGGGCTCATCGTTACCGAGGGCATCTGGCCCCATTCGACCGGGCAGAGCGAGGCCTGGGTGCCCGGGTTGCAAACCGAACAGCACGTCACGGCGTGGCGCCGGGTCACAGACGCCGTACACGGGAACGGCGGGCGAATCTTCGCGCAGCTGATGCACGGCGGCCGCAAAGGTCATCCGCTCGCGCGGATCGACGGCTCCTGGCCCGCCGGTCCGTCCGCGGTGCTGGACGAGGATCGGGTGCACCTGATCGAGGGCGGCAAGGGCGACCCGATCACACCGGCGGTGCTCGACCGCGCCGACATCGACGCGGCCGTCGAGCAGCACGCCGTCGCCGCCCGCAACGCCATCGCCGCGGGCTTCGACGGCGTCGAAATCCACGGCGCCAACAGCTATTTCGTGCATCAGTTCCTGGCCGACAACACCAACCTGCGCACCGACGAATTCGGCGGCTCGATCGAGAACCGGATGCGCCTGCCGCTGGCCGTCGTCGACGCCGTGACCGCCGAGATCGGCGCGCACCGCACCGGAATCCGCCTGTCCCCCGGCAACCCGCAATTCAACATGTTCGAAGCCGATCCGGCCCCGCTCTACCGCACGCTGGTCACCGAACTCGACCGGCGCGGGCTCGCCCACCTGCACCTGACCGACAACGACAACTACCCCGCGCTGGACGACCTCCGGCCACGCTGGCGCGGCACCCTCATCGCCAACGTCGGCGAAAACCGTGCGGCGACAACGGCCGAGGCCGCCGAGGAAGTGCTGCGCTCGGGCCTCGCCGACCTGGTGTCGTTCGGCCGCCCCTTCATCTCGAACCCCGACCTCGTCCATCGCATCACCCACAGCCTCCCGCTCGCACCCATCCGCGAGCACCTGCTCTACGGCCGCACCGCCGAGGGCTACAGCGACTACCCGCACTGGCAGCCCGCCGAGGTATCGGCCCACTGATTCCGCGCGCACGAATCATCCAGCCGCGCACAGAATTGCAAACAGTTATGTGCGCGGCAGGAGGTTTCGTACTCGGCATCAGGGTTTTCCCGGAATCGCTATCGGGGTCTTCCCCCTCGATTCAGGCTTCGAGCAGTTTCACCTTGTTGTTCGACCGTTCGGCGAGGACGGCGCCACCGGCGGCGAGCACGACGAGCACCACGAGCTGACCACCCCAGCCGCCGGGCACCCAGTCGAGCAGGCCCCACACCTGGGATTTGCGGTGATCGATGAGCAGGCGGATGACGGCTTGGGCCGACGCGACCATCAAGACCATGCCGACGATCTGCAGTCCGACCCAAACGTTCTTGCCCATCACACTCTCCATTCCCACGATGCCCGGTAACGACCTATCTCATGGTTGCCCCGACGCAGGTCATCGCACATCGGCCGTCGGTCGGCGGATGGTTCATCCTTTGGTCGATCCGAATTCGCCCTGCAGGCCGATGCGCGGGTGAACGCGTGCCACTTACAGTCGCGTCATGTCCACCGCACCGCTGTCGTCGGCGCCACCGCTTCGGCTGTGGTCGCACGCCTGGCGAATGGTGGCGGTCGCCGGCATCGGCCTGCTGGCGTGGTCGACCACCAAGGGGGACATGGCGCCGATCCACGGCGCGCTGCTGACCTGGTTCCAGATCGGGGATCCGCTGCTCGGTGTGGCCTGCATGCTGCTCACGCTGCTGCGGCGCCGGTATCCGGTGGCCATCGCGGCGATCGTGACGGTGGCGTCCACCGCATCGGTCACCGCCAATGGCGCGGCGGCGCTGGTGCTGTGTTCGCTGGCCACCCGGCGGCGCTACGCCGAGACCAGCGCGCTGGCCATCGTCAGCATCGGGACCGGCGTACTCACCGACAGCGTGATCTACCCGAGTAATACCGACTCGGAACCGTATTGGGTCGGGCCTGCGGTGATCACGGCGGCCATCGCCACCATTGTCGCGATCGGCCTCGCGGTCGGCGCACGGCGAGATCTGTTGTGGTCGTTGCGTTCTCGCGCCGAGACCGCCGAGCGGGAACAGCACGCGCGGGCGGCCGAGGCCCGGTTGCTGGAACGCAATCGCATCGCGCGCGAGATGCACGACGTACTGGCGCACCGGATTTCGGTGGTGGCCATGCATGCCGGTGCGCTCGGTTTCCGCACCGACCTGACCAGGGAGCAGACCGCCGCGACGGCGAAAACCATTGCCGAGAACGCACATCTCGCGTTGCAGGAGCTGCGTGAGGTGCTCGGCGTGCTGCGCACCGGCGACGACGCGCTCACGGACACTCCGGAACCGCCGCAGCCCACCCTCGCCGATCTCGCGCGATTGGTCGACGAGGCACGCTCGGCGGGCATGGACGTCTCGATCACCGACACCACGACGGCCGACCTCCCGGCGACCAGCGCGCGCACGGCGTATCGCATCGCGCAGGAGGGATTGACCAACGCGCGCAAGCACTCTCCCGGCGCCGCGGTCCGGGTGCGCATCGACGGCGGACCGGGCCAGGACCTGATCGTCGACGTCGGCAACGCCGCGCCGCGCCATCCCGGCCTCGCGCTGCCGTCCTCCGGCTACGGCCTGCTCGGTCTCACCGAACGGGCCGAACTCGTCGGCGGCACACTGGATTACGGCCCCGATCCGACCGGCGGTTTCCGGTTGCGTGCGGTGTTGCCGTGGCCTGCCGTCACCGCGAAGAGCGACAGATGAACGCACGCATCCGCGTGGTCGTCGTCGACGACGAGCCGCTGGCTCGCTCGGCGCTGACGATGATCCTCGGCGGCGATCCGGAGCTGGAGCTGGTCGGCGAAGCTGCCAACGGCGCGCAAGCGCTGGCGGTGATCCGCGAACAGTCACCCGACATCGTGCTGATGGATATCCGGATGCCGGTGCGGGACGGGCTCGACGCCACCCGCGAACTACTGAGCTGGGCCAACCCGCCCCGAGTGCTGGTGCTGACCACGTTCGACGCCGATGACATGGTGTTGCAGGCGTTGCGGATCGGCGCACACGGCTTCCTGCTCAAGGACACACCGCCCGCCGATATCGTCGCCGCGGTCAAACAGGTGGCGGCGGGTCGGCCGATGCTCTCGCCGAGCGTTACCGCGCAACTGATCTCGGTCGCCACCGCTGGGTCGAGTGCCGACGCCGCGGCACGCGACCGGGCCCGCAATGCCCTCACCTCGCTGACCGATCGCGAACGCGATGTCGCCGAGGCCATCAGTCGTGGCCTGTCCAACTCCGATATCGCCAAGGAGATGCACCTGAGTATCGCGACGGTGAAGTCGTACACCAGCAGGCTGCTCACCAAGCTCGATGCCGAAAACCGGGTTCAGATAGCGATTGTCGTGCTCAATGCGGGGCGCAACTAGGGAATCGGCTGCGCCCCTTCGTAACTCAGGCTCCGATGGCGGGCGCGATGGTCGACCAGGACGCGTGCAGCGTGTCCTGCCAGTAGGACCACGAGTGAGTTCCGGTGGCGCTGTAGTCGACTCGGGCCGGGATGCCGAGTCCGCGCAGGCGCTGCTCGAACGCGACCACGCAGGCGTTGACGCCCATCTCGACCGGGCCGCCGAGGAAGATGTTCTCGGCCAGTTGGGGTTTGATCTCCGTCTCGTGCGGGCCGGGGATGCCGGTGCCGCTAGACAGGTAGATTGTCTTGCCGCGCAGGCGTTCTGCCAGCAGGGCCGGGTCGTGCTCGGCCCAGGCCGGGCTGCCGGGCGGGCCCCACATGTTGACCGGGTTACCGCCGCGGTTGGCGATGGAGAACATCACCGCGCCCATCGCCAGGCCGGTGTCGGGGCAGGCACTGTAGCCCGCGACGGCGCGGTACAGCCACGGGTGGCGGGCGGCCAGGATGAAGGCGGCGTTGCCGCCCATCGAGAGTCCGCCGATCGCGTTGATGCCGTTGCCGTTGAAGCGGGCGTTGATCAGCGGGGGCAGTTCCTCGGTCAGGAACGTTTCCCACGCGTAGTGACCGAGTTGCGGATCGTCCTGTTGCCAGTCGGTGTAGTAGCTGGCTTCGCCGCCGACCGGCAGCACGACATTGACGTTCGAGCCCGCGAAGAAGCGCTCCGCGTCGGTGGCGTTGGTCCAGGTGCTCTGGGTTGTGCCGGGGTCGAGCCCGTCCAGCAGGTAGTACGCGGGGCGCGGACCGCCGCCCGCCGGATGCAGCACCTGAACTTGGACGGTTCGTCCCATCGCGGGTGAGTAGATGAACACCGCGGCCCGCGTCGGGGTCAGGTTGTCGACACGCTCGATCTGCGCGGCCGAGGCCGTCGCAGACCCGATCACCGCCGGGCCGATCAAGCCGAGCGCCACGGTCAGCACTGCCACAGCAACTGGTGTTCGACGCATGGTCACACCTCCATCACCGCATCAGAACGGCTTTTAAAGGTAGCTCACCAGGTGTTATTGCGGTAGCGATCTGCACCTCTGGCGCGCACTCAGCAAACCAGCCGGTACGTAACAAACTTCCCGCTGATACCACCGCTCAGCGACTCAGCGCACCGCGAATCGACCCGGCCAGATAATCCAGATCGGCCCGCTGCGGACTGGTCGGCCGCCCCCGCAACCCGAACCCGTCCCCCGGCGTCCGCGGAATCACATGCAGATGCACATGGAACACCTCCTGCCCCGCCGTCACCCCGTCGGCAAGAAAGAAGTTCACCCCGTCACACCCCACCTCACTGGCCCGCAACGCCGCCGCCAACCGCTGCCCCACCTGAAACAGCTTCCCCCCGACCACCGGATCCAACTCCGCCAAACTCCGCGCCGCCACCTTCGGCACCACCAGCAGATGCCCCGGCGTCATCGGCCGAATATCCATGAACGCCAACACATCATCGTCCTCATACACCCGACTGGCCGCAGCCCGCCCAGCAATGATCTCCCCAAATACCGTGTACGGATTCACGCCGAAACCCTAGCGCGGGTTTCGGGCAGTCCAAGGCCCGATGCCGCCTCGCATAGCGTCCGCGCAATTCCATAGCCATCAAACATCGAATGCAGTAGTATCGAGTCAGCTCTTGGCACTAGCCGGGAGAAGTGGACCCGGGTCCTGGCCGGACGACCAGCATCCGGGTTTCGCGCTGTAACGGGGGGCTATCCACGTCGTAGATCAGTCGCACGAGCGGCGTGATCGCTGTCTTCCACTTGCCGCCAGCCCCGAACGCCCAAGCTGCTGCGTCTGCCCACTACAAGCATGGCTCGGTGTGCGGTGGCATGTGCGCGTACTGAAGTTCCGCAGACGTTTTACGCAGAACCGAGGCGATGGAGTGCCGGTCCCGTTGATCTTGGCTCTCTCGCGATTCCACGACCAGCCGATTGGCTTTGATGTCAACCAGATCCGTCACAAGTTCGGTCATGCAGTCATGCCGAGTTCCGACCTCTGGACCACGACCTTTATAGATCGCAACCGCCACGCCTCGGCAGCGAGCCATCGCAGCGATGATCTGTCGCTGTCGCTGCTCCGACTCATCGTTGAAGTGCCAACGGCGTTGGCCAGGAAGACAAAACCCGCGAACCAGCGCCCGCGCCTGGTGCAGTTGTTCACCTGGGATCAACACGGCACACAGGATGTATCTGTCCCGGCGGATCGATTCGTCCACGAAGGCGTGAATGGTCACCGTGGGACGATACCGGTCGGCTATGACACCTGCTAGCGAATTCGCGGCGAAACAGCCTCTCCCGCTACAGGATCGGCGACGGGGTGTAGTTGGCGGCGGTGGGGTTTTGGTCGACGAGTTTCTGGACTGCGGCGATGACGTCGGCGACCTGGGCTTCGGCGGCGCCGATGAAGGCGGACTTGTCGGCGAGGGCGGTGTCGAGAGCGGCGCGGTCGAGGGGCAGGCGGGGGTCGGCGGCGAGGCGGTCGAGGAGGTCGGGTTCGCGGCCCTGCTCGCGCATCGCGAGGGCTACCGCGACCGCGTGTTCCTTGATGACCTCGTGCGCGGTTTCGCGGCCGACGCCGGCCCGGACCGCGGCCATCAGGATGCGGGTGGTGGCGAGGAAGGGGAGGTAGCGGTCCAGTTCGCGGGCGATGACGGCGGGGTAGGCGCCGAATTCGGCGAGCACGGTGAGGAAGGTTTCCATCATGCCGTCGATGGCGAAGAAGGCGTCCGGCAGCGCGACGCGGCGGACCACCGAGCAGAAGACGTCGCCCTCGTTCCATTGCGCGCCGGCCAGTTCGGCGGCCATCGAGGCGTAGCCGCGCAGCACCACCTGCAGGCCGTTGACGCGCTCGCACGAGCGGGTGTTCATCTTGTGCGGCATCGCCGAGCTGCCCACCTGGCCGGGCTGGAAGCCCTCGGTGACCAGCTCGTTTCCGGCCATCAGCCGGATGGTGTGCGCGAACGAGGACGGGCCGGCGCCCACCTGGACCAGCGCGGAGAGCACGTCGTGGTCGAGCGAGCGCGGGTACACCTGGCCGACGCTGGTGAGCACGGTCGCGAAGCCGAGATGCCTGGCCACCTGCTGCTCCAGCTTGGACAGCTTGGCCGGATCGCCGCCGAGCAGGTCGAGCATGTCCTGGGCGGTGCCCATCGGACCCTTGATGCCGCGCAGCGGGTAGCGGTCGATCAGCTCACGCACCCTGGTCAGCGCGATCAGCAGTTCGTCGGCGGCCGAGGCGAACCGCTTGCCGAGGGTGGTGGCCTGCGCGGCGACATTGTGCGAGCGACCCGCCATCACCAGCGTCTGGTATTCGGCGGCGCGCTCGGTGAGCCGGGCCGCGATCGCGATGCCGTGTGCGTGCACGTGCTCGAGCGAGAGCCGGATCTGCAGCTGCTCGACGTTTTCGGTGAGGTCGCGGCTGGTCATGCCCTTGTGCACGTGCTCGTGCCCGGCCAGCGCGTTGAACTCCTCGATGCGCGCCTTGACGTCGTGCCGGGTGACCCGCTCACGCTCGGCGATCGAGGCCAGATCGACCTGGTCGATCACCCGCTCGTAGTCGTCGAGTACGCCCGCGGGAAGCTCGATGCCGAGTTCCGACTGGGCCCGCAACACCTCCAGCCACAGTCGCCGCTCGAGCACGATTTTGTTCTCGGGCGACCACAGCTGCACCAGTTCAGGACTGGCGTATCGGGTGGCAAGGACGTTCGGGACGAGGCTCACGACTCCGCCTCGCTGACGCTCGGCTCCGTCGTGCCCCTGGGCACTGTGTCTATGGTTCCCTCGCTACGCTCGCTCACGTCTTGTCAGTCTAATGCGCGGAAACGGTCCACTTGCTGGGGCGTCGCCGGTGCGACGATATCGATCACCTCGAGCAGCGCGCCACGGGCCATTCGGCGCGGTTCGGGCTCCATTTCGGTCAGCGCCGCGACCACCGCGCCGTCCACCACCGCGACCAACCTGCGCAGTTGCTCGGGCCGCACCAGTCGGTCGGAGCGGCGCAGTACATCGGCGAGCAGCTCGTCGAGCTGAGCCCTGAGCCGTAGCTGCACTTCCCGTAGCTCAGGGTGTCGCGCGGACGCCACCGATCGCTCGTACCGTGCGATCAACTGCCCGCGCGCGCCCTCGTCGTGCCAGTGCCCGTCGGCGCCGACCAGCAGATCGAGTACCAGATCGACGGTCGCCTCGGCGCCGCGGCGGCGATGGCTGACCTCGCCGACCCGGCGGCGCATCGCGTCGAGTTCCACGTTGCCGCTGAATTCGACCGCGCGCGCGATCAGATCTTCCAGCGATTCGAAGTAGTAGGTGGTCGACGCCAGTGGCAGATCGGCACGGGTCGCGACCGACCGATGCCGCACCGCCTCGAACCCGCCTTCGAGCAACAACTCGGCGGCGGCAGCTACCAAAGCCTGGCGACGCCGTTCGCCTTTCGGGGTCGTCGCGGTGATCACCGTGCCATCGTGCCAGTCGTCATCAGTTCTTCCAGGGGAAATCAGCGAGGAAAAGCAACCATCGATGTTCTACCGTATCCGCGCGGCCACGGTGCCGAACTGCGGAAAGTTGTTGCCGTACACGACGATCAAACACCTAGATAGTGCCCTAGACGAACCAGGGCCTGCTCGATGTCGGTGGTCGCACCCGCGAAAGAGAAGCGAACTGTCCGATTTCCGTGCACCGTATCGAAGTCGATGCCCGGCGCGAGCGCGACTCCGGTGTGGTCGAGCACGTCGGCACACCACTTGCGCGCATCGTCGGTGAGATGGCTGATATCCGCGTAGGCGTAGAAGGCGCCATCGGCCGGAGCCAGCTCGGTGATGCCGATTTTCGGCAGCCCCTCCAGCAGTAACTGCCGGTTGATCGCATAGCGGCGCACGTGGCCGTCGAGCTCGGCCTTGGCCTCCGCGCCGAACGCGTGCAGCGCCGCGTACTGCGAGATCGCGGGCGGGCACACGGTGAGATTGGAGGCCAGCCGTTGCAAGGCGGGCCGTAAACCGCTGGGCGCCAACATCCAACCGAGCCGCCAGCCGGTCATCGAGAAGTACTTGGAGACCGAGCCGATGACGACCGATTCGCGGGAGGTCTCCCAGGACGAGGAGGTTCCGGTGTCCGAGCTGTCGTAGGTGATGCCGTGGTAGATCTCGTCGGAGATGAGCAGGGTGCCGTGCGCGTCGCACCAGCGGGCCAGCGCGGCCAGTTCGGCTGGCGCGATCATGGTGCCGGTCGGGTTGGCCGGGCTCGCGACCACCAGTCCCGCCGGGGCTTCGGGTAACGCGTCCAGCATGGCGACCGTCGGCTGGAACCTGGTTTCCGCGCCGCAATCCAGTTCCACCACGCGGCAACCGAGCGCGGTGAGCGTGTTGCGGTAGGCGGGATAGCCGGGGCGGGCCACCACCACGGTGTCGCCGGGGTCGAAGGCGGCCAGGAAGATCAGCGAGAACGCACCGGACGAACCGGTCGTGACCACCACGTCGTCCGGGTCTACGGCGTAGCCGTAGGTCTCGGTGTGGTGCTGGGCGATCGCCTCGCGCAACGGCAGGATGCCGAAAGTCTCGGTGTAGCCGAGCAATTCGGACTCGATCGCGGCCTTCGTCGCGCGCAGCACCGGCGCGGGTGCGGGCGTCGACGGCTGTCCGGCGGCCAGCACGAGCACATCCCCGTGCGTTCTGGCACGTTGCGCAGCAGCTTTCCAGACGTCCATCACGTAGAAAGGTGGAATGGTCGACCGGCGAGATTCTCTGGACACCCGTCAGACGGTAGACGGTGGCGCACGACGGCACCCCGGTGACGGTCGCCTTTCGTCTCGCCCCACAGACTCCGGCCCAGCCCGCCGGACCCAGCGCCGGTCGTGCGCTCCCCTGCCGCCGGGGTTATGGTCGGCTTGATGCTCGAGAATGCTCGACGAGCTGGGCTCGACCGGGTGCGCGGAGTGGGTGGCATCGGGGTCATTCCGCCGGACTGGCGTGCCCGGCTCCGGGAACGACCGGCGCGCGGCCCACGGGCCCTGCTCGATCGGCGCAACGTCCAGGAGATCCTGCGACGGCGCCCCGATCCGCGGGAACTGTGGCGGCGGCGCTCCGAGCTGCGCGAACACCTGCGCGAACAGTGGGACAAGCGCCCCGATCGCGACAAGTTCCTGGCACTGCTGCGCAAGCATCGCGTACTGCTGGCCGGGCTCGCTGTGACCGCCGTCTTCGCCGCGGGCGACGCCTCGTTCGCGGGCACGATCAGCGGTGGCATCCCGGACGAGGGGCATGCGCAGCGCGTCGCCGTGGCCTATCCGCTACAGGTCCAGTCGACGCCGCCATCGGTGCGCCGGTACCTGAACGCCATCGACAACGGTGAACGCCTGCGCGAACAGGCCGTGGTCGCGGCCGCCGCGCGCGCCACCCTGGAACGCGCCAAGGCCGAGGCCGCCGCCGCGGCAGCGGGTGAATGGCAGCCGTGGATGGGCGGCGGCGCGACGACGACTCCCGGCGCGGTCCTGCCGGGCATCGGCGGCTTCGTCATGCCCGCGAAGGGCACCCTCACCTCCGGATTCGGTTCCCGCTGGGGCACTTTCCACGCGGGCATCGACATCGCGGGCCCTATCGGCACGCCGATCTACGCGGTCGCCAACGGCACCGTCATCGATGCGGGCCCGGCCGAGGGCTTCGGGCTCTGGGTGCGCATCCGCCACGACGACGGCACCATCACCGTGTACGGCCACATGTACGACTTCTTCGTCTCGCGCGGCGAACGCGTCCCGGCCGGGATGCAGATCGCCCGCATCGGCAACCGCGGCGACTCGACCGGGCCGCACCTGCACTTCGAGGTGATCGTCGGCGGGCAGCACATCGACCCACAACAGTGGCTGGCCCTACACGGGCTCACCTTCAGCTAGGGACGGCGATCCGATCCTCGACGGCGGCGAGGCCGATGTCGGTGCGGTAGTGGCTGCCCGGCAGTTTGATCGAGGCGATGCGGGCGTAAGCGTTGGTGCGCGCCTCGGCGAGATCGGCGCCGACGCCGACCACATTGAGCACGCGACCGCCTGAGGAGACCAGGGCGCCGTCCTCGCGCAGCGCAGTTCCGGCGTGCAGCACCGCGGCGGAGTCGTCGATCGCGCCGTCGCCCGCACCAGTGATGACATCGCCGATGCGCGGACGGCCCGGGTAGTTCTCGGCGGCGAGCACCACGGTGATCGCGGAGCCGGTACGCCAGCGCGGCGGTTCCACCTCGGCGAGCGTGCCGGTGGCGGTGGCGTTGAGCAGCTCGGCCAGCGGGCTTTCCAGCAGGGCGAGCACGGCCTGGGTCTCGGGATCGCCGAAGCGGCAATTGAATTCGACCACCGCGGGTCCGGCGACACCCATCGCGAGACCGGCGTAGAGCAGACCGGAGAATCCGCTGCCGCGGCGAACCAGCTCGGCCGCAACGGGTTTCACCACGTCATCGACGATCGCGGTCACCGCTTCATCGGACAGCCAGGGCAGCGGCGTGTACGCGCCCATGCCGCCGGTGTTCGGCCCGGTGTCCCCGTCGCCGACCCGCTTGTGATCCTGCGCGGGCAGCAGCGGCACCACCGTCTCGCCGTCGACCAGGCAGAACAGCGAAACCTCCGGCCCGTCCAGGAACGATTCCAGCAGCACCGGGTGCCCCTGCTCCAGCAGTTCGGCGCCGTGATCGCGGGCCGCGGAACGGTCGGCGGTGACCACCACTCCCTTGCCCGCGGCGAGACCGTCGTCCTTCACCACCCAGGTCGGCCCGAACCGGCTCAGCGCGGCATCGAGGTCGGCCGGGGTGTCCACGATCTCGCTGTGCGCGGTCCGCACCCCCGCCGCCGCCATCACATCCTTGGCGAAGGCCTTGGAGCCCTCGATCCGCGCGGCCGCGGCCGACGGTCCGAAACAGGCGAACCCGGCCGCGCGCACCGCGTCGGCGACACCGAGCACCAGCGGCACCTCGGGTCCGATCACCACGAGATCGGCCGCCGCCTCGGTGGCCAGCGCGACCACCGCTTCGGCGGAGCAGGGATCGACCGGCCGCGTCTGCGCGTGCTGCGCGATACCCGCGTTGCCCGGAGCAGCGACGATCCCGCTGACCGCCGGGTCGCGGCGCAGCGCGAGGACGAGGGCATGTTCACGGGCTCCGGAACCGATGACGAGTACGCGCACGGCAGACAGCTTAGGTGAAGGCCCAGGAGGACCTGCGCTCACTCATGAACAGCAGTCGACCATCGAATATCGGTCTCGCGACATGGATGATGGAAAGGGATGGTTCCGGCATACCGCAGCCGGACCACGCCACCCACACCGCGCGAAGGATGTGCACACGATGGGTCTGATCGACGGACTGATGGGCAATGCCGGACGGATCGATCCCGGCCGGGCGCAACAGGAATACGCGAAACTGATGGGCGAAGGTGAACAGGTCTACGCCGCATACCTTTTGGTGCGCGATGCGATCCTGTTCACGAACCGGCGCCTGATCCTGGTCGACAAGCAGGGCATGACCGGCCGTAAGGTCAGCTATCACAGCATTCCCTACCGCGCGATCACCCACTTCTCGGTGGAAACCGCAGGCACCTTCGACCTGGATGCCGAGCTCTGCATCTGGATCTCCGGCAGCCACGAGCCGTTGCAGAAGCGGTTCAACCGCCAGGTCGACATCTACGAGGTGCAGGGCATCCTGTCGCATTTCGCGGCGGTGTAGTCGCTTCGCCGCGAAACCCGCGGCGCGTAGCCTGCGGAGCATGGCTTCTGTCTTCAGCGCGATCATCGCCGGTCAGCTACCAGGTCGATTCGTTTGGGAGGACGACGAATTCGTCGGTTTCCTCACCATCGCACCGGTCACCCCCGGGCACACCCTGGTGGTGCCCCGCAAGGAGATCGATCAGTGGCAGGACGTCGACGCGGACACCTTCGCCCGCCTCAACGTCGTCGCCCAGAAGATCGGCCAGGCCGTGCGCGCGGCCTGGGACGCACCCCGCGCCGGCCTGCTCATCGCCGGCCTCGAGGTGCCACACCTGCACGTGCACGTCTTCCCGGCCTTCACCATGGGCAACTTCGACATCTCCGGCGCCGACACCGACCCGACCCCCGAATCCATGGACGAGGCGCAAACCAAGATCAAGCAGGCCCTGCGCGACCTCGGCTACGGAGCCAACGTCCCCGACTGAACGCCGTTCCGGCCCAACGCAAAAGGGTGGTCAGACCGAGTTCGGTCTGACCACCCTTTTTGGATGAGCCCCTGTCAGGATTGAACTGACGACCTTTCGCTTAGACGACATCGGCAATTCTGGCAGCTCCGCGATCGCCAGCAACGACCTAGGTTGTTCGCTCGTCATCGACGACTAAAGCTTCGCGACCGCCGACATCCACCACATCGTGCCCCACCACCTTGGTCCGCCGCTAACCCGTGACGCAGTCACCGCCACGCTAAACCTGCTGGCCGAGGCTTCACCGACTATCGTCGCGGATTCGCTGGCGGTCTGCGACAAAGATCTCTTCCGGACTGTACGTCCGGCCCGCAGTTCTTGCGACCCGCCCGCTTTCAACAGCAACTAATGTACTTCGTCTTACGGATAGCCGACGACGTTTCGCGCACGAGGTTTTCGTCGCGCCAAGTACGTGTCGGTCCGATCCCGGACATGTCCGTAAGCAATGCTGCCAGGATCCAGGACCTCGAGTTCGAAAGAAATCTTATTATCGTGGTCATGATGCACCACAAGCGAATCCGGCATAACTTGGTACAGTTCGCGGATTTCTCCGAGAAATGATCAAGACCTGTGGATGACGGGAAGGACGCACCTTCCCGGATGATCTATCTGTCCGAAGTCTTGATCATGCCGGCGCGCCAACGCCGGTCGGGAAGGTACGTCCGTGTTTACGGTAGTTCAGAACACCCCCTCAGCAAACGATGCGGCTGGTTCGACCCGGTCGTTGCTCGATGAGATCGTGCGTGACGGTGCCCGGCAGATGCTCGCGGCGGCGTTGAAGGCCGAGGTCGCGGCCTATGTTGCCCAGTTCGCCGATCAGCTCGACGAGAACGGCCACCGCCTGGTGGTGCGCAACGGTTACCACGCCGAACGGGAGGTCCTCACGGCGGCGGGCGCGGTGAGGGTGAAGGCTACCGGTCGGCTCCCCACAGCTGTCATTTGCATTGTCACGAGCAGCTGTGCCGGATAGCCGCTCTTGGACAGGTAGGCGGGATGCAGGGTGGCGATAGCGACGGTCAGATCATCTGGGCAGGCGAGGTCAGGAAGGTCGTCGGCAGCATCGCTCGCCCGGACCATCATGCCGCCGATCCGTTCACGAGCCTCCTCGACGGTGTAGGGGGCAGGAGTGGAGCTGCCGCTGGGAGCAGGAACAACCGGCTCAGTTAGACGCTCACCGAATCCAATTAAGAACCGCGGTCCAGGCATCCACTCCCCCTAGTGACTTGTGGTTGATCTTTCCTGAGCAAATCCACGGATAGTGTCGCGCGACACTCCAGTCATCAAGCTTATTTGACGCTGCGACAAGGTACCGGCTTCTGCCAAAGTCGTCGCTACTTGCAGCCGCTCAGCGCGTGGCAGATCCTGCACAACTTGCCCCCAGTGCTTGAGCATCAAGTCTTCCAGCGGCGCGTTATCGAGCACCGAGCGCCGACGCAGCTGCATCGTTACTCGCTCGATGTCGTTGTAGGACTTTCCTTTTGAAGCCGTCGTGGCTAGTTCGACGACCGAGCCCGGTAGAGGCTGTGCCGCGAAGCGCCGGATAGCGTCGCGACGCTGGTCAGGACCTGGCAGAGGGAAACCGACACTGACGTCGAAGCGTCGCCATACAGCGGGATCGAGTAGCTCTGCGTGATTGGTAGCGCCAATGACCAAGCCCGCTCCGGCCGGCCAGTCGTCGATCTGCTGCAGCAGTACCGTGACCAAGCGTTTCAGTTCACCGACATCTCGATCGTCATCGCGCCGTTTGGCGATCGCATCGAGTTCGTCGAGAAGCAACACGCAGGGGCGCTGCTTTGCATAATCGATGGCATGCCGCAAGTTCGTCCCAGTCTTGCCAAGCAGGCTGCTCATCACTGTGGCGAGATCCAGGATCACTAGGGGCAGTGACAATCTCGCCGCAATCCAAGTGGCCGCCATAGTCTTGCCGACACCAGGTGGTCCGACAAACAGCACTGTGCGCGCTGGCGACAAGTCTGCTGCGGCGAGGCGTTCCGAAGCACCGCGCTCATCCACGATCTGCTGTAGCGGTCTGAAGACCTCCTCGGCAAGGATCGGCTGCTCGACGTCGGTCCCCTCGTGAATGATGCTCAGCAGCGGCAGACGACTGTCTCCATCTACTGGTACGGGCGAGCTGATCTCACCACGCAGCGGCGACGCACGGGTGGGACTCTGCCTGAGCACACCTATGAGTGCCTCAGCCATGTCTGGCATAGCCTGACGATTCCGCCGAGCGACCCGGCGGACAAACATCGCGACGTCCTGCTCGCGACCAGCCATAGCGAGTCGAGTCAGGTGGACGAAATCATCAGAAAGCCGACTACTATCGTCCGCCGATGCGGTTTCCATAGGGTTTGACATGCACCTATTCCGATCGATGAACTGGACAACTTACTGTCTAGTACTATGCTACGTCGTCCATATCCCGGCCACTAGGCCGACGGCAGGATTGACCCTACGTTGCCGCGAGTATGAATCGCACAATCTAGCCAAAAGCTTCCGCCGCGCCGATCAGTCCCGTGCACCGGCTTGAGCTCACCGACCCAAATGCGATAGCAGCGGAGTTGTCACCTATTCGGCCCAGGACCGATGGAGGATGGGTGCGCACAGCAAAAGAGCAGCGGCATCCCAGCGTGGCGGAGGTGTGGCGGACTCAGCCCAAACTCGTCATGTAACGGGCAGCAAGACCGCACGACCTCCCGCGCCCTGACACCCGATGGCCGGAACATCCATAGACAGCCCGCAACCTGATACAGGGCCGAGTAGCAGCCCATCGTGCCGCGCAACTGCTCGGTTCCGGGTGTCGCTGTGCCACTTGCATGTCGTCCATACAAAGTTCGACGGGCCGACCGGAGGCCCGGTTCCTCCGGCGATCTGGTTGTCCTACTGGTCGCCTCTCGTGACACGCGACCTGGACCTCAAGTACGCAATGAGCAACCCAACCACCAGTACATCAGCCAGCGCCACAGAGGCGAGGCGCAAACCAAGATCAAGCAGGCCCTGCGCGACCTCGGCTACGGAGCCAACGTCCCCGACTGAACGTCGTTCCGGCCCAAAGCAAACGGGTGGTCAGACCGAGTTCGGTCTGACCACCCTTTCAATCTGAGCCCCCTGTCAGGATTGAACTGACGACCTTTCGCTTACAAGGCGAGTGCTCTACCACTGAGCTAAGGAGGCGGGTGCCTTCGGAAAGCGGTTGCCATCATAGCCGGGCACACCGACTGCGTGACACCGGCTTTACGGCATCACGCAGTCGGCAAGTGTCCCGGCGCAGTATTCGGCTACCGCGAGATCAGGACTGGGCGCCCTGACGGGCCGCGTCATCGGCGGCCATGGCGTCGCGCAGGCTCTTCGGACGCATATCGGTCCAGTTCTTCTCGACGTATTCGACGCAGGCAGCGCGGCTGTCCTCGCCGAACACGACGCGCCATCCGGCCGGGACCTCCGCGAAGGCAGGCCACAGGGAATGCTGTTCTTCGTCGTTGACCAGGACGAAGAAGCGGCCGTCTTCGTCATCGAAGGGGTTGGTGCTCAATTTCACCTCACTGGATACTGGCGCTGTGTACGGGATCGCTCTTGGATCCTCCGGCGCCGGGTCCGACGAACCGAGGGGTTCCGCGGACTTGCGCGCCGTTGGAGTCCCGAGCGTTGTTTCGACCCTAGCAAGGGAGACGTTACGCCTGGGCGGTTACCTCTGGCCGAGGAATCTCAGCTCGCGAAGAAGTCGAGCAGAATCTTGTTCACTGTCTCAGGACGCTCCAGGTAGCCGAAGTGACCCGCGTCCGGAACTTCTTGATACCGCGCACCCGGGATGACCTCGGCAACTTCCCTGGACAGGTAGGGCGGGATCATCCGGTCGTCGGCGAAGCCAACGGCCAAGCACGGCACCGTGATCCCGCGGTAGGCCTGCACCCGATCGAAATCGTGATCCATCCGACGTTGCGCGCGGATGCCGGGCGTGACCGGACCGCCGGTGAACTCGAACAGGTCGAGCCAGTCGCGGGCCGAGTTCGGTTCGGCCAGCGTCGCGGGCGACAGGTTCATCACCGCGGTCACCGCCGCCTCGTACTTCTCCGGCAGCTTCACCCCGCTGGCGTCGAGGTCGTGCTCGCCGAGCGAGAGCGTCTTCTGGAACTGGTCGAGGCGCCCGTGGCCCGCCATGAAGACGGCCTTGCGCACCAGTTCGGGGCGGGCGAGCGCCAGTTCCTGCGCGACCCGCGCACCCATCGAGGTGCCGACCACCAGGGCGGGACCTTCGTCGAGGAGCTCGATCAGCGCGGCGGTATCGGCGACCAGCTGGTCGATGGTCATACCCGTCGCGGCCTCGAAGGAGGGCGCGATCCCGCGGTTGTCGAAGGTGCACACCCGGTAGCCGGCCGCGACCAGCGCGGGCACCTGATGCAGTTCCCAGACTCGGCCCGGACTGCCGGTGCCCATGATCATGACCACAAGCGGCCCCGAACCCTTGACATCGGTACCCCGCGCGCGGTCACCTTTGACCTGGTAGTTGAGGGAAATTCCGTTCACCGTGGCCAGCGGCATATCGACCCTTTCGTGGAGTTGATGCTCCGTCCCACGGTATAGGGACGGATGGAGTCGGCACACCGGCCGGGGGCCGGTCTGACGCGGGTGCCACCCGCGCCTGCTGACGCCAGATACCATTGACTATTCGCAGGTACGAGCGTAGTGAACCGGGAGGACTTGAAGATGGCCGCGAAGGGCAGCGCGAACGACATCGCGGACGACGATCTGGAACCACTTGCCGACGAAACCGCACGTCAGGCACAGCGCGTTGTTGCGGCCTACGCCGAGGACGCCGACGAGTGCCGGATGCTGTTGTCGATGCTCGGCATCGCACCGAGCGCCCGGGCAGAATAAGCCCAGCCTTTCGACGCCAACGGCGACGTCGACTTACCGGATTCTCCGGGGGACCCAGCGACGCGCAAAGGATGCGTGAGTGGACCAGATGACTTCGTCCGACGACTCCGACCCCGCCCTAGATACCGCACCTGACGACACCAGCACCGCGAGCACCGGCCCGGCCGAATCCGGTTCCGGTTTCGTCGTCGTGGCCAATCGGCTCCCGGTCGACCTGGAACGGCTGCCCGACGGCAGCACTCGGTGGAAGCGCAGCCCCGGCGGTCTGGTCACGGCGCTGGAACCGGTGCTGCGCAGCAACAAAGGCGCCTGGGTCGGCTGGGCGGGGGTGCCCGACGCGGACGTCGATCCGATCATCGAGGACGGCCTGGAGCTGCATCCGGTGCCGCTGACGGCGCAGGAAGTGGCCGACTACTACGAGGGCTTCTCCAACGGCACGCTGTGGCCGCTGTACCACGATGTGATCGTGCGTCCGGTCTACGACCGCAAGTGGTGGGCCGCCTACGTCACGGTGAACCGGCGCTTCGCCGAGGCGACCGCGAAGGTGGCCGCCGAGGGCGCCACCGTGTGGGTGCAGGACTACCAGCTGCAGCTGGTGCCGAAGATGCTCCGGATGCTGCGCCCCGACTTGACCATCGGCTTCTTCCTGCACATCCCGTTCCCGCCGGTCGAGCTGTTCATGCAGATGCCGTGGCGCACCGAGATCGTGGAGGGCCTGCTCGGCGCCGACCTGATCGGCTTCCACCTGCCGGGCGGCGCGCAGAACTTCCTGTACCTGGCCCGCAGGCTGGCCGGGCAGCCGACCTCGCGCGGCACCGTCGGCGTCCGGTCCAAGCTCGGCGTCGTGCAGGTCGGCTTCCGCACGGTCCGGGTCGGCGCGTTCCCGATCTCGATCTCCTCGGCCGAACTCGACGAGCACTCCCGCCGCCGCTCCATCCGCGAGCGCGCCGCGAAAATCCGTGCGGAACTGGGCAATCCGAAGAACATCCTGCTCGGCGTCGACCGCCTCGACTACACCAAGGGCATCGACATCCGGCTGAACGCACTCGAAGAGCTGCTGCTGGAGGAGCGGATCGATCCGTCCGAGACCGTCATGGTCCAGCTGGCCACGCCGAGCCGCGAACGGGTGGAGAGCTACATCCAGATGCGCGGCGACATCGAGCGCCAGGTCGGCCGGATCAACGGCGAGTTCGCCCAGGTCGGCTACCCGGTGGTGCACTATCTGCACCGGCCCATCCCGCGCGACGAGCTGATCGCCTTCTTCGTCGCCGCCGACGTGATGCTGGTGACACCGCTGCGCGACGGCATGAACCTGGTCGCCAAGGAGTACGTCGCCTGCCACAGCGGCCTCAACGGCGCGCTGGTGCTCAGCGAATTCACCGGCGCCGCAGCCGAATTGCGGCAGTCCTACCTGTGCAACCCGCACGACCTGGACAGCGTCAAGGACGCCATCGTCTCCGCCATCGAGGACGATCGCGACACCAAACGCCGCCGCATGCGCTCGCTGCGCCGCCAGGTCTTGGCGCACGACGTGGACCGCTGGGCCCGCGCCTTCCTCGAGGCGCTGGCGCAAGGTCAGGTCGCGGGCAGCGCGCTGCTGACCGACGACGACACGTACCCGGAGGAGCGCCAACCCTCCCGCTAGCCACACGTAGTCCACTGGAGGTGCGAGTTTTGCGAGCGCCGTTCGTGGCCCGTCTCGCGTCCGAGTGGCCGAAGCGCATGCGCCGCAGGCGCGAGTCTCGGCCGCTCGGACGCGAGACACCCGGGGGCCGCGAACACGCAGCGCCGCAGGCGCTGCAAATCCGACAGGGCTCACAGGAATCACCCAGGTTTGGTCCAGCAAGTTCGCAGCCGGATACCGGACTATGAACCCATGAGTGGTGCGCCTGCGGAGCAGGCACCCGAGGCACGGGTGCTGGTGGTGGACGACGAGCCGATGATCGTGGAGCTGCTCGCGGTGAGCCTGCGTTACCAGGGCTTCGCGGTGGACACGGCCGTCGACGGGGCGCAGGCGCTGGACAAGGCGCGCAGTTTCCGGCCGCAGGCACTGATCGTCGACGTGATGATGCCGGGCATGGACGGCTTCGGCCTGCTGCGCCGGCTACGCGCCGACGGCATCGACTCCCCCGTCCTGTTCCTGACCGCACGCGACGAGGTGCAGGACAAGATCACCGGGCTCACCCTCGGCGCCGACGACTACGTCACCAAGCCGTTCAGCCTGGAGGAAGTGGTGGCCCGGCTGCGGGTGATCCTGCGCCGCGCCGGGCACGCCGCACCGCAGCGGGAGAGCTCCCGGCTCCGGTTCGAGGACATCGAACTCGACGACGACACCCACGAGGTGTGGAAGGCGGGCGAGCCGGTCGCGCTGTCCCCCACCGAGTTCACCCTGCTGCGCTACTTCATGGTCAACGCGGGCACGGTACTGAGCAAGCCGCGCATCCTCGATCACGTGTGGCGCTACGACTTCGGCGGCGAGGTCGGCGTGGTGGAGACATACGTGTCGTATCTGCGCAAGAAGGTCGACACCGGCGACGAGCGGCTCATCCACACCCTGCGCGGGGTCGGCTATGTGATGCGCGCGCCGAGCCGCAGCCGGTCGGCCGGGAAATGACCGAAGGCCGGATCGCGGCGCTGCGCGCCAAGACCTCCGGTGTGTTGTCGGCGATCCCGTTGCGGGTGACGCTGATGCTGATTCTGGTCGCCACCGCGGGACTCGGGCTGCTGATCTCCGGCATGGTGGTCACCTCGGGGCTGGAACGCTCGCTCACCGACCGCACCGATCAGCAACTGCGCAACGGCGCGATCGAATGGTCCCGCCGCAAGCTGCCCCCGCCGCCCGTGGTGCCGGGCGATCCGCGGCACACCAGCCAGTTCTACGTCCGCACGGTGCAGGACGACGGCCGGGTCTTCGTGATCAAGGCGTTCGGCATCGATGCCGATCCCACCCTGCCCGATTCGCCGGAGATCGGACCGCTGAGTGTGCGCTCCGTCGGCGGCGGACCGATCGAGTGGCGCACCTTGACCGTCCGCACCCCGGACGGCACCACCACGGTGGCGCTGCCGCTGAACCAGAACTTCGACATCGTGCAACGCCTCGTCATGCTGGAACTGGTCGTCGGGCTGATCGTGCTGACCGCGTTGGCCATCGCCGCGTACTTCGTGATCCGGCGCAGCCTGCGCCCGCTGCTGCGCGTGGAGAACACCGCCGCCGCCATCGCCCGCGGTGACCTGTATCGCCGAGTTCCGGTGCACGGCAGCAACACCGAGGTCGACCGGCTGTCCCACTCGCTCAACGGCATGCTCAGCCAGATCCAGCAGGCGTTCGCGAAGACCGAGGCCTCCGAGGCCGCCGCCAAGCGTTCGGAGGCGAAGATGCGCCAGTTCGTCGCCGACGCCAGCCACGAACTACGCACCCCGCTCACCACCATCCGCGGTTTCGCCGAGCTCTACCGCCAGGGCGCGACCGCCGACCCAGACCTCTTCATGGACCGCATCGAACGCGAATCCCAGCGCATGGGCGTGCTCGTCGAGGACCTGCTGATGCTGGCCAGGCTGGACGCACAGCGCCCATTGGAACAGGGCCAGGTCGATCTGCTCGCCGTGGCCAGCGACGCCGTGCACAGCGCGCGGGCGATGGCGGCCGCCGCGCACCCGAACGGCTCGAGCCGCCGCATCGAACTCGAAATCGAAACCGGTGAAGGCACTTTGGAGATCGTCGGCGACGAGACCCGGCTCCGCCAGGTGCTGGCCAACCTGCTCAACAACGCGCTCACGCACACCCCGCCGGACGCCTCGGTCGCGGTCCGCCTCACCCCCACCGCCCGCGAGGTCCTCCTGGAAGTCGCCGACACCGGCCCGGGCCTACCCGCCGACGAGGCCGATCGCATCTTCGAACGCTTCTACCGCACCGACAACTCCCGCGCCCGCACCAGCGGCGGCGCCGGCCTCGGCCTGTCCATCGTGCAGGCGCTGGTCACCGCGCACGGTGGCACGGTCGACGTGCGCAGCACCGAGGGGGTCGGCACCACCTTCACCGTCCGGCTGCCACGCGAAAGCAGTGCGTGACAACCGTTTCCGATCAGACCGGGGTGACCTGGTCGACCAGCCAGCGGTCGCCGTCCTTGTCCACCGTGGCCCGGACCCGGCTGCCGGTCGTGGTGCCCTCCGGCGAATCCTTGCTCGTCGTAACCTGATTCAGGAACAGCAGCACAATCACGTGTGACTTGTCACCGGAGACGACGCCACCCGCCTGAGTGGTCGCCTTGACGTTGAGCTGTTTTTCCTTGGCGCCCGGGGCAATTGCCTGTTCGATCAGCTTCAGGTAGTCGTCGCGGAACTTCGGCGAGAGGTTGTCGGCCGCCTTCGGCAGTTCCTTGTCCACCGTCTGATAGTCATAGGTGAACATGGCCGAGACCGTGCGGCTCGCGGCCGTCACCGCGTCCTTGCGGGCCTGCTCGGCCTGGTTGTCGTTCCAGATCCGGAATCCGCTGACGCCGAGCACGACTACCGCCGCGAGGGCGAGCACGCTCAGTGTCGCCAGGAGGATCTTGCCGCGCGTCTTCATCCCACAAACTCCACTTTGGAAACCGTCAGACCGGCGTCGCCGCGGCTCACGGTGACCCGGAACCGGTAGAACCGCGTCTGCTCGCCCTGCTGACCCGCGTTGGTGAGCGACTGCTTGGCGGCGACCAGCACGGTCGCGGAATCGTCGCTGTCGTTTTCCAGCGCCGCGTCGATGATCTCGCCGTTGGAGACGACCTTGGCCTGCTGCACGATATTCATGAACGGGTCGACCCGGCCGTCGAATTCGGTCTTGAACTGGCCGGAGGCCACCGAGAGGATCCGGTCGATGTCGGCCTTGGCCGAATCGGCCCGGATGGTGGTGAGGTTCAGGATGGCCTGGCGGGCGGTCTGCTCGTATTCGCCGCGACGCTCGTCGCGGGCGTCGATCGACCGCACCTTCATCCCGGCGAAGCCCGCACCGATCAGCAGGGCGAGCACCAGGACCGCGGCGGCCGCGACGCCGACGATGCGCCATACGCCGAGCCGGGTCGGTTCGGGTGCGACATCCTGCGCATCGGGGTTCGGCACGCCCTTCGCGAGGTCGACAGCCTTGTCGTCCAACGCGTCGGCGACAACAGCGTCGGTAGGTGCCGCGTCCACACTGTTCGTTTCCGGCACGGAAGCCGTGACACCGGACGCCTTTTCAGTGTCGGCTGCCGACGGCGCGGCACCGGCCGTAGCCGCCTTCCCGGTGACCGGAACCGACGTCACAGCGGGGCTCGCCGTCTCTTCCACCGGTGGACCCACCGAGCGCACCGCGCGTCGCCGCGTACGGTGCTGATCTGCGTTGCTATCGCTCATTTCTGCTGCTCCTCGAGCATCGCCTGCCAGCTCGACGGTACCGTGCCCGAACCGCCCGGTCCGATATCGCCCTGTCGGTAGGTGCGGCCGTCCGGGCCGATGTACTGGCCGGTGGACGGATCATAGGATCTCGCGGCAGCGGGCGTGCCGGTGCCGTACGCGGCGGGTGCCACCTGTGTCGCTTCCGGTGCAGCCGGCGCGGACGCGGGCGCTACCGGGCGCGGCGGACCGAACGCGGGGTTGTCCCCTTCTGGGACATAGCCGGTCCGGCAGAGCTCGGGTGTCGGCGCTCGCACGCCGGGGAATTCCGCGCACGGCGTGTTGCGGATGCCGCGCACGTCGACCTGCGAGTCCTGCGGCACTTTGCAGTACAGGCCGGGCGGTGAGGGGATCGAGTCCAGCTCGCTCGGCGAGCGTCGCTCGTTGGGCGGCAGGAATCCGGTGGTGCAGGCGGGCGGGTCGTTGACCACCACCATGAAGTCGACCATGGCGCCGTATTCCACCGGTCCGCGGATGATCGTCCGCAGTGCGGCGATCAGCGGCGGGAAGACCACCAGGAGTTGTTCCAGCCCAGCGTGATACGTGACGCCGACCTGCCCGGTGCTGACCAGATTGTTCAGCAGCAGCGGCAGGGTCGGCCGCAACGATTCGAACTGCGCGCTGACCCGCTGCATCGCGGACGGCCCGTCGCGCAACACATTGCGCAGCGACGGATCGTGTGCCCGCAACTGGTCGGTGACGGTGGCCAGGTCGCTGGTCCACGACCGGATGGCCGCGTCGGACCGGGTCTGGGTGTCCAGCAGTGGTCCTATCTGATCGATCAGCTTCTTCGTCGGTTCCGCGCTGTTCTGCGCCTCCTGCACCAGCAGCGACGCCGAGTCGATGAACCGCTGCAGGTCCGGGCCCGCGCCGTTGAACGCCTTGAACGCCTCGTCGATCACCTGCCGCAGCCGGGTGTCGGCGACGCTGGACAGCAGCCGGTCGGACTGGTCGAGCAGCGTGCCGACGTCCTGCGGAAGTTTGGTGCGGCCCACCGGAATCACCGCGCCGTCGGCCAGGTTTCCGGCGGCCGGGTGGTCGGACGGAATCAGGTCGACGTACTGCTCGCCGATCGCGGAGACGCTGCGCACCCAGGCGTTGACATCCGACGGGACCTTGTAGTCGCTGTCGATGGACAGCTTCGCCTCGACCCCGCTCGGGGTGAGCCGAACATCCTGCACCACACCGACATTGGTGCCGCGGTAGGCGACGTTGGCGGTCGGGTAGAGACCACCTGTCGCCTCCAGCTGCACCGTGACGTCGTAGCGGCCGATGCCGAACATGGCGGGCACCTTCACATACACCCCGCCCATGATCGCCAGGCCGATCACCGTGAGCACGGCGAAGATCGACAGCTGGACGCGGACGAATCGGGTGAGTGTCATCGGCCCGGACCCCCTTGTGGCGCAGTGTTTCCCGGCAGCGGCACGGTCAGCCCAGGAATGGCGGGCAGACCGGGAATCGGCGGCAGGCCGGGAATGGTCGGCGCGGGCTGTGCGCCGGGGGCGGGCCCCGGCTGCAGCGGTCCGGTCGCCGGATTGCCGCTCTGTGTCGCGGTATCCGGCGCGAAACTGCCGATCACACCCTCGACGCCGCCGAATCGACCGCCGAGCGGAGTGCCGGTCAACCAGTTGCTGTCCAGGCGTTTTCCGGTGAGGTCGACCGTGATGAACAGGTTCAGGTAGTCGCCCATGATCGCTTTGTCGAGGTTCTTCATCGGGAACGGGAAGGTCGGGATGATCTTCAGCGACTCGACGAGGTTGCTCCCCGTGTCGGCCAGCGTCTGCAACACCGGGGCGAGGCTGCGCAGGTTGGCCTTCAGGTTGTCGCCGCTGCTGGCGATGAGCCGATCGGTGACATCGCTGAGGTCACCGAGCGCGTTGATCGTCGCGGTGATGTTCTTGGTGCGGTCGGCGAGCACGGTGAGCGCGGGGTGGATCCGCTCGATGGCGGCGGCGACCACGTCACGCTGCTGGGCCAGTTGCCCGCCCAGGCGGTCCAGTCCGCTCATCGCCGCGATGATGTCGTTGCGCTGCTTGTCCAGGTTGGTGGTCAGCTCGTTGAGTTGCGGCAGCAGGTCGCGGATGTCGTTGGCCCGGCCGTTGAGTGCGGAATTCAGTTCGCGGGTAATCGTTTCCAGCTGCGAGATGCCACCGCCGTTGAGCACCACCGACAGTGACGAGAGCACCTGCTCCGTCGTCGGATAGGCCCCGGCCCGCTCCAGCGGTATGAGGTCGCCGTCCTTCAACTGTCCCTGCGGCACAGCGTCGCTCGGCGGGGCCAGCTCGACGTGGTTGCTGCCGAGCAGGCTGGTCTGGCCGATCTTGGCGACGGCATTGGCGGGTAGTCGCACGCTCGGATTCAGCGTGACGGTGACCAGCGCGTGCCAGCCCTCCACCTCGATGTTCGACACGGTGCCGACGGTGACGTCGTCGACCCGGACCGGTGAATTCCTGGTCAGCGTGGTCACATTCGGCATCTGGATGCGCACCTTGTACGCGCCGTCCATCGTGCCCTCGGTGCCCGGCATCGGCAGCGAGTTCAACCCGTCCCACTCACAGCCCGAAATACCAAGGGCCACCGCGAGACCCACCACCAGCATTGCCATCCGGCGAGGCCGCTTCATCGCCCTCCTCCTGGAATAGCCAGCCCGGTAAGGCCGTTCGGCACCGTCACCGGAGCCGGTCCCGGCGCCGGACCCGGCGGTGCCGTCTGCCCGGCCAGGCTCGGCGGGCTGTAGGTCAGCTGGTTCGGGAACGCGTGCACACCGGTCGCCGGATTCAGCATGATCGGCGCGTAATTCATTGCGAGCGAGCTGATCACCGGCGCGAGGTACTGCGCGCACAGATCGGCGGAGCGATCCGAGTCGTTGGTTTCCAGCGCCCGCACCGAGCCGCAGAGGAAGCCGAGCGGATCGGCCGTGTTGTTGAGCGAGACCGCGCCGGCCAGCGTGCCCTGGGCCGGCTTGTAGATCTGATAGAAGTTCACCAGCGCCGTCGGCCCCGAATGCAGCACGCGCTCGAGCTCGGGCCGCTTGTCCACCAGCTGCTGGGTGACATCGGCCAGCCGCTGCACACCCCCGGTGAGTTCGGCGCCGCTGCCGTCCAGGAACCGCTTCACATCGCCGAGCGCGGTATCCAGATTGTCCAGTCCCGCACCGAGTTCCTGCGAGGTGCCGGCCAGCACCGAGGACACCGACGCGAGCCTGCCGCCGAACTGCACGATCTGCTCGTTGCTCGCCGACAGCACGTCGACGAACTTCTGCAGATTGCGAATGGTGCCGAACAGATCGGTGCGCCCGTCCGACAACGTGTTCAGGGTCGCGGACAACTCGCGCAACGTGTCGCGCAGCTTCTGCCCGTTGCCGTCCATATTGTCGGCGGCGGTGTTGACGAAGCGACCGAACGAGCCCTGCGAGTCGTCGCCGACCGGACCCAGAGTCGTTGACAGCTTGGACAGTTCGGCCTTGATGTCGTCCCACTCGACCGGCACGGCCGTGTGCTCGAGCGGAATCTCCGCGCCGTCACGCATTTTCGGCCCGCCGACGTAGGCGGGCGCCACCTGGATGAAGCGCGCCGAGACCAGCGACGGCGAAATGATCACCGCGCGAGCGTCGACCGGGATACTGATCCCGCGATCCACGGTCATCTTGACCTTGACCCGGTCCTTGCCCGGTTCGATCGAGTCGATCCGCCCGACGTTGACGCCGAGCACCCTGACCTCGTCGCCCTGGTACAGCCCGGACGTCGACGGGAAGTACGCGGTGATCGAGGTCTTCCCGATCCGGGTCACGCCGCTGTAGACGCCGGCCAGCACCAGCACGGCGACCAGCCCACCGGCGACCAGCAGCGCCCAGCGCGGCAGTTTGCGAGCTCTGTCCAGCATGTTCATCGCGGTGGCTCCTGAATGGCGGGCCCGATCGACGGCGGTGCCGGGTTGGTGAAGATGTTGCGCAGGTCCTCGGGCAGATGCTCCGGCCACACCAGCGCGTCGACCAGCGGCTGCAACTCGGTGCTGGTGGCGTTGACGACGTAGGCGTTGAACCACGGCCCGTTGCCGACCTGCTCGCCGAGCGCCGCGGCGTACGGACCGAGGCTGTCGAGCGCGTCGGAGATGTTCTGCTTGTTGCGTTGCAGGAGGCCGAGCACCGAATTGAGTTTGTCCAGTGCGGGTTTCAGGATCGGCTCGTTGTCCGAGACCAGACCGGAGAGCTGCTTGGCCACCTCGTTGATGTAGACGATCAGCTGTCCGATCGCGGCGCGGCGCCGGTCCAGCTCGCCGAGCAGGTTGTTGCCGTCCAGCAGCAGCGCGTTGATCTGGTTGCTCCGGTCGGCCAGGATCTTGGTGACGTTCTGTGCCCGGGTCAGCAGCTCCGTCAGGGCCTGGTCGCGGGCATTGATGCTGCGCGACAACGCGGTAACGCCGTCCAGCGCCGCGCGCAGCGGCGCCGGGGTGTCGGCGAAGGTCGCCGACAGCGTGTCCAGGGTCTTGTCCACCTGATCCATATCCAGCCCCTGCACCGTGCGACCGAGGTCGCCGAGTGCGTCGTTGAGCGAGTACGGAGAAGTGGTGCGGTCCAACGGAATCGGGTCGGTGCGCCGCAGCGTGCCAGAGCCGGTCGGGGTCAGCTCGAGCGACTTGCGGCCGAGCACGGTATTGGTCTTGATCGCGGCGGATGTCTTCTGGCCGAGCACGATCGACTCGTCGAGGGTGAAGCGGACCAGCACCTTGGCGCCGTCCAGGTGCACGTCGTCCACCTCGCCGGACCGCACCCCGGCCACCTGGACCGCGTCGCCGGGCAGCAGGCCGCCCGCGTCGGCGAAGTACGCGGTGTAGGTCGCGCCGCCGCGAATGAACGGCAGCTTGCTGAACTGCAAGGCCGACAAGGCAACACACGCCGCGACGACCAGCCCGACGATGCCGATGGTGACGGCGCGCGATCGCTCGTTCATCAGGGCGTGCACCTTCCGGTCGTCTGCTTACCCGGCAGGTTCACCTGCATCGGCTGCCCGTTCGGGCCGTCCACGACCAGGTTGGTCCCGCAGACATAGAGCTGCAGGAACGAGCCGTAGGCGCCGATGCGGATCAGCTTCTTGTAGGTATCCGGCAACTTGTCGAGCACCCACTGGATGGTGTCGGAGCCATCGTCGAGATTGGTGGACAGCCGCCCCGTCTGCTCGATGGTGGATCTCAAATCCGGCCGCGCCGTCTGGAGCAGTCCGGTCAGGTCGCGGGTAGCGCCCGCGATACGCGGCAACGCGTCACCGATCGGATCGCGATCGGCGGCCAAACCGCTGACCAGGCGCTGCAATTCGTCGAGCGTGGTGGCGAACTGGTCGCCGCGCTGATCGATGGTCGCCAGCACCGTGTTCAGGTTGTTGATCACGTTGCCGATCAACTCGTCGCGGTCCGCGAGCGTCTTGGCGAACGAGCCGCCGCTGTTGAGCAGCGAAACCAGGGTGCCGCCCTGGCCCTGGAAGATCTGCAGCAGCGCGGCGGTCAGGTCGTTCACCTGGGCCGGATCCAGGCCGCGCAGCAGCGGCCGGAACCCGCCGAGCAGCATGTCCAGGTCCAGCGCCGGCGCCGTCTTGTCCTTGCCGATGGTGCCGCCGTCGGGCAGCACCTCGTTCGTGCCCGGCCCCTCCAGCAGCTCCAGATACCGGTCACCGACCAGGTTTTCGTAGCGGACGGTGGCGCGGGTGCTGGTGAGCAGCCGGTACTTGCGGTCGACGTCGAACTCGACGTGCGCGAGATGGTCCTTGCCCACCTTCACCGAGGAGACCGAGCCGACCGGCACCCCGGCGATGCGCACCTTCGAGCCGGGCAGCATCCCCGACGAACTGGTGAACACGGCGTGGTAGCCGTACTCCCTGGCGAAGCGCATCTGGCTGAAAACGACCACCAGCCCGGCGAACACCAGCGCCATCACCAGCGTGAAGATGACCAGTTTCACGGTCGTCGCGGTGTTCTTCACAGCGAGCCCACCCCCGGTAGCCCGGCGAACAACAGCTGGAACACCTTCGGTGCTTCGTTGGGCTTGGGGAAACCCGTGTTCGGCACGTACGGCGCTCCCTCGTTCGTGTCGGTGACGACGTAACCCGCGTGACTGTCCGGCACCCGATCCACCACGCCCTCGCAGTGCGGGCCGCCGGTCGCGTTCACCTTCGGCAGGTCGTCCGGATACTTGTAGGGCTGCGCGCCGAACATGAAGTTGGTGTTCATCCCGATGCCGGGCAGCTTGCCGCCGAACACCTCCTCGGCCAGCGGCATCATCGGGCCGAGGCCGTTGATGATGCAGCTGAGCGCGGGAGCGTACTCGAACAGCAGGCTCGTGGTCGGCCGCAGCAGGTCGAGCGCGGTGCTGAAGTTGCCTTCGTTCTCGCGCAAGACCGAACCGGTGGTGTCGGCCAGGCCGATCAGGTTGGCCAGCACGTTGTCCAGGCTCTGCTGCTCGTCGACCAGCGTCTGGCTGGTGACGGTGGCGTTGTCGACGGTGCGCAACAGGTCGGGGACGGTGTCCGCGTACAGGTTGGTGACGTCGCCGGTCTTCACCAGATCCTGTTGCAGCGTGGGCAGATACGGGTTGATGTCGCGCAGGTAGGCGTCGCTGCGGGCGAGCAGGTCGCCCAGCTTCTCGCCGCGGCCCTGCAGCGCCGTGCCGAGCGCGGACAGCGTCGCGTTCAGCTTCTCCGGCTCCACCTTGGCCAGCACGTCGGACAGGTGCTGGAACAGCGTGTTGAACTCGACGGTCACGTGCTGCGCGGTCACCCGCGCGCCCGGCTGCAGCGAGCTCGACGAAGGCTGTTGCGGCACGGTGAAGTTCACGTACTTCGCGCCGAAGACGGTGGTGGAGCGGATATCAACGCCTGCGTTGGCCGGAACCAGCTTCAGCTGTTGGGGATTCAGCGCCAGCTTCAGGCTGGCGCCGTCGGCGGTCTGGTCGATCGCGACCACCCGGCCGATCTCCACCCCGCGGATCTTCACCTTGGCGTCGGGATCGAGCACGAGTCCGCTGCGTGGCGCGTCGATCGTCACGGTGGCCGTCGAGGTGAAACCACCGACGAACATCACCAACGCGACGGCGATGATCGCGACCAGCGCGAGCACCATCGCGGCACCGGCCAACTTGTATCCCACTGCTGCGCGCACTTTGTTCGAATCCGCCATCTCGCTTTACCCGGACAGGTGAAAGTTGCCGGAGGTGCCGTAGATGGCCAGCGAGATCAGCAGGGTCACCGTGACCACTGCGACCAGCGAGGCGCGCACCGCGTTGCCGACCGCGACGCCGACCCCGACCGGTCCGCCCGCGGCATGGAAGCCGTAATAGGTGTGGATCAGCATGACCGCCAGCGCCATGAAGATCGCCTGGGCGAACGACCAGAGGATGTCGCTCGGGATCAGGAAGGTGGAGAAGTAGTGGTCGTAGACGCCCGCCGACTGCCCGTAGATGACCACCGTGGCGAACCGGCTGGCCAGGAACGACGCGATCACCGCGAGGGCGTACAGCGGCACGATCGCGATCATCCCGGCGAGCACCCTGGTGCCGACCAGATACGGCACCGGCCGGATCGCCATCGACTCCAGCGCGTCGATCTCCTCGGCCACCCGCATGGCGCCCAGCTGCGCCGTCGACCCGGCCCCGATGGTGGCGGCCAGCCCGATGCCGGAAATCACCGGCGCCGCGATGCGGACATTGATGAAGGCCGCGAAGAAGCCGGTGAGCGCCTCGACGCCGATATTGCCGAGCGAGCTGTAACCCTGCACGGCGATGGTGCCGCCCGCGAACAACGTCAGGAAGCCGACGATCACCACGGTGCCACCGATCACCGCCAAAGCGCCGCTGCCCATGCTGATTTCGGCGATCAGCCGAATGGTTTCGGTGCGGTAGTGCGTCAAGGCACGCGGAATAGCCCCCAGTGCCTGTGCATAGAACACAGCGTGTTTACCAACAGAATCGAGCGAGTCCGACATCCGACGCACTCGTCGCACGGTACGCGGGAAGCGGGATTCGATCACGAAGGCCATGCGGTCACCGCGCCGTGAACTTGATACCAACGGCGGTGACCACGACGTTCACCACGAACAAAGCCATAAAGGCGAAGACAACGGTCTGATTCACCGCATCACCGACACTCTTGGGACCACCCTTGACATTCAGACCCAGATAACAGGCCACCAGCCCGGCGATCAGCCCGAACAATCCGGCCTTCACCTCCGAGATGACCAATTCGGGCAAATGGGTCAGCAGCGTGATGCCGTTGACGAACGCGCCGGGGTTGACGTCCTGGAGAAAAACCGAGAACAGAAATCCGCCGACGATACCGATGGTGCAGACCAGGCTGTTGAGCATCAGCGCGACGAACATCGACGCCAGTACGCGCGGCACCACCAGTCGCTGCACCGGGTTGATGCCGAGCACCCGCATCGCGTCGATTTCCTCGCGAATCGTGCGGGCGCCCAGGTCAGCGCAGATGGCGGTGGCGCCGGCCCCCGCAACGATCAGCACAGTGACGATCGGGCCGACCTGGGTGACCGAGCCGAATGCCGCGCCCGCCCCGCTGAGGTCGGCCGCGCCGATCTCGCGCAACAAGATGTTCAGCGTGAAGCTCACCAAAACGGTGAATGGAATCGCGACCAACAGCGTGGGCACGATCGAAACGCGTGCGATGAACCAGGACTGGTCGATGAACTCGCGTCCTTGAAATGGCCTGCGCACACTGGAACGCGCTACTTCGGCCGTCAGTTCGAAGAACCCACCGACTGCCCGCAATGGCACAGCAAGGACCTCGTTCAACTTTGAACCTCCTTGCTGAAATCTGCGCGTACTACTCACGGCACGATTCTTCACCGAGGCCGCACCGCCTCAACGATTAGAACACGTTCACTGCGCTGCCGGAAGATGTTTGCCACTTTTGAGCTGCACTTTTTCTTTGCATCGGCATATGAATTTGGAACGAGTGTCAGGAGAATGATCCCACCTTTGTGAGGCGGCACACATCTCACCCACCAATGTCTACCAAGTGCCCGACCCTTGATCAACAGTTGGACGGCTGATCAGCAGTTCATTGTCAGCGGGTCTTGCAGATGTCGGTCCTCGCTGCGCATGTTTCGCGCAGCGCGGCCGGATCGAACGAACTCAGCCTAGATCCATCAAGGCCGAGGCCGAGAATGTCTGCCCGGCAGGGCGTTCGGCGAAATAGCCGCCGAGTGTCGCGGCGAGATCATCGGCGGACCATTGCCCGCCGGCGGCGTCGAATCGTTGCTCGACGATGGGTGCCGCCATGAGCGCGACCATCCCCCCGTAGACCACGAACAGTTGGCCGTTCACCGAGTCGGCGGCGGGCGAAGCAAGGTAGGCGACCAGCCGCGCCACATGATCGGGCGAGAGCGGGTCCACCTCACCCTCGGGCGCAGCGCTGAACACGGCCTCGGTCATCGCGGTGCGCGCACGGGGCGCGATCGCGTTGGCGCGCACGCCGTAACGGGACAGCGCCCGCGACGCCGACAGGGTCAGCGCGGTGATGCCCGCCTTGGCGGCGCCGTAGTTGGCCTGCCCCTCCGGTCCGAGCAGGCCCGCCTCGGAGGAGGTGTTGATCAGCCTGCCGTAGACCGGCGCCCCGGCCGCCTTGGACTTGCCGCGCCAGTACGTTGCGGCGTTGCGGGACAACAGGAAATGACCGCGCAGGTGAACCGCGACGACAGCGTCGAAGTCCTCGTCGGACATGTTGAACAGCATCCGGTCCCTGGTGATGCCCGCGTTGTTCACCACGATGTCGACGCTGCCGAAGGCCTCGTCGGCGGTGCGGATCAACGCGTCCGCGGTGGCTCGCTCGGCGATGCTGCCCGCGACGAACTCCGCCTTGGCGCCGAGCGCGCGGATGTCGGACAGGGTGTCGGACACCGCGTCGGATTCGGATAGATCGTTGACCACCACGGAAGCACCAGCCCCGGCCAGCGCAAGCGCCTCTGCCCGCCCCAGCCCAGCGCCGGCCCCCGTAACGATCGCCACCCGGCCCGCAAGACTCACATCATCACTCACGAGCCCGACCCTAGAACGTGTTCCATTCCATGGCAAGGGTCGGTCTCACTGGAGCCGCAGCGCCGCTTTCGGGCACTGCGCCACCGCGTCCTCAACGTCGGCCAACCGGTCCGCCGGAACGTCGGCCTCGAGGATGTGCAGCTGGTCCTCGTCATCGAGTTCGAACACGTCGGGGGCGATTCCGACACAGATTCCGTTCGCTTCGCACTGGTCCAGATCGACGCTGACCTTCATGAGAACTCCTTTACCGCGATCCTTGCCGAAGCCTAACAAGCCGAGGCCGCCGCAGGTGGCGGCATCGACCCGATTCAACCTCAATACTGGAACATGTTTCAGTCCATATGCAATGATCGGGTGAACCCACATCGACGAAGGCCTGAGGTATTTGCCATGCGCATTGCGTACACGCCGCAGCAGGAGGAGCTACGCGCGGAGCTGCGCGACTACTTCGCGCGACTCATCACTCCGGAGCGCCGGGCTGCGCTCAGCGCGCAGACCGGTGAGTACGGCCAGGGCAACGTCTATCGCGAGGTCGTGCAGGAGATGGGCCGCGACGGCTGGCTCACGCTGGCCTGGCCGAAGGAGTTCGGCGGCCAGGACCGGCCGACGATGGATCAGCTGATCTTCACCGACGAGGCGGCCATCGCGGGCGCGCCGGTGCCGTTCCTGACCATCAACTCGGTCGCGCCGACGATCATGCACTACGGCAGCGAGGAGCAGAAGCGCTTCTTCCTGCCCAAGATCGCGGCGGGCGAGCTGCACTTCGCCATCGGCTACTCCGAGCCCGGCGCGGGCACCGACCTGGCCAGCCTGCGCACCAGCGCGGTGCACGACGGCGACGACTACGTGATCAACGGTCAGAAGATGTGGACCAGTCTGATCGCGTACGCGGACTACGTCTGGCTGGCGGTGCGCACCGATCCGAATGCCAAGAAGCACAAGGGCATCAGCATGCTCATCGTGCCGACCACGGCCGAGGGCTTCTCCTGGACACCCGTGCACACGATGGCGGGGCCGGACACCAGTGCGACCTACTACCAGGACGTCCGGGTGCCCGCGAGCGCCCTCGTCGGCCAGGAGAACGGCGGCTGGTCGCTGATCACCAACCAGCTCAATCACGAGCGCGTCGCGCTGACCTCGGCGGGACCGCTGGGTCTCGCCGTGAGCCAGACCGTCGAATGGGCCCGTAACACCAAGGCGGGCAATGGTTCCCGCGTGATCGACCAGGAATGGGTGCAGCTCAACCTGGCGCGCGTGCACGCCAAGGTCGAGTACCTGAAGCTGTTGAACTGGGAGATCGCCAGCCGGGCCGACGCGGGTGGGGATGCCGCGCCGCGGCCGTGGGACGCCTCCACCTGCAAGGTGTACGGCACCGAACTGGCCACCGAGGCGTACCGGTTGCTCATGGAAGTTCTGGGCCCGCAGGCGTATCTGCGCCAGGACTCGCACGGCGAGGCATTGCGCGGCCGGCTCGAGCGGATGCATCGGGCCGCGCTGATCCTCACGTTCGGCGGCGGCACCAACGAGGTGCAGCGCGACATCATCGCCATGACCGCCCTCAAGCAGCCCGCCTCGGCGCGCTGAGTCGGAAAGCAGGTAGCAGACATGGATTTCACTCCCACCGAGGCTCAGCTCGACCTGGCCCGCCTGACCGGCGAGGTGTGCGGCAAGCTCGTCACGTCCGACCGGCTGCGCGAACTCGACACCGCGGCTGAGCGATTCGACGAGGGGCTGTGGAGCTCGCTCGCCGAGACCGGGGTGCTCGCGGCGGCGCTGCCCGAGGCCGTGGGCGGCGGCGACTTCGGCGTGCTCGAGCAGACCGCGGTGCTGCGGGAGCTCGGCAAGTACGTCGCCGCGGTGCCGTACCTGTGGTCGATCGTGGTCGGTGCCGGTGCGCTGGCGCGATTCGGCGATGCGGCGCAACAGGATCGAGCTACCCAGGCAGGCGCGGGTCAGGTGATACTGACCGCCGCGCTCACCGAAGAACACAACTGGGAGCCCGCCAAGCCCACCACCACGGCCGTCGAGGCGGACGGCGGCTGGCGGCTCACCGGTGCCAAGATCACCGTGCCGTTCGCGAATCGGGCCGACCGAATCCTGGTTCCGGCCACCGTGTCCGGCGTCGCCGCGGTATTCCTGGTCGATCCCGCGGCGGCGACGGTGACCGCGCAGCAGGTGGTCGACCGCACCCCCGAGTACGCCGTCGAACTCACCGACACCCCGGCCGAGCTGATCGGCACCGTCGAGAACGGCGCCGAGATCCTCGACTGGCTGCTCACCCGCGCCTGGCTCGGTCTCAGCGCCCTCCAACTCGGCACGCTGGAGCGCGCGCTCGATCTGGTCGCCGAATATGCCCGTGAGCGTGAGCAATTCGGCAAGGCCGTCGGCAGTTTCCAGGCCGTGGCTCAGCGTCTCGCCGATGCCTACATCGACGTCCAGGGGCTTCGACTGGCCGTCACGCAGGCAGCATGGCAACTCTCCGAGGGCCTCTCCGGTGCCGAAGCCGTGCACACCGCGAAGTTCTGGGCCGCCGATGCAGGTCATCGCGTGTCCCACACCGTCATTCACGTCCACGGCGGTGTCGGTATCGATCGAGACCACATCGTGCACAACTACTTCACCGCTGCCAAACACCATGAATTCGCTCTTGGCGGCGGTACCGATCACCTTCGTGCCCTCGGCGCGCTGTTGGCCACACCGTCCTGATCAGTCGTTTTGACGAACGCCCCGCCGGTACCCGGCGGGGCGTTCTTCGTCTGCGCCGCGCTCGCTCGAGATCTAAATGCGCTGCACGCAAGCCACTTCCAGCATCGGCAGGCTGCGCGCGTCAGGCCGCGGTCGGCGGCGAACTCAGGTAGCGCTGGAGGGTAGGTGCGATGTCTGCGATGAGCTCGTCACGGGTGAACGCGACGACCGGCGGTATGCGCAGAATGTAGCGGCAGAGGGCTATGCCGAGCAGTTGGGTGACGACGAGGGCGCTGCGGCGTGGGGCGTCATCGGGGTCGCCGAAGCGGAGGACTGCGGGGAGGACCTGCTGGGCGAAGACGTTGCGGAAGCGTTCGGTGACGGCTTCGTCGGTGATGGACGAGCGCAGCAAGGTCAGTAGGACCGCGTTGCCGGGGGGCTCCTCCCAGAGGGCGAGGAAGCGGCGGATCAGTAGCTCGCCGACAGCGCTCTGGTCGGCGGCGGCCAGGTCGGGCAGGGCGAGATCAATGTCGACCGCCGCGGCGAACAGGCCGTCCTTGCTGCCGAAGTAGCGCATGACCATGGACGGGTCGATGGCGGCATCGGCGGCGATGGCGCGGATGGTCGCCTTGCCGTAGCCCGCCGCGGCGAACCGGGCGCGGGCGGCGTCGAGGATGGCCGCGCGGGTCGCATCGGAGCGGCGCGCAGGCTGTTGATCAGGCTCGATCGTCATGCCAACGAGTGTAGGCCAACAACTGTTGACTTCATAACGCGGGGCGCGCTACCGTTATGCCAACAAGCGTTGGCCCACAGATGTCGACTTCAGGAGTTCCGATGAACACCACCCCGCTGCCGGACACCACCTCCGTCGCGATCGTCGGCGCAGGCCCCGCCGGACTAACCGCGGCGATCACCCTGGCCGACGCCGGAGTCGACTTCGCGCTGCTGGACCGGCTTGCCGAGGGCGCCAACACCTCTCGCGCCGCCGTCGTGCATGCCAGAACCCTCGAGGTGTTGCACGAGCTCGGCATCGCCGAGGAGCTCATCGCGAAAGGCATTGTGGTGCCGCGATTCACCGTGCACGACGGGGCCCGCACCCTGGCGACCATCCGCTTCGACGACCTCCCGACGCAGTTCCCCTACACCCTGATGGCACCGCAGGACACCACCGAGGCAGTACTGCTGGCCAGGCTGCGCAAAACGGGTGGCGACGTCCATCGGCCGTACCAGGTGACCCGCGTCGCCGACGAAAACAACGGCGTCACTCTCGAATACACCGACGGCGCGGGCACCACCGGCACGCTCCTCGCCGACTACGTGATCGGCGCCGACGGCATGCACAGCGTCGTCCGCGACCAGGCAGGGATCGGATTCACCGGCGACACCTACCCCGCCTCGTTCGTGCTCGCCGATGTCCGTATGGATTGGCCGATCGCCCGCAATGAAGTGGCCCTGCATCTTTCACCGGAAGGCGTCACCGTCGTCGCACCGCTGCCCGACGAATCCGAACCGGACCGCTACCGCGTCGTCGCCACCGTCGATGAGGCACCCGAACACCCCACCCGCGACGACATCCAGACCATCCTCGACACCCGCGGCCCCGGCGGCGACATCAAAGTCCTCGAGGTGCTGTGGAGCTCACGCTTCCGCGTCCACCACCGCGTCGCCGACCACTACCGCGCAGGCCGAATCTTCCTGGCAGGCGACGCCGCCCACGTGCACAGCCCCGCAGGCGGCCAGGGCATGAACACCGGCATCCAAGACGCCGCCACCCTCGGCCCCCTACTCGCCCGAGTCCTCGACGGCGAACCAACGACCCTGCTCGACACCTACGAAACAACCAGGCGCCCAATAGCTCTCGGCGTAGTCACCTTCACCGACCGGATGACCCGCATGGCCACCCTCCGCCCCCGCCCCGCCCGCGCCCTCCGCAACCTGGCCATGTCCACCCTCACCCGCATCCCCGCCGTCCGCAACGCCCTCGCCTACCGCCTGGCCGAACTCGCCAACCGCTGAACGTCGAGCCCGCTCGGTACCTCGAGCGGGCCGAAAGCCGTTACTGGATACCGGCCTTCGCCGCGATGACGTCACCGTTGGTGAAGTCGACCTGACGCCGGGCGTTGGACAGTGCGGTCACCACGCAGGTGCCGAAGGATCCGGTTCGGTCGAAGAGGGTGGCGCTGCCGACCGCGACGCCGTCGACACTGATGTGGCTGTCGGCCTCTACGCCGACCTCGGACCCCACCGGCTGCCGGGCCAGGGCCAGGGTCATGTCGGTGTTGATGAAGCCGATCCCGGCGCTGCCCCAGTTGGTCATCAGACTCGTCGCCTCGCCGATTACCACCGCACCGACGAACGGCGACGGTGTCTCGCCCTCGATCACCCACATCGGCACCTGCCACATGCGCTTTCGACTGGCGTTCTGGTGCTCGCCGATCTCGGACGACCAGCCTTCGGCGTGGGCGTCACTGCCCCACAGCGGGCGCGTGGGTTCGGTGGCGACCGGCACGGACGGCGGCTGTGGCACCGCCGCCCGCGTCCACAACTGTCCCGGCGGCTGGACCGACCGCTTGAGAAAGACGACGGTCGACCTGGCGACGTCCACACCGTCCTGCATCAGCGCGGCATCGGCGACGCGGATGCGCTGTCCGTCCCGCACCAGCTCCGTCACCACGGTCAGCGGTTTGGCCTGGGTGGGCCGGAACAGATCGACGGTCAGCCTGGCAGGCATGAAGCCCGCCGAACAGTGTTGCTGCTCCAGCGTTCTGGCCATCAGTCCACAGACCGCTGGTCCGTTGATCATCGTGGGCGACCAGGCGCTCGCGGCGAACGGCAGCGGCTCGAAGCCGCGCGCGGTCTCCTCGAAAAACCCATAGCGGACTGCCAATTCGTTCCCCCCGTTCCCGATGGTCCTACTTGCTGCTCGCCTCGGCGTGCTCATCCGCCGGGCGCTCCTCGGTTTGGGACTTGGCCCAGCGGTAGTCGGGCTTGCCCGCGGGCGAGCGCTTGATCTCGTCCACGAACCACAGGCTGCGAGGCGCCTTGTAGGGGGCGATCTCCTTGGTGAGGAAGGGACGCAAATCGTCGATGGTGGGGCGGTTTTCGCCGCGGCACTGCACGACCGCCACGACGCGCTGACCCCAGCGCTCGTCGTCGACACCGACGACGAGGGCGTCGAAGATCTCGGGGTGCGTCTTGAGGGCGCCCTCGACCTCCTCCGGGTAGATCTTCTCGCCGCCGCTGTTGATGCTGACCGAGCCGCGGCCGAGCATGGTGACGCTGCCGTCCTCCTCGACCCTGGCGTAGTCGCCGGGGATGGCGTAGCGAATTCCGTTGTACTCCTTGAAGGTTGCCGCCGTCTTCGCCTCGTCCTTGTAGTAGCCGACCGGAATGTGCCCGCGGCGGGCCAGAATTCCGACCACGCCCGAGCCGGGCTGCACCGGGTTTCCGTCCTCGTCGAGCACCTCGGTGGAGCCGTCGATCTTCACCCGCGGTCCGCCGGTGTGGTTGACGCCCTTGGCCACGATCGACAGACCGCCGAAACCCGTCTCCGAGGAGCCGATGGAATCGGAGATCATCCGGTTCGGCAGCAGCTCGAGGAACTGGTCCTTGAGCGCGGGCGAGAACAGCGCCGCGCTGCTCGCCATCACGTAGAGGCTCGAAAGGTCATAGGGCTTACCGGTTTCCGGATTGCCCTCGATCAGCGCGTCCAGCATCGGCCGCGCCATCGCGTCGCCGGTGATGAAGATCAGGTTGATCTTGTGACGGTCGATCGCCTGCCACACGACGTGCCCGCTGAACTCGGGCAGCATCACGGCCTTGCCGCCGTCGAACAGGCTGTGGAAGGTGGCCGTCTGCGAGCCGCCGTGGATCATCGGCGGAATCGGGAACCGGACCATGCTCGGGTTGTTGGCCGCGCCGACCTTGGACTGCTGCCATTCGTCCTCGATGGGCTCACCGGTGATGAAGTTGATGCCACCACCGAGCACCCGCCACCAGTCCTCGTGCCGCCACATCACGCCCTTCGGCAGTCCGGTGGTGCCGCCGGTGTAGAGCATGAAGATGTCGTCGGGCGAACGCTCGCCGAAGTCCCGCTCGCCGGAGGAGGCCGCCAGCGCCGTCTCGTATTCGACCGAATCCGCTGCGGTCGCGATGCTGCCGGTCGTATCGTCGTCGACGACGAGAACCGTCTTCAGCTGCGGAGTCTTCGGTCGAACCCCGGCCACCCGGTCGCTGTAGCGGCGCTCGTGGATCAGCGCGACCATGTCCGAATTGTCGAAGATGTATTGCAACTCGTTCTCGACGTATCGGAAGTTCACGTTGATCATCACCGCGCGTGCCTTGAACACCGCGACCATGGCCTCGACGGCCTCGATCGTGTTGCGCGAGTAGATGCCCACCTTGTCGCCCGGCTCGACACCGTGTTCGAGCAGGTAGTGAGCCAACTTGTTGGCGCGCTCCTCCAGCTGTGCGTAGGTCACCTCGCGGCCGTCGTCAGCGAGCGCGACGCGGTCGGGCATCAGGTCGATGGCGTGTTCGACAAGGTCCGCTATGTTGTAGCTCACAAGGCTAAAAATAGAACGTGTTACCGTTCCTGGCAAGGCCGTAGCGACTGCTTGCAGGTCGCTCGAAACGATCTGCGCGAACGTCAGGAGATTCGTCAATGCCACACTGCCTCGTCGAGAAACGCGACCATGTCCTCATCGTGACGATGAATCGCCCCGAGGCGCGCAACGCGCTGTCGGCGGAGATGATGGCGATCATGCGCGACGCCTGGGACCAGGTGGACAGCGATCCGGACATCCGGGTGGCGATCCTGACCGGCGCGGGCGGCGCGTTCTGCGCGGGCGCGGACCTGAAGGCGATGACCACCCAGCACCCCGGCGACTCGTTCGCTGGCGGCGGCTGGGATCTGTCCAAGATCGAGGCGCTGCTCAAGGGCCGCAGGCTCACCAAGCCGCTGATCGCGGCGGTCGAGGGCGCGGCCATCGCGGGCGGCACCGAGATCCTGCAGGGCACCGACATCCGAGTGGCCGGCGAAAGCGCGAAATTCGGTGTGTCCGAAGCGCGCTGGGGGTTGTTCCCGCTCGGCGGGTCCGCGGTGCGGCTGGTCCGTCAGATTCCGTACACCGTTGCCGCGGACATTCTGCTGACCGGCAGGCACGTCACCGCCGCCGAGGCCAAGGAGATCGGGCTGATCGGGCACGTGGTGCCGGACGGCGGCGCGCTGGACAAGGCACTAGAGCTCGCCGCGATGATCGCCGCCAACGGACCGCTGGCGGTGCAGGCCATCCTGCGCACCATCCGGGACACCGAGGGCATGCACGAGGAAGAGGCGTTCCAGATCGACGCGAAGCTCGGCACCGCCGTCTTCCGCTCGACCGACGCCAAGGAGGGCCCGAAGGCCTTCGCGGAGAAGCGCAAGCCGACCTTCACCGGCAGCTGAGAAACGAACGCCCCCGGCACCTTCCGGTACCGGGGGCGGCTCCGCGTCGTGGCTCAACAGGCCTGATAGTCCATCCAGAACGGCTCCCACTGATGGCCGTCCGGGTCGAGGAAGGTGCGGCTGTACATGCCGACCTGCTCTTCCTGCGAGCGCTTGGCCTCGTTGATCTCCTCGGTACCGCCGCCGGCCAAAGCCGCCGCCGCGAGCGCGTCCACCTCGGCGACGCTGGTCAGCGCCAAAGCGTAGCTGGCGCCGATCTTCTCGGTGGTGTCGGCGACCGGACGTTGGCTGAAAGTGGTGAAGTACTGTCTGGTCAGCAGCATGAGGCAGATGTTGTCGTCGATCACGATGCAGGCCGCGTTGTCGTCGGAGAATTCCTGGTTGACCTTCCAGCCCAGCGCCTCGTAGAAATTCTTCGACCGGTGCAGCTCGGCGACGGGTAGGTTGAGAAAAATCATCCGGCTGGTCATGTCGGCACCTTTTCGTAGTCCGCCTGTTTAGTTGCGCACAAATAGAGACGAACCCCGGCGGCGGAACTCATCGCTCGCCCACACGATGTGACAGGCCGCACTGCGGCGGCCCGACCGATGATCTTGATCGTGCTGGTCGAAGGCTTTTGGGTCTGGGATGTGTCGGTGGGCTGTGGCAGGGTGACACCCATGACCGACTTGTCCGGCCCGTCCGCCGGCCTCGCTCCCGACGTGCTCGAATCCTTCGAGAAGCACCGCCGGGAACTATGCGCTTACGCCTACCGCATGCTCGGCTCGTCCTTCGAGGCCGAGGATGCCGTGCAGGAGACCTTCACCCGTGCGTGGAAGTCCTACGACTCCTTCGAGGGACGCGCGAGCCTGCGCTCCTGGCTGTATCGAATCACCACCAACGTCTGCCTCGACATGCTCGACGGACCGCAGCGGCGAGCCCGGCCGATGGACCTGTCCGGGCCGTCGCGACCCGATTCACCGCTACCCGCGCCGCAGCCGGACTACGTCTGGATCGAGCCGATCCCGAACGCCCTGGCCTTCGGCGCCGACCCGGCCGACCACGCCTCGGCCAAGGACACGCTGCGGCTGGCCTTCGTCGCGGCCTGTCAGCACCTGCCCGCCACCCAGCGCGCGATCCTGATCATGCGGGAGGTGCTGCGGTTCTCCGCCAACGAAACCGCCGAGGCCCTCACCATGTCCCCCGCGTCGGTGAACAGTGCGCTGCAACGCGCCAGGGCCACCATGTCGAAGGTGCAGCCCGCCGCCACCGACACCTACGACGAATCGAACGAGGACCAGCGCAAGCTGGTCGACAACTTCGTCAAGGCGTTCGAGGCCTACGACATGGACACCCTCACCACGCTGCTCAAGACCGACGTGTCGCTGTCCATGCCGCCGCTCGAATTCTGGGTCTCCGGCCCGGCCAACGTGACCGCGTTCATGCTCGGCCACGGCAGCGCCTGCCGCGACTCCCGGATGATCCGCCTGGAAGGCGCCAACGGCGAACCGGCCTTCGGTCAGTACAAGCCCGGCGACGAGCCGGGCGTGTGGATCCCGTGGTCGGTCATTGTGCTCGAGCTGGACGCCGATGCCATTTCGGGTATGTGCTTCTTCCTCGATACGGAGAAGCTGTTCCCGCTCTTCGGCCTGCCGCCGGAGCTGCGCGAACCGGTCTGACGCACAGCGAAGGCGACCTCCACGGTCCGGAGGTCGCCTTCGATGGCCTTACGACGCGGGGACGTACCGCTCGCGGAGTTTGCGCTTGTAGAGCTTGCCGTTCGGGTCGCGTGGTAGTTCGGCGAGGTAGTCGACCGACTTCGGCATCTTGTACTTCGCCAATTGGGTTGCGGCGAAGGCGAGTAGCTCGGCAGTGAGTTCGTCGGTGCCTTCGATGCCCTCGGCGGTCTGCACCACGGCCTTCACCTCGGCGCCCCAATCCGGGTGCGGGATACCGAAGACCGCGACATCGCCGACCTTCGGGTGGGTGATCAGCACGTTTTCGATCTCGGCCGGGTAGATGTTCACGCCGCCGGACAGGATCAGGTCGGAGCGGCGGTCGTGCAGGTACAGGTAGCCGTCCTCGTCGAGGTGGCCGATGTCGCCGACGGTGAACAGGTCGCCGACGCGCGAATCCTCGGTCTTGGCCTTGTCGTGGTGGTACTCGAAACTCGAAGCGCCCATCCGCATGTAGACCAGGCCGGGCTCACCGGCGGGCACCTCGGTGCCGTCTTCCTCGCTGAGCACCTTGATCACCGACCACGGCCAGGCCTTGCCGACCGAGCCGGGCTTCTGCAGCCACTCGGTTCCGTTGATCACCGTGCCACCGCCCTCGGTGGCCGCGTAGTACTCGGTGACCGTCGGCCCCCACCACTCGAGCATCTTCCGCTTGGTCTCCTGCGGGCACGGCGCGGCGCCGTGCACCATGCTGCGCAGCGAGGACACGTCGTACTTGGCGCGCACCGCCTCGGGCAGCGCGAGCAGCCGGTGGAACTGGGTCGGCACCATGTGACTGTGCGTCACCCGATACTTGTCGATCAGCCGCAACATCTCCTCGGCTTCCCACCGATCCATCAGCACGAGCTTGTGCCCCAACTGAATCGAGATGGTCGCGAAGTTCAGCACCGCGGTGTGATAGAGCGGCGAGCCGCAGATGTGCACGTGATCGTCGTAGGGCGCCAGCTCGAACAGGCTGAAGAACGCGTTGGTATGCGGCGGCACGACATCGGGGTCGGCGCCGGTGAGCGGGCGGCGAACGCCCTTGGGCCGCCCCGTGGTTCCGGAGGTGTAGAGCATCGGCGCGCCGGTGCTGCGGTCGGCCGGTCGCCCGGTGTCCGCGGCGCCCAGCCAGGCCACCGACTTGAAGCCCTCGATCTCGCCCACCGAAAAGCGCGCCGCGGCAGGCAATTTCGCCTCGTCGGCGGCGGCCGTCCCGGTAGCGGCGAACCGATCGCTGACCAGGAACGCCTTCGCCTCGCTGTCCTGCAGGATGTAGGCGACCTCCGGTCCGGTGAGGTGCCAGTTCACCGCGACGATGTACAGCCCGGCCTGGTACGCCGCGAAGTAGGCGGCGATCGCCTCGACGCAGTTGTGCACCATGCTCACCAGCACGTCGCCGGTTTCCAGGCCGAGCCCGCGCAGGCCGGTGGCATATCGGTCGGCGAGCGTGGCCAATTCGCGATACGTCACCTCCCGGCCCGCCGGATCGACCATGGCGATCCGATCGGGTTCGGCTTCGGCGATGTTCCAGAGACCGAGAACTTTAACTGACTCCTGCGTCGTCACGCTATTGAATCTAGAACGTGTTCTACATATCGACAAGGGGTGTGAGCCGACGTAATTGCTCGACATCGGGTGCCGACACCAACATCATGGTGACACCGGACGCCGACCAGACCCCGAGTTGCTTACGGACATGCTCTTCGTCGCCGATGATCGCGGTATCCAGAATCATCTCGTCCGGCACCACCGCCGCCGCCTCGGCCTTCTTACCTGCCATGAACAGCCGGCCGATCTCGTCGACCTCCCGCTCGTAACCCATCCGCCGATAGACCTGCGCGTGGAAGTTCTGTTCCGGCGCACCCATGCCGCCGATGTAGAGCGATATGATCCAGCGCATCTTCTCGAGCTCGCTCGCGGCGTCGTCGGTGATCACTACCTGGCAACTCGCGGCGATCTCGAAGTCCTCGCGCGACCGGCGCGCGCCGGCCCTGGCGAAACCCTCGTCCAGCCAGTCGTTGTACATGTTCGCCAGCCGCGGCGCGTAGTAGATCGCCAGCCACCCGTCGGCGATCTCCGCGGTCAGCGCCACGTTCTTCGGACCTTCCGCGCCGAGCCAGATCGGCAAATCCGCACGTAGCGGATGCACTATCGGCTTGAGCGGCTTGCCGAGTCCGGTCGATCCCGGCCCGGTGTAGGGCAGCGGATAGTTCGGCCCGGCATTGGTGACCGGCGCCTGCCGCTCGAGGATGCGCCGGATGATCCCGACGTATTCGCGGGTGCGCTGCAACGGCTTGGCGAACGGCTGCCCGTACCAGCCCTCGACCACCTGCGGCCCGGAAACACCGAGCCCGAGGATGGCCCGGCCACCGCTGAGATGGTCCAGCGTGAGCGCGTGCATCGCGGTCGCGGCGGGCGTGCGGGCCGACATCTGCACGACGGAGGTCCCCAGCCGCACCCGCTCGGTCGACGATCCCCACCAGGTCAGCGGCCCGAACGCGTCCGATCCCCAGGATTCCGCGGCGAACACGGCGTCGAACCCGGCCGCCTCGGCCGCGACCACCAACTCCCCCGCGTGCTGCGGCGGCTGTGCCATCCAGTACCCGAGTTGCAATCCGAACTTCATGGAACACCCTTTCCGAGCCAACTGCTTGCCAGCAGAATAAGAACCTGTTCTACTCGACATTGTGACTCAGGGGAATACTGCATCCGGCGTAATCGCGGATGAGAGAGGGGCGAAATTGAACACAGCTTCGCGCAGCGATTCCATGAGGGGTGGCGGTCGGGCGACGGGTGGGCACACCGCACCCGATGTGCTCAGCGCGCCCCTTCGGGTGCGATTCGACTACACCCGGTCCGTCGGACCGACGATCGGCAACTTTCTGACCAACCTGCGCGCCCGCAAGGTCGTCGGCGTGCGCGGGTCGGACGGGCGGGTGCTGGTGCCGCCGCCGGAATACGATCCGGTGACCGCCGAACCGCTAACGGAGTTCGTCGACGTCGCCGAAGCGGGCACCGTCGAAACGTGGACATGGGTGCGCGAGCCGCTGCCGGGCCAGCCGTTCGACCGGCCGTTCGCGTGGGCGTTGATCCGGCTCGACGGCGCGGACACCACGCTGCTGCACGCCGTCGACGTGGCCACACCAAACGACATCCACACCGGCCTGCGCGTGCGCGTCCGGTGGGCCGCCGAGACCACCGGCAGCATCCACGACATCGCATGCTTCGAGCCCGGCGAAAAGGCCGACGCGCCTGTGCAAGCCGCGGTCGACGGCGACCCGATCACGGTGATCACCACCCCCGTCGACCTCGCCTATATGCACACCGCGTCGCCGCAGGAGACCGTCTACCTGCGCGGACTGGCCGAAGGCAAGCTGCTGGGCGGCCGCACCGATGCCGCGGGCAAGGTGTACTTCCCGCCGCGCGGCGCCAACCCGACCGACGGCAGGCCCACCTCCGAGGTCATCGAGCTGCCCGACCGCGGCACGGTCACCACGTTCTGCATCGTGAACGTGCCGTTCCTGGGGCAGCGGATCAAGCCGCCGTACGTCGCGGCCTATGTGCTGCTGGACGGCGCGGACATCCCGGTGTTGCACCTCGTACTCGGTTGCGAGGCAAGCGAAGTGCGGATGGGCATGCGGGTGGAAGCCGTGTGGAAGCCGCGCGAGGAGTGGGGCTTCGGGCTGGAGAACGTGGACCACTTCCGTCCCTCCGGCGAGCCCGATGCCGAGTACGACACCTACAAGCACCACCTCTGAGAGAGGCGCACGTTGACTGACAACGCCACCGACATCGCGGTCGTGGGTTTCGCCCACGCGCCGCACGTGCCGGAGACCTTCGGCACCACCAATGGTGTGGAGATGCTGGTGCCCTGCTTCCAGCAGATCTACAGCCAGCTCGGCATCACCAAGTCCGATATCGACTTCTGGTGCTCCGGCTCCTCGGATTATCTTGCTGGACGTGCCTTTTCGTTCATCTCGGCGATCGACGCGATCGGCGCGGTACCGCCGATCAACGAATCACACGTCGAGATGGACGCCGCATGGGCGCTGTACGAGGCGTGGGTGAAACTGCGCTCGGGACAGGCGACGACCGCGCTGGTGTACGGCTTCGGCAAGTCCTCGGCGGGCACGCTGCGCCAGGTGCTCACCATGCAGCTCGATCCGTACCTGGTGACCCCGCTGTGGCCGGACGCGTGGTCCATCGCGGGCTTGCAGGCCAGGGCCGGGCTCGACGCGGGCCGCTGGACCGAACGGGATATGGCGGCGGTGGCCGCGGGCGAAGGCGGCGACGTCGAAAGCCTGCTCGGCGCACCGTATATCGCCGACCCACTGCGAGCCCACGACGTAGCCCCGATCACCGATGGCGCTGCTGCCATCGTGCTCGCGGTCGGCGACCGCGCCCGTGAACTTTGCGAACGTCCGGCCTGGATCACGGGCATGGCGCACCGGGTGGACACCTCGATGCTCGGCGCGCGCGATCTCACCGTCTCCCCCTCCACTTCGGCTGCGGCGCAGGCGGTTACCGGCGGCGACACCAACTTCGACATCGCCGAGTTGCACGCACCGTTCAGTCATCAGCAGCTGATCCTCGCCGAGGCGATCGGTCTGAAGAACGGCACCAAGGTGAATCCGTCGGGTGGCGCGCTCGCCGCGAACCCGATGTTCGCCGCCGGGCTGGAGCGCATCGGCTTCGCGGCCAAGGCGATCATGGGCGGTTCCGCGAATCGCGCGCTCGCCCACGCCACCAGTGGCCCCGCGTTGCAGCAAAACCTTGTGACAGTTCTGGATTCGGAGGCGAACCAGTGAGCGAGCGCAGCGAGGGAACCATCAACACAGCGTCCGAAGGGAACGCCGGAGCCGAGCGTCAGCGAGGCGCAGGCGTGAGTTTCCCGGCCGCGGTGCTCGGCACCGGACAAACCCATCACGTGACGAAACGAACCGATGTATCGATGGCGGGCATGTGCCGCGAAGCCATCGATCGCGCGCTCGAAGACTCCGGACTCACCATCGCCGACATCGACGCCGTAGTAGTCGGTAAGGCGCCGGATCTCTTCGAGGGCGTCATGATGCCCGAGCTGTATCTGGCGGATGCGTTGGGCGCCACCGGAAAACCGCTGCTCCGGGTGCACACCGCAGGTTCGGTCGGCGGCTCCACCGGCGTGGTCGCCGCCAATCTGGTGCAGGCCGGAGTACACAAACGGGTGCTCGCGATCGCCTGGGAGAAGCAGTCGGAGTCGAATGCCATGTGGGCGTTGTCGATTCCGGTGCCCTTCACCATGCCGGTCGGCGCGGGCGCGGGCGGCTACTTCGCCCCGCACGTGCGATCCTACATCCGGCGCTCCAACGCACCGAGCCACATCGGCGCGATGGTCGCGGTCAAGGACCGCCGCAACGGCGCCAAGAACCCGCTCGCACACCTGAAACAGCCCGACATCACCCTGGAGTCGGTGCTGGCCTCGCAAATGCTGTGGGACCCCATCCGTTTCGACGAGACCTGCCCGTCCTCCGACGGCGCGTGCGCCGTGGTGATCGGCGACGAAGAGGCGGCCACCGCGGTCGAAGCCACCGGCAAGAAGGTCGCGTGGGTGCACGGCACCGCGATGCGCACCGAGCCGACCACCTTCGCCGGACGCGATCAGGTGAACCCGCAGGCCGGGCAGGACGCGGCCGCCGCGCTCTGGAAGGCTGCCGGAATCACCGACCCGCTCAACGAGATCGACGTGGCCGAGATCTACGTGCCGTTCTCCTGGTTCGAGCCGATGTGGCTGGAGAACCTCGGCTTCGTGCCGCAGGGCGACGGCTGGAAACTCACCGACAAGGGCGAAACCGAGATCGGCGGCATTCTGCCGGTCAACCCGTCCGGCGGCGTACTCTCCTCCAACCCGATCGGCGCGTCCGGCCTCATCCGGTTCGCCGAGGCAGCCAAGCAGGTCATGGGTCGAGCAGGCGCCTGCCAGGTCGAGGGTGCGCGCAAGGCACTCGGACACGCCTATGGCGGTGGGTCCCAGTACTTCTCGATGTGGGTCGTCGGGTCGGACAAGCGATGAGCCCGCTGCAGTTCAGCCTCGGCATTGCGCTGAGCCCGCTGGAACAGCTCCCCGAACTGGCGAAAACCGCTGAGGAGTGCGGGTTCTCGTCGATCGCGCTGCCGGACTCGCTGTTCTATATGAAGTCCGCGGCGGCGAAGTACCCGTATACCGCTGACGGCAGCAGGTTCTGGGGCCCGGAGACGCCATGGGTCGACCCGCTCATCGGGGCGACTGCCATGGCAGCGGTGACCAGCCGGATCCGGTTCTACACCAATGTGCTCAAGCTGGGTTCCCGTAACCCGCTGCTGCTGGCCCGCCAGGTCGGGTCGGTGGCCAACCTCTCCGGCAACCGTTTCGGCTTCGGCGTCGGAATCGGCTGGGCGCCGGAGGAATTCGAATGGTGCGGAGTGCCGTACAAGCGCCGCGGCGCGCGGGTCGACGAGATGATCGAGGTCATCAGGCTGGTCCTCGGCGGTGGCATGGTCGAATTCCACGGCGAGTTCTTCGATTTCGACGAGTTGCAGGTCAGCCCCGCACCGACCGAGCCGGTGCCGTTCTATATCGGCGGGCACACCGAGGCGGCACTGCGCCGCGCGGCCAGGGTCGGCGACGGCTGGACCTCGGCGATGATGACCTACGAAGAGCTGTGCGGCACCATCGGCAAGCTCGACGCGCTGCGCGCCGAATTCGGCCGCGGCGATGCGCCATTCGAGATCCAGGCGGTGTGCATCGACCGGTTCGGCCGTTCGGGCTATCAGGACCTCGCCAACGCGGGCGTGACCGACGCGATCGTGGTGCCCTGGCTCTTCGACGGCATCGGCTTCGACGGCGAACTCGCCGCCAAACAGGACTCGCTGCGCCGATTCGCCGCGGCGAACATCGAGGACCCGATCGTCGCGGAGGTATCGAAATGACCACCACCACCGACCATCCGGCCCGGACCGCCGGACTCGCCTCCCAGGCCGCGGTGCGGGCCAGGGACAAGGACGCGTGGGTCGCGCTGTTCGCCGAGGACGGCATAGTCGAGGACCCCATCGGCCCTTCGGGTTTCGACCCCGAGGGCAAGGGCCATCGCGGCAAGGAGGCGATCGCGGCGTTCTGGGACAAGGCGATCGCGCAGACGGAGCTGATCGAGTTCCTGTTCGGCGACTCGTTCGCCTGCGGGAACGAGATCGCGTTCACCGGGACCATCCGCAGCACGCTCGGCGGTCACCAGATCGACGCCGATGGTGTTTTCACCTACCGGGTCGACGAAACAGGCAAAATCGCTGCGCTGCGGGCATTTTGGGAAGTCGATCGCGCGATGGCGACCGCGAAGAAGATCGGCTGACGACAGACCAACGGGCGAAGGGCCCTCGAACCGGAGTGGGGACTTCCGGTGCGAGGGCCCTTTTCGTCGGTACCCGCGAGCCTCAGTGCGCGACGGGACAGGTCTTGAAATCGACCGGGAATTCCTTGATCCCGTTGAGCCAACCGGACCGCAGCCGCTTCGGGTCACCGATCTTGGTGATATCCGGCAGGTGATCGGCGATGGCGTTGAAGATCAGGTCGACCTCCAGCCTGGCCAGGTTCGCACCGACACAGAAGTGCGCGCCGGTACCGCCGAAGGACACGTGCTGGTTGTCCTTTCGCATGATGTCGAACTTCTCCGGGTTCTCGAACACCTCGTCGTCGAAGTTGGCCGACCGGTACAGCATCACCAGCCGCTGCCCCTTCTTGATCTGCACCCCACCGAGTTCGGTGTCCTCCAGCGCGGTTCGCTGGAACGAGATGATCGGGGAGGCCCACCGGATGATCTCGTCGACGGCGGTCGCCGGACGCTCCTTCTTGTACAGCTCCCATTGATCCGGGTTGTCCAGGAACGCCATCATGCCGTGGGTGATCGCGTTGCGCGTGGTCTCGTTGCCCGCGACCGCGAGCAGGATCACGAAGAAGCCGAACTCCTCCGGCGTCAGTTGATCGCCGTCCACGTCGGCCTCGACCAGCTTGGTGACGATGTCGTCGGCCGGACAGGCCTTGCGATCGGCCGCCATTTGGTAGGCGTAGCCGAGGATTTCGGCGGACGAGGCGACCGGGTCGACGTTGATATCCGGGTCGTCGTAGCCGGTCATCTCGTTCGACCAGGTGAAGACCTTCATCCGGTCCTCCTGCGGGATGCCGATCAGCTCGGCGATCGCCTGCAGCGGCAGCTCGCACGCGACCTTGGCGACGAAGTCACCGGACCCGGATTCGGCTGCCGCCTGGACGATCTCGTGCGCACGTGCCGAAAGTTGTGCGCGCAGACCGTTGATCGCGCGCGGGGTGAAGCCGCGCGAGATGATTTTGCGCAGCTTCGTGTGTTCCGGAGCGTCCTTGTTGAGCAGGACAAACCGCTGCAGTTCGATCTGCTCGCGGGTGATGTCGTCATTGAAGCGCGGGATGGCGGTGTTCTCGAAGGTGGAGAACACCTCGCCGCGGCGCGACACCTCTTTGACGTCGGCGTGCTTGCTGACCACCCAGAAGCCCTCGTCGTGGAAGCCACTGACCTCGACCGGCTGCGGATTCCACCAGACCGGGGCGGTCCGGCGCAGCTCGGCGAACTCCTCGACCGGAATCCGCTCGGCGTAGATGTCGGGGTCTGTGACGTCGAATCCGTCCGGCAGATTCGGCCGGACATTCCGAGGGTCTACCACCAGATGTCTCCTTCGACAAACTGAAACACGTTCTATAATCATTGAAGCATAGGCGGCAGGATCAGGAAAGAAACCGGACAGAACCGCCTACCAACTACATGAACTCGTTTCAGTTTCTGTCCCGTACGAAAGGTTGGACATGGGCACACCCGTCATCGTCGAGGCCGCTCGAACCCCCATCGGCAAGCGCGGCGGCTGGCTGTCCGGCCTGCACGCCGCCGAACTACTCGGCCTGGCCCAGCGCGGCCTGCTCGAGCGGGCGCACCTGGATCCGGCGCAGGTCGAGCAGGTCATCGGCGGCTGCGTCACCCAGGCCGGCGAGCAGTCCAACAACATCACCCGGGTCGCGTGGCTGCACGCCGGACTGCCCTGGCAGGTCGGCGCGACCACCATCGACGCGCAGTGCGGCTCGGCGCAGCAGGCCAACCACCTCATCGCCGGGCTCATCGCGACCGGCGCGATCGACGTCGGTGTCGCCTGCGGCATCGAGGCCATGAGCCGAGTTCCGTTGGGCGCCAACGTCGGCGAGCACGCCGGGCCACGCAGGCCCGCATCGTGGAATATCGACCTGCCCAATCAGTTCGAGGCGGCCGAGCGGATTGCCAAGCGGCGCGGCATCACTCGCGCCGACGTCGACGCGTTCGGCGCCCGTTCGCAGCGCCTGGCCGGGCAGGCCTGGGCCGAGGGCCGCTTCGATCGCGAGGTGCTCACGGTCACCGCGCCCGCGGTCGACAAGGCGGGAAACCTGACCGGCGAGAAGCTGGACGTGTCACGCGACCAAGGCCTGCGCGAGACGACCGTCGAGGGACTGGCCAAGCTGAAGCCGGTGCTGGAGGGCGGCATCCACACAGCAGGCAGCTCGTCGCAGATCTCCGACGGCGCCGCCGCGGTGCTACTGATGGACGAAAAGGCCGCGCAGCGAGCCGGATTGCGGCCGCGGGCGCGGATCGTCACCCAGGCACTGGTCGGCTCCGAGCCGGAGTTCCATCTCGACGGCCCGGTGCAGGCGTGCTCGCGCCTTTTGGAGCGATCGGGTATGACCATCTCGGACATCGATCTCTTCGAAATCAATGAGGCGTTCGCATCGGTGGCGTTGTCGTGGGCCTCGGTGCACCAGCCGGACATGGACCGGGTGAACGTCAACGGCGGCGCGATCGCGATCGGCCATCCGGTCGGCTCGACCGGATCCCGGCTCATCACAACGGCTTTGCACGAGCTGGAGCGAACCGGCCGCAGCACCGCCATGGTGCTGATGTGTGCCGGTGGCGCATTGGCGACAGGGACCATCATCGAGCGGATTTAGGGCCTTCAACCCCCGGAAACGGGTTTGTTGAACGTTCATCTCCCAGCCCCGGAAACGTGTCGTACGCCACATGGCCGCTACGACTTGCAACTAGATGAGACGTCAGCTATCTTTCCGCTATCAGGACCGTATCGGGGAAGACCTCCGCGACGGGCCAGAACCGGTCCGTACCTCGGCTTCTCGAGAGCCGTTGGGGTGACCCGCAAACGCAACGGTCCCAGTACCTTCGCGGGACCGGCACCTAGAAGCTTCAAGGAAATCCGGAATCAGGCGTAGGTTTTCAGTTACTGAGCCGCTAATATCAATGATACGTATCCGAGATAACGACTGTTAGTACAGCGAAGGGAATTGGGCGGCTCACAATGGCTGATTTCGCGGCGCGGCTGAACAAGCTGTTCGAAACCGTGCATCCCCCGGGGCGTAAGCCGCACACCAACGCGGAGGTTGCGGCTGCGCTGACGGCCTCCGGACATCCGATCTCGAAACCGTACCTGTCGCAGTTGCGGTCGGGACAACGGACGAACCCGTCCGATGAGACGGTGGCCGCCCTGGCGAAGTTCTTCAAGGTCAAGCCGGACTACTTCTTCAACGACATCTATGCCGCCAAGATCGATCATGATCTGGAGTTGCTGTCCCAGCTGCAGGGCTACGGACTGCGACGGCTGTCGAGTAGAGCGTTCGACCTGTCCGAAGAATCTCAGAACCTACTCACCTCCATGGCGGAGAAGTTGCGGGCAAGTGAAGGCTTGCCTGAAATTCCTCCGGATGGCACCGAATAGGTTCGCTTGCACGTCAAGCACAGTGCGACCCCTCCGGGTCGCACTGTGCTGTGTTATGTGTGCGTCCAATGCAGCGCAGGACAGGACATGCCCAGGGAAATAGGGGCATGTCCTGTCAAGGCCTCTGACGTTGTCCGAACACGTCCGGATGCAAGCACATTCGAAAATCTTGGAACTAGCTCGCGCGCAAGTTTTGCTCGGACAACTGATTTCGCGAGTGTGTGGGTACGCGCAGAACTCAGCCGCCTGCGCGACCACCGAACCGCACCGCAGATCTCGCGAACGCACTAGTGCGCGGAATACCGCCGACTGGCCGTCGGCTCAATTTCTGACGTGCTCCAGGGATGTCGCGTCATACGCCCGAGCGATGGCCTGGACCCAGCCGCGGGGACTAATCCCCTCCGGCGGAGCAATCCATCGCGCGTCGACCGCCACATCGCCCAATGGGTTTCTCGCCCACTCCGCCACGGTGTCCGCGCGCTCGGCGACCGATCGCGGCGGCACCGCCACCGCGGCGAGCACTACGCCGCCACCGGATTGCAGATAAAGAGCGTCCATGATCTGCGCCACTTGGTCGGACGCCTTCAACTGAGTGGACGTACCGGTCTGGTCGTGCGCGACCACCTCCGGGAAGCGGCCGACCATGATGCGGTGCAGCGGCCGAATCTGGCGCAGCAGTAACCGCGCTCGCACCCACAGCTCCACCACGATCCACACGGCGCCGAAGGCGATGAGCAGGCTCGCGATTTCCCATGCCTGCCAGGCCCAGTTCGGCTCGCCCGGCGGCACCGGCGCCGCGTCGGTGAACGCGCGCCGGATCTCCAGCACCGCGAGCACCGCGACGACCGCGGCTCCGGTGGTGTAGATCGCGATGCCACGGCCGAGCGTGGTCCAGTCGAGGTTGCGCAGGCCGGTGATGACGATGAACACCGCGCCGAACGCGACGACCTCCCAGCCGAAGGTGAACGACCAGGCGATGGCGGCCGCCACCGCGACCAGACCGATGCTGTAGATCACCATGGCGACCTGACGCAGGTTCTGCCGGGAGACGACCGGCCAGGCGGCCGAGGCGACCACCGAGGTGGCCGTGACGAAGGCGATCCAGGCCGACACCACGACACCGTCGGACAGCCAGCCCGCGTGCACGCCGTGCGGACGCAGGTTGTCGATGGCCACCGCGATCTCGGGGACCGCGACGGTGGCGGCCAGCGCGACGGCGGCGACCGCGACCACGATGGCCACCCGGGCCGTCGTGGCGGGCTTGACCAGCACACGCCCTACTCGCGCTCCTGCCGCCATCCACACCAGCAGAGCCGTCAACCAGAGGGTCATCCCAGAGCCTCATCGAATCGAAGGACCGAGACGCCTGCGCCACGGCTGTTGAACACGCGGAGTCGGGTCATCAACATGGCGGCGAAGGTCTCGGCCTCCCACTCGGCGAGCTCGTCCGCGCCGTCGTCGACGATCTGCTGGTGCGCCCGCTGGCTCAGCATGTAGGCGATCAGATCGTCGCTGGCTTCGAGTGTCACCTCGGGCGCGGGCGCGCCCTCGTGGTTGAACACGATGTGCCCCAACTCATGTGCCAGGGTGTGCTCCCGGCTTGGCAGTGAGTGGGCGAGCACGATCACGTCGCGATCGGGGTAGAGCCTGCGCTGACCGCACACCCCGGGGCCCAATTCCGCACTGGCGATTTCGATTTCGCGATGCCGCTCGCTGGCGATGGCGAGCACCACCTCGTCGAGGGTGGTGGCGTCAGAGTCCGCCGCCACTGCGCACACGGCATCCACAGCGGCCGCAACCCGACGGTACGACCGCGAGCTACTTTGCGTCTTACTTTCACTCATGCCTGCACCTCGCTAGCGCTCGGTTCCGGCATGCGCGAAGCACGCTGCGTCATGATTCGTTCGCTTCGCTCACTCATGCCACACCCCTCACGGCCTCGGGAAGAACATGGCACGGGCGGCGTCGACTCGGGCCTGCGCGGCCGAGGCACCCTGGAAACTGACCGCACCGGAACCGGCTCCGGCCAACCCGAGTGCGAGTAGGCCGCCGATCACCGACAGCAGCTTGGGTTTCGGGAGGCCGTCGTTGGCGCTGGTCGGCCGCACGTCGGGGTTGGGCTTGGCGGGTGCCGCCTGCACCGGGGCGGGCGGCGGGGGCGGAGGCGGCGGGGGCACCGCTGCCGGAGCCGCTGCCGGGGCGGGCGCGAGGACGGGGAGTCCGGGGATGCTCGGCAGGACCGGCGCAGGCACCGGCGGGACCGCGATGGGCGGCAACACGGGCGGAACCGGCGGCGCGGGAATCGGGATCAAAAGCAGCAGCAGCGGGGCGGCCGAACCGACCGCGGCCGAACCAACGGCGGCGGAACCCACTGCGGCAGAACCTGTTGCGGCCGAACCGACGCCCGCGGAGCCGACGCCTGCCGAACCGACACCCGCGGAACCCACACCGGCCGAGCCGACACCTGCGGAACCCACCGCGGCCGAACCTGTTGCGCCGACACCGATTCCGGCGGAACCCACTGCGGCGGAGCCCGTTGCCAACGCGCCGACTCCCGCGGATCCGGTGATGCCGAGCCCGGCCGAGCCGGTACCGAGGACGATGCCGAGTCCGGCCGAACCCGATCCGAGCGTCAAGCCGAGTCCGGCGGAACCGGTACCCAACACAGCGCCGAGTCCGGCGGAACCGGCGGCTCCTGCCGCAGCCGAGCCACCGGCCGCCGCAGACCCACCGGCGGCAGATCCTCCGGCCGCGGCCGAACCGACGGCTGCCGAGCCAGCGGCAGAACCCGAACCGATCGCGGGATTAGTAGGCACCGCACTGACATCTGACGGCTGCCCGGGCACCGACAGTGGGTACCAGGGATCTCCGGTGTCATAGGGCGGCGGAGCGGGGTCTACGGCGCACCCTGGACAACGTTCCGAGGGCTGTGCCTCGGCCGCCACCGGGCCGAGTAGCGCAAAGCCGGCCACAGTCCCAGCTACTGCAACCACACGGAACGTGCGACCAACGGCCATGCGCCGAGCCTTCCCCTCATTCGTAAAGCGCAGATCTCACCCGGTCGCGACTCTCACACGGGACTTTTAACGGATGGGGGCCATAGTAAACCCCTATCGTTACGTGCGCAGGAAGAAGGTCGGAAGCCCGGTCAGGCCCCGTACACCGGCTCGGGCGGCATCCCCTTGGCAATCAGGTCAGCTACTACCGGGCCTAGCTCGGCGGGCGACCACCGGGCGCCCCTATCGACCGCGACGCCGTGCCGCCAGCCGTCCGCGAGTGCCACTTTCCCGCCCTCGACCTCGAACATGCGTCCGGTGACCGCCGCGGATTGGGTGCTGCCGAGCCAGACGACCAGCGGCGAGATGTTCTCCGGAGCCATCGCGTCGAAGCCGTCCTCCGGCCGTGCCATCGTGTCGGCAAACACGGTCTCGGTCATCCTGGTCCGAGCCGCAGGTGCGATGGAATTCACAGTGACGCCGTAGCGGCCGAACTCCGCGGACGCGGTCAGCGTCAGTCCCGCGATGCCCGCCTTGGCCGCGCCGTAGTTGCCCTGGCCGACGCTGCCTTGCAGACCCGCGCCGGAGCTGGTGTTGATGATCCGGCCGTCGACCGGGCGACCGGCCTTGGACTCGCCGCGCCAGTACTCGATGGCATGCCGCATGGTGACGAAATGGCCCTTGAGGTGCACGCGGATCACCGCGTCCCACTCGTCCTCGCCGAGGTTGACCAGCATCCGGTCGCGGACGAAACCGGCGTTGTTGACCAGCACGTCCAGGCCGCCGAAAGTGTCCACCGCCTGCCGGATAAGTCGTTGTCCGCCTTGCCAATCCGCGATGTCGTCGCCGTTGGCCACGGCGGTGCCGCCGAGCGCCGCGATCTCCGCGACGACCTGCTCGGCGGGGGTCTCGCCGGTCGCGGCGCCGTCGAGCGCCGAACCGAGATCGTTGACCACCACGCGCGCCCCGGCGGCGGCGAAGGCGAGCGCGTGCGCGCGCCCGATGCCGCGGCCCGCGCCGGTGACGATGACGGTGCGGCCTGCGCAGATCTGCTCGGTGTCCATACCTATGTCCTCTTCGTGTGTGTCCGGTGGATCAGGACTGCTGACCGACGGCCGCGGTGGACGCGGCCAGGAAGGCTGGGCGCTCGCCGCCGCCGTGCACCAGCAGGGCGGCCCCGCTGACGTAACCAGCCAGCGGGGAGGCGAGGAAGGCGGCGCAGCGGCCGACGTCGTCCGGCTGGGCCATCCGGCCGAGCGGGATGGTCTCCCCCACCGCGTCGATGCCCGCCTGGTCGCCGTAGTGCAGCTCGCTCTGCTCGGTCACCACCGGGCCGACGATGAGCGAGTTGACCCGAACCTTGGGCGCCCATTCGACGGCGAGCGACGAGGTGAGGCTGTCTATCCCCGCCTTGGCGGCGCCGTAGGCGGCAGTGCCCGGCGACGGACGGTGGCCGCTGACGCTGGAGATGTTGACGATCGAGCCGCCGTCGTCCTGTTGCTGCATCACCGCATTCGCCGCCTGGGAAACCAGCAGTGGCGCAAGCAGATTCAGCTCGACGATCTTGGCGTGGAAGTTCTTGCTCGCCGTGGCGGCCAGCGCGAACGGCGCCCCGCCCGCGTTGTTGACCAGGTGGTCGAGGCGGCCGTGCCGCTCGATGACCGTATCGATCAGCCCCTGCACCGCATCGGCGTCGCGAATATCACAGGGCAGGAATTCGATGGCACGACCGTCGGCCTCCACCGGCGCATCCGCGGGACGTCGAGCGCAGGCGATGACCGTCGCGCCCGCCCCGAGGAACGCCCTGCCCACACCGGCACCCACGCCGCGGACGCCGCCGGTCACCAGAACGACGCGGTCGGCCAGATCGATTTCGAGTGCCACCGTGCTAACCTACCAAGCAACTGCTTGCTTTGCCAACGCTGGGCTCAGGCCAAGCCGGTCGATCACGATGGGCTGGGGCCTTCACGAAGGGATAGGCGATGGGGATCAACCATCACTCCGAATCAACCGGCATCACCGTGGTCACGGTCGACTACCCGCCGGTCAACGCCATACCGACGGACGGCTGGTTCGATATCGCCGACGCGATCCGGGAGGCGGGCCGGGACAAGGAAACGCGAGTCGTGGTGCTACGCGCCGAGAATCGCGGTTTCAACGCGGGTGTCGACATCAAGGAGATCCAGAGCAAGCCGGGTCATCAGGCACTGATCGACGCGAATCATGGCTGCTTCGAGGCGTTTGCGGCGGTCTACGACTGCCCGGTGCCGGTGATCGCGGTGGTGCAGGGCTTCTGCCTCGGCGGCGGAATCGGCCTGGTCGGCAACGCGGATGTCGTGATCGCCTCGGACGACGCCACTTTCGGACTGCCCGAGGTGGACCGTGGCGCGCTCGGTGCGGCCACCCACCTGTCCCGGCTGGTGCCGCAACATCTGATGCGGGCGCTGTTCTACACCGCGAGCACCATCACGGCACAGCAGTTGCAGCACTTCGGGTCGGTGTATCAGGTGGTGCCGCGCGCCGAACTCGATGCCGCGGCAATGGAAGTCGCCAAGAACATCGCGGCCAAGGACGGCCGGGTGATCCGCGCGGCGAAACGGGCGCTGAACGGCATCGATCCGCAGGACGTGCACCGCAGCTACCGCTACGAGCAGGGATTCACCTTCGAACTCAATCTCGCCGGTGTCGCCGACGAGATCCGCGCCCGGTTCGACGACGATCTGGCCGCGCGCAAGGCCGAGCAGTAAGGGATCAAATTCATGCGAGACAAGCGAATGTCACTCGACGAGGTCGTCGGCGAGTTGCGCAGCGGAATGACCATCGGGATCGGCGGCTGGGGGTCGCGGCGCAAGCCGATGGCGCTGGTGCGGGCCATCCTGCGGTCGGATGTCACCGATCTGACGGTGGTCAGTTACGGCGGACCGGATCTGGGGTTGTTGTGTTCGGCGGGCAAGGTGCGCAAGGCGTATTACGGCTTCGTGTCGCTGGATTCGGCGCCGTTCTACGATCCGTGGTTCGCGCAGGCCAGAACCTCCGGTGCGCTGGCGGCGCGCGAGATGGACGAGGGCATGCTCAAGTGCGGGCTGGAGGCGGCCGCGGCGCGGTTGCCGTTCCTGCCGATCCGGGCGGGACTCGGCTCGGATGTGCCGAACTTCTGGGACGGTGAATTACGCACGGTCGCTTCGCCTTACCCCGACGCCGATGGCAAGACCGAGACCTTGATCGCGATGCCCGCGCTGAATCTCGATGCGGCGCTGGTACATCTGAACATCGGTGACCGGCACGGCAATGCCGCCTACACCGGCGTCGACCCGTATTTCGATGACCTGTACTGCCTGGCCGCCGAGCGGCGCTACATGTCGGTCGAGCGGATCGTCGAGACCGACGAGCTGGTGAAAACCGTTCCGCTGCAGTCGCTGCTGCTCAACCGGATGATGGTGGACGGCGTGGTCGAGGCGCCCAACGGCGCGCACTTCACCCTGGCCGGTGACAGCTACGGCCGGGACGAGAAGTTCCAGAAGCACTACGTGCAGTCGGCGAAGACACCCGAGACCTGGCAGCAGTTCGTCGACAAGTATCTGGCCGGTTCCGAGGACGAGTACCAGGCCGCCGTACGCGAGTTCGCACAGGAGGCTTCGCGATGACGAGCACCGAGACCATCACCCGCGCCGAAGTGTGCGCGGTCGCCTGCGCGGAGATCTTCAGTGGCGCAGGCGAAATCATGGCCAGCCCGATGTCGCCGATGTCGATCATCGGCGCCCGCCTCGCCAAGCTGACCACCGAACCGGATCTGCTGCTCTCCGACGGTGAGGCCCTGTTCTTCGCCGACACTCCCCCGCTGGGCGGCAAGGCACCGATCGAGGGCTGGATTCCGTTCCGGCGCGTATTCGACGTGGTGGCCTCCGGTAGGCGGCACGTGGTGATGGGCGCCAATCAGATCGACCGCTACGGCAATCAGAACCTGTCCGCGTTCGGCGCGTTGCAGCAGCCGACCCGGCAGATGTTCGGCGTCCGTGGCGCGCCGGGCAACACGATCAATCACGCGACCAGCTACTGGGTTTCGCGGCACACCAACCGGGTGTTCACCGATCGGGTCGACATCGTCTCCGGCATCGGCTACGACAAGGTGGACCCGGCCAACCCGGCCTTCCGGTTCCACCACCTGCACCGGGTGGTCACCAACCTGGGCGTCTTCGACTTCGAGGGCCCCGACCACACCATGCGGGCCCGCAGCCTGCACCCGGGCGTGACCGCCGCCGAGGTCGCCGAGAACACGTCGTTCGAGATCCACGGACTGGCCGACGCCGCGGAGTCCCGGCTGCCCACCGCCGAGGAACTGCGGCTGATCCGGGACGTGCTGGATCCCAAGAAGATTCGCGACACCGAGGTGCCGTCATGACCGGTCGGTTGCGAACCCCGCTGACCGAGCTGGTCGGCGTCGAACATCCCGTCGTGCAGACCGGCATGGGCTGGGTGGCGGGTCCGAGCCTGGTCGCGGCCACCGCGGAGGCGGGCGGGCTCGGCATCCTCGCCTCGGCGACCATGACCTACCCGGAGCTCGAGGCCGCGATCGCGAAGACCAAGGCGCACACCGCGAAACCGTTCGGCGTGAACATCCGCGCCGACGCCTCGGACGCACCCGAGCGCATCGATCTGCTGATCCGCGAGAAGGTGGCCGTCGCGTCGTTCGCGCTCGCACCCAAGAAGGATCTCATCGCCAAGCTGAAAGACGCTGGCGTGGTGGTGATTCCGTCGATCGGCGCGGCCAAGCACGCGGTGAAGGTCGCGTCCTGGGGCGCCGACGCGGTGATCGTGCAGGGTGGCGAAGGCGGTGGGCACACCGGTCCGGTGGCCACCACGCTGCTGCTGCCATCGGTGCTGGACGCGGTCGACATCCCGGTGGTCGCCGCGGGCGGCTTCTTCGACGGCCGTGGCCTGGCCGCCGCGCTGGCCTACGGTGCGGCGGGTGTCGCGATGGGCACCCGCTTCCTACTGACGCAGGAGAGCACCGTGCCCGAGGCCGTCAAGCAGGAGTACCTGCGCAGGCAGCTGCAGGACACCGTGGTCTCCACCAAGGTCGACGGGATGCCGCACCGGGTGCTGAACACCGAACTGGTGCAGCGCCTGGAACATTCGGGCCGCACCCGCGGTCTGGCCGCCGCGGTGGCCAATGCCGCCAAGTTCAAGAACATGACCGGCATGAAGTGGTCCACCCTGGTCCGCGACGGGCTGTCCATGCGAAAGACCAAGGACCTCACCTGGTCTCAGGTCGTGATGGCCGCCAATACGCCGATGTTGTTGCGCGCCGGTCTGGTCGAGGGCAACACCCAGGCGGGCGTGCTCGCCGCCGGTCAGGTCACCGGCATCATCGAGGACCTGCCCACCTGTCAGGAGCTGATCGACCGCATCGTCGCCGACGCGATCGCCCGGATCGAAGCGCTGCAGAAGAACCTCTGAGCCCGTCACGCGAATGCCCCGCTCCCGCCCAGGGTGCGGGGCATTTCGCGACTCGCATTACCGGTACCCGCCCACCCGCACAAGCCAGGCAAACTACAGTCGCCGCACACCGCTCCGGGCCCGTACGATCCGCCTCATGAACCAGCCGATGCCCCCGCAACAACCGCAGTATCCGCAGCAGCAGCCCGGATACCAACAGCCGCCGCCGGGGTACCAGCAACAGCCGCCGCAGCAACAGCCCGCCCCGCAGTTCCCCATCCTCGTCTCCACCATGAACGACGTACCCGGCCACAAGGTCGTCCGGGTGTTCGGCGAAGTGGCGGGCCTTACTGTGCGCAGCCGCGGCATCGGCTCCAACCTCGCCGCCGGTTTCCGCTCCCTCGGCGGCGGTGAGATCACCGAATACACCCAGCTGCTCTACCACTCCCGGCACGAAGCGATCATGCGAATGTGCCAGCACGCCATGTCCTTCGGCGCCAACGGCATTCTCGCCATGCGCTTCGACTGCAACGAGATCGCCAACACCATGAGCGAGGTGGCCGCCTACGGAACGGCGGTGCTGCTCGAGCCCGCCGACAAGGCGTAGTTACGCGGCGAGCCATTCCGGGCGGCTGGAGCCGCGGAGTGCCAGGCCGAACGGGTACTGGCCGGGCGTCCGCGACATCTGCACCTGCTCGGTGACGCCCTGGTACCTCCCCGCGGAACCGTCCATGGTGAAGATGTCCGGGTCGAGGTAGCGGTGGTCGTCGTCGGAGTCGAGCGTGGCCGCGACGTAGTCTTTGTCGAAGATGCCCAGGCTCAGCGTCCAGAGCGCGACGCGGGCCAGGCTCAGGTGCACCCGATAGCTGCCGCCCTCCTCGGCCCGGCGCTGCAACGCGGCGGCGATGCCGACGGTCGACAGCATGGGCATGATCCAGTCGTTCACCACCCCGAGGACCGGCAGTCGCGGCGCGTCGAGGCTGCCCTCCAGGATGGTCATCCCGGTCGCGACTCCCGCGTTCTGATCGAACCCGACGCGATCGGCCCACGGCCCGGTCTGCCCGAAGAGCGAATTGCTGACGTGGATGATGCCGGGCCGGATCTCTGCGGCATCGGCAGGCGAGAGCCCGTGCCGGTCGAGGTAGCCCACCCGCCGGTTGGCGTAGAAGATATCGGCTCCCCGCAACAGTTCTCGCAGCTTCTTCGCGTCGTCGGCGTTGTCGAAGTCGAGGAACGAGGAGCGCACGCCGACATTGGCGGTTCGATAGAGCGTCTCGATTTCCCCTTCCCCCGCACGCCAGATGTTGAGCACGTCGGCACCGTGCAGGGCAAGGGTGCGGCCGATCCCCGCGCCGGCGATGATGTGCGCGTGGCCGAGCGCCCGGAGCCCGTCCAGCGGTGCGGTGCCGCCGGATGGCAGCGGCTCCGGATCGCTGTCGCCGATCTTCTCGAGCGCGATCAACGGCATATTCGCCAGCACCTCGGTGAACTGTCGTTCGGCCATCAGCTCTTCCAGGCCGAGCGCTTTGGTCAGCACCACGCCCGCGTCGGCGGCAGCGTCCTCCAGTTCGGTGGAATTCCACGTACGGATTTGGCGGGCAACGGATTCGGGGCTGTCGACGGCGCCGAGCAGTGCCAGCAGGTCGGACTTCAGCTTCGGATAGACCGGCATCGGCATCACGTGCCGGTCGTCGGCGGTGCGATAGAACCGTGGCACGCCCACCGTCGCCGGGTCCGTGATCTGCGGCAGCGCGCCGTTGAGCTTTTCCCATTTACGGTCGTAGAAGGGACACAGCCGGTGCGGCGCTTTGCGCAGGTCCATGCTGATGTCCTGGCCTGGGCCGCCCCGCAGCTGCCATAGCTTGGCGATGGCGACCGACTTGCCGACCAGCGCAATACCGGGCGAGGCGGCCAGGCTCAGCGGGCTCGACACGATCGGGTCGGCGCCGACGAAGGTGATCTCGCCGCCAGAATCCTCGGCGGTGAGCCCGACGCCGCCGAGCACCTCCTGCAATTCGGCGTGCGGGTCGACCGGCTGGTTCTTGTTGTGCAGCGCGTTCTTCAGACGTTGAGTGAGCATGGCTTACCTCTCAGACGTTCGGGCTTGCGTGGACGGCTGGCCGGTCGTCGACCTTCGCCAGCGCTTCGAGTACCGCGTTCGTGCGTCGATCGCGTTTGTCGACGAGACGCCGATAGTTCTGTTCGCCGGAGCCGTAAGCGTTTTCGATGCTCTCGATGAGCTGTTCCCTGGCCTCGGGGTCCGCCGAGGGCTTGCCCAGTTCGACCTCGGCGCCCACCCCCGCGAAGAGATGCCGCGCACCGCCGGGACCGCCGCCGAGAACGTTGCCTTCGAAGAGACCGATGGTGGCCCAGCGCAGGCCGAGGGAGTTCTGCAGGATGGTGTCGAGATCCTCGACGCTGACCACGCCGGACTGCACCAGATACCTAGCCTCGGCGGACAGTGCCATTTGCAGCCGATTGGCGACGAATCCCGGCATCGCCTTACGAATTACGACCGGCACCCGGTCGAGCTCGGAGTAGAGCGCGACGGCGCGGGTGACGGTCGATTCGTCGGTCTTCTTGCCGGGCAGCACCTCCACCAGCGGCATGAGCTCCGGTGGGTTGAACGGATGCCCGACCAGGATGCGTCCGGCGTTGTCCAGATCGGCGGCGATCAGCGAGGCGGTGATCGATGAGCTGGAGGTGGCCAGCACCGCGTCGGCGGGTGCGGCACGCAGAATCTCGGCGAAGAGCTGTTGCTTGACGGCCAGCCGCTCGGGGCCGTTTTCCTGGACCAGGTCGGCCGATCGCACCGCTTCGGTCAGGTCCGCGGTCCAGGACACGCGATCGTCGCTACCGAATTCGGCCGCGACGAGCTCGCCGAGGTCAGGGCGCGGGTCGGTGATCGCCACCCGCCAGCCGTGCCGGTGCGCCAGCCGGGCCCAGGACAGACCGATGACGCCCGCACCGACCACAGCCATGGTTCGCTGACTACTCATTGGACACCAACGATTCCGGTCAGCGACTGACCCTCGAATTTCGCAATGACGCTGTCGGACGAACGGTCCAACGCCACGGCGCGCACGCTGCCGCCGAGGTCGGTGACATAGGCGAGGCCCGCCTCGAGATCGACGGCGAGACCGATGGCCTCGGCGAAGCCGCGGGCCAGGATTTCCGGGGTCCCGCCGGACTCGCCGCGTGCTGGGATCGGCGCGCGATTGAGCGTGTTTCCGGCAGGCTCGGCGCCGCGGTCGGTCCAGTAAAGGTAGCCGTTGGTGGTGTCTAGCCAGAGGTCGATCGGCTCGGGCAGGTGGTTCCAGAGCACCTCGATATCGGTGCGGTTTGCTGCCGTCTGCCCCTCTGGCACAACGAGATTCGCACGGAAGATGCGACCGCGGCCGCCCTTCGCGGGACCTTTCTGGGTCCAGTACAGCGCGTTTCCGGCCGGGTCGATCGCGATGCCGACGCATTCCTCGGCCTTGTCTCCGGTCGCGGGATTGACCACCAGGTCGGTCGATCCGGTGCCTTCGACACCTACTCGGCTCACTCGGCGACCTTCGCGGTCACTCCAATACAGTTGCCCGGCAACGAAATCGGCGTCCAGTTGCTTGCCGGTCGTCAGCGCGCCGACGGGGAGGATCTGCCTGCGATCGGTGCCATCGAGCGCGGCGGACTCGAGTGAACCGTTCTTCGGCGAGAAGTCGAAGTTGTGGTCGTCGAGCGGCAGCTCGGGATCGAAATCGGGCGTGCCCATCGTGGTCCAGTAGATGCGCCCGGCAGTGCGGTCGTATGCGATGCCGTCGGGAACCGATCCGGTATCGCCAACGACCGTCGTCACGGATCCGTCGGCCAGCTCGATGCGAGCGATGGTGCGATTTACGATGTTGAGCACCAATAACGCCTGGAACACGAGGTACCTCCATGGTGTGGCCGTCTGCTCGAGCGGATCGACTCCACGCTAATTCGATAGATCAGCTAACGGAATAACCATGTTCATCAGTGTCGTTATGTCCACGCCGATAACAAATCGAAAACGGCGTCTAGCTGGCATTTTACCGGAGTGGGCGAAATGCCGGATATGCCCGAGGCGGACAACCGGAACACCATCGAGCCAGATAGCTACCATGTCGCAAATGGAGATCTACCATCTGCGCTACTTCCTGACGGTCGCCAGCGAACTGAATTTCACCAGGGCGGCACAGGCGTTGCAGATGTCGGTCCCACCGTTGAGCCAACGCATCAAAGCCCTCGAAACCGAGCTCGGCGCGGCACTGTTCGAACGCTCCACCCGACACGTCCGGCTGACTCCGGCGGGCGAACAGCTCGTGCCACTGGCCCGCTCGATCGTCACCGACTTCGACGCGCTACGTGACCGACTAGCCGCCCCGAACGATCAGCCGATCGACGTGCGCTTCGCCATTCCGGAGTTGCTCGGCACCGACATCAGCCACCGGCTCACCGCCGCGATGACCGACCTCGCGCCCGACTACACCTTTGCGCTCGAGCAGCTGCGCTCCGCCGATATCGGGGCGAGCCTGCGCAGCAACCACATCGACCTCGCGCTGTCGCACATCCCGTCCGCCGGAACGGGAGTCGAGTCCGTCGTCATCGCTACCGAACCGGTCGGCGTCCTGGTCGATGCCACCCTGTTCACCGGGCGAACCTCGGTGCGAGTGGCCGATTTACGCGGCTTCACCCACATCCAGGGGCCCAACACTGGGAACTCTCCCTCGGTGACGGCGCCAGGACCACACTGTCCGGCGCGGGTAGCAGCGAAGGCAGCGGCCGTTTCCGGACCATCGACGGCATGCTGATGATGTTGCGCCAAACCCGCGCCTTCATCATCGCCCCGTTCGACTCCGAGGGCCTGCACGCCGTCGACCGCGCCGAGTTCCGCTTCCTCCCCGTCGAAGACCTGAACCTCGACGTGAGCACCGCGTTGCTCTGGCGCACCGACGACGTGCGGTTCGGTCGGCTCGCCGCTGACCTCGCCGCACTACTGCCCGGCTAGCGCCGGCTCAGCTGCCGAGCCGCTCGATGATGGTGACGTTCGCGGTGCCGCCGCCCTCACAGATGGTGAGCAGGCCGTAGCGGCCGTTGACCCGCTCCAGTTCGTTGAGCAGAGACGCGAAAAGCTTTGCGCCGGTGGCACCGAGGGGGTGACCGAGGGCGATCGCGCCGCCGTTGACATTGACCCGCTCCGGGTCCGCGCCGGTCTCCTTCAACCAGGCGAGCACGACCGGGGCGAAGGCCTCGTTGATCTCCACCACGTCGATGTCGTCGATGGTGAGTCCGGTCTTCTCCAGCGCCCACTTGGTCGCCGGGATCGGCGCGGTGAGCATGAAGATCGGGTCGGCGCCGCGCGCGCTGACGTGATGAATCCGGGCCCGCGGCGTCAATCCGTAAGCCTCGACGGCCCATTCGGACGCGAGCAGGGCGGCACTCGCGCCGTCGGAGATCTGGCTCGCGACCGCCGCGGTCAGCGGGCTCCCCTCGGCCAGCGGCTGAAGCGACGCCATCTTCTCCAGGCTGGTCTCGCGCGGTCCCTGATCGATCCAGAAGTCGCCGACCGGCACGATCTCCCGATCGAAGCGGCCGTTCTTGATGGCGTCGCGGGCCCGCTCATGGCTGCGCAAAGCCCAGCGCTCCATGTCTTCTCGGCTGATGTTCCACTTCTCGGCGATCAGCTGGGCGGCCCGGAACTGGGTGACCTCGGCGGTGCCGTAGCGATGGTCCCAGCCCGCCGAACCGACGAACGGCGAGTCGAACCCGTACTCCTTGCCCGCGTACATGGCGGCCGAGATCGGGATGGCGCTCATGTTCTGCAGCCCGCCCGCGACGATCACCTCGGCAGTGCCGCTCATGATGGCCTGCGCGCCGAAGTTGATGGCCTGCTGGCTGGATCCGCACTGGCGGTCGACGGTGACGCCGGGCACCTCCTCCGGATAGCCCGCGGCCAACCATGCGGTGCGGCCGACGTTTCCGGCCTGCGGGCCGACATTGTCGACGCAGCCGACGATCACGTCGTCGACATTGCCCGGGTCGATCGTGTTGCGGTCCAACAGGCCTCGCAGCGCGGCCGCGCCGAGGTCGGCGGGGTGCACGGCGGCCAGGGCGCCGCCGCGCTTGCCGACCGGGGTGCGCACCGCGTCGATCACGTAGGCGTCCCGCAGCGGGGTGTAGGGGCGGCGGGGTGCGGATGGTGCTGACATCTGGAACTCCTACGTGGTGTGCTCGGCCGTGGCCAGCGTGAGGCCGTCGAGCACGATGGTCAGATACTGCTTGGCGAGGTTGTCTACGGTGATGGGTCCGCCCGGCTGGTACCAGCGCACCGCGACCCACACGGTGTCGCGCAGGAATCGGTAGGCCAGTTCGACATCGATCTCGGGCCGGAAGCTGCCGTCGGTCACGCCGTTGGTCAGCACCCGGTGCCAGAGCTCGCGGAATTCGCGGTTGTAGTCGGCGATGTAGCTGAACCGCTCGGCGGTGCGCAGCCGCTTCGCCTCGGCCTGGTAGATCGCCACCGCGGCGTGATGCCGATCGAACGACTGGTAGGACGCGAGCACCAAGGCTTCCAAGGTGTCTCGCGGGCTGAGCCCGGCGCCGACGATCTCGCGGTAGTGCCCGAACAGGTCGTCGAGGAAGCCGCGCAGGATCTCGTCCACCATCGACTCTTTGGAATCGAAGTGGTGGTAGAGACTCCCCGATAGAATTCCGGCCGCGTCGGCGATATCGCGCACGGTGGTGGCGCGCAGTCCTCGCTCGGCGAACAGTTCGGCCGCCAGCGTGAGCAGTTCATTGCGCCGTGCTGATTTCGAAGCCTCGGGTGCGGTCACATCGGCCATAATACAACCAAGCGTTTGCTTGGTACAGGGTGGCGCGCTAGTGAGCTACCCAGCATCGGGTTGGTAGGTCGGGTCGGAACGTGCTCAGCGCACTGAATAGCGCAGCGGGGAGGACACGGATAGGTCCGCTAGCAGCCGGTCGCAGATCACCACCGGCGCGATACCCGCTCTGGCCATGCGCGCGACCAACGCGAGTCGGCGTTCGCAGCTGTCCCACTCGACGGTGAGTTGCCCGCGCCCCGGCCCGGCGTCCACGGTCGCCATCACGCGCGGCGGGCCGTAGGCCATCGGCTCTTCGATCAGCTTGAGCACCATGCCGCGCTGCCACGCCTGGTAGGTGTCCATGTCGGCGCCGATCACCAGCTTGTCGGTGGCGGCGCAAAGACCCTGGGAGATTTCCTCGTCGAAGGCCACCCGGTCGAACCGGAACTTCCGGCACTTCGCCACCACGTTGAGCAGGTCCGCGCGCACCTCGTACAGCAGCGCGCACTGCCGATGCCTGCGCTGGTCCTGCGCCGACTCCGCGGGGTCGGCGCCGAGGCCGATCTGTTTGGCCCGCTCCCGATCTCGCGCCATGTCGGCGCGCAGCGCGCCCCGCGGGTCGCGCGTCACCTCGCGCTCATCAATGGCGTATTGCTCGAGAATCTGTGCCGCGCGCATCGCGGTCGCACATTCGGAGGTGTGCTCCATCAATTCGGCGCCGAGAGTTAGCGCGGCGAGCACCATGCTGTCCAGCCTGCGCCTGGCTAGCACCACTTCGCGCACCAATTCGAGTTCCAGTTGTTCGCGGGCAGCTGGGCTATCCAGGCCCATAGCCATCGCCCCTTTGGAGAGTGCGGGATCCGATCTAAACCAGCATCGCACACCCCGGGGGCTTCTGGCGCGGCCTTTTCTACCTGATCAGCCGCCCATTTGCTCGATGTGCGCGGGAAGCTGGAAGGCGATCGCACTTTGGCGCAGCCAGCCGCCCGTCCAGTCTGTCGCGCCATGCGACACGGCCACGCAGCCAACGACCGGCAATGCGAAAGTGATTCGGCCGACCGATAGCGAAAAATGTTGCGCGCTACGACAGATCGCCGAAACTTCGCGTGTATGGCACCGGTTATGCGCGAAGATCGCGGAAAATCACTCGAGCGTCCGATGCCCGCGCCACGAAGCGATATTCATGCGTTTTGCCACCGCGCCACGACCGCTCGCCGTCGCCGCGCTGGCCGCGGTGCCGGTGCTCGCCACCGCGACGCCGGCCGCCGCCGCGCCAGCTGGGGAATCGTGGGACACGATTTTCACCGTCGCCAGATCCGGGCTCTGCGTCGGGAACTGAACCGGCTCAGGCGCGTTGGCTGCTGACCGAGACGACCTCGCCGGTCAGGTACGAGGTGTAGTCGCTGGCCAGCATCGCGATGGTGGCCGCGACCTCCCACGGCTCGGCGGCCCGGCCGAAGGCTTCGCGCTCGGACAACCGGTCCAACAGTTCGGTCGAGCTGACCTTGTCCAGGAAGGCGTGCCTGGCGATGCTCGGGGCCACCGCGTTGATCCGCACACCGAGTTCGGCGGCCTCGACCGCGCTGCATCGGGTCAGCGCCATCACGCCCGCCTTGGCCGCGGCGTAGTGCGCCTGGCCGTGCTGCGCGCGCCAGCCGAGCACGCTGGCGTTGTTGACGATCACGCCGCCGTGGCCCGCGTCGCGGAAGTAGCCGAGCGCGGCGCGGGTGCAGCGGAAGGTGCCGTTGAGGGTGATGTCGAGGACGCGATCCCACTGCTCGTCGGTCATGTCGACCACCGGGGTCTCGCCGCCGAGTCCGGCATTGTTGACCATGATGTCGATCCGGCCGATCGCCGCGGCCGCGCCGCGCACCAGCGCGTTGACCTGTTCGGTGCTCTGCACGTCGCAGGCGATCGAGGCGACCTTGCGCTCCGGGAACTCGGCCGCGAGCTCGGTGGCCGTCTCGGCCAAACGCCGCTCGTGCCAATCGGAGACGACCACGTCGGCGCCCTCGGCGAGCAGCCTGCGCGCGGTGGCCGAGCCGATGCCGGTGCCCGCCGCGGCGGTGATGACGGCGGCGCGTCCGGTCAGCAGGCCGTGTCCAGGAATCGGCTGGGGCGCAACAGAGAGGTCGGTCATGGTCGTGCCTCCCGCGGCAGGCCGAGCACGCGCTCGGCGATGATGTTGCGCTGCACTTCGTTCGAACCTCCGTAGATCGTGTCGGCGCGGGTGAACAGGTACATCCGCTGCCATTCGTTCAGGTCGTTCTCGTCGGCCACCATGCCCGCGGGGCCGAGCACCGCCATGGCGAGTTCGCCGAGACCGCGATGCCAGTTGGCCCACAACAGTTTTGCGACCGAGGCTTGTCCCCCGTCGTCGACGCCAGCGCCCTCCATGGTTCGGATGGCGTGGGCACGCAACACCCGCAGACCGACCCAGGCCTGGTCGATCCGATCGGCGATGAGCGGGTCCTCGGCGGCACCGGTGCGGCGGGCCAGCGCCTCGACATCGGCGAGTTCCCTGGCGAACCGGATCTGCTGGCCGAGCGTGGAGATGCCGCGTTCGAAGGTCAGTGTGCCCATGGCGATGCGCCAGCCCTCGCCCGGCGCGCCGATCACCAGATCCGCGGCGGTGCGCGCGTTGTCGAAGAAGACCTCGTTGAACTCCGAGGTGCCGGTCAGCTGGATGATCGGGCGCACGTCGACGCCCGGCTGATGCATCGGAACCAGCAGGTAGGACAGGCCCTTGTGCCGAACCGAGCCGCGCTCCGTGCGCGCGATCACGAAGCACCAGTCGGCGATGTGGGCCAGCGAGGTCCAGATCTTCTGGCCGTTGATCGACCATTCGCCGCCGTCGAGCTGGGCCGCGGTGGTGATCGCGGCCAGGTCCGAACCGGCGCCCGGCTCGGAATAGCCCTGACACCACAGCTCGGTCACGTTGCGGATGCCGGGCAGGAAGCGTTCCTTCTGCGCCTGGGTGCCGAAGGCGAGCACGGTCGGCCCGAGCAGTTCCTCGCCGACGTGCGAAACCCGCGACGGCGCGTTCGCTTTCGCGTACTCCTCGTGGAAGATCACCTGCTGGCGCACGGTCGCCTCGCGGCCGCCGTACTCCTTGGGCCAGCCGAGGCAGGTCCAGCCAGCGGCGGCGAGGTGCCGGTCCCAGGCCAGTCGCTCCTCGAAGGCCTCGTGTTCGCGGCCTGGTCCGCCGAGCCCGCGCAGTTCGCGGAACTCGCCGTTCAGGTTTTCGGCCAGCCACTCACGCACGTCGGCGGCGAATTGCGCGTCTTGCGTCGCGGAAAACCGCCCGCCCTGCGCGGCGGTGTCGGATTCTGAGGTCTGGATCGCACCCACGCCGGTAGGATAACCTACCAAGCACTTGCTTTGTAGGGCGCTTGCATGAGTGCCCCGACACGGACGGTAAGGACAACCGTGACAACCCCTGCACTTACGACACCGCTGGCGCTGCAGCATGCCGCACACACCTTCGGTACCGCTCCCGCCCTGGCCGACGGGCCGGTCCGGCTGGACTGGGCCCAGCTGCTGGCCGCGGTCCAGGAGGTGGCGCGGGCGCTCATCGCGCGCGGCGTGCAATCGGGCGACCGGGTGGCGATGTGGGCGCCCAACACCCACCACTGGGTCGTCGCGGCGTTGGGCGCGCACTATGTCGGTGCCTCGCTGGTGCCGTTGAACACCCGCTATGTCGCCGACGAGGCCGCCGATGTGCTGGGCCGGGTCGACGCGCGGGCGTTGTTCATCGCGGGCACCTTCCTCGGTCGCGATCGGCTCGCCGAATTGCGTTCGGCCGCACCGGGACTCGATATCGAGACGGTGGTCGTCATCCCGGTCGAGCCGGGCAGCACGACCGGCGACGAGACCGCGTTCGACTGGTCCGAGCTCGCCGGGGTCGCCGAGAAAGCCACCCTGGCCGAGGCCGAAGAACGTGCGGCGGCGGTGAGTCCCGACGACACCGCCGACATCCTGTTCACCTCCGGCACCACCGGCCGCAGCAAGGGCACCGTGGTGGCGCATCGGCAGGCGCTGTCGGTGGTGCGGGCCTGGGCGGAATGCACGACACTCAACGGCGACGACCGGTATCTGGTGGTGAGTCCGTTCTTCCACAACTTCGGTTACAAGGCGGGCATTCTCGCGTGCCTGGTCACCGGTGCCGCGATCGTCCCGCAGGCGGTGTTCGACGTGCCCGCCACCATGCGGCTGGTGAGCGAGGAGAAGATCACCGTGCTGCCCGGGCCGCCGACGATCTATCAGACGATTCTCGACTTCCCGAACCGCGCCGACTTCGACCTCGGCACGCTGCGCGTCGCCGTGACCGGGGCGGCCACAGTGCCGGTGGTGCTGGTCGAGCGGATGCGCTCGGAGCTCGACTTCGATGTCGTCATCACCGGTTACGGGCTGTCCGAGGCGTCGGGATTCGGCACCATGTGCCGCGCGGACGACGACGCCGAGACCATCGCGGGTACCTGCGGACGACCGATCGCGGACTTCGAACTCCGGCTCGCGCCCAACGGCGAGGTGCTGCTGCGCGGGCCGAACGTCATGCTCGGCTACCTCGACGATCCCGAAAGTACCGCCGAGGCAATCGATTCCGACGGCTGGCTGCACACCGGTGACGTCGGCACAGTGGACGAGCGCGGCTATCTGAAGATCACCGACCGACTCAAGGACATGTACATCTCCGGCGGGTTCAACGTGTATCCGGCCGAGATCGAGCAGGCCCTCGCGCGGCTGGACGGCATCGCCGAATCCGCGGTGATCGGGGTGCCGGACAACCGAATGGGCGAGGTGGGCAAGGCGTTCGTGGTCCGCAAGGCGGGCGCGCAGCTCACCGCGGATCAGGTGCTCGCCCACGCCACCACCGTGCTGGCCAACTTCAAGGTGCCGCGGTTCATCGAATTCCGCGACCAGCTGCCCTACAGCGCCGCCGGGAAAGTGCTCAAGCGTCAACTACGTGAGGAGATTTCGTAATGTCGGAACCGATCCCGGACGAGGGTGACGTCGTCACGTACGAGGTGCGTGGTCGCACGGCGATCGTCACGCTGAACCGGCCGGACTACCGCAACGCGCAGAACTCGGTGATGACCTACGCGCTCGACGCCGCCTTCGAGCGGGCCGTCGAGGATCCCGAGGTCGGCGTGATCGTGTTGGCGGGCAACGGCAAACACTTCAGCGCGGGGCACGACATCGGCACCCCGGGCCGCGATCATCACATCCACTACCCGAACAAGGCCGCGCTGTGGTGGGACCACGTCGACAAGGTCGGCGGCGATCAGCGCTTCGCACGTGAGCTCGAGGTGTACCTCGGCATGTGCCGGCGCTGGCGGGAGATTCCCAAGCCGACCATCGCCATGGTGCAGGGCGCCTGCATCGCGGGCGGGCTGATGCTGGCCTGGGTGTGCGATCTGATCATCGCCTCCGATGACGCGTTCTTCTCCGATCCGGTTGTGCGGATGGGGATTCCGGGTGTCGAGTACTTCGCACATCCGTGGGTGATGGGGCCGCGGGCGGCGAAGGAGTTCCTGTTCACCGGGGACCGGTTCGGCGCGGCACAGGCCAAGGAATGGGGCATGGTCAACCGGGTCGTGCCACGTGCCGAGCTGGAGGCCGAGACCCTCACGCTTGCCGAAAAGATCGGCACCATGCCGCAATTCGGCCTCGCGCTGACGAAGAAGGCGGTGAATCAGGCCGAGGACCAGATGGGCATGCGCAACGGCATGGATTCGGTGTTCGGGCTGCATCACTTCGCGCACGCGCACAATGCCGAGGTCGGCGCGGACTCGCTGGGCGGTATGAACGCCAAAACGATGAAGGCTCAGGCGAGCTCGACCGGCGAGAACGGGGCGTCGTAAGTGGATCTCGATATCGACCAGGCGACACAGGAATTCCAGACCGAGGTCCGAGAGTTCCTGGCCGCCAACAAGCCTGCGCAGCCGATGCCCTCGATGGACACCAAGGCCGGGTTCGAGGCGCATCGCGCCTGGGAAAGCACCCTCGCCGATGCTCGTCTCTCTGTCGTCGCCTGGCCCGAGGAGTACGGCGGCCGTGATGCCTCGCTGCTGGAATGGGTGCTGTTCGAGCAGGAGTACTACGCTGCGGGCGCGCCGGGGCGGGTGAGCCAGAACGGCATCTTCCTGCTGGCACCAACGCTTTTCGAGCACGGCACGCCCGAGCAGCTGGACCGGATCATGCCGCGGATGGCGCGCGGTGAGGACATCTGGGCCCAGGCGTGGTCGGAGCCGGAGGCGGGCAGCGATCTCGCGGGCATCCGCTCGACCGCGCGACGCACCAATGGCGGCTGGCTGCTCAGCGGGCAGAAGACGTGGAGTTCGCGAGCGGCCTATGCGGACTGGGCCTTCGGGCTGTTCCGCAGCGATCCCGAGGCGGAGCGGCACAAAGGGCTGACCTATGTGATGTTCCCGCTGTCGGCGGATGGTGTTTCGGTGCGCCCGATCCCGCAGCTGGACGGCGAACCCGGCTTCGCGGAGATCTTCCTCGACGAGGTGTTCGTGCCCGATCGCGACGTGATCGGTGCGCCCGGCGAGGGCTGGCGCGTGGCGATGAGCACGTCGAGCAATGAGCGCGGCCTGTCGCTGCGCAGCCCGGGGCGGTTCAGTGCGACGGCCCAACGGTTGATCGATCTGTGGCTCGATACCGGCGACGAGGCCAACACCGCGCAGCGAGATGCCGTGGTGGACGCCTGGATCGGCAGCGAGGCATACCGGCTGCACACCTTCGGCACGGTCACCCGGCTGAACGAAGGCGGCAAGCTCGGCGCGGAATCCTCGATCACCAAGGTGTTCTGGTCCGAGCTCGACATCGCCATGCACGAGACCGCACTGGAGGTGCTCGGCGCGACCGCCGAACGCTCCGGACCGTGGACCGACGGCTACCTGTTCTCGCTGTCCGGACCGATCTACGCGGGCACCAACGAGATTCAGCGCAACATCATCGCCGAGCGGCTGCTCGGACTACCGAGAGGGAGCAGCCGATGAGATTCGCGCTCAGTCCCGAACAACTCGACTTCGGCACCAGCGTGCGCAAGCTGCTCGACGCGGGACGCACGCCCGCCGCGGTGCGCGGCTGGGCGACCGGCGATCCGCGCCTGGGGCGCGGCCTGATCCGTCAGCTGGCTGGTGCGGGTGTGCTCGGTCTGGCCATCGACGACGAGCACGGTGGCGTCGGTGCCGAACCGATCGATCTCGTGGTCGCGTTCGTCGAGCTCGGTCGCGCTGCCGCGCCCGGTCCACTGGTGGAGACGGCGGCCGCGATACCCGCGCTGCTGCAAGCACTTCCGGACCAGAGCCTGGCCGCACGCTGGCTGCCCGGCTTCGCCGAGGGTGCCGAGATGGGCACCATCGCTTTCGCGGCGCCGGACCACAGTGGCGTGGCATTGGACGCCGATAGCGCCGAGGTGGTGCTGATCGCCGATGGCGGGCAGCTGCACACCGCGCATCGGACCGGACTGGTGCGGTCGATCGATCCGGCGCGCCGCCTCTTCGCCGTCGCGGCCGACGAGTCGGTCGCCGAGGACGTTGCCGACGCCATTGCCACCGGGTTCGACACCGGCGCGCTGGCCTGCGCGGCGCAGTTGCTCGGCGCCGGGCGCGCACTGCTGGACTCCACCACCGGATATGCCAAGCAGCGCAAGCAGTTCGGCAAGCCGATCGGCGAATTCCAGGCCGTCAAGCAGAAGCTCGCCGATGTGCTGATCGGGCTGGACCTGGCCGAGCCGCTGCTCTACCGCGCCGCACTCACCATGGGCGAATCGACGCGCAGCCGCGACGTTTCGGCCGCAGTGATCGCCTGCGGTGACGCGGCATACCGGGCGGCCAGGGCGGCGCTGCAAGTGCACGGCGCGATCGGCTACACCGCCGAATACGACCTGTCGCTGTGGCTGACCAAGGTCACCGCGCTCCGTTCCGCCTGGGGCACACCAGATCTGCACCGCGCACGGATCGCCGATTTCCTCCGCGACGAAGCGGAGCGGCAACTACGAGGGACGGCATGACCAGCACCGAACACCAGGAGTTCACCGCATCGGTGCGCGCACTGCTCACCAAGCACGCCGGATCCGCCGCGGTGCGTGCGGCAATGGACACCGAACTCGGCTACGACCCGGCGCTGTGGCAGCGGCTGTGCGAGCAGATCGGGGTGGCCGCGCTGGCCATTCCCGAGGAATACGGCGGGGTCGGCGCGAGCCTGGTCGAATCCCTGCTGGTGGTAGGCGAACTCGGCCACACCCTCGCCGGTGTCCCGATGCTCGGCTCCGCCGTCCTCGGCACCCAAGCCCTGCTGCTGTCGGCCGACGCAGAGGCCTGCGCCCGCCTACTCCCCGAAGTCGCCGAGGGCACCCGCACCCTCGCCGTGTGCTGGGCGAGCGAAACTGGTTGGGACGAGCCAGGAGTCCGCGAATCGGACGGAACCCTCACCGGCACCGCCCATTACGTGCTCGACGGCCACACCGCCGACACCTTGATCGTGCTCACCCCCACCGGCTTCTTCGAGGTCGACCCCACCACCTCCGGGGTCACCCGCCGCGTCGTCCCCACCATGGACCCGACTCGCAAACTGACCGAAATCACCTTCACCACAGCCGAAGCCCACCCCCTCGGCACCGCCGATCCCACCCCCGCCATCACCCGCCTACGCGAAATCGCCTGGGCCGCGGTAGCCGCCGAACAGGTAGGCGCCGCAGACCACTGCCTCCAGATGACCGTCGACTACACCAAGTCCCGAGTCCAATTCGGCCGCCCCATCGGCAGCTTCCAAGCCCTCAAACACCGCATGGCCGACATGTACGTCCTACTCGAGTCAGCCAAGTCCGCCGCCGCCGCCGCCACCCTCGCGGTAGCCGAAGCCAGCCCCACCGCCGCCGAAGACGTCTGGGTAGCCCGCCGCCACTGCTCCACCGCCCTGACCACCATCGTCGCCGAAACCGTCCAACTACACGGCGGCATAGCCATCACCTGGGAACACGACGCCCACCTCTTCTTCAAACGCGCCCACGGCGACGCCCAACTCTTCGGCACACCGCGCCGACCGGTGGCCACACCGGCATAGAGCGCACCTCGTACTTCTCACGGTCATGAGCATCGATATAGAGGATGACCTGGCCTAGCAAGTCGGACGCGACAGTCCCTAAACTGACGGCTATGACCTCCGCACACGACTACGAGGAGCTACACCACCTGGTAGACCGGCTGACTCCGGCTCAGGCGCGGCATCTTCGCCTGCTCGTGTCGGAGGATCCCGAGTTGTCCACAACAGCTCCGGCGCAGGACGACGCCGAAGATCGAGGCGTGACCGAGGGCTTGCGGTCACTCACCGGCATCTGGGATTCCGGCAGGACCGACACCGCCGAGCGCCACGATGACTACATCCGCGAACGCCTGCGTCAGCGGCGCGACGAATGGCAGTAACCACCACCGTGCTGGACACCGGTCCGCTGGTAGCCCTGATGGACCGCAGTGACAACCGGCACGCCGAATGCGCCCAGTTCTTCGCAACCCTGCGGGGCCGACTCTTGCTGCCCACGTCGGTAATGATCGAGGTCTGCTGGCTGCTGGAGGAACGTCCCGATGTGGAGGCCGCCTTTCTCGACAGAGTCGAGGAGGATGTCTTCGAACTGGTCTCGTTCACGAAACCGGACGTCGACCGGATCGCCGAGTTAGTGCGTCGATATGCCGACTTCCCTCTGGGGTCGGTCGATGCATCCGTCATAGCCGTCGCCGAACAATTCGAGACCGACAGGGTCGCGACGCTCGACCGCAAGCACTTCAGCGTGGTTCGCCCCGCCCACGTGCAGACGTTCGCATTGCTACCCTAACTCCTGAAAGCCCAGTTCACAGCCCCGGTACGCTTTGCGGCCGGGGCTTTGGCGTGTCCGTGATCGAGTTCACGAGACATATATAGTTAGCTTATGTAATAATATCTGGGTGGAGCAGGCTCAGGTGAACACAGCGGATGACATTGTCGTCGATCTACTCGTAACCGCGGGCAGGCTCACTCGGCTGGCCGGGGTGATCAGCGGCGACGACCTGCCGCGGGCGGTGTTGCGGGCACTTGCGGTGCTCGACGAACACGGCGCCGTGCGGGTCAGTGAGTTCGCCAGGATCGACCGTTGTTCCCAGCCGGCAGCAACGACGCTGATCGGCAGGCTGGTCGCGGATGGCTTCGCGACCCGACGCAAGGACTCGGCCGATTCCCGAGCCGTCGTCGTCGAACTCACCCCGGCCGGACGCAACCGGCTCACCCAGGCACGGCAGGCCTTCGCCGCCGCGCTCACCACGCGACTGGACGGCTTCGACATCGAACGCCTGGCCCGCATGGACACCGATCTGAACGAACTGCTGGAGGCCCTGAAAACGGCTACGCCGCAGCACCATCCGATATAGAGGGACTTGATGAGCACCTTGGCTCCTGATCGCGCCGTCGGCGCGGAAACCACCTCGACCAACCGCCAACCGAAAGCCGTGTGGGCTGTCGCGTTCGCGAGCGTGATCGCCTTCATGGGAATCGGGCTGGTAGACCCGATTCTGAAACCGATCGGCGAACAACTGCACGCCTCGCCGTCGCAAGTATCGCTGCTGTTCACCAGCTACATGCTGGTGACGGGCGTGGCCATGTTGATCACGGGCGTGGTGTCCAGCCGGTTCGGTGCGAAGAAGACCCTGGTGGCCGGTCTGGCCATCATCATCGTGTTCGCGGCGCTGGCGGGGTTGTCCGACACCGTCACTCAGATCGTCGGATTCCGCGCGGGCTGGGGCCTCGGCAACGCCCTGTTCATCGCCACCGCGCTGGCCACCATCGTCGGCGCGGCCAGCGGCGGCGTCGCCCGCGCGATCATCCTCTACGAGGCCGCGCTCGGCATCGGCATCGCCACCGGACCGCTGCTCGGCGGCGTGCTCGGCGGAATCAGCTGGCGTGGACCGTTTTTCGGCGTCTCGGTACTGATGGCCGTGGCCTTGGTCAGCATCGTCGTGCTGCTGCCTGAGGGCCCGAAGCCGACGCATCACACCTCGATCGCCGCCCCGTTCCTCGCGCTGCGGCACCGCGGCCTGCTGACCGTCAGCCTCACCGCCCTGCTCTACAACTTCGGCTTCTTCACCCTGCTCGCCTACACCCCGTTCCCGCTGGACATGGGCACCTACGCGATCGGCTTCATCTTCTGCGGCTGGGGCATCCTGCTCGCGCTCTCGTCGGTGTTCCTGGCGCCGCGGTTGCAGCGGCGGTTCGGTTCGCTGCCGATGATGGGTCTGTCGATCGCGCTGTTCGCCGCGGACCTCGCGGTGATGGCGGCCTTCGCCGAGCACAAGCCGGTGCTGATCATCGGCACCGTGCTGGCCGGACTGTTCCTCGGGGTGAACAACACCCTGATCACCGAGGCCGTGATGATCTCCGCGCCGGTCGAGCGGTCGACCGCGTCGGCGGCCTACAGCTTCGTCCGCTTCGCCGGCGGCGCGGCCGCGCCGTACCTCGCGGGCAAGCTCGGCGAGCACAGCATCGCGCTGCCGTTCTGGGTCGGCGCCGCCTGCACCGCGGGCGCGGTGCTCGTCCTGCTGGCCGGGCGCGCGGCACTCGCGCACATCGACGACCACGCCTCGGCGCCGCACAGCGTCGCCGAGGCGGAAGCGATCACCGTCGGCGACTGAGCCGATCAACAGCTGCCTGGACCCGCACGGGGGTTCAGGCAGCTGCGCTGTCTGCGATACCTGCTCGCGACGCTGCTCGGGAGTACCGTCGGATGTCATGGGCGATACGCAGCGAGGCCGGGTAAAGATCGAAACCAGCCAGAAGCGAGTTCGGGTATTTCTCGGTGGCCGGGTAGTGGCCGATACGACCCAGCCGGTGCTGGTGTGGGAGGGTCCGCACTATCCGGCCTACTACGTCCCGGCCGCGGATCTGCAAGCAAAACTCGAGCCGACCGGCAAATCCCACCACTCCCCCAGCCGCGGTGACGCGACGGAGTACGACGTGGTCGTCGACGGCACGACCGCAGCCGCTGCCGCACTGCGCTACCACGATTCACCGCTGACCGAACTCAACGATCTGGTGCGGCTCGAGTGGGACAAGATGGACGAGTGGTTCGAGGAAGACGAGCCGGTCTACGTCCACCCCCGTAGCCCCTACACCCGAGTGGACATCCTCGGCAGCTCCCGGCACGTGCGCGTCGAGATCGACGGCGTCACCGTCGCGGATTCGCACTCCCCGCGCATCCTCTTCGAAACCGGCCTGCCCGCAAGGTATTACCTCCCGATGACCGACGTCCGGATGGACCTGCTGCACCCGTCGGACACCCACACCAGCTGCCCGTACAAGGGCACCGCCGACTATTGGACTGTTCGGGTCGGCGACAACGAGTACAAGGACTACGTGTGGGGCTACCGCACGCCGCTGCCGGAGAGCCAGAAGGTCGCGGGGCTGGTGTGCTTCTACAACGAGAAGGTCGACACCTACCTCGACGGTGAACTTCAGGAACGTCCGAAGACACCGTTCACCTGAGGCTTTCAGCGATAGCCGCTCGAGCCGTCCGCCAGCTCTTCGGCACACGGGTAAAAAGGCAGCCCACAGTCACTATCGACTGTGGGCTGCTTCAATGCTGGTCAGAGATCGCGGTACACGTCCCGACGCCACCCGACCTTCACGACCAGGATCACCAACACATCGTCCTGCACTTGGTAGACGACCCGGAAGCGGCCGACCCGCAGGCGATAGGCGTCCACGTTCACCAACTTTCGGACGGCAAGCCCCTCGGCGTACGGATCGTCGCCAAGGACAGTGAACGCGGTGAGGATGCGCATCGCATCTCGTTGTTCCAGGTCTCGCAGTTCAGGCCGGGCCGACTCGAGGAACTGAAACGTGTACTTCACTTACGCGCCTCGAAAATGTCCGCGAGCACTTCGGCCATGCTGTAGGCCTTCTCACCGGCGGCGAGGCGGGCGGTGGCCTCACGGGCCAACATTTCGTCTTCGGCGTCGTCGACCGCTTCCACCACGGACAGGGGTACCAACGCGGCAGCAGGAGTGCCGTCGCGGAGAATGATCACTTGCTCCCCAGCCTCGGCGGCGTCGATGTATTTCGCCAGGTTGGTGCGTAGTTCGCGGGTGCTGATCTCACTCATACCTAGAGTGTACACGCAACTGTGTACACATCCCTGATCGCTGCCCTTACCCACCTACAGCCGCACATCTCCTGATTTCTGGCACCGAGAATCGCATGCGATTTCCGGTGCGGGAAATCAGAAGGCGTGCGGCGGCCTCAGACCGCGACGAGCGGAGGCTTGTCCTCGGCACGCCGGTATTGCCCTGGGGCGACACCATATTCGCGCTTGAACGCCTTGGCGAAGGCGAATTCGGAGGTGTAGCCGACCTTTCGGGCCACCGTGCCGAGCGGGCCGTCGGTGTCGCGGAGGAGACGGGCGGCGGTGAGCATGCGCCACCGGGTGACGTAGGCCAGCGGCGGCTCGCCGACGGTCGCGGTGAATCGTCGCGCGAGGGTGGCCCGGGAGACGCCCGCGACGTCGCTGAGATCCGGAACGGTCCAGGAGCGGGCAGGCTCCTCGTGCACGGCCCGCAGCGCGGCGGCGACCGCCGGATCGGCGAAAGCGCCTGCCCAGCCAGCGGATTGAGCGTTGGCCTGTTCATCTAGCCAGGCGCGCAGAATGAAGAGCAACAGCGTTTCGAGTATCGCCGGAACAGCGGCATCGCTACCCGGTCGCGGTTCGGCGATTTCAGCGGCGAGCAGGTCGACCGCGCCGCGCAATGCAGGATGACGACCAGGACGAGCCGGAAGGTGGATGAATTCCGGCAGCTCATCGAGCAGCGGATGGGTGCGCTGCCTGCCGAGTTCGTATGCGCCGCACAGCAATGCGGTGCGCACCCCGGGTCCGGTGAGCTCCCTCGGTTCCCCCGGCCGCGCCAGCTCGGTCACCGGACTGTCGAGGCTGTCGACTAGGTCGTGGTCGGCGCCGCGCGGCATGAACACGACATCGCCGACGCCGAGCGCCATCGGCACGCCGCCCGGCGGCACCAACCAGCAGGAGCCCTGCAGCACGACATGGAAACCGGCGCCGGGCACCACGGGGTAGCTGCGTCCCCACGGGGCGTGCCGGATGAACATCCCGGAGGTCGGGCTGCCCGTGCGGATGGCGGCAATGGTTTCGCTGAGAATGTCCACCCGTTCACCATAGCGCTCCACAGTGAGTTTTTGAGATATACCAGCGAGCAATACAGCCATTGGTTAACTCACACAGCGGTCATAGGTTTGAGCCATGACATTGACGAGCGCCACCGAATCCACCAAGACCATCGCCATCTACGGCGCCACTGGCATCACCGGTGGTTACCTCCTCACCGAATTGCGCCGTCGCGGTCTGACCCCGATCCTGGTGGGCCGCAACGCAGCCCGCATCCGCGCCGCCGCCGAGGCCGCCGACCTCCCGAATGCTGAAGTCCGGGTGGCCGATCTCGCCGACCACGACGCACTGGTGACCGCGTTCCTCGGCGTCGACGTGGTGATCAGCAGCCTGCCCGCGTACGTGACACACGGTCCGGCCGTGCTGGCAGCAGCGATCGAGGCCGGGGCGCACTACACCGACATGTCCGGCGAGCAGCTGTTCCTGAAGCAGGTGTTCGACGAGTTCGGTCCGCGGGCCGAAGCGGCCGGGGTCACCCTGATCTCCGGCGTCACCGACAGCAATCTGCCCGGCGACCTGCTCGGTTACTTGACGACCCGTCGGGTCGCCGGTCCGGCCGAGGTCGTGGTCAGCCATCTGAGCAAGAGCGGCGGCAACGGTTCCAAGGGCAGCGCGAAGACGGAACTGGCCAGCCTGGACTGGTTCCGCAGCGGCGGCTGGAACTACGCCGACGGCGAATTCCACACCGGCGCAACGGCTCGGCACTCCTCTATGACCTTCCCCGGCGACACCGCCTCGACCGCGGTCGCGAAATTCCCACAGCCGCCGGTACTTACGATCCCGCGCCACTCGGACGTCTCCTATGTCGAAGGCGTGCTTGCCACTTCGATCCTCGACACGTTGAGCGGCTTCACCGCCGACGTCATCGACTCGCTGCCCGACGCACCGAGCGCGGACCTGCGCTACGACCTGGTCGTCGATGCGTTCGGCGTGGACGGCCGCACGGTCCGCGGCGTCGTGAGCGGCGTGCACTCCTACCGCGATTCGGCACTGATGGCGGTGGAGGTCGCCGTCCGGCTGGCGGATGGCGCCACGAAGCCGGGTGCGCTGGCACCGGCCGAGGCTTTCGACGCGACCGACTTCCTCGACACGCTGGCACCGTTCGGCATCACCTGGCGCATCGCGGAGCGCTGACCTCGCGGTCCGGAAAGGCGCCGGTCCGGCGCCTCTTTCGGGTGAGTGACCGGATTTGAACCCGCGACCTCCTGGATCACAACCAGGCGCTCTAACCAACTGAGCTACACCCACCATGGTGTTCAGCAAAGGTAGCGCGACAGTTCAGCTCCGGTCATCTGGTTTTTCACCGGGACGTACGGCACCACCGTCCGCACATCAGGCATAGTCGAATGATGACCGACAACCGACCCGAACTCGCCGCAGCCCTCGACCTCGCACCACACCCGGAGGGTGGCTGGTTCCGCGAAACCTGGCGCAGCGCTGTGGAATTCAAGCCGGAGGGTTACGACGGCGCGCGGTCCAGCGCGACCGCGATCTACTTTCTGCTACTGCCCGGCGAGCAGTCCGCGCCGCATACGGTCCGCTCGGACGAGCTGTGGCTCTGGCATCGCGGCGGCCCACTGGTGCTGAACATCGGCGGCGAGGAGATCATCCTCGGCCCCGATGTCGAGCACGGTCAGGTGCTACAGGCCGTGATACCGGGCGGGGTCAGTCAAGCCGCTCGACCCGCGGGCGACGAGTACGTGCTGGTCAGCTGCTTCGTCTCGCCAGGTTTCGACTTCGCCGACTTCCAAATGGACTGAGCTCTACGCTCCCGCGTATTCACGCCGCGTCCGGTCGACGAGTTCGGCGACGCCGAGCACCTCGGTGACGCCGGACGCGGCGTGGCCCGCGCTCCAGATCTCCGACCAGTTCTTCGGAGCGGCAGAGTCGGCGAAATGCGCTGCGGTGTCGAAGGTTCCGGCTCGTAAGGCGGCGACATCGATGCCGAGCGCCTGCATCGAGCCCGCCAGCATGTTGGTCGGCAGGCCGGTGAAGGCAGAGGTCAACACCACATCGTCGAGGCTGGACGCGGCCACCAGGTCCTTGTGCGCGGGCGAGGCCATGCTCTCGGCCGTGGCGAGGAACTTGGTGCCCATGTAGGCCAGGTCCGCGCCGAGGGTGATCGCCGCCCGCAAGGCGACGCCGTCGGAGACGCCACCGGCCAAAACCACCGGCCCATCGAAGAATTCGCGAACGGCGCGGACGAACGCGAAGGGATTCGCCCATCCCGTCTGCCCGCCCGCGCCGGCGGTCAGCAAGATCAGTCCGTCGGCCCCGCACTCCACCGCACGCACCGCATGATGCACCGACGCCACATCCGCGAGGACCAGCGAACCCACCTCGTGCAGCGGCTCGACCACATCGCGCGGCGTGCCGACCGAGGTGATCACGATCTCCGTCGGCTGCTCCCGCAGCACCTGCAGATCCGGCAGCAGCCGCGCATTCCCCGGGTGCACAATCAGATTCGCCGCGACCGGCGCGGGACGCGGGCCAGTGCCCGACGTCAGCGCGGCGTCGATCTCCGACAACCACTGCGAGAGTTGTTCTGTCGTACGGGCATTCACCGTGGGGAACGCACCGACCACACCCGCTCGACAGGCCGCGATCACCAGCTCCGGCCCGGAGACCTGGAACATCGGCGCCGCGATCAACGGCACCGTCAGCCGTGCCGTGAGTTCGGCGAATCCCGCCGTCTGCGTGGCCATTGCGCGCCCCAATCTCCGGAACAGTTCCGTTCCGGACAATAGAGCAGCGCCCGCGACATGGGAAAACGGTCAGTTACAGCCTTGGCGAACTGCCTATAAGGCTGGCACCGAAGTTGTCGTATCGCCTACTCAGGCACCTCGACCACACCCTCGTCCACGGCCCACTTGATGGTCTTCTCCAACTGCGGACAGGAGTCGGGACGACCGAGGCCGTGCCCGTTCCTGCTGAGCTCCGCGAAGACCGGGCAGTGCGTCTGCGGCGGCTCGGTCCACTGCACCGAGGTCTGATGCGAACTGCTCTTGCGCACCATCACCTGGCTCTGGCAGGCCTGACACCGCAACGGTGTCAGGCCCTGTTCCAGATAGTGCTGCTTGTCGACCACCGTCTGGGCGCGCACTTCGGCCTGCCGCGCCGGTTGGTCGGCGAAGTCGGGTGCTTTCGCCCAGGTGGCCATCAGACCCCGGCCTCCGCCTGATTGGCCGCGGCCTCGTCGGCCTCGCGCTTGCGGCGCAGGTTCTCCGCGACCTCGGCCTCCCACACCTCGTTGGCCTTGGTGGTGTCCACCTCGAACTCGAAACGCTGGGTCATCTTCTCGGTGACGTCGGCGAGATCGACATAGAACTGGTCGTACCAGCGACGCAGCTGGTAGACCGGGCCGTCCTCCTCGCACAGCAGCGGATTCTCGACCTTGGACTTGTGCTTCCAGATCTCGACATCCTGCAGGAAGCCGACGCTGATGCCCTCGGTCATCTTCGCGGCCAGCTTGTCGGCCATCTCGCCCTCGACGCCCTGCGGCTTCTCCAGCGTGATGCCCCACTGCAGCACGAAGGAGTCCTGGCTCACCGGGTAGTGGCAGTTGATCAGCACGCTCTTGACCTCGTACCCGGTGTACAGGTTGACCAGCGGATTGATCATGTAGGACGGCCCGAAGTACGAGGCCTCCGAGGTCAGCGTGGTGTCGCCGCCGTACTTGGAGGCCATCCCGATGTCCGGCCTGCCCTTGGTGTTCAAGTACTGAGTGGCGATGTGCCCCTCGAAGATGTTCTTGAAGAAGGTCGGGAAGGCGAAGTGGATGTAGAAGAAGTGCGCCATGTCGACGACGTTGTCGATGATCTCGCGGCAGTTCGCGCCCTCGATCAGCATGGAATTCCAGGTCCAGTCGGTCCAGCCGCTGTCGAGTTGCTCGACCGGGTTGCCGTCCGCATCGGTGTAAGGGCCCTTGATATGCGGGATGGTCACCTCGGGCGGCGGCTGGCTGCCCTCGACGTCATGCCAGACGAACAGCTGACCGTTGCGCTCCAGCGTGGTCCACTTCCGGGTGCGCGCCAGCGGTGGCACGCGCTTCCCATACGGAATCGCGGTGCACTTGCCGTTCGTGCCGGACCAGCGCCAGTCGTGGAACGGGCAGGCGATGTCGTCACCCTTGACCTCGCCCATGCTCAGATCGCCACCCATATGCCTGCAGTAGGCATCGAGCACCCGCAGCTCATCGCTGCTGTCGGCCCAGATCACGAGTTTGGTGCCGAACACATTCACCGCGTGCGGCTTGCCGTCGCGGAACGACTTGGCCAGACCGAGGCAATGCCATCCCCTCGCATAGCGGGTGGGCACGGTACCGACATCGAGCTCCCTGGGCTTACCCACCCCGTCGGCTGCGCCTCCTGCCGTCCCCCTTTCCTTCGCACCGCTCCCCTGTGGGGTAACTGCCATCGCGAATCCTCCTCCTTCTGTACTAGAACACGTTACAAAAATGCGGCGCTCCACGCCAGCGATTCCCGTCACTTCCTGCACATGTCCACTTACGGCCCGTCATCGACACCCGTTCTCGACAGAAATAGGAACCTGTTCTAGTCTCAGAGGCAAATGAGTACCGGTTATCCAATTGACCAGGCAGGAGCAGGTCCCGAGATGACGCAAGAAGTGACCGAACGGGTCGACGCGCTGTTGCCGACCCTGCGCGAGCGCGCGCAGGAGGCCGAGGACCTGCGGCGCATCCCCGACGAATCAATGAAGGCGTTGCAGGAGACCGGGTTCTTCCGGCTGCTGCAGCCCAAGCAGTGGGGCGGTCACGCGGCCGACCCGGTGGTCTTCTACGACACGGTGCGCAAGCTGGCCAGCGCGTGCGGATCCACCGGCTGGGTGGCAGGCATTGTCGGCGTACACAATTGGCACCTGGCGCTGTTCGACCAGCAGGCGCAGGAAGACGTCTGGGGCGAGGACACCGAGGTGCGGATCTCCTCGTCGTACGCGCCGATGGGTGCGGGCGTGGTGACCGAGGGCGGCTACCTCGTCAACGGCTCGTGGGCCTGGTCGTCGGGTTCCGATCACGCCACCTGGGCGGTGCTCGGCGGTCCGGTGATCAAGGACGGCAAGCCGGTCGACTTCGGCAGCTTCCTCATCCCGCGCGACGACTATCAGATCGATGACGTCTGGAACGTCGTCGGGCTGCGCGGCACCGGCTCCAATACCGTTGTGGTGAAGGACGTTTTCGTCCCGACGCACCGCTTCCTCAGCTTCCGCAAGATGAGCGAGCAGAAATCGCCCGGCCTGGCCCAGAACACCGACCCGGTGTACAAGATGCCGTGGGGCACCATCCATCCCACGACCATCGCCACCCCCATCGTCGGCATGGCCTACGGCGCGTACGACGCTCACGTCGAGCACCAGGGCAAGCGGATTCGCGCGGCCTACGCGGGCGAGAAGGCGAAGGACGATCCGTTCGCCAAAGTGCGCATCGCGGAGGCGTCGAGCGATATCGACGCGGCCTGGCGGCAGCTGTCCGGCAATGTCGCCGACGAGTACACACTGTTGTTGGCGGGCAAGGAGGTTCCCTTCGACCTGCGGGTGCGGGCACGCCGCGACCAGGTACGCGCCACCGGGCGTTCGATCGCCGCAATCGACAAGCTCTTCGAGAGCTCCGGTGCCACCGCGCTGGCCAATGGCACTCCGCTGCAACGCTTCTGGCGCGACGCGCACGCCGGCCGGGTGCACGCGGCGAACGATCCCGAGCGGGCTTACCAGATGTACGGCCAGCACGAGTTCGGGCTGCCCGTCACCGACGCGATGGTCTAGGGGCTGCTGTGACTTCTACTGTGGAAATCACCGCCGAATCGACCTCCCGCTTCGCCCAGGTACGGCCGGATCTGCGGCTGCACTACCACGAGGCGGGCGTCGGCAACGGCCCGACGATCGTGCTGCTGCACGGCGGCGGGCCCGGCGCGTCCTCCTGGTCCAACTTCTCCCGCAACATCCCGGTGCTGGCACAGAACTTTCACGTGCTCGCCGTGGATCAACCCGGATACGGGCAGTCGGACAAGCCGACCGAGCATCCGCAGTACTTCGTGCACAGCGCCTCGGCGCTGCACGATCTGCTCGCGCACCTGGAGATCACCTCGCGGGTGCACCTGCTCGGCAATTCGCTCGGCGGCGGCGCGGCCGTGCGGTTCGCGCTGGACTATCCGGATCAAGCCGGGAAGCTGGTGCTGATGGGCCCGGGTGGGTTGAGCACCAACCTGTTCGCGCCCGACCCGACCGAGGGCGTGAAGCTGCTCGGCAAGTTCAGCTACCAGCCGACCAGGGAGAACCTGGAGGCGTTCCTGCGGATCATGGTCTTCGATCAGTCGCTGATCACCGAAGAGCTGATCGATGAGCGCTTCGCCGCGGCGAGCACGCCGGAATCGCTGGCTGCCGCCCGTGCGATGGGGAAGTCTTTCGCCAGTGCGGATTTCGAGAAGGGCATGCTCTGGCGCGACGCTTACAAGTTGCGTCAGCCGGTGCTGCTGATCTGGGGTCGTGAGGACCGGGTGAATCCGCTCGACGGCGCGCTGGTCGCGACCAAGCTGATTCCGCGCGCGCAGTTGCACGTCTTCGGCGGCTGTGGACACTGGGCACAGTTGGAGAAGTTCCACGAATTCAACCGGCTGACAATCGACTTCCTCGCCGGTTCCAAGGAGAAGTGATGGGGATACGGTCACTGGCCTACCTGCGCATCGAGGCGACCGATATGGCCGCCTGGCGCGAGTACGGGCTCAAGGTGCTCGGCATGATCGAAGGCAAGGGCGGGAATCCGGACGCGCTGTACCTGCGGATGGATGAGTTCCCGGCTCGGCTGGTGATCGTGCCCGGCGAGAAGGACGAACTGCAGATCTCGGGATGGGAAACCGCCAATGCCGCAGAGCTGCAGGACATTCGGACTCGGCTCGAAACCGCGGGCGTGCCTTACAAAGAGGGCACCGCGGCGGAACTGGCCGATCGGCGGGTGCACGAGCTGATCCGTTTCGACGATCCCTCCGGGAACACCCTGGAGGCGTTTCACGGTGCGGCACTGGAACATCGGCGCGTAGTGAGCCCGTACGGGCACCGGTTCGTCACCGAGGAGCAGGGGCTCGGCCACGTGGTGCTCAGCACCAAGGACGATCAGGCCGCGCTGGAGTTCTACCGGGACGTACTCGGCTTCCGGCTGCGCGACTCGATGCGGTTGCCGCCGCAGATGGTCGGGCGCCCGGCCGACGGTGAGCCCGCCTGGCTGCGCTTCTTCGGCTGCAACCCGCGGCACCACTCGCTGGCGTTCCTGCCCATGCCGACGTCGAGCGGCATCGTGCACCTGATGCTCGAGGTCGAAGAGGCCGACGACGTCGGGCTGTGCCTGGATCGCGCGCTGCGCAAGAAAGTTCGCATGTCGGCGACCCTCGGCAGGCACGTCAACGACAAGATGCTCTCCTTCTACATGAAGACGCCGGGCGGCTTCGACGTCGAATTCGGCTGCGAGGGACTCGAAGTCGACGACAATGATTGGATTGCCCGCGAATCCACCGCCGTGAGCCTGTGGGGCCACGACTTCACGGTCGGGCAGCGCCAGCAGTGACCGACAAGGGGACGGCAGACGGCGAAGCCGGCGGGGTGGGTGAGCACAGCGCGAGCGAAACCATGACCCAACCCGAGATCGACGCACGGGCCTTCCGCAATGTGCTCGGCCAGTTCTGCACCGGCATCACCGTCATCACCACCTTCGACGATGCCGAAGCGCCGATCGGTTTCGCCTGCCAGTCCTTCGCCGCCCTCTCCCTCGACCCACCCCTGATCCTGTTCTGCCCCACCAAGACGTCCCGCTCCTGGGCGGCCATCGAACAATCCGGCCGCTTCTGCGTCAACGTCCTGGCCGAAGAACAACGAGACCTGTGCGCCCGCTTCGGTTCCCGCGAACCCGACAAGTTCGCCGGCGCCCCCTGGCACACCTCAGCTCTCACCCTCCCCGTCCTCGACGACGCACTCGCCACCATCGAATGCACAGTCGACAGCGTGGTAGACGGCGGCGACCACTACATCGTCGTCGGCCGAGTCCAAGCCCTGACGGAATCAACAGCCTCCGGCCGCCCCCTCCTGTTCTACCGAGGCCAATACACCGCCATCGAACCCGACAAGACCACCCCCGCCCCCTGGCGAGCCGACCTCGAACACTTCCTCACCACAACCACCCTCGACACCTGGTTGTAAAACACCGGGCGATAGATCCGGTACCTACATACAGTGGGCCGATGTCCCTGCTCGGCCGGATCACCATCGACCCCGCCCTCTGTCACGGCAAACCCGTCGTGCGTGGCCTGCGCTACCCCGTGGAGTTAATCCTGGGCCTGCTGGCATCGGGGATGACCACCGATGAAATCATCGTGGACTACCCCGAGCTGGAGACTGCGGACGTCCTGGCCGCGCTGGAATACGCTGCGGCAGTGGTGCGCCGCGGCGCAACCGTCGACGAACTACTCAGGTGGCAGGACTAGCGAATTCAGCCCGGGGACCGCTGATGTCGCGGTGGGGTGCCGCGACATCAGCTGATCGGTCAGGTGGCGGGGACTGTTTCCTTCTCGCGCTGGAGTTCCAGGGCGATATCGATGAGTTGGTCCTCTTGGCCGCCGACGAGTTTGCGTTTGCCTGCGCGGACGAGCATTTCGGCGGCGGAGACGCCGTAGCGTTCGGCTTGGCGTTCGGCGTGCTTGAGGAAGCTGGAGTAGACGCCTGCGTAGCCCATCATCAGGGAGGAGCGGTCCAGGAGGCATTCCTGGGGCATGGCGGGGCGGACTACGTCTTCGGCGGCGTCGGCGATGGCGTAGAAGTCGATGCCGGTCTTGATGTCGAGCTTGTCGCAGACACCGACGAGGGCCTCGACGGGGGTGTTGCCCGCGCCCGCACCGAAACGACGTGCGCTGCCGTCGATTTGGGTGGCGCCGGCGCGGATGGCGTAGATGGAGTTGGCGACGGCGAGGTCGAGGTTCTCGTGGCCGTGGAAGCCGACCTGGGCGTCGCTGCCGAGTTCGGCGACCAGGGCGGCGACGCGGTCGGTGACCTGATCGAGCACGAGAGCACCTGCGGAGTCGACGACGTAGACGCACTGGCAGCCCGCGTCGGCCATGATGCGGGCCTGCTTGGCCAGCACCTCGGGCGGCTGGGAGTGCGACATCATCAGGAAGCCGACGGTTTCCAGGCCGAGCTCGCGGGCCAGGCCGAAGTGCTGGATGGAGACGTCGGCCTCGGTGCAGTGGGTGGCGATGCGGCAGATCGAGGCGCCGTTGTCCTGGGAGATCTTGATGTCCTCCTTGACGCCGACACCGGGCAGCATCAGGACCGCGATCTTGGCCTGGGTCGCCGTCTCGGCGGCGATCTTGATCAGTTCCTGCTCAGGGGTTTTGGAGAACCCGTAGTTGAACGAGGAACCGCCGAGTCCGTCGCCATGGGTGACCTCGATGACCGGAACCTTGGCGCCGTCGAGGGCGGCGACGATATCGCGGACCTCGGTGGCGGTGAACTGGTGACGCTTGTGGTGCGATCCGTCGCGCAGCGAGGTGTCGGTGACGCGGATGTCGAGTTCTGCTGAGTAAGCCATGTTTTCGCTCCTTTACACCCGGGCCGAGACGATCTGACCGGCGATGACCTCGCCGACCTGCGTCGCGGCGGCGGTCATGATGTCGAGGTTGCCCGCGTACGGCGGCAGGAAGTCGCCCGCGCCTTCGACCTCGACGAACACCGAAACCTTCGCCATGCCACCGGAGATCACCGACGGCGGGTCGAACTGCGGGTCGTTGAGCAGGCGGTAGCCGGGCACGTACTTCTGGATGTCGGCGACCATCCGATGGATGGAGTCGGTGATCGCGTCGGTGTCAGCGTCCTCGGGGATGGCGCAGAAGATGGTGTCGCGCATGATCATCGGCGGCTCGGCCGGATTCAGGATGATGATCGCCTTGCCACGCTGTGCGCCACCGATGGTTTCGACGCCGCGGCTGGTGGTCTTGGTGAACTCATCGATGTTGGCGCGGGTACCCGGGCCTGCCGAAACCGACGACACCGAGGCGACGATCTCCGCGTAAACGACCGGCACCACGCGGGATACGGCGGCGACGATCGGGATGGTGGCCTGCCCACCGCAGGTGATCATGTTGACGTTCGGCGCATCCAGATTCGCGCCGAGGTTCACCGGCGGCACCACGGCGGGACCGACGGCGGCCGGGGTGAGATCCACCGCCCGGATACCGGCTTCGGCGTACCTCGGCGCGGCCGCGCGATGCACGTATGCCGAGGTGGCCTCGAAAATCAGGTCGGGCAGCTCGGATTGGCCCAGCAGCCAGTCCACCCCCTCGGCCGAGGTCGCCAACCCCAACCTGCGGGCCCGCTTCAAACCCTCACTGTCGGGATCGATCCCGATCATCCACCGCGGCTCGATCGCCTCTGACCGCAGCAGTTTGTAGAGCAGATCGGTACTGATGTTGCCGGACCCGACGATCGCGGCGGTGACGGTCCCGTTGACGGACACCACAAGCCTCCTAGATGAATTGCAAACGGACAGAGCCGAGTCCAGCGAACTCGGCATGGAACTTGTCGCCCGGCCGGGCGTCGATGGCGCGGGTGCACGAGCCGGGCAGCACGATGTCGCCCGCCTTCAACCGCACCCCGAAACTCGCGACCTTGCGAGCCAGCCAGGCCACCGCGATCACCGGGTCGCCGAGCACGGCGTCGCTACGCCCCTCGGCCACCACCTCGTCGTTGCGGGTGAGCACCGCGTCGATCGCCCTGACGTCGATATCCTTGGGCGCCACCCGTTCCGGGCCGAGCACATAACCCGCTGAAGAAGCGTTGTCGGAGATGGTGTCGGTCAGGCCGATCTTCCAGTCCTTGATCCGCGAGTCGATCAGCTCGATGGCGGGCGCGAAAGCGACTGTCGCGGCGAGCACGTCGGCCTCGGTGCAGTCCGCGCCGGGCAGGTCGGCGCCGAGCACGAAGCCGACCTCCACCTCGACGCGGGGGAACAGATAGTTTCCGGCCTCGACCGGAACATCTTCGTAGACTTCCATTTCCGCGAGCAGATGACCGTAGTCGGGTTCATCCACACCCATCATCTGCTGCATAGCCTTGGACGACAGGCCGACCTTGTGCCCGACGATCCTGGCGCCGGTGTCGAGCCTGCGCCGGATATTGATCAGCTGGATCTCGTAGGCATCGACCACGTCGATGTCCGGATACCGGGCGACCAGTGGATCGATCGCCACCCGATCCCGTTCGGCGAGCTCGAGCTCATCGGCCAATTCGGTTCGTACCGCGTCGGACAGCACGCTAGTTTCCTTCCACTGTTGCTGGATCGAGTTCATCGGACAGCGCTTGTTCACCGGCGGCGGACCGACCGGCCCGGCGGCCGGAGAAGATGCAGTCGGACAGCGACAGCCCGCTGACATAGGACTCCGAGCAGATGCCGATGGCGGTCCTGCCTGCCGCGAAGAGCCCCGGAATATTGTTTCCGGCAGTCGATTTCACCGCGCCGGTGTGCTCGTGCACGACGACGCCGCCGAGGGTGAGCATCGGACACGGATTGGCCAGGCTCGGTTTGATGCCCACATCCAACAACCAGAACGGCCCGGTGCGAAGCGGTTTGGTGAACTCCGCGGGCTTGCCGACGGGATCCGGCGTGCCGTCTTCGATCGCGGCATTGTGCGCGTCCACCGTCGCCCGCAGCCCGGCCACGTCAATCCCGGCCTTGGCCGCGATCGCTTCGAGGGTTGCGCCGCGAATCGCGGTGCGCCGCATCGCCTCGAACTGACCGCGCTGGAACCAGGCGCCCTGCTTACCGATCTGGTCGATCGCGGTCCGCATCAGCTCGTCGTCGGCGAGCAGCCAGCCCTTGCCGTCGTGTTCGGTGATGAGCGCGTGGCCCACCGCCGCGCCGTATCTGGTCTCGTCGATGACCCGGCGGCCCGCGGCATCGACCAGCACCGCACCGGTAAAGGCGCTGGGCGGCAACAGGAACCGCCACGCGGAGACGTTGCCCATCCGATCGGTGGCCGCGCCGACCCGCTGGGCGAGCAGGATGCCGCTGCCGTCGTCACCGGTGGTGCCGAGCGCGAGCCCGCCGCGATAGTCCGGCGCGTATTCGCGCAGCATCGCGCGATTGGCGATGAAACCGCCCGCACTGAGCACCACGCCACGGCGAGCAAGTACCCGAACTGTCTTGCCGTACTGGCGATCCAATCGGTCGAGTCGCTTCTCCAGCGCGGCACGCAGCGGCGGATAGTAGATGCCGGGCTTGGCCGCGACCTTCGCCATCCGCGTGTACCGATCGCGGACACGACCCGGTGCGTCACGCAACGTCCGGCACTCGACCCCGATCACGGTGCCCGCGTCGTCGACGATCAGTTGGGTTGCCTGCGTGAGGGTTTCGACCCGGACCCCGAGCCGGGACGCGGCGGCGGTGAGCGGCCCCGTCAGCTGCTTGCCGGAGGTACCCTTGCCCTTGACCCGATGCCCACGCTGCGCCGCCGGGATGTCCCGGAACGCGCCGGAGATCTCACTGCCCGAGTAGTACAGGTAGTAGCTGTCGTTCGGATACGACGTCTTGTACGGGCACAGCGACGCCTCGAACGGAACGCCATGGCCCTTCAGCCACTCGATCATCGCCGGGCTGCCGTCCACGAAACGGCGCAGCGTCTCGGGCGACACCGCGTCGCCGACCTCACGCTCCAGATACGCGAGCATCGCCTCCGGCGTATCCGCGACACCGGCCTCCTGCTGCACCGACGTCCCGCCGCCCGCGTAGATGATGCCGCCGGACAACGCCGACGCCCCGCCCCCGGCGAACCGCTCCAGCGCGAGCACCTGCGCGCCGTCGGCCGCGGCCTCCAGCGCGGCGGCGGCACCGGCCGCGCCGAAACCGACGACGACCACGTCGGCAACCAGGTCCCAATCGAACCCCATGTAGTTCACTCCGGTCTGAAACTGAAACGAGTTTCTCAGCAAACGGAAAGCCGAGTAAGTCTTCTGCCTCACAACATAGACCAACGGCGGCATCATTCTATAACGTGTTCTACATGATTGATCGGGAATACGATGTGGTGGTCGTCGGCAGCGGCGCTGCGGGCATGACCGCCGCCCTCACCGCCGCCCACCACGGGCTCAGCGTGGTGCTCATCGAGAAGGCCGCGCACTACGGCGGGTCCACCGCACGCTCCGGCGGTGGCGTCTGGATCCCCGGCAACAAGGCGCTGCGCGCGTCCGGCCGACCTGACGACCGCGAGGCAGCCCGCACCTACCTGCACAGCATCATCGGCGACGTGGTGCCCAAGGAGCGGATCGACACCTACATCGACCGGGGTCCGGAGGCGTTCGACTTCGTGCTCGACCACACCCCGCTGAAGATGAAGTGGGTGCCGGGCTACTCCGACTACTACCCCGAGGCGCCCGGCGGGCTCGGCCAGGGCCGTTCGTGTGAACCGGCCCCGTTCAATGCCAAGGTGCTCGGCGCGGAGCTGGCCAACCTGGAGCCGCCCTACGCCAAGGCGCCGCTGAACGTCGTCGTCATGCAGGCCGATTTCGTCCGGCTCAACCTGATCCGCAGGCACCCGAAGGGCATCGCACGCGCGCTGCGGGTCGGTGCGCGCACCTACTGGGCCAAGGCCACCGGCAAGCACATCGTCGGCATGGGCCAGGCGATCATCGCCGCCATGCGCAAGGGGCTGCTCGACGCGAATGTGCCGGTACTGCTGAACACTCCGCTGACCGGGCTCGTCGTGGAGAACGGCGCGGTCACCGGCGTCGAGGCCGAGCACGAGGGCCAGCCCGTCACCTTCACCGCGCGCTACGGCGTGGTGCTCGGCAGCGGCGGTTTCGAGCACAGCGCCGAGTTGCGCACCAAGTACCAGCGCCAGCCGATCACCACCGAGTGGACCACCGGCGCGGCCGCCAATACCGGCGACGGGATCGTCGCGGGCATGGCGGCGGGCGGCGACGTCGGCTTCATGGAGGACGCCTGGTGGGGTCCGACCATCTTCAAGGGCGGGCGGCCGTGGTTCGCGCTGGCCGAGCGCAATCTGCCGGGCACCATCATGGTCAACGCCGAGGGCAAGCGCTTCGGCAACGAGTCCGCGCCCTACGTCGAGGCCGTGCACACCATGTACGGCGGCGAGTACGGGCAGGGCGAGGGACCGGGCGACAACATCCCGGCTTGGCTGGTCTTCGATCAGCGCTACCGCAACCGCTACATCTTCGCCGGATTGCAGCCGGGCCAGCGCTTTCCGTCGCGCTGGATGGAGAACGACAACATCGTCAAGGCGGACACGCTCGAGGAGCTGGCCACCAGGATCGGTGTCCCGTCGGCCGACCTCGCCGCCACCGTCGCCCGCTTCAACACCTTCGCCGAGACCGGCAAGGACACCGACTTCGGCCGCGGCGACAGCCACTACGACCGGTACTACGGCGATCCGACGGTGAAGCCGAACCCGTGCCTGGCCGCGCTGGTGCAAGGTCCGTTCTATGCCGCCAAGATCGTGCCCGGCGACCTGGGCACCAAGGGCGGTCTGGTCGCCGACACCTCGGGCCGGGTGTTGCGCGAGGATGGCAGCCCGATCGTCGGGCTGTACGCCGCGGGCAACAGCTCGACGCCGGTGATGGGCCACACCTACGCGGGCCCCGGCGCCACCATCGGACCCGCGCTCACCTTCGGCTACCTGGCGGTGCTCGACATCGTCGAGAAGCGGGCCGCGCAGCCCACCCGCCCGTTGCCGTCCGCCAAGGAGTCCTGATGCCCATCGATCCGAAAGTCGCGCTCGGCGCGGCACTTCCGCGTCGTGAGTTCGCGTGGACACCGTCCGAGGTGCAGCTGTATCAGCTCGGCCTCGGCGCGGGCACGCGGTGGACCGATCCGGCTGAACTGCGCTATCTCGACGACCGCGGACCGCAGGTGCTGCCGACATTCGCGACGGTCGCGCCGACGCTGCACGAGACCGAGCCGCCGCGAGTCAGCTTCCCCGGCATCGACATCGACCTGGCGAAGGTGGTGCACGGCCATCAGGAGGTGGAGGTGCATCGCCCGATCCCGGCCGCGGGCAAGGCGACGAGCACGGGGCGGATCACCGAGCTCTGGGACAAGGGTTCCGCGGCGGTGGTCGTGCAGGAGCAGACCGTCACCGGTTCCGACGGCGAGCCGCTGTGGACCACGCGTTCGTCGATCTTCGCCCGTGGCGAGGGTGGTTTCGGTGGTGAGCGCGGGCCGAGCACCAAGTCCGAACTGCCCGATCGCGCACCGGATTTCGATGTGACCACGCCGACGTTGCCGCAGCAGGCCTTGCTCTATCGAATGTGCGGGGACCGCAATCCGCTGCACTCGGATCCCGAATTCGCCCGCGCCGCTGGGTTTCCCGCGCCCATCCTGCACGGTCTGTGCACGTACGGCATCGTCTGCAAGACGGCTACCGACACAGTGCTCGGTTCGGATGCCAGCCGGGTCACCGGTTTCCGTGCCCGCTTCGCGGGTGTGCTCTACCCGGGCGAGACGATCCGCACCCGCATCTGGCAGCAGGACGGTGAACTGACCATCGCCGCAACGGTGGTCGAGCGCGAGGACGCCCCCGTCCTCGGCGACGTGACCCTGCGGTTCCGCTGACGTTTCCCGCACATCTCCTGATCTGCCGCACACGGATTCGCATGCGATTCGATGTGCGGTAGGTCAGGGGGTGTGCGGCTGTGGTTGGGTGCTGACCGGGTGGGGTGCGCCGTCGTTGCGGGCGCGCCGGATGGCTGCGCCGTGAACTACCAAGGCGTACAACAGGATCACCAGGACCGGGGCGGCGAGTGGGGCCCAGGCCAGGCGCAGCGGGACCAGGGCGGCACCGACGCCTACGGCTGCGAAGCCGACCGCGCCGGTCACCGAGGGGACGGTGGTCGGCACCACGCCGTGTGGGGCGGTGACGGTGGCGGCGTTGAGCAGATAGGTGGTGGCGACGAGTCCCATTGCCGCGGCGGCGAGTACGCCGGGGTTCGCGACGGCGAGCACGCCGATGGCCAACAGCACGGCGGCCACCGCCACCGGGCGGAACCACCAGCCGAGCGAGACCAGGACGAGCGCGGGGACGGCCGCCCACGGTTCCAGCAGCGCCACCGACGTCACCAGCAGTACACCCGACAGAACGGCGAGGAATCGGGTCATCGGCGCACCCGCACGGTGCGGCGGTGCTCCGGCAGCACCCGCATGATCTGATCGAGCCGGGTGTCCGCGGGCCAAGCCACGATGTCGACGCCGACGGTCCCCATGTCGCGATACATGGAGGCCCGCTCGAGCTGCCACATCTTGGCCAACGTCGGATCCAGCAGCCCGCGAAATGGTGTGCCGCGCAAGACATCTACCACCACGACAACATGCCCGCGCTTGCGCAGATCGATCAGCGCGAGCGCGAACTGGGTGTCGAGCAGCGTGGAGAAGGCGACCACGATGGCACCCAGTGGCACGGCCGAGTGCGGCGCGAGGGTGCCGGTGGTCGGGATGTACTCGTCGCCGACGTCGAGCACGGTGTCGACGATCCGATAGAACTGGCGACGCCCGATATCCGGCCGCAGCCAGCGCGGGCCCTGACCGAGGCAGACGACCGCCGTCCGGTCTCCGGCCTGCAAGGTGGACTGCACCACCTGTGCCGCGCCGCGCACGGACAGTTCCAGGGAATCGGTGGCGGGGCCTGGTGCCTGCTGCGAGGTATCCACCAGCACAACGACATCCGCAGAACGGTTGGTCAGCCGCTCGGTGACGTACAGCCTGCCGCGCCGCGCACTCACCGGCCAGTTCACGATGCGCAGCTGGTCGCCGGGCGCGTAGGCGCGGATGTCGGCGTACTCGACGCCGGGTCCGTGCCGACGGGTCAGGTGGGTGCCGAGGCGCTCCGGAAGTTCGGTGCGCGGCAATCGCATTCGCTGCGGATCGGTGATCGGGTAGACGAACAGCTGCCCCGCGGGCAGCACGACGTTCGCGACCGACAGACCCGCCGGGCTGAGCGCGGAGACCCGCACCGACACCGGATAGCGACCCCACCGGTCCGCCGACAGCGCGAGTCGCAGACCGGCCGGGGCGGGGCCGGAATCGTTCGCCTCCTCGACCTCGATGCCCAGTGCCGCAATCTTTTCCGGCTTGAGCCGCAGCAGCGCATGTCCCTTTTCGACGAAGGCGGCGACGGTCAGCACGACCTCTTCGGATTCGAAGCACCGCAGCGTCCCGCCGCCGTCGACCTGGATCCTGGTCGAGGACTGCTGCCACGGCGCGGTGGCCAGCACACCGAGCAGCGGCGCGGCGAAGACGACCAGCTGCCAGCGCCCGAGCACGACCGCGAGCACCAGCGCCGCCGCGGCGCAGATGGCCAGCATGAAGACCAACGGTGCCGGGCGCCACCGCAATTCGGCCTCGACCGCGGTGCTGGCGTCGCGATGCCTCATGTCACGGTGGCGCGCGGAACAGGCAGGCGGCGCAGCAGTTCGGTGATCACGTCCTCGCCGCGGATCCGGCGCACCCACATCTCCGGGCGCAGGGTGATCCGGTGCGCCATGGCCGGAATCGCCAGTGCCTTCACGTCTTCGGGAATCACATAGTCGCGGCCGAGCAGCAGCGCGCGGGCTCGCGACATCTGTACCAGGTCCAGCTCGGCACGCGGACTCGCGCCGACCTCCACCTGCGGGTGCGCCCTGGTGGCCGAGGCCAGCGCGACTACGTAGCTCACCACGTCCGGATGCACCGTGACGTACTCGACCGATTGGCGCATCTCCATCAGCCCGTTCGCGTCCACCACCTGGGTGACCTGCGGCGTTGTCGAGCCACGCTCCAGCCTGCGCCGGATCATCTGCTTCTCGTCCTGTTCGGACAGGTAGCCGAGCCGGAGCTGGATCGCGAACCGGTCCAGCTGGGCCTCCGGCAGCGGGTAGGTGCCCTCGTACTCGATCGGGTTGTCGGTCGCCAGCACGATGAAAGGCTGTGGCAGCTGGAAGGTTTCGCCGTCGATGCTGACCTGTCCCTCGGCCATCGACTCCAGCAGCGCGGCTTGGGTTTTCGGTGGGGTCCGGTTGATCTCGTCGGCGAGCAGCACATTGGTGAAGACCGGGCCGCGGCGAAAGGTGAAGCGGCCGGAGGTCATGTCGTAGATGGTCGACCCGAGCAGGTCGGCGGGTAGCAGGTCGGGCGTGAACTGCACGCGGGTGAATTGCAGGCCGAGCGCCGCGGCGAACGATCTGGCGATCAATGTCTTGCCGAGCCCGGGTAGGTCCTCGATCAGGACGTGACCGCCGGCGAGCACCGCGATCATGATCAACCGCATCTCTTCCTGCTTGCCAACGATGACCCGGGATAGCTCCCTGAGCACGGCATCGCTGCGCTGGACTGTGACATCCATCGGCATCGTCATGTGTGTACCCGCACTTGCCTCAACCCATTTCACATTCTCTGCAGGCGGCTCAGGATCTCGTCCAGCGCCGCCCGTCCCGGTGCCCTAGTGGTCTGATCACGCAATGCCGAGTTGGCCGGGTCTACCCAGCGCCACAGTTCCGGCCCGAACAGGTGGATGCCCGCGGCCTCGGTCGCCCGCCGATTCTTCGCGACCCGCTGCCCGCTGGACAGCTCGAACTCCTTGGCCAGCAACGGGCGCAGGTGCCGGTCCCAGTCGGCGCGGGTGCCGTCGGCGCGGTCGGCGAGCATCTGCGCCCTGGCGTGCCAGCGGCGCAGCATCTCGGCCGGACCGTTCTCGATCTCGTCGATATCCTGATAGCCGCGCGGCTCCGCACGCTCGAGCAGCGACCAGACGAGCCAGGCGAAGGCCACCGCCACGGGTACCGCCGCGACGATCAGCAGCACCCCGCGGGCTCGGTCGAGGGTGACGAGTTCGATCAGCGCGATGACGATCGCGGCACTGATGACGATGGCCGTTCGATTCAAGCTGCCGCCTCTCCTTGCAAGTCCGCCAGGACGATTCGCAATAGCTGCTCGGCCCGCATCCGCTGCCACTCGAGCATCGCGTGCGGGCTGAACCTGGCCTCCTCGAACAGCGAGACCAGCTCCCGCGCGGACGCGTCGTGCAGCGCGCCGCGCTCGAAGGCGCGGGCCAGCACCTCCATCGGGGTGTCCGAAACCAGTGGCGCGGCGGCCCGATCGAAGGCGAGTCCGCGTTCCATCGCGACGTAGCAGGCGATGATCGCGGCGCGCGGCTCCTGGCCGGGCACATTCATTGCGGCCAAGCCCATTTCGGCGGCCCTGGCGAGTGAGTCGACCGCGGTGGGCGCGACCGGGACCAGCGGCAGCGGGGCAGGGGCGGGCTTACGTCGGGAGGCCACCGCGACCACGATCAGCCCGGTCATCGCCACGCCGAGCAGTGCGATCGCCGCGATGACGGTCAGCAGTAAGGCGGTGCCGGTCAGTTCGGCGGGGGTGCTGCCGGGGTCCGGTGTCGCGGTGGCGAACTCGTCCGGCGGTTGACCGGTGGTGGGGGCCGATGCCGGTGGTGGGGGCGCGCTTTCGCGTCCGACGCCGACGAAGAACACCGCGGAGGCGGCCGCGAGGACAAGAGACAGTGCCGCGAGCGCGGCCAGCACCAGCAGGCCGACGCGGCCGAGGCGCCACTGCTGGCGGTCGGTGTCGCGGTCGGGCTCGGGCATGGCCAGCGGCAGGCGGTGCTGGCTGGCGATCACCCCGGCGAGCAGGATCACCATGGAAACGGTGAGCAGCACCGGCATCAGCGCCACCGACAATGCCGAAGAGGCGGGGCGATTATCGCGGGATTCGGTCACTCCTGGGATGTATCCGTGCAGGGTGAACGCGGCAAGGGCCAGCAGCGTGATCAGCACGATCACGCGCATTATCGGCGCTCGCGCCCCAGCCACTGATTACCACCAAATCTGAGTACTGCACAAAACAGCCACATAGTTACATGCCGGACGGTCCGCTCGGGAGGGAATCGAATACTTCGGAATACATCCTCTTAAACCGTGCACGATGCGGCTCCGGCCCAGGTCGTCCGTGCCTTGCACAACTATCCGATGGGCGAAGGTTCTAATTGGGATAGTTCACAAAGACGGCTGTTGAGTCGCGCGATATCGGGGACATTCCGGACACCGTCGACCAAGTCCGCCAACGGTACTCGTGCCCGCACGGTGAGTTCTCGGTCCGCGTCGTAGAGCACGTCGACCACATTGACGAAACGCGTCGCCCAGTCGGGTGGTACTTCGCGCAGGGGTGGGGCGTCGCAGATGGTCCACTGTTGAAAGCGCTGGGCCAGTTCGACATAGTCGGCGGGGGCGGTGGGAGTGCCGCAGAGCGAGGCGAATTCGATGGTGAGTGCGGTATCGGTGGTGGATCGGGCGCGTAGTCGGCGGGTGCCGATCTGCACCCAGATCGCGTCCGGGCTCACAGCGTCGCGGGTCTGTGCGTGATCGGATCGGGTCGCGGGATCGATCCGATATCGACCGGCCGCGAAACCTGTTCGCCGGGTGCGTGATCGGCCTGCCCGCGTGCGATAGTCCAGCGGCCCGTCGACCGAGACAACGTCCAGATTCGCGGTGATCCGGGCGATCGTCGGCAGAAACCGCTCGTGGAACAGCGGATTCGGCAGCAGTTCTTCGGGTGGGTAATTCGACGTCACCACCAGGGTCACCCGCCGCGCGAACAAAGCGTCGAGCATTCGCGCGATGAGCATCGCGTCGCCGATGTCGTGCACATGGAATTCGTCGAAGCAGACCAGCCGCGCATCACCGAGCAGCGCGGCCACCGCCTTATCGATGGAGCCGGACGCATGCACCGCCGCGTGCAACCGCACAAAGAACTGATGAAAGTGATAGCGGCGCTTACGATCCGACGCGACTTCGGCAAAGAACCGATCCATCACCATCGTCTTCCCCCGCCCCGGCCTGCCATACAGGTAAATCCCCCGATGCCGCTTGATCGGCCGACCCCGCCGATCGATCAACTCCCCCAGCCGTGCCACCGCCCGCACCTGATCCACGTCTAGGACGACCCCCGAAGCCGCGCCGGTCGCACCGTTGATTTCCATGGCACCTCCTTTTCCTCTACATTTGTAGAGGACACCGCCGAGGCGAGGCCAGGAAAGGTGACCATGTCCACAACCGACCGCCGCACACTGATCGTCGACGCCGCAATCGATCTGATTGCCACCCAAGGCCTTCGAGCACTCACCCACCGAGCCCTCGACACCGCCCTCGACCTCCCCACCGGCTCGGCCTCCTACTACTTCCGCACGAAACGCGCCCTAATCGAAGCGATCGTCGACCGAATCACCACCCGCTCCCGCGAAGACTTCACCGCCGCCCAACTCACCCCGACCGACCCCATCGATCCCGACACCACCGCCGCCGGAATCGCCGTCTGGCTCGACCGCCTACTAACCGACCGCCGCAATCACCTGATAACCCGCCACGCCCTCACCCTCGACCTACTATCCGACCCCGACCTACACCCCCGCCTAGCCCGCAGTCTGTTCTCCACCGAACGCGCCCGAAACCTGTTCGACGCCATGGGTATCCGAGATCCAGCGACCGCCGCAGCCGACTTCATCGCCCTACTCGAAGGCGCAATCTTCGACCGCTTCGCAGGCAGCCGCGCGAGCCTGGCAGCAGGCACCCCAGAAAGCATTCGCCAACTCACCAACTTGGTGACGATCTGCTTCCGAGGAGTCATGCCCTAGCCCCAGAGCGGCTATCGGATCAGCTGGCTGCGGACGACTCCCAGGGATCGAGGATCGACACACCAGTGGGTTCGAAGTCGCGCGCGTTGCGGGTAGCCACGGTCATCCCGTGCACTAACGCGGTAGCAGCGATGAGCGCGTCACGGAACGGCCTTGTGTTCGGAACGTGCAATCCGGCGCTTCGTCGAGCCACTGCTGCATCGACGGGCAGAATTCGCTCGGCAAACGATGGCAATACCTGCGACTCCAGCCAGGTCCGCAGCATCGCCCCCTGCGCGGGGTCACGTCGCTCGACTCGTAGCACGCCGATCTCCAACTCCTGGACAGTGATTGCCGAGACGAACAAGCCGGCTACCGGATTGTCGGCCGCCCATGCCCGCACGTTCTTGTCCAGCTTGCCGGACTTGGCCTTCCGGAGCTCGGAGACCACATTGGTGTCGAGGAGGAACATCAGTCGAGATCAGCACCCTGAGCATGTTCCCGAAAATCAGGCAGGTCCAGCTCGATGTCCTCGGCACCTTCAGGCAGGCCGAGCAGGTCGAGAATCGTCACGCCACCCCCCGTAAGTCGCTCGTAGTCCGCATAACTCAGCAACACATGCACAGGACGCCCCCGATCCGTGATGATGACTGGCCCACTCGACGCGGCCCGCTTGGCGCGACCGGTGTCTTGGTTGAACTCTCGACTCGTCATAGTGGTGGCCGTCATTTGACCTCCTAAACACGCAATGTAGGTATGTTACTACATTGCTAAATGGCGTTGTCAATCTTCGGTAGGCGAGATGTGCGTTGACGCGTACCAGCCGCGTTCGCTGTAGGTGGTGCCGGTGAAGTGGGCGCGGATGCCTGCGGCGGGGTAGGCGATTATGGCGTCGGGGAGAGCGTCCAGGGGGAACCAGTGGAGTTCGTGGCACTTGTCTGGTTCGCGATTGGTGGGGTTGCCGGTCCAGTGGCGGGCTTCGAAGAAGAGGCCTAGGCGGGGGTCGCGGCCGGAGCCGACTACGTGGGAGGTGTGGATGTGGCGTAGGTCGGCGGGGTCGATGTGGACGCCGGTTTCTTCGTTCGCCTCGCGGGCCGCGGCGGCGGTGGCGGATTCGCCTGCTTCGAGTTTGCCTGCGGTTCTCTAGGCTTCCTTCAGCTGTCGGTTCATGTATGACACAAACTAGTGTTCGGGGGTCTCAGTGAGTGGCTCAACACGTTGGTCGGTGGACTTCTACAACTTCTTCGATTCTTCTCCTACGGTTGATTTTTCAGAGCTGGAGTGGTTTGGCGGTCTGCACGAGCGCGCCGCGCGCAACGGGGCGAGGCACGGCACGCCGATCCTGTCGCCGTCGGCGGGAACTCGGCCGGATTCGCGAATCAACTTGTTCTTCAGGACCGGAGCTATGGCAGGAGCGGCGGTTACGACGTGGCGGCGGTACGCGTACTCATTGGCGGTGTGGCTGGACTTCTTGGGGGTGTTCGGCCGGTGCTGGGATGAGGCGACCATTGGCGATGTGGAGGCGTTCAAGGACTGGCGGTTGACCGATGCGCGCAATGAGGGCCGGGTCCAGGCCAGCAGTTTCGACGCTGACCGCGCCGCGCTGAACTGCTTCTATGAGTGGGCGTCGGCTCGCTACGGCGTTTTTAATCCGGTGCCGACGATACGAGTACGGCGTACTGGGCCTCGACAGCACGGCCATGTCGGTGGTGGTTCCGGCTTCGGTGGACGCGATCCGCTGCGGCCAGCGGGCGCGTCGCGGCGTCAGGTGAAGTGGTTGCTTCGACCGGCGTTTGAGCAGTGGCGCAACATCGGTTTGCGCGGTTACGGATTCGATGGTTTACGGCGCACGGGCTGGCAGGGGTTCAACGAGGACCGTGATGTCGCGTTCGTTGACGGCCTGTACGGGACGGGTCTGCGGTTGCGGGAATGGGCCAGCATCCTCGACGTCGAGATACCTGTGTCAGAGAGTGGGCGCAGTGCTCGAATGTGGTTGTCGGCAGCGTGCATCAAGGGCGGCCGCGAAGGACGGGTCTACCGGATTCCGCGGCGAGCGCTCGCCGCGGTGAACGCCTGTCTGGATCCGGTAGAGGGGTCGCGGGCTGAGGTGATTCGGCGAGCACAGCGGTCCGGTCGCTACGACCGACTGCCCGGAATCCGCGTGGTCACCGGCTACAACCTGCCCAGCAGGACGCTGCATATCGAAGGAACTGCTAGTTCGGAGTTGCTGTCGCTAGATGTGGTCGGCCCCGACGAGCGCCGCAAGCTGTTCCGTACGACACCGGCGGGGCTGGAACCGCTGGCAGTGTGGTTGGCGCCGAACGGATTGCCGAAAAAGGTTCACGGTTGGGAGGACACGTTCGACCACGCCAATACCCGGGTAACGCGGGCCTGGCACGTCAGCGACCCGAACCATGGTGGTGATCGGGCCAGAATGCCATGCCCGCTCTGGGCCCGGCCCCATATGCTGCGACATTCCTTCTGCCTGAAATGGTTTTCGGTCTTGTCGCTGGTCTGGGAACAGAAGGTGAAGGGGTTCACCACCGACGAGTTGAAGGATCTGCGCGAGGAACTCGGCGATATCTGGTATCAGCTGGCGACCTTGATGGGTCACGCGAGCCCGTCGGTGACCCGCGACTATTATCTCGAGCCATTCACCGGGCTCCAGGTCGACTATCTGATGTCGTTGCTGGACGAGGACGAACAGACCGCTGTCGATGCGCTGGTACGTGCGGTCGCCGAAGACAGCGGCAGGGTCGTCACGGGAGTGGCGCCTTCCCCGCCTTCCGGTGGCATCCGGTGAGGGCGGGGCGGCGAGCCGCGCTTCCGGATCCGAACTGGCGGCCGCCGCAACGATTGCTGGATGGCTGCGACGGAACGTCGGTGCGGTTCGTCGAGGAATCTGGCGGACGCACAAAGACATTCGACTTTTCCGGCTTGCCCGTCGAACCTGGCATACAGCGGTGGCTGGCGCGGATATTCGCGCGTGAGATCGGCGCTCGCTCGGCGGTGAAACGTGTGAAGAGCGCGGAAGGACGCTACGCCACGCTTCAGCAGTTCGCGGCGTCGTTAACCGACTCCCAGCCCCGGCCGCGAGGTCCCCTGGAATTGACGGCTGCGCATATCCAGGTGTTCGTCGACCGTTACGCCGACATACCGTCGCAGCACGAATACCTCAAGCGGTTGCGCACCACGTTCAGGCACGATCCGGAATTGCCGCCAGCCGCACGAGCGGCGCTGCTAGCTGCTCGCGTTCCCGTCCCCGCATCCACTACCCGTGCGCCCTACGACGACGCTGCATGGCAGCTGATCACGACAGCCTTGCGTAGGGATGTTCGGACAGCGCGGAATCGGATCCGGGCCGGGCGCGCCCTGCTCGACGGCTTCCGTTGCGGCACAACGAGCGGTCGCGAGGCTGAACTGGGTCGGTTACTGGATTTCTTCGACCGCACTGGGGATCTACCCCGGGCGCCATCCGGTCATTGCGTCGCGATAGTCGCACGCCTAGGTGGGCTCGGCCAGGTGGTCTCCAACCTTTGTCTGACTCAGGGTGAGGCGACCGCATTCGCGCTGCTGCTCACCGCGCTCACCGGGGAGAACTTCGGCACGGTGGCTTCGTGGCCGGCAGTTCACCACCGCGGCGATGGCACCCACACCGAGCACGGCATCGCCTTGCTAGAAACGAGTAAACCGCGACGCGGTCCCGACCGTGAACACATGATCACCGCTTTGGAAGACCTCCCGCCAGGTTTGGCGGATGTGCTCGAAGACGATGAAACAGAGCATCGACTGTTTCGGTCACCTCTGCGCGTCTACCGGCTGCTGCTCGACCTTACCGAACTGACACGCCGCCACGGCGGGCACAGCACGGCAATCACCGCCTACATCCCCACTCCTGGCCGCTGGGGACACCGATGGCCGCAGGCAGCCAACGCCAAAGACGTCGCGCGCTGGGCGCATAACCGTGGCTTTCCAACGGCGAAACACGATGGGCGAGAAGGCAAACCAGCAATCAATGTCGTCCGGATGCGACTGACGGTGATCGAACGCCGACGCCGCCCCGTCGCACACACCCGCCAAACCATGAACGACAGTTATCTGCGACCGAGCCGAACAGTTCAGGCCGACAGCCGTGTCATCGTCGGCGCAGCATTACGCGACCAGGTCGACAAAGCCCGCCAGCGGCAAGGCGGCACAGTGCTCACCGCAGAATTCCTCGCTCGCGCGGAAAATGACCTCACCAGCGCATCCAGCGAAGCCGGAGTGAGCCCGCAGACTCTGCGCAGCCTGATCACCGGTGAGCAAGATACCGCCCTGGCTGCCTGCATCGACCACCGCGCTGGCCCGTACACAGAACCCGGAGAACCGTGCCCCGCTTCATTTCTTAACTGCCTTAACTGCGAAAACGCTCGCGCGTTGCCACATCAACTACCCATTCAGATCACCGTCAAGGACCGAATCGACGCCCTACGGGCACACATGGACCCCGACACCTGGACTCACCGCTACCAGGATGCGCTCGACGGCCTCCACGACATCCTGCGCCACTACACACCGGCTGAACACCACCGGGCACGCCGCGACCTCACCGCGGCCCAGCTGCACCTCATCGATGACCTCATCAACGGAAGGTTCGATCTGCGGTGACCCACGTCCACAACCTGGCGGTCGAATCTGACGACGAATGGCCAGCCGACGACACGGTGGTACTACACAACCGAACCGTTCGGGCCGGGACCCACCAAGCGTCACTGTCGCGGTTCAGCGATGCCATCTGGCACATCAAACCGGCACATCCCGACGCTCACCTAAACGTCTCCCCGCTACGCTGGACACGATACCCAGACCAGATGGTGACAACCTTCAAGGCATTTTTCCTCGCTGCCCTGAATCATGACTATCCACCAGGTCCGGGTGCCCGACGACCGGGGGAGCGCGCCAGCGTCAAGACCGTGTCCTACTGGTTCGGTGATCTGCGCGTCTTCGCGGTTTGGCTCGTCGATCGCGGCATCACCCACCTCGGCGACGTCACCGACGGCGATCTGGACACTTACCGAACTCACATTCACGCTCTGGCGCGCCGAGAAGACCGCAAGGCCGACCTGCTCCAAGTTGTCCGCACGTTCTGGCTTTTCCGCGAGCACATCCCCAAACCTGCACGCCCACGCGCCAACTATCCCTGGGCCGGCGTCTCCGACAAGGACCTAGTCGCCCGCCTCGGCACCGGGTTCGAAAACAAGACCCCGCGCATCCACCCCGACACCATGGAGGCGCTGCTTGCCTGGGCCCTGCGCATGGTCGAAGTCCTCGGACCCGATATCAGCGACGCTTGGATCGAACATCGCCAACTCGACGAGGGAACCCACTCCTCGCAAGCCGTCTACGTGGGCACACTCGGCTCACGACTTCCGACCTTCCTTGATCGGTTGCGCGCTACAGGCGGCTCGCTGCCTGGCAAGCTCGACGGCGGGTTGAATTTCGGTGCGGTCCTACGCCTGGTCGGCGTCCCGGACGACAAGCGCGGAGGATTGTCGAAGCGTCAGAAACGAATGATCGAGCAATCGGGACTTCCGGTCGCCGACGACACCTACATCGGCACGATCACCGGGCACATCGACGGACAGCCATGGCGGAGCCGTCCGATCAGCGTCGCGGAACTGCCGACCCTGGTGCGGTTGCTGTATGCCGCCTGCTTCACCATCGTTTGCTACCTATCCGGACTACGCCCGGGAGAGGCTCTCAACCTGGTCCGCGGCTGCCGAGACCGTGATCCAGAAACCGGCGAACTGCTGATCGTCGGCCGCCGCGGTAAAGGCTTCGACCGTAATCCCCTCGCACCCGACGACGATCCCCAGGATCGTCCCTGGGTAGTCGTCGAGCCCGTTCACACAGCCATAGCCATGCTCGAAAACCTCGGCGAGTATCCGCTGCTGTTTCCGGCAAGCCCGCATCACCCTCATGCGGTCCGCCCCAACCAGCACAATGCCAGATCCGCAGCGATGATGCTCCTGGACCTCAGAGACTTTGTGGCCTGGGTGAACTCGACATTCCGACCCGTCGACGGCAGCCTGCCGATCCCGCCTGACCCGACCAAACATCTACATACCTCTCGTTTCCGGCGCAGCCTCGCCTATTTCATCGTCCGCCGACCACGAGGTCTCATTGCCGCGGCATTGCAATATGGGCACGTCAGCACCAAAGTCACCATGAATTACGCAGGCAGGGCGGACATGTCATGGATGGACGACCTGTCCGTCGAGCGGCTGGAGATGGTGCTCGAACAAATCGATGACGACACTGCCCTTCTCGCTGACGGCGAGCACGTCTCTGGACCGTCCGCGCGTTATTACCGCGAGCGCATCGAGCGCAGCGCCCGTTTCGCCGGTCGAGTCACCACCAACATCCGCAACGTCGAACGGCTTCTCGCCAAAGCGGATCCCAACATTCACCACGGCGACGGCATAACCTGCGTCTGGCGGGCCGAGACCGCAGCCTGCCGACAAGCAAAGCTCGAGGCCGGGCTGGCCGCCGAGGACCAGCCCGATGAGTCCGAATGCCGTTCGAACTGCCTGAATCTGGCGTTCACCGACCGCGACATCGATCAGCAACGAAAGAACGCGCAGCAGTGGGAAGCCGCTGCCGCGGACCCACTGGCACCGGCACCCCTGCGGGACCGGGCCGCGGCACTGGCTACGCGTGCACGCGTGATCATCGACCGCCACGACCACCGCCGCGACATCCGGCCAACCAGGGCAGCGGAAGGCAGCTGATGGCACGGACCCCTCGCGACCGCACCGCCGAAGCCTCAGCGATCAACGCGGCTACCGACCGGCTTCTGGCCGGCACCCCCTTACGATCGGCGTCGGGGAAACTCACCATCAGCGAACTCATCGCCGAATCCGGGCTTCGCCGTGACGTCGTCTACGAACACCCCGGTCTCGTCGATTTGTTCAAGGCCAGGGCTAAAGCCCAGGACGCGACCCCTGCAGCGATGCAGGAGCTCGCTGACGAGAACAGGGCATTGCATGGCAAAAACGACAAGCTCACATACGAACTCACAACCGAACGCGGCATCACCGCAGCACTACGCAAGATCGCTGCCGAACTATCACTCGAACTCGATCAAGCCAAAGGACAGCTCTCCGCAGCCACAGCCGTGACGCAACTGAACAGCCGCCACCGGAATCAATAGCCAACTATCGAAACATTCTGTCCTGCAATCAATTTAGTCGTCGATGTTCGCAAGGATCTGGCGGCGTTCGTCCAGGGCACGGCATACTGCACGAGTTAGCGATCACCGGTGGTGGATGATCATCGACGTCGCCGACCTGCGGGCGGCGATGATCCCAGAATTCGAACGCGACTGCCCTGGACGCGACCGGACACCGAGAACAACGCGTTCACCACACAAGACGCCGTGTCCAAACCTCTCAGATCGCTCATCGCCGCCAGGATCACCATGGGGTGCACCGGCATACGCTGATCTGGTGAGCATGCCGTCGATCCCCGGATATACGACCCCGCCCCTGAACAACACCCTGGCTGACCTCTGGCCGAAGCCGGTCGCCGAGTTCCCGGCGGAACTATGGCCAAATGATGCTCTGCGAACGATTACGATCCAGCCGTCCGGGTGGCTGACGATCGAAGAACTCACTGTCAGTGGAGATATTCGGGACGGACGCAGGTGTGTCCTGATTGTTCCGGCCCACGCTGAGCCGGCACTGGACGACACCGGCTGGGTCGGGCGCGGCCTCGGGCAGTTCGAGGTGTGGTCGGACGGGTCAGGCACTGAGGGGTTCGGTTCTGGCCTCGCTGAAACCCGGAAGGGTGTCGACATGGAGTTCTTCGCGCAGGTCCGGCAGCCGCAAGGAGCGCCGACGCCGCTGGTCGAGATCGCCCAGCCGTTCCTGTGGTACTGGGATGCGTATCCGACCGCGACCAGCTGGGAATATGCCGATCAGGCTGGTCGGAAGCATGACCTGATCCACTACGACGTAGCGAAAGATCGCTGGAAGGTTGAGGTTCGGGTACTCGAATTCCGCCAGTACCTCGCCGCAGTGGGGAAAAGCGCCATCCTCCAGCTAGATCTGGTTCGGTACTCAGATCAGGACGGATTCGAACGGGTTTCCGATACGTTCCGAAACGAGTGGGCGCACTTGCACTTCGGCGTGGCCTCCGGCGGATTGCTGAGTCGTCCGTCTTGCTCCCGGGCGTTGGGCCAGTACATCCTCACTGGCCGACGTGGTCCCCGCGTGCCGCGGTTTGAGCAGTTCGATCGCGAGGACGTCGACTACCCCTCGTTCATTTACGACGTGGATCCCGACTCGTACGCTCCGATCAGGCATACCTGTGACCCCGAGCAACTCGGGACGTACTTTGACCCCGACGGCAGTCGTCCGCACTACCTGACACCGATCTACTTCAACCGTGCAGTACTGGCGCCGTATGCAGCCGAGCCGACGGCCTACCGAATCACGGCAACCCACCTGAGTTGCGACAACCTGTGGGGTGTCGATATCGGCTTCAATACAGTTGGCCTGGTCGAGGTCTACCTGGGTGATATCGGCCAGCGGCTGCCGTCCGAAGAGTGGAACCACTGGCTGGCCCACAACGTTCCGCCCGAGGGGCACATGGAGGAAGGGCGCTTCAGGCGGGACATCCTGAACCAGTCGGCGAGCTCCAAGGACATCCCGGGCGATCTCCGGCGGGCGCGTCAGCGCGCGGCCGGAGTCTCGGAACAGCTACTCGGCAAACCCATCTGGCGCGCACTGCGAGACGACCAGCTTGCCGAGTGGGAGTCGATGATCGGCCCGCTGAACGAGGACTCGACGTCACTCGGCAAGTCCCTCCTCTTGCTTGTGATCGCGATGATCGACGGCATCGACCCGAAGCCGTTGAAGACGTACCTCGGCGGCGCAAGGGAGAATGAACGATCGATGGGCCTGCTACAGCGCTTCACCGAGGTGTTGGGCGATGACAGCAACTGCACCGCGATCCTTCGGCAGCTGTATGACTTCCGGTCCAGCGGCGGTGTCGCGCACTTCGCCGGATCGGAGGCTCGGAAAACGCGCGTGGCCCTCGGAATCGACGGCATGACGAATCTGCAGGCGTTCGAGTCGGTCGTCCAGCGAACCACCGACATGCTCAACACCATCGTGGACTTGATGGAAAAGAAGCTGCTGGCGGAGGGCGAGAGCCCGGCCAGCTAGGCGTTGATGCTCCCGGCCACCTCTGCGGGCTGTCGGGAGCATTCGGCTAAAAGCATGACGTCGGGGCATCCACCAGTACAGATGCCAGCCGAGGCGGCGGCCGCCGCCACCTCTGACCAACGAACATCCTTTCCCGCTTATGTGTACACGCCGCGTCCGTACTCTCCGGGCGGCAGCGTGAAGTCGTCAATCAGAAGTCAGCCGCGGCCAGTTGTTGCGGTCGGTGACAGGTGCTTCTCGGCGTCGGCCAGGAGTACCGACGGCGTAGTGGACAATGCCTCGGCGAGATCCCACAGCCGATCGATCTGGACGCTGCTGGTTCCCAACTCGATGCGAGCAAGAGCGGGTTGCGATACACCGGAGACCTTGGCCAGATCATCTCGCGTCATCCCGGCCAACTCACGGGCGCGACGAATAGCACCGCCGACAGCGTCCCGCCTCATCTTGCGCACCCTCCTCTGCTGTGGAGACAGCGAGGCTTCTGGCACCGGCATGGCCGCATCATCGCACGCCTGACCTGACCGATCTCGTGAGCTCGCTGCACAGCACGACGTATGTACGGTAGCGCGAATGTATCGCATGCGATACAAAGGGCATGTAGGAACCATTATTTCTACCTAAAGTTCCGCAGAGCCGCTGGCCTAGCTGGCGGTACAGGAGGCGCGGCATGCAGGACAAAGCGGAAACCATCGCAGCCGTCGTAGGCGCGGGCAGTGCACCCTTGGATGACTTGTGGGATCCCTGCCTGATCGGCGAGGAAGTCTGGCGGCAGATCGGCGTCGATCCGGGCACACTCAGCTCCGACATCGGCGGTATCGACCGGATCGAAGGGTTCAGACGATGCGGCGGTCACGACCAGCCGCGGACTTACTCGGTCGACGTGTGGTCGCAGGTCTACACAGTCGACGACTTCACCCGCAAGGAAGCGGGAACCGAGTTTCTACCTGTCACGATCGCGGACCGCAACGGCCTGCGATACCGCCCGGGGTCCGACAGAACCGGCGACCAGTGCAACCTGACCTTCCCCTCGATTTTGGGCTCGTTCAGCATCGTGGTGCTGCGATTGGACCCACGAAGCCGTGTCGCTCCACACGACCGCGCGATCGAGGTCGCGAACGTCGTGGTCCCGTTGCTGCTCCGCTGAGCACGAGAGACAAGTACAAGGTCAAGCCAGGCGGAAGGTCAGTACCCAATGCCGGCACACGCGCACTGATACGCTTTTCGGACCGAAGCCGGGTTAGTAATGCCCGGCTGTCGAGACCGGAGGGGATGTACGGTCATGGCGCTACCGGACAAGGGGCAGAAGAACGCCCAAGCGGCCTACGACGCGGCCACCGCTGGCACGTTCGAGATGCCAGCAGAAGGCGCTACCCGCCTCGCGGCCTCCTGCGACAAGCTGGCGGCAGGGTTGCAAGACGAGATCATGGCCGCCTCGCTTCTCAACAACGTGACGGGTTTCCCCGATCTCCCCTCAGGGCATGCGCTAGCCAAGGGGTTCAGCGCCAAAGGGCGCGAGTACATCGAAACGTTGACCGCATTCCAGGAAACGGTCCTGCGCTACAAAGCGGCCTACCTGGTAGCCGGGAAGCAACTCGAACAAGCCGACGCCGCGAACCGAGCAGCGATCAAAGTCGCAGCCAGCCAACTCGAGGATCCCGCATGACAGTCGCAAAAGCGTTGCAAACCAAGAGTTTTCGCCGCTTCTCGACTGCCTCGCTTCTGGTCTTGAGCGTGTTGACAGCAGCCGGATGCACTTCGTCAGGGGACGGCAACCCAGTGTCGAGCTCCCCCGCCATGACAGCCTCGGGATCTGGCTCGACCGCGGCGAGCACAGCCGGTCGGCCACCGTTCCCGACGTTGACCGCGCCCGAGCTGCAGCCGCCGAAGCAGCAGAACCAGAACCGCCCAGACGTTGCTTTCGACCCCTGTACCTGGATCGACGACGAGACAATCAGCCATCTCGGATACGACTCGCGCTCACGCAAACGCTCGACCGACATCCACGCCGAGTACACATTCCGGGGCTGCGAGTTCAAGTCCGCAGACAAGGCGTACAGCTTGGGCATCCTGTCGGGCAACCGAACCCTGGATGAGGGGCGTGCGAAGTTCACCGCAGACGGCGCACAGATCGAGGACACGACAATCGATGGTCACGCTGCGCTGATCGCGCGACCGAAGGCACCCGCCACCGGTTGCGATGTTCTGCTGCAGACCAAGGTGGGTTACATCGACTTCAACCGTGTCATCGCCGCGTATCTCATCGACGGACCAACACCTGAAAGATGTTCGGGGATGGTCGATTTGGTGCGCGGGATTATTCCGCGTGTCGGGGACAGCTGAATCGGGAGGGCGTCGTGGGCAGACGGACGAGCAAAGAGATCGCTGACGACATTCGCGAGCAGCAGAGCCAGCTTGCTCACGTGAGCGGATTCGGGGCCGCAGGGGTCGACCCGGCTTATGTTCCCGATCGCGAATCGTTCGACAGCTACATACACCAGCAGATCTGGGATCTGGTGCACGAGAAGCTGGATCCGGGTGCGATGGGACAGATCGCGAGTGAATGGAGCTACCGGGCCGACAAGCTGCACGAACTGTTCGACGCATTCTCCCGCGAGGTGAAGAGCGAGTTCGCTTCCTGGTCAGGCGCATTCGCCTCGACCGCCCAGCAGTCGACCGCCGCGTTCGTGAGCGCAGGAGCCGAACAGCACGACACAGCCCGGACGGTTCAGCGCCTGATTGCCCTCAATTCCAGCGCCGCGCAGACGGTCAAATCCGCGATCCCGCCGCCGCCTCCGCCATATCAGGAGGACCCCGACCCGGTGAAGGAGTCCGCGGACGGAGCGGCCCGGCGCACGGCCTACAACGTCGCGGCAGCCGAAGCCCAAGCAAGCGCGCAGGACACGATGAACTTCGTGTACAACCCGACCATGCCTGCCTCCGGTGACAGTGTTCCCCGGTTCGTTCCGCTGCCCCCTGGCCCTGGCGCGCCGAGCCCTGGTGATGTCAATCAGCAGCCGAGTGAGAGCCCCGGCGGAGTCGACGGTGGCAACAGTGCCGGAGACCCCACCAAAAACAGCAAAAATAGTGAACCCGGAGACGGGAATGGCGAGACCGGAGACGGCAAGCCAGCCGAGCAGCCGCCTGGAGAAAATCCGCAACCAAACAACGCCACGACGCCTGCGCAGACGACGACATCGTCACTGAATGACCCTGCCGCAACGAACGCAACGAAGCCGTCGTCAACCCCGAACACACCGACGGTCCCCGCAGGCGTCAACCCTGTGGACAAAACGCAGGCATCACCTTCGCCCACAGTGCCTTCCGTCCCCGGATCGCCCGGCTCCCGAGTACCGAGTACCCCTCGGGTCACCAGCGGCGCCCCCGGATCGCCCGGCAATCGCCCAGGCGGCCCAGGGATCTCGATACCTGGACAACCACAGTCACCTGCGGGAACCAACCCAGCCGTCCCCGCTGGTGTCCGCTCAACAACGGGCAGTTCGACCGCGCCGATGAGCGGGATGCCGGGGGCAAGCCGTGGACAAGGTTCAGATTCTGACCGCAGCAAGGGCAGCCCTGACTATTTGCGGCGTACGCACGAGGAGCTCGTCCAGGTCGATCCGACGATGCCCGCGGTCATCGGTTGGGACGCAACCGACGACGAGCCACCCCCAAGTGGGAAGTCCGATAACAGGACACGAGGAGATGGCTAGTGCGGTGGGTGTTCACCCCGGACGAATTCAGTCATGTCTGGGCGACCGAGACCAGGCACGATCGCCGTCCATACCCGATCAATCTCGCACCCAGGGGCACGGTAGGCACTGAAAGCGCAAGGGCGGCATTGCAACTCGCCGAGCGGTTCCCGCTCAACGGTGACCCGGACCTGACCGGCACATTGACGTTCCTCGCCCGTACCGATGTCACGACGATCGCGGTGTTCGGCGACCGCTACCTCGGCGGACAGCGACTGCCTGACCCGATCCTGGCGCTGGGAGCCGCCTTCTCTGACTGGGGCGCGGCCATCCTTGCCACGACCGACACGGTCACGGTGGTGTCCTGCCACGCCCGCAACGTCGCCAAACACCTGATTACCGCGATCGGCTCGGCGCCTGCGGGCAGGCTCGACGCCCTGCGAGAAGCTCGGCGGTCGGTGTTGTTCACCGATGCAAGCCAATGGCAAGAGACCGAGGACAGTCGCCGCGCCAAACGGTTTCGGCACGTCTTGCGCCGACCGATCGACGCTCGCGGCTACTTCACTATCACTGTCGCCCCAGAGGATCCGATGTCACCGCCGCCGCGGCACCGCACCTGGCTGGACTTCACCAGCGACGGCCGTTACTTGCTCACTATCGGTCATGACATGACACTCACCCCCGTCGGCGACAGCGAGCTCGCCCAGCACCTCGCCCAGCTCGCCGAAATCCGCTAATCACCAGCTCAGTCCATACTGAATCGGCCCAGCTCAGCTGCCTATTTCACTCTCAAATCTTGGCAGCATCCACACCCGGCATCGTCCAGTAATCCTGTGATAGCGTCGGCCCCAGACTGATATCTGCGAGGGAGAGGTACGTCTGTTGGGGGAAATGCTGCAGGCCGATCTCGATGCGCTACGACAGTTGGCGCAGGACTTGTCGGGCAAGGCCGATGCCATCGCGCACATACCGATGCCCGGTCTTACGCAGGTAGTGATGCCCGACAGTGGTCTCGGCGAAGTGGCCACCGATGTGGCCCAAAAGTTCACTGCCACCTTTGGGCGACAAGCCGACAGCCTTCGAGCGATGTCCGATGCCGCCGCTACCAGCGCCACCGACTACGAGACCGTCGAACAAGCGTTTACCGACCAGCTGAACAAGCTGCGGGCAGAGCTATGACGATCCAAATTCCAACCCTCGGCCAGGTCTACAATTGGCAGCCCGAGACCCTGACTCAGGCCGGCAACGACCTGGAAGCCGCCGGGAAGAACTTCTCGGATCGGATGGCCGAAGCTCAACGCGCAGTGGACAATACGGCACTCCGCTGGCAAGGCAACGCGGCCTCCGCGGCCTCAGCGCGTGCTCTGACCGAATTCCTCGCTGCGTCCAGGGCCTTCCGTGCCGCCGATGCCGTCGCCCAGTCGTTCATCTCCGCTGGATCGACGATTGCCGGGTACAAGGCCGCACTGGTCAAGATCCATGGCGAAGCTTCCAGCGCCGGTATGTCGGTGTGGCCCGACGGCGGTGTGACGGCACCGGATTTCCCGAACGCCAAGACCGACCCAACGGCTGCGATGATGCAGGGCAACCTCAATCGCGCGGCCGCCGATTTTCAGACCCGCCTCAAAGAGCAGCTGGCCAATGCCGGCTCAGCGATCGCAGCGGCGAAAGCCACTATCGCGGCAGGCCTCGACGACCTCGCCGCGCACGGCGGCCCCGGCGGGGGCAAGGACAGCGGTGGTACACCACTGAGCGGGCCGGCAGGAGCGGCCCTGGGCAAGAAGATCCATGACGCTGTTGCCTCCGGCCAGCCGATCCCGCCAGAGCTACTGACCGAACTCGGCGAGGACATGAAAGCCTCCGGCGTGCCCCCCGAACAGCTCGCCGCCTACCTCCAAGGCAACGGCGCCACCATCCCCGCGGCGACGCAAGAGTTCACCCAGCAGTTCTTCAACAATGCCGGTGCCGACGGCTTCATCGCCGCCAGCGAACAGCTCAAAGCCCAAGGCCCGGCTGGACAGACCAGCGCGGCGGCCATGAGCAATGCGCTGCTGATGCTCTCCGACGAGAAGGTCGGCACCGGCCGCGACAGGAACGGCAAACCGACCTCGCCAGGTAGCTACGACCGGCTGCCCACCGATATCAAGCAACTGATCTCCACCCGGGTCGGCACCCAAGGGCCCGACGCCAACACCCAGCAATACCCCGACATGGGACAGCGTCCCGAGAACGCGAACATGAACGCGTTCCTCACCAAACAGAACAAATTGCTCGACGCACTCGGCATGTCCGACCAGGGCATCGAACCGGGTACCAAAACCTCGACCGAGTTGTATCGCCAGGGTTCGCACCTGTCCTGGCAGCAGACCCACAACAACCAGCTGAATCCGGATTCTGGCTACCCGCTCGATGATTCGATCAGCAAGTCCGTCGAGATCGCCGCCCGCAACCACGAAGGAACCACCGCCATCCTCACCGGCCAAGGCGGCCCGGAGATCCTTGGCTCCGGCTACCACGCCGACACCGACGTGATGCCGCTACTGCAACGGCATTGGCCCGACGGACCCAACGGACCAGCGATCAACTCGATGCTCGACTGGATCCACCAAGACGCACAAGTCACCGTCGCGCCCGGCGATCCGCACTACCAATCGCAGCTCACCAACGCCGAGCTTGCCGGCAGATCCGCGCACGGTTTGTCACAGATCCTGTCCACCACACACTCCTCCGACGGCACCAACAACTTCAACGTCCTGTCCACTGGTGAGAACTCCGCCGACCTCAAGATGCCCCACGGCGCGCAAATGACCCCAGGCGTGGCCCAACACGTCGCCGGGGCACTCGCACCCTACGTCGGCAACATGGCAGGTGCGGCGGAAAACCTCACCGGCACACACGGATTCGGCACATTGAACCCAGTCGAATCGACGCGCATCTTTACCTTACTCGACGGCGATCCGAAGGCTGCGGCAATCATCAACGGGGCCGCCATAGCCCAAGCGCACAACTTCGATCGCGCGTTCGCCCTCGGGCAAGGAGGACCGGAACTGGCCCTCGAGTCAGGTCGCTTACGCGGGCTCGTCGAAGGCGGTATCGCCGCCGAGAGTGGACTGCACGGCTATGACGATCAATCGGCAAGTGCCCACCGCAAAGAGCAGCTCGGCGCCGGATTCATGACCGCCAAGGAGTACATCAACCTGGGAGTCAAGGCCCTGCCCTATGAGAAGTACGTGTGGTCCCCGATGGCGAACTCCATCGAGGCCTTCCTCAAAGACCCCACGGTAGGCGCAATCAACGACAAACCCTCCACTCCCTACCCAGCCATCAGCTACGACAACTTCGACCTCACCGAACAGCAAACCGATGTACGCGCTGACGCCGGCCGCCGATACACGATGCTGCAATCACTCGTCGACGCAGGCCGCGTCGACCCCAACGCGCTGCCCGGCAACTTCACCGACCACGGCGCTCTCAAACCCTTCGAAGATCTCAAAAGCGGTGATCTTGCTTCGGTCCCCAAGATTCTCGAGGGGGCCGGCCTGAACAGGGACGACTCCAATCAGTACGTCATCGACGCCCGATCAGGGGACAACGAGATCAATCAGATCGTCTTCGGCGGCAACATGACCACCGCTGACCAACAGTTATTCGTCTCCGTACTGCGAGGCGACAAGGTGCCCGCCCACGTCAACCAGTGGAAGTGAGATGGCGACCATCAGCTGCTCAGTCCACTCGAAATCCAAAGCCATCACCGCCCTCACCGCAGCCTTAGCCGCGACTACTGTCCTCATCACGGCATGCGACGGGGACCACAGACCAGCAGAGGCGCCGCCATGGGATCCCTGCTCCGCGTTTCCTGACACCACGTTGCGCGACGCTGGAGTGAATCCAGAACGGAAGTCGCAAGGACAGTTCCCCGGGGAAAGTTGCACGTGGCTCAGCCAGGCCAATCCCGACTTTTCTCTCGGTATCCGTTACGCCAGCGGTGACGGCGCCGCGGAATGGAAGAAGGGAAAGGACCGGGATTTGGCGCCGATCACCGTCGGCACCCATCGCGGCGACCTGGACCATCGAACCGGTGAGAATCGAAAGTTCGTGTGTCTCATGAGGCTTGATACCGTCGGCGGATATGTCACCTTCGAGTTCAATGACATGAATGCCGAACGACCAGACCCGTGCACTGATCTGACACGCATAGCGACCGTGCTGGAACCGCACATCCCGCCCGCCAACTGACGGAAGGCTGATCATGTCGAGTCCCCACGACGAGGTCGGTATCAAGATCCTGCGAGCGCAGCAGGCATTGGCTCAGATCCGAGGGTCGGCCCGGACCGGTGGCGTATCAATCGAGGTCGATTCGAAAGGCCACCTGCAGGCAATATCGATCGACGCCCAAGCCATCGCAGGTGGCCCGAACGGACTGTGCAACCTGATCTTGCACGCATACCAGCAGGCAGTTCAGGATGCCGAACCGCGTGCCGCGACGGCGATGCAGGAACTGATGGACGATCCACAGGTCGCCCGAGTAGTGGACATGACCGTTCAGCCAGACCCCCTGACGCGCGCCACGGTGCAGCCGACGGCGGCGCAATCGGATGCGCACGAGCGACGCTGGACCACTCCCACGACAACACCGGGAATAGAGAGTCCTCATCGCGCGCCACTGTCTGCGCCAGTCACAAAGACATCAACGGGGTCAGCTACGGACCGAGACAATGACGACTGGGACGAAGAAGACGACTACTACGCGCGCAAGCGACGCCAGGGGTGGCTCGAGCCCTGACGCCTCTCCGAACACCCTGCCGGGTTGTCCACGGTTGCCGCCAGTGAGCTCTGCGAACACCACAGAGCCTGAGCAGCCCCGTTCACGCCGGATGGCTGCTACCGAGATGCCAGCGGGTCACCGCGCCGTCACCGGAAGCCTCCTCGACATGGCGCAGGGCCGCCAGGTGCCGACGCAGCTCGCGGTCCCTAGCAGATCGCTCCCCCGAAACTTCCTACGCCCCAGGGGATTCGAGTGTCAAGCATCTGCGCATGCTCTCGACACAGAGATCTCATCGGTGCCCCGTACAAGCGGGCTATAGCCACTACCTCATCCACCCGGGGAGTCTGCCGGTTCTGAGGACCGATCCTTCGAGATGTAGGTGAACCGACAATCGCACCCGAGGTGCACCGAATGCTCCCTTGATCGAACCCCCTTGTGGCTTGGTCGCTGTGTCGGGTGCAAGACCACCGGGATGGTGGTGCAGTCCGATGGCGTATGCCCAGGCCGTGACATCCGAGCACAAGCACCGAACATGACACGGTGATCGGCGGCAATCCTCGGTGGCGAGACTCCCACAGGCTCGAGCAGGCCGCCTACTCCACTCGCCACATCATCGAAGCCTCTCGGGCGTGGCGTCCACGGCCTTGACACGTTGTGTGATCAAATGGCCCCGTCGAGGGCTACCCCCGCTGTTGGAGGGGAACACCGCAGTATCGCGCGTGGAAATGTATTCAATCTACCCACAGTGAAAGGCCATCATGAAGCGTGTACGTGGGTCGTACGCTGCCATCGTCGAGCAAGAGCGTGCAGCGCGCGAGATCATGGAGCACCTGGCGAAGTTCTTCGAGGCCGCACAAGCTCTGGGGGATTCGGTCTACCCGAGCAAAGCCACCCAGACGGTGTGCCAGCGGTTGATGGCCTTGTCGCCTGCCGGGCCAGCCCCCGATTCGCCCGCCGGACAGCGGGCACCCTCACCCAAACGGCCGTCGAGTCAACAACCCAAGCGGGCCTCAGGAAGTCGCGCACCAGCCGGCACGTTGACGAAGTTGCTGCAGGGTGCGCTAGCTTCCCATCCTGGACAGGATTTGGCGGTGCGCGATCTGGCGACATGGATGATCGAACGCGGGTGGGCCGAGCCGATGCGGCCCGGACACGCCATCCACCGAGCCCTTGTCAAGCTGGCGGCCAAGGAAGGAAGCGGAGTATCGCGAGTCGGTCGAGCGTCGTGGCGATATGATCCGCAACCTACACCGACCTCGGCAGCAGCTCCGCCGACGGCAATATGGCTGGAGCCGCCGAATAGCCCCGCATACTTCGAAGCCGCAGGCGCGCGGCAGTTCGTTGGCGCGGCAGAGGTTGAGCGCGACAGGACGACCGTCGTGTTCCCATTGGTCCCCGCCACTGTGTAGCTGAGTCGCCGCCCGCCCTTGCGGTCGGTTCACGGCGCGCTGCGACGTCGGCTCAGGAAGGTGAAACCCCGCCCGATGCTTGTCGAGGGCGCGGGCGGGGTTCCGCGCGTGAATCGTCAGTATTCGAAACGACCCAGGTGTCACCGTACCTGCTCGCTCGCGTGGGCTCGGGCAGGCTCGCGGGAGTGGAGATCCACTCGGGGGATTCCGGCTGCCTTCAACCGGCAGGCCGGCGGCCCCGCTCCAGCGCGGAGCCGCCGCCGAAGACCGATCCGGCACGACAACACGGCGCCGGTGATGACCCCGCCGATCGAAGGACAAAGGACGATAGGAGTAGCACATACTCAAGCTGTTCTTAAATGGTTGCAATTCCAGAATTCAAGCATTCAGTAAAATCTGAAGGCTTGAGAAACGACATCCAGGCACGGAAATAGTTCTTTCATTTAGCTAGAATGCGTACTGCATTCTAGTCAAATGGCGTGCGCAGAGTATTTTTACAGCCATCCGGCAGATATCGGCACAAATATCCGAAGACCTTCCTGAACAGCCTCAACAGGTAGGAGTCAGCGAATTACATGCATGATTCCGACATAACACGCCGGGGTAAATATCCGTTATTTTAAGCGAACCTGAGTGTACAAATCTCAGTCATGAGTAAGAGATCGCAACGAAAGCCCGCAAACCGGCAACGGCCTGGGCGCGCCGTCGGAAAAAAGGACAACGCGACCGCGCAGCCGGTGGCACAGAAAGGCCTGAATACAACCGAACCTGTCCCATTTCCCTCACCGGCAGATACGCAGAGAGCCACCGCACAATCCGGACTGTGCTTCATCCAGCAGAGGTGGGCAGAGCTCCTCGGCCAAGACACCGCGGCGACGGCCACGCCCACGTCGTTGGTAGGCGGAGTGCTGACCGTCCAGTGCGCGACGAAGGCACGGACTGCTCATCTTCGGATCACATCAGCCCAGCTGATCGCGATGATCAACGGTGCCGCGGGTGACAAGCTCATCTCCAACATCAAGATCCTCGGCCCGGAACGGGCTGATACCAGGGCGCCGACCGGTCTCGCACCGGCCCTCGCCACGGGAAATGCGGCTGTAGCCGGACCGAAAGTTGTTGCTGGGGAACCGACACCGGAGCAGCATGCGGCCATGGCTGCCTTCGGGACCGACAAGCACCTCGCTATCCAGGCTGGCGCAGGAACCGGCAAGACAACCACGCTGCAGTTGCTGGGGGCGAGTACCCCGAGGCGGGGGCTGTACATCGCATTCAACAAGGCTGTCGCCGACGAAGCCCGTCGGCGTTTCCCACGCAATATCGACTGCCGCACAACGCATTCGCTGGCCTTCGGAGCAGTCGGACAGCGCTACCGTGACCGACTCAATGCCCCACGAACCCCGTCACGTCAAGTAGCCGTCGAGCTCGGTATACGCAACGAAGTCCGCATCGGGGAACGACTTGCAAGTGTCTCCGCCCAGTACTACGCCACGATGAGAGCGGTGGCCAAGTACTGCCACTCCGGCGACGACACGATCAACGCTCGGCACGTGCCGCGGATGCGGGGCATCGAAACCGACGAACACCACCACGCTTTCACGAATCTCATCCTGCCCTTCGCCCGGCGAGCATGGAACGATCTTCAGAACCCCACATTCGGACACGTGCGGTTCGAGCACGATCATTACCTGAAGATGTGGGCCCTCACCCTTCCGGAGCTGGACTATGAATTTCTTCTGCTCGACGAAGCACAGGATACGAACCCGTGTATCGAGCAGATCTTCATCGCCCAACGAGGCCGGGCACAGCTGATCATGGTGGGTGACTCAGCGCAGGCGATCTATGGGTGGCGCGGAGCTCGTGACGTCATGTCCGGCTTCGACGGGATGCATCTGGGCCTGACGCAGTCGTTCCGTTTCGGGGCCGCGGTAGCCGACGTCGCGAATCTGTGGCTACATGCCATCGACGCGCCGATCCGACTCACTGGCAGCGAGCAGTTGTCCACCGAGGTCGGGGTTGTCGATGAACCCGACGCGATTGTCTGCCGGACCAACGCGGGAGCGATGTGCGAAGTGATCGCGGCCCTCGATGCGGGCATCAAGGTTGCTCTGGTCGGTGGGGGTGGCACGTTGCGCTCGCTCGCCGAAGCCGCTCGCGACCTCAAAGCTGGACGGCGCGCAACCCATCATGAACTCTCGTTGTTCGAATCGTGGGGAGAGGTGCAGTACTACGCGAGCGGCGACCCCCAGGGCGGCGATCTTCTCCCGTTCGTCAAGCTCATCGACGAACACGGTGTCGAAGCGATTCTGGCCGCTATCAACAAGCTCAGCGATGAACCCAGCGCTCAATTGACGATCTCCACCGCACACAAAGCGAAGGGGCGTGAATGGAGGAAACTCCGCATCGCCAGCGACTTCAACGAGCCGGCGAAGACTGATGACGGACAGCCCGGACCCATCCATGACGACGATGCCCGCCTGGCCTACGTCGCAGTAACTCGAGCTCGTCTGCACCTCGATCTCGGCAGCCTCGCCTGGATCCACAATCATCCCGCCGGCCGACCGAACGACGAATCCGACGAATCCGACGACGACGGCGAAGCCGCGTGACAACTGAAGGGGCCGATCAGTAGTGCATTACGTGAGTGCCCACGGCTGCCACAACGGCTGGCTCGGCAAGGATGACGACAAGAAACCAATCCCCTGCGTCATCTGCCGACCACATCTGATGAAAACCGCACACATCAACGATTGCGGCCAAGCACAAGAGCCGCTGCGCCGCCACCCGATCGAAGACGTGTGGCTCAGCGCAATCACTGCCGAGTTCGCTGACGAGCCCTTGCTCGACCGGAACGAGATGCCGATCCCAGCTGGACTGAACAACACAACGCTAGTGATCTCGACCGTTTCGTTGCCCTGGGCATCGGCCATCCGCGCCCGCACCGAATCACTGATCGGGCGGATCAACTCGCGACCCGGGCTCGAGGCGATATCCACGATCATCATCACCACCGAGACAGCTGCACCGTGCACCTAGGCAACCTCCGGTAGATCAGCGTAGCCCGCGCTGGGCACTGGGGATATCGAGTTTGCAACTCGTTATACCCAGTGCCCCCGGTGCGGGCCGGCCTTGCTGGCGGTCTGCGCCGAGAGCTGGACCCATGGCTTGACTCAACTGTTCACGAGACTGGAGGGATTGACTGTGAAGGATCCATGGACCGAAGGGGAGACCGACCCCATGGAGGAGCTCGAAGCCCAGATGCGGGCGGCTTACGGACCCGACTGGCGCGACGAGTTCCTCAAGAACGTGCGCGTGGACCCCGACGCCGCGCCAATCGAGCTGCCACCAGTCGATCAGGAGATCGTGATTGTCCGGAAGATCTTCCTGAGGCTGCCCGCCAGCCTGTACAAGCGCTTCGAACAGCTCGGCCGGGCCCAAGATCTCGGCCCAAGCCAACTGGTCTCAGCCTGGGTAGCTGACCGCATCAACGATCGGCCCCTCGGTTGGGGCGCCGACTAGGCAGTGGGTGTGCGCTCGACTTCTAATGTGACCGAGAGCCCGCGGTGACGCTGTCCATGCTGATCTGATCGGACATATCTCAAGCTGTCAACGGCAGCTGAATCCTGGCTCTGGCACATATTTCGTGATCAGCTCTCCTGGCGGCCTCGGTTCGTGGATCTGCGCCGCCGGGGGCGCAGCAGCTCCCGAAGGCAGCGATCAGACCGCCCACCGCAAACGTAGGGGCAACGGTGGCCGGGCGCGCGCCGGATTTGCCGCGACAGCGTCATCCGGCTGACAGTGGCCGCCAGAAGCCGGGTCATCCGGCCACCCGCCTGAACTAGTGTGAGTCAAGCCAGGCCACGATGGGCCGGAGGCAAAGACTCGCAAGGCCCAGAGACGTTGCGCGGCAGGGGAGTACGCACGTGGAACACATAAGCTCCGCTGAGGAAGCAGAGATGAACGCAACGAGTCAAATGCGTTCGCTCGGATACCGCGATGCCCAAGTGACCGCACGCGGCGCAGACAGCGGCATCGATGTCCGCGCTACTGGGGCCGTAGCGCAGGTGAAATGGCGTACAGCTCAAGCTGGTCGACCCGACCTGCAACGGCTATTTGGCGCACGAGGTATGAGACTTGATCTGCAGATGCTCTTCTTTGCTGCCTCAGGCTACAGCGCTCACGCGGTCGATTACGCCGACGCGCACGACATAGCATTGTTCACCTACCTTCCGAACGGAACTATTACGCCGATCAACATCGTCGCCAAACATATTGCGGGGGCGCGCGATAGAGAACAGACCCCTCGGCAGCGACCTGCAACCTCAGCTGAACTGCCCGAACTGACCGAGGAGCGGCTCGCCAAACTTATTGCGAAGAATCGCAATAAAGCTCACAAGAGAGGACAGATCGCTCAGCGACGGTCTGGAGCCTCGAACGGGCACGTGCCCGTAGCGAGCGCGGCTTTGCATCAACAGCGTTCACGGGCGTCTCGAAGCAAGGCGGTCTTCGCCGACACCCGACACAGCATGCATGCGACGGCAGCCGCAAATCAAGCTATTGGTGCCACCGGGGGAACCCCTCGCCAGCCTCCAGCACGCGGACATGTCGGCCATCTTGTGCTCGCGGTTCTAAACGCTGTTTTGGCGTCCATGTTGGTAGTCCTCGGCGCGATCGGCAATAGCATAGGTTTCGCCTTCGCTCTCGTGTTTGCCGTATGCGGGTGCTGGCAGTACCGCGAGTATCTGAACTCGTAGACCTGCCGCACACAAGTAGCGGCTGGAAATCGCGGAGACCCAAGCTACCCACGCCATGAGAGCCTGCGCGCCGTTCCGTAGGCATAACCGATCACGAAATGTGTGCCAGAGCCAGTATTGACGTGCTGTCGACACAAGCAGGCGCTCAAGGCGCTGGCGGCACAGGCAGACCATCCATCAGTTGGCCTGGTGTCGTCTGCAACCCCATCGCGAACCTCATAATATTTTCGACCCGCGGGCTGCGCCGCCCGCGTTCGACCTGACCTAGATAAGTCCAGTGGACGCCGCACTCGTGTGCAGCCACTTCCTGACTCCACCCGAGCTCGGTGCGCCGGGCACGCACCCGCGCTCCGAACGCCATAGCGGTCGGATTGCGGGGTGGCTTGCCTGGGCTCGACATACGGGACCAACCACATACGTCCCGCGCATAATGATCCAGAGCGTAAACGTCCTATGCTCTTTCATCCCATGCATAAATGTCGTACTATGCTCGTCCCGACGCCACGTGCGCCCCTCACGACCGGACCGATCTGAGCAGTCCGCGCAAGCCGAGCTCGGCGAGCGTCCGTCGTGGATCGACTCGCTTCGAGTGACTGACCACATCACACGAGATCGGAGCTAGAGCGTTGTCCACAGTGATTTTGAAAGGACGCCGGGCCGGCGTCGACCAGACGGCCCAGTCTTGGCTGACCGCCACTGAGTTGGCCGGCGATACCGTCGCCGCAGCACGGTTGTCGCGAGCGATCGACCCGGCTCGCTATGGCTTCGCCAAACGTGCGCCGCTGGATCTAGCGCTGTACACCGGCGAAGCTGCCGCGGTCATCATCGAGTTGCTGGAGGCCGGGCAGGTACCGACGCCGGACGCAGTGAACGCTGCGGTGACGACCCTGCCGGGCAATAGGGTCTGTGCAGTCCGCGACGAGGAGCGGGTTGAGATCAAACAGTTCGAGGCGTTGATTCGCACCGATGTCGACTCACTCGGTGAGGCGATGTCGTCGTCCATCTCGCTGCAATGGGCCAATTACGGCGTCGGCCCGACCTGGCAGGAAGCCTGGCAATCCGACCCAGTTGTGGACTGGTGGATCCTGGCACTCGGCGAGGTGCCCGAGTATCGGCTGGCCAGGAAACCGACATTCACCATCCTCGACCGGGCCGGGTGGATCACATCGAATCGCACCCCTCGCTCCCTGTGCACCGGCCGACGGTTTTACAACCGCTTCCACGGCGACCATGTCTCGCCCGCTTCCGCAGCAACTGTGGGCCACCTCGTCGCCCGCTACATCGGAATCTATCGACGACTCCATGGGGATCAAAGCCCGAGCTGGGAGCAGATCGCCGCGTCAACCGCCGACCGGAAGGGCATCCCGTTGTTCTTCAGCGCCGCCGACGGCCGGGCGCAACAACGATGGCTAATAACCCAGGGGTGGATTCGCATACAGGATGATCAACTCCGGCGCGGTGAACGCGCCAAGGCCGAAACCAACCGCCGCACGGCCTTGCGAAAGGCTTCCGCCTCACTGCAAGCGGCCTGAAGCCTATTGGCACCGACCGCCGTACCTGCGTGTTGCTAGCGGCCATCTCCCATCAGATGGCCGCCAGCACTCGTTAGTTGTCGGATCGGCATAGGACACCAGCGCGATCGTTGAGATTGCCATCGATCCGTTCGCGGGCGCCGGAAGCGATCTCGTAGGAAGTCATCGGCCTACAAGCCGAGCTTGGCGTAGATCTCCGCTCGGTGCGTGGCCGCGGCGGTGGTATTGGCGACATCCCGACCCTGCTGGAGGTCCGTGACGTGAGCGAGCATCCGGATGTGCGCGTCGGTGCCGTGACGTCGGGTGATCTCGGCGACCTCGCGGAAGCTGTCCAACACCGCGAATACGCCCGTCAGGTCCAGTGACGAGGCTGCGGCCACCAACTCCTCGCCGTAACGGCGCTCGAAGTCGACACGTTCTGAACCGACAAGAGCATTACGAATCTCGCGGAGTGCGGACGGCACCGACGGTTCGGTTAACGCCGACGAACCTGACGACTCGCGGAGTTCCACGTCAACACCATAGCCCCATCGCTGCTTACTGAGGTTTCGTGGCGTCTCACGACCATCTGCCGATAGCCGTCACTGAACTCTATGACAGGCCACTGAACTCTTCACCGTCCTAACCGGGCAGATTGTTCTCTTCGATGACGTTCCACAGCAACACCTTTGGTGGAACAGATTCAGTGATCTCGGCCAGTTCTGTCCAGCCATCGAGGGAGAACTGGCGTCCTTGGGCGATTTGGAGAAGGGCCGCAGCGCTATAGGGGACGGTTGCTGCGGGCGGATCAGCTGGCTCGACCCAAAGGAGACCAGCACATTTATGCGGCTCGCGATTGGTCGGTTCGCCGTCCCAAGTATCGACGAGGAAGAAAAAGCCGACGCGGCCCACCTGTTCCGGGCTTCGATGGTGCACTACATGGACGAAGGTCAGATCAGCTGGCGTGATGACAACACCGACCTCCTCATGCGCCTCTCGGATTGCTCCGGCCATCACCGACTCACCTTCCTCAAGGTGACCGCTGGGCGGGCAGAGCTGCCCGTCGGCATATCCGGTGTTGGCGCGCTCCATCAACAGGACACGGCCATCAGCTCGGCGCAGGAGAACGTAGACGTCGACGAAGCTGCGATAGCGCTCAACCACGATCGACTCCCAGCCGCTCAGGCGCGGCCCAACCGGGCTCGCGCCACCCCACAGACAGACGACCAACGAAGCCGACAAACATCATTCCGACACCCGACTTGCCAAATGAAGGAGGTGCCAGAGGCCGTCGAATTCGTCGTCGCTGCGGCGCTTGCTGAGCAGCAGGCGACCATCGCGGATGAGCAGGACGTGGACGTCGACGATGTGCCGAGCGGTGGTCATGGGGCTCCTCCCGTGCGGCGAGCGTGCCGTTTCCAACTTACCGCCGCACGCCTAGTTCGAGAGCGATTGCGCCGCGCACCAATTCGCGGGCGCGGTCGAGTTCGAGCGAACCGCTGAGCCAGCGCATGCTCACGCCCTCGACCAGCGCGGTGAGACGTTCGGCGGCATCGTCGGGTGCGATATCGGCGGGGACGGTGCCGCGATCTCGGGCACTGCGAATCAGTCCGCTCAAGCAATCGGTCCAGCGGACGGTGGCGCTGCGGAGTTGGTCGCGCAGCTCGGGCTGGAAGACGGCGGTGGCGCGGGACTCGCCCCACGCGGTGCTGTTCTCGACGACCAATGGGGTGTCCTGGAGCTCGAGCAGCAGCAATTCCTCGAGATGTCCGAGTGGGTCGGCGGCCGAGTCGATGCCGGACTCGGTGTAGCGCTCGGCCCGGGCGCTGATGAAATCCAGGGTCTGCGCGAGCAGGCCCGCCCGGTCCTTGAAGTGGTAGTAGATCAGCGAGGTGGAGACACCGGCCGCTTCGGCCAGCTCCTCCACGCGCAGGCCACGGATACCGCGCTGCGCGACCACGCGGGCGGCCGACTCCAGGATCGAATCACGACGAGACATGCGATCAATGGTACCGTGAAATCCTGACTGAAATTTCAGTCAGGATCTTGACCAGGATCCTCGACTATCGGAGCCCGTGATGGAGAACCACATGTCCCGCCGATCTGCCTTCAGCGTCCTCGCCGGCCTGCTCGCCGCAGGCGTCTCGGCATGCGGCTCATCCGAGCCGTCGGCCCCCAGCGGCGACCCCACTGCCCCTGAGCCGGAGCCGGCGGGGCCCGGCGGCCGATTCGGTGCCGAGTGGGAAAGCCACGCGCGCACCTACATGTCGTGGCCCGCCCAGGCGGCGATCTGGGGGCGGTACCTCGGCGACGTCCGCGACGACATCGCGGGACTGGCCCGCGAGATCGCCGAGTACGAGCAGGTGGTCATGCTGGCCAGGGACGACCAGCGCGACGCCGCGCAGCGCGCGTGCGGCAGCGGCGTCGAGGTGATTTCGCTTGCCGTGGACGATCTTTGGGCCCGCGACACCATCCCGGTCTTCGTCGAGCAGGCGGGCAAGGTGGTCGGCGTCGACCTTGGCTTCAACGGCTGGGGCAACAAGCAGCGCCACGACAACGACGGCCCGCTCGGCCGGAAACTGCTGTCGCGCTACCAGATTCCGCGCTACACGGCGCCCTTCGTCGCCGAGGGCGGCGCGCTGGAGACCGACGGCGAGGGCACCCTGCTCGTCACCGAGAGCTCGATCGTCAACGACAACCGCAATCCCGGCAAGAGCCGCGACCAGCTCGAGGCCGAGCTGAAGCAGACCCTCGGCATCGAGAAGGTGATCTGGTGCGCGGGTGTGTGCGGCGAGGACATCACCGATGCCCACATCGACTGCCTGGTCCGCTACGTGGCGCCCGGAGTTGTCCTGCTGGACACCGCGTTTCCCGGTTCGCCCGCCGACTCCTGGTCACGATCGAGCGAGCAGGCCCGGCAGGTGCTCGCGCAGTCCACCGACGCACGTGGACGCAAGCTGGAGGTGATCGACCTGCCGCAGCCCGATCCCGACCGGATCACCGGCCAGGGCGATGAGTTCGTGTCCAGCTACGCGAACTTCTACATCGCCAATGGCGCGGTGTTCCTGCCCGAATTCGGTGACCGGCAGGCCGACGATCGAGCGCAGGGCATCCTGCGCGATCATCTGCCGGGCCGGGACATCGTCCCGGTCCCGATCGATGAGATCGCCGCGGGCGGCGGTGGCATCCACTGCTCGACGCACGACCAGCCGGGCGCGCCGCTGCGTTAGCGCACGGCTCAGTTGGCGCTGAGCACCAGACCCGAGGTCGGTACGCCGGTACCCGCGGTGACCACGATGTTCTCCAGGTTCGCCACGGGATTCACCGAGGTGCCGCGAATCTGGCGTACCGCCTCGGCGATTCCGTTCATGCCGTGGATGTAGGCCTCGCCGAGTTGTCCACCGTGCGTGTTCAACGGCAGCCTGCCGCCGACCTCGATGGCACCGTCGGCGATGAAGTCCTTCGCCTCGCCGCGACCGCAGAAACCGAGTTCCTCCAGCTGCATGAGGACGAACGGAGTGAAGTGGTCGTAGAGGATGGCGGCCTGCATATCGTCAGGGCGCAAACCACTTTGGGCCCAGAGCTGGTCGCCGACCAGACCCATCTCCGGCAGGCCGGACATCGCGTCGCGATAGTAGCTCGTCATGACGTATTGGTCGGCGCCGGAACCCTGTGCGGCGGCGGTGATTACCGCCGGGCGCTGCGGCAGGTCACGGGCGCGTTCGGCACTGGTAACCACGATGGCGACCCCGCCGTCGGACTCCTGGCAGCAGTCCAGCAGATGCAGGGGTTCGGCGATCCACCGCGAATTCTGGTGGTCTTCCAGGGTGATCGGCTTGCCGTAGAAGAAGGCGGCCGGGTTCACCGCGGCGTGCTTGCGGTCGGCCACCGCGACCTGTCCGAAATCCGCACTGGTGGCACCGTATACGTGCATGTAGCGCCTGGCCACCATGGCGACCTGCGCGGCAGGCGTGCCGAGTCCCTGCGGGTAGGACCAGCCCGCGTCGATCCCCGACGAGGTGGGGGCGGACGCCAAAGCCGTGGAGAACTGGCCGAACCGGGACACCGAGCGTTCGTTGAAGGCCCGGTAGGCCACCACCACATCGGCGACACCGGTGGCCACTGCCATGGCGGCCTGCTGGATGGTGGCGCAGGCCGCGCCGCCGCCATATCCGATGTGGCTGAAGAACTTCAGCTGCGGAATGCCGACGGCCCTGGCGACGGCGGCCTGGGTGTTGGTGTCCATGGTGAAGGTGGTCAGGCCGTCGACGTCGTCGGGCGTCAGACCCGCATCGGCCAGCGCCGCGGTGACCGCCTCGGCGGCCAAGCGCAATTCGCTGCGGCCGGAGTCTTTGGAGAAGTCGGTGGCGCCGATGCCGACGATGGCCGCGCAGCCCGAGATGCCGTGCTCACTCATGCGAACTCCGGTAAGCGATAACGGCTTTCGCCGTGATGTGGTCGCCGAGGCTGTCCTTGCCGACCACGTCGATGTGGATGTCGCCGCCGTCGATGGCGGTCACGATCCCGGACAGGGTGAGCGTGTCACCCGCGTACAGCGGCACGCCGAGGCGCAGCGCGATCGACTTCAGCACCGCGCGTGGCCCGGCCCAGTCGGTGACGAAACGCTGCACCAGCCCGGTGTCGGTGAGAATGTTGACGAAGATGTCCTTGGAACCGCGGGCTACCGCCTTGTCCCTGTCGTGGTGTACATCCTGAAAGTCCCTGGTGGCCAAGGCCGTACTGACCACGAAGGTCGGATCGGCGAGGATCGCCAGCTCGGGCAGCACGGTACCGACCTGCACGTCGGCCGGTACGACAGTCGTAGTCATGCGATCACCTGCCAGACGGGCAGCGTCGCCTCGTCGTCGAGCTTCTCGAACTCCACCCGGACGGGCAGGCCGACCTGCACTTCCGCGGGATCGATACCGCGCAGCTCGCCGAGCATCCGCACCCCTTCCTCCAATTCGACCAGCGCGACGACGAACGGCAGTTGCCGCCCAGGCACTTTCGGCGCGTGGTGCACGACATAGCTGAATACGGTGCCGCGCCCCGAGGCGACGACGTAGTCGGTCTGCTCCGACTTGTCTTTCCACAGGGCCGGGATCGGCGGATGCCGCAACGAACCGTCGGGCAGCTTCTGAATGCGCAGCTCGCCCGCTTTCGCTCCCTCCCAGAAGAATTCGGTGTCCCAGGAGACCAACGGCTTGACCCGCTCGCCCGCGGGCGCCGACGGCGCAGCGGTGCCGGGCGCGAATTTCAGCAGCCGGAACAGCATTTCGGCGACGAGTTCGTCGCCGACGTGCCAGCTGGTCAGGAAGGTGACGAACCACCCCTCGCCCAGCGCCGTCCGCTTCGGACCGCGGATCTCAGACAACCTGCTGGTCGCCGACACCTGCTCGCCGACATTCAGATACCGGTGATAGGTCTGCTGGCAGTCGGTGGCGACGACAGAGGTGTATCCGGCCGCGTCCAGCAGTTCGGTGGCCTCGCCCATCGGATCGTCTTTGGGGCGAACACCGTTGAGCCCGAACATGGTCCACACCTGTGCCATGGCCGGCGGTGCGACGATGCCCGGATGTCCCGCCGCCTTGGCGGCCGCCTCGTCCACGTAGATGGGATTGGTGTCGCCGATCGCCTCGACCCAGTTGTTGATCATCGGCTGGTTCACCGGGTCACGCCCGAAACGCGGTGTGCAATCGCCGACCGCCTTGATCCGTTCGGCCTCGGCGACAATCGCTTCCGGACTGGTAGTTTCCGGCACGCGCGGCTCCTTCTCGACTAGCACTGTCTATGGCTATCTGGGTACTCGCGGCAGCTTCAGCCCGGCCGTGGCGACCAACTCGCGCATGACCTCGTTGACGCCGCCGCCGAAGGTCACCACCAGGTTCTGCTTGGTTCGCCGGTCCAGCCAGGTGAGCAGCTCGGCGGTACCGGCCTCGGCAGGATCGCCGTAGCGGCCGACGATCTCCTCGGCCAGGCGGCCCGCTTCTTGCAGCGCCTCGGTGGAGAACACCTTGGTGGCCGAGGCATCCGCGATCACGCTGGCCGGGTCGCCGTCGACGGTCGCGGCCACCTGCCAGTTCAACAGCTCGTTCAACCGGACCATGGCGTGGATGCGGCCCAGTGAGCGGCGCACATCGATCTCGCCGAGCACCCCGCGCGGCTGCGCCCAATCGCGCACCCGGTCGTAGAGCTGCTCGATCTTGCCGGACGGACCGAGGCTGACCCGCTCGTGGTTGAGCTGGGTGGTGATCAGCCGCCAGCCTGCGTTCTCCTCACCGACCAGCATGTCCGCGGGCACCCGGACATCGTCGAAGTAGGTCGCGTTGGTGTGGTGCGCGCCGTCGCAGGTGATGATCGGCGTCCACGAGTAGCCGGGATCGGTGGTGTCCACGATCAGGATGGTGATGCCGCGGTGCCGTGACTCAACCGTTCCGGTGCGGCAGGCCAGCCAGACGAAGTCGGCCTCGTGCGCGCCGGTGGTGAAGATCTTCTGCCCGTTGACGATCCAGTCGCCGGAGTCGTCCCGCACCGCGGAGGTGCGCAGCGAGGCCAGGTCGGTGCCCGCCTCCGGCTCGGAGTAGCCGATCGCGAAATGAACATCACCGGAAAGGATTCCGGGTAGGAACTTCTTCTTCTGTGCGTCGGTGCCGAACTGCTGCAAGGTCGGGCCGACCGTCAACAGCGTGACCAGCGGCAGCGGAACATCCGCGCGCACTGCCTCATTGAAGAAGATCTGCTGTTCGACGGGGCCGAAACCCTGCCCGCCGTACTGCTTGGGCCAGCCGACGCCGAGCCAGCCGTCGCGGCCCATCCGGCGCACCACCTCGCGGTAGGCGTCGCCATGCCGGTTCACCGCCATCGCGGCTTCCTCGTCCGGTGTGACGAGATCGGCGAAGTACGAACGCAATTCGCCGCGCAGCTGGCGCTGCTCGGTGGTCAGGTCGATGAACATCTGGCCCCCAAACGATCTAGTCGGAACGATGCGCCGCCGAGCCAGCGAGCGATGTCCTTGGCTTGTGAGTAGTAGCGGTGCATCGGGTGGGTCATGTCCACGCCGAGACCGCCGTGCAGGTGATGACACTTCTGCATGGCGGCAGGTAGATCGGCAGCCACGCTGTAGGCGAGGACGTCGAGATCGTCGTCGATCCGCGCCTGGTGCTCCTGGCTGGAATCGTCCTGCGCCAGTGCCCAATTCGCCGATACCGCGGCCACGTGCAGGGTGCGCGAGACGACGTACAGATCGGCGATCTGCTGGGCGACGGCCTGGAATTCGGCCAGCGGCCTGCCGAATTGGCGCCGGGTCCGCAGATGTTCGGCGGTCATCACGAGCGCGCCCTTGAGCAGCCCGTCCGCGACGGAGCCGATCGACGCGAGGGCTAGTCGGTGCAGGTCCGCGAGGCCACCGGGTAGTAGCTGCTCGGCCGGGATCTGCACCCGATCCAGCCGCACGGTGCATTCGGGGATGTCACCGGAGACCGGCGAGGGCACCCGGATCAACCCTTTGGCATCCGAATCGATCAGTGCGATACCGGAATTGGTCGGGATCAGCAGCCATCGGGCCTCCTCCGCATAGGGCACGGCGATCTTGTGGCCGGTGATCCGCACCGAATCGCCGTCGGCGACGGCCGCCGTCTCCGGCTTGACCGCGAACGGTGCGGCCGGCTCGCTGAGCGCCGCGGTGAGCACCGCACCCTCGGCCACCTCGGGGAACACCCGCTGGGCCAGGCTGTCCGGCAACAGCGACAGCAGTGGCAGCAGCCCGAAGCCCAACGTCGGCAATGCGGGCACCGCGACGGCGTCGGTGGCCAGCTCGGTCAGCAGCACCGATACCTCGGAAAGGCCCATCCCGTCGCCGCCGAAACGCTCCGGCACGGCGACCGAAAGCAGGCCGGTGTCGACCAGGCTCGGCCATAACGCGAAATCACGGGCCGGTTCCCGTTCCAACAAACTCACGACGACCTCGGCCACCGCGTCCTGGCCCTCGTCCCTGGTGAAATCCATGCTTATATCTCCAGTTAGTTCAGTATCGCTCCGCGATTCGATGAGGGGTGGTGGTCGGGCGACGGGCGGGCTCGTCGCTAGCTGTCCGTGTCGCGAGGTAGCCCGAGAATCCGCTCACCGGCGACGGTCAGCAGGATTTGTTCGGTGCCGCCTGCAATCGATAAACAGCGTGTGAGCAGGAATTCTTTTACCACTTCCGAGTCCTGTGCACCGGCGGGACCTGCCGACTCGGCAGCGAATTCCGCGACCGCCTGCCGATGCCGGACGCCGACGAGTTTGCGCACGCTGCTCTGCGCGCCCGGATCGGCGCCTGCCAACATTTTTACGGCGGCGCGCTGCTCCAGCAGTAAACCTGCAATCGCATCGGCGACGAATCCGCCGAGACGGTCGTTCACCAATTCCGCACCGGGTCCGGTCGCGGGCGATTTCGCGATCAACTCTTCGAGCACCGGGCCGATGCCGTTGCCACCCATTGCCACCCGCTCGGTCGACAGCGTCGATCTGGCGATCTTCCAGCCGTTGTTCAGTGCGCCGACCACGCCATCATCCGGAACGAAGACGTCATCGAGGAACACCTCGCTGAACCGCGCCTCGCCGGTGATCTGCACCAGCGGACGCACCTCCAGTCCGGCGCTGTGCATGTCGACCAGGAAGTAGCTGATGCCGCGGTGCTTCGGCGCGTCGGGATCGGTGCGGGCCAGGCAGATCGCCCAGTTCGCCTTGTCGCCCAACGAGGTCCACACCTTCTGCCCGTTCAGCACCCAGCCGCCGTCCACCTTCTTGGCGGTGGTGCGCAACGCGGCCAGGTCGGACCCGGCGCCCGGTTCGCTGAACAGCTGGCACCAGACGACCTCGCCGCGCAATGTCGGCCAGGCGAAGCGATCGATCTGCTCCTGCGTGCCGTGCTGCAACAGCGTGGGCACGGCCCAGCCGCCGATGGCCAGGTCGGGCGCGGCGAGACCGGCCCGGCGCAGCTCTTCCGAGATCAGCAGGCCCGTCATCGGATCCGCACCGCGACCGTACGGGTGCGGCCAGTGCGGCATGGCCAGACCGGCATCCACCAGCGCGCCCCGCTGCTGGTCGACGGGCAGTGCGGCGATTCGCGAGACCTCCGCCGCCAGCTCGTCGGCGCTGTTGCCGTCAACGGCCGCAACGCCTTCGGCGGCGAAGACCCGATCGGCACCGGTGGTGCGGCGCTGACCCGCGCGAGTCAGTTCGGTCAACCTGGCCCGCCAGCGCGCCGACCCACCGAGCAGCTGGCGCAAGGCCACCGCCCGGCGCAGGTACAGATGCGCGTCGTGCTCCCAGGTGAAGCCGATGCCGCCGAGCACCTGAATGCAGTCCTTGGCGGTATCGACCGCGGCGTCCAGCGAAATGGCGGCGGCGATCGCGGCCGCGACGGGCAGCTCCGCACCGCCCTCGTCCACCGCGGCCGCGGCGTCGGCCGCGACGGCACGGATCAACTCGGCCCGGCACAGCATCCAGGCGCAGATGTGCTTGACCGCCTGGAACGACCCGATCTTGCGGCCGAATTGCTCACGGACCTTTGCGTATTCGACCGCGGTCTCGAGGCACCAGCCCGCCAGCCCGGCCAGTTCGGCCGCGGCCAGAACCACGACCAGATCCTCGACCGCGTGCGGTGACGCGAAGATCTGCTCGGCCGATACCCGCACGTCGGTGCAGTGCACCCGAGCGAGCGGTGTGCTCAGGTCGAGCGGCGAAAGCGGTTCGACCCGAAGCCCTTCGGTATCCGGCTCTAGCAAGATCCAGCGCTGTCCGTGCGGGGCGGAAACCGGAAGCAGCACAGCGGTTTCCGGTGCCGCGCCGAGTACCGAATCCCAGGAACCCGTGAGCGACAGGTCGCCGTCGGCGGCCGGTACGCTGACCTGCGCGCCGACAACGAAGTCGAGCGCGACCCCGCACGGTAACCGCTCGTCGAGCCGCCCCGCGGTGATCAGATTGGCCAATGCCGTTGCCAGCACCGGCCCGCCGACCAGATCGTGCGCGGCCTGCTCGACCAGCACGGCGAGGTCGGCCACCGAGCCGCCCGCGCCGCCCGAGTCCTCGGCCACGGCGACCCGGAAGATGCCGAGATCGGCGAGGCCGGGCCAGTACGCGCGCCAGAAGGCGCTCGGATCGGTTCGCATTGTTGCAATTGGACGCACCGATCCGGCCCACCCACGCATCGACTCCTGGACGGCTTTATGCTCGTCAGTGGTGGCGATGGTCACACTCCGTACCGCCTTCCCGGCGTGACTCCCACACCTAGAACATGTTCTAATATCCTAGCTGTGCGGAAGTCAAGAGACGACCGCCGAGCCGATACTCGGGCCAGTTACACCAACGACGTCTCCGGAAAGGACTCTCACCGATGGCCAGTCCCTCCCGATCGCAGCCGGCCGACTCCAACGCGGCACCGGCTACCGCGACCGTTACGACGCTCAGTGAAGACGAGCTGAGTTCGGCCGCGCAGCGGGAACGGCGTAAGCGGATTCTCGACGCGACGCTGGCGCTGGCCTCGAAGGGCGGCTACGACGCGGTGCAGATGCGCGCCGTGGCCGAACGCGCCGATGTCGCAGTAGGGACGCTGTACCGGTATTTCCCCTCGAAGGTGCACCTGCTGGTGTCCGCGCTCTCCCGGGAATTCGAGCAGATCGAAGGCAAGCGCAAGCCGCTTGCCGGGCAGTCGCCGCAGGAGCGCATGCACCTGCTGCTGCAGCAGATCACCCGGATGATGCAGCGCGACCCGCTGCTCACCGAGGCCATGACGCGCGCGTTCATGTTCGCCGACGCGTCGGCGGCCGCGGAGGTCGATCGGGTCGGCAAGGTGATGGATCGGGTATTCGCCCGCGCCATGAACGACGGCGAACCCGACGAACGTCAGCTGGCCATTGCCAGGGTGATAAGCGATGTGTGGCTGTCGAACCTGGTTGCTTGGCTGACCCGGCGCGCTTCCGCGACCGATGTGACCGAACGCCTCGAACTGACCGTCGACCTTCTACTGGGCGACCGCACATAGCATTCGGACAGCCAGCGCATACCCGGCAAATTCGGGCCGAACGCCGGGTTCGTGCGGAAAATCACAATCACACCGACGGCGGGTGCGGGCACACGGAATTCGTGCCGGCGCCCGCCGCTCGGCGTACCGGGGTAGCGCGAGTTTTGCGAGCACCGTGCGGGACCCATCGCGGGTCCGCATGATCGCAGCGCACACGATGAAGTGACCAGTCGTGGCCGCTCGGACCCGAGTTCGGACGGTCGGCGCGCACTCTCGGTCGAAGTCGCGGAAAATCAGATACAGCGCACGCATAGCGGCGGGCGTCGGTGCGGCAAATTCAACCCAGTATTGTTCTGCCCGCCCATGAAAAAACTCCTCCGATCACTAGGTTGGATGCGTGAGCGCACAGGATCTGCCACTGGAACTTCGTCGTGCACTGTCGACGGTCGCGCGAGTGCCAAGACTCTTGGTCGCGTCGGACTATGACGGGACGCTTGCGCCCATCGTGTCCGACCCGGCGAAGGCCTTTCCACACCGGGAATCGGTGAGCGCGTTACGCGCGCTCGCCGGGCTCACCGGTACAACCGCCGCGGTCATTTCCGGCCGCGCCCTGCGGGATCTCGCGGCTTTGTCGCGACTTCCGGTCGAAGTACAACTCATCGGTAGCCACGGGTCGGAATTCGACGTCGGTTTCGTGCACGCCATCGACAATGACGCCAAACAACTGCTCCAAGAGGTGCAGACCGCGCTGACCCAGGTCTCCGCGGAGAACCCGGGCGTCACCGTCGAGATCAAACCGGCCAGCGTCGCGCTGCACGTGCGCAACGCCAGCCCGGAGATCGGACATCGGGCGTTGACCCAGGTCCGGCAGGGTCCGGCGCTGTGGTTCGGCGTGCAGGTGACCGAGGGTAAGGCCGTCATCGAGCTGGCCGTGGTGCAAACCGACAAGGGCACCGCACTCGACACCATCCGGCACCAGGCCGCCGCGTCCGCCGCGGTGTTCTTCGGTGACGACGTGACCGACGAGAAGGCGTTCCGTGTGCTGTCCGGCCCCGACCTCGGCATCAAGGTCGGCGAAGGCGACAGCCAGGCCAGGCACCGGGTCGACAGCACCGAGGCGGTGTCCTGCGCACTCGCCTTCCTGCTCGAGGAGCGGCGCACCTGGCTGGCCGGCGCCAGCGCGCCCCGGATCGAACGGCTGACCATGCTGGCCAGCCCGCGCTCGGTGGCGCTGCTGACCCCCGACGCGACGGTCACCTGGTTCTGTCATCCGGAGCCGGATTCGGCCGCGGTGTTCGCGCATCTGCTCGGCGGACCGCAAGCCGGGCACTTCACCATCGAGCCGGAGCGGCCGGGTCTGCCGCTCTCGCAGCGCTACATCGACAGCACCATGACGGTCGAAACCCGTTGGGCCAAGCTGCAAGTGGTGGACTACCTGCCGCACGATGTGGCCGCGACGCGCACCGACCTGACCCGGGTGATCACCGGTGACGCCAAGGCCGTCGTGACGTTCGCGCCGCGACCGGAATTCGGCCAGGTGCCGGTGAGCATCGAGGCGTCGGAGCACGGGCTGCGGGTGCTCGGCACCAACGATCCGATGGTGCTGCGCTCCCCCGGACTGACCTGGGAGATCATCAGCGACGGCACGCACGATTCCGCGCGCGCCGTGGTCGATCCGTCCAAGGGCCCGATCGTGCTGGAAATGCGTTGCGGCACCTCCGATCTCAAGCCGGCCAAGACCGACGAGCTGGAGCGGCGCCGGATCGCGGAGAGCTACTGGTCGCAGTGGGCGGGCAAGTTGCAGCTGCCGCCGCTGAAGCCGGATCTGATGAAGCGTTCCGCACTCACGCTGCGTGGGCTCGTGCACGCGCCGTCCGGTTCGATTCTGGCCGCGGCCACCACGTCGCTGCCGGAAGACATTGGCGGCGTGCGTAACTGGGATTACCGGTACTGCTGGCTGCGCGACGCGTCGCTCACCGCGCAGGCGCTGGTGTCGCTCGGGTCGCTCGGCGAGGCCGAGCAATTCCTCGACTGGGTGCACAAGGTGCTCGAGACGCTGCCCGGCCCGGAACGGCTGCACCCGCTGTACACGCTGTACGGCGAGACGCTGCCGCCCGAGGCCGTGATCGACCAGCTGCCCGGTTACGCGGGTTCGCGCCCGGTCCGGGTCGGCAACGCGGCCAATATGCAGGTGCAGCTGGACGTGTTCGGTCCGATCGTCGATCTCATCGCGAGCCTGTCGCACGCGCGGGAGTTGCAGGGCATCACCGATCCGGCGGCGGCGCTGCCGGACGCGGACTGGGAACTGGTGCGCGCCATGGTTTCCGCGGTGCAGCGGCGCTGGCAGGAACCCGACCACGGCATCTGGGAGATCCGCGGCAACCCGCGCCACCACGTGTACTCGAAGGTGATGGGCTGGCTGACCATCGACCGGGCGCTCACCCTGGCGCAGAAGTTCGCGCGCGAGGTCGACCCGGCCTGGGCGGTGCTGCGCGAGACGATCGCCGACGAGGTGAAGTCGAAGGGCTGGAACGACGAGGTCCAGTCGTTCACCGCGGCCTACGACGGCACCGACCTGGACGCGGCGACCCTGCACATCGGGCTGAGCGGACTGATCGACCCGTCCGATCCGCGCTTCGCCGCGACCGTCGTCGCGACCGAGGCCGAATTGCGCAGCGGCTCAACGGTGTACCGGTACCACCACGACGACGGCCTGCCCGGCGGCGAGGGTGGCTTCCACCTCTGCGCGGCCTGGCTGGTCGAGGCGTACCTGCTGATCGGCAAGCGTTCCGACGCCGAGGCGCTGTTCGCTCAGCTGGTCGACGTGGCCGGACCGACCGGACTGCTCAGCGAGGAGTACGACCCGGTGGCCGAACGCTCGCTCGGCAATCATCCACAGGCCTACAGCCATCTCGGCCTGCTGCGCTGTGCCCAACTGCTCGGCCAGTCGGTGGAGGTGCTCGTCTAACCGGCTCCATCGCAGTTCTCCCGGGCCCGTCGACGGCCGCGCAAGTGCGCGTCCCGGTCGGCGGGCCCGGACTCGTCTCGGCGGCGCGCAGTTGCTAAAGTGAAACAGAAACCATTTCCATTAAGCTGCGTAGTGTCACCCGCTCGAGTGCGTCACCAGCTGTTGAGCGTCACAGGAGTGCCCCCGCGTGAAGACAAGCCTTGCCATACGGTTCGCCGGTGTCGCCGTGGGGGTTGTCGCCGCACTCTCGCTGACCGCCTGCGGCAACGATGCGAAGGATTCGGGTAAGCCGTCCGTCATCGCCTCCACCAACGTCTGGGGCGATATCGCTGCCACGATCGCGGGACCGGACGCCACCGTCGAGTCGATCATCAGTGATCCGTCCGCCGACCCGCACTCGCACGAGACCTCGGCCGTCGAGTCCGCCAAGCTGCGCGACGCCGACCTGGTCGTCTACAACGGCGGCGGCTACGACGAGTTCGCCGAGAAGGCCGTGGCGGGGCGGGACAAGCGCACCGTCGACGCGTTCGAATCCCGGCCGAACAAGGGCGACCAGAACGAGCACGTCTTCTACGACATGAGCACCGTCGCCGCGGTCGCGGATCGAATCGCGGGCAGCCTCGGCGAGCTGGCCCCCGGCGCCGCTAGCGCTTTCACCGAGCGCGCGGCCACCTTCAAGAGCGGGCTGGCCGGGATCACCGCGATCGCGGGCAAACTCGCCGCCGAGCACCCGAAAACGCCGGTGCTGCAGACCGAACCGCTGGCGCACTACCTGTTGCTCGCCGCCGGAGTCGAGGATCGGACGCCGCACGAGTTCCAGGAGGCGATCGAGCAGGAGACCGATCCCGCGCCCGCCGCGGTCGCCGCGACCCGGGAGCTGTTGACCGGCAAGCAGGTTCGCGCACTCGTGTACAACGTGCAGACGCAGGACAAGATCACCAAGGACCTGCGTTCGGTGGCGCAGTCCAACGGGTTGCAGGTCGTCGAGGTGACCGAAACCCTGCCTGCCGGAGTCGATTACCTGCAATGGCAGACCAAGAACGCCCAGGCACTCAGCGCGGCGTTGAGTTGACGAGCACTGCGATGAACCAGGGGGTCGCGGTGAGCGAACACACCGAACCGGCGCGGCGGCAAGCACTTTCGAACACTTCGGCGGTACGGCTCAATGGGGCCCGGTTGTCGTTCGGTGAACGCACGCTCTGGCAGGAACTGGATCTCGACGTCGCGCCAGGCGAATTCGTCGCCGTCCTCGGGCCCAACGGCTCCGGCAAGACCTCGTTGATGAAGGTGCTGCTCGGCCAGCTCGGGCTCAGTGCCGGTACCGCCGAGATCGCGGGCGGGCCCGCGCGGACCGGCAACCCCGACATCGGCTATGTGCCGCAACAGAAGACGATCGATGCCGGGGTGCAGCTGCGCGGCGTCGACCTCGTCGGGTTGGGCTACGACGGGCACCGCTGGGGCCTCGGGCTCCGGGCGCGGGCCGACCGCAAGCGCAAGGTCGCGGCCGCGATCGCCGATGTCGGCGCGGAGAGGTTCGCGCACGCGCCGTTGGAGACCATGTCCGGCGGCGAGCAGCAGCGGCTGCGGGTGGCGCAGGCGCTGGTCGGCGATCCGAAGGTGCTGCTCTGCGACGAACCGCTGCTGAGCCTGGACCTGGCCAACCAGCGACTGGTGGCGGAGCTGATCGACAAGCGCAGGCGCAGCCACGACACCGCGGTGCTTTTCGTGACACACGAGATCAATCCGATTCTGCCGCTGGTGGATCGGGTGCTGTACCTGGTGGACGGCAAGTTCCGGATCGGCACGCCGGAGGAAGTCATGACCTCCGCGGTGCTGTCGGAGCTGTATCAGACCGAGGTCGATGTGCTGCGGGTGCGCGGGCGGCTGGTGGTCGTCGGCACCGGGGACACGATGGACGCGCTCGGCACGGCGGGGGCGCACTGCCACGGTGCCGCGGGCGACGGCCATCGCGCCCCGGAAGTCGCCGGTGCCGAACAGGATTCGAGCGTGGTGCGCTCGTGATCGACAAGCTATCCGGTGTGCTCGGCAAGATGTTCGACTTCGGCACCACCGCGAACCTGCTCTCCTACGACTTCGTGCAGCAGGCGGTGCTCGCCGCCGCGCTGCTCGGGCTGCTGTCCGGGGTGATCGGGCCGCTGATCATCAGCAGGCAGATGTCGTTCGCGGTGCACGGCACCAGCGAACTGTCGCTGACCGGTGCGGCCGCCGCGCTGCTCGCCGGAATCGGGGTCGGTGTGGGTGCCATCGCCGGGTCGGTGGTCGCGGCCGTGCTGTTCGGGTTGCTGGGAACGCGTGCCCGAGAACGCGATTCGGTGATCGCGGTGGTGTTGTCGTTCGGGCTCGGGTTGTCCGTGCTGTTCCTGTGGCTCGGCCCGGATCGGGCTGGCTCGAAGTTCTCGCTGCTGACCGGGCAGGTTGTCAGCGTCGGCAACAGCGGGATCACCTTGCTCGCGGCCTGCACCGTCGGCGTGCTCGCGGTGCTCGCGATCGTCTACCGCCCGTTGCTGTTCGCCAGCTCCGACCCGGAAGTGGCAGTGGCGCGCGGGGTTCCGGTGCGGACGCTCTCGATCGTGTTCGCGGTGCTGCTCGGCATCACCGCCGCCTTCGGGGTGCAGATCGTCGGTGCGTTGCTGGTGCTGGCGTTGTTGATCACGCCCGCCGCAGCAGCCGCGCAACTGACCGCTAATCCGGTGCGGGCCACGGTGCTTGCGGTGGTCTTCGCCGAAATCGCCGCAGTAGGCGGCATTTTGCTGTCACTCGCGCCCGGCGTCCCGGTGTCGACCTTCGTCACCACGATCTCATTCCTGATCTACCTGGTCAGCCGAATGGTAGGCACCCGCCGCCGCCACTTAGCCCGAGCTCGCTGATCCCACAGAGCCCCCATACCCTTCACAGACCCCCAACGTCAACACCCTGTGAATGGTATGCACGCTCTGTGAACCCCCTGCTCTCGTCCAAAGCGCTTGGGACGCAACCACAGCCAGATGACCACCTCGGGAGCTGGACACCACGCACCTGACGAGTAACTAAAGCCGGGTACGGCAGGCGACGCGCTCAGCACTACTTCACAGGAAAACGTGGACAGGCCTTCAGCTCACTGGACTGTTCACCTCTGAAGTCCTTTGAAGCTCTCGCCCGGATAGGTGCACCTTTACGGGGAGCTCTAGGTGTACTGATCCGGATTCGTGCACTGAGAGATCTCCGATGGTGTGCTGTCCCAAAGGTTTTCGACAGGTTCGTGGGATGACCGGAGTAGTGCTGGGCGCGTGAGGTGGGGTACCCGACCTTCTCTGCCGCAGCCTGGGCACTGGAGGTGGTGGTTGGGAGCAGGAGGACTGGCTGTGGTGCTGTTCTCGAGATTTCCATCATTGAGTCGAGTCAAATGGTTGCTCTTGGAGATCAACTAGCGACTATATGACTCGACTCGATTGGGAGTGGAAGTTGGCCGGGGATCTCTATGTGGTCGGCGCGGGGGGTGCATAGCGTTCGGGTAGCGGCCCGGCGGGGCGTTGAGGGCGGGTGCCTTCAGTCGCTCTGCCTGGGTTTCGTATGCTCGACGCACGCGGCCTCGCGCATGCGCGCTCGCAAGCGCTCCAAGCACCCCCGAACGATTGGTGACCAACGATGATCGACTTCTCGATTCCCGCCGAGCTCGCCGCCGAACGCGATCGAGTACGCCAGTTCGTCATCGACAAGATCGTTCCGTTCGAGCGGGATCCGCGGCTCACCGCGCACGGGCCGACCGACGAGCTCCGGCAGGAACTGGTCGAGCTGGCGCGGGCCGAGAAGCTGCTCACCGTGCAGGCGCCGGAGTCGCTCGGCGGGCGCGGGCTGTCGCATATCGGGCAGGCGGTGATCTACGAGGCGGCGGGCTGGTCCACCCTCGGCCCGATCGCGATGAACTGCGCGGCGCCGGACGAGGGCAACATGTTCCTGCTGTCCAAGGTCGCGAACCCGGAACAGGTCGAGCGGCACCTCGCGCCGATGGTCGCCGGGCACCAGCGCTCGGTCTTCGCGATGACCGAACCGGACGGCGCGGGCTCGGACCCGGCCCAGCTGGCCACCACCGCCACCTTCGACGGCGAGAACTTCACCATCAACGGCCGCAAATGGCTGATCACCGGGGCCAACGGCGCCAAGACGTGGATCATCATGGCGCGGCTCGCGGAGAACCCGCACCTGCCCGCCGGTCCGACGCTGTTCCTCACCGACGGCGACCAGCCGGGCATCGTCATCGAACGCACGATGAACACGATGGACCGGAACTACGTCGCCGGGCACGGCGTCGTCCGCTTCGACAACCTCACGCTGCCGCAGTCAGCGCTGCTCGGCGACACCGGTCAGGCGTTGCGCTACGCCCAGCTGCGCCTGGCCCCGGCCCGGCTCACCCACTGCATGCGCTGGCTCGGTGCGGCCGAGCGGGCGCAGAGCATCGCGGTGGACCACGCGCGCACCCGCACCGCGTTCGGCAAGCCGATCGGCGAGCACGAGGGTGTGTCGTTCATGTTGGCGGACAACGAGATCGCGCTGCACCAGTGCAGGCTGACCATCTGGCACGCCTGCTGGCTGATGGACCAGGGCGAGAAGGCGCGGCACGAGAGCTCGATCGCGAAGTCGTACGTCTCCGAGGAGCTGTTCAAGGTGGCCGACCGGTGCGTGCAGGTGCTGGGCGGCATCGGCATCAGCGACGAGACGGTGGTCGAGATGATCTTCCGCGACATCCGCGCGTTCCGCCTCTACGACGGGCCGACCGAGGTGCACAAGTACGCGATCGGGCGCAAAGTACTGCGTGGCTGAACGAGGTTTTTCGGGCCAGGGCCAGGGCGGGTCCGGCTCGACTAACATCGCTGGCATGAGTTCGGAACTGCACGTCGATGTCTCCGCGGGCATCGCCGTGCTCACGCTCAATCGGCCCGCTCAGCAGAACGCCTTCACCCCGACGATGGCCGCCGAACTGAGTTCCGCGTTGCAGCGTTGCGATGTCGAGGACAACATCCGGGTCGTCGTGATCACCGGCACCCCGCCCGCGTTCTGCGCGGGCGCGGATCTATCCAGCCGGGTCGGCGACGTCAGCGCCACCATCGAGCCCGCGCCCTGGCGGGTGCGCAAACCGGTGATCGCCGCGGTCAACGGGCACGCGGTCGGCATCGGCCTCGCCCTGGCGTTGCAGTGCGACCTGCGGTACATGGCGCGGGACGCGGTCTACGGGCTCAACCAGGTCCGCCGCGGCGTGCTCGCCGACGGCTACTCGCACTGGACGCTGCCCCGCCTGGTCGGCATGGCCAATGCCGCGGACATCATGCTGACCGGCCGCACCTTCGACGGCGACGAGGCCAAGGCGATGGGCCTGGCCAACGGCTGTATGCCCGGCGGCGAGGTGCTGCCGATGGCGCTGGCCATCGCGCACGACATCGCCAACGGGTCCGCGCCGCTGCCGGTGGCGATGTCCAAGCGGCTGCTGTGGGAAGGGCTCGGGATGAGCCCGACCATGGTCGGGCAGCTGGAGACCGACCTGAACGAGCACGTCGGCAAGAGCATCGACGGCGGCGAGGCGATGGCGGCGTTCAAGGAACGCAGGCAACCCAACTGGACCGGCAGCGTCAGCGAGGAATGGCCGGCCTGGGATGAACGGGGCGACCAGGAACGTCCCAGCCTCGATTAAGCGTTGCCGCCGAGCAGGATCATCAGATACAGCAGCGCGAAGACGATCATCAAGACGGTGCCGATGATGCCGAGGATGTACCCGACCACCACCTGAACGCGGCCACCGTAGGCGCCGTGGGATTCCTCGATCTGGTCCAGCGCCCGCTTGCCCATCGCCCATGCCACCGGCCCGAGCACGCCGCAGCAGAGCACGCTCGCCGCACCGAGCCACAACACCGCCGTCGCGTTCGGATGCTCGACCGGATTCCCGATGGGCTGGTTGGGTATCACCACGAGCCGAATTCTACGGGGACAGCGCGCCCCGCCGCGTCTATTGCCGTGTGCCGAGGGGCGTTTCGCGCTTGCGGCGCAGTATCAAGAACGGCGTTGGCGGGCGATTTCGGCGAGGACGACGCCTGCGGCGACCGAGGCGTTGAGGGATTCGACCGGGCCGGCCATCGGGATGCCGAGGATCGAGTCGCAGTTCTCGCGGACCAGGCGGGACAGGCCCTTGCCCTCCGAACCGACCACGATGACGGTGGGTTCGCGGCCGTCGAAGTCGTCGAGGGTGGTGTCGCCACCCGCGTCGAGGCCGACCACCTGGATGCCCTGGGAAGCCCAATCCTTCAGCGTGCGAGTCAGATTGGTGGCGCGGCCGACGGGCAGCCGAGCGGCGGCACCGGCGCTGGTCCGCCAGGCGACCGCGCTGACGCTCGCGCTGCGGCGCTGCGGGATCAGCACGCCCTGACCGCCGAAGGCGGCGACGGAGCGGATGACGGCACCGAGGTTGCGCGGGTCGGTGATGTTGTCCAGGGCCACCAGCAGGGCGGGCTCCGGCGAATTGCGGACCTCGGCGAGCAGGTCGTCCGGGTGGGCGTAGCGGTACGGCGGCACCTGCAGGGCGACGCCCTGGTGCAAACCGTTGGCGCTCAACCGGTCCAGATCGCCGCGCGGCACCTCGAGAATCGAGATACCCGCGTCGGCGGCCATCTGCACGCTCTCGGACAGCCGCTCGTCGTTCTCGACGCCGAGTGCGACATACAGCGCGGTGGCGGGCACGCCCGCGCGCAGGCATTCGACCACCGGGTTGCGCCCGAGCACCATTTCCGGGCTGTCGTCGTCCTTGCGTCCGGCCGCGCGGCCCGAGCTGCCCCGGGGACCCCCCTTGGCGGCGGCCTTCGCCGCGGCGGCGGCGCGCTTGGCCGCGGGATGCTTGGTGCGCTCGACGGCGGGCGGGGTCGCGCCGCGACCCTCGAGCCCGCGCCTGCGCTTACCGCCGGAGCCGACGACGGCGCCCTTCTTGGTTCCACCCTTACGGATCGCACCACGACGCTGCGAATTGCCTGCCATTACTTGGCCTTTCCAGGTTGTAGCGCGTCCGGCGCCGTAAGCGGCGCAGCGCCAAGGGCCCATTCCGGCCCATTTTGCGTGTCGGTGACCTCGATTCCGGCTGCCTGCAATCGATCGCGGGCGGCATCGGCGCTCGCCCAATCCTTGTCTGCTCGCGCCTGTTGACGGCGGTCGAGCTCGGCGCGCACCAGCACGTCGAGCGCGCCCTGTGCCGCCGACGAGTCGCGTGGGGTGAACCAGTGCGGATCCAGCGGGTCGACACCGAGGATACCGAGCATGGCGCGGAGCTGTCCGGCCAGGTCCCGTGCGCTGTCGATGGCACCGGCCTCGAGCGCCTTGTTGCCCTCGTGCACGATGCGGTGGATTTCGGCCAAGGCCTTCGGCACGGCGAGGTCGTCATCGATGGCCGCGGCGAACGCGTCGGTCCACTTGCCCACCGGGATATCGCCCGCGCGGTCGGCGGTCCGGTGCACGAAGGCCTCGATGCGCTGGTAGGACTGGGCCGCGTCGTTGAGGGCCTTGTCCGAGTACTCCAGCATCGAGCGGTAGTGCGCGCTGCCGAGGTAGAACCGCAGCTCCACGGCGCGCACGTGGGTGAGCACGTTCGGCACGGAGAGCACGTTGCCCAGCGACTTGGACATCTTCTCCCCGCCCATGGTCACCCAGCCGTTGTGCAGCCAGTACTGGGCGAAGCCGTCGCCTGCCGCCTTGGACTGGGCGATCTCGTTCTCGTGGTGCGGGAACACCAGATCCATACCGCCGCAATGGATATCGAATTCGGGGCCGAGGTAGAACTCGGCCATCGCGGAGCATTCCAGGTGCCAGCCGGGGCGGCCCGGTCCCCACGGCGACGGCCAGGTCGGCTCGCCGGGCTTGGCGGCCTTCCACAGGGTGAAGTCGCGCGGGTCGCGCTTGCCCGCGCCCGCGCTCTCGCCCTGGTGCACGTCGTCGAGGCGGTGGCCGGACAGGCTGCCGTAGTCGGGGTAGCTGACCACATCGAAGTAGACGTTGCCCTCGGAGGCGTACGCGTGCCCGCGATCGATCAGACGCTGCATCATGTCGACCATCTGGGTGATGTGGCCGGTAGCCCGTGGCTCCACGGACGGCGGCAGCACGCCGAGGGTCTCGTAGGCGTTGTCGAAGGCGCGCTCGTAGGTGGCGGCCCACTCCCACCACGGCCGGCCCGCCTCGGCGGCCTTGGTGAGGATCTTGTCCTCGATGTCGGTGACGTTGCGGATGAACCACACGTCGTAGTCGTGCGCGAGCAGCCAGCGGCGCAGCACGTCGAAGGCGACGCCGCTGCGCACGTGGCCGATGTGTGGCGCGCCCTGCACGGTGGCACCACACAGGTACACCGAGGCACGGCCGGGGACCAAGGGCGCGAAGTCGCGCATGGTCCGCGTGTCGGTGTCAAAAAGGCGCAGCGTCACGGCGTTCGATCCTAGCTGGTAGATAAGCCTGTACCCGGACCGGCTCAGGTCCGTCGGAGCGGGGTCAGCGACAGGATTGCAGCAGGGCGGTTGCCATGGCGGCAATGCCGTCGCCGCGGCCGGTGAGTCCGAGGCCGTCGGTGGTGGTGCCGGAAACCGAAACCGGGGCGCCGAGCAGCTCGCCGAGCAGTTGCTGGGCCTCGGCGCGGCGCGGTCCGATCTTGGGTCGATTGCCGATCACCTGGACCGCCGCGTTGACGACCTCGTAGCCGGCCTCGCCGAGCAGCCTGCGCACTTCCTTCAGCATGGCGGCGCCGGAGACGCCCGCCCATTCCGGGCGGTCGGTGCCGAAGACCGAGCCGAGGTCGCCGAGTCCGGCCGCCGACAGCAGTGCGTCGCAGAGCGCGTGGGCGGCGACGTCGCCGTCGGAGTGGCCGGCGCAGCCGTCGTCGCCGTCGAAGAGCAGTCCCGCCATCCAGCAGGGGCGGCCCGGTTCGATCGGGTGCACGTCGCTGCCGATGCCGACTCGCATATTCACTGGGCCACCGCCCGGCGGACGTCGGCGCCGTCGAGTACCGCGTGGGCGAGCAACAGGTCGAGCGGGGTGGTGATCTTGAAAGCTAAGGGGTCGCCAGGGATGGTGTGCACCTGGTTGCCGAGCAGTTCGACCAGTCCGGCGTCGTCGGTGGCCTGGACGCCTTCGGACAGGTAGGCGGCGCGCAGCAGTCCGGCCGCGAAACCTTGCGGGGTTTGGATGGCGCGCAGTTGCGCGCGGTCCGGGGTGCCGGTGACCGCGCCCGCGGCGTCGACCGACTTGATGGTGTCGGTGACCGGAAGCGCGGGGACCACGGCGAGATGTCCGGCGCGCAACTCGGCGGCGACCCGGGCGATGAGCTCGGGTGGGGTGAGGGCGCGCGCGGCATCGTGCACGAGGTAGTAGGCGGCCTCGGGTGCGGCGGCGATGCCTGCCCGCACCGAGTCGATGCGTTCGGCGCCGCCGACGACCACGTGTACCGAATCCGAGGGCGGCAGCAGGGCAACGGCGCTCTCGACGAATTCGGCGGGAACCATAACGATGATCCGGTCGACCGCTCCGGAGGCGATCAAGCCTTCGACAGCGAGTCGGACCATAGGGCTGCCGCCGACCGGGACGAACGCTTTGGGCGTGGCTTCACCCAGGCGGACGCCGCGACCGGCGGCAGGCACCAAAGCAACGACGGTTCCGTCGGTGAGACGAGCACCGTTGTCGAGTTTGTTCACGGTCAGGAAGCCGCGGCGAGGACCTCGTCCAGCAGCGTCTCGGCCTTGCCGTCATCGGTCCCCTCGGCGAGCGCGAGCTCACCGACGAGGATCTGACGGGCCTTGGCGAGCATCCGCTTCTCACCGGCGGACAGGCCGCGATCCTGCTCTCGACGCCACAGGTCGCGGACGACCTCGGCCACCTTGTTCACATCGCCGGAGGCGAGCTTCTCCAGGTTGGCCTTGTAACGGCGGGACCAGTTGGTCGGCTCCTCCGTGTGCGGCGCGCGCAGAACCTGGAAGACTCGATCGAGACCCTCCTGGCCGACGACATCACGTACGCCGACGTATTCAGCGTTCTCTGCGGGAACCCGAACAGTCAGATCGCCTTGGGCGACCTTCAGGACCAGATACTCTTTTTGCTCACCCTTGATGGTGCGAGTCTCGATAGCTTCGATCAGCGCCGCTCCGTGGTGGGGGTAAACGACGGTGTCTCCGACCTTAAAAATCATGTGTCCCGTGCCCCTTTCGATGTTCACAGTTTAACATGCGACTCGGTAACGGCGCGATCAACTGTGCAGGTCAGGGCCACAACGAGGCAGCGGCGGGGCTTGACAATGACCGCCTGTTGTGCATTATGTTGTGCCAGAACAGGTTACCTCCCCGCACTGCCCCCGTCCCGGCCCCCCGACCTGACCTGGCAATGCTCCCGTCATCCGCTGATGCTCGACCGATCTGTTACCAACGACCCGCGCGTCGCGAGCCCCGGCTCCCGGTCCGGAGCGGGAACTACTACGCTGCCTAGTTATTACTCTCCCTTGCGGAGTGACCCGGTCGACATGGAGGGACAACCCGTGACTGCCCTGAAAGCTGTGACCGCCCTGAAAAAGGCGCGACGTCGCATGGTGCCGGTTGCCGCACTCGCCGCAGGTGCGGCGATCGCGCTGACCGGCTGTAGCTCGGGCCAGATCTCGCAGACCGCGGACCAGGTCGCCGCGATCAATGGCAACCACGCCGACGTCGGCAAGATCGCGCTGCGCAACGTGCACATCGTCTTCCCCGCCCAGGGCACCGAGTACAACAACACCAAGGGCGGCAAGGCGATCATCGCGCTGTCGATCATCAACAACAGCCCGTCGGTGCCCGACGAGCTGACCAGTCTCACCACCGACCTGGGCACCGTCAAGATCACCCCGGCGGCCGGCAAGTCGACGGTGGAGCTGGCCCCGCAGCAAACCGTGGTCGCGGCCACCAAGCCGGTCAAGCCGACGACGCCCGCGGCCGACTCGCACGGCGCGAGCCCGACGTCGGCCGCGCCGACCTCGGCCAAGCCCGACGCGCACGGCACCGACCATGCCGACGTCGCCGAGGCGACCACGGATCCCGAGGCGAAGCCGATCCTGATCGAGATCACCGGCCTGACCAAGGACATCACGCCCGGCCTCACCTACAACGTGGCCTTCAACTTCAAGCAGAACGGCACCGTGCAGGTCCAGGTGCCGGTCGACGCGGGCGCCACCGAGCGGCACGAGTCGGACAAGTCCGGCGCGACCGAGGCCGAGCACAAGAGCGGACACTGAGCGTCTAGCCCCCTTACGGAGACGGCTGCCACACCCATCGGGTGCGGCAGCCGTTCTTTTATCCGGCCCGGTGCGAGCCGAGGGCGGACAAGTTGTCGGATGCGGTACGTAAGGTGCGCGTGTGGCAAAGACCAGGTCGATCTTCCGGTGCTCCGCCTGCACGCACGAGGTCGCCAAGTGGGTGGGTAAGTGCCCCGACTGCGGCGCGTGGGGCACCGTCGACGAGGTAGCCGTCGCGGCGACGGGTGCGGGCGCCCCGGCCAGGCGCGCGATGCTGCCCAGTACCGCCGCCGCGCCGATCTCCACCATCGACTCCCAGGTCACCCAGGCGCGGCCGACCGGGGTCAGCGAGCTGGACCGGGTGCTCGGCGGTGGCGTGGTCCCCGGCTCGGTGGTGCTGCTGTCCGGTGAGCCCGGCGTCGGCAAGTCGACGCTGTTGCTCGAGGTCGCGCACCGCTGGGCCCGGCAGCACGACGCGAAGTCGCTCTACGTCACCGCGGAGGAATCGGCCGGGCAGGTGCGGCTGCGCGCCGACCGCACCGGCGCGGTGCACGAACGGGTGTATCTGGCCGCGGAATCCGATCTTTCGATCGTGCTCGGGCACGTCGAGCAGGTGCAGCCGACGCTGCTGGTGGTCGACTCGGTGCAGACCATGCTCGCGCCCGACGTGGACGGCGTGATCGGCGGTGTCACCCAGGTGCGCGCGGTGACCTCCGCGCTGACCTCGCTGGCCAAGGCGAGCGGGATCGCGGTGCTGCTGGTCGGGCACGTCACCAAGGACGGCAATATCGCCGGCCCGCGCACGCTGGAACACCTCGTCGACGTGGTGCTGCAGTTCGAGGGCGACAAGAACTCGTCGCTACGGATGGTGCGCGGCATCAAGAACCGGTTCGGCGGCGCCGACGAGGTCGGCTGTTTCGAGCTGCACGAGGACGGCATCGCCTGCGTCGACGACCCGTCCGGGCTGTTCCTGCACCACCGCACCGATTCGGTGCCCGGCACCGCCGTCACCGTCGCGATGGACGGCAAGCGGCCGCTGGTGGCCGAGGTCCAGGGCCTGACGGTGGAGACCGAGATTCCGAATCCGCGCCGCGCGGTCAGCGGACTCGACTACAACCGGGTCGCGATGGTGCTGGCCGTGCTGCAGAGCCGCGGCAAGGTGTTCCTGGGCAAGTCCGATGTCTATGCCGCCACCGTCGGCGGCATGCGGCTGCTGGAGCCCGCCGCCGACCTGGCCATCACGCTCGCCATCGCCAGCGCCAACTCCGAGGTGGCCATTCCGGCGGGCTGGGTGATCCTCGGCGAGGTCGGGCTGGCCGGCGAGGTACGCAAGGTGACCGGGCTGGAACGCAGGCTGGCCGAGGCCGAGCGGCTCGGCTTCACCACTGCGCTGGTGCCGCCCGGTTTCACCCCGCTCAAGCGCAGTGGCATGAAGATCCACGAGGTCGCCGACGTCCGCTCGGCCATCCGCATCACCGGCACGCGCAAACGGCGCGCGCCGAAGGAGGCGAAGGAAGTGGCACCCGATTTCTAACGGGCCCAATCGAATCCGGGGTCGCTCAGGCCGGGGTCAGATTGAACGGCTCCGGCGAGCTGTGCAGCGATCCGAATTGCGCGATGACCTGATACGCGCCAGCGGGCACCGGCACGCGCTCGCCGACGCAGCCCTGCTGCGAGGTGGTACCCGACCAGCGCACCGTGAACAGCGCCTGCTCACCGGGTTTCAGGTTCCGCTGGTTCGACTCGTCGACGGGCGAACAATCCGAACTGGTCCAGAAGCGGCGCTGGCCGTCCAGCGACAGCACCGACGCCTGGATCTGTGCCAGGTTCATGTCCCGCTGGCACTGCGAGCTGGAGATGTTGGTGATGACGATCCGGAAGTTCGGCTGCTCGCCGACCCGGTAGGTCGGCTGGTCCACACTGATCTTGATCGCCAGCGACTGGTCCGAGCACTGCCCCGGCCCCGCGGCCGGTTCGTTCGACGCGGACGGGGAGACGCTCGACGTCGCGGGCGCGCCGGATTCGCTGGGGCCTGCGGCCTTTGTCGTCGAGGCATCGGCGGGCTTACTCGTCGTCGAGGACGACGCACCGGCGGCGACGGGCTTCGTGTCGCCGGGCGAGTCGCCACCGCGGGCCACCGTCAGCACGAGCCAGATGACCAGCGCCAGCGCGACGACCAGGGCACCGATCGCCAATGCGCGACGACGCCAATAGATCTCCGGTGGCAGCGGTCCATTCGGTTCCAGCACGCCTCAACGGTAAGGGCACGACCGGGCGCGATGACTCATGCGGGCGGCGTGTCGGTCCGGATCACGCGATCGTGGCGAGTAAATTGCCGCCCGCACGCTGGGCAAACATCGACGACCTCGGCTCAGGCGAGCTCGCCGATGTTGCCGACGACACGCTGCAACTTCACCTGGCCGTCGGCGAGCTTGTATGTGACACAGGCGATCGCGCATTCGCCGGTCGCGACGCGCTGCGAGATGATCATCGACCGCTGCATCAGCAGCCTGCTCGTCTCCACCACGTGCCTGGCCTCCATCTCGTCGACGGTGGACAGGCCCTCCCGGCGGCCGATCAGAATGGACGGCGTGACCCGTTCGACCACGCTGCGGATGAATCCGCCGGGTACCTCGCCGCCGTCCAGCGCGTCGATGGTGGCCTTCACCGCGCCGCAGCTGTCGTGCCCGAGCACCACGATCAGCGGAACGTCGAGTACCTGTACGCCGTACTCGATCGAACCGAGCACCGAGCTGTCCACGACGTGGCCCGCGGTGCGCACGACGAACATGTCGCCGAGGCCCTGGTCGAAGATCAACTCGGCGGCGACCCTGGAGTCACCGCAGCCGAACAGGATCGCGGACGGATGCTGGCCGCTGACGAGCTTAGCTCGGTCGGAGGCGCCCTGGCTAGGATGCTGCAGCGCACCGGAGACGAAACGGTCGTTGCCTTCGCGCAAAGACTTCCAGGCACTGACCGGATTTGAATCAGGCATACCGACCATTGTGCACAAGGCTTGTGTTACCAGCCAGTTCGTTTGGTTACGGGTCGGCAAATACCGACCGGCGGCAGTAGGGCAGGAACAGTGAGGAAAGCACCGAACAGCATCGATGCGGACGTATTGCTCGACTGGTACGAGGAGACCGCACGCGATCTACCGTGGCGCCGCGCCGAGGTCACCGCGTGGCAGATCCTGATGAGCGAGATCATGCTGCAGCAGACCCCGGTGGTCCGGGTCGAGCCGATCTGGCGGGAGTGGGTCGCGCGCTGGCCGGTGCCCTCGGCGATGGCGGCCTCCTCGCAGGCCGAGGTGCTGCGCGCGTGGGGCAAGCTCGGTTATCCGCGCCGGGCGCTGCGGCTACACGAGTGCGCCCGGGTGCTCGCGACGGAGCACGGCGACGAGGTGCCCACCGACGTGGACGTGCTGCTCGGGCTGCCCGGCATCGGGGCGTACACGGCGCGGGCGGTCGCGTGTTTCGCCTATGGGCAACGAGTTCCGGTGGTGGACACCAATGTTCGCCGGGTGGTCGCCCGCGCCGTGCACGGTCGCGCCGAGGCTGGCAATCCGTCGTCGCGTGATCTGCCGGAGACGGAAGCGCTACTGCCGCAACAGATCGACCGTGCGGCGATGTTCTCGGCCGCGTTGATGGAGCTGGGTGCGACGGTGTGCACCGCACGCACACCTGACTGCTCACGCTGCCCCTTGCCGAGTTGTGCATGGGTCGCCGCGGGCCGCCCCGTCTCCGAAATCGTCCGGCGCACACAGAAATACGAGGGCACCGACCGGCAAGCACGCGGCAGGCTGCTCGACGTCCTGCGCGGCGCGACAGGTCCGGTCGAGCGCGTCAGTCTCGACCTCGCCTGGCCACGCGACCCCGGTCAGCGAGCCCGCGCCCTGGACTCGCTTCTGGTCGACGGCCTGATCGAGCAGACGCAGGACGGCCTCTTCGCCCTCGCAGGCGAAGGCGGCAACTAGACCTTCAGCACGCGGCGCAGGAAGCGCTCGACGGCAGCGCGGTACTGATCGGGCTGGTCGTCGTGCACGAGATGCGCTGCGCCAGAGACGAGTACGTGCTCGGCGTCGGGATGGGTCGCGGCCATCTGACGCATCTGGCCGGGTGGGGTGATGGTGAATTCGCCCTCGAGCAGCAGCACGGGCACTCGGATGGCGTGCCATTGCGGCCAGAAGTCGCGGCTCCCCCACTCCTCCGAGATGTCGCGGAACGTCGCGACCGAGCCGTGCAGCCGATACCCGTCCGGACCGTGCTCGAACGAGTTCAGGAAGTACCGCCCGGCGACCGGCCCGAAGAACTTCAGTACCGCATCGGCGTTCGGAAACGGTTGTGGCCAAGCCTCGATCATCGCCGCCCAGTCCGCCGCCGTGCGGCCGGTGAAATCCGGAGCGATGTCCTCGATCACCAGCGCGCGGACCCGCTCGGGGTGCGCCGCGGCGAACACCCAGCCGTGCAGCGCGCCCATCGAATGCCCGATCACCACCATCGGTTCGGTGATGCCCGCCGTCGCGGCGGTCAGATCGGCGACGAAGGCCTCGGTGGTCAGCTCGTCCGGTGCGGGCCTGCCGTGCCCCGCCGCGTCGAAGGTGTAGACGTGGCCGTAGTCGCGCAACCAGTCCAGCTGATCGTGCCAGGTCCTGGCGCTGCCCATCAATCCGTGCAACAGCAGGATCGGCACACCCGCTCCGCCTTCGTCGTGCAACACCCCGCTGATTCTGCCGGGCGCGCGTTCATCGTGTGCGGTACCCCCGATACGGCCCATACCGGACGGACGCTCAGGGGTCGTATTGTCGAGCCCATGGCTGTTGTGAAGATCAACGCGATCGAGGTTCCCGAGGGCGCGGGCCCCGAGCTGGAAAAGCGGTTCGCCCACCGTGCGCACGCGGTCGAGGGCTCGCCGGGATTCCTCGGCTTCCAGTTGCTCCGGCCGGTCGCCGGTGACAAGCGGTACTTCGTTGTCACCCAGTGGGATTCGGAAGAAGCGTTCGCGGCATGGCGGGACGGGCCCGCGCGCGAGGCACATGCGGGCGAGCGGCAGAAGCCGGTCTCCACGGGTGCTTCGCTGCTGGAATTCGAGGTCGTCCTCGACGTGACCGCGAAGCCGGCCAACTGACGTACCGAACACTGCCGGGCAGGCTGACCTGCCCGGCGACTCGCCCGACGCCGGGGCGCGATCAGCGCTGGTCGTGTTGACGTCGGGTGCCTCCGGGTGTCACAGTTCGAATGACAAAACGCGAGGGTGATGCGGTAATCCGGTGAAAATCCGGAGCGGTCGCGCCACTGTGTTCCATGCACCGAGTCCTTGGGTGCCGGAAAGCCAGACACCGGCATCTTCGCAACCCATTCGACGGGACGCGCATCCCTAGGAGGACTCGCATGGCTATCGCGCATTCGCCGAGCCGGGCAAACGAATCACTGGCCACTGTGCTCGTCACAGTTGGTGTCGTTCTACTCGCACTGCTCACGCTGTACCTGGTCGGCTTCGATCAGGGCGTCATCTCGCGCAGCGGGATGTACATGCATGAGTTGATGCACGACGGACGTCACCTGCTGGGGCTTCCGTGCCACTGAATTCATCCACGGCTGTCCCCCTGAACTCACCCACCCCGCCGACTCCGTCGGCTGCCATCCCCCTGGCCGGTTCCCTCAAGACCCTGCTGCTGCGCGGTCTGCTGGCCGGTCTCATCGCGGGTCTGCTGGCCGCGTCGGTCGGCTTCTTCGTCGGTGAACCGAAGATCAACGCCGCCATCGCCATCGAGGAAGCCGGTTCCGCCGCTGCGGATCATCCGCACGGCGCGGAAGCGGAGGCGACCAACGGGCATTCGCACGGTGACGAGGAAGAACCGCTGGTCAGCCGCACCGGGCAGAAGGCGGGACAGTTCCTCGCTCTCAGCCTGGCCGGTCTCGCACTCGGCGCGATCTTCGCCTCGGTCGCGCATTTCGCGCGTCGCTACAGCACGCTCTCCGGGCCGAAGCTCGCGCTCGGACTCGGGCTCGGCGGCTGGGCCGCGATCGTGGCGGTGCCGTTCTTCAAGTACCCGGCGAACCCACCCGCGGTCGGCGATCCGGAGACGATCAACCAGCGCACCCTGCTCTGGGTGGCCGCTGTGCTGCTCGGCTTGGTGGCCGTCGGCGCGAGCGTCTATGTCTACAAGTTGCTGCGCGGCCAGCTGAGCACCTTGCGGCTGATCGGCGGACTCGCCGCTTTCCTCATCGTCACGATCGCGGGCTACATCCTGCTGCCCGGCATCAACGAGGTGAAGGCGGACTTCCCGGCCGCGCTGCTGTGGCAGTTCCGGGCGGCGTCGCTCGGCGAGACCGCGACGCTGTGGGCCTGCCTGGCCCTCGGCTTCGCCGCACTCAGCGAATTCGCCACGCGCAGTGATACTCCGGTACGAGAGTCGATCGCTACCGCGGGCTGATCCGCATCCGGAATACGAAGGGCAGTGTCGGTGTCATGACCGGCACTGCCCTTTCCCTTTGGCCCGCACCACTGCGTACGGGCGCACCAACGCAACCACCGCGCGCGGTGCTCGTCGCGTTCGTCGGCCTCGTCGTCGCCCTGCTCGCCGGGGTCGCCGAGGCGATCGAACAGACCGCGCTGCTGCTGGAGCGCGACGAGATCGACGTGGCAGGCTTGGCCACCGGACTCGCCGTGCGGCTGGGGATCTACCTGGTCGTGCTGGTGGTCGCCATCCGCATGACACACGGCGCCCGCTGGGCCCGGCTGCTGCTGACCTTCGGCATCGGCGTGATCGGCCTGCTCTCACTGATCATCGAGCCACTGGCGGCGCTGCTGTCCGCAGACAAGTTCGGCGACCTCTTCGCCGACCTGACCATGGAGTCGGCGGTGATCGGCCTGTTCCGCACGATTCACGTGGTCGCGGTCCTGATCGCCATCCCCGCGATGTACCGCCCCGCCGCCCGCCAGTACTTTTCCGCCTCTCCGCGTATTCAGGCCAGACTCGAGCGCGGTGGTAGTGACGTTGGCGACCGGCGGTGACGTGGCAGGTGGGTTAGCCCGTCCCCGACGAGTTACCCATGTCCTCACGAAATCAGTTGTCATATAAAGCAACTGCCCGGCCCGCGCACAATCGTGCGCGAGCCGGGCAGTTGTATGTGCAGCTGTTACGCCAGAGCTGCGTCGAGCAGGATGTGGTCGACGCCCGCAAGCGCCTTGCTGACCGGGCAGCCCGCCTTGGCGGCCTCGGCCGCGGCGGCGAACGCCTCGGCGTCGATACCGGAGACCTTGCCGCGGACGGTCAGCTTGATGCCGCTGATCCGAAAGCCACCGGCCGGGTCCGGGCCGAGCGTCACGTCGGCGGAGACATCGAGGCTCTCCGGGGTGCCGCCCGCATTACCGATCTGCGCCGAGAGGGCCATCGCGTAGCAGGACGAATGCGCCGCCGCGATGAGCTCCTCCGGGCTGGTGGTGCCGTCGGCGTCGTCGGCCGAACGCTTCGGGAACGACACGTCGTACTTGCCGACCCCGGAACTGGCCAGCTCGACCTGTCCCGAACCCTCCTGCAGAGTGCCGGTCCAAGCGGTACGCGCGGTACGTGTAGGCATCACGGTCCTTTCTCATCCGCCTCTCCGCGTATTTAGGCCAGATTTAGGTGCCACGGCTGTTCCGTCGGCGGCCGACGGTGAGGCGGTCGTCACGTTACCCGGTCCCCGGTGAGTTACCCATGTGCATACGAGACCAGTTGTCACGTCTGTCTCTTGGGGCACACCGGATCTGGCGCGGGGTCCGCCGGAACGTCACTCGGGATTGGTGACCCTGGCCAGCACGATGCCACCGATGATCAGCGAGAGCGCGAACACCCGGCCCGCGCTGAGCGGGTCCTTGTTGAACACGATGCCGAGGCCGATGGCGCCGACCGCGCCGATCCCGGTGAAGATCGCGTACGCGGTGCCGACCGGCAGCGTCTGCATGGCCCTGGACAGCAGATACACGGCGGTGACGCCGAGCACGAAGCAGATCACCGTCGGCACCAGGCGGGTGAAGTTCTCCGTCGGTTTGATGCTCTGCGACCAGACGATCTCGACCAGGCCCGCGATGCCGAGGACGACCCAGTTCATGTCAGTACTCCTTCGCGAGATTGCGCGCGGTTTCGAGAGCGAGCGCGTACGACTCGTCGTGCTTGCCGCGCAGGTGCGCCAGCGCGGGATCCTGCCGGGCATTGGCCAATTCGGCATTGATGAAAACCGTGTCCTGGACGGCGAAATGACCCGCGAAGAAGTCGCGCAGGAAGCGCTCCTGATAGTCGTAGGCGGCCTTCGGCGCACCGGGTGAATAGGCGCCGCCACGGGCGGTCGCGACAACGAAACGGCGGTGGCCCAACGACATTCGCGGGAACGTCACTTGGTCCAGCCACGCCTTGAGGGCGGCCGGAATCGAGTAGTTGTACATCGGGGTGCCGATCAGGATGACGTCCGCGGCCAGCACCTCGGCCAGCAGCGTTTCCACGATCGACCACGCCACGGCCTGCTTCGGCGTACGCACCAGTTCGCTGAGCCGACGCAGGTCGGTGGTTTCCTGCGCGAGCACCGCATCGCACAGCTCGGTCCAGGCCTCGTCGATGAACGGCACCGGGTCGGCCGCCAGATCCCGGTAGCGGTAGACACCGTCGGGGTTCTCGGCGCGCCACGCATCGGCGAACACGGCGCTCAGCTCCCGGCTGATGGAACGGGTACGGGCGCTCGCGTCCAGGTGCAACAACGTACTCATGACAAGACCTCACTCTGTGTTTCCGTGCCGCCGGGTGCGGGTTAAAGGCATCAGCTCCAAATGGACGTCGCGTCCACTTAGTGCCGAGTCCGACTGTATCCACAAATGGACACAGTGTCCACTTATTCCGGAACTCGGGTACAGTCAGCGGCATGACCAGCCACACGGATCTGCTCACCGGGCAAGCGGCGGCCCCCTCGGCCGCCCCGCCCGAGCGCGCGGACGCGGCCCGCAACCGGGCCAAGGTGCTCGCCGCGGCGGCCGAGCTGTTCGCCACCCGCGACCCGCGCACCGTGACGATGGACGACATCGCCAAGGCGGCAGGCGTCGGCCGTGGCACGCTGTATCGCCGCTACCCGGACCGGAATTCGATCGCCGTCGCCCTGCTCGACGAACACGAACGGGCGCTGCAAGAGCAGCTGATCGGCGGCCCGCCGCCGCTCGGACCCGGTGCGTCGCCCGCGGCACGGCTGGCCGCGTTCTACGCCGCGATGGTCGAATTGCTGGACGCCCACGCGGATTTGGTGCTCGGCGCGGAAACCGGCGGGGCACGATTCGCGACGGGCTCCTATGGGTTCTGGTACGCCCACGTGCGAGCGCTGTTGCTGGCGGGCAAGATTCGCGAGCCCGATGCGCTCATCGATCCGCTGCTCGCCCCGTTGGGTGCGGAGATCTACCAGCAGCAGCGCAGCCGCGGCCTGACCTCCGAGCAGATCGCGGCCGCGCTACGCCGCCTCGCGCACTCCGTGTTCGGCGAGACGCTCGACTGACACGCGAAAGCCGTTGGTAGTTGTCCACCAACGGCTTTCGGCCGGTTGCTCACACCAGATCGCGTCTGCGCATCAGCCACATGGTTCCCGCGACGAAGAGCGCGATGTAGATCCCGAGCATGATCAGCGATTCGGTGCGCGACAGGATGTCGAGCACACCGGGCGTCCCGGCGCCGACCGTGCGCATTGCCCCCGCCATGGATCCGGCGGCGGTGCCGGGCAGGTGATCGGTGATGACCGCGATCGGCGAGAAGATCGCCGCCACACCGCGCAGCAGGTTCTCCACCACCAGCACCCACACCAGGCCCAGCCCGACGGCCAGCGCGGGACCACGAGCGATGGTGCCGATCAGCGCACCCGCCAACGTCCACATGCCGAGAATTGCGATGCCCGTGAGGATTCCGAGCGCCGACTGGTTCAGTGATGGCAGCGTGAGCGCCTGCGACTGGGTCACGCCGATCAGCGACGCCACCCCGATGTCGACCACGAACGCGGTGAGCACCAGCCCGACCACCACGACGAACAAGCTCACCAGCACGCCGCCGACCGCGCTGATCCGCGACGGTCCCTGGGTGAACACGGTTTTCCAAGTGCCCCAGCCGTATCCGCTTCCGGTCGTCAGCGCGCCGAGCACCAGCATCAGCGCGCCACCGAACATCGCCATGCCCTGGGTGAACACCCCCGGCACCGCAGCGGGCAACATCTGTTGCAGCAGCACGTCTTTCGGCAGACCGTTCGACATCCGGCTCGACTCGCCCGAGGTGTAGGCGAGACAGTTGAACAGGTACGCGAAGGTGAGGTTCAGCAGAATCCAGGTGCCGAGGATGATCCAGAACGCCGGCCACTTACGCAGCCGCAGCGCCTCCGCCTTCGTGCTCGCCAACAGGTCTTTCACGGTCATTTCGCCACTTCCAGCTGAGTCATTTCGAAAAACACTTCTTCCAGGGACTTTTCGTCGATCCGCAGCTCGAGCAGATCCGCGCCGGCCTCGATGACCGCCCGCGCCACCGCGGGTGCGGTGCCGTTGCCGCCTTCGATCCGGATGCCGCTCGACGTCAGCATCGCGGCGCGCTCACCGACCACCCCGCGTACGGCCGGGAACGCCACCTCCATCGGCTCGGCCCGCAGCAAAAGCGATGAGGCGCCGCGCAGTTCGGTGACCGTCGACTCGACGAGCAGCTTGCCCTGCGAGATCACGCCCACCCGATCGCAGATCTCCTGCACCTCGCTGAGCATGTGGCTCGACAGCAGCACGGTGTGCCCGTCGGCGGCGAGAGTGGTGATCAGCTCCCGCATTTCGGCCATGCCCTGCGGGTCGAGGCCGTTCGTCGGCTCGTCCAGAATCAGCAGATCGGGCCTGCCGAGCAGGGCGGCACCGACGCCCAGGCGCTGTTTCATGCCGAGGGAGTAGGTGCGGAACTTGTCGTCGGCGCGCTTGGCCAGGCCGACCCGGTCCAACGCCTCCTCGACCTCGGAGTTGTCGATGCCGCGGTATTTCCCGAGCACCCGCAGGTTGTCCCGGCCGGAAAGGTACGGATAGAAGCCGGGGCCCTCGATGAGGACGCCGATCCGGCGGACCACGGCGGGATCGCCCGGCGCGTGCCCGGCCACCGTCGCGGTGCCGTCGCTGGGCCGGATGAGCCCGACCAGCATGCGCAGCGTGGTCGTCTTGCCCGCGCCGTTCGGACCGAGGAACCCGTAGATCTCACCGGCCGCGACGCTCATGCTCACGCCGTCGACGGCGGCGTGCGTGCCGTAGCGTTTGGTCAACCCTCGGGTGACCACGATCGAATCTGTCATGCACCGAGAATCCGCTCCAGACCACCTCCACCACATCCGTCGCGCGGCGACGGTCGGCATACGTAATGCGGACGATGACCGATACTTCGAGCAGTCGTAGGCTCGGAACAGGCGCGACACGAGAGCGGCCACGAGCACGTCCGAGACGCTACTGTCTGTGAACGCAACAACTGATTTCGTATGTACATGGGTAACTCGCCGGGCACATGCTCACTCGCCGGGCACGTAACCGCCAGCCGCCGACGCCACTGGCGCGGCACCTGTGTCTGGCCTGAATACGCGGAGAGGCGGATGAGCATAACGAGTCGAGGCTCGCTGGGATGGGACTGGGGTGTGGCACTTGTGGTGGCCGCGCTCCAAATCGTCGGCGGCACATTCGCGAATATGAGGATGGGCGAGAATTCTCTCGACGTCCTCGGCTACCTGCTACTACTCGCGGGTCCGGTGGCGCTCATCTGGCGGCGGTCGCGGCCGATGCCGGTGCTGCTCGTCGCGCTCGGCGCATGTGCGGCCTACCTGGCGCTCGGCTACGGGTACGGGCCGATCTTCTTCTCGTTGGTCATCGCATTCCTGACCGCGGCGAGCACCGGATCACGCTGGTGGACTTACCCGCTCGTGCCGGTCGGCTACCTCGTGCTGGTCTGGCCGGTACCCGAACTGTTCGGCCGTGGCGCGAATGTGTGGCAGATCTTCGCGCTGATGGCCTGGCTTTCGGTGCTGCTGTGCGTGGTCGAGGGCATTCGGCAGCGCAAGGCCGTGCTGGTAGCGCGCAGGCAGCGGGCCGAGGCCGCGCGCCGCGACGAGGAGGCGCAGCGGGAACGGCGGTCCAGCGAGGAACGCCTCGCCATCGCCCGCGAGCTGCACGACGTACTGGCGCACAGCCTTTCGCTGATCAACGTGCAATCCTCGGTGGCGCTCGAGCTGTTCGACAAGAAGCCGGAGCAGGCCGCCAGCGCCCTGGACGCGATCAAGACAGCCAGCCGGGACGCGCTCGCGGAGGTGCACACGCTGCTGCACTCGATCCGCACCGGCGGCCCCGTCGCGGGCGAATCCGACAGCGACGAGGGCGAATTCGCCGACGTCGAGCGCAGCGCACCGAGCAGGCGCCGGCCGCGTGGCTGGAGTGGCCGCAATTCAGCTGGTACCGAACGTATTTCGGCGGAAGATGAGCAAACGAGCAGGGCCGCTGGCGAATCCGCCGAGGCCGAGGCTCGCCCCGCGGCACCGCGGACGCCCGCGCCGAGCATCGCCGAGCTGGACACCTTGCTCCAGCGGGCTCGCGCGGCCGGTTTGTCGGTGAGTACCAAGATCATCGGCGAACCGCAGCAGCTGCCCAGCGTGATCGACGTGGCGGCCGCGCGGATCATCCAGGAGTCGCTGACCAATGTGGTGCGGCACGCGCCGGGCGCGGAAGCCACGGTGATGGTGCGCTACGCGGCGCAATCCGTCGACATCACCGTCGACAACGCCCGCCCGACCGCACCGGTATCGCGGTCGGGGACCAGCGGCGGCAACGGGATCATCGGTATGCGCGAGCGCACCCACGCCCTCGGCGGCGCACTCACCGCGGGCCCACGCCCGAGCGGCGGTTTCCGGGTCGCGGCGCGACTGCCGTTGCGGCCCATCGCACCGAGCGAACGCAAGCAGCCACCGAGCCGGTCCGACAACGCGCCCCGGCCCGACAACGTGCGGCCGATCAGGCCCGACGACAAGGCGCAGCAGCCCAGCGCGCACGGGCCCGCGGCGCAGTAGGACGGGCAATGACGATCCGGGTCCTGGTTGCCGACGACCAAGCGCTGGTACGCGGCGGTTTCGTCGCCCTGCTGGAGGCGCAGGACGGCATCGAGGTGGTCGGCGAGGCGGACAACGGCGAACAAGCCGTGCGGATGACCCGCAGCCTCCTGCCGGACGTGGTGCTGATGGACATCAGGATGCCGATCCTCGACGGCCTCGCCGCCACCAGGATGATCGCCGAGGACGACAAGCTGGCCGAGGTGAAGGTGGTCGTGCTGACCACCTTCGAGCTCGACGAATACGTCTTCGAGGCGATGCGCGCGGGCGCGACGGGTTTCCTGGTCAAGCACACCGAACCGGCCGACCTGGTGCGGGCGGTCCGGGTGGTCGCGGACGGCGACGCGCTGCTCTCCCCCGGCGTCACCCGCCGCCTGATCGCCGAATTCTCCGCGCACGCCAAAACCCCGCCGCCCGCAACGCTTTCCGAACTCACCGAACGCGAGCGCGAGGTGATGGTGCTGGTCGCCGAGGGGCTCACCAACGCCGAAATCGGTGAGCGGCTCTTCATGAGCCCCGCCACCGCCCGCACGCACGTCAGCCGCATTCTGATGAAACTCGGTGCCCGCGACCGCACCCAATTGGTCGTCATGGCTTACGAATCCGGCGTGGTGCGCCCCGGCTGGCAGTGACTACGCGCTACCGGGATTCGACTGTTCGCGCTCCGCTTCGGTGAATCCGCGCTTCGCTTCGCTGGACCTGGTCTGCAGCCGGGCCGAACTGGCCGACGCCGCGCGGAAAACTCCCGAAACACCCTGCGGCGCAGCGGCATAGGTGATCGAGTTGGCGGGGTCGAAACCCATTTGGGCGCCGATCGCAACCGCGTCCATATTCGCGCCGAGGAACAGGAAATTCCAGTTGTAGACATCCTGCTGCTGGGTGATCAGCGATTTCACCGCGGTATGCGACCACTCCTTGCTGGAATTCTCGTGACCGTCGGTGAGCACGACGACAATCACCGTGCCCGGCCGTTCGTTTTCGGGCCGTTTCGCGAGTTCCGCGCCGATGTCGGTGACCAGTCTGCCCACCGCGTCATATAGCGCGGTCATGCCGCGTGGTTGCAGATCGAGCGACGGCACCTGCGCGAGCGGACGGTTCGCGTAGACGCATTCGTATTCGGTGTCGAACCGCGCCAGCGTCACCTCGATCGTCTTCGGCACCTTGCGCTGTTCCTCGATGAAGGCGTTGAAACCGCCCTCGGTGTCGGATTTGATCGACTGCATCGATCCGGAACGGTCGAGCAGTACGGCGATCAGTGTCAGATCGGGATTCGTCATTCGGCACCCCCGGGTCGGTTCTATGAACCCCATCCAAAGTACCCCGGTATACGTGCCGAGGCGTACGGCGAGCAGCGCCGCGCGACCGATGCCGCGGGGTGGGTCGGCGGCGCAGGCTTTGCGCATGAGCATTTCGACACAACCCGAGGTCATGACCTTCCTGGCCGACCATTACGACGGCAGCTGGCACCCGTGGCCGTTCTTCTGGATCTTCCCGCTGCTGTTCTGGATCACCTTCATCACCCTGGCGTTCTTCGGGCGGCGGCGGTTCATCGGCCGCGAGAGCGGAGTCGGCGCCCTGCGCACCGCGTTCGCCCGCGGCGAGATCACCGAGGACCAGTACCGCAGCCGCCTCGAGGTGCTGCGCGAACCGAAGCGACCGGCCAAGAGCTGACGCGGGAAGACGGGAGACCACCATGAAATTCGGCATTGTCATCACCCCGCGCTCCGGCGCCGAATGGGCCACCGCCGCAAAGGATGCCGAGCAGCAGGGCTACCAGACGATCCTGCTGCCGGACACGCTGAACACACCATCGCCCTTCCCGACACTGGCCGCCGCGGCAGCCGTCACCAGCACGGTCCGGCTGCGCCCCAACGTGCTCGCCGTCCCGCTGCGCACCGCTGCCGCGACCGTCCGGGAAACCGCTGCACTGCAACTGCTTTCGGACGGACGCTTCGAGCTGGGCATCGGCTCCGGCCGACCGGACGCGAGTTCGGAGGCCGAACGCCTCGGCATGCCATGGGGTTCCGCCGCAGAACGGCGCGCGCAGCTGGCCGACACCATCGCGGCGGTCCGCGCGCAGGTCGACCCGGCCCCGCCGGTCATCGTGGCCGCCAGCGGGCCGCGAATGCTGGCCGCGGCAGCGGAATTCGCGGATCGCATCCTGCTCGCCGCCGGGCCGCGGGTTACCGAGGCGGAGCTGGCCGACATGGTCCGCATCGTCCGCGACCACACCGACCGGGACATCCCGTTCAGCCATCAGCTGATCGGGATCGGCGACCGGCTGCCCTACTGGACGAGCACCCGGCTCGGCCTCAGTACGGACGAGTTGCGGGCGGCGGGTGCGGCGGGTGTCCTCGACGCCGACCCGGCGGCTGCCGCGGAGGTGCTCGAAACCCGCAGAGAGAAGTACGGAATCGATGAGGTGATCATCCCCGGCGAGTTGTCCGACGCCTTCGTTCCGGTGCTCGCGCGTTACGCGGCCACGCTCGGCGATCACTGACTGGCGCCCGGTGCCGACCGAGTCGGCACCGGGCCCAGACACCGAAAATCCCCGATTACCACCATTCCTTGACGTATCGACCCTGTAACGGCTTCAATCTAGAAGTACTGTCTCAGACACTTCAGGAGCCGCTATGCCGGGACTATCCGCGCCAGGGCAGGAAAAACCACAGTTCGAGGTGGCGATCATCGGCGCGGGAGCGGGCGGGATCTGTGCGGGCATCAAACTCGCCGAGATCGGCATCAACGATTTCGTGCTGGTCGACCGGGCCGCCGATTTCGGCGGCACCTGGCTGTTCAACACCTACCCGGGGGTCGGGGCGGATCTGCCGACGCTGGCCTACCAGTTCTCCTTCGCGCGCAAGCACGACTGGAAGCGATTCTTCGCCGACGGCAAGGAGATTCAGGACTATCACGTCGGGCTGGCATATCGGGCGGGGCTGCCGGGGAAGACGCTGTTCGATACCGACATCGTCAGGGAGGAATGGGACGAGGCGAATCACCTCTGGCGCCTGCACATCTCGGACGGCAGCCAGCTCACCGCCCGCTTCGTGATCAGCGCGGTGGGTGCGTATCTGCGGCCCAAGGACCGGCCCGCGATACCGGGGCTGGACGAGTTCCGCGGTGAGGTGATGATTCCGTCCCGGTGGAACCACAACTACGACTTCGCCGGTAAGCGGGTGGCGATCGTCGGCGTCGGCTCCAGCACCGTGCAGATCGCACCGGCCATCGCCGCTGACGTGGCGAATCTGGATGTGTACCAGCGCACCACGCAGTGGTATTTCCCGAAGCCGGACTTCCGAATGGCCCGATGGATGCAGCAGACGCTGCGGATTCCCGGGCTCTCCGCGCTACTGCACGGGGTCGCGCTAGCCGGGGTCGAGGTCGGCCTGCGCGGCCTGGTCTACACGCCGAATCGGCTGTTCCGCGCCGGTTCCTGGCCCGTGGACGCCGGTGCTCGGGCGCTGTATCGGGGGTGGCTGCGGTACAAGGTGCGTGATCCAGAGGTTCGCGCGAAGCTGGTGCCCGGCTACGGACCCGGCTGTACGCGTGGCACTCTCGGCGGCGACTATCTCCCGATCTTCAACCGCGACAACGTCGAGCTGGTCACCGACTCCATCGCGCGGATCACCGAGAACGCGATCGTGACGGCCGACGGCACGCACCGCCCGATCGACGCGTTGGTGCTGGCGACCGGCTACGAGGTGTTCTCCGATCCGGAGAGCTACCGCGAGGGCACGGTGGTCGGCGCGGACGGCTTCGACCTCGGCACGTTCTTCAATACCGAAGGGCTGCAGGCGTATCACAGCACGGCCGTGGCGGGCCTGCCGAACCGCTGGATGATGGTCGGGCCGTATTCGTGGACCGGGACGGCGTTCCACTACATCCTGGAAAACGCCATGCGCAATATCAACCGGGCCATCGACACCGCCCGTACTCGCGGCGCGACCAGGACCGAAGTCCGCCGCGAAGCGCAGCAGCGCTATCACGCCATGCTGATGCGGCGCGGCCGGAATATCGCGTACTACTTCTCCGTGCACTGCGCCGGTTCGAACACGTATTTCGTGAATTCCCAAGGTGATTCGCCGTATGTCCGGCCGAGCAGTCTGCTGCAGGCCCGGCGGGAGGGCGTGACCTATCCCCTCGACGACTACACCTACGAAACACTGCCCGCGGTGGTAGCGAACCGCACCGAGCACGCCGCACCTGCGACCGTCTAGGGAGACGAAAGAGCATGCGCTTCAAAGCATCCCCGATCGATCGCGATACCTACCCGGTCTTCTTCGCCACCGCCCCGTTCGTGAGCCGACTCCAATACGACTACGACGCAACACCCGATGATGTGTGGTCGGTGATCTCCGGTCCACGCATGTGGTCCTGGCTCCCGACGGTATGGGGCTGCCGCTACCCGGACGGTGAGACACCAGGACCGGGCACCGTGCGCGACTTCCAGATGTACCTGGATCGCTGGCTGTTCTACGCCCAGCACGAACGGATCCTGCACTGGGACAAGGGCAGCCGCATCGTCTACACCGCCACCGATGCCACGTTGCCGTTCTTCGGCTCGTGGTGTGAGGAGTACGCGATCGAGTCCCTCGACGCAGGCCGCCGCACCCGCCTGAATTGGACGCTGGCCGTCCGCCCGCGCTATATCGGCTGGCTGCCAGCCCAGTGGGTCGCCACCTTCCTGAAGCCCGCCTTCCGCTTCGAACTCGGCGCACTCCCCCGCGAACTCCCCATGCGCTGACAACTGAAGCCACACAACGGAAAAGGCCCGCCCCCGAAGGGAGCGGGCCTTTCTCGTAGTGCTTTTACTCGCCGGAGGCTTCCGCGGCGCCTTCAGCGGCACCGGTCAGCACGACCTCGGGCTTTTCCTCGTCCTTGTCCGCCTTGGTCAGCTTCGCCTTGGGGGTGAAGGTGAACTTGGCGTCCTCGCCGGAGCCTTCGCCGTCCCAGCCCTCGACATCGACGAACACGGTCTGACCGGGGCCGATCTCGCCGAAGAGGATCTTCTCCGACAGCTGGTCCTCGATCTCGCGCTGGATGGTCCGGCGCAGCGGCCGGGCCCCGAGCACGGGGTCGAAGCCACGCTTGGCCAGCAGCGCCTTGCCCTGCTCGGACAGCTCCATCGACATGTCCTTGTTCTTCAACTGGACGCCGACGCGGCCGATCATCAGGTCCACCATCTGCACGATCTGGTCGGTCGTGAGCTGGTGGAAGACGATGACATCGTCGATGCGGTTGAGGAACTCGGGCCGGAAGTGCTTCTTCAGCTCGTCGTTGACCTTGAGCTTCATCCGCTCGTAGTTCGAGCCCTGGATGTTGGACTGGGTGAAGCCCAGACCAACCGCCTTGGAGATATCCGAGGTGCCCAGGTTGGACGTGAAGATCAGCACGGTGTTCTTGAAGTCGACCGTGCGTCCCTGGCCGTCGGTGAGACGACCGTCCTCGAGGACCTGCAACAGGGTGTTGTAGATCTCCTGGTGTGCCTTTTCGATCTCGTCGAACAGAACGACGGAGAACGGCTTGCGGCGCACCTTCTCGGTGAGCTGGCCGCCCTCTTCGTAGCCGACGTACCCGGGAGGGGCACCGAACAGCCGCGATGCGGTGAAGCGGTCGTGGAACTCGCCCATGTCGATCTGGATGAGCGCGTCGTCGTCGCCGAACAGGAAGTTCGCCAGCGACTTGGCCAGCTCGGTCTTACCGACACCGGACGGACCGGCGAAGATGAACGAGCCGGACGGACGCTTCGGATCCTTCAGGCCGGCGCGAGTGCGGCGGATCGCCTTGGAGACGGCCTTGACGGCATCCTCCTGGCCGATGATCCGCTTGTGCAGCTCGTCCTCCATGCGGAGCAGACGGGTGGTCTCCTCCTCGGTGAGCTTGAAGACGGGGATACCGGTCCAGTTGGCCAGCACCTCCGCGATCTGCTCGTCGTCGACCTCGGCAACCACGTCGAGATCACCGGAGCGCCACTGCTTTTCCCGCTCGGCGCGCTTGGCGACCAGTTGCTTTTCCTTGTCGCGCAGTCGCGCCGCCTTCTCGAAGTCCTGCGCGTCGATAGCGCTTTCCTTCTCCCGGCGCGCATCGGCGATCTTGTCGTCGAATTCGCGCAGGTCCGGCGGAGCGGTCATGCGACGGATGCGCATGCGCGCACCGGCCTCGTCGATCAGGTCGATCGCCTTGTCCGGCAGGAACCGGTCGTTGATGTAGCGGTCGGCCAGGGTCGCCGCGGCCACCAGCGCGCCATCGGTGATGGAAACCCGGTGGTGTGCCTCGTAGCGGTCGCGCAGACCCTTCAGGATGTTGATGGTGTGCTCGACCGTCGGCTCGCCGACCTGGACCGGCTGGAACCGGCGCTCCAGCGCGGCATCCTTCTCGATGTACTTGCGGTACTCGTCGAGCGTGGTCGCGCCGATGGTCTGCAGCTCGCCACGGGCCAGCTTCGGCTTCAGGATGGACGCGGCGTCGATCGCGCCCTCGGCGGCACCCGCCCCGACGAGCGTGTGCAGCTCGTCGATGAACAGGATGATGTCGCCGCGGGTGTTGATCTCCTTGAGCACCTTCTTGAGGCGCTCTTCGAAGTCACCGCGGTAGCGGCTGCCCGCGACCAGGGAACCCAGGTCGAGGGTGTACAGCTGCTTGTCCTTCAGCGTCTCGGGAACCTCGCCGTTGACGATGGCCTGCGCGAGGCCCTCGACGACGGCGGTCTTACCGACACCGGGCTCACCGATCAGCACCGGGTTGTTCTTGGTGCGGCGGCTCAGCACCTGCATGACGCGCTCGATTTCCTTCGAGCGGCCGATGACGGGGTCGAGCTTGCCCTCCAGCGCGGCCTGGGTCAGGTTTCGGCCGAACTGATCGAGCACCAGCGAGGTGGACGGAGTGCCCGCCTCGCCGCGGGAACCGGATTCGACCGGCTCCTTGCCCTGGTACCCGGACAGCAGCTGGATGACCTGCTGCCGCACCCGGTTGAGATCGGCGCCCAGTTTGACGAGCACCTGCGCGGCAACGCCCTCACCCTCGCGGATGAGACCGAGCAGGATGTGCTCGGTACCGATGTAGTTGTGGCCGAGTTGCAACGCTTCGCGCAGACTCAGCTCCAAGACTTTTTTGGCCCTCGGGGTGAACGGGATGTGACCGGATGGAGCCTGCTGGCCCTGTCCGATGATCTCCTCCACCTGGCTGCGCACGCCCTCCAGCGAAATGCCGAGCGATTCCAGCGACTTGGCCGCGACACCCTCACCCTCATGGATCAGCCCCAGCAGGATGTGCTCGGTGCCGATGTAGTTGTGGTTGAGCATCCGGGCCTCTTCCTGGGCCAGGACAACGACACGCCTCGCGCGGTCGGTGAACCTCTCGAACATCGCTCCCTCACTCTCCTGCTCCGACATTCTGGCAACAGACGCCGCAGTGTGCTGTGTAACAACCGTGGGCGTCAGCCTGCCATGAAGCCCGGGGGTTGCGGCCCCCGCCTTCCACTCTAGTTGGCGGGGGATGCTGCCGCCGCCAGTCCACCCTATTGGCGACCAGCGTCAGCACGGTCATTCACTCTTAACGTGAGCATTGCATGATTCGTTTCCGAATCGGGTTTTGCCCTCAGCGAACACGGCTCGCCCGGCGGTGACCGTTCGCCCGGGTGCTACCCCGTGAACGGCGGGATGAAACCGCATGGCACGTCGTGCGGGTGTGCCGGATCCAGGGCGTTGAGCACGTAAGCCGCGGCACGTGGACTGCCCGCGATGCCCGCGTGTTCGGAAAAGTCCTGGGCACAGCCGTCTTGCACCACGATGTTAGTCACGTTCGGGCCGGGCACCAGGCCCGAGGTGTAGGGCACCACGAGCTCGTCGAGGCGGGTGGCGATATTGGTGTAGGTAACGGCCGGGTCGTAGACGCCGTCCGCGTTGAGTGCCCGCACGAAGTCCGAACCGGCGAAGACCTGGCGGCAGGCCTGGCAGAGCGAGCCGACCAGCGCGTCGAACGCCGGTCCGGCGCCGAGACGCTGGCTGAAGGCCGCGATCTCGGCGACGCCCGCGACGTCCGAACCGAGCCACGGCGGCGCGAGGGCGACCAGTTTGTCCACCTTGGCCGCGCCACCGAGCCGTTTGATGAAGTAATTGCCGATGAAATTGCCCTGCGAGTGGCCGACGATGTCGACCCGCTGCGCGCCGGTCACGGCGAGCACCCGGTCCACGAAGGCGGCGAACTGCGGCGCGCTCTGTTCCATCGGCAGCATGCCGCCGATGGCGGAGATCGGCCACGGCAGGTCGTAGGCGCCGTAGGTCATCGAGTACACGCAGTAGCCCTGATTGGCCAGCAGCGGCGCATATACGCCCCAATTCGTCTGTGCCCCACCGCCGGTGCCGTGTGCGAGCACCACCGGGTTCGGGTGCTCGGCGCTCGGGCGGCAGGACCAGTCGTTGGATCCGGGCAGCGAGCCGCCCGGCTGGGTCAGTTCGTTCGGGATGCCCGCGAAGAAGTTGTAGTCGACCGGATATTGCTCGGCCTGCGCGGGCGCCGCGGCGGCGGTCCACAGCGCGGCGAGTAGAACGACGAGAAAGGAAAAGCCTGGAACGCGCCGCACAGTAGCCTCCAAATCTGGAACGTGTTCCAGAAAGCTACCGTGCGGCGGGTTCCAGGCGCGGTCTAGTCGCGAAACTGGTTGCGGCCGTTGATGTCCAGCTCTACCGGTAAGTCGGGGCGCCCGGCTGGCCGGGGAACTGGCCCTGCGCCACCTGCGGGCCGGGGGCCGCCGCGCTCGCCTTGCCCTGCTGGATACCCGAGACGAACAGCGCACCGCAGAGCACCAGGAAGGCCAGCGTGTGCAGCACCGCGCGGACGATATTCCAACGCACCCAAGTGGATTCGAAGTCGGCCCGGACCTTGGCCAGGTCGGCGATCTGCGCCGGATCGCCCGCGGCGGCCAGCTGATCGTTCAGCGGCACGTTCAGGCCGGAGGTGACCGCGAAGGCGATGATGTTGATGACCAGGCCGACGCCGATCCAGATCAGCGTGGTGCGCTGGTCCTTACCCAGATGCAGTGCCGCGGCCAGAATCGAGAAGCCGACGGTGCCGAGGAACCCGATCATGAACACCGGGTTGATGATGACCACGTTGATCTTCTGCATCACGTCGATCATGGTGCGATCGTCGGTCTGATTCAGCGCGGGCATCACCGAGTTCGCGTAGCCGTAGAAAAGGCCGGCGATCAGGCCGGTGGCCAGGGTGGCGGCGACCAAGGCGGCCAAGCGTGCGGCGGTCATAATTCCTCCTGAGTGGAAACCCGACCGGAGCCCTCATCGCTCCGGTTCGATGGGTCTAAGTCAAGCCGGTTTCGACACGGCTCTCCATGGCCGAGACACTCGGCTGACTAAGCGATCGTCTACCGGAGGGTCACAGGTCCCGGTCGGAGATGAGTCCACTTTGGATCGCCAGGAAGGCCAGGCGGACGCGTTTCGCGTTCTGCGGCAGGTCCTCGACGCCGAACTTGGCGAACAGCGCGCGCAGATGCGTCTTGATCGCGTCGACGCTGAGGAACAATTCCTCGGCGATCTGCTGATTGGACGCGGGCGTCGCGAAGGCGGCGCCGTTCTTGTACGGCCGGCACAGCGCGATCAGCACCGAGCGCTGAGTTTCGGTGAGCTGACGAAAGCTCGGCGGGACGGTGCCGCTGGAGACGCGGGTGATGTCGTCGGCGACGCCACCGAAATCGTGGAAGGACACCCGCGAGGTGCCGACCCGGATCACGTCGCCCGCCATCAGCCTGCGCCTGCCGACCAGTCGGTCGCCGTTGACGAAAGTGCCGTTGCGGGAAAGGCCGTCGTCCACGATGGTCCACTGGGCGCCCAGATATTCGATCGCGGCGTGCAGCCGGGAAACCTCGGCGTCCCAGGGCAGCGCGAGGTCGGCCTGCGGCGAGCGACCGATCGTCACGCGTTCCTGATCGGCGGTGAGCATGAGCTCATGCTGACGACCCGTGTCATCTTGGAATCGCAAAAATGATCCGACGAATCCAGTCACTGCGCCGATACCTCGCTTCTCCATACCGCCAGTGACCGTCGCACGTTTCCATGGTGCCGCGTCCTGGAACCACGAGCAAGATCGATCCGCGCGCCACTTCGAGCAGCGTGTCACCGCGCCGCGCGGTTATATCAGCAGCCTATGAGCCGCCGGACAAAGAGAAAAACCGCCGCCCCGGCGTCGCACGATTCGCTGGGACGGCGGCTGAAAAATATGAAACTAACTCTTCGCGGCCTTGTTGTACGCGTCGGTGATGTCGGCGGAGATACGCCCCCGCGCGGACACCTTGTGTCCATTCCGACGAGCCCACTCGCGAATTGCTGCACTTTGTTCCCGATCGATCGAGACCCGACTCTTCGGGGCACCCGTCGCGGTCGCGGCGGCCTTGACCCGGCGACGGCCACTCACGCGACGCGCGCTCGAAACCCACTCTTCCAGCCCGTCGCGCAGCTTCGCGGCATTTGCCGACGACAGGTCGATCTCGTACGAAACACCGTCGATCGCAAACTCGATGGTCTCGTCCGCGATGGACTCCCCATCGACATCGTCGATCAGGCTAACGGTGACCTTCTTTGCCATGAGATGAACGTCCTCTCGAAATCGTGCGACCCGCATACTAGGCCGATTACCCGAGGCAAGAATACCTCGAAATTCAAATTTTCCAAGACGAGGCCGAGATTTTGCAATCAGCTGGTCACCGAGTGACCGGTCGCACAATTGGGAACAGTATTGTTTCCCGGATTCCGAGACCCGTCAACGCCATCAACAGACGATCGATTCCCATACCTGTACCGGTGGTCGGCGGCATGCCGTGCTCCATCGCGGCAAGGAAGTCCTCGTCCAACGCCATCGCTTCGTCGTCGCCTTGCGCGGCAAGTCGCGCCTGATCCACGAAGCGCTCGCGCTGGATCACCGGATCCACCAACTCCGAATAGCCAGTAGCCAACTCGAAGCCACGGACATAGAGATCCCACTTCTCGGTGACCCCGGCCTTGGTCCGATGCTGTCTGGTGAGCGGTGAGGTCTCCACCGGGAAGTCGCGTACGAAAGTCGGTGCGTAGAGCTTGTCGCCGTACTGGTGTTCCCAGAGTTCCTCGACGAGTTTGCCGTGGCCGTAGCCCTTGCCGTCGGGAATTTCCAGTCCGACTCGATCGGCGAGCTCGCGTAATTCGGCGATCGAAGTTTCCGGTGTCACGGAGACGCCGAGGGCGTCTGAGAGAGACGGGTACATCTCCACCGTCGCCCACTCGCCGCGCAGGTCGTATTCGGTGCCGTCGGCAAGCGTGACCACCTGGCTGCCGAACACCTCCTGGGCGACTTCCTGCACCAATTCCCGGGTCATCCGCGCCGAGTCGTCGTAGGTGCCGTAGGCCTCGTACGTTTCCAGCATCGCGAACTCGGGGGAATGGGTGGAGTCCGAACCCTCGTTGCGGAAGTTCCGGTTGATCTCGAAGACCTGCTCCAGGCCGCCGACCACGCAGCGCTTCAGGAACAGCTCCGGCGCGATACGCAGGTAGAGATCGATATCCAGGGCATTGGAATGGGTGACGAACGGCCGGGCCGCGGCGCCGCCGTGCAGCGTCTGCAGCATCGGCGTCTCCACCTCGAGGAAGCCGCGCCGTTCCAGCGCATTGCGCATCGCGCGCACCACCGCGATGCGCGTTCGTGCCATTTCCCTGGCCTCAGGGCGCACGATCAGATCGACATAGCGCTGCCGGACCCGCGACTCCTCGTTCATCTCCTTGTGCGCCACCGGCAGCGGCCGCAGCGACTTGGCCGCCATGAACCAGGAATCGGCCATGACGCTCAATTCCCCGGTCCGCGACGAGATCACCTCGCCGTGCACGAAAACGAAGTCACCGAGGTCGACATCGGACTTCCAGGCCGCGAGCGCGTCGGCGCCGACACCGTTCAGGCTGATCATCGCCTGCAGCTTGGTGCCGTCCCCCTCCTGCAGCGTCGCGAAACACAGCTTGCCGGTATTACGCATGAATATGACGCGACCAGCGACACCCGCCTGCAGTCCGGTCTGGGTGTCGGACGCCAGATCCGGATATGCGGCTCGAATTTCGGCGAGGGTATGCGTGCGCGGCACGACGACGGGATAGGCGTCACCGCCGTCCGCGAGCAACCGCTCCCGCTTCTCCTTGCGAATCCGTATCTGCTCCGGGGCATCGTCGGCGTCGGGCGCCACGGCAGGCCGCGAATCCGATGCGGGATCGCTGGACGAGGAAGTGTCGCTGGTGCTCACATCCAACAACCCTAGCGTGCACCGGAAATCGTTTTGCGGGCCGCCCGGCCTACTTCACGGAGTAACGAAGCGGTCTCGGTTCCGGCCTGCGGCCGCCGCCGGATTTGTGCGGTCCGGTATCACCGGAAATAGCGGGCATGCATCGATGGACGCACGAAAACGCTTGTGCGCCCTGATGTTTCGAGATGGAAGCGATGTGGTAGTAATTACAGCGAGGCGAGCGAGTCCACCTCGCGCGCGAAGTGCGGCGCCCGGATTCCGATGTGTAGTAGACCGGCCGCCTTCAATGCGTGGAAGCCGCCGACCAGATCGGTCGCCCGGTGCAGCCCGAGTTGTTGCAGCGCGTACGCGGCAAGGCTGGAGGTATAGCCCTCGGAGCAGGCGACGATCCATTCCACATCATGATCGGTGGCCAGTGCCAAGCGCGCCGAGCTGGTCGGATCGAGCCGCCATTCCAGCACATTCCGCTCGATCACCAGGGCACCGGGCAACGCGCCCTCACGCACGCGCTGCGCCTGCGGCCTGATGTCCACCAGAATCGCGCCCCTGGCGAGCGCCTGTGGCAATTCGAAGGCATAGATCCGGTCGAGCTGGGCCCGCGCGTTGTCGAGCATCTGATCGATGGTCAAACGGGTCAGGCCCGTGGGCGCTGTATTGATGATTTGCTCACTGCGTTCGCTCATTACATGTCACCTTCGGGCTGGTCGGTGAGAACGGTTCGGGTGCGCCGCAGGGTGCCGTGGCCAGTGACGTCGTAATAGGACATGGCGGTGAGCGGCGGAGAATAGGCGTGCACGCTGAGCGTGGGTTCGAGCAGTGCAGGGTCGATCGACTCGCTGGTACTGCCTGCCACGGACTGCGCCGGGGCACGCATTACATCGTGCACCCAGCCGATCGGAAATGACGCTTGATCGCCCGCGGCGAGTATGCGTCGGCGTAGTTCGGTGCCGTTCCAGCGGAACTCCGATAGCGCCCCGCTGAGCACGGTCAATGCACCGAGTGAGCCGGCATGGTCGTGCAGTTCGGTCGATTTTCCGGGCGTCCAGCTGATCAGCCAGACATCCACTTCGTCATCGGTGAGCAGGCGGGCCGCCCAGCGTTCATCGGCCGGCCATATGCCATTCGACGGGAGCAGGTGGTCATACCGCCCGGCCAGTACGTCTTCGGCGCCCTCATCGGTCAACCGCAGTAAATCGGCGGGCCGCAGGCGCGTCGGCAATGCGGAGGCCACGGCGCGTTCCAGTGGACCGGGGACGGCAGCCGACGAAGTCGGCGGGGTGGGTAAGCGCGAGCTGGCCGAATAGGCGTCCCGGGCTGAGGAAAGGGAGAGAACGGAAGAACGCATGAGCGAATCTCCAGGAGGTAGCGATCGGTCGAGGGCGGTAGTCAGCCTCGATCGGTCGAGGCCAGGTCAGCCTCGACAACACTCCTGGGTGCGCACGCGGAAATACACGGTGGTGAGTGTATCAGCATCGTGGGCGGTTTCGGCAAGCGTCAACTGGTGCGACAAACCCGACATCGCGAAAATCAGACAGCGCCCTTGCGGCGTTGGTTTCGCTCGTATACGTGACGCAGGCCGGTCAGCGTGAGGTACGGATCGTGGTCATCGATGGTCTCCGATTCCGCGACGATCAGCGCCGCGGTCGGGCCGGTCGCGACCACCGCGACATCATTGCCCGCGAAAGCCTCGAACTCGTCGCGAATCCGGTCGATCAGCCCGTCCACCATCCCGGCGAAACCGAAAACCGCGCCGGACTGCATGGCTTCCATACTGTTCTTCCCCAGCACCGAACGCGGCCGCGCCAGTTCGACCCGGCGCAGTGCGCTGCGTTCCACCAGGGCTTCGGTGGAAATCTCCACGCCGGGCGCGATGATGCCGCCGAGGAACTCGCCTTTCGCCGAGACCAGGTCGACGCAGATCGCGGTGCCGAAATCGATAACGATCGCCGGTGCGGAATAGCGCTGATAGGCGGCGAGGCAGTTCACGATCCGGTCCGCGCCAACCTCTTTCGGGTTATCCACCAGCAGCGGAATACCCGTGCGGACGCCGGGCTCGACCAGTACGTGCGGCACATGGCCCCAATACTCACTGAGCATCGTGCGCAGTTCACGCAGCACCGGCGGCACCGTGGCCAGCGCGGAAACTCCGATCACCTCGTCCAGCTGCGGGCCGATCAGGCCGCGCACCTGCATGGCGAATTCGTCGGCGGTCAGCAGTGGATTGGTGTGGATCCGCCAGTGCCGCACCAGTTTCGAATGCGCGCCGGTGCCCGAGAAAAGGCCGAGCACGATACTGGTATTACGGACATCGATTGTCAGCAGCATGTCAGGCGAGCGACAGCGAGCGCGGCGAGGTCAGGCCGGAACCTTCCGGCGCGTGCGCCGGATCGGAGCCGAGTTCGACCGGGCGATTGCGTTCGTCCACGAAAACGACCTTCGGGGCGTATTCCGCGATTTCCTGCTCGTTCAGCTGGGCATAGGCAATAAGGATCACCAAATCGCCGGGCTGCACCAGATGGGCGGCGGCGCCGTTGATCCCGATCACGCCGGATCCGCGTTCACCCGCGATGACATAGGTCTCCAGGCGGGCGCCGTTGTCGATGTCGACGATGCAGACCTGCTCGCCTTCCAGCAGATCGGCGGCGTCGAGCAGATCCTGGTCCACCGTCACCGAGCCGACGTAGTGCAGGTCGGCGTGGGTCACCGTGGCGCGGTGGATCTTCGACTTCATCATGGTGCGCAGCATTGCGTCCCTTTCGTTGGTTCGTCGCCTATGCAGGCTGAGAGGTCCGCTGGGCGGAAACGTTGGGGTGGCCGTCGATCGGCGCGCCGAGGGTGACGGCGACATTGTCGATCAGCCGGGTCGGGCCGACCTTGGCGGCGATGAGCAGCCGGGCGTTGCCGGTCGCCGGGGCGGGGCCGAGACTGGTGGAGCGCAGTTCGAGGTAGTCGAGCTCGACGCCGGGCACCGCGTCGAGCACTTGACGGGCCGCGGCGACCACCGATTCGGGGCCGAGGCCGCCCGCGTGCTTGCCCGCGGCCAGCGCCGCCGACAGGCCGAGCGCCGATTCACGCTGTGCCGCATCGAGATACCGGTTCCGCGAGGACATGGCCAGACCGTCGGGCTCGCGCACGGTGGCGATCGGCTTGATCTTCACATCGAAGTTCAGATCGCGGACCAGCTGCCGGACCAGCGTGAGTTGCTGGTAGTCCTTCTCGCCGAAGTACACCTCGGTCGGCCGCGCGATCTGCAGCAGCTTGGCTACTACGGTCAGCATGCCCGCGAAATGCGTTGGCCTGGTTGCACCTTCGAGCTCGGCGCCGATCGGTCCCGGGTGCACGGTGGTGCGCGGGCCGTCCGGGTACATATCGGCCACGCTCGGCGCGAACACCAGCCCGACCCCCTCCGCGCGCAGCAGCGCCACGTCGGAGTCGAGGGTGCGCGGATACTTGTCGAGGTCCTCGTTCGCGCCGAACTGCAACGGATTCACGAAGATCGAGACGATGACGACCTGATTGTTCCGCTTGGCCGTCCGCACGATTTCCAAATGGCCCTCGTGCAGCGCGCCCATGGTCGGCACCAGCGCGACGGTGCGGCCGACGCTGCGCAGCGCGTTGGACACCTGGGTGAGCACGGCGGGGTCGTGGTGCACGGTCAATTCACCGGGCTTATAAGCGCCACGCAATTTCGTATCGAACATCAGCGCCCTTTCAGCAGCTCGATGACGGCGGGATTGGTACCCGCCCGTTCGGCGGTCCGCAGCGACAGCGCGCGGTAACCCTCGGCCAGGCGGGGGTCGACGGACTCCAGTGCGGTCAGGTGGGCGGCGACGGCGTCCGCGTCACCGCGGGCCACCGGGCCGGTCAGCGCGGACTGCCCGCGCCGTAACGCGTTGTCCAGCGCGGCGGAGGCGAGCGGGGCCAGCAGTCGCTCGGCCAGCCCGTTCGGCTGATCGTCGACGATCTGCTGCCCGAGCAAGCCCGGCCCCTCCAGTGCGACCCGAAGTGCGGCAAGGGCATCCACGATCACCGTGACCAGGTGATTACTGCCGTGCGCGAGGGCCGCGTGATAGAGCGCGCGATGCTGTTCCTGCACCCGGACCGGCTCGCCGCCCATTTCGATCACCAGCGCCTGCGCGATGGCGTAGCCGATCTCGTCGGCGGCGGTGATGCCGAAACACGCGTTGCCGAGTCGTGCCAGGTCTTCGTCGTGGCCGGTGAAGGTCATCGCCGGATGAATGGCCAGTGGCATGGCACCGATTTCGGCGAGCGGGGCGAGCACGCCGACACCATTGGCGCCGGAGGTGTGCGCCACGATCGTGCCCGGCCGGACCACATTCGCGCCGGCCAGGCCGCGCGCCAAACCGGCCAGCTCGGTATCGGGCACGGCGAGCAGCAGCAGTTCGCTGCGCGCCGCCACGTCCTCCACCGGCAGGATCTCCGAATCGGGCAGCCGGGACTGCGCGCGGCGCACCGAGGCGTCGGATATCGCGGCGACGCCGAACACCACGTGTCCGGCGCGTTCGAGTGCCGCGCCCAGTGCGGAGCCCACGCGTCCCGCCGAGACGATTCCCACCGTCAGGCGTGCGGGCGCGAGATCACCACCGGCGACCAATTGCGGGTCGCTCGAAACGGGGTAGCCCGAAGCCGCGTCGTCAGAATTCACGCTTCTCGAGGTCAACAGTGTCCTCTCGATTTCGTTCCAGTCCCGCCGAGCGGGTACCGGACGTACGCCATCGAGAATATCGGCCCGATGTTTGCCAGTGCCACGGACCTGGGCAGTGATTTACAACGCAGCGTTCGATCGGCGGTGTTCACCGCCGATCGCGACTCTTCTCCTCGGATTGCAGGTTGGCCATGATCTCGGCGACCGAAAGCCGGCGCTCGGGCACATCGGAATCCGCGTCGGCTTCGGCGCGACGCCGCCTGCGCGAGCTGGCGGTGCCGACCGTCGGGCCCTCCGTCGTCGGCCAGGCCGAGGGCCGGGTCGTCTGATACGAGGGCTTGGGGGTCGGCCGCGGTGTCGGCGTCGGCTGGATGACCGGGCCCTCGGTGAAGGCGTCGGCCCAGCCGGATCCGGATCGGTCCGGATCGTCGTTGTGCCGTTCGGTCATGTTGACGTCGGTGACTTCGGTGTCGTTCTCGTCGTCATCGATCGAGACCGCGGACGTCTCGGCGGTGACCGGGTCGTCGAAGGGGCTGGCGAAAAGCGGCGGCTCGGGATGGTCCGGCACGAACACCGGGGTCACGCTGCTGCGCGGTTGCTGGTGCGGCGGTACGGACCAGGGTCCGGCATTCGCGGAGCTATTGTTCGCCGGATCGCCGACCGCGCTGGTCAGCTCTTGAATCCGGGTCGCGTCGGCGCGCAGGGCCGGCCGATCCATCGGCAGATCGCCGTCGAAGAGCCGCTGCAGGCTCGTTCGGAGCACGGTGAGCTCGGCGCGCAGCGCGGCCAGCTCGGTGGCGTCGGCGCCGACTTCCTCGCGCACGCGCGACTCGATACCGAGCTCGAATTCGCGCCGGGCGGTGACCTCACGCTCGAGTTGCAACTCGTAAACCGTCTGCAGGTCGCGAACCTTGGCCTTGTCGATCGTCGCTTCCTTGCGATACCTCGTCGCAGCTAACGCGCCGATGACCGCCGCCCACAGGGCCGCTACCAAACCGATCCGGACGAACTGCAGGCTGTTGCTGAAGACCAGGAAAACGCTGGCAACCAGCCCGAGCAAAATCAATACGCCGATGAACAATTTTCCCGCGTCGTCCCGCCGTCGACGGGAAGTGCTGGTACGGGAGGGTGAAACCATGCAAGCCAGGGTAGCTTGATCGACTCGTCACGCCCACAACTCGCCTCGGCAATTCCGAACGGCATATTTGCTATGTGGTTGCCGGATCGTCTGTCGGGTCCTCTGGAGCACGGCAGCAATACTCGAGCCACAGGGCTGCAGCAACCAAAGCCACCCCCGCCAGCATCCCTACGATCGCGCCAGGACTGTCCGCGGCGGCCGCGCCGAGCGTGCCGCGCTGCGGGAAGACCCAGCAGAGGAAACCGAGCCACACGCCCGCCGCGATCGAACCGACTTGCAGCGACGCCTTGGCCAGCGCGACCGCGCGGGCCGCGGTGATCGGGTGCAGCTGATGCCTGCCGTTGCCGAGCTGGTTGTCGTTGACCCTCGCCCGGATCACGAAGCCCAGCACCGCCTCGATGGCCGCGACCGGATACAGCGACGCACCCGCGTAGGTCGAGATCGGCGGAAAGCTGTTGTAGGCCATCCGCGTCGCGACCCAGGCGACGATCGCGGCGATGACCACGTTCGCCACCAGGTCGAGGATTCGCGTGGGTTTCAGCTGCACGACGCCGAACCTTCGGCGGCAGGCGACAAGGTCAGCTCGGTCCGGACCAGGCCGGTGCGCTCGTCGACGGGCAGTTCGTCGAGCAGGTCGGTGACAGCCTGCGCTCTGCCGTCGACCTCGAGCACCGCGTCCGGTTCCACATCCAGCCACGGGACCAGGACGAACGCACGGTTGTGCGCCTCGGGATGCGGCAACGTCAGTTCCGGATCGGCGCTGCTGATGGCCACCAGCTCACCGTCTGTGCGCTCCGCACACCAGACCACGTCGACGTCGAGTGTCCGTGGGCCCCAGTGCACTTCGCGGACCCGCTCGGCGGCCTGCTCGAGCCGCTGACCGTGCCGCAGCCAGTCGATACCGGCGAACGCCGGATCATCCACCACGAGAACGGCATTGAGGTAGTCGTCCTGTTCGACGCCGCCCCACGGCGGGGTCGAGTACACCGGCGACACGGCGACGACCCGATCGCCGAAGCCGTCCACCACGGTGCGCAGATGCGCCAGCCGGTCCCCCATATTGGAACCAATGGAGAGCACGGCGCGGGTCACGACTCCGCCTCGCTGACGCTCGGCTCCGCTGTGCCCCGTGGCGCTGTGCCGATGGCTCGCTCGCTGCGCTCGCTCACAAAGGCTCCCCGCGGTGTCGCGAGGTGACGACGCGGACATCGGCGAAGGTGTGCGGGATCGGCGCGGACGGCTTGTGCACAACCACCTCGACCGAGGTGATGCGCGGATCGGTCATCACGTCGTCGGCGATCTCGGAGGCCACGGTTTCGATGAGGTTGCGCGGTGGGCCCTCGATGATTCGCACGGCGTTCCCGGCGAGCTCGCCGTAGTGCGCGGTGGCGAGCAGGTCGTCGGTGGCCGCGGCGACGGAGAAGTCCAGCCACACGGTTAGATCGACGATGAATTCCTGGCCGTCGCGGCGTTCGTGATCGAACACCCCGTGATGGCCGACGGCGCGTAACCCGCGCAGCTCGATGCGGTCGGCGCCGCGCCGGACCGCCGAATTCTCCTGCGCCGCAGCCTGCTCAGCGGTGGCGGGGGTCGGGTTCATCGGTGCGCTCCTTGCGATGGGGCAGTGCGGCGCCGGGCGGCGGCCTGCCAGGCGTCGGTAACGGTGATGGCGTCCAGCGAGGCGCGCACGTCGTGCACCCGCACGCCCCAGGCGCCGTGCATGGCGACCAGCGCCGAGACGGTCGCGGTGGCGGTCTCGCGGCCGTCGGGCGGGCGCGGGCCGGAGTCGTCGGCGAGCAGCGAACCGAGGAAGCGTTTGCGGGAGGCGCCGATGAGGATCGGCAGTCCGTTGCCGATCAGTTCGGGCAGCGCGCCGAGCAGGGCCCAGTTGTGCTCGGCGTTCTTGGCGAAGCCGAGGCCGGGATCGAGAATCAGGCGCGACGGGTCGACGCCGGCGGCGACGGCCAGGTCCACCTGGGTGGTCAGCTCGGCGAGCACCTCGGCGACCACGTCGTCGTAGTGGTCGGCCGGGCCGGTGTGCCGGTAGTCGGCGCCCGCCCGCCAGTGCATGAGGATCCACGGGACATCGGCGGCGGCAACGACTTTCACCATGTCGGGATCGGCACGGCCGCCGGACACGTCGTTCACCACCGAGACGCCCGCGGCCAATGCGGCCTCGGCCACGCTGGCCCGCATGGTGTCGACGCTGGTCGGCACGCCCGCCGCAACCAAGCCGCGGATCACCGGAACGACCCGTTGCGCTTCGGTTTCCGGATCGATGCGTACCGCGCCCGGCCTCGTCGACTCGCCGCCGATGTCGACCAGGTCGGCACCCGCCGCGTACAACTCGACGCCGTGCGCGATGGCCAGCTCGGGATCGAGGTAGCGGCCGCCGTCGGAGAACGAATCACTGGTGACGTTGACGACGCCCATCACCACACAGGAGCGACCGCCACGCGCGAAGCTGCTCCCACCTAAGGTCATCTGATCCTCGTTCACTTCCGAAGAATGAGATCGAGAGCCTCGGAGCGCGAGGACGGGCTGGACTGGAGCAGGCCACGGACCGCCGAGGTGGTGGTGCTCGCGCCCGGCTTGCGGATGCCGCGCATGGCCATGCACAGGTGCTCGGCCTCGATCACCACGATGGCGCCGCGCGGGTCCAGCTTGCGCATCACCGCGTCGGCGATCTGGCTAGTGAGTCGCTCCTGCACCTGCGGGCGCTTGGCGTACAGATCGACAACGCGGGCCAGCTTGGACAGCCCGGTGACCCGGCCGTGCTTGCCGGGGATGTAGCCGACGTGCGCGACACCGTGGAACGACACCAGGTGGTGTTCACAGGTGGAGTACATGGGGATGTCGCGGACGACCACCAGTTCCTGGTGCCCCTCGTCGAACGTGGTGTTCAGCACCGCGTCCGGCTCGACGTAGAGCCCGGCGAACATCTCGCGGTAGGCGCGGGCGACGCGGGCGGGGGTATCGAGCAAGCCGGGCCGGTCGGGGTTCTCGCCGACCGCGAGCAGCAACTCGCGCACCGCGGCTTCGGCCCTGGCCTGGTCGAACGGCTCACCGGTTTCCAGAGCGATGAGCTCCGGCCTGGTCACGCCGTTGCCGGAGCCGTTTTCGTCAACACCGTCCGAATCGGCGAGCGCGTGGCCGCCGACGTGATTGTTGGCCGACAATCGAGGACACCTCCAAAATCTCGGGTCCCGGCAATCACTCGGCACCCCGATGGTCGAGCCTAATCGTCACTGCTCACGGCGCGAGCAAGAGGCCCGGAGGCGGCCGCTCGCGTGACCTCGGAGGTCCCGCGAGCGCCGCCCTACTTCAGTGCCGACCGTTGTTCGGGCCATCCCACTCGCCGTTGTCGCCCTCACCGTTCGGGTTCGGGCGACCCGGCTCTTCGTAACCGGGGTGGTCGCCGTAGTTGCCACGCTCGTAGCCACCGTCCGGCTGAGCGCCCTGCGGGCCCCACGACGGCTGGTAACCCTGGCGCTGCTGCGGCTCGGTCCAGCCACTCGGCTGGCCCGGCTGCTGCTGCTCGTCCCGCGGCGGCCAGCCGGGGGCCGACCAACCGGCGGGCGCGCCATAGTCCGGCCGCGAGCCGTGCGTGCCACCGCGTTGCGGGTAGCCACCCTGCGCGGGCCCCTGCGGTGCCGGGTAACCGGACGCGGGCGGTGCCGGGTAACCGTATTGCGGCTGCGCGGTGTAGGCACCCTCGTCCGGATAGCCGTTGGCGGGCTGGTTGTCCCGGGCCACGCCCGCGGGCAGCGGCGCCGGGATCTGCTCCGGCGGCGGCCACGGCTCGCCGCGCTCCAGCGCCAGCTCGCCCGGGGTCTTCACCGGCGGCTTGGTCGAGGGCACGCGGTCGCCGAAGTCGTTGAACGCGGTGATCCGCGGCCGCTTCTGCACCGCGGCGAGCAGGGTCTCGAGCTCCTTGCGGTGCAACGTCTCCTTCTCCAGCAGCGCCGTCGCCAGCACGTCGAGCACGTCGCGGTACTCGTTGAGGATGGCCCACGCCTCGGTGTGCGCGGCCTCGATCAGGTTGCGCACCTCCACGTCGATGGCGCCCGCGACCTCGTGCGAGTAGTCCGAGCTCTGGCCCATCGAGCGACCGAGGAACGGGTCGCCCGCTTCCTGGCCGTAGCGCACCGCGCCGAGGCGCGAGCTCATGCCGTACTCGGTCACCATCGCGCGAGCGATCTTGGTGGCCTGGTCGATATCGGAGGACGCGCCGGTGGTCGGCTCGTGGAACACCAGTTCCTCGGCCGCGCGGCCGCCCATCGCCATCACCAGGCGGGCGATCATCTCCGAGCGGGTCATCAGGCCCTTGTCGTCCTCGGGCACCGTCATGGCATGGCCGCCGGTGCGGCCGCGGGCCAGGATGGTCACCTTGTAGACGGGCTCGATATCCGGCATCGCCCAGGCGGCCAGCGTGTGCCCGCCCTCGTGGTACGCGGTGATCTTCTTCTCGTGCTCGCTGATGATCCGGCTCTTGCGGCGCGGGCCACCGACCACGCGGTCCACCGATTCCTCGAGCGAGTCGCCGGTGATGACGGCGCCGTTCTCGCGGGCGGTGAGCAGCGCGGCCTCGTTGATCACGTTGGCCAGGTCGGCGCCGGACATGCCGACGGTGCGCTTGGCCAGACCGTCGAGGTCGGCGTCGGGCGAGATCGGCTTGCCCTGCGAGTGCACCCGCAGGATGGCGCGGCGACCCGCCAGGTCGGGGTTGCCGACCGGGATCTGCCGGTCGAACCGGCCGGGGCGCAGCAGCGCGGGGTCGAGGATGTCCGGGCGGTTGGTCGCCGCGATCAGGATGACGCCGGTGCGGTCACCGAAGCCGTCCATCTCGACGAGCAGCTGGTTCAGCGTCTGCTCACGTTCGTCGTGCCCGCCGCCGAGGCCGGCGCCGCGCTGGCGGCCGACCGCGTCGATCTCGTCGACGAAGATGATGCACGGGCTGTTCTGCTTGGCCTGTTCGAACAGGTCACGCACGCGGGACGCGCCGACACCGACGAACATCTCGACGAAGTCCGAACCGGAGATGGTGAAGAACGGCACGCCCGCCTCGCCGGCCACGGCGCGCGCGAGCAGCGTCTTACCGGTTCCGGGCGGGCCGTACAGCAGCACGCCCTTCGGGATCTTGGCGCCGAGGGCCTGGTAGCGGACCGGGTTCTGGAGGAAGTCCTTGATCTCGTAGAGCTCTTCGACCGCCTCGTCGGCACCGGCCACGTCACCGAACGTGGTCTTGGGCATGTCTTTGGACAGCTGCTTGGCCTTCGACTTGCCGAAGCCCATCATGCCGCCGCGACCACCACCCTGCATGCGGGCCATGACGAAGACGAACAGGCCGAGCAGGATGATCATCGGCAGCACGAACAGCAGGATCTGGGTGAGCCAGCTGTCCTGCTTGACCACGGTGTTATAGGTGGCGCCGGAATTCTTCACGGCGTCGAAGACCTGTCCGGAACTCGCGCTGCCGCCGGGGTATTTGGCGATGATCTTGCTCTGGCCACTGGTCGCGTCGTTGCCGTTCTTCAGCTCGATGCGCAGTTGCTGTTCACGATCATCGATCTGAACATTCTTGACGTTGCTCTTGTCGTTCAGCTGGCTCAATGCGACGGACGTATCGACGCTCTTCCAGCCGCGCGTGTCGTTGCCGAAATAGCTGAACGCATAGATCACGAGCAAGATGCCCGAGACTATGGCCAGGGTGCGAAACACAGTCTTGCGGTTCATAGAGCGTCGGCCGGTCCGGCCAGTCCTTTCCGGTGTCTCCGGTTCGTGCTAGCGATGCGTCGGGCGCGTCCGGCTCCGGGAGGGTTCGGATGCGGACATGCCACGTTACCGCGTACGGTCTAGTCGATACATCGCGCAGTTCGGCTGCAGGTGCAGTTAAAGGGGTAAACGGTCAAGGGACCTCGGTGGTTCCCGAAGACCCCGGTCCGGGTTACTCCAACTGGTCACAATCATGGCATGTTCGGCCTATCGTGAGCGACGACACAACACCGCAGTGCGAACGACGGGCACCGACGCGGTAGCTTGCGTAACGAGCTAATGGCCCCGCGAGCACCGTAAACCCAACAGAGCGCAGGGGGTATGGACATAGTTGAGCTACGGACACCCACAGCGATAGTGCGTCACGGCCGCGGGCGATTGATCGTGCTGCGCCCTGGCTCCGATGGCGAGCGGGTGCTCGACGTACCGGTCTCGGATCTGTTGAAGGTCCGCTTGAATCGACGCGCCGACGACGCCGTTGTCATCGAGATATACCTGAGATACCCGACACCCGTGCTGACCGGCGTGCCCGCCGACCGCACTCCGCTGCCGGTGCTCATCGCCGAGCACGACGTGCCGGCGGCGACCGAGATCGTGGACCGGATCAACAGCCAGATCCTGGCCACCCAGCGCATCGACGTGGCCGCCCCCGACCTGAATCCGCCCGCCCCGACCTGGGGCAAATCCGGCCCGACCCGCGCCGACGTGGACCGCGCCGTGCGCCGGATGGCGCCGCACCGCGAGGCCAAGACGGCCATCGCCGCGCTGCATCGATACGTCACGCCGGACGAGTACGTGCTGGAAACCGCGATCGCCACCGCGCACAAGCCCGCGGGCACCGGCCCCGGCCTGCTCGCCGCGACCACCGGACGGCTGCTGTTCATCTCGATCGGCACCGGCACCCGCTACGCGCACGAACTGCCCATCCCGGCGGTGCTGTGGGCCCGCAATACCGACGGCACGCCAGTGGTGGCGGGCGAGATCGGCGCGGTCCGCGGCGAGACCGGGATGGATGTGCACGACGGCAACATCACCCTGCATTTCACCGGCAGCGACCGAGCCGACACCGAACGCGTCACCCTGGCGGTGAACTTCGCGGTCCGCCGCGATTCCGCGGACGGTGGCGCGGGCCCGGCCGATCCCGGTGTGGCCCAGCTGTATTCGGAATGGGAGCTGCTCGTCGAGCGGCACTCGCTGGGCATGGTGGACGACGCGCAGTTCCAGCGCTACGGCCGCGGCATCCTCCGCTCCCTGCCCGACGGCGGCTAACCCGTCAGGACTGCACCACCGGCGGCACGGTCAGACTGATCCGCCGCCACGGGCTGGTCGGCCGCATCCACAGGCGCAGCAGTTCCATCCGGCGGTCGACGCCGCCGTTCTTCAGTTCGGCGAGGTCTTCGCACGCCTGCCAGTAGGTCCAGCCGGTGAGGTAGGCGTCGCCGAACTGGCGCCAGTTGCGGTACTTGGCCTGTGCGATGGGCAGTGCCCGGGCCAGGTAGTCCCAGGCCAGATCGGCGTCGAGATATCCGGCGGTGAAGGCCATCCGCGCGACGGCCACAACACGGGCCAGATCCCACGCGTGGATGTCGCTGGGCAGCGGGCGGGCGAGATGATCGGTGAAGCCGATCTTGATGGCCTGGGACCAGATGTCGTAGTCGCGGACCAGCGCCTCCGGGTTGTCCATGCCGCGGAACGAGCCGACCTGACGCAGGAACGCCCGGTGCCGATCGGCGCGCTCGCCGAACCGGTCCCGCTCGCTGGCATTGATCGAGGCCATCACCAACGGATGCACCAGCGCGTACAGCGGCGCGTGCATGCCGTCCAGCAACTGCTCCATCGAGGCCTGCGCCTCGGTCGCGTCGGTGATGCCCCAGGCGCCGGTGAGCGTGTCGATGGCGAGCTCGCGGCGATCGCCGAGCGGATGCTCGCGCTCCGGGCCGAGCAGCAACGCGTCGTGGAAGGCGTCCCAGCGTGCGGAGTAGAAGGCGCCGAGGGCCAGCGCCCGCAATTCGTCATCGGCGACGGCGGCGCCGGACCAGTGGTCCTCTTCGCGCTGATCCAGCTCCTCGTACGGGAAGGTTGTCAACGTGGGTACACCGCGGGCAGGCATGTTCCCGATTGTTCACCATAGATCTTGGAAGAGCCTGTGTAACGGGACGAATTCTGCGTGTCCTTGCTGGCGCGCCGGAGTTTGCTCGCCCGTCTTCGATTACTCGGGCCCGGCACGCGTGTCGTCGGCGCGAACCGATTTTCGCACCCGGTAGTTTCTTGCCCTGCCGCATACCGTGCTCGAGAGCTACTGTGCTCGCATGAGTAGTAACATCACCCTCCTTCGCGGCCTGGAGCCTGCCCCTACCGAGCAGGAAATCTATGCTGCCGCACTGCAGTACGTGCGCACGGTCGGTGGTGTGTCCGGCCTGAGCTCCACGACCAAGGTCGCCGTCGACAAGGCCGTCACGGCCATTGCCGCGGCCACCACCCAGCTGCTGGCCGACCTACCCGATCGCCCGGTCGCCGCGCCGACGGAGCCGCCGTTGCGCCGCGTCGCCGCGGGTGAAGCGACGACCGACTGATCGCTCACCGATTCAGGGCAGCGCGTCTACCCCGTAGGCGGCGACGCAGGCCAGTGCGACCGCCAACGGCAAGCTGCGCTGCTCGATCGGATGACCGAGTAGTTCCTCGATCCGCTGGATCCGGTAGCGAACCGTGTTCTTGTGCACCCCAAGCAGTTTCGCCGTGGCCTCCGGGCTGCGATGGCTCGCCAGATAGGCGTGCAGCGTCTCGCGCAGCCGCGCCGCGTTCGGGTCCGATCCGGACAGCGTGCGCAATTCCCGGCCGATCAGGCCACGCATCGCCGCGTCGTCGGCACCGGCCAGGTAGGCGATCTCCACCTCGCGATAACCGATGACCCGCGCCGCCGTGGCCGGGCCGCGCTCGGCCACCTGTCTGGCCGCCACCGCCTCGCGATGGCTCTGCCGGAATCCGGCGACCTGCCCGGCGGGCACCCCGAAGGCGACCCGGACCGGCGATTCGACCAACCCGGCGGCGACCAATTCCAGTGCGCCGGGCTCTTCCTCGATGCGGACGGCGTCGGGTAGCTCATCCAGACCAGCCCACGCCCACATGCCGCTGGACCCGGACGCGACGGTGAGCACCCGGCCGTTGCCGATCTCGGCCGCCACCCGGGTCGCGACCCGCTCGAGCAGGCCGACGACTTCGCCGTCGCCACTGCCGGATTCGCTCTCGTCGGTCCACAACACGAAGGCGATGTGCCGCTGGTTGAGCCGGTACCCGAGCCGGGCCGAGGCCTGATCCAGGTCGAGCTCGTCACCGGCCAGCAACGCGCGGATGGTCTCGGTGCGCCGGTTGAGCGCGGCCCGCAGGACGCGCTCGCGCTCCTCCATGTAGGTGTCGGTGAGCAATTCGACCGAGAAGCTGACCCACTTCGTCGCCCGCTCGAACATCCGCAGCATCACCGCCCGCTCGATCTCCTGCGGCGCCGGGCGCTCATCGATGGTCTCGGTCATGTAGTCGAGCACGGCTTCCATGCCGACGTGGTAGGTCCGCAGCAGCATGCGCAGCTCGAAGCCGCGGCGGGCGATGGTGCGCGCGAAGGTGTGTGCCTCTTCGGGCAGCGCGTATTCGAAAGTGTCGCTGGTGATTCCGCTCAGCATGACCCTGGCGTGCGCGCGGGTGCTCGCGGCGAGGTCGCGGCGCACGTCACGGTCGGCGAGCTCCGGGACCTGCGCGATGATCGCGTTGTCGAGCCGGTGCACGATGTGCTCGATCGACTCGGTGCGCATCGTCTCGTAGACGTACTCCGCCAGCCAGTCGCGCACGACTTCGCTGTTCGGCCCGATCCGCGCGGGTGATGCGGCGGTCACATCTCCTCCAATTTGTTCTCTGAGCACAAACAAGCCCGCATTCATTGACAAACCGAGCCAAGAATCTCGCCATATGTTGTGTCAACATCATAGTTCAGTGGCCTGATTCCTCCGCGTATACATTGCGTTGCACGGCGATGACGGCCCTCCGGCGTGGTCAACGTCTACGCCATCAATTAGCGCAGTGGGAGAACAGCGTGACCAATACCGACCCAGCGCCCGCCGCGGCAAAGAAGGCACCAGCACGGAAGACGGCCGCGAAGAAGGTGGCCACCCCGGCGACCGAGGCCGCGGAGCCGGTGCGCCCGGAGCCTGTTGCCGACGCCGTCATCGAGGTGCGCAATCCCGGCACCGGCGAGCTCGTCGGGACGGTGCCCGTGGTGAGCGCGGACGAGGTCGCGGCCAAGGTGCGCGAGCTGCGGCTGTTCCAGCCGGAGTGGGAGGCCATCGGCCCGAACGGCCGCAAGGAATGGCTGCTGAAGTTCCAGGACTGGCTGATCGACAACACCGACACCCTCGCGGATGTGGTGCAGTCCGAAACGGGCAAGCCGCGCGTCGACTCACTGATCGATCCGGCCTTCGCAACCGACCTGGTCGGCTACTACGCGCGCCGCGCCGCCAAGTTCCTGGCCGACGACCATCCGTCGCCGCACAGCCCGCTGGCCCGGGTCAAGAAGCTGACCACCGTGTACAAGCCGTACCCGGTCGTCGGCGTGATCACCCCGTGGAACTTCCCGCTCGCGATGCCCGCGCTCGATGTGTTCCCCGCGCTGGCCGCGGGCGCCGCCGTGATCCTCAAGCCGTCCGAGGTGACCCCGCTGTCCGCGCTCGAAATGGCAAGGGGCTGGGCCGAAATCGGCGCCCCACCGATCTTCGCCGTGGTCACCGGCGCGGGCGCGACCGGCGGCGCCGTCGTCGGCAACGCCGACTACGTCCAGTTCACCGGCTCGACCGCGACCGGTCGCAAGATCGCGGTGGCCTGTGCCGAGCGGATGGTCCCGTACAGCCTGGAACTCGGCGGCAAGGATCCGGCCATCGTGCTGGCCGACGCCGACATCGATCGGGCCGCGCACGGCATCGCGTTCGGTGGCATGTTCAACTCCGGCCAGGTGTGTATCTCGGTGGAGCGGGTGTACGTCGAGGCGCCGGTCTACGACGAGTTCGTGGCCAAGCTGACCGCGAACGTCAAGGCGCTGCGGCAGGGCATCGACGGGCGCGAGTCCAAGCACGATGTCGGCGCGCTGGCCAACGAGAACCAGACGAACATCGTGCAACGCCACGTCGACGAGGCCGTCGCGGCCGGGGCACGGGTGCTCACCGGCGGCAAGCGGGCCGGGTTCGGCACCGCGTTCGAGCCGACCGTGCTCGTCGATGTCGACCACACCATGTCCTGCATCACCGAGGAGACCTTCGGGCCGACCCTGCCGGTGATGAAGGTGGCCGACGAGGCGGAAGCCGTTCGGCTGGCCAATGATTCGATCTACGGGCTGTCCGCGTCGGTGTGGACCGGCGACAAGGAGCGCGGCGAGCGAATCGGCAGGCAGCTCAACGCGGGCGCGGTGAACATCAACGACGTCTTCAGCAACCTGTTCAACTTCGCGCTGCCGATGGGCGGCTGGGGCCAGTCCGGCCTCGGCGCGCGCTGGGGCGGCGCCAACGGCGTCCGCAAGTACTGCCGTCAGCAGGCGATCACCGCGCCGATGCTGCCGACCCAGGACAAAGAACTGTTCTGGTACCCGTACTCGATGCCGAAGCTGCTCTTCGCGCTCGGCGCCATGCGCGCCGCCGGTGCCCGCGGCCTGCGCCGCATCGACCTGCCCGCCGTGCTGAAACTCAAGGGAGACAACAAGTGAGCCAGCGAACCGAAGACACAGCACGCCCCGTCGTGACGGAGCCGAGCGCCAGCGAGGCGCAGTCATGACGGACACTTCGAAGATTCGCGGCAAGGTCGTCGTCATCACCGGCGGCGCCCGCGGCATCGGGCTGGCCACCGCCACCGCGCTGCAGACGCTCGGCGCCAAGATAGCGATCGGCGATATCGACGAGGCCACCGTCAAGGAGTCCGGCACCGCCCGCGACTTCGACCTGTACGGCAGGCTCGACGTCACCGATCCCGCCTCGTTCGAGAGTTTCCTGGGCGAGGTCGAGCGCAGCGTCGGCCCGATCGACGTGTTGATCAACAACGCGGGCATCATGCCGACCGGCAAGCTGGTCGACGAGCCGGATCAGATCACCCGCCGCATCCTGGACATCAATGTCTACGGCGTAATCCTCGGCTCCAAGCTGGGTCTGGCCCGGATGCTGCCGCGCAAGCGCGGGCATGTCATCAACATCGCCTCGCTCGCGGGCGAGACGCACATCCCCGGCCTGGCCACCTACAACGCGAGCAAGCACGCGGTGCTCGGGTTCACCGACACGCTGCGCGAGGAGTACCGGGATTCCGGCGTGCGGTTCTCCTCGGTGCTGCCGACGCTGACCAACACCGAGCTCGGCGCGGGCGTCACCGCGCCGAAGCTGTTGCGGCCGGCCGAGCCGGAGGAGATCGCCGACGCGATCGTCGGGCTGATCGTCGCGCCGAAGTCGAAGGTCCGGGTGACCGCGGTGGCGGGCATCGTCTCGCAGTTGGTCGGGCTGCTGCCGGCGGCGATCGGCGACGGCATCGGCCGGGCGCTCGGTGCGGGCCACGCGTTCCTCGACGACGTCGACGCGGACAAGCGCAAGGCGTACGAGGACCGAGCGCGCAGCGTATAGATCGGCATCTCGCAGCGGCGCTGCGATCGCGGAAACATCGCGGCCGCAGCGCCTTTTTGCGTGTCCGGGAGGGGCTCGGGAGGCGATCCGATCGACAATACAAACCAAATTGTGACGAAAATCACTATAGAGGGGCAAATGACCGCACGTCGACCATAAGGGGGTGTCCAGCTGACGAACGGCAATCGCACAGACCGCCAGTTCCAGCTCTCGCAGCGCGCGACGAGCAATCATCCTTGCTGGTCACACGCCCAACTGTGCCGAAGCGGCCGGTTCGGCGGTCGCATGCCGAAGATTCGCGGAGTCGATGGTGCGCCCCACCATCACAAGCAATATGCTGTCTCTAACAAACCTGTCGAATGTTTTGATACCCGTATCCGAACTTTCTGGCCTGATAAGGCTGGAAATTCAGGACTGATTCTGATAGCAAGGGGCTATGGACCCGCATTTGCGCGACCTGCGGTATTTCGTCGCCGTCGCTGAGGAACTGCACTTCACCAACGCCGCTCAGCGGCTGCACATCGCTCAACCCACCCTGTCGCGTCAGATCCGGCAGCTGGAACGCCAGCTCGACGTGGTCCTGTTCGACCGCAACCAGCGCAGCGTCGCCCTGACCGTCGCAGGCAAGGAACTCCTGGAAGGCGCTCGCAAGATCCTGGAGCTGTGGGAAGTCACCAACGTCTCGCTGCAGGAGGCGGGTGAGGTGCTGCGCGTCGGCATCCAGTCCGCGCTCGGCCGCGGCCTGCTGAACGACCTGGAGAGCGCCAGCGGCCATCGACTAGCGCTGCACGCGGCCTCGTGGACCGACCCGTCCAGCGGGCTGTCCGGTCGGCAGGCGGACCTGTCGCTGGTGTGGCTGCCGCTGCCCGACCCGAACCGCTACCGCTGGCAGGTGCTGCGCACCGAGCCGCGCTGGGTGCTCCTCCCGGAGAACCACCCGCTGGCCGATCGGGAAATCATCGAGTTCACCGACCTGCTCGACGAGCCGTTCATCGCGCTGCCCACCGAAGCCGGTGCGGTGCGCGACTTCTGGCTCGGCAACGACGCGCGCAACGGACGTCAGCCGAAGATCGGCGCCGAGGCGGCGACCCCCGAGGACAAGCTGGAGGCCGTGAGCCTCGGCCTCGGCGTCTGCCTGCTCGCCGAGAACAACGTGCCGATGTACCGCTGGCCCGGCCTCACCGCGCGACCGGTGGCCGGCCTCGCACCGTGCGAACTGGCCGTCGCGTGGCGGGCCGACGACACCCGCCCGACCATCCTCGAATTCGCCGGGCGCGCAGTGAACGGCGGATTCTCCGAACAGCAGCCGCAACCCGCCATCAGCGCCTGATCAGTTGATGGTGCGCCGCCAGGGGTGCAGCGTTTCCAGTTGCGCGGACAACCGCAGCAGAGTGGATTCGCTCCCCGGCGGACCGGCCAGCTGAGCGCCGACCGGCGTCCCGACATCGGGATGCATGCCCATCGGAATGGACGCGGCGGGCCAGCCGACCAGGTTCCACAGCGGGGTGAACGGGGAAAACCGTGCGGTGGCAAGCACATTGGCCAGCCAGCCACGGCTGTGCCAGGCCCGCGCCTTGGGCGGCGGGCAGGCGAGCGTGGGCGTGATCACCACGTCGTAGCGTTCGAAGTACTCGAGCAGTCGCGCCTCGACCCGGTCGACCTGACCCGGTCGAACCAGGCGTAGTCGCTGCACCAGGCGGCCGAGCGCGAGGTGGCGGCGGGTGCGCGGTTGTAGTCGGTCGGGATGGGGTAGCGCGGCGGCGTCCCGGGAACCAACGGCCAACCAGCGCAAGAAGATCGACAACATCGCGTCGCCGTAGGGCAACGCGGTCGGCTCGACCAGATGGCCGGCCGCCGCGGCGACCGAGGCCGCGGTGCGGGCGGCGTTGGTCCAGTGCCGGTCGACCGGAAAGCAGCGATACGGCGGAGCCACGGCTAGACCGATGCGTAGTCGGCCGGGCGGCTCCACCTCGGCTAGGTCCGGTCGCGCGGCGAGCACCGACAGCGCGAGCGCCGCGTCGCCGACTGTCGTTGCGAGCACACCGTTTTCGAACATGCCGGCCCACGCGTCCACGCCGATCTCCGCGGGCACCGTGTAGCGGCCCGGCTTGATGCCGAACACCCCGCAGCAGGCCGCGGGAATGCGGATCGAACCGAGTCCGTCGTTGCCGTGCGCGATCGGCACCAGCCCGGCGGCGACCGCCGCGGCCGAACCGCCGGACGAGCCGCCCGCGCTGCGCGCGACATTCCACGGATTGCCGGTGATCCGTTCCGGGGTATCGGTGGTGCCCCACAGTCCGAGCTCCGGCACGGTGGTAAGTCCGACGATCACGGCACCGGCGGCCCGCAGCCTGCGCACCACCGAATGGTCGTCGGCGACCGGACGAGCATCGGTGGCCGCCGAGCCCGAACGCATGGTCTCGCCAGCCACCGCGATGTTGTGCTTGATCGCGATCGGCACCCCGGCCAGCGGGAGCACGTCGAGATCGGCGCGCTGCTCCAGCGAGGCCGCCTCGGACCGGGCCTTCTCGGTGCGAATAACGCTGAAGGCATTGGTGTTCCGGTGCTCGGCGACGATCCGCGCCAGGGTGGTTTCCACCACCTCCGTCGCGGTGAGCGAACCGTCGCGCACGCTCGCCGCGATGGTCGCGGCCGGGCCGCGCGCCGTGTCCTTCTCGGACGGGATTTGGTCGTTCGCGCCTAGCGGACTATCTTGAGCGGGCGTTGTCGCCTCGGCTCCCGATCGGGTACGCGGTGATTGCGCGACAACTGTCTGCTGTTTCTGAGTACCTTGCGCGACCGCCGAGTGCTTGGTCGGCTTCTGCGCGGCTGTCTCCGTGCCGGAGGTTTCGGTTTTCGCCGAAGCATCCGCCACCACTGTGGCCTTGATCTGCATGTGCTGGTCGTCCCCCGTCGCATCGTTGTCGAATTCGGGTGATCGCTCTCAAGCCGCAAGTTATCATTCCGAATACTGCTCGGGGGACGATGGCGTCGGGTGTGGCGGAGAATTTCTCCGACACATCCACCGACCGACCAGTGCGGATTCTTCGGTGTCCGCCGCAGCCACTAGGTCCGAGAATGAGTGCCGACTCCGATAGAAGTTCCGATTCCGCCGCAGCTTTCGATGCGAGCGCTGGTATTGGCAACCACCCGCTGCGTACCGAATTCAGCGTCGTGGCAGCCTTCTCCGCCGCGTGGGAAGACGCCGCCTACGAATCCACCCGCCGCCCGCCCGAGATCGCCGAGTACCTGCCCGACGCGCGCACGCTGCGCACCGAGGCGCTGCTCGAGCTGATCCGCGTCGACCTGCGGCATCGCTGGTTGCGCCGAACCGTGCTCGGAACCAGCCCGTCGGCAGAGCCCGAGCCCCGCAAACGTCTCGCCGAATACTGCGCCGAATTTCCAGAACTCGAAGCGGGCAGTATCCCGGCCGGTCTGGTGTACGAAGAGTTCGTCATCCGCAGGCACAGCGGCGAACGGGTGGATCCGCGCGAATGTCTGCGCGAATATCCACACCAGGCGACCGAACTTCGGGCGTTGCTGAACGCCGATGATGTCGATCAGAGCACCCGCCGGGCGGCGCTGGAGGATTCCACCCGGACCGCGCTCGCGCGCACCAGAGCCGCGTTCGTCGATAACGAATTGAACCGAACCACCGAGCCCACTCGTAGTTCAGAAGTGACCCGAGCGACCACCACCGATCTGACGGGAACGGCGACAGCCATGCCCACCACGGTCGGCACCGGGCCGGGCCGGCTCGACCTGCTCGACCGCATCGAAATCGGCCAGCGGATCGATGATTTCGACCTGTTGACCGGGCTGGGCAGCGGCGCGTTCGCCCGTGTCTTCCTGGCCAGGCAGCGCTCGCTGCAGCGACTGGTCGCGGTGAAGATCTCCGCCGATCACGGCACCGAGCCGCAGACGCTGGCCCAGCTCGACCACGACTACATCGTGCGGGTCTTCGACCAGCGGCTGCTCGAGGATGCCGGTGGCGGTGCCGCGCGCCGGCTGCGGCTGCTCTACATGCAGTTCCTGCCCGGTGGCACGCTGCTCGGCGTGCTGCGCTGGGTGCGGGCCACCCCGCCCGAGGAACGCAGCGGTCAGCTGCTGCTCGACGCGGTCGACGCGGCGATGGAGGAGAAGGGCGAGATCCGGCCGACGGACTCCAGCGTGCGCGCCGAGATCGCCGCGCTCAGCTGGCCGGAGACGGTCGCGTGGCTGGGCCGCAGGCTGGCCGAGGCGCTCGACTACGCTTCGGCGCACGGCGTGCTGCACCGCGACGTGAAACCGGCCAATGTGCTGCTGACCGCCGAGGCGGTGCCGAAGCTCGCCGACTTCAACATCAGCTTCAGCCGCAATGTCGAGGGCACCAGTCCGGTGGCCTATTTCGGCGGCTCGCTGGCGTACATGTCGCCAGAGCAACTGGAGGCCTGCCATCCCGGATTCGGCCGCAGCGCGGCGGATTTGGATACGCGCGCGGATATCTACTCGCTCGGGGTGGTGCTGTGGGAACTGCTCACCGGCGCGAAACCGTTCGACGACAGCACCGCGGGCGCCGACAACCCCGGCGACGATACGACGCTGGAGGCCATGCTGGAGCGGCGCAGCGCCGGGGTGGACGCGGCTGCGCTGGAACGGGTTCCGTCGGATTGCCCGGCGGCGCTGCGGCGGGTGCTGCTGAGTTGTCTTTCGCCGGAGCGGACGCAGCGGTGGGCGAACGGTTCGGTGCTGGCCAAGCAATTGGACCTGTGCATGGATGCCCGCGCGCGCGAACTGGTCGATCCGGCCCCCGACAGCTGGCGGCGCCGACTGCGCCCGTGGCTCGTGCTGGTGGTCGTCCTCGCCATCGGACTGCCGAATGTTCTTGCCGCGGTGTACAACATCCAGCACAACCAACACCTGATCATCGACCGGCTCAACCAGGACGCCCAGCACACCTTTGTCATCGTCACGAGCGTGGTGAACGCGGTTTTCTGGCCGTTCGGCATCGCGCTCATGGTGTACATGTCGCGATATCTGCTGACGGTGCCGCGCGGGCTGCGTAAAGGGCGTCGGTACGACCCGGAGACACTTCGGCGGGCCAGATCCGACGCGCTGCGGCTCGGCGACCGAGCAGTGATCGTGGCCTTTTCGCTGTGGGTGGTTGCGGGCCTTACCTTCCCGATCGCGATGCAACTGGCGACCGGCGACGTACCGGCGCGCGCGGTGGTGCACTTTCTCGCGTCACTGGTGGTGTGTGGCGCCATCGCGGTGGCGTACCCGTTCTTCCTGGTGACCTTCTACATGGTCCGCTGCATCTACCCGATCTTCCTGCGGCATGGGGAGATCAGCGCCGAGGATGCGGTGCGGCTGCGTGGGCTCGACCGCAGGTGCAACGGATACCTCGCGGTCGCGGCGTCGGTGCCACTGCTCGCAGTGGCGGGGGTGACTTTCCTTCCGCCGTCCGATATTCCGATGGTGATCTTCGCGGTCCGGGTGTTGTGTGCGGGCGGCATCATCGCGTTCGTCGTCTCCTACCTGCTGTTCCGCGCACTGGAGTCCGATCTGCGCGCGCTGGAGCGGGTCGTCGCGCCGGACTGGGCCGGGGCGAATACCGTTGCGGTAGAACCAGCCGACCTCGATGAAAGCGGGCCGACCGTGGTGGAGACTCGCACGTGAGCTCGTCGCGCGCCGATGCCGTCGCCCGGTTCGCCGCCGATTGGCAACGCAGCCTGCGCGCCGAGCTCTTCGCGCCGCCGCGCATCGCGGACTACGTGCCCGACGGCAGCCAGGTGCGCCTCGCGGTGCTGGCCGATCTGCTGCGCATCGACCTGCGCGAGCGTTGGGCCAGGGATGCCGAGCTCGGCAAGCGGATTGCCGAGTACCGCAAGGAATTTCCGGAGGTCGAGCACTGTCCCGGGCTGGCCGACCTGCTCTGCGAGGAGTTCCTGGCGCGCCGCCGCCACGCGCCGCTGGCCATCGAGGAATTCCTCACCGAGTACCCCGATCTCGCGGCCGAGGTACGAGAACGCCTCGCCGCCTTCGACATCGACGACAGCACGGCCGACTACGGCACGGCGGAATCGACCGAAGCCGTTGCCGCACTGGCCGATCTGGCCCCCGGTCGGCAGATCGACGACTTCGACCTGATCACCGACCTGGGCACCGGCGTCCTCGGCCGCGTCTTCCTGGCCAGGCAGCGCTCCATGCAACGACTTGTCGCGGTGCGCCTTTCGGCGGGCCGGGCGACCGCGCCGCACACCATGGCGCAGCTCGATCACGCGCACATCGTCCGCGTCTTCGACCAGCGACTGCTGAGCACCGGCCCATCTCAGGACCTCGACGACCCGTTCGTCTGGGAGACAGACGCTTCCGTCCGCGACACCGGTGATCGACCGGGACTGGTCGCCCGCTCACACGCACCCGGCTTCCACAGCGTGCCGCGCCCGGTCACGGACGACGCCACCGTCGCCAACCCGCTCGCTTTCGACGCCGAGAGCACCGCGACCAGCCGCAGGTCATCGGCCGACGATGCCACCGTCGCGGGTGGTGACGCCACCGTCGCCAGCTCGCCTGGCCGCGACCCAGACGAAACCGCACGCGACGGTAGTCCGACAGGCGACGACACGGTCGACTCCGATCGCACTGCGGTGAGCGGTAATCCACTGGGACACAACGACGACGCGACGGCCGCCACCCCGCGTGGTCGCAGCACCGACTTCCCACGACCCACGCGAACGGACGCTCTGGCCTTCCCCGGCGGACGCGTCGCACGAGACAGCGGCACCCCAGTCGACACCGCCCGCTCGCTCCTCGGCGCCGGCGCGCCCCGCCTCGTCTACATGCAGTACCTGCCCGGCGGAACCGCGGTCGGCGTACTCGACCAGCGACGCACCGGTCCCGAGTCCGACGGCGGCGCGCTGCTGCTGCTGGCCATCGATGCGGCGATGGAGGCGAAAGGCGAGATCCGGCCGTCGGATTCGAGTGTGCGGGCCGAGATCGCGGCGTTGAGCTGGCCGGAGACGGTGGCCTGGGTGGGCAGGCGGCTGGCCGACGCGCTGGACTACGCGGAGCACCACGGGGTGCTGCACCACGACATCAAACCCGCGAACGTGCTGTTCACCGCCGAGGGTATTCCGAAACTGGCCGACTTCGCGTTGAGCGAATCGGGCCCACGCCCGGCAGGGGTGAATTCGACTCAGCACGTGGATGATTCGCTGCCGTACCGGTCGCCGGAACAGCTGGCCAGACTCGTCGACCCGAGCGTGCCCGCACCGGGCACCCGCAGTGATATCTACTCGCTGGGCGTGTTGCTGTGGGAAATGCTCACGGGCGCAAGCCCGTTCGACGACACCCCGCGAGCAAGCGAAACACCGGCCGAGACCTACGCGCGAATGCTCGCCGTACGCCGCGACGGCGTCACCGCGACGGCGCTGTCCCAACTGACCGCAGACACACCGGCGGCTCTGCGCCGAGTGCTGCTGGACTGCCTGCACGCCGAGCCGAAACGACGCTGGCGCAATGGCGCCGAACTGGCCGGGCAGCTCGACCTGTGCCTGGACGCCCGCGCCCGGAACCTGGCCGATCCGCCGCCGACCAGCCTGGCCCACCGGGCGCGCGGCTGGCTGATCCCGTTCGCGGCGTTGTGCATCGGCGTGCCGAACGTGCTCGCGAGTTGGTACAACATCCAGCTGAATCAGTCCCTGATCATCGATCGGATGTCGGAGGCGGATCAGCACAAGTTCGCCACGGTCGGGTTGGTCAACAACCTGATCGCCTTCCCGGTCGCGGCACTACTGCTGATCTTCCTCACCCGCAGGCCGCTGACCATCGGATTCCGGTTGGCCCGCGGCCGTGAGTATTCCGCGCGCACGCTGGCGAAGGCGCGCCGCGACACCTTGCTGATGGGCGACTGGGCGGTGCTGGTGCCGTTCGGCTTCTGGCTCGCCGCGGGCGTGATCTGGCCGCTCGGCCTGGCCTTCACCGGTGTCGATCTGCCACCGAAGACGTTCCTGCATTTCTTTGCGGCACAGGTGGTTTGCGCCGCCATCGCGCTGGCCTATCCGTTCTTCCCGATCATGGTCTACGCGGTACGCTCGGTGTATCCACAGTTGCTGGTGCGCGGCGGAATCGGTCCCGGCGACGAACGCCAGCTGCGAAATCTGGCCCGGCGCGGCAACTTCTACCTCGGCGTCGCGGCGTCGGTGCCGCTGCTCGGGGTGGCGGGCGCGACCTTCGTCGACGCCGGGGATCTGGAGTTGGTGATCGTTCCGGTGCGCTTGCTCAGCGTGGGTGGCATTCTGGCTTTCGTGGTTACCTACCGGTTGTTCCGCTGGCTCGAGGCCGACCTGCTGGCGCTCGCGCGGGCCATCCCGCAGCGGAAGCGATGACCTCGCCGCGCCCGCTCGGCCGGCTGGTGAGCCTGTCGCACGTGCACGACCCGGCCACCACGCCGCTGTATCCGGACGATCCGGAGTTCCGCACCGATATCGTCGCGACGGTCGCCAACGACGGCTACTACCTGCGCTATATCCAGCAGGGCGAGCACACCGGAACCCATTGGGGCGCACCGATTCACTTCCACTCCGACGGTCTCGGCGCGGACGAACTCGAGCTCGATGATCTACTGCTGCCCGCGGTGAAGATCGACGTCCGCGAGCGGTGCGCCAGCGATCGCGACTATCCGATCACGGTCGCCGATCTGAAGCAGTGGGAGGGGCGGCACGGGCGCATCCCGAATGGCGCGGCGGTGATCGCTTGGACGGGCTGGGATAGCAAGTGGGGCACCGCGGAGTTCCTCGGCACGGCCGAATTCGCAGGCCATCAGCCGGGTTTCGCGGTCGAGACCATCGAGTGGCTGCTGCGCACCGGACGGCTCGGCCATCGTGGCGCGCTCGGCATCGATACGTTCGGCCCCGACCTGGGCACCGATGAGACCTACGCGGTGTCCAAGCTGCTCTACGGCGATCACCGGATCAGCCTGGAATGCCTGGCCAACCTGGCCGCGATTCCCGCGACCGGCGCCTGGATCCTGGTCGGCGGACCCATCTATCGCCGCGGTTCCGGTTCTCCCGCAACGATTTTCGGCATCCTGCCGGACCGCTAGGAGTAGACCTTCGGGTCGAGGGTGCCGATGTAGGGCAGGTCGCGGTAGCGCTCCGCGTAGTCGAGGCCGTAGCCGACGACGAATTCGTTCGGGATGTCGAAGCCGACGTGCGCGACGTCGACGTGGGTGCGTAGCGCGTCCGGCTTGCGCAGCAGGGTGACCACCTCGAGCGAGGCCGGGTTGCGGGTGGACAGGTTGCGCTTGAGCCAGGACAGCGTCAGGCCCGAGTCGATGATGTCCTCGACGATCAGCACATTGCGGCCCGCGATGTCCTTGTCCAGGTCTTTCATGATGCGGACCACGCCGGAGGACGAGGTGGACGACCCGTACGACGAGACGGCCATGAACTCCATCTGGGTCGGGATCGGCAGCGCCTTGGCCAGGTCGGTCATGAAGAAGATCGCACCCTTGAGCACGCCTATCAGCAGCAGGTCGCCCTCGGGGGCATCGGCGGGATAGCGCTTGGCGATGAGCTCGGCCAGCTCATTCGTCTTGGCGGCGATCTCTTCCTCGGTGATCAGAACAGACGCGATGTCGTCCCCGTACACGTCAGCTGTTCCCTTCTGGTTTTCGCTCCCGGACGGCCGACCCATTATGTGTCATCAGCCGCTGCGCAGACGCAGTAACACTGGCGGCGTTCCCTGGCCCTGCGTGGTCACGCTTCGCTACCGCCTTCGGGCCTGACGCTCACGCCGCAGTGTCAGCCTGCCATGTTCACGCGCCGCGACCAACCTGCTCCCCGCGCGCCCGCCACCCACCGCGATCCCACCCTGCCCACGCCAATCGGTGATCAGCTCATCCACCGCATGTAAATGCTTGCCGGTCAGCGCTTTCGCCCCGCCCGCGAGCAGCCACGCCCGGATCGCCCGGCGGCGCAACGCGGCGGGCGCAGTGGCGAGCGTCTCGATCGACAACGTCTCCCCATCACTCGCGGTGTGCAGCAGCTCACCCGCGAGCGCGTCGAGCACCGCGCCGTCCTCGCGCAGCTGATCGGCGGTCCGCGCGAGCGCCGCGGCGACCCCGCCACCGAGCACGTCCTCCAGCAGCGGCAACACCTCGGTGCGCAATCGAACCCTGGTGAACTCGGGCGCCGCGTTGTGCGGATCTTCGTACGGTGACACCGCCAGGTCCGCACACAACTGCCGCGTCACCGCCCGCCGCACTCCGAGCAGCGGACGACCCCAAGGCTCGGCCCATGCGGCCATCCCGTGAATCGAACGCCCGCCGGACCCGCGCGCCAGCCCGAGCAACACGGTTTCGGCCTGATCATCGAGGGTGTGCCCGAGCAGAACCGGCAGCCCACCCCGCGCCTCGTCCAACGCCGCATAGCGAGCACGCCGAGCGGCCGCCTCCATTCCCCCGTTGCCCTCGACCTGCACCGCGATCACCCGAGCCGACCGACATCCGAGCGCGAGCGCCGCCGCAGCAGCATCCGCGGCAACCACTTCGGAGCCAGCTTGCAATTGGTGGTCGATCACTAGGGCGTCGACCGCTCCCACCTCGACAACGGCCGCAGCGGTGAGAGCCAACGAATCCGCCCCGCCGGACAGCGCGACCGCTGTCTCAGCGCCGCCACCCGGCGCGTACGAGACAACCCAGTCCCGGACAGCGCGCCGCACCGCCAGCACCGCCGCCGTCTCCGGCAACCGACGCGGCTCAGCTACCGGTCCACGCGAACCCATAACCGGAGCGTACCGACCCCACCTGAACGGCTTCGAGGAGTCGATCGGTGCACGATCGCGGTGCTAGCCGAGGACGCGGGTGACCCAGCGTTCGGGGGTCTCGATTTCGTCTGTGCGGGGCAGGGTTTCGGCGTTGGTCCAGATGGTGTTGAAACGTTCCATGCCGACCCGGCCTACGACGTCGTCCACGAATGCCTTGCCACGGACGTACTGCGCGACCTTCGCGTCCACCCCGAGCAGTGCGCGCATGATCCGCTGCAACGGGTTGGTCGGACGCTTACGCCGCTGGTCGAACGCGGAGCGAATCTGTTCGACCGAGGGAACGACGGCGGGCCCAACGGCGTCCATGACGTGATCGGCGTGCCCTTCCAGCAGCGTGCCGAGCATGAGCAGCCGATCGAGAGCCTCGCGCTGCGGCGGAGCCTGAGTGGCCCGCAGTAGGCCGACCACGCCACGAGCAGCAGGATCGTCGGGGGTTGTCCCGCGACGTCGATCGCGGACTTCCTCCAGCAATCGGGACAGCATCTCGTTGAGCGGCTCGTCGCCGACGTCACCGAGCACCTCGACATTGGCGCGCATGTAATCGGCCAGCCACGGTGCCGAGGAGAACTGCACCCGGTGCGTCACCTCGTGCAAGCAGACCCAGAGCCGGAAGTCGCTCGGCGAGACGCCTAGCGCGCGCTCCACCGCCATGATGTTCGGCGCGACGAGCAGCAGCGTGCCGTCCGGCCCGGTGAACGGGTCGTACTGGCCGAGGATCGCGGTGGACAGGAACGCGAGCATCGCGCCCGCCTGCACGCCCGCCGGTTTGCCTTGCAGCAGCCCGCGGTCGCCGGTGTCGCCGCCGGTGCCGGTCAGCTGGGCCATCGAGTCGGCGGCCGCCTCGATCCAGCCGGGCCGGTCGACGATCCGGGCGGCGGGCACCGGCTGGTCGTCGAGCAGCCCGCTCACTTCCCGGACCGGTCCCTCGGCCCGCTCGGAAGCGACGGCCAATTCGGCGACGACCTGCTCGGCCGAGTAGCGCGAGGTGCGCGGGCCGGACGGCACCAGGGCGGCGCCGGTCTTGGCGGCCAGCTTCCAGTCGACGGCACCGGAGAACCCCGAGCGGGCCTTGGACTTCTCGACCACACCGTTGGCGGCGGGCTCGACCGAACCCGTGCCGGTATCAGCTGGGTCGGAACTTTCTCCGTGCATTGTCAACCACCCGTCACGAGCATCCACAGTTGCGTAGCGTGCCTGCGATCGCGTCCAATGCGGGCCTGCTCACCTCCGGCGGTCGATCGTTCGACATCAACGCGAAGGTCAGCACCCGCCCATCGGCGTCGAGCACATACCCGACCAACGCGCTGGACACCGACAGAGTTCCGGTCTTGGCCCGGACGAACCCGGCGCCCTGCCGATTGTTTGCGACATAGCGGCTGGTCAACGAGCCGGTCGCGCCCGCGATCGGCAGGTCGTCCAGCAGCGGCGCCAAAGTCGATGCGAGCCGGTCGTTTTCGGGCCGCGCCATGGTGTTGGCGGGCTGCACCGCCGTCGACGCGCTCGGCTTGGCCGCCGTCGCGACGACCCGGTCGAGCAGCTTGGCCGGAATGCGGTCGTCCACCGACAACCCGCTGTTGTCGTGCATATCCAGCCCGGCCAGGTCGAAGCCCGCCTTGCCGAGCGCGGTGCTCACCGCGGTCACCGCCCCGGTGAACGAGGCCTCGCCGCCGGTCGCGACGGAGATCTCGCGCCCGACCGCCTCGGCGAGGATGTTGTCGGAGTAGACCATCATGTCGCGCAGCCGGTCGCGCAGCGGCGCGGACTGCACGCTCGCCACCTCGGCGGCGGCGGGCGCCGCATTGCCGATGCGCACGCGGGCGGGGTCGAGACCGAGCTCGGTGGCCAGCCTGCGCCCGGCATCGAGCGCGGGCGTCGGGGTGCGCGGCGAGTACTCGACCAGCGGTTGCAGTCGGCCGCCGTCGATCATCACCGACTCCATCGGCGCGATCGAGCCGTCGTGGATGTCGATCGGGTCCCAGCCCTTCGCCATGCTCGGCCCGGTGTAGGCCGAGGTGTCGACCACGATCGTGTCGACGGCCCGGCCCGAGTTCTTGATCTGGGCGACCAGGTCGGACACCCGCGCACCCTTCGGGTAGTAGCCCTTGCCCTCCGGCTCGGCGGTGAGCGTCGGATCGCCGCCGCCGACCAGCACCAGCTCGTTCGGCGCGGCGCCCGCGACCACCTTGGTGATCAGCCGATGGTCGTCCGGCAGCGTCAGCAGCGCGGCGGCCGTGGTCAGGATCTTCGCGGTCGACGATGGAATCATCGGCCGGGTCGGGTCGCCGCTCCACAGCACCGTCGCGCTGTCGGCGTCGGTGACCTGCCCGGCGAAGGCGCCGAGATCGGGATTGCCGATGACCGCGGCGAGCGCGGCGGCCACCCCGGCCGGGCTCGGCGCTGGCGCGTTCGACGGCGCGGGCGCGACCTGTGGGTACGGGCGGACCGGTGCGGGCGGCGCGGCCGTGCTCAGCCCGCCGTGCCGGAATTCGTCGGTCCACGGCTTCACCGTGAGCAGCACGCCACCACCCGCCGCGAGGACGACGGCGAGCGTGACGCCGAGTCCGATCCAGATGTTGCGGCGCCGCCGGGCAGCCAAGCCACCGATGTTCTTACCAACCACAGCCCGCAGCTCTCCTCGACTGATTTCCGCAGCAGCCGCCTGCCGCACCCATGTCCCCGCCGACCACACTATCCTCGTTGCGCAACCGTTCCCCCGAACAACCTGGCGAGTCGGCAGTCGTGACTGCTCATGCTCATAGATGCACCGAAGGAGATGGCGTGGAGTTCGACGTCACCATCGAGATCCCCAAGGGCTCTCGGAACAAGTACGAGGTCGATCACGAGACCGGACGGGTCCGGCTCGATCGGCACCTCTACACGTCCATGGTCTACCCCGCCGACTACGGCTACATCGAGAACACCCTCGGCGAGGACGGTGACCCGCTGGACGCGCTGGTCCTGCTGCCCGAGTCGGTGTTCCCCGGCTGCCTCATCGAGGTGCGCCCGGTGGCGATGTACAAGATGGTCGACGAGGCAGGCGGCGACGACAAGGTGCTGTGCGTGCCGGCCGGCGATCCCCGCTGGGAGCACATCCAGGACCTGAAGGATGTGCCCGAGTTCGAGCTGGCCGCGATCAAGCACTTCTTCGAGCGCTACAAGGATCTCGAGCCCGGCAAGTTCGTCAAGGGCTCCGAGTGGGTCGGCCGCACCGAGGCCGAGACCGAGGTGACCGCCTCGATCCAGCGGCTGAAGGACAACGGCGGCCACTGAGCCTGCTTTCGACAACGAAAGCGGGAAGTCCATTCGGGCTTCCCGCTTTTCGTAGTTATCCGGCGCCCGGGCCGCTGGCGCGGCGCTGATTACGTTCGGCGATCACCTGGTCGAGGTGCTCGCCGAGCAGCGCCAGGATCGGCGCCTCCACCTCGCCGTTGAGCCGCTCGTGGGTGAAGTGCGCGTCCTCCATCAACGCGAAAGCCTCTGCCGCCGAACGGTATACGCAATACGCCTGATGGGTCCGGCCGACCGCCTGCAGGATCAGCCCGTGCATCACCAGCACCCGGGCCCTGGACAGCGGCCCGATCGCGCGGTTGAGCATCCGGATCGCCGCGTCGGCGATCGGTTCGGCCTCGACCAGCTCCCCGGCCATCATGTGCACGTGTGCCAGCCGCGCCAGCGCCCAGCCTTCGCGCAGTTCCACCCCGCTGAGCCGGGCCAGCTGGACCGACTCGCGGCACAGCTCGATGGCGTGCCGATGGTCGCCCTGGTATCCGCGACTCGCGCCGAGCTCGTGTGTCGCCATCGCCTCCAGCGCGGCGTTGCCGACCTTGGCGGCCAGGGTCTTCGCCTCGGTGGCCCGCTCCTGGGACTCGGTGTATTTGCCTGCGTCCGAGAGGGTTTTGGCCATGTGCACCAGGCTGGCGCATTCGACCGCGGGGTCCTCCACCCGCCGGGCCAGCCGGATCGCGCGTTGCGCGTGCGCGATCGAGGCCGCCGTCTCGCTGCCCATCCTGGTCGACGAGGCGAGCAGCTGCCCGGCGAACGCGATCAGCCGGACGTCACTGGCCGAGGCCGGTGACAGGGACAGCGCGACGCGCACGTGATCGCGGCCTTGGCGCAGCGTGCCGAGGGAGTAGCTGTAGATCGTGCCGAGGGTCACCCGGACCCGGCATTCGGCGCGACGGTCCCCGGCCCGCACGGTCGAGTCGAGCAGCTTGTTCAGCGCCCGCGACAGTTCCTGGCAGTGCGGCCCGCCGTCGATCAATTCCGCGCTGGCCCAGGCGATATCGGCGGCGAGCGCGAGCGCGGGACCGCCCACCCGTGCGGTCTGCTCGTAAATCGAGATCAGGTTCGGTCGCTCGATATCCAGCCAGTATTGTGCGGCGATACTGTCGGTGAAGGACAGCCCGGCAGCGGCGGTGTCTACCAGGTGTTCCGGTAGTCGTGACCCCGGATTGCACACCGCCATCAGGTTTTTCATGGTAGCCAGATAGAAGTCGAGCAGCCGGATCAGCACGCCGGACACCGGCTCGGTGGCGTCGTGGCCGAGGTGCAGTTCGCGCGCGAACAGGCGGGGCAGATCGTGGTAGGTGTAGCGCCCGGACGCGCTGGTCTCCATCAGGTTCAGGTCGACGAGCGACTCGCAGAGTTCCTCGACCAGCATCCGATCCGAGCCGAGGATCGCGGCCGCGCCGTCCAGGGAGATCTCCGCGACCTCCGGCACCGCCAACATCCGAAAGGCCCTGGCCTGTGCGCAATCGAGCTGGTCGTAGCTGAGCCGGAACGCCGCCTCGACCGCGAGGTCGCCGCTGCGCAGGGTGCCGAGCCGTTGCTTCTCGTCCTCCAGCCGCTCGGCCAGGCTGCTGATGCTCCAGCTCGGCCGGGCCGCCAGCCGCGCGCCGACGATCCGGACGGCCAGCGGCAGCCCGCCGCACGCGGTGAGCACGCTGTCCACCGCGCCGGGTTCGGCGGCGACGCGACGCAACCCCGCGATCCCGGCGAGCAGGGTGCGCGCCTCGGGTCGGGCAAGCACATCGAGTCGTACGCCGAGAACACCAACCACGCAGGGTAATTCGGGCATGGACGAGCGGCTGGTGATGAGCACCGCAGAGCCCGGCGTGCCGGGGATCAGCGGGGCCACCTGGTCGCTGTCGCGCGCGTTGTCCAGCACGACGAGCACCCGCTTGCCGTCGAGGAAGCTGCGGAACTGGGCCGAGCGCTCGGCGAGCGTCGGCGCGATCTCGCCCTCCGGAATGCCGAGGGCGCGCAGGAAATCGCCGAGCGTGTCGGCGGCCGGGGTGCCGGAGCGGCAGCCAGGACCGCGACCACGGGCCTGCGCGAAGCCGTGCATATCGACGTGCAGTTGGCCGTCCGGGAACCGGTCCCGGACGCGATGGCCGACGTGTACCGCCAACGCGCTCTTGCCGATTCCGCCCATGCCGCCGATCACGCACACCGGCACCGCGAAACCGTCCGTGCGGGTGAGCCATTCGCTGATCCGCCGGACCGTATCGGTGCGGCCGGTGAAGTCGACGACGTCGGCGGGCAGCTGCGCGACCCGGCCCACCGTGCGGCGCGGCGGCCGCACGATCACCGCCGCGTTCTCGGTATCTCGTTGTGGCGCACGCAGATCCGCCCGCAGGATGCGCTGGTGCAGTTCGGCGAGCTGCTGTCCGGGTTCGATGCCGAGCCGTTCGATGAGCACCTTGCGGGTGTCGGCGTACACCGCGAGCGCCTCGGCCTGCCTGCCCGCGTGGTACATAGCGGTCATCAGCAGGCCGCGCAGCTGCTCGCGCATCGGGTGCTCGCCGCACAGCGGGGTCAGCTCCGCGATCACCTCCGGATAGCGGCCGAGGCGCAGGTCCAGCTCGATCCGCTGTTCCAGCAGCGCGACCCGCCGTTCGATCAGCTGGGTACGCTGCCGATCCGCGAACGGACCCGGCAGCCCGGCCAGCGGCGTGCCCGACCAGAGCCGCAGCGCGGCATCGAGTCGTTCGCGGACCAGCTCGACCGCGTGCGCGGGCTCCGTGCCGATCCGTTCCGGCTGGACCTCGAGCAGCATGTCCTCGACCGTCTCCACGTCGACCACGCCCGGCGGCAGCCGCAGCGCGTAGCCGCCGCCGAACCCGACGAGCACCGTGGCGGGCGCGCCGGACGCGCGGTCCGGCTCGAGTGCCCGGCGCAGATGCAGGATGTGGTTGCGCAGCGCGCCGATCGCACTCGGCGTCGGATGCTCGCCCCAGACGCCGTCGATGAGTTCCGGCACCGTCGCCGAACGTCCGCTGCGCAGCAACAAAGCTGCCAGCAAGGCTCGGCGCTGCTTGGAGCCGAGATCGAGCTCCAGCTCATCACGCCACGCACGCACCTCGCCGAGTACAGCGAACTTCAGCATTCGGTCCTCTCTCCGACCGTCGATCGTTCGACAGTGAACGTAGACAATCGTCCGACGTCTCCGGCCACCTTGCCCCTACTAAGTCTCCGATGAGCCAATGATGAACTCACGTCATAGATCAGACATCCAACCAATGGTTTGGTGAGTTTTTCGTGACGGCCAATTGATCCGGCCCTGGTATGGACCGGAAAGGGGACACCCGACTCGGCCAGGCGTCCCCTTTCGGCAGCTCGGGATCGGTAGAAGATGTACAGATCCCAGTCACCGTATGTTTGCACGCACTCTGAGCGGTCGCCACTCATTGCGCACCGGACTGCCGTGGTGGTGCTAGCTACACCACGCAAGGCCAGCAGGCGATACCCGGTATTCGGGTGCGCGTGGCATGGGCGGGACGGGTGCCGATTCCTAGGCTCGAAAGCGTCGGGGATGCACCCATGCCTCCGGCTCGAACAGGAGGAAATCACTGCTCATGAACCCATTTCGGCGTAACTCCGGGAAAGCGGCCCTGGCGGCCGTAGCGGTCGGCGCGGTGCTCGCCGCGTCCGCGTGTGGCGGTGCGACGTCGGAGGGTACGTCGGATACTTCGGCGAAAACGGCACCGCCCGCCGTCGCCACCGCGATGGATAGCGTGGTGCGCAACGGTTTTCCCGGTGTGCAGGTGGTGATCGACGGACCCGGCGGGCATCGCACCTTCACCGCGGGAGTCGGCGACCGGGACACCGGCGCACCGTTCCCGGACGACGGTCGCGTCCGAATCGGTAGCAACACAAAGACATTCGTGTCGACAGTGATCATGCAGTTGGTCGCCGAGGGCAAGGTGGAACTGGACGCGCCGATCGAGCGGTACCTGCCCGGGGTGGTACAGGGCAATGGCAACGACGGCAACCGGATCTCGGTGCGCCAGCTGTTGCAGCACACCAGCGGCATTCCGGACTACCTCGGCCACGGCAGCGCCGACGGCGTCCAGCGGGATCATTCCGAACAGCTGAACCCGGACGACGAGGCCCTGCGGTGGCAGCACTTCGAGATGGCCGATCTGGTCCGCCGGGCGATGACGGCGCCGCCGAACTTCGAACCCGGCGCGAAAGCGGTGTACACCAACACCAACTACCTGGTGGCCGGCCTGCTGATCGAGCGGGTCACCGGCAATCCGGCCGCCGCCGAGATCGGCCGCCGGATCATCGAGCCGCTCGGTCTGCGCGATACCTACGTGCCCGCCGCGCGCGAAACGTCCATCCGCGGTTCGCATCCCAAGGGCTATCACGAGGTAGGCGGTAAGTCGGTCGATTTCACCGACCTCGACCCGTCCTGGGGTGGCACCGCAGGCGATATGGTCGCCACGCCGACCGATCTGAACCGGTTCTTCACCGCGCTGCTGGCCGGAAAGCTTTTGGCGCCTGCGCAATTGGCCGAGATGCAGCGCACCGTGCCGTTCGACCGGATGCCCGGCGCCGATTACGGTCTCGCCCTCATCCATCGGACCACGCCGTGCGGCAAAGAGGTGTGGGGCCACGGCGGCAGCATTCCCGGCTTCGAGACGCGCAACGGCGTGACCGCCGACGGCACCGCGGTGACCGTCACGGTGAACCAGCTGCCGACCAGCGAAGCGGGCGCCGAGGCGGTCAACAGCGTGCTCGATGCCGCCCTGTGCGCCTCGTGATCTGCCCACACACCAGTACCGCGATTCAGTGCCGCCGCTCCGATATCGGTTGCGGCCGAATGACTTTCGAGGAGTAACAGTGAGACGTATGAAAGGGCTGACGGTCGCCTTGGCCGGTCTGGTGGCCTGTGCCGGTCTGATCGGCTGCGCCGGACCCGAGGCCGAGGCGCAACCGGAAACCCCTGCACCGGACCGCTTCTACAGCCAGCAGCTGGATTGGCAGGCCTGCGGAGATCCGAAACTGGACGAGGCGGGCGCGCAGTGCGCGAACGTCAGCGTGCCGCTGAATTACGCTGAGCCGCAAGGCGCCACCCTTACCGTGGCGATATCCCGGCTCGCCGCCACCGATCCCGCACAGAAGCGCGGCGTCATGCTGTCCAACCCCGGCGGGCCCGGCGGCGCGGGCCTGGACTTCATGGTCGACGTCAGCAAGGCGATGACCCCCGACGTGCGGGCTCGCTACGACCTGATCGGCATGGACCCGCGCGGCGTCGGCCGCTCCTCCCCCATCAAGTGCCACTGGCCGGTCGGCGTCGGGTTGCAGTCGGCAGGTGTCGATGCGGCAGGGTTCGCGGAATCGGTTGTGGCGCAGGGTGATCTGGCCGCTCGCTGCGTGGCGACGGAGGCGGCTCGGCTGCCCTACATCACCACCCGCAACACCGCGCGGGACATGGACGTGATCCGCGGCATCTTCGGCGTCGACCGAATCAGTTTCTACGGCACCTCGTACGGCACCTACCTAGGCGCGGTGTTCACCCAGATGTTCCCCGAACGCAGCGACCGATTCGTGCTGGACAGCGCGGCGGATCCGGACAACTACGGGACGGTCGGCATGATGCAGGCGATGGGACCCGCCAACGAGGCCGCGCTCGATCTCTGGGCGGATTGGGTCGCGGCGCGCGACGGCGAGTACCACTTCGGTACCAGCCGGGCCCAGGTCCGCGGCGCGGTGCAGGACCTCATCCGAGAGGCTGCGGACAAGCCGATCCGGTTGGGCGAGTACGAGATCGACGATCATTGGCTGCCACTGGTGCTGTTCGTCGGGCTGGACAGCCCGCAGCAGTACGGCATGCTCGCCGGTCAGATCCGGACGATCGCCGACGCGGCCGCAGGCAAGCCGGTCGAGCTGGACAAGACGTTGGACGCGACCCTCGGGTACGCGTTGAAGGCGCGGCCGGAAGACAACTCGTCGCAGATGGCCATCATGTGCGGCGATGTGGCCACACCGCGGGATCCTGAATTCTATTGGCGCAACATCGAAGCCGCCCGCCCCGCTCAACCGGTGTTCGGCGCGTTCACCAACAACATCACACCGTGCGCGTTCTGGGCCCCGCCCGCCGAACCCACTACCGTGGTGCGCAATTCGGTGCCTGCCCAGATCGTGCAGTCCACCGGTGACACCCGCACCGCCTACGACGGCGCGGTCAACCTGCACAAGGAGCTAAGCGCGTCCCGCTTGGTCACCCTCCAGGATGTCCCGATCCACTGGATCTTCGGGCGCTACCAGAATGCTTGCACGTACTCGGCGGTGAACACCTACTTCCGGGACGGCACCATGCCCGCCACCGATATCACCTGCCACGCGGACTGACCACAGCGCGTAAAGGCCTGATCCCCAACGGGTTCAGGCCTTCACGCGTTCAAGTAGGCCAGCACGGCGAGCACCCGACGATGGCCGACGTCCTCGGTGGACAGTCCGAGTTTGGCGAAGATGCTCCGAATGTGTTTGTGCACAGCGCCTTCGCTGACCACCAGCCGCTCGGCGATGGTCGCGTTGTTGTGGCCCTCGGCCATCAGCGCGAGCACCTCACGCTCGCGGGCGGTCAGCGCCGCCAACGGGTCATCGGCTTTACGCCGCACCAGCAGTTGCGAAATCACCTCGGGATCCATCGCGGTGCCGCCCGCGGCGACCCGGCGCAACGAATCGAGGAAGCGATCGACCTTGCCGACCCGCTCCTTGAGCAGATAGCCGACCCCGCCCGCGCCGTCGCCGAGCAGTTCGGCGGCATAGCTGTCCTCGACCCACGACGACAACACCAGTACCGGCAGGCCGGGATGCAGTTTCCGGGCGCTGACGGCCGCGCGCAGGCCGTCGTCGGTGAACGTCGGCGGCAACCGGATGTCGACGACCACCGCGTCCGGCCGGTCCGCGGCCACCGCGACGAGGAAGTCGTCGGCGTTGTCCACGGCGGCGACCACCTCGATGCCCGCGGTACTCAGCAACAGCACGAGACCCTCGCGCAGGAGGGTGTCGTCCTCGGCGATCATGACCCGCACGGCAACTCCACCCGCAACACAGTAGGGCCACCGGGCGGACTGGTCAGCACCATGCTGCCGTCGAGCGCCTCGGCCCGGCGCCGGATACCGGCCAGACCGCCGCCGTAGGTCTCCACGGCACCGCCGACGCCGTCGTCGCGGATCTCGATCCGCAGCAGCTCGGGCGGACCGCCGAGCACCAGGGAAATGCCTTCGGCGCCTGAATGTTTGGTGGCGTTGGTGAGGGCCTCGGTGATGACGAAGTAGGCCGCCGCCTCCACCGCCGCGGGCCGCCTGCCCACCTCGCTCGAGTCGAGCACACACGGGATCGGGCTGCGCGCGGCGATCGCCGAGATCGCGCTCACCAGCCCGCGATCGGAGAGCACCGGCGGATACACGTTGCGGACCACGTCACGCAGTTCGGCGAGCGCGGCCGTCGCGGTGTCCTGCGCCTTGCGGACCAGGCCCTGCGCCGCCTCGGGATCCTGTTCGCGCAGTTGGTCGGCCAGGCCGAGCTGCATGATCACCGCCGCGATCCTGGCCTGCGCGCCGTCGTGCAGGTCGCGCTCGATCCGGCGCAGTTCCGCGCCGTGCGCGTCCAGCGCGGCACCCCTGGTCGCGGTCAGCGCGGCGACCCGATCGGCGAGCACGACCCCCTCGCCGGGACCGAGCAGGGCACGAGCCAGCAGGGCCTGCCAGCGCGCCACGACCGGAATCTGCAACGTCAGGAGGCCGACCGGGAACGCGATCAAGAAGCTGAGCAGCGCGGTCGGCCACGAGTTGACCTCGAAACCGAAACTGGTCAGCTCGCCTTCTGGAACGTGCTGCCAGATCGCCGGGGTCGCCAGCTGAACGAGCGTGCTGACGGGGAACGCGAGGGCGAAGACCGCGACGAACATCCCGGTCACCGCTTGCGCGACCAGCCAGGCGAAGTCGCGGCGATTGGCCGGATCGGTGAACACCGTCGCCACCCGCTGCCACAGCCCACCCGTGAAGGGTTGATAGACCTCGACGATCGGCTCGCCGAGTTGCTTTGCCGCCCTGCGCCGTTCGAACGACACCAACGGCCGGACCACCCGAATCGCCTCGGGCAAAGCCGGAATTCCGACGCCGATCAAGCAGAACGCGGCGACGATCAGCAGGCCGATCACCGCGAACAGTGCGACCACCGACGTCACGCCGCCGACCACCAGGTACCCGATCGCACCCGGCAGCCGCCAAACTCTGTCGCGCACCGTGCGCAGGATCGCCTTCACCCTGATGATGCTGTCAGAGCGGTCGCCACCGCACCCGAGTCCCTCATCGACCCGGGCGCGGTGGGACCGGATTCGGTCACGCCGAACCGGCGCCGTCCGTCGATCTACCCGCGGCACCGTCGCGCTGACCGCTCCCGTTCGGCGGGCTCACCGCCTCGCCACCGCCGAGCAGCAGCCCGGCCTGATCCACCACGCGGGCCTCGGCGTCGAGCGCCGAGTTCGACTCGCCGGCCGCCGCGTCCTTCGCCGCCTGGATGCCGCTGACCATCCGCAACGGCACCTCACGCCAGAACAGCACCAGGATCAGCGCGATCAGCGCGATACCGGTCGCCGACAGGAACACCGTCGACATGGACTCCGCGAAGCCGACCTTGAACGGGCGGGCCAGATCCGGGCTCAGCTGCTGGATGATCGAGCTGTCCTTCAACACGTTGCCCGCGGCCGAAGTGTCTTGCGCGAGCAAGCCTTTCGCCAACGCGGCATCGGCGGGGTTGCTGCTCTGCGCGCCCTCGACCACCGCGTGCTGGAACTGCGGATCGGCTGCCGCACTGCGCATCTCGTCGGAGATGTTCGGCGTCAGCTGCGCGAACAGGATGGAGAGGAACACCGCGACACCGAGCGTGCCGCCGATCTGCCGGAAGAAGGTGGCGGCCGCGGTGGACACGCCCATGTCCTTGGGCGGCAACGCGTTCTGCAGCGCCAGCGTGAGCGGCTGCATCAGGTTGCCGAGCCCGAATCCGGTGCACGCCATGAAGACCATCGCGAGCCACAGCGGGGTATCGGCGGTCAGGAAGTGCAGCAGGAACAGGCCGAGCGTCAGCATGGACGCGCCGATGATGGTGAAGCTGCGGTAGCGGCCGGTCCGCGAGATCAGCTGGCCGGACACCACGGAACCGGTCATCAGGCCGAGCACCATCGGCAGCATCTGCAGACCCGCCAGCGTCGGGCTCGCGCCGCGCACCACCTGCAGGTACTGCGGCAGCAGCGAGATGCCACCGAACATGCCCGCGCCGACCACGAACGAGATCACCACGCCGAGCGCGAAGGTCTTGTTCTTGAAGATCCGCAGCGGGATCAGCGCGGCATCGCGCAGCCCCTTCTCGACCAGCACGAACCCGATGATGCCGAGCACGCCGATCACGTAGCAGGTGATGGAACGGCCACTGGCCCAACCCCATTCGCGGCCCTGCTCGGCCACGATGAGCAGCGGGACGAGGCCGACCGCCAGCACGAACACACCCCACCAGTCCACCCGGTCGGTGGAATGCGGCCGCTTCGGCAGCTTCAGCACCCGGTACACCACCGCCAGCGCGATCAGGCCGATCGGCACGTTCACCAGGAACACCCAGCGCCAGCCGCTGACCCCGAGGATGGTGTCCTGCCCGGCCAGCACGCCGCCGAGCACCGGGCCGATCACGCTCGAGGTACCGAACACGGCCAGGAAGTACCCCTGGTACTTGGCGCGTTCGCGCGGCCCGACGATATCGCCGAGGATGGTCAGCGCCAGCGACATCAACCCGCCCGCGCCGATGCCCTGCACGGCGCGGAACGCCGCCAGCTCGTACATCGACTGGGAGATCGTGCACAGCAGCGAACCCACGATGAAGATCGCGATGGCCAGCATGAAGAACTGCTTGCGGCCGAACATGTCGGACAACTTGCCGTACAGCGGTGTCGCCAGCGTCGCGGTGATCAGGTAGGCGGTGGTCGCCCACGCCTGCAGCGAGTAGCCGTTGAGGTCGTCGGCGATGGTGCGGATCGCGGTGGACACGATGGTCTGGTCCAGTGCCGCGAGCAGCATCCCGAGCATCAACCCGCTCAGGATCACCAGGATCTGTCGATGGGTGAATGCGGGTGGTGCCTCCACCTTCTCAGCTGTCGTCACGTATGTTCTCCGTCCCAGTAAAGGTCTGATCCCAATTGCGGCGCATCGCTGCGATCATCTCGGGTCTGGTGCGCTCGAAGTCGTCGACGAACTGCTCGAGCAGCTGGGCGAAATCGGCCCGGGATTGCGGGGCCCAATCGGCCATCACCCGGGTCAGGTTCTCGTTGCGACGCCTCCGGACTTCCTCGGCGACAGCGCGGCCACGTTCGGTGACGACGAGCACGGTGGCCCGGCCGTCCGCCGGGTCGGCCTGCCGCTCGACCAGTTGCTTGGCGACCAGCTGAGCCACCTGACGACTGACCGTCGACGCGTCCGAGTGCAACGCACCGGCCAGCGCGCCCGATCGCATCGGTCCGTCACAGCACAGCCGAAGCAGCGTGCCGAATGCGGCGGGCTCGAGACCGTCCTTGGTCCACGTACCGATCTGGGCCGCGGTGCGGTCCCGGATCCGCTGCAATCGGGTGAGCTGCATCGCGATCGTGTCGATCGTTTGCTCGTCCAAACCCTAAACCTTTGCTTGCATCAATCAATTAGTTGCGCGATGCAAGTATGCGGACGAGCCGCCTACTGGGGCAAGTGATTTACGGGCCTTTACTTGCCCTTGAACTCCGGTGCCCGCTTCTCGAACACCGCTTTGATCGCCTCGGTGAGGTCTTCCGACGGCAGGAACGCGGAGTTCCACGCGGACACGTAGCGCAGCCCGGCGGCCACCTGATCCTTGTTCCGCTGATCCAGCACGTCCTTCACACCCTGCACCACCAGCGGCGGGTTGGTGGCGATTTCGCGTGCCGTGGCGTGTGCCGCGTCCAGTGCCGCTTCCTGATCCGCGAAAACGTCGTTGACCAGGCCGATCTTCTCCGCCCGCGCCGCGTCGATGTCCTTGCCGGTGTACGCGAGTTCGCGCAGCTGGCCCTCGCCGATGATGCCCGGCAGCCGATGCAGCGAGCCGATGTCGGCGACGATCGCGACCTTCGCCTCGCGCAGGCTGAACTTCGCCTCCGCACTGGCGTAGCGGATGTCGACGGCGGCGATCAGGTCGAGCCCGCCGCCGATGCACCAGCCCGAGATCGCCGCGATCACCGGCTTGCGGCAGTCCGCCACCGCGGTCACCGACGCCTGCATCTTGCGCAGCTCGACCAGGAACTCGGTGCGCGGCGCGGCAAACGCCTTGTCGGCCATCAGCGGACCGAACGTGCCCGCCATCGCGGGCAGATCGAGGCCATAGGAGAAGTGCTTGCCCGAGCCGGTCAGCACGATCGCGCGCACTTCGGGGTCGGCGTCGAGCCCCTGGAAGATCTCCGGCAGCTCCCGCCAGAAGTCGGGGCCCATCGCATTGCCCTTGCCGGGACCCGTCAATGTCACCTGCGCGACGTGGTCCTTCGTTTCTACGGTGAAAGCCTGCCAATCAGTCATTTGTACAGCGTATCGAGAAGGGCCGAGACGGACACTGCGCATCCCGGAACCGTCGGTAAACACCCATGTGGTGCCGTCGCCGCACATCCGAACCACCACAGCGCGAGGTCTGCGAGCGCCGTTCGTGGCCCGTCTCGCGTCCGAGCGGTCGAAGCGCATGCGCCGCAGGCGCGAGTCTCGACCGCTCGGACGCGAGACTCCGGGGGCCACGAACACGCCGCGCCCGCGCGGCCAAAGACACGTGTAAACCCTGCGCAAAATCGGTGCGGCGCACTAGGTCCCACCTAGCGCTCGAGCGGATCATGGAGACAGTCAGCAAACCTCAATCCTCGATTCGGAGGCCATCATGCTGATGCATCAAGGAATCGGTCTCGAGCGGTTCAACGAAATCTCCCGCGCCCGTGCGATACACGTCCTCTTCTCCTGCTGCTCCAATGTCACCTGGTCCGCCAAGCTCGCGGACGCGCGGCCCTATCCGGACCGGGACGCGCTGCTGGCCAAGGCCGATGTCGAGTTGCTCGCGTTGTCGCAGGGTGATCTGGATCGGGCGTTCGAAGCAGTTGCGCACGAACAGGTCTCGGACGGCAGCGTGACCGAGCTCGCGCGGATCGCGCGGGGCCGCATCGCGCGGATGCTCGGGCCGATCGAGGGCTATCCGGAATACTGACGCATTCTCGAGTAGCTCGGCGCACCATCCGCAATCGCTCTACTCTGGTGGCATGCGCAGGTCGACATTGCCACCGATCGCCTGCCGAGTCGCGGACACCCTCATCGCCCGAGGCCATCACGGTGTCATCGTGACCCAGCCGGCACCAACGCCCACTGTCGCGGATGCGGCGCGAACGCTCGGTGTCGAGGTGGGCGCCATCACCACCTCGCTGGTGTTCCTGCTGGACGAGGATCCGGTGCTGCTGCTGGTCTCCGGCGTGCACGAGGTCGATCTCGAGTCCACCGGAAAACGCCTGGAGGGCACGCTCACTCCGGCGCCCGTCGAGATGGTGCGCGAGGTGACCGGGCAGCCGGTCGGCGGCGTCGCCCCGGTCGGCCACCCCACCAACCTGCCCACCTGGGTAGACACCGCGCTCTCGAATCACCGCGAGGTGTGGGCCGCGGGCGGTCACCCGAACACGGTCTTCCGCACGTCATTTCATGAGCTGGTCCGCATCACCGCAGGCTTGCCGATAGACGTCGACTGATCACGCATCTGTGGCAGCTGGTCTTTTACCCGTCAGTTCCACTGATCTCGCGAGCACATGGGTAACTCACCGGGCACGGGCTAACCCAACCCACGTCGATCCCGCCGGTCGCCAACGTCACTCGCCCCGCGCCTAGGTCTGGCCTGAATACGCGGAGAGGCGGGGGAGCGTAGTTTTGGACGCGTGACCGAAGCAGAACGGCCCGCCACGGATTTCCAGATCCCTGATGATCTGAGCGGGATCACCGCCGAGCAGTTCCGCGCATCGATGCGCCACTATCCGGCGGGCGTCACGGTTGTCACGCTGAACTCACCGAACGGCCCGATCGGCTTCACCGCGACGTCCTTCGCGTCCCTGTCGCTGGCGCCGCCGCTCGTCTCCTTCAACATCGCGCACACCTCGTCGAGCCTCGCCGCGCTGCTCGATGCCGACTCGGTCGTCATCCACTTCCTCGGCGAACACCAGCACGACCTGGCCCAGCGCTTCGCCCGCACCGCCGCGGACCGCTTCACCGACCGGTCCCTGTGGACCACCCTCGACACCGGCGAACCCGTCCTGCACGGCACCCCCATCTGGCTCCGCGCCACCATCCACCAACTGATCCCCCTCGGCGACCACACCCTCGTCGTCGGCTTGGTGACCCGAGTCCACGACAACACCAACGAAACCCCCGCCGCCGCCCCGCTCCTCTACTACAACGGCCGCTACCACCGCCCCACCAAACTCGGCGACTGACAGACGCGGCCACCCCGACGGGGCGACCGCGATCGCTCGACTAGCCGACGAGGCAGGGGGCGGCGCCGGTCGGGGCCTGGGACGTGAAGGGGCGGGTTTCGGGGGCCGGGTTCCAGAGGCCCTGGGTGGTGGCGTAGTTCCAGGCCGGGCCGGTGCCGACGAGGGTGGCGATGGCTTGGATCAGGCGGTCTACATCGGCGGGGGTGGTGCCGAGGCCGATGCTGGCGCGGAGAGCGCCGTCGAGTTCTAGGCGGGCGAGCAGGGGGTGCGCGCAGAAGCGGCCGTCGCGGACACCGATGCCGTGTTCGGCGGAGAGGTAGGCGGCGACGTGGCCGGGGACGAAGCCGTCCAGGGTGAAGGCGACGATGCCGACGGTGTCGGGGGCGTCGGTCCAGATGCGCAGCAGGTTGACGCCGGGGATGGCGGCGAGGCCGTCGCGCAGGCGGTCGGCGAGCTGATGTTCGTGGGCTGCGAGGGTGTCGGCGTCGATCTCGCTGAGGGCGTCACAGGCGGCGGCGAGCGCGGCGGCGCCGAGCACGTTGGGCGAACCGCCCTCGTGCCGCTGCGGGGCGGGCGCCCACTCGGCACCGGTGGTGGTGACCTCGCGGACCGCGCCGCCACCGGCCAGGTACGGCTCCGCGTTGTCGAGCCAGTCACGGCGGCCGACCAGCACGCCCGCGCCGAACGGCGCGTACAGCTTGTGGCCGGAGAACGCGAGGTAGTCGATGCCGGTGTCGCGCAGGCTGATTCGCCGATGCGGCGCGAGCTGCGCGGCGTCGACGAGGATGCGGGCGCCGCACTGGTGGGCGATGGTGGCCAGGCGCTCCAGCGGCAGCACCTCGCCGGTCACGTTGGACGCGCCGGTGACCGCGAGCAGCGCGGCGGGCTTGCTACACAGCTCGGCGACGAGCCGCCCGATGGTCTCCTCGACGGTGGCCGCGGCCTGCACGACGCGGCGGCCGTGCCTGGTCCACGGCAGGAAGTTGGCGTGATGCTCGATGTCGAGCACCACGGTGTCGCCGGGCACACAGGACGCGAGCAGGTTCAGCGAGTCGGTGGTGTTGCGGGTGAACACCACCACCTGGTCGTCGGCCGCGTCGAGGAAGCGGGTCACCGAACCGCGGGCCGCCTCGTAGCACTCGGTGGAGATCCGCGAGGCGTAGCCGGCGCCGCGGTGCACGCTCGCGTAGAACGGCAGCAGCTGCTGCACCCGGTCGGTGACCTGGGCCAATGCGGGGGCGCTCGCGGCGTAGTCGAAGTTGGCGTAGGTGGTCGTCCCGCCCTGGACGAGCGGTACCTGGAGGTCGTCACCGGAAACCCTGGCGAGGGGGGCACAGGTCTGGGTGGCCACAGCAGTCATCACGAAATCCCGTCGGCTCTGGGACTCGTGATCAGAAGATTCGTCGAGTCCGCGCTTGCCGCACCCGGTCGGGCGTCGGCCTGGTCGTCACCCGGAGCACCCCACCGCGGAGGAGGGTTGCCGACCAGCAAGCCGGGGCTGAACGCTGGTACTCATGACCTGACCCGAGATTGGCAGATGTCCCCCGGCCCTGTCAACTGGTCCGCGACGCCGCGTGTTCGCCCGGAAAACCCGTCCGCGCTGGTCACCCGCGGCGGGCGCGGGTGGAAATCCGTTGCTTATCCGGCGACTTTGCGGTCACATCATGAGGTGTCACTTTCGCTCCTGATCAGCTTCATCGGCCTGTGCGTCCTGCTGGCGCTCACCCCGGGCCCGGATTCGTTTCTCGTGCTGCGGTTCTCGCTGGTAGACGCCCGACCGGGGATCGCGGCGGCGATCGGGTCGGCGCTGGGCGGGATCCTGTGGGCGGTGGTGGTCGCGGCCGGTGTCGCCGCGGTGCTGGAGCAGTCGGCGACCGCGTACCGCGCGCTCAAGGTGGTCGGCGGAATCTACTTGGTGTACTTGGGTATCCGCGCGCTGCTCGATCAGCGGCGGCAGCGCAGGGCGGGGCTGGCGGCCGAGGGCGCCGAGGGCCTCGCGCAGGCGGGCGGCGGCACCCGCGTATCGGTTCGCTCGGCGTTCACCGCGGGCGTTTTCTCGTGCATGTTCAACCCGAAAGTCGGCCTGTTCTATCTCGCCGTGCTGCCCCAGTTCCTGACCGAGGTCACCTTCGCCAACACCCTCGCGCTCGGCGCCGTCGAATCGACCATTGCCGCGGTAGCGATGGTGCTCCTGGCCCTGGCCGCGTCCCGCGCGGTCGCGCTGCTGCGCCGCCCGAAGATCCGGGATCGGCTCGAACAGGCCAGCGCCGCCATCCTGACCGCCCTCGGCATCGGCACCGCCGCCTCCGCGGCCTGATCGATTCCGCTCGAAACGCCCTGAGCTGCAAGATCACCAGGTCGATGTGGGGAATCACACCGGCCTGAGCGGATCGACGCAGCGATCACCTGGCGAACCCGCCGGGCAACCCGCCCACCAGGGGTTGCTTCGGCGCGTCCGGCGGAAATCGCCACGACCTGCAACAACCCCGCCTGCGGCCGGAAGACCGGCAACCGCGCCGGTGAACAACAAACGTCGACAACCCCGAGTACCGTGGACAACTGGTCACCGTGGTGTTTGCCCACTGGTAACCCAGCTATGACACAAACAACAGGGAAGTGCGAGGCAGGTCGAATGGGAGGTGGGCAGGGCGTCATGCTCCAACCACAGGTTGATGTGACGGTGGACCCACTACTTCGGACCGAGCACACGCCACCGGCCCGGACCCTGGTCGACATCCTGACCGCGACCGCGCTGACCCATCCCGACGCACCCGCCATCGATGACGGCCAGGTGGTGCTCAGCTACCTCGAACTCGTCGTCGAGATCGAGAAGACCATGGCCCGGCTCGCCACGGCGGGCGTGCGGCCCGGCGACCGGGTCGGCGTGCGGATGCCGTCCGGCTCCCGCGAGCTTTACCTGACCATCCTCGCCGTGCTGTACGCGGGCGCCGCCTACGTGCCGGTCGATGCGGACGACCCGGACGAGCGGGCCCAGCTGGTCTTCGGCGAGGCCCAGGTCACCGCGATCGTCACGGCGGCGGGCATCGAAACGACACCCGCGGGCATCCGTGCCGCAGCGGACAATCCGGTCGACGCGAGCACGAGCACCCTGCCCACCCCCGCCGACGACGCCTGGATCATCTTCACCTCCGGCTCCACCGGAACGCCGAAAGGTGTTGCGGTGACCCATCGCAACGCCGCCGCGTTCGTCGATGCCGAGGCACGGCTCTTCCTGCCGGACGCCCCGATCGGCCCCGGCGACCGGGTGCTCGCCGGACTCTCCGTCGCCTTCGACGCCTCCTGCGAGGAGATGTGGCTGGCCTGGCGCAACGGCGCCTGCCTCGTCCCCGCCCCGCGCGACCTGGTGCGCACCGGCGCCGACCTCGGCCCGTGGCTGGTCCGCCGGGAAATCAGCATCGTCTCCACCGTGCCGACGCTGGCCGCCACCTGGCCCGCCGAGGCACTGGACGCGGTCCGGCTGTTGATCTTCGGCGGCGAGGCGGTGCCGCCCGAACTCGCCGAACGCCTTGCCGGCAACGGTGATACGGATCGCGAGGTATGGAACACCTACGGCCCCACCGAGGCAACGGTGGTCGCCTGCGCCGCGCTGCTCGACGGCGAATGGCCCATCCGGATCGGCCTGCCGCTCGACGGCTGGGACCTCGTAGTGATCGACGCCGCCGGAAACCCGGTGGGCGAGGGCGAATCCGGCGAACTGGTGATCGGCGGCGTCGGCCTGGCCCGCTACCTCGATCCCGCGAAGGACGCCGAGAAGTACGCGCCACTGCCCTCGGTCGGCTGGGACCGCGCCTACCGCAGCGGCGATCTGGTCCGCAACGACAGCGCCGGCCTGGTCTTCCTCGGCCGCGCCGACGATCAGATCAAGCTCGGCGGCCGCCGCATCGAACTCGGCGAGATCGACAACGCGCTGCAACACCTACCCGGCGTCACCGGCGCGGCCGCCGCGATCCGAACGACCAAGGCGGGCAACAAGATCCTGGTCGGCTACCTCGCGGGCACCGGTCCCGATTTCGACAGCAAGGCGGCCAGAGCCCAACTCGCCGAACAGCTTCCGGCGCCGCTGGTCCCCCGGCTCGCGGTGGTCGACGAACTGCCGACCCGCACCTCGGGCAAGGTCGACCGCAACGCCCTGCCCTGGCCGCTGCCGAACAACACCGACGACGACGAGAACGACCTGACCGGCACCGCGCAATGGGTTGCCGGACTGTGGGATTCGGTGCTCGGCGGCGAGGTCACCGACCTCGATGCCGACTTCTTCGACCTGGGCGGCGGCTCGCTGGCGGCGGCTCAGATGGTCACCGCACTGCGTGCGCGTTATCCACAGATCACCGTCGCCGACCTCTACGACCATCCCCGCCTCGGCGCGCTGGTGGAACTGCTGGAGCAGAGCACACCGGCCGTCGCCGTCGAGGAACGTGTCGTGCGTCCGACGCCGCGGCGGGCCCAGTGGATGCAGGTGCTTGCCACCATCCCGCTCACCACGCTCACCGGCCTGCAATGGCTCACCTGGCTGGCCATCGTCGGCAATATCGCTGCCTGGTCCGGCTCGCTGCCGTGGCTGCCCCAGTTGCCCTGGTGGTGGACGCTGGCGGCGTTCCTGCTCTTCATCTCGCCCCCTGGCCGGATGGGGATCTGCGTGGTCGGCGCTCGACTACTGCTGCGCGGGGCCGCCCCCGGCCGGTATCCGCGCGGCGGCTCGGTGCATCTGCGGCTGTGGGCCGCGGTACGCCTCTCCGAGGCCAGCGGTGCCGAAAACCTCTCGGGCGCACCATGGATGGTGCCGTTCGCGCGGGCGCTCGGCGCCAAGATCGGCAAGGGCGTCGACCTGCACACCCTCCCGCCGGTGACCGGCATGCTCGAACTGGGCGACGGCTGCAGCGTGGAACCCGAGGTCGACCTGTCCGGCTACTGGATCGACGGCGACGTCGTACACCTCGGCCCGATCACCATCGGCGCGGGCGCGGTAATCGGCGCCCGATCGATCCTGTTGCCCGGCACCAGGATCGGCAAGAACGCCGAAATCGCGCCGGGCTCCGCGGTATCCGGCAAGGTCAAGGCCGAGCAGGAGTGGGCGGGCTCGCCCGCCGCGAAAATCGGTAAGGCACACCACCGCTGGCCCGCGCACACGCCCGATCGGGCGGCGCACTGGGTGGCGATCTTCGGCATCACCTCGATGGCGCTGGCCGCGGTGCCGATCCTCGGCATCGGTTCGGGTGGCCTCTTCATCGCCTGGTTCATCCGCGACACCCGCACCCTCGCGGGCGGTTTGGGACGTGCCTTCGCGATCCTGCCGGTCGCGACGCTGCTCAGCCTCGCGGTCTACGCGGCGGTCACCATCATCCTGGTGCGGCTGCTCAGCTTCCGATTGCGCGAGGGCTATCACCCGGTGCGCAGCCGGACCGGGTGGCAGGTGTGGTCCACCGAGCGGCTGCTGGATTCCGCGCGCACCTTCCTGTTCCCGCTGTACGCGAGCCTGCTCACGCCGATCTGGCTGCGCCTGCTCGGCGCGAAGATCGGTCAGGGCGTCGAGGCGTCCACGGTGCTGTTGCTGCCCAAGTTCACCACAGTCGCCGACGGCGCGTTCCTGGCCGACGACACCATGATCGCCAGCTACGAACTCGGCGGCGGCTGGCTGCGGATCGGCGAGGCGAAGGTCGGCAAGCGCGCCTTCCTCGGCAACTCGGGCATGACCGCGCCCGGTCGCCGGGTGCCGAAAAACGGCCTGGTCGCGGTCCTTTCGGCCGCGCCGTCCAAGTCGAAGGCAGGCTCGTCCTGGCTGGGCAGCCCGCCGGTGCGGTTGCGCCGCGCGCCGGAAAGCTCGGACACCGCACGCACTTTCGATCCGCCGCCGAAGCTGCGGATCGCCCGCGCCGTCGTCGAGACCTGCCGCCTGATCCCGGTGCTGGTGACCTTCGCCATCGGGCTGGGCGTGCTGTTCACCCTCGCCTGGCTCGCGCAGAGCCTCGGCCACCTGCCCACCGCGCTGCTCAGCGGGTTCGTGCTGCTGGCCGCCGGTGCGCTCGCCGGCGCGAGTTCGGTGGCCGCGAAGTGGTTGCTGATCGGCCGGATTCGGGCCGAGGAGCATCCGCTGTGGAGTTCGTTCGTCTGGCGCAACGAGGTCTCCGACACCTTCGTGGAAACCGTTGCCGCGCCGTGGTTCGCGCGCGCCGCGACGGGTACACCGGTGCTGAACCTGTGGCTTCGCGGACTCGGTGCCAAGATCGGCCGCGGGGTATGGTGCGAGTCCTATTGGCTACCGGAGGCGGACCTGGTGACACTCGGTGACGGCGCGACCGTGGAACGCGGCTGCGTCGTGCAGACCCATCTCTTCCACGACCGCATCATGTCCATGGACACCGTCACCCTCGGTGCCGGTGCCACGCTCGGCCCGCACTGCGTCGCGCTGCCCGCCTCGACCATCGGCGAGGGCGCGACCATCGGCCCCGCCTCGCTGGTCATGCGCGGCGACACCGTTCCCCCGTCCACTCGCTGGTGGGGCAACCCGATCGCGCCTTGGTTCGGAGGCGACCCGGGAGCGGCCCGCTGATGCCGGGGAAGTTCTACGAAGCACCTATCGACGAATACCTGCCGCAGAACGGAAATCGGGGCTACCGGGTATCGCGGTACGAGCTCGACCTCACCTACAAGGTGGCCAGCAACCGGTTGGCGGGCCGCGCGGAGATCACCGCCGTGACCACCGCTGTGCAGCCGCGGTTCTCGCTGGATCTGTCGCAGGCGCTCACCGTGTCCAAGGTGTTCGTCAACGGTGCCAAGGCCACGAAATACACCCACCAGCGCGGCAAATTGGTGATCACGCCGCAGCAGCGGATTCCGGCGGGCGGCGTGCTCTCGCTGGTCGTGCAATACGGCGGCATCCCGCGGCCGGTGCGCGGACCGTGGGGCGCGGTCGGCTGGGAAGAGCTCACCGAGGGCGCGCTGGTGGCCAGCCAGCCGAACGGCGCGGCGTCCTGGTTCCCGTGTGACGACCATCCGAGTTCCAAAGCCAGCTACCGGATTTCGATCACCACCGACAGTCCGTACTACGCGCTGGCCAACGGCACGCTGCTGCGCAAGCAGGTCAAGGCCAGCCAGACCACCTGGGTGTACGAGCAGGCCGAGCCGATGTCGACCTATCTGGCGACCATCCAGGTCGGGCCGTATCAGAAGCACCGCATCGTGTCCCCACCCAATTCGGTGCCCATGCATGCCGTCGCCCCGGCCCGGTTGCGCGCCAACTTCGAGCACGACTTCGCCCGGCAGCCGCAGATGATGGAGATCTTCATCGAAAGGTTCGGGCCGTACCCGTTCGAGGCGTACACCGTGGTCGTCACCGATGACGATCTGGAGATTCCGATCGAGGCGCAGGGCATCTCCATCTTCGGCGCCAACCACTGCGACGGCAGGCGCGGCGCCGAACGGCTGGTCGCGCACGAGTTGGCGCACCAGTGGTTCGGCAACAGCCTCACCATCCGGCAGTGGCGCGATATCTGGCTACACGAGGGCTTCGCCTGTTACGCGGAATGGATCTGGTCCGAGGAGGCGGGCGGTCCGACGGCCGATCAACTCGCCCGCGCGGCCCGGCACAATCTGTCCAGGCAGCCGCAGGACATCGCCGTCGGCGATCCGGGGCCGCAGCACATGTTCGACGATCGGGTCTACAAGCGCGGCGCGCTCACGCTGCACGCGTTGCGGCTGCAGCTGGGCGATCTCGGCTTCTACGATCTGTTGCGGGAGTGGACGATTCGCTACCGGCACGCCTCGGTGAGTACCGAGGATTTCACCGATCTGGCCGGGCATTACAGCCGGATTCCGTTGCGGCCGCTGTGGGACAGCTGGCTGGTCGAGAAGCCGCTGCCGCAACTTCCGCCCTCGGCGGCGTAGGTCCCGTCAGAACACCAGGTAGCGCGAGGCGAGTTCTTCGACGAGGGGGTCGTCGTCGGGGACACTGTTGAGTGCCTCGAGGTCGGATTCGACCGAGAGCTGGCGGGGATCGTCCTGTTCGGTGTCCGGTGCGCCGTCTTCCGCCAGCTGGCGCAGTAGCTTCGAGCGGACACGGTCCTTCAGCGAATCACTCATGGGTGTAGCTTGCCCGGTCCGCAGCGGGCAAACCGCAGGGCTCGCCGTCTGCCGACTAGACCGGGGTGAACCAGGTGCCCCACGGCGTATTGCGCAGCACGGTGTAGACCGTCAGCAGGGCGAAGAAGCTCCACATCGTTGCGCGGTTGATCGAGGGCAGGCGCATGCGCTGGCCGCGTCGGGCGCGCAGGGTCCAGTCGCTTATCCACAGCACGAAGGCGAGGACCAGCGGGATGGCAAGCAGGTTGCTGTGCACCGCATCCAGCAGGTGGCCGTCGGTCAGGTTGTGGATCGCCCGCATGCCGCCGCAGCCGGGGCACCACCACCCGGTCAGCGCGTAGACGGGGCACACGCCGTAGGAACCGTCGATGTGTGGGTCGCGCACGTGCAGCAGCACGCCGATCCCGATGCCGACGCCCGCCACCAACAGCGGCACGCCTACGCCGCGCAAACCGGGCTTGGTCGGTGCTGATTCCTGCTGCGCCGCCGGTTCCGGTGCCACGTGCGTGCTGTCCACAGCACCAACGGTAACTGCGCGCCGTGGGTCACCGCCACACCGATGGTGCGGCCCACGCGGCGCTATTCGTCGGGCTGGGCGAAGCGCAGGGTGTTGCCGGAGGGGTCGGCCAGCCCGAATCCGGGACCAGCAGGGCCATCCTCCGGCGGCCCGGGCTTGGCGTAGCGGTATTCCTTACCTGCTAGCTCGGCATACCACGCCTTGACGTCGGCCACCTCGATCCACACCACGGTGCCCGGTGTGCCGTCGCCGTGATGCTCGCTGAGGTGGAACACCGCCGACCCCCGGGAGACCTGGGCGTAGAGCGGGAAGTTGTCGCCGAACCGGTGCTCCCAGTCGACGGTGAAACCCAGGTAGTCGCAATAGAACTCGTACGCCCGCGCGACATCGAATATGCGCAATACGGGGATGGGTGCTGCGAAGCCGATCTCATCGGAAGCCACCCGACGATCATCGCACCGGGGTCAGACAAGATCGAACATGTTTACTATCTTCGCAGGTAGGGTATGATTTCCGTTGTGGATGCCGCTGGTTTTACCCGGCTCGACGGATTCGCGGTCAACGCGACTCGCAGGCTCGATTTCGGGCATGTGGGGCACTGGTCCGCACCCAAGCATCACGATCTCGACGACGACAGCGGCCGGATGGTCGCGGTCGAAATCGATCCCGGCGACGGTTCCTCGGTCGTGGTCTTCGTTCGCGCGCCCAACCGCAGCGACGTGCCGAGCGACTTCCATCCGGACGACCAGGTGTGCCTGGTGCTCCCCGAGGTGATCGCCGCCTTGTACTCCACCAGTTGAGCGAGTTCCCGGAAACTGTTACTGGATCGCCACTTTCGCGGGCTAACGGAGCCGTCCGCGCGGTGCGATGTAGTCAGCAGAGCTATCTCCGACGCGATTTTTTGTGAAAAGAGACGGTGTCACTGCACCGAATTCCGGGTAATCAACCCAGTGAGCCAGAAGTTCCGCTGCGGCGCGCTTGCACTAGCAAGCACTCAGCTTGCACTGTACTGTGGCGGCAGACACAAAGGAGTGCCCGATGCTGGTGAAGTCGATGAAGACTTTGGCGGACGCGCGTAATGGCGCCCTGACCGCCGCCTACCGTGCTGGATTGCGATCACGCACCTTCCGCACCGCGTCGTTGAACGCTCCCACCGCGCCCCTGGAAATCATCCCGGTGACCACCGTGGACGGTGCCCGCCTGCGGGTGCACGCCTACGGTCCCGCCGACGGCGACGTCATCGTGCTGATCCACGGCTGGAGCTGCAGCATCGAGTACTGGAATCCGCAGATCAACGCGTTCGCCGACCGGTATCGGGTGGTCTGCTACGACCAGCGCGGGCACGGCGCCAGCGAGCTCGGCGCCCGCATGCCGAGCCGGGACACCCTGGCCGACGACCTGTCCTCCGTGCTCGATGCCACCCTGCGTCCCGGCCAGCGCGCCGTGCTCGCGGGCCACAGCATGGGCGGAATCACCGTGCAGGCGTGGGCAGCTCGCTACCCCGAGCAGGTCGCCCGCCGTGCCGCCGCGGCCATTCTGCTGAACACCACCGCGGGCAACATCCGGTACGACACCGATCTGCTCCCGCTGCTGAACAAGCAGCTCACCGTGCAGAACAAGCCGGTCACGTTGCTCGGCGCCCCCGTCCGCCTGCCCACCTTCGTCTCCGAGACGGTGCTGACCAGCCCGGTCCCGCTGCCCGGCGGCTGGCTGGTCGGCGCGGTGCTCAAGGACCGGATGATGAGCAAGCACGCCACCGCCGACGAGGTGAACTTCGCCCTCGGCATCGTCCGCTCCTGTCGCCCGCTGGCCCGCGGCAAGCACGCCGCCGCACTGGCCGACCTCGACGTCAGCGACGGTGCGGCGCATCTGACCATCCCCACCACGGTCATCTCGGGCAGCCACGACCGGCTGCTGCCGGAGCGGATGGCCCGCCGGATCGCCGACACCCTGTCCAAGACCGGCCACCTCGCCGCCTATCACAGCTGGCCGACCGGCCATCTCGGCAATATCGAGGCAGCCGACCGTTTCAACGCGGAACTCGAGCTCGTCGTCCAACAGGCCACGCAGCGCACAGCTGTCGCCGGCTGACCCCACTCGTTCTCCTGGGCTGGTCAACGGCGCCCAGCCCAGGAGCAACACCCACGCGCCGATCAGTTCGCCGAGTCGACGTCGTCCTTACTGCTGAGCAGGCAATCACCCCTCGGCAGAAGAGGTTTCACGAATGTTGATCATCTCCGGATACACGGAAGTCGACCCCACCCAGCGCGACGCGTTGGTGAGCGCCTTCCACGACTTGCTCAGCCGCTGCCGATCCGCCCCCGGCTGCCTCGACTGCGCCTTCAGCGCCGACCCCATCGACCCGGGCCGCGTGAACATCCTCGAGCGCTGGGACACCCCCGAAAACCTCGAAGCCTGGCGAGCCAAGGCCAACGCCCCCGACCCCGGCATCCCCATCAAGAACAACCACGTCCATGAAGTACACCGTCACCGACGAACGCCCGCCCTTCGACTGAGCTCGGCGAGCCCGCACCTTCCGGTCGCTCAACTGTCAGAACTCGACCTCGGACCATGGAATGTTGATCGAGAACGGAAACTCGATCTCGATACCAGCAGGGTCGGCGGGAGTCCATTCACCGGCCAAGATGTAGTTGACCGGACGGAGCGGGTGGACTCCGTCAGGAAGCTGCCCGTGACCGGTTTCGAGTGCATAGGCACGAACGGTCGCGATCGCGCTCGACTCCCGCGCCAGGCTCACCTCCCAGTACCAAGGAATCTTCGCGCTGGCGTAGCGGCCCTTCTTGGCCTCCATATCGGACTGCGTGTTCGACGGGGACAGCACCTCACCGACCAGCAAGGCATCGGCGGCACGAACATCCTGATACGAGGACTCGAGGCAGCGGTGGACCAAGAAGTCGGGTGTCAGGAAGTCCGACTTTCCGGTATGTCCCAGAAAGACGTTCGTCTCGAAGGTCACTCGCCAACAGGACTCCGGGTGCTCCGACATTCCTTTCCGTGAGCAACGCTCCAGAGCGGCCCACAGACGTCCGGTGAGAACCTGATGCTCGCTGGGACCGCGACGAACCCAGACGACGCGACCATCCCATAGCTCGATCTGCTCGGCGATCTCCTCTGGGAGTCGCTGCAACTCCTCCCAGGTCATGTACTCAGGGAGGTCCGGCCGCTCGATGCTCGGGAGAGACATGCCGCAATAGTAGTTGTCCGACTGGCCGCCTAGCCAGGGAGTTTGCCCGCAACGCCAGCGAACGGAACACGGCGGCGTGCCGTCCGGCGGGTCAGTCGCGGTATATCGCTACGTACGCGTTGGTGGCGGTTCCGATGCTGGTGGGACCGAGGCAGGAGGCCGAGCCTTGACCGGACGGGCTGAAGGAACCGCCCCACGAGCCGCGATAGGGGCCGATGGCCATGAGCGGAAAGGCGTTCGGCACGCCTGCCAGCCCGAAGCATTCGACAACCAGGGTGTACTCCCGGCCGGGAGGTGCGTCGTTGTCATGGCACGTCGCCGTCGCACTGACCAGATCCCGCGTGACGACGCAGTCCTGCGGGGCGGCCTGGGCCGTACCGGACCCGACCACCGCGGCAAAACCCAGCACCGTCACTGCGGCAGCCGTGACTCGCCCGGCCGCAATCATCGAATTCCTCATATGAATCCCACCCTCTCAGCTTGGTCCTTGGGAGTCGGCCACGAGCACCGAGTCGTTACCAAACTGTCGGCTGAAGAGCCGTCATCATCGAGAACAACCGCAGCGTATACCAGCGTCGCACCATCGCTGCCGGATACGCGGGACTCGGGCGTTTGCCCGCCACCTCGTGCTCAGTCCAGGCCCGCGAGCTTGTCGGACAGGACCGCGCGCTCACGGTCGTTGCCGCACAAGGTGATTGCGTGCGTCAGCGCCTCGCGTGCTTCCGATTTTCGGCCCAGCTGGATCAGTAGTTCGCCGCGCACGCTCGGCAACAGATGTGAGCCCGAAAGTGCTGGGGCGGTAGATAACTCGTCGACAATCATTAGCGCGGCCGCCGGTCCCTGCGCCATGGATACGGCCACCGCACGGTTGAGGTCGACCACCGGCGACGGTGCCAGGCGGCCGAGTGCTTCGTACAGCAGCACGATGCGATCCCACGCTGTCTCCTCGACTGATGGTGCGACAGAGTGACATTCGGCGATTGCGGCTTGCAGGCCGTAGGCGCCGAGACCTCGGCCGACCCGACCGGCGCGTTCCAAGGCGGCGCGGCCACGGCGGATCGCGGCGCGGTCCCAGCGACGACGGTCCTGCTGCGCCAACAGGACCGGATGCCCGTCCGGTCCGGTGCGTGCGGGAAAGCGCGCCGCGGTGAGCTCGAGCAGGGCCAGAAGTCCTTGTGCCTCAGGCTCGTTCGGCACCAACCGGGCGAGCACCCGCGCCAGTCGCTGTGCCTCGCCCGCGAGTTCGGATCGGATCAGCTCGCTGCCGGAGCTGGCCGAAGATCCTTCGGTGAAGATCAGATACACGACATTGAGCACCGAACTGAGCCGCGCGGCCCGCTCCTGCGCCGACGGCACCTCGAACCGCACCTTGGCCGCTGCGAGGGTCTTCTTCGCCCGGGTGATGCGCGCCTGCACGGTCGCGGTCGGCACCAGGCACGCCTTGGCGATCTCGTCGCTGGTCAGACCGCCGACAACGCGCAGCGTGAGCGCGACCTGGGCGTCCCTGGACAGCGTCGGATGGCAGGAGATGAACATCAGCGCGAGGATGTCGTCGTCGATCTGGTCCGGATCCCACAGCACGTCACCGGCGGCCGCCGGCTCGGCCGGTTCGCTACCCGAGACGGCACCGCCCTCGCCCAGGTTGTGGGCGAGTGCGGTGTATCGGTCGTCGAGGGCGGAGCGCCGCCGGAACGCGTCGATGGCCCGCCGCCTGCCGACGGTGAGCAACCATCCCGCGGGATTGTTCGGCACCCCGTCGCGCGGCCAGGTCAACAGCGCTTCGGCCAGCGCTTCCTGCGCGAGGTCCTCGGCGAGCGAGAAATCGCCGGTGTAGCGCGCCAGCGCACCGACGATCCGCGCGGATTCGATCCGCCAGACGGCGGCGACGGCCTCACGACCAGTGTGCTCGGCCATCGCCCGCCGCCCCGTTCAGAGCTGACCGGTGGCTTCGCGCCACGCCCGCTCCTTCTGAATCCACTCGTTGTCCTGCGGGAATTCGTCGATCGAGGAAACCCGCCTGATCTCGGTCTTGAAGCCGGGCCCGGCCATCGGCATGCGCTTGGCCCACTCGATCGCCTCCTCCTTCGACGCCACATTGAGAATGTAGAAGCCGCCGAACAACTCCTTGGTCTCACCGTAGGGGCCATCGGTGACGATGGGCTGCTCGGACGAGTAGTCCACGACCACACTCTCGGCCGGATCCTCGAGCCCCTCGGCCGCGAGCAGCACCCCAGCCCGGATCAGCTCCTCGTTGAACCGCCCCACTATCTCCAGCATCTTCTCGAAGTCGATCTCCCCCATCCCCGCGTACGCCTCGTCCGTCGCGCGCATCACCAGCATGTACTTCATGGTTTCGTCTCCTCGGTTCATCCGGGTCCCCTGTGGACCCTTTCACCCTTAGGTCGAACGGGCGACGCCGAAGATCGACACGTCCTCGAGATTTCTTTTTCGGGCATCGAACGGGACATGGCGGCGGGCGTTGCGCGTGTCACCGCCACCATCTCCCGGCGGAGGAGCTGCCGGGGTTGGCGTGGGTGGTGGGCGACGTCGGCGCTGGTGGTCAGCCTGGCAACGGAGGCTGGCGAAGTGGGCCGGAACGGCGGAACGCTCGGCGGCGCTGCACTGCCCGACGCGTCGTTGAGCGAGGACCCGACTAGATGATCACGCGGGACGGATGCCCTGAACCGCAGCGATCCCGGCTGATCCGCTGGTGCGCCGAGCGACTTGATCGGGACTTAGTCGGGAGTTCAGCCACCTAGGTTGAACTCCGGTGAGGCCGAAATTCGGCCCTCAACTGGGTGTATGGAGCCGCCTGCGAGAATCGAACTCGCGACCTTTTCATTACGAGTGAAGCGCTCTACCGACTGAGCTAAGGCGGCGTGCCTTTCGGCGTGGCGAGTCTATCGTCTTGGGGGGTGGATCGCGAAAACGGGTGGTCACCGGGTCGGATCGGGCAGCGTGTCAGCCGGATTGGGCGGCCATCAGGGCGGCGGCCAGGGCGGCCAGGGCGAAGCGGGGTTTGACGTTGACGTCGAGGGCTTCGCGGCAGGCCAGCACGGCGTCGATGGATTTGAGCAGGCCCTCGGGGCGGACGCGGTCGGCCAGGTCGTAGATCTGGTCGGACATGTCCGGGTGGGTGAGGGCGACGCCGGAGCCGTTGCGAGCGGCGCCGAAGCGGACGGCGAGGGCGTCGCGGTAGACGCCGGCCACGTCGATGAGGGCCCGGTCGAGCGAGTCGCGGCCGGTGCGGGTGGCGCGCGACTTCTGGCGGCGCTCCAGGTCTTTCAGCACGCCGGCGGATCCACGGGTGGCGCCCGCGGCGCCCTTGCCGGTGCCGCCCGCGCCCATCGCGGTCGCCAGTTCTTCGCGCTCGCGGTCGTCGCGGCCCGCGCTCATCTGTTTGGCTTCGTCGTCGGCGGCCTTGACCAGTTCGTCGGCGGCGGCATAGGCGGCACCGGGCTTGGAGGCGGCAGCGACCAGGGCCAGCGCCCGCTGGCGACGGGCGCGTGCTTCCTCGTCGGTGGCCAGGCGCCGGGCCCGGCCGACGTGTCCGCCGCTGATCGAGGCCGCCCAGTTGGCGGTCTTCTCGTCGAGCTTGTCGCGTTCCCGCAGCACCCGCGCGATGGCGGGCACCGACGGCGTAACCAGGTGCACGTGCCTGCAGCGGGAGCGCAGGGTGACCGAGATGTCCTCGGGGTCGACCGACGGCGCGCAGAGCAGGAACACCGTTCGGTCCGGCGGCTCCTCGACCACCTTGAGCAGCACGTTGCCCGCGGCCTCGGTCAACCGGTCGGCGTCCTCGATGACGACCACCTGCCAGCGTCCGGTGCTCGGCCGGCGCGAGGCGATCTGCACGATCTCGCGCATCTCCTTGGTGCTGATGCTCAGCCCCTCCGGGATCACCCGGCGCACGTCGCCGTGCGTGCCCGCCATGGTGGTGGTGCAGGCATGGCAGTGGCCGCATCCCGGTGTGCCGGGATCGGTGCACTGCAGCGCGGCCGCGAAGCACAGCGCCGCAACGGATCTCCCCGATCCGGGCGGGCCGGTGAACAGCCACGAGTGCGTCATCGCCCCTTGGACGACCTCCGCACGGGCCGCGACGGAAGCGGCCGTCAGCGCGGACTCGACCGCATCCTGGCCGACCAACCGATCGAAGACACCTGCCACGCCGTACACCCTAGCCGCCCGCACCGACACGGATCGCCCGGTCAGGTCGGGGCGACGCGCACGCGGGTATTGACCGTGCCGTCGGCCGGGCGGATCCTCGAGAAGGAGGTGGAATCACCGTGAGAATTCTGTTGATCACCGGCGATGCGGCCGAAGACCTCGAGGTCATGTACCCGTATCAGCGCCTACTCGAAGAGGGCCACGAGGTGGATATCGCGGCCCCGGCCGTCAAGAAGCTGCAGTTCGTGGTGCACGACTTCGTCGACGGCTTCGATACTTACACCGAAAAGCTCGGACACAGTTGGCCTGCCGATGTCGCGTTCGCCGACGTCGATCCGGCCACCTACGACGCGTTGGTCGTGCCGGGTGGCCGGGCGCCGGAGTACCTGCGCAACAACCCGGACTGCCAGCGCCTGGCGCGGCACTTCGCGGAGGCGGGCAAGCCCATCGCGGCGCTGTGCCACGGGCCGCTGATCCTCGCTGCCGCAGGCGTTTTGGTCGGCCGCTCGTGCAGCGCGTACCCGGCGTTGGCGCCGGATATCGAGGCGGCCGGGGCAAAGTTCGTGGACAGCGAGGCCTACGTGGACGAGAACATCGTCACCGGCCGCGCCTGGCCCGATCACCCCGCCTGGATGCGCGAATTCCTCAGGGTGCTCGGCAAGTAGCGCGAAATCCCTTCGCGGGTCGGGTAACTCGGACTGTCAGCCCGCCCGACCCGCGAACTCAGGATTTCCCGACGCCGGTCTTCTTCGCCGCCGTCTTCTGCGCGGTGGTCTTCTTGGCGACCGTCTTGGTGGTCGTCGACTTGCTGGCCGTCGTCTTCTTGGCCGTCGTCTTCTTGGCCGCTGTCTTCTTCGCCGCGGTCTTCTTGGCGGGCGCCTTCTTGGCGGCGGCCTTCTTCTTCACCGGTCCGCGTGCCCGCCGATCCGCGAGCAACTCCATCGCCCGCTCCGGGGTGATCGACTCGATCTCGTCACCCTTGCGCAGCGTGGCATTGGTCTCGCCGTCGGTGACGTACGGACCGAAACGTCCGTCCTTGATCACCATCGGCTGGCCCGAGGCGGAGTCGTTGCCCAACTCGCGCAGCGGCGCCGCGGCGGACGCCTGCCGCCCGCGCCGCTTCGGCTCGGCGTAGATCTTCAGCGCCTCGTCGAGCGTGACGTCGAAGATCTGATCCTCGCCGGTGAGCGAACGAGAGTCGGTGCCCTTCTTCAGATATGGGCCGTAGCGACCGTTCTGCGCGGTGATCTCCTCGCCGGAGGTCGGATCCGCGCCGACCACGCGCGGCAACGACAGCAGCTTGAGTGCGTCGTCGAGCGTGACGGTGGCCAGGTCCATCGACTTGAACAGCGACCCGGTGCGCGGCTTGGGCGCGGCCGCCTTCTTCGCCGTCTTCTTGGCGGGCGCCGGCGTTTCGTCGGCGCCGGGTTCGGGCAGCACCTCGGTGACGTACGGGCCGAAACGTCCTTCCTTGGCGACGATTTCGTGCCCGGACGCCGGATCCGTGCCCAGCGAGCGTCCCTCCTGTGGCGTCGAGAACAGCTTCTCGGCGACCTCCATGGTCAGCTCGTCCGGCGGCAGATCGTCGGGCAGGTTGGCCCGCTGCGAGATCGAATTGCCTTCGGGGTCATCGGGATTGATGACCATCCGCTCCAGATACGGCCCATAGCGGCCGACCCGGACGACGACGTCGCGTCCCTCGTCGTCGGCAAAGAGCTTGATGGAGTTGATTTCTCGCGCGTCGATGTCGTCGAGTCGCTCGCCGACCATCTTCTTCAGACCGCCGGAGCGCGCGACCGAACCCTCGGCACCGGTCTCGCCGCCGAAATAGAAGCTGGACAACCAACTTCCGCGCTGCTCGCGACCACCGGCGATGGCGTCGAGGTCGTCCTCCATGCCCGCGGTGAAGTCGAAGTCGACCAGTCGGCCGAAATGCTCTTCCAGCAGCCCGATTACGGCGAACGCCACCCACGACGGCACCAGCGCGCTGCCGCGCTTGTACACATAGCCGCGGTCGAGAATCGTCTTGATGATCGACGCGTAGGTCGAAGGGCGGCCGATGCCGAGCTCTTCGAGCGTCTTGATCAGCGACGCTTCGGTGTATCTGGCGGGCGGATTCGTGCTGTGCCCATCGGGATTCAGCTCGACCGCGGTGACGCGCTGGCCCTCGTCGAGCGCGGGCAGCCGGGATTCGGCGTCGTCGGATTGACCGCCTGCCTCCTCGTCCACGCTCTCCACGTAGGCCTTGAGGAAGCCCGCGAAGGTGATGGTGCGACCCGAGGCGGAGAACACGCATTCCTCGCCGGTGGTCGCGACGCCGGTGATGCGCAGCGTCAGCGTGGTGCCCCTGGCGTCGGCCATCTGCGAGGCGACCGTGCGCTGCCAGATCATCTCGTAGAGCCGGAACTCGTCGTTGTCCAGCCGCGCGTGCAACTGGCCCGGGGTGGCGAAGGTGTCACCGGACGGGCGGATCGCCTCGTGTGCCTCCTGCGCGTTCTTCACCTTGCGGGTGTATTGCCGCGGTGTCGGATGCACGTACTCGGCGCCGTACAGCTGGGTCGCCTGCGAGCGCGCCGCGGCGATGGCCGACTCCGACAGCGTGGTCGAGTCGGTACGCATGTAGGTGATGTAGCCGTTTTCGTACAGTCGCTGCGCGACCCGCATCGTGCGCTCGGAGTTGAAGCGCAGCTTGCGCCCGGCCTCCTGCTGCAGCGTCGAGGTCATGAACGGCGGATACGGCTTGCGGGAGTACGGCTTGGCCTCCGCGGAGGAGACCACCAGATCGGCGCCGTCGAGGGCCTGCGCCAGGCGGTGCGCGTATGCCTCGTCCAGCACGACCACGCCGGAGGCGGTCTTGAGCTGGCCGTCCGAGCTGAAGTCGCGACCGGTCGCGACGCGCGCGCCGGCCACGTTCACCAGCCGGGCCCCGAAGGTCCGCGGGTTGCTGGTGTCACCGTCTTCGCCGGGGCCCGCGTCGAGTTTCGCGGCGATATCCCAGTACTCGGCGGAGCGGAAGGCCATCCGCTCGCGCTCGCGCTGGACGATCACCCTGGTGGCGACCGACTGCACGCGGCCCGCCGACAGTCGCGGCATGACCTTTTTCCACAGCACCGGACTGACTTCGTAGCCGTACAGCCGGTCCAGGATGCGGCGGGTCTCCTGCGCGTCGACCAGGTCGTTGTCCAGGTCACGCGTGTCGGCCGCGGCCGCCTGGATGGCGGGCTCGGTGATCTCGTGGAACACCATCCGCCGGACCGGGACCTTGGGCTTGAGCGTCTCCAGCAGGTGCCAGGCGATCGCCTCGCCCTCGCGGTCGGGGTCGGTGGCGAGATAGAGCTCGTCGGCGTCCTTCAGCAAGCTCTTGAGCTCGGCGACCTTGGCCTTCTTATCGGGGCTCACCACATAGATGGCCTCGAAGTCGTGGTCCACGTCGACGCCGAGGCGCGCCCAGGACTCACCCTTGTATTTGGCGGGAACGTCCGCCGCCCCACGCGGCAGGTCCCGGATATGTCCCACCGAGGCCTCGACCGTGTAGTTACGGCCTAGGTAGGGAGCTATCTTGCGGGCCTTGGTTGGGGACTCGACGATCACGAGACGACGCAGGGGACGGCCCTGGTCGGCTGCACCGCGGTCTCGTGTTGCCACCGGCGAATACACCTTTCCTGTCGACCCGCGTTGGCGCTTTTCGGCGCCGTGCGCGGCTGGGGCAAGCGGGGACGACGGCTGGGCGTCGCCACCAGACACGTTTATACCTTGACGCTACGTGTGGCCGAGTACTTGCGACTGAACCACAGAGCGTACGCGCGTCACTGCGAATCAGTATGCCTTGTGTTGAGGCCCCGGCTGCGCCACGGCGTGTTCACAACGCTCTGACCTGAGTCGCATGGTGTGTCTTTACCCTAGATATAGCTCGTCCCCCACCTCCGGGTTACCGGCGGTGAGGGACGAGAGTTGGATTGCGTCGCTCAGCTGAGCGCGCGAACTCCGGTGGCCTGCGGGCCCTTGGTGCCCTGGCCGACCTCGAACTCGACCTTCTGGTTCTCTTCGAGGGTGCGGAAGCCCGACCCCTGAATTTCGGAGTAGTGGACGAAGACGTCAGCGGAGCCGTCCTCGGGCGCGATGAAGCCGAACCCCTTCTCCGCGTTGAACCACTTCACAGTTCCCTGTGCCATTCTGTTCCTTCTCTTTTCTTACCGGAACGGCGGACAACTGGGTTCGTCCACCGGGCCCGTTCCGACCGCTGTACTGTTGGTTCCCCCTGCAGGAAAGCACCAAGCACACCGTTCGCAACATAGATCCTGCTGACGGTTTGGACTTTGGATCCGACCCTCGAACACAGAAGCTTGCGACCAGGAACCAGTGAACCATGTCTTCGAGCAATTCAACAGTCGAGTTACCGACTATTTGCAAAAAAGTTGATCTTGCGAATGCGCAGGTGAGGGACACAATGCCAGAATCCAGACTTGAGGTTCGTTTGCCTCCCGATAACCGAGTGGGCGTATGGCAAACAGCCTGTGACCCAGGTCGCTATTTGGTATCGAATTGGCAGGTAGGGCTTCCTAACCGCGCACGTTTCACACTTTCTCAGCGTGTCGCGGCGCGCGCCGCATGAATCCGACGAACTCGACCGCCCGTACGGGACTCCCTAACGACCTCAGCTATGGGACATCGTTGCTGAATCGTGTCCTAGCCGGAGCACCTTCCGACGACCCTCGGCTAACCCATGTCGTAGAGCTACCGGCACGCGCCGCCGAGGTCACCACCTGGCCTGATTGGACATCGCCAGAAGTGATCTCGGCATTACTGGACACCGGAGTGGCCGCGCCGTGGAGTCATCAGACCCGCACCGCGGACCTCGCGTTCGGTGGCGCGCATGTCGTGGTCAGCACCGGCACGGCATCCGGCAAGTCGATGGGTTATCAGCTGCCGGTATTGACCGCGTTGCGTGAAGACCCACGTGCCACCGCTATTTATCTGTCACCTACCAAAGCACTCGGTGCGGATCAGCTGCGTGCCATCGGCGCGCTGACGCACGAGGGACCGCTGCGCGATATTCATCCAGCTACCTATGACGGCGATACTCCGGCCGAGATCAGGCAGTGGGTGCGGGCGAACGCACGCTGGGTTTTCACCAATCCCGACATGCTGCACGTGGGCATCCTGCGCTCGCATCAGCGCTGGGCACGGGTGCTCCGCAGGCTGCAGTACGTAGTAGTGGACGAGTGCCATGCCTATCGCGGCGTTTTCGGTTCCCACGTGGCGCTGGTGCTGCGCAGGCTGCGGCGGATCGCCGCGCGTTACGGCGCCGACCCGGTGTTCGTGCTGTGTTCGGCGACCACGGCGGAGCCAGCGGCCGCCGCCTCCCGGCTGATCGGGGCGCCGTGCGTCGCGGTCACCGAGGACGGGTCGCCGCAGGGGCCGCGCACCGTCGCATTGTGGGAGCCGCCCCTGCTCACCACGGTGACCGGCGAAAACGGCGCACCGGTCCGGCGGGCGGCCACCACGGAGGCCGCGCGGATCATGGCGGACCTGGTGGTCGAGGGCGCGCGGACGTTGACGTTCGTGCGGTCGCGGCGGGCCGCCGAGCTCACCGCGATGGACGCCCGGCGGCTGCTGAGCGAGGTCGATCCGAGCCTTGCCGAGCGCGTTGCCGCCTATCGGGCGGGGTATCTGGCGGAGGATCGGCGCGACCTGGAGACGGCGCTGTCGGACGGTTCGCTGCTCGGTGCGGCGACCACCAACGCGCTCGAACTCGGGGTCGATATCGCCGGGCTCGATGCCGTGGTGATCTGCGGTTTTCCCGGGACCGTTGCGTCGTTCTGGCAGCAGGCGGGGCGGGCGGGGCGACGTACCCAGGGGTCGTTGGTACTGCTCGTGGCCAGGGACGATCCGCTGGATACCTATCTTGTGCATCATCCGGAAGCGCTGCTGGAGAAGCCCGTCGAGGCCACCATCACCGATCCGCGCAACCCCTATGTACTGGGTCCGCAATTGCTCTGTGCCGCGTTGGAACTGCCGCTCACCGATGTCGAGGTGGACGAGCTCGGTGCTCGCGAGGTGCTCACCGGCCTGGCCGAGAAAGGGCTGATCAGGCGGCGGGTGGGTGCCGAGGGCCGGGGGCGTTGGTATGTCACCGCGGAGACGCAGCCGCACGACGCCATCGATGTTCGTGGCGGGATCGGTACGCCGGTCGCCATCGTCGACGGGGAGACCGGCAGATTGCTCGGCACCGCCGATGCCGGGCGGGCGCCGGCGACGCTGCATCAGGGTGCCGTTCATCTGCATCAAGGCGAGACCTATGTCGTCGATGAGCTGGATATCGAGGACGGCGTCGCGTTCGTGCACGCCGCCGAACCGGGGTGGACCACCAGTGCTCGGGCGGTCACCTCGATCGCCATCGACGAGATGACCGACGAACGCCGCCACGGCCACGTGATGACCGGGTTGGCCCAGGTCAGGGTGACCAGTCAGGTGATCGGTTATCTGCGCACCCTGGTCACCGGCGAGGTTCTCGACATGGTCGAACTCGATATGCCCGAGCACACGCTGCCCACCAGGGCGGTGCTGTACACGGTGAGCCCGGAGTTGTTGGCGCTGGCCGGAATCGACGCGGCGGACGTGCCGGGCGCGTTGCATGCCGCCGAGCACGCGGCGATCGGGCTGTTGCCGCTGGTGGCGACCTGCGACCGGTGGGATATCGGCGGGGTCTCCACCGCCGAGCATCCGGACACCGGGCTGCCGACGGTGTTCGTCTATGACGGCCAGCCGGGTGGGGCGGGGTTCGCCGAGCGCGGGTTCGCCCAGCTGCAGCGATGGCTGTCGGCGACCCTCGCCGTCATCGAGTCCTGCGCCTGCACTGCGGGGTGTCCGTCCTGCGTGCAGTCGCCCAAGTGCGGGAACGGGAACCACCCGCTCGACAAGGCCTGCGCCGCACGGTTACTCACCGCGGTGCTGGCCGAGCTGTCCGTCAGGTGACGGCGCGGAGCTCGGTTCGTGACGATGCCGAGCTCCGCGTGTGATCAGTTATCGTCCTGACCTGCGGGATCTCCGTCGAAGCCCGGCGGTGCGCTGGCGGACCGCGGTCCGGGCGGCCGGGTCGAATAAAGAGGAATGGTTTCAGGTTAACTGCGCTATTGCCACATCGTCGTCTGCGTACATGCGCATTCATTCCATTCTTTATCCGCATACCTGCGGACAATTGTGCCGTCCGAAATTATTTGGCCAGGGCATTTACCGATTTCCGCTACTCGAGACAACGCGCGGAGTGTGTCCGCACTTAGGTTTCTCTCAGTCTTCAACGGGTCCGGCCCGTGCGACAGCGCGCACCATGCGGACTCCTAACAGACCTATTGGTACATTCCTGTTAACAATCACAGTTGCGTCCCACTCCGCGACTGCGCACCCTTCCATCTGCGCACCCATCCGCCGGACAACCTCACCGGCCGCGCGACATCCCGCATCAACCCCCTCGGCCAATCCCCCGGCCGCCGCGAGTGCCGCCAAGTCCGCCGCCGCCTGCGCCCGATGCCGAGTGACAACCACCACACCCACCTGGCCGACCATCAACGTCGCCGCGATGAGCCCGGCCAGCGCGAGACACGCAAACACTGTCGCCGCGCCGGTGTCGGCCCGCAGCCTGATCACCGCGCCCGCCATCCGCGCAGACCCACTGCCACGATGCGAGCGGCGGCGCCCAGGCCAGTGACCCGGAGCGAGCTGACCGATACTCGAGCAGTGCTGTCGTCCGTGAAGCGCCTGGTGAGTACGGCGGACCGCGCCGGTCGTCGAGTTCGCCATCCGAGTGGCGGACGAGGTCAGCCGCATGGGCGTGGTGGAGCCGACGCTGTGGGCGCCGCTGCCACCGCCCGACGGCCGCTCCGTCGATCCACTCACGGCTCCGCCTAGCTGACGCACGATTCCGTCGTTTGCACCGGCACATTGCGTTGTCGGCCCACTCATCGCCGCTCGCTCATGGTGCCGTTCCAGGTTCGCGGGATGCGATGGCATCGGCATGGAGTGTCAGTAGGGGTAGGAGTGGGGTGCGGGTGGTGACGCGGGCGATTACGTGGTTGCCCTCGGTGCGGACCGAGATGTCGGCGGCCGGCGGTGCGACGCTGCGGGCGGCGGCGATCGCGTTCGCTTCGTCGCCGCGGGCGGACAGGCGGGCCGCCTCGCGAGCGGCGTCGACGCAGCGAACCTGTGTCGACGCCGCCAGCAATGCTCCGACGCACAGCACGACCGCGACGACGAGGGTGGCGAGGGCGATCGCCGCCTCTACCGTCACCGAACCGCGATCGTCATCGATAAGCGTTGCACCACAACGGCTTACCTTGCACGACCGCGCTATCAGACGGCGGTGTTGAGGGCCCGATCGATAATCTTCGTGAGCGCGTTCACGATGCTGTCGCCGGTCACCACCCCGTACAGAACGGCTCCGAACGCCGCTGCCGCGATGGTGCCGATCGCGTACTCCGCCGTGCTCATTCCGTCGTCGGCCATCGCCGCGTGCATGATTCGCAAACGCAGCTCCATATATACAGCCCCCAAGCCGTGGATTGCGTGGCTCGTCGTTCGCTCGATTCGCACCTGATTCCCCTCTCACTTCATCCTGCGCGGCGGATCCGCGCGGGCATGTTCCGGTGGGCACCGCGGTCCGCGTGTACACGGCTCCGGCCGCGCCCATGACGCGCTCTCTCACGACCCACCTCGCTGAACCGCGGCTCCGTCAGGCAAGAGGGCGCACTGTGCGGTCGATTCGCATCGCCGATGGTCACTGATGCCCGCGCCGCGCTGAGGCCCGCTCACAGCAGTCCACCCCCAAGCACTCGGCCAGCCAGGCCGATCACAACGGGGACGATGCCGAGGCAGACGAATGCCGGTAGGAAGCACAGGCCGAGCGGGCCGCCGATCAATACCCCAGCCCGCTCCGCACGTGCAGCGGCAGCATCCTCGACCGCAGCCCGGCGCTGTTCGGCCAGCTCCCCGACCGCGACCGCCAGCGAGGCGCCCGACCGCGCCGACCGTCGCGCCATCCGCGCCAACGACTCGACCTCCTCGGCACCCGGACGCCCGGCCGCGTCTGCCGCCGCTCGCTCCCAAGCCGTTGCGGCATCCGCCCCGAGCGCAAGTAGGTCCGCAGCCCGGCGCAGCGCCTCCCCCAACAGTTCCGGCGCACCGGGCGCCACCGCTCGCGCCGCACCCGCCATCGGCAGCCCGGCTCGCAGACACGCGGCCAACAGGTCGAACACCGACGCCGATGCGAGCGGATCGAGCTTCTCCTTCGACGCGGGCACGGTGACTCGCACCAGCTCCGGCTCCCGAAGCGCCCGCAGTCGCCGACTCACCGCCACCCGGCCGGGCAACAGGAGCAACGCAACCGCAAGCAGCAAGGTCGGCAGCACCGGATACCCCACAGCCACCTCCACCCTGAACCTCCTCACACACGCCATTGCCCGAATGACCCTTGAGCGCTGGACAATTCGGATCCGCAAAGGTCAGGTCTGCAGTACGCACCGAATCCACGCCCGCATGGCCGAACGCGTCACTCGCTCGCCGACACCGCCCCCTTTGCCCTAACCCACCGCCGTACTTGCCATACGCGCGGCTTGCAAACCTTCCGTCCGACCACATCGTCCAACCGCGAGCAAACCCTGACGGCGCATCGGAAAACCTCAGCGCCGCAACGAAATCTGCCGAACGAGGCGCACCACAGTGCTGGACATGTACGCGATCACCAGGTCCCCTGTCCGACCGCGTCGACCGACCTTGGACACGCTGCTCGGCTTCAGAAAACCTCAGCGTCCGAATACCCGCGCACCCGGTCTCGGCACAAGACCACCTCAGCGCCGTAATGGAATCCACCGAACGACGCTCACCCCAGTGCTGGCCCAGTGCGCCGTCAGCGGGCCAGTCGTCCGACGGCGCTGGCCAAGCATGTGGACGCCGCGATCTTGCATCGGAAAACCATGGCGCCGTAGACGAATTCGCCGACCAGGGTCTTCCAGAGTGCCGGACTGGACAGTCAACGGGCCTCTTACCCGACCACGTCATCCGACTACTGGCAGGCTGCGCGACACCGGAAAACTGAAGCGGCGTAGTCATATTCACTTGCCGCATGTTGACTCGATCACGCGTGAGGCAACGAGGTCGGTTCATACGAGCACCTTTCGGGTGATGACATCGGTCCACAGCAGGCCGGCGCAGTCTAGGGCGGCACCGAGGGGGAGCAGGAGCGTGCCCGCTGGTGAGGCGAAGAGGACGTGTAGTGGTGCGGCGCCCATCAGTTGGCCGAGGCCGATGCCGAGGAGGGGCAGGGCGGCTAGGACGGTGGCGGTTGCGCGGGCGCCGGCGAGGGCGGCGGTGGTGCGGCCGTGGAAACGGATGCGGCCCACAAGGTCTGTGCGTGCGGCGGACAACAGTTCGGCGAGGGCCAGGCCGTGCTGCTCCGCGACCTGCCATGCGTCGGCGATGCGTGACAGTTCGCCGGCGACGATGGAATCCGGATGGCGCAGGCCCCCGGCCGCGGAACCACCCAACCTGCTGCGCCCCGCACTCACCGCGAAAGCCATGGCGGATTCGCCCCGCGCCTCCCCCGCCGCGGCTTCGGCCGCCGCGCTCGGGTGCGCGCCGACCCGCAACTCCCCGATCACCGCCTCCAATGCGTCCAGCAGATGGACACATTCGACGTTCCTGCGCCGATCCCGGCCCGCCCGCCGAACCCGGAACCCCACGGTCCCCGCCACCATCGCCGCTGCGAGAAACGGGCCGAGCCCGAAGACCAACACAGCCACGACACCACCACAACCAACGAACCGAAGTACCTTGTCGCGCCGCACTTTTCCGGTAACGATCGGCTCCGCGAACAGACCGTCGAATCGACGACGCGAAGTCGAAGCAGGCGCCGCAAGCAGTGCGAGCGCAAGACACGTCAACGCCGCGCTCATCGGCTGACCCACCCGCCGGGCCGAACACCAGCGCCACGAGACTGCCGCCTCCGCATGTGCGCTGGCAGCGTGAAGATCTGCTCGCAGCGTTGGCGGGGACCGTGCGATTCGACCAGATCGCACAATGGTTTCGGGGCCGCGCCAGTCCGTCGGGCGATCATCGGTCGAGCCTTTCGTCGAGGAGCCGGGCCAGATCCCGGGCAGCGGGAGCCGGGGCGGATGCGTGCCAGGCGGGAGCGATGTGCACGCGGCCGTTGTCGTTTCGGTGGACGAGCCCGATTTCGCGGAGCCCTCGCGAGCCGTCCGCGCGACGGTGCACATGCAGGACGACCTGGACAGCGGCGGCAAGTTGACTGTGCAGGGCGGCGCGGTCCATTCCGCCCAGGGCCGCAAGGGCTTCCAGGCGGGCAGGCACTTCCTGTGGCGAGTTCGCGTGGACTGTTCCGGCGCCGCCGTCATGACCGGTGTTCAGCGCAGTCAGCAGGTCGACGACCTCGGCGCCCCTGACCTCGCCGACGACGATCCGATCCGGCCGCATGCGCAGCGCCTGCCGCACCAGGTCGCGAACGGTCACCGCGCCGACGCCCTCGACGTTCGCGGTGCGCGCGACGAGTCGCACCACATGCGGATGCGGCGGTGCGAGTTCGGCGGCGTCCTCCACGCACACGATCCGCTCGCTCGGACCGACCTTGGCGAGCAGACCGGACAGCAGCGTCGTCTTGCCCGCGCCGGTGCCACCGACCACCAGAAACGCCAATCGCGCCTGAATGATCCGCTCCAGCAGCCGCTTTGCGTCAGCCGGTACCGCACCCGCGGCAGCCAACGCGTCCAGGCCCTGGGTGGCGGGCCGCAACACGCGCAGCGACAAGCAGGTGCCACCGTGCGCAACCGGCGCGAGCACCGCATGCAGTCGCACACCGAACGAATCACCCAGCGCCGCTCCGGTTCCGGACAGCCTGCCGTCCACCCACGGCTGTGCGTCGTCGAGCCGCCGTCCGGCCGAGAGTGCCAACCGCTGCGCAAGCCTGCGCACCGCCGCCTCGTCCGGAAAGGTGATCGACGTCTTCTCCAGACCGTGCCCGCGATCTATCCACACCGCATCCGGCCCCGTCACCAACACATCAGCAACCTGTGGATCGTGCAGCAATGGCTCGAGTACGCCAGCCCCGGTCATCTCGGTCTGCAGCAGACGCAACGCCCGCAGCAGATCCGTGTCCCCGAGCACCCCACCCGCCTCAGCCCGAATAGCGGCCGCTACCTGCGCTGGATCCGGATCCCCCGCTCCCCCGGACAACCGCTCCCGCACCCGATCCAGCAACTCCGACGTCACCAACGCGCTCATCGCCGCCCCCGCTCCGCAGCGTCACCGGCACGATCCACGGTCACGCAGCGCTCATCGGTGATGTGACATCCGCGCCGATCGCGCGCCATCCACAGGCTCGGCCTCTCGCCGTGCGGGTCTACCGATCGTTGATCCATCACCGCCGCTGATCCGACGGAGTTCGGCATACACAGTGCAAGTTCCTGTCCCCAAGCCACACTCGGCAACCACGCCGCTCCGATATCGATCGACAGTCGGTTGCGCCACTGCCACTGACAGCCATGCGGACCTCCACACTCGGCTCTCATCTCCGCTGCCCCGCAGGCGCGCTCAACACATCGAGCACCGCATCGGCCGCATCACGCAGCGGTCCACGGCGGTGCACGGTCAGTCCGCCGCGTTCCAGGCGGCCCGCCAGACCGGATTGGGCGCGGACGGCGGCGAGTAACGGGAGGTCGAGCACCTCCGCGACCTCCGGACCGCGCAGACCGCCCGGGGCGGGGCCACGGACTATCAAGCCCTGGTTCGGGTTTCGGCGGCCGATGTGGGCGGAGACGGCCTCGGCGGCGGCGATGGCGCGCAACCGCGCCGGGACGACCAGTACGACGAGGTCGGCGGAGTCGAGCATTTGGTCGGCGTGTGGGCCGCGTTCGCCGGATATGTCGCAAATCACCAAATCGCCTGCGGCACGGCCTGCTTCGATGACGGCGCGCACGGCGGCTGGTCCGATCTCGCGTGGCAACCGGCCCGCACCGCAGCGGCCGCAGGCCAGTACCGCCAAGCCTGGTGCGGCGGTGGGCAGGGCGGAGTGCAGGGCCGCGGCGGAGACTCTGCCGTCTTCGACGACCAAGTCCGGCCAGCGCAGTCCGGTGGTTGTTTCGATGCCGAGCAGCAGGTCGAGGCCGCCGCCGAGTGGTGCGCCGTCGACCAGGATGGTGTCGCGGCGGAACTGTTCGGCGGCGGATCGCAGTGCCAATGCGGCGGCGAGCGTGGACGCTCCGGCACCTCCGGCGGCGCCCGCTACAGCGACCACGACACCGTCTCCGGTGCGGTGTTCGCCGTACTCAGCAAACATCTCGATAAGTCCCTCGGCGGCACCGGGCAGCGCGATGACGCGCTCGGCGCCGACGGCCGCAGCGGCTTGCCAATCGAGCAATTCGGGTTCGCCGTCGGTGACCAGCACGACGCCGACTCGGCGCAGATACCCGGCTTCGGCTGCCGCTCGCGCCGTGAGTGTGTCCAGGATCACCAGTGGCGCCCCGGTCCACGCGTGCCTGCCGACGGGCAGCGCGCGTTCGTCTAGGCCGCGCTCGGCCGCTGCGGCGACGCGGCGTACTTCGTCGCGCAGCCGGGGGTCGTGCAGGAGCACGAGTGCCGGTGGCGGGCTGCTGTTGTCCGGCGCCACTTCAAGATTCATGCGGCCGAGCGTGGCGGAAATCGGGCGAGGGCAGAAGAGGCGATGCGCCGATTGTGGATAACTCGGGGGTGTGGAGAACTTTTGCGTGCTGCGGCGCGGGATTCGAATGCGGCCGAGCGGGACGCGAACCGTCCCTTGAATAGAGGACGGCCCCAGCCGGGGGGGGAGGAGGCTGGGGCCGTCGGGTTCAGCCCCGGGGGGTCGGGCTGAACGCGCCTGGACCATGTCCAGGTGCCAGCAATACTACACCCAAGCCCCGCCCACAACGCAAGTCTGTCGCGGCAGAAGTTTACGGCGATTACGGGCCCCGCGGCTGCGGGGCAAACTCCCCGCTCGCGGCTGCGGACGCGGTCCGGAAACTGGCACGGACGACACCCGCCGCGGTCCCCAGAGAGTCCCCAGTTCCGCACCGCGCGGCACCCGCGCCGAGCACCGCCCGATCGGGTGCCGCTGTACGCCTATGCTGGTCGGGTGGACTCACCCACCGCGGACGGACGCGTCGCCGCCTTCTTCGATCTCGACAAGACCGTGATCGCGAAATCGAGCACGTTCGTTTTCAGCAAGCCCTTCTACGCGCAAGGCCTGTTGAACCGCCGCGACGTGCTCGAAAGCAGCTACGCCCACTTCCTGTTCATGCTGTCCGGCGCCGACCACGACCAAATGGAGCGGATGCGCGCCCATCTCACGAACATGTGCGCCGGGTGGGACGTGGAGCAGGTGAAAACCATTGTGGCCGAGACACTTCACGAGTTGGTGGATCCACTGATCTACGCTGAGGCGGCCGATCTCATTGCCGACCACAAGATCCGGGGCCACGACGTGGTGATCGTGTCGGCGTCGGGCGAGGAGATCGTCGGACCGATCGCGGAGGTGCTCGGCGCCTCGCACACCGCGGCCACCCGGATGGTCGTCGCGGACGGCAAGTACACCGGCGAGGTCGAGTTCTACTGCTACGGCGAGGGCAAGGTCGCCGCGATCGAAAAGCTCGCCGCCAGTGAGGGTTACGATCTCGCGCGCTGTTACGCGTATTCCGATTCGGTGACGGATCTGCCGCTGCTGAGCGCGGTCGGCCATCCGACGGCGGTCAACCCGGATCGCAATCTGCGCCGCGAGGCGGCCGCCAAAGGTTGGCCGATCCTGACGTTTTCGAATCCGGTGTCGTTGTGGGCCCGCTTCCAGGCGCCCTCGTCCACCACCCTTGCCGCTACCGCGGTGGTCGGCTTGAGCGCGGTCCTGGCCGGCGCGATCAGTTATCGATTGCTGCGCCGCCGCAGCTGAGCCTTAGCCAACGCGCTTTACTCGGCGACCCGCGCTGCTCGAGCGGAAGCGGGGTGCTTGCGGAAGAGGTTTGCTGACCGAACGCGGAAGAACTCGCGACCAGGCATTGAACCACGAAACGCCGATCGACACGCCGAATACTGAATGTCTTCCCAGCTATTGATGTGAGGGCCGTCACAGGGTAGAAAGGTAACTACGGAAGGTCGGAAGGCCAAGGCAGGACCGGAAGAGAAGGTTCAGTCTCCCAGCCCATCCTTCCCAGCACGGGCACCAGGCACCCACGCGGAGCGCGCCGCGACAAGGGCAGAAGCGTTGTGGGCCTGCGAAATCCGGGTCTTCGTCGGCGAGGGCCTCGCACAGGTTGCGGGGATGAACCGCCGGAGTTCGGACTATCGCCGAGGCCGCAAGAACACAACCCACCCAGCACGCTTGGTAACCGGGTAGTCCGTGCTACGCGGGCGGCGAGGTCGGCAACGACAACGCCGCCCGTTTTGATGTGTGGGTCAGCCCGACGCCGAATCGGCGATCGATGTCGCTTCCCGAGCACCGTCCTCCAGCGCACCGCAGCACAGCATCACCCAGCCGCCGACCGCGTCCGCGGCACCGCTCCCGAATGCCGCCGCGGCATCGAGATACGCCTGCCGCCGCCGCAGCCAGAAAACCTCGGGCACTCCCAAACTGTGCGGGTCCAGCCCACTCGACACCGCCACCAGCCGCGATGCCGCCCGCGCCACCACACCGTCGGCGGTCCCGAACGGCCGCAGCGCGAGCAGCTCCCCGTGCACCACCGCCGCGATCACCGGCGCGGGCGCACTCGACCCGTGCACCGCCTGCACCAGCAGATCGAGCCGCTCCGCCACACCGTCATCCGCGCGCGGCCTGCCGAGCGACTCCTCGTCGGCAACGAGATCGGCTGCGGCGAGCAGATGCAGCCGGGCCAGCGCCTGCAACGGTGCCCGCTGCCAGGTGCCCACCAGATTGCGCAGCGCATCACTGTCCAACGCCTGCCCGACCCGCAGCGAACCGGCCAGAATCGGATCCCCGACCTGGCCGTCAGCGGGAAGCTCGATGCTGCCGCCGTCGATGGCAGCGGACGATCGAGCCGCGCGTACCGCGGCCTCAGCCGCCGTGGTCGGCCACCCGCGCCGATTCGCCTTGTGCCGATGCACCTCGGCGAGCGCGTCACGGGCACGGTCGGCGGCGGCGCGAACACCGGGCAGATCGACGAGAGGCTGTAGCGGATCGGTCACGGCTTACGAGGCTACTTGCGTCCGTGCGGCCGCCGAACCCAGCCCGTTCCGGAGCCCCCTGCGCTATGGCCGCCGGAAACGCAACGGCCACCCCGACCCGCTGGGTCAGGATGGCCGCTGCACGCTTCGGCGAACCGATTCCTCAGCTCACCAACAGATCTCGGCCGGGGATGGCATCCAGCAGCCGCCGGGTGTACTCCTCCCGCGGGTTGTCGAAGACCTCCTCGGTGGAGGCCGCCTCGACCACCTTGCCGGTCTGCATGACCAGCACGTTGTCGGCGATCTGCCGGACAACGGCAAGGTCGTGGGTGATGAACACATACGACAGACCCAGCTCGGCCTGCAGATCGTTCAGCAACCGCAGGATCTGCGCCTGGACCAGCACGTCGAGCGCGGAAACCGCCTCGTCACAGACCACGACCTCGGGCGAGAGCGCGAGGGCCCGGGCGACGGCGACACGCTGACGCTGACCACCGGACAACTCGTTCGGGTACCGGCGCATCACGGTGGACGGCAGCGACACCTTCTCGAGCAACTCGCGAACCGTGGCCTCCCGCTCCTTCGGCGAGCCGATGTTGTGCGTGCGCAACGGCTCCTCGATGGTGCGGTAGATCGAGTACATCGGGTCCAGCGAGCCGTACGGATCCTGGAAGATCGGCTGCACCCGGCGCCGGAACGCGAAGGCGCTCTTGCGATCCAGCTTCGCCACTTCCTTGCCGTCGAACACGACCTTGCCCGAGGTCGGCTCGAGCAGGCCCAGGATCATCTGCGCGACAGTCGATTTGCCCGAACCCGATTCGCCCACGATCGCGGTCGTGGTGCCACGCCGCAGCCGGAACGAAACATCCTGCACCGCAATGAAGTCCGTCGATTTCCACGGCGCGTTGCCGCGGATCTTGAAGGCCTTGGTGAGGTTGTCGACGACAACGACGTCATCCGGAACAGTGGCCAATTCGGTATCGGCCGCCGCGATCTGCTCGGCGACCTGCACCGCCTGCTCGCGAATCTCGATGCGCTGCTTCACCGAAGACAGCCGCTGCGAGGCGAGCGAGGGTGCGGAGTTCACCAGCCGCTTGGTGTACAGATGCTGCGGTTCCCGCAAAATCTGCAGTGCCGGACCGGATTCCACCACTCGGCCGCGATACATCACCACCAGATGCTCCGCACGTTCGGCGGCGAGGCCGAGATCGTGCGTGATCAGCAGCACCGCGGTACCGAGCTCGTTGGTCAGGCCCTCGAGGTGATCGAGGATCTGGCGCTGCACGGTGACGTCGAGCGCCGAGGTCGGCTCGTCGGCGATCAACAGCTTCGGGCGGCAGGCCAACCCGATGGCGATGAGCGCACGCTGACGCATACCACCGGAGAACTCGTGCGGATACTGGTTCACCCGCCGCTCGCCGTCGGACATGCCCGCTTCGTGCAGCAGCTCGATGGCCCGCTGCTTGGCGGCCTTGCCCTTGGCGATCCCGTTGGCCTCCAACGTCTCCCGGATCTGGAAGCCGATCTTCCACACCGGGTTCAGGTTGGACATCGGGTCCTGCGGCACCAGCCCGATGCCGCTGCCACGGATCGCGACGACGTCCTTCTTGGACGCCTTCGCGAGGTCCTTGCCGTCGAACATGATGTTGCCGGAGGTGACCTGCCCGGTGCCGGGCAGCAGGTCGATGATCGCGTGCGCCGTGGTGGACTTACCCGAACCGGATTCGCCCACGATCGCGACGGTCTGGCCCGGATACACCGAGAGGTTCACATCGCGGACCGCGGGGATCTTCTTGCCGTCCGAGGTGAAACAGACGTTGAGGTCTTTGATTTCGAGCAGGGGCGACTGTGCGCTGCGAAACTCGCTCATCGCTTCCTCGCCTTCGGGTCGAGAGCGTCGCGCACGGCGTCGCCCAGCATGATGAAGCTCAGCACGGTGAGCGCCAAAGCCGCCGAGGGATAGAACAGGATCGCAGAGGTGCGAATCTCCTTCTGCCCGGAGGCGATATCGGCGCCCCACGACACGATGGTGCGCGGCAAACCGACGCCGAGGTAGGACAACGTCGCCTCGGTGACGATGAAGACGCCGAGCCAGATCGTGGTGACCACGATCAGCGGGCCCGCCGCGTTCGGCAGCACGTGCCGAATCAGCGTGCGTATTCGGGAAACGCCCAATGCCTTTGCCGCCGTGACGTAATCACTGTTCTTCGCCTGGATCACCGCGCTGCGTGCGATCCGGGCCGCCTGCGGCCAGGTGAACCCGGCGAGGATGACGATCACGGTCCAGATGGTCCGCGAATCGAGCAGCTGCATGATCACGATCGCGGCCAGCATCAGCGGGATCGCGTAGAAGATCTCGGCGACGCGGGACACGACCGAGTCGAGGAAGCCACCGTAGAAGCCGGCCAGCGCGCCGAGCACACCGCCGATCAGCACGAAGGCGATCGTTGAGCCGACCCCGGCCATCACCGAAGCCCTTGCGCCGTACACGGTTCGGGCGTAGATGTCGCAGCCCTGCTTGTCGAAGCCGAACGGATGACCCGCGCCGCGCGGATTCATGCTGAAGTCGCCGTTGCAATACCGGGGATCCTGACTGGTGAACAGGCCGGGCCAGATCACCACGACGAGCACGAACAGGATCATCAGCGCCGCGACGATGAAGATCGGGTTGCGCCGCAGCTGCCGCCACGCGTCATACCAGATGCTGCTCGGCGAGCCCTGGTCGACGACCATGTCGGTGGCGAGCACCTCGACCTCGTCGGGCGGCGCGACGAAGTAGGTCTGCCTACCCCGGGCCGCACTCTCCGCGAGGTCGATTCCTTGTCCTTTGTCGAGGTCAGGCATAGCGGATCCTCGGATCGAGTGCGGCGTAGAGCAGGTCGACGATCAGGTTCGAGACCAAGAAGATGATGATCAGAACCGTGACGAACGAGACGACCGTCGGCGGTTCGCCTCGGGTGATCGCCTGGTACAGCGTGCCGCCGACGCCGGGAATGTTGAAGATGCCTTCGGTGACGATGGCACCGCCCATCAACGAGCCGAGTTCGGCGCCGAGGAAGGTGATCACCGGGATCATCGAGTTGCGCAGGATGTGCACGGTCACCACGCGGCGCCTGCTCAACCCCTTCGCGGTCGCGGTGCGTACATAGTCGGCGGACATGTTCTCCGCCACCGAGTTCCGGGTCAGTCGCAGCACGTAGGCGAACGACAGCGACCCGAGCACGAACGCCGGGACAAGCAACTCGGTGAAACTCGCCTTGCCTGTGACGGTCACCGGCGCGATCCCCCACTTCACGCCGAGCAGGAACTGCGCGAGGAAGCCGACCACGAAGATCGGCACTGCGATCACGATCAGGCTGACGACCAGCATGGTCGAGTCGAACAGCTTGCCCTTGCGCAGGCCGGCGATCAGGCCGAACGCCACGCCGAACACGGCCTCGATGACCACCGCCATGGCGGCGAGCTTGATCGTGATGGGGAAGGCGCGAGCCAACTCCGCGCGCACCGGCCTGCCGGAGAAGGCGGTGCCGAAGTCGAACGTGACAATGCCCTTCAGATACAGCAGATACTGCATGATGAAGGGCTGGTCGAGGTGGTACCGCGCGCGGAGCTGGGCCTCCACCGCGGGGGTCATCGGTTTGTCGCCGGCGAGCGCGTGAATCGGATCGCCGGGGACGAGGAATACCAGGGCATAGATGAGCAACGTCGCCCCGAGGAACACGGGGATCATTTGAAGCAGACGCCGCACGATATACCAGGCCATTTTCGCCTCCTGGGTTCAGTGATGAGCCGCGCCGCGCGGGGCGGCGCGGCTCACCAGCGGCTACTTCTCGATGTTTTCGAACGCGAACAGGCCGTTCCAGGCCAGTGGCGCGGTCTGCACCTTGTCCGACCGACCGGCGGACGCGATGTAGTCGAGCACCGGGATGTCGGCCATCTGCTGCAGCATCATCGTCTGCGCCTGCGCGACGATCTTGTAGGACTCCTCCTGCGTCGGCGCGGCCAGCGCGGCATCGAGCAGCTTGTCGAACTCCGGCACCTTCCAGTCGACGTTGTTGGTCTCGGAGTAGCTGTAGTACTGCGAGGTGAGGAACTGCAGCATGGTCGGGTAGTCGCCCTGCCAGCCGTAGCGGAACGCCTTGCCGATGGTCTTGGCGTTCACCTCATCGCGGATGTTCTTGAAGGTCGGGTACGGGAAGCCGATGGACTCGATGCCGAGCGTGTTCTTGATGCTGTTGGCAACGGCTTCGATCCAGGCCTGGTGGCCGCCGTCGGAGTTGTAGGCGATCTCGTAGCGACCCGACCACGGGGAGATGGCGTTGGCCTGGGCCCACAGCTTCTTCGCCTCGTCGGGGTTGTACTTCAGGAACTCGGAGCCGGGCAGGCTGCCGTTGAAGCCGGGCAGCGAGGCGGAGGTGAAGTCACGCGCGGGCAGCCGGGTGCCGTGGAAGATGTTCTCGCAGATCTGCTCTCGGTTGATCGCCATCGAGAGGGCCTTGCGGCGCAGCACGCCTTCTTCGCCGCCGAAGTGCGGAACGTTGGTCTGGATGCCGATGTGCTGGTTCTGCGCGGTCGGCTTGGTGATCGCCCGATCGCCGAGATCATTCTTGTAGGAGGTGATCGCGCTGTCCGGGATGGTGTCGAGGGTGTCCAGGTTGCCCGCGATCAGATCGGCGTATGCGGTGTCGTAGGACTGGTACATCACGAAGCGCAGGCCCTTGTTCTTGGGCGCGCGGCCACCCTTGTAGTCCGGGTTGGGCACCAGGTCGATCTGCACGTTGTGCTGCCAGGCGCCGTTCTTCGCGAACTTGTACGGGCCGTTGCCGATCGGGTTCTCACCGAACGCCTTGATGTCCTTGAACGCCGCCTCGGGCAGCGGGTAGAACGGCGCGTAGCCGAGCTCGGTCTCGAAGTCGATGGAGGGCGACTTGAGCGCGACGGTGAAGGTCTTGTCGTCGACCACCTTCAGCCCCGACAGGGTCTGCGCCGTCGGCTTCTCCGCCGACACCTCGTCGAACCCGACGATCGGGGAGAACACGTAGCTCTGCAACTGAGCGTTGGTGCCGAGGGCGCCGTAGTTCCAGGCGTCGACGAACGACTTCGCGGTCACCGTCGTGCCGTCGGAGAACTTCCAGTCCGGCTTGATGGTGATCGTGTAGTTCTTGCGGTCGGTCGTCTCGATCTTCTGCGCCATCTCGTCGTGCGCGACGCCGTCAGCGTCGTAGTACTTCAGGCCGGCGAACAATCGGTCGACGACGCGGCCGCCCATGTTCTCGTTGGTGTTGGTGGGCACCAACGGGTTCTGCGGCTCACCACCGTTGGTGGTGACGATGCTCGCGTCGGCACTGTCGTCCGACGAGCATGCGGACAGTCCGAGGCTGGTAGCCAGCAGGGCTGCCGCAGTCAGCGCCATTGCTCTGTTGAATCTCAACGCGTTCTCCCGATTTCGAAAAGGACGGAACCTGTGGCACGCGCATGAGGTCACCAGGCGCATGCCGGCACAATCCGCCTTGGGTGTCTCGCAGATTAACCACAAGTACGGCCCTTGTCACCGTATTGACCAAGGTTCGTTCCACTTGTTACCAATCCGGCAACATGGTCGAAACACGAAAAACATCGCGCGAAAATGGCCCAACGACCGGAACATTGCCTCCGTAGAGACCGTCCGGTGTGTCCGGGCCGGGCCGCTCCGTTGCGGATTACGCGACGGCGCGACGAGACCGAAACCCGGTGGAAACACCGGACGCGGCGTAGGTCACAGTTGATTACTGTCGAACTTGCTGCGTTTGAATCGTGAGCTCAGGCTACGTGGAAAGAAGATACGAGATGACCGAAACCGCCGACCACAGGGACTCGTACCCGCCGAGCGCGGAGTTCGCGGCCGCGGCGAACGCCGATGCCGCGCTCTATGAGCAGGCGTCGGCCGATCGTGACGCGTTCTGGGCCGAGCAGGCGAGTCGGTTGCACTGGCATCAGCCGGCGAGTCAGGTGCTGGACTGGAGCGACGCGCCGGTGGCGAAGTGGTTCGCCGACGGCAAGCTCAATGTCGCCTACAACTGCGTCGACCGGCACGTGCTGGACGGGCACGGCGACCAGGTCGCGATCCACTGGGAGGGCGAGCCGGGCGACTCGCGCGCGGTCACCTACCGCGAGCTGCTCGCCGAAGTCAGCCAGGCCGCGAACTACTTCACCGAGCTCGGCCTGGAAGCGGGCGATCGCGTCGCCATCTATATGCCGATGGTGCCCGAGGCCATCGTCGCGATGCTGGCCTGCGCGCGGCTCGGCCTCACCCACTCGGTGGTGTTCGCGGGCTTCTCGCCCACCGCGCTGCGCCAGCGGGTCGACGACGCGAGCGCCCGGCTGATCATCACCACCGACGGGCAGTGGCGCCGCGGCAAGTCCGCCCCGCTCAAGGAGGCGGTGGACGAGGCGCTGTTCGCGAACGGCGACGTGCCGCACAGCGTCGAACACGTAATCGTGGTGCGCCGCACCAACATCGAGGTGCCGTGGACCGACGGCCGCGACCTGTGGTGGCACGAGACGATCGCGCAGGCGTCCCCGGAACACGAGGCGCAGCCGTTCGATGCCGAGCATCCGCTGTTCATCCTCTACACCTCCGGCACCACCGGAAAGCCCAAGGGCATCCTGCACACCTCGGGCGGATACCTGACCCAGGCGTCCTACACCCACCACACCGTCTTCGATCACAAAGCGGGACAAGACGTCTACTGGTGCACCGCCGACATCGGCTGGGTCACCGGGCACAGCTACATCGTCTACGGGCCGCTGTCCAACCGCGCCACCCAGGTGGTCTACGAGGGCACGCCGAACTTCCCGGACGAGCACCGGCATTGGCAGATCGTCGAAAAGTACGGCGTCAGTATCTATTACACGGCGCCGACGCTGGTCCGCACGTTCATGAAGTGGGGCCGCGAGATTCCGGCCGCGCACGATCTGTCCAGCATCCGGCTGCTCGGCTCGGTGGGCGAGCCGATCAACCCGGAGGCCTGGCGCTGGTACCGCGACGTGATCGGCGCGGGCAAGACGCCGATCGTGGACACCTGGTGGCAGACCGAGACCGGCGCGATCATGATCTCGCCGTTGCCCGGCGTCACCGCGACCAAGCCCGGTGCGGCGATGGCCGCGCTGCCCGGTATCTCGGCGCTGGTCGTCGATGAAGAGGGCAAGCCGGTGCAGCGCGGTGAGACCGAGGCGAACGGTTACCTCGTGCTCGATCAGCCGTGGCCGTCGATGCTGCGCGGCATCTGGGGCGATATGGAGCGGTACCGGGCCACCTACTGGGAGCGCTACGCCGAGCAGGGCTGGTACTTCGCCGGTGACGGCGCCAAGCTCGACGCCGACGGCGACCTCTGGGTGCTCGGCCGGGTCGACGACGTGATGAACGTGTCCGGCCACCGGATCTCCACCGCCGAGGTGGAATCGGCGCTGGTCGGGCACTCCGGCGTCGCGGAGGCCGCGGTGGTCGGCGCCAGTGACGAGACCACCGGTCAGGGCATCGTCGCGTTCGTCATCCTGACCGCCGAGGCCAAGGACACCGGCGCGGCGCTGGTCGACGAGCTGAAGGCGGAGGTGTCGCGCGAGATCAGCCCGATCGCGCGGCCGCGGGAGATCCACGTGGTGCCCGAGCTGCCCAAGACGCGCAGCGGCAAGATCATGCGCCGGTTGCTGCGCGACGTCGCCGAGGGCAGGGAACTCGGCGACACCTCGACGCTGGTCGATCCCAACGTCTTCGAGGCGATCCGGGCGACCAAGGCGTAGCCCGAACCGATAGGCGAGGCAGTTTAGGGCCGGTGGCGTGATTCGTCACCGGCCCTACCCGTTAGGATTGCGTAAGGTGTGCCGGGAAGTCTGGTCGGCATGCGATCGCGTACCTGACAGCCGAATCGCTGAACGGCGTGGTCGCAGCGTTGACCGACCCTGCCGAAAGGTTCCCCGTGATCACGCAAGTGCGCTCGGAACTGTCCCGCTATCTCCGGACCGAAACAGTCGGCGGTGCAATCCTTCTCATCGCGGCCGCCGCGGCGTTGCTGTGGGTGAATTCGCCCTGGGGCGACAGCTACGTGACGATGACGCACACGACGCTCGCCATCCCGCCGCTACACCTGGACCTCACGCTGGCCGAGTGGACCGCGGACGGCCTGCTCGCCGTCTTCTTCTTCGTCGCCGGACTGGAACTCAAACGCGAACTCGTCGTCGGTGAGCTGGCCGACCCCAAACGGGCCGCGCTGCCGATCATCGCCGCGGTCGGCGGCGTGGTCACCCCGGCGTTGATCGCCCTGGTTGTCGGCCTCGGTGTGCCGGGGATGGACCGCGGCTGGGCCATTCCGGTGGCCACCGATATCGCGTTCGCGCTGGCCGTGCTGGCCATGACCGGTTCGCGCATCCCGGCGAGCGCGCGGGTGTTCCTGCTCAGCCTCGCCGTGGTCGACGATCTGATGGCCATCATTCTGATCGCCATCCTGTTCACCACGACGCTGGCCCTGCTGTGGCTGTCGGTCGCCGCGGCCTGCTTCGCGGGGTGGGCGCTGGCGCAGCACAAACGGATCAGCACGCCCTGGCTGTACGTCCCGCTGGCGCTGGTCGCCTGGTACGCGCTGCACGAGGCGGGCATCCACCCGACGCTGGCCGGCGTGGCGCTCGGGCTGCTCACCAGGGTGCGGCCCGACCCCGGTGAAGAGGAAGCGCCGGCCACCCGGTTGGAGCATCTGATCCAGCCGATCTCGGCCGGGCTGTGTGTGCCGCTGTTCGCGTTGTTCGCCTCCGGAGTTCCGTTGGACGGCAAGGTGTTCGGCGAGCTGTTCAGCGACAGGCTGGCGCTGGCCATCATTCTCGGGTTGTTGCTCGGCAAGACCATCGGAATCTTCGGGATCAGCTGGCTCGCAATCCGGTTCGGTATCGCGAAGCGCCCGGCCGGACTGGGCTATCGCGACATGTTCGCCCTGTCGGTGCTCGGCGCGATCGGGTTCACCGTTAGCCTTCTGGTGGCAGAACTCGCGCTGGCCGACGTCGGAGACGGCTCCGAAGTCGAATTGGCGAAGGCCGCTGTGTTGGTCACATCAATGGCGGCGTCGCTCGCCGGTTCGGCGCTACTGTTGCGACGTGGGCGTGTCCATCAGGCGCGGCGGGACGCTCGTGCGCTACAACGAGAAGAGTGAGGCGGAAGCAGTGCCTGGACAGGGAGAAGGGTCTACCAAGTGAGTTTCACAAACGGCGGTAACGGGAACGACGCACAGCGCGGTCGTACGGTGACCTCCATTCCCTTGTCCGACGCCAATCCCAGCGGTAGCGCCAGCTTCGGCACGCTGGTGCGCGACGCCACCGAACAGATGTCGACCCTGGTCCGCGCCGAGGTCGCGCTGGCCAAGGCCGAGGTCACCGGCGAGATCAAGAAGGGGCTGCAGGGCAGCGTCTACTTCATCCTCGCGCTGACCGTGCTGCTGTTCAGCACGTTCTTCTTTTTCTTCTTCCTCGGCGAACTGCTCGACGTGTGGCTGGCCCGCTGGGCGGCGTTCCTGATCGTGTTCCTGCTGATGATCGTCGCGACCGCGTTGCTCGCCTTGCTCGGCTATCTGCGGGTGAAGAAGCTGCGCGCGCCGGAGAAGACGATCGACTCGCTCAAGCAGGCCCGCGCGGTGCTGCCGCACGGGCTCGGGGCTTCCGCCCACGGCGATCCCGTCTCGCTGCAAAAACCCGCTTCGTAACCGCTCGCTCGCGCGCGGATACCCCGAACTACTAGGCTGCATCGGCGTGTCGTCGCACCATATTCCGGATCCGTCCAGCGTCCGTTTCGACGGCCCATGGGCGCATCGGGACGTTCATGCCAACGGCATCCGCTTCCACGTCGTCGATGCCGCTCCCGAGCGCACCGATGCACCGCTGGTCGTGCTGTTGCACGGCTTCGCCGACTTCTGGTGGTCCTGGCGGCATCAGCTGACCGGGCTCGCCGAACTCGGCTATCGCGCGGTGGCCGTCGACCTGCGCGGCTACGGCGACAGCGACAAACCGCCGCGCGGCTACGACGGCTGGACCCTGGCCGGCGATATCGCCGGGCTCATCCGCGCGCTCGGCTACACCGACGCGACGCTGGTCGGGCATGCCGACGGCGGTCTGGTGTGCTGGGCGACCGCGGTGCTGCAACCCCGGTTGGTCAGTTCCATCGCGGTGGTGAGTTCACCGCATCCCGCCGCGCTCAAGAGCGCGGTGCTGCGCAACCGGCACCAGCGCGCGACCTGGCTGCCCAACTTCCTGCGCTACCAGCTGCCCCGCTACGGCGAGCGGCTGCTGACCACCCATGACGGCTTCGAGGTCGAGCGGATGCTGCGGCAGCGGGCGAGCGGATCGTGGTCCGGCACCACCGAATTCGTCGACACCGCGCGCCGGATGCGCTCGGCCATCCAGATTCCCGGCGCCGCGCACTGTGCGCTGGAATATCAGCGCTGGGCGTTCCGTAGCCAGTGGCGTCCGGACGGCCGCCGCTTCATGGCCACCATGCGCGAACCCATCCGTATCCCCGTCCTCGCCATGCGTGGCGACCTGGACCCCTATGTGCTCACCAGCACCTTCCGCCGCGGCCAGCATCTCTCGCCGGACCGCCGCCTGGCCACCATTCCCGGCGCGGGCCACTATGCCCACCAGGAGAACCCGGACTTGGTGACCGCCGAGCTGGCGAAGCTGCTCGCCTAGATCCGGGCCGCATCCGTTTCTGACGGATACGCCCCGGACCGCGAATCAGCTGAGCACGCAGGCGCCGGTGCCGACCGGGACGTTGGACCCGGATGCGGCGTCCAGCTGGGCGCGTACCTCGGCCAACGTGAGTACGTAGCCGGTGTCGTCGTCGGTTACGGCGGCGCCGAAGACGACGCCGAGCACCTCGCCCGACGTATCCACCAGTGGCCCACCGGAGTTGCCCGCGCGGACCCGGCCGCGCACGGTGTAGACCTCACGCTCCACGGTTCCGTCGCGGTAGATCGTCGGACCGGTGAGGTCCAACGTCTCCCGAACACGGGCCGCGCTGGCCGTGTACGGACCACCGCCGGGGTAACCGAGCACGATGGCACTGTCACCCGGCCGCGCGGCCGACGGCGCCTGCGGCACCACCGGGGCGGTCAGTCCGGGCACCGCGAGCACCGCCACGTCCGTGGACGGATCGAACAGCACCACGTTCGCCTCCAGCGGGCCACGCGAGGTGTCCACCTTCACGCTGGTGGTGCCCGCGACCACGTGGGCGTTGGTCATGATCCGTTCGGGGGCGATCACGAAGCCCGAACCCTCCAGCGCGCGCTGGCAACTCGGTGCGACGCCGCTGATGCGCAGCACGCTGTCGCGCAGCGAGGCGGCGACCGGGCTGGACAGCACGCTGCCGTCCGGCGGTTCGACCGCCGCGATCGGGGCGCGGCCGAAGGGGCCGATCACGTCCGGCAGGCCGGAGGTGTTGAGCAGCTTGGAGAACTCGTTGGGCAGGCGGCGCAACCAGTTCGGCGCGACGTCGTTGACGTCGGTCAGCACCCGCGAACCGTTGATCGCGGTGGCGATCGACGGCTGCGACGCGGTGGCCAGCGGCAGCGCGAGCAGCCACGCGGTGACCAGCACGGCCACCGCCTGCAGCACGGCGCCGACCACGCTGTCCACGCTGCGGGTGAACGGATGTCGCATGCCGCCGCGCGCGGCGCGGCCGAGCACCATGCCCGCGACCTCGCCGATGATCACCAGCAGCACGATCAGCGCCACGCCGGTGAGCACCCTGGTGCGGCCCTCGTCGACATGGATCAGGATGTGCGGCGCGATCAGGATGCCCGCGACCGCGCCGAGCACCACACCGAGGAACGCAAGGGCCGATGCCACCGCACCCTGTCGCCATCCCGAGGAGGCGGCCAGCAGCGCGAGAAGTACAACCGCGATATCGAGCCAAGCCGAGGTGCTCACGACTCCACCTCGCTAACGCTCGGCTCCGTCGTGCGCCCCAGCGCGCTGTATCCGCGATTCGCTCGCTGACGCTCGCTCATAAGGTCATCCCCACGTCGGCAAGGGCGGTCTCTAGGTCACGAACATCCTGATGATCCCAATCTTGTTCCCAGCCAGCGGCTTTGAAGATTCCGGCGAGGATGCCGCCGGTGAGACCCCAGACCAGCATGCCGTCCACCTGGAAGGCGGGGCTCTGGTAGCCGAGGCTGCCGCGGACCAGGAAGCGGTTCGCCGGATCGAGCAGGTCGGCCAGCGGCACGCGCACCACCCGTTCGGTCTCGCTCTCGTCGACCACCCCGACCTCGCTCGGCATGCGCCAGTAGGCAACTACGGGTGTCACGTCGAAACGCGACGGCGGCACGAACAACTTCGGCAGCACCGCAAGGGGTTCCACGCCGGAACGATCGAGCCCGGTCTCCTCGCACGCCTCGCGCAACGCGGTGTCGATCGGTCCGGTGTCACCCGGATCCACCGCGCCGCCGGGGAACGCGATCTGGCCGCGATGCTGGCGCAGCGTGGCGGCGCGCTGGGTGAGCAGCACCTCCGCGTCGGCGGGCAAGCCGCCCGATGCGTCGGGGTCGGCTTCGGGCGATCCGCCGAACAGCACCAGGACCGCCGCCTGCCGCGGCGTCGCGGTGAGGGCCATGGCGCGACGCAGGGTGCGCGCCAGCGTGAGGGTGTCCGACGTGTCCGACGCGGGCTCGGAGGCTTTGCTCAGCCACTTCGGAATGTCTTGCGGCACAGGGATGGTCACGCGGCCACCCCCAGCTCTTGGGCGACCGTGTTCGCGATGTCGTCCACCCCGGCGAACGCGCGCACCTCGACCCGCGCGACCGAGCCGTCGGCCCGCACCAGCAGCGAAATCGGTAGCACCGCGGGGGCGCCGACGGCGGTGCGCACGCGCGCGTCGGCATCGAGCACACCGGGGAGTTTCACGTTCAGTCCAGTCAGCCGTGAAATTGCCTTGGCCTCATCAGGGTCGCTGTGCACGGTCAGCACGGTAATCGCGTTTCCGGCGCGCTGGGCGAACTGCTGCAAATACGGCAATTCTTGCGCACACGGTCCGCACCAGTAGGCCCAGAGGTTCAGCAGCGCAGGCTTACCCGCCAGCGCGGCGGCCAGGTCGACGCGCCCGCCGTCGGCCAGGCAGTCGACGCTGATCCCGGCCAGCGGGCCGGACCCGGCGCTACCCGGCGCGGGTCGCGGGCACGCCGCGAGGTTCGCGGCGAGACGTTGCTGCTCGGATACCCCGGCACTCATCCGTGCCTGCTGTCCGTTGTCCGCCGAGGTGTCGGTGTCCCGGCCCCGCGGCCACAGGGCGGCCGCCAGCGCGACCACAGCGATCAATCCCGCCAGCGCCCATCGCCAGGCAACCGGGAGTTGTCTCACCGGCCCACCAGCTCGAGCAGATGCTCCCGCTCCGGACCCTTCACCAGCTCGGCCGCCGTGTCCGGGTCGGTGGGCCCGGCGCCGAACGACGGGCAATCCTTGGCCAGCACGCAGACCCCGCAGGCCGGTTTGCGGGCATGACACACCCGCCGGCCGTGGAAGATCACCCGGTGCGACAGCATCGTCCAGTCTTTGCGCTCGATGAGCTCGCCGATGATGTGCTCGACCTTCACCGGGTCTTCCTCGGTGGTCCAGCCCCAGCGCCGCACCAGGCGGCCGAAATGCGTGTCGACGGTGATGCCCGGCACGCCGAACGCGTTGCCGAGAATGACGTTGGCGGTCTTGCGGCCGATCCCGGGCAACTTCACGAGTTCGTCCATGGTGTGAGGCAATTCACCATCATGGTGTTCCAGTAGCGCCTGACCGAGGCCGATCAGCGAGCTGGCCTTGTTGCGGAAGAAACCGGTCGAGCGGATGTATTCCTCCAGCTCGGCACGGTTCGCCTCGGCATAGGCACGCGCGTCCGGGTACTTCGCGAACAGGGCGGGGGTGGTGAGATTCACCCGCACATCCGTGGACTGCGCGGAAAGTATTGTCGCGACCGCCAATTCAAGCGGATTCGTGAAGTCCAGCTCACAATGCGCATCCGGGAAAGCATCCGCCAATGTCCGATTCATTCGGCGCGCTCGACGAACTAGTCCGAGTTGAGTTTCCGCCTGTCGCGCGCGGGATTTCCGTTTCGGAGCGGCGACCGGGCCGGGTTGCGCATCGGTCGCCTCGGGGGCGGACGCACGCCCGTTCCCGGCGGCTGTGGAGGGGGTGACACGCACCTGTCCACCATACGGAACCATCGGCGAACGTTGCCCGTCCAGTTCGGTTGCCGTGTTCCATCTGAGACCTAGACCGTGTTTACTCCTCCGTATGCAAGGACTCGCTGTGGTGCTCTTCCCAGTGCTGTTGATGCTGTTCGCACTGGGTATGGAGCGGGTCGAGAACCGGCTCCGCAAACTTCTCGAACCCGACGAAGAGGTTCAGCAGTACCTGGACAAAGCAAGCAACGCAGAAGTGAAAGAGCTGACGAGACTCGGCCTGCCAGCGGCCGTTGCCCGGATGCGTAAACGCCGCGCCCGCGGCGAAGAGCTGGATGTGGCACGGGCAAGCTGACGCGTGACCGACAGACCTGGCGGCTAGAGCTGGGGTAACCGTAGAGGTGCCCGCGAATGCCAAGATCAGAAACTGGTACGGTTCTTCGCTGCGCCACGCAATCCACACGTTACGTGGTGTCTGTCACTACGCTGTCATCATGCCGCGTAGACTGCGCTGTTGGCCGAGTCGCTTTCGGTCCAGTACAGAGCCATTTCCCATAAGGAGCACATAAGTGGACGAGGCCCTCGCCAGAGCAGGCATCTTCCAGGGCGTCGAGCCCACTGCGGTGGCCGCCCTCGCCAAGCAATTGCAGCCGGTGGATTTTCCGCGCGGCCACGTCATCTTCAACGAGGGTGAGCCAGGAGATCGGCTCTACATCATCACCTCGGGCAAGGTGAAGATCGGCCGCAGATCCCCGGACGGCCGGGAGAACCTGTTGACCATCATGGGCCCGTCGGACATGTTCGGCGAGCTGTCGATCTTCGATCCGGGCCCGCGGACCTCCACCGCGACCACGGTGACCGAGGTTCGCGCCGTCACCATGGACCGGGACGCCCTGAAATCCTGGATCGACCAGCGGCCCGAGATCGCCGAGCAGTTGCTCCGCGTGCTCGCCCGGCGCCTGCGTCGTACCAACAACAACCTGGCCGACCTCATCTTCACCGACGTCCCCGGCCGGGTCGCCAAGGCGCTGCTGCAGCTCGCACAGCGGTTCGGCACCCAGGAGGCCGGTGCGCTGCGGGTCACCCACGACCTGACCCAGGAGGAGATCGCCCAGCTGGTCGGCGCCTCCCGCGAGACCGTGAACAAGGCGCTTGCCGACTTCGCGCACCGCGGTTGGTTGCGGCTGGAGGGCAAGAGCGTGCTCATCTCCGACTCGGAGCGGCTGGCGCGCCGCGCGCGCTGACCCTCTACCAGACCGAACAACACGCTGGGCTCCTAGCTCCTAGAGCCCAGCGTGTTGTCGTGTTCGGAGCCGGCGCGAATCAGCCTTCGGCGCGCAGGTATTCCAGCTGCGCCTGTACCGAGCTGCGCGCGGCCAGCCACAGTCGCTTGTCGACATCGGCGTAGACGCGACGGACGACCGCCATCGCGCCCGCGTTCGGGCCCAGCACCCGCAAGGCCTCGCGGACCTGATCGAGGCGTTCCCGCCGGTGCGTGATGTAGTACCGGGCCACCGGTTCGAGATCGGGATGGTCCGGGCCGTGCGCGGGCAGCAGTGCCTTGCCCGCGCCGATTTCCACCAGTCGGTCCAGCGAGGCGAGGTAGTCGGCCAGCGTTCCGTCGCTCGAATCGAGCACGGTGGTTCCGCTGCCGAGAATCGTGTCACCGGTCAGCACGGCGTCGTCGAGCACGAAAGTCGTCGAATCACCGGTGTGGCCCGGCGTGGCCACGACCGTGATCCGCAGACCGGCGGCCTCGATCACCTCGCCGTCGACCAGCGGTGCGTCCGAACCGCGCAGGAACTCGGTTTCCTTGGCGCGCACCGGGGTTCCGGTCAGCTTGACGAGGTGATCGATGCCACCGGTGTGATCGTGATGCCGATGGGTGATCAGTGTGAGGGCGATATCGCCCCCGGTGACCTCGGCGATCTTGGCGCCGTGCGCCTTGTCCTTCGGACCGGGATCGATCACCACACAATCCGATCGGCCCGGTGCGCGCAGGATCCAGGTGTTGGTGCCCTGCAGCGTCATCTGGCCCGGGTTGTCCGCCAGCAGCACCGCTGCCGTCGGGGTGACCTGCCGTAGTTGTCCGTACGCGGGATGAGTCAGCGTCATCGATGTACCCCAGTCGATCGAATCCCAGTCCGGGACCTTTGGTTCAACGCACCTCTACGATGATCTCTACTTCAACGGGGGTGTTCTTCGGCAATTCCGACACGCCCACCGCGGAACGCGCATGTACGCCCGCGTCACCGAAGACCTCGCCGAGGAATTCCGACGCGCCGTTGATGACGATCGGCTGGTCGTTGTATCCCGGTGCGGAGGCGACGAATCCGACCACCTTCACGACACGCACCACCGCGTCGAGCCCGACCAGATCATGCACCGCCGCCAACGCGTTGAGCGCGCACAGTTGCGCGGCGTCCTTGGCCTGCTCGGTGCTCACCTCGGCGCCGACCTTGCCCGCCACGGTCAGCTGACCGTCCGCCATCGGCAGCTGGCCGGAGGTGTAGACCAGCGAGCCGGTGCGAATCGCCGGGATGTAGGTGGCCACGGGCGCCACGACCGGAGGCAGGGTCACTCCGAGCTTCGCGAGATTGCTCTCCCACTCAGTCACTGCGGTCATTCCCCTTCTCCTTTACTTCGGGCGCTTGAGGTAGGCGACGTGCTGCTCGCCGGTCGGGCCGGGCAGCACCGACACCAGCTCCCAACCGTCGGCGCCCCACTGATCGAGAATCTGCTTGGTCGCGTGCGTCAACAGCGGCACGGTCGCGTACTCCCATACGGTCGCTTCACTCATGTGGGTGAGCGTAGCTCTGTCTAATTTGCGGCGCCTGCGGCGCCTGCGGCACCGCGTGTTCGCGGCCCCCGGGTGTCTCGCGTCCGAGCAGCCGAGATTCGCGCCTGCGGCGCATGCACTTCGGCCACTCGGACGCGAGACGGGCCGCGAACGGGAATGCTCGATCTCGCTTCGCTCGAAACCTGTGCACTACCGAGTACTCCGATGTCGGATTCACCGGCGGCACGAGGTGAACCTCTCCATGTTGCCTATGGCGCAACCAGCCCGCTGTCTGGTACAGACACACGCCCTGGACCAGGCACTAGGCGGATCCCTCGGGCGCGATCTCAGAACGGGTTATAGGCTCGCGAGCGTGGGAGTACCAACAGCAGTGCCTCTTTCGGCGGAGCCGGGACTGGAAACAGGGTGGCCGAAGCGTGCGGAAAAGGCCCGCTTGCACTATGTCTCCGGAAAGGGAGGCACGGGCAAGTCCACGGTGGCCGCGGCGCTCGCCTTGGCGTTGGCCGCGGGTGGGCGCCGGGTGCTGTTGGTGGAGGTGGAGAGCCGGCAGTCGATTGCGCAGCTGTTCGATCTGCCGCCGCTGCCGCCGACCGAGACCAGGATCGCCACCGCGGACGGTGGCGGCGAGGTGGTCGCGCTCGCGCTCGACATCGAGCACGCGTTCCTCGAGTACCTGGACATGTTCTACAACCTCGGCTTCGCGGGCCGGGCGATGCGCCGGATGGGCGCCATCGAATTCGTCACCACCATCGCGCCCGGTCTGCGTGACGTCATCCTGACCGGCAAGATCAAGGAGACCGCGGTCCGGGTGGACAAGGCGGGCAAGCGGGTCTACGACGAGATCGTGGTGGACGCCCCGCCGACCGGCCGGATCGCCGGCTTCCTCGACGTCACCCAGGCCATGCTGGAGGTCGCCAAGGGCGGGCCGATCGCCTCGCAGGCGGAGGGCGTTTCGAAGCTGCTGCACTCGGACCAGACGATGATCCACCTGGTCACCCTGCTCGAGGCGCTGCCGGTGCAGGAGACCGCCGACGCCGTCGCGGAGTTGAAGGCGGCGGATCTGCGCATCGGCACGGTGATCGTGAACCGCGCCACCGAGGGCCAGTTGCCGTCGGAGCTGCGCGCCAAGGCCGCGCAGGGTGACGTCGACACCGATGCTATCCGGGCCGGTTTGGCCGCGACCGGAATCACCCTGTCGGACAATGACTTCCAAGGCTTGGTCACCGAAACCATCGAGCACGCAGCGACTTTGCAGGCGCAGGACGACAGCGCCGCCGAGCTCGCCAAGGTCGACGTGTCCCGGCTGTATCTGCCCGCCCTGCCGGAGGGCATGGACCTCGGCGGCCTGTACGAACTGGCCGAACATCTCAGCACACAGGGGGTCCGGTGAGTACTCCGATTGTGGCTGCGCCACTTGATGTTTCGGACATCATCAACGATCGGACCGCGAAGGTGGTGGTCTGCTGCGGCTCCGGCGGTGTCGGGAAGACGACCACCGCGGCGGCGATCGCGTTGCGTGCGGCGGAGCAGGGTCGCAAGGTGGTCGTTCTCACCATCGATCCGGCCCGGCGACTGGCCCAGTCACTCGGTGTCGCCGATCTCGGCAACACCCCGCAGCGGGTGCCGCTCGGCCCGGAGGCCAAGGGCGAACTGCACGCGATGATGCTGAACATGCGACGCACGTTCGACGACATGGTGCTCGAACACACCAGTCCCGAGAAGGCCGAGCAGATCTTCGCCAACCCGTTCTACCAAACTGTCGCGTCCTCGTTCGGCGGGACGCAGGAGTACATGGCGATGGAGAAGCTCGGGCAGCTGGCCGGGCGCAAGGAGTGGGACCTGATCGTGGTCGACACTCCCCCGTCGCGCAACGCGCTCGACTTCCTCGACGCACCGAAGCGGCTCGGAAACTTCTTGAACGGCAGGATGATCCGGGTCATCATGGCGCCGGGTCGCGGCGTCACCCGACTGGTCACCGGCGCGATGAGCCTGGCGGTGCGCGGGGTGTCCACCATCGTCGGCGGGCAGATGCTCAAGGACGCGTCGAACTTCCTGCAGTCGCTCGACTCGTTGTTCGGCGGCTTCCAGGATCGAGCGGACCGCACCTACGCGATGCTGTCCAAGCCGGGCACGCACTTCCTGGTGGTCGCCGCCGCCGAGCCGGACGCGCTGCGCGAGGCGTCGTTCTTCGTCGACCGGCTCTCCACCGAGCGGATGCCGCTGGCCGGCCTGGTGCTCAACCGGACGCATCCGGCGCTGAGTTCGCTGTCGGCCGATCACGCGTTGACCGCGGCCGAGCAACTGGCCGACGGTGATCCGCTCACCTCGGCCGTACTGCGCATCCATGCTCGGCGGGTCGCCACCGACAAGCGCGAACAGCATCTGCTGCACCGGTTTACCGGCGCGCATCCGCGGGTACCGATCGTGGCGGTGACCGCGTTGCCGTTCGAGGTGTCGGATCTGGAGGCGCTGCGCGTGGTCGGCGATCAACTCACCGGCAACCGAGCATCTGCTTGATACATAGATGCATTGGCTATCGCACACCGAAGTAATTGCGCTTTAAACGGAACTGAGCCCGCGTCAGCAGGCTCAGTTCCGAACGGCTACCGGGGCTACATTGCCACCTGATGCTGGCGCTGGGCCTGGAAGAAGTCGGCCCAGGAGGTCACCTCGGGATGCTGCTTAAGCAGCGCACGACGCTGCCGCTCGGTCATACCGCCCCACACACCGAACTCCACTCGATTGTCGAGAGCGTCAGCACCACACTGCATCAGCACCGGGCAGTGCCTGCAGATCGTCGCGGCTTTGCGCTGCGCAGCCCCGCGGACGAACAACTGATCGGGATCCACTTCCTTGCATCGGGCCTGGGCTACCCAGGCGATCCTTGCTTCGGCCTGCTCCACGTCCAATCGAGCGATGGGGGTTGTCATGTGCATTTGGTGTGCCCCTTTGCAGTCCGAACACCGGGTCAACGGCGCTCCAGAATCGCGTGTCAGCGTCGCAGCAACCCAAACCCCGCTGCGCTCTGCACCACATTCCACTTTGAGTGTTAGCTCTATCACACTGGGTTCTCAATCTAGGTAAAGGTATGGCCCGAGCGCAAGACCGCCCCCGGAATTTTTGGTACGTCCGTCCCTGCAAAATGCCGCGAGCGGCGGCAGGTCCGGCACATTCGCGGCGCGCCGTCCCGCGACACGCCAGACTCGCCCCCGCGACACGCCCAATCGCTGATGCGAATCGCCTTCGGGTAAACGCACGGAAGAGCGCTCGGAGCCCACCCCGTAGGCTGGGGTTCGTGCCGATCACACAAACGCTCGCGAGGCTGGCCGGCAGCTGCGCGCTGGCCGCCGTGCTCGTCGCCGGGTTGATGTTCCCGCTCGCAGGTGGCTTCGGATTCGTCTCGAACCGAGCCGCCGACGCCGTGGACAACGTGTCCTCGGAGTTGGTGGAGGGCACCGCGCCTGCCGTCTCGACCATGGTCGACGCGAGTGGCACACCGATCGCCTGGCTCTACGAGCAGCGCCGCTTCGAGGTTCCCAGCGACAAGATCTCCAACGACATGAAGCTGGCGATCGTCTCCATCGAGGACCGGCGCTTCGCCGAACACGAGGGTGTGGACTGGCAGGGCACGTTGCGCGCGTTCCTGACCAACACCAGCAGCGGCGAGGTCCAGCAGGGCGCGTCGACGCTCGACCAGCAGTATGTGAAGAACTTCCAGCTGCTCGTCGTGGCCAAGACCGACGCCGAACGCCGGGCCGCCATCGAGACCACGCCCGCCCGCAAGATCCGCGAGATCCGGATGGCGCTCACGCTGGATCGCGAGCTGACCAAGGACGAGATCCTCACCCGGTACCTGAACCTGGTGCCGTTCGGTAACTCCTCCTACGGCATCCAGGACGCCGCGCAGACCTACTTCGGCGTCGACGCCTCCGAGTTGAACGTGTCGCAGGCGGCGATGCTGGCGGGCATGGTGCAGAGCTCCTCCAAGCTCAACCCCTACAGCAACACCGAGGGCGTGCTGGCCCGGCGCAACACGGTGCTGGACACGATGATCCAGAACATCCCCAGCCGCGCCGAGGAGTTCCGCGAGGCCAAGACCAAGCCGCTCGGCGTGCTGCCGGAGCCGAAGGGCCTGCCGCGCGGCTGCATCGCCGCCAACGACCGCGGCTTCTTCTGCGACTACGCCGTCCAGTACCTGGCCAACGCGGGCATCAGCAGGGAGCAGATCGACAAGGGCGGCTACCTGATCAAGACCACGCTCGACCCGGCCGTGCAGGACTCGGTGAAGCGGTCGGTGACCGACGCGGCCAATCCGAACCTGGACAACATCGCCCAGGTCATGTCGGTCGTCGCGCCCGGCCAGGACTCGCATCCGCTGCTCGCGATGGCGAGCAGCCGCACCTACGGCCTGAACCGCGACGCGAACGAAACCGTGCAGCCACAGCCGTATTCGATGGTCGGTGACGGCGCGGGCTCGATTTTCAAGATCTTCACCACCGCCGCGGCCATGGAGAAGGGCCTCGGCATCAACGCCCAGCTCGATGTGCCGTCCCGCTTCGAGGCCAAGGGCATGGGTAACGGTGGTGCGCGCGGCTGCCCGGTCGCCACGTACTGCGTCGAGAACGCCGGCAAGTACAAGTCGCCGATGTCGGTGACCGAGGCGCTGGCGACCTCACCGAACACCGCGTTCGTCAAGCTCATCCAGGCCGTCGGCGTGACGCCGACCGTCGACATGGCGGTCCGGCTCGGCATGCGGTCCTACACCGAGGCGGGCAGCTCGGGCCACGGCAACCAGAGCCTCGCCGACATGATGAAGGAACAGAACCTCGGTTCGTTCACCCTCGGCCCGGTCGCGATCAACCCGCTCGAACTGTCCAATGTCGCGGCCACGCTCGGCTCCGGCGGCAAATGGTGCCCGCCGAACCCGATCAAGGAGGTCGTCGACCGCCTGGGCAAGCTGGTGCCGCTCACCCAGCAGGCCTGCGAGCAGGTCATCGAGCCCGGCCTGGCCAACACCCTGGCCAACGCGATGAGCAAGGACGACATCAGCGGTACGGCGGCGGGCGCCGCCCAGTCCGCGGGCTGGAACGCACCGCTGTCCGGCAAGACCGGCACCACCGAGAGCCACCGCTCGTCGGCCTTCGTCGGCTTCACCAACTCGCTGGCCGCCGCCACCTATGTCTACGGCGACAGCCCGACGCCCGGCGAGATCTGCTCGTTCCCGCTGCGCAACTGCGGCGACGGAAACCTGTTCGGCGGTAACGAACCCGCGCGGACCTGGTTCAACTCGATCAAGCCGGTGCTGAACCGTTTCCCGCCGCCCGGGCTGCCGCCGCTGGACGACAAGTACGTCCGCGGGTCGAACAACGCGCAGGTGCCGGACGTGGCCGGGATGACCCAGGGCCAGGCGACCGGGGCACTGGTCGGCGCGGGCTTCCAGGTGACACCGGTAACCGGTCCCGGCGCTCAGGCCAAGGGCACCGTGATGGGGACCTCGCCGAACGGATCCGCGATCCCCGGTTCGGTGATCACGCTCTACATCAGTGACGGCACCCAACGGGCCGCGCCACCGCCGGGCCCGCCGCCAGGGCCACCGGGGATCCCGGGGCTGCCGCCGCCACCGCTGCTGCCGCCCATCCCGATCCCCATACCCATCCCACGCTGAGCAAAGGGGCCGCGAACCTGATCGGTTCGCGGCCCCTTTGCGTGACAGGTGCGTTGCTAGAGCCTGGACTTCACCGCGGCCGAGAGCCGCGAGCCGTCGGCCTTGCCCTCCGCCAGCGCCGTGGCAACCTTCATGACCTGGCCCATCTGACGCATGCCCGGCCGCTCACCGAGCTCCTCGGCGACCTGCGCGATCGCGGTGTCAGCGACATCCGCGACCTCCGCCTCGCTCAGCTGGGTCGGCAGGTACTCGTCGATGATGTGCGCCTCGGCGTGCTCGTTGGCCGCCAGCTCACCGCGCCCGTTCTGGGTGTAGATCTCGGCCGACTCGCTGCGCTTCTTCGCCTCTTTCTGCAGCACGGCGATCACGTCGGCATCGGAGAGTTCGCGCGCCTCGGAGCCTGCGGTCTCGGCCGTCTGGATGGCGGCGAGCAGCATCCGCAACGTGGCGAGACGCAGCGTGTCCTTGGCTTTCATCGCGGCGGTCATGTCCGTCCGCAGTTGCGCTTTGAGTTCCGACATGAGGCTCACGGTAGCCGGTCCTTCGCAACCGGCCCACCACATTTGCGCTGCTGCGACGAATCGTGGCGCTGTTTTCCGGGGTGGTCCTCTGCCTCCGCGCAAGCACTTGTGCGTAAACACACTCGGCGTTCCGCAACGGGGTCACCTATGCTGGGCAAATGCCCGTAATCTCGACCTCTGCTGTCCGCACGACCGCGTTGGGAGCCGCCGGGGCGGCCGTGGCCGGAATCGGCTACGCCTCGTTGGTCGAACGCAACGCCTTCGTTCTGCGGGAGGCCACCATGCCGGTCCTTGCGCCGGGGTCGTCGTCGCTGCGGGTGCTACACATCAGCGATCTGCACATGACGCCCGGCCAGCAGCGCAAGCAGCAGTGGCTGCGCGAACTGGATCGGCTGGAGCCGGATCTGGTCATCAACACCGGTGACAACCTCTCGCATCAGAAGTCGGTACCCGCGGTAGTCCAGGCCCTCGGCGGATTGCTTTCCCGCCCGGGGCTTTTCGTTTTCGGGAGCAACGACTACTTCGCGCCGGTCGCGAAGAACCCGATGAAGTACTTCAAGAAGGACCACCGCCGGGTCTACGGCGCCCCGCTGCCGTGGAAGGACCTGCGCGCGGCCTTCACCGAGCGCGGCTGGCTCGACCTGACGCACATCCGCCGCGACCTCGAGGTCGCCGGCATCCGGATCGCCACCGCGGGCGTCGACGACCCGCACCTGCACCGCGACCGCTACGACACCATCGCGGGCGCACCGAACCCGTTGGCCACCTTGCGCATCGGCCTCACCCACTCCCCCGAGCCGCGGGTGCTCGATCGCTTCGCCGAGGACGGCTACGACCTGGTCATGGCCGGGCACACGCACGGCGGTCAGCTGTGCCTGCCCGGGTACGGCGCGCTCGTCACCAACTGCGGCATCGACCGGTCCCGGGTGAAGGGCGCGTCCAAGTGGGGCGAGCACACCCAGCTGCACGTCTCCGCGGGCGTCGGCACCTCGCCGTGGGCGCCGTACCGCTTCTGCTGCCGCCCGGAGGCCACCCTGTTGACGCTGGTCGCCGCGCCGCCGAAGCGGCCGTCGGCCGACACAGGCCAGGGCGTGTCCACATCGGAGGCCGTCGCCCGCTAAGGTCGCGTGCCGAGACGTGTGTCAGGCAGGGGACAACTGTGAGTGGATTCGACGACCGGCGCGACGACCCGACCGTTCTGGGCCAGCCCGGTGCGGCGCACCCATACCAACAGTCATACGGCGCAGACCAATTCGACCCGGCCGGGTCGGACGACGAAACCGCCGAGCAGCCCGCACCCGCGCGACCGTGGAAACGAGATTCGGGTTTCCACGAGCAGGTGCAGTGGCCGCTGCGGGCACCCGGGCCTGGGCAGCCCGATCCGACCGTCCAGTGGCAGCCAGGAGCGGCCGCGGGCGGGTCGGCCACCGCCGACCCCATCTCGCAGCAGCAACCTGAGCAGGCGCCCAGCTACCAATGGCAGCCGAGTCCCGGCGGGCAAGGGCAGTCCGCCCCGACCGCGCAGTGGCAGCCGGGCGGTTCGACACCCGCAACCAGCTCGCAGTGGCAGCCGAGTGGCGGCGGTTCAACCCCGGCACCGAACGCACAGTGGCAGCCCGGCGGTTCGACACCCGCATCTAACGCCCAGTGGCAGCCCAGCAGTGGCGGTTCCACACCCAACGCCCAATGGCAGCCGGGCGGCAGCAGTCAGCCGCAGCAATGGCAGGCTCCCGCAGCGGATTCCGGCCGAGCCGACCCAACCCTCATGGCACAGCCGGTATCCGGCGGTCCGGCTCAGCAATGGCAGGCCCCCGCAGCCGGTTCGGGCCGAGCCGACCCAACTCTCATGGCACAGCCCGTATCCGGCGGTCAGGCACCGGCCGGGCAGTGGCCCGCGCCCGCCACGCCAGGGCAGGCCGACCCAACCCTGTTGGCACAGCCGCAGTCTCGCGGTTCCGGTGAACCGGCCGGCCTCTGGCAGCCGAGCCTCGGCACCCCCGAGCCGAGCCAGAACGCGCCGGGCGAAGCGGCCCCGACCATGCTCGGGTATCCCAACGCCACTCGACTAGGCCAGCCCGATCCCGCGCCGCAATGGCAGTCCTCGGCGCCTACCTATGCCGCGCCGCAGTACGGACAGCCGGTAGGTGCCTACGCGCCACAGAGCGGGTTCGGCGGCCCACCGCAGCAGCTGCCACCCGGCCACGGCACGAGCGGGCCACCGCCCAGCGGGCGCGGCAAGGCGATACTGCTGATCGGACTGGTGGTGCTGCTGGTCGCGGCAGGCGCGGTAACCGCGGTGACGCTCGCCAAGCGCGGCTCCAACAACGCGGACTCCCAACGCAACTCGCCTTCCATGGTGAGCGCGCTCACCACCAGCGAAGGCGCGCAACCGACCCCGTCGAAGACCAGCTCGGCGCAACCGACCCCGAGCAACTCGGGCCGCAACGAGCCGTCCCTCATCCCCGGCTACCAGGTGGTCGTCGCGCCCGACCGCGGCGCGGCCTACGACGTGCCCGCGGGCTGGACGATCGCACCGGAGACCGCCATCGGCGGGTTCGGTGAACCGCCGAACGCGGTCGCGGGCAAGGGCTACGCCAGCGACGGCAAGGGCTACTGCCCGGGATCGACTCGCACCGCGTCGTTCCTCACCGGCTCGAAGGACGCCGATTCCGGCACCGCCGCAACCGATCTCGGCATCAGAACCGCCAAGCTCGCCTACACCGCCTCCGCCGACCCCCGCCCGGCCCCGCCGGCCCCGCTGGCATCGCTGGACGGTTCGCAGCACGGCATGTTCGTGGAGACCAAGGGCACCGTCACCCAGGCCAAGCCGGGCTGCGCCACCGCGTACTCCGTCTTCACCGCCGCGTTCCCCACCGAGAACGGCAGCTTCGTCATGGTGATCGCCGCCGACACCGGCGTCCCGAACGCCCTCGACGCGGATACCGCCAAGCGCATCTTCACCAGCATCCGCCCGCACGACGGGTGATCCACCCACCCCGGAATCGGTTCGTGATACCCCCGTTGAGCTGGGGGTTTAACGTCTACGCCGTCCTTGTTGTAAGGTAGTCCAGGTTCGATTCACGGGGTGTGGCGCAGCTTGGTAGCGCGCTTCGTTCGGGACGAAGAGGTCGCAGGTTCAAATCCTGTCACCCCGACTCGTGGTTGAGACGAACGGTCTGCCCCCTGCCCTCATCGGCAGGGGGCAGACCCGTTTCCGGAGTCCTGCACATCGGCACCCGACCACATCGACACCCCTCCGACCGACGTGATTCGAGAACCGAACAACGGGCATGAGGCGGTAGCAACGCAGCCAGATCTGCGGATGCGGAAGAAGGTCATTTGCGCACGCCTCAGCCTCGTCAGTGTCAGCTCGTCACCGAGCCTTGATCACCACAGAGCGCAGGCGGCGTCCCCCGGGGACGGACCACACAACCTCGAATCGAGGTACGCGGGGCACCGGAAACCTGGAAATTGGCCGATCGGGCCAGACCTCACGAGTGGTACCGGTGTTTGCGACGTTAATCGATTTCGCGCGAACGATCCAGCGCTTGGCAGCTCGCACAGAATCTATTCATCGAGTTTGTCTGCCGTGGTAACCAACGCCAGCGCAAGTGTCGGAGAAACCTCGGGATCGATGACCTGTGCGACAAAGTTGGCGATCAACCAGCCGCCGCCGAACTTCCGAATTCGTACACTGTCACGCACTATTCGCTCGCTTTGCGCGCGCTGCACGAGCTCCGGAATACGCAGGATGTCGTCGGGATGCATGCCCGGGGTCTGACCGGTCGCCAGGCCGTGCCCCATGCCGGGCGCCCACGCGGTCAGCCACTTCAACGGCATCGTCGAGGGGTACCGCGTCTCCAGCACCACGCCGAAGACCTCGTTCGCCTCGAACGCGACCCTGGCAATGGTCAGGTCCAGCATGTCGACGCGCAGCTGCCGCTGATCGACCGTGGCCGTGACGTCCTGGCAGATCGCCCGCAGCCGGGGACCGACATCGGTCGGCACATAACGCTGGGCGTACAGCATCATCGCGGGCCTGCCGGTCCCGGTCAGGATGCTCACGGTGCCGGACTCGGCGTAGCCCGGCGCGGCATCGACGATCGCCTGCCACATGTGCACCACATCCGGCATCCGCGCCACCCGGCCGAAGAAGTCCAGCGGGCCGAAGACGCTGCGGTCCAGGTGGTCCTCCGGTACTTCCAGCAGCTCGATGGCCGCGGGTGTCAGGTGCAGTCGAGGCGGACCGCCCGCCAGGTCGAGTTCCCACTGGAAAGCGCTGGCCCGCGTGGTCGACGGGCCGACATCGGTGCCGTACACCAGCTGGACACCCGCGACGATGTTGTCCGGTCCGGCCACCGGGTATCCCGCATACCGGCGTTCCACCGATCCCCCGCCGCCCTGTGGATCGGGCACCTGCGCGGATCGCTGCACCGGCGCGCCCGTCCGCACCACCTCGGCGACCAGACTCGTCACGGTCCGCCCCTCGACCGGGCGCAGCACGCTGGAGATCTTCCGGAAATCGCGTACCCGGCCGTTCTCCGCGACCACGCGCGGTTCCGGACCCAGCGTTTCGATCAGCAGCTCGTCGCGGTTCGGCACTCCTCGATCCTGCATGACACAATCCGGTAGTTCGCGCCAACTGGGCAAACAATTGTGAATCGCTATCCTCGGACGCGAATGTTCCCCGCCGCCGACCGGCGATTCGATTCGAGCGGCGGTGGTCGAATTCACTGTGCGCGCGCAATTCCGGACGTTTCCACCATCTGCGGTCCGGCCAACGCTCCGATAGCATCGGGACGGGCCGACGGAGCGCGCATACGGCCGCGGTTGGACGTAAGCCAGCTAATGGAGGGTGCAGGGGCATGCCGAAAGTCTGGACACGCGAAGCGGAACTGCTCGTCGAAGAAGTTCTGGATCGGCAAGCGGCCGAGGTGGATCGCACCGGCACCATCCCGCCCGAGCACTTCGACGAACTCGGCCGTCGGGGGTTCTACGGGTTCCTGCTGTCCGAGGGCATGACGCCCGACATTCTGATCGACACCGTGTCCACCGTCCTGAGCGGCTGCCTGGCGACCGGATTCGTTTGGGCGCAGCACCTCGGCGCGGTTCGCGCGGTCGCGTTCACTGACAATGCGGCGCTGCGCGACCGGTACCTGCCTGCGATGACGAGCGGTGCGTACCGCTGCGGGGTGTCCTACGCGGGCGCACGCACGACGCCGACGCTGTTCGCCGAACGAACCGACAAGGGGTTCGTTCTGGACGGGACCGCACCGTTCGTCACCGGGTGGGGTCACATCAGCGGCTTGGCCACCTCGGTGCGGGTGCGTGAGGCAGCTGGCGAATCGGTTGTCACACTGTTGATTCCGTTGGATGAGGTCGACGGCCTGACGCCGACACCTATTCCACTGATCGCGGCGAACGCGAGTGCCACCGTCCGTCTCGCGTTCGAGCAGACCGTCGTCGACGACAGTCGCGTCATCGCCACTACGCCGGTCGGCGAGTTCCGGTCGAGCCGAGAAGGAGTGGCGGACTGGATCAATGGTGCGTTGCCGCTCGGCGTGCTCGCGGGTTGTATTCGCGAGCTCAAGGAACACGGCGTGGATGTGACCGCCTACGAGGCTCAATACGCGTCCCTGCGAGCACGATTCGCCCCGGCGCTGGGTAACGCCGACGCCACGTACACGCTCCGGGCCGACATCGCGCACGCGGCCGTCGCCGCCGCCGCTGCCGCGGTCGTCGCGGCGGGCAGCCGGGCCGTCGTGATCCAGGCGACGCCCGAACGCCTGATGCGGCAGGCCACGTTCGCGCTCGTCTGCACCACCCGCGATCCGATCAAAACCGCGTTGTTGAGCCGACTCACACCCGACGCGGGGTGAGTCGGCAGGAGAACTACCCCGCCTGAAGGAGTCCACAGGACCGATTCCTTGTTGCGCCTCCAGTTAGTATCTGTCATATACTATCTGCCAGATACTTACTCTCGGCCCGAAAGACACCCATGACCGAACAACTGGTCGAGGCTCGCTCCCGCATCTACGACGTAGACGCACTGCGCGGCTTCGCGCTGTTGGGGATCTTCATCGTCAACATCACCTTCATGTCCTCCGGGTATCCCGGCAACCTGGTGACCGACCCCGCCTTCGCCTCGCCGCTGGACGACCTGGTTCGCGCGCTGTCGTCGGTGTTCGTCGACATGAAGTTCTATCTGCTGTTCTCGTTTCTGTTCGGCTACAGCTTCACGCTGCAGATGACCTCGGCGGCACGGGCCGGCGCGGCCTTCGAACCACGGATGCTGCGCCGGATCGTGGGTCTGTTCGCCCTCGGTGCGCTGCACATCGTGTTCCTCTACGCCGGTGACGTGCTCACCACCTACGCACTCGCCTGCCTGGTCCTGTTCTGGATGCGCGGGGTCGGCGACCGCACGGCACTGCGGGTCGCCGCCGCGCTGTACGCCTTCGTCGTGGCGAGCTTGCTGCTGAGTGCCTTTCTGCTGGACACCTCGGCGATGTTGCCCTCGACGGCAGAGGCACAAGACAACGGCAGGCAGGCGACCGCGACGATGCTCGGCGGCTGGGGCGACATCATCGGCGACCATCTCGCCGGACTCCCGCTGCTCGTGCTGCAAGCGGTCACCCTGCAAGGACCGACCGCGCTCGCCATGTTCCTGCTCGGCATGGTCGCAGGCCGCCGGAAACTGCTGGCGCGGGTGCGCGGCGACGAACCGATCCTGCGCCGCATCCAATGGATCGGATTCCCGGTGGGTTTGGCGGGCAGCGTGATCTACACCCTCGGTGGTGGCACCGGCACCGCGCTGCCCGTCGCGGTCAGTGTCCTCACCGCACCGTTGCTGGCCGCTGCATACGTCGCGACCCTGCTGCGAGTTATGCACAGCCCACGCACCAGCTGGATCCGTACCGCACTCGCACCCGCCGGACGGATCGCGCTGACCAACTACCTCGGCCAATCCGCCATCGGGTTGCTCCTGTTCACCGGTATCGGATTCGGTCTCGCAGGCACTCTGTCACCACTGGCCACACTGGCGGTGGCGCTGCTCGTCTTCGCGGCCCAATTGGCGGTCAGCGCAGTGTGGTTGCGCCGGTATCGATATGGGCCCGCCGAGTGGCTGCTGCGCTGGATCACCAACGCCCGCCGCCCCGCCTGGCGCGCCGCGGAAAGCCGAACGGTGTAGCGAACCAGTCGATTTTGGGCAGACCGGGAATGCATACTGGCTCTGCTGGGCACCCAGCGGCGAATGTGGAGAGGCAAGGTTATGACTGTGACCGGCCCGCTTGCTGGGAAAACGGCCCTGATCACCGGTGCGGACACCGGAATCGGCAGGTCCATCGCCAAAACTCTTGCCGGGCAAGGGGCGCAGGTGGTGATCCAGCATCCGCACACCCCGGAGTCGGCCGCCGACGTGGTCAAGGAGATCACCAATGCCGGTGGCTCGGCGCTGGCCCTCGCGGCCGATATCGGTGATCGGGCCGAATACGAAGAGCTGATCCAGGCCCTGTTGGAAGAGTGCGGGCACTGGGATGTGCTGGTGCACACCACGGCGGCCGCGATCACCGCGCCGCTGCAGGAGATCTCCGAGGAACAGTTCGATCTCGGTTTCGCCGCACCGGCCAAATCCGTTTTCTACGGCATACAACTCGCCGCCGCGCACCTGTCCGAGGGTGGCCGCATCATCACCGTCGGAAGTTCTACGGCGTCCGGCAACGCCGTCGACAACGCCGCGACGGGGGCCATCGCGGAGTTCACCCGTGCGCTCGCTACGGATTTCACGACGCGGCACATCGCCGTCAACGCGGTCAGCCCCGGCGCGGGCGGCCAGCAGACGGTCGCCGAAGACAAGAGCGAGCACGAAGCGAGCTACGTCATGGGGAAGAGCCCACTCGAACGGCTCGGGGCGGCAACCGAGATCACCGACGTGGTGGCCTTCCTGGTAAGCGACGACGCCGAAGCGGTAACCGCGCAGCACATTCGAGTCGGCGGCGATACCGCCTGAAACCGACCCGTGACCGGGGCAAACCGCCGGTGAAACCTGGGCAACGCGGGCAGTTCGGCCCGTTCAGGCCGAACGGTCACCGGACGGTTCCGCGGTTGCCCTGCGGGACCGCGAGACTCCGCCTGAACGATCTCGATCCGGATCGTGCACACCGGGTTCGCCGCAGCCAAGCGAGCAAACGCTTACGCTGTGATTTATGACTCGTGTTACCGCGCAAGGGAGCACAGTGGGCAGCGCGACGACGTCACCGACGCCGGTCTATCGGAGTGCTGGGATTTCCGATCTCGCCGATGTCGCGGCGATCGAGGCCGAACGCTTCGGCGATCAGGCCTATCCGTACTTCGTGCTGCGCCAGCTCTACGACCTGCACGGCGCCAACTGGCTGATCGCTGAGGTCGACGGCATCGTCCTCGGCCATGTGCTGGTCGCGCTCACCCCCGACCGCCGCGGCTGGCTGCTCAGCCTCGCCGTCCGCGCCCAGAGTTGCGGTCGCGGCCACGGGTCCACCCTGCTCGCCGAAGCAATCAACCTATGCAGGCAACGAGCCATGCGCAGCGTCCTCATCACCGTCCGCCCGACCAACCAGTCGGCATACAACCTCTACCGCCGCATCGGCTTCGCCTGGACCGGCTACGAGGAACGCTACTTCGGCGCCGGCGAACCCCGCGACGTCCTCGAATACAAACTGGCCAACGCCTGACCCACCGCTCGACACCCACACCCGCCGCGGACAACCCCGCAGCACCTTCCCGCCCACCGAATCCCGTTTGGGCACAGTCGCTCTCGCTCCCCTCCGCATTGCCGACCCGACTATCGGGCTGTGCCGCAGAGAATTCCGATAACCACTCGCAGTAGGTGGAAAGCAGCGACCGCCGCACCTGCACGAGCTGCTGTCGCGGCTCGGCCATCAAGACTGCGGCACCGCATTTTCGCAGGTAGCCATGTCCTGATGTCTCTAATTTAGAGCCAAAAGACAGATTTTGTCCTAAGATTAGAGACATCAGGACATTGGAGGGTGACCCGTGCTGTACGCGACACCCGAGCTCGACGCCACCGACCAGGCCGTGCTGACCGGCATCTACCAGCGGCGCGCCAGCCTCGCGTCGGCCATGCGGGTGCCGAAAAGCTGGCCGGGACTGCTGCGGCGCAATCTCATGGCCCGGGCCATCCGCGGTTCGAACAGCATCGAGGGCTATCGGGTGGAAACCGATGACGCGGCCGCCGCCGTCGACTACGAGGAAGCGCTCACCGCGGACGAGCAGACCTTCGCCGAGATTCGCGGCTACCGGCAGGCACTCGGCTATGTGCTCACGGTGGCACAGAGCGCGGCGCCGGTCGACGAATCCACCATCAGGGCACTGCATTTCATGCTGCTCGGGCACGACCTCACGAAGAGCCCCGGCCAGTATCGGACCGGACCGATCTACGTGCGCGAGGACACCAGCGGCGACACCGTCTACGAAGGTCCCGGTTCGGCCCTGGTTCCTGGATTGATGGCCGAACTCGCCGGCGCGCTCGAGTCCGACACCGACCCGATCGTGGCAGGCGCCATGGCGCATCTGAACCTGGTGATGATCCACCCCTTCCGCGACGGCAATGGGCGAATGGCGCGCGCCCTGCAGACCCTGGTCGTGTCTCGCGGCGGGATCGCCGAACCGACGTTCTGCAGCATCGAGGAATGGCTCGGCGTCAACACCGATGACTACTACCGCATCCTGGCAGTCACCAGAGCGGGCGCCTGGTCACCGGAGCGCGACGCCGGGTTGTGGTTGAAGTACAATCTGCGCGCGCACGATATTCAGGCGCAGACCGTCGAGGGCCGGATGCGTCGCACGGAGCGCGCCTGGTTACACCTCGACGACCTCGTCGACACCCACAGATTGCCGGAACGGGCCGCCGACATCTTGTACGACGCCTTGATCGGGTTCCGTATCCGCCGGCACGGATATCTCACGCGTGCCCAGATCGACGAGCGAACCGCCTCCCGCGACCTCAAGGCACTGACCGACCTCGGACTTCTCGCCGCGCGTGGCGAGACCCGTGGCCGCCACTATGTGGCCGGTGACCAACTCACGGAGCTCCGATCGGTGCTCCGTGCGGAAGTGCCGCGGCACATCGTCGATCCGTATCCCGGACTCAGGGCCGAATTGGTGCAGCCGTAGCCGGAACGTCGCAGCGGTGAGCAGACCCTTACGCCTTGCTAACCTGTTGTCACATTGCTGAAACGCGAGCTCCATAGCGTATACAGGCATGTCGACACGGGTGGCCACACTGGAAGATGGGGCGGGGCGGCCGCTGCGGGACGTGGTGTATGCGGCGCTGCGTAGCGAGTTGATGAATGGGGACATCAAGTTCGGGGAGCGGCTCACCGAGCCGAAGTTGTCGGCGCGGTTCGGGATTTCGCGGACGCCTATTCGGGAAGCGCTGACGGTGCTGTGTTCCGATGGGCTGCTGCAACGTGAGGAGTACGGGTTCAGCCCGGTGCGGCCGAGTATCCCGTTGATTCGCGACCTGTATGAGCTGCGAATCACGGTGGAGCTCGGCGGGATACAGCGGGCGATGACCAATCCCGCGGTCAGCCACGATCGGGAACTGCTCGAGGTCGAACGCGACGCCTGGCTGGAGTTGCGGGCCGACCCGCCGGTGCAGGAGCCGGGATTCGTGGTGCGCGACGAGGAATTCCACGTCACCCTGCTCACCGCGGCGGGCAACGCCGAGATGGTGCGGGCGCTGAAGGCGGTGAACTCCCGCATCCGGCACGTCCGGATGTACGACTTCATGGTCAACAACCGCATCGAGACCACCATCGCCGAACACCTCGGCATCTTGGAAGCCGTGCTGGCCGAAGACCTTTCCCTCGCCTACCGGCTGCTGCACACGCACATCGGCGAATCGCTCGACGTGGTGCTCGAACGAGTCACCCGGGCCATCGCCGCGATGGCCGCCGAATAACGCTCAACTGAATAGGGAGAAGCACGTGAGGCTGGAATTCGATACGGTGCTGGTCGCCAACCGTGGCGAGATCGCCTGCCGGATAATGCGATCCGCCAAGGCGCTGGGCCTGAAGACGGTCGCCGTCTACTCCGACGCCGACACCGGCGCGGCCCATGTCGAAATGGCCGATGTCGCAATGCGTCTGGGGCCCGGGCCAGCCGCCGAGTCCTATCTATGCGCGGACCGGGTGATCGAGGCTGCGCTGGCAACCGGCGCGGGCGCCATCCATCCCGGTTACGGATTCCTGTCGGAGAACGCGGATTTCGCCACAACGGTGGCCTCGTCGGGTCTGCGGTTCGTCGGCCCGACCCCGGAGCAACTGCGCGTCTTCGGCGACAAACACACCGCGCGGGAAGCCGCACGAGCAGTAGGCGTGCCTCTCATTCCCGGCAGCGGCCTGCTCGGCTCGGCCGAGCACGCGGCTTCGGAGGCCGACCGGATCGGCTACCCGGTGATGCTCAAGGCGGTCGGCGGCGGTGGCGGCATCGGCATGCAGGCCTGCTTCGGCGCGGATGAGCTGCGCGCCGCCTACCAGCGGGTCCAGCGCCTGGCGGCCACGAACTTCGCCTCGACCGGCGTCTTCCTGGAACGCTTCGTAGCGCGGGCCAGGCACGTCGAAGTGCAGTTGTTCGGCGACGGCCACGGCCGCGTGGTCAGCCTCGGCACCAGGGATTGTTCGCTGCAACGGCGCAATCAGAAGGTGCTCGAGGAAGCACCGGCGCCTGGCCTCAGTCCTGCGCTGACGGACCAATTGCTCTCGGCATCAAGGGAACTCGCACGATCAGTCGACTACCGCTCGGCCGGAACAGTGGAGTTCGTCTACGACGCCGAACACGGCACCGCCTCGTTCCTGGAGATGAATACCCGTCTGCAGGTGGAACATCCGGTGACGGAGGCGGTGACCGGCGTCGACCTGGTGGCCTGGATGCTGCGCCTGGCCGGTGGCGACACCTCGATGGTGGACGAACAGCCGGAGAGCGGTCCGCCGATCACCGGCTGGGCCGTGGAAGCCCGCGTCTACGCGGAAGATCCGGGCCACGACTACCGGCCGAGCGCCGGATTGATCACTGCCGCCGCCTTCCCGGTCGAGACCTACACGGGTGCCGAAACGAACAGGACCGAGCCGACCGGCATCCGCGTCGACACCTGGGTAGGTACCGGCACCGAGGTGAGTCCGTACTACGACCCGTTGCTGGCCAAGGTGATCGCGGCAGGTGACAGCCGCGATCACGCCTTCGCCCGCCTCACGGACGCACTCACGGACTCTCGGATCTATGGCGTGCAGACCAACCTTCCCCAACTGCGCCAGGCGGCACGCGACCCACGCGTGCTGAGTGCAGAACACGTCACGACCACGCTTGCCGATATCCGTCCCGTCGGCCGCCGCATCGATGTCCTGCGCGGCGGCACCATGACGACGGTGCAGGACTACCCGGGCCGAATCGGCCTGTGGCAGGTCGGCATTCCACCGTCCGGTCCGATGGATGATCTCTCGTTCACCCTCGCCAACACCGCAGTCGGCAATCCGATCGGCGTGCCCGCGCTGGAATGCACGTTGCAGGGCCCGCAGCTGCGCTTCTCCGACACCGCGGTGGTGTGCGTGACCGGCGCACCCACCCCGGTCACCGTCGACGGACAACCAGTCGACATGTGGCAGCCGATCACCGTGCCCACCGGTGCGATGCTCGACATCGGCGCACCGACCGACTCCGGCCTGCGTACCTACCTGGCGGTGCGCGGCGGCATCGATGCCCCGCTCTACCACGGCAGCGCCGCCACCTTCACCCTCGGCTGCTTCGGCGGCGTCACCGGCAAAGCCGTTGTGGCAGGCGATGTTCTAGGCATAGCGCCAACGGACGAGAGCACCCTCGGCACCCCCGCCGAGGTCCCGATGCGGGAACGCCCCGACTTCACCCACGACTGGCAACTCGCCGTCGGCGAGGGACCGCAAACCTCCCCCGCCTACTTCACCGACGCCGACATGACCCAGTTCTATACACACCCTTGGCAAGTCGGCAGCCACGCCAACCGCACCGGCATCCGTCTCGAAGGCCCCAAACCGACCTGGTCGCGCACCGACGGCGGCGACGCCGGACTGCACCCGTCCAACCTGCACGACAACCCGTACAGCGTCGGCACATTGAACGTTTCCGGCGACACCCCCATCCTGCTCGGTCCCGACGGCCCGAGCCTCGGCGGCTTCGCCTGCCCGCTGACCGTGGTCTCGGCCCACCGCTGGAAGCTCGGCCAGCTGCGCCCCGGCGACACTCTCCGGTTCGTCCCCGTCACCGACGACGAGGCGGTCACGCTGTGCGAATCGAACACCGCCCGCGCCCACGACATCGCTCCGAATCCCCTTGCTGCACTGCGTGATCACGGCATTCTGGGCTCCATCGACGGTGAAGGCGATCGACCGCGAGTCGCGTACCTACGCGGCGGCGACGACAACATCCTGGTCGAATACGGCGACATGGTGCTGGATCTGGGCTTACGCATGCGGGTGCACGCGCTCGCCGAGGCACTCGCGGCAACCGGCTTACCCGGCATCCTCGACGTCACCCCTGGCGTCCGCTCGCTGCACATCCACTTCGATCCCGAAGTGCTGCCGCAATATCGGCTGCTCGGCACGCTGTACGAGCTCGAACTCGCACTGCCCGCGACCACCGACCTGGTGGTGCCGAGTCGCACGATCCGGTTGCCGCTCTCGTTCGACGATCCGTCCATCGCCGAGGCGATCGACCGCTACCGCAGCGGCGTGCGCGACACCGCACCGTGGCTGCCGTCGAACACCGAATTCATCCGCCGCATAAACGGACTCGACAGTGTCGATGATGTGCGCGCTACCGTGTTCGACGCCGAATACCTCGTGCTAGGCCTCGGTGATGTGTATCTCGGTGCGCCGCTGGCGGTTCCGCTCGATCCGCGACATCGCCTGGTAACCACCAAATACAACCCTGCCCGCACCTGGACACCCTCGGACGCGGTCGGCATCGGCGGCAAGTACCTGTGCGTCTACGGCATGGCCTCGCCCGGCGGATATCAGCTGATCGGACGCACCGTGCCGATCTGGTCCAGCTACCGCCAGTCCGCGCCGTTCGAGCCGGGCACGCCCTGGCTGTTCCGGTTCTTCGACCGCATCGTCTGGGAACCGGTGAGCGCCGACCAACTGCTCGACCATCGCGAGGCCGCGAAGGCAGGCCGGTTCGATGCGGAGGTCAGCGACGGCACCTTCGCGCTGGCCGATCACCTGCGGCTACTCAGCGAGGAAGCCGATTCCATCGCCGAATTCGAGTCGAAGCAGGCGGCGGCGTTCGCGGCGGAGAAGGCCGCCTGGCGCGCGGCGGGCGAATTCGACCGCCCCACCGCGACCGCACCCGTGGCTGAGCCAATCGACGACCCGCTGGCGGGTATGCCCCCTGGCGCGACGGTGGTGACGGCGCCGATGATCGGCAATGTCTGGCGGATCGAAGTCGAAGCGGGACAACGACTCTCCGCGGGCACGCCGATCGCCGTGCTGGAGGCGATGAAACTCGAACTGCCGGTGCACAGCCCGGGCGCAGGCACGGTTTTGAAGATACTTGCCACACCAGGTGCCAAGGTAGAACCGGGAACCCCACTAGCAGTGATCGGAGTCGACTGAATGGCCGCCGGCGAGCAGTCCCTACCCACCGAGCGGGTGACCGCCGCATACCGGCGGATCGCCGAGGTGGATCGGCCCGAGGTGTGGATCACCCTGCGCCCGGAGAGCGAGGTCGCCGCCGACGCGGTAGCGGTGGAACAGCGCCTTGCCGACGGCGCATCGCTCCCGCTGGCCGGTGTGCTGGTGGCGGTCAAGGACAACATCGACGTCGCCGGGCTGCCGACGACCGCGGCCTGCCCCGAATTCGCCTACACCGCCAAGGTGACCGCGGCCGCGATCGAGCGACTGGTCGCTGCGGGTGCGATCGTGCTCGGCAAGACCAACCTCGACCAGTTCGCCACCGGATTGGTCGGCACGCGCAGCCCATACGGCGCCGTACGGAACGCGCACGATCCCGCGCTGATCTCCGGTGGTTCCAGTTCGGGTTCAGCGGTGGCGGTAGCGCTCGGCATCGCCGATATCGGAATCGGCACCGACACAGCGGGTTCCGGTCGGGTGCCTGCCGCGCTGCACGGAATCGTCGGCATCAAGGCAACTTTGGGCATCATCCCGGTGCACGGTGTCGTGCCCGCCTGCGCGGACTACGACGCGGTCACCGTCTTCGCTACGGACTTGGCGGACGCGGTGGCGGCCGCCGCGGTGATGTCGGGACCCGAACCGCGTGATCCGCGCAGTCGCGCATGGCCAGCAGACGTTCGACTGGCGGCACCGCTGGCCGCGCGCATCGCGATCCCGCGCGCCGCGGACCTCGCCTTGCTGAGCGGACCGTACCGGGACGCTTTCGCGCGGACCGCCGCTGTCGTCGCGGATTCCGGCGCGAAGATCGAAGAGGTCGACATCTCCGGCCTGCTCGAGGCCGCGCTGCTGCTCTACGACGGCGCGATCGTCGCCGAGCGCTACGCCGCGGTCGGGGCCTTCCTGGCGACCGCGCCCGCCGGTGCCGACCCCACGGTCGCCGCGATCATCGAATCAGCCGGTGCCACCACAGGTCCCGCGTTCGCCGCCGATCTCGACACCTTGGCTCGCGCCCGTGCGTCGGCCACCGAACTGCTCAACGGCTTCGATGCACTACTGCTGCCGACGACCACTGAACACCCGAGTATCGCTGCGGTGGAAGCGGATCCGCTGGGTATCAACAGGCGCTTGGGTACCTACACCAACTTCTGCAACCTGCTCGACATGACATCGATCGCGATCCCCGGCGAACCCACCGCCGACGGTTCACCGTTCGGCGTCATGCTGGTGACGCCCGCCTTCACCGACCAGGTCGCCGTCGATCTCGCCGCCCGCATGCTCGGCGCCGAGACCACCCCCTTGCTGGTCGAACGCGGCGTCGAGCTGGCCGTCTTCGGCGCGCACCTGCGCGGCCAGCCACTGCACTGGCAGCTCGAACAGATCGGCGCCCGCTTCGCCGGCGATATCCACACCACCGACGCCTACCGCCTGACCGCCCTGGACACCACACCCCCGAAACCAGGACTCGTCCGCCACGGCGACGGCCTGGGCGCCCGCATCCTCGGCGAGCTCTTCCGCGTCTCCGAGGCCGGACTCGGCAGCTTCCTCGCCGCCCTCCCCGCCCCCATGGCGCTGACCAGCATCGAACTAGCCGACGGCCGTTCGGTAATCGGCTTCGCCTGTACCTACGACGCCGCCACCACCGCCACCGACATCACCACCTTCGGCGGCTGGAAGGCCTACCTCGCCCAGTAGCGCGCCGTGAGTGGCACACCAGCGTGCGGCCTCCTCGCGTTTGCCGCAGCCGTGTGCCACTCACAGCCATACCCCTAGACATGGGGCTAGCCGTGGTGAGTTCTGCCCGCCTCGATGGCGCTGTCGTTCCCGTGAATCCACGCTGTTAGATGCACTTGCGGGCGGTGCCGAGCGCTGCTTCTCTGTCCCCACGCCGCTCGCCGAACGAGCGTCTTACACATTTGTACTATACATCCGTGCAAGTGTGCTGTAGACATACGTCTAAGACATTCAGCGTCAAGCAAGGGACAGACCATGAGCACCAACCACTCCGCCGCTACCGAGCTCCGTATCCTGATCGCCGGCGGCGGCATCGGCGGCAATGCGGTTGCGCTGCAACTGCTTCGGGCAGGAATCCGGGCCACCGTGGTGGAGCGGGCCGACGCGCCGCGGCCGGGCGGGCAGGCCGTCGACCTGCGCGGGCCGAGCACCGAGGTGGCCGAGCGGATGGGCCTGATGCGGGGCATCCGCAAATACCAGCTGGACGAGCGCGGCATGAAGTTCGTGGACGCGGCGGGCCGCGATCTCGTGCGGATGCCGACCGAGCTGTTCGAGGGCAAGGGTGGCGTCGCCGAAATCGAGCTCACCCGAGGCGATTTCAACCAGGTGCTGCTCGACGCGCTGGCCGAGGCGGGCGGCGTGGACTACCGCTACGGCGAGTGGATCACCGAGCTCGCGCAGGACGAGGCGGGCGTCGACGTCACCTTCGCCTCCGGCGCGCAGCAGCGCTTCGACATCGTGATCGGAGCCGACGGACTGCATTCCGGCACCCGCCGGATGGTGTTCGGCCCGGAGGAGGAGTTCTCCACCTACCTCGGCGGCTACATGTCCTTCTTCACCCTGCCCTCCCCGGAGAGCGTGGAGAACAACTGGTTCACCATGCACTCGCTGGTCGGCGCCACCAACATCGGGCTTCGCCCGGACGCCGACCCGGTGACCTGCAAGGCCCTGGTCACCATCCGCACCGACGCCGATCCCGCACTGCGCCGCGATGTGCCAGCCCAGCAGGACCTGATCCGGCAGCGGCTGGCCGGCGGCGGCTGGGAGTCGGACCGGATCACCGGCGCTATGGCCGAGGCGACCGACTTCTACTTCGACGAGCTGGCCCGGATCGACATGCCGACCTGGTCGAAGGGCCGGGTCGTGTTGCTCGGCGACGCCGGGTACTGCGGTTCGCCGCTCACCGGCAACGGCACCGCGATGGCGCTGATCGGCGCGTACGTGCTCGCCGGTGAAATCGCCACGCACGCAGGCGATCCCGAGCAGGCGCTGGCCCGCTACGAGGAGGTGCTGCGCCCGTTCATCGCAAAGGCCCAGGAGCTCCCGCCGGGTGGGCTGAAGGCCATGACGCCCAAGACCAGCTTCGGCATTCGCGCGGGCCAGACCGTCAGCAAGCTGATGACCTCGAGGGTGATGAAGCCGCTGATGATGAAGATGCTCACCAAGACCGAGTCCTACGACCTGCCCGACTACTCCGCGCAGACCGTCGGCCGGTAGCCCCGAACCCGCAACGACCGGAACCGTTCAACACGGTTCCGGTCGTTGGCTATTCGATGACGGTTCGCTGGTCGAGCAGGAACGGCAGGGCGAAGGTGCGCAGCATCGCTCGCTCTTCGTCTTCGCCCGCACCGGGCAGGGTCAGCAGGGAAACCATCACGCGGACGAACCATTGGCCGAGCCGACGAGCGGCGGGCGCGGGCAGGTCCGGCCGGAAGCCGCTGACGAAGTCGGTCGCGAGGGTATCCACCACCTCCGATGAATTCGACAGCTGCGCAACGATTCCCGCGTTGGCAGGCGCGAACCACACGGCGAGGTGCGGGGTCTTCCGGACCTCCGCGATCAGAGCGGTTAGACCGTCGAGCAGTTGCTCACCGGGATCGGCGGCCGCACTGACGGCCGGATCACGCCACACCCGCTCGACCACCTGACGCGCCTCGCGACCGGCGAACGCGACGTACAGGGCCTGCCGATTGTCGAAGTAGCGGTAGAGCGTCGCCCTGGAACAGCCTGCGGCCTCGGCGACTTCGGCCATGCCGACGCCGCTGACCCCCTTGTCGATGAACAGCGCGCGGACCGCGTCGAGGATGCGTTCACTCGCCAGTTCCGCGCGATCGTCCGCCAGCCAGCCTCCGGTCATGCCGCGCACCGGAACGGGACGGTGGTCGGCCGCCGGACGTAGGGACCCGGCGCGTACTCGACCGCGTCGATATCCACCGTGAAGTTCGGGAAGCGATCGAGCAGTTCCTCCAGCGCGACCCGGGCCTGCATCCGGGCCGCCGCCGCACCCAGGCAGTGATGTGCTCCGTGCCCGAAAGTGAGGATTCGCTGCGGATTCCGGTCGATATCGAGGGCCGCCGCGTCGGCACCGAAGGCCCGTTCGTCGCGATTGGCGGAGCCGAACACCAGCAATACCTTGCGGCCCTTGGAGATTGTCTCGCCGCGCAACTCGACATCACGTGTGACAGTCCGCGCCAGACCTTGCACCGGCGCGGTCAGCCTGGCGAATTCCTCTACCGCCGTGCGGATTCGGTCCTGGTCCGCGGCCAGCGCGGCCCGCTGCTCCGGATGTTGTTGCAGCAGTTGCACCGCGCCGCCGAGTAGACCCGTCGTGGTGTCATTGCCCCCGGCGACCATCGTCCAGGTGTAGGCCAGGATCTGCACCAGGCCACGCACATCCGCGTCGTCGGCCGCCATGCCCGCCTGCACGAGCAGCGACACCGTGTCCTCCCCCGGGTCGGTGCGGCGGCGTTTGATGAGTTCGGCGAAGTAACCCATCATCTCCATCGAGGCGGGCAGGGCCTGGGTTTGCGCGCGGTCGATGCTGCCCGCGACCACCGCGTCGGTCCAGCCGTCGAACCGCGCCCGATCCTCGTCGGGCACCCCGAGGTAGTAGGCCACCACCATGCTGGGCAGCGGCTTGAACACCTGCTTGACGATGTCGCCGCCGCCGTCCTCGGCGATCCGGTCCAGGCGGTCGCGGACGAATCGGCGCACCACCGGCTCCACCTCGCTGACCTGGCGTGGCGTGAACCCGCGAGCGACGAGTTTGCGAAAGTCGGTGTGCTCCGGCGGATCCTGCATCACCAGCGGCGGATTGTCGGTGAGCCCGATCTGCTCCAGCTCGCCGTATTCCACGGTCAGCCCGTCGCGCGAGGAGTAGGTCTCGCTGTCGCGGGCCGCCGCGTACACGTCCTCGTGCCGGGTGAGCACCCAGTAGTCGTGGTCGGAACGCGTCGGCGGCACCACGTGGTGCACCGGATCCTGTTCGCGCAGCGCGGCATACATCTCCCACGGCGACGTCCAGGTGGCGCCGGAGCGGAGCTCGAAGACGGGAGCAGGCCGATACGCATCGATCAACATGTCGTGACGGTAAGACAAATAGGCGAAAGTGTCTAGAACGAGTTCTAATCCGTGGCGCCGGGCCGATTACCCTCCGAAACCGGTCCGGCCACCCTTCCGAGTCGGGACCGTTGCCGCGCACCCGCGGTTACCTTCAGCAGTGGCAACACGGTGCTCGTTGCCGGTCAGCTCCCGGAAGAGCCAGCGAAAGCGTGTCCGGTTTCCCGAGTGGCCTGCCAGGCCGGACACCCCTCGTGGACCGGCCCGGCAAGCACTCTCCCCGAAGCCCGACCTGTCAACCCCTCGAAGACAGGTCGCGCCTCGTTCCCCACCCCCGGTGGTGGCTCGCCCACCGCCACTCCGGAACTTCCGCCCGGTGTGTTCGGTGTTGACACAAACAATGCACGCGCGGGCTTAGCACGGACTTAAGAACACCTTGCAGGCGGAACACCGCCGTTGATACCGCCATGTGGGCGGCGAATGCGCCGAGTTGTAGCAACGGGGCCCGGATAGCGGATGATGGAGACAAGAGCGCCAAGGAGATTGGGAGCAACAATGGAAACCGTGGTGGTCTGGGTACTGGCCTGCCTGCTCTATTGGTGGGGCCTGCTGTAACCGCTGGCAGAAACCTGGTCGAAATCGGCCAGGTCTACTACACTCTGTCGTAGAGTTGCGCGTAGTCATATCCGCGTCTCGTCCGATGGGGGTCACCATGGCTTACCCGACAGCGGCCCGCCCGGATCTCGGCACCGGGCCCGCCTACTCCCAATTACGCTGGGCTACCGGCTTGTTCGCGGTAGCGCTGCTCATCCACGGCGCCGATCATCTGCGGCGCGGCATGGACACCATTTCCAGCACCGTAATGGCGCTCGGCACAGTGCAATCCGTCCTCGCGGTGGTGACCATCGTGCTGGTGTTCACCGGCCACCGCTGGGCCGCGGCCGCGGCCATCGCCGTCGGCTTCGTCAGTGCGGCCGGATTCACCCTGGTGCACCTTTTCCCGGACTGGTTCGGCCCGCTCAGCGACAGCTTCATCAATCCGCCCGCCTCGGCCAAGGTCAACGGATTCTCTTGGTTCGCGGCGGTTTTCGAGATCATCGCCGATCTGCTGATCGGCACCGCCGGACTACGCGCACGGCGCGCAATCGCCTGACAAGACCGGGTTCCGCTGTCCGCCAAAAGGACTGACGGACAGCGGAACCGATGTCAGCGCAGGGCCTTGACCGCGACCTTGGTGGCGTCGGCGACCAGGTCGTTGCTCCCCTCGGCCTCCTTGACGGACTTGCGGGTCTGGATGGCGATGACGAGTGGCGCGCGGGCACCGTCCGGCCAGGTGATCGCCGCGTCGTTGGCGCAGCCGTAGTCACCGGTGCCGGTCTTGTCGCCGGTGGTCCAGCCCGCAGGCACGCCCGCGCGAACTCGCTTGCCGCCGGTGGTGTTCGCCTTCAGCCAGGTGATCAGCTTGTCCCGCTCCGGCGCACCGAGGACGTCGCCGAGCACGACCGCGCGATAGTCGGCGGCGAGCGCGGCCGGGGTGGTGGTGTCACGCTCATCGCCGGGGATCGCGGTATTCAGCTCGGTTTCCCAGCGATCGAGGTGGCTCACCTGATCGCCGAGAGTGCGCAGGAAGTCGGTAAACCCTTGCGGGCCACCGAGTTCGCGCAGCATCAGGTTGCCCGCGGTGTTGTCACTCTGGGTGATCCCGGCCTCGGCCAGCTGGGCGATGGTCATACCCTCGGCCACCTTGGTGCTGGTCACCGGCGAGTAGTTGACGAGATCGGCCTCGGTGTAGTGGATTACGCGGTCGAAGTAGCCGGTGGCGAGCGGGTGCGCCTTCAACAAGGCAGCGGCGGCGAGTCCCTTGAAGGTGGACAGGAACGGGAAGCGTTCGTCCCCGCGTGCGGCGACGGTCTTGCCGGTGCCGGTGTCGACCGCGAACAGGCCGAGCTGTGCGTCGTACTGCTTCTCCAGCGCGGCCAGGTCGGCGGCGGCGGAGTTGTCGGCCTGCGCGCTGGCGCTCGGCGAGTCGGTATGGGCTGCGGAGGAATCGGTGCCGCAGGCGGCGAGCAACGGTAGGACGAGAACGGCGGTGGCCAAGGCCACCCGGGAATCACGCGTCAGCCGAAACATCCCATCACTGTTGCAGGCAAGCCAGTGCCGGGCAAACAGGAACCTCGGTCCGCATGACCTGCGGCTATCACCGAGGCAGGTGCGCACCACCCGGGTACGCACCTGCCTCGGTATCGAATTACGGCGTCGTTCAGCCCTGCGCGGGCGGCGGCGTCGGACCGCCGTCGAGGCCCGCCCGGACCCCCTCCTCGACGCGCTTGCCGAGATCGGGATCCACGTTCGTCCAGTACTCGAACACCCGGCCCAGCACCGGCTCCTGCACCCCGCCGAGCACGTGCCCGACGATGTTGTTCACCAGACGGTCGCGCTGCTCATCGTTCAAGACCTCACGCACCATGGTGCCCGCCTGGGTGAAGTCGCCGTCCTCGGCGTGCTGCACATAACCCGCGCGCACCATCGTCGGGTCGAACTCCCACAGACCACCGTCGGGCGCCTGCGTGGGATCGGCATGCGGGCCACCGAAGGAGTTCGGCGCGTACACCGGCACGCTCGCGTCGTTGTAGAAGTACCGCATCGCACCCTCCTTGGAGTAGGAGTTCACCTCTGCGGCCCGCGGCAGGTTCGGCGGCAACTGCGCATAGTTGGTCCCGATCCGGTAGCGGTGCGCGTCCGCGTAGGAGAACACCCGGCCGAGCAGCATCTTGTCCGGCGAAAAACCGATGCCGGGAACGACATTCGACGGCTCGAAGGCGGCCTGCTCGATGTCGACGAAGTAGTTGCCCGGGTTGCGGTTCAGCGTCCACTTGCCGACCTCGATCAGCGGGTAATCCTTGTGCGACCACACCTTGGTCAGATCGAACGGGTTGAACCGATAGCCCTCGGCGTCGGCGACCGGCATCACCTGCACGTGCAGCGTCCAGCTCGGGAACTCGCCGCGCTCGATCGCGTCCCACAGGTCCTTGCGGTGGTAGTCGGCGTTCTCGCCCGCGATCCGGTCCGCGTCGGCCTGGGTGAGGTAGTCGATGCCCTGGTCGGTCTTGAAGTGGTACTTCACCCAGAAGCGCTCGCCCGCCGCGTTGATCCACTGGTAGGTGTGCGAGCCGTAGCCATTCATGTGCCGGTAGGTCTTCGGGATGCCGCGATCACCCATCAGCCAGGTCACCTGGTGCGCCGTTTCCGGGCGCAGGGTCCAGAAGTCCCACTGCATGTTGTGGTCGCGAAGTCCGTTGCCGGGCAGGCGCTTCTGCGACCGGATGAAGTCGGGGAACTTGATCGGGTCCTTGATGAAGAAGACCGGGGTGTTGTTGCCGACGAGGTCGTAGTTGCCGTCCTCGGTGTAGAACTTCACCGCGAAACCCCGTGGGTCACGCCAGGTGTCGGGGCTGCCCTGCTCACCGGCGACGGTGGAGAACCGGACCAGCGACTCGGTCCGCGCACCCGGCTGGAACAGCTTGGCCTTGGTGTAGCGGCTGACATCGTTGGTCACCACCAACTCGCCGTAGGCGCCCGCGCCCTTGGCGTGCACGATCCGCTCCGGCACCCGCTCGCGGTTGAACTGGGCCAGCTTCTCGATCAGGTAGTGGTCGTGCAGCAGGATCGGGCCCTGGGTGCCCGCGGTGAGCGACTCGTTGTCGCTCTCCACCGGCGTTCCGGTGTTGGTGGTTGTCGGCTTGGTCATTCTCGAAGCCTCCTCGTCGGTGTGAATGCCCGGGGGTGGGCTGTACCCCCGGGGCTCAATCAGGATTGATGCCGCTCTTCGTGCGACAGGTCGGGCACAGACCCCAGAAAACGACCTCCGCCTCGTCGACCGCGAATCCGTGGTCGTCGGCGGGTTGCAGGCAGGGGGCGCTACCCACGACACAGTCGACATCGACGACCGTGTCGCAGCTGCGGCACACCAGGTGGTGATGGTTGTCCCCGGCTCGGGTCTCGTACAGCGCGGCCGAACCGGCCGGCTCGATGCGCCGCAGGAGTCCGGCGTTCACACAGGCCCGCAATACGTCATAGACGGCCTGCGTGGACACCGAACCCAGGGCTGCCCGAACGGTGGCCGCGACCCGATCCGCATCCGAATGCGGTGCGGCCGCGACCGCGTCCAACACCGCGATCCGCGGGGCGGTGACCCGTAGACCGGCCGCGCGCAACTGCGCTCGGGGATCGGTGTGGTTGGTGTGCATGAATCCGATACTCCCCCTTTTCTGGAATTAGTCAAGAAAAGGATTGCGGGAGTGTTCGGCCAGGACGTGGAATACATCTGGGTGGGCGGTCGTTGATCACCACTGTCGGCGTCCGGACAGCCCCGGGCCTCACCCCTTTGTCGCTACGAGCGACCACCCGCCGAGAGGCGCTTGTGGGACGTCGACGCAGAGTCGTGACGCTGGCCTGTTGGAGCGCTTGCGAGAGCGAATGCGCGAGGCCGCGCGTCCGGCGACTCAGCGCCGCCAGGTTTTGCGACCTGGCGGCGTTTGTGTTTTCCGCCCGGCTCGCCGCCTCGGTGGCCCGGTCCCGGCGAGCTTGCGCGATAGCCTCGTGCGCATGGGGCGATTCGGTGGGTTCCTCGTTGGGTTCGCTGTGTTATCGCTGGTCGCGGGCAATGTATTCGCCGCGAGCGCGCAGGCGGCGCCCAGCCGCGTGTCCGGTGAGGTGCGGTGCACCCCGCAGTCCGGGCGCGAGTTCGCGCGGGCGCAGCCGGAGCAGGTCGGCCTGGATTCGGAACGGCTCGCGGACGCGCTGACTTTCGCCGCCACCCGAAATCGGTTGAACGTGCAGGTGTTTCGGCACAACTGCCTGATCGGCGAGGGACCGACGAACGCGCAGACCGGGAACGTGGCGTGGAACATCTGGAGCTCCACCAAGAGCGTCGTCTCGATGCTCGCGGGCATCGCGTGGGATCAGGGGAAGCTCGAGATCTCCGCACCGATCGATCGGTATCTGCCGCCGGAACTCGGTGACGCCGAGCATCGCTCGATCACTGTGGAGAATCTGCTCACCGAGTCATCGGGCCTTGCGGTCGGCGCGCTCACCGAGGGCATCACCGGGGTGGTTCCGATCGATCCGAACAGCGCGGTGCAAGCGTTGGGTATGCCGCTGGACAACCCACCCGGCACGGAATTCAGCTACAGCCAGCGCAACGTCGATCTACTCAGCTACGTACTGGAATTGGCTGTCGGCGAGCCGTTGCAGCAATTCGCGCAGCGCGAGCTGTTCGATCCGCTGGGGATCGAAAGGGGCGACTACTACTGGGCCCGCGATCGCTCCGGGCACACCTACGGCTACGCCCATCTGATGATCCCGCCGAACGATTTCGCCAAACTCGGCCTGCTCGTCAGCAATGACGGGCGTTGGGGCACACAGCAACTCGTCTCGTCACGATATCTGCGGCTGGCGCTCAAACCGTCATCGGCCAACGAATGCTACGGATACCTTTTCTGGCTCGGGCCTGAATGCGCGGCGCCGCTCTATAACGTGCCGCCCGACGTGTTCATGATGGACGGACTCGGGATGCAGAACGTTTTCGGCATTCCGAGCCTCGACCTCACGGTGGTCTGGACCGGTTTCTTCGGCAATCGCAGCAGCAAGGGCCTGACCGGCACTTTGCAGAACCAGGCGGAATTGCCGTACGAGTTCTTCCGTAAACTGTTCGCGGCGTTCCACGACCGGCCCATGCCCGACCCGGGCCCGTTCGTCGAGCCCCCGGTGCGCTTGGATCCCAGAACGTATGTCGACCCCGACATTCTGCTCGCGGTGTTCGGCATCGGCCCGGGCGCCTATCCGGGCTGCAATGTCTTCTCCTGCCTGGACTACCCGCTGGAGCCGCCGTTTTGGGACACCGCACCGGGTTGCGCGATTCTCGCGTGCCTCGGCCCGGACGCGCCGGGGATCCGGTGAAGCTCGGGCACACCGTAACTCGCCATTCGCCCGTCACCGCCCAGCGCGCGCGATAGCCTCGTGCGCATGGGGCGATTCGGTGGGTTCCTCGTTGGGTTCGCTGTGTTATCGCTGGTCGCTGGGAATGTCTGCACCGGCGGCGGGCAGGCGTCCGCCGAGCCCGTGAACGATCCGGTGAGTTGCGCGGTGCAATCCGGCCGCGAATTGGCGCGCGCACAGCCGGAGCAGGTCGGCCTCGACAGCGCGCGGCTCGCGGACGCGTTGGCCTTCGCCGCGAGCCGAAACCGCATCAATGTTCAGGTATTTCGGCACAACTGCCTGATCGGCGAGGGACCGACGAACGCGCAGACCGGCAATGTGGCGTGGAATATCTGGAGCGCCACCAAGAGCGTTGTCTCGCTGCTCGCCGGGATCGCCTGGGACCAGGGCAAGCTCGATCTCGCCGCACCGATCGATCGATATCTGCCGCCGGAACTCGGTGACGCCGAGCATCGCTCGATCACCGTGCAGAACCTGCTCACCGAGTCGTCGGGGATGAAGGTCGGCGTGTTGACCGAGGGTGCCACCGGTGTCGTGCCGATCGACCCGAACAGCGCGGTGCAGGCGCTCGGTGTGCCGCTGGACAATCCGCCCGGCGCGGTATTCAGCTACAGCCAGCGCAATGTCGATCTACTCTCCTACGTCCTCGAATTGGCCATCGGCGAACCGCTGCAGCAATTCGCGCAACGGGAACTCTTCGGTCCGCTCGGTATCGAACGTGGCGACTACTACTGGGCGCGTGATCGAGCCGGGCACACCTACGGCTACGCGCATCTGTTGATCCCGCCGAACGATTTCGCCAAACTCGGCCTGCTCGTCAGCAACGACGGACGTTGGGGCACACAGCAACTCGTCTCGACCGAGTATCTGCGGCAGGCGCGTCAGCCGTCACCGGCCAACAAGTGCTACGGCTATCTGTTCTGGCTCGGACCCGGTTGCGCGGAAGCCGCGAGCATCCTGCCGTCCGACGTGTACATGATGGCCGGGCTCGGCATGCAGAACGTCTTCGTCATGCCGAGCCTGGACCTGATGGTGGTGTGGACCGGGTTCTACGGCAATGTCAGCCAGTCCGGGCTGACCGGCACCATCCAGAACACCGCGGAACTGCCGTACGAGTTCTTCCGCAGGTTGTTCGCGGCGTTCGATGAGCCGCCCATCCCCGACCCGGGGCCGTATGTCGAACCGCCGGTGCGGCTCAATCCGAGCCAGTTCGTCGACCTGAACTTCGTGCTCGCGGTATTCGGCGCCGGGCCGTTCGCCTACCCGGGCTGCAATGTCCTGTCCTGCTTGAATTTCCCGCTGGCGCCGCCCTTCGCGGATAACGCACCGGGGTGCGCGATCATGGCCTGCCTCGGCCCCGGCGCTCCCGGCATCCGCTGAATCACACACCGAGGAAAGGCAACTCACCGTCCTTGGCGCCGTGCACGCGGAAGTGGTCCGGGGAGACGACGATGAACAGCGCGTCCGACTCGGCGATGAGCTCGCCGTCGAGTTCGAGCCGCGCGTAGATGTGCAGCTTGCGGGCGCCCTCGCGGCGATCCACGTGCGCGGAGACCGTCATCTGGCGGTGCAGCGGAGCGGGTTTGACGTAGTTCACCGTGAGTTTGGCGGTCACCGCGGGAATCCCGCTCCGGGTCGGCACGCTGCCCGATGCCTCGTCCAGCACCGCCGCGACCACGCCACCATGCGCCAGACCCGGTGCGCCCTGGTGTTTTTCGTCGAAGGTGCAGGTGCCGACGAGGCGCCCGTCCACCAGCGTCGACACCATGGCGACCCCGGCGCGATTTCCCGGCCCGCAGCCGAAGCATTGATCGCCGTGCGCGGACTTCGCGCCCTCGGGCTCGTGGCCGCTCGCGGCGACATCGAGCGGCGCACTCTCCATGCCGCGATCGGACGCTTCGGCAAGACCGGTCATGCGCACCCCTCAATCAGGAATCAACTGTGTCCCGATTGAAGCTACGGCATCTCCGGCCATCGCTCTCGCCGACCGATTCCCGGTCGCGTGATCAGCACATCTTCCCGTAGCAGGACCGGCGGCCGGTGATCCGATACGGTTCAACCGATTACCGCGTTGCCGTTAGGAGCTGTGCAGTGACCGACCGCGTAGTGCCCCCCTGCCAGGGACGAGGATTTCAGCGCCCATCGGATGGGCGCGTTCGCCGACGCGGTTCTCGCGATCGCGATCACGCTGCTCGTCATCGAGATCAAACGGCCCGAGGGCGAGGAGCTGGCGAGTCCGCACGCCCTGGCCGACTTCCTCTGGCATGAGAAGGCGTCGTTCGTCGCCTTCGTGCTGGCGTTCTTCCTGCTGTGGTCGGTGTGGCGCAGGCACCACATCTTCATCGACGAGGTCGAGGGGCTGGACCGGGCGACCACCGCGGCGCACGCGCCACTGCTGCTGTTCGCCGCCTTCCTGCCGTTCCCGACCGCGATATTCGGGCACGCGCCGGACAACAAGCTGGCCGCGTGCCTGTTCGCCGCGACTGCCGCGGCGCTGTTCGGCAGCGAGGCGGTCATGAAGGAATTCGCCTGGCGGCGTGCGGTACTGCGCCCCGGCGTCGATCCGGTGCAGCTCCGGATCAGCGCCAACGCGTCCGCGGCGGTCACCTCCGTCTTCGTGGTGACCGCCGGGCTGGTGTGGGTCACGCCGTACATCTGGTACGCCTGGTTCTTCGCTCCGATGGCTGCCGCGTTCGGTGGGAAGCTGCTCGAACGCGTCCGTCCTGACCTCCCCCCGCGAGTGCGCGAACGCCGGGCCGAGCACGCGCAGGGGTAGCCCGGACGCTCGCGCGTGGTCAGTCGAGCGGGGTGATCCAGCCGTGCAGGTCGTCGGTGCGCAGCGCGGCGGCGTGCCGCTTGCGCAGGGCCTGGGAGATCGGGCCGGGCTGCCCGTCGGCGACCGTGCGCCCGTCGACCTCGAAGACCGGGGCCGCGCCCGCGGAGGTGCCGGTGACGAAGACCTCGTCGGCGATGTAGAGCTCGGTCAGGTCGACGGTGCGCTCGATGACCGGGATGCCGTCCTCGGCCGCCAGGGTGAGGATGGTTCGGCGGTTGATGCCGTCGAGGATGTCGCAGGACACGTCGGGGGTGATCAGCGTGCCGTTGCGGACCAGGAAGATGTTGGCCGCACTGAGCTCGCAGAGGTGGCCGTTGCCGTCGAGGAAGATGCAGTCGTCGTAACCGCTGTCGATCGCGTCCTGCTTGGCCAGCACCGAATTCACGTATGCGCCGTTGACTTTCGCGCGGGACGGAATCGCGTTGTCCGGAATGCGCCGCCACGGACTGGATTTCAGCCGCATGCCGTCCTGCGGGACGATCGGCACCGCGTCGTAGATGAACAGGCTGACCTGGATCGCACAGCCGCGCACCCTGGTGCCCGGAATCGACTCGACGACATGCACGGTGGCGCGCACGAATACGTCATCGGTCGGGGCATTGCGGCCGACGAGCTCGACGACCGCGGCGTAGAACCGGTCGTAATCCCATTCCACCGCGAACCGATCGATCCCGATGATCTTGCAGGACTCCTCCAGCCGCCGGAAGTGATCCGCCAGCCGAAATGCCGTATGTGCTGCCCCCGCCACGTGAACCGGGAAGACGGTGTAGACGCTGAGCCCGTACAGCACCGCCGACGATGCGACACCAACCGTGGCCGCCTCGGCCGCAACGATTCGGTCACCTAGATACACATGGGGATAAGGGTTCGCCATCGGCGGAGGCTAACAGCCGCGAGGGCGGGCAGGCGACCGGATTTCGGCGGTCACCTGCCCGCCCGGCTGCGGCAACATCATTCGTAGTGTTTACCGACTTTCGCAATCCACAACGCATCCTCGACAACTTTGTAGACGATGCGGTGCTCCTGCGTAATCCGGCGAGACCAGTATCCGGCGAGGTCGTGCTTCAGCGGCTCAGGTTTGCCGATCCCCTCGAAGGGGTCGCTCATAATCGCCTTGATCAGCGCGTTCACCGTCTTCAGCACAGTGCGGTCGCGCTGCAGCCAAGCGGTGTATTCCTCCCAAGCCGATTCGGAGAAAACGAGCCTCATTCGAGGAGCTCGCGGGCGGTCCCGCCACCACCCTCGAGCTCTTGAATCGATCGTCGTAGCCGTGCGCCATCGGGTCCGCTGAGCAATTGGACCGTGGTCATCAGCGAGTCGTAGTCTTCCTTGGACATCAGCACCGCATTACCCCCCTTCGACACGATCTCCACCGTGTCATGGTCCTCATTTACCTGCTTGACCAGAGGAAACAGGTGCTTGCGCGCCTCACTTGCCGTAATCGCAGCGGCCACGAATCCTCCTCATAACGGTACGACATATGGTACCACTCTCGGCCGGCTACGTCATCTATGGACAACTTCGCGCCGAGCCACTGTCTTAGACCGCGATCATGGACCCAGGGGGCAGCGCTCACCCAGGCCCAGCAGGACAACGGGGCGACCGACAAAGGAGTTCATCATGAGTCCAGCCGACGAGACCCGCGAGGAGGCCGTGACGGCGGCCCTCGGGAAGCTCGACCTTCCGGCCAAAGCCCGGCTGCTGATGGGGCAGGACATGTGGTCGCTGCCCGCGCTGCCCGAGATCGGGTTGCGGTCGCTGGTGATGTCCGACGGGCCGATCGGCGTGCGCGGGATCCACTGGACCGCCGATGATCCGTCCATCGCGCTGCCGTCGCCGACCGCGCTGGCCGCGAGCTGGGATCCGGAACTGGCCAGGCGGGCCGGTCGGCTGCTCGCGCAGGAGGCCAGGCGCAAAGCCGTGCACGTGCTGCTCGCGCCGACCGTCAATCTGCACCGATCACCTTTGGGTGGAAGGCATTTCGAGAGCTACTCCGAGGATCCGTATCTGACCGGCCGCATCGGGACCGGTTACGTGAGCGGCGTGCAGGACGGCGGAATCGGCACCACCGTAAAGCATTTCGTCGCCAATGACGCCGAGACCGAACGCTTCACCGTGAACAACGTCGTCTCCGCACGCGCGCTGCGCGAGCTCTATCTCGCGCCGTTCGAGGCGATGGTTCGCGATGCCGGTCCGTGGGGGGTGATGGCCGCCTACAACAAGGTCAACGGCACGACGATGACCGAGCACGGCGAGCTGTTGAACGGAATACTGCGCGGGGAATGGGGTTTCGACGGCATCGTCGTCTCCGACTGGACGGCCGCCAGGTCGACGGTCGGCACGATCACCGCGGGCCTGGATGTCGCGATGCCGGGGCCGCAGGGCGTGTACGGGGACGCGCTGGTCGAGGCGGTGCGCAACGGCGACGTAGACGAGTCAGCGGTCGACGCGGCGGTGCGCAATGTGCTGCGGCTCGCGGCCCGGATCGGCCTGCTGGACGGCGCCGAGCCCGTGGTGACCACGCCGCCGGAGCAGATCGACGGGGTGGCCTTGGCACGTGAGATCGCCTCTCGCGGTTTCGTTCTGGTGCGCAACGAGACGGTCGGCCAGCGCCCCGCGCTCCCCCTCGACGCGGCACGGACGACGGTCGCGCTGAGCGGTCTCGCCGCCAGGGACGCCCGCATTCTCGGCGGCGGCTCGGCCACCGTCTTCCCCGCATCCGTGGTTTCGCCGCTCGACGGATTGACCGCCGCGCTGCCGGACGGCGCGCTGACCTACTCGATCGGCGCTGCCCCGAGCGACGACCTCGGTGCCGCGGATCGCGGATTCGACCTGCGCGCCCGCGTTTTCGATGCCGACGGCGCCTTGCTCGGGGAGAGCTCGCTGCCCAACGGCATGGTCAACTGGCTCGGCGAACTGCCCGAGGGCATCGACTACGACGCACTGCATACCGTCGAGGTGCACGGCACCTTCACGCCGGAGGAGTCCGGTGCGCATGCGTTCGGCACCAAGGGAATCGGTGACTTCCGGCTCGCCGTCGGCGACACCGTGCTGTTCGACGGCGCCGAAACACTCACGGGCGCAGACCCGTTCGACGCCTTCTTCGGCACGCCGACCGAACGTGGCACGGTCGAGCTCACGGCGGGAACGCGGGTCGAGGTGACCATGACCCATACGCCGATGAAGTTCGCGGGCATGCCCATTCAGGCCATCCTGTTCACTCTCGCGCACGGCGAACCGAGGCGTGATCCGGACGACCTGATCGCCGAGGCCGTCGAGGCGGCGCGGGCGGCCGATGTCGCGGTAGTCGTTGTCGCGACCACCGAGCAGGTCGAGTCCGAGGGCTTCGATCGCACCAGCCTGAAGCTGCCCGGCCGCCAAGACGAACTGGTCAGCCGGGTGGTCGCGGCCAACCCGAACACCATCGTGGTGGTGAATGCCGGGTCGCCGGTGGAAATGCCGTGGCGGAACGAGGTTCCCGCGATTCTGCTGACCTGGTTCCCCGGTCAGGAGGCGGGGGCCGCACTCGCCGAGGTACTGCTCGGCGTTACCGAGCCCGGCGGTCGATTGCCGACCACCTGGCCTGCCACGCTGGCCGACTGCCCGGTCTCGGAGGTCACCCCGACCGACGGCGAGCTCGTCTACCGGGAGGACGTGTTCATCGGCTATCGCGCGTGGGAGCGGGCAGGCACCACTCCTGCCTTCCCGTTCGGGCACGGATCGGGTTACACCACATGGGATTACGAGTCGATCGCCAACGAGGGCACTGCGGTGACGGTCCGGCTGCGCAATACCGGCGCGCGCCGGGGCGGTGAGGTGGTGCAGGTCTACCTTGCGCCCGTGGCGGATTCGGTGGTCCGGCCCGCCCGCTGGCTGACCGGTTTCGCCCGCGTCGAAGCCGAGCCGGGTGAGACGGTCGAGGCGCAGATCCGGATCCCGGATCGGGCGTTCGAGATCTGGGACGACGGCGGGTGGCGAAAAGTGCTCGGCGCCTACGAGATCGAGGCGGGCCATTCGTTCGCCGAGCGCCTACTGAGCACCCGCTACGACGCCAACTAAGGATGATTGCGGCCGTGCGCGAGGCACGGCCGCAGCACCTCAGCGATTGCTGAGCAGGACCTCGGCGATCTGAATGGTGTTGAGGGCGGCACCCTTACGCAGGTTGTCGCAGGAGATGAAGAGGGCGAGACCGCGACCGTCCGGCACACCCGGATCCTGGCGGATCCGGCCGACGAGCGAGTCGTCGACACCGGCCGCCTGCAGCGGGGTCGGCACCTCGACGAGCTTGACGCCGGGCGCCTTGGCCAGGATCTCCTTGGCCTGTTCGACCGAAATCGGCTGGTCGAACTCGGCATTCACCGACAGCGAGTGTCCGGTGAACACCGGGACGCGCACGCAGGTGCCGCTCACCAGCAGGTCGGGCAGGCCGAGAATCTTGCGGCTCTCGTTGCGCAGCTTCTGATCCTCGTCGGTCTCGCCGGAGCCGTCGTCGACCAGCGCACCGGCCAGTGGCAGCACGTTGAACGCGATGGGCGCGACGTACTTGTTCGGCGCGGGGAAGTCCACGGCGCTGCCGTCGTGGGTCAGCTTCTCGACGTCGTCGATCACCGCGCGCGCTTGCGTCGCAAGCTCTTCCACGCCGGCCAGGCCGCTACCGGACACCGCCTGGTAGCTGGACACGATCAGACGGCGCAGCCCGGCGATGTCGTGCAGCGGCTTCAGCACCGGCATCGCGGCCATGGTGGTGCAGTTCGGGTTCGCGATGATGCCCTTGACCAGATTGCGGGTCGCCTCGGGGTTGACCTCGCTGACCACCAGCGGAACGTCGGGGTCCTTGCGGAAGGCCGACGAGTTGTCGATCACGGTGACACCCGCCGCGGCGAAGCGCGGGGCCTGCACGCGAGACATGGTGGCACCGGCCGAGAACAGCGCGATGTCCAGCCCGGACGGGTCGGCGAGCTCGGTGTCTTCCACCACGATCTCGCCGCCGCGCCACGGCAGCGCCTTACCCGCCGAGCGCGAGGACGCGAAGAACCGCACCTCGTCGGCCGGGAAGTTGCGCTCCTCCAGCAGTTTTCGCATGACGGCGCCGACCTGTCCGGTCGCGCCGACGACACCTACTCGAATGCCCATCGCTGTGTCCCTTTCGACATGATCGGGAGCGCTGCGTGGTCACGCTGCGCTACCGCCTCCGCGCTTGACCCGATCATGTCAACGTCCTGTTCCCGCGTGCACCACGGCGACCTCGTCGCCGCCCAGATTGAAGGCCCGGTGCAGCACCTGGACCGCCTCGTCCAGCTCGGTGTCGCGGACCAGCACCGAGATCCGGATCTCGGAGGTGGAGATCAGATCGATGTTCACGCCCGCGTCGGCCAGCGCCTCACAGAACGTGGCGGTGACGCCGGGGTGGCTCTTCATGCCCGCGCCGACCAGCGACACCTTGCCGATGTGGTCGTCGTAGAGCACCTGCGAGAAGCCGATCTCGTCCTGCTGCTTGGTCAGCATCTCGACGGCGCGCGCGCCGTCGGTCTTGGGCAGGGTGAAGGTGATGTCGGTCTTGCCGGTATCGATCTTGGAGACGTTCTGCAGCACCATGTCGATATTGATCTCGGCATCGGCGACCGCGCGGAACACCTTGGCGGCGTAGCCGGGCACGTCGGGCAGCCCGACCACGGTCACCTTGGCCTCGCTGCGGTCGTGCGCGACGCCCGTGAGGATTGCTTGCTCCAAGGGGATGTCCTCCATCGATCCGTAAACGTAGGTGCCGGGCTTGTCGGTATAGGACGAGCGAACATGCACAGGCACGTTGTACCGGCGCGCGTATTCGACGCAGCGCAGCATCAGCACCTTCGCGCCGCAGGCCGCGAGTTCCAGCATCTCCTCGTAGGAGACCTGCTCGAGCCGCTGCGCGTCCGGCACGATCCGCGGGTCGGCGGTGAAGACGCCGTCCACGTCGGTGTAGATCTCGCAGACGTCGGCCTCCAGCGCCGCGGCCAGCGCGACCGCGGTGGTGTCGGAGCCGCCGCGACCGAGCGTGGTGACGTCCTTGCTGTCCTGGCTGACGCCCTGGAACCCGGCGACGAGCACGATCTGCCCGTCGTCCAGCGCCTGGCGCAGCCGGCCCGGGGTGACGTCGATGATCTTGGCGTTGCCGTGCGCGCCGGTGGTGATCACGCCGGCCTGCGAGCCGGTGAACGAGCGAGCCTCGGCGCCGAGCGAGTGGATGGCCATCGCGACCAGCGCGTTCGAGATGCGCTCACCCGAGGTGAGCAGCATGTCCATTTCCCTCGCCGGTGGCGCGGGCGCCACCTGCTGGGCGAGGTCGAGCAGTTCGTCGGTGGTATCGCCCATGGCCGAGCAGACGACCACCACGTCGTGGCCTGCCTTCTTGGTCTCGACGATCCGTTCAGCGACGCGCCGGATGCGCTCGGCGGTAGCCACCGAGGATCCTCCGTACTTCTGAACAACGAGAGCCACGACAGGGTCCTCCAAGATCGACTACCAGCTGCTAACAGCAACCCAGCGTACCGGCCGTCGTCCAGCGGATTCCGGCTACCTCCTCAGCCGACCGGCGCGGCGGAGCTGTTTCGCTGGTCGGACTTGGCCATACACTGATTAAGGGGTGGCCACGCAACAACTGATTTCGCAAGCACATGGGTAACTCGCCAGGTATGGGCTAGCGCAACCCGGCATGCCGCCGCCGGCCGCCGACGTCACTGTTACCGCGCCCAAATCTGGCCTGAATACGCGGAGAGGCGGGCAGGTGATGAAGAGCACGGTATTCACGGTGACCACCGGACGGACCGAGGTCGTGCAGGACATCACCGGGCAGTGCGCGACGTTCGTGCGCGAAGCCTCCGGCGGCGGTGACGGGCTGCTGAATGTGTTCGTGCCGCACGCGACCGCGGGTATCGCGGTGATGGAGTTGGGTGCGCGCAGCGATGACGACCTGCTGGCCGCGCTGGGCGATCTGCTGCCCGCCGACGATCGGTGGCGGCACGCGCACGGGTCGCGCGGGCACGGGCGCTCACATGTGATGCCCGCGCTGATCCCGCCCTACGCGACGATTCCGGTGATCGGCGGTGCGATGGCCTTGGGTACCTGGCAGTCCGTCGCGTTCGTCGATCTCAATGTCGACAATCCCGAGCGTCAGGTCCGGCTGTCGTTTCTCGGCGACGGATGACCTAAGCGCGCCCCGCCGCGGGCACGTGCAGCCGGGCGAGCTCGGTTCTGTTGGCGATGCTGAGTTTGGCGTAGACGTGCGCGAGGTGGGTCTTGACCGTGCCGCGGCTGATGAACAGGCGGGCGGCGATCTCCGGGTTGGACAGGCCGGAGACGGCGAGATCGACGACGGACCGTTCCATCGGGGTCAGGCTCGCCCAGCCGGAATCCGGGCGATTGCGTTTGCCGCGCGCCTTGGTGGCGTAGTCGACGGCCTGCGTGATGTCCATGGTTCGGCCGCGGTCGCGGTAGTCGGCCAGATCTTCTTCGGCGACAAGAGAACTCAGCAGTGCGCGGGCAGTGCCTACGGATCGTCCCGGTACCGATCCGGTATCCGAGCGGGCGCGTTCGACGGCGCCGAGGAGAACGGCGGCCGATTCGACGGTGCCGCGCCGAGCCAGCGCCACCGCGAGCGCCTCGAGGCTTGCCGCGCAACCGAGTACGAGTTCGTGCTCGGCCCGGATGCGGAGCGCTTCGTGGTGCAGACGTAGCGCGTGCTCGATATCGCTGTGGTGCAACAGGAATGCTTGCTGGTCGAGCACGTCGGCGTACACCGAGGGCAGCGCGCGGATCATCGGCTCGATCGCCAGCGGGTCGAGAAGCGCTGCCGCCGCATCGGATTCGCGTGCGTCCGGTTGTTCTTCGCTCAGTTGACGCAGCGCCGTGGCAAGCACCACCTGGGTCCACGGGGTGAGCGGCCCATCGGCGGTATCGCCGGGCGTGCGCCCCTCCCGACGGCACCACGCGATGGCTTCCGCCGGGTTCCCGGCCGCCAGCGCCAGCATGCCGTGCACGCGTTCCCAGCCCGGCACGAACGGCGATGCTTCCCCGTCGAGCAGGCGATCGATCGGGGCGAGTGCGGCGGCGGCATCGTCGAGACGGCCTTGGCGCACCCGTATTTCGGCGAGCGCCGCCCGGGCCGATCCCATGTGGTGGAAGTCGTGCAGCGGCTGCGCGGTCGCGACGGCGTTCTCCGCGAGTTCGGCGGCGCGCGACAAGTCGCCCGACTGCGCGGTCGCGGTGGCGAGCCAGGTGAGCGCGAAGGAGACGAAGCCGCGGTCGTTGCGCTTGCGCATGCCGACGAGCGCCTGGTCGAGTTGTTCGATGGCGCTGCGGTATTCGTCGCGGAACAGGTGGATCAGCCCGAGCAACGCCTGCGTCGAATCGGCGATGAATGCGTCGCCGAACCGCAGCGCGTCCCGGTGCAACGCGTCGGCGTCGGCGTACGCCCGTTCCAGGTCGATGCCGAGTTGCTCGACCGCGCACAGCGAGCGCGCCAGCCTGCCGACCTCGGCGGCGCCGACCTCGGCGGCCAATGCCGCTGCGGCACGGGCCGATTCGTAGCCGACGAAGCCGTAGACAGCGGTGTCGCAGACCAGTGCCAGGCCGACCAGCACCCGGGCTTGCAGCTCATCACGCGCCCCGGCGCCGCGGTCGACGGCCAGTTGCAACACCCGCACCCCTTCGAGGCCGCGCGGTTCGAGGTACCAGAACCACGCCATCGCGGCGGCCAGCCTGCGCCCACCGGATGGATCGTCGCGGCGCAGACCCCAGTCGATGGCGGCACGAATGTTGTTTAATTCCAGCGTGATTCGGGCTCGCCAGGAGTCCTGGTCACTGCTGCGCAGGGGTTCGACGCGCTCGACCAACGCGAGGTACCCCGCGAGATGACGTTCACGCAGCAGCTCGGTCTCGTCGGCCTTCGCAAGCTGTAGCAGCGCGTAATCCCGCACCACGCCGAGCATTCGGTAGCGCGCCACCGCACCGGTCGTGTCCGCCGAGACCAGCGACTTGTCGATCAACCCGCGCAGGGTCCGCAACGCGCGACCCGGCGTCGCGTCCAACTCGGCCACCTCGTCGGCGGCAAAGCCTGGCTCGAACACCCCGAGCCTGCGGAACAGCACTCGTTCGTCGTCGTCGAGCAGGTCATGGCTCCAGCGCATCGATTCCGCGAGGGTCTGCTGCCGGAACGGGGCGGTGCGGGAACCGCCGTCGAGCACCGCGAAGGGCTCGTGCAGCGAGTCCGCGAGCTGGGCAAGCGACAGCGTGCCGGTCCAGCCTGCGGCGAGCTCGAGGGCAAGGGGCAGCCGGTCGAGGCGGTCACACACGCGGCGGGCCGCGGTGCGTGCCTCCGGTGTCGGCTCGCCCGCGTGCGCACGCGCGAGGAACAGCGTCAACGCGTCGGCCAGTGCGAGCGGGGGCACCCGGCGCACCTGCTCGCCGCCGACCCCTAGCGGCGCACGGCTTGTCGCGAGCACACCGAGTTGTGGACAACGCCCGAGCAGTCCGGTGACCAACGCCGCGACGCCGTCTCCGAGTTGTTCGCAGTTGTCCAGTACCAGCAGGGTTTCGCGGTCGGCGAGCCCGCGGGCCACGGTCGCGACGGGATCGGCGCCGGTGGGCACCAGCACGCCCAGCGCCGCGGCCACCCGGTGCACGACCGCCGCGTCGTCGTGTTCATCCTCCAGCGCAACCCAGCGGACACCATCCGGCCAGGTCTCGAACACAGTGCGGGCCACTCGGAGCGCGAGCCGCGTCTTGCCGCAGCCGCCGGGACCGACCAGCGTGACGACCTTGCCCGGCGCAACCACAGCGGCCATCGCCTCGACTTCCTCGGTGCGGCCGATGAACGAGGACAGCTCGGTAGGTAGTGCGTCGGCGGAGTCTGGCATCGCGTCAGCAGTCTGACATGCCGAGCCTGTGCACGCGACCCTCCCGGGCCGACAGATCGGCCACCTCGGCCACCACGTATCGGCCAGGTGGCAGATGTTCCGGCGCCCGTCCGGCGGAAGTATCTATCTCAACGACGCGGACAGCGTCACAGACAAGAAGGAAACATCATGACGAACACAGGAAACCGCCGGGTCGTTGCCAACATCACCCTCTCGCTGGACGGCCGTACCAACGGCCCCGGCGGCGACTACGACATGAGCTGGATCGTGCCGCACGCCGTGAGCGACACCGCCCGCGACCGGATGGTGCAGATGACCGAGGCGGCCACCACCGCGCTGCTCGGCCGCAAGAACTACCAGGGTTTCGGCGGCTACTGGCCGACCGTGGCCGTCGACGAGAACGCCGACCCGCGCGACCGCGCCTTCGGGCAGTGGCTGGACGCCGTGGAGAAGGTGGTCTTCTCCACCACGCTCACCGAATCCCCGTGGCAGCACTCGCGGATCGCGGACGCCGACCCGGTGGAAACGGTGAAGCAGCTGCGCCAGCAGCCCGGCGGCGACATCGTCGTGCTGGCCAGCAGCAGCGTCATCAAGGCACTGCTCGCGGCCGACGAGGTCGACCGGATCACCATCACCCAGTGCCCGGAGATCGCCGGCGGCGGGTCCCGGCTCTTCGAGGACGGCCTCGCGGCATCGAGCTGGTCGCTGACCGATCTGTCCACCACCGAATCCGGTGCGCTGTACCTGATCTACGACCGGGTCCGCGGCGCATGATCTCCCCCGACGGCGACGGCCGCGGCGAAAGCTGTTCGGCCGTCGCCATTGTCGGGTCAGGCGCGAGTCAACCAGGTGACCTGGTTGCCGTTGCCGAATTCCTTGCGATCGGTCGGCTCGAACAGCGTCGGCCGGAATTCACCGTCGAAGGCCGGGATGCCGGTACCCGCGACAACCGGGTAGCTCTTGATCACCATTTCATCGATCTCACCGAGCAGGGCGGCGGCCAGCTTCCCGCCGCCAGCGAGCCAGATATCCAGGCCCGCTTCCTGTTTCAGCTGCCGCACCAGCGCGACAGGATCCTGCTCGACCAGTTCGACGGCCGGGTCATCGATCCGGCCGAGCGTGCTCGACACCACGTACTGCCGCATATGACCGTACGGGCTGGTCAGCCCGACGGACAGGGCAGGCTCGTAGGTGCCACGACCCATCACCAGCGTGTCGAACTTCTGATTCGGCGCATCCGCCGCAACTCCGAAATGCGCACGGGCGTGCGTGGGCAGGGTTTCCGGGTATTCCCGACCGATCCATTCGGTGAAGTCCGCGGGCAGCGGATAGAAGCTGATATCGCCATCGGGTGCGGCGATGTAGCCGTCGAGCGACATGCCGACGAAGTAGACGAGTTTTCGCATAGCAGAACCTCTTTCGAAATGGTGGCGGTCAGGCGCGGGTGAACCAGGTGACCTGTGCGCCGTTGCCGAATTCCTTGCGCTGGGTCGGCTTGAAAAGGGTCGGCCGGAACTCACCGGCAAAGACGGAGATGCCACCGCCCGCGACGACCGGATAGCTCTTGATGATCATCTCGTCGATCTCACCGAGCAGTTGGCTGGCTAGGTTGCCACCGCCGCAAAGCCAGATATCTTGGCCCTCCTCCTTTTTGAGCCGCTGCACCAGGCCGAGCGGGTCGGCCTCGACCAGTTCGACGGCCGGGTCATCGATCCGGCCGAGCGTGGTCGACACGACGTACTGCTTCATGTGCGCGTACGGGCTGGGGAAACCGGCGAACAGGCCGGGCTCATAGGTGCCGCGGCCCATGATCACCGTGTCGAAGTGCTTGTTCGGCGCGTCCAGCGCCAGCCCCACGTGTGGTCGGAATTCCGACGGGACGAACTCCGGGTACTCCGCGTTGATCGACGCGCCCATCGCCTCGTCCACCGGGTAGAAGTCGTACTCGCCGCCCGGACCTGCGATGTATCCGTCGAGAGAGACACCGACGTAGTAGACAAGCTTTCGCATCCCGGTACCGCCTAATCTGTCGTACTCTGTCTGTAGTGATTTGAAATGTAGTACTACGGATGGAGTGGTGTCAAGTGCGGACCAATACCGAGCGTCGACAGGCGCTGCTCGATGCGGCGATCGAGGTCCTGGCCAGCGACGGGGCGCGCGGACTCACCTTCCGCGCGGTGGACAAGAAGGCGGCGGTGCCTGCCGGAACCGCCTCGAACTACTTCGCCAACCGCGACGACCTACTGACCCAGGCGGGCAGCCGCTTCTACGAGCGACTGACGCCGAGCGCGGCGACCATGGCCCAGCTGACCGACGGCCCGAAGAACCGCGCGCACATCACCAAGCTGATGCAGGACATCGTCGAGCGCATCGAGGCGTTCCGCACCGGCTACCTCGCACTGCTCGAGCTGCGCCTGGAGGCGACGCGGCGACCGGAACTGCGCGCAGTACTGACCGAGCGGGTGCGCGCGGACATGGAATTCAACGTGCGCAACCACCTCGACGCCGGGCTGCCCGGCGACGAAAAGTCCGTCCAACTGCTCTATTTGGCACTGAACTGGCTGATCGTGGACCGGCTCACGCTGCCGGGGGTGTTCACCGAGGAGCAGAGTCAGGAGCTGATCGCGGCCGCGGTCGATCGCGTCATCGTCGACGCGTGAAGACCGCGCGGTCTCCATGGTCGAATCCTTGTGACCCGCGTCACCGGCATCCGATAATGAGTCGATGATGGCGAATGTCGGAGACCGACTGCTCGTGCACGGACACGTTGTGGGCCGGGGTGATCGCCAAGGAGAGATCATCGAGGTCCGCGGGCCGGAAGGATCGCCGCCCTACCTCGTGCGTTATGCCGACGGGCGCGAGTCGCTGGTCTACCCGGGGCCCGACGCGATAGTCGAACCGGCCCACTGACGCCAGGCCTGCCGCGCCCGCCGACGCGACAGGACCGCTCGGCGATTCGGCGCTGCGGATAGCGCATCGACTTTCGACGTCATCAGCGCTGCACCCGACCCCGGAGATGTCGCAAATCTTCCGCGTGGAACTTGTTCACATACTTCCGGTGTCCGCTTTTGGACACATAAGACCACGTCGGTCGCGCCAACGGACTATCGACCACAGCGACGAGGTTGACGAATCAGATAACCGATAGAGAGAATCGGGCTGAGTTGTCCATCGGGGGTCGGAAGGTTTTGCATGCGCACGAGAACCGATATTCGATTCGTCGTCGACGCCGATTCCGCGCAAGTGATGGATGCGCTGGCCGCTGTCGAAATGCTCCCGGAATGGTCGCCGGGATATACCGATGCCCGAGTCGCATCACGTGACGCAGCCGGCAGGCCGGTTCGAGTATTCGTCAAGACCGAACTGTTGGGCAGTTCGGATCTGCAAGTGCTGGAATACGATTGGACCGACCTGCGATCATCGTGGCAGGTCACCGACAGTACCCGGGGCGCGAAGGGCGGCGGCTGGTTCGAGGTCAGCGGCGGCGCGGACGGCACCGACGTCTGGTTCCACGCGGAGGTCTACCTACCCATCCCGGTCCCCGGGCTACTACTCAAGCGCACCGTGCGGAAGCAGAACGAGATCGCGGTGCAGAATTTCATCGAGTTCGCCGAGGCGTTTCCGGAAGCGGAAACAATGAAGCCGTATAGCTATAACGAATAACTGTCGGTAGCCCGCACGCTCATAGTGAAATCAGGCGACGCGCAGCCCAGCAAGCGGGCGGCGACCCGATCGGGGTGCGACGATGTGCATCATGATCGGTACCAAACGGGTTCGACTTCAGGCAGTCGCCGAAGGTGAATCGGTGACGCAGCTCGAGCTGTTCTTCGACCTGGTGATCGTGTTCGCGTTCACCATGGTCACCGACCTGGCGGCGGAAGAGACCAGCGCGAAGAACATGCTGCGCGCGTTTCTCGTGCTCGCCGTGATGTGGTGGTTGTGGATCGCCTACTCCTGGCTCGGCAACGTGATTCGCGCTGATGAGGGCTTCGCCAGGGTCGCGATGTTCGTCGCGATGGGCGGCGCTTTCCTTGCCGCGCTGACGATTCCCGAGGCGTTCCACGATCTGCCCGGCGGCTGGTTCGGCCCACTGGTATTCGCGATCGCGTATCTCGTTGTGCGGCTGGTGCAGGTCGTCGTGTTCTGGATGGCCAGTGTCGAGGATAAACAGCTGCGTAACCAGGTGCTGCGCTGGGCGATCGGTTCGCTCACCATCGGCACCACGCTGTTGGTGATCGCCGCGATGACCTCCGGCACGGCACAGATCGTCCTGTGGATCATCGCGATCGTCGGCGACTATCTGTGGACCCTGGTGTCGGGCACCGACTGGCGATTGAATTCAGCGACCCATTTCGCCGAACGCTACGGGCTGATCATCATTGTGGCGCTGGGTGAATCGATCGTTTCGATCGGTATCGGCGTGACGGATCTGCCTATCTCGTGGCCGATCGCGGTGGGTGCGCTGCTCGGACTCGCGGTATCCGGACTGCTGTGGTGGACGTATTTCGATGTCGCGGCACTGTCCATCGAACACGAGCTGAAGCATGCCGACGGTGCGCGGCAGATCAAGATCGCGCGGGGCGCCTACACCTTTTGGCATTTCCCGATGATCGTCGGGATCATCGCGCTCTCACTGGGTTTGAAGAAAGTCCTCTACTATGTCGGCGACGCTTCACACCACACACTGAAAGACGCGTTGTACGGAATTCCGTTGTTCGCGTTGTACGGCGGAGTTGTGCTGTATCTGATCGCGTTGGTCGGGGCGAAACATTATGCGACAGGGCAGATCAGCGTGCCGCGAGTGATCGCCATCGTCGTGCTGCTCGCACTGATCCCACTGGCGGCCGCGCTGCCCGCACTGGCGTCCCTCGCCATACTGTGCGCCGTACTCGGCGCACTGATCCTCTGGGAGACAATCCGATTGGCGCAGCCGCGGGACGAGATCAGGCACGGGGTATCCGAGTGAGGTGATGCCGGACGCTGTGTTCGGCGGGCGTCGGGCCGTACGCGGACGGCGGCACCCGGATATCGTGTTTCACCGCCGTCCGGATCTGATCGATGTTCTCGCGCAACACATCCGAGACCAGTTCGTCGGTGCGCGGATCCTCCAGCACCTGGAACAGGATGCGGAACGTGGTGTCGGCGATCAGCCGGATGATGTCGTCGTGGAACGGGATGTAGCGCACCCGGCCGGCCTGCGGGTCCTTCTTGATCAGCTCCAGGATCATCTCGTCCAGCTCGGCGCGGTTCTCCTGTAGCGCCGCCGCGATATTGCGGGTGTAGTGGCCGGTGCGCATTACCGAGGCGACCTCGTCCATCACCGCGATGGTCATCGGCCGCTTGATCGTGTCCACGATGGTCATCACGAACCGGTTGACCAGCGCGGCGGTGATCCGGTCGCCGAAGACGCGGTCGGCCACGCGGCCGAGCCGGACCACGATCACCACGATCCGCAGCAGCCGGAACCCGCGGAAGAACGGGCTGGTCACCGGGATCATGCCGAGGATCTCATACCAGTAGATGAACGGGAACGTCCACGGCCAGCCGGCCCGGCGCCAGCGCCACACGAACTCGACGGCGAACACCCCGCACACCGTCCAGTCGACGATCACGATCGTGCGGTAGGTCTGGTCGGACACCGTGCAGAAGGTGATCCAGGCGACCAGCGCCACCGACACGATGGCCAGCGCCAACATGAAGAAGTCGGTCCACAGGGCGGGCGGCTTACGTGGGTAGTCGCCCTCCGGCAGTTCCTCGCGCACCGGAGTGGTCGCAGCTGTCACCTGAAGTGTCCCTTCAACGCCGAACGGTCAGGCCGAGGGTAGTCGGCCTGACCCCGCCGCAGCTGGACCTCTTACTTGCCGGTGCGGATGATCGCCTCGATATTGCGCTCGGCGAGCGCGGCGATGGTCAGCGACGGATTCACGGTGCCGGTGCTGCCCGGAATGGAGGCACCATCCATCACATACAGACCCGGATGCCCGTGCACCCTGCCGTAGCTGTCGGTCGCCTTGCCGAGCACCGCGCCGCCCAGCGGGTGCGCGGTGAACAGCGCGTTCGCGTCGTAACCGAGGGCACCGTATTCGAGGACGGCGTCGGCCCGTTCGGCGATCCGGTGGTCGACCGCGCGGGCCGCGGCCACCATGTCGTCCCGGTTGCGGGACGGCCAGGACAGGCCGACCCGGTTCGCGGCGGCGTCGTAGCCGAACCGCGCGCGGGCCGGGTCGAGGACCATGCCTAGCGAGGCGAGCGCGCCCGTCTCGAACGGAATGCCGGGGATGTACCAGCTTTCCAGGCTGAGCGGCAGGCCCGACTCGTCGAAGATCCGGCTCGCGCTCGGCACGCCCTGACCGAAACCGGCCAGCGCGCTCGCACCGCGGCCGAGCACCACGTCCCCGTTGGTGCCCCAGCCGTCGCCGACGTGCTCGTTGAGGTTGGGTAGTGCACCGGTCGCCTGCGCCCGCACCAGCAGCTCCGAGGTGCCGACCGAGCCAGCGCCGAGGAACAGCTGATCGCAGGTGAGTGTGCGGGTGCCGAGCACCTCGCCGGTCGGCGCCAGCTTCGTCACCCGCACCGAGTACCGGCCGCCCGGCTCCTGCGCGATGGACTCGACCTGGTGGCCGGGGAAGATCCCGGTCCGGCCGGTGCCCTCCGCGTACCTCAGATAGTTCTGATTGAGGTCGAACTTGGCGCCGTTGGAGTTACCGAGATTGCTGCGGGCGGCGGTGGCCGACGCCCGGGAGCCGCCGGCCAGTTCGGCGCGCAGGATGTCCCAGTTGAAGATCGAGTCGTTGGGCGTCGGCTGGTAGCCGGCCTTGCGGACCTGGTCGTCCCACGCCCTGGAGTGCGCGAACGGCTTGGCGCCGTAGATGTCCCCCGGCATCGAGTTCAGCCGCAGCATCTCCCGCACCCGCGGGTAGTAGACGCGGTCCAGTTCGCCGTATTCGACCGTGCCGCCGAAGAGGTGGTCGAAGAAGCGACGTTCCGGGGCGACCATCGCGCCGGTGAAGACCACCGAGCCGCCGCCGACCGCGGCCGCGCGCCACACGTCGATGCCGGGGTAGGTGGTGCAGTCGAGGACACCGCCGAAGCTGGCGAACGTCATCGGCACCTTGCTGACCCCGGTGAAGTTGGTGCGATGCCAGAAGCCGCGCCCGTCCGGCAGGTCGTCGCCGGTGAAGATCTCCCGCCATGGATCGTTGGGCCAGCGCGACCCGCGCTCCAGCACCGTGTTGGCGATACCCGCCTCGGCCAGCCGCAACGCGGTGACCGCGGCACCGAAACCGGAGCCGATCACGATCGCGGGCGTGTGCTCGGGTGGGTCGGGTATCGGGGCGAAGATCTCCGGTACCCAGGATTGGAACAGCAGGTTCCAGACGGGATCCGCCGACGCCGGTCCGGTTGACTGCAGCGTTCCCGCGACAGCACCGAACAGCGCGGCCGTACCCGCTGCTTTGAAGAAGGCGCGTCTGCGCACCCAGCCACCTCCCTCATCACGCATGGCCGAGCGCAGATTACCGGTATTCCGGCTGGCTGAACAGTCGTTGCCGGACCGTCATCCGTTGTCTCCCTTCCATTGTCCCGCCGGATGGGACCGCGGCCGCGCTCGGCGGAGGGAACGACAGAGTGACGGGCAGGCCACCGAATGCCCGCGGCAGATGGACAGCAGGGGTCGGCGACTTACTCCGCGAACGGCGCCCGATCGGGTTTGCAGGTCGCGCCGGGCGCGGGAAGTTGCTGGTCGATGAGGTAGCGCTCCTGCAGGCGCCGGGTGCAGTCGACGGTGGTGTCGTGCCCGTAACCGCCGTCGATAACGACGAGGCGCGCGTTCACCAGTGCCTGCTGCGCCTTGCGCGCCGCGGTGAGCGGAGTGACCGGATCGAACCGGTTGTTGAACAGCAGCGCGGGCACGTCGGAGCGCAGGATCCACGGACCGGCGTAGCGCTGCGGGTAGCCGCCCTGCGGGGTCGGCCACGAGGCGCACGGCTGCCGCAGGTACAGCCAGAACGCGCTGAAGGTGGACCCGTCCGCGCCCAATTCCTTTGCCATTGCGGGCCATTGCTCCGGCTCGCGTGGAAAAGTGTTGTCCGCGCAGGAGATTGCGGTGAACGAGTCGAGGAAGCCGGGCGGCACCGCGTTCGCGTCGAGGATCGCGCGCACGACATCGGGGTTGCCCGCGGCGCCGCGGTCGAGTTCGGCGAGGAGCTGAGCCAGTGCGGGCCAGCCGTCCTTGGGGTCGTACAGCATCAGCGTGTGCGGGGAGATGACGTCGGCGTAGGTGACCGGGCGAGCGCGCTCCCCCTCACCGACCACCACGGGTCCTTGCCGCAGCCGATCCAGCAATGCCATGTCCCGGGCGCGCAAATCCTCACCGCCGCTTGCCTTTTGCTCGCTGCGAATCTGCCCGATCGGGTCGGCAAGCGGCTTGCCCGTGCCAGCGAAGGCGCAGCGCGGCTGACCCGCCTGGGCGCACAGCCGGAAGAACTCCGACAGCACCTCGTCGGTGCCCGCCGCCGCGGTGGCGACCTCGGTGCGGGTGTCGGAGGTGTAGGCGTCCGGGTCGATCATCGAACTCAGGCTCAGCGCACGCACGCGATCACCGAAGACCGCGCCGTACACCTCGCCGAGATAGCTTGCGTACGAACCACCTTCGTAGGTCAGCCGTTTGTCACCGACGGCGCGGCGCAGCAGATCCAGGTCGCGGGCGGCGTCGACGGTGGTGAGATGCGGCAGCAAGGCCGCGCTGTTCGCGGCGCAGCTCGCCGAGAGGTCCCGGCTGAAGCGCGCCTGCGCGGCCTCCTGCTCGGCGTTCACCGGCGGAATCCACACACCGGCCCAGAATCGTTGCGCCGCAGCGGGATCGGCGAAGCACCGCACCTGCGAGCTGCGCCCGATGCCACGTTGATCGAAGGTCACCACGTCGAAGCGGCGGGCGATCTCGCCGGGGAACATCTCGCCGCCGCTCGCCCAATGAATACCGGAGGCGCCCGGCCCGCCTGCCGCCGAGAAGAGAGTCCCGATGCGACGCGACTGGTCGGTCGCGGGCTGCCGGACGAGCGCGAGCCCGAGCGTCGGACCGTCCGGGTGCGCGTAGTCGATCGGCACCGTCGCTGTGGCGCATTGCAGCTTGCTCAGGGTTTTCTCCTGGCACGGCGCCCAGTCCAGCCGCGGCGTCGGCGCGGCGTCGGCCTGGGCGACCAGGTCGGCCACGGCCTGCTCGTGCTTCTTCGGCGTTCCACAACCACTCGCCGCCAACGTCGCTGCCAGCGCGGCAACGACGACGATCCTCCACCCACGCATACCGATCATCTTGTGCCGCAACGGCACGGCCGTCGTCCGCCACAGGGATGAATTGCACCCTGAGATCCCCGATGCTGCCGACCCTGAGGGCACCACTAGGCCGACGCCCGGCGCGGCACCGGCTTTACGCCGCAGTTCGCCGAAGTCACGTGCCACCTCCTACGACATCAACAATCGGACCACCGCGATGAGGCCGACCACGACGATGACCGCGCGCAACGCGATCGGCGGCATCCGCCTGCCCATCTTCGCACCGAGCTGCCCGCCGATGATGGAGCCGAGCGCGATCAACAGCACCGCCCGCCAGTCCACGTCGGCGATCACGATGAAGATCGCCGCGGCCACCCCGTTCACGATGGTCGCGAGCACGTTCTTGATGCCGTTGAGTCGCTGCATGTCGTCGTGCACGAACACGCCGAGCAGCCCCATCAGCAGCACGCCCTGCGCGGCGCCGAAGTAGCCGCCGTAGATGCCGGTCGCGAAGATCGCCACGAACAGGATCGGGCCACCGTGCTTCGGCGCCGGGCTGTCGCCGTTCTCCCGCCGGTCCTTGACCCAGCGCGACAGCCTCGGCTGCACGACGACCAGCACCAGCGCCGCGATGATCAGCACCGGCACGATCGCCTTGAACGCGGTCGCGGGCAGCGTGAGCAGCAGCACCGCGCCGGTGATGCCGCCGAGCAGCGACGCGGTGCCGAAGCGCAGCAGGCGTTCGCGTTGTCCGGCGAGTTCCCGGCGATAGCCGTGCACACCGCTGAGCGAGCCGGGGACCAGGCCGATCGTGTTGGACACGTTCGCGGTCACCGGCGGCAGCCCGAAGGCGAGCAGCACCGGGAAGGTGATCAGGGTGCCCGAACCGACGATGGCGTTGATGCCGCCCGCCGCGATGCCCGCACCGAAGACCGCGAGCTGTTCCAGCCAAGTCATATATGAATCCGTTCGACGTCCCGTCGGACCAAACGGTCCGTACAAGCGTTTGCTCCGCTCGAACGCTAGTGGCTATGTCGATCGAACGGACGACGGGACCGGGGTTCCGCAGGTGTATTGCCACACGGTAAACTCGCCGACATCATGCAGCGGGCACTTCTTCTCAGCCGCCGCGACGGGGTCTGATCGGACCGGCTCCCGTCGCGGGGTTTCGCCGCGCCGGTCGACCCACCCTTTGGGAAACACCACACCCTCGGAGTAATCGCCATGTCCCCTGCTGACGCTTTCGTATCCGGCTTGCGCACCATCACGCCGCCGTCCAAGCCCGCTCCCGCCGACCAGGCCGGCTGGAACGCGCAGAAGAACTCCTCTATGCCGACCTTCCGGTACCGGCCCTTCGCCGAGGAGGTCGAGCCGGTCACGGTGCCCGACCGCACCTGGCCGGACAAGATCATCGATGCCGCGCCCGGCTGGTGCGCCGTCGACCTGCGCGACGGCAACCAGGCCCTGATCGACCCGATGAGCCCGGCCCGCAAGCGCCGCATGTTCGACCTGCTGGTGCGGATGGGCTACAAGGAGATCGAGGTCGGCTTCCCGTCGGCCAGCCAGACCGACTTCGACTTCGTCCGCGAGATCATCGAGGACGGCGCGATCCCCGACGACGTCTCCATCCAGGTGCTGACCCAGTGTCGCGCCGAGCTGATCGAGCGCACCTTCGAGGCCTGCGCCGGCGCGCAGAACGTGATCGTGCACTTCTACAACTCCACCTCGATCCTGCAGCGGAAAGTGGTGTTCCGCGCCGATCGTGCCGCAGTGAAGAAGATCGCCACCGACGCGGCGGCCCTGTGCCTGGAAATCGAACAGCGCTACCCCGACACCAACTGGCGCTATGAATACAGCCCGGAGTCCTACACCGGCACCGAACTGGAATACGCCAAAGAGGTCTGCGACGCGGTCTCCGAGATCATCGCGCCGACCCCGGCCAAGCCGCTGATCATCAACCTGCCCGCCACCGTCGAGATGGCGACACCGAACGTCTACGCCGACTCGATCGAGTGGATGAGCCGCAACCTGGCCCGCCGCGACTCGATCGTGCTGTCGCTGCACCCGCACAACGATCGCGGCACCGCCGTGGCCGCCGCCGAGCTGGGCTACCAGGCCGGCGCGGACCGGATCGAGGGCTGCCTGTTCGGCAACGGCGAGCGCACCGGCAACGTCTGCCTGGTCACCCTGGGCATGAACCTGTTCTCCCGCGGCGTCGACCCGCAGATCAACTTCTCCGACATCGACGAGATCCGCCGCACCGTCGAGTACTGCAACCAGCTGCCGGTCGCCGAGCGCCACCCGTACGGCGGCGACCTGGTCTACACCGCTTTCTCCGGCAGCCACCAGGACGCCATCAACAAGGGCCTGGACGCGATGAAGGTCGCGGCCGACGACGCGGACTCCGACGTGGACGACATGATCTGGGCGGTGCCGTACCTGCCGATCGACCCGAAGGACGTCGGCCGCACCTACGAGGCCGTCATCCGGGTCAACTCGCAGTCCGGCAAGGGCGGCGTGGCCTACATCATGAAGACCGATCACGGCCTGGCGCTGCCGCGGCGGCTGCAGATCGAGTTCTCCCAGGCGGTCCAGCGGATCACCGACGGCGAGGGCGGCGAGGTCACCCCGAAGGAGATGTGGGACGTCTTCGCCGACGAATACCTGAGCCCGATCCGGCCGCTGGAGCGGATCCGGCAGAAGGTCACCGCGTCCGAGACCGACGGCGGCACCGACACCATCTCCGTGGTGGTCAAGGTCGACGGGGTCGAGCAGGAGATCACCGGCACCGGCAACGGCCCGCTCGCCGCGTTCATCGACGCGATCGCCGCGGTCGGTTTCGACGTGCGCGTGCTGGACTACTCCGAGCACGCCATGTCCGCGGGTGACGACGCGCAGGCCGCCGCGTACGTGGAGTGCGCGATCGGCGACAAGGTGGTGTGGGGCGTCGGCATCGCGACGTCGATTACCACCGCGTCGTTGCGTGCGGTGGTCTCCGCGGTGAACCGCGCACACTGACAGCAACCGCGATGACGCGTGCGGTGGTCTCCTGGGCCAACCGAGCACGCCGATAGCGCAGGTCGAGTACGGTAGAGCCGGGCACGGTGGTCGTTGATCGACCCCGTGTCCGGCTCTCGATCTTGCTGTCGGAGACCAGATATCGGCGGCGTGTCACTAGGGCGCGTCCGCCGTCCATACCGCGACGCGAGCCCGCGAACCCCGTGCTAGCGTTGGTTTCGCACTCAAGCGCCGAGCTCTCTGCTCGTAGTCCCGAGCAGATGGGGGAACTGTGACAACAAACGACCACAACCCGACCTCACCGCCCTGGCTGCAGAGTCAATCGGTGGACACGGCCGACGGCACCGAGTCGGAGCAAGCCGCCGACCCGTCGGCAGAGCAGCCCGGCGACGTGGAAGTGACGGACTCCGAGGCCGCCGACAAGCCGGACCAGTCGGACAAGGAACCGGCCGAGCCCGACTTCAGCGGCTCGACGGACCAGACCGTGTCCTACCCGCACGCGGCCATGCCGCCGCAGTCCTACGGCCCGCCCGAGGGATTCGCGCCGCCCGGCCCCGCCGAGCAATACGGCCCGACCGAGCAGTACGGCGGCTACGCACCGCCGAACGCCGGTCCGTTCGCGCCTCCTGGCGCATATGAGCCATACCAGACCGGCCAGTACCAGCCGGTGAACGCGCACAGCGGTAGCCACCAGATCGCGCCCGAGCCGCAGAACCAGGGCTATGGCGAGTACCGGCAGGAGATCGGCCCCGACGGCCTGGTCCGCCGGGTGCCGCAGGAACACGCCGAAGCCGGTGCGCCCCAAGCGGATCAGCCGAGCGGACCGATCTACAGCTGGGCGCCGCCGCCACCGCCGGTGACCCACCAGCCGCCGCCACCGCCCGCGTATCAGCCGCCGCCCGCGCCGATGGGCCAGCAGCCGCCGCCCGGACCGCCGATGGGGCAGGTGCCGCCGCCGAGCTGGCAGGGCGGCCCGAATCCGCACCAGCCGTCGCAGCCGTTCCAGCCGCAGCATGTGCCCGCGCCCGGTCAGCCCGGTCACTCGGTCAACGACCTGAACCTGCTCAAGCGCGCCCGCCGCGCGCCGCGCAGTGGTTGGCGCCGTGCCGTGCACAAGGCCACCGGCGGCGTGCTCAACCCCGGCGAGTCCGCGGCCGACGTCGTCTACCGCGACCTCGTCGACCGGGTGAATCAGCCGGTGCGCGGCGACTACCGGATCGCGATCCTGTCGCTCAAGGGCGGTGTCGGCAAGACCACCACCACGGTCGGCCTCGGCTCCACCTTCGCGTCGCTGCGCGGTGACCGCGTCATCGCGATCGACGCCAACCCCGACCTCGGCACGCTCGCGCACCGGGTGCCACGCCAGACCCGCTCCACCGTGCGCAACCTGCTCGAGGACCAGCACATCAGCAGGTACTCCGACGTCCGCGCACACACGTCGCAGGCGCCCAGCCGCCTGGAAGTGCTTGCCAGCGAACAGGATCCGGCGGTCTCCGAGGCGTTCAGCGAGGCCGACTACCGCAAGGCCATCGGCATCCTGCAGTCGTTCTACAACATCATCCTGACCGACTGCGGCACCGGCCTGATGCACTCGGCCATGGCCGGCGTGCTGGACATGGCCAGTTCGCTGGTGCTGGTCACCTCGCCCGCCATCGACGGCGCGCGCAGCGCCTCGGCCACGCTGGACTGGCTGGACCACCACGGCTACGGCAAGCTCGTCGAACGCACCGTCGTCGTGGTCAACGCCTCCCGCCGCGGCGCCTCCACGGTCGACCTCGACCAGCTCCGCAAGCTCTTCCTCGACCGCACCCGCGCGGTCCAGGTGGTGCCCTTCGACGATCACCTCGCCGAGGGCGCGGAGATCGACCTGGAACTGGTGAGCAAGCCGACCCGGCGGGCGCTGTTGGAACTGGCCGCGATGGTCGCCGACGACTTCGGTTACGTCGGCGCGCAGCAGTACCACCACCCCGGCCCGATGGGTCACTAGCAGCATCGAAAACTGTTGCGGCCCGGTGCATCTTGCACCGGGCCGCACTGCTTTCCGGTGCTAGTACTTGCCGAACAACACCGCGGCGTTGTGGCCGCCGAAGCCGTAAGAGTTGTTCATCACGTACTGGACATCGGCGTATCGCGCTGCGCCACTGACGATATCGAGATCAATGTCGACGTCCTGGTTGTCCAGGTTCAGGGTCGGCGGAATCACCCCGTCGCGCAGGCTCAGCACCGAGATCGCCGCTTCCAACGCGCCGACCGCGCCGACGGAATGGCCGAGCGCCGATTTGGGCGCGTACACCGCCGGATGCTTGCCGATCGCGGCGGCAATTCCCTTGGCCTCGGCCAGATCTCCGAACGGCGTGCCGGTGGCGTGCGCGTTGACGTGGTCGACATCGGCACCGTCGACGCCCGCGGTCTCCAGCGCGCGACGCATGGCGCGGGCGTTGCCCCGGCCCTCCGGATCCGGCGCGACCAGGTGGTAGCCGTCGGCGGTCAGACCCGCGCCGAGCAATCGAGCCAGCGGCCGGGCCCCACGCGCCAGGGCATGTTCTTCGGACTCCAGCACGAGCAAGGCCGCGGACTCGCCGAAGACGAAACCGTCCCGGTCGCGGTCGAACGGACGCGACGCGCGTTCCGGTTCCGCCACCCGCGAACTCAGCGCACGCATATTCGTAAAGCCCGCCAGCGCAAGGGCATTGATCCGCCCCTCGACGCCACCCGCCACGATGATGTCGGCCTCGCCGAGGATGATCGACCGCCAGGCATGCACCAGAGCTTCACAACCCGACGAACAGGCGGACACCGGCGTGACCACGCTCGCTCGCGCGCCGAGCTCGAGCCCGAGCACCGCGGCGGGACCGTTCGGCATGGCCATCGGTATGGCGAACGGTGAGACCTTGCGATACCCCTGATCACGCATGAGGTCGTTCGAGTCGACGATCACCTCGGCACCGCCGACGCCAGTGCCGATCGAGATACCGAGCCGGTCGTGGTCCACCTCGGGCGCACCCGCCGTCGCCCACAGCCGCTTGCCCATGACATAGGCGACCTGCTGGACGTAGGACATGCGGCGCTTCTTGATTCGATCCAGCTCGGCGGTCGGGTCGCTCTTGAACTTCGCACCGATATTGATCGGCAGCTGCCTGGCCTCGACCTCCGGATCGTCGAGCACCCGAACACCGCTCTCACCCGCCAATAGGCCCTTCCAAGTGGACTCCGCATCGGCGCCGAGCGCGGACGAGACCTCGACCGCGGTCACCACCACGCTTCGGAATCCGCCGTTGCGAGTGGAGAACTCGGAGATATCACGCATCGTGTCAAAGATCCTTCATCGATTTCGGACGGCCTGTCCTGCAATCTATTTCGCGGGTTCATGATCGCGACATGTGCGGAACTCTCACAGGTCGCACCCGGCAGTTGTGGGAATGTGCCAACGACGCAACAGGGTTCGGGCACCTAAGCTCGACACCTGGCAGCTGTACCTGCACATTCCCGACTACGTCGCCCCATCGTCGCAGAACCACCTGTGGAAAGCCGACAATCGCCGCGGCCGACGAAATCAGCTCTCGCGCCGCGCGGTCGATCGAGGCACCGACTCCGCGACGACGCTCGCCGCGGCATCGCGGAAGGCGGCGAGCACCGCGGCGATGGCCGGGCTGCGCTCGGCCCGGGGCCGGGTGGCCAGCTCGAACATCCGGGCGGCACGGACGCCGGTGAGACGCAGCAGCGACAGGTCCGGATGCACCACCGAGTAGCGGGGCATCAACGCGACGCTGTAACCGCTGATCACCAAAGCCTCGATGACCCGGAAGTCATTGAGCCGCTGCACTATTCGTGGTTGCACCCCGGTCAGCGTGGCGATCGAGCGCAGCACATCGTCGATCGGATAACCGCCACGCACGCTCAACCAGGTTTCATCGGCCAGTTCCTCGGGGGCCACCGCGACGTGCCCGGCCAGCCGATGGAATGGCGCGACAACGACATCGATCGGTTCGCGCATCAGGACGCGGACGGCGACGCGCGGGTCGGCGATGGGCGCGGCCCGCTCGTCGCGATGGGTGAGCACCACGTCGAAGTCGGCGAGCAGCCGAGGGGCCTCGGAGGGCGGCAGGTCGACGTCGCTCGCGACGAGGTCGACGCCGCTGTCCGCGAGCGCGGACAGCACCAGCGGCAGCAGCAGCGCGCCCGCCGAGGGGAACAACGCGACCCGGACCCGGCCGCGCGGCGAACCTCGATAGTTGGCCATCTCCGCGACGGCGCGATCCATCGCGGCGAGTACCTCGTCCGCGCGCACCACCAGCGCCCGGCCCGCGTCGGTCAGCCGGACCCGGCGACCGTCGGGCTCCAGCAGCGCGACGCCCGCCTCCTTGGCGAGCACCTTGAGCTGCTGGGAGACAGCCGACGGAGTCATCGAGAGCGCGGTTGCCACGGCGGCGATGGTGCCGCGATCGGCGAATTCGCGCAGCACCCGCAGCCGGTCAACCGACATCGGCGGCCCATCCAGCTGGTCAGCCACCGTTTTGCCCCGGCAACGGACACACTGCGATCATGAAGTAAAACTACATTAATAGTCCATATTTATTCGATTGTTCTGATGGTTAGTCGCGCGCACGATTGACCACATGACCGCTCGTGACCGCCTGCTCGGACTGACCGTCGTCCTGCTCTGGGGACTGAACTTCCTCGCACTGCGCGCGGGGCTCGACCACTTCCCGCCGTTCTTCTTCGCGGCCCTGCGCTTCGCGGTCATCGCGGTTCCGGTGTTGCTGTTCGTCCCGCGCCCCAAGGTCCGGCTGCGCTGGCTCCTGTTGTACGGCACGGGTTTCGGCATCCTCCAGTTCGCGTTCCTGTTCACCGCGATGCGCGCGGGCATGCCGACCGGGCTGGCCTCGCTGGTGCTGCAGTCGTCCGCACCGTTCACCGTGCTGCTCGGCGCGCTGTTCCTGCGTGAGCGGATCCGGCCGGTACAGGTCGCCGGCATCGTGGTGGCGATGACCGGCATGGCGGTGATCGGCTGGGATCGACTCGAACACGCCTCGGTGCTGCCGGTGCTGCTGACGCTGGCGGCCGGGCTCGGCTGGGCCTTCGGCAATATCGGTGCGCGGCAGGCCACGGTCGAATCCCCCGGCCTCAACACCATGCACCTGACGTTGTGGATCGCCGTTGTCCCGCCGCTGCCGATGTTCGTGCTGTCCGCCGCGACCGAGGGCCCGACCACCGGCCTGCGCGCGGTGGTCGATTCCTTCTCCGCGACCGGCTGGCCCGCGATCGCTGCGGTCGCCTACACCGCCATCCTCGCGACCGTGGTCGGCAGCGGCCTGTGGACATACCTGATGAGTCGCTACCCCGCCGGTGTCGTCGCGCCGTTCACCCTGTTGGTGCCGATCGTCGGCATCGCCGCAGCGTGGGCCTTCCTCGACGAGACCCCGACACCGCTGTCGCTGATCGGCGGCGTGATCGTGATCGCGGGCGCGTTCGCCGCGACCGCGGGCAAGCGCTCGAAGGTCGACCCCGCCCAGGCCGTGGAACTCGATGCGGCGGCGGGTGCGCCGGAACTCGTCAAGGCCTAGAGCCGCGCGTGCCGCCCGCTCCGCTCGGGCCACCGAGCGCGGCGGGCGGCTCGGATATTTATGTGTGCCAAGAGGTTCGAGAAACCGTCGTCACAGGTTTGCCTATCCGATCGCCGACATCGCTATGCTCACATCCGCCGTCCGAATCAGCCTTCACCTCGGGCCAGGCACGGGGCGGGTACGCCGGTGCGGACCTGCCGCTTTACAGTAGTGACAACGTGTAATAAAGGTCCCGAGGCTAGGCACAGAGCAGCGCATGGCAGAAAATCGGTGGACCGTATCGCGGAGGACAGTACTTCGCGGAACGGCTGTGGCGGGGGTGGCGACAGCGGGGGCACTGACGGCCGGTGCGCTCAGACCGGCGCCTGCCGCGGCTGGTCCGGGCGGCAGGCGGGTCGCGGTACTAGGCGGTGGTGTCGCGGGCTTGACCGCGGCACACGAGCTGATCGAACGTGGCTTCCAGGTAACGATTTTCGAGCGCCGCGCGTGGGGCGGCAAGGCGCGCAGCGTGCCGGTGCCCGGCACCGGTTCCGGCGGTCGGCCCGAGCTGCCCGGCGAGCACGGCTTCCGCTTCTTCCCCGGCTTCTATCAGCATGTGCCGGACACCATGCGGCGAATCCCCTTCGCGGACAACCCGAATGGGGTGTGGAACAACCTGGTCGCGGTGCCCGAGGCGCGCTTCGCCCGGCGCGACGGCGACGACTTCCGGCTGCCGCTCGGCCCGCGGTCCCGAATGGCGTTCAGCCCGGACAGCTTCCGCGAGACCCTCGGCGCCACCATCTCGACCACGCTGAATATGCCTGCCAGCGAAGGCATCTACTTCGCCAACCGCCTGCTCGTCTTCAACAGCAGTTGCGATGCCCGCCGCCTCGGCCAGTGGGAGCACACCTCCTGGCGCGACTACGTCGGCGGCAACGCGCGCTCGCACGAGTTCCGCGCGCTGCTCTCCCGCACGCTGACCAGCATCATGGTCGCCGCGAAGGAGGACGTCGCCAGCGTCCGCACCATCGGCAACATGGGCGAACAGTTCCTCGGCAACCCGGCCGAGATCGGCAACGACGGCGGCCTCGACCGAGTGCTGAACGGGCCGACCAACGCCGTCTGGATCGAGCCGTGGCTGCAGCGGATGCGCGAGCTCGGCGTGCGATTCGAGCTCGGCGCCGAGGTACGCGGGCTCGACGTGCGCGACCGGCGGATCACCGCGGCCCGCATCGTGGACCAGAGCGGCGCGCAACGCACCATCGACGCCGACTACTTCGTGGTCGCCCTGCCCGCCGAACAGGCGCGCGCCCTGTGGTCGCCCGACGTGCTCGCCGTGCGCCCCGAATTGGCCGCGATGGACCGGCTTTTCAGCGACTGGATGAACGGCATCCAGTTCTATCTGCGCAGGCCCGCCGATATCTCCAAGGGCCACACCGCCTACATCGACGCGCCGTGGGCGCTCACCTCGATCAACCAGAACCAGTTGTGGGCCCGCAAATTCACCGATTTCGGCGACGGCACCGTGCAGGACTGCCTGTCGGTCGACATCTCCGACTGGAACACGCCGGGCATGCTCTACGGCAAGCCCGCCAAGGAGTGCACCCACGACGAGATCGCCCGCGAGGTCTGGGCACAGATCGCGGCCCATCTCAACGACCGCGGCGACCTGCTGCGCGACGCCGACCTGCACTCCTGGCACCTCGACCCCGGCATCACCTGGCAGGAGGGTCAGCACCGCAACGCCAACGCCGACCCGCTGCTGATCAATACCGCAGGCTCCTGGGAGTTCCGGCCGGAACCGCACGGCGCACTCGAAAACCTGTTCCTGGCAGGCGATTACGTGCGCACCAACGTGGACCTGGCCACCATGGAAGGCGCCAACGAGTCGGCACGGGCGGCGGTGAACACGCTGCTCGACGTGGCGGGCTCGAATGCCGAACGCTGCAAGATGTTCACGCTGTACCGCGCGACCGAGCTCGAACCACTGCGCCGGATGGACGTGGATCGCTACGCCGCCGGACAACCCAACATGTTCGACGTCCAGCTCTGATGTGACCGATCTCCTCGCGGCATAACGGGATTCGAGCGTCGCGACGATGCTTGAATCGGGTATGCGCGCGAACTCCGATCTGATCACCGACCCCGCCGACCTGCGGAAACTGCTCGGCGAGGTGAACCCCCGCGCCGCGAACAAGGAGCGGGTCTCGCTGCACCCCAGGGATCGGGACTGGATCGCGGCCACCCCGTTCCTCGTCATGAGCACCAGCGACGCCGCGGGCAATTGCGACGCGTCGCCGAAGGGCGACCCGGCGGGCTTCGTGCGGGTCCTCGACGACCGGACCCTCGCCATTCCCGAACGCCCGGGCAACCGCCGGGCCGACGGCTACCTCAACATCCTCGACAATCCGCACATCGGCCTGCTGTTCGTCATCCCGGGCCGGAGCCAGACCCTGCGGATCAACGGGCACGCCCGGCTCGTCCGCGATGCCCCCTACTTCGACGACATGGTGGTGCGCGGCCACCGCCCGATCCTGGCCGTCGAGGTCGACATCGAGCAGATCTACTTCCACTGCGCGAAGGCCTTCCTGCGCAGCCATCTGTGGCAGCCGGAGCAGTGGCCCGACGACGGCCTGCCCAGCTGGCCGCACCTGGTCAAAGAGGTGCACTCGGATACCACCGAGACCATCGAGGAACTCGAACGCCACTACGCCCCCGCCAACTACAACAGCAAGCTGTACCAGGGCTAGCCGCGCCGGGTGGGCTACGCCACTGGCCCGGGCCGCGCCGGTAACCCGCGTCGAACATAGACTCGCGGCGTGGCAGACATTTCGGTGCGTGGGCGAATCGCACTGCGGGCCGCGGCGGCAGCGTCGTGGGCCTCGCAGAAGGCGGGACGCGGCAAGGGATCGATGATCGGCGGGCTCATCGCGCTGCAGATCGATAAGACGATCATGGACCAGCTCGGCCGCGGCCGGCGCACGGTCCTGGTGACCGGCACCAACGGCAAGTCAACCACCACTCGGATGACGACCGCGGCGCTCAGCACGCTCGGCGACGTCGCCACCCAGGCCGACGGCGCCAACATGGACGCGGGCATCGTCGCCGCGCTCAGCGTCAATCGGAGCGCGCGGCTCGCCGCGATCGAGGTGGACGAGCTGCACCTGCCGCACGTGACCGACGCGCTGAACCCGGCCGCGGTGGTGCTGCTCAACCTGAGCCGCGACCAGCTGGACCGGGTCGGCGAGATCAACATGATCGAGCGCAAGCTGCGCGCGGGCCTGGCCAGGCACCCGGACACCGTGGTGATCGCCAACTGCGACGACGTGCTGGTGACCTCGATCGCCTACGACCATCCGAACGTGGTGTGGGTGGCCGCGGGCAGCGGCTGGTCGATGGACGCGACCAGCTGCCCGCGCAGCGGCGAGCCGATCCTCTGGGAGGGCGAGCGCGAGGGGACGGCAGCCGGCGAAGCCGGCGGGGTGGGTAAACACTGGCGTAGCACCGGCGCGGATTTCGAACGGCCGGAACCGGATTGGTGGCTGGACGGCGAAGAGCTGGTCGGCCCCGATGCGCAGCGGTTCCCGCTGAAACTCGCACTGCCGGGCCGGGCCAACCGTGGCAACGCCGCGCAAGCCGTCGCCGCGGCGATCGCGCTCGGCGCCGATCCGGCGGCCGCGGTCACCGCGACGGGCACGGTGCGTGAGATCGCGGGCCGCTACCGGACGGTGCAGGTCGGCGAGCACGCCGCCCGACTGCTGCTGGCGAAGAACCCGGCGGGCTGGCAGGAAGCGTTGTCGATGATCGAACCGACCTCGGCCGGACTGGTGATCGCGGTGAACGGGCAGGTGCCCGACGGCGAAGACCTGTCCTGGCTGTGGGACGTGCGGTTCGAGCATTTCGAGGGCGTCCAGGTGGTCGCCTCCGGCGAGCGCGCCACCGACCTCGCCGTGCGCCTCACCTACGCGGGCGTCGAGCACACGACGGTGCCGAATCCGTTGCGCGCCATCGCCTCCTGCCCGGCGGGCCACGTCGAGGTGCTGGCAAACTACACCGCATTCCGGGATCTCAACCGCGACCTCGAGGCCAAGTCATGAGAGAGCGCAGCGAACGAATCATGAAACAGCCTGCTTCAGGCATGACGGAGCCGAGCGCCAGCGAGGTGCAGGAATGACTGAATCGACCGTCCGCATCGGCCTGGTGCTGCCCGATGTGATGGGCACCTACGGCGACGGCGGCAACGCGCTGGTGCTGCGGCAGCGGTTGCGGCTGCGCGGCTACGACGCCGAGGTCGTCGAAATCACCCTGGCCGACCCGGTTCCCGACTCGCTGGACATCTATACCCTTGGCGGCGCCGAGGATTCGGCGCAGCGGCTGGCCACCCGGCACCTGCAGCGCTATCCCGGTTTGCAGCAGGCGGCCGCGAACGGCACTCCGGTGCTTGCCATCTGCGCCGCCATCCAGGTGCTCGGCCAGTGGTACGAGACCTCGTCGGGTGAGCGCGTCGACGGTGTCGGCATGATCGACGTCACCACCTCGCCGCAGCCCAAGCGCGCGATCGGCGAGGTGACCACCGGTCCGCTGCTGTCCGGGCTCACCGCGGCACTCACCGGATTCGAAAACCACCGTGGCGGCACGAAACTCGGCGGCGACGCGACCGGACTGGCGAAGGTCACCCGCGGCGTCGGCAACGGCGTCGGCGACGGCCTCGAAGGCGTGGTGCAGGGTTCGGTGATCGGCACCTATATGCACGGTCCCGCACTGGCGCGCAATCCCGAACTGGCCGATCTGCTGCTGGCGCGAGCACTGGGCGGCACGGAATTGGCGCCACTGCCGATGCCGGAAGTCGAGCAACTTCGTCGTGAACGTCTGCGCGCGTAGGTACTCCAGCACCAGATAACACAATGCCAGGTGGTGTCGCGATCGATTCACAATCGCGACTCGACCGATAGGCTCCGGGGTGCTGGGCTATTCGCACGCTACGCTCCCCGCTATGACGACGATCACGCCGGGGTTGCCTGCCGAATCAATGGCGCAGCCGGTAATGCCACGCCGTCCACCGATATGGACTCGCTGGCGCAGCACCCTACGGCCGCGCCCGTTGTATCTTTCGCTGATCGTTTCGTCGGTAGTCGCGCTCAAGGCGTTCGAGATGTCTTTTGCCGCACTGCACCATCTGGCGGTGCGCAACCTGGTGGAAGCCGATCTGGCGTCGAATGTGCCGATCGCCATCGACGGCCTTGTGGTCGGTTCCATCGTCGCCACCGCGTCATTCCCGAAACGCAGTGCGGGCTGGTGGTATGCGACTGGGCTTTTCGTCATTTCCACGCTGGTATCGGTGGCCGGGAATATCGAATACGCGCGCGAGATCGGCGGCGGTCCGGTGTCGTTGATCATCTACGCCGGAATGCCACTGACCCTGCTGTTCGCGGTGCACCTCACCCTGATTCTGCTGGCGCGCAGCACCGCTCCGCGTACTGTCCCGGTCCCGGTCGCCGCGGAAGTAGAACAACTCGTATTGGCCGACGAGGTACCGGAGATGGTGACGTCGCCGCAGCTCAACGGTCATCCACAGGCCAACGGGCTCGATGTCGCGAAGCCCGCGGCGCCCTTCGCCACCGGACCGAACACACCGATGCGTTTCAACACCTTCGACGCCGACGGCCGAAAGCTGGTCAACCACCGATAATCACGCGGCGACGTCCAGGTAGTTAGTAACTCACCCACGCTCGACTACTTCGATGGAGAAAACGCATGTCTCTCACAGTCTGGCAGGACCAGGACGTCGATCAGTTTCGTGAAGTAGCGAGCAGGCTCGCCTCGGTGATCCAAAGCAGTGTGGATCGATCGGGTGCGCTGAGCCAACTCACCGAGGCGGTGGAAAGCGGTGACGCGTTCACCGACCTGTTGATCGAATTCGCCGGTCGCTGGTTCCACGAGACCGGTGGGCAATCGGTGTTGATCGGGCCGGAATTGTTCTGGCTGCTGTCGGAACCGAACCTGCGCAAAGGCATCAGCAGTGCGCTGCGCGGTCCGGAAACCGCGCCCGATCTCGAGTACTCGGTCAGCAGGCGCAGTCGAAAGCTGTTGCTGATCTGCGTTTTCGAGACATTGGCGCAGAACCAGTGGTTGGCGGGCAACATCGGCGAGCACGTCGGCATGAACGGCAGCGTCAACGGATTAGGTTGATCAGCACACCGCGGGCCCACGACGACCAATTAAGTTCACGGCGTTCTTAACTCTCCCCTCGGCCGCCTCGGCACGGATAGCGTCGAGGTTTGCCGAGTTTTGAGGAGAGTGCCGTGTCCGACGTGGGCCTGCGGCCTTGCGCATTCGCGCTCGCAAGCGCTTCTAAGCATCGGCGTGGACTGCCACCGAGCGCCGCATGACCGCGATCACCACGCCGGACGCACCGACGGTGGGTGCGGACGCGCCCACCGTCGCACCGCGGCGTCCGAAGAACTTTCGCCGCCTGCTCGGGCCGGTGCTGACGCGCGTCGGCGCGCTGGCGCTGGTGCTCGGCCTGTGGGCGGTGATCACGGCGGCCGGCTTGGTCGATCCGCTGTATCTGCCGTCGCCGCACGCGGTGTGGGATGCGTTCGTGCGGGCCAACTCTCGGCATCAGATCGCGGCGGGCGTCGATCGCACGGTGATCGGTGAGCAGAACTACTACCTGTGGGAGCACCTGCTGGCCAGCCTGCAGCGGATCGCCGCGGGCGTCGGCCTGGCCATCGTGGCCGGCCCGCTGGTCGGGTTCGTGATGGGCATGCTCACCCCGGTGCGGCTGGTCACCGAGCCGATCCTGAACTTTCTGCGATCGCTGCCGCCGCTCGGCTATATCGGTCTGCTGATCGTCTGGTTCGGCATCGGCGACATGTCGAAGATCTGGCTGCTGTTCCTCGCCGCGTTCCCGCCCATCGCCGTCGCGACGCTCAGCGGTGTCACCGGGGTCAAGCAGGACTATCTCAATGCCGCCCGCTCGCTGGGCGCCGGTCGCGCCCAGGTCATTTCGCGGGTGGTGCTGCCCGCGACGCTGCCCGAGGTGATCGGCGGCATCCGGATCGCCACCGCGTTCGCCTGGACCACCGTGGTCGCCGCCGAGCTCAACAACGGCATCCCCGGCATCGGCGGCCTCGCGTATATCGCGGGCACGCAGCTGAATACGCCGCTGACCATCGCGTGCATCATCGTGATCGGCTGCGCCGCACTCGTACTCGATTCGGTCATCAAATTCCTTGGTGCCAAAGCAGTTCCGTGGAAAGGCAAGGTATGAAATCCGCAGCCCGCCGGGTGGTCACCGCTGGTCTCGCCGTGGCGGCCGTTGTCGCGACGACCGCCGGGTGCGTCGAATCCGGCCGCGGCGACACCGGATCTGCCGGGGCACAGGCCGTCTGCCCGTTCGCGGCGGATCCCAGTGTGACCACGGAGGCCCGGATCGGTTTCCAGGCGATCCCCAATGCCGATCTGTTCGTGAAGGATCAAGGCCTGCTGGCGGCCTGCCTGCCGAACGCGAAAGTGGCGTGGAGCCAGTTCTCCTCGGGTGCCGATGTGGTCCAGGCGTTCGGCGCGGGCAGCCTCGACATCGGCACCATGGGGTCGAGTCCGGCGACCAAGGCGTTGTCGGCGCCGCTGAACCTGCCGGTGCGGGTGCTGTGGATCCACGATGTGATCGGTAAGTCGGAATCGCTGGTCGCCAAGGACAAGTCGATCACCTCGCTGGCCGGGCTGCGCGGCAAGCGCATCGCGACGCCGTTCGGCAGCACCGCGCACTACAGCCTGCTCGCCGCGCTCGGCAAGGCGGGTCTGGCCGCTGACGTGCAGTTGATCAACATGCAGCCCGATGCGATTCCCGGTGCCTGGAACGGCGATCAGATCGACGCGGCCTGGGTGTGGGATCCGACGCTGTCGAAGCTCACCGAATCCGGTGGCCACATCGTCACGTCCAGCGCCGACACCGCGGCTGCCGGTGCGCCGACGTTCGATCTGGCGGTCGCGAGCAAGAAGTTCCTCGACCAGAACGCGCGATTCGCGGTGGTCTGGGCGAAGTTGCAGGATTACGCGGTGACGCAGCTGCGGACCAAGCCCGCGGAGGCCGCCGTCTCGATCGGCGCGCAGCTCGGCATCGAGCCCAAGCTGGTCGGGCCGCAGCTGGCCGGGTACACCTACCTCGGCGCGGCCGAACAGGCCGACTCGAAGTACCTGGGCGGCGGATTCGGCGGCGACTTGCACAAGACGGCTGAATTCCTGTTGAGCCAGGGCGGGATCGAAGCGATCGGCGACGAATCCGCCTATCGCACCGGCATTTACGCCGACGCGGCCAAGGGCGCGACCTCGTGACCGACGACCTCCGGGTCACTCTTGCCGGGGTGAGCAAGAGCTACCCCGGCGACGACGGTCCGACCCAGGTGCTCGCCCCGACCGACCTGACCATCGACGGCGGCGAATTCGTCTGTGTTGTAGGCCCTTCCGGCTGTGGCAAGTCGACTCTGCTGAACATCCTCGCCGGATTCCTCGAGCCGACCGAAGGCTCGGTGCAGGTCGGCGGCAACCCGGTCACCGGTCCCGATCCTGACCGCGGCGTCGTCTTCCAACAGCCCAACCTCTACCCGTGGCTGTCGGTCCGCCAGAACGTCGAGTTCGGCCCGAAAGTCCGTGGCGTGCCCCGCGATCAACGCAGCACCGACGCCGAACGCATGCTGACCCTGGTCGGCCTGGATCACCTGGTCAACCGCCGCCCCTACGAACTCTCCGGCGGCCAGCAGCAACGCGCTCAGATCGCTCGAGTCCTGGTCAACGATCCCCGAATCATCCTGATGGACGAGCCTTTCGGCGCCCTCGATGCCCTGACCCGCGAGAAACTCCAGGGCGAACTCCGCACCCTCTGGCGAGACCGTAGAAAAACCGTTCTCTTCGTCACCCACAGCATCGACGAGGCCCTGCTCCTGGGCACCCGTGTCCTGGTCATGGGCACCCGTCCCGGCCGCATAATCTACGACGAGCCGACCACTTTCAAGACGGCCCTCCCCGACCCCACCTTCGCCACCCTGCGTGCCCACCCCGATTTCATCCACATGCGCGACGAAGTCTCCGCCCACATCTACGCCGCGCACGTATAACGCAGTCTCACACCGGGAGAACGGCAACCTCGTACCGCTGACACCACGGGTCGCGCGTGACCAGCGTGAGGTCCTCACATTGCGCCTGCGCCACCAGCATTCGATCGAACGGGTCCCGATGGATCAGGGGCAGCCGACCGGCCGCGGCCGCATGGTCGAGGCCGATCGGTAGCGGGATGAACCCGCCGTTCCCGATGTAGTCCGCCAGCCCGACCGGCCCGTTCAGCTTGCCGAGGGCCTGTTTGATGGCGACCTCCCAGATCGTTGCCGCACTCACCAGGATGTCCGGGTCGTTGGTGATCCGCTGCTTCAGTTCGTCGGAGAGCGCCGGATCGTCGGTCAGCCACCACAGCACCACGTGGGTGTCGAGCAACAACCTCACGGCACCATCCCGAAGTCGTCGGCGATCTGGGCGTTGGTCTCGGCGGAGTCCCAATCGGGGGTGAGGATCAGCCGCCCGCTCAGCGAGCCGCGGCCGCCCCGGTTCGCGGTGCGACTCAGCGGGACCACTTTGGCGACCGGCTTACCGGCGCGGCTGATGATGATCTCCTCGCCGCGTTCGACTCGCTCGATGATGCGCGACAGGTTCGTCTTGGCGTCGTGGATATTGAACTGTTCCGCTGCGTTGCCAGACACGGCCCCACCTCCTTAGCTAAGAGGTTAGTCCACCATCGAGTGGCAAGGCAACACAGTTCGCGATGGTCAGCGGGTGGGCGTGGCGCAGAGGTCGTGCGCCAGGCGCATCTTGTCCAGGACGGGGTCGGGGAGGACGAACGGGTAGAGGTCGGGGTGACCCATGGAGCGGTTGACCATGTTGAGGGACCAGGCCAGGGGGAGCCAGAGGTCGATGATCTTGTCGAAGCCCGCGCGGCCGACCTGGGGGCGGTCCAGCGAGGCGCCCGCGGGGGCGATGCCGAAGGCGGCGGCGGTGTCGAGGGTGTCGCGGATGTGCAGGTAGTGGGCGAAGGTTTCGGCCCAGTCCTCGGAGGCGTGCATGGTGGCGTAGGAGGAGACGTAGGCGGACTCCCAGCCTGCCGGTGCGCCTTCGGAGTAGTGGCGGTTCAGCGCGGCCTGGTAGTCGGCGTCGGGGTCGCCGAAGAGGTCGCGGAACCGCTGGGCTGCTTCGTCGGTGGTGACGAGGACCATGTAGTAGTAGTGGCCGATCTCGTGGCGGAAGTGGCCGAACAGGGTGCGGTAGGGCTCGTCCATTTCGATGCGCAGTTGTTCGCGGTGCGGGTCGTTGGCCTCGGCCAGGTCGAGGGTGATCACGCCGTTCTTGTGGCCGGTGATGACCTTGCCGCTGGCACTGGTCAGCAGGTCGAAGGCCAGCCCGCGGTCCGGGTCCCGGTCGCGGCCGACGATGGGCAGGCCGAGCTCGGTCAGCTCGACGATCAGCCGACGCTTGGCCGCCTCGGCCTCGGCGAAGGCGGCCAGACCGGCGGCATCGAGGTCATTGGGGCGGGTACGGGTGAGTCGGCAGGACTCGCACAGCACCGGTATCCCGTTGCCCGTCGAATTGCCGTTCGAGGCCTGCGCCGCGGGTTCGGATCCCTGTTCCGGCACCGCGACGAGCCAATTGCATTGCGCCACATGGAGGTTGTCACAGAGCCGGAAGCGACTGGCATCCACGACACCGGACGTCGGGTCGCCGGAGCCGGTACTCGGTGGCGCACCGATCACCACCAGGGCGATGTCGGCGAGGCTGAAACCCAGTGGGCTGGAACAGGACAGGCACACCGAGTTCTCGAAGGCCAACTGCTGGCCGCAGTTGGGACAGGCGAAATCGCGCACGCGGGTTACACCTCCACCGGAGAGACATCGACCGAGACGGTAATTGTGCTCTCCTTGGCGTCGGTATAGATGATGCCGCGCAGCGGCGGCACGTCCGCATAGTCGCGGCCCCACGCGACGGTGACGTAGCGCTCGTCGCCGAATTGGTCGTTGGTGGGGTCGAAGTCGATCCAGTAGCCGGTCCGGTCCTGCGCGTCGGCGGCGGGCACCCACACGGCCGACCAGGCGTGGGTGGCGTCCACGCCGACCATGCGTTCCTTGCCGGGCGGCGGGTCGGTGGCCAGGTAACCCGACACGTAGCGGCCGGCCAGGCCGTGTGATCGCAAGCAGGCCAAGCCGATTCGCGCGAAGTCCTGGCAGACCCCGGCTCGGGCCGCGAACACGTCGGCGACCTTGGTGGAGACGGTGGTCGAGCCGGACTTGTAGGTGAAGTCGGTGTGGATGCGGCTGTTGAGTTCGGTCACCGCGTCGAGCAGCGGGCGGCCGGGGGTCAGCGATTCGGCCGCGTACGCCTTGACCGCGGGGGTGATCTCGGGTGGTTGCAGATCGAGGGTGAACTCCACGGCGAGCGGGCCGGTCGCACCGGTCGGGCGGGCTTGCTCCCACGGCCGGGCCGCCGGGCCGTCCGCGCCGCGGTCGGGACGGTCGACCTCGACCAGCGATTCGCCGGTGACCACCAGGGTCCGGTGTTCGGCGGTGACATGGAAGTAGGACGTGGTGTTGCCGTACACATCCGGGCCGACCGACTGATCCGAGGGCACCGGGTCGATCGAGATGTCGTGCGAAAGCAGCCGCTGCCCAGGGAATTCGCGCGGCGTCAGGTATGCGCGCCCGTAGGAGCTGGTGACCTCGTCGGAGTAGCAGTACGTGGTGCGGTGCGCCACCCGGTAGCGCCGGGCGGAACCGTTGCGGCCGCTCATCCGACCACCCGGGTGCTACCCCACAGCGGCTGGAAGCCCGCGGGCAGCGACAGTTTCGACGTCTCGAACGATTCGGACAGCTTGCGCAGCCGCAGGTGCACGCCCTCCAGCAACTCGAGCAGTTCGGTGCGCATGCCGTCCTCGTCGGTGACATCGAGATCGTCCGGGTCGACGCGACGCAACATCCGCTGCGCGTCGGCCAGCAAGCGTTGCGGCCGAGACGCTCCCGACGCGCCGGGCAGCGCCTGCAGGTCGGAGTCGAGCCGGTCCAACTGATAGGCCAGCGAGCGCGGATTGGCGGTGTCGAAGAGCAGCAGTCCGGCCACTGCGGAGATGCGCACCGAATCACCGTGCCGCCGACGGTAACTCACCTGCGACTCGGTGGCCCGCAGCACCGACTCGGTGACCACCCGCTCGGCCTCGTTCGGATAGGTCTGCGTCAGTGCCGCCGACATCAGCGCGGTCAGTGCCAACCCGCGTTCGATCCGCTTGCCGATATCCATGACGTACCAACCGGAGTCGCGCACCAGCGATTCGGCGCCGATGCCGGACAGCGACAGCAGCGCCGCCAAGGTCAGCGAATGCACCGCCGACAGCGCGGTTTCCTTGTCCCCGTGCGTGCCCCGGTACTCCGCGAGCGCCCGATCCACGGCGCTGAGAATCATCCAGGTATCGGTGGACAGCTGGTCACGAACGGCCCGGGCGGCGTTCTCGTATCGATCGATCGCGAAGGCCAGCGAGCCGGGCAGTTCACGGTCGATTGTCAACGCCGCCAAGTATTCGTAGCCCTCGCGAGACGCCCCGGCCACGGCGGGTGTCCACACCGGCGCGGGGGCCGTGACACCCTGTTCCTCGGCGGCGCTCGCCGCAGCTACGATCGCTCGCTGCAGCACCCCGGGTCGGATCGTGACGTTCATTTCCTCGGCAATACCCGAGCCCGCGTCGTCGACACCTGCCGCATCAGGATCCCGCCGCTCATCCGAATCGGATTCGGTCCCAGGCGAAGTCGCTCGGCCGCCTATCGACTGCGACTGCCCGCGACTCGAACTCGTCTGCGTCATCCCGGACTGCGTCTGCGTCATCCCGGTACTCGATATCGATTGAGCTTGCGAGCTCGACACTGTGCCCTCGGCTTCGCTATCCGCCGAATCCTGTGCTGCCGCAGCATCATCGACCCCGAACAACACCGCCGCAGGTGCGACGGTCGCGGTAGCGCGCGCCAGTGCCGCCATCAAGACCGGCACGGCCTCGGCACCCTCCAACCACGGCCGGTAGCGATAGTCCTGATACCGAGCGTGCGTGGCGATGAGCAGCCGGGCCGCCGACTCGGCCCGCTCGCTGTACCGACCCATCCAGAACAGATCGTTGAGCACACGCGGCGAACTGATCGCCATCACCACCGGAGCGGCCCGCCGCTCGCGTTCCTCGTGCGGCGCCTCGGTACCGACCGCGGGCACCGCCGTGGGTGCCGCCCGGACCCAAATGTCTTTGGCGGCAATCTTTATCACCGCGCGATCGGGCAATGTGCGCTGATGCAACTGCCCGAGACCGCCCGCCATCGCCGTATAACCGCTGCGTCGCGCCATCGAGAACAGTCGCATGCCGACGGGCGCCGGTGCCAAGCCGCCGTAGCCCTCGACGGCAGGCGCCACCGAGAACTGCGCGGGTTCCTGACCGACCCACTGCCAGCCGCTGTCCTCGATCTCGGCCCGCAGGTCGGCGCGCTGCCTGATCGACAACTCGGGGCCGAAGACGGTCGCGCCGTCCACCGCGGAACGAATGATCAACCGGTGCAGGTTCTTTGTCAGATGAGCGCGCTCCTTCTCGTCACCGCCCCAATAGGTCGGCGCGCTCTCCAGCATCAGGTCCTCGCCGAGCAGCGCCCGGGACAGCCGCGGCAGGAACCCGGTCAGCGCCGGATTCTCCAGCAGGCCGCTGCCCAAGGTGTTCACCACGGTGACCGCGCCCCTGCGCAACACCTCTACCAGGCCGACCACGCCGAGCCGCGAATCCGGCCGCAGGTCTAGCGGATCGGAGAACTCGGCGTCCACCCGGCGCAGCACCACGTCGACCCGGCGCAGCGTGCCGAGCGAACGCATCCACAGCGCGGCGTCGCGCACCACCAGATCCGCGCTCTCCACCAGCGGGAAGCCGAGCATCGACGCAAGATTGGCCTGATCGAACGCGGTCTCGGAATGCACGCCGGGACTCAGCACCACGACGAACGGGTCGTCGGCCTCGCCCTCCTGCGCCGACTCGATCAGCATCAACCGCATCGCCCTGGCGAACGGAGTGAGCGGGCGCGGATTGGAATGCTCGAACGCCTCCGGGATCGCCGTGGACACCACCCGCCGGTCGGCCAGCGCATACCCGGCCCCGGACGGTGCCTGCGCCCAGTCCGCGGTCACCCGGAACTCGCCGTCGCTCCAGCGGCTGATATCGCAGCCGTGCAGGAACAGCTGATGCCGCCCCGGCACCGTAATCCCATGTGCCGCACGGACATAGCCGCGATAGCCGAAGATCACCTCGGGCGGCAGCAGCCCGCTGGTGAGCGTGCGACGCGGGCCGTAGACATCGGTGAGCACCTCGTCGAGCACCCGCGAGCGCTGCACCAGGCCCGCCTCGAGCCGGGTCCAGTCGTCCGCGGAGATCAGCAGCGGGATCGGATCGAGCCGCCACGGCGTCGTCACCGGCTGCTCGCCCGACCCGGGAACCTCGGTGTAGGTGATGCCGTCATCCTCGATCAGCCTGCGCACCCGGCTGTCGAGTCGGCCCAGTCCGGTGGTGCCGAGCTCGACGAAATCGGCGGACAGCTCCGACCACATCCGGCGCACCTTGCCGCCTGCGTCGACGAGTTCGTCGTAGTAGCCCTCGGTGGGTCTGCCGCATTCGTCGTAGGGCGCGGACTCGACGCCGCCGGTCCGGTACCGCGCGAACTGCTCGGCCACCTGCTCGCGCACACTGGGGCCCGCAGTTGTCCCCCGGAGCGCGTCTTCGCGCATCGTCACCGCGCCGACCTCACTTCCGCTGCCAGACGTGCCTAACGGTCGCCGACCAATCCCCAGACGGTCCGCGCCCGGCGCAGATCGAGGATGCCTGCCACACCGCTGTCCGTGGATTGTGCCGCTATTTTCGCACGTAGTTCTCCCGGATCGACCCGTGCCGTGGTGTGTCCGGCCGCCTCGAAGCGCCGGTTGCGCCGCGATTGCGCCGCCACCGCGTTGACCGGAGGTTCGTCGTAGGCCATGCCGCCCGGGTGTGCCACGTGGTAGGTGCAGCCGCCGCGGGACAGCCCGGTAGCGGCATCGATCAGGTCGAAGACGAGCGGCACGTCGACGGTGATCGACGGATGCAGCGAGTTCGGCGGCTGCCAGGCCCGGTAGCGCACGCCCGCCACCTGGACGTCGGCTTTGTCGGTGGCCAGCAGCGGGATGGGCATGCCGTTGCAGGTCACCACGTAGCGTCCGCGATCGGCACCGACCACCCGCACTTGCAGGCGCTCCACCGAGGAGTCGACGTACCGCGCGGTGCCCGCCGTAGTTGTCTGCTCGCCGAGGGTGTTCCACGGTTCGATGGCGCCGCGCAACTCGATCTCGATATCGCCGAGCATGACCGTGCCGATGCGCGGAAAGCGGAACTCGGTGAACGGATCCAGCCAGCTCGCGTCGAAATCGATGCCGTGCGCGCGCAGATCGGCGGCGACCTCGGCGATATCGGCAAGCACGAAGTGCGGCAGCAGATACCGTCCGTGCAGATTCGCGCCGTGCCGAATCAGCGGTGCCCGCAACGGTTCCGACCAGAATCGAGCGACCAGGCCGCGCACCAGCAGCGACTGCACCATCGCCATTTGGAAGTGCGGCGGCATCTCGAAGCCGCGCATCTCCACCAATCCGAGCCTGCCCCTGGCGGTTTCGGGACTGTAGAGCTTGTCGATGCAGAACTCGGCGCGGTGCGTGTTGCCGGTGAGGTCGGTCAGCAGATGCCGCAGGGCGCGATCGATGTGCCACGGCGCGGAACCCACCGAGCGGCTCGCCGAATCCGCTACCTGCGCAAGCCGACTCGACTTGGCCAGCCGCGCGATTTCGGCGAACGCGATCTCCAGCTCGTAGAGGGTCTCTTCGCGTCCCTCGTCCACCCGCGGCGCCTGCGAGGTCGGGCCGACGAAACGACCCGCGAACAGGTAGGACAGCGACGGATGCCGCTGCCAGTACGTCAGCATGGACACCAGCAGGTCGGGGCGGCGCAGCATCGGTGAGCGCGCCGGCGTGGCACCGCCGAGCGTGATGTGGTTGCCGCCGCCCGTGCCGCTGTGCGTACCGTCGACATCGAACGACTCGGTGCTCAACCGGGCCAGCCGCGCCTGCTCGTACAGGGTGGACAGCAGTTCGGCCTGCTCGGCGAACGAGACGGTCGGCTGCACGTTGACCTCGATCACGCCGGGATCGGGTGTGACGGAGAGGGTTCGGAGCCGGGCGTCGACAGGTGGGGCGTAGCCCTCCAGCACCACCGGTCGATCGACCGCCACCGCGGCGGCTTCGATCCGGCGCACCAGGTCGAGGAAGTCGTCGAGTTCCGCGATGGGCGGCAGGAATACGTGCAGTCGGCCGTTGCGCACCTCGCCGACCAACGCGGTTGTCGGTTCCCAGTCGGCGCGTTCCACCACCGCGGGTGGGTCGGCCCGATCGACGGTCAACGGCTCGGCGAACAGTGGGTCGCGGTCGGGGCGTTCGCGTGGCGTGTGCCAGGAGATCGAGTCGAGTGGCAGCCGTAGCCCGGCCGGAGAATCGCCCTCGGTCAACACGATTCGCCCGGCAGGTTGGTCGGCGGAGCTGCCGCGGCGCATGCGCCAGTCCGCGCTCGCCCAGCCGGAACCGTCGTCGCGGCGATACAGCGACAGCACGTAGGCGGACGGCTCGGTGACCTCGGCGTCCAGTCGGGTCAGCAGTTCCTCGCGGGCCTGTGCCGAGTCCTTGTCCGGGTCGAGATCATTGACCGAGTCGACCGGATCTCCTTCGGGGGCACGGACTTTACCGGCCAATCGCAGCAGCGGATCCTCGAAGGCCGGACGGACTTGGCCGTCCGGCAATCCTAGGCTCGCGGCCACGTGCGCGATCAAGACTCGTGCGACGTCGGGTTCGACAGGTGGGTATGTGCTCTGCGCGGCAGCCGCTTCGGCGTTCTCGGATAGCTGCGGACCACCGTCGGACAGCACAGCGGCCCGTCCGGCGGGCTCGGGTGATTGCGTGGCCTGCGTTACCCCGACGACCGCCGGGGTGGTCGAAGTTATTGTGGTACTGGGTCTTTCGATAGCAGCCGGTCGACCTACCCCTGCGCTTACAGACGACTGGTCGCTCACCGAATGCCCGAACGAGGTCCACGGGTCGGCCAGCAGATCCTGCCGCGTCCACACCGGCTCGTCATCGGCCCGCCATGCGACCGCGATCTCCCAGCGCGGCAACGGCTCTCCCGGATACCACTTGCCCTGCCGATACTGCACCAACCCGGTCGGCGCGTAGATCCGCCGCAACCGATCGGCGAGGTCGACCGCGCGTTCGCGCTTGTGCGTGCCGTCGGCCTCGGTGGTCCACTCCGGACCGGTCTGGTCGTCGATGGAGACGAACGTCGGTTCACCGCCAACGGTCAATCCCACGTCTTCGGCAGCCATCCGCGCGTCGACCGCCGCACCCGACGCGGTGATCCGCTCCCACTGAGATCCGTTGTAGGGCAAGGTAACCCGAGGGTCTTCATGAAACCGCCGGACGGTATTGGAGAACTCCATGGTGGCCACGGTCGGCCCGGTCGCCCCGGTGATCGGCGCGGAGGACACCGGATGCGGCGTCGCCGCCAACGGGATGTGCCCCTCCCCCGCGAACAGCCCGGAGGTGGGGTCGAGCCCGACCCAGCCCGCGCCGGGCAGATACACCTCGGTCCAGGCGTGCAGGTCGGTGAAGTCGGCGGGCGGTCCCGACGGACCGTCCAACGACGGCACATCCTGCGCCAGCTGGACTAGATACCCCGACACGAACCGCGCCGCCAGCCCGAGTTCACGCAGGATCGACACCAGCAACCAGGCCGAATCCCGGCACGACCCGAGCGCGCCGCGCAGGGTGTGATCGGGCGTCTGCACACCGGCTTCCATCCGGATCGTGTAGCCGACGTCCTGACGCAGCGCCTGGTTGATGTCGACCAGGAAGTCGATGGTGCGCGGCCGATCCGCCACATCGTGTGCGCGTACCCAGTCCTTGACCAGCTGGCCGGGCCCGGAACCCGGCCCCGACTCGTCCACCGGCCGCAGATACGGCTCCAGATCGGCGAGCAGTTCCGCGCTGTACCCGAACGGGTAGTGCTCGGCGTAGTCCTCGATGAAGAAGTCGAACGGGTTGACCACCTCGAGGTCGGCGATCAGCCCGATGGTGATCGACAGCTCCCGCGCGGGCGCCGGAAACACCAGCCGCGCAAGGAAATTGCCGAACGCGTCCTGCTGCCAGTTACAGAAGTGCTCGGCGGGCGTCACCCGCATCGAATAGGCGTCGATCTTGGTCCGCGAATGCGGCGCCGGGCGCAGCCGCACCACGTGCGGATGTACCGCCACCGGCCGGTCGAAGGTGTAAATGGTCCGGTGCTCGAGCGACACCTTGATGCCCATGCAGCAAGTTCACCACATGGTGGACGCGGTGTGAGACACAATCGCGCAGCGGTCGCGCCGTCGGCGAACTGGGTAAACGACGTCCACCGGCCGACACACGTGGCCGACCTCCCCCAGCGTGCGGCGCGGAAGTGGTAGACAAAGGTAACGAACCGATCTCGTCTGGAGGTCACCATGCGTGCGCCGGATTGTTCGTCCTGCGAATCCGCCGTCGACCACTGCCACGGCACCCTGATCGTCCATCCCGGCAGGCTCACCGAATGCACCGAGGGCGACTGCGTGGACCTCGACTACGTCAGGCACACCTTCGTCGTCGACTGCGCCGACGTGGCCGGTGGCTGCGCCTGTGCCGAGCCCGCTACGGCCCGTCGCCTGGCCTGAATCGCCGCGTACGTACCCTGTCCGGGTGAGCTATGACCACGTCTTGCTGCCGTCCGGTGTCGCGTCATCGATCTCCGAGGTCGACGCTTACCTCAGCACTCAGCAGGGACTTCCCCAGGCGGGCATGGTCGCGCAGATCGCGGCCGAGCTGAACAAGGCCAACGCGGAGGTCCCGGAGTCCGACAGCTTCCTCAGCGTGCACCCGGTCGGCGGCGTGCCGACCGGCGCGGCGCTCCAGGTGCCCGCCCCGTACGACGCGATCGGCTTCGTCCGGCAGCTGCTGTTCGCGATCGCGACGCCGCTGGACTACGCGGTCTACGATCCCCAGCTGGCCTGGCTGATCGACCCGGCCGGGCACGTGCCCGCCACGGTCACCCACGGCGGCGCGGGCGAGTTCCCCTACCTGACCAAAACCCTTGCCGATCAGTGGGTTTCCGAGCTGGCCCCACCGAATCCGTATCTCGTGGTGGAACGCGACGAGCAGGTCTACATGCAGACCTACCGGGAGAAGACCGGCGCGTTCACCCTCGAATACCGAGATGGCTCCCCGGACAAGCACTTCGGCACCACGGTGCTGGACGCGCCGACGGTGTCCGCGGTCATCTGGGACTGGGCCACCGACGACCGCACCCGCATGCAGACCCTGCCCTGGTCGCGCGTCGAACTCTGACTCACTGGTTCTGCACGGCCAACCGCCCGGCCAGCGCGATGAAGGACGCGCCGAACACCCGGCGCATCCAGGTCACCACGACGGGCCGGGAGATGACGTGGTTGCGCAACGCCGAAGCGCACACCCCGTAGATCGCGAACACCACGAACGTGGTGAGCATGAAGACCCCGCTCAGTTCGAGCATGCGCGCCAACGCATTCGGTGATCCGTTCGGCACGAACTGCGGCAGGAACGCGAACGCGAAGATGGTCAGCTTCGGGTTGAGCAGATTGATAAGCACCGCCGAGGTGACCACCTTGCGGATCGACTGCGTGCCCTGATCCTGCTCCTCCGGCACGGTGAGCGCGCCCTTGTCCCGGAAGGTGCTCCACGCCATGTAGATCAGGTACGCGACACCGAGGTACTTCAAGGTCTGGAACGCGACCGCGCTCGCGTTGAGCAGCGCGGCCAAGCCGGTCATCGCCGCGACCAAGTGCGGCACGGTACCGATGGTGCAGCCGAATGCCGCGATCACGCTGGCCTTCGTGCCCCTGGAGAGCCCCGCCGCCAGGGTGAACAGCGCGCCGGTGCCCGGCGTGACGCAGATGACGAGCGTGGTCAGCAGGAATTCGATGCTCATCCCCGACACAGTAACCCGTGCACGGTGCGCCGCAACCCCCCGTAGATTCGGGGCTGGACCTGCGACGAAGTTAGAGCGCGCGCCGACCGGACAGCGCGCGGCCCAGCGTCAGTTCGTCCGCGAATTCCAGATCGCCGCCCATCGGCAGACCCGACGCCAGCCTGGTCACGCTCAAACCCGGGAAGTCGCGCAGCATTCGCACCAGGTAGGTGGCCGTCGCCTCGCCCTCGGTGTTCGGGTCGGTCGCGATGATCACCTCGGTGACATCGATGCCTTCCTCTTGATTACCGATGCGCGCCAACAACTCCCGGATCCGCAGCTGGTCCGGTCCGATGCCGCTCAGCGGGTCGAGCGCGCCGCCGAGCACGTGGTATCGACCACGGAACTCGCGGGTGCGCTCGATCGCCTGCACGTCCTTGGGCTCCTCGACCACGCAGATCATGGTGCGGTCGCGGCGCGCGTCCGAGCAGATGCGGCACTTCTCGCCATCGGAGACGGTGCCGCAGACCACGCAGAACTGCACGCCATCGCGCACCTTCTGCAGGGCGGCCTGCAGCCGGTCGATTTCCGGCGGCTCCACCTGGAGGAGGTGAAAAGCGATGCGCTGTGCGCTCTTCGGACCGACGCCGGGCAGCTTGCCCAGCTCATCGATCAGATCCTGAACCGGACCCTCGTACAACGGCTATGTCCCCGTGGCTATCAGAAGCCCGGCAGCCCGGGCAGCGAACCGCCGCCGAGCCCACCCGAGAGCGGACCGAGCCGCTCGGCCGCCAGCTGCTGCGCGTTGGCCATCGCATCGTTGACCGCGCCGATCACCAAGTCCTGCAACGTCTCCACGTCCTCCGGATCGACCGCCCGCGGGTCGATGGTCAGCGCAACGACCTCGCCGGACGCCTTGATGGTGACCTTGACCAGCCCGCCACCGGCCTGGCCGTCCACCTCGGCCGCGGAGATCTCGGCCTGGGCTTCCATCACCGCCTGTTGCATCTGCTGCGCTTGGGCGAGTAACTGCTGCATGTCGAACTGACCACCGGGCTGCACGGCATATTCCTCTCTGGGGAAAGTGTCATTGATCAGCGTAGTCCCTGACGCGCGCGCGCCGCCGCGCCGCCTCGACCGGTCGCCGGGCGTGCGCACGCGAAACCCATTCGGCGATATAGCTCCCGACCGTTCGTTATGTCCTCGATGCATGGCCGGTAACAGGTTGAGTACGTCCGGGTTCAGAACAACAAGATCGACCTACCATCGGGAAGTAGGTCGGGAGTTCTGGAGTACCGATATGAGCAAGATGAGGGCGCGTTTCCTGAGCACCGCGGTGCTTTCCCTGGGGGTTCCCGGCATTTTCCTCGGCATTGCCGCACCGACGGCGACCGCCGACCCCGGTATCACCGAGGCGGCCGCCGATTACGGCGGTGGCTGTGTCCTCTATCCGGACAATCGCGGGGCCACCATCGACTCGCTGCGCTTCCGCTGTTCGCCCGAACAACAGGACGCAGTCTTCCGGGACGCGGACCGCGGCGACGTGCCGATGGGCGTGAAGAACGGCTGGGTGACCAGGCCACCGACGATTCAAGGCATCGCGCCCGCCTTCTGGATCGGCAAGACCTTCTACACCGGCCCCGACGGCGGCCTGCTGACCAACCGGGTGACCGGCGCGGGCTACGAAGCCTTCCCCGCGTACGTGTACACCGCGCCTGCGATGCTCGACGGCAGGCCGACCTGGGCACTCGACTACGCCCCGTCCCCCACCCCGCAGGTCTACGACGAGATCCGGGAGATCACCCCCGGCGTCTGGTTCGGCTACTCGTGGTGGCGCGGCGCCTTCCAGAACACCATCCTGCTCACGTTCGTCCTGGGCTGATTGTCCGTCAGGCCCCCGTCCACCGGACGCTCGTCAACGAATACAGCTCGTGGCTCACCTGCGTCCCACCCTCGTCCTTGCGGCCTGTGCTGTCGCGGCCCTGAACGCCGTCGGCCTGGCGGTTCCGGCCGGAGCTGCCCCGTCCTTCGATGTTCGTGCCACGCCCCGCCAACCGCAACGCGATCAGGGATGTCCTGTGCACCGCCGATAACTTCGATACCAAAAAGCAGCAGGAGTTCGAGGATTTGTACCGGACGCTCCCGGTAGTTTTCGGAACCTTCGAGAACGAAGCGGACCCGCTCACCGCGGCTCGCACCGAAGTCCTCGGCGGCCCAGACATCACCAACGAGATCCGCCACAAGCTTTGCAACGACAAGGCATTGATGCGCAAGTACTACACAGCCGTCACCCGCCTCGTCGACAAAGCGGGAGTCACTTTCTACCCCGACTACAGCGATCCAGAGGGGGGATCGAAGGAACTCGAGAGCCTCTGGACCAAGAAACTCACCGGCTATGAGACGGCCGGTGCCCCATGGCTCAAGGGCGCGAAGTTCGAATGAACTCCGGCACACGGCAAACCTCGGCAGCCGAAAGTTGACACTCCAGCTACTGGAGGGTGTTCGCTGAAGGCATGACAGCGACCGTCTCCATCGGGGAGTTCGCCAGGCTGACGTACCTGACCGTGAAAACGCTCCGGTACTACCACGACATCGAACTGCTCGAGCCAGTCGAGATCGATACGGGGTCCGGCTATCGGCGCTACTCGACCGACCAAGTGGCACAGGCCCATCTGATCCGGCGGCTGCGCCAGCTCGACATGCCGTTGCCCGAGATCAAGGCGGTGCTGGCCGCCCCCGACGACGACGTCCGCAACGTCGCGCTGCGCGCGCATCTGGAGCGGATGGAGGCCGAGCTGGCCAGGACGCGTTCGGTGGTGGCGTCGTTGCGGTCACTGCTCACCCCGTCCGCGCCGATCGCCGTCGAATATCGCTCGATCCCCGCCTTTTCCGCGCTGGCGCTCACCGAGGTGGTCAGCCGGGACGACATCGACAAGTGGTGCCAGGCGGCATACCCGCTGCTGCACCAGACGGTGCTCGCCGCGGGCATCGAGCCCGACGGCGTGGACGGCGCCACCTACTCGATGGACTTCTTCGCAAACGACCTCGGCGAGGTGGTCGCCTACGTCCCGATCCCGGCCACCGCCCGGATCGAACCGGCGGACCGAGTGTCGGTCATCGAGCTACCGGCGCGCCGCTTCGCCATCGCGCTGCACGAAGGGGATTTCGAGGACTTCGACCGCACCTACGGCGCGCTGGGCAGCTACGTCGCCGAACACGACACCGCGCTGGCCGAGCCCGTCCGGGAGCGCTACCTGCTCAGCCCCGACGACACCGACGACCCGAACAGTTACCGAACCGAAGTCTGCTGGCCCATCGGCCTGCTCTGAGAAGTGGAGAAACCCATGACACTGTCACTCGCACACATCACTGTCGACTGCAATGATGCCGCCGCCCTCGCCGGATTCTGGGCCGAGCTGCTCGATCAGCCGGTCGACCCGGACGCCTCCGTGCACTTCGCCACCGTCGGGAAGGCGGCAGGCGCGGCGCCGCTGCTGATGTTCATCCAGGTGCCCGACAAGACCCCGGGCAAGAACGTCATCCATCTCGACTTCCATGCCGCGGACTGGCATCAGCACGTCGAGCGCGCGGTCAGCCTGGGCGCCAAGCGGATCGGCGACTTCGACGAGTACGGCGCGCAATGGACAACGCTGGCCGACCCGGAAGGCAACCTCTTCGACATCGGCGCGGAATAGGCCCCAGACCCGAAAGCGCAGCCCGACACGAGGGGTCGGGCTGCGCTTTACGTTATGGCTTGTGCGTCAGGCGAGTTCGCGCTGCAGGTTGCCCAGCACCTCGGCCTGGATCTTCTTCAGGCCGAGCGGCGCGAAGATCCCCTCGAAGATGCCCGCCACGCCGCCCGCGCCCTGCCAGGTGGTGCGCAGGGTGACCTGCGAGCCCGCGCCGTCCGGCGTCACGGTCCAGGTGTTGACCATGGTGGAGTTCGAATCGCGCTCGGTGACAATGGAATCCGCCACCGTCACGACCGCGTGCACGTTGCGCGAGCGCTTCTCGGTGGCCTGCAGCGTCCACTCGGCCACGGTGCCCGCGCCCTTGCCGCCCTCGACGACCTTGTAGTCGTGGTAGTGCGACGACAGAATTCGCGGCCGCACCGTCTCGTAGTCCGCGATGGCCTCGAGGGTGCGCTGCGGGTCCGCCGTAACGGCGATCGAACTACTGGCGCTGACCTGTCCCACAATGAGCTCCTTGTCCGGGTACGGTATGTCGACCGGTCTCCATCCTGCCCTGTAGCGGCCACCACACCGCATGCCGGTCGAGAGCTGTGGCGAACTTCTCCGAGCCGGTCGGTATTCCGGTTCGCAACATATGCGTGACATTTCTCCCGAGACCCTGCCCTCGCGGTGGTCTCACACTGAGGTGCGTACTAGCGTCGAGGGGTGGCAGTGAGTCTGTTGGGGAAGGCCGGACACGCTCCGGCCGCACATGAATCCGGGTTTGCCGCGCATCGGGCTGGAGTGGACCGACTCCTGGCGAGTTATCGCGCGATTCCCGGGGACGCGAATGTGCGGCTGGCGAAGAAGACCTCGAACTTGTTCCGGGCCAGGGCGAAAAACCCCGCGCCCGGTCTCGACGTATCCGGACTGGCCCAGGTGATCGCGGTGGACCCGGTGGCGAAAACCGCCGACGTGGCCGGCATGACCACCTACGAGAACCTGGTCGCCGCGACCCTGCCCTACGGCCTCGCGCCGCTGGTGGTACCGCAGCTCAAGACGATCACGCTGGGCGGCGCGGTGACCGGCCTCGGCATCGAGTCGACCTCGTTCCGCAGCGGCCTGCCGCACGAGTCGGTACTGGAGATGGACATCCTGACCGGGTCGGGCGAGATCATCACCGCCACCCCGGACAACGAGCACGCCGACCTGTTCCGCGGCTTCCCCAACTCCTACGGCACCCTCGGCTATTCGGTCCGGCTGAAGATCCAGCTGGAGACCGTGCAGCCGTACGTGGCCATGCGCCACCTGCGCTTCCACGACCTGCGCGAGCTGGAGCGCACGCTCGCCACCATCGTCGACGAGAAGACCTATGACGGCGAACAAGTGGACTACCTCGACGGCGTGGTGTTCACCGCCGACGAGAGCTACCTGACCCTCGGCCGCCAGACCGACGAGCCCGGCCCGGTCAGCGACTACACCGACATGGACATCTTCTACCGGTCCATCCAGCACGACGACGTCGTACCCAAGCGCGACCGGCTGACCATCCACGACTACCTGTGGCGCTGGGACACCGACTGGTTCTGGTGCTCGCGCGCGTTCGGCACGCAGAACCCGAAGATCCGCCGGTTCTGGCCGAAGCGCTACCGGCGCAGCAGCTTCTACTGGAAGCTGATCGCGCTCGATCACAAGTACCACATCGCCGACAAGCTGGAGGCCCGGAAGGGCAAGCCGCCGCAGGAGAAGGTGGTGCAGGACATCGAGGTACCGATGCAGCGCACCGCGGACTTCGTCGAGTGGTTCCTGCGCGACATTCCGATCGAGCCGATCTGGCTGTGCCCGCTGCGGCTGCGCGAGACCGACGCGCCCGCGACGACCGAGCGCACCTGGCCGCTCTACCCCCTCGAGCCGAACCGGACGTACGTCAACGTCGGGTTCTGGTCCGCCGTCCCCACCGTGCCCGGACAGCAGGAAGGAGCGGCCAACCGTGCGATCGAGCGCACCGTGACCGACTTCGACGGACATAAGTCGCTGTACTCCGATTCCTACTACGACAAAGATGAGTTCGCGGCGCTGTACGGCGGCAATACCTACACCGAATTGAAGAAACGCTACGACCCAGACCAGCGGCTGCTGGATTTGTATTCGAAGGCGGTGCAACGCAAATGACGACATTCAAGGACCGTTCGGACGTTTTAGGTGACCTCGGAGCCAAACTCAGCATCGCCGAGATCTTCGAGACGCTGATCGACGGCGAGGTACCGATCCGGCTGACCGCGTACGACGGCAGCGCGACCGGTCCCGAGGACTCGAAGTACGCGCTGGACATCAAGACGCCACGCGGCATCAACTACCTGGCGACCGCGCCCGGCGATCTCGGCATGGCCCGCGCCTACATCGCCGGCGACATGACCGCCGACGGGGTGCATCCCGGCGATCCCTACGACATCCTGAAGGCGATGGACGGGCTCAAGTTCCACCGTCCGTCCGCGCTCGCGCTGGTCACCATCGCCCGCTCGCTGGGCTGGGAGCGGCTCAAGCCGATCGCGCCGCCGCCGCAGGAGACGCTGCCGCGCTGGCGCCGGATCGCGCTGGAAGGCCTGCGGCACTCCAAGACTCGCGACGCCGAGGCGATCCATCACCACTACGACGTCTCGAACAAGTTCTACGAGTACGTGCTCGGCCCGTCGATGACCTACACCTGTGCGTGTTACGGCGACGAGGACTGGACGCTGGAACAGGCGCAGGAGAACAAGTACCGCCTCGTCTTCGAGAAGCTGCGGCTGAAGGAAGGCGACCGGCTGCTCGACATCGGTTGCGGCTGGGGCGGCATGGTCCGCTACGCGGCCAAGCGCGGCGTCAAGGTGATCGGCGCGACGCTGTCGGCCGAGCAGGCCGAGTGGGCGCAGCAGAAGATCGCCGAGCAGGGGCTTTCCGAGCTCGCCGAGGTGCGCCACTCCGATTATCGGGACATCCCCGAGGGCCAGTTCGACGCCGTGTCCTCGATCGGGCTGACCGAGCACATCGGGGTGCACAACTACCCGTACTACTTCGATTTCATGAAGACCAAGCTGCGCGACGGCGGCCTGTTCTTGAACCACAGCATCACCCGCCCGGACAACACCAGGACCACCAAGGCCGGTGACTTCATCGACCGCTACGTGTTCCCGGACGGCGAGCTGATCGGCTCCGGCCGGATCATCTCCGAGATCCAGAACACCGGGCTGGAAGTGCTGCACGAGGAGAACCTGCGCGAGCACTACGCGCTGACCCTGCACGAATGGTGCAAGAACCTGGTGGCGAACTGGGACGCGTGCGTCGCCGAGGTCGGCGAGGGCACCGCGAAGGTGTGGGGCCTGTACATGGCCGGTTGCCGACTCGGCTTCCAGCGCAACGTGGTTCAGCTGCACCAGGTACTCGGCGTGAAGCTGCCCGCAGACGGCGACTGGACCGTGCCACTGCGGCCCTGGTGGCAGCCGTAGTTTTCGCGTTACTGCCCGTCCGCTTCCAGGAGTTCTGCCAGGAAGTGGGCGGGCAGTTCTATGTCTCCGGTATGGGCTGCGGCGGAAGGCATTTCGGCGTGCAACACGCGCAGGATCGAGACCACGCCGGGGCCTGCGTCGAGTAACGGCCTGGTCCAGCCCAATCCGGCGCAGGTGGCGGCGGCGGGCAGCAGCAGGCCGGTGGCCTCGCCGACCCAGCCGGATGCGGCAAGGCATTCGGCGAGCAGCAGGGCGGCGTCCAATTGTGCTCGGGGGCGGCCCTTGTCGAGCATGCGGCCGTGCAGGGCGCGGGATCGGCGGACCGCGCGGTCGTCCGAGCCGAGCCTGCCCTGGGCCAGCAGGGTGCGGATCGCGGCGATCTCTTCGGCCTCCGCGGTCAGCACGGCGGTGCCGGACATTCTACGACCGGAATGCATTGGCGCCGAGGGTGATTCGGATTCGAAGGGCTGCTCGTCCGCGGGGTCCAGTAAGCCGAGGCGCAGCCGTTCGGCGCGGATGTGCGCGGCGAGCCGGAACAGCCGGTTGTCGTGGGCGATCCGCGCGCCCTCGTCAAGTCGGGTTGCGGCGGTGTACAAGTCGCCGCGCACCGCCTTGACCCGGGCGCCGATGACGAACGTCGAGATCAGGAAGTCCACCGGGCCGACCCGGGCGACCAGCTGATGGCTCTCGTCGAGCAGCTGTTCGGCGAGATCGAGATCGCCACAGCGGTAGTTCAATTCGCCGAGCATCGCGGCCGCCACCCGCACCGCGTGCGAGCGCGGGCCGGACCGCTGGTTGGCGACCTCCCACGCGTCCTGGAAACACTGTGTCGCCGTGGAGATGTCGAGCTGCTCGTAGGCGGCGGCGCCGCGCCCGCACAGCCCGAAGACCGCGCCGAGCGGATCCTTGGACCGCGCGTGGTATTCCGCCGCCCAGTCCTGCATTTCCCGGGCGCCGTCGAAGTCGAACTCGCACAGCCGCACGAACGAGGTCAGGTTCGCCGCGGTGGACACCGTCCAGGCGGGCAGGCCGTCCGGCGTCTTCAGGCACTCCGCCACCCGATCCAGCACGCCCTCGGTGTGATCACGGGCGATCTGATCGGCGGCGCCGAGCACGGCGGCCTGGCAACGCTGCCGGTCCACGTCCTCGTCGGTGGCCGAGCCGCGCGCGAGAATGTTGGACAGCCTGCCGAGCGCGGTGCGGGCCGCGCCGGACTGCTGCAGGTTCACGTTGGCCCTGGCCACCGCCATCAACAGCTTGGATCGCGAAGCCACCTGCTGCATCGGCAGTTTCGAGACCGTGCCGAGCAGCGTGGCCAGCCGGGACTTGTCGATCAGGTCCATGCCGCCGGTCTCGAGCAGGTCGAGGGCCATCTTGAAATCGGTGGCGGCCAGCGCGTGATCGACCGACTTGCGCAGCAGCTGATGTTCGGCGTACCAGCGGGAAGCCTTGCGGTGCAACGACTTCGACCGCCCCGGCTGCGCGCGCTCCAGCCTGGCCCGCAGATGCTCGGCGAACAGCGGCTGCACCCGGAACCACTCCGGGTCGTGCACGATCCGGCGCAGGAACAGCTCGCGCTGCTCGGCCTGTTCCAGGAGTTGTTCGGCGTCCGCGTCCTCGGACAGCGCCGCGGCCAGCGAGCCGCACACCCGCTCGGTCACCGAGATCGCCATCAGGAAGTCGAGCATCCTGGGTTCCAGTGTGTCCAAGACGTTTTCGGCAAGGTACTCGCGGATGCCGTGGTTGCCCTCGGACAGATTGGCGATCAGCTGCGCCGGGTCGGCCTTGCCGCGCAGCGACAGGCTGACCAACTGAATGGCGGCGGGCCAGCCGTCGGTGGCCGCGTGGATCTGTTCGACCTGGGTGCCGGAGAGCGGAAACCCGTGGTGCTGCACCAGGATCTCCGTGGTCTCCTCGATGGTCAGGCGCAGCGCGGCCGAGCCGATCTCGACCAGCTCGTCGTGCACCCGCATCCGGCTGGTCGGCAGGCCGGACTGTTCCCGGCTGGTCACCACGAAGCGCAGATGGTGACATCCGTTGTCCAGCAACGCTTCCATCGCCCGGTGTGCACCCGGGTCGGTGACCCGATGCCAGTCGTCGACCACCACGACGACCGTGCTGCCGCCGGCATGGATCTCGTCGATGAGCGTCGAGATCACGAAGGCGGCCGCGTCGGCGGGGCGTTCCTCGAGCACCTGATCCAGGCCGGCGCCCACGTCCGGGCGGACCCGGCGGATCGCCTGGATGAGGTGGGCGAGGAACCAGATCGCGTTGTCGTCGTCCTGATCGACGCCGATCCAGGCGACCGGGATGCCGCGCTCGGTCAGATCGGTCCGCCACTGGGCGGCGATGGTGCTCTTGCCGAAACCGGCGGGCGCGTGGATGGCGGCGAGCCTGCGCCGACCGCCCGCCCGGAGGATGTCCAGCAGCCGCGGACGCGGTACCGGCTCGCGGGCCGGAGTCGGCGGCCGAAATTTGGTGGTCGCGGTCGGCGGCAAGGTGGTGGCCGACCCGGCGCCGGTGTGCGGGGAGACCGAGGGGCGCAGCGTCAGCGGCCAGCTGCGCCGGGCCGTCACCGCGGGCCTGGACTTGGTCGAGGCCGAGGACTCGATCGGATGGACCATCGGCTCGGGCGCGGCGATGGTTTCCAGCAGCGCCATCTCGTCGGGCATCTGGTCGTGCTCGCGCTGCACCGCGCGCAGCAGTTGCCCGAAGTCGTAGGCCGAGGGCGGGCGTTCGCCGGGGTCGATGGACATGGCGTGCTGGATCACCTCGGCCACGTCCGGCGGGATGTCGTGCTCGCGCAGATCCGGCACCGGCTGGGTGGTGATCCGCAGGAACTGCGCGACCACCTTCTCCCCCGCCTGCCGCTCGAACGCGGCATGCCCGGTGAGCAGCGCGAACAGCGTCGCGCCGAGGCCGTAGACGTCGGAGCGGATGGTCGGGTCGTCGCCCTTGAGCACTTCGGGCGCGGTGAAGGCGGGCGAGCCGGTGATCAGGCTGCTGGAGGTCTGGAAGCCGCCGGGGATTCTGGCGATGCCGAAGTCGGTCAGCTGCGGCTCGCCGTAGCCGCTGAGCAGTACGTTCGCCGGTTTCACGTCGCGGTGCAGGATCTGGGCGCGGTGCGCGCTCTCGATCGCGCCGGCCAGTTTCACCCCGGCCCGCAATGAATCGGCCCAGGTGAGCGGGCCCTGATCGCGGATGACCTGCTCCAGCGAACCGCGGGTGCAGTACGGCATCACGATGAACGGCAGACCGCTCAGCGTGACGTCGACCTGCAGGATGTCGACGATATTCGGGTGGCCGGACAGCCTGCCCATGGCTTGTTCCTCGCGCAGGAAGCGTTCGCGGCTCTCTGCCTCGATTTCCGAGGAGAGCACCTTCACCGCGACGACCCGTTCCAGTGCCCGCTGAATACAGCGATAGACCACGCCGAAGCCGCCCCGGCCGATCTCCTTCGCCTCCGACAGGCCCATCGCCTCCAGCTCGTCGGTAATCCCGATGAGCGGGTGGCGCTGGGTATCCGAGTCGGCCGGGGTCGAGTCGGGGCCGACTTCGCCCGTACGCGTCCGTGGTTTCACGTGACCACCTCGAACTCACATCGAATCGGCGTCACCGTCGAACAACAAGCACGCCGACGCACGGACATCACCCGGAAACCCCGCGCGATGTCCGATATGTCTGCGCATACTCCAACGTAGCGCGGGCGCGGCATCCGGTGGGAGAAGTTTCGGAACAGGATGTTTTCCACCTCGACCTTCCCCCTGATTCGCCCAGCTCAGCGCTCCAGCGCGGGCCTGGTGTCCGGTGCGATCAGGAACGAGATTCGTTCCATTACATTCTGCCGCTTGGTGTTGTGGAAGGACGCAATTTCCCAGCGACCGGCCTGGCGGACCAGCGTGTAGGTCTGCGTCTTCGACAGGTCGGCCTGCTGCTTGCGCTCACCCTTATAAGTGTCGCCCCGGCTGGTTACCACTGCGGTGTCCGCGCCGTGAAACCGGATGTCGAGGAAGGAGTCGGCCAGCTTCGTGCCTTTGAGGAAGCCGCCGAACAGGGCGCGGTGGCCCTCGGTGAGGTCGGCGCGGCCTTGGTAGTGCGTGCCGACATAGCTGGTGTAAGTGGCGTTCTCGGTGAACAGGCTGCCATAGGCGTCCGCGTCGCCGCGGGCCCAGGCCGCGGTGAGATCGTCCAGGAGAGTGCAGACCTCGTGTAGCGACTGGGGTGTCGCGGCGGGGCCGGACGGGGTGACGGTGTTGCATTCGGTGGTGCCGAGGTTGTGCACGACGGCGGTTTTGTCCAGCCAGAGGTAGCCACCGCCTGCGGCGACGCCGAGGGTGATGACCGAGGCGGCAAGTACGCGGGCGACGGTGCGGCGGCGCGAGCGGGGTTTGGCCTTGGGTGCGTCGGCCTGAATTTCGGTGGTGTTCATGGTTTCTCCGTTAGTTGCTTGGTCGGCGAGGTCAGCGCTGAGCGGCGGGGCGAGCGCCGGGGGCGAAGCGGAAGGTGAAGCGCTCCATGAGCTTCTTGCGCTTGGTGTTCTGGAAGCTGGCGATCAGCCACTGCCCGTCCTGGCGGACGAGCGTGTAGGTCTGCACCTTGCCCAGCTGGTCCGGCGTCTTCGGGTTGCCCTTGTAGAGGTCGCCTCGGCTGTTGACCACCGCGGTGTCGGGGCCGTAGAGGCGGATGTCGACTACGTCCTCGGCCATCTTGGTGCCCTTCAGGAAGCTGCCGAACAGGGCGCGGTGGGATTCGACGATGTCGGTGCGGCCCTGGAAGAGGGTGCCGAACCAGGCGGTGTAGGTGGCGTCCTCGGTGAAGACCGCGCCGTAGGCGTCGGCGTCGCCGCGGCCCCAGGCGTCGACCATTTCGGCGAAGACGGTGCGGATTTCCTGGCTCTGCTGATCGAGGTTGTTGCTGCTCATGATGGCCTCCGTGGTAGATTCTCTGCCTAGAGGAGCTTTCTTCTTTGAAGAAATCTCTTCGTTGAAGAAGAGATTATGAGATGGAGGTATGCCGTGTCAACACCCCCCGCGCGATCGGATGCGAGCAAGGTCTACAGCCGCTATTTGAGTGCGGTCATGCTGCACGGACAGGCCGGCGCGCGGGCCGTCGACCTGGGCGCGACCGATCTGTACGCGCTGAACATCCTGGAGTTGACCGGGCCGATGACGCCCGGCGAACTCGGCACGCGCAGCGGACTGACCACCGGTCCTACGACACGGCTGATCGATCGGCTGGCGGATGCGGGTTACGTACGCCGGGTGCCGGTGCCCGGCGATCGGCGCAAGGTGCTCGTCGAATTAGTCGGCACGCCAGCCGAATTGGACAAGGTACTGGCACCGGCCCGCCGTCGGATCGGCGAAATCGTCAGCGGCTACACCCCCGAACAGCGCGAGGTGCTGTTCGACTACTTCACTCGCGCCGCCGACGCGTACCGCGACGCGACCGAGGACCTGCGCGCCGACTGACGCCAGCACGCCGAGGCGGCCGTGCGGAATTAGCGCCGCGAATGTTCTGCCGTGCCGCGCACGATTTCGCTGACGATTTCATGCGCGGCACGCTGATTCGTGCGCGGCGGCGCTGTCTAGCGGACAGCGAGGGCGATGAACTGGGTGATCTGGTTGTCGGCGAAGTTGTTGTCGCTCACCAGGATCAGGGTGCGTTCACCGGAGGGCAGGCGCGGGCCCCAGGTCATGCCTTCGACATTGTCGAGGTTGTGCACACCGACGTCGGCCAGGTCGACCAGCAGGCGCTTGGTGACCGGGCGGGCGTTGCCGAGCGGTGCGTCGAGCACGTTGGTGGCGGCGCTCAGATCGGCCTCGTAGATCCGGGTCTTGTTGCCGACGCCGAAGACGAAAGAGCGTTCCAGCACCAGGATTTTCGATGGATCGACCGGGTCTACCGCCAGGATCGAGGCGATGCCGTTCATGCCGAGGTCGGGCTGTGGGCGCGACTCGGCGAACACCGGCTCCATCGGATACGCGTACTGGGCCAGCAGTTGGCCGGAGCGCGCCTGCACGGTGAGCCGCGAGGTCGCGCCCGCGGTCGTCGTCGCGAGCGGACCGTCCTGCAGCAACGGGCCTTCCACCGAGGTCACGAACAGCGAGCCACCGGCGGCAAACGTCGCACCTTCTAGGGCCAGGTTCTGCCGTGGGCCCGAGTTCGGCTGCATCCGTTCGTTGTTCGGAATCGGCAGCTCGGCCGCGAAGGCGCCATCGGGACGCGTGACCCGAACCGACGGATCGGCGAGCACGGTATCGGTGCGCTCCCCCTCCTGCGTCCAGTAGTAGTCACCGGTCCACGGGTCGATCCGAATCTCCTCGGGGTCCACCGACTTCGGGCCGTACGCGACGCCACCGGCGGTCAGCAGCGGCCGGGTATCGGTGAATGTCACCGGGCCGAGGCCGTTTTCGCCGACCTCGAACCGAGCCTTGTAGAAGCGGGCCGGATTGCGCTCCGAGCGGTCGTCGCTGATCAGCACGTAATCGCCGGTGCGCGCGTCGAAGTCGATGCCGGACAGGCCGCCGACCGCGGTGCCCTGGAACACCAGGTCGTTGGGCACCACCTGCTCGCCGAGCAGCCGGACCGCGGGGGCCGACTCCGGCGCCGCGGCGGCGGGCGCTACGCCGAGCGCCACCGCGATCGTCGCGACCAACAGAGCTTGCCCACGTCGTGCCTGTCCACGTCTCACCCGCATCACGCTATCCACAATGCAGTACCAGCAGGTGAACAGCAGCCGAATCAGCCGAACCAGCCCGGAACGGCGAAAGCCCGCCACCGCGAAACACGGTGGCGGGCTTTGCCGTTGGTGACTTACTTACGCAGCGAAGCCGGAACCTCGAAGCGATCGCCGTAGGTCTTGGCGAGGTAGTCGGCGCGCTCGACGAACGCCGCCTGCCCACCCGGGTAACCGACGATGAACTGGTGCACACCACCGGTCCAGGCCGGGAATCCGATGCCGAAGATCGAGCCGATGTTGGCGTCGGCGGTGGTCTCCAGCACACCCTCGTCGAAACACTTCTGGGTCTCGATCGCCTCCGCGAACAGCATGCGGTCGATCAGATCCTGCAGCGGGACAGTGAAGTCCGCCGTGGTCTTGAAGTGATCGCGCAGGCCCTGCCAGATGCCGGTGCGCTTGCCGTCTTCGTCGTACTCGTAGAAGCCGGCCTTCTCCAGGCGACCCGGACGACCCTCGGACACCAGGTAGTCGATGACGTCCTGAGCCGGGTGACGCTTCTTGCCCATCGTGGTGTCGCCGTGCTCGGCGGCCTCGATGGTCTCCTTGGCGATCTTCTGCATGAGCTTGAGGTTCAGCTCATCCGACAGCTGCAGCGGCGCGGCCGGGTAACCCGCCTGCAGACCGGCCTGCTCGATGGTCGCGGGCTCGATGCCCTCGGTGAGCATGGCGATCGCCTCGTTGACGAAGGTGCCGATCACGCGCGAGGTGAAGAAGCCACGGCTGTCGTTGACGACGATCGGGGTCTTCTTGATCGCCAGGGTGTAGTCGAACACCCGCGCCAGCGCCTCGGGCGAGGTCTTCTCGCCCTTGATGATCTCCACCAGCGGCATCTTGTCGACCGGCGAGAAGAAGTGGATGCCGATGAAATCTTCCTGGCGCTTCACACCGGCGGCGAGGCCGGTGATCGGCAGGGTCGAGGTGTTCGAGCCCAGCAGCGCGTCCGGGGTGACGATGTCCTCGATCTCCTGGAACACCTTGTGCTTGAGCTCGGTGTTCTCGAAGACCGCCTCGATCACGAAGTCGACGCCGTCGAAGTCCTTGGGATCGGCCGACGGGGTGATCCGCGCCAGCAGCGCCTTGGACTTCTCCTCGGTGGTCTTACCGCGGGAGAGGGCCTTGGCCTCGATCTTCTCGGAGTAGTTCTTGCCGCGCTCGGCCGCCTCGATGGTGACGTCCTTGAGCACGACGTCGTAGCCCGCCTTGGCGGAGACGTACGCGATGCCCGCGCCCATCATGCCCGCGCCGAGCACACCGATCTTCTTGATGTCCTTCTTCGGGACATCCTTCGGCCGCGAGCCACCGTTGTTGATGGACTGCAGGTCGAAGAAGAACGCCTGGATCATGTTCTTCGCGACCGGGCCGGTGAGCAGGTGCACGAAGTAGCGCGACTCGATCAGCGACGCGTTGTCGATGTCGACCTGCGCGCCCTCGACCGCGGCGGACATGATCGCCCGCGGCGCAGGCATGTTGGTGCCCTTGAGCTGCTTGCGCAGGTTGGCCGGGAACGCGGGCAGGTTCGCCGCGAAGGCCGGGGTGGACGGGGTGCCACCGGGGATCTTGTAGCCCTTCTTGTCCCACGGCTGCACGCCACCCTCGGGGTTGGCCTTGATCCACGCCTTGGCGGCGGGCACCAGTTCCTCGACCGAGCCGACGACCTCGTTGATCAGGCCGATTTCCTTGGCCTTCTCGGGGCGGTACTTGTTGCCCTGCAGCAGCAGCTGCATGAGCGCGTTCTGCAGGCCGAGCATGCGCACGGTGCGGGTGACGCCACCACCGGCGGGCAGCAGGCCGAGGCTCACCTCGGGCAGGCCGAGCTGCACGCCCGGCACGTCGGCGGCGATCCGGTAGTGGGTCGCCAGGGTGATCTCCAGGCCACCGCCGAGCGCGGCGCCGTTGATGGCGGCGACGACCGGCTTGCCGAGGGTCTCCAGGCGACGCAGCGCGTCCTTGATGGCGAAGAGCTCGTCCATCAGGCCCTGGCCGTCTTCCGGGCCGACCTTCATCATGTTCTTGAGGTCGCCGCCGGCGAAGAAGGTCTTCTTCGCGGAGGTCAGCACCACGCCCGTGATGTTGTCCTTCTCGGCCTCGAGCTTCTCGACGGTCGCGGTCATCGACGTCTTGTACAGCTCGTTCATCGTGTTGGCGCCCTGGTTCGGGTCGTCCATCGTCAGCGTGACGATGCCGTCCGAATCCTGCTCCCAACCGATCATGTTGGTTTCGGTGCTGGTCACAGCTCTGTGTCTCCCTTGATTCTCAGCTGTCGGTTGGGTTAGACGCGCTCGATGATGGTGGCAACGCCCATGCCGCCACCGATGCACAGGGTGATCAGCGCGTAGCGGCCGTTGCGGCGCTCCAGCTCGTCGACCATGGTGCCGGTGATCATCGCGCCGGTGGCACCCAGCGGGTGGCCCATCGCGATCGCGCCACCGTTGACGTTCAGCTTCTCGTCCGGGACGTTCAGGTCCTTCTGGAACTTCAGCACAACCGAGGCGAACGCCTCGTTGATCTCGACGAGGTCCATGTCCTCGATCGTCAGACCCGCCTTGGCCAGCGCCTTCTTGGCGGCCGGGGTGGGGCCGGTGAGCATGATGGTCGAGTCGGCGCCGCTGGTCGCGGTCGCGACGACGCGCGCACGCGGGGTCAGGCCGGAGGCCTTGCCTGCCTCTTCGGTGCCGACGAGCACCAGCGCGGCACCGTCGACGATGCCCGAGCTGTTGCCACCGTGGTGCACGTGGTTGATCTTCTCGACGAAGTAGAACTTCTGCAGCGCTACGGCGTCGAAGCCACCCATCTCACCGATCACGGCGAAGGACGGGTTGAGCTTGGCCAGGTCCTCGGCGGTGGTGCCGGGACGCATGTGCTCGTCCTTGTCCAGCACGACGATGCCGTTCTGGTCCTTGACCGGGACGACCGACTTGGCGAAGTAGCCGCCGGTGGTGGCCTTGGCGGCCAGCTCCTGCGAGCGCACCGCGTAGGCGTCCACGTCATCGCGGCTGAAGCCCTCGATGGTGGCGATCAGGTCGGCCGAAACACCCTGCGGCACAAAGTAGGTGTCGTAGTTGGTGGCCGGGTCGAGCGCCCACGCGCCGCCGTCGGAGCCCATGGCCACGCGGGACATGGACTCGACGCCGCCGGCCAGCACCAGGTCGTCGAAGCCGGAGCGCACCTTCTGCGCGGCCAGGTTGACGGCCTCGAGGCCGGAGGCACAGAAGCGGTTGAGCTGGAAGCCGCCGACGGTGTCGGGCAGGCCCGCCACCGTCACCGCGGTGCGGGCGATGTCCATGCCCTGGTCACCGACGGGGCTGACGACACCGAGGATCAGATCCGAGATCCGGTCTTCGTCGAGGTTCGGGAAGCGGCCGCGCAGCTCCTGGATCAGACCAACAGTCAAGTCGATCGGCTTGACCGAATGCAGCGAGCCGTTCTTCTTGCCGCGGCCGCGCGGAGTGCGGATGGCCTCGTAAATGTAGGCCTCTGTGGTCATATCGGAGTGTTCCTTCCTTAAAGGTGCGGCGGCCGGACGTCGTCCGTCCGAGCGCTCTGTGCCGCTACTCCGCGCGATGCGGGGTAGCCGCTGGTAACCTCGCCGACCGGTCCTGCGACCGACCGTCCTGACGCTGTACAAAACGCGGCATGCGACGGCGGACGCAGGTTCCGATCGCCCATACGCCTGGCCCAACCATAGAACCTCGTCGTACCGGAGCTCACGGCCACCCGTTCATACTACCGTGGTGTGCGAACTCCGGTTAACTTAACGTCCTGGCGGCGGTGGTTGTCAACCACTCAGCCGTGTGGCACCGAGCTCACTCTTGAGCAATTCGAGGGCAGCCTCGTCGGGGTCGCGCCGATCCTCCGGGGCCACCGGGACCGCCGCGGCCCGGATCATCTCCTCTTCGTCCTCGGGCGTGGTCTCCGGTACCACCCCGCCCGGCGCCCAGCCGGCGCCGTTACCTGCATCGTTGCCGACCTGGGGCTGCGCCGACTCGGGCGGCGCAGCGTCAAAAGGGCCGGGATCATCCGGTAGATCGGGGAAATCGGGCGGCGGAATGTCGTCATCGCCGCCGAACGAACGCGGCTTGTTGGCACCGGCCGCCTTGTCCGCGGCGGCGTTCTTGGCCTGGCTCGGCCGCGAGAAGCGCGGCGGCGCAGGCGCATCCGGGCTGCGCTCGGCCGCGTTGCCGGATTCACGCGCCGCCGGTTGCGCGGCACTGCGCTGTGGTTTAGCCGCCCCGCCTGCCCGCTGTGTTGCCGCAGGTCGTGCCGCGGCGCTACCCGCTTCCCAGCGCACGTCGTGCTGGCGGCCGAGTACCGCGTGGACCGCCGAGCGCACCGCGTCCAGGTTGCGCGGGTCGGAGAGCCGCTGGGCCAGCGGCGCGTGCTGATGCGCGAACACGATCGTGTCGCCTTCGATGCGCGACACCGAGGCACCGGCCAGCATCGCCTGCACGGCGGCGCCGAATTCGCGCACCTTGGCTCGGATATCCGCCCAGGCGGCCTCGACCTCGCGCAGCAGGTCCGCGTTCGATCCGGCGGGTGCGGCCGACTCTTCCGGCTCGGGCTCTGGAGCATCGACAGGCGCAGCGGCCGTCACTGGCTCCGGTTGCGCGGCGGCGATCGGCTCGGCGGGCGCGGACGACTGCTCGGCAACCTCTCCGCCATCCGATTCTGCTGCGGAAACCGCCCGTGCCGCTTGGTCTTCGGTCGCCTCCGCAGCAGGAATGGGCTCGCGCGAATCCGCCGGAACATGCTCCGGCGCAGTATCTGCTTGCCCCGGCCCGGACTGCGTGCCATCAGCGGATTCGGGCTCGACCGGAGTCGACCCGCTCGGTTGATCGACCGAGGTGCCCGACCCGACGAGCGACGCCGCGGCAGCGGGATCCGCACCGACATCAGCAGGGTCAGCGGGCCGGGCTTCCCCGGCCGCACGAATCATGTCGTCATCGTGAGCAAGCGGCGTGCCGCTCTCGGCCGACGCGCCAGCGGCCGAAGCACTAGCGCCTGCCGGAGTACCAGCGGGCTGCGCTCCTGCCTCGTGGCCAGTCGGTGCAGCACCCGAGCCGGTCGAACCGTCAGCAGGTCGGGTTCCCGCCGCCTCGTTGCCAATTCGTGGCGCATCCGCGTCGCTCGCGGATGTCGTACCAGCGGTCGAAGCATCCGATTCGGTCGGACTATCAGCAGCTCCCGCCGCCGCGCCAACACTCTCGGGGCCACTCCGCGCGGCACTTGCGCCGCTCGAGGGTGGGGCCGAAGCTGTGGAAGTTTCGGGCCGCGCCACGGCCGCGCCACCGGCACCCGCGCTGTCGGCGGGTGCCGGTGCGGCACCACCTGACCCCGCGGTCTCACGGCGGATTGCGGCCAACGCCTCCGCGCCGCGTCGACGGGTCGATTCGGGCGATGTGCTGATGGGTGCGATCCGGGGCGCTGACGTTGCGGGAGCCGCGGCAGCGGGCACCGCACCCGGTGATGCCGCAGGCGCGGCAGCCACCGCCCCGCCCGCGAATCCGCGTTCGAGCCGCTCCAACCGCTGCAACGTGGCCGACTCGGCATCGGACACCGACGGCAGCAACATCCGCGCGCAGACGACCTCCAGCAGCAGCCGCGGCGAGGTCGCGCCGCGCATTTCACCGAGCGCCTCGTGCAGCAACTCCGCGTAACGAGCCAACGTGGCCGGCCCGAGCCGCCCGGCTTGGTCACTCATCCGATCGAGCACATCGCCGGGGCCGGAGACCAGGCCACGCTGGATGGCATCGGGCACCGCGCGCATCAGGATCAGATCGCGCAACCGCTCGAGCAGGTCGACGGCGAACCGGCGCGGATCGTGCCCCGCCTCCATCACCCGGTCGACCGTGCCGAACAGCTCCGCACCGTCGTTGTCGGCCAGCGCGATGACCGCGTCGTCGATCAGCGCGACATCGGTGACGCCGAGCAGCGAGACCGCCCTGGAATAGGTGACGCCCTCGGGCCCGGCACCGGCCAGCAGCTGGTCGAGCACGCTGAGGCTGTCGCGCGGGGAACCACCGCCCGCGCGAATCACCAACGGGTACACCGCTTCTTCGACGGTGACCTGCTCCTGGTCGCAGATCTTGCCGAGCAGTCCGCGCATGGTGGCGGGCGGCAGCAGCCGGAACGGGTAGTGGTGGGTGCGCGAGCGGATGGTCGGCAGCACCTTGTCCGGCTCGGTGGTGGCGAAGATGAAGATCAGGTGGGCGGGCGGCTCCTCGACGATCTTGAGCAGCGCGTTGAAGCCCGCCGTGGTGACCATGTGCGCCTCGTCGACGATGAACACCCGGTAGCGGGATTCGGCGGGCGCGTAGAAGGCGCGATCGCGCAGCTCGCGGGTGTCGTCGACGCCACCGTGACTCGCGGCGTCGAGTTCGATCACGTCGAGGTTGCCCGGACCGCCCGGCCCGAGCGCGATGCAGGACGGGCACACGCCACACGGCTTCGAGGTCGGACCCTCGACGCAGTTCAGTGACCGCGCCAGGATGCGCGCCGACGATGTCTTGCCACACCCGCGCGGGCCGGAGAACAGGTAGGCATGACTGATCCGGCCGGTGTCCAGGGCGATGCTCAGTGGGTCGGTGACGTGCTCCTGACCCACTACCTCAGCGAACGTTGCCGGTCGGTACTTCCGGTACAGAGCCACGGCCAGAGGTTACCGGCGCGCACCGACAAAGAACATTCGTGCTGCGCGCCGGGCCCGGCGCGGCGGAACGGCAACAGCGGAGACACCGAGGTGTGATCCAAATCACAAGATTCCAGAGCCCTTCTTAACCCCCGCTGACCGACAGCGACAGTGGCAACGCATGAGCTATCACTGACGAGACACCGGTCGAAAGCGGGAAATTACCGCCCAGCTCCCCCTTGTAGACCGAAAAATATGTACTCACGCCCCGATTCACCGCAAGTTTGTGGAGATAACGAAAGCGTCAACGAGGGTGACACCGACGCAATCGGCTGGCTACCGTGGCAATCGGCAACTTCGGTAGCCAAACCTTCATCAGGTTGGTTGCCCCGGCCGGTCCCTCATCCCGACCGGGGCACAACCAAAGTTCCCGCACCGCCAAGTTCCAGCGCAACCGAGTTCCACATCCATCGGAGGAACTTCTCACCGTGCAAACGCCTGATGACATCGCCACCGCGTTGCTTTCCAGCACCGACTTCGCCGGCGATCGCTCCGCGGTCGACCTGCTGAGCCGCGCGATCAGCCCGCAGGACTTCGCGATCAAACGCGACTCGCTGCCCGTCGCCGCCGCGGCCGATCCCGCCACCTCCGCCGCCATCCTCGAGCTGCTCGAACGCGGCCAGGTGCCCACCATGGCCGCGATCCGCACCCTCACCGCGCAGAACGAGATGCGCCGCGAGGCCGAACGCATCGAGCGCCTCGGCCGCCGCGCCCAGCGCAGCATCGACGACTTCGGCCGCGCACTGGCCACCCTGGCCGACGCGCACTGGACCGCACACGGCATCGGCCCCACCCGCCGCGACGTGCTGTCCTCCGAGCAGGTCATGACCTTGATCCGGACGCGCATCGGCGACATCGCCCCCGCGGCCGTGAAACACCTCTGGCTGATCGAGCGCGCCCAGCGGGCAGGCTGGATCGCCTCCAACGCCAACGCCGGATCGCTGTGCGCCGGTCGGCGCTTCCACTCCGACCAGTACGGCAACCGAGTCTCGCTGCGCCCGGTCAACACGATCGGCACCGCGGTGGCCGCCTACCTCGGCGACTACCTGACCGAACACGGACGCGCCCCACGCTGGTCCACCGTCGCCCAGGAATTGCGCGACGATCGCGGCCGCCGGATCTTCCACAACACCGCCGACGCCCGCGCTCAGGAACTGTGGCTGACCACCGCCGAATGGGTCGCCATTCAGGACGAACTGCCCGTGCCCGGCAAGCGTGGGCAACGCGCGGTAGCCCGTAAGTCCCGCGTCTGAGCAGACCCGGTCGAACCACGTCCATCGGTAAACATCCCATGTCCGAACTTGCGCAACTCGTAGACCAGCGCAAATCCGGCGGTGAGCATTCGGTAATTTCCTTGCAACGCATTCCGCGTGGAAGGAGCTCCCGTGTCCACATCTCTGGATCCCGCGGCCACCGCCTGGCTGCTCATCAGCACCGCCCTGGTGCTGCTGATGACGCCGGCGCTTGCGCTGTTCTACGGCGGGATGGTGCGCTCGACCGGCGTGCTCAACATGCTGATGATGAACTTCATCGCGATCCCGCTGGTGACCGTCGCCTGGCTGCTGTTCGGCTACAGCCTGGCCTTCAGCGACGACGCGGGCGGCGGCCTGATCGGCAATCTCGATCACCTCGCCATGGCCGACATCGATCCGAACACCCCGCACGGCGCGGTACCTGAGCTGCTGTTCGCCACCTTCCAGCTGACCTTCGCCATCCTGACCGCAGCGCTGGTCAGCGGCGCGATCGCCGATCGGGCGAAGTTCGCCGCGTGGATGATCTTCGTGCCGGTGTGGGCGCTGGTGGTCTACGCCCCGATCGCGCACTGGGTGTGGGGTCCGGACGGCTGGCTGGCCTCGTTCGGCGCGCTGGACTACGCGGGTGGCCTGGTCGTCGAGATCGCTTCCGGCGCTTCGGCACTCGCACTCGCCCTGGTGCTCGGCCCGCGCATCGGATTCAAGACCGACGCGATGCGGCCGCACAACCTGCCCTTCGTGCTGCTCGGTGCCGGCCTGCTGTGGTTCGGCTGGTTCGGCTTCAACGCGGGCTCGGCGTTGTCCGCGAATGGTGTTGCGGCGGCGGTCTTTCTGAACACCCTGGTGGCGGGCTGCCTCGGCATGCTCGGCTGGCTCGCGGTCGAGCAGATCCGCGACGGCAGGCCGACCACCTTCGGTGCGGCGTCCGGCGTGGTGGCCGGTCTGGTCGCGATCACGCCGTCCTGTGGATCGGTGAACACGCTCGGCGCGCTGATCGTCGGGCTCACCGCCGGTGTGGTGTGTTCGTTCGCGGTCGGCTGGAAGTTCAAGGCGGGCTATGACGATTCGCTCGACGTGGTCGGCGTGCACTTCGTCGGTGGCATCGTCGGCACGGTGCTGATCGGCCTGCTCGCCACCCAGGTGATGACCGGCGGCGGCGAGGGGCTGTTCTTCGGCGGCGGGCTGGCGCAGCTCGGCAAGCAGCTGGTCGGCGTGCTCGTCGTCGCGGTGTTCGCGTTCGTGGTGACCTTCGCGCTCGGCAAGCTGATCGACCGCACCATCGGCTTCCGGGTGAGTCAGGAAGACGAGACCGCGGGCATCGACTTCGCGCTGCACGCCGAGACCGCCTACGCGGAGGGTGTGCACGGCCACTCGCCCCGGCGGTTCGGCGAAGGGCATTTCGGTCAGGGCCCGATGGGTGACCGGGATCACTGAACGCCCGGCGGCTCCCTCTGTTCGCGCCCGGTTAACAGCGTTACGCTAACGCCGTTAACAGACTGCGTCGAGCAAGGGAGCCGCGCGTGCTGATTCGGATCGCACAGATCGTCACCCGATATCCACGAGCGATCCTGCTCGCGGCGGCCGCACTCGCGATCCTCTGCGGGGTGTTCGGCGCGACGGCGGCGTCGCATTTGAAGTCCGCCGGATTCACCTCGCCCGACGCCGAGTCGTCCCAGGTCGCACGGTTGCTCGCGGACAACTTCGACGGCGCCGCGCCGAACTACGTGCTGCTGGTCAGCTCGGACGCGGGTGCCGACGCGCCGGCCACCCGCGCCGTCGGCCTCCACCTGACGGACACCCTGCGCGCCCGCACCGACGTCAAGGGCGTGCAGTCCTACTGGACCGCCCCGCCGACTGTGGCCGCCGCGCTGCGCAGCACCAACGGCAAGGACGCGCTGGTCTTCGCCTATCTGACCGGCGACGACACGCAGGCCCAAGTGGCCGCCGGCGAGCTCACCGAACAACTCGCCGGCACCACTGACGGCATCACAGTCCGGCAGAGCGGCATCGCCGCCGTCTTCCACGACGTGAACAAACAGATCACGCACGACCTCGCCATCGCCGAGGGTGTCGCGATACCGGTGTCGCTGATCGTGCTGATCGTGGTGTTCGGCAGCGTGATCGCCGCCGCGCTGCCGCTGGCGGTCGGCATCTTCGCCATCCTCACCACCCTGGCCATCCTGCGGATGTTCACACTCGTCACCGACGTGTCCATCTACGCGCTGAACATGACCACCGCGCTGGGTCTCGCACTCGCCATCGACTACAGCCTGTTCATCGTCAGCCGGTATCGCGAGGAGCTCGCCAACGGCCTCGATCCGCTGCCCGCGACCATTCGCGCCGTCCAGACCGCGGGCCGCACGGTGCTGTATTCCGCCCTCACCGTTGCCCTTTCGCTGGCCGTGCTCAGCATCTTCGACGTCTATTTCCTGCGGTCGTTCGCCTACGCCGGAGTCGGCGTTGTCGTCGCGGCCGCCGCGGCGGCGATCCTGATCCTGCCCGCCGCGCTGGTGCTGCTCGGACATCGGGTGAACTCGCTCGACATCCGAGTTCCGTTGCGCCGCATGTTCGGTCGGCCCACCCCCGATCCGCTGGCGCGGCTGAAGCCGGAACAGAGCCGGTGGTATCGGATGGTGACCTGGGTGACGGGGCACGCCATACCGGTCGCGGTGGTGCTGATCGCGCTGTTCCTCGCGCTCGGATCGCCTTTCCTCTCCGTGAAATTCGGCTATCCCGACGACCGGGTGCTGCCGACCACTTCCGCCAGCCGCCAGGTCGGTGACGTGCTGCGCGCCGAGTTCCCCGCGGTCAACTCGGGCAACAACACCACCGTCGTGCTGGACGGATATCACGGCGGGCCGGGGCCGATCGGCGAGTACGCCAAGGCGTTGTCCCGAACGGACGGAGTATCGGCGGTGCTGTCCAGCGCCGGTGTCTTCATCAAGGAAAAGCGAATGGGCGGTGGACCACCCGGAATGGCAAACGGCACTGGCGAATACATCAGTATCGCGACCCGCGTCGACCCGTTCTCGCCCGCGGGCGAAGCGCAATTGCGGGAGCTGCGGGCCGTATCCGCCCCGGCGCCGGCGCTGTTCGGCGGCGGCGCGGCGATCAATGCCGATGCCCTCGACTCACTCGGCAAGCGGCTGCCGCTGGCCGTCGCCCTCATCGCGCTCGCCACCTTCGTGGTGCTGTTCCTGTTCACCGGCAGCCTGGTGCTGCCACTGAAAGCCCTTGTGCTGAACACGCTTTCACTGACAGCCGCGTTCGGCGCGATGGTCTGGATCTTCCAGGACGGTCACCTGTCCGGCCTGCTCGGCTTCACCCCGGTCGGCTATATGACGCCGCACATGCCGATCCTGATGTTCTGCCTCGCGTTCGGCATGTCGATGGACTACGAGGTGTTCCTGCTCTCTCGCATCCGCGAGGAGTGGCTCGCGTCCGGCCGCGTGGTCGACGGCGTCACCGTGCGCACCGCGAAGGACAACGTGCACGCGCTCGCCGTCGGCGTCGCCAAGACCGGCCGAATCTTCACCGCCGCAGCCCTGCTCATGGCCATCGTGCTCGGTGCGTTGATCACCTCGAAGGTGTCGTTCATCCAGTTGATGGGCGTCGGCCTCACCCTGACCGTGCTCGCCGACGCCACCCTCATCCGCACCATGCTCGCGCCCGCCCTGATGAAACTGATGGGCACCGCGAACTGGTGGGCCCCCGCGCCGCTGGCCCGCCTGCACGCCCGATTCGGGTTGCGCGAGGAGACCGACCCCGATCCCGCCGAACCTGTGCTGGCCGGGCGCGAATGATCGGTGCGGGCAGGTCGCGGTCGGCCCGCGGCACCGGCGCCCAGCTGCGCACCGAAATCCTGGACGCCGCACGGGAATTGCTGGCCCGTACCGGCCATGCCGACGCGGTGTCGATCCGCGAGATCAGCAAGCGGGTCGGCGTGAGCGCACCCTCGATCTACCGGCATTTCGCCGACAAGGACGAGCTCATCGAGGCGGTGGTCGCGCAGGTCTTCGAGGACCTGGACGCCGCGATACGGGCCGAGACCGATCCCACGGTCTCCCCGATCACGCGGCTGTACCAGCAGGGGCTGGCCTACGTCCGGTTCGCCAGGGACCACCCCGAGCAGTATCGGCTGGGCACCAACCCGACCGTGTCCGGCGGCGCGGTGGATCAGGTACTCAGTAGCGGTGCGTTCCAGCGGTTTTCGCGGTCGGTGCAGGAATGCATGGACGCGGGCGTGATCACACCGGGCGACCCGCTGCCGGTCGTGCTCGACCTGTGGGCGGCCGCGCACGGCATCGCGTCGCTGCTGATCGCCAAACCGTTCATCCCGTGGGGCGATACCGAGGCGGTGGCGAATCGCGTGCTGCGCGCCGCGTGCATCGGCCATGTGGTGGTGGACATGATCGGTAGCGATCCGCAACCGGATGAGGTCGCGGACTGGCTCGGCGAGCTGCGCCGCAAGCTCTGAGCGTCGAACGGGGTGTCGCGCTTTGGAATCTGCGTGCGTTTTTCCCTCGTTCTCCTGGGCTTTCTCATCGATGCTTTGCCTCGACAGAGCCATCTAGATGAGGGATTGCAGTACATGAGGATGAGGAAGCTTGCCGTGGTCGCGGCGCTGGTGACCATGGCGACCGGAGTCGCCGCTGGCACTTCCGTCGCCGCACCGTCGACCAACGAGGGCCCGGTGAACTTCACCGCGCACGCCACCGACACGTCATCGGTCATCACGACCGACTCCGGGTCGCTGGTGGTCGAGGACGACGCGCTGAAGATCAAGGCGGCCGATGGCACCGTCGTGGCGGGCACCCCGCTGAAGTTCCGGCTCGATGACTTCGAATTCCCGATCGCCGCACAGATTTCCCAGCGCACCGCGACGCTGACCCCGCAGCTCGATCCGGCACAGGCCGTCTACAAGCCGGTCGCGCTGCCGTTCGAGGACAAGGCGCCGTGGAAGTCCGAATACGACCGTGAGCAGGCCGCCTGGAGCCGCCTCACCAGCACGATCAGCCTGGGCGCCAGCATCGGCACGCTGGTCGGCGGGCTCGGCGGCGCGGCTGTCGGTTGCGTTCTCGGTGGCGCGCTCGGCGGCACCATCGTCGCGGGCACCATCGTCGGCCTGTTCGGTCCCTTCGTCGGCGGCATCATCGCCGGCTGCCTCGGCGGCGCGGCCGCCATCGGCGCCCTCGGTGTGATCGGGGGTCAGATCTTCGTGACCGCACCGGTCGCGATTGCCGCGGCGATCCAGTACTTCACCACGATCAACCAGCCGTTCGCCCCGGCGAAATAGCTCGCGGTCGCCACTGCCGCGACAAGGCCCCGCCCAGCACTCCTCTCGCCTGGGCGGGGCTTTTTCGTGCGCGGTCATGGCCTGACGGCGGACTCTGTGTCTTTACGGCTCGTCCGTGACCTGGGAAAACACTGTGTGCGACAACACAGCGGCGGATTGAGGCTTGGTGAGTCGCGGTCAGCGGTGTTAATTTCATTTACATGTCTGCTGGCCGATCGAACGCGCTGCGGGTCACCTACGTGACCGCCGCGCTGGGTCTTCGGCTGCCGCTGACTCGCGAACTGTGTTGTCGCCCTTGCTGCAGCTGAGCTGTTCTTCCAGCTCGTTTGCTGCCTAGTCGCCCATGTAGGCACGTCCCGCCAGTCGCGGGACCTCGGCAAGGAATCTTCACCATGACCCTCCCTACCCTTGAACGATCCGTCGCCAGGGTCGCCAGCGGTCGCATCCGTGTCCAGCGCCCCGTCGTCGCCCCGGAACTGCGCATCGGCGACAACCCGGCCGCGGCGGTGCTGCGGTCCGCCACCGGTGGTCCCGTCTCCCGCGACAATGCCGCGCGTTCAACGGGATTGAGCATCGCGACGGTCAACCGTCAGGTGTCCGCGTTGCTTGCCGCCGGTTTGCTGCGCGAACGACCGGACCTCACCGCGTCTGGTGCGGTCGGCCGTCCGCGGGTGCCCTTCGAGATCGACCACGAGGCGTACCTGACCCTCGGCATCCACATCGGCGCCGCGGTCACCAAGATCGTCGCGGCCGACCTGCGCGGCCGCATCCTCGGCGGCCTGGCCATCGCAACCCCGCAGACCGGCCAGGAATTCGCCACCACCACCGTCGCGCGCAGCGCCAAGGCGTTTCTGCAGCGGTGGCATCGGCGCAAGCCGCTCTGGGCCGGCGTCGCCATCGGCGGCCGGGTCGACCCGCTCACCGGCGTGGTCGACCATCCCAAGCTGGAATGGCAGGGCGCGCAGATCGGCGCCGTGCTCGGCGAGGTGCTCGAGCTGCCCGTCTCAGTGGCGCCGCATGTCGAGGCGATGGCGGCCTCGGAGTTGTTGCTGCCGACCATCGAATCGCGCGATGCGGCGAACGGCCGCGTCGCCGGCCCGGAACGCGGCAGCAGCCTGTACTTCTACGTCCGCGAAACCGCCGGTGTCGCGGTGACTTTGGACGGTCGCGTGCACACGCCGAGCAACGGTCCCGGCTCGATCGCGCACCTGCCGACCGGCTCGGATGTCGAATGCACCTGCGGCAGGCGCGGCTGCCTCGAGGTGACCGTCGGCGATCGTTCGCTGCACTCGCGGGCGGTCGGGCGCGGAATCATCCCGGCGCACAACGGAACCGCGGGCTCGACCATCCTCGACCTGTACCGTGCCGCCGAATCGGGCTCGGAACCGGCGCGTGAACTGCTCGCCGAGCGGGCGACCATCCTCGGCAACACGGTGGCCATGGTCCGGGACATGCTCAACCCGGACCGGGTGATCCTCGGCGGTCAGGCCTTCACCGGCTATCGGCCCGCCGTCGCGCACGTGGCCCGCGCGTTCAACCAAGGCTCCACCCTCCCGCCCACCGACATCCGGATCAGCGGATTCGGCGGCAAGGTCCAGGAATTCGCCGCAGTGGTTACTTCACTGAGCGTGCTCTACGCGGACCCGCTCGCCGCCATCCGCCGGACGACGCTCAGCGACTGAACGCTGGGACGGCGTCAAACTCAGCAGCAGCTGCTGAGCGGTGCCGCCGAGGACCAGTTCACGTACTTGTGGTGAGCGAGTGGCACGTTCGACGGTGAGGCGGGCGATGACCGAGTCACCGTAGGGCGCGTCCGAGCCGAAGAGGGTGCGCTCCGGAATCTCGGTGATGGCCAGCCGGACGGCGAAAACAATGCTGGCGGTGGACAGTTCGAGGTACATGCTGGGCGTGTCACGGACCAGCTCGATGGCGTCCATCCAGTGCGCGCCGCCGAGCTGGGACACCACGAGCGGCACCCGCGGGTAGCGGCGCGCCAAATCGGCCAGGGTGTGCAGGTCGGCAGCGGTGGTGGGTGCGGGCGCCATGAACGACCACGGGGAGCCCGTCGTGGTCGGTGGCGGCCCGCAATACCGGCTCGAGCAGAGCAGCCTGGTCCGGCGGTGGCGTCAACTCACCGATGCCGCGTAGTCCCCGGCCGACCACATCGCGCTCGACGAGCGCGCCGACATCGGGTGCGTCGAGCGGCACCGAGCCGAAGCCGATGAATCGGTCCGGGTACGCGGTGAGCGCCGCATCGAGCTCGCGCCAGGCTGTTTCGTGTCCCGCGCCGCCACCTCCGGCGAGCGCTTGGTGCAGCAGGTCCATCTCCTGACGCAGCGCGGCCAGGTCTCGAGCCCGCGGCCGGGACATGAAGAGCACGGTCTTGTCCACACCCGCCTCGTCGAGCAGCGCGATGTGGTCCTCGACCGGGACGTGTACGTGGCTGTGTGCGTCGATGATCAACGGTCCTCCTCAGGAATCGACTTGCATCGCCGAGTGTTGATCCCTGACATCATGGGAAGGTCAAATCATGCTGATCGGTGAGCTCGCCGATCGCACCGGCATCAGCGAGCGCCTGCTGCGCTACTACGAACGCGTCGGCCTGCTCTCGGCCGAACGCCGCAGCAACGGGTACCGCGAGTACGACGAGGATGCCGAACGACGCGTCACACAGATCCGCGCCCTGCTCGCCGTCGGACTTCCCACCCGGGTAATCAGTCAGCTGCTCCCCTGCACCCAGGACGATGGTGCCCTACGCGCCTGCCCCGGCGTACTCCCCGCGCTTCAAGATCGACTGACCGAATTAGACCGTCGCGCAGCGGAACTGGCCACGGCCCGCGATCTGCTCCGACATACCATCGTGGACACCGAGCGCTCAGCCCTCGGCACGCAGCCAGCTGATCACCGTGCGCCACAATGACATTCCCGAACACGCAACGCGGGAGTCAGCGGTGCGGGTCACCTGCGGTGGCGAAGAGTCCTTCCAAAGCCGTGATGAAGAACGGGAAGTGACCTGCGAAGCGTTGCATATTGCGGTCGCGATCGAAGCCGCCGAACCAGTAGAGGCCGGGCTGGGAGTCGGCCGAGGGGTTCAGGTCACGGAAGGCACGGATCCAGTTGTCGGCGCGGCCGCCGATCACCATGAAGGGCAGGGCGCGGGAGAACACCGTCTCCTGATCGATCGGCGGAACCTGTTCGCGCCGAGTCGATTCCAGACCGCGCTGGAGCGCGCGGATCTGTCCGGTCAATGCGAGACCGTGCGTCGTCCGGACGGGTAGGTACTTCGGCAGCAGCACGGCGGCGATACCGGCGAGCGCGATCGCGACGCCGACCAGTGCATGACCCGAGGTGAGGGCCAGCGCGATCGTCGCAACAACACCGGCAACGATCAACGCACCGCCCAGCGCCATCGCCAGGCCGGGCCGACGGCGATTGATGAAAGTACCGCGGGTGACGGCGTCGGCAACGAAGGCATCGCGCACGGGTCCGGACTGAACTCGTCCCGGTGCACGCAGTTCGGTGATGGTCACCGCATCGGTACCGTCGGGCAGCAGCGCCTGATAGACGGTCTTCTCGTAGTCCCGCAATTGATCATCGGGCGCGTTGACCCGGGTGATCCGCCAGTCGGTCTCCCCCAGCGGCGTCACCCAGATGTACCGGCGCACCGCGAGATCCACCACCGTGGCGGCGATATCGACCGGGTCGACGTGCTCGTCCAGCAGCAGGCCCGCCTCGCCGGGCAGCACCCCGTCGGGCGAGGTGAACTGCACCCGCTCGCCGTCACGCACCAGCGGGTCGATCGTCTCCGATCCCGTTCCGGCAGCGGCATTTTGGCGCCGCGCACGCAGTACGAAGGCGGCCAGTCCGGCCAGCGCGAGCAGCAGCACGCCGAACGCGATGAGCACCGGCGTGGTGATCGCGAACGGCCCGGACGCGCCGGTGTCGCGCACATCGGCGTTGCTCGGCACACTGCCCGGCGGCAGTTGCAGGGTGAGGTCGATGGCGTCACCCTTCTTCAGATCGGTCTGCTCCAGATGGAGCACGCCGTCGACCTCGGTCTTCACGTCGGCGCACGGCTTGGTGTTGCCGGGCGGGCCGAGTTTGCAGTCCACGATGCCCATTTCGAAGCTCGGGCTGATCAACGTGGCGCTGATCGACGCGATATCGCTGCCCATCACGCCGAGCCAGTTGAACACCTGGCTGCCGGGTGCGTCGTTGACGAGGTTGTGCACCGAATAGGTGAACGTCGACTCACCGGGTTTCGCCTCGATGGTGAATTGATCGTTCGCCACCGTCGCCGTGCCCGCGCCCTTGGTGTCCACATCGGTGACCTTGAAATAGCGCTCGACGTCGTCGCTCACCTGCAGTCGCAACGGCAGCGACATCCGGAACGAGCCGTCCGCGGGCACATCGACCTGCTCGACCACCTCGAGTACACCCTCGCGGCTGAGCTTCAGATCGGCGATGATGGTGACACCGCTCGGGGCGGGCTGGGTGTGGGCGATCGGGGCGGTCGCGAGCAATCCCACGGTGGCGAGCAGCAGCGCGCCTACGGCGCCCCCCCGAAAAGTCAACATGGCTGCCTACTTTAGACAGCTTGCTATTCTGCGTCATCGGCTGTCGGTGATCATTGAGACGAGGGGGTACGGGGGCGTGACACAACCACCGTACGGATACGGACCGGTTCCGCCTGGTGGGCGTCCGGTTCCGCCCCCGCCTGGGTACGGTCAGCCTGCCGGGCCCGGATATGGGCCGCCGCCGGGATACGGTCCGCCACCGGGGTACGGCCAGCAGCCCGGCTACGGACCGCCGCCCGGCTACGGCCAACAGCCCGGTTATGGTCCGCCGCCGGGATATGGTCCGCCACCTGGCTATTCGCCGCCCGGCTACGGTCCCCCGCCGGGACATCGCGCACCACCGCCGATGCCCTATGGTCCGCCCGGACGTCCGCCGCACTCCCCGCGCCGCAGGTCCGGTGGTGGCGGCGCCTGGATCGCCGTGCTGGTCGTCGTGGTCTTCCTCGTCGCGGGCGGCTTGGTACGCAACGCGATTTCGACCGGCGAGCCCGACAGCAACGCCTCCGGTCCGGCACCCAGCCTCACCTTCGCCCCCGACGGCGGGACGGGTCCGGCCGAGACCGGCGCCAACCCGCTGCTCGCAGACCCGAATGCCACGCTCATCCCCTCGCGCTGCGCGTACTCGCCCTGGGGCACCCAGGTGGATGCCGCGCGCAAGTTCTTCGAAAGCGCCGCGGGCTGCCTCGAGTCGGCCTGGAAACCGGTGCTGCAGAAGGCGAATCTGCCGTTCACCGCGCCCGCACTCAACGTCAGCGCGACCACCACCGGCATCACCACCCCGTGCACCGGATCCACCAGCAACTTCGCCGCCTTCTACTGCCCGGCGAACAAGACCATCTACATGCCGATCAGCCAGCTGCAGACCGACTTCTTCAAAGACAACTGGATCGTCTACCTGTCGGTGTTCGCGCACGAGTACGGCCACCACGTGCAAGCCATGTCCGGCATCCTGCGCAAAGCCAACAGCGACCGCGCCGACGCGGGCCCGCGCAGCACCCGCGGCCTCGAGCTCTCCCGCCGAGTCGAGTTGCAGGCCAACTGCTTCGACGGCATGTACCTCAACTCGTCGGCCGGCGGCGGCTCCCTCTCCAACTCCCAAACCAACCTCGCCCGCAAGGACGCCTACGGTCGCGGCGACCAATCAGGCGACATGCGCGACCACGGCACCTCGGAAAACGGCGGCCAATGGTTCGAGACCGGTCTGGACAAAAACCGTGCCGCCCAATGCAATACCTTCACCGCCTCGGCCTCGGCCGTGAGCTGATCGGCCGCACACAGTTCCGCCGCCTTTCACACACCGGACAACCAATCGTCGAATGTGTGAAGGGCCAACCAATTCTGCGAAGCTCAAGCGGGCCGCGGGCCTTCCACACCGTCCGTGAAAGCAGCGGTCGGGCGGCGGGCATAGGTGTATTCCGGTGCCACAGTGATGACATCGCACACCTGCACCAGTTCGTCCGGCACATCCCCACCGAGATGCTCCGTGCTCGGCACGATCACCGCATCCGTATCGAGCCGCTGCGCCACCGTCATCAACCGCCCGATCACGTCCTCGGTCTCCGCACCGAAAACCACGGTCTTGGCCAGATCATAACCGAACCGCTGCGCCAGACTCCGGATAAGCACCTCATCCCACTGCTGCCGCGCCCCCGAAACATCTCGACGCAAATACCCCACCGCCGCTGGACGTCGCCTCATCAGACCACTCCCTTCCGCCCAAAACCATCCCGGTAAACCGCGTTCCCCAGCAATGCCCGCCCACTGCCAGTAACCCGCCACTGCACCGGATTCCGCCGAAACCTGTGCGCCAGCCCCGCCGCCCACAGAGCCCCGACAGCATCCCGGATACGCCCCTCCGCGAACCCGGACCTACCAGATAGCTCACGCACCGTCAGCCCCCGCATCCCTCCCACCGAACCCAACTCCGCCAAAACCTTGACCTGCGTTTCAGTCAGCGCCATATCAACCCCCTGAACTGTTGTGGGTGGTAGGCGGCTCGGGACCAGGAACCGCCACCGGTCCCAAGCGCCACTCTTGACGCTACGACCGGCGGATCACATTGCTCCACAGGATTTCTCGAGGTTTCTCCACCTCGTCAATTCTCGTGACATGAGTAGCGGCCAAGGTGAGAATTGAAGTCTCCAAGGAAACTTCGAGCAAGGATGACTGCGATGCAATTGCGATTCCTCGGCAACGACAGCAAGAGCGGTGGGTCTCCAACTCTCTACGCCAGTGACCACGGAACCTATGTGGTGCAGGGCTGGCGCACCGATACCGCGAATACGATCGAGATTCCCCACGGACTGATCCGGCACCTCCAGCCGGACACTTGCCTGGGCGCACTTCTGCACGACACCGGACACGGAACATTCACGCTCACCGGGCGACCCGTAACCGACTCTGCCGCACTCGCGCAGCTGAAGACCCCTGATCATGAGACCAGCGTGGAAGTGCCCGTAGGACAGGAGATTCGACCTGATGCAACACCTCGAGGGTGACGACTTCGAACAGCTGTTTCGCGATTGCCGACGCCAGGCCTTCCGACTCGAGACTCAGGACTCGTACTCCAGTCCCGAAGAGGACGAACCATTTCGCAAGTTTCTCGCAGGCGAACCGGACGACCTGGCATGGGCAGAGCCATGGGACGAACTCATGCGCGAAATCACAAGCAGCGGACGGAGAGTGGAGCGAGTTCGCGTGGTGACCGTGCCACACAGCGACTACACCCGGTTCCTGCTCGCTCTTGCGCCGGACAGCCTGGCGTCCGGGGAAGACATTCGGTGGGTACCCCGCCACCTCACCGAACCTGCGGACACCGCGACCGGCGACTACTGGCTATTCGATGACGACATAGCCGCATTCAACCTCTTCACCACTGACGGAGAGTGGACAGGTGTAGCCGTCACCACTGATCCGGTGATCGTCGGCCACTGCTGCTCGGTACGTGACCGTATGCAGCGCATCGGGATTCCCCACCGCGACTACATACATACCGAGCACGTCACCGCTTTGCCATCGTGACCGGTGTTGACCAGGCCCGCGAAAACCTAGGTGCCCGACTGCGTGAACTCCGGCGCGATTCCGGACTGGACGGGCGACAGCTCGCCGCACTCGCGGGCTGGAACCCGCCCAAGGTCTCGAAAATCGAACACGGCAGACAAACGCCCAGCGAGAACGATATCCGCGTCTGGTGCGCCCATACCAACGCAGAACTCCACATACCCGACCTGATCGCATCCGTTCGCAACATCAACGCGGCCTATCTCGAATGGAAGCGGCTGTGCGCGAGCGGACACAGCCGCCGCCAGCAGCAATCGGTAGCGCTGGAAGCTAAGACAGAACTGGTCCGTGGCTACGACCCCGACGTATTCCAAGGGCTACTGCAGACGCCTGAATATGCCGCAGCCGTACTACAAGCCAGTATCGACCTTTACCAGGTACTCGATGATCTGGAGGCGGCCGTCGCCGTGCGGATGAAACGTCAACAGGTTCTTCGCGCAGGCATCCACCGATTCCATTTCATCGTGGACGAGCGCGTATTGACGACAACCGTGGGCAACAATCAAGTGATGATCGGCCAGCTCCAGCGAATGCTCGAGCTCATCGAACTGCCGCGGCTCCTGTTCGCCGTGATCCCCCGCTACTCCGAATATCGGGTGCCTGCAACGAACTTCCTCATGTATGACCGCCGCCTCGTCCACGTCGAGACCGTCACCGCTGAGTTGACGATCACCCAGCCGCGCGAGCTCGTCTTGTACGAAAGGACTTTCCAGACGCTCGCAAAACAGTCCGTGATCGGCGCGGCCGCCCGCGCATTGATCAGCTCAGCGCTGGACGAGCGGCTACGTCAATCCTGAGGACATCACCGATAGAACGGTGCGATCATCGTGCAACGGTGCGTGGCATGCGGCAGTACCACACGCTGAGTACCTCGGTGCTAACCCTGTTTCGCCGCCGCCTTCGCCTGCTTCTTGAATTCCCGGACCTGGGCCAGGGATTCGGCGTCGGTCACGTCGGCGACGGAGCGGCGGGAACCTTCGTCCCCGTAGGCGCCTGCCGCTTCCCGCCAACCGACCGGTTGCACCCCGCGCTGCTTACCGAGTAGGGACAGGAAGATCTTGGCCTTCTGTTCGCCGAAACCGGGCAGTGCCTTCAAACGGCGCAGCACCTCGGCTCCGTCGGGCTTGTCTTTCTTCCACAGGTTTTCGGTTTTCGCGTCGTAGTTCTCGATGATGTAGCGGGCGAGTTCCTGGGCGCGGCGCGCCATCGAGCGTCCGTAGCGGTGGATGGCGGGCGGGGTGGCACAGAGGTCTTCGAATTCCTTGGTGTCGGCCTCGGCGATGCGGTGGATGTCGAAGCCGCCCATCCGGTCGGCGATCTTCTTCGGGCCACGGAAGGCGTGTTCCATCGGATACTGCTGGTCGAGCAGCATGCCGAGCAGGGTGGCGAAGTGGTCCTCGGTCAATAGCTCATCCGCCTCGACGTCTTGCGCCAGGCAAAGCTTGCGACTCATCGCCATTCCTTCCCACCGTGACAAACATGCTCGGACGGATTCGATCATCTCACTTGTCAAGACGGAGTGAAGGCGTCCTGATCATCGCGCTTTCAGCCGAATTTGCGCGCTGTCCCCGTAGGCGAAGTGGTGGTGGGCGTCGCGGGTCTGCGCGTGGTTGGATGACGGCATGCAAGGGGGGTATGCGCTCGATCACGTCTTCGTCATGGCGTCAGCTGAGGATTCGCTGTCCCCGGACGAGAGGTAGGGCGTGACGGAGACAGCTGTGGCGCGGTCCGCGCGGGTGACCACCGAACTCGGGGCACCGTGGATGGTCAACATCATCACCTCGGTGATCGCCGGGTTCGCGGTGCACGCACCGGCGTGGGGATTGTTCGTCGCGACGATCTCGGGAGTGATTCCGATGCTCGTCATCCTGCTGGGTGTGCGGCGCGGCATCGCGAGCGATCGCCATGTGACCGAGATCGAGGACCGCCACTGGGTGATACCGGCGATTCTGGCGATCGTGTGCCTCGGCCTCATCATCGAGATCCTGCGGGGCGCACCCCGCGAGCTGATCGCGTGGACCGTGGCCGCACTGGTTGTGCTGGTCGGGATCGGCATCGTGACGATTCGCGGCGGATGGAAGGTCAGCGTTCACACGGCGGTCGCCGCGGGCACGACAGTCCTGTTGGCAATGATCGCTGCCCCGTGGTTCCTGCTCGCGCTGCCGCTGACCGGTTTGCTCGGCTGGTCGCGGGTCTGGCTCGGCGATCACACCCGCGGCCAGGTGGTCGTCGGCGCCGGACTCGGCGCGGTGCTGGCCGCCGCCGCGTACCTGCTCGCTTCCTGATCGAAATGCCGCAGCCGGGTGCCGCTGATCATGAACCGAACCTGGTGACGGGCCTCACATACCTGGCGTGCGTCGCCATGAGGCCGCGCGTAGGCTCCTGCGCATGCCTCAGCAGACGGCAGTACCTACATCGGCACCCCACGAGGTGGCCACGGCTAGGGATGGACACGGGCCCATGGACACCTACACTTTGCGCCCCGATCGGTTCGATCGAGCAGGCCAGGATCAACTCGTCGACGTTCGCGACTTACAAGCCGCGCTGCCCGGTATCCGCAGGTTGCGGGACTGGGCCCACGACGCACTCGCGCTGCGACCCGGCGAACGCGCGCTCGATATCGGCTCCGGCACCGGCACGGAGGTGATGGCCTTCGCGGACGTGGTCGGCCCCGACGGAGCGGCGGTGGGCGTCGAGCCCGACCCGAATCTGCTCGCCTCCGCGGAACGCCGCGCCGCGCAGACGGGTTCGCCCGCCAAGTTCCATTCCGGCGATGCCTACGGCCTGCCGTTCGGCGCGGGCAGTTTCGACGCCGCGTTGTGCGAGCGGGTGTTTCAGCACCTGACCGCGCCCGCCCGCGCCGCCAACGAGATCGCGCGCGTGCTGCGACCCGGCGGCCGCGTCGTCGTGGTGGACAGCGACTGGGGCACCGCGATCATGCATCCGGGCGAGCGTCAGGTGGTCCGCGAGGTGGTCGACACGTTGATCTCCGCGACCACCAACCCGTTCTCCGGCCGCAGGCTGCCCGGGCAACTGACCAAGGCGGGCTTGGTGATCGACGAGATCGGCTCGCACGCGCTGGTGCAGGATCGCACCGTCGGTGTCGGCTCGCTGGTCACCCGCATCTCGGCGATGGCGGTGGCGCGCGGCGTGATCACCGAGGAGCAGCGCACCCGGCTGGTCGAGGACCTCGAGGCAGGCGCGGCCAGCGGCGACATCCACCTCTCGGTGACGATGTTCGCCGTGCTGGCGCACAAGCCCAGCTGACCGCGGACAGCACAGCGGGCGCGTACCCCGGTACGCGCCCGCTGTTTTCGTTCTACTTGTCGAGCAGCTTCTCGGTGGCCGCCAGCAGCACGCAGGTGGCCAGGCCGTCCATCGCCTCCTCCAGCTCGGGCAGCTTCGGGAAGCTCGGCGCGATCCGAATGTTCTTGTCCTCCGGGTCATTCCGGTACGGGAACGCCGAACCGGCGGCGGTGAGCGCGATACCCGCATCCTTGGCCAGGGCGATCACCCGTCCCGCGGTGCCCTCCATGACATCCAGGCTGACGAAGTAGCCGCCCTTCGGCTCCGTCCAGGACGCGACCTTGGACGCGCCCAGCCGGTCCTCCAGAATCCGCAGCACCGCAGCGAATTTCGGCTCCAGAATGGCGCGGTGCTTCTGCATGTGTGCCCGCACACCGTCGGCGTCCTTGAAGAAACGCAGATGGCGCAGCTGGTTGATCTTGTCCGGGCCGATGCTCTTCTTGCCCGCATGTCCGAGGTACCAGTTCAGGTTCGCGGTGGAACCACCGAGGAAGCTGACGCCCGAACCGGCGAAGGTGATCTTCGAGGTGGAGGCGAATACCAAGGGGCGGTTGGGGTTTCCGGCCGCGGCAGCAAGACCGAGCACGTCGTACACTGGGGCCGCGGTGTCGGTCAGCGGGTGCACGGCGTAGGCGTTGTCCCAGATCAGACGGAAGTCCGGTGCCGCGGCGGGCATCGAAACCAGTTCCCGGACAACCTCTTCGGAGTAGGTCCCGCCGGACGGGTTGGAGTAGTTCGGCACCACCCACATGCCCTTGATCTGCGGGTCGTTCGCGATCAGCTCGGCAATGGCGTGCGTGTCCGGGCCGTCGTGGTACACCGGCATCGGGATCATCTCGAAGCCGAGCACCTCGGTGATCGAGAAGTGCCGGTCGTAGCCGGGGCTCGGACACAGGAACTTCAGCTTCTCCTCGGCGGCCCAGCGGCGCTCGGAGTCGTTGGTGCCGTACAGCATCGCGAAGGCGAGCACGTCGTGCATCAGCTCGAGGCTGGCGTTGTTGCCTGCCAGCAGGTTGTCCACCGGGATGCCGAGCAGCTCACCGAAGATCGCGCGCAACTCCGGAAGTCCGTGCTGGCCACCGTAATTGCGGCAGTCGGTGCCGGTGCCGTCCCGATAGTCGCCGTCGCCGGGTAAGGAGAGCAGCTCGAGGGACAGGTCGAGTTGTTCCGGCGAGGGTTTCCCTCTCGTCAGGTCCAGCGTGAGCTTCTCGGTCTTGAGCGTCGCATAGTTCGCGTCCTGAGTCTCGTGTTCGGACACGAGTTCCTCGTGGCTCATCAAACCGATCTGCGTTTGCCGGGGCATCCTGGGCAGCCTTTCGAAGCAGCGGGGACGTGGGTTGTGTGGCCGGACCGGTGTGCGGCGGCCAGACGTTCAGCCTGCCGAGCGCATCGGACGTCGACGGACCATAGTTCACGTTACCCGTGCGTTGCTCGGATTTGGAGGCGTTATTCGACAGCCGGACCTCGGTCCGTGCGGGCCCCCAGAAATTAAGGGGACCCCGCGCACCCGGCAGAGCCCATTGACCCTTGCTGCCTTCCGGCCCTGGGGGAGTTCACAGGATGCGCGCCGCGCGGGATCCGTCGGCCAGTGTAGCCGCTCCCCCGCCGATCCCCCTCCTCCGGGTACCCGAAACGGGGTGAAAACCGAGCCGAACTGGGACTTTCCTGGTCCGAACGGACCCGTTTGGCGTCTACCCTCCTCCACCCGGTATGCTGCTCCACGGAGGATTCGCCTAGTGGCCTATGGCGCTCGCCTGGAACGCGGGTTGGGTTAACGCCCTCAGGGGTTCAAATCCCCTATCCTCCGCAGAGAAGACGCAGGTCGGGGGCTATTTTCGGATAGCCCCCGGGTTGCGGTCAACATGCGGTCAACACGACCGTTGCATCTGAGGCTCGATTCGGCGCACCCACACAACCCTGTAGGCGCGACCCAGAGGTAACCAGATGTCGAGTATCCGCGAACGCACCACCAAGCGCGGCCCCTCCTATTTCCAAGTCCTGTACCGCCACAACAAACGTCAGTGCTCCGAACGCTTCGACACCCTCGACGAAGCGCAGCGCTGGCAGTCGGTCCTGGGCCTCTACGGTCCGGCCGAGGCGCTGAACTTCCTCTACACCGAAGCCGAGAAGGCCGACGACGCGGCGGCGGTGCCGAATATCCACGACGCCTTCACCGAGATCATCGATGCCATGACCGGTGTCGAGCCGGGCACCCGGCACCGCTACCGCCGCGTACTGGTCAACGACATCGAGCCGTTCTTCGGAGCCCTCTCCCCGGTGACCGTGTTCTGCGAAACGGTGATCGGACGCTGGATCAACCACCTCGCCGAGAACGTCGGCAACGCCGCGAAAACCATTGCCAACAAACACGGTGTCCTGTTCGGCATCCTCAAGAAACTCGCCCGCCGAGGTGTCATCCCGTCCAACCCGTGCGAGCAGACCGAGCTGCCGCGCGTGGTGCGCGCGGAGATGGACCACCTCGAACCCGAGGAGTTCGCCGCCCTACTACGCGCGCTACCCGAGCGGTGGCGACTACTCGTGGAATTCATGGTCGCCTCGGGCGCACGCTGGGGCGAGGTCACCGCGCTGCGGGTGCGCGACATCAACCGCCGCGCGGCCACCGCGCGAATCCACAAGGCGTGGAAGTACACCGGCGGCAAACGCCGCCTCGGCCCGCCGAAAACCAAGAAGTCCACCCGCACCATCAACCTGCCCCTCGGGCTGGTGGCCAAGCTGCCCCTGGACGGACGCGACCTCGACGCGTGGCTGTTCTGCACCGGAGACGGTGAGCCGGTGAGCATCTCGCACTTCTACAAGGACGTATGGGTGCCCACCCGCGACGCACTCTCCCTCGCGGCCAACGACCCCCTCAGCGGCAAGAGCCCCCGCATCCACGATCTACGCCACACCTGCGCGGCGTGGATGCTCTCGGCCGGAGTGCCGATCCACGTGGTGCAGGCCCACCTCGGGCACGAGTCGATCAAGACCACCGTCGACACCTACGGTCACCTCGACCGCCGGGCCGCCGCCGACGCGGCAGCGGTGATCGGCGCGAAACTCGCACCCCAGCCCAGCGCGCCCGCACCGCTGCCGCCCGAGCTCACCCCGCTGCCGCCCGCCCTGGCGAAGGTGATCTCGCTGCCCGCCCCGGTCTATGACACCCCGGCGTTCACGAAGGTGGCGTGATCACCATGGAGCACAACAACATCGGCGGTGTTCCCGCTGCCGCCCGCCGTGGAGCCAGGCGGGCACCGACGCCGCTGCGGCGCGCGCAGTACGCCGCGATCATCGAGCGGATGCCCGCGCACCCGTGGCGGCTGTTGACCGACTATCTGGCCTTGTCCGGCGAGCGATTGTCCGAAGCGTTCGCCCATGCCGACACCGACATCGACCCCGGCAGCGGGGCGTGTGAAGTCGCCCGCTACTGGCGGCGGCTCGGCGATCGGTGGGTGCTGGTGGATTCGCCCGCGCCACGCCGGATCTGGCTGCCCGAGGGGTTGGTGGCGCGGCTGGAGCTGGCCGGGACCGGCGAGGAGTTGTTCCGCATCGACGGGGCGAGTGGGCCGGGGTTGCTCCGGCGTTATGTGCGCCGGGTCTGGACTCCGGCGGTCGCGGCGGTGTCCGACGAGGTGCTCGGCGGGGCGCGTCCCGGCGTGGAGGTGCTGCGCGTGACGTGCGCGCAGTGGATGGCCGAGGCGGGGGTGCCGTGGCCGGTGATCGCGGCACGCCTGGGCTTCGGCAACGCCGCCGGTTTCCTGCGGGCGCATCCGCAGGTGCTGGCCACGGCGGCGGGCGAACAGTAGGCACAAGGCCGCAGGCAATCCGGCGGGGCGGCTCGGCGAGATCCGGGGCGCCCCGCTGTCGTGGCCGACACCGTCGCGCCACACCGATCGAGAGAGAGAGATGGACAAGAATGACGCTCATGACAGTGGAGCGGGTGCAGGTGCGGTGCATCCTGGTGTACGGCGAGGGCGCGGACGCGGTGGCGCAGCTGGCGACGCCGTGGCATCAGGGCCGTGCGCCGCTGCTGGTCGCGGCGTCGGTGATCGCCGAGCAGGCGGGACTGCCCGCGGGCGAGTTGCCCGGCCGGCACTTCTGGGCCACCGGTGACGAGGCGGGACTCGACGGGTTCGAGCTGGTGAACGACCCCCGCCATTAGCGTTGTAATCACTACTCTTTCGTTGTAATGTGGGTGTTGCCAGACGGGGTCGGACCCGCCCGGCAGGCAAATCACCAACAACCGGAAGAGGCTCACATGAGCAACGAACACGACGACCTGGTGGCCACGCTCAGCGAGGTCACCGACCGTAACCACGCCCGCATCGCCAAGGTCCTGCTACTCCTGGACATCCCGATCAAGATCGAGGTGCCCGAGGACGCGCAGGACTCCGCAGCCATCGACGCCCTGCTCAACGCCCGCCAGCTCATACGCGAGCTGCCAACGCACCCGGTACACGAGGGCGTGCTGAACACGGCGATACTCGATTTCCTGGGCGGACTGACCTTGACCAACACCGCCTTCGAGCACCCCGGCGACGCGGAGTGGCTGCTGCGCGCGGCACTGCTGAGCATGTACCGGGCCAACGAGCAGGTGGCCATCGCCTACGGCCTGCTCACCGGCCAGATCTCGACCGAGGAGCTCGACGGCTTGCAGGACTGAACGACAGCGGATGCCCGGCGCGCGCTGCGCGCCGGGCATCCGCCCGTTGAAGGTTTGGACGGCCAGCGGGGCGAGGCGAACCTCTAAGTCGGAACCCCGCTGGCCAGACAAATCGACCAACCCAAGAAAGGGGGTCAACACACGATGGTAAGCCCAGACGGCCCCGCCGCGCCACGGTGGATCGCACCCGAAATCGCCCAGCGCTACGGTCGCGCCCTGACCACGGTGCAGAAGGTCTGGATGGTCAAACCCGCCTGGCCCGCCCCCGCCGGGCGGCGCGGGCACTGGAACGAGTACCTCGCCGCCGACGTCGAAGCCGCGATCGGGCCAGTACCGGCCGCCACCGAGACCCCGGGCGCACCCGGCGATCCGGACGAGTTGCTGACCATCTCCCAGATCGCGGTCTACACCGGCAAGGCCCGAGGCACGATCGCCGCCTACGTCTCGCGAGGCCAGTACCCCGACCCGGACGAGGACGCCGACGGCGTCAAGCGCTGGCGTCGCGCTACCGTCGACGCCGACCTCACCGGACGCCGGGGATATCTTCGCCGACACCATGAAAACTCTTGAGGGACAGTCTATTTCGTTGATCATGTCGTTGTAATCACTACTCTTCCATCGTAGTGTTGGTGCCGTCGGGCGGGGTCGGATCCGCCCGGCGGACAAATCACCGACAACCAGGAAGGGCTCCCCATGAGCTACCTCTACGACGACGAGCGCCCCCAGGAATTCACTCTGGACAAGTTCGGCGCATTGACCAGGCACGCCCACGGTGTCATCGCGGAGATCCTTGCCGCACTGCCGATCCCGATCACGGTGACCCCGCTCCCGATCGCCGACCCCAATGACGCGCTCGACGAGTTCGCCAGCGCGCGTACAGCGATGCGCGACATGCCGATCGGCGCGGCGACCGGCGACGCGGTCGTGGCGGTGCTGCTCGGCTGGCTCACCGCCGTGACGATCGCGGCCGTCGAACCCGACGACGACGGCAGCGACGACTGGATTCTCGAAGCGGCCTACTACCAGATGATGGCCGTCGAACTGCGTGCCCACCTCGCATTGGACATGGTGACCTCGATCTGACGATCCATCACGACGATGCCCGGCGCGCACTCCAGCGCGCCGGGCATCGCCTCGTCGAGGACGTCACGATCAGACACGCCCTCGGCCGATATCCGGACTAAAATCATTGTCCCACAACAGTTTTCACTGCCACGATGCTTCCGTGATCGCCATTCCATTTGTAGTGTCGATGTCGCCGGACGGGGTCGGACCCGCCCGGCACGACAGATCACCGACGACGGAAAGGGTTCGCGATGAACCTCGACAGCACCCACATTCACGGCAAGGTATTCCGGGAATCGCGAATATTGGGCCACCGCAGCATCGTTCGGCTCTCTCGCCGCCATGGGGGTGCATGCGCATGAGCAGGCACGAGAAGCCGCGCGAGGATCGCTACGAGTGGGAAAGGACGCGCGGCATGATCAGCGCGTTCGGCGAGGCCAAGACCGTGAACCAATGGGCTGCCGACCCCCGGTGCGCGGTCAAGCGAGAGGCGTTACGCAATCGGCTCGCCCTGGGCTGGGAACCGGCAGTCGCAATCACACGGCCCAAATACGAGCGGCCTGTCCTCGAATTCACCCACAACGGCCACACCCGGACCCTGCGTGGCTGGGCCGAGCAGAGCGGGATCAACTATCACACTCTCTACCGGCGAATCACCAAGGGCAGCATGACATTCCCCGACGCGCTCGCCAAAGGACCTGACGGGCCACACTTCACCATCCCGGTGAGCGCGTTCGGTGAGACGAAACCGCTGCACCAATGGGGAGTCGACGAGCGGGCCAATTGCACCGCGCAGACCATCGGGAGGCGGATACGGCGGGGCTGGGATCCCGAACAGGCAATCACCCAGGAGCCCGACTCCCGCAGCACGCTGGGTACCGGCGTCCCGCTCGACGCCTTCGGTCGCCGTATGGGCATCGAGGACTGGGCACGGCTGTCCCAGATCCCGACGGGCGTCATCACACAACGGATGGACAGCCACGGCCTCACCCTCGAAACAGCCCTGCAATCGCTGGGTTGGGTGCCGGACGAAACAGACGCCGCGCTGCCGGATCTGATGCGGACTCCGGCCGGCGAGCTGCGCCCCGGCGACACCATCGTGGCCGTCACCCAGGACCCTGGCACCGATCACCTGTGCTTCACCGTGCGCCGGATCGAGATACCCGAACTCGCAGCCGACGCCTGAGCACGTATTGCCCTGGGCGGATCGCCGATTCGCCCAGGGCAGTACGCGTCGTGAAAACTGTTGTAGTAGATGAGTTTTCGCTGAGCATTGCGTTGTAATAACTACTGGTTCGCTGTAATGTGGGTGTCGTTGGGCGGGGTCGGACCCGCCCGACGCGACAGATCACCACACAACGAAAGGGATCGAGATGAACCTCGACCAGTACGACAACGACGCCGAGAAGATCACCGCGCTCGCCATGCACACCTACGACGAGATCGCCGGGTTCCTCGGCACACTCCCCCAGCCGATCCAGGTGCCGCCGATGATGGAGGTGAGCATCGGCGACGCACTCACCGCGATGGTCGACGCCCGCCGAAAGCTGCGCAGCGAGCCGGTATCCGAGGACGCCCGGAACGCGGCGATCATGGCGATCTTGACCTGGATCAGCGGAGTGAACCTGGTGATGATCCAGCGAGAGCCCGACGGCAGCGAGAGCTATTTGCTCGAAGCGGCAGCGTTCCAGCTACTGGAAACCGCGCACTACACGCAGAAGGTCCACAAGCTGCTTACCACGCGCTGACCAACGTATTGCCCTGGGCGACACCCGCCCAGGGCAATACGCGCCGCACCACCACGCCGTCTCCCAAAACCCTCGACCCGCGGCGCCCTGGCTACGCCCCCGTCCCGGCTGGACAATATGACGCCATTGTGAGAACTCTTCTACAGCTCCCAAATCAGTGAAGTTGCGAGCACCCGTACGCCACTTCTTCCTCGTCCGATCATTCGTATGGTCCCAGAAACCGCTCACCGTTGAAGTGGATCAGGTGGGTTGGGTCTTCAGAGCACCAGGTATCGGTCTCCCACGCGATCTGAGGGAGGTACTGACGCATCTTTCTCCGGTCCGGAAAGCACGACACGAATACCAGCCCCGGGGTCGCGGCGTTGAACAGAGCAGCGAGTTCGCTACGGCGTTGGGAATCGACAGGCCCGTGGGACGAAGCCGCTTCCAGGAGGACGAGCCAGTCTTTATCAGGCATGTACACGACGAGATCGGGCATTTTTCCGTGCTGGTCGACGGTGACGCCGAGTTCAGCGAGTCGCTCCTCCTCGAAGAGTGCCCACTTGGTGTCGGCATCGCCGATGTAGAGCACTTCAGCACCGGGAGTGAACAGGGGGCAGAACTCCTCAACCATCTGCTTTATAAGCACATTCTGTCCACCAGGAGAAAGTGTGAACAACTCGCCATTCGGCAATGTGAGCGGAATCCGGTTCATCTCCCGGGCGGCGGCATACTGCGCTTTCAGCCCCGGTACCTGCTCAAGGTAGTCGACCAAAGCGACGTCAAAGCCGGACGATCCATAGCGCTGGATTACCGCCAGCGCTTGCGGAGTCACCTGGTAATTCCACTTCGGTGAGTTCACCGCGCGGTCTGGCTTGTCGGGATTCTGCTGGATCAGCAGGGCATCGGCGAACTGGTGGAGCGTGAACCGGCGGATGGTCTCACGAGAGTTGGCGGCGTAATCTTTACCGTACTGGTCACGAATCCAGTCCATGATCGCGCGCGTCCCCAACATCGGATTGGCAGCATCCGCCCAATCGTCATCCTGCTGAAGATGTAAGAGGGCCAGCAGCGTCAGCGCTGATCGCTCGTTGCAGCGCTCGGAGTCCATGCCGAGTGCCTCAAGCAGCAGGCTGGCTTGCTGAGTTCTGTCCGAGCCACTCATACGGCCGCTGCCCCCACCACATCGAGAACCTTATTGACGAGAATGTCGATCTCGGTTTGCACCGGTAGCTGATGAGGCGCGAGTCGTCCTAGATCGTGTAGCGATTGAGAGTCCGGAAATCTCAAAGTCCTCAAATCAGTGGCATTGACCTGGGTGTGGCCGGAGAACGTTCGGAAGAACTTGTCTACTAGCGAGGAATTGAGCCACAGCGAAAGCCCGAATGCCATCTCGCGGTCGAGACCCCCTCCGTTGATGTGAAAGACGTTGACGTGATTTTCGAATGCCACCGGCCCGGCGGTCTGCTCGGGTGACCAGACCGCCGCCACGATGCGCCGTCGCTCTTCCTTTGAAGAGAACCTCTTAACCACGCAATACCAGCCCTGCGGGACGAGGAATTTCTCGTCCTTGTCGGTAACCGGTCGAAACCATTGCGGTTTGCGGATTGCACGAGGCCATGTCACTAACCCATCCCGGATGTTGCCTGGGTAGATGAGTGGCACTGCGCCCTCCGTGGCCTCCGTGAGCAGACATTCCCGCGATCGGAAGTCGACCACCCTGCCCGTGGAGACAGTGAGCCCAAGGGAGACCAGTGTGTCTGGCAGCGACAGCATCTGCTCGGCCACCGCGGTGTCTTCGTCGTTTGCAGCAATTCGGATAAACCTGTGCGGGTCCTCGGGGTGCACCACTTCGGCGTAGTTGACCGTACGGTGAGAGGCGTCGTCCTGGTGTCCACTGCTGGTGGACAAGGTCACCTGGTTGCGGGCACCTTCCTTGGTGCCGGAAAAGATCACGTTCTCTTGTAGCACACCGGTATCGGCGAAAACCGTTGAACGGGACTCGAATACATGGACGCGATCAAGAGCGATCTGATCCAAGAGGTAGGACCGGAAGGCCCCGAAATATGGTCCGTTGCAGAACGAGCGGGGCGTGATCGCCACCAGTTGACCGCCTGGTTTCAGCGCGGCGGCGGCCAGGGCAAGGAACGCCGCATACAGGTTCGGCGCATCGGCACCTACCTCGCGGACCGAAGCCCTACCTGCTGACGAGGCGGCTAGCTTCGCATAGGGCGGATTCTGGATCACGAGGTCGAACTCAGCGAGCCGATCATCCGCATTGACACCGGTCGACGCGGTGATGTAGTCAGCTTCGACAACCTCGTAGGTGACCCTGCCGTCCCCTGCTTCTTTGCACGCCTCGAGAGTGGTCATCAGGTAGGGCAGGACAGTGTCGTCGCACTCCACGGCAATGATGTGCATGGACAGATCGGGGCGCTCTGCCAGCACACGAACCGCTATCGCGGCTGACAGCATCCCGGAACCAGCACCAGGGTCGAGCACCTTGATATGGCCGGTCTCTGGAAGGCGTGGGGCCATCGCGATCAGTGCTGCCGCACGAGCCGGGGTAAAGAACTGTCCCAGTGATTCCTGGGTCTTAGGCTCAAGTCCAGACAGCGCTGCTACGCGAGTGCGCTCAGCCAAGGCGAGAAGGTCGCTCTGCATGCAGACATCATGCCGCACCATTAGCAACTCCAACCTCGACAGCCGGTTGTGGTGCGGCGTCAGTCGTTGAGCCCACCTGTTCGTCTTGAGCGATCTCGGTACTTTCCTACGCGCGGCGACGCTGCCGGAACCGGTCGATGGCGATCACAGTTCCACCGTCGCTCACGGATTGGGACGATGGTATCGCTGTGGGCGTGCCGCGATTGGGCGAGGGGCGTTGCCCGGCAAGGAAATCCTCAAGGAGGTCCTGGGGCCACATCAACTGATGCGGTGCGAGCATGGCCGCCGTCGTGGCGCCGTAGCAACGCTCGACCCAGCGTGAGATCAGCCGCGGACGTTCGGGTTCGCGGGCGTCCCATCCGGGTTCGGTCTTGCCCCAGGTATGTCCGGTGTCGGGGTTGAGGCGGGTGTACAGCTGGCGGCGCAGCATCTCGTAGCGCTGCTGCTCGATCAGCTCTGAGGCGGCCAGGTGACGGATCAGCGCGCCGATGGAGATGCCCCACTTCAACTTCAGCGGGACAAGGTTCAGCAGCGAAGGCACTTTCGGCACTTCGGCGGCTATCGCCTTGGCGGGAGCGATCAGCTCGGAGGCGAACCGTGACGCTTCCAATTCCTGATCCTCGGTGACCTCCCCGCCACCGGCATGCAGCACGAGATGGCCGATCTCGTGGCCGACCGTCCAGCGCATGCGCTCCCAGGAAGCACTGGCACGCACCACCACCAGCGGGCGGTCCCCGTATTCACCGACCCGCGTCGAGTAGCCCAGATGTTTCTCCGAGAGCCCGGCGTCGTCATCGACAGGATCCAAGCTCAACGCTCCGGTAGAGCGGCTGCGCCGCAAGCGCTGCACCACCGGAATCCCGCAACGCTCGGCCTCGTAGGTCAGATACGAGATCGGCGCGTCTGGATCGATGCCCATCCGTTCGCGCACCAGCTCGGCGGCCGAGCTGATCGAAGTGCTGGCGTCGACCACTGGCAGCTTTACCGGCGGCAAAGGCCAGCCGGAATCGAGACCGTCGAGGAAATCGCCGACGACCGCCGCAAACTGCGCCAGGTACTCCTTCTCGCCCGCGGTCGTCGCGCGCGGCGCCCGGAACAACAGGTCACCGGCGTCGACCCGAGAGGCCGGCGGGGTAGTGAAGAACAGCGCGGGGAACCGCAGCACCTCCGTCACACGGAGGAAGTCCTCCATATCCAGCGACGACACCTCGGCCTGCTCCAACCGCGTCTGGCGCGCGCCCTTCCATCCCAGCTCAGCCATCACCGCCTTGCTGGTCATTCGGCGCAACACCCGCGCCTGCCTCACTCGGCTTCCGTACACCTCAACAGTTGTCATCGCAGCTTCGATTCAACAAGATCGCCGGTCGCCGCGCGCAGCGACCCGCCCATAGACCGGCTCACGCCGGATCGTTACCGGTCTCCTCAGCGTCGCCATCGAACTCGCCGAAGTCGTCGAACAGGGACTGATCGTCGGCATTGGGATCAGACGGTGCCACGAACTTGGCCGGGGCGGGCAACGGCGCGGTCGCCAAGATCCGCACCGTTTTCGAGTCATCGATCGCCACCACGGCGGCCAGTTCGGCCTCCGCCAGCCCGATCTGTTCGCCGTCAAGCTGCCACAGCACGAACAACTCGAAGGGCAACCTCGTCGGGTCCAGCACGAACACCGGCTCGGCCATGCCCTCGTCGAGGGCCAGCTGCACAGCCTCGGCCGCTTCCCGCTGGCCAGGCGGCGGCGTCCGAATCGCACGCGTCCGCTTGCCGAGCAGGTAACTCGGGTACTTCCGCACCCGGACCAGATGCCCAGCCCGATCTTTCAGTACAACCGACATCCCCTGCCCCAGCGACATCTCCATCGTCAGACCCGCCTCGGCCGATCTGCTCGTGTCCATGTGCAGCAGGGTCTGGCGTACGGTCACGCAGCGGGTGAGCCCACTCATCTCGGCGGGGTCGGAGAACCGATCCGCCCACCGCGTCGCGGATTCGAGCACCGCCTCGTGCAGGTCGGCGTGCAAGCGCGCAAACACGGCATCGTGCTGGCGCACCAGCTCATCCACCAGCAACTGCGGCTGTAGGTTCATGTAGGAAATATTTCATATGTTCTCCTACACGGCAAGAGGCTGCCAGAACCTGGTTCGCCCCCGGTAATCACTGGAGAACTCGACGGGCAGCACGCTAACGTTGAACCACACGGCCGACCGCCCGCTCCCGCACCAGGGAGGGACGGTCGGTTCTCGTTTACCCAACCTCCGCCGCCGTCCGGCAAGTGCCAGCGCTCATCCTCGATGGTTCTCGTAATGCGCTGTACGCCAACTAATTACAGCTGACGCCCGTTGACTTTCTCGCCCGTCAGAGGGTTCATGGTGTGGACGAAACAACCACAGCGAGAAAGACATCCCAGGAGCTTGAATGTCAAGCAGCGGACTGCTGAGCTGGGTCGGGCCAGGCTGTGGTCTCGTTGTAGAGGGTTCCGGTTTTGAGGCAGCCGTGCAGGATCCCGACGAGTCGGTTGGCGAGCTGGCGTAGCGCGGCGTAGTGACCGACACCGCGGGCTCGCTGACGGTCGTAGTAGTCGCGGGCGCCCCGGGACCACATCAGCGCGGATTGCGCCTGGGTGGTGAGGGCGTCGATGAGCCGGTCGTTGTGTACGAACCGGGCCAGGGCGACCTTCTTCTTGCCCGACGCGCGGGTGATCGGGGAGGTGCCCGCGTAGTTCTTGCGGGCTTTGGCGCTGCGGTAGCGGTCGGGGTCGTCACCGAACTCTGCGAGCACCCGGGCACCGAGGACCTGTCCCAAACCGGGCTGGGACGCGATGATCTCAGCGGCCGGGTGCTGCCCAAAATGCGCCTCGACCTGCCCCTGCAACGTCTTGATCTGGGTGTTGAGGACAGTCAGGACCGCCAGCAGCGCCTGGACCGAGGCTGCGTAGGCCTGCGCCACGACCTCGGGCTGGCCGAGCTGCTCGCTGCGCAGTGCGGCCGCAATAGCGGTGGCTTTGTCGGCGACGTTGCGGCGGCGCGCCCGCTTCAACGCGGCACTGATCTGGGGGATCGTGAGCCGGGCCGCCGCAGCTGGGGTGGGTGCTTTGGCGAGCAGTTCCAGAGTGTCGGCGGCGTCGAGGTCGTCGAACGCGGCCAGCGCGGCGGGGAAGTAGTCACGCAGAGCGTGACGCAACCGCTGGGTGTGGCGAGTTCGGTCCCAGATCATCGTCTTGTGAGCACGGGCCACCACCTTCACGGCCTCGGCTCGCGCGGAATCCCCAGCGACAGGTCGCAATTCGTGGGAATGGGTGCGGACCATATCCGCCAGCACGTGAGCGTCACCAGCGTCGCTTTTGGCACCCGAGACTCCCAGCCGGTCCCGAAACCTGGCCGCCTGCAATGGATTCACCGCCAGTACCGTGTATCCGGCGGCGACCAGCGCCCCGACCCAGGGACCGCGGTCGGTCTCGATCCCGACCAGGACCTCGACCTCGTCGGCGTCGTCGACCAGGCCGCCGAGGATCGCGTGCAGTCTCGCCATTCCGGCGACGCCCTCGGGCACGCGCGTTTTGGCCAGGCGGCGCCCGGCGGTGTCCATCACCTCCACGTCGTGGTGGTCTTCAGCCCAGTCATCTCCTACGAACAGTCGCAACAATCCTCCAATTGCTAATGCCGATCACCGTCGAGCAGCCAGCAGGAGAACCATCAGCGACCTAATCAAGCAGTGCTCACGCCCATTCGGGCGGGCACGACATCCCAGCAGCGATCAACTCTCCCGGCCTACCGGCAGGGGCACGGTCTTTCTCCAGGACTCGAAGTCCAGGGTGCGAAAGTGCTCACCTACCGGCCGGCTACTACCAGGAGTGTGCCGGATAGCTCACTCCCAGAACTGATTAGGGCGCGGCGATGACCAACAATCTCTACATCGTGCAGGAGTACGACAACAACGGGATGCCCTTCGACGAGGCCCTCTCCGAAACCGAGTATTTCGACGACGCGGATTTCGGCGGCGACGCCGAGGCGGCGGCCGTCGCCGCCTGGGAGGCCGCCGCCGCGCGCGGCGGGATCTGGAAGCTGCTCAAGATCGGGTAAGCCCCGACAAGCCGCGATGCCGCCCGGTACGCCGGGCGGCATCGCTCGTCCGGGGGGTCAGCCCCATTCACCGGCCAGCGCCAGCGCGGCGGTCTCGGCGGTGTCGAAGAACGGGCCGCGCGTGCGACCGGTGCCGTCGCTGACCTTGCGCCAGCCGGTGGGTACGCGGGCGATGTGCCCGCACGGCCAATCGTTGACCCGGACCTCACACCGCAGAGGCCCGTCGGCGTCGGCGTCGGCTTCGGCTTCGGCTTCGGCTTCGGCTTCGACAACGGTGAGCACGACCCGGATCTCGGTTCGCCCGCTCATTTCCGTATCCCCTTGTCCTGCAAAGCCTTCAGATACCGCACCAGGGCGGAGGCGGCGGCGATGCTGGGCTCGGCTTGTCCGGCATGTGGCCAATCATCGCGATGGAGGCCGAGGTCATCGAGGAGCTTGCGCGCGTCGCTGAGCAGGGTTGTCGGGTCGATCGCGGTGACGCCGCAGACCCATCGATACAACTCGCGGCAGTAATGCTGGCCGACCCATCCGGCGGCGACGACTCTGGCTTCGGCGTCGGTGAGGGTGAATCCCGGCGACTCGTCACGATAGGCGCGGCGGGCGACGTCGTTGTAGGTCGGCTTAGTCATGCTTGCCTGGCCCTGCGTGCAGGAACTCGGCCAGGGCAGCGACGGCCAGGGCGGCGGTGTGCGGGTCGCCTGTCGGATCCCAGGTGTGCCATCGCGCGGCGATAGCCGGATGCCGGACTTCGGCCAGCAGGCGCTCGGCTTCGGCGGCCAGCTGGCTGCGGGCGATCTGCTCGGCGTGCCGTCCCCCGTCGCACCAATGGGCGAGGCTGAAGAATTCCTCGCCGTTCCAGGGGGTGCCGCCGTAGAAGTCGGTGAACCAGCGCCACGCGATGGTCCGGGCCTCGGCGTGGGTGATCCGCGCGCCGGGGTCGGCGGCAAGCTTGGCGATGACCTCGCCATAGGTCTGATATCGGATATCGCTGTCGGGCATGGGTTTGCGCCCCTTTCGATGTGGGTTCCAACGGCCAGCCAGGTGCACCGGCCGGTCGGCCGGTGCCCGAGGCTGGGCGTTGGATCCGCTACTCGTCGGCGGCGTCGTCGTCGTCGGCGAGGGTGTAGCGCTTGGGCGCTTCGCAGGTCCGGATGGCGGTGCCCTCGGCGACCAGCTTTTCCAGGGCGTTGTGGATGGCCCCGGCGGAGCGCTCCAGGTTCTTGGCGATCTCGCCGGGGGTGAATTCCCGCCCCTGGCAGTCGGTCAGGAAGTCCTCGATCATCCCCCGCAGCACTCCCTTGCCCAGTCGCTTCGGCTTGTCCTCCGACGCCTCGGTGTCCGAAGTCGCGTCGGCGTCGGCGTCGGTCTCGTCGGTCGCCGATTCGGTGACGTCGTCGGGCTCGGCCGGTTCGGTGTTCTGCGTGGCAGGCTCGGCGCTGGTAGCGGTGGCCTCGTCGGGGTCGGTGGCTTCGGCGAGATCCGTAGCGGCGGAGTCGATCCCGGTCTCCGTGGTATCGGCCTCGTCCTCGCTCGCTGTCGCGTCGTCCTCGCCGGTGGTGGGCGTGGCCGGGTCTTGGGCCGTTGTGGCGGTGTCGGCCGTTTCAGCGGGGAGTTCGGCGGTCTCGTCGGCGAGGGTCTCGTTCTCGCCGTCGGTGTCGCCGGAGTCGGTGTTGGGCCACCAGCGGTCGGCGAGGCGGCGGGCGCTGCCGTCGGATTCGCCTTCGGTGCGGTACGCGCCGCCGGTGCGTTCCAGGGCGACCAGGAGCTTGCGGGCGGTGGAGCCGCCGATTCCGGCGATTTCGGCGAGCTTGGCCGAGGTCGCGCCGGGCTCGTAGTGCAGTGCCGCCCAGAGCATTTCGGCGGTGGTGAGCTGGGGGCGGGCGGTGTCGGACATGGCTTCTCCTCGAAAGGTGTTGGAGGTGGTCACGCCCCGGTCGGGGCGGTAGCCCCCGGTGTGCTGCCGGTGTGTTCGGGCTACGACACCATGAACGCTCTCGACGCCACCGAAGTCAAGTCGGTTGTTAGCGAATTATGTTGCGCCACAATGTTTTTAAGTGAATAAGGGTTGACTCGTCGGCGGTTCGGAGCGTTCATGGTGTGGCGAGCATCGAACCGACCCGGAGGCAGACATGGCGACCTACGAACACTTCATCTACGCCAGCACCGAACGCGCCCTAGCGGCGGTAGCCGCGGAACTCATCGCCGCCGGATACATGGTCCCCAACCCACCCGAGTACGACCCGTGGCCCTTCGCCCACCGGCCCGAGATCGACTGGCAGCTGGTGGCCTACGGCACCGTCGAGCAGGCGTTCGCCGACGGAGGTCGCGACGATATCGAGGCCGCCTGCGAGAAGCACGGCGCTAAGTACGACGGCGGCGGCTGCTTCCTCGCACCGCCCAACCCGCACAGCTGAGCCGGGAGGCGGCCCTCACGGGCCGCCCGAACCCGCACCCGCCACACGCGTACAGCCGGGCCACCGCCGTCCACATCAGCAGTCGGCGACGTCGACTCGCCAATTGTCCAAACATGTTGCAGACCAATATGTTTGGTGCAAGAACGGTCCGGCTTTCGGCTTGACTTCGTGCGCTGAACAGAGCGTTCATGGTCTCGCAGCAATCAACCAGCAAGAAAGAGGCCGACATGACCAGCAACGCGAACCCGACCGCACTGCCCGACTTGTTGACCGGCCTGGCTCTCGCCGACTTCGCCGAGACACTGGCGGGGCATTGGGGGCCGGGCTGGACGCTCTACCCGTACATGAACGGCGAGCGCGAGGCGTACCTCAACGGACCGCAGCGCCAGAAGATCCGGGTATCACCGGTCGGCAAGCACCGGGTAGAGGTAGTCGGGCTCACCTACGACCTGCCAGACCTCTACTACGACGAGAACCGCGAGAACTGGCACGAGCGCATCAAGGTGAGCACCAAGCGCCCCATCGACAAGGTCGCCGCCAAGGTCCAGGCCGAGTTCCTCGAAGGCGAGAACGGATATCTCGCCCACCACACCTACCTGCGCGACCTGCGCGACCGCCTGCGCGCCGAGGAGAAGTGGCCCGGCACCGACCCCGAAACCTTCCCCAGCCCCCACTACGCGACCCGCGTCCGCTGAGCGGGAAACGACCCGGCGGGTAGAGCGACAGCACGCTCTACCCGCCGCATCCATTCACACGCGCGGCCTCGTCCCGCGTAGGCCCGATAGCCACGCCTCGACAGGTGCCGGTCGACTCCGGCGCGCCGCCGCCGCATTCGGATCGCGAACCAAGAGCGGGCCGCGAGTGCGGGACGCACGAAACTTACTCTGCGACATCCCTTTTAGTTGGGTCTAGCTCGACGCGGGGTTGACTTCCGGTCTGGTTCAGAGCGTTCATTGACAGGCCGATCCACGTGCTTTATCACAAGCCACTGACAGATAAGGACAGGTCCATGCGCGCGTACGGGGTTACCCGAGCCGATCAGGAATGCTGCTGGGGTCACAGCCGATACCCGGCGGGCTACAGCTCGCGTGCCTCGCGTCGCCGCCACGCGCGGCTAACGGCGAAAGCCCATCGCCGCGCACGTCACGCCGTGCAAGCCGCCCTGCGCGTTCACCGCCGCTGAACTGGCGGATCCGCGCGCGCACCTAGGGTTGATCGTCGTCGGCTCAGTCGACGAGTCGACCGAGCAATGCGCCCTGTCCCGATTGCAGGACATGCGCGGCCTCCAAAGGTATCCAGAAGCATTCGAACTTTGTCGGCTCGCCCTGACCGTCGTGGTCTTCCTGGCTCATCCACCGCTCCGGTGCCTGCTCGTGCAGTTCAAGTTCGAAGAAGTAGCGGTTCTGAATCTCGAAACGGTAAGGGCTGATGTCATATTCGGCCTCACCGAGCTTGCGTCGAATCGAGAAGTTGCTGAGCCCGGTCTCCTCTCGAGCTTCACGAAGAGCCGCATCTTCGGGAGCTTCTCCGGCCCGGATACTGCCCGCAGGCACCTGCACACCGACTTCTTCCCACGAGTAGTCACTGTGCCGGAAAACCAGCAGCTTGCCGTCACGAACGATGTAACACAAGACCTTGTCCCGGACGACCTTGTCGGGCATGGTGAGGAACCTTCCTAATCTGTAGTCGACGGATCTAAGGCAAGCGCCCGATGCCCGGACCGTTGCCGAGGTCAAGATGGAGCTGCCGCTGATTTCGAGCTCGCGCCCGGCGCTGCGTCGCGTTCACAACCAGGTCTACTCCTGCGAGAGCTCGGCCACTGTGACGGGCCACAGTTCCTGACTGTTCGTGCCCGGCTGCACGCCGAAGGGTTCGCCTTCCTTTCGGGGCACATCGTGATCCCGGTCCGACAGAGTGTGTTAGGCATGGTGTATGGATCATGCGGCGGCGTGGATGGCGGCGGTGCTGCAGGTGATCGAGGATGAGATCGAGGAGCTTGCCGAGGCCGGGCAGACTGTGATGACGCAGCCGATTACCGCGCTCGACATCTATCGGGTGGTGCGCCGCACGGTCGATCCGCCGCCGAGCGTGGACGAGGTCGCCGCCGTGCTCGAGTTTCTGTCCTCGCCGCTGGTGGGCGGTGTATTGAAAACCGAGGGCGGGTATCTGCCCGGGTTGGAGGCCGAGACGGTCGCCCAGCGGTTGCTTGACTTGGCCGAGCCGCTCGTCGGTGCCCAGGAACGGGCGACGGCGACGGCCGCCTACTACGGGCGTCTTCCGGACGACGAGGACGACGACCGCTTCTGAGGGTTCGGGCCGGCCGAACTTGTCGGACCCGAGGTCTATAGTCGGCGGCCGTAGAGTCCGTAGCAGCTGCCGTCGCCGAATCGTCGGAGCATCACTGCCCTCGACCGCATCGAACGGCCACCGGCGCCGGGGACTTCCCCCGATCGAAACCTATCGGTGTTTCCTGCGGCCGAGCCCGCGGACGAAGTGTGCGGCACCGAGGAGAGTCACGAGGAAGATCGCCAAGCTGCCGCCGAGCACGACGACTTGCCATTGCCGATCCGCGAGCCCGAGATCGTGCCCGGTCTGGGCATTCGAGGACGCCGTCATGAACGCTGCGGCGCAGCCGAACAGTGCCAGCGCCAACACGATCCGCGTCATCGAGCTCGACAACGTGCCGTGGCGATCGACCACTGCGGCGGCGTGCTCGACCTGCTCTATCCGCTCGGGCACCGTACTGAGTATTTTGTCGGCGCGATCCTCCGACGCCGCGAATGCCGCCGATGCGTCGCGGCTTGTCGAAATCGCGTGTCGTAGATCGCGGTAGCGGGCCATGACCCTGAGATAGTCGCTGGTGTCGCTGCTCGACGGAATCCGTTGCACCGCTTCGTCGATGGCGTGCAGGGCGTCGTCGTAGTCTCCGCAGATGTATAATCCCCTGGCCAGAAGGTAGAGGAACGTGTGCGAGCCGGAGTAGGCGGCGACGGCAGCTGCGGCGTAACGACGTAATAGTTCGCCGTGCCCGTCGAACGGCGGCGCGAGGTCGAGGCCGTCGGTGAGGATGTCGACCGATGCGCGGGTCCGGGCCGAGGAAGTCCACACCCGCTCCACCAATTCCAGTGCGTAGCCAGTGTGGCGGGTCCTGCTGCCTAACAGGCCCGAAGCCCGCAGTGCCGTGAAGACCGGGGAGCCGTCGTCGAAGTCGGCGATGCCCGCGATCGGTGCGGCGTCCAGGAAGGTCAGCAGCTCCTCGAAGCGATAGTTCAAGCGCAGTTTGCACGCGTGGTAGAGACAGATCATCTGCAGCCCGGAGCGATCGAGGTAACCGTCGGCGAGCTCGGCGACAAAGGGCACAACCCCGTCCATCGGCTGGACCAGATACTTTGTGCTGTCGGCGAACTCGACACTCCACTGCTCGCACACCGTCTCGCGATGTTCGGGCGTGAGGTGAGCGGCAAGCCAGCTCGCACACTCGGCAACGACCGCGACTGTCGGCTCGTCGAGTAGGCGCCTGCGCCAATAGTGGCTCGCGCACACCAGATTCGGGTCGGTGGTGAAGTCCTGTGTGCCGATATCGAACTGCGGGACTTCGCCCGCGGCAAGATAAAGCCGGGCGATGCCATCGCACTGGCGATCGTTGCCGATGATGTCGAGCCTGATCGAGGCGAGTGACGCCTCCACTGCTGCGTGATCCATGCCTTCCTCCCACCCGTCGATCTGTCCTGGTCTGCCTACCACACGGCGGCCATCGCCGGGTTCGTACAACCCCGGCCGAGACGAGACTTCCCACTCGCCAAAGTTGTCTCACGATATTGCGTTGCGGTGCTCGCTTGGCCTGCGCACGATCGACCGATGACCGTACGCCGGGTGGACACGAATGAATGGCGGCTCGTGCGTGCGGTGCGCCTGGGGGCGTTGGCCGAGGCGCGAGCTGGCGTGTTCGGTTCGGCGTTCGAGGTCGCCTCGGCGTGGGATGAAGGGCAATGGAGACGTTGGATGGATCGGCAGGCACTGTTCGTCGCCGAAGCCGACGGCGCTGCACTCGGTTCGGCCGGCGGCGTCCCCGGCGCCGAAGGCCCGTCGGTGGGTTCGGTGTGGGTTCATCCGGGCGCCCGCGGCTCGGGGATCTCTGATCTGCTCGTCGGTGCGGTGGCCGATTGGGCTCGCGCAGCCGGGCACGCGCGGCTGCACCTGTGGTTCACCGAATCCAATGCCCACGCTCGCGCGCTGTATGTCCGCCTCGGCTTCACCATGACCGGCCGCACTCGGCAAGCCATGGACGCGCGGACCGTTACCGAGGTCGAGATGGAGCTGGCGCTGATTTCGGGCTCGCGCCCGGCACCGCTGTCGGGTGCACAGCCAGGTCTACGCCTGCGGCTGCTCGGCCCCTGTGACGAGGCGCAGTTCCTGGCTGTGCGTGCTCGGCTGCAGGCCGACGGGTTCGACTTCGCCAAGGACTATCGAGGCCCTTGGCCGTCGTATCTCGACCGCATCGAACGCGCTCGGCGGAGTATCGACCTGGATCCGGGGACGGTTCCGAGCACCTTCCTCATGGCCGTGGACGCCGCCGGGCAGATCGTCGGCAGCAGCGATATCCGACACGCTCTCACCGAGCGGCTCGCTCACTGGGGCGGCCATATCGGCTACGTCGTCGCCCCGGAGCATCGCGGGCTCGGTTACGGCACCGAGATCCTGCGCCGAACTCTGCCGCGGGCAAAGGCTCTCGGCATTGGGCGTGCCCTGCTGACCTGCCGCAGCGACAACGTCGCCTCCCGGCGCGTGATCACCGCCTGCGGCGGCGACCTCGACACCATCACCGACGACGGGATCTGCCACTACTGGTTGCCGACCTGACGGGCACGGCCCGGTCGACCCCGTGCGTGTCGACCGGGCCGTGACAGCTAAACGGCTCACAGATAGCCTGCGGATTAGTCTCGGCCGAAGCTGCTGCCACGAAGTTCTGCGAATATTTCGTGCCGCGCGAAGCTGACGATCGTGTCGTAGATCAGAATCGCCGTGATCGCATAGATCAGCGTGGCGACGAGGTTACACAAGCGGTCCAAGGTGTTCTCCTTGCACTATCGACGGAAAGTGCTGTCAGGCAGAAGTGTTCGATCCTGGCGACCAGGCCGTAGCCCTCATTCGGGCTGCTGAGCGGTGTGCGCGGGTTGCACGTCGGCGCATGACTCCACCGGATCGTGATCGGTCGCGGGTGGCGGGCTGGGCTCGGCTCGTTGTTGGGCTCGGGTGACCAGTCGTATTGCCTCCTGGCACAACCCCGCCATCTTGGTGTCCCACTTCTGGTTTGCGGCCTGCTCGGTGGCCACCGGCACCGCGCCGTATTCGGCGTTCAGGGTCGCGTCTGCCCGGCTGAGCGGCAGACACTGGCGCGGGCAGGCGTAATGCATGTGCATCGCAGCTATCGCCTCGGCACGGGTGAGTCGCCCCGGATCGATGAGGCAGTCACCGAAACTTGTGATGGCACTGCCATTATCGGAGATCGCTGCGTTCACGACACCGCCCGCTCGACCGCGATAGCGTCGTCGACGATGTGCCATCCGCTCCACCAGCACGGGAGCTTCTCCCATGTCAGATGCGGTCGGATCGTGTTGTCGTCCACCGACACCGACCCGCACCACACCGCCGGGCAAGCGACCCGGACCAGTTCGTTGTTCGCGTCGCATTCCGCTCGACCGCAATCAGCGTGGAGCCGAACGCAGCCAGGCTCACCCGCCGCGACGCCGCGCGGGACCGAGTGACAGTCGGAGTCCGCGACCGCCGAAATCTGGTGAGGAACGGTCAGCGGGTGGGCATGCAGCCAGCGTCGCCACCTCATAGGCATACCCCGGCTAGGCCCTCATGGAACCAATCCAAGAAACCGGAGTAGTCAACCGCGCTCGATACCTCCATCACGCGACCATCCAGATCGCGGTAGAGCCGGGCATCAGGTGCAATCCGAAGCCACTCGCTACGCAACCTCACGAACGGCAAGTTGAGGCCGAGGCTCAGTGCCAGCGGGTCATGCATCCAACTACCGCCCCGCCTTTCGAACCAGACGCCGAAGTTCGCCGCCAGAAGCTTCGCCGCCGGATGGACCGATGAGCGCAGGCTTCCCGTCAACGCCCATTCAGGGGTGATGTGAATCGCTGGCGCGTTGGTGAAATCCGACAGCATCAACCTCGGCTTGTGCGCGACCCGCAAACCCAATCCCGCAGAGACGGTGTCGGTGCGTAGGTTGTGGCTGGCACGGCTCTTGTCTTGATATTTGTCGATCCAACCGCCCATCTGGGTCAAGACGAACCGCTCAGCCAGCTCCGGGGCAGCGGTCACCACAGCGGTGTAGTTGGTCATCGGCCCCATCCCGACCCAGTCGATCGGGCCGGTCGTGGTGGCGCAAATCCGAGCTACCGCATCGACCAGATCATCAGGCTGCGCCTTCAGGCCACCGAGGTAATCGTCCATCAGGAACCGCCGCTCGCTGCCCGGGAGTTCGAGGCCGGCGATCACCGGCACATCGCCACGATCCAGCAGATCCAGCACGTGGCGGGCAAGCCGAGCGCGCCGACCGCCAGTCTCATCAGCGGTGATCACCACGAGATTCTGCACGGTCCCGGCGGCCAGGATCAACGCCGCGAGGTCATCCGGATCGTAGAAGATGTCGCTGTCCACGATCATCAGCCTGTCCAGCCAGCCAGTCATTGCACGGGTATACGCTGGCGTCATCAGATGGCCGTTCAGCGGTGGTGGGTCATCGAACATGTTCTGTCGCACTCCTTTTCACTGTGATATTGCGGATTTCGGAAGGAAAGTTCGGTGCCGAGCGGACACAGCGGGTCGGTCACCGACGCCCCCGAGCGCTTCGAGGAAGCCCCCGTCCGGTCTGCTCGTGGTCAATGGCGGTCCCCGAGAGCAGGAAGCCGTCGCGCCCGGTTGCTGACCTCGGTGCACAGGTCGGTGTAGCCGTCTGCGAGCTCGGCCAGCCGATACCAAGCGGCGTGGACTTTCACATCGTCGGGTTCGAGCGTCATCAACAGGTGATAGGAATGCACGACAGCGCCCGCGAATCTGTCGACCACCTGGCCGAGAGTCTCGGTGTGCAGGGTTGCGGACCGGTGCGGGATCGGCAGCCGAGCCGACACCCACGAGTCGACATCATGGATGAGTTCTGCTCTCTTACAATGGATTTCGGAAGCTGCAGGCTCGCCGACCAACTGTTGCCAGTGCAGCTGGCCCAGTTCATTGGCGAGCTGGCAGAGCCGATGCTCATCGGAGAGTTGGCCCCGTATCGCCAGGAACAACTCGTCATCGGACGGGAGAGACAGCACAGGTCACCGCCCGTCCGGCCGCGCGGATGCGCAGGCGCGCACCGGGATCACCGCTTCAGCGCTGGAGTAGACGACATTTCGTCCTGGTCGATCACAGCCAACGCCGTATGCAGCACCATCGGGAGCGTCGGCAGATCCGCACCCGGATGCGGCGGCGAAAACCACGTCCACTCGATCCCGGCATCGGTCATCGGCAACCACACACGGGTACGCGGTGACAGCACTGTTCCGTCATGGCGCATCAACTCTGGTACCGCGCGGTTACGCACACGCCCACGGCGGCTGGCAAGGAAGATCCAGTGACCGCCTCGTGGGAAGTGCCGGATGATCGGCACCGACACCTCGTCACTGAAAGCCTTCTTCACCCGCAGCCCCAACGGCGGCGGCATCAAGACCGCGCCAACCGTGTCACCAGTTGCGATGAACGCCCGCCGATCGAACAACTCGACCGGCAGCCCGAACCGGCGGCGGTAGACATGAGCCACCTCATTGGGGGTGTGACAGCTCTCGAACATCACTGCACCGCCTTCGCGTGGCGTCCATCCTGATTGCTGACGACCGTCAGCAGCGGTCGCAACTCGATCGGCTCCCACGCACACTCGGCAGCGTCCCGCCGCCCCTCCGCCGCACCCGCGCTGAAACCCTGAATCCGCCTACCGCGCAGCAACGCTCGGCCGTGCATCATCGTGAACCAATCCGCCCGAGGCGGGCGCGGATACCCGGCCCCCTAGAGAGCGCTGGCGTCGGCCAGGTGCATTCAAATGCCGCCAGGCCAACCAGCTCCAGCGCCGTCAAACCCAGCTCAAGGCCATACTCGCCGATTGCGACCAATTCTTCGGCAGCGCGCAGTGCAGCCACAGCCTGGTCCGCGGAGAGCATCCGCCCTGGCAGAAATGACACCGTCCATACGTCATCACCTGCCAACCTCGCCTGATGTGCGGACTTGTCGCTCAACATCAGCGAGCCGCCGCCGTCTACGTGTACTGCCATGACCCACCTGCTTCCCGCCCGGCTCACCGCCAGGTCAGCCGAAATGGTTTATGCCATGGTTTGATTTAAGCTTAACTGCATACGTAATGCCATAGTTATGGCGCAGATTGATGAGGTAGTTTGTGCGCAGGCATCTGCAGCAGCGAAAGGAAGAGATGCGCGACGAGCGTTCAGACCCGTCGGCGTTGCGCTTCCTGGTAGGCCACGACCTCCGGGCAGCCAGAGAGGCCGCGCGGATCAAGCAGTCCGAAGCAGCGAAACATGTGGGCTGCACACCAGCGAAGCTCAGCTACATGGAGAGCGGCAAGACCCTTCAGCAACCCGATGAGGTGGCCGCCCTGCTCCGCTTCTACGGAGTCAAGGTCGAGGACGTCGATCGCACTGTCACGCTCGCGGGACGAGCCGATCACGGCACCTGGTGGACGCCGTTCGGCGAAGTCTTGCCAGACTGGTTCAAGACTTTCGTTGGCTTGGAGGGACTGGCCGCAAGCCAGTTCGAGTACGCCGACAAGGTGCTTCCCGGCCAGGTTCAGACTCCCGGCTACGCGACGGCCCTCCTTGGAGACAGCCTTCACATCCCTGCGATGGATCTTGCTCAAGCGGTCCGCGCGAGAATGGCTCGTCAACGCCTGACCGGCACCGAGAACCCGCTTCAGCTTCGAGCAGTCATAGAGGAAGTGGCACTCGACCGTCCGGTGGGCGGACCGACTGTCATGCGCGAGCAACTGGAGTACCTGCATGAGTTGATGGGTCTCGACAATGTCGAGTTGCAGATCATCCCAACCGAAGTCGCGGTCCACGAAGGTCTGCCCGGATCGTTCATCGTCCTGGACTTCGCCGAGGCGCGCGGGATCGCTTACGTGGAGTACCACACCGGCGCTCTCTACCTGCAGGACCAGCCGCAAGTAGACTTGTACACACTGGCGGCTGATCGGCTGCGAGACAAAGCGTTGTCGGACTCCGACACCGCTGCTGCTATCAGGAGCCGGATCTCGCATTTCAAGAAAATGGAGCGACAATGACCACCTCAGTCCGTGAGAGCTGGCGGAAGAGTTCCTTCAGCAACAACGGCGGCGCGTCCTGTGTTGAAGTCAAAGTCGCTGGCGGCCAGGTCCTTCTGCGTGACAGCAAGTACCTCCGAGATCCGGCGAACAGTCCTGACACCCAGCCGGTCATCTCGGTGCACGCAAGTCTGTGGGCCATATTTCTTCAGCACTGCGTTCGCCCAACCACGCCTAGGGGTCACGGGATGCCAGCGATCGAACGCAAAGCCGACGGCTGGGTCATGATTCATGGCAGTGACGGCAGCGGAGTCGTCTTGGCCTTCAACCCGGACGAGTGGTCTGCGTTTGTTAACGGCGTGAACAGTGGAGAATTCGAACTCGCTGCCGCGTAGGCGCTCCTCAGCTGTAGGGTCTCAAAACTTGTGGCGGAATCTCAGAATGTTTGGCGGTGACTTGGCGGATCCGCCACGGTTCTGAGATTCCGCACCCTCGCTGGCAGATTGGCTTGCCCGACTATTGCGGTGATCGAACCAATCTTCGCCGACTGCCGGGCAGTCGGCATCTACGATCGGCTCGCAGCAGGGCAGTCCGACTGCCCTGTAATGCCGATTATGTGATGTTCGGGACCACGGGCTGCGGCCAGTTCGGTCAGGTGCGGGTGGCCTCTCCAACGTTCGCGGTTTACGGTGCAAGGGGCTCGTCGACGGTGCTCACGATGCCTGCTCGGCGACGTTCATCATGGCGATCCAGCTGTGGGGCGCGTTGTCGCCGAGCATGATGTCGTAGATGTCTTCGCCTCCCGCTTCGGCGGCGGCACGCGAGAACATGGCCTGCTCGTACTCGGCCAGCGCGGCCTCGATGCCGTCGGGGTGCGCGGCGATAGCCTGGCCGAGTTCGGCTCCGTCCTGCATGGCCGTGTTCGCGCCTTCGCCGTTCGGGGGTGCGAGGTGGGCGGCGTCGCCGATCAGGGTCGCCCCGGGCATCCGAGCCCAGCGGTGCCCAACCGGCAGTGTGCAAAGGGGGCGGATGGCCGGTGCGGTGTCGCTGTCGGTGATCAGCGTGGTGAGCTCGGACGCCCACCCGTCAAACTCGGCGACAATCCGCGCCGACACGGCTGCGCCGTCGGTCACGTCGGTGTCGACAAGCCAGTCCTGTGGCGCCGCGAGCTGTACGTAGGTGTGCAGAGTGCCTCCTCTTTCCCGGTAAACCAGCAAGCCCTTGCCTGGCGCGAGCGCGAACAACGACCCGGCGCCGACCACCTCGGCCGTGGCGCGATGACGGGTGTCCGCGTCGAACATGAAGTACTCGACGGAGGTGACGCCCACGTACTGCGGGGTGGCGTCAGATAACACCGGCCGGACCCGCGACCACGCCCCGTCCGCCCCGACCAGCACGCTCGTGACGACGGTGGCACCGTCGGTGAAGCCCAGCTCGTGGCGACCCTCGCCGAGTGCTCGCACACCGCTGACCTTGCGCCCCCATTGCACGATGCCGTCCGGAAGCGAGTCCAGCAGCATCTGGCGTAGCTCGCCGCGCGATACCTCAGGGCGCTCACCCGTGCCGTCGTCGGGTCGGTCGAGCAGAACAGTCCCTGCCCGGTCCAGAACGCGATAGGACTCGCGGCCGGGCAGGACGAGACCGCGGAATTTCTCGATCAAGCCGGCCGCCTCGAGCGCTGGCTGGCCGTTCCAGGGGTGGATGTCGAGCAACCCTCCCTGGGTGCGCGCGGTCGCCGAGGCCTCGGCTTCATAGACCGTGACCGGGATGCCATGCACGTGCAGGACCCGGGCCAGAACCAGACCGCCGAGACCGGCTCCGACGATGGTGATCGGTGTAGTCATCGTGTTCCTCCGAGATGTTTGGATTGCCACTCCAATGACGCTAGCAGAAGTTTGGAGCGGCGATCCATACGTGGCAGAATGGATCCCATGGCGACCAAGTCTCGACGAGCCCCCCGACGCAAGGAGGCGCTGTCCAGGGATGTGATAGTCGAGGCCGCTACCGAAATGCTCGACGCCGAAGGCGAGGACGCGCTGACCCTGCGAGCGCTCACCGTGCGGCTGTCCACCGGATACGGGGCGATATATCACCACGTCACGGACCGCAACGACCTGCTCGCCGCGGCCACCGACCACGTCATCACGCCCATCGTGACCGACCTCGTCGCCGACGCCGAGCCCCGACAAGTGCTGCGTGCCATCGCGCTCGGCCTGTTCGATGCGGTCGTCGCCCATCCCTGGGTCGGTGGCCAACTCACCGGAGAGCCTTGGCGACCGGCACTGTTGGACATCTACGAGAGCATCAGCGAGCAACTGCAGGCACTCGACGTGCCTGAACAGGGGTTGTCCGACTCCGCAGGGGTGCTCGTGAACTACATTCTCGGCGTCGCCGGGCAGAACGCCGCGAATGCCCGTGCTCTCGCCAACAGCAAGATGGACCGATCGACTTTCCTCGCCACCGTCGCCACGCAGTGGGCGCAGCTCGACCCCGCTAGATATCCATCCGTGCACAAAGCCAGGACGCACCTGCGCGACCACGACGACCACGAGCAGTTCCTCAACGGCATCGATCTCATCCTCGCCGGTATCGAGATCGTGCACCGTGCGGGCAAGAACAGCCCTGCCCGGTAGGAGCCAAGGCCTCACCGCAAGCCGACCCAGCTGCGGCGCCCCACGACCACATCGGTAGAGGCAGTGGACTTCAGACCGAACGCACGCGGTAGTAGCCGCTTATCAGGCGATCACCCGGCGGAGTTCGCGAGCAGTAGCGCGGTCCGAGGGCAGGATGTCGTGACCACGGACGAAGCGTGCGGAAATGCCACCGAATTGAGACCGGCAACGTCCGCAATGGCGTGAGACAAACCGGAAACAGCCAGGTCAGTCAGGTGGCGGTCCGCCACGAATTTCAAGACCCTACATCAGCCGTCAGATCCGTACCTGAAAGCTGTTGCACGGGGACGCCTTTGCCGCCCGATGGCCCCTGCCAGCCTGGCATCACTGGTACGCCTTCTTAATCCGTGGTTGTCATCGAGCCTTCAATGGCGTCGAAGATGTCAACGTCAACCTGTTGTTGCCAGCTGGGGAGCTGATCCCAGTCTGCGACGTAGGAGGGTTTCGGGTCGGGAAAATGCTTGTAGATCTGGCCGATCCAGCAGAGAGCGACAAAGCGTCCGCGTTGTTCGCGGTTGAGTTTCTTGGCGGCTCCGTCGGTGGCTTCTACGAATGCGGCGATCTGCTGGTAGACCGCGATAGCGCTGGCCTGTTCCCACTCTGGCATCTGTTCCCAGGGCGTGACGTAGCCCGCTTTCGGCTCTCCCGGGTAGTGCTCGGTGACACCAGTGATCCAAGCGGTGCGGAAGATGCGCCCGCGGTCGATGTCGATGTCGATGTCGATGTCGTGCAACGTATCTCCTGAGTGTTCAGCGGAGTTGTAGCCCCGCGATCTGACGGCCGAGATATCCAGGGTGCGTTCGGCATTCGACGTCGAGTGCCGCATTGCCATTAAGTCACGAGCTATATCGGGTCTCGGCGCAGCGCTGCGGCGGCGGCGAAGTCCATCCGACCAACGAAAGGGGGTTCAGGCGCCGTACACGTCGGGGTCCGGTCCGGTGCGGCTGCCGGTGTTGAGGACGGCAAGCTGATCGCGGTCATCAGAGTCGAGTTCGAAGTCGAACACGTCCAGGTTTGATGTGATTCGTTCTGGTGTAACGGATTTCGTGATGACGATGTTGCCGAGGTCGAGATTCCAGCGCAGGAGTATCTGGGCGGTGGTCTTGTTGAGTCGCTCGGCGACTGCAGTGACGACAGGGTCGTCGATGAGTTGTCCATGAGCGAGGGGGCTCCACGCTTGGGTCGCGATTCCGTGCAGTGTATTGAACTCGCGCAGGTCATCCTGGGGCAGTCGTGGGTGCAGCTCGATCTGATTGACCGCCGGAACGGTGCCGGTCTCGTCCAGAAGTCGCTGCAGGTGCGTTTGCTTGAAATTGGACACGCCGATTGACCGCGCCAACCCGTCGTTCTTGGCTTTTTCCAGCGCGCGCCAGGTGTCGACGTATCGGTCGTGGGCGGGGGCCGGCCAGTGGATCAAGATCAGGTCGAGGTAGTCGACCTTGAGGTTCGCGAGGCTTTGGTCGATAGCTCGAAGGGCGGTGTCGTACCCGTTGTCGGTGTGCCAGATCTTCGTGGTGAGTTGGATCTGATCGCGGGGTACGCCAGCCTCTGCGATAGCGGTTCCGGTCCCGGTTTCGTTGCGGTAGTAGGCCGCTGTATCGATCGCCCGGTAGCCGACTGCAAGTGCGGCGGCGACCGCGGAGGTTGCGTCGGCGTCGGGAACGCGAAAGACGCCGAATCCGAGCTGAGGGAGAGTGGTTCCGTCGTTGAGCGTGATACTGGGAATCGAGCTGGCAGACATGGGTTCTCCGTTGTTGATTTGCTTAGTCAGGGATCGCGAAGCGGTAGCTCATCCGTACGGTGTCGGCCGCGATGACGGCCAGCATGACTTCGACGGCGCGGCCCTGGGTGTCGTACACGATGCGAGTGAGGTCGAAGACCGGTGTTCCACCCGGTAGTTGAAGGGCAACGGTCTCGGGGCTGCTGGGCATTCGCGCGGCCCAGTCCTCGCTGATTTCGGCGAGTGGGTCGCCTGCTTCGTCGAGGCGAGCGAATCCGCCGCCTGGGCCAGAGTTCTCCTCGGTGAGGAGTGTGCCGATCGCGAGATCGAGCGGGTAATAGGAGTCGGCGAGTTGGTGGGGTCGGCCGTCGACGATGGTGGTGCGGCGGCGCACCCACACGGCTGTGCCCGCGCCGATCCCGAAAGCCTCCGCGACTGCGGGTGGGGCGGGGACTTCCCCGAGTTCGCGGTAGAGCTGTTTCACCGAGAGGCCCTGGCTTCCGGCCTCCGCGTCGTGGATAGCGGTTCCCTGCCGCCAGCGGCTGCGCGCATAGCGTTCGATGCCGTGTCGCTTCGGGCGAAGCCGGGTTCGAACGTAGACCCCTTTGCCTTGCTTGGAAATGACAAGGCCCTGCTGGCGCAGCAGATCGACTGCTTTCCGTGCGACTCCGACGCTGCACAGATAGGTCTGGCGAAGCTGCTCGTAGGTGGGGAGTTGGTCGCCTTCGGCGTACTCGCCCGACTCTATGCGTGCACGCATGTCGTCGGCGATGCGCGTCTGGATTGACCTCTCGTCCGTGATCTGGCTCGCCATAGTGCCGACGATATCAGCACCTCACTAGTTCGCCACTTTGCTAGCAAAGTGGTTGACTGGTTGTGTGACTCGCGTTACGGTAGAAGCCCACACGAGACGCATCGCGAGGGACGCCCCTGGTGAATGAGCTGCTTCCTCTCCCCCGAGCCCATCTGGCGCGAATCTGTGCCCTCAGTGAGGTCCAGCCGTTCAGGTCCCCGCAAGGGCGATAGCCTTCGCCGCCAGCGATGACCGCCTCACCCAGGGGCGAGCCGCCGGGCTGCACGTTGCGTAACTCCGAAGTAGATCCAGATTCCGCACGAATAGATCGTGAAGGTGTTTGTCATGAACAAGCATTTCGTCGACCCGAAAACCATGAGCATTAGCTCGTTCATCGCCGACATTGAACTACTTCATAAGATGACGTCTGAGCACTTCAACCTCGACAGCCCGCGAATGGCAAACGGGATCACGGAAACCTTCGCATCGCTTCTAGACAAAGAGTGCCTCAGTCAGGAATCTTCTTCGATCAGCGATGTTTACGCCGATCTCGCACGCTATACACAGGGCATACTCAAGTGGAACCACCCCGGGGCGATGATCAATGTAACCCCACCGCCTTCGGTACCGTCCACAGCCGCCGCGAGCTATCTATCTTTGTTCAATCCCAATGGCGCGCAAGATATGTCGAGCGGACACTTGCTCGTCACCGAGCTCGCGGTCGTAAAATTCCTCGCCGAACTCGCGGGATTCGATCCCAAGCGCGCGGGAGGAGTCTTCACCTTCGGCGGGAAGTCGACCAACTTGCACGCGGTCAAGCACGGGATCCAACGGATCGAACCAGAGGCAGCTAAGCACGGTGTCAGCGGTGACATCGTCATCGTCTCCTCGAAGCAGGGCCACCCTTGCCATAGCGAGGTGTGTGGCTGGCTCGGCATCGGCGAAACGAAGTCACTGCGAGTCGGCACCGACAGCCGTGGCGTAGTCGACCTCGGACTGCTCGAGGCGACCCTGGACTCTGCCTTGTCAAAGGGCCTCAAAATCGCCACTATCTTCGCCAACGGCGGCACAACGATCCAGATGGCGATCGACCCTATCTCGCAGATCGCAGCCCTGCGTAACCAGATGGTCGAGAAGTATGAGCTGCCATACACACCACGAGTGCATGTCGACTCCGTGATCGGGTGGATATTCCTCTTCTTCAAGACCTACGACTTCGTCAAAAACGACCTCGACCTTCACCCACGGGTGCTGGAGAAGATCGCCCGGCAGGTCACGCGTATACGTGACATCAGCTACGCGGATTCCTTCGGAGTCGACTTCCACAAAACGGGCTTCTGCTCGTATACGTCCAGTGTGTATATCGCTGCCAGTCGAGGCGAGATATACCAGCAAGGCGGTATCGAGGACCCCGACCATCCCATCGGTGGTGGAGGAAAATTCGCCACACCCTACGACGAGGTGAGGTTCGGCAACCATTCGCCATTCCAGTACACCCTGGAACTTTCCCGTGCGCTGAGCGGCCCGGTCGAGGCGTACGTCAACCTCAAGCTCTTCGGCATCACGGGATACCAAAAACTTGTCGGCGAACTATTCGACGCCACAGAACACTTCAGACAACAGCTAGCAGCCACTGGACGCTTCGAGATGGTCAGCGACGACGACAGCGACGGATTCGCCACACTCTTCGTCGCGCATCCGACGGTAGGGTTCCGTTCGTTCTTCGATCTCGGAGAAGACGACCGTGCCTCGTTCGAAGAGCTTGGGCTCTATAACTATCGCTTCTATCTCTACTGCTTCGAGCGGCAGGAGCTCGGCCGTTGCCGCGTCGCGTTCGACTACTCGTCCGGATACCACTCGTTCCGGAGCGGTTCGAAGATCGGAGTGCAGAAGGCTTACCCGGTCTCGCCCTTCTTCACAAGGATCGAAGCGGTGTTGATGGCCGACGAGCTGACGGCGCTTCTGCATGAATTCGACGGGCAGCAAGACACTTTCGTGCTGCGCACCTCGCCGCATCAGCCACGGCCGATGATCTTCCGGTAAGAGCAGCGACGATGGAACCCGGCTACTACATGTCCACTTTCTTCGACTACGGAGAACTGCGGAACATCTTGGAAATCAAGCTGCGCCACGACCACGCCGCCGCCCTCTGGCACTACAACGGCTCAACGCTGAGTCTGGTGCGGTATTGGGAGTTCGAACGTCTCAGCGGCATCAAACAACACCCGCACGCGCTCTACAACCGAACCGTTGCGCACGCACTGATGGAGGAGCTGCTACGCGAAGAAGGCTTGTCGGTCGGTGATCTGTGTGCTGTGTGGGGAACCCGCGCATTCAACACCGACACGGACTACCGGGCCCAGTTCGATCAGACGTTTGCTTTCCACGGCGTCGCGCATCTGATGACAGCCATCCACTACGGCAACGACAACCCGTTCGGTGACACCATCGTTGGCCTCACTCTCGACGCAGGACCGGACAGCATGTTCGAGCAGGACGCCTACAGCCGCCACTATTACCCCGGCTGCGTGATACAGAACGGTCAGATGACGATGTTCTCCGTCGAGTCGCCCGCACGGCTTTGGAGCTACTCCCGAAAGACGTTCGGACTGCGCGAGGGCACACTGATGGCACTGGCCAGCGCCATCCCAGCATCGTTGGACGTGCCGCTGGCTGCATACGACCAGTATTCGTTCGACGGGCCGGCGGCCCGGACGAGTGCGCGTTCGGTGGTCGAAGACATCGTGCGGCGAGCTGATACCGCGATCTCACTCGACGCTGACCTCTGCTTCGACCCGCGGTTCACTCCGGCCGAGAACCGGCTCAGCTTGATCATGAAGGTCGTCGCGGCGATGTCGGAGCGGATCGTGTCACGAAACCTCGACTCGATCTGCGCGCAGTACAGAGTCGACCCTTCTTCGTCGATTCTGGCGATGGCCGGTGGATTCGCCCTCAACTGCCCGACCAACACCGCGCTCATCGAGCGTTACCGGTTCGCGGACTACCAGATTCCTCCGTGCACCAGTGACACCGGAATAGCTCTCGGAGTCGGCCTAGCCGCGTTCCACTCCGAGCTACGCAGCGGCAGCGTGAAGGTGCGCCTCGATACGGCCTACTACGGGCAGACCGGCGGCGAGATCGATGCCGAGGTCGCCGAATTCGCGCGATACGTCGAAGGCATCGACGAAGTCTGCGCCGAGCAGATCGCCGCCGAGCTCGCTATCGGCTCGATTGTTGTGTGGGTCAACGGAAATGCAGAGATTGGTCCTCGCGCGCTCGGGAACCGATCGCTGCTCGCCGACCCGAGGTCAACCGCTGTCCGCGACAGGCTCAACCACATCAAGCGGCGGCAGTGGTGGCGGCCCGTCGCGCCGGTGGTGATGGACGCCCACGCAGCGGAGTACTTCAACGGCTACCGGGATTCGCCGTACATGCTGCTCAGCTTCGCCGTGAAACCTGAGGCAGCCGCCTCGATCCCCGGCGTAGTCCATCTGGATGGAACAGCGCGGGTTCAGTCGATCACCTGCGAGCGAAATCCCCATCTGTACAGCGTGATAGACCACTTCAGGAGCCTGACCGGAATACCGATGCTGGGCAACACCTCGCTCAACGACGCCGGTGAACCGATCGTCAACCGGCTCCGAGAGGCGATCGCCCTCGCACTACGCAAGGGACTCACCTCGGTGTACTACGAGGGCCGCTACAAGATATCGCTGTGCCAGGCGCCGACCGAGATGGGCAAGCCGACCGCGGCCCGCCAAAGTTCGCACTACTTCGGTATCCCCGCCGACGTCGACGCCATCGACGTCAGCCACGCGAACCCACACCAGCTCAGCATCGAAGAGCTCACCTTCTACTACGACAATCCCCTGCAGTTCCGCGATGGCGATATCTCAACGCTGGCAGTGGCGGACTCGATCAAGGCAGCGACAGTGCGCTACCTTCGCGTCAATCCCTGCGAACTGACGCGCTGATGCGAATCGTCGAGGCTGACGAGGACACCCTGGTCCGGTACCTCCACCTCTATCAAGGCTGTTCGATCGTCGAGAAGAATTCGATGTTCTTCTTGCTGCTGAAGAACTACATGTGGTCCCTGAAGCCCTGCCGCTTTAAGGACAGGTTGCGGGGTGAACTCATCGTTCTGCATCGAACCCTCCACGATGACGACGCTGTACCCCGCCTGGTACGCAACGTCTGCGGACCGCAGAACGGCCTCCGCGCACCCAAACTCAACGAAGCGGCCACCCTCCGAGACGTTGTCGACACGGTCACTTTTCTTGCCCGGCAACGCGATCACAAAGTCCGGGCGTGCCTGCGATTAGCGAACGCGATGCATCTTGCGGGCTTATGCCCCTTGATGTGCTACTCGTTCGGGCGGTGGCAGCTGTCAGAAAACACCACCGTCCGCCAGGTCCGCGAGCTGATCGAGTTCTCCGTCATGACCCTCTACCGCGTTGCCGCGCGTGACAGCACGAGCGATGCCGCTGAGAGGGTATTGATCAACAGCGACGGTTCCAACAGCGACATCTATGCCTCACCGGATCGCCTGCGCGTCTACAAGGTCCCAAAGAACATGGCTGCCTTCGAGTTTCTCTCCGAACAGGAATACGGCATCGCCAAGTTCCTTCGATCGACAGCGCTTGCACCATACGTTGCCGCTGATTACGCCTACGACCCAGCCCGTCGCGTCATTTCACACGAACTCATCGAAGGGCGAACCGGCGAGCATTACCTACTGCCGGACACGGGATTGACGGCGCAACAGGTCCGCTCGTTGGAGGTGTTCTACTACCGCCACCGCAGTCTCTACAACATGGTGCTGCTCGACATTCACCCCGGCAACTTCATCTGGAACGAGCGCGCCGCCTGCTGGACTCTGATAGATCTCGGCGCTATCCCCACGATCGGGCGCGAGTACTACGAGCACGAGACCTACTCCGACTACCTGTTTCACATTTGGCAGCAACGCCGCCACTACATGGCCCAGCATCCGATTAGGTCCCTGGATTTCAGTATCGACCTCAACGTCTGATCGGACACAACCCCGGCAGCGCCCTGCTGAACGCCGAGGCCGCACGCACCCGCGCTGACCCGCCGGAAGGTGCGCCGCAGGCAGATTTTGGCGAGACATATACTGCGCGGCAGGCCGACATGCTCCGGCTCGGCCGCGCCTCCAACCAGACAGCTACCAAGAGAAACGGAATCACATGCCCACTCCCGTCCTGAGTGATTCCGAGGCACTGGAGCTGGTTCGCCGCGGCTTGCACACCGAGCTTCCCGCCGACCGCCTCGAGCAGCGCATGAAGACCGGACCACTGCGCGTCAAGCTCGGTCTGGATCCCACCGCGTCCCGCGTACATCTCGGCTGGGCGGTTGTCCTGCGCAAGCTGCGCCACTTCCAAGAAGCAGGCCACACAGCCGTGCTGGTGGTCGGCGACTACACGGCACGCATCGGCGACCCCACCGGCAAATCGGCGACACGCAAGCGGCTAACCGCCGAGCAGGTCAAGGAGTACAGCGAGCAATGCTTGGCACGTGTGACGCCCTTGCTCCTTCAGGACCGGCTGGAGATCCGGTACAACTCCGAATGGCTTGAGAACTTCGCGTTCGACGAGGTGCTAGGGCTTATTTCCAAAGCGACAGTATCGCAAATCCTCGAACGCGACGACTTCTCGAAACGATTTAAAGAGAGCCGACCGATCTCCATGGTCGAGTTCATCTACCCGCTGCTCCAAGCCTACGACTCGGTACAGCTGAAGGCTGATATCGAGCTGGGCGGTTCCGACCAACTCTTCAACAATCTGATGGGCCGAACAATCCAGGAAGCCTACGGCCAGCAGTCACAACTCGTCTGCACTGTCCCGTTGCTCGTCGGGCTCGACGGCAAAGACAAAATGTCACAAAGCCTCGGCAACGACGTCGCCGTCGACGAGGCACCAGACGACATGTTCGGAAAGCTCATGTCCATACCCGATACGGCGATCGTGGACTACTGCACTCTCGCGGCCTGGATGCCGAAGAGCGAACTGGACCCGATCGCAACGGGTCTGGCCTCTGGCGAACTCAACCCAATGGCAGCCAAGCGCGCCATGGCTGGCGCTGTCGTAGACCTCTACCACGGCCCAGGGGCCGGCACTGGAGCGGAAGCTGCGTTCGACCGAGTCCACGTGCATCGTCAGGAACCAGAAGAAATGCCCGTCCGTACTATCTCGTCCGTCTACGGAGAAGAATCCGAAATCACGCTCGCCACGCTGATCGCCGCCCTGTTCTCTGTCAGCAAAAAAGAGGCACGGAGGCTTATCGATCAGGGCGGGATACGGCTCGACGGGGAGCCGGAGCCTGCCGATCGCCCGGTCTCGGCTACCGAGCTGCACGGTGTGACGGTCCAGCGGGGTCGCCGCATGTTCGTGAAGATGACTGCAGAGAGCAGCTGAGGCCTCAGATCATGCGCAGCAGGTCATGAATACTCCCGACTCTCGCAACGTCTCCAGGCGAAGTTGCATCTCCGATCTGGACCACCCGGCATCCCAGGTGGAGTGCGGGAGCCAGGTCGACCTCATAGTTGTCACCAGCCACAACCACCGATTGCGCAGGCATATTGCCCGCGCGTATTATATCCCCGTAGACTGGACCCTTTGAATTAATGGAAAGCTCTTCGAGCGAAACTATAGAATCGAATAGATCGCCGATAGCGAGATACTGAAGCACTCGCCGAATATGACGAACCGGCGACAATGACACTATAAACTTCGGTATCCGCAATACTTCAAACGCAGCTCGAAGCGCCGGATCCGGGTAAAGACAGTCGTCATAGGAGATTCTGTCGTATACCGTGCGATAGAATCGATCCCTCTCTATATTCGCCTCAACCAAGCCATCAAGCACGCACGGGAATTTGCGTTCGAGTTCGCGCAGGCCCCCCTGATGGCGCGCGACATAGTCGTCAAAGAGTCCTGCGACCAGTGCATCAATCCGAGCCGTAAGAGGGTTACTACGCGGATAAAAGGTTCCATCAAGATCAAGAATGAGCGCCGCAGATTCCATAATTCCTCCGCGCGGTCAGTTGCTGATGACGACGTCGACCACCGTGTGTGCGATTTCGCGCGTACCGCTGTCGAGAACGTTCTGTCGATAGGTTTCCCAGTCGGCAAGTTTCCCCCTATCTCGTTCGGCGCCACGCGTGATCATCCGCTGCTTGATCTGCACTGCCGAGCTGTCGAGCCAGACCGAGTGCACCACAAGCGAATCCGGAGCCTGCGCCACAGCCCGAATATGCTGCCCCAACGAAAGCCCCGCGTCGGCCGCCTGCCGGATGACCGACAGAAACGGACCATCGAGGACGATCGGATGATGGACCGCGATGCCTAACCCGGTACGAATCAATCCCTCGTAGATACCGGGAACCATCACCGACCAGTACAACTCACTATTTCGATCGCTTGGATCCCCCACGAGCGCGCCCATGACATCCCGCTCAAGACGTGAAGCAAAGTCATCCTTGTCCAGCACGTACGCCCCCGCCTGTGCAGCAACCCACGCTGCGGCTGTCGACTTCCCTGACCCCGGAAACCCACACATCACGAGTACACCGTGATCAGTCAAAGCCTCGGAGGCGTCTGCCAAGGCAGCCAGTACCGACTCGGTCAAACCCACCGCTCGAGAATCCTGCCCAGTCTGCACAGCACCTGAGCCTAGTGCTCAACGAGCACCAGCGGCCCGAGTTCCGATTCTGGAAGTCATTGGCCCCATGGCCTTCGACGAAGTCCTGGCACTCGTACGGCAGTGACTGGCCACCGAAATGGGCATCTCAACGATCGGGCACCTCGACCACGCGATTCCGAGTTATCCGTATCCCGTTGCAGCACAACGGTTTTAACTTTCGAATGACTCGATATCGGGGTTCCGGTGTCGGTCGGCCAGAGCTATGTTCCGTATATACATTTCACGCAATACGAAAGGAACGAGCGATGCCCGATGCTGCCCTACCGACAGTGACCGCAACCATCGACAACAGCTATGCCCCAACGGGTTCGAACGCCATGGTCCATCTCGTCGATACGGTCGCAATCCCGATCGCGTCCAGCACCGAGGCGTGCGGGCACGGTTTCACCATCTGCTCAGAGTGCACCGCTAGCTGGGCGATCGACTACGTGATCACCGGGCGGCTGCCATGGGATACGACGGTCTCGGTGCGCGATCTGCTTCCGTTCGATCGGTGGCACGAGGGCGATCGCCGGGTCGCGCGCGTGCTTCAGGATTCGCCGCGACCGGGGCGGGTCATGGTGCTGTTCACCGACCACACCTGGGTGGAGGCGGCGGCAGAATTGCGTATCGACCGCACGACGTCGGCAGCTCCTCACGTACCCGAGTTCGAGTTGGTGCCCTCACCGGAGGTGATCGTGGCGGCGATGGCGATCGTGGATGAACGAGGGCTGGACGGGTTGGGCGAATTCACACGGGAGGATTGGCTGGAGGCGCGGCGACGCGCGACCGGCGCGGGCCAGGTTCCATCCTGACCCCGACATGCGAAATGAGCCCCGGCCGTGAGGCCGGGGCTCGATCGCGTGCGAGGGTTGTGTCAGGTGGTGGGTGCGTCGCCGAGTTCATAGCCGAGCAGGCCGAGTGCCATGGTGTAGCAGCCTTCGAGGTAGTCGGCGGTGTCCGGATCACGGTGCAGGACAAAGCTTCCGGGTTGGCGAAGCATCGACCACGTGGCGCACGCACCGGTAGCGGTCGCGGCGACGACGCCGACTTCGGCCTGCTGGTGCGGTAAGCCGGGTTGGACCCATACGGTGACGTATTCGTGGTCGGTGTCGCCGAGGCGCACGGGTGGGTCAAGTTTGTAGCAGCGGGCGGGTCCGATGTACCCGCCGAGGCCGTCGACGTGGAGCACGGCATACGCCATGGGGTTACCTCTCTTCGGGTGGGACGTCCTGAAATAGGCAGGTACGCAAGGTATTTGAGTCAGGGCGTGGGTGGCGTCGGCTCGAAGAGGTATTCGATGAGGGTGAGTAGCCCTGCCGCGCCGGGTGCGCCCGCGCCGCCGCCACCGGCGGGGAAGCCGCCGGGTTGGCCGGTGTGGCCTCCGCCGCCGGATTGACCGGCCTGCCACCACACCGGATGGCTGGTGCCCGCGGGCACGAGTCCGGATGCGCCGCCGGTCGATCCGGATCCCGCACCGCCGCCGCCTCCGGCGAGTAAGGCGACGACGCCGGAGCTCACTGATTCGCCGGGTTGGCTTGGGCCGCCGCCGTTTCCGCCGCGCATGTTCGATCGCCCGCCGGTGCCGCCGTGGTCGGCACCGAGTCCTGGTGGGGCGGTGATGAGGTCACCGAGTGCGGTGAGGCCGCCGTCGAGTCCGATGTCGCCGCCGGGACCGACGATGATGGCGATGGAGTCGGGTAGCTGGCTGGCGCGGATGCGGCGGGGATGTACGGCGGAACCGCCGCCTCCGCCGTTGGTGGTGTTGCCGCCACCACCTCCGGCTCGGTCGATGACTTCGACTGATTCCAGCTCGGGTGGTTTGTGCCAGGTGTCGTTGGTGGAGTAGAGCCGCAGGACGGCACGCATCAGCTGAAACGCTCGACGACGTAGAGGATCCCGACGCCGCCGTTGCCGCCGTTGCCTCGGGGTGGGGTCATACCGGCGCCACCTCCACCGCCGCCACCGGAGGGGGCCGCGCCGTGGCCGCCGCTGGTGGTCGTGCTGGGTGCGCCTCCTCCACCGCCGCCGCCGGTGGTGACCACGCTCGACGGTGTGCGGCCGTCTTGTCCGGGGAGTCCGCCGAGGGAGATTCCGCCTTGTCCGCCCGACATTCCCGGACCGCCGATGCCCGCGCCGCCACCACCGCCCCCTCCGCCTCCGTTGAGGGAGTACGGCGAATAGGAGTTGCCGCCCGCGGCGGCCGGGTATTGGCTGCCCGAGGAGCACCCTTTGCCGCCGTCGCCGCCGCGCACCATGCCGACTCCGCCGGGGCCTCCGGTGCCGCCGATTTCGGCTTCAGCCAATCCACCGACGCCGCCGCCTGCGGTGAGGAAGTCACCGAATTTGGTATCGCCGCCACCGTTTCCGGGTTGGGCGTCGCCAGTGCCGCCACCTCCGCCGCGTCCGATGACGATAGCGATGGGCAGGAAGTTGCCGTCACGGTCGCGCGGGAGAAGGGAGGCGGGGATGCTGTAGTGGACTTCCCCGCCGCCGCCTCCGCCGCCCCCGGTCTTTCGATTCGCTCCGAGGATGTCCCAGCGGCCGGCCGCTCCTCCTGCTCCGCCGCCGAGGATGATGACGTCGACGAAGACGATGCCCTTGGTGGGCGTGTAGGTGGCGTTGCCAGGGAACACGATCGTGCGGCCGTGCAGGGTGAGTTGTTCGTAGGCTTGGCGCAGCTCGGTGATCGACTGGGAATGGTCGTTGATGACGTTGACGACCTGGTTGTGCAGCCGCTGCTGGTAGCGGGAGAACACCGCCAGCGTCGCCTCTTTGAGCACCGCCTTGGCGGAGTCCTCGTTGATGTTCTGGCCAAAAACAGAGCCCAACACGAACGAGCCGTCGGGAGCGGGCTGGCCGGGAGTGGTCATCTCACCTCCGGGCACGAGGTAGGTGGCGGCATGCCACATCTCGGCTCGCCGCGCGGATCGGCGGCAGAGCATGGGAAAGGTCAGAGACGCCAGCGGAATGGGCGCACGACGCCGGAGCGCAGCAGCGCCTCGGTTGATAGACCGGTGGGGCTCAGCCGTCAGCGAAGTCGGTGAGCCATGACGAGCGCGTGAGTCGCAGCAGGGACGTCAGCCACGGTCGAGTGAGGGCTGCCTTATAGTGCGAAGATGTTCTGAAAGGCGGCTGTCAGAGGGGAGGCGGGGTGTCCGAGCTGCAGGTCGAGGTGGATCGACTCCGTGAGACTGCACGTTTCATCTCGGATCGGGCCCAGCGCATCAAGGATGGTGTCGACAAGCTCGACGGCACGGTCGGTCGGGAATTGCTGGTCGATGGATGGCAAGGCACGGCGGCGTCGGCCTATGACGAGTCCTGGGTCGAGTGGAAGCTCGGTGCCGAGCAGATCGTCGCCGCGCTGCAGGATTCGGCGGCGAACCTGCTGACTGCGGCCAATCAATACGAGATGCGCGATGGCGCTTTCCGGGACGCGATCAACCAATCCGGCAGGCAGGTGTAGCCATGGTCGAGGACTACAGGGTCGATCTCGGGCAGCTCGACGACGCGGTCGCGACGATGGCCGCGTTCGGTGCCGAGGTCGAGGGCTTGCTGCGGGAGGTCGATACCAAGGTCGCTGAGTTGCACCTGTCGTGGGCGAGCGAGGCCGCACAAGCTCAGCGAGCCGCGCACGACCGGTGGATGGCCGGTGCGGCGGAGATGCAGGACAACCTCGGCGAGTTGCGTGAGGTGGCCCGGCGAGCGCACACGAGCTACACCACCGCAGTCCACACCAATGTGGGGATGTGGCCCCGGTGACACCGACAGTGCCGCTCATTGTTCACCGAGGCGAGGAATACACCTCCGCCGGTGAGGTTTTCGGCCAGATGTCCACCGATTCGGTGACCACGCACTCCGCGTTGGTCACGGTGCTGGCCGCGTACAAAGGGATGGCTGGCAGCGACAGCGTCGGTACTCAGTGGGCCGCGGGCTATGACGAGGCCGCCCAGCTGGCGATATCGACCTCATCGAAACTGGCGACCGCGTGCGGTCAGACCAGGGACATGATCGCTGTCGGAGCCTACAACCACCAGGTCGCCGAGACCGGCGCTGACCTGCGCGCTCCGTCGCCGCCGCCCACGCCAGGGCTGTCGATCGATCCCTGCCTCCCCGAAACCACACCCTCGGCCGGTGGGAACGGAATCCCTGAGCCGTTCGGATGGTCGTTCATCAAGGATGCTGTCGGGTTCGCCTGGCCGAACGGGTACCAAGACCAATTGAACGCCGCTGAGACCGCGTGGCACACGGCCGCCGCCGACTACCGAACTATCGCAGGTCAGGCCCCGCAGGCCATCGATCTTCTCAACAATCAGCAGGCGCCCGAGATCGAGATCGCTGTCAGCACCTGCCAGACCCGACAAACGGACTTCAACGCGTTGGCTGATGCGTGCCAAACCCTCGGCGACGCCTGTGGTGAATACGCACATCATCTCGATGAAGCGCACCACAAGATCCTCGAGGAACTCAAAGCCTTCGTCATAGAAACCGCGGCGGCCGAGACCGCTTTCGCGATCCTCGCGCCGTTCACTGCGACCGTGTCCGAATGGGTTGGCAACGCCGCCCTGGCCGGGCGTATCACGGTCCGCGCCCGCCGCATCACGACGTTCATCGGCGAGTTCGCGACCAAGGTGACGAAGCTGGTCACCGATGTCGTGAAACCACTGGCCGAACGACTCAAACCGCTGTTCGAGAAGGTCCGCAACTGGGTCAGCGCGGCCAAGATAAAAATGACTCCGTTCGCGCGACGCGAAGCTGTGTCAGTCGACGGAAAGCTATTCTCCCGGATGGGGCCTCGCACCAACCGGGAGGTTCTCGAAAGCGGAGACCATTTGCCGATGACTCAAGAGACCATCGAGGAATACGCCCGCCGTGCCGGTGTCGACCTCCGGGGTGTCCGGGTGGACGTGGCCAATTCCGCCGATGATGTGCGCTACTTCGACTCCATGGAGGCCAGCGCCAGCACAGCACCAGGACATATCGCGCTGGCCCCCAGCGCATTTGCCGATGAACAGACGCTGCTGCGGAACCTGGTACACGAGCGTGTCCACATCGAGCAGTACGAGCAGGGCAGAGTGGGACTGGGGGTAACGAGGGAGCTAGAGGAGGAAGCGTACCGGGCTGATGAGGAGTTCTGGCAACGTTATCTCACGGGGAAGACAGGGGAATGAGTGATGAGTGAGTTCTATGTCGAGGAGATCTTCCCGGTCAGCTTCAGACCGAATCCGTTCGTGGTCGGACGGGCAGTCGGGGACTTCGCGGTCGGCCAAGAGATCGAGTTGCGGAAGAAGGACGGAACGACCTATCGGGGAGTTCTGGAAGCACTCGACTTTCATCGGCCCGGGCCGGAGAAGTTCTCGCTCGTCTTCTCCGCCGAGGTGTCGTCGCGGGTCGAGCCGGGTGATGTGATTTATTCGGTTCCCTCCGGACAGAATGTCCAGTCGCGATGACGACCGATATCCAGGAGTGGGAGCGCCAGCTCCAGCGAGAACTCGCCGAGATCCGCCGCAGCGGCCAACAACTCGCCAAGGCTACCGCCGTCGTGCGGGGGAGCGGCGAAGTACGCGGTGTCATTGTCGAGGTCGACGCGGACGGCGACATCACCAACCTCCAAATCGCGCCCGCTGCCATGCGATGGAGCGGCAACCAGCTCACCACGGCCCTGCTCGACTGCCATCGCAAAGCCCGAGCCGACGCCAGAGCCAAGGTCACACGTCTACTCGCCAAGGCCGACCCGCGGCTCGGCGCGCAGCTTCCACGGCCACACAGCAAGCCCGCCCCCACCGGTCGCTCCCAGCCGACTGAAGACGAGATTCAGCGCGCAGACGACGAATACTTCGAACGTATGAACCACGGCTGGACGAATAACCGCTGACCACAGCCTGATCGAATTCCTGCAGCACGCCAGACCATCTCATTGGTCCCGTGCGGGCCTGGGCGGCTCGGCAGATTTGACGGGCCGGACAGCGCGGCGGATGAGCAGCCCGGCGATCAAGGGTGCGATCAGGGTGTAGAGGGTCAGCAGTGGCTCCACCCAGCTGGTATCGACTTGCCGATTGAGCAGATACGCCGCGACAGCAGTGAGCGTGACCAGCACCGAGCGCACCAGCGCGGGCTCGGGAAGCCTCGGCGAGGGCGCGGTCACGGCTTGATCTCCCGTAGGGCGGCGGCGATCTTGGCGGGCAGCTCATCGATGCTCTGCTGCAGCCGTTCGAGGGTGGCGGGCAGGTCGATCGAGGACTCGTGGACGCGGCCGTCGACGTTGAGCAGGTATCCGGCCATCGTGTCGGTGGGATCGTCGGAGTCGCGGTAGTGCGAGCGCGACGGGTAGAGCTGGGTGAGTTCGCGATGGATCTCGTCGAGCTTGCGTTCCTGGTCGGGGGTCATGTCGGTGGTGTCCTTTCCAAAAAGAGCGGCGAGGGCGGGTTCGCCCCCGCGCACGGCGTTGACGTCGATGAGTTGCCCGGCGACGCGGGCGGTGGAGGAGAACTGGAGGATGTCGATGCGCTGGCCACCCATCGGCTCCCAGCCGGGATGGCTGTCGCCGGGGTAGAGCTCGCTGGCGAAGCCGTCGCCGGTCACGTAGTGGCTGTTCCAGATCCCGACCGGCAGACCGCTCAGCGACGGCGAGCCCATGCGTGAGTCCCAGTACCAGCGCGGCAGATAGATCGGCAGCAACTCGAAGCCGCGGGCGGTGAGTGCGGTGATCCGCGCCCACAAGTCGGCGATGCTGCCGTCGGCGTCGAGGTCCTCGTAATCGATCTGCAGGCGGCAGGCGCCACCGGAGTGGGCCAGCGCTGTGTCGGCTTCCCGTTCGGGATCGGTGCCGACCTTGCAGAACACATAGCCGCCCCATGTGTCGGGGAAATGGGTGGCCATTTCGTCTCGGGCCAGGGGCCAGCACGGATCGCGCCAGGTGCCTTCGGAGATCTTGTGCGTGGCGAAGCTGAACCCTTCGCGCCGGGCCGCGCCGAAATCGAAGTCCCGCTGGTGATTGGAGACATCGATGCCGAACAGTGTTGACATGGTTGGCCTTTCGTTCGGATAGCTGGCTGCGCCGAGCCACAGCAGCGGCTCCATTCGGCCCGGACCTGGTGGCACCCAGACGAATTCGTGCACTTCGACGTGCACGTGCGGAGCGACGCCGCCGTTGGTGTCAGGGTCGGGATCGATGTGGGCGATGCGTTGACCGGCCTCGACGCGCTCGCCGATGGCGACTTCGGGCACGACGTGCCCGTACACGGTGTAGCCGCCGCCATCAGCGGTGTCGTGGTCCAGGCACACCCAGCGCCCGAACCCCCTAGCAGGTCCGGCGCGGTCGACTCGCCCGCCCGCCATCGCGTAGACAGCGCGTCCGCCGCTGCCGCCGGGCCAGCCGAAATCCACACCCCAGTGCCAGCCGCCCTCGCGGGGACCGAAGTAGGAGGTGACGCGGTGGCCGCGTTCCATCGGCCAATATCGGTTCATCCGAACCTCCGTAGGATTCCGTTGCGGACCTTGCTATTTCGCTCGGTATGGATGACGCGGCGATGTTCGATCGGGTCGTCGAGCGCACGCAGGTAGGCGTTGACCTCGGTGACCGAATGCGCGCTCGGGTCGAAGCGGGGCGGGGTGTCGAGGGTGTCGATGACCTGGGCGGTCGGTGTCGCAGGCTCGGGTTCGTTGATCCGGTAGCCGAGATAGCGCAGCCGCTCGACCTGGGCTTCGCGCTCGCGCACGGTCATCGTGGCCGGGTCCTGGATGACGACCGGCTCAGGGTCGGAGACGTCGAGGTCGACCCACTGGCCCGCCCCGTTGAGCGAGTGCTGCTCACCGCGATACGGGCGCTGAAACTTCTTGGTCGCCAACGCCGGATCCATCGGCGGGCATCCGGCCTCGGTGAGATGTTTGGAGATGGCGCGGGCCAAGGGTTCGACGAACACGATCGGAGTGCGACCGATGATCGGAATGCATTGCAGCGCAGGCAGAAACCTCTGTTCTGGATCGTCGGGGTCGATGTCTTCGATGCGCCAGAGCGTGTTCACAGAACCCCCAGATCTCGTGCGAGGCCGGCGAGTTCATCGAGCATTTCCAGTCCCTTCAGCAGTGGGTCGTCGGGCTCCCGCGCGCCGACGGTGATATCCCAGGTCGGAGTGGTGCTGCGGTCCCAGGCCAGGACGATTTCGGTGATCCGGTCGACATAAACCCGCCCCGGCATCCCCCAGTCGCGCACCGTGGTGCCGATGCGGGTGCCCAGCCAGGCGTTTCCGTGCCCGTTCTGGCCGACGCGCAGGTTGTCGTAGCCGTCGACGACCTTGACCGAATGCGTGACCTGCTCACGGGTCCGCCACCTGCCGGTGCGCAAGGCGATCAGCGCGTTCAGGGTGTAGGCGCGATCGGCTCCGGCACAGAAGGTTTCGTGATAATGCGACCAGCCGAGGCTGCGTTCACGCGCCGGGTCACCACGCTTCTGGAACGCCCCGAAAACATCACTGAACAGCGGCTTCAGGATTTCTGAGGCCGTGCCCCCAAGTGGGGGCAGCAGCAACGAAAGCGACACGAGATCACCCAGGAGGTTGACCGCCGCGCCGAGCATTTCGTTGATTCCAGGGGCGCTGTGGCCTCCGGTGATGAAGCCGACGTCGGTGGCGGGTCGCCAGTGAAAGTTGTTGGATACCAAGCCTGTTCGGTCGCCGTCGCGCAGGACGATCCCTGGCGCTCGCGGGACTGTGCCTTTCCAGCCGGGGCGGGAGTATTCCTCGGGGAAGGTGGGATCCTTGATCTCCTCGATGGTTTCGACCATGCCGTCGGAGCCGATGCGAGTGACCGCGCGCACCAGTCCGTCGAAAAGGTTTCCCGCGAAGGAGGTTTCGGTGTCCCAGCCCGAGGAATCGACTAGGTCCCAGACTAGCGTTCCGTGGCGTAGGCGTGCTCCGGGCCACGGCGGCGGGTCGCCGGTGAGCCAGCGGCGCGGTTCCCAGGTCAGTTGCGCGTCGGCGACGATGCGCTGACTGACTTCATACATGGACTTGAAGCGGCTGTGCACCACCGCGAACTGGGAATGGTCATCGAGGATCGAGAGCGGTTTGACCACCTGCGACCAGGTCGAGGTATCCAAATTCAGCCACGAACGCGGATCCAGCGGATCCCCCACCGGCAGCGTCCACAGACGTCCCTCAAGGCGGAGCAAATTCAAGAACAGGGTCAGCAGCAAACTCCACCGGGCGGGCCCGAAGCAGTTGTGCACGACAACCCCGTTGGCGACGAAGCGGTGCACATCAGCGACCGCTATGTCGAAAACCTCGGTCTCACCGATGAATTCGAACGCGGTGACCTGTTCGGGGACCTGGTGGTCGGCCATGACCCAGCCGCCGACACCGATGTCCTGCGCGGGTATGAACCCGTCGGGAGTGAGGACCTTGTGGTCGCCGGTGAGCTCGATGGACTTGCCGGTTGCGGTGGTGAGCCGATAGACCGGCTTGATGCCGTTGCTCCACGACCCGGTCGGCGAGTGGTGGATGCGCCCGTCGACCACAATCTGGCACGGGCGCCCGGCCAACTCCCGGATCGGGCGGAGGACGATCTGCTCGCCCTCGCAGACCTGCACGAGGGTCTGTCCCGATACACACGCCCACGTCTTCGGGAACTGAAATTCCGGCGGGGTGAACGGATTACAGTAGGCGGTGATATGGCGTAAGTGCTCTGTGTCGTGCTTGAACGTCGCCCGGACGATGCGCTGACCGTGCTCGTCGCGGTCCTGCTCGAGGTCGTCGAGCATCCCGGACCATCTCGCCCCGTCGCGGTCGACGGTGATGAAAATGTTCTTGGTCGTTCGGGCGTCGTGGTTGGTCATCCACCGCGCGAGGTAGTAGGTCGCGGGCAGCTCGACAGTGCCTATGCCGGTGTCGTTTTCGATCGCGGAGAACTTCGCCGAGATCTCGTTGTGGATCTCCCCGCGCAGCACCCAGTTGCCGTCCCAGATCCGCATCAACGGAGGCAGGATCCGGCGATCGGTGTCGCGCTTGAGGCGCGCGACGATGTCGTCGAAAACCCGCTCGAAATCGATGGTTTCGACGCTTGTGCTCAATCCAGCCCACCCCAGGGGCGCGGCCACGGCCGCGGGCAGCGCACTTGGATTCCGGCACCGATCGGCGCACCGGTCACCGACACCGGAATCCGTGTCTCGGGAGTACGTCCCGGCAGCGGGTACACGAACCGCTTGCCGCCCATGCGCGCGTAGAACTCGGTGTCGAGACTGGAGTTGGCTTGGCCGTTGCGCGCCATCCGGTCGGTGTCGATGACGATGTGCTCACCGGCCAGCAACGGCGGCATCACGATCTTGCGGTCGGCGTCGATCTCGGCGCGATCGAATTCGTCACTGCCCCAAGAGAAGTCCGGGATCGTCCACACGATTCCGGCGGTACCTTGGAACACCCAGCGTGGCCAGATCTCGTAGTCGATCGGTAGCGGGTTGGCGACGGTGACGAACCCGGTCTCGACACCGCCGCCGGTGGTGTCGGTGGCGGTAATGAAGGTGGAGGTGGCGTCGTCTTCGAGCCAGCGCGGGTACGCGCCGATCAGTGGCACGACGACCAGGCCGTAGTCGTGGATGTTCGGGTCGCCGACGATCTTGACGCGCGGTTTGGCGCCCAGGCGCACCGGCAGTCGACGTTGGGTGTCGCCGATCTGGACCCGGACCATTGAGTCGCGGCGGAACGAAAAGCCTTGCCGGAAGGCCGAATCGGCGTGCCGCCACGGCAGCTGCGGAGTGCCCAGAACATGGAAGGCGAGGGAGAAGTCGAACTTCTCCTCGCGCAGCCCGCCGAAGTCCGCGCCGATCTGATAGGCCGTGGCGTTCCAGATTGTGGTGGTCGCGGTCTCATACATCGCGTCGAAGTCGGTGCCCGAGTCCTCATCGGCGAGCACGACTCCGCGATCGCCCATACCCGGACCGGCGACGGTGAACTTCTCCGCGCCCGGACCCTCGATCACGATGCGGGTGTCGGGCGGTGGGGTGATCATCGGCCCTGCCAGGTCTTGGCCCGCTGACGCTGATCCAGAGTCATCAGCGCCCATTCACGCCGGAACTCCGAAGCGCTCATCCCGGTGGTGAGGTTCTCGATACGGACACTGGCATCCAGCGCGGGCTCGGCGGCGAACCCGCCCATGAACGCCTGCATCTGCCCCGGACTCGACAGCACCGGCTCCGGACGGCGAGACAGGTTGATCGCGGTCTCACCGGGCATCAACCAGCCACCACGGTCGAAGACCCTGGGCCGCAGCTTGTCCCACCACTCCGGTGGCGGTTGCCCCGCGACCGGGGTGTAGCCGAGCTGTGCGGCGATCGACTCCGCAGAGAACGACGGCAACGGCCCGATCGCCGCGCTCGCTTTCTGCGCGGCGCTCTGCCCGGCAGCGATCAGCGGCGCGTAGTCGATGGTCCACCAGCGGGTTTCACCGAGCCCGAACGGGAGCTGTTCGAGCAGCGCGTCGAACGCGATCCCAGCGGCATCAGTGACGAAGTCCCGGACCCGGCCATGGATCTTGCTGCCGGATTTACCTAGCTCGTCGAGCTTGGTCTGCGCCCGTGAGAGCTCGGCGTCGGCCTTGAGCCGATCGTTGGCACTGGCCTCGGGATCGGCGTAGACCTCGTTGCGGTGCGTATTGGCCGAATCGACCGACGCCTGGGCGTCGATGCGGGCCACCTCGTCGTCGCTGAATTTCCGTTCCAGCGCGGGTGCTTGGGGCGCGGGTCCATTCGCGGTCCCCGAGGCCGCGTCGTCCTTGCGCTGTTGCAGGCCGACGACCTTCTGCTCGGCCTTCTCCACGGCGAGGTCGGCTTGGCGGCGGTCGGCGTCGGACTTGTCGGTGTCGGCGTAGACCTTGTCGCGGCGCTGCTTGGCCTGCTCGACCGAGACCTGCGCCGATTCCAGGGTGGTCTGATCAGCGTCAGTCCACTCCGTCTTCTTGCCGTTCTTGCCCGCGGTGCCGGTGTCGCTGGCTCCTTCAGCCCAGCCCGCGATCAGCTCGTTGGGTAAGTGAAAGGCATTGGTGAACTGGGCGTCGGTCGCGCCGACCGCTGGTGATCCCCGACGTGAGGTGCCATGGGAGCCACCGGATTCGACGGGCTGGCCGTTGATCGACGCGGCCATGTGCTCGGCGTTCGCACCGACTTGGAACAAAGTGCCGGCCGGACCGAGCCCGACTTGCAAGCCCGCAAGCCGACCGGCCAGCAGGTCCAGGGTGGTGTAGAGGCGCACAGCCGGGTTCGCCATGCCCATCGCCACCCGCTGCAGGAAGGAGATGAACCCGCTGCAGTCGAAACGGTCCGGGCCGACGCCACCCCACTCGTAGGGGTTGCCGGTAACCGCCCTCGCGGCAGCGAGGGCGTCTCGAATGCCGCGCGGGACTGCGCCTCCGGCGGCGAAACGTAGTGCGCCCGAGCGCATCGCGGCGCGTAGCCGATACATCGCGCCCTGGCCGCCGACGGAGGCGACTTCGCGGGCGGTGACGACGTGCTCGCCTGCGGACAGCCGTGCCACGACGCTGTCGGAGGTCGGGCCGCCGGGACCGGCGATGGCTCCGCCGTCGGCGTGACCCGGCAAAATGCTCAGGACGCTGGACCCGATCCGGCCCGCGACGTCGGTGACCGTGCCGATGACGCCTTTGACCCGGTCCCAGTATTCGAGGATCTTCTCGATCGCGGAGACCACCACATCGCGTAGCGAGGTGAACCAGCCCTTGCCGGTCTCGATCGCGGCACCGATGATCGCCCACCCGGCGCGCAGGCCGTCGGCGAACCAGGACACCTTGTCTCCGGCCTCACCGATCCCGGCTCGCCAGGCCGCGAGGTAGACCTGCACCCCAGCCCACCAGCCGCTGATCAGATCCGATACGAATTCGAAGACCGGTTGGACCACGCTGGTCCACCACCAGGACACGATGTCTCCGGCTTCGCCGAGCGCGCTCTTCCAGGCCGCGAAGTAGCCCTGCACACCGGACCACCAGCCCGAGATCAGCGAGCCGATGAACCCGAAGACCGGAGAGACGACCGATCCCAGCCAGAGCACTTTGTCTCCGACCCAGCCCAGCGCGTCGAGGAAGCCGTCCCAGATCGGTCGGATATAGGACCAGGCAGCCGCGAGCGCGGATTGAATTGCGCCCCAGACGGTTTCCCAGATCGCGCGTCCGGTGTCGGTTTGGGTGAAGAACCAGACGAGTCCGGCGACCAGTGCCGCGATCGCGGCGATCACGATGCCGATGGGGTTGGCGGTGAGCGCGGCGTTCCACAACCACGTCGCGGCGGTAGCGACGCGAGACGCTGCCGCTGAGGCGAGCGCCGCGACTTTGGCTCGCAGGGTGGTGGCGGTCTGGGTGTTCTGGGCACCGGTATTCACGCTCGTGGCAACGGTATTCGCCGACAGCGCGGCAGTGTGCTGAACCAGCGCGCCGGTCAGCTGGCGCTGGACGACGAGCTGGGCGAACATCGCTGGCGTCTGGACGACCTTCGCGATTTGGTAGGCGGTCTGGGCGGTCTGGGAGACCGCGTAGGCGGCGGCGAGACCGAGCAGCAGCGGAGTAACCAACCCGGTGTGCTCGGCCAGAATGCCGAGGACATCGCTCATCGAGCCGAGGGCAGCGGTGAGCACGGTGATCGTGTCCACGCCGAGGTTGCCCAATGCGCCGCCGAGCCCGGCAAGTCCGGAGGTCAGACTGGACAGGAACCCGTTGTCCTCGCCTCCGGCACCGGCATCACCGATCTTGTTCAGTGAGTCGGTGACCGTGGCGAATCCGGCGGTGAGCTTCGAAAAGTCGAACTCGCCAATAGAACTGGTGACCCGCTCGATCGTGGCGGGCAGGTTGGCCATCCAGCCGGTGAACGTCTCGACTGCTTGGGAGTCGGCCAACCGCTGGGAGAAGGCTTGGATCTTCGGGGTGAGGGTGTCGAGACCACCGGCGAGCCCGGTCAGTGTCGTGGTGGCGACCGGCAGCCAGGGTGCCAGGATTCCTGCGCCGAAGCGGGCCATCGCGGCTTTGAAGCCGCCGCTGGCACCGGAGAGGGTTTGCCGGAGTCCGGCCATGGTGCCCGCATAGGCTTTGGTCGCCCCGGCGGCTCCGTCGGAGCCTTCCATGATCCCCTTGGTCAGGATATCGAGGGCCTTATCGGCAGGCACCGCTCCCTTGGAGATCATCTTCTGCATCTCGTCGGTGGTGACACCGAACCCGTTGGCGAGAATGGCCAGCGCGGGGACACCGGCTTCGGCGACCGACCAAACCTGATCCAGCGACACCTTGCCTGTGGCGGCCATCTTCCCGAACGCCGCCGACACCTGCTCGACGCCCTCGGCGCCCTTGCCCGACGCGGCGGCGGCCTCACCGATCGCGGTCAGGTATCCCGGTACTTTTGCCGCGGGCACGTTCATCGCGACCAGGTTCTTGCCCACAGTGGCGAACTGATCCAGGTTGAACGGGGTGCCGTTGACGGTCTTTTTGATGTCGTCCATCAGGCGGCTGGCCTCGGTGGCCGAGCCCATGATGGTGGTCAGCGAGGTGGTGGCGTTCTGGATCGTGGTCAGCCGGTCCAATCCGGACTTGAGTGCGGTACCACCGAACAGGGCCGCGCCGATCCCTCCGGCGGTGACGGCGGTCTTGAACACGGCACCGAAGCCCGAGGCGAACCGGGAACCCAGCGAGCGTCCGGCCTTGTCGGCGCTGCCTTGGGCCGCGACGAATGCGCCCTCGACACCGGGGGCGACCTTGGAGGTCTCCGGGACCAGCGACACGTAGCCGGTGGCCAGGTTCACTCCGCCGCTGGTCATAACCTGATCACCTCCCCTGGTTCTGGGTTCGTAAGGCGCGCAACCGGTCTCGCACCTCGTTCATCGGGACCGCGTGCCCGCTGACACGGCGCGAGCCCGGATCGTCGACGCCGGGACGGGGGTAGGGGCGCGGGCGGTTGCGGTTCTTCGCGCCGTCTTTGGTCTTGGCCCACAGCAGCAAGCTCGCGAGGTCGATCAGCTCGGCGAGCAGGAACTCGCCTTGGCCCCATCGGGTGACGTCGGGGTGCATGACGGCCATGAGCGCGGACTCGCGTGGGGATTGGCGGACCAGGACGAGCAGGTCGTGCCAGTTGAAGGACTCCGAGCCGACGTCGCGCAACCGGACACCGGCGCGGATGAGGTCGGCTTCCACGGCGTCGCGGTGCGCATCGACCAGGCTCAGGAGTCCGAAGATTCCCCCAGCTCGATACCGGAGTCCTTCTGCCAGGCATTCATCAGCTCATGCACCTCGGCCTGGGTCATCGTGTCGATCACCGCGAGATCCTTTGCGGCAGCGACACCTTCGATAAGCGCGAAGAACTGCTCGGTGTCGTTCTCTTTACGCAGTTTGCGGATCAACCCGAAGGGGATGTTCTCCATCCTCGGCAGTGAGATCGTCTTGGCGCCGCTGGTCTTGAAGGTGAACTTCTCCATCATGGACCGGACCCTTTCTGTTCGAATCCAACTGGGGGAGCGGGCCTTCGGCAAAGCCCGCCCGACGAGGGCAGGCCCGGTCCAGGGTGAGGAAAACCTCGTCGGGCGGGTATCGGAGCAGCAGGTGCTCATGGGTCGTCCAGGGCTGCTCCCCCTGGAGGTGTGTCGCAGCAGCAAACGGGGCAAAGACTTGCCGAAAATGGTCGTCAGCGGCAACGGCCGACATCGCCGCAGTCCGAAGGGGAATGATGATCACGCACCTGCTGACGTATTTCAGTTCTCTGGTTTTCACGACGACGGGCGCGGCGACCCTGCTCGTCGGGTGGGCCGCCTACACCGCGACCGGTCTACCGGAGTTCCACGCGGGGGCACTGGCGGCAATGAAGAGCCATATCCTCGATATTCGCGATGGGCAGCCGGACACCCGTGCACAACGTTGGCGCAACACGGCACGCCAGCTGGTTCCGCGCTTGAATCCGCTCACACGCACTACGACTGACGATTCGGTGGTGTGGGCGTATCGAATCAGTCAAGTGACCGCTGATAGTCAAGGCAATCAAGTCGAACGCGATTTGTTGTTCCAGCTTCTCGCGCAACCGCACGACGCTACCGCCGATGAGGCGTTCGCCATGATTCGGGCGCGGTCCGCCGCTGCTGCCAGCGCGATGCTCACCGATTTCACGGCCGTGTTCAGCTCCGATGACACTCTCGCCGACGCGCAGCGGCAATGGCATCAGCTAGAGACGGTTGTCCGGAATGTGTTGCTGCAAGAAACTTTCCGCAGCCCGGAGTGGAGAACGCTGTGCGCTCCGGTGATGTCGAAGTTTCTCGACTACACCGGCAGAGGCGCGTCAGCGGGGTTGATCGCTGGCGTGATGTACACGGGTAGTCGACAGATCACCGATATGGTGGCCATCGTTGGCTTCACGTCCCTACTCGGAGTCACGGTCAGTCACCTCGCTTTTCTCGGCGTGACCGCTGAACTGTTCAAGCCACGCTGTTCCGACGTCGCTCCTGGGTTTCGGTGGATCTTCGCGCACCCGGTTCTCGCGCCTATTGTCACGACGCTGGCCATCGGCACCTCTGTGTATTTCGGCGCTTATGTGTTCCCTGCCGTGGTCAGCAGTTTGCTGCATTGAACTTCCGATATCACCTGGCGGCGACAGTGAGCTTGGGCTGAGTGCCGCCGGTCAGCGCCGCTGAACCTGTGAGGGTTCCACCGCCTGCCAGAGTGATCTGGAACGGTCCTCCGGCCGAGCCGGTGACGGTGACTCCGTCGGTACCTACCTCGGCAAGCGCGGCGAGAGCGGACTTCACCACAGCGTTAGTCGCATCGAAAGCAACGGCGGCGGTGGGCTTTCCGTTCACCGTTAGGGTGAAGGTGCCCGCGGTCGGAGCGCCGGAAATCGTGACAGTCCATTGGGTCGGCGGGCGGCCTTTGTGCACCCACTCATACAGCGGGGTGCCGTCGGTGTCCTCGAACGCTTCCACGGTGACGGTGTAGGCGATGGTCTCGGTGTGCACGATCTGTACGTCGTCGACGGTGCTGATCTGCCCGTCGGGGATCCAGATCCGGCGCAGCGCGATATCGGAGTCGAGGGTGTCGATGATCCAGCTCGAATGCGGCAGTTGACGCTTGTTGTGCCGCACCGCAATCGAGTTGCCCGTCACGGTGACGTTCTCGTCGCCATACACGGCGCGCAAAACGAGCGCGTTGATGGATTCGAGGAATGCGAACTGCACCGTGAGGCTGTAGTCGGTCTGCAGGATCTTGACCGTGGAGCCGCCGAAGGCTTTCTTCTTGTCGACGTCGCGTGATTCGGCGAGGGTGTAGCCGTCTTCGCCGATATAGCCGTGATCAAGGAATGCAGGGTCCAGATCGCTGGTGGCGCTGCTCGGACCGGGAGTGCCCAGCGGTGCGCGCAGCAGCGAGCCGGTGGCGCGCGGCATGGCCGCGTAGATATTGGCAACGGTGCTTGCCATGGTCGGTAGCCCCTTTCAGGCGCAAGGCGGACCGGGCCTGCTCGAAAGGGTTGTGCGGCAAGAGAAAAGGACTCGACGCTCGTGTCGGCGAATGTGGTCAGAGTTGGCCGTACTCGCCGATACGGCGTCCGGCGATCCAGGTCTGCAGAACAGAGGTCCGCCACAGCTGTTGGCCAGCGCCGAGGCGGATCGGATCCTGGTCTGTGAGGATGACGTCGGCGAACTTACCCGCTTCGAGCGTGCCGAGGGAGCGCTGCTGGTGTGCGGCCCTGGCGGCATCGAGGGTGTAGGCGCGCAGCGCTTCCACCGGTGTCATGGCCTGCTCGCGATGCCAGCCCCCGAGAGGCTGGCCGTCGCGATCTGTCCTGGTGACTGCGGCATGCCAGCCATCGAACGGGCGATAGGAGGCGACCGGGAAATCACTGCCCGCCGCCAGGATCGTGCCTTGATCGAGGATTCGCCGCCACGCATAGGCACCGGCCAAACGTGGCTCGCCGATGCGTTTCTCGGCCATGAGCCGGTCATCGACCGCGTGCGACGGTTGCATGGACGCGATCAAGCCCAGCCGCCGTATGCGCGGGAAATCCGGGAGCGCGACCACCTGAGCGTGCTCGACCCGATGCCGCAGACCAGAGCGAGGGAAGGATCCCAGAACCTGCTCGAATGCGTTGAGTAGCAATCGGTTTGCGTGATCACCGATGGCGTGGACCGCGACCTGGTATCCGGCGGTAACGATCCGGCGGATCCGGGAGGTCAGTTCGTCCTGGGAGAGCTGCAGCAGTCCCGTCGTGGCGGGCTGGTCGCTGTAGGGATCCAGCAAGGCCGCCCCGTAGGACCCGAGCGCACCGTCGAGGATGAGCTTGACGGTCCGTACGCGCATCAGATCGTTGGCGACGGAGTCGGTGCGGGCCTGGGCTCCGTAGCGGTTGAACGCATCCCAGTTGAGAAATACGTTGTGCCGCAGCGTGAGCCGTCCCCGGTTGATAGCGTCGTAGAGGGTCGCGAGCTGCTCGGGGTTGGTGGACGCCTCGCTCACCGAGGTGAGGCCGGCCTGGTGCAGCATCTGCTGTGCGGCTTGAAGCCGGTGCGCGTACTCGTTCTGGGTCGCCGCCGGGATCACCTGTTCGATCAGCGCCTTGGCGGTGTCGACGAACACGCCCGTGGGTCGGCCGTCGGTGTCTCGCTCGATGTGCCCGCCCGGTGGGTCGGTGTGGCCGGGGCCTGGGACCCCGGCGGCGAGCAGGGCTGCCCGGTTGGCCAATCCGGCGTGGTTGTCGCGGCGTTTGAGCCACATCGGGCGACCATCGAGCGCTGCGTCGATTGGGGCGAGGTCGGCAGCGGTGGGCATCCGGCCCATCCCCCACGCCTCTTGATCCCATCCCCAGCCCAAGATCCACGGCATCTCCGGGTGCGCACGCGCCCACACTGTGATCGCCGCAAGCGCTGCGGGCAGCGACGTGGCCCCCGACAGATCCACTTGGGTGGCCAGAGCACCGAGGGACCAGATGTGGCCGTGCGCATCATGCATGCCAGGCAGGGCGACTCGTCCGCGGCCGTCGATGCGCCGCGCACCCCCCGTCGAGGCGGGGTCCAGTGCGGCGACTCGTCCATCCGCGCCGATGAGCAGGGAGCCGAATTCGCGCAGCGCTCCGTTGCTGGTGCAGGTGTAGCCGCGCACATCGTCCAGCAGCACCGGTTCGACCGGATCGGGATGCGGCCGTGACGGATCCGAGCACGCGGTGATCAACCCGTTCGCGGCGGTGATCGTCGCGGCGGCTCCGATCACGCCGAGCATTCGGCGGCGGCTCACAGTCGTAGGCGGCACCGGTTGGTCATGGTCCAGGCACATGGGTGTGTCCTCTATCGGCAGGTGTTCGGAAAGCGGGTCGCGATGCCGGTGACCGAGTGCTGCAGCGCGCCAGGGCAGACATCAGGTGAGCTGGCCGCGCACGTCGAGGCTGACCGTGGTCTGGTAGCGCGGGTGTCGGGTGTCGGGATCCGCGTGGTTGACCGGGGCACCGACCGTGACGGCGGCACGGATGCGGGGCTCGTGAGGATCGCGGGGCGCGCCCAGCAGCAGGGCGTGACACAGCTCGGCCAGCTGCGCGGCGTCGGGCTCGCGCGAGTCCCAGCATTCGATGATCACCATGCGGGAGGCCAGGATCAGTCGGTCGTCGCCACCGCCAGCGGCGCTGACGCGCACCAGCCGATCCGGGCGCGGGTTAGGGACTTGCGTCGCGACGACGGCGCGATCGGTTCGCGCCGCCAGCCGCGTGCTCAGGTATGCGACGATGAGGGCTTCGATCGCTGGGTAGACGACCAGTTCGCTCACCGGCCGCGCCCGGCGTTGAGCGCTTTGACCAGCGTGTTGTCTTTGGCATTGCGGCGAGCGGCCTTGATCGTGCGGGCGGAGATGGTGACTCGCCAGCGGCCCTGTGGGTGGCGGGCGCCCTGGCGGGAGGCCATCTCGAAGCCTTCGCCCGCGGCTGCTTTCACGCGTCGGCCGCGCGCTTCGACGTCGCGGACCACGCCGGACGCGCGGCGCAGGTTGTAGAAGCCGTCGGGTGCCCATTGGATCTTCGGCTTGGGCATTATCCGTCCACCTTTCGCAGCGTGATGACGTTGCCCGGCGTCCAGCCGAACGGGCCGTGGTTGGCATCGGCGGCGACGCCGATCACCTCGAAACGACCGGCGGGTCCGGACGGCAGATCGATGAGATCTGCTGGTGCGGGCTGGAATTGGGCCGGTACGTACACCTCGACCTCGGTGATGACCCGGTTGTGTCCGTCGAGGTCGGGTTCGCTGGACCGCGATGGCCCCCACCCGTACACGCGCACCGAGATACCGGGTTCGTCCAGGGGCGGGGTGTAGAGCGAGACGGGGTTGCCGTGGGAGTCGGTGCCGCCGTCGCGGTGGCGGTAATGGTTCAGGGTGTGGCGTAGCGGCAGGTTCATGCGACCGGGACGATGCGGTAGTCGGCGAGCAGGTCGCGTTCGACCTGGGTCAGCGCCACTCCGCCGATCGAGCCGTCCGCGCTGACGGTGAGTTGTTCGCTGAACGGTCCTGCGGTGCGGGCGCGCACCGCCGAGGCCGGAGTGTCTTTGGCGCGCTTGGCGATTCCGAGCACGACTCCGACGAGTAGCGGTGGAGGCGTGGGCCATCCGTGGGTGATTTCGATCCGGATGCCGCGTTCTCGGGTCGTCCAGGCGATCGTGCGGCGCAGGTATCCCGTCGGTGACCAGCGGATCTTGGCAAGGTCGATCGGGCGGTCGTTCTCGGTGACCGAGTGCAGATCGAGCAGGCGCAGCGTCGGCACCATCTGTACCCGATCGCCGGAGCCGTCCAGGATGAGGGTCTCGGTGAGGGTCGGGGCGATGTGCCAGCCGCACCAGTCACGCACCAGAGCGTTGGCGATCGCCAATGCCATTGCGGGACTCCCATTTTCGTAGTCGGACAGCGCTGCCTCGTCGGCCAGCGGCGGGAGTGGCGCGGCCAGGGCCGCAGCCGAGGTAGGTGAGCCCGCGTCGGTCATCTCAATCGTGGACGGTCGCCTCGGGGGCCGGTGCTGGAGTGGCCTTCGTCTTCGGTGGGCGAGGCCGGCGAGGGGCTGCGGTGGAGTCGGTTGCGGTTTCGGTCTGCGAGGACGTGGCCTCTACTTCGTGGCCGAACCGGCTGCGCAGTACCTGCGCGATCCGGGACGCTTCCTCGGTCCGGCCCGCCTGGCGGGCGCGGATGTACTGCTCGAGGTACGCGTGAAGGTAGTCTGCTTCGACATCTCGGCTGCTCACGGCGTATGTCCTCCTCAAAGGATGGCTCAAAGGACGAGTAGGTGCCGCTCGCTCCGGCCCAGTTCGTCGGGCCGGAGCGAGGGACTGTGGTGGGTCAGGCGGGCCCGCCGGTACCGGGCTCTTCCTCGCCCGGCTCGCCGCTGGGGACGTCGGGGTTGAGGCCGTCCAGGTCGGCGACCAGACCGGAGAGGGTCGTGAAGTCGAGTTCGCCGGTGCCGTTGTCGATCTGGTCCTTGAGGCGGGCGATCTCGGCGACGATCTCGGCCTTGGCCTTGGTCAGCTGCTTCGCGAGGGCGTCGATCTTGTCCTGATTTGCCATGAACATGCTCCTGATCTCGGTGAACGGATCACTGGTCGTGATCGTGATGTGCCACATCGGCACTCCTCCCTTTCGGTAGGGGGGTCTGAGGGCCTTACTGAGGGCTCACGTGCTGAAACCTGTTGTCCCCGAACGGTGTGCCGCCGCTCGGGGACCAGGTCCCCGCGAGAGATGTCAGCCGCCGAAGTCGGGCGGGGTGAGCCCGCCGATCTCGACGATCGACTGCGGGTAGCGCGCGGCTGTGAAGGCCAGGTATCCGTAGACCTGCAGTCGGGTGGTCAGCGTCGCCGAGCGTGGCGAGGGGAAAACCCTTGTGCGGATACCGGATTCGTAGAGGCGCAGATCCGAGGCGCGCATCACGAGGATGACGTCTTCGTTGTTGGCGGCGCCGAGGGTGATGGGCAGGTTCGGGTCGGTGATGACCGGCAGCCCGTGCAGGTTGCCGACGATCTGTTCGGCGGCGACCGCACCCAGGGTGGCGAGCGCGTTCTGCGGCGAGTTCTGTTGCGGCAGAACCAACGGTCGCTGGGTGTCGTCGAGCTGTGCGAGCAGCCAGCCCCAGCGGCGCGGGTGCATGGCGATCACGGTCGGCGGCTGCAGCCGCTTGGTGTGCACGCGCTGGACCGCGTCGGCGATCGCCCCGTAGACCGAGCGAACCGTCGGGGTCGCGGTGATGGTCGCGATGCCCGCCGTGCGCCGAACGCCCAGCACCTGCCCGGCAGTGCCGGACCCGCCGATCACCTGAATGTCGAGCTTGGCCGCGTAGTCAGCGATCAAGTCCGAAAAGATCACCTGGTCGAAATTGATCGGCGACTGGTCCAGCAGCTGGACGGCGATGTCCTGCTGACCGGCCACGGTGCGCACCGGTGCGGAGACGTAGGTGTCGGTCAGGTCGGTGTCGGCGATCTGGGTGTTGTCGGCGGTCTGGGGTTCGGTCGCGGTGCCGGTGGCGACCTTGGGGATGTTGATCGAGTCGGTGCCCGGTGGCAGTACATCGGATTCGGCGAGGTTGGCGACCGCGCGTCCGGCACGAGCGAGTTCGATGAATTGGTTCATCAACCAGATCGGCGGGACGAAGAACCCGCCGGTGCCGTCGACGCGGTCGAGGTCGCGGTACTCCGGAGAGCGGGTCACGTCCTCGCCGTGGTTACGCAGGCGGTCCTCGGCGGTGCCGTCGGCATCCATCCGGAACGAGAACCGGATCAGGTCCTGGAGGTAGGAGTGGCCGTTGCCGCGCACGTAGGTCGCTGGCTGCTCGGTCACCTGCACGCGGGCCTGGGCGCGGCGCAGTGCGACCGCGCCTTCATCGATCGCGCGGGCGCGTTCGATTTCCTCGTTCAGCTCGGCGATGCGTTGGTCGCAGCCGGTGATCTCGGTGTCGGCGGTGCGGATCTGGTCGGTGAGGTCGCGGAACGCTTGGTCTTCGTCCTCGGTGAGGTCTTCGCGGCCGTTGTCGGCGGCCGTGGCGAGGATCGTGGTACGTGCCGCGAGCAGTGTCGTGCGGTTTTCTCCTGCTTGCTCGCGCAGCGCGATGAGCCTGTTGAGCCGCTCATCCATGATGAGGTGTCCTTTGCTGGGTTCGGGAATGGGTGAATGGCGGCCAGTGCCAGGCCATTTCGCCCAGTGCCAGGGCTTGTGAAGCCCCCGATCCAGTGCCAGGACTCGGGAAACATGGTGTGGGAGTTGGGGGATAAAGCTGTGAGTGGGTGTTGACTACTTCAGTTCGGTGCCCTCACCGAGGGCGATGAGCTGCGCGACACGCAGGGTGTCGGAACGCTTCGGTCGTAGTGCGCCACGCAACCGGCCCAGCAGTTCGTGGGCGGAGCCCAGGCGGTCCGCGCCGACCGATCGGGCCTCGGCCAGCAGGGCGTCATCGACTTCGACGTCGGCCAGCGCGTCGAGAAGTCCGCGCAGGGTGGCCGAGGTGGCGGGGTTCGCGCCGAAGTTCACGACGCTGACATCGCCTTTGTGCAGGCTGATCTCGGTGATGCGGCGCGTGGTCTGTTCACGGTTCCAGGCGTCGTCCTTGACCCGGAACGCGAAGCTCATCTCGTCCATGTCACCGCGCGCCATCTTGGTTTCCAGCCGCTGCACGTCGGGGTCGCGGCGGTCGAGGTCGGCTTCCACGGCCAGGCCCTGCCGGTCGGCCGACAGGCGCAGCGTCCCGGATTTCGTTCTCGCTAGGGGCATTCCGTCGTGGTTGATGAGCAGGTGCAGGTCGGGGCGTTCGCGCAGGGTGACGTCGAAGGCACCGGGGTCGACGGTCTCGTCCCATCCGCCGGCCTCGGATCCGCCATACATCTCGTACGGGGAGTCGAAGATGCTGGCGTATCCGCGCAGCGTGAGTTCGTCGTCGCGGCTGCGTAGCTGCACGTGATGGGCTGCGTAGGAACGGATCTCGCGTGAGTCACGCAGCTTCGTCGAGCGGTCCACTCGGGTCCTCCTGGGGTGTCGGCTCGTCAGAGCTGGCGGGGTCCGCGCCGAGCGGGCCGTAGTTGAGGGGCTGGATGTAGGAGTCGCCGCCGGGGATCGGTGGCAGGTCTTCCAGCGCGCGGATTTCGTTGACGCTCATCCATCCGGCGTTGCGCGCGGAGGCGTAGGCGTCATAGCGGGCTCGCTGGTCTCCGCGCAGCAGGCCGCCGACGTTGAACTTGGCGAACTGCCCGCGGGGCAGCAGGTCTGAGAGGGCGTCTTCGATGCAGGCCAGCCATGGGCGCAGGGTGAAGGTGGTGAACCCGATGCCTTGGGCTTCGATGCCCGCGCCCCAGCTGGTCGATTTCTGGGTGTCGCCGATCATGTGCGGCGGGATGCCGTAGAGCATCGCGATCTCGGCGCGCTGGAATTCGCGGGTGGCCAGGAACTGCGACTCTTCGGGGGTGATGGAGATCGGGCGCCACTTCACCCCGCCGGAGAGCACCGCTGGGTGGCGGCGTCCGCCGTGGGAGGAGATCCACTGCTTTTGCAGGTGGGTCACGGCATCGGCCGAGAGTGGTTGATCGGTCTCGAGCACGGAGCTGGGGTTGGCGCTTTGCCCGAACCAGCGTGCCCCGAACCGTTCGGCGGCCAGCCCGAGTCCGATGCTCTGGCGGGCCTGTGTGATGGGGCTGAGCCCGATCATGCTGCCGGGGAGTACGAAGCGGCGCAGGTGCACGATGTCGGCGGCCGGGATCGGCTGGCCGAGCACGGAGTAGAAGATCTTGCCGCCGGTGGGGACACCTCGGGAGTCGACCCCGTGCAGGATCACCTCGTCGGGGTGCAGCGGTTCGAGCACGGTCGGGAACTGGCTCAGGTCGCGTGCGGTGATGTGCAGGTAGGCGTTGCCGCGCAATGCCAGCGAGCACACCACCTGGAACAACCACTCGAAGCGGGTCCAGCGCGGATCCGGACGCCGTACCCACAGCGGTGCGGGCGAGATCTCCTCACGGACCTGCCCGCGTTTGCGATAGGCGTCGACCGGCAGCGACGCGACCGCGTCGGCCAGCAGGCGCACGCAGGCGTAGACGGTGACGTGCTGCAGGGCGGTGCGTTCGGAGACCGCGATACCGGATTCGGAGATGCCCGCCCAGTTCGCGGGGATCGAGGACAGCTCGGTGAGGGCCCGCGCCTCGCCATCAGTGCCGAGCAGGCGCGAGAGCCAGCTCACGAGCGATCGACTCGCCGGTCGATCAGCGCCGCCGCGATGAGGCAGATCGCTCCAGCGCCGATGATGGCGAATGCTGGCCCTAATAGGCACAGTCCGCCCAATATCGCCGCTGTCCCCGAAATATCGAGCAACAGTATTGTTTTGGCTCTCATACGCTGGTTTCCTCCCACAATTCCTCGGGCCAGTCATGGATCTGCGGGGCCGGGTCATCCGGTGAGAGCAGCGCCCACAACGCCGCGATCGCGGCGACCAGCGGTGCGGCGTCGCTCGGTGAGCGTTTGCGGTCGATCACCCACGCATCCCCCACCGGACGCACCGACGCTGTGGTCGCGGCCAGGTCGAGTCCGGGGTGTGGGAGGTGGCGTAGGCGTTTGTTGTCGACCAGGTCGAACGCTTGGCCGGTCGCGCGCCCGAGATCGGGTCCGGCCCAGGCGATCACGGGAAGTCCGGCGGCGCTCAGCGCGTCGAGCAGGCTCGATACCGGTGCGCCGTTGGCTTGCAGCACCACCGCCTCGATCCGGTCGCGGCGCTCCAGCAGCCAGTCGAGGACCCAGTCAGTTCCGGCGCGGTCGGCGGTGATCTCCACGTGTGCGCGGCCGTCGGCGCGCAACCCTGCCAACGCGATATAGGTGCTCGACCTGTTCCACGACACGTCCACACCCACGACCCGCCGCGATCCCTCGGCGATGCGAGAGCCAGCGTCCAGGCTCGCCGCCCACGTGCCGTCGCCGAATGGTCCGGCGGCGGCCGATTCCAGCCACCTGCACAGCACCTCGACGCTGAACACCGCCGGTGGGTCGGTGCGCAGGGCGGCGGCGATCGCGCGTTCGGTGATCGTGTAGCCCAGGCTGGGGTTGGCCTGCGCCCACGCGTCGCGGTCGCGGCGATCCGCGCTCGGCGGCGCGGACCATTCGAACAGCGCCAGCGAATCGTCCTCGTCGGGTTCGTCGACAAGGTCGTCGGCGACGAGTTCGAGCGCGGTGGCGTCAGCGTCTCCGTCGGGCCAGTCGAGTGCCTGGTGGGCAAGGGCGCGCAGGTAGCGCAGTACCACCGACAGCGAGTCGCCCGCGTTGGAGAAGCCCCACACCTGGGCGTGCGGCCTAGCGAGGGTGGTCTTGGTCGAGGCTCCCCACGCGTCCCAGGACTGGTGCTCGCGTAGCTCGTCGAGTAGTACGAGGTCGCCGGAGAAGCCGCGGGCGCCTCTACGTGACGCGGCGGCGACCCGGTATTGCTCTCCGGCTTGCAGTTTCAGTGACTTCTTGCCGTTGACCTTGACTACGTGCCGGATTCCGGCTGCGAGATCGGGTACGGCTTCGGCGATGTCGACCGCTTCGCCCCATGCCTTTTCAGCGTTGGCGAGATCTTGGGCGGTGCCGATCACGGTTCGCGAGCCGCGCACGTAGATGTGCCACAACGCCAGGATCAGCATGCACAGCGTCTTGCCGTTCTGGCGGGCTATGAGGACGAGAACTGTCCGGAACCGGTACAGGCCGTCGGGGCGTAGCTCGAGGGCGTGGATGAACAGCCACTTCTGCCACGGCAGCAACCGGATCCCCAGCGTTGTCTCGGCGAAGTCGATGACCGAGAAGCCGTGGGTCGTCTCGCGTGTCAGCTCCCGCAGCGGCGGGGTGAAGATGCGTGGCTGTTCACAGCCCCTACGCGGGGTGTCCAAACTCGCGCCGCAAACTGGTCAGCGTCGACTCGACTCCGTTGCCGCCGCCGTCACCGAACGCTCGCCGGCCTCCCGGAGTGCCGCCCAGCTCGGCGAGCGCCCGCAGCAGGTGCGGACCGAGGTACAGGGCCTTGGTCGCATCCTGACCGCCGCGACTGATCCCGGCTTCGATCTGCACCGCGTAGCGCAGTGCCAAATCGACCGCCGCCTGATCGGCGGGAGTCAGCCACGTCATCTCCTCGACCGCTGCGGCGACCGACTCCGGTAGCGAGCGCGCCATCAGGACTCCACTGCCCGCAACCGCGTTACAGCGCTCTGTTTGTTCTCTCGCGCAGCGGCTTTCACCGATTCCAAGTAGTCGCCGACCTCGCTGCCGTCACCAGGTGCGGCACGACCGGCGAGCATGTCGGCGCGCATCCGCATCACCTCCAGGCCCTGCTCGACTGCTTTCGGATCGCCCTGGCCGATGTACTTCCACAGACCGAGCAGCATCGCGTCCAGACGTTCGAGGTCCAGGCGGGTACGGGTCTCGGGCGCTTCCTCGTGCGCCTGCAGCGCGGCGGTCACCATGTCGTAGGCGTCGGCTTCAGTGATATCGAGCTGTTCGGCGATCTTCGGGTAGGAAACCCCGGCCTTGCGGAGCTGCAGCGCATGTTGTGGCGCACCGGATTTCGATCGATTCACGTCGGCTCACCCCTTTCGAAGTTGCGCGTACGTCGCATCAAGATTCAGGTGCGCTAACACGTTGTGCCACAACGGATTGACTCGCTCAGAACGGCGGGTTTCGGTGGGTGATAGGCGAGCGGCGGTCCGCGCTCCCCTGCCCTTTCCGTTCGGAGCTACCCGTCGGGTCCAGGCCGGGCAGCGCAGGCCGCCGCCAGCTCCGGCGAGGCGTGCGTCCCCGCCGGGGTCGGGGTCCGTAGCGAGCGGATGCCCCGTCCGTGTGGAGTCCGAGACTCGAACTCGGCGCCCCTGCCCACTGGCAGGCTCCAACCCTGGCTCCACCCCGCCGCCCGTCGACTGCGGGTCCATCTGCCGGTCGCGATCCGGAAGCGATCACACCATATCTCCGTAATACATTGTGCAGCAACATATTACGGTGTTCTATGGCGCTTGACTTCGTTCCCGGTCAGAGCGTTCATGGTGGTGTACCTAGACCAGGAGGGGAGCACCACGATGACCGTGGATCGACGCAAAGAGGAGCTGGAGGTCGAGTGGAACGACGAGCCGGATCCCGACGCTGGCGACTGGATGGACTGGGAGGGCGTCACGGTTGATGACTGGGGCCACGCCCTGGTCGACGTACGCGGCGGCACCGTACGGATCGCGGTCTATGACGCCATCAACGGCAACGACGTGATCTTGACGCTGCTGCCCGAGCAGGCGACGGAGTTCGCCGAGTGGGTCGACACGGCCGTCGCGTCGGCCATCGAGAACCAGAGGCGAGCATGATCCCCGGCACGCTGATCTACTGGCTCGGAGCGACCGGCGTCGACGCGACCGTCGGCAAAGTCATCGCCTGCCCAGCGATCGACCCCGACGGGTTCGCCCACCACGGCCTCGCCGAGGTCCGCTGGGCGGACGGCGAATTCGACCTGTGCACCCTCGACGAGATCGAGGAAATCCCGGCTCCGACACCCGAACAGGTCGCCCAGTTCTGACCGCGAGACCGACACACCCTCGCGAGGCCGTGAGTTCCACGGCCTCGCGTCCGTCGACGTGCGTCACCGGCCTCGAAGGCCGGGTTTCCGTCCGTTTCAGGTTAATAGGTTGTGCCGCAATATCTTTCGAGTCGTGATGCGCTTGACTTCACCTACCGGCAGAGCATTCATGGTGTTGCCACCAAAGACGATCACGCGCGCAATGGCGACCGCCCAGTTCAACTGGGGAATTCATTCTCTTTGAAAGATGTGCCACGATACGAGCGACCGCCCACCAAGCTGTCACACTTCGGGCGGTTTCGTTGAGCCAGAGGGCATTTCGATAGATCGAGCGTCGAATGTGTCCAACGAATGGCGACCTGGAGGGGATCATGACATTCAGTCAGCAGCACCAGAGGCACGGTCGACGACGAACCCGCATAGTCCGGGCCGCCGCCATCCTCGCGACGATCATCACACTCACTCTCGATGCCGCTGGCGCATCAGCACGGCCAGCCGATCCGCCATACCCTATCGGTGGCTCGATCAAGGTCGAATACGACGAGACCGGAGGATTCGACTTCTTCGGCAACGCGACCAACCCGGAATCCGACGCCGCACGAGGAGGCCGCTGGCAAGCCTTCGAGAAGAACAGCTCCATCTACTGGCACCCCTTGGTCACCGGCGGCCACGCCCACCAGATCGGCGGTAGCATTCGAGACAAGTGGGGTCAACTCGGCTGGGAGAACGGGACGTTGAAGTATCCGACTAGCAGGGAGGTGCCAGCCGGGAAGCCCGGAAGGTTCAACAACTTCGAGGGCGGGGCGATCTACTGGTCGGGTAACACCGGGGCACACAGCATCTGGGGCTCGATTTTCGACAAGTGGGGTAACTACGGCTGGGAGAACGGTCGGCTCGGCTTCCCGACCAGCGACGAGTTCGGCACTCGCGACAACGGCGCTGGTCAGCACATGGAAGGCGGCGAGATCTATTACTCACCGCGCAACGGTGCCTATGCAGTGTGGGGGGCGATCCGTGACCAATGGGTGAAAGCCGGGTGGGAGAACGGACAATACGGATACCCAACCACCGACGAAGTCGACGGCGGGAACACCAGCAACACCCCGACCGGGTACGAAGGCAAGTGCCAATCCTTCGAGAAGGGGGTCATCACCTGGAATTTCGCGCTGCCGCTCTACGACAAAAACTTCTCATCGGTCTCCACGAACCCGACACCTGTGCTGACCATCTTCAATCAGTCCAAATACAAGAGCGAAGTCGACAACGCAATCCAGTCGTGGAACTCCAAGGGGCGCGTAAAAGTGGTGTCGGTCGGTGACCGGCAACCCATCATCCATGTGTTCGACGAAAATCGTGCCGACGTCTCCTACGTCGGGCTTTACACCAAGAACTCCGACATCAGGCTCAACTCGCACTACATGGACACATACGGCCCCGACCTGAACAAAAACACCGTCCTGCACGAGATGGGTCATGCGCTAGGGCTGCGTCACAGCTGCAAGAACAACATCATGTTCGCCAGTGTCACACCAAAACTCGACTTCGGAGACATCGATAACAGTTCCTACCGAACGATGTGGGGAGCGTCCTGATCATGCACGGAACCATCAAATCTGCCGCCGCGCGAGTCGTTCATTTCGCCGTCGCCGCGCTCGCCACAGCTGTCGTGGCAGGCTGTGTAGGGCCGCAGCCGTCACCGGAACCACCGGCACCGAACGTCGTCCAGGTCACAAGCGATACAGCATTCGATCCGGGCGATCCCAAAGCAGTCGCCGGTTGGGCCGACGCCATCTTCGTCGGAACCGTAGAGAAGTACCTGTACACCGAGGCTCCGACGTCCGGCACGCCCGAGACTCAGTTCCAGGTGTCGGTCGTCACGGAACTCAAAGGTGACCTGCCTGCCAAAGTGGTGGTAAACCAGTTCGGCGGCATCGCACGCAACCACGACCTCATCGTCGTCGACGGTATGCCGCTGATCTCCGCCGGGAAGTCCTACCTGTTCATCGCTAGGTACTACGCCGAAAAGAAATGGCTCACCATCGCCAACGGGCTCGGTGCTACTGAACTGACCGGCCCGAACCGGGCAAACCGTGAGGCCGAACCGGATGCCGTCAAACGCATGCGCGACGCCATCGCCCATCAGAAACCATTCGCAGACGAGAACACACGGCCGAAACTGCCGGACCCCGCAAGCCTTCCCTCGGACGTGACCGGCACACCGACACCGCAGAAGACTCCGACCACGAGCCCTCCGTCGACCACCCCAACCAGATAGCCGCCCGCACTGACGGGCACCTCAACCCAGAACCCGAGCAGATCGCCCAGGTGGCCGAATTCTGACCAACAGACGATCGAACATCAACCGTGCGAGGCCGTGAAATCTACGGCCTCGCCGTCGTTTCGGTGCGGGACCGTACGTGTGTGCTCCTGGAACCGGCGGCAGATGACATCGGCGTAGCGCGGATCCAGCTCGACCAGGCGCGCGGCTGACCCGTGCTGGTGGGCGGCGATGAGGGTGGAGCCACTGCCACCGAACAGGTCCAGGACCCGGCCGCCGGAGCGCAGCGAGTTCGCCAGCATCGCCTCGATCAGCGCGACCGGCTTCATCGTCGGATGCTCACGGTTGGCCGAGGGCTTGTCGAACTCGAACACCGTGGCCTGGGCGTTGTCGCCCTGCCAGCGATCCCCACCACGTCCGAGCCGCCCCTCGCCCCCGGGTGTGAATCCGTAGAGGATCGGCTCGTGCTTGTAGTGATAGTCCGACCGGCCCATGACGATCGTGTTCTTCACCCACACCAGGTTCTGCCGCACCAGCACTCCGGCCTCGCGCAACGCGGTCTCGAACCGCAAGCGTTCGGAGTCGGCGTGTGCGACATAGACCGGCGCACCGGGCCGGGCGACCGCGACCATCGAGGCGAACGCTCCGGAAAGCAGTTCGTCGAGGTCGGCGACGGCGTCGCCCTGGATCCGCAGGGCGTCCTTGGTCTTGCCGACGTAGTCGACACCGTAGGGCGGGTCGGTCCATACACAGTCGGCCTGCTCGCCATCCATCAGCGCTTCGACCGCAGCGAAGTCGGTGGCGTCGCCGACCGCGAGCCTGTGCGGCCCCAGCTGCCAGATATCGCCGGACACGCTGATCGGGGCGTCGGGTAGTTCCGGGATGTCGTCGGGGTCGGTGTGGGTCTCGCGCGGAATGATCTCGGCGACGAGCTTGTCGAAATCGTCGGGGCTGTAACCGGTTCCAGCGAGGTCATCGAGACCGTCGAGGAGTTCGAACAACGCGGCGTGATCGTAGTCGCCGAGGTCGGCAGTGCGGTTGTCGGCGGCGACGATGCGCCGCGCGGTTTGCTCATCGACGTCGATGATCCCAACGGCCAACTCCTCCCAGCCGAGCTGGCGCGCAGCGAGCAGGGTGTGGTTGCCCGCGAGCACCTCCATGGCCCGGCCGGTGAGAGTGCCTTCGTTGACTACGACGGGCCGATACTGGCCGGTGGCGTCGAGGGACTGCGCGATCGCGTCGACGTTGCCTCGGCGTGGGTTGCCCTCGAAGGTGCGCAGTCGATCCACGGCGAGGGTGTCGAATCGGATCGAGGTGACCGGGCGACTCACGCGCACACCTCGCCGGCCACTGGAAGTTCCGCGTGCCTCGCGCGATGGGGGTATGCCCGCGGGGGGAGATTGCCCAGTGCCCGGGAGTAGACAAGCCCGATCGCGTTCAACTTTCCACCCGCCCCTCCCCGCCAGCGGCGGTTGTCGGATACGCTCACGTCGCCTTTCAACTCGACTCCAGCCCCTCGCGCGCGGGGGCTGGAGATGAGATGGGAGGTGATGTTGATGTCGAAGTCGGACAAGAGCGCTCGTAGCCAACGGGCGCAATGGGCAGACCGAGTCGCGAAATGGGGACCGCTGGTCCTCGCGGTCTACCGAACTTTCCGTGACATCTGCGATCGGCTGCACGGCTAGTCACCGGGCATCCAAATTGCCAGCCGGGTCTGACTAACCCGATCTGGCCACCATCATTACCCTTCGTGGGGCTGTCTTCCTGGGGACCAGGACCGGAGCGCTCGACAGGCACGGACTGGGGAAGAAGTTGATAGATTGTGGCGTCCGGACGATCGAGGGCGCCACACTGTCTCGCCAGCTCACAGTCCAATTCATCTAGCACGAACCGCATTCGGATCGTCAGAAGTCCGACCGCACCCACTCCCCAGCCACTGGCGCGGTGTTGCCGCGAGACCGGTTGCAGCGCAGGTGACTTGGACGCGCGTTGGTCGGATCCAGGGCCAGGTGTGAGTGGGTGCTGACCGGATAGAAGTGATCGGCCTCGAAGCCCTCCGGCGCGAACCTGGCGGCGTCGTAGTCGATCGGCTGCCCGCAGCGCCAGCACGGCAGCCTCCGGGCACGAAGGTCCGCGACGATGACCCGCCACCGATGGGTTTGGCGCGGGTCCGTCGTCACCGTTGTCGGTGCTAGCTGCCGGTCGGGATGCCAGCCGAGCCGCTACCGAGCTCGGTGAGCGAGATCAGGAACAGGATCCACTGAATGAACAAAGGCATATCGATTCCTCTCGATGAAATATCTACTGCGCGAACGGCATTGGATGCATGAGCCGTTCGATTCCCCTACGACGCCACCGAGGCGATCCGGCCCTACAGCACAGAGCAAAGGTCAACGCCGGATCACTTCAGCAACAAGGGCTTTGAGCACCGGACCGGATACCCCTCTGGGAGGCCACCATCGGAAGCGATGCGGGACAACGAGCACCCTCGATCGGAGGGCTACAGATGCCCTTCCACGACGAAACCCCGGTCCGAAAGGGAAGGACCGGGGTTTCAGGTACACGTGTACCACTTGCTTACAGCGTCCCTGAGACGAGCGGTGGATGTCAAGGGCTTACCGCTCAACCGGCCCATGGGCGACGCCGCACGGCTATCGTAGGGCCGACATCCAGCTGGGCTCGGACGTGCTCGACGCTGACGGTAGAGGGGACGGCATGCGCAACTTCGCAGCGAAGATCTGGGCGCCTGAAGGCGCTCGCCCACATATCTTCGTGACGCCGATGCGTTGCAATTCTGATTGATCTTGAGCCGTGGTCAGCTCACCTGCCGTGGTTGCGGTGGGCCGCCCTGTTGCGTGAGGACCTCACCGACGGGATAGACCAACACGCCGTGGGGGCCGGGTTTGCCGGTGATCAGTCCGCGGGATGCCCAGGTGCGGATGGTCGAGACAGGGATGCGCCAGAAGTGCTCGATATCGGCGGCCGACAACTCGGCATCAAGCGCGTGTTCGACCAGGTGCGCGGGCAGCTCGACCGGTGCCACCCAGCCTTGTCCGAGTTCGACGGCACGCCGGTCGAGTTCACTACATCGCTGCGGAGCGGCTGCGTACAGTGCGGCGCGGTAGGAGCCTGCGATCTTGCGGGCGCGCTGTAGCGCGGTGTCGCCGGGGAAGGGCCAGGGGTCGCTGGTCACGATGCTCGTTTCGTGTCGAGGACACCGACGCCGTTGAGTCGGGCGAATTCTTCTTTGGCCCAGACGGCTCGGCACGCCTGGCAGGTGACCTTCTCCTGGTCTGATGAGGAGGTCAAGGCTTTCACACCGCAGACGTGACACGGGTCCGGCAACCAGATGCGGGTCTCGTTGAGGCCGAGCACTTCTCGGGTGCGCCGGTGAAGGTCGGCGAGACCGAGGACCGCGTCGACGCCGTCGAGGCCGACATGGATGAGTTCGTCGCCCCCGTCGGCGCGTGGCGTCATTCGCCAATGGTGTCGCCATGTCTGGTCGATCAGGGTGCCGAGGTTTGCTGCCACGATCGCCACACACTTCTGGACGCACTTCTGACGTTGAGTCGGCACGGGGTCGCCGCGGGTGATGATCCTGGCCCAGGTGAGGGTTTCGTCTTCGATAGCGGATTGGAGGGTGTCGATATCGAGGCGGATCGGGATCGAGTACGGCGTCGAGTGGGTGACCTTCGGTGCTCGATCCTTTGGTGGGGGCTGGAGTTTCGCGGCTTCGAGCAGCAGCCAGTCGTCGTAGAGCTGGCGGATCGAGGCGAACGCGGACTCCTCGCAGGATCGACACAGTGTGTCGGGGCGTTCGATTCCGCCGCCGTGCCAGCGTCCCTCGTCGTCACGGACGCGGGAATGGCAGCGGGTGCCTTGGCGGCATTCGTGGATCGGTTCGCCATTGGTCATGAGGCGGCTCCGAGGTCGAATTCACCCTGGTCGAGCCTGGTGCGAAGTGACAGATCGAGGTAGGCGCTGTTGAGGTCGATGCCGATGTAGGCGCGGCCGTGGCGGTGGGCGGCCAGGCCGGTGGTGCCGCTGCCGGAGAACGGATCCAGCACGATGCCTCGCCGGTAGTCGTTATGGCCGCAGTCGCTCCAGCCGGTCGTGCTCGGGCGGGCAAGCAGGTATTCGCGGAAGTAGCCGCCGAGGGCCTGCTTGGCCTCAGCGGCCAGGCGCTGGACCTCGTCGGTGTTCTTGCCGGTCCCGGTCTGAGACTCGGCCGCCTTGCCGCTGTCGGTGATCCCGACCGCACGGATCGCGTTGATGTGCTCGTCGGTCAGTCCGGCGGCCTCGGCGAGGGCTTGTGCGCGGCGGGCCTGCGTGCGGGAAAGATCGAGGACAGCAACGCCTTTTGTTCTGGTCGGCGCTGCACCGCAAGTGCGGCAGCGGCGAGGCGGGCAACCCGCTCGGACACAGCGTTCGGCGATCGCGGTGGCCATGACCGCGAAGTGCGCGTCGGCGAACGGCTGGTTGGCTTGCTCCCAGAGATCGCCGGGGTTGCCGCCGGCCGGATGTGCGGCGGTGTGGCGGGCTCCGTTGGCGGCGAGGTTGGTCTGGGCGTTCCACGGTGAGGCGATCGAGTTCGGTTTGGTGGTGCGCCCGCTGCGGGAACGCCGCGACGCCGAACGATCTCCGGTGTAGGGCTTGCGGATCGCGTCGAGGTCGAACCAGTACCGCTTGGAGCGGGTGAGCAAGAAGATCAGCTCATACCGCGAGGACAGCCGGTCGGCCGCGCTCGAGGGCATGGCGTTGGTTTTGTACCAGACCACCGCGTTACGGCGGATCCAGCCGTCGCGCCCCAGTGCGAGGGCCACCATCCACGGTATGCCGACCAGGCTCTTGTCGAGGTAGGTGTCGCCGAGGTTGAGCCAGCACGTCCCATCGATGGTCAGGACGCGCCGAACCTCCGCGAACACCGCCCGGAGCGTCTCGACATACTGCTCAGGTGTCACTTCCTGCCCGTATTGGCCGCGTACGCCGTAGTCGCGCAGCCCCCAGTACGGTGGCGAGGTCACCACGCAGTCGACGCTGTTGGCAGGCAGGTCGCATAGCACCTCGAGCGCGTCGCCCAGGTGCAAGGTGGTGACGTCGTCGCGGTGATAGGGGCTCACGATGGTTCCTGTTCGGTCTGGGTGCGAGTTACCTCCGCGATGAGCGCGGCGACCGCGCGAGCGCAATCGGTAGACAGCGAAACGATGTCTCCGGTCGTGGTGCGCCAGACGCAGGGTTCGGCATTGAACAGCGAGAGCTCGTCGGCCCATTGCGCGAATTGTTCAGGCGCGTCGATGGTTTCGGTGTCATGGTCCCAGCGGACTCGCCACCACATGATCTGCTCGGGCGCGGTCTGGGTGATCGCCCATTCCTCGACGCGTGCCGGGTCATTGTCCGGGCGTGCGTTGTGCCCGATCAGGAAAATTCCGGCCTCGACAGGGTCGGTGAAGACGCGCACGATCTGGTAGTCGGCCCCGGTACCGCTGATGATCACATGCACGGCCGGACCGTCATGGTTGAGGGCCAGAAGCGGTCGTCGGGTGGTGGGTGCCATCAGGATGCCTCCTCGTCGAGATCGAACAATTGGAGCTCGCAGTCGCTGCACAGCGGTCCGGCGCGGCGGGATCGGGGGCCGCAGCCATGGCCCCATCGGTTGAGCGGTGGTCGATGTCCGGCGGCGGTGACCTCGGCGGTGATCGAGTCGATCTCGGCGGCGGTCTCGGGGTACCAGGCGCGGATCTGTTCGAGCTCACCGGGTTTGGCGAAGGCACCGCACAGGCACTCCCCGGACATGTGCAGCAGCTGGCCCACGGGATTGACCGGAACATCTCCGGCGAGCTGGCGGTAGGTGTTCAGGTCCAGCACGGTCCAGTTCGCGATCGGTGAGATCCAGATGACCGAGCCGTCGCGCTCGTGCAGAGGGACGCGGGCTCGGCGGCGTGACTCCTGGCGCCTGCGTCCGGCCAGGAACACCACGCGCTCGTGGCGCGCGTCGGTAACCAGCTTGCGGCGGGCTTGGCGCAAGCCGCGTTCCTTGAGCCGGGAATACATCTTCGGATGCATCGGCGGCCCAGGAAATCCATGCTCGATCACCAACTGGCGAAACGTTTTCGGTGCGATCTCTTCCAGCAGCGGCAGTCCCCATTCGAGGCAGGTCGCGCGCACGAACTCGCGGGTGGCTTCGATGCCGATGGTGGTGTTGCAGTGGATCGCGTGCGTGGCGCGGTGCCGGAACAGGTGCGCGAGGGCGGTGGAGTCGTTGCCGCCGGAGAACAGCACGCACACCGCGACGACGCGGTGTGCGCCCAGATGCGTCGCGAGGGCATCGCTGAAGATCTGCTCGGCCTGCTGTCGCAGTCGCAGGACACGTTCGGTGCGACCGGCCGCGTCGAGTCGGGCGACGTCCTGGATCGGGGTCGGAGCGTGGAGGCCGGGGCGTAGCGGGTCGACGGCGTCGAAGAGGGTGTGCTCAGCCACGGTGGTCCTCGGTGGTGTGCCAGTGATCGAGGCTGGTCGGGGTGCGGTGGTCGCATCGCACGACCGGCGGATCCGGATGCCGGACCAGCAGCTCGGCGGGCGGGTTGCGCCAGCGGCCGTCACACATTCCGCACTCGTGGCCAGCGTCGCGGTCGGCCCGGACGGTGGAGCGAATCTCGTTGGTATGGGCGCGTTCCCACGCATCACGTGCCTTACGTGTCTCGCCGCAGGAGCGGCACGGCGGCGGCGAGGGTTCGTCGCGGTGCTGTGGGCAGCGCCGTGGCGGAGGTTCGCTGCCCGCGGGTGCGACGTGAGCTTCCGTAGTTACGTCACCACCACTAGAAGGTGTGGGGTGTGGGGTGTGGGTGCTGGGAATCGGGACCGAATTCGATGGGTGATTCGATTGGTGTTCTTCGCTCGGGCCAGGAACGGTATCGGCGACCGGTTCAGGATCGGTGTTGTGAACCGGATCGGTATTGGTGATCGGATTGGTATTCGAGATCGGTTCGGTAATGGTGTCGGGAACCTGAATTGTGTTGGTGTAGCCGACCGTATCGAGATTGGGCATCCTCAGCAGTTGCCCGAGCCGCTCGGCGGAGTCCTTATGGCTCCACGAGCTGTACTCGGGATGCTCGCGGCGCACCCGTTGGATCTCGGTGACGATGGCCGCACGCAGGGTCCGCGACGCGGCACCGTAATAGGCGGTGGTGACCGCAGCGGCCATCTTCGGGTTGCGCAGCAGGTTGTCGCGGCGAATGAGCGAGCGGACCAGCACTTCCTCGGTCATGATGTCGACCAGGATGTAGCGGCGTCGTTCGAGTTCGCTTGCGGCGGTGAGGATCCTGGGCAGAGTGAGATCGCTGGCTCGGCCCACGAGCCTGTTCGGGCGCCAGTCGGCGATCCCGCAGTAGGACAGGGTGGGTTCGGCCAAAAGCACTCGGGTATAGAACATTTGCGCGTCCGCCGTCAGCGATTCGAAGTCGACGTCGCCATTGATGCTGAGAAAGAGTTTCGCGAACTCGCGAGCCACAGCTCCTCCTTTCGGTGTCGTGCGGGAAGCAGGAATCGCGGTGGGCGCGCCGCGCGGACGCGGAAGGTGTTCATGCCGCGCTCCTCTCGCGAGAGAGCCGTCGCCGTTCTGCGGCGGCGTGGTAGTCGCTCCAGCGCTGGGCGGAGGAGAAGCCGAGTGCTCGCGCGATTGTTTCGAGGTCGCTTTCGGACACGACGGTGCCGTCGGCGTAGCGCAGGACCCTCATGCCACCTCGTCCAATGGCTGGCGCCCGCGCAGATACCGGTACGCGGTGACCGCGCACGGAACGAGGACGCTGTTGCCGATGATGCGCAGCTGCTGTACTCGGGAGAGTCCGATCTCGGGATCGGTGACCCATGACGGGGGCATCATCATCATCCATTCCGCGAAACCTGGTGACAGGCGAGGGTTTCCGTCACGATTCGGCTCGGCGGGCGGCGGGGCTGGACGGGTCAGTGCCTCCTGCCGGGCGATCGCGTCCGCGTAGATGCCCCAGGTGCTGGCCTCGGATCCCGATGCGTGCTCGGTGTCGGTCCTGTCGACGCCTAGCCCGCGGTACGGGTCGTGGGTGAGTGCGTAGATCTCTGAAGGCAGCATGAAATCACCGCCGGATCCTCGTTGGCGTGGTGAGCCTTTCGCTCCGTCGCTGGCTCGCGGCGTCGGCAGCAGCGTTCCCTGGGCGTGCGCGCGGGCGATGCCGCCGAGCAGCAGCTCCCCGATCCGGGCACCGGAGCGCGAGACGTGTCCGCCGGTGCCATCGGACACCGAGGGCACCGGCAACAACCTCAGATCCGGTCCACCGCGTCGGGCAGAGTGTCGTCGCCTCGTGTACGCGGTCTGCCCTTTCGAGTCCGTCCGGGCGGATTGGCCTTGCCCTTGTGATCGCGCGACATCGGAGTGGGCAGCAGCGTGGGCGAGGATGAAGATTCGGCTTCGTCGGTGGCAGGCTCCGATGGCGGACGCACGTAAGCTCGTCCACTCCGCATCGAGCCCGAGCGTGGCCAGCGCGCCGAGAACGGCACCGGCAGCTCGGACACTAGATCGATCTCGGTGCTCTCCCACAGCATCCGGTGGGGATTCCATTGCGCGTACGGCGTAGGCACTTAGTATTCCTTCGACATTCTCGATGAGCACATGTCGAGGTTCGAGTGCCACGATTGCCTCGGCCATGTAGGACCAGAGCCCGGAGCGTGTTCCCTCGCCAAGGCCGGCGAGATGACCGGCGAGAGAGACGTCCTGGCAGGGAAACCCGCCGACGAGGACGTCGACGGGTTCTACGTCGTGCCAGCGGACTGCGGTGATATCGCCCAGGTTGGGCACCTGCGGCCAGTGGTGGGCGAGTACCCGGCTGGCGGCGGGGTCGTTGTCGCAGTGCCAGACCAGCCGTGATCCCGGAAAGAGCTGTAGTGCTGCGAGATCGAGTGTTCCAGCGCCGGAGAATAGCGACCCGATCTTGATCTCATTCATCACCGTCGATGCCTTCGTCTGTGTCGAGTGGTGGTTCGCTGGCATCACTGGCGGATGGTCCAGTGGCTGGCTGAGCAGAGCCTGGCAGCAGGTGCGCCTTGACGCGCGTCGGCTCTTTAGGACTGATGTGTCGCCGTCCGAGTTGGTGCGTCATGCAGGGATGCCTGCGGTCGAAGCTGGTGAGCTGGCGGCCGTCCGCGACCAGCGTCGGCTTCTGGGGTGTCGACGAGATCCAGGTGCGATTCCCGGGTGGGACACTCACTCGGGAAGGCGCGTGCCCCCGCGAGATAGAAGCCTTGTGGTGCGGGTTGCTCGCGAGGTCGGCGAGGGGCGCGGTCTCTTCGTCGGCGGTTGTCTGCGTGCTGAGGTAGCTGGCTGTCGGCTGGTTCGCCGCGATTGCGGTCATGGTCACATTTGTCTCCGATTCGATCGGGTTGAGTTGTCTCAGCGAGGCTGGGGGAAGTTCTCGCGAGTCCAGCCGCCCTTGGGGCGTTGGAGTTTGGAGACAGAGCGGTTGTCGCGCCACAGGTTCCACGCGGTCACGCCCAAGCCGAGGACCTCACGATCGGAGGTCCGGACCTTGGTGGCACGAATGTTGTCGAGACGCTCGCGCAGCGCCAGGATCGGCGACCCGGTGATCAGTCCCGCCCCGGAGTCGAGCATCGTCAGGAACTCGGTGGCCGCGGTAGGGTCGATCTCGGACAGACGGATCCCCAGCGCGCAGGCCACGGCGGGGCGGCATTTGATGCGCACCGCGACACCGGAGAGGTCCTCGGCGCTGCGGACGATTTCGGGATAGGCATCGGCGAACTCGACCACCCTGGTGGCCGAGATTGCGGTGCGCACCCGGTCGCCGAAGAGTCCGTCTTCCATCCAGACGATGTAGACGCGCAGCGCGGCGGCGACCAGTGTGGTGTTGCGGCGTGAGAGCCCGGACAAGGCCAGTTGGTCACCCGGAGTGCGTTTGGCGCCTTGGTCCATGGTGATCTGCGATTCCTCGGGCAAGCCCCGAACGACCAGCATCGGCAACACCAGCCCGCTGCCCTTTGTGCGCTCCAGCGCACTCAGTCGATGTTGGCCGTCGAGGAGCTGGCCGCCGATACTGAACTTGATCGTCTCCCCGTTGAATCGCCAACGGCCACCAACCATGTCGGCGAGGCACTGCTCGACGCGCGCCGCGCGCAGGGGCCGGTTCTTGTGGTTGCGTGTCAACCACCGGGAGGCGATGTCGGCGTCGACCATCACCAGTTCGGCCAAGACGTTCTCGCTGGGATCGGGAGACGTGGCCACCAGGTGCATGCTCATGGCGTTCCTTCTGTATCGGGTTGCGGCAGAAGATCAATGACGGTTTGGACGGCGTCGCGGGCTCGGAGGAGATCGCTGTGATGTTGTGTGCCGAGCTGCGCGGCATAGCCCTCGAAGCGGTCGTCGCCGCAGAGCCGTTGGAGCCGTTCGATGCTTTTGCGGAGCTCGCGGGCGGCGGCCCAGAACGAGTCCGGCAGCGGGGTGCGGCGAGCGCGTGGAGGTGAGGTGGCTTCTGGTTCCGGCACGCCGGGGCCGGGCGTTGATGGCGGGGTTGTGGCTGAACCGGTTTCGGAGCCGGGATCGGCCGGCGAGCTTGCAGGTGTCGGTTTGGTGAGCACTGCTGGGTAGGACTTGCCGTCGAGGCCGGTCACCGTGGCGCCAGGTGTGGTCCTGGAAGACACCTGGCCCAGGTCGGTGCCGATGGTGCGGGTGCTGGATCGCAGCGCGGAGGCGATGGCGCGGGTGGACATGCCGATCTCGTGCATCGAGGCCACGACCTCGCGGCGCTGTTCCCGAGGTAGACGCAATCGAGTGGTGTCGAACTCCTTGGCGCAGTACTCGTCCCAGGACGCGTAGCCCAACGCGGTCCAGACACGGGTGGTGAACGCGCGCATGATCAGCTCCCACACCGCGTCTACCCCCGCACGGATGCGGTCGGTCAGCTCGCGTGCCGCCGAAGCGGAAACCAGGGACTCTGCGGTGCTCACCGCCTCGTGGCCTGCCGGTCCGGTTGCGAGCGAGTACCACCAGCCTCGAGGTCAGTCATCGAGGAAAGTGCCAGCAGGTCGATCAGCTCGAGCAAATTTTTGCGTGCGTCACGATTTTCGAGGTCGATGCCTGCATAGACCCCGTGTTTCCACCCTCGTTTGACAGTGGCCAGGCCGAGTCGGGCGCAGTTGAGTCGCACCGGGCAGCTTTCACAGATGCGGCGCGGGGTTTCCCGGTCGGCCGGAATGGGTCTCGAGCCCGCCCTGGTGTGGGAGATGGGAAAGAAGACTTCCGAATGCACGCTGCGGCATTCGGCGCGCTCATGCCAGTCGTCGTGGCTCATCGGCTGCCCTCGGCGATGGCGGCTAGATCTCGGCCGAGTTGGTGCAGGTCACTGCCGACCGGACTCGACAGCAGTCGTCGCGCGAGATTGCCGACCTGCTCGACCATTGACGGGCCATCGGCGCGGTCACCATCAGTGTTCGAGGCGAGGGTGACCAGTGCGAGCTTGGCTGCCTCGGATTCATAGATCGCTGCCGCCAAGGTGATCGCCATCGACGCTTCTTGCAGGTGTCGGTGCCGATCGAGCACTCCGGCCGCGGCATCGAGATTCTCTGGCAGGCTCCGGTTGCGTTGGGGCCCTTGCGGAGACTGTGCCAGCGCAAGGCGCACCGAGCCGATTGTCGCCGCTTCCAGCAGATCGGCCACTTGCCGAAGATCCTCATTGGCCTTCATGCCGCCGACCCCCCGCCGTCGTAGTCGTAATCGGTGTCCTCGGACGGTCGGTTCGACGGCTCTGGATCTGTGTCGTCGTTCTGGCGGCGCAACCGCGCTTGAAGGTCGGTCACCGGCACTGCGTGCGGGCGGTCGTGGCGATGGCGTCCACCGCGTTGTTTGTTCGACATCTGTTCTCCCACAATGTTGTTCGATGTGATGTGCGTCCTGGGAGCGCGAGCTCTGAGGGACTCGCGTGGCCTCTCCCAGGACGCACGCCCCCGGCGCGGGTCGGCGCGGCCTGAACCGAGGGAGCCTGTTCGGGCGCTCATGCGCGCCGAGGAGGTCGCTTTCGGCGACGAAATGCTGGCGCGGGCGGCAGCGTGGCGGGCGCACCGGCAGGCCGGGCGGTCAGGGCCTGCGCTTGCTGGATGTCGGATTCGGTCAGATACCACTGGCGGCCAGCCCGATGACCGGGCAGCTCACCGCTGCGCAACCTGCCCAGATACCAGCCCTCGGTCTGCTTGAGGATCGCTGCGCCCTCGGCGACGGTGAACGTCGGCTCGACCTGGGCCGCTGGGCGGCCCTCGTCGTCGGGGTCAGTCAGTGCACTCACACTGCACCACTCATGTTGCGTGCATATATATCGCTGACTGTGTGTTCTTTGGACACGAAGAGAAGATCTGTGGGTACCGCGAGAGCCTCCGCGATACGCGCGGCCAGTTCTGGCGTGCAGCTGCGTTTGTCTTCCTTGCAGAGCTGCCCGATGAAGCTCCGCGAACATCCAGCTTTCCTTGCCAACGAGTCCATGGTGCCGCCTCTTTGGCGCATCAGCGCCCGAAGTGTCTCCCCTGATGTCAATCGCATCGCGATCCTTCCCGCCCCGGTGGACCTATGTTCGAATGCGACCGATCGTGCCAGGTAGACGCGCTGATTTCAAAGAGTCTGTGAGGTTTCTGAATGTTGCCGGTGGATGAAAGCTTATGCTTGCTGTTGGTACATACCTCACAGCCTGCGTATTCTCCGACTCGGCGTTGCGTCAGCCGGTGGATAAAAAGTTCGCCTTCTGGTCGAGCGAAATGGTGGGCAGGCCAGTGGAATCGGGCGTCGCGCAAACAGACGACGCCGGAACGGAGGGCGATCATGAGCGAGTTGCTACGGCTCGTGCAGAACCACCTCGACCGCTGGGGGGTGAAGAAAGCGGAGTTCGCCCGGCGGGCAGGCACCACACCGCAAACCCTGTACACCTGGGCAAGCCGTCCCCTGCGGCAACTTCCCGACAAACACATCCTCGACGGGATCGCCCGCCAAGCGCGGTACCCGGACTGGCTCGTCTTGGATGCCGCGTTGATCGACGCGGGCTATCGCAGCAGCTATCCCGAGGTAGCCGAGATCCGTCAGCGGCTCCGCATGCTCACTCCAGATGATTGCCGTGAAATTGCCCGCGAGGCAGGCGATCTGGCCGACTACGCTGAACTCAGACAACAGCGAACCCTCAGTGACCCAGACCACGTTGCAGGGGGTGCAACGTTACCGCACACTCAGGCACGAACAGCGGACTCTGGCTACCAGCCCAGCCCGTGGATCGAAGATCTGCTGGACAACGGGCGGAAGGCGCGACAGGCGATCGCGCCGGAGAGCGAGGGGGAACACGCTCGCGAGGGCTGAAACGACCAGGGAGGGGAAGCATGGGTCTGCCGAGATGGACCGCCGACGGTCTACTACCGACGGGTTGCTGGCCAGCAACTTTGGCCGAGGTCCACGAGAGGCTCGTGGTCGACGCGAAGCACTCCGACACCCGACAGGTGGTCTTCTACGGATTACAGGCATATCTCGGTCAACTACGGGAATTCATGACCAGGGGACACATCTGGCTCGACGGAAGCTTCGTCACCCGCGACGGCCAACCAGGCGCCGGGCGGGATCCGGCGTTAACACTTGCCGTGTTTCCCGCGAACCTGGCCGAGTTGGAGTTGCTGACAGGGGAAGGACGCAGCCGGTTGAGACGACTGTTCACGATGAGCGATGTGGTCATCGGCGGGGACGGCCGCACGAGCTCATACCTCGGGGCAATCCATCCCGTCGGCTTTCACATCGCCGCATACCTGGGCACCGACACCGACAAAGAGCACTGGCTACGTGGGTGGGCTACCGGACTCGACGCGGAGGAGGCCGCGCTCGCCGACCGAGGGTTTGTGGAGGTGCCATGGTAGATAGCACCCCGTTTCGCAAAGCCATGGCGCGCCACCATGGCAGCAGCCTGGTCGAAGAATTGCTCAGATCCTCACTCTGGGCCGCCGAGGCTCAATACTTCCCAGAGGCTCACCCGCGGCTGATCGTGGATTCCGACGACGGCGTGTCTGCTCGCGATGCGCGCAAGATCGCCCTCGCGCTGACCAACGCCACCGCGCTGTTCGCCCACCACCGCATCTCCCCACATATCACCCGGACTATCCACGACCTCGACCAGTCGCTCGTGCCAGAGCTCACTCGGCTGGTAATGACTCCCCACATGATGGTTTTCGGGCTCCCGCCCGAAGCCCGTCCGGCGAACCTTTCTCCCGAGACCAATGCCGCGTCGAGCGTGCGCGCGGCGTTGGAGTTGTGTCAGACGCTTCCGTCGACCGCCGACGACTGGCTGACCGTGGAAACACTGCAGTCGCTGCCGAGCAGCTTGCGAACGGCCGTCGGGTTAGTGATCTCGGTGATAGCCGAGACGAACCGATCACTGGGAATCGAAATCCAGTCCTCAATAGGTGCGGACCGTTCGTTGGTGACCTGCGAGCACGCGCTCGCGCTGCTCAACTCGCCCCTGCTAGACGATCCCCTGGCCAAGGAAACCATCACGAGCACAGGCATTCTCGACGCCAGCAGGACCAGCCGCCGAACGTTCTATCTCGTCAGCCCTGACGACCCAGGCGACAGCGACATCTACGGCACGGTAGTCGAGTCCGCACTGCCGTGCCTTCCTCCATTGTTCGGACGAAAGGTCACAGCACTCATCAGCTCATCGATGTATCGCACCGCCGAGGGGCAGATACAGGCGAGCTACCGTCTCCTGTCCGTCGCCCCCGAGGACGAGCAGTAGGACTGTATGCCGCGTTGAACGCGAGGGGGGAACCTTCACCCTGGCCGGCGAGGCTCCAAAGCCTCGGCGGCCACCGTCTGCGGGCTGGTGATCGCGTAGGTCTTGTCACGAACAGGCTGGCGGCTGGTACGTACGCCGTCGGCTACCGCCCCGCTCCACGACGAGTCACCGAGTGGAAGCAGCAGTGATGAGTGAAACAGGTACGGTCCGCGAATGGCACGCCGACGAAGGCTGGGGCGTGATCGGCGCCGCGTCGGTCCCCGGTGGATGCTGGGCGTGGTTCGCTGCGCTGAAGACCGGGCGCAGGCATCTGGTCGCCGGTGAGCAGGTGGAGTTCGAATGGGAGCCCGCCGAGCAGGACGGGTTCGAGTTCCGGGCACTGCGCCTGTGGCCCGCGGGAGCAAGTCCTGTCGAGCCAACTCTTGATCGCGACGCGGGAGTCACCACCATGGCCGCATGGGACATCGACCCCGAGACCTTGCAGCGCCATCGAATAGACGAATAGACGATCTCAGTGGTCCGAATGCGCATCCCCACAGCGCATCGCCGACTTGGCGGCCCCGGACGTGTGGCGAGCCGATCGCGGCTCCCCACACGTCTTTGCTCCCCTTGGATCAGCGGCTTTCAGGTGTCGAGTGCCCGGACCGATGCGGACTCGACAGCTCTGCCTTCGACGCACAACACACAACACCACCTCGAGAAGCTTGCTATCAACTTCTTTCGGCATTCATGACACACCCAGAGTCATGCTCAGCCGTTCTGGTCGGTCGTCGTTACTACGGAAGCGAAGAGTTTCCCGCCGATCTCGATCACCGAGTGCGATATGGAAACAACTGTTTCGTTCTCCCGTTCGAAGCCGACAGTCGCCGCTGTTGCGGCATGATTCGATAGGTCCCGATGCAGCTCTGCGAGGGTATCGTACGGGCCGAGTTCGATGGTGTAGACCTCATAGACGTGATCGTCACTCATAGGCGTGACGATACAGACCGCGCGGTCCTCAGGTGGCAGTGCCTGTAGTCCGGTCCGGTGCGGTCTGCAGACCGTAAACCCTGCAGACCGCACCGGACAAGCGAGCACTCAGCGGTGAGGTGTGGTTAGACCCCACGAGGAGGTCGGCGCTTTCGCGATATCGAGATCTCGCTGCCCGGGATCGACCCAATTGACAGCGACAACCACATAAGGCGTTTCACCGACGTCCACGGCGACGTTCACCGCGCCGCTTTCCCTCGCATAGTGACAGCGCCCGGGATGCGATGGTGCGACATTCGGTTCCTCGATGCACTGCACGATATCGGCGTCCATTTCGTTCGGCGCACCGTCCGCCCCGACCGACCGGTACTTCTGCACGATCACCGCCCATGGCTCGAATGGTGAATCGATAGTGAGCGCGAAACCACTCGATGCGATCGGGTTCCATTCGACGGGAAGCGCCGGTTCGAAAGTTCCGCCGCCCCATCTGTCCGGCCAGGAAAGAGCAAGCAGCGGGATCGGGCTTCCGTCGACCGATGCGCGCGGCCGCTGTGTCGGATGATCCCGTGCCGATGGTGGCTGGCCCGCAGTCGATGCCTGAGGGGGCGCGTGCGAGCAACCCGTCAGCGCCCACAACGCGAGCGCACAGGCCAGGATGGATCTCAGTTTGTCTGGCAGGTCAATTCACCGCCCGGCGGATTGTCCATGTAGGCGGCCTTACGGTCGGTCTGACCGTTGGGGAAGGTGTACTCCCCGCTGCCGATGGTCATGTATCGGAAGAATCGTCCCGGCTCACACGCGACGGCGGAAACGACCTTCACGGTTCGCGAGGTCTTCACATTTTGTGCCGCTTTACCGCCATCGACGATTTGCTTCCCGGACTTAGGAATCTGCGGCAAGCTCTGCGGAACTCCCCACCACCTCAGCCGATAGCCCGCAGCTTTGGCGAGGTTCCGTAACGGAACCACGGTGCTCGGACAGGTCGACTTGACTTGTGTGTGAATCTCCTTGGGATACAGCAGCGCCCCATTGGCACGTGCTCGGGAATCGTGTGGATTGGCGACGATGATCCGGCACCCGATCTCGGGAAGTGGGTCGCCGTCAGGATCGGTTTCTCCGTCGTCATTCACGCGGAGGCTCTCGGGGTCCTCGACCGGCGGGACATCCTCCTCGACCGGCGGGACGTCCTCCCGGACGGTGGGGGTTCCGGGGTCGCGGTAGTCGGCCGAGCCACGCGGAAGGTTCGACGGTGCTACATCACCCGGCCTGCTCGGATCGCCGGGACGCCAATCGAGGGTGCCCCGATTGAAATTCTGCGCCCAGCCACCCTCGAACTCGTACTCGTTGGTGGTCGGGTAGCCGAAGCGACCCGCCTCCCAGCCGCGACCCGACCAGTTGTCCCGGATCGCGCCCCACACCGTGAATGCGGCCGGACCGTTGGACGGATGCCAGTAGATCGATGAGTTCTTCTGAAAGTGGTTGTATCTGCCGGTGTTATCCGGGGGACGTAGCTCATCGGTCGTCGGATAGCCGTGGGCGCCGCCTTCCCAGCCTTTCCGTGCCCACTCGGCTCCGATAGCGCCACCGATCTGATGCGCGTCAGTGGCCAGTGACCAGTAGATCGAGGAGTCATTGGTGAACGACGTGCGCTTTCCCGCGCCGTCGAGGTTGGTCAACTCATTCGACGTGGGCAGTCCCAGAGCGCCTCCCTCGCCACCCAATTCGTTGTACTTGTCCAGGATGCGTCCACACACCATGAACCAACTGTTCAGCGCCGGATTCCAAAAATCGGCACACCCCGGCAACGCCCGCACCTGCGGATTGTGCTCAGTCTCCTTGCGCGGCTTGGCCACATTCCCGTTCGGCCCATCGGACTCAGGCCTCGGCGGCATCGTCTCACTCGGTTGCGCTGCAGGGGCGGTGTTCGCATTCTCCGGCGCGGGAGTCCGGTTCGACGGGGTAACCGATCCGGTGTCGGTCGGTGCCACGGGCGGGTTGTTCGCGTCCGTGGGAGCGGGTGTTGTAGTGGATGCCGATGCACTGGGGGTGGGTGTCGTCGTGGGTGGTTCGGCAGCGGCGGTAGCCGTCAGCGTGAGCGTCGAGAGCACAGCACCGGTGAGTGCGAGTACTCGGGCATCGAGGCGTGGTCCACGCCCGGGGCGAGAGAGATTGGGAGTCATACCACTTCCTGTGTTGCGGGCCCCGTTCCCGGAGTCGCCGCTGGTTAACTATTCAGTCGGCAATCGTTGAACAGACCGGGACGTTATCAGTTCGTAACACTCGCCTTCAAGCGCGTATATACGAATTAACCTGGTCTAACAACGCCGATATCGCGCCTGAGGCAGCGAAGCAAGCCTCAAGCCGTAAGTTAGCTAGCAATTCGCTATAAAGTGCTTCGTGCGGGCGACTCAGGTGTCATGAACAATCGCCTCACTGGCCACCGACGCACCCAAAGTGGTGGCCGCCATCGCTTCCTCCCGCGTCGACGCCCAGTCCGGACATGGACCCGGCCGGATCCCATGCCCCCGATAACCGGATCGGTTCGGATTAGCAACGACCCCCTGACGAAACAAACGGGACAAAGATGAGACTGTCACCTGACTCGCCGCCAGCATCCGCAGCGCACGCTCCGCCGGGGATATCGGAGCTACCCCACTCCGGGCAGGGCCGAATGACTCGGCTCAGGCGTTGACCGCGTCAACACCTGACCCTAACGTTTGAATTGTGGAATGCGCTGAATCACGCTGAATTGCAACGAGTTTCGCTGGTCGCAGGACTTTCCTGCGGAAATGGATGGGTTCAAATCCCCTATCCTCCGCCACAGGATGCCCCTGATCTGCGACATGCTCGCAAATCAGGGGCATTTTCGTTACGGCTGCCGGTGATCCCTCAGCGCTGCCACGAGCCGATGACTGTCGGCGTCACAAGGCGGCGAGCAGCATGGGCAGGGATCGGTCGAGTTCGCGTTGCCAGTAGGGCGGGCTGTGGGTGCCGCGAGTGAGGTGGACGATCGGTTGTGCGCCCAGCTGCTGGAGTCGGTCGGCGACCGCGCGGGTGCTTTCGTGCATTACGGCCTCGGTGAGATCGACCGCATCCGGGAATTCGGCTGCGTGCCGGTCGATTTCGCCGAACAGTGGTTCACGCTGGAGGTCCGGCGGATCGAATTCGCCTGGCGCGCCGTCACCGCTGGACAGGAAAACCGGTATGCCAGTGAGCTTGTCGGAGAGGTAGTACGGGTCGTGGGCTGTAGAACCCGAACATCGGCATCCCAGGGACGACGACCAGCACGTCACGCAGTTGTGGCAGGTCTGCGACGTTGGTGTCGGTGGTCCAACCGGTGTGGTCGCCGTCCCCGCCCGGCAGCAGATACAGCACCGGCCATCTCCGGTGTGGTTCGCGATCGCGCCATCCCTGCGGCGTGATCAATCGGACGACCGCATCCGCACCGAGACTCGGCGAGTGCAGCACCAGATCGACAATGCGGGAGTTCATCTGGGGAATTCACTCTGTTCGAAATGTGCCACGCTATGGGCGACCGCCCATCGAGCGGGACATCTGGGGGCGGCTTCATTGAGCCAGTAGGCATTTCGATAGATCGAGCCATCGAATGTCTGCTGACGAAGGTGACTAGGAGGGGACATGACATCCAGTCAGCACAATCAGCGACGACGACGGACTTCCGCGGTCCGTGCAGCCGCCGTACTCGCGACGATCATCACACTCGCCCTCGATCCGATCGGCGCGTCGGCACGTCCGGCTGATCCGCCCTACCCCATCGGCGGCGCGATCAAGGTCGAATACGACGAAGCAGGCGGGTTCGGCTTCTTCGGCAACGCCACCAACCCGGAGTCCGATGCCAGCCGCGGCGGCCGCTGGCAGGCATTCGAGCGGAATTCCTCAATCTACTGGCACCCCTTGGTTTCCAATGGTCACGCGAATCAGATCGGCGGTACCATTCGAGACAAATGGGGTGAACTCGGCTGGGAGAACGGGGCGTTGAAGTATCCGACGACCAGAGAACTCCTGACACGCAAACCTGGACGGTTCAACAACTTCGAGGGCGGGTCGATCTACTGGTCCGGTGGCACCGGAGCACACAACATCTGGGGTGGTATCCGGGACAAGTGGGCCACACTGGACTGGGAGAACGGCAAACTCGGCTTCCCGACCAGCGACGAGTTCGGCACCCGCAACAACGGCGCCGGTCAGCACATGGAAGGCGGCGAGATCTACTACTCACCACGCAACGGCGTGTACCCGGTGTGGGGAGCGATCCGCGACCAGTGGGTAAAAGCAGGCTGGGAGAACGGGCGATATGGGTACCCGACAAGCGATGAAGTCGATGGCGGGAACGCACGCGGCGACAACGGGTTCGAGGGCAAGTGCCAGTACTTCGAAAACGACGTGATCACCTGGGGCTTCTCGAACCCGCTCTACAACAAGTCGTTCTCGTCGGTCTACACGGGCCCGGCGGGGACTCAGCTGGGCCTGTTCAACCGCTCCAAATACAAAGCCGAAGTCGAGAACGGCGTCAACAAGTGGAACTCGAAGGGCCGGGTGCGGGTGGTGATGCCCGGTGCCGAGAACCCGGTACTGCAGGTGGTGGACGTCAATCGGTCCGACGGCGAATTCGTCGGACACTACGACCCGGCCGTCCAGATTCAACTCAATTCGTACTACCTCGACCAAGACAAGTACCGCGGTGACCCGACCCGCAATGTCATCCTGCACGAGATGGGTCATGCCCTAGGGCTGCACCACAGTTGCGAGAACAACATCATGATCGCCCGAGTCAGCTCACAACTCGAGTTCGGTCCGCTCGATAACAGTTCCTACCAGGCGATGTGGGGAGGGGCCTGACATGCACACACCCAGCAAGTCGATATCCACCTGGGTTGTTCACTTGTTCGCCGTCTCGGTGGCGGCGGCAATCGTGACAGGTTGCGGCGACACCGACTCGCCGCCGCCCCTACCACCGGCGACGATCAAGCACGTCGAGACCGATTTGGCCGTCGACCCCGCTGATCGCGAAGCAGTCGCCGGCTGGGCAGATGCCATCTTCGTTGGAACAGTGGAGGAGAACCTGCACACCGAGGCTTCAGGGAACGCACTGCCAGAGACCCAATTCCGGGTGTCGGTCGCGAACGAGCTGAAGGGTGATCTACCCGCGAAAGTGGTGGTCAACCAGTTCGGCGGTCTCAACCATCGCGGGGAAATCGTCGTCGTCAACAACGCGCCGCTGATCGGCCCTGGGAAGACCTACCTCTTCATTACCCGCTACTACGCCGAGAAGAAATGGCTCACCATAGCGACCGGATTGGGTACCCGCGAACTCACCGGTCCGGAAGCCGACGCCGCAAAGCGGGCAGGCAACAATCCCGCCCTCCGTGCGGCCGAACCCGACGTTGTCAAAAGTACCCGCGATGCCATCGCCCACCAGAAGCCCTTCGGCGACGAGGCCGCACGACCGAAACTTCCTGACCCAGCAAGCCTTCCGTCGAACGTCACCGGCATACCAACGCCGACGAAGACGCCGAGCACCACACCGAAACCGACTGGCAGCACTACCCCGAACACGAGCCCTCCGTCACCCACCCCAACCAGATAGCCGCCCGCGCTGAGGACCGACCGCCCACCTCCACACCAGGAGGGCGGTCGATTCTCCTAGGTGTGATCACCCCTTCAACGCGCGGATCATGTCCACCAGTGTTTGCGCGCCCGCTCGGGTCAGTTGGTCATCTCGCGTCGTTTGGTCTTCGGTTGCTCTGAAGTGGAGTTCACCCTTCCAGCCGTCGATGGTGGCGGTGAGGTCGACGGTGAGCAGTGCGGTGGCGGGATCACCTCCCTTGGGCAGCGGCTCGGTGACAACCTTGACGTTCACGCCGTCCACGGTCAGAACCTTGGTCGGGTAGTTCTCGTTCGTCGGCGGAGGTTGGGACAGGGTGTGATCACCGTCGACGATGCGAAACAGCGATACGTATCCAAGGTTCGGCCACGCGGACCCGTCGGCCATCTCATAGAAGCACCCGTTGCCGCCGCCGATTTTGTCGGTCAACACTTTTCCGCCCGCACCAGGACTGACCTTCAGGCTCTCGGTACCAGCTCGGGTGGCGAAGAACTGCTTCGTAGAGTTGCACAACTCCCCGATGGTGTGGTTGCTCGGCGGTATCTCATCGCCTCCGGGATGATCGCGGGTCAACAGACCACAGCCCGAAAGCAATGCTGCCAGCACCGAAATTACAAGCAGCTTGCGCAGGTTCATGTCGCCTGCCATTCAGTGCTGGGAGAGTTTATATTGAAGTCGCCGGAATCACTGCTCGGCCAATGGTTATTGTAGAATCCCTTCGGGTTAGACGTAGCGATAACAATATCGTTGATAGCTCCCCGTTGAGATATTAGGGCCCGGATGAACTGCTCGGTATATTCTATGGCGTTGTTGATTATCTTTTCGAGAGCATCAATTGCATCCGATATTCCGAACGGTGCGGCGACGAAGGTTGCAATCTTGAGGAGAGCCGACCCTAGGGAGGTAATTAGCTCCGCTACGTCCTGGACAATCGTAGAGTAGAAGTCCCATGCCGTATCCGACACCTTGGCGAGCGCCGAGCTCAGCTTGGTGCAGGTCGATCTCGCGGAGTCCATAACGGTGTCCTGAAGCGTGCGGGCCGCTGTATACTTGAGGGCCGCTGCACCTGCCCAGTAACCGGTGACGCTGCCTTTGGCCACCTCGTTGCTCTGCGCCTTTCCGATCTGGATCTCCAGTTGGGACCATGCCTCGCTTGTCTGTAAGAAGGCGATGGGTGCCTTCAAACTGTCGACCGCACTCTGCAGTTTGTCCAAGAGTTCCTGGATCTTCTTCTTGATCTCTTCCTTGTGTTCCTGCAGGTAGCCGGTGAAGTCGTCCTCGGTTGTCGCGCCGTAGATGGCACCGGCAACTGCACCGGCCAATCCGAAGAAGGTCGCTGCCTCGACCTCGGCTGCGGCGATGGCCGCCTTCCGAAACGCGTCATCTACTTTGGCAGGCTGGTCCCTGATCTCCGCAATCTGGTCCGAGAACTGATCGAGTACGGTGTTGATCTCGTCCAGAGATTTCTTTCCGTCCATCAGTTATCCTTTTCCAGCTCGATCAAGACGTTCGCGAAGTTCTGATCCTGCTCCTGAAATACCTTGGCGACATGGTCCAGAACTCTGGCGATGGAATCTGTTTCATCTCTGCCCTCGACCAGCCTGTCGTACATATATCGTGCCGCCGTCATCTGGGCGTCCCAGGTTTCCCGGAACAGGCCCCAGGCAATGTCCTGATGACTGAAATGGATACTCTGTGCCTGCATGGCGGCGACAGTGAGAGCATCCGACGCGTGATCCCAGTTTCGGGCAGCCTGCACCAGCTGGTTCAGATCCGCTGAGAAATTGACCATTACGAGTTCCTCATCAGGTAGCGCTTGTATTCCGCGAATTCGTGTTCGAGCTCATCGTCGGTGCGGTCGGCCCATGCCCCGTCTTCGTGGAACCGTGGGCGCTGTTGCCGGATCTGATTCGCGCAGTCGAGGATGTCGTACGCGATGTAGGACGGGCTGGCCGTGGCAGCCCATCGCGGATCGATCTCGATGCTGGCGATGCGAGAGAGGCTGGCGGCCAACGTCATCGAGGGCACTCCGAAGTCGGTGACCGGTCCTCGCCCGACGAATTCGTCACCCTGCCGCAACGAACGTTCAACCATCTCGAATTCAGTGCGGGACCGGGTGTCGAGGAGCGTGATCAGTTCTGTACGACGAGAAGGAGATACGGTCAATTCGGTCCACCTGCCCGAGGCGATGACAGGCGCGTCATGCCGCCAGAGCGCCACGTAATAGCCGGTCATCGCCGCCTCGGAGAGATCGGGTGGATCCAGGCGGTCGTGGATATTCTGGCTGACCTCGACATCCGTCGGAAGGCGACCTTCGTCGAGATTCATTGTGAACAGGCCGATTCCGATCAAGCCAGTGGCCACTTCTTCCCCCTTCTGTCTCCACTGCAGTGGGATCGTTCCGCCGAATTGCCGCGATCGAATCGAGTGAGAACGGGCAGCAATTCATCGCGCGAACCCGTAATTCACCAGCCCCCTCGCGGCACCCGCGATGCTCCAGCATCCAGTGGTTCGTCCCCTCAGGCTGTCGCCGACCGACCCTACCGTTCTGCTGATCGCCCGGGCAAGGGCTACGACGCCGCTGATCGGTCGGTCCTACCACTGCGCGCTTCCACGCGAATCAGGTCGGGGGTAGCGTTCGCAACACATAGGGTGAACTCGGTTGGGGGAACGGGATTTGAAGTATCCGATGACCAGAGAACTCCCGTCACACACGCCTGGACGGTTCCAACGTTTCGAGGGTTACTGGTCCGGTGGCGCCGGGATTTGTCTGATGGTTGCCGCACTTCTGACCGCAGTGGTTTTGGCGGGTTGCGGTGCGGCGGTGATTCATGAACCGCCGCCGGGGAAGATTGTGCACGTCACGGTGGACTCGGCTGTCGATCCAAATGATCGCGAAGCTGTCGCGGGTTGGGCCGATGCGATCTTCGTCGGAACGGTGCAGAAGTACCTGAGCACCGAGGCCCCTGAGTCCAGAACCCCGGAGACCCAATACCAGGTGTCAGTCGTGGACGAACTCAAAGGTGACCTGCCCGCCACAGTGGTAGTCAACCAACTCGGCGGCACAGCGCGTAACGGCGACATTGTCGTGGTCGACAACGTGCCACCGCTCGACCGCGAGAAGACCTACTTGTTCACCACGCGCTACTACGCCGAGAAGAAATGGCTCACCATGGCGTTCGCTCGCGAACTGGCCGGCCCAGAAGCCGAGGCCGCACAGCGGGCCGGTAAGAATCCAGCCGACCGTGCAGCTGAGCCGGAGGCCGTGAAACGCATGCGCGACGCCATCACCCATGAGAAACCGTTCGGAGACGAGGTCACCCGACCGAAACTTCCTGACCCCGCAAGCCTTCCGTCGAACGTCACCGGCATACCGACGCCGACGAAGACGCCGAGCACCACACCGAAACCGACTGGCAGCACCAACCCGCCCTCCCCAACCAGATAGCCACCCGCGCTGACGGGCTGCTCCGCCACCGAAAGGCCCTGACCGCCAGGGTCGGGTGGCCCGAGGGGATTGCACCCTCGGGCTCCCGCAGATCCCGGCGTGAAGGTCTCCCTTCACCGGGCTCCTGTCGTCTTGATCATCAGCGGATAGGCCACCCAACGCCAGTGGGCGAAGGCACGCGGGTACTCGGTGGTGGTGCGTTCCCAGTACTCCCTGGCCTTGCGGCGCGGCCGTAACCGTTTGAACTTCTTGCGGATCCACCGCACCAGGTAGGTGTTGATGCGGGCCAGAAGGTTATGTATCGCCGAAGGGTAGAACGCCCCGTAATAGTTCATCCAACCCCGGACGACCGGATTGATCATCGCGGCGAGTTCAGCCCAACCGAGATCGGTGCGGCGATGTAACCGCCACCCCCGTACCGTACGACCGAGCCTGGTCAAAGCGTCCTTACTGATCGCGGGCAGAAACGAGGTGAACACCCTGCCCTGCTTGTCGCGAGCACTGCGAGCGCGGAATGTGTAACCGAGGAACGTGAACGACGTATGCTCAGCCGAGCCCCGCCGTTTGCCGCCCTTGCAGTACACGATCCGGGTCTTGTCCGGATGCAACCGCAACCCGACCTCGCTCATCCTGTTCTCGATCGCGGCCAGCACCAGGCGAGCCTGGCGTTCGCTGACGCAGTGCACGATCGCATCGTCGGCATAACGTTCGAACACGACATCGGGGAACTCCCGGACCATCCACATGTCGAACGCGTAATGCAGGAACAGGTTCGCGAGTACAGGCGAGACCGCGGACCCCTGCGGGGTACCTCGATCTCGTTGCGCCACAGTGCCATCGGGCAGTTGAAGCGGCGCTTCGAGCCACCGCTTCACATACAGCACCACCCAACGCTGATCGGTGTGCGCCTGGACCGCTTTGAGCACGAGATCCCAAGGGACACTGTCGAAGAACTTCTCCACGTCCAAGTCGATGACCCAGTCGTATCTCCAACACCGCTGCCGAGCCACCCCGACCGCGTCCAACTGCGACCGCCCCGGCCGGTAACCATAAGAATCCGGATGAAAGATCGGCTCGACCCTCTTCTCCAGCCTCGCGGCCACCACCGTTTGAGCGATCCTGTCCGCAATCGTGGGCACCCCGAGCATCCTCGTGCCCGCGCCATGCGATTTCGGTATCTCCACCGCTTTGACCGGAGGCGGAAAGTAGCTGCCCGACGACATCCGATTCCAGATCCGATACAGATTGTTCTTCAGATCGGTTTCGAACTCCGCCAAGCTCACCGCGTCCACTCCCGGCGCACCCTTGTTCGCTTTGACCTTCTCGTATGCCTCCTGAACTTCCCACTTGAAAATCTCGAACGACTTCGCTGACGACTTCAGCTCGCTCACCACAGCTCCTCCCGGACCACACGGCCCGGTTGACAGGACAAACAACAGCCACAGACGACCCGGCCCCTTCGCTCCACACCCATTACAGAAGCTTCACCACTACTACGAGCCGGTCCGCCGGCGCACCCCGCGACGGGGGTTTCCCTCTCGCCGCCGATCTACTCGACGAAAACGGTTTCAGGGCACGCCTTCCCACGTTCCATGCCAAAGCCGCAGACCAGGCTCATGCCGCCTCAATGCCGGACGCCACCTGACCATCAATCGGGACAACCTGTCAGGCCCAGCTCCCGCAGCCCGGAACATGGCCACGGTTTCGACGTCACTTCGAACGTAACGACACGTCAACAGCGGTTCGGGTTCACTCATCTTCCTGGTCCCCACCTGACGCCTCTCACGACGCCTTTTCCACATCGCTCACCACGACGGTCTTCAGCCAACGCAGCATGTGGCGGTTTGAAGCCTCCGCCCGAGCGGCGACTCCGAAGGGCCAAACCTTCATCTCTGGCACAGCATCAACTCCAAGCTCAGCTACCTACACTGACCTCCTCGTTGTTCGTGGCACACGCTCCGGCGTTGGCGCCGTCGTTCAACTCGTATTGGACGATGTCGCCGGGCTTCAAGCCTGCCTTGCTCAATGCCAGCGGATCTGCGGAAGCAGTCGTGGTGTTGATCGCACCGGTTTGTACCTCGGTGCCGCTGGGGGTTCCCGATTGAGGATTGTCCCTGAGCAGATATTCGTGCAGATTGGGTGCACCGCCCCACGTATACGACTTGTCGACTTTGACGGTGTCATCGTCGTAGTACCACCGGCCGTTGTCATCGCGGTGCATTTGCGGGACGCCACCGTCCCCCTCATCCTTGAATCCGCCGGCGCGCAGACACTGTGAGACGAAGTTGGTGCAATCCGCGTCACCCAGGTTCTCGTAGTCAGGATTGCGACCCAATGCCCAGCGGTTCGCGTACTCGACGGCCGCAGCTCTTTCCGGCGAGAGGACCGGGTTGCCGTTGCTGTCAACGTTGTTGGTAATGGGCGCCATTCGACGAATCTCGTCGATGGCCTCCTGGATCTTCGGTTTCCACTGGGCGTCCGCCTCGGCGATGGTGGTGGCGAAGCTGACGAGGCTGCTACTGAGGTTGGCTGCCTCGTTCTCGTCGGTCATGCCGTACACGGTCCATGCCTGATCGTTGCCGATGACGACCGGCTCTACCTCGTGCATCCTGACGAGTTGCTCGAGCTGCTCGACCGAGTATTCGATTGCCCTGTGCAGACTTTCGGATGCGCTCTCGAGGTCGAAGTATGCCGTTGCCACGGCGCGCATTTCGCGTTGCTCTCGGTCGGCCCGGTCCTCGGCGGCATTCTTCGCGGCGCCCGACCAGCTGAGGTCGTCGTGCAGCGTGCTGTGTACCGAGGTGGAAGCCGCGGCAATGGCGTCACCGATCTTGCCCGCGTTGGCGGCCACATCTTTCAGGGCTGCCACGTTCCACGATGTCACTTGATCCCGTGTCGGGATCGATCCGGTAGGACTCATCGTCATCGGCCCCCGTGCGGATCTCCCGAGTTCAGATCACTGAATGCGGCCAACTTGCCGGCCGTCGCGGTGTCGGTATCGGTGTATTCATCAGCAGAGATCTTCAGGAGGTTGCCGAGTTCCTTCATCCTGGCCTGGAGTACCGCTTTGGCCTGGCGGCTTGCATTATCGGCGTCGGTGAACAAAGCAGCACAACCCAATCCGTTCAACTGGGTGGCTACAGTGGCTCCGCCGAGCCGAGTCCAATGGTCGACATTGCCCGACTCCGTGAACAACTTTGTGGCCGCTGCACGCAAGCTGGCCGGTTCGACTTTCACAAGGCACCCCCTTCAGCCGAAGAGACTATCCTAGGAGTTCGCGACATCGTTGCTGGGTCTGCTGACTGAAGTCACGTTGTTCACGGCTCCAGGTTTCGCCAGGCGGCGGAAATGGCAGGGCAGGACACACATTTCGCATCCCGACCTGCCATTTTCAGACCACCACTGCCGATCCGCCGCCACCTTCGCACGTCCAGGATGCCGATCGAGCTGGCGGCAGCCTAATTCGACAAGCTGTCAGCCGACCACCACAACCAAATAGCCGTCCTCAGCGCGGGTTCGGGAGGCGGCGGCGGGGTGTGGTTGCGGCTTGTTCGCGTAGTGCCGCGGCGATTTTGGTGGGTAGGTCGTCGATGGCGCGTTGCAGGCGTTCCAGGGCGGCGGGGAGGTCGATGGAGGATTCGTGGACGCGGCCGTCGACGTTGAGCAGGTATCCGGCCATGGTGTCGAGGGGTTGGTCGGTGTCGCTGTAGTGGGATCGGGACGGGTAGAGCTGAGTGAGTTCGCGGTGGATCTCGTCGAGCTGGCGTTCTTGGTCGGGGGTCATGTCGGTGTCCTTTCCGAAGAGGGTGTCGAGGGCGGGTTCGCCGCCGCGTACGGCATTGACGTCGATGAGGTGACCTGCGACGTTGGCCGTGGAGGAGAACTGGAGGATGTCGATGTGCTTGCCACCCATGGGCGCCCAGCCAGGGTGCTCGTCGCCCGGGTAGAGGTGGCTCGCGAAGCCTTCGCCGGACACGTAGTGGCTGTTCCAGATTCCGACGGGCAGGTCGGCCAGGGAGGGTGAGCACATGTGCCCTGACCAGTACCAGCGCGGGAGGTAGATGGGCAGCAACTCGAAGCCGCGGGCGGTGAGTGCGGTGATCCGTGCCGACAGGTCTTCGATGCTGCCGTCGGTCTCGAGGTCCTCGTAGTCGATCTGCAGGCGGCAGGCGCCGCCGGAGTGCGCCAGCGCGGTGTCGGCCTCCAACTCGGGATCGGTGCCGACCTTGCAGAACACGTAGCCGCCCCAGGCTTCGGGGAAGTGGGTCTGCATCTCGGTGCGGGCGCGCGGCCAGCAGGGATCGGGCCAGGTGCCTTCGGAGATCTTGTGGGTCGCGAACGCGAAGCCTTCGCGCCGGGCCGCACCGAAATCGAAGCCCCGTTGATGGTTCGAGATATCGATGCCGAACATCGTTGACATGCTTGGCCTTTCGTTCGGATAAGCGGCCGCGCCGAGCCAGGGCAGCGGCTCCAGACGACCCGGACCCGGTGGTACCCAGGTGAATTCGTGCACTTCGACGTGCACGTGCGGGGCGACGCCCGCGTTGGTGGCGGGATCGGGATCGATGTGGGCGATGCGTTGCCCTGCCTCGACGCGCTGGCCGACAGCGACTTCGGGCACGACGTGCCCATAGACGGTGTAACCGCCACCATCGGTGACGTCGTGGTTCAGGCACACCCAGCGGCCGAACCCGTTCGCCGGTCCGACGTGGTCGACCCGCCCGCCCGCCATCGCGTAGACGGCGCGGCCACCGCTGCCGCCGGGCCAGCCGAAATCGACGCCCCAGTGCCAGCCGCCGTCTCGAAGCCCGAAGCCGGAGGTGACGCGGTAGCCGCGTTCCATCGGCCAGTATCTGTTCATCTGATCCCCCCTGGAATTCCGTTGCAGCCCTTACCGTTTCATCAACGGGTCGTCGGACTCTCGTGCGCCGATGTCGCGGGCAGTGTGGTACCTGGCCAGGGCAATCTCGATGCGACGATCGACGAGGCCGCACCCTGCTGCGCCTCGGTCAAACGCGGCCGCGCCAAGGCAGGTACCCAGGAAGTGGCGCCCTTGCGGTCGCGGCGGACTGTGCCGAAAACCACGTCGGCGAAATGGATTCCGGCCGCGAGGTCGCCGGTGTCGGCGAGCTCGTCGACGAGCTGACGGCGCTGGACCACCCCGCGAACCGGATCCAGATCCGCGGCGCACGCCCACTCGGGGTGGCGGATCTGGATGGGCGAATGCAGAACGTCACCGAAGACGCGCATCGTTCGCCCGCGCGAGGTCAGCGTGTATCCGCTATGGCCCGCGGTATGCCCGTCGGTCAGGACGGCGGTGACGCCCGGCACGAGTTCTGCTCCGTCACTGACGGTTTCGACGCGCGGCGCCAGCACCGAGGATCTGGGCGAGGTCGATCTTTCCCTTCGCCCAGGGCGCCATGCGCTCGAGCAACTTCTCGAACTCCTCTGGTGTCAGCGCGTTCCACCAGGCCCACTCCGGAGCGGGGATGCGCAGCCGGGTCTGCGCGAAGGCCGGGTGCAGCGCCCAGCCGATGTGGTCGATGTGCATGTGCGTGATGGCGATCGCGTCGAGCCGCTCCGGGCGGATACCGACGTGCGCGAGGTTGTCGAGCAGTGCGCCGCCACGCAAGGCGCCCGGTCAGCGGGTTGGCAGGGTCCGCCGGCACCGAGATGGCGCCGACGCCCGCATCGATCAGCAGGCGATGGGCCCTGGTTTCCACCAGCAGCCCACCGATTCCGGCGACCAGACATCCATCGGGGCCGAGGTAGTGGGCGTGCGTGCGCCAGTCGGCGGCGGTGGTCTCGGGTAGCCAGCCGCGTGGGCGCAGACCGACCATGCCATCGGGCACATAGGTGACGCGCACGTCGCCGAGTCGCAGCGATCGCAGTCGCGGCGGGCGGCGCAGCCGTATGCCGCGGTACGCCGGCGGAAATAGGTTCATCTGTATTGCCCCCTCCGGTGATGCGGCGGCCGCGAGTGAATGCGCCGCCGCATGCCCCTCATTCGATACTTCGGCGGCTGGATCGCGCCGACATGCTCATGATCCGGGAGGGTGGTCGGAGTGCCTTGGATAAACCTGCTACGGGCCCTTGGCATTTCCACCAGGTAGGTCAGAAGCGGTAAGCGTCGACCTCGCCGAGATAGCGCGCGCGAGTGTCCGCGTCGATGAACGAAGCCTCGAAGGAATTGCGGGCCAGGGTGCGCAACTGATCAACGCTCAGGTCCAGGGCATCCCGGATCCCGTCGAAGTTGTCGTGCACATACCCACCGAAGTAGGCCGGGTCGTCGGAGTTCACCGTGGCGAGCAGGCCGAGTTCGAGCATCTGCCGCAGCGGATGGTCGGTCAGCTTGTCGATCACCCGCAACCGCACATTGGAGAGCGGGCACACCGTCAACGGGATCCGCTCCCGCACCAGGCGCGCGACCAACGCCGGATCCTCCAGCACGCGGATCCCGTGGTCGATCCGCTCGACGCGGAGCACGTCCAGCGCCTCGGCCACATACGCCGCCGGTCCCTCCTCGCCGGCGTGCGCCACCGCGCGCAGCCCCAGCTCGCGAGCCCGGTCATAGACCGCGGCGAACTTGGCGGGCGGATGCCCGACCTCCGCCGAATCGAGCCCGACGGCAACGATCCGATCCAGATACGGCTCGGCCGCGCGCAAGGTTTCCAGAGCGGACTCGACCGAGAGATCGCGCAAGAAGCACAGGATGAGCTTCGTCGTGATGCCGTACCGCCGCTCGCTGTCGCGCAGCGCCTGCCACAAGCCGTCGATGACGGTCGAGAAGGGCACCCCGCGCGCGGTGTGCGCCTGCGGATCGAAGAAGATCTCGGCGTGCCGGACCCCCGCGGCCTGCGCGCGCACCAGATAGGCCTCAGCCAGCTCGGTGAAATCCTGCTCGACCCGCAGCACATCCGTCAGCCGGTAGTACAGATCGAGAAACGACTGCAGATCCTCGAACCGGTAGGCGTGGTGCAACTCGTCCACCGAAGCGAACGGCAGCTGTGCCCCGTTGCGCTCGGCCAGCGCGAACGCCAGCTCCGGCTCCAGCGTTCCCTCGATGTGCAGATGCAGTTCGGCTTTCGGTACGGGCATTCCGAGGATCCTAGCCTCGGTCGGTGGCTGGCATGCCACGTGCGGACGACCGGCGATCATGTCAGGAGCGGCGACTCTCGAGACGAGTTGCCCACGTCACAGTACGTCGCCTCGCCTTGTCCGGCGGTCGCGCGGGCCAACACGATATTGGCCGGTTTCACATCACGCCCGCATGCATCGTCGAGGCAATACTAGCTGCGAGATATCCTGCCGCACTCTAGAATCGGGCGCTGGGAGGGGATTGCATGCTGGTCGAGTTGGCCGTGGGGGACGCCTATGGCGCTGGTTTCGAGTACGCGAATCCGAGGCTTGTCGCCGAACACAACACGTTGGCCGGGTACATCCAACATCCGACACATCTCGGTGTCCGGCCGGGTGCGTACACCGATGACACCCAGATGACCTTGGCGATCGCGGAACTGCTGGTCTCGGGTGAGCCGTGGGAGCTGGCGCAGTTGGCCGAACACTTCGTGCGGGCCTATCACCGTGATCCGCGTGACGGCTATGCCACTCGTTTCCAGCAGTTCCTCGACACCGTGCATACCGGCGCGGACCTGTTGCGCCGCATCGACCCGTCCAGCGACAAGAGCGGATCCGCGATGCGGGCCGGCCCGATCGGGCTGCTGCCAACCGTCGACCAGGTGCTGCATTACGCGGAAGTCCAGGCGCGCGTCACTCACGACACCCCCGCCGGAATTTCGGCGGCACAGGCCGCCGCGCTGGCCGTGCACTACTGCCATCGACAGCTCGGGCCGGTATCCGACCTACCCGACTGGATCGGTGCTCGACTCGACCCGAGCTGGGCCAAGCCGTGGCGCGGCAAGGTCGGCTCGAAGGGCTGGATGAGCGTGCGTGCCGCGCTGACCGCACTCACATCGAGCAACAGACTCAGCGAAATCCTGCACACCTCAGTCGCTTTCACCGGCGATGTCGACACCGTCGCGACGATCGCACTAGCCGCCGGATCACGTTCGCCGGAAATCGAGCAGGACCTGCCGAACGCCTTGCTGATCGGACTCGAAAACGGCCCTTTCGGAAGTGACTACCTACGACACTTGGACACACGCCTGCTCGCGAACTTTGCCTAGCCGCGAAACAGCGCTAATCGAGCACGACGATTTGGACACCACCGGCGAGCAGTCCGCTTGGGGTGAGTCCGCACATGGCGTGGAAGGTATCGCTGAAGTGCGAAGGGCTGGCGAAACCCGCGTCCGCGGCTGCGGTCGTGAGATCGGCACCCTTCGCAACAGCACGGCCGACGCTGAGCATGCGCGCCCACATCCGATAACGGCGGAAGCTGGTGCCCGCGTGCAGGGCGAACAGGTGCAGGAACCGCGAGGTCGACAGGTGCGCCTCGGCGGCTAGTTCGGCAGCCGAGTTCGGCCGAGCCGGGTGGGCTTGCAGCGTCGCCGCAGCCGCCGCGATCCTGCCGTCGATCTGCGCCGCGCCGGGACCGCAGGCCAAGTCGATCGCGGCCTTGGGATCGAAATCCGGTTGTGTGGCAAGGCTTTTCAGGTCGGTTTCATCGCGGTGGTCCAGCCCGAATCCGGCGGAGCGAGTGGTCATCCGATCCCAGCATGTCTTCGCCTGCGGCGAGCTGGGATCGATGTAGCAGAACAGCATCTGCTCGCCGTTGGCCACGATCTGATGGACCATGCGGGGCGGAATCACCGCGCTACCAACGGTCTTCTCCAGCCCGTCGGCGCGCAGCGTGAACGGCGCGTCGAGGCCGACCGCCAAACAGTGCACCGAGCCGCAGTGCGCGTCGAGCCGCAGCGACGGGCCCCGATACACGGCATGACCCGGCCACAGCCACACGGTCGCGAGACAGCGTGTTTCTGGAAGTGCCGCGCCACCCATACTCGCCATGCTTGCACGACCTACGGAAAGGGCGGATATGCGATTCGAATACCTCGCGCAGGCAGTGCTGGTGCTGATCGGTGTGATCCATGTGGTCCCCGGCATCGTCGCCTGCACACCTCGCCGCGCTGTCGCGGTTTACGGCACCGATCTCGGCAATCGCGACCAAGAGCTGCTGTTGCGGCATCGCGCACTGCTGCTCGCGCTGGTCGGAGCCGGAGTTATCGTCGGCGCCTTCGTTGCCCCGATTCGAGTTGCTGCGATCATCGCGGCCGCGATCAGCATGAGTAGCTTCGTCGCGCTCGCGCTCACCGTCGGATTCCGCGAGCTCAACGAAAAGGCCAAGCGCGTGGCGTGGGTGGACGTGTTCGCGCTGGTCGGCCTCGCGATTGCAGCCTTGGCATTCATCGAGTGAAGGTGGGGTGCCGTTGGACGGCACCCCACGCCGGTAGATCTACTCCCCCAGGTACACCGGTAGTTGGCGGTGGCCGTTGGAGACGAAGCTGCCCACGGGCTGCAACTCCGCCGGGTCTACCGCCAGCCTGAGGTTGGGGAAGCGCTCGAAGAGGGCGGGGAGGGCGATCGCCGCTTCGAGGCGGGCCAGCGGGGCGCCGATGCAGTGGTGGGCGCCGTGGCCGAAGGACAGGTGGTCCTTGTTGGTGCGGTGTATGTCGAACCGGTCGGCCGTTGCGCCGTGCAGGTTCGGGTCGCGGCCGGCGCCCGCGTAGGAGGCGAGGATGGCCTCCCCCTTGGGGATTCGGATGTCGCCGATGTCGATGTCGTCGACGGCGTAGCGCAATGGCAGGTGCGCGACCGGTGCCTCGTAGCGCAGTGTTTCCTCCACCACGTCGGACCAGGGCACTCGGCCCTCGACCACGTCGGCGCGTTGCTCGGGGTGGGTCAGCAGCGCGAAGATCGCCTGGTCGAGGAGGTTGACGGTGGTTTCGTGACCCGCGTTGATGACCAGCATGAGGGTGTCGACGAGTTCCTTCTCGACCAGCTGTGAGCCGTCGTCCTCGGCGCGGGTGGCGATCAAAACGCTGGTGACGTCGTCGCCGGGCGTCTCGCGCCGGTAGGCGACGAGTTCGCTGATGAGCCGGTACATTTCGAGGTAGTTGGCTTGTGCCTGCTCGGGCGTGAACGAGGTGTCGAAGAATCCGTCGACGCATTTGTGCAGGCCGCCGCCCAGATGTTCGGGCACGCCCATCATCTCGGTGATCACCTGGATCGGCACCGGGTACGCGAATCCCGCACGGAGGTCTACTGATTCGCCGGGCAGAGTGGCCGCCAGGGCGTTCAGCAGGTTCTCGGTGATCGCCTCGATTCGCGGGCGCAGCGCCGTGGTGCGGCGGTGGGTGAACGCGGGCGAGACCAGTTTCCGGAGCCGCCGATGGTCCGTGCCGTAGGCGGTGAACATGTTGTCCACCGCGACCCAGGGCAGCAACGGCCATGCCTCGGTGATCTCGCCGTTGATGAACGAAGACCAGTGCTGCCGAGGATCTTTGGACACGCGCGGATCCGCAAGCAGGCTCTTGAGCACGGTCGCGTCGGTGGCCGACCAGGCGGGCACGCCGCCGGGTAATTCCACTACCGCGACGGGCCCGCGCGCCCGGATCCGCGCGGACTCGCCTTGGATGTCGGCACCGGTCGTGTCCAGAACTATCGGTTCATGCTCCATCGGACGCTCCTTACATCATGTTCAACGGAGGGGACTTGGGGAAGACGACCGGCAGTGCCGCGACCGCGCGGTGGAAAGGCCCTGGCCGCCACACCAATTCGTGCGCGGGCACCGCGAGTTCCATCTCGGGCAGCGCGTCGAGCAGCTGGTCGATGGCGTCCTGCACGATCAGGTAGGCAACGGATTTGGCCGGGCAGGCGTGCGGTCCGGCGGCCCACGCCAGGTGCGAGCGGTTGCCGGTGCGGTCGCCGCCGCGGATCTCGGGGTCGTTGTTGCAGCCTGCGAGGCTGATCAGGACCGGCTGGTGCGCGGGTAACCAGTTGTTGTCGATCAGGATCGGCTGCCTCGGGTACGAGGTGCAGAAGTTCGCCATCGGCGGGTCGTTGAACAGGACCTCGTCCAGCGCGTCGCGGGTCGACAGGCTGCCGCCGAGGACGTCACCGCCGAAGCGGTCGTCGGTGACCATCAGGAGCAGGGTGTTGATGATCAGGTTCTGCTGCGGTTCGATGCCCGCGCCGTAGAAACTGATCAGCTGGCACAGCATTTCGGTGTCGTCGAGTTCGGCCGGGTGATGCGCTAGTCGGGAGGTGACGTCGTCGCCGGGCTCCGCGCGCCGCAGGCCGATCAGCTCCAGCAGCGCCTCGCTGAGCATCTGCATGCCCTGGGCGGCGTTGACGGTGTCGAACAGCGCGGCCATGCCGGTTGCGACCCGCTGGCCCAATTCCGCTGAGCAGCCCACCATTTGGTTGAGCACCTCGAAGACCAGCGGAAACGCGTATTGGGTCACCAGGTCGGCCGAGCCGGTCTGGCAGAAGGTGTTGATCAGCGGGATAGCAATGCGCTCGACGGTGGAATGCAGGGCGTGCAGGTCGATTCCGTCGATGGCGGCGGTGTATGCCTGCCGATAGCGGGCGTGCGCGGCGCCGCTGTTGCGCAGCGCGTTCGGGTACCACTCCATCATCGGCTTGATGGGTGAGTCGTCGGGGATGTGCTGCTGCCAGGTCCGCGGATCGGCCGGAAAGTGCTCGGGGTCGTTGAGGATTCGCAGCGCGGCCTGGTAACCGACCACCAGCGTCGCCGGTACATCCGGGGCCAGCTCGATCGGCACCAGCGAGCCGTACTGGCGGCGCATCTCGGCGTAAGCGCGATGCGGATCGGCGGCGAACTCCGGGGTGTGCAGCAGCACTCGGGGGCCATCGGTATCGATGGGTGATCCGTGTTGGACGGGGCAGACCCCAGGTGCGGCGTTGTCGGACACGGTGAATGGTGACGTGGTCAAGGACGTGACTCCAGACGGTCGGTGCGCGGGCACGCGGCTCGGTCACGTGCCTCGGGAAAGGTCGGAGGTGTATCAGGTGTCAACCGACCATAGGTGACCATTGCTAACGATTGCACGTCGAGGACCGGAATGCTGTGCGGTAAACGCAGATTCACCGTGCCCACCTCACAGTCCCTGCTGGACACGCGATTTCGACGAGTGAAACACCGTTCGAATCCGGAAAGTCCTGGCAGCCGCCCAGAACCTGACGGCTCACTCACGGTAGCAGCATTGCGACAAAGTCTCCCTCGATGCAGCAACAGGTTGCAGGAGGTGCGGAGTGGCAAACATGCTGCGCTACCTGGAGACAGACCGAGGTAGTTACTTGACCTTGTAGAGCCAGGTTTGGGGTGTTGCCAGTTCGCCGGTGGTGGACCAGCGGTAGGTGCGGGCGAGGCCGGTGCCCTCGTAGCCGCGGAGGTAGTCGATGAGGTCGGCGCGGGAGGCGCGGTCGGAGGTGATGCCCTGCAAGAGGATGGTGGTGAGGTCGTAGGCCTCGACGGAACTCGGGCCGGGGGCATGACCATTGAGAGCCTGGTAGTCGCTGGCGAACTGAGTGACCACCGGGCCGCAAGAGCAGGACACGAGTGCGGCTGCCGACGAATCGCCTGCCTGGGCAATGAAATCCGGGGTTACGGTGCTTTCCGCGGAGACGAAGGGGGCGGTGATGCCCGCTTGCCTCAGCTGCTTCAGCAGTACAGCGGCCGCTTCGTAGAAGCCGGAGTAGAAGATCGCGTCCGGCTTGGCGACGGCGATATCTGTTGTCACCGTGGTGAAGTCACGGTCGTCCTTGCCGATGTTCGCCGCGCAGTTCGGGTCGGCGGCCGAGCCGAGGCTGGAGACGGCACTGCCCGCCAGGCTTCTGCCGTAGCCGGTCTTGTCCTGGATGACGCAGATCTTGCGGAAGTGAGCGGTGTTGACCAGGTACTTCGCCAGCGCGGTGCCCTGGACATCGTCGGCGGCCAAGCCGCGGAAGAAGGAGTGCCAACCGTTGGTGGACAGCGCGGGGTCGGTCGCCGACGGGGTCAGGAACGGGAGCCCCGCATCGTTGAAAACCTTTCCGGCGGCCTGGATTTCCGTGGAGAACACCGGACCGATCAGCGCGACGATCGACGGGTCGTTCACGATCTGCGCGGCCACTCCCGCGGCGGCCTGAGAGCCGCCCGCGGAGTCGAATTCCCGCAGTGCGACATGGCATCCCGGGTTCGCCTTCGTGAACTGGTCGATGGCCAACTTCACGCCGCCGTCGGCGCTGCCACCGGCGCCTGCGTCGGAGCCGGTGAAAACGGCTGTCGTGGCGATGGTTACCGGCGCGCACGTCGCCTTACCATCGCCAGCCGGAGTGTTGGCGGCGCTCGGTTTCGCGACTTCCTTGCCTTGGAGGTCGACCTGCGTCACGGGCTCGATGGCGCGGGGCGCACCGGCAGTGCCCGGAGCGACGGCCCCAGACCAGTCGATCGGCCGCGATGCGCCGGGACCGGATGGTGTGGTCGGCGACGACGGCGTGCGGGATCCCGTATTGCCCCAGATGATTCCCACCACGACCGCGGCCACGACGAGTACCGCCGCCCCGGCGATACCGGCATTGCGCGCGGTTCGCCCGGCAGGACGTCGTTCTGCCAGCGCCTGCTGCGGGTCTTCAGTCGACTCCGCCCATTGCGTGCGCTGACTTGGCTCCTGCTCTGGCGCAACCGATTCCGACTGCCGCGTGGGCTCATTTGCCCGGCGCGTCGGCTCGTTCGAGGCCTGTGTGCGCGGGGGCACCCATGATTGCGGCACGGTAGGAGGGGCGTGGCCGGTTGTCGACTCGCTCGGGGATCGGCTGGCCGAGTTGGCAGTTGCGCCGGGGGTCAGTGCTCGGCGTACTGCGGTGGCGAATTCCGAGCAGGAGTCGAAACGTTCGGCGGGCTGCTTGGCCAGGGCCTTGGTCAGGACCGCGTCTATGGCGGGCGGTAGGGATGGGCGGCGGGTGGTGATCCGGGGCGGGGGTTGTTGGAGGTGGCCGGCGATCATTGCGGCGGGGTTGTCCGCGGCGAAGGGGGCGGTGTTGGACAGGAGCCAGAAGAGGGTGCAGGCCAGGGCGTATTGGTCGGATCGGTGGTCGACGGCGGCGGCTGAGAGTTGTTCGGGGGACGCGTAGGCCAGTGTGGCGGCGAACATCCCGGTTCGGGTCAGTTGGTGGGAGTCGTCGCGCAGGCGGGCTATGCCGAAGTCGGTCAACAGGACTCGCTCGTCCTGACCGGCGGTCGCGCGGGCCAGCATGATGTTGGCCGGTTTCACGTCGCGGTGCAGGACGCCAACGGCGTGTGCGTAGTCGAGGGCCTTCGCCGTCTCGGCGATGATCTCGACGGCACGGGCCGGGTCCAGCGAGCGGGGGTCGAGGACCCCGGCGTCGATGCCGTCGACGTACTGCATGGAAATCCAGCGGACGCCGTCTTCGACGCCGCGGTCGTACACCGCAACGATATTCGGGTGGTCCAGCTGTGCGACCAGTTCCGCCTCGCGCTCGAACCGTGCGCGCATTTCGTCGTTGGCGTGCAAGTCCGGGCTGAGCAGCTTCAGCGCGATTCGGCGGGGCAGCCGCGGATGGCGCGCGAGATATACCGAACCCATACCGCCGCGACCCAGCTGGCGCTCGATCACGTACCCGGCGAAAACCTCACCAGCGCGCAGCATCCCGTCCTCTCAGACGTCGAGTCACCCGACCACATCCCGCTCGACCGGCTCGCTGCCGATCCTGAGCCGAATCGATCATCCGCGCAGGTGGCCGCCCCGATCCGAGCACGCCGGTCGTTCACCCGGCCATCGTAGCCTGCGTGTTTCCAGGCTGGATGACCGTGAATGCGCTAGCTGGACCCGCTGGAGCCTGGCTTGTCGCCCGGCACAATGACTTCCTGGTCGGGTGCCTTTCGTTGATCCCGTGAGGTCGCCGACGAGCCGCAGTAGCCGCTGAGGCGGTAGCGGTCCGCGGGAAGATCGTGCCGGGTTACTTGAATGGTCCGCCCTGCGGGTGCGTAGCCGGTGCCGTCGTGTTCGGCGAACTCGTGGACCGACGTATCGAGGCCGATGATGGCGTAACAGATGCCGGTCGCGTTGGGGTTGCGAATCGTCGCGGTGATCTCGTGCGGGCCGGTGGCGACGAAGGTGAGTTCCGGTGGCTGATATTCGACCGGGGCCGCGCCTGCGCCGGTCGTCGAAGTCAGCGAGAGCACGCCTGCTGTCACGATGAGGCCGACCACCAGGCCCGTGCGTTGAATCGAGAACTTCACGTCGAATCCCCCATAACTCGGCATATCGGCCCGCGCGGTGACGGCGTTCGGACCTGTTACCACTCCCCCAGTAGGAGCCCGCGTCGCACAGTCTGCCAGAGCGGAGCGGCGGTCTGCGCGGTCAATTCATAAGTGGCACACTCATTTTGAGTGTTGCACGACATCGGCAGGCTAGCGCTGCAGGAATTCCGTTGACCTGGGCATCGCCGGTCCAGGAGGCTCGGTGTTGTGGACAGGGATATGGCGACGGTCAGACTCGAGCCGCTGACGGAGGACAACCTCACGCTGCTGCTCGAGGCGGCGGTTGCCGATGCGGATCCGTTGGAGGTGATGCCGCCGGTGGCGGGTGAGCCGGGGTGGAATGCGGAGCGCCGGCAGGCGTTTCTCGAATTCCATCGTGGGCGGGCGCTGCTGGCGGAGGTGCCGGTGGAGTACACGTATCTGATTGCGGTGGATGGTCGGGTGGTGGGGGCGGCGCGGTTGCAGCCCGGCGCGGAAGGGTTCGAGGCGGGGGTGTGGATCGGTCGTTCGGATCGCGGGCGTGGTGTGGGCCGGGCCGTGGCCGAGCAGCTGCGGGTGGTTGCGGTGGAGATCGGGGCGCGCCGGGTTGTGGCTGTCACCACGGTTGACAACTCGGCAGCGCGCAGGCTGCTCGGGGCGGCGACGTCGACGGTCAGCGGCGACACGGTGACGGCGACGCTAACGCTCGACTAGTGCCGTCGGCTCGGCAGCGATGCTCGGAAATCCTGTGGCAGAGTGGGATTGATGGCTGGACTCGAGTGGAACCACAACACCTTCTACCACCGGTTTCTCGTGCGGCAACTGCCGAAGCCGTGCGCTCGGGTGCTGGATGTCGGGTGCGGGTCCGGTGCGTTCGCGGTCGAGCTGGCGCGGCATGCCGAACAGGTGGACGCCATCGATCGGTCACCGGTGATGATCGATGCCGCGAAGCAGGCGACGCCGGGCAATGTCACCTGCATTCTCGGGGACGTGCTGGAGCAGCCGCTGCCTGCGGCGAGCTACGATGCGATCGTGTCGATCAGCACGTTGCACCATATGCCGCTCGACAAGGCGTTGCCGGTCTTGGCTGACGCGCTGCGGCCGGGCGGGGTTCTCGCCGTCGTTGCGTTGCCGCGGGCGGACGTTGCTCGGGAACTGCCGGTGGAATTCGCGGCGGCGGTCGGTCATCGGGTTCTCGGGATCGGGTTTGCGGTTCTCCGTAGGTTCGGTCGCGGGAAATGGCATGCCATCGAGCCGAGTCACAGTGCTATGCCGGTGGTGATGGATCCGCCGCTGACGACTCGTCAGGTGCGGCAGCAGGCGGCCGCGATCCTGCCCGGGGCGCGGGTGCGGCGGCTCGTTTACTGGCGGTACTCACTGGTGTGGCACAAACCCGCCGAGGGCTAGATACCGAATTCTGCTGTAGCGCAATTACTTCAAGCTTTGCGCTGCCTCGTCCAACGCGGCACCCAGCAGCTCCGCGTAAACGTCGAGATCCGGAAGTGTCGCGGTATCCGCATGGAGTGAGATCGTGACTGTCTCGCCGAGTCCGTGCACACCGTGGGTCAAGCGCATGACCGAGCCGATCGCCGGGAAGCCGCCGGTGAAGCAGACCCGGCCGCCGAAGGTGAGGTTCGCCGGGCCGCGGTGCACGCTGGAAACGACCGTGTGTCCGGCGATCGAATCGGGCACCGCATCAAGGGGATAGCGGGCGATATCGCGGCGGAGCATCGGTGCGGGGACGACGGCGGTGACGCGATCCTGCGCCATCAACAGGGGATGCTGTGCACGTAAGCGCCGGTCGGCCATGGCCGCGGCGATCTTGTCGGCACGAAGGCGGAGATCGGGTTCATCGATGCAGAGATCGACACTGAGGCTGCGATAGTTGTTGCGCGCGTTCGGCATTGCGGTGTCGGACAGCGCCATGGGCACCTGCGCTCCGAGCCGCTCCACCGGACCGCCCCGTTCTTCGAGGTAGCGCGCGAGCGCGAGCGACACGGCGGTCAGCACGACAACAGTCACCGTGCGTTCAGGAACACGCAACGATGCGGCCTCGCACACGATCATTCGCACCTGATGAGCCGAATCCGCGTCCACCGCAGCCTGATTGACCAGGCTGGGCGGAAAGTCAGGCCCGGGCGGCGGCAGCCGACCCGCCGTGGTGAGCCCGGCAAGCTCCTGCTGCGCGCGAAACGCCTGATAACCACGGAAAGCCGTCCGGGCCAGCCGAATCGGCATTCGTGGCACCGCCAACACCGCATCCACTGGCGCGGAGGTCGCTAAACCGATCGGAACGCGAAGCAGATCAGCCGCCGAATCCCCGAGCGTGGCAGAAGGTCCGAATTCGGCCACCTCGGCACCGGCCGACTTCGCATCGACCGCCCTGGAACCGAACGACCTCGCGCGCGCCACCAAGGCGGCCAGCGCCCGCGCTCCGGGCAGTCGATCGGTGAGCGGAACGCCCACCATGGGCTCCGGTGTTGCGCCAACTTCCATGTCCGCCTCGGCAAACAGCGCCCGCGCGATTTCGGCGGCGCGACGACCATCAGCGAGGGCATGCGACATCTGCAGAACCGCTACGAGTGCCGGGCTCGTGTGTTCCTGCGCAGGCGCATCAGTGATGCCGCGGAACACGTGCAATCGCCACGGCCGCACCGCCGCATCCACCCCGGTATCGACCACCTCGCCGAGCGCGGCCTGAAGGTGCGCCCAATCCGGCTTCGGCAGCACATGCTCGACGAACTGATCGGGGGTGAACTCGCACGGCACCCATGACGGGTAGTCGAGATCGCGCGGCACGGAACGCGCCCGGACCCGCAGGTCGGCGATTCGCGCGCTACGTTCGCCGACGAAGGCGCGCAGATCCGCGGACGGGCACCCGCTGTCGGTGAAGCAGTACAGCAGGAACAGATCGTTACGAGTACGGCCCGACAGCCAGTACATCGTCGCGTCCTGCGGCGCCATCGAACTCACCGCCCGACACTATCGAACCCGCCAGTCAGCGGCTCGCGCCCAACGGGACATGACCGCGGCAATCGTCGAGAAGGTCCGCCCTCATGTCCCGTTCGAGAGCAGAGTTGACGACGGGCGAGCGGCGAATGATCTTGGTCTGCAAGTAGATCCGGGAAAAGCTATCGATTCCGTACGGGGTACCTGCTACCGTCTGTAGTAGAACGCATACCACTCTCCCAGGGGCGGGGTGTCGACCATGGCAACTCAACTCGGTCGCAAGGTCAGCGCGCAGGCGAATTCCGCCGACGAGCGATATCAGGCCGCCAACTTCCTCAAGCGCTCGATCAACAAGGTCTTTCCGACGCACTGGTCGTTCTTGCTCGGCGAGATCGCGCTGTACAGCTTCATCATCCTGCTGCTGTCCGGCGTGTATCTGACCTTGTACTTCGACCCGTCCATGACCGAGGTGGTCTACGACGGCTCCTACCAGCCGTTACGCGGCGTGACCATGTCGCGGGCCTACGAGACGGCGCTGAACATCTCGTTCGAGGTGCGTGGCGGATTGTTCGTGCGGCAGGTACACCATTGGGCCGCACTGCTTTTCGCGGCGTCGATCATCGTGCACCTGTTCCGGGTCTTCTTCACCGGCGCGTTCCGCAAGCCGCGTGAGGCGAACTGGGTGATCGGCTCGCTGTTGCTGATCCTGGCGATGTTCGAGGGGTACTTCGGCTACTCGCTGCCCGACGACCTGCTCTCGGGGACCGGCCTGCGGGCGGCGTTCTCGTCCATCACGCTCGGCATCCCGATCATGGGCACCTGGATGCACTGGCTGATGTTCGGCGGCGACTATCCGGGCACCATCATCATCCCGCGCCTGTTCATCGCGCATGTGCTGCTTTTCCCCGGCATCATGCTCGCACTGATCGCGGCACACGTCGCGCTGGTCTGGTACCAGAAGCACACCCAGTTCCCCGGTCCGGGCCGCACCGAGAACAACGTGGTCGGCGCCCGTATCGTGCCGGTGTTCTCGCTGGATCAGGGCTCGTTCTTCGCGTTCACCCTCGGCATCGTCGCCATCATGGGCGGGTTGTTGCAGATCAACCCGATCTGGAACATGGGCCCGTACAACCCTTCTCAGATCTCCTCGGGTTCACAGCCGGACTTCTACATGATGTGGACCGACGGCATGATGCGCCTCATCCCGCCATGGGAGCTATATCTGGGCCGCTATACGGTGCCCGCCCCGGTGTGGGGCGCGCTGATCATGGGCTTGGTGTTCACGGTACTGATCACCTATCCGTGGATCGAGAAGCGGCTCACCGGCGACAGGGACGTCAACCACAACCTGCTGCAACGCCCGCGTGACGTGCCGGTGCGCACCGCGATCGGTGCGATGTCGATCGCGTTCTATGTCGTGCTCACATTGTCGTGCGTGAACGACATCGTCGCCTACAAGTTCGACATCTCGCTGAACGCGACGACCTGGATCGGCCGGATCGGCATCCTGCTGGTCCCGCCGCTGGCCTACTTCGCGGCCTATCGAATCTGCCTGGGTCTGCAACGCGGCGACCGGGAGGTGCTGGCGCACGGCGTCGAGACCGGCGTGGTCCGGCGACTGCCGCACGGCGAGTACATCGAGCTCCATCAGCCGCTCGGCCCGGTGGACGACCACGGTCATCCGATTCCGCTGGAGTACCAGGGCGCGCCGGTGCCGAAGAAGATGAGCAAGCTCGGCTTGGCGGGCAAGCCGGGGACCGGCAGCTTCTTCCGGGCCGATCCGTGGCAGGAGTCCGAGCGCAATCACGAGACCGACCACGAGGAAGAGCGGCGGCAGCTCGCGGTGCTACGGAATTACCAGGAACGCGGTAGCCGGGATGGGAACGGCTCGGGCGGTAACGGCTCGGCCCGATAGCCGACGGCCATTAGCTGACGCACGCGCATTATCCCGACACGCAAGTATTCGGACGCCGGAAAACCCCGGTGCCCGAATATTGCGAAGGCCCCGAGTCCGTGCCGACCCGGGGCCCATAGTGCCTGTTCAAGCGACCTGCTGTTATCAGGCGCGACCGAACTCCCCCTGCGCCACTCCAGTTAGGAATGCATCCCACTGACCCGGGGCAAACGCCAGTACCGGGCCATATCCGTTGTCCTTGGTGTCACGGACCGCGATTTTGCCGTCGACCAGAAAGGCGACTTCCACACAGTTCCCATCAGGGCCGCTGTATGTGCTCTTGCGCCACACAGCATCCGTCAAATCAACCTCCACGGCACTAGCTCCTTTGCTGCGTCGAGAACGAGATTTCTTCTGACATCGTTCAACTAGCACCGGCACCCGGCCAAGCAACGCCGAATCCCCTGTGCGCCTATCGGAAGCACGCAACTACACGGTGCGTCGTTATCGCACTGTACGTCGGGGTGGAATACACCCCACGAGGTTGCCCCCGCGCGATAAACACTAGCAGGTCGTTCGAAAGTTTGCCCGCCTCTTGCTTATTGAATCATCGCAATTGCCAAGTTTGCGAAGATGAAATGTTGCGGAAACATTGCCAGCAGGTATCGACCATTCCCTTGATCGGTCAACCGCAAACTTTTCGGCCGATGTGATTGCTCCGTGATCCGTGATTGTTTCTTTCTGTGGACACTGGCGCATCGACGCCACCGCCGGGGGCGGGCATGATGGAAGGCATGGTTGACCGCGATCGCGACGACGCAGGTCGCGCCCATAACTCTCGTCCGCGTGACCGATTGGGCCGTCCGCTACCACCCGGCAGTGTCGGAGTTGCCCGAATTCCCGACGATCTGGACCTACCGCCACAGCAAACCCTCACCTTCGCTCAGCAACTGCTGGACGACGGTTTGGCATTCAACGCGCACGAGGTATTAGAGGCCGCATGGAAGAACGGACCGTTCGCCGAGCGGATGCTGTGGCAGGCACTTGCCCAGCTTGCTGTCGGCGTCACACACATCCAGCGCGGTAATCCCAAGGGCGCGCGCACCCTGCTCACCCGTGCGGTCACCCGGCTGACCGAGTACCGGCCAGCCGACGGCGCGGACACGTACGGCATCGACCACGCCGGACTGATCTCACACTCCCAGGCACTGATCGACGCCCTGGACGCGCAGACACCGATCTCGCCGGAGGAGCTGACGCCGCAGCTGCGCGGCTGATATCTACGATGGGCACCGTGTCCACGTCATCGCGCCCGAGCCAGGCCCGTGCCTGAGCCGGGTGCGGGCCGGTACGCGCCGAGCCCGTCCGGGGATCTGCACGTGGGAAACCTGCGCACGGCACTGCTCGCCTGGGCCTTCGCCCGCTCGACCGGTCGGCGCTTCCTGATCCGGGTGGAAGATCTGGACCGAGTCCGCCCGGGCGCCGAACAGCGGCAGCTGGACGACCTGGCCGCGATCGGCCTCGACTGGGACGGCCCGGTGGTCCGGCAATCCGAGCGTCTGCCGTACTACCAGGCAGCCATCGACCGACTCACCGCCGCCGGACTCACCTACGAATGTTTCTGCACGCGAAGAGAAATCCAGCAGGCGGCAACGGCGCCACACGGCCCGCTCGGCGCCTATCCGGGCACCTGCCGCGCCCTGACCGACCAGGCACGCACCAGGTTTCGCGAAGAAGGCCGTCCGGCCGCGCTGCGTTTGCGTGCCGCGGCAACCGAATTCGAGATCATCGACGACCTGCACGAGCGCTACCGCGCACCGGTGGATGACGTGGTGCTGCGGCGCGGCGACGGCATCCCGGCCTACAACCTCGCGGTGGTGGTCGACGACGCGGCGCAGGGCATCGATCAGGTGGTGCGCGGCGACGACCTGCTACCGTCCACCCCGCGTCAGGCCTATCTCACGACACTGCTCGAGCTTCCGGTGCCGCACTATGCCCATGTTCCACTGGTTCTCAACGCCGAGGGACAACGTCTGGCAAAGCGCGACGGTGCGGTGACCCTCGCCGATCAACGCGCGCTCGGCAACACGCCCGACCAGGTCGTGGCCGCGCTGGCCCACTCGCTCGGCTACCTGGCGACCTCGGCGGCGGAGTTGCTGGACAGCTTCGACCCGGCACATCTGCCGCGCGAACCGTGGATACTCGACGGGAATGGGTTGTTGCAACGCAGTCGATGTCCGTAACGTACGCATTCGTCCAACTACTGATCACTCGACGAGGACAAACTATGACAAGCGGTGGGTACGACCCCAACCAATATCCGCAGGGCGGGCAGCCGTATGGGCAGCAGCCGTACCCGCAAGGCGGCCAGCAGCATCCGCAGGGCGGGCAGCAGTTCCCGCAAGGCGGCCAACAGTTCCCCCAGGGCGGCCAGCAGTACGGTCAGCAGCCGCCGCAATACGGCCAGCAGCCCCCGCAGTATGGCCAGCAGCCCCAGTACGGCCAGCAGCCGCAGTACGGCCAGCCGGATCAGTACGGCCAGTACCCGCAGCAGCCGGGCGGTTTCAACCAGTACGGTGGGCAGCCGGGTGACCTCGGCACCCGCATCGGTGCGCGCGTCATCGACGCACTCATCCTCTACATTCCGTACCTGATCATCTACTTCCTGGTGAAGAACAGCTTCGGGCTGATCATCGGCCTCGGCCTGGTCTGGACCCTGGTGCAGCTCGCCTACTTCGTCGGCATGGAGACCTCGCAGGGCACCACCATCGGCAAGAAGGTGCTGGGCCTGAAGGTGCTCGCCCCCGGCGGCGCGGCCAAGATCGAGCCGGTCACCTCGCTGAAGCGCAACGTGTTCATCGCGGCGAGCATCATCCCGTGCGTCGGTGGACTGGTCTCGCTCGGCCTCGCCATCTACATCATGGTCACCATCTCGCAGGACCCGAACAAGCAGGGTTGGCACGACAAGTTCGCCGGTGGTACCCAGGTCGTCAAGTCCTGACGCCGATCGGCTGAAGACACGCGCAGGGGCGCACCCGTTATCGGGTGCGCCCCTGACGTTTTGGTGGGGGTCGCGGCTACGTAGTGCCTGCGACGAGCACGACGACGAACCACAGGATGGCGAGCACGATCGCGCCGACGCCGATCCAGATACCGGCCAGCGCCATGCCTTTGCCTTCCTGGCCGCTCTGCTTGACCTGGTTCAACGCGATGACGCCGAGGATGATCCCGACGATCGAGCCGAGGCCACAGGTGACGAACCCGGCCAGCGAGGAGATCAGCGCGCCGATCGCCATGCCGTTGGTGCCCTGCGACTGCGGCACCCCGTACGGCTGATAGGCGGGCTGGTAACCGTAGTTCGGCGGCTGGCCATACGGCTGCTGAGGCTGCTGCCCATACGGTTGTTGCGGCTGCTGATAGCCCGGGTATTGCTGTTGCGGCGGCGGCGTCATGGGCTGGGCGGGCTGTTGCGGGTACTGCGGCGCCGACGGGTACCCCGATGGCTGTTCAGCGTTCGGGTATTGCGGAACCGAGCTCTGCGCACCGGATTCCGGCGATACGCCTTGGCCGCCGTACTGTTTCCACCATTCGTCGGAATCGCCGGGATTCGTCATTGCTACAGGGTATTCCACAACCTGGTTGGATGATGCGGGTGAGTGAGCCGAATAAAACCGAAGTCCCCGAATCTGGGCACCCCGCGCCGGACCATGCGGCATTCGCCCAGGTAGCGCGGGGGTACTACACACCGATCGTGGCGTTGTTCACGGCGACGCTGATCATCTCTAACATCTGTGCGACCAAGGGCGTGCAGTTCTTCACCGACCACTCGGTGCAGCTCGGGCCCATCGAGGTGCTACCGATCAGCACCGACGGCGCCTGGTTCCTTTTCCCCCTGGCCTACATCCTCGGCGACGTGCTGAGCGAGATCTACGGCTTCAAGTCCGCGCGCCGGGCCATCTACTACGGCTTCGCCATCCTGCTGCTGGTCGCGGTGTGCTTCAAGATCGCGATCGAGTTGCCCGCAGCGTCGTTCTACGAGAACCAGGACGCGTTCCGCACCGTCATCGGCACCACGCCACAGCTGGTCGCGGCGGGCCTGGCCGGCTATTTCGTCGGCGAGATGCTGAACTCCGCGACGCTGGTGCTGATCAAGGAACGAACCAAGGAAAAGCACCTGTGGGCGCGCCTGATCGGCTCCACCGTGGTCGGCGAGTTCGGTGACACGCTGATCTTCTGCTCGATCGCGGCCACCGCCATCGGCATCGACTCGTGGAGTCAGTTCGTGAACTACGTGATCGTCGGCTTCCTGTGGAAGACGCTCGCGGAGATCATCGTGCTGCCGATCACCTATCGAGTGATCGCCTGGCTCAAGAAGCACGAACCGACCTATGCACCGAGCAAAGAACCCGCGCTACTCAGCTGAAAGATGTTGGCGGCCACCGAACTTCACGCTGTGGAGTTCGGGGCCACCGGATTACGGGGTCGGAATGCGGCCCTTCCAGCGCCCCAGCGTCTCGGCCTTGTGTTCGTCGAAATAGCCGCCCTCGATGCTTGCGCGAATACGGTCGACCAGCCGAATGGTGTAGCGCTCGTTGTGGATTGTGCACAGGGTGGCCGCGAGGATTTCCTTGGCCTTGAACAGATGGTGCAGGTAGGCGCGGGTGTAATTGGCGCAGGTGTAGCAGTCGCAGGTGTCGTCGATCGAGGTGAAGTCGCGCCGGAACCGGCTGGTGTTGATATTGAATCGGCCCTCGGCGACATAGATGGCGGCATTGCGGGCGACCCGGGACGGGTTCACGCAGTCGAAGGTGTCGGCGCCGTGCTCCACCGCGGTGAAGATGTCCTCGGGCTCGCTGATGCCGAGCATGTGCCGCGGCTTGTCCTCGGGCAGCTCGTCGCAACACCAGCCGACGATGGTGCCGAGGTTGCTCTTCTCCAGCGCGCCACCGATGCCGTAACCGTCGAAACTCGTTCCCTCGCTACCGCGCAACGACTCCAGCCCGCGACAGGCCTTGCGCCGCAGGTCTTCGTACTGCGCGCCCTGGATCACCCCGAACAGCGCCTGGTACGGGCGGTGCGTGCGGGCCGCGGTCAGTCGTTCGTGCTCGTCGATGCAACGCTGCGCCCACTCGTGCGTGCGCTGCAGCGACTTCTCTTGGTAGCCGCGGGTATTGAGCAGGGTGGTGAGCTCGTCGAAGGCGAACATGATGTCGGCGCCGAGCTGGTGCTGGATGCCCATGGACACCTCGGGGGTGAACCGGTGCTTCGAGCCGTCCAGGTGCGAGCGGAAGGTGACGCCGTCGTCGTCGACGGTGGCCAGCCGCTCCTTGCCCTTCGCGATCACGTCGTCGCTGCGGACGTCGACCGCCTCCATCGCGAGCACCTTCTTGAAACCGACACCCAGCGACATCACCTGGAAGCCGCCGCTGTCGGTGAAGGTGGGGCCGGGCCAGTTCATGAACTTGCCGAGCCCGCCCGCCTCGTCCACGATGTCGGAGCCCGGCTGCAGGTAGAGGTGGTAGGCGTTGGCCAGCAGCGCCTGCGCGCCGATCTCCCGCATCGTCTCCGGCAGCACCGCCTTCACCGTCGCCTTGGTGCCCACCGGGATGAACGCGGGGGTGGCGATCGAGCCGTGCGGGGTGTTGATCACGCCCGATCGGCCGTGCCGCCCATCGAGGCGGGTACCGACGGTGAACGAGAAGGAACCGGGGTCTGACACCCGGACATCCTCCCAGGCACGAACACCCCGGCCGAAGGCGGTGGTCGGCAAGACAGCACAGGGGCCGCCCCGCCGATGCGAACGGCGAAGCGGCCCTTGATCTAGCGCTATACGTCGGCCGAGGCCGCCGCGAACTGTGCGTTGTAGAGGCGGTAGTAGGCGCCGCGCTCCTCCAGCAGGCGTTCGTGCGTGCCGTGCTCGACGATCCGGCCCGCCTCCATGACGACGATCAGATCGGCGTCGCGGATGGTGGACAGGCGATGCGCGATGACGAAGCTGGTGCGGTCGCGGCGCAGGGCCGCGGTCGCGTGCTGCACCAGCAGTTCGGTGCGGGTATCCACCGAGCTGGTCGCCTCGTCCAGGATCAGGATGGACGGCTTCGCCAGGAACGCCCTGGCGATGGTGATCAGCTGCTTCTCACCGGCGCTGACGCCGGAGCCCTCCTCGTCGATGACGGTGTCGTAGCCATCGGGCAGCGCGTGCACGAAACGGTCCACATAGGCGGCCCGCGCGGCGGCGAGGATGTCTTCCTCGCTGGCGTTCGGGTTGCCGTAGGCGATGTTCTCCCGGATGGTGCCCTTGAACAACCAGGTGTCCTGCAGCACCATGCCGATGCGGGAACGCAGGTTGTCGCGGGTGATCCGGGTGATGTCGACACCGTCGATGGTGATCGCGCCGGAGTCGAGCTCGTAGAACCGCATCAGCAGATTCACCAGCGTGGTCTTGCCCGCGCCGGTGGGACCGACGATGGCGACCACGTGGCCGGGCTCGGCGATCAGCGACAGCCGCTCGATCACCGGCTTCTCCTCCTCGTAGCGGAAGGAGATGCCCTCGAACTCGACCTCGCCGCGATCGACCGGCCGGGTATCGGCCGCGATCGGATCCGGGCTCTGCTCCTCGGCGTCGAGGATCTCGAAGATCCGCTCGGCCGAGGCGACGCCGGACTGCAGCAGGTTGGCCATCGCGCCGATCTGGGTGAGCGGCTGGCTGAACTGACGCGAGTACTGGATGAAGGCCTGCACCTCGCCGAGCGAGAGCTGACCCGTCGCCACCCGCAGGCCGCCGACCAGCGCCACCAGCACGAAGTTCACGTTCCCGAGGAACATGATCGCGGGCATGATCAGCCCGGAGATGAACTGCGCCTTGAAGCTCGACTGGTAGAGCTCCTCGTTGCGCTTGTCGAACTCCGCGCCGACCTCCCGGCTGCGACCGAACGCGGTGACGATCTCGTGCCCGGTGTAGGCCTCCTCGACCTGGGCGTTCACCAGACCGGTGTGCTTCCACTGGTCCACGAAGTGCGGCTTGGAGCGTTTCGCGATCAGTGCGGTGACGGTGATCGCGGCGGGCACGGTGAGCAGGGCGATCAGCGCCAGCATCGGCGAGATCCAGAACATCATCACCAGGATGCCGATCACGGTGAACACCGAGACGATCAGCTGACTCATCGTCTGCTGCAGGCTCTGCGACACGTTGTCGACGTCGTTGGTGACTCGGCTCAGCATGTCACCGCGCGGCTGGGAATCGAAGTAGCGCAACGGAAGTCGATGGATCTTGTCCTCGATGTCGCTGCGCAGCCGCTTGACCGTCCGGTTGATCACCATGTTCAGCAGGAAGGCCTGCAACCAGCCGAACACCGAGGCGCCGATGTAGAGCGCGAGCACCAGCATGAGCACATGGCCGACGGCGGTGAAGTCGATGCCGACGCCGGGCACGACATCCATCGCGCTGAGCATGTCGGCAAAGGTGTTGTCGCCCTTGGACCGCAGGTACTCGACCGCCTGATCCTTGGTGGTCCCCGGCGGGAACTTCAGCTGCTTGCCGACCACGCCGTCGAAGACGAGGTTGGTCGCCTTGCCGAGCATGTACGGGCCGAGCGTGTTCAGCACCACCGAGGTGATGGCGAGCAACACCACCAGCCAGACGAACTTCTTCTCCGGTGCGAGCCTGCGCAGCAGCCGCTTCAGCGACGGGCCGAACGACTTCGCCTTGGCATCCGGCGCACCGGGAGCCGGCATTCCTGGCCTCATCGCACCTCCTCCGCGCTCAGCTGGGACGAAACGATCTCTTGGTATTCCTTACAGTCCCGCATCAACTGCTCGTGACTGCCGATTCCGGCCATCTCGCCGTCCTCCAGCACCACGATCTGGTCCGCGTCGCGGATCGTCGTGATCCGTTGCGCCACAATGATGACCGCGGCATCCCTGGTCACCGGGCGCAGCGCGTCGCGCAACCTGGCATCGGTCGCCTGGTCCAGTGCGGAGAACGAGTCGTCGAACAGATAGACCCGCGGCTGCTTGACCAGTGCCCGCGCGATGGCGAGCCGCTGGCGCTGGCCACCCGAGACGGTGGTGCCGCCCTGGGCGACCGGAGTCTCCAAGCCCTGCGCCATCTCTCGAACGAAGTCGTCCGCCTGCGCGATCTCCAGCGCACGCCACAGGTCCTCGTCGGTGGCGTCCGGATTGCCGTAGCGCAGGTTGCTGGCCACCGTGCCGGAGAACAGGTAGGCCTTCTGCGGGATCAGGCCGATCTGTGCGCGCAGCAGCTCCAGGTCGATGTGCCGGACATCGGTGCCACCGAGGTAGACCGAGCCGTCGGTGACGTCCATCAACCGCGGGATCAGGTTGAGCAGCGTGGTCTTGCCCGAACCGGTGGAACCGACGATCGCGGTGGTCGTGCCCGGCTTCACCTGGAACCGAATCGCTTTCAGCACCGGCTTCTCCGCGCCGGGGTAGGCGAACTCGGCGAACTGGAAGTCGACATCGGCCGCGTCGCCCTTGAACGGCTGCGGCAGCTTCGGCGGCACCACCGAGGACTCGGTCTCCAGCACCTCGCCGATCCGGTCGGCCGAGACCGCGGCGCGCGGCGCCATCATGGCCAGGAACGACGCCATCATCACGGCCATCAGGATCTGCATGATGTAGGACAGCATCGCGGTGAGCGAGCCGATCTGCATGGTGCCCGCGTCGACGGCGTGCCCGCCGAACCAGATCACCGCCACCGCGGTGACATTGCTGATCAGCATGACCAGCGGGAACATCAGTGCCATCAGCCTGCCGACGCGCAACGCGGTATCGGTCAGCTCCGAGTTGGCGACGCCGAAGCGCCAGGTCTCCTGGCGTTCCCGGACGAAGGCGCGGACGACTCGGATGCCGGTGATCTGCTCGCGCAGTACCCGGTTCACCTCGTCGATCCTGGTCTGCATGTCCCGGAAGCCGGGCACCATCCGGCTGATGATCCAACCCATCGACAGCCCGAGCGCGGGCACCGCGATGAGCAGCAGCCAGGACAGGCCGAGATCCTCGCGCAACGCCATGATGATGCCGCCGATGCACATGATCGGGGCCATCACCAGGATGGTCGCCGACATCGCGATGAGCAGCTGAACCTGCTGAATGTCGTTGGTATTGCGGGTGATCAACGACGGCGCGCCGAACATGCCGACCTCACGCGCGGAGAAGGTGCCGACGCGATGCAGCAGCGCACCGCGCATATCGCGGCCCGCGCTCATCGCCGCCTGCGCGCCGAAGTACACCGAGCAGCCGGAGGCGACGATCTGTACGCCGGTGACCGCGAGCATCCGTAGACCGGTGCTCCAGATATATCCGATATCGCCCTTGGTTACGCCGTTGTCGATGAGATCGGCGTTGAGACTCGGCAGATACAACATCGCGATCACCGAGATCAACTGCAGCACAACGACCCCCGCCAGCTGGGCGCGGTAGGGGTACAGATAGGTGCGCAGAAGTCGAATCAGCATGATGAATCGCAGAATACCGGCGAACAGTGACGTGCGTCGCAAAGATTTCTGACCTGCATAAATGCCCTCCCGTCGAGGCGCTCAGCCGCGCCTGGCGTCCAATTCAGTGGCCCTGGCAACTGATTCAGCGGGTGCTTTGCCTGATTCAGCGGACCTAATTCAGCGGGCGCTCTCTACGCGCCCATGCGCCCGGATCATTGGTGAGCGCGTCGACGAACTCGGGTAGCCGATTGTTGGCGACGTCGTCGATCGACACATTCTCCAGTACCGCACGGATATTCACGCGCAAGGCGATCCAGACACGCTGCAGCGATTCGGCCGCGCCCTGGTAGGTGACGTCCTCGGGACGCTCGCCGCGCACCGAGGCCAGCGGACCCTCGATCGCCCTGATCACATCGGCGACGGAGATCTCGGTGGCCGGACGGGCCAGCCAGTAGCCGCCGTCGGGGCCGCGCCTGCTGATCACCAGTTCGGCGCGGCGCAGGTCACCCAGCACCGTCTCCAGCACCTTCGGTGGAATTCGCTGGGCCGTTGCGATCGCGTCGGCCTTCACCACCGGCGCCGCCTGGACGACGGGGCCGAGCACAGCCGGGTTCAGCTGCGGTGCGCGGGCGATCTCGAGCAACGTCCGTACCGCGTAGTCGACCTTCGCGGTGATGTGCACAGCTTCTCCTGGCGTTTTCCGGTTGGTCCGTCGAGTAGCTGCAATCTACGCGCTGCCGCGCGGGTTGAGCACGCAGGTCGCCGCATCGAGCAGCGTGGTTTCCACCAGGGCGTCGTCGGCGCCCGGCGCGAACTCCCTGGACATCAGCGCGACACCGAGCATCGCGAGTGCCGCGCTCGCGCGAAGTTTGGCCTCATCGGTGGCGTCCGGTCCGGCGAGCCATTCGCGCAGGGTCTGATCGTCGTCGACGAGATCGGGATGTCGGTCGGCCATCGCGTTGACGATCGTCACGGTGTCGCGCAGCACCAATGCCCCTGCGGCGCGGTGGTGCACCATGCCGCGGAGGTAGTTGCGCAGCACGTCCCGAATGCCGTCCGCGTCGCGCGGCGACTGGTCGAGATCGACCACCACCGAGCGCAGGTGATCGATGATCGGATCGATGATCGCGTGCAGCAGATCGAGCTTCGAAGCGTAGTGATAGTAGAGCGATGCCTTTGTGATTCCCACCGCATCCGCGACCTCACGCAGGCTCGTCTGCTCGAATCCTTTGTCGCCGAATAGCTTCACCGCGGCGTCGCGGATCGCGGATTTCGTACCCCGACCAGCGGCAACGGTGGCGGGGGTGGAACGGGCGGCCATCGGATGATCCTCTCACCATTCGTGCGCCGAGCTAACGGTGCCAGCAAAATTGAGGTTGTGCCTCCGCTTAGACCTCGGATAGTCTACCTACCGCACGGTAGGCAGAAAGCGTCACGTGGAGGCGGGGGCATGCAGGGCACCCCGCGAGTGCTGTCACCGGCCCCGAATCAGCACGCCCCCAGCATCGCTAGGAGATCCTTCGTGTCCGTTTATCTCTATAGATGGGGAAAGTTCGCTTTCCGAAGAAAGTGGATAGTCCTTCCCGTCTGGCTCATCCTCTTCGTCATCCTCGGCGGCTTGGGTTCGCAGCTCAGCAAGCCGATGACCAACGACTTCAGCATGCCGGACCTGCCGTCCGCGCGCGCGAACGACATTCTCGACAAGCACTTTCCGGGCGCGTCCGCCGCGTTCAAGTTCGACGCCGTCACCGGCACCTATGTGGTCGGGGCCCCGGCGGGCCAGAAGCTCACCGACCCGGCGAACCGGACGGCCGTCGACGCGTTCATCGCCAAGCTCGGCGAACTCGACATCGTCGACCACAGCAAGCCGATCATGAACCCGGTCGAGGCGGCCGAGAAGATGGGCTGTCTGGCCGATCCGGATCCGGGCAAGTGCAGTGGCGCGCCGCTAAACGTGCTCAGCAAGACCGTGCCCGATTCGGTAGCGGTGATGAACGTGCCGTTCACCATCAAGAAGTTCACCGACGTCACCGACAAGGAGCGCGACGCGGCCTACGCGGTGGCCGCCGACGCGCGCAATGCCGGGCTGACCGTCGAGATGAGCGGCTCGATCGCGATGAAGCAGGAGGCGCCGAGCGGTAAGTCCGAGATGATCGGCATGGGCGTCGCGCTGGTAGTGATGATCGTGGCGTTCGGTGCAATCGTCGCCGCCTTCGTGCCGATCATCACCGCGATCGTCGGCCTGGGCGCGTCCATCTCGCTGATCACGTTGGGTACCTCGGTGATCGAGGTGCCGAGCTTCACCACGTTCCTCGCGTCGATGATCGGTATCGCGTTGTCCATCGACTACGCGCTCTTCATCGTCTCGCGATACAAACACGAACTGGCAGTACAGGATTCGGCGGAGGAGGCGGCCGGTACCGCGCTCGGCACCGCCGGGTCCGCGGTGGTGTTCGCCGGTCTCACGGTGATCATCGCACTCGGCGGGCTCAGCATCGTCGGCGTGCAGTTCATGACCTTCATGGGTCTCGGCGGTGCGATCGCCGCGGGATTCGCGGTGCTCACCGCGATCACGCTGATGCCCGCGCTGCTCGGTGCGTTCGGCCGATCCCTGTTCAAGCCGAAGCTGCCGATCGTCGCCCAGCACGATCCGGAGGACGACCACTCGGTCACCAACGGCATGCGCTTCGGCCGGTTGATCGGCAAGGCGCCGTGGCTCGCTCTGGGCCTCAGCGTCCTGGTGCTCGGTGCGCTCGCCGCGCCCGCGGCCGGACTCAACCTCGGCCTGCCCGGCGACGACAGCCAGCCCAAGACCTCCACCATCCGCAAGGCCTACGAGCTGCGCACCGAGGGGTTCGGTGAGGGCAGCAACGGCGTGCTGAACGTGGCGGCCGACCTGTCCAAGGTGCCGGTGGAGAACCGGGACAATGCGGTCAAGGCGTTGCGCGACAAGCTCTCCGCCTACCCGGGCATGGATTACGTGACCGAGCCGAAGTGGAGCGAGGACAAGCAGGGCGTGCTGCTCGACGGCGTGCCGAAGTCGGGGCCGAACAACCAGGCCACCAAGGACCTGGTCAGCGACGCCCGCAGCGCGGAAGGTCAGCTGCAGGCCGAGTTCGGGATCGAATACGGCATCACCGGATCCACCGCGATCTACGCCGATGTCGACCACGTGTTGCTCGGCAAGATCGTGCCGTATCTGGCGATCGTCGCCGGTGCCGCGTTCGTGCTGCTGATCCTGGTGTTCCGCTCGATCCTGGTGCCGTTGACCGCGGCGCTCGGCTTCCTGCTGTCCATGGGTGCGACGTTCGGCGCGACGGTGCTGATCTTCCAGCAGGGCAAGTTCGGGCTGATCGAGGACCCGCATCCGCTGATCAGCTTCCTGCCGATCATGTTGATCGGCTTGGTGTTCGGTCTCGCGATGGATTACCAGGTGTTCCTGGTGACCCGGATGCGCGAGGAGTTCGTCAACGGCAAGTCACCGAAGGAAGCGGTCGTCGCCGGTTATCACCACGGTGCCCGCGTGGTGACCTCGGCCGCGATCATCATGATCACGGTGTTCGGCTCGTTCCTGCTGGAGACCGACGTGACGGCGAAGTCGTTCGGCTTCGCGCTGGCCGCCGGTGTGCTGTTCGACGCGTTCATCGTCCGGATGGTGCTCATCCCGTCGCTGCTGATCCTGATGGGCAAGTGGGCCTGGTGGATGCCCAAGTGGCTGGACCGGATCATCCCCGATATCGACGTCGAAGGCGCCAAGCTGCGGGAACTGCAGCAGCGCTCGGCGGAAACGCTGAAGGTGCCGGTCGGCGTCAGCTGATCGCCGGTAGAACTCGGCCCCGCACTCGTTCTTCGGGTGCGGGGCCGAGTCGTTTCCGGGCTCGGTTCTTGATCTTGTGCGCCGTCCACAGCAGACTCAGAAGAAGTTCGACCTCTCCAGCTCGGTAGTTCCTCGGCGGGCGCAGTCGGCCCGCAGGGGTTCAGTCGCTCGATCCGGCACGACTCGATCACCGCGAGGAGAACCCTGTGTCCGTCTATCTGTATCGGTGGGGCAAGTTCGCCTTCCGTCACAAGTGGATAGTGCTGCCCATCTGGATCATCGGTTTCCTGGTCCTCGGCGCGCTGGGCACTCAGCTGAAGGAGCCGATGAGCGACGACTTCAGAATGCCCAACCTGCCGTCGGAGCGCGCGACGCAGATCCTCGACCAGCACTTCCCCGGCATGTCCGAGGGGTTCAAGTTCGACGCCGTCACCGGGACCTATGTGATCGGGGCGCCCGCGGGGCAGAAGCTGACCGACCCGGTCAACCGGCAGGCCATCGACGCGTTGATCGACAAGCTGAACCAGCTCGGCATCGTGGACCACAGCAAGCCGATCCCGAATCCGATCACCGCCACCGAGGAGATGGGTTGCCTCGTCCCGGAGCCGGACGCATCCAAGTGCAGCGGCGCACCGTTGAACGTGCTCAACAAGACCGAGCGGGACACGGTCGCGTTCTTCAGCGTGCCGTTCGGCATCAAGAACTTCACCGACGTCACCGCCGAGACCCGCAAGGCCGCCTATGACGTGGCGGACCAGGCGCGCGGCTCGGGTTTGACGGTCGAGCTGAGTGGCACCATCGCGATGGAACAGCAGGCGCCGAGCGGTAAATCGGAGATGATCGGCATGGCCGTCGCGCTGGTCGTGATGATCGTGGCGTTCGGTGCGATCGTCGCCGCGTTCGTGCCGATCATCACCGCGGTTGTCGGGCTGAGTGCGGCAACCGCGCTGATCTTCCTCGGCACCTCGTTCCTGTCCATCCCCAGCTTCACCACGTTCCTCGCGTCGATGATCGGTATCGCGTTGTCGATCGACTACGCGTTGTTCATCGTCTCGCGATACAAACATGAACTGGCAGTACAGGATTCACCGGATGAAGCAGCGGGGACCGCGCTCGGGACCGCAGGCTCGGCGGTGGTGTTCGCCGGTCTGACGGTCATCATCGCGCTGGTCGGGCTGAGCATCGTTGGCGTTCGATTCCTTACCTTCATGGGTCTCGGTGGCGCGATCGCCGCGGGGTTCGCGGTGCTCACGGCGATCACGTTGATGCCCGCGCTGCTCGGCGCGTTCGGGCGGTTCCTGTTCAAGCCGAAGCTGCCGCTCATCGCCCAGCACGATCCGGAAGACGACGACTCGATCACCAATGGCATGCGGTTCGCCCAGGCCATCGGCAAGGCGCCTGCCGTCGCGTTGGTCCTGAGCATCGTCGTGCTCGGGCTGCTCGCCCTGCCCGCGACGAATATGAACCTCGGGCTGCCGGGTGAGGACAGCATGCCCAAGACCTCCACCGTCCGGAAGGCCTACGAGCTACGCACGGCCGGGTTCGGCGAGGGCAGCAACGGTGTCCTGCAGGTCGCGGTCGACCTCGCGAACGTGCCGGCGGAGAAACGCACCGAGGCGCTGAATTCGCTGCATGATGAGCTCGCGGCCCCGTCGGACATGGATTACGTGACCGAGCCGCGGCTGAGTCAGGACGGGCTCGGCGCGCTGATCAACGGCGTGCCGAAGTCAGGCCCGAACGACCAATCCACCAAGGACTTGGTCAGCGATGCTCGCGCCGCCGAGGGTCGACTCGAATCGCAGTACGGGATGAAGTACGGCATCACCGGCACCACCGCCATCTACGCCGACATCGACCACGTGCTGCTCGGCAAGATCGTGCCGTACATGGCGATCGTGGCGGGTGCCGCGTTCATCCTGCTGATCCTGGTCTTCCGATCCATCCTGGTGCCGCTGACCGCCGCACTCGGCTTCCTGCTGTCGATGGCGGCCACCTTCGGTGCGACGGTGCTGATCTTCCAGGAGGGCAAGCTCGGATTGATCCAGGATCCACGAGCAATCGTGAGCTTCCTACCGATCATGCTGGTGGGGTTGGTGTTCGGGCTCGCGATGGATTACCAGGTGTTCCTGGTGACTCGCATGCGCGAGGAATACGTGCACGGTAAGCCGCCGAAAGAGGCGATGATCAGCGGTTATCACCACGGGGCCCGGGTGGTCACCTCGGCGGCGGTCATCATGATCTCGGTGTTCGGCTCGTTCCTGCTGGAGACCGATGTCACCGCGAAGATGATGGGTTTCGCGCTGGCGGCCGGCGTGCTGTTCGACGCCTTCCTGGTTCGCATGGTGTTGATTCCGTCGCTGCTCGCGCTGATGGGCAAGTGGGCCTGGTGGATGCCCCAGTGGCTGGACAAGATCGTGCCGGATATCGATGTGGAGGGTGCGAAGCTGCCCGCGTTGCGCGGGCAGCCGACACCGGGCGACGCGAAGCTACCCGCCGACGTCGGCTGATTCTGCAGAATTCGCCCCCACTCGGCTTTCCGGGTGGGGGCTCTTTTTACTGGCTCGGCTGCGGCAACGTGCAGTCATCGACCTTCGGGTTCATACCCATGTAGTTGAGCGGACCGGCAATCGCCGTGACGGCGATCGTGCCCCAACCCGCGCAGTTCGTCGGGCTGCTCTCGAAATAGTGACGCTGACCCGCGGCGATCAAGCCGATGGCCAACCAGATGAGCAGCAGCGTGCTGAACAGCCGGGTCCCGGTGTGGCGCACTGCTCGGCCGCGGAAACCGCGGTCGCGAATCTCTTGGTCGCGCATGTCGTCGCTCCCTTTCCGTGCTCCCCACCTGAGAATACCCCGCCTGATCAGCGTTTATTCTCTTACTGGCTGGGCTGCGGAACGTTGCAGTCGGCGACCTTCGGGTTCACGCCCACGTAGTTGAGCGGACCGGCGAGGACGGTGAGCGCGGTATTGCCGAATCCGGCGCAGTTGATCGGGCCACTGTCGAAGTAGTGGCGCTGGCCCGCGGCGACCACGCCGATGACCAGCCAGAGCACGACAATCAGGCTTCCAAGTCGCATCTTGCCTCATTCGTCGGCGTCCCTCGAGCAACCTCATTATGGGATGCCGCATGCGACGCGCCGAGCGCGACGGGATTGCCTGCGTGCCGCACACAGTCGGCGGACCTCGCGCCCGTTGCCGAGCGCGAGGTCACCGAATGGGTTGGGCCGGTGCGCGGTACGCGATCACCGGTTCCGTTGATTACGGACTTGGTTGCGGCACATTGCAATCGTCGACCTTGGGGTTCACGCCCATGTAGTTGAGCGGGCCCGCGATCACGGTGACGGCGATGGTGCCGAATCCGGCGCAATTCACCGGTCCGCTGTCGAAGTAGTCCCGCTGAGCTGCGGCGACAACGCCGACCAGCAACCAGACCAGGACAATAATGCTTCCGATTCTCATGTTTCTCTCGCTCATCGGTCTCGAGCGGACTGCACGACGGCGCATGGGCCACCACGTCCTTCCCGCGTTTAGCTATCCGGCGTATACCCCCGTTCGCCCGGAATATCCGTTCCGACCGAACTATTGCTCGCCGGCTCGATACCGCAGGCGTGCGGTGCATTTCATCCGCTGTTCAGCCGGGGCGGGTACGCCCAGAGGTGTGAGTAGACAGCGCAGCTGGACGATCGATCTCGGTCGGGTCTTCGCCATCGGTGTTGTCGTAGTCATTCATTGGATTTCGGTGCGGGTGACCGTCACCGACGGGGTGGTGCGCGGCGAAACCGCGCTGCACGGCAGGCCGATCTGGGCGCTGTCCTGGGTGATTCAGGTGATGCCGCTGTTCTTTCTCGCGGGTGGGTTCGCGAACACGTTGATCGTGGATCGTTGGCGGGCAAGCGGGTTGAGTTACGGGGAGTATCTCGGGCCGCGGGCGCGGCGGCTCGTCACGCCGGTGATCGCGTTGGTCGCGGTGCTCGCACCGGTGATCGCGGTGCTCGGTGGCTACTCCGAGCGGACGGCGACGACCGCCGCGTATGTGGTGGCCAGTCCGCTGTGGTTCCTCGCGGTGTATCTGATCGCGGTGGCGGTGGCGCCGGGCGCGGTGTGGGTGCACGATCGGGGTCCGTTGCTGCTGCCGACGGTATTGCTGGCGTGCTCGATTGCGGTGGACGCCTTGCGATTCGATGGTGTGGGGCGGTTTGCCGAATGGAATCTGTTGTTCGTGTGGTTGTTCTGCCATCAGCTCGGTGTCGTGCACGCGCGCGGGCTTTTGCGCCGGGTGAACGATGCCGGTGTGCTGCTGGTCGCTGCGCTCGGTGTCTGCCTGTTGGTGGCGATGGTGGGGCCGGGGCCGTACTTTCCCACCAACTTCGGGGTGGCCGATGCGCCGGTGTCGAATCTGGCGCCACCTACTTCGGTCATCTCGATTCTCGCCGTGGTGCAGTTGGCGGTGTTGACCTTGGTGGATCGGCGGCTGACCGGGTGGGAGCCGCGTAGGTCGTTCCGGCGGGTGATCACCACGATCGTGCCGTTGTTGATGACTATCTATCTGTGGCATGTGCCCGTGATCGCGATGTTGACCGGGGCGGCGACGCTCGCGCCGTCGCCGTTGCTGCCCGCCGATCCGCAAACCTGGTGGGAGACAAGGCCGTTGTGGATTCTGCTCGGTGCGGTGGTGTTGTTCTTCGTGGTCCGGGTCAGTACGCGGTGGGATGAGTTCTGCGCGCGGTACGCGGCGCGTGACGCCACGGTGCCCGCGTTGGTCGGGACGGTGCTGGCCGCCGGTGGGGTCTACTCGATCTGGCAATTCGGGCTGTTTCCGGTGGGGCCCGGCGCGGCTGTGCTCGGTGTGCTGCTCGGTACCGTTGCGCTCACCACGACGCGGCGTGGCACCGACGCCGTCGCGGCACCCGTGTGAAGCCTTGTGCGTGGGAACACTTGCCACAGCCGAATCGTTCGACGGATATGGCGTCGGTACTGCAATGGTGGATCCCCGGCTGGATCATCTTGCTGATGCTGGTCGCGGTCTACGAGCTGATGATCGGCAAGCGGCGCAGGCGGCGACGAACCCCGGTGTCGGGCACCTTCACCGACGAATTCACGGCGCTGTTCTACGGGACCAAGCGGATGGAGCTCGATCATCGCGAGTCGGTGTCGATGCTGCGGGACGAGGATGCGGAGGGTGCGCCGCCGTTCGGTGTCGACCTGGATCGGCGCACCGTTGTGCTGCGGCGCGAGCGGCCACAAGCCGAATGACCCGGTGTACCGACCCGGTCAGGAACACCGGGTCGGCGCACGATTCGGCACGAGTGCCGGTTGTCAGGTCCGGCCAACGATTACGCTTCTTCCAGCTCGCCCGCATGCCGACCTTCCAGGAGGTAGCACGATGAGCAGGTCTTTCTTCCGAGTCGCGGTTGGTGCCGCTGCCCTCGCCGCCGTCACCGTGATCGGTCCACCGGCGAATGCCGATGTGGTGTCGGTCAGCGTTGCCGCCGGACCCGAGGGGCTGCTGACCGGCTGCCGCTATACGGTGACGGCCGCGGTCACGGATTCGGTGATCCCGCCGGGCTCGGTGTTCTTCCTGCTCGCCGGGGGTGTGATCCCGGGTAACGGGGAACGGATTCCCGGCGAGGCCGTTCATCATCCGGAGAACAACACCGTCACCGCCAGCTGGACGCCGACCGGGGTGGGTTCGCAGAACCTGATCGGGATGCAGAGCGAGCCGGGCAAATACACGTCGACGAAGTTCATCACCGTCGATGTCGTCGGCAGCGGACTCGATACCGGCAGCTCCTGTCTGCGGATCGGGTAACTGTCAGGCGAAGTCGGCGGCGTGGTCGGCGGCCCACTTCGCGTAGCTGCGGGCGGGTACGCCGGTGACCTCCTGGACCGTGGACGTCCGCGGCCCTGGCGCGTCGACCATCGCGGCGAGTCCACCGAGAATGTAGTCGGCGAATTCCGCTGGGAGCCAATCCATTTGCGCCCTAGCCTGGGCCGGGGTGATCTCCTCCCAGGTCAGCGGACGGCCGAGGGCCGCACCGATCGCCGCTACCTGCTCGACCCGGCTCAGTCGCGCCGATCCGCTCAGCTCGTATCGCGCCCCGATGTGCTCGTCGGAGGTCAGTGCGCGCACCGCGACCGCCGCGATATCCGCCTCGTGCAGCAGCGTCATCGATGCGGCCCCGTACGCGCCGCGCACGACATTGCCGGTGCGGATCTGCGGTGCCCATTCCAACGTGTTGGTCGCAAAACCGTAGGGGCGCAGGAAGGTCCACTCCAGACCGGAATCCCTGATCGGCTGTTCGATGAGCGCGTGCGCCTTGCCGATCGGATTGTCCTGTTCCTCGACGTCGTCGCGGACCGCGCCGGAGGACAGCAGGACGATGCGGCGCGCGTGCTCGGCAATCACCTCGACCACCGCCTTCGCGGCGTCGGCGGGCAACGCCGGCCAGGTCAGGTGCACGGCGTCCACTCCGTCGAGCGCGCGAGTCAGCGTTTCCGGCTTGGTCAGATCGCCCTGCACCACCTCGACACCGGTCGGCATCGATGCCGCCGCGGGTGTGCGGGCCAGCGCGCGTACCTCGACATCGGTTGCCGCGAGCTGCGAAACAACGTGTCCGCCAACGTGACCGGTCGCCCCGATCACCAGAACCTTCTTGATGTGAGCCATGAACACACCATACGAAGGCGACTAACATCTGGTAAGGCCCTACCTCAAAGTAAGCTCTAGGCGTGAAGTTAGGTTCCCAGGCCATCGGCTCGCCCGACACCATGCGGCATGCGATATTCGACAACGACTGCCCGGGCCGCACCGTCCTCGACAAGCTGACCAGCCGCTGGGGCGTGCTGATCCTGTCCGCCCTGCACGACGGGCCGATGCGGTACCACGTGCTGCGCGACCACGTCGGCGGCATCAGCGAGAAGATGCTGTCGCAGAACCTGCGCACCTTCACCGACTACGGCCTCACCGAACGCACCGTGGAACCAACCACCCCGCCGAAGGTCACATATTCACTGACCCCGATGGGTATGGAAGTAGCGGAACGATTGCACGGTCTGCTGGACTGGGTAAGCCTCAATGGCGCGGCAATCGTGAAATTCCAGTCAGGGAGGTCAGCACGATGAGCAGGTCCCACTCTCGAGCCGCAGTGCGCGCGGCGGTGTTCGCGGCCGCGACCGCCACCGCCGTCCTCGCCGGTCCACCGGCCAACGCCGAGGTAACCGGCGTCAGCGTCGACTTAGGATCCGAGGGCATCGTGACCGGCTGCCACTATCGAGTAACCGCCACAGTCACCGACGCCTCCACCCCACCCGGCACCGTCTACTTCTGGCTCTCCGGTGGTGTCATCCCCGGCAACGGTGAACGCCTCCCCGGTGACCCCATCCACCACCCCGCCAACAACACCGTCACCACCACCTGGACCCCCACCCACCCCGGACCCCAAAACCTCACCGCCATCCAAAGCGTGCCGGGTGAGTACACGTCGGCGATGTACACCACCATCAATGTCGAGGGAACCGGATTAGATACCGGAAGTTCTTGCATCAGAACGGGATAGAACGCCAGCCGACAAAGCCTCCCATCCGTGCGAATGGATGAGAGGCTTTGGATTTGAGCCCTCCCACCGGATGCCACGCAACCGCTCCCGACTGCATCCAACAACAGTTAGCGTTGGACGATGATCGAGCACGAGTCGTCTTGGGCTTGGCGTCTGGCTCAGAGCGAGTTGGAGATACCCCTGCGTCGGCGTTGGGCGCACTCGAAGGGAGTGGCCGCAGCCGCGGTTGAGCTGGCCGCACAACTGAACTGCGATCGGGGCATTGCTCGAAGCGTCCGCCATCCTCCATGACGTCGGCTACGCGCCCCGGCTTGTGGCGACCGGGTTTCATCCGCTGGACGGTGCCCGTTTCCTGCGGGACGAGCATCGCGCCGACGAGCGGCTTGTCCGTCTGGTTGCGAACCACACCTTCGCGTTGTTGGAAGCGGACGAGCGTGGGTTGCGTGATGAGCTGGAGTCAGAGTTTCCGATCCTGGATGATCCACTGCTGGTAGATGCCTTGACCTACTGCGACATAACAACAACACCGGATGGCACACGGACGACGGCGGGCGACCGGGTAGCAGAAATTCTGAGCCGCTACGGTCCAGATACTGTGGTGGGTCGATTCATTCAGCGTGCTGCACCGGATATCTTCGCGACAGCGGCGCGGATCGAGCAAGCGCTATTAGCTCATCCGAGGTAGGGGTAGTTTCCTGACAGATAGTCGCCGATCTGTTGGCGCATGCTCGGGTGTATGTCGTACTGGTCCAAATCTGCTGGGAGCACGAAGGTTACGCCGTCCGCTTCATCGTTGATGGTGGGTTTTCCACCGACCGGTCGGCCGATGTAAGCGTTCTCGTACTGCTGGCGAATTTCGCCATCGGTATAGGCAACGATGTGATTCGGGTTGCTGTAAACACCTAGGAAGCCGGTGATCTCAGCCGTGATGCCAGTTTCTTCATGGCATTCTCTAATCGCGCACTCGGCAGGCGTCTCGCCCATATCCATAGCGCCACCGGGCAACGCCCATTGCCCCGTATCGCGACGCCGCTGAAGCAGAATCGCCCCGGACTCGTCGGTGACGAGCAGATTGCATGCCACCACAAGCGAATTGGGCTTGGGCGCCTTCGGGTCGAAGTAGTACTCGATCCTGCCCATGATCAACCTTTCGTCAGAGTGTCCAGGGTTTCGTGTCTACCCAGATCGCGCGTGATCGTCGACTCGATACCGCTCGTGACCACATCAGCGAGGCGAGGAAATTAGCACGCTACATCTCGGGCGAGTGCGACTCCTACGGCACCGTGTTCAGCAAGGCGAACATCGAAATCCACTCCTGTGCAGTCGAATTAGAGGCAGGCGACCCCGGCAAGGCGGCGCGCGATGGATCGGCGTCACTCTCTGACCTACGGCTCGCCCCGCCGAGCGTGTGACTTGTGGCTGTCCCTGCTGGGACGATGGGTCAGTGAACGAGAACGGAGCGCCCGTCCTGTACGCCATCGTGACCGGTGCACGAGTCGCCCGAGATGTCGACAAGCTGATCGATCTCGCGCACGCAGACGGCTGGGATGTGTGCGTGATCGCCTCACCGAACGGCCGCCGGTTCATCGATACCGATGCCCTGGCCGCCAAGACCGGCCACCCAGTGCGAAGCGAGTACAAAGACCCCGATTCGCCGGACGCGCTTCCGCCCGCCAACGGAATGATCGTGGCGCCGATCACCTCGAACTCACTCGCGAAATGGGCCGCAGGCATCTCCGATACCCTGCCGCTCGGGCTACTGGTCGAAGGTGTCGGACTGGGACTACCCGTCGTAGCAGTACCGTTCGCCAACCGAGCATTGATCAGCTTTCCACCCGTGCGAGAAGCGGTACACAAGCTTTCACAATGGGGCGTAACCATGCTGGTCGAAGACACACCACACGAGCCGAAGTCCGGCGGCGATGCCGCCGACCGGTTCCCGTGGGCCGCGGCATGGCAAGCACTACTCGACCACCCTCGGCTATCTGCTCCGAAGTAGGGCGCTCTCGAAATTCGCGCCCCGCCTACCGACTCCAACAGGTGCTCGCAATCACTGCACGGACAGGCTGAGGGCTCGGTACACCGCGACAACTGTTGCAGCACCGACGATTTCGCCCCGGTCGATCATTGAGACCGCTTCCTCCAGAGGTATCCACCTGATCTCTTCGGCTTCGTTGATATCCGGCGGCGTATCGGTCAGGTCCGCGCCGCGCGCGAGGTAGATCTCTTGCGGCTGGTCCAGGGAGCCGATCGATGGCTGGTAGGTGACCAGGTGTTCCATGGCTTTCGGCCGCCACCCGGTTTCCTCTTCGACCTCACGCGCGGCCGCGACGGCGACATCCTCGGCATGGTCGACGTAGCCGCCGGGCAGCTCCCATACCCAGCGATCGATGATGAACCGGTGCCGGAACATCAGCAAGGCTTCTCGTTTGTCGTTGAGTACCAACGTCATTGCGCAGCGAGGCAGCCGTGCGACGTACTGCGTGAACTTCACTCCGTCGGGCAACTCGATATCGACGGTCGAGAGCTTGATGTGTCGGTTCTCGTCCACGACGTTCTCAGCGTGGATCGTCCACTGGGTGCGACTCACAGGTCGACGGTAGCCGCTACAGCGCGGCGGAGGCAGAAATGCCGCCCTCGAGTCAGCCGCCTCTCCGGTGAGGAGCTCGATCGAAACAGTGGGGGCAAGAAAAAGCCCCTCACCTGTAAGGACAGGTGAGGGGCTTTGGCGGTGGCGGAGGGATTTGAACCCTCGGAGGGGGGTTACCCCTCACACGCTTTCGAGGCGTGCTCCTTAGGCCGCTCGGACACGCCACCGCCGACAACCATACCGGAGTGGGGGCTGATCGCTAAATCGGCTGGGTAGGGGTGGGAGGGGTGTGATTTGGGGCACGGGGGCGGGCGCTCGAAGCGGGCGGCGGGGGTGGGGAGGGTTAGCGCTGGGTGCGGAAGAAGGTGTCCAGGAGGGCGGCGCAGTCGGGTTCGAGGATGCCGCCGCGGACTTGGGGGCGGTGGTTGAGGCGGCGGTCGCGGACTACGTCCCAGAGGGAGCCTACGGCGCCGGTTTTGGGTTCCCAGGCGCCGAAGACCAGGCGGGAGACGCGAGCTAGGACCAGGGCGCCTGCGCACATGGTGCAGGGTTCCAAGGTGACGGCGAGGGTGGTGCCCTCTAGGCGCCAGCCGTCGCCGTGTAGTTCGGCGGCGCGGCGCAGGGCCAGGACTTCGGCGTGTGCGGTGGGGTCGCCGAGGGCTTCTCGGGCGTTGGCTGCCCGCGCGAGTTCCCTTCCGGTGGAGTCGAATACGACGGCACCGACGGGAACGTCGCGGGGGTCCGCTTCGGCGGCCGCGGCGATCGCGGCACGCACCATGTCGGTGTCCGAAGGGAGTGACGGGCCGGGCACGTCAGCGGGGCAGCTTGTCCAGCACCGCCGATAGTTCGTCGGCGAAGCCGAGTCGTTGGGCGATCATGCCGAGCTGCTCGTCCGGGTAGAGATCTGTGTCGGCGAGGATGACGCTCAGCACCGGCTCGGGCAGACCCAGATCGGCGAGGACGCCGAGGTCGCCCTCTTCCCACGGCTCGATGTCGTCGAGCTCGTCGGGGTCGATGTCCGGGATTTCCACATTCAGGGCGTCGAGTACGTCCGCGGCGATGTCGTAATCAATGGCGGCCGTCGCGTCCGATACCAGCATCCGGGTGCCGCTGGGCGCGGGCCGGACCACGATGAAGAACTCGTCGTCGATGTCGAGCAGGCCGAAAACCGCACCCGAGCTGCGCAAGGCCTTCAGTTCGTTTTCCGCTGCGGACAAATCCGTAAGCGCATCGTGGCTCAGCGGGCTGCACCGCCATTTGCCTTCTTCGCGGACAACCGCCACTGCGAACCCTTCTACGTCGTCGTAATCATCCGACGCCGCCCTATTCGTGCCCGAGCGCTGTGCTGCCATGGCCGCAACGGTAGTCTGCCCGAGCCGAAATGTTGAAGTCGTATGCGAATCTGTTCAGGTGACTTCTGCTGAGAAAGCGTCCGTGTGCGTCCTCGGAACCGGCTTGATCGGCGGTTCCCTGCTGCGCGCCGCCGTCGGCGCCGGTTACGACGCCTGGGGGTTCAACCGATCGTCGGCGGGTGCGCAGACGGCGCGGGCCGACGGCTTCGAGGTGACCGAGGAGCTGTCCGCCGCGCTGACCCGAGCCGCCGAAGCGGACGCGCTGATCGTCATCGCGGTGCCGATGCCCGCGGTCGCGCACATGCTGTCCGCGATTGCCTCGTTCGCGCCGCGCTGTGTGCTGACCGATGTGGTCAGCGTGAAGGCACCGGTCGCCGAGGCGGTGCGCAAGGAAGGTCTGTCGGCTCGCTATGTCGGCGGGCATCCGATGGCCGGGACCGCCGAATCCGGGTGGGGTGCCACCGATTCCGGGTTGTTCCGCGACGCCGTGTGGGCGGTCGGCGTGGACGAGGGCACCCATGTCGAGGCGTGGACCAGGGTGGTGCGGCTGGCGCTGGACTGTGGCTCGGTGGTCGTCCCGGTGGTCGCGGACGAGCACGACCGCGCGGTGGCCCGGATCTCGCATCTGCCGCATGTGCTGGCCGAGGCGCTGGCCTCGGCCGGTGCGGCGGGCGGCGAGCTCGCCCTGGGGCTGGCGGCGGGTTCCTTCCGCGACGGCACCCGCGTCGCGGCCACCGCCCCCGATCTCGTGCGCGCCATTTGTGAACCGAATTCCGCGGCCCTGTTGGCGGTCCTGGAGGAAACGCTCACGGTGCTCGGCGCCGCCCGCGACAGCCTCCGCGCGGACAATTCCCTGGCCGATCTCATCGAGGCCGGACACGATGCCCGGGAACGGTACGAAACCGCGCAACGATGGGAAATCACGGATATCCACCCCGGTGACCACAATTGGCTGCCGAACCTGCGCGACGCCGGACAGCGCGGCGGGGTTATCACCCGGTTGAACCGATCCCGGTAACCCGAATTGTCAGATGCGTTCGGCGAGGCCCGGGTAGTCGAGCAGGAAGCCGTCGGCGTCGACGGTGACCGTCGCGCTGGACACCGGGGACAGCACACTGATGCCGTCGGCGGCGCTGCTGTAGGTGAGGCTCGCTTCCTGAACCAACAGATCGGGCAGGCGCACGTAGACGACCGGGACCTGGACGTCGTGCACCGCGTGCTGCAGATCGAAGCGGCGGATCGGCAGCGTGTTGAAGAACGGGCTGAGCACCACGTCGACATCGAGCGCACCGGCGAAGGTGGAGCGCACGTGGCTGCCACCCGCGTCGACCAGCCAGTAGTTCTCCTCGTCCCTGGCGATGGACGCGTGCCGCTCACCCGCCGCCGTGGTGGTGCGCAACGAGAGCCGCTTGGTGGCGCCGCTCTCGTCGGTGACCAGGTCGTAGGACGCGCTGAACGCCGGGTGGTCGTCGCACGCGCCGCCGATCATGCGACCGGCGGCGCGGATGCGATTGCCGTTCAACGTCACGCGGACCGACTCCATCCGCGACGCGTTGTGCGCGCGCCAGGTGAGAATCGCCGGCCAACGGGAGGCCGGTGGCGTCTCGGGGCCAGAGGCTTGGCTCTCGGGGGCTGGGATCGTCACGTATCTACCGTAAGCGACACCAGCCTGTAGGCCGCACCACACCAGCCCGCATCACACCAGGGATTCCCGCCACGCCGCGTGCAGGCTGGCGAACCGGCCGGTGCCCGCGATGAGCTCGGCCGGGGTGCCGTCCTCCACGACGCGCCCGGATTCCAGCACCAGCACCCGGTCGGCGACGGCCACGGTGGACAACCGGTGGGCGATGATCACCGCGGTGCGGTCCCGCAGCACCGTTTCCAGGGCCTGCTGCACCAGCCGCTCACTCGGGATGTCCAGGCTGGACGTGGCTTCGTCCAGCACGATCACCGCCGGGTCGGCCAGGAAGACCCTGGCGAACGCGACCAGCTGCCGCTGACCAGCGGACAACCTGCCGCCGCGCTTGCGCACGTCGGTGCCGAAGCCCTCCGGCAGCGCCTGCACGAAGTCGTACAGCCCGACCGCACGGGCCGCCGCGAACACTTCCGCGTCGGTCGCGTCCGGCCTGCCGAGCCGGATGTTGTCGGCGACCGATCCGGAGAACAGATACGACTCCTGGGTGACCATCACGACATTGCGGCGCAGGTCGGTGTCGGAGATCCGGCGCAGATCGACCCCGTCCAGGGTGACCGTGCCCGCGGACGGGTCGTAGAACCGCGTCAGCAGCTTGGCCAGTGTCGACTTGCCCGCACCGGTGGCGCCGACCAGCGCGACGACCTGTCCCGCCGGGATGTCCAGCGTGAACTCCGGCAGCACCTGACGCTCGGCGCCGTAACCGAACGACACCTGATCGAGCAGCACCGCGCCCTTCGCCTTCGCCAGCGGCGTCGGTTCGGTCGGCTCCGCCACCGAGGGCTCTTCCTCGAGCACGCCGGAGATCTTCTCCAGCGCCGCGGCCGCGGACTGATACGAGTTGAACACCTGGGCGAGTTCGTCGAGCGGACCGTAGAACTCGTTGAGGTACAACAGGTATGCCGCGAGCACACCTACCGCGATGTGTCCCTCGATCACCTGCCACGCGCCGACCACGATGATGATCACCGTGGTCAGGTTGCCGAGCAACCTGCTCAGTCCCGCGTAGTCGCCCATGCCGCGCATGGCCTTGGTGGTCGCCTGCTGGTAGTCGCCGTCCTCGTGCGCGAGCACCGACTCGTTGCGCTGCTCGCGGCGGAAGGTCTGCACCGCGCGCATGCCGCCCATCGACTCGACGAACTGCACGACCACCTTCGCGATGGCGCCGCGGGTGTGCCGGTAGCTCGCCCGCTGCCTGCGCTGTGCCCAGCGGGTGACGAACACCAGCGGCACGAAGCCGACCAGCACGATCGCGGCCAGCGTCAGATCCAGGTAGATCAGCAGCACCGCGATGGTCAGCACCGAAAGGATTGCGCTCAGCGCCTGATTCAGCGCGCCTTCCAGCAGCTCCTGCAGCGTCTCGATATCGCCGGTGAGGCGCGCGACGACCTTGCCCGAGGTGTACTTCTCGTGGAAGGAGACGCTGAGCCGCTGCATGTGTGTGAACGAGCGCACCCGCAGGTCGAACAGCACGCTCTGACTGAGCTTGCCGGACACCCGCAGGAACAGGAACGTGGTCGCCCCGCCGAGCAGCACCGCGCCGAAGTAGCCGCCGACCGCCCAGGTCAGCGGCGTCCAATTCCCTTGGCGGCCTGCGGCTATGCCGTTGTCGAGGCCGTGCGCGATGAACAGCGGCGCGGACACCATCGCGACATTGTCGACCACGATGAGTACCAGCGCGAGCGCCGCCAGCTTGCGATACGGCCGGACCAGGTCGAGCAGCAGTCGCCGGGATCGCCCGGCCAGCACCAGGTTTCCGGTCTGGGTGACCTCCTTGTCCTCGCTGGCGATGCCGCGCCAATCGGCGGCCTCGTCGCGCCGCTGTTCGGCCGAATCCTGTTTCGTCACCGCGTCTTTCGACGCGACCGTTTCTGTGCTCACTGCTGTTCACCTCCCATCAGTTCTCGATATCGGCTGCTGCTGCGCAGCAGTTGATCGTGGGTACCCTCGGCGACGATCCGGCCGTCGGCCAGCACCGCGACCCGGTCGGCCAACGCCGCCGTCGACGGCCGGTGTGCGACGAGCAGGGTCGTCGCGCCGGCCAGCACGGTGCGCAACCGGTCCTGTACCCGCTCTTCGGTTTCCACGTCCAGCGCGGACAGCGGGTCGTCGAGCACCATGATCCGGCTGCGGCTGTCCACACCGGCCCCGCTCAATACCGCGCGAGCCAGCGCGAGTCGCTGCCGCTGACCGCCGGACAGGCTGAGTCCCTGCTCGCCGATCCTGGTGTCCAGCCCCCACGGCAGGTTGTCCACGAACTCGGTGGCCTGCGCGACGTCCAGCGCGCTGCGCACGTCGGCGTCGGTGGCGGCCGGGTCGCCGAGCGCGACGTTCTCCCGCACGCTCGCCGAGAACAGCACCGGCTCCTCGAACGCGACCGAGACGAGCGAACGCAGGTCGGTCAGCCGCATGGTCGCGATGTCGATGCCGTCGATGGTGATGACGCCGCCGGACACGTCGTACAGCCGGGGAATCAGGTTGAGCAGCGCGGTCTTTCCGCTACCGGTCGCACCGACCAGCGCGACGGTCTCGCCGGGCCGCACCTTGAGCGAAACATCGTGCAGCACCTCCCCTTCCGCGTCGGGGAAGGCGAACTTCACGCCTTCCAAGCGCAGTTCGCCGACCACCGTTTCCGGCAGCTCCACCGGATCGGCCGGGTCGGTGATGTCGACCGGGGTGTCGATGATCTCCCAGTACCGATCGCCTGCCGTGCGCGCGTCGTTCAGCTCGGCGAGCAGGAAGCCGGTCCAGATGATCGGCCACTGCAGGAAGTTGGCCAGGGTGATCGCCGCTACCAGCGTGCCGAGCGTCATCGTGCCCTGCACCACGGCGTAGCCGCCGTAACCGAGCGCGAACGCGATCGCCAGCTGCGGCAGGCCGGTCATGGCGGACCACAGCCGCGCGTCCAGCTTCACCTTGAACAGTTCGGTCTTCTGCAGTTCGCGCGACTGCGCGAGGAATCGGCCGCCGAAGAACACACCGCGGCCGAACGCCTTCAGCACGCGCACGCCCTGCGCCGACTCCTCGGCGGTGGTGGCCAGGTCGCCGGACTGGTCCTGGGACCGCCGCGACGCCACCGAGTACTCCCGCTCGAAGCGAACGCAGATGTAGGTCAACGGAATCGCGATGATCACGAAGATGAGGCCGATCTGCCAGCTCAGGCCGAGCAGCACCAGCAGGCCGACCGGGATCAGCACGAAGTGGATGATCAGGAACGGCCCGGCGAACGCGACGAAGCGGCGCAGCGTGGCCATGTCGTCGACCGCACGCGAGAGCAGCTGACCCGATTCCCAGGCCTCGTGGCGCCCGATCGCCAGCGACTGCAGCTTGCGGAAGATCTTGGCGCGCATGGTGATCTCGACCATGGTCGCGGGCTTGGACACCAGCCAGCGGCGGCCCCACACGCCGAAGGCTTCCAGCAGGCCGAGCGCGAGCACCAGCGCCACCGGCGCGAAGACCCCCTCGAAATCGCGTCGAGCGATCGGCCCGTCGATGATCCTGGCGATCACCAGCGGAATGACGACCGCGGTCAACGCGGACAGGATCGCGAGCGTGGTCGCGGCGAGCAGCGCGCGCCGGTATGGACGCACATACGGCCAGAAGCGCCGCAACGATTGCAGGCGGCCCGGCGCGGACGCGGCGGGCCGCTCCGGTCTGTCGGCCTCCGGATCGGCCGTTGCGACGTCCAGTGCAACTGACATAGGTCCCCCTACAGGTGTGTGGTTGGCGGTGTCGAGAACCGGGACACTCAGTGATGTTCGCACCGGGGTCCGACACTTCAGGGTGGCAGCATTACCCCGAACAGCCAACCGATTTTCCGGGCGCGATGATTCCCCCGCGTCGGCGTTCGTGCTGGATATCACCGCTTGTCCGCAGGTCGCGCTGTCCGTCATGTACCCAGCAAACAACCTCGAGTAATCTTCAGGTCAATGGCTGATGTGCGTAATAGACTCCGCGACATGCTGATCGTCGCCGGGTACCTGAGGGTCACCGATCGAGACCGTTATCTCGACATGTGCCGTGCGGTGGTCGAACTCGCTCGCGCCACCGAAGGCTGCCTGGACTTCAGTCTCGGCGCCGATCTGGTCGAGCCGGATCGGATCAATGTCTACGAGCGCTGGACGACGCGCGCGGCGGTGGACAAGTTCCGCGGGGACGGGACATCGAATGACCTCGGCGCCCAGATCCTGGGCGCCGAGGTCAGTGAATTCGAGTATTCGAACGAGGTCCGGCTCTAGCGCACGCCCGCGCTTTCCCGCTCGGCCGGGGCATCCGGGAAGGCCTGCTGCTGGTATCCGCCGCGCAGCGTGCCGTCGAGATACGCGGTGCGGCAGGCCCGGCGGGCGATCTTGCCGCTGGAGGTCCGCGGAATCGAACCCGCGGGCACAAGCAACACGTCGCGCACGGTGACGCCGTGCCGCTGCGAAACGGCCGCCCGCACGGTGTCGGCGACCGGCTCGGTTTCCAGCTTGCCCGCGCCGGTGTTGCGTTCGGCGACGATCACCAACTGCTCGGAGTTGTCGTCGGCGTCGAACTTCAGGCCGGAGTGACTGTCCTTCGCGAAGACCAGCGCCGGAAGTTCGTTGGCGGGCACCGAGAATGCCGCGACGAAGCCCGGGCGCAGCGCCGTGCTGGATTCCTGCGCCGAGAACTCCAGGTCCTGCGGGTAGTGATTGCGGCCGTCCACAATCACCAGGTCCTTCACCCGCCCGGTGATGTAGAGCTCACCGTCGAGGTAGGCGCCGTAATCGCCGGTGCGCATCCAATTGGCGTCCTCGGGCGTGCCCTGCGCGTGGCTGCCCTCCGGCTGGCGCGAGGCCAGCTTGGCCTGGAAGGTGGCCGCGGTTTCGTCGGGCTTGCCCCAGTAACCGATGCCCATGTTCTCGCCGTGCAACCAGATCTCGCCGACCTCGCCGTCCGCACGCTCGACGCCGGTGTCCGGATCAACGATGGTCGCCCACTGCGACAACGCCACATACCCGCAGGACACCTGGGCGATCGAGTTCTCGGCGCCCTGCTCGACCTCGATCATCCGGCCCGAATTCAGTTGGGCGCGATCGACATACACGACCCGCGCCTCGTCCTCGGCCTTGGTCGCCGACACGAACAGCGTCGCCTCCGCCATGCCGTAGCAGGGCTTGATCGTCGTCTTCGGCAGTCCGTACGGCGCGAACGCCTCGTTGAACTTGTTCATCGACGACACCGACACCGGTTCACTGCCGTTGATCAGCCCGATCACATTCGACAGGTCGAGTTCTTCGCCCGGCTTCGGCTTGCCCCGCGCGGCGGCGTGTTCGAAGGCGAAATTCGGTGCGGCGGCGAAAGTTCCGGCGCCGTCGGAAGCAGCGGCCAGTTCCTTGATCCAGCGGTAGGGACGGCGCACGAACGCGCTCGGCGACATGATGGTGATGAACCCGCCGCCGACGGTCGGCAGAATCACGCAGAGCAGCCCCATGTCATGGAACAGCGGCAGCCAGGTGACGCCGCGCGAATTCTCTTTGACGCCAATGGCATCGATCATCTGCAGCAGATTCGTGCCGACGGCCCGGTGCGTGATCTCCACGCCCGCGGGCGTTCTGGTGGAGCCGGAGGTGTATTGCAGGTAGGCGACGCTGTCGATATTGATATCGGGCCGCACCCAACTCGCGCCGACGCTGTCCGGAATCGCTTCCACCGCAATGATCCGCGGCCGCTGTGCCGCGGGCAGATGACGGAAGAAGTTCCGCACACCGCCCGCCGCGGAACCGACCGTGAGGATCGCCGCGGGGGTGCAGTCGCTGAGCACCGCGGTGAGCCGGTCGGTGTGCCCCTGCTCCTCCGGGTCGAACAGCGGGACCGCGATATTGCCCGCGTAGACGGCCGCGAAAATGGAGACGACGTAGTCGAGCCCCTGCGGCGCCAGAATCGCGACCCGGTCGCCGGGCTGGGTCACCTGCTGCAATCGGGCCGCGACGGCCCGTAGCCGGACGCCGAACTGTCGCCAGGTCAGCTCGTGGTACTCGCCGTCGCGTTCCCGCGAATAGTCGATATAGCGGTAGGCGAGGTCGTCGCCGTTCTCCGCGCTGTGCTTGTCGACGAAGTCGATCAGGGTCTTGTCACCGCGGATTTTGATATTGCCCTGGTCGTCCAAATAGTCGTCGAATGTCTCGTCGATCATCGCCTTATCCTTTTGCCAAAGCACGCACACTGGCCGTGCATTTACACCGAACACAGGTCGATAACGAAGCGTCGGGAAGGCTAGCAGGTGCGCTGCCTTCCGACGCTCAGTACCGCCCGAAGGCGATCGCTACGTTATGTCCGCCGAAACCGAACGAGTTGTTCACGGCGTAGTCGATCCGACCCGGCCTGCTCTGGCCCTTGACGACGTCGAGGTCGATTTGCGGGTCCTGATTGTCCAAATTCAGTGTCGGCGGGACGATGCCGTCGCGAATGGAGAGCACGGTGATCACCGACTCGAGCGCGCCGACCGCGCCGATCGAATGCCCGAGCGCCGACTTCGGCGCATAGACCGAGGTGTGGCTGCCGATCGCCGACGAAATGGCCTGCGCCTCAGCGGTATCCCCGATCGGCGTGGCAGTGGCGTGCGCATTCACGTGGGTGACATCCTTTTTCGTCAACCCGGCCTTCTCGATCGCCCTGGTCATCGCGCGCGCCGCCCCCTTGCCCTCCAGGTCGGGCGCGACCAGGTGGAAGGCGTCGGATGTGATGCCCGCCCCCATGATTCGCGCGTGGATCGTCGCGCCGCGCGCCTTGGCGTGCTCCTCGGTCTCGATGATCATCATCGCGCCGGCCTCGCCGAACACGAAGCCGTCGCGGTCCTTGTCGAACGGGCGCGAGGCGCTCTTCGGATCGTGATTGCGGGTGCTCATCGCGCGCATCATGGTGAACGCCGCGATCGGCACCGCCTGGATGGAGCCCTCGACGCCGCCGGTGACCACCATGTCGGCGTCGCCCATCACGATCATCTGCCACGCGTTGGCGATCGCCTCCGAGCCGGACGAGCAGGCCGATACCGGCGTGACCACGCCGGCGCCCGCGCCGAGCTCGATGCCGACGCACGCGGCCGAGCCGTTCGGCATGATCCGTTGCACGGTCAGCGGCGAAATCTTGCGGTAGCCACCGTTTTTGATCCGGTCCCGCGCGTCGATGATGTACTCGCCGCCGCCGAGGCCGGTGCCGATGGCGACGCCGAGCCGGGTCTTGTCGACCTCCGGGCTGCCTGCGTTGCGCCACACCTCACGGCACAGCACGGTGGCCATCTGCTCCACGTAGGACAGGGTGCGCGCCTCGACCCGGGTCAGGCTCTCGGTGGGCGAGACCTTCAGATGCCCGCCGATGCGGACCGGCAGTTCGAACTGCTCGATGAAACTGTCTTCCAGGACGTCGATGCCGCTCTCGCCGTTGAGCAGGCCTTTCCACGTCGAGTCGATGTCGCCCGCGATCGAGGTCGTCGCCGCCAGGCTGGTCACGACGACGTTGGGAAAGCTCCTGTTTTTCGAAGGTATCTGCATGTTCGCTCACTTTCCCTAGCGTGACGACTAAGAAATTTCTCGAGCTCGAAACGAGGTGGAGCACGCACTGTGGAGCAATTGCATTTCGCATGCGGACGCGCCGCCGAGCACGTGGGGCGGCATCCGCGCGTATAGCGCTGGAGCGCAGGGAGATAAGCCTGCCGAGCCTGTCATCAGGGCCGCACACTTGATCGGCCGATAAGCATTATCGAGCAGCAGCAGACCGATCATGTTGCTGACACGCGGACGGTACCAGGCGACCTTCGCGATCGCTGCGTCGCGCCGTCATGGCGCTGTTCGCGGACGGCACCCGGCAACTCGAGTAACCTCTCCCCGGCACGGGGCGCGACGTCGGCGGCGTCTCGACCGAGGACGCGAGGAAGGGACAGTCGGTGACGGGCGCGCGGATGGTCGGGCTGTTCGCCGGGATCGGCGGGCTCGAGCTCGGTCTCGGCCGCAACGGCTGGCAGACCGAGTTGCTGTGCGAGATCGACGCGGGCGCGCAGGGAGTGCTCGCCGCCCGTTTCCCGGATGTACCACTGCATTCCGACATCACCAGCCTGCGTGCGCTACCGGCGGGCACCGAGTTGGTCGCGGCCGGATTCCCCTGCCAGGACCTGTCTCAGGCCGGGCGCACCGCGGGTATCACCGGCAAACGGTCGGGCCTGGTGGACGAGGTGTTCCGGCTGGTGCGGCGCAAGCGCGGGCCGCGCTGGCTGCTGATCGAGAACGTGCCGTTCATGCTGCAGCTCGGTCGCGGCGCCGCGATGCGGCACATCACCACGGCCCTGGAGGAGCTCGGCTACACCTGGGCTTATCGAGTGGTGGACGCGCGCGCGTTCGGGCTGCCACAGCGCCGTCAGCGGGTGTTGATGCTGGCTTCCAGGACCGAGGACCCGCGCGGGGTGCTGTTCGGTGACGACGCGGGCCCGCGGATCGTCGGCGATGCCGAGCGCGATCCGTGCGGGTTCTACTGGACCGAAGGAGTGCGCGGGCTCGGGTGGGCGGTCAACGCGGTGCCGACGGTGAAGGGTGGGTCGGCGTTGGGGATCGCCAGTCCACCCGCGGTGCGGCTGCCGTCCGGGGAGATCGTCACGCCCGGTCTCGTCGACGTGGAACGGCTGCAAGGCTTCGGTGCCGATTGGACCGCACCGGCGGGTGAGGTGCCCGGTATCCGGCAGGGGCATCGCTGGAAGCTGGTCGGCAATGCGGTGAGTGTGCGGATGGCCGACTGGGTCGGGTCACGGTTGTCCGCACCGACCGGGCTGGTCCCCGGTGACCTGCCGCTACCACCTGGAACGCCGTGGCCGGTGGCGGCTTGGGGGCACAACGGGGAGGCCTTTCGGGTGCCGGTGTCGACCTGGCCGGTGCACGAGCCGTACGAGGATCTTGGGAACTTTCTGACCGGTTCGCGGCTGCTGTCGGCGCGGGCGACCGCGGGGTTCTTGCGTCGAACCGGCATGGGCAGCCTGCGGTTTCCGCCCGGTTTCCTCGACGATGTGGAGAGTCATCTCCATCGGATGGGTGGCTGGGCGGCATGAGTCGGCGGACGGGTGCGGGGCCGGAACCGACCGGCGACGCGCCCGACGCTGCGCAACGATTTCCGAGCGACCCGAAGCGTCCGACAACCGATGCGGCGACGAGTGCGCGGATGGCGCGGCAGCGGCGCAGCGGGACCAAGCCAGAGCTGGCGTTGCGTAAGGAACTCCATCGGCGCGGGCTTCGATACTTCGTCGATCGGGCACCGCTCCGCGGGCAGCGGCGGCGCGCCGACCTGGTGTTTCCGCGGCTGCGGGTGGCGGTCTACGTCGACGGGTGCTTCTGGCATCGCTGCCCGCAGCACGCGACCGATCCACGCAACAACGCGGAATGGTGGGCCGCCAAGCTGGCCGGAAATGTGGCGCGGGACCGCGCGACCGACGCGGCGCTGATCGACGTGGGCTGGCAGGTGATTCGGGTGTGGGAGCACGAGGACGCGGTGGCCGCCGCCGATCGGGTGCAGGCCGCGCTCGGGCTTGGTACTAGCGAGACTTGACCCGGACCAACGTGCGCGGCGCGTGGGCGGCGAAGTAGCTCGACACCACCATCACCGACATCACGGCAACTCCGGCGGCGGCTGTCATGTAGCCGATCATGTGGACCTCCTTGGGAACGCTTCCCTGACAGCCTGTCCGTCGAACCTGACAGGAGCCTGTGCGCCGGTTGGCAAAGGCGTGTGTTTGATCCCATCGGGTAGGTGATCCCATGACTCTTCGGCCGCGCTGACCTACGGTTTGATCATCGGTCCAGTGGCAGGTAGGAGAATGGGTCCGTGACAGATAGCCAAAAGATCGCCGAACGGCGCGTGCGGGTGGCGTCCTTGGTGATCGCGGCGGCAATCCTGATCGCGGGCGTCTGCTACTCGTCCTGGGTGCTCGAGTTCGTGCTGAAGATCGACGTCGATCCGGTCAACTCGTTCCTCAGCGAACTGGACGCCGAGGGCAAGCCGTACCGTGCGGTGTTCGCGACCGCCGACAAGATCGTCGGGGCCGTGCTCATCCCCGCCGCGATCGGCGGACTGCTGGTGTTCCCGCGGCGCCGGTTCACCACGATCGGCTGGGTCGCGCTGTTCTGCTTCGGTGCCGCGACGATCGCCGATGTGTTGCTGCCGCTGAAGGACTGCACCGCGAGCGACAATGCGTGCGGCGGTGGCAGCGAGCTCTTCCCGCAACTGCACCAGCCGCACGCACTGTCGAGCACCATCGCGGTCACCTCGATCGCCGTCGCCACCTTCGCGTTCAGCCTGGCCGCGTTCCGCTATCACCGCTGGCGGATCCTGCGCGAGGCCGGGCTGGTGGTGCTGGTGGTCGGGTCGGCGGCGACCGTGTGGATGTTGGTCGCCGACAACCTGCCCGGCAACTACGCGCTCGGGATCGCCCAGCGGATCCAGGTCGGTTCGATGTCGCTATGGCTGATCACGTTGGCGGCAGCGGTGATCCTGGAGGGCCGGGAGTGGATCGATCCGGGCGACTAGCTATTTCACATTCAGCTTGACCGTGTGACCCTCGGTCTTCGCGGGCAGCTTGGTGGTGTCGACGAAGAGGATCTCGCCGCTGTCCTGCACGCCGTTGGGCAGCGTCTTGGGCTTGAGCTCGAACGGCGGCTGCTCGCCCTTGCTACCGGCCAGGCCGAAGTCACTGTCGTTGGCGATGTAGAGCGTCTTGCCGCCGTCCAGGGTGGCCACACCCTCGATCTTGTCGTGGCCGAAGAACTTGCCGTCGGCGTCGAGATCCTTGACCAGGCCGTTCAGGTCGAGGTTCTTGGGCTTGGCGGCCGGGGTGATGCCCGCCTTGGTCAGCGCGGCGACGCCGTCGGTGGTCGAGACCGTGCCGACCAATGTCTCCAGCGCCTTGCCGTCGATCTGCAGGCCGCCGTGTTCCGGATCGTAGTGTGCGCCGGGCACCTTCGAGTCCGGGCCGACGTCGGTGGCGTTGGCGATATCGACGGTCCACAGCTTCTTGCCCGCCTTGGGCGCCAGGTTGCCGTCGCGTTCGTCGATCAGGAAGGTGGTCGCGCTCAGCGCAGTGATCTCCGAGTCGGCGACCTTGGTGCTCTTCGGGTTCTCCAGCGGAACCACGAATTCCTTCTGCGCCTTGGTCTTCAGGTCGACGGTGACGATGCGGGTCAGCGGGACCTCCTTGGCGGATCCGCTGAGGCCGGGCGTGTTCAGCCCGCTCTGCACCAGGCCGACGAGGGTGCTGCCGTCGGGCGTGATGGTCAGGCCCTCCATGCCCTGGTTCGGGGTGCGCAGCGAAAGTTCCTTGGGCAGGCCGGATCCCGGGGCGAGGCGCTCGAGCTCGCCGCCCTTGGCGTCGAAATGCACCAGGAACGGGCCGTATTCGTCGGAGACCCAGAAAGTGCCGTCGGGCAGTGCGACCAGGCCTTCCGGGTCGAGGCCGTGATCGGTGGGCGGCAACACGTTTCCGGCGAGGTCCTTGATGGTCTCACCGGTGTTCGCGGCCACATCGACCTGACCGTTGAACGGGACGCCCGCCGCGGTGTGCAGGTCGAGGCTGGACTGCAGCACCGCGCGGGTGCCGACCAGCTTGAACCGGCCGATCTTGGGGACGAAACTCGCTGTCGGCGAAAGCTTCTCGTTCTTGCCGGGGCCGTCCACGTTCGGTCCGCGGTCGGTCAGCCCGTAGAACTCGTCCTTGCTGCCGGGCACCGGCGTCCAGGCCGAGCCGAAACCGCTGCCCTGCACCGTTGTTCCGCCGAACTCGCCGAGCGGCGGGATGTCGGTGGTGTACAGGCGCACCGCGTCGGTGGTGGTCACCTTGAAGGTGTCGGATCCCGTGTAACCGGCGTTGGGCGTGTAGACGAGCGCACCGTCGGTACGCCGGCTCAGCTTGCCGTGTTCCGGATCGGCGATGCGGACGGCAGCGCTGCCACCCGTCTTGGCGAGCAGGTCATCCAGGGAGATCACCAGCGGCTGGTCCTTGGTCGCGGTGAAGTCCGCGGCCGAGTCCGACGATGAGCAGCCTGCGGCCAGTACGCCGACACAGAGGACGGCGACGGCGGTGATGCGAGGACGAGAATGGGCTTTCACTGGGACTGCCTACCGCGCCGAGCCGACATCTGGCCGACGCGCAGGTGACAAGTCGGTGCCGATCCGCGCCAGCCCCTAGTTCTGGGCCATTAGCTCCAAGATCAGGCCCATGCGATGCTGTCGCCATGACCGCACGCGTGAACATTTCCTCCGGCTCCGAGTTCGAAGACATCGTCGGATACTGCCGCGCCGTCCGGGTCGGCAACACCATCGCGGTCAGCGGCACCACCGCCTCGATCACCGGCAGCGCCGCGGTCGGCGGCGACGACATCGGCGAGCAGACCCAGGAAACCTTGCGGCGCATCGCCACCGCGCTGACCGACGCGGGCGCGAGCCTCGCCGACGTGGTCCGCACCCGCATCTTCGTCACCGACATCGCCCGCTGGCCCGAGGTGGCCATGGCACACGCCGAGGTCTTCGGCGATATCCGTCCGGCCACCTCCATGTACGAGATCAGCGCTCTGATCACCCCGGCCCTGCTCGTCGAAATCGAGGCCGACGCGATCGTCAGCGAGACCTGCCGGGGATCGCTAGGGTCGCAGTTGTGACCAGTGCTGCCCCGGAAGATCCCGTCTCACTCGACACCCTCGCCGAGGCGACCGATCGTCTCCTCGACACCATTCGCAAGCTGAACAACGACGACGTGACCGAACCGTCGCTGCTGCCCGGCTGGACCCGCGGGCATGTGCTCGCACACCTCGCTCGCAATGCCGACAGCCTGCTCAATCTGCTGCTGTGGGCACACACCCGGGTGGAAATCCTGCAGTACGCGAGCATGTTCCTGCGCGACTTCGACATCGAAGCGGGTGCGCCAAGGCCCGCCGCCGAGCAACTCGTGGACAACGAGGCCGCCACGAAACGGTGGGCGGCACTGGCGAATTCGCTGACCGAGGAGACCTGGCACGCGGAAGTTCGCACCCGCCAAGGACGCCCGATCCCCGCCAGCGAAGTGCGGTGGATGCGGTTGCAGGAGGTGGAAATTCACCATGTCGACCTGAATTCCGGCTACACCCCGGCCGATTGGCCCGCGCCGTTCGTCGCCCGCGTGCTCGGCCAGGCCACCGTCGACATGAACCGAATCACCGCCGCCGCAACAGAACCGGTCCCGGCCTTCGAACTCCGCGCCACCGACACCGGCTTCACCGGCATCGTCGGCGCCGACTCCCCCGCCAACACCATCACCGGTCCCGCCGCCGCACTCGCCGCCTGGCTGCTCGGCCGCTCGGATGGCGCCGACCTGACCGGCACCATCCCCACCCTCCCCGCCTGGAAGTAGTCCGCTGCGATCGGCCCCTCCATAGGGAGGGGCCGATTCGGCGAAATCACCTGCTGCTCAGCCGAAGTAGTGGCCCTGCTCGAGATCCTCGATGAGTCCGACGCGGGTCGGGTGCCAACCGAGCAGTTCCCGAGTGTGCGCGCTCGACACCTGGGAATCGATCCCGAAGAACGCACCGATCCACCCGAAATGCTCGGCCGCCTCTTCGCGCGGGATCGAGACCACCGGCAGGTTCAGGTGACGGCCGATCACCTCGGCGATGGTGCGGATCGACACGCCTTCCTCGGCGACGCCGTGCAGGACGGAACCCTCCGGCGCCTTCTCCACCGCCAGGCGGAACAGCTGCGCGGCATCGAGCCGATGCACCGCGGGCCAGTGGTTGGTTCCGTCGCCGACGTAACCGGAAAAGCCTTTGGCACGGGCGATCTCGATGAGGGTCGGGACAAAGCCGTGATCGCCATCGCCATGTACCGACGGCGGCAGTCGCAGGGCCGCCGAGCGCACGCCGGACGCGGCGAGGGCCAGCGCGGCCCGCGTTCCGGCGTCGCGCGGCGCGGCGGGTGAGTCCAGCGCCGGGTTGTCCGCCTCGGTCGCCACCCGCCCCTCGGGGAGTCCGAGTGTGCCGCTGGCGATCACGAGCGGCCGACCCGATCCCGCGAGCGCCGAGCCGAGCGCCTCGATGGCGCGCACATCGGTCTGCACGGACGCGGTGAAGTCGGTGAAGTCGTGCACGAAGGCGAGGTGGATGACGCCGTCGGACGCGGCCGCACCGGCCCGCAGGCTGTCCAGGTCGTCGAGCGCACCGCGGTGCGCGGCGGCCCCGGCAGCGGTGAGCGCGGCGGCCGATGCGTCCGAGCGCGCGAGCCCGACGACGTCATGACCTGCGCCGATGAGCTCGGGAACGACCGCTGAGCCGATGAAGCCGGACGCACCGGTGACGAAGATACGCATGAGAGAACCTCCAGGAGATCGACTGGTCCGCGCCTTACGGCACACACCAGGTTGATGTCAGTCACTGCCATCACCGACCGTACTCCTGATGTCAGTCACTGTCATCAGTTAAGATTCGCGGCATGGGCCGATGGGAGCCGAACGCGCGCGGCCGGCTCGAGCAGTCGGCGCTGGAGCTGTACCTCGAGCGCGGGTTCGAGCAGACCACGGTCGCCGAGATCGCCAAGCGCGCGGGACTCACCGAACGAACGTTCTTCCGGCATTTCACCGACAAGCGCGAGGTGCTGTTCTCCAGTCCCCTGCGCGAACACCTCGCCGCCACCATCGCGGCCACCCCCGCGGACACCACGCCGATCGGCACCGTCGCCGCGGCCCTCGAATCGGTCGGCGACCTGTTCGAGGAGCGCCGCGAATTCGCCCGGCAGCGCTACGCCGTGATCTCCGCCAACCCGGGGCTGCAAGAGCGTGAGCTGAACAAGTTCGCCTCACTCGCCTCGGCCATGGCGGATGCGTTGCGCGAGCGCGGCGTCGCGGACCACACCGCGAGCCTGACCGCCGAGGCCGGGATGGCGGTCTTCAAGGTCGCCTTCGAGCGCTGGATCAACGCGCCCGACCCGGGCAGCTTCACTCAGGGCATCCGGGAGTCGCTCGACGAACTCGAGGCCATCGTTCGGGCGAAGTAGTTACCACCCCCACCGAAACACGAACGGCCCCGCCAGATTTGGCGGGGCCGTTCGGGTATCTGATGCGTCAGCGGACCGTGAACTCGAATGCGGGTCCGGCCTGATGGGGACGATCCGTCGTGGTCGTGATGCTGATTCGGCCACGGCCGGTGGGGAGGTCGGCGCGGCCGACGGCGCCCGGGTTCGCGGGCAGCGCGAATCCCCAACCGCCACTGACCAACACGGGCGCGGTGCCGGATGCGCCGGTGTCGAGGTTGCGCCAGTTCGCGAAGACGGTCACGGTGCACGGCGGGTACACGAACAAGTAGTGCTGGATGCCGTACCAAACACTGGCGGCGCCCGGTCCGCCGACATCGGGACGGTTGCCCGCGTTGCCGGTGATCGTCGCGAAGGTGAGTGGGTCGTAGCAGAGGGTGTTGGTGTATCCCAGTTGGGTTCCGAGGGCATCATCCGCGGTGGCGGTCGCATTGGTGGCGAGGAGCGCGCCAACAATCAACGTGCCGACGAGCGGTACCCGAATCAACCATTTGCGCATGGGTTTCTCCGTATGGGGCAGGTGGGTGTCGATCAGCGGGAGGTTTCGTACAGGCGAGCGTCGGTGGCGATGCCGAAATGTCCGGTTATGAATTCATTGCATTCGGCCCTGGGATGGGTCTGCGTGGCATCCATCTCGGGGTGCGGGCCGGCGTACGCGTTCCGCTGGCTCGATTGCCGATAAGGGCCGAACCCGATACCGCCACGGGTGACGAATACCCCGACGCAGTCGGCTTCGACCGTGAAATACCCGTCTCCACCAGGGCAGAAGCCGGTCGCCCCGGTCGCCGATCGGTCCAGGACACAGTCCCTCGGTTCGGCGACCGCCGAACCGGCGGTGGCGATGGCCGCGGCCGCCGCAATGCCTAGTAGGGCCGAACTACTGATGATGCGGCGCCAGATTGCTGTCATTCCGATCTCCGTTCGTTGGACCATCGCAGCAATGTATCGGCCCATTCCACTCGGAAGTTTCAGCTTCACTGACCCCAATTCCATTGGCAGTAGTGTTCAGCCCTCGGGATAGAAGACGAAAAGCGTGCAACCGGTCGTCGTCTGCGGAATGTGCGAGGAGCCCGCGGGAGCGTGGATGAACGAGCCCGCGGGATAGTCCCGGACCCCGTCGTTGAATACGCCGGAGACCACGAAGACCTCCTCCGGCCCGGGCTCGTGCACGTCGATGCCCTGCCAGCAGGTGTTCGGGTCCATCTCGAGGGCGTAGGCCTTCGCACCGTTGTCGCCGAGCCACAGCGAGCGGGAACGGATGCCGGGGAACAGCTCGCGAACCGGCGCGTCCTGCATGGCGGACCACTGGTAACCGATCATGTTCAGTTCTGTTGTCATGCAGCCAGCCTCTCCCGGTCGGTATTCCCCGGCCGAGTGTCAGAGATGACATCTCGAGGTACTTTTCTGCCATGCACCGAGTTGTCGCGCTTGTCCACGCTCCGCAGTCGACCTTCGAACTCGGTTGCGCGGCAGAGGTGTTCGGACTCGAGCGGCCCGGACTGCCGATGCGATACGAGTTCGGCGTCTGCACCGAGCACCCCTGACCGGTCACTACATACGCCGGGTACGCGATGCTGGTGACCGACGGACTCGACGCGCTCGACCGGGCGGACACCGTGATCATCCCCGGCTGGTTGCCCACCGAGGAGACTCCATCACCAGCCATCGTCCAATCCCTGCGGCGCGCACACGATCGCGGCGCGCGGCTGGTCAGCATCTGCTCCGGGGCTTTCGTGCTGGCACACGCGGGCCTGTTGGACGGGCGCCGGGCGACCACGCACTGGGCCCGGGTAACCGAACTGGCCGAACGCTTTCCCGCCGTATCCGTCGACCCGGACGTGCTCTACGTCGATCACGGCGACGTGGCCACCAGCGCGGGCGCCGGAGCAGGCATCGACCTGTGCCTGCACCTGGTGCGCACCGATCACGGAGCCGGTTACGCCGCGCAGGTCGCGCGAAGCATGGTCATGCCGCCACACCGCGAGGGCGGACAGTTGCAGTACGCGTCGCCGCCACACCCCGCGCAGATCGACGGTTCCTTGGCACCACTGCTGGAGTGGATCACCGGGCGACTCGGCGAACCGCTCACCGTCGAGGACCTGGCCGCACAGGCCGCCGTCTCGGCGCGCACCCTCGCCCGCCGATTCACCGACCAACTCGGCATCGGCCCCGGCCAATGGCTGCTGGCCCAGCGAATCGCCGTGGCCCGAGAACTACTGGAAACCTCAGACCTCCCCCTGGACGCCATCGCCCGCCGCGTAGGCCTCTCCTCGGCCACCAACCTCCGCAGACGCTTCCTCCGTGCTCTCGGCACAACACCAGGCGCGTACCGCAGGGCGTTCCGGACTGTTCCGCGATAACGCCCACGACCCCGCCCGTCGACGATTGGTCGGCCATGCGGAATCCCCTTAGCGCGCTACGCATTTCAGCGATGTCGTCAGACATACGAGCAGACCCCCTCGGAGATCCGAGGGGGTCTGCTTCTAATGTGCGGCTGAAGGGATTCGAACCCCTAACCTTCTGATCCGTAGTCAGATGCTCTATCCGTTGAGCTACAGCCGCATGGTCATTCAGTTGTGTACCGGTTTCCCGGGTTGTGGCGGAGGCGAGAGGATTTGAACCTCCGGTCCCCGTGAAGGGACAACTCATTAGCAGTGAGTCCCATTCGGCCGCTCTGGCACGCCTCCTGGAGCCTTCTCTTCGAGGGCACCGGTCCTTTCGAACCGCCGAGCATGAAGATTACAGGAGCCGTTGTCCAGATCGCAAAACGGCTGGTTATCAGCGTAAGTTGCTGTCGAACCAGTCGAAAATCCGGGTTTGCGAGTCGACCAGACCGTACTCGTCCTCGATGGCGGGATGGTCGGCCCGATGACGCAGGCCGGGGTAGCTGACGACCAGGCTCGCGACGGCGGCGCGGCCGGTCGCGTCGCGGAGTCGTTCGACCTCGACGGGCGGGGTGGCCGGGTCGTCGGTGCCGAACAGGCCGAGCCAGGGCGCCTGCAGGTGCGGGGCCACCCGGACCAGGGCGTCGGCCTGGTCGGTGAGCGGCTCGATGATGCCGGGCGCCGCGACGCTGACCGCCGCGCCGACCGGACGGTTGGTGGCGACCAGGAACGCGGCGGTGCCCGCGGAGTCGAAGCCGAGCACCCCGATGGTGTCGGGGAAGACGCCGTGCCGGGTCAGCCAGTCGAAGCAGGCGTCGAAGTCGTCGAAGAGTTCGTCGCCGAACACCTCCCGCACCGAATCGCGACTCGACCGATGGAACAGGTTGGGCGCGACCACCGTCCAACCCTCGGAGGCCAGCGCGCTCATCAGCGCGAGCAGCGCGCCGGTGAACTCGCGGGATTCGTGCAGCATCACGATCCCGCCGCGGGCGTTGCCCTCGGGTTCGACCACGATGATGGGCACCTGGGTATCGGCGGCCCGGCGTATCGATTCGGTCGCGGGTTCGGGCGACAGTTCGTCGCGGCGCAGGGGGGCGAGGTCGTTGTAGGTGCCCGACATGAAACCAGCGTAGGGCGACTTCCTGATCTTCGGTAGAAATTGCTGCTGAGGGCCTATCGGCCACAGAATTTCCGGTACGCGAGCCATGCTTTGGGCGAAGCCACCTATGGTTGGTATGTGACTGCGTCAACCCGGCCGGATCTCGACTCGATTCCGGCGTATGTCCCCGGCCGCAACCATCCCGGCGCCGTGAAGCTCGCGAGCAACGAGACCACCTTCGGTCCGCTGCCCGCCGCCGCCAAGGCGATCGCCGAGGCGGCCGAGCTGGCCAACCGGTATCCGGACAACCAGGCCCTCGAATTGCGCGCCGCGCTGGCCGATTTCCTCGGCGTCACGCAGGCCAACGTCGCGGTCGGCTGCGGCAGCGTCGCGCTGTGCCAGGAACTGGTGCAGATCACCTGCGACGCACCGACTGACGAGGTGCTGTTCGCCTGGCGCTCGTTCGAGGCCTATCCGATCGTCACCAAGGTGGGCAACGCGACCGCCGTTCAGGTGCCGCTCACCGCCGACCACGTGCACGATCTGGACGCGCTGGCTGCGGCGGTCACCGAGCGAACCAAGCTGATCTTCGTCTGCAACCCGAACAATCCGACCGGCACCGCGGTCGGCACCGCGGCGCTGACCCGCTTCCTCGACGCGGTGCCCGAGCGGGTGCTGGTCGTGCTGGACGAGGCGTACTTCGAGTACATGCGGCTCGCGGAGGAGGACTTCCCGAACGGCATCGAACTCGGTCGCACCCGGCCCAATGTCGTTGTGCTGCGTACCTTCTCGAAGGCCTACGGGCTGGCCGGGCTGCGGGTCGGCTACGCGGTGGGCGATCCGGCCGTGATCACGGCGCTGATGAAGGTGCACATCCCGTTCAGCGTCAACCGGGTCGCGCAGGCCGCGGCGATCGCCTCACTGGAGGCGCGGCACGAATTGCTGGACCGCACACACACTCTGGTGATCGAACGCGACCGCGTGCGCGACGCCCTGCTCGCGGCGGGCTATCAGGTGCCGCCGAGCGAGACCAACTTCGTCTGGCTGCCGCTGGGCGAGCGCAGCGCCGAGTTCGGTGAGGCGAGCGCCGAGGCGGGCGTGCTGGTGCGGCCGTACGGCACCGACGGGGTGCGCATCACCACCGGCGACCCGCACGAGAACGATCTGTTCCTGAGCTTCGCCACCGATCCCGCGGTGCTCGAACGCTTTTCGATCTAGCGCCTCAGACGCCGAGCGCGCCCGCGATGACCGGCCACGACTGGACCAACTCGTCGGCCCAATAGGGCCACGAGTGGGTTCCGGTCGCCCGGAAATCGGCGGTCACCGGGATACCGAGGACGCGAAGCCGATCGGTGAGCCGGCGCGTGCAGGCATTGGTGGCGGCCTCCAGCGGCCCGCCGAAGCTGATCGCGGTGGCCACGTCGACGTCCGGCTCGCCGGGCACGTCGTGGATGCCGGGCACCCCGCTGCCGACGGACATGTAGATCGTCTTGCCGCGCAACGCTTCCGCGTGCAGCGTCACGTCGTGGTCCAGCCAGGCCGGATCGTCGGACGCGCCGAACATGTTGTCCGGCTCGCCCTGATAGGTGGCGATCACGGCCCTGGCTTGCGCCTGGCCGAGGTCGGTGCCCATGGAGAAGCAGCCGCTGTGCGCCGCGATCGCCGTGTACAGCTGCGGGTGCCGGACGGACAGCATCATCGCGGCCTCGGCGCCCATGGACACACCCATCACGGCGTTGCGCCCGTTGCCGTTGAACTTCGCGTCGATCAGCGGCGGCAGTTCGCGGGCCAGGAAGGTGTCCCACATGTTGGTGCCGAGCACCGGATCCGGCTTCTTCCAATCGGTGTAGAAGCTGGCCGGGCCGCCGACGGTCAGCACCACGTTGACGTCTTTGTCCTCGAAGAAGCGGTCGGCGTGGCCGAGGTCGGTCCAGTTGTTGCTGGTCGGGCTCGCGCTGCGACCGTCGAGCATGTAGACGGTCGGCCGCGGTCTCGAGGTGTCACGCGGCAGCATCACCTGCACCTCGACGGTGCGGCTCATCGCGGGTGACTCGACGAAGACCCGCAGCCACCGATCGTTGATCGGTTCGATGTGATCGATCGCCGGTTTCGCCGGTCGGTCCGTGGTCGGCTCGGCCGGGCCCGGGCCATCGGAGGAGCCGGTACTTGGTTTGGATGGTTCAGAAGGGGCCGCGGACAACTGGGGAGCACCGAACGCCACAGCACCGGAAACCAGTGCCGCGCTGACCAAGACGCTGGAAACCCAGCGCCGCACCCCACGCCGAGACAGCATGCGACCCATCCTGCCAGAAATGCGCAGATCGACCGGTCGACTATAGCGGGTCGCCATAAGATGTGACCAGGACCACGTTTGAGCTTGTTCGGCGAAGGAATTCGGCACTACCAGCGCCGTTCCGCGCCCGGCGAATTACCCCACCGCACATGCGGCCACTCCGGTGGACACAGCGGCTCGGCATCGGTGTAGCCGACATCACCCGTTCAGTCAGCCGAACGCTGCCGATAACAGCGCGACCGAACCGTTCGGGCCACTGCGCGCACGGCCTCGTCGAACACCCGAAGCGTGCCGTCGGCAGAAGCAGCAAACCCTGACTACCCGAGCCTCGAGCGTCGTCAATGGGACTCGACGACACTCGATTTCAGAGCGCGACATGGGCCGACCCAGCAAATCCAGCAAATCTGGGCACACCGCCAGCACACCCGCCGTACGCTACTCTCCGGGCCTTTTCCGGGCATGAACAAGGACGAGCATGATCGTGGATCCGCACCATCGGCATCGAGGTCAGCCTGCTGCGCGTATGCGCAGCAAGCAGACCGGCCGCTCGGTACGGAGTCGGGACAGCCCCGGCGAGACCGCACTCTTCTTCGAGCCGAAGCTATTTCGCGGCATCACCATTTCGACCCGCTCTCGCGGACCACCGACGAGAGCCGGTGTCGGCTGCGCGCCTACGCGAATTCTCCCGCTCGAACTTGTCTGTTTCACCGCAGTACCTATGCCCGACCGGAGAAAACCGTGAATCCTGTGTTACCTGTACCATCGCTCGAAAACTCGCCGGACACAAAGCCTTTCAGCACCGACCTGAAACGTCGGCTACGTGAGTGCGACGAATTCTTCCGTATGCCGGAATTGGCCCATCTGTCCGCCCAGCGCCGCCGCACCGCGCTGGAGCAGCTCGAACAAACCGGCGGCTATCTGCAGACCGCCGAGGAAATCCTGATCGGAGCCAAGCTCGCGTGGCGCAATCACGCCCGCTGCGTCGGCCGAAAACATTGGCGCTCATTGAAATTGCTCGACGCGCGGCGGGTGCGGTCCGCACGCGAACTGGCCGAGGTCTGCTGGCAGCACCTGCAGATGGCCACCAATGGCGGCGCCATTCAATCCATGATCACCGTCGGGCCGCCGCGGCAGGCCGACGGGCGGGAATTCCGGGTGGTCAGCCCGCAGCTCATTCGGTACGCGGGCTACCGCAACGGCGACGGCACGGTCACCGGCGACGCGGCGAATGTGACGCTCACCGAATTCGCGATGAAGCTCGGATGGCGCGGCGCCAGAACACCATTCGACATTCTGCCGCTACTGATCAGCACCCCGGACGAGCCGATCCGCTGGTTCGACATTCCGCCGGAGCTGGCCCGCGAGGTGGAGCTGGAGCATCCGGAGTTCGAGTGGTTCGCCGGGCTCGGCCTGCGCTGGCACGCGTTGCCCGCGGTCTCCAACATGAACCTCGAGGTCGGCGGCGTCACCTACCCGTTCGCGCCGTTCAACGGCTGGTACATGGGCGCGGAGATCGGCGCACGCAATCTCAGCGACACCAATCGCTACAACATGCTGCCGCTGATCGCCGAAATGATGTGCCTGGACACCCGTTCCGAGCGCAACCTGTGGCGCGACTCCGCACTGGTCGAACTCAACCGCGCGGTGCTGCACAGCTTCCGCAAGGCGGGGGTGTACATCGTCGATCACCACACGGTGGCCAAGCAGTTCTGCGATCACGTGCAGCGGGAGGAGGCCGCGGGGCGGACCTGCCCGACCGACTGGAGCTGGATCAATCCGCCGATCTCCTCGGGTCTGACACCGACCTTCCATCGGTACTACGACCCGCCGGATCCCGATATCCGGCCCAACTTCGTCCGGCGGGATTTCAGTGGAGACGCGGATGATTGAGGCGGTTGCCGACGTCTGAACAGCCCCGCCGATCGGAGGGGCTGTTCTCGTACCGGGCAGAGTCGCGCTATTGCGGCGGCATCATGATTGCCGTCGGCGCAGGATCCACCAGACGATGAGGGCTGCGAGTACCGCGGCTCCGGCGACGGCGGCGGGCTGCGTGCGAGCTACGTCCACGGCCTGCCTGCCGCGTTCGACGACCGGCTCGGGTGTTGCGGCCGCTGCCTCGTCGACCAGTTCTCGCGTCTGGGCCTCGGCCTGCTGGGTCTTCTCTTCGGCGCGATGCTTGGCCTGGGTCGCGGATTCCTTGGCCTGCGCGACCTTCTCGCGCATGACCACCTCCGCCTCGGCCGCCTTCCGGCTGGTGGCCTTCCTTGCTTCGGCCGACTTGCGAATCGCGGAATCCTTAGCCTCAGCCGCAATCTGGCTCGCCACTTCCTTGGTCTCGGCAGCAACCTGATTGGCGGAATCCTTGGCGTCCGCGGCCTGCTGGCTCGCGGATTCCTTGGCCTCAGCGGCGATCTGACCCGCGGAATCCTTGGCCTGCGCGCTCTTCTGGCTCGCTGCCTGCTTGGTCGCGGCAGCCTTCTTGCTAGCGGCGGCTTTGGTCTCGGCTGCCTTCCGGCTCGCGGTCGCCTTGGCCTGCGCCGTCCTCGCGGCAGCTGCTTCGACTGTCTCCGTGGCCTTTTCCCGCACCGCGTCAACGGTCTCCTGCGGTTTGTCCGCCTGGCCGTCGTTCTGCTTGTCGGTCGACTCCGAAACCGGCTGCCCGAGTTGCTCTCTGGCCGCAGCACCGTCCGCGCGCAGCGCCTCGTCAGCGATCGGCCCGCTCACGATCGGCTTGTCGGCTTCGGTTGCGTCGTCGGCCGCGCGACGTTCCTCATCGCTCATCGGCGTCTCCCGTCCTCGATTTCGATGTCGCGTTCGACGCTCGCGGCACGCCCTCCTGGACGTCTCGGCCTAGTGGCACGCTCCGGGCTTCCGTGATGCGACATCCCAGTCGACGGCCGGTTACCCGACCGCGCGGGAGACAAACCGGCGGACGGTCGCCGATGAGCGGCGCAGGGGCCGCAGCGCCTGCGCCACTCGTGGTGGCGGTCAGCCCGGACTAGCTACCGAAGCTGCCGGTGGCGGGCTTGTTGGTAGGGACGGCAACGGTGACCGTCTCGCTCAGCTCGTACCCGCCCGCGGTGCTGGTGTCCGCGCAACCGCCCCGCGCGGTGATCTTGGTGCCCGGCTCGAGACCGGTCAGCGAGGTCTTGATCGTCTGGCCGGGCTGGGCCAGCGACTCCAGCTTGCCCTCACCGAAGAAGACGTGGTTGTTCTCCGGGCCGACGCCGGCTTCCGCCCAGCACTGCCCGCGCTCGTTCGGGTTGTGCAGCGTCGCGGTCACCGTGCCGGGGCCGGTGCCCTCGAAGGTGACGACGGGGGCGCGGAACGGCGCCTCAGCGACAGCGGGAGCGGCGGTGAAGGGGGCGAGTGTCACGGCCGCGGCGGAGACGGCGAGCAGCAGGGATCCATGGATTCGTCTGTTCATCACACGACCGGATCCTGCCCGCTAAAGGGTTCGAGCACAACGGCTTACGTGGCCACAAAGTGAACTATGGACCGCAGGATCGGTTCGAAAACAATCCCGACCTGCGGCCTTCCCAAGCGGAGACGGAGGGATTTGAACCCCCGGTCGATCTCTCGACGCTCGCTTTCAAGGCGAGTGCATTCGGCCGCTCTGCCACGTCTCCTCAGTTGACGATGGTAGCGGACGGCTCAGGCGGGTCGCGTTCCGATTTCCTGATCGATGCGGGCGAAGACTTCGGCGATCACCTCTAGCTGGTGCGGCGTGAGTAGGTCGATGAAGTCGCGGCGGACCGCGTCGACGTGGCCTGGGGCGGCGGCTTCGAGGCGGCGCATGCCTTCGTCGGTGAGCTCGGCGAGGACGCCGCGGCCGTCTTCGAGGCAGGTGTTGCGGCGCACCATGCGCTCGCCTTCCAGGCGGCGGATCTGGTGGGTGAGGCGGCTCCGCGAGGAGAGCACGCCGTCGGCCAGCTCACTCATCCGCAGGGCACGGCCGGGCGCCTCGGACAGCAGCACCAGGATGCGGTACTCGGCAACGCTCAGATCGCTGTCGCGCTGGAGCTGCCGGTTCAACGTGGCCATCAGACGCTGATGCCCGTCCATATAGGCCCGCCAGGCCCGCTGCTGCGCCGGCGTGAGCCAACTCGGCTCGGCCGCCACGGGGCTGCTCGGTTCGGATTGCACGCCGCTCATTCTATGTCGCCCCCAACTGCGGAAACTCCCTGTGGGGAAAGACGTATCAGTCAGCGGGCGGCAGCGGGCCGGTTCGGACCGAACTGCGGCGAGGGGCCCACGGTTCGCGGCGGCGTGGGCGGGGCAGTATGGAGTTCATGCGTGCTATCGAGCTGAACGGTTTCGGCGGGCCCGAGGTGATGGCGCTGGCGGACGCGCCGGATCCGGTACCCGGACATGGTGAGGTGCTGATCGAGGTGGCGGCCGCCGGGGTGAATCGGGCCGACCTGATGCAGCGCCAGGGGTTCTACCCGCCGCCACCGGGGGCGAGCGCGGTGATCGGCCTCGAGTGTTCCGGCGTCATCGCCGAACTCGGTGACGGCGTGCACGACTGGCAGGTCGGCGATCGGGTCTGCGCGCTGCTGTCCGGCGGTGGTTACGCCGAAAAGGTGGTCGCCCCCGCGGCGCAACTGCTGCCGGTGCCTGAGGGCTTGGACCTCGGTGCGGCGGCCGGGCTGCCCGAGGTGGCGGCGACGGTGTGGTCGAACCTGGTGATGACGGCGGGCCTGCAGTCGGGGCAGCTGCTGCTGATCCACGGTGGCGGCAGCGGGATCGGCACGCACGCCATCCAGGTGGCGCGCAGCCTCGGCGCGCGGGTCGCGGTCACCGCCGGGTCGGCCGACAAGTTGCAGCGGTGCAAGGAGCTCGGCGCGAGCGTGCTGATCAACTACCGGGAGGACGATTTCGTCGCGGCGGTGCGCGCCGAGGGCTCCGGCGCCGACGTCATCTTCGACAACATGGGCGCGGTCTACCTGGATCGCAATGTCGAGGCGCTGGCGAATTTCGGGCACCTGGTGGTGATCGGCATGCAGGGTGGCGCCAGCGGTGAGCTGAATCTCGGTGCGCTGCTGCGGAAATGGGGCACCGTGCACGCCACCAACGTGCGCAACCGACCGGCCACCGGTCACGGCAGCAAGGCCGAGATCATCGCCGAGGTGCACCGGCACCTGTGGCCGTTGGTCGCCGACGGTTCCGTCGTGCCGGTCATCCACGCGGAAGTGCCGATCGCCGAAGCGAGCGAGGCGCATCGCCTGCTGGAATCCGGCGACGCCTTCGGCAAAGTCGTGCTGCGAGTACAGGAGCTCTGAGCACGCGCGCCGCGCACGAATTGGCTTGGCGCGCACCAGATCACCGACGATTTCGAGCGCAGCATGCGAATCGATGCGCGGCAGACCGACCCTGTCGCGCGCACCGCGCGTACGGATTGGCGTGGCGCGCAGGGGATTGCCGACTGTTTCGTGCGCGGGGCGAGAATTGTTGCGCGCGAGGCGGATCGGCGCTACTCCAGGGCGGCTAGGGCGCGGCCGAGCTGGTCGATTTCGAACTTGGTGGTGTAGGGCGCAAGGCCGATGGTGACCGCGCCGCCCTCGTCGTTGACGCCGAGCGCGTCCAGCAGGCGGCTGCCGCCGTGCACGCCGCTGAGGGTGCCGATGCGGTTGTCGGCGAGCTTGGCGGCGACCTTCTCGGCCTGCATGCCCGCGAGAGTGAAACTGACGGTGGGGATTCGGGTGGAGGCGCGGCCGATCACGGTCAGGTTCGGGATCTTGTCCAGCACGTCCATCAGGTGCTCGAACAGCTGATCGTGGTAATCCTGCAGCGAGGTGATCGACATCTCCAGGCGCTGGCGCCTGCTGCCGCGGGCCCGCTCGTCGAGTCCGGCGAGGAAGTCGATCGAGGTGGTCAGCCCGGCGAGCAGGGCGTATTGGTGTCCGCCGACCTCGAGCCGTTCGGCGCCCTTCGCGTAGGGGTTCAAGGACATCGAGGGAATCCGGTCCAGGAAGGCCGGGTCGCGGAACACCAGCGCGCCGATCTGCGGACCGCCCCAGGCGGGTGCGCTGAGCGCGACCACGTCGGCATTGAGTTCGTCGATGTCGATGAGCGCGTAGGGCGCGGCGCCGAACGCGTCCGCGACGAGCAGCCCACCCACCTCGTGCACCCGGTCGGCGGCCACCCGGACCGCGGGCGCGGAGCCGACGATCGGCGAGGCGGCGGTGAGCGCGACCAATCGCGCGGTCGGCCCGATCAACTCCTCGAACTGCCAGGACGGCATCTCGCAGGTCTCGATCTCCACCTCGGCCCAACGCACGTGCGCGCCGTACCTATTGGCGATCCGCAACCACGGCGCGACATTCGCCTCATCGTCCAGCCGGGACAACACGATGCCGGTGCCGAGACCGAGCCGCGAGCTCAACGATTCGGCCAGCCAGGCCAGCAGCACGGCCCGATCGGGGCCGAGCACAACGCCCGCCGGATCTCCGCCGACTAGATCCGCCACCGCCTCGCGGGCCGCGTCCAGAATGGCGGCGCTGCGCACCGCCGCGCCATTACGACCGATATGCGAAAAAGATGAAGTTCGGAATCCTGTTGAGACGGCGCGAGATACCGCATCGGGCACCAACATGCCCGCCTGCGGGTCGAGATGAATCCAGCCGTCGCCGAGGGACGGTATCAGGCCCCGAACCCTCGCGACGTCGTAAGTCATGCTGGCCACTCTAAGGGCAGTGGGCGAGCCAGCGTAACCGCGTTCCCCTCCGCTGCATAGCGGGGGCACAGCGACCTGGGACTCAGCATGGCAACCGACTTTCAGCAAATCCGAACCACACGACCCGAACAGAATAGAACGCCACCCGGTCACCATGCGCGGCCTCGCGCATTCGCGGCTCGCAAGCGCTCCAAGAGTACGGGAGCAACCTGGTCGCAGCCTGTTATCCGCGGGCCCGTGAACACCGACTTAGCGCGTTCGCGAGCAACGCGACATGATAGGGACCATGACGCAATCGGATGAGGCCCCGGACCACATTGTCGTTGTCGGGCCGGACGGCCGCCCGTTGGTCATCCCAGCGGAGGCCGCGGCGGACGCGCCCTTCACCGCGCAGGTGGTGACCGGCGAGGACAAGAAGGACGAGTCGGGCGACCGGGACGATTCAGGCGAATCGCTCGCCGACATGGTCGAGCAGCCCGCGAAGGTCATGCGCATCGGCACCATGATCAAGCAGCTGCTCGAAGAGGTGCGCGCGGCTCCGCTCGATGACGCGAGCCGGGCCAGGCTGAAGGAGATCCACAAGTCGTCGGTGCGCGAGCTGGAGCAGGGCCTCGCCCCGGAACTGCGCGCCGAGCTCGAGCGGCTCACGCTGCCGTTCACCGACGAGGAGATTCCGTCCGACGCCGAGCTGCGGATCGCGCAGGCGCAACTGGTCGGCTGGCTGGAGGGGCTGTTCCACGGCATCCAGACCGCGCTGTTCGCGCAGCAGATGGCCGCCCGGCAACAACTGGAGCAAATGCGCCAGGGCGCGCTGCCGCCCGGCATCCACGCGGGCGACCCCCGCGGCGGTCCGGCCAACCACGTGACCGGCGGGTCCGGGCAGTATCTGTGAGGTGGCCGACCCGCGTCCACGCGGGTCGGTAGGAATGTCCAAGGGTAGTGTCGAGCACCGTGCCCGCCGCTGCCGCCCGCCCCGACTCGGACATGGGTTCGGGGCGTCCTGAAGAGAGCTCAGTGCGTTCAGATGACAGCTCAGATGAATCCGTGCGCTCGGAGGACGATCCCTCCGACGACAGCGCGGTGCGCTCCGATGACAGCGCGGCGGAAGAGGATCCGGTGAGCCCCAGCGAGACCCCCGTGCTTGCCGAACCGGTGGACACCGAACCGCTCCCGTCGGATTCGCTGACCTACCGGCGGGCGTTCAAGGATTTCCGCGTCGGTTTCGGGCAGCGGGAACTGTGGTTGTCGCTCGGCTGGCAGGACATCAAACAGCGGTACCGGCGCTCGGTGCTCGGGCCGTTCTGGATCACCATCGCGACCGGTGTGCAGGCCGCGGCGATCGGCCTGCTGTACTCCGCCCTGCTCGGCCAGCCGATCAAGGACTACCTGCCCTATGTGGCGATCGGCATCATCGTCTGGAATGTGATCAACGCGAGCATTCTCGAGGGCGCCGATGTCTTCATCGCCAACGAGGGGCTGATCAAACAGTTGCCCTCGGCGTTGAGCGTGCACGTCTATCGCCTGGTGTGGCGGCAGTTGCTGTTCTTCGCGCACAACTTGGTGATCTACTTCGTGGTGCTCGTCGCGTTCGGTGTCTGGGAAAAGCTGCACTGGACCGCAATATTCGCCATTCCCGCGCTCGGACTGCTCTTCCTCAACGCGATGTGGGTGTCGATCGTGTTCGGCATCTTCAGCACGCGCTACCGCGATATCGCGCCGATCCTCGGCAGCCTGACGCTGATGCTGTTCGTGCTGACCCCGGTGATGTGGAGCACGAAAAGCCTGACGTCGCAGGGTGGTGCGGTCGGCGACCGCGCGAAGCTGGCCGAGATCGTCCCGACGTTCCACTACCTGGAGATCATTCGCGCGCCGTTGCTCGGCGACGATCAGCATCTGTATCACTGGGTGATCGTCGGCGCCATTACCGTGGTCGGCTGGCTGGTCGCGATCTTCGCGATGAAGCAGTTCCGCTCGCGCGTGCCGTACTGGGTTTAGGAGGGTATCGATGACCGACCATGTGAGTATCGAAACCCGCCATGCCTGGGTCGAATTCCCGATCTTCGACGCCAAATCGCGGTCGCTGAAGAAGGCGTTCCTCGGCAAGGCCGGCGGCGCGATCGGGCGCAACCAGTCCGATGTCGTCGTCGTCGAGGCGTTGAACGACATCACGCTGTCGCTGAAGGAAGGCGACCGGGTCGGCCTGGTCGGGCACAACGGCGCGGGCAAATCGACCCTGTTGCGCCTGCTCGCGGGCATTTACGAACCGACCCGGGGTAGTGCGCGCATCCGCGGCCGGGTCGCGCCGGTCTTCGATCTCGGAGTCGGCATGGACCCGGAGATCTCCGGGTACGAGAACATCATCATCCGCGGCCTTTTCCTCGGGCAGACCCGCAAGTCGATGCTGGCCAAGATGGACGAGATCGCCGATTTCACCGATCTCGAGGAATACCTGTACATGCCGCTGCGCACCTATTCGACGGGCATGCGGGTCCGCCTGGCGATGGGCGTAGTGACCTCGATCGACCCGGAAATCCTGCTGCTGGACGAGGGCATCGGCGCGGTGGACGCCGAATTCATGAAGAAGGCCCGGCTGCGTCTGCAGAAATTGGTGGCCCGATCGGGCATCCTGGTATTCGCCAGTCATTCCAATGAATTCCTCGCGCAACTCTGCGATACCGCGCTGTGGATCGATCACGGACACATCCGGCTACGTGGCGGTATCGAAGAAGTGGTGCGAGCCTACGAGGGTCCGGACGCGGGCAACCACGTCGCGACCGTGCTGCGCGAATTGGAAGCCGAAAAGACCTTGGAAGCCGAAAAGACCATGGGCACCGAACGAGAACTGGAGCGGAATAAGGCATGAGTGAGCCGACCGGGCAGGACACCCCGATCGAGACCGGGGCGCACCCCCAGGTCGACTCCGCGCCGCAGAGCTCCAGTGCAGCCGCGCCCAACACACCGACGGGGACCGGTCCCGACGCTCGCATCGTGGCCGTCGTGGTCACCCACAAGCGCCGCGAGCTGCTCGCGGAATCGCTGAAAGTCATTGCGTCCCAATCGCGCCCGGTCGATCACCTGATCGTGGTCGACAATGCCAACGAGGCCGAGGTCGCCGACCTGGTGCGCGATCAGCCGATCGAGGCCACCTACCTCGGCTCGGCGCACAACCTCGGCGGCGCGGGCGGTTTCGCGCTCGGCATGCTGCACGCGCTGAGCCTCGGCGCGGACTGGGTCTGGCTGGCCGACGACGACGGCAGGCCCGAGGGCCCGGAAGTGCTTGGCACCCTGCTGGATTGCGCGCGGCGGCACAACCTCGTCGAGGTGTCGCCGGTGGTCTGCGACATCAACGAACCCGACCAGCTGGCCTTCCCGCTGCGCCGCGGCGTGGTGTGGCGGCGGCTGCGTTCCGAACTCGGCGACGAGGATTTCCTGCCCGGCATCGCCTCGCTCTTCAACGGCGCCTTGATCTCCGCCAAGGTCGTCGACGTGATCGGCGTGCCCGACCTGCGCCTGTTCGTGCGCGGCGACGAGGTCGAGGTGCACCGCAGGCTGGTCCGCTCCGGCCTGCCCTTCGGCACCTGTCTGCAGACCGCGTACCTGCATCCCAACGGCGCCGACGAATTCAAGCCGATCCTCGGCGGGCGCATGCACACCCAGTACCCGGACGACCCGATCAAGCGGTACTTCACCTACCGCAACCGCGGCTACCTCATGTCCCAGCCCGGCATGCGCAAGCTGCTCCCCCAGGAATGGATCCGCTTCTCCTGGTTCTTCCTGGTCACCCGGCGCGACCCGGCCGGTCTGCGCGAATGGTTCCACCTGCGCTCACTGGGCCGCCACGAGCAATTCGGCAAGCCCGACCAGCGTCCCTGACCAGCGGTTCAGCGGTCGCTGACCGCTGAACGTTAAATCGGTTGCGCGTGGTGGCGGAGCCATGTCAAAGTTCTGGGCAACTGCGAAAGAGTCGAGGAGGTGTGGACCGTGGCTAGGAACCTTCGGATTGTCGTGTTCGGCCGAGCTGTGCTTGTGCACGCCGCCACACGGAACGCCACCTCAATCTTCAGTCACTGAGTCCGCGTTGGGCTCGGTGCCCAACGAAAGACTCCTTCCATCATGGTTGAGAACGACCTTCTTGTTCCTTACGGCTGGACCGAAGCCGTAGCTGATGAATACGCCTCGCTGATCGAGGAAGGCTGTGTGCCAGCCCGGGTTGTCCGGATGGATCGCAGCGAATGTGATGTCGCCACACCGACCGGGATGGCCCGTGCCCGATGCCCTCGGGCCGACTCCGAGGTCAGCGGGCTGTGCACCGGCGACTGGGTGACGATCGACGCCGAATCGACTGTGCGGCAACTACTGCCGCGACGATCGGCGATCATGCGGTCGTCGGTGTCCGGGCGGTCGCAGGGGCAGGTACTCGCCGCCAATGTCGACACCGTACTGCTCTGCACGGCGGCCGACGCGGATGTCGACCTGGGTCGGATCGAGCGGATGCTCGCGCTGGCCTGGGAGAGCAATGCGCAACCCATCGTGGTGCTGACCAAAGCCGATGCGGCCGTGGATATTCCGATCGACGAGGTACGGGCCGTCGCGCCCGGCGCGAGCGCGCTCGCGGTGAGCGCGAGCAGTGGCGCCGGGCTGGATGTGCTCGCCGCGATGCTCGACGGGACGGTCGCCCTGATCGGTCCGTCGGGTGCGGGCAAGTCCACCCTCGCCAATGCCCTGCTCGGGCAGGAAGTGTTCGCCACCAACGCCGTTCGCGCGGCGGACAAGAAGGGGCGGCACACAACGGTGCACCGCGAGCTACGGCCGCTGCCGAACGGCGGCACGCTCATCGACACACCGGGACTGCGCGGGATCGGGCTGTGGGACGCCGCCGAGGGGATTGAGAAGACCTTCAGCGATATCGAATCCCTCGCCGCCCGCTGCCGATTCGGCGACTGCGCGCACAACGGCGAACCCGGCTGCGCGGTCCTGGCAGCCATCGATAACGGCGAACTCCCCCAGCGGCGCTTCGACAGCTACCGCAAGCTGGCCAAGGAGAACGCCTGGATGGCGGCGCGCACCGACAAGCGCCTGGAAGCCGAGCGCAAACGCGACTGGCGGGCAATCACCAAACAGCAGCGGCAGGGCCACCGGGAACGGAGCTCCCGCCGCTGAACCCGGAGCGCAGGGCGGGCGGCACGCAGTCGGCGATCGGCACCGCCCGCCCCGCGCAACGGCTCCCGCATCCGTCCCTGCGAGCTGACACCCTATGCAACCCGTTGCATATGACGAGGGTTTACGCTTAATGTGCAAACGGTGGAAGGCTGCGGGGTCTCACCTGCGGCGTTGACGACAGGAGCAGGTCTAATGACGGAACCGGGATCCAAGCCGCTCGCGGGCAGAACGCTGATCATGTCCGGCGGCAGCCGGGGCATCGGTCTGGAGATCGCCAAGCGAGCAGCGGCCGACGGCGCGAACATCACGCTGATCGCCAAGACCGATCTGCCGCATCCCAAGCTCCCCGGCACCATCCACACCGCGGCGGCGGAACTCGAGGCGGCCGGTGGCCAGGTGCTGCCGTTCGTCGGCGACGTGCGCATCGATGATTCGGTGGCCGAGGCCGTGCGGCAGACGGTCGAGCGGTTCGGCGGCATCGACATTGTGGTGAACAACGCCTCGGCGATCGACATGTCCCCCACCGACGCGCTATCGATGAAGAAGTACGACCTGATGCAGGACATCAACACCCGCGGCAGCTTCCTGCTGTCCAAGCTGAGCCTCCCGCACCTGCGCAAATCGGCAGCGGCCGACCGCAATCCGCACATCCTCACCCTGTCCCCGCCGCTCAACCTCGACCCCAAGTGGGCGGGTACCGCGCTGGGTTACACCATCGCCAAGTACGGAATGTCGCTCACCACACTGGGTTTGGCGGAGGAGCTGAAGGGCGACGGGATCGGCGTCAACTCGCTGTGGCCGCGCACCACCATCGCCACCGCCGCGGTCAAGAACCTGCTCGGCGGCGAGGAGATGATGGCCACCTCGCGCACCCCCGACATCTACGCCGACGCCGCCTACCTGGTGCTCACCTCGCCGGCCAAGTCGACCTCCGGCAACTTCTTCATCGATGACGATGTCCTTGCCGCCCATGGCATCACGGATCTCGAGAAGTACCGCGTGGTCCCCGGCGACGGCCCACTCACCACTGACCTGTTCCTGGACGACTCCCCGCTGCACCGGTAGCACCGAACGAACGACGGAGGGGACGGGCCAGTCGGCCCGTCCCCTCCGTCATATCCGAAATCAGCTGTCGCGTTTGGTATTCGAGATGCCGTACAGACGTTCCCAGTTGGCGCGGCTGGTGAGCTCCGGCACCGCGGCGCGGTACTCCTGCTGCAAGGCGGGGAGTTCGCTGCGGAGCCTGCGCAGCACGTGGATGGTGCGGCGGAGCAGCTGCCGCGCACGCGCCTTGTCGCGCTGCCGGACTCGAACGCCGGACTGCGAGGCGTCGGTGACCACCACGTGGTCGAACAGCGAAACATGCCACCAGTACGCGTCTTCGCGGGTGACGCCGATGACGCCGTGCTGGGTGCGGCCGAACCACTGGTTGATGGCCCGCTTGATCAGCACCAGCACCGGGCGGCTCGGTTCGCCGGTGGCGCGGCGCAACTGGATATCGCCGGACCGCACCGGCGGCGTCGACGCCGGATGCTTGATCGTCTCGGCATAGTCGGCCCTGGTGCCGCGGGCGGCGGCGAGCGCGTCGATGCCGCCGTCCTGCAACACCTTCGGACCCTTCAGGAAGTCCTCGATGCCCTGCAACGTGGTGTGCACCAGGCCGTACTGCATGGCGACCAGCTGCTCGGACAGCTCGCGGAACAGCTTGCGGGTGATCGCTTTACCGTCGAGGTCGGTGTGCAGCGAGCCGACGATCAACGAGTTGCGCGTGCTGAAGTAGCGCGCCCAGTCGTCGTAGTCCTTCCAGTAGAAGTCCGCGTGCCACACCGCCGCGTTCGGCAGGGTGACCGTGACGAAGCCGTTCTCCCTGGCCCGGATGCCGTATTCGACGTCGTCCCACTGGAAGAAGATCGGCACCGGCAGCCCGATCTTGGCGACCACCTCGGCCGGGATCAGGCAGGTCCACCACGCGTTGTAGCCCGCGTCGACCCGGCGCTCCTGGTTCTTCTTGAGCATGCTGGTGTTGCGCAACGCCTTCGGCACCTTCTGCCCGTGCCGCAGCTGCTGCAGATGCACCTCCTCGGCGCCGACATTGAGGTAGTCGGGGTTGAGCAGGAACAGCATCTGCGCGCCGACCAGGGTCGGTTCCACCGTCATGTTGGCGAAGGCGTTGAGCCGCAACACCGTTTCCGGCTCGCACAGGATGTCGTCGTCCATCAGGATGACGTCGGCGTGCTCGTTGGCCGCGGACACCTCGTAGAGCCCGCGGGTGAAGCCGCCCGCGCCACCGAGATTCGGCTGGCGGATGTAGCGCAGCTTGTCGCCGAAGACCGGCACGACCTCTTGGTAGCGCGGCCGGTTCTGCACCAGATCGGTGCCCTGGTCCACCACGTACACCGCGTCGATCGCGGCGAGCACGACGTCGTCGGACGCCAACGCCGCGACCGTGTGCGCGCAGTCCTCGGCCCGGTTGAAGGTGCAGATGGCGATGGCGACGGGCCGAATGTGGTCCGGCGCGGCGGTGGTCCAGCTGACCTCGGTGATGCCGAGGTCGCCGCCGATGGCGTCGAATTCGAGCCAGATCGCGCCGCCGTCGACGTACTGATCCAGCGGCGCGGTGAGCGTCAGCGGGCCGCTCTCGGTGACCTGCGCGGTGTCGATGATCCGGCGATGCCCCGCGATATCGGACGCTACTAGGCGGATCCTGGCCTTCTTGGTCACGTCGAGCACCATGGCCACCCGCACCTCGGTGACGGTGGTCCAGCGCTGCCAGTAGCTCGCGGCGAAGCGGCCGAAGTAGGTGTTGGTGTGCGCGGCCGTACCCTTTTCCAGCCGCAGCACCTGGCGTTCCCGATGCGCGCGACCCTTGACGACGGCATACAGCTCGTCGCTCACCTTCGCCGACGGACCGGTGAAGATGCCGCGCTGCAGCACCAGCCGATCCGGCGCCCGGTGGTCGGAGCGCAGCGAGGCCGGGGCGTCAACGGCCGGAGCTCGATCGTTCGTTTCGGTCACGGCCTGGGTAGCCGACTGATCCATGAAGTCCTCGAAATCGTTATCGTGCCGGACGGGACAGACTGCCCCTGGATGCCGTTCGCGGCGGGGGTGAGGATATCAACCAGCGTAGGTAGCTGCCTGCTCAGGCGTGGTGCCGCCGTGTCTATTTCTGTTGCTGAACATTCGCTGAAGTGTCGGTGCCGACCGCGTCGCCGCCCTCGCGCGCGCCGGTGAAGACGAACTTGTCGTAGGCCCAGTAGCGGAAGACCACGGCCACGATCTGGCCGATGAGCGTGCCGGAGATGTTGTCCGAGAGCGGTGAGGACAGGTCGAGCACATACCGCGAGAAGCCGAGACAACCCAGTTGCAGGCCGATCGCGACGACATTGAAGACGGCGTAAAGAAGGTATTCGCGCCCGGGGTTGTCGGTCTTCTTGTGCGCGAAGGTCCACCACTTGTTGCCGAAGTAGGTGACCACCGTGGCCACCACAATCGCGATGATCTTGGCGGGTAGTGGGTAGTGATAGAGCACGCCCTCGCCACCCCAGAAGACCAGGAGGTTGTAGGTGCCCGCGTCGACGAGAAAGCCGAGCGCCCCGACCACCAGGAACGCGCTGCCCTGCCGTAGCGCGGTGCGCACCTTCCCGACGATCGATCTCTCGACGGGCGGCACGGTCTCGCCCGCCTGCGCGGTCGACTCACTGGTTGGCACGGCCCGACGGTACCGCAGCCCGCGCGCGGCGCACCCCGACCGGAAATTCCGCCCCCGACGCGGTGAGGTCGGCCACGCGTCGGCGGTGAGTTGCTGTATCCGACTTGGCGGCGTTCGCGGCCCCTACGTGGTTACGCAAGCTGCCGCCTCCGGGCCAACGCTCGCGCCGCCGTGTACCCTCCCGGTGTTCCCACATTCACCACCGATCGCGAGGATTGACCCGGGTGGACTCCACCGAGCTTCGTATTGCCGCCGTGGTGCCGTGCCACAACGAAGAGGCGTCCGTCGCCAAGGTCGTCGCCGACCTGCAGGCCGCCGTGCCGGGGATCGTCGTTTATGTCTACGACAATCTGAGCACGGACCAGACGGCCGAACGTGCCCGTGCCGCAGGCGCGATCGTGCGCCACGAATACACCAAGGGCAAGGGCAATGTCGTGCGCCGCGCCTTCGCCGACATCGAGGCCGATGTCTATCTGATGATCGACGGCGACGACACCTATGAAGCGTCGGCCGCGCCGCTGATGATCAAGACGCTGCTGGACGGCCCCTACGACCATGTGCTCGGCGTCCGGAGACAGGACGAGAGCGGCTCGGCGTACCGGGCCGGCCACGAGACCGGCAACAAGGTGCTCAACGGCGTGGTCGGCAAGGTGTTCGGCGAGAACGTCGAGGACATGCTGAGTGGGTTCCGGGTGTTCTCCCGCCGCTTCGTGAAGAGCTTCCCCGCGGTCTCCCGCGAGTTCGAGATCGAGACCGAGCTGACGGTCCACTCGCTGCACCTGCGGGTGCCGCGGACCGCGGTGCCGGTCGATTTCCGCGACCGCCCGGCGGGCAGCGAGAGCAAGCTGCGCACCTACCACGACGGTCTCAAGATCCTGGCGCTGATCGTCGGGCTGGCCAGGCACGAGCGGCCGGTCATGTTCTACGGCCTGTTCGGCACGCTGAGCTGGCTGGTGTCGATCGTGCTGAGCATCCCGATCGTGGTCGAGTTCTACAACACGGGCACGGTGCCGCGGTTCCCGACGCTGTTCCTCGCGTTCACGTTGCTGCTGCTCGGCAGCCTGGCGTGGACCGCGGGCCTGATCCTGGACGGCATCCGGCGCTCGCGGCACGAGGCCGCGCGACTGGTGTATCTGCGCTACTCCGCGGTGAGCGCGGACGACTTCCATCCGAACGGCAACGGCGGTGACGCCCGCACCGGCGGAGACGGGCAGTGACCGCCTCCGCAGCACGAGCCACCACGGAAGACAGCGGATCGAATCCGGCGCAGACGCTGGACGAGACGACCCCCGCCTCGGCGAACGGCAACGGCACCCCGAAGGCGGTGTCGGTCAAGACTTCTGACGGCTCGACCGGATCGGCCCGCGATTTCGCGGGCCGCATCGTGACGCGCTTCGGTGGGGCGACGATCGCCTTCACCGTGCTCGTCGCGATCTTCGGCGGGCTGTTCAGCGTCCTCACGCCCGCCTTCTGGGGCCATGACGAGATCACCCAGTTCGGCCGCGCCTACCAGGTCGCGCACGGCGGGCTGCTGCCGCAGAAGATTCACGACGATCGCGGTGTCGCCTACGGCGGCGACGTCCCGACCAGCATCACCGCCCTGATGGGCTACGCGCTGCGGGACTACACGACCAACCCGGAAGAGCCGGACCCGATGGTCGCGGACCCGGCCGGGTACGACCGGCTCGGCGGCGCCGCGGTGTCCGACCAGACCGAACCCGTCTGGTTCACCAACACCGCCGCGTACTCGCCGGTGCCGTATATCCCTGCCGCCGTTGGCCTTCGGCTGGCCGAGCTGTTCGGCCTCGACGTCGGCGGGACGATCGCGCTGACCAGGCTCGCCGGGCTGCTCGCCTACCTGGCCGTGGTCGGCTTCGGCCTCTACGCGCTGCGCAAGCATCGGGTGCAGTGGCTGGCGTTCACCGTCGCGGTGCTGCCGATCGCGGTGTTCCAGGCGGGCACCGTCACCGCGGACACGATGACCAACGCGCTGGCCATCATGGCGTCGGCGCTGCTGGTTAAGGCGCTGTTCCTCGGCGACCGGCTCGGTCGGCTGGAGACCGGTGCGCTGCTCGCCGCGACGATCCTGCTGCCGGTGAGCAAGCCGACCTACGTGCTGCTCGCCATGCTCGTCGTGCTGGTGCCCGCGGACCGGCTCGGGTTCACCGGCTGGAAGCGCTGGATCCCTTGGGCCTTCGCGGCTTTGGGGGGTGCGATCTTCGCCGTCTGGATGAAGATCGCGGCGCCCACCGGCGACGGCATGGGCCTGATGCGACCCGAGCATCAGTGGCATTCGGTCAAGCCGGGCGAGCAGTTGCGCGGCATCCTCACCGACCCAGGGCATTTCATCAACGTGTTCGGCGAGAGCATCGCGCTGCGCGACGAGCGGTGGTTCAGCCAGTTCTTCGGTGAGCTCGGCTTCGCCTACATCGACGTGCCCGCGCTGACCATGCTGGCCTGCCTGTTCGCCTTCGCGGTCAGCCTCGGGGTGGCGGACCGGATGACCGCGGCCACCTTCCGGCGCACCCTGCTCGTCGCGCTCACCGTGGCGGCCAGCGTGGCGATGATCTACGTGACGCTGTACATGTCGTTCACGCCGATCGGCTACTACATCATCGACGGGGTGCAGGGCCGCTACTTCGTGCCGCTGGCGATCGTCGCGTTCGCGGTGCTGCTGCGCTGGATGCCGTTGCGGCTCACCAACATCGCGGGCAAGACCCCGACGGTCGGGCCTGCGGTCACCGTCATCGTCGCCACCGTGATCGCGCTCATCGGCGCGGTCTGGAAGTACTACGACATCGTCTGGGGCTGATCCCCAGCGCGGCTATTCCGTTGCGCCGCTGAGGGTCTGCTCGCCCGCGGCCACATAGGCGCGCTCGGTGACGGCCTTGTGGGGGCGCCACCAGGATTCGTTGTCGCGGTACCACTGGACGGTCGCGGCCAGGCCCGCGCGGAAGTCGGCGTAGCGCGGGGTCCAGCCGAGTTCGGTGCGCAGCAGCGTCGCGTCGATCGCGTAGCGCTGGTCGTGGCCGGGGCGGTCGGTGACGTGATCGAAGTCGGCCGGGTCGCGGTCGAAGGCCTCCAGGATCATCCGCACCACGGACTTGTTGTCCAGCTCGCCCTCGGCGCCGATCAGGTAGGTCTGCCCGATTCGCCCGCGCTCCAGGATGTCCCACACGGCGCGGTTGTGGTCGTCGACGTGGATCCAGTCGCGCACCTGATGGCCCGCGCCGTAGAGCCGCGGCCGGACACCGTCGATCAGGTTGGTGATCTGGCGCGGAATGAACTTCTCCACGTGCTGGTAGGGCCCATAGTTGTTGCTGCAGTTGGACAGGGTGGCGCGGACGCCGAACGAGCGGGTCCAGGCGCGCACCAGCAGATCACTGGACGCCTTGGTGGCCGAGTAGGGGCTCGACGGGTTGTACGGGGTGTGTTCGGTGAACGCGGGCTCGTCGGGCAGCAGATCGCCGTAGACCTCGTCGGTGGACACGTGGTGATAGCGCACGTCATAACGGCGCACGGCCTGCAGCAGTGAATAGGTGCCGACAATATTCGTCTGCACGAACGGCCACGGCTCGGCCAGAGAGTTATCGTTGTGTGATTCGGCGGCGAAGTGCACGACCGCGTCCACACCGCTGACGAGTTCGTCGACCAGATCGAGATCGGCGATGTCACCGTGGACGAAATCGATCCGATCGGCCACCGGGTCCAGGGATGCTCGATTTCCGGCATAGGTCAACGCGTCCAGAACCGTTACGGTGGTGTCGGGACGGCCGACAATGGTCTGCTTGACGAAGTTGGCTCCGATGAATCCGGCTCCGCCGGTGACAAGCAATCGCACGCCATGACCTTACGTCCACGGACGACCGGACACGGGATGCAGTCCTTATCAGCCGAACCGGGTCGGTCGGCCAGAGTTGCGCTCTGTGACCTTGGTCTCTTACTCTTCGGTAGAACTAGGACGCCCAGTCCGATTTACCGCCCAAACGCGCACCTAGAGTGCATGTTTCCGCAACCCCACCATGCTACGGGTCTCTTTGGTGAACAAAATTTGAATAAAAGGTCACAACCGGTTCACCACCCGTTAGCTGGTCTAGATTTCGATCGTCTAGTCCCCTCCGAACGCTTCACATCGAGGTTCCGAACAAAATGCTGATGAGGAAATTCGCCGCTACGTCGGCGCTGCTGATCGCCGCTCTCGGCGTTTCGGCAGGCACGGTCAACGCGGCTCCGGCCGCCGACCAGAAGGTGATCAACTACACGGCCACCGGCACCGACACCCAGTCCATTCTCTCGATCGATCAGGGTTCGATCGAGGTCGAAGACGGTGCCCTCAAGATCAAGGATGCGGCCGGCACCACCGTCGCGGGCACCCCGCTCGCGATGCGCATCGACGACTTCGAATTCCCCATCGGCGCGGAGATCTCCGGCCGCACCGCAACCCTGACCCCGCAGGTCGACATGTCGCACGCGACATACAAGCCCGTCGCCCTCCCGTACGAAGACAAGGCGCCCTGGAAGACCGAGTACGACCGTGAGCAAGCGGCGTTCAACCGTATGAAGGACACCATCGCGATGGGCGCCACCATCGGCACCCTCGTTGGTGGCCTCGGCGGCGCCGCTATCGGTTGTGTGCTCGGCGGTGCCACCGGCGCCGTGCTGACCGGCGCGATTTCCGTACTGCTCGGCGCCCCCGCCGGATTTGTGGGCGGCTGCATTGCCGGCTTCCTCGCCATCGGCGCCCTCGGCACCCTCCTGGGCCAGATCTTCGTGACCGCTCCGGTCGCGATCGGTGCGGTGATCCAGTACTTTACGACCATCAACCAGCCGTTCGTCGCTCCCAAGTAAGACGAGTCACGCTGCCACACAACTGAACTCGCACAACTGAAAGCGAGCCAGGAGCCCCGGCCCGGCTACTGCCGAGACGGGGCTCTTGTTGGGCCGATCGAGTTACCCAAAGTTTGCGAACTTGGTCGACGGTCGTTTCTGCTTACTGAATGCAACTGATAGAGGACTACAGCACATGGTTATTAAAAAGTTTGCCGCCTCTTCGGCGCTGCTGATCGCCGCCCTCGGCATCACCGCCGGAACCGTCAACGCGGCCCCAGCCGCGGAAGCTGAAGCGCCGATCAACTTCACTTCCCAAGCCACCGACTCCAAGTCCATCATCTCCATCGACTCCGGCTCCATCGTGGTCGAGGACGACGCGCTGAAGATCAAGGCCGCCAACGGCACCACCGTCGCCGGCACCCCGCTGAAGTTCCGCCTCGACGACTTCGAGTTCCCGATCGCGGCCAACATCTCCGATCGCACCGCGACGCTGACCCCGCAGATCCAGATGGACAAGGCCACCTACAAGCCGGTCGCCCTGCCGTTCGAGGACAAGGCGCCGTGGAAGAACGAATACGACCGTGAGCAGGCGGCCTGGAGCCGCATGACCTCCACCATCTCGATGGGTGCCACCATCGGCACCCTGGTCGGTGGCCTCGGCGGCGCGGCTGTCGGCTGTGTCCTCGGTGGCGCGCTCGGTGGCACCATCGTCGGTGGCACCATCGTCGGCCTGTTCGGCCCGTTCGTCGGCGGCATCATCGCCGGCTGCCTCGCCGGTGCGGCCGCGATGGGCGCGCTCGGCGTGATCGCCGGCCAGATCTTCGTGACCGCCCCGGTCGCGATCGGTGCGGCGATCCAGTACTTCACCACGATCAACCAGCCGTTCGTCGCGCCCCCGGCTGCCAAGTAGTCGACAGCGCAACCGAATACAACGTCGAAACCCCGCTCGGCCACTGGCCGGGCGGGGTTTCGACGATTCTGGGCGGACATGCGCGAGCCCCGTCCCGGCCACAGCGGAACGGGGCTCGCCTGGACAGGCCGGACGGTTTACGCCGTCCGCGCCTGTTGGCCCTCCTCGATCCGCGCGCGCACGAAACGCGACACCCTGGCCAGCGCCGCCCGGCTCTCCGGCAGGCTCGGCGCGATGCTCATGAACGCGTGCACCTGACCGCGCCAGAGCTCCACCGCGTTCGGCACGCCCGCCGCAGTGAGGCGCTGCGCCATCAGCTCGCAGTCGTAGCGCAGCACCTCGTCCTCCGCGGCGATCAGCAGCACCGGCGGCAGGCCCGCCAGCAGCCCGTTGACCGGAGACAGGAGCGGATCGAGCTTGCCGTCGATCTCCGCGCCGATGCGGACCACCGCCTCCAGCGCGAGCAGCGGAATGTAGGGATCCCGCCGGACATTCACGTGCGTTCGCTTCGCCGCGTAGTCCAGATCGAGCAGCGGGCTCAGCCCGACCAGCCCGGCGGGTGCGGGCAGCCCCTCCTCGATCGCGCGCAGCGCGGTCGCGAAAGTCAGGTAGCCGCCTGCGGAATCACCGGCGAACACGATCCGGCTCGGGTCCGCGCCGTGCCGCAACAGCCAGCGATAGGCGGTGAGGCAGTCGTCGACCGAATTGGTGATGCGCTTGCTCGGCAGCTGCCGATAGTCGACGTTGACCACCGGCAGGCCGGTACGCCGCGCCAGGCTCGCCGCCACCGGCCGGTGGGTACGGAGCCCACAGACCGCGAATCCGCCGCCGTGCATGTACAGCAGGGCACCGTGTCGCAGTGCCCTGGCCGCGCCCGCCGGGCGCACGATCTCCATCCGGAAACCGTTGAGCGCCACCTGCTCCCGATCGATCCCCTGCGGTTCCGGCCGCAGCCGGGCCAGCGTGTCGATGGCCAGCGCACCGATCGGAATGGTCGCGCGGGTGATCGGTGCGGCACGCAGCGCGGGCCGGACGACGCCGAGGCAGGCCGCCAGCACCAGGCGTGCCGGGGCACTCAGATTTTCCGGATTCATTACATTGCCGGGCTCGCCGACGCTGGTCGCTACCATCGCGCACCTACCTCACAACTGGTGCGCCGAGCCACGACCGAGCGGTCTCAGGCGAGCTGTCGGCGCTGACATCTCACACAGTGATGTTTCAGAACACCATGTGTTGTGTGACCTAAGCAACAGAATCGCCGAATCGGCGGCTCCGGAAACCGCGAACGCCGATTCCGTAATCAATTCGAACAGCACTCGGAACCTCGCCGACGCCTACTACCGGCCGAGCTGGCAGACTCCTGGTCATGCGGGGAATCATCTTGGCGGGTGGCACCGGGTCTCGGTTGCATCCGATTACACGCGGGGTCAGCAAGCAGCTGGTCCCGGTCTACGACAAGCCCATGGTCTATTACCCGCTGTCCACCCTGATGCTCGCGGGCATTCGCGACATCCTGGTCATCACCACGCCCGAGGACGCCGACGCGTTCGGCAGGCTGCTCGGTGACGGCGCGCAGTTCGGCCTCTCGATCAGCTACGTGGTGCAGCCCGAACCGGACGGCCTGGCCCGCGCCTTCGTGCTCGGCGCCGACCACATCGGCACCGAGAACGCGGCACTGGTGCTCGGCGACAACATCTTTCACGGTCCCGGCCTCGGCACCAGCCTGAACCGCTTCGCCGGCATCGACGGCGGCGCGGTGTTCGCCTACCGGGTGTCGGATCCGACCGCGTACGGCGTGGTCGAGTTCACCGACGGGCGCGCGGTGTCCATCGAGGAGAAGCCGAAGACCCCGCGCTCGAACTACGCCATCCCCGGGCTGTACTTCTACGACAACGACGTGGTCGAGATCGCCCGCACGCTGCGGCCTTCCGCGCGTGGCGAATACGAGATCACCGACATCAATCGCGCCTACCTGGAACAGGATCGGCTCCGGGTCGACGTGCTCGCCCGCGGCACCGCGTGGCTCGACACCGGCACCTTCGATTCGCTGCTCGACGCCGCCAACTACGTGCGCACCATCGAAGAACGGCAGGGCCTCAAGATCGGCGTGCCCGAGGAGGTGGCCTGGCGGATGGGTTACATCGACGACGAACAGCTGTGCAAGCTGGCCGAACCGCTGGCCCGCTCCGGCTACGGCAGTTACCTGCTCGACATCCTCGAACGCGGCCGGGACTGGTGAGCATGGAGTTCAGGGAACTCGCGGTGCCCGGCGCCTGGGTGATCACCCCGCGCCAGCTCGGTGACGGACGCGGCATGTTTCTCGAGGGATTCAAGGCCTCGGAGTTCGAGAAAGCCACCGGCCGTCCGTTCGATCTGCGCCAGGTGAACTGCTCGGTCTCGGCGGCGGGCGTGCTGCGCGGCATCCACTACACCGAGGATCCGCCGGGGCAGGCGAAGTACGTAACCTGTGTGCGCGGTGCGTTTCTCGACGTGGTCGTCGACCTGCGGCCGGGCTCGCCCACCTACGGGCGCTGGGACAGCGTGCTGCTCGACGACGTGGACCGGCGCTCGATGTTCCTGTCCGAGGGGCTCGGGCATGCGATCCTGTCGCTGGAGGACAACTCCACCGTCACCTACCTGTGTTCGCTCGAGTACGCGCCCGAATTCGACCGGGACATCGACGCTTTCGATCCACGGCTCGGGATCGACTGGCCGACGGTCGGCCGGGACGGCAGCCCGCTGACGTTCATTCGCTCGGCCAAAGACACTGCGGCACCGCCCTTTTCCTGAACAACGCGAAAGCCGACTGGCACCACCCCACAGTGGTGCCAGTCGGCTTTTCGAGTCGGCCGCGAGGATCAGCCGACGAGTTCGAGCTCCGGCTCCGGCTCGGCAGCCGGCTCGGTCTGCTTGTCCCGCTTCTTCACGAAGAAGGCCGAAAGGGCAACCAGCGCACCGACGATCGAGACGGCCGCGGCGAACATCAGGCCCGGGCGGTAGGTGTCGAGCATCGCGGTCGGCGAGGTGTCACCGTGCGAACCCGACGCGATGATCGCGGTGGTCACCGCGAGCACGATGGCCGCACCGACCTGCATCGAGGTCTGCAGCACACCTGCCGCGAGACCTTGCTCGTCGTCGTCGATCCCGTTGGTCGCCTGAATGTTGATGGCGGGGAAGCCGACCCAGCCGATGCCGATCAGCATGATCGCGGGCAGCAGCATCGTCCAGTACGACGGCGCGGTGTCCAGCCGCAGGAACAGCAGGTAGCCGACGGCCATCACGGCCATGGTGACGCCGATGATCGGGGCGGTGCCGAACCGGTCGACCAGCTTGTCCGAGAAGACCGCGGACAACGCGACCATCAGACCGACCGGCAGGAGTGCCATCGACAGCTTCAGCGGCGACCAGCCCAGGGTGTCCTGCATGTACATGGTCACGATGAACTGCCAGCTGAAGTAGGAACCGGCCACCGCGACGATCGCCAGGCTGGCGCGGACCAGCGACACCTTGCGCAGGATGCCGAGCCGGACCAGCGGGTGCTTGACCCGCTTCTCCACCGCGATGAACCCGGCGAACAGGACCAGCACCGCGGCGAACGAGCCGAGCGTGCGGGCCGACGCCCAACCGGCCTCCGGCGCGGTGACGACGGTGTAGACCAGCAGCAGCATGGCGGAGGTGGACAGCAGCGCACCGAAGAGGTCGTGGCCGCCACCCTCGGCGGGCTTGTCCTTGGGCACCAGCACCCACGCGGCGGCCAGCGCGGCCAGCGCGATCGGCACCGGCAGCAGGAAGGTCCAGCGCCAGCCGACGCCGGTCATCAGGCCGCCGAACAGCAGGCCGGACGAGTAGCCGCCCGCGCCGAACACGGTGTAGATGGACAGCGCCTTGTTGCGGGCCGGGCCCTCGGCGAAGTTGGTGGTGATGATCGACAGACCGGTCGGCGCGGTGAACGCGGCGGCCAGGCCCTTGATGAAACGGGTCAGGATCAGCAGCGGGCCCGAGCTCACCAGACCACCGGCGAGCGAGGCGATGGCGAAGACCGCCAGTGCGATCAGGAAGACCTTGCGGCGCCCGAAGAGATCGGCGGTGCGGCCACCGAGCAGCAGCAGGCCGCCGTAACCGAGGATGTAGCCGCTCACCAGCCACTGCAGCGTTGAGGTCGAGAGATCGAGTTCGTTGCCGATGGACGGCAGCGCCACACCGATCATCGAAACGTCGAGGCCATCGAGGAACAGCACGATGCACAGCGTGATCAGCATGCCCCAAAGGCGGGTAGTCCATCTGGTCGGATCGGTCGCGGAAGCGGCCGCCAGGGCTGCTGGTGAAGTCATGCGGGGTACGCTACATGCGTGCGCATTAAATGCCAACACATTTAATGCAGTTGCATAGACCGCGTAGGACCACTAGGATGGGGCCATGTCGAACCCGTCGGCTATCGAGACAGCCCGGCGCACCGTCGCGCCGACCGGGCTGATTGGCGAGTGGCGAGAGCTACTCGACCGCCACGCGACGGTGAGTTGCGCACTGGAAAAAGCGCTACAGGGCCAGCATCAGATCGGGCTCAGCGAGTTCGAGACGCTGGACCGGCTGATCGACGCCAACTGTGGCGACTATCGAATGAGCGATCTGGCCAACGACATCTACCTGAGTCAGAGCGCGCTCTCGCGTGCGGTGGCGCGCCTCGAACGCGACGGTCTGGTGGCACGCACCATGTGCACCGACGATCGCCGCGCCGTGTTCGTCTGCCTCACCGAGAAGGGGCGCGAGGTCTACGAGCGAGCGCTGCCGACGCACCGCTCCGTGCTGACTGCGACCTGGGGTACGCCCGGCCAAAAGTGCTGAGCCCCAACAACACCTAGGTAGCGCACCATGCCACAGCTCAGACGCTGCAACTAGCCCGCGCGTCCTCGATGCTTTCGCGCGCGTCCACCGCGACCGACGCCAGGCTCCCGAAAGCCTTTCGGTACCGGTCGATTTCGTTTTCCTTGTCCAGGTAGACCGGCCCGGTGAACGCCTCGACGTAGACGACCGGCGGCTCGGGCTGCTCGCCGACCCGCAGCTCGGGGAACTCGAGCATGACGAACCGGCCCGACTCCATGCCGTCGTGGTAGCCGGAATCCGGTGGCACCACCCGGATTCGGACGTTGGGCAGGTCGCACATGCGCCGCAGGTGTTCCAGCTGCCCGGCGGCCACCTCGGCACCGCCGATGCGCCGCCACAGCACGCTCTCGCTGATCACCGCGTCGAGATGCACCGGCGAATCGGTCCGGGTGACCAACGTCTGCCGCGCCAGCCGCAGCTGCACCCGACGGTCGATCTCGCTCGCGGACATCTCCGGGCGCGAGGCGATGAGCATCGCGCGCGTGTATGCCTCGGTCTGCAACAGGCCGGGCACCAGCTCGTTCTCGTAGGTCGACAGCCGGGCCGCGGCCTCCTCCAGACCGATGTAGACCTCGTAACCCTCGGCGATCACGTCGCCGTACGCGGTCCACCACCCCCGTGCCTTGGTCTCCCGCGCCAAGGCGGTGAGCGGTCCGATGAGGTCGGACGGCGCGCCGTAGACCTTGCACATCGCCTCGACATCGAGGCTGCGCAAGGAGGTCTGGCCCGTCTCGATCCGCCAGATCTTGGCTTCCGACCATTCCAGCTGCTGGGCAGCCATCCTGGTGGTCATCCTGGCCCGGTTGCGCAGATCGCGCAGATGGCGCCCGAGCTGGCGCCGCGGCATCGTCGATCCAGTCGTGGCCTGCGGTAAAGCCATAGTTGTTCCCCCCTCGTTGCCGTGCAACGGTCGCACTACCCGAACCCGCACGAGTTCGCGTTGCGACCATCCGTACCAGATGCCCGTTGTCGATACCCCGGCATCCAAACAGCATTGTTTCACAGCGAATCGGACACAGGTCACGATCGGTGGCTCAGCTAGGCCGATGGCCTCGCAACGCCAAACATGTTTGACGAGCGCGGTTTAGCTCCACTACCTGCGCGAGCCGCCCTTGCGGAAGCGCCAGAACTGCACCGCGCGAACGTCTTCGGAGAGCTGGTTGACCGGCTCGGCGACATCGGACAGCGCCTGGAACAGGTCATCGGCGAGTTCGCTGATGTGCTCCATCCGGGTCGCCAGTCGGGACGCGTTCGCCAGGAATTCCAGAATGAGCCGCACCGCGGCCGCGATGGTCAGCCCGAGCGGCACCCCGATCAACGCCGCGAGCACCCCGAGCACGGCCGACACCCGCCACATCGACACCGTCAGCGCGATCGGCACCGCGAAGGCGAACACCAGCCCGAGGATGTAGACCAGCGGCAGCAGCGTGCGCGTGGCCGTGCGACGGAACTGGACATCGAGCAGACCGCGCGCCGCCTCGACGCTCCACTGCCCGAAGGCGCGGGGGCTCTCGAACGGCTCCCGCTGTTGTTCCTCTTCGACCACGGTGCTCCGGGAGAACCGGCGTGCCGCCGATTCCTTCCAAGTGATCCACCGCGATTCGGCCTCGTACTCCTCCGGGTTCGGCAGCTCACTTCCCCTGCCGGTGCCGTTGGACTCATCACTCATGATCGAAATCCTCCCTGTAATCCCACATCCGGGCCAGCTGGAAACTCGGGCAGACCACACGAGACACACCTATGCACAGCAGCCTCGCAGGAGCGGCGCAGTGAAAGAACAGGTCAGCGGCCGAAAGTAGCAGTGGGACAACAAGTCTTGTTACCAGCTCGAGCAACGTCATAGCAATTAGCTTTCAAGCTGGCCTGAAAGAGACGTAGCCAACAGTCCTAAAGAAGTTTTGAAGATCGCGTAACGCTGCGGATGTCCGGCACCGATACGCCCCATGAAGATGCAGGACCCAGATCTACCGGGGAATGGAGAGAACAGTGCGCACCACGTTTCCGACTTCCGTCTCGGCGGCCGCTATGACCGCCGCTGCGCAGGACTACACCCAGCGCGGATGGACGGTCGCAGAAACGGCCAACGGTCTCTGCCTGATCACCGATGACGACCTTTCCGCCATCGAGGTCAGCGGCGAGCTGGCCGGCGAAGTTCGCCGCTTCCTGCGGGCGAACAACCTGTCCGGCCCGGTTATCGAACTGCCCGGCGCCGAGCGTCGCGAGATCCACTTGGTCACCGGCGTCCGCAAGGCCGCGATGGCGCTCGAAGCGCTCACCGCCGCGGGTGCCGTTGTCTACACCGACGGCGCGGGCGTCCCGCTGCCGCCCACCCAGCTCTCGGCGGCCGGTTCGGCCGGCTGGAGCGTCGCACCCGGCGAGGCCCGCTGGGTTCCGCCGGTGGTCGCGATCAGCGCCGCCGTCCGGGCCGCCACCGCCCGCAAGGGCTCGCAGCTCACCAGCGTCGCTTGCTAGCCCGCCTCTCCGCGTATTCAGGCCAGACCTAGGTGCCACGACAGTGGCGTTGGCGGCCGACTGTCAAGTAGTGGGTAAGTCAGCCCGTCCCCGGGGAGTTACCCATGTACTTCCGAAATCACTCGTCTCGTCCGTATCGTCGATGACTCGGGCGAGCGGGTTTCGGCCGTTGTAGCTTCCACAACGCCGCATATCGCCCGTTCTCTTTTCAGACCAGCGTCGGCGCGGGAGGATGGGGCATGGCTACTCCCATCACGGAATCTCGCAACTTGTTGCGCACCTGCCCGCTGTGCGAGGCCGTGTGTGGACTCGAAATCACCCTCGATCCTGACGACCACGTGACCTCGGTCCGCGGCGACAAAGCGGACCCCTTCAGCAAGGGCTTCATCTGCCCCAAGGGGGCGAGCTTCGGAAGTCTGGATGAAGATCCGGATCGGGTGACCGAGCCGCTTATTCGGGATCGGGCGACCGATACCTGGCGGACCGCCTCATGGAACGAGGCATTCGATCTCATCGCGGAACGCTTTCCGGCGGTCATCGCCGAGCACGGAAAACAAGCCGCGGCAGCATATCTGGGCAACCCGAACGCACACACCGTGGCGGGCGCGCTGTATGTCCCCGTGCTGCTGCGCGCGCTGAGCACCAAGAACCTCTACTCCGCCAGCACCGCCGACCAGATGCCCAAGCAGGTGGCCAGCGGGCTGATGTTCGGCGATCCGCTGACGGTGCCGGTGCCCGACCTGGATCGGACCGACTATCTGCTGATGCTCGGCGCGAACCCGCTCGAATCGAACGGATCGCTGTGCACCGCACCGGATTTCCCCGGCCGGTTGAAGGCCTTGCAGCGCAGGGGCGGCCGTTTCGTGGTGGTCGACCCGCGGGTCACCCGCACCGCGAAGCTGGCCGACGAGCATCTGTTCATCCGGCCGGGCAGCGACGCGTATCTGCTGTTCGGGATCGTGCACACGCTGTTCGCGGAAGATCTCACCGACGTTCGGGTCGCGGTCGACGGGCTGGACGAACTGCGCACCGCCGCAGCGGCATTCAGCCCCGACTCGGTGGCGGTGCGCACCGGAGTGCCCGCGGCGACAGTGATTCGCCTCGCCCGCGAGCTCGCGGCGGCGCCGACCGCGGCGGTGTACGCCAGGATCGGCACCTGCACAGCGGAATTCGGCACCATTACGCAGTGGCTCGTCGACGCGATCAACGCGCTGACCGGCAACCTGGACTCCCCCGGCGGCGCGATGTTCGCCACCGCGGCGGCGGGCGGCATCGTGCGCAGCAGGCCGTTCCGGCTGGGGCGCTGGGCCAGCCGGGTCCGCGAATTGCCCGAGACAATGGGCGAACTGCCGGTCGCGACCCTGGCCGACGAGATCCTCACGCCGGGCGAGGGGCAGATCCGCGCGCTGGTGACGGTCGCCGGAAACCCGGTGTTGTCCGCGCCGAGCGGCGCCCGCCTGGACGCGGCCTTCGCTCAGCTCGATTTCATGGTCAGTGTCGACCGCTATCTCAACGAAACGACCAGGCACGCCGACGTGATCCTGCCGCCGCCGCGGCCGGTGCAGTCGTCGCACTACGACTTCGCCTTGCTGCAATTCGCGGTCCACAACTACGCGCGCTACTCCCGCCCCCTGGTACCGCTGGGTGATCGCCCCTCGGAATCGGCGGTGCTGGCGCGCCTCGCCGCGGCGGTTTCGGGCATGCCGCACGAGGGCGTGGACGGAGTCGACCCGCTCACCGGCGTGGACGAACTGATCATCGCGGGCACCCTGCAGAAGGCCGGAATGGCCGACCGGCGCGACGAATTGGCCGGCGCGGACACCACCGAGCAACGCATCGACATGATGCTGCGCCTCGGCCCGTACGGCGAGTGGACCGGTGGCTCGCTGAATCTGCAAGTGCTGCTGGACAATCCGCACGGCATCGACCTGGGCCCGTTGCTGCCGAAGCTACCCGGCGCGCTACGGACCGAATCGAAGCGGGTGGACCTCGCGCCGCGGCCGCTGCTCGACGACGTGGCCAGGATGCGGGCGCGCCTGGCCGATCTCGCGCCGGACGTGGTGCTGATCGGCCGACGCCAACTGCGATCCAACAACAGCTGGATGCACAACATCGGGCAGCTGGTCAGCGGGTCGAATCGCTGCACGCTGCACATCAATCCGGCCGACGTGGCCCGGCTCGGGCTCGGCGAGAACGCGGTGGTGAAGTCGGCCGCCGGAACGCTCACGGTGCCGCTGGAGCCGACCGATTCGATCATGCCCGGCGTAGTGAGCCTGCCGCACGGATGGGGACATGCCGACAGCACGCAGACCGTCGCCAGGGCACACGCCGGCGTCAATGCCAATGTGCTGACCGATGATTCGGTGGTCGATGTGCCGTCCGGCAACGCGATCTTCAACGGCGTCCCGGTGACGCTGAACCCGGCGTGACGCACCCGCCGACCGCCCCACTGACGAGCCGACCGATCGGGAGAACAATCCCGGCCGGTCGGCTTGTAGTCGAGTCACGGAATCCCTTGCGCTAACTATGCATTCGGTGCATTCTCAACGTTGGTTTCACAGTTTTTGCCAGGCCGAACGGACTAAAATGGACAGGATTTCGGTTTAGTCGCGGGCTCAGCGTCGACCCTCGAAGGATCCGGATTCCGGCAAACAGAGGGTGGCGAAGATGCCCGGTATACAGTGCGGCAGCGACGGTGAACACGAGCTACAAGATCGGTACGGCACCCAGGACAGAGCCGCTCGCTTCTACAACGACCAGGTGCTGGAACAGCTGAATCCCACGATGATCGAATTCATCGGCCGGATGGAGATGGCCTTCATCGCCACCTCGGACAAGCACGGCGACTGCGATGCCAGCTTCCGCGCGGGCGAACCCGGCTTTCTGCACGTCATCGACGAACGCACGATTGCGTACCCCGAATACCGGGGCAACGGCGTGCTGGCCAGCCTGGGCAACATCCTGGAGAACCCGCACGTCGGCATCCTGCTCATCGATTTCGTGCGAGACCTGATCGGCCTGCACATCAACGGCTCGGCCCGGATCATCCCCGACGCCACCCTGCGCAACGCGACCCCCGGCCTGCCCGAGAACCTCAAGGGCCGCACCGCCGAACGCTGGGTCGTGGTCGACATCGAAGAGGCATACATCCACTGCCGCAAGCACATTCCGCACCTGGTGCCCGCCGACCGCGAACGCCGCGACTGGGGCACCGACAACGTCCGCGCCAAGGGCGGCGACTACTTCGGCGCCAAGGCCGAGAGCGGCGACCGGACCGGAGCACTGGTCACTCGCTGACCCGGTTAGTTGATCTTGAAGATCACCAGGCGCTGCACGACAAAGTTGATGACCGTCGCGATGCCCTGCGCGATGACGAACGCCAGCAGCTGCCGCCAGGCGGCGTCGGGCAGGCCGTCGTAGAGCACCGCGTTGATGCCGACCTGGACGGCGAAGGTCACCGCGTAGAGGATCACCACGGCGACGAACCGGGCCCGACTCGGCGCGGCCTGGAAGGTCCACCGACGGTTGATCAGGTACGCCGTGGTGGTGCCGACGATGAAGCTGATCGACTTGGCCGCCTCGCGCGGCAGCCCGATCAGGTTGAAGAGCAGGCTGTACAGCCCGAAGTCGACGACCGCCGACAGGCCGCCGGTCAGGGTGAACCGGACGATCTGCGTCTTCAGGTCGACGTCGGTACCGCCCGGCTCGTCGACCAGCGGCAGCTCGACCGGCAGCGGCAGGTGGGGTTCGGCATGCACGCGACGAGCGTAGCGGGCGCTAAACCGATATGTAGATCACTACTCCGGAGTAAGAGACATCGACGCCGATGTCGGGTCATACCTGTAGCCTCTATGCCGATGTCCACGAAAGCTCCGACCGCCACCACGACAACCGGTAACGAGAGCGGCACCACCGTCACAAACGATGGGGCCGCCGCCGGGAACGCGTTCGCATTGCCAACGCAGACCCGCACGTTGACCGGGTGGGGTCGCACCGCACCAACCTCTTCCGAAGTGCTCTCGACCAGCGATCCCGAACTGATCGCCAAGGCCGTCGCCATGGTCGCCGAGGACAATGACTCGAAGCCACCGCACCTGCGCCGCGGCGTCATCGCGCGCGGGCTCGGTCGCTCCTATGGCGACCACGCGCAGAACGCGGGCGGCCTGGTCGTCGACATGACGGCGCTGAACAACATCCATCGCATCGACCGCGACACGCGGATCGTCGACGTGGACGGCGGCGTCAGCCTGGACCAGCTCATGAAGGCGGCGCTGCCGTTCGGGCTGTGGGTCCCGGTGCTGCCCGGCACCCGTCAGGTGACGATCGGCGGCGCCATCGCGTCCGATATCCACGGTAAGAATCATCACAGCGAGGGCAGCTTCGGCAACCACGTGCGCTCGATCGATCTGCTCACCGCCGATGGCCAGGTGCAGCACATCACACCGAAGCGCAACGCCAAGCTGTTCTGGGCGACCGTCGGCGGCAACGGGCTCACCGGCATCATCCTGCGCGCGACCATCGAGATGACGCCGACCGAATCGGCGTACTTCCTCAACGACGGCGTGAAGACCACCACACTCGACGAGACGATCGCGGCGCACAGCGACGGCAGCGAGGCGAACTACACGTATTCGAGCGCGTGGTTCGACGTGATGAACCCGCTACCGAAGCTCGGCCGGGCAAACATCACTCGTGGCCGCCTGGCCAAGGTGGACGAGCTGCCCAAGCGTCAGCGTGCGAACCCACTGAAATTCGATGCGCCGCAGCTGATGACGGTGCCGAACATCTTCCCGAGCTGGGCGGCGAACAAGCTGAGCCTAGGTGCGGTAGGTGAGGCGTATTACGCACTCGGCGGCAACTACACCGGCAAGGTGCAGAATCTGACGCAGTTCTACCACCCCCTCGACATGATCGCCGAGTGGAACCGTGCCTACGGACCTGCCGGGTTCCTGCAGTACCAATTCGTGGTTCCGACCGAGGCGGTCGAAGAGTTCAAGCGGATCATCATCGACATCCAGGCGTCGGGCCACTACTCGGCCTTGAATGTGTTCAAGCTATTCGGCGTGGGCAATCCGGCCCCGTTGAGCTTCCCGATGCCGGGCTGGAACATCTGCGTCGACTTCCCGATCAGGCCTGGCCTGAACGAGCTGGTCAGCGAGCTGGACCGGCGGGTGCTGGAGTTCGGTGGGCGGCTCTACACCGCGAAGGACTCGCGGACCACCGCCGAGACGTTCCACAAGATGTACCCGCGGATCGACGAGTGGATCAAGATCCGCCGAAGTGTCGACCCCACAGGCGTTTTCATGTCCGACATGGCGAGAAGGCTGGAGCTGCAGTGATCAATGCCGTAGGTAACCCGCAGGCCATCCTGCTGCTGGGCGGGACCTCCGAGATCGGTCTGGCGATCTGCGCGGAATACCTGAAGAAGGGCGCCGCGCGCATCGTCCTCGCCGCACTGCCGAACGATCCGCTACGCGAAGCAGCGGTCGCCCAGATGACGGCGGCCGGCGCGAGCCAGGTCGACGTCATCGACTTCGACGCGCTCGATACCGACAGCCACCCGAAGGTGATCGACGCGGCCTGGGACGGCGGCGACGTCGATATCGCCATCGTCGCGTTCGCGCTGGACGGCGATCCCGAAGAGCTGTGGCAGAACCAGCGCAAGGCCGTGCAGGTCGCCGGAATCAACTACACCGCATCGGTTTCCGTCGGCGTGCTGGTCGGCGAGAAGATGAAGGCGCAGGGCTTCGGGCGGATCATCGCCATGTCCTCGGTCGCCGGTGAGCGGGTCCGCCGCTCCAACTTCGTCTACGGCTCGACCAAGGCCGGCCTGGACGGCTTCTTCCTCGGACTCGGCGAGGCGCTGCGGCCGCACGGTCCGCGCGTGCTGGTGATCCGGCCGGGCATGGTGCGGACCAAGTTCTCCGCGCATGTCAAAGAGGCGCCGCTCACCGTGGACAAGGAAGACATTGCGGTGCTTGCGGTTTCGGCCGCGCAGAAGGGCAAGGAGCTCATCTGGGCGCCGGGCACCTTCCGCTACGTGATGATGATCCTGCGCCACATCCCGCGCCCGATCTTCCGCAAGCTCCCTATCTGAGTCCTTGCTTCGCGCCGCACCTCGATCCGCCCCGTATCCGATACGTGGGTCGGGCGGGGTGCGGTTTTCGTTTCGCCACGACCGGCACGTGTTGCCACATCCGAACCCCGACCTGGCAGCATGATCGCCGATCCCCCGCGCGCTCTCGATCCGAGACCGTGCGGCGCCGATGCGAATGCCGACCCGAGTGAACCCGGAGATGCCATGCGAGTAGTCCGAGCAGGTCGCAGCACGGCGTGCCCGCCGCACGTCCAGGCTGCCGGAGCCCGTCGATGACGGCCGTGGTCGCGGAGCAGAGCGAAACACCGGCTCCGGTGCGCGGACGAGGATCGCTGCTGGCCAAGTACATCGGGTCCGGTGTTGGCGAGGCGGTGCTGGCCACGCTTGTCGCCGTCGTGGTGACCGCCGTAGGTCTCACTGCATTCTCGATGGTGCAGTGGCCTGCGTTCAACTCCTCCAACGTCACTCGTGCGTTGACGACGGTCGGGCAGGTTGTCGCCGCGGTCTTCGTGGTGGCGGCGATCGCGCTGACGCGGATGCGCCCGGGTAAGTGGTTCACTCAGCCGTGGGTAGCGAAACTGCTCTCGTGGGTTGGCATTTCGACGTTCGTCACCTTCACCCTCGGTATGCCGTTGGCCGCGACCAAGCTGTACCTGCTCGGCGTCTCGGTGGATCAGGAATTCCGTACGGAGTATCTGACGCGACTCACCGATTCCGCCGCGCTGCACGACATGACCTACGCCGATCTGCCGCCGTTCTATCCGGCCGGATGGTTCTGGATCGGCGGACGCGTCGCCAATGTGCTCGGCATGGACGGCTGGGAGGCGTTCAAGCCGTACGCGATCGGGTCGATCGCGGTGGCCGCGGTCATCTCACTCGTGCTGTGGTCCAAGCTGATTCGCGCGGACTGGGCGATCGCGGTCACGGCGGCGGTGACCGCACTCGCGGTCGCGTACGCCTCGCCGGAGGCGTACAGCGCGGTGATCGTGATCCTGCTGCCGCCTGCGCTCGTGCTCGCCTGGGGTGCGCTGCACCGGCCGGTCGAACGGGGGAACACCCTCGGCGGGTGGGGCGCGGTGTTCGGCACCGGCCTGTTCCTGGGGATGGCCGCCACGTTCTACACGCTGTACGCGGGATTCGCGGCCTTCGCCGTCGGGCTGATGGGCCTCTTCGCGGCCGGACTCGCGGTGCGCGAACAGTATTCCGCCGCGCATCCGCGACGGGCCCGCGGCAACGACGACACCGGCAAGCCGTGGCGGGCGGCCGTCCCGCCACTGGTGCGGCTGGTGGTGATCGCGGCGATCGCCGCGGCGATCGCGCTGATCGTATGGCTGCCGTACCTGCTGAAGACGCTGAGCGGCAAGGTCGCGACCTCGGGCTCGGCGTTCCACTATCTGCCCGAGTCCGGCGCCGAACTGCCGTTGCCGATGGCCGAGTTCTCGCTGCGCGGCGCGCTGTGCCTGATCGGTCTCATCTGGCTCGTGCTGCGGGCCGCCTCGTCGCGGCGCGCGCAGGCGCTCGGCATCGGCGTGCTTGCCGTCTGCCTGTGGTCGCTGCTGTCCATGGCGGCGACCGCGGCGGGCACCACGCTGCTGTCGTTCCGGCTGGAATCGGTGCTGCTGGCGCTGCTGGCCGCAGCCGGTGCGTTCGGTTTCGTCGAGGGCGCCCGGGCGGTCTATCAGGCGTTGAACGAACCGAGCGGATTCCGGCTCGCCGCGGTGGCGGTCGGGATCGTCGGCACGCTCGCGTTCACCCAGAACATCCCGCACATCCTCGCGCCGGAGATCACCACCGCGTACACGGACACCGACGGCAACGGGGACCGTGCCGACAAGCGGCCGCCGTCGGCCGTGTCGCACTACCGCGATATCGACAAGGCACTGCTCGCGCAGACCGGACGGCCGCGCTCGGGCACGGTGGTCCTTACCGCCGACACCAGCTTCCTGTCCTTCTATCCGTACTACGGCTTCCAGGCGCTCACCTCGCACTACGCGAACATGCTCGCCGACTTCCCGGCCCGGGCCGCGACCATCGAGAGCTGGAGCAAGCTGAAGGCGTCCGGCGCGCTGCTGGACGCGTTGGCGACCTGCCCGTGGCGCGCGCCGGACGCCTTCCTGTTCCGGCGCAGCGGCGACGCCTACACGTTGCGCCTGGCCAAGGACGTCTACCCGAACGACCCCAACGTGCAGCGCTACACCGTCACCTTCCCCAAGGACCTCTTCGCCGACCCGCGGTTCAGCACCACCGATATCGGGCCCTTCACCCTGGTCACCCTGCACAGATAACGCAGCTCACGGAACCGGGCAGAAGCGCGTCTCGACCTGCGCCGCTGCCCGGTCCCAGCTCGGCCGACAGCTCCCGTTGCCAGGCACAACACAGCCATGTTGGGTAGCGTGGGCGGCTGAGTTGAAGCTAGTTACAGGAGAAGTTTGCAGGTGGCACGGGCACGGCAGGTCGATCTGGGTACACAGGACGGGTCGGCGGTAGGCGTCGCGGATAGGGCATCCACCGCGACCGGCGTGCGCACCACGGAGCCGTCGGCTCCCGTTCGCAAGCGAAGACTCCCCCGTATCCGGGTCAACCGGGTCGATCTGACCGTCGCGGTCGGGTATCTGGCGCTGGCCGTTATCGTCCTGTCCGGGCAGTGGCGCAATACGCAGAGCGGGTACCTGATCAAGAGCGGTCAGGACCAGACGATGTGGGAATGGTTCTTCGCGGTCACCGCGCATTCGGTGGCGCATCTGGAGAACCCGCTCGGCACGACGCTGCAGAACTTCCCGGCCGGGGTGAACATGATGGCCAACACGGCCATGTTCGGCGTCGGGGTGCCGCTGACCCCGATCACCCTGTTGTTCGGGCCGACCGTGACGTTCGTGCTCGTGCTGACTCTCGGGCTGGCCACTACCGCGCAGGCCTGGTACTGGCTCTTCTCCCGAGAACTGGTCGAGTCCAAGGTAGCGGCCGTGGTCGGCGGGCTGTTCTGTGGTTTCGCGCCCGCGATGATCTCGCACGCCAACGCGCACCCGAATTTCGTTGTGCTGCTCCTGCTTCCGATCATGGCCGGGCTACTGATCCGGATGGCACGGCGGGCCCGGGTCCGCGATGCGGACCGGCGGCACTGGCGGGCCCGCGACGCGGTCCTCTTGGGATTCCTGGTGGCGCTGCAGATCGCGCTCGGCGAGGAACCGCTACTGATCTTCGCGCTGTCGTTCGGCTTGTTCACAGTTGTGTACTACTTGCACACACCGCGCCAAGGACTGCGGGTGCTGCGCGGGATCGCCCCGCGGGTCCTGCTCGCCGGGGCAATTGCCTTGGTGTGCACCGTGATACCGCTGTGGTGGCAGTTCTTCGGGCCGCAGAGTTACCGCTCGATCGATCACGGCCCGATGGGCAACGACCTGAAGGCGATCACGCAGTTCCCGTCCGAGTCACTGGGCGGCATCTTCTCGCCCGGTCAGTACGTCGCGATCAACGAGACCGAGCAGAACGCCTACTTCGGCTGGCCGCTGCTGCTGGTGCTGGCCGCCACCGTCGCGCTGCTCTGGCGGGACCGAGTGGTGCGGGCCGCGGGCGTGGTGATCGTGGTGTTCGGGGTGCTGTCGCTCGGCGCGGTCGCCATGTTCGGCAAGCAGGACACCGGCATCCAATTGCCTTGGCGCTGGGCCGAACACATCCCGCTGCTGAGCACGGTGCTGGAAACCCGACTGACCATGGCGGCGATCCCGGCCATCGCCGCGGTGCTGGCCCTGGCGACCCAGCGGGCGATCGGCTGGTGGCGGGAGTCGCCGATCGACTGGCGCCCGCTGGCCTGGTTCGGCGCGCTGCTGTTCGCGTTGGCGCCGCTGCTCCCGACCCCGCTGCCGGTGGTCCAGCGCCCGGCGACACCCGCGTTCTTCGCGGACGGGACGGTGCGCGACTACGTCGACGACGGATCCGTGGTGATGGTGCCGCCGTCGCGGCCGATGGACGCGGGCGCGCTGCGCTGGCAGGCCGACGCGGACTTCGACTTCCCGCTCGCCGGCGGCTATTTCGTCGGCCCGACCAGCACCCAGAAGAAGGGCATCTACGGCCCCGAGTTCCGGCCGACCACCGCGCTGCTGGTGCAGGCCCAGGACACCGGCACCGTGCCGCCGATCACCGACGAGGCCCGCGAACAGATCCGCGCCGACCTGAACTTCTGGCGGGCCGACGTGTTCGTACTGCCCGCCACCAGGAACATCGACACACTGCGCACCACCGTGACGCAACTGCTCGGCTTCGGGCCGACCCGGGTCGATGACGTGTGGGTTTGGGATGTTCGCGCCATGCGATAGGTGGTGATCACCGGCTCCGGCCCGGCGGGTAGCTAGCATCAACCCCCGTGCGACCGGACCGATCAACTCGAGCGTTCACCCGTTACCGCCTGATCGCCCTCGTCTCCGGGCTCCTCGGATTCGTGCTGGCACTGCTGACACCGCTGTTGCCGGTGCAGGAGGATCGGGCCACCCTGGACTGGCCGCAGGCCGGCGTCAGCAGTGTCGAGGCGCCGCTGGTGTCGTATCAGCCGCTACGGCTGACCGCGACGCTGCCGTGCTCGCTGGTGCAGGCGGTGGGATCGGGCACGGTGGTGTCCACCGTGCCGGTGTCGTCGGGGCAGGCGGCCACCAAGGGGCTGGTGGTCTCGGTCGCCGACGGAACGCTCTCGGTGGTGCTGCGCGATGTGCCGCTGCTGTCCGCGCCGGTCGCCGAGATCACCGCGGCGGGCTGCACCGCGCTCACCGTCGACTCGACGGCGGCCGCGACAACCACCGAGATCACCGGTGCGACCCGGCAGGACGGGACGCCGTTCCGCAACACCGTGACTCGCGATATCCGCCCGCAAATGGTCGGTGTGTTCACCGATCTGGCGGCCGGGCGGTTGGCCGGCGCCCGGTTGCACGCGGACATCGACTCACGCTTCTCCTCGTCGCCGACGGTATTGAAGCTGGCCGCGATCATCGCGGCCGTGGTCTTCACGATCATCGCGCTGATCGCATTGCACCTGCTGGACACCAGCGATCGGCGCCGGGCCCGCCGGTTCCTGCCCGCGCACTGGTGGCGGTTCACGGTGACCGACGCGGTGGTGCTCGGCACGCTCGGGCTGTGGCACTTCATCGGCGCCAACACCTCCGACGACGGCTACATCCTGAACATGGCGCGGGCCTCCGGGCACGCGGGGTACATGGCGAACTACTACCGCTGGTTCGGGGTGCCCGAGGCGCCGTTCGGCTGGTCGTACGAGGTGCTCGCGTGGATGACCCGAATCTCCGATGCCAGCCCATGGATGCGGCTGCCCGCCGTGCTCGCGGGCGTGACGTGCTGGTTGGTGATCAGCCGGGAAGTGTTGCCGCGCTTGGGTGCCCGCGTCCGGCGGAACAAGGTCGCGCTGTGGACGGCCGGGCTGGTTTTCCTCGCCTTCTGGCTGCCCTACGACAACGGTCTGCGGCCCGAGCCGCTGATCGCGGCGGGCGCGCTGCTCACCTGGTGCTCGATCGAACGCGCCATTGCCACCGGACGGCTGCTGCCCGCCGCCGTCGCGGTGTTGATCGCGGGGTTCTCGCTGGCTGCCGGGCCGACCGGGCTCATCTGCATCGCGGCGCTGATCGCGGGGTCGCGGCCGGTGTTGCAGATCATCATCAAGCGGGCGCGTGGAGTGGTGCCCGCGGTTGGTGGCGGGGTGGCCGAAAGTCCTTCGGGTTCCATGGGACTCGACGATGCCGATGAGAACAGCGTTCCGGCAACGAAGTCCGGCGCACATGATCCCAGCGGTGCTCGACCGTCCTGGGCGACAACGTTGTTCCGCTACCTGGCGCTGCTCGCACCCGGCCTGTCCGCCGGAACCCTGGTGCTGGTGGTGGTTTTCGCCGATCAGACCCTGTCGACGGTGCTGGAAGCCACCCGGGTGCGCACGATCATCGGGCCGAATGTGGCCTGGTTCGACGAACGCACACGGTGGGATTCGCTGCTGATGCTCTCGCCGGACGGGTCGCTGGCCCGCCGGTTCGGAGTGTTGGTCATGCTGCTGTGCCTGCTGGTCTGCGTGCTGCAGGTGCTGCGCAAGGGGCGTATCCCCGGCACGTCGCGCGGGCCGTCGGTGCGGATTCTCGGCATCGTGTTCGCGTCGATGGTGCTGATGATGTTCACGCCGACCAAGTGGACGCACCACTTCGGGGTATATGCCGGATTGGCCGGGTCGCTGGCCGCGCTCGCGGCGGTTGCCGTGGGCGGCGAGGGAATTCGCTCGCCGCGCAACCGGGCGCTGTTCGCGGCGGCGGTGCTTTTCCTGCTCGCGGTGACGTTCACCGGGTCGAACGGCTGGTGGTATGTGTCCAGCTACGGCGTGCCGTGGTGGGACAAGGCACCGCTGTTCGCCGGTAAGGGCTTCTCCACGGTGTTCCTCGGCCTCAGCGGGGTCGCGCTGATAGTCGCGGTGTGGCTGCACTATCGAGAGCCGTATCGCCAGGTCCGCACGGCGCCAAAGCGTTTCGATCGGTTCGCGTCCGCTCCGCTGACCATCGCCGCGGCCATCCTCGTGTTGTTCGAAGTGGCGTCGCTGGCCAAGGCGGCGGTCGCGCAGTACCCCGCGTACTCGGTCGCCAAGTCGAATCTCCAGTCGTTGACGGGGGATTCGTGCGCGTTGGCGAACGAGGTGCTGGTGGAGACCGACACGGACAAGTCGGTGCTGCTCCCCTTCACCGGATCGCCCGCGGACGGATTGGCCGCGGAGTCGAAGGGATTCACGCCCAACGGCGTCGCGAGCGATCTCACCGCCGACGCGGATGAGACCGTCTCCGGCGGGGCCAACTCGGTCAACTCCGACTCCAAGAACAAAACCACCAAGACCACCGGCGCGGGCACCGGCGGCGGCACCACGACGCAGACCGGCGCCAACGGCAGCACCGTCGCCCTGCCCTTCGGCCTCGACCCGGCCACCACGCCGATCATGGGCAGCTACCAGGAGGACGAGCAGCAGCAGGCCTCGCTCACCTCCCAGTGGTACCGCCTCGACCTGGCCGACAGCATGCGCCACGACCCCGCCTACCAGATGCTGGCCATCACCGCGGCGGGCCGGATCCGGCACGTCGACGCCGACGGCGTCGTCACCTACGGGCAGGAACTGCACCTCGAGTACGGCGTGCACGAGGCGGACGGCTCGGTGCGCAAGCTCGGTTCGGTCGACCCGATCGACATCGGGCCCGCGCCGTCCTGGCGCAACCTGCGGGTGCCGCTGGATCAGCTGCCGATCGAGGCGAACGCGGTGCGGCTGGTCGCGGTGGACAACGACATCACCCAGAAGCAGTGGCTCGCGGTCACCCCGCCCCGGCTGCCCAAGCTGGCCACGCTGAATTCCGTTGTCGGCTCGGCCAATCCGGTGCTGCTCGACTGGCACGTCGGGCTCGCCTTCCCGTGCCAGCGCCCGTTCAACCATCACGACGGCGTCGCCGAGGTGCCGAACTGGCGCATCCTGCCCGACCGGGTCGGTTCCGACGCGTCCAACGCCTGGCAGGACGATATCGGCGGCGGCCCGCTCGGCTGGACCGGGCTGCTGCTGAAGTCGGAAACCATGCCCAGCTACCTCGACCACGACTGGTCCCGCGACTGGGGATCCCTGGAGAAGTTCACCCCCTATGACACGAAGGCCGGACCCGCTGAGATCGGCGTCACCGTGCAGAACCGGACCGGTCTGGCCGAGGACGATCCGATCCGGGTTCGCTAGCCGCCGTTGCCGTTCCGCGACACCGGACCAGCTGGTTCGGTGTCGCGGGGCCGCAAAGATGTTGTAAACAGACCGCTCGGACGGCAAAAACACCGCACGATCGCAGGACGAAACCCACAGAAATCCGTAACCTGTGCATTATGACGTCGGCTTTCGACCACATGGATCTGCGCGACCTCGTCGGTCTGCTCACCGCAGATGAGCAACGCGAACTGCGCCCCGCCGTGCTGCGCGTACTCGACCGCCTCCCCTCCCAGGAGGTCCTCCGCCGCGAACTCGGTCTGCGTATGACAAAGGTCTGAGCAACCCACCAGCGACCGCCGCGGTGCCGCGGTCGCGGTGTTATCCAGCCCCTTTGCTACCGCCGCCTGACCTGGTCAGCTGATATCCGCTGTTCCCTTGTGGCTCCGGCGATTTCGGCATATCCATGATCCGCACCCGCCCGTCCCCGCTCGGGGGCGGGTTTACTCTTTGGGCCACTGTCGCAAACATGCCATCCATGCCCGCGAATCGACCCGGCCACGAACGGCCGCAGGGCGGCCAAATCCTGGGTCGAACAACGCATGGACGAGGTCCTCTTGGCCCAGGCCGCTACGATGCGCCGCCTACCCTGACGTCAGATCACCGAACACGACGTCGACCGAGATGGGTGAATCCAATGTCAGGCGGCGGGTGTGCAAGCAGACGAGGTGGTATCGACCTTCAGACAGGCGATACTCCTCGATCAGCTCGATACCGTCGCCGGCTTCGGTCAGAAACACTATGAGGTACACCGGAATACCCGCCGCGGCGTAGGCCGCCTTCTTCTCCACGGTGTCGGTGTGGAAGGAGCTGTCGGGCGAAACGACCTCGACAGCAAGCACTGTGTCGCCCGCGTAGAGCTTCGAGTCGTCGTCGAGGCAGCGATACACGATCACATCAGGTCTGCGGAGGCTCAAGGGAACGTCACTGATCCGGACGTCGACATCGGTGTCGACCATGAGGCATGGCTCCGGCTTACGTCCAGCTTCCATGTGCGTGGCTATGCGTCGCGCCACCCGGTTATGCAGGCGCGACGGGCTCTCGCATTTCACGATGTGGCCGTCGACGACTTCGATCGTGCGGCAGAAGTCTTCTGGCAGAAGCTCATAATCCCGTGCGGTGATCTGCTCCGGGATCCACCGGTACCAGTCGCTGGGAGCGCCGCTCGTCATGCCGTGAGCCTACCGGGCGCCGACCGAGATCTTTCCAGGTCGACAGCAAAGCGGCGGTCGATGAGTTTCATCGACCGCCGCTTCGAGCGCGGGCTAGAACACCCGGAGTTGGCCTGGGGACCAGAAGCCGGAGCGGGTGGCGTTGCCGGTTTCCAGTTGGGCGGGGGTGGCGCTGCGGTCGTACTGGTCGTAGCGCTCCAGGGAGCCCCAGTCGCGGGCCCAGTTGTCCTTGAGGTAGGTCGGGACGGTTACCGACTTCGCCAGCATCTGGGCGAAGCCGAGCAGGCCGCCGAACTCCTGGGCCTGCCAGGTGTTGGTGGAGGTGGTGGCCAGTGGGCGGTCCGGCAGGATGCGGTAGCCGGGAACCTCCGCGACGCCGTTCTTGTGGTCGAGCGGGTGCTGGCAGGGGAACTGCAGGCCGACCGCCCAGTCCTCCAGGACCGGCTGCTTGTCGCCGAGGAAGGTGTTGAGCGACTGCAACTTCGGCATGCGCGGCGGGGTGAACGCCAGCCACTGGTCACCGATCAGGATCGGGTCGTTGGCGACGATGCGCACCGCGTCCGCGTCCGGCGCGATCTCGGCGAGCGGGACGCGCAGGTTGCGCCAGGACGGGAACGGGCCGATGTCGCGCGGCAGGTAGGTGCCGAGCTTCTCGACGCCGCCGTCCGGCAGCTTCCGGCCGTAGTCGACGGTGAGCGACTGGCCGTACTTGGTGTCGCCGGTGTCGTCGACCGACAGGATGCGGCCTGCCGCGGAGATCACCACGAGCGGGCTGTCCGCGGCGCGCGGCGCGAGCCCGTACCAGCTCGACGTGAGGTGTGCGGGCTGCTGCACATTCTTCTGGTAGCTGCCCAGGATCGGCGTGGTCACCGGATCCAGCCCGAACGGCAGCGCCACGGTGCTGCCGTTCACGCCGCGCGAACCCTGACCACCGCCGGTGCCCGCGCTCTGTCCCTCGGCGAAGGCGGCGCCGACCGACTGGGTGGAGGTGTTACCGGTGCCCGGCTTCACCTCGACGCTGTCGGCGGACAGGTCGTCCGGCACGCCGTTCGGATCGAAGCCGACCGGGTCGACCCCGGCCAACGGGTCGTTCGGATCGGTGAGCGGATGCGCCGGATCGACGATCGGCTGCAGCGTGCCGCCGTTCGGATTCGGTTCCACCAGCACGTCATTGGCGAGACCGCAGCTGTTGCCGCCGAGCGCGTCGAAGTTCGAGCGCGCCAGCGAGTACGCCGGGTACTGCGCGACCGCGCCCTTGACCAGCGACATCACCTCGAGCAGCACCATCAGCGCGGCGACAACGGTCAGCGGGATCGCGGCGAACTTACGAATCCGCTTGCCGCGCGCCGACTTCGGCGAGGCCTCCGGTTTCGCGTAGCCCTCACGCAGCGAGTGCCAGGCGACCAAGGCGAGCGCGAGGCCGAACAGACCGAGCATCAGGCTGTTGGACTGGTACCCGTGCAGCGAGATGCGCTTGTCGAACCACGGCACACCGAAGCTCGACACGTACCAGTAGCCGTTGATGCCGGAGAACGACAGCGCGAGCACGAACAACAAGCCGGCCAAGAAGATCGCGCGATTCTTCCTGGCGCGCAACGCCGATGCCGAGACCGCGACCGCGGTGACCGCGGCCAGCGAACCGGCGATGCCCGCGTACGCGCCGAAGTGGTGCGTCCACTTGGTCGGGTTGAACATCATGAAGAAGATGGTGCCGAAGACGACGCCCATCAATCGCCAGGTCGGCCCGCTCGCGATGCCGGGAACCTGCCTGCGCCGCAACAACACCAGCATGGTGGTGAACAGGCACAGCAGCATCACCAGGAACGCGAACCGGCGGGACAGCGAGCCGTCGACGGTCTCCACGAACAGGTAGTAGTAGCGCAGGTAGTCCTCGTACCAGGCCAGGTTCGGCCCGGTCACCTGACGCACCCGGTTGGCCTCCTGGATACCCGCGAAGGTCTGGTCGCTGTAAACAACGATCAGTACGAGCAATCCGGACGCGGCGATCGGTGCGAGCAATGGCAACGTCGACCACCACTTCGCCCCTGCGGAGCCGAACTGCCGTCGCCTGCGCACCACGATCCGCACCAGCGGGCGAACACCGGCGAGCAACGCCGCCACACACATCAATCCGGTGGGCGCGGCCGCGAGAGTGAACGCCGCGACCAATACCGCGACACCGGCAGGCAACAGTCGTCCGGTCGCAATGGCCCGCTCGATCGACACCCAGGTGAGCAGCGCGCCGAGCGCGACGATCGGCTCCGAGCGCAGGCCGTTGTCGAACGGCATCCAGAATGCGAGGAACACCAGGCCGCCGGTCCACAGCGCGACCTTGCTGTTGCGCACACCGCGACCGAGGCGGGGCACCACCTCGCGGCTGATCACCATCCAGCAGAGGATGGCGCAGGCCAGCGCGGGCAGGCGCACCCACGGGCTCGCGGTGGAGAACTCCGCGAACAGCTGAATCACGTAGTAGTACCAGCCGAACGGCGCCTCCGGCACGCCGTACCAGCGGAAGTAGTTGGCCATATAGCCCGCGTGCGGCGCGACCCGCACCATGCTCAGGATGTAGCCGTCGTCGGAGGTGTTGGCGCCGACGAAATGCCACACCAGCAGCGTGCCGACGACCGCGCCGTCCGCCCAGGTCGGCTTCAGCCAGTTCGACGGCAGGATCCGGCGGTGCCCGCGCCCGTCACTGCCGTCGAGCCGAGCCAGCGCCGCGAGCGCGACGAGGGTGCACAGCACCGCCGCGATCATCGCGATCAGCTTGATCACGGTCGGGCTGGTGGAGAACCGCGTGTCCACGGTGATGTGGAAGCCGAGTCCGGCGGGCGCCGCGCCCTTCAGCTCGGAGAAGACGCCGACCACCTGTGGCCGCAGGTCCCCGTTCAACGTGCCCTCGACCGGCACCTCCACCTGCTGCTCGGTGCCGGGCGCCGCGCCCTCGACCGGCTTGGTGACCGTGGTGGTCAGGCCCTTGAACTCCGCGTGCGTGCGGTCCTTGTCGGAGGTGAGCTCCAGCGCCGAACACCGCTCCATGTCCGAGCGCGGCGCCGACACCACCACGGCGTTGCGGTCGATGACGTCCACCGTGGTGTCCGACACCCGGATGAACATGGCCTCCAGCGCCGCCCGGTCGCCCTGCGGCGGCGCGGTGGCCAGCAGCATGCCGCCCTTCTCCGGCAGCTGCGCGACCGCGCTGCACGGGATGGTGGCGGTCAGGTCGATCGGGACCTGAGACATCAAGGGGGCCTGCACATTGCCGAGCGTCGCGCTGTGTTTACCCGCCCCGTCGGCTGCGCCTCCTGCCATCCCCGATTGCGGCCAGTTCAGCTCCGCCGTGGTCTGGGTGACCGGCAGAAACGGAGTGGCCAAGGCGAACAGCGCGCCGAGTAGTCCGGCGACCAGCGCGATGATTCGCGCCGTCCGGAAATCGGCCGAAGAGGCCGCTGGCACGGCGGGCGGTTTCGTCAGGACAGCAGTAGCGGCGTCGGGCACGATTGGCAATGCTAGCTCCCCGGCCCCCTGGCGTCTTCAGGCCAGGCTTGTCCGCCCATCCGCGTTTTCAGGCGAGGCTCACCCGGCGCCCTGAGTATTCAAGCCAGACTTAAGTCCGAGGCAAGTTTCGTCGACGTCCGGCGGTAAGTGCCGAATCGCGTTGTGGGCGTGCGCGGTGAGTTACCCGTGTTCACCCGAGATCAGTTGTCCGTTTCTAGATCAATTGAAATGCGAAATGAACTTTGCCCCATCCGACCTGGAGAAATGTCACAGCTGATCGCGCCGACACCGAGCCGACTCGCTGGACACGCCCAGCATGGCCGCCGTTCCCAGTCGCGGGTCGCGGGCGATAGTCGGGCCGCATCCCAAGACCGGCAAAAGGCGCGCGACGGCGGGCTGGCAAGGTGTGGGTATGACCAAGGTGAATCTCTCGACGAATTACGGACCGATCGTCCTGGAACTTGACGACCAGAAGGCACCGAACACGGTGCAGAACTTCGTGGATTACGTGAACGCGGGTCACTACAACGGCACCATCTTCCACCGCGTCATTCCGGGCTTCATGATTCAGGGCGGCGGCTTCGAGCGCGGCCTGCGGCAGAAGGGCGTGCAGGCGCCGATCCAGAACGAGGCCAACAACGGCCTGAAGAACGACAAGTACACCGTGGCGATGGCGCGCACCAACGACCCGCACTCGGCGACCGCGCAGTTCTTCGTCAACGTCTCCGACAACGCGTTCCTGAACCACTCCGCGCCGACCCCGTCCGGCTGGGGTTACACGGTGTTCGGCAAGGTGATCGAGGGCACCGAGGTGGTCGACAAGATCGCCGCCGTGTCCACCGGCACCACCGGCGGGCACCAGGACGTGCCGACCGACGACGTCATCATCGAATCCGCCAGCCTCGGCTGAGGTAGCCCGACTCGGGTGAATCGGGCCGCGCCGCAACGGGATGCGGCCCGATTCCGGTGCTACAGCGGCAGCAGGTGGTGCTTGCGCGGATTGCGCGCCAGCGACTTGTCGCGCAGCAGCTGCAAGGCTTTACGCAGTTCCAATCGGGTGTTGGCGGGCTCGATGACCGCGTCGATGTACCCGCGTTCGGCGGCCACCCACGGCGTCGCCATGGTGGCGTTGTAGAAGTCGATCATCTGCTGGCGCATGGCCGCCCGCTGGTCCTCCGGTGCGGCCTCGATCTGCTTGCCGCCGATCAGGCTCACCGCGCTCTCCGCACCCATCACCGCGATGCGCGCGGTCGGCCAGGCCAGGTTCACATCGGCGCCGAGCTGCTTGGAGCCCATCACCGCGTAGCCGCCGCCGTACGACTTGCGAATCACCACAGTAACTTTCGGTACCGTCGCCTCCACGTAGGAGAACAGGAACCGGCCGCCGCGCTTGATCACGCCGATCTTCTCCTGCTCCACGCCCGGCAGAAAGCCCGGGGTGTCGACGACGAAGACCAGCGGGATCTCGAACGCGTCGCTCAGCCGCACGAAATGCGCCGCCTTGTCCGAGGCCCGCGCGTCCAGCGCACCCGCGTACACCATCGGCTGGTTCGCCACCACACCGACGGGACGGCCGTCGACGCGGGCGAAACCGGTGATGATGTTGCGGCCCGCGGTGGCGCCGATCTCGTGGAAGCCACCGTCGTCGAAGATCCGCAGCAGGATGTCGTGCATGTCGTACGCGGCGTTATCCGAGTCCGGCACCAGCGAATTCAGTTCCCGGTCGCTGTCGGTGAGCTCCGGCTCCATGCCGGGATTCACGATCGGCGGCAACTCCTGACAGCTGGTCGGCAGGAAGCTGAGGTAGTCGCGCACCCACTCGAACGCCGACTTCTCGTCCGGCGCAACGTGATGGATGTTGCCGTACTCGGCCTGGCTCTGCGCGCCGCCGAGCTCATCGAGACTCACGTCCTCGCCGGTGACCTCGCGGATCACCTTGGGACCGGTGACGAACATGTACGCCTCTTCGGTCGCCACCACCACGTCGGTGTTGATCGGGGCGTACACCGCACCGCCCGCGCACTTGCCGAGGATCATCGAAATCTGCGGCACCAGACCGGATAGCGGCTCCTGACGACGACCGAGCTCGGCGTACCAGGCGAGCGAGGTGACCGCCTCCTGCACGCGCGCGCCGCCGGAGTCGTTGATGCCGACCACCGGACAGCCGACCTTGGCCGCGTACTCCATGATCCCGGCGACCTTGCGGCCGAACATCTCGCCGACCGAACCGCCGTAGACGGTCTGGTCGTGCGAGAAGACCGCCACCGGGCGGCCCTCGACGAGACCGTGCCCGGTGACCACACCGTCGCCGTAGAGCGCGGTCGGGTCACCCGGCTTGCGCACTAACGCACCGATTTCCACGAAGGTGCCTGGATCGAGCAGCATATTGATCCGGTCGCGAGCGCTGGGGATACCTTTCTTCGCTCGCTTCGCCACCCCCGCTTCGCCTGCCGGTTCCTGCGCAAGATCCAATCGTTTACGCAGTTCGGCGAGCTTCTCGGCAGTAGTGCTCACGGCTGCACCTCGCTAGCGCTCGGCTCCGCCGTGCCCCCTAGCGCTGTGCCTTTGGTTAGTTCGCTGCGCTCGCTCACTTCACCTCTTTCGTCAGGTGCACCCTTAGGGGGCAATCACCGCAAGCTTCGCGGTGAGGTCGGCTCCGATCCTTCCGATCCGCGGTTCATCGACGATCTGCAGGTGGTCACCTGGGATGTGGATGACCTCGAGGTTTGGAATGTATTCGTCCCAACCACCATTCGGACGCCGATCGGCGAATCGAGGCTCGAGTTCGATCATGCCGTCTTGGTAGCGATCGGCGAGGTACAGCACGACATCACCGTCGTAGTGGGTCGGCGCGGTCCGGAACAAATGCCTGCTCTCGACCCACGAAGTACGCTGGTGCTCGAGTACGCCGCCGGGAATCTTGGTGCCGCTCAACTTGACCAGATCAGTGATCATCTTGATCTGGTCCTCGTCGGACGCAGCTGCCAGTTCCTCCAGCTGCCCGCGGTCCAACTCACCTTCGACGCCATAGGTCTTCTTCGCGAACACCTGGTAGCGCTCGATCCGGCGCAACCGCTCCTCTGGGCTGTTGTCTTCGCCCTCGACCGGGAGAGCCAGGTCGAGCATGCCGACCAAACGCACGTCGGCGCCGTCGGCCCGGAGCAGCTGCGCGACCTGCAGCGCGAACACCGCGCCGAGCGACCAGCCGTACAGGACGTACGGGCCATCACCCTGCATCTTGCGCAGCTCGGTCACGTACTGCTGCGAGCGCTCCAGAATGTCGCCTTCGACGCGTTCGAAGCCGTACATGGGCGTGCCTGCGGGCAGCCGCTTCAGCAGCGGCTCGTAGACCAGTGTGTTGCCACCCGACGGGTGGAACACGAAGACCGGCACCGCATTCGAGCCCGCTTCGCGCGGCCGCAGCGGGCGGATGAATCCGTCCACGTCGGCGCCGCTGTCCTGCAGGTTGCGCACAACATCGGACAGCTGCTCGATGGTCTCGCAGTCGAGCACGTCGTCGACGGTGATCTCGGCCTTGATCCGCTCGGTGAGTCGGTCCGCCAGCTTCTCGGCGACCTCCTCCTCGAGGATCGGCAGGGTGTTGAAGATGCCGCCCGCGGACTTGCCGGTGACGATCGCCCAGGTGGCGAAGGTCAACCGCTCTGCGGCGTCACGGGGTGGCACGTCGTCTTCCTCGGCCGCGGACGGTGCACCGAAGGCCGGCGCGGCAGCGGGAGCCGCCTGCGCGGTGACCGCCTCGGCGGCGCCGATCGCGGTGGTGTCCACGTTGTCGAGCGCCCGCTCGATCGCCGCTTCCTTCGCGTCCGCCGCGGCGGCCTGCTCGGTCGAGACCGGAGCCGGGGTCGCCGTACCGGCGGCGGCACCGGTGATACCGGCCGCAGTCTCTGCCTCCGCGACGATCTCCGCGGCTTCCGCGGCCACCGACGTGCTCGCTATGTCCAGCGAAACACCTTCGGCGGCAGCCGCTTCCGCGACAGCTGCGGCGGGATCGGCACCGGCTTCGACCGCGGCGCGCGCCGCGGCGATGAATCCACCGTCGACCACGATCTCTTCGCCCGCGGCCTGCCGCTCGGCCACCGCCTGCATCTCTTCGCGGTGGTCGATGGCGTAGCGCAGCACCTTACCGACCTCGTTGAGGTTGGCGTCGCGCACGGCCTGGATCTGCAGCTGCGGGATATCGAATTCGTATTCGACGCGGTTCTTGATGCGCATGGCCATCAGCGAGTCGAGGCCGAGCTCCATCAGCGGGATCTCCATCGGGAGGTCCTCGACCGCGTAGCCCATCGACTCGGCGACGATCAGCGCGAGCCGGTCGTCGAGCGACTGGTTGCCGTTCGGATCCCACCGATCGCCGAAGGTCTCCACGACCTCGAGGTCGGCGCCGCCCGCCGGTTCGATCGCCGTGCTGGTGGCCGGAACGCTCTGGGCCGCAACGGATTCGGGTAGCGGCGCACCGGAGGTGACCACCGCGTCGAACAGCAGCCGGAAGGTCGCGCCCTCCTTGACGTGCACCTGCGCCGACGCGCCACCAGGGTGCGGGGTCAGCGTGGTAGTCAGGGTGCCGACGGCGGGAACGGCGGCGTGCGCGATCGACGCACCCAGCGTCACGTCGCTGAGCACCTGTGCCGCAGCGGCATTCACCAGCGCGGCGAGATCGCCTGCCGCCTCGGCCCGCACCTCCCACGCGTGCCTGCCGTCCGGCAGCGCCACGTGCGCGCCGGGCACCCCGGTGTTCCCGGTCGCGGCCAGCGAGACCTTCGGCCAGAACTCCTTGCGCACGAACTTGGTTCGCGGAATGTCGGCGTAGTCACCCGGGGTGAGCAGCGACGACAGGTCGACCTTGTGCCCGTGCACGTACAGCTGGGCCAGCGCGCCGATCACGCCGGCGGCCTCGTCTTCCTTGCGCTTCAGCGTCGGGATGAGCTGCGCGTCGTGCAGGCCCGCCGCGAAGGTGGTGCCCAGCACCTGCATCAGCGCAACGGAATTCGGCGCGAGCTCCAGGAAGGTGGTGTGTCCGGCGTCCACCGCGAGCTTCACCGCATTGGTGAAGTACACGCTGCTGCGCAGGTTCTTGACCCAGTAGTCCTCGGTGTGCACCGGGTCGTTGCCCGGGCGGTAGAACTCGCCCTTGTGCACCGTCGAGTAGAGGCCGGTCTTCAGCTTCGTCGGCTCGATACCGGCCAGCTCCGCGGCCAGCTCGCCGAGCAGCGGGTCCATCTGCGAGGTGTGGCCCGCGCCGCGGGTCTGCAGGATGCGGGCGAACTTGCCCTCCGCCTCGACCCGGGCGACGATCGCCTCGACCTGGGCCTTCGGGCCGCCGATCACCGTGTTGGTCGGCGCGGCGTACACGCCGACCTCGACGTCCGGGTAGTCGACGAGCAGCTTCTCGATGTCCTCGGCGCTGTATTCGACGAGCGCCATGTTGCGCACGTCGTCGTCGGTGATCATCTGCTCGCCCTCGTACATCAGCCGCGAGCGCGCGCAGATCACCCGCACCGCGTCCTCGAGCGGGAGGCCACCGGCGATGTAGGCCTCGGCGACCTCGCCCATCGAATGGCCGACCACCGCTTCGGGCTGTGCGCCGTGTGCGCGCAGCACCGCGGCCAGGCCGATCTGAATGGTGAAGATGCCGACCTGCGAGGTGCCGACGTTGTAGTCCTGGCTGTCGTCGAGGAACAGCTCGCGGATCGAGTAGCCCGCCTCGTCCTCGACCAGCAGGTCGACCTCGTCGACGGCCTTGGCGAAGATCGAGTTCTCCAGGTAGAGCCGCTTGGCCATCTTGCGGTGCTGCGCACCGAAACCGGAGAGCACCCAGACCGGGCCCATGACGGCGGGCGCGTCGGCGGTGAACACACCGGCGCCCGGCTTGCTCGCCGCGATGGCGCGCAGGCCGCTGACGGCCTCCTCATGCGTGCTGGCGAGCACCACGCCGCGCGAGCGCCAGTGGCTGCGCTTGGCCAGCGACCGGGCCACATCCTCAAGCGAAACATCGCGGCCTGCTTCGGATTCCAGCCAGTCGGCCAGTTCCGCGGCGGCCCGGCGGCGACGCGAGGGCAGGTAGCCGGAGACCGGCAGGATCACCGGCAGCGGCTCGGTGCGCTCGGCGGTCCATTCGGCAACGGGGGCAACGATTTCCGCGACCGGCGCGGCGGCTTCTACAGCGGGAGCGGCGGTTTCGGTTGCGTCGTCCGCGTCCGCGACGACCGCGTCCGCTTCCGCGATCACGTCGGTCGTCTCGTCGTCGAGGTCGGCATCGAGAGCGGCGACCGCGGCGTCTTCGGCCGCGGCCTCGGGCACTACCGGCTCGACGGCCGCGACCTCGGCCGAAGCCGGAACGTATTCCTGCACAACGACATGCGCGTTGGTGCCGCCGAAGCCGAAGCCGGAGATACCGATGGTGGCGGTGCCGCTGTAGCGCGGGAATTCCGTCGGCTCGACGACCACCTTCAGGTGCGACTGATCCCACGGGATGTACGGGTTGGGGCCCGCGTAGTTGATGTTCGGCGGAATGACGTTGTGCTGCAAGCCCATCAGCACCTTGGCCAGGCTCGCCGCACCCGCGCCGGACTCCAGGTGGCCGAAGTTGGTCTTCGCCGAACCGAGCAGCGCGGGCTTGTCCTCGTCGCGACCGCGGCCGACCACCTTGGCCAGCGCGTCGGCCTCGATCGGATCGCCGAGCGGGGTGCCGGTGCCGTGTGCCTCGATGTAGTCGACGGTGGACGGCACGATGCCCGCGTCCCGGTACGCCCGGCGCAGCACGTCGGCCTGGGCATCGGGGTTCGGCGCGTACAGGCCGTTGGAGCGGCCGTCGCTGTTGACCGCGGAACCCTTGATCACGGCCATGATTCGGTCGCCGTCGCGTTCGGCGTCGGTGAGACGCTTGAGCACGAACAGCCCCGCGCCCTCGGAGCGGACCATGCCGTCGGCGTCCGAGGAGAAGGCCTTGACCCGGCCGTTCTTGGCGACGCCGCCGCCCATGTCGAAGCCGAGGGTGGCCATCGGCGCCAGGATCATGTTCACGCCACCGGCCAGCGCCACATCGGCGTCGCCCTCGCGCAGCGCGCGCACCGCCTGATGCACCGCGACCAGGGTCGACGAGCACGCGGTGTCGACCGTGACCGAGGGGCCGCGAAAGTCGTAGAAGTAGGAGACCCGGTTCGCGATGATGCCGTTCGAGCTGCCGCTGATCCCGTACGCCTGCGCGGACGCGGGCACGTTCGGCCCCTGATCGGCGCCGAGCCCGAGCGCGGCGATCAGCATGAAGTCACTGGTGGACGAGCCGATGAACATGCCGACCGGCGCGCCCTTGAGCTCGCTCGCGGGAATCCGGGCGTGCTCCAACGCTTCCCAGGTCAGCTCCATCATCAGGCGCTGCTGCGGATCGACCCGCTCGACCTCGATGGGCGACATCGCGAAGAACTCCGCGTCGAAGCCCTTGACCACGTCCTGGTCCAGATAGCCGCCGAGGGTGTTGCCGTCGGCGATGGCCTTGGCGGCCGCAGGGTTACTGGTGAACTCCTCCCAGCGGCCCTCGGGCAGCTCACGGATCGCGTCGCCGCGACCGATGAGGAACTCCCAGGTCGACTCGGGGGTGTCGCCCGCGCCGGGCAGCCGGGTGGACAGGCCGATGATGGCGATGTCGTGTGCCTCGCCCGGCTTGAAGCCCTCGGTGTAGAAGGCGTCGCCGGACGCCTCGTCGACGGTCTCCGGCTCGCCGTTGATGACCATCTCGGCCAGCGAGGCGATCGTCGGATGCTGGAAGTAGGCGGTCGCGGTGAGCACCACACCGGTCAGGTCCTCGATGTCACCGACGAGCGCGATGCCGTCGCGCGAGGCGAGCCCGAACTCCTCCATCGGCCGGTCGACGGTGATCTGCTCGACCGGCTGCCCGATCGCCTCGGCGACCCAGTTGCGCAACCAGTCGCGCAGCTCGGCGACCGTCATGTCGGTGTGCGCCCCGCCGGAAGCCTCGGTGGAGGCGGCGGCCACCTGCGCGGCTGCCTGGTCGGCGTCCGCGCTGGCGGGCAGGGATTCGGTCGTCGTGGTGGACGTGCCCTCGTTGTCAGCCATCAATTCCTCAAGCTACCTGTCTGCGAACCGGGCGTGCCGCGCTTGGGACATTGGACGACGTGTCGGCTGTCCGAGGCCACCCCTGGGCAATTACTCTTCCGGTGCATCGGGGAACGCCTGCTGGGTGTAACCACCCCGTAGCGTTCCCTCGAGGTAGGCGGCCTTGCAGGCCCGCCGGGCGATCTTGCCGCTGGAGGTACGCGGGATGGAACCCGCGGGGACCAGCAGTACGTCTCGAACGGTGACACCGTGACGCGACGCCACCGCGGCGCGCACCTCGTCGGCGATGGGTAGCGGATCAGCCTTGCCCGCACCCGGACCACGCTCGGCCACGATCACCAGCTGCTCGGAGGCGTCGTCGGCGTCGAACTTCAGGCCGGAATGGCTGCCCTGATCGAAGACGAGCGCGGGCAGTTGGTTGGCGGGCACCGAGAACGCGGCGATGAAGCCGGGACGAAGGGCCTTCGAGGACTCCTGTGCGGAGAACTCGAGATCCTGCGGGTAGTGGTTGCGGCCGTCGACGATCACCAGGTCCTTCACCCGCCCGGTGATGTACAGCTCGCCGTCCAGGTACACGCCGTAGTCGCCGGTGCGCATCCAGTTCGCGTCGCGCTCGGTACCTTCAGCATGGCTGCCCTCGGCCAACCGGTGCGGCACCTTGTTCTGGAAGGTCGCCGACGTTTCGTCCGGCCGACCCCAGTACCCGATGCCCATGTTGTTGCCGTGCAGCCAGATCTCGCCGACCCGGCCGTCGGGCTGCTCGTGCCCGCCGTCGACCTCGACGGTCTCCGGGTCGACGATCACGGCCCACTGCGACAGCGCGACGTAACCGCAGGAGACCTGCGCGATGGCGTTCTCGGTACCCGGCTCGACCTTGACCATCCGGCCCGCGTTGAGCTCGATGCGGTCGACGTAGGTGACCTTGGCTTCGTCCTCGGCCTTGGTCGCCGACACGAACAGCGTCGCCTCGGCCATGCCGTAGCAGGGCTTGATCGCGGTCTTGGGCAGGCCGTACGGCGCGAACGCCTCGTTGAACTTCTTCATCGAGGAGGTGGTCACCGGCTCGCTGCCGTTGATCAGGCCGATCACGTTCGACAGGTCCAGCGACTCGCCGTTCTTCGGCAGGCCACGCGCGGCGGCGTGCTCGAACGCGAAATTCGGTGCGGCGGCGAAGGTTCCGGCGCCGTCGGACTGCGCGGCGAGTTCCTTGATCCAGCGGTACGGGCGGCGCACGAACGCGCTCGGCGACATGATGGTGATGTACTTGCCGCCGACCGCGGGCAGGATCACCGTCAGCAGGCCCATGTCGTGGAACAGCGGCAGCCAGGTGACGCCGCGCGAGTTCCAGTCCAGGTTGATCGCGTCGACCATCTGCAGCAGGTTGGTGCCGACCGCGCGGTGGGTGATCTCCACACCGGCCGGGGTCCGGGTCGAGCCCGAGGTGTACTGCAGGTAGGCGATGTCGTCGATGGCGATATCGGGACGCACCCAGCCCTCGCCGACGCTGTCCGGGATCGCGTCCACCGCGATGATCCGCGGACGTTGCGCGGCGGGCAGCGACCGGAAGAATTGCCGCACACCGGCCGCCGACGAACTGGCGGTCAGGATGGCGGCGGGCTCACAGTCGGCGAGCACGGCGTGCAGGCGATCGGTGTGACCTGGCTCGTCCGGGTCGAACAGCGGCACCGAGATGGTGCCCGCGTAGATCGCGGCGAAGAAGGAGATCACGTAATCCAGGCCCTGCGGCGCGAGGATCGCGACCCGGTCGCCCGGGTTGGTCACCTGTTGCAGTCGAGCGGCCACCGCGCGCAGCCGAATGCCGAACTCACGCCACGTCAGTTCGTGCGCCTCGCCATCACGCTCACGCGAGTAATCGATGTAGCGGTACGCCAGAGTGTTCGCGTCGTTCCGGGTGTGCTTCTCGACGTGGTCGACCAGGGTGTGATCCTCGGGAATTCGGATGTTCCCGGTCTCGTCCAGGTAGTCGTCGAAAGTCTCTTCCATTCCTTCTTCTCCTCCGAGGCACACGCAGCAAGACGGCGACAACGCCGTTGTTACCTGTGAGGCCCCGACTCGCTTTCGCCCGCGGGTGTCTCCAAGTGCCCGAGTCAGCCTGCAGTTATTGGGCGGTCTGCGCGGTGACCGCTATCGGCTAGATGTACTCAAACCAGAGTCATGTTACAGAGAAGCCCGGCTCACTCGTCTCGCAGCAGGGGAATAACGGGGGCGAATGCGTCCATCTGGGTGGGAAACACCCCGACATACGACATCGAGGTGAGTTGGCGCACACGACGGATCTGCTCGGCGATTTCCTCGAAGCTGCCGATCGCCACGTAGGGCGAGTTGAGGATGTCCTCCACCGAAAGCTTCACGTCCACTTCGAGATCCTGGTGCAGACCACGTTCGATCGCGGAAAGTGCCATCTCAGCGGTCTTCTCGCGATCGTCGGTGATGACGATGGCGGTGATGGCCCAGTTCAGCTCGATGTCGGCGAACCGGTCGCCCGCGGCCTCGCGGATCAGGTTCACCTTCTCGATCGTCTTCTCGAGCGTGATACCCGACAAGAGGCCTTTACCGTTCTTGGTGGTCACCGGCACGATCGAGATGATGTCGGCGTGCTTGGCGGCCAGCCGCAGCATCTTCGGGCCACCGCCGCCGGTGCAGATCGGCGGGCGCGGACCCTGCCGCGGTCGCGGCGTGCCCTTGATCCCGCGTACCTGGTAGTACTTGCCCTCGAAGTTGCACTCCTGGCCGCGCAGCAACACGTCCAGGATGGTCAACGTCTCGTCCAGCTTCTCCAGCCGGATGCCCGGCGTCTCGTAGGGCAGGCCCGCGGCGACGAACTCGTCCTGCTTCCAGCCCGCGCCGACGCCGACCTCGAGCCGACCCTTGGACAGCACGTCGATGGTGGCCAGGTCCTTGGCCAGCACCACGGGGTGCCGGAAACCGTTGGCCAGCACCGATGTTCCGAGGCGGATCTTCTCGGTGGCCTGGGTCAGCGCGCCGAGCGCGGCGATCGGGCCGATCTGGTCACCGAGGTGATCCGGCACGAAGAAGGTGTCGAAGCCGTATTCCTCGGCCTGCTGGGCCGTCTGGACGAACTTGCGGGCACCACCCTCTTGCTTGTTTCCCTCGCCCGCTGCCCCGAAGCGGAAGCTGCGCAGCGGCGTACCCAGCGCGGTCAACTCACCGGCGGGTGCGGCGGCTTCTGTCATGAACTCATGCTCCTGGCTGTAAGGAATTTCTGGCGCGACGGTGCAGGGCGGTCATACCCCGAACACTGCGTCGGTGTTGCCTGCGTCGCGATCACCAGCGGCACTTTACAGCGTCCTGCCCAACGGGAGTCGCGCTTGTCGGAGCAGTTCTAGGTGTCCTGCGTGCCGACCGGAACATTGGCTGTGACTTCTCACGAATCCACCCCGCTGACACTCACGAATGCGCCGGATGCGGCGCCGATTCGATGAGCCCGTTCGCCCAGTTGACGGTCCACTGGGTGGAGGTCGCTCCGTTGTCCTCGACGACGAAACCGTTGTACAGCGCGTGCACCGGATTGCCCGCCGCGCGCACCAGCGCGCCGACGCTGCCCATGATGTTGAACGGGCTCAACGCCTGTCGCGGCGCGTCGCAGATCAGATCGCCCTGCGCGCAGATGGTGAAGGTGCGCTCGGCCAGTTCGCCGAAGCCGCCGGGCCGTGGGCCGGTCATCGTGATGCCCGGAACGTTGAGGCCCTTGAGCGCGACCTCCGCACCGACGCCCGCGGGCACCGCACCGACCTGGACCGCTTCGCCTGGTCCGGTGTCACCGGTGCGCCTGCCGTCCGAAATCAGCGTCACGCCGAGCACCTTGTTCGCCGGCACCGGACCCTTGCCCTGGCCGATGTCCGAGGCCACGTCGCCCGCGATCACCGCGCCCTGCGAGAACCCGGCGATCACATAGGTGGTCAGCGGACAGTCGCGGTAGCGCGCGGCCATCGCGTCGACCATCCGCTGGGTGCCCTCGGAGCGGCTGGCGTTGTAGGACGCCTGGCCGTCCGGTGGGAGCGCGACCGGATTGGAGAACTGCGCGACGTACGGGACGGTGTACACGTCCAGCCGTTCCTTCGGGAACTGCTGGCCGACCGGGTTGGAGACGTTGAGCATCAACGACACCGGGTTCGCCGTCGGGTTGTGCGGGTCGTCGTTGCTGTTGGACTCCCAGGTGCCCGGCACCGAGATCATCTGCACGTCCGGGCAATCCGCCGACTGCGAGGTCGGCTCCTTCGGCGGCTTGGGTCCCGGCTTCGGTTGCCGCAGGAAACCGGCGAGCAGGTACCAGAGCAACAGCACCACGATGATGATCAAGATGGGGATCCCGATCAGCAGGAGACAACCCACCGGCCTTGACCGGCGAGCTGTCGAACCGCGGCGCGCGTTCACTTGCAGTACGTCTGCTTAGCGGCGCTGATGTAGACCTGCCCGGCCTTCTCCACCGGCATCTTCGCCGGATCGAAGGACGGATCGGAACCGGCCATCGCGGTCACGAAGGTCATCAGATCCTGGTCGGACGCCCCGGACGCGGTGCCCTGGCAGACGTAGTTCGCCACGCTCAGCGCGATATCCGGGGTGGACGGGGTGACGCCCTGCTGCTTCAGCGCGTCGAGGTACTTCTTGTCCTTGTCGGTCAGCTTCGAGGTGTCCGCCGGGGGCGCGGACTCGATCGGCTGCGGACGCTCGGGCGCCACCGTCTCGGCCGGCGGCTGCTCGGGTGCGGGCGCCGGGGCGGGCGCGGGCGCCTGCTGGCCGGTGGTCGAGGCGGGCGGCTGCGTCGCCGCCGTGGTGCGGGTCAGCGTCGGCGTGCTCGACGCGGTCGAGTCGTTGCCACCACAGGCGGCGAGCAGGCCGGTCGCGGCGATCGCCACAACAACGCCGAATACCTTGCCACGGGTCCTCTGCATGAATTCTGTCCTCGATCTGTTCGCAAACGGGGGAGGTCGCCCCCCAGGCTAGCTGTGTTATCGGCCGCGTGGCCGCAGCGGGTTCGCGGCCTCGGGTGTCTCGCGAACAGGGTGGTGTTAGCCAGTGATAGGTGCGGCCAAACTATTAGAGGCCGTGGACTTCTGGTTTTCCGTCTTTGACGACTATGAAGCCCGCCTGGAAGTTCTGCTGTACGCCGCCGGGCACGGGAAACTCGTCGCTGATCGGATACCCGAGTTTGCCGTTCTCATAGCCGAGCACCTGCCAGGCATCCATGAGCGGGCCGTTCTTCACGGCCCAGGCACCGGAGAGCGGGCTCCAGTAGATGTTGCCGCCCTCGAAATGGCTGTACCGGCCGAGGTCCTTCAGCGGCTGCTCCTCGGTGGCGGGGAAGCCGAGCCAGCTGTTCTCGTAACCCATTTGGGCGTACTTGCCGAGGACCATGCCCTGCACGCGGTGCACACCGGTCTTGGCGCTGTAGTAGAACGGGCCGTTCTCGAAGGCCTGCACGGCGCCGTCCCGGTTCGGCGTCTTCACCTCGGGTGCGACCGGATAGCCCGCCGGGCCACCCTCGTAGCCCTGCCTGCCCCATTCGTCGAGGATCGCGCCGCGCACCACCTGGGCGCCGGTCTGCGGGGTCCAGTAGAGCGAGCCGTTCTGGAAGGTCTGCATGCGGCCCTTGCCGTCCGGCAGCCCGCGTTCGTCGCCGGTCGGCAACCCGAGCGGTCCGGCGGCGCCCTGCGCGGCCTGATATCCGCCGCCGATCATGCCGCCGACCGGGTGCGCGCCACCGCTCGGCGTGAAGTAGACCCGGCCGGACCGGAAGTCTTGCGCCACACCGCCGGCCACCGGGTATTCACCGGACAGGCAGTCGCCGAGCCAGTTGTTCGCGTTGGCCACCGCGGCGATCTGGCCGCTGACGGTGCACGCGGTCTTGCCGGGATCGACGCCGAGCGCGGCCGCGGCCTGGGTCCAGGACTGGCGCATCTCGAAGTCCCAGTAGGGCCACGAATGCGTGCCGGACGGGCGGTAATTCACCTGTGCCGGGATGGCCAGCCTGCCGAGCTTGGTGACGAAGTTCTGCGAGGTGAGCCGGGACAGGATCTCCAGCCCCATGCCCGCGTAGTTGGTGCTGACCCCGGGAATGCCGGACGCCTGGTCGAACGGACCGGTGGCGCCGCTGCCGCTGGAGACGTAGAGGGTGATCCCCTTCAGCTTCTCCGCCAGCGTGTACGGGTCGTGCGCGGCCCATTCCGGGCTGGTCGGCGGTCCCCACATGGCGCCGGTGTCGAAGCCGCCCGCGTCGCGCATGGCGAACTGGATGGCCTGCGGCATGCCGATCGTGGTGGTGGTGAGGAAGCCCGAGTAGGACGCGGCGAACTTGGCGAAGCCCGGGTTGCGCGCGGCCAGGAACATGGCCGCCGTGCCGCCCATCGAAAGCCCTTCCAGGGCACGGACATCGGTGGCCCGCCAGTCGCCTTCGAGCAGCGGCGGCAGTTCCTTGGTCAGGAAGGTTTCCCACTTGTAGTTCTTGCCGTTGTTCGGCTGGATCCAGTCGGAATAGAAGCTGGACTGGCCGCCGATCGGCAGCACGACGGTGACGTTCTTGTCGGCGAAGAAGTCGACGGCGCCCGCGTCCTTGGTCCAGCCGCTCTCGTCGTCTTTCGCGCGCAGGCCGTCGAGCAGGTACAACACCGGGAAGCGCGCGTCGGGGCGGGTGGCCCAGTCCTTGGCGAGCAGCAGCTGCACCTGGATCGGGGTGGCCATCGACGGCGAGTTGATCCACAGCGCGACCCGGCGGTCGGTCAGCCAGATAACCTTCTGGATGGACGCCGGGGCGACGGCGTCCGATGCCGCAGGACCTTGTGCCGGACCCGGGGTAGGTGCTGGTGCTGGTGCCGGGCCGGGGGCAGGAGCCGGTTGCGCGGTCGCTGGTGCGATACCCGCGGCCAACGGGATCACCATCGCAGTAGCGAGCAGCACCAACCGCCCGCGAGCCGCGCGAGCGCCACGACGCTCGCGTCTCCCCCACCTGCCGCGCCGAATCCCTGCCACAAGAGCTTTCTACCCCCGCACGCGCCGTGTTCCGGGGAGGACACGCACGATAGGAAAACCCTCGTGTTCGTTTTACGGGCTCGCACAACGCATCCGGCGCCACCTCTTCCGTGCTGGAAGCTGTGGCGCCGAAGCGGTCTTACCGGGACAAATGATTTGTGAGTACATAGATACCTCATCGGGTTGCCCTTGAAACCACCTGTCCCAAAACGTAACTCAGGCCGTACCCCGAAGGGTACGGCCTGAGTTGGTCAAGCAGCGATCACCGGGCGCCAGTGGCGTCCAGGATGCCGTTGCGGGACTTGAAGAGCTCACTCTCCCAGTACTTCCAGGAGTGGGTGCCCTGAGCCGGGAAGTCGAACGTGGCGGGGATGCCGAGCGAGGTCAGGCGAGCCTGGAACGCACGGGTGTTGACCAGCGAGAGCGCCTCGAGCGCCATCGCATTGCCGGTGTTGAACGCGCCGACCGCCGAGTTCGGCGAGTCGTACTGACCCGGCAGGCCGCTGGCCGCCGAGATGTACATCGGCAGGCCCTTGAGCTGCGGCGCGAACACGAACGGGTCCATCCGCAGCCATGCGGGGCTCCATGGCGCCGCCATCGAGTCGACGTTGTAGCGGCCCGCGTCCAGCATCGCGACGCGGATCGCCTCACGCATGCCCGGCGCGGAAATATTCAGGTAGCCCGAGTAGGAGGCGGCGTACTTGAACTGGTCGCGATGGTAAGCCGCCAGCGCGAGTGCGGCGCTGCCACCCATGGAGAGACCGGCGACCGCGTTGTTGGTGCGGGAAACGCCGTAGCCCTCCAGGAAGGCCGGGAGCTCCTTGGTCAGGAAGGTCTCCCACTTGTAGGTGGTCTTCTGGCCGTTGGTGTTGCTGGTCGTGTACCAGTCCGTGTAGAAGCTGGACTGACCACCGACCGGCATGACCAGGGTGATGTTGTCGCCGCCGAACTGCTGCAGTGCGTTCGTCTCGAACGACCACGCGTTACGGTCATCACGCGCCCGCAGTCCATCGAGCAGGTAGAGCGCCGCGTTGCCGCCGCGCGATGCCCACTGCACCTGGACCTTGATCGGGCCCATGCTGGACGGGACCATCAGATCTTCGAATCCACCTGCGGGGGTACGCAATACCGGTGCGTGCACCGGCGACGCGGTGGCGATCGGGGCCGCCACACCTGCGGCGATCGGTAGCGCCAATGCAGCGGCACCGACAGCCAGAATTCGATTACGCCAACCACGAGGTGCGCCTCGCCGTCCCGATTTCGTTCTCATCGGCGCGGCCGCCCTGCCGAAACGCATGAATCCTGCTCTCTTTCTGCTTTTCTGCCTGTTGTGGTGCCGTAGGCGACCCGCGAGGGGCGCAACCGCACCAGTGCTGCCAACGAGTCACACACCGCCACACACCGGACCCCGACATTCCGGCGCAGGCGACTGCGAAACAACGATCTGGTCACACTTGCGCTCGCTGGACGATATTCGACACCCGTGGCCTTAGCAAGGCCGAGGCAACCAGGTGGCCGAAATCCGCCCGTACGCAATCTGTGATGGTGCGGTGACCCTATCGCGTTCCCCCGGTGATTGTCGTGCCGGAACACCAAAATTTCACCCTGATGGCCGGAAGTGTCAGCTTCCCGCGGCGCGAGCGTCAGGCCCGGAGGCGGCAGCGCAGCGTAACCACGTAGGGCCAAGGGAGGGCCGCGAATTCAAGTCAGCCTAAATTGGCGCTCAGGTCGGGCAGCATCTGGAACACCTGGTCCTGCCAGTAGTTCCAGCTGTGCACGCCCACGGGGGTGTAGACGAACACCGAGTTGCTCGGGCCGAGACTGTTAATCCGAGCTTCAAAGGCGCGGGTGTTGGCCAGCGCGATCGTTTCCAGCGCCATCGCGTTGCCGAGGTGGTAGACGTCGATCGGCGCGTTGATCACGTCGCGCGGTCCGTTCAGGCCGTTGCCCGAGGCGATCCACAGCCGAGTTCCGTTGTTGCGCAACAGCTGCGCGAACATGAACGGATCGTTACGCAACCAGCGCGGATCCCATGGCGGACCCCACATCGCGTCGATGTTGTAGCCGCCCGCGTCGAGCATGGCCAGCCGCAGCCCCTCCTTCATGGCGGGCGCGGAGATGTTCAGGTAGCCCGAATACGAACCGGCATAACGGAACTGGTCGGGATGGTATGCGGCCAGCGCGAGCGCGGCGCTGCCACCCATGGACAGGCCGAACACTCCGTTGCCGCGCGGATTGAAGCCGAGCCGGTCGCGCAACGCCCAGCGCAGATTGTTCGTGAGAAAGGTCTCCCAGGCATAAGGCTGCTGTTGGCCATTGGTATTACTCGGCGCAATCCAGTCCGAATAGAAGCTGGACTGCCCGCCGACCGGCATCACCACATTGATGTTCCACTTCGGCAACACCCTGGAGATGTCGGTGTCGACTTCCCAGCCGCTCAGATCGTTGCGGGCGCGCAGGCCGTCCAGCGCGTAGACCACCCGGCGGGTGTTGCCGTCGACGGCGCGAAAGATCCTGGACTTGATCGGGCCCATGCTGGAGTCGACCCAGAAGTCGTAGCCGCCGGGGTTGAAGCCGGCCTGGGCGGGCGCGCCGTGGCCGCCGAGCGCGGCGCCGAACGGCAGCGCGAGCGCCAGGGCCAGGGCCAGGGCCGAACGCCGAAACCAGCGGCGCTCCGCCGATTCCCGTCCAATGGCAACCGCCCCGCATACTCCGCCTGATCGCATCGATTCGACCTTTCGCCCGTGCGCTCGCCGTTGACCGCAACTGTGGTGCAGGTAGATCAACACCTGGCATCGATGGCTTCTCAGCAGCTATTCGAGTTCTGCCCGTCGGAAAACGCACTGCGATGCCGGATCGTGACGAAAACCAGAGATTTGCCGAAGTCGCGGGTATGCCCGAGCGACCCGGCGGTGACAAGAGCACAATTCATCGCCAGCGATCCACCAGCCAATCATCTCCTGATATCCGCGGGATGGGCGAAAACAACAGACCGCCCGGCACTTTGCAGTGCCGGACGGTCTGTTTACGACGAATTCGTCAGCCGATATTGGCGGACATATCCGGAATCATCCGGTAGGCCTCATCGGTCCAGTTGTTCCACGCGTGAATACCGTAGGCCGGGTAGGAGTAGACGGTGTTGCCGCCGCCCAGCGTCGCCATCCGCGCGTTGAACGCGCGGGTGTTCACCAGCGCCAGCGCCTCCAGGCCCATCCCATTGAGGGTGTTGAAGCTCGGTCCGTCGTTCGCCGTCGGCAGACCACTCGCCGCGGCGATCCACAGCCGGGTGCCGTTGCGAACCAGGTTGGGCGCGAAGACGAACGGATCCATCCGCAGCCACTGCGGGCCCCACGGCGGCGCCATCGAGTCGACGTTGTAGCCTCCCGCGTCCAGCATGGCGATGCGGATCGCCTCACGCATGCCCGGCGCGGAGATGTTCAGGTAGCCGGAGTACGAACCGGCAAAGCTGAACTGGTCCGGGTGGTACGCGGCCAGGGTGAGCGCCGCGCTGCCGCCCATGGACAGGCCGAACACGCCGTTGCGGTTCGGGTTGAAGCCGAGCCGGTCGCGCAGCGCGTTGCGCAGGTCGCGGGTCAGGAAGGTCTCCCACTGGTACCGGTAGCTCTTGCCGGGGCCCGCGGCCAGGATGTTCAGCGCGCCGGAGCCGGAGGACGAGCCGGTGCCCGCCGGGATGCCGGCCAGCTCGCTCGGCGCGTTCCAGTCAGCGTAGAAGCTGGACATACCACCGACGGGCATGACCACGTTGATGTTGGCGTCGGCCAGGCCCGCGGGAACGTTGGTTTCGATCTCCCAGCCGTTCAGGGTCTCGGGCGCGCGCATGCCGTCGAGCACGTAGGCGACCCGGTTGGTATTGCCGTCCCTGGCGCGCAGCACGCGGGTCTTGATCGGCCCCATGCCGGAATCGACCCAGAAGTCGAACGCCCCGGGGTCCATGCCCGCAGATGCGGTGGCCCCACTACCCGCTGCCGCGATACCGAAGGGCAGCAAAAGCGCCACGGCGACCCCGAGTGCGGATCGCTTCACCCACGAACCAGTCGTTCCGGACGTACCGGATCTACCTTTCCAGCGGGCAATTCGCATCTAACTCGACCTTTCGTTCGGGCGGCCGGGGGGCAAACAGCTGGCGATCTCGACCGGCCCCCTCTGCGGACACCGAGTGCCGCCGTCCACCGAAAACGGACGAATCGACCTCCGTGCATGTTCCTCGTGTATCAATCGGCATCGGAAGCTTATATGTTGCTGGAAAGTGACTCATGCCACAACTTACCTGCCGCTACCCCTTCACATTCGTTACCAAACCCCCGTTGGACGACTGGCAAACGAAAAGACCGCCCGGTGCACTCGCACCGGGCGGTCTTTCGAACAGACTTACCCGTGAATCACCCGATATTGGCGGACATGTCCGGGATCATCCGGTAGACCTCATCGGCCCAGTAGGTCCAGTTGTGCACACCTACGGCCGGGAAGTCGTAGGTGGCGTTGCCGGCACCCAGGGTGGCCATCCGGACCTGGAACGCGCGGGTGTTGGCCAGCGCCAGCGCCTCGAGTCCCATCGCGTTGACGGTGTTGAAGCTCAGACCGTCGGCACCGCTGGGCAACCCGCTACCCGCGGACACCCACAGCCGGGTGTTGTTGGCCTTCAGCCGCGGCGCGAAGACGAACGGATCCATCCGGAGCCACTGCGGACCCCACGGCGGCGCCATCGCGTCGATATTGAAGCCGCCCGCGTCGAGCATGGCCACCCGCAGTGCCTCGCGCATACCCGGCGCCGAGATGTTCAGGTAGCCGGAATACGAACCAGCGTAACGGAACTGGTCCGGGTGGTAGGCCGCCAGAGTGAGCGCGGCACTGCCGCCCATGGACAGGCCGAACACCGCGTTGCCGTTCGGATTGAAGCCCAGGCGGTCCCGCAGCGCGTTGCGCAGGTTCTGGGTGAGGAAGGTTTCCCACTTGTAGGTATTCGTCTTACCCATGCCCGCGGAGCCCGAGAGCAGTCCGGAGCCGGAGTTGGCGGAGCCGGTGGACGACGAGCCCGCGCTGCCGAGACCGAAGAAGTTGCTCGGCCCCGTCCAGTCGGCGTAGAAGCTCGACGGACCGCCGACCGGCATGACGACGTTCATATTCCACTTGGTCAGCTCGCGCACGACTTCGGTGTCGACTTCCCAGCCGCTCAGGTCCGGCCGGGCCCGCATGCCGTCCAGCGCGTAGACCACGCGGCCGGTGTTGCCGTCGGCGGCACGGAAGACCCGGTTCTTGATCGGACCCATTTCCGAATCGACCCAGAAATCGAAGCCGTCCGGGTTGAACGCCGCGGACGCCGGTCCGGCCGGGCCTGCCACCGACACCCCGAGCGGCAGCAGAATCGCCATCGATACCAGCGCCGAACGCTTCAGCCACGATCCGGCTCTTCGAGTATTCAGACGCCCGAACACGCCTCGCATCAGTTTCGACCTCTCGTTCATGCAACGGCATCGGCCGTCATCTAACGATGACCCGCCGATGCCCACAACTAGTGGACGTGATGACGGGCGTACTTTCGCAGCCTAGCGCGTCATCGTGACAAGGGCGTTATCGAACCGAGACAGAGGGGTGTACGTCAATTTTGTGAAACCTGCCCAAAGCCAACACCGGGCACCCTGTGAAGGGGACCCGGTGTTGTTGTCGATCATTGGGATTTACGTCAGCGCGGCGCCGGTGCGGGCTTGGGGAACGGATCGACCAAACCGCAACGCTCGATCTCGTACTTGGGCACCCGGTCGATCCGGTACTTGGCGAAAGTCAGTGCGTAGCGCAGGTTGTGCCGGAAGCGCTCGAAGGTGAGCGGGTCGCGGTAGGAGATCAGCAGCGCCTCGGTGGTCGGGCACGACATCGCGGTGCGCGCCTGGGTCACCCACTTCTCGTCCAGGTACCACGGCATCCACGGCTTGCGGTCCACCATGCCGGTGTCCACCACGACCCAGTCCGGGTACAGGGCCTTGTCGTGCCCGATCCGGCCGTCGGTGAGCCGCTCGGTGTGCGCGGCCAGCGGATAGGCCAGGCCCATCTGGTCGATGACGCGCACGTTCAGCGGGACGTTCATACTGGTCATGCCGAGGTTGAGGAAGTACACGGTGTGCCCGGCACCGCCGACCGGGATGGGCTGCGGCGGCGGGGCGATGTACCAGAACATGAACGACGGCGAGTTCAGCAGCAGGCCGCCGTTCGGCGTCTCGGTGATGTTGTCCACCATCGGCCGGATACGCGGGTAGTCCAGGTAGTCCTCGGCCAGGATCGGGTGATCGTGGCCGGTGTTGAGGACGTAGTAGACCCGCTCGTCCACGATGCCGGTCGAGGTGATCTTGGTGCCGGACGTGATCGCGGTCGTGTTGGCGGCGAACAGCGCCCAGCCCGCGGTGCCGAGCAACGCGAACAGCACCACGGCGAAGGACCAGTCGGCGGCGGTCGCGGAACGGAACCCGCCCATCGGCAGCCGGATCGGCACCACGGCGACCGGCAGCAGCAGCAGGAACAGCTGCGCCAGCAGCATGCGACCGTGCATGAAGTCGCCGCCGACGCGCAGCGCGTAGACGGTGAGGATGAATCCGCTCAGCAGCACCAGGGTGACCACCGCGGCGGGCGAGCGCAGCCACTCGCGAATCCGGCGCGCGTTCCACCGGGACTGCCCCTCCGGCGCGGCATGCCGCCCGGCCGGGTCGGCGGGCTCGGCCAGCTTGCTGCGCCCCGCGACGACGCCCGCGACGAGCAGCACGAGCAGCGGCACCCACAGGTAGTACGGGCCGACCAGATCCCAGAGGTAGATGAAGCCCTGATGCCACTTCGCGCCGCCCGCGTCCTTGGCGACCGCGGTGTTCGGGTAGGGCAGGCCGTAGTAGCCCATCCGCCAGATCTGGTAGCCCATCGGCACCAGGCCCGCGACCAGAATGATCAAGCCGCGCAACACGATCGGGCGCAGCCGGGCCTCCGGCATCGGCGCGATGACGATCATCAGCAGCGCGAGCCCGCCGACCAGCGTCATCTCCGGACGGATCAGCGGGGCCAGCCCCGCGAGGAACACCAGACCGAACAGGCCGGGCAACTTGACGCGCTCCGCCTGGCTCCAGCGGATCAGCTGCCACCACAGCAGGCCGAGCCAGCAGATCACCAGGCAGCTCTCCAGCCCCGAGGTGACGTAGTCGCGGGCCGGCGGGATGGCGATGTACACCAGCATCCCGGCGGGCAGCAGCAGCGCCGACTTCGGGCCGCCCCACAGCCTGCTCGCGCCGAGCATGGCGAACACGACCGCGGCCAGCGACAGCGTGAGCGCGATGCCGAGCACCACGTACTCGAGTCGCGCCTGGGTCAGCCAGCTGAAGAACCAGACGATGTAGGTCCACGCGGTGCTGGTGTTGGTCTCGACCCGCTCGCCCTCGTTGAAGACGGGTCCGTTGCCTGCCAGCAGGTTGCGCACCGTGCGCAGCACGATCAGGCCGTCGTCGGCGATCCAGCGACGCTGCCAGCCGCCGACGGCGAAAAGGACCACGGTGAGCGCGATCCCACCGACGAACGTGGCACGGGATAGCAAGGTGTACCGCGACGCCGAGCGGGCCGGCTGCTTGGCCGGCCCCTCGTTCGCGTATTCCTCTTGCTCCACTCCCGCTACCAACATCTCGTCAGGTGAGATAGACAGCGACACCTACCGCTCCGATCCAGGCGATTGCGAGGAACTGAAGGACACGGTCCCCCAGTGCGATCTCTTCGGGTTCACCGGCCTCGCCGCCATCGACGTCGACCGCGTAACGCAGGATTGCGATGGTAAACGGAATCATCGAGATTGCATACCAATTGGTGTCTTTTAGGTTGTCCTGTTGGAACGCCCACAGACCGTAGAACACCACGACGGCGGTGGCCGCGAGGGTCCAGATAAACCGCAGATAGGTCGGCGTGTAGTACTCGAGCGACTTGCGGATCTTGGCGCCCGTGCTCACCGCGATCTGCAGTTCGGCGTAGCGCTTGCCCGCCGCCATGAACAGCGAACCGAACGCCATGATCAGCAGGAACCACTGGGACGGTGCGATATTCGCGGCCGCGCTACCGGCGACGGCGCGCAGCAGGAAGCCCGAGGACACGATGCAGATGTCCAGCACCGCCTGGTGCTTGAGGCCGAAGCAGTAGGCCAGCTGGATGCCGATGTAGATCGCCATCACCACAGCCAGGTGCCAGGACGCGAGGAACGATCCGGCGATCGAGGCGATGAGCAGCACCACCGACAGCATGTAGGCCAGGTTCACCGGGACGACGCCCGCGGCGATCGGCCGGAACCGCTTGGTCGGATGCGCCCGGTCGGCTTCTACGTCGAGCGCGTCGTTGACCAGGTAGATGCCGGAGGCGGCCAGACAGAACACCACGAACGCGATGCCGACATGCGCGAGCACGTCGATCTCGTTGACCGTGCCCGCGGCCAGCGGGGCCGCGAGCACCAGGACGTTCTTGACCCACTGCCGCGGCCGGACAGCCTTGAACAGCCCGCCCGCCAACGTCTTCGGCGGGCCTTTGACGACCGCTTCAGCTAGGTCGGCACCAGTCGGCTCTTCGCTCATGACTCCGCCTCGCTGGCGCTCGGCTCCGTCATGCGCAAAGCGCGCTGTGTCATGATTCGCTCGCTTCGCTCCCTCATGTCAACCAAGGCTCTTTCTGTGGCGGTCATCGAATCTCTTTTCGGCGGCAAGCACAACGGCGGCGGACGCGGCACCGAGCGCCGAACCAGCGAGCACATCGGAGGGATAGTGCACCCCGAGCACGACCCGGGAAAGCAGCATCGGTGGGACGAGCACCGCAGGCAAGGGTAGCCCGGTCAATCTGCCGAGCAACACCGCCGCCGCGGTCGTCGAGGTGGCGTGCGAGGACGGGAAGCTCAGCTTGCTCGGGGTCGACACGTTGACCTGTACCGACGGATCGTTCGGGCGAGGCCGCCGGACGATCCGCTTGATCACGATCGACGCGGCGTGCGCACCGACCGCACCCACCGCGGCCCCGGCCCACTGTCTGCGGCGCGGCTTGTCGACCAGCCAGCCCGCCGCGGCGATGCCGACCCAGCCGAGCGCGTGCTCGCCGAAGTGCGACATGCCGCGGGCCGCTTTGATCACCTCAGGGGTGGCGATCCTGGCCTGCACGGCGTTGATGATCTTGACTTCGGGCGGCGCGGGCTCGGTCGACGGCACCGCGGACACCGGTCCGCCGTGGCCGTTCGTGCTTTGCAGCGGCTGGTTCACCGCGGTGTTGTCCGCGAGGCTCACTGCTTGTCACCCTTCGTGTCGGCGCCGATGCCGAAGGCGTTCTCCCAGGCCGCGGTGCTGGTCAGCTGCGGGTGGGCGGCGCGGTAGCGCTGCTGCATTTCCGGGAAGCGGGCGGCCAGTTCCTTGCGCAGGCGCAGGGCTTCCTTGAACAGGCCGAGGGCCTGGCGCGGGTCGCGCTTGCGGTAGACGACGCCCCGTCCGTCAGCGGTGGTGACGGTAACGCCGTCCACCTGCGACAGCAAGAACCACCGCGCGTCCAGCGTCGGGACGTTCAGCTGCGGGGTCTCGTGGTGCTGGGTGTGCGCCGGGCGGAAGTTGTGCACGACGCCCTTGGCCAGCCGGGCCACCTTGGCGATCGGGTTGGCGGGCTCGGCGACCGCGCCGACCTCGAGGTGACTGGCCAGCGGCAGTTCGGTGGACGACGGCAGGATCACCGCGTCGGGGAACTGCTTGCGCAGCGCGTGCACCGCGCCGAGCGCGCTCGGCAGCAGTTGGAACAGCCGCTCCGGGCCCGCGAGGAAGTCCTGGATCGCCAGGTTTTGGATGGCGACCGTCGAATACTCCAGGCACAGCAGGTGTTTCAGCGTTGCCTTGACGGTGTTGACGACCATGCCGCGCCCGTTGCCCGGCATGTGCAGCGAGGCGACGACCAGCCGGTTGCGCAGGTGGAAGTACGCCTGCCAGTCGATGGCGTCGTCCTTGTCGCTCCACGCCATGTGCCACACCGCGGCACCTGGCAGGGTGACCGTCGAGTAGCCGTGGTCCCGCGCGCGCAGGCCGTATTCGACGTCGTCCCACTTCAGGAACAGCGGCAGCGGCTGGCCGATCTCTTCGGCCACCCGGCGCGGGATCACGCAGGTCCACCAGCCGTTGAAGTCGACGTCGATGCGCCGGTGCAGCAGCTTGGAGTTGTCGCGATCCTTGAGCGGATACTTCGAGAAGTCGTGGTCGTACTCGACGTTCGGCGCGGAGGTCCACATGAAGATGCCGCGGTCGACGACCTCACCCATGCTGTGCAGGTGCGAGCGTTCCTGCAGGTTGAGCATCTGCCCGCCGACCAGCATGGGCGACTTGGCGAACCGGGCGAAGGCCAGCGCGCGCAGGATCGAGTCCGGCTCGATCTCGATGTCGTCGTCCATGTAGACGATGTACTGGGCATCGGTGGTCTTCAGCGCCTCGTACATCACCCGGCTGTAGCCGCCGGAGCCACCGAGGTTCGGCTGATTGTGGATGGCCAGCCGGTCACCGAGCGGCGCAGCGGCCTCGGCGAAACCGGGCTCGTCGACGACCTTGCGGTTGCCCTGGTCCGCGACGATCACCGCGGCGATCTTCGCCACCACCAGCGGGTCCGAGCCAAGGGCGGCAAGGGTTTTCACCAGATCGGTGGGCCGGTTGAAGGTCGGCATGCCGACCGCGATGGTGCCCTCGTCGGGCGCCTCGACCGGCGCGTACCAGCCGCCGGACAGCAGCGTGACCGCCGTGTCGGTGGTGATGTCGAACCAGATCCAGCCGCCGTCCTCGAACGGGCCGAGGTCGGCCTCGAACTCGACGTGCACCGACTCGGTGCCCGGCGCGACCGCGAATTCCTTGCCCTGCACGTGGATTCGCGAACCGTCCGCCTTCGAGCGGTAGACGTCCACCCGGCCGTGGCCGGCCAGTTCCAGGCGCAGCACCACCGATTCCAGGATGCTCCAGCGCCGCCAGTAGCTCGCGGGCAGCGCGTTGAAGTAGGTGCAGAACGACACCTCGGACTCCGCGCCGATGGACAGCGAGGTGCGGGTGGCGGCGTGCGCGCGCTTGGCGTTGGTCTTGGATTCCTCGACGTAGAGGGTGCGCACGTCGAGCGGCTCACCCGGCCGGGGCAGGATGATCCGCTGGAGCAGCGATTTCGCGCGGGTCTCGGTGGTCATGTCTTCCAAAATGGATTGGGAGGTCATTCTGCACTTTCGTCAGCGAGCGGCGCACCGGTCTCCAAGTGCGGCCGCAGCACATTGTCGAACATGCTGAGCGCACTGCCGATGGCCATGTGCATATCCAGGTACTGGTAGGTGCCGAGGCGGCCACCGAAAAGGACCTTGTCCGTTGCGGTTTCCTTCTTGGCGAGCGCGCGGTAGGCGGCCAGCTTGGCGCGATCCTCCGGCGTGTTGATCGGGTAGTACGGCTCGTCGCCGGTCTGCGCGAAGCGGGAGAACTCGCGCATGATGACCGTCTTGTCCGCCGGGTAGTCGCGCTCCGGGTGGAAGTGGCGCGGCTCGATGATGCGGGTGAAGGGCACGTCCGCGTCGTTGTAGTTCATCACCGAGGTGCCCTGGTAGTCACCGGTCTCCAGCACCTCGGTCTCGAAATCGATGGTGCGCCAGCCGAGTTCGCCCTCTTGGTAGTCGAAGTAGCGGTCCAGCGGGCCGGTGTAGACAACCGGGGCGTCCGGGTTCGCGGCGCGCAACTCGTCGCGCACGTCGAACCAGTCGGTGTTCACCCTGACCTCGATGAGCTCCGAGGCGGCCATGTTCTCCAGCCACTTCGTGTAGCCCTGCTTGGGCAGGCCCTCGTAGGTGTCGTTGAAGTAGCGGTTGTCGAAGGTGTAGCGCACCGGCAGCCGGGTGATGTTGCCCGCGGGCAGTTCCTTCGGGTCGGTCTGCCACTGCTTGGCGGTGTAGTCGCGGATGAACGCCTCGTACAGCGGGCGGCCGATCAGCGAGATCGCCTTCTCCTCGAGGTTCTGCGCGTCCTTGGTGTCGATCTCCGCGGACTGCTCGGCGATGAGCGTGCGCGCCTCGTCCGGCGTGAAGTAGCGGCCGAAGAACTGGGAGATCAGGCCGAGGCCCATCGGGAACTGGTAGGCCTGCCCCTTGTGCTTCGCGAAGACCCGGTGCTGGTACCCGGTGAACTCGGTGAACTTGGTGACGTAATCCCAGACGCGCTTGTTCGAGGTGTGGAACAGGTGCGCGCCGTACTTGTGGATCTCGATCCCGGTATCCGGATCCGGCTCCGAGTAGGCGTTGCCACCGAGGTGGTAGCGACGATCGATCACCAGCACGCGTTTACCGAGCTCGGTAGCGGCGCGTTCGGCGACGGTCAGCCCGAAGAATCCGGAGCCGACGACGATCAGATCGAACTGTGAGGTGGAGTTGGCGGAGTTACCCGGGGACGATGCGACGGTCACGGGAGCCCAGAGTATCGGAAGTCCGCGCGGGGTCTGGGTGGAGTCGTGCGGGGCACATTGCGGGACCGGGTCTGCGCACGTTTTCGTGTCCGAGCCATCCCGTTTTCGCCGGAAGTTTGCCGATAGTGGACTTGACGGCAATGGAGGCTTTATAACCTCACCGGTTTGCGGCCCCGAGGGATGCGACGAGGTCGAGCATGTCCGCGTGGAACAGCGCGGCGGGGTCTGTGTAGACGGGGCGCAGATGGCCGTGGACCTCGAGGGAGACCTGGCCGTGTACCCGGCCCCACACGCGCAATGCGAGTGCTGCGATTTCCGGGGTCAGGCCGAGCACGTCGGCGCGGATCTTCGTCAGGTATTCCTCGGGGAAGTTGGACCATGCCGAGTTATCCACAGCTATACCGTGATTCGGTGCACAGACCGCGGCGACCAGCTCGTTGAGTCCGCCGCAGATTCGCTGCGCGGCCTGTTCGACCGGGGCACCGTCGGGGGCGGAATAGCCGGGGACCGGGTCGCCGTAGATGAGCCGGAAACCCTCCGGGTGGGCCAGCGCCCATTCGCGTAGCTCCGCACACCAGGCCAGCAATCGGCCGCCCGGCTCGTCGGCGGGGACGGCGTCGCGGGCCGTCTCCAGCGCGTCGGCCAGCGCGGTGCTCAGGTCGCCGATCAGTGCGGTGATCAGGTCGTCGCGGTCGGCGAAGTAGCTGTAGATGGCACGCGCGGTCATGCCCATCTCGCGGGCGATGCCGCGCAGCGAGATCGCACCGGGACCGTCGGCGGCCATCTGACGCAGGGCGATCGTGGTGATCTCCGCGGTCGTCATCGTGCGCAGCCGTTCCCGTCTGGTCGGCTGTTCCGTCGCTGGCATCTTGACACGGTACATCGTTGCGATAGTCTTCGCCGTGTCCCTATGACACACCGTTTCCTTTTTCCACGCCAGATAGGGACAGTGCTCGCGACTGGAGGTTCATGACCGCGTATGTGATCGTCGATGCCGAGATTCAGGACGAGGAGCGGGCCAGGGCGTACCGAGCGGTGGCCGTGCCGTCGGTTCTGAAGTACGGCGGCCGCTATCTCGTCGCCGGTGCCACGCCAGAAACGGCGGTGGGTTCCTGGCCTGCGGCCGCAGTGACCACCGTGATCGAGTTCCCGGATATGGACCGGCTGCGCGAGTGGCACGCGTCGGCGGAGTACGCGGCCGCGAAGGAGTTGCGCGCCGGAGCGTTCAAGTTGCGCCTGCTGTTCGCCGAAGGGATCGCGGCGGCGTAGCCCGGTCCCGCACGCCGATGCCGAGGTTCGGCGTGCGGGAGCAGCTCAGTCCGGGAAACCGACCTCGACCTCGACCTGGTCGCGGTGGGTGTACATGCGCCAATAGTGTTCGCCCAGTTCAGCATTGCCCATGCGGGTGATCTCGAGGTCGGCCGGGAACAGCTCGGGGTGTTCGTCGACGAGTTGTTCGGCCTTGCTGTTGCCGATGAGTACGCCGATGTCGAGCAGGCCCGCGTAGACGCCGGTGCCGTGCAGTTCGACGGCGAGTTGGCGGATGTAACCGCGCTGGGCGGCGAGGGCGACGCCGAAGTTGGACAGGAACGGCATCGGGTGGCTGTCGGACAAGCCCGAGGAGAACAGCAGGGTGCCTTCGCCGCGTTCGATCATCGCGGGTGCCAGTGCGCGGGTCATCAGGATCGGCGAATAGAGCTTCAAGGCGAGCGGGGTCTGCAACGCGGGCACGTCCACCGCGAGCGTGGACGGGATGCGGTCGACGGGGTCGCCCGCCGCACCGTGCATCGCGACGTCGATCCGGCCGAAGGTCGCGCCGATCTTCTCGATCGCGGCATGGACCTGGGCCTCGTCGGTGACGTCCGCAGGAAAAGCTGCGGCTTCGATGCCCTCCGCGAGGAGTTCGTCCACGTGCCGCCGCGCCTTGTCCGGCTTTCGCCCGATCACCGCCACCCGGAAACCCTCGCGCCCGAAGCGTCGCGCGGTCCCCACACCGAGTCCGGGCCCGTACCCGAATATCGCGATGGTCTTCGACATGCCTACCTCACTAAGTTGAGCAATGGTTCAAGTTAGATTTCCGACAGTAGCACTAACTTGAACCTATGCTCAACATAAATCGGGGCCCTGATTTGTAGGATCGGCGAATGCCCGTGGACAAGCCGTTACGCAGCGACGCTCGCCGCAATCGCGACGCGCTGGTGACCGCCGCCCGCGAGGTCTTCGAAGAACGCGGCCTCGACGCCCCGCTCAAGGAGATCGCCGCGCGCGCGGGCGTCGCCATCGGCACCCTCTACAACCGCTTCCCCACCCGCGACGACCTGATCGCCGCCGCCGTCGAAGACCGCATCGAAGCGGGCGGGCGCATCGCCGAGGAAGCGCTCGCCATCGACGATCCGTGGGATTCGTTCGTCTACCTCGTCGAAAAGGTCTGCGAACTCCAGGCTTCCGATCGCCTACTCAGTGAACTGGCCGTCCGCGCCGCACCTAGTCACGCCATCGCCGACGCGCAAGAGCACGGCCACGGCATCATGCGCCGAATCATCACTCGCGCCCAGCAATCCGGTGCCCTGCGCTCCGACTGGGTGCTCGAGGACATTGCCTTCATCACCTGGTCGCACACCAGAATCCTGGAAGCCACCGCCACTATCGCGCCCGATGCCTGGCGCCGTCATCTGGCCCTGACCTTGGATGGTCTTCGCGCCTCGGCGGCCCACGCGTTGCCGGTCCCCCCGATCACCGAAGACCAACTGATGCAATCCCTCCGAGGTCACCCCGAAGAGGGCCGATAACTCAGGGGTGTGGAGTTCGTTGGGGCGGGCGGGTATTGGGATGCGCCGAGCGGGCGAGCAGTGCCGGATGACTCGAGCGCGGCCCGGCTAAGCGTCAGTGGAGCCCAAAGTCGCTTGACTACTAGGGGTTTCGGCGCGGAAGCTGGGTCGCTTGTAAGCGACCCAGCGGACGGTGTGGCCGGAGGAGGCCAACAGGAAGACAGCCAGCGGCAGGACCACGGCGGTCAACGAGGCGATCCACTCGCGATGGAGCAGTGCGGTCAGCGTGCCGATCAGGCCGTCGAAAGTGCCGTTGACGATTTCGAGCGATTGCCGCTGCTTCGGGAGCCAGTCGATGCCGTAGTCGGGCTGGTAGCCGGTGAGCGAGCAGACGAGGGCGATGAGGGCGAAGGCGGTCAGCAGGCCCGAGGTGAGAATGAGGATGTACCGGGCGGTTTCGTCACGGCGGAGCAGCATGATGGCGCCGTAGACGAGGGCGATCGCGGCGAGCAAAGCGCCGAGGATCGAGAAGACGGCGAAGGACTTGTCGAGGTGCGGGCCGTCGCGCAGGGCGCTCAGCACGTTTCGTTCGCCCCACAGGTTGGCCAACCCGGCGAGCAGCGCCAGCACTGCCGCGGTGGTCGCGACCACTCCGCTCGGCTCCGCGGGCGCGATCGCTCGCGGACTCTCACTGGCGTATGTCATTGCTCGGATGCCCTCTCTCCGCCGACGGCCGGCACGCATTCAGTATGCGTACCGGCCGTGTGTTGGGCGCGATCTACAGGTGTGTCGCGGCGTAGACCTTCATGGCGTCCCGGACCAGCTCCGCGGTCCCCGCGCCGTGCACGTCGTAGTTGGCCGTGAAACGCGGGTCCGCGACGTACATCTCGCCGAGGCCGATGAAGGCCTCCTTCACCACGGGCCTGCCCTGCCAACCGTCGCCGAGCCAGGCGCGGTGCCTGGCGACGATGGCCTGCACCTCGTCGCTGTCGGGCGCGAGCCCGGCGACGTGTGCCCTGCCGTAGTCGGCGGCAATGTCCAGGTGGGTCTGGAAGTGCGCCTGCTGCTGCGCCTCGCTCATCGAGCGCCACCACTTGTCGCCGCTTTCGTAGGCGTCCTTGCCCCAGCGTTCGATCACCTCATCCTTGTACTGAGTGTGGTCGAAGCCGTCGAAAACTTCTGCGGCCATAAGTTGTTCACCTCTTTCCGTCTTCTGCAGCGTGGTTTGCACCGACTCGATCTGGCGCTGGATCCGATCCTGTTCCTGCCGAAGCAGTTCCAGGTGCGTGCGCAGTGCGGCTCCGGAGTCCTTTTCGCCAGCAAGGACTTCGGCGATGACCGGGAGGCCGAGGCCGAGTTCTCGCAGCAGCAGGATGCGTTGCAACCGCACCAGGGAGTCCTGGTCGTAGTAGCGATATCCGTTGGTGCCGATCCGGCTCGGCGGCAGCAGCCCGAGCTGGCCGTAGTGGCGCAGCGTGCGGCTGGTGGTACCGGCCGCCTTGGCCAGATCCTGGATGGACCATTCGGTGCGCACGACCTTGTTCTCCCTTCTCATCTCGTCGGTGTAACCAGCATGCAAGTTGACGTTACGTCAAGGTCAATCCTCTTTATCGGCGGATCAGCGCGCGCCCGCCAAGACCGGCACGGTCGGTTCCGGAACAGTGACCGCGACGGCCTTCGGCCTACCCGCCATCTGGCCGAACACCGTGCCGGCCAGCGCGATGACCAGGCCCAGCATCTGCAGCGGGCTGAGCGCCTGACCGAGCGCGATCCAGCCGATCACCGCGGCGGACACCGGGCTCAGCAGACCGAGGAAGGCGACCGAGGTGGCGGGCACCTTGGAGATCCCGCGGAACCAGAGCCAGTAGGCCGCCGCGGTACCGACGATGCCGATGTACAGGTAGCCACCGATCGCGTCGGCGTCCAGCGCGGGCGGCGCGCCCTCGATGAGCAGGGCGAGCGGCAGGATGAACAGGCCACCGGCGGTCAGCTGCCAGCCGGTCAGCGCGAGCGGACCGACGCCCTCCGGCCGTCCCCACCGCTGGGTGAGCACGGTGCCCGCCGCCATGGACGCGGCACCGGCGAGTCCGGCGATGACACCGACGGTATCGAGTTGCGCGTTGGCCCGCAGCACCACGAGTGCGACGCCGAAGACGCCGATCAGACCGGCAATCACCTTGCGCCCGTTGGGCTTCTCGGCGAGCACGACGGTGGCCAGACCGAGCGCGAACATCGGCGCGACCGCACCCAGCACGCCCGCGACACCGCCCGGCAGCCGGTACGCGGCGAGGAACAGCAGCGGGAAGAAGGCGCCGATATTGAGGAGTCCGAGGACGGCGGCGCGCCCGACCCATATGCCGCGCGGCAGCACCCTGGTGATGGCGAGCAGCGCGAGACCGGCGGGCAGTGCGCGCATCAGCGCAGTGAACAGCGGGCGGTCCGGCGGCAGGAACTCGGTGGCGATGGCGTAGGTAGAGCCCCAGACGATAGGAGTGAGGGCGGTGAGCGCCAGGGTGCCCGCGTACGAGTTTCCGGTGCGCGGGGTGGTGCTTGTGGTCATGTCGTTCGCTCCTCATTGATAATCTCAACGTTGAAATATCTACCCCGCCGGGTACCTCAACGTCAAGTAGATCAATGTTAAGATTCTTAGAGTCGAGAGGAGCGGTCATGGCGGACGCGGTTGATCTGTTCACCCAGCACTGGAATCGGGAGCGGCCGGAGGTCGACGTCTCGCCGATGGCGGTGATCGGCCGCATCCAACGGTTGTCGCGCCTGTTCGAGCAGGAGCTCAAGCGGTTCTTCAGCGGGTTCGGCATGGAGTTCTGGGAGTTCGACGTGCTCGCCACGCTGCGCCGTTCCGGCGGCGACGATGGGCTCACCGCAGGCGCGCTGATCAAGGTGGCCATGGTCACCTCGGGCGCGATCACCAACCGGATCGACCGCCTGGTGGCCAAGGACTGGGTCGAGCGCCTGCCGTGCCCGGAAGACCGCCGCGTGATCCGCGTCCGCCTCACCCCGGCCGGCCGCCAGATGATCGACGACGTGCTGCCGAAGCACATGGAGAACGAGCAGCGCCTACTCGCGTCGTTGAACCTGGAATCGCGCGACCAGCTCGCGGGGTTGTTGCGCACGCTCGCGGAATCGCTGGGAGACGGCGTACCGGACTGACACCGGTATACCGAAACCCCTTCCTAGCCGGACACTTTCGGCCACAGGTGGGCTTCTATCGTTGCAGGGCAACGAAAGTGTCCGCCTAGACCGCCACTACCGCGAACCCGCCGCCGCGATCCATCACCGCCTGGCCGTACCGGGTTCCGATGACCCAGGCGAGAACGGAACACTCGTCGCCCCACCAGACGGAATCGGCATCGGCCGCGGCGTCGGAGTAGCAGCGGTAGTCGGCGCAACAGTGCTCCCAGGTGCCGCCGAAGGCGCAGGCGGCACCATGACGCCGGACGGAGCGGACTGGAACGCAGGCGGCACACTCACAGCCGACGGAACCGCCTCGGGCACAGGCACTACGCCGACGCTGGACGGCGCAGGCTCAGGCACTGCGCTGACACCGGACGGCGCAAGCTCGGGCACGACCGGCTCGCTCGCGCCAGCCGGAACAGACTCCGAGGTCGACGGCGCATCGGCAACGGACGGATCCGACGCCGACGCGGATGGCACGCCCGGATCGGACGGAACAGACTCGGACTCCGACGACGTATCGGCCACGGACGGAACCAATTTGGACACCGGCGACGCGATCGCACCGGACGGCGCAGGCTCACTCTCCACACCGGCACCCGACGGGAGCACCGCTGAAACCGGCCGTCCGCCAGCGCCGGACTGCGCAGATTCACCCACCGCCCGCACACTGTCGCTGGACGGGACCGCCACGGACACCGGCACCACGACGACGCTGGACGGCGCAGGTTCACGGACAGACGGCACGCTCGCACCGGACGGAACCGGCTGTGCGCTGGTATCGAACAAGACGGGCTCGTGGGCAGGCAGCACGCGGGCTTCAGGCGAAACCGCCTCGGGCACAGGCACTTCGGTTGCATCGGGCGGCGCAGATTCAAGCACCGCCGGAACACTGGCGCTGGACGGGACCGACTGGGATATCGGCGGCACACTCGCACCCGACGGCGCGGACGCGGGCACCGGCTGTGCACCCGCACTGGGCGGGGCGAATTCCGGCGCTGATGGCACGCCGTCGCTGGACGGTGCAGTTTCATGCACCGGGGGCGCGCTCGCGCCGGACGGGGCAGATTCCGACACTGGTGGCACACCGTCGCTGGACGGTGCAGCTTCATGCACCGGAGGCACATTCGCGCTGGATGGGACCGGATCCGGGACCGGCGGCACGCCAGCGGCTGGCGGAGCGGGCTGGGCGGCTGGCGGAGCGCTCGCGCTGGACAGGGGCAACTCAGGCAGCGGCGGTACGGCGGCGCCCGATGGTGTGGATCCGGGCGCCGACGGCACACTCGCACTGGATGTTCCGCCTCCGCGCGCGGCTGGGTCGGGCACCAATTGCAGGAGCGTGGTGAAGTCGACTACCTGTGCGCCGAGGGTGGCCGTCGAGATGATGACCCCGTTGGTGAACATGCGATACGTACCAGCGTTTTCCGGCAGTGCCATCTCCGGGCCGAGCGGCTGACCGACCTTGCTTGCCGGGCCACCGATCCGCCGGTATTCGACGTCGATCGGTGATTCACCGACGGCGGCCTGTTTGCGCGGATCCAATGGAACGCTCGGCGCATTGGGGGCGAGATCGGTCAGGGCGGGTCCGACTTCGAAGGTGTAGATGTCGGCGGGTTCGCCACCGCCGGGTGCGGAGGAGTACTCCGACCGCAGGATTCGCCCGTCGCGCAGCAGTACGGTCCCCGCGGAGGCAGCGACGGCGGCGACCGCACGCGGATCCTCCTTAGCGGTACCGGGATACGCCTGACAGTCGGTGGTGTCGCAGCTTTGCGCGTACGAATAACGGTGCTCGGCAAGGACATACGAGCGCGCGGCGATCGCCTGCGCCCGCAACGCCTCGGCCCCGCCCTTGTCCGCCCAGTTGGCCTGCACCTCGGCCGGGATGACGCCGAGCAGGTAATCCTCCACGTCGACGCGGTTGACGGTGCGCGCCTGCCCGTTCTCCGTCGCCACCCCGAGCGCGCCGCGATACCCCGAACCACCGCACAGGGTCAGGTGTTCCGCGGCGGGACGGTTGGGCCCCGGGTCGATCGGATAGACCCACGGATCGTCGGTCGCCGCCTGCCACAGCACCTCGCCGTCGCACCCGACCGTCACCACCACGTTCGCGCCGCCGGTCGGCAACGGGGTGAGATGCGCGGCCTGCCCGGCCTCGACCAACTGCCCGGCGACGCGAAGACCGGCGCCCGCGAAGGTGTCGAGAGTGGAGTCGTCTTGGGCGGTCAGCCGAATCCCCACGGCGTTTGCCGGAACGGTGCCGAGCGTGGCGCCGGGGTAGTAGTGCCCGAGGATTCTCTCCGCGGTCCACCCCTCCTGCGCGTTCGCGAACGCGCCGAGCTGACTCATGCCGCGCCCGTGACCCGGTCCCGCCACCGTCCGATACGGTGTCTCCCCCGGCCATGCCCACAGCACCAGCACGGCGCCGACGCTCAGCGTCACACCACCGACGACCAGCACCGTACGGCCGGATAGCGCAGGTTGACCCGGTCCGCGCTGCCGCTGCCCCCGGCGTGTCGCTCGTTTTGCTCTGCGCGCAGATTTCACCCGCATTTGTGCTCCCCCCGTGCTCTTTCGTTCCGGTGCTGTGTGGCGTCGCATCCGTTCACTCCCACGGTATTCCGGGGCCGGGCGGATTGGATACCTGTCGGCATGTCGTTCCATCCGGCCGCATTACGAGAGCTACATTCGAGCAATCACATAATCCTCAACCTGAGGTTTAGATATGTGACAGTTGTGACTATTGTGATCGTTGATACATCAGGAAGCAACCCTGGTTTTGCACACGATCACTGGTTCGACCTGAATGGAGACGCTCGTGCCCTACCGCAAACCGAAACGTTCCTACGTCCTCCCGGTTGTCACCACGCTTGCGGTAGCGGCCCCGCTCGCGGCGCTCACAATGAGCGACTCGCCCGACTACCGCACGACCACCGGATCCGAGCTCGCCGCCGTACCGGCGCAACTGGCCGAGGTCGTGCTGAACTCGGCCCCCGATATCGTGCTTCCGCTGCGCGAACTCACCGGATTGGATCTGCCGGATCTACACCTGTCGGATCTGCGAATGCTGCCGCTACCCGCGTCCATTCCCATTCCCGACGGACTACCGCTGCCCCCGGGTGTGCAACTACCCAAGGAAATCCCTCTTCCCAAGCTGAACGGTCCGCATCCGGCCACCCCCGGCCAGCAGAGCGCGCCAGGTCTGAACACCGCACCTGGATCGAACGCCACTCCCGGGCAGGGCATTGCACCAGGACAGACAGCATTTCCAGGCCAGGCCGCCGCACCGGGACAGGCACCATTCCCCGGGCAAGCCGCGACACCGGGACAAACACCAATTCCCGGCCAAGCCGCCGCACCCGGACAGACATCAATTCCGGGGCAAGCCGCCACACCCGGGCAAACATCAATTCCCGGCCAAGCCGCCACGCCCGGACAAACATCAATTCCCGGGCAGGCCGCCACACCCGGGCAAACGGCATTTCCCGGTCAGGCCGCCGCGCCGAGCCAGAACACCATTCCGGGGCAGGTCCCCAATTCCGGGCAGACCGCACCGGCGCCCACCCAATCCATTCCCGGCGTCCCCCGTTTCGTCGCCGATCCCGCCCGACTCGAACCGGGCACCACACCCGACACGCCCGCGCTCGCTCCCGGCGCGGTCTCGCCCGAGCTGGCCGACCAGGTCGGCGCACAGGTCAAGGAACTGACCAGGGAAACACCCTTCAGCGTGGTCGCACTGACCGCCGCCGATCTGACGAACACCAAGGCCTTGCTCCGCGCCCGCCAACCCGACGGCTCCTGGGGCCCCTGGTTCAACACCGAACCGGTGGACACCCGGCGCACCGATCGCGCGGCGGCAGGCGGCAAGACCGGCACCGAACCGCTCTACGTCGGCACCACCAACGCCGTGCAGATGCTGGTGACCCGCAAGCCCGCCGCGGCAACGGCACCGGACGCGGCCGCCCCGGACGCCGCCACCCTGCCCGCACCGCGCTCGGACGATCCCGCGCAGATGTCTGGCATCGACCTGACCGCCGTCCTCATCGATCCGGGCCGCGGCGCCATCGACGGCGCGCTGCACAAGGTTGCCGCGCCCGCGCCCGGCGGCGGACCCAAGGTGATCACCCGCGAGGGCTGGGGCGCCGACGAAAGCATCCGCTGCGAAGAGCCGACCTACGACGACGGTCCCGGCAAGGACGGCCTCGGCGGCATCACCGTGCATCACACCGCCGGACGCAACGACTACACCCAGGAAGAATCCGCGGGCATCGTCCGCGCGATCTACACCTATCACGCACAAACGTTGGGCTGGTGCGACATCGGCTACAACGCACTCGTCGACAAGTACGGCCAGATCTTCGAGGGTCGCGCGGGTGGACTCGACCGCGCGGTGCAGGGCGCACACGCGGGCGGGTTCAACGAGAACACCGCGGGCGTCGCGCTGATGGGCAACTACACCTCCGAACAGCCCACCGAGGAATCGATCGAGGCGATCGGCAACTTCATCGGCTGGCGCGCCAAGATCGCGCATCTCAACCCGCTCGGCAAGACCGTCATGTACTCCGAGGGCACGGAGTACACCTCGTACGCCATGGGCCAGGCGGTGAACCTGCCGATCGTGTTCGCCCACCGCGACGTCGGCAACACCGCCTGCCCCGGCGACGCCGCCTACGAAGAGATGGATCGAATTCGCGAAATCGCCGCGAGTGTCGCGGGCGGGGCGGAGCTCGCGAACAGCGGTACCGAAGGCACCGACAGCTATGCGAACAACGGAACCGACGGCACCGCGACCGGCCCGGCCCCGCAGGCCGCACCGCGCAACAAGCCCGACCTCACCACGCTGGCCGCACTCACCAAGAAGCTGCTCGGCATGGTCAACGAGAACCCCATCGCCAAGCACTGGGCCGACAAGGGCGGTTCCCGTGGACCACTCGGCGCGGTACAGACCGAGCCGATGCCCGCCGCGCAGGGCCAGCAGTACGCCAAGTTCGCCAACGGCTACGTCTACACCGCACCGGACGGCAAGGTCATCGAGGTGCTCGGCGCGATCCTCGATCGCTTCCTGCAACTCGGCGGCGACGCGGGCGTCCTCGGCCTCCCGACCAGCGACGCCTACAACGTGCCGAACGGTCAGCGCGCGGACTTCCAGTACGGATCGCTGATCCTCAACCAGGTGACCGGCATCGTCACCACGGTGTGGAAGACCTACAACGACACGTATCAGCAGAATGCGGGACGCACCGCACCCGCGCCCGCAGGCGCTCCCGCCCCCGCACCGGCTCCGGCCGAATCCCCTGCTCCGGCAGAACTTCCCGCACCCGCCGAGGTCCCGGCCCCCGCCCCGGCGGAGGCACCAGCTCCCGCCGACCTCCCCTCCCCGGCACCCGACGCTCTCCAGTTCCCGGCCCCCGAAGATTTCCTCCCGACACCCGCCCCCGAACCAGCAGGCTGACCCAGAATCAGCCACCACTCGGAGCCCGCAGCCAACCGCTGCGGGCTCCGAGTGCATTCACCCCACACCCCCGCGCCGCGCACCTTCTAGCGCCCCGCGCACACAACAGCAGGCAAACCCTTACGCAGCAAGCAAATTCGTGCGCGTCAGGCCACCCAGCGACGCCACGCCGCTACAGATTCGCGCGAGGCGAGGCCAGTGCGGGGCGGCGACCGCGCTCGTGCGCGCACCGTCACCGCGCGCACCTTCTAGCGCCCCGCGCACACACCAGCAGGCAAACCCCTGCGCGGCAAGCAAATTCGTGCGCGCGAGACCCCCGTGACACTACGGATCCGCGCGAGGCGAGGCCGCTGCGGGGCGGCGACTGCGTTCATGCTCGCGCCGTCAGCGCGCGCACGTTCCAGCGCCCCGCGCACACGACGACTGGCAAATGCATGCGCACCAAGCGAATTCGTGCGCGCGAGGCCAGGCAGCGGCGGTGCGGATTCGCGCTGGGCAGTCCCGAATCCTGGGTAGACATCAAGATCATGGGGAACTGGTCCAGTTCCGCTCTCCCGCGATGCCTGCACCTGTTCCCCCTGAGCTTGTGGAGCGGCGACGGCGACGGGTCAGATCCACCAGCGTTCGAGGATGCGGGCGACGCCGTCGTCGGAGTTGGATTCGGCGACCTCGTCGGCGGCGGCCTTGGCTTCGGGGTGGGCGTTTGCCATCGCGACGCCGTGGCCGGCCATGGTGAGCATGGGGACATCGTTGGGCATGTCGCCGAAGGCGACGATGTTGGCGGACTCGACGCCGAGGCGCTGCGCGACGATCGCCAGACCGGAGGCCTTGGTGACGCCGGGGGCGGACAGTTCGATCAGTCCGTGCTCGGTGGAGTAGGTGATGTCGGCGCGCTCGCCGATCAGCGGGGCAAGGACGGTGCGCATGTCGGAGCTTCGTGCGCCGGGTAGTCGGATCAGCATCTTGATCGCCGGGGCGTCGATGACCTCGTGCCGTGCGACCGTGGTGTCGTCCGGATTCAGCCAGGCATGCTCGTACAGCGGGGAGCTCACGAACTGCGGGGTGACCGCGTCGTGCGCGCTCTCGCCGACCCGCTCGGCCGCGAGCCCGCACCCCGGCAGCGCCTCCTCGGCCAGGTCCGCGATCCAGGCCAGCGTCTCCACGTTCAACGTCATGCTGGCCAGCACCCGATCGGTGGCGCTGTCATAGATCACCGCCCCGTTCCCGCACACGCACAGCGGCGCATAGCCGAGCCCGTCGACCACCGGATCGATCCAGCGCGGCGGCCGTCCGGTGGCGAGCACGAACGGCACACCATCCCCGATCAACGCGTCCACCGCCGCCTTGGTGCGCGCGGTGACCCGCTCGTCGTGATCGATGAGGGTGCCGTCGACATCGGTCGCCACCATCTTCGGCTTGGGCAGGTGCAGGAGGGTCACCTATTCCATCCTGCCGGACAACCGTCTAGTCGTGGCGGGGGTATCACCAGGAACGTGACCATCAGCCGCCCCGAGCGGTCAGGCGAACCTGCGGAATCCGCCCCACGCGAGCACGGATGCGGAGCCCAGCACCCGCCGCCACCGACGGACTCGAGGCGATGGTGTGCCCAGAGCCGCGGCACCGGATTACGCAGGCGGTGGCCCGGCGACCTGATCCCGCGTGCCGCTACATCGACTGCCGACACGCCCGGGGCTGCGTGCGCCGATAGGCCACACGACCGGGCTCAACACCCAGGGCTACGACTGCGGCTGACGCCAAACGGTGTCATCCGCAGGCTGCGGTGGTGCAGCGGGATCGGGCGGCGGCACCGAAATGGTGGCCGCAACACCGTCTCGTCGTTGCGCCCGATGGCAGCTGTGGCCAGGCGACCTCATCCGGCGTGCCGCAACACCGACTGCCGACACGCCCGAGGTTGCGTGCGGCAACCGGCCACACGACATGGTCACTCGACACCCCAGGGCTACACCGGCGGCTGACGCCAAACGGTGTCATCCGCAGGCTGCGGTGGTGCAGCGGGATCGGACGGTGGTGCCGAAGATGGTGGGCGCAGCAACGTCTCATCGTTGCGCCCAATGGCAGGCGGTGCCGACGCGGCGCCGACTTGCGGCTCAGACGGTGGTGCCGAAGACGGTGGCCGCAGCAACGTCTCATCGTTGCGCCCAATGGCAGGCGGTGCCGGTGCGTCCCCGGCTTGCGGCTCGGACGGCGGCCACGCGACTTGGCCGTTCGGTGCCGCGGCACCCGGCTGCGCAGGTGCACCCCAAGCGCCTTGCGGCACGAACGACTGCCCCGCGATCGGATCCGGCGAGGGACCGTGTTGCACCGGCGTACCCCAGGCGGCTTGCGGTGCGGCCGACTGCCCGTTGAACTCATCAGTGGTTCCCGCAGCGCCAGATATCTGCCAAGCCTGACCTGACTGCGCGGATGTACCCGAGGCAGCTTGTGGCGCCGAAGGCTGCTGCCAGGAGGCCTGAGCAGCGCCAGGGGCTTGCCCGGGTTGCTGCCAGCCCTGATCAGGCTGACCCCACGCAGCTTGCGGTGCGGAGTTCGGCTGCGGCCCATTGCCCTGAGCGCTGGCAGGCGGCTGCTGCCAGGAGGCCTGAGCAGCGGGCACAGAGCCACCGGCTTGTCCCGGCTGCTGCCAAGCCTGACCAGGCTGACCCCACACGGCTTGCGGTACAGAGTTCGGCTGCGATCCATCGACCTGAGCAGCGGGCGCAGGACCGGCTTGTCCCGGCTGCCAGCTCGGTCCGGGCTGGGCCCATGCGGTTTGCGGTGCGGCCGACTGCTTGTCGGCCTCGGCAGTGGGCACCGCAGCTGCGGGTTGCTGCCACTGGCCGGGCGGGCCCCAGGCAGGCGGCTGTCCATCGACCGGAGCCGCCACACCGGGCTGCATCGGCGGCCACGGCTGGCCGGGCTGCGGACCCGGGTACGGGTAGCCGTACTGCTGAGGGACTGCGGCGACCGGGGTGTGTGCCAACCAGCGGCTTGTCATGGGGAGCAGGGCGAGTATCGCGGTGGCGACGGGGAAGATCAGACCCAACAGGCCGCCGACTCCGCCGGTGAGGGCGCCGTAGCTGTCCGACGAGCTGTCGTGGGATCGGGTGAGCGCGAATCCGACGCCATCCGAGACGATCACCGCGACACAGCCGACGACGACGAGCAGCCGACCGAACGTTTTCCTGCTGAACATCGCGACCGCGCCGACCGCGAGCACGATGGCGGCCACGAGCGCGATCGCACCGGACACGATGGCCCACGTCTGGAACCAGTCCTCGGAAAGCAGTCCGGTCGTGTCGTAATCATCGAGTTCCCACCCGATCAGCCCGAACGCCAAACTAATTCCGCCACCGAACAATTCACCGACGCTGCCGACACACGCCAGCACCCCGGCGGTGATCGCGGTCGCCCCGCTCGGCGCCGACATTCCGGTCGCATACGCCGGATACGGGTTGTACCCACCCGGATATTGCGGATAACCCATGACTCCCCCTTCGTCGCGTCGAACCGACCGCGCACGCGTGTTCCGCAAGAATAAAGGACATGCCCGGCCCCGCGTGACACGCGCGTCCGGGTCTTCGTCCTTATGATCAGGGGCTAATACTCGACGCTGGTCCGTCCAGCCGAAAGACCACGAGGACTGATGACCGGCTTCCTGCTACGACGCGCGCTTCACTATGTCGTGCTGTTGCTGCTGGCGTCGTTCCTGACATTCAGCTTGGCGTCGCTGACGTTCCGCCCGCTGGACAGTCTGGAACAACGCAATCCGCGCCCACCGCAGGCGGTGATCGATGCCAAGGCCGAGGAGTTACATCTCAACGACCCGATCCCGCAGCGCTATATCACCTGGCTGAAAGGGATACCGCAAGGGGATTTCGGGAAGACCCTGGCCGGGCAGCCGGTGAGCCAGGAGTTGCCGCGCCGGGTCGCGGTGAGTCTGCGGCTGCTGATCATCGGATCTTTGGTCGGCACGGTTCTCGGTGTCTTGATCGGTGCGGCCGGTGCGATCAGACAGTACAAATTCAGCGACTACTTCACCACGATCATCTCGCTGCTCGTGCTGAGTACTCCAGTGTTCCTTCTTGCGACACTGTTGAAATACGGTGCGCTGGAAATCAATTCGCTGACCGGGTCGCAGATATTCCTTTACACCGGGGAGACCTCGGCGAATCGGATCGACGGATTCTGGCCGCAACTGCTCGACCGGGTCCAGCACCTGGTGTTGCCGACGGCCGGTCTCGCGCTCGGCGGCATGGCGGGCTACAGCCGCTACCAACGCAACGCGATGCTCGACGTGCTGCAGAGCGATTTCATTCGGACCGCCCGCGCCAAGGGCCTGTCCCGCAGCAAGGCGTTGTACAAGCACGGCCTGCGCACCGCGCTGATCCCGATGGCGACGCTGTTCGCCTACAGCCTGCTCGGCTTGATCACCGGCGCGACGTTCACCGAGAAGATCTTCGGCTGGCACGGCGTCGGTGAGTGGCTGGTCGATTCGATCAACGCCCAGGACCTCTACCCGGTGGTGACCGTGACCGCGTTCGCCGGGCTGGTGGTGCTGGTGTCCGGCCTGCTCTCCGACGTCGTATTGGCCCTTCTCGATCCCCGGGTGCGTGTCCGATGACCGAAGCCGAAATCATCGTCCAGGGCGCCCCCGAGCCCGCCGCGGCGGGCCGGAGCAAGCTGGTGCTGCGGCGGTTCCTGCGCAACAAGCCCGCAGTGATCGGCGGGCTGATCCTGATCGTGCTGTTCATCGCCAGCTACGCGTTGCCGCCGCTGCTGAAGTACGACTACCAGCAGCTGGACTACACCGCCCTGCTGAAACCGCCGAGCGGCAGACATCCGTTCGGCACCACCCAGATCGGCCAGGACGTGCTCGCCCAGACGCTGCGCGGCATGCAGAAGTCGCTGCTGATCGGCCTGTGCGTCGCGCTCATCTCCACCACCATCGCCGCCACCGCGGGCGCGACCGCCGGGCTGCTCGGCGGCTGGACCGACCGCGCGATCATGTGGCTGGTCGACCTGCTGCTGGTGGTGCCGAGCTTCATCATCGTCGCGCTGTTCGCGCCGCGGACGAAGGGCAGCGGTTCGATTCTGCTGCTGATCCTGCTGCTCAGCGTGTTCGGCTGGATGATCAGCGCGCGCATCGTGCGCGGCCTGACGCTCAGCCTGCGCGACCGCGAATTCGTCAGGGCCGCAAGATATATGGGCGCGCCGACGCGCACCGTGATCATCAGCCACATCCTGCCGAACATCGCCTCGATCCTGATCATCGACACCACGCTGGCGGTCGGCGCGGCGATCATGGCCGAAACCGGGCTCAGCTTCCTCGGTTTCGGTGTGCAGCCGCCGGACGTCTCGCTCGGCTCGCTGATCGCGTCCGGCACCAAGTCGGCGCTGACCTATCCGTGGCTGTTCCTGTTCGCCGGCGGCCTGCTGATCACCATCGTGTTGTGCGCCAACCTGGTCGGTGACGGACTGCGCGACGCATTCGACCCCGGCGCCAAGCGGGCGCGCTCGAAGAAGAAGGCAAAGGTATGACGGGCGCTGACCCCACCGAGAAGGTCGTGGTCGAGAAGAACTTCACCGCACCGCTGCTGGAGGTCACCGACCTTCGCGTGTCCTTCCCCAGCGAGGAGGGGCGCATCGAGGCGGTACGCGGGGTCAACTACACCGTCTCCGACGGCGAAGTGCTCGCCATCGTCGGCGAATCCGGCTCCGGCAAGTCGGTGTCCTCGCTCGCGGTGATCGGCCTGCTGCCCGAGCAGGCCCGGATCGGCGGCTCGATCCGCCTACGCGGCCGCGAGCTGCTCGGCCTCGGCGACCGCGAATTGTCCAGGCTGCGTGGCAGTTCCATCAGCATGGTGTTCCAGGACCCACTCTCGGCGCTGACCCCGGTGTACCGGGTCGGCGAGCAGATCGCCGAAGCCCTACTGGCACACGGCAAGCTGAGCCGGTCCGAGGCGACGGCCCGGGCGATCGAGCTGCTCGGCCTGGTCGGCATCCCGGAACCTGCGGTGCGCGCCAAGGCCTTTCCGCACGAGTTCTCCGGCGGCATGCGCCAGCGCGTGGTCATCGCCATGGCGATCGCCAACGATCCCGCGCTGATCATCTGCGACGAACCGACCACCGCGCTCGACGTCACGGTGCAGAAGCAGATCCTGAACCTGCTGCGCAAGGCGCGTGACATCACCGGCGCGGGCGTCATCATGATCACTCACGACATGGGCATCGCGGCCACCCTGGCCGACCGGGTCGCGGTGATGTACGCCGGAAAGATCGTCGAAACCGCCACCACGACAGAACTTTTCAACGCCCCGCGGATGCCGTACACGGTGGGCCTGCTCGGCTCCATCCCGCGGATGGACCGCCCGGCCCGCCAGCCGCTGATCCCGATCGTCGGCGCACCGCCGGCCATGCACGCGCTGCCGCCGGGCTGCTCGTTCGCGCCGCGCTGCCCGATCTCGATCGATGAATGCCGGGTCGCCGAACCACCGTTGGAGAAGACCAACCCCGGGCACTCCGCCGCCTGCATCCGCACCGCCGAGGTCGGCACCGACGACCTGTTCGAGGCCTATCGGCAGGAAGTCACCGAGCCGAGGGTCGAGGCCGAGGTCAGCGACCAAGTGGTGCTCAAGGTTTCGGAGCTGGTGAAGACCTTCCCGATCACCTCCGGCATCCTGTTCAAGCGCCGCAAGGGCGAGATCCGCGCGGTCGACGGCATCAGCTTCGAGATCCGCGCGGGCCGCACACTGGCCCTGGTCGGCGAGTCCGGTTCCGGGAAATCGACGACGCTCAGCCAGATTCTCGACCTGGTCCGGCCGGAATCGGGCACCATCGAGATCATGGGCAGCGACGTCGCGACCCTGACCAAAGCGCAGAAGCGGCAGATCCGCCGGACGATGCAGATCGTCTTCCAGGATCCGACCGCGTCGCTGGACCCGCGCCTGCCGATCTTCGACGCGCTGGCCGAGCCGATGCGCATCGACGGGCGCCCGCGCGACGAGATCAGCCGCCGGGTACCGGAACTGCTCGAACAGGTCGGCATGCGCCGCGATCACGCCGAGCGCTACCCCGCCGACTTCTCCGGCGGTCAGAAGCAGCGCATCAGCATCGCCCGCGCGCTCGCGCTGGACCCGGAGATCCTGGTGCTCGACGAACCGGTGTCGTCGCTGGACGTCTCCATCCAGGCCGGCGTGCTGAACCTGTTGCGCGACTTGCAGGTCGAGCGCGGACTGTCCTACCTGTTCGTCTCGCACGACCTGTCCGTGGTGCGCAATCTGGCCCACGACATCGCGGTGATGTATCGCGGCAAGATCGTCGAATCCGGTCCGGCGGAACAGATTTTCGCGGACCCTCGACACGAGTACACGCGCGAGCTGATCGACGCGGTGCCCGTTCCGGCCGTCAGCCGATAGAAGGAGAGTGCGATGCCGATCCGAGCAAGCCGAATGACGGCACTGCGATGGGCGATACCGGTGGTCGCACTCGGCCTGGTCGCGTCGGGCTGCGGCTCGACCGACAACGGCTCGACCACCGGTGTGTCCAGCGCGATCGGCACCACCAGCGATATCAATCCGAAGGGCGTCGACGAGCTGCGCGATGGTGGCAACCTGCGGCTGGCCACCACCGCGTATCCGGCGAACTGGAACACCCTCTCCACCGACGGCAACGACGCCGACATCGCCGACATCGAACGACCGTTGATGCCGCGCGCCTTCGATACCAACGCGGCGGGCGAGCTCAGCGTCAACCACGACTACTTCACCGATGTCGCGCTGACCAACACCAGCCCACAGCAGGTCACCTACACGATCAATCCGAAAGCCGTGTGGTCCGACGGCAATCCGATCACCTGGGAGGACATCCGCTCGCAGGCCAAGGCGCTCGACGGCACCGACAAACGCTTCCTGATCGCCATCACCGTCGGCTTCGACCGGGTGGAGAAGGTGGAGCGCGGCATCGACGACCATCAGGCCGTCATCACGTTCAAACAGCCCTTCACCGAATGGCGCGGCCAGTTCGCGGGCAACATGTCGCTGTTCCCCAAGTCGGTGACCGCCGACCCGGAGATGTTCAACAAGGGTCTGGTCGACGCCATGGGACCGACCGCGGGTCCGTTCCTGGTGCAGTCCACCGATCGCGGCCAGGACCGAATCGTATTGGGCCGCAACCCGAATTGGTGGGGTGCCAAGCCGAAGCTCGACACCATCACCTGGAGTGTGCTCGACCGCAACTCCTGGGTCGGTGGTCTGCAGAACAACGAGCTCGACGCGGTGCTGCTGGCCAACCTCGATGACGCGACGACCGTGCGGAAGTCCTCCGGCATCGTCATCCGGCGGGCACCGGGTAATCGCTGGCGGCACATCACCTTCAACGGCGCACCGGGCTCCATCCTCGCCGATCCCGCTGTGCGCGTGGCGATTTCGAAGGCGATCGATCGCCAGGGTATCGCCTCCGCGACCCAGAACGGGCTCGTCGAGCAGCCGAAGCCGCTGAACAGCCACGTCTTCCTGGAGGGACAGGCGGGCTACCAGGACAACAGCCTCGGCTTCGACCCGGCCGCCGCCGCAAAGGAACTCGACGCGCTCGGCTGGAAACTCAACGGCGACACCCGCGAGAAGGACGGCCGCAAGCTGGAAATCCGCGACGTGATGTACAAGGACGACACCTGGGTCCAGATCGCGCAGATCGTCCAGCAGAACCTCGCGCAGATCGGCGTCAAGCTGACCATCGACACCAAGCCGGGCGCGGGCTACTTCACCGACGTCATCATCCCGGGTGACTTCGACGCCGCCCAGTTCATCTTCGTCGGTGACGCGTTCCCGCTGAGCAGCATCCCGCAGACCTACGGCTTCAACCCCGGCGACTGGCAGAACAACTTCGGCCACATCGGTTCTCCCGAACTCAACACCCTCATCGATCGCACCATCTCGGAACTCGATCCGAAGAAGGCGATCGAGTTGGCCAACGAGGTCGACCGAAAGGTGTTCGAGGAGGGCCATTCTCTGCCGCTGACCCAGTCCGAAGGTAACTGGGGCGTGCGCGCGAATATCGCCAACTTCGGGTCGCCGGGCTTGGCATCGTACGACTACACCAAGATCGGATTCGTGAAGTGAGCCAAGCCGTACAACACCGTCGAACGTCGCTGTGGAGACGTTCGGCGGCAACACGATTCGCCGTTCCGATGGTCGCGCTCGGCTTGCTCGTGAGCGGTTGTGACAGCTCCGACGACAGCAGTCATGCCCAGGGTGAGACCGGTGCGCTGAGCACGACCAACGACATCAACCCGAAAGCGCGCGACGAACTGCGCGACGGCGGCAACCTGCGACTGGCGACCTCGGCGATTCCGGAGAACTGGAACACGCTGACCATCGACGGCAACGACGCCTCGATCAACAGCATCCTCCGGCCCGCGATGCCGCGCGCCTATCGGACCGATGCCGCGGGCAAGTTGTCGATCGACACCGACTACTTCACCGATATCCAGCTCACCGGCACCAATCCACAGGTCGTCCGCTACACGATCAACCCGAAGGCGGTGTGGTCCGACGGCTCGCCGATCACCTGGGAGGACATGCGCTCTCAGGGCGCGGCGCTGAGCGGGACGGACAAGCAGTTCCTGATCGCGCAGTCGTTCGGCTTCGACCGCGTGGAGAAGATCGAACGCGGCGCCGACGACCGGCAGGCGGTCATCACGTTCAAACAGCCATACTCGGAATGGCAGGGGCAGTTCGCCGGTGAAGGGTCGCTGTATCCCAAATCGGTGACCTCGAATCCGGAGGCGTTCAACAAGGGCCTGATCGATGGGGTCACCTTCACCGCGGGGCCGTTCATCGTGCAGAACGTCGATCGCACCCAGCGCCGCGTCGTCCTCGGCCACAATCCGAAATGGTGGGGCGACAAACCGAAGCTCGACACCATCACCTTCAGCGTGCTCGATCCCGCCGCGATGATTCCCGCGTTGCAGAACAACGAGATCGACGCGGTCGGGCTCGGCACCCTCGATGACGTGAAGACCGCGCGCAGCACCCCCGGCATCACGATCCGCCGGGCGACCAGCAACTTCTGGGGCCATCTGCGCTTCAACGGCGCACCGGGTGCCATTCTCGCCGATCCCCAACTGCGCATTGCCGTTTCGAAGGCCATCGACCGGCAGGGCATCGTCACCGCCATTCACAACGGCATGATCGAGAATCCGAAACCGCTGAACAATCACGTCTTTCTGGCGGGTCAGGTCGGCTTCCAGGACAACTCGGCGCCGATCGCGTACGACCCCGCCGCGGCCGCGCGGATGCTCGACGACCTCGGCTGGAAGCTCAACGGCGACGTGCGGGAGAAGGACGGCCGCAAACTCGAGATCCGCGACGTCATGCTCAACAGCCAGGGCTGGATTCAGATGGCGCAGATCATGCAGCAGAACCTGGCCCAGGTCGGTGTCAAGCTGATCATCGACACTCGGCCGGCCCAGGGTTTGTTCACCGACGTCATCCGGCCGGGCAATTTCGATGTCGCCCAGTTCTCCCTCGTCGGTGACGCTTTCCCGATCGGCGATCTCGCCCAGGTGTTCGCGTACAACCCGAACGACCTGCAAGGCAATTACGGCCGGATTGGTTCGCCGGAGTTGAACGCGTTGATCGAACGCACCATCTCCGAACTCGATCCGCAGAAGGTGATCGAACTGGCCAACGAGGTGGATCGGAAGATCTTCGAGGAAGGGCATTCGCTGCCGCTCTATCAAACGCCGGGCAATGTGGGCGTCCGCGCCGAACTGGCCAATTACGGGGCGGCCGGGCTGGCCTCCTACGACTACACCACAATCGGTTTCGTCAAGTGACTACGCAGCATCCCTGCGGGAAGGAGCGAAACATGCGAGTTCGTTCATGGACAACGCGATTGGCGATTCCGCTGGTCGCCATCGGGTTGATCGCGGCAGGATGCAGCTCCGACGACACCAGTGCGCCTGCGGGTTCCACCGATGCGCTCGGGACTACGAACGACATCAATCCGAAGGATGTCAGCGAGCTGCGGGACGGGGGGAACCTACGGCTGGCGCTCAGCGCGCTCCCGCAGAACTGGAACGGGCTCACCAACGACGGCAACGACTCCGACACGGCCGCCCTGTTGCGGCCGACCATGCCGCGCGCATTCAAAACCGATGCGGCGGCCAATCTTTCGGTCAACACCGATTACTTCACCGATATCCAGCTGACCGCCACCGAGCCTAAGCAGGTGGTCACCTACACCATCAATCCCAAGGCGGTCTGGTCCGACGGCGCGCCCATCACCTGGGAAGACATTCAGTCGCAAGCACACGCGATGAGCGGTGTGGACAAGTCGTTCCTGATCGCGGCGAATGCCGGCTTCGACCGGGTGGAGAAGGTCGAACGCGGTGTCGACGATCGGCAAGCGGTCATCACCTTCAGCAAGCACTACGCCGATTGGCGTGGACAGTTCTCGGGCACCACGTTCTTCTTCCCCAAGTCGGTCACCGCGACGCCGGAGGCTTTCAACAAGAGCCTGCTGCAGGATCCCGGGCCGAGCGCGGGACCGTTCATGGTGCAATCCGTCGACCGGTCGCAGGGACGCGTGGTGCTCGGCCCCAACCCGAAGTGGTGGGGCGACAAACCGAAGCTCGACACGATCACCTTCAGCGTCCTCGACAACTCGGCGCAGCTGCCTGCCCTGCAGAACAACGAGATCGACGCCGTCGGCATCGCCAGCCGAGATGAACTGAAGACCGCGCAGAACACCGCGGGGATCGTGCTTCGCCGAGCGCCGGGCAACCAGTGGTCGCATCTGACGTTCAACGGCGCGCAGGGCTCTATCCTCGCCGATGCCAAACTGCGGGTGGCGATTTCGAAGGCCATCGACCGGCAGGCCATCGCGACCGCTACGCAGAACGGCCTGGTCGAGAACCCGAAGCCGATGAACAACCACGTCTACCTGGCCGGCCAGGAGGGCTACCAGGACAACAGCCTCGGCTTCGATCCGGCCGCCGCGGCAAAGGAACTGGACGATCTCGGGTGGAAGCTCAACGGTAATGTCCGCGAAAAGGACGGCCGCAAGCTGGAAATCCGCGATGTCATGTACAACCAGGACGTCTGGGTGCAGATCGCGCAGATCATCCAGCAGAACCTCTCCCAGGTCGGCGTCAAGCTGAACATCGAGACCAAGCCGGGCAACGGCCTGTTCACCGACGTGATCATTCCGGGCAATTTCGATGTCGGGCAGTGGAGTTGGGTGGGCGACCCGTTCCCGCTCAGCAGCCTCTCGCAGATCTGGGGCTACAACCCGGATGACGTGCAGGGCAACTACGGCCGGATCGGCTCGCCCGAGCTCAACGCCCTGATCGAGCAGGCGGTGTCGGAGCTCGACCCGAAGAAGGCCATCGAACTGGCCAACCAGGTCGACCGCAAGATCTTCGAGGAGGGGCACTCGCTGCCGCTCACGCAATCACCGGGCAATATCGCGGTCCGGAACAACCTGGCGAACTTCGGTGCGGCGGGCCTGGCCACCTACGACTACACGAAAATCGGCTTCTTGAAGTGAGTTTCGGATCGGGCCTGCCCCTGGCCTATCCGATCAGCGTGACGGTCGGCGCCCTGGCGATATGCCTCGCCTGGGCGCCGTTCGGCGATGTGGACCAGGTGGCGGCGTTGGCGACGGTAGCGCTGGGGATCGTCGGATACTCGGGATACCGGATCGCTGTTGCGCAGGGACTTCTCGCGTTCTGGCCCGCGGGAACGGCACGCACCGTGGGTATTTCCCGAATTCGGCAGCAGCATCGGCTGGTCAGCCGGTCGTGGTTGGAGATCAGCGGGACCGGGCGACCTCGTTGGCTCCCGGTGTATTTCGACTCGGCATTGATGAGCATGACCGAAACGCGGGCTGAGCTCACGGACCGGACGATCCACGTCGCGGGGGTTCGCCTTTACCCCTCCGGCCGCATTCGCAGCACGGAACCGCCAGGGCGACTCATCGACAACCCGTCCCGACCCGACCCGGATGGCCCCGCGCTCACCACCACCGCGACTCGCACGCGCCGACGTCTGCTGCTCGATGCTCAATCCACCGTTGCCGCACCGTTCGCCGCGCTCATGTGGATCTACGTCGACGGCGGTGACTTCACCACCTTTCTCGCCGCCACCTGCGTCGCGGCCGCCACTGCGCTCTGGTTGTCCGCCATTCGTGGCTCCGATCCGAGCTGAGCTTTGATCGCGCAGTCCACGGTTGTAGAAGCGAAACTGCCCAAGGACTTTCATCGACTGTGGGCTGCTTTCACGGTCAGTCAGCTCGGAAGTTCGCTCAGCGCAGGCGCATTGCCGTTGCTCGCGATCATCGTGCTCGGGACGTCGGACTTTCGTATTTCGCTGCTCGCGGCGCTGTCGGCCGTGGTCAGTGCGGTGATCGCGTTGCCGCTCGGGCCCTTTGTCGAGTTTCGCCGCAAACGTCCGGTGATGATCGGCTCGGATCTGCTGTGCTTCGCGGCTCTTGCGACGGTTCCGGTGGCGATGGCGTTCGGGGTGCTCAGTTACGGGCAGCTGTGCGTTGTGGCGACCGTCCAGGTGCTGGGGACGATGGTATTCAGCGCGGCCAGCGGGGCGCACCTCAACTTGTGATTTAACCTGCCCGCCTCGGCTTGGTGCCCTTCTTGTGGTGGGTGGGGCGGGTGTGCGCCTGGCCGGTAGCCAGGATGAGTCCGACGTCGTGACGGGTGGCGCGCTGGCGGTTTTTCGAGCCCGTGGGGCGTCCTGGACCCGGCTGGGTGAGTTTCGGTGCAGCCGTGGGAGATCCGGTCTTCGTGCGGATGTAGCGAAACCCGCGCCGCACTCTTGCTGGTGTAAGTCTTTGTGGCTCAGCGGGTTTCTCCCACGGGCGTCGTAGGTCTTCGGCGAGTGGCCGGGTCAGCCGTAGCTGGGTGTAGGCCACCAAGGTCAACCAGGTCCATCGGTCGGCTGCTTGCGGGTCGCGCAACTGCGGGCGGGTCCATCCGAGGGTTTGTTTCCACATGCGGAATGTGTGCTCGATATCGAAGCGGCGCAAGAACATTCGCCAGCATCGGTCCACATCGTCGGCGGTGGCCTCGACCCCGGACCACCACAGCCACACCGGTTTGTTCACCCCGCCGCTGGGCAGATGCTCGACCCGTAGCCGGATCACGGTGCCTTCGATGATCGGCAGTTCGCCCTCGTGAGTACTCCAGGCCGAGCGGCGGGTCAGCATCGGATGAACACGATCCCACGCCTGGACGGCCGCGGTTCCGTAGAGGCGGGTGTCGGTGCTGGTCACGACGTCCTCACCGCCCCAGGTGCTGGGATCTTTGAACACGAACTCAGCCCCGTGTTTGGGCGGGCGTCCGCCGGCCGGGTTGTGTCGGTGTTCTCCGGCCGCGCGGCGCAGCACCCGGTCTGAGCGCATGCGGGCCAGGATCTGCACCGGCAGATCACGCAGCAGGTAGGCGATGCGCGGGGCGTCGTAGCCGGCGTCGAGCACGAACAGCATGCGCGGGTCCTCCTCGCGCCACTGACCGGCGGCGATAAGCCGCTGCGCGAGGTCGCGGATCTGGGCGGTGGTCACCGCGGCGAGGTCGGCGCCGGGTGCCAATCGCTGCGCATCCAGCGGCGCGGTCCATGAGGTGCGGCCGGTTTCGAGGGCAGCGATGATCGAGTACGGCCAGCCGGGGATCATCTGATGCTCGTTGCGGCCACGTCCGTAGGTGTGGCAGAAAGACCGATCCGGGCACGTCGCGCCATCCGGACGCAACCATGGTGAGACGTCGACGGCCATCACCAGGCGCCCACCGGCCGCCCTCGGCAACCGCACACCGGCCAAAGCCGTTCGGAGACGTTCGATTTCGACCTTGCCGTGGTTCACCGCGTCGTAGAGGGCACCGTGTCCGCGGCGGTGTTCGGGCGCGAGGGACAACCCGACCAGCGACCGGACCGGCCCGTCGGTGCACAGCACCGCCTCGCACAGCTCGAACAACGCATCCGCCCGCGCGGTCAGGCAGTCATAAAAGCCCTGCCGGAACGCTACAAGTTCCCCGAGCGCGCTGCCGCGCCCGCCATCGGTCATACTGATCAATGCAGCCCTTGTCTGAAGTTCCTTGTGTCGCAACAGGAATCATCAGCCAAGGGCTGCTTGCATGATCAACCGGGGTCACACCACCGGCTCGCACTGGTTAAATCACAAGCAAAGCGCTTGTGCCAGAACCTCTGCTGACGACCGCGAACAGTCGATTCGAGACGACGGCCTGGACCGTCGCCGGTCTGGGTGCCCCGATCGGCGGCGTGCTGATCGGGATGTTCGGCGCGGGGGCCACCGTGCTGCTCGATGCCGTCAGTTTCTTGTTGTCCGCGTTGGGGATTCGCTCACTGAAGCAACCCGAGCCGCCACCGCCGGTCGCGCAGGTCGAGCGGCACTGGGGCGCCGACATCCGCGTCGGGTGGGCCTACATCTTTCGGCATCGCACGCTGCACGCGCTGTTCTGGAACGCGATGGTCTTCGGCGGGGCGATCCGGCTCACCGGGCCACTGCTGGCGATTCTCATGCTGCGCGAGCTCCACCTCGTGCCGTGGCAGTACGGGGTAGCGCTTGGTATCCCCTGCTTCGGCGGAATCATCGGATCGCTGCTGACGAGCCGACTGGTCAGCCGCCTCGGCGAACGCACCGTCCTGCTCGGCTTCGGCGTGCTGCGCACGTGCTGGATGGGGTTCCTCGTACTCGCCAGGCCAGGGGTGCTCGGGCTGGTCGTCATCGTCGCGGCGGAGACCGCGCTGTTGTTCTGCGCCGGTGTGTTCAACCCGGTCTTCACCACGTTCCGCATGCGCGCGACAGCCGATGAGTACATGTCGCGAGTGGGCATCGCCTGGTCCATCAGCTCCCGCAGCTGCCAACCAGCATTCATCGCCCTGGGCGGCGCCTTGGCCACCGTCACCAGCGTCCGCTTCGCCATCGGCTGCGCCGCCGTCGCCCTACTGACCAGCTCGCTGTTACTGCCGTGGCGAGCCTGGCCCACCCGCCCACACACTACCTAGGCAAATTGGTCTGACCACTTGACCTCCTGACCTGTTTGGGCGCAGAGTGGGGGTATGGCGTTGCAACCTGTGGTCAAGCGGTCGGTGTCGGGGGATGTCTTCGAGCAGATCGCGGCGGATGTGCTGAGTGGGGAGTTGGCGCCGGGGACGGCGCTGCCGAGCGAGCGGCAGTTGGCGGAGGCGTTGGGGGTGTCGCGACCTGCGGTGCGGGAGGCGTTGCAGCGGCTGGCGGCGGCGGGGTTGGTCGCCGTGCGGCAGGGGGACGCGACGACCGTGCTGGATTATCGGCGAGGGGCGGGGCTGGAGGTTCTGCCGCGACTGCTGGTGCAGGCCGGGGAGCTGGATCCCGCTGTGGCGCGCAGCATTTTGGAGGCGCGGCTGCACAACGGGCCGAAGGTGGCCGAGCTCGCCGCGGTCCGGCTCGGCGCGACAGATTCCGCGACGGTCGGCGCGGCACTGGCAGGGAGCGTGGAAGCGCTTGCTGCGGAACAGGATCCGGTCGCACAGCAGCGGCATGCGATGGAGTTCTGGGACCACGTCGTCGACGCGGCCGACTCGATCGTATTCCGGCTGATGTTCAACATGCTGAGCGCCGCCTACGAACCGGCGCTCGCGGCGCTGGCCCCGGTCATGTCCGCCGAGGTGGGCAATGTCGAGGCCTACCGCGAACTGGCCGCCGCCATTGTGGCGGGCCGGCCGCAAGAGGCCGCCGATATCGCCCGAGCCCTGCTCGAGCCGGCGACCACCGCACTGATCGACGTCCTCGGCGGACACTGATCACGCATCACCAAGGAATCTCAATGACGAAACCCCATTCCTCCGAGCAGGATTCGGTCGAGACGAGTGCCCGCGCGCGGGTGCGCAACGACGAACGGGCACTGCGCCGCGGGCTCACGCTCGGCGCGGCGTTCCGCGAGTTCCTGCGCCATCCCTCGCCCTGGCTCATCGGCCTCACGCTGATCGCGGCGCTGGTCGGCCGAATCCTGGTCGGCGACTGGCAATTGTCCGACGCGCTGGTGCCCGCGGCGATGCTCGCGGTGTTCCCGGTCTTCGAATGGATCGTGCACGTCACCGTATTGCACTGGCGGCCACGGCAACTCGGCCCGATCCCGATCGACAGCGAACTGGCCCGCAAACACCGTGAACACCACGTCGATCCGCGCGATATCCCGCTGATCTTCATCCCGACCAAGACGCTATCGGTGCTGGTAGTCGTCCTGATCGCGTTGGCCGCCTTCGCTTTCCCCCGCCTCGGCCTCGGCCTGACGTTCCTGCTCACCATCACGGTCCTCGGCCTCGGCTACGAGTGGACCCACTACCTCATCCACACCGACTACAAGCCGAAAGGCTCGCTCTACCGCGCGGTCTGGCGCAATCACCGGCACCACCACTACAAGAACGAGCACTACTGGTTCACCGTCACCACCTCCGGCACCGCCGACCGCCTCTTCGGCACCCACCCCGACCCGGGCGAGACCGAGGCCTCCCCCACCGCGCGAAAGTTGCACGCCGGCTGACCCGACCGCCGTCAGCACGAGCCGTCGCCCTGATCCCTCAGGGCGACGGCTTTTTCATGTCGTTGGATCGCCCGCCGATAGGCCCCACCAGCCTTTTCTTTCGACTGTGAGCAGGCGCACTCCGAGCTCCACGAAACTCCATCTTGACGAAATACCCTAGGGGGGTATGGTAGCTCTCAGGAGCACGGCAGAGGCCGTCGCCGCAGAAGGAGAAACACCATGAGCACCGCGATCACCGTGACTGTCACCGGAATGACCTGCGGCGGCTGCGCCAACCGAGTTCGCGAGGGGATCGGGCGGATCGAGGGCGTCGAGGGCGTCACGGTCGACTTGCCCACCGGCCAGGTCACCGTCGACAGCACCGCCGCGATCGAGCGCGACACCATCGTCGCCGCCATCGACCGGGCCGGCTACGCCGTCACCGACTGACGCGCGACCACACGGAAACTGAGCGTCCAATGAACGCATCCACCAAGTTCGCCGGCTTCGCCCTCGGCCTGGCCGCCGTCTTCGGAATCGCCCTCGCCACCGGCGCGGCGATCGGCCCCGATCCCGCCGCCCCCGAATCACACGCTCACGACGACGGGCCTACCGCCCGACAAGACCAAGCACCTGGAGGGATGGTGGCCACCGACAGCGGATACACGCTGCGCCTCGACACCGCGCGCACCACCGCCGCGCCGAACGTCCCGCTGCGCTTCCGCATCCTGAACCAGGACGACGCACCGCTCACCCGCTACCAGCGCAACCACGACAAGGACCTGCACCTGATCGTGGTCCGGCGCGACATGATCGCCTTCCAGCACGTGCACCCCGCCCTCGGCGGCGACGGAACCTGGAGCGTCCCACTGGATCTCACCCGCGCGGGCGACTATCGAGTGTTCGCCGACTTCATCCCCGAGGGCGGCCAGAACCTGACCCTCGGCACCGATCTGCGGGTCGCGGGCAACTATGACCCGCAGCCGCTGCCGGTCGCGGCGACCACCAGCACGGTCGACGGCTACACCGTCACCCTGGACGGCACCGTCGCCACGGGTCAGGCGTCGAAGGTCACGCTGTCGGTGAGCCGGGACGGTAAGCCGGTCACCGATCTCCAGCCCTACCTGGCGGCGTACGGTCACCTCGTCGCGCTGCGCACCGCCGACCTCGCCTACCTGCACGTACACCCGGACGGTCAGCCCGGCGACGGCGTCACCCCGGCCGGACCGGGAATCACGTTCTACGTCACCGCCCCGAGCGCGGGCGACTACCGATTGTTCCTCGACTTCCAGCACGAAGGAGTGGTCCGCACAGCCGAATTCACCCTGACTGTCGGCCAGGGAGCCGCGGCGGCCGAGCCGGTGGCACATGACGGGCACGGCGGCGCGCCTACTCCCGAACCGGCACACGGCGGACACGACGCACCCGCCCCGGCGCACAGCCACTGATGGTCACGCGCGCTGCCCCGCAACGACCAAGTCTCCACTACCGTGCCCGCGCACAGAACGGAGCACACGTTAACGCTTCTCCTGTCTGAAGGCAGGAGATTTCACGCTCAGACCGCAACCGAACCAACCGCCCGAAGGAGGTGATCCGATTGTCTGACGTCCTCGACACGTGTGTGGCCGCGCTCTGCCACAGCCAGAATCACCCTGGCGGCGTTCCGATCCCGACAGGCGGTGTACCCGCAGTCGTGGCACCGGAAGGTTCGTCCCCGAGTTCGAGTCGCTGCTTGGCTCTCGCGAAGCAACTCGAACACGTCATGCTCGTATGAGCGGGCCGCACCAACACCACCCTCCGGCCGGCCCGCACACCACGCTCGACCAACTCCCGCTTCGCCGCACCAATCGCCGCATCGGCCGCTTTGCGAGCCATGGTGGACTTCGCCAGAAACCTCGGCTGGAAGTCCTCCACCGCGATCACATCATGATGATCGACAACACTTTTCGCCCAGACCCGCGAATCATGCTGGGTTTGCCGCGCCGCCTTCTTATACAGTCTCGCCGCCACTCGCGCGGCCCGCTGATACCCACCCGACTGCCGACCACGCTCGCTGCGCCGCCTAGCCATCTTGCGTTGCGCCCGAGCCAGTTCCGCCGCGCAGCGGGCGCGGTACCCCAGGTATGGCAGGTCGAACGACGGGTGGGTCGTCGTGGCTGTGGTACGCACACCCCAGTCGATGCCGATGCCGCCCTCCGCCACGGCAGCGGGTTCGACGGCACGGCGCACGACGAACGACGCGTACCAGTGTCCGAGCGAATCCCGGATTATCCGCACACTGCTCGGTTCGGATGGCAACGTCCGCGACCACACCACTGGGATGTTGATGCCTTTGGCCAGCACCAGCCGCCCGTTACTGATGCTGAATCCGCGGCGGGTGTACTCCAACGAAACCTGGGCCCTCTTGCGGGCCTTGAATACCGGTCGCCCCCGGCCCTTGACGGTGCGCGATCGAGTGAGCGCTTGCGAGTAGGTCCGCAACGTCTGCTGCTGCGCGACCTGCGATCCCACCCGCAACCACGCGTTCTGGCGGCGGGCCTCGGTCAGCAGCTTGCTCAACATGCCGAAGGTCGGCTTGTTCCCCGACTTCTGCTGGTGGACAGCCTCATTCCACAGGAACCGGCAGCGATCCCACTCAGCCAGCAACGCCGATTCCGCAGTACGGCCCGGCCGCACACGAAAGCTGTACCGCACCACCTCATCCACGCCCCACAACCTAACTGGCACCACCGACAACGAACGGAGGACAGCGCCTCCACCCCCATGAACGAGAGGGTAACCGCGCTAAACACCTGATGACCACTACGACACAACCCCCCGGCATCGGGCAGGTCGAACTGGTGATCGGCGGCATGACCTGCGCGTCCTGCGCCAATCGCATCGAGAAGAAGCTGAACAAGCTCGACGGTGTCACCGCGACGGTGAACTATGCGACCGAGAAGGCGCGGGTCGATGTCACCGGTGACGTCTCGCCGGAGGACCTGATCGCCACCGTCGAGCAGGCCGGATACAGTGCGGTACTGCCCGCGCCGAAGACCGCGACTACGGAACCCGTTGCCGCCGAGCCTGATCCGACCGCCGCGTTGCGCACCCGACTGCTGGTCTCGCTGGTGCTGACGGTGCCGGTCATCGCGATGGCGATGATCCCCGCGTTGCAGTTCGACAACTGGCAGTGGCTGTCGTTGACGCTGGCCGGGCCGGTCGTGGTGTGGGGTGCGCTGCCGTTCCACCGGGCCGCGCTGACCAACCTGCGGCACGGCACCGCCACCATGGACACGCTGGTGTCGATGGGAACTCTTGCGGCGCTGGGCTGGTCGTTGTACGCGCTGTTCTGGGGCACCGCGGGCATGCCGGGCATGAAGCACCCGTTCGAGTTCACCATCTCGCGGATGGACGGCACCGGCAGCATCTACCTGGAGGCCGCGGCGGGCGTCACCACGTTCATCCTGGCCGGACGGTTCTTCGAGGCACGCTCCAAGCGGCGCGCCGGAGCGGCACTGCGGGCGCTGCTGGAGCTCGGTGCCAAAGAGGTTTCGGTGCTGCGGGAGGGACTCGAGCAGCGGATACTGGTGGAGCAGTTGGCCGTTGGCGATCAGTTCGTGGTTCGTCCCGGCGAGAAGATCGCCACCGACGGTGTGGTGGTCGAGGGCTCGTCGGCGGTCGACGCCTCGATGCTGACCGGTGAGTCCGTGCCGGTGGAGGTCGGGACCGACGACGCGGTAGTCGGCGCCACCGTGAACGTCGGCGGGCGGATCGTAGTGCGCGCCAGCCGGATCGGCTCGGATACGCAGCTTGCCCAGATGGCGCAGCTGGTCGAAGACGCGCAAACCGGTAAGGCGCAGGCACAACGGCTGGCCGACAAGATCTCCGGCATCTTCGTGCCGATCGTGATCGCGCTGTCGATCGCGACGCTCGGATTCTGGCTCGGCACCGGCGGTTCCGTCGCGGCGGCCTTCACCGCCGCGGTCGCGGTGCTGATCATCGCCTGCCCATGCGCCCTCGGGCTGGCCACGCCGACCGCGCTGATGGTCGGCACCGGTCGCGGCGCGCAGCTCGGCATCCTGATCAAAGGTCCGGAGGTGCTGGAATCGACCAGACGGGTGGATACCGTGGTGCTGGACAAGACGGGCAACGTCACCACCGGCAGGATGACGCTGCTGGATGTCGTTGCGGCCGAAGGCGAGGACACCGGCGAGGTGCTCGCACTCGCTGGGGCGCTGGAAGATTCGTCCGAACACCCGATCGCGCAGGCGATCGCCAAGGGTGCCAGGGCGAAAGTCGGTGCGCTGCAAGCGGTCGAGGGCTTCGCAAACATCGAGGGCCTCGGGGTGCAGGGCGTGGTGGATGGACACGCGGTGATCGTCGGACGGGCCCGACTGCTCGCTGACTGGTCACAGCACCTGGACGCCGAGTTGACGCGGGCGATGCAGGCCGCCGAAGCCGAGGGTAAGACCGCGGTGGCGGTGGGCTGGGACGGCAAGGCGCGCGGCGTGCTCGTCGTCGCCGACGCGGTGAAACCGACATCCGCCCAGGCGATTTCGCAGCTGCGAGCACTGGGACTCACGCCGATCATGCTGACCGGCGACAACAAGGCCGCCGCTGCGGCGATCGCCGCACAGATCGGCATCGACGAGGTGATCGCGGATGTACTGCCGCAGGACAAGGTCGACACCGTCAAGCGGTTGCAGGCCGAGGGCCGGGTCGTCGCGATGGTCGGCGACGGTGTCAACGATGCCGCGGCGCTGGCCCAGGCCGACCTCGGCCTGGCCATGGGCACCGGCACCGACGTGGCCATCGCGGCCAGCGATCTCACGCTGGTGCGCGGCGATCTCCGCGCCGCCGTCGACGCGATCCGGCTGTCCCGCCGGACCTTGGGCACCATCAAGGGCAACCTGTTCTGGGCCTTCGCCTACAACGTCGCCGCCATCCCGCTGGCCATGGCCGGACTGCTGAACCCGATGCTCGCGGGCGCCGCCATGGCGTTCTCCTCGGTCTTCGTGGTCAGCAACAGCCTGCGCCTGCGCACCTTCCGCTCGACCGCGCAGTAACCCGACGGGACGGCACCCAATGGGTGCCGTCCCGTTCGGCGTCGCGGGCTATTGCAGGATGCCGCTGTTTCCCAATGCCATCGCGGCACTTCCGGTGCCCCACGCCGCAGCGGCGCTACCGGTCACACCCAAGAGGGCGAGCAGAGCAAGCACGATTTCGACCTTCCGTAGAGCCATTGATCAGCAAGCGAAAGTTACTGCCGCCCAACAACACTCCACAATGGTCCAGCCCGAACTCTCGGCAACCTCCCGCGCAACTGCCAGCCGATTCACAGCCGGTGATCCGGCGTCGCTACGCGATAGTTCCTCGGCCACGAGAAGCCGAGGTCGGCGCTTCGCGGAACAGCGCGGCATGGTCGGCGGCCCACTCGGTATAGGTGCGAGGTGCGCGGCCGAGGGCGCGGCGGAGATCGTCGGTGACGATGGCGTTGCCGCCGGTGCGGACATACTCCTGACCGGCGAGGGCGCCGTCGATGAATGCCTCGGACATCCCGGCGGCGCGCATATGTTCGCGGGCGGCTTCATTCGGTACGTCGACGACTTCCAGCGGTTGGCCGAGCACCTCGGCGAGCACGGCCACCTGGTCCGCGCTGGTCAGCAGGTCCGGGCCGGTGAGGGTGTAGATCTGGCCCGCGTGGTCGGACGAGAGCAGCGCAGCCGTCGCGACCGCGGATACGTCGCGCGGATCGACGACGCCCTGCTGACCGCTGCCGGTCATGCTGGGTACGGGCTGACCGTTGCGGATCGCGTCGGCCCAGCTCAGGGTGTTCGAGGCGAAGGAACTCGGGCGCAGAATGGTCCAGTCGACACCGCTCTCGCGCGCGGCCTGTTCACCGGGCAGGTGCCAGGCGCCGATCCGGCCGACCTGCTCCTCGCCGGTGCCGATGGCGGAGAGCTTCACGATGCGGCGAACTCCGGCGTCCCGCGCGGTGGTGATCAAGGTGTGGTCGACGTCGACGTATTCCGGGCCGAGGATGCCGACGATGAACGCGGCGTCGACGCCCTTCGCGGCCGCCGCGATCGAGGCCGGGTCGTGGTAGTCGCCGCGGACCACCTCGACGCCGGCGGGCAGCTGCGCCTGCGCGGGGTCGCGGGTGACGGCACGGACCTGCTCGCCGCGCGCCACCAACTGCCGGACGATTTCGCTACCGATGGTGCCCGTGGCACCGGTGATCAGAATCATGAGCCCAACGCTGCCGCCCCGACCACCTGGTTCTCTAGGAGATTTCGGCACAGCCGCCGAGCCGCGGAGTGCTTACAGTGGATTCGGTGACCACCATGCTGCGCACGGCGTCCGTCGTGACCGCCGACCTCGTCGAGACGACGGCCCCCGCGCCCGAATCGCTGCGGCCGTGGTTCACCGATCTCGGGCGCATCCCGACGGTGCGCGACCTGGCCGACTCGTTCGCACACATCCCGCAGGCCGCGACCACGATCGTGCTGCGCACGCAGGAGTCCGGACCGCGCGAGGCGCTCGTCATCGGACCGCAGACCAAAGCCCTGTACTCCCATCCGAGCAAGCCCGCAGCGTGTACGCGGCTGCGTCTTGCGCCAGGCGCGGCCCGGCCGCTGCTCGGCGTGCCCGCGGCGGTCCTCACCGATCGGGTGATCCGCCTCGCCGACCTGCCCGGCGTCGCCGCCGATCTCGCCGATGAGCTGATGGAGCTGGGCGCCGACGAGGTCTTCGGGTTCCTGGAAGATGCACTACCGCAACGCATCTCCGAGGACGCGACCCGCCGCGCACAACGCGAGGTGCTCCGCTCGGCCGTCACCGCGCTGTCAACGGATCCGAACGCCCGCTCCATGCGCGCACTGGCCAGCGACCTCGCCGTCAGCGAACGCCAACTCCGCAACCTGTTCACCGCCGGAATCGGCTTCTCCCCCAAGCACTTCGCGCGCATCGATCGAGTGCGCCGCATCCTGACCCAAGCACGAACCAAACCGTCGGCGCAATTCACCACTAGCACAAGCGATTACGAGACAACAACGTCTCTCGCACAGCTCGCCGCCGACAACGGCTACTTCGACCAATCCCACATGACCGCAGACTTCCGCACCCTCATGGGCGTCCCCCCGAGCTCATTCCTCCGCGGCGCCCTCCCCACCCCCTCCCCCTGCCGCCCACTCGACCGCATCTGACCGCCGACTTCCGGTCGCTCATGGGCACAACTCCTGACCGCTGTTTCAAAGGAAGGCTGCTTAACCCAGCCCCCAGAGAGATGACCCACGTCTGACGGCAGCTACGGCCGGTAGGTGTCCCGGAATGCTTCGCGCACCATGGCCGCATCCGCGGTGTCACGATCCTCGATGCCGGTGACCACCTCGGTCACGCGCCAGTAATTCGACGGAACCAGACGTCCGGAGATCACCGCCGCCAGTGCCACGTCCGCAGCTTCATCGGGCTTGTCGGCGGCCACCAGGGCCAGGCCCAGATCCAGATTCGCCGAAGCGATCCGGCGCGGGCGGGTGGAGGTCGCGCCGGACAGATCGGTCAGGACATGCCGGGCGTAGGACTCGGCCGCAGGATCACCGAGCCATGCCAGGGTGGTAGCCACATAGGCGTCCGACTTGGCAGGGTCGTACCGGAAATGATGCTCCGGCCGGTCGGGAACGCTGAGCCCGGACACCAGCCGGGCGACTCTGCGCAGCGCGCCGTAGGTGCCCGTGCGGTCTCCGAGCCGCGCCAGCGCGCGGCCTTCCTGAGCCGTCGCCTGAATGTGGACCGAACTTTCCTCCGGGGCAATGGATTGTGCTGCCCGCGACAGCTCGGCGGCGGCGGTGAACTCTCCGGCGGTCAGTAGCTGCCAAGCGCGCGTCTCGAGGCACCAGGCCGATATCCCCGGGTGCTGTGCTTCGTCGGCCAGCTTCCACGCCAGGTGCCCTCGAGCTGCTGCGGAAGGGGTGTCGCCCAGGTCGACATGGCAGGTACTGCCCAGCAGCGACAACCAGCCGACCGCAACAAGTAACCGGCGGTGCTGGGTCAGAGTCTTGCGGGAGTCCATGAGTCGTCCGGCGTAGCCGAGATGCTGGCGTATGCGCACGAGCAATTCGCTCGGCGCAGTCGTGGGATAGGCAGAGGCCAGGTCGTCAACGGCGAGTTCCAGCCGTTCGAGGGTGTCGCCTCCGATATCCGAGGCCGCCGCGCGCTGCATCCATTCCGCCGTCGACCGTTCGCCATCGGCCGGTTCGACGAACAAGGTCGAGCCGACTCCCAGCGCGTCGGCGTACGCGCGCACATGCTCGGCTCTGACAGTGCGCTGTCCTGTCTCCAGCAGCCCAAGCAACGCCTTGCTGTAGTGCGTGCGTGCCGCCATGGCGGACAAGCTGAATCCGGCCGCCTCGCGCGCAGCACGCAGCCGCTCACCGGTGACGTTCTCCCCGCCGGGGTCCATACGACCCACGGTAGCCGTGCGCCACCTTCGTTGTAGACGGATGTGGACAGCAAGCGGGTCCCATGACCAAAAGCGCACGCCTAGCGTCCTTTTCATGGCCTCGCCGCCGGGTACCGAACCGGCCCAGCACCGGCTCCCCGGCGGCGGGTGCCCATTGACCCCGACAGCGGAAGGGGCGGGCTGTGAAACTTCCCGCACGACGCGATGACGACGAGAACGCCCGGAAGCTCGCGCTGGCCCCCGACGACGGTCCGCAATACCTCCAGCACAGCGACGGGTCCTGGTCGCTGGTCGGCCCGGACGGCTGGCCGGTCGCGCTGGACGACTACGTCGAACCGGCCGCCGACGTGACCAGTGTCCTGGCGACCTCGACCACAGTGCTGATCGACGTGGACCCGATCACCGTGCGCGACACCGAGATCCGATGAGCGGCGGATGGGTGACGTTCGGGTGGGTCATTGTTGCTCGCGCTTCCGCTGACTGTCGGCCTGGCGGCGATTCTGTGGCCGGAGCGCATCCCGAAGGACCGGACCGTCGACGACATCCGGCGCGAATCGAAGATAAAGGCACCGACTATTGAAGGTGGGCTGCCAGTTTCCTCACCATCGCGGTGACGATAAGCCCCGCTATCGTCATACTGGAGCGGCTCGGGAGCACCCGGCCGTGCCGTGTGCGTGCAAACGGGCGAAAGCCCCCTGCCGAGTACCAGTCGGCAGGGGGCTTTCTTTGGGCTAGTGCAGGTGGGCGTCGAAGTCGCCACCTTTCGGACTTACGGGTCGATGAAGTGATCGAAGATGGGCAGTGCGATCCCGAAGGCGACGACGCCGGCGGTCAGAGTCGCCAAGAACTGCACCGGAGTGCTGTCGGGAATGGAGAGGGATGTGGTGCCGGCCATGAAGATCCCGACCAGCACGGAGCCCGCTATCAGGATCCAGCCCCGGCAGCTCGTCAGAATCGACTTCAGGTCGATCATCTCAAGCCAGACCAGGACCGTCACCCCGGCGCCGGTGCCAGCGGCGACCGCTCCGGCCATTGGGCAGCCGGATGCTCGCATGACGAGGCCGTAGAGGTACCCCATGACGAGGCCGATCAGGATCAGCCCGGCCATCTTCGCGGGAATCCGGACCCCGGACCCTCCGGTGTTTCCCCCATTTTCTGCGCCCCCGGTACTGCCCGTGTTTCCTGTTGTGACGCTCATGCTGTGGAACGGTCCTTCCGCATTGATCTCGATGCCGCCGAACGGAGCTCGGCGCGCAACGGGCAGCGTAGCGCACGAAAGCACCCATGCCACAATACGGGTGCGGCAGTGTCGCGTTGTGTTCATGCAGTGTCGGAATACGCGTCATGTGACGTTGCCACGGTGCTGCTGCGCCACCAGAGTATCGGACCCACGCGCCGAGCTCGGCACATGAAGGCGTGAGAACCAGGAAGGGACGGAGCCACCGGCCCCGTCCCTTCCTGCTGTATCTATTCGGTTCTTCTCGGCTCTGGCGCCGGCCCGGCTCGTCGGTGGTTCATCATCGCCGCCCGGCGGAGCTGGCGCTGCTCTTGCGCATTTCGGCAGCGGCGGCGAGTAGACGCTGCTTCTCTTCTTCAAACTGACGTTCGATCTCATCTGGATCGAGCGCGTTTCGCAAACCGTCGAGGATGAACTCACGGGCGAGCTCGGCAATCGACATCCTGCGGATGCCTGCGATGCTCATCAAGTTCTGATAGTCGGCAGGACGCAGCCGAAGACTAAAGGTCGAGTTTGTGGGATTGGCACCGTGCGGGCCGTTATCGGATTTCGCATTGCTGTTGGCCATGTTGAGTCAAGCTCCTATTTTCGAGTGGGTCGAAGATCAGGAGAGAGCCCTCATCTGGTGCTTTGGTGAGGTTTGAGTTTGAGACACAACTTCTCCTTGCGGTATTTTTTGGTGCTTCGGTCGCAAGTAGTGAAGCGACCGTGTGTAACCCAAAACCGTTCAACTACCGCAAGCCGATGTACGAGTGATGCCACAGCACCGTAGCACCTGAGGTGCATCTAGTGTATCCGGAGTATCTATTGAGACGAGCGGCATGGCAGAGATGGGGCGGACGAGAGGCGTTCGACATGGCCCCTGCAGCTGTGGCAAGCAACTGGATGCTTCTGGTTCATCGACCGCATCAGCGTCGTGTGGGGGCGGCTGGATCGCAGATGAGCGCGGTGTTCCTACCTGCCGCGAGGTGGTCCGCCATAGCCGTCGCCAGGGCGTGAAGTTGTAGAGACGGGACCGTGCCAGAGAGTGGTTGCCGATACGTCACCGTGACGAATCGGGGGGGTTCCCACTTTTTTAGGGGGTTGCGAGCTGTCCGGCGATCAGTAGTCTGCATGGGACCGCCATCGCTCATCGTGGATCGGCGAGAACCCAAATCGCTTCCAGGAAGACAAGATCGGATGCCCCGGACACTTCGAGTCATGAGGTGTGGGAGCACCCCACGACTCAAAGTTGCCAGGTCAGCTAACTTTGGGCGGCGGAATGCGGACACTGCCCGCGAATCCGCCACGCAACTGCCGCGGCTGGCCTTAAAGTGTCCTCGTTCAGTAGACGGCGTTCGGGTCGCAGACGATCTCGAAGTCGAGTCGTACGAGCTTCACCGGCTCTGCGTCTTCTTTTTTGGGACTGTCTTCTTCGTGGTGGTTGGTTCTATTCGCGTTAGCCATCCTGGCTCCTTGCTCTTTTGGAACTAATTTCTCAGTACTGATAGTTGATGACCGATCTAGATCTCCTGACAGGTGCCGATATGGAAATTCAATCGACGTGGTTGGGTGCGATTGTTGTCGGCGAGGAAACGTAGTGACCGGTATGTATAAGATCAATTCCTTTGTTCATCCACCGGCTAATTCGGCTGCGAAGCCCAAGGGACGGTTAATTTTTAGGGGGGTTGTCGCCACCCGCGTGAGGGTCGGTTAGTCTGAGGCTGGTTCGGCTAGAAAGCGGCGAGGAGGGGTGGCCGCCGGATCAGTGCCGGTGGCCACCCTCGCCCGTCCTGTGCATGCCGATTTGCATGCGCTGACATGGAACTCGCTCTTGAAGACTCGGTCGAGCCTGCTAGGCGAGCGCCCCGGCCGCACTTGGCTGGGCAGAGCCGGGGTGCTCCCTTCCTTTGCGCCCCACCACCTCTCTTGTGCCCTCTTCGGCACGTCTTCCGCTTTGCTTTCGTCGGTGTCGATACCCGCGTAGGCCGTCGGGTTCAGATACCTAACACATGGAACGTACCTGTAACGACTGACCAAGTTTCATTGTCCCCACCCCAGCGGTGAGAAGTTATCTCGAAACTCCTACATGCACGATGTAAATCGTTGGATTTTCCGATGTCCATTCGCGCAGCGAGCACCCGAAAGACGTGGGATGAATACATAGATCAGGAGGGTAGAACAGGTTCCTATTTACTGATGAGTAAGAATGGAGCTTAACCGGACGCCCGTCATATAACGTTGAAATCACGATCACTAGGGCTTCCGGGAATTCAGCCCGTCTGAGCCTGCTACCTGGGTCTTTCTGCGACCACCAGACTGGCCGATGCAATCTCGCCCGATCATGCCCGAGAGCAACCACGCTGTGTCGGCCTCTAGTCGGGTGAACCAGTCGAACTTGGCTGCCACTCATCGCCACCGGTCTAGGCATGACCGCGGGGTCCATTAGCTGCTCGAAAGTGATCGATCAGCCCCTGCGGACACCGCGACCGAGCACTCCTGCGCCCGGCCGCAGCGATCTACTCGCGGCGGGCTCAGGGAAAAATCGAGACGCAGGACACAGTCCTGTACCTCAGGGCTCTTGACAGGTCAACTCACTGATCTTGCGACGAGAAGAGAGAATCGATGGATCTTCTTCGGCGTGAATCTGTTTGGGAGCAAAAGTTCCACTCTTGAGCATCTGTTCACAGGCTATTTATGTTCCCCTCATAGCGCGCCGTCGACGGCACCGGAGCGGGGGAGGAGACCGTCGGCACGGACCTTTCCACATGACCGCGGACTTCAGCAGCCGCATAGGCGTCCGCCGAGCTCATTCCTCCGCGGCACCCTGCCCACCCCTCCCCCGGCCGCCCGCTCGACCGCCTCTGACCGAACTCAGGGGTTTTGGGGTTGGGACTTGGCTCGGCGGCGGGCTAGTTCTTCTTGTTCCAGGACTGCGGCTTCGGCGAGGGTGGGGGCGGTGCCGCCGAGGCGGGCGGGGACCCAGCGGGCCCCGGGTTCCATGGGGTAGTCGTGTTGGGCCTGGGTGAGGAGGTCGGTCATGTGGGTGCGGAGGGTGGCGGTGAGGGTTTCCGGGGGTTCGGCGGGTGGGATGGGGTCGCCGATGCGGATGTTGATCGGGAACTTGTGGCGGCCGAGCTTTTTCGGGATGTCCTTGGTCCAGACGCGGTGGGCGCCCCAGATGACTACGGGGATGATCGGGACGTCGGCTTCGATCGCCATGCGGGCGGCGCCGGATTTGAAGTCCTTCAGTTCGAAGCTGCGGCTGATGGTCGCCTCGGGATAGACCACGACGAGTTCGCCGTCGCGCAGCGCTTGCACCGCGCGGCTATAGGATTCGGCGCCAGCCGTGCGGTCGACGCCGATTGCCTTGCAGTGCTTCATCAAGAAGCGGACGATGCCGTGCTCGAGCTCGGCCTTCATCATGTAGCGGACGTTGCGGCCCGACTTGCGCCCGACCAGTCCGATCTCCATGAAGTCCAGGTACGCGGTGTGATTCACGGCGAGGACGGCGCCGCCGGACTGCGGGATCCGCTGCTGATCGGCGATGTCGATGCGCAGCCCTTGCACCTTGAAAATGGTGCGCACCAAACCGGCGAGTACGTCGTAAACCGGTTCCCGCGCCATCCGAATCTCCGCTGCTACGAGGCCGTCTTCTTACGTGCGGCTTTCTCCGCAGCCTCGGCGGCATCGAGCGCGTCGGCCTCCTCCAGGGTAGGAGCGCTGCCGCCGAGCCGAGCCGGTACCCAGTACGCGCCTGCCTCGTGGGTGTAGTCCTTTTGCAGGTCGAGCAGCATCTCCTGCATGGTCGAACGCAGCTTGGCGGTCAACTCGGACGCGGGCTCGGACGGCGGGATCGGTGCGCCGACCGCGATGGAGATCGGAGTGTTGGTGCGGCCGAGACGCTTCGGGAAGCCCTTGGTCCACACCCGCTGTGCGCCCCAGATGACGATCGGGATGATCGGCACGTCCGACTCGATGGCCATCCGCGCGGCGCCGGACTTGAAGTCCTTGATCTCGAAGCTGCGGCTGATGGTCGCCTCGGGGTACACGCCGACGAGCTCGCCGCGCTGCAGGTACTCGACGGCGGCCTTGTACGAGTCGGCGCCAGCACCCCGGTCGACCGGAATGTGCTTGAGCGCGCGCATGATCGGGCCGGAGATCTTGTCGTCGAAGACCTCTTTCTTGGCCATGAACCGGATGTAGCGCTTGGGGGTGCGCACCGGTAGACCCGCGTAGGTGAAGTCCATGTACCCGGTGTGGTTGACCGCGAGCACGGCACCACCCCGCGCGGGGATATGTTCAGCGCCCTTGACGGTGAACTTGAGGCCTTCGACGAAGAAGACGGTACGGGCAAGGCCGATGATCGTCCGGTAGACGGGTTCCACAATTCCGCTAGCGTAGTCGCTGACTGTCCCATCCGGCAGTGGGCCGCTGCGTTATGGGTCACACCGGGCCTGGGACGGTTCGCTCGGCCCGTCGCACGCTGTAGAGAAGAGGATCGTCGAAGTGGAAAGCGCCCATCTGAATCCACCTGGACGCGACCGGAAAACGCGGGATCACCTCGGCAGGACAGCATCGCACGCGGACAACTGGGAATCCGTTCGAACTATCGGCACCGGACTTGTGCGCTCGCTGGACCACTCGGACGCCGAGTCGCATCGAACTGCTCGTGGTCAGCGGGCTCGGCTAGACCGTCGGTCGGTGCGGACGTTGATCGGCGGCTTGGCGATCACCAGCGCATTCGTGCTGGCGGGCTGCGACTCCGCCGTCGGTATTCCGAACGACGAGCCGGTGGCGATCGCGGCCACGAGCACGACGCCGCCTGCCGCCGTCCCGTCCACCCCGGGCACCACGCTGCCGCCCGCCACGTCGTCCGCCGCACCCTCGGTGGGCCCGGTCGCCGAACTGCCTGCCGCCGTGCAGCGTTGGGCCGCGGATCTGAAGACGAGCACCGTCGCGCAACTGCAGGCCAAGTGCTGGACCATCGCGCCGCGGAACGTGGCCGACATGTACGCCGACGAGCAGCCCATCCTGGCCGCCCTCGCGCAGCCGGGCACCGCCACCCAGGACACCATCACCTGGAAGAGCCGGACCACCACCGTTGCCGTCGATCGAGCCGCCCTCGCCACCGGCTACGCCTGCCCGCGGGTCGCTTCCGGCGGCACCGACATCGAATACAACGACGCCGACGCCCGGCACACCGTGCGTCGCTACCTGGCCAGATTCGTCGGCGCTCCGCTCGACGCCGCCGACAAAGAGGGCACCTACCCGCTGGTCTGCAAGGCGACTCCGGCGACCTGGGATCCCACCGGAACCGGCAAGACGACCGCCGCACCGCTGGCCAACAACCCGGGGAAGCTGACCGGCGCCACCAAGTTCGCCGATCAGGAAATCAGCTCCGAGGGGCTGCGGGGGGACTACATCGCCGTCAACGTGCCGGTCACCAACTCGTCGGGGACAACGCAGACGCGCACCTTCACCCTGACCGACGGGCCGCAGGGCTACTGCATCGGCGACGTCTCCCCTTAACCGCGCTCGGGTCAGCGCACTGTGACCGCGGCACGGGCCAGCCGATTCGTAGCAGGCTTCGAGGCACCGCGAGCGCCTGGTAGTTCCATACAGCCATTACCCTGGATGGCTGGTAACGGTAGGAGGAGCAGCTCGTGCAGATCACCAGCGTCGGACACGCCGGATTCCACATCCGCACCGCGGCGGGGTCGATCCTTTGCGACCCCTGGGTCAACCCCGCGTACTTCGGTTCGTGGTTCCCGTTTCCCGACAACACCCAGCTGGACTGGGACGAGCTGGGCAACTGCGATTTCCTCTACGTCTCGCATCTGCACCGCGACCACTTCGACGCGGAGAACCTGGCCAAGCACGTCAACAAGGACGCGACCGTGCTGCTGCCGGACTACCCGGTGCCGGACCTGAAGCGGGAGCTGGAGAAGCTCGGCTTCCACAAGTTCTTCGAGACCGAGGACTCGGTCAAGCACACGATCACCGGCAACGGCGCCGAGCTCGACATCATGATCATCGCGTTGCGCGCGCCCGCGGACGGGCCGATCGGCGACTCCGGGCTGGTCGTCTCCGACGGCGAGACCACCTGCTTCAACATGAACGACGCCCGCCCGGTCGACATGGACGTGCTGCACGACTCGTTCGGCCACATCGACATCCACCTGCTGCAGTACTCGGGCGCCATCTGGTACCCGATGGTCTACGACATCCCGAACCGGACCAAGTCGAACTTCGGTAAGCAGAAGCGGCAGCGCGGCATGGACCGTTGTCGCAGTTACATCGAGCAGGTCGGGGCCACCTGGGTGGTGCCGTCGGCCGGTCCGCCGGTGTTCCTGGACGACGAGCTGCGCTACCTCAACGACGATCGCGGCGACGAGGGCAACATCTTCCCGGACCAGATGGTGTTCCTGGATCAGATGCGGATCCACGGCAACGAGGGCGGGATCCTGATGATCCCCGGCTCCGTCGCCGATGTGCGCGGCGCCGAGCTGGAGTTGACCCATCCGTTCGAGCCCGGGCTGGTCTACGACAACAAGGCCGAGTACATCGAGTTGATGGCGCAGCGGCTCGCGCCCGTGCTCGCGAAAGAAAAGGAATCCTGGGCGTGGCCTACTGGTCACTCCGCAGGCTCCGCTCCCGTGGGTGACGGGCCGTTGCTGGAGCCGTTGCGGGAGCTGTTCGAGCCGATCATGGCGCAGAGCGATCTGATCTGCGACGGCATCGGCTACCCGGTCGGCCTGGTGATCGGCGACGAGACCGTGGTGCTGGACTTCCCCAAGCGCGTGGTCCGCGGCGCCATCGAGGGAGAAGGCAAGTACCGCTACGGTTTCCGCATCGCCCCCGAGCTGGTGCGTACCGTGCTGCGGGACAACGAACCCGACTGGGTGAACACCATCTTCCTGTCCACCCGCTTCCAGGCGTGGCGGATCGGCGGCTACAACGAATTCCTCTACACCTTCTTCAAATGCCTCACCGACGAGCGGATCGCCTACGCCGACGGCTGGTTCTCCGAGGCGCACGACGATTCCGCCTCGACCGAGCTGGCCGGATGGGAAGTGCAGCGCCGCTGCCCGCACCTCAAGGCGGACCTGTCGAAATTCGGTGTGGTGGAAGGCAATACCCTCACCTGCAACCTGCACGGCTGGCAGTGGGACCTGGAATCGGGACGCTGCAAGACGTCCAAGGGTCACGAGCTGCGCTCCCGCAAACTGAGCTGAGCCGTCGGCGCACGTCAGGTGTGGGAGCGGGTGGCTATGCCGACCGCGACCAAGGTCAGGGCGCTGCCTACGACGGCGGTGATGGACAGGCCTGCGCTGGTTGGCGTGGCGATGTCCAGGACGATCGACATCAGGAGTTGGCCTGCTACCGACGTGAGACCGAGTAGCAGGACTCCGATCCAGCGGACGGTGATGGTGGCCAGCGCGATAAAGGCGATGCCGATCAGGCCACCGAGGTAGAGCCAAGGCTGCGTGGGGAATTCGTCGGGGAGACCGGAGCCGATCAGGACGACGGCTTCGATCACGACCAGGGCGATGAGGCCGACGCAGAAGTTGACCAGGGTGGCGGAGAGTGGGCCGCCGACCTCGCCGACGCGACCGTTGACCGCTTGCTGCCAGGCCAGCCCGATGCCTGCCAGGGCGGGCAGGATGATCAGCAGTGCGGTCGGTGCGCCGCGCAGCGAGTCGGGGACCGAGAGAGGCCCCGCTGGTGCGCCTGAGTGGCCCGCCCCGGCGATCAGCACCGCGAGCACTGCGAGCGCGGCACCGCCGAATCGCAGTGCGGTGACCGGAGTTCGACCGCTCGGACCCACGCCGAGGCGGTCGACCACGAGGCTGCTCAGAAGTTGGCCCGCCACGACGGCGACGGTGAAGGCGGTGACTCCGATCGCCGCCACCGTCAGCCCCTGACACGCGACGAAGAAAGCACCACAGAGCCCACCGAGCAGGTGCCACGGTCGCAAAGTGCCCGCCGACAGCGCGTTGCGGACCTTCGCCGCGCCATCGCGCAGGCGACCACTGAACGCGAACGCGATCACCAGGATCAACAGACCCGACCCGAAACTGATGGTGGCCGCGGCGATTCCATCATGCAACCGCGCCCCGAGCGCACCATTGATCCGCCCCTGCACCGCAACCCCCGCCCCGATGCAGAACCCGAACCCAAGCCCCAACCTCACCCGCGCGGTCACCCCCGGCACGCTACCGTCGCGCCCTCGCGTCGAGGCGAGTACGCCGCGCATGGATTTGCGCGGCGCGCACGAGATTTCCAGCGAATTCGCGCGCACCGGAAGAATTCGTGCGCAGGACCGGGGGTCAGGTCAGCCGACGCGGAGGGGGCGGGTGGCGTAGGTGTCGTGGCGGGCGTAGGTGCGGTCGCCGCCGTTGCGGGCGATGGAGCCGCGGACGAGGCGGGTGCGGATGCGGGCGCCGAGGTTCTCGTGGAAGCGGGTGGCGCCGGGGAGGATTCGGCGGGGAACCTCGAGTGCGCCGTTGACGACGGCGGTGGCCATGACGGCGCTCTGGAAGAATCTGCTGTCGGGAAGACCGAGGAAGTCGGCGTTGGTCGAGCCGAGGATGATTCGGCTGTAAGCGACCATGTAGCTGGTGACGATCCGGCGCAGTGCGCGCTGCGGCACGGTGTCGTTGCCGACGAACAGCCCGCCCGCCGCCGGGATCAGAGCCTGGGCCAGCAGCTGGGAGTCGGCGTCGGGGATGAATTCGGTGTCGGCGAGGATCCAGAAGGCACGCCAGGTGTCGTTCTCGCAGGTCGGCAGGATCTCCGGGTCGACGCCGAGCAGGAACCCGACGTAGCGCCAGAGCTGGAAGACCGCGTCCTTCTCTTTCGCCGAGAACTGTAGGCCGAGTGCTTGGGCCCCAACGAGATTCGCCATCGAGAACAGGCCGAGGGTGCCGACGGTGAGCACCTGGTTGATCGGGTGGTCCCACGCTTCGTAGTCCCAGTCGGGGCGGCGGTTCGTGCCTGCCCGCACCAGCGCGTGCATCAAACGCACGCGCAGCACGCTCTTGTAGCCGACCGCATTGTGTTGCAGCGCACCGGGAGTCGTCACGTCGAGCCACCACTGGGTGGTCTCCGCGAGCCGGCGCGGCGCCATCGCACCGAGGTCGCCGGTGCCGACCAGGGTCTTGTCCGCGCGGGACGCCAGGTAGCCGCCCATCAGGGCGAACATGCCCATCGCGATGCCACCCCAGACGCTGGTGCGGCCGACGACGCGGGCGCCGCGGTCGATCTTCTCGCGGTCCAGCCAGTACGGATCGGCTTCCACCTGTTCGAAGAAGGCCGTCAGCTCCGCCGGGGCGTCCGGCACGGTGTCGATGCCGTTTTCGACGGCAAGCTCGAACATCCGGCGGCCCTCACCGACGGGCAGCCGCTTGAACATCGCGACCATGGCGTCCGCGAGCGGATCGCCGACGTTGGTGAAGCGGCGGAAGGAGTCGCGCTGGGCGGCAGTGCAGCTCAAATCGCCCGGTGCCAGGACCGGCACGGCGTATTTGAACGGGAACTCCGTGAACAGCTGCGGAGTCGGCAGTTTGTGGTTGTCATGCGCCATTGCACTTCGCCCGTCAGATCGAGGTTCGCGGTCGAGCATTCTGACAAGACCGTCCCACAGAATCTGATATCTGGCAAGGATGTATGCCAGAATGACTCGGATGGCTATCACCTCGCGGTCCTACGGCGGCGTGCCGATCGAACAGCGCAAAGCGCGGCGTCGCGTCGCGCTGCTCGATGCCGCGCAGGAAATCATTGGTACCTCGGGTTTCGCCAAGCTGACGGTGTCCGGGTTGTGCACGCAGGCTCGGCTGTCGGAGCGGTATTACTACGAGAGCTTCAGCGATCTCGACGCGGTGTTCAGCGAGTTGTTCGATCGGATCGTCGACGAGATCGGGCAGGCGGTGGTCACCGCGTTCGTCACCACGCCCACCGACATCCGCGCCAAGACCAGGGCCGCCATCGCCGCGGCGATCGACCTGATCGCGGATGATCCACGCAAGGCGCGCATCGCCACTGTCGAGGCGCAGCTGAACCCGGCTCTACTGATGCGCAGGGCCGAGGTGATGCGCTCGTTCGCGGGCATCATGATGGCCGTGTGCGCGGGCGAGGTCGGCGCCGACGTGGTCGAAAGTGCCGGTGACCAAGCCGAATTCGCCGCGACCCACCTCCTCGGTGGCCTCTGGGAAACCACCAGCAGCTGGCTGGCGGGCACCCTCCCGGTCACTCGCGCCAACCTGATCGACCGCTCCACCGACCAATTCCTGCTCACCGCAAGCCATCTCATCGGCGTTTCGCTCGACTAGACGAGTAAGTCCCCGGCGGGCATCCGAATGTCGGCCGCTGTTGTGGTCCTACTTCGGGAAGGAGAAGGACTGCTCGACCGACGCGAACATATCCGACGTGGCCGAAGCGAACGCTAATTCCGATGCGTTCTTGTCGCGCTCCGCAATTTCGACGATTCCGTACCAGAGGTTGTTGTGCTTCGACATCTGCGTTCGCAGAGCGAGCATCTTGTCACCACTGGTCCCCATCTGCCGGGCCCACTCCTGCCCCGCAAACGACACGGTTGATACCGGCCCATACTCCGGGTTCGGATAATCCTCATCCATGCTCTTCGTCATCCGACGGGTGGCGTCTTCGGCCGAGTTGGCGAACTGCTCGGACACGATCGCGAGCATGATGCCGCACCGAACCGATGGTGACCAGTAGTACAAAGCAGTCACCAGCTCATCACTATCAGGAGATCCGTCCCCCTTTTCCCGATGGGGCCCCGCTGTCCAGTCGGACGGGAGGCCGACCTCGATGCCGTCGACCTGTCGGGTGGAGAACTCGCCTGTGCCGGAAGCGCATTCGGTATTCGTCGGGGTCGCATCGGCTGCGGGTGCCGTGTCGGCTACGCACGCCGTCACTGGTGTTGCCGCGAGCGCGACGAGCGCAAGTAGGGCAGTTGAACGCATGGGAATGTGTCCCTCTCGGTGGTGCAGCTTCCGAGCCTATGGACGCTGATCCAGGCGCACAAACACCTTGACCTGCATGATGATCCGAACATGATGGCCCGTGCGGACTCCGGACTTACTCGACTAGTCCTGGTGCCGTCGAGGTAGCCAGGACGGGGTCAGCAGGGCGATGGGGAGGATGGTGGCGCCGAGTAGGGCGAGGGTGGTCGACATGGACCACCAGGTGGTGGTGAGGGCGGCGAAGGCGAAGACCGCGAGGGAGACGACCTCGCCGAGCAGGCCGGATACCGAGGTTACGGTGGCCCGGGCCGGGCCTTCGATCGCGTCCTGGAGGCGGGCTCCGGCGACGACACCGGCGTTGTAGACGATGCCGTAGGAAATGCCGATTTCTGTGAAGCCGATGACGGTAAGGACATACACGGCGCTCGGTCGGTGCTCGGCGAGTCCGGCGATCACTGCACCGGCGAGGAACAAAACACCGCCGATGCCGACGGCGATCGCCATGATGCGGCCGGACATGCCCTCGGTGCGTCCGGCCAGCAGCGAGCCGACCAGCGAGCCGAGCACGGTCAGTCCGACGAGCAGCGGCACGACCGCCGTCGCTACGTCTACCGATTCCGCCAGCAGCGCGAAGTACTCATCGAATGCCGTGATACCGAACAACAGCGCCCCGAGCAGCACGCCGTTGCGCACCGCACGCACTCGAATCGATTCTCCGACACCGGTCTTCAGCATCGTGAGGTACCGCGCGAACGGTCCCGCCGCGCCCACCCGCCCCGGCTGCGCGTCGGCGACATCGAGAATCGGGCGCACCATCGCCGCATCGCGATCACCGACGCCACCACCGAACGCGTCGCCGTCGCCCGACACCGCTCGATCGCCGACCGCGTTGGCGAGACCATCGGTCGTGGTGTTGCGATTCGTGTCAGTAGCAAGGCCATGCGGCGTCGAGGCGTGCTTGTCAGCGATCGGCGTGGCTTCGTCTTCCAGCTCATCGACGTCGGCGGCGGATACCGCCTTGGGTGCGCTCGGCAGGGACAGCGCGATCACCGTGTGCAGTGCCGCGAATCCGACGCTCGCCCAACCGATCAGCGCGTATCCACCCCAGAGGTACAGCGGGGTGGCGGCGACGATGCCGACGACGATCGCGGTTTCCGAGGCCGCACGGGTGTAGCCGAGGATTCGGGCGTAAGAGGACTGCTCCTGGCGGGCGGCGAGGTCGTCGTACACGAGGGCTTCGAAGGTGCCGGAGGCCAAAGCTCCTGCGGTACCCCATAGTACGAAGCCGAGTGCGAAGCCCAGGTAGGTCGGGACGAGGGTCCACAGGGCGAATCCAGCGGTCAGCAGAACACCGCTGAAGACGAGGAGCCAACGCCGCGACACCGTGTCCGCCCACGCACCGGACGGCACCTCGAGCAGGAACGAGGTGGTCGACCAGATCGCGAACAGCGAGGAAATCTGCCCGGTGCTGAGCCCGTGGTCGGCGAACAGCAGGGAGTACAGCGCGTAGAGCGGGATCAGGTCGCCGATGCCGTGGAAGAGCACCGCGCGGATCGTCAGCGAGCGCAGCGACAGGACCGGGAGCGCCTCAGGACGTTCAGCGCTCTGGGCATCCGGCAACATCTGGCGGGGCGCGATCCGGAACACGCGCAGCGCATCAATCATCGACTCCGCGCGCGGCAGAGCCGGACGCGAGTGCAGACTGAAAGTGTCGGTGCTACCCGTCAGCCGGGCGAGCACCCATCTGACAGATCAACAGACGTAGACGATCAAACGCATGCGGTCAGCATGCGAGCCCGAGCAGACCACGTCAAGCGTTTATCCGAGTGGCAGCCAGCCGTTGGCGGCGTGCATCGAATCCCCGTCGTCGAGCTCCCGCCCCACCACACCGGGCCCGACCCTGCCGTGGTTCTCGTTGAGGTCACTGATCAGGTCCGCGACCGGGTGCGAGTCGCTGTAGTGGTAACCCTGTGCGAGGGCAAACCCGAGTTCGGTGAGCACCGCGGCCTGGTATTCGGTCTCGACGCCTTCGGCAATCACCTGGAGATCCAGCGCGCTACTCAACGCGGCGATCACGCCGAGCAGCGGCGGCGCCGGGGAATCCGAGCGGATCGCCGCGACGAAGGACTGGTCGACCTTGAGGATGTCGCTCGGCAGCGTGGCCAGCCTGCTGAGCGAGGAGTATCCGGTGCCGAAGTCATCGATCGCGATGCGCACGCCACGGTCCCGCAGGGTGTGCAGATTGGCGATGGCAGTGTGCGATTCGGCCGCCAGCTCGCTCTCGGTCACCTCGAGCACCAGCTGTTCGGCGGGCCAGCCGGTGTTGGCGAGGATGCCCGCGACTCGGTCGGCATAGCCTGCCTCGGCCAGCTCCAAGCCGCTGACGTTGACGTTCAGTGTCAGATCGAGCTGGGCGAAGGTGTCCTGCAGCCGAGCGGCGTCGGCGCAGGCCCGGCGCAACACCAGCTCGTCCAGATCGGAGATGAGGTCGTATTCCTCGGCGACCCGGATCAGTCCCTCGGTGGTGACGTCCGGCTGCGCGCTCGACGACCAGCGCAGCAGCGCCTCGACACCGACCGCCTTGCCGCCGCCCTCGCTGAGGCTGACGATCGGCTGGTAGTGCACGTCGAGCAGGCCGCGGTCGATGGCCTCGCGCAACTCCACCGCAAGCGGCAGCTGGCGCGACGACTCGAGCACCGTCCGGTTGCGACCCGCCTGCTTGGCCCGGTACAGGCCGACGTCCGCGCGGCTCACCAGCAGCGAGCCGGATTCGCCTGGCTGCCACGAGGTCACGCCCGCCGAACAGCCGGTGGTCACCGCCGCGCGCAACTGCTCGGTGAGCAGGATGGCGGCCTGCTCGGTGGTGTTGGGCAACAGCATCGCGAACGCGTCGCCGCCGTAGCGGGCCAGACGCTGGTCCGGCGCAAGCAGTTTCGACCAGGTGTCGGCGACCCGCTGCAGCACGGCGTCGCCCGCGCGGTGGCCGAGGTGGTCGTTGATCTTCTGGAAGCGGTCGAGGTCGACGAGCACCAGCGCGAGTCCCTGGCCGGTGCGGGTCGCGTGCTCGATCGCGGAGTTGAGCGCGCGGTCGAAGCCGCGTCGGTTCAAAAGGCCGGTCAGCACGTCGATGTCGGCTTCCGAGGCCATCCTGGTGAGGATGCCGACGACCACGCCGACGCCGAAGGTCACCCCGGCCGGGATCAAGCCGGACCACCACGGCAGCCCGGGATGCACCGGCCGCATGGGCAGCACCCACAGACACAGCACCATCGCGAAGGCGATGTGCGCGGCGGCCTGCGACCACGCGAAGAACAGCGCGGCATCACAGGCGACGAAGACATAGAAGGCGGCGAGGCTGATGGCGCCGACGGTGTTCGGGAAGGCGTAGACCGCGATCGTCACCAGCACCGTCGCGATGGCGACGTAGACGTGATGCACCGAATGCGGCAGCCGCGGACCCCACGCGAGCAGCGTTAGCCCGAGCGTCAGCGCAATCGCCGCAGACGTGCCGACCAACGCCCGATTACCCTCGTCGCCCGGGGCGATCGCAGTAATCAGCAGACCCAGCACACCACCCATGACGTAGAACGCCCCGGTGGTCCGAGCCATGACCATAGCTGTCGCCAGCGCCGATGCCGCCCGCACCCGGGTTCGGGTATCGCCGCGCGCCCCGATTCCTCGCACGGGGAATAGCCTAGACACAACGAATCCCCGCGGTTGCCACATCCCGTGAATCCGGCATGGCGAACCGGTAGCTATTCATCTTCGCGAAACATTCGGGTAGCCAACGCGACTTGGCCACTGGGGCCCACACTCGACATTCGTCGGTGCCCGCGCGGCTTGGCAAGGGGCGTATCGCAGACAGTTCGGACGGATGGGTGTCCGCCGCACCGCCTGATGGTCGTGGCGGATCGAGTTCGTCGGCGATGGCCGGAGGTACCCGGAAAGACAGCAGCCGTGCGCAGTCCGGCTACGGACCGCGCACGGCTGGCGCGAATGTTCGGACACGGCACATCGACCTGGTCCCGTCGACGCGAATGCCCAGGTCCGCCTACTTGGGCGGGGTCAGGACCTCGGTGCCGACGAACGGAACCAGTGCCGCGGGTACCCGCACCGAACCGTCGGCCTGCTGGTGGTTTTCCAGGATCGCCACGATCCAGCGGGTGGTCGCGAGCGTGCCATTCAAAGTCGCTGCGATCTGCGGCTTTCCGTTCTCGTCGCGGTAACGCACCGAAAGGCGACGGGCCTGGAAGGTGGTGCAGTTCGAGGTCGAGGTGAGTTCCCGGTAGGTCTGCTGGGTCGGCACCCAGGCCTCGCAGTCGAACTTGCGCGCGGCCGAGCTGCCCAGATCGCCTGCGGCGACGTCGATGACCCGGTAAGGGACCTCGACAGCCGCGAGCATGTCCTGCTCCCAGCCGAGCAGCCGCTGATGCTCGGCATCGGCCTGCTCGGGCGTGGTGAAGACGAACATCTCGACCTTGTCGAACTGGTGCACCCGGATGATGCCGCGGGTGTCCTTGCCGTAGCTGCCCGCCTCGCGCCGGAAGCACGACGACCAGCCCGCGTACCGCTTCGGGCCGTTGCTCAGGTCGAGGATCTCGTCCGAGTGATAGCCGGCCAGCGGCACCTCCGAGGTGCCGACCAGGTAGAGGTCCTCCTCGGCGAGGCGGTAGATCTCCGAGGCGTGCTGGCCGAGGAAGCCGGTGCCCGCCATGATCTCCGGGCGCACCAGCACCGGCGGGATCATCATGGTGAAGCCGTTGGCCACCGCCTTCTGCGCGGCCAGCTGCAGCAGACCGAGTTGCAGCAGCGCGCCGTAGCCGGTCATGAAGTAGAAGCGGGCGCCCGAGACCTTCGCGCCGCGTTCCATATCGATCAGGCCGAGCGACTCGCCGAGTTCCAGGTGGTCCTTCGGCTCGAAGTCGAATTCCGGTGGCGTGCCGATGTTTTCCAGCACGACGTAGTCGGCCTCGCCGCCCGCGGGCGCGCCGTCCTGCACCACGTTGGAGATGGCGCGATGCGCGGCGTCCATGTCGGCGTCGGCGGCGTGCTGGGCGACCTCAGCCTCTTTGACCTTGACCGACATCTCCTGCGCCCGCGCGAGCAGCCCGGAGCGCTCCTCTTTACTCGCCTTGCCGACCAACTTGCCCATCGCCTTGTGCTCGGCACGCAGGTTGTCCGCGGTGGCCACCGCGGCGCGGCGGGCGGCGTCCGCCTCGAGCAGGGCATCGACGAGGGCGGGGTCTTCGCCACGGGCGCGCTGCGAGGCGCGGACCGCGTCGGGGTTGTCCCGCAGGAATCGGAGGTCGATCATGAGCACCCAGCCTAGTGGGCTGTGTTTTATTTGCGGCACTCCCGGGTCCCTCCGTGGTTACACTGCGCTGCCTCCTCCGGGCCCGTCGCTCGCGCCGCGGGGTATTGCTGTTTCACCCCGATATCCCAGGATGCCGACCACTCGGCCGATAGCGCGCGCATAGTTGGCTTGTGGGTACAACTTTCGACGAATCAGCGATCGACGAAGCACTGGCCGAGCTGACCGCGGGCGAGAAGGTGTGGGCACAGACCCCGCTGCGCCGCCGCCGCGAGCTGCTCGACGACCTGCACGCCCGGACCGGACGGTTCGCCGACGACTGGGTGCGGGCCGCGCGGACCATCAAGGGCCTGGACGCGGACTCGCCGCTGGTCGGCGAGGAGTGGATGTCCGGACCGTTGACCATGCTGCAGGCCACTGCGGCGTTGTCCGCGACGCTGGCGGCGCTGGAGGACGGGCGCAGTCCGCTCGACGGGGTCACGGTGAAGGCGGCGCCCGGCAATCGGGTCGCGGTGCCGATTCTGCCGTTGAGCACCTATGACCGGTTGCTGCTCAACGGTTTTCACGGCGAGGTGTGGCTGCGGCCGGGCGTCGACGCCGATACCGCGCGGCGGCGGGCCGGGCTCGCGCAGCTCGAGCCGACCGCGACCGGCGGCATCGGGGCGGTGCTCGGCGCGGGCAACATCACCTCCATTCCGCCGCTGGACGCGTTGTACGAGCTGTACGCGCACAACCGGGTGGTGGTGCTGAAGCTGAATCCGATCACCGATCCGCTGTACACGGTGTTCGAGATGGTGTTCGCGCCGCTGTGTGAGCTCGGGGTGCTGCGCATCGTGACGGGTGGCGCGGCGACCGGCAGCTACCTGGTGCACCATCCGGACGTCGCGCATGTACACATGACCGGCAGCGCGCAGACGCACGACACGATCGTGTGGGGGCCGGGTCCGGAGGGACTGGAACGCAAGTCGGACAAGCGGCCGCTGCTGGACAAGCCGATCACCAGTGAGCTCGGCGGTGTGTCGCCGACCATCGTCGTGCCCGGTGACTGGTCCGACGCGGATCTGCGTTATCAGGCCGAGCACGTGGCGACACAGCGGCTGCACAACGGCGGCTACAACTGCATCGCCGCGCAGGCGATCGTGCTCAGCAAGGACTGGGCGCTCAAGGACAAGTTCCTGGCGGAGCTGCGCACCGCGCTCGCGCAGGCGCCGCAGCGGACCGCGTACTACCCGGGCAGCGACTCGCGGGTGGCCGACGCGTTGGCCGCCTATCCCGATGCCGACCAGGTCGGATCGGGGCGGGTGCTGGTCGAGCGGTTGCCGCTCACCGATACGCCGCTGTTGCGGACCGAGTACTTCTCGCCCGTCCTCGGTGTGGTCGAACTGCCGTACGCGGGAGGTGAATTCCTGCAGCAGGCGGTCGATTTCGCGAACAATGAACTCACCGGAACGCTCGGCGCGAATGTGCTCGCGCATCCGGCGACCATCCGCAGGCTGGGCATCGGCTTCGACCGCGCGATCGAGCGGCTGCGCTACGGCGCGATCGCGGTGAACGCGTGGACCGGGCTCGCCTTCCTCGCCCCGCGCGCCTCGTGGGGCGCGTTCCCCGGCCACACCCTCGACGACGTGCAGAGCGGAATCGGCGTGGTGCACAACGCCTTCCTGCTCGACGACGTGGAACGCACGGTGGTGCACGGACCGTTCCGGCCTGCGCCGCGCTCGGTACTGCACGGCGAGCTGGCGTTGTCGCCGAAACCGCCGTGGTTCGTCGACAACGCGGCCGCGGCGGCGACCGGGCGGAGGCTGACCGAGTTCTACGCGAGCGGCAACCCGGCGCGGATTCCCGGCATCTTCGTGTCCGCGTTCCGTGGTTAGTGCGGCCGGGCGCGGCGAAAAGGGCTGATCAGACCAGGTCGTGGCACTGCGGCTCGGAGACTGCCATGATGGATCGCGATGTCCTCCTCCGATCATGCACCCAAGCCAGAGCCATCGAGCCGGCTACCCAAGCGCGGCCTGCCGTCGCGCCCCGGCGCGGTGCGGCGCTCGTTCGACACGGTTCGGGGCTTGTTCACCGGCGACACGCCGTTGCCCGCGCCGACGCTGCGGTGGGGGCTACTGCTGGTGGCCGCGGGTGCGGTGATCGCCGCCCTGGTGACGTTGTTCGTGACCGGGTTCGACAACAACAAGATCGAGGCGCACACCCCGGGCTCGCCCGGCGAGCCGGTGGTCGACAAGGAGTTCGGCACCGCCGTCAAGGGTGATTGCCTGAGCTGGTCCAAGCCGGACCACTCCGATCTGTCCAAGGTGCGCTGCGATACCAAGCACATGTTCGAGGTCGCGGCGGATGTCGACATGAGCAAGTACCCGGGCAAGGAATTCGGGCCCGGTTCACGATTCCCCGACTCGCTGCGGCTCACCGAGTTGAAGGAAGAGCACTGCGTGCCCGCGGTGCAGCAGTACATGGGCGGCAAGTTCGATCCGCGCGGGCGCTACATCGTCGGGTTGATGTATCCGAGCCCCGACGGCTGGCAGCACGGCGATCGCACGCTGCGCTGCGGGCTGCAGTACGCGGCGAGCACGGGCACGCCGCCGTCGGTGGGCAGCGCCGCCGAACACGACCAGTCGAAGGTGTACGGGCCCGGCGTCTGCCTGGGCATCAATCAGAACCTGCCCACCGATCCGGTGGACTGCGGGCAGGTGCACGCGGTGGAGGTCGTCTCCACCATCGACCTCGGCCAGCGGTTCCAGGGCGGCCCGCCCGCCAAGGACGACCAGGACAAGTTCGTCGAGGACGAATGCGCGCGGACCTCCTCGGACTATCTCGGCGGGCCCGACGTGGTGCGCAACAAGACGCTGACGCTGTTCTTCGACTACCTGGACGCGCGCAGCTGGATGGCGGGCAGCCGCAAGCTGGACTGCATGGTCGGCAAGGGCGCCGATCGGGAGGGGTTCGCGCCGATCACCGGTTCCGCGAAGGGCGACATCCTGATCAACGGCCAAGCCCCGCAGCCACCGCCGAACACCGGCCGCTCGACCCCGACCCCGCTGCCCGGCGCGGCGCCGCTGCCCGCCCAGCCACAGCCGAGGTAGATCGCGACCATGTCGGTCTCCATGTCCGAGGACCGGTTCGAGGAACTGGTCGGCGACGCGCTCGATCGCATTCCGCCGGAACTGGCCCGAGCCATCGATAACGTGGTCGTGCTAATCGAACCTCGCAATTCGAAGGATCCACATCTGCTCGGGCTGTATCACGGGATCGCACTGACCGAACGGGACAGCCATTACGGCGGCACGTTGCCGGACACGGTAACGATCTATCGCGAATCCATCCTGGCCATCTGCTCGGATGAGAGTGAAGTGGTGGAAGAGGTGACGATCACCGTGATCCATGAGATCGCACACTATTTCGGCATTGACGAAGACCGCCTACATCAGCTGGGATGGGGCTAGTCTTTACCCCAGCTGTATGAGTGCGGTTGCAGTTGGGGTGAGACAGGAAGAAACTTTAGGGGATTCGATGGAACCGATCGCTTCGCTGTCGCGTCCTATCACTCGAAGGGGGAATTCTCGTGGTTCCGCCCCATAGCCGCCACTAGAAGGAGTCGAGTCATGGTTGGTCACGTACTGGTACAACCCGAAGTCGTCCTTGCTGCTGCCGCTGAGCTGGATCTACTCGCCGAGCGGCTGGCCGCCGCCGCCGCGTTGACCGCGCCCGCGACGCACGTCGTCCCGTCCGGCGTCGACGAGGTCTCGTTGCACGCCGCGAACCACCTGAACAAGGGTGCGATGACGCATGACCAGGCGGTCGCCCAGGGCATCCTGGAGCTGCACCACGCCGCCGCGACACTGCGCAGCCAACTCGTCACGCACCTCGGCGAAGATGTCGTCCGGGCGGGCGCCATCAACGTCGTCAGCGGAACAATCGCTTAAAGCCTGCGGGCATCGCAAATAGAACAAGCAAGGGGAGAAAAGCATGACCGCAGGAATCACCGGGGTGTTCTGGCTGCCCCGTATGGCAGAAGGTAACTCGATCGCGCTGAACGCGGGCGCGCACGCGATCCCGATCTCGGCCGCCGCGACCGCGTGGGGCGGGCTGACCGCCGCCTGGATCGACGCCACCGCGACCGTCGCCCGGGTGATGGCCGAGCTCGGCGTCGGTATGCAGGGCATCAACGGCATCTCTGCGCTGTCCAAGCTCACCGGCTTCATCGGCTGGGCCGAGCAGCAGGGCGTCATGGCCGCCACCATGGGCTCGAAGGCGGCCGGCAACGCGATCGCGTACACCGTGGCCTCGATCGCCATGCCGAGCATCCCGGAGATCGCGGCCGTCGACGCGGCGCGCGTCGCCGCCCACTCGACCGGCGGCGTGCTGAACGGCAGCTCGGAAGCGGCCGAGGCGGCCAAGGCCGCGCTCGACCTGCGTGCCGCGCTCACCATGGAGACCTACGAGGCCGCGACCACCGCGATGGTGGTTACCCCCGGCGAGTTCGTCAACCCGCCCGCGATCGCGCACGGCGCCGGTTCCGCCGACTCGGCCGGCCAGGCCGATCAGGCGTTCCAGGCCACCAACGCCGATCCGGTGCAGGCCGCGATCTCGACGGCAGCCGCGTTCGTGAACAACCCCGCCGTGATCGGCGCCGCGACACAGGTGGCGAACGTCGCGGGCTCGGTGGCGACCACCGGTGTGTCCACCGTCGGCACCATCGGCACGCAGGCGATCGCGGCAGTCACCACCGCCGCGACACCCGGGATCTCCACTGCGGCACCGGCTGTCATGGTCGGCGGCGCGGGTCTGGCCTCCGCCGCGGTGTCCGCGGGCACGCGGTCCGCGTCGTTCGGGCCCGGCACCTCGGTCTCGCTCGGCAACGGCTCGATGAAGCTTCCCGAAGGCTGGGGCGCCGGCACGCTCGGTGCCGCACCCACCGCGGCTCCGGTCGCCGAGAACGTCTCGGTCAGCCAGCCCACCGCGGCGCCGGTGCAGCGCAACAGCACGCCGGGTAGCCCGCTGATGGGCAACCAGGTTCGCGACGAGGACGACGAGTCCGAGCACAAGAGCCAGGATTACCTGCGCGCGGAGCACTTCAACGACGGCCGCTACGCCGCCGACGGCGTGATCGGCGCGGAGACGGCCGCTAAGTGACGGTGCTCGGTGCGGGCCGCGGCCCGTCGATGCTCGCGTCGGTGGTGTTGTCGCTCGACGAGATGCAGTTTCTCCTGGAGAAGCTGGAGATCGACGAGGTGCCCGTTGTGCTGGACGCACGCGGGCAATACGACAACGTGACCGATCACGATGCCGCGATGGCCGTGGCCGCCCAGTCGCTCACCGATCGGGAACTCCTGATCGGTGACGTGATCCACCAGGAACTCGAAGACCGGCTGCTCGCGCTGTATCGACCGCACTGGGTGGTCGCGCTACGGCTGTTCGTAGAAGGTCGAGCGAGTCGCATGTGCCTCGCGAAGGGCGACGATGTTGTCACCGTCGCCCTGCGCGGGCCGCAGTCCTACGTGATCGACGAAGCACAGGAAGACCTGCCCGGCCCGGTACTCGCGGCACTCGGCCCGGCCGACCCGCTCGACCTGACCGGGATGCGGGCGCCGACCGAACAACTGGTCCCGATCTTCGACGACACCGGTGACGCGACGGCGACCGCCAACCGGCTGGCGAAGGTCGGCACACCGGCGGCCGACGCGAAAGCGCTGGCCTCGGCGATGGTGCAGATTCACTCACACGCCGAGATCGTCGGCGTGGTGTACGGCGACGGCACCCGCGATGTCACCGACAACCACATCGCGGTGTTCAACACCCGTGCGGGGCGTTTCATCGCGACCGCGAGCAAGTCCGACGACGGGGTGAAGTGGACGTCGCTTGCCACCGGAACGGCGGCGCGGTTGCGAACGGCGTTGCAGGACTTGATCAGTGGGCTGCCGGAGCGGGCGGAGTTTCCGCGGAAGCCTGAGCAGGTCTAGGGATTCGGGCCTGCTTGTCGCGGAACGAGCTATGCACCTTCGTTGCCAGCGCGCAGGGAACGGATCATGGTCCGGAGGATCCGGAACGCGCCTGATTGCTCGGTATCGGTCAGGTCGGCGAGCATTCTTACCTCGACGGATCGGACCGCTGCGGTCGCCTTCTCGAGGCTCCGTCGGCCGCTCGGCGTGAGCCGCGTGGGAAGAACCTTCCCGACGGGTGCCGCTGCGGGTCTGGTCACATAGCCGTCTCGTTCCAAGGCTTGGAGCAGCACGTTCATCGTCTGTCGGGTCACGAACGCGCCCCGCGCGAGCTCGGAGTTCGACAAGCCTGGTCGTTGCGCCAGCAGCTCGAGGCAGGAGTAGTGCGTCACGCTCATCCCGAGCGGCCGCAGCACCTCCTCCATGGCTATCCGGAGGGCGCTCGACGCCTCTTTCAGCAGATAGCCCAGTGACGTCTCCAGGTCGACACCCTCTTGACTCATGTCAGTATTCTGACATAGGTTGACCCGTGTCAGAAGACTGACACAGAAGAAGGAGAATCATCATGCCCGCCACCGGCCCCGACTTCATCTCGCTGCAAGCGCGCGACCTCGACGCGTCGCAGGCGTTCTACGAGCAGTACCTCGGCCTCGTCCGCTCGCAGGCCGGACCGCCGCACGCCGTCGTCTTCGAGACGAAGCCGATCGCGTTCGCACTCCGCGACATCGTTCCCGGCACCGATCTCGCATCCGTCGCTCAGCCCGGCATCGGTGCCGCAATCTGGCTGCACGCCACAGACGTTCAGGCCATCCACGATGCACTGGTCGCCGACGGTCACACCATCATCTCCGCACCGATCGACGGCCCCTTCGGTCGGACATTCACCTTCGCCGACCCCGACGGCTACCAGATCACCCTCCACGACCGCGCCTGATTGGAGCAGCTCTGCTAGCCCATCGGGTCGTCGGCGGTGGGGGCGACGTCGTAGCCGAAGGGTGGGGTGAAGCGGCCCCAGCGGATGCAGTCCCAGGTGCCGTCGGGGAGGGGGACGAGTTCGATGGTTTCGGTGTTGTCGAGGTGGTTGTTCGTGGTGAACGGTGGGAGCACGTCGGCGAGATAGCGGGAGACCAGGCGCATTGCCGCGCCGTGGTTAACCAGGAGGACATCGCCGGTGGCCGAGTCGGGGGTCAGATAGGTTTCGCGGAGTTCCTCGATGACCGGGAGGAAGCGGGCGAGTACGTCGCGTCCGGATTCGCCGCCGGGGACGCGCTCGTCCAGGTCACCGTTGTGCCAGGCTCGGTAGATCTTCTGGAAGAAGAGGTGCGCTTCCTCGCTGTGCTTGCCTTCCAGGTCACCTGCCTGCACCTCTTGCAGGTTGTCCAAGACGGTGGCGGGGACGCCGGTCGCGGCTTCGATGTAACCGGCCGTCTGGCGGGCACGCAGCGCCCCCGAGCAGAACAGGACCCGCGGCGGGTTCAGCAGGGTTTCGCCGAACAGCTTCGCCTGTGCCGCACCACGTTCGGTGAGCGGCAGACCGGGAACCTTGGTGTCGAGTAGTTTCGCGACGTTGCCCTCGGTCTCCCCGTGCCGGACCAAAACCAACTTCGCCGGGCCGATCTTTCCTTCGGTCACAGATCCGCCACCCCCTTTCGTAGCTGGGTCAGCCACTCGGCCGCCGCATCGTCCGAAGGCGGTGGCGTGCCGGTCGCCGACGTCGCGGGCCAGGAACCGAGGAATCGGATCCGGGCGGTGCGATGTAAAGCCTTGAGCGCCTCGGCCACCGCAGTGTCATCGATGTGCCCGACACAGTCGAGATAGAAGCGATAGGTGCCCATACCCGTGCGGGTGGGCCGTGATTCGATCCTGGTCAAATCGATACCGCGCGTGGCGAACTCGGCGAACGCGCGCATCAGCGAACCCGGCTCGTTCGTCAACTCCAGCACGATCGAAGTCCGATCCGCACCGGTCGCCGGCGGAGCCACGCATGGACGGGTGACCAGCACGAAACGGGTAATCGCCCGCTCGTGGTCGGCCACGCCGGAGGCCAGCACCGCCAAGCCAAGCCGTGCCCCGGCCAACGCGGTGGATACCGCAGCATCGGCATTGCCCGCCGCCACATCCTCGGCCGCCGCGGCATTCGACGCCGAGACGTAGGGCTGCGCCTGCGGCAACTCCCGCGACACCCACTCCCGCACCTGCGCGGCGGCCACCGGATAGGCGGCCAGCGTGCGCACCTCGGACAGGCTGGTGCCGGGGTGACCCAGGATCGTGAAGGTCACCTCCAACTCGGTCTCCGCCACAATCTGCAACCGCGGACCGATGGCAAGCGAATCGAGCGTCGCGGAGATCGAACCCTCGACCGAACTCTCGATCGGCACGACCGCCCCTGCCACGTCCCCGGACCGGACCAGCTCGAGCGCACCCCCCTGACTGGGCGCGGCAACACGCTCGACGGCCCCTTCGAAGGCCCCCGAGGATTCGAGTTCGGCAAGGGCCATCTCGGTGAAAGTTCCGGAGGGCCCGAAGTACGCGATGCGCGGCACGGTTACGACCTTACTTGCGTCCGCCACCAACGCTCCCGGGTTTAACCCCCACCCCCACCCCACCAGGCCTTTCAACCACCACCACGGCCACGTCGCCGCCCCCCCAACACTCCGCCGCCGACATCCCGGCTACCGCACCGCCACCGTGAGTGGCACATGGCTGCGGCATCGGCCGAGACACCTCTCCATGGTGTGCCACTCACCAAACACATGCGCGCTGACCGAGCCCCGTCGGCGGCGAGTGGAACATGATGGCGGATCGGCCGAGTAAGCCAGGCCGAGGTGTGCCACTCACCAACGCACGCGCGAGCTAATCGAAGGCCCTGACAGTCGCGAGTGACACATCGTGGCGCCATCGACGGAGTGCCACCGTGGTGTGCCACTCGACCGGCGCCACGGCCGAGATGCGCACTGACCGCCAGCCCTTGTTGGGCGGGTAGCGCAGGTGGCGGCATCGCCCCGAATAGGGCCGTCGCGGTGTGCCACTCGATCACCATGAACCGAGATGCGCGCCGACCACCGGCACTTTGGGGTGAATGGCACATGGTGGCGGCATCGGCCGAGTAGGCCCGCCACGGTGTGCCACTCGCGGTCAGCCGTGGGTGAGGGGGTGTAGGGCTTGGGTTACCTCGTCGATGGCGTCGGTTTCGATGGCGAGAAGGACGGTTCGGAGGGCCTCTATCGCAGGGGGTTTCAGCGCGTTCAGGAATGCGGTGTTCGGGGTGGACAGGGCGGTGGGGATGTCTTCGCCGCAGAGGGCGGCGGCGGTGGCGGCGACGATCGCGAGGGCTCGTTCGCCGGAGGCGGTGCGGGCGATGAAACCGGTGTCGGTGTGGACGATGGTAGCCAGGAAGTCGGCGATGTCCGGGTCGGGGGCGTCCGCGTCGAGGGTCGGGGCGGAGTTGCCGGGCCGCGGGGCGCACACCAGGCCGTCGACGAGATTGCGCCGGGCGGGTGTCGTCAATGCGATGAGTACCGGTTCCCCGGTTGCTTCCGATCCGTGCGCCACCGATCCACGGTACCAACCGGGTACGGAGTTCGGGTGTGCGCTAGGTCGAGGTCACGACCAGTGGGAGGTCGAAATCGGTTCGGGCCGAGTGAATTCTCAGGATCAGGATGGGGCGAACGGTTGCGGATGTTCCGCTCGTCACTTAGCTTAGGGTAACCTAATTGAGCGCCCGAGCGAGGCGAACAACGCCCGACCACGGAGGTTTGCATGCCGCGTCCGACACCGACTGTCACACCGTCCACCGCCGAGCGGGTGCGCAGTGCGTGCGCGCATGCGGAGCAGGCCGTACTGGCCATGCCCGGCATCGACCCGACGCCCGTCTCCGTGCATCATGTGCGCGAGTGCGGCGACGCGGTGATCGCGGTGCCGACCACCTCGGTGGCGGCGATCGTGGCCGGGAACTCCCCGGACGCGGGCGCACCCGCGGTCCTCGAGCTCACCGATCATGCGCCGCTGCCGTTGCGAGAGCCGGTCCGCGCGCTGGTGTGGCTGCGTGGGTGGGTGCGCGCGGTGCCCGCACAGGCTCAGCGTGCGCTGGCCGGTGAGGTCGCCAAGGAGAACCCGGATCCGGGCCTGCTCGACGTGGGGCACAGCGCGACGCTGCTGCGGTTGGTGATCAACTCCGCGGTGGTGGCCGACTCGACCGGCGCGGAATCGGTGAGCATCGACGAGCTACGGCTGGCTCAGCCGGATCCGTTCTGCACCTTGGAATCTGCCTGGTTGCAGCACATGGACGCCGACCACGCGGACGTCGTCGCGCAACTGGCCCGCCATCTGCCGCCCAGGCTCCAGCACGGCATCGTGCATCCGCTCGCCATCGATCGCTACGGCCTCACCCTGCGCATCGAGGGCCGTGATGGCGACCACGACTTCCGTCTCCCGTTCAACGCACCCGCCGACGACATCGAATCCCTCAGCCGCGCGGTGCGCACCCTGGCCGGTTGCCCATTCCTCAACGGACTTCGCCGCATCTGACCGCCGACTGGTCCAGCCGCTTGCTCGAACCCGGCAACTAGATGATTGATTCCAAGGGGATCAGTGGTCGTAGGCGGTCAGTGATCGGTGTACCGGTGCGCCGGTGGTGTCGTTGTGCCAGATCGCGGCGGTAATCGCCAGGATTCGTTGCAGGACACGCACTATGACTCCGCTGAGGGTGCGTCCACCGTGGCGTTCGAGATCGAGTTGGGCTTTGAACGTCTGGTTGATCGACTCGACGACCTGCCGTAATGGTTTGAACAGGGCGGCGCCAGGTCGTTCGGCTTCGCCCTTGCGAGCCGGCCGCAACAGCTGGATCCCGGTGGCGGCCAACTCGGCCTCGAACCCGGCACCGAAATAGTTCTTGTCGCAGATCAGGGTCTGTCCCGGTCGTTGGGCGGCCAGGGCGGGGTCACCGGCCAGGATACCCATCAGGGTTTCGCGTTCGTCGGCTTTCGCGCCGGTCAGAGCGAAACCGATCGGCAGCCCACCCAGGGTGGCGATCAAGTGCAGCCGCATGCCCCAGAAGAAGCGCGAATGCGAAGCGCAGTAACCGTATTCGGCGTATCCGGCCAGTTCGGAGCGCTTCACCGTTTCGCGGGAGCGCCCGCATTCCACCGGGGTGGAATCGGCGACCCATACATCGTCGGTCCACAGGCTTGTGTCGGTGGCCAGGTGCCGGATGGCGGCGGTGATCAGGGCGGCGGCTTTGCGGAGTCGTTTGTTGTAGCCGGGTTGCTGGGGCAGATACCGGAAGAGATGCCGTAGATGTTTGCGGGCGTAGCGCATCCAGCGGCGCTCGTTGGGGTAGCCCAGCAGGGCCTGCATCACGGCCAGGGCCACCAGTTCGGCGTCGGTCAACTGCGGGGTGAACCCGATCCGAGGGCGGGCAGGCGCCAGATCGGGGCGGGTCTTCACCAAGTCGTCGATCGTGACATAAAGTGCAGTGGCGAGGGTGTCGATTTCATTGCTCACAACCTTGATCTTCGGCGCCCTCGCCTACTTCGTCACATCGAATGCTGCTGTCGGGCAGAATCTTTCACTTCAGCACGGAGGAACAAGCACTGCGGCTGGGTGATCATCCATCAGGAGGTGTGTGGACTCGTCATGCACCACACCCCTTGGAATCAATCATCTAGCCGACTGTGGAATTCGCGCAGCAGGGTTGAACTCCAACCCAATTCGGCGGACTTCACACATTTGCTTGGGACTTCGCACAGCATCCAAGCCTTTGATGATGTGCGAGAAATCGTCCCCATTTGCGAAGTCCGGGTCGGGTTTTCGGTCAACGACCTCGGCCCGTTCACCGCCCGCCACCAGTCTCGGTGCTCGCGTCGCGGTCGCCAAGGTCCGTGGCGCGCCAAGCGTGACCGCGTTGTGGATCGTCAGCCTGCCGACGTCTTTGAACCCACTAGCGATTTCGAACCCACTGGCGATCTCGACCACCGCAGCAGTCCCGGCCACCGTCGGGATTCTCGCGAACTGCGGAGCGCAGCTCAACAGGTTCTACGGCAGCCAGGAAACGTGACCACGCAGAACCGTATAACCGACATACGCGACCGTGTCGATGGTGGCGTGCGCAAGTATCAGCGGCCACAGCTTGTTCGTGCGCTGCCAGTAGCGCCCGAAGATCAAGCCCATCACCAGGTTTCCGATGCCACCGCCGAGCCCCTGGTACAGGTGATAGCTGCCGCGCAGCAGGGCCGAGGCGAGCAGTGACGAGTTCTCCGACCAGCCGAGCTTGCGCAGTCGGGTGATCAGATAAGCGACCACGATGATCTCCTCGGCCAACGCGTTCGCGCAGGCGGAAAGGATCAGGGCAGGCAGCCGCCACCAGTGATCGCCGAGTGACGCGGGCACGATCGTCACGCTCATCCCCAAGGCGTGCGCGGTCAGATACAGGCCGAGCCCGGGCAGTCCGATGATGGCCGCGAGCACCAGTCCGGGCACCACGTCCGCGCGCCAGCGCAGCCGCGCCGCCAGCCCGATCAGTCGCGGCCCGATCCCGCTGCGCCACAACAGGTACAGGCCGAGCGCCGCCCACCCGACCAACCGCGCCACACTCAACAGCTGGAACAACAGATCGATCGTCGACTGAGTGGACCGCGACGGATTCAGCGCAACCGTGCGCCCACCCACCCCACCCGGCGCGAGCGCGCTCTCCAGCAGCGACAACGCCGCATTGAGCCCACTCAACCCGAACGTCACCACCAGCACGATCACGATCTCGAGCTTGATCCCGAGCCGCTCCCGCTCCGTCACCTCGGACGCGCCCCACTCGGCCCCGGACTCACCACGCATGACCTCGAATCTATTGCCCACCACCTCCCACCAACGCCGCGCACGCCCCGCGCGCCGCGCGTTCGAGTCGCACCCTCGGCCCCGGGTGAGCCCGAATAGCGGAGGCCACTCGACTCGGTGATTAGCAGTTTGCGGTGTCGACAAACACATCGATGCGGCGAAACGTCTCTCACCTGCATCGATAACACTGAGCGGACCTTGTGACCCAACTGTTTTCCACATCGCGATAACAATGCGGCAGCGCAGGCGAATTCATAGAGAGTGCGCGGACGGACGGGCACTGGTACCGGCGTGACCTTCGCCAGCTAGCTGGGCACCGTGCGCGCCGGAAACGGACCGAGATCATCCGTCGCACGACCGACCCGAACGACGACTGATAAGTAGAGTCTCAGTGATGAATGGCGACGACCCCCAGTACCGCGCGCGGATGCGCCGGGTGCCGCCGCCCGGCCAGCCGCCGATGCAGCGCCCCGGGCCGCACCGTGCTGGGCCACCGGCTGACCCGCAGTCGCCGTACATCGAGCCGACTCAGGTGTTGCACCGCGGCGGCCCGCAGCAGCCGCTCGCGTACTCGCAGGTCCCGCCGGAAAACGTGGCGTCGCGCAGGCCGCCGGTCGACAAGCCGCGGCGACCGCAGACGCACGCCCCGACCCAGCAGCCGGTCCCCTATCGCGAGGGTCCGCCGCCGCAGCGGCCGTACCGCGGCAGCCCGCCGCCGCCTCCGCCGCCCGTTCCCCCGCGCGGCGAACGCCAGCCTCGCCCCCCGCGGCCGCGCCGCAAGCGCCACTACTTCCGCTGGTTCCTGGTCCTGCTGTTGATCCTGATCCTGGCCGCGGTCGGCGCGGTCGTGAAGCTCGACGGCTCGCTGACCCGCATCCCAGCGCTGGCCGACTACGCCGACCGCATCGGCGATACGCCGGGCACCAACTGGCTGCTGGTCGGCTCGGACGGCCGCGGCGGCCTGACTCCCGAACAGGAGCAGGAGCTCGCCACCGGCGGCGAGGTCGGCCCGGAGCGCACCGACACGATCATGCTGGTGCACATCCCGAAGTCGGGAAAGACCACGCTGGTCAGCCTGCCGCGCGACTCGTACGTCAGCATTCCCGGCAACGGCAAGGACAAGCTCAACGCCTCCTTCGCGATCGGTGGGCCGCAGCTGCTCGTCCAGACCGTCGAGATCGCGACCGGCGTGCACATCGATCACTACGCGCAGATCGGCTTCAGCGGTTTCGCCGGTGTCGTCGATTCACTCGGCGGCATCGACGTCTGCCTGCCGACGGCCATCGACGACCCGCTGGCCGGGATCAACCTGCCCGCGGGCTGCCAGAAACTGACCGGACCGGAGGCGCTCGGCTTCGTGCGCAGCCGCGCGACCGCGCTCGCCGACCTGGACCGGATCAACAACCAGCGCATCTTCATGGCGGCGCTGGTGAAAAAGGCGACCAGTGCGGGCACCCTGGCGAATCCGTTCAAACTGTGGCCGCTGGCGACCGGCACCGTGAAATCGCTGAAGGTCGACGACGGCGACCATATCTGGAACCTGGCGCAGCTCGGCTGGGCAATGCGCGGCGACACGATTCCGACGACGGTGCCGATCGGCGGATTCGACGATACCGACAGCGGCAATGTGCTGCTGTGGGACAAGAACAAGGCGGGTCAGTTCTTCGATGCGATTGCTTCGGACAGACCGATTCCGGAGGACCTGCTGACGCGGTAGCGTCGATTACATGACGGACACCGAGCTCGATCAGCCGTTCCCCACTCTGCTCAGCGCACAGATTCGTCACGGCTTCAGCGCCGCGCAGCAGTATCTGGCGGTCGCCGTGTACCTGGACTCGAATCGGTTGCCGCAGTTGGCGAGACACTGCTACGGCAAGTCCGGCGAGCAGCGCGCGCACGCCCTACGGATGGTCCAGTATCTGCTCGACCGCGATCTGGCGGTCCACATCGGCGGGCTGGACGAGATTCGGTCTACCTTCGAATCTCCCCGTGCCGCAATAGCTTTCCTGCTGGACACGGAGCAGACCAGGAGCGCGCAGATCACCGGGCTCGCGCGCGCGGCCCGCGAATCGGGCGATTATCTCGGCGAACGCTTCATCCAGTGGTTCCTGAAGGAACAGGTAGAAGACACCGCGAAGATGACCACGCTGCTGACCGTGATCGACCGTTCGACGGACGATCTGTTCGACGTCGAGGACTTCATCGCGCGCGAACTTCGTGCCCCACAACGAGTCGACAACGCGACCCCAAGAATGGCTGGGGCCGCGAAGAATTAATTAGGCAATACTAGCCTCAATAAGGTTGCACTTGGATGACAAGCACCTTGACCAGCGCTAATGTCGCTTGCTATGTCCAGCCATCCGGAGTCCCCACGCAGCAAATTCCACGGCCTGCTCCATGATCAGATCAGGCACGAATTCAACGCCGAGCATCAATACATCGCAATCGCGGTGTGGTTCGACAATGCTGACCTGCCGCAGTTGGCCAAGCGTTTCTATGCGCAAGCGGTCGAAGAACGCAACCACGCGATGATGATCGTGCAGTACTTCCTCGACCGGGATATCAGCGTCGACCTGTCCGGCATCGATGGCGCCAAGTCCAAGTTCGAGAATGTGCACGAGCCGATCGCGCTGGCCCTCGCCCAGGAGAAGACGGTCACCGACCAGATCATCCAGCTGGCGAGCACCGCCCGCGAAGAGGGCGATTACCTGGGCGAGCAGTTCATGCAGTGGTTCCTGAAGGAGCAGGTCGAGGAGGTCGCGCACATGACCACCCTGCTCACCATCGCCGAGCGCGCCGGGTCCAACCTGTTCGATCTGGAAGAGTTCATCGCCAGGGAAATGGGTGGTCCGAGTGACGCTTCCGGTGCCCCTTCGGCCGCAGGCGGATCCATCTGATCGTTCAACGCAAACAGGCCCAGCTCTTCGCGAGCTGGGCCTGTTGCCGTTTTAGAAGGCGTCCTACTTGGCACTCATGGTGCTGAGCAGTTGCTTGAGTGCCGCGATAAGTTCGTTCATGAAACTTGTTTCCTCTTTCTTCATCAGGTCGGTGAGGCCACCCTCTACCAGCGTCCGATACTAGCCGAGAAACTGACTCCCGAGTAGCTTAGAAAGGACGATTCTTAGCAAAATTCCCTATTGATTCGCTGGGCGTCAGCGAAGCGTGACCTGCCGCGATCGCAAGCCGTCCCGCGACCGGCGCTCACCGGCGGTCAACGGCACATCTGAAGCGAGCGCCTCGGCCAGCCGAGCGTCGAATTCCTGTGCGGGCTTGGCCCATTCGTCCGGGTGCTGCTCGGGATCCAGGTCGAAGACCGGGACGAGCACACCGTGCGTGCGGAACGAGCCGGCGAACCGCGAGCCCTCGCCGAGGTGCAGACCACCCGCGGCGTGCAGCCGGGCCAGCGCCAGCATCAGGTCGTCCTCGTTCTCCGGACGGACCCAGCGGATGTGCGCCTTGTCGCCCGCGTCCACCCACCATGCCGCGCCGGTCGCGTCCGCGCCCAACGCGATTCGCGCCGACGGCTTGATCGCCTGCTTGGCTTGCTCGATGGTCGCCGCGACCTGCGGGTCGGGCTGCACGCCCTCGGGCACCCACCAGTCGAAGTCCTGGTGCACCGTGAGTTCCAGGTCCGCACCGGGATCGATCACATCGGTCAGTCGCGGACCGCCCGCGATGCTCTCCACCGAGGCCAGCGAATCGCCGGGCTCGGCGGACTGCGTCCACAGGATGGCGGCGGCGAGATCGGCACCGAGATCGGCGCCTTGGAACTGCACCTGCGCACCGACATAGCCGCTCGGCTGATCGCCCGCCCGCACCAGCGCGGCCACCGCACCGGGTAGCACGGTGGCGAGCACGACCGCGCGCTCGGCCGCGACACCGGGCGCCAGCTTCAGCTCCGCGGTCGCCGACGGCACGAACTCGCACAGCGCGACCAGATCGCACTCCGCGGCCAGCCCCTCGAAGGGACGTGAGACGGTCTGGGTCGCCTGCTCCAGCGCCACCTTCCGCTCGGCGAGACGCTGTGCCCGGTTCCCTCCGGGCTTAGGACTATTCCGCTTGCTCTTACCCACGGGGGGTCAACCTACATGGTGTGCGCGCCGCCACCCCGCGCGCCACGGCAGCGAACCCGGCCGAAGACGGTGCCTGGGCGGGGCGCCGACGGACGACTGACCAACTACGCAGGCGCACAACCTGGTTCGCCACACCCTCCGGCCGTGGTGAACCGGTCACCGGACCGACTCTGTCAAGCCACCTTTCGCCCGCCCGGATTGTTTCGCGCGTCGGCTCAGAGGGCGTCGAGCGTTGCCTTGGTGCGGCCGGGGTGGTTTGTCGCGACCCAGCTGACGCCGAGGTCGGCGCACAGGCGCACGTCGTCGGGGTCGTCCACGGTCCAGCAGTAGGTGGCGCGGCCTGCGGCAGCGGCCTTGTCGACCAGTTCGGGGTGATCGCGCAGCGTCTTCACCGACGGGCCGACCGCAGTGGCACCGACAGTGGTCGCGGCACCGCCGCCGAGGTAGCGCGACGACTCACCGAGCAGCACGGTCGGCAGCAGCGGCGCGGCGCGGCGGATCCGCCAGACCGCGGTGGCCGCGAAGGACATGACCACCGCGCGCGAGTGATCCGCGGACGCGGGGGTGGCGATGCCGAACCGCTGCAGTTCGGCGAGCAGCTTGTTCTCCACCAGCGCGCCGTAGCGGACCGGGTGCTTGGTCTCGATGAACAGCTTGGTCGGCCTGCTGCGCCAGTCGAGCACCAGCGTGATCAGCTCACTGAGAGTGAGCACCTCCGCCGCCTCGCCGTCCGCGCCGAAGTCGAGTTCCTTCAGCTCGTCCAGCGTCATCTCGCTGACCAGACCGGTACCGGAGGAGGTGCGATCGACGGTGCGGTCGTGCACGCACACCAGGTGCCCGTCCCTGGTCAGCCGGACGTCGCATTCGACACCGTCCGCACCCTCCTGGAGCGCCAATTCGTATGCGGCGAGCGTGTGTTCGGGGCGTGCCGCCGAAGCACCTCGGTGCGCCACAACGAACGGTGCGCGACTGACCTGGCTCACTTGGCCATAACCTCCTCGTGCTCACGGTCCACTGCACCGTTGTCATCATCTGCGTCCCGTGCCGGCTCGCTGTCCGCGTCCGCCGGCGGCTCGTCTGCCGCACGCGCGGCCCGGCCACCGGGCTGCACCGGCTCGATCACCGGCACGGCCGGGTCGACGGCGATCAACCAGCGCCGCGCGGTCCTGCTGCGGCCGAGCACGTCTCGCTCCTCGACCGCCCGCATCATGGCGAGGGTGAGCAGCGCGACCGCGGCGGCGACCAGGTCGGTGAACGCGGTGAACAGCACCCCGTCCGCCTTGACCTGCAACGAATCGGCGGTCCGCCACAGCAGCGCGGCCGCCGTGACCAGGCCGCCGAATACCCAGGCGGCCCACCAGATCCGGATCGCCCGCAGCGCCCGCGGATCGGACCGCTGCGCGACGATCTCGGTCAGGAAAACGCCGGGCCACAACAGATTGACCACCGGAATCACACAGCCGAGCACCAAGGTCCGCACCGAGCGCGGGTCGGTGCGGCCGGATTCCTGGAACGCGAGCCTGCGCGCGTCGACCAACCAGCCGACCACGCCCACCGCCGCCAGCAGCGCGAACAACAGGGCGAACAGCGCGGCACCGACGACAAGCACATCGGAGCAGACCAGCACCGCGGGATGGATCAGCCGCGTGCGATTGCGCAGCAGCAGCAGATAACGCAGCAACTCGCCGACGGCCGCGACCGCGAACCACGACGTGGTGACGATCAGCAACGTGGACGCCCACTGAGTCAGCCTGGTGAGTGGACGCGGCGCGTCGGCGGCGGGTCGTGGCGGCGGGTCGAGCAGACCCCAGCGCGGAATCTGGGTGTAGCGCGGGGTTTCCCGGCTCTGCGGGCGGCCGGCGACCGGAGTCCGGCGCGCGCGGTGGTCGGGCCTGCGCGCCACCCAGCGATAGTTGCGTCGCTCGGCGGGTGCGTCGATGGGCGCGGGCGAGAGCAGCACGCCGCGGCAGCGCGGGCACCAGTGCATCGGGGTCGACTGCACGGCCCAGCGCGCACCACACCGCGCACAAGGTTGGACGACCGTGCTCACCGTGCCTCCTGTGTCTTGCGGGACACCCGCACCCGGTCGGCTCTGATGAGCGCTGCGCCATTGTGTCTCATCACGCCTCCTTCGCGGCGTCCGCTAGTAGATCTTCGCCTGCCGGTCGCCGTCCGCGACCAGCGGGCGGCCCGCCTGTTGCCAGGCAACCATGCCACCGTTGACCTGGATGGCGTCGAAGCCGATGTGCGTGAGGTATTCGACCACCTGGAGGGAACGACCGCCTTGCCTGCAGATGACGTAGAGATCGACGTCGTAGTCCAGCTCGTCCACCCGGGCGGGCACGTCGACCATCGGGATGTGCACCGCCCCCGGCGCGTGCCCGAGCTGCCACTCGTCGTCTTCGCGCACATCGAGCAGGATCGCCCGCGCGCCGTCCGCCGTGGTCGGCTCGCTGCTGTCGAATTCGCTCGGCACCGCGTCCACCGGGACCGAAGGAACATGGGGACTCGTCACGGTTTCGATCCTGCCATGGGTGGACGGGTGCCGTGGAGTTCCGGTCCGCGCCCCGGCCCATGGCGGCTCGACATCGAGCCGGTACTTCAGGTATGTTCTGCGTCCCGGAACCCTGATCGATGCCCCGCTCAGGACCGGGTTGTGCATACCTCCGACAGAGTTATCCACATAATCCACAACTTCATCCACAGGCTGCAGCTATCAGACAGCGCACCACTTTCAGGGTTTGGCTATCAAAGCTACCCAGCGGCTAACTCGCCCTCCGGCCCCACGCACCCCGATCCGGGGCGTTTCCAGGCCATCAGCAGATTCGCGGCGTGCCCCTCCCGGCGCGAAGGACCGATCCGGGACTCCCCTCCAGCATCCGATCCCGGAGCGATCATTCGCCGCCGACCTCGGAACTCGCGGTGCGTGCGGGTTCCGATATCTACTTGGACGGCGGCGAGTCCGATTCGGTTCCATAAAAAACGAGAACACTAGCGAAAAACTGAAATACTGGGCTCCACCGGTAGCTGTCGGTAGCCTGTGGCCATGAACGTGAGCAGGGGGCTACTCGACGGAATGGATACGGCTGGGCTCAACGTCGCTCTGTCCGAGGCGACATGCCTCGGCTTGGAGATCGACGCGGCAGCCAAGCAACTACGACTCGACTTAGAGGTGTTGACGCTTCCGGAGAACGGGACGCCCACCGAGGATTACCGCGTTCAGGTGACCTTCACCGGGGTCGGCCGCGTCGCGGCATCGCTGCGCATGCAGAACTGGGACGACCTCGAACCGCAGGTCCTGCCCCTGCAATTGAACGGCCTCGACGAGGCGATCCGCAGCTTCGGCGGCGGCAGGCTGCACGGCTGGGAGTTCATCGACCTCGACGACAGCGGCTGGGCCCTGTGGAGCGAGCTGCTCAGCTTCGACACCGAGATCGACGAGCACATCTCCGCACACGTGCTGGAGTTCTCCCAGGAAGAGGGCATCGACCCGCGCGAGCTGGACGTGCGCGTCTGGTTCGACAACCTGGTCATCAACGACTCGACCGGCCGGGAGATCTCCCTCGCGGAATTCATCGCGGGCGCCGCACGCTGGTGGGAGGCACACGACGCGGGCGACCCGCGGGCTACTCGACCGGGCATCGCGCCGCCGCTCTGACCCACCGATTTCGATACCGCACACCCGGTTCCGGATGTGCGGTATTCGTTTCTCTGCACGACCCCGGAAATCGAGGGGGTGACCGTGGAGGTAGTGGGTATCCGGCACGAGGATCGGTGCCGCCCGGCCGGGCGGTGTCCGATTCGGCGTAATCGTGACGGACGCGGGGAGGCGCAGCCGCTCCACTAGTTCGTCGTACTACGACATGGTTCGATGCATGCGTGAGGTTCGACCCGGTGCCGATCCGACTCCGGACGATGCGCAGCCCAAGCCCACAACGGAATGCGGGGGCATCAGGCCCGGTTGGAACCGAGCGGGTGTACGAATGATGGTTGGGTGTGCTCGAGATGGGCGCACACAGCCCGACATAGGAAGGGACATCGTGGCTGAGTACACGCTGCCAGATCTGGATTACGACTACAGCGCCCTGGAGCCCCACATCTCCGGGCAGATCAACGAGCTGCATCATTCCAAGCACCACGCTGCGTACGTCGCAGGCGCGAACACCGCACTCGAGAAGCTCGAGGCCGCCCGCGACAGCGGCGATCACGGCGCCATTTTCCTGTACGAGAAGAACCTGGCCTTCCACCTCGGCGGCCACGTCAACCACTCCATCTGGTGGAAGAACCTGTCGCCCAACGGTGGCGACAAGCCGACCGGCGACCTCGCCGCGGCGATCGACGACCAGTTCGGTTCGTTCGACAAGTTCCGCGGTCAGTTCACCGCCGCGGCCAACGGCCTGCAGGGCTCCGGCTGGGCGGTGCTCGGCTACGACACCCTCGGCCAGAAGCTGCTGACCTTCCAGCTGTACGACCAGCAGGCCAACGTCCCGCTGGGCATCATCCCGCTGCTGCAGGTCGACATGTGGGAGCACGCCTTCTACCTGCAGTACAAGAACGTCAAGGCGGACTACGTCACCGCGTTCTGGAACGTCGTCAACTGGGAAGACGTGCAGGATCGCTTCGCGCGCGCCGTCGGCCAGGGCAAGGGCCTGATCTTCGGCTGAGTTGAATTGCCGCGCCTCCGCGCGGCGTGTTCGCGGCCCCTTTATGGCTCGGCCCCGAGCGACCGATACTCGCGACTGCGTCGCAATCGCATCGGCCACTCGGGGCCGAGCCGGGCCGCGAACGGGCAATGCTCGATCTCGCTTCGCTCGAAACCCGCGGTGATGCCGGTGTGGTTGCGATAGCAGTCAGTGACCCGCGAACAGGAGTACCTGTTCGCGGGTTTGCTCGTTTCAGACCAGTCCTTGGGCCGGACACGCCCGGGACGCAACGGGGTATCGGTCCGGCCAACAATCCGCCCGACAGCGGCATGTAGGCGGAGACAACTGCTGGTCAGGCAGTTTCCTGTGGCCACTGGCACTCTTTGGTACTTGTGTGCCAGGTGTTTCGTAAGTCATCCTCGGAGTCCACAGAGGACGGGCACAGCCGCCCCCGGTTACACGACGGGAGGCAACATGCGGACGAATGGACCGATCGGCATCACGCCGTTCCATGCCCGCGGCTCGCTGCGGGGCTTTGTCATCTCCGGCCGCTGGCCGGACACCACCAAGGAATGGGCGCAGGTGCTGGTGCTCGCCGTTCGGGTGGCCACGCTGCCTGGACTGCTGACCACCTCGACGGTGTTCGGGGTGCGCGAGGAGCTGCCGGACGATCCGGCACCGGGCACGGTCGGCCTGGTGATGGCCGAAGGCACGGTGCTCGGCGCGGAGGCGCTCGCGCCCGGCCGGTTTGCCGACCATGTGCCGGCCGCCCTGCTGATGCTGCATCCGCCCTCGGAAACCCGGCCGTCGCTGCCGGAATGCGCGGGTGCCGCCTCGGGCTGTGTGCTGCTGCCCGGGGTGCCGCATCTCGGTCTGGAACACCGGGCCGCGTGGGCCGAGGCCGAATCCGACGGCACGGTGACCTCGCTGGTCAGCCGGGTGGGTCTGGACCCGATCAGTGATCCCGACACCGCGGTTCTGGCCATGCTGCTGGCCGCGTAAGGGTTCCCGAAACCTCTGCGTGGGATCACCAAACTTATTGCGCGCATTGCGATTTGGGCAACAGTAGGTTGGCACACTCGACGGCGTGCGGGTAGAGTCGGTGACAGCGAAGGGGAGTAGCCCCCAATTGCACAGTCGACATACTGACCCGCAGCCCCACGAGGGCTCGGGTCCGGCTGTGTGAACCGGAACAATCCGGTGGGCGAGACCTTCGGCCGAGACAACTAATCGTTGTCGGCCGGAGGCATACCCAGACTCCGACCGGCAGGCCGGAGACCCGGGAGCCGCACAATCATGATCGCCACTGTTTTGCTGAGTATCGGCATCGTCTTTCTCGCCGAGCTGGGCGACAAGTCCCAGCTGATGGCGTTGACGTTCGCGCTGCGCTATCGCTGGTGGGTAGTGCTCGGCGGGATCGCGACCGCTTCCGCCGCGGTCCACCTGATCTCGGTCGGTGTCGGTTACTTCCTCGGATCCGCGTTGCCGACGCGAGCCATCTCGCTGGTCGCCGCACTCACCTTCCTCGCCGTCGGCCTGTGGACGCTGCGTGAACACTTCCGCGCGGACGAGGAAGACCCGGCGCCGAAGTCATTGCGCGCGAGCACCGCGCCGTTCTTCGTGGTGCTGTCCGCCTTTCTGCTCGCCGAGCTCGGCGACCGGACCATGTTCGCGACCGCCGCACTGGCCACCGACTACGACTGGGTCGGCGTGTGGATCGGTTCGACGATCGGCATGGTCGCCGCCGACGCGCTGGCCATCGGCATCGGCATTCTGGTCGGCAAGCACCTGCCGGAACGGGCCATCGGGATCGGCTCGGGTCTGCTGTTCCTCTACTTCGGTGCGGCGACGCTGATCTCGACCGCCGCGCCGACACTGAGCGGGCTGATCGTTGCCGCGCTCGCCACGATCGCACCGGCGTTGGGCGGGGCGGCCATGCTGCTCATCCGTGCACTTCGCCCCGCACCGGTGGCGGCCGATGAGCCAGCGCCGGTCACGGTTGCGGACCCGGAAGTTCGTCGATAGGCCGACGGCCATCCTCGGTCAGCTAGGTCGAGGAAAGCAACGCATCCCCGAACAACGCCCCACCTCGGCGCACCAGATCCAGCAGCGGCACCCGCAGCGCGAGCAGACCGTCCAGATCGTCGGCCGCGATCCGGCCGGTGACCATCGCGCTGATCGCGGCGGCCAGGGTCTGGCAGGCGAAGCGCTGCTCGTCGGTCCGGGCGCCGAGCACGTCGGCGATCAGGCCGACGAACAACTCCTGTAGCTGCGCCCGGCGGGTGAGCGCCGCCGAACCCACCGCGTAGACCTCGACGAGGAACAGCCGCGCACTCGCCGGATCGTCGGCGAGGTGCTGGAGATAGGCCGCGAAGATCCGGTCCATCCGAGCCATCCGGTCCGGCTCGGGTTTCGGCGCGATGGGTGCCGGATCGTCGCTGTCGCCGGAGGCATCCGCGATGCGGCCGAGCAGGTTCTGCACGGCCTGCTCGTAGGCGGCCTCGAAACAAGCCTCCTTGGAACGGAACTGCTCGTAGAAGGTCTCCCTGGACACTCCGGCGCGTTTCAGGATCGCCGCGACCGACGTTCCGACGTAACCGTTCTCGACCATCGCCTCGGCCATCGCGATCAGGATGCGCTCGCGTTGCGAGGCGACCACCTGCTCCCGCGGCAGGCCGTGCCTGCCGCGCGGGAGTTGGCGTGCGCTGGTTGCCGATTCGGTCATTCGATGGCTCCGGTGGTTAGGTCGGGCTAAGCTTTCCGCTCCATTTTGCGGGGTCGGTCCGGTTGGTCCGTGGTGAAGGGTGCCTCTTCATCGCGCGCGATCTCCAAGGCGCGCCGCACACCGTGGCGCAGGGCGAGCGCGATAACGCGCTGGGCGATCGGCCGGAACGGCAGCACCACGGCCACCCACCAGGGCGAGACCACCTGACGTCGCCGCCGCGCGATCGCCTTCTCCACCGAATCGATGGCGGGGCCCAGCGGCGCGACGCCGGAAACGGTGGAGCGGCCGATGATGGCGCGGGCCGCGGCGGTGCCGAACCCGCGCGAGGTCATGTCGGTGTCGAGCTCGGCGAAGTACGCGACGCCCACCTTGGCGCCGGTGTGCTCGAGCTCGATCCGCAACGTGTTGCCGAGCGCCTCCACCGCGGCCTTCGACGCGCTGTAGGCACCGACCAGCGGCAGATGCACCGCGGCCGCGAGCGAAGAGACAACCAGCGCATAGCCATTCGGGTGGCTGATGTGCGGCCCCGCCGCGCGCAACGTGTAGTAGACGCCGAGCACATTGACGGACAGGGTCTCCTCCATCACCGCCGGATCGCCCCCGATCAACGGCAACTGCCGCGCCACCCCCGCATTGGCGACCACCACATCGAGCCCACCGAGCTCCCCCGCCAACGTCTCCACCACCCGATCCAACTGTTCCCGATCCCCCACATCGCAATACCGCCACGGCGCATCCCCGCACTCCCGCGCCACCTCCCCCAGCAGCTCGGCTTCCAATCCCAGCAGCGCGACCTGGGCCCCATCGGCATGCAACTGCCGAGCCAGCGCGGCCCCGATCCCCCGCGCCGCGCCCGTAATCAAAACCTTGCGCCCAGCAACAGACGCCCCCGCGAACAGTTCCATGCAGCGACCGTACCACTAAAGAACATGTTTGTTCGCAAATAGCCGGGGGGCGGCTCGAATTACAGCTCGAGCCTGGCGAATACCCAACTACCTGCACGTATTTCAGTTATGCCATTAGCGCATGAATGTAACTCACATCACAAGAGGTCGATACAGCAGTCACGAGCTAGATCACTTCTCGAGAGGCAACAGATGACGTCACCGCAGGGGGAATACCCACCGCAACAACCTCAGAATCCGAACTGGGGCAATCACATTCCCCCCGGCGGCGGCCAGCAGTTCGCACCTCCCCCTGCGCCCGGATACGGTCGCCCACCGCAGCAGAAATCCAATGGCGGCAAGATCGCGCTCATCGTGGTCGCGGCCATGGTCGGGCTGTGTGGATTCAGTGCGATCATCGCCGCGGTCACCGGCGGCGACGACAAGAAGTCCGACACCGCGACCAGCAGTGCGGCGGTCGTGCCTGCCACCGTCGCGGCGGGTGAACCTGCCGCTCCGCTGACCACGAAGCCACCGGTCGAGAAGCCGTCGGCGAGCACGCCCGGCCTCAATACCCCGGTGCGCGACGGCAAATTCGAGTTCGTCGTCACCGGGGTCCAGGTGGGCCCAACCGAAGTGGGCGACAATCCATACCTGCAGCGAAAAGCTCAGGGCGCGTACACGATCGTGTCGATAACGGTGAAGAACACTTCGAACAAGCCGCAGGGATTCAGCCCCGGCGACCAGTATCTGTTCGACGCACAGAACCGCAAATTCGAGAACGACACCATGGCCGCGATCAATCTGCAGGCCGACACCAGCATGTATGCCAGCGTCAACCCGGGCAATACGGTGACGGCTCAGGTCGTATTCGATCTGCCGCCCGACGCGGTGCCGAGCCACCTCATGCTGCACGATTCGATGTTCTCCGGCGGTGCCAAAGTAGCGCTCCAGTAGTCGCGTCCCGGGTAAGGCGATGGTCCTCTTCGCGGTGAGAGGGAGGCCTCATGGGTCTTGTTGGGTGCAACCGTTAGGGTGCAATTGACAAAGGGCCAACTGGCTGTCACGAACGAGAGGACCATCGTGGAGATTTCGGGTTCCGCCGCCATTGTCACCGGAGGCGCATCCGGCCTCGGCGCCGCCACCGCCAAGCGTTTCGCCGAGCTGGGGGCCACTGTCTTCGGACTGGATGTGCCGCAGTCGATCGAGCGCGCCGGCGACAACGTGCCCGCCGGGGTCACCCTCATTCCGGCCGATGTCACCAGCAATGACGAGGTCAGCGCCGCGGTCGCGCAGGTCGTCGAGTCGGGCGCACCGCTGCGCATCGTGGTCAACTGCGCCGGTGTCGGCTGGGCCGGGCGCATCCTGTCCAAGAACGGCCCGCACGATCTGGAGCTGTTCCGCACCGTCATCACCGTGAACCTGCTCGGCACCTTCAACGTGATGCGGCTGGCCGCGGACGCGATCTCGAAGACCGACACCGTCGACGAGTACGGCCAGCGCGGCGTCATCATCAACACCGCCTCGGTCGCCGCGTTCGAGGGCCAGATCGGCCAGATCGCGTACTCGGCGTCCAAGGGTGGCGTGCACGGCATGACCGTGCCCGCCGCGCGCGACCTGGCCCAGTTCGGCATCCGGGTGAACACCATCGCCCCCGGCATCATCGACACCCCGATGCTGGCCGGCGTCACCGAGGAGTACCGCAAGGGCCTCGAGGCCGGCGTGCCGTTCCCGTCGCGCCTCGGCCGCCCGGACGAGTACGCGCAGCTGTCGCAGTACATCGTCGAGCACGACTACCTCAACGGCGAGACCATCCGCATGGATGGCGCGCTGCGCATGGCCCCGCGCTAAAGACACCACGCAAAAGCCGCTGCCGACCAACTCCGGTCGGCGGCGGCTTTTCGTTTCCCTACGGTCAGGACGCAGGCTTGTGCCCGATGCCGAGGAACGCGGTGGTGGACAGCGGCTGCTGCGGCCGATAGTGCTCGGCGAGGTAGGACTTCATCACCGCGACGCGCTCGGCCCACACCTGTTCGCCGACGTTGCGGCGCATGAGCCGCAGCGGTGCGCTGCTCTGCCCCATGGTTTCCCACATCTGGTCCGCGCTGCCGAAGGCGAGCGCGGTCGAATGTCGTTGGATGGACACGGCTTCGAAGCCCGCCCGGCGCATCTCGGTCTGGAAGACCTCGGGGTTTTCCAGGCTGAGGTAGTTGGGCTGCGGTTCCTGGATGCTCGGGTCGGCGGCGTGGAACGCGCCGAACATCATCCGCATCAGCGGAGATTCGGCGATCGGCGCCCAGCTGGACACCACGGCCGTGCCGCCGGGCCGCAGCACCCGGAACAGTTCGGCGAAACCCTTGCTCCGCTCCGGGAAGAACATCAGCCCGAACATGGAGAACCCGGCGTCGAAGCGGTCGCTGTCGAACGGCAGCGATTGCCCGTCGCCCACGCGCGCTTCGATATTGGTCGATCCCACGGCCGCCGCCGCGGCGGTGAGTCGCTCGATCATCGGGCCGGAGAAGTCGATCGCGTGCACCTGCGCCACCTGCGGCGCGGCGAGCAGACTCAGCAATCCCGTCCCGGCCGCGACGTCGATGACCTGGGAAGACGTTGTCAGCGAGGCGAATTCGAGGGCCCGGTCGGAGAAGGGCTGCATGATCGCGGGCGCGAATTCGGCGTAGCCGTCGGCGACGAGATCCCACGGCTCGGCGACGGCAAGAGGGTTTCCGGACATATGCTGACGATCCTTTCGATCGCCCAAATCTAACCGCTTCACACCCCGATAGACCACCAACTCAGGCGAATATCGCTGTGCGCGAAGGAATTCGGTGCGCGTGCCAGAAGGTAGCGAAACCTACTGTTTCACTCTATGCGCAGCACAGCGGGCTCAGATCTCGCGTCGGAAGATCATCAGGTGACGCCCGGGCCCGTTGTAGTCCGGCACCGGCCCGCCGACGGTGAACCCCATCCGGCGATGGAACGCGATGGAGGTCTCGTTCGCCGGTGCGGTGACCGCCGTGACGACCCGCCTGCCGTGCTCCCGAGCGGTCACGAAGAACCGCTGGTAGAGCTCCCGCGCCAACCCACTCTTCCGCGATTCCGGATGAACTCCCACGAAATGGATGTAGGCCTCGTCGGATTCGGACGGCGACGGAAACCCGATCAGGAATCCCGACAGCCGCTCCCCCGCCTCGGCGACCAGGCTCGTTCGATGGAAGTGATCGAGAAACAAGCGCGGCAGCACCGGAAGGACCTCGCGTCCCCACCACTGGTCGACCACGCTCGCGATCGCGTCGTAGTCCGCGGCCCGCGCCGCCCCGATGACCAGCTCAGTCGAATTCGGCACAGGCCTCATTGTGCCGATCGCCCGCTCGGCCGAGCACACCGGCGAGGACCAGTGGTCCCCGCCGGTGACCCGATCAGAGCGTGCGGGTGAGCCGATCGGTGAGGATGTGCGCGAACCGCGCCGGATCCTTCAGCTCGCCGCCCTCGGCCAGGACCGCTGTGCCGTAGAGCAGTTCGGCGGTCTCGGTGAGCTCGGGGACCTTGCCCGCGTCGGCGTCTTCCTTGCGGGTGTCGTAGGCGTCGCGCAGGCCGGTGACCAGCGGATGGGTCGGGTTGAGCTCGAGGATCCGCTTGGTTTCCGGCATCAGCTGACCGGACGCGCGATACATCCGCTCCAGCATCGGGGTGAAGTCGAAGACGTCACCGACGAGGCAGGCGGGCGAGGTGGTGAGCCGACTGGTCAGGCGCACCTCCTTGACGCTCTCGTCCAGGGTCTTGCCGAGCCAGCCGAGCACCTCGGCGAAATCCTTGTCCTGCTGTTCGCGCAGCGCCTCGGAGGCCTTCTTCTCGTCCTCCGACTCCAGGTCGACCTCGCCCTTGGCAATGGACGTGAACGCCTTGCCGTCGAACTCCGGCACCGAGCCGACCCACATCTCGTCGACCGGCTCGGTGAGGATCAGCACCTCGCGGCCTTTGGCCTTGAAAGCCTCCATGTGCGGGGAGCTTTCGATCTGCTGACGGGACTCGCCGGTCATGTAGTAGATGGCGTCCTGGCCCTCGGGCATGCGCTCGACGTACTGGGCGAGCGTGGTCACCTCGGACTCGGAGTTCGTCGAGGCGAACGAGGAAACCTGCAGGATGGTTTCGCGGTTGTCGACGTCGCCGAGCAGGCCCTCCTTGAGGACGCGGCCGAATTCCTTCCAGAAGGTCTGGTACTTGGTCTGGTCCTCGGCGCCCTGCAGGTCCTTGACCGTGGACAGCACCTTCTTGACCAGCCGCTTGCGGATCATCTGGATCTGCCGGTCCTGCTGCAGAATCTCGCGCGAGACGTTGAGCGAGAGGTCCTGCGCGTCCACCACACCCTTGACGAAGCGCAGGTACTCCGGCATCAGCTCTTCGCAGTTGTCCATGATGAACACCCGCTTGACGTAGAGCTGCACGCCACGCTTGTGCTCGCGGGTGAACAGGTCGAACGGCGCCTGCGACGGCAGGAACAGCAGCGCCTGGTATTCGAAGGTGCCCTCCGCCTTCATCGGGATGATCTCCAGCGGATCGTCCCAGGCGTGGCTGACGTGCTTGTAGAACTCCTTGTACTCCTCGTCGCTGACCTCGCTCTTCGGGCGGGTCCACAGCGCCTTCATGGAGTTGAGGGTCTGGTCCTCGACGACCGTCTTCTCGGTCTTCTCCTCCCCTTCACCCTCGGTGACCGTCCGCTCGACCTGCATACGGACCGGCCAGGCGATGAAGTCGGAGTACTTCTTGACGATCTCCCGGAGCTTCCACTCCTGGGTGTAGTCGAAAAGGTGGTCTTCCTCGTCGGCCGGCTTGAGGTGCAGCGCGACCGTGGTGCCCTGCGGCGCCTCGTCGAGGGTTTCGATGGTGTAGGTCGAGCTGCCCGCGGCGGACTCCCAGCGGGTGCCTTCGGTCTCCCCTGCGCGCCGCGTGGTCAGCGTGACCTTGTCGGCGACCATGAAGGTCGAGTAGAAGCCGATGCCGAACTGGCCGATCAGCTCCGCGGTGTCGACGTTGCCCGCCGCGGCGCTCTTGGCCTCGTTGAGCTTCTTGCGCAGCTCGGCGGTGCCGGACTTGGCCAGGGTGCCGATCAGGTCCACCACCTCGGCCCTGGACATGCCGATGCCGTTGTCCCGGACGGTCAGGACCCGGTTGTACTGGTCGACCGCGAGCTCGATGTGCAGGTCGGCGGTGTCGACATGCAGGTCCTTGTCGCGGTAGGACTCCATCCGCAGCTTGTCCAGCGCGTCCGAGGAGTTGGAGATCAACTCCCGCAGGAAGGTGTCCTTGTTGGAGTAGACCGAATGGATCATCAGCTCGAGCAGCTGATGGGTCTCTGCTTGGAACTCGAGTTGTTCGACGTGCTCAGTCACGACGCGATAGTACGACGCCCGAAATCCGCGAGGCCAGGAACCTCGAGGTCTGCCCGGTTCGACATCCAGTCGCGCAGCACCTGGGTGGCCCGAACATCGTCCTCGTTGTACTCCAGCAGACGGGTGCGCTGGGACATGTCTGGCTCGGCCTCGTAGCCGACGGCCAGCCGATACCAGCTCATCGACGCCTCGCCGCCCGCCTCGGCATCGCGCCAGGCGAAGCCCGCGACCGGGGCGATCTTCTTGAGGCCCTTACCGTTCGGGCAGATGAACTGGTCGGAGACGGCCTGGAACATGTCCACCCACTCCGGCCCGTCGACGAACGCGCGCACCTGGTCGACCGTCGGCACCCCGGGACGTCCGGCGAAGCGGCGCGCCGACTCGTACAGCCACTTGTCCTCGGCGGTGCGCGAGTAGCAGTAGGCGGCAAAGGTTTTCCCGTTCGCGGCGGCTTCCGCGCGAATCGCCATCAGCCAGGTCCAGAACTCGCCGAACGAGCGGCCCTCGTCCTCGGTGGGCAGCGGGTCCCAGGTGACGAACGGGCGGTACACGTCGTCGAGCAGTGTGCCCCACAGGTATGCGCCGTATTCCTGGAAGCTCTCCAGGTCGACATCGACCTCGACGTCGGCGCGTTGCACCCGGACCGGCTCGACCCGGCGCACCAGCGGCGCGCCCGCGATCCAGGCCCGCGCGGTGACCACGGCCTCGTCGAACGGCCCGTGCTGCCAGTCGTCGGGGTCGTCGCCCGCCCAGTCGGCCAGGTCGTCGATCGTCTGCACGCCGTGCCTGCGCAGCACCTCGGCGCGCGAGCCGGGCGCGACGAGACTGACGTCGCGGTGCTCGACCAACCAGCCCTCGCAGCTCGGGCCGTCGATGCCGCGGGTCCACCACGGGCACTGCCTGCACTCGGGCACCTTCGACGGCACGGTCGGCAGTTCGCCGCGCACCACCGCGACCCGGTCGGCGTAGCGCTGGTCGTAGTCGGCGAGCACCGGGCCGAGGTCGTGCACCAGGATGCAGTCGAAGTGGTAGCCGATCGCGCCGCCGACCAGCGCCGGGCTGGCCATGCCGTGGCGCTGCAACATTCGGTAGAGGTGTGCGAGCCGCTGCTGGTCGCGCGGCTGCTGACGCAGCTTGCGGTGCCGATCCGGGCGCGGGTTCCAGTGGAACGGGTCGGACGTGGTCGGGTGGAAGTCGGCGGGTTCGGGATTACGCGGGTCGGTCACCTTGTGGTTCACCACGATCACCGGGATGTACCCGCCGCGATCGAGATCGCGCAGCAGAATCTCCGAGCCGCCGCGCCTGCCCGTCTCCGGTTCCTGCGGCAGCAGCCCGCCCCAGATGTGTTGCACGCCAGCCGCGCACGCCTGCATGGTGGCCTCGGCCCGCTCGGACGCGCGCAGCGTGGGATCGATCACCAGCCAGCCGTCCGGGTCCGCCGCGATCAACGCGTCGCGCACCCGCAGCCGATGCGCCGTCGCCGCCTCCCGGCGCTGCCGCACCCCGGGATCCTCGGTGACCCCGAGCAATGCCCCGGGATGGACCGCGTCCAGATGCAGCCGATGCCGACAACCGATCAGCGCCCTGGCATCGATGAACGGGGTCGGCGCACCCGCAACGCCGGTCGGCCGTTCGACGGCCGTGCCGTTGTGCTTGCGACCTTCTCGGTCACCGATGCCCGATTCCACGTTATGCAGTATGGTCCCTACCCCCGACAAACCCACGAACCCCGTGGGCACAGCAGTGGTTCGAACCCGCGCTCACTCCACACAGGACCGCCGCAGCGCGAGTTCTGCGAGCGCCGTTCGCGGCCACGCGGCCGACAACTCCGCTCCCCTACGCTCGCTCGTGTCAACATGGACCCGATAGGGTATCGACAAACCGTGTGACATGGGCGGACGGGCTTTCCCCGGCGTCGTACTGCCATGGCAAACCAGCATGACGGAGGGCCTTCGATGGGGTTGTTCACGAAGCGCAAGCGGCGCCCGAGCCGCAGGGCCGAGGCGAAAGCTCTCAAGCACAAGGCCGGTTTGGAAGCCAAGCTGGTCGCCAAGAACGATCGCAAGTCCCGCCGCGCGGAGGCCCGTACCCAGCGCAAGGTGGCCAAGGCGCAGATCTCGGCATTGCAGGCGGAGGAGAAGGCCTCGCTCAAGCTGGCCGCCAGGGCCGAGCGTGAGCTGTTCAGCGCGAGTCAGGTGAAGAAGTACCTCGGCGTCGCGCGGGTGCTCATCCCGGTGCTCGCGCCGCTGGCCTACCGCGCCGCCACGTTCCTGCGCGCGCAGCTGGACACCCGCAAGGCCCAGCAGCTCGGCATCGGCATCGAACAGCTCGGCGACTTCGGCGGCCACGGCGCCAAGCTGCAGGCCAGGATCGCGAACAGCGAAGCGGCCCTTGGCAAGGTCAGCGCGCAGGGCAAGGACAAGGGCGAGACGCAGAAGTTCGTCGCCGCCACCCAGGCCCGGCTGGACAGCCTCGCCACCGCGGTGCAGGCCGCCGAGCAGATGCCCGCACCGCGCCGCCGTGCCGTGCACACCTCGATCGCGGAGGAACTGTCCGGGGTCGAGGCGGACGTGCTCGCCAAGCTCGGCGTGCGCTGACCTTTCCCCGGATGCCCCCATCACCGCTCACCGGCCACCTGCGTGGTGGCCTGGTCGGCGTGTTGGTGGGGGCGCTCGCCGTCGCCGCGCACGGCATCGCGGGCGGCGGTTTTCCCGGTTCGGCCGAGCTGACGCTGCTGCTCGCGGTGGCCGCACTGGCCGGTGGCACGGCGAATGTGCTTGCCCGTAGCCGTGGTTCGGTGCTCGGCCTGCTCATGCTCGGGCAGCTGGCGAGCCATGTCGTGCTGTCCGGCCTGCTCGGCCACGAACACTCCGCTGCCGCAACGAATCCGCTGCCCACCGGCTGGATGCTGGTCGCGCACGCCGTCGCCGCGCTCGGCTGTGCCGCGGTCATCTCGATCACCGAGCGGCTCTACGCCGTGGCCTCCGGCGCGGTCCGCGCCGTGCTCGCCAAGCCGCACTTCCCCCGCGTCCGCGAACCGGCGCACTGGTCCAATCCTGGTCTCCCGCACTACCGCTGCCCACCGAACGGGGCGATCGGCCCGCGCGCGCCGCCGGTGCCTGCCTGACCCGCCGCACCACTCCCCTTCGGACAGAAAGCTTTTCCCTCATGCACCGTTCGATTTCGCGCGCCACCGGCACGGCCGTGGCCGCCGCCACCCTCGCATTCCTGGCCGGCGGCACCGCCGCCGCACACGTCAGCGTCGATGCGCCCGGCGCCCAGCAGGGCAAGTACGGGGTCGCCACCTTCCGGGTGCCCAACGAATCCGAGACGGCGAGCACCACCGCGCTCACCGTCACCCTGCCCAACCTGAAAAGCGCACGCACCGAGCCGATTCCTGGCTGGTCGGCCAAGGTAGAGAAGAACGAGAAGTCGGAGATCACCGCGATCACCTGGACCGCCGAACCGGGCAACCCCGGCGTCGGCCCCGGCCAGTTCCAGCGCTTCGCGGTCTCGGTCGGCCCGCTGCCCGCGGCGCCGACGGTCAGCTTCCCGACGAAGCAGACCTACAGCGACGGCAAGGTCGTCAGCTGGGATCAGCCCGCGGGCAAGGACGGCGCGGAGCCCGAACATCCCGCCCCGTCGCTCACCCTGGCCAAGGGCAAGGCCGACGCCGCCGATGATCACAAGGTCGACAGCGAGGCCGCGGGCACGTCCGCCGATGACACCGACAACACCGCCCGCTGGCTCGGCGGCATCGGCCTGGCACTGGGCCTGCTCGGCGTCGCGCTCGGCCTCGGCAACGTGATCCGGGCGCGGCAGTCGTGACCCGGCGGCTACTCACCGCGCTCGTCGCGGGGGTGTTCCTACTCGGATTCGGTGTTGCCGCAACGGGAACCGCCGCCGCGCACTCCGCCCCGACCGCCAGCATGCCCGATGACGGCGCGACGATCGAGGCGGGTCCGGCGCGGGCCAGCATCACCTTCAACGAGGCACTGCAGCCGAACTTCCCGTCGCTCACCGTGGTTGGCCCGGACGGCAACCTGTGGTCGAAGAGCGCGCCGACTGTCGACGGCAACACGGTCAGCGTCGAGGTCGGCGAGCTGGGTCCGGTCGGCGAGTACACGGTCGCCTACCGGGTGACCTCCGCCGACGGCCATCCGGTCAGCGGCAAACGGCATTTCACGCTCAGCAAGGCGGGCAACGGCGTGCCCGGACCCAAGCCGACCGCCAACGGCGGTAGCTCCGGCGACGACGGCTCCGGCGGAGTTCCGTTGTGGGTCTTCATCGTCGGCGCCGTCGTGCTCTTCGGCGGCGGGCTGGCGTTCGCGCTGTTCGGCGGCAGGAGCCGGAAACCGAAGCAGCAGTGACGGGTAGGACGATCGGCGGCCGGGGCGGTGCGCGGCGGGGCACCGCGCGCGCGCCGTGGTCGGTGCTGCTGATCGTCCCGGCCGGGTTGCTCGGCGTCGTAATCGCCTGGGCGCTGGCGCTTCCTGCGGGTTTCGCCGCCGAGGCGACCGTGCGGGTGCTCGCGGACGGTGTCGGTGCGACGGTGCTCGGGCTCGCCGCGTTGCCCCGGGTGCACGAGCGGCTGGTGCCGCCGTGGCGGTTGCTCGCGGTGCTGGCCGGATTCTGGTGCAGCACCGAGTTCGCGGTGCTGGTGTTCGAGGCGGCCCAGGTGGTCGGCATGCCGGTCGGCAGGTTGGGTGCCGGGCAGTTCGGCACCTATCTGGTGGAGATCAGCGGTGGGCAGGTCGGCATCGCGATCCTGGTGGGTGTTGGCGCGGTCGCCTGTTACTCGGCGATCGCCTTCCGAAGGGCGGATATCGCGTCCGCCGACCTGGTTCTGGTGTTCGCGGCGGTCGCGCTGGCGCTGCGGCCGATCACCGGGCACATGTCCCAGCAGGCGTTCGGATCGGTGCTCGCCGCCGTGCACGCGCTGGCGGCGGCGGCCTGGTTCGGGCTGCTGGTCGCGCTCGCGCTGGTGGTGCGCACGCGTGGCGAGTGGGCCGTGGTGTTGCCGAGGTACTCGGCGGTGGCGTTGCCGCTGGTCGCGGCGGTGGCTGTGACCGGGTTGCTCAACGGGCTGGTGCGGGTCGGTGGGATCACGCCGTTCGTCACCACCGGCTACGGCCGCATCCTGCTCGCGAAAACCGTTGTACTGGTTGGCCTGCTGGCCCTCGGTTGGTGGTGGCGTCGCAGCTGGGTGCACCGGGCGGCCGATCATCGGATGACCGCCGAGGCATCCCTGCGCCGAGCCGCCGTCGAGGTGGTGGTGATGGCGCTGGCCTTCGGCCTGGCCGCCACCCTCGCGCTCACCGCGTAACTCGCACCGCCCGTGGCCGCACGCAGGCGCGGCGACCTAGATCGAAACCAGTTACTGTTTTCGCATGACCGAAGTGAAGATCGTCGAGGACTGTGCCGCGTCGGCGGAGTCCGCGTTCGCCTACGTGAACGACTATCAGAGCCTGCCCCGCTTCCTGTACGGGATCCAGTCCTTCACCCCGGTCGGCGCGCAGACGGTCGGCGTCGGCGCCGCGTTCGACGGCCACATCAAGCTCGGGCCCGCCTCGCTCAAGTCCCGCATCGAGGTCGTGCGCTGGGAGGAGAACGCCGTCATCTCGGTGAAGTCGATCAAGGGCTTCGAGGTCGAGTCGACCTTCTTGTTCCACCCCAAGGGCGACGGGTTGTGTACCGTCGACGCGATCGTCGACTTCCGGGTCGGCGGCGGGCTGGCCGGACGCGCGCTCGGCAAGACCATCGAGCCGTTCATGAAGATCGCGGTGCAGCACACCACGCACAACCTGATCACCCAGATCACGGCGTTCCACAAGAACCGCGCGGCCGAATCGGACGAGTCCGTTCACTGATTTGTGCCGTGCGGGATGCTTGATCAATGAATGAGCGCAGCAAGCGAGTCCCGCCACGGCGCGGCTCGCGCGTGCCGGAGTGGGTGCGGTTTTGAGCGCCACACCGTCGTTCTTCCAGCGCATCGGCTACATCCTCGGCCGACCCTTACCCGCGTCGATGACCGATTGGGTGCGCGAGGACCTGGTCGGACCCGGCGCGACGCGACGTTATCTGCTGCGCATCCTGGTGCCGTTGATTCCGGTGCTCATGCTGTTCCTGCTGCTGCCCGGCCCGTTGTGGATGGGCCTGGCGATGATGGCGCTGCTGTATCTGCCGCTGATCTACTTCACGGTGGCGTTGATGTACGTGTACCGGCGGCACCGGCTGATCAAGCACGGACTCGATCCGACGCTGGCCGACGCGGATGCCCGCCGCAAGGCCGAGCCGGAACGCCTCGCTTACGAGCGTCGTCACGGCCGAGGTTGAGGGGCCCAGCAACCTAGCGGTGACCAACACCATAGGCATAGCCTTCAGGTATGAATACCCCCACAATTCGGCAGCGGGTCGCCTACGACCTGGGCCGCGAGCTCCCCGAGGAGCTGCACGAGTGGGTCATCCGCGACCTCGTCGGACACGGGGCCATGGAGCGATATCTCGTCCGGTTCCTCGGACCCGTCCTACCGTTCTTCGCGCTGGTCCTGCTCTTTCCCGGGCCGATGCTGCTCAAGATCGGCTTGATCGTGATGATGATCGTCCCGATGATCATCTTCACCGTGGCGCTCAGCTATGTCTGGCGTCGCTACCGTCTGGTCCAGCACGGGTTGAACCCGGATCTGGTGGACCGCGCCAAGTTCTCCGAGCACGATCGGGAGATGTACGAACTGCACTACGGGCACCGTTAGCGCCCCTCGGCACACCCATAGCGATCGATTTCACAACGGGACCGGCCCTCCCGGAAGTCCGGTTCGGCCAGTCCTAAGCTGAGCTGGTGACCGAATCGCAGAATGATGTTGTGGCTACTGCCGACCTGGCCGACGAGATCGGCCCCGAGATCCGCAGCTGCGACACGCAGTTCATCCAGTTCGGTGGCCGCGCGGCCTTCGCCGGCCGCATCACCACCATCCGCTGCTTCCAGGACAACCTGCTGGTCAAGCAGACGCTCGGCGAACCAGGCAACGGCAAGGTGCTGGTCGTCGACGGCGACGCGAGCATTCACACCGCACTGGTCGGCGACGTCATCGCCGGACGCGGCGTGGACAACGGCTGGGCCGGCGTGATCATCAACGGCGCGGTGCGCGACTCGGCGATCCTGCGCACCCTCGACATCGGTATCAAGGCGCTGGGCACCAACCCGCGCAAGAGCACCCAGACGGGTTCCGGCGACCGTGACGTGCCCGTCGAATTCGGCGGCGTCACCTTCGTGCCCGGCGACCTGCTCTACAGCGACCACGACGGTGTCGTGGTCCGCGCCGAGGACTGAAAAGGGCAGGTCAGACCGATACCCTCGCCTGACGGCCGGCCAGGGTGACGACGTCGCCGATCTGCAACTGCCGCCCGCGGCGCAGTTCCACCTCGTCGTTCACCCGCACCAGGCCGGAGGCGATCACCGTCTTCGCCTCCGAGCCGGATTCGATCAGATTGGCCAATTTCAGGAACTGACCGAGCCGAATGCCTTCGTCATCGATCGGTACGTCGACTGGTTCTGCCATGAGATACATCCTTACCTTGCACCCGAAATCGGTAAACGCCAGCCCCCGCGCGCGGCGCTGACACGCGTGTGCGACGCGCCGAGAACCGACATGCCCGGGTGGTCTTCGAGCACCCGGACGGCGGCACCGTACACACTGGTTCAGTGACCACCACGCAAGCCCGGCAACACCTGATCGAACCGCCCGCGGACAGACCGACCCCACCGGTCCCACATCGAGGGCACGGACGACTGACCGAGGTCCCGCATATCGCGGGGCTGGTGGTCGGGGTTTTCGCGGTGGCGTGTTTTCTCTGGAGCCTTTCGCCCGGCCTGCGCTTCCTGACCCAGGTCCCGCGTCGCTACATCGACAGCTACTACTTCGACGCACCCGACACCAACCTGATGTGGGCGCTGATCATCGGCCTGCTGGCCGGCGCGCTGGCCAGCCGCAAGCGCATCGCCTGGTGGTTGCTGATCAGCTACGTGCTGCTGCACGCGCTGCTGGCCGACGGCCTGGAGTTCGCGGATACCGGCTCGATCGACGCCCTGGTCGCGCTGATCGTGCACCTCGCCGTGGTCGTGGTGCTCGTCGCGGCCTGGCGCGAGTTCTACACGAAGGTGCGCCGCGGGGCGGGCTGGAAGGCGCTCGGTGTGCTCGCGGGCGGCCTGGCGGTCGGCTTCCTGCTCGGCTGGGGGCTGGTCGAGTTGTTCCCCGGTTCGCTGCCGCGCGGCGCGCAGCGGCCCGGCTGGGCGCTCTATCGGGTGACCGCAGCGGTGCTGGTGGACAACGAACACTTCGACGGCCACCCGCGCCCGTTCGTCAACTTCCTGCTCGGCCTGTTCGGCGCCATCGCGCTGCTCGCCGCGGTGATCATCCTGCTGCGCTCACAGCGCGCGGCGAACGCGATGACCGGCACCGACGAATCCGCGATCCGCGGCCTGCTGGAACGTTCCGATCAGGAGGACTCGCTCGGCTACTTCGCCACCCGGCGCGACAAGGCGGTGGTGTTCGCGCCGAGCGGTAAAGCGGCGGTCACCTATCGCGTGGAACTAGGCGTCTGTCTCGCCAGCGGCGACCCGATCGGCATCCGGGAGGCATGGCCGCAGGCGATCGACGCCTGGTTGCGGCTGGCCGACCAATTCGGCTGGGCGCCGGCGGTGATGGGTGCCAGCGAACTCGGCGCGACGTCGTATCGGCGGGCGGGCCTGTCCGCGATCCGGCTCGGCGACGAGGCCATCCTGGACACCAGGACGTTCTCCCTGGCGGGCCCGGAGATGAAGCCGGTCCGCCAGGCCGCGAACCGGTTGCGCAAGCACGGCATCGTCGTTCGGATCCGACGCCACCGCGACATCCCGGCCGAGGAGTTCAAACAGGTGATCGCTCGCGCGGATGCCTGGCGCGACACCGAGACCGAGCGCGGCTTCTCGATGGCGCTCGGTCGGCTCGGCGATCCGCTGGACGCGGACTGCCTGCTGGTGGAGGCGGTCAACGGCCAGGACCGGGTGCTCGGCATGCTGTCGCTGGTGCCGTGGGGCCGCACCGGTGCCTCGCTGGAGCTGATGCGCCGCGACCCGCACGGCCCGAATGGCGTGATGGAGCTGATGATTTCGCAGCTCGCGCTCAACTCCGAGCAGCAGGGCATCACCAAGGTCTCGCTGAACTTCGCGGTGTTCCGCTCGGTGTTCGAGGAGGGCGGGCGGATCGGCGCCGGTCCGATCCTGCGGCTGTGGCGCGGTGTGCTGCTGTTCTTTTCGCGCTGGTGGCAGCTGGAGGCGCTGTACCGCTCCAACGTGAAGTACCAACCGCATTGGGTGCCACGGTTTTTCCTGTTCGAGGAGCGCAGGCAGCTACCGCGGGTCGCGGTCGCCAGCGCGCTCGCCGAGGGCTTCCTGCCCCGGTTCGGCAAGGAGCCGGACACCATCACGCACACCGGCATGCACAGCGCGGTGCCCGCGACGATGACCGGGCTGCACGCCGACGGCAGTCCGCCCGACCTCGGTCCGGTCGAAGGCAAGGAACAACTGCCGCGACGTCCCGAGCAGGTGCGGGTGCGGATGGACAAGCTGGACCGGCTCACCGCATCCGGTGTCGAGGCCTACCCGGTCGCCTATCCCCCGACGCACACCGTCGCGGGGGCCCGGCAGTCGCCGCGCGGCACCACGGTCCGGGTCTGCGGCAGGCTGCTGCGCATCCGCGACTACGGCGGCGTGATCTTCGCCGTGGTGCGCGACTGGACCGACGACATCCAGCTGGTCATCGACCGCGATCGGGTCGGCGCCGACCGCAGCGCCGAGTTCACCGAGTTCTTCGACCTCGGTGACCTGATCGAGGTCAGCGGTCAGATCGGCCGCAGCCGCCGCGGCGAGCTGTCGCTGCTCGCGGCGGACTGGCGGATGCTCGGCAAGTGCCTGCATCCGTTGCCGGACAAGTGGAAAGGCCTGTCCGACCCCGAGGCGAAGGTGCGTCAGCGCTACGTCGACATGGCGATCAATCCCGAGACCAGGGAGGTGCTCGCCAAGCGCAGCGCGGTGGTGCGCTCGCTGCGGGACTCGTTGAACGCCTGGGGTTATCTGGAGGTGGAGACGCCGATCCTGCAGCAGGTGCACGGCGGCGCCAACGCCACCCCGTTCCTCACCCACATCAATGCCTACGACCTGGATCTGTATCTGCGGATCGCGCCCGAGCTGTACCTGAAGCGGCTCTGTGTCGGCGGCATGGAGAAAGTGTTCGAGATCGGCCGGACCTTCCGCAACGAGGGCGTCGACTTCAGCCACAACCCCGAGTTCACCATTCTCGAGGCGTACGAGGCGCACAGCGACTACGAGCGGATGATGCACGTCTGCCGTCAGCTCATCCAGGAGGCCGCGCTCGCGGCCAACGGCGCGATGGTGGCGTTACGGCCGCAGCCCGACGGTTCCTATGAGCAGGTGGACATCTCGGGCGAGTGGGCGGTGAAGACGGTGCACGGCGCGGTGTCCGAGGCACTCGGCGTCGAGATCACCCCGGAGACCGAGCTGGACCAGCTGCGCGAGATCTGCGACAAGGCCGAGGTGCCCTATCAGCACGGCTGGGACGCCGGGCAGGTCGTCTTGGAGATGTACGAGCACCTGGTCGAATCCGCTACGGAGGAACCGACTTTCTACATCAACTTCCCCACCTCGGTGTCCCCGCTGACCCGCGCGCACCGCCTGATTGCGGGAGTAACTGAACGCTGGGATCTGGTCGCCTGGGGTGTCGAACTCGGCACCGCCTACAGCGAGCTCACCGATCCGGTCGAGCAGCGGCGCAGGCTCACCGAGCAGTCGCTGCTCGCGGCCAACGGCGACCCGGAGGCGATGGAGCTCGACGAGGACTTCCTGCAGGCGCTGGAGCACGCGATGCCGCCGACCGGCGGGCTCGGCATGGGCGTCGACCGGGTGGTCATGCTGATCACCGGGCGCAGCATCCGCGAGACATTGCCGTTCCCGTTGGTGAAACCTCGCTGAACTCCAGCATTGCCAGCGAAGGGTTCACAGGGGACGAATCGGACAGCTACCCTGGGAAATTCGGGCCGGGGCGGCCGGGAACATTCGGCCCCGGGAGGAGTCCGATACACGAGATGGGGTTCGGAAATGTACCTTGACCTGCTGACCAATATGAGCCTGGTGGACCACAGCGTCTGGGCGAGCCCAGATACCTGGAACTCGGCGATGGAACTCGCGGCGAAGAAAAAGAAGCGCAGCAGCGGCGGCCTGATCATCGGCGGCCTCTGCTGCCTGCTGGTGGTCGCGGCCATCATCGGCGGCGTCTACCTGCTGATGCGGCGCAGGAAGCAGTAACCGGACAGACGTCAACGGCCCGGCTCGCGCGATGCGAGCCGGGCCAATTGCGTTGAGCTACCGTCAGATAGCGGTGCGCGCGGATGCCACTTCCGCCTCGAGCAACAGCTCGTCGTCGAGGTCGTGGCTGCCGTGTGTGACGGCCGGAACCGACTTCAGGACGAACACCGCCGCCAGCAACGCGGCGGTGACCAGTGCGGCGCCGATCCAGAACGCGAGTTGGAACCCGCTGGTCAGTGCCTCGTTCACCGGCGTGCCCGCCTTCAGCAGGTCGGCGGACTTGCTCGCCGACAGGGTGGCGAGCACGGCGAGACCGAGTGCGCCACCGACCTGCATGGTGGTGTTGGCCAGGCCGGAGGCCAGCCCTGCTTCCTCCGGTTCCACCCCGGACATCGCCAGGTTCATCAGCGCCGGGAAGGCAAGTCCCGCACCGGTTCCGAACAGCACCATCGGGCCGAAGATGTGCAGCCAGTAGTTGCCGTCTACCGGCGCCTGGGTCAGCCAGAGCAGCGCCGCGAGAATCAGCGACAGACCCGGAATCAGCACCTTGCGCGGGCCGTACTTCATCACCAGGCCCTCGGAGTAGCGCACCGAGAGCAGACCCATGATCGCGGCGACCGGGAAGAACGCCAGACCCAGCTGCATCGGCTCGTAGCCGAGCACCTGCTTCAGGTACAGCGAACCCATGAAGAACATGCCGAACATGCCCGCCACGGTGACCACCTGAATCACGTTGGCGCCGGACAGGTTCCGCGACCGGAAGATCTTCAACGGCATCAACGGCATCAACGGCATCAGCGGCGTCTTCGCCGTCGCCTCCCGGGCGACGAACCCGGCGAGCAGCACCAGCGAGGCCGCCCCGAGACCCAGCGTGACCGGATCGGTCCAGCCGTACTCGGCCGCGGGCTTGACGATGGTGTACACACCGAGCATCAGCGCCGAGGTAATCAGCACGGCGCCAGGCACATCCGCGCCACCCTTCAGACCCGCACCCTGATCCTTGTCCAGGATCTTCAGTGCACCGAACCCGACCAGGATGCCGATCGGCAGGTTGACCAGGAAGATCAGCCGCCAGTCGAGCGCGGTGAGCAGCCCGCCGAGCAGCAGCCCGATCGCACCACCGGCCGACGCGACGAACGCGTAGCGCCCGATCGCCTTGGCCTGCTCCCGCGGATCGGGGAACATCGCGAAGATCATGCCGAGGATGACCGCGGAGGTCATCGCGCCGCCGATGCCCTGCAGGAACCGGGCCGCGATGAGGGTGACCTCGTTGATGGCCAGCCCGCACAGCACCGACGCCACGGTGAAGACCACCAGGCCGGACAGGAACATGGTGCGGCGGCCGATCAGGTCACCGAGCCGGCCCGCCAGCATCAGCAGGCCGCCGAACGAGATCAGGTATCCGTTCACCACCCAGGCCAGGCCCGCAGACGTAAAGCCCAGGTCCTGCTGGATATCGGCCAGCGCGACGTTCACGATCGTGGCGTCGAGCACGATCATCAGCATGCCGCCGCACAGCACATACAGCGCGAGCCAGCGACTGCGGTCCTCCGCCGCACCTCGGCGTAGTCGTGCGGCTCAGCACCTTGTTCAAGCTGACCGAAGAGCGCGTCGAGGGTTTAAAAGTTCAAAGCCGATCGAGGTCGGTCAGATCAAGGTCGATATCGAACGGAACGGTCAGCTTCAAGCGGTCATGGTGAATTCCGGTGAGCGCGTACGCCTTCGTTGCCGGGTCGAGCTCGTAGACGTAGACGACCGGGCGGCCGTCGACATTCTCCACTCGCCAGAAGTGGGCAATACCGGCCCGGGCGTAGAGCTGGGGCTTGCGCTCCCGATCACGAGTACGCGACTCGACGGAAACCACCTCGACGGCCAGGACCACATCGTCGGCCTGGTAAGTGGTGAGGTCCGGGCCGCCGTCGCGATCGGCATGAACCACGATGAGGTCCGGCTCAGGGCGTTGAGCGGGCCCGAGGGTAACCGTCATCTCACGCCGAACACGTAGCCGCGCAGGTGCAAGCGCCCGCAATGCCGAATCGAGCAGCGTGATGACCAGCATGTGGAACTTCGCCTGCGGACTCACGAAAACGAGACTCCCGTCGATCAGCTCGGTATGCGGGGGCAGGTCGGGCAGGCGGTCCAGATGCTCGGCGACGAACCCCCCCGGCGGCGGGCGAAGCCACTGCGGAAACGGTTCGACGGTCATGGCTCCGAGTATCGCACGGGTGTCGATGCTTGACGACGCCCCGAGCGGTTCACCACCTTCTTCGAGGCGCCGCGGGAGTGCACCGGCGGCTCGTCCTAGTTCGGCGTTCGCCCGAATCGAGGCTTTGCCGTCGATGCGGCAGAGTGGGGCTTGTGCAGTTGATCCTCGTTCGCCATGCCCAACCGGTCCGGATCATGAACTCGGCCGGTCCCGCCGATCCCGAGCTCGCTCCCGTCGGCCTCGAGCAGGCCGAGCGGGTACCTGCCGCGTTGAGTCAGCATCAGATCACCCGGGTGGTGAGCAGCCCGCAGCGCCGGGCCCGCGACACTGCGGCACCGACCGCCGCGAAGCTCGGTCTCGGCGTGGACATCATCGACGACCTGGCCGAATACGATCGCGACCTGCCCGCCTACATTCCCATCGAGGACGCCAAGGTCGAGTTCCGCGAGGTCTACGAGCAGATCAAGGCCGGCCACCTGCCACACCAGATCGACGGCGGGGCGTTCAAATCCCGGGTGCTCGACGCCGTCACCGAGATCGCCGCGGCCGCCGATCCGGCCGACACGGTGCTCGCGTTCACGCACGGCGGCGTGGTCAACGTGCTGCTGCAGGAGATACTCGGGCTGGAACGGCCGCTGACCTTCCCGATCGACTACTGCTCGATCACCCGAATCCTGTTCTCCCGCACCGGTCGACGGACCGCGGCGACGATCAACGAGAACGGGCACGTCTGGGACCTGTTGCCGCGCAATATCAAATCCTGACCGGTCATTCACAGACGATTGGCAGGGATGTCGCACCGCCATCCCAGCGACGGAACCTTCTATGGGACCGGTGAGCCACCACCCCAGTGGCGCACAGTTCGAGAGAAAGGAATTCCGTGTTGCTCTCCAGAACATCCATGCGGCGTCGCATTGTCGGGATCGCCGCGGCGGGCGCGCTCGTCGCCCTGCCGCTCGGCGCGTTCGCGGCCACCGCCTCCGCCGAGGCCCCGGCCGATGCCACGATTCAGGTTCAGCCGGCCAATGGTGACGTGGACCAGCAGGGTGCCGACATCAACCGGCCCCACCACAAGCACCGTCCCGGCGGCCCGCACCGCGGCCAGCACCCGCATCCGGGTGGCGCACCGCAACAGTTCCAGCAGTTCCAGCAGCTGCTGCCGCCGACCGGCTCCGGATAATCCCTGCTCGGCATAAAGCGAAGGCCCACCTCCCGTGCCAGGAGGTGGGCCTTCGCTTTATGCCGGGTGGATCAGGCCATGCCCGCGATCCAGTTGTGCATCCAGGAGACGGCGGTCTGACCGCCGCCGACCGGGTAGCTGCCGTACAGCGTGTGCGCCTGCGACTTGTAGAACCGCTCCAGGTCCTTGGCCCGCTGCTCGTTCGCCGAGTCGGTCAGCTGCGCCTGCAGGGTGGGTACGCCACCGTTCGCGAACAGGTCGTTCATGATGTTTCCGGCTTCGATCTGGTAGCGCCACACGTTGGCCGGGTTCGCGTCCGAGGCCTGCGCCATGAAACCGGCGAACCGGGTGACGAAGTCGTCGGGCGCGGTCGCGCAGTACAGGTCGTCCAGCGCGCAGATGCTGCGGGTGCGATCGCTGACCCAGCCGAAGCCGCCGACCCGGGGGCCACCGGCACCCGCGCCGGGCGCGGGCGCGCCGACCTGGACATCGGTCGGCGAACGACGCGGGTCGGAGATCAGGCCGACGCCGGAGATCCGTTCCGGCGCAACGACGCTGAGCCCGGTGCCGATCTCGGCGGCGAGATCACCGGCGGCGTCGGCGCCCTGGCTGTATCCGATGAGCGCGATCTTCGTCGCGCCGCACGTGTGCGCCATGTCCGAGATCAGGCCGCGCGCCCGATCGACGGCTTCCTTCTTCGAGTTGCCGTAGACCTCGCCCTCCCAGGGGAAGGCGGTCGCGGCGTAAGTCACGTAGTCGACCTCCGTCGACCGCGGCAGCTTGTTGGTGACGCCGGCCAGCATGCCGGGTTGCGGCTTCTTGTCTTTGCCGGTCTCCCAGGTACCCGGGATCGCCACTACGTAGAGGTTCGGGCAGCCAGGATCCGCGCTCACGGAACCGGCGCCGAAAACCATGCCGGACAACACCGTCGCGGATGCACCAAGAGCCGCGACAACATTCTTCAACTGCATACCGCTCCAGTCCAAACCAATGCCCCTCGTGGGCATCCCCGACAAGTTGCGCACCAACTCTGAACCCGGCGAGTGACTTCCAGTGCACGCTGGGTTAACTCCAGTCACCCTCCGACATGACGGCTGCGACCCTAAACCCACATCCCAAGATCAGCAGCGCGACGGGATCACAATAGAGGGACAAAGCCGCTCGCGCCATCCGAAACCCCGGGCCATGTCCGTTTTCCGTCGAATGCCCAAACCCCCACGTCCCCAGCACAACCCGGCGCCCAACAGCCCGCCGGCGTCCCGAAATCCACGGCTCAGCAGTCGGCAATCACATAGCAAACATGAATTCATGGCGAATAGCACACCCTTTAAGCGGCTATAACAGCCTTCGAACGCCAACTAACAACGGAGTGACACAGGGATGCGGCAAATACGGAGGGCGTCTCGACATAGCGTGCCAAGCACCACCGCACGCTCGGCTGGAATCCGTTGAGGCCAGAACTATCTCCGGGAGTGTCGCGTCACTGTCGAAATACAAAAGCGCCTGTGGACGTCAGTGTCCACAGGCGCTTTTACCGCTCCGGTAAGAGAGGGGTTTCAGCTCATCGCTGGGCGACCATGGTGGGGGTGATCGGGGCGGGCAGCGCCGTCTCACCTTCCAGGAAGCGGTCCACCGAGGAGGCCGCGGCGCGACCCTCGGCGATGGCCCAGACGATGAGGGACTGACCGCGGCCCATGTCGCCCGCGACGAAGACGCCGGGGATGTTGGTCGCCCAGCCCTTGTCGCGCTGGACGTTGCCGCGCTGGTCGTAGCCGACGCCGAGATCTTCGAGCAGGCCGGGCTTCTCGGGACCGGTGAAGCCCATGGCGAGCAGCACCAGGTCGGCCTCGAGGGTGAAGTCGGTGCCGTCGACCTTCTCGAAGCGGCCGTTGGACATCTTGACCTCGTGCGCCTGCAGGCCGGTGACCTTGCCGTCGGTGCCGACGAAACGCTCGGTGTTCACGGAGAACACCCGCTCGCCGCCCTCTTCGTGCGCCGAGGACACCCGGAACATCAGCGGGTAGGTCGGCCACGGGGTGGAGGTGGCACGCTCCTCCGGCGGGCGCGGCATGATCTCGAACTGGTGGATGCTCGCGGCACCCTGCCGGTGCGAGGTGCCGAGGCAGTCGGCGCCGGTGTCGCCGCCGCCGATGATGATGACCTTCTTGCCCTTCGCGTGGATGGGCGGCAGGCCGTCGGCATCGGTGACGTCGTCGCCGAGCTGCACCTTGTTGGCCCACGGCAGGAACTCCATGGCCTGGTGGATGCCGTCGAGTTCGCGACCGGGGATGGGCAGGTCACGCGCGATGGTGGCGCCGCCGGACAGCACGATCGCGTCGTACTGCTCGCGCAGCTGCTCGGCGGTGATGTCGATGCCCACGTTCACGCCGGTCTTGAAGATGGTGCCCTCGGCCTCCATCTGCGCCATCCGGCGATCGATGAAGCGCTTCTCCATCTTGAATTCCGGGATGCCGTAGCGCAGCAGCCCGCCGATGCGGTCGGCCCGCTCGAACACGGTCACGGTGTGACCGGCGCGGGTGAGCTGCTGCGCGGCAGCCAGTCCGGCCGGGCCGGAGCCGACGACGGCGACCTTCTTGCCGGTCAACCGGGTCGGGTAGACCGGGGTCACCCAGCCCTCGTCGAAGGCGTTCTCGATCAGGTCGATCTCGACCTGCTTGATCGTCACCGGGTCCTGGTTGATGCCGAGGACACAGGACGCCTCGCACGGCGCGGGGCACAGCCGCCCGGTGAACTCCGGGAAGTTGTTGGTGGCGTGCAGGCGGTCGATGCCCTCGCGCCACTGTCCCTTGTAGACCAGGTCGTTCCACTCGGGGATCAGGTTCCCGAGCGGGCAGCCGTTGTGGCAGAACGGAATACCGCAGTCCATGCAGCGGCTGGCCTGACGCTGCAGGGTCTCCTTCGGATATCCCTGCTCGTAGACCTCTTTCCAGTCCATCAACCGCAACTCGACCGGTCGACGGGTGGGTAGTTCCCGCGAGGTGTGCTTCAAAAACCCTTGTGCGTCAGCCACGTTCGGCCTCCGTAATCTTGCCTGTGGACATCGGACTCAGCTGTTGGATGCGTCGTGCGTCAGCCACGGGCCGCCTCCATGATCGCTTCGTCCACGTCCTTGCCTGCCTTCTCCGCTTCGGAGATGGCCAGCAGAACCTTCTTGTACTCGCGGGGCATGAGCTTGACGAAGTGGTTCACCTGCTGCGACCAGTCGCCCAGAATGCGTTCGGCGACAGCGGAACCCGTCTGATCGCGATGCTGGGTGATGATGTCGCGCAGCCAGGTGAAGTCGTCACCGGACAGCTGCTCGACGGCGTCGGCCTGCTCGGGGTTGAGCCTGGCCTCGAAGGTGCCGTTCGGGTTGTAGACGAACGCGACACCGCCGGACATACCGGCGCCGAAGTTGCGCCCGGTCTCGCCGAGGATGACCACCCGGCCGCCGGTCATGTACTCCAGGCCGTGGTCGCCGACACCCTCGACCACCGCGAGGGCGCCCGAGTTACGCACGGCGAACCGCTCGCCGACCACACCGCGGATGAACGCCTTGCCGTTGGTGGCGCCGAACAGGATCACGTTGCCCGCGATGATGTTCTCTTCCGCCACGAACTCGGCCGGCGCGTTCAGCGACGGGCGGACCACCAGGTGGCCGCCGGAAAGTCCCTTGCCGACATAGTCGTTCGCGTCACCCTGCACACGCAGCGTGATACCGGCCGGCACGAAGGCGCCGAAGCTGTTGCCCGCCGAGCCGGTGAAGGTGATGTCGATGGTGTCGTCGGGCAGGCCCGCGCCACCGTAGAGCTTGGTCACCTCGTGGCCGAGCATGGTGCCGACGGTGCGGTTCACGTTCGTGATCTTGGTTTCGAACTTCACCGCCTGGCCACGCTCGAGCGCGTCCCGGCTCTGCGAGATCAGCTGCTGATCCAGGGCCTTGTCCAGGCCGTGGTCCTGCGTCTTGGTGCAGCGCCGGTCCTGGTACATGAACGCGGTCTCGACGTTGTCGAGGATCGGCGACAGGTCCAGCTTGCTGGCCTTCCAGTGCTGCTTGGCCTTGGCGGTGTCGAGCAGGTCGACCCGGCCGATGGCCTCGTCCAGCGTGCGGAAGCCCAACAGCGCCAGGTTTTCCCGGACCTCTTCGGCGATGAACAGCATGAAGTTCTCGACGAATTCCGGCTTGCCGGTGAAGCGTTCGCGCAGCACCGGGTTCTGCGTCGCGACACCCACGGGGCAGGTGTCGAGGTGGCAGACCCGCATCATGATGCAGCCCGAGACCACCAAAGGCGCAGTGGCGAAACCGAATTCCTCGGCGCCGAGCAGCGCGGCGACCATCACGTCGCGGCCGGTCTTCATCTGACCGTCCACCTGCACGACGATCCGATCGCGAAGTCCGTTGAGCAGCAACGTCTGCTGGGTCTCGGCCAGGCCGAGCTCCCACGGACCACCCGCGTGCTTGAGCGAGGTCAGCGGCGACGCACCGGTGCCGCCATCGTGGCCGGAGATCAACACCACGTCCGCGTGTGCCTTGGACACACCGGCCGCGACGGTGCCGACGCCAGGCTCCGCAACAAGTTTCACGTGAATCCGCGCCTGCGGGTTTGCGTTCTTCAGGTCGTGGATCAGCTGCGCCAGATCCTCGATCGAGTAGATGTCGTGGTGCGGCGGCGGCGAGATCAGGCCGACACCCGGCGTCGAGTGCCGCACCTCGGCGACCCACGGGTACACCTTGTGCGCCGGAAGTTGGCCGCCCTCACCGGGCTTCGCGCCCTGCGCCATCTTGATCTGGATGTCGGTGCAGTTGGTCAGGTAGTGCGCGGTCACGCCGAAGCGGCCGGAGGCCACCTGCTTGATCGCGCTGCGCCGCCAGTCGCCGTTCTCCTCCGGCTCGAAGCGAGCGGGCGATTCGCCGCCCTCACCCGAGTTCGACCGTCCGCCGAGGCGGTTCATCGCGATCGCGAGGGTCTCATGCGCTTCCGCCGAGATGGAGCCGTAGCTCATCGCGCCGGTGGAGAACCGCTTGACGATCTCCGCGGCGGGCTCGACCTCGTCGATCGAGATCGACGCGCGCTCCTTCTTGAACTTGAACAGGCCGCGCAGCGAGGCGAGCCGCTCGGTCTGGTCGTCGACCAGCTTGGTGTACTCCTTGAAGATCGAGTACTGACCGGTGCGGGTCGCGTGCTGCAGCTTGAACACGGTGTCCGGGTTGAACAGGTGGTACTCACCCTCGCGCCGCCACTGGTATTCGCCGCCGACCTCGAGCTCGCGGTGCGCGCGCTCGTTGCGGTTCTCCAGGAACGCGATCCGATGCCGCTCGGCGACGTCCGCGGCGATGTCCTCCAGGCCGATGCCGTCCAGGTGCGAGCGCAGGCCGGTGAAGTACTCGTCGGCCAGGTCCTGGGCCAGGCCAATCACCTGGAACAGCTGCGCGCCGGTGTAGGACGCCAGCGTGGAGATGCCCATCTTGGACATCACCTTCAGCACGCCCTTGCTGGCCGCCTTGTTGTAGTTATAGACGGCCGTGCGGAAGTCCTCGGCGTGATCGCCGGTGCTGCCGGGCATTTCGAGCGCGTCGCGCTCGAGCATGTCCTCGATGGTCTCGAAGGCCATGTACGGGTTGATCGCGGCCGCGCCGAAGCCGACCAGCATCGCCATGTGGTGCACCTCGCGGGCGTCACCGGCCTCGATGACCAGGCCGACCATGGTGCGGGTGCGCTCGCGCACCAGGTGATGGTGCACCGACGAGGTCAGCAGCAGCGACGGGATCGGCGCCAGCTTCTCGTTGGACTCGCGGTCGGACAGCACGATGATCCGCGCGCCGCCGTCGATGGCGGCCGAGATCTGGGTGTTGATCGCCTTGAGCGCCTTGCGAAGTCCCTTGCCGCCCTTGGCGACCGGGTACAGACCGCGCACGATCACCGAACGCAACTCGGGCTGGGAGCCGTCGTCGTTGATGTGCACCAGCTTGGCCAGCTGGTCGTTGTCCAGGATCGGCTGCTCGATGGCGATCTGCTTGCAGGACTCCGGGCCGGGGTGCATCAGGTCGGCCTCCGGGCCGATGGCCCGGCGCAGGCTGGTGACGACCTCTTCGCGGATCGCGTCCAGCGGCGGGTTGGTGACCTGTGCGAACAGCTGGGAGAAGTAGTCGAACAACAGCCGCGGCCGCGACGACAACACCGCGATCGGGGTGTCGGTGCCCATCGAGCCGAGCGCCTCACCGCCGGTCTTGGCCATCGGCGAGATCAGCAGGTTCAGTTCTTCATTGGTGTATCCGAAGATCTGCTGCCGGATCAGCACCCGGTCGTGCGACATGTGCACGTGCGGGCGGTCGGGCAGGTCCTCGAGCTTGGTCACACCCGAGTCCAGCCATTCCTGGTACGGGTGCTCGGCCGCAAGATCGGTCTTGAGCTCGTCGTCGCCGACGATGCGGCCCAGCGAGGTGTCGACCAGGAACATGCGGCCGGGTTGTAGTCGGACCTTGCGAACGACCTTGGACGGGTCGATGTCGAGCACGCCGACCTCGGAGGCCATCACGACGAGGCCGTCGTCGGTGATCCAGATGCGGCTGGGCCGCAGGCCGTTGCGGTCGAGCACGGCGCCGACCACGGTGCCGTCGGAGAAGCACACCGACGCCGGGCCGTCCCACGGCTCCATCAGCATCGCGTGGTACTCGTAGAAGGCGCGACGCCGCTGATCCATCGTCTCGTTGCGTTCCCACGCCTCGGGGATCATCATCAGCACCGCGTGGGGCAAGCTGCGGCCGCCGAGGTGCAACAGTTCCAGCACCTCGTCGAAGCGCGCGGTATCGCTCGCCCCCGGCGTACAGACCGGGAAGATCTTCTCCAGCCGGTTGTTGCCGGCCGAGTCGATGCCGAAGATGTCCGAACGCAGCAGCGCCTCGCGCGCCCGCATCCAGTTCTCGTTGCCGGTGACGGTGTTGATCTCACCGTTGTGCGCGACCCGGCGGAACGGGTGCGCCAGCGGCCAGGACGGGAAGGTGTTGGTGGAGAAGCGCGAGTGCACGATGCCGAGGGCGGACTCCACCCGGCTGTCCTGCAGGTCCAGGTAGAAGGCGCGCAGCTGCGGCGTGGTGAACATGCCCTTGTAGACGAAGGTCTGGCCGGACAGGCTCGGGAAGTACACCGACTCCTTGCCGACCGTGCCCTCGCCGGGGCCCGCCTTGCCGAGCTCGTGCTCGACCCGCTTGCGGATGACGTAGGCGCGACGCTCCAGGTCCATGCCGGACAGTTGCTCGGCCGCACCCCTCGGAGAGCCGATGAAAACCTGCCGGAACGTCGGCATCGCGTCGCGGGCGAGCGCACCGAGCGACGACTCGTCGATCGGCACCTCCCGCCAGCCGAGGACCTCGAGACCCTCTTCCTTGACGATCCGCTCCACGCCGTAGGCGGCACGGGCGGCCTCACGACGGGCCTGCGGCAGGAAGGCGATACCGGAGGCGTAGGAGCCCTCCGGCGGCAACTCGAAGTCCACGATGGCGCGGAAGAACTTGTCCGGAATCTGGATCAGGATGCCCGCGCCGTCGCCACTGTTGGGCTCGGCACCCGCGGCACCACGGTGCTCCAGGTTCAACAGAGCCGTAATAGCCTTGTCGACGATGTCGCGGCTGCGGCGGCCGTGCATGTCGACGACGAACGCGACACCGCAGGCGTCGTGTTCGTTCGCCGGGTCGTAGAGCCCAACGGGTCCAGGTGACCGGTGGCCAGGAAGTTGCATCATGCCTCTGCCTTCAAGAAGGGCGTTCGACGAAAAAGAAATAGGCAATTTCGTCTGAATGCCTCCGTACAAGACTGCGCCCGTACGTTCCGAAACCAGCCGCGCTGATGGTCTTCGGCGTGCAGTCACGTCTCCAGTTGTTCACCCGCTTCAGTGACGTCGTGGGTGCTCGTCGGTAGCAGATCCCTAACGAGATCCTTACCTCCAAGCGGGTTCCGGCCCGCTACGCTGAGCACCGGTTAGGAGCTGCCCGAGCGGGCGAGGGTGCCGATCATTCTGTGTTCGGCGTAAGAGCAAACGATAAGTCAGGTCCGGGGCCCAACCAACTTAGGTTGCACTAATAACCGGGTCTAGCTGGGCTTCTTCATTCGGTCCTCCACGTGTGCGCGTCGTCCAGTGTAAAGCAGCAGGCACCCCATGATCGATCCCGCAGAGCCTGCGGCCAGCCGCTTGGCGCTGGCGCGCGAGAGCGGCCCCAAACCTCGCAAAATGGTCAGGAAACCGCTCCCACCTGCATCGAAGATGATTTCCCTCGCTCAGCATCCGGCAAACCATTCCGCGGTGGCTAACTCGAAAGCGGGATGGATGAGAGATTTCCGACAGGGTCCTGACGAGCCTGCGACGAGATCCGACCGTCCGGATTCTTTTGCGTTCTGTGTCGTTCAGCACACATACAGCAAACTCGCCGGAGTGGCATTCGACACATTTCGGGAGCCGAAACCTATACGCCGTCAGGCGGTAATAGACGCGACTTATTGCGGGACGGAACGCCTTTCGCCGAACAATCGCCGACGGAGCCGACTAACGGCCCTGAAGGTCGCGCTTAAAAAGCGGTTAAGGGCGTCCTCAGAAACGTTCTGCGCGAGGCACGCAGCGTTCAGCGCGGCGCACACAGCGCGGCCGTGGCACGCACCAACGCGGCCTGATGCAGCGCGTCGGTATTACCGGCCGTGAATACGCCGAAGACGCTGACGGCCAATCTTTCCGCACAATCCGGGGCGGTCAGTTCGGCGCGCCGGGCGGCGAGTTGGTCGACGATCTCGATGTTCACCCGGTCGATCACCGGGCGCACCGACGCCAGATCGGGTGCCGCGCCGGGCGCGGCGGCCGGGTCGAACCGCCAGCCGGTGATCAGGCCGCGCTGCACGACCTTGTTGGACTCGATCTGACCGGCGAACACCTGCCGCACCCAGCTCTCCGGCAGGTCGAGGCCCGCGCCGAGCTCGGCCATCGAGTCGTAGACCACGGCCTCCCTGGCCGGATCGTCGATGGTGGGTTCGGTGCCGGTCCGCGCGGCGCTCACCCACTTCGCCGCGGCCACCGCGTCACCGGTGTCGAGCCGCTCGAGCACCAGCGCGACCAGGCGGTCCAGCGACCGGTCGCGGTCGCTGCCGGGATCCGCGACTGCGCTAACGGGCGACACGATCAGTGCCACCGACATGATCATCAGCGTGACGAACCGCATGACCTGACCTCCCCAGATGGTTCGCGCGGAAACGGATCATCGAGTCAGAGTAAGCGAACCCGATGCCGCGCTCCGGCCGTGTGCGGGCCCGAAACGACCTCCGCTCGACCGGCTCAGCGCCCCCGTACCCGCACCACATCGCTGGTTTTGTGAGCCTGGCCACATACCTCCGCTGCCACTCGGTGTGTCGGCTGCCGTCCTGTCACGCTGTGACAACGAAACCATGACGGTTTCAGCAGGTCCTTACGAGCGACCTGCAAGCAGTCGCTAACGAAGCCCGCGAGACCAATTCCACTGGGACCAAGAGGATGTGAGTTCCCATGACCCTCACCGGCTTGTTCACCTGGCTCGGCGGGGGTCAGCACAGCGAAGTCGCCTACCGCCACGAACGCACCGGATACGCCGTCACCGGCGCCGCGGTGCTGTTGTTCGCGATCGTGTCCGCCCTGATCACCGTGCTCGCGCTGGCCTCGACCGGTACCTGGGCGGTGCTCGCGATCATCCTGGTGGCGTTGCTCGTCGCGGTCCTCGCAGGCGCGATCGCGCGGGCGCTGGCGACCGCGCGACCCGCGGGCGGGCCCGACCGGCTCGGTCTGCTCGCCCGTCTGGCCGTTGCGGTGCTGGCCGGTGGTTTGATCGCCGAGCTCGCCGCCATCGTGGTGTTCGGCGGCAGCGTCGACCGGACCCTCGATGAAAGAACCCACCGCTCGGTCACTTCCGCGCCCCAGGTCGTCGCCGCACGCACGGAACTGGACCAGGCCCGCGCCGATCGGACAACGCTGGATCAGTCGATCGCCAAGGCGCAGGCCGATGTCGACCGGGCGCTGGTGATCGCCCGCTGCGAGTTGAGCCCGAGCGCGGACTGCCCGCAGCTCCAGATCACCCGCGTGCCGGGACGTGGACCGGAAGCGCAGACCGCCAACGACATGCTCGACGACGCCCGCAAGCAGCTGGCCACGGCGCAGGGCCGGGTCGACGCGCTGGCCCAGCGGATCGCCGACGACCAAAAGGCCGTGAGCACAGCCGAATCGGCCGCCTTCACCGGCGCCGACCGCGGCCTCGGCGCGCGCTGGCAGGCGATGAACGACTACACCACGCACCACGGCGGCGCCCTTCCGCTGCGCCTCCTGACGATCGTCGCCCTGATCGCGCTCGCACTGCTGCCGCTGGTGCTGCGGTGGTGGCGCGGACAGACCTCGTTCGACCGCCGGGCCGCCTTCCTGGATGTGCAGAATCAGGCCGAGCACGAGGCCGACGCCGCCATCGCCGTCAAGCGGGCCGAGGCGCGGGTCGCGGCCGAAGCCCTGCTCGCCGAACAACAACTCACCGCGGTCCGCCTCGCCGCCGAGGCGGACACCGCCATCGACCGGGAGCGGCAGCGCACCCGCATCGTCGCGGCCATCGGCGGCCTGCAGATCGGCATCACCGAACCGCCGCGCCGCCCCGAACTACCAGCCGGAACGGCTGACGATCGAAAGGACAGCTCCGTGTCTGCCGAAGGATTCGCGACGCCGAACCTGCCCGCCCCCGTCAACGCGCGCGCCCTCGCGCCGAGCACGGGCGCGCCTGCGCCCAAGACCGGTGGCGGCCTGGAACTTCCACTGATCGGCACGGTGCCGTTCACCGACACCGCGGCCCGCTTGATCCGCCCGCTGGTCCCGTCGTTCGTGGCCAACGCGATCGACAACGCCACGCACCCGCTGCGCACGGCGCGACAGGCGTTCGAAGAGGTCGAGGAGATCACCTTCACGCTGAAGCGCACCCGCAAGGTCACCGTCGACACCCAGGACTCGCACGTGCCGGCCGGTTATCAGCTCGCGCCGGGGTCGCCGGAGGCGCTGCACGCTCAGCGTGTCGCGGCCACTGTGGTGGACGCGGACTACGGGCAGCAGGACCCGCGCTACTCGGCGCTGCCGGACGGCTCGGGGAGCCAGCCGTACGGCCTGTCGGGCGCGCGGCAGGACGAGCTCGGCGGCCGTCGACAGTCCGAGCTTCCGGGTCGTGGCCAGCGCGAACTGCCGCGCGGTCGCTGATTGCCTACCGTGTGGGTCATGCGACGCGTTCGAGCGAACCGGGCCCGCACGATGTCGGCGACGTATTCGAACGCCGCCCTGCTACTGCGCTGTCCCATTCAGCATGAACTCGCACATCGGCGCAGGATCCACCTCGCAATGCGGGGCAGGCCAGCCACTCCCAATCCAGCCCCGCGTCCCGCTGTACAGACCGGCACCCGCCTCGATTCGCGGGCATGCACAGCACCGATACGGGCACACACGGCACCGCTCGTCGAGGCGCTCGGACGATCTTGGACGGCTGGTCCGGCTCTTCGCGGGTGGTCCGGCCTAGGCTTTCCTCCCATGGCCCACAGTGACCGTTCGACCGCCGCGTTCGGGTCGCGGCTGCTCGGACCGGTGGACGAGTCATCCGGGATGCGCAGGCTCCGGGTGCAGCTGCTGCTGACCATCCCGCTGGTGTCCGCGAACCTGGCCGGGATGGCGGTCACCTTCGCGTTGATCGGGTTCGTGCTGCCGGGGCCGACGATCTTCACCAGAGAGCTGCTGCTGCTCGACGTCGTCGCGACGCCGTTGTATTCGGCGCTGGCGCTGCTGGTCGGGATGTGGTGGGGCACCGTGAGCGGGCTGCGCGCGTTGCGCTGGGCGACCGATCCGGACCAGGTGCCCACCGAGGACGAGCAGATCGCCGCCACCAAGGTGCCTTGGCGTCTCGTGCTGCGGCAGGCGGCGCTGTGGCTCGGCGGTGCCGCCGTGCTGACGCCCCTCTACGGCTTGGTCGAGCCTGCACTCATTCCCAAGATCCTGCTCGGCATCGGATTCAGCGCCATCGTGGTGTGCGCCAACAGCTATCTGTTCGCCGAATTCGCGCTACGGGCGGTAACGGCGCGGGTGTTGAGCGCGGCGCCCACGCGGCGCCGACGCGGGATGGGCGTCTTCGTACGTTCGCTGATCGCCTGGATGCTCGGTGCCGGCGTGCCAGTGACCCTTTCGATGATTGTCGCGGTGTGGGCGCTGGTCGACTCGTCGGTGAGCACGGCCCGGCTCGCGGTCTGCGTGGTGTCGTTGGGCGGTGCGACTCTGTTGTTCGGTCTGTTGCTGATGATGCAGACCGTATCGGCCACCATCGCTCCGATTCGTGGCGTGCGGCGCGCCCTCCGCCAGGTGGAAGACGGCGACTTCCGGGTGACGATCACCGTGTACGACGGCACCGAACTCGGTGAGCTGCAAAGCGGTTTCAACCACATGGTGGAGGGGCTGCGCGAGCGCGAACAGATCAGAGATCTGTTCGGCAGGCACGTGGGCCGTGACGTCGCCGAGGCGGCGCTGGCCAGCAATCCCGCGCTCGGTGGCGTGGAGACGGAGGCTGCGGCGCTGTTCGTCGACATCGTCGGATCGACGACGATGGCCGCGACAGTGCCCGCCCCTGAAATGGTCGCCATCCTCAACCGCTTCTTCGACATCGTGGTCGACGAGGTAGAGGAGCACGGCGGACTGCTCAACAAGTTCGAGGGCGACGCCGCACTGGCCGTATTCGGCACGCCCGCCAAACTTCCCGACGCGTCGGGCGCGGCACTGGCCTGTGCCCGCGCGATCCGCCGCCGGCTCGACGACACCGCCAACGACTTCATCGCCGCAATCGGCGTCGCCGCGGGCCGCGTAGTCGCGGGCAACGTCGGCGCCAGGCAGCGCTACGAGTTCACCGTCATCGGCGATGCGGTCAACGAGGCCGCCCGCCTCTGCGAACTCGCCAAGCAGGACGACCTACTCCTCGCCTCCGGCAACACGATCGCCGCCGCGGACCCCGCCGAAGTCGCGCACTGGCAGCTCGGCGAATCCGTCACCCTGCGCGGCCGTCTCACCCCGACCCAACTCGCGCGCCCCCGAAGCTCCGGACCACGCGGCGGCGACATCCGCCCCGGCGAGCAGAGCGAACGACCGCGAAGCGACGGGCTTTCCACGTAAACGCACCCGCTCCGAAGATACGGAGCGGGTGCGGATCAACGGTGTTACGGACGCGCGGTGCGCAACCGGAACGCCACTACCGCGGCGATCAGCAGGATCGAGGCTGTGCCGATCGCGGCGAAGTGGATGCCGGAGACGAACGCCTCGTGCACCGAGGTGAGGAAGGCGCCGGATACCGACTCGGGTAGTTGTCGCGCGAAACCCGTGGCTGCGCCGAGGGATTCGGAGGCGACGCCGACCTGGTCGCTGGGCACGTGGGTCAGGTCGAGGCCGTTGCGGAAGATGGCCATGACCACGCTGCCGAGGATGGCGACGCCCAGTGCGATGCCGGTTTCGTAGGCGGTTTCCGAAACCGCCGCGGCCGCGCCTGCCCGCTCGACCGGGGCCGAACTGACCACGAGGTCCGACGAAACCGTCAGCGCGACACCGACTCCCGCGCCGATGAACAGGAAGCCGAGGATGAACGGCGTCGTGCTACCCGCGGGGTTCGGACCGAGCCAGAGGAACAGCGCGGAACCGAACGCGGCGACAGTCAGCGCACCGCCGAGCACCGCACCGGGCCGGACCCGCTGCACCAGCCACGCCGCGGCGAGCGACGCGACCACGCTGGCGGCCAGGCCGGGCAGCAACAGCAGTCCGGCTTCCATCGGCGAGTGGCCGAGCACCAGCTGCAGGTACTGCGAGCCGAAGAACAGCACACCGGCCAGCGCGAACACCGCGAGCAGGTTGGTGATCACCGCGGTGCGGAACCTGGGCAGCGCGAACAACTTCAGGTCCAGCATCGGGTTTTCCAATGTCCGCTGCCTGCGCACGAACACCACACCGGCGACGACACCGATCACACCGATCAGGGCCAGCAGCGGGCTGAGCCCGTGTGCCGCCGACTCCTTGATCGCGTACACGATCGGCACCAGCGCGAGCATCGACAGACCCGCGCTCGGCAGATCGAATCGACCGGGGTTCGGGTCACGCGATTCCGGAACGAGGAACGGGCCCAAGGCGATCAGCACCAGCATGACAGGCAGGTTCACCAGGAACACCGAGCCCCACCAGTAGTGCTCGAGCAGCCAGCCGCCGAGCAGCGGACCGGCCGCCGCGCCGCCGCCCGCCATCGCGCTCCACACCGCGATGGCGACGGTGCGCTGGCGCGGATCGAGGAACATCGAGCGGATCAGGCCGAGCGTCGCGGGCATCAGCGTCGCACCGGCGACACCCTGCAGCACGCGCGCGCCGATCAGCATCTCCGGCGAGACGGCCCAGGCCGCGATCACGGACGCGACACCGAAACCGGCCGCGCCGATCAGCAGCAGCCTGCGGCGGCCGATCCGGTCGCCCAGGTTGCCCATCATCACCAGCAGGCCGGCCAGCACGAACGAGTACACGTCGATGATCCACAGCAGCTGCGGCGTGGTCGGCGCCAGGTCGGCGCTGATCGCGGGCACGGCCAGGTCGAGCACCGTCGCGTCGACGGCGAGCAGCAGCAGGGCGAGGGCGAGCACGGCAAGACCGGCCCAGTCGCGTGCGGTGGCGCGGGGTGGGCTGTCGGTGGTCGGCCCGGTCATCCGGGGGTTCTTCGCGGTCTGGGTGGTCATTGGCTTTCTCGACTTCCGTCGTACTTCTTACCGTCCGGACGGTACAGTATCAGACATTACCGTCCAGACGGTATAGTTCGGCTGGTGACGGCTAACACCCGCGACCGAATCCTGGACGCGCTCGAATCCCTGCTCCTGGAAAAAGGCATGTCGCACGTGACGCTGGAGAGCGTCGCGGCCAAGGCCGGCGTCTCCAAGGGCGGACTGCTCTATCACTTCAAGAGCAAGGACGCGCTGCTCGCCGGGCTGGTCCGACGGCTCACCGAGCGCGCGAGCGACCAGCTGACGAGCTATACCGGCCGCGGCCAGTCGGTCGCCAGCTGGTACCTGCAGACCCCGAATCCGGACAACGCCGCCGACGCCGTGGAACTCGCGATCTACCGATCGATGCTGGCGACCATGCGCACCATCGACGCGGCGGCCGACACCGAGGCCGACGAGGTGCAGCAGGCGCTGATGGACATGATGAGCTCCTGGTCGGATGGCTTGGACAAGGAGATCGACGATCCGGTCCAGGCCGACATCGTCCGGCTGGTCGGCGACGGCGTGTACCTGCGCGCTCTGCTCGGCTTGCCGCCGATCGACCCGGCGCGCTATCGGCAGGTGGTCGACCGACTGCTCGGTCAGAGCGCCAAGCCTGCGACAAACCGCAAATCAGCCGCTGCCCGTTAGACTCGGCCCGTGCTACCAGCCACCGACCCGGCCGGTGCCGTCGGGGCGGGAGACGATCCGGTACCAGGGTCCCCTGGAACGACGGTGCCGATCCGTCCGATGACCTTCCGCGAACTGCTGGACGTGCCGTTCGCGCTGATCCAGGCGAACCTGCCCGCGCTGGCCTGGCTGAGTGCGCTGTCCCTGGTCGCCGCTGAGCTCGTGGTCGTCGCGATCACCGCGGGCATCTCGCGGCTGACCGATGACGCGGACGACGCCACCGCGTGGGCGGCGGTCCTGTCGACGATGGCCTGCGTGTGGCTGATGCGTTTCGTGCTGCGCGGCGCCACCGTCGCGATCGGGCTGGCGAGCGTGGGCGGCACCCCGATCGGCTGGCGCACCGCGCTGCGCAGGGTCGGCGCGACGGCCGGGCCGCTGCTGATGTTCCAGGTGCTCTACACCCTCGTCGCGATCGGCGTGCTCGCGCTGTCCAGTCTGCTGATCATCACCTTTCCGTTCGGTGTGATCTGGCTGGGCTGGCTGCGGGCCAAGCGTTTCGTCGCGGTCCCGGTCATGTTCGTCGAACGGGCACCGCATCAGGCGGCCGTCGCGCGCTCGAAACTGCTTGTCGCCGGAGCGGATTGGCAGACGGTCGGGCTGTGGTTGGGGCAGCGCTGCCTGCTCGTGCTGTTGTCGGTGCCGCTGCTGGGGATTCCGTGGTACCTCTCGGACTTCTCCGGCACCCATCGGTGGCCGGTGATCGTGCTGCTCACCAGCGGCGTGCTGCTGGTGGCGGCATTCGGCGAGGTTGCCGAGGCGGCCACCAGGGTGGTGTCCTACGTCGACCGCCGCTGCCGCCGTGAGGGTTTGGACATTCACATCCCGGGCCAGGTGCGATGAACGAACACGACGAAGCGCCGCAGGACCAGCCGCCGAGTCCACCACGTCTCGGCGCCGCGGCCGACCACCGCGCGGCCGCCGAAAACGCCGCCCAGCACCGCGATTTCGACAGCGCACTGCGCGAACGCTTCCGCGCCGTGCTGCGCGGACTGGAGCAGCGCGGCGTACTCGAGGTACGCCGGTCCCGCACCGCACGGGAAACCGCCGACGACGTGACGACCGCGCTACCGCTCGAGGTATCCGCCGAATTCGACCCGGCCGCACACAGTTTCGACGAGGTCGTCTACGGCGGTCGGCGCGCGACCGAGGACGAGTACCGCAGACTCGAATACGCCGACAAGTTCTCCGCGGCCGCACCACCGCCCGTGCTGGAACCCACGGAAATCACCGCCACCGAGAAGGCACCGCGCACCCGCCGATCGCTGCCGCCACTGCCGGATCTGCTGCGCAACCCCAAGTTCTGGGCCGCCCTGGCGGGCGCTGCCTTGCTGCTACTCCTGCTCTACGCCTCGCTGCAGTCCTGCGGTGCGCCGAACGCGCCGACGCCGCAGCAGCCACCGGACATCCCGCGCAACAGGCCACCGAGCGACTCCGGCAGATCCGGCTTCGGCACCGGCGACGACGCGATCTGGGACCGGCTGCCCGCACCGGTCTTCTTCGGCGGCCTGCAATTCCTGGTCGCCGCCGCCCTGGTGGTGTGGTGGCGGGCGCGGCGCCGTGGCGCGCTGGTGCGCGAACCGCGGCCGGTCGAGGTCGCGGCGAACGAGCTGCTCGCCGGGCAGGCCGCGCTGTATCGGCGCTCGAAGGACCACGATCACGTCGCGGCCAAGCTGCGGGCAGCAACATTACGTCGCATCCGCCCGACGCTCGGGATGACCCCGGACACCCCGCCGGATCGGCTGGTCGCCGCCGTGGCGGCCCGGATCGGCGCGGATCCGAATCAGATCGGCCGCGCCCTGTTCGGCGCGGTGCCCGACGCGGACACCTTGGAACTCGTTGCCACCCAACTCGAGTGGATCGAAGCGGAGGTCGGATGAGACGCCGACACCATGCCGCAGCACTCATCCCATCGACGGGGCGCGGGAACCCCCGCATGACACTGGAGGTCGGATGACCATCCCCACCACGAACACCAACCACACCCCCACCGCCGAGGAGGCGGGGGCGGCGTTCGCGGCGTTGCGCGCCGAGATCGGCAAGGCGGTGGTCGGCAACGACAACGCGATCGTCTTCCTGGTGCTCGCACTGCTGTGCCGCGGCCACGTACTGCTCGAAGGCGTTCCGGGCGTAGCGAAGACGCTGCTGGTGCGGGCGTTGGCAACGGCACTGGATCTGGACCATGCCAGGGTGCAGTTCACCCCGGACCTGATGCCGGGCGATGTCACCGGCTCGCAGATCTACGACCCGCACTCGGCCGAGTTCACCTTCCGGCACGGCCCGGTGTTCACCAACCTGCTGCTGGCCGACGAAATCAACCGCACGCCACCGAAAACCCAGTCGGCGCTGCTGGAATCGATGGAGGAGCGCCAGGTTTCGGTCGACGGCCAGCCGCGGCCGCTGCCCGATCCGTTCGTCGTGATCGCCACCCAGAACCCGATCGAGCAGGAGGGCACCTACCCGCTGCCGGAGGCGCAGCTGGACCGGTTCCTGTTCAAGGTCGACGTCCAATTGCCCAGTCGGGACGACGAATTCCGCATTCTGCAACGCCACGCCGCGGGCTTCGATCCGCGCGACCTGGCCGCGGCGGGATTACGTCCGGTGGCGGGACCCGCGCACATCCTCGCCGGACGTGCCGCGATCGCCAAGGTGACGATCAGTCCCGAAGTACTGGCCTACATGGTCGACGTGTGCCGCGCCACCCGCATGTCCCCCGCCGTGCAGCACGGCGCGTCCACCCGCGGCGCGACCGCGCTGATGGCCGCCTCGCGCGCCTTCGCGTGGCTGAACGAACGCGGGTTCGTGACCCCGGACGACGTCAAATCCCTTGCCGTCGCGGTGCTTCGGCATCGACTGCAGCTGCGGCCGGAGGCGGAGCTGGACGGCGTGACCACCGAGAGTGTCATGTCGTCGCTGCTGCTTTCGGTCCCGGTTCCGGTGTAGTCCGTGGTCGTCACCGGTCGGCTGGCCGCCGCGGCGGGTGTCCTCGCGCTGCTCGTCACCTTCGTCGTTCCGTCGTTGCTCGGCGTGGTCGTCGCGACGGGCCTGCTGGCCGCCGCTGTGCTCTTCGACCTCGGTTCGGTCGGCCGGGCCCGCGATCTCACGCTGTCCAGGGAGCCACTGACCGTGGTCCGGCTCGGTCGTTCCACCGAGGTCGAGCTCGTCGCGGTGAACACCGGCACCCGTCCCCTGCGCGGCATGGTGTGGGACGACTGGCCGGACAGCGCACGCACCGAAAATCGCACGCACCAGCTGGATCTGGCACCGTCCACCCTGGTCCGCTTCCGCACCACCCTCGCCCCGACGTATCGCGGCGACCGAGTGGCAGGCCAGGTGACCGTGCGACTGATCGGCCCGCTCGGCCTGGCGGGCAGGCAGACTCGCCGCCGGGTCCCGGCCCGCGTGCGCGCGCTCCCACCGTTCCGCAGCGAGCGACTGCTGCGCTCGAAAGTCAAACGGCTGCAACACCTCGAGGGCCGCAATGTGGCCAACCTGCGCGGGCAGGGCACCGAATTCGATTCGTTCCGTGAGTATGTCGCGGGCGACGACGTGCGCGGCATCGACTGGCGCGCCACCGCCCGCGCCACCGACGTGCTGGTGCGCACCTGGCGCCCGGAACGGCACCGGCACATGCTGATGCTGCTGGACACCGGCCGGATCAGCGCGGGCCGGGTCGGCGACGGCACCCGCCTGGACGCGAGCATCGAGGCCGCGCTGCTGCTCGGCGGGCTGGCCGCCGCCGCGGGCGACTCGGTCGACCTGCTCGCCTTCGACCGGGAACCGCGCGCCGAGGTGCGCGGCATCAGCGGAAAAGGCTTGCAGCTGAAGCTGATGCACGCGCTGGCGGGCATCACCCCCGCCCTCGTCGACACCGACAGCGCGGGCCTGGTCCGCGCCGCCATCCAGCGCACCCGCCGCCGCAGCCTGGTCGTCTGGTTCACCAGCCTCGACGGCGCCGCCGTGGAGGAGAACCTGCTCCCGGTCCTGCCCACCCTCGCCCAGCGCCACCGCGTGCTCATCGTCTCGGTCACCGACCCCGACGTCGCCAAGGCCGCCACGACCCGCACCACCCGCACCGACCTCTACCCCGCGGCCGCCGCCGAATCCATCCTCGCCGAACGCGCCCTGGTCCAGGAGTCCCTGCGCCGCAAGGGAATCGCGGTCGTCGCCGCCTCCCCCGACCACCTCCCCGAGGCCCTCGCCGACGAGTACCTCGAACTCAAGCAGTCCGGCACGATGTAACGTCTCGTGCTTCGTGGCGAGGTCCTGACATTGGCTAACATCTGACCGGCGCGCGTGCGTCGTTGTCGGACAACTCCGCCGGACCGACTCGGCGGATACGCAGGGGGGCGAATGAGACAGATTCTGTTTGCGGCGTTGATCGCGTTGGCGGTGTCAATCCTGTTGACACCGTTGCTGATCACGGTGTTCGTGCGGCTGGGACTCGGGCAGGAGATCCGGGTCGAGGGACCGGCCAGTCATCTGGCCAAGCGCGGCACCCCGACCATGGGTGGGATCGCGATCCTGATCGGTATGTGGACCGGTTACCTGGGGTCACACCTGATCGGGATCCGCTACCACGCGGACGGGCCATCGGCCTCGGGTCTGCTGGTCCTGGGTCTGGCCACCGCGCTGGGCGGTGTCGGGTTCCTCGACGACTTCCTCAAGCTCCGCAGGCGGCACAACCTCGGTTTGACCGGCACGGGGAAGATCATCGGCCAACTCGCTGCCGCAGTCGTTTTCGGTGTACTCGCGCTGCGGTTCCCCGGCAGCACCGGGTTGACGCCGGCCAGCCGCAACCTCTCGCACGTCCGCGACATCACCATGATCACGCTCGCGACGATCGTCTTCCTGCTCGTCGTCTGCTTCCTCGTCATGTCCTGGTCCAACGCGGTGAATCTGACCGATGGCTTGGACGGGCTGGCGGCCGGTTCGATGAGCTTGGCGCTGGGCGCCTACGTGATCATCACCTTCTGGCAATACGAAAACGCTTGCGCCACCAGCCCCGGCGCCGGGTGCTACACCGTGCGCGATCCGCTCGATCTGGCGCTGGTCTGCGCATCCGGAGCGGCGGCGTGTGTCGGTTTCCTGTGGTGGAACGCGGCCCCGGCCAAGATCATCATGGGTGACACCGGGTCGCTGGCGCTGGGCGGGCTGCTGGCCGGGCTGTCGATCGCCACCCGGACCGAGTTGCTGATGGCCGTGGTCGGCGCGCTGTTCGTTGCCGAGGTCGGTTCGGTGCTCCTCCAGGTCGTCGTGTTCCGCACCACGGGGAATCGGCTGTTCAAGATCACACCGTTCCATCATCACTTCGAGCTCAGCGATTGGGCCGAGATCACGGTGGTGATCAGGTTCTGGCTGGTGGCGGTGATCGCCTCGGCGATCGGTTTGGCCTTGTTCTACGGCGAGTACCTCTCCGCCATCGGGTGAGCACAGGCCCGACGAACTACCGGTGACGGAGGCGAGTGCGGAGCATTATGGAGCTCATGTCTGATCTCGCCGCTTTTGTTCGTGGACTGCCCAAGGCCGAGTTGCATCTGCATCTGGAGGGAACGCTGGAGCCGGAGTTGAAGTTTCGGCTGGCGCAGCGCAATGGGATCGAGCTGGCGGAGCAGACGGTGGACGAGGTCAAGCAGACCTATCAGTTCCACGATCTGACGTCGTTTCTGCAGGTGTACTACCCGGCGATGCGAGTCCTGCTGGAACCGGCGGACTTTCATGATCTGGCGTTCGACTACCTGACCAGGGCGCACGCCCAGGGCATCCGGCATGTCGAGATGTTCTTCGACCCGCAGGCACACACCGGGCGCGGTGTCCCGTTCGCCACGGTGATCGACGGGTATCGGTCGGCGATCGTGCAAGCGCGCCGGGAGTTCGGCATCTCGGCCGAGCTGATCCTCTGTTTCCTGCGCGACTACTCCGCGGAGTACGCGATGGCGACGCTGCTGGAGGCGCTGCCGTACCGCGACTGGATCATCGGCGTCGGGCTCGACTCGGACGAGCGCGGCAATCCGCCGAGCAAGTTCGCCGCGGTCTTCGCGCGGGCCCGCCGCGAGGGCTTCCTGCTGACGATGCATTGCGATATCGATCAGCAGGACTCGATCGAACACATCCGGCAGGCCCTGGAGGACATCGCCGTCGACCGGCTCGACCACGGCACCAACATCGTCGAGGACGACCGGCTCGTCGAGCTGGCCAAGGGCAAGGGCATCGCGCTGACCTGCTGTCCGGTCTCGAATTCGTTCGTCACCAACCGGATGAAGTCCGACGAGATCGTCGAACTGCTGAACCGCGGGCTCACCGTGACGGTCAACAGCGACGACCCCGCGTACTTCGGCGCCTACGCGGCGGACAACTACGTGGCCCTCGCCGAGCACGCCGACCTCGACATCGATCAGCTGGTGGCCTTGGCGAAGAACTCGTTCCGCGGCTCCTGGATCACCCCGGCGCGGCTGGACCAGTTCCTTCGCGAGATCGACGATTACGTCGCGGCCAACCGATAACTAAGGACCGACCCGAATCGGTACCGGCCCCGGCCGGAAGACCGGGAACATCGGCGGCGGCAGCACCCGGCGTTGCCGCTCGGCGATCACCGCGCCGAGGATCTGCAACGGCGGATACCCCGTCGGCACCGGCACCTGGAGTCGCGCGCACACCGCACTCACCAGCGCGATACCCAGCTCGTGTTGCACAACGGGGGTGAGGGTGCGGAACCGGCTCAGATACTGACGCACCGCGAGCGCCAGATCGTCCGGCAGCATCGCGAGCGGCAACGGCACCGCCCAGCCCGTGAGCCACGGCGGTGCGACCGCGAGCAGCGGCACCGGCAGCGGCCGCTGGGCATGGATGACCACGGTGCCCGCGAGCACGTCACCGACCCGTCGCGCGTTCGGCGAGCACATCGACGTCACCACCGCGACGGCACCGAACGCGCCGAGCATCCAGAAGTCGACGATGGCACCGGCCAACCCGCGGGTCAGCGCGTGCCGGAAGTCGATCGGGCCGCCGTCCGCGCGCACCACCCGCAGCCCGAGCAGCAACTTGCCCAGCGTGCGCCCGTGCGAGGCGGTTTCGCAGGCCACCGGATAACCGACCAGCACGCCGACGATGGTGACCAGCACGGCCACATCCAGCCACGCGGTGTCCGCCCCGCCGGGCAGCAGCACGCTCACGGTCAGCACGAACAGCACGCTGGCCAGCAGGAACTGTGCCACCACGTCGACGAGGAACGCGGTGGCCCTGGTGGGGAGCCGGGCGATCGGCAGCTCGAGCGCGACCGCTTCGCCGGTGGTGAATTCAGCCATGTCGATAGCATTCTTCCGACCGGCGGTAGTGGGAGGCAAGCCAGTGGATGTTGACGCTTACAGCTATGCGCACCGGAGGGCTTGGGAACGACTCGACTACCTGGCCAAGCGGAGCCAGCTCAGCGGTGCCGAGGCGGACGAACTCGTCACGCTGTACCGGCGCACGTCCCAGCAGTTGGCCCGGTTGCAATCGCACAGCCCGGATCCGGAGCTGATCGCCGGGTTGAGCGCGCTGCTGGCCAGGGCGCGCGGGCGGGTGCTGCGCAGCCGGGGCGACACGTGGCAGGAGATCGGCCGGTTCTTCACGCACCGTTTCCCGGCCGCCCTGTATCGGAGCTGGCCGTGGTGGGTCAGCGTGGCGGCGGTGTTTCTGCTGGTGTCCGCCGGGTTGGCGATCTGGGTGGCCGAATTCGATTCGGCGCGTACGGTTCTCGGGATTTCGCCGAATACCCGCCAGCTGACCGAGCAGGGCGGCGCCTTCGAGTCCTATTACTCCGAACATCCGCAGGGGGCATTCGCCGCGCAGGTGTGGACGAACAATGCCTGGGTGACGGCGATCGCGCTGTTCACCGGGGTGCTGATCCTGCCCGCCGTGTATCTGCTGTTCATGAACGCACTCAATCTGGGTGTCTCGGCCGGGCTGATGGCCGATGCGGGGCGGTTGGATTCGTTCTTCGGGTTCATCCTGCCGCACGGCACGCTCGAGTTGACCGCGATCTTCGTGGCGGGTGGTGCGGGGCTGAAACTCGGTTGGACGCTGATAGATCCGGGTCGGTTGAGCCGGTTGGCGGCGGTGGCGCGGCAGGGTCGGGCGACCGCGACGATCGCGCTCGGGTTGGTCGGCGTGCTGCTGGTGTGTGGCTGCATCGAGGGGTTCGTGACGCCGAGCGCCCTGCCCGCGCCGGTGCGCATCACGATCGGGTTCACCGCCGAGGCGTTGTTCCTGGTCTATGTATTCGGGGTGGGTCGCCGGGTGGTGCTGGCGAAGGCCGAGGCGGCGCTGGAATCGTCGGGCGAGGGTCTGTAGACAACCTCGAGCACACACTGAGCGAAGCGGGTTCGGACACTCGACAGCTACGCCGTGTCACGGATCGGTTTCGATGCCCCCAAATTGAGTTCCGCTGGCCGCAGCGAGTCATGCTCAGCTGCGGCCAGCGTTACCGTTGACTCTACACAATCGTTATCCCTATGCAACCCTCCCCGCTGGTGTCAAGCGTATAAAGCAGCACGCCAGCAAACCCTTGTGAGGGCATGGTTTTTCACAGTTCCAGCTAACTTGTAGCTGTCGCTTTCGGCGCGTTTCGAACAGCCGAGAAGTCGACGATCGCGCGAATCCGCAGGTCCGTCCATATCTCCTTCGTGGCGGTACAAACATTGTTCGAACGATTAGCTGCGACATCGACATAGACCCCTCAATGGCCCATACGCAGGGCCAACGACCTGCGGGTTCATCTCGGAAAATCCAGATAGCTGGACGCTGGATGAACAGAAAGCGACCATAGGTTTGTTTACAGCGTTATTAACACGACGCATACCCAGTTGGACTGCCTGTGGACATGCATGTGTCTTGTCAAGATCGGGAATAACCAGACACGAAAAGGCGACCGCGTGACCGCCTCGGCGGGGTCGGTTCAGCACCACGGCCGCAACCTCGAGCCGGACTGTGATCTTCGCCTCACTGGCCGCGCAGACCCGACGAAAGCGGCGAAATCGACACTGCGGCAACCATTCCCCACTTGAGACACGCCGGGACAACACGCCGAAAGGTGCACGTCGAGCCTGTTCTCGGCCCGGTCGGACCGGCGTTATCAGCACGAGGTGACAAGTTCCCGTCGTCCGGCCATACACAACGATCCAGCCGCGATCGCACTCGTCCACAGGCTGGGAGTCGCGAACCCTCCACCGCTGTGGACAGGATCGACGCGTTCCCGCACTGCCTGTTAGTCCGCCGAGAGCTGGGATCGATGTACACACCCGGGCAGCTCCACGTCATCCACAAAGGCCACGCTGCCTCAACACCTTTCGCGCACGTTTCTCCCCACCCGCGCGAACCGTCATGCACAGCCACCAGCCAGGCGCTTCGGAGTCGATTGCGCCGCAACGCTCGAGTTCAGCCAGGCAACGCGAAGGTGAACGGCATTCGGCCATCCCGAAACAACACACAGCATCATCCACAGCCACGATCCGACTCCGCCAAACCTCGTGCGGCGCAATATCGCGCCCAGAAGAGGGCAGAACAGGGGTGTGCACCGATCGATGATCCTCGAGCAGCACACAGCTTTATCCACAGGGGAATCATCGGCACTCGGCATGTGCATAAACCGTGAACTCGGCTGAGCGGCACCGGTATCCATCCGGCAAGAAGAGAAGGAGGCGCGTCGCGAACCCGGGCTCAGCCGACGCGCAGAATCCCGGTGACCGTGCCCTGCAACACCTGTCGGCCATGCGTGATCAACGGCGATGTCTGCAGCGGATCATCGACGATGGTGCCGGGTAGCGGACGACTGGCGGTCACCGCGCCAGTGTCCGGATCGATCACCGTGAACGCGTAACCGTCCAGCGGAGTGGTGGTATCGAGCCCGAGCCGGGTCACTGTGTATACCGCCGCATCGGCTGTGGACAAGTGTGGAACAGCCGCGCTGCGCACCGTATTCTCCCAGACCGTGTGACAACCGTTGTCGTCCACATCAACCCGGGTCATCCCGCCGGTGAACGGCGCGGTCGGCGGAACCGCGGGTCCGGCGCCTGCTGGCACCGCCGGATACGGATAGCCGTAGGTGCTCGCGACGAACAGCGACCGGCCGATGCCGACCGGTGAGTTCTCGCTCCCCGCACGGCCCTTCGTCAGGACCGGCTGCGAGCACACCAATTGTCCGGTTCCGGAACGGAATACCAGCGCGTTGACCTGGCCGTCGGCATTGTCGACGATGGTCAGGTAGTCGGCGCCGGTGTTCGGCCCGAAGTAGGTGGGTGTCGATCCGGTACCCCAGCTCAACTGTCCCGGCTTGCGGGCCGCGCCGCGTTGGTAGGCCGCGCGCCAGAGGATTTCGGGCCGGCCGGACGAGTCGGCGTGCAGCTCGTACAGCGCGTGTGTGGTCGCGATCGCGATCCGTCCGCTCGGCGCCGCCGAAATGCTGTTGGCCACTTGCTCATCGGCGGGCAACGTCACTGTGACCGCCGCACCGGACGGCGTGACCAGACCGACGACGCCCTTGCCGGTGGCGAACCAGATGTTGCCCGCCCAATCCGGCACCAAGCCGGTCACGTTGTCCCCCACCGGAATCACCGCCGACAGGTCAGCCACCTGCTCGCTCGCCAACCGCCACCTACCCGCCGCATCACGGGCATGGCCGACGCGGAGCAATCGATTGCCGCCGTCCACGACCACGAGCCGGTCGTTGTTGTCCAGATACGCGTAGACGCCGCCGAGCAGACTGCCCTTGGTGAGTTGGAGCGAGGCCAGCGAATGTCCGACCGGTCCGGGCGACGCAGGATCGATCAGCTGCACGGTCGGCGCCTGACCGACGATCGCCGTGCACAACGCGGCCACCAGATTGTCCGACCCCTCCAGCAGCGTCGGGCACGCCGACGCGAGCGGATACGCCGACACCGACGCCGCGCCGACGCCGGGCCCGGCCAGCGGAGTGGCATCCGACGAACCCGCGTCCCCATGCATCGTCGAGGTGCCGAGCGGCCCGAGATAGGGATTGGGCGGCGCCAGCGGACCCCACGGCCCGGTCGCCGCGGCCGGGCCCGCGGTCAGCAACGCCGTCGAACAGGCGGCAAGGAGAATCAGCGGAACGCGCATAGCGGTCTTTCGGGTCGACAACACAGCATCCGATCGAACCGAAACGAACGCCCTCGGCACAGTATTCGAAACGCCAATGATCCAAATTCGGGCGGTCCGGGCCACCGGGATTCGGTCGTCGGCAGCAATAGCGGATTCGCGCATACGATGGCGCCATGACCGGTGTGCGCGCCCGCTTGATGTCCACCCTGGCCGATCAACTCGGCAATCCACACGGTGTGCTCGGCAAGGGCGTTGCCTTCATGCTCAACCGCGGTAACAAGCGCGCCATCGAGGCCGCGGTGACGGCCGCCGGGATCAGCGCGGGCGAGACCGTCGCCGACCTCGGATTCGGCGGTGGCGCCGGGCTTTCCATACTGCTGGCGCGGGTCGGTACCGACGGCATCGTGCACGGCATCGAGCTCTCCCCCGACATGCTCGCCCGCGCCCGTTCGAGCCACTCGCGCGAGACCGCCTCGGGCCGACTGCTGCTCGCCGAGGGCTCGCTCACCGCGTTGCCGCTCGCCGACGACAGCCTCGACGCCGCGATCACCGTCAACACCATCTACTTCGTGCCGGATCTGGACGCGGTCTGCGCCGAGCTGGCCCGCGTCATCCGGCCCGGCGGCCGGGTGGTGATCGGCATCGGCGACCCCGACACCATGGCGAAGCTGCCGTTCACGCCCTACGGCTTCACCCTGCGCCCGGTCGCCGACGTCATTGCCGCGCTGGAGAAGTCGGGCTGCACCGTGACCCCCGAGCAGCTGCCGAATCCGCCGATCCCGCATAATCTGCTGATCGCGAAGCGCGCGTAACTACATCAACGCGCCGCCGTCGATCCGGATCTCCGTGCCGGTCATATAGCGCCCGTCGTCCGAGGCGACCATCGCGACGACACCGGCGATGTCCTCCGGACTGCCGAGCGCGCCGCCGTTGAGCCAGCCGGTCATCCGGGCGAACAGCTTCGGGTCGAAGCCTTCCGGCTGATCCCGGATCGACTTCGTGGTGATTCCGCTGGTGATGCCCGCGGGCACGATGTTCACCGCGCGCAGCCCCTGCTTCGAGTACTCCAGCGCGATCGCGTGCGTGAAGGCGTTGACGCCGCCCTTGGACGCCGCATAGGCCGCGAGGTAGGGCGCCGCACTGAACGCGGCGGTCGAGGAGATGTTGACGACGACGCCGTGCCCGGATTCCACCAGTGCGGGCAGCGCGGCCTGCGTCATCAGGAAGGTGCCGGTCAGGTTCACCCCGATCACCTGATTCCACGCTTCTAGGGGCATCTCGTGGGTGCGCGCCGGGCGCAGGATGCCCGCCCCGTTCACCAGCACGTCGAGCCCGCCGAGGAACTCGAGCGCCGTCGCGGTCGCCGAGCGCACCGAGTCCGGGTCGGCGACGTTCACCGCGACCGTCCGCAGTCGCTCGGCGGCGTCGCCTGCCTTTTCCGCCGTGGCCGCCAGCCCCGGCTCGTCGATATCGGCGGCGACCAGCTGGGCCCCCTCGTCCAGCAGCCGGAGGGCGATGCCCTGTCCGATGCCGGAGCCTGCTCCCGTCACCACCACGCGGCGGCCGTCATATCTGCGCATGCCAAGAATTAGAACAGGTTCTCATTGTGAGTCAAGGCACTTCCGGCACCTCATTTCGCGAACGCGGAACTGAAACACGTTCTAGTGTGAGCAGATGCCGAACGACGCGTTCCAACCGGCCAGGCTCGGGCCGGTTCAGCTGCGCAACCGCATCATCAAGGCCGCGACGTTCGAGGGGCGCACGCCGGACGCCCTGGTCACCGACGAGCTCATCGAGTTCCATCGCGGCGTCGCGGCGGGTGGCGCCGGGCTGACCACGGTCGCCTACTGCGCGGTCGCGCCCGAGGGCCGGACCGATCGGCATCAGATCTGGATGCGCCCCGAGGCGGTGCCCGGGTTACGACGGCTCACCGACGCGGTGCACAGCGCGGGCGGCGCGGTCTCCGCCCAACTCGGCCACGCGGGCCCCGTCGCGAACGCGGCCTCCAATCGCGCGCCCGCGCCCGCGCTCGCGCCGAGCAGGCAGTTCAGTCCGATCAGCCTGCGGCTCACCCAGGCGGCGACCGAGGGGGACGTCCGTCGGATCATCAAGGCCCACGCGCACGCCGCCCGGCTGGCGGTGGAATCCGGATTCGACGCCGTCGAACTGCATTTCGGGCACAACTATCTGATCAGCTCGTTCCTCAGCCCGGCGCTGAACAAACGCTCCGACGAGTACGGCGGCACCCTGGTCAATCGCGCGAAGCTGGCCAGGCAGACCGCCGACGCGGTGCGCCAGGAAGTCGGCGGCGAGATCGCGGTACTGGCGAAGTTCAACATGGACGACGGGGTGCGCGGCGGATTCGGCGGCGCCGAAAGCCTGTCCGTCGCACGGTGGCTCGCGCAGGACGGCAACCTGGACGCGCTCGAACTCACCGTCGGCAGCTCGCTGCGCAATCCGATGTATCTGTTCCGCGGCGACGTGCCGCTGCGCAAGTTCGCCGACCAGTTCCCGACACCGCAGCGCTTGGGCATTCGCCTGGCGGGCCGCCGATTCTTGCGCGCCTACCCGTACCACGAGGCCTACCTGCTCGAGCAGACGTGCGCTTCCGCGCCGAACTCGCGCTCCCGCTGGTGCTGCTCGGCGGCATCGCCTCGCGCGCGGCGATCGACACCGCGATGTCGCACGGTTTCGAGTTCGTCGCGATGGCGCGTGCGCTGCTGCACGATCCGGAATTGGTGAACCGCATGCGGTCCGACGCGGCGGCCGCGTCGCTGTGTACCCACTGCAATCGCTGCATGCCGACCATCTATCGGGGCACGCATTGTGTATTGACTTCTCCGGTGCCGGATTCCGCGACAGCGACATAGTCCGATGGATAGCGAGAAGGCCCGGTCCTGATGGACCGGGCCTTCTTTCGGTGATGTATCCGCATTGCTCGCAATGCGGATTACGGCGCCTGACCGGGCTTCGTCAGCCTGGCACCGACTACGCCACCCTCACCTGTCGAGCAATTAGGCGGGCTTGGCAGCGGACGCGGTCAGCTCCGGACCGACGATCGACACCCACTCGTTCATCTCCGGGGAATCGTCCTTGGCGATTGCCGCGACGTCCTGCCTATTGCAGCCGCCGCCGATCGGGACCCCGTCGAACCTCTCCTGGAGCCACTGATAGGTGCTCGGCACGGACAGGAAGGCCTGCGAGTAAGCCTCGCCGATTTGGAGGCGCCGGTAGGTGATCTGCCCATCATTCTGGCAGTAGGTGTCCACCAGTCGGTCCGCCGCGTAGGCGGGCATAATCCAGTCACCCATCGACTGGAAGATATACGTCGGGCGGTCGGGAGTCACATTTCCCATCTTGACCTGATCCAAATACTTGGCCGGGATCGGCTCACGCGTCAGGTCCGGGGTATCGAACAGTCCCTTTATGTTCAGATTAGGAAAGGTCGATACATTCCAGCCCTGGCACACGTTGCTGTGCACGGTGCGCAGTCCCTGACCCAGCGGGTTCATGTGCTGATCCAGGTACGTCTGCAGTTCCGGGTATTCGCGGCTCAGGCCGATAATGCCCGAGAACACGGCCCCGGCAGCGGGCCCGCTGTTCTGATAGTCGACCAGGTCACGCAGGTCCGCCGGGGTGGAGCCGGAGACAATACCGGCGATGTTCACGTCCGGAGCGTAGGTGGCGCGCTGCTCTGCGGCGTGCATCGTCGGGATGGCGCCACCCGAGTCGCCCCAGAGGCCGACTTTTGTGTCGCGCCCTTGATGCAGTTCCATCGGCTTGAAGTTCTCCGCGGCCCGGATGCCGTCGAGTGTGATCCGGCCGGCCAGCGGGCCCGCGGCGAAGGCGGAGAGCAGGCCTTCGTGATCGGGGATGGAGACGCCCCAGCCCTTCGTGACCGCGTAGAGCGCCATCGGGAGCATGAAGTTCGGGCCCATCGTGCCCGCGTAGTTCGGCGGCAGCGCCAACATCTGGCTGGTGTAGGACGGTGCGCAGTGTGCCGCGACCGCGTCTTCCGGGATCTGCACCGACACCAGGTTCGTCGGGGCCTTACCGCGTGGCTTCATGACCGTGGTCACCGCGGCGATCGGCTCATCCCGGCTGTTGTTCGAGCGATACGACAGCTGCCACGCGTCGACGTCGGGCTGAATGATCGACTGGAACGCGGGATGCACTTCGCGAGCGGCAATGATCTCGCCCGGCTGCTTCGCCGCGACCACGTCACGCGGCGGATTGAGAAACACCTGATCATCGGCGGGCATGGCCGGCGGAGTCAGGGCAGGCTGAATCGGGACATAGTCATCCGAAGCGCATGGGCAAGCCGCGGCAAAGCCGACAGCCGCCACTTGAATCACGGCCGCAGCACCTGCGGCCAACATCGTTGCCCGCCCATATCGGCGGTGCCGTGTTTTGAAGATGTTCATACCTGATCCTTCAGCTGAGGGAGAGGTGCATGACAAGCCGTAACCAGGAGCAGCGGCACCAAATCCCCGACGAATGCAGGTATAGGCGAAGTGACCACTCCGGTGTGAGCCGCCGCAATCGTAGATGAACATTCGAATAATCCAACGCGAAACGCGAGGGAGAACCCATTTAAATCCCCCTACCACCACCAACACTCATCAGACCCGACCCCAATTAACTTCCGCCCGAGACCTTTCCGCCCCAACCTCAGTCCGAAATGTCCGATGTGATGACAAACCCGCAGGCCTGAATCAACAACGTTTCATCAATAGAGAACAGCTACGTACACAAACCAAGAATCCTCGAAAATAACGCCCATTGGGCGGATTTTGCGTTATGCACACCTTGTGGATATCGATAGTTGTACACAGCTTGTGGATATGCCCCGCCGCGCCCATCGCCGAGAAATCAACTCCGCCAACCCGAGTCACGCGCACCACCTCCAGTCCCACTCCCCCGAAACCGAAACACGGCACCAATCCCACTCGAGCCCTTAGACACGCACCCACCACTCGCTCAAAGAACGTGCAACCACGCGACTCACATAACCAACGCGCCCACCATGGGACTCACGCAACAGACGCAGCAGAGGGCGGGCTCACACCCGAACGAGGCTGCCATCGCCTCACGCGATCCACACGATGTAGCCACCGACCCCAAGCGGTCGTCATCGGGCTCTACTCCGCCGGTGGGCAGTCATCGCCGCCGCAACCCACACACGGCGTTCAAAGGCGGGGGAGTTCGGGGGGCGAAGCCCCGCCGAGCGGGTGTGGGGCTGCGCCCCACAAAGACAAACGACCGAAACGAGAAAAGCCCACGCTCTGTGTGAGCATGGGCTTCCCCGAGTGAAGGTGGGCGAAGGGGGACTTGAACCCCTAGCCGCTGCCGGTTGGACTAGGCCCAATCGGCGAAAACGCAGGTCATTGGCACACATCCGGACATCTGAGGACATCTCGACGCCTGTGGAAACACGAAGGTACCGCGATTCTGTGTACCGTGTCCACACTCGATTTGGCCCGTCTAGGACAACCACGGACAACCCCGCCGCCGCCTGAAACCAACCGCATCGTCGGGCGCGTCGAACCATGCATGACCGAACCCCTGGACCCTGATTCGGACTACAACCCGTTGTTCGGCGGGTGGACCGCTGATGGCCTGTTGAGCCAGTTCGAACGCTGGCAGGAGTGGACGGCGGGGACCTACTTTTCGAGCGACGCGAGCCGGCGAATCCCCTTCGAGAACGACCCGGATCGCCAGTCCAGTGGATAGCCGATCAGCTACGGTGAGTCGATGTTTGCACTCGTGGTGAAGTTCGATCTGATCGACGCCGAGAGAGCGGCGGGTTTCGACCAGCTCGTCGCCGAGACTGTTAAGAGCATTGCTGAATCTGAACCCGGCACCCTTGTCTACGCGACCCACACTGTCGAGGGGGAACCTCTCTCGCGGGTCTTCTACGAGGTGTATCGCGACCGTGAGGCGTTCGAGGAGCACGAGCGTCAGCCGCACACACGCCAGTTCCTGAGCCAACGTAACGACTACGTCGCGTCACACCGTGTCGAGTTCCTGACACCCGACGCTGCCAAGGGTCTGCCCGCCGCCGACTGACTACAGGCGTTCCGCGATCCCACACCACACGGCAAAGCCGTGCACCGTTTCGACGGTTCGCGCCTCGGCCCGAGCCAGTGCGCGGACCGTCTCGTGCACCATGGGGTTATACCGAGTCTGCGTCGGTGCGATGGCTTTCGCGGTCCGAAGCGCCTCGAACGCGCGTCCGCGGTCGCCATGCAGCAGGTATGCGCGAGACATGTCCATGTAGTGGTGCCCTACGCGTTCCTTCGGCGCGTCCGTCGGGATCGTGAGCGCCTGCGCCCTGTTGAGTGCTTCGGTTCCGTCCATCGCCTCGACTGCCAGCGCTACAGACCAGATTCCGACGTTGGTTGGGCCGAATGACAAAATCGGGTCGCGGTCGTCACCCAAGCGTTCCGCAGTCTGCCGGGCCTCGTCGAGATGCATGTCTGCGAGGCCGCGATTGCCTGAGCGTGAGGCAGCCAACCCAGATTGCAGGTGTAGACCTCCCCATGCGATGAGGTCTTGCCGTCGACCGGTACCGAGGCGGGGCTCGATATCTGATCGACAGCGTTCGAGGAACCTAAGCGATGAGTTCCAGTCACCACCCGAGGTCAATATCGCGGCCCGTTGGAACTGACCCGTCGCAATCCATAGCCCATGACCCGATTCATTGGCTGCCCACGAGATCCGATCAATCGCTAGGGCGGCGAGGTCTGCGTAGCCGAGCTTGTGCGCCAGGCTGTGAGCCGCGTAGTACAGCTCGCACAACAACGTCAATGCCTGCTCGCGGTCACGACCACTTGTGCGGTGTACCGCAGCACGTACCTCCCCCAGCAATGACGGTAGGGCGTCGCCGAGCTTGTGGAATGACGCGGCACGACGGTAGCGGCACACCTTCTCGACATCAGCGGCGATCTGAGGCAGCGAACGTAGATACGGCACGTACGCGTTGTCGATGTCATAGGCGGCCAACTCGGTACGAAGCACGGATATTGCCGCATGAAGCTCGGTGTCTTCGCCGGGCGGTGGCGGGTAAGGCTGCCCAGTCAAGTCGTTCACGCTGACACGCAACGCCTTGGATACCGCGCCGAGGAATGCTGGCGTCGCGGTCGCCTTCTTCTGCTCAACCGCCCTGATTAGGCCCAACGACACGTTCGATTTCGCGGCGAGTTGCTTCTGAGTGAGCCCGCCGAGAATCCGGGCTTGCTTCACCCTGGCCGCAACGCTGGCGCGATCTTCGCTCATCGGGATCACTACTCCATTCAACGCCTTTCGCAGTACTAAGGGTACGAAAAACTTTGGTACTTCGCGGTCAAGAACTGCGGCACGGTACTACTCATGCCCCGACGCCGGGTAGACGGCGTTCCCGTTTGGCACATGACCGACCCGCGTCGAACGCCCGTCGGAGTGCGCGCCTCCCCGGCGTCGGTGCGTTCAACCGAACGAGCGACCAGGAGGCGCAGGCGATGGGTTTGGACGACGAAGACGGCGACGCGACGCCGCAGCAGATCTACTACGGGAAGTTGTTCCACCTTGAGCAATTCGGCACCCCAGAGGAGGTCGCCGAGTTCTCCGCCGCCGGGCCGCCGCCGCCGGGAAAAGCGGACGGGGTAACCGGCAAGATCCTGTTCTACGGGGCGAACACGCCCACGGTTGAGGAGTTCGCCGGGCTGCTCACGGAGATGGAAAAGGCAGGCTGGATCACCAGCGAAGTTCGGGAGAAGGTCGAGGGGCTGCCGCGCGCGGATGGCGTCGCCGAGCTGAAAGCACGCATGGTCGAACCTGATTCCGGCCAGCGGCAGCCAGCGGCCGGGACCGAGTGATCCGCTATGGAGAACACCGAGCTTCTCCCTGACAAACAGGCTGCTGTGCTGGAGTCACAGCGCAGGTTCTACCAAGTCACATGCGGGTTGCCCGCTCGCGTGCGGCTTGAGTACTCACGGATCGAATTCAGGGTCGGCAGTGTCGGCGCGGTCACCATGCCCGCTCTCCTCGGGGCGCTGGTCAAGGCGCACATGCTGGCGCAGCGCAACGGCCGGGTTGGGCCGATCGTCTCGCACCCACGCTCGAAACGTTGGACATTCCTCGTGTGCCCGGACATCCCTGGCGACGCATCGCTGTCCGCAAAGTTGTTCCGCTACAACGTCTCTGTTGTACCGATCGGTGGCGAGGTCGCATTGCCTTCACTGTTCGATACGTCGGATCCGTCGGTTGGATACCGAGAGTGGGTGCACAAGCCTAGCGACGGATACCGGCCCCCAGGTACGGAGATAGTCGAGGCGATCCGGTGCTGCGTGTCTGCGCTGCCCTCATCCGATTCGGGGCGCGTTCGATGAGGCGGCGGCTATACCCCTCGGATGTCGACCGTTGGTTGCGCGAGAAGCACGACGCGGTCGTGCAGACCCTCGACGAGGTACTCGACCTCGAGGCGGGTCTCGCGCAAACGATCGGTGGCCGCTTGGCCGGGTTCGCTACCGGCCGCACCGGTGAGATTGCGACCTACCGGCGGAACGAAATCGCCCCTTCGGTGAGGCAGCTACTCGCCGAGTTCAATGCGGACACGCTGGAGAAGATGCGGATTGCCCCCGTGGATAGTCGACCAACGATTCACCAATCTGACGGAACGCTGTGCGAGGTGGACGCGGACGGTTGGGTGCGCGAGCCAGACGAGATGGATACGCCCCCCGTGATCGACGTCGAGCCGATCAGCGTTCTCGATATCCCCACACGCCCACAACTCCCCCCGGCTACCTCGGGCGTGCACACAAGTCCCGAATCTCGAGTACCAGCTCATTCGACAGACAGCAGCGGCAACAGTGAATCCGGAAAGGAGTCGTATATGGATAGCGAATCCAAAAGCGCGACAATTGAATTGGACGATCATCCTGGCGTCGAGTACTCGGTGACGATCACCCAGCCATCACCCGATAGTTGGGTATTGAGCCGGGTTACCGTCGCCTCCAGGAGCGGGATTCTGACCGGTTGGGACCTCCAGCCCAGCGCGGAAAGACTGGTCTACAACGTCCTATACGGCATCGACATGCTGTTCCGGGAACCCGGAGAACCACCAGAGCACGAATTCGACTGGATGGACGAAACCTCCCGAAACATATTGATCTTCAACGGAATACGCACCATGGCGATGCTCGCGGACAAGACCGACGCGCAGTTGCTCGAGCTTAGGAACATGGGGTCAATCCGGGTCGGAAAGCTCCGCGAAGGCATCACGAAGTGGCAAGCGAAGTACGCGCAGCAGATAAGCGGCGCAGGGCTAAGGCCATGAAGGCGCATCTACCGAGAGTTCGGGCTCCACCGCGAGTTCGCCTCGCGCAGAATCGCATTCGACTGTCTCGTCCGCACCTCGACGCGGGCCGCTCTCAACCCGGCACCCCGGCTCTTACTCCGGGGTAGTCCAAACCACAGACACGAAAGTGTCTGTTCACGCCTAGATTCCTTGGGGGGAATCATGCGAAAAATATTGAACCGCTTCTTATTTCTGATTACTGCGCTCTGCGCGTCGTTCGCACTCATCGGGCTTACACCCGCTCTTACGGCGTCGGCGTCGGCTGGGCCGCAAGGGTGCTCGTCGACGTGGATCGTTCCCGAGATCACGGCACAAGGTACCGGCACGGCGGTGTGGTTCGGGATCAACTTTGTGTGCACTCGGCCGGTGGAGTACAGCCTCACTGTGGCGGCCTACTCGGGCAACGGCAAGGCCGGGGAAGCGACGCGCAACGGCGTCTCGTCCAATCCGTCAGTCTCGGCGTTATCCCTGCCGTGCGTGAACAACAACAGCAGTTGGAGTATGAACTTGCGCGGAACGATCATCGACACCAACGGCAGAACACACGTACTCGACGACGAACCGGGCAGTTGGCGCGCGGGGGTCACCGTGGGTTGTAGCCTGCGATGATGCCCCTCACCCTGGCTGCTCCGGCCGAGATCCATGTCGACGGCGATGTTCGGATCTGGCACGGCGGACTCATCCAAGGACGCTCGCGGACGTACTTCGCGATCGTCATCGAAGCTGTTGAGCCGAACGGCGATTCGTTCCCGCTGCCCGTGGATGTGATCCTAGGGCTACAGCGGTCGGTCACCGTGACATTTCAGCGCGACGAGGTCACCTTGCCCTATCCGATGATTGCCGGTGCGGAAGACCTGGCGTCGATGGCCTGGTCGACCACGTTCCCCCGCTTGGAGCCCGGTACGTACACGATGCACGTCGATATCGCTGCACTGAACATCAACCACACCACGCCGATCGAGGTCGTGGCGGACTAAATACACCAAGAGCGCCCCGACCCGTCAAAGGGTCGGGGCGTTCGCGTCTCTGGTGCCGGTCGACGCCTGGTAGTAGCGTCACGGCAACGTCGGGGCCGATCAGGGGAGATTCATGAGAACCGTTGCAGTACTGACCATTGCCGCCGCATCCATCGCGCTTGCCGGGTGCAGTACGGACAGCACGAGCGAGACCAAGGACGCGCCGACCTCGGCCGCCGCCGCGCCCGCGAGCGCGGCACCTGCCGCAGCCGGTTGCTACAAGTCGTCGCCGATCAGCGATCCGGATCTCGCGGCGTTCGCGGCCGGTCTCCAGTTGCCGCCCGGCGTACATGTGGTGACCGGTCGAGTCAGCACACAAAGCGACAAGCCGGGCCTTGTCGGTGTGGCGCTCGATCTGTGTGTGCCCGATTCCAAGACCCCCGATGCGTTGCGGCCGATCGCGACACAAATTGCCGCAGCGCTCAAGCCGACCGACCTCGGCTCGCGGACGTTCGCGCTGTACGTCGCCGACAAAGATCCGGCGTTCAAGGATGAGGCGAAGATCAAGGACGGCGACTACAAACTCCACCTGTGGAACGGTCAGCCCTCGGCGGCGGCCGAGCTGGAACGGTGGCAGGTGGTTACGGGCTGAGCCGAGAGACGACAAAGCGCCCCGGCCGTTCGGCCGGGGCGCTTGTTGTTTGGTTGGCTGCCTTATCAGGTGATCGTGAGAGATGTTGCGGCACCGGCGGATACGGAGCCGTTTCCGAAACTATTGGGGCAGGACATTTGCACGCCGATCGTGGTGATTCCCGAGAGGTTGACCCCTGTGAGCGAGGCTGTGCAGGTGCCCGCCTGCGCGCTCACCGGTGCACCGGTGACGAGGACAGCGCCGCTCTGGTTGACCAGGCGTATTCGATGGTCGCTGGCGAACCCGGCCCCAGAGAATCCGACGCTAGCCGAGACCGCCGCGTTGGTCTTGGTGCCCTGCACGACCAGGCGGTTCGCGGAGATCGACGAGCCGGGATAGGTGCCGGTGTTAGGTGTCCAGCTGATGAGGTCGAGCCAGTCGTCGCCGCCAACGGCCCAGTTCTGTGTGCCGCTCTTGGTCATGCCCGAGGGCCGGAACACGACCACAGCTGCGCCTGCCGTTCCGGCACCGGCGGCCGTCGCGAGCACAAGCGCCCGAGGCACGGCGGAAGCAACTGCGCTGGCTATGCCGGTCGCGTGCGCCGCGACCAGCACCCCCGGCACGATGGCGGCGCTACCGGCACCTGCCGAGGTGGCAAACGCTTGCACGACCGCGATCGGGCGGCCGACGGTTCCGGCGACCGCGCTACCGGCCGCACTCGCCGCGAAAAGCAGGGAAACAATCGGTGCTGCGGTCGCGCGGCCCGCTCCGTTCGCGGTGGCGTCGACTTCGGTATTGATGACAGCGCCTGCCGCAATGCCCGCGCCTGTAGCTCTCGCCTCGACCATGGCGGCTACAGCGGCGGCGGCCGAGCCAACGCCAGCACCAACGGCGGCGGCGTTGCGCCAGGGAGTCAACAGCACCACCACGCCCGCGGTACCGGTGCCGAGAGCAGGCACGAGCAGCAGAACCGCGAACTTGGGTGCGGGCGGGAACCTCACCGCGCGGGCTTCCGGTGCGGGGAACGCCGTTGCGCGGGAATCTGGTCGAGGGGCCGCCATCGGCCGGGCGTCGGGGCCGGGCCACGGATACGACATCAGTCGGCGGTGCCGCTGTAGGTGTAGGACGGCGTCACCTTGACCTCGCCGGCGGGCGACACGACGGCGTCTGTGGTGTCGAGAACCGTCAACAGGGTCGCGCCGTTCCAGCGGCACATGTGGGTGTAACTGCCTGCGGGCACGGTGAATACCAGCTGAGTGCCGGTCACGGTGCCCGCGACCGCAGCGCCCCAGGTGGTTGTCTGGCGTGCATAACCGCCGCCAGTGGCCTCGTTGGAGGTGCCGCCCGCACCGGGGTCGCCGGTGTGCAGGCTGTAGCTTGCGCCGAGGCTGGCCCAGTGATCGGCCATGGAATTCTTGACCGCAGCTGTAGACGACATTATCTCTCCTGTCTGCGGATCATCGGCGAGCTACGCCCTTGATCCATTCGTAATCGTCTGTGGTGGAGGTGATTTGGTTTGGGTAGTGAATCCACATGACGAACGCTGTGCCTGCGGCGATGGCCGCAACGGCGGTTGATTCAATGCGCCACGACACTGTTGCGCCGTCGATGGTCGCAGGCCAGGTTTGTCCTGTGGCCCAAACGATTTCGGCGGTCGTCCCTGGTAGGAGCGCGCCGCCGGGGTTGGTGCGCGAGGCGATGAAATCGCCTCGCGTGAGTTCGATGTCGTCGCGGATCGTTCGCCATCCGATGCCCATGGCCGTGCCTCCAAATCAGTTAGCTCAGTGCGTAGTAGGGGATGAACCCGGCATCGAAAGTGAGCGAGGAGTACGAGATCGACGTGAGCGGCGTCGATGACGCGGGCGCGTAGGCGTAGAGCGCATACGGCCGCACGCCGGGCGGCGGCGTCATCGGCCACACCGACCGCGCGAGGATCGACTTGCAGGTCTGCACCAGCCCTGTCACTTGCAGCAGGCCGACCGCCCAGACCTCACTTTTGAGTGCGGCGTACGTACTGGGCAGGGTGAGGGTGTACTCGCGGTTGGTCGCGGTGATCGTGTCTTTGATGTCACCGGTGGCGGCCTTGAGGATGAGATCGCCGGTGGTCTCGCTCATCAGGTAGACCATGGCGTACATAGCGTTGATGCCAAGGGCCGTAACCGAATTGCCGGTGCCGAAAGTGATTCGACTGTATGCGCGGTCCTTGCTGCACTCGATAAACCCGAGTTCCGTGAAATTGGAGCCGTGCCCGGCCGGTTGGTAGTCGGGCGGGTCGTCGAACGTGATCGAGTGCGAATGCGAGCCACCCCCGCTCGACCCTGCCGAACCGGTGCTTGTCGCGGTGGGCGTCAGCAAGATTCGGGGAAACGTCGGGTCGGCGTTGCGGACGTACGCGTTCCACAGGCCAGCGCCGGACGGGATCACGTTGCGATCGGTGGCCGCGATGTCTTGCTGTGCTCGGGTGGCCGAGCCCGAGCCGCCGACGATAGGTGCCTTGGATTTGTCGTAGATGCTCGCCTCGGTGAGGTTTCGCCACTCCTCGAACGACCCGGGCCTCGTCGGGTTGTGTGCGCCATTGGGATTCGCGCCGTCCGGCTGAGTCATCTAGATCTCCTCCTCGAGCTCGGCCGGGATACTGACCGGGTTCGGCGGCGGCGGGTCGCCGGTCCGGCGGGAGATGAACACGACGAGATCCTCGATATGGCGCAGTAGCCCGCGGATCACTCGCACAGCGGCCTTGAACCGGCGGTGTTCCTCGGCCATCTGCGCCTCGAGCGCGTCGACGCGCTCGCGCAGCTGGCGCACCTGTTTGGCCTGCCACGCCGAGAACGCCCCGACAACGGTCGCGACGGCGACGCCGAACGCCTGGACGAACTCGGCGTTCAACCAAGTCATAGGCCACCGCCGACGGGCTCGGCGGCCAGCCACGGCGCCCAGATGGCAAGCGCGGCATTGACCGCGGGCACGCCCATAAGCCGCGTGATCGCCGCCGAGATCGCCAGCGCGGTACCGATCCCGGCGGCGGTGGCCGGTAGACCGGACGCCGAGACAATGATCGGCAAGGCGCTCGCGAGACCGACGACGAGCTGAAACACCGTACGGACAAGGGCTCGCCACGGGTAGCGCACCTGCGAGGGCTGCTCGGTGGCCTGGTCGCGGCTCATCACTTCGCCTCGCGGATAGCGGCGGCGATCTTGACCGGTAGCTCGTCGAGGGCCGCCTCGATCCGTGCCAGCGCGGCGGGCACGTCGACGCTCGCCTCGTGCACGCGCCCGTCGGTGTTGAGCGCTATTCCGGCGAGGGTGTCGACTGGTTCGTCGGTGTCGCGGTAGTGCGACCTTGACGGGTAGCGCTGTGTCAGTTCGCGGTGCACGTCGGCGAGCTGCTGTGCCTGGTCGGGCGTCATGTCGGTGTCTCCTCCGGTGAGTAGTGCTCTGAGTTGGTCGGGAGTGCCTCGGTAGGCGTCCACGTCGATGGCGCGACCGGCGACCGCGCCGCGCTCGGAAAACTGGAAGATCTCGACCGGTAGGCCGCCGTAGCCCTGCCACCCGATGTCGTCGGGCCCGGGGTAGATCAGTGAGGCGATACCGGCGCGGTTGGGGCCGTAGTGCGAACTCATGAGCGGCGGTAGCGCGCTCAGGTCGGCGCGGCCGATTTGGTCCCAGTACCAGCGCGGCAGGTAGGTCAGCGCGCACCGGACGCCGCGGCGTTGGATGGCGTCGCGCACCGCTCGCAGTACCTCGACGCCGCCGGAGTTGGCCTCGTGGTCGAGCATCGCGGGAATCGTGGTGTCGCCGAGGTGGTCGACGAACAGCGCGGCCTGTGCCTCGATATCGCAGTCGGCGCGCACGTAGTGATAGCCGACGAGCACCTTGCCCGCGGCGAGGGTGGTGTCGCGAAATCCGGGCCAGGCGTGATCGCAGAAGTAGTCGCCCTCGCTGACCTTGGCGAGTACGAACTCGAAACCCTCACCGAATACGGCCGAGAGATCGAGTCCGCCTTGATGGTTCGAGATATCGACGCCGAACGTCGTCGTCGGTTCTGGCATGTCCTCACCTCCACCGGCCGGGGTTTCCGGTTCGCGGGCGCCGGTCAGCCACGCGAGCGGGTCGAGTCGATCCGGGCCAGGCGGCGCCCACACCGAGCGATGCACCTCGAAATGCAGGTGCGAGGCGACCCCACCGTTCGTGTTGCCGTCTGGGTTGATGTGGGCGACGCGTTGGCCCGCGACGATGAGGTCGCCGACGAGCACCTCGGGCACGACGTGCCCGTATACGGTGGTGCCGCCGCCCGCCTCGGTCGGGTGGTCGATGACTACCCACATGCCGAAACCCGTTGCCGGTCCGCACATCACGACTGTTCCGGTCTGTGCGGCGTAGACGGGCAGGCCGCCGCTACCACCGGCGCGGCCGAAATCGACGCCCCAGTGCATCTCGCCCCACCGAGGCCCGAACGTGCTCGTCACCTCGCGGCCGTCGCCGAGTGGCCAGAATCTTTCGGGCATTACCGCACCTCCGGAAAGCGTTTGAGGATCCCTTTGCGTTTGCTCTGTTCGGCCTCGATGCCGATCACGCGGGCGATCTCGTCCGGGCTCGCGGTGCGCAGATGCGCGAGGGTCTCGACGACGCTGTGCTCGGTCGGATCGAACCGGGTTATGTGCGTGACGTAGGCGTGCGGTCGTTGCGGTGGCGGCGCGGCGGCCTGCTCGCGTTCGGCGAACTGGCGTTGCAGCTCGGTTTGCATGGCGCCGGAGAGCTTTTCGATATCGACCTCGGTCGTCCAATCCGCCGGCGGTGGCTCGTCTTTCCATTCACCGGCGGCGAATAGCGGATTCAGCTCGCCCGCCTTGGGCGGCCAATACCAGGTGACCGCCTGCTCGGTCCGGCGTGCGCCGCCATCCCAGAGCCGTTGCGACCACTGCCGAAGACCGGCGATCGGGACCGCCATACTCGCCCCACGCATCCCCGGCAGGCCGACGAGATACGGAACGAATGCCTCGCTCGGGCAATGTGGATTGCAGTTGTCGACCGTGGGGAACGCACCGGTCGGTAGCCGCGGTTCGTGGTCGAGCGTGCACTCGCGATGACAGTGCACGCACGGACAGCGCCGGGTGCCACAGATCTTGCACGGACGCGGCAATGGTGCCCGTTCGGCCATCACAGCACCGGCCGTATCGCGTGCAGCGGTGCGGCCATGACGCGCCCGCGATAGCGCACCGGCACCTGTGTTGCCTCGTCGATCTCGTCGTCCTCGACCTCGTCGAACTGGGCGACCGCGCCGACGAGCACACGGGCCGCCGCACCTCGCGGCAGGACAGCGGAGCGCAGGGGCGAGAACGGCCGACAGCGCGGGCCGGGCGTCTCGGGTACCTGAAAGTAGACGAGCTGCTGTTTCGACATGACGAATTCGCCTCCGATGAGGTTGGCGTGGTGGGTGTTTGGTGCTCGGCTAACCGAATACGCCGAGGTCGTGCAGTGCCGACAACGCACCGTTGAGGCGCTCGAGTGCGCGTTGTGCGGGGTCCTTGTCGCGGGCGTTGTCACCTATGACGGGAATCCAGGACATGGGCTCGGTGTCGCTGTAGCGCAACCGAACCGACTTGATCCGGTCGACATGGATACGGCCGGTGCGGTCGCCGAGGATCCCGAAACCCACACGATCGCCGACCCAGCAATGCCCGCGGCCTTGGTCGCCGATCACCCAGGGCGATCCGTCGTTGACGTTTACCTCGGCAGCGAACCGCCCGCGAGTCGCCTGGAACCCCGCACGCAGCACTAGAAGCGACTGGAGCGTAAAGGCACGATCGGCCCCATCCTGGAAGTACTCGAAATAGCGACTCCAGCCCGAATGCTGTGCTCTCGCATTGGATTTGACGTTCATCCAGCTGAGCACGGTGTCGGTGTAGAGCACGGATAGCAGCCGGTCCACCGTGCCCCCAACGGCAGGGACGAATAGGGCAGCGGACAGAAGATCAAAAGAGAGCTGAATCGAAGCTGAGATCGCCTCGTTCACGCCGTAAGCGCTGTGCCCGCCGACGACGACTTGCACGCCCTTGGACGGCCAGCGCGTGAGCTTGGACGATTGGATGCCGGTCTCTTCGCCCTCGAGCCACACCACATAGGGGCGTCGACGGTCGGTCAGTAGCAGGCCGGGGACGCGGTAGGCGGGCACGTCCACATCGACGGCGGTGTCGAGGGTGGTGTCGATGAAGTCGGACGCGAACTTGGCGATCGTGCGAATCAGGCCGTCCCACAACGTTCCCCCGTTGGAGGTGCCGATGTAGAACCCGGACTTGTCGACGATGTCGATCACCAGCGCGCCGGGCCGAAGGGTCTGGCCGGGGATCGGCGGCGGGTCGCCGAGGTGAGGCAGGTAGCGCCGCCACACGACCGACAGCTCGGCGTCCTCCAAAATGGGTGCCGCCACGTCGTGCCAGTTCTTGAACCTGCTTGCCAGCAGGCACCACAAGATCCCGTCGTTGAGGTCGTCGACGAACGAGTGCGGCTTGACGACCACGCTCCAGTTCGCCACCGAGGCGGGCACCCACGAGGCGGGATTGAGCGGGTCGTCTGGCAGTGACCACCAGTTCTGTTGCTCCCGCATGATTTGCAGGTGCAAGGCCGTGAGCAAGCACCAGCGCGCGCCACCCGCCAGCAAAAAGACCCTGGGGAATTGCAGGATGCTCGGCAGGGCCGCGTTGGCCCAGATCGTATACCATTTCAGCGTCTCGTAGTCCGAAAGCCATTGCACAACAAGGACTTTCGATCCGTCCTCACGTTTGTCCGGTGCGCAGGATTCGAGCCGTCCGGACCATCGCGCACCGTTGGCGCACTCGACGACGATGTGAACGTTGCGCTTCTCGCCTCGTGAGAGGCGGCCCCATTCATCCCAAATCCATTGCGCGACATAGTGATCCCAAGGCAGCTCGACGACACCGGCGCCGGTGTCGTTGTCGACCCACTCGAAATCACCCAAATACTCGCTGTCGATCCAACCGTGCAGGTTCCAATCGCCGTCGTAGACGGTGGTCGAGGGCGGTTCGAGACGCTGGGCCTGGCGCTGGCGCTCGCGCTTTTCGGTCTCCTGCCAGATCGCCTCGCACTCGGCGAGGGTGTCCGCTGCCATCACGGCCATGTCAGAACCTCTCGAGTCCCCACGGGCGCGACCAGTAGCGCGGCTGCTTGGCGAGAACCCCGAATACAGGGGAGGTCACACTGAGCGCCGCGACCGGTACCGGGGTGGGCCGGGTGTAGGGCGGCACCACGTAAAGCAGCCTGTTGCCGCCCATCTCGGCTGTGATGTTGGTGCCGGTGAAATCCTCGAGCGGGATCCTCATGCGGTCGGTACGGGCGACCGCGCCGTGACCGTTGGTCGCGTCGATCGGCGGCAAGGTCAGCAGGCGACCGGAATCGTCACGGCCCGTGCGGAAGTCGATGCCGGGGACACGCTCACCCTTCGCGCCTGTCCAGCTGAAATCGGGCAGTCGCACGACGCCGTCGCCGGTGATTACCCAACTGTGCGCCATCGGCCGATCAGTCGGATTCGACAGCCACACCGTTCCGCTGCCCGACGCTGCGCCCTCGAGCTGCCACCCGACCGGGTGCTCGGCGTCGCCGGTCCAGTCGGCCTCGCGCCACATCGGTTGTGGCGCAACCAATGTGACCGGCAACAGGCTGTGCCCGTAGTCCCACGGATCGACATCCATTGCCATGATCGGGCTCTCGAGTAGCAGCACGTCGAGCCAGCGGGTACCGCTGCGCGGCGTGGTAATCGACAATCGCGCCGGTCCGGCGCCTGGATCCCACCCGTCGACCTCGTAGTCGAACGCCATGCGCAAGCGACTGTCGACCTCGGCCCACTCCTCGGGAGTGTCACCGAGCGCGCCGAGCCCGAGCATCAGCTCGCGGTGCGGGCGGTCGATCTTGGCCGGTTTGCCGCCGACCTCGAACGCGCCGCGCTTCATGGTCACTTTGACCGGGGCGTCATACAGGCCAGTCGGCGAGGTGCCGAGTACCACGCCTTGCTTCCCGGCGTCCGGCCCCGACAGCTGGAAATAGGAACCGTCGCAACCGAATAGCTCGACAGTGGCGTATATACCCACTAGAACCGGCTCCCTGCCGCCATGGCCTGGCGCTGCTGCTCGCGCCGCCAACGACTGATCGCCTCGTCTACGTCCTTGACGATGATGTTGACGTTGTTCACGGTCTTCTCGATGCCCTCGGCCGCGCCGCCGAACGGGGTCGCGGACAGCTGGCCTCGGGCGAACGCGTCGCCCGCCTTGCCGAAGTTCTTCCCGGCGTTGCCGAGCGCGGTGTCGATCGCGCCTTGCTGGTCGAACTGATCCGCGGCACCGCCGCCGGGCTCGAACCCCGGAGTCGCCGGGCTCGCGCTACTCGGCGTCGAACTGCTCGGCGACGCCATGCCGATGCTGTCCGGCCAGTTCGACACCCAAACGCGCACGGTATTGCCGCCGGGATCCGAGGCGCTGCCACCGGTCCCGGCCGCCGACGAGCCGCCCGCGCCGGTCCCTGAGCCGAGGCCGGCGGAAGTGCCGCCGCCGGTGCCGGGCGTGCCCGCGCCGCCGCCTGGATTGAGCAGGCCGCCGGGATCACCGGACAGCGGTAGATGCCACTTCAACGGGAAGTCGGCCGCGCCCTTCGCGTCCGGCCCGACCTCGACACCCTCGGAGCTGCTCTCGGCGTTGAGGTCACCGATGGTGCCCGCCATATGGCTATTCGGGCCGCCCCCGCCGCGCATGACACCGATCGAATAGTCGCTAGGACCACCCAGACCGGGCAAGAAGCCGAGCCCGCTGAAATCGGTCTCGGTGGTGAAATGCCGCACCCCGAGCGGCTTTCCGGTCAGAATCGCGTAAATGTCCGACTGCAAGCCCGAACAATCCCAGCTCGGATCACCAACTCCCCCATACTGATACGGCGCACCCGCCTTACCGCGCGCCCAGTTCTGCGCCTCGACCAGGCCGCCCCCGGCGAATCCTGGTAACAGCGCGTGCAGCAGTTCGGGGGAGGGCACCCACCCGGCGCGGATCGCTTCCAGCAAGGGGAGCGTCGCCGGGGTGACCTTGTCGGCAGGTTCGATGAACTCGCCGTTCGAGATCCTGGCGAGGATGGAATCGCTTGTGCCCGTGCCGGGTCCGCGCGCAACACCGCCCCCGGCGAGTTCGGGGATATCGGGTAGGCCGAGGGTGAATCCGTCGTAGCCGACGGGGCCGACCTTGAAACCCGGAATCTTGAATTCGAGGCCGTTCCACGCGCGGATAATGAAGTTCACGGCCGCGCGGAACGCTTCCTTGATCCCGTCCCACATGCCCGACGCCGCCGAGCGGAGCTTGCCCGGCAGTCCGGTCACGAACGCGACGAGGTCGCCGAACCGGTCGACCACCCAGTCTTTCGCCTGTCCGGCCTTCTCGCCGACGAGCGAGAGCGCCGCGCCGAACAGCTCGAGCGCTGGCTTGATGAAATTCGACCAGGCACCGGACACGGCCGCGGCGATCGCGGCGAATCCTGGTTGTATGACGTTCTGCCACAACCAATTTGCGATCTCACCGGCTTTCTGGAGGTTGCCGACCCACCAGGAAAAGAACGGCTTGAGAACGTTGTCCCACACGAACAGGGCTGCGGCCTTGATTCCCTCCCAAGCGGCCGTGACGACTGTGCGGAAGGTCTCGGAGTTGTTCCACGCCCAGATCAGCCCGGCGACCAGCGCGGCTACTGCCACGGTGACACCGATGATCACCAGACCGATCGGGCTCAGCGCGGCATTGAGCAACCATTGCGCTGCCGCCCATGCCATCGTGGCTCCGCGAATAACGCCGGTAGCGATGGTGTACGCGCCCAGGGCGATCGAGTTGCCTGCCAGTGCAGCGGTACCCGCGCCAGTCGCGGCGGCCATGATGCCTTGCGCCACTGCGTATCCGGTGGCGGCGATCTTGGCGGCGAGCAGTGCCGCGCCGAGGGTGCCCAGCGCCCCGGCGAGCACGAGAGCGGCGGTCTTGTTGTTCTCGATCCATTCCGCGCCCTTGGTGAGCCCCTCGACCAGGCTCCCGTGAATACTTCGCTTGAGTACCTCGAGCTTGGACGCGGTGTTGTCGGCGAGCGTGGCGCCCATTCGATCGGCGGCACCCTCGAATCCAGCCATGGCACCCGAGCCACCCGAGAGGGCTTGGAGGAACGCCGGAATCTGGTCGACCGAAAGGTCTTCCACCGGTGTGCCGAATAGGGCAATCGCGGTGTTCGCGCGGGTCGCGGGGTCCTCGATGCCGAGCAGCCCGCGCGCGGTCGCCTGTAGGGCGTCTTGGGCGGCGGGGCCGCCGGTCGCGATGGCGTTCGACATGTCCGTCGCTGAGAGTCCGATCGCGGTGTACGCGTCGACCGAGGTCTTGGACATGTCCGAGCCGCGAATCGTGAACTCCTTCAACGCATCCCCGGTTTTGTCGAGCACGAACTTGCCTTGCTGGGCGGCGTTGACGAGCAGCTCGAACGACTGCTGACCGGTGAATCCCAAGGCGCGGAAGTTGATTCCGTACTCGTTGAGGATCTCGGGTAGCTCGTCGCGCATCGCGACCGGAACACGCTGGAACGCGGCGGTCATCAGATCGAACGCTTGCGTGCTGTCCTTGGCCAGTCCGTTGGTGACCAGCTGCGAGGCGGTCTGTACCGACTCGGGAACCTCGGTCCCGAAGACCTCGGCGAAATTCAGGGCGCGCCCGGTCACGGTCTCGAGTGATGCCTCGCCCTCGGATCCCAGCGTCGCGAAACCTGAGCTGACCGCGCCGATTGCCTCGCTCACCGCGCCGAACGACTCGCCGAATCCCTTCGCGTACAGCTGTCCCGTGGTCTTGCCGTACTCGGCGGCCAACTTCGGCGAGGCACCCCGCGACGCGGCGAGAACGTCGGTGGTCTTCTCGCGTCCGATCGCCTCGTTCGCCAGGTCCATGGCCGAGCCGATACCGGCGGCGGCCACGCCCATGGCGAGCATTTGTTTCGTGGCCGGGCCGAGTCGGCTCGTCAGCCCGCCGACGCGGTCGCCGAATCGCTGCTCTGACTCGGCGGCCTCGTCGGTCGCGTTGGCCATCCGTGCGCGGGCTTGAGCGAGTTCATCGGCGGCGCGGGCGCGGCGAGTGGCGGCGGTGTCGGCGGCACGCTGGGCTCGGGCGAGGGCTTCCTCGGCGGCGGCGATCTGTGAGGCGGTCGCGTTGCCGCGTCGGCGTACCTCCTCGAGTTTCAGCTCGGCGACTCTGAGTTTGCCGTTCGCGTCGGCTTCCTTGTCGCGTGCTGCCGCGAGCGCGGCCGAGGCGCGTTGGACCTCGGCCGTCGCGTCGGCCAGTCCTCGCGCGATGCCCGCGCCCGCGGCTCGGCCCGCGCTGCGCCCGGCCGCGCCGAGTGAGTTCGTGATCTCGCCCTCGAGCGCGCCGGTGGTGCCGCGCATGGACGGGATGACTTGCAGCGTGGTGTACGCAAGCGCTGTATCGCTCACTCGGTCACCCCCTCACCGGATCCGTTGGCGCGGCGACGCTTTGCGAAGCGCCGGTGCACGGCGCGCTCGGCGCGCAGCCGTTGGGCCGTGAGCTGTTGCTGTGTACGGGTTTTCGGTCGCGCGTCGTGCGCACGGCCGGTCAGTGCCCGGTAGACATCGGCGAGTAGGTAGTCGGTCACGCTCCAGCGCGGGCCGCCACTGCCCTTGACCACGAGCGCCGAGTCGTTGGGCAGGATTTGGATGCGCACCCAGATCTCGCGCAACGTGAGCAGGCGCCGCCCGCGGGCGTCGAACCGCCACCGGTCGGTGTAGCGCAGCTGGTGAAACCTGCTCAAATCGGCCTCGACGGCGTCGGCCTGCTCGGCTAGCAGCCGTAGCAGGCTGGTCAGTTTCCCGTGCTACCGAATCCGACCGCGTCGGAGATCGCGTCGAACAAGTCGCGGGCCTGCGGGCCTTTCATGCGCGGCATAGCTCGTTGCAGCACGGTCGTTTGCCGCGGCCCGAGCAGCCCGAAAATCGCCTGTGGAATGTTGTTCGCCGACAACGGGGTAAGGACGGTCCAGAAATCCCACTCGTCCGGATCGGCGACGATCTCGAACTCGAGCCCCTCCCACTCGACGACGACGGTCTCGACGCCCTCGGCCTCGCGCTGCGCGGCGGGCCGCTTGTGGTCCTGGGGCTCACGAACCCCTGCGGGCTTGGTCGGGGTCGCGCGCTTGGTGGCGGTCTTACGAGGTGCGGTCATGGCGTGGTTTCCTCTCGTGGATGTAGTTGCAGCCCTACGGTTTTCAGCAGGTGCTCACCGGCTGCGACGACCAGGCCGACGCGGGCTGTGCGGCAGGTGATTCCGGCGGCTTTCAGCTCGGCGTCAAAGCGGGCAAGCTGGGCGGCGGTCGTGTCTGCCGGTGCCGGGTCTGCCTCGGCGGTCTCGTGGTCGGCGAGCTGTAGGGCGGCGGCGAGCTTGCTGCGCAGCCGTTGCGGGTAGTTGCCGTGTTCGTCGGCGTGGCCGAGCCGGGCGGCGGCGTCGCGGATCTGGGCCTCGGTGGGCAGGGACATGGCGCGGTTCCCTTGCTGGCGTGGTCGAGGGAAGGGCGGCGGGCGCGGCGAACCACGCCAGAACTCCGAGCCCGCCGCGTCTGTTACGGCGCCGCAGCGACCTGCACGCCACCGCTCGGGGTGAGCCCCGTTGCGATGCCGACGAGCAACTCGTTCTCCTGTCCGGCGAGCGCGCCTTGCAGCGTCACCGAGTAGGGACCGCCGGCGGTGCCGGTCACCGCCACGTTGCCGCTGCCGATGCTCGACAGCGCGGCGAGCGCGCTCTGAACAGCGGTCGCGGCGGCGTTGTATGCGATGTCGGCGGTGGGGATGCCGAGGTAGCTGAGCTTGAACACACCACCGCTCGGGCTGCCGGTGATCGTGATGAGCTGGTGCTCGAGGATCGGGGTGTACTGGCGCGTGTAGAGCAGGCCGTCACCACGCGCGAAAATGTCGGCCGTGACCTCGTGACTGGTGGGGTCGCTCTCGTTGCGGTCGAGGTCGGGAATCCAGCACTGAGCGGGGCGGGCGGTGTACAACCTTTCCGGGAGCCCCAAATCGTTGGTGAACTCGAACGCCAACATGAACACCCCCGGGCGCGGCACAACGATGTTCGTCGCGGTCGAGCCAGGGTGCGCGATCCGGCGTGTGGTTGTGTTCGACTCGAGGCAGGTGAATTCTCTGCTCTCTTTGAAATTCTTGAATCCCTTGCGGTACAAGCCGATTCCCCAGCCGAAATGTTCGGTGACGTCCCATTCGCGCGCGTTTTTGATGCCGTCGTCACCGCTCAAAATGCCTGCGTTGTCCCAGGTTTCATCGAAATCGGCGGTGATCGTGGCGGGCCGGTTAGGGGTGAGGGTCTTACCGACGAACACCGCCGCGTCGGCGAAGATTTGGACTTTGTCCGGGTTCCTGGTCAAAGACATGGCAATGCGTCCCCTTTCGTGAGGATGAGCGGTTACTCGGGGTGCGTGGTTCCCCCACCCGAAAGGGGCAGGTGGTCAATGGGTTCGCGGTCATCCCGCGAGCGTCCGCGCTTGCGCGGTCACCGTGAACGAGCACATTTGCCCGCTGTTGTGCGCGTCGAGCGCCTCGAGCAGGCCCGTCGGCGCGGTGATCGTGGCGACGCCGTCGATTCGGTAGGTCAACAGCACGCCGAGGCAGACACCGGCGATGCCGCGGGCTCGGTCGCGCCCGGCGGCCCACACCGTGACGCGCACGGTCGGCGCGGTCGACACGGGCCAACGATTGCCGCCGCCGTCGTCGAACACCCCGATATGCGGTGGTGAGGCCGTCGACCAGTTCGCGGGCACGGTGAGCGCGACGGTTGGGTGCGGTGCGGCGACGAGGCCGGGCACGGTAGCGGCGAGCTTGTTCTTGATCAGCTTCGCCGGATCCGCCGGGAGCCGGTACGGCTTCACGGCTTGGCCTTGATCTCGAGGCCAAGCGCCGCCGCGGCTCGGGTGAGTGCGCCGTCGCGGGCTTGGCGGTGCGCGGGTACGCGAACGCTCGCGGCCTGTCGGTCGGTGGTGTACTCGGTGACCTCGGCGTCCTCGCCGACCTCGGCGGCGATGGCGCGGGTAAGCGCGTTGACCTCGGCGCCGTATTGGTTCTTGAGCAGCTTCGCGACGTTGTTGCGGTACAGCGTGACTCGGGGACGGGCCACCGTTCAGCCCTCCCCACTGCTGCACAACACGACGGTGCCGGTTCTCCCGGTGTAGGGCGATACCCACTGTTCGACCTGTACGGCCATGCGTCGGCCGCGCACGGTCACCTCGTCGGCGTTGGCGATGTCGGCGGCCGGGTAGAAGTAGGCCGAGTATTCGACGCGGTCACCGTTGCGGCCTCGGTCTTTGTAGTCCTCGGTCGCGCCGGGTGCGATTGCCAGCGCGGCGAGCGGAGTATCAACCCATGGGATCGGGTTGCCGTCGCCGTCGGTGCCGCCGCCACGGTGGCGGGTGAGGATCTCGGTCACGGCTTGCCCGGCACCTTGAACCGGTCGAGCACCCGATATTGCGCCGCGCTGAACTCGACACCGCTCGTCGTGCCGCCGAAGGTGAACGGCCCCATCGTTTCCGGTTGATCCACCGCGATACCGACCGGCGCGGCGACGGCGGCCGAGGCGGCGTCGAGGATCACCGAAACGAGATTCTCGGGCACGCTGGCATAACCGTGGTTCACAACCGCGGCAATGCCTCGATACCGGCGCGTCCACCGTGGCGGCCCCCAGGTGCGCGGGTACGCGCGGCTCCATCCGAAATCGTCGAGCGACAGCGGTAGCAACCCATGTTCGCGACAGCGGCGCAACGAGCCGTCGCGCGACCACTCGTAGTCATCGGCGGGCACGGCGATCTCGTTCTCACTCACCGAGGCAACCGAGTTCAGCAGCAGCGTTGGGAGCTGCTGCACGTCCGCGCCGCTACCGTCGACGACGAGGGTCTCGTCGATCGCGGGCGCGATGTGCCATCCGCAGTAGTCGCGGATATCGCGCACGATGCCAGACAGACGCAACGCCTCGAGCCCGGTCCCGGCGACGAGCGCCTGAAACGTCGCGAGGTCGAGCAGCGGCACAGGGGCACTCACTTACTCGGCCTTACGCCTGGTCGAGGCCGTGCGGGCGGTCTTGTTCGCCGGCGTACGCGCCTTGTTGGCCGGGGCCGCCGCCTTGTCCTCAACGCCCTGCAGAAAGATCCCGCGCTCTGCGGCGTCGGCGTCGCTGAGTTGCAGAGTGGTTCGTACGCCGTTGATTTCGACCTCGTAGAGCCGCAGTTCGGGCACGTCGTCACCTCCTTGATTGCCTGCCACGCTCGGCCGAGGCGAGGGTGCCCCGACCGAGCGTGAACTGATGAGCGCCATCAGGCGAGGGAGACCTTGACGAACGCGGTCGGGCGAGTGACGGCGAACGCGAGCCGCTCCTCGGCGAGGATCGCGACCAGGTTGCGCACGAAAAAATCCTCGTGCGAGTCGGTCATCGTGACCGTGGTCTGTTCGCGATCCCACAGCACCGCCTTGGCGAAGTCGCCGAGGGTGCCAACGCCCGCGGGCTGGGTCTCGGACTCGACCACCGGTACACCCCACATCTTGCGGGGGCCGATCATCTGCGGGCCGCCGTAGCGGTAGGCGCCGTTGAGATCCTTCGCGAGGTCGATCTTTTCGGCGTCGACCGGATTGACCACCACGGCGTTCGGGTTGACGCGCCCGATGGTGCGGGCCTTGGTGATGGCCTTGCGCACCGACTCGAAAATATCGGTCGAGAACGCTTGGGTCTGCACGCCCGACCAGTTGTTGATACCGGTGAGGTTCTCGCCGGTGCCGTTGCCGTTGAGGATCTGGCCCTCTTCGGCCTCGGCCACATCGGCGCGCAACTCGTCGTTGATCAGACCCTCGAGCGCGGCCACGTCGGCGAGGGCTCGCTTGGTCGCGGGCACCCACTCGGCGATGGTTTTGACGTTGGCGACGCGGCGCACGAACGCCCAAGCGCCCTCGGGCTTGTAGCCGCCGTTCGGGTCGCGCACGAGCGGACCGGCAGCGCCGGGTGCGGTCGGAGCGGCGCTCGAGATCGCCTCGGCGACGGTTGCGGCGTTGTTGGTGTGGCTCGTCTGCTCGACGTATTCGACGGCGTCGGATCCGGTGCGGCGCACCGAGACCAGGTCGCGGATGGTGAGCGGCTTGCGGCCGAGCATTTCCACGATGCCCGACTGTTCGTTGACCACGAACGCGCCCGCGCTGGTGTCGGTGCCGCCGACGAACAAGCCCTTGATGTCGATCGGGTCGGACTGGATTCGCGTCTTGTCCGGAATCCGGCCGTCCTTGAACGGTGCCAGTACCGACTTGAACGCCTGCGAGTCGATCACCTGGAGCCCGAGCGCCTTGACGCGTTCGCGTACGGGCTGATTGCCCTGCGCATCCAGGTCGCCGAGCGCGGGCTCGCCGATCTCGGCGGCCAGGTTCTTGGCCTCGTCGAGCAACTCGAGGTCGGCCTTGGCGACCTTGATCTGTGCGAGCAGATCGCGAGCCTTGGTCATTTCGGCGTTGTAGTCGGCGAGGATCTGCTCGGCCCAGGCGCTCGGGTCGCCGTCGGCCTTCTCGGCGATCGTGCGCGCCGCCTCGGTCGCCGACAAGGCGGCCTTTTGGAGGTCGGCGAGCTTGGTCTTGGTCATCATTTCGGTAAACCCCTTCTCGGAGAGTTGATTACGCGATCAGCTCGATTTCGAGCGCGAGCGCGTCTCGCACTGCCGAGGTCACGACGGACGGATTTACCGGTGCTACCGCTGGCCCCTGCGCATCGGGACGGACGGATTTACCGGGCTTACCGCTGGCCTTCTCCTCGTCTGTGTTTGCGTCGAGAACTTCGAGCACCCGCGACAGCGCTTCGTGCGCGCCGCGGATCTCGGTCTCGTTCTTGGCCGAGAGCACCCGGCCCGCCTTGATGTCGCCGGTGAACCGGTCTGCCAGTGCGGCAACCGATTTCACGGCGAGGATCTCGGTCTCTTGGTTGGCGCCGATCGTCACGACCGATACCTCGTAGAGCTTGAGTTCGTGCAGCGCGTAGAACTCCTCGGACTCGGGCTCGCCGCCCTCGACCGGGTCGCCGTCCTTGGCGCGCTGCTCGTATCCGCCGGTGATCACGTCGTAGGCGAAACTCATCTGATTGACCCTGCGGCCCTTGATCATTCGGTAGACCTGCGCGGCCTTGGGGTTCTGGAGATCGAGCCGTGCTCGCACCTTGAGCCCGGTCTCGTCCTCGCTGGCCTCGACCACTTCGCCGATGTTGAAATCGGGGTCACTCATGTTGTGGCCGAACAGCAGCGGAATCGGGTCACCCTTGGCCGACCAGGCCGCGAGTGTCTTGGTGAACGCGCCCGGCATGACCACGTCGCCGTAAGAGTCCTTGTTGCCGAAAACGCTGGCGTAGGCGCTGAATTCGCCCTCTGCGAGGCCGTCGTCGGGTCCGGCCTTGATAGCCGCGACGGCGTTCTTGGTGAGCATCTACTCGCCCTCCTCGGGTGCGTCGGGGTCGGTGGCGGGCTCGTCGTCGGGTTCGGGTGCTGGTTCGGCGGGTACCGGTTCTTGGTCGCCGTTCTGGGTGACGTTGAGCGGGCGCACCAATTCGTCGCCGCCCTCGATCGGCGGCCGGTTGTCCAGCGCGCGAGCCTCGTTGACGGTCATCCACGGGCTACCGACGGCGGTTTGCATCTGCGTGGCGCGTTCCTCGAACGAGCCGGTCAGCTTCTCGCGCAAGTTGAATTCGACGTAGAGCCGGTCGGTACCGGCGAGGTCGGGCACGAGCTGTAGCTCGAGTTCCTCGGCGAACATCACCAGCCAGGGGCCGAGGGTGTCCTGATAGAGCATCTTGTGTTGCTCGGTGATGTTGGAAAACGTTGCATGGTCGAGGATTCCGACCATGGGCGGCGGGATGAAATACGCCGCCGCGACTTCCTCACGCGAGAGTTTGCGGACCTCGAGGTACTGGAGTTCTTTCGCGTTCTGGGCTGCGGCCTGGAAGCTGATTCCGTCCTCGAGGATCGGGGTTCCGCCGGCCTGCGGTCCGTTGCCCGCGTACTGGCTGTGCCATTCCTTGCGGAACTTCTCCCGCGCCGGGTCCGACCACTTCGGGGCCTCGATCGGGCGTTGTAGGTAGCCCGAGATCCGTGCGCCGTTGCGTAGCACCTGCTCGCGCATCTTGGTCGCGGCGAATTCCTCGGCGAGGGTCTGCCGCAAGCTCTCGATCGGGCTCGTACCGAAATCGTTGGTGCCGCTGTAGCCCCGGAAATACACGATCTCGTCCGCTGGAATGATCCGCTTGCCCTTGGACGCCGACACCTCGAACGAGTCCGGTGTCAGCCAGTTCTCGCCCTTCGGTGTGACCAGCGGCGGCGGTAGCCGTATGAGCCCGTTCCCGTTGGCGGTTTGCGATTTCCACCAATAGGCCCGGTCGAAAATCGCGAAGTCGTGCACAAGTGCGTTCATGAGCCGGTAGCGCGTCATCCATGGCGCCGGGCGCTCGATCAGATTCGAGACCGGGTGCTCGGTCACTCGTTCGCGCTCGGTGTCGCTCGTCCGACGGAACACATGGATGCCGAGCTGGGCGATATTGCGCGCCAGGAACGACACACAGGTGCGCACGGCGGGCTGAGTCCGCCACAACTCGTAGTAGTCGATCGAGAGGCCGTCGGCGATGGTGACGCGCGGCATGGCAGGCATGTCCGGGCGCGACAGCGACCGGATAGCGCCCTCGGAGACGACGAAAGCCACCGCTCACCCCCTCGGCGTCAACGCTTGGATGTAGTCGACGTTCGCCTTGTCGACGATCAGCTCGCCGTCGGCCGGGGCCGCCTGGTCGCCGTCGTGCACGGTCGCGTCCCTGATCACGTACAGCGGCCCGCGCGTCTGGGTGATCACGCCCGAAATCGCTGTGCCCGACAGCAGATTCACCACCACGCGCCGATGCGCGACGTACCGATATCCCATGGCCGCCTCTCCCTCACACGACCATCAGGCCGTCATCCTCATAGGCGCTGCTCTGCCCTGGTCCGGTGTCGATGGCCCGGCCGAGAGCCATGATCAGCGCCGCGACGGCGTCGATCTTGTCCGCGGCTAATGCTTTGTGGGGCTTGACGTTTCCCGCCGGATCCATGGCCACGGCGAAGTTGTCGGCCATCCAGCGCACTGCCGGGTTGCCGCCGTGCCGCATGACCGGGGCGTCCTCGGTGCCGAGCAGCACGAGCCGCTGTAGTTCCTTGGTCGGGCTCGACATGGACGCATACCCCTGCCCCATGGTCACCATGGGTGCGCCGTCGCTCATGAGGTCGTTGACAAGCTGGCTGGAATTCCAACGGTCGTAAGCGATTTCGCGGATATCGAACAGCTCGGCGTCGGCTTTGATCGTGGCGCGGATGTAGTCGTAGTCCGCGACGTTGCCCGGCGTCGCGGTCAGGATGCCTCGGCGCACCCAGACCGAGGCCGCGCCCGCGGTGCGCTTGTCCAGCGCGGCGACGTTGTCCTCGGGTGTCCACAGCCGCCAGAGCAGGTCATAGCCGCCACGCTCGGCGTCCGGGAATACCCAGCACAGCGCCGTAAGGTCGCTCGTCGCGCCGAGGTCCAGGCCGCCGAAACACTCGCGGCCGTGCAACCGCGCCTCGCCGACGATGCTCGCGTTGCGGTCCCATGCCGTGATGTCGAGGTAGCGCTCGGACTGCTTGGTTCGGATCCCCAGGTGCAACCGCAGATAGCTCGCGTGGTCGGCCGGGGACTGCTGCGCCTTGATCGCGGCCTGTCGCAGGAACGCCCGCGTCGGCGAGATCCCGAAACCGGGGTTCGCGGCGCGCTGGGCGGCCTCGCTGAACGGGTCGAATCCCTCGGCCTGCTCGTCGGCGGCCCAGATCACGCCGTAGGTCGCCGGATCCTTGAGTACCCGTCGGGCGAGCTGCTCGACGAGTGTGCGCTTGCGGTCGTACGGGGTCTCTTTGCGCGACGCGTCCGCCGTCGTGATGAACACGATCAGCGGTTGCGAGCGTGAGCCGGTGCCGGTCTCGATGGCCTCGACGAGGTCATTGGTCTTGTGCAAGTGCAGCTCGTCGACGATGCCGCCGTGCAAGTCCGCGCCGTGCTGGGCGTCACCGGCATTGGCGACCGGTTGGAAGTACGACGCGGTGCGCCCGTGCACGATCTTGGCCTTGTACGCGCGAACGTGCTGCTTGAGCGCGGGCGACTTCTCGGCGAGCTGCTTGATAGGAGCGAACACGAACTGTGCCTGTTCCAGCCGTGTCGCCGCGGCGATCACCTGCGCGCCCTCTTCGCCGTCGGCGGTGGTGAGGTAGATCCCGATGCCCCCGGCGAGGGTGCTCTTGCCGTTCTTGCGCGGTAGCTCGACATAGAGCGTGCGAATGATCCGCACGTAGATGCCGAGATCCTCATCCAGGTGCACCCACCCGAACACCGGCGCCAGGATGTAGGCGACCTGCCAGGGATCGGGAACCAGCGCCTTGCCCGCGAGCCTGCCCTTGGTGTGGCGCAGGTTGCGAAACACCGTGAGCACCTTGTCGACCCGCTCGGGATCGAACCGCGCGCCTGGCTCGTCCCTGGGTTCGGGTGTCTTCCAGCGCGGCGGGCAATCCGGCAACGGGATGCCACGCGAGATCAGGTACCAGGCGACCTCGGGCGAGAGCTTGAGCCGGTCGAGTTCCTCGGCGTCGGGTAGCTCGATGCCGTGTGGGCTGCTAGGCGAACGGGTTGTCGTCGTCATCCTCGGCCGCCTCGCGCCCGAGGCGTGACTCGGCCGAGGGTGTCAGCCCGAACTCGTGGCACCACGAGCGCAGCTGTTGCGCGGCGCGCTCGGCGACCGCGACGGCGGGGTTCTTCGTGATCCAGGTCGACTCGGTGCCGTCCTTGCGGGTCGAGGTGTTCTCGACCGTGAGCCCGTTGCGTCGCACGTCGCGGATTGCCTCGACGTAGGTCGCCCAGGTCTCGCAATAGGAGGTGAGCGCGGCGCGGTCTTCCTCTTTGAGCAGGTCCAGGCGCGACAGGCCGGGCACCACGCGCCGCCATTCGGCGACGGCCTCGCGGCTGAGCCAGGTCGGCGGTTTGGGCGGGATCCGGCGAAAGGCCGGCGGGGGCGTGACGACTCGCCCTCCGCTGTCTCGGCCCTCGGCGCGGCCGGTCAGCAGCCGCAGAGCGGCCGGTCGCGGTGTCGGTGCGGCCATGTGCACCCCCTTGGGCGTCGAGCTGAGCGTGCGACACAAGCACCACCGAGCGTGGTCCGGGCCGGGGCGGCCCAGCGGTGGCGACCCCCTACCCCCAGCGGGCGGCCAGGGCCTCGGTCAAGGTCTTGTCGAGGTGGCACGGCGAGCACAGGCTCGCCAGGTTCGCCCAGTCGTATCGGTCGCCCTCGGCCGAGACGGGCGTGATGTGGTCAACCTCGGTGGCGAGGGCGCGGCACGTGGGCCGCTCGCAGATCGGGTCGGCTGCGAGCTTGGCGGCACGCAAGGTTCGCCATCTGCGCGTGCTGCCGCTGCCGGTGTAGCCGTTGTGTCCGGTCCATGCCGGGGAGCACAGGCACCGTTGCCCGGCGGGTGCGGTCCTTCGGCATCGGCTACACAGTCGAGGCGGTCGGTTCGGCATGGTGCAGGCGGTTGGCTAGATCGCGGCCTTGATCAGTGCGCCGATGATCTTCGCGAGGCCGACACCGACCTCGACCCAGTTGACGGCGGACAGGACGGCGGAAAGGGTAGACAGCACGGCAGGCTCCTCGCATCAGGGCATGAAAAAACCGCCCTGATCAGTACCCGGGGTCGGGTCGTCAGTAGCGGTTTCGAGTGCCACTGTACATCAAATCATGGATTTGGTGTACAGATTGCCCTCTACTCAGCGAGCTTTCGTGTCTCTTCTGTATAGACTCGCAGACCCTCAGCAAGTTTGCCCGCAGCGTTCTCCAGCTGCTCAGGGGGCAGGTATTTGCTGAACGCTGCGGCGTCGAGCAGCTGCTCGCGAACCTGGTTGATGTTCATGTATGCCCATTCGAGCCGAGTGATTTGAGGCATGACCGAGACAGTACCTCGAGTCGAACAGGTATTCGAGAGTGTGTTATTGGTCGTTGATTCTCCACTCGGGTTGATAGTCGGGGTGAGCCGACCAGACGGCGGCCATAGCGCGGATAGCGCGGATCTCGGCTATGTCGGCCGCGACAGCGGCGGCCGAGGACGGCGGGGATTGCACCAGCAGTTCCCACGTGCCGGTGTACTCGAGGATCGCGACAAACGTTTCACGGGTCGCTCGGACTTGGCGTAGGACTTGGGCCGGGTTCGACGCGGTGCTCGCCGTCCCCTCGTCTTCGGCCAGGCGGGCTCGTATGAACTCGTCGATCCGAGGTTCGCTCATGCCGCCGATCCTCTCGCGATCTGGTTTCGGCGCGCCAGGGCGAGGACATCGCCGATGCGGTAGACGCGCACCGCGCTGTCGTCGATCGGGTGATCGGTGATCCGCACGACGCCGTGCTCGTCGCGGTGTTGCCATCCTGTCGGCTCGAGGCGGTGCTCGCGTTTCCACCGGTACAACGTGGTTTTCGCGACGGGTTGGCCGATGCTCGTGGTGACCTGCACGAGGTCGGCGAGGGTGTAGGAGAGGTTCTCGGCCGCTGCTCGCGCGGATTTCTCGATCTCGGCGACCTCGTGCTGTATTCGGCACCGGCCGCACCGCACCCAGGATGCACCGCGCTGTACGCGCAGTTCGGCGCCGCAGCCGCGGCCGTCGGTGAGCGTTGCCGGGCACGGTCCGAGGTAGCGGAGTTCGATCGGCCGATCGACGAGGTAGCGCAGCTCGGCGAGCGCGCCGGAGACCTCGACGAGTAGTTCGTGCGCGGCCTCGTGCGCGCGTAGTTGGTGGCGGTGCCCGGCGAGCCATACCGCGGCTTGCTCGAGTTCGGTCGGCTGCGTGAGCGGCAGCGTGCCGGGGTCGCGGCCGATGTCGCCGCGCCGCTCGCGCACCAGGGCGAGCAGGTGAGGGCCGTCGATGAACGGCGTCACGCCCAGGTCTTCGGCGAGTGCTCGTGTCCAGCCGTGCACCGTGGTTTCGAGTCGTGAGAGTGCACGGTCGCCTTGCATGGTCGTGCGGTATCGGGTGGCGCGCACCGGTAGCGGTGTTTCGGCCGAGCGCCCGCCGGCCGAAACTGCGCCTGTGCGGCCCAGCCCGGCGCGGGTGATCGCCAGCTCGGCGCACAGGCCCGGAACGTCCTGCAGATCGGTCACAATGCCATCGACGCAGGTCAGGCATAGCGGCAACGCGTCGCCTACGGGACGTGAGCACTCACGGCAGGCCGTGTCAGTCATAGCCACCGCCACACCCGCAGAGCATCGAGCATGTGTCCGAACTCGGTACGCAGCCACGACGCCCAGCTCGGCGGGTTTGGCTCGATGTGGATATCCCATGCGACGGGCTCGACCGGGTCGTTCTCGTCGACGGGCAACGACCGAGGCCGAGTCGGCCAGGGCGCGCCCGGCTGGCCGAGTACGTCGCGCTCGTAGTTGTCGAACCATGCCATCGCTAAACCTCCTCGGGTCGGACGCCGGTCAGGATCGCGGCGAGGTCGCGAACGGTCATCAGGACGAATTGCGCACCGGGGTCCGCGACGCCGCGCCGCTTGGCTACGACGAACGATGCGAGGGCGTCATCGTTGCCGCGCTCGATCTCGGCCTCGGCGAGCCACTGGCCGGGCAGTAGTCGGCCGCCGTAGTCCTTGCATTCGCCGACGAGTCGGCCGCCGCCGGGCGCGCGGACCGAGGACAGGTCGCCGCGGTCGCGGCGGCCGTTCTTGGCCCGGCGTTCGATCCGGTCGTCGACGTGCTCGGCGAGGTATTCGGCGGTTGCCGACTCGTGCCGTGTTCCGGCGGCCTTGGCGCTGCGGCGGTTTCGGCGCGGTCGGCGTGCGGGTGGCTCGCTGGTCGCCTCGGCGACGGTGTCGAGCATCGAGAGCACGCGAGTCTCATCCATGGCGGTTGTCCTTCTCGATGGCGAGGCGGGCGCGCTCGCTGAGGTAGGTCGGGTCGTAGTTGACGACGGGCGGGCGGGATCGGCGGCACAGCAGGCACGGGCGTTGCACGTCTTCGTGTTCTTCGGTCGCCCAGCCGTCGCGGCATTCGTGGGGTTCGACGGGTTCGCCATAGCGGTCGAGTCGCCGGAATTCACCCATGGCGCACCGCTGTTCGTCGCTGCCGGTGATGATTTGTGGCCCGCGCTCGTGCGCGTTGCGAAACGTAGGATTCGATGCCAACGCGAGTAGCAATCTCCGTTAGTCCGTCCGTACGTCCGTTCGTTAGGGTAAGCCAACTTGTCAAACGTGATGGCAAACCCTGTTGTGAGCCAACGGTTTTGCCATATGGCAAATTCACTCGCGCCATCGCGCCGCCGCCCCCTTCCTGCCTGCCTCGGCGCGGGTGTCGCTCAGCGCCTGTTGTGCGAATCCGACGACGTTGCGGTCGCCGAAGTTGTTGATCCGATATCCGCCCTCGGCGCATTGCCAAAGACCCGCTTGCACAAGCCAATTCGCGTCGGCCTTGGTGCAATGGATGAACGGGAGCGCACTGCGTTTGATGACGCCATCGGTGCCGTTGGCGACCGACCACAGGTAGGAACAGACGTAGACGAACGCGGCGGCCTTGCCCTTCGGTCCCCCGGCCAAATCGAGTAGCTCGAGGATCTTGTCGTGTGTCGGCAAGTTGGTATCTGTGCGCGCCCAGGGCAAGCCCACTAGGGCACCTCCGTAGTCATGTGCGCGGGCCTTCCGGTTCCACCGGCCCGAGTAATCCATTGATCAGGTCGCGCACGCGCCCGTACTCCGCGCCGGTATCGAGTGCGCCAGAGTTGTACGCGGCGATCAGGTTCGCGGTGTGCTGCTCGACAACCAGCGCGCCGAGCAGCTCGGAGACGACGATCAGGGCACGCGATTGCGCGGCGGTGAACAATCCGGCGGCGATCTGCGCCGCTTCGGCTTGTTCTCGATAGGTGGTGTCCTGGCGCCGGGAGTCGACGAGGTACTCGTGCGCGACTTCCCACAGGTGCGCGGCGGCGCGCTGTTCCTCGGCGCTGAGCGGCGGAATCGGCGCGCTCACTGGTCGCTGCTTTCGGTCTCGGCGGCGTCATCCTCGGCGGGCTTGGATAGGTATTCGATCAGCTGCGTTGCCTCGACGCGGGTGAGTTCTTTCGAGCTGTCGAACGTCCGGCCGAACTGCTTGCCGAGGTACTCGAGCTTGTCCTCGCGCTCGGTAGTGCCGTGCTGCTCGAGCAGGATCGCGAGCTTGCGTTGCTGCGCGGTGGTGCTCGCGGGCTCGATGAGCGGCGCGGGTTCGGTGTCCGGCTCGGCGGTCGCGTCCGGCTGTTCGGCCTCGTGCGGGGGTTGTGCGGGCGGTTCCGGGTCCGATGCCTCAGCGGGCGGCGTCTCGCCGAGAACGTCGGCCGCGGACACTCGCTCGGAACGCACACGTACCGGGGCCGGTCCGGCGTCGCGAGCTTCGTTGACCTCCATGTCTATGCCGAGCAGTGCCTCGGGCGCGACCTTGCGGGCGCACTCAGCGGTTGCTCGCGCGTAGAGCATGTTCTGAGGTTCGCGGCGGTACTTCTCGTTGGTCTTGTCGTACCCGGCGGTCTTGACCCGTTCCAGGTCCCACACCGATTCCTCGGGAGGCAGGTCAGGGTCTGCGCCCTTGCGGCGACCGCGAACGACACACCGCGTCGCCGAGGTCTCGACGGTCCACAGTTCGTGGCCGGCGGTGAGGATCGCCGCTTTCATGACCTTGGCGTAGGTGGACGGGCGGCCGTGAATGACGAATATGTTCTGTAGTGACTGCACGGCGTCGAGGCCGAGGCGGGAACCGTACAAAATCGCGACCGCGCCCTCTTCGGGTCGGCCATGAAAGTCTTTCGGCGCGAATGCGGTCTGGCACAGCGATTTAGCGATCGTGTATGCGGCGTCGAGTGCCTGTACCTGCAATTGCAGATCGGACACGATCGCCGCGGTCATCGTTGCCGGGGTGTAGGACTCGGCGACAGCAAGGTCAGTGGTCACGCTGCGTACTCCTCTTGTTTGTAAACCCATGCGGGCTGGGGGATTTCATGAATTCCGGTGCCATAGCCCGGCCACTCGCCCGCCGCGAGGCACGAGGCGTACAGCTCGATCGCGCGGCGGTTGCGTTCGTGACCGCGCTCGACGAACGCGGCCGGTATCTGGTTGAGCGAGACCAGGTGCGGCGGGCGACGGGCGACGACGACGAATAGGAACGCGGCGTCGACATCGTTCTCGGCGAGTCCCTCGACATACCAGGGCTCTTGCTGGTGGTAGCCGAACTTGCGAATGGATTCGGCGAAGCGGCGCGGGTCCGCGGTCTCGGCGGTCTTGAGATCCATCGCCAGCGCCGCACCCGACGGCGAGGTGTAGAGCGCGTCCGTGCGGAACCTGCGCCGTATCCCGGTCTCTCGGTCGAGGAACCAGCCCGATAGCTCGCGCTGGCTCGCCTCGAGACGCGGGCCGATCACCGGGTGTAGCCGCACCGCATCGGCCATCGCCACAGCGGCCCTGTATTTCGCGCTCAATAGCGGGATTTCTCCGGCCGCGCGGTGCTTACGTCGAATCTCCTGATCGGCCTTGCGGTTCCAGTTCTGGGCATGGATCTCGACCACCGGCGCGCCGACGCCGAGGGTCAGCGAATGGACCGCCGAACCGAATTCCATGGTCTCGGACACCTCGGCAGGCTCAGGGTTTCGCCAGTCGTAGAGCCATTGCTCGGGCACCGTCTCGCACAGCGCTTTCGCCCCCGAGCACGACAACGCCTTGAGGTCGCCGTGGTACTCGGCCTCGGGCACGCCGGGGTACAGCCCCGGCGCTCGCAGCGCGAGCGGGGCGGCTTTCGCCTGACAGTGCCAGCAAGCTTCGCGGTCGAGATCCGTTGTGCCGCATATGTCATTCACTGTCTGACACCCTCTTGCGCGGGTGTCAGACACCCTGTTATCGTAGGTGTCAGACACCCACTGAGAACGGAGTCACTCGAATGAACATCAACGCTCACCACAAAGGCCGCCGCATCCGCTTGCTCGACGGCGTCACCGGAAACGGCATCGCCCCCGGTTGGCCGGGATGGGACGCACCCAACCAGGCCGATTACCGGCGTGCGCTCGAGGCTGGCTGGGTCGGCACGATCGAGTCCGTCGAGTCGCACGGATACGCTCCCTACACCCGCTATGCGGTCAAGTTCGACAACGAGGTGTACGGGAGCGGTATCGAGCCCGCACACCTCGAATTCGTCGACTGACAGTCTCGAAACATCGAGCCGCACAGCCGAATTCAGAACGGAGCACCCAATGCCGAGCCAGGGCACGCAGCGCCGAACGATCCGCATCGCCGATGAGATCTGGGATCCCGCCGAGAAGCGCGCCAAGCGTGAAGGCCGCGAGGTCGCCGACGTGATTCGCGAGCACCTCACCCAATACGGCATCTGGGAGCCCGCCGAACAACGCGCCGCCGATGAAGGCCGAGACCTGCTCGAGGTGCTGCGCGAATACCTCACCCGATACGCCACTGAGACACCCGAAGAGGACCCACCGACATGAGCACCACCGACACGAACCGCGATGCCTACATCGCCGAACTCACCGAGCGGTACGCCGCCGAAATCAGTTTCTTGCGCGACCACGACAGATCGCCCGAGGTCGTATGGACCGGCCGAGGCGAAACAGCGTTGCAGGCCACGGCCGGACCAGGACGCCGAATGCTCGCCACCAACGGCGACGCGTGCCTCGTCGGCAGTCGCGACGAGGACGCCTACGGCGAAAACCCGAGGACGTGGTGCGTCGGGCTGTACAACATCGGGCGATCCGTCGAGGCCGACACCTGGATAACCGAAGGGATCGGCGACACACTCGAGGCCGCCTACCGACAGGCTTTCGCCTCGCTCGCAAAGAGTGATCACGACGCCGAAAAGCCCGAGACGAAGACCACCCGAGTCGCCGTGCGCGCCGTCACCTCCGGCACCTTCGGCGTCAACAGCGACCACACCGAGGCGTGGAAGATTCTCGAGGTTCCGACCGAGATCCTCGGCGACTACGACGCCGAGGCCACCGTGATCATCGACGATCTGGGTATGTCGTTCGTCAGTGACGTGATCGTCGTCGACAAGGACGTCGAGGGATTCGCCGCAGGCTGCTCCACCTGGGCTCGGTTCGGCGGCGACCCGAACTATGACGACGACTACGAATCGAGCGAACACGCACAGGCGGCACGCGAGCACTGGAATTGCGAGCACACCCTGTTCGGTGCGACGCCGACCGAGGGATGGACACAGGTCACCGACGCCGCCGAGCTGGACGCGCACGACACGCTCGAGCTGTGGACCTTCCGCACCGGCGAGTACGCCGAGGGCGAGTACGAGGCGCTCGTCGCCCGCTTCACCTGGGATCCGGAAACCTACCGGCTCACGGTGTTTCGCGACGAGCACGGCCCGCTGTGCGAACAGGTCCAGATGGAGGGGCTCGACGACGCCAAGTCCGGCGGTATCGCCACGATCGTGGATGCGATCGAGGGGCTCTGACCGATGAGCGACGACGCTACCGAGATCTTCGCCTCCATCGATGCCGACGACTACCGTTTGCGGGTGGTCGACAACGACGACCGAACGGCCACGTTCTACGCCGAGCGCCTCGACGATGGCGATTTCATGGCCTCGGATCTCACCCCGGCGCAAGCGCGTGAACTGATCGACGCATTGACACGCTGGGTAGACCGAAACTGACTTGGGGGAAACAATCCTCACGCCGCCACCTCGCACATCGTGCGCAGGTGGCGGCCCGCTGCAATCGCTTGCGGCACGACAACGCCGTTACCGATGATGCGCAACTGCTCGATCCGAGTAAGCGCGAGAGCCGGATCGGTGACGTGACCGAGCGGCCAGAACATCATCCATTCGGCAAACCGCGTCGACAGGCGGGGATTGCCTTTCGCGTTCGGCTCGGTCGGCGACGGCGCGGGGCGCGACAACGCTTCCTGACGACCTATCGCGCTCTCGTACTGCCCCCAGCGGGGCGAATTGTGCAGTACCGCATAGTCAATGAGCTGGTTCGTATGCCCTTCGCGTGTGTCAGGGTGGACACCGCCACCGGTGCCGTCTGAGGCGTTCGGGGTCGGTAACAGACGTTGTACCGCCGAGGGCAACATCAGGTCGCCGCTCGAACCATGCTGCCCCGGACTACCTTTCGTGCCGTCGCTCGCGCGCGGCGTCGGCATCAACGCACCATCGGCGTGCGCGCGAGCGAGCCCACCGAGCAACATCTCGCCTTGGCGGTCACCCGATCGGGTGACGTGCCCGCCGGTGCCGTCGGCGACCGAGGGCGTCGGCAGGAACGCCGTCACGGATCCAGGTGCGCCCCCAGCACTTCGGGCAATGTCCCGTTCCCGTCCTCGACGTGCTTGCGCGCGGCCGGTGCCGTCATCGAGCCTTTCCAGTCGGCCGCCCTGGGCGTCGGCAACATCTGGCGCACTGTGTCGGGCAAGGTGTTGCTGCCCGCCGTGCGTGGTCGTCCTCCCCGTTCGCGGCCCGGCGGATTCGCTTCGCCTTTGTGATCGCGTGCGGTCGGGGTCGGCAGGGTGGGCGAGGATGAACACTCGTTCTCGTCGGTGGCAGGCGCCCACGGCGGACGCTCGTAGGCTCGTCCACTGCGCGTCATACCCGATATCGGCCAGGTCGCCGAGTACGGCTCCGATTGCTCGGAGAACAGGTCGACTTGCCCCGTCTCCCACCACATCTGACTTGGATTCCACTTCGCGAATGGCTCGGGCATTGAGCAGACCTCTCACGTTCTCGATCAGCACCCACCGCGGGCCGATCACCTCGATTGCGTCGCGCATGTGCGACCACAGCCCCGAGCGCGTACCGAGGCCGAGGCCGGCGCGCTTCCCGGCCGCCGAAACGTCCTGGCACGGGAATCCGCCGGTGAGGATCTCGACCGGTGGCACGGTGGCCCAGTCGATCTCGGTCACGTCGCCGAAGTTCGGCACGTGCGGCCAGTGGTGCGCGAGCACGCGCGAGGCGGCCGGGTCGATCTCGGCGTGCCATGCCACCGCAGCGCCGGGAAACACTTCGGTAGCGGCCACGTCGAGCATTCCGGCACCGGAGAACAGTGAGCCGATCCTCATCCCGACACCGCCCGTGCGGCATCGATCCGGCTCTCGACGATTGCCTCGGCGCGTTTGATCAGAGCACTTGTCGGGCCGTCGTAGTCGACCCATGTCGCGAGGGTCATCGCTACTTGGGCCATGCGTTCGGGGTCGCGCTGGCAGGCGAGAGTCAGTGTCCGATACGTCTCGGCCGGGCCGAGTTCGCGCACGGCCGCACAGATGGACAGTGCCTCGGCGGCGAGTTCGTCGTGATCGGTGTGGCGCGCCATCTTCACCACACCTCGTTGCGAATGTCGGTGGCTTGGTCGTGCCCGCGGTCCCATGCGCCGCCGGTGTCCTCGTCGACCGAGTCCGATTGGGCGGCGGTCGGGTGGCCGAATCGGCAGTTCAGGCACGAGCAGCCATGGGTGTGCACGCGCATTCGCGCGCCGCGCGCGGTGGCGGCCTCGTAGACCTCGAACCATGGGCCGGTCACAACGGCCGCCCGTCGGATTCGAGGCTGTCGGCCATCCATCGCAGCGCGTGAGCGGCATCGGTGGCGGCGATCGTCTTGCGGGGCAGTGCGATCGGCGGCACCAGGCGGAACGCTTCGACGCGCATCGTGTCGGGGTCGTCCGGGTTGTGCCCGGCCACCACCGCGACCGCGCCATAGCGCAACGCGTCGGCGAGATCTGGCGGCAGCTCGGACAGGTCGGTGTGCTGGGCGCGGGCGTTCATGCCGCGCTCGCGGCTAGGTGTCGGGTGATCCGGCGTGCATCGGCGGTGGGGTTGCCGGTGAGCACGCCGCGCTCGGCGAGGCTGGCGTGTGCCTCGTCCCATTGCGCGCGGGACTCGGCGAACTCGGCCGAAACCTGGTCGCGGCGTTCTCGTCGGCGGCGCTCGGCGTCGCCGATGATGCGCTCGGCCTCACGGGCGCAGGTGAAACCCAGTGCCCGCATGATCATGTCGGCCTCGACCTCGGGCACGGGTGTGCCGTCTTGGTACCGGCATGGGATCCGTTGAGGTGGGTTATTGGTCATCGTGTGGCCTCCGTGTTCGGGATGGATGCGCAACCCCGGAGGTCAGGTGTGAGGGGGTTCACCTGCCGGTACTCCCTCCGGGGTTGCGCAATCCCTCGGCGCGGCGTCGGCGTCTGTACACCGCACCGAGGGGGGCTCAGTGGGTGCGGCTCGCGAGGCGTCGCCGACTCGCGGCGGTCAAGCCGGTCGGATTGGGTGGTGCAGGCGCAGGCGGTACCGATACGGGTCCGGGTTCCGGTTGTGACTCGGTCTCGTTGACGATGGACGCGACGAGGTGGGCGATATCGCTCTCGGTCATGCGCCATTTGCGGCCCGCACGACGGCCGCGCAGCCGTCCGTCGTTGAGCCGAATGCGGATCCAACGCTCGGACGGGACGCCGGTGCGCTCGACGACGTAGTCGAGCGGGAACGTCTCGATCTCGAGGTTCATGCCGACTCGCGGGCGATTCGGTCGAGCAGCTCGCCGGGGTTCTTGCCCAGCAAACGCGCGACGGTCACGAATTCGTCGACCCGGAATGCGGTCGCGCCGGTCATGCGCCGACGCCAGGTGCTGGCAGTGATGCGTGCCTCGTCGGACACAGCGCGTTGCGTTACCCGAGGTCGAGCGCCGTCGATCGCCTCCCGCACCGCGTCGGCAGCTGCTCGGTTGATCTTGCCCATGAACCGAACGTAACCCGTTTCATGTCCACTGACAACCCTAAATATGTCCACTTACGGACTGGGAAGTCCATTTATAGCAAACCTTCGAACAAATGAGCGAATTGATCGGGACTTGCTATAAGGTCATATTTGTCCTCAGAATGGACACCATGGACCACACCAGCACGGCCGAGACCGACCTCGGGGACGGGCTCGACGACGCTGCCGAGCAGCCCGACGACGAGGTCGCCGAGCAACGGCGGCAACTCGCCGAGGAACTCGGGTTACAGATCAAAGTTCAGCGAACCGCGAAAAAGTTGACTCGCGTACAGCTGGCGGCGGCGATTCCGATGAACTTGAAGACGCTGCAACGCATCGAGAACGGCGACACCGCAGCGAACATCAATCAGCTGTTCGATATCTGCCGCGCTCTCGACATCGCGCCGAGCGACCTAATCAATCCGGCTGAGAAGAAAGTCGGCATCAAGGGCCGCGAGTAGCGCGGCCGTTCCCCCGCGCCGACGGGCGTCTACGACCAGCGCGACAACGTCGGTATCTCCCCCGTAAACGAACGGCGCGCACCCCCGATGTGCGCGCCGTCCGTGACTGATCGCGACCGAAGGGTCTGCGTTTGCGTTTGCTTCCACCTCATCACCCCTGCGTCAACCATGGTGCGGGTCCTCCCCCTGACGGATGGGCCTCGCGCGTTTTTGCTGCACACCAGTCCGGTAAATACCGGATGGTTTCGGACTGTAATACCCCGATTGGGGTACCCGCAAGGGTAATGTCCAGATACAACCTCGGCACCACAACGCGCACCCCGACCGGGAGTGACCAGCAGTGAAGCCACCAGATGAACCCTTAATCAGGCGAGCGCTCGGCGCGGAGATCCTGCGACGGCGGAAAGCCCTCGGCTTGCTACAGCGGCAGGTATGGGAGCGCGCCGGGCTCGCCAAGAACGTCTACCTACGTCTCGAGCGAGCCGAGCGCAATGCCCTGGTGCACCAGCTGATCGCGGTGGCGATCGGCCTGGACACGACCGCGGGTGAACTCCTCGGCGGCGCTCTGGACCGTATCGCCCGCGGCGACGTGCCGAGTGCCGGCGACGAGTGGCGCGCGGCGTTCGGGGTCGAGTGACCGGTATTACCAGCGTGAGACCGTGATCGCGGTTCTCAAACCTCCCACGAATTTGTACACTGCCGAGATGTTGCTCGCCGTGCTTGTCCTGGGCGGCGTCGCTGTGGTCAGGCTGTTTCTGTGGCGCGATCAGCCCCGCTCACGCGTGCTAACTGTCGGGATGCTCGCCGTGGCAACGAGTTACGGGCTTGCACTCGAACGCGTCGATCGCTTCCTCGACCCGCGCCTCGCCTGGCTGGGGGCCAATCTCACCGATCTATTCCAGCTGGAATTCCTCGCGCTCGGGTTGTGGGCTCTGGGGGCCGTCTGTGTGCGGGCGGTCGGGCGTCACCGGCTCGAACCGGTGTGGTCGGCGGTGATGGGCGCGATTGCCGTAGCCGTGCTGGTGGCCTGGTGGCTCGGCGACGGCAGTGTTCGCGAGTCCGACGAAGTCTTTGAACTCCGCGACTCCTGGAGCGTGGTCTACACCTGGATCAGTATCAGCTGGTCCGACCTGTTCGCACTGCTCATGATCACAGCGAGCGTGAGCGGCCTGCGCGCGGGCGGGCCACGCCGCGCCCTCTATGCGTTCTTCGCCATCGGGGTGTGTTGCCTCGTATACGCGCTCGGCGGGGCGGCGGTGCTGATATTCAGCCCGGACACCTTCCCGCGGTTCTATCACCTGTTCATGCAGCTAGGCGGAACACCCGCCCTGCTGTTCCTGGCCGCTAGCGGCATGCTCGCCATAGTGAACACAGTGCGACGCGCACGCTCGGCCGACTAAGCCGCGCGACGCGCCGCTCGTCGCCGCTGCCCGGTGGCTCTGGCCCTGTGCTGGCGCACCGGCGAGCGCGCTCCGATGGCGTCGACGAGCCGGTGATTATCGGCGCAGTGCGCCCGGACCTCGGCGAGCGCGCTCTCGGCTACGCGGGTGATGCGATCCCGATCGGCGCGTGCCTCGACGAGTGCGGCGTCGATCTTCGCCAGTTCGGCGTCCGCGACCGCCGACACGCGCGCGACATCGCGGTCGCAGTCCTCCCGCATCCTGGTCACGGCCTCGACGGCCTCGTCGCGGCCCGCTATCGCCTCTTCTGCGGCGTCGCAAGCGATCTCGGATAGTTCGACGGCCTCGTCGCGCTCTCGGCGGGCTTGCGCGGCGTCACGCTCGGCGGCGGCCTGCGCCGCGAGTGCCAGCGCGACCCGCGCGTCGGCCGCTGCTTCTACCGCGCGCATCTCAGCGGCGACGAGATCGAGGTCGGCGACATCGGCCGCGAGTTCCTCGGCGTCGGCCAGCTCCGCGAGTAACTCGGCCTTGAGGTCGCCGAGCCGGTCGAGCGCGGCGGCCAGCGCCGAAACCCGCTCGGTGACCGGCCGTTGCGGCTCGGCGTCGGAGTCCTGGTGCGTGCGGGCGCGGAACCGCCGGTCGGCGCGCAGTCTGGCGACCGCATTGTGTTTCGGGTCGTCACAGTAGACGCGCGGGCGGCCGGGGCCGGACCGTTGGGCAACGGTCCGGCCGCACACGCGATCGGCATGGATGGGGAACGGGCACAGGGTTTCTGTCATTGGATTTCGTTTCATGTCCGGGGTGAAAGGAAATGAATTCAGGCGGCGACGGCGAGTCGGTCGCCTGCCTCGTGCTGGGCGACGTGCTCGACGGCGGCGGCGTAGTCGGCGAAGACTGCCGAACACACCAGGCCCTCGGTGTTCATCCAGATCGCCTCGAATCCGCCGGGGACCGGGCAGAGTTCGCCGAGTTCGCCGAGTTTGACCATGCGACGGCGGCGCGCTTGCTCGAGGTCGACCACCTCGCGGCGCAGCCGGGGCAACCGGCCTGCGACGGTCTGTGCGGCGGCGGCGCTGGCTGCCGAGGAGACACGCCCGTACCGCTCGGTGGTCGCGATCGATTCATGCCCAGCGTCGCGTGAGACAACCCAGATCGGCTCGCCGTCCTGGAGCCGCCAGGAGATGCCCGTGTGCCGGGTGCAGTACGGCGTGAGCCGCTTGAGCAACATGCGCTCGATCAGGTGGCCGTAGCGGGCGAGCAGCACCTCGAACGATGCGCCCGCCCATGCGGCGCGGCCGGTGAACGGGGTGCGGTCGCCGTCGCGCAGGGCGAGCAGCCGCGCGATGGCCGGTGCCCAACCCTGTTGGTAGAACCGGACTGCTGTCACCGGCTTACCGTTCGGTGTCAGGAACAGGTAGTCGGTCAGCGGCCGGTCGAGATCGAGGCGGCCGACGGTCTCGAGCGGAACATAGGTGGTCCGGACGCCGCGCGCCGATTTCGGTTTGCCCATCTTCATGTTGCCGTTGGCCCATTTCCAGGCACGCTCGATACTCACTGCGCCGGTATCGGGGTCGATGTCGCACACGCGCAGCGCGCCGTATTCGCCGGGCCGTGCCATGGACATGGTCGCGAACTCGAACATCGGCCGCCAGAACGGCGCGAGGAGCTGCTCGAGAAACTCGAACTCCTCATCGTTGAACGCGTCCAGGGCGGCAGGGTAGACCGGCGGCAAGGTCGTGTCGCTGCACGGGTTGTAGGCGATCAGCGGGGCCGGGCGCTGGCGCGCCGCCGCACCCATGGCCGCGCACAAGAACCCGTGCTTGTTGTGCACGGTTTTGGGGCTATTGCCGACTTCTTGTTCCAGGTGCACCACCCATGCGGCATCCATGGCCGGGGTGAGCGCGTCGACGGGCAGGGCGTGACCGAAGAACGGCACGATGTCACGGTCGATGAAACGCCGGTACTTGCGGCGGGTCTCGGCCTCGATCCCGGTCAGGCCGTCGACGTAGCTGTGCAGGTAGTCACGCAGCAACACGAAGTCGATGCCGCGCGCCTCGGCGGCGAGCATGGCCTCGAGGATCGCCTCGGCCTCGACCGGGCCGGGGTTGACCAGCAGGCGGGCGAACCACGCCGCGCGCGTGAGGTTCTCGAAAGTCCGTGAGGTCTCGACGGGTTTCGCGCCGCCGCGCGGAATGCGGTAGCGCACTTTCCATGTGGTGAGGCCCGCGGCGCTGGTGTGCGGGGTGGGTGTCGGTCCCTGTGGGAGGGGGGCAATTCGGGTACGGCGTGATGCCATGGTCGCGTCCTAGCGGTTCGCGACGCCGAATCCCCTCAGATCCGTTGTGTACCGGAGTGTGTACGCAGATAGGGCCGAGATCATTGATCTCAGCCCTGACCTGCGTATTTTAAGTGGGCGAAGGGGGACTTGAACCCCCACGTCCCGAAGGACACTGGCACCTGAAGCCAGCGCGTCTGCCATTCCGCCACTCGCCCGAGCGACTCGGAGACAGTATCACGCACCGCGCGCCGACACGAAATCGCCCGTGGGGGGCCGTGACGCGGGGGCTGGACAAGCGCGGGAACCCGCTGATCTTTCCAAGAGTTACAGGTGTGGACGATCGTGGATATCATGCAATGAACGTGCTCGATACGCGACACGCCATACACGCGTGTCGTTGTTACGAATCAGAAGAAGAGACGCTCACCGAAGGGAGGCCGAGATGGGCATCGTTTCACGGTTCGAGCGTCGTCTGCAGGGCGCCGTCGGTGACGTGTTCGCCAGGGTGTTCGGCGGCAACGTCGTGCCCCAGGAGGTGGAGGCGGCGCTGCAACGCGAGGCCGCCGATCATGTTCAGGAGCTCGACGGCGGACATCTGTTGGCTCCCAACAGTTATGTGATCACTATCAACTCTTCCGATCACCAGCAGTTGGACGCCGATCACGACCTCACCACCCGCGCGTTCGCCAAACACCTGCAGGATTACATCCGCGAGCAAGGCTGGCAGACCTACGGCGAAGTACACGTGGCGTTCGAGGCATCACCTACGCTGCACACCGGACAGTTCAGGGCAAGCGGCCGGGTCGACCCGGATGTCGGTCGCGGAGCTTCACCGGCTCCGAGCCCTGGACCCACGCCACAACGACCTGAAAACCCGCAACCAGGAGCTGGCCCCATGACGCAGAACTCAGGCTACGACCCGAGCCGTGAGCCCGCGGAGTCCGATCCACGCAACCGCGGGTACGCCCCACCGCCTGCCGGTCGCGGCGGTGCGCAGAACGGCGCGTACCGCGAGGATTACGCGCGTGGCTCGGCGCCCGACGGTCAGCAGGGTTACGGCGACTATCAGAACGGCTACGACTACCAGCAGGGTGGCCAGGCCTACGGCCAGCCGGGGTATCAGGAGCCGGGCTACGGCGGCCAGCAGCAGGGCTATGCCGATCGTGGCTACGGTCAGCAGGGCTACCAGGAGCCTGCCGCGTATGGCCAGCCGGGCTACCAGGAGCCCGCGTACGGCCAGCCGGGGTATCAGGAGCCCGCGTACGGTCAGCCGGGCTACCAGGAGCCGGGCTACGGCCAGCAGCAGGGCTATGCCCAGCAAGGCTATGGCGATCAGGCTTACGCGGATCCGGCGTACGGCCAGCAAGGCCAGGGCTACGCCCAGCCGGGGTACGGCCAGCAGGGCTACCAGGAGCCCGGTTACGGCGACCAGGCGTACGCCGAGCCCGGTGCCTACGGTCAGGATGACCAGGGCGGTTACGGTCAGGCCTACTCGCAGCAGCCCGGTTACGGCGCGCAGCCCGGCTATGGTGCCGCGCCCGCGTATCCCGCTGCCCCGCAGGCGGGATCGGGCTACTCGGCGACTCTTCAGCTCGATGACGGCAGCGGCCGCACGTACCAGTTGCGTGAGGGCAGCAACATCATCGGCCGCGGCCAGGACGCGCATTTCCGGTTGCCCGATACCGGCGTCTCGCGCAGGCACATCGAGGTCCGCTGGGACGGGCAGACCGCGATGCTTTCCGATCTGGGTTCCACCAACGGCACGCTGGTCAACGGTTCACCCGTGCAAGACTGGCAGCTCGCCGACGGGGATGTGATCCGCGCCGGGCACTCCGAGATCCTGATCCGTATCGTCTGATCCCGTAAGCTGCGCGATGCAGGTCACGACTTGGCCATAAAGGATTCGTCGGTCGTATCGTGATCGAATTCGACCTACGGCCCTATGATGCTGCCAACACACGCACGGCACCGGAACCGGGGTCGGGCAAGACCAGCATGCTGGTGGGGGTGGTCGAACCGCACCTACGGCACCGACATACACGGTCGAACAGGAGGTGGAACGCCGTGCAGGGACTGATACTGCAACTGACCCGTGCGGGGTTCCTGCTGCTGTTGTGGTTGTTCGTGTGGGCGGTGCTGCGCACCTTGCGCAGCGACATCTACGCGGCATCCGGCATACGGATACAGCCCAGGGCCGCACGCGGTTCCGCGGTGCTGCCCTCCTTCAGCCGGGGCCAGAAGGGCGCCAAATTTCTTGTGGTGACTCAAGGTTCACTCGCCGGCACCCGCATCTCGCTAGGCACCCAACCGGTGCTGATCGGGCGTGCGGACGACTCCACGCTGGTGCTCACCGATGATTACGCCTCGACCAGACATGCGCGACTGTCCCCGCGTGGCGATGATTGGTACGTCGAAGACCTCGGCTCGACGAACGGCACCTACCTCGATCGCGCGAAAGTCACCACTGCCGTGCGGGTTCCGCTCGGCACTCCTGTCCGTGTCGGCAAAACAGTGATCGAGCTGCGATCGTGACTCTCGTTCTCCGCTACGCAGCGCGTAGCGACCGCGGACTCGTCCGAGGCAACAACGAAGACTCTGTCTACGCGGGCGCGCGGTTACTAGCGCTCGCCGACGGCATGGGTGGCCATGCTGCGGGCGAGGTGGCGTCGCAGTTGATGATCGCCGCCCTGGCCCACCTCGACGATGACGAGCCGGGCGATGATCTGCTCGGCAAACTCGATTCGGCGACCCGAGAGGGCAACGCCGCCATCGCCGATCAGGTCGAGGAGGAGCCCGAACTCGACGGGATGGGCACCACGCTCACCGCGATCCTGTTCGCGGGCAAGAAACTCGGCCTGGTGCATATCGGCGACTCCCGCGCCTACATGCTGCGCGGCGGCGAACTGGCCCAGATCACCAGGGACGACACGTTCGTCCAGTCACTGGTGGACGAGGGCCGGATCACGCCCGAGCAGGCGCACACGCACCCGCAGCGCTCGCTGATCATGCGCGCGCTCACCGGCAACGAGATCGAGCCGACGCTGATCATGCGGGAGGCGCGCGCCGGGGACCGCTATCTGCTGTGCTCGGACGGCCTCTCCGATGTGGTGAGCGATGAGACCATCGCGAACACCATGCGCGAGGGCAGCACCGACGAATGCGCGGACCGGCTCATCGAGCTCGCGTTGCGCAGCGGCGGACCGGACAACGTCACGGTCGTCGTCGCCGATGTCATCGATCTCGATTACGGCCAGAGCCATCCGATCGTGGCCGGTGCCGCGTCCGGGGTAGACGAGGACACGCCGCCGCCGAATACCGCGGCCGGACGCGCGGCAGCCATGCGGCCGCCGCGGGCCGCGCCGCGCCGGGCCGCCGCGACTCCCGAGCCGGAGCCGAAGGGCAAGGTGCGCAAGCTGCGCTGGATCGTCCTGGCGTTCGCGCTGGTGGTCGCGGTCGGTGTCGGACTGCTGGTCGGCTACAAGATGATTCGCAGCAACTACTACGTCGGGGCCGACAACGGCTCGGTGGTGATTCTGCGCGGGCTACCCGGCTCGGTGCTCGGCTACTCGATCCACGACGTGAACCTGGTCGGCTGCGTCACCAAGACCGGGGAGCTCTCCCTGGTCGACCCCGGCGCCGACATGCCGTCGTCCTGCAAGCAGCTCAAGGTGACCGATCTCAAGCAGACCGGTCGCGAACAGGTCGGCAAGGGCCTGCCGCCCGGCTCGCTGGACCGCGCCAAGGAGCAGATGCGCTCCATCGCGCAGGGTGAGCTGCTGCCGCCGTGCCTGCCGAAGACGTCGGTGCCACAGCCCGGTGTGCTGCCGACGCCGACCAGCGAACCGGCTCCGCCCGCCCCGCCCGCACCACCGGCGCCGAGCACCGCCGCCGCCCCGACCGCCGAGCCGCCCGCGCCGGGCACCGGTGACGCCAGGGGCACCGAGATCAAGACGCCGACGAAGTCGGAAGCCCCGGTTCCGTCGTCGTCCGCGTCGCCGAACCCCCAGATCGTGGGGGAGAACTGCCGGGTGACGGACTGATGTCCGCGCCGGCACCGCCGTCCGCTGGGGCTTTTCCCAGTCCTCCCGGCGGCTTCGCTCCCGCGCCACCGCCGAGCACCCGACGCAATGTCGAGCTGCTGCTGCTCGCGGGTGCGACGGTGATCACGACGGTCTCGTTGTTCCTGGTCGAGGCCAGTCAGGAGCAGTCGGTCACCTGGGATATCGCCAAGTACGGGCTGGCCTTTCTTGCCTTGTTCGGGGTAGCGCATCTCGCGGTGCGCCGGTTCGCACCGTTCGCCGATCCGCTGCTGCTGCCCATTGTCGCGCTGCTCAACGGTCTTGGACTGGTGCTGATCCATCGGCTCGATCTGGCCGATCAGCAGGAAGCGGCCTACAACGCCTTGCCGGTGCCCTCCCCCGACGCCAACCAGCAGATCCTGTGGACCGCCCTCGGCATGGTGGTGTTCATCGTGCTGCTGATCGTGCTGCGTGACTACCGGACGCTGGCTCGCTACGGCTACACCCTCGGCCTGGTCGGGTTGCTCGCGCTGGCGCTGCCCGCGGCGCTGCCGAGCAGGTTCTCCGAGATCAACGGCTCGAAGAACTGGATCAAGATCACCGGATTCAGCATCCAGCCTGCGGAATTCGCGAAGATCCTGCTGATCATCTTCTTCGCCTCGGTGCTGGTGGCCAAGCGCGATCTGTTCACCGCCGCCGGGCGGCACCTGCTCGGCATGGAGTTTCCGCGCGGCCGCGACCTGGGCCCGATCGTGGTGGTCTGGATCGTCTGCGTCGGCGTGCTCGTCTTCGAAAAGGACCTCGGCACTTCGCTGTTGATCTTCAGCACGGTGCTGGTGATGCTCTACATCGCCACCGAGCGGGTCGGCTGGCTGGTCATCGGCGGCGCACTGCTCACCCTCGGCTTCTTCTTCGCCTACCAGACTTTCAGCCACGTCAAAGTGCGCACCCAGACCTGGCTGCACCCGTTCGACGACTACAACAACACCGGCTACCAGATCTCCCAGTCGCTGTTCGGCCTCGCCACCGGCGGTCTCGCCGGTACCGGCCTCGGCGGCGGTCGCCCGAACAAGGTGCCCTTCGCCAAGACCGACTTCATCATCACCACCATCGGTGAGGAACTCGGCCTGATCGGGCTCACCGCGGTGCTGGTGCTGTTCCTGGTGCTCATCGTGCGCGGCCTGCGCACCGCGCTCGCCGTGCGCGACAGCTTCGGCAAGCTGCTGGCGGCCGGGTTGGCGTTCACCGTCGCGATTCAGCTGTTCGTGGTGGTCGGCGGTGTCACCAAGTTGATTCCGCTGACCGGTCTCACCACGCCGTTCATGTCCTACGGTGGTTCGTCGCTGCTGGCCAACTACGCGTTGCTGGCGTTGCTGATCAAGGTCTCGGACGCGGCCCGTGCGCCCGCGCCCGCGCGCAAGGCCGTGCCCGCGGCACCGATCGCGGAGATGACCACCGAACTATTGCGCAAGCCCGACGCGGGCCGACCGGAAGCGGGGCCCGCAACGTGAACACTCCGCTACGCCGGGTCGCGATCGCCGTGATGCTGATGATCGTCGCGCTACTGCTCAACGCCACCTACGTGCAGGTGATCAAGGCGGACGACTACCGCGCCGACCCACGCAACTCCCGGGTACTGCTCGACGAGTACTCCCGCCAACGTGGGCAGATCTCCGCGGGCGGCACCGTGCTGGCCAACTCGGTCGAAACCGAAGACCGCTACAAGTACCTGCGCACCTACCCGAGCTCGCCCGAGGCCTACGCGCCCGCCACCGGCTTCTACTCGATGCAGTACCGCACGACGGGACTGGAGCGGGCCGAGGATTCGGTGCTCAACGGCTCCGACAGCCACCTGTTCGGACAGCGCCTCGTCGACATGGTGTCCGGCCGCGATCCGCGCGGCGGCAATGTGATCACCACCCTCAACCCGGCCATGCAGCAGGTCGCCTACGACCAGCTGACCAGCAAGAACTTCACCGGCTCGGTGGTCGCGATCGAGCCGAGCACCGGCCGGATTCTCACCATGGTGTCCACGCCGAGCTACGACCCGAACCACCTGTCCAGCCACGACGGCGCACTCGGCACCAAGACCTGGGACGAGCTGAACGCGGACCCACGCCAGCCGATGCTGAATCGCGCCGTCTCGCAGACCTATCCGCCCGGTTCCACGTTCAAGGTGGTGGTCACCGCGGCCGCGCTGGCGAACAACATCGCGACACCGGACGACCAGTTCACCGCCGCGCCGAACATCACGCTGCCGGGCACCAGCACCACGCTGGAGAACTACGGCGGCTCCACCTGCGGCGGGGGCCAGACCGCCTCGCTGACCGACGCGTTCCGCCTGTCCTGCAACACCGCGTTCGCCGAACTCGGTGTCAAGGTGGGTGCCGCGAAACTCAAGGACCAGGCCGCCGCGTTCGGCATCGGCGAGAACCGTTCCATCCCGATTCCGGTCGCGGAGAGCACGGTCGGCACGATCTCGGACAACGCCGCCCTGGCCCAGAGCAGCATCGGCCAGCGCGATGTGGCGCTGACTCCGCTGGACAACGCGGTGATCGCGGCGACCGTCGCCAACGGTGGCGTCCGGATGGAGCCACACCTGATCGACCAACTGCAGGGACCCGACCTCAGTGAATTGTCCAAGACCAAGCCGGTCTCGCTCGGCCAAGCGTTCAATGCCCAGGTAGCGTCATCGCTGACGAATCTGATGATCGCGTCGGAGAACAACACCACCGGTGGCCAGTCCTCCGCCCGCTATCAGATCGCGTCCAAGACCGGCACCGCCGAGCACGGCAGCGATCCACGCAATACCCCTCCGCACGCCTGGTACATCGCCTTCGCGCCCGCGCAGAATCCGAAGATCGCCATCGCGGTGATCGTGGAGAACGGCGGCGACCGGGCGCTGGGCGCGACCGGCGGCAAGGTGGCCGCGCCGATCGCACGTGCGGTCTTGGACGCCGGTCTGCGAGGCGGCTGAACGATATGGATGTGCGAGTGAAGGTACGGGGATGCTGAACAACGGTGCGATGATCGCCGACCGCTACCGCCTGCAGCGCCTGATCGCGACCGGCGGTATGGGCCAGGTCTGGGAGGCGCTGGACACCCGGCTGGACCGCCGGGTGGCCGTCAAGGTGCTCAAATCGGAGTTCTCCACCGACCCGACGTTCCGGCAGCGGTTCCGCACCGAGGCCAGGACCACCGCCCAGCTGAACCACCCTGGGATCGCCGGGATCTACGACTACGGCGAGACCACCGACCCGCAGGGCAGCGAAACCGCCTATCTGGTCATGGAATTGGTCCAGGGTGAGCCGCTGAACACGGTGCTGAACCGGCTCGGCAGGCTGTCCGTCGGCCAGGGTCTGGACATGCTCGAGCAGACCGGCCGGGCGCTGGACGTGGCGCATCGGGCCGGAGTGGTGCACCGCGACGTGAAGCCGGGCAACATCCTGGTGACGCCGACCGGTCAGGTGAAGATCACCGACTTCGGCATCGCCAAGGCCGTCGACGCCTCACCGGTGACCAAGACCGGCATGGTGATGGGCACCGCGCAGTACATCGCGCCGGAGCAGGCGGTCGGCGAGGACGCCACCGCGGCGAGCGACGTGTACTCACTCGGCGTGGTCGGCTACGAGGCGCTGGCCGGGACGCGGCCGTTCAGCGGCGACGGCGCGATCACCGTCGCGATGAAGCACGTCCGGGAGACGCCGCCGCCGATGCCGGGTGATGTGCCCCCGAACGTGCGCGAACTGATCGACATCACCATGGGCAAGGACCCGAACGGCCGCTACTCGCGCGGCGGCGAGTTCGCCGACGCGGTCGCCGCGGTGCGCGCCGGTCGCAGGCCGCCGACCCCGACCGGGGCCAACCCCTCGGTATCGATGACCGGTGCCACCCGGGTGCTGCCGCCCGGACCGACCGTCGCATTGCCTTCCACGCCATCGGATTTCGACGGCGCGACGGTGCACTACTCCGCGCCCGCGGGCGCCGCGCTCAGCAACGCGGGCTATGCCAACGGCTCCGGTGCGCCTGCGACGATGCTCAATTCCGGCACCGGTGGCAACCAGGTGGCCGGGGCTGATGGCAAGCGGTTCACCACAACTCAGAAGTGGATGGCCGCGCTCGGCGCCGGTGCGGTGCTGCTGCTCGCCACCGTCCTGTACCTGATGTTCGGCGGCGACACGAATCCCGATTCGAAGGTCCCGCCGGTCACCTCGTCCACGCCCGCCCCCAAACCGCCACCGCCGCCGGTCACCAGCGCGCCGACGACCAAACCTGTTCCGCCGCCGGTGGAAACCACCGAGCCGACCACAATTACCCAGCCGACGACGACAACGCCGGAGCCGACGACGACAACGCCGCCGCCGAGCACCACAACGACGCCGCCGAAGACAACGACTCCGAAGACAACGACTCCGGCCACCACTCTGCCCCGAATCCCCACGATCGACATACCATTTCCGGGGAACAACAACCCCGGTGCCCGGAACCCCGCGGCAACCCCGAGCGCGCCCAACACTTCTTCGCAAGGACAACAATGACGACCCCGAAGAATCTCTCCTCCCGCTATGAGCTGGGCGAGATCATCGGGTTCGGCGGCATGTCCGAGGTGCACAAGGCACGGGATCTGCGGCTCAGCCGGGACGTGGCGATCAAGGTGCTGCGGGCCGACCTGGCCCGCGATCCCACCTTCTATCTGAGATTCAAGCGCGAGGCGCAGAACGCCGCCGCGCTGAATCATCCGGCCATCGTCGCGGTGTACGACACCGGCGAGGCCAAGGTCGACGACGGCCCGCTGCCGTACATCGTGATGGAGTACGTCGAGGGCGACACGCTGCGCGATATCGTGCGCGGCCAGGGTCCGCTGCCACCGCGCCGGGCCATGGAAGTCGTCGCGGATGTCTGTGCCGCACTGGATTTCAGCCACAAGGCTGGCATCGTGCACCGCGACATGAAGCCGGCCAACATCATGATCAACCGAGCCGGCGCGGTGAAGGTGATGGACTTCGGCATCGCCCGCGCGATCGCCGACGCCGCCAACCCGATGACGCAGACCGCCGCGGTGATCGGTACCGCGCAATACCTTTCGCCCGAGCAGGCACGTGGCGAGACGGTCGACGCCAGGTCCGACGTGTACTCCGTCGGCTGTGTGCTGTTCGAAATCCTCACCGGTGAGCCACCTTTCACCGGTGACTCGCCGGTCGCGGTGGCCTACCAGCACGTCAGGGAGGATCCGCGGCTGCCGTCGCATGTGCATCCCGGCGTGCCGCGCGAGCTCGACTCGGTGATTCTCAAGGCGATGAGCAAGAATCCGGCCAACCGCTATCAGAGCGCGGCCGAGATGCGCGCCGACCTGATCCGGGTGCTCGGCGGGCAGAAGCCGATCGCCCCGATGGTGATGACCGACGAGGACCGCACCACCGTCTTCGGCTCCAACGAGCCCGCGCCGCGCAGTTACCGCACCGTCGAGCGCGACGACGACACCGCCGAGCAGGGACCGACCGAGCCCGGCGGCGCCCGCCGCACGCTCTATATCGGTATTGCCGCGGCCGCCGGTGTCGCCGTGCTGCTCGCCCTTTTCTGGGTGCTGATCGGACCTGGCAGCAAGCCGGATCAGATTGCCGTGCCCGACCTTTCGGGCAAAACCTCGCAGGAGGCGACGAACGCGTTGCAGGCGGCCGGCTTCAAGGTCGCCATCCAGCAGAAGCCGGACAGCAAGGTCGGGACCGGCAATGTCATCTCCACCGCGCCGCTCGGCGGTTCCCGGCAGGACAAGGGCAGCACCATCACCGTGCAGGTGTCCACCGGTCCGGCACAGGTGCAGGTGCCCAAGCTCGACGGGATGAGCCAGGCCGAGGCCGAAGTGGCATTGCGCAACGGCAACCTGAAGCTGGATTCGCAGGTGCAGAAGAAGCCGTCCAGCACGCAGGACACCGACAAGGTCATCGCGCAGGACCCGTCGGCGGGCTCCAGGGTCGACGTCGACAAGTCCATCGTCATCACCCTCGGCACCGGCCCGGAGGCGGTCCGGGTGCCGAACGTGATCGGCCAGGACATCGACGTCGCCAAGCCGAACCTGGTGGACAGCGCCGGATTCAAGATCCAGATCCAAGAGGTGCCGTCCGCCCGGCCCAAGGGCGAGGTGCTCTCGACCAGCCCCGCGGGCGGGCAGAATGCGGAGAAGGGCTCGACGGTCACCGTGCAGGTGTCCAGCGACCAGATCAAGATGCCGTCGCTGGTCGGGCTCACGGTCGCGCAGGCGGTGGACAAGCTGCGGGCCGAGGGTTGGACGGGCACGCAGAGCCAGATCAGCCAGTCGCCGCAGGGCACATTCGACACGAGCAGTGTCGGCCGGATCCTGAGTCAGCAGCCGTCCGCCAGCGGGTCGATCCCGAAGAACGGGACCGTGGCTGTCGGCGTGGGCGTCCTCGGCCCGCCCTGAGTGGGCCAGGCGGCTCGCCGACGAGAACCGGACGACTGATCTCGCACGCACATGGGTAACTCGCCGGGCACGGGCTAACCCCCTGCACACCAACACCGCCAGCCGCCAACGCCACTGCACCGTCACCTAACTCTGGCCTGAATACTCGGAGAGGCGGATAAGCAGACCGATGACGACCGCCAGGGACATCATGAAACCCGGTGCGCAGTGGATCTCGAAGGACGAGACCGTCGGGAAGGCCGCCCGGGTGATGGCCGAACTCGGCGTGGGGTCGCTCGTGATCGCCGACGACAACGACCGGATGTGCGGGATCATCACCGATCGCGACATCGTCGTGAAATGCATTGCGCAGGGCCGTTCCCCGGCCACCACGCGCGCCGCCGAGCTCGGTGAGTCGACGCCGCGCTGGGTCGAAGCCGACGCCTTCGAAACCCCTGATCGACGCACGTACATGGGTAACTCACCGGGTACCGGCTAACGAAGCCGACAACGTAACCGCCGACCGCCGATGTCACCGTCACAACAACCTAGATCTGGCCTGAATACGCGGAGAGGCGGGGGAGCCGACCTGGCCCGGCACCTCGACGACAACCAGCTCGGTGAGTTCGTGACCGCGCCCTACGGTCGGCCCTAGGTCAGATCGAGGTGGCGGTTCATCGCCATCGCGGCCGCCGCCAACTCGGCCAGCTCGACCACCTCGACACCGTGCTGCCGTAGCTTCTCCACGCCGACGCAGTTGGTCACGAAGGTCGTGGGTTCACGCCAGGCGAGGACCACCCGGGGAATCCCCGCCCGCAGGATCCGGTCGGTGCATGGCAGCCGGGTCGCGGTGCCGCGCTGCGAACACGGCTCGAGGGTGGTGTAGATCGTCGCCCGGGCCAGTCGTGGGTCGTTCGCGTCGAGCTTGTCCAGGGCGGACTCCTCGGCGTGCACCTTCGCGTCGGTCTCGCGTGAGTAGCCGGTGGCGATCTCCACACCGTCGGCGACGATCACCGCGCCGACGGAGAACGCCGTCTCGCTCGGCGGGCACAGCCGCGCGAGTTCGATTGCCCGCTGCATGAACCGAATGTCCTGGTCTGCTGGCTTCGGAAGGTAGCGCAGGACCGCGATGTCACCGATCTTCGCGACGTCGGCCAGTGTCATGCGGCGGTGCGGAGCGCCGGGAAAGCTTGCGGCGTCGAGGAATCGGGGCGCTGCGGGGTCACCGACGAGCAGGGGCGCGACGGCCAGGTGCAGCTCGTCCGCGAGGTCGGCGGCGAGGAAGGCGGTGTGGATGCGGGTGCCGCCCTCGACCATCAGACGCGCGATGCCGCGGCGGCCCAGATCGTCCAGCAGGACGCCGAAGTCGAGTTCGGTTCCGAGAGATACGACTTCGGCGAGGCCGGACAAGCTGTCGGCGAGCCGCTTCGCACCCGCATCGGTTGTGTAGACGAGCTTGTCGCCACCGTGATGCCAGAACCGCAGCGCTGGATCCAGCTCACCGCTTGCCGTGACGGTGATCTTCAGCGGGAACTCCGGCTTGCCCGCCGCGATCCGCGCGGCCCGGCGATCAGCACTATCGACCAGCAGCCGCGGATTGTCCCGACGCAACGTCTCGGCACCGATCAAGATCGCGTCGGAATCCGCGCGCACCTGATCGACCCGATCGAAATCCGCCGCGTCCGACAACCGCAGCCGCTCCGCACTCGCGTCGTCGATGTACCCGTCGACACTCATCGCGACCGACAGGAGCACATGCGGGCGGGTCGTGCCCTGGAGGGCCGACGCTTCTCCGCTATCCGCACTCATTGCCGCGCCCTTCCACTATGGCTATGGGTCGACGGCTCGGTACCCACGCGCACCCACGCGTCCGGTTCAGCGGCACTCAACTTCGCGCTACCTGGGCCGAACATGCCGACAACTCGCAGATCAGGGTTCCGCACAGCTGCGCCGCACAGTCGTCGAACACTCGCGCCATCGATGGACCCAGCGACACTCATCGCGACCGGCAGCAGGACCCGCGGGCGAGCTACCGCCGCGCCGCTGAAGCCGACACTTCGCCCGCCGCTCACTGGGCGCTCAACTTGGCATTGCGTCGGCCGCCTGGCCGACAACACGCTGATCACGAAACCGCACAGCTGCGCCGCGCAGTCGCTCAGCTCACCTCGCCGCGCTCGCGAGCTTCTGTGGTTCGCTGACCCACGCTCGTTCACGACTCCACCACGCGGGCGCTCGGCTTCGCTGTACGCGGAAGCGCGCCGTGCGCTTCGGTTTGCGCGGTCACTGCAGCACCAGCGCGGCGACCTCCGCCTCCAGTGTCTGCACCAGGCCCTCGGCCGGGCGCTCGCCGCAGACGCCGAGCCAGTTGGCCAGCATCCGATGGCCGCCCTGGGTCAGCACCGATTCGGGGTGGAACTGCACGCCGTGGATCGGCAGGGTGCGGTGCCGCATGGCCATCACGATGCCGGTCTCGGTGCGGCCGAGCACCTCGATCTCCTCGGGCAGAGTGTCCTCGAGAACCGTGAGCGAGTGGTACCGCGTCGCGGTGAACGGGTCGGGCAGGCCCGCCAGCACCCCGGCGCCGATGTGGAAGACCGAGCTGGTCTTCCCGTGCAACAGTTCGGGTGCGCGAGTCACCGTGGCACCGAAGGCCGCGCCGATCGCCTGGTGGCCGAGGCACACGCCAAGCAGCGGGACGCTGTGTGCGGCGCAGGCGCGCACCAGGTCGATACTGGCACCCGCCCGATCGGGTGTGCCGGGGCCGGGGCTGATCAGGATGCCGTCGAATTCGGTCACGACGGCGTCCACATCGGCGAGGTTCGGGTCGTCGTTGCGCCAGACCACGGCCTCGACACCCAACTGCCCGAGGTACTGGACCAGGTTGAACACGAAGCTGTCGTAATTGTCGACGACGAGAACACGCATGGTCCGAGATTACGTCCCCGCACGGCGGGGCGTCGCATCCATTACCAGTTGGGATAGCCTAGAGACACACCGGAGGGCGCCTGAGCCTCGTCCATTGTGGCGAGCGAGCTCCGCACAACCCACACGCGCCTGCCCCGCCGGTACCGACCTGCACGCCGAAATACGAGGACGTCATGCCCAAGTCGAAGGTCCGGAAGAAGACCGACTACACGATCAACCCTGCCAGCCGGACGCCGGTGAAGGTGAAGGTCGGGCCGTCGCCGGTCTGGTACGTCACCATCATGCTCGGGTTCATGCTCGCCGGACTGGCGTGGCTGCTCGTGTACTACCTCGCCGCGGACCACATCGGCTGGATGAGCGATCTGAACGCCTGGAACTTCCTCATCGGATTCGGCCTCATGGTGGTCGGTCTGATCATGACCATGAGGTGGCGGTAACACCACATCTGGGTTGTTCCGGGTAACGCGGACACCATATCTGGGTTACAGACGTGTCATTCATACACACCTGTGGATGAACCTGTGGACAACTCGAGGACCGATTGGGGAAAGTGACGCGTGACACCTGATTCTCCCGATCCCCAGGCGGCCGATCACGAACCGCGCGAGGCCACCCCGCGCCTCGCCTGGACCACGCCGGCGCCCGCGCTCGTCGCGGTCACCGGTGGCGGCATCATCCTGGCCGTGGCCGCGATCCTGGCCGACGAGGCCGCCAGCCGCCTGCTCATCGGGTTGGCTGCGGTAGGCCTATTAGCGCTGGCCGGACTGGGTTTCCGGCAGCGACCTCGGCTGACGGTGGTGCCCGGCGCCGACCCGCGGATGGTCGTGCGCAACCTGCTCGGCGCCGACGAATACGCCCGCGAACAGATCATCCGCGCCCGGGTGGTCGACTACCGCCGCCTCGGTCGCAAGATGCCGATGCTGGAGATCGACGTCGACCACGACGGCACCGAACGGCTGCTGATCTTCGGCCGCTGGGATCTGGGCACGCGGCCCGACGACGTCTACGACACCCTCGTGCAGACCCTCCGACTGTCCGGCGAGACCACCCGCTGACCCCCGGCTGTGCAAGTTATGCACAGGCTGGTTGTGCTCACTGACATCCCGCGGTGCGGCTTCGGCGTGTTTCACGTGAAGCCGCACCGCGAATGTCGAATCAGGTCAGCGACATAGCGGTAGCGCCGATCACCCCGACTGCCACCAGCGCGACGACCGCGACGGCGATCCAGCCGATGAGGCGTGCGGTCTCTTGCTTGTTCGCGCGCAGCCAGCCGGGCAAGAACAGGATGCCCAGCGTCGAGAGCGTGCCCGCGGCCAGACCGCCGAGGTGTCCCCAGAGCGAGATGCCCGGCAGCGAGAAGCTGATGAACACGTTGATGCCGATCAGGATCAGCATCTGATTCGGGTTCTGCCGCAGCCGGATCAGGATGACGGTGATCGCACCGAACAGGCCGTACACCGCGCCCGAGGCACCGGCCGTCGCGCTGTCCTGCGAGAAGACCATGACGGCCGCGGCGCCGCCGAGCATCGACACGAGGTAGACCGCGAGGTAGCGCAGCCGCCCGAGCACCAGCTCGGTATCCCGGCCGATCACATACAGCGCGAACATGTTGAGCAGCAGGTGGATCGGACCGTAGTGCAGGAAACCGGAACCGATCACCCGGAACCACTGGCCGTCGGCGACCAACGGCGGAAAGAGCACCCAGTCCCGGAACAGCGCCGAAGTGCGGTTCTCCACCAGGCTCTTGGACTGTGCCGCGGTGATCGCGAAGACCGCGACGTTGATCGCGATCAGCGCGTAGGTCACGTATGGCAGGGACGCCCTGGCGACCGGCGCGCCCGCGACGGTGCGCACCGGTGCCGCATCGCGCTGCTCCTGCCGCAGACAATCGACACAGTGCTGGCCGACCGCCGCGGGGCGCAGGCATTCAGGACAGGCGGGCCGTCCGCAGCGCGTGCACGCCAGGCCGGTCGGACGTTGGGGATGGCGAACGCACGTCGGCGCAGGCGGCTGGGCGGTCATAAGCTCATTCGATCGTGATCTTGGTGATCTCTACGGATTCCAGGGGGCGGTCGTTGCGGTCGGTGGCCGTCGTGGCGATCGCGTCGACGACCTTGCGCGACTCCGGATCGACGACCTCGCCGAAGATGCTGTGCTTGCGGTTGAGGTGCGGCTGGGCGCCGACGGTGATGAAGAACTGCGACCCGTTGGTGGCGGGCCCAGCATTGGCCATCGCCAGCAGGTAGCCGCGGTCGAAGCGCAGCTCCGGGTGGAATTCGTCGCCGAACTCGTAGCCCGGTCCGCCGCGCCCGGTGCCGGTGGGATCCCCGCCCTGAATCATGAACCCGGCCATCACCCGGTGGAACACCGCGCCGTCGTAGAACGGGCCGGTGCTGCCGCCGCTCGCGTTCGCGGTGGTGTACGGCGCCGAACCGTCGGCCAGGCCGATGAAGTTACGGACCGTCTTGGGCGCGTGGTTACCGAAGAGCGAGATCTTGATGTCGCCGCGATTCGTGTGGAGCGTCGCCACAGCGGTCTGATTCGGTGAGGTCACGCCGCAATGCTACGGTCCCGCCGCTCCGGAACTTCAGCGCACCGGCCGCTGCCGCCCGTGTCGGGTGACAAGTTCGGCGATGCGGTCGGCGAGTTACCCGTGGATGAACGACAGCCGTCGCCGCCGCGTCGAGCCTGAGCGGTATGTCACCCACCCCTGCCCGACCAGAGCGAATGGGTAGTGGACACGCGGCACCGAGCGAGGCGCTGAGCTGCCGCTACTGCATGAACGGCCCGGTTGTGCCAGCATGGGCCAATGACCTTGGGGCCCCTACATGTATCCGCACGTACTCGTAACCGGCTCATTGTCGCGGCCGCCGTCGCGCTGGCGGGTGCCGTGGCCTTGCTGATTCGCAGTAAGCGGCCGCAGCCCCCCGCGCCCGCCCCGGCGCCCCCGCGCATCGGCTACTCCCGCAACGGCTCTGCGCCGACTCCGGTGGCCGGAGTAAACGCGGAGAACGGCCGCTAGCTACCGCTGGCTAGCGGCTGACGGTCTTTTTGTACTGGCTGACCGAGAGCGGTACGAAGATCACCATGATCACCACTACCCAGATCAGGGTGGTCACTTCGGGATGTTGCAGCGACCACGCGGTGGTCTCCGGGGCCAAAGCGCTGGTGTTGCCGAACAGTTCGCGGGTTGCCTGGGTGAGGGCGGACACCGGGTTCCATTCGGCGATCACCCGCAGCACCGTCGGCAGCTTCTCGCTCGGCACGAAAGTGTTGCCGATGAACGTCAACGGGAAGACGACGATGAAGCTGGCGTTGTTGAACACCTCCGGCGCGCGGACCAGCAGGCCGACGAAGGCCATGATCCAGGACACCGCGTAGGCGAACAGCAACAGCAGCACATAGGCCAGCACCGCGTCCAGGAACGACCCGCGAATCCGCCAGCCGACCACCAGGCCGGTCAGCGACATCACCGTCAGGCTGACCACATTGATCACCACGTCGCTGAGGGTCCGGCCGATCAGCACGGCGGACGGCGCCATCGGCAGCGAGCGGAACCGATCGATGATGCCCTTCTGCATGTCCTCCGCCAGCGCGGAACCGGTGAACGACGCACCGAACACCACGGTCTGCGCGAAGATGCCCGCGATCAAGAACTCTCGATACCCACCGGAGACGCCGGGCACGTCGATCGCCGCACCGAAGATGTAGGCGAACAGCAGCACGAACATGATCGGCGAGAGCGTCGAGAAGATCAGCACGTCGGGCACGCGCCTGATCTTGATGACACCCCGCTTCGCGATGGTCAGGCTGTCGCTGACCACCATCGACAGTTTGTCGACGAGCGAGGGCCGGTCGACTACCGAAGCCGTCGTGGTCATCGGGACTTTCCTTCCGCTGCCTCGAGCTTGGCGGCCGCGCCGCGACCGTTGTCGTTGACCAGTTCCTCCGCCTCGTGCCCGGTGAGGGTGAGGAAGACATCGTCGAGCGAGGGCCGCCGCAGACCCACGTCATGGATTTTCACGTCGTGTTCGGCGAGCTTGCCGATCGCCGCAACCAGCGCCTGCGAGCCGTCCGATACCGGGACGATGATCCGGCGCAGCCCCGGCTCGACGTGAATCTCACCGTCGGCCAGGCCTTTCAGGGCCTGCTTCGCTGTTTCGAGGTTGTCGGCATGGTCCACCGTGAGCTCGATCCGGTCGCCGCCGACCATGGTCTTGAGTTCGTCGGCGGTGCCGCGGGCGATGACCTTGCCGTGGTCGATCACCGCGATCGCGTCGGCCAGTCGATCGGCCTCGTCCATGTGCTGGGTGGTGAGCAGCAGCGTGGTGCCACCGGCCACCAACTCCTCGATGACATCCCACAGGTCGAGCCGGGCCCGTGGATCCAGGCCGGTGGTCGGCTCGTCGAGGAACAGCACGGGCGGTTTGGCCACCAATGCGCCCGCCAGATCGAGCCGTCTGCGCATACCGCCGGAATACGTTTTCACCGGGCGGTCGGCGGCATCGCTGAGCCGGAAACGCTCCAGCAGTTCGCGGGCTCGCTCTTTACTGCGCTGCACACCCATGTGATACAGCCGCCCGACCATTTCCAAATTCTCGAAGCCGGTGAGGTATTCGTCGACCGCGGCGTACTGGCCGGACGCGCCGATCCGGGAGCGCAGCGTCCGTGGATCGCGCAGCACATCGATGCCCGCGACGGTCGCGCGGCCTTCGTCCGGGATGAGCAGGGTGCTGAGCACCCGGACCGTGGTGGTCTTACCTGCGCCGTTGGGTCCGAGCAGCGCGGTGACGGTCCCCTCCGGGACCGAGAGGTCGAGTCCGTCGAGGGCGACCAGATCGCCGTATCGTTTGACCAGACCCTCGGCGACTATTGCGTCGGGCATGATTCTCCTGAGTCGTGAGTTTTCATGGGATGTATTTGCACGACGCCACTGATCTGGTGTCGACCGAATTCGCTGGATCGGGACCGATTGCCGATACCCGAGTCAGTATTGCGCCACCCATCGACAATTTCATCCGATTTGTTCGGTATTTCGATCTTGGGAAAGTGCCGGCTCGGTACCACCGGGCGTCGTCCATTCCAGAACCTGCACGATCACCCCGTTGGGGTCGGTCACCTGGAAGAGCCTCTCGCCCCACGGCTGTTCGGTCAGCGGCAGCGTGATGGGCACACCCGCGTCCCGTAGTCGCGCCTCCTCGCGCGCGGCGTCATCGACGGTGAAGGCGATCGAGATGCCTTGCGAGGGCACGTGTCGTTGCTCCTCAGGGAGCACCATGAGGCCGAGCTCGTGCACCGCGATGCCCAGCGGCGCTTCCGGATGCGTCAGCGACACGAAGCCGTCGGCCGCGATTGTCGCGGTGTAGCCGAAGTGTTCGACGAGGAACCGCTCGGTGGCGGCGATGTCGGCAACAGTCAGGGACAGGGTGCAGGCGTTGATACGCAATCGCTCGATTCCTTCTGTGCGGGTGTTCGGCGAAGCTTTCTCTCTACAATGTACAGAGTTATGGGGTCGCTGCCCACCCCACAACTTCGGCCTCGAATTTCCGCCGCGAGATAGACAAAAGGTCGCACCTCGATCCAGGCGGTGCTCGGGGGTGCCGGATCGAAGTGCGACCGGTTCGATACTCCCGCGCGGCACCCCGCCGGGTCGCGGGTAGCGGACTACCCGATTCGCCGTCGCGCGGTACTCACGCGCGGGGGCGCCGACGCGAAAGCGGCCGAGCGCCTTGATCGCTCGGTAGATGCGGTTGGCCACGACCCCGGTGAACACGAACACATGTTCGCACCGGGGTACGACAGGTTTCGGCCTTGAGAACATACCGACGAAGACGACACGCGGCCTCCCGTGGAGCCCGCTGGGCGCGAATCGGCCATATCCGACAGCGATCCTCGCCACACAGCGACCGGTCGGCATGTTTTTCACCGCTATCGCCGCCCCAGGTCCGAACCGGCGAAGATTAGGTATCGACCTGCGTAACAGTGGTTTTGGCAAACAACAGGCCACCGTCGAACAGTGGCTCCCGGGGGTGCCGAACCTACCCGAAACGACCTCGAACTAGGAGAAAGTAAGCCCACCCAAAAAATCTTCGAAAAGTGGCCCTCCCCACGCGCACACAATCGCGGATCATCGCGTAGGATCATTCAGGTCGGCCCCTCCCCCCCGGGCCGACCTTACGCGGGCCTCGGCTAACTCCCCCCCTTCGCCGAGGCCCGCTCCCCATTTCCGGACCAGGTCAGACGGCCTGATCTGTATCGGGTAGCACTGATCGCCAGGCCGTAGCCAGCCGCTGATCGCGCACCCGCCCGGCGATCGCGAGCAACGGACGATCCCGCTCCCACCGTTGCTTGGTCACCGAATCCACCGACGCCCACAGGGAATCCAGCTCCGCCAGCAACCGGGCGACGTACTCGAACGTGCCACCCAGCGCGATATGCACGCCCGGCGAACTCGGCGCATCGATATCCAGCCCGCGTACCGCAGCCACCACGGTGAGCAGTTTCTGCAGCACCGTCTGCGGCCAGTCCGACGCACGCGCCACCCGAACCAGCCAACCGAGCGCCGCCGCGAGCACATGCACGTCCTCGATCGTGCGGAACGGCTTGAGGTAATCCAGGTAGCCGTCGCCCGGCAACACCACTGCCGCAACATCTGTCAGCGTGACCATGGCGTGCGGGATCTCCGGCGCGAACGGGGTCGTAGGCAGCTTCGTCACTGCCACCCCGGCCTCGCGCACGTCGACCGTGGTGGCGCGCAACCGATTCCGGCCGGTGTCGTCCGTGCCCACACTGGCGAGCACCACCAGGCGCTGCGCCAGCATGCCCAGCGTGGCAAAGGTTTTGGTGCCGTTGAGCCGGTAGCTGCCGAGTTCTTCGGTCAGCGTGGTGTGGATCGCCGACGGATGCCCGCCGCCCGCTTCGGTCGCGCACAACGCAACCAGCTCGTCGGCGGGCAGATCGGGAATCAGCGTGCGCACCGCCTCCTGATATCCGGACAGAAACGCATAACCGAGCCGGTCGGCGCCGAATCCACCGGCGATGGCGACATCGACCGGTTTGCCGAATCGGTTGGCGGCCACCCGATGTCGCGTCCAGGCGGCGGCGACGTCGTCGAGCGGGGTCGCGGCGAGGGGTTCGGTCAGCAAGAAATCCAGCACGGAGTCCACTCCTGCACGGTAACCGGCATCCGACCCGACGGGCCTCCGTCACCCGGCGACGCGTGCGGCCCCCGGCTGGGCCTGCCAGATCCGGCTACGCAGATCCGTGCCGCGAATCACCTGGATCCGCCACGGGTCCAGCCGCAGGATCTGCAGTTTCGGGTCCTGCGGCCCGCGCCAGAACTGGCCGAGGTCATACCCGGCGCCCGGCGGGCTGGTCTGCCGATACAGCTGCCAAACCCGCTGCCTGGTCTCGGGCGCGTCGACCCACTCGGCCGTCGCGTCGACCGCCACCGAGTTGTTGCCCGGTGCCCAATAGGAGAAGTTCACATGGGGATTGGCGGCGATGTGGGCCGCCTTGATCGGCGTCTTGTAGGTGGCCAGCCAACCGAGCGGCTGCCCGTCGGCGTTCTCCCAGACCGGGATCAGCACCCTGGTCCGAGGACGGTGCTGCCGATCCACCGTCACCATGGTGGCGTAGCCGATCCGCCCGACGTAGGTGTCGAATTCCGTCTCGATGTCGGCGAACGACGCGACCTTGGTCATGCCGCAGCTCCTTCCGTGCTACCCGTCACAACGGCCTGTCTGCATACCGACGCACTCACGATCCGTCTCCTCTTTTCTCAGCCGGTCCGTCCGGTTACTTCTAGTAACTGACAGCATCATGCGTCACCGGCGCTGACCACGGAAGACGGCACTTTCGAGTCCCTCGGTTACCGCACGGATACCGACATCCCGCTCACATCGGCAGCCGGAGGGTCGCCCGGCACAGCATTGGTGACTGTCCGGCAACCCACGGCGCTGCACATGCGCGTTCCGCCGGCGAGCGGTAACACTGAAGAGTCACATCCGCTGCGAAAGGAGCCTGACCTGTGCCAAAACCAGACGAAGCACGCAAAAGGGCACTTTTCGACAACGAGGCCAGATTGTCCTGGGTGCTGGCCGCATTGGCCGGATTGATCGGTGCCGCGGCATTCATGCATACCGCTGGCTACTTCGTCACGTTCATGACCGGCAACACCGAACGCGCCATCCTCGGCCACTTCCACGATCAGACCGACACCGCGGCCGCCGCGGCGGGCCTGCTCGGGTCGTTCGTCGGTGGTGTCGTCGTGGCCTCTTGGTGCCGCAGGCGCTACTGGTCCGGGCATCCGCACGGGCCGACCCTGCTGACCACCTTCAGCCTCGCCACGGCCTCGATCATCGACATCATTCGGTTCCAGAATCCCGAGACCGCCTCCATCGACTTCGTGCCGATCCTGTTCGTCGCGTTCGGCGTCGGCGCGCTCAACACCTCGTTCGTGAAGGACGGTGAAGTGTCGGTACCGCTCAGCTACGTCACCGGCACCTTGGTCAAGCTGGCCCAGGGCATCGAACGCCACATGAGCGGTGGCGATTACGCCGACTGGCTCGGCTACTTCCTGCTCTACCTGAGTTTCGCGCTCGGCGCCCTGCTCGGTGGCCTGCTGAGCATGCTCGTCGCCGGCTGGGCCATGCTCATCACCGCCACCGTCGTCTGCTTGATCGTGACCGGCTACACCTACCTGCATCTCGATCGGCACGGACCGCTCTCCGGCGACTGACTCCCGTGCACTCGTCGGTCGCGCCGGTTACGGTGGCCGCGTGGAGGAGAAATTCGGGGTCGACGCCGACCAGTTCGCGGCGCTCGTCCTGCACCAACTGACCGCCAGCGGCGAGCACGACGCGGAGTACCACCCCGACGACTTCAAGATCGTCGTCGGCAGCCTGGACCTGTACCTCAGCAATATCTTCCGGGAGACCGCGGAACTCCCGGAGGCCGAGCGGGACGGACGAATCGCGAACTTCGTCGCCAGCATCAAGGACGACGACCAGCCGGACACCTGGCCCGCGGTCCGTGCCATGCTGCGACCGATCCTGCGCCCCAATACCTTCGGGATCAGCACCCCGACCGACGGCATGCAGCCGATCACCCGCCCCGCATTCCCCTTCATCGACGAGTTGGTCGCGGTCGACAGACCCCACTCCCGCTCGATCGTCTCCACCGCGACATTGCAAGGCTGGGGCGTCAGCGCAGACGAAGTGTTCGCCGCCGCACGCGAAAACCTCACCGCCCTGGTCGGTTCCACCGGATACCAGGGATCCGGCCTGATCCGCTTCGCCGACAACGGCGACGGCTACTGCACCTCCTGGCCCCTGGTCCCCGGCTGGCTCGCCGCCTCCGGCGACGGCACCCACCGCCCCATCGCCTTCATCCCCGACGTCGACACCCTCATCATCGTCCCCGACCTCGACGACCTCGCTCCCCTCTTCGACCACGTCGAACAGCAATACCGCGACGCAGTCCGCCCCATCTCCCCGCAGGCGTACACAGTCGACGACCACGGCACCGTCATCCCGCTGGACCAGTCCCCCGACCACCGCCACCGCGCCCAAGCCCTACGCGCCCGATGTGGTTTAGCCGTAACCGAATACAGCGCCCAGGCCACGGCCCTGGAGGAGGCAGTAGACCTCCACCTCGCCTACCCCGACCACGACGACCTGGCCCCCGCCTTCGCAGGTTCGGTCATGTACGTCTCCGACGAAACCGGCCCCTACACCGCCACCATCTGGGGCAAAGACGTCGAATACCTCCTCCCCGAAGCCGACCGAATCATCTTCTGCACAGAGGAAAACGGTCAAATGACCACCCTCTTCGAAGCCCCCTTCGCCGCAGTAGCAGAGATAGCGGGCCTGACCCCGATCCCCAACATGACCCCCCGCCGCTACGAAATCCGCCACTGGCCAACCCCCGAAACCCTGGCCCGCCTAGAGGCCGCAGCAATCTCCCGCTGAAACAGCGAAGAGCACCCAGCCCGTCCACTCAGGATGGGTTGGGGTGCTGAGGTTTTCGCCTGATCAGCGATGAGAGATGTACCCATGAAGGGGATCTGGACCCCGTTTCAGAGTGAGGAAAGCCTGGAAGGTGGTCCCGAATCGAGCCTGGCTAGCGGTCAACGAGCCAGCGCAGAACCGATAGGTGGACCAACCAAGCAGACCTGGGAAGCGATTATGGGTAGGCGAACCGGGGAGGCGCCCCTGGGTAAACCTGCCCGGCAATCAAACGACCCAGCACACGGTCCGGGATAGTTCACCTAAAAGGGGGGTCCGGGGGGCGAAGCCCCTCCGGGGCGGGGTGTGGGGGCTCCGCCCCCACAAGACACGAACGAAACGAGCCCGGCACGCGCTTTTTGCGTGCAGGGCTCGTTGACGAGTGAAGTGGAGCCTAGGGGAATCGAACCCCTAACCCCTGCCTTGCAAAGGCAGTGCTCTGCCAATTGAGCTAAGGCCCCGAGTCAGCGGGTGGTGACCTCGTGCCACATGTCCGCGTCGTTGCGCTGACGCAGCTTCGAGATGCCGATGAGAACCGCGACCACGGCACCTACCGTGACAAGAAACTTCATGGTTCCCACCCTACTGTGATGTTCGGGAGTGGGCCTGGGAGGACTTGAACCCTGGACGTCACTCTCACAAAACCCCTGATCAAACGCCTCTGTCGCCGAGTAATCGCACATCAACAGACATTTCAGGGCACTTCATTACATTTCGCGACCCAAACTACCACTCTCCTGATGACGTCGTCATCACGCAGGTCAGCGTGTTCGCCGGCCTGCGGGTTGATGACAGCGCCGTCAACCGCCTGCCCTCCTCCGCCGTCCGCCCGCATCCACCACTGCATCTTGGCGAGCAGAGTCCCGGTCTTATCACACTGCCAGCGCGAACATCTCGGCGCCCACCCGCGCCAGCCTGCCCGCGATCATCTCTGCCGCCAGCTCACTCGCAGCGTGGTCGTTGTGACCGTAGCGAAGACAGTCACCGATTCATGGCCCTGCGTTGCGCGACGCCACGAAGAATTCGGGTCGAGACGACCTCGCACTGCCAGCACCTGGTTCTGCTCATTGGACCCGCGGCGAGAACGGAAACGGAGAATAACGAGACGTCGACCAAGGTATCGATCTACGCCGACTACGAAGGTCACCGCACACACGGCACCTACGACCGCGTCACAACCCGGATCGACATCACATCGGGCCCGCTCGCGGGACGGAGCTTCAAGACACCGACCGGCGCAGCCGGGGCCGTAGTGGCGCACTACAAACCGACCGTCAGCCCCAACCGCAACGGATGGATCTTCTGGGTCCTGGATGACGGGTCAGGCAAGACTCTTCAGAACATCCGACACTCAGCATGAATGCGGCCACAAAAGAGCACCACCGCGCCGACATGATGGACGACATCCGAGTGGCAGGGCACGCCATCCAGATCCGGCCCCACTTCGCCGCGAGCACCCCTCAGCGACACTGTTCGCCCAGCAATGCCCGACTAAATCCGGCTTCCCTCCACCGACGCGGATGGAAGGGCGCTCGATCCGGTGTCGACGAAGATATGCTATCGACACATGCGCATGCCATTCGCATGTACGCTATAGATATGGTCGTTGCGATTCAGATCAAGGACGTGCCCGAGGAAGTACGGGACGCTATCGCCGCACGTGCCGCGGCCCGCGGTCAGTCCACTCAGGTGTATCTGCGAGCCCTGCTGGAGCGAGAGTTGCGTGCCGAGCGGAACAAGCATCTGCTTGAGAGCTTGACCGGGCACCGCAGCCTCGGCATAGACGCTGAGGATGTTGTCGAGGATATTCGTGGCGGCCGCGAGGACGACGAGTGATCGTCGTCGACGCGAACGTGATGGTTATGACCTTGTCCAGCCCCGCGGCACAGGGCAACACCGCGCGAGCCGCGATGCTCGCCGACGACGACTGGATCGCTCCCGCGCACATGCCATTGGAGGTGCTGCGCACTCTCCGCAAAGCGGTGTTGGGCAATCACTTGACCGCCAACGACGCCGACGCCGCGTTCCGAGCGCTCGCCGCGATGCAGATCGTCTACATCGGAACCGATGCTGCACTACTGCACACGGTCTGGGCGATGCGCCACAACGTCTCGGTATACGACGCGGCCTACCTAGCGGTCGCCGCCCTGCACGATGCTCCGCTCATCACCTTCGATGCCCGGCTGGCCAAAGCCGCCGAACAGACCAAGCCGGACATCCGAGTCACCCTGCTCTGACTATTGACAGCAATGGTTCGAAGTGCGGCGGCGAATGTAATCATGACCATCCAGCTCGGTTGAGACAGCGTGCGCGGTCGTCCCATGAGCTGAGGGAATCACCTGCGGGGCTACATTTCCGCCCAACAGCCGGGCACACTGTGTGCCCGTGGAACAATTTCCCGGCGAACTCGACACCCTGCGCGCAGAGAACACCAGATTGCGAAATCTGCTCCGGCTGACCGAGCAACAGTCACGTGCGGCGGCACCGGATCAGACCGCTTCCGAGACGCCGGTCGATATGCAATCGCCACCGCAGGCCAAGGTCAAGTTCTACGCCGAGCTGTTCCAGTGCCGGTCCGACATCTACGCCGTCCGCTGGGAGAATCCCCGCGACGGCCGGTCAGGGTGGGTTCCCGCGATCCGCGGTCGCTGGCACAAAGGCATGTCCCCATCCGAAGCCTCGTACCTGCAGCTCACCGAAGAGGTCATCGCGCGGCATCTGCGCGGTGAACATCACATCGGCCTGTACCCACTAACCGACGACGACACATGCTCATGGGTAGCGGCGGACTTCGACAAAGACACCGCCATGCTCGATGCCCTCGCCTACCTGAAAGCCGCTCGCGCCAAAGATATTCCCGCTGCGCTCGAGGTCTCGCAATCCGGTCGTGGTGCACACGTGTGGATCTTCTTCGCTGACTCCACCTCGGCGGCTTCGGCGCGTCGGATCGCTACCGGGCTGCTCAGCGAAGCAATCCGGTTGCGTGGCTGTATGAACCTGTCCAGCTATGACCGGCTGTTTCCGTCGCAGGACACCCACACCGGACGCGGCGTCGGCAATCTGATCGCCGCCCCCTTGAGCGGCGCCCGCCGCCAACATGGCACCACAGTGTTTCTGGACCCGGCGACCCTCGAACCGTTCGACGACCAATGGGCATACCTGTCCAGCATCGCGCGACTGTCCCCGAGACATGTTGCAGCACTGGCCACCTCGCTGCCGCAGCCGAAATTCGGCCACGACGTCCGCCGTTTGCAGATGCCGACCTCGTCAAAGATCGTGCCCCGACCCGCGGCGCTTGTCCGCGCGTCGTTCGGTGCCAGGATCCAGCTGTCCGCGACAGACTTGGGTCCGGCGATGATCTCCGCAGTCAAACACGCCGCCTCTATCCCGAACCCGGAGTTCTTCACCCGCCAGCGAGCACGCCGAAGCACCTGGGACACACCCCGGTTCCTGCGCAGCTACGACGAAACACTCGATGGCGACTTGATCCTGCCCCGTGGACTACTGCCACTGCTGACCACAATCATCGAGTCTGCGGGAAGCACGCTGCATATGGAGGACACACGCATCGAAGGCGTTCCGCAGCACCTCAGCTGCTCGGCAGAGCTACGTCCAGAACAGAACCAAGCACTGCGCGCCATCGAAGGCGCCGACACCTGCCTCGTCGTGGCACCACCTGGCACCGGCAAGACTGTCATCGCATGCGCAGCCATCGCCGCTCGAGCAACCTCCACCCTGATCGTCGTCGACCGAAAAGCACTGGCCGATCAGTGGCGCACCCGGATCGCAGAGCATCTCGGCGTGAAATGCGGGCAGATCGGTGGCGGCCGATCCAAAACCACCGGCGCCATCGATGTCGCCCTCCTGCCCACACTCGCCCGCAGATCGAATGTCGACGAACTGACCGCTGGGTACGGGTTCGTCGTCGTCGACGAGTGTCACCATGTCGCGGCGATGGCCTTCACCGATGTTCTCAACCGGATCCCGGCCAAGTATTGGCTCGGCCTGACGGCCACACCGTATCGCCGTGACAAGCTCGATGACCTGATCTACCACCAGCTCGGCTCGCACACTCATACCATCGAAGCCGCCAAAGCCGGCCACCTGCCATCGAACGGCACCGCACCGGCCCCGCACCCTGTCCTGCATGTTCATCCCACGCAATTCGCCTACAGCGGAGACGCCGACCCCGCACAGCCTGGCGGAATGGCGATGATCTATCGAGCCTTGATCGCTGATAACGACCGGTTGCAGCAGATCGTCACCGACGTCGCCGAAGCCCACCGCAACGGTGCGAACATCCTCGTGCTGACAACCTGGATCAACCACCTCACCGCACTCGTCGACCGACTCACCGACGCGGGGCTCGACAACATCATCGTTCTACGCGGCGGTGTGGGCGCACGTGAACGAAAATCGCTGGCCGACACCATCTCCGCTCGTCTTGCCCGTGGAGCCCCGCTGCTGATCGTCGGCACCGGACCCTACATCGGAGAAGGCTTCGACTGCCCCGCCCTGGACACGCTATTCCTGGCTGCTCCGGTGAAGTTCAAGGGCCGTTTGGTTCAGTACGTCGGCCGCATCACCCGACCGCATCCCGGCAAAACCGCCGCCACCGTGCACGACTACTACGACGCCCGCACACCCGTCATCGCCAAGACACTCCACGACCGCGCACCCGGATACACCGAGCTCGGCTTCCCAGATCCCCGCAAATGCCTCGACACCTGACAGCACCACGACTGACCCGAAACCTGTGGTCATATCAGTGTGCTCGTGCCGACACGCCGCTCTAGGATTGCTCGGTGCATTCCTGATGGGACGTCACGATTACCGACTCGGGCAGATTCGCCCGCACCCCGCGTGCGCAGCGGCTGAATGTGGTTACTAAACCTGCTGTTCGAGCGGCCGGTACCCTCTCGATCGGTTTGTTCATACGCAGGGTGACGACCGCCTCGGGGGCGCCAGCGGTGCAGATCGTGCACAAACGCGGGCGTACCGTCGCAGGCATCCAATACATCGGCTCGGCCCAGACCGACGAAGAACTCGCCCTGCTATTGGCCCAAACCAGAGACCGTTGGCATGTCGGTCAAGGCGTGCTGGCGCTGCAGTTATCTACCGAACCGGGCCAGCCCCGGTCGGCTACTACCGTGACCGTGACCGTGACCGTGACCGCATCGACGGTATCGTCGCAGACACTGCGCAGCGCCTATCAGCGGCTGGGGTTCGACGAGGTCGGCGACGAGGTCGGCGACGAGGTCGGCGACGAGGTCGGCGACGAGGTGGTCGGCCACGCTGGTGTTGACTCGGATCATCGAGCCGACCAGCAAACTCGACACCATCGGTGTGCTGACCGAAATGGGCGTCGACGCGTCGTCAAGATCCACCGTCACCCTGTCCCGGATCGGCGTAGGAGACTGTCGAGACATAGTGGCCGAAAATGTTTCCAGCACACACATGCCGTTGGGATCGCGCTGGTGCTCTACGACGTGACGACCCTATATTTCGAGGCGTAGAAGGAAAACTCGCTACGCAAATCCTCACACGAGCAAAAAACGGCGCCTGGACCCGTAGATCGTGATCGGCTTGCTTCACCGCACCGCGCCATCGAGTAAATCGGCGACTGTCCGGGTGGACGCCTCGATTCTTGGATCATCCGACGTGCCGCGGAAACGACATAATGGTTCCATCCGCACGGCCGCCGCCTCGTCGCTGGCTACTCTTACCAGCAGCCGGTTCTTCTCGGCAACTGGAGGATCGCCGGAAGCCACGACTCAGCGTCGCGGTCCCACTCCTCGTCCTCGTCCTCGCTGCTCATATCCACCAGAATGCTCTTGCCCGCAGCCCACGCCGCCACATGGCCGTCGAGACAGTACTGCTCAGCACTATCGAGGTCGAGCACGCGCTTTCAGCGGTCGCAGCATGATCCGCCGCGAACCCCAGTTCGCCAGATACAGGTGCGCGTCGTAGTACCGCTCCATCATCCGGCCCGCGTTGCCCCCGGAAGTTGCCCCAGTGGTACGCGTTGACGAACGTAGTGCTCATGATCCGAGCCCGCGTCGACACCTCCCGCACCGCCGCCTGCTGCCGGTCGTCCAACGGACGGTCGACGGCCACGAACTCGTAGCACTGGTACTCGCTCACCGCCACTCCGATCGCCACGATACTGCCCACATCGTGATTCTCATTGCGGCACAGAGTAACTCCCCGCCAAACCGGTGTCTCGCCGCACCGAATGTCCGTCCGACGTACCCGACCCTCACGGATCCCACCGGCATAGTCTGCCGTCAGCAAACGACAATGCGGACTACAGCGGCAGCGGCCTCGGTTTGCGATCCACCGACAGTTCTGTTACTCTGTACGACTCGGATCGCCCGGGTGCCCGATGAGGCTGATCCCGGTGGGTGAACCTTGCACGACCAGCTCACACATCCCGAGTGCGCCGTGCCGCCGGATCCGGCGTGCTTCCACCTTCGACTGCTGATGGACCGGCGAACCTCCGCCATCGGATCAACCCGCCTCCGCCTGCACATAAGGTGTGTACCGCAACGCATCCCCCCTGCACTCCGGAGGTTCTACGTGCCCGATGCCGCCTACCGCCTGTCGTTCACGACCGGAGGATTGCTGCGTGTCGAAGGCGCGGCGGTCGCCGAGATGCTGCTGTCCGCACCGGACGCGGCGACGGCACGGGCGAAGGCGATCGCGAGCAATGTGGTGCAGCAGCGCAGCGCGGCCTCCACCTCTCGGGTTACCAGGGAGGTGCTGCAGCGCTTGTCCACGCTGCCGCAGCCCGGTCTGGAGCTGCTTGCGCACGGCGCGGTCGACGATGGCAGGCATCTGATGTGGTTCGCCGCCTGCGCGCGATATCGGTTCCTGCGGGATTTCGGCCAGGCGGTGCTGCGCGAGCGTCCCATCGTGACCCCCGCCGACTTCGATACATTCTGGAATTTACAATCCGCCTGGGCGGACGCGCTGCGCGATGCTACGGTGTCCACGCGAATCAAGTTGCGGCAGAACACCTTCCGCATGATTCGTGAGGCGGGGTATCTGGATGTCGATGGACAGGTTCGGCAGGCGCAGCTCGGGTCGGCCGTGGTGGCGGTGATCCGTGCCGCCGACCAAGAGCTATTTCTGAGTTTTCCGATGGACACCGCGCGGCTGCGCGCGGTGGCGCAGCAAAGGGGGCGCTAGATGGTGCGTAAGGCGGAGGTGCTGACCTTCCAGGAGCGTTTCGACCATGCTTACCTGGTGCTGTCGTCACCGAACTTCCTGCAGATGAAGGGCTTGGTCAACGAGGTTCCATACTTCATCCTGACCTACGCGCCCGGCGATGAGCCGCGGGTCGGCGCCGCACGCGGCCGACTGGTGACCCGGCTGCGCAGCGCGGGTATAGATGTCTGCGATATCGATCTGTGGTCGGTGGCGACCGACCTGTGGCGCGGAACCGGCGTGCTGGAACAGATCCTGGCCGCCGAATCATCGATGCCGAAAACGACCTTCGCGGAGGCAGTCGGCAACGTGGTATCCCCCAGCACCCATCTGGCGCCACGGATCGCCGAGATCGTGCACGACCAAGTACCGCCGCCGCAGCTACTGCTGCTGTCCAATATCGGCAGACTGTTCCCACTGGTGCGCGCGCACACAGTGCTCCATACGCTGCAACCGCTGCTGGCTGACCGTCCGGTGGTGTTGATTTTTCCCGGGTCCTACCAGCAGTCCGCGACACAGGGTTCGGCGCTGGAACTGTTCGACCAGATGACCGACGACGACTACTACCGTGCATTCGATCTGCTGGACCAGGAGGTTCCCCGATGCTGATCAACGACATCCTGGCCAAACCGATCGACCGCGCGCTCGACGGCGTGGTCAAGGCCTCGAACGTCGCGCAACTGCGCACCGAGGTCAGTGAATATGTTGTCACCTCCGAGATCGCCCAGCACCTGGACACGCTGCTCGAGGTCTACACCCATCCCGGGGATCCGCAGTCCAACGGTGTGTGGATAGCCGGCTTCTTCGGTTCCGGTAAATCGCACCTGCTGAAGATGCTCGCGCATCTACTCGGTGAAGTTCGCGACAGCGCGATCACCCGTGTTGACGTGGCAGCGGAGTTCGCGGACAAGATCGATGAGAATGACGCCCTCCTGCGGGCTGCGCTGCAGCGCTCGGTCTCGATTCCGGCGCGGTCGCTGCTGTTCAATATCGACGAGAAGGTCGACAAACACGAAAAGGATCAGGCCGACGCCCTGCTCAAGGTGTTCGTCCAGGTCTTTTATGAGGCGTGCGGCTACTTCGGTAAGCAACCTTATATCGCCCGCTTCGAACGTGATCTGGCCGGGCAGGGTCATCTCGCGGCATTCGAGGTGGCCTTTGAACGTCATTTCGGCCAGCCCTGGTCGCAGGGCCGCGAGCTGGCCGTCTTTGCCGAGCAAGCCGCGGAGCTCGCTTACACGGACGTCACCGGCACCACCGTGCACCAGCCGCTGACCGGCTATCGGGACAGCTATTCGGTGTCCATAGAATCCTTCGCCGAGGAGGTCGCGCAATGGCTGGCCACACAACCGGAACCGGGCCTGCGGCTGAACTTTTTCGTCGACGAGATCGGCCAGTTCATCGGTGACAACCAGAAGCTGATGCTGAGCCTGCAGACCATCGCGGAAAGCCTGTTCACCCATTGCCACGGCCGGTCCTGGGTGGTGGTGACCTCGCAGGAAATGATGGACACCATCATCGGCGACCGCACCAAAGGTCAGAAGATGGACTTCTCCAAAATCCAGGCGCGCTTCACCGTGCAACTCAAGCTGGATTCGAAGAACGTCCGCGAGGTGGTATCCAAACGCCTTCTGGCCAAGACCACCCCAGGCGCCGAGGAGTTGGCGCGCGTCTACGCGAGCAATGCCGACCGATTCCGATCGCTGTTCGCCTTTCAAGGCCAGCGCACCTACACCAACTACGCCAGCGCCGCGGACTTCATCGACATCTACCCGTTTGTGGACTACCAGTTCGAGCTCTTCCACGCAGCGATGCGCGGCTTATCCGATAACGACGGCTTCACGGGCAAGCATGCCTCAGTGGGTGAACGGTCGCTGCTCGGCGTGACCAAAGAGATCGGTTCAGCGCTCAAAGCCCAGCCGGTCGGGCGGTTGGCTACCTTCGACCGATTCTATGACGGCATCGAGAACTCGCTGCTCTCAAGTGTCAAGCACAACGTGCACACCGCGGAGGATCACCTCGATGGCCCGGACAAGGCGCTGGCCGTCCAGGTGCTCAAGGCACTGCTGTTGACCAAGTGGAACGACCAGTTCAACGCTACCCCGCAAGCACTGGCCGTCTTGCTGACCCCTGCGATCGACACCAACATCGCCGCGCTGCGCGAGGACATCGACCGGGCGTTGCAGCGGCTGGTAATCAACACCTACGTCCAACGCAACGGCTCGACCTACACCTACCTCACCGACGAGGAACAGGATGTCGAGAAGGCAATCAAGGCCGTTGAACTCAACGACGGCGCGGTCAAGCAACTACTCAACGAGGAGATCGTCGCCGCTGCCGCGATCGGCGCGAAGGTGCGCCACGACGCCACCGGCACCGATCTGGGGCTGGAGCGCTGGCTCGACGGAGAACGTTACGGCCGCAGTGAACCGCTCGGCATCCATTTCGTCACCTCCGGTGGCGATACTGTCGAGGACGTACAGCAGCGCTCGACCGGATACTCCGGAACGGTGTATGTGATGCTGGATCTGGATCAGCGCACCCTCGCGGAAATTCAGCTCGCGGTGCGCACCAAGGACTACTACCAGCAACAGCTGAAGAAATCGTTGCCCGACAGCCGCCGACGCATCCTCGATGCGCATGACAAACGCAATATCGTCCGCGAGCGCGAGGTGCGCGCCACGCTGCGAGCGGCAGTCGCCGCCGCTACCTTCGTGCAGAACGGCGGGGTGCTCGCTATCGCGGGCAGCACGGCCAAGGAACGGGTGCACGCCGCCTTGCAGATCGTGATCGAGGCGAAATACACCCGCATAAACGAGGCCCGCGGCGTTGTCAGCCTGGCCGAGCGTGACTTGACGAGCATCCTGCGTGAGAATCACACCCTGGATTTCCCGGTGACGTCCTCGCTGGACGCACTGACCCAGGCGGTGATCAATCGGCGCCGCCAAGAGAAGACCGCCGGACAGACCACCACCGTCGCCGCCCTCGTCGGCGAGTTCGGCAATCCGCCGTTCGGCTGGTCGATGCTTGCCGTACTGGTCGCCCTGGCGCACGGCGTCAAGACCGGGCGGGTCCGGTTGCATTTGGACGGGCGCGTCCTGGTGCGCACCGAAATCCCCGGCGAGCTGCGTAATACGGCCAAACATCGCAATATCATCGTCGATGAGGTGCGTGCCCAAGATCCGGCGAAGGTGCGCGCACTGCGCGCCTTCCTCACCGATTTCAGTGACGCCGCCGACCCGCCGTCGAGCACCGAGGATCTGGTGCGCCAGGTGCGGGCCCGTCTCGCGGCCACCCTGACCGAAGTGACGGACTGGATCCCTTTGAACTATCCGTTCGCGCCGCGCGTGCGCCACGCACACACCGTGCTGTGCACCGCCACCGAACAACACGACGACGACTGGTATCTCGACGGTTTCCTTTCCGGCCTGTCCGCCACCCTGCTGGATGTGAAGGTGGACGTACTCGATCCCGTGCGTGCCTTCCTCAAGGGTTCGCAGAAAAAGATCGTGGACGACGCCGCTACCTTCCTCGACACCGGGGCCGAGGAACTCGACCTCGCCGATACCGCCGAGATCGACCGACTGCGTGCGCTGCTCGACAACCCGAACTTCCTGCGCGGCAACGCCATCCCACAGATCAAACAGCTCACCGAGGAGCTATGCGGCCGAGTGTCTGCCGCGGTCGCCGCCGACCGCGCCGCCCTGCACGACAAGATCGACCAGCGGCGCGGCGTCCTGCGGGACGAACCGGCCTTCCGTGACGCCACCGTGGATGCGCAGACCGCCGCGGAAGCTCGGTTCACCGAACTACTCACCGAGATCGACGTGATGACCACCCGCGGTCAGCTCGCCTTCGCCGACGCCCGGATTCCGGCGAAGTACCAGGCGATCGTCGAAACGCTGCTCGCGGCGCATCCCGCCGATCCCGAGGACGACGCACCGGAACCGACCGGCCAGGAATCCGCGCCGAGCGGCGGCGGCACGCCCGAGCGACGTCCAACCACCTCCCCCTCGCGGCCGACCACGGTGCACCTCGGTGACCTCACGGTCACCGGGGCCCCGGCCATGCTGCGCACCCCAGAGCAAGTCGATATCTACCTAGCGGCGCTGCGCGACAGCCTGCTGGCCGCCCTCGCGCAGGGAAGGACGGTTATCCGATGAATACCGCCGCTTTGAAAGACTTCGCGACCACCGCACGCCGAACGCTGACCGAGCAAATGCGGACCCGCATCACCCATTTGCTCGCCGACTCCGGCGCCGCGTTGGAGTGTCCGGGCGAGATCGCGATGCTGCGCGCGGCGGTGGAAAAACGCGGCATCGATGGGGCCGCCGAAACCGCCGCCTACACCTGGTTCAACCGGCTCACCGCCGCCCGTTACCTGGACGTCGACAACTTCTCCGGCCCGTTCCGCATAGTCTCCCCCGAGCCAGGCTCGGTCTTCGCGCTGCCGGAAATCCTGACCCGCGCCCACGCCGGCGAGTTCCCCGACGACTTGGTGCCCACCGAAACCCAGGCCGCGGTCGGCGATCTACTGAGCGGCCGCCGGATCTCGCCGGACCCGGACCTGGAGGCATACACACTGCTGCTGCATGCGGTGTTCCGGGCCTGGTACACCCCACTGCCTGAAGTTTTCCCCGCCGCCGTCGATTGGATCCGGTTGCTCACCCCCACCGATATCCTCGCTCCCACCTCGGTGCGAGCCGCTGCGATTGCGGTGATGGACGAACGGGCTTGCGCCGATGTCGAAGTCGTCGGCTGGCTTTACCAGTTCTATAATGCCGAACTCAAGGCGCTGATCAACGAATCCAAGGTGCCGATCGACGCCGCCGAACTCGGCCCAGTGACCCAGCTGTTCACCCCGCACTGGATCGTGCGCTACCTGGTGGAGAACTCCCTCGGGCGGCTGTGGTTGCGGTCCCGTCCGACCAGCGGCCTGCGCGACCACATGCAGTACTACGTCGAACCCGTTGCCGGACAAGACGACACCGGCATCATGGTTACCGCCCCGGAACAGATCCGGCTGGTCGACCCCGCCTGCGGCTCCGGCCATATGCTCACCTATGCCTTCGACCTGCTGTACCTGATCTACGAAGAAGAAGGCCATGAGCCGACCAGCATCCCCCGGCTGATCCTGCAACACAACCTGCGCGGCCTCGAAATCGACGCCCGCGCAGCCCAACTCGCCTCCTTCGCACTGGCCATGAAGGCCCGCGAGCGCGACCCGCGCTTCCTGACCCGCAAGATCCAACCCGATATTGTTCACCTCACCCCGATCGAGTTCACCGAGGACGAGGTGAAGGCCATCGTGGCCGCGATCGCGGACCAGAACCCCGACACCGACACCGTCGAAGTCGCCCGCCTGCTGTACACATTCAAAGATGCCGACACCTTCGGCTCGCTGCTGCGCGTCGACGCCGCGGCCGTCGAGGCCCTCGCCGCCGACCTCGACGTCCTCGAACACGGTGCACACGCGCTGTATACCCACAACGCCATCGACCGGCTCACCGTACTGGTGCGCCAGGCGCGGGCACTGGTCGACCGGCAGTATCACGTGGTGGTCGCCAACCCGCCTTATCTGGGTAGCGGGAATATGGGTTACCTGCTGTCGGAGTTCGCCAAAAAGCAGTACCCGGAGACCAAGGCTGACCTGTACGCCATGTTCATCCAACGCAACGCCGAACTCGCCACAGCCGCCGGTTCGGTGGCCATGATCACTATGCACTCGTGGATGTTCCTGACCTCCGTACAAGAAGTTCCGAGCGAATCTGCCGAGTTGGGGCTACCTGAGTTCGATGGCGCATCTGGGCACCCGCGCCTTCGATTCGATCAGCGGTGAAGTGGTTCAAACCACCGCATTCGTGATCGACACAGAGAAACGTCCGGGACACAAGGGGGTGTTCATTCGGCTGGTCGATGGGAAGAACGAGGCCAGCAAAAGGCTCGCATTGAGTGACGCGGTCGTTGGATCGAACAATTCGATCCAATATGTGGCTGCGATGAATGATTTCGCGTTAGTGCCTGAATCGCCGATCGTTTACTGGCTCTCAGATGCGATGAAAGCGGCCTTCGGTAAGGGCACGCGGCTCGCGGATATCGCCTCTCCCAGGCAAGGACTTGCGACTGCGGACAACGATCGCTTCCTTCGGCAGTGGTTCGAGGTTTCCGGCGATCGCGTCGGATTCGGGATGACCGACCGGCGGGCCGCCGAGGAATCCCACCGGAAATGGTTCCCCCACAATAAAGGGGGTTCGTTCCGCAAGTGGTGGGGCAATCAGGACTACGTCATCAACTGGGAGAACGATGGTAAGGAATTGTGGGACTTCCGCCCACGTTCCGTGCTCCGCAACCCCGACAAATATTTCAAGCCGTGTGTCTCCTGGTCGAACGTCTCTTCTGGCGCACCAGCCTTCCGTCGATATCCGAGCGAGTTCATTTTCAGCCATGTCGGCCAGGCGGTCTTCGCTGCAGACGACACATTGTCCGCGCTGATGGGCTTCCTGGACTCTTCGGTCAGCGAACAGCTCCTCGCCATCCTGTCTCCGGCAATGCATTTCGAGGTCGGGCATATCGCCAACCTTCCGGTCATACCGGCAGATCAGTCGGTGGTCGGCCCGATCGTGGATGAGCTCACTGCAATTTCGCACGGCGACTGGGACGATTACGAGATTTCCTGGGAGTTCGACGCCAATCCGCTCGCGACATTGGGCGAGGGCCCGCTGGAGACGCACGCCAAGACCCGGTGGAATGCGGCATTGTCGGCGGCCGAGATCGCACAAGATTTGGAGGAAAGGAACAATCGATACTTCACCGACCTGTACAACCTCCAAGGTGAAGTCCCCTGCGATGTCTCCCTCAGTCGAATCTCCCTCACCCAAAACCCCTACTTCCGCTACGCCCACACCAAGGGCGCGAGCCGCACCGCCGACGACTACCGCAACCTCTTCAACCGCGACCTCGCCAAGGAACTGATCTCTTACGCAGTCGGCTGCATGATGGGCCGCTACAGCTTGGATCGTCCCGGTCTGATCCTCGCCGACGCGGGTGCCACCCTTGCCGATTTCGATCGGATGGTGCCCGATGCCCAGTTCCGCGCAGACGACGCCGGCATCATCCCGATTACCGCCGAATCCTATTTCGAGGACGATATCGTTGTCCGGTTGCGCGCGTTCTTGGCAGTGGCGTTCGGCCGCGAACATCTGGCAGCCAACGTCACCTGGCTGGAGCACACGCTGGGGAATGGGAAACCGATGTCGTTGCGGAAGTATTTCCTGGAGAAGTTCTACGACGACCACGTGAAGATGTACTCGAAGCGCCCCATCTATTGGCAGGCGTCCTCACCGAAGGGCGGCTTCAACGCATTGTTCTACCTGCACCGTTATACGCCCGCGACGCTGGGGTTGCTGCATCAGAACTATGCCGAGGACTATCTAGCGAAGCTTTCGGCCCGCATCGACACCATCGAGCATGCGCTGCCCTCGGCGGGTAAGGGGGAAGCAGCCAAGCTGGTCACTGAGCGTGACGACTTGGACACACAGATCCGGGAGGTGCGCGGATGGATCCAGGATCATCTGTTCCCGCTCGCCACCGCCGAGATCGCGCTGGATCTGGATGACGGCGTGAAGCAGAACTACCCGAAGCTGTCCGGCGTGGTGCGGAAGGTGAGCGGCCTGTGAGTGCGGTCGCGCCGACCCGGATCGCCGAGTTGCTGGCCGAACGTTTCGACGACACACCGGTGCTGGTGTGGCGCGACACCGAGGGCGAGTACGCAGCCGGCGTCGACGCGGTGGCCGAGGCGCTGGCCGGGCAGTTCGAGGCCGTCACCGTGCATCGGGTGTCCGGTGACGAATTCGGGGTCAAGTTCGGCCTGTACGCCGCACTTGACGCGGATGCGGCGGGCACGGCGAAGCATGTGGTGTACCGGGCCGGACCACGGGAGGCGGCGCGGGATAACTGGCTGCTCGATCTGGAAGTCGGATACGGGGTATTCACCGCGGACACCACTGCGATTCTCGTGCACGAATTGCGGCTGGACGGCCGCAAGATGGAAGGTGTGCTGGACGCGCATCCGCGGGTGCTCGATTCCCCGGCCGCGGTCGAGGCGGCGCGCGTCACCTTGGCAGAGTTGGACGCCAAGCTGGCGCCCGAGCTATTGGCCAAGCATCTGCGCGGCATCCTGAGCGCGACCGCGCTCGGCCTGCGGGGACCCGGTAGCCACCGCCTGCACCGGATCGTGGAGGCGCTGTTCGCGGATTTCGTCGCCGACGGCACCACAGGCTATGACGCACTGGTCGAGCATGGACTCGACGAGTTCCTCTGGACGGGTTGCACCGACATCTACGGCTACGCCGATCGGCAACCGTCGGTGGCGGGGCTGGCGATGTGGCTGTTCGAACAGGCGTGGCGGGATTGGCCCGACGCCACCAACGCGGCCAGGTTCGACTTCGAGCGATGGCGTGCCGATGCCGGTCTACGGCCGGTCTTCACGGCGCTGGCCGAACACGCACAAAGTGAACTCGGTATCGCTGAGCGCGTGCGGGGGGACTATCCATCCATCGAGCGGCTGGTGGAAGTCGACGTCTTCCCCATCGTGGACACCATCCTGGTTCAGGCGCTCACCGACGCGGTGCTCGGCAATACCGTGACCGCCGACCGGATCGCCGCACTGGTCCGCAAGCGCGCGCTCACCACCTGGTTCACCGGGGCCGAGCACGCGTATCGGGCCATCGAGACCGCTGCCGACTGCCTGGCCCGCATCGATGTGTTCACCCCCGCGATGGCCGACCCTGCCGACGGGGTGCGCCGCTACAGCGAGCAGTGGTGCGCGACCGACCGCGCCTACCGAACCTTCCTCTACCACCACGATCGCGCGACCGGTGACCTCACCGCCGCACTGATCACGCGGGTGGAGCATCGCTACACGACAGACTTTCAGCGGCCGCTGGCCGACGCCTGGCAACAGCAGGTGGACACCCTGAAGGAGTGGCGGATACCCGGTATCACGCCGCTGTCCGCTTTCGCGGTCCAGGATCTGCCCGCCAAGGCGAAAACGCTGGTGGTGATTTCCGACGCGTTTCGCTACGAAGTCGGCCTTGAACTAGTCGACCGGATGGCTGACCACCAATGGTTCAGCGCGAGCATCGAACCGCGGCTCGCGCCGCTACCGTCGTTCACCCAGCTGGGAATGGCCGCGTCGTTGCCACACAAACGGCTGGAATTGGTCGACGAGAACACTGTGCGAGCGGATGGCAAACCCACTGCGGGTTTGGCGAACAGAGCGAAGGTGTGGGCGCGCGCCGGGTTCGCCGCGACCGGGTTCGAGTCGGTGCTGCGGCTGAACAAGGAGGCGCTCGGCGAGCTGTGGTCCGCCCACGCCGGTGTGGTGGTCTACCACGACACCATCGACGCGACCGGTGACGAACCGAAAACGGATCTGGCGACACCCGAAGCCTGCCTGCGCGCGCTGGAGGACATTACCCGACTGGTAAACCACTTCAACAGTAAGGTCCGCGCCACCCGGGTGCTGGTCACCGCCGATCATGGATTCCTGTTCCAGTCCAGCCCGGTACAGGACGCGGGCAATCTGAGCGCTACCGCGCATGGTGACGATATCGTCTACCAGAACCGCAGATTCGTCCTCGGGCGCGGCCTACGCGCCGACCCGGCCTTCACCAAATGGCGGGCCGATCAGCTCGGCTACGACAGCGACCTCGAGGTGCTCATCCCCCGGTCGTTGTATCGGCTGAAGCGGCCAGGGGCGGGCTCGCGTTTCGTGCACGGTGGTGCCGCGCTTCCTGAGGTCGTGGTTCCACTGGTCGAATTGCGTCAAACCAAGCGCAAGAAAGACACCAGCGAGGTAGAGGTCGAGCTGGCCACGAGCAGCCAGACCGTTACCTCGAGCACCGTCCTGGTGACCCTGACGCAGAAAGAGGCCGTAACCGGCGCCCGACGTGGGCGCACGTTGCGGGTCGGGGTATGGGCCGACGGGAAAGAACTCTCGACGGTGCGGACCATCGAACTGGACAGCCGCACCGAGGACATCCGGGAGCGGGTCGTGACGGTCGAACTCATGCTCGGCGAAGAGGCGCAACAGTACAACGGTCGCACGGTGCAGGTCCGCGCCGACAAGATGATCGGCGGCACCGCGGTCGAGTACAAGACCACCACGGTGACTCTGCAACGCGGATTCGGCGGATTCTTCGACGCACTATGAACAACAGGCGACTCCACACCGAAAGGCGGTACCCTCGACAATGCCGGTGAACAGCAAGGGGGGCAACATGTTCGGTCACTATTTCAGGTGCCGTCACGAAATGGCTGCCGTTCGGGTTGTCCACACCCTTTCGGTAACACTGACCACGCCGACCGACCTGTGGAGGACGCCAGCCTGTGATCGAGACCAGCACCGCCCAGCCGCGTAGTCTCTCGGAGCTCGACGCCAAGGCGAACGCCATCTTTCCCAGCCTGGTGGTCCGCAAGGACCTCCCCGGCCGGGTCCGCGGTAACGCGGTCGTTCCCGGCTATGTGCTGGAGTTCCTGCTCGCGCAGTTCTGTGCCAGCGACGACGAGGACACCATCGAGCGGGGCATAGAAGCGGTCCGCGACGTGCTGGCCAAGCACTACGTACACCGCGGCGAAGCCGAACTGGTGAAGTCGACGATCCGTGACCGCGGCAGGCATCGGGTCATCGACAAGGTGACCGTGGTACTCGATGATCGCCGCGATATGCACACCGCAACCTTCGCGAACCTCGGACTCAGGGCCATCCCGATCGATGACGCCACCGTCAAGCGCAATCCGAAACTGCTCACCGGCGGCGTCTGGTGCCGGGTCGACCTGGAATACACCCCGGGCGATGCCGACGAAGGCCGCTGGTTCATCGCCGGGCTGCAACCGATCCAGTTGGGCCAGTTCGATATGGCCGAATATTTGACTCGCCGCGCCGAGTTCGGCACCGACGAGTGGATCGACCTGTTGATGCAGACCATTGGTTTCGCACCCGAACGGCTCTCGCACCGCGCCAAACTGATGCAGCTGGTGCGGCTCATCCCCTTCGTGGAACGCAACTACAACCTGGTCGAACTCGGCCCTAAGGGCACCGGCAAGTCGCACATCTATTCGGAGTTCTCCCCGCACGGCATGCTCATCTCGGGCGGTGAGGTGACCGTGCCCAAACTGTTCGTCAACAATTCCAGTGGTCAGATCGGCCTGGTCGGTTACTGGGATGTCGTGGCCTTCGACGAGTTCGCCGGGCAGAAGCGCGTCGACAAGTCGCTGGTCGACATCATGAAGAACTACATGGCGAACAAGACCTTCTCGCGCGGCGTGGAGACCATCGGCGCGGACGCATCCATGGTGTTCATCGGCAACACCAGCCGTCCGGTCCCGGCCATGCTTGCCCATTCGGATCTGTTCGAGGTGCTCCCACCGGCATATCACGACTCCGCTTACCTGGACCGTCTGCACCACTATCTGCCCGGCTGGGAAGTAGAGATCATCCGCCGCGAATTATTCACTGACGGTTATGGATTCGTGGTCGACTACCTGGCGGAGGCGCTGGCACACCTGCGCACCCTGGACTTCTCCGACGCCTACGCACCGCATTTCACCCTGTCCGAGGAGATCTCCACCCGTGACCGCGACGGCGTGCGCAAGACATTCTCCGGGCTGATGAAACTGGTCTTCCCGCACCGTGGCGCGACCGCCCAAGAGATCGAGCACCTACTGGCGTTCGCGATCGAGGGGCGCAAACGGGTCAAGGACCAGATCCTGCGGATCGACCACACAATGGACCAGGTCCGGTTCGGCTACGCGGACGCTGCCGGAACCTGGCACGATATCCAAACCCAGGAGGAACTGGACTACCCGCAGTACTTCGGCCACGGCGAAACCGACACTGACGGCCTCGTCCCGCCGCCGACACCGACTCCCTCGCCCGCCGACACAGCCGTCACCGAGTCGCCGTTGCGCACAGGTCTACTCGATATCCGGGAAAACACCCTCGGCCAGTCCTACCGCAGCCTGCTCATCCCACACCTGCGCGGGGCGACGGTTATCGATATTGTCGACCCATACATCCGGCAGACCCATCAGCTGCGCAACCTGTTCGAACTGTTGTGCGAAGTCGTCGCGGCGAAGTCGGAGGAAACCGAGATACGGGTCCGGCTCACCACTGTCGAGGAGACCAAGAACGCGGAGGTGCAGATCCTGCAACTGGCCGGCCTCAGCGAGATTCAAGCTGTCATGCAGGAAGCCGGAGTCGAATTCACCTGCGAATTCGGCGATCCCAAGAGCGAGCACGACCGCTGGATCGAAACCGACACCGGCTGGCGTATTCAGCTCGGCCGTGGCCTCGACATCTTCGAGCAGTTCGGTCGCGGCTTCGATCTGCGCGCCCAATTGCCCGAGCGACGCCGCACGAAGAAATTTACCGTCACCTACCTGCGCACGGACGCTGGTCAGTGACACCCTGTGTCGCGGTGCAATGTTGAGATCGCATCCCGCACGAGGGTGCAGGACATAGCGCTGTCGCAACGGACGCCACTGTATGTGGCGCGCATCCTTCCGATCGATGCCGGAGCTTCACCGTGCGGACGGGCTCCGGTGTCCGCGAACGCCCGGAAGTAATTCGCGCCGGTCCCGCTCGGTCGCGTATCGGGCGGCACCTCAGCTGCCGCCCGCGTAGCTACCAGCGGCCCCTCGCCGTGCAAGCTCGTGCATCGCCCGGCCAGCTCGGGTGGCCGAAGGGGATCGTCCCTGTGGCGATGACGTGCTACCTGGAGCGGACCGATATTCTGGCGCCCACCTTCGGCAACACGCTCGGGGTGCAGGGCTGATGCCGGTCAAGTTCTACGGCGACATGAACAACGACCCGATCGGAAAGACGACCACGGCGTCCAGGGGCCGTCGGAGCCGGTTCTTGGCTCGCTGCTGCGACCGCGTGCGCAAGGCGACGACGACTGCGAGCGCCACCGCGGTGCCAGCAACTGCTCGAACAACTCCCACTCATCGTTGTCGAAAATATCTATCTCCGGTGCGTCCCAGCGCGGTAACCGGGTTCCTGCGCGCGGGTTGTACGGGATCAGAGGTGTCGGACGCTGTTGTATCGCCGCCTGCATCCCCGCGCACAGAAACCCGTGCTTGTTCTGAATCGTCTTAGGCGCGTTGCCCTTGTCCTGCTCCAGATACACCACCCACACCGCATCAGTATCCTACGTGATCGCCTGAATCGGCAGAAACCCCATGAACTCATCGATATCGTTGCGAATGTAGCTGTGGTATATGCGACGGACATCCGAGACACTCACGGAATGCTTCGGCAGGTCCATCGATCCTCCGGCGGGCTGTTCAGTTCGCGATGAGGGATGCTGCGCGGTGCAGGATTTCAGGATCGTCAGCGTGGAGGTATCGGTAGCTCTGCGGTGGTCGAAAACCGGTCTCGGCGCGCAAATGTGTCAGGGTCGGTGGGGCGGTTAACGGGGTCGGATCGGTAAGAATCAACGCTGTAGCCGTCGAGGAACCTGAAAGGTAGGCGTCATATTCGGTGCGGCGCAACGCCATTCGTCGACCATAGCGTCGCCATATGCGCGCTATGGTGTCGGATTCGTTTCCGATGAGGGTGACAACACCGACTACGGCCATGACGGGCGCACTCGCATACAAAACGAGTCGCGTGCCCGGAGGTGCGCTAACGCGTTGGCGTCTGAGTTCGACTGTCTTGGCGCCATCCAGAATTGCCGTCGCGAAACGTGGTTTGAGCGATAGCACCAATGGTCGGAGCCTCGCTGGTTCGTTCGTCTCTTCGCCCGCAGGAGTCACTCGGGGATCATATCCCGGCGATCGTTTCGGGTAGGTGATTGAGTGAGAAGAGTCGCGAAATATCCTGCCGCGCATTGCTACTCGGGACTGGGGTCCTGTCCGGCGCCCAGCCGATACACTGCTTCGAACATCGCGGGTTGGATTGTCGTTGGAGATTGAAAACCTCGGGGTCCTGGTATTCGTTCCCTGATAAAGGTGTAGCTCGACGAGGAGATAGGATAAGGGAATAGTTCGATGTCCGATAGCAGCAAGGCTTCGGCGATGTTGTCTGCATTTGCGACGCTCTTGATGTGTTCGAGCGTGAATACCCCGTACCGGCCGTAGGAGCGGTGAAGCGCCTCTGGGGTGTCGCGTTCGACGGAGTCCAGAAGTGAGGTTCCGATAAATTGTCCTTCGCCGACGGATTTGTCGCCGCTCATGTACCAGAGAATGCGTCCGGGCGCTTGTAGGCAACTTCGTCGTCCGCTGCGGTAGTAGACGTGCTCTCTGCCCAGTGCGAGCTGGGAATCGCGAGCCGTGAGGGTCGAGGGCACACCGAAAAGGTCGGCGCTCCAGCGTGGACGAATCGGGACGACGAACCGGGGAAGGCTGCTGTCGGTAATCTTGGCAGGCCACCATACACGTTCGTAAAGGCTTGCCACCACCGCATTTTCGTAGGTACGAATCAAAGGCGCGGCGGTCATGCCGACCGACTCGCTGATTGTGTTCGCTGTATCAGTTACGTCTCGACCGGACCCGATTACATCGACCACGACGGCGCATAGGCCGGATCGGCCGTGCCGGTAGGACTCGGTCTCGGCGATCCTTTCAGTTATAGGGGTGAGGTGGCGGTCGGTGAGTTGCACGATTGTGGCGCCATTGCGTCGGGCCTGCAGCCGGAATCTCCACAGCAGCTGTCGCGTCAGTGTCTCGGCGATGGGATGGTTGGCAACGCGCAGGAGTGGCACATTCAAGGTCATGCCGACACTGTTGATCGCGTAGCACGCGATGAGCGTGCCGTCTGGTGCCGAGACAACCTCGTAGGTGTCGCTATCGCGGGCGGCCTCGCGCAGCAATGCCTGGAACTGCGACCTTGTCTCGCCGTGAGTGCTGTTGAGGAATCGCTGTAAGAGCTGACGTGCGTCGGAACCTGCGCGGGCAGTGGTGAAGTGACTGCCTGCTAGGGCGAGCGGGCTGTAGGCGGCGGTGTTTGCCAGTTCATCCAAGCGAATCTCCAGATGATCCGGGTCGAGTACCCGCATGCGTGCGACTTCTGGCGCAGCCACCGAGAGTGCCGCTGGGGCAACGATGTTCATGAGACGCTCGTCCCAGGTGAGGAAGGCTTGCGCGCCTACTGCGGCGGCCTCGGCCAGGTGCCAAAGGTCCCCGATGTCCTGCGGGGTCTTGGGAAACCCCGTGACGCGCAGCTTGACTGCGGTGAGCATCGCGTCGAAGAGCGCTTGGGCGCGCTTGGGAAGCTCAGTCGGCCGGGTGAAACTGTCAGCGAACTCGAGAACACGGGCTGTGGCGGCTTGGGGGTGATTATCGAGGTCGCGCTCCAATCCGCGGGTGACCACCAACTCCATACGACCGATCAGGTGTTGAGCCAGTAACGCCGCGGACCTAGCCCGTCGGGTATCTCCGGATCCGGTCAGCAGGTCGAGCAGGATCATCGTATCGATCGCGACCTGGACAACGGTCGGTTCTTCCATGGGCGGGGTGAACAGATTTGGATGCTCGTGGTCTCGCCACCATATCGTCATCGACTTTCGGTCATGTCCGCGCCCGCGGGCGCGTGCGCGCGGGGTGAAACCCAGACCTGTCCATACATTTGCTATGCCGTCGTAGTCATCGCGGCACTTGGCCTTGATCCCCTGTCGCGCGCTGTGGAGGTCACTCACCTGATCGACGAGTTGTTTCGCGATCCCTGATTTACGGAAATCCGGATGGACACATACGTGGGTCAGCACGACCTCATCACGTGGTAGACGAAACAGGACATAACCAACCGGCTCACCATGGAGCATCGCGGCTAGCAGCCAGTGCTTTGCAGCTGCGTCGTAATAGACTGCGGGGGGCATGAAGCCCAACGTCTTGCGCGCTCGGTCACCAAGCTTGACGACCTTCGCGATGGTTCCGTCATCGGCGGCATCCACCCGCTCGACCTGGACGTGGATCACATCTGGCCCACCCATCTAGTCAGTATGAGCGGATGTCCAGCTCTGTGTGCCGTAAACGACCGATGCTCCGAGATGGTGAAGCTGGTCTACCGCCCGGCCGAGTGCGGTCGGCCCCGAACGCTCACGCATCGAGTCCGCTGTTGGCACGATGAGGCTGTGAGCGGTGGAGTTCTCTACGACGGCTGGTGTGGCGAGCCCATCGCCTGGGCGCGGGTCGGTGAGCCTGTCATCGGGCAGGAATGGACCGAGCGCGGCTACCTAGCTATTACGGAGCGTCTGAGCCCGGCCGAAGCGGTGCGGAAGTACGGCCCGATCACAGAGGTGGAGTTGGGCCGCAATGGCGGCCACAAGTCGGTCACCTACGGGGCCACGAAGTTCATCTGCCGATTCGTGGACCCACGCGGCACCGGGTTGTACGACGATGCCGTTGTCGTCGTAGACGACCCTGCCAGGGAGAATCATGAGTGCCCGGTCTGCGAAGTTCCGCCTGGTGCGCAATGCGCAGACAAGAAGGGACAGCCTCGTGGGACGCACCAGAAACGGTCTCAAGGGCGCAGCCGCTGGGATATCGAGCAGGCACAGAAAGAGATTGAGCGGGCGCAGGAGGCGGAGCGGATCGCCCGTGAGGAGGCCAAAGCCGCCGAGCAGTGGAAACGTGAGATGGCTAAGCCACCCGTCGTCGGCGCAGTCGTAGAGATCAAGCGATGGAAGCTCGCCGATCCCCCGACGTGGGAACGAATGCCCGATGTCCCCGACCGCGTTACCGTCCAGCGGACCTATGCCAACCGAGCGGTTGACGGTACTGCCGAGAGCGGCGCGCACATGTTCTTGGCGCGCAACGAGTTCACCGGCGATTGGCACGAAATCTGTGGTCAGCCAACGTCTACGCGTTTGCCCTGTAGGAACGGCGGCGCTGGTCTGCGGTGCCAGGTTCGGCATAGGGCAGGGCTACACCTACGAGACGACACGCCGTGGGTTTCAAGCACCAGCTCCCCATAAGATCGACCCTTCACCAACGCCCGGTCTACACCTGCCCAGCCCGGAAATCCAAGGCGAGAGCGCCGAGACCGAGCGCCCGCACGGAACAACAAGTTGCCTCGGCTCAATCTCAAGCGATACCGAGTGGACTGCTGAACAGAAGACGTGAGCGTGCTACCAGACCGAACGGCTTCAACGGGTGGGAACCGACCCGATCCCACCGCGCCAAGCTTCATTGGCGCTACCGCATGGCCAGATACGGATCGGTAGCCGCATTGCCACGGACACGAGACGTGAAGGCTCAGCAGGAAGCCGAAGCAGCAGAAGCTGAGCGTGCATGCCAAGCAGCCCGTCGGCCACGCCAGTCCGACCAGGACCCGTGGGGAAATGCGCCTGCGGCAGGCTCCTTCGGCGGGGGCCGGCCGTGCAGACGACAAACCGCCGTTCAGCCCGATAGCCGCCGATCCCAGCTGCTTGCTGGAGGTCAGGATCGAGTCGTCTCAAATTCCTATGCGCACCGAAGCGTCCATTCAGGGGAGGTAAGGTCACCGATCTCACCTCTGACCTGAGTCTTTACTGTGGAGCCTAGGGGAATCGAACCCCTAACCCCTGCCTTGCAAAGGCAGTGCTCTGCCAATTGAGCTAAGGCCCCGACGCCACCGATGGCGGCAACGGCATCCACAGACGCCGGGGAAACGGTACCCTCCCGCATCCATACGGTCAAAACCCAACAGAGGGCCCGACACACCACGGCCAATCGAAGCTCGTTAGAGGCGAACGCCTTCCGCACCGAGGTCACCCTTGAGGTTCTCTGTCGGGTTGTCGCGTTAGGCAGCAGGTGGATATGCGCCTACACCTGAGGGGATTCACCTGAACCAAGCTGTTAGCCAGCTGATCACAAGGCTGACGTCGACGGGGTAGGAGGATCCTGATGACTCTGGATCAGAGATAGAAATACCAGATCAGAGCTAGTTTGCGCTCCGCCAGCACAGCAACCGAAGTGGGCGGAGGAGCGTAAAAAGTGATGACGGCGACATCAAAAATCCAGCTCACAGCCGTCTCCACGAGCTCGATCATCTGAAGAATGAGAGGCAGGAGGCCCGTTCGTCATCACGAAACTCGGGCTAAAAGGACGTAATTTACGCCAAAGAATCTCTGACCAGCAGAGTTAAATAGAAGTTTGTGGGCCTAGGAGGACTTGAACCTCCGACCTCTTCGTTATCAGCGAAGCGCTCTAACCGCCTGAGCTATAGGCCCGTATGACTCTTGTGTTCTTCCACCTGAGCCGAGGCTAGAGATTACCCGACCTGTCGCACTACCTCCAAAACGGCTGGTAGCAGGGGTGCGACGGGGGCTCGCGGCGGTCGGCGCAGGCTGTCGGAAGGTGTCGTGCGGAGCAGTGAAAACGGCCGGCGTCGTCCCCTGGATAGGGACGACGCCGGCCGTTGGGTGACCGAGTTCTAGTCGGGGTCGGCGAGGGTGACCTGGATGCCGCCGACCAGATCACAGCACTGGTTGTAGATGAACGTGCCGACGGTGCCGAGCGCGGTGAACAGCACCACGTTGATCAGCCCGATGACGCCCGCGTAGCCGAAGACGGTGCCCGCGTCGATGAGCCCGACCGAGCCGCTGTCCTGCGACACCATGTCGGTGAAGGTGTTGTTCAACCGTTCCCACACGCCCATGCCCTCGAGCACGATGTAGAGCAGGCCGACGGCGAGCATCCAGACGAAGAACATGGCCACGCTGATCACCAGCGAGATCTTCAGCGTGGACCACGGGTCGATCCGGCGGATCTGCACGGTGGCCCGCAGCGGCTCGCCGGTGGCGACGGCAGCGGCCACCGCGACCGGTACCGCGGGCGAGATGGGTGCCTGCGGACCGGTGTGGTCGGCCGACGGCGGCAGCGGGTGCCGGATCTCCGAGAGGTCCGGCATGTCCTTGATCAGCTCAGGCCGGGCGATGCTGCGGGTGGGTCCGTCGATGCCGACGGACTTCACCATCGCCGCTTCCTTGCGGGCCGCCTTGGCCGCGAGGTCGGCGGTGGTGCGCGCGTTGGTCACGCCACCGCCGAGGCCGCCGCCACCGCCACCGGCCTGCGCACCGGAGCCGCTCGGGCGTCCGGTGACCGGCGCCTGGCCGGGCCGGTACAGGTTGGACTGTGGTTCCCGCTGCGGCAGTTGTGCCCAGCCGTCCTGGAACGGCGATTGGCCACCACCGTTGCCACCGGACTGATCCCCCGACTCGGGTGCGCCGGGCTCTGAGTTGTTCATGCGGACAGTCTGATCGAACGGATCTTGCCCGGTGTGACCGGGAGCCTGCTCCGACCCCTTCGGCTGGCCCGCGAAATCGCCTTGCTTGTCGTGCATTTCACGTTGCTGCCCGCCACCGGACTGGGCACCACCCGGCTGGCCGCCGTGCTGCTGCCCGCCTTGCTGGCCCGCGGCGGACTGGCCACCACCCGATTGGCCACCGTTCGGCTGGCCGCCACCTGGCTGCCCGCCGCCCTGCTGGCCGTTATCGGCCGACGAGCCCGGCCGTGGGATCGGCCGCGGCGGAATCGGGGACGGTGCGATCCGCTCGGTCACACCGTTCGTCTGGTGCCGCTCGTCATTCGGCTGATTCGGAGTGGTCAATGGGAATCCTTAGATCCGTTCGTTGCCGCCGCTGTTGGGTTACTACTCAGAGGAACCGGTGTCGCCGCCTTCGCTGGCGAGCAGGTCGGGATCAGGCTCGTCGGCATTGCGCGCGATAGCAAGCAACGTATCGCCCTCGCCCAGGTTCATCAATCGCACGCCCTTGGTCTGTCGTCCAGCCTTACGCACCTGCTTGGCCACCGTCCGGATGACACCACCGGTCGAGGTGATCGCATACAACTCATCTTCGTCCTCGACGATGAGCGCACCGACAAGGGTGCCACGCTTGGCGTCGTATTGGACGGTCAATACGCCTTTACCGCCTCGACCCTGCGCCGTGTACTCCTCGATCGCAGTCCGCTTAGCGTAACCGCCGGCAGTCGCCACCAGCAGATATGTATCCGGCCGCACAACGTTCAGCGACAAGAGTTCATCCGAGGCGTTGAACCGCATGCCCTGCACACCGGAGGTGGCGCGGCCCATCGGACGCAGCGCCTCGTCGGTCGCGGAGAACCGGATCGACTGGCCCAGCGCCGACACCAGCAGCAGGTCGTCGTCGGCCGAGCACAGCACGGCGCCGACCAGTTCGTCCTCGTCGCGCAGGTTCACCGCGACGATGCCGCCGGTGCGGTTGGAGTCGAAATCGGTGAGCTTCGACTTCTTCACGAGGCCATTCTTGGTGGCGAGCACCAGGTATGGGGAGTCTTCGTAGGATTTCAGCTGGATGATCTGGGCGATCTTCTCGTCCGGCTGGAAGGCGAGCAGGTTGGCCACGTGCTGGCCGCGCGCGGTGCGGCTGGCCTCGGGCAGCTCGTAGGCCTTGGCGCGGTAGACCCGGCCCTTGTTCGTGAAGAACAGCAGCCAGTCGTGCGTGGACGAGATGAAGAAGTGCCGGACCAGGTCGTCCTGCTTGAGACCCGCACCCTGCACGCCCTTGCCGCCGCGCTTCTGGCTGCGGTAGAGGTCGGTCTTGGTGCGCTTGGCGTAGCCGGTCTCGGTGATCGTGACGACCACGTCCTCGCGGGCGATCAGATCCTCGTCGGCGACGTCACCGTCGGCCGCGATGATCTTGGTGCGCCGTTCGTCGCCGTACTTCTCGACGATCTCGGCCAGCTCGTCGCGCACGATGGCACGCTGCCGCTCCGGCTTGGCGAGGATGTCCTTCAAGTCGGCGATTTCGAGTTCGATCTTGGCCAACTCGTCGACGATCTTCTGCCGCTCCAACGCCGAGAGGCGACGCAGCTGCATGTCGAGGATCGCGGTGGCCTGGATCTCGTCGATGTCCAGCATCTGCATCAGGCCGGTGCGCGCGGTGTCGGTGTTGGCCGAACGCCGGATCAGGGCGATCACCTCGTCGAGCGCGTCGAGCGCCTTGACCAGGCCGCGCAGAATGTGGGCCCGCTCCTCGGCCTTGCGCAGCAAGTACTTGGTGCGCCGGACGATAACGTCCAACTGGTGCGTGACGTAGTACCGGATCATCTGGTCGAGCCGCAGGGTGCGCGGCACGCCGTCGACGATCGAGAGCATGTTGCAGCCGAAGCTGGTCTGCAGCTGGGTGTGCTTGTAGAGGTTGTTCAGCACGACCTTGGCGACCGCGTCCCGCTTGACGGTGACGACGATCCGCATGCCCGCGCGGTCCGAGGACTCGTCGTGGATGTCGGAGATGCCCGCGATCTTGCCGTCGCGCACCTGCTCGGCGATCGAGTTGATGAAGTTGTCGGTGTTGACCTGGTACGGCAGCTCCGTGATGACCAGGGTGGTCCGGCCCTTGTTGTCTTCCTCGATGACGACGACGCCGCGCATCCGGACCGAGCCGCGGCCGGTGCTGTAGGCATCGTGGATGCCCTGACCACCGACGATGAGGCCGTAGGTCGGGAAGTCCGGACCCTTGACCCGCTCCATACAGGCGGCCAGGGTGGACTCTTCGTCGGCATCGAAGTTGTCCAGCGCCCAGTAGATCGCCTCGGCGAGCTCGTTGAGGTTGTGCGGCGGAATGTTGGTCGCCATGCCGACCGCGATGCCGTTGCTGCCGTTCATCAGCAGCGCGGGCACCCGGCTCGGCAGCACGGTCGGTTCCTGCGAACGACCGTCGTAGTTGGGCACGAAATCGACCGTCTCGTGGTCGATCTCGCGCAGCATCTCCATCGCGAGCGGGGTGAGCCGGCACTCGGTGTATCGCATGGCGGCCGCGCCGTCGTTGCCGCGCGAACCGAAGTTGCCCTGGCCGTCGACCAGCGGGTAACGCAGCGACCACGGCTGCGCCATGCGCACGAGGGTGTCGTAGATCGAGCTGTCGCCGTGCGGGTGGTAGTTACCCATGGTCTCGGCGACCGGGCGGGCGGACTTCACATAGCCGCGGTCGGGCCGATATCCGTTGTCGTACATGGCATACAGCACGCGCCGGTGCACCGGCTTGAGGCCGTCGCGCACCTCGGGCAGCGCGCGGCCGACGATCACGCTCATCGCGTAATCGATGTAGCTGTTCTGCATTTCCTGCTGGATGTCGACCGGGTCGATCCGGTCGCCGCCGGTGCCTCCGTACGGAGGCAGCGTCGTGTCGGTCATGAAGTCTCCTTAGCGGGCCTGGTGCGGTTGCGGTGACGTGGCATCGCGCACCGGCTTATACGTCGAGGAAGCGAACGTCCTTGGCATTACGGGTGATAAAGCTGCGGCGAGCCTCTACGTCCTCACCCATCAGCACGCTGAACAGCTCGTCGGCCGCGGCGGCGTCATCCAGGGTGACCAGCTTGAGCACGCGCACCGAGGGGTCCATGGTGGTCTCCCACAGTTCCTTGGCGTTCATTTCGCCGAGACCCTTGTAGCGCTGGACGCCGTCTTCCTTGTTGATCTTCTTGCCTGCCGCGAGGCCGGCTTCGATCAGACCGTCGCGTTCGCGGTCGGAGTAGGCGAACTCCGGATCGCTGCGCTGCCACTTGAGCTTGTACAGCGGCGGCTGGGCCAGATACACGTGACCCTGCTCGACCAGCGGACGCATGAACCGGAACAGCAGCGTCAACAGCAGCGTCGCGATGTGCTGGCCGTCGACGTCGGCGTCGGCCATCAGCACGATCTTGTGATAGCGCAGCTTGGCGATATCGAACTCGTCGTGGATACCGGTGCCGAACGCGGTGATGATCGACTGGACTTCGTTGTTCTTGAGCACCCGATCGATCCGGGCCTTCTCGACGTTGATGATCTTTCCGCGCAGCGGCAGGATCGCCTGGTACATCGAGTCACGCCCGGACTTCGCGGAACCACCGGCGGAGTCGCCCTCGACGATGTAAATCTCGGACTTGCTCGGATCCTTGGACCGGCAGTCGGCCAGCTTGCCGGGCAGACCACCCAGGTCGGTCGCGCTCTTGCGGCGCACCAGCTCGCGGGCCTTACGCGCGGCGACCCGCGCCTGCGCCGAGGAGACCGCCTTGTTCACGATCGTCTTCGCGTCGGCCGGGTTGGCCTCGAACCAGTGCGAGAGGTGCTCGTTGCACGCCTTCTGCACGAACGACTTGACCTCGGTGTTGCCGAGCTTGGTCTTGGTCTGGCCCTCGAACTGCGGCTCGGAGACCTTCACGCTGACGATCGCGGCCAAGCCCTCACGGATGTCGTCACCGGTGAGGTTGTCTTCTTTTTCCTTGAGGAGCTTCTTGTCCTTGGCGTACTTGTTGACCACCGTGGTCAACGCCGCGCGGAAGCCCTCTTCGTGAGTGCCGCCCTCGTGGGTGTTGATGGTGTTGGCGAAGGTGTGCACCGACTCGGAGTAGCCCGAGTTCCACTGCATCGCGACCTCGAGCTCGTGGCCGGTGCCCTTGCCGGTGAACCCGACGACGGAGTTGTGGATCGGCTGCTTGGTCCGGTTGATGTGGCGGACGAAGTCCTCCAGACCACCCGGGTAGTGGTAGGTCCGTGACTTCACCTTGTGCTCGACCGGCGCGGCGACGGCATTCGGATCCGTGTGCTTCGGCGCGTCCGCGGTCTCGCTGACCACATCGTCGGTGATCTCGGCGGCGGTGACGCGCTCGTCGGTGAGGGTGATGGTGAGGCCCTTGTTCAGGAACGCCATCTCCTGCAGCCGGCGGGCCACGGTCTCGAAGTTGTAGGTCGTCGTCTCGAAGATGTTCGGATCGGCCCAGAACCGGATCGTGGTGCCGGTCTTCTTGGACGGATCACCCTGGAGCAGCTTGCCGGGAACCGAGTCCTTGTACGTCTGGCTCCAGTGGAAGCCGTCGCGGTCGATCTCCGCCTCTAGCTGTGAGGACAGCGCGTTCACCACGGAGATACCGACGCCGTGCAGACCACCGGACACCGCGTAGGAGTCGGAGTCGAACTTGCCGCCGGCGTGCAGCTGGGTCATGACCACCTCGATGGTGGGGACGCCCTGCGCGTGCATGGCCACCGGGATGCCACGGCCGTCGTCGACCACCTCGACACCGCCGTCGGCGAGCAGGGTGACCTCGACTTTGGACGCGTACCCGGCCATCGCCTCGTCGACGGAGTTGTCGACGACCTCCCAGATCAGGTGGTGCAGGCCACGCTCACCGGTGGAACCGATGTACATGCCGGGACGCTTGCGGACCGCCTCGAGTCCCTCGAGGACCGTGATGGACGAGGCGCCGTAGTCCGCCTTGCCCGAGGTAGCGTTGGTCGAGCCCGATGCGTTGGAGTCGTTGGCAGCCACTGGTCGGTAGCTCTCCTTACTTGCTGATCCTCCTGGCGAGGCACTGCACAGCACGCGTTGATCCCTGGCCATGACTGCTCGAGAAATACAGGGCCACGCGGGCTGTACGGGACGCACCGAAGGTGATCGCCGCTAGTTACCTCTTCATCCTACTGGTAGACCCAACCTACAGCGCACCTACGACACCCCTGACAGCTCCGTGAATGCGAGAAATCGGATTGCGGCGAGTCTGTTCCGCCCTCCGGGTCTTCAACTCGCCTCTGGGATGATTCGGACGGTACGGATCGACGGACCGACCGGCTGATGTGCGGCCGAGGGGCGGTATGCCCGCATTTCCGGGCCGTCGGACGTAGCCGACAAGTTACTCACACAGCCTGCGAGATCATGCGCGGTGTCGGCTTCCGACGACGGATCGGTCTGCGAGCAGGGGCGGGAGATCAATACCAGGGGTGCGACGACCTCGCGATGGTTCGGCTGCCGTCGAGGGTGCGGCCGCGTAGCCGTTGTCGGCAAGGTCCAGCTATTACTGCTCGACTGAAATCGGTTGGCGCATCGAGCGTTACCGACGAACGGTTTCGCGTGGAACGCGGTCGGTCTACCCGTAGGTGTCGCGCGGTCCACGTCCCCTCACGTGACGTTCGCCCTTGCGCCAACTAGGTGCCGCCGGTCCGGTGATTTTCAGCGACGTCACGACGCCCGGACCGACCGCAGCGTTGATCTTCGCCAGGATCTGGCTCTGCAACATGCGCAATTGAGTTGCCCACGCGGTGGATTCGGCGGCGATGCTCAGCACGTTGTCCTTCAAGGTCAACGGGGTGGCGTGCGAGGCGATGTCCTCGCCGACGACGCCGGCCCAGCGGCCGAACACCATCCCCTCGGCGACCTTGGTGGACCAGCCACGGTTCTTGGCGAGCGAGCCGGTCAGCTTGCCGAACAGTTGGGGATCACGCCCGTCGGGTCCGGCACCCGACCAACCGCTGCGGCGACGCGCGCCGGTCCGCAGCTTGCGCTGCGGTGAGGATCGCCCCTGTCCGACGGACTTGCCACTCGCTTTGGCTGCCGCACGGGCTTCTTCGAGCGCCCGCCTGGCCAGATCGACACCGCGCAACTCCGGCTCTTTACCTGCCGGTTCGGCGCCTTTTTGATCGGTCACCAGGCTCCTCTCGTAGTGCGCGGCCAGAGGGTCACTCTACGACAGGGCACCGACAAAACAGCGTCCTCGGGCGCGGCAAAGGGCGCGGTAGTTCTCCACAGGACCTGTTGATAACCATGCTTTTCTGTGCATACGTCATAGTGCGAATGTCAGGGAGCAGGGGTGATGGGCTCGGCGATCCGGGAGGTCCGGCCGTCCGGGCCGCCACTGGTTTCCACCCGCAGCGGCACTGCGGCGAGTTCGGCGGGCACGTCCTCCGGGACCGCGGCGGTGATCAATACCTGCTCCGCGCCTGCCGCCACCGATGCGAGGGCGGTGCGCCGACGGCGGTCGAGTTCGGCGAAGACATCGTCGAGCAGCAACACGGGTTCGGACCCGGTCGCGCGCAACAACTCGAACGCACCGAGGCGCAGCGCCAGCGCGAAGGACCAGGATTCGCCGTGACTGGCGAAACCCTTGGCCGGTGCTTCGCCCAGGTTCAGTTCGAGCTCGTCGCGGTGCGGGCCGACCAGGCAGACACCGCGCTCCAGCTCCTTCGGTCGCGCCGCGGCGAGCTCGCTCAGCATGATCGCTTCCAGTGCCTCGGTGTCGTCCGGCTGGGGTTCCCTTGCGGGGTCCAGGAATTCGGGTGGCAGGGTCGCGCTGCGGTAAGCGATTGCGGCGGGCCGTGATTCGGGCGCGATCGACGCGTAGGACTGGGCCAGGTACGGGTACAGGTCGTGCACCAGGCGCAGGCGGTAGGTCAGCAGCACCGAGGCGTGCGTGGCCAAATGGCCGTCCCACACGTCGAGGGTGCCGAGCTCCGTCTTCGATCTGGCTTGCCGCCCAGCGGATTTCAACAAGGCCGAGCGCTGGCGCAGCACCCGGTCGTAGTCGCTGCGGACGGCGGCGAGCCGGGGCAGGCGAGCCGTGCACAACTCGTCCATGAAGCGTCTGCGCTCGCCCGGATCGCCGCGCACCAGCGCGAGATCCTCGGGGGCGAACAGCACCGTTTGCAGGATGCCGAGGATCTCCCGTGGTCGCCGGGCGGGCGAGCGATTGATCTGCGCGCGGTTGGCGGTGCCCTGGTTCAGCTCGATGTCGATCCGCAGTTCGCGGCCGCTGTTGACGACGGACGCGCCGATCCGGGCCTTGTCGGCACCCAGCCTGATCATCGGGGCATCGGCCGCGACGCGATGCGATGCGAGGGTGGCCAGGTAGCCGATCGCCTCGAGCAGGTTCGTCTTGCCGTTGCCGTTCGAACCGAGGAAAACCGTTCGGCCTGGGGATAATTCGAGCTCCGTGTGTTCCCAGGAGCGGAAGTCACGCAGCGACAGTGTTCTGATGAACATCCGCTACCTGACCCCTGCCTGCGCGAGTTCTCGCACCTGGACCTGTGCACAGCGCATCGACGCGAGCGCCGAAACCGTTGGCGCCCAACCACAGTGTGTGGAAGACCTGTGCATAACTACCGCCGAGCCCGATCGCCTCGTCGCCGAATCCCGCAGCACCGCTACCGGTTTCGCAGCGACCGAGGCATCGGACGAACTCGGCTCGCGGTCGTGCACAGACGGTCAGCCCGGGAGCCGGACCGGCATCAGCAGGTAGGTGTACGGGCTGTCCAGCGCCGCGAACGCACCCGACTCGAGCACCTTCGGCTCGTCGTCGACGGCCGGGAGCAGCACCGCGGGACGGCTGGGTGTGGTGAACCCGAAGGTGACCCGCTCGGCGTGCAGCGCGGAGAGACCGTCGATCAGGTAGCCGGGGTTGAACGCGATGGTCAGCGATTCGCCGCGGAAGTCGGCCTCCAGCCATTCCTCGGCGCGACCGGCGTCGTCCCCACCCGCGGACAGCAACAGGCCCTCTGTGGAGAACTCCAGCCGCACCTGCGCGCCACGCTCGGCGACCAGGGCGACGCGCTTGATCGCCTCGGTCAGCACGGACACCTGGAGGGTGGCGATCGAGGTGTGTTCCTTCGGCAGCAGCTGACGGAACTTGGGGAATTCGGCATCGAGCAGCCGGGTGGTGGTCCGGCGGCCCGCGTTCACGATGCCGAGCAGACCGTCTGAGCCCGCACCGGTGCCGAGCGAAAGTTGTACGGGCGCATCGGAGGCGCCGAGTGTCTTGGCGGCCTCGGACAGCGTCCGGGCCGGAATCAGCACGGAGGTCTCGATGGCGGCATCGGCAGGCGACCACTCGATGTGCCGGACCGCGAGCCGGAATCGGTCGGTGGCCGCGAGCACCACCTTGGAGCCCTCGATCTCGACGCGGATGCCGGTGAGCATCGGCAGCGTGTCGTCTCGGCCCGCCGCGACGGCGACCTGGCCGACCGCATTGGCGAACACGTCGACGCTCAGCTCGCCGGTCTGCTGCGGCACCTCGGGCAGCTGGGGATAGTCCTCGACCGGCATGGTCGGCAGCGAGAACTTCGCACTGCCACAGGCGATCAGCACGCGAGTGCCGTCGACCGACACATCGACCGGCTTGTTCGACAGCGACTTGGTGATGTCGGCGAGCAGCCTGCCGGAGACGAGCACCTCGCCCGGACCGGCGACCTCGGCGGCGACACGCATCTGCGCGGAGACCTCGTAGTCGAAGCCGGAGACGGTCAGCCCGCCCTCGTCGGCAACGAGCAACACGCCACCGAGCACTGGGACGGGAGGCCGGGACGGGAGGCTACGCGCCACCCAGGCAACGGATTCCGCGAAGTCCTCTCGGGCGACCCGAAACTTCATGCTTGCAAGCTCCATCGCCCGATCTGTCCTCTCCCAGTTCCGTGAGCTGTTATGCGGTGGCCGGACATTCGTCCTCCAAGCCTGTCGGCTCGTTCAACGTTGATTCGCGCAGGATGTGGATCAGCCGCCATGGAAAGTGTGGCACAGGCGACCGACACCAAACCGTACCCGCGACCAACGCTATGGCCTAGCCCGACCCTCCGGCGGTTCTCGATGGCCCGATGTTCGGTCATGCCGGTGCGTGCGTGGCGAGTGTGTACGGATCCTGTCGATGCGTGTGCGGGGACTCGTGGATCGCATCGATGCGTCACCCTGCGACCGATCGGTTGATCGATGTCGAGCACTGACGTGTCCGAGGACGGATCGCGGATCTGCTCCGGCTCGTCCTCCTTGCCTGTGGACGAGAGCGGCTCCGGAGGTGACTCTCCTCAACCCGACTTTCCACACACCTGTTTTAAAGAAGGTTCTTCTAGGAGAAGAACTGAAGTAGTAGTAGGCACTGTGGAATCTGTGCACTGACGCCGAATTCGCAGGTCAGCGAGCGTGGTGCCGTGGGGATGACCGCGGGGTGTCTCGAGGATGAACGAGGGGCGTCTGTGGAGTTCCGAAGTTGTCCCACATTCATCCTCGAGTGCTCCTCGAGTTGTTCCACCGAATTCACCCGGTTGTTCACACGTGTGCACCGATGGGTGGACAACTCGAGGAATCCTCGAGGACTCCACATGGAATCCTCGAGGATTCCCCAACCCCTTGACCGACTGCCGTGCTGGTCACCGCCTGTGCGCAAAACCGCCTGGGGATGCTGGGGATAAGACCCTGTTAGCGAACGATGCGCAGTCGCTCCCCACACCTGTTAGCCAACCGGTGCACAACTGGCAGTTTCCTCGAGGACTCCACAAGGATTCCTCGAGGAATCCACAGGCCACAAAAAAGCACCGCCCCAGGTCAGGGGCGGTGCGGGGTTGTTAGTGAAACTCAGCGCGAGCGTTGCTTGATTCGGGCTGTTAGTTCTTGCACCTGGTCGTACACGCGGCGCCGCTCGGTCATCTCCTTGCGGACTTTCTTCTCCGCGTACATCACCGTGGTGTGGTCGCGGCCGAACGCCTGGCCGATCTTCGGCAGCGACAGATCGGTCAGCTCACGGGACAGGTACATGGCGATCTGCCGCGCCTGCGCCAGCGGTCGCGCCTTGCCCGGCCCGGTCAGCTCCTCGAGCGTGGTGTTGAAGTACTCGGCGGTGACGGCCATGATCGTCGCCGCGTTGATCTCCAGTGCCGCGGTATCCGGCATCAGGTCGCGCAGCACCATCTCGGCCAGCGACAGATCCAGCGGCTGGCCGTTCAGCGACGCGAACGCGGTGACCCGGATCAACGCGCCCTCCAGCTCGCGGATGTTGCGTTCGACCCTGGTGGCGATCAGTTCCATCACGTCGTGCGGCACGTCGAGGCGATCCATCCGAGCCTTCTTGCGCAGGATGGCGATCCGCGTCTCCAGCTCGGGCGGCTGTACGTCGGTGATCAGGCCCCACTCGAACCGGGTGCGCAGCCGTTCCTCCAGCGTGGCCAGCTGCTTGGGCGGGCGGTCCGAGGAGACGACGATCTGCTTGTTGGCGTTGTGCAGGGTGTTGAAGGTATGGAAGAACTCCTCCTGGATACCTTCCTTGCCCTCGATGAACTGGATGTCGTCCACCAGCAGGATGTCGGTCTCGCGGTAGCGGCGTTTGAACGCCACCTTCCGGTCGTCACGCAGGCTGTTGATGAAGTCGTTGGTGAACTCTTCGGTCGAGACGTACTTCACCCGCATGCCCGGGAACAGCCGCTGGGCGTAGTGGCCGGCCGCGTGTAGTAGGTGCGTCTTGCCCAAACCCGAAGCGCCCCAGACGAATAGGGGGTTGTAGGCGCGGGCCGGTGCCTCCGCGATGGCGACCGCGGCCGCGTGTGCGAAGCGATTGGACGCGCCGATGACGAAAGTCTCGAAGGTGTACTTCGAGTTCAGGCTGGCCGAGGAACTCGACGGCGCCGCGCTTTCCTGTGACTTGGTGAAGTAGGTCGGCCAGGAATTGCGGGCGTTGACCACGGGTTCGTCGTCGCGATCGGCGCGCGGGCTCTCGGGCTCCCGGACCGACTCGTGGGCGGCCGCCATGCCCTGGTCGTTGGACTCCGCTGCTTCGCGCACGGGCGCCCGGACCGGTCCGCGCACGGCGGCGGGGCCGGGGTCGGGCGTGAACAAGGACTCCTGGCCGGGCGGGATCGACTCGCGACGCGGCGGCAGGCCCTGCTCGCGGCGTTGCGCGGGGGTCGGTTCGTGTCGAGGTGCGGACTGCATCTCGGCCGGGGCCGGGTATTCGTCGCGGCCCGCGTACTCGTCGTGGGCGTAGTCCTGCCGGTTGTACTCGCTGGCGGAGGCGTATTCCGGTGCGTATTCGTTGTCGGAGTAGTCGGATCCGCCGTTGTAGCCGGGGGCCGGGGCGTAGTCGTTGGACTGGGCGTAGCGCGGTTGCTGGTAGTCGTCGCGACCCTGGTACTCGCCGCCGGGGTAACCGCCCTGGCCGCGGCCGTTGTCGCGAGGTCCGTTGTCGCGAGGTCCGTTGTCGCGGGGGCCGTTATCTCGGGGTCCGTTGTCCCTGGGCCCGTTGTCGCGAGGTCCGTTGTCCCTGGGACGTTCGGGCCTGCTCGTCATCCTGGCGTGCCGGGGGTTGTTGCTGTTTCGGTCGCTGGTCGGGGCGGTCGGCGCGGCGATGCGCACCCCGAGTCCCTCCACCTGTGGACCGAGCCGCCGGGCCAGCGACCGCAGGATCGGCTCGCGCAGATCGCGTTCTATGGCCTCCTGAGCCAACGAGGAAGGCACCGAGAGCAGGGCGAATCCCTGCGCCACCGTCAGCGGCTTGACCAGTTTCAGCCAGGCCTGCTGTGCTCTGGTCACCGGCGGAATGGCACCGTCCGGTGAGCCGGTGGTCAGCTCGGCAACTACCTCGGGCCACACCGTGGCCAACACGTTCTGCTCGTCGTCCAT